>NZ_OZ246019.1:0-4756615 GCF_965230805.1 Marinifilum sp. | reverse complement strand
TGGAAGATGCACAGATGTTTGTCCTGCAAATATTACCGGGAAACTGCTTTCTCCACGAAAGATTTTTGTCGATCTTCGAAAGCGAATGGATGACTTAGGACCATTGGCCGTAAAAGGAAAAGAAGATGGAAAATCACTTCTTAGGGATTATATTACCGAAGAAGAATTATGGGCCTGTACCACTTGTAACGCATGTGCACAGGAATGCCCAATTGATATCAGCCATCCAAACCTAATTATGGATATGAGAAGGTATTTGGTGATGGAAGAGGCTGCTGCCCCCACAGAATTAAATGCTATGTTTTCCAATATCGAAAACAATGGAGCACCTTGGCAATTTTCAAAGGAAGATCGCCTGAAATGGACAGAAGGATGAAAGGAACATGATTAAAATAATTATTAAACACACAGGGTAATGATTATTTTGATCTTATTGCTTTTGTCCTGCGAATGAAAAAATTATAAACAGATGATATTTTCCGTAGTATTATAGTAGGGACGAAAGGCTTAGCCTCTCTCTGCAAAAAAATATTTATAAAATGACAGATAAAAAACTACATGTACCGGTAATGGCCGACTTGGCGGCAAAAGGAGAGAAACCGGAATATCTCTATTGGGTAGGATGCGCAGGAGCTTTTGATGACAGATATCAGAAAGTGGCGCGTGCATTTGCAAAAATCCTAAATCATCTTGAGGTGAGCTATGCAGTTTTAGGCAAAGAAGAAAGTTGTACCGGCGATGCTGCCAAACGAGCAGGAAACGAAATGCTATTCCAAATGCAAGCCATACAAAACATTGAGGTTTTGAATGGATATGAGGTAGATAAAATCATTTGCACTTGTCCGCATTGCTACAATACATTAAAGAATGAATATCCGGAACTGGGAGGGAATTACAATGTAATCAACTACACCGTATTTTTGGATGAAATGATTCAGAAAGGAAAGCTGAAACTAGAGAACAATCCTTTTAAAGGAGAATCGATCACATATCATGACCCTTGTTATTTGGGTAGAGGAAATAAGATATATGATGCGCCTAGAAATGTGGTGAAATCAATATTTGGTGAGGTGAAAGAGTTAAAGCGATCAAGAAGCTTTGGCTTATGTTGCGGGGCTGGTGGAGCGCAGATGTTTAAGGAGGCTGAAAAGGGAGATAAAGAAGTAAATATAGAGCGAACCGAGGAAATTATAGAACGAAAAGTAGATAAGGTAGCATCGGCATGTCCCTTTTGTATGACCATGTTAACAGATGGAATCAAACTAAAGAATAAGGAAGCGGAACTTCATAATTTGGATATTGCAGAAATTATTGAGAAAGCAATGGAATTGTAGAAATAAGGATATATGGATAAACCTGTAACATATCAATTGAAAAACTCAGTACGCATTGTTACTGCAACTTCACTTTTTGATGGACATGATGCATCTATCAACATCATGCGCAGGATTATTCAGACTTCAGGGGCTGAGGTCATTCATCTTGGTCATAACCGTTCTGCTGAGGAGATTGTGAATTGCGCCATTCAGGAAGATGCACAGGCTGTTGCTATTAGTTCGTACCAGGGAGGGCATATGGAGTTTTTTAAGTATATATTCGATTTGCTAAAGAAAAAAAATGCCGGGCACATCCGGATTTTTGGAGGTGGTGGAGGTGTTATTCTTCCTAAAGAGATAAAAGAACTTGAGGCCTATGGGATTGCTGGTCTCTATTCTCCTGATGATGGTCGAAACCTTGGTCTGCAAGGCATGATTAATGAAGTATTGCAAAAGGCCGATTACAAACTGGAACGAATTGCAATTCCAAAGATTGAAGAGGTTTCAATTTCTGATATCAATACCTTGGCAAGGTTAATCAGTCTGGCTGAACATGACGAGATTCAGGATTCTGACTTGTATCTCAACTTAAAGAACAATGCCAAGATTAATCACACTCCAGTGATAGGAATTACAGGTACAGGAGGTGCTGGAAAATCTTCTTTAACTGATGAATTGATTCGAAGATTCCAGTTTGATTATCCAAATTTGAATTTGGCCATTCTGTCTGTTGATCCATCTCGAAAGAAAAGTGGAGGAGCTTTACTGGGGGATAGAATTAGAATGAATGCCATTCACAACTCCAATGTGTATTTAAGATCATTGGCAACAAGAAGGGCAAACTTGGCTTTGTCGAAACACGTTGATGATGTTTTGATGATTATGAAGGGAGCGGGTTTTGATTGCATTTTTCTTGAGAGCTCGGGAATTGGACAATCGGATACGGAAATAGTTGATTACAGTGATGTAAAGCTGTATGTGATGACACCTGAGTTTGGAGCTGCTACTCAACTCGAAAAGATAGATATGCTTGATTTTGCTGATGTGGTAGCCATTAACAAATTCGACAAACAGGGAGCTCAGGATGCATTGAGAGATGTAAAAAAGCAGTTTCAACGCAACCAGATGTTGTTTGATCAGAATCCAGAAGAAATGCCTGTATTTGGTACGGTGGCATCACAGTTTAATGATCATGGGGTGAATGATTTGTATCATGCTTTAATAGATATTCTTGGAAAGCGAGGAGTAAAACATTTCGAAATTAATGGGAAAACATTGTTAGAGGCAAGCAAGAAAATCGAGATTGTTCCTCCTTCAAGAGTTCGTTATCTATCCGATATATCAGAAATAGTAAAGAAGTACAACCGAAAAGTAGAGGATCAGTCAGAAATAGCGGATCAGTTGTATGCTTTAAGAAAGTCATCTGCTTTAGTGGATGATGAAAGTGCCCAAAGGTCTATTGAAAAGGAATTTGAAAAGCTTAAAAAGGATTTTAAGCATCAGGATATTATTGACGGTTGGGGAGATAAAGTAAAAAGTTATAAAGAAAATATTTTTAAATATGAAGTGAGAGGAAGGGAAATTAGTGTTGAAACGCACACCGAAACTTTATCTCAAAATAGAATACCAAAGATTGTTTTACCTGATTACAAAAGTTGGGGAGATATTGTAAAATGGTCATTGAAAGAGAACGTACCCGGAGAATTTCCTTATGCAGCTGGTGTATTTCCTTTTAAACGCGAGGGAGAAGATCCTACCAGAATGTTTGCTGGAGAGGGAGCACCGGAGCGCACCAATAAACGCTTTCATTATCTGGCAATAGATCAACCTGCAGTTCGCTTATCCACAGCCTTCGATTCGGTAACACTCTACGGAGCCGATCCTGATATTCGACCGGATATTTATGGAAAAATTGGCAATTCAGGTGTTTCTATTGCATCTCTTGATGATGCTAAAAAGCTTTACTCAGGATTTGATTTGGTAGACTCCAAGACTTCAGTATCCATGACCATTAATGGTCCGGCTCCGATGTTGGTGGGATTTTTTATGAATGTGGTTATCGATCAGCAATGCGAAAAGTACATTCATGAAAATGGATTGAATGAAGAGGTTGAAGCTAAAATTCAGGAGATCTATGGTGAGAAGAAGAGAGTAAAGTACGTGGGCGATCTTCCGAAAGGCAATAACGGATTGGGATTGATGTTGCTTGGAGTAACAGGCGATCAGGTTCTGCCAAAGGACGTTTATGAGAAGATTAAGGCAGAAACCATTTGCAGAGTGCGAGGCACTGTGCAAGCGGATATGTTGAAGGAGGATCAAGCACAGAATACTTGCATATTCTCTATTGATTTTGCTTTAAAGATGATGGGTGATATTCAGGAGTATTTCATTCAAAATCAGGTGAGGAATTTCTATTCAGTATCAATTTCAGGATATCACATTGCAGAAGCCGGGGCAAATCCAATTAGTCAGTTGGCATTTACCTTGGCCAATGGTTTTACTTTGGTAGAGTATTACATATCAAGAGGAATGCATGTGGATGATTTTGCCCCCAACTTGTCTTTCTTTTTCTCCAATGGAATGGATCCTGAATATACGGTAATTGGTCGTGTGGCCAGAATTATCTGGGCAAAAGCCATGAAGTATTTGTATAAAGCCAACGAACGATCTCAGAAACTGAAATATCACATCCAAACATCAGGAAGATCCTTGCATGCTCAGGAAATAGAGTTCAACGATATTCGTACCACTTTGCAGGCACTAACAGGAATTTATGACAATTGCAATTCACTACATACCAATGCTTATGATGAGGCCATAACTACTCCGACAGAAGAATCAGTTCGCAGAGCAATGGCCATCCAACTGATCATCAACAACGAATTGGGCTTGGCCAAGAATCAAAATCCATTGCAGGGAGCTTTCATTATTGATGAGTTAACAGAATTGGTGGAAGAGGCAGTAATGTTGGAATTTGACAGATTAACAGATAGAGGTGGGGTTTTGGGTGCCATGGAAACCATGTATCAAAGGAGTAAAATTCAAGCAGAATCCTTGTACTATGAGAGTATGAAACACAATGGAAAGTTACCAATTATTGGGGTGAACACCTTCTTGAGTTCTGTTGGTTCACCAACTGTGCAGCCGAAAGAAGTAATTCGATCTGATGAGTTGGAGAAAGAAAATCAGGTGAAGTTTAAGGAAATGACTCAGGAAAATAACAGAGAGCAAGCAGAAATAGCTTTGATTAAGTTAAAACAGACTACTTTAAAAAATGAGAACATTTTTGCAGAACTTATGGAGGTATGTAAGTATTGTACACTTGGACAGATCACCAATGCCCTATACGAAGTAGGGGGTCAGTATCGAAGAAATATGTAGTTACACAGTAGGGATACAAAATCTTGAGTTCATGCAACAAACCATATAAATGAAAACAATAAAATCAAAAATAAACACCAAGTCCGAAGACTTTTTACTGAATAAAGAGTCTTATGGTCTCTTGATGGATGAATATCGTAAGCGATTGAATTCGGTTTTGAACGGCATAGATGAGAAAGCTCGTGAAAGACATTTGAAAAGGGGGAAGTTATTAGTTCGAGATCGAATAGAGTTACTGTTGGATAAGAATACTCCATTCCTGGAGCTTTCGGCAATGGCTGCATGCGATCAGTACGAGAATCAGTTTCCATCGGCAGGAATTGTTACGGGAATTGGTGTGGTTCATGGGAGGGAATGCGTAATTGTTGCCAACGATGCTACCGTAAAAGGAGGGACCTACATCGAGGAGACCATTAAAAAGCACATTCGTGCACAAGAGATTGCTATGGAAAATCATTTGCCATGCATTTATATGGTGGATTCGGGAGGTGTTTTCCTGCCTGAACAATCGAAAGTATTTCCTGATAAATACGATTTTGGTCGGTTTTTCTTCAATCAGTCCAGAATGTCGGCACAAGGTATCCCACAGGTGTCTATTGTAATGGGATCTTGTACAGCTGGTGGTGCTTACGTTCCAGCTATGAGCGACGAAACCATTATTGTGAAAGGACAGGGGACCATTTTTATTGGAGGACCTCCTTTGGTAAAGGCGGCAACAGGTGAGGAAGTAAGTGCCGAAGAATTGGGTGGTGCAGAAATTCATACCTCTATTTCGGGTGTTGCTGATCATTTGGCGGAAGACGACAGACACGCCATTCAGATTTGTAGGGATATTTTCGAATCGATGCCAAAGATTCAGAAATATTCCTTAGAACGAGAGGAATATAAAGAACCACAATATCCAGCAGAAGATTTGTATGGATTGGCTCCTTTGGATTTGAAAAAGCCTGTTGATGCCAGAGAGTTAATTGCCAGAATTGTGGATGATAGCTCTTTCCAGGAGTTCAAGGAGCGATATGCACCTACAATCGTTACCGGATTTGCAAAGATCATGGGCTATTCGGTTGGGATTATTGCCAACAATGGAATTATTTTTTCTGAAACCTCATTAAAAGCTGCACATTTTATTCAGTTGTGTTGCTTTCGTAAGATTCCATTGGTATTTCTGCAAAATATCACAGGTTTTATGGTGGGCAAGGAGTACGAACACAAAGGAATAGCTCGTGATGGAGCCAAAATGGTTCATGCAGTTGCCAACGCACAGGTTCCCAAGTTTACTGTTATCGTTGGTGGATCCTTTGGAGCAGGAAACTATGCCATGGCTGGCCGTGCTTACGAACCTCGTTTGTTGTTCATGTGGCCCAATGCCAAGATATCCGTAATGGGTGGCGAGCAGGCAGCTGGAGTGCTCATTCAGGTGAAAGAACAACAACTGAAAAAACAAGGAAAGGAATTCGATACAGCAGAAAGAGTTAGCTTGCGCGAAAAGATCCTGAGAAAATATGAGCAAGAAGGATCAGCATATTTTAGTACTTCACGATTGTGGGACGATGGAATTATTGATCCGGCAGACACACGCAAAGTATTGGCAATGGGAATTGCAGCATCCTTGAATAAACAATTTGGGGACGCTGATTTTGGAGTATTTAGGATGTAAGATTAAAAGTGTATAAAGTATGCAGAGTGCCTTGAAAAATTAAAGTTATAGTAATATTGCCCTATTGGGATAAAAAAGAGTACCGGAGGCACTTTTGATAGAATAGATAAAGTTGAACCCAAAGTGCTGTAGGCACGAAATTATGCTAGAAATGAAAATGTATAAAACCATAGAATTCAACATCGAAAATAAAATCGGAACCATTACATTAAATCGTCCTGATATTCACAATGCATTTAACGAAAGCATGATTGCAGAGATTATTGAATGCTTTGAAGAAATCGAGAAATTGAATTACAAAACACTTCGAATAGTCATTCTGCAAGGCAAAGGAAAGTCGTTTTGTGCAGGTGCCGACTTAAATTGGATGAGAGATGTGGCTAACTACTCATACGAAGAAAATTATATTGAAAGCTATAAGCTCTCGATGTGTTTTAATGCCATTTATGCTTGCAAATTTTCCACAATAGCCTTAGTTCATGGAGCAGCCATTGGTGGAGCAAATGGCCTGTTGGCAGCCTGCGATTTCGTGTTGGCTCACCGTGATACCGTATTTTCCTTAAGCGAGGTGAAAATTGGGATTGTACCTGCTTGTATTTCTCCTTATGTGATAAAGCGTGTTGGCGAATACAAATCGAAAGAGCTCATGCTAACGGGAATGCGCTTTAATGGCAAAGAAGCACAACAAGCTGGTTTGGTAAATTGGTCGTTTAGAGAAAAGAAATTGAATGCAAAACTGGAAGATTTAATCTCAAAGCTAAAAAGCAGTGGTCCGGTTGCGGTATCAACATGCAAGCAACTGATTTATGATGTTGAAAATGAATGGACACATGAAGAAGCCATGGAGAACACTGCCAAAATGATAGCAGATTTACGTCAATCGGAAGAAGGACAGGAAGGAATGAGTTCATTTTTAGAAAAACGCAAACCAAATTGGACAGTAGATAATTAATATCTGTAAAGAGGCACGGCGGTGGGTTTTTACCAGAAAAATAAAATATGTATTACAAAAGAATATTAATAGCAAACCGAGGTGAAATTGCCCTAAGAGTAATAAAAACAGCAAAGAACCTTGGAATACATACTGTAGCAATTTATTCAGAACAGGATAGAGATGCTGAGCATGTATTGCAGGCCGATGAGGCTTTTCCTTTAAAGGGGATGGGTTTGCAGGAAACCTATCTGAATGCACATCAAATTGTGGATGTGGCACATAAGGCTAAAGCAGATGCCATTCACCCTGGTTATGGATTCTTGGCTGAAAATGCTCCCTTTTCTATGCTTTGCGCTGATTTGGGAATCGACTTTGTAGGCCCCGATGCAAATGCCATTGAGCTTATGGGAAACAAGGTAAATGCCAGGGAGTTTGCCAAATCAATTGGAGTGCCTGTTTTGGAAGGTGTGGTGGGCGATCAGCAAGCATTACTGGAAGCAAGCAAGGGGATGAAATTTCCCCTTTTGATTAAGGCTGCTGCTGGTGGTGGTGGCAAGGGAATGCGAATTGTTCATGAGCCCAAGAATATGAAAGCCGCTTTGGAATCAACATCTCGCGAAGCGGAAAATTATTTTAGTGATGGCGATGTATTGATTGAAAGATACATCGAGAATCCTAGGCATATTGAAGTGCAGGTATTGGCAGATAAGCATGGAAATGTGATTCATTTATTTGAACGTGAATGCTCCATTCAACGACGTTTTCAGAAGGTAATTGAGGAGGCACCTTCGCCAACTTTAACAGCAGAATTACGACATGAGATGGGTGAAACGGCTGTACTTCTGGCTCAAAAAATGAATTATTCCAATGCGGGAACAGTAGAGTTTCTGGTTGATGAGGATTTAAATTTTTATTTCCTTGAAATGAATACCCGAATTCAGGTGGAACACCCGGTTACCGAAATGATTACAGGTATCGATTTGGTTGAACAGCAATTATTGGTGACATCGGGAAGAAACTTGCCCTTTAGGCAGGATGATGTGCAGATAAAAGGACATGCCATCGAGGCCAGGATATATGCCGAAGATCCTGAGAAAGACTTTATTCCTTCGCCCGGAGAGATCAGTTTTTACAAAGCTCCAAAATTGTTCGAAGGAAGATTGCGATTAGATTCGGCAATTACCGGTCCTTCTGTGATTCATCCCGATTTTGATCCGATGATAGCCAAACTGGTAGTTTGGGAGGAAAACAGAGATTTGGCCATTGAGCGTTTGCATTTGGCTTTACACGATTATCAAATACATGGTATCAAAAATAATATCATGTACCTGCATACACTTTTAAATACCGAATCGTTCAGGCAGAACCGGATTTCAACTCATTTTTGCCAGCATCATGCTAATGATTTAAATCAAATCATGTTAAAGGAAAAGGAAGAAGTACCTTCTTTTTTGTTTCATATCAGCTTTGCTTTGTTCGAATTGAGTCCTAAGCAGTCCGATTCTGTATGGGATCAGATTGGCTATTGGCGCATGAATGGAACAAGGCTTCGCGTAATGGATTACGAAACGCTTGATGTTGAAATCCTTCAGCAAAATCCGTATCGAATTAAAATAAGAGAAAACGAATATGCTTTGGAGAATTTCCAGATTGAACAGGATTCTATGACTTTTGAATACCAAAGTGCGAGGTATCGATTTTATAGGTCGAAAAATTCGGAAGGAATGAGCTTTGTGAGTTGCAGGGGAATCGTTCACCAATTGGAGCGCTGGTCAGAGATTCAGGCCAAAGTTGGTGAATCTGCAATGGGTAATTCAGGAGCTACCGATGGCAGAATTTTGTCGCCTATGCCCGGTAAAATTGTAAAGGTGGAAGCGCAAGCAGGACAATCTGTAGCCAAAGGTGAGGTATTGATTATTGTGGAAGCTATGAAGATGGAGAACAATATATTGGCTCCTTTCGAAGGGATCATCGAACAAGTGTTTGTTGAAGAAGGTGAGCAGGTTATGAATGAAACAGAGTTGATCCGAATGATAAATATTAATTCATAGTGTTACGAGCAGGATTAAACTAATGATTAAACCTACAGGCTAATGATTATTTTGATCTGGCAGCTTCCATCTGACAAATGGAAAAAGAAATTCGAAATATTAACATTAGTTTGATAAAAAACTGAAAATATATTTTTGATCGAACGAATTATAAAAATGAACTAAAGATGAAAAGCAAAATCAGAATTGCAAATGCCGGAGGTTTCTGGGGAGATGACCTGGGGGTATTACGCCGACAACTTGAAGGAGGTGAGATCGATTATATATCATCCGATTTTTTAGCTGAAGTTACCATGAGCATTCTTCGAAAACAGCAGTTAAAGAACCAAGCGTTGGGTTATGTTACTGATTTTGTCGATCAGATTGTGGATGTGGCCGATTTAATGAAATCGAAAGGTGTACGCATGATTACCAACGCTGGTGGAATTAATCCCTTAGGATGTGCACGCAAGATTTTATCAGAATTGGAAAAGAAGGGTGTTTCCTTAAAGATTGCTGTTGTTGATGGGGACAATATTATTGATCAGATTAATGATTTTTATCCTGCGAAAGCCAATTTTAAAAATATGGATTCGGGTGAAGATTTTGCTTCCATTGCTGAAAACATACAGAGTGCAAATATATATTTAGGAGTACCACCTTTGTTAAAGGCTTTGGAAAGTGGAGTCGATCTAATTCTGGCAGGTCGCGTTACCGATACTTCGGTTACCATGGCGCCGATGATTTATGAATTGGGCTGGGAGCTGAACGATTGGGACAAACTGGCAGCAGGTTTGGTGGCCGGTCATATCATAGAGTGTGGTGCACAGTCGACAGGTGGTAACTTTACCGATTGGCAAAAAGTAGAGCGTTGGGACAATATGGGATACCCCGTAGTAGAGATGAACAAAAATGGTGATTTTGTTGTTTACAAACATGAAGATACAGGTGGCTTGATAAGTGTGGATACCATTCGAGAACAGTTGGTTTATGAAATGGGTAATCCCGATCAGTACATAAGTCCTGATGTAGTTGCCGATTTTACCCATTTAAGGCTAAAAGAAATTGATGTAGATAAGGTTTTGGTTAGCGGTGCAAAAGGACTGCCTTCCACTCCATATTTAAAAGTATCAATGGCTTATGAAGATGGCCATAAGGCAACAAGTTCCATCGTTATTAGTGGAGGAAGGGTACTGAATAAAGCTCAAGAGTTTGAAAAGATTTTTTGGGATCGATTAGATACTGATTTCTTAAAGAAGAATACCGAGTTTGTGGGTTATAATGCTTGTCATCAGCATTTGGCAGAGGATATTGATCCTAACGAGATTTTGCTTCGTTTGTCGGTTTATGATACCGATGTTGATAAAATCAAAGATTTCTCGATGAGTATTGCTCCCTTGATTTTGAGTGGTCCCCCGGGGGTTGCAGTAACGGGTGGACGAGCCAGGATGCAACAGGTAATTACCTATTGGCCTACCTTAATTCCGAAGGAGTGCATTACTTCTACCGTTCATATTTTGGATGAAAAGGGTAATGTAGTTGAATCGAATAAAATTGGATCAGTATTGGGATACGAAAAAGAATTGGAAGTGATGGAGTATTTAGAGCATACCGAATTTGTTGATCCGGCCTGGGAGGAAGATCGTTTGATAACCGTTGCTTTGCGCGATATTTGCCTGGGGCGTTCAGGCGATAAGGGTGATACGGTAAATATTGGTGTTTTGGCTCGCTCAAAAGAGGTATATCAATACCTAAAACATGATTTGACTGCCGAAAGAGTTTCCGAAATGTTTTTTGGAATGGTAAAGGGCAACATACAGCGTTATGAGATTGATAATTTGTTGGCATTGAATTTTCTTTTGGAAGAATCGCTTGACGGTGGTGGTACAAAATCATTAATGATTGATGCACAAGGAAAAACATTTGCAACGGCTCTTTTAAACCAGGAAATCATGATTCCTGAAAAATTGCTTTCGTCAATAATGAAGGTAGAATCGAAAAATTAGATCTTTCTTTTCTGCGAATGAATATAGAGAATTAAAGAATATCACTAACTTAAAAATACTTAATGAATAATGCAGATGAGGTTGTACGAAAAGTAATTTTTATATATGTAATTCAGTTTTACGGGAACTTGAATTTTAAAGATATCCCTTAAGGGGATGTACGGATCGATACAATTTTTGCTGGTACAACTGCTCTATCATGCTATATAATAAATTTTAATAATGAATTTCGAATTAAACGAAGAATATCATATCATAAGAAAAGCTGTTCGCGACTTTGCGGAGCGTGAAATTAAGCCATTGGCAAAAGATCTTGATGAGAAAGAGGAGTTTTCTGTAGAATTGACACAGAAAATGGGAGAGATGGGATTGTTTGGGATGTTTATTCCTGAAAAATATGGTGGACAAGGTTCGGATTATCTTTCCTATATCATTGCTGTGGAAGAAATTGCCAGGGTAGATGGATCACATGCAGCAACATTGGCTGCTCATAATTCGCTGGGAATAGGTCCTTTGTATATGTTCGGAACGGAAGAGCAGAAGATGAAATACTTGCCGATGCTGTGCACGGGAGATGATTTGTGGGCTTTCGGACTTACTGAGCCTGATGCAGGATCAGATTCGCGTGGATCAAAAACTTTTGCCAAAGACAATGGACAAAGCTGGGAAATTAATGGTTCTAAGATATTTATCACCAATGGATCTACTCCTATGTGTTCAGGGGTTACAGTTCAGGCAGTTACTTCTATTAATGGAAAAGAAAAAGAGTTTTCAACTTTTATTGTAGAAAAGGATACTCCGGGATGGTCGTCGAAAACCATGCATGGCAAGTTAATGTGGCGAGCTTCCGATACGGCTGAAATGTTTTTTGATACCTGTTGCATCCCCAAAGAGAATATGCTGGGCGAAAGAGGAATGGGATCGAAAATTATGCTGAAAACATTGGATTCGGGAAGGTTATCCATTGCAGCCATGGGATTGGGTTTGGCTCAGGGAGCTTTCGAAATGGCCTTGCAATACTCAAAGGAAAGAAAACAGTTTGGAAAACCAATCTCCAAGTTTCAGTCCATATCTTTTAAGTTGGCCGATATGGCTACCAAAATAGAATTGGCCAGAAATCTTTTATACAAAGCTTGCTGGTTGAAAGACAATGGGAAACCTTTTGCCAAAGAGGCAGCTATGTCGAAGCTGTACTGCTCCGAAATTGCAAAAGAAGTTGCCGATGAGGCCGTGCAAATACATGGTGGCTATGGCTTGATGAAAGAATATCCGGTGGAACGTTTCTACAGGGATCAAAGGTTATTGCAAATTGGGGAAGGAACCTCGGAAATTCAACGATTGGTAATTTCGAGATATATTATGGATGACTAAAGAGAATTAACTGAACACAAGCTGAAAATTCCTAAAACGATACAGTTTGTTTAACCCAAAATACTAACAATATGAGTAGAGAACTTATTTTGGCATTAAACCCGCGCATGCAATTTACCCGAATTGCTGTTTACAGATTGAATACAACTGTTTTTTTAAAAAAAATCAATCACAAGCCTGAGGAATTGCTAGGTTTTAAAACCTATGCCGATCAGGTACCTATGAGGGCAAAAATTGTCCTCGAGGAATTAAAAAATAATGATATCAGAATCGATGACATAACTGTTGTAATAGGTCGCGGAGGACTTTTAAGGCCGGTAAAATCGGGCGTGTACAAAGTAAATGAACAAATGTGCAAACATTTGTCGGGTAACGAATATGGCGACGATGTTGTGAATCTGGGCGGCTTGCTGTCGCAGGCCTTAGCCGGCGAATTAAGCAATGCTACTGCTTACATTGCCGATCCGGTTGTTGTGGATGAATTGGATGATATTGCCAGAATTACAGGTCGACCAGAGTACAAAAAGAAGTCTATATTTCATGCCTTGGATCATAAGACCAGTGCAAGAAAGTTTGCCCAAAGTATTTATAAAAAATATGAAGATCTCAATCTGATTATTGCCCATCTGGGAGGAGGAATTAGTATTGGCGCTCATAAAAAGGGAAAAGTGGTTGATTCGAATCAGGCTTACGATGGCGATGGTCCATTTTCTCCAATCCGAAGCGGAAGTTTACCTATTGGTGATTTAATCAGGGAGTGTTACTCGGGTAAATACTCACAAGATGAGATGCTTAGCAAGCAAACAGGTAAGGGTGGGCTGTATGCTCATTTTAATACCTACAGTGGTTATGATGTTTGCAAAATGAGAGATGCAGGCGATAAAAAGGCTACTGAGGTTTTGAGTGCAATGGCATACCAGGTTGCCAAATCCATTGGTGCCATGTACCCGGTATTTGGAGGACAGAATGTGGATGGCATTGTCATTACCGGAGGAATGGCAAAGGATGAGCTTTTGGTTCGTGAGATTAAAGAACGGGTAGAGATGATTGCTCCTGTTTCCATTCAGCCAGGTGCCGAGGTGTTAGGTGCACTTGCTGATTATGGAAATCTGATTTTACGAAAAGAAACAGAGATATTGGAGTATTAAGATAAAAAAGGGCGAAAGACCATCATTCGCCCTTTTCTTTTGATTTGGCTTATACCAATACCAGCTTTATTTATAATTTGATTTCTTCAACTTTAAATTTAAGTTTTTCTATAGCCTTCTTCAGATTTTCCTTGTTTGTTTTATCAGTTCTGTAACTAATGCTAACTTTTTGAGCTTTAAAATCAACATCTAATTTCTTCACTCCTTTTTCAAAAGGAATGTTCTTTTCGATTTTACCTGCACAGCCCATACAGTCCATTTCAACTTTAAATACAACGGTTTCAACAGCTTTAGTTCCTTTGTTTCCTGCATATGAAAGTGTTGATACAAGAACGATACTTAGCATTAAAAGGGTGCTTTTAAAAAGTTTTGATAATTTTTTCATTTTGTAATTTTTAATGGTTTATAATAATATAGTTTGCATTTATTCGATTGTAAAACGTAACCCTACGTAATACTTTCTTTCCTGAATTGGTCCCCAAATCATCGAGGCATCAAAGTATTCACCAAAAGGATCTTCTGCTGCAATAATAGGATTCTTTTGAGTGTAATTGCCAATGTTTTCGGCACCTACATAAATTTCCCAAATTTTAAACCGTTTGGTGATTTGTGCATTCATAACTGCATACACAGGCGACTTTTCTCTTCTTTGGTGTTCTGCAGCATTGGCTTGTGTAGAAGGAATTCTCATGTCACCATTTAATTGGGTTGTGAAATCGAATTGCCACTTGTTAAAGTTTGTGGCATAAGATGTTGTAATCAATCCTTTAAATCGATTTACATAGGGAACCTTCTGAAATACATTATTGATATCGGCCTTAACATCTGAAAAACGAATGGCACTTGTAATATCAAATCTATCAATGGGAGCAAATTTCAATTCAACTTGGTAATTGTTTGCCCACGATTCTCCGTCCAGATTATAAAATCTTACTTTATTCAAACTGTTATCTAAATCAGTAATGATTTGATTATCGAAAACAGTTCTGTAAATATCAGCTGAAAGAGTAAATGTTCTCCCAAATAATTCAAAATATTGAGTTAAGCTTAAACCAAAGTTCCAAGCCTTTTCTTGCTTTAAATCATCAGCAATCTCAAACGATCTGCTTGAGGCTAGCAAGAAACTGTTTTCTGCAATCGGATTTGATGTTCTTCTGCCATTGCCAATAGCCAAACGAAACGTAGTTTCAGGAGCAAACTGATACCTAAAGTGCAAACGCGGGGTTACAAAACCTCCAAATAAATTGTGCTTATCGTAACGCAATCCTGTTTGCAAAGTGATTTTATCATTTGGCAAGTATGTGTACTCGGCATATATACCTGTTACTTTCTCGCTTCTATCCGTTTGGTAATTATCAATACTTAAAAACTCTTTAAAATTATCATAAATATAGGATAAGCCAGCAGTGTATTTGTGCTTTAAATTACCTATGTAGGATTGAAACAAAAAATTGGCATAGAAATACTTTTGCTTGGCATCATACTTTCTTAACCCATAAAACGAATTTTGCTTGTGCGATGCAAAGTTGGTGATTAAGGCGATACTTTGGTCTTCATCCTTTGGCATGATATAGCCAATCTTTGCAAAAGCCTCATATCTTCGGGTGTCAATATCAATGCGGTAAGCATTGTTTAAATTATTAGGCTTACGCTTATCATATCCTTTCTGGCCACCCGTTCTTTGTTCATCAATGAATTTTCCTCCAAACTGAACCATTAGGCTTTTGCTCGCATTCCAATTCCAACGGTTGATAAAATTGTACTGCGTAACCATTGGATCATCAAGAAAATTATCATGATTGTGATCGATTTCGCTATCGTTATCTTGTCCGTGAGCCAAAACAGAAGTGCTCAACTTCGGTGATAGCTTTGCTGAAGCAATCATGTTTACTTCGGCCATTCCCATGCTGTTGGCAAAAGTGTTTAGGTAAAATTTAGGAGAACTTTCAGGGCGCAGATAGTTGATGTTAATTTGACCCGTTATAGATTCGTAACCGTTGATCACCGATCCAACACCCTTCGAAACCTGAATCGATTCCATCCAGGGTCCAGGAACATAAACCATACCGTAAACCGAGGCCAATCCTTTAAAATTGGGATTCTTTTCAGTCATCATTTCAATGTATTTTCCGGTTAAACCAAGTAGTTTAATCGATTTTGCTCCCGTTGCGGCATCGGCATACGATACGTCAACCGAGGCATTGGTTTCAAAACTTTCTGAAAGATTGCAGCAAGCGGCTTTGCAAAGTTCAGCACCAGTAATACTCTGCGATTGTATTGGATTATCCCGATCTAATATAGTTCCAAGTTTTCGCTCCGAAACAACAACTTCACCAAGTTCAATATTTGGCTCCAGTTCTATGATTAACTCTCTATCTTTAAATTCTTCAATCTTAATTTCTTTCGTTTTGTATCCAACAAACTGAACAACGATTATTTTAGATTTGTCAACTGAATTTAGTACAAATGAACCATTGGCATTTGCAGCTGTACCTATGTTTGTGTTTTTCCAAAAAACAGATGCACCTGCCAATGGAATCACTTCTCCATTGTTTTGTTTTTCAACGATTTTACCTTTGATATTTATGTTTTTAGCAAACGAAACAAAAGGAATTAGAAAGAAGACAAGTGTTATTATCTTGATTTTCATAACAATAATTCTGAATTAAAATTGATCATACTTTATAAGAAAAGATCAATTTGAAATTGAATAAAATTCTATGTAATTGCATGTAGTTGTGTACCAATTTTTTGTATTTGCCTTTTCAATTCCATTCAATGTTTTGGTCTTGCACAGAACGAAAAATCAGGACATAGTGACGGCTATGGTGATTTTCCTAAGGAAGTATAAAACCTATATCGAAAAGGGATAATGTTTCGTGCAGAGCAACTGAAACAGATACAATGCCAAAAGCTAGTTTGGGCATTATGCCTTAAAAATTGGTGTTAAAAAATTCAGAATCAACAAAGGTAAGAACACAGTATGCTCCTGTCTGCAATTATAAAGTCGTCGGGGGAATCATCAAAAAAACCAAATTTTGGTAGCGATGAAATTGACTTGTTTGCTGTGTTTAAGGTGTTTGTGAATAGCAATATTGTTTCGATAGCAAGAGGTGCCTTGCTACTTTCATTTATCGTTGTATAGGGATTTGTTTTTAGGTATACAAAATCGTAATTGCAACACAAGCTGTTATGGCAATCCTCATTGCTTACATGATTCATTTTTTTATGAGAATGATCACAACAGCAACAGGCACAATCATCATCACAACTTGTACTATGATTTGCACAAGAAATATCAACATTAAAGTGAATTTCGGAATGCTTGCAAGATGTGCAGCTATGCTTAACAAAGTGAATACCACAGAAACCTGTCAGGTAAAACCCTAACAGAATCAGAGAGGTAATTTTTCTTAATGGTGTCTTCACTTTTTCTTTCCTTTAATCAGTAATCAGACGTGCAAAACTATAAAATGGGTGAATCAGAAATAAAAAAACTTTTGTGTTGAGCTGTGCACAAATTTATATAAAAGTTTGTTTAAACTTAGTTAAAGCAGTGTTAAAACTGGTAATTAAAGCGAAATCAGCTTGTTATAATTGGCTCATGCTTTTAATTCCAGAAGGTTTTTTTCGATTACTTTTTTATTTAGGCTTTTGCCAATAATAATAATCTTAGACTCTCTTTTTTCATCCGGCTCCCAAGCTTTCCCAATAGTAGCTTTTATTTGGGTGTGCACCGATTGCAATACAATTCTGTTTTGAACACCTTTTAAATTCAAAATCCCCTTAACGCGATAAATGGTATCTTGATTAAATTGCAGAAATGCATCAAGCCACATTCCTATTTTCATCTGATCTAAGGGTTCATTGCATGTAAACAGCATGTTTTGAATGGTGTGATGGTTCTTAGCAGATTTATTATTCATGTTGGTTTCTAAACCGAAAATATGCTGGAAAACCTTTTCTGTCTTGTATGAAAACCGATCAAGTAGTTCTGCATTTTCAACTTTAGAAAATTGACATTCCAGAATCTCAGCTTGCTGATTTTGATTTCGTAGCAATCGTAAAATCGAATCTTTATCAGTGTCGTTTATCAAATCTACTTTGTTTAGCAGTATCAAATCAGAAATTGCAATCTGCTTTGATAAAACTTCCTCTTTTTCCAAATCAGAACCTAAGTTTTTAGCATCAACCATACAGATTACACTATCGAGTTCAAATTGATTTTTGATAATGGGATCACTAATAAAACAGGCAAGAATAGCTCCCGGATCAGCAATTCCGGTTGTCTCAATTAGCAGATGGTTGAATGGATGTTTTGATTCTACCAATTTTTGAAGAACAACAATTAAATCCTGATTTAAATTGCAACAAATGCATCCATTACTTAGCTCGAATATATCTTCAGATTGGATATTTTTAACCAAAGCAGAATCAATATTCTCTTCACCAAATTCATTCTCGATAATTGCAAATTTCTTATTGGGATAATCAAAAATCAGATGATTTAATAAGCTTGTTTTGCCTGCACCTAAAAATCCGGTGACAACTGTTACTGGTATTTTACACATTTGTTTGCAATTCATTTTATACTAAAACTTTTCCCAGTGTACAATTTCATTTAAGGCCTTGCGCTTTTTTACCGGAATTTTATCATGCTTTGGATAGCCCAGTGTTAAGATTGCGATCGGTTCAATAAAATTGGGCAACTGAAAGAATTCTTTGCATTTTTCAACATAGAAATTGCAAATCCAACAAGTGCCCAAACCCAATTCAGTTGCTTGCAAAGTCATATGATCTATGGCTATGGCAGTATCTACATCGGTATGATCCTTTCCATCTTCTTTTCTTTCCCATGCTGCATCATGATCACCGCAAATAATGATATAAACAGGAGCTTCTTTAAACCAATCTCTATGGTAAATTTCGGAGAACTTAGCATGGTTTTCAGCTTCACGTATTACAATAAAATGCCAAGGCTGATTGTTTACAGCTGATGGAGCAAGCTGACCAGCCTCCAATATTTTTATCAGCTTTTCTTCTTCAACTTCTTTTGGTTGATAGGAACGAACCGAGTATCTGTTTTCTATAATAGTTCTTAAATCCATTCTTACTTTTTTTGATTTTAATTGCAAAAATGTAAAATAATTGAACAGCAGAAAAGCGAACTCGAAATTATATATTCCATTTATCCCGGAAACGGCAGGTGAAAAATGTAAACCTCAAGCCTTTCAAATGATCATGATTGTGCTAAGTTGATTTCTTTCTTTTTAAAAGTGCACAATTCAAGCAGAATCGATAAAGGGAAGATATGTACTAAGTAACATGATATTTTTGCTTTGTTTGGAAGTGAATGCATTTTCGGACTAATGACATAAAGCCGGGAGCTGGCTTGTGATTTATACCATTCTTAGACCAAAAGTTTTTGTTTGTATCTTGTAAGCCAGTAAGTTGTGTTGCTGATTCCGCGTATTTTATCATCCAAATTATAAACAAAGAATAGGAGAATTGAATATCAATCATTTTGATTCATAATTGGTATTGCTTCTTTATTTTCGCAAGAGTATTTTTTCCCATACCCTGTATACTGCTTTTACAGGGTCGTGTGTACTACTTTTACAGGGTCATGTATACTATAGTATACAGGGTATGGGAAAAATCTGTATCGCAAATGCAGATTAAAAAATGAGCTTGAAAAGCAGGTAGGCCGTCTTATAAGCTATAAAAATGGATACTTTCCGACTCAATTTAGGAACAGTAAAACACCTAAGGGAAAAATACAGAAGGCTAATGTCATTTTGAATTTTTATGAAAGATATCTTTTGGTTAAATTTAATGTGAAGATGTCGTAAAGAGAACTTTCTGTGGATAGAGTTTTACGTCGAACTCACTTTATTTTAAAGAGAAAGGCATACAAGATCAGGATGCTGTGGATTTCTTTGTTCAAACTATTGATAATATGTTGGCATTGTATCCGCATAAGCGATTTGCTTCGATTTGTGATCTTACTGAATTGATTTTATCCCCTCCTAAAATGGCCATGCAAAGAAGCCATAAAAAAGATTGATGAGCATTTGCAATACGAACACAATGCCATTGTGATTGAATCAAAGTTTCTGCAAATTATCAAAGCATATGTGTTTTCGTTCTATTTGAGGAACATCAAGGCGAAAACGCATATTTTTCGTGAACCTGCAAAAGCAATTAACTGGCTCGACAAGCAGGCTTATCAAACCGATGAATTAAAAAAGTTTTTGGGCTTGTGAACTTTCCGTTTTTGTTTCATAATTTGATTTTAATGAAAAATCAAGATTGGCATATGTGTTTTTATAAACAGCTTTCTTGATAATTGGCCAAAGAATAATCTTTGCAGTAAGCTTTGTTTTCTTGCAAGAATAGCTATCAACCCAATGTCTTGATCCTGAGTGTATTTTTCAATTCCTTGCGATTTTTCATCTTCGTGTATGATTCTGCAGCTTACATCACTATTGCCAAGTGTTCTTTTTAAATACTTGCGAAGAACCTGCATACGATGCTCTTCCATTGGATCATCATCTGAAAATTTGTCATCGAAGTGCACACAGTGAATTTTCATATCGTATGGCTGAGTTATGTATTTTAGATTTGCAATGGCTCTAAAGTCGGCCTTATCAAAATCTGTAGCATACATGATATTGTGAATCCGGTCGAAATTAACAACATCAGCCTGGTCGGAAAGAATTAAGATTGGAACATCTGTTTCTTCTATCACGTTGGATACCACACTACCTAAAAGATTGGTTGTGCCCGCAGTTTCACCTCTGCTACCCATAATCATTAGGTCGGGTTGGTATCTTTTACAGATATTTAATATTTCCGAAGATGCAGTTCCTGCACTCAGTTCATAATCTACTTCGATGCCTTCAATTCTTTCTTCTTCAAGGCGATTTCGAATGTCATAGTATAGCTCTTTAATTTTTGCTTTGGCATTTTTTTCTACTTCCGATAATACTTCCACTATTGTAGAGTTGTAGGTGTAACTATCAGAAAATGGAACTGTTTCGATTGCAGATGCAAAGTAAGTGTGAAATAATAAAATGTCTGCGTTAAACTTTTTAGCAATGCCAAGGGCACAATCACAAAGTTTTGGAGAAAAATCTGAGAAATCAACAGGAACCAAGATGCGGTTTACATCAATGTTCTGATGTGGGAAAGTAGCATCCAAATCTTCCTGTACATAGCTTAAATCGAGTTCTTCAATAATTTTTAAAGCACGATTAAGGTTTTCTTCTTTAATTCGAAGCTTTACTCCACCGCCAACGGCAGATTGTATTAAATTTAAATTCTTTAAATAGCACTCAACTCCTTCCGATTCCAAACGAGTTTGAAGCAGCTGGGCTCTTGAGTAACTATAGGTTGCCAATGTTATCATCCTGTCCTTCATAAGCCTGAGTTTAGTTTAAATGATTAGTAAAAAGTTACAAAAAAATGGCTTGCTTGCCAAGCAAGGCAAGGAATGCAGACTAATTAAAAACGAGTTGTACGATGGCTATATGAACTGGTGGTATTATATGCTGGTATTAGGATGATATCAATCTCTTTCTTTAACACTGTTGATTTTATTCTTCCATAAAAATTGTTTTACTCATGTTCGTTTCATATTAAAGTTGGTAACACTTAAAGATTAATTTAAGGGCTTTTGGTTCATCTCAAAAGCTTTACTTTTGCTGTTCGCTGCCAAATTAAGGCTTGACATTATTGAAAAATCAAAAAAGAATAGTTACTTTTGCGGCTCGATAAAAACACTTAATTATTAAGTATTAAATTAAATTATTTAAGTTATGTTGAATCATTATGAAACCGTTTTCATTGTAACTCCCGTTTTATCTGAGGCTCAGGTAAAGGAAGCGGTAGAAAAATTCAAGACTCTTATTACCGAAAATGGCGGTAAGATTGAAAATGAAGAGAACTGGGGATTGCGCAAGCTTGCTTATCCAATTCAAAAGAAAAGTACTGGTTTTTACCAACTACTTCAATTTGAAGCTCCAGGTGAATTGATCGAGAAATTGGAAGTAAACTACAGACGTGATGAAAGAATCATGCGTTTCTTAACTTTCAAGCTTGACAAATACGCTTATGAGTATTCAATTAAAAGAAAAGGAAACCTTAAAGAAACTAAAGAGGAGAAATAAGCTATGGCACAAAATCAATCAGAAATCAGATATTTGACCCCACCTTCAGTTGAGATCAAAAAGAAAAAATACTGTCGTTTCAAGAAAAACAAGATCAAGTATATCGATTACAAAGATCCTGAATTCTTGAAGAAATTCTTGAACGAGCAGGGTAAGATTTTACCTCGTCGTATCACAGGTACTTCTTTAAAATATCAAAGAAAGGTAGCAACTGCAGTTAAACGTGCTCGTCACTTGGCATTACTACCATACGTAACTGACATGATGAAATAATCTTTAAAGAAGGAGGAAACGAAATGGAAGTAATCTTAAAACAAGATATCCATACTTTAGGATATAAGAACGATATCGTAACTGTTAAGAATGGTTACGGAAGAAACTATTTAATTCCTAATGGTCTTGCAATTTTAGCTACAGAGTCAGCTAAGAAAATGCATGCTGAAAACATGAGACAAAGAGCTCATAAAGAGGAAAAAATTAAAAACGAAGCATTAGAAATTGCTAAGAAATTAGAAGGTGTTACTTTAAGTTTAGGTGCTAAAACCAGTACTACCGGTAAGATCTTTGGTTCTGTTAACAACATCCAAATCGCTGAAGCATTAGTGGAAAAAGGATTCGAAATTGACAGAAAAGTAATTTCTATAAAAGATGCTGTAAAGGAGATCGGTAAGTATACCGCTTCTATTAAACTTCACAAAGAAGTTAAAGTTGAGATCGAATTTGAAGTGGTTTCTGAATAATTCGCTTCACAACACAATTAATTTAAGTTTTTAACAGACAGACTTAAAGCTTTTCAAACAAACAGATATAAGCCACACCGATTAACGCCCGGTGTGGTTTTTTCATGTACTAAAGTTATCTTTGCGTTCCAAAATTCTGGGTCCAGTAGGTTCCTGCTCTTCCCACACCCATTTCTTTAAAACTGCCATTCATGATATTGGCGCAATGTCCTGCACTTTTTAGCCAAGCATTTATTACTTGTTGTTCCTTGGTATATCCAAATGCAATGTTTTCGCCAGCTGTGGAATAATTGTACTCAACTTCCTTTAGACGTGTTGTTAATGTACTGCCATTAAGGGATTCGTGTAAGAAAAAATCATTCTCATACATATTGGTACTATGATTTTTAGCAGCTTGCTCAAGTTTAGCATTCCAGGATACTGCCTCAACCGGAGGATAATAAGTGTCGCCGCATGTTGTTCCCGCAGCTCTTACATC
This sequence comes from Marinifilum sp., assembly GCF_965230805.1. NCBI lineage: Bacteria > Pseudomonadati > Bacteroidota > Bacteroidia > Marinilabiliales > Marinifilaceae > Marinifilum > Marinifilum sp. Next base: position 4,733,383 of record NZ_OZ246019.1, on the reverse strand, counting down.
ATTCACCAAATCCAATAACAGCTTTTCATCAATGGTAACCGATTGTTCTGTTAACTCCTCTTCAATAATCTCTGCTTCATCGCTACCGCAAGCACTTAATCCTAATAAAAATGCGGCAAAACCTACACATAATAAATTTCTCATTCTCGAAATATTTATAAAATTAATAATGCAGGTTGATGTTAAAAGGTTGGCAGTTCAAATATAGTTGTTTTTATTAAAAATTAAATACGTTTGCCGTATTCCATGCATTAAGAAACAATTGTACTAAGGTTAAGTAGTATTTTAGTAACTTTGCCACTCATTTTTAAGAGATGTAAGACATGACCAAGGATTTGAAAAGAAATATCATGTACCAGTACCTGATGTTGTTGGTAATTGCAGCAACTGCTGGTCATCAAGGCTGGAGAACTTTGTTTAATAATTTAGCCGTTGACGAAGTTGGGATTAATGGTTTTCAAGTTGGTATTATTCAATCAGTAAGAGAGGTTCCGGGCTTTTTAGCATTGTTGGTTGTTTATTTGCTATTGGTAATCAAAGAGCATAAGTTATCGGCAATTTCGGTTTTGCTGGTTGGAGTTGGGGTTGCCTGCACAGGATTTTTTCCAAGTTTTTGGGGATTGATTTTTACCACATTGCTCATGTCAGTCGGATTTCATTATTTCGAGACCACAAACAAATCATTAACCTTACAGTACTTTTCTCATGAAGATTCCCCATTTGTATTTGCCAGGCAAAAGAGTTGGACGGCTGTTGCCAATGTTAGTATGGGAGCATTTATTTATGGAATTGCTCATTTGATATCACTGCAGTTAAGCTTTATTCTTATTGGAGCTGTTGTTTTTTTACTTGGGGTTTGGGCATTGTTTTGGAAACCAACAGATAAGAATATAGTTCCTCAAAATAAGGGAATGGTGGTACGAAAAAGGTATTGGCTTTTTTATGTGCTTAATTTTTTAAGTGGAGCGCGTCGTCAGATCTTTGTAGTGTTTGCCGTATTTATGCTGGTAGAAAAGTACAACTATTCGGTTCAGGATATTGCAGTATTATTTGTGATAAATAATATTATCACCTATTTCATATCGCCTTATATTGCCAAGGGAATAAATAAATTTGGAGAACGCAAGATGCTTTCTGCTGAGTACATCAGCCTGATTTTTGTTTTTCTTGGATATGCATTTGTTGATAACGCATGGATTATTGCAGGCCTTTACATTATCGATCATATCTTTTTTGGTTTTTCGATGGGAATTAATACCTATTTCCAGAAAACAGGTGACCAAAAGGATATTGCGCCATCAATGGCAGTAGGTTTCACAATTAATCACATATCTGCAGTTGTAATTCCGGTTGTGGGAGGTATGTTGTGGATGATTGATCGGCACATTCCATTTTTAGCGGGAGCTGCCATAAGTGTTATATCCTTGGGATTTGTTCAATTAATAAAAGTAAAAAAAATCAATATAGATGCAGACAAATAAAGAAATATACCAGGCTCTAATTCAATCTTATAATAAAGGTATTCAAGAGAAAAATCCAAGTTTGATAAGAGATTTTTTGATGGATCGTTCTGTTGATAACTTAAAAAATGATGCGGCTTATTATTTGGAGATATTGCACTTGCGGGCAGGTGCTTTTTCTCTTTTTGGAGAGTTACATGAGGCAGGTGAAGAATATCGTAAAGGTTATTGTTCATGTTCAAAATCAGGTAAATGGATTTATGGATTGAATTGGGCTTTGCAGTACATGGCTGAATTTTCGTTTAAACGAGGCGATGAAAAAATTGTAAATGCAATGAAGGAAGGTGTAAAAGTATTGGATCAAGCGTTTTTAGACTTACCTGAAGATAAATATCAAGAATTTTATCATTTGTGCTTGTCGAATGTGAAGGCGTTTATGTTGCTAACTTCAGGTAAGAGAGACGAGGCATTGGCATTGTTCAACGATTGTAAATTTACACCTGTTCCTATTCCGGAGTATAACGATAAAGAGTCATTACAGATGCTATTTGCTAATTTTACTAAAGGATTTGCTGTGGCTATTGAGCTAAAAAACCTTGATTTATTGATGAACCTGATGAAAGTAATTTCTATTGATGATCAAGTTTTATATAGTCAAGGGAATTTATTCCGTGTATTTTATGAAACACTGGTATGTGCATTTGATATGAGAGCTGAATTCATTACCGAGTTCAATGCCATGTATAAAATTAAGGATGCCTTGAAGAATCCAGCTCCTGAGTTTGCAAGCTTTCTTGACCTAATTGGGGAACAGAATTTCGACAAATTGGATGAGTTCTTTAAAGGCTTTGAAAAGATATAATTGTGATGATTTCATGGTAATCATGTATAAGAATTTATTCTTCCGGAACTCATCCCATTCATCAAGAAAAAAGAGATTTAAGTACGGGCTAAATCAATAGATCGATTAGTTGTTTCCCATATTTTTTAGAACTGAAAATGTTTTGTCTATATCAGAATCGTGCACAACCAATGTAAATTCGTTAGTGGTAGATACCACTTCTTCGATATTAATTCCAGCCCATGCAATATTTTTTAGAATATAGTAGTAGAACCCTAATTGTTGAGAATTGTTAGCAGGAAGTTTCAAAGTTACAGAAGATAGTTTTTCATTTTTTGCAACCAATTCTTCGCCATTAAAAGCTTCTTCTACCTTTTGCTGAAGAGAGCCGGAGACCACAAGGTTAGATTCAAACACTCCTTGTACCATGGTATAGAAAAACTCCTGTTTTGGCCCGATGGAGCGCAATAATTCCATGTGCTTTTCGATTAAGGTATTAGAGTTTTTAAAAGTGAAATCCATTAAGTTCGAACGAACAATGATGTCGCCAACATTTGTGATTACATCTTTCAAACCAGGATTGATTTTAACTTCAAGGTTTGGAGCTAACCTGTTCAATGCCATAATAATTGCTCCAATTTTTACAGGTTTTTTGACCGTATCTTCAACTTGATTCTGTATTTTGCGCGCTAAAGAAGAAACGTTAATTAAGCCTTCGACCAATGCCTCGGCCAAAAATGGCTGAGTATTCACAATTTTTTCTACCACTTGTGGAATTGTTATCATTTTTAAGATATTTGTTGTATTTCCTTACAAATATGTTGAAATAATCACAAAATGTAGAATTTATGAGTAAATTTTCTAAAAATTTTATTGACTTGTTTGCACCATCTATATTTGCAGGCGTAAACCACAACCCTGTATTAACCAGTAGGTTTTTTAATCAAGGAGAATAATACCGGTAATCTTCTGTTGGTGAATTGATCTTGTCAAATATCCATATCAGAGGTTTATCGGGATTATTTTAAGCTCTTTTAATACGTAAAAGAATCGAAAGCATAATGAATATGAATTGGCAAGGATCAATTGTTGCAATTGTAACACCTTTTAACAAAGATGGAAGCGTTGACTACGAAGCGCTGTATAATTTGATTGAATTTCAAATAGAAAATCAGTCGGATGGAATTGTAGTATGCGGAACTACAGGAGAAGCGGCTACCTTATCGAAAGATGAGTATCGTGAGGTGATTAAATTTGTTATCGCTAAGGTTAATAAACGCATTCCTGTAATTGTAGGAACCGGATCTAATTCGACGGCAACAGCTGTTGAAAATTCAAAAATGGCTGAATCTTTTGGAGCCGATGCAGCATTGGTTGTTTCGCCATACTATAACAAGCCGACAAGAAAAGGACTTAAAGACTATTTTACTCAGATTGCCAATGCGGTATCCATTCCTGTAATCATGTACAATGTTCCGGGAAGGACTGCGTCGAATATTCCTGCTGATTTGATAGTGGAATTGGCCAATGAAAACGAGAATATAGTTGGGATAAAAGAAGCTTCAGGGAATTTAGAACAAATGGCATGCATTCTGCGTGATAGACCTGTTGGATTTATGGTCTTTTCTGGGGACGATGCTATGGCATTTCCTGCTGTCTGTTTAGGTGCTGATGGTGTGATTTCTGTAATCGCCAATTTATTTCCAAAAGAGTTTCACGACTTAATGGAAGCAGCTTTAACAGGTAATCTGATTAAGGCTAGAGAATTACATTTAAAGTATTTAAATATTATTCAGTTGTGTTTTATCGAATCAAATCCAATACCTGTAAAAACAGGCTTGAGTTTAATGGGAAAGGTTAAAGAAGAATTCCGCTCACCCATCTGTAGAATGGAAGATCAGAACAGGGGTAAGCTATTAGTAGAGTTACAAAAGCTATTGGTTCAAACTTCTACCTATATGTCTAGAATTGAAGAATTATAAGAATAAATAATCACTGATTTTATATTTCCCCCCCCCTGAATTATACTACGAAACCATTTCTACGGAAGTGGTTTCTTTGTTTTGATTCCTTCTGATACAGAAGTTCAACTCTAATACTTCAAACTTGCACATGGGATAAACCAATGTAATAAGAAGATTTAGGGAAAAAGCCAAAAAATAGAGAGTTTACATCCAGTTTTCTAACAATTTCAACTTCAATAAAACTTGGTATAATAGCAATAGAGATGCTGATCAAAAGAGAATTAGCACTATTAAAGTTTTTGAATCTGTTTTGTTTTAAAAAAACATTAGATTTTTATGAAACCAAATTGTAAATGTTTAGTACAATAAACTTTGAGGCTGCATGCAGCTTGAACGGATGTCTAAGCAAAGCAAGAACTTTATTAGCAAAATAAACTTTTGAATCAAAAATGTTACTTTTTGATTTAACAAAGATGTAATCTGTTTTGTTTTAATATATTATGCTATTATTTTAAGATCACTACACTAAATGAATAAAGACTTACTCTTTGCATTAATACAAAACCCAAACCTAATTCCCGGCATATACAACTATTGTGATGGATGGTGTGACCGCTGCAAGTTTACCGCCAATTGTCTAAATTATAAGATGATGGAAGAAGGAGTTCCAGACTTAAAATCAGCAGAGCATGATGCTGAGGCAGAAGCTTCGTCAGCAATGGAGAATTTGGATGAAATGTTTCAACTCAGTATGGAATTATTGAATCAAGCAGCCAAAGATTTGGGTATGGAACTTCCTAAACAATCAGATGAATTTAATACAGAGATAGAAGTAAAAAAAGATGAATTAATTTTTAATAGCCAGTTAATGCTACAGGCAGATAAATACTCTGAGTTGGTAGATTCTTGGTTTGCAGATTTTGAATCACTTTTGTTCATAGGATCTCAAACTTTAAAGGAGATTTTTGATTTTAAAGAGGAAGAGGAAATGAATGATATAGAATTGCTAGTGTTTGATAAATCTGAGATTATTAAATGGTTTCAGTTTATCATCCCAAGTAAATTGTTTAGAGCCCTTCGTAGTAAATCCAATACGGATGAAACAGGAAATGAGTTTTATGCTCACGATAGCGTAGCCTCAGCAAAAGTGGTGTTGATTTCTATTGATAACTCTATTGAAGCCTGGACATATTACATGAACAGGTTTCCAGGAGTAGAAGACCGAATGTTGCCTATTTTACTGTTATTATCTGGCTTACGAACTTTGACCGAAGAAGTATTTCCTGAAGCAAGAAATTTTGTGCGTCCTGGGTTTGATATCTAAGTATAATTTCAACCAACCATGGGATATAGATATTATTCATGATTTTGCCTACCTCAAGGAATAATTTGAAATGGTTTTGGGATATTTTTACTTTACAAGTGGAGCTGAATACACTGATTGGGAAAAAGAAAAATCAGCTTGTATTGATTGTTGTTATGTAAATCAGAATTAATTACTGCGATAATAATGATATTTAAGTGCAGAGAATGGTGGTTCAATATCTGTCTTATGCACAAAAAAGTCGGGAAACCACCCCCGACTCTTCTATATTCACTTTTTAACCCTATAACTCTATGAAAAACACTTTTCAATTCTGTTACATTACAAATGTACGTTTAAAAACGGTTAAGCGCTGCGAAAAAGTGTTAAAGAAGTTTAAAACTATAGATTGATAGCTTTTTATATTTTTTTTTAGAATAAAAATTGATAGAATGAAACGAGCAGGATTAAAATAATTATTGAACATACATGATAATGATTATTTTGACCTGTTGGCTTCCATCTAATAAATGGGCAAATTGTTAAAAAAAAAAGCATCTTAACTTGTTTTGAGAATTTGAGTCTAGTCAAGTGAAACAATAGAATCATACCCATAACTACGGCTATATTTTTAAAGAAAAATCAACTCAAAAGGACATAGGGAGAGGTTTATTTTGTTGTAATGCTTTTAGTTATTTGGATAAGTGTTTTTTTTACTGATCTTTTTAGCCATTCAAGTGATAAGAGGAATTTGTGTTTGATTTTAAGATCATTCATGGAGTGAAATTTATAGCAGAAAACGATCCGGGAATTTAAGCTGGCATGCTAGTAATTGAATTAAATCATTGGTGTGAATCTTTCGGCTTAAAGCCAAAAATGAATTGCATAAATCTATTTAAACACAAAAAGTGGACGAACAATAATCATTAAAGGCCTTAGTAACGGATTTCTTTGTTAAATTTGCTGGATCAAAAGAAAGAAAGTTGGATATTTCACTGGTTACACAATACTCGATATGGTGGGTGTTGCCGATTTTAATCTTGGCATCGGCAATTTCTATCCGCACATATTTTCACAGGCAAAATTTGCATAAGGAATTGGCAGTTTGGAAAAATTTCAGCCTTATTATCCTGCGATTTCTAGCAATCTTGACTTTATTAATTTTAATACTCGAGCCTGGGATTAGATATCAAAAAACGATTGAAAATAAGCCAATTCTAATCTTTGCTCAAGATAATTCAGCTTCATTGAGGTTTGGGAAAGATTCAAGTTATTATTTAAGTAGCTATTATTCTGAAATTGATGAACTGTTAAAAGAGTTTGAAGATGACTATTCTATTCGACGGTTAAGTTTTGGAGATAAAGTTGAAGTTGCAACAAAGATTGACTTTAATGAGAAGTCAACGGATTATTCATCATTGTTCAAGTTTGTAAAAGATAACTATGGTAATATGGATCAAGTTCAATTGCTGATTGCAAGTGATGGCTTGTTTAATTCAGGAGCTAATCCACGATATCTTATTCCTGATCTGGGAATACCAGTTCATACGATACAGCTTGGAGATACAGCCAAAATTAAAGATGTTTCTGTTTATTCGATTCGCTCGAACAGAATTGGATTTACCAATACGAAATTGCCGGTAAGAGTTGGTTTTAAAGCTCAAAATTCTAAGCACAAGAAGCTAGGTTTTAAAATAAAGAATAAAAATAAACTGATCTTACAAGATGAGATTATCGTAAATTCAGAGAACTTTTATCAAGAAAAGGATTACTTTATTGATACTGATGAGAAAGGATTGCAACGGTTTACCGCAGAATTAGAATCTAACTTTTTAGAATATTCTTTTAAAAATAATAAAGCCGACTTTGTTGTCGATATTCTGGATTCTAAAAAGAAGATTGCCTTGTTTTTCGATCAATATCATCCTGATTTAGGAGCAATAAGATCGGCTTTTCTTGAAAATCCTAACATTGATTTTCAATTAATAAATCTTTCAGAAAAGCAGGTTAATTTTGATGACCTTAACTTGGTAATTGCTTATCAGATTCCTTCAAAAGGAAGTAGTCATATAGATTTATTTCGACAACTGCAATATAAAAGGATACCTAGCTTGTTTATTGTCGGTGGTAGTACTGACTTGATTAAATTGAACTCTTTAAACCTGGGGCTGAATATCAATAATGAAAATGCCTACTTTCAGGATGTGTTGTTCAAAGGAAATAAAAACTTTTCATTGTTTAATTTAGAATCAAAGAAGAAGAATAGTTTTGAGAAGCTTCCACCTTTATTAGCACCCTTTGGTGAAATTCATTTCAAATCAGAATACAATGTTTTAGCTTATCAGCGAATAAAAAATATTGATACGCAATATCCGTTGATGGCTTTTTCTATTATGAAAGATAGAAAAATGGCTTGGATATTTGGAGAAGGTTTATGGCGCTGGAAGTTAAATGAATTTAAACAGTTCGATACAAATTCAGGATTTAATGACCTTATTAACCGAATCGTTCAATATTTGGCATTAAATGTAAAAAAGGATCACTTAGTTGTTAATCATCAAAAGGACTTTACTGAGGGTAATCAAATTCACTTTAAGGCTGAGTTGTACAACAAAAGCTATCAACTTTCAAACAAAGCCGAACTTAATTTTGTTTTAATAGATGCTGAGAATAATACTTACAACTATAGATTTTCAAAAAATGAGGATGCTTATGATTTAAGTATAAATTCTCTGAGAAAGGGAAGATATAAGTATAAAGTTTCAAGTATTGGCTTAGAAGAAAACCTGGAGCGATTTGGAGAGTTTATTGTGCGAGAGAATAATCTTGAATCAAAAAATTTACAAGCAAATCCATTAACACTTAAACAAATATCTGCTTTATCACAAGGAAATTATTATAGTGAAATCAGTTCAATAAAAATTAAAGATGATTTATTGAAAGACAACAGGAGGAAACCTACGATTGTATATCAAACAAGTTATGACAAGGCTGTTGATTCACTTTATTTATTACTTTTTATTATTATATTAATGGTTTCGGAATGGTTTTTGAGAAGATATTGGCTTGGAAATTAATCCTAACCGCAATAATTTAGTAAGAATGAATATGCTAAGAATTCCTACAAGAATTAATGTTAATAAATATCTGTTATTTGGAGTTTTTCCTTTGATTTTTGGTAGTTGTCAAACAATGGCACTATATACATTTGAGAGTTTAAAAGCACCAAAAATTATTGTCCCTCCAGATGTAAAAACCATAGGATTTGTCGATCGGAATCTTAGTTTTGATTCGGATTCATTATCAGAATATTATCAATCAAACGCATTAACCGTAAAGGATACAGCTAATTACGATAAAATTCGTGCAATTAATTGCCATCTTGGATTAAGCGAAAATTTATCTAACTACTATGCACTAGATAGCATCTCGTTTACTCGATTTTCGATTAAGCATATCGAGGGAGAAAGAAAGTATGATCCCATGACATGGGAGCAGGTTGACAGTGTCTGTGAATCTAGTGGGTCTGATATCATAATTTGCTTAGAAGATCTACAAATTTTTAATGAATATGAAACGATAAAAGGTGAAGAAAATTGGGGGATAACGGATATAAGATACTATGCTGTTTGGAGAATTTATGATCCCTTGCTTCAAAAACTTCATGATGAAAGAATGATTTCGGATAGTCTTTACACAGAAGTTAGCTCTTATTCTTTTACCAAATTAATTGAAGATAAGATGCCAACGCGCAAGGAGCTTAATGCTGAAGTTTCCTATGAAGTTGGTCGTAATTATGCAAATTTAATTTCCCCAACTTGGGAGGAACTAACCAGAACCTACTTTATTGCCGGTCATGAGGATTTTTCTTTAGCTTATTATTATCTGAGTAATGAAAATTTGAACCAAGCTATAGAAATGTGGAAAAAACACACTAACTCAGTGGATTTAAAGATTGCAGGAAGAGCATGTTATAATTTAGCAATGGCCTATGAATTGAAGGAGGATTTTCAAAAAGCAAATGTTTGGATACAAAAATCCATCAAATATTATCAAGATTTAGACAAAGAGCCGTCAGAATACAAGTTCATAAAAGAATACTATAAAGAATTAACCCAAAGAATCCAAAATAGCTACCTTTTAGATAAGTTTTTTGGAAAAGAAAAAACAAAATAAAAATAAGCCCTTGAAAGTATGTACTTTCTGGGCTTCTTAATTTTGTTTTGCAAATTAAAAATTAGAATAGATGACTGTAACAACAATTTTGTATATCCTATTGGGCATATTGATTTTTGATTTTATATTGGAACGATTTCTGGATATTTTAAACCTTAAAAATTGGTCTCCTACACTTCCTAAACTATTAGAAGGTATTTATGAAAAAGAACAGTACCTAAAATCTCAGGATTATCAGAAAGAGAAGTATAAGTTAAGCTTTGTTTCATCTGCTATAAGTTTTGTAGCCAGTATCTTAATGATTGTTTTAGGTGGTTTTGCCTGGGTCGATGAATTGATAAGAGAGTATACTACAAATCCCATTTGGCTTGCGTTATGGTTCTTTGGAGTAATTATGTTGGCATCAAGTATTATTAGCCTGCCATTTTCGTACTATTCTACTTTTGTGATTGAAGAAAAGTATGGGTTCAATAGAACCAGCATAAAAACTTTTATACTCGATTTATTTAAAGGAGCATTTTTGGGAATGGTGATTGGTGGAGGTTTATTGGCTTTGCTGATTTGGATTTACTTGCAAACAACCAATAATTTTTGGTGGATGACTTGGGCTGTTATAGCAGCTTTCATGATATTTATGACCATGTTTTATTCATCCTTGATTGTGCCACTTTTCAACAAGCAAAATCCCTTAGAGGAAGGAGAATTGAAAGCTGAGATACAGAAGTTTGCTAAAAAAACAGGCTTTAAGCTCGATAATGTTTTTGTAATGGATGGATCTAAAAGATCCTCAAAAGGGAATGCATATTTTAGCGGCTTGGGAGCTAAAAAGCGCATTGTATTATTCGATACATTATTATCTGAGTTGTCAACAAAAGAAATTGTCGCTGTTTTAGCTCATGAGATTGGGCATTACAAGAAAAAACACACTCAAAGCGGAATCATTTTATCATTACTTCAAACAGGATTAATGTTTTACATTTTTTCCATTTTTATAGCTAATCCTAAGTTATCAGAAGCTTTAGGAGCCGAGCAGCATGGTTTCCATTTAGGATTGATCGCTTTTGGAATTCTATATTCACCAATTTCCAGTATTTTAGGACTTGGTATGAACCTACTTTCAAGAGCGAATGAATATCAAGCTGATGAATATGCAAAGAATAATTATGAAGGACAATCATTAGGAGATGCTCTAATAAAACTATCGGTAAGTACTTTAAGTAATCTTACACCACACAAAGCGTATGTGTTCTTCTATTATTCTCATCCAACATTATTGCAAAGATTAAAAGCAATTAACTTTACAAAAAATAAAGCTTAAATATCAGGAAAAATGCAAGCAGAAATTATTACGATAGGCGATGAAATACTAATAGGACAGGTTGTGGATACCAACTCGGCATGGATGGCTAAAGAATTAAATAAAAATGGAATTAGTGTATCCAAAATAACAAGTATTTCAGATCAGGCGGATGATATTGTAAATACTATAAAAGCTGCCATGAATAGAGCTCCTCTTGTATTAATGACAGGAGGATTAGGCCCAACCAATGATGATATCACTAAAAAAACATTAAGCGATTATTTTGGAATGTGCTTGATTCAGGACGATGAATTGTATCGAAAAATTCAAGATAGATTGGCAAAGTATGGAATCCCGATGAATCGGTTTAATTGCGAGCAGGCTCTTGTTCCTGATGGGGCTAAAATTATTCCTAATAATTTTGGTTCTGCTCCATGTATGTGGTTCGAAAAAGATAATAGAGTTCTTGCATCAATGCCGGGTGTCCCTTTCGAAATGAAAGGAATTATGCAGAATGGCTTAATTGAAAGAATAAAGAGTCATTTTGCAACTCCCGAAATCGTTCATAAAACGATTATGACAGAGGGAATAGGAGAATCGGTTTTGGCTGACATGCTTACTGATTGGGAGGAGAATTTGCCAAAAGATATGAAACTGGCTTATTTGCCATCGCCAGGTAAAGTTAGATTACGTTTAAGTATCACAGGCAACGATAAAGATGAGTTGAAACAAATGGTTCAATTGGAAGTTGAGAAACTCCAAAAGATCTTGCCCGATAATATTTTTGCTTACGATGATACAGCCATTGAGGAACGTGTTGCAGAACTACTTTTAGCAAAAAATAAAACGATAGGTACTGCAGAAAGTTGTACGGGTGGATATATTGCTCATCTAATTACTTCGAATGTAGGTAGTTCTGCTTATTTTAAAGGAAGTGTTGTTTCCTATTCAAATGAAATAAAGGAGAATGTTTTAGGAGTTAATGCGAAAGATTTGGAGGTGCATGGTGCGGTAAGTAAAGAAGTTGTTGAACAAATGGCATTAGGTGCAAAACGTGTTTTGAGTACTGATTATGCTCTTGCAACTTCTGGAATTGCAGGTCCGGATGGAGGAACCGATGAGAAACCTGTAGGGACGGTTTGGATTGCCCTTGCGGGAGATTTTGGAGTAAAATCAGAAAAATTGGAATTGTATAAGGTGCGTGAAAGGAATATTAAAATTTCTGCCTTTAGGGTATTAAACCTTCTGCGAAAGGAATTAGAGAAGTAACTGTACCATTTCTGAAGCGAGCATGATTTACCCGGTAATGATTGTTTTGATCTTGTGGCTTCTACCTGGCAAATGAAAAAAATATAAACAGAAATAAGCCTTCAATGGTTTTAAAAATTTGGAGTTTGTTAAGGTTAAACATAGAGGCAAAGTCTTTTAAACTTAATTAAGAAATTTAAATTGAATTTAGGTTTTTAGCTAAGTGATTTCTTTTAACAAGAATAAACTCAAATGGACAAAAGAACGAGATTTGTTTTATTCTAATACTGGTATTTCAGAATAAATGAATTGTGAGCTTGCATTGTGCAAGTTTTTTTACCCTTACAGAAAATATTATATAAAATATTTGTTGATTGTTATTGTATATTGTTCTAAATTTCAATGTGCAAAACCAGATGATATTGAGGAGATAGGTTTTAAAACCAAACTCAAACATCTAGATGTTTGGATATATAGATTAAAATATATACATTTGGACAAAAATCATTAAACAATCAATAAATAGACATGCGAAAAATTATCAGCCTATTCATCTGTTTTCTTATTGTAAGTGAGATAAGTAAGCTGTTGGCACAACAAACAGAAATGAAGTTAAGCCTGCAAGAAGCTTTACAAACAGCTACTGATAATAACAGGCAAATTAACAAAGCGAAAGAGCAGGGAAGAGTTGCAAAAGCAGAATTTCGTCAAACAAATTCGGTATTTCTTCCCAAATTAAATTTATCGCATACTGCGGTAGCGACAAATGATCCATTAGCAAGTTTTGGTTTTAAGTTAAAACAGAAAATTACTACCAGTAAGGATTTTAATCCAATCTTGTTAAATGACCCTGATAGAATTGAGAACTACAATACCAAAATTACAGTGCAGCAACCCATTCTTAATTTTGATGGATTTTACCTTAGAAAAGCAGCCAATACAAAAATGCAAGCTGTTGATTTTACTACTGCACGTGCCATTAACTTTACAAAGTTTGAGGTGAAGAAAGCATACTACCAATTAGAATTAGCACAAGAAGCGGTAGATGTAATTGCCAAATCAGTGGAAACTGCCAAATCGGCACTACGGCAAACAAAACACAATTTAGAACAGGGATATGCGAAAGAGGCTGATTTACTTTCTGCTAAGGTGCACTTACTTGAGGTAAATAATCAACTCGAAGATGCTAAAAATTCGCAACGGCAGGCAGGAGAATGGTTAGCATACATCCTAGGCTTGGATATTCAGACTACTATTGTCACTACCGACAAATTGAATCACGTACCTTCATTACTACAGGCATTAAGCGAGTCGGATGAAGGAATGCGATCGGATATCATGGCTTACAAGAAAAGTCTGGAGTCGCATGAAAATATGTTGAAATCAGAGAAAATGAGATTTCTACCTCGATTAAATGCTTTTGGTGCTTACGGATGGAACGACTCAAAGCTTTTCGGGACTTCGGCCAATAATTATATGTTGGGCGCAAGTTTATCGTGGGATATTTTTACTGGCTATAAACATGCAGGGAAAGTGCAAAAGGCCGAAGCGGAATTAAAAATTGCAAAATTTGACCTTACCGATTATCAGTCCAGATCGAATATGGAGATTATAGCTGCCAAGCGGAATTTGAAACTCACATTCAATAGAATTGAAACCAACAAACTTGCCAAGGAACAAGCCGAAGAGGCATTTAGAATAAGAACCAACAGGTATAAGCAGGGATTGGAAAAAACCATAGATGTATTGCATGCTGAATCAATGGCTTTGATGAAGAAACTTGATTACATCAACTCATTATACAATTATCATGTTGCAGTTTTTCAATTGGAATTATTGCTTGAAAAGGTGTTACAATAAGCAAAATCAATATCTTAAAAGAAACATAAAAATGAACTCTAAGAACATAGTATTATTAGCATTAACTGCCACACTTGCTTGGGGATTTCAATCGTGCGGTAGTGAATCAAATTCAAAAAGAACACAGAAGGCCGATCTTTTGGTAAGTGTGCAAACTGTAAAAAGCTTAAATCAAGCTGAAATAATGAGCTTTTCGGGTAAGATTGAGGCAGAAACACATGCGAATATCAGTACCAGAATTATGGGACAAATTGCAAGAATATATGTTGAGCCAGGTCGAAAAGTAAGAAAAGGACAATTGTTAGTTCAGATTAGAGATCAGGATATTAAGGCTAAAAAAGCACAGGTTATAGCCAATTTGACGAAGGCTGAAGCTGCTTTCGAGAATGCAAAAAAAGATTACGATAGATTCACAGTTTTATTGGAACAAAAGAGTGCTACGCAGAAAGAAATGGATGACGTTACCACACATTACAACATGACTAAAGCCGAATTGGAATCAGTAAAACAAAGAATGAAAGAAGTGAGTGAGATGTTAAGCTACTCTGCCATAAAAGCTCCTTACCATGGAACTGTTACCAAAAAATATATGAATGTTGGTGATATGGCTTCTCCAGGAATGCCATTGTTGGCTATTGAGAAACAAGGAGAATACAAAGTTATGGCTAGAATCCCGGAAACTGAAATATCTAAAATTCAAAATGGAGATCATGTAAGGGTGAAAATATCAGCACTTAGCCTAACTATTGATGGTACGATTGCCGAGGTAAACCCTTCTGCTTTGTATACAGGCAATCAATTCGAAGCTAAGATTGCTTTACAGCCAACAGCTGAGCAAAAAGCAAGCTTATATAGTGGAATGTATGCCCGGGTTGTGATAGAGAAGGAAGGTGCACCCGGCATTTTTATCCCTAACAAGGTATTGGTAAAAAAAGGACAGCTTACAGGAGTGTACACGGTTAGTCAAATGGGAACGGCAATTTTACGTTGGGTTCGTATTGGTAAAACCATCGATGATAGGACTGAGGTATTGTCGGGCTTAAGCGATGGAGAACAGTACATTGTATCTTATCAGGGTAAGATTTGGGATGGTGCAAAATTAAGCATCAAGTAATACCAGTAATGCGATGAAAGGAGCATGATAAATATAATTATTAAACATATATGGTAATGATTATTTTGATCTTGTGGCTTCCATCTGACAGCGGAAAACATTATAAACCAATATAATCAGTATCATTTTTGTGTCCTTTTAAGTTTATTAATCGTTAATTGTACCGCTGTAGCTAAAGCTGTGCCTCTATTTTTAGCCTTTACTAAACTCAAAATTCTCAAAACCATTAAAGGTTTGTTTCGCAATATAACTGGTATAATACGGATGTTAAAAGAAAATTTGAATTACAATATCAAACCTCTTAAAAGATGAAAACAGGATTTGCAGGCGGCATAGCCAATTTATTTATTAATTCAAAACTGACCCCTCTATTAATGGTCACCTTTATGGTAATTGGTGTATACAGTGCTTATTTAACCCCAAGAGAGGAAGAACCACAAATAGATGTTCCCATTGCTGATATCTTTTTAATGTATCCCGGGGCTAGTCCGTCGGAAATAGAATCTCGTGTGATGCAGCCTCTCGAAAAGGTTGTGGCAAATATTCCAGGGGTTGAATATGTATATTCAACTTCGATGCCAGGGCAGGCCATTTTAATTGTTCAGTTTTTTGTAGGCGAAGATGTGGAAAGATCTCTGGTGAAAATGTACAACGAAATTATGAAACACATGGATGAAATGCCAAAAGGAACATCCATGCCATTGATAAAAACACGTGCAATTGATGATGTTCCCGTACTTGGGCTAACACTTTGGAGCGAAACCTATAGCGATTTTCAGTTGAAAAGAATAGCCCAGGAGGTGAACAACGAAATTGAAAAAGTAGCAGAAGTATCGGAGACTAAAGTGATTGGAGGTCGTTCGCGCCAGGTAAGGGTAATTTTAAACCGGGAAAAAATGGCAGGATATAAGCTGGATGCATTAAGTATATCTGAACAAATTAAAATCTCTAATCAACAATTAGGATCAGCTTCATTTAATAGCAATGATCAGGAGTATTTGGTTGAATCGGGTAGGTTTCTCGAAAATGCTGAAGACATTTCCAGTTTGGTTGTTGGTGTATACAAAGGGAGTCCCATTTATTTAAAACAAGTTGCTGAAGTAATCGATGGTCCGGAAATTCCATCTCAATATGTAAGTTTCGGTTACGGAAAAATTAACGATGCCAAAGTGCAATTTAAAGGAGAATATCCTGCCGTAACAATATCTGTGGCCAAACGCAGAGGAGCTGATGCCATGAAGGTATCCGAACAGATTTTAAGTAAAATCGAATCGCTTAAAAAAGATTTAATTCCTTCGGATGTTCAGGTAGATGTAAGCAGAAACTACGGAGAAACGGCTTCTCATAAAGTAGCTGAATTGTTGCTGCATCTTTTAGGAGCCATTGTGGCGGTAACCTTTGTAGTGATGCTGGCAATGGGCTGGCGCGGAGGTTTGGTGGTATTTCTTTCTGTACCCATCACTTTTGCTTTAACCATGTTCAGTTATTATTTTCTGGATTACACATTAAATCGGATTACGCTTTTTGCCTTGGTTTTTGTAACAGGCATTGTAGTTGATGATTCAATTATTATTGCGGAAAATATGCATAGGCATTTTAAAATGAAGAAAATTTCATTTATGAAAGCAGCCTTACATTCTATTGATGAAGTTGGGAATCCAACCATTTTAGCAACATTTACTGTTATTGCAGCCGTTTTGCCAATGGTTTTTGTATCAGGACTAATGGGGCCATATATGAGCCCAATGCCAATTGGTGCCTCGTTAGCCATGATATTTTCGCTGCTTGTGGCGCTTACAATTACCCCTTATTTGGCTTTTAGGTTGTTGAACCATAACGAAAAGAAGATCAAAAAAGAAAAGGTATTTAAACTTGAAGATTCTGTGATTTATAAAATGTATGCGGCTACCATTCGTCCCATGCTGGAATCGAAAGTCAAGCGTTGGGGATTTATCGGAACGGTTAGCGTATTATTATTGGCATCAACAACATTGATTTACTTTAAATTGGTTGCGGTTAAAATGTTGCCTTTCGATAATAAAAATGAATTCCAGGTAATAATTGATATGCCTGAGGGTACTACACTCGAACGAACGGCTGTTGTTGCAAAAGAATTGGCTGCATACATTGCACAGCAAGAAAACGTTGTTGATTATCAGACTTATGTAGGTACTTCTGCACCAATCAACTTTAATGGCTTGGTGCGTCATTACGATTTACGCAGAGGCTCAAATGTTGCAGATATTCAGGTGAATCTGACACAAAAGCATGATAGAGATTTGCAGAGTCATGATATAGCAAAAGCAATGCGACCAGGTTTACAACAGATCGGAGAAAGATTTAATGCAAATGTTAAGGTAGTTGAAGTACCACCCGGACCTCCGGTAATGTCGACATTGGTGGCAGAAATTTATGGGCCAAATACCGAAGGTCAAATTGATGTTGCCAGGCAAGTTAAATCCATTTTTAACAATACCAATGATGTGGTAGATGTGGATTGGTTGGTTGAAGATGATCAAACTGAATATCAATTTAATGTGAACAAAGAGAAAGCTATGCTTGCCGGTGTTTCAACAAAGCAGCTTGTACATACTTTAAGTATGGTATTAAAGGGAAAAGAAGTTTCTCAACTGTATCAGGAACACGAACATGAACAAATTGGTATTAACTTGCGTCTTCATGAAAAAGATAGAAGCAGTGTTACCGATCTAAAAAAAGTAAACCTATTGACTCAATCGGGACAGATGATTTCGATTGGAGATATTGTTGATATCCATAAAAGAATTAAAGAGAAGAGCATTTACAGAAAGAATCAGAAGAGAGTGGTATACGTTACCGCTGACGTTGCCGGAAAATTAGAAAGTCCGGTTTATGGAATCATAGAAATCTCTGATCACTTAAGCGATGTGAAAATCCCCAAAGGCTACGAGCTCTTGGAAGAGTATACGAAACAACCGTTTTTCGAAGACAATTACAGTTTAAAATGGGATGGAGAATGGCAAATTACGTTCGAAGTGTTTCGTGATTTGGGTGCAGCATTTGCAGTGGTGTTATTGGTGATTTATATGTTGATAATTGGATGGTTCCAGAATTTTAAAGTTCCATTTGTAATGATGGTTTCCATACCACTTTCCCTTGTGGGGATATTGATAGGCCATTGGTTGATGGGCGCATTCTTCACGGCAACTTCAATGATTGGAATGATTGCCTTAGCTGGTATTATGGTTCGAAATGCGATTCTGTTGATTGACTTTATCAATCTGCGATTGGCAGAAAATGTGCCATTAAAGGAGGCCGTAATAGAAGCGGGAGCTGTTCGAACCACTCCGATTCTATTAACAGCAGGTACCGTTGTGATTGGTGCTGTGGTCATTTTATTCGATCCAATTTTTCAAGGACTAGCCATTTCATTAATGGGAGGATCTATCGCATCAACATTTCTTACCTTGGTAATTGTTCCATTAATCTTCTATATGACCGAGAAAAAGAAGTATCCTGAAATGAAGGATGGAATAGAAAATGTAAATGAGTAAATCAAATTGATTATGAGAGAAAGAATGATTAGAGCAATTGCCGGAACAATCGTATTAATAAGTGTTCTGTTGGCATTCTATGTAAACATGAATTGGTTGTTGCTAACTGCCTTTGTAGGTGCAAATCTATTACAGTCATCCATATCAAAATGGTGTTTAATGGACGATATACTAAGAAAAGTATTTAAAGTGAAAAGTTGATCCTCTATTTGTACTTGTGCGAATGATATTTTTACAGGCTCATCTATACTATCGTTGCTAGTCCTGATTTGTAATCAGGACTTTTGGAGCTTGGGATTTTTAATCCGAAAAATTTAAATCTGAAAAAAGGGATTCACAAATTTTCTTGCAGATATACGCAGATAAAGGTGTGCCGATTTGTGCGGAAAGCAGATTGTTTAGGATATTCTGCGAAGTTCTAACTAGCCTTTAAAACTGGTAATCATTTCATCAAAACCATTAAATATGGCTTTATGATGATTTTTATAATATTCATATGATTTGCCGATGTTGTTTCTAACCCATTTACCAGATTTCTTATCTAAAGACTCTATAAACTCATCAATCTTATCTCCATTAATAAATAAGGAATATTCATTTTTAAAATCATCGATGGTAGGTTCTCTATTTTCGGTGTTCTTGATGTGATAATAGTGCGCTTTCATCTCCTCGGCATACCTTGTTCTGGCTTTTTCGTAATATTGATCGAGTGAGCATACAGGTGTAGCTGGCCTTCCAACTGCAATACAATTTGATGGGATATCCTTTGACACTAAAGAACCATGACCTACAAATACATTATCTCCAATGGTAACTCCTTTTAGCACGGTAACTTGCCTTGCAAATGATACATTATTCCCAATGGTTACTTTTCCGGTGGAATGAAGGGGCAGAAAATCGTTGTACTTCTCCTTATATAATCTCGATACAGCATCGTGAGTGAGCAATGTAAAGTTCTTATTAAAGAATACATTGTCTCCTATTTCTATCAACCATGGCCGCGTAAGATCAATGTCTATTGTTTTTACATTCTTAAAATAGACATTTTTACCCATCTTAACACCTCTGTTTTTTAGATACCTAAGGAATCGTTTTTTCGATGTAAGAGCAAATAAGTATTTAATCTTTCTGATCATGTAGAACTCGCATTGTTTAAAGGGCAAAACTACAAGATCCAAAATGAGATCAAAGAGTTGATTAGAAAAAACCGAAAGTCTCAATGTTCTGCAAATCAATATAATAAACCTATGTTTAGTGTCATAATTCAAAACTTCAATTCACGAACTGCTTATGCATTCCATCAAATAAACTCACGAACAAATAGATAGAAATAAATAAATTAACAATAGAGTCTCAATAGATTAACATTTAACTGAGGTTAATCACTTAATTAAATTAAGGAGTAATTTTAATCAAAAAATAAAGCATTTTTTAAGTAATTGACTGATAAATACAGCTTTATTGATCTTTTCAAACTTGTTTTGACATGAAATAAGTCTTGTTTTTTTGAGTTTATTCTCAAAACAAGCTAAGACTCGATCTGTTTATAATTTCTTTTCATTTGCCTGAAGGAAGCCATAAGGTCAAAATAATGATTATCGTGTGCATATAAAGGGGGTGTAATCCTAACCTTATTTACAGTTTTTTTCGAATTAAAAATCCTAAGCTCCAAAAGCCCTGATTGCAAATCAGGACTAGCGGCGAGTATATTTCTGATTACTTCTTTTTATCGTAAACATACCAATAAGCAGTTCCTACAAATAGTGCTCCGCCAACAATATTGCCCAAAGTGGCAGGGATGAGGTTTTTTATTACGAAATCCAACCAAGTAATATCTGCGCCATGGAAAATAGCCACAGGAATAAAAAACATATTGGCTACACAGTGTTCAAACCCCATTGCTACGAAAGCCATTATCGGAAACCATATGGCTAAAACTTTACTTGCAATATCCTTTGAGGCATAAGCCAACCACATTGCTAATGCTACCATCCAGTTGCAGGCAATTCCTTTTAAAAAGGTTTTGTAGAAGGGATTTGAAGTTTTGGCAATAGCAATATTTATGGCAGAATCAACTGAAGGTGAATTCATGATAGCACCTGTAAGATATACCAGAAAGTAAGCAACGATTATTGATCCGATAAAATTTCCGATGTAAACAATACCCCAGTTTTTTAAGGGTACTTTAACCGACATGCGTTTTGAGAATACTGATGGAACAAAATAGGCCGTGTTACCTGTAAACAATTCAGCGCCAGCTACTGCACAAAGGATCAGACCCAAAGGGAAAACCGCACCAAAAAAGAATTTTTGTAATCCTGGATTACTGACTGCAAGACCAGGCATTGCACCGCCCACAACCAGTGCCAAAAGGCTACCCATGGCTATGTATCCACCAGCCAATAAAGCCAAAACAAAAGTCTTATTTACCGATGTTTCTTTCTTTACTTTAGCAGTGTGATTTATAACCTCAACAATTTCGTTAGGAGAATTGAAGTTGTTTTGCTCCTTAATCGATACTTCGATTTTGGGATTTGCCACTTCAATAATTTCATTGATATCTTTATATGTCATGTAAATTATGAATTAATAATTACAGGATTGTGTTTTATGAGAATTGTAATGCGTTACTTGGAAATTAATTAATGATTACTTCTTTAAAATACAGACTTAGAATTTCTTTTGCAGCCTCTAATTGTTCAATTGTATTTTCTGGTACTCCTTCTAACTTGTATTCCCAATTTAAATGTTCGTATTTATGAACTCCCAATTTGTGATATGGTTGAATTTCAAGTTTTTCTATGTTGGTGTATTGCTGAAAATGTTTGCCCATTTCATGCAAATATTCTGGCTGATCGGAATATCCGGGAACCAAAACATAGCGCAACCAAGTTCTAGTATTTTGCTCATGAAGATGTTTGGCAAATTTTAAGGTCGTATCGTTCCGTTTACCCGTAATTTTCACATGCCAATCGGGGTTGATGTGTTTAATATCAAGCAAAACCAAATCGGTATTCGATAATAATTCCTTAACATCATTGTTAAGAACATTACCATTGGTATCAATGCAAGTATTAAAATCTTCATCCTTAAGTTGTTTGAATAGTTTCTTTAATTCAGCAGCTTGCCATAATGGCTCACCTCCCGAAATGGTTAGCCCACCAAGCTTGCCAAAAAACGGACGCTGGTTTCGTGCTTTTCTCATCACTTCTTCGAGTTGAGTAGGGGTACCTCCCTTAAAATTAATGGTATCTGGATTTGCACAGTATAGACACTTGAATGCACACCCTTGCAGGAATACTACCAAACGAATTCCGGGACCATCGTAAGTTCCCAACGATTCGTATGAATGAACGTTTAACATGGCTGATTAGTTGATGAATGATTGAGAATGTGAACTCTCAAATAAAAAACGAGTCCGGAAAGTATAATACTGGTATAAAATACTCCCGGATCTCGATATAAATGTTTAAAACGCTCTTACATTTTTTCGAAGAAACTTCTTGAGATTACCTCAAGCTGTTGCTCGCGAGTCAAACGCACAAAGTTTACAGCATATCCTGATACACGAATGGTTAATTGCGGATATTCTTCAGGACGTTCCATAGCATCTTCCAGCATCTCACGATTCAACACGTTTACATTCAAGTGATGAGCTCCTTTTATAAAGTATGCATCCATCATTGTAACCAAGTTATCCTGACGAATATCAGCTGAAGCTCCTAATGACTTAGGAACAATTGAGAATGTATTTGAGATTCCATCCAATGAATCGGCATAGTCGATTTTAGCAACTGAGTTCAAAGAAGCAATTGCCCCGTTGGTGTCGCGACCGTGCATTGGGTTTGCACCCGGAGCAAAGGGAACACCAGCAGCTCTTCCATCAGGAGTAGCTCCTGTTTTTAAACCATAAACAACATTTGAAGTAATGGTTAGGATAGACATTGTTGGCTCTGCATTTTTATAAGTATTTAGGTCTTTTAACAAGCCATTGAAGATTTTCGGTATTTCAACGGCAAAACAATCTGCACGATCATCATCGTTCCCGTAATATGGGAATTCACCTTCAATTTTAAAGTCACAAGTCAATCCTTCTTCATTACGAATGGCAGTTACTTTAGCATTTTTTATTGCAGAAAGAGAGTCAGTAACAATTGAAAGACCAGCAATACCATATGCCAAATTGATAGCAGGATTTGTATCAACCAATGCCATTTGAGCCTTTTCGTAGTAGTATTTATCGTGCATGTAGTGAATGATGTTCATCGACTCGTTGTATACACGAGCCATTTCCTTCATTGCAATTTTGTAGTTAGCCATCACTTCATCAAAGTTCAACTCATCGCTTTTTATTGCAGGAATGCCGTGGATTAACAGAGTGCCGGTTTTTTCGCAACGGCCACCATTTAGCGCCAATAATAAGGTTTTAGCCAAGTTACAGCGTGCACCAAAGAACTGAATTTGCTTACCAATTTCCTGGTAGGATACACAACAGGCAATACCGTAATCGTCGGAATTACGAGTATCAGTCATTAACTGATCGTTTTCGTATTGGATGGATGAAGTATCGATAGAAACCTGTGCACAAAACTTTTTAAATCCTTCAGGCAATTGATCAGACCAAAGCACTGTCATGTTTGGTTCCGGAGATGGACCCAAGGTGTATAGGGTATTCAAGAATCGGAAAGAAGTTTTTGTAACTTTTGACCTTCCATCTATGGTTCTGCCACCAATCGATTCGGTTACCCAAGTTGGGTCACCGGCAAAAATCTCATCATATGCATTCATACGAAGATGACGAACCATGCGCAATTTCATTACGAATTGATCTATCATTTCCTGTGCAAACTCTTCGGTAATAGTTCCTTCTTCCAAATCTCTTTGGATATAAATATCAAGAAAAGTAGAAACATTACCCAATGACATAGCAGCACCATCCTGTTCTTTTACAGCAGCAAGGTATCCCATGTAGGTCCACTGAATTGCTTCCTGAGCAGTCTCGGCAGGACGACCCAATTCTAAATCATACTTGGCGCCCAATTCTTTAATTTGACCTAAGGCTTTGATTTGTTCTGCAACTTCTTCGCGTAAGCGTATGCGGCCTTCAGTCATCGGACCGATTAATCCGGCCAAGTCCTCTTTTTTAGCCTCAATCAAACGATCGATACCATAAAGAGCAACGCGACGGTAATCACCAATTATACGGCCTCGTGCGTAGTTGTCGGGCAATCCGGTTAGGAATCCCAACGAACGAAATTTACGAATCTCGGCAGTATATGCGTCAAAAACTCCATCGTTGTGAGTTTTTGCAAAATTGCGGAAAATATCTTTTACGCGATCTGATACTTCAAGACCTTGCTCTTTACAAGCTTTTTCTACAACTGCAATACCACCATATGGTTTCATTGCTCTGCGCAACAACTCATCGGCTTGTAATCCTACGATTATCTCCAAAGACTTGTCGATATAACCTGCACCATGCGAGGCAATTGTTGAAACAGTTTCTGTATCGATAGAACGAACTCCATTGTTGGCACGCTCTTCCTTAACAGCATCAAGACAAATTTGCCATAGTTGCTTGGTACGTTCAGTAGCACCACTTAAGAATGATGCATCCCCAGTGTATGAGGTTAGATTGTTGCTAACGAAATCTCTAACGTTAATTGTCTTTTGCCATTCGCCGGCTTTAAATTGCGTTTTTACCATTGCTAGTAATAGTTTAAAGATTGAACCTTCCACTTTGATCAAGTCAATAATTCAAATTTTGGATGTCTCGAATTGTTGGCGTTAATCATGCTTGCTTTTCAATTGTTAAATTTGCGATTACTGTCCAAAAAAAATGAACAATTTTGATTGGTAAATAAACAGGACATTTTTGTCCTTTTTCCCTTTCGAGCGCAAAGGAACATACAAATTATTTGCTGTGCAATACCAAACTGTTATGATTTTTCTAAATAAAGGCTGCGCTGCATGTTCCATTATACGGTAAATGTGGAGTTTTGTAATGTGTGGATTGCAATTTAACTCTGTGCTAGTTTATATATATTCTAAATAAAAAATCAATAAAATAAAGCAATACAATGCATCATATGTAATTTTACTATTTAACCATGATGCGTTAAATAGAAACATCCATTAATATCAAAACAAATTCTAGATTAATATCAGTATTAATATGAAACGAGTCGTAGATTGTATTGAGAATTTTGAGTTCTGTCAAGCTAAATAACGTGAGTTCGAGGTAAAATTCGTTCACAGTTTGCACTGATTTTGAGTAGAAATTTTCTCAAATTTTCGAAGGAATATCGAGATATTTCAAGAAGATTTGAGGAGATTTATGCCGAAAGCAGGCAAACACATAATGGAAAGTTCTCTTTACGACATCTTCACATTAAAAATTCCTCAAAATAACCCGCTATTCTTTCCAAATTTTTAATGCCAATCTATCGCAAATATAACTTTCTGTGGATAGAATTTTACGTCGAACTCACGTTATTTAGATAGATACTTGGGGTTTTGCAAGCGTTTGCGCTTAAAAAACAGGATGCTACACACTTGCTAAGGGGACTTATTACATCTTACAGTAAAACAATTCCTATTCGGGTAACGGATAAAGAAATTAATTTTTGGCTAAACTGATGCGATTTACATGCAAACCTTCCGATTGAATTCCTCTTGCATATTTTATAGCAGGTTTTCCAAATAATAGCGTATACCCAATGCTATGGTCTCGTGGAATGCCAATTACATCTCGTATCGATTGGTCTATTTCTTCAATTACCCAAGTGATCATTCCATTCCAAAGTGTTCCTAATCCATTGGCATTGGCAGCAAATTCGAAATAAGTTAAGCCAATTAATGAATCAACTTTAGGCGAAGCATTTTTTGCCGGAGCAGTAGCAATGAGTAGGTGAGGGGCGTTTCTAAAAATGATATCCATTCCTGTTTTTTCCCAAACCTTTTGAAAGGATGCCAAGGAGATGTATTTTTTAGGAAGCCTATTTTCAGCCACAGCTTTCTCAATGGCTCCATAAATGGAATCCCGTAACATATTCATGTCTTCAATATTATCGATAAGCGAGAATAAAACTGCATTATCGTTGTGCCCGGTCGGAGCATGAGAGGCGATTTTTATTACTAGTTGAATTAAATCTTGATCTACATTTTCGGGTTTAAACTTTCGAATGGATCTTCTGGTTTTGATATGATTGCTTATGGCATTGGCCGAAGGTAATTCAGCTTTACAAGAAACCGAATCTTCGGGTTTTTTGCCCAAGATAGAAATTGCTGCCGTTGGACATATTGCCAAGCAGTGCTGGCATTTTAAACAGTTTTTTTCTTTCTCTTTTGCGATTGAAGCTTTAGGAGTAAGCTTGATGATACCAACCGGACAATCATCTTTACAAAGGCCACATTCTATGCATTTATCTTCAGCAACTATAAAGTCAATCATTTCTTTTGCTTTTCTATTTTTTGTTGGTCTCCAAATGGAAATTTGCGACAAAAATAGTTTTTATATGCTTTGTTCCTATAAATATTGATAAAGGAAGATGGTTTAAAGCAAAAAAAACCTGTCCAAAAGAACAGGTTTAATATTTTAAAGTATTTATATTCTAAAATGCAATGGAAGCACCTAATTGAAATACTGAATGTTTAGCATCGGATTCAAGGTCTTCATAATCAATAATCTCTGAAAGACCTAAGTTATATCTTAATCCAATAGAAAACTGTTCGTTAATGTCATATTCAAAGCCAAAAGCTAATGAAAAATCAATACCTCTCATCATATCATCTACATCAACAGATTGAGTAAGATCACCTTCCGAGCCTTCTACTTCTGAGCTTAAATGAAATCCTATTTGTGGGCCAAAAATACCATGAAAACTTTCTGATTGAAACATACTGGCTCTAAGAAGTAATGGTAGGTTTAAATAGTTCGTCTTCCACTTTCCATCAACTCCATCTTCTTTCACTTTCATTCCTTGACGAGAATATACCAATTCAGGTTGAAAATCTATAGTTTCGGTTAATTCAACTCTTAAAAAACCACCAAGATAGATGTCTGTTTTGACATCACCGTCTGGATCATCTCCTTTAAAATTTGCAAAGTTTAAACCACCTTTTAAACCGAATTTAACATCTTGAGCAAATAAACTTGTACCAACAAATAGTACGGCAACTAGTAGTAAAGTTTTTTCATATGATTTGTTATTTAATTTATGGTATGTAAACATACAAAATTAAGCTTCTGCAAATGCTGTTTTATAATATAAGCCTTATTGTTGTTGATGAAATTACAGTCTAAGCTTGTCAAGTTACAATATGAACCCATGAATGATAATATAAAGATTAAAGCAGAAGTGGTAGGGAGTTTACACAGTTTAATTCTTTTATAGCACTGTCGGGGTTTTCAAGCGTTGACGGCCTATGATATAAAGCACTACACGGCTATTTCCTGTATCGCTCTCTTTTTGCTTCTTGTTTTTTATTATTCGAGGCATGCTTATCTTTATTTTCCTTTGTAGTATCCGGATCATCGCTCAAATAAATGACTTCTTCGCCAGTGGCAGTTAATTCTAAAACTTTACCATATTTTTCGTGTAGACCAAGTGTTAGTGCATCTTTCCATTCACCATGAGCGTATATTGCAATTTCCTCATCCTGTTCAAGAACTCCCTCTTTGCACCTAAGGGTTTTGTTAAGCCCAAAGAAACCTGTCGTATCAATTCCTTTACTACTTAGTAAAGATTCCATATTCTCAGTAGGATCGTTTAAAAAGCCTAAACGGTACTTGGCATCGTAAACAATGTATGATTTCAAAAAAGAATCGTTTATGTAAGCATATTTGCTACCATCTTTAATTAAATATTTGCTGTTTCTTTCTTCATTAACAAGGGTATACCAAGTTGAACTTTTTCCGCTTGATTTCTTTTGTTCTATCAATATATGGTAGTAGGAACACCGGCGTCCGCTTAGAGGGGCAATTAAGGGATCTTCAACAAATTTAACTTTCCCAACTATTCGGGCGGTTTCGCCACTTCTAAAATCAGAAAGACTCTTTCGTTCTGATTGCTTTAATTTGCGTTTTACAATCGCTTTTTTGCTAAAGAAAAATACCATTAAAAATACAATGGCAACGATTACTGCAAAGATGATGATGATTGTTTGATCTTGCATTCAAATTTTATTTTTGATTGTTTTTCTGTTTGTAATTTTTTATTTGTGGGATGAAAGCCCCAAAATCAAAACAATCATTGCCTATATGATGAATAATTATTTTAATCATGTTCGTTTCATGTTTTGCGAATAGAGTTGCTCCAGTTTTAGCTTTGTTTTGCTCTTGCCAGGCTAAATGTAATCATCATATCATCTACAAACAAAAAGATCATAAAAAAAACAATACAAATAGGCGTAGTTTCTGTTTTTTAATTATTGTATTAACAAAATAGTTTCGATAAAGTTTTGATATTTGAAACAATAATTTTACTTTCAACACCTATTTCATATCGAAATAGTGAATAGAGGGATTTTTAAAATTAACAATTATGCTACTACTTATTGACTCACTACTTTGTTTTATTATCACAGCAAACACGAGCTGATTGGAATTGCGGTTCGTGAGACTTCCCAAAAGATATATTCCTGAATTAAAAATCGTCTGAGATTCAAGAAGGACTCACTTTTTGGCACCAAAAAACCTTGCCGATTTCAGTCGGAGCCCATTTTTGGCACCAAAAACCCTTGCCGATTTCAGTCGGAGTATCTTTTTGGTACCAAGAACCCTAGCCGATTTCAGTCGGAGTATCTTTTTGGCACCAAGAACCTTTGCCGATTTCAGGAGTAGCCCATTTTTGGTGACAGAAGCCTGTTAAGTCTCAGGGATTTACTCCCCTCGTGTTACACGAAGCCTTTCGCGATTTGAGCTGCGGCTGCTTCCTGTTACCAGAAACCCACATAGATTGTTGTCGGATGTATATTCCAGACTCACAAAATTTTTTTAGATAATGGATTACTACTTTGGTAATCCGCATGTTTAACCCTTAAATTGTTTGTATATGCCATTTTTGGAATACCCGAGTTCTGATGCATTTCGCCTTGAGTTTTTGGAGGCTTGCACAGGTATGGCGGAAAGCGACATCGCCAAAGGTAAAAATTATTTGCCCGAAAATATTGTCGTCAATTTAAAAAGTACCCTTACTGATTTTAAGTCGGTTTACCTAAAAGGTTCTTCTCTTTTAACCGAAAGACATAGGGAGGTTAGAGAGAAAAATGAGTCTATGGATCGTGTTGAGCGTTATGTTCGTGATTTTTACGAAGTTTTAAAACGAAGAACATATCGTTTAGAACATAAAGCTGATATTTTTGGACTTTACAACATAAGTTTTAATGGTGATATTCCTGATATAAAAACGGAAAGAAAATTATTAAATGCTGCCGAACATATTATTAGCGGTGAAGCAAAAGCAGTGGAAAAAGGATTTCCTGCCATGGAAAACCCAACAGCAGCTGAGGTTGAAACTGAATTGCTAAATGCAAGAAAAGAATTGAAAGATGTTGGTCCGGCTGACAGTTCCTATCAGGAAGTTCAATTTGAAATTAGCCAAATGCGCGAGCCTGTTGATGAATTAATTAGAGAGGTAGCAGAGTATTTGCACTTTAATTTGAGAAAGAAATCAAGCTCTACCACCCGAAGAGTAATGAGATCTTATGGTTTTAAGTATCGATATCTTAAAAATGAACCTGTAGAAGAAGATTTGCCAGAAACTAGCTAAAAAGAATAGTGAACCAAAGGGCTCGTATAATATTGGCTCACTATTCTTAAGAAACAATAAACTCTGTTGCTGGTTTTGCGCAGCATGGTAATGTCAGTAAACCCATAACATTGCGCAAAATGCAACAGGGTTATTGCAAGTGCAAAACTAATAAATAAAATTGAACACTCCCAGTATAATAGTCAATCACTAAAAAAATATATTATTAATTAAAGATTGACTTTTGCTATTGACTTTTTATCTTCTCCTTATTATATTTAATTTCCTTTGCTTTATATTTTAACATTATGAACCTACAATTAATAAGATACAGTATGTCACCTACATCTACATTAGGGATGTTATATATCGATGGATATTTTGCTTGTTATACTTTGGAAGATGCTGTTCGTGATGAAAAAATACCTGGAAAAACCTGCATTCCGACCGGAAGATATGGAATTACATTAAGAAGCGAAGGAGGTCAGAATCATCGGTATGGCCAGAAATTTCCTAGTATTCATAGGGGAATGTTGCAACTTATTGACGTGCCTGATTTTGATTTTATTTACATTCATCTTGGCAATACAACAAAAGATATAGATGCATGTATTTTAGTAGGCGATGGGGTAAGTAACAATATTATGGAAGAAGGTTTTTTGAGCAGTAGTGCGAAGGCCTATCAACGTATTTATACCTTAATTGTTGATGTTATGGAAACAGGCGAAGGGGTTTGGATTGAAATAATGGAAGGCATTTCTTTATCTCAAAATCAGATTATGCTTGTCAATGAAGCTGCCCATTAAATGCAATCGTCCTGCCAAATCGCAACTCTAACGGGCATAATACCGCTTACAAAGCCTAATAAAGCTGTGCAGGAAGTAAGATCAATAACTTTTTGGGATTTTGAACTAAGCGAAACAGCTGCTTTTTATGCATTGAGATTTTCCCTGATACTCAGAACGACAATCAGCTCGTGCCTTTTATACATCTCCATTCTATAATTAACGTGAGTTCGACGTAAAATTCTATCCACAGAAAGTTATATTTATTATATATTTGCTGGTGCATTCAAGTATTTTGAAGAAACGAGCCTGATTAAAATAATGATTAAACACACACTAATGATTATTTTGATCTTGTTGCTTCCATCTTGCAAATGGGAAAAATTATAAGCAGATGAAAATGCTATTAGTTTTGCATTAACAACTCATTAATGAATCATGAAAAAAGAAGCCAAGCGAATCAATGATCAGTTACAATGTCCTATGAGTGAACAGGAATCAATGAATCTAAAAAAGGCCATGCGCGTAACGCCTATTAGTTGTATTGTTTTAACATCTGTAGGTTTATTTCTTCATTCCCCATACATTATGTGGTTGGCAGCAGCTACAACTTTGGTAGGAGCATTTTCGAGGAATAGCATGTACGATAGGGTATACAATCTGTTTGCAAAAGTAAAAGTACCTCCATTGGCTTCGGCAAGAAGCTTTGGTTGTGCATTTGGGGCTATTGTTCTGTCTCTTAGTGGTTACATGTTTTTGATTGGTGAGAATTTATATGCATTATTTCTTGGTGGTTTTATGATGCTTATGGCTGGTATTGCAGCCATTACGCAAATTTGTTTTGTTTCGGTTCTTTTAAACCTATTTAGATCTGAGAAGAAGACCTGTTGTGAATAGAAATATTGGTATTAATCTCTTTTTTTTCCTTTTTCCATTACCAGACCCATTTTGCTCATTACATGATCATATCCTCCTTTTGAATGAGGTAATGTGCAATCGGCACAGTTTTTAATTCCATTTTCGGTATACGAAAAATTACCACCACATTTGTTGCCTAACATATACAAAGGGCAATAACAAAACAAACAATTAAACTCAGCTGTGTTTTTACATTCATGGCATGGGAAATATTCGCACTTTGTATTTTGCACGAACTTGTAGTTTTCAGACATTGTATATTCAATTTAGTTGTGATTTGAATGCAATGATAAAGCATTTCGATTTAATTATCCAAATTCTTCATAGGTTTATCAGCATAGGGCATGAACTAAGGCTTATTAGGCTATAGTTTATTTTTTTGCGAATCAATAAAACAGATTTAATCTGTTCTCAATATCTGGAATATCATTAATTTTCTTTGATTTTAAGAAAAACCGGGCGGTGTTGTTAATGCTATTTTTATCGCTTTTGTCCCAGCCTAAAGTCCAATCTAATCGTGAAATGCACTTGGCTTCATCTGTAAAATTTAACCCAATGTATTTGGCTGCAATCTTTGCTGCATCATCAGGATTTTCCTTTATGAATTGATTTGCTTTTTTTAAAGCTTCCACCACTTTTTGCACAGTTTCAATTTGCGAGGACAATACCTTGTTTTTAGCAACCAATATGTGGGGAGAGTGATTTTCGGGATTGCTTAAATTGGCTAGTTCATGAACCTCATCCTTGCATAATTTTTCCACATTTAATCCCCAGGGTTCACTTCCGGCAATGGCATCCAACTGTTTGCTTTTCATTGCCTCTGGCATATTTGATGGATTCATTGGCACAAGTTCTACGTCATCTGAGGTAAAGTGCTTGTTTGCCAACCATGCATACAAAGCTGCATGTGTACTCGATCCAATCTGAATGCCAATTTTTTTCCCTTTCAAATCACTGGAACTTTTGATTGTATGAGCAGCAATTAAGCGGTGAATTCTTTCACCTTTGGCATATCGGGTTACAATAGAGGTGTTTTTGTTTTTGGACAGAAGAATAACCGTAGGGCCATCGCCCATGGCCGCCATATCTGCATCTCCTAAAGTCATTGCTTCGGCAGCATTTATACCAGATTTAACGGTTATTGCTTCCACGTTTTCGCCAAAATAGCCCAAATGTTTTGCAATAATAAACGACTCGTAGTTTACTTTTTTCGGAAAAATCAGTTTAAGTTTCTGATCTTGCCTTGAGCACGCACTTAAAATAAGTGTTGATGTTAGTATGATTACTAAAGTTTTAGTAAAATTTTGAAATTTCATTGCGTAGGGATTTACGTAGTTCTACAATATCTTTTGAAAACAGATCACGCGGTCGTGGCAAATCTATTTCTTTTTCCAATTGAATTTTTCCGGGATCAGGACTCATTAATATGATTCGGTCGGCAAGAAAAAGAGCTTCTTCTATAGAGTGGGTGACCAAAACAAATGTTTTCTGTTCTTTTTCCCACAGCTTTAACAGGTAGTTGTCAAACTTGTTTTTAAGGACTTCATCCATTGCTGCAAATGGCTCATCAAGAAATACAATATCAGGATTTAAAGCCAATACCCGAGCCAATTGTGTTTTTTGTTTCATACCACCCGAAAGCTGATGAGGATAAAGATTTTCAAAGCTTTCGAGTCCTGCCAGTTTTATTTTTTCGGATACGATTTTTTTCCGTTCCTGTTTGGGATATTTCTGGAAGATCAGTCCCAATTCGATATTTTCTACAACTGTTTTCCATGGATAAAGCGAAGGTTCCTGAAAAACCATGCTATGACCATTGGCTGCTTTTTCCACAACTTTATCGTTATGGATTACTTCACCAGAATCAGGAGTCACAATTCCTGACATTATTTTTAGTAAACTTGTTTTTCCACAACCACTTGGCCCAATAATGCAAACAAACTCGTTTCGGGAAATGCTTAAGGAAATATCTTGCAAACTGTAATTATCGCCAGTTTTGTTTTTCCAGGTTTTCGATATGTTTTGTAATTCCAAGTACATATTAATTGATATTATTCCTTATATCCATATTTTAGGCGCAGATGTTTTTCTATTTTCTCGAATACCAATTTTTCTGCTATTAATCCAATGCTTACAATGATAATAATAGATATAAATGATGAGGTATAATCCAAAGACCAGCGCGATTGAATAATGATATAACCCAGACCTAAACCTTTGCCCACAATCATTTCGGCAGCGATTAGCACCCTCCATGAACTGGAAAGGGCAATTCGCATGCCATCAACTATATGAAAAACGGATGATGGCAACAAAACATGTTTGAACAACATCGCTTTATTTGCACCCATATATGTTGCTGTACTGATAAGTTCTGGAGATGTTTCTCGAATTCCTGATGAGCTAGTGATAATGATTGGGATTACACCAAGAATAAAAATCATAAACAGTGTAGAGGTACTTCCTAAACCAAAAAGCAATAATGCGATTGGTATCCAGGCAAGACCGGGAACCAATTGTATGGCATATACAAATGGCATGAATAATTTATGCAGCAGGGGATATACTCCGAGAAAGAAACCAAGTAAAATTCCAACAATAACAGCCATTAAATAAGCGAAAGCCCAGCGTCCCAAGCTTGTAAAGGTATGCTGATAGATCGAGTAATCGTAAATTTTCTCTCCTTGCAGGTTATGCAATAAACCTTTAAGAGTGGAAAAAGGATTGGGAAAATCTACATCTCTAATTTCTTTGGTAAAAAAGGCCACCAGAAACCAAATTAAAAAGATGATAAGTAATGAACTGATGCTAATAATGCTTTTCTTCATTGAATTTCTGCTTAAATGTAATAAACCAAATCGCAGCTAAACTTCTGATGATAATTCGATCCTCCTTTGGCAATACTTGGAATTTCTATTCTCGATTTAAAAATAAAATTCTTATAGATCTTCCAGTCGGCTCCTAACAAATGTACCAGTTTATATGATTGGGAATGATCCACTTTGGAATCATCTAAATTGCGAGATTTAAACTTTCGAATGTACTTTGTAATCCCGTAAAGCTGGATGTTCCACCATTTATATCCTTGCTTGAGCAAAACTTTAAATTCGTCACCCGGATTAATTTTAGCGTCGTTTTTAGTGGTAATGGCATATTCCGATTTGATATGAGTTCGCCATTTGCCATACCATTTGGTAGAAAAAATTTCACCCAGAATTATATCAATACTTCCATCAGCAAATGGGTTGTGTGCTGCCGATTCGGTAGGAAACCGAAAAGCCCCGATTAAACTTATGCCGGATTTTTTACCCGAGGCGGGAATAAGTGCATAGCGCGACATTAAAAGGATTTCGTTAAAATAGGAATCTGAAATATGATTTTGGATTTGTCGGTAAATGGGAAATTGTGCAAAGGCCGATAGTTTATGATTGATTCCGTATCCAATCATGGGCAAGTACATGCTTTTAACTGTTTCTTTGTCGGCAGTTAAATCTTGCCATTCATTCAAGTTCCAATTGTATTTTTCCTTGGTTTCGAAATGTTGAAAACGAACAAAAGCACAAAGCTCATTTTTCTTTAGAGGATTTGCACTAAACATCATGGTTTGCGCTGGTAAATGTATGGGGAGTAAAAAAGTGCTTACCAGTAGTAATTTGGTTGTTATATTCATCTTGTTGTCATTTTCTTTCATTTGCCATCCCAATTATTATTGAGAGGAAACAGCAAGGTCAAATTAATTATACTTGTTTCGATTAAGATGCTGCTATAAAAATTTACGTAAAGATAATCTTATGACAGCGAAATGTGCATTTTCAATGAAAGATCGAGTGAAAATTAACCTTAATTAACGAAGGATTCTCATTCGCTTGTCGTTTATCTATAATTCGAATGATTTAAAAGAAAAATGATTGGATTAAGTTAGTGGACGCTTGCAATACAGGCATTGATTGAGCTCAAGTTAATACATCCTTTAAATAATGCGGAATAACGACCTATTTGAGTGATCGTCTAAAATACTTGAAAATAGATTTAAGATACAAGGGGTGTCTGTAATTATAGCTTTATATTTGCCTGAAGTAGGAAACAATAACTATATAATACTTATCAAAATGAATACAAGATTAAAGAATGTAAGAAGAATTATTACAATGGCTCTTCTTATAGCATGTACTGCTTGGCAAGCAACTGCTCAGGTACATTATGAATCACGCGAAGAGATTCCGGCTAAATACAAATGGAATTTCTCTGATATCTACGAAAGTTGGGAAGCATGGGAAGTTGATTTTAATGCAATTTCGAATGATATGAAGCAAATCCAGACTTTTAAAGGTAAGTTGGGCGAAAGCTCTGAGAATTTGGCTAAGATGTTGGCTGTTCAGGAAGATTTAATGAAAAAGGCTTACAAAGTGTATCAGTTTGTGGCATTTCAAAGCACCGTTGATCAGCGCAACATGGAGCTAATGGCAAAATTGCAGAAGGTACAGCTAATGTTTGCAAAATTTGGTACTGTTACTGCCTGGATTTCTCCCGAAATGATTCAAATTCCGGAAGCCACGATGAAAGAATGGATTGATTCAAATCCTGCATTGAAAGATCATAAGTTCAATTTAATGGACATGTATCGCTTGCAGAAACATGTGCTAAGCGAAGAAATGGAGCAATTGCTTTCATACTACTCTCAAGTAACAGGTACTGCTAGTGATGTGTTTAAAGCATTATCAACTGCTGATATCGAATTTCAGGAAGTTGAATTGTCTGATGGTAAAAAAGTAAAGGTAACACCAGGTGTTTACTCGCAAATTGTTACCAATAATCCAAACCAGGAAGATCGCAGAAAAGTTTACGAAGCAATGTATGATGTTTATTATAAGAACAAAAATACATATGCTGCCATTTACAATGGGATTGCTCAAGCGAATTGGGCAGTTGCTCGTGCTAAAAATTACGAATCATGTTTGGATGCTTCATTAGAAGGCAATAACATACCTAAAGATGTGTATCTGAACCTAATTAAGACAGTTAGGGAACATACGGCTCCAATGCGCAAGTATATCGAGCTTAGAAAGAAAGTTTTGGGTCTTGAGAAATATTATGGTTTTGATGGTTCCATCAGCTTGACTGATTTTAGCAAAAACTATCCATATGAGGATGCAGTTGATATCGTAGTGGAATCGGTACTTCCATTGGGTAAAGACTATCAGGCTAAACTTAAAAAGGCAACTGAAAGTGGTTGGTTAGATGTTTATGAAAATCCTGGTAAAAGAACGGGTGCTTTTTCAGCAGGTGTGTATGGAGTTCACCCATACATGTTATTGAACTATGACGAAACATTAAATTACGTATTTACATTGGCACATGAGTTGGGGCATACAATGCATACAACACTATCTAACGAAAATCAACCATTTGCAACTCATAAATATACAATCTTCGTTGCTGAGGTAGCATCTACTTTTAACGAGAGATTATTGTTGGATCATATGATGGAAACTACTAAGGATCCTAATGAAAGAATTGCTTTGTTAACTCAGGCGATTGAAGCTATTATAGGTACTTTCTATGCACAAACCATGTTTGCAGATTACGAATACCAGGTACACTCAATGGTTGAGCAGGGAAAACCAGTAAACGCTGATATATTAACCAATGTTTGGGGAGATATTGCAAATGAGTATTATGGCGATGCTACAGAGAAAACTAAATATTCAAACTATCCATGGACAAGAATTCCTCACTTCTATGGTTCTCCATTTTACGTATATCAATATGCAACTTGTTTTGCTTCGTCAGCTAAGTTGTACAAGGATGTAATGGAAGGAGATAAGAAGGATAGGAAAGCTGCTTTGGAAAGATACTTAACATTATTGAAGTCGGGAGGAAATGACTTCCCAATGGAACAGTTGAAAAAAGCTGGAGTTGATTTGTCAAAGCCTGAAACCATTATGGCGGTTATTAACCAATTAGGCGAATTGGTTGATCAGTTGGCTATGGAGCTTGATAAAGTGAAGAAAGGCTAATTTGTTAATATATAAATGAAACGAGCATGATAAAATAATTATTTTAATCTTGCGGTTTCCTTCTACATGACAAATGAAATTAAAGAGGCTGTCTATATTATATGGACAGCTTTTTTTGTATCTATGTTATGCCAATTCTGAATCAAAATGATTGATATTTTATTTTCCAATTCATGTTTACCAATTTCAAAAACGTTTGATGCTCTCACATGAGTGATGGTATGAATGTTTTACCACTGTGAGCCTTATTTCGAATGTGTTCTTCAGGTGCTTGTTTTTAGATGAAATAATTGTAAAATCAAGTACTCAACTTGCAACTTTAACAGGAGACACATTTAAATTTTTGGTTTAGAAATGGTATTAATCAAACTTAGTTTATTACAATTTGGGTTTAAGGAGTTAAGGATTTACAAAACAACCCATCTGCAATTTATCCTGTGAGTTAGTTTGTGCATGTCAACCATATGTTGAAAGTGCTTACTCTGTGTCGAATCCTTTAAAAAAACAGCATCGACTCCTTAAGAATCGATGCTGTTGAATCTTTAATGAATGAAGATATTAGAAAAAGGATGTGAACAGATCATTGTATTAAAAAACCAGTATAAACCTGTTTCATTTGCTATGGATAGGTTCACCCTATTTCACTTTATTCTTTTTGCCAGCCACCGCCTAGTGCCTTGTACAACTCTACTATAGCATTTAACTGTTTGTATTTAGAATCTATCAGATTGATTTCTGAAGATAAAGCATTGCTTCTTGCCGTTAACACTTCGAGGTAAGTGGTGTTTTGATAGGCATTATTTAGCAACTCTTCGGAATATTGAACAGCTTTGCTTAAAGCTTTGAGTTCTTTTTTTCTGATTTCAAAAATGCGTTGTTCAATTTGATAGCCATACAAAGCATTAGAAACTTCTCTACTTGCATTTAAAATTGCTTTTTTAAAGTTGTGCTTTGCTTGCGATTGTCTGGCCTTACTTACCTCGTACTGTGTTCTTACGCTACGTTTGTTAAAAATTGGTTGACTAAGAT
Source organism: Marinifilum sp. (assembly GCF_965230805.1). NCBI lineage: Bacteria > Pseudomonadati > Bacteroidota > Bacteroidia > Marinilabiliales > Marinifilaceae > Marinifilum > Marinifilum sp. The sequence continues at coordinate 4,695,084 of NZ_OZ246019.1, read as the reverse complement.
TTCCTAAAATATTACTGAAAACAGATCCCGAATCGAACCAATCCTCAAAGTTTACACTTTCAAATCCTGCATTGGCACTCACACTAATTCTGGGATAGAAATTGCTTCTGGATACGTTTGTCAATTCAAATGCTTGAATTAAGCCATATTCTGCAAGCATAACATCCGGACGATTTCTTAACAATTGTACCGGGAAACCAGTATGAAGCTGTATTTTTATCTCCTGATCTTTCAGATTGCTCCTTGCGATAGTGCTTGGATTTCGCCCCAATAAGAGAGAGATTGTATTTTCCAATAAAGCCACATTTTGCTCTAGGTCAAGTAATAAAATTTGGGTGCTATACAATTGTGCTTCTGTTTGTTTTACAGCAGCTTCGGTTACCTGTCCGGCTTCTTTTAAGCTGATCATGGTTTCCAAACTTTCTCTTCGGGTAGTTACTGTTTGTTTGGCGACTTCAACTTGTGCATCCAGTGCTAAGAGCTGATAGTATGCCGACGCCATATCTGCTACCAAACTACTTTCAATAGCCCTTCTTGATGCCTCAGATTGTAAATATGCCGCCCGGGAAGCTCTTTTATTGCTTCTTATTTTTCCCCAAATATCAGCTTCCCATGAGATAGAACCATTCAATTGGTAATTTTCATAGTTCGGTCCATTTCCTCCGTTAGCTATTCCGGACGGACTGTTGTCAGATGCCTCATAATTTCCCGCATTGGCATTTAAATTTAAAGTAGGCAAATAGCCCATTTTTCCTTGTTTATAATATGCTTCTGCGGCAATTACACGTTCAATAGCCATCTGAAGGTCTAAATTAGCATGAAGAGCTTCTTTGATCAGTGCATTTAAGTTTGCATCAGTAAAAAGTTGATTCCAAGGCATATTGGCAAGGGTGGTGGAATCGGTAGTTGATACATTTCTGTACTGATCTTGAATATCGACTTGAGGCTGCTGGTATTTTTTAGCAACAAAGCAGGATTGTAAGCTGAATGCTGCCATCACCAGACTAATGATTATATATCTTTTTCTCATGATTAATATTTATTCTGCTGTTTCCAATTCGTTTTCTTCAGGTTTTGGAGCTCCGCTAATTTTTTCTTGTATGATTTGAAAAATCAAAAAGAATACAGGAATAACAAAGACCCCAAAAACAGTTCCTATTAACATTCCACCAATTGCACCCGTTCCTATTGATCGGTTACCAACAGCACCAGCTCCGTTCGAAAGCATAAGTGGTAACAAACCGAGTATAAAAGCGAAAGAAGTCATAAGAATTGGACGTAAACGAGCTTTTGCACCCTCAACAGCCGCTTGAATTAGTTTCATTCCATGCTTTCGGCGTTGTATTGCAAATTCTACAATTAAAATGGCGTTCTTCGCCAATAGGCCAATTAGCATGATCAGGGCAACCTGGAAATAAATATTATTTTCCAAGCCAGCCATTTTAACAAAGAAAATACCTCCAAATATCCCTATAGGAAGAGATAGCAGGATGGAGAATGGCAGAATATATGATTCATATTGCGCCGACAACAGGAAGTAAACAAATATCAAACTTAAAATGAATACTATAATTGCTTTGTTCCCAGATTTCTCTTCTTCTCGTGCCATCCCCGAAAATTCATAGCCATAATTTGCAGGTAAGGTTTGTGCTGCTACTTCGCGTATTGCATTGATTCCATCACCAGTGCTATAGCCAGGGTTCATATTGGCGTTTATTGTTGCAGAATTAAATAGGTTAAACCTATTCATGAAATCGGGACCGTTGACTTTTTTCATGTTAATAAATTGACTAACAGGAACCAATTCATTTTTTGTATTTCTGACAAATATATGATTGAGAGATTCTATGGTTTCTCGGTCTTCAGGCGAGGCTTGTACCATAACACGGTATTGTTTTCCAAAGCGGTTGAAATCCGAAGCATACCAACTTCCATAATATCCCTGCAGGGTTAAGAATAGATTTCTTACCGATACGCCGGCTTCTTTAACTTTTTCTACATTTACATCCATTTTATATTGGGGGTAACCTGTGTTAAACGAAGTAATGGCATACTGGAATTCGGGACGTTGATTTAATGCCATAAGGAATTTTTTACTATTGGTCATCAAATCTTCGGATGTACCATTTGTTTTGTCCTGCAAACGCATTTCAATACCATTGGAACTACCATATCCTAATACGGTTGGGGGTGAAAAGAACACAATTTGTGCTTCTCTAATTCCAGCTGTTTTACCAAATAATTGTCTAATAACGGCCTGAACTTTTTCGTGATCTTCTTTTCTTTCGCTCCAATCTTTTAGCTTGATAACTCCAAATGATTTATTTGCACCCCTTGAACGACTTAGAAGACTGAAACCTGCAATAAATTGGTTTTCTTTTGCTATTTCCATTTCATCAAGAATGCTCTCTATATTTTTGCAAACTTCAAAAGTGCGATCCAATGTACTTCCCGGGGGCAAAGTAATGTCACAAAATATGATACCTTGATCTTCATTGGGAATAAAGCCACTTGGCGTTGTTTTAAAGAACCAAACTGCTAAGCTTATAAAGAATAATAGAATCACACCGGTTAACCATTTTCTTTTTATTAGAAATTTAACTGAGTTGGCATAACGATCTGTAAGCGTATTGAATCCGGTATTGAATGCTATATAGAAACGATTTGCCAATCCTTTTTTATGCGCATCTCCAGGATTATGGGGTTTTAATAGCAATGCACTTAATGCCGGACTTAATGTAAGTGCATTAATAGCGGAAATAAGAATTGCTATTGCTAAAGTAATTGCAAACTGCTGATAAAACACTCCTGTTGGACCGTCGAGGAATGATACTGGAATAAATACTGCCGACATTACTAAGGTGATGGAAATAATGGCTCCTGAAATTTCATTCATTGCAGAAATAGTAGCCTTCTTAGCATTTTCAGCACCTTCTTCAAGTTTAGCATGTACTGCTTCAACTACCACAATAGCATCATCAACCACAATTCCAATGGCCAATACCAAGGCAAACAGAGTAAGCATATTGATTGAAAAGCCAAATAGTTGCAAGAAAAAGAATGTACCTATAATAGCCACAGGTACAGCTATGGCTGGAATTAATGTTGATCTAAAATCTTGAAGAAATATGAAAACAACAAGGAATACCAGAAGAAAAGCTTCAATTAACGTTTTAATTACATGATCAATTGATGCCTCTAAAAAATCATTAGTATTAAAGGGAATTACATAATTAATACCTTTTGGGAAATTCTTTTGTTCTTTTTCCAGCGTTTGCTCAATTTCCTGAATAATTTCTTGTGCATTTGAACCAGCTGTTTGGTATATACCTATGGCAACACAGGGTTTACCATTTGTGATATTTTTTGTTGTGTAATTAAGTGCACCCAGCTCTATTTTGGCTACATCTTTTAACCTAAGAAAATCGCTGTCACCATCTGATCGAAGAATTATATTTTCGTATTCCTCTTGTGAAGATAGTTTCCCTTTATAGCGGATTACATACTCAAAAGCCTGACCTGAGGTTTCTCCAAATTTACCAGGAGAAGCTTCAAGGTTTTGATCGTTTAGTGCATTCACAACATCCTGAGGAGTTAGGCCATAAACAGCCATTTTTTCTGGCTTAAGCCAAATGCGCATCGAATAATCACGAGAACCAAAAACCCTGGCATCCCCAACTCCATTAATTCTTTTTATAATCGGGATCAGGTTAATTTTGGCATAGTTTTCAACAAATGTATCATCAAAATTGTCTTTGTTGGTGTATAATGCAAAGAACATCAAAACACCACTTTGTACTTTTCTTGTAGTTACACCTGATTGAATTACTTGCGCAGGCAACTGGCTATTTACTGTTGCAACTCTATTTTGAACATTTACCGATGCAATATCAGCATTAGTTCCTAATTCAAAATAAACATTAACCTCTGCAATTCCGGAGTTACTTGATGTAGATGACATATAGGTCATTCCTTCGACTCCATTAACGGCTTCCTCGATTGGAATTACCACACTTTTTAGCAGTGTTTCAGCATTTGCACCTGGATATGAAGTACGTATTTGTACGGTTGGAGGTGCAATCTCAGGAAACTGTTGAACTGGTAGAGAAGTTAGCCCAAGAATCCCTAAAATGACTATAAGTATGGATATTACGGTCGATAATACCGGCCGTTCAATAAATTTTTGTAACATGTTTTTATTTGAAAATTATAATAAACCTAGTTCGAATAAATTCAAGATGAATCGAGCATGATTAAAATTATTATCGTGTATGTTTAATAATTTTAATCATGCTCGATTCATAATAAAACTGGTATAATATCTTACTTTTTAGAAAATGCTGCGTTGGATTGTGTATTATTTTCAGTCTGAGGAATGATCTCCATTCCTTCACGAAGTTTAATTAATCCATCAAGAACAAACTTTTGTCCTGATTCAACACCATTGGATACGATGTAATGAGTATCTGTAGCAAGATCGATTGAAACCTCTTTCGATTTAATCTTATTCTCTTTATCCACAAGGTAAACAAACTTCTTACCTTGAAGCTCAAATGTCGACTTCTGTGGGAGCAGTATTATATTTTTAACTCTATTCGGTATTTTTACTTTACCACTTATGCCACTTCGAAGCAAATTATTGGGGTTTGGAAAAATTGCTCTGTATCTAATGCTTCCGGTTCTTGGATTGACCATACCATTAATCGTTTCAATTTTTCCTTTTTGGTCGTAAAGCGAGCCATCAGCCAAAACCAATTCAACTTCTGGCAATTGTTTAATTTTTTCATTAACGCTGCTACCATTTAGCTGACGATTAAACTGTAATAGTTGCTTTTCGTTTAAGGTAAAATAAGCATATACATTTTTAATATTAGATACTGTTGTCAATGGCTGATTTTCTGTTCTCCCAACTAAACTCCCAACCTTAAATGGTATATTACCAATGATACCATCAACCGGACTTTTAATAATCGTATATTCGAGGTTTTCTTTTGCATTTTGGTATTGAGCTTTGGCGGCAATTAATTGAGCTTTAGCTGCATGCAGGTTGCTTTCGGCTGTTTTTAATTGTACCGGGCTGATGATGTTCTTCTTTACCAATGGTTTAACTTTATCAACTTCAACTTGCGAAGAAACAACTTTAGCCTCTGCTACATGTATATTGGCCTTTGCAGCATTTGCCTGTTGGTTAAGGGTTTCGGCACTCAATTTAAAAAGGAGTTGTCCTTTTTGAACTTGCTGGCCTTCGTCAACAAAAATCTGAGAGACATAGCCATCAACTTTTGGCCTGATTTCTATGTTTTGAACTCCTTCAATATTAGCTGCATATTCCTTATATGTAGTTACATTTGATTCTTTAATTTTTTGCACAGGGAATGGCATTGGACTTTTGCCCGCTTGCGGTTGATTTCCACTCTGACATGATGCAAATCCTAACAGGATGATTGCAAAACTTGCGAATAAATTGTTTTTACTCATTATTATTTTACTTTAGTTCTTGTGGTTCGATCAAAAACGAACCAGTTAGATGATATACTAATTTGAATTTATATACTAAAAAATTAAAAAGGGATGGTTTGGGTGATCAGATTTATAATTTTAACCGGAATGATAGGTGTAGAATGCTTATTGATTCATGCATTTGGCGATTATTCTCTTTTTGAGTGTTTCCATATCAGAAATTGAATTATTTAGATAATCCAGATATGGATGCTCATCGTGTACTACAAATTGTTGACTAGCTTCTTTAATGACCTTATTTGCCGAACTTTTAAAAGCAATAACTTCTTCAATTATATCTCGTTCATCTTTAAGTTTTTTTAGGTTTCTATCAATAAAAGCAAGAAAGCCAACAGGAGATAATCTAAAGTATTTCTTTCTTTCTCCTGGTTTGGTGTAATAATCTACGATCTCCATGCTTTTTAATTTCTGGAGATTAGTAGAGATTGTACTTTTACTGGCATCCAAAAAGTTAACTAACTCCTCAAAGGTATTTCCTTTCTTTGAAGTGAATAGTAGGGTTGAGAAAATTCTGGCAGCAATAGGAGGGAAATCTTCATTCTTCTCCATAAACAAACCATATTTTTCAACAATTTCTTTCTTTTTCTCTTCTATTTCCTTCAGGCTTATCATTTATTTAATAATTTTGATGCAAATATATAATTAGTTCGTTTGGTTCCGAACTAAAAAATGTTAATTTTTTTAAAAGAATGCTACATTAAGGTTTTTAATTAACCTATAATCTTCTCTAACTTTTACTGTACAGAACTACATATCAAATACATGAGAATCAATTGCTTTTTATAATGGTATGTATTTGAAATGGTTGTTTTTTTTTGCTTTAACTGTAGAGAGCTGTCCTTTATATTCATTTACAAATGATTAATTTTACTGCACGATTAATCTAAATTAATTTCAAATGCCAAATAAAGGAATTGATAAACCCGAATATTTCATTTGGGAAACTCACGGGATTCATGCAGGAACTGGAAATGATCATGTGAAACACGGTGTAGACGAACTGGACAAGATTACAGAACTTGCTATTGCAAATGGTCACCCGAATATTTCCTTTATTATTCATACGCCACGCTTAACGCGATTTCGATATGCTGCGGAAAAAAGATTAGATGTAAAATTCATACGAGGTGATAACGCTTATTTTAACTACCCGAAGAAAATAGAAAGTTTAAAAGAGAAATACGGAAATAAGATTTCAATAAAATATGGTATTGAAATGGAGTGGTTAGGTCCAGATTTAGGAATGCAATGGAATCGTTCCAAGATTTTCCAGGCTCAAAATGCTGATTATGTGATAGGGTCATTACATTTTTCGAAAGAAGGTATTCCGTATGATGGTTCTCAGAAGGAAACGAATGAATTAATTGAAAGGAGAGGGGGAGTAGAGAATTATTGGTTACTGTATATAGAGGAATTGATTGAAATGGTTGATACATCATGGGAGATGATCCAGGTTGTAGGTCATATAGATTTGCCTAAGTTATATGCACCAATTCCGAAAGCACTGCTGGAATTAGAAACAAGCAATCATATTTTGGCTCGCAGAATGCGTTTTCTGCTTGAAATGATAAGTGAGTATAATCTTACCTTAGATGTAAACCTTGCGGGAATCAATAAAGGATGTGGAATTTATCCGGATATTTCGATTTTAAAGAGAGCCAAACAGCTTGATATTCCTATCTCACTTGGAACAGATACCCATGCCATTCAAAATTTGGGAAATCATTTCGAAACGGGAATCAAATTTGCTTATCAAGCAGGATATAAACATTACTTCAGTTTCTCAAAGACGATACCGGAAAAAAGGCCTTTGCGAAATTCCGGATTTAAGGAAGAAAAATACAAGCTAATGAATTTGGGTATCGAGATGCTGAATCTCAGGTTTGAAGATCGAAAACAGAGAAGAATTCCTAAATTTTCTTTTGGTGGAGAATTCCGAACTTTTCTAGAACATCATAAGAATGCTACTTCTTTGGGTGACTTTGAGGCTATTCGCATAAGAAAAGGCAATAGATCAGTCACAATTAGTAATTCTGTATCCGAAAATGCTTTAGGAAAATCAAGTGGTTTGTTTTCTCATCATAAGGATGAACCGGGTGTATTATCGATGATCTTTAATGCACTTGCATCAGAAGAAATTAATGTAGAAACTGCATATCTTAATTCCAATAATGACGGAACCGCAACTGCTTTTTTAACTCTTAGCGGAGATGGAAATGCCATAAAAGAAGCGGCGGATTTTGTGAAAGGAACAGGAGGAGATAGCTTTATTGAGATTCGCGTTGGCGATAATCTTGATATTCCGGAATTACAGAAGGGAAAGAATTATCTTTTGGAAATTGATGGTGTTAATTTGCCCATTGCTATCAGCAAAGAAATGATATTGTCGATTCATAATAACTCTTCGGGGGTTTTATTGATTTTGTTATCTGCCTTGGCATCACAAAATATCAATATTAAGGATTTAAAGCTTGGACAAAGAGGCAATAAAGGTTATGCCATATTGGGAATTGAACAGTGCTCAAAAGCAGTTTCTGAAATACTAAAGAAATTAGGTCCTCAATTTTTTGAAACTACACATTTGCAATTAGGAAGTGAAGGAATTTAATGAGAATGCTATAGAGTCAACAGCCGAATATAGATCGGCAATTGTGCAGGAGATCCTTGAATTTTATAGAATTCAACCTGGGGTTTCCGAATTGCATATTGAGAAACTGGAAGAGTATCTTCTATTAATGAATTCATTGCTTGTTGAGGCAATGCAAGATTTACTTTCCCTATTAGGTGGTGATGTTAATATGGAAGATACCATAGATGTGTTAAACTCATATATTATTTCTGTTGTAGAAGAATCTTATAAAGTTTTTCCGAAAGAGGATCTGAAAATTTTACCATTTAACCAATTTGATAATTCAAATGAAATTCAAATACTGGAATATCTCCGAAATCTTAATCAAGAAAAGAGCAATAGGTTTGACTTAGATGAGATGTTAATTGAATTGGATGAAAATCTTTATGAGAATGACTTCCCCGATCAACTTCATAAAGTGATAGAAAAAACCATTTTAGCGATTAATTCGGAAATGATTCTAAAAGTAGAAGACTTGCTAAAATAAAGGGTATAGTTTACGCAGTTGATAGTAGTTCTTTGAAATATTTGGTGACATTCCTTTTGTTGGGAACTTTGATAATGATTGGTTCTTTCTCTTCCAATTCTTTAATCATTTCAAAAGATTGTGATTCTAAAAATTCTGTTACCTCATCCATGCTGCGCCATGCCGACACAACCATTAATTCGTTCTTGTTTCGAGGTGTTTGATAAATCTTACATGATATCTCCCCACCAATTTTTCGATATTCCGAAAAACGTTCGAAGGATTCTGTCCAAGAATTTATGTTTTTTGTAGGCTGTTTTAAAAGTAAATATACCATCACACAAACTTTAATTCTACTAAAATAGTTAAAATTAAAAGTTGCTTTATAAAAAATTGATTATAGGGCGAAATAACCGGATGATCTGATCTTTTTTTAGTTTAAAAGAAAATATCGCTTAATACTTTAAACAATCAATAGGATTTTGATATAGAAAAGCATAGCCCGATTTTATGAGTTTATCACAACTAACAATTTTATATCCCTCTGTGTTAGCTTCGAATTCGGGAATCTTAAACTGTTGAATTATTGCAGCTTCTTTGTAAAATTCTTTTCTCTTGGGATGTTCGGGGCAGCAGGCATTTAGTATTTCTCCCCAAATGTTCTTACTAATGATGTGATTAATAATGTTAATGCAGTCGTCTCTATGAATTAAATTTACAGGAGCATCGCCATTTTTTATGCTTTTTTTGCCTGCAAAAAATCTACCTGGTTTTCTATCGTAACCGATTAAGCCTCCAAATCGAATAATGGAGCTTTTAAAACCGGTTTCCTTGCCAAGTAATTCCTCTGCAATTCGTAAGGCTTTTCCACTGTTTTTTGATGGAGTTTCACGGTTTAATTCATTTACTTCATTATTAATATCGGCGTAAACAGAAGTTGAACTAACAAAAATAAGCTTACTGATTTCAGATTTTCGAACGGCTGAAATCAGCGATTCTATCTGTTGAGTATGCCAATCGATAATGTCATCTCTTCTTATGGGAGGAAAGTTAACAACTAGAATATCTGTATTAAAAAAATCTGAATTGAACTTGCTGTTTAAAGAGGGGTTTAATTCAATTTGATATGCTTTGATGCCTTTTTGTTTCAGTACTTCTAGCTTGTTAGGTGAGGTAGAAGAGCCCTTGACTTCCAACCCTTGATCAGCAAAAAAAAACGCAAGTGGCAATCCCAACCAGCCACAGCCTAAAATGCTTATTCTATAGTTTGCTTTGTTCATGTGATTTGTTATTGATTAAAGTTATTTGCTTTTATAAAACTCTTTAAAATTTATTTTGAATGATTCAATATATCAGAAATCCACAGATTATGAAAGAATGTTGGATTATTTTGGTATTAAAGATATTAAAATCCTTTTAGGGTTTTTGGACTGTTCATAATAATTAAAGTGGTCAATGTTTCTTCATGTACTTACTGAAAATCGGAGGATTTTTGAATAATTACCGCTATATTTGAATCGGTTTGTTGCGTCTGTAATGATTAGGTGCGCAACGAATGAGCAAACAAATTCCGTTTTTATGTCATTACAAATTCGAGAAAACCTACAAAAATTATTTGTTATAGGAATTAGCTATAGAAAAACGGCTCTGGATGTGAGGGAGATGTTTTCTTTGTCATCAGATAATCAGGAAAACATATTGAGGGAGGCAAAAGAGCTTCAAATAGAAGGGATGGTGATTCTTTCTACTTGTAATCGTACCGAGATTTATGCACATTCTTCGGAGGTTGAAGTCATCACAGACCTGTTTTTAAAATACTCCAAAGGAAGTAGAAACGATTTAAACTATAATGGATACAGCTTGCACGGTAACGAGTGTATTCGTCATTTGTATAAAGTTACTGCCGGATTGGATTCACAAATTATTGGTGATTTTCAGATTGTGGGGCAGGTTAAAAATGCCTTTCACCAATCGGAACAAAAGGGAATGGTTAATTCTTTTCTGAATAGATTGTTCTCTTTCGTATTTCAGGCAAGCAAAAAAATAAAGAACGAAACAGAAATCAGTAAGGGTGCAGCTTCTGTTTCTCATGCAGCGGTTCAATACATTAAGGATAAGGTATCAACTTTAGAATCATGCAATTTTCTTTTGTATGGAACTGGTGATATTGGAAAAGATACTGTTTCCAACCTTTTAAAGCACATGAGTAATCGTTCCCTTACTTTGGTGAACCGAACGGTTGAGAAAGCAGAAAATCTGGCAAACAAATATAAAATTCAATATCAGCCAATCGAGAACTTAAGCCAGGAGGTTGAAAAGGCAGAAGTTATTATTGTTGCAACAGGTGCTTCTAAGCCAACATTGAAGCTGGATCATTTTAAAGGAGTTGAATCATGCAAATTGGTTCTGGATCTTTCGGTACCTCGCAATGTAGATGCTGCTATTGATGATCTGGAGCATGTCCTGGTGATTACAGTGGATGAACTTTCGAAGCACATTTCAGCTGCTATTGATCAGCGAAAAGCTTGTATTCCTGACGCAGAAAAGATTATTCAGGCTTCCATTGCAGAGTTTTACGGGTGGTTAGAGGTAAAATATCTTTCTCCTGTTATCGTTGCTTTAAAAGAGAATCTTCAGAATGTACAGCGCAAGGAACTTGATTATCACAAAAACAAATTGTCGGAAGAGGAGTTAAAGAAAGTAGAACACATCACCACCAACATTGTTAATAAGATTGCCAGAGCATGCATCAATCACCTGAAAGATCATCACAAAAAGCAGTCGAGCCCAATGGAAACTCTTAATATGATTTTTAAAGATATTGATTCGTAAAGCCTTTTGAGCTTTCGATAAAAAGCTATATAAACAAGTTTTATATGGCTTTTTTATTTCTAAATAATGCACGAAAAACAATCCTAAATGTCAGCTAAACGAAAGATAAGAGTAGCTACACGGCCAAGTTTATTGGCGCATACACAGACCATGCAAACCGTAGAGCTTTTACAAAATGCCAATCCGAATGTTGAATTTGAAGTGATTAAATTTAGCACTCAAGGCGATAGGGTTTTGAACCGCTCTCTAACAGAATTTGGTAGCACCGGGCTGTTTGTAAAAGAGCTGGAACATGCACTTCTCGAAGGTGAGGCTGATATTGCAGTTCATAGTTTAAAGGATGTTCCAAGTTTTCATCCTGCTGGCTTGAAACTAGTAGCATTTCCAGAACGAGAAGATGTTCGGGATGTTTTTTTAAGTCGTGATGGAAGCACACTTGACCAAATGCACGAAGGTTTTGTTTTGGGCACCGGCAGTCCAAGAAGAAGAGTTCAATTGGCAGCTCAACGACCAGATACAATCTTTAAAGAAATCAGAGGGAATATAGATACCAGAATGCAGAAGCTAATGGATGGCGAATACGATGCCATTATTCTTGCTGCTGCTGGAATGAACAGAATGGGCAAAGAATTTCATGAGAACCTGCTTTTAGATGTCGATCAGTGTATTCCGGCAATTGGGCAAGGAGCCATTGCCATTGAATGCCGGGATAATGATATGGATACCATTGCCATTGCCGAAAAAGTAAATCATGAACCTACCAGGCTTGCGATTTTAGCCGAGAGAGCGTTTATGGCAGAGATTGAAGGAGGTTGTAAATTTCCTTTGGCTGCTCATGCTGTTGTTGGCGATAACAAGCTAACCATGATAGCCATTGTAGGTGATTTGAAGACCAATCAATTCATTGTTGAGCAAATAGAAGTAGCCGTTTCCGAGGGCCTTACCAAGTCAAAAGAATTGGCTAAGCAAATGAAGGAAACCTGCCAGGCGAAAAGAATAAATTTTTATCTTTAGAAGTCTTTCAAAAAATTGAATTAAATATCAATAAATAATTACAAAATATATACACTATGAGTTTACGTCCACTTTTTCCTGAAACACGAATGAGAAGATTGCGATACAGCAAAGTAGTTCGCAACATGGTAGCCGAAACATCGCTTTCTGTTGATGATTTAATCATGCCTCTTTTTGTTTGTCCGGGAGAGAAGGTTAAGAATCCGATAAAAAGTATGCCTGGTAATGACCAGTTATCAGTTGATTTATTGGTCGAAAAATGTGGAGAATTATTGGAAGCAGGTGTTAAATCTGTAATGTTGTTCGGTATTCCTGAGTCGAAAGATACCGACGGAACAGTAGCAACTCATGAGCATTCGATAGTGCAACGTGCCATTCGCGCCATTAAAGAAAAATATTCCGAAATGTATATCATTGCTGATATCTGTAACTGCGAATACACTACTCACGGACATTGCGGAACCATTGTAGATGGCGATGTTGATAACGACCAGACTTTGGTTACTCTTGCGGCTCAAGCTGTTTCAATGGCCGAAGCAGGTGTGGATATGGTTGCACCAAGCGACATGATGGATGGCCGCATTGGATACATGCGTAAAGCTTTGGATGAACATTGTTTCGAGAAAATTCCAATTATGGCATACTCTGCTAAATATGCTTCAGGATTTTACGGTCCGTTTAGAGATGCTGCCGACAGTGCTCCGCAGTTTGGTGATCGTTCTACTTACCAAATGGATCCTAGAAACAGCGATGAAGCCATGCGCGAGGTTGAGATGGACATTGCAGAGGGTGCTGATATTGTAATGGTGAAGCCTGCATTAAGTTATTTGGATGTGATTTATCGCACCAAGCATGAATTTAATGCGCCGGTTGCGGCTTACAATGTAAGTGGAGAGTTTTCGATGGTAAAAGCTGCTGAAGCTAACGATTGGATTGATGGAAAACGTGTAATGATGGAAATCATGATGTCAATTAAAAGAGCCGGAGCTGATATTATTATTACTTATCATGCTAAGGAAGTAGCAGAAATCTTAAGAGGAATCAAATAATTAATGTTGAATAATGAGTAATAGGAGTTGGTTTTTTATTGCTCATGATTAATTACTCATTGATAATTAAAAAAAATGAGCCAATCCATATTTTTAGATACCATAAACGGAGTAAAACGTGAACGACCGCCTATGTGGTTTATGCGTCAGGCGGGGAGAGTGTTGCCATCCTACATGAAACTAAGAGAAACCTATGGTTTTAAAGAGATGATGGAAACACCAAATTTGGCTGCTGATGTTACTCTCTTGCCCATTTACGTTTTAGGTGTTGATGCTGCAATTCTATTCTCTGATATTCTGGTTATTCCCGAAGCTTTAGGAATGGAATTGAGTTTTGAAGGCAAAGGCCCGAGTTTCAAAACGGCTTTGAAAGATGTTAGCGATCCTTTGACTTTCCTGACTGATAAACCGGAGAGACTGGATCATATTTATGCAGCAATCGACCGAATTCTTGAAATTAAACCTAAAGATATTCCATTGATTGGTTTTTGTGGTGGACCTTTAACTACGCTCTGCTACATGTACCAAGGATTTAGTAGAAATCAAAATTTCCCTGATTTTGTTCCCGCGATTTATCGCGATAAGGAATTGATGAAAAAGGTGGTGGCAAAAATCACCGAAATGAGTATTCATTATGCATTAAAGCAGGTTGAGCACGGTGTTCAGGCATTCCAGTTGTTCGAAACCCATGCAGGATTAATTCCTGTTGAATTGTATAAAGAAGTCTTCCTGCCATCGGTAAAAGCGATTTTGGGTGCGGTTCGCCAAACAGGAGTAAAAACCATTTATCTGCCCAAAGGATTGGGAACTGGCATAAATATGGTAAACTACGACTTGTGCGATTGCCTTAGTGTAGATTGGCAAATGCCATTGCACGAGGTAAGAAGTATCGTTGGAGAGGAGATGATTCTTCAAGGAAATTTTGACCCTAGGATTTTGGAATCAACACCCGAAGCCATCAATCGTGAATTTGAATATTACCTGAACTATGGAAGGAAAGATCACAAGTGGATTTTTAATTTGGGTCATGGTTTATTGCCAGGCATTCCGGTGGAGAATGTGGAATATTTGGTGAAGAAAGTAAAAGAATCGGATTGGGGAAGGTAAAATTGAAGCATTAATATAGTATCCCGGTTTAGAAAATAATGTTATTTATTGTGCTTTTTACGTTAAAACCTGAGCTTTGAATGCTTCTACCTCAGCTTTGAACGTTAAAACCTGAGCTTTGAACGTTTCCGTCTAAGCTTTTTACGTTAAAACCTAAGCTTTGAACGTTTCCACCTCAACTTTGAACGTTAAAAGCTCAACTTTTAATGAAATACCATGCTTTTCGAAGCTAAAAGGACAGTAAAAAACATCAATACTTAAGCTTGTAACGTAAAAACCTCACCTTTTTACGTTACAGGTTCTCTTTTCAATGTCAAAAGCTCATGTTTTAACGCTACAAGCTAAGGTTTAGGTGTTCAAAGCTCATGATTTTACGTTAAAAGTTCATGTTTTAACGTTCAAAGTTCAGGTTATTATGCAGTTTTTTTAGCCTTTTTAACAGTTTCATTGGTTTGTAAATAATCTTCAAATACTTTAAACAAAGCATATTCCGACTTCAGTATAAATCAATAGGCTAAAAGCTTTCGCTGAGTATAAAGCAGAAATCAATCTTGGCATTAAGCGCTCTTAGAGTGGAAAAAAACAAATGCCAATTGGGTTTTTATTGATTAAGTTTATTAAGCAGTTTTCTTGCTCTGGAACAAAATCCTGCTGTACCATTCTCCATCTGTTCTTCAATAATCAAGGCGAGTTCATTTTTAATATCAGCTTCTATTAGCGAGAAATGATACAATATTTGCATGGCATGCACCTTAACTGCAACAGCTGTGCTTGCATTAGTTAGCAAATCGAAACATCGGTTGATAAATTCACCCGAAATATCTCGCGGAAGCGGTTCGCAGCTAATTAATTTTAGATATTGTCTCTGTTTGCTTTCATCTTTAAGCTCAGGAATTAAAGCAATCATTTTTGAGATATACGGACGAACCAAAGCCGGATCAATATCATATACCTTGTCCATTAACCAGCTGGCACGCCATGAATGTTTTTCATTGCTGATACACCATTCCCACAATTGTTGAACATACTTTGGGTCTTTGGCGATGCTTCGTGCAACCAGCTCAGCTTCCTTTTTCATTGGGAAGGGGTCAAGTAATTTTTTTAGATCCATGAGCTAAGCCGTGTTAAAATGGCAGTTTATCGAGCTGAACATTTCCTCCCGAAATGATGATGCCAATTTTCTGATTTTTAAACTTTTCTTTCTCTTTAAGGAGTGCGGCTAGAGCAACGGTACTTGATGGTTCTGCTACAATTTTCATTCTTTCCCAAATCAATCGCATGGCGGCAATAATTTCCTCTTCTTCCACTCTTAGGATATCTTGAACATGCTCTTTGATGATAGGAAAAGTTTTGTCGCCAAGTGAGGTCAACAAGCCATCGGCTATGGTATTTGGATTGGTTTGAGGGATGATTTCACCTTTTTGGAAAGATTGCCATGCATCATCGGCACCTATGGGTTCACCCGCAAACACTTTTGTACCTTTAGTGAAATGATGCGCTGCCAGAGCAGTTCCTGCAAGTAATCCACCTCCGCCTACAGGAGTAAAAATGCCATCCAAATCCGAATGATCTTCGATTAACTCCATGGCTGCGGTTCCTTGTCCCTGAATTACATGATAATGGTTATAAGGATGAAGAAAAACGGCTCCGGTTTTGTTTACCAAATCATTTAAAGTACTCTCCCGGGCCTGTAAATTGGGTTCACATTCTATAATTTCGCCACCATATCCACAAACTGCAGCCTTTTTTATTTCAGGGGCGTTCGATGGCATAACAACATAAGCCTTGATGTTCTGCAATTTGGCTGCCAATGCCAAGGCTTGCGCAAAATTACCCGATGAGTGAGTTGCTACACCAAATTCTTTCTCGGTTTTCGATAATTGAAGAATGGCATTGGTGGCTCCGCGCATCTTAAAAGCGCCCATCTTCTGAAAGTTCTCGCACTTGAAGAAAAGTTCGGATCCCGCCATCTCGTTTATCAGATGGGAGGTGAGGACAGGAGTTCGGTGTATGTAATTCTTTATTCTTTGATGTGTTTCGAGTAAGTTTTGTTTGGTGATGATCATTTTAATGGCTTGTTTGGTTAGGTATTTTTCGATTTTCGAATCGAGATACAAAAAATTGGTGATTGATGGAGAACCTCAATAGAAATGAAATGATAACCTTGGCATAAGATATATGGATTGAAGTACCTTTTCCCTTGTCAGGATCTCCCCAAAAGGGGAGAATTCATAAATCAATACTGGTAACAGATCTATATCCGATTGTACTTCTGCTTATATTCCAATAAATAGATTTCTAAATAAGCTCTAAACGGAAAGCCTTAAAACAAATTACTTCATTGCTTCTAACGATTCCTTAGCTGCCCGAATGGTTTTGTCTAACATTTCATAGGTAAGAGAATTTGACAAGAAATAGCTCTCGAATGATGATGGAGGAAGGTAAATGCCTCTTTTCAGCATCTCATGAAAAAAACGAGGGAATTTCTCATTGTTGGCAGTAGCTGCTGTATCGAAATCAATCACATCCACATCTGTAAAGAAAACGCTAATCATCGATCCACAACGATTAATCTTGTAATCGAATCTCGAAGCAGAAAAAACTTTATCCAAACCTTTGTGCAAGTATTCTGTTTTCTCTTCCAGTTCGGTAAAATATTGTGGATTCTCGTTTAATTCTTTCAACAAAGTATAACCGGCAATCATTGCAATGGGATTTCCTGATAGAGTTCCTGCCTGGTAAACAGGTCCAAGAGGAGAAACCAGCTTCATAATTTCATCAGAACCCGCATAAGCCCCCACAGGCATGCCGCCTCCAATTACTTTTCCAAAAGTAACCAAGTCAGCTTTAATGTCCAGATATTCCTGTGCACCACCTTTTGCCAAACGGAAACCATTCATCACTTCGTCGAAGATCAGCAGAATTCCTTCCTGATCGCATAGTTCTCTTAGTTCTTCCAGAAATCCTTTTTTAGGAAGAACACAACCCATATTGCCAGCAATTGGCTCAATTATAATAGCTGCAATTTCATTTTTATTCTCAGCAAGCAATTGTTTTACATTTTCAATATCGTTGTACTTGGCAGTTAGGGTATCGTTAGCAGTTCCCGGTGTTACACCAGGCGAGTTTGGCACACCAAAAGTACTGGCGCCACTACCTGCTTTAATCAGGAAAGAATCGGCATGACCGTGATAACATCCTTCGAACTTGATGAATTTGTTAAGACCCGTGTAACCCCTGGCAACTCGAATGGCACTCATACAAGCCTCGGTACCCGAGTTTACCATTCTTACTTTATCGATATGAGGAACCATTTCAACGATCAATTTGGCGATATCGATTTCCAATTCAGTTGGAGCGCCAAATGAGGTTGAATCTTCAACTTTAGCTTTAACTGCGTCAATCACCTTAGGGTAAGCATGACCAAGGATCATTGGTCCCCAGGACGAAATGTAATCGATATACTCATTACCGTCGGCATCAGTTAAAATACTGCCTCTTGCTTTCTTGATAAATACAGGTGTTCCACCTACCGATTTAAAAGCTCTTACAGGCGAATTTACACCACCTGGAATGTACTTGTTCGCTTCATCAAATAGTTCGGAACTTCTTTTGTATTGATGCATATTGTATGGTTTTTAAGAATTTAAATATTCATTACAAATTTCGAGCATAGAATAAATGTTTGCCTTTTCCGACATAACTACATTCTCGGTGTAATTTAACAGCTTTAGGGCAGTGGTATTTCCAATGGCAATACATGCAACTTCTTTCTTTAGCTGATATTTTGAAAAGAAACTTACAACAGCGCTCGGACTACAAAAACAAACGGCATTAAACCGATCGATGT
The DNA here is from genome assembly GCF_965230805.1 of Marinifilum sp. Lineage (NCBI taxonomy): Bacteria > Pseudomonadati > Bacteroidota > Bacteroidia > Marinilabiliales > Marinifilaceae > Marinifilum > Marinifilum sp. Next base: position 4,676,617 of record NZ_OZ246019.1, on the reverse strand, counting down.
TCAATTTGGGCTGTATTAAATGAGTAATATAGCATTCAATTTCTTGGTACTCGATTTCATTTTTGTTAAAAAAGTTTGTGATTGTTTTCCTACGCATATTCCCTGAGAAATAGAAGTATAAGGCACTGGCTGACTCTTGCGCCAGTCGGTCAACCAAAGAAACCGCATTGTGCTGTTCCGCTACGATTACCTCGAAATCATGTTTTCGGAGCTCTTCAGCCGTCTTTTCGCCAACTGCAAAACATTTTCTTTTGTTGTAATCCGAAATATTGGGAATTGATTCAAGTAAACTCCTTACTGCATTCGTGCTAGTAAATACCCAGATAGCATTTTCCTTTGTTTTAAGAGCTTCGATGACTGAATTAGGGAAATTACATAATTCAATGTCAATAAAAGGATGGTCTTCAATCGATAATCCCATTTTTTTACCGAAGTCGCAGTGCTTCTCGATAATCTTACGGGTGAAGAGTACATTCTGCAATTTACCAGTATTCATTCGCTGTTTATTCTAATGCTGAGCAAACAAATTTAAGAAATCCGAGCAGTTTTTAATACTCAAATGGTAAGAAATTGGCAATAGATTGATTATGAGTTTTACACAATCGTTTAATTAAATTGTTGTAAATTCCATATGCCTGCAATACGTTAAAAAGTATTAATCTTCTTGTCTGTTTTTGTTAACTTTTATACTTTTATTGAGTTTTAGAAAGCCGAACTGGCTAATAAACTCAAAAAAACAGAAGCGAGGCTTAATAAAACATTATTCGTTACATGCCGATATGGGTATATCTCTTGATTAAGTGGGAAAGTTATGGCAGAATTAAATAGGGAAGAAGAAGAAAGAAGGCAAATATTGTTAAGGTACAAACACTTACTTAATACCTGTAAAAACATTGTTACCCGAGCAGATATCAAACTGGTAAGAAAGGCATTCGATTTAAGTTTACAAGACCACGGAGAATCGAGAAGAAGCAATGGCGACCCGGCCATTTACAGATCCTTATCGGTTGCCCAAATTGTTGTTGAAGAACTGGGCTTGGGAAGAACCTCTGTAATCTGTGCCCTTCTTTACGATATTGTTCAAAAAGAACATGTTAATATTGATGAAATTACCGAGCTTTTCGGGCCTAAAGTAGCGCAGATTATTAATGGGCTGGTAAAAGTAACCAATGTATACAATCAAAATCTTACACAACATACCGAGAACTTTAGAAAACTATTGCTAAGCTTTGCCGATGATGTTCGCGTTGTACTAATCATTTTGGCAGACAGGTTGTTTCATTTGAGAAATATGGAACATAAGCCTAATGAGGAGCAAATTGCATTGGCAAAAGAGATTGAATTCTTATACATCCCACTGGCTCATCGTTTGGGAATGTACAATGTAAAGTCGGATATGGAAGATTTGGCTTTGCGTTACTTGCAACCGGATATCTATTTTGAGATTGTTAAGAAGCTTGAAGATTCGGAAGAAGAACGTGAGAAGTTTATTCAAGATTTTGTGGATCCGATAAAAAAAGAGCTTGATCTGCAAGATTTGAAATATAAGATAAAGGCAAGAACAAAAACCGTTGCGTCCATTTTAAATAAAATGAAAAAGAAGCAGGTAGAGTTCGAAGAGGTGTATGATATTTTTGCAATTCGTATTATCCTAAAGGCTTCTCCCAGAAAAGAGAAATCGGAATGTTGGAAAGTGTATTCGGCAGTAAGTGATTTGTACAGACCAAACCCCGAGCGTTTGCGCGATTGGATTACCATTCCAAAATCGAATGGATATGAATCATTGCACACTACAGTATTGGGGCCGCAAAACAGATGGGTTGAAGTACAGATTCGTAGTAAACGTATGAATCGAATTGCCGAAAAGGGTTTTGCCGCTCACTGGAAGTATAAAGGTGGAAAAGGAGATGGCGGACTTGACAATTGGTTGCAGGATATTCGTGAAGTATTGGAAAGTCAGGAAAGCGATTCCATTGACTTGATTGATAAATTTAAAGCTGACTTATACAACAAGGAGATCTATGTATTTACGCCAAAAGGAGATTTAAAGCAATTGCCTCTTGGTGCTACTCTATTAGACTTTGCTTATTCTATTCACTCCGATTTAGGGGGGAAATGTATTGGTGGCACTGTGAATCAGAGAAATGTTTCCATTCGTCATGAACTAAAAAATGGGGATCAGGTTGCCATTACAACTTCAAATACCCAAAAGCCAAAATCAGATTGGTTAAACTTTGCTGTTACCACAAAGGCAAAGAACAAGATTCGCCAATCGATGAAGGAGGAAATGCTCAAAGAGGCCGATTTGGGTAAAGAAACTTTAAAGCGCAGAATGAAAAACTGGAAGATAGAGTTCTGCGACGAAAATATCCGTAAGTTAATGAGCGAATACAAATACAAGCTTGCGGTTGATCTGTATTATGGTATTGCAACGGAACTGCACGATTTATCAGAAATAAAGGACATTTTAACCAGGGAAGAGCTTGTTGAAGAGAAATTGCCTGAAGAAATGCCTGATTATACATCTAGAAACAATCAAGTTTCAACAGGCGAGGATGTTTTAATTGTTGACCAGAATATAGCCAATGTAGATTATACTCTTTCAAAATGTTGTAATCCAATTTTTGGTGATGATATATTTGGCTTTATCACTATTGGAAAAGGAATTAGAATTCACAGAGTAGGCTGTCCAAATGCCAAGGAGATGATGAGTAGATACCCGTATCGTGTGGTTAAAGCCAACTGGACAGAAAAGGGTGCTGCTTCCTACCAGGCAGTTCTTCATATTACAGGTGATGATGAATTGGGAATGATTACCAATATTTCGGAGGTGATTAGTAAGGATTTACGAGTGCAGATGCGTTCCATTTCAGTTGAAACCAACGCAGGAAGTTTTGAAGGAAAGCTTACAATAGTGGTTTCTAATATTGATCATTTAAATACATTAATAGTGAAACTGCGCCGCATAAAAGGTGTGCATCGCGTGTCGCGTTATGATACAGTTACTTAGCAGTTTTCGGTTTGGGATTTTAAGTAAAGTTTGGATTCCCAATTAATTTATTGGTAAAAACTTCTTTTTTTAAAGCGTATTTTTTGTTGCTAATTGAAGCTAATTAATTGGCTCATGGCAGATAATAAAATGGACGAAAAATTGCTTTTAAATTCTTCACTATTTCGTGAGGCTATATTGATATTGATTCAGTATATTTGAAATTCAAAAAAAGAAAATCGACCCTTTTCGGTCTTATTTATATATGGATAATTTTATTGTTTCAGCTCGTAAGTATCGTCCCTCAACTTTCTCTACAGTTGTGGGGCAGGAGTCTATTACCCTAACCTTAAAAAATGCAATTAAAAACAATCATTTGGCTCATGCCTATTTGTTTTGTGGCCCTCGAGGAGTAGGTAAAACTTCATGTGCACGTATCTTTGCCAAAACAATAAACTGCTCTAATATAACTTCTGATTTTGAAGCTTGTAATGAGTGTGAATCATGTATAGCATTTAATGAAAATCGTTCTTATAACATTCACGAACTGGATGCAGCCTCGAACAACTCAGTTGATGATATTCGTACTTTAATAGATCAGGTAAGAATACCTCCACAGATTGGAAGTTATAGCATATATATTATCGATGAGGTTCACATGTTATCGGCATCAGCATTTAATGCTTTTCTTAAAACATTGGAAGAACCACCTGCTCATGCAATATTTGTATTGGCAACCACAGAAAAACACAAAATCTTACCAACCATCTTATCTCGTTGTCAGATTTTCGATTTCAGCAGAATTAAAGTAGAGGATGCAGTGAAGCATCTTAAAAGCATTGCCGAGAAAGAAGCTGTAAATATCGACGAAGAAGCCTTGAATGTGATTGGAATGAAAGCAGACGGAGCTATGCGTGATGCACTTTCAATTTTCGACCAGATTGTGAGCTTCTCAGGCAAAGACATCTCATTCGAAAATGTAATTCACAATTTAAATGTATTGGATTACGATTATTATTTTAAGATGGTAGATGCTGCTTTAGAAGGAAAGGTTACGGATGTATTGTTAATGCTTAACGAGATCTTCGAAAAAGGTTTCGACGGACATCACTTTATTGGTGGACTAAGTGCTCACATTCGTGATGTGCTTGTGGGAAAAGATCAAGCTACCATTCAATTGCTTGAGGTTAGCGATAGTATAAAGCAAAAATATGTCGATCAGGCCGCGAAGTGCCCGGTCGATTTCCTGTACGAGGCACTCACGATTTTAAATCAATGCGATGTTACTTACAAATCCAGTCAGAATCCCCGATTATTAATAGAGCTTAGTTTAATTCAATTGTCCCAGATAATTGAATCAAAAAAAAAAGGAGCTAAGCTAAAAAAGAATTCCAAGAAATTATTAAAGATTATTGTTGAGGGCAGGAGTCTGATTGTTCAGCCAAAGAACGACAAGCCTAGTGCAGCTGCACCTGCTGCTGTGCACGATTCAAGGAATGCTTACCCACAGAAAACCTCTGAGAAAAAGAGTGTAAATTCAGGAGTTAGCAGAAATTCCTACTCTCCAACAGTTTCCATTAAGCAAGCATTAAAAACAGGCATACAGCGACCACAGGTTCAATCCAAAAATAGCAATACTAAAGAAGGCTCAGCCGATATTTCAACTACAGATAGAGTTTATGAGTATACCAAAGGCGGAGTTCTTTCTCAACTTAAAGAATTCGCCAAAATAAAGAATAAGAATGAAAGAATAAGAATATCACTTTCTACTGTCGAAATAGAAATCAAGGAAGCAAAAATACTGGTTAAAACTTTTAATAACCTCCAATTGGAAGATATCAACAATCTGAAATTAGAACTTGAGAATTATTTGCGCCGAATTTTTAAGAATCCTAAAGTGGAACTGATCACCAGATTGGAGCAAACAACGGGCACAAAAAAAGTGTACAACGAGACTGATATTTTAAGATTATTATCCGAAAAAAATCCATCTTTGGCTTTTCTCAAGAAAAAATTGGCTCTCGATTTTGAGTAGAAAGTACAAATAGGTTATAAAGCATATGGAATATAGACTAAATAGGGCTCGTGAATTCATTCATGAGCCTTATTTTTAGTCATTTATAATTAAAGAAAAAAATCGTTAAAAAATAAGCTCTTTTAAATTGGGAGTTAAAAAAAATATCTATGTTTACCGCGAGTTTGAATTGTTCTTAATTCTAATACAAAAGAATTAGAACAGACTATTTTTAATTAAAACACAAAAAAAAACAACAACCAACATGGCACAGACAGCAAAAATAATCTATACCAAGATTGATGAAGCTCCGGCCTTGGCAACTTATTCATTGTTGCCTATTATCAAAGCCTTTACTAAAAGTTCAGGTATCGAGATTGAAACAAAAGACATTTCTTTAGCAGGTAGAATTATTGCTAATTTTCCAGATAATTTGACCGAAGATCAAAGAATTCCTGATTATTTGGCTGAGTTAGGAAAACTATCCTTAACTCCGGAGGCTAACATTATTAAATTGCCTAACATTAGTGCTTCTTTACCACAATTGCAGGCGGCAATTGCTGAGTTACAAGAAAAAGGATATAACATTCCTAACTATCCTGAGGAAGCAAACACTGCTGAAGAGAAAGAACTGCAAGCGCGATTCGCAAAAGTATTGGGTAGTGCAGTAAATCCTGTTCTTCGTGAAGGAAACTCAGATCGTCGTTCCGCTGCTTCTGTTAAAAAGTTTGCTCAAAAGAACCCGCACAGAATGGGATCGTGGTCTTCAGATTCTAAATCTCACGTGGCTCATATGAGTGAGAAAGATTTCTATGGCTCTGAAAAATCAGTGACTATTGAAAAAGAAACCAATGTTCGCATCGAGTTTGTTGACAATGCAGGAAATAAGACGGTACTGAAAGAAAAAGTTGAATTGTTAGCTGGTGAAGTTATCGATACAGCTGTAATGAATGTAAAAGAATTGCGAGCATTCTACAAAAAAGAAATCGAAGCAGCCAAAGAAAAAGGTTTGTTATGGTCTCTTCACCTGAAAGCAACCATGATGAAGATTTCAGATCCTGAAATGTTTAAGCATGCGGTAGAAGTATTCTACGAAGAGGCTATTGCCAAGCATGCTGATACCATCAAGGAGTTGGGCGTGAACTTCAACAACGGTTTGGGTGATCTTTACGCAAAGATTGAGAAGTTGCCAGCAGATAAAAAAGCGGAAATCGAAGCTGATATTTTGGAAGTGTACAAGACTCGTCCGGATATGGCTATGGTTGATTCTGATAAAGGAATTACCAACCTGCACGTACCAAACAATGTAATTATCGATGCATCGATGCCAGTTGTTGTTCGTGATGGTGGTAAAATGTGGAATCCGGAAGGAGAGCTTCAAGATTGTGTTGCATTGATTCCAGACAGATCTTACGCTAGAATGTTTCAGGTTTGCTTTGATGATTGTAGGAAAAACGGAGCTTACGATGTAGCTACAATGGGTTCGGTATCAAACGTTGGTTTGATGGCTAAAAAAGCGGAAGAGTACGGATCGCATGATAAAACTTTCTATGCGCAAGGAGAAGGTGCTATTCGCGTTGTAGATTTCGACGGAACCGTTGTTATGGAGCAAGCTGTTGAAACTGGCGATATCTTTAGAATGTGTCAGGTAAAAGATGCTCCAATCCAGGATTGGGTGAAGCTGGCAGTAAACAGAGCCAAGGCAACTGGTTCTCCTGCAATTTTCTGGTTAGATGAAAACCGTGCTCACGATGCTCAACTAATCACAAAAGTAAACGAGTATTTAAAAGATCACGATACAGCAGGATTAGATATTCGTATCTTGGCTCCGGTTGATGCAATTACTGTATCATTGGAAAGAATCCGCAAAGGTGAGGATACCATCTCGGTAACGGGGAACGTATTGCGTGACTACCTTACTGACTTGTTCCCAATTCTTGAGCTAGGTACTTCTTCTAAGATGTTATCTATCGTTCCATTGATGAATGGTGGTGGTTTATTCGAAACTGGTGCAGGTGGATCGGCTCCTAAGCACGTACAACAGTTCGAAAAAGAAGGTCACTTGCGTTGGGATTCATTGGGTGAGTTCTTAGCATTGGGTGTTTCTTTCGAGCATATTGCTAATAACTTTAACAACGAGCAAGCTCAATTATTCGCTGATACTTTAGATGCTGGTGTAACTAAATTCTTAGATGAAAGAAAGTCTCCATCACGTAAAGTAAATGAGCTGGATACTCGCGGTTCTCACTTTTACTTGGCAATGTACTGGGCTGAAGCTTTAGCTGCTCAAAACAAAGATGCTGACTTGAAAGATAAATTTATTAAGGTGGCTGCTGATATGAAAGCTAATGAAGAAAAAATCGTGAAAGAATTGAACGATGCTCAAGGTTCCGCAATGAACATTGGAGGTTACTTCATGCCAAAGGATGAAATGGCTTTCGAAGCAATGCGTCCATCGGCTACATTTAACGAAATTGTAGACGCTATTTAGTTTACCATAAGTGATACATATTAAAAGGCCTTCCGATCGGAAGGCCTTTTTTTTGAAAAAATCACAACATATAGGGATTTCATTTAATATACTGATAAGTTATTTTTGTGTTTGGAGGAAGCAATGCTTGCTTAACCAATAAAAGTGATATTTTTTTAAATGTCAGAATTCTTCCTGAACAAAAAAACAATAACAAAAACAATGTAGATGGTGTCTTTTACAAAGAATAGTAAAATGGCAGAGATAATTCTGAAAGATTATCAATTGCTACCCATTATGTCTAGATTTGGCATAAAATTGGGATTCGGTAATAAAACAGTCGAAGAGGTATGCACTGAGAAAGGTGTAAATGTTGCCTTTTTTTTGGAGATCCTAAATTCTTATCACAATTCGAATTATTATCCCGATAATCATTTAAGTGATTTTAATGCTGCTGTAATGGTGGATTATTTAACCAATACGCACAATTACTATTTAAAGTCGAAAGTACCACATATCGAGCTTTTTATTGATAAGATGGAAAGGGAGGCTCATGAGGATAACTCTAGAAATATTGCTTTGCTCAAGCAATTTTTTAGTGAGTATAAAATTGATATAAAGCATCATTTCAAAGAAGAAGAAAAAAATGTATTTCCATATATTCTAGATTTAGAGAAAGCTATTTCTTCCAGCAATTGTGAACAAATTCTTATTAATAAAATCAAGCAAGAACCGATTGAGGTATACGAAAGAAATCATGAGAGTCTGGAGGTAAAGCTGGCCGATATGAAAAATTTGATCATCAGGTTTTTACCACCCCTAAATTGTGAGGATGATTGTGAACACCTTTTAACAGAATTGTTCGAATTAGAGTGCGATATTGAGGATCATACAAGGATGGAAGAAAAAGTATTGATTCCTAAAGTGAAGATGTTAGAAGAAAAAGTATTAGAGTATTATGGAGTTTGAGGATAAAAAGTTACACACCATTATCGCTTCTGAACAATATTTGGTTAGACTAGGAGTTAAAACACTTTTAAATGTAATTGGAGTAGAGTCGGAATTGCACGAAGTAGATAGTTTTGAAGAATTAGAATACCTTATCAGTAATGGAGAGGATGTTAATTATTTAATACTTAGCGAAGATATATTACACAAACAGAAAGCGACAGAATGTTTTGGCCACATAAAAAAATCCTGTAGCTTATGCCGAACGGTTTTAATCGGAAAACAGCAGATACCAGGTTGTGTTTTTGATCATTTTATCTCTCATTCTTGTGATCGGAAAATGGTAGTTGATAGATTGCAACAATTCTTTTACGAGCCTAAAACAAATGATGGGAATGATAATGAATCACATGCCTTAAGTGATAGGGAGATAGATGTATTAAAAGCTGTTGCACTTGGGTTCTCGAACAAAGAAATTGCCGACCAGCTTTATATTTCAATAAATACTGTAATTACTCATCGTAAAAATATTACCAGTAAGCTTGGTATTAAAACCATTTCAGGATTAACGGTATATGCATTGATGCATCAAATTATTACTGCTGAAGAAGCTATATAACGTGAGTTCGACGTAAAATTCTATCCACAGAAAGTTATATTTGGGATAGATTTGCATTAAAAATTTGGAAAGAATAGCGGGCTATTTTGAGGAATTTTTAATGTGAAGATGTCGTAAAGAGAACTTTCCATTATGTGTTAGCCTGCTTTCGGCATAAATTTCCTCAAATCTTCTTGAAATATCCCGATATTCCTTCGAAAATTTCTACTCAAAATCAGATCAAACTGTGAACGAATTTTACGTCGAACTCACGTTATATAACACAGGATGTATAAGTTTCGAGTAGAATGTGTCCTTTCCGGAGATGCCTAGGCGCAGGCGAAAACAAGAACAGCAAGTTTAAAGAGCCCTTTAGTGGCTTTAAATCCTGACCGAGATTATGCAAAACTCAGTTACAAATGCCAAGAATGTTGATATTGTGTTTAGAAATCACTCCCTTAAGCCTTTCCCCAACTTGGGAAAGTTCAAAACCAAAAAAAAAATACCTTCCCCAACTTGGGAAAGCTTGAATTGAAAAAAACAGAGCTTCCCCAACTTGGGAAAGCTTGAATTGAAAAAAACAGAGCTTTCCCAACTTGGGAAAAGGATTTTAAAAAAAAAGGAGCCTTTCCCAAGTCGGGAAAATACATTTTTCAAAAAAAGGGGCGATTCCCAACTTGGGGAAGCTTGCTTCAAAAAAAAGAAGCCTTCCCCAAGTTGGGGAAGCTAAGTTTGAAAAAAAAAGGCATTCCCCAAAATGAGATTTCCTATAAAAGATTTCCGATTTTAATTCCGAAGCTTATGATACGAGGATTACCGGGACCATATATATAGCCAGGGTCTCTGTCTTTTCCCATGTCGAAATCATCCTGATAAGAGTTAAAGATATTCTTAATGCCTCCCCAGAATTGTACACTTGCGCCATTCAATTGTGTGGTATACTCAATTTTTGTTCCCAAATCAAAGAAGGAATCTGTTTTTCTTAATTCACCTGCTATCGGATCGTTAATTGTGTTTCCGTGGTAGGGTACATACATTTTTCCTGTATAATTACCAGAAGCATTTATACTCCAACTGCCTGCAAAACCCCAATCAACGGTAATAAAACCATAGTTATTAGGTGTTCTTAGGAATTTTTTGGTGTCGAATTCCTGTGGGTTTTCGTATTCACTTTTTTGAGTAGTAAAACCTGCAACAATAGAAATATCTCTCGTCGGCAAGATGTTTAACTCAGTATTAATACCATATACTTTAGCTCCATCTTCTGCATTTGTGCGCAATCGGGTTACCACATTGTTTTCGTCAGGTTCAGATGATTCTTTAACAAAAGCATCGTTTAACTGAGTGTAAAAGCCTTCAATTAAAAGACCAATTCTGGTGTTCCCGATTTTGGTGTTGTAATCAAGGGACGACATGTAACTATGGCTCGTTTCTTTTTTCAGATCTGCACTATTTTTATGAATCACTCTGCGCGCTTGTGAAGCTTCAATGTGTAAATCTTCGTCGAAAATTTGTGGAGCTCTATAACCTTGAGAATAGCTCATTCTAAACTGAAGCTCTGGTAAAATGTCGTAAAGAACATTTACTCTCGGACTAAATACATTACCTGATTTATCCGATAATGCATGATCAGCATCCTCAGCATTGTTTTTAATGCTATAATGATCGAAACGGCCACCAAATGACAATTTTAGTTTCTCGAACTGATAAGTGTACTGAGAGAAAATACCCAGCGTATTACTGGTTTGATCTGATACAGTTGTATTCTCGGTATAAATGTTTTTTTTCTGATCGTAGTATCCAAGTTTTTCATCATCAAGTGATGCGTGAGTGTTCTCTATACCAAAAACAAGAGAAGAATTCATAAACTTCGCATTGTATTGCGCTCCTGCATTGTAAGTAAAATCATCGGTTTGCCCATAATCAGCCAACGATTGTTCAACTCCGTAATAAGAAGCCCTGTCTACTTTTTGTCCGGATGCATAAATTGATAATTTGTCTTCCTCTCTAAAAAACTGATCGTAATTGATGGCAGTGGTTGTAATTTTATGCTTTAATTGCTCTGCAATATCTGCCATGTGAGGCACATAGTCAAATCTATTTCCTCCTCTTCTTTCTTCGTTAATGTGGAAGAAATCAACAGCTAGTTTTCCTCTAAAACCAAAACGATGGAAGAATCGGGTGCCAACTGTTGTGTTATCAAGTTGTGTCAATTCAGAAAAATCATCATCATTGGCATCAAAAGCTTCTCTGTCGCGATAGAACCCATAAACGGATAGTCCCGTTTTGAAATCATCAGATACTACTGAGGCATTAAAACTGGCATTGTAGTCAATAGCAGGATCATCTGCACCATCTACTCCTACACCAATTAAACTTGTGCTTGCTGCCAATTCGTATGAGTTGGTTAAAGGATCTTTTAAAATCATGTTGATGGTACCAGCAATGGCATTACTACCATAAAGTGCCGAACCACCACCACGAACTACTTCCACCTTTTCGATCATATTGGTTGGAATCAATTCTAGTCCGTAAACTCCCGCTAAACCACTAAAAATAGGACGACTATTAATAAGAATCTGAGAGTATGGACCTTCCATACCATTCATGCGAACTTGATTGAATCCACAATTCTGACAATTGGTTTCCATACGCAAACCAGGACTAAAATTTAAACTCTCGCTAAGAACTGCAGATTGACTTATCGAAAATAGAGCAGGAGACAGGGAGCTAACAATAACAGGTGATTCGGTACGTTTGCTGGCACCCTTATCGCCGGTAACCACCACCTCATCTAGTCCTAAAGCATCTTCTTCAATGTCAAATTTGATTTCTACTGTTTTATCAGCTGTTGTAGTTACAGCTCTTTCCTGGCTTTTGTAGCCTATCCCGGAAACCATAACCGTTAGTTCTCCTACAGGCAAATCGATTAACCTGTAATGTCCTGTTTCATCGGTTGTTGTTCCTATGGTTGTTCCTTTAATGGTTACATTTACAAATGGAATGTGTTCGCCTTTACATACCACGTGACCTACAATAACAGCATCGCTGTGTTTTTTCTGACCCATTGCGAATTGTGCCGTAAAGAATAATACGACAAGCATTAAAATACAATTTTTCATAAAAATGTTTGTAATGACATCATACATCACCTATTCTGCTCATAGATTGGTGATATGATATAATGTTATGTGAATAAAATTAAAAACAAATGAGGAGAATTATTTTGTCATTTTTCATGTCAAAACAATTCCATTATCTACCTATTATCCGTTAAACCAGCGATATGTATATACACATCATTGTATATGGGATGTTTCATCTTGATTCATGATACAATATGGCTTTATAAAATAAAGCAGATCATATGCAAAAACAGTTATAAATAAGATGTAGGCAGCTTATAATTTTTGCATAAATTATAAGCCATGTGCGGATCTATCTTGGAGGGGCTCTTCCAAATTTCTTAATAACAAGAGGATGATGATATGCCAAAGGCTGTACATCATGACTCTCTTTGGATACAATTTTTGTTAAGAAACCAACAACTAAGCTTCCAATAAAGAATAACAAAGAGATGTTCTGTAATACAAGAAAATCACTTTTACTATGGTGATGCTTATTTGGAGGATTGTCGGTTTTATGAAATGGGTGTGCATGCACAATAATTTTGCCGTCAGGAAGCACATGCTGATGAGTAAACAGAATGTTGTTTAGAATCAGCAAACTCATTATATAGAGTCCTGTAATGGCAATTTTTTTGATATGTTGTTGCACCATTTTCATTTCGTAGCAAAAGTAAATTATTTTTATTCCGATTCATAGTTTTTTCTGCAAACTTATAAATACATACTATCAATGTGCCTATAGACTAGGTATATGGCATTATAATTGATTTCTTTAGATTGTCATTATAAATGAGGATTACAGTAGATCGATTTCATCAATATTGAGGGTTGTTGGCAGTTTATAAACCGATTACTTTTATCAATGCAAAACCATAAAGATTTAAATAGACGGCATATGGAAATTTTATCAGTAAACGAAAGTGAATCAATTGTAAGAATTCAATCGGTTAATGGATTACTATTTGTAGAAGAGGATTGGATGAAACAATCCAAAAAGGATTTAATGAAAAAACAAAAGAAAAAGTAAATTCTGTAAGACTCTTAAATTAGGACTGCTGTAAGTTGTAATTTAGATTTTGTGCCTGTTGCACAACTCTTGATAACTTGTTTATAAAACTAACAATAATAACTTTACTTAGCAATGATAATAGCTTAACTTGTAAATAAAAATGCAAGGAAAGAAACTTTACCAAGAGAAGTTATTTTCCAGCTTTCAACTCTCCGGAAGAGTTCCTGAAAATAATTTCTATCGAAGATTAAGATCCGTTTTAGATTTATCCTTTTTATACAAAAAGACTCAAGCTTACTACGGGAAATGTGGACAGAAGAGCATTGATCCTGTTGTTTTTTATAAACTCTGTTTAGTTGGGTATTTAGAAAATATCATAAGTGACAGACAGTTAATTGAACACTGCTCCATGCGATTGGATATCCTATTTTTCTTAGGATTTGATATCGATGAGCAATTGCCATGGCACAGTACTTTAAGCAGAACAAGACAACTGTTTCCCGAAAAGATATTTGAAGAGGTTTTTACTCATATTTTAAGCATGTGTGTAGACAAGGGAATGGTTGCAGGTCATACTCAGGCCATGGATTCAGCACCAATAAAAGCCAATGCCAGCATGGATAGTTTGGAACTGAAAGTTCCTGAAGAACAGCTGGAGGCTTATCTTCAAAAAGCTCGCTACCAGAGTAGAGAAGACAGGAAGCCTAAAAAGAATAAGGCTTCTCGCAATCAGCAAATCATTACAGCCGATAAAAGAGAATTGCAGGAAATAAAATCCCGCAATCGTAATTGGCAAAAGAATCAGGATCAACGTCCGGGAGCTGCCAACAAAGGAGCCAAGTATACCAGTAACAAAACCCATTACAGCCCAACCGATCCCGATGCAAGAATCAGCGTAAAACCTGGCAAAGCCAGAAAGCTGAATTATCTAAATAATATCAGTGTTGATACTGCCAATCATGTGATCACCGATGTAAAAGCCTACCATGCTGATAAAAAAGACAATCAATACTTGCAGGATGCCACAAAGCGTTTAAAGCGAAGACTTAAAAATCAAGGTTTGTTGTGGACAACCCTTCTTGCCGATGCCGGTTACAGTAGCGGAGAAAACTATGCTTTTCTGGAAAAGGAAAACATTATCAGCTACATACCTCCACACGGAACTTACAAGGGCGGTCCCGAAGGATTTACTTTCTGTAAAGAGGAAAACTACTGGATTTGTCCCATGGGAAAGAAAGTTACTTTTCGAAAAACAAAAATGGTAACCAACTCTCTTCAGAATCATTATCTGACCAAACGAAGCGATTGCAAAAACTGTCCTATCAAGAAGAAATGCCTGGGCAAAAGTCACGAAAAACGCATCGCAATAACTGTGTATGTAGAACAGTATAAACGCAACAACAAAAGGGTGAAGAGCAAGTTCGGCAGATACATGAAAGGCAAACGGCAATCTACAGTCGAGCCTGTATTCGGAACCTTAACACAATTTATGGGACTTCGAAAAATCAACACTATAGGAATTGCCCAGGCCAATAAGGTAATGCACATGTCTGCAACAGCCTATAACCTTAAAAAACTAATGAAATTTATGAATAAAACAGCTGAAACAATGACAAATCAGGCCATTGTTCTGTTTCATTCCCTGAAGAAGTGTATTGGCTTAATTAGAGTTAATTTAAGCACTTAATAATTTAAAGCACAAGCAAAAAACACAGAAAAAACAAAGCCTTAAAAGCTTGCAAATCCGCATACTTTTATGGCTTTTATCTTATTTTTTAGAAATATTACTTGGTTGTGCAACGGTTACTTTTGTTAGTTGAAGAGCTTTGCCGGAATTATTCTAGTGAGGCTTTTTTTATTAGATATGATGAAAAGATATATACAGATAAATGATTTGTTAGAATATATTGATATATCAGGATTTTATGAATTCTATAATAACGTGAGTTCGAGGTAAAATTCGTTCACAGTTTGATCTGATTTTGAGTAGAAATTTTCTCAAATATTCGCAGGAATATCGGGATATTTCAAGAAGATTTGAGGAAATTTATGCCGAAAGCAGGCAAACACATAATGGAAAGTTCTCTTTACGACATCTTCTCATTAAAAATTCCTCAAAATAGCCCGCTATTCTTTCCAAATTTTTAATGCAAATCTATCGCAAATATAACTTTCTGTGGATAGAATTTTACGTCGAACTCACATTATAATAATTTCTTGTGATTTCTTTGGGATATTATCATCATAAATGATGATTGTTAAAACTTGTACTACATCCTACTTTTGTGCCACACTTATTAAGAGTTAGTCTTAATAAATTCGAATTACTCATATAATATGAGCTATCAAATGGCAAAACTGTTGGATTAACATGAAATTAAGTTCTCTTATTTTATTGTTCGTGCTAGGCGCAACAATTATACCTTCGCAAGCTATTTCTCAAACTCATCAAGATTTAACAGGAAAAGTACTGTCAAAAGAATCGGGTAAAGCCATTGAATTAGCTACAGTAGTATTAAAGGAGATTAACAAATGGTCGGTTACAAATGCTAATGGAGAATACTCAATAAAACACCTTCAATCTGGGAAATACAATATTGCAGTAACCTGCTTGGGTTATAAAACTATTGAACAAGAAATCTGGATAAGCCCCGATTCATCCATCCATCATTTTGAAATGGAAATTTTATCCTTAGGATTAAATGAGGTTAAGGTTACCGCTGAATTAAAGGAGGAGCAATCAACGACCTATAAAATTACCAGCACAGCTCTGGAGCACGAACAAGTATTGGATGTGTCACAAATTCAAAGTTTACTACCAGGTGGAAAAACGTCCACAAGCACTAGCCTGATTGGGTCTCGAAGATTACTAATTCATAATGAGTCGACCGGAGAAATGGGTAATGCTTCGTTTGGAACGGCCATTGAAGTGGATGGTGTAAGATTGCAGAATAATGCATCCTTTAATGACTTTAATCCTAATGGAATAGATACCAGAAATATCAGTACTGTTAATATCGAGTCTATTGAAGTAACAACAGGTATTGCGTCAGTGGAGCATGGCGACTTGAGCAATGGCATTGTTAAAATTAATACCCTAAAAGGACGTACTCCCTTAAAAGCAATAGTTGCTCTAAATCCTAAAACAAAACAGTTTGGATTGAGTAAGGGATTTGCTTTAAAGAATAACTGGGGGACACTCAATGTAAGTGGAGAACATACTCGCTCATTCTCAAATCTAATGTCTCCTTATAAAACATATGAACGAAATGGATTGAGCTTAACTCACGAAAAATATTTTAAAAATCGTTTGACATTAACAACAGGTTTAACATTGAATGAGGGAGGCTACAACAATGAAGATGATCCGGATTTATTTACCGGAACTTATGAAAAAATTAAAGACAATGTTATTAGGGGGAATATTGCTGCAAAGTGGTTCCTAAATAAAAAATGGATCAATAATTTATGGTTTTCAACATCTGTCAATTATTCCGATAAGTTTGAAGAAGAAAGAGATAATAAAAGTGCAGCAGGTACATCAGCAGCGAACCATGCCACCGAAACTGGTTATTTTATGGCAACTGATTACGATGAAAATCCCAGTGCCCCAATAAAGCTTCTGCCTACCGGTTATTGGTACGAAACAAGATATCATGATAGTAAACAAATTGCTTTTGCGGCTAAAATAAAGGCCGACAAGGTGAATACCTTCGAAAACTATACGAATAAAATACTATTGGGCATTGATTACAGCAATAGTGGTAACCTGGGTAAAGGAACTTATTATGAAGATATTCGTTACGCTCCGGATTGGCAACCTTTTGTATTAAGTGAGGTTCCTCATACCAATAATCTGGCGCTTTACCTGGAGGATAAATTAACCAGAAAGCTAAATGAACGTTCAAAGGTCATATTAACTGCCGGTGTGCGTTCCGATAATACTTACATCAGAAAATCGGATTATGCTTGGGTAGGTAATATTTCGCCGCGGGTAAACATTAAGTACACACAAAAGAATGGTACAGCTTCAACTGTAAGTAGTTACAATGTTTATGCAGGCTGGGGAAAATCGGTAAAACTGCCGAGTATGGGTGTACTAAACCCCAAACCTACATATTCAGATAAGCATGCCTTTGTTTCCCCTTCAAACAGCGATAATGTTTCTTATACAGCCTATTATAACCAAGCTAGCACTACCCTTTACAATCCGGAATTGAAATATCAATATAACAACCAGTTTCAGCTTGGCTTTGGTGTCAATATTAAGGGGACTAAAATTAATGTATCAGCTTATCGTAAGAAAACGAATAATCCTTATATCCATCATTCGGTTTATACGCCATATTCCTATAACATAACGGAAGTAGAAGCACTTGAAAACAGCATGATACCTGCTGACGACAGGCGTTTTACAATTGATAAAAGCACAGGTCTTGTTACCGTACATGATGCCAGTGGGCAGCATGCCAGTTATCCCTTAAATTATAAGGTAAGAAATGATTTTTTAAGCAGAACAAAGTATAGTAACGGATCATCAGTAACCCGAATGGGTGTAGATTGGATTATTGATTTTGCAAAAGTGAAAGCACTAAGTACATCTGTTCGAATTGATGGTAACTATTACTACTACAAAGGAATAGAAGAGCACGTTTCTGCTTCAAGACCAAACATACGTATGGCAAACGAGGAGCCTTTAAAATATGTGGGGCATTATATTGGGTCTGAAAGTGCTGCCAACGGCAGCCTATCAAAACGTGTTAATACCAACTTTACCATAGAAACTCATATTCCGAAAGTACGAATGATTGTAACGCTTAGGATAGAATCTTCCTTGTACAATTATAGTAGGAAGCTGAGCGAATATGGAAGAGGTAACAGAGGCTTTATACTAGAAGATCGGGCAAACTATTTTGGTGATGATACCAACATATATGAGCGAAACGAATATGTGGGAATCTATCCGCTTTATTACACCACTTGGGAGGATATGGATACCAAAAGTCCTTTTGAGGAGCGCTTTGCTTGGGCAAGAGAAAACGATCCGGCTTTATATGCCGAACTGTCTAAGTTAGTCGTAAAAACGGATTATGAAAACTTCTTTAAAAGCAATAAAATATCGGCTTACTATTCGGCCAACATTAAAGTAACCAAGGAGGTTGGAGACATTGGCTCTGTTTCCTTTTTCGCAAGAAATTTCACGCGAAATATGGGAACGGTAAGATCTACAAGAGCTGAAGGCAACCGAAGCCTATATGGTTCTTACTTGCCTGATTTTCATTACGGAGTAAGCATGAGGATTAAACTTTGAATCAATTATATGTATAATAATTAAATATAAACACAATGAAAAAATTTCTTTATTTTCTTTCAATCTGTTCGCTTATTCTGGTTTATTCATGTGATGATGATGATGACCCAAGCATAGCAACACTTGAAGTACAATTGAATTATCCTGGAGATACGGAATTGGTGGAAGGTGTTATGGTAGAGCTTAAAGGCGGTACTGGTGAATATTATGAGTCGAATACTAATGCCAATGGGATAGCTACTTTTCAAATTCCTTATGGCATTTATGAAGCAACAGTTACCGAAGATCGTGTAGTAGATGATGTATATGCCTACCAATATACAGGAACAAAAACAAATATTAGTGTTAATAGCTCTGAGCTAGAGGCAATACAGGTAAGTGTTGATTTGACAGAAACATATCTGGGGCGTACAGATTCAAAAGTAGAAGTGACATTTCAACTAACTTACCCATCCGGGAGTGAATTTAGTGTTAAAGAAGGAATTGACGTGTCAATTATTAACAGCAGTACAAATGAAACACTAAAGGCTACTACAACAGCTGACGGTATAGTCGAATTTGTTGCCAATCCAGGAACATATCAAGCTACGGTTGTAGATAGGCGAGTGGCGAACAGTAATGTTTATTCTTATATCACCACACAAAGTGACATTGTGCTTAACGAATCGTGGGACAGTTCTACACCTATAGAATTACAGTTGATAGAATCTGTATCATGCCAAATCATAATTAAAGAGTTGTATATTGGCGGGTGTCCCAAAGATGATGGTTCAGGTTCTTATCGCAATGACCAGTATGTGATTCTATACAACAATTCAGATGAGACAGCTACTTTCGATAATATCTGCCTGGGAACAGTATCGCCTTATAATTCAAACATGTCAGGAGATTATACCGTAGATGGTACTTTGAATTATCTTAACGAAGGATGGGTGCCTGCAATCAGTGGTATTCCTCATACTCAAACGGCAGTAACACTAGAGCCAGGAGAAGAAATGGTTATCGCCTTATGTGGTGCCATCGATCATACATCTACATACAGTAAGTCTGTTAATCTGGCCAATTCAGATTACTGGGTGCTCTGGGATAATAAAGATCAATTGACCCATAGCAAGTATGTAGCACCTGATGAAAGCATTCCAAGCAGTCATTATCTAGACATCCAAAAATGGGGACGTGGATCAGCATGGGTATTTAGCAGTAGTAGTCCTGCTTTCTTTATTTTCACTACCAAAGGTTCAACACCTGAAGCTTTTGGTTCAAGTACCGATAATTTAACTGACGAAGAGGGGGATAAAGGATCTAAAAAACTAAATACAGAATGGATATTAGATGGTATTGAGGTATTTAGAACCGGTTACGAAAATTTCAAACGTTTTCCTGATGGTATTGATTCGGGTAGTGCATTATTTAGCTCGAAATTAGGATACTCCTTACACCGTAATGTAGACAAGGCAGCAACCGAAGCGATTGAGGGCAATGCCGATAAATTGGTGTATGAATACAAGTTTGGAACTGAGATTGACGGAGTGAGTAGTACAGATCCTAGCGGTATTAATGCTGTAGCTTCAATTGCTAATGGAGCAAGGATTATATACTTGGATACCAATAACTCAACAAATGATTTCCATCAGAGAAGTCAAGCTTCATTACGTGACTAATATTTTATGCATAAAACTTTAGCAATAGCAATATTTATAGGCGGGGCAATTCTTTGCTCCGTCTTATCATCTTTGGCTCAAGAGAAGGCTAGGTGGGCCGATCTGCAATTCGTTCGTCAATCGGAAGTTTGGCTAAGAACTAATAATGCAGCCGGCTTAAAACATCTGCCGATTGATACCATTTCCGAAATTAGTCTGAATAGCAGCTTTAAAAGAGGTGATTTTATCAATTATAATCAATCTGACCGAAGCCATACCTATGGTGTTGATGCTGAATCTTATTTTAGGTTGAATCCCAAAGTAGTTCTATGGGGTGGTATTAGCTATAGTAATTTTACTGGTAAAAACATGGGGGCATCGGCTTGGATCGATCCGGATTTTGCACCATTCAATATTGTTGAATATGCCGATACAACACGAGGAGAAAAATCGAAAGAGACTTACCTGCTAAGAGGAGCAACGGCAATCGACCTCTCTAAAAAATTAACCCTTGGAGGTAAAGTTGCTTATACATCGGCCAACTATGTAAAAAAGAAAGACCTAAGGCATCTTAACAACCTAATGGATATCGATTTGTCAATCGGTACTATGTACGAAATTAGAGCATGGGCAGAAATAGGAATCCATTATCACTACCACAAGCGGGTAGAAGACACTAGTTTTGATACCTATGGTAATATAGAACAAACATTTAACTCTCTTATTGCCTGGGGAACCTTTTGGGGACAAGTCGAAGGATTTGGCATGGATGGATACACAGGTGATAGTTCTGAAAATCCGCTTGTTGATAAAATAAATGGCTTTTCAGTTCAATTAAACACAAAAATTACACAACACCTGCAATTCTTTAATGAGTTTACAATGAATAAAAGGGAAGGTTACTTCGGGGTTAAATCTGACCTGACAAGAATTTACACTGATCATAGTGCAGATCTTTGGGCTTACAATGGATATTTATCTTACAAACGTAGAAAGGCTTTACATCAGATTCACCTGTACGCAGCTAACGAGAAACTGGAGAACTGGAAAAAGAATCCCATATACGATCATGACCAAGCAACGGATGTGACCCATATAAACTATGAAGCACCAACTCTAGTGCTAACAAGGAAAGAATTACACGCTTCATTTGACTACCAGCTTCATATCAACTACAGTGATTTTAACCCGAAGTGGAGTTTTAGAATGGCAGCAGATTATCGAAATCGAAAACATGAAGTATCCATTTATCCACACTACCGATATCAAACCGTAAAACAGTTAGTTGGTAGATTGAATCTTAAAAGAAATATTGTGCTTGACAAAAATCAACTCTCTTTTGATTTGGGTGGATGTTATAATTCAGGAAGTGGAACTCCTCTTAATGCTGGAATCTACTCAGGAGCAACAGATGTAGAAACTACATATCGCAGTACCGACTTTAATTTATACCGTGAATTTGAGTATTTAACCAATACAAGCATCAGCATGCATGCAGGATTGAAGTACTCAAGACTTTTAAAAAATAGTAAAATCAGAGCTTTTGCAGGAATCAATTATAAGCATACGAAAGCTACTGATATCGAATTTATAAAAGGAGATACTTTTAATATTGTTGATATCAGTATCGGATGCTCTTTTTAAAGTGAGTAGGCGATAATCTAATTAATACAGAAAACAATAACACCAATTATTTTATAATAACTAAGCATTTATGCAACCAATCGTACAATGCAAAAACCTCACTCATTACTACGGCAAACGCTGTATTTATGAGAATTTGAATTTTGAAATTCCTCAAGGTAGAATTCTGGGATTACTTGGGAAAAATGGTACTGGAAAAACCACTACTATAAACATTTTAAATGGCTATTTAAAACCACGTAACGGAGAATGTTTGATGTTTGGCGAGAGCTCAGCCAATCTTTCTCCCGAAACCAAACGAAAGGTAGGATTGTTAATTGAAGGTCATGTTCAGTATTCATTCATGAACATTTCAGAGATTGAGAAATTCTATTCGGCTTTCTATCCAAAATGGAGAAAGGACGCTTATTATGAGTTGATGAAACTATTGAAAATTGACCCGAAGCAGAAAATCTCAAGAATGTCTTGCGGTCAAAGATCGCAGGTGGCTTTGGGATTGATACTGGCACAAGATCCTGAATTGTTAATACTGGATGATTTTTCGATGGGACTAGATCCTGGTTACCGAATGCTTTTTGTTGATTACCTAAGCGAATATGCCAAAGCCGAGAACAAAACCGTATTTGTAACCTCGCACATCATACAAGATATGGAACGCCTAATTGATGATTGTTTGATAATGGATTACGGAAGAATTGTTATGCAAAAGCCCGTAAATGAGTTGTTAGATTCATTCAAGCGATACAAGTTTACTTGTGCAAATCCTGAAGGATTAGATGATATGTTTGATATACACAATCCGGTTACAATTAAAGGGAACACCGAAGTGTATTCTTTGTTGGGAAAAACGGAATTGGAGAATTTATTGGCAAATAATAATGTTAATACCAATCAAATTCAGGAAGAAAGTTTGAGTTTGGAAGAAGCATTTATAGGATTAACAGGAAAATATTAAGAAATGACCAAAGCATTATTATTTAAAGAATGGAAAAAAACCAAATGGTTTGCAATAGGTGCCTTTGCAGTTGGCCTTGCTCTTTTGAGTTATATATTTTTAAAGTTAGGAAGATCGTTTAGACTGGTTGGTTTAGAACATTTGTGGGATGTGATTGTGAACAGAGATCAGTTTCTGTTTCGCGATATAAAGTATTTTCCATTGGCTACAGGTTTTTGTTTGGCTTTGGCTCAATTTGTTCCTGAAATGATTCAGAAAAGAATTAAACTGAGTTTACACCTTCCGCTTTCGAACAAGAAGATTGTATTCTCGATGTTAGGCTTTGGGCTTCTGTCACTAACAATTATTTTTGTCTTGCACCTTGCTGTAATTTTATTGTTTTCGGTGCTTTACTTTCCAAACGAGATTATTGAAAGTATGATGTATACTTTGCTGCCATGGTATGTTGCAGGAATTGCGGCATACGCTTTCATGTCATGGATCTGCTTGGAACCTACCTGGAAACGCAGAATTTTTAATGCTTTGCTTATGTTCGCAAGTCTGCAATTGTGTTTCCTTTCCAATTTTCCGGGTGCTTACAGTCTGCTTGTATTGGCACTTGTTCTAATTCCTTTGTATGTATTGCCATTCGGCTATTTCTCTGTTCAACGATTTAAGGTTGGGATACAGGATTAATAAAATCGATTTTAAAAGACATGAAAAATATAAAATACCTTATCATTGTTTTGGGAACCTTACTGTTGGCTTGGTTATTACCAAAATCATATCATTTAATTACCGATACTGCTTCCTCAAATGTATTTACCTATTACAGTTCAATCGACAAAGCTTTTTGCACAATTGAATATGATGATATTGAGGATCGGCTTATTCGTAAAAACATTAAAACCAACAAAGAATATAACGAAGTTGAGTTTGATAGCATACTGCCAATGTTTTACTCGAAGCAGATGTTTGCCGATAGAAGAATGCCTGAAAGCATTGATGGAAAAGATATCAATCCAAGAACGGTAAATTCGCAAAAATTCTTTTTTAGGGTAAAACCTGCCGAAAAAAACAAACCTCACATTCCGCTTTATACTTTGTTTGAGTCAATGTCGGGGCGTGTAAAAATTGAAATGCCTGGCGATGTGTTTCGTTTAACTGATAGAATTGAGTTTATTAATCCAGAAACCAACGAAATTAATCAAGAAAAAAGTGATCGCTTTAACAAGCAGTTTATAAAAAGAGGATTTCAATTTCCGGCTAAACTGGCTGCAGGAAATCCTTCTACAAGAAAGGCATACGACGAGGGCTATTTTATAATAGATAGTAACAATCAGATTTTTCATTTGAAAATGGTGAATGCCATGCCTTTTATAAAAAAGGTGCCTTTGCCAGCCGATATTATTCCTGAATTTATACTTACAAAGGAACCCGGCGACAGGAGCTTTTATGCTTTTGTATTCGATACCAACAAAAAGCTACATATTATCACAACAGAATCGTACAAATTACAGGAAGTACCAACCCCTGCTTATGATGTTGATAAAGATCAGTTGTTAATTATGGCAAATCCGTTGTACTGGAATGTGAATGTGGTTTCCAATAAGGGCAAAAGTGTTTTGGCGCTGAATGCTGATACGAAAAAGATAGTTGATACGGCCAGTTTTATGAGTCGGGATAAAAGAACGAATTACAGCAAGTTCTTTCTTCCATTTGCAGTAAAATTTACAAGTGGAAATACAAAATATATCAAACCCATTCTTCGTTTCGGATCTTATATGGTTATATTTACCAATATGATTTTGGTATTTGCCTTTTTGTTTATCATCAGGTATCGCAAACAAAAAATGCAAATCCTTCCGCTTATTTGGATCTCGATAACAGGGATTTATGGATTTATTGCAAGTGTTATATTTAACCGTTAAACCGAAAGAAATAACAAATCAAATAAAACTATAAACAGATGAAACGAGCAAAATTAAAATAATTATTAAACCTACATGGTAATGATTATTTTGATTTTGCGGCTTCCATCTGGCAAATCAAATAAAACTATAAACAGATGAAAAATTTACTATTTGTTGCTTTTGCAGCTTTAAGTGTATTGCTTTCTTGTAATCAAAGCAATAAAAAACAAGATACAAAACAGGAAGAAGTTAAAACGCTTGCTGCCAATAGCATTTCGCAGCTTATCGAAATGGCAGAGCAAAATGTTGGAAAAGAGGTTTGTTTTAAAGGAATTGTTCAACATGTTTGTGCACATTCGGGAAGACGTGCTTTTCTGGTTGATGAAACAGGGAAGTTTTCGATACGAGTGGAAGCCACAGGTGAGATTAACGGTTTTAATCGTGAACTATCCGGTTCTACCATAACAGTAAAAGGTAGCATAGCAGAACAAAGACTAACTGAAAAGGAAATTAATGAATATGAAGCGAAGGTAAAAGCAAAAGAAGATGCCGAAGAAGGGGGGGAGCACTGTTCTGCCGAAATGGCCAATATTACCAAAATGCGCGATTGGATGAAAGAAAATAACAAAAACTATTATTCAATCTATTTTGTGAAAGGAACTTCTTATGAAATTGTGGAATAAGAAATCTTTTTATAAAAATATTAGATCTCTGCACCGCGACCTGGGCTATTTGTTTATTGGCTTGACCTTAATTTATGCGGTTTCGGGTATATTGTTGGTTCTTAAAAAAAATGAGCAAGATCCATCATATCGCGAAATTGTAATGGAAAGGAATGTTAAAATCAATTTAAGTGCTGATGAGCTAAAGTCTTGCTGGGATGACTTTAAGGATGTTCCAAAATTAACACACATTATTCCTGCTGGTAAAGTTTATAATATCTACGTTAAGGGGGGAATAGGAGAGTATGATCCTTACAATGGAAAAATTAAGCTAACTACTTATAAAAAAATACCTGTTTATAAGTTTGTGAACGATATTCACTACAATTCGGGCAAAAGGTTTTCTTCAATCGCTATGATTTATGCTATTGTCTTACTATTTTTTGCCTTTTCGGGTGCTGTTATGGTTAAAGGCAAAAAGGGATTTAAAAAAAGAGGAGTGTGGTTGATGATTCTTGGTTTTATCATACCCTTATTAATGTATTTTTATGCTTAGATTGTTATTGTGATTTTTGATTATTTAAAGCCTTCCTTTTGGAAGGTTTCTTTCTGCTTTATAAAATATAATTAAATGATTTCTTTATCTTGAGAGATAAAATTATTTCGGCATCGTAATGGCAAGTATAAGCTTTAACGTACAAGAATCTGCAAATTGGTTAAAAAGTGTAGCGAATCAACTGCACTCCAATATTATTAACGATCGTTTACTATTGTCGCCCAAGCATGGGAAAGGATTTATTCAAAATATCTATTTACCCAATGGCCTTACCATTTGTTATATGCATGCTTTTTTTTATGAACCTTTGCAGGTGATAAGACAATCTATTGATAATGTTCCTCGCTCGCCAATACATTTTTACCTTCATCAAGATCAGGTTACTCAGAAAATAGATGGCAAGATAGAGCAGATTGGTATTGCATCACCCAATGGAATATTTTGGCCGTCCTCTTCCATCGAGTCGATTTGGGAGTATGCAGCCAATACATGGATTGACAATTTGGTGATAAGTGTTGATCATGTGTACTTGCTTGAAAGGATGAGAGATACGAAAAATTGCTATGTAAAACAATTGCTTCTTTCGAAGCAGGCATTCTATATCTTCGAACATATTTCTGCAAAAATAAATATCCTGCTAACCGAAACTGTTGGCATACTAAGTAAATATGAAGATTCCATTTCTGATTTATACATGCTTGAAGGTAAGATTAGCGAACTGTTTGCCTGTTTTATTGAACGAGTAAATAAACGACAACAAATAGGAAAAGCTCTGGATCTTAACGAGAATGATATTGATCGATTGTTTAAAGTAAAAAAGGAACTCCTGAATCATCTCGACGAAATTCCTAAAGTTAAGGACTTGGCCGAAAAATATGCTTTTAGCGAAACCAAACTACAAAAACTCTTTAAACAAGTTTTCGGAAAAAGCTTGTATCAATTTGCTTTATATGAAAGAATGTTGTGGGCTAAAGAAATGCTGTCTTCCGGCAGATTCTCGGTAAGCGAAGTAGGCTATCGATTAGGCTATTCTAATTTGAGTCATTTCTCAAAAGCTTATAAGAATCAGTTTGGACTAAATCCAAAATCGATGTGCAAGAAGGTATAATACCAATTGTCAATAATTCCTTTACTTTATGGTAGATTGCAACATTCCCTTATAGATTTAAGGTTGAACTCACGTTATTTATAATGATCCGCTCTATGATTACAAACACTTGCTTGTTGGTTATGACGTTTTGTTAACGGGTTGAAACATTCCGTCAATTGCTTATCATCTTCCGCCGCTCCGTTTTAAGTCTCCGCTGCACTGTTACAATTTTTCGCTACTCGCTTGTAATTTTCCGTTGCGTGCTTACCATTCTTTGCTACTTGCTTATCATTTTATGTTGATGGGTTACGATTTTGCACCGCTTGCTTATCATTTTTCGCTGCTCGGTTACAGTTTTCCGTTGCTCGGTTATGGTTTTCCGCTGCTCGGTTACAGTTTTCCGTTGGGGGTACATAATAATATGCCGAAACATTATTACAATCATAGTGGTCTGTATAATAACACATTATCCGCAAATTAATTTTAAAAGCAAAAGTATCTTAACCAGGCGAGTAAAAATTGTAACAAGATTGAAATGCTAACTTACCAGGAGGCGAACCAATACTGCTAACAGGCTAAAATGATTGATCATGGGCATTCAGATCAGTATTAGTATAAAACAAGTCTTAAGCTTTTGTCTTTATGAGTTAATTCTTTGATAAATAATATTGTCGTAGCATCATGCGATGTATTTATTATTAAACGAGAGTTCGACGTAAAATTCTATCCACAGAAAGTTATATTTGGGATAAATTTGCATTAAAAATTTGGAAAGAATCGTGGGCTATTTTGAGGAATTTTTTAATGTGAAGATGTCGTAAAGAGAACTTTCCATTATGTGTTTGCCTGCTTTCGGCATAAATTTCCTTAAATCTTCTTGAAATATCCCGATATTCCCTCGAAAATTTGAGAAAATTTCTACTCAAAATCAAATCAAACTGTGAACGAATTTTACATCGAACTCACGTTATTAAACCTTTATCAAACTAAAAAATCTAAAAAGAATTAAAACCTCTTACCTGATTAAACTGGTATCATTATTCAATTGTTCAATATCCGAAAATTGCCATATTCCCATCTGTTTTTTTAAATGATTACCGTTTTGGGGGTATTGCTTGCCTGTTTTGGGATATTTTTGATGTGTTTGCCACGCTACTTTTGATTCTGTAATTGACTTATTGCTGTAAGTCTTAAATCAATGAAAATTACGGATGAAAAAGTTGTTATTAATAATGTGTTTTCTGCTTCTTGCAGAATTGTTGTTTTCTCAATCTCTTTTCGAATCTTCTTTATCAAGTAATGGAGGATCGGATTTTGGTTTTCGATTAAATGGATATGTGCGTGCCGATGCTTATATGAGCGAAAAAGACTACCGTGCGTGTTATAGCGAGTTATCCTTACAGTTCGAAACCAATAAAGAGAATTTAGGCAGAGCTTACGCCGATTTCCGCATACAAAAAAGTTTGCTTAAGGAAGATCCCGATCAATACAATCTGCGCGAAGCATATGTAGACCTGTATTTGGGGAAAATAGACTTGCGAGTGGGTCAGCAAATTATTGTATGGGGACGAGCCGATGGTTTTAATCCAACCAATAATTTAAGCACCAATGATTTTGCGGTGTTTTCGCCCGAGGAAGACGACCGACGCATGTCGAATTTTATTTTATCAGCAACTTATAATGCTTACCCTTGGCGAATCAATGTAAATGTAATACCGGTTTATAAAGCCTCTAACATCCCTTTTCCGAAAGTAAATACCGAATCGATAAGCTGGCTGGCAAATTATTTCCCCGAAGAAACACTTCAGAACAGTGCTTTGGCCTTTAAATTGTCGTACGAAGAAGCCTCTTTCGATGCTTCTCTGTCGTTTTTTCGGGGATATCATAAAACTACAGGTTTAGATTATCAAATCAAGGAAAACCATCTCCATCTTTTTCAGCGGGCACACCTTTCTTATGTGCTTGGCGCTGATTTTTCGACAAACTTAGGCAAAATTGGCTTGCGAGGCGAGTTTGCTTTATCGCTTAACGAGGATAAAGAAGAAGAGGAGTTTTACATTCCCGAAGATCAATTGGAATATACACTTGGGGTTGATAAAGAATGGGGAAACTTTAGTTTGATTCTGCAATATGTTGGCAAATATGTGCCGGATGAAGTATGTAAAGCGTCTGATTTTAGCGATTCGAGAAAAGGTTTTATTTGCCAACAGAACAACTTGATGTTTGGGCAAACCGATAAATGGATCCATTCCGTATCGATGCGTCCTGCTATGGACTTGGCTCACGAAACACTGCAAATGGAAATACTAAGCCTTTACAATTTTACAACTCAGGAGTTATACTGCAAACCAATGATCGAGTATCTGCTAACCGATAACATTAGCACCTCAATAGGAGCTCAGCTCTACTTTGGCCCATCCGATTCGAGATACGATTATTTGGAACACAGCGCCAATGCAATTTTTTTGGAGTTTAAAGTGAATTTTTAATTAACTATATAATACAGTTGTCAGATGAATAAATTAGCTGATTTTACAATTAGGTATCGATGGATGATAATATTGGTTTTTCTGTTGATATCGGCCTTATTGGCATCTCAGATTAAAAAGGCGGAGCTAAATCCGGATATGCTAACCTATATGCCGGAAGATATGCCTTCGCGAGTTCAACAAGCAAAAATTGAGGATATATTTGGAGGAACCGAAATGATCGTGATTATTGTTGAACACGATGATATTATTTCTTCGCCTACTCTGAAAAGGGTGAAGCGATTGTCGGATAAAATGAAGCGTTTAAAAGGTGTGGATAAGGTAATGTCTCTTTTCGAAACCAAGCAGGTTCGCAATCAGGATGGAGCGATGATGGTAGACCCCGCTGTTCGTCTTTTGCCTCGCTCAGCAAAAGATGTGGAGAAAATAAAGACGGAGCTTAGCGAAAATGAATTGGTTTACGGAAGCGTTATTTCCGAGGACTTTAAAACCACTACCATAATTGGTTTGTTGGAACCTGATGTATCGGAGAAATATATCATTGGCGAGGTGAATAATATGCTTGCCCAATCCGAAGGACCCGAGAAGGTGTATTTGGGTGGCCCTCCATATACCAGATCAAATGTATCATCAAATATGATGAAAGATTTTGTAAGACTCCTTCCTTTAGGATTGCTACTGATGTTGATTTTTTTATACTTCTGTTTCAAACAGTTTCGTGGTGTATGGATTCCGTTTCTTGTTGTGTTGGTATCCATTTTTGCAGCCATGGGCTTACTGCCAATGCTGGGATGGAAAATTACTGCAATAACCATTCTGTTGCCCATTTTGCTAATTGCAGTTGCCAATGATTACGGTATACATATGATTGCCAAGTGGCAAGAGGATTTTAGAAGGGATGAAAAATTAAGCAGGGCTGATTTGATAAAAAATATGCTGTCGAGTTTAGGCACACCAATCGTGTTGGCAGGTATTACAACCATTGCCGGATTGCTTTGTCTTTTGGGACATATTTTGATTCCGGCTGAACAAATTGGCATATTGGCAGGCATAGGTATAGCCGTTGCATTGATAGCAAGTTTGGTATTGATACCTGCTTTAATAGCTGTTTTACCTACTCCAAAAAGAAAATCATACACAAAAAAAGCAAAGTCTTCGAATCAATTGCATAAGTTTTTAACCGCCATAGGAGCTGGTGTAGCCAAACATCCTAAGCGTGTAATTACAATAAGTAGTTTTGTAACGCTATGCGGAATAGTGGGTTTAACACTTATAGTGGTGAATACCGATCCCATAAAATATTTTGCAGATGATCATCCTGTTGTTAGCTCTGCCGACAAACTGAATTCTGATTTGGGTGGTTATTTTCCTTTGTCTATTGTTTTTAAAGGTGATATTAAAGAGCCTGAACTAATGAAGAAGATAGACAGGATTGAGAAAGAGGTTAAAAACATACCTACCGTAGGTGCAACAACTTCCATAGCCAAAGTTATGAGGCAAATCAGCAGAGCCATAAACGATCCCGAAGATGATTTGTATGATCGAATTCCTGATACATATAATGCAGTTGCACAATATTTAGAGTTGTACCTGATGAGTGGTGATCCCGATGATCTTGAAAAAATGATAGACTTCAATTTTGAACACGCCATGCTATTGTTAAGATTTACGAGTACGAGTACACCAAAGCTTCGCGAAGGAATTGCCGAGATTCAGAAAATTGTGGGAGACGACGCTGATGTGCAATACATAGGGGGGAATTCTGCGGTCTTTTCGGAGTTAGACCTGTGTGTGGTAAATGGTCAGTTGCTTTCGCTGGTTTGTGCCATTGCACTCGTGTTTATTCTATTAATGATTGTTTTCCGTTCATTGATGGCGGCAGTAATCTCAACGGTTCCTCTTCTGTTTTCAATTGTAGTTTTGTTTGGAATCATGGGATTCTCTCGCATCGACCTAAATATTGTTACAGCACTCTTGTCATCTATAATGATTGGTGTAGGCATCGATTATACCATACACTATATTTGGAAATACAGGTCGTTAAGGCTTAGAGGAGAAAGCCTTAAAGATGCAACTGTTATTACTCTTCAAACTACCGGACGAGGCATACTTTTTAATGCTCTTTCGGTTATCATTGGATTTTCAGCATTGTTGTTTTCAAGTTTTATGCCGGTAAAATTCTTTGGTGTATTGGTTATCATTACCATTTCGGCTTGTTTGTTGGCTTCTCTTGTTATTATTCCTGCCTTATGCATTATTATCCGACCAAGATTTTTAGAACCGGCAAAGCTTGCCATTACTCAATCCGAAAAGCCATTGGTTTTAATAGAAGAAGAGGAGTTGGTTTAAAATATAAATTGATAAAATAAAAAGATATGAAACGAATACCGATTACATTATTGCTTCTTGTGATGTTTTTTAATGCTGTTGTAGCACAAAAAATTAACGGCAAGCAGATTAAAGAAAAATCGATTGAAGCTACCCGTGTTAAGGGAACAGAGGGTTTGGCTACGATAACTACCATTAATGAAAATGGGCAAACGCGAATTCGTGAATTGGCTTCGATTACCAAGTTGTATGATGGCGGCAAAACCGAGAAAAAATTACTAAAGTTCTTGCAACCTGCCGATGTTAAAGGAACCGGCTTTTTAACCTTCGATTACAACAAAGAGGATGATGACAAGTGGATTTATATGCCGGCCCTAAGAAAAACCAGAAGAATTATCAATTCGGAAAATGCAAAAAGCTTTATGGGCACCGAATTTTCGTATGCTGATATGACTCTCCCAAATGTGGATGAATATCATTATAAAATGATAGGAGAGGAAA
The DNA here is from genome assembly GCF_965230805.1 of Marinifilum sp. NCBI lineage: Bacteria > Pseudomonadati > Bacteroidota > Bacteroidia > Marinilabiliales > Marinifilaceae > Marinifilum > Marinifilum sp. The sequence continues at coordinate 4,644,393 of NZ_OZ246019.1, read as the reverse complement.
ACATTTTAGGCCAGATCTGTTATGTGATAGAAGAAAGGCCAATTAACGAAGAGGTTGAGAATGAAAATGGCTTTTCGAAGAAGATTACTTATATCAACAAAGAAAATTTTGTAAGCATCAAATCTGTATACTTTGATTTGTATGGCGATAAGGAAAAAATTATGATTGTAAAAGAATACAAAGAGCTTGATAAAACCAATCATAAATATCGATTGACCAATATTGAGATCAAAAACATTCAAAATGGCAGAAAATCAACCAATGTGATTAAAGAAATAAAGTACAATCCGGGTTTACCTGATTCCTATTTTACAACCCGTTACATAGAAAGATAGTTGATATGTGGGAAGTGCTGCGGTTAGGATACCTTGTATCCGCATAGCCGTAGCACTTTATTTGTGCAGATAAGCATGATATAATCAACAAGTATTTAAGTATTTACAATCGATCAGCAAAGGGTAATACTGCTATAATATAATCAGAAATGAGGATTGTTAGATCATAGAATAAATGAGACATTAGCGCTGAAAACAATCAAATAAACCAGATATGACAACGAATACAGCAACACCAAAAACCGCTTACAGCGAGATTAATAACCTTGTTTATAGAAGCTATTTGCCAAATATTATCAGCGCGGCCATTGATATAGGAGTTTTTGATGAATTGCGCTACAAACCAATGTCGTGTGCCCAAATTACCGATGTTTGTGGTGCCGATGAGAGAATTATGGATGCATTACTTGAGGTACTGCTAGCTCTTACTTATTTGGAAAAAGATAAAAGTATCTACAAACTAAGTCCATTGGCAGATGAATTTCTTACACAAGCATCCGAATTCAACCAGTTGGGAGCAATTAAACAATTTACTACCCATAACGGGCCTTTGGCAAATTTAACAGAAGCATTAAAGGGGAATATCGTAGATTTTGATCAGCATGCCTGGAGCAACGAAAGTGCCATGCGAGGAATTGAACAGGGCACAAAAGCAGGAGCTTTGCAAAATGTGTTGGCCTTTGTTAAAGAAATACCCGAATTTAAAAGAGCAAAGAAAATGTGCGATTTTGCCGGTAATTCGGGTTACTATTCCTATGCTTTTTTAAACGAAAACCCCGATTTGCATGCTCATGTTTACGATTTGGAACAAGTTTGTAAGATTGCGCTTCAAATTAAAAAGGATGAAAAAAATTATAATCGTGTAAGCTACCATTCGTTTGATTTAATTAAAGGGGATGATTTTGGATGTGATTATGACTTTTTCTTTTCATCACATTTTTTATACAAATATGATACACCCGAAAGCCTTGCTTGTATATTAAAAAGAATTAATAAATCAATGAAAATAGGTGCCTTGTTTGTTTCCAATCACATTAGCGGAGGCATGAAAGGAGATCATCATTTAACGCTTTGTATTGTTGAGTTAATTACTCGAAGCATGGGATTTCCAACTCATTGTTTAAAAGAAGATATGCTTAGGAAGGCATTACTTGATACAGGATTTGAAATCATATCAACCAAAGCTCCCAACTACCGATTAGCGTATCCGGAACTTATTTTGGCTGCCAGAAAGATACAAGATGTATGAGCCCTCATTTAAAACCTAATGATGTTTCTGATGCGATTGGTATCATAAATCACAAGCTTATTCCCTTACTCCCAATAGAATTAAGATGGAAAAACTAAAAAATACTTTGCAAGATAATATTGCCGATACGCTTTACATTACGCTTTACATGAAAGCATTGGAAACCAAGAAAAAGGATCCGATTTTATATGATGAGAAAGCATGTGAAATGTATGAAGCCATCGATTACGACTTTTCAAAATACAATAAAGCAATTCGCAGTTCTGTGGGTGTAGTGGTACGATCCAATCATTTTGATGAACAGGTTCGTGATTTTATTAGCAGGAAGTTAAATCCTGTTGTGGTAATTCTGGGCTGTGGACTGGATGCACGCTACGAACGATTAAAAGATTGCAACAAGGATGCAATGTTTTATGAGTTGGATATTGCAGAAGTTATTCAATTTAGAAAAAAGCTATTGCCTGAATCCGAAAACAATAAGTACATCTCTTCATCGATGTTTGATACCGATTGGATGGACTATATTAAAGAAAAACACCCTAAAAATCCGATAATATTTATAATTGAAGGGGTAGTAATGTATTTCGATGAAAGTGACCTGAAAGAGTTTTATTTCAATTTGTCAGAACGATTTACAAAGAGTGAAATCCATTTTGACATTGTAAGCAAATGGTTATCTAAACACTCTCATAGGCATGATTCCCTAAAGCATAGTAAAGCAAAATTTGAATTTGGCTTAGATGATGATATGTTGATTGAAAGCTGGGGGCAAAATTTGTGTCATATCAAAACATATCTTTATTCCGACTTTCCGGGATGGAAAAAGGTAGGATTTATGATGGGTTTTATCATGTCTATTGTTCCTAGATTTAAATACGGGGGGCGAATTCTTCATTATACATTAAACTAAGCTCGATTTAAGTCTGCATTCTAAAAAGCCTTTAACAGAAGTATGAATATTAAAAACAGCTTCTTGGTGTGATACTGATATGCTATTATTCGATAATGTATATAATCACTTGGGTTCTTTTTAAAAATCATCATTTCTTAGGATTGTTTGCTTCTGATATGACCTTTAATTTTGAATTATTCTAAACAAAGAAGGACTCAATTCAAGTGTAACAAACTAAAACAATTAGGAGTGAGTAAAACAGCTATTATTTACGGTTCCACTACCGGGAATACAGAAAATGCTGCAAATCAACTAGCCGGTTTATTAAAAGCAGATGTATTTGATGTTTCTTCGAACCCATGTGATGCATTAAACCAATATGATAATCTTATTTTAGGGACTTCAACCTGGGGTGCCGGCGATTTGCAGGATGATTGGGAAGATTTTATCTCAGAGCTCGAAGTGGCAAATCTAAATGGAAAAGTAGTGGCAATTTTTGGCTTCGGTGATGCTTGCAGTAATCCGGATACCTTTGTTGATGGAATGGGAACCTTATACAAGATTGTGAAGAATAAAGCTTGTAAACTTATTGGATCGGTTGATACATATACTTATGATTTTGAGAAATCAAAAGCTGTAGTAGGCGGAAAATTTATTGGTTTGGCTCTTGATGAGGAAAACCAGGGAGATTTAACGGAAGATAGAATTAACAAGTGGGCTAAACAGATTATACCAGTTTTGCTGTGAAACGAGCATGATTAAAACAATTATTAAACACAGGATAATGATTATTTTGATCTTGTGGCTTCCATCTGGCAAAAGGCCAATAGAACGAGGCGTATTTCATGCTAATGCTGGTATTGGTAAAGAATTGAATTTATTTACGAATTATTAAATATTAGATCAATTCTTTAACTGCCACCAATAAAAACAAACAAAGAATGTTGGAACATCAAAAAATGGTATTGAATGCGGTTTCAGATGATTTAAACTTATTTAAAAGGGAATTAACCAAATCAATAAAATGGTTGAGTTCATCTGAACAAAGAGAGTTGTGCAAATGGGTAGAAGTAGAGCTATTTCAATCTCACAAAAGGATTGTTCAGGAGGTGTTTAATTCAAATCGAACTCCGGTTATTAACTCAGGTAATTAGACTGTTAAGAGTAGAAATAGCAAAACATGCTGTTTGCTGGGGGTCTTCCGTTTTGGAAGGCCTTTTTTTTTTGTGGGGTAGTACAGGATCTGCTTTATGCCATTCGGACACAGATGCTTATTTTTTTAGATAAAATCATTATGAATTAGCTTAAAAATCAATATTAATCTGGTTATCAAATATGTAAACTCAACTATTTAATTATTTTTATACAGATCGATATTATATGTAAGATGCTATAATACTAAAACATCAATCTTAATATGTCCATAATCATAAAGCTTTTACTCTCATGAAAAAAAATGTTCTATGTACTTTGTTTTTATTGTATGCACTATTTGCCTACAATCAGGAATACAACTCTTTCGAATTTATTAAGAAGGGAATTGCCCTATACGATGAGGGAAAATATTCCGAAGCAATTCAAATCTATAAAAAAGTTCATCCTGCCGATACCAACTACTTGCATATGATGAGTGAATTGGCGATGAGCTATATGATGAATAAAGAGTATGATAAGTCGATAGAAACATGCGAACAGGCATTGAGTGATGCAAGTGCTTATGAAAATCATATCATGAGAACCATGGCCACGGCATATGATGAAAAGGGAGATACGGATAAAGCAATTGAAATATATGCCAAGGCTTTGAACAAATATCCTTACGATTATTTATTACTCTATAATCTTGGAATAACTTATTATCGGGTAGAAAATTATTCAAAAGCGTTTGAATACTTTCAGAAGGCCTTAAAGTCTAATCCATTTCACACATCCAGCCATTTGATGCTGGGAAAAATTGCAGCTGCTCAGGGACAGTATAGCCATGCGTTTATGTCGCTGCAAACATTTCTTTTGCTCGAACCAAATTCAGATAGAAGCAACAAGGCATTGATTTGTTTGGAAAATCTGTCAAACAATTATATCGATACCAGCTATGTAGGAAAAAGAATTGATCCTTTTATTCCGAATGAACTGTTTGAGGACCTGGATCATTATTTTAGGGCAAAAATTGTTTTGAACTCTCGTTTTAAGCCTGCTTATGAGTTTAATGCTTCATTGGTAAAACAAACCCAATTGATTCTTGAAAAATTGCCATATGATACAAATGAGAAAGATTTTTGGGCAGAGTTTTACTTTCCATTTTATCAAAACACCAAAAACAATGGTTTTGTAAAAGAGTTGTTAAATACGGTATTGCGTTCTGCACGTCGCAAAAGCATTAATCAGTGGTCGAAGGACAATGAAAAATCTTTAAAGGAATTTTATGCAACTGGTAATTACCTGGGGCATTATAGAAGCTATAGATGGATTAATGATAGTACAAAAATAGCTTGTAAGCATAACGATTCGGGTACATTGGAATCTATTGGGAATTTAAATTCAGAAGGACAGGAAAGCGGAGAGTGGCAATATTATTTTCCGAATGGATGTTTGCAAGCAGTAGGTAAGTTTATCGATGGAAAGAAAGAAGGAGCATGGATCTACAACAATGTAAATGGCTATAAAGAAACTACTTGCTCATATGTTGATGGCAAGCTAAACGGAATTTATATGGATTTCGATTCATATGGAAACCAAAGAACTGCCATAAATTATCAAATGGGGGTGTTGGAAGGAGATGTAAAATTCTTGTTTCCCAACAAAATTATTGCAGAGCTCAATCATTATCAGAATGATATATTAGATGGACCGGGATACGCTCTTTATCCAACTGGTGATACTTTAGCCATATTTACCTACAAGAATAAAGAGGTGCATGGCGATTACAAGCGTTTTCATCCCAATGGCAACTTGTTTTATGCAGTTAAGTTTAACAACGGATTAAGAGTAGGCGGGTATACCGAATATTATTCAGACGGAAGCTTGTCGGTTACAGGAAAATATGTGGATGGTAAAGAAGATGGCACCTGGGAATATTATCACAAAAATGGTGTAAAGAAATCACAGATTCGTTACAAGGATGGTAAAAAAACCGGAGCGGTTAGTGAATTTGATAACCGAGGAAATATTTTATATCAGTACCAATGCAATGATAAAGGACAATTGAGTGGTGATTATTCAATTTATAAGAATGGGAAGATTCAAATCATTGAGAAGTTCAGAAATGATACCATTATTGCAAGTATTTCATTAAATGCCAAAGGAGATACGATCAAACAAAGTGGATCGGATGATGGAAGCTTTGCCTACGAAACTTATAGTCCTGATGGGCTGTTGGTAGCCAAAGGGCAATTTGTTAAAGGAAATAAAGACGGCGAGCGTTTCTCATACTATCGTAACGGAAAAGTTCAGGAATCATCGCATTTTAAGAATGGATTGTTAGAGGGGGAAGTGATTTTGTATTATAAAAATGGTAATATCCATTACAAAAAGAACTACTCCAATGGAAAGGAAAATGGTGCATACTTCGAATACCACAACAATGGAAATGTAAAAGTAAAAGGACAATTTGTTGATGGGAAAATGGATGGTTTGTGGATGAACTTTTATGTTGATGGCAGCTTGGAGCAAGAGAATTCATTTAAAAAGGGAGTGGCAACAGGATGGATGTGGAACTATGCCGTTGATGGAAAACCAATACTAAGAACCAAATTAGTTAAAGATGTTCCGGTAGAGATTTGTGAATACAATCAGAAAGGGAAAGTGATGAATTCACAAATTTTGCTCACCGCTAACAAACGCAAATTTATGAACTGCAACAATACCCTTGAAGGAGAATGCGAAATACAAGCAGGAAAGATGAATGGCAATTTAATATGGTACCATGCCGATGGGAGCAAATTTGTTGAGAAACATTTTGAAAATGACAATGCCTCGGGAGACTACCTCCGATATTATTTAAATGGAAAAATAGAAACCAAAGGTCAGTTGTTCGATGGATATCGAGAAGGAGAATGGAATGATTATTACGATGATGGTAAATTGGAGAGAACCTATCATTACATTGCAGATCAATTGGATTCTACCTACACTGTTTATTGGAAAAACGGACAGATAAAATCTCAATCGAACTACAAAAATGACCAGAAGCATGGCGATTTGTTTTATTACGATCCGGAAGGAAACTTAATGCTTAAAAAGATATATGTTGATGGTGAAATTTATGCCTGTCAGTACAACAAAAATGGAGCTTTGTGCGATACCATTTATCTTGAAAACGGGAGCGGAACAATAAAGGCCTATTACGACAATGGAAAGCCTAGTGTTGAATGCACATACAAAAATGGAAAGTTCGAGGGCAAACGAACTCACTTTTTCAGAAATGGAAAAGAGATATTGGTAATGGAATATGCCAATGGAGATAAAACAGGTGAAGAGATTCTGAGAGATATGAATGGAAATTTGAGAAGTAAAAATCATTACGCTCAGGATGAGAAAGAGGGTGAATGTTGCACTTATCGTACGAACGGAAAGCTTAAAAGACAAAAAACTTATAAGATGGGCGCTTTGTTCGGGCAATCTAAAAACTACAATGAAACGGGCGAGTTAACTAGTGTAGAGGAATATTGGAATGGTAAACTAATTGGCTACAAAGAACTATGATGACAAAGAAAAGCATTTTCATTCTTATGGCTTTATTGCCTTTATGCTTGCAGGCTCAATTCAAGTATGATTTAGACATCCTAAAGGAAAAATACAAGGCATACAATGCAGTTTTTTTGGAGAAGGAAGCTCATTTGCTATTGGATTTTAAAGAAGGAGAAGTAGTGGCTTCTCAAAATGTAAAGGAGCAAATTCTAATATTGAATCAGCATACCAAAGCCTTTTCGAATGACAATATCTTTTATTCCGGTTTTACTGGCGTTAGAGATATAAACGCAAAAACCTATGTACCTGCGGGAGAAAAATTCGACGAGTATGAAACCAATAATTTTAAAGAGACTCACGACATTTCGACTTCAATATTTTACGACGATTCCAAATTGATTCATTTTACCTATCCCAATGTGCAAAAGGGAGCTGTAACATCCTTGCAATATCATGTAGATTACAAGGATAAGCGTTTTTTTAGGAAGTTCTTCTTTCAATCTTTTATTCCTTGCATGCACTCAAAATTTGTGATCAAGTACCACAAGAATATCGTGATGGATTATCGTATGTTTCACGGCGAAAACCTGCCTTATGAATTTACGGAATATAAAAAAGGCAAGTACAAATACATGGTGTGGGAAGCGACAAAGCTTCCGGAGCTGAAAACAGGAAACGATAACTTTAATATTTTGTATTACTCACCTCATATCATACCTATTCTTAGTGAAGTTAAGTACAAGGGTGTTTCGAAATCATTCTATGGAAATATGAAGGACTTGTATGCTTTCTACTATTCTAATATTGAAGGTTTAAAAACTGAGTCGGCAGATCTAAAGGTATTTGTTGAAGAACTTTTAGAAGGAGTTGAAGGAGATGATGAAAAGGCAAAAACAATTCTTTATTGGGTTCAGGACAACATCAAATATGTTGCCTTTGAGGATGGGATGAGAGGTTTTGTGCCAAATTCTGCTGATAAGGTATTCGAAAAAAGATATGGCGACTGCAAAGACATGACCAGTATTATTAAAAGTATGATGGATTGTGCTGGTTTACCTTGTTACTACGCTTGGGTGGGAACACGAAATTTACCTTACTCTTACAAAGAATTGCCAACGATTCAGACCGACAATCATATGGTTGCTGCATACCTGAATCAAGATTCTTTAATTGTAATGGACGGAACCATTCGCCATCTGAAATTTGGTCAGGTTCCGGATCATATTCAGGGAAAAGATATTCTTTTGAGCATTAATAAGGATGAGTACAAGATTTTTAGACTCCCTGTGCTGCCGTATTACCAGAACCAAATCGTTGATTCAATTCAAATTCAAATTGATCAAAAAATGGTGAGTGGCAAAGGAAAACGTAGCCATGTAGGATACAACCGTATGGAATTGGCTTATGCTCTCTATGATCAGAATGAAGAACGTTTGAAGAAGAAGTTGAATAAGATCTTAAATAAGGGCAACAACAAGTGCACAGTTTCCAATTATGAAATCAGCCCACTTCAGGATCGTGAGAAATCCATAGATATCCACTACGAATTTCAGGTGGATGATTACATAAGATCCTACGAAGATGAGATTTATCTGAACTTGAATTTGCAGCGGGAGTATAAGAATTTTAAGGCAGATACAACTGTCTCTATTGCGCCAATTGGTAACGATTTTCATTTTACAAAAACTGATGTAACCAGTTTAGAAATACCCTCTGATTACGAGCTGAAATATCTCCCAAAAAACTCAAGTTACAGCAACAAACAATTCGGCTTTAACATTGTGTACAAAACGGAGGACAACAAGGTAATTCTGGAAAAGAGCATTAATTTTCAATTCTTAAACTTGCCAAAATCAGAATTTACCAATTGGAATAAAATGATTAAACAACTGAATAAAGCTTACAGGGAAACCATTGTTCTGAAACATCAAGAAAATTAAAGCATTACTATTATGAAAGCACATTATATCACAATTTGCCTTGTTTTTAGCCAACTGATGGCTTTGGCACAAATCGCACCTAGTGAATATTCTTGGGAGAAGAATCCAACATATTCGAACATATCAGATGAATTTACCAATGAAGATCGTGTTGCACTCTATGTATTCGAACGTTACGAATATTTCCATAACGAGGAGGGAAACCTTTTTGTATTTCAAACCATTCACAAGAAATTTAGAGCTTTAAATCACAAGGCAGTGAATCAGCTCAATACTTTATCTATCGAAATAGGGAATGGGGTTGAACTGTTGGATATTAAAGCCAGAACCATTAATGAAAATGGCAAAGTGGTTGATTTCGATAAAAGTAGTATTAAAGAGGTAACCGACGATGAAAGTCGCGATAATTATAAAATCTTTGCCATTGATGGAATAGAAGTAGGCAATGACATTGAGTACATCATAAGCAAAAAGATTCCTTCGGATTATTTCGGACGAACTTACTTTCAGTATGCCTACCCCGTATTGAAAGCCAAATGGGAACTAAGTTCTCCGACTACATTGCTTTACGATACAAAAGCTTACAATGCACCAATACAACTAAAGAGTGAACTGGGAGAGAAACGCAACATTTATACGGCAGAAATGAATCATATTCCTGCTCTTAAGGAAGAGAAATATGCATTTGTAAATCCTCGAAGAGCACGCATTGAATTTCGGTTGGCCTACAATAAGGGACAAGGGAACTTTCCCATATTAACATGGGATAATGTGGCTCAACGCATTTATGAGAACAATTATATACTACAAGCAAAAGATTATGAGGTATTGGATAAGATGATTGCTAACATCGATGTATCTTCTAACAATTTGGAAGATAAAATCGCAAGCATTGAAGAGTACCTTAAAAAGAACATCTTAATTCAGGAATTTCACCACCCCGATTTTGAGGATCTGGAGTTTGTTTCCAAAAATAAGGTTAGCAGCGAAAGAGGAATTCTGAAGTTGTATGTTAATTTGTTTAAGAAATTAGGCATACAGCACAATATTGTTGTGGCATCCGATCGCGATGTTTTTCCTTTGGACAAAGACTTTAGTTCGTGGGATTATTTGCGCAAGTATTTGATTTATCTACCTGCAATAGACAAATATATTGCTCCGGGAAACTTTGAATATCGATTGGGCGTTTTTCCTCCATTGCTTGGTGCAACCAATGGCTTATTTGTTCATTTGGTTCAGGTGGGCGATTTTGAGTCGGCAGTGGCGCATATAAAGGAGATAAAAGCATTGGACTACCACGATAATTACGACCACATGTTTATTAAAATGGATCTGAATGTAGATGAGGGGACCACTCATATCATTACCGAGCGTTGCTTTAAGGGTTTAAGCGGAGGTTACTTTAAGCAATTTTACAACATGATGGATGAAAAGGCCAAGGCCGAATTCATAAAGAATATCATGGCTTCCAAATTTGGAAAGCCCGAGTATAAGGAAATGACTACCCATGAAAAATCGAAACATGAACAGGCCAAGGATGCAGAATTTATTATTTATGCTGATGTGGAATCGGAAGACTTTATGGAGATGGCAGGAAATAAAATATTGGTGAATATTGGTGAGAGTATTGGTCCCCAAACTGAAATGTACCAGGAAGAAGAGCGCAAGGCCGATGTTGTAAATGATTTTAAACGTTGGTATATAAGAACCATACATTTTACCATTCCCAAAGATTTCAGTATATCAAATCCCGAAGTTGCAGATCTAAATGTTTCGCACGAAATGAATGGAGAAAGCGTATTTAAATTTGAATCAAAACATCGTATCGAGGGAAATCAGTACATCGTAGAGATTGATGAGTTTTACGACGAAATCTATACCGATAAAAAATACTTTGAGGCATTTAGAAAAGTGGTTAACGCTGCCGCTGATTTTAATAAAGTGGTATTGATCTTAGAAGAGAAATAAAAAGTTCTGTAAGTTGGTGTAAGTTCTTGTTTTCACACAGAAAACAGATTGTTTTTTGATACATCGCTAGTCCTGATTTGCAATCAGGGCTTTTGGAGTTTAGTATTTTAATCCGAAAAATTTAGCTCTGTAAAAGAGATCCACAAATACACATAAAACTTATAATGGGAATGGGTTTGGTGTCTTAAACAGGGGGTTGCTGCTTAGTGTTTCATTTTAAAGATGTCAGAGCTAGTGTGAAGAGTGTTAATAAAACGAATTAAAGTTTTTGAAAATATTTTTCTTTTTACAAGGCAAGGTTTACAGGCATAGCCGTAGCTACGGCGAAAAAGCTTAACGCAGTAGAAAGGAAAATAGGTCAAAAAATTAGTTCGGGGAATTAGCATTCTTTACACTAGCGCCCCTCTTCTTCTGCCATAGCTTATTTTTCTACTAAGATATTATGGCTAACGCCCCTTTCTGTCCTTAGAGATTTGTATTTCTTCAATTGATTGGGATTATTATTGGCATTTTTCATTCAGAAAACAGATTGTTTTTTGATACATCGCTAGTCCTGATTTGCAATCAGGGCTTTTGGAGTTAAGGATTTTAATCCGAAAAATTTAGCTCTGCAAAAGAGATCCACAAATACACACAAAACTTATATTGGGAATGGGTTCGGCGTCTTAAACAGGGGGTTGCTGCTGAAAGGTTTGATTATATCGAATTTTGGTTTGTAGTGTTAGCAGCCGGAATCAGGATACGGGCTAAATAACAAAAAAGAATACTGTTTAGCGTAGCTTATTTTTTCATATCTTTACATATTGTTTGTTTTATATGAATATAAACACTACTTAAATTAATGACTGACACTTCTTACCATTATATTGATTTTCTGCAAGAAACGGCTTGGTTAATTGTTATGACAGCCTACAACCGAGAAATTAGGGTAAAAAATACAGACACAAAAAAAGCGACAAATGCCGCTTTAAATGTTTTCACAACGGAATAATCCTTATTGTGATTTGCTTACAGAATGTGGATCAAAAATAGAAACAATAAATATAAAATACAAGAGAGTATGAAAAAAAACATATTAGGATTGGATCTAGGTACCAATTCGATTGGATGGGCATTAGTTGAAATAGATCATGATAATGGAAAATTAGGAATTATTGGATTAGGTTCACGAATATTGCCTATGGATGCCGGAGAAATTAATGACTTCGAAAGTCAAGGAAAGATTAAGAGTTCAGCAGCATTAAGAACTGAAAGAAGGGGAATAAGAAGACTAAATGAACGATATCTACTCCGTAGAGACAGACTTCATTTGGTCTTGAATCTATTGGACTCATTGCCCGAGCACTACAAGTTAGATATAAATTTTACAAATTCTTCCAATAAGAGATGTGGACAATTTAAATTATTTAAAGAGCCAAAAATAGCTTATGATACAGGAAAAAATAAAAAAAGAAACTTTCTATTTAAGGATAGTTATCAAGAAATGCTTGATGAAATTGGCATGGAAAATCAGAAAGGAAAACGAATACCTTATGATTGGACACTCTACTATTTAAGACAAAAAGCTCTCTCTGAAAAGATCTCTTTAGAAGAATTAGCATGGGTTTTATTAAGCTATAACCAAAAAAGGGGTTATGAAAAAATAGAAGTCGAAGATAAATCGACTAAAGACAATGAAATTATCGAGGAACTTGATTTACATGTAACTCATGTTGAAAGGAAAATTGATAATAATGGGAGTACATATTTTGACATTACTCTTGATGGTGCGATTTCATTTAAATATAAAGAATATACTGAAACTCAATTTACATTTACCGGTGATATAAAAGAAGTAATAAAAACATCGAAGGTTGATATTGAAGGTAATATTAAAGATAAAGAAGTAGAATTTACTGTTATTGATATTTTTAATTTACAGATAACAGATGTAAAATATCAAAAGGAAGATGGAAAACACAATTTTAGTATTATTTACGATAATGGTTGGATAGAAGTAAAACCACCGAAAAAGAACTTTACAAATAAATATTTTAGTGCAAAAGGTAAAAGTTATGATTATATAATTGAAACAAAGTATACACATCAGGGAGAAATAAAGAAAGTTAAGGGTAAAGAAAGAAAATTTAGAGAGCCGGATTTTAGTGATAATTCTAGTGATTGGACCTTATTAAAAAAGAAAACCGAGAAAGAAGCTCTTACTTTTAATTATAAAGAAACAGGAGAAGCGAATAAATTTATCTCACCGAAGATTTATAGTGTACTTAAGCAAGATGCTCAAACGGGTAAGCGCACGAAGATTATTGGTGGTATGTTCCAGGTATTAGATCGTGAATTCTATCGTCAAGAACTTAAGCAAATTATTAGTACCCAAAGAAAATTTCATGATACTTTAAGGGATAAAGATATTTTTGAAAAATGTGTAAGAATGTTATATCCTAATAATGATTCACATGCTAAATCTTTATTAAATAACAAAGAAGCGATACAACATTTACTTGTAGAAGATATCCTTTTATATCAACGTCCACTAAAAAGTAAGAAGTCAGAAATTTCGAATTGTAAATATGAGGTTCGATACTGGAAAGAAACAGTTGATAAGAATTCTGGTGAGATTAATTATATCCCTATGTATCGAAAGGTAGCTCCTACTACTCATCCCTTATTTCAAGAGTATAGAATTTGGGATAAAATACACAGTTTAAAACTTATCCAATTAGAACAAAAGAATAAAGATACGGGAACAATTGCTACAAATGTTGATATCACAAATGAATATTTTAACGAAGAAATATATCAGGAGCTTTATGAAGAATTTAATAAATGCAAATCAATAAATCAAAATCAATTTCTTAGCTTTTGTAAAAGGAAATTTAAGATTGATTACAAATCAAAAAACAGCAACTATGTTTGGAATTTCCTGGAAGATGAAGAGTTAAAAGGAAATCAAACACGAGTTAGTTTTGTTACCAGATTTAGGCGATGTGGATTTACTGATTATGAAGTTTTTTTGACTAAAGAAAAAGAGGTAAAATTATGGCATTATCTCTATTCAGTAAATTATAAGGAAAGAGTTGCCAATGACAATAAAAGCATAAAAACATTTTTCGAAGGTTACTTTGAAGAATGGGATATCAGCGAAGAAGTAAAGAATAATATCATTAAGGACTTTGCTAATTATCCGAAATTTTCATCCCAATATTGTGCGTTCTCAGAAAAATCATTGAAGAAATTTATCCCATATCTTAGAATGGGAAGCTGCATGAAAACTGATTATTGGGTAAATGAGAATTGGTTTGTTCAATGGAAAGAACAACAAGAAGCCAGAAAACAAGAAATACTTGACAAAGTAAAAAAAATAGACTTTAGTTCTGGAAACATTAATTACGATGATGTAATTGAAATTGCTCCTAAAAATAATAAGTTACCTTTCCCGAAAGGTTTATTTAATGCATTTAGAGGTTTTTCAAATATTACAGATTTCCAAAAATTGAATTTAAGCCAAGCTTCATATTTAATTTATGGACGCCATTCTGAATTGGCACAAGCAAAACATTGGAATTCTCCAGAGGACATAAGGAATGAGTTGCATAAAGAACTTAAGCAACATTCATTGAACAATCCAATTGCTGAAAAAGTTTTGTTGGAGATGATGCAGGTAGTTGCTGATATTTGGGAATATCATGGTGACAGTGAAAAGAATTACTTTTCTGAAATTCATGTAGAAGTAGGTAGAGAGCTTAAAAAATCAGCAAAAGAAAAAAAGAGGGATACAGACAATCAAAAAATTAATAGAGAGCAAAATAAACGATTAAGACAAGTGTTAGAGGAGTTTCTCTGTTGTGAACCATACAATGCAAGCCCCAAAAATAAGGATCATTTTGAGCGTTTAAAGATTGTTGAAGATTCTGTTTTAAATCAGCATCAATATAAAAAGAAAGCCGAAAAAGATGAAATTGATAAGGTTCTTAGGAATCCTATTACAAAAGAAACTTTTGAAAAATATAAACTCTGGATAGAACAAGGATATAAATCTCCATACACTAACAAAACTATTAGTATGACTGATTTGTTTGATGGGAAAAAGTACAACATTGACCACATTTTTCCCCGAGCCTCTGTTACGAACAATTCATTAAGTAATAAAGTTGTATGTGAATTTGAGATTAATAAAGAAAAGAGTAATAAAACTGGTCGGGAATTCATAAATAATCCAGGAAAAAGAGAAATATACTGTTCTGCACATAATGAAAAAGTTAGGGTTATTTCTGATGACGAATACGTAGCAACAGTATTGAAACAATTCTCTGGTAATAAAAAACATATCCTTCTCTCCAGAGAGATTCCCAAAAGTTTTACCAATAGTCAACTAAATAATGCAAGGCATATTGCACGTAAAGCAATGGAGCTGTTGAGTCATATTGTAAGAGCTAAAGGTGAACTTGAATTCTGTTCGAGAAATGTTCTGCCAGTAACAGGAAGAATAACTTCAGATCTTAAAAAAGCCTGGCAACTAAATGAGGTATGGACAGAGTTGGTTTCTTCAAGGTTTATTAGAATGAATGAGCTTACTAAATCAAATTTATTTGGTCAAGTACAGTTAGCTAAAACCGGGAAAGAGTTCTTTAATTGTAACTTAAACAAAACAATAAGAGAAAAAGACGAATCCTATGATATAAAACGTATAGATCATCGTCATCACGCTTTGGATGCTTTAATTGTAGCTTTATGTACAAGAGGACATGTGAATTATATGAATAATATTAATTCAAAAATTCACTTAAAAGATATTGGAAAGCAGAAACAGTTAGAAGCTTATCGTCTTACGATGAAAAGAAATATCATGTATTCTTCTCCAAATAAAGAGAACCCAAAGGATAATGATTGGTACTTTATGCGACCTGGTGAAAAAAGAAAGCCTGATGCTATTGATTCAAGAGAAAATACAGTCTTAAAGAAAGATTATTTCTATGGAGAAATTGAGTATCACGGAAACTGGAAGACAATGGTATTAGATGCGTTGCAGAATACTATCGTTACTTTTAAGCAAAACCTTAGAGTGATAAACAAAACTGTAAATCATTATAAAGATTCTAATAATCAAACAAGCAAACAAAATACAGATAATGGACAAAAATACAATTGGGCAATTAGAAGAAGTCTGGGAAAGGATACTTTTTATGGTAAGAAAACTATAAAAGGTTCAGAAAAAATAGTGGTTAGAAAAAAACTCGACTCTTCATTTAATAGAAAAAAGATTAAAACGATAACCGATTCTGGTATTCGGAAGATTTTAATAAGACATCTGGAAAGGTTCGATACTCTAGAACTTCCTTTTACACAAGCTATAAACTATATTGATGCTTCAATTGAAAGGACTGAAATTTGTTCTATTGTTGAAGATCCGGAAAATAACTTTAGTTCTCTTGATGATTTTGTTACATACTTAGAAAGCAATAAGTATAAATTTAATAAAACGGATTATTCTAAATTGAATATTTTCATCGATAAAATGCAAGATCCAAATTTGGTTCGAACTAATACAAAAAGTTCAGATATAACGGAACATCCTGAGTTTGCCTTTACACCAGAAGAAATAGAAGTATTAAATCAACCAGAAATTCTTAGAGGACTAAATAAAGGGAAAGCACATGCTCCAATTAAAAAAGTAAGAATATCAGAAGGTTTTGGCAAACAAAGACAAGTTTGTGAAGAAGATTATGGATCTAAAGATTACATAAAGAACGAGCAATATATAAAAACTGATGCTGGTTCAAATTTGTATTTAGGATTTTATAAAGGAACTTATAAGGATAGAAAAGGAGAAGAAGTTACGGTTCGTAAAATTGAGGATATTTCGTTGATGCTATTGATTGATGAGTTAAAATGTGATAAGGATAAAAGGTTAAATCCATTCGCATCTAGAATCTATGATAGCTCAAAAGATATGGAGTATAAATGGTTGTTTACTATTTCTCCATTGGATTTGGTGTATGTTCCTACTCAGGAAGAAATTGAACATCCTCATTTAGTTGATCACCATAATTTATCTAAAGAACAAATAAGTCGTGTTTATAAATTTGTAGATGGTGGTGGTGGTATAGCTAACTTTGTTCCTTATGCAGTAGCAAAACCAATATGGAAGTTTCATGAAAATAAGAAGAAAAAGGAAATCTATGAGGAATTGTTAGAAAATAACATATTGCAAATCTCAGAAGATGAACTGATAAAAGATGAGTTTGGTTTTGGTAGTCAACAAACAAAGAATCAAAATATGATTGATGGTAAAACTCAAATAAAAGCAATTTGTTGGAAGCTCGAAGTAGATCGTTTAGGAAATATTACAAAAGTTATAAAGCATAGTAATGTAGAAATGTATTCAGAATCTTAAAAGTAAATACCATGATCAAACGCACTTTGTACTTTGGAAATCCTGCTTATCTACGTAGGCAAGACAAACAATTGAAGGTATTGAAACCAGAACAAAGAAAGGAGGTAGCCAGCATTCCCATTGAAGATATTGGGGTGGTGGTCTTGGATCATCCGCAAGTTACTTTGAGTCAGGCTTTGTTATCGGAATTGGTACTAAACAATGTGGCGGTTTTATCCTGCGATGAGAAACATCATCCGGTTGGCTTGTTGATGCCTTTGGCGGGGAACTCTTTGCAAAGTGAGCGTTTTAGAATTCAGATTGCAGCATCTGAGCCATTAAAAAAGAATTTGTGGGCTCAGACGGTTGCAGCCAAGCTGACCAATCAGGCAGAGATATTGGAACAAATGGGAAAGGATGCCAAGCCTTTGCATGCCTTGATTCCGCAAATAAAATCGGGCGACTCGGACAATGTAGAAGGCCGTGCTGCCAGGGTGTATTGGGATTTGCTCTTGGGCGATGTGGCTTTTGTGAGGGAGCGTTACGGAAATGCTCCCAACTCCCAGTTGAACTATGCCTATGCTTTAATTCGTGCTGCAGTAGCTCGTGCTTTGGTAAGTAGCGGAATGTTGCCTACTCTGGGTATTTTTCATCGTAACAAATACAATGCTTATTGTTTGGCCGATGATATAATGGAACCTTATCGTCCGTTTTGCGATCAGTTGGTGCTGCCCATGTATTATAATGGTGAATTTACATCAGAAGATTTAAGCAGCAATCAGAAGGCTAAATTATTGAGTGTATTAACCTGCGATGTATTGATTGGAGGGAAGAAAAGCCCGTTGATGAATGCCATTAGCCGAACTACCAATTCTCTATTTGAATGTTTTGCCAGAGAACGACGTAAAATACTGTATCCCGATTTTTATGAGTCACGAAGCTTTAAGCCAATATCGTAGCATGTGGGTGTTGGTATTTTTCGATTTGCCTACCGATACCAAAAAGGAGAGGAGGGCTGCAAGCCGATTTCGAAAGGAATTGTTGAAAGATGGTTTTACCATGTTTCAGTTTTCGATTTACATGCGAACCTGCCCCAGCCGCGAAAATGCCGATGTGCATGCCAAACGAGTGAAGTACTTGTTGCCCGAACATGGGCATGTTGGTATATTAAAGATTACCGATAAGCAATTTGCTGCAATGGAATTGTTTTATAGCCGACAAGAAGCTGAAAAGCCTGAAGTGGTGCAACAATTACAGCTTTTTTAATATTGTCATTGCGAGGACAAAGGACGAAGCAATCTGTCGATTTTTGCAGTACTTAGAATTCAAAAAATACCCATAACAAGAAAACCCGAAGCTAAAAAGCCTTGGGTTTTTCATTTCTGATGTGTTCTACAACTTTCTTATTGTGAGATACTTTCCCTTGATAGGTTGTTAGTCAACACATCAAAGATACATTCTGCAAGCAAATCACAACAGATAATCCGGGTCATCAGATACTTTGAATGTTGTTAGTCAACACATCAAAGATACATTCTGCAAGCAAATCACAACAGAGATGAATAAGGTTCATAAGAAATTCATGTTGTTAGTCAACACATCAAAGATACATTCTGCAAGCAAATCACAACCTGGATTAAATATTCTAGCAACGGCTCCAAGTTGTTAGTCAACACATCAAAGATACATTCTGCAAGCAAATCACAACATTCGAGCAAGGAGTAGTTGGAAAGCTTGAGTTGTTAGTCAACACATCAAAGATACATTCTGCAAGCAAATCACAACCGGTGTTCTGTTGCTAGAATATTGTTATTAGTTGTTAGTCAACACATCAAAGATACATTCTGCAAGCAAATCACAACGCACAATCAAAAATCATGTCGGCGGTTAATGTTGTTAGTCAACACATCAAAGATACATTCTGCAAGCAAATCACAACGAGTTCCGTATATTTTAATCTCTGGCTGTTGTTGTTAGTCAACACATCAAAGATACATTCTGCAAGCAAATCACAACGGATGCAGCAGAAGATATAATAATTGAAGAGTTGTTAGTCAACACATCAAAGATACATTCTGCAAGCAAATCACAACTGAAACTTTATTTGATATACAGATAGTTTGGTTGTTAGTCAACACATCAAAGATACATTCTGCAAGCAAATCACAACAGTGCGGATGCTCGCAGACAAGAATGGGAAGTTGTTAGTCAACACATCAAAGATACATTCTGCAAGCAAATCACAACAATCTGAGCTCCAAAACCCTGCAATATAGTGTTGTTAGTCAACACATCAAAGATACATTCTGCAAGCAAATCACAACTGAACCTGAGCTTTAGCACCCATAAATCTGTTGTTAGTCAACACATCAAAGATACATTCTGCAAGCAAATCACAACATCAGATTAGCAGTAGAGTAAAAGAACTTGGTTGTTAGTCAACACATCAAAGATACATTCTGCAAGCAAATCACAACTGGAACAGATTTTGCAATTATTACTAGACAGTTGTTAGTCAACACATCAAAGATACATTCTGCAAGCAAATCACAACAGATAGTTAATAATCTGTTGTGTTGTGTAAGTTGTTAGTCAACACATCAAAGATACATTCTGCAAGCAAATCACAACCAATCAGAATCAAGCAAGAAAACAACTTCGTTGTTAGTCAACACATCAAAGATACATTCTGCAAGCAAATCACAACAAACGAGGCGATTGTGCGGGCGGTTCATGCGTTGTTAGTCAACACATCAAAGATACATTCTGCAAGCAAATCACAACGGTCACACCCACATAGGATCATTATGTAGAGTTGTTAGTCAACACATCAAAGATACATTCTGCAAGCAAATCACAACCGTTTGTTATGCCTTCGTTGCATGACATTGGTTGTTAGTCAACACATCAAAGATACATTCTGCAAGCAAATCACAACTTGTATTATAGCCTTCACTTTCTTGTGCTAGTTGTTAGTCAACACATCAAAGATACATTCTGCAAGCAAATCACAACGGATCAACGGAAGATATATTTTCTATTCTGTTGTTAGTCAACACATCAAAGATACATTCTGCAAGCAAATCACAACTTTCGTCCTAGCGTTCGTGGCACACTTCCAGTTGTTAGTCAACACATCAAAGATACATTCTGCAAGCAAATCACAACATCCATGCAACAACTTTCATATCTCCATCTGTTGTTAGTCAACACATCAAAGATACATTCTGCAAGCAAATCACAACAGTTCGTCTGCTCCAACTCCTGCCGTTTGTGTTGTTAGTCAACACATCAAAGATACATTCTGCAAGCAAATCACAACCATCTAAGGATGAAGATGAAAGTAGAATTAGTTGTTAGTCAACACATCAAAGATACATTCTGCAAGCAAATCACAACAGGCTTTATCTCTTAAGGTTGGTGATGAAAGTTGTTAGTCAACACATCAAAGATACATTCTGCAAGCAAATCACAACATTACCTGTTTAGCATTGGCTGTGCAATCTGTTGTTAGTCAACACATCAAAGATACATTCTGCAAGCAAATCACAACGCAAGCTCAACAGGATCTTCCTCTACCAAAGTTGTTAGTCAACACATCAAAGATACATTCTGCAAGCAAATCACAACGTAGTTCTGAAAAGCTTAAATTCATTTTTGGTTGTTAGTCAACACATCAAAGATACATTCTGCAAGCAAATCACAACAAGGCGGAAAAGGCTCATCAAAAACAATCAGTTGTTAGTCAACACATCAAAGATACATTCTGCAAGCAAATCACAACTTACTGATGTGTGCATACTCATTGTTAAAGGTTGTTAGTCAACACATCAAAGATACATTCTGCAAGCAAATCACAACGCTTCGGCACCGTCGAAGTTGGTAATTGCAGTTGTTAGTCAACACATCAAAGATACATTCTGCAAGCAAATCACAACTGAAACAAGACAAGATCGTTAAAGCTCCAGGTTGTTAGTCAACACATCAAAGATACATTCTGCAAGCAAATCACAACAGTACGCTCAATTATTCATGGGGAGTAAATGTTGTTAGTC
The DNA here is from genome assembly GCF_965230805.1 of Marinifilum sp. NCBI lineage: Bacteria > Pseudomonadati > Bacteroidota > Bacteroidia > Marinilabiliales > Marinifilaceae > Marinifilum > Marinifilum sp. The sequence goes on along the minus strand of NZ_OZ246019.1, from coordinate 4,622,898 downwards.
AACACATCAAAGATACATTCTGCAAGCAAATCACAACAGGATCCACTTTTAAATCATGACACCATTGGTTGTTAGTCAACACATCAAAGATACATTCTGCAAGCAAATCACAACCAGCTTGTGCCGTTGGTGCGCCCCACCGACGTTGTTAGTCAACACATCAAAGATACATTCTGCAAGCAAATCACAACAAGCGGTGTAAAACTGTGTCTATACATATAGTTGTTAGTCAACACATCAAAGATACATTCTGCAAGCAAATCACAACAACTCAGGGATATATACTCCAAACGAATTAGTTGTTAGTCAACACATCAAAGATACATTCTGCAAGCAAATCACAACTAGGTACCGTATAACCTCCTGCATCATTTGTTGTTAGTCAACACATCAAAGATACATTCTGCAAGCAAATCACAACAAACAATGGGCCAGCAATTAAAGCTGGTTAGTTGTAAGTCAACACATCAAAGATACATTCTGCAAGCAAATCACAACTTCGTTAGGGTTAGGATTTCGGAGAGTGAAGTTGTAAGTCAACACATCAAAGATACATTCTGCAAGCAAATCACAACAAGCTAATGTAGGGAGTCGCATAGTATCTGGTTGTAAGTCAACACATCAAAGATACATTCTGCAAGCAAATCACAACTGTTGAATTTCACTCTGCGTTGGCCATCAAGTTGTAAGTCAACACATCAAAGATACATTCTGCAAGCAAATCACAACTGAATGAAGCTGATAAAAGAAAATTGAAACGTTGTAAGTCAACACAGCAAAGATAGATGCATGATTGATCATTTTAATAAATAGGTATCATGAAACATGTTACTGCAAGCAAATCACAACATCAACACATTCTCCTCGCAATGGACAATAGTTGTAAGTCAGTACATTTATAATGGAAGTGCCTGAAATTCACAGCTATATTTATTGATGATTTTTGGGCTAATTTGATTTGGTGTAATGAAAACTAATATACTGTTTATTTGTTGTGTTATTTTTGTATTAAGAAATATCAACAAAATCGCTCAATCTGTAGATTTTTTATTATTTTCCCGCCTCTAAAAATAAAAATTATATGAACAAGCAAGAATTGATTTCAGCAATTGCTGAAAAGACGGAATTGTCGAAAGCGGATAGCGAAAAAGCATTAAATGCATTTACAGATTCAATTAAGGAATCATTGGCACAAGGAGAAAATGCGCAGTTGGTTGGATTTGGTACATTTTCAGTGTCAGAAAGAGCTGCCAGAGTGGGTAGAAACCCAGCAACAGGTCAAGAGATTCAAATCGCTGCAAAGAAAGTGGTTAAATTCAAACCGGGAAAAGCGATTGACGAAGCAGTAAACTAGATTGCATTTTACAAGCATAGAACAGCTACCTAAACGGTGGCTGTTTTTTTTGCTGAGCTTATACCATTAAAAAGAAGTACAATATGCGTTTTTTGATGGTACAAGTAGCCTGCTGATTTTAAACAATCGGTTAATGAGAAATCTTTTGCAGATCTAAATTTTTTGGATTAAAATCCTAAGCTCCCAACGCCCTGATTGCAAATCAGGACTAGCGATGTAGAAATAAGAATGTCAGTCATAGAAAGGAGCCTTAGTCCCGACATCTGTTTATGATTCCATTACAAAATCTGTTTTTTGGATATCAGGGCTAGCGCTCCTTTTTAAATTATAGGATCACTCTAAGCGAAGATGCCAAACCCGTTAGAATTTGTGGATCCCTTTTGCAGAGCTAAATTTTTCGGATTAAAATCCTAAGCTCCCAACGCCCTGATTGCAAATCAGGACTAGCGATGTAGAAATAAGAATGTCAGTCATAGAAAGGAGCCTTAGTCCCGACATCTGTTTATGATTCCATTACAAAATCTGTTTTTTGGATATCAGGGCTAGCGCCCCTTTTTAAATTATAGGATCACTCTAAGCGAAGATGCCAAACTCGTTAGAATTTGTGGATCCCTTTTGCAGAGCTAAATTTTTCGGGTTAAAATCCTAAGCTCCCAACGCCCTGATTGCAAATCAGGACTAGCGATGCAGAAATAAGAATGCCAGGGATATAAAGTGGTTTTATCCCTGGCATCTATTTATGGCCTATAAATATTTACTTTACTGCTATGCATACATCCGAGATCAAATCCTTAGGCTCGGTTTCCATCGGACTATTGCGATAGAACTCCATAGGAGGAATTTTCTTGTTCTGCTTAAACTCTTTGGCTCTTTCCATAGCCATAATTGCACTCCAGGCATTACCCGATAACTCGTAGGATCCGATATGCCTTACCGTATGCACTTTGGTGGCAGGCAGGTTTCCTTTAAACATTCCGGCAGGTATTTCACTCGGGTCTGATTTGATTCCTACACCACTGGTATAAACTACTTTATTCCGGTTAAAATCGAATTTGTGATATACCGAGAACCAATCGCAGGTAACAATATTCTCATTTTCTTTAGCAAAGTCTGTCAGCTTTTTAAAATCAGCTTCCATTACTTCACCAATATTATCGATGGTGCATGTGCTTTTAACACCAACAAAATTGCAGCCTTCAAATTGCGATTCGCCGAGGAATTCGAGCTTTGCATCAACCTGTCCTTTTTCGATATAATCTTTCAACATCAATAACCCTCGATTGTAATCCATTCCAATTAGGCGCTCCATCATGGTTTTCATCCAAAACATGAAAAATGGGAGAGTCCCTTCCATAGTCCAGCTTAGTTTGGTACTGTTGTCGTTCAGCTTTTCAAGAATAAAATCGGATTTAGACTTCGATTTCCAAGGTTTTAAAAACGTGAGAGCGTATTTAATTACGGATTCTTCTTCGGCAACAACTTTAATCATTCCTGATCCAATTCTTTTTCCATCCCATTCGTGGGATTTTCCATTATCGGATATGGTATCATTTGCGTCGGGTTCCAAAATAAACCAAGGCGACCAGGCTTTCCAATGATTGAAATCAGCAATAATGCTTTTAACTTTATCGCTGCTAGCCGCAATTGTTATCGATTTTTCTACATAAGTTTTAGGCATATGATTTTATTTTAATAAATGGCTTTATTTATTCATCTGTATAAAGCTAAGCACTTAAAATTAAAAAGATTAAGGTGTAGTAGCAAGTTAAAATTATTTTACAAGTGCTGTTTGTAATCAGTACTTGCTGATACTCATTAACTTTTAAAAATGAGTGGGCAGATGCTTTTTAATAAGAAGATCAATCGTCTGTTTATATCTTTTTTATTTGTTGGAAGAAAACCGCAAGATCAAAATAATCATGTGTGTTTGATAATTATTTTAATCATGCTCGTTTCGCAAGCAGTTTGATGATGTAAAAAAAATTATGGGAAAATCATGACTTAGGTTAAGGCAAATGCTTCTTGTATTTTTCGAATAACTTAATAACTAGATTGTGGTATATGTCGTTTAATTTGGCTGGAGATACAATTTCAATCTCATTTGTCATGGTTAAAATCCATTTAGCAAAACCATGCAGGTCTGGATTTAAAAACTTCATTCGAATGTAATCACCTACTTTTTTTTCGCTTACATATCCATACCAATATTTAGTCTCGTTTATCCACGATGCCAAATTTTGTTCCACTTTAATCTCTATTTCAAAGTATTGATATTGCTCTCTTTCTCTTTGCAGATATTCATCAAAAGCTTTATCCAATTTACGATGACAGGTCTCTTTCTTAAGTTCGAGATTGGTTATGCGATCGAGTCGAAAGTCACGATAATCCTTACGCAGTCGGCAGTATGCAATTAAATGCCAGTTTAAGGCATAAAAAAGTAAGCCAACGGGCTCTACTTCGCGCATGGAGTGTTCTTGTTTGTAATGTGAGAAATAACTTAGCAATAGAACTCTTGATTTTACCAAAGCTTGCTGAATATCCTGAAGGTAAATTGAATCTTTCCGAGGAATTTCGCTCATGCCAGTATATACCTTGACCGAATTTTCGAGTTTTTCCAATATCTCTTTGTCATCAGCATTCATAACCGATTTAATTTTATACAGGGCAGCCTGAAAGGCATCATCAAGCTTTTTATCGGAAGTGTGAGGAATCAACTTTCCGGCAATCAAAATGGCTGAGGCCTCTTGGGTTGTTAACATGATGGGCGGCAGTGAGTAACTATCGTCAATAAAATAACCTACACCAGCCTCGGCACCAATAGGAACTCCGCCTTCTTCAAGAGCACGAATATCCCGGTAAACGGTTCTAAGGCTAATGTCGAACCTATCGGCTATTTCCTGCGCTTTTACAATTTTTTTACTTTGCAGTTGTGTTAATATTGCTTGTAATCTGTCGGTTCTGTTCAAAACTTTCAACTTACTGATTAAAGATGAAATAAGGAGTATTGTCTTCAATCAAAACAATACTCCTAAAAGTACTTACTTTACTTGAAACTGAATTTCGGTAATATTATTCGCAGGATTATCAAAATCGCAATTGATATACAATTCACGACATGATTGTTCGGCTGTAACATTTTCAGCTTTCATTTCCTCTGTTAAGATTTCGTATGAATCCATTAATTTCTCCCAAGAACCCAAATGTGTTTTCTTCACATGATTGTACTTTTCTAGTTTTTCGAGTTTGAATTTATTGCTTGAAAAAGACTTGCCAAATGTAGCTACCGGCAAACAAATTTTCAAGTTAAATTCAGCTTCCATATCACAGGATTCCCAGGTGTAAACCCAGCATTGTGGCCCTGTAGGGTGCAATCCGGCTTTTACAGCCTCTGTTACAATTTGCTTTGGAAAATCCTCAATGTTCTTCATTAAATCTTTAAAAGTAGTTCTTACATCTTTCGAGATGACTGTCATTTCAGGTGCTGTTACTCGTTTCATAATCTCCAATTTTAAATTAACAATACCTCAAAGCTAAATGACAGTAGTGACAGCCTTATGTCAGTAGGATTTAGAAAATGATATTTTTTTGAATAAAAGATTCAACAAACCGCTATATGTCTATTTAATTGATTCGTTAACCTTAAGGTTTAAATGCTCTTCTTTTCACTATGTACTTAACAACACCAACCTGTAAATAATTGCTTACCACATTGGTTTTTTGATCTCACAACCAATATCAATTTGGTGACAAACATGATTGGCAAAACCATAACCAGCCTCTGAGTAGATGTCGTAAACAGCATCTACATTCATTTTTTCGAGCTGACGGCGTTCGTCTTCGAATCGGGCAATGGTAGCAATATTTCCTTTGTAGCTGGTCTTTTTCAATCTTTCAATTGCAAAGAGATTAGACTGGTGATCGTTCATGCAAAGCATAACCAAACGCACATTTTGATGGTTTGATTTCTCGAATATTTTCTCCCAAAATTCACTATCGGCAGCATCATCTTGCTGTATATTTTTGCCTTCTTTTTTCAATCTTTGAACCACATCAAAGTTATAATCAAGTCCCAAAACTTTTCTGCCATAAGTCTGGTTCAACTGATCGTAAACCGCCACTCCGAGTTTTCCCATACCAAAAACAAGAATTTCGGCTCCACCAATATCAAAAGCTTTATCGTAAACCAATCGTTTCTCTGTTTCGAATGATTTTAGATATTTTCGGATGCCATAGTAAATTTTATGAGCATTGGAGTTTAGCGGAGATGAAATGATAAAAGTAATGGCTACAGCTATGGCAATAGCAACCAGCCAATCTGAAGGAATCAGGCCTTTTCCTAGCGCAATGGAAGCCACAATTAAACCGAATTCACTATAATTGGCAAGAGCCAAAGAGGTAAATACCGAGGTTCTTGCACGAACTCTAAATCGAGTTAAAACAAGAAAATAGAGTATTACTTTAAAGTTAACAACTATTGCAAGAACACATGAGAGAACCAAAACTTGCAGGCTTGGCAATCCGATTAAACCAATCGACAAAAAGAATCCGATTAGAAAGATGTCCTTGAAATTCATTAAAGAATCTGCCAATTCCTTTGCTTTCTTGTGATTTGATATAAGAATACCAACAATTAATGCTCCCAAATCAGCTTTTAATCCAACAAATTTAAAAAGCTCTGCACCAATTATAAAAGCCAGAAAAAAACCGTACAAAACGAGAATTTCGCCATGTCCTATTTTTTCTAGGATTAATAATAAAACAGGGCGGATTACCACGAACAAAACTGGTAAGCCAATGGCCCAATAGCTTGGTAGCTTTCCTGCAACCAAAACAATATAAAGTACAGCAAAAATATCTTGTATAATCAAAATACCAATTGACAACACTCCATAAGCAGATTTCATCTCGCTTTTCTCTTCCAGAATTTTAACTGCATAAATGGTGCTTGAAAAGCTAAGTGCAAAGCCAATGATTAAGGCTTGTTGCCAGGTAAAGTCAGTAAAAATTTGTAGCGAGCTAAAACTCAGGCCGAATAGAATAACCGCCATTAACAGTGTTACCAATAGCATATGTATGGATGCACCTCCCCAAATTTCGCGGTGCAAGAGATCCTTAATCCTCAGTTTCAATCCTATGGTGAAAAGGAGTAGGGTGATACCCAGATCCGAAATACTTTGAATTAAATCATCAGATTCTGCGCCAAAATATTTTAATGTAAAACCAGCTAAGAGATAGCCTACCAAAGGTGGCAATCCAATTAATTTGACCAAAAGTCCTAAACCAAACGCAATAGCTAACCATACCGGATCCATAAGTAATGTTTTTAGAGATTAAGCTCCGCACTCCTTTTGCGGAGTACTAAAAATAGATAAAACTGCAGCAATGACCAATATTATTTGCTAATGATATTTAGGCATTGCATTTAAGTAAATCATATAAGTTCGATTGAAAAGATCCACCAACAAAACGTCAGGTTTATTCAAGATTTGATTGAGTAAGAAGGGTTTATAAATTACTGAACCCTCTGGTACTGATAAAATCACAATAAATAGCGATTGATTGTGAAGATTTTGGCTCCTACTTTTGTCCGTATAATTAATCTAAATAAAGAACAAAATGCAAAACATCGGAATTTTTTACGGTTCATCAACCGGAAATACAGAAACAGTGGCTAAACAGATACAAGCTAAGCTTGGCGCAGATAACGCAACAACCTTTGATGTTGCAGATGCCAAAGCTGGTGATATTGAGAAATTCACCAATATCATTTTCGGTACATCAACTTGGGGTATTGGAGATTTACAGGACGATTTTGAAGGGTTTTTAACAGAAATTTCGAATGCCAATTTGAATGGAAAAAAAGTGGCTTTATTTGGTTTAGGTGACCAATATTCTTATTCAGATTCTTTTGTTGATGGAATGGGCGAGATTTATGAAGCTTTGGATAACAAAAATTGTGAATTAGTTGGTGAAACCTCAACCGATGGATATGAATATGATGCTTCAAAAGCTGAAAAAGATGGCAAGTTGGTAGGTTTGGCTTTGGATCTTGAAAATCAGGATGATCAAACTGAAGCCAGAGTGAGTGAGTGGGTTGCGGAACTTAAGAATCAATTTAACTAATATACAATGAAACTAACTTGTTCGGATTATAAGACTGCTGATATGCAGATATTGATTCATCATGTTTATGAATACAACAAAGGATTAAGAAGTTTGGTTTTGCACACTATGAACAGCAGTGAAAAAGAGAAAACTGAAAATTTATTGCAACGAAAGGGGATCAGTTATTTTCTTCAAACTGTTAGCGCAAACAAGATAAATGTATTTTTTGGAACAGAAGATTGCATTAAAATTGTAAAATCCTTTGGAGATAAATCATTATCTGACTTTACGGACGAACAAGATTTTATTCTTGGTATTATGCTTGGTTATGCCAGAAATCAGCAATACGACAGGTATATTAAACGTAAGGGTATCAATAGTGATTACTTAAATTCAAAGTTAGTTGGATAATAAAGACTTTCTTTTGCTATTAATTCGATACTCACCTCAAGCAGTTTAAGCTGCTCTTTGGTGAGTGTTTTTTAATCTAAAAATCATAACATTTGGTGGTTGTGAGTAAAACAAGACCTTACTTACATTGTTTGGTGGCCAGATATAAAATGACAGAGATGTTTTCGAAGGAAGACTTTACGATGGTTAAAAATCCAGGTTCGGAACAAATGGAAATCATAACCAAAAAAGGTGAAAAAATTGAAACTTATAAAGCTTCTGATCAAAAAGGCTCGGGAAGTAAAGGGAAAAGAGTAGGTACGGCATACCAAATGGAAAATGGCGAGATTATTTATATACCCGATTGATGATTAACGCTCAAATATAACCTTGTTTCTAGCTAGAAATCATTAATGTGATTGGCTAATAGTACAATGTGGGTAAATAATATTTTAGGTAAATGGAATATTTTTCGAAACAAAACACATCATTTTGTGTTTATTGTATGAAAAGAATTAAAGAGAAATATATGGAATAAATTAGAATCAATTTACATTAGCTTTCACTGCTGTTTCTCTGATTTATTTCTATTTTTGGTATAGATTTACAAAACACAAAAAAGATTATACATTATGGCAATCAATAAAAATGTAGAAAAGATTTTAAATGAGCAGATTAATGAAGAATTTTGGTCGGCTTACTTTTACCTATCCATGTCGAACTATTTTAATGCGAACGGAATGCCTGGTTTCGCTAACTGGATGAAAGTTCAGTTCGAAGAGGAAACTTTCCACGCAATGAAAATGTTAGACTATATTAATGAACGTGGCGGACGTGTTATCCTAAAGCCAATTCCGGAAGTTCCTTCGGAATGGGATGGTGTGGTAAACGTTTTTGAAGAAACTTTAGCTCACGAAGAAAAAGTAACCAGTTTGATTCACGAATGTGTAAATGTTGCTATTGCCGAAAAAGATCATGCAACAGTTAATCTTTTGCAATGGTTCGTTGATGAGCAAGTAGAGGAAGAAGCTGGTGTTACCGAAATTCTTGACCAATTAAGAATGTTCGAAGGGAAAGGACATGGTCTTTATATGATGGACAAAGAATTTAAAGCAAGATCTTTTGTTGCTCCGGCAGAATAAGATACTTACTTAGCATACAAAAAGCCTTATGAGTTTATCATGAGGCTTTTTTATTGGTGTGAATTGTAAGTGTCTGGTTTAGGCCTGTAGCCAAAATATATCGCCTGTAGCCAATTTAGGTATTCCTGTAGCGATATTTGATACGTCTGTAGCGAAAATAAGTCGCCTGTAGCCGAATTTACACCTCCTGTAGCGAAAAGGAGGCGCCTGTAGCCTAAATTACCCTCCTGTAGCGAAAAGGAGGCGCCTGTAGCAAAAAACACCCTCCTGTAGCCTAAATTAACGTGAGTTCGACGTAAAATTCTATCCACAGAAAGTTATATTTGGGATAGATTTGCATTAAAAATTTGGAAAGAATAGCGGGCTATTTAGAGGAATTTTTAATGTGAAGATGTCGTAAAGAGAACTTTCCATTATGTGTTTGCCTGCTTTCGGCATAAATTTCCTCAAATCTTCTTGAAATATCCCGATATTCCTTCGAAAATCTGAGAAAATTTCTACTCAAAATCAGTGTAAACTGTGAACGAATTTTACGTCGAACTCACGTTACTTTACACTTTAAACTAGTAATGAAAAAGCTTGGTTCTGTCTAAGAAACTTTTATTGTAAGCACAGACAGAACTTGGTTTAATTGATAAAATCCCATACAATGGATACATAACCTTTTGCTGTAGGTGCTGGTTCAGCAGGAAAATCACTTACCATTAGCTTTACCAAACGACCTTCTCGGGTTTTAATTATCCATATTGGTTCATCCTTAACAACATCATTATTGGCTGCTGATTTCCATTGTATGCCAATGGCTAATTTTTTATACTCATTTAGCAAATCTTTCATAATTGGCTTGCCTGTGTCTCCTGTTGGAACAGCGGAAATATCAAAGTTTGTACCATCAGTTTTTAAGGTGTAATCTTTAAGATCTGAACTGTTTAATCTGTTAAAAGCATCTATTCCTTTGCATTCAGGATCTACGGAAGTGTAATTTACAGCTTCAACAGTAGAATCATATAGTTTAAAAAAAGGTGCTCCTCCTAAGCTGCCATCTGGTTTTTCACCTTTAATGGTGCGAATTACAATATCTTCCTCAAAATCATCAACCGATGGAGAATCAATATTGTTGGCTCCTCCTTTTTCATTCAGATATTCAAAATCGAAACCTACACCACCTGGATTACGACCAGCACATATCAAATATGGAGATTCTATCTCTTTAAAATTGTTTTCAATTGGTTCTTCTTCATTGTCATCATCATCATCACAAGAAAGCAAAAGGCTACAGGCCATCATCGACACAAATAAGACCAATAATATGTTTTTTGTCTTCATAATAAATTTGTTTTTAAGTTTTATAATAAAAATGTTCTTTATTCAATTTCGTAAGCTTCACAATCAACCGAGTAGGTGGTATGATAGGATATTTCTCCCGCAATAATTTTGGCATGAATCTCTTGTATTTGTTTTAATTCATCTTTAAAATGTTGCGTATTTTCTTCGCCTTTATGACTGTTGCGCATTTTTTGTTCCCATTGTTTAACCTGTTCTGCATTTAATAGCTTGGGAATAAGTTTGCCACTTATTTTTACATTATTTCCAATTATCGAGGGTTCTACAGATTTAAATTGATCACCCAGTTCAATTTTTATTTCATTCTTTCCTTCCGGATTAACAATTTTAAACCGTTTTCCTCCGTGCTTGCAAACATGCTCTACCATGCCTTTAATGTGAATCGTTTTATTGGTATATTTTTCTGCCGAAGCAATTGCTTCATCTACTGTGAGGTAATTTGTTATCTCATTTTTTGTTTCTTGCTTATTAGATGTTTTCTTATCGTTTTTACAAGATGTTGCCATTAATATGGGAAAGGCAATAATTAATAGTAATACAGCTTTTTTCATGATATAGATTTATAAATTAAAAGATAAGAGGATTTTAAAGTTGCGCCCCATTGCAGGCAGATAGGAGCCATATGGTTGATAATCATTATCCAGAATGTTATTTACAATTAGTCGAACTTGGGGTTTGCCAGGCAAATTTGCAGACTTTAGTCCGGTAGCACATTTAAGCGAACAATACGAATCAGAGGGGATATACCCCCAAGGACCTCCTCCGGTACCTTCCGGAACAGGAGGAATCCGGTTTTGTTCTGTGGAATATTCAGCTCCTAGTTTAAAAGAGTATGATGTTATCCATTTTACATTTGATAGTCCGTGATATTTTAGTTCTACAGTGCTTTTTAATGGGGGAATCCCAAACAAAGCTTCATCATTTTTTGTTGATTTATCAATTCCGTAAACATATGATGCGCCCAAACTTGCATATAAACGGTGTGATGCTTTAAATACATTATCGAAACGATAGGAAGCGGAAAATTCACCTCCCATAATTTCGGCATCTGTATTTTTGTATGTAAAATCTACATCTGTATCATTGGTTTGCGGTGCTTCATTAATAAAATCGTCTAGTTTATTATAGAATAGGGCAAGATCATATTTAAATTTGCCTTGAGCAGATGTTCCTCTCCAACCCAGATCAAAGTTCCAACTATATTCTGCTTCCAAATCAGGATTGCCAATTTTTACGCCTTTACAACTAATCACTTTGGTAAATAGCTCTTCGGCGGTAGGCATTCTAAAGGCTCGTCCTATATTAAAAGAAAAATGACTGATTGAAGTAGGTGAATATACTATTCCAACATTACCACTTAGGGCATTCCTTGTTTCTTTTCGATCCAAATTAGTTGCCGATTCTCCTTCAATTACTTTGGCTGCATCGAATCGAATACCGGCTTGTAAGTTGAATTTCTCACTTATTTTCCATTCATCACTTACAAAAGCACCAAAGTTTTCTTGTCCTGCATCTTTATATCCGGCGCTTGTTCCTTCTGTGTTGTTGTAGTAATCAATGATTTCAGAAGGGTTATCGAGCCTAAATGTGTAAGCATCAACACCAGCAGTTAGTTTATTGTTTTCCGATAGATTAAAAATTGAAAAAAGACGACCACCTCCATAATTATCCTCATAATGCACAAGATCCAATGATGACAAGTTTCCGCTGGTTGTAGCGAATTTATATTGAAAATAATCACGCTCGCCATTGTCATAGTATAAACAGAGCTTAAAGGTTTCAAGAAAATTACCCGGAGTATAGGCATAGCTTAAATTTGTATGAATATTTTCTTCTTCGTTTCTGATTTTTGTAAACGATTTTGCAGGGCCATTAAAACCTCGTGGTTTGCCCCAATCTCCGTAGTGATAATTTAAGTTGAGTGTGATTTTGTGGTTTTTCGAGAATTTAAAACCAGTATTAATTGCCATATCACGATCTTCAACATCACTGTTTTGGCCTGTTTCACCATTGCCGTATTCAATATCACCTGTTTTGCGAAATTTGCCATTAACCGAAATGCCAAATTTCTGGTTACTGTGTTTAATTTTAAATAGTTCTAAGAATTCATTGTTATTGCTTCCATATCCCGAACTAATTTTAACATCTGTATTCTTCGGTCCAAATACATCCTGACTAATCACATTTATAATACCTGATATGGCTCCGCTTCCATAAATAACAGAACCCGGGCCTTTAATTACTTCTACTTTTTTTGTATCATAAATATTCATGTCCTGACCAAAGTAACCCCCGGGAAATGTTCCAATTCTGCGATTTCCATCTTTCATTATAATTAGACGATTCGAGTTTAAGCCACGTAAAATAATAGGAGAGTGGTATTCCCATACTTGTGTAAATCCAGGGGTAGAGGCTAACATGTCAGTCATATTGGAATTCATATTGTCCAATATTTCGCCATGGGCTATTATTGTGGCAGGTTTTGTGAGTTTATTAAGATTTTGTTCGTAAAGATGAGCAGAAATAACTACCTGGGAAAGCTGTTCGTTTTTTGGAATAAGCAAAATTCTTATTTTATTGTTTTTGCCTAATGCATATTCCTGTGTTTCAAAATTAATATGACTAATCGTCAAAACGATATCTTGGGTATTGCCAATGGTAATTTTAAAACGCCCCTGAAGATCGGTAGTACAACCACGATTGGTGTTTTTAATGGTAACATTAGCAAATTCAATTGGTTGAAGGGTAGAACCGTTAAATACCGTACCGCTTATGGTACATGTATTTTTAGCTTCAAGGCCATTGGGAGCCATACCTAATAAGAAGATTGCAATAAAAAGGTATAGTCTGATTTTCTTTAATAATGGAAGATTAATGAAATCATCTTCTAAAACTGCGCAATTCAACATGTACGTGTTCTGTTTTGATGTGAAATTTGAATTTCAAAAGTGAGAATATTCTCAATAGGTGTCAATCCTCATTAATGATGAATTGTTAAGAGAGCTTATCCTATTTAATTAGGATCGAAACAGATGTGTTCAAAATAGGGTGTTGAAAAGATTAGCTGGAGATATTTTTCGCTGATATGCGTAAATCATTAGCTTTCTCAATAGCCATCGGGATTATTTGAATATTCAAACTTCTTTCTGCGTAAATTTACGGATATTTATCAGCCTTAAGCTGCGAGAAAAATACATAATACCTTTAAATGCGATTGCCCTGGCATAATACTAATGTAAGATCCTTTTTCTTATCTGATTTGCAAAAAGGATCTATCTTTAAAGAAAAACTTTTGCTATGCGAATAATCATCTTGCTTCTGATCATGTGTATGTCAGGCTTAAGTTCAGCTCAAATTAATATGGAAAGAATACAAAAAGAAATTGATAAAACTGTGTGGATAGAATTTAAATCTGCATTTGAGAGAATTGATGCAAAAGCATTAAATGCTTTGTATGCCGATCAAACTTTAAGAGTAAGCCCAAAGGGAATAGATACCGAAAACCATTTTAAGGCTGCAAATCTTGAAAGGTTTCAAACTCTTAATGAGAGCTCGGCCATTGTGAAGCTTGATTTCTGGTTCGAAAGCCGGCATACAAATCAAAATACATCATATGAAGTTGGTTATTATAGGATCGTAACGAAAATAGGTGACGAAAACTCTATTTATTATGGGCAATTTCATATTGTTCTGAAAAAGATATCAGGAAGTTGGAAAATTGTTCAGGATTGGGACACTGCAATTATCAATGGTAAAAAAATTGGAAAAATTGAGTTTGAAAGAATGGGAACCAATCAACTTTATTAATTGTAAAGCATTTTGCGTCAAATTATTTTCATTTAAATAAGGCTTCAAACCAATAAAAATTTCTACTTTTGGTCTCGATGGATATGAACAGATACCTCATAGTGGTTTTTTGTGTGCTAACAGGATGTGCAGCGGTTGCGCCTATGGCCAATGCTCAGGATTTTTCTGTTGACAATGAACTGTTTGCGGAATGGTATGCCGATCATATTCTGCACCTCGAGGAAGGATTTACCTCTCCAATTTTGGTTAATTTAGAGCAAGAAAAACTAGCTGGCTCATGTCTTTCAAATACAGAGGAATTATCTGTTTTAAAGAATTTGCCTAAAATTCCTGCGTTAAACCAAGGTTCAAATTTCCTGAATGATCCTGAACCCGAGGATTTAATAGGATGCCATCCTTATTCAGTACCATGTTTTACCCAACTTGCCAAGAGCGATAATCCTATCCGTGCTCCTGGTTTTACCTGCTAATTTTTCTGCAAATTAAATTTAAGTACTTAAGGCACTTTAAGAATTTTAAGTACTTCAAGAAAAAATACCAGTACAAAATACCAAATTGGTATGTACACATTTAAATAGCAATTATTCAAAATCATTATGAGTTTTATAAATAAAACATTAGGAAAGCTGTTTGGGAATAAATCAGACAGAGACTTAAAAGAATTATCTCCTTATTTGGGGAAGATTAAAGCTGAATACGACAGAGTAACTCAGTTAAGTCACGATGGAATTCGCGAGGAATCGGCGAAATTAAAACAGCGTATTAAAGATTACGTGCAAGAAGAAACCGACCAGGTAAGCGCCTTAAAAGATAAAATCGAGAACGGAGGCCTTTCTGTAAACGAAAAAGAAGAGACTTACGATCAAATCGATAAGATTGAAGAGCAGATTGATGAGAAAATAGAAGAGGTTTTAGAGGAAATTCTTCCTACAGCCTTTGCTATTGTGAAGGATACAGCCAGAAGGTTAACGGAAAATGAGGAAATAGAAGTAAGGGCCAACGATTTTGATCGCAATTTGGCTCCTCATTTTGATAATGTTGAAATTGATGGTGATAAAGCGGTTTATTTCAACTCGTGGACTGCCGGAGGTAATGAGATTGTATGGAATATGATTCATTACGATGTGCAGCTGATTGGTGGTACTGTTCTTCATCAAGGAAAAATTGCCGAAATGGCAACGGGTGAGGGTAAAACATTGGTGGCAACTTTGCCAGTGTTCCTTAATGCATTAACGGGTCGTGGTGTTCATTTGGTAACTGTGAATGATTATCTGGCCAAGCGTGACTCGGAATGGATGGGGCCTTTATACCAATTTCATGGTTTGTCGGTAGATTGTATCGATAAGCATACGCCAAACTCTGATGAGCGCAGAAAAGCTTATGCTGCCGATATTACATTTGGTACCAATAACGAATTTGGTTTCGATTACTTGCGCGATAATATGGCTACCAATCCAAAGGATTTGGTGCAGCGTCGACACAACTATTCCATTGTCGACGAGGTTGACTCGGTGTTGGTTGATGATGCTCGTACACCTTTGATCATCTCAGGTCCAATTCCTCGTGGCGACAATCAGCAATTTGATGTTTTAAAGCCTCAGGTGCAAAAAATTGTAAAAGCTCAGAACGATTTGGTAATGAAAATCTTTACAGAATCGAAAAAATTACTGAATAGCGAAGATAAGAAAGAGCAGGAAGAAGGAGCGAAGCTATTGCTTAGAACATTTAAAGGTTTACCAAAAATGAAACCCTTAATTAAGTTCTTGAGTGAGCAAGGGAACAAGGCTACCTTATTAAAGACCGAGAACTTTTACATGCAAGAGAATAACAAAAACATGCACATTATTACCGATGAGCTGTATTTTGTTATCGATGAAAAGCATAACTCCATTGAGTTGACCGATAAAGGGATCGATTTATTAAGTGCTGATACCGAGGATACTGGTTTCTTTGTATTGCCGGATATTGGCTCTGAAATCAATGATATTGAAAAATCTTCGCTTTCTGATGAAGAAAAATTGAGAAAGAAGGATGAATTGATTCAATCTTACTCGGTAAAAACAGAGCGCGTTCATACTGTAAATCAGTTGTTGAAAGCATATACTTTATTCGAGAAGGATGTGGAGTATGTGCTAATGGATGGAAAAGTGAAGATTGTAGATGAACAGACAGGTCGTATTATGGAAGGCCGTCGTTACTCTGATGGTTTGCACCAGGCTATTGAAGCAAAGGAAAGTGTGAAGATCGAGGCTGCTACTCAAACTTTTGCAACCATTACCTTACAGAATTACTTTAGAATGTATCACAAGCTTTCGGGGATGACTGGTACAGCCGAAACCGAAGCAGGTGAATTATGGGATATCTATAAACTAGAGGTGGTTGTAATTCCAACCAATAAACCAATTGCCCGTGATGACCGCGATGATTTGGTTTACAAAACCAAACGTGAAAAGTATGCAGCTGTAATAGAAGAGATTGTTGAATTGGTTAAAGCTGGTCGTCCGGTATTGGTGGGTACTACTTCGGTTGAGATTTCGGAGTTGTTAGGCAGAATGCTTAAGATTCGAGGAATTAAACACAATGTACTAAATGCGAAATTACACCAAAAAGAGGCAGATATTGTTGCTGAAGCAGGTAAGGCAGGAACAGTAACCATTGCTACCAATATGGCGGGTCGTGGTACCGATATCAAATTAACCGACGAAGTAAAAGCTGCTGGTGGTTTGGCAATTATTGGTACCGAGCGTCACGATTCTCGTCGTGTAGACCGTCAGTTACGCGGTCGTGCCGGCCGTCAGGGAGATGTTGGTTCTTCTCAGTTCTTTGTATCGCTCGAAGATGATTTGATGCGTTTGTTTAGTTCCGATCGTATTGTGAAGCTGATGGACCGCATGGGGCTTGAAGAAGGTGAAGTAATTCAGCATAGCATGATTACCAAATCTATTGAGCGTGCTCAGAAGAAAGTAGAAGAGAACAACTTTGGTATTCGTAAGCGTTTGCTTGAGTACGATGATGTAATGAACTCTCAGCGTGAGGTAATTTACAAGCGTCGTCGTCACGCTTTGTTCGGAGAGCGTATTCAAGTGGATATTGCCAATATGATGTACGATGTTTCTGAAGTAATTGCCAACGAAAATCATGGTGGCGATTATGAAGAATTCAAAATGGACTTGATTCGTACTTTCTCGGTTGAATCTCCTGTAACAGAGGAAGAATTCATGAAAGAAACTCCGGAAGTAATTGCCGAAAGGATTAATGATGCGGTGATGGATACCTATAATCGAAAAACCGAAGCCATTGCCAAGCAAGCTTATCCGGTAATCAAAAATGTATACGAATCGAAAGGCGAAATGTACGAAAATATTGTAGTTCCGTTTTCTGATGGTTCAAAGATGTTTAACGTGGTTACACATTTGAAGAAAGCTTACAATACCGAAGCAGAAGATGTAATGAGATCTTTCGAGAAAGTATCTATTTTGGCTACCATCGATGAATCGTGGAAAGAACACTTGCGTGAGATGGATGATTTGAAACAATCTGTTCAGAATGCATCTTACGAGCAAAAAGATCCGCTTTTGATTTACAAATTTGAATCATTCAACTTATTTAAAGCAATGGTTGAAGATGTAAACAAAAAAGTGGTAGCCAGCTTAATGAAAGGACATATTCCTTTGCAAGATCCTGAGGAAGTTCGTCAGGCTGAAGAACGCAAAAGAGATATGAGTAAGCTAAGAACTTCAAAGGAAGAGTTAAGTTCTGACGGAAGAAAACAAGCACCTAAAAAGGCCGAGCCAGTAAGAAATGTTCAAAAAGTTGGACGTAATGAGCCTTGTCCTTGTGGTAGCGGTAAAAAATATAAGCATTGCCACGGTAAAGGTGTGCCTGCTTAAGATAAAGTTAAGAGTTAAAGAATGAATGAGTTAATGAGAATTGAGTAAATTGCATCTCAATTCTCATATATAAAATCTAAAACCTTACAACATGTTACTATCAATCCTTTGGGATGTAAAACCTGAAATTTTTACGATCGGATCTTTTTCTGTGCGCTGGTACGGATTACTTTTTGCCCTTGGCTTTTTGTTGGGATATTACATTGTAGAGAAAATGTTTAAGAAGGATGGAATCAAGATCGAATTGCTTGATAAACTGTTTTTGTATACCATGATTGCTACAGTTGTAGGTGCCCGACTCGGTCATGTTTTCTTTTATGGATGGGAGTTTTATTCACAAAATCCAATGGAGATCATTAAGGTATGGCGTGGTGGATTAGCTTCTCATGGTGCCGCAATTGGTATTATTACAGCATTGTGGTTCTACTCTAAAAAAGTAAGTAAAAAATCAATTCTTTGGATTTTAGATTACGTGGTTATTCCGGTTGCTTTGGCAGGATGTTTTATCCGTTTGGGTAATTTAATGAACTCCGAAATTATTGGTGTAAAATCTAATGTTTCCTGGGCATTCGAGTTTGTAAGGGCATCTATTGATGATCCAAAGGCACCACGTCACCCGGCGCAATTGTACGAAGCCATTTGTTACCTGATTTCTTTTGGAGTATTAATGTATATGTACTGGCGAACGGATGCAAAAAAGCGCTCAGGAATGATTTTCGGAGCCTTTCTGGTATTGATTTTCACAGCTCGTTTCTTTATCGAGTTCATTAAAGAAAATCAGGAAGCATTCGAAGAAGGAATGGCTTTAAACATGGGACAATTGCTAAGTATACCTTTTGTTCTTATAGGATTGTATTTTTTGCTTAGGAACATGAAGCAAAAATAGCATAAATTTTACCATTCTGATCATATAAAAAAACCTGGCCATTTTATTGAATCAGGTAAAAGTATTAACAAGCCGTTAAAAAGATTGTACTTTTCTTTTTAACGGCTTTTCTTTTCATTCAGCTTTATTCTTTTATAGGATATTTATCGAAATTTTTACTTCACTCATATTTTGATAGTTTTCACTCATTAAATGAAGCAGGTAATACAATTCTTTTTGCTAGTTGATATTCTTCATTCTAACTTTCGATGTATATCGGATTATCAAACAAGCTCCAAAGATTTCTGGGGTTAAATTGTATCAGTATATTTTAGACTTTAAAACTACACTTTTATGAAGAAGAAAAAACAAAACAGAATTGTTAGTGACCACGGAGCACTAAGAGTTTTAGGAAATCAAATTGTAAATGAGGAAAACAATGCCGTTTGCCTAGCAGGCATGAGCTATTTTTGGTCAAATCATTCAACACCCAATTGGGAAGGTTATGGTGATCATTTTTACAATGAAGGAACAGTTTCAGAATTGGCAGAAAATTGGAATTGTGATATTGTAAGATGTGCTATTGGAGTAGATAGTAAGGATGGAATGCAAGGAGGTTTGTGCGATGAATGGGAAGAGAATTTTATCAATTTACGGAGTGTAATAGATCAGGCCATCATAGATGATATTTATGTTATCGTAGATTTTCATACTCATTATGCACACGAATTTCCTGAAACGGCAGAGGATTTCTTTGGACAGGTTATTGATGAATATCCCAATTGTAAAAATTTAATTTTTGAGATTTATAATGAACCTAAAGAGATTGATTGGGAATCAAAAGTTAAACCATATGCTGAGCAAATTATTAACTATATCCGTAATGAAAAAAACTGTGACAACTTAATCCTTGTAGGAACAACTACATATTGCCAGGATGTTGATATTGCAGCAGATTCGCCACTCGGAAACGAAGAGGAAAGAAATATTGCTTATGGCTTGCATTTTTATGCTGCAACTCATCAGCAAGTGCAAATGGATAAAGCAATGTATGCAATCGACAAGGGAAACATTGCTTTGTTTGCAACAGAATGGGGAACAGTTAATAACTTAGGGCAATGCAGTCCTGATGAATTTTGGACCGACAAATGGATGACTTTTTTGAGAGAAAATATGATATCTCATTGTAATTGGTCGCTTACCGATAAAGTTGAGGGGTGCCAAAGTGCAAATGAGATTAAGAACGAAGACGCACCCGGAGCATCAGCATTAGTTCAAGGGGCAAGCGTAGAAGGAGATTGGGATTATGATGCTGATTTAACACCTTCGGGAATGATTGTAAAACCAATTGTTGAGAATTGGCAAACTTCTCTGAAAGAACTTAAGGAGAAAATAATAGCCAATAAAATGTAGTAACATTCTATCTTGTAATTAAATTTGGTATACAACATAGAACCTTAGTGCCATATGATAATGGTTGACCGCAAAAGTCGTCCATTTTGTATTCAATAGTTAAGCCGATATAAAACTTAAAGAGCGATGTATTTTTAATCGCTCTTTTTTATTGATTTCAAGCTAAGTTCGATTAAAAATATCTGTAAAGTTAGATTTATACCATTTCTTAACCCTAATTGAGAATATCAAACGTCTTTGGAATTGGTAAGCATAAATAACGTGAGTTCGACGTAAAATTCTATCCACGGAAAGTTATATTTGGGATAGATTTGCATTAAAAATTTGGAAAGAATAGCGTGCTATTTTGAGGAATTTTTAATGTGAAGATGTCGTAAAGAGAACTTTCCATTATGTGTTTGCCTGCTTTCGACATAAATTTCTTCAAATCTTCTTGAAATATCCCGATATTCCTTCGAAAATTTGAGAAAATTTCTACTCAAAATCAGATCAAACTGTGAACGAATTTTACGTCGAACTCACGTTAAATAAGAGAATTAAAACATCAATCATTTTGATTTACCATTGGTGTTACTCCTTATTGCAAATTAGGAGTAGCGACTCCAAACTACATTTTAAATACGATAAACTGCTGTTAAATTAACCCAACAAGAAAGATTTAATTGGTGTATTTACTGCACAATTGGCTTTGCCCGAATTTTTAATGAGCCTTTTGAGAATAAAAAGAGGCGTTTTGAGATTTTTAAAGGGGCTTTTTGCATTAAAAGCCAATTTGTTTTACTTGAAACGCTCATATTTGTAGAAATACGCCAATTTCTTCTCTTTTTATGCTTATTTTTTTGTGTCAATATGGCATTAAAAGTCTTTTAATGTTGGTTGCGACGACTTAAAAGGGCGTTAAATCATTTTTAATGCTGTTTTGCGCAGCCATTTTCGCATTAAAAAATTTTATACCTATTCATAATCAAACGGGTACTAATCATTAATCAGTTCCATCTCAATTCCCATTTTCTTCATTAAAATAGGAGCATTAAAGGTTTTGCAAACACCATCTTGAACTTTATAATCGAAGTACAATTGTTCGCCATCGATTTTAATATCGAAGAATTTGTTTTCCACACAACCAGGCAACTCGTCTTCCAAAACCGATAATTCCAAATCGTGAGTGGCAACCAATCCAACAGCATTGTACTTTACCAATTGCTTAATTAATGCAGCCGATCCTGTATGCTTGTCTTTCGAATTGGTTCCTCTTAGAATTTCATCAAGTAAAAGAAGTGTATTCTCTTTTTTGGTCACCTTATCAAGTACTTGTTGAATCCTTTTCAGTTCGGCATAAAAAGATGATTCATTCTCTTCAATTGAGTCTTTAATTTGCATAGAAGTATTTATCTCTACATTCGAAACCATCATTTTTTTAGCACAGACAGGAGCTCCACTAAGAGCAAGAACCACATTAACACCAATGGTGCGTAAGAAAGTACTTTTCCCAGCCATATTCGAACCAGTAACAATGTGAACTACTCCAGGGCCGGTCATTTTATAATCGTTGCAAACGCGCTTATTTTCATCAATCATAGGATGTCCTGCATCAGACATATCCAATTTGAAATGTTCCTCTGCAATAGTTGCAAAAGCCCAATCAGGATGGTTAAAGCTTAGGTTTGCCAAACTACTTAAGGCTTCAATTTCTCCAATACTTTTAAACCAATTTCCTATTTCGTGTCCATATTTGTTTTTCCATCTGGAAATGCGGAAAATTAAATGCAATTCGTAAAAGAAAAGCAAATTGAAAAGAATTTGCACCAACATGTTGTATCGCTGATCTAGCAACTCAATCAACTTTGAGAGTTTTCTAATTTTTTTGAAAGATTTGATGCCGCTGCTTGCAAGATTTTGCTTGATTTCTTTCAGTTTATCCGACTTCCATTCCTGAGATTCAAATTCTTCAATAATATTGGCATAGATCATTAGCATATCTGCACGTTTTGAGGTGGTATTATGTGCAAGTCCAACTTTTTTAAAGTTAAAATAGTGAATTGCAATACTAATCATCAACAAAATCATAATAGGAATAGAAGAACCTACTATTGCGTAAATTAAAACAGGAAGTGATAAGAACGGCAAAATTGTGATGGCTATTTGTAGTTTTTTATTTCCATAAAAAGGCGAGGGCATTTTCCCCCAGTCACTAACAAAATCAGGATCATCATTTTTTAGTTTTCTTAGCAAGCCATATTGAATGATGTTCTGTCTCCAATCTATTTTCGCACTAAGTTCCTGAATTGCCATTTGACGTTCAATAATAGTTTTGTTACTTGCAGGTGCAGATAAGTATGAAGCTAAACCATCATTTCCACTTTTGCTTACACCTCGATTTATTAATTGGTAAATAGAATGTTCTCCAAATATATCCAGATCTGAGCTGTAAGGATGATTATGAACTTCGTACTCTTCACCATTATTATACAATGAACTATGTCTTGTTTCAATGCATTTTAATTCATTTTCATTGATTTCAATTAGTTTTTGAAGCCTTTTGATATTCTTCTCATTTCTGTTGTATTTGAGAACAAAGTAAATAAGAGCTCCAATTAAAATCGCAGCAAGCAAAATAGCTAAAGGTATCGAATAGGGGAAAATGACATAGAAAAGCACAAATGCGCCTACAGCGCTAAGCAAACGGAACATAGAAAATTTTCTATTTGTGCTCTTTAATTGCTTAATTTCTTGTTGAAATGAGCTTATTCTTTGAGAGTAAATTTTTGCTTTTTGATTCATACGATTTCTTACTTAATTGTTCGGAACCAAAAGTAATAAAAGCTACATTCATTAAAAAGATGATCAGACTTAAACTCCTTGCCTTTGTAATGCTGATTTGTAACTTTCCAAGGCTCTATTTCTTGCAAACTTGTGATCGATCATCGGTTTAGGATAGGAATCTGTTCCCAAGTCCGGAATCCATTTTTTGATGTAAGCAAAATCGGGATCAAATTTCTTTTGTTGTTCGCTTGGATTAAATACCCTGAAATATGGTGCGGCATCGCAACCGCATCCTGCAACCCATTGCCAATTGCCATTGTTCGCAGCCTGGTCGTAATCAAGCAGGTAATTGGCAAACCAAGCTTCGCCCCAACGCCAATCAATCAATAGATCCTTAACCAAAAAGCTGGCTACAATCATCCTTACCCGATTGTGCAAATTGCCCGTTGCCTTTAATTCTCTCATACCAGCATCTACAATAGGAAAGCCAGTCATACCATTTGTCCATAGCTCAAATTCTTCCTCGTTATTCACCCACTGGATTTGGTTATAAGACGGTTTAAAGCATTCTTGTTCAACTCTTGGGAAGTTGACCAGAATTTGCATGAAAAATTCCCGCCAGATGAGTTGAAATAAAAATTGATCATCTCCTTTTAAAGCTTCCCGAACTGCCTGGCGAATGCTGATTGTACCAAAACGCAGATGAATGCCTAAATTCGAAGTCGCTTTTAAAGCTGGAAAGTTTCTTCGGTCATCGTAATTCGAAAGCATATCCATCGAAAGGTTTATGGCAGGAATATCAATGTAAGATGCGCTAAAACCAATATCGGCAAGAGATGGAATTTTATTGAATTTCATTTGTACGGTATTCGATGCATCTAACTCGTAGGAATAGGGAAGGTGTTCTTTTGGGTTGAACACCGATCGCCATTTCTTCATGTATGGAGTATAAACCGTGTAGGGTGTTCCATCTTTTTTAAGAATTTCCTTCTTTTTAAATATTACCTGATCTTTATAAAGCTGAAAACCTACTTGTTGAGATTCGCACAAATCTTTACATGCTTGGTCTCTGGCGATAGCGAATGGTTCGTAATCCTCATTTGCATATATATTCGCAATAGGGTATTCCTTTAAAACTTCCGAAATACAATGCAATGCAGAACCATATTTCACCAATAATCTTGATCCAATTTTAGAAAGCTCTAGGTTTATTTTCTGTAGTTTACTATGAATATAATTGATTCGGGCATCCTTTCTGTCTTCCAACTGATCCAGGATTTCTGTATCGAAATTGAAGTAGAAAAGGAGCTTCATGTTCGTTTGTAGCGCTTGATTAATTGCTGCATTGTCCTGAAGTCTTAGGTCTCGTCTTAGCCAAATTAGAATACAATTCTTTTCCATTATCGTTTACTTTTAGTTGTAAATACAAAATAAAGCATAAAATGTTCAATAAAAAGAAAAAAATACCCGAATATATCGTATGTTATTCGGATTGAGAAATTTATACTCTTGTTTGTCCATTGCTAATAATCATCCATTTGTAAAAGCACAACTCTTCTAACGCCATTGCTTGGCGAGCATAAAGTTTCTGTGTGCTGATTCCTATTTCAGCTGCCAAACCGAATTGAGATCCATCAGTAAAAGCAGTTGAAGTATTAGAATAGATTACTACTGCATCAAGCATTGACTAAAAGGCATTTATGCTTTCTCTGTTTTCACATATAATGCCCTTGCTGTGCTTCGAACTGTACTTGTGGATGTGGTTCAGAGCCTCTCCCAAATCATTAATACAGCGAATGCTTTATTAGGTGCAAGTTTTAGTTTACTTGTGAGTTAAAGGCTTTGTTTAAAGTATTACTTTAATTAAGAAGACAAGAAGCTGATCCCCACATGGGATGGGGAAAAGTAAATATTCTTAAGAAAAATTGACTGTTGAATGCTTTGTATATTAGAAATGTGAGCTAATTTAGATTGAAGATTAAAAAAAACGTATTCGGAAATTTTACAAATTAGATTTCTTGAAGCCTTATTTTGTATGTTCAATTCTTATCTTTGTTTGTGAAATTAAAATCAAGAATAATTATGAGTAAAAATCCTTTGTTAGAAGTATTCTCAACACCATATGAATCTGTGCCATTCAATAGAATTGAGATGGAACACTATATGCCGGCATTTAAAAAGAGTATTGAAAATGCCAGAAATGAAATAGATCAAATTACCAATTCGACAGAAGAACCTGCTTTCAAGAATACCATCGAGGCTCTTGAGTATACAGGGCAGCAGCTAGATCGTATAGGCTCGGTTTTTTTCAATTTGAATCATGCGGATACAAATGATGAAATGCAGGCTTTGGCTCGCGAAATTTCTCCAATGCTGACCGAGTTTTCCAATGATATCATTATGAATGAGAAACTCTTTAAAAGAGTGAAGCATGTGTATGAAATCAAAGAGGATTTGAACTTGAATGTTGAGGAAACACAGTTGCTGACCGATAGATACAAATCCTTTGTTAGGTCGGGTGCTGATTTGAATGAAGAGAAAAAGTTAAAAATCAGAGAAATCTCAAAAGAACTTTCAAAATTGACCCTTCAGTTTGGTGAGAATGTATTGGCTGCTACTAATAATTTTGAGCTGCATTTAACAGATTCAAAAGATGTGGCGGGCTTGCCTGAGGGGATTTTAGAAGCTGCATCGGCCTTAGCAAAGGAAAAAGATAAGGAAGGATGGATGTTTAACCTGCAATTTCCTAGCTATGTTCCTTTTATGCAATACGCCGAAAAACGCGAATTGCGCAAAAAAATGTTTAAAGCTTACTCTTCGCGCTGTTTTAACGATAAATTCGACAATCAAAAGATTATTCATCGCATTGTGGAACTGCGATTGGCAAAGGTTCAATTGCTAGGTTACCAAAGCTATTCGGATTACGTGTTGGAGGAAAGAATGGCAAAATCGGCAGACAATGTAATCCGTTTTTTGAATGAACTTTTGGATGCATCCATGCCAAGAGCAAAAGAAGAGTTCAGGGAATTGCAAGAGTATGCTAAATCGCTTGGCGCAGATTTTGAATTGCAAAGATGGGATTGGGCTTACTATGCCGAGAAGTTGAAGACCGAAAAATTTGATATCAATGATGAAATAACGCGTCCGTATTTCGAACTGGAGCGTGTGAAGGAGGGGATTTTTGATTTAGCAGGCAAACTGTACGGATTGCACTTTCAATTGAATACCGATATTCCAAAATATCACGATGAAGTGGATGTTTACGAAGTGTTTGATGCTGATCAGAATTTTATATCCTTGTTCTATACTGATTTTCACCCAAGAAACACAAAGCAAGGAGGCGCCTGGATGACTTCCTTTGTTGATCAGTACAAGAAAGAAAATAAGGATTACAGACCGCACATTTCCATTGTGTGCAATTTTACTCGTCCGACCGAAACCAAGCCGTCTTTATTAACTTTTAATGAAGTAACTACATTCTTGCATGAATTTGGTCATGCACTGCACGGAATGCTTTCGAAGTGTACCTATAGTACCTTGTCGGGAACTAATGTATACAGGGATTTTGTGGAGTTACCATCGCAGTTTATGGAGAACTTTGCATACCGTAAAGAGTGGCTGGATGAAGTTGCAATGCATTATGAAACGGGAGAGAAGATCCCTCAGGAATTGATTCAGAAGATTATTGATAGCTCGAATTTCTTAAGTGGATATGGTTTTGTTCGCCAGATAAGTTTTGGTTTGAATGACATGGCTTGGCATATTGTAAACAAGCCAGTTACGGGTTTGGTAGAGGAGTTCGAAGATCGGGCAATGGCGTCGACCGAGCTCTTCTCGAAAGTAAATGGAAGCTGCATGAGTACATCTTTCTCGCATATTTTTGCGGGAGGATATGCAGCCGGATATTATGGCTACAAATGGGCAGAGGTTTTGGATGCGGATGCTTTCGAGGCTTTTAAGGAGAATGGTATTTACGATAAAGCTACGGCTAATGCCTTCCGTGAGAATGTGCTGGAAAAAGGAGGTAGCGATCACCCAATGAATTTGTACCTAAAATTTAGAGGTAAAGAACCGTCAATTGATCCTCTTTTGAAAAGAAGTGGCTTAAAGTAAACCTCTCATAGAGCTAAGAAATATTCTAACTGGAATTGCATTTCTTGTCGTAAAATGAAAAAGGTAATGGAATAGGTGAAAAACAAATAGAGAAACAAGGTAAGTGTTGTTTTTATGAATACCTCACAACAAGAAAGTTAGAAAGTAATGAAAGTATTCAGGTTCGTATTCCAACTCAAATTCTACTCGATAAGGAAGAGAAAGAATATTACAGACATATCCGTTATATTTCTTATGAAGATTTTAGTAAACAGTTTAAATAAAAATCGCCAGTCTATGCTTATAGATTGGCGATGTTTTTAAAGTTGGCAATGCTGGTATTTGTTTACATCTACCTCACAAAATGAGTATAGGCTTTCTTTTCTGGTATTGGCGCTTCCACTTTGTTTTTTCCATTTTCAATTAATTCAAGTAGATATGCCATGTTTTTACCTAATATTCTCATAATTTGAGCACCTTCTTCATCTTGGAGAACTTGCCCGGGGGCCAAACCGTGAATCACATTCCAGTAGTTCGATGTTGGAATCATCATTTCGGAATAGGTAAGGTAGTTGTTCATCTCATTAAAGGCTGGTAAGCCTCCTGATCTTCTTACTACAGCTATCGAAGCACCTACTTTATAACGGAACAAATTGCCATTTGCACCGCTTGCATAGAAAGCGCGGTCGAGAAAGGACTTCATTCCTGCACTTAGTGATGCATAGTGCACGGGTGATCCAAGAAGAATTCCGTCGGCTTCTTGCATTTTCTGAATCCAATTATTCACATCATCATTTTTGATGATACATTTTTCATCCCGATTTTTCGCACACATATTGCAGGCAGTACATGCTTTCACATTTTTGATACCCACTTGCAAAATTTCCGTTTCAATGTTTTTGGCTTCCAACTGCTCACACACCAATTGTAATGCATGGTAGGTATTGCCTTCTTTTTTGGGACTTCCGTTAATGGCTACTACTTTCATATTTATTGTTTTGATTTTTTTAAGGGTTCAAAATTACCATCATTAAAGCAATTATAATGGTAATGAATTGTTAATTTATTTAATGTCGAATTCACTTTGCTCAATCTCAAAACCATTGTAAGTTTCAAATTTCCATATCTCAGCTACTTTTCCAATCGGTAGTTCATAAGGTTTGTAGTTTCGGTTGGTCGATACCAAAAGAAGACTCTGATTTTTCTCGAGCTGTTTGTACACCACCTTAAATACGATACCATCCTCCTGGGTAACAATAATGCAGGGAGTACCATCTTTAATGCTTTCCCAGTTTTGGATGTATGATGCAGTTACCCATGATCCCTCAGGAATGGGAAGCATTGAATCGCCTTCAATTTGAAAAGTTCGATAGGTTTTATCTTTTGGCAAAAAGGGAAGGGAGAACTTTGGCAGCGATTCGATAAAATCTAAATCGCCATAGCTGTTTGTATAGCCAGCCTGGGCTTTTAAAGGTACCATTTCAATGTTTTCATCTCCATTTTGGTTTACCGATATGGTTAGCAAACGAAGTTTCTTTCCCGTCACATCAATGTCGAAACCATCTTCGATCTGCGAAAGCTGAAATTCCGATAATTCCTGCAAGTTATACCTTATTAATGCATCGATAGAAACACCAAAGTATTCAGCAAATTTAATTAGTACTCTAAAAGGTGGTTGAACACTCTTTTCATATCCTGCCAAAGTGGTACGTGTAATCTCCAATTGCTCAGCCAAATCGGCCTGCGATTTCTTTCTTCTCTTGCGAAGGAACTTGATATTTTCTGCAAAAAACATGCTTTTTTCTTTCAAATATACGAACGATAGACTAAATTATCGACAGGATTATGACGAAAATATCGACATTTAATGAAAAAAACAATATTACATATGGATTTAGACACATTTTTTGTGTCGTGTGAGAGGTTGTTGGACAGTAGGTTGAACAATCGACCGGTATTGATTGGGGGAACATCAGACAGGGGAGTAGTAGCAGCTTGTTCTTACGAAGCACGTACATATGGCATTCATTCTGCCATGCCCATGAAAATGGCTCGTATGCTTTGTCCCGAAGCTGTTGTGATTAGGGGGAATAGTGGTACTTACAGTAAATTTTCCGACCAGGTAACGGAAATCATTAAGGAGCGTTCGCCTTTGTTCGAAAAATCATCTATCGATGAGTTTTATATGGACATTACTGGGATGGATCGTTTTGTGCAGGAGAGCTACTTGTGGTCCAGAGAGCTTAGAGATAAAATTATAAAGGAAACACACTTGCCAATTTCTTTTGGCTTATCTACCAGCAAAACGGTTTCTAAAGTGGGAACAGGTGAGGCCAAACCCAATAATCATATCAATATAGAATATGGAAACGAGATCCCTTTTTTAGCTCCACTTTCGATAAAGAAAATTCCTATGGTTGGCGATAAAACTTATCACAAATTGCGAAGCATGGGAATAGAGAAAGTAAGAACCGTGCAAGAAATGCCCATGGAATTAATGGAGCGTGTGTTAGGAAAAAATGGACAAGTGATTTGGAAGAAGGCGCAGGGAATTGATAACACTCCTGTGATTGCCTGGAATGAGAGAAAATCCATATCGACAGAACGAACTTTTGAACGAGATACCACCGATGTTGTAAAATTACGCAGCATTTTGGTTGCAATGGCCGAAAATCTGGCTTATCAGCTTCGAAATGGAAACAAACTAACTGCCTGTGTGACGGTTAAGATTCGCTATTCTGATTTTCAAACTTACACCAAACAAAAGCGAATTCCTTACACATCGCTCGATCATACACTAATCGCTACAGTGCTCGACCTGTTTGATAAGATGTATGAACGCCGGGTTTTGATTCGGCTCATCGGAGTTCGCTTCAGCAATTTGGTGGGAGGAACTTATCAAATTCGTTTGTTCGAAGACTCTGAGAAACTCATTAAGCTGTATCAGAAAATGGATCATTTGCGAAATAGGTTTGGGAAAAATGCAGTGAAACGAGCCATAGGAATGGATGTAAAAACCATTGGAGGAATGAATCCTTTTAATGGGCAAGCACCAATTATTCCTGCTCATCGCAGACGGTAATATCAATTAATAATTAAGAATGAATAATGTGTAATTGTAAAAAACACAAAAAACGACATAGGACTCAATGGGTATTGGAAGGTTAAACTGCTTATGCGCAGAAAACTTTTTTAGAAAGACGGGGAAGCTTCGAAGAATTGAGAAGATCACCCCGCCGCACTTAAAGTTTTTAAGTAGAAGTAGTTTTAGCTTACACACCCTAGATTCTTTGCTTACTTTCTCAGCAATGGAGAAAGTAAGAGCCTTCCGGCTTGAGGATAAAATATAAATAAAAGGAATTTTCAATCCTAGATTCGAATTACTAATGATTCATTGAGCATGTTATTGAATTGTCACTCATACTATAGTTTTAAATACGGAGCTCTTTCAATAGAGGAAGTTTTAAAAGAAACTCAATCTGGAGGGTACACTACTATTGCCTTAACTGATATTAACAATACAGCAGCAAGTCTCGATTTTGTACGGCAGACAAAAGCTTTTAATGTACGTCCTATTGTTGGTGTAGATATCAGAAATAGAGCTAAACAGCAATATGTGTTACTTGCAAAGAATGCAGATGGTTTTCGAGAAATCAATGAATTTTTAACAGGAAACCTGCATCAAAGTAAAGTGTTTGCACCAGATGCACCAACATTAAAAGAGGCGTTTGTAATTTATCCTTTTCAAAATAATTATAGAGAGCTAAAATCAAACGAATATATTGGTGTCAGGCCTCAGGATTTACCCCACTTGCCTTTTTCCGAGTGGAAAAATCATCAGGACAAGTTAGTTGTACTACAAACTGCAAGCTTTCGAAATAAAAAGGATTATAATATTCATAGGTTGTTACGTGCAATAGATGGAAATACTTTGCTAAGCAAGCTTGCGAAAGAGGATCAAGCCAGTTTTGAAGATCAATACAGAAATGAGTCTGAACTATTGGAATTGTATAAAGAATATCCTCAAATTATTGAGAATACAGAAGTTCTTCTGGCTTCTTGCAGCATGGATTTTGAATTTGGAACCAACAAGAACAAAAAGCTTTTTACAGAATCGGAAGAAGAAGATTTCAAGCTGTTAATGAAATTGGCTTGTGATGGCTTAGGGTATCGATATCATGATGTAACAGATGAGATTCTGGATCGCTTAAATAAAGAACTGAAAGTAATAAGGCAACTTGGTTTTTGTTCCTATTTTCTGATCAATTGGGATTTGGTTCGTTATGCCCAAAGTAAAGGATATTACCATGTTGGACGAGGAAGTGGAGCCAATAGTCTTGTTGCTTATTTATTGAAAATCACTAATGTTGACCCAGTTGACTTAGACCTTTACTTTGAGAGGTTTATCAACC
Organism: Marinifilum sp.; assembly: GCF_965230805.1. Classification (NCBI taxonomy): domain Bacteria; kingdom Pseudomonadati; phylum Bacteroidota; class Bacteroidia; order Marinilabiliales; family Marinifilaceae; genus Marinifilum; species Marinifilum sp. Next base: position 4,591,321 of record NZ_OZ246019.1, on the reverse strand, counting down.
CGTTTCGAACATCGCCTCCCGATTTTGATATCGACTTTTCATGGACTGACAGGGATGATGTTACTCGTTATCTGTTTGATAAGTATGGTTGGGATCATGTTGTGTTGTTGGGAACTTTTATCACTTTCAATCACAAATCGGCTTTTCGGGAAATTGGGAAAGTATTTGGTTTGCCCGATGAAGAGATCAGCCGTTTGCAGAAAAATCCCAATCCAGCACAAGCCGATGAGTATGGCAAATGGGTAATTCGTTACAGTCAATACATTAGTGGTTTTCCTAGTCATAATAGTATTCATTCAAGTGGAATTTTAATTTCTGACGATCCAATTAGCAATTATTCGGCTACAGAGTTATTGCCAAAGGGTTTTCCATCTACCCAATTCGATATGTATATCTCTGAAGACTTGGGTTTACACAAATTCGATATTTTAAGTCAACGTGGTTTAGGAAAGATTAAAGATACTTTAGAGATTATCAAGCAAAATCATGGAATTGATATTGATATTAACGATACCAAATTGTTCATGGAAGATGTTCGTGTAAAACGAATGCTTAAAAAAGGACAGGCAATTGGTTGTTTTTATGTAGAATCTCCGGCTATGCGCATGCTCTTAACTAAACTTAAAGCAGAAGATTACAAACGCTTGGTTGCTGCCAGTTCTATTATTCGCCCGGGAGTAGCCAAAAGCGGAATGATGCGAGAATATATTATTCGTTTTCAGAACAAGGAAAGGAGAGAGCAAGCCCAACGAGATTTACCTGAATTATATGATATCCTGGAAGAAACATATGGTGTAATGGTGTATCAGGAAGATGTAATTAAGGTTGCTCATTATTTTGCTGAGTTAACACTTGATGAAGCTGATGTATTGCGCCGGGGAATGTCCTGGAAATTTAAGCAGAGAAATGAATTTGCGAAGGTAAAAGACAAGTTTTTTTCCAATTGCCAAGCAAAGGGATATGCCGATGCTGTAGTTCGTGATATCTGGAGACAAATAGAAAGTTTTGCCAATTATGCTTTCGCCAAAGGTCATTCTGCCAGTTATGCGGTAGAGAGTTTTCAGGCACTTTATTTAAAAGCATATTATCCTTTGGAATATATGGTAGCCACACTAAATAATGGTGGTGGATTTTATTCTGCTCAATTGTATTTGCATGAAGCTGTAATGCATGGAGCCAAAGTAGAAGTTCCCTGTGTAAATCGAAGTGCATGGGAAAATACTATTAAAAAGGATAAAATTTGGCTGGGATTCTATCTTTTAAGAGATTTAGAACGATCAACAGGAAAAAATTTAATTAAAGAGCGAGAGCAAAATGGAAATTTTAAGAGCTTACGCGATTTTGTGAAACGTTTTCCAATTAGTTTGGAACAGCTAATTATTCTAATCCGCATAGGATCCTTTCGGTTTACTGACAAAGGTAAAAAAGAGCTTTTGTGGGACGCACATTTCTTGTTAGGTCATTCCAAGAAAACCAAACCGGAGAAAACACTTTTTCAGACTGAAGTGAAAGAATTTCAATTGCCTGAATTGTGGAAACATAAGCTCGAAGATGCTTTTGATGAGTTAGAAATACTTGGTTTGTCTGTACAATCTCCTTTTAAATTGGTGAAAGATGATTTACCGTCTGATTTAAAAGCCTGTCATTTACCGTGCTTAATCAGCCGCTATATTAGAATTGTTGGATTTTTAATTCATCGCAAACCCACAAAAGCTAGTAATGGCAAGATTATGTATTTCGGAACATGGATAGATTTGGATGGACATTGGTTGGATACTGTCCATTTTTATCCAATAGCCAAAGAATATCCTTTTCGGGGACCTGGCTGTTATGTTATAGAAGGTAAAGTAATGGATGCATATGGATTTCTTAGCATAGAAGTGAGTAAAATGGAGCGAATGCCAAATATAAGTATTGATGATATTGTTTCAGCCTAAAACATCTTTATCTGTGCTGTTTCCCTGTTTGATATTCGCCCGAATAAAGGAAAAATTGATAGTGTAACAATTATTAAAACTGCATTATATACATAATACCACTTTTATATTCTTATTTTTAGTTTGGGTTAAGGTTTTAAAATCAGGAGTAATGCAATAAAAATAGATGTCATAAGTGAAAAATTGACGTCTTTTTTAATCGATTTTTGAAGACTTGTCAAAAAAAATAAGCCAAACTTTCTTTTGGCCTTGTTTATCAGTGATTTGCAGAAGTAAGAAAAATGAGCAAAAAGCTTGCAAATAAAATCGGCGAATCTATTTTTGTCGGCGAATTTTGATCACTTTAACAAACACTATTAAAATGGCTTTTATTACTAAAGAAAAGTTCTTGTCGAATGAATGGTTAACGGCATACTCTTACCTGATTTTAGGTAGTATTATTTTTGCTGTTTCCGACATCCTATTTGTGGTACCTTACAAATTGGCTCCAGGAGGAGTTTATGGTATTGCAACCGTACTAAACACACTGTTTGGATGGAAAATTAGTTACTGTACTTTTGCTATGGAGATCCCATTGGTAATTATTGGAACTATAATTTTGGGTCCCCGATTTGGCGTTAAAACCATCGTAAGCATTGCAACAATTTTGCTAACGGTTTGGTTTATGGAAACCTACATTTCTCCGGATTATGCAAAAGTAATTGCGGATCCAATGCTGAATACCATTGTAGCTGGTGTGTTTTATGGAATTTCAATCGGATTTATCTTTAAATCACGTGCAACTTCGGGAGGATCTGATATTGTAGCAATGATCTTGGCCAAGTATACCAAATTATCATTGGGTAAGTTGGTAATGATTGTTGATGGTTTAATTGTATTATTTACTTTGGTACAGCCAACCGAAACAGGTGCAATTGGCTGGGAGTTCGCCATCTATTCATTAATTATTATCTATATCGAAGGTAAAATTATCGATATGGTAGTGAGTGGTGCAAATTATCACAAAACAGTGATGATCGTATCTGAGCATTACGAATCTATCGTATCTAAAATAAAAGATGATTTAAAACGTGGTGCTACTGTATTTAGCGGAACAGGGGCTTACTCAGGTGAAGAAAGAAAAATGGTTTACTCAGTGATGAGCCGAAGGGAACTTGAGATTTTAAAACTACATGTTAAATCGGTAGATCCCGAAGCATTTGTAAATGTAACCGAGGCAAATGAAATTATTGGTAAAGGATTTAAATCTTTGAACGAGGAAGAAGAATAAAGATTTAATCGAGATAATTGTTTAAATCCCTTCTAATACGGAGGGATTTTTTTATTTTTGCTTGTGCGACGCTTCAAATTTACAATTCAAGAATTTATTGTTTGTTATTCGAAAATTACACCAATCGTAGAAACTTATTGTTTTTGCAGATTAGAGGAGGTTTGGGGCTGATTTAAAATATATCTGTAAAAAGTTGTAAGATAATTTGATTTTTAAGAAAATTATTGCGTATTTTGCGACCTGTTTGAAAAGCGTTTAAGGAAAAAAATAATCTGGACTATGTCAAGAGTTTGTCAAATTACTGGAAAGAGCGTAATGGTGGGAAATAATGTTTCTCACTCTAAGAGAAGAACTAAAAGAAGATTCTATCCAAATCTTTTCGTTAAAAAGTTTTATCTTCCTGAGGAAGATCGTTGGATTGAATTGAAAGTATCTGCTGCTGGTGTACGTCTAATTAATAAATTAGGTGTGAAAGGTGCACTTACTAAAGCTCAAGAAAAAGGATTTATTAAAAATTATTAAAAAAGAGGCATAGAAAATGGCTAAAAAAGGTAATAGAGTGCAAGTAATTCTTGAGTGTACTGAGCATAAAGAAAGCGGTATGCCAGGAACTTCAAGGTACATCACCACTAAAAATAAAAAGAATACTCCTGATCGTATGGAGTTGAAGAAGTATAATCCTATTTTGAAGAAAGTAACCCTTCACAGAGAAATTAAATAATTTTAAGATATGGCTAAGAAAGTAGTAGCATCCCTACAAAAAGGTGAAGGCCGTGGTTACGCAAAAGTAATCAAAATGGTAAAGTCGCCTAAGACTGGTTCATACTCTTTTAAAGAAGAGATTGTTCCAAACGAGAACGTTAAGGATTTCTTTGCAAAGAAATAAGAAATTCATATCATACCGAATAATAAAAGCTTCTTGATTTTTCGAGAAGCTTTTTTTGTGCTTTAAACCGAAACTTTTATTGTTTTGGCTTAAAACGTTTATTGTTAATTGCTTGGGATTGTGTTTTTTTTGTACTTTAGCATCTTAAAATTTAGAAAAAATGGGATTATTTGGAAATTTTTCGAAATCGAAAAAAGAAAATCTTAATAAAGGATTGGCCAAAACAAAAGAGAGTGTTTTTACAAAGCTTTCGAGGGCTGTTGTTGGTAAATCTACCGTTGATGATGATGTACTTGATGAGTTGGAAGAAGTATTGATAACTTCTGATGTGGGTGTAGATACAACATTAAAAATCATCGAACGAATTGAAGAGAGAGTTGCTCAGGATAAATTCTTAGGAACATCAGAATTGAATCGTATTCTTAAAGAGGAAATTGCTGGTTTGCTTGAAGAAAACAACAAAGGCAATTACGAAGCTTATGAACTTCCAAAATCTGATCATCCCTATGTTATAATGGTGGTTGGTGTTAATGGCGTTGGTAAAACTACTACAATTGGAAAATTGGCTCATCAGTTTAAAAATTCGGGCAAAAAGGTAATGCTTGGTGCTGCCGATACTTTTCGTGCTGCAGCCGTTGATCAATTGATTATCTGGTCGGAACGAGTAGGAGTGCCTGTTGTGAATCAGGGAATGGGTGCCGATCCGGCTTCCGTTGCATTCGAAACTTTAACAAAAGCAAAAGAAGAAGGTTCTGATGTTGTAATTATTGATACTGCAGGCAGATTGCATAACAAAATTAATTTAATGAATGAGCTAAGTAAGATTAAGCGCGTAATGGATCGCGTAATTCCTGAAGCTCCGCATGAAATTCTTTTGGTTCTCGACGGATCTACAGGTCAGAATGCATTCGAACAGGCCAAACAATTTACTAAAGCTACAGAGGTTAATGCCTTGGCCATCACCAAGCTTGATGGCACGGCCAAAGGTGGTGTTGTAATTGGTGTTTCCGATCAATTTAAAGTTCCGGTAAAATATATTGGGATTGGCGAAGGAATGGAAGATTTGCAAGTCTTCAATAGAGATGAATTTGTTGCATCTTTGTTTGATTGATTCTTGCAATTGTAAAAATATACGAATAGGCTGCCATTTTATGGTGGCCTATTTCTTTTAAAGCACATGAGCGGAAAAAAGAGTAAAATATCCTATTTTTGCCAAAATTTAATTTCAGATAAGAAGATTTGTATGAGTCAAAACAAAATCAATATCATAAGCTTAGGTTGTTCAAAAAACCTGGTCGACACCGAACTGTTAATGAAACAACTCGATGCAAACCAGTTTGCTGTTACTTGCGAAGAAGAAAATAGCGATGCCAAAATCATTATCATTAATACTTGTGGATTTATTGGAGATGCCAAAGAGGAATCGGTGGATACCATTCTACAATATGTAGAAGCCAAAAAGGATGGCCGAATCGACAAGCTTTTTGTTATGGGATGCCTATCAGAACGATACAGAGAACAGCTGAGCGAAGAAATACCCGAGGTTGATAAGTATTTTGGAAAATTCGATTGGAAATCAATGGTAAAGGAGTTGAATAAAGATTATATGCCAGACTTTCAAAATTTGAGAATGGTAACGACTCCAAAGCATTTTGCATATCTTAAAATTTCTGAAGGATGTAATCGTTCATGTTCATATTGTGCTATTCCAATAATTACAGGGAAACATATTTCTCGTCCTATAGAAGACGTGGTTGAAGAGGCCAGAAATCTGGTAAAAGGTGGTGTAAAAGAACTTTTGGTCATTGCCCAAGATCTGTCTTATTATGGTATTGATTTGTATAACGAATCGAAACTTGCCGAACTGGTAAATGAACTATCTAAAATAGAAGACCTGCTGTGGATCAAATTGCATTACGCATACCCAACACAATTTCCTTACGGGATATTGAAATTAATGCGCGAGAATCCCAAAGTTTGCCGATACCTCGATATAGCTCTTCAACATTCGAGTGACAACATGTTAAAATTGATGCGAAGAGGCATAGATAGAGATAAAACGGTTGATCTTATCAAAAAGATACGTGAGGAAGTGCCAGGAATAACTCTTCGAACCACTATGTTAGTTGGTCATCCGGGTGAAACAGAGGAAGACATGGAAGATCTGAAAAAATTTGTCCAGGAAATGAAATTTGAACGCTTAGGGGTGTTTCCATATTCGAATGAAGAAGATACCTATGCTGCAATTAACTACTGTGACAATATATCAGAAAAAGAAAAGGAGAGAAGAAAAGAGGAAATTATGCTAATCCAACAAGATATAAGCATGCAGGCGAATAAAAAGCGACTTGGTCAGGTTCTAAAAGTTATCATCGACAGAAAAGAAGGCGATTATTTTTACGGAAGAACCGAATTTGATTCCTACGAAGTAGATCCTGAAGTATTAATTAAGGCAGAAAGCGGAAACCTGCAAATTGGAGAATTTTACAATGTACAGATTACCGATTGTGAAGATTATGACCTGTTCGGAATAGTAAAGTAAACTTAGTTATTACATATTCTCATACTAAAAACCATCTGCAGAAATACAGGTGGTTTTATTTTTTTCTATTTAAAAATACTATTTTAATATATATTAATGTGGTTGATAATATATATTAAAAGTATTTTAAATATATGTTATTTATATTTTTGATATATATCAAAAATTACTAAATTAACAATGTTTCAAACCGATTAATCTTATTAATTGAAAAGAATTAAAGTATTAGAATATGACAATAAAGTATAAAGCGGTAAAAATGAATTCGCCTTTAAAAAAAGAGGGTAAAAAGGAGCAATACTATCCTAGAGTGGCTGGCAGACAAAAGAAAGGTTTAAAAGATATTGCCAAAAGTATATCGCAGGCATCTTCCTTTAGCACGATAGATGTCATCGGTGTATTAGAGGCATTTACAACTGAAATTCCTTATTTTCTAAAAGATAATTGCAGTGTGGAATTAGGTGATTTAGGAACGTTTTCCTTACATGTTAGTGGCGAAGGATCAGATGAAATTGAAGAAGTGAATGCGTCAAAAATTAAAAGTGTAAAAATGGCATTTCGCCCTAGTGTAAGGGTAAAAAAAGATTTAAAAAAGGTTGATTTTAAAAAGGTTAAAAAGTGAGTGTAAAAAAAGGGAACTTGTGGAGTTGTTTACTGTATGGTTCTCAACAATCAGCGCACAAAAAAAGCTCCCGAAAGAGCTTCATTATAATTTTGCAACTGTTTTAACTTATACCAATGATTTTGCAACTTCCAGTGCTGTATCATAATTAGGTTCTTCAGTCATTTCTGCAACATATTCAACATGCTTTACTTCGTTGTTTTTATCAATTACAACAACACCACGAGCTAATAAACGCAATTCTTCTACAACGAAACCATATTTGTAACCGAAATCACACTCTTTGTGATCTGATAAGGTTATCAGATTTTCGATTCCCTCAGCACCACAGAAACGGCCTAAAGCGAAAGGAAGGTCATTTGATAATGTAATGATCTGGATATTCTTATCTAAAGAAGCTGCTTCTTTGTTAAATCTGTGAGTTTGTGCAGAGCAAACACCAGTATCGATAGAAGGGAAGATTGATAAAACCTTTACTTTTCCATCAAAATCGGAAAGTTGAACCGGAGCTAGATCTTGTCCTAAAGCGGTAAAGTTATCTGCTTTCATGCCAGTATTTATTTCAGTTCCTACTAAAGTCATTGCATTTCCTGCGAATGTAACTTTGTTTTTGTTCTTTTGCATAATTATGTAATTTATTGTTTCGATCAAAGATAGAAATTGTTTTTAATTATTCTAAATAAACAGATTAAAAATATGGGAAAAGGACACAAAAAAACCGGAGATTAACTCCGGTTTTAATTTACTCAATTGCTTTTTGAGCTTTTAATATTTTTGTAGTGATTTTTTGTTTCGATTTGTCTAAACCTACCGAAATTGTATCACCTTCCATTATACTTGTTTTAATTATAACTTCAGCCATTTCATCTTCAAGGTATTTCTGAATAGCACGTTTTAATGGTCTGGCACCAAATTGAACATCGTATCCTTTTTCTGCAATAAAATCTTTTGCGGCAGTCGAGATTTTGATGTTATAACCTAAATCGTTGATTCTTTTGTATAACCCATTTAGTTCGATATCAATAATCTTATGAATATCTTTCTGTGTTAATGAATTAAACATGATTAAATCATCAATTCTATTCAAGAATTCCGGAGCAAAAGCTCTCTTAAGTGCCTTTTGGATGATGTTGTTGGCATAATCATTAGAATCATTTCCGCCTGTTTGGAAACCAATTCCTTTTCCAAAATCTTTAAGTTCGCGACTACCAATATTAGAAGTCATGATAATAATAGAATTTTTGAAATCAACTCTTCGCCCTAAACTGTCGGTTAACTGTCCATCATCCAGCAATTGAAGAAGAATATTAAATACGTCAGGATGAGCTTTTTCAATTTCATCCAACAGAACAACCGAGTACGGTTTTCTTCTCACTTTCTCAGTAAGTTGTCCGCCTTCCTCATAGCCAACATATCCTGGAGGTGCTCCAACCAATCTTGATACGGCAAATTTTTCCATGTATTCACTCATATCAATGCGAATCAAAGCCTCAGAACTATCAAATAAATATTCGGAAAGAACTTTCGCCAATTGAGTCTTACCTACTCCGGTAGGACCAAGGAATATAAATGTTCCAATTGGTTTATTAGGATCTTTTAGTCCTGCTCTGTTGCGCTGAATAGCCTTTACAATTTTAGCAATTGCATCGTCCTGACCAATTACTTTTCCTTGTAGTTCGTCATCCATTTTAAGCAGGCGAGAACCTTCAGCTTGGGCAATTCTTTTTACAGGAACTCCAGTCATCATTGCCACAACCTCGGCGATATCTTCTTCGGAAACTTTTTCTTTTTTAAGACTTATTTCCTGTTCCCACTTGTCTTTTTCTTTGTCAAGATCTTCAGAGAAATTCTTTTCCTTATCTCTAAAGCTTGCTGCCAATTCAAACTTTTGAGCTTTTACAGCCTTTATTTTACTTTGGCGAGTCTCTTCAATTTTCTTTTCCAGTTCTTCAATAATCACAGGAACGTGAATGTTTGAGATATGAACACGAGAACCGGCTTCGTCCAATGCATCAATGGCTTTATCCGGAAGATATCGATCACTGATATACCTTGATGTTAACTTCACACAAGCTTCAATTGCTTCTTCGGTATAGTACACATTGTGATGATCTTCATACCGTTCCTTAATGTTATTCAGAATTTCAACGGTTTCTTCAGAGGATGTTGGTTCTACCATCACTTTCTGGAACCTTCTTTCCAAAGCACCATCTTTTTCAATATTCTGGCGATATTCATCTAAAGTAGTTGCACCAATACATTGTATCTCACCTCTTGCCAAGGCAGGTTTAAGCATGTTTGCGGCATCTAATGATCCTGTTGCACCTCCGGCACCAACAATTGTGTGGATTTCATCAATAAATAAAATAATATCGCTTGTTTTCGACAACTCATTTAGGATGGCTTTCATTCTTTCCTCAAATTGTCCACGATACTTTGTACCTGCCACAATTGATGCTAAATCAAGTGTAACAACTCGTTTGCCAAATAAAACTCTAGAGACCTTTTTCTGAACAATCCTAAGAGCAAGTCCTTCTGCAATGGCAGATTTACCCACGCCAGGTTCTCCAATTAAAATAGGGTTGTTCTTTTTACGACGGCTTAAGATTTGAGCAAGGCGTTCAATTTCTGTTTCACGTCCAACAATTGGATCTAAAGTGCCTTCTTCGGCCGATTTGGTAATGTCAATACCAAAATTGTCAAGAACCGGAGTTTCTGATTTTCCGCGAGCGCCAGTACTTTTTGATCCACCCGACATGCCACTTTTTCCTTCACGTTCTTCCGATGGATAGTCGGCCTGCGCTTTAGGGAAAAGGGTTTTTAAATTCTCTTTTACTTTATTGTAGTCGATTGTTTGTCCTTCAAGAAATTGAGTAACCATACTATTGTCATCTTTCAAAATGGCAAGAAGCAAATGGCTAGTGTCAATTGTGTTATTTTTTAAGGCTTTGGCCTCTAAATAAATTAGTTTTAAAACTCTTTCTGCTGAACGTTGTAAAGGAATGTTGTTTTGATCCAAATCAGTAATAGCATCTGATTTGATCTCCTTTTCAATACTTTTTCTGATGTCGTATAGATCAACACCCAAAGAGATAAGGATATCAACAGCAATACCTTCACCTTCACGAAGAATTCCTAAAAATAAATGTTCGGTTCCAATAGCACTGTTGCCAAGCCTTTCGGCTTCTTCTTTGCTGTATGAAAGAACATCTTTAATACGAGGTGAAAATTTTGAATCCATATAGTAGTTTTTTAATTAAGTTCTTACTATTGCAAATATTCGACTTCATTTTTTTGTCGATTTGATTAAAGCAACATTAAAGTAATGAAAAAATATTAGATAAAGCTTTTTTTCGGCATCAAATTTCAATTAAAAACTCAATCGAAATAGGAACCAAACTAGAAATCAAGCTGTAAAGAAAAATGCATTAATATTTATCTTAATCTACTCTTAAATATAGCTACTTTTCTTACGCAAAAATCACAGATTTTGTTACTTTTGTAGTTCTGAGAAAAGTTTAGAATTTTAAATTAATTATAGATGACTACGGGAGAAAGAATTATACGTATCAACATTGAGGAAGAGATGAAATCTGCCTATATCGATTATTCGATGTCAGTTATTGTTTCCAGAGCCTTGCCAGATGTTAGAGACGGCTTAAAACCAGTTCACCGAAGAGTACTTTTCGGAATGGGTGAGTTAGGTATCACAGCTAATAAACCGTACAAGAAATCAGCAAGAATTGTTGGTGAGGTATTAGGTAAATATCACCCACATGGGGATAGCTCTGTATACATGACTATGGTTCGTATGGCTCAGCACTGGTCTTTGCGTTACCCTTTGATTGACGGACAAGGTAACTTCGGTTCTGTTGATGGCGATAGCCCTGCAGCGATGCGTTATACAGAGGCACGAATGGGTAAAATTGCAGAAGAAACTTTATCTGATTTAGATAAAGATACTGTTGATATGGTTCCTAACTTTGATGAATCATTAAAGGAGCCAACGGTACTACCGACCCGTATTCCTAATCTTTTGGTAAATGGAGCATCAGGTATTGCTGTGGGTATGGCAACAAACATGCCACCACATAATTTATCTGATACGATTGATGCGATTGTGTCTACCATTGATAATAAAGAAGTAGAAATGGATGAGCTGATTCGCATCATGAAAGCTCCGGATTTTCCTACTGGTGGAACAATTTATGGTTATCAAGGTGTTAAAGAGGCCTTTGAAACAGGTAAAGGTCGTGTGGTTGTTCGTGCCAGAACAAATATTGAAACAGACGAAAAAGGTCGTGAGAAAATTATTGTAACCGAAATTCCATACATGGTTAATAAGGCTGAGCTGATTATGAAAGCAGCTGATTTAATCAATGATAAAAAAATCGATGGCATTTCAAATGTTAACGATGAATCGGATCGTACAGGAATGAGAATTGTTTTCGACTTGAAAAGAGATGCGATTGCAAATGTTGTATTGAATAAACTATTCAAATATACACAAATGCAAACTTCTTTTAGTGTGAATAATATTGCACTTGTTAAAGGTCGACCTAAGCTGCTTAACCTCCGTGACTTAATTGATAATTTTGTAGAGCACAGGCATGATGTGGTGGTCCGAAGAACTCAATATGAATTAAGGCAAGCTGAAAATAAAGCCCACATCCTTAAAGGATTGATTATTGCATTGGATCACATCGATGAAGTAATTGCATTGATCAGAGGTTCTAAAACTCCTGAAGAAGCTAAAAATGGCTTGATGAGTAATTTTGAGCTGGATGAAATTCAAGCAAAGGCTATTCTTGATATGCGTTTGCAGAAGCTTACTGGTTTAGAGCGCGAAAAGCTGCATGCTGAATATGATGAATTAATGAAATTGATTGATCACTTGAATGCGATTCTTGCCAATGAATCGATGAGAATGGATATCATTAAGGAAGAGCTGACGGAAGTAAAGGCAAAATATGGTGATGAAAGAAGAACTGATATTGTTTATGCTTCGGAAGAATTTAATCCTGAAGATTTTTACGCAGATGAAGAAATGGTGATTACTATTTCTCATATGGGATATATCAAACGTACTCCATTAGCAGAGTTCAAGACTCAGAATAGAGGAGGGGTAGGTTCAAAAGGATCAATTACCCGGGAGGAAGACTTCCTTGAGCACATGATTATGGCTACAATGCATAATACCATGTTGTTCTTTACAGAAAAAGGAAAGTGTTTCTGGCTTAAGGTGTACGAAATTCCGGAAGGAACAAAGCAGTCGAAGGGTAGGGCAATTCAAAACCTATTGAATATTGAACCCGACGATAATGTGAAAGCATATATTAATTTACTGAATCTAAAAGAGGAAGAATATATCAACAATAATTACATTGTTCTTTGTACGAAGAAAGGTGTAGTGAAGAAAACTCCTCTTGAGGCTTATTCTCGTCCTAGAATTAATGGAGTAAATGCAATTACGGTTCGTGAAGGCGATCAACTTCTTGAAGCAAAATTAACTAATGGAAAGAATGAGATTCTAATTGCTGTAAAATCAGGTAAAGCTATTAGATTTGCTGAGAATCAGGTTCGTTCGATGGGTAGAACAGCTTCCGGGGTGAGGGGAATTACTTTAAAAGATCTAGATGATGAAGTTGTTGGCATGATTTGTGTCGAAAATGGAGACGAGGATATTCTTGTTGTATCAGAAAACGGTTATGGTAAGAGATCTAAGATTGATGATTATCGAATTACCAACAGAGGTGGTAAGGGTGTAAAAACAATTAGTATTACAGAGAAAACCGGAGAATTAATTGCAATTAAGAATGTTACTGATGACGACGATTTGATGATCATTAATAAATCAGGTATCACCATTCGTTTGGCAGTTTCGGATCTAAGAGTTATGGGACGTGCAACTCAAGGAGTGCGTTTAATAAACTTAAGCAAGAAAAGTGATTCAATTGCAGCTGTGGCTAAAGTAAACTCATCTAGTGAAGATGAAGAAGGAAATGAGGCAAAAGATCAGCCAATTGAGGGTAGCGAAGAATAACATTTGATACTTAGAATAATTATAAAGTGATTAATCTTGTGCGAAATATCAAAGAAAGATTTATTTTTGTTCGGGATTGTTATAAAAACTAAACATTGATTATGAGAAAATTATCATTCATTTTGGTTATGCTTATATGCGTTTCAACAGTATTCGCACAAAAAAGCAAAGTAACTGGAGCTCAAAATTATCTTACTTCAGGGAAGATAGATAAAGCGAAAGAAGCTATTGATCAAGGAATTCAAGACGAGAAATGTGTTAATTATCCAAAAGCATACCTTGTTAAAGGTAAAGTGTACCAAGGAATTTTTGAAAGTCCGCTTCCTGCATATAAAAAATTAGAAAAGAATCCTTTGGATATTGCATATGCTGCATATTTGAAAGCTTTGGAATTGGATGCAAAGGGCAAGATGCTTAAGCCGGTAAAAGCGCAAATGACGAACATGATTCCGAATTACACAAATGAAGCTGTGAACCGTTATAATAATGGGGATTTTGCTGGTGCATTGGATGCTTTCGAAAAAGTTCTTGAAATTGAAGCTATGGATATGTTTAAAGAAAACTCAGTAGTGGATACTGCGGTTATTTTTAATGCAGGTATGGCGGCTCAAAAATCTGAAAACTATGACAAAGCAATTAAGTATTACAAGCAATCCATTGATTATAACTATGGTGGTGCTAAATCATACGCTAATTTATCACATGTACTTAAGCATGCAGGTAAAGAAGAAGAGTCGGTAAAATTTTTGCATAAAGGTTTTGAATTGTTTCCAAATGATTCTTGGATGTTGGTGGAGTTGATCAATTACTACATGATGGGTGGAGAGCCACAAAAAGCAGATGATTATCTTAACAAAGCAATTGCATTAGATCCAAATAATGGTTCTTTCTATCGTGCTAAAGGCACTTTATTTGAAAAGACTAAGGAGCTAGATAAAGCTGAAGAAATGTATAAAAAGGCTTTGGAATTAAGTCCAGACGATTTTACTTCTCAATATAACTTGGGTCTTTTAAAGTTGAACGAAGCTATTGCAAAGCACAAAGAGGCTAACGAAATTATGGATGCTAAGAAGTATAATGAAGCAATTAAAGTAGTTTATACTGAATACGAAAAAGTAATTCCATATTTCGAAAGGGTTCTTGAAATGCAGCCAGGTGAGAAAAACTCGCTGATTACTTTGAAAGAATTATATTTCAAGTTGAGGAATGAAAAAGAAGATTACCTTGAAAAATACAACGAAGTTAAGACTCAGTTAGACGGTATGGAATAATTAGATATTTAAAGGGATCAAATCCGATCCCTTTTTATTTATATATAAAAATAACATAATGTGAATTATAGGACAAATATATAAACTCTCTGGCATTTGCTTAAGTTCCCTATGTTTTCTTTAAATACTCTTGAAGTATCTTCATCAGTTTCCTCGGATCAATAGGTTTGGATATAAACTGATCAGCACCAGCCTTTAAACACTCTTCGCGCTCACTATTCATTGCATAAGCAGTTTGAACAATTACTGGAATTGTTGCGTTCACATTTTTTATCTGTTTAATGGCTTCCATGCCATCAACTTCCGGCATTCTGATATCCATTAATACCAGATCTATGCGAGGATTATTGTGATTGCAAATTTGGATTGCATCTTTACCGTTTTTAGCCCAGATTACAGTAGCATCTGTTAACTCAATTATTGCATTTAGGTAATTAAAGTTTGACTTAACGTCTTCAGCTATTAGTATATTTTTCTCTGAATATTTTAAATTCTCAATAGCATTTAAATTTCGATCTGATTTAGAAGTCAAACTATTTAATAGATCCATTTGTATTTTTCCACTTCCTGATAGTCTAAAATAAAAGTTAGTGCCCAAGTCTTCTTCTGAATCAAACCATATTTCTCCACCTAACAAATGGATCAGCTTTTTGCATAAGGTTAGTCCAAGTCCTGAACCCTCAAACTTTCTGTTGGCTTCATAATCCAATTGTCTGAAAGCCTCAAAAATACTGGCTTGTTTTTCTTTTGACATACCAATTCCGGTATCTCTTATGTAGAAAACGGGAATAGAATTGTTATCAATGTAATAACCTAATTCAACTTTACCACATTTAGTAAATTTAAGTGCATTGTCTAACAAGCTATCCAGAATTTGCAATACTTTCTCTCTATCAGATTCAATTTGTAAGTCTTCAGAGTTAACTGGAAGTACCAATTTGAACTCAATTTCAGGCTTGTTTACAATTTGTGAATGTAAATAGGATTCTACCTCTCTTAAAATTGCGTTTATATTAAAGAAATCAAGTGTAAAATTCAGCTGATTGGAATCCATTTTTGAGACATACAATAAGTTGTTAACCATTTTCATTAACTTACTGCTACTGCTCAAAATATTTTGGATAAACTTATTTTGATCTGCTTTATCCAGATTGTTTTCTTTTAATAAGTTAGAAAAACCAATTATGGCATTTAATGGAGTTCTGAATTCATGACTAATATTGGATAAAAATGCTGATTTTAGCTCATTAGATTCTTCCGCTACTTTTTTCGCTTTTTCCAATTCCTTTTGTGTTTTGGAAATTGTAATTAAATCTAAGGTTGATTTTTCGTGAAATAAACAAGCTTTAACCGAAACCGCGAATTTATTAATTACGTTCTTTAACTTTCTCTGTTCAATTTGGTTCCATACTTTAACTTTTGCCGAAGAGTATAAAACCAGAAAACCCAAATCCTGTAATTTAAAAAAGGTAATAATGCCTCTCTCCTTTTTTTTAAAACTAATTGCATCAGCAACTTCGGAAGTCAACTGAATAGAAAATGAATCTGAATCCTCGAAACACTGATCTAAAAAATTTGAATCAGAAATGAGAGTTTGACTTAACTTGATTTGAGGCTGAGAATAAATAACTGTATAGCCTGTTGTTTTTGGTGAATATGGTATACTGTAGTTTCGTATCCACACACCACCAAATTCGAGGTTTTTTCTTGACATTAAGGTGTGCAAAAATTTTTTACAGTTCTCTTTTTTATCTAACGATTGCCCTACAGATAAAGAAAGTTCATATAAAAAAGATATATCAGTAATTAAGCTATTTGTGTTCATTGAAAAAAATTAATAGGCTACTCCTAAAACAATTGATTTATTTAACAGTTCCAAATATCCTTTGCCACTAGAATATATTTCTCCGATTGATAAAGCACCTTCCAGCTCACAATTAGGAAAATGCTTTAAAAGTTCAGAATTAAATCCTTGTAATTCTTCATCAAACTTCTCTTTTAAATGATTTACACGAGAAATACAGGTAAAAAGAACTGCAATGGGTGCATTTTGAGATTCTTCTAAACAGTTAGATATCATTTTTTTGGGTATGTCATTTAGTTTCTTCTCTTCAATGCTTAAAATATCAACTAAAGAATTTTCTGGAATATTGCCCACACAAATTATATATCCATCTTTATTTACTTCCATCGGATCTCTTACAATATAGTCTCTTTCTTCTTTAAAAAATCCAAAAGGAAAATTAACAGAGTATTTAAAAAAGTTCTCTTTTGTTAACAAGATGTTTTGAGAGTCTTTTAAACAGCGACTGTAAACATCAAAAGCATTTTCCCAATTTAATTCTTTAATGAGGTTTTTTTCTGATCTTGTTACGATAAAAGGGCCTATTGATTTTTTCCATCCATGTTTGGCATCCATTTTTGTTTTTGCTGACAAAAACACTACAATTGTTCCTGTGTTATAAACTCCATCGTTATTTATTAAAATGCCATTTGTATTTGTCCGCAGTCGACCAACACCTCCTCCAAAAAACCTTACATTGTTTCCCAAATGTGTAAACAAAGTCATTAGCTGTTCCGAAGCAGATTCCGAGAGTCCATCTATTAAAGTAAATGCCGTTGTAAAGTTATGATCCTGATAATCTGAAAACTTATTAAGAAATTCAGTTTCGGAATTAAAATATATTGTAACAAGTTCAAAATCAACTTTTTTTATGACAACTCCTTGCTCTGATGTAATGTTCTTGTGAATGACTTTAGGAAAGATTCCTCCATTAAAAAGAATGTTTTTTCTATTCAGATTTGCTACCAAATCATTTAAATTTACATCACATTTTTCACCAATCAGAAGTAATAATTGAGACTTCTCAGAAGTAAAAAGTTCATTTATTCCAGAAATTATATCATTTAAAGTAGGATTTTCCAGAAACATATGATGTAAAGAAGATTGATAATAATTACAATTTTAACAAATTATAGCTATCTGTTAAGATCAGATTTGACCAAATGACCTAATGAGCCTGTCAAGCAATGATATTCTTATTTGTCCAAAAAAAAACCGACTTTGTAAAATGAAACAAAGTCGGTGGATTAGTTTATCTAATTTTTTTGAAGGAATCGAGAACAGCTTGGCTTAGCCTATCGGCTATTTTATCTTCTTCTCCTACTCCATCTACCAATTCAATTTTATTTTGCTTTATATAATACTCACTAACTTTTGAACTGCGTTTCTCATGCTGTTCTAATCTGTGAATTATAATATCTGTATCAGCATCATAAGCGCGTTTACTTTGCGTTTTGCTACGGGCAGTTAATCTTTTAATTGACTCTAAAGTTGGAACATTTAAATTAATTGCAGTGGTAACGGTAGATTCTAGTTTTCTTAGCAAACCATCCAGAATATAAGCTTGAACAATGGTACGAGGAAATCCTTTAAATATAAATCCATTGGCATTTGGATGCTTCCTTATTTGGCGTTCGATAAGTTTAATGGCAATTTCATCGGGTACGATATCCCCTTTTTCTATATAAGTTTTAGCATTCTTACCCATTTGCGTGCCTTTCTTAATTTCTTGACGCATTAAATGCCCTGTCGAAATGTATACCAAGTTAAATTTTTCAGCTAGCTTTCGACCTTGAGTTCCTTTTCCTGATCCGGGAGGGCCAAGAAGAACCAGGTTTATCCACGATTTTTCCAGAGTTTGATCGATAACATTGGTTAAACGGTCAAATATTTGATTAATACCTCCCATTCCATCAATTCCATGATAGATTTCCTTTTCCTTATAAAAGTTAGCTACAGGAGCAGTTTTGGTATCATATTCTTTAAGACGCACATTAATAACTTCATCAGTATCATCAGGTCTGTTTTCTTTTGTCGCCCTCTCTAGCAAACGATTGCGCAGTTGATCGGCAGGAACCTCCAAACTTAGCATGCAATCTAGTTTGGTATTCATCTTAAGAAGTAATCCTTCCAGAATGTATGCCTGAACTGTTGTACGAGGAAAGCCATCAAATAAAAATCCATTTACTTCGGTATTTGTTTTAATTCGTTCTTCAATAATTTGAACGATAATTTCATCAGGAACCAGTCCCCCTTTTTTAATAATATCTTTAGCTTGAAGCCCAAGTTCGGTACCTTCTGCAATTTCGCTACGAAGGATATCACCAGTAGAAATATAAGCTAAATTGTATTTTTCTACTAGCATTTTCGATTGGGTTCCTTTTCCGGCACCTGGAGGGCCGAATAATGCAATATTTAACATTTGGTTATATTTATGTTGTTTACTTCAGTCAAGATTCAAAATTAGTAAATTTTAAGCTACATCCGTATTCTTCGAACGAATTATATTTCGATATCATTTCAGGAAGTATTGCATAGAAAATTTATCGGTTTTGGATTGTTTTATCACATCATTTAACCAACAGATTATATGCAGAAGGCCAATAAGCGAGAAGATTGGGAAAATGGGACCTATCCAAAAGGAATAATTAGCAATTGAAAAAAAAGTGTAACCTCCCAATAAAAATAAACTTCCAATAAATTCGAATCTCCAAACAACAATAAGTCCAATTAGCATGATTAGATTTGCTATGAATAATTTAACTTCCTGATTACTCATGATAGCTAAATCAGGCGTACCTATTTCAATTGTAAACCAAATAAAAAATAGGAATAGAAATATCCCTAAAAACCTTGCTAACCAGCGAATTATATTTATTACTAATTTCAAACCCTACGATTTTGATAATTTGTTATTTGAGCACATTAATTCAAATATAGACCAATTAATATTGAATCAAAAACATAGTTTAAACTAATTAACATGTGGTGATATCCCAATTCATACATCACCATTATAATTGGCTGATTTTAATTGACATTGTTCTATTATTGGTGTATATTTTTTTTAAATGAAATTAACAATTAAAGCTTAATGTTATGAATGCAAATTATATATGTCCACATTGCCGATCTTACCTAAATGTTAACAACAGAATCGTAATATCAGCAAAAAATCACAAGGGAAAAAGAGGAATTCTTTTGTTTAGTATTCGCCTGGGTGATTATGAAATTATTAAACACCCTAATTTTGAGATGGAAGAAAACGAAAAGATATCTATGTACTGCCCCTGCTGTTCTAAAAGCTTACTTGATAGCAGAATACATGAAAACATTTACAAAATATTGATGCAGGATGAAGAAGACCAGGAATATGAAATACTATTCTCGGGTGTTTACGGTGAACGCTGTACTTATCGAGTTACTGATGGCAATGTACATACTTACGGTGAGCACGCTTCCAAGTATTTAAATTTTACAAATTTGATAGATATGTCTTAATCTAACGTGAGTTCGACGTAAAATTCGTTCACAGTTTGCACTGATTTTGAGTAGAAATCTTCTCAAATATTCGAAGGAATATCGGGATATTTCAAGAAGATTTGAGGAAATTTATGCCGAAAGCAGGCAAACACATAATGGAAAGTTCTCTTTACGACATTTTCACATTAAAAATTCCTCAAAATAGCCCGCTATTCTTTCCAAATTTTTAATGCAAATCTATCCCAAATATAACTTTCTGTGGATAGAATTTTACGTCGAACTCACGTTAATCTAATCAAATGGCCATTTTTAACTCTCATTTATTGAAATAAACAAATTCGGGAAACCGGAGAAAGTCATAGTGCTTAGTATTTTAATACTGGTAAGGAGATCTTAAACCGAATGCAAATTAGCCTGAATAAAATTATGCACGAAATGGTTAAGAATTGGTTTAAGGCAGAGTTTATCTCGATATAGTCCAGGAATATAAATAATACACCGCCGGCAAGGCAAGCCGTTGCATAGATTTCCTTTCTAAAAACCAAGGGGATATCGTTACACAATGTATCACGAATTACACCGCCCATTACCGCCGAAAACAAACCCATGATAATGGCCAGGAACGGATGAATGCCCAAGCTTAATGATTTTTCGATACCTATTATTGTGAACACGCCAATTCCAATGGTATCAAACAAAAATAGTGTTCGTTTTAAGGACATGATCATTTTCTTGAACAGGAAAGTTAAAATCACACCCAAGCTAATCACCATGATGTAATTTAAATCACTAATCCAGGCAACCGGAAAATTACCCAAAATTACATCCCGGAGTGTACCTCCACCAATAGCAGTAACAAAGCCTGTAAAGTAGGCACCGAACAGATCCAGCTTTTTATTTGCAGCAGACATGGTTCCACTAATCGCAAATACAAGTGTTCCAACAAGATCGAGGATGTAAATTATACTCATGATTTATATTTTGTGCAAAAATAGAAAGTCATTTGATAAAACAAAAAGGATGGAATCGAAGTCCACCCTTTCTTTTATATATCAGTATTATTTCATGTTAAAACTATACTTACCCTTGAGCATCCACCACAGCAATGGCTGTCATGTTAATAATCTCGCGAACCGAACAGCCCATAGGAACAATATGAAATGGTTTTGCCGTTCCCAGCAAAATTGGTCCAATATTTTCTGAGCCACCCAAATCTTGCATCAATTTGTATGCAATATTCCCTGAGCTAAGGTTAGGAAATATAATGGTATTTACATCTTTCCCTTTAATCTTGTTAAAAGCGAATGTTTTGTCGCGAAGTTTTTTATCAAGTGCAAAATTCAATTGCATTTCACCATCAACAAGCAATTCCGGATGGTTTTCGTGCAAATGATCAATTGCCAAATTCACCTTTACCGGACTTCCTTTTCTTACAGAACCAAAATTAGAATAGGACACCATGGCCATTACCGGGTCGACATTGAAAGTTTTCAGCGCTCGGGCTGTACTTATTGTAGTATCAACCAGGGATTGTGGTGTTGGTTCCGGATTAACGGTGGTATCCGAAAAGAAAAGAGGTCCTTTCTTGGTCATGATGATGTTCATTCCCACCAAGGTTTTCATTCCATCCTCTATTCCAATTACTTTGGTAGCTATTTTAAGAGCTTCGAAATACCTGGTGGCGTAACCCGAAATAAAGGCATCGGCATCACCATTTTCAACCATCATGGCACCAAAGTAATTTCGATCGTACATTTTTTCTGCAGCTTCTTTATGGGTTAAGCCTTTTCTGCCGCGTTTCTCGCATAAAATATCAGCATAGCAATCTCTGCGTTTTCTTTCGGCTTCGCATCTTACATCAATAATATCAGCTCCAGCTAAATCCAGTTCATTTTCGGCAACAATGCGTTTAATATTTTCAGGATTACCCAAAATAATTGGTTTAGCAATTCCTTCATGCATTGCAATTTGGGCAGCTTTAAGAACGTTAAAGTTGTTGCCTTCTGCAAAAACAACCCGTTTAGGGAATCGTTTTGCTTTGTTGAATACCGTTCTCAACAATTCATTTTCGGTACCCAATCGTTGTTTTAATTCATCGGCATAAGCACCCCAGTCTTTGATGTCTTTTTTGGCAACACCGGATTCTACTGCGGCTTTAGCCACAGCAACTGCCACACTCGAAACAAGACGTGGATCTAGTGCCTTGGGAATGATGTAATGCTTTCCGAATACAATATTTGCTTCGTTGTAAGCAGCATGAACCGCTTCGGGAACAGCTTCTTTGGCCAATTTTGCAATGGCATGTACCGAGGCGATTTTCATCTCCTCGTTAATGGCGGTTGCTCTTACATCCAGAGCACCACGGAAAATATATGGGAAACCCAACACGTTGTTAATTTGGTTAGGGTAATCGGAACGACCTGTAGCTACAATTACATCTTTACGGGCATCGAAGGCATCATCGTACGAAATTTCAGGGTCAGGATTAGCCAAGGCAAATACAACAGGATTTTTAGCCATAGATTGAACCATTTCCTTACTCATGATTCCGCCTACCGATAAACCTAAAAATACATCAGCCCCTACAAGAGCTTGTTCAAGTGTATCCACATCCTTAGAGGTCATGAACAGCTTTTTCTGTTCGTTTAGGTTGCTTCTTTTCGAGTTGATAACACCTCGGCTATCGCACATGATTACATTCTCAGGTTTTACCCCTAAAGAGATATAAAGTTTAGTACATGATATGGCTGCAGCTCCTGCACCGTTTACAACTACTTTAACTTCTTCTATCTTTTTGTTCCCTAATTCTAAGGCATTAAGCAAACCTGCAGCCGAAATAATTGCGGTACCATGCTGATCATCGTGCATTACCGGAATGTCCAACTCTTTTTTTAGTCGTTCTTCAATTTCGAAACACTCAGGAGCTTTGATGTCTTCCAGGTTAATTCCCCCAAAGGTTGGAGCAATTGCCTTTACGGTTTCCACAAATTTATCAACATCACTTGCATCCACTTCAATGTCGAAAACATCAATATCTGCAAAAATCTTAAAAAGAAGGCCTTTACCCTCCATAACTGGTTTTCCTGCTAAAGCTCCAATATTACCAAGACCAAGAACAGCTGTACCATTAGAAATTACTGCTACAAGATTTCCTTTGCCGGTATAGCGGTAGGCATCGGCGGCATTTTTTTCAATTTCCAGACATGGCTCTGCAACACCAGGACTATATGCTAAAGCTAAATCTCTTTGTGTTCTGTAGGGTTTGGTAGGAATCACCTCAATTTTGCCTGGGCGACCTTCGGCGTGATATCTTAAAGCATCTTTTGAACTAATCTTAGCCATTTGTTTTAATTATATGTGCAAATGCACGGTGAATAAGTATTCTGTGAATTGCAAAGATGCGAATAAAACAGCTTAGAAATTACAGCAAAATGTGTAAAAAACAGTAACGCTATCAGTATCTTACTGAATTACTATTAATTAAGATTAGTAATAAATAAAGGATTTTTTCTCGAATCTTGGGCCGCAAGTCTATCTTTTGCTTTTGATCATTAATGAATGCGTAAACTTGTTCTCGGCAAGAAAATTTTTGTCGTAAGTGTGGCTATTGCCTTCCAAATCAACAACAACAATTTTATTGATTTTCCATTCACCACTTTCTGATTTCTTTTTAAACAGGATCCTGCCCAAAAGCATTCCCACTTTGGTTTTCTTTTTATTACTGCATGAGGTTTGAATGATTTTTTTACCCGATGGCGATTCAAAAAAAACATCAACCTTGCTTAATCCTTGCAAGGAGTAGGCTCTTAGCGAAAAGTATAAAGTTTCGTCGGATTTGCTTACATCAATCGATTTTTGTACGAAGTTTACGGAGTGAAGATCGAATTTTCCTTTAAGATTACCTGCTTGTAGCGAAAAAGAAAAAATACAGATCAACAAGAGCAGCATACTCTTGCAAACTGATTTGCTGATATATTTGAAACACAAGTTCATAGGGGACGGCATGAAAATACAATTTCCTATACGAAAGAAAACAAAAAGGGATACTCAATTTTGAGTATCCCTTTTATTTATATTATTTCTAAGAAATTACTTGATCTCAGCCTTAACTGTAGCCATGGTTTTCAAAAGATCTTCTCTTGTTGGAGCCAATGCTTTTGCTTTATTCAATTCTGCCATTGCTTTTTTGTATAAAGCTTGAGCTTTTGCCGATTCAGCTTTGAATTTTTCCGGCTCTTTGTTGGCAATTGGATTGGCTTTTTGCATGATGGTAGCACCTTGGTTAAAATACAACATGCCTAAACCTAGCAATGCGTCAGCCTGATATCTTGATTTGTTTTCGCTGGCTTTTTTGTAAAAATCTTTAGCAACATCTACTTTGTTTGCTTTTTGTGCTTTTTGACCTTCAAGTAAATAATGCTTAGAAAGCGCAGCAATCATTTTAGAGTTTTTAGTAGGACAAGCCTTAATACCCTTTTTTAAGGTTGCTACCATCTCATCTGTCTTTTTTAACTTCTTCTGAATTTTAGAAAGATTATAATAAGCGCCAGCTGGTTTATAATTACTTTCAGCAGCTTTTGCGAAATATTTTTCAGCTCTACCGTAATCTTTCAATCGATTTGAAATGATAGCTAAATTGTAAATAATTGGTAAATCTTCACCAGCTCCTTCAGTTGCTAAATATGCTTCGTATTTTTCTAATGCAGTTTTGTAATCCTTTGATTTTGCAGCAACACCACCCTCTTTCTTCAACTGAGCAGCAGATTGTGCGAATATACTTGTAGCACAAAAACATACTGCCATAAATAAAATTAATTTTTTCATACTGATACTTTTATGATTATTTGATTTTAGATTTTTCTGTCAAAACAAGCCTAAAAATATACATTTCACAGAAAATTCAAATAGAATTAACGCAAAAATATTAGTTAGTATAGGTTTTTTAGAGGGAATTTACTTAACTGAGCCAGCTCAATGGTTTCGGTTTGTACGAATTTTTTGTCAATAGAATAACAGTTGTATTGAGCAAGATTATTGTTCTTGATTAGGCGATTCAGTTTCTTTGTGTAATCTTTTCCGACTTCAGAATAAGCATATAATAAGGGTATCAATTTGTTTGGATCGTTGCTCAATTCCCTTTCCGTTCTAAATTCTTTGTAAGCAGGAACTCGTGCAATGGTTCGATAATAATCGCAAACCGATTCTTCTAAACTGGAGTATCTGCGCACATAAATATTTGTGGAATCTCTTTGGCGCAGCGCTTTTATTCTGTTTTCGCCTGAATTGTACGACCAAATTCCGAAAACATTATTCGCTTCCTCAAAAAATCGTGACGATCCCCAACCCGATTCCAAAGCTGCCTGCCCCAATACAATGCTTACAGGATGCGGTTTTAACCTGCTTTTTAATTCGTTGATTTCGCTGCACTTGTACTGTTTGTATAAATCAAACAGAAAAATACTATCACTTTTAATGTAGTTTGGATGTTGTTTCAGCCAATTTTCTACATGTTCCAATCTCTTAATTTTCTGATTTAAATCGTGTTGTGCAAGTAGTACCGAAGGAAGTAACAGTTCTACAAATTTTTGTTTCTTCTCTTTTACCGGAAGCATTCGCAAGGAGCTTACCTTGGTATATATATAAGGGGTAATAAGTGTATCCGAGAAAGCATGTACATCATCTTTGCTTACAACCTCTGCATATTCCGGAGTAACCTTCTCATGCATGAATACTACACGTTCTGTGCATGATACGCAGATTAAAAGCAAGAAAATCAAAGAAATAAACACTTGTTTCATGTTTAATTATTGTTAATTCCAGTTCGCTAAAATAGTATTTTATATTTGTGCTGGCAAATTTAAAACTAAAATGATCGTTGATTATAGAAAGGAGTTTTGATCAATCAGAAACGACCTAAATAACGTGAGTTCGACGTAAAATTCTATTATGTGTTTGCCTGCTTTCGGCATAAATTTCCTCAAATCTTCTTGAAATATCCCGATATTCATTTGAAAATTTGAGAAAATTTCTACTCAAAATCAGATCAAACTGTGAACGAATTTTACCTCGAACTCACGTTAAATAATCTTATTCATAGAAATTAACTTGGTTTTTAGACTCCTTAAAATCTTATTTTTTTACCATAGCCTGTATACTACCTTTACAGGGTAATGCTTAAAGCTTATACAGGGGTATGCTTAAAGCTTATACAGGGTAATGCTTAAGGCTTATACAGGGGTATGCTTAAAGCTTATACAGGGTATGGTAAAAAAAAATCCGTTTGGGTTTTATTCCAAACGGATCAAGTCATACAATTAACCATTTGTTTTCTATTTCACAGTAAATTCAGTAGGTGTTGTGCCAACACGCAATTTTTTTGCATTTCGAGCCGAATTTCTGATCTCAATTCTATAAGTTCCTGCCACAAGTTCCGGCACTCTTAATGAAAGCATTTTGGGTTCATTCATTCGTGGCATGGCAGCAAGCGTTTCCTGTCCATTCGATTTATTGATGAAAAATACGCCTTGCCCTGTAGGTTGGGTGTATATTTTCAAATCTTCACCAGAAATTTCAAGAGTACCTCCCGGGCTTAAAACATCATCGCTTGTATCGCTAATCCAATCGTAAACACTTTCAATTTCGGGTTTAACAGATGTAGCTTTTACAAACTGTGGCTTAATTTCCTTACAAGCCTTTTTCAGACTTTTTCCGGGTACTATAGAGATATTCACTTTGTGACGATCCGGATCAAATCTATCATCTTTGTCTTCGAATTTTCCACTGATATCCAAACGAATACTAATATTTTCATCGCGATATCCGTAACCTTCTTCAAGAAAAGAAATTATGGTTTTCCAGATTTCACTTTTAACAGCTTTAACTTCCACATCTTTTAATATGGAACCAGGTGCAGTAAGAGATTTAAACAGGTCTTCTTCAGTTTTAACGACACTGTTTACAGACTTTGCCATACAATCATCAGGATTGTCTTGGGTTAGCTTGTTGTCATACAATGTATAATAATACATAAATTCAAATATTAAAAGTTATAAAATGAGGTTAATTGTATCTTTAGTATGAAACACTACAGGCTTTTTTTTTATTGAATGTCCCTATTCATCAATATTACCCGTAGTGTTATTTTTCTTAATAGATATATGAAAGTAGAATATTTTTTTAATTAACAAGGCATTACATCTAGTTTATATTGATTATAATTTATGCCAGTTTTATTTCAAAATACCTGGCAATTTCAGTTTGCTTGATGTAATAAGCTAAGTTCGATTAAAAATATTGGGCAGCAGAAAGCCCGACAGTGCTTCTGTCATTAGCAAGAAACCAGTTTAATGCTAATAAAAAGTTTGGTGAGAATAAAAAAACGCAATGAACCACGTTCAGAGCTTTGTACCACTGAACGGGTTTGCCGGCCACAGAAAGCCTTTATGCAATATACTTTTCTGGCTTATTAATTTTACGTCGAACTCACGTTAATTTAAATTGCGAGCATCAAAGGCTTTTGTGTGTGCTAACAATAACTACTTCGCCAAAGGCTGGTGTTGGTTGGTTAAACGAATCTTCCAGTTTAATATTTTTCTCGATTGCCTGAATGGTTCTGATCACACCGCCATGAGTAAAAATGGCAATTTTATTTGCCTCTAATGATTTTACTTCATTCCAAAATTCAAGAACACGATCGCGAAGCATTACAAATGATTCTCCGTTTGAGCACTTTAAGTTCACAAAATCTTCCATCCACTTTTCAAGGAATGGGTCTTTAATCTCGTCCCAGTTTTTTCCTTCCCAATCGCCAAAGTTTAGCTCCATTAAACGCTTGTCTTCTTCTGCCTTATCGGGATAAATGTCGTTTGCCAATTTCTTTGCCCTTGTTAGCGGACTTGTATAAATTTTATCAAACTCCACTCCTTCAAGGCTTGTTTTAACAGTTTCTAATTCTTGAGGGTATGTTTCGGCCAAATCAACATCTTTTTGTCCGTAGCAAATGCCTTTTTCAATGGCTACGGCGGTATGTCTTATTAAATAGATTTCCATATGTGTATTATTAATAAGTTTAGTTCCACTAAAAATATTGTCATAGTTTTCACTGATTTTGAGTAGAAAATTTCTCAAATTATCGGATAAATATGGGGATATTGCTCCGATATTCTTTCAGTTTAATAGTTTAATAGTGATAAATACGATAGATAAAATACCAGTTCGCAAACCTGTTGTGTTGCTCCAATGCAATCGCCGGTATATCCGCCAATCCATTTGTTAAAGAATCTTCCTAACAGCCATTTGCTTGCATATACAGGAATAATAATCAAGAAAAATTTAGCATTTCCTAAGAGCGCCAATGGCAGAATTCCCGATAATATCATAAAAATAAAATTTCCAATACTTAGTTTCTGCGAATAGTCTTTTGCTTTGGAGTTTTCGACTCTGGCATATTGGTGTGTGTTTACCAAAGTAGCTGCTGTCATTCTCGAACTTGAGTGTGCTGCAATTAAAATCCATGGCAATTGATTGGCCGATATGGAAAACTGGCAGTAGAATTTTGTGAGTATCAGGAAAATAATACCTGTTACCCCAAAAGCACCAATTAAAGAATCTTTCATAATCTCAAGAATCCTTTCTTTGGTCCAAGCACCACCAAATCCATCGCAAACATCCATAAAACCATCTTCGTGCAGAGCTCCTGTTAGCATGGCCGTAGCAATCATACTCAATATCACCGCAAGGTTAAAAGGCAATAGTACATTACACAGGTAGAATACAAGTGCTGCTATTCCTCCGATAATTGCACCGGCTATGGGAAAATATTTTATTGCTTCGCGCTGATATTCTTTTTTAAAATCAGCCCATTTTGGAAAAGGAATCCGAGTAAAAAAGGATAATCCTGTAAAGAAAATATTGAGTTCTTTCATCTGTTAATCATTTTTTCCATTTGCCAGATGGAAAAGATCAAAATAATTATTTCCGTATTTTTTTAGATAGCGATGTGCAAAACCATGCACTTAAATTTTATCGCTGTTACTTACACCGGCATCTTCGAAACTAGCCATTTGATTCAGGAAGTTAACAGCCGATTCGATAATTGGATAGGCAACAGCGGCTCCTGTTCCTTCGCCCAATCGCATTCCCAAATCAAGAATGGCGTTGGCTTTTAAATGTTCGAGCATGTGATTGTGCCCATTTTCATTCGATTTATGAGTAAAAATGCAATAGTCTAACACATTTGGGTTCATTTTTGATGCTGCCAAAAGTGCCGATGTAATAATAAAACCATCTACCATCACAATCATTTTCAATTCTGCAGCCTTTAACATGGCTCCGGCTATCATTACAATTTCGAAACCGCCAAAGTGTGCAAATATGTTTTCTGCCGACAGGTCTCCTTTGTAGTTATCAACGGCAGTTTTAAGGATTTCATATTTTCTTTTTAAACCTTCATCATCCCATCCTGTGCCTCGGCCAACACATTCTTTTAAGTCAATTTTAGCAAGAAGATGTAACAAAACTGCTGCCGAAGAGGTGTTTGCAATGCCCATTTCGCCAAAGCCAATAATATTGGTTCCATCGGCATGTGCTTCCTCTACCAGTTCAGCTCCTTTTTTTAAGGCAGCGGCAAACTGATCGGCAGTCATGGCTGCATCGTTCAAATAGGATTTGGTTCCGTAAGCAATTTTAGCATCAATTACATTCCAATCTTTGTTAAAATCGTAGTTTACTCCGGCATCTACAATTTTAATATCGATACCATTTTGTCGACCAAATACATTAATGGCAGCCCCACCAGCCATAAAGTTGGCAACCATCTGCCAGGTAACCTCTTGTGGATAAGGACTAACCCCATTTAAGGCAATGCCATGATCACCGGCAAAAACCATGATCACCGGCTTTTTTAATTCTGGTGATAATGTATTTTGGATGCATCCGATTTTAAGAGCCAATTGCTCAAGCATTCCCAGTGAGCCAATGGGTTTGGTTTTAAAATCTATTTTGTGTTGGAGTTGTTCAATCAACTCTTTTTTTGGACTTTCGATTTCGAAATTCATAAGTATGCGATTGTGGTTTTTATATTACTATCTCTTCTTTGGCTTCGCTAACACCAGCATCCTGGAATGAAGCCATTTGGTTCATAAATTGCACAGCACTTTTTATTAGCGGAAAACAAATCATCGCTCCGGTTGCTTCACCCAAGCGCATGCCGATGTCCAGAATGGGATCTCCTTCGAGGATATTCAGCATTTTAACATGTGCCTGTTCATTCGATTTGTGAGCAAACAAGCAATATTCTTTCACTTTAGGATTGATTTTGTATGCTGCCAACAAAGCTGAAGTAATGATAAAGCCATCGATTAAAAGTGTCATTTTTAGTTCGGCAGCTTTCAGCATCGCACCAACAATCATTACAATTTCGAATCCACCAAAATGAGTCAAAACATCAATAGGATCCTTTGATTTGTTGTATTTCGAGAGTCCTTCGTTTAGCAAATCAAACTTGTTTTTTACACCTTCTTTATCGAGTCCGGTTCCTCTGCCTACACATTCCTCTAATGGAATATTGCCCAGCAGACTTAAAATTAAAGAAGCCGATGATGTATTACCAATTCCTTTTTCGCCAAAAATAAGGAAGTTGCATCCTTTATTATAGATATCTTCAACTACTTTGGCACCTCTTTTTATTCCTTCAAGGCATTGTTCTTTGGTCATTGCCGATTCAAAACGGTAGTTTTTAGTGCCATAGGCCAATTTCCGATTTATTATAGGAAGATCCGGCTCAAAATCGTGATCAACACCAGCATCAACAACATTAAACTTTATGCCGTGCTGTTTGGCAAATACGCTTGAAGCAGCTCCGCCTTCCATATAATTGTAAAGCATTTGGTAGCTTACAGATTTAGGATAAAAACTGACTCCATCATCAGCAATGCCATGATCTCCTGCAAATATTACAACATTTGGATGATTGATCTGTGGTTTCAGACTATTTTGGATTCTTCCCAATTGGAATGCTATTTTCTCTAGCATTCCCAAGGAACCAATGGGCTTGGTTTTCGAATCAATTTTTTGCTGTAATTCTTTATTAAGCTGGTCTGATAAAGACTCAATTTTAAATTCTATCCTCATTTATTTTAGTGTGTTCTTTATTTCAAGTGGAATTCCTGAGATTAGCATAGTTACAATATCAGCTTTAGCTGCAATATATTGGTTTATAGCCCCCTGAATGTCGTTAAATCTCATAGCCATTTGGTTTTCGGGATGCCCCCCCAAACCCAATTCATTGCTTACAATGATCCAATCGCAGTCTTTTGCAAAAATCTTATCTAATTCTTCCTTGGCTTGCTCAATGGTTTTATTGTCATCCTCTCCGTTGTCGAAAAAGAAATTATTCAACCAAAGGGTGATGCAATCCAACAGAACGATTTTTCCATTCACATCATGATTGCTTAAAAATTTCTCTTCTTCGATATTCAACCACTGACTTCCACGACGCGCCTTATGGGCTTCAATTCTTTTTCTATGATTATCGTCCCAAATTCGGGATGTGGCCATATAAACAGGTTGATTGGTTTTATTTAGGATTAAGCTTTCGGCATATTCACTTTTTCCTGATTTTTGCCCTCCTGTAATGAGATGAATCATAGCTTTTTGTAGATGTTTGACGAGAATTTATTGCTGTTGTGAATTTACGAATTTATCATTCCGTATAGGAACATTTTTTTCTTTTTTAAAACAGGCTCTTCCATGGTAAGTAGCATGCAATTATCAGAAAAATGCTAACAAAGCAAACTGCATGATTAATGTATTTAATGGTATTGATTTCCTCATTTTTTAATAGGCGGTTATTCTCACCAATAAAGGGTTTATCAACGCTTTTCCCTCCATAATCATGCGGGCCACCAAATCTACAATTTAGTATTCCGGCCAAGGCTGATTCGGGATAGCCCGCATTAGGACTGGTGTGGGCATTTCCATATTTAAACAGGAATGTAAATGCACGATAATTAAAAGAAACCAATACCATTAATAAGGCTGTAATTCTTGCAGGAACAAAATTTGCTACATCATCAAGTCGTGCAGCAAACCTGCCAAATAAGATATATTTTTCATTTTTATAACCAATCATGGAATCCATGGTGTTAATCATCTTATAGCACATCATGCCCGGCACTCCGCCAATAGCGTAATAAAATAAAGGGGCTACAACACCATCAGACAAATTTTCAGAAAGTGTCTCAAATACTGCCAAACGGATTTCCTGTTCCGATAGATTTGAAGTATCACGCCCAACTATCCACGATAACCTTTTTCTGCCAGCTTCTAATCCCATGCTGTTCAAGTGGTGAAATACTTCTGTACCTTCTTGCAATAAGCTTTTGTTGGCCAATCCATAAAATACAAATGTCGATGTAAAAATAAGGTAAGTGTATTCGTTAAGCTCCAGCAAAAAATGCGAGATCAGGTAAAAAAAAGCAAATACCGATGATACCAGAAACAAACACATGATTGCACCTTTAATTAATCGACTGTTGCCTTTGTTTAAAGATTTGCTTAGGTAAGATATTGAATTTCCAAAACCTACAATTGGGTGAGGTAGTTTTCTGGGATCTCCGAAAATTAGATCTAAAACATATCCTACAAGAAGAGGTATGATAATTAATGTACTTTGCTCCATTTTTGTAATGCATCAATTAGCAATTGATTTTTTTCTTCGCTCAATGTTGCTACACGAATATAAGAAGAATTTAGGCCGCGAAAATTTTTTGCATCACGAATGAGGATGCCGAATTCCGAAATCAGGTAGTTTTTAAGTTCTGTTGAGTGGGCTTTTTCTAGTTCGATTAAAAAATAGGAAGTTTTTGTGCTGTGAATTTTAATTCCTGAAATTTGCTTCAGTTTTTCTATGAATTTATCGGTGTTTGATTTATAGTGTTTTACAGGAGGCAATACTTCGCTTTTGTGCTGAATTAGGTATTTTCCGGCCTCAATTGCCAGTGAATTTACCGTCCAGGGAGCCTTGTAGAATTCAATTTTCTGCACCAATGCACAGTTGGCAATCAAATATCCCAATCTCAGGCCGGGAATTGCAAAATTTTTCGTTAGTGATTTTACGATGATTAGATTTTGGTGCTCTTTGATCAAATCTATAGAAGATGAAATTGAATCGGTAAAATCTATATAGGCTTCATCAAGAACAAAAACCGAATTGAGATGATTTTGCAATAAAGTATCCAGATCTTTTTGCAATAGGATATCGCCGGTTGGATTGTTGGGATTGCAGATCCAAACCAATTTTGAATCGAACTGGGAGGAAGAGGACAATTCGTTCCAATTGATAAAATCTAGCTTGTGATTATTAATTCTACAGGCATCTTCATATTCCGAAAACGTAGGAATAATAATAGTTGAGCGTGTATTCTTAAAGCATTGGGCAATCAGATAAAAAGCTTCGGTAGCACCGTTTACAGCCATCAACATTTCAGGTTCAACATCCAAATCTTTAGACAAAATAGTAATAAAACTCTCTGCTGAGGCTTCCGGATAGGAGTTAATGGCATTCCAATTCTCGATCAAATGATTTTTTAAAGCTTCGGAATAGCCACCATACCACACATTAGTGCTAAAATTAGCTTTTATGTCCTGTTTAAATTTGTAACCATCGTCGCCGTGTCCTTGTAACATGCTATTTTATAGTGTATAAAGTTTAATTTATATAAAGATATTACTTCCGGTAAAAGGGATTAAAAAAGGGTGAGTTTACAGATGTAATCACAAATGTAAACTCATCATATTGATAATAGAGAATTATTTCTTTAATTAGAAAGCTTGAATTACTGAACTTGCAAAGCTCCAATTAATTCATTGATATCTTGAATGTTATGGCGCTTCATGTAGTCTTCGATACCAACAACTACCTTTTCTGTAATCTGTGGATCAATAAAATTCGCTGTCCCGATCTGAATTGCAGTAGCACCAGCAAGAATAAACTCAATGGCATCTTTTGCATTCATAATACCGCCTAAACCTACAATTGGAATCTTAACAGCATTAAACACCTGCCAAACCATTCTTAAGGCAACCGGCTTAACTGCAGGACCCGATAAACCTCCTGTAACGGTTGATAGCAATGGTTTTCTGGTTTCAGCATCAATGGCCATCCCCAATAAGGTATTGATAAGCGACACGGAGTCTGCGCCTTCGGCTTCAACAGTCTTAGCAATTTCGCATATATCCGTAACATTAGGCGATAATTTCACCATTAAGTGTTTTTTATACACTTTTCGAACCTCTTTCACCACGGAAGCTGCGGATTCACTGCTGGTTCCAAATGCCATTCCACCTTCTTTCACATTCGGGCAAGAAATATTCAACTCAATTGCCGGAATTTGATCCAGTTCGTTAATCATGGCAGCTGTTTCCACGTAATCTTCAATTACCGAACCTGAAACGTTTACAAGAATATTGGTATCGTAGTGTTTAATTCGCGGATAAATTTCATTGCAGAAGTTTTCTACTCCTTTATTTTGTAATCCCACAGCATTTAGCATTCCTAAAGGCGTTTCAGCCATTCTAGGGTAAGGATTTCCTTCTCTGTGATGTCTGGTGGTACCTTTTACCAAAATACCGCCTAAGTTGCTTAAATCAATAAAATCTTCGAACTCTTCACCAAACCCGAAGGTTCCCGAAGCAGTCATCACTGGGTTTTTTAAGCTTAGATCTTTAAGTTTTACTCCTAAATTTACCATTTCAGATCGTTTATATTGAATACCGGTCCTTCGGTACAAGTACATTTATTACCTTCTGTTGTTTCGGTTACGCAGCACAAGCATGCTCCAAATCCACATGCCATTGTGTTTTCGAGCGACACTTCGCATGGAATGTTCCTTTCTGCAGAATAGGCAGCTACGGCCTTCATCATAGGCTCAGGGCCACATGTAAATACGTAATCAAATTTCTCTTTTTCGAGAATGGAATGTTGGGTTGGATATCCTTTTTCGCCCAAAGAGCCATCTTCTGTTGTAAGCAGAATGTTGCCGTATTCTTTATAAGCATCAAGTTCTACTGCATCTTTTTCTGTGCGTATCCCCAGTAGTGTAGTTACATTGTTTCCTGCTTCGCTAAGGTGTTTGGCAAGGTATAGCAGGGGTGCTACACCACAACCACCTCCAACAAGTAGGGTATTGGCCTTATTTGGAATGGAATATTGATTACCAAGTGGGTAAACAATGTTTAATGTGTCACCTTCCTTTAATTCACCTAATTTTTTGGTTCCATCACCGATCTTTTTGATGTATAAGCTGATCGTATTAAGCTCATAATCTACAAAATGGATGGATAATGGTCTCCTAAGAAAAGTGGTGTTTGAATCTTTTACCAAAACGTTTACAAATTGTCCCGGTTGTATTTTAGGAAGTGGCTCTAATGCCTTTACATCCAGCACAAAATGATCCTCGTTTAGCTCTTTTTTTCGTAGTACTTCAAAGTCTTGTACTAATTTTTTCATGGTGCCTAGCAATATTATATCTGTTAAGAATAAATCCAGGCAAAGGTAATTTAAAAAATGCTTAGAAACTGTTTAAAATTTATCCTTCAGCTTTTTTATAAAGAAAAAGTGAAGCCTAACTTGATCGAATCAAACTCTATTTGAATAGAATCTGCCTTGTTACCCTTCTTTTTGTATCTATTAAAACCGAAAAATAAATTCGAACAGTTTATTAAGATGGGGTGTATTCTCTAAAAGTTTTATCCGTATAAAACACAACAACTTTTTCAATTTGTTTGCCAGGAACAAAAGTATTCATTTCCGGGAAAGATTCGGGCTGATTCACTGGTTTTGAAGCAGGTTCCTTCTTTAATTTAGGAGGTTGTACTGTAACATTAGGCCTGTCATCTTCCTTTTCGAACTGTATGATATCCTTTTCGAAAAGATTGGGTGTTTCCTTGCTTTTATACATTTCACCTTCGCCAAATATAATCCAGTCAATGTTTACATGAGGAAAGGAACGTCTTATTTT
The DNA here is from genome assembly GCF_965230805.1 of Marinifilum sp. Classification (NCBI taxonomy): domain Bacteria; kingdom Pseudomonadati; phylum Bacteroidota; class Bacteroidia; order Marinilabiliales; family Marinifilaceae; genus Marinifilum; species Marinifilum sp. The sequence goes on along the minus strand of NZ_OZ246019.1, from coordinate 4,555,405 downwards.
CTGCACAAAATCAAGACTTGGTTTGTTTCTTCCGGATAGTATGTGAGATATACTAGAGCGTTGCACTCCAATTGTATCCGCAAACTTTGAAGAGCTTAAACCTTCACTGTTTATTAATTGAACGATTCTATCTTTCATGTTTTAGTGTTTTACAGATGTTAATTATCTATATCGATACAAAGGTAAAATAAAATTCACAAAAGACAAATTCTTAAGAGAAAGACATTTCACTTATGTGATTTACTGATGTAAATTCATGAATAGTGATCACAATTGGCAATTTACTTAGGTGATTTACAAAAGTAATCATACTAAGTTCTTTTATCCTAAGCCATTTAGTGGATATTAAATCTATCCTTATGTAGATTCAGATGTGCTTATAAATTGCAATCAAGGTTCATTGCTTAGAGGAAAAGCAATTAAAACAACTTAAATAGCTTATAAACTAGACTGATGCATCTAGGTTACAAAGGTAATTTACAAATATACTAGGATGACCTGTCTTGCAACAGGTATAATTTAGGAATTTGATTAAACTAAGAGGTAAATTAAATCTCCTAAAGATCAGAAAACAAGCTATATATATCATTGAAATTTACATTTATAAGGCTCGAAACCCCTATTTGTGTATAAGTGTAAACAAAACCTATTAAGTAGAACTTTAGAACTACCACACTAAATATATGAATATCAGAACTATAATTGATGTAGTTTTGTATTTTATTACGAATGTAATTATCGAATAGTAGCTAATGTAAGCACTTACAACTTGTTACATTTGGTAAAATCATAACTACATCAATGTATACGGTAATAATCAAATTCTAGTTACATAAGGCAACAAAATCGAAGAAAATCGAATTTATAAATGTAAATCAATAATAGATTTGAATTTTACAGAGTTAATTCAGTAATGTAAACTTTGAAGTGTTTAAAAATTGATTTTTGTGACTTAGTGGATCTAATTTGTTGAGTATTCTAAGCTCATTCTATAGTCTGTTTACAAATATTACATTCTCAGGAGCTTAATTTACAGTAAAAAACACTTTAACGATCAGAAAGTGTGTGAGATAAGGAGTCGGAATGAGATGATGAAAAAAAATGATTCTAGTCGACATAGACAAAAAAGAGTTTATTTAGACTTTCTTATCTTCAAATATCCCATAAATAGAATATAAATTGCAAATCCCACAATTAATATCCTAAGAATAAGGTTTTCGTTTACATTACCATTAGAAGTTAAAACATCTCTTGACAATGCAGGAATCATGAATATTAAAAGTCCAAACACCACGATTAGCATTGCAATAGTAAATATGCGGCGTAGTTTGATTTGAGCTGACGAAAGAGCTGTTTGTTTTGATTTAGATTTCCTCTTACTTTGTTTATGATTCTTCGCCTTTGATTTTATGACATTCTTTATGCGAGCGCCCAACAATAAAGCGAAGATACAAAGACCAATGACGATATATGTTTCCTTGCTCATCTAAATAATGTTTATGGAGTAATTCTTGATTTGATTTTTTTTCACATCAAGATTTGGGCAATGCCTGGCTAGAAGTTCCCAAAAACTGCTCGAATGATTCTTAACTTTTGTATGACACAATTCATGCAGTATTACCATATCAGAAAGTTCTTCCGGCAATCTCATTAAATGTAAACTTAGGTTGATTTTATTGTCATGCGAGCAGGATCCCCACCTGCTTTTGGTGTTTTTAATCTGCAAGGATGTGTAGGTAAATCCATGTTTTTTAGCCAAATAATCTATTCTTTTAGGGAGATAATATTTGGCTTCTCGCCGCAAAGTTTCAACAATTGAAGTACGGATGAACTGTTGAATTTCTTCACTGGTCACGTCCATGCCATGCGGATAATTTACTTCAAGGAACCCGTTGTTTAAGCTTGAAGAATAAGCGTTTGTGGCCGCAGATCTAATTCTTAATTCATGATACTTTGTTCTGAACACAGAATCTGGAGTGAATCTGGTCTGTTGATTTTCCTTCTCTTCCTTCTTTTGCTTTGCTTGGATGATCCAGCTTTTATTTTTAAGTGCAAACTGAATGGCTTCATCTTCGGTTATACCATACGGAAGGTTAATCCATATGCCTTTTGTAGGTGCCATACGAATTGATAAGCGTTTGAATCGCTTATCTTTTCTCAGAGACAACTCACCTATATCTTTAATATGAACAGTTTTTTCGGAAGGCATAAAAAAAGCTTTGCATTTTGCAAAGCTATTAAAATATTTAATTCGGAAATTATTTTTCCTTTATTAAGGAGCTTAAGCGTGTAAACGATTCGTCTATATTTTTTATTAAGTCTGTAAAAATAGATTTATAGTATGCTTTTACCATTTTAGGATTATCTTTTCCATCAGGATGGTTTACTCTGGCAACTAAATTATTTCTCGCAACAATGGTGTCCTTAATGATATCCATTACCTGTTCTTTGTTTTCGGGGTGCAGATAATTGTAGTTATAACAGTCCGAAATAACTTCAAAGCAAAGATAATCAATGTCTTTTTTTAAGCGTCTTCTACTAGCCATCTTAATTGTGTTTTTGATGAATTAACCGGGATTTATACCCTCTTTACGCTGGCAAAGTTAATAAACCCCAATTAATTTATCATTTAAAAATGTGTAAAACTTAAATTAACGTGAGTTCGACGTAAAATTCTATTCGCAGAAAGTTATATTTGGCATAGATTTGCATTAAAAATTTGGAAAGAATAGCGGGCTATTTTGAGGAATTTTTAATGTGAAGATGTCGTAAAGAGAACTTTCCATTATGTGTTTGCCTGCTTTCGGCATAAATCTCCTCAAATCTTCTTGAAATATCCCGATATTCCTTCGAAAATTTGATAAAATTTCTACTCAAAATCAGATCAAACTGTGAACGAATTTTACGTCGAACTCACGTTAAATTAGATTTTATGAATAATCAGCCAAATGTTTTGATAAAATTTTACGACCCTGAAATATTCTACTCTTTATCGTACCTATTGGAAGATTTGTGTGTTCTGCTATTTCTCGGTATTTAAAGCCATCTAAGAACATTTTGAAAGGTGTTCGCAAGGAATCCTCCAATTTGTCCAGTTCCTTCATGATATCCTTGTAATTTTGTGTAGAATAAGGATTATCGAAACTCACATTTACTTTCCCAAAGTTTTGATTTGTTTCATGTTTCATCCATTCTCGTTGCTTTATCCTTTTTCTATAAGCATTAATGAATAGGTTTTTCATGATTGTATAAAGCCATGCCTTAAGATTGTTATGGCTAAACTTTGCTTTGTACATGAAGGCCTTTAATACAGTTTCTTGACACAAGTCCAATGCATCTTCTCTATTGTTCGTTAATCGGTAAGCATAAACTCTAAGTTGCTCTTCTAGGTTAACTATCGTATTATTGAATTCTATAGTAGTCATGATATTATTCCTTTTTTTTGTTTTGTCTAATTAAATTACTAAAAAGTTAGACAAAACGCAATACATTCGTCAGCTGAGGTGCTTAAGAAAGGAATCATTCTAAATAAAAAAAGCCTACAAGGCTCTATACGTGAGGGTTTTTGGGGATTTTATTCGGGATGTCTAAATAAGACAAAAGTGTCTTTTATTATTTCAATTGCAGAAGATCTTTGAATTTTTGTATAGATGTAATAAGTTGAAGAGAATTAGGGACTTCCACTCCATCTTGCTTTAATTGTAAGCCTGTAATTAATACAGCTCTATCCTTAAATGACCTCTCCATGTTTAATAGGTAGTTATTAATATTTTCCACATTAATTGGTGATATAAAAGAGCTAAAAATATAATCTGGATTATAATCATTTACTGCAATTACCAAATCCTTAAATGGTAGATGTTGCCCTAAGTAAAGCGTGCTAAATCCGTTTTTTCTTAAAATGTAATTGTAAAACAAAATACCAACTTCATGCAGTTCGTTTTCTTTTAGATATATCAATACTTTGGAAGCGCCTTCAACTGATCTTCCAGAAAGAGAATCAATTGAAGCAAATAATTTTTGCCTGATCAAATTTGAAATGAAGTGTTCTTGAGCAGGATTGATTGAACCGACTTGCCAAAGTATTCCAATTCTTTCAAAAAAAGGGTAAAGCACTTCTGTTATGGTTGATTCCATGCCACTTTCCAGTACGCACTTTGACAAAATGGATTCAAACAATTCTTCGTTAAAATTAACAGTTGCCAATGTTAGTTTTTCGATATGAAAACCAATGTTTTTATTGGATCTTGATAGCTCTAATATTTTTGCTTCAAGGTCGATGCTGCTCAATTTAGCAAGATTAGATATCTTAATTCCTGATGAATTAAGCATTGAAATGTTCAGTAGTTTTCGAAGATCATGATCCGAGTAAGAACGAATATTAGTTTTGCTTCTTTCCGGTTGAATGATACCATACCTTCTCTCCCATATTCTAATAGTGTGAGCTTTTACACCTGTAATTTTTTCTAAGTCTTTTATGGAATATTTACTCATATCTTTTAATTTGGTGGGAAGATTTCAAGCCTACTTTTAAAGAAGTTATTAAAACTAATCAAAAAATTTAAAACCTACACAAAAGTGTAGGTTTTAGTATGAAATTTAGAGTTTATTAAGGTATTAAAACTTTATCGATTACATGAATTACACCGTTTGTTCCCTGAATATCAGTAGCTGTTACTTTCGTATTTCCATTGATACTTACTCCTGAACTTGTGTCAAAATCAAGGCTGTTGCCTTCGTTTAACGTTGCTACCATTCCGGTTGAAACCTGATCGGATCTTACATTACCTGAAACAACGTGGTATTTCAAGATTGGAATCAAAGTCTCAGCGCTTAAATCATCTATTCCGTCCACTTCTAATTCTTCGAATAAAGTTTCAAAAGCTTCATCTGTAGGAGCAAAAATAGTAAATGGTCCGTCTCCACTTAAGGTTTCTGAAAGATCTGCTTTAACTACCGCTGCTACCAAGTGTTCGAAGTTGTCATTTGCAATGGCAATATCCACTAAATTGGGTGGAAAAAGTACCTTGTCGATAATATGAATTACACCATTGAAAGCTTCTATGTCGGCAGTAATTACCTTGGATTCTTTATTTAATTTCACTCCATCCATCAGATCAATTCTTAATGTAACAGGATCCATATCAGGACTATTGGTTGCTAGAGTTTCTGCATATCCGGAGGTGATGTCACCTGACATTACTTTATTGCCAAGAACATGATACAAAAGGACTTGATTTAAAGTTTCTTTTGAAAGATCTTCAATTCCAGTTACATCAAGATCTTCAAATAAGTCTTGAAATGCTTTATTAGTAGGAGCAAAAACAGTAAAACTCCCTTCACCACTCATCGTTTCTACCAAATCAGCTTTTGACAGAGCGGCAACCAAACTGGTAAAATCTGAATTTGCTGAAGCAATATCAGTAATTGATTTAGGTTCTTCTTCTGAATTTGGAATCAAAACCTTGTCAATAACGTGGACAACACCGTTGAATCCTTGAACATCTGTTAGAATTACCTTGCTTAATCCATTCAAAATTACTCCGCTTTCACCTGCATCAATCTCAATATCTGCTTCAGTGTTTAAGGTTGGTACGCTTCCTGTGATCACATCTGCTGCCCGTACATTACCTGATACAACATGATGTGTTAGAATTGGAGTAAGGTCCTCAGCGGTTAAATCATCAATTCCACTAATTTCAAGTTCATCGAACAAAGCTTCAAAAGCTGCATCCGTAGGAGCAAAGATTGTAAATGGTCCTTCAGCTTTAAGGGCATCTACCAAATCTGCTTTGATAACTGCTTTCACTAAATGAGAGAAGTTTCCGTTATCTATGGCAATATCTACCACGTCTGGTGGGAGCAATACCTCGTCGATGATATGGATTACTCCATTAGTTGTCATTACGTCCGCTGTTGTGACATCGGCACTTCCATTTAATTCAACACCTGAATCAAGATCAATTAAAAGGTTAATGCCAAAATCGCTTTGTTTAAATTTACTAAGGGTTTCCACATAACCATCGCTTAAATCGCTTGACTTAGCCTGAAAACCCAAAACGTGATATAATAAGATTGGAGAAAGAACTTCGGCACTCAGATCATCAATACCTGAAATTTCCAAGTCATCGAATAACTGTTCGAAAGCTTCGTTTGTGGGACCAAATACTGTTAATGGTTCATCTCCATTTAAGGCAGTTATAAGTTCTGCCTTGGTTAAAGCGGTAGCTAAAATAGAGAAGTTATTATTGCCAACAACGGTTTCAACGATATTTTTTTCCATTGGCATTTCATCTGGCATGTCGTCATCATCCTCGCAAGAAACATTTATAAGTCCTGCGATCATTAGGAGAAATAATCCTAAGCTAAATTTGTAATTCCTGAAATTCATGTCATTTTTTTTAATGGTTCAATCAGGAAACAAATACAATTAATTTTTGTTCATTAAATAAGAAAAAAGTTTAAACAAAAAATAGATAATCCATATGGAAACACCTAATCTAATTGTGAATTACGATTTTACTTTTCTTTCCATTGCTTGAGGTGGATAGTTTAGTTTTCCCTCGGTTTTGGCAACAATTGTTGAAACGGTAGCATCGCCAGTTACATTTACCACAGTTCTAAGCATATCCAAAGGCCTATCAATGCCAAGAATTAGTGCCAGACCTTCTATTGGTATGCCAACCGATGTAAGTACAATAATCAGCATAACAATACTTCCACCGGGAACACCAGGGGTACCAATTGATGCTAAAGTGGCTGTCAATACAATTAGTAATTGATCGTAGATATCCAATGAAACACCAAATACTTGTGCAATAAAAACGGCTGCTATTGCCTGATAGCAACTTGTACCGTCCATATTAATGGTAACACCTACAGGAAGAACAAAGCTTGCCACTTCGTTGGAAACTCCCATTTTATTTTCGACACATTCTAAAGTAAGGGGAAGTGTCGCAGCACTTGAACTGGTTGAAAATGCTAGTAATTGTGCGGGAGAAATTGATTTGTAAAAATCGGTGTATTTGATTGGTGTGAAAATTCGAAGAAATAATGGATAAATTAGGAAGATCATGACAAATAAACCAGATAAAACGGTAAGCGCATACCACGCCAAGGCCGCAAAAAGATCTGCATCACCTGAAAAATCGACTATTAGTCCGGCAATAAGTGCAAAAACGCCATATGGTGCGAACAACATAATGATGTCTATAGTTTTGAGAATTATGGCATCTATCCCATCGAAAAAATCTTTTACTACTTTTACCTTCTTCTCTTCAAGAATTACCATGGCAATACCGAAAAGAATTGCAAAAAAGATAATTTGTAACATTTTACTATTATCAGTAGCTGCCTTAAAGAAATTGTCAGGAACCATATCAACCAGAAATTGAAGAGGTGATTCTTCCGTTATATGATCTGCTTGATTTTTCTTCAGACTTATTGCTGAGCCATATCTTTCTTGAAGTTCCAGTTTTTTATGTTCTGGGAAAGCGTTTCCTGGTTCAAAATTATTAACAAGAAGAAGCCCAAAGCTTACTGCAATTACTGTAGATATTACGTAAAGCGATATGGTTTTAATACCTATGCGCGAAAGTTTTGAGATGTTAGAAAGACTTGAAATGCCTTTAACGAGCGAAACAAATATTAACGGAACCGCTATTAATTTTAACAGGTTCAAGAAGATAACACCCCAAGGTTTTATCCAATCTGAGGTGAATTTATTAAACTCAAAATAAACGGCTAACATTCCAGTAAATATACCAAATGCCATTCCGATTAGTATTTTCCCATAAAGGGGTAATCTTTTCCACATACCTAATTTTTTACAAAGCATTAAAGGTAATTGTAAGCATTATAAAAACAAAACCCGAAAACCATTGGTTTTCGGGTTTGATGAGTTTTGTATGTTTTTGCTATTAACATGAGCAACCACTTCCGCAGCTTCCGCTACCACATCCACCTTGTGGAGCGTAAGCCGCTTGCTTTTCTTCGCCAGTGGCATCTCTAACTTCAATAACTTCACCTTTGAAATAAAGATCGTCGCCAGCCAATGGGTGATTAAAGTCCATTTTTATCGTTGCATCAGCAACTTCCAAAACAATACCGTTCATTCTACGACCAGAACTGTCTTGCATTGGAACAACGTTTCCTTCTTTAATCATTTCTGAATCGAATTCGCCGTTTACTTCGAAAATGTTCTTAGGAAGATCGATAACAGCTTGTTCTGAGGCTTCACCATATGCTTCTAGAGTCTCTAATTTAAAATCGAAAGTTTCACCTTCTTTTAATCCCATTAAGTTTGCTTCGAATTTCTCAAGCATTTGACCTGCTCCACACAAGAAAGTTAATGGAGTTTCAGCAACTGCTTTTTCAATAATCTCACCAGTTGGATCAGTTTTTAATTCGTAAATTACTGATACCATTTTATCTTTTGCAATAGTCATAATATCTTTTTTAAGTATTTGTTTCAATAGATTTTCCTGATAATCCGATACAAAGAAAGTACATTTATTTCTTTATTCAAATAAAATAGTTGTTCTTAGTCTATCATTAACAGGTTTTAGTACTTAATAACATCTAATTGTCATTAACTGTTCGTGTTATAGAACTGTTTAAGATAAATAATTCATAATTTGTTTTATCAATAATTGTATATTAGATATACATTTAATGTTTTTATAGCTTTGATATATAAAGTGTTAGTCCTATATGTTATAAAAATATGCACAAATCTTACTCTCATAGCCTAAGAAATCATAGCTTTACGCCAAAAATTAAAAGAATTTTGTTTGTATGAGTAAACAAGGTACTATTGACCTTAATTTTGATAGAAAGCATATTTGGCATCCATATACTTCGATGAAAGACCCTTTGCCAGTATACCCTGTTGTTTCGGCAGACGGTGTGAAGTTGAAATTAGAAAACGGACAAGAGTTGATTGATGGTATGTCTTCATGGTGGTGTGCTGTGCATGGTTATAATCATCCTGTACTAAATGCGGCTGTTGAGAGGCAGCTGAAAAAGATGTCACATGTAATGTTTGGTGGCATTACGCATCAACCAGCTGTAGATTTAGCAAAATTATTGGTTGAAATTACACCTCCTTCAATGGAGAAAGTGTTTTTCTGTGATTCGGGGTCTGTAGCTGTTGAGGTTGCGATGAAAATGGCTTTGCAATACCGATTTACTACAAATAACTATAAAAAGAATAAGTTTCTTACCATTCGATCTGGCTACCATGGAGATACGTTCAATGCGATGTCTGTATGCGACCCTGTTACAGGTATGCATGAAATATTCAGTGGTGTTTTGCCGATTAATTTTTTTGTAGAAGCACCTTCTTGCAAATTTCATGATGTATGGGATGATCAATCGTTTTCTCCAATGAAGGATATGATTAAAATGCATCATGAGGAACTTACCGCAGTTATTCTAGAGCCTATAGTCCAAGGGGCTGGTGGTATGAGATTTTACCATCCTGAATACCTTAATCAGTTAAGGAATATTTGCGATGAATATGACATTTTATTAATATTTGATGAGATTGCCACTGGATTTGGTCGAACTGGCAAAATGTTCGCATGCGAATATACAGATATCGAGCCGGATATTATGGTCGTCGGCAAGGCAATCACTGGCGGTTATATGTCTTTTGCAGCTACCGTAACAAACTTAAAAGTAAGTGAAGGCATTTCAAATGGTAGGCCGGGCAGCTTTATGCATGGGCCTACATTTATGGGAAACCCTATGTCTTGTGCGGTTGGAATTGCCAGTATTTCTTTACTATTAAACGATAATTGGCAGGATAAGGTAAGTCGTATTGAAACCATGTTAAAGCAGGAATTAATTGCGGCTAGGCACTTTAATAATGTGGAGGATGTTCGTATATTGGGCGCCATTGGTGTAATTGAAATGAAAGACCCTGTTGATATTAAATCAATGCAGAAAAAATTTGTTGATCAAGGCATTTGGGTGCGCCCTTTTGGTAAAAATGTATATGTAATGCCTCCGTTTATTATTAGTGATAAAGATCTGTTATTTTTATGCAAACAGTTAGTTTCTGTAATTAAAATGGTTTAATTATTAGATGAATGATTTGGTTAAGAAATATCTGGAAGAATTAGAAAAATTAGAGAGTACTGGGAACTTAAGATCTCTAAAAAACATCTCGAATCTTGATTGTAAAGTCAATTTATCTTCTAATGATTATTTGGGTGTAAGCAAAAAAAACATACCAAGACCTAAAGGAAATTCTTTTGGCTCCGGTTCTTCTAGACTTCTGACTGGGAATTTTAAGGAATATGATCTTTTGGAGAAAGAGTTGGAAGAACTCTATGAGAATTCCGCCTTGTTTTTCAATTCAGGCTATCACGCCAATATTGGAATACTATCAGCATTAAGCGGAAAAGGCGATTTAATTCTATCCGATAAGTTAAATCATGCTAGCATTATTGACGGTATTCGTTTGTCGAAAGCTGAATATACTCGATTCAAGCATCTAAATTATAAACACTTAGAGGATATTCTTCAAAATAAACGTGAGCAGTATGATCGTGTTTTTATTGTAAGTGAATCTGTTTTTAGCATGGATGGTGATGAAGCTGATTTGCAAATTCTGGTTCAATTAAAGAAGAAATACAACTGCTTCCTATATTTAGATGAAGCACATGCCTTAGGTGTAAGAGGACTGAAGGGTCTTGGATTAGCAGAAGAAAAGGGCTTGATTCAAGAAGTTGATTTATTGGTAGGTACATTTGGTAAAGCGATGAATTCAATAGGGGCTTTTGTGATCTGTGATTCAATCATTAAAAAGTATCTGATCAATAAAATGAGATCCTTAATATTCACCACAGCTTTACCTCCTATCGTAATTAGCTGGAATTACATCATGCTACGTACAATTATAAAAATGCGCATGGAGAGAGAGCATTTGATGTCATTGGCTGAAAAGCTAAGGAATAAACTTAAGGATTTTAATATCAAGACCGATGGTAACTCTAATATTATACCGGTAATAATTGGCGATAGTCAAAAATGTGTAAAATTAGCTGATTATTTGCAGCGAAAAGGTTTTTTAATTTTTCCAATTAGGCCACCCACAGTTCCTGTTGGCACTTCAAGGCTACGTTTATCGGTTTGTGCTGATATGACTTGGGAAGAGATAGAGGATTTGCCAATATTAATTAAAGAATTTTGCAATGAAAACTAAGTGGATACACAAGAATTCGAAGAAGGAATGCATCCTATTTTTTAATGGATGGAGCTTTGATGACTCCCCTTTTTCTCATTTACCAAGTGACGAATATGATGTGATGATGTGTTACGATTACCGAGATATCTTGTTGCCAAAGGAAATTGAACAACTTTTTGCAGACTACAATAGCATTAATTTGATTGCTTGGTCATTGGGAGTTTATATTGCCAACTTGTTATTAAAAGATCTTAAGGGGGCATTTGCTAATATCATCGCAATTAATGGAACAACGTATCCAATTGACAATTTAAAAGGTATACCACCTAATGTTTTTCAAGGAACAGTTTTAAGTTTGGATGAGAAGAATCTAGAAAAGTTCTGGATGAGGATGTGTGGTGGAAAATCAGCATATCAACACTTCAAGGCAAATTTGCCCAAAAGAGACTTGAGTGATCAATATGCTGAACTTGTTGAATTGCAATCAATAATTCAGACTCACTTTGTTGACTGGTCGATTTTTTGTAGTGCCTTAATTGGAAAACAGGATTTGATCTTTACACTTAGTAATCAGAAATATGCTTGGAATAGTAATGTTGAATGTATAGAAAGAGATTATCCTCATTATTGTTTTGACAAATGGAATTCGTGGGATGAGATCATTGAGGATTTAAGTTGTGGAAAACCAAGGAATTAATAAGGATATCATACATAAGAGCTTTGTAAAAAGCATAGAAACCTATCGTAAACATGCCATTGTTCAGGAGGCCATTGCTTCGAGGTTAATTAATGAGCTTTTGAGGATTAAAGACGGCCATTTTAAGAATGTACTTGAAATTGGTTGTGGACCTGCTGTTCTAACAGATAAGTTTTTCGCTCATTTTCAGGCAGATATATACCATGCCAATGATATAGTATTGGAGTACAAAGAAATATTGCAAAGAATTGATTCAAGTATTCATTTTTTTGGTGGAGACATTGAAAGCCACGATCTTCCAGAGAATTTAGACCTTGTAATTTCCAGCTCTACATTCCAGTGGTTTAGCGACTTGGAGAGTTTTCTTTCTAAAGTTTATGATGTTTTATTGCCAGAATCTTTACTTGTTTTTAGTTCTTTTGGACCAGACAATTTTCGAGAAATAAGAGATTTGGAAGGCAATGGTCTTAATTATTTGTCCTTTGCAAAACATGAAAGAATGTTATCCAAAAAGTTTGAGATTTTATGGTGCGATAAAGAAAATATTACCAGGTATTTTTCAAATCCTTTTGCAGTATTAAAGCATATGAAACAAACAGGTGTAAATGGTATATCAAGCAAAGTATGGACTAAGGGTTATTTACAAAGGTTTGAAGAAGATTATGACGATTTATTTGGAACTGAATTAGGAGTGCCACTTACCTATCAGCCAATTTATTTTATTGCAAAACCAAAAAAATAAGTTTACATGTCAATATATTTTATTGCCGGCATTGATACCGACGCTGGAAAAACATTTGCTACCGGATTAATGGCCAAATACTTACTAAATAGGAAAGTAAAGGTTGTCACTCAAAAGTTCGCACAAACTGGCTGTGTTGGTATTTCCGAAGATATTCAAACTCATCGTAAGATAATGGGAATTGAATTATTGGATGTTGATAAAGATGGTACCACGTGTCCATATGTTTTCAACTACCCTGCTTCTCCACATCTGGCAGCGGAAATGCAGAACAAAACAATCAATCTGGGAAAAATTGAACATTCAACGAAAACATTACAGAAGAATTACGACCATATTCTTTTGGAAGGGGTTGGCGGTCTAAATGTTCCAATTACCCTTGAACATTCATTGTTAGACTATCTTGAAGAAAAAAAGTATCCTACTATTTTGGTCAGCTCATCTAAATTGGGAAGTATTAACCACACTCTTTTGAGCTTGGAAGTATTGCAAAGGAGAGAAATTCCTTTGCAAGGTTTAATATACAATCATTTTCCTGCAGATAGCGAAATTATTTTGAAGGATTCAATAAAAGTGTTTGAATATTATCTAAAGAAAATGAACTTTGATTGTTCTATTATTGAAGTTCCTGTTATTAAAGAGAATAGAATTCCAAATATTAACTTCGAGGAAATATTTTTTTGAGGAATATATCTATACTGATTAAAAATAAAGGCTTTCTTGTTCTAAGAAAACCTTTAATTCTATTTAGTTATTATACATTTTTATTTCATATTAATACTTGTATTATTCTTCCATTGTAAAACTATATCCTGCTACAGGTCTTACAGATGAATAAAGGTTAATGCAAACATTATATGTATGCCCATATCGAAGTGTAGCTTCAATAACTTTTGTTCCTTTTCTGTTGGATGTTTTAGGAATTGAAGTTTGTGCAATAATAGTACCTTCTCCAAATACACTTCCTTCACGAATCTGTACCCATGAATCATAATGGCTAAATCCAAGCACGTTGCTTGCAAATACGTAATAGCAAGTAGCTTCATTAATTGAAGCACTTATTGGGCTGCAAAGACAAGACTCCAAATTATATGCAAAACCATTATCCAACTGAACTGTAGACGCAAGAATGTTCACATCATCGGAGAAATGTGGACCATAGGCTAATACATAGTGCCCATTATACAAATCTATATTATCACTTTTAATTTCAAAATATCCACTTTGCTGACCTGCAAAGTACTCTCTTACAACTGGTACGCCTCCTATTTCATCCTTGTATAAATACACATACCCTCCTTTTGCACTTCCGCTGTCAGGCCGAGTAATTTTACACTTTAAATGTCCGCGCCCTAATACCGAAACATTAGATATTGCAGTTTTCCATTGTTGGCTTACACCATAATAACTTTTAACCTCAGGAAGCATTTCAGAACGCAATTGTACATCCGGTTCTTTGTTTAATGTATTAGTATTCATTATTTTTTGTTTTAATTAACACGGAATATTTAATCATCCGTATTTATTTAAGCCTACTCTTTTTAGGTTTTTCGGCAAGCACCTTGTTGTTTTCAATATTTACTTGAATGAAATTCGTAAAATCGTATTATTAGTCAAAAAGAAATGAGTAAACTCAATTAAACTTTTAGTGGCGAATGAAAAATCTTGAGTAAAGAGAACTTCTCTATTGATACCGGTATTATCATGAATTAATTATAGTATTCTTTGTAAAAAATATTGTAGACGCTTAGGCTATGGGTCTCTATTTGTATGCATGCACTAAACTCAAAATTCTAAAACAATTTAAATCTCATTACATCTGTTGGTAGTTTTTTCCCATTCACCAATTAAATATTCTTCCCAATGACTAAGGAGCAAAATAAATAAGCCATCCTAAGACAGTTAAATCTATAGGTAATTCTCATTAACTCCTAATGTACAGGCGGGTACGACGATTTATTTCTTTTCAAAAATTGTATTGATATAGATGAATTTCTAAAGTTTAGATAGACTTTATCCTTAAAATGAATCTTTTAAGCCCGATAAGAGATAAAAAGGTCTTCTAATTCTTGTATCTTCAACTAATTTTGTATTTTTTTGTAATCCTTTATTTAAAAAGATTCCATATAGTAAAAGTGTCACAGAAATATGGGGGAAGATTAAAAAAATTGCAAAGTTAGAATGAGATCACATAAAGTTATTGAGATAAGAAATCTTACTTCATCAACCTATATCATTAAAATGGAGAAAAAAGATTTCACTTTTAAAACAGGACAGTATATCACCTTGGGATTTTCTGGTAGTATTGATCGAAGAGAATACTCCATTTACAGTTCCGAGCGGGATGAATACCTCGAAGTTCTTATCAAAGAGGTGGAAGATGGTTTGGTATCAAAGAAATTAAAGAGATGTAAACCTGGCGATCATTTAGATATCGATGGCCCTTTTGGCCACTTCTCTTTACAGGAAGAAGAAATTAGTAAAAGGAAATTTTTATTTATTGCAACTGGCACAGGAATTTCTCCCATTCATAGTTTTATTCATACTCATCCGGAAATGAACTACAGTTTGTTGCATGGAGTTCGAATGAAAGAGGAAGCTTATGAAAGAGAATCCTATGAGAAAGGGAATTATATTTTATGCACCTCAAGAGAAAAAACAGGAGATTTTCATGGCAGGGTTACAGAATATTTAAAGCAAAATCCGGTTTCATCTGATACGGTTTGTTATCTATGTGGAAACTGTCATATGATCTATGAAGCCTACGATATTCTTGAAAAACAAGGTATTCAATTAGGTCCAATTCACACAGAAGTTTATTTTTAATTATAAATTAAGAATGAGGAATTATATATTTCTGAGCAATAATGAGTTTTCCTCTTTTAATTCATCGGTTTATAATTTTTCCAAGTAAGATGGAAGCCACAAGATCAAAACAATCAATATCATTTTTGGGCTAATAATTATTATAATCATGCTCGTTTCATAATTAATACCCCATAATTTATAATTAAAGAAATGAAATATCATTTAGTATCATTAGGCTGTCAAATGAATGCTTCAGATGGTGAACGTGTTCGTTCAGTAATCGAAAAGATAGGATATCAGTGGACTGATTGCGAGGAAGATGCAAATCTAATTGGAATCTTGGCTTGTTCTGTACGACAAAAAGCGATTGATAAAGTATATTCAAAAATCCATAAATGGAACCTATTGAAAAATAAAAGGAATCTGGTAACATTTGTTTCTGGATGCATTTTGCCTTCTGATTTAGAGAAATTTCTAAAATTGTTTGACATTATTTTTCAAATGAAGGATCTTCCTAAACTGCCTGAAATGATTCAACAATATGGTGTTTCAACTCCCGTGGGTCTACAAAAAGGATTTGATTCTCAAAACGAAAGCATATCTGAGTTTTGGAATGTTAAACCTAACTATACTTCAGAATTTGAAGCATTTGTACCCATTCAGAATGGTTGTGATAAGTTTTGTTCTTTTTGTGCTGTTCCCTATACTCGCGGTCGTGAAGTATCGCGACCATCAGATGAAATTATAACTGAGGTGAAAAGTTTGGTAGAGAAAGGCTTTAAATCCATAACTCTATTGGGACAGAATGTGAATTCTTACGGACTTGATAAAAAAGGTGATGAGATTGAATTCCCAGAGCTTTTAAGAAGAATTGGCAGACTTGGCAACGAACTGCGTAAAGAGTTTTGGGTTTATTTTACTTCTCCCCATCCCCGTGATATGACTGATGAAGTGATTGAAGTAATTGCTGAATATAATTGTCTTGCCAAACAAATTCATCTTCCGATTCAATCTGGCGATGATAAAGTTCTGATTCATATGAACCGAAAACATGGTGTAGACAAGTACCGACAGATTGTTCAGACAATCAGAAGGTTGATTCCACAAGCTACCTTGTTTACCGATATTATTGTAGGCTTTACAGGTGAAAACGAGGAGCAATTTGAAAATACGCGGAAGGCAATGGACGAATTTAAGTATAACATGGCTTATATAGCAATGTACTCACCTCGTCCTGGAGCTTTGAGTCATAGATGGTTTGATGATGTAAGTCTTGATATCAAAAAGCAACGTCATCATCAGTTGACTGAGGACTTAAAGATTCATTCGAAATCTCATAACGAAAAGATGCTTGGCAAAACTTATCGAGTTTTGGTGAAAGGAAAAGCAAGACATGAAGGATATATGGCTGCTTTAACGGAAGGTAAAATAAATGTTCGCTTTGCATCTACGGATGATTCTTTAATTGGTGATTTTGTAGATATTAAAATTACCTCAGCTGCCGACTTTTCAGTAGAAGGAGAATTGATTGTTGTAAAAGAAAAAGTAGCATGAAGAAAGTAGCTTTCAAAACTTTAGGTTGCCGATTGAATCAGTATGAAACGGATGCAATTGCTTCTCAGTTTCAAGAAAATGATTTTCAATTGGTTCCTTTTGATAAAGAGGCCGATGTATATGTCATAAACTCATGCACGGTAACTCATCAAAGCGATCATAAATCCAGAAACTTTATTAGTCAGGCCAATCGAAAAAATCCAAATTCAGTTTTGGTTGTAACTGGTTGTATGGCAACCAATGCAAAAAATGAGCTTGAAAGTCGTAAGGAAATCAACTATGTGGTAGAAAATGACAGGAAAAGCTCGGTGTACTCTTTGGTGGAAGCTCATTTTAATGGTGAAATAGTCCACCCGTCTAAATTAAGTGATGACCTATTTTCTTACGGATCTACTGATAAAGGTTTTCATACACGTAGCATGATTAAAATACAAGATGGATGTGATAATTTTTGTACATTTTGCATTATCCCATCAGTGCGTGGAAGAGCTGTGAGCAGACCCATTCATAGTATTTTGGAAAATGTTAAAAGCGTTATTGCCAAGGGAGCGAAGGAGATAGTTTTAACAGGTGTAAACATTGGTCGCTACGAATTTGAGCAATACAAATTCGACGATGTCGTAGAGCAAATCTTGAATTTGGATGGTGATTTTCGTCTGCGCATATCCTCCATCGAGCCAGATGGTTTTGGAGACAAGTTCTTAAGCTTATTAAATCATCCAAAAATGACTCCTCACCTTCATCTTTGTTTGCAAAGTGGTTCAGATACCATTTTATTGCGAATGAGACGAATGTACGGCATCAAAAGATTTAAGGAAATCGTAAATAAAATTCGTTTCATTCGACCTGATTTTAATATCACCACTGATATGATCATAGGATTTCCAGGTGAAACTGATCATGATTTTGAAGCCACATGCAATATTATAAGAGAACTCAATTTCGGACATGTTCATGCATTTAAATATTCTATCAGAAATGGAACAAGGGCTGAAAGAATGATCGACCAAGTAGATGAAAGGATAAAAACCAAAAGAAGTGAATTGCTAAGAAGGATCGCAGAACAGGTTAAAAAACAGTACAGGTGTGATTTTATTGGCAAGGTGCAAACCGTTTTGGTAGAAAAAACGGATGGAACAAATGCAAAGGGATATGGTGAGCATTATGTGCCGGTAGAATTTATCGGATCGGATCTTAAGAAAAATCATTTTTACAAGCTTAGAATAAAAGATATTTCAACTGGAGATGAACCTGTACTAATAGGAGAACAGATTAAATAAAAAATCGGCCTTAAAGTTTTTGGTCCAATTAAAATCTGTTTAAATTTGGTGTCAAGCTAACTACTATTTCTTATCACATTGATGAAGTATTTTTTCTCAGTTTTAATACTTATAATGATTTCAACTCTTTGTTTTGGACAAAGAGATCACTCATACATGCCTTCTAAAAGGAATTTTAAGATAAAATATGTGAATTACGATCATAAAAATCGTAAAACTTATACAGCTATATGGCAGTTGGCTGGAAAAACCAAAGATGCATATGGGAAAATTCGTTATAACATTGAGTCTGAGATTACCACCATTAAGCAAAATACTTTCTACCAATACTTTCATTTCACATCCAAGGATTCAAATTTTTATATTGGTGCGGAAAGATATTTAGATCCGATTAAATTGGATTCTTACCAAAACATGGTAGTTAAAATTGATGCAGACAGCGTTGCTTTACCATTGAATCCTATCAAAGATCAACTTCTGCCTGAAGCAACATGTCAGGCCGATATATTACGAGGAACCGGTTCGGTCTTAATGTCAATGACTGTTTTGCTGGTGAATAGAAGGGTTGAAGGAATAGAAAACATTGAAACTCCGGCTGGTAAGTTTAACTGCTATAGAATTTCATCTGACAAAATCACCTTTTCAGGAATATCTAAAACCAAAACCCGACTGATTGAATGGTACGCTATTAATGTTGGTTTAATAAGAATGGAAGAGTATCATAAAAAAGGAAAACTGCTTTCATATAAGCAGATAGAAAGTATAGCAGAAGATTTTTTTATTCCTTAGATCATAAGCTTTATTCTTAATGCAAGTAAGACCAGACCAAACGAACTGCCTGGCCATAGTATGAACTACCAAACAAGTTAAGGTGATTTAATACATGGTATAGCAGATAAATATTTTCTCGATAATCATATCCTTGTGGCAAGGGCTTTTTTCTTCGATAGGCATTATAAAACTGCTCTGTAAATCCACCAAATAGTTTTGTCATCGCTAAATCTGCCTCTCTGTGACCATAATAAACAGCAGGGTCGATAAGTACAGGATTCGAATCTAGATCACACAAATAATTGCCTCCCCATAAATCGCCATGCAAAAGACAAGCTTTCTCTTCACTCCCTTCCAGGATTTCCTCTATTCTATTCTCCAGAACAATGAATCCATTTTTTAATTCATTACCAACAAGTTGGTTTTTCTCTGCTAATTTGTACTGAAATAATAACCTTTTGTTGTAATAAAAATCAGTCCAACTTTCTGCTTCCACTTTTGATGGAACATTTAATTGAATTGTTGATCCGATATAATTGTCTTCTTTAAAGCCAAATTTGAATTTGGTACGATTGTGCAATTCTGCCAGTTTTTCGCCAAAATTTGTGAAAAAGTTAAGGTCTTTTGTTCCTTCCTGAATATGCTCCAAAAGAAGAAAGGATTCATCTACTAAAAGTACCTCAGGTACTCGAATACAATTCGCCTTTCGAATCTCTTTTAAACCATTGGCTTCCTTAAAAAAAGCATCAGGTTTTAAAGAAGCTGTTTTGAGGAAACAGGTTCGACCGTCCTCTAATTTAATCAAATTAGTTTGAGCAATTGAGCCGCCTCCCACTGATTTCTGCTTTGAAATGTTACACTTGGCCCAATCTTGTATTTTCTCAATAATTTGAAATTCTATCATTTATCGAGTTCTTTTAATAATCCTTCGCATGCATCTTCCAAGATGTCTAAAACCAATTCAAAGCCATCAGCTCCTCCGTAATAAGGATCAGGAACCGAATCATAATGAGTATATCGGGTACAGTAATCTGTCATCGACTTAATTTTATTCAAATCTTTATGATTTCTTGCCATACTTTTGAGATCCGAAACATTTTGTTGATCCATTCCAATGATTAGATCAAACTCTTCGAAATCTGTTTTCGGATTGAACTGACGAGCAATGCTTGTTAAGTGATAATCTCTTTTGGTAGCATGTGTTCTCATTCTAGTATCTGCTCTTTCGCCTACATGCCAACCGCCTGTGCCAGCAGAATCACATTCATACTCGTCATCCAGAAGGTTTACTTTTAAATATCCATTCATAACCGCTTCAGCACTGGGCGATCTGCAAATATTTCCTAAACACACAAAAAGTAATTTCTTCTTCATTGATATGATTTTAATTGGTCAAAAAATCAAAAATGTTACCTAACTGGCTGGTAGTTCCCTTATACAACTCGGTATAAGAACACCTGGAACATGTTATTGTTGTGAACTTTTTGTTCTGAACATCAAAAACTTTGGCGAATCGACCTCCTGTTGCTCTGAACTCATCGCTTACATAATTTCCATTACCACATTTGGGACAAATATACTTTGATGTATTCATATTTATTATCGTTTATTTTAAGCCACGTAATAAAAGTAATAAAAAAGATATGGAACTCGAATTTCTACTTTAATAAAGCCAATATCGATAATTAAATAACATTCTTTTAACAGAAAATATAAGACTCAAGACTCTTATTCAATTTATTTTTTTTAAGTTTGAATGTATTATATCCAATAGATGACAAGAATTTTTAATCATACCATAACAAGTTACTCGAATCGATTTTCTATGATTAGGTATGGTGTGTATCTAATTCAAGTTTCCTCTTGTTATTCCCAAGCCTATCAATACAACAATTGTTGTTGTTGCTGCTGCTGTTAGTACCTGTTTATTTTACTTGCTAACTGATTATCCCCTTATAGGTAATAGTACTGTTTACCTGATTAATAGAATTTCTGTACATCAAAACAATAAATAATGAGTTACTTAATGAAAGTAATGGACGAGCTTAAAGCATCCAGAAAGAACAACGAGATTGACATGCCTTCTCGCGACTTGTCGCAAAGATTTGTTGAAGAGGCTATGAATGCACTATTTCCTATTAGTGCCAGAAGAAGCAAAAGTTGCTGTGCCGAGGAGTCTTTGCTTTATCAAATGGAATCAACACTTAAATTATTATTACTGCCTGTTAATTTCAAACTAAATGATTCTATTGAGAACATTACACAATTTTTTATGATACAATTGCCTTTGGTTTATAAGGCTTTACTAAAAGATGCTGAAGCCATACAAAAGTTTGATCCAGCTGCCAATACCCTTGGAGAAGTGATCATTGCATATCCGGGATTCTTCGCAATCATGGTGTATCGATTGAGTAATGTATTATACAATTTGGGCGTTCCAACTGTACCCCGTTTAATGAGTGAATATGCTCATACAAAAACGGGTATCGATATACATCCGGGAGCTACCATTGGCGATTCGTTCTTTATTGATCATGGCACTGGTGTAGTAATTGGCGAAACGGCCGTTATCAAGAACAATGTAAAAATATATCAAGGTGTTACTCTTGGTGCCTTGCAGGTGAAGAAAAGCCTGGCCAAGAAGAAACGTCATCCTACTGTCGAAGACAATGTAATTATCTACTCTAGTGCTACTATTCTTGGTGGCGATACTGTTATAGGAAGAAACAGCATTATTGGCGGTAATGTGTGGTTAACTTCCAGTGTTGATTCAAATAGTGTTGTTTATCACAAACATGAAACAAAGGTGAGAACTAAGCTTGATGAAAGTAAGATTATTAATTTTCAAATATAAATCAATATGAAACTGAATAATATTTTAGAAGGAATAGGAAATACTCCCGTTTTAAAACTGAATAAGGTATTTAAAGATGCCAATGTGTGGATGAAATTGGAAAGGGCAAATCCGGCAGGAAGTATTAAAGACAGAATTGCCTTATCGATGGTGCAAACTGCCGAAAAAGAAGGACAATTAACCGAAGGATCTATTATTATTGAACCTACCTCTGGAAATACTGGTGTTGGTTTGGCTATGGTTGCTGCGGTTAAAGCTTATAAATTAATCTTGGTAATGCCGGAATCAATGTCGGTAGAACGAAGAAGCCTCATGGCTGCTTACGGAGCAGAATTCGTTCTAACTCCGCGAGAATTAGGCATGAAAGGTGCGATTGAAAAAGCGGAAGAACTCATATCTGAAAATTCTAATTCGTGGATGCCATCACAATTTGACAATGAAGCCAATGTGGATATTCATAGAATGACTACAGCAAAAGAGATTATTACAGATTTTCCGGATGGTATCGATTATTTGATTACGGGTGTAGGAACAGGTGGCCATATTAGTGGAGTTGCAGAAATTTTAAAGCAGAAGTTTCCAAAATTGAAGGTGTTTGCAGTGGAACCAGAAGCATCTGCTGTAATTAGTGGCGGACAGGCAGGGCCGCACCCATTGCAAGGTATTGGAGCAGGATTTATTCCTAAAAACCTAAACACTAAGATTCTTGATGGAGCCATTCAGGTTAGTAAGGATGAAGCCTTTTCGATGGCCAAGGAATTAGCCATTAAAGAAGGTGTGCTCGCTGGTATATCAACCGGGGCATCCTTGGCAGCGGTTAGCAAGCAGCTTAAATCAATCGAATCTACTGCAGTGGTATTAACTTTTAATTATGATACGGGCGAGAGATACCTCTCGGTGGATGAATTGTTTTAATCATACAAAAGGCAGACTATTGAGGTCTGCCTTTCATTATTATCTTTTTTTACTTGCTTATTTTTTTTTGGTTGTAATCGATATTACTCCATTTCCACCATTTACTCCATAAATTGAGGCATCGCTACCTTTAATAATTTTAATGTTTTCAATGTCTGTTGTCGATAGGTTATTTAAAGCTGAATAAGATGTAAGAAAGCCATCAATCTCAATTTGTGCTGCACTTGATACTGATATTGATCCTTGCCCCTGAATAATAACTTCACCATTGGAAATCTGTAATGTTGGAAACTCATTGGTAAGAATATCCATAACCGAATTGTATCTGGAATAATCTATTGCTCCGGAGTTTTTTTGACTTAACTCTTTAAATTCATCAAGCAATAAAATGTGTCCGTTCTCAATTGCCTTGTCCATTGCATTTTCAATATTCGACAATTTTACTTTGGCTATCAGCTTGTCTTTTTTATTCTTCTTTACCTTTAATACATATTTGTCAAACCCTTTGGCTGTAACAATTAAACGATCTTTAATATCGCAAATACATTTAAAATTGCCTTGTTGATCAGTTCTGACTATTTGCTTGCTACTATTTACCAGCACATCAGCATTAACAACAGGAATTTTGTTGTAAACTAAAACTTTACCACTAACTTCTATTTGTTGGGCGCTTACAGAAAAGTACAAAAGGGAAATACTTAGGAACGAAAATATTGTTTTTAAGTAGGTCATAATAAAATGAAGGATTTTTAATTTAATTAAAGATAATCATATTTTAAACAACAGCTTTATCCATTAGATATCATTCTAATCATTTCCCTCTCCCATTTAATCTTTTTTAACTTTCCTTTGCAGCTCTTAACCGCCTATTGCCGTACCTTTGAATTGTGTACAAAGAACAGAAAAACAGAGCGGTTTTAAAATAGATTGAGTTTAAGGTTAACATGTAATGTGGGAAAGGATCGGAGGAGTTCGATCCTTTTTTTGTCTATAAAAAGCAGTATTATATTTTAGGCAAGATATTCTCGAAACAATTCGTCGAACACCTCTCCTTTACTCAGTCGCCCATTTACCAAGCAGATTACAAACACTTTCCCTTTCGCACAAACTTGCTTATCAGATATTCGGTAGATATCCTCCTTGAATACCAGCTTTAAGCCTTCTCTTTCAATGTTTAGTCGTACCTCAAATTCATCGCCACTGGTTAATGAGTTCTTGTAATCAATCTCAATGCGCGATACCATCGCATCTATCCCCTCTTCATGTAATCTCTTAAAATTACTTCCAATCGATTCTAAAAACTCATGACGGGCATGCTCTAAATAATTCTGATATACCGAGTTATTTACAACTCCTTGAATATCGCACTCGTAATCGCGCACCTTAAGAGGTAAAGTATAAATATAGTCTTTCATTTGATGTTTGTTTTTGAAGGACTAAAACTAATTAAAAGGAATTAAATGATGCTAATATTAAACTATTTTCTAAAAATTATGACTAATTTAAACGCCCCAAATACAATAAGCATTCAAAATGATTTACTATTACTTAAAGGAAAATCCTTTTCAAAAAGGAAAACACAAATACATTGGAATACCTGACTCCTTAAAAACAATAAACAGTAAGGATTTAATTGCCTTAGCTTCGTTAAAAGGAAATAGAATACCTGAATATTTGGTTGAAGGAGTACTGGAACGAGTTCAAGAAGTAATTGAAGAAGCTCTAAAAAAAGGAATATGCATCAATACACCACTCATTAATATTCAACCTACTTTAACTGGTAATTTCGAAGGTGAACATGATAAATTTGATAAGAAAAGACATCAACTTCATTTTCGTGTGTCGGAAGGAACATTTCTAAAAAGAATAGCCGATGAAGGTGAGCTGTTTAAAGTAACACCTCCAGGTTCATTAATACAGATTAACTCTGTTAAAAATTTAAGCTCTCCTACATCGAATTATCAATTTGAAAGAGGATCGATAATAGAACTGAAAGGCAAAAGCCTTAAACACGATAAAGAAGATAAACAGCAAGGTATTTTCCTGGTGCATGATACAAGCAAAAAAGAGTACAGAATAGAACTATCCATTAAAAGCACAAAAAGCTATCAAATGTTTCAGATTCCATTGGATATTGAAAAGGGCGACTACATGATTGAAGTACGTTGTTTACCTCCTCGATACACTTGTATTAGCTTAGGACGCTTCGATAAAGCCATTAGCATTATATAAACTTCCCTTAATAGTTATTACCGTATCAAGTACATGAAACGAACCGTATGAGGCATATGAAACGTAACACATCAAGTGCTTGAAACGATTGGTATGAAGAACTTGATACGGTAAGAAGTATTATAAGTATATGGTAAAGAGTAGCAGGGAGGGTTACATTGCATCAGCTTAATATAGCAATTAACACCCTTACTTAAAGTAAGAGCATCAAAATACAGGGATCTGAGGCTATCACTCCGAGTGATGCTCTCAGTTAATAATTGCAATTAACAAATTGATACGCTCACTTGATGCTCGCTGTGATTATCCTAATTATTAATTTTATTACTTTTAATGTAAACTATAGAATTATTACTATGTATTTTGAAGAAGATTATCTTTACCATGTTTATAACAGAAGCAATAATGGTGTTCGTATTTTTTACTCGCACGAGAATTACTTGTTTTTCCTAAAAAAACTTCGTAAACACTTAACTCCTTACTGTAGTATACTTGCATGGTGTCTTATGCCTACTCATTTTCATTTACTGATAAAGGTAAACTGCATTAAGCCAGAAAATTTTAATGTTGATTTAAATTTTTCAATTGGTAAGCTACTTGCTAGTTATACGAGAGCATTACAAAAGGAACAGAATTTTAATGGATCCTTATTTCAGAGCCATACAAAGACCAAATGCTTAAATATGCTTGAAGAAATAACGCCCTCGTATTGGAATGCTGAGTTTGGTGCAAGGATTAATACCAACCTGGATGATTATTCGTATCCACGAATTTGCTTTAACTATATTCATATGAATCCAGTATTCGATCAACTGGTTGCTTCGCCTGAGGATTGGGAGTTTTCATCTTATCGTGATTATTTTTGTGAGAGAAAAGGTTCTTTAATTGATTATGAATTGGCTAAAACGGAAAATTTGATAGGAGAACAATTGTAAAATCAATGATGCTGGAGGGTATCGCTTAAAGTATTGGTTTTTCGTTTCAAGGGAACAATTGATACCCTTACTTAAAGTAAGAGCATCAAAATGCTGGGATCTGAGGGTATCACTCCGAGTGATGCTCTCAGTTTTTGAATTGAAATAAGACACCAAAATGCAAGGTTCTATACTTATCACTTGAAGTGATATTTTTGGTTTTATTCAAGGGAACAATTAACACCCTTACTTAAAGTAAGAGCATCAAAATACAGAGATCTGAGGGTATCACTTCAAGTGATGCTCTCAGTTTTTGAATTGAAAAAAGACACCAAAATGCAGTGTTGTATAGTTTTCACTTGAAGTGATATTTTTGGTTTTTTTCAAGGGAACAATTAACACCCTTACTTAAAGTAAGAGCATCAAAATGCAGGGATCTGAGGGTATCACTGCGAGTGATGCTCTCAGTTTTTGAATTGAAATAAGACACCAAAATGCAAGGTTCTATACTTATCACTTGAAGTGATATTTTTGGTTTTTTTCCAAGGGAACAATTGATACCCTTACTTAAAGTAAGAGCATCAAAATGCCGGGATCTGAGGGTATCACTGCGTGTGATGCTCTCAGTTTTTGAATTGAAATAAGACACCAAAATGCAGGGTTCTATACTTATCACTTGAAGTGATATTTTTGGTTTTTTTCAAGGGAACAATTAACACCCTTACTTAAAGTAAGAGCATCAAAATGCAAGGATCTGAGGGTATCACTGCGAGTGATGCTCTCAGTTTTTGAATTGAAAAAAGACACCAAAATGCAAGGTTCTATACTTATCACTTGAAGTGATATTTTTGGTTTTTTTCAAGGGAACAATTAACACCCTTACTTAAAGTAAGAGCATCAAAATGCAGGGATCTGAGGGTATCACTTCAAGTGATGTTCTCAGTTTTTTATTGCAAGCAAGCATTGATACCCTCACATGGAGTGAGAGCATCAAAGTATTTCTTCTACCAATCTTGCTTTTGCTCTACGTAATCGCTAAAGCTTTCGATTTTAAGATCGGCTTCGGACTTTTTACAGATTGAGTAGATAAAAGCAGATGCCAAACGGGCATTGGTTACCAAAGGAACGTTTAAGTCGATGGCAGAACGTCTGATTTGGTAATCGTTGTTCAGCTCATCCTTGCTCAAGTTCTTTGGTATGTTCACAACCAAATCTACTTCTCTATCGCGAATCAAACTTACCGCTGTTTTCTCTTCGTTTTCATCTGGCCAGGCAACTGCTTCAACCGTCACGCCATTTTCCTGAAGGAACTTTGCTGTACCTCTTGTTCCGTATAGCTTGTATCCACGCTCCTCTAGCATCTTGGAGCTCTTTAATAGCTCTAGTTTCGAGCGAATAGGACCACTACTAATTAACACTGCTTTCTTCGGTACACGATAACCTACTGATATCATTGATTTTAATATCGCATCGTAGTAATCTGCACCTAAACAACCTACTTCGCCAGTTGAAGACATGTCTACACCTAAAATAGGATCGGCTTTCGACAATCTTGAGAATGAAAATTGCGATGCTTTTACACCAATATGTTCCAACTCGAACATTGATGGAAGATTATTTGGAATTTGAACATCCAACATTGCCTGTGTAGCTGTTTCCACAAAATTATAGTCCATTACTTTCGATACAAATGGGAAACTACGGCTGGCACGAAGGTTACATTCGATTACCTTAATGTCGTTGTCTTTTGCCAACAACTGCATATTGAATGGTCCAGTAATATCTAATGATTTTGCAACCTTACGCGCAATCTTTCTGATTCTGCGTATGGTTTCAAAGTACAATTTCTGAGGTGGGAATACCAAGGTTGCATCACCAGAGTGTACTCCTGCAAACTCAACGTGCTCAGAGATGGCATCTATCACAATTTCTCCATTCTTGGCAACACCATCGAACTCAATCTCTTTGGCTTCCTGGATAAACTCACTCACGACTACAGGATATTGCTTAGAAACTTGAGCCGCAAGATTAAGGAAGTGTCCTAATTCCTCACGGTTCGATACCACATTCATGGCAGCACCTGAAAGCACGTAACTTGGGCGAATCAATACAGGGAATCCCACTTCATCAATAAACTCGTGAATGGCATCAATGCTGGTCAACTCACTCCAACGTGGCTGATCAACTCCTAGTTCATCTAACATCGCCGAGAATGTCTGACGGTTTTCTGCTCTGTCAATCGACTCTGGAGACGTACCCAACACTTTTACATCTGCTTTGTGCAGGCGCATTGATAAATTCTGAGGTATCTGTCCACCAACCGATACAATTACACCTCTAGGCGATTCCAAATCGATGATATCCAAAACTCTTTCGAATGACAGTTCATCGAAATACAGTCGGTCACAAACATCGTAATCGGTACTTACTGTTTCAGGATTGTAGTTGATCATTACAGAACGTAAACCTTCTTTGTTTACAGCATTCAGTGCATTTACACTACACCAGTCAAATTCTACCGATGATCCAATTCTATAGGCACCCGAACCCAATACAATTACAGATTGATTATCATCCTCATATGAGATGTCATTTTCATCACCACTATAAGTAAGATAAATGTAATTGGTTTGCGCAGGATATTCTGCCGCTAGTGTGTCAATTTGCTTCACAACCGGAACAATTCCTTTCGTTTTTCTGTGTTTTCTTACCGATAGCAATTCCGATTCCATATTGGTATTTTCTGGCTTCAGAACGAATCTTGCCAACTGGAAATCCGAGAATCCGTATACCTTAGCTGCTTTAAGCAATTCATCAGGTAAAGTCTGTAAATTATTATGCTTTTGCAGATCCCACTTAATCTTAGTGATGTGTTCCAGTTTGCTTAGGAACCATTTGTCGATCTTGGTAAGATCATGCACCTTATCTATGCTATAGCCTTTTTCGAATGCCTGCGCAATGGAGAAAATACGCATATCAGTAGGATGTGTCAACTCCTTATCGACATCTTCAAATTTAGAGTGAACATTCCCTACAAATCCGTGCATTCCCTGACCGATCATACGCAATCCTTTCTGAATGGCTTCCTCAAAGTTGCGACCAATGGCCATAACCTCACCAACCGATTTCATGCTCGACCCGATCTCTTTGGTAACACCTTCGAATTTGTTCAAATCCCAACGAGGAATTTTACAAACTACATAATCCAAAGCAGGCTCGAAACAAGCAGTAGTGGTTTGAGTAACGGTATTCTTCAACTCGTGCAATGCGTATCCTAAACCAAGCTTAGCCGCGACGAACGCCAAGGGATATCCTGTAGCTTTCGATGCTAATGCAGATGATCTGGATAAACGCGCATTCACTTCAATTACACGATAATCTTCTGAGTTAGGATCCAATGCATACTGTACGTTACACTCTCCCACTACGCCCATATGACGAATAATCTTTATCGCCAATGCTCTTAGCTTGTGATACTCGGAATTGGTTAGCGTTTGAGAAGGGGCAATTACAATACTTTCACCAGTATGGATTCCCAGCGGATCGAAGTTTTCCATATTACAAACCGTAATACAGTTATCGTAAGCGTCACGTACCACCTCGTATTCTACCTCTTTCCAACCTTTCAGCGATTCCTCAACCAAAATCTGGTTTGAGTATGATAATGCGTTCTCAGCTAGCTTTTTCAGTTCTTCCAAATTATTACAGAAACCTGAACCTTGCCCACCAAGTGTAAAGGCCGCACGAACGATAATTGGGAAACCTAATTTATCAGCTGCATCTAATGCTCCTTGCACAGATGAAACCGCATAAGATTGAGGAGTTTTTACATCAATCTTTCGCAACTCGTTAGCAAAAATCTCTCTATCCTCAGTTTTAATAATCGCTTCGATTGGTGTTCCCAGTACCTTAAGCTTGTACTTCTCCAGAATACCAGATTCGAAAAGTTGCACACCACAATTTAAGGCTGTTTGTCCGCCAAATGCTAATAGAATTCCATCCGGCTTTTCTTTTAATATTACCTGTTCCACAAAAAAGGGAGTAACCGGCAAGAAATAAATCTGATCGGCAACTCCCTTAGAAGTTTGTACGGTTGCGATATTCGGGTTAATCAATACGGTATAAATACCTTCCTCTTTCATGGCTTTTAATGCCTGAGAACCGGAATAGTCAAATTCACCAGCTTCACCAATTTTAAGGGCTCCTGAACCTAATACGAGTACTTTCTTTATTTTGTCTTTAATCATTGTTCCTAGCTATTAGCCTTTAGCAATTAGCTATTGGCTGTTAATTGATAATTCTTCTAATTTTTCCTTATTCATTTATACTTGATACTTTATACTCTTCCATCATTCCAATGAAATCGTCAAAAAGGAACTCTGTATCAGTAGGTCCACTCGATGCTTCGGGGTGAAACTGAGAAGCAAAAAATGGTTTAGAAACATGCTTTATTCCTTCGCATGTATTGTCGTTGGCATTAATGAACAAAGGTTGCCATTCTTTAGGTAAAGTATCGTTATTAATAGCATAGCCGTGGTTCTGCGAGGTAATGAAACAACGCTTGGTTCCCTGAAGTACTACTGGCTGGTTGTGAGATCTGTGTCCGTACTTTAATTTGTAGGTATCAGCTCCTGCGGCAAGCGCCATAAGTTGTGTTCCCAGACAAATTCCCATAATTGGAGTATCTTGATCAAAAGCTTTCTTCAAATTTGCAATGGCAGATGTATTCTGTTTTGGGTCTCCTGGACCATTAGAAATAAATAAGCCATCGTATTCCTCTTGTGTGAAGTCGTAATCATGAGGAACTCGTATTACGGTTGTATCGCGTTTTAACAGACACCTGATAATGTTATTCTTTACTCCACAATCTAATAAAAGTACTTTGTGCTTTCCGTTGCCATAAACTTTTTTATCAGGAATACTTACCTGTGCTACCAGGTTTTCAAGGTTTGGATCTTTCCATTCAGGTTCCTTATCCTGAAAAACAATTTTGGCAAGCATGCTCCCTTGTTCTCGAAGCTTTTTGGTTAGAGCACGGGTGTCTACACCATAAATACCGGGAATTTTGTGTTCTTTCATCCAGTCTGCAAGACTTAAGCTAGCATTCCAGTGACTAAATTCTTCGGTGTAATCAGAAACAATAAATGCTGAAACCTGAATCTTTTCTGATTCATAAAAGCGGAACAGTTCATCTTCTTGCAATGTTCCCGGAACCCCGTAGTTTCCAATCAAAGGGAAAGTACTCACCAAAATCTGTCCTTTGTAAGAAGGATCGGTCAAACTTTCAGGATATCCCGTCATTGCAGTGTTAAACACCATCTCTCCTGCCACGGAGTCCTCATACCCAAAAGATGTACCAATATATTCTGATCCATCCTGTAATATTAGCTTTGCTTTTATCTGTTGTGACATAAACAGTTCTATAAAATGGTTAATGTTATATTTTCAGTACCTAGTAGTTACTATATTCGATTCAATAAATTCATATATGCCTCTTTTGTTTTATGAAAATTGAATGCAATAAAAGTTTCATTCATTTTGCAAACAATCTTATCGTTACACAGGTTGCCAATACTTCCTTCGTGTACATGTTTAATTTCACCTTCGTGATTAAAATCGCCTGCTTCAACAAGTTGTCCAACTTTTTTGTATGCATCACGAAAAGGAATACCATCAACTACCATTTTATTTACCTCTTCAACGGTAAACAAGTATTTGTAGCGTTCATCATTCAATACCTCTTCGTTTATTTTTACTTCCGATAGCATAATTCTGGTCATTTCGAGACATGAAAGCATTTTATCAAATGAAGGCATAAAGAACTCTTTGGTTAGCTGATAATCTCGATGATATCCTGAAGGAAGGTTTGATGTTACAGCCTGTATTTGAGCTGGTAACATTTGCAATGCATTGGCATTTGCTCTAATAACCTCAAACACATCCGGATTTTTTTTGTGTGGCATGATACTGCTTCCAGTGGTTAGTTCATCAGGGAAACTTAGGAAGTTAAAGTTCTGCGAGTTGTACAAGCATGCATCCATAGCCAGTTTGGCAATGGTCATGGCCATATTTGCCAAAGCTGACAGTACAGTAAACTCCATTTTTCCACGCCCCATTTGTGCATATACCACGTTGTAGCTTAGGTCATCAAAACCGAGCAAATCGCTTGTCATTTGTCGATTTAATGGGAAAGAAGAACCATATCCGGCTCCCGATCCCAACGGATTTTGATTTACTACCTTATAAGCTGCTTGCAACACCAAAAGATCATCGGTTAAGCTTTCAGCATATGATCCAAACCATAAACCAAACGATGATGGCATAGCTACTTGCAAGTGTGTGTATCCTGGAATCAATACATCTTTGTATGCATTACTTTTCTCAATCAATTCATCGAATAGCAATCTTGCCTCACGAACGATTTCCTCCAGTTTATTTCGGGTGAATAGTTTCAAGTCCAATAGAACCTGATCGTTTCTCGATCTTCCACTGTGTATTTTCTTACCGATATCTCCTAATGACTGGGTAAGCAAATACTCCACTTGGGAGTGAACATCCTCAATCCCGTCTTCAATCACAAAGTCATCGTTTTTAATGGCTGAATATATTTTGCGGAGTTCTTCCTGAATTAATTTCAATTCTTTCTTTTCAAGCAGACCAATAGACTGAAGCATTTCGATGTGGGCAAGTGATCCCAACACATCAAAAGCTGCCAGCTCCAAGTCTAATTCACGATCCATACCTATCGTAAACTGTTCAATTTTCTTATCAACTTTTACGCCTTTATCCCAAAGTTTCATATTCTGTGTTTGTTTAAATATTAAGTCAAGCGGTGATTCCAAACTCCTTTTCTATAAAGCAGTTATCATTTAGATTTTTATATAGCTTTTATGCACTGTGAAAATGTTTAAGAACTTTTTGTTTTCCTCCTTTACAAGTTCACACATTAACTCATTCACTTCTCAAATTTTCAATCCATTCAACAAGTTATAATATTTTTGGATCCCTTTCTTTATTTCATGTAAATAGATAAACTCATCTGCTGTATGCGATCTGGCAGAATCTCCAGGACCTAACTTTAGAGTAGGAAATCCTTTCATTATTGCTTGATCAGATGTTGTTGGAGACCCATAATATCCCATTCCTAGATTTAAGCCAGTTTGAATAAGTGGATGCTCCAATGGAATGCCAGAAGAATTCATTCTGAACGATCTGGCTTTTACCTCACTTTCTATATTTTCTTGAATAATATCGAAGGCTTTTTCGTTAGAATAATGCTCGTTTGTTCTAACATCAACTACATATTTGCATGATGCTGGAATTACATTGTGTTGTTTCCCCGCGTTAACTTGAGTCACAGTCATTTTAACCGGACCAAGCATTTGCGATTCATTTTCAAATTTGAAAGAATGAAACCATTCAATGTCATTCATTGCTATACTTATGGCATTTACTCCTTCATTTCTGGCAGCGTGACCGGGAACTCCTTTGGCTTCACAATCTAAAACCATCAGTCCTTTTTCTGCAATAGCCATTTCCATTAATGTTGGTTCACCTACTATTCCAACATCTATTCTACCTATCTCATCTTGCACTAACTCAAAGCCGTTTTTACCTGAGATTTCCTCTTCTGCCGAAGCACAAAACACTCGGTTGTATTCCTGATCCGTTTCGTCCAGTGCCAGAAAAGTAGCCATAAGTGAGACCAAGCAGCCACCAGCATCATTGCTTCCCAAACCATAAAGTTGATCGTCTACAATTTCAGGATTGTAAGGATCTTTTGTCCATTTTTCGTTAGGCTTTACCGTATCCAAATGAGAATTCATTAGCAAGACTGGCTTACCTTCATTGAAATCTGAATTGAAGATCCAAACATTGTTACCTTTTCTATTCACTTTATAGCCAAAGCTTTTAAGTTTATTCTCCATCAAATCAGCAACCGTATGTTCCTCTTTACTGAAAGATTGAATAGAGATTAACTCTTTCAAAGTTTGCAGGGCTATATTTTTATATTTTTCCAAATTCATTTCTTTAATTTTTAACGCTAAGGCAGAAAGACGTTAAATCTTGAATTGCAATGCTTAAATTCTCACAAATAGGCGCAGATTTTTTTACGCTGATTTTTGCAGAATATCTAACAAGCTTATTCATCATTCTTTGTGTCCTTGTGTCTTTGCGTTTAAGACTACTTGTGTTCCGGAAGATTTACAATTCTCCATCGAAACAAAATTACCAATGATAACTTCCTCAACGCCTTGAGATAATGCATAAAAAGCATTTTCTGTTTTCGGCATCATACCAGTATTGATACTCCCTTCTTTCACCATTTTCTTGCATTGATCGGAAGTTAATACTGGCATTACACTGCTTTCATCTTCTGCATCCATTAAAACCCCTAGTTTTTCGAAGCTATAAATGAGCTTCACTTTGTAAAACCTGCTTAATGCAGTAGCTAGTTCGGTTGCGATGGTGTCAGCATTTGTGTTGAGTAATTGACCTTTTCCATCGTGTGTAATAGGAGCAATTACCAAAGTAGAGTTGCATTCAATTTGCTTGCATAATGCTAAGGTGTTCACTTTCGTGATATCTCCCACAAATCCAAAATCAATTGTAGGATGATTACGCTTCTCTGCAAGTATCAAATCCTGATCGGCACCGCACATTCCAAGTGCATTAACGCCTCTTGCTTGCAAAGAAGCTACGATATTCTTGTTAACCAAACCAGCATAAACCATTGTTACCAGCTTAAGATTATCAGCATCAGTAATTCTTCTTCCATTTACCATTTTGGTTTTCACTCCAAGTTCACCCGATAAATCAGAAGCTAATTTACCCCCACCATGAACAAGAACTACTTTACCATTAAGGTTTGAAAAAGCATCCAAAAAGTCATTTAACTTATTAGGATTATCAATTACATTTCCTCCAATTTTTACTACTGTTAATTCGCTCATTTCTTCTTACAATTTGGGTTTTACTACTTAGTGTTTAACTGCACAGGTGCTTGCTAAAACACAGTTAAATGCTTCAATGAATTGGTCTGCTTCAGCTTTCGATATTGATAGCGGTGGTAGTAAACGAAGCGTGTTTTCTCCTGAGGAACCTGTAAATATTCCATATTCCTTTAAAAGCTTCGTTCTTGTTTCTGACATATTTTCAATGTCTATACCAATCATTAAACCTTTCCCCCTTATTGCTTTTACAGCATTATTATCTTTTAAATTCGCGATTAAATAATTGCCTATTTCTTTCGCATTATCTATTAATTGCTCTTCTTCTATAGTTTCAAGAACAGCTATTGCTGCGGCACATGCCAGATGATTTCCACCAAAGGTTGTTCCTAGCATGCCTTTCCAAGGTTTTAGCTTTGGAGATATCAAAACTCCAGCAATTGGAAAACCATTTCCCATTCCTTTTGCTGTGGTAATAATATCTGGCTTTACACCAGAATACTGGTGTGCAAAAAACTTTCCGCTTCTTCCAAATCCTGATTGAATCTCATCCAGAATTAGCAAAGCATCATTTTCTTCACAAACGGTTTTAGCTGTTTTTAGGAAATCTATTGTTGGCTCAACAACTCCATTAACACCCTGAATCCCTTCTATAATAACAGCGGATACGTTCCCTTTAGAAAGTTCACTCTTAAGAGATTCAGTATCATTCATTTCAACAAATGCTACGTCGTGTTCGACATTGAATTCAGATGCTAATTTTGGATTGTCAGTTATTGACAGAGCTCCTCCTGTTCTACCATGAAATGCACCTTTAATTGAGATTACTTTTGACTTTTGATTGTGAAATGATGCAATCTTTAATGCATTCTCATTTGCCTCTGCTCCCGAATTGCACAGAAACAAATTGTAATCATCATATCCACTTATCTTCCCTAATTTACAAGCCAATTTTTCTTGCAAATCATTCTTAACCGCATTCGAATAAAATCCTAAACAATGCAGTTGGTTTTCGATCCTAAACATGTAGTGAGGGTGAGAATGACCGATGGAAATCACACCATGACCTCCATAAAAATCCAGGTAT
Organism: Marinifilum sp.; assembly: GCF_965230805.1. Taxonomy (NCBI): domain Bacteria; kingdom Pseudomonadati; phylum Bacteroidota; class Bacteroidia; order Marinilabiliales; family Marinifilaceae; genus Marinifilum; species Marinifilum sp. The sequence goes on along the minus strand of NZ_OZ246019.1, from coordinate 4,519,406 downwards.
TGATTTCCTTTGTCATCGGAAAGTTCCATTCCCTTTCCGTTCACTAGGTTTATATCGTAACAATTATATACGTCGAATAATTTCATTTTTATCTTATTTAAAAACCAATTGGTTTTAATCCTAAACCCTCTTTTTCATTCAGGCCAAGCATCAGGTTCATATTCTGAACAGCTTGTCCCGATGCACCTTTTAATAAATTATCAATCACTGAGATAATCATTAGCTTGCTACCGTGTTTCTCAAAATATAACACACACTTGTTAGTGTTAACTACCTGTTTTACATCAGGTATAGTATTCGAGATGGAAACAAAAGGGTGTTCGGAATAATACAAATCATATTTCTCTTTGGCTTCTTCCAGACTCCATTTACAATCAGTATAGATTGTTGCCATGATGCCTCGGCTAAAGTTTCCTCTTACCGGGATAAAGTTGATCTCCTTTGAGTAATCAGGCTGTAGCTGAAGTACAGATTCATTAATCTCTGACAAATGCTGATGTGTAAATGCTTTATATACTGCTACATTATTATTCTTCCAGCTAAAGTGTGAAGTTACCATAGGATTTTGTCCTGCTCCAGTCGATCCTGTAATTGCATTTACATGGATTTCTTCACTTAATTGTTTTTCTGCTGCCAATGGAAGCAATCCCAACTCAATACAAGTAGCAAAACATCCTGGATTTGCTATTCTATTAGCTGTTTCAATACTTTCCTTATTCAATTCCGGTAATCCATAAACAAAACCGTTGCCATTGTTTTTAGGTCTGTAATCAGTACTTAAATCAACAATTTTAAGACCATTAGGTAAATTGTTTTGATCCAGAAATAATTTGGTTTTTCCATGACCGGAGCAGATAAATATCACATCTACTTTTGAATAGTCGGCTTTGCCAAATTTCAAATCAGTATCTCCAAGCAAATCTTTGTGCACATCGGTAATTGGATAACCATCATGACTAGCACTTTGTACAAAAGCAATATTCACTTTCGGATGCCAAATTAAAATCCGTAACAATTCTCCTGCAGTATATCCTGCACCACCTATTATACCAACTTTTACCATTTTATTGCTGATTTATTGTATGATAAATTTTAAGAGAATTAGCTAGAATATTTGTAAATCCTTTTACATCATCAGCTGTCCAACCTTCATTGCTTTCACCATATTGTCCAAATAAATCAGACATTAAGTCATTTGGAGATTCTATACCTTCTATTTGAAAGTATTTAGGAAACATTTTAATACATACCGTTCCATTGACATTCCTTTGTGTATCAACAAGAAAGCTTTCCATATTTCTCATTACTGGTTCCAAATATTGAGCTTCATGCAAAAGCATTCCATAGAAATTTGCAATTTGTTCCTTCCAATGCATTTGCCATTTTGTTAGCGTATGCTTTTCTAAAGTTTGATGAGCTTGAATGATCATTAAAGGGGCAGCGGCCTCAAAAGCAACTCTACCTTTTGTCCCAATTATAGTGTCTCCAATGTGCATATCTCTCCCAATCCCAAAAGCGGCTCCAGCTTCTTCAATTTTTTGAATTGCTTCAAGCGGATGGTCAACTTTTTCACCATTTACTGCTACTAATTCACCTTCCTTGAACTCTATGCTTAAATTTTCTGGATCCGTTTTTTCAACTTGCTTAGGATAAGCTTCTTCTGGCAATGGTAAGTTGGAACTTAAAGTCTCCTTTCCTCCAATACTTGTTCCCCAAATTCCTGCATTAATGGAATATTTCATTTTTTCGAAGTTCGCATTAATGCCGTGTTCTTTTAGGTAGTTAATTTCCATTTCCCTACTTAATTCCAAATCTCTAGTAGGAGTTATAATTTCAGCATTAGGAGCCATTATTTTAAAAATCAAATCGAACCTGATCTGATCATTTCCAGCTCCTGTACTACCGTGCGCTATATAATCTGCATTAATGGAATGAGCATATTGAGCAATTGCCATTGCCTGAAATGCTCTCTCGGAGCTTACCGATAATGGATATGTATTGTTCTTTAATACATTACCCATAATCATGTACTTGATACATTTTTCGTAGTATTCTTCTGTGATATCTAACGATACATGTTCAGCAACGCCAAGTTGTTTGGTTCTATCTTCAATTTCTAAAAGTTCCTCTTTACTGAAACCACCTGTATTTCCTAACGCGGTGTACACTTCCATCCCCAACTCCTTAGAAAGGTAAAGTGCACAATATGTTGTATCTAATCCTCCGCTATATGCTAATACTACTTTTTTCTTATTTGATGTCATTGTCGTTTTCTTTTGATTGATTGAATTGCTTGATTGTTTCTTTTAGATTGGGTGTACCATTCTTACTCGGATCGAATAACATGCCAGTACAAAGGCACATTTTTCGATCGGTTCTTTGAAGAATATCGTAGTTAACACAACTACTACAACCTTTCCAAAATGATTCGTCTGTAGTTAATTCTGAGAATGTTACAGGTCTATAACCTAAATCTGAATTAATCTTCATAACAGGAAGACTGGTTGTTAAACCGAAGATCTTAGCTTGAGGATATCGCTTTCTTGATAAATTAAATGCTTCTGCTTTTATTAACTTTGCTAATCCAACAGCTCTATACTCTGGATCGACAATTAGACCTGAATTGGCAACATATTTACCATGCTCCCAAGTCTCTACATAGCAGAATCCTATAACTTTTAAGTCATCAAATGCAATTACAGCTTTTCCTTCCTGTATCTTTTGTACGATGTACAAAGGATTTCTTTTTGCAATTCCAGTACCACGTATTTTTGCGGCTCTTTCAATCATTTCACAAATATCACCAGCATAATCAATATGCCTTAAATCTGCTACAATGACACTTATTTTTTGCTCAACTTCCATTAATGTATCTATCATTTGTTAGTCTTCTAGGTTTCCCAAAATAATGCTACACCTGTAAGGCACAACCATTTGTTATTAATGTCGATAAAGAATGTTTCTTTTAAATTGTTGTTGTTAAGATTCCTAAACCATCGTCGTCGGAATTCTAAGGAGTTGTTACTTTTCATTTTATATCATTTTAAATTTGCATACAAAAAAAGCCTACCGCAGGAACGGTAAGCTTAATACAGTTTATAGAATATCTGACAATCAGATACAGCAAGCTCATCCGCCCCTCCTGGGTAACAGTTACTTCGCAAATGGCGTCTGCTTTCTGTAAAGATTATCTTTTTCATTTTTATTATTTCTTGATTCAATAGTTATTAAAAGTTCAAAAAAAAGGCTTACCGGGAAAAACGGTAAGCCTTCTAAATATTGTTCTTAATCATTGATTACAAGACAATAAGACCGGAACCGCTTTCCTTAAGGGTGCGCTCATTCGTCGTATGTAAAGCAATTGAATCATTTGGTTTTTCTTCTACATTTAATTTCAAAAAAAAACTTTCCGAATGGGAAAGCTTGGAAATGTATCATACCAACACTTGTCCTTATCGTTACAATAAAGATCTGAATATGCGTCGTCGGATGATAAATATTTTTTCCATACTTTTTTATTTGCTGCTTACAAAGATAAAGGCAAAATACATTAATATCCTAATAAAAAAGAATATTTTTTGTGATACACTCCGTTTCAAAGCTTTGCATCCATTTTTTTAATAGATTTTTTTTAGCGAACCTCTATTTTGGTGGTACAAGTATAAAAAGTTGCCATATTCTTCATGCTTACTACGAATCATGTTTCAACATATCCTTTTTAAATAAGACACTTTTATCTTTTTTATGTTCGAACTTCTTGTTTAATTAATGATTTTTAACACTTTAAATGAGTTTTATTGAATAACCATTTATATATTGCGTCGTAGAATTGATTTAAATATCAAAAATCTAAATAGTTGAAATCATTATGGAGTTGAAAAAAATTGTAGGGTTTGTGTTGTTTGGTTTAGCTGTTGTTACTTTTGTTCTTACTTATTCCTTTCCTTTTATTCTAGTTGGAACTAAAAAAGTTGTTTTCTTTACTGCTTCTGTTTATGTACTAAATAAGGTATTCTTTTATTCATCAATCTATATTTTGGGACAACAATTTATTACGAAAATTGGCAAATACCTGCCAAGATGGGTTGAAAAGAAACTTTTAAAAATTTTAAAAGTTCATCCAGTTGTGGAATCTACAAGCTAATGTAAGTGTCCTGTTTTAAGGATAGTTTTTGCTCAAGCATCACTTAACATTAAGCTAAAATTAACATTGTACTTGTTTTTTATTAGAGGTTTTGAAATGATAATTTGTAATTGCCTGATTTTCATGAAAACCTTTGCATAAAAAAATATGACTTTTTTCATGTTTTAAAACGTTTTCGACTATTAGCTAAACAATAATAGTTGCTTAGTAGCTTTTTTTTAAGTTATATTTGTTGCAACGGATTAAACAAGCTTAAATTTTTATCTCTACACTTTTAGAATGTTTTCTTAAATAGACTACGACAAACGGATTCATTGTGTCGTTGCTGATTAGTCGAGAAAGTTGGGGACTTTTTCGTTACTCAATGTCTTCCTAAAAGAAAAATCATGGCCTGGCTTCGCACTTAATATATGCCTATGCGAAACCTTAGACCAAGCCGACAGGGTCTGTACGACCCGATGAATGAACATGACAATTGTGGAATTGGCTTTGTAGCCAACATTAAAGGAAAAAAATCGCACGAAATTATTACGCGCGGTCTGGAAGTTCTGTGTAACATGGAACACAGGGGTGCTCGTGGTGCTGACAATGTAAGTGGTGATGGTGCTGGTATTTTAGTGCAAGTACCTCATAGTTTCTATAAGAAAATCGGAATTAAACTTCCTTTGCCTCGAAAGTATGGAACAGGTTTAATATTCCTACCTCAAGATGAAACTGAAGAGAAGTTTTGTATTGAGGTTCTTATTCAAATTCTGCTAGAAGAAGGATTGGAATTTCTTCATTTACGTGATGTACCAACGGATACAAATGCAATTGGAGAAATTGCAAGACATTCTGAACCAGTAATAAAACAAATCTTTGTTGGAGGAAATTATGAGCAAGATGATTTAGAACGTCGTTTGTACCTTGCCAGAAAACAAGCGGAGAGTTATGTAAGAGCAAGCAAGATGAAAGAAAAAGAGATGTTTTACATCCCTAGCTTATCTTCTAAGGTGCTCGTTTATAAAGGAATGTTTGCCAGTGATCAACTGGGAAAATACTTTGAAGATTTGCAGGATCCAAGATTGGAATCTGCTATTGCCATGGTACATTCAAGATTTAGTACCAATACTTTCCCATCATGGGATTTGGCGCAACCATTTCGTATTGTTGCCCACAATGGAGAGATCAATACCATTAAGGGGAACAGATTGTGGATGCAAGCCCGCGAATCATTGCTAAAATCGGAACTATATGGCGAAGATATAAAGAAACTTTTCCCTGTAGTAGAGCCAAATAAAAGTGATTCTGCATCTTTTGACAACGTATTGGAATTTCTTTTTTTAACCGGAAGAAGTTTACCGCATGCTCTAAGTATGATGGTTCCGGAATCGTGGAATGAAAAGAATCCAATTCCAGATAGTTTAAAGGCCTTTTACGAGTATCATTCAACCTTTATGGAACCTTGGGATGGTCCGGCTTCTTTGGTGTTTTCTGATGGTAGATACATTGGTGGAACTTTAGATAGAAATGGATTACGTCCTTCTCGATATGTCATCACACAAGATGATATGATTGTGATGGGGTCTGAAGTTGGAATTCAAAACTTTAGAGCAGAGGAAATTAAGGAAAAAGGTAGATTGCGTCCTGGTAAATTATTATTGGTTGATACTCAATTGGGTATTATCATTCCTGATCAGGAAGTAAAATCGCAATTGACCTATAGAAATCCTTATCAAAATTGGTTAAAAGAGAATCGATTAGATCTTAAGGCAATTCCTGTGGAAAAACGTGTTCCATCTGATATTGGCGATCATTTTGAGCTTTGTAAAGACGTTTTTGGTTATTCGAAGGAGGATTTTGAACGAATTATTTTACCTATGGCTATTGGAGGTCAAGAACCGGTTGGTTCTATGGGTAATGATGCACCTATTCCAGCCTTATCCGAAAAACCACATTTGTTATTCAATTATTTCCGACAACTCTTTGCACAAGTTACCAATCCACCTATCGATTCAATTCGTGAGAATCTGGTAATGGATTTGACCAACTATATTGGGGCGGTTCAAAAGAATCTCTTGGATGAAACGCCACAGCATTGTAAATTGATTCGGTTTAAAAGTCCTTTGATTACCAATACAGATCTTGGAAAAATCAAAAAACTTAGACATGAAGAATTTAGACATGCAACTCTTGATATGCTATTCAAAGCGGCGGATAATGGTAAAGGCTTGGAAGATGCTTTGGATTCTCTATGTAAGTTAGCCGAAAAGGCAGTGGATGATCATAAGAACTATATCATTCTTACAGATAGAAATGTAAGTAAAACAATGGCTCCTATTCCGGTATTGTTGGCGGTTGCTGCTATTCATCACCACTTGATTAAGAAGCGTAAGAGAATGCAAATTGGTTTAGTGGTGGAAACAGGTGAAGCTCGTGAGGTGAGCCATTTTGCGCTATTAATTGCTTATGGAGCAAGTGTTATCAATCCTTATATGAGTTATGCCGTAATCGACAGATTGGTAAAAGAAGGCAGAATCAGTCTTGAATACAAATCAGCTAGAAAAAATTACATAAAAGCAGTAGATAAAGGTTTGCTGAAGGTAATGTCGAAAATGGGAATTTCAACAATTGGAAGTTATTTGGGAGCGCAAATTTACGAAGCCTTAGGTATCAGTAATGATGTAATAAGTAAGTATTTTACTGGTACTCCATCTCGAATTGGTGGAATAGGTTTAAAGGAAATATCCGAGGAAATGTTATGCCATCATAAAAAAGCATTTACGGAGAAAGATCCTTTTGAAAATCAGAATCTACTAGTTAACACTGGAACAATTCACTACCGGAAAAATGGAGAGAAACACAGTTGGAATCCTGAGTCGATAGGTTTGTTACAGTGGTCGACAAGAACAAATAACTACGCTAAATACAAAGAATATTCCGCTTTTGTAAATTCTGAAACAAGAAACCCGAATTTCTTACGCGGCTATTTCGATTTTAAATCAAATCCAATCGATATATCTGAGGTTGAGCCTGTAGAAAATATTATGAAGCGTTTTTGTACTGGTGCCATGTCTTATGGATCAATCTCTAAAGAAGCACATGAAGCATTGGCCATTGCAATGAACAAGATTGGAGGCAGAAGCAATACGGGTGAAGGTGGGGAAAGTGCCAAGAGGTTTTTCTCTGGTGCACGTAGTTCAATTAAGCAGATTGCTTCGGGAAGATTTGGAGTGAATACGGCTTATTTGGTAAACGCAGATGAGTTACAAATTAAGGTAGCACAAGGTGCAAAACCAGGAGAAGGTGGACAGTTACCAGGATTTAAAGTGGATAAGATTATTGCTAAGTTAAGAAACTCGACCCCAGGAATTACATTGATCTCTCCCCCTCCACATCACGACATTTATTCGATTGAGGATTTGGCTCAATTAATTTACGATTTAAAGAATGTAAATCCAACAGCATGTGTAAGTGTGAAATTGGTATCTGAAAATGGAGTTGGTACGGTAGCAGCTGGAGTTGCCAAAGCTAATGCTGATTTAATTGTAATTAGTGGTGCCGAAGGTGGAACTGGTGCGAGTCCGTTGAGTTCTATCAAAAATGCTGGTTTACCAGTAGAGTTAGGATTGGCTGAAACGCAGCAAACGCTTGTATTAAATGATTTAAGAGGCAGAATAAAATTACAAACCGATGGTCAACTGAAGACAGGTAGGGATATTATAACCATGGCTTTGTTAGGAGCCGAAGAGTTTGGTTTCGCAACCAGTGCATTAGTGGTTCTTGGTTGTGTAATGATGCGAAAATGTCACTTAAACACCTGTCCCGTTGGAATCGCAACTCAAAATAAAGAATTAAGACAAAAATTTCTGGGGCGCTCAGAATGGGTAATTAATTTCTTCACATTCCTTGCAGAGGAATGTCGTGAATTAATGGCTGAACTGGGTATCAGAAGATTTGATGATTTGGTTGGAAGATCGGATCTGTTGGTAAAAAGAAAAGATATCAAAAAATGGAAGGCTGAAACTGTTGATATTCAGAACTTACTTCATTTACCTGCCACTAATGGCCATGAATTATGTGGAGTAAATGCTTTTGTTAAGTCGATTGGAGAAGTTTTGGATCATGACTTAATCAAACAATCTGAAAAAGCACTGCATGATGGAGAAAAAGTATGGATTGATTCTAAAATCCGAAATACTAATCGTACCACAGGAGCCATGTTATCTGGTAAAGTTGCTGCTTTAAAACCAAAACGAGAATTAGAAGAGGATACCATATATTGTCGATTTAGAGGTTCTGCAGGACAAAGCTTTGGTGCTTTTTTAGAAAAGGGAATTACATTTAAATTAGAAGGAGATTCGAATGACTATTTTGGAAAAGGTCTTTCAGGAGGAAAAATTATTATTCAACCTCCTCACAAATCAATTTTTCTACCCGAAAAACAGATTATTATCGGGAATACAGCTCTGTATGGAGCCACTGGCGGCGAAGCGTACATTAGAGGTATGGCTGGAGAACGTTTCTGTGTGCGAAATTCAGGTGCAAAAGCGGTAGTTGAAGGGGTTGGCGATCATGGTTGCGAATACATGACAGGAGGACGCGTAGTGATTCTTGGTCCAACAGGCAGAAACTTTGCTGCGGGTATGAGTGGCGGTATTGCATATGTTCTAAATACAGAAGGTAAGCTGGATTATTTTTGCAATCAGAGTTTGGTGGCTCTTGAGTTAGTGGAATATCTGCAGGATATCCATGAACTACAAGCCATGATTCATCAGCACTTGCTGTTTACTCAAAGTAGTGTTGCCTCTAAGGTTTTAACGCATTGGGAGGAATATCTGCCTCATTTTATGAAAGTTATTCCTTACGAGTACAAAAAGGTTTTGGAAGAGAATAAATTAAAGAAGATTCGTCGCAAATTGAAACAAGCACAATCTCAAACAGAGTTGCATGAATAGAAGAGAGAATAAGTAATGAGTAATTGCGAAAATGTAATTCGCAATTCATAATTGATTTGATTATGGGAAATCCAAAAGGTTTTTTAGAGATAAAAAGAAAAGAGGCCGGTTATCGTCCGGTTAGAGATAGAATTGGTGATTTTGGAGAGGTTGAGCAAACTTTAAACTTGGAAGATCGAATTGATCAGGCTTCAAGATGTATGGACTGCGGTATCCCTTTTTGTCATTGGGCCTGTCCTACCGAGAGCAAGATTCCGGAATGGCAGGATGCTATCTACAGAGAGAATTGGGAAGAAGCTGCAAACATTCTTCAATCTACCAACAGTTTTCCTGAATTTACGGGTAGAATTTGTCCTGCACCATGCGAAAAATCTTGTGTTTTGGCTTTGCATCAATCCCCGGTAACCATAAGGGAAAATGAAGCTTCGGTAATTGAAAAGGCTTTCGATTATGGATATATAAAAGCGAGACCTGTAACAAAAAGAACTGGCAAAAAAGTAGCAGTTATTGGATCTGGTCCTGCGGGTTTGTCTGTAGCCGATCTTTTAAATCAGGCCGGGCACAGTGTAACTATATTCGAAAGGGATGATGCAATAGGTGGTTTACTTAGATATGGTATTCCGGATTTTAAACTAGATAAGCATGTTATCGATAGAAGATTAGATTTATTTGTTGAAGAAGGAATTGAGTTTAAAACCAATCAGGATGTTGGTGTTAATGTTTTGTTTTCGGATCTTGAAAAAGAGTACGATGCTATTTGTCTTGCTATTGGTGCAATGAAAGCTCGTGATTTGCCGATTAAGGGCAGAGAACTCTCAGGAATTCACTTTTCAATGGATTTTCTAAAGCAACAAAACAAAGTTGTTCGTGGTACTGAATTTAGTAAGCAAGAAAGAATCTCTGCAAAGGGAAAAAATGTTATTGTGATTGGAGGAGGAGATACCGGTTCAGATTGTGTTGGAACTTCAATTCGACAAAAGGCTAAATCGGTATTGCAAATAGAGTTACTGCCGAAACCACCTGCTGAACGCAAAGAAAATAACCCTTGGCCTTATTGGCCAAATACTTTAAGAACTTCAAGTTCTCATTTGGAGGGGTGTAAGCGCCGATGGTCGCTTAGTTCGAAAGAATTTAAAGGTAAAAACGGAAGTGTTAAGGAACTTCGTATTGTTCAGGTGGAATGGAAAAAGAATAGTAATGGACAATATCAAATGGAGGAGATTGCAGGATCGGAAGAAACACTTTCGGCTGATTTGGTCTTATTAGCGATGGGCTTTGTTCATCCGGTTCACGAAGGTTTGGTTAATGAATTGGATGTTGAGTTGGATTCCAGAGGTAATATAAAAACCGATATCAATGGTCAAACCTCTAATAAAGAAGTTTATTGTTGTGGAGATGCTACCACCGGGGCAAGTCTTGTTGTTCGTGCTTTAGATAGTGGACGAAAAACAGCTTATTCAATTCATAAACATTTAATCAAATAACGTTAGACTATAAGTTAACACTAAACATAGGCAGTTAAGTGTGAGAACCGATAGCTGTTCAAATATAACTTATCGGTTCTTCTTTATGATTTTATCGTACAGAAAAGGAGCGTTAATTTACTAACGCTCCTTAATATTAATTTAAATCTAAATTTACTTTCGATATTTACAACCACTACAAATATCAAAATCCATTAAAAATTTGCACTTATTTAATAGTTTTGTTAGATGCAATTAAGGGTTAGACATGTTTGTTTGACTCACTGTTGCAATATTTCCCAAGCCATACTGACTTACAAAACTTTCATGTTTAAACCCTACCTGCTCAACTGTAGTTGTGTTAAAAGAACCATCCTGGATCAATTCAGAATAGTTTATAATACCTTCTTGAGTAAGTGAAGCTATATTTGTATCACCATTGCTCTGCATTACAATTGAGGAATTCAACAAACCGTCTTGAACCACATCGGCAACAGAATTTGTAACATTATCTTGCATAATACCAGAGTAGTTGCCAAGTCCAAATTGATTTGCGCTTGCAACATTATCTGCTCCTCCGTATTGATATGTTTCTGAAATGTTTAACCAACCTTCTTGAACAACTAAAATTTGATTGTTTACACCAACAATTTGTTCAGTATATGCATGGTTGGCTATGCCATCTTGTAATACATCAACAGAATTATCTTCTCCTCCTAATTGAACCATACCAGCATGGTTAAATGCGCCTAATTGTTGTGCATAAACTCCATTGTTATCTCCCCCTACTTGAATTGCTACTGCTTCATTGTAATTCCCTAATTGAACAAGACCTGCCCAACTTGAGAAGTTGCCGTATTGCTCAATACTTGCAAGATTTTCTTTACCAATTTGAATCATTCCGGCATAGTTTGAGCTACCACCATATTGAACCGTAGATCCAATGTTCCCATCACCTTCTTGTCCAACATATGCTCTAATTAACGAACCACCATGTTGTTTTGCCATTGCCATATTATCATCTTGGTATTGTTCAATTTCAATCATATTTTCGCTCCCATACTTTTGACTAGCGAATGCCTTGTTGCCATTACCATTTTGAAATACGGTAGCCTCATTATAATCACCATCATATTGATCAACATCAGCTAAGTTCGAATTTCCTATTTGAGCTACAAGAGCGTATGCATGCAACATATTATTTTGAGTGATGTCTGCCTGATTAAATTCACCAAACTGTCCAATAGTTGCATTATTTTGAAGTCCTGACTCTTGATGAATTGATGCAATGTTGTTAAACCCAAATTGCATAACATCAGCAAGCGAGAAGAAATTATCGTACTGTGTAATGTAAGATTCATTCGCCTCACCTACCTGAAGAACATTTGCTATATCCCACACACTTTCTTGATCGACCATAGAGAAATTATTTTTTCCGCGTTGCTCGACATAAGCCTCAACCCAAGTGCTGAACCATTGGTAGATTTCAGACCAGTTTTCGCCAAATTGCAAAACATCAGCAATATTGTCCTCACCCATGAGTTGCGAAATTTTTGAATAGTTATTACCATACTGATCTACATACGCCTTATTGTTATCCACAATAATTTGTGTGATGAATGATTTATTCTCCATAACTTGTTTAACCTCTACGAGATTATTCAATCCTAATTGGAATATTTCAGAATAATTTGACTTACCAAACTGAAATAGATTAGTAGTGTTGTCATCTCCAATTTGCTCAATAATACTTTTGTTAAACTCACCAGTTTGAGTAATTGTTGCTTTATTTTCAATACCATTCTGACCTAATACAGACCAATTGATTTGCGCAAACGAGGCGCCAGTAGTTAAAACTACCACCATTAAAATAAACATTAATTTTTTCATCGTTGAAATTTTAGGTAAAAGTGAATACTTAGATAAATAGAACATTAAGTGGTTGTTTGTTTTTGTTCATTCTTTATCTAATGACATAATTATTTAAAAGTTTAATTTTTTAAATATTAAAATGTACCTATCGAAAATAGGTTGACAAGTTAGATTCGATAAGTGTATTTTCATTAAAGAGAGTATTGTAATAGATTTTACTTGATATTCATTCGAATAATAAAACAAACTATTGTGTGAATTAATTAGCTTTAGGCCTCCCAAAGAGTCATTTAATCGGGAAGAAATCGAAATCTGTAAATTATTTACAACATTTCGTTCTGTTCGTTTTTCGGGTTTTAAAAGCATTTTTAAATAGTGCAAAAATGTTAGATTTTGAGCTTGATGTAAAAGATTTAATCCATACATCATGCTTGCAACATAAACTGGGTTTGAATTAGTTGATTTTACAGAAATAAAGCTAGTGAACTATTTTCGTAAAACTTATGTGCATTACATTAGTTTCTTTATTTTGATGATGTATGAACAAAATAAAATGATAAGTGATTCTTAAGTTTCTAATTTTATTAATAATACTTAAACATACTTGTTTTATGACTAATCATTATTATAAGCTTATAAATCTGGATTAGTCAACAATAAGCTGAAGTATTCCTTTGAGCACAATGGCATATTTAAACAGGAATAATGAATATAACAGTTAAATTGTAATGATGATGTATCTTTGCAATAATCGAGATCAAATAATATGAGTAAAAAAGATTTAAAAGAATACTTACATCAACTCACAAAAGAGCAGCTGCAAGATCAGCTTTTAGATTTATATGACAGATTTAAAGATGTAAAGGAATTTTATGATTTTGCTTTTAATCCAAACGAAAATAAACTTCTGGAAGAATGTAAATTTAAAATTTCCAAGGAGTACTTTCCTGTAAATGGAAGAAAAGCAAAAATGAGGCGTTCGGTAGCACAAAATTATATCAGGCATTTTAAACGCTTGGGTGTAAACCCCTCACTAATTGCCAATGTCATGCTTTATAATATTGAGATAGCACAAACCTTTACTTCAGGACAATGTATCAAACAGGAATCTTTTTATAAAAGTATGCTAAAATCATTTCAAGAGGCAATAAAGTTTATAGAAGTTAAAGGGTTGAAAAAGGAATTTAAGGATCGTATCGAGAATATTATCGAGGAAAGCATTGAACAAAACTGGATAAATAGTAAAGGTTTTGAAATGTGTATAAGTAGTTCGCAAAATTAGTAAGCTGAAACAATCTTAATCATTTGAGTTTATTCTTCTTTAAAATACCAACCTTGCGGCTTGGAAATGCCTCTATTTTTTGACTGACTAAACTCAGAATATTCACAACAATTTAAGACGCACGGTATCAGTAAATATTTTCCCACTAATCTGATGGAATCCACAAAATCAAAACAATCGTTACCGTTCATGCTTAATAATTATTTTAAGCATGCACTTTTCATTTTAAAGATGCTCGTAATTGACTAAATAGAACTGTATTATTACTAAAATAAAAAAGGATCAACTTACGCTGATCCTATTGTGTGCGGATGAAGGGACTCGAACCCCCACGCCCAAAGGCACTAGATCCTAAGTCTAGCGCGGCTACCAATTACGCCACATCCGCATTGCGATTGATTGCGGTGCAAATATGGTAGATTTTTTCTATTCTTACAAATCATTCTGATAAATAACTCCTCTGTACAAGCCTATTTGTGGGTGTTTATAAATAAAACTTCCTGATAAACAAGTCCATTAAGAATGATGTACTACTATAAAAAAATTCTCAATGCAAACTTAAACAGTCCTGAAGTATTATTCTTTTTTAATGCAAAATAACTTTAAGATTAAGAATCCCACAACTCCTGACATGAATGAAGCAATCAAAACAGCAAATTTGGCGAGGCTTAATACTTCATCATCGAAAAATGCCAGCTGGGTAACAAAGAATGACATTGTAAATCCGATACCACCCAGAAATCCTATTCCTACAATCTGAGCCCAACAGATTTCACTTGGTTTTTGAGCGATTTTAAACTTAACAGCTACCCATGAAAATACAAATATTCCAAGTGGTTTTCCAACAAATAAACCAGCAATGATTCCTAAGGAAATGGGTTCAATTACTCTGCTTGTTAATTCGGTATCAATAATTACACCTGCATTGGCAAATGCAAAAAGAGGTACAATTAAATAGGCCACCCAGGGATGAAACAAATGCTCTAATCGTTGCAAAGGTGAGATTACCTTTAAACAATTGCTTTCGATAGAACTTACGGTGGCTTGTATAAACTTTTCGTTTGGCTTTTTCTGTAACTCTGAGGTTTTGGCTTTTAAATTCTGTAAGAGCTCTTGATTTGATCCAATAAAATCAAAAAGATTTCTACTGGCTCGTGCAGGAATGGTAATTGCTAATAGAATCCCTGCCAAGGTTGCATGAACACCAGATTTTAGAAGAACATACCAAAGAAATACTCCGAATATCAGGTAAACCGTAATGTTTCTTACTTTCAGGGTATTAAAAAGCCATAATACTGCATAAATTCCACCTCCGTATAGTAAATAAATCCAATCTATTTCGTTGGTGTAATAAAGAGCAATTACCATTACTGCTCCAATATCATCAACAATTGCAATAGACGTTAGCAATAACTTTAGAGAGGTGGGTATTGTTTTCCCTAATAGGATTAAAATACCAAGCGCAAAAGCAATATCGGTGGCCATAGGCACTCCCCATCCATGTGTGCCTTCGCCTTGTATGTTAAAACTAACATACAGCAAGGCTGGAATTAACATTCCTCCAATGGCTCCAAAAAATGGCAAACTTGCTTTTTTTACTGACGAAAGTCCACCTGTAAGCAATTCTCTTTTTATCTCTAAACCAACTACAAAAAAGAATACTGCCATTAAACCATCGTTGATCCAATGCAGAAACGATTTTTTCAAAATCCAATCTCCAAACTGAATGCCTGAATAATTTTTCCAATAAGCAATAAAAGACTCACCAAGAGCAGAATTAGAGATAGACAAAGCTAAAATGGTAAAGAACATTAATACAATACCACTAAATGCCTCTAATCGAACAAATTCGGCCAACGGATCTTTGATCCTGCGAAAAATTTCTGTCTTTCTTAAAAATTGAATCATCATTATATAATTTTATTTTTTTCTCGAATGCAAAATAGGCTGAAAGTAATAGTTTACTAGGCATTAAACAATAGGGATATCCCTACTTCAAGTCTTTTAAATTTAATAAATAATCTTGCCGATATATTGCTCGTAACAATCACAAATCGAAGTTTACAATTTGATGTTTAAATGCATAAATCACCAAGTTTACTGTATTGTATGTTCCTGTTTTTTGAAATAAACTGCTTTTGTGTTTTTCTATGGTCTTTGTACTTAAAAAGGTAGCTTCTGCTATTTGCTTATTTCCAAACCCTTTACAGATCAATTCAAGAACTTCCTTTTCTCTTTCGGTAAATTCAGGTAGTTCGGCTCTTTGTTTTTTCTTTTTACGAAGCAGGTATAGTTTATCCGATAGCAGACTTACAATTTCATCTGAGAAATAATTGCCACCTTCATATACCTTAACTATAGCTTTTTCAAACTCTTCTATCTCGGCAGATTTAAGCATGTAGCCCTCCACACCTGCCATCAGCATCTTTTCCAGATAATCATTGTCGAGAAATGTTGTTAAAGCAATAATTTTAAGATTAGGATTTATTTCAAGTGCTTTCTGGCTGGCTTCTACCCCATCAATTTTTGGCATGTTGATGTCCATAAAGACAATATCGACCATATGATCTTTTAATAGTGATAAAAATTCACTACCATTTGAAGCTTCAGCAATTATTTCTACAAACTTGAAGCTTTGTAAAAGCATTCGAAACCCATCCCGGAATATCTTGTGATCATCAACTAATATTATTTTTATTTTATCCATTTAATTCAATTTTAATTCGCTCAAAGCAAATTCTATCCTTATTTTAAAGCCTTTATCTTCGGCTGTTTTTATATGGCATATTCCGTTTATTGATTCTACTCTTTCTATGATGTTTAGCAAGCCCATTCCGCCGTTTTCTTTCGTTTTAATCGCATCGAAATTAAAACCAATACCATTATCGGAATATTGCAATACCAAATGCTTTTTCCCTGACAATTTAATCGTAATACGGCTTGCATTCGCATGCTTTAGAGTATTGTTTATCAACTCGCTGCAAATTCTGTAAATAACAATCTTTGTATTTTGCTCAGGTTCGGCTTTAAATTCTTTCAAATCCAAATCAACATCCAGATGGTCGAGATTGTGGATTTTATCAGCCAAACGCTGTAATGATTCTTGCAAATTATATTGGTTTAAAACAGATGGATTCAAATTGTTAATCACCTCAGATACGGTATCCAGCGCTTGTTTTGAAAGTTGGTTGATTTGAATTGCTTTATTGTTGGAAGTTTGGTTACCTGATAAATCTTTACCAAGCATTTTGCCATATAAGCTTATACTCGACAAAATAGCCCCTAATCCATCGTGTAATTCTCGTGCGATTCTTTTTCTTTCCCGTTGTTCCACCGACATGGTGTTTCTAAGCAGTTGAAGATGCGCTTGTGTTAGGGAATTCATTAATTTCATAACCACAAACAAACTTACACCCAATAAAATCAATAGGAATGCCAGAAGTACAAAAATATTCTGTTTAAATTTTTGGTTGGTCTGATTAATATATAGATGCAATGCTTTTTCGTAATTGGTAAAAGCATTGGTAAAAAGTTTCATTTGGCTTTCCAGGTGGTTTTGCTTGATTTTAATGTCTCCCCCCTTATCAACAACAGGTTTCAAGCCGGACACGGAGCCTTTTAATAGTGACAATTCCTTTGTAAAGTTTTTATTTTCCTTTGATTTAACACCAAACTCTTTCGAGGCGATTGCTTTAATGTTATCAATATTTTGAAAAGCACTGTTAAAAAGAGAATCGATTTTTATTTGACTGATTGGATTTTTTCGATTTTGATCGCTTGCAAATTCGATTCTTACTTCGAATATCTTTATTTCAATCTTTTCCGAGTTTTCAACCAGGTTTATATGCTCCTTGTCGAGTTCGGAACTACGATACAAAGTATAAAGAATAGCTGCAATGGCAACAATACTAAAACCCACAAGTACCATGGCAACTTTCTGTTTCACAAAGAATTTGCTACTCATTCTTATCAAGATCTAAGTTCAAGTTTAACTCAAATCTAGTAATAATTTTATTTTTGCCCTTTATACTCTTTAACTATTTGACCAGAGAGAAAAGCTTCCAATTGCCTTAAATGTTCGCATCATTTTTAATTATGAACCGGAAGCTTTTCAAGAGAAGAACCTTATCTTTTTTAATTAATAACTGCTTCCTTTTTATGGTTTTCTCCCCTGATCTAATTGATGTAGTTTTGTTTTTAATCGGATTCAGATGATTAATTTACCTGTTAAATTTTCTGAATTATATATTTGACTTTTATTTACGGATAATAACTCTTTTACCAAAGCTGAATGATTCGTGCCAAGACTAAAAATGGGATGACTGGAATTTTGTATAAATTCGGACAGTAATCGTTTATTTTGAGTATTGCTCAGCATTAAATTCTGAAATTCTTGAATTAATATCATATCGGCCTGAATTTTTTTAACTCCTTCTACCAATGCTTTGCTTCTTTCAATATTATCGTCCTGAACAATTATAATCGAGCAATTAATTCCTTCTTTTTTTATGGCACTTTTGATGAGTAGCGATTTTTCGTAAGCAAAGCTGTTTTTCGTGTCTATATTAAGCGTTGACGCAAGCAATACCTTTATTTTTGCTTTAAAAGTTTTAGCCAATACAATCGCCCAGTTTACCAAATCATCCGATTGTTCTGAAATATCTATAGGAATCAATATGCTTTTTACACCATTGCTGGTCCATTTTGTATTCACACTGATTAGCGGACATTTCAACTTTCCGATCATTCTATTTACAGTTTTGTTGTACTTCTTGATTAAGCCTGTGATATTGTTGGTTCTGTTAATTACTACCAAGTTAAAGTCTTCGCTATTGGCAATCTCGCTGATGATATTTACATAGTCGCCAACTTCAACCCTTAGCTTTATATCATTAGGAATACGACCACGAAAATGCATTTTGGCAAAACGAATCAAGTGAACCATTCCGATTCCTTGTAAACTACTTTCCAGTTTTGGCTGAAGCATATTTGTTAATTCCCCTTTCTTTTGCACAACATGAAGCAGACTTACTTTTGCTTTAAATTTTTTTCTAAAATGTAAAGCTTGTTTAAAAGCTGCTGTACTATCAATATCCAATCTTACCGGAACGAGAATTTTTTTAAAACTGTTTAATTCCATATGTTGTAATTTCTTTTTATACCTATTGAATCTCTATGTCAATTATATTGGTGTACGTTTAAACCACAGTTCTTTTCAACCTAAATAGCAAATTATCGAAATAAGATACCAAATCCCCCACTTTATGTTTGATGTGATGTTTGTGATAAATCGATAGTATTGGTTTAGGCTGGGAATTGTTCAATTGTTGCACATCTCCCATCTGTTCGAATTGAAGCGATGATTCACCACAGGCTGCCAAATATTTTTTAATCAAGCTCTTTTTTTCGTAGTTCGAAAAATCATTATCGTTAATTTCTACAAGCACATTGCAATTTTGCTGTGAGCAGATTTTACTAAGAAAATATAAAAAGGAGGTGGAAGGTTGAGAGCTACCGTTTTTAATAGATATGCTCTTAAGTTTCTCATTTGGATTGTAATCGTTTAATATGTAGATAGGAGTATGTACCGCTACTTTTACTTCTTTTATTTTGGCATCTTTTTCGGTATACAATCCTTGTTCCTTTAAAGATAACACAACCTGCCAGTTGTGATTTGCGTAGATTTTAGACTTAAAAAAATCCGTTAATTCACCTTCAAAAGAAAGTAGTTTAACATCCGGATTTCTGATGCTGTAATTTTTAAGCATATGTGCTTTAAGTGCTTTCAACTCTTTTAGGGTAATTTCTTTCAATACCTCAGCCAAATCTCTTACCGATGCTGCTCCATAAGCAGGTTTTTTCCAGGTCTGTAGCAAATAGATACTTGATTGTTCGTCGTGTAAATAATTCATTGCAAAATTGATTGCTGTACTGTTTCCTTCCATAAAATCAGCCAAAATCAATATCCTCTTGTCGTTGTTGTTCCTGTTCTTCATAGCATTTAGTTTAAACTCAAAGTTATTTAACGAGAAGATCTTTATAAACAGGGGAAAACCTAAATCCTGTGGGGGTTTTCCCTACTTTACCAAACTCACTTATTTTTCCATGTAATTCGCTTTATCGTATGTCTTATTTTCATACTTTTGTATTGTATGAAATCAGAGATGAAAGAGAGATCGCTACTATTTTTATTTGTTACCATGCTGGTATTGCTTGGTAGCCTGTTGTGTTCAACAGACACTCAACAGGTAGATTCTCTGTCGCCCTTGATTGAAAACTTTTCCGATTGGGATGAATTATCAATTGAGTCTGAAGAAACAGATAGCGAAGAACTTGATGATTTTTTCAATAGCATACATTCATTTTATAACAAGCTCTATTTTTTAGGGTATTTTCGAGAAAACTTGTATTTGGATAATCATATCTTTCGATTGATTACTCCCCCACCAAGATGGTAATAACTAATCCTTGTTTTTACCTGAAATCAAACGAATAACTATCTTTTGTTTCGCGAAAACATTTTATTCTCTTGCAGCTATATGTAAGGCTAAATATGGTTTTTATGAAATGAGCATGATTAAAATAATTATCAAACATACAGCGTAATGATTGTTTTGATCTTGTGGCTTCCACCTCAGAAAAGGAGAAAATTACAAACAGATGAAAATACAATCAAGTAAAAAAAGTCGTAAGTCGCGAATCGCACTCTTGCATCAATACTTTTCATATACAGGTTTCTATGATTTTATTGTGTCAATCCTAAAAAAGGCCATAGTACCTTTGTTTTTAATTATTGGCTTGGTGTTGTTTTTAGAGTACTATGTACTTGATTTTGAAAACCTGTTTTATACCACCACCAAGAACTTGCCTACCATTGGTTTGCTAAGTGTTTTTTTTGTATCAGAATCGTTTTTAGGATTAATACCTCCTGAATTATTTATTGCCTGGGTAAAAACGCTTCCAAATCCTATACTTTATCTTTCGATACTCGCACTACTATCCTATTTGGGTGGTTGTGTTTCATATGGCATTGGAAGATGGTTTTTACGTGTTTCAAGTCTAAGAAACTGGATTGAAGTTAAGATTGGAAAACACATTCACAACATCAGAAAATGGGGTGGCTTTCTGATTATAGTTGGTGCTTTGCTGCCAATTCCTTTTTCTATTGTAAGCATTGCTTCGGGAATTATCCGATTTAGTTTTGTGAAATATTTGTTCTACGCATTGTTTCGCTTTGCACGCTTCTATTTGTTCGCCATAGCAATTTTTAAGTTGATGAGCTGATCTGTAATGGGTAAAACTTCTATTTGGATGCGACATGAACATGCAGACAAAGCCGGGGTATTACATCAGGATTATGGATACAAAAAAAGGATCACTTTCGTTGATCCTTTCTGTGCGGATGAAGGGACTCGAACCCCCACGCCTCTCGGCACTAGATCCTAAGTCTAGCGCGGCTACCAATTACGCCACATCCGCGTTATTTGATTGCGGGTGCAAATATGAGTATTTTTTATGATCCAGCAAAATACTTCCTTTTAAAAATCACAATGAAAGCCTTTAAAAATACAAGATATAAACTCAACACATTGATTTACAGGTAAAGTTTTTGTGACAATATTTTTAGCCAAACTCTACTTATTGGGAAAGTTCTATTGGTTTCATAACAAACACTCCAAAACACTCATGGTGATCGTAGCTATGGCCTACAATTTGATTCTGAGAGTTTAACACACCTTCCCATGTATCAAGGTGATATTCAAACTGTGTTTCGCAATCCAACAATTCAACTTTTGTACCGCTTATCCTAAAGTTTTTTCCATCGAAGTTTCCTTGCACAGCTTGTTGAACCCGAAATGGAGTTTCTCCTTCAATTCGCTCGGTATATACCACTAGCCCGCTTATTTTTTCGCCTTGCTGAGTAAACTCCGCAAAGCCTTCATCTTTGCCGAAACCAAAATCTTCGTTAAACGACCAACGGCCTGTAATGTTCTTCATAATTCTATTCTTGAACGATTTTATAAAACGAAGATCAAAAGTAGAAACATTCTTTAGTTTAAACTAAAATCAATCTCAAGTTTCGAAATATTTAAAGTGTTTTTTTCAAGATTCCAGAGGCAAAGCCTTTTTAAGTCTTCCAACTCTCCCGGGTGCAGCATAAAGTTACATCCGCCGCCTCCAATGGGAATTACAATTTTACGTTGATAGGGAGAATGTACATTTTGTTTAAGTGTAGCATCGATATTGATATCACGCAGGTATTCTGCAAATTTATAATAACTATCTATTGAAGAGAAATTGATATTTATATTATTGAATTCCAGATGTATTGATTGACAGGAATCACATTTAAAAAGACAGCCGTTTGATGTTCTGTTGTAAATCATGTGTTTCTTATTTAGAATAATTATACAAAACTACTTGTGCCAACCAGTAAATGCAATACCAATATGTTGGGATATTTTAAACATCCAAAAATTTAATGCGAAGAATTATGTAGGGGATGTATAAAACTATTAAGCAAGAATCAAATTGCAATCTTAAATAATGTGAGTTCGACGTAAAATAGGTTCGTTGTAATTATAATTGATTTATCTTTGCTGATCCTATATATTGAACAGGTACTACTGCCTTTTAAATGATTTGTATATGATCGATCAATCAACCATATGTGCAATATCAACGGCTCCAGGGAATGGGGCAATTGCCATTGTTCGCCTTTCGGGAGAAAGTGCTTTTGATATCTGTGAAAAAGTTTTTACGCCGGCCAAAAGCAAAAAAATGAGCGAACAAAAAGCCAACACTGTGCATTTTGGCACAATACAGGATAAAGCCGAAATTATTGATGAAGTTCTGGTAAGTTTATTTAAAGCACCTCACTCCTACACTGGCGAGAATTCGGTTGAAATTGCTTGCCACGGAGCTCCCTTTATTCAGCATCGCATTTTACAAACCTTAATTAAAAATGGTGCACGTACGGCTAATCCCGGAGAGTTTACCCAACGTGCCTTTCTGAATGGGAAAATGGATTTATCGCAGGCCGAAGCTGTAGCCGATTTAATTGCTTCCAGCTCTGCTGCTGCCCATAAAGTTGCCTTACAGCAAATGCGTGGCGGTTTTTCGGGTGAAATTGCGGGTTTACGTGAGCGATTGCTCCATTTTATTTCCTTAATTGAGCTGGAGCTTGATTTTAGTGAAGAGGATGTTGAGTTTGCAGACAGAACTCAATTGACCAATCTTGTGAATGAAATTAGAAATTTGATCCAAAAACTGGTGGATTCTTTTGAGTTGGGAAATGTAATTAAAAATGGTGTTCCGGTTGCCATTGTGGGGAATACCAATGTGGGTAAATCAACACTGCTGAATGCCCTTCTGAACGAAGACAGAGCCATTGTTTCGGATATAGAGGGAACCACTCGCGATGTAATCGAAGACACCATAAATCTTGGCGGAATCACCTTCCGATTTATTGATACGGCAGGCATCAGAACCACCAAGGATCGTATCGAAAGTATGGGAATTGAGCGTACCTACAGCAAAATGAAACAGGCCCAAATCGTAATGCTATTGGTGGATGCCGACAGGGATATGGAACGGATTAATGAATCACTTGCAAGCGTAAACAAAACCATCAATCGTGATTCTCAGCATCTTGTGGTTTGTATCAATAAAATCGACCTGATTGAAAGTCCACAGGAAATAGCCAAGAACCTAATTGGCATGGAAGCAGAAGACAAATTGCTTTTCATCTCGGCCAAACAGAAGCAAAATATTGATGCCCTTACCGCAGAATTGCTGAAATCGGTGAACATGAATAAGATTAACGAACAAGATGTAATTGTAACCAACATCCGACACTTTGAGGCTCTTAAAAATGCTTTGGGAAGCATAGAGCGTGTTAAGGATGGTTTGCAAACACAAATCCCAACCGATTTTCTGGCTCAAGACATTCGCGAATGCCTGCATTTCCTAGGTGAGATTACTGGTGACATCTCGACTGACGAAGTCTTGGGTAACATCTTCAAGAACTTTTGTATCGGCAAATAAATTCGTTCATATATACCATACAAAAAACCTCCTTTCATTAAAAAAGGAGGTTTTGTCTTATTATATATGCTGTTGGTATAAAAATTTTCGAGGATAGATAAATACTGACAAATAGATTTTATTTTTGTCGGTAAGCCGAGGCCCTTAATTCCCTGTTGAAACTTTTGCGTGTTTATGCGAGAATTTGAGGAGCCTCAGCTTTTTTTATTTATGCCTCGTGTTCTTCCTTTGCGTTTTCATTTTTGGTAGTACGTGTTTTTGCTAAGGTCTGATAACGCTTCGTACAATCGTTAATAAACGCTTCCATTTGATCATACTTTTCGTTTGGAGCTATGCGGTTTAACACCTCAATGCTATCAAACAATTGCTCGCAACATACTTGTAGCTCCTTGTACACTTCAAAAGTATCGTAATCTTCTTCAGAAGCTTCGGCTTTGGTTTTATCTTCTTGCAATTGCAAAAAAGCCGAATTGTCATCAAGCATGTCCTGGTACCAATCGGTAGCCGATAGTGCTGCAAGTAGTTCCGTATTTTCAGCAGATGACAACTCCTTGATCAAACTTGCCATTTTAGCAGACTGCTCTGCTCTACCTGCCAGTTGTAATGACCATCCGTGAGACTTGATTGTTCTCAACACATTTCCTGCTTTCTTAACAATTGAGGCATCCTTGCGGTGTGAGCTTGCTTCAATCAAGTTTCGAAATGCAAGATAGGACTCATCTCTACGATGATCCCTCTCTTTTAATAATTCGGTATATTGACTTGAGCGGGCACGATTGGCAACCTCAATTGCCTTTTCATATTTTTTCGCAAACTCATCTATAAGCGGATTAATTTGCAGCCCTTCCTTATCCAATGTTTTTAGAAAGGCATTGATTTCGCTGCAATAGCTTAAAAACTCGTTTAAGCGCAGCATACTAGATGTTAATTTTATAATCATATTCGAATTTTTTTATTGATGAACCAACAGCATATGATTAACACATACAAAATTAAAATATTCTGTAAAATTAAAAAGAAATTTATTGATTTTTAACAATTGATTCTATTTATGCGCTATGCCTCTAAAAAGCTATCATATATGGAAATGAAACCTAGCTAACTGTTTATAACACAAGCACAAATATTATAACATTATGAACACAGATACTCTATTTTTTAGTAGAATAAGCATTCAAATGAAACACTTATTCATTTATATGGAAAAAGTCATTGGTTTGAAAAGGCAAATAAGAAATTGTTTTTCGAGTACATTCTGCCATAGATGCTATGATTAAATAATTTAATATGCGGATCTACCAGTAATTGCATTCAAAAAATAATTTGGCGACTACATTTACCGGTAAATCCTTTCAAAAAACTTTCTGACAAGCCTGTCTATCTGTAAATGCAATTAAAAAAATGTTTGGCAAGCACATTTATCGGTAAATCATATCAAAAAAAAGTTTGGTGAGCACATTTACCGATAAATCATATCAAAAATAATTGGTAAAATCGGTTTTGTCCGTAGAGACGCCCAAATTGGGCGTCTCTACGGTGTGCAATGCGAAAATGAAATCATCCTGCTATCCCACTAATAAATGTCTCCACAAATTTCACAATCTTACTGGTGATTCGTTCGGCTGTAGAGCGACGTTCTTTCAATCCTGGGCGTTTATTCATCATTCCGATTACATCGTCGCGTAGGGGTTGTTTTTCGGTGAATAGGTAATCGCCAATTACTTTTTCAAACTTAACTTTATCAAGGTTTTCTTCCTGACTTAAGCTTTTAATTGCTTTTATTCTTTCCTTATTCACAAACACCTCAAATTCATCAGGAATTTGATCTGTATCCTCAATATGTGGCAAATTCTCTTGAATAAATCGTTCAATCAATTCTTTCTTGCTTCTCAGTTGCGTATCTGCAGAAATAATATCAACGATTCGTTTCCTCTCTTTCTCTTGCTCTTCTGCATTCTTTGCTTTCAGCTGTCCCAATAATTTCAGAATGTAAGCTACATTAATCTCATCGCGATGAATTAACTCCAACTCAAAATCGATATCATCTAGAATGGAAACCTTTTCCTTCATATTGTTGGTGCGAACTTTATCGTACAAATCAAGGTACTTGCTTTTGTAATCCTCAAAGCCTTGTTCCTGCATAGAAAGATCGTCGAAAGTAAACTCGGTAAATGTACTTAGTACATTTTTTAGTGGCATTAGCTCGCGAAAGGCTTTTACAAAGTCCATTTCATCCTCTTCGCTTTGCAATTGGTTCACGCTATCAACTGTAGGAGTAACTTTTAGCAGTTCTAGAAATGCCTCATTGAATTGCTTCACATACTCCTCGTATGGCTTTATGAGAATTTTTTCTTTGGCTTCGATATTGGAGAATAGCTTGATGGCTTCATCAGTTGCATGTTTCAGATTTCGGAAACAAACTACATTTCCCTGCGATTTTCTTTCATCCAGAATTCTGTTGGTACGAGAATAAGCCTGTATCAGCCATGATATTTCAAATTCTTATCGACATATATGGTATTCAAACTCTTGCTGTCGAATCCTGTTAGAAACATGTTCACCACCAAAAGAATATCCACCTGTTTGTTTTTTACCCTGCGGGCAATGTCGTTGTAGTATTTGTAGAAAGATTGAGAGTCTTTGGTAGAATAATTGGTGCCAAATTCCTTGTTGTAATGAGAAATGAATTCGTCGAGGTGTTCACGGCTGTGTTTTGTATCGGTAGAGACGCCCTAGTAGGGCGTCTCTACAATATTCCGGTGTGTTTGCGTTGATTCAGACGCATTGGCGTTGATTCAGACGCATTGGCGTTGATTCAGACGCCCTAGTAGGGCGTCTCTACGTTCATATTGTCATTTTCCCAATTTTTAGGATTGTTTTGTATGTATTGTTCTATTCGATGATATTCGTCGAAATCGCGCACTACACGATCGTGAAATCGGGTTTGCCATTTAAATTTAGGATTTATTTTTCGGGCATTGATGGTACAAATTCGTTTAAATTGATTAATCATTACCCCTAATGTACCTGGTTTCCAATCTTTGTCGGTATTGACGTCCAATTTGGATGTCAATTCGGTTTTAATTTCGATCATTCCATGTATATGGTTGGGCATAATTACAAATTCATGCAATTGTACAAATGGGAAATGTTTGGGGATTTCCTTCCAGAATTTGTGGGTCAATTCACCTATTTCGGATAATTTCATTGATACGTCCGATTCGGAATTATTTTTATTGTTGGTGGTAGAAACGCCTGATTCGTGCGTTTTTACGGTAATTTCACCAAAATAATGTTCACGATTGTTTGTGCAGATGGTTACAAAATAAATGCCCTGCGATGCGTAATCCCAATCCTTCCAGCGGGCGGATGGAATGCGGTATTTATTCTGAAATTTTGCTGTCATTTTATTTTGGGTTTGTTTGGTTCGTAATTGTTGTTTTGTGGTTGGTGATGGTGTTTTTTTTTGTTGTTGGTGGTGGTGGTAGAGACGCCCTAGTAGGGCGTCTCTACGGTGTTATGGATTACACAAACATTTTCTGTAACAATCCTTTTTTAAGATTTAACTTTAGATCTTCCCCCAAAGGTTAGAGATATTATCAAAAAATTTAGTGTCCATGCTTTTCTGATTTGTTTAGAATTCAATATTAGGGATTGGTATAAGATTTTTATTTCCTCTTCAACTCATCCAAAGACTTTCCATTTTTATCCTTCCACTCAGTCCAGCCATTGGCGTTTCGAGCTAATATTTGTGAAGCTGCTGCGCTTGGTGAACTAAATATGTAATCATCTTTAAGCAAATACACATCCCCACTCTCTATTAATATTCCTGTTTCTATTAATTTATTCCTTAACTCAAAAATCGTTGATGTGCTTGATTGAGTAATATTTTTTTTCGCTTTAGATCCCTTAAAAACCACAAAACCATCTTCTTGGTATTCACCTTCGGCCATGGCATCTTTACCCTTGCAATACAATATCTCTTTTGATTTTTCTTCCTTGCCTATGGTATCAAACAAAGGAAACCCCAGGGTAGAAAGTAAGATTTTAATGGTATCGAAATTGTCCAGCAAATCGGCCTCCATGGTCTCGGGCACTTTAAATTTCTTTGGATTTACAGAATTTTCCAGGCTATAGCGATTGGCTTCGGTAGCTTTGGTAATTGCCAACTCTTCCAAATATTCAACATGCGTTTGGGTAAAGCTCTCGGTTTTCGAGATAATCAAAACAGCATAATTCCAGAAGTCTTTCTTTTGGTCGTGGGTTTTAATGCGATCTATGCAGTTTCGAGATTGACCAATATAAACCTCTGGTTTTGCATCTTCTCCATTCTTACCAAATAGAAAATAGATGCCTGGCCGGCTTACTTCCTTTCTTGCAGAAGCTTCGTTCATTTTGCTTCGCGGGATAAATATGGCTTGTTCGATATTTGAAGTTATCTCGGCTAATTTTATGCCTCGTGGAGAACCATCTGTAAGGAAGACTTGTATTGTTTTACCTCTCATTCTGTTTGTGTGCGTTTTGATTTTGGAATTTTCAAAATTAACAAAATGATTAAATATTTAAACATTCTAACAAACAAAATGCTGTGTCAGGTATTTTGATGCACTGCTTTTACTACATAACCTGAGTTCGACGTAAAATTCGTTCACAGTTTGATCTGTTTTTGAGTAGAAATTTTCTCAAATTTTCCAAGGAATATCGGGATATTTCAAGAAGATTTGAGGAAATTTATGCCGAAAGCAGGCAAACACATAATGGAAAGTTCTCTTTACGACATCTTCACATTAAAAATTCCTCAAAATAGCACGCTATTCTTTCCAAATTTTTAATGCAAATCTATCCCAAATATAACTTTCTGTGGATAGAATTTTACGTCGAACTCACGTTACATACTAAAGGGGTCACCACATAAATGCGATGTCCCCTTTCCTAAAAATGAAACTTGAAAAATACTTTAATCTTAATCGAACTCAGGCTGTATTGTCTTCATAATCTTAATAGCCCATGGCTAAGTAGCCATGCAAATTATCAACAATTTAATCCAAATTATATCATTTTTCGCATCCGCTTGCGATGCTTAATCATGGTATAATAAACCGGAAGGCAAAGGCCCCTCTCTGAAACTTAATCCTGAGATACCTACCTCTAATACATTGCCCTCGTAATCTTCAAAATAAAGAATTTCGATGCTGTGCATTCCTTTCTCCAGTCCAATATCGTTTCGTTTTAGTTGTGCGCTGTGCCCACCATCATTATCGATAATTACTTGATCATCTATTTTAAGAATTGCCCCATCGTCAGAGCACAGATAGAATTCATAAAAACCATCTTCAGGTATGTCCAAATAACCTGTAAACTGAAGAGCAAAATGATCATCCTGTTCTCCGAATCGATGCGAAATGGTATTGGCAACTCCTGTTTTCTTCACTTTTAAGTTTTGAATCTCGTTCACCGATTCGATCTCACCCTCGAAATACTTATAGTTTAATCCTGGTTGCAGTGCTTTTGCTATTGCTTGAGCCGGAAGCAAGTCGTCCTTTTCAAAATCAAGTTTTACATCTGTTGGATACACAAAGTTATTGCTTGATTTGCCGGGTGTTGCGATCCAGGTTTTAAAATGAAACTGATCCTGATGCAGTTCTATTACTCTTGAGCCAATGCGTAAATCTCCATATCCACTATGACCAGAACATCTGCCATAAGCTAAAGCAATGTCGTACAAGGTTCCGATAAAGTCGTTGTTGTGGTCATGACCTGTAAATACACCTATTACATCTTTTTGCTCAACCATTGCTGCAAATAGTCCGGAGTTAAGCACAGGAGAAGACACCCCTTCACTTTTATGGCCTACTGTTTCTTCCATATCTTTAACCACCTTATATTCGGGCAAAGGAATATGAAAAAAGGCCAAAGCAGGAATTGGCTGTCCGTCATTTTTTTCTTTGATAGATTGAGACAATTCCTTATACCACTTTATCTGATCCAACCTGATCCAATCATAACTCCCCGGAATATGAGAAGGTACATATTCGTTTGAATCGAAAAAATACAGGATTGCAGCTTGTTTGTTTTTGTTAGAAGATATGGGAAGATAGAAATTCCCAAAACCAAAAATATTGTCTGCTGTTGCACTATTCACATTCAATGGAATAGATTTTAGAATGCGGTATATCTCGTTTCTAGCGGTATTGCCTTCTGATTCATGATTTCCCAAGGTGGCAATCCATCTTATTTTTCGCTCAATTACAGGTGCACTTACATCTCGCCAGCCTTTCTTCGGATCACCCGATGTAACAATATCTCCGGTAAAAACTACCAAATCAGGTTGTTCTTTATCCAATACAGATTCCATCATCGAAATCACAGTGGCATTTTCAGGCTTGCCACTTTCCCAGTGGATATCTGTAAACTGCATGATTTTAAATGTAGAATCTTTCTTAAAGAGAAAAGAATCTGACTTTTTCTGAGCCGACAGAAACTGGAAAGCCGATCCTGCCATCAGGCAGATTAATATGAATGCGATTTTAAATATTTTCATTTTGTAAGATTTTGATTGATTTTAGTCCTTATATTTTTGGTAATCTTTCATGGCATATAGCAATAAATCAGCTTCTTGATCAGACAAACGAATACCCAAGTATTTTTT
Organism: Marinifilum sp.; assembly: GCF_965230805.1. Classification (NCBI taxonomy): domain Bacteria; kingdom Pseudomonadati; phylum Bacteroidota; class Bacteroidia; order Marinilabiliales; family Marinifilaceae; genus Marinifilum; species Marinifilum sp. Next base: position 4,489,012 of record NZ_OZ246019.1, on the reverse strand, counting down.
GGCATTTTGTTTTAGCTCCTTTACCGTATGCGATTGCCTCAAAACAAAGGATACAGTCTTTTTTTGTTGATTTAATGTGGCGATATATCTTTCATAGCTAAGTGGGTTGGTGTCGTTGGACCAACTTTTGCCCGTAGATAATATTTTTTCTTCCTGATATTCTTTTGGCATTTTACGATATGCAATTTCTAATCCTCCCGTTTCGTGATCTGAAGTAAAAAGCAATAAGGTATTGTCGGGATTCATTGAATAAAATGAATAGGCTGTTTTCAAGATCTCATTCATATTTTCAACCGATTTGTAAACTGCACCAATATCATTGTCGTGAGATTCCCAGTCGATGCGTGCACATTCAATAACAGCAATGTATGGCTTTGTTTTATTCTGAACCAATGACAATGATTTCAAACTCATTTCACCAAGAGTAGGTGCCATAGTTCGCTCCTGCTCATAGTTAATTGGAGCAGGTAAGCCTCCTGCGGCAAAAAAGCCTGCTACTTTTAAGGTACTCTCATCCAATTGGCTTAATTCCTTTTTATTGTGGATTAGCTGATAGGCATTACTGCCAAGATCTTTAAGCAGATTTAAAGTATCTTTTCGGGCAGACGTATAGTTGTTAGCCTCCTTCACATCAAGCATTTCGAATAGTGATTTCCCTTGAGGAATGAAATGTTGGCCGCCACCACCCATGATCACATCCACCGTATGGCTCGACACCAATTGTTGTGCAATCTTGTTTTCCTCGTTTCTGTTAACGGTATGGGCATAAAAAGCTGCAGGTGTGGCATCTGTTATACTGGCATTTGTTACCAAGGCTGTTCTGTAGCCATTTTGTTTGGCTAAAGTCATAACACTAGTCAGGGGCGTTCCTGTTGAATCAACACCTATCATGTTCATCATGGTTTTTTGTCCACAAGCAATTGCAGTTCCCGATGCTGCCGAACCGGTTACCAATCCTCGAATGGTACTGGTATACACATAACCCGTTGAACCTTCTGCCATAATTTTTTCGAACATGCTTGCTTGGGGATTGTTTTGAGCATATCGCATATATACTGGTAGCGCCATGTGCATGTTTCCCATGCCGTCGCCTATAACGGTGATGATGTTTACACCATCTGCAACGGCTTCTTTCAGTACCCTACCTATTGAATCATTATGAATAATTCCCTTCAGCTTGTTAATGTACTTGTGTGGTCCTACCGCTCCTAAGGGTACAGGAGCTGCCGTATGAAAATTGGTACTCCAAACCACCTGGGTATTATTGCTCACCATACGATTTAGCAATACATGTGATATAGAACGATCGAACCAGAACTCTGATTCATAATCAATCAGGGCCTGGTATAATTCACCCCGCTCAGTTTTAGGGGAGGTACATCCTGTTACTATGGTAATAAAAAACACAGCAATAAAAGCTGCACGAATCATGTTATTCATATCTTTTTAATGATTTGAAAGCATAAAATTTTGAAAATGATCGGGACTATCGGTTCCAATAAGATCAACACCAAGTCTGGAAAACAGCCTCCAAAATGCTTCTGCCTTATCTTTCTCTTTAGGTAATCCCCAAAAACGAATTAGCTTGTGTTGAAGGTGGCAATCGTTTATTAAAGTTTTCAGTTTGTTTTCTTCTTCCGAGGATATTGCCCCGTTGCCTTTCCATTTAAAATGATCTCCCCAGGAGTCACTAATAAGTGGAAATAAACTCCAATCCGTATGATCATTCAGTTGATTTAAACGGCCATCAAGAAATACAAACCTTTTGGCTTCATTGGATACGGTTTGCACCGGACGATCACCCGATAAGATAATGCTAACCTGCCTGGTATATACTTCATTATCGATTACCGAACTTAGCATTTGTTGGTAAGGCTTCAAGATAGGCTTAAGGGCATTATAAGCAGCCAATCCATTTTCCTTGATGTCCACCATAAGGATGATTCGCAAGTTTTTATTTTGCCGAGCCAATAATTTAAGTGGATCCAGGTATAGGTGCTTTAGTGTTAATTTGGAATTGAGTTCATCTTTTGAATGACCAACAAGAAGTTTTCCATCTTGCAAAAACACGTCTGCTTCGATGCTAACCAATTTGTTTTTAAGAGCATCGTGCAAAGGTTGAGCCTGATAATAGTCGTTGTGAGAATGTCCTCCATTAAAATTTAGCCCTTGTGCTGCTACAAATGAACACGAGGCGTATAGCATAAAAACAGTAAGACAGGTTGTTTTGATTTTCTTTGAAAGTATATTCATGCTAGGCTGGTATTTTTATGCCTTCCGGCTTATCTCAATTCGAAAAAAAAAGAATGGCACCCCCGCCTGAGCAGGGGCACCGGTTAAATTGAATTTTACCAACCCTTATTTTGAGGTATTCCTGAACTTTCGATTACTTCATTAGGAATAATCCAAACATTGTGTATGTTAGGATCATAATTTCTGGCTTCCCAAATCACTTCTTCGTTGTAGTCCGAATCAGGATTTGTTTTATCAACATGAATTCGTCCGTGAAGCGGTTTGCCATATGCTTCCTCGGCATCGCCCCATCGTACAAGGTCGCGATGACGATTGGCAAATTCACCGGCAAACTCAACACGGCGTTCATGCTTTAGGTCATCCATTGTGCAGCCAGTCTTCGAAGTCAATCCTGCACGATTTCTCACCATGTTAATTTCCGCATCTCCGTTTTGTCCCATCATAATTTTAGCTTCAGCTTTCATCAGCAATATTTCAGCGTATCTTAAGATAGGTACATCCGACACTGTATATAATCTATCCCCATTGGCGTTAATTAAGGAGTTTCCAATTGGATCTTCGTAAGAATAGATGTCCATATACTTGTTAAACTGAAAACCTGACAAAGAGTTAGCAGAGGAATAGCGTCGTGTACTTCCCCAGAATTGAAACTCATCACCAAACTTAAGAATAGTTGCTTCTCTTCGATAATCACCATCTTCGAAAGCATTATAAAGTTCGAGTGTAGGCATGTAATAACCCCAGCCGTTATATACTCCCCAACCTTTGTTTTCAAGCATCACACCATTTAGCTTACTACCTCTCTCGATACCACATGTAACAGACCAAATGTATTCAGGGCCAAACTCGTTCTGGTATTTAAATACTTCACGATAATCAGTTGCCGGATTATCGGTATCAATTAATTTTCTACCTGAACCCGAATTGCTTACTTTATCGCAATATTCAACTACTTTTTCCCATTTTGTGTTGTCATATTGTGCCCAGTACAGATAAGCCTTAGCAATGTATGCATAGCAAGCATCTTTATGTGCACGCCCTTTGTTTTCATCAGAATAGCTTGTATACAAGGGTAATAAATCCGCCGCTCTTTCCAAGTCTTTCACAACCTGATCATAGTTGGCAACCACACTTTCAGGACGTGTGAATTTGGTATCCTTCATATTTTCTTCGGTTACAATTGGCACACCACCGCTTACATCATTTCCATAAGTGGAAGCCACCCAGAAATAATGAAAACCACGCATAAACAATGCTTCACCCAGATATCTGTTTTTTAGAGACCCCTCAATATCAAGATCCTTTACATTGGCCAGCACATCGTTAGCACGGCGAATGATTTTAAAGCATTGTGGATACATCCAACTTGAATACCCTTCATCACCGGTCATGTTGAAATTTTTAATGTTATCAGCTGTTGAGTTAGGTCGACCGGTTACCATATCGTCCGAAGCATTAATATACCACATAAAACCTCGTGAAAACATATCTTCATCACCCATGTAGTAGTACATGGAATTTACACCTGCCTCCGCATCGGCCTGTGTTTGCCAGAAATTTAATTCTGTTGCGCTTCCCAAAGGTGTCAGATCTGTAAAATCATCCGAGCACCCATTTATTCCCGCAATTAACATGGCACCAATGGCCATTGAAAAATATTTTTTTAACATGATACTGTTTTTTTTACATTAAAACTTAAATGAAACACCTGCTGATAAGACTCTGGATACCGGATAAGTTCCCATATCAAGACCAATACCACCAATTTCAGGATCCAATCCTGAGTAATCAGTAATAGTAAACAAGTTCTCACCTGAGAAGAAAACTCGTAAAGAAGAACCATCAAGTATACCATTCATAATAACTTCCGGGATGCTGTAGCCAATGGTCAGGTTTTTCATTCTTAAATACGAACCATCTTCAAGGTACCAATCAGAATTGGTTGCGAAGTTCTGGTTAGGATCATCCACACGTAGAATAGGAATATTTGAATTTGGATTTTCAGTAGACCAAGCGTTTAGCACACGGTTATCCAAATTATAGCCCTGCTGACCTGCATTATAAGTGGTGTATTTGTATCCATTGAATAGTTTAGAACCAGCTACCCCTTGAAAGGTCATTGACAGATCAAAGTTTTTATATTGAGCTGAAAGGTTGATGCCATAAGTAAAATCTGGGAAAGCATTTCCTTTAAAGGATTTATCTTCATTGTCGATTTTACCATCACCGTTAAGATCTTGAAATTTTAAATCTCCTGGTTTGGCATTAGGTTGAATCTTTTCACCATTTGGACCTACATGACTGTCAATCTCACTTTGTGTTTTAAAGGTACCCAAGCTTGTTATCAGGTGATAGGAGTACAACTCTTCTCCTGGTTCTGATCGGAATGGATATAGCGTTGAACGCACCTTGTTATTGTGGTAGATATAGTCACTGGTATAAGCATCCAAACTCTTCAATTCATTTTTGATTGAAGCAAGGTTTCCATTGATTGAATAAGTCAGGTCGCCAATTTTGTTTTTATAGGTTAATGACAATTCAAAACCTTCGTTTTTCACTTCTCCAACATTTGATGTTGGCCCGTCTGAAACACCCAAATGCGCATCTGCTGCATTGGTCATGATCATATCCTTTGTTAGTTTCTGGAAGTAATCAGCAGTAAATTCTACTTTACCATTCCAGGCAGACAGGTCTAATCCCACATTATAAGATTCGGAAGTTTCCCATTTCAAATCAGGGTTTGATTGTTGTTTCACATAGTAACCGGAAACTCTTTGGGCATTACCTGCTCCCATGGTTGGTCTGTGCGACGACATTGGCACATTGTAGGCATAATAACTCACCGACTGAATGTTTCCAATTTGTCCCCACGAAGCTCTTAACTTTAATGAGTTTAGCCATTCTGCCGAATTCATAATGCTTTCTTCTGAAATCCTCCAAGCTGCCGATACAGAAGGGAAAACATCGCTGTTGTTATTTTTTGCCAGGCGAGAGGTTTGGTCACGACGCACACTTGCCGACAAATAGTATTTATTGTCAAAATTATACCTTACACGTCCGATCACCGAATACAAGGCATCCTCAAAAGCATCACTGTCATAATCTGATACTTCCCCCGCATTTCCAAGGTAGTGATACCAATCATCTTCACGTGCAAAATCCTGTGCATTTACACTATTGTATTCGTATTCGGTAAATTGAGCCGAGTATACACCCGTAAAGTCTAATTTGTGCTTGTTAAGTGTTTTGGTATAAGTAACCTGGTTATCCCATATCCATTTGTTACGCTTTGACCATGATTGATTCAGGTAATTCATTCCAGAAGGACGACCATTTTCAGGTATTTTAGGAGTGAACTTTTTATATTCTCTGGTTCTCTGACTTAATGAAAATGAGCTACGGAATTTTAATCCTTCCATTAATTCCACCTCTCCATATGCATTTGCATCAATAAAGGTAGTGGGGTTGCTGGTAGTTGGACGCTTTAATAAAGCCACTGGATTGTAAACATCGCCATAAGTACCTGCGAATTCCGATCCTTCGGGAGCAACTCCGTGAAAGGTACCGTTCTCATCGTACACAGGAGCCGCAGATGGCATATACATAGCATTGATAATTACACCCGAATAACTAGAGGAAGTGTTGGCTCCCACAGATTCTTCATTGGTCACATAAAAGTTTTGTCCAATCTTAATTCGATCAGATAGTGCATATTCTGATTTCAGGCGTAATGCCAATCGCTCATAAGATGTATTTAAAAGAACCCCGTCTTTTTTCAAGTAATTAAAAGAAGTACTATACACTCCCTTATCGCCGCCGCCGCTCACAGCCACATTGGTATTATAAATAGCTCCTGATCTAAAAACTTCGTCCATCCAGTTGGTTCGATTGGTTCCTCCCCATGGATTAGCCGTTACATTTCTGGCCGGGTTGCGTTCTGCTCCGCTATTGTCGGCAGCCAGGTTATAAGCCCAGTTTTGTTGTTCAGCCGTTAATGGTGTTGGTAAATTGGTGGCTTCCTGAAAACCTGCGTAAGCATCAATAGCTACTGACACTTTATTGGCTTTACCACTTTTTGTGGTTACCACAATTACACCTGAGGAAGCCTGCGCTCCATAGATTGCTGCAGATGCTGCATCCTTAAGTACTGTTACAGACTCAATGTCGCTTGGGTTGATGGTTCCACCATAGTAAGGCATTCCATCCACTACCCATAGAGGCGATTCCTGGTTAACCGAACCAACACCACGAATAACAATATTGGCTTGATTCGAAGGGTCGCCACCCTGCTGCACAACCGTTACACCAGATACGCCACCTTGAAAAAAGTCTTGTAAATTGGAAACCGGACGACTGTTGATTTGTTCAAGATTTGAAACAGATGCAACTGCTCCGGTTAACTCTTTCTTCTTAGAAGTACCGTAACCAATTACCATTACATCCTCTAAATCATTAAAGTTACTTTGCAATTTTACAACATACTCTTGCGAGGATGAAAAAGGCAGTTCCTGTTGCAGGTACCCAATGAAAGAAACAACGAGATGTCCGGAAGTTTGCTCCGTTTCCAGAACAAATTTTCCATCAATGTCACTAACAGTACCGTTGGTTGTTCCCTTAATGAAAATGTTGGCACCAATCAGCGGATAGTTGTCGTCATCATATACAACTCCACTTAATCGGGTTTGTGCCATAATTAATGCAGGTAGTAAAACTACCCAACATACTAACATCAGTTTTTTCATGTCGAATAATAATTTAATTCTTTTAACTTATGGATTGATTTCCGCCCGCTAAAGTATTGGGATGCTATCAAAAAGGGGTGGATGTTTTATTTATAAAAAGTGGACATTTTCTGCAATAGGTGGAGATTTCGTCTCATAAATGGGGATACTTTTTGCATTAAAAATAAGTTAACACAGGACTAATATCCCGGTAATATCAAAATTTTGCTATATCGTATCATCCTCTGTCCTGATTCTGTATTTTGAGGGGCTCATTCCATGTTTTTTGGTGAAACAACGGCTGAAGTATTTCGGATCGTTAAAGCCTACCATATAACTTACTTCATTTATGGTGAATCCTTTGTTTTTTAATAGTTGAGAGGCACGACTTAGCCGTATGGATCGTATAAACTCCACAGGAGTGAGTTGAACCAGATCTTTTAATTTGCGGTATAGCTTCATTTGGTTCATACCAAGTTCTACTGCCAGTTCAGACTGTCCAAAGGATGAATTTGCGATCTCCTGCTCTACAATCTCTTTGATTTTTACAATGAGCTTATCGTCCATTGTCAATTCAGGTTTGTCCTCTGGTTTCAGGTTTTGCTCGGTTTTAACTTCATCTTTGATCTGTTTGCTTTTTTTAAGCAGATTTGAAATTTTAATCAGTAGTAATTCAGGATCAAATGGCTTTGATATGTATTCGTCAATTCCGGCAGTAAGTCCTTCCTTTTGATTATGTGGCTCTTGCAATGCCGTTAACAAAACAAAGGGCAGTGTTCGAAACCTGGCTTTTTTTCTTAAGGCCTGGCACAGTTCAATGCCATCAAGGTGAGGCATCATCCAATCCGAAAGAATAAGGTTTACATTGGGGTATTTACGCAAGAAATGCAAGGCAGCTTTTCCATCGGTAACTACCTGCACATCATAATCAACACTTAAAATCTCCGACAAATATTCTTGCAATTGCTTATTATCTTCTACAATTAAAATGCGTTCCTTTCCAGAATCAGCACCCTTATTTACCATTACGATTTCTTCCTCTTCTTCTTTGTCTTCATTTTCTTCAATCTCAGATATGATCGTAGGCGCTGTCTCTTGTATTTTTATCATCAACGGAAACTTCAGTCTGAATTGTGTTCCTTTTCCTTCTTGACTTTCTACCTCAATACTTCCTTTCAGCAATTCCACGTAATCTTTTACAAGGGATAGTCCAATTCCCGAGCCACTCAGTTCCTTGGTTTGTGACTTTCCAACCTGGTAGTAACGATCAAAAATATGGTCGATACGATCTTCGGGAATCCCTATACCGGTATCGGTAAGAACAATTTCAAAGTATTTATCGGTAAAGAAAAGGTCACAGGAGATTTGCCCCCCTTCGTTGGTAAAGCGAATGGCGTTGGAAAGCAAATTGTATACAATCTGTTGTAATTTTTCATGGTCATATCGATACTGATAGGATGTTGCATTTGTATTGAACTGAAGTAGAATTTTTGTTTGAATCGCCTGATCGGCAAACGACTCGCTTACTCTACGGCAGGTTCTAACAATGTCGCCTTGCGTTAGAACTACTTGCAAGCCCCCCAGCTCCAGTTTCTTTTTATCCAATACCTGATTTAATAACTGCATGATATAATCAACATTGTTTTGAATGCGATTTAGTTGTGGTCGAATTTCATCTGGTAAGGTTTCGCAGGCCAGGATATGGTTAATCGGTCCACAAATTAAGGATAATGGTGTTCGGATATCATGGGATATATTGGTAAAGAATTTTTCTTTGATCAGATTTTGCTCTTCAACCCGATGATGCATTTCAAGCAGGTGACCTCTTTGGGCCAATATTTGATCTCTTTGAGCCAATACCTTTCTGTTTTGCTCCTCTAGCCTTTTATTGGTCGATTCCAGAATTCTTTTCTGTTTTTCGATCTTTTGAGTCCGTTTGGTGATCAATGCTTCCAGTTCCAGATTTCTCTTTTTCATCTGAATATATCGGAGCCTTCCGAAAAGAATTACCGCACCGGCAAGCCCAACAATAATTAACAAGTAAAAATAGGTATACATCCAAAAAGGCTTGGCTATGCTGAACTTGTAAACTTCTTTCTCAGAAGACCATCGGCCGTCAGGGTTTGCAGCTTTAACTACCAAAGTGTATTTGCCTGGTTTTAATCCAAAGTACCGAGCCCTGAAATGATTCTTCCTGTGAAATTGAAAATCGCTATCCTTTGGCACCAGCTTATAAGCCAAGCTGGTTTTGTGTGCACCATTGATGTATACATTTTTTAAATCAAAGAACAACTCATCCTGCCAAGACTCATACTGTACTATCGAATCGGAGTCAAAAGCCAATGAAAGTTCTTTGCTAGTAGTTCCATTAACAGTAACCGCTTCCAGAACCGGTGATGGCAAATAATCACTTTTCGAAAGTACATCCGGATGAAAAGTGCATAATCCATTTATTCCACCAAAATACATTTGCCCTGCCATGTCCATATAACCTGCTCCTTCCGAGAAATCCTGCAAAGCAAATCCATCATAAGTATCGTAAAGTCGTACAAAATGGTCGTTTACATTAACACATACTATCCCTTTGGTTGTGCTACACCAGATATTTCCATCCGCCGATTCCAGAATTCGGTAGATTAAATTCGATGGCAAGTTATTGTTGACCCAATCATACTCTTCAATCTTTCCTTTTTGACGGATACTATTTAAGCCTGCGAATCCTGCAATCCAAATTCGACCATTGTTATCCTGATAGATATCGAATATACTATTGCTATTCAATGCGGATTTACTCTTGGGGTCGTGATAATAGTGGGATTTTAAGGTGTAATCAATGGTCGAGATCACATACACACCGGAAGTCTCTGTACCCACCCAGAGGTTTTCATGTTCATCCAGCATTAATTTGCGAATATTTTTATTAGCAAGTTCACTTATCGTATCGATCCTAAGAAAACGCCCGGTATTTCGCTCGAAGAAATTTAGGCTACCCCATTCCGCTATAAACAAATTCCCACTCCGATCTTCTGCAATGCTATAAATTCTGCCTTCGGTGATGCTTGTTTGCTTATCATGCGGTGAGTAATAGATCTTTTCCTGGGTTTTCGGGTTAATTCTGCATAAACCAGCATAACTGCCAACCCACATATTACCTTCCTGGTCGCAGTAGATGGTCCGAATCCAATTCCATTTGTCCTCTTTCCCATGATCAGTAAATGAGAAGTGCTCAAATGAATCCTGTTTTTCTATGAGAATGCCATTGTTATAGGTTCCCAGCCAAACTTGCCCCGACCTGTCCTTACAAATTGCTCTGACTGTTACCTCCGGAATTTTTTCGCTGATTAAATTATCAAAATTGTAATGGGTAAACATTGTAGTTTGTGGTATTCCCAGCACTACGCCACCGTCCTTTGTACCCGCCCATACATAACCCGAATTATCAATAAAGACACAATAAATTTCATTACTGGAAATTTTAGATCCTCTCTCGCCAGCTGCATGAAAGTTGATGATGCTCTCATCATTTCCATCTTTAATCAAGAACAAGCCATGATTCAACGTACCTACCCAAACATCTTCACTTTTGGGTGCTTTTATCATAGTCGATATTTCCACATCCGAATAGTTCTTTTGCAATAGACGCTCCGCTTCATTAAAAAGTGTAATTGATGGTGTATTTATATCTACACTCAAAACTTTTTCGAATAGATCCTTTTGCGGATCATAAATGTATTTTTTGTTCTCGACCTTAACAACTGCCTTTCCGAATTCATTGATTAGAAGAGTAGCTTCGGCTGTTGATGAAGTGTGCCAATTCCTGTATTCTTTGCACTTTCCATTAAAATTTATTAGGCGAACCAATCTGTTTTTCTCAAAAAGTACCCAGATGTTTCCCCGACCGTCTACCCTAATTTCACGTGCCTTACCACTGGGAATACCATTGTTATCTACTCCTGAATTAGGCCTAATCACATGGTAGCCTTCTCCATCGTAACAAGTCAAACCATCGTAGGTGGCAAACCACAAGCGGCCACAATGATCCTGATCAATGCTCAATACCGTGTTATTCGACAGACCGTGAGTGGTGTTTTTGACTTGAAATTTATAACGCGTGTTTCCCGACACCTTAACTATCGAAATACAAAAGCATATAAGATAAAGCCAAGTATAAATAAGTACAGTCCTCATAAAGCCACATTATCAAAATGGATTTACAATAAAAGCATTTAATAAGAAGTAAGTTTTACATGAGCTTTATTTTTGGGTTAAGATGAACCTTGAATCGTTTTTATTCAATTGGGGTGTATGTATATTTTAATCAAGCTTGTTTCAGAATAAAACTGGTATTGACAAGCTAAAAGTGAGTGGTAATGTACCGGTTTAAATCTCTTGCTCAAAGAAATAAATCTTCGGATTCCCTTATTTTATTAACTCCTTACCACCTGGCAATGGCATATTCCTGTCCGGGAAAGGCTTACCCTTTGCGTGAGAAACCTTTCGTATCCTAAGGCAATTCATTGTGCGACTAAATTATCTTCTAATATTTGTTCGGGTTCTGTGGTCATGTTTTTGATTATTTGTTACGTAGAGACGCCCTGGCAGGGTGTCTCTACGGTAATTTCACCAATATAATGTTCATGATTGTTTATGCAGATGGTCACTAAAATAAATGCCTTGCGATGCGTAATCCCAATCCTTCCAGCAGGCAGATGGAATAAGGTATTTGTTTTGAAATTTTGCTGCCATTTTATTTTGGGTTTGTTTGGTTCGTAATTGTTATTTTGGCGGTGATTTCACCAAAATATTCGAGATAATCAAGACAGCATAATTCCAGAAATCTTTCTTTTAGCCGTGGGTTTTAATGCGATCTATGCAATTTCGAGATTGACCAATATAAACTTCTGTTTTTTGGTCTTCTCCATTCTTACCAAATAAAAAATAGATGCATGGCCGGCCTACTTCCTTTCATGCAGAAGCTTCGTTCATTTTGCTTCGCGAGATAAAAATGGCTTGTTCGATGTTTGAGGTTATCTCGGCTAATTTTATGCCATGTGGAGAACCTTCTGTAAGGAAAACTTGAATTGTTTTACCCCCTCATTCTATTTGTTTGCGTTTTGATTCTGGAATTTCAAAATGATAAAATAATTAAACATTCTAACAAACAAAATGGTGTGCCAGTTTTTTTGATATTCTATTTTTTATTACATGTAAAAAGGGCCACCACATGAATGCGATGCCCCCTTTCCTAAAAATGAAACTTGAAAAGTACGTTAGTTTTAATGTAATGTTATTCTCTGGAAAATTTATAATTGTTGTTTCATATCCAACAGACCATTAGCAATTAGCCTTGGACTGTATAATGAAAAAAACTTTAGTTAATGCTTAGCCTATCAGGAGAAATAATTTGTTTTGGAATGCCAGGTCCACTATAGGAGCTACTCAAAAAGAAACCTCCACCACCATTAAAGTATTCCACTCTAATTTTATGCTTTCCTTTGCTTAGGTTTATTGAGCCTTCTTTTTCCTGAACACCATGATCACCATCGTTATTTACTACCTCTATTTCATTAATGTATAATTTACTACCATCATCAGAGCGTGTTGCAAATATGTATTCTCCTTCGTTTTCAATATTTAAATATCCATCAAAAACCAAAGCTGTATATGAGCCAATTTTTTCTTTAAAGGCATCCGTAGCCATTTCAAAGGTTTTTCCGATTTCTATCGGTTTTAATGCATTAAAGTTTGGCAATTTGCTCCAGTTTTCACCTTTATACAATTGGTAGTTTACCCCTGTATTTTCCTTTACTTGTTCTACCACTCTAAAATAACCCGAAGAGAAAGCAGATTGACTGCCGTCGTTCCCAAAGTATGTGGCTTTAACAACAGCTGTATAATCTAACTCAAACGCTTCGGTGTAAAGTTTTGATTGCTTGCTTGGAATTGTGCCGTCTAAGGTATATCTGATTTCACCAGACGTTCCTGCTGACTCGATCGAAACCATTGCCTTTTTACCAATATACAAGCCACCTGACGAACCATCTTTATCTCTGGGTTTAATCACTGGGACATAAGCCGAAGAAGCCATAAACTGACCCATTAAGGTTTCGGGATCGGGTTTTGGTGAATTAAGGAAAGCATTAACCACAGGACGACTAACCCATACCTGAGGCCTTTTAACATCAAGGGCAAAGGCCGAAGTAGCTGCTACATCCATTACATTAACAGCAGTTGGAATTTGATAATCCTTTTTGATACTTGATCCATAAAGAATAAAAGGCACTTCGTTTCCTTGAACCGTTTCGTGGCCATGGTCATATCCATGCCCTCCATGGTCAGCCAGAATAATGAATAAGCTTTGATCGAATATTCCTGCTTCTTTTGTTGCTTCAACAATAATTCCGCTTAATGAATCAGCCAGCTCAACTGATTTAAAATATCCTTCGGTCATATGCCCAAAATGGTGTCCGGCTCCATCCACATGATCAATCTGAACAAACGTGAAATTTGGTTTCTCAGACTTTATAAGCTCTGCCACTTTATCGGCTGTTGCCACTTCTCCATCTGTATCAAAATCAAAATCAACATTCTTATGGTCGTATAAATTACCAAAACCGCTCCAATGATATACCGAAGCAGTTGTTAATTGAGGGTTTGATTTCTTAATGGCATAAAAAATATCAGGATATCTTCCGTTTTCTGTGGTTACAACAGGGGGTAAATTATAGTTGTTATAACGCCAATCATTCGAAGTAACTCCTGTTTGTGCAACGTACGAGCCAGTTAGCATGGCTGTCCAATTCGGACTACTTACAGTTGGCATTACATCGCGGGTATGGAAGTTGTGTGCACCATTTTTAATGTACTTATCAAAATTAGGTGTATTGGCTTTTATTAAGCCGCCAACCGACATCCCATCTATACCAATTACAACTACATGCTTAATGCTTTTTGGTTTAAACTCTCGATTGCAAGATGCAAGAGAGATAAGCAGTGTAGTAAATATTACTATTTGCAATAGATTCTTCATACCAAAATTATTGTGCCTATGGCAGGATCACTCCCACCATAGGCTATTAAATTAATTATTGAATAATTCTGTAATATCATCCTGACTTAGGACTTTATTGTAAACTCTTAAGTCATCCATTAATCCTGTCATGGCAGCACGTCTGTCGTCACTTGCATTGTACATACCGGTTCCGTCTTCCCAAATGTTGAAAGGGTAATCGTTCACCTCGTCATAAAATGCACCCGTTAAGCCACTAATATCAGCACCTTCGGGATGAGAGTAGGCAACTCCATCAATATAAACGGATAGTTTTCCGTTGGCTCTATCGAATGAAACTGAAATCATATGCCATTCATCATCCGACATAGAAGGAGCATTGTTTGGAGTACAATCTCCAGCTTCCCAGTCCACTCTATTCCCGTCAGAAACATTTACACTCCAACCATCATTATCGTCTCCTGGCACATATTCATGACCATCATCAGTACAAAGTACAAAACCTTGGTTACTACCACCGTCCCAGTTTTTGTTTGAGAAGATAGCCGGATCAGAATCGGTACCTGCCAATTTCACCCAAAAGTTAAAGCTAAAGTCCTGTGTAGCTCCCGGGCGAAGTAAATCATGTTTCGGAAGCGATGCAAAAGATCCTGCGTTGAATTGAATCACATCTCCCCGTGTAGCATCATTTACAAAAGAAACATCGGCAGTAGCCGTAGCTCCCAACATAGCGTGGAATGCATTTCCACTAATGTCTTTCATATCCGAATCGAAAGGCAAATGAACCACTAAATCGGAACCACTACCAGCAGTTGTGGTAAAACTCCAAGTTGACTTATCAGTAATTCCTGCAAAAGAATTTCCTGCGATATCTTTTACTACTCCTTGGTCAAAATTCACGTAGTAAGCAGTTCCAAAATCCAATGGTTCCGGGAAATTAATACTTATCCTTGCTCCATCAATGCTGATTGCTTCTCCCTCAGCATCGATTGTAGCCACTGCAACATCTGAGCTATTGTAAATTATAAAATTACCTGTTGATGTTTTAACATCCTCGTTAAATGTTGCATGAATTGCAATCACCGAAGCATCTGTACTACCTTTAGAAGGTGTTAAGCCGGCCAATAATGGAGCATCCAGATCTCCTGTATTACCACCAGTCTTAAAAACCCATTGTTCTTCATCGGGCATTCCAAAATATTCATTCCCCGCCATATCAACAACTATTCCTTTATCGATAACGACTTGGTAATCTCTACCTGAAAGAAAATCCTGAGGATTGATTGTCATTACTCTGCCTACATTGCTGATTGTAACGGCATCCGAGTTAACGTCAATTACCTGAGTTCCTTGTTCAACATCCGTGGTAATCGTGATATTTCCGCTTCCTTTATTTACAATATCATCGAAGGTAAGCACCAAATTGCTACTCAAAGCAACTCCATCTACCCCCATAACCGGATTATAACTTACCACATAAGGATTTACAATATCCATATCATCATTCTCATCATCGTCGCAAGAGAATAGAAATAATGTCAACAAGAGCATTAAAGCTGAAGTTATTTTTATATGTAATGTCTTCATGTTTATATTTTTTTATTGTATTAGGTTCTACGAGTTAGTAAACACTATTATATTATAATTATATCAATTGTATTATCGGTTTTTGTATTAGTCAACATCCCACCAAACCGGACTTGTAATTTCATCGCCATTACCCCCTAATAATTTTACCGCTTCGTTGTAGTTGTCATCGTTAAGACGCATTTCGTCGGCAGGATATATATAACGCACAGGAATAAATCCACTGGTAGCAGGACCTGGTGTAATAACAGGAACATGCACTCTTCTCCACTCCGACCAAGCCTCAAAACCAACAGTAAATAAGGCCAGCCATTTTTGCGTATAAATCTTATTGAGTTTTTCTTCTGAACTACCTGTAAAAGCAACAGTTTCCTGTGTGTAATAATCAGAAGAAGGTATCAAATCAGCAGCATTTGGTAACAACCATGTATCGGGAATACGACTTGCATAATAGTTAAACTGATCCTTGATGCCATTCATATAATAGGTTTCTGCATCACCCGTTGTGATAAATCCACGCACTCTGGCTTCCGCCAGAATAAACTGAACCTCAGAATATGGTATTAAAATACTTTGTGCTGCATTCATCGAAACCAATGATGGATCATATTGTTCGGGTGCAAATAGCAATCCCATTAAAGAGTGATTCTGAACCCCTCCGTTCCAATCATTGACATCCAACAATCCGTTTGGAACTCCAAAATATTCCGGATTATCTGTATCGATAGTTGCTGCCGTTGGCAATGCAAATACTGAGATTCTTGGATCGTTCATAGACTTCAGGATTACCTCCATATTGTAGGATAACCTTGTTGATGAAGAGGATGACCAATCACTTACATTCCCCCTAAAGGCAGGGTGCGCATTTGATTTGCTATCCAAATATTGCAATGCAGCTTGATCTTCATGTGATTCGAACAAAGGATATGTGGATGGATCATTCACAATTTTTTGCATTTCTGCAGATGGATCAATCTTGTCGGATTGACGCATTAAAATTCGCAATCGCATTCCGTTGGCAAACATTTTCCAGTTCTTAATGCTGCCACTAAATAAAATATCTCCGTTCACTACCTCTTTGCTTTCATCTAACAATAGATTCGCTTCTTCAAGCTTCTCCAGCAAATCGGCATAAATATCTTGCTGAGCATCGAACTTTGGAAAATTAATGTTATCCTGAGCTCTTGCTGCTTCAAAGTAAGGTATTGGACCAAAATTATCAGTTATACTCTGAAAAGCCCAGGCTCTAAGTATCATTCCAATAGCCCTGTAGTTATTCAACCCTTGTTCCTCTGAAATATTAATCATGTAATCCAGATCGTATATCTTACTGTAATATCCCCAAGAAAAGCGATTAACATCTGCACGTGTCCAATCATTGAATGAACCCACAAAAAAGTTTGAAACCTGATCTGCAACTATGGCACCCCTATCAAACGAGTTTTCAAAGTTGGCGTCCGAGAAATCCCATATTATTTCAGGCAATAGCAGAGAAGGATCTGAAACCCTATCCGGATCATTGGGGTTGGTGTTTATTTCTTCAAAGTCGTCGGTACACGAAAACAAAGAAACTGCAATAAAAAGGACTGTTATATATTTTATTAAACTATTCATTGCTAACATGTTTTAAAATTTTAAACTCAAATTAAAACCATAACTTCTGGTAGAAGGAAGACTCATATTCTCAAATCCGGGTATTAAACCATTACCTGTTGTGGCGGTTGATACTTCCGGATCGAAATGCTGGTTGCTGTCAGGTGTCCACAAGAATAAATTACGCCCAACCAATGAAAGTTGTACATCTTTAACAACATCATTAAACAGCTTATTCGGAAATTTATAAGCTAGTTTTACTTCTCGAAGTTTCACATATGTAGCATCAAATAATTGTCCTTCGCTAATGTGATCGAGAAATCCCTTATGAAAATATCGAGCATCAATTTTATGCACTCCCTCGCTGTATGTACCATCAGCACTAGTTGAATTAGCTACATAAGTTCCATCGGAAAGTGCTGCGGCTCCGGCAATGTAATAATCGCCATATTCTTCGCCCACAGGACGAGCTGAGCGACCAATTGCACTCTCTTTAAGTTGTCCTGCTCCCATGGCTTTATTGTAGAATCGAGAAATAAACTCTCCTCCCCAATGAATGTCAACCAAAGTAGCTAAACTAAAATTCTTATATCGGAAAGTATTTGAAACGCTACCAGTCCAATCAGGATTAAAGTTTCCTAAGTAAATATCATCGGATGTAGGTTTAGGACGACCATTTTCAAATATGATGATTTCACCATGCAATGGGCTGTTAACATCATCAACCCTTTGATATCCCGGTCCCCAAATGGCTCCCATCTTCTCGCCAACCCTTGCTTGAATGGATGCATCTTCACCAGGAGCAGTCTGCACAATGGCGTCAATTCCATCTACAAGTTCAATGATCTTGTTTTGATTTCTCGAATAGTTTAATCCTATGTTCCACTCAAAACCACTTCTAGTTTTAATTGGTGTAGCATTTACCATTAACTCAATTCCCTTACTTTGAACTTCACCAGCATTAATAAACCTGGATGATTTACCTGTAGATTGGGTAAGTGGAATATTGATAATTTGGTTTCTTGTTCTGGTGTCGTAAAACGTAAAGTCAACACCAAACCTATTATTAAGCAATTTAATATCCCCTCCTACTTCAAGAGTAGTAACCTCTTCCGGTTTAAGCTTATTATTTTTCATTACTGAACTACTGGATAATGAATAAGTAGTTCCCCACGCAGGTTGAAAGCTAAACGTATCGTACAAATTATACGGCTCTGTGTCATTACCAGCCTCTGCAGCTCCAAGTCTTACCTTTACTTGATTTACCCAAACAGGCATGTCAACAATTTGGTTAATCAGTGCACTAAAGGATACTGACTTGTAGAAGTACGAATTGTTATCCAATGGTAAAGTACTCGACCAGTCGTTACGAGCAGTAATATCCATGTAATAAGTATTTGCATAATCCAATTGTGCAAGACCATATAAACTATGTATTTCTTTTTCGCTTGAATATGACCCAACTACTATTTCGGATGCACTATTCGCCAATGAGTAAATACCAGGAATCAATAGTTCAGGAGCTTGTTCCAACCTATTTCGGATTTCACGCTCCATTTTGTTTCCACCAACAGATACGATATACTTGAACTTACCTATATTGTTATTGTAGCGTAACAGAAAATCATAGTTCCGCTCCTGGAAGTATTGGTTCACTTCCCGATACCTACCTTTTTCAACACCAACTGTACTCACAGCCCATCTCATTGGCCTGAAATCTTGGTAATAGTCGGTACCTGCTCGTAACATTAAAGATAAATTGCTTGTGAAATCATAATTCAGTTTAACATTACCATACAAGCGATGTTTATCCTGTCCCTTTGTATTTTCGTACTGATAGAAAAAAGGATTGTTGTGATTTTCACCATAGTTGTACTGAAACTGACGAGATCCTTCGAAACCTATTTGCCAGTAATCTCTCAATGCATTGATATCAACATTTCGTGGCATCCAGTTCATAAAATACATTAATGAATGGCGACCATAACCAGTCTCAGGACGATTTGTGCTGGTAGTATTGATATAGTTCATTGAAACATCAGCACTAAATTTATCGGTAAATTGATAACTGGATTTCAAAGCAAAAGTATTGCGCTGTAAATCATTATTTGGCACAATACCTTTTTGATCAAGATTGGTATAAGAAAACCTAAATGATCCATTTTCGTTTGATCCAGTTAAAGAGATGTTATTAAACCTGGTCTGTCCGGTATCAAAAAAATCTTTGATGTTATTCTTGTAAGCAATCCATGGTGTTGGAATCACCTCTTCCCTGTTAGGATTAGCAACATCTCCACCTCTCATTCTACCAATAGTTGGCGATTGAAACTGACGCTCCAGAGTACCTACATTTAATCGCGGACCCCAGCTTTCATCGTAGCCATCACGGTTACCATCAGGATAAATGGACCAGCTTGCTCCAAAGTTGGAACCTTCGTAGTCTCCATTTTTTCCTTGACCAAACTCATTCTGGAACTTTGGCAAGCGCAGAACTTCCTCAAATGTAAATCCTGAATTTATACTTACGCCCAAACCTTTGGAATCTTTACCAGACTTTGTAGTAATTACGATCACACCATTACCCGCTCTGGAACCATATAAAGCTGAGGCGGCAGCTCCTTTAAGAACGGTTAGAGACTCGATATCAGCGGGATTGATTTCTGCAGCACTGTTTCCATAGTCACTACTCGTTGAATTCGATGTTCCCGAATTTCCTACTGGTACACCATCAACAATATAGAGAGGTGAATTTGCTCCAAAGTTCAGAGAGTTCTCTCCTCTAATATTAATTCTTGAAGAAGAACCCACTGCTCCTGAAGAGGAAATCTGAACACCTGCAACTTTACCTGCTAATCCATTGATAAAATTGGTTTCGCGAGCTTCGTTCATATCCTGCCCCTGAATTTCTTGTACAGCGTAACCTAGCCCCTTCTTTTCACGGGAAATCCCTAAAGCGGTCACTACCACCTCGTCAAGATTGGTGATGTCCTGACTTAAGCTGATATTAATGGAATTTCTCTCGTTTACATCTTCCTCCTTCACTACATAGCCAATGTAAGAAAACTGAATGGTAGAATTAGGGTAAGCTAGAAAAGAATAATCTCCGTTAATATCGGAAATGGTGCCATCTGTAGTACCTTTAATTCTAATGGTTACCCCTACTAGTTCTTCTCCGGTTTCGGCATCTTTTATTTTACCTGTAATAGCTTTCTTCTCCAGCTTATTTATTGATATTTTTTTACCAACAATTTCGTAGGCAAAACCTGCTCTTTTAGAAATTTGTTCCAATATCCGGCTAAGCGGTTGCTTCATTATTTTAAATGAATATTTTTTTGAATCATTTAAAATGTTATCGGTATAGTGAAAGGTAAAACCAGTAGATGAACCTAGATTTTCGAATACTTGTTTTAGCGAAGCTTCTTCCAGCTGTAACGAAACTACAGGATCTGATGATTGTGCCTGTATTTTTGTAATGCTCAGAAGCTGAATAATCAATACAAGAAGGATGGATGCAATTATTTTATTAAAAATCATGCCCTTCTGTTTATAATTTCGATTTAAATTCATAATTTTGTTCAATTCATATAAGGATTATAAAATTCTTGTTGTAATGAAACCGGGAGTGCTCCAACAGTTCCGGTTTCTTCTGTTTCTTAGGAATCTAAAGCTCTGAGTTTTATCATAGGCATTTCATTTTTTAGGCTTATTTTTTGTGAATAATAATCTTGCTATCATTAGAGTAAAAAGTGTTAAAATCCGGTTTATGTAATTGTTAGTAAACTTTTTTCCAAAATATCCAAGGCCTCTTTTAGTTCACCTTCGGTAATGGTTAAGGCTGGAGACAATTGCAATACATTTCCTCCTGATATTTTAAAGCTCAAGCCTTTATCCAAACAACTGTACAGCACTTTCTCCGCTTCATCAGTTGCTTTTTCTTTGGTAGTCTTGTCACGAACCAGCTCTACTCCCCAAAGCATACCTATTCCGCGAATATCACCAATTATAGGAAAGCGACTTTGCATGGCATTCAATCGATCTTTTAAATAGGCTTCTCTTTTGTGCACATTCTCTAAAATTTGATCTTCCTCGAGTGTTTCAAGAATAGCAAATCCAACCGCTGCTCCAATTGGACTTTTTTCGTGGGTGTAGTGCCCCAAGGAAATATCTTGAAATACATTGAACTTATCACGTGTCACAACACAAGCCTGAGGAAATAAGCCTCCGCCAAGTCCTTTTCCTAAACAAAGGATATCCGGTTCTATTCCAAAGTTTTCAAAAGCAAACAACTTTCCTGTTCGCCCTATGGCAATTGGTATCTCATCTAGTATTAACAGAATGCCATGTTTATCGCAAAGTTGACGTAAGCCTTTCCAGAAAGAATGATCTCCAATTTGAACATCGGTATTCCTTATTGTTTCAGCCAGAATTGCTCCAATATCACCTTCTTTCTCAACAACCATTTCAAGATACTCCAAGTACTTTTCTGGTTGATCTGCAAAAATACCACGATAGGTAGCTGGTCCCGGGACCCGTTCAACTCCAGGCATTAATGGTCCCATCTTATCTCTAAAAACATGTTCTCCTCCAACTCCAATCGCATCCAGATTGGCACCATGAAAAGAATCCCAGAATGAAATGAGCTTGTGCTTGCCAGTTATTCCCCTTGCAATTTTTAAGGCTATTGAAATGGCACTACTCCCATTGGGAGTCATTAAAATACGATTCAAATCACCAGGACAAACGGATGCCATTTTACGGGCAAATCGAATTGCTGCTTTATTGGTATACCTTCGAGGAGAAAAAGACAATGTTTCCATTTGCTCATGAATGGCCTTTTTCAAACGTGGATGAGCATAGCCTAGTTGGTGCACATTATTGCCATGAAAGTCGATATATTTTTTGCCTTTCAGATTTTCAAAGGAAGATCCATAACATGTTTGAATTACATCTAAACATGGGGTGGACATGGATTGATGCAGAAAATAACGCTCATCCTCCAATAACCATTCCTTGGTTGTAAGGTCATGCTTTTCATTCCACTCATTTCTAAGTGGTGTTATATTGATATCGCCTTCTGTTTTTATTGTAGACATTTTATTCGAGTTAAGTTTTCGATCATTAACCATCAACCATTAACTATTTTACCAATAGCCTCATCAAGTACTTTTGCCACCTCATCAATTTCTTCTTTTGTAATGACCAATGATGGACGAAGAGTAAGAACATTGCCTTCTATTATTTTAAAGGCTACCCCCTGCTCCATGGCCAGATACATTATTTTTTCGGCTTCTTCTCTTGCCTTTTCCTTGCTTACTTCATCTTTCACCAAATCAATACCTAAATGCATTCCAACGCCTTCAACGTTTCCCACCAAAGGGTATTTATTCTTCAGCTCCAATAGTCTGTGTTTTAAATATTTCCCATTTTCAGCAGCTTTCTCAAGCAAACCCTCTTTTTCGATTACTTCGATATTGGCCAGTGCAATTGCCGAACAAAGGGGGTTTTTTTCATGTGTGTAATGACCAATGGAACGATGCTGTAACACATTAAACTTTTCTTTGGTTAAAATTCCTGCAAAAGGAACCAAACCACCTCCTAAGCTTTTACCCATTACCAGCACATCGGGTGTAATAAAATGATCACTGGCAAACATCTTCCCGGTTCGACCAAATCCTTCAATTACCTCATCAAAAATTAATAGAATGCCATGTTCATCACATATATTCCTGATTTCTTGCCAATATTTTTTTGATGGTACCCATGGAGTTGCAGAAATTGGCTCACCTACTATGCAGGCAATATCAGGGTGATGATTGATCACATTTTTTATCTGGCGAATACATTCCTTCTCAACTTGCTCTGCTGTTGTAAATCCCCAAGGATTTCTATATAAATTGGGAAAATCAACGTAAAAGGTACCGGGAAGCATAGGCCCGTTTCCTGTCGAAAAATGCTCTTCGGCACCAATCGAGGCCGCTTGAAAGCCTGTCCCGTGGTATGAACCCCAGTATGAAATGGTCTTGAATCTACCGGTAACTTGTTTGGCTAACATTACTGCCATTTCTATAGCTTGACTTCCTCCCGGACAAAACAATACTCTTTCTAGGCCTTTGGGACTAACTTCAATTAATTTTTTAGCCAGTTGTATTGTTGGAATATTTGAATAACGACGTGGCGTAAAATTCAAATCAGAATTTAATTGCTCATGTGCAGCAGCAATTACTTCTTTCCTGTTAAATCCTACATTGTGAACTCCATTGCCATGCATATCCAAGTATTTCTTACCTGTTAAATCATATATGCTTGCGCCTATAGCTTTAGAAAGCATATTCATTACCGGCGTTGACAATTCCTGATGCAAAAAGTATTTTTCGTCTGCTTCAAGCCATTTTAATGTTTCCTTATCTGTTAAGGATTGCTTGTAGTTTAGTCTTTCTTTGCTATTGTTCGGTTCACTTTGTTCTGCACTAGCGTGCTTAATCTTAGTCATTTCCATAATAATAAGTGCGTATTTAGAATGCCACGAGCAAAAAATAATAAGTCGTATGAATCTTTGCTTGTAATAATTGAGTAATTAATTTACCTGCTGTTGTATTCCTTCTTCATAATTACTTTTCTCTTAACATCCTTCTCATCTAGTACATATACTTCATACTTTTCTCCATTTTGATATACACGAACTACAATATGCCCATGCTCCGAAGCAAATTCGCCTTCATCAACACCCATAAAGTTTTTGCTAGCAGCCAGTACAGTTGTTGAGTAAATATCTCTTTCTCCAGGATAAATTTGTTTAGATCTTATTCTTTTAAAAACCTCGTGACCTGGATGATTGGAGGACCATGCCTGAGAAATCCATACACGAGGACGGATTGTTCTTATATAGTATTTATTGCTGGAGTCTTTGTTGCCATGGTGGTTTAATGTTGCAACATCAACTGCTCCGATTACTGGTGCCAAATGCGATTCCATCGAATTAAAGTCGGCCTCACCAAAATCATTTACACCAGAAATATCAGCACCTGTAAAGTATTCAAATTTGCCATACACAATCTTAAGACAAGTGCTTAGTGAATTTTCTCCAGGATATATTCCCGCTTGATAAAGGGAAATTGTTTCATCAGGAATTCCGGTCCATATTCTTCCATTTACAGCCAAATTCTGCACATAACAGTTCGTAAATCTGCTCGCTTCATTTTGTAGCGAAATTTGTTTTTTTGAACCCAATTCGAATTCCTCGTATTTTAAACCATTTGATTTTGAACAGTGATCAATAAATTTCCAATATTCCCGAAGCGTAGGAATCATTTTATATTTATCGTGTTTAAAATCAGCTTGATTCTGAACTGATTTATCTTTTAAATTAATTGGATACTCAAAACCTCTATCAATTATTGTTTTGATCGGAATGGCATCTCCAAATTCTGTTATTCCTGTTAAAAAAAAATCTCCCTTGGCAGATTTTTTGCGCTGATTGTCCATCTCACCGAAATGATCATCATGATAATGGGTAATCAATGCATAATCGATATAATTGGAACGGTTTGGCTGAAATTGTTTTACATAGTCAACCACCCATTGGGGAGCTGTTTTGCTGTTGTTAGGAACAAGCTGTGTATTTCGATCTGATAATACACGAGAATGTGACTCTGACATATCCCCGCAGTCAATCAAAAGGCTTGTAGCATCTGGAAAAACGACAAAAGTTGCATTTCCCCTCCCAGTTTGAATATGATGAATATCTAAATACCCGTTTTGCCATTTGGGTAAAAACTCTTGCGATTTACCTTTAAACCCAAAGCATAGTAGAATCATAAAACCAATCAACTTATACATATCACTTCCCTTTAATTGTATATTAAAACATTCATCTCCACGAAGGAAGCGCAGATTAATCGTCGAAATAAATTCTGCTTCTTCCCATTTCTGTTATTTTCTTCTTTAATAGCTATTTATTTTGTGTTTGTACTAGTTCAATTCCCAATTGGTCAATAGCCAACTCAATGGTCTCGATTAATGTTATCAACTGCTTTTGATGCAACTGACCTATATTTCCAATTCTGAAGCAATCAGCCTGAGTGAGTTTACCAGGATAAATCACCAAGCCTCTCTCATTCAAGAAATTATAAAACACATTAAAATCAAATGAATCATTTTCAGGAAACAGAAAAGAGGAAATGATATAACCTTGAACTTCGGATTTTAAATAAGGTATGAAACCCAGATTCGTCATTCCTTCCATTAAAACCTTATGATTATTCTTGTACCTGGCTGCTCTGGCTTTCACTCCTCCTTCGGCTATTAGCTCCTTAATGGCCTGATGAAAAGCCAGAATCGATTGAATTGGTGGTGTAAACCGAAATTGACCGTTTGATTCCAAGGCAGTCCATTGTTCATAAAGATCAAGTGATAGAGTTCTACTTTGGCCTTTACATTTGTTTAAATCCTCTTTGTTAAATATGATAAAAGAGAAACCGGGAACCCCCTCAATACATTTGTTTGAAGATGAAATCAGGTAATCGATACCTGCTCTAAGCATATCAATTGGCACCGCCCCAAAACTACTCATGGCATCAACCATATAAACTGCGCCTGCCTGTTTTACAATCCCGCCAATGGCATTTAGCTCGTTAAAAATGCCTGTTGTAGTTTCGCAATGTACAATGGCTACATGGGTAACATCAGTATTGTCTTTTAAGAATTCTTTCACTATTTCAGCTTGTGGTATTTCGTCCTCGCTAAAGGCTAAAACTGATGTTTTGATCGAATGAACTTTAGCCATATTTTCGATTCGTTGACCGTATGCTCCATTTTTAATCACCAATAAATGACCGTCTTCAGGAATCACTGTCGATATGATTGATTCAACGCCAAAAGTTCCGGCTCCTTGCATTAATACCGAATCGTATTTGTAATCTAAATCCACACCTGCCAACTTAACTAAGTCCTGACGTATCGTTTTTACTACTTGAATAAACTCGGTATCACGAGAACCTAAATCTCTTGCCATAGCTGCCTTAACTGTTTGTGAAGTAGTTAATGGCCCTGGAGTGAATAAATATTTGTCTTCAAAAATCATTTGCTTGTTTTAGTTCGTTTTAACTTTTAGTGTATCCATCTTTACCTTTTCTTCCAAAACCTCCTTCTTACCAAAATTCCATTTGCTTGCCAACAAGATGGCAGAGATCAGAGAAGTAAATACAAAAACTTTAAACAGCATCTCCCAACCGAAGTGATTCGACACAAAGGCCACAATAAAAGGAGATAACAGCTGTCCTATTGAGCCTATTCCATTTATAAAACCTGCTGCTTTAGCTGCACCATTTTCCGATCCGATATCCATAGCCGCTGCTCCCGACATTAATGAATCCGGCCCATAGGTCATAAAGCCTATCAAGCCAATGGCAATCATGGTAGGAACATGCCCCATACCAGTTAAAATGGGTTGTAATACAAGTACAATGGATAACCCAAAGAGCATTAATGAGCCAACGGGAAAACGACGAGTTTTAAATACCTTGTCAGATAAATAACCTGCAAAAATAACTCCTGCGAATCCTACAAATTCATAAATGGAAGAAGTGTAGCCCGCATTTTCAGCAGAATAATTTAAGCCTTGAACCAAATAGGTGGGCAACCAAAATAAGTAAGTATATCGCGTAAATTTGATGAAAAAGTACATAATAGCTGCTACCCATAATGCCGAGTTATTTAACAAGTCCTTTATGCTTACCGTTTCATCATCATGCTCTCTTAAACTTTCTTGATCTTCTGTGCTTAAATGCCTGTCGGGTTTGTTTCGTGTAAATAGAATATAAGCACCAGCTATGATTCCCAACACCAACGCTGGAGCCCAAAACACTCGTGTAAGTCCTAGTTTAGGCCAAAAGCTTTGGTTGGTAAGCCAATATGTGGCAAACAATGTGCCCAGAAAACCACCTACCACATAGCAGGTAGACCACCACGACATCACCACGCCACGTTCTTCTTTTCGAAACCACGACGACATATTTTTAACCAAACCCGACCAACCTGTTGATTGTCCTAATCCGTTTAATCCCGCCAACATTACAAGAACTACAATGGTTCCCATCACACCAAAAAACAAGTTGGCAAGAATGGATAATATCATGCCTGTTCCAACAATTATTCGAGGCCCATATTTATCCGAAAGATATCCGCTGATATATTGTCCCAGCATATAGGCCAAGCTATATACCCCAACCATTAAGGCGTAGTCATTATTATCGAACCCGTATTCTGCTTGCATGCTTACATTGGCAACACTTAGGTTTTTTCTACAGAAATAGAATCCAAAATAGCCCAGCCAGGTTAGTCCGAAAATTCTGAATCGCCAAATCGTTGATGTATTTCTTAGTAAGTTCATTTTTAATATTAAGAGATTAGATATAAAACCAAATGTCTTTTATTATACCAGAGAATTAATATTTGCAGGAACAATATTTTTTCCAATTAACTCATCAATTTCCTTTAAAGCATTTGGTAACTCCCAAGGCCCTTCAACTACAAAGTGAGCTCCGGCAGCACGTAGTTTTTCTTCTGCTTTTGTAAGTTTTTCATTAAGTTCTGTATCCGGAAGCTTTGCAATATCTTCTTCGGAATAGCCAAGTTCGTTACCACATTTTGTATATGCAACAACCCACATCCCAGCATTTATGCCCTCTTTTACATCCGCAATGGTATCACCAACTTTAACCATGGCTTTCATTGGAAAAATAGCCAGTTTAATAGCATTTTTATAAACCATAAATGGAGCAGGACGGCCAAGAGGTATTTCATCCGAAGTGATCACAGAATCAGGCAATATACCTTGTTTGATTGCTGCAAGAATTACTGGTTCCATCATTTCGCTAACATAACCAGTGGTTGAACCAATTTTGATATTAGAATTTTTCAGAAATTCATACAAATCCTTAACGCCTGGGATGGCTTTACAGTACTTTGGTATGATTTCGATTAGAACAGGAGTAAGTTGTGCGTATAATTGTTCAACCTCTTGTTCGGTGGGTGCAGCTCCATGTATCTTTTCCCATTGGGAAGCAACACATCCTAACTTAAATAATTCCCTGATGTGATCCTTTTTAGCCAATCCCATGGGGCCTCTGGCCTCTTCCATGGTAATTGCAATACCATTTTTTTTAAATACTTCTACAAATACAGCAGTTGGAGCTAAACAGCCATAATCAACCAATGTACCTGCCCAGTCGAAAACAATACCTTTAATGTGTTTTAATTTTTCCATTTTTGCACCTTTGTTAGTCAGTAAAACTTTTCGTTTATTTAAAGTTGTTCACCATGCTTGTCGATGCAAAATTCATACATTAGTTTACTCAATAAAATTAATTCAGCAATATTCTTTATTAATAATATTGGTTCAATTAAATTAATATAAAGTAATGATTAATTATATCTTAGAATCACAGAAACTACTTGAACTTACTAACACATTGCAATCCAGAGGATATAAGAAAAAGGATATTGCCGCAATATTAGAGTTACCAGCACCGGTACTATCCAGCTTGCTAAAGAATATATTGCCTGTAATTGCCGAAACAGATGCTGAAAACGAAGATGTAGAGGAGAAAATTGACTATGCCTTTTCACTGGTAAACAACATGTCGGCCCATAAAACTTTGCAACAGCTTAATGTATATATAACAATGCTCGAAAACTCTCTTAACAATTATTTAATCCAAGAAAAAGAGTTAGACTACTTTTCTTTAATCAAAGAGCAAAGTTGCAATTCATATGATTTCGTAAAACAATATTTCGAAGGTTTATACGACCTGTATTACATTACTACTGCCGGGTATGTAGTTAAAAAAGAACCATTTTGGATTAGAACCAATCCTATTGAAAAGTATGTGGAAGTTTTTAAAGGCAATAAAAATAGTACATTAAGCTACAAAGGAATTGGTTTAGTTATCAGTCATCAAACCTTAACTGCTCAAATGGCAGAGGTAAATGACATTCCGAATGAGTATTTGATGATACATGTTAGTTTGCCATTTACCCGTAAGTCCGAGTATTTGAGAGGTATATTTGCAGCAATTAGTTATGCACGCGAGCCTATATCCAGAAAGATTGTACTTCGAAAGGTAGCAGACTTTTGTAACGAGAAGGACTACAACCGTATAGAAACTCAATATTTTGATAAAAGTGTTGAGATAGATATACCGGAAATACATCAATACCTAAAAAACGAACCTCAAATGATCGAGTGTCTTTCTATTCCTAAGCCGCAATTTAATGTTAACGACTTAAGCAAAGAGGTTGAAATAGCAAACCAATTTAAGTCTGCGAAGATTGGTTTAGATAAATAAAAAGGGTTCCAAGAATACATTCTAGTGGTAAATTAAGTTAGAAAATATTTTGGGAAGTAATCTTAAAATTGAGGTTCCTTAGAGATGCCCAATTGGGGCGTCTGCACATCGTCATCCGTGCAGTTTTGTGCGTCTGCACATCGTTAACATGTTGATTGCAATCTAACTTATGCGTTCTTCTGTTATTTTAAAAAAATCGTCGTAGCTATGGTTATACCTCTATTTTTTGCCTCTATTAATTTCAAGGTTCTCAAAACAATTTAATACTCATTTCATATTATAACTGGTATAAGCAAGTATTTTAACAAAATTGACACATCCAATGGGAAAATGTTTTCTACATTTCGCCCTGAATAATATTAATAGATTCTATCTTTTGAATCCACAAATCTTTACCCTAAATCAATCGAAATGAATTTTAAAAGTTTACTTAGCACATTGGTATTTGCCATATGTGTTGGAACAAGCGTTGCTCAAAATCACAATCACCAAGTTGTTTATCAGCCTCCGCAATATGAACTGGAATGGACACAAGCAGGTGTTCATCCCGACCGAATCGTATTAAACTATGGTGCCGATGCCAGTACAACAGCAAGTATTACTTGGAGAACATCACCCAAAATAGAAGTAGCCTATGCCGAAATTGTAAAAGCAACTGCTGCTCCCAAGTTTTGGAGAACTTCGAAACGTTTTAAAGCAAAAAGTACTTTGCTGGATGGGAAGTTGGTAAAAGATGCTGGTTTAACCAGCAAGTATCATTCTGTTACTTTTAGCGAATTAGAACCAAATACCCTTTATGCATACCGTGTGGGTGATGGTGATCATTGGAGTGAATGGATTCAGTTTAAAACTGCATCCGCAAGCAATGATAAATTTTCGTTTTTATATGTTGGTGATGCCCAGAACTATATTTTAGAACTGTGGTCACGCTTAATCCGTCAGGGGTTTCAAAAAGCACCGGATGCTCGTTTTATAGTTCACGCCGGTGACTTGATTAGCGATGCCCATAGCGAAGTGCAATGGCAGGAATGGTTCAAAGCAGGTAGTTTTATTCATGGAATGATTGCTGGATTCCCTACTCCAGGTAATCATGAATATGAGCCTCTATTTGAAGGTCAGGCTGACTCACTGGAACAACTAAGCATTCAATGGCATCCGCAATTTACTTTACCCGAAAATGGCCCCAAAGGTATTGAGGCTCTTAAGGAAACAACTTACTATATGGATTTTCAGGGGGTAAGAATGATTAGTCTTAACTCAAATGAACACAAAAAGGAACAAGCCGAGTGGTTAAAGGAGATCCTATCGAACAATCCTAACAAATGGACAATTGTTACCTTTCATCACCCACTTTATTCTGCTTCCGACGGTCGTTCGAATAAGGAGTGGAGAGATTTGATGAAGCCAATATTCGACAAATTCCATGTTGATCTTGTGTTGCAAGGTCACGACCATACTTATGCTCGAGGTCATGTAGCTCCCAAAGAGTACAATCTAACCTCAGGAATTAATAAGATGGATCAGACAGGTACAATGTATGTGGTGTCGGTAAGTGGTGGAAAAATGTACAAATTGGACAAAGAAGGCTGGCAAAAATGGGGAGCTGAAAAAGATCGTGATGCTGAGAATACACAGTTGGTGCAGATTGTTACCGTTGATCATGATACAGTTCATTTTCAATCGTATACAGCTACAGGTGAATTATATGATGCTTTTGATCTCATAAAAAACCCTAAGGAGCCCAATACACTTGTCGATCGCAAAAATGAAGGAATAGCCGCTCGCTATCATCACAATACCATTGATTACTTTGACAAACTACCTGCGGATATCAAAAAATCAATTTTAGCCAAGTACAAAGGCTTTACAATTGATAAAGTAAGTATCCGTCCGGATAAAAATGGTGGCATATACTATGATGTTGATTTAGAAAGCGAAAATGAAGATATCGACACCGAAATCGAACTGAAAATAAACGAGGAAGGAATTGTTTTTGAAGAAGAAATAGACGGTTAATTGATTTTTAATAAGTCTCATTCTTTGTGCATTTAAGTTTGTTTTTTAGAAATATTGCCGTAACTCCTGAGTTCCGCACTGGGACACCCAAATTAGAAATCAAATAATTTAGCTAGTTAATCCTTAAGAATGTCCCATGTTGTTGATAATCAGCATTTAATTGCGAATAACCTTTGTTTTAAGAGTAGTTTAATTGCAAGGTTATTAGTAAATTGGGTAAAAATCTTGCAGAAATAATGAAAGGAACATTACCTAATCAGAATCAACGGAACTTATTCCGACCTATTCTAAAAGATATTATTAACCCTAATCATGAACTGATAATTTTATCAAAGCGTATTGATTGGCAATATTTTGAAGATAGCTTTAGTCCATTGTATTCACATACAGGTCAACCAGGTATTCCAATACGCACCATGGTTGGTCTGTTGTTACTAAAAAGGATCTATAATTTAGGTGATGAAACGGTTATGGTACAATGGGTTCAAAATCCATATTACCAATACTTTTGTGGAGAAGCAGAGTTTCAATGGGAACCACCATGTGATCCTTCAGACATGGTTCATTTTCGAAAACGTATCGGAGAAGAGGGAGCAGAAAAAATATTGGAAGTATCTATTCACACCAGAAAAGATGAAATCAGAAGTACCAATGACGTTCTGATAGACACAACAGCCCAGGAAAAAAACATAAGCTATCCAACGGATGCCAAACTACTGATAAAAGTGATTAAACGATGCAACAAAATTGCCAAAGAGCAGGGAATTGATCAACGTCAGAATTACAAAAGAACAATGAAAAAACTGTTGCTAAAACAACGCTTTGCTCATCATCCAAAACGTAAGAAAGAAGCAACAGCTGCGCTACGAAAATTGCGAACTATAGCAGGACGATTGGTTTGGGAACTGGAACGAAAACTCAGTGAAGATGCTTTGAAACAATACCAGGAGATTCTAAAGAATTGTAACAAAATTGTAGTTCAAAAGAGAAATGACAAGAACAAAATTTACAGTTTACATGAACCCGAAACGGCTTGCATAGCAAAAGGAAAAGCTCATAAAAAGTTTGAATTTGGATCAAAAGTATCTTTCGCTGTAGTGCCGGGAGTAAATATTATAGTTGGCATCAAAAATTTTAATGGTAATCCCAATGACACATCAACACTTGAACCTGCATTGGAAAATATTGAGAAGATAAGTAAGATAAAGTTTAAAAATGCTATTGTGGATCGAGGTTACAAAGGAAAAAAGATGGTACGTGGCACCTGTATTGTAACGCCAAGACCACCTTCTTCAAGGCAGCCTTATTCAAAAGACACAATGCGTAAGAAGTGCAGATCCAGAGCTGCTGTTGAACCTGTAATTGGACATACAAAACATGGTAACCGAATGATCAGAAATTATCTGAAAGGAATTGTTGGTAACTCTGTTAATGCAAACTTGGCTGCTGCAGGATATAACTTCAAAGCATTACTGCGAAGAATCAAAGAGCACATTCTTTGGACATTAATTTTTCTGGGAAGTAAGTACAAAATCCCAGAAAAATTAATTTATAAATTGACTTAGTAAGGATCGACTAGCTAAAAGGACAGCAAAAAACATCAAAACTTAAGCTTGTAGCATTAAAACCTCAGCTTTTAAAATTCCAGGTTCACGTTTTAATGTTAAAAGCTCAGGCATTAACGTAAAAAGCTCAGGTTTTTACATCCAGTTACGGTTGTGGGTTTAGATTCTTAATTTGGGTGAGCATTTATAGAATATCCCCTGAGTTCCGCACTGGGACACCCAAATTAGAAATCAAATAATTTAGCTAGATGTTTTTGTTCATCATTTAGAAGTAGAGTTTCTTTAAAAGTGTTGCCAGTTTTGGGATCTGAGATTTCGATTGCATAGATTGATTTGGCGATGTCGATGGCTTTTTCGGGACTCATTTTGTCTGTTTTTAACTTCAGTTGCCTCTCAAGTTCTTTGTAAACTTTATAGGCTACAAAATTGATGGTGATATGCGCCTGAATCCTTTTTTGCAGTCTATGGTAGATTGGTCTGATCTTCAGGTCATGCTTTGCAACCCTAAAGGCTTTCTCGATTTTCCATAGTTGGCCATAATTATTGATGATTTCTTCCTTTGAAAGTGTTGTATTGGTCATGTAACCTTTCAGTCCATCCCATGCTGCATCCTCTTCAAATTTTCCATGATTGATTCTGATAGTTATATCTCCTTCCAGTTGTAAATACTTATTGTATCCTCTATTGTTTATCGATGACTTGGTCAGCTTACCTGATTTGATCCTTTGCTCCAACTTCATCAGCCCCCTTTCCCTATTATGCCTGTCCTTTTTAGCCCTTCTGTCAGTATATCCGACAATTAAGTTTGTTCCATCGGTTCTGGGAATAATTGCACTGGATTTATCTTTGAGATTCAGAGCGAGTATTTCTTCTTTAATCGCCTTGCTTTCATTTTTAATGCGTGCGCCAAGAATAAACTCATAACCTTTCTCCTGAAGTTCTTTGACATTAGAAGATGAGAGTAAGCCGGAATCAGCTATAACAACTAGCTTATCCAGATCATATTTGTCTTTAAAAACATCAATAATGGGAAGCATTGTATGGCCTTCAAACTTGTTGCCTTCATGAATTTCATATGCTAACGGATAGCCTTCAATACCAACAAGTAGCCCCAATACGATTTGCGGATTCTGGTGTTTTCCTTCTTTGGAAAAGCCTCGTTTTCTTAAATCATCTTCATCATCAATTTGAAAATAAATTGTTGTAACATCGTAGAAAACAACCCTGATGATACCGCCAAGTATCTTTTTGGTGTGATGATAACTAATTTGCTGAAGCGTTTCTTTGTGATCAGAATAGACTTTATCCAAATACCTGTATATCCTGTCTTCTTTTATATTTATCGAAAAGTATCTGTGTAAATACTGAGTCGTTTTTAACTTACTTGCCGGGTGCGACAGTCGAACCAGTACTAATTGTTTTAGAAGGTCGTTACAAACAGTGTCAAATCCAATTTCATTATAAATCCTGCCAAGTAACAGGTGGACACCTTCAATTGAAATGTTTCGTATGCTTTGTTTGACGGTTTACTTGAAATCCTGTACTGTAAAATCAAAAGATTGTTGACCTTCATAATGCGAGATATAATCAAGTCCTTGTTGGTAAAGAGTTTCTATTTCAGTATCAGAACAAGAACTGCCGATAGTTTTAAGCACTTTGTATTTTCCAGAGCTTTTATCAATGACTTGCACACTGACAACACCACTATTGTTCTTCTTTTTTCTCACAAACATAGTGCAAATATAAGCCTGGGACACCCAAACATCCAACTAAAAAGAACTTATAACCCTGTAATAGTGCGACTTAAATCTTTTCGCCTGAAAAAAGTGCGGAACTCAGGAAATAGACGGTTAATTGATTTTTAATAAGTCTCATTCTTTGTGCATTTGAGTTTGTTTTTTAGAAATATTGCCGTAACTGAGCCTCGTTTTTTTCTTTTACTAAACTCAAAAATGTAAAAACAAGTAAAGACTCCCTTTATAATAAAACTGGTATCTAAAAGAAAATGAATACAAAAATGGAAGAGCACTAGTTCTTCCTTTTTCAATATTATGCCTTTATAATTATCGTTTATAGATTCCAATATTTTTAAATCTATTACTACGCTTTTTAACCTGTTTGTAAGAACTTTATTTATTGATATTGCGAGCAATAAGAGCTTTGTTAATATTCTTGATCAAAGCAGGGCCACTATAAATAAAACCGGTGTAAATCTGAACTAGCGATGCTCCAACATCTAGTTTATCCAACGCATCCTGAACGCTCATGATTCCTCCAACCCCAATAATAGGGATAGTACCATTAGATTTTTTATGAATATAGCGAATCACATCTGTAGATTTTTCGTTAAGGGGTTTTCCACTTAACCCGCCTGCACCTATAGCTTCAATTTCTTCATTGTTATAGCTTAAGCCATCTCTTGAAATTGTTGTGTTTGTTGCAACAATACCTGCAATTTTGCTTTCTCTTACAATCTCAATGATATCGTCAAGTTGATTTTCATTTAAATCCGGAGCTATTTTTAAGAGTATTGGCTTTATTTTCGTCTTAATTTTATTGAGCCCCATCAGTTTATTCAGTATGTTTTTTAAGGGTTCCTTGTCCTGTAAAGCCCTTAAGTTAGGCGTGTTTGGTGAACTAACATTTACGACAAAATAATCAACATAGGGATAAAGTTCTTCGAAACAATTGATATAATCATCGCCAGCTAATTCGTTCGGAGTAAGTTTGTTTTTCCCGATGTTACCTCCTATAATAATATTTGTCTTTTTCTTTTTTAAACGTTCAACTGCTTCCACAACTCCATCGTTATTAAAGCCCATTCTGTTCACAATGGCTTTATCGTTAACGAATCTAAAAAGCCGAGGTTTAGGATTTCCGTCTTGTGATTTAGGAGTTAATGTGCCTATTTCAACAAAACCAAATCCCATACTTCCCAAAATATCAAAAGCTTCTGCATTTTTATCGAGTCCAGCAGCAAGCCCAACAGGATTCGGGAATCTTAGACCAAACAACTCTCTTTCTAAAACAGGATGTCTCTTATTAAAAAGTAAGGATAAGAGGTATCGAACCACAGTTAATTTTTGTAAAAACTTAAAACAAGAAAAAGTGAATATATGAATGTTTTCAGCGTCAAATTGAATTAAAAAGGGGCGTATTATTTTTTGATATAAACTCATACTTAAATTGCTATTTAGAGCAAATATATAATGAAATCTTTTATAAAGGACATGAGTGTCTTTAAATAAGAGGAGAATTGTGCGATTTTTTTTATTTAATGATAAAATGTGTAAAATAATTTGTCGTAAGTTGGAATATTCCTAACTTCGTTAAGCTAATTTTTGAATTGAAAAAACCACTATCAATTAACAATACCGATATCAAACTATGAACAAGAACCACGAAATAAAACTCAATCAATTTCAATTAAACGTTCTTTTGGATGAACAGGAGAAGGCTGCATACGACTATATCGTTCAGGAAGGTACTTATTGCGTTCATTGTAAAGAAATGTGCTCCAAAGGCGTTGATGTAAAAGAGAATGTTTTAAATGAGATGAATGATATTCTGATCAAAGGAATTTGTAAAAAATGTAAGGGTAGGGTGAGTAGGTTTATTGAATACGGAGAATTTGATGAATTTAGAGAAAAAGCACTTCGTTTTAGGAAATCAATAGGTGCTGAATAAATAAAAACGAATTATAAAAATCCTTCTTATCATGTGATAAGGAGGATTTTTAGTATTAAGCCCAAGGGATTTGCTGATTCCATTTTTAGCCTGTAAACTTTATTTGATAACCTTGCAAAACAGAACATCAAAGCTGCAATCTCTGTTTGGCCATGCAATACTAGCTTTATTAAATTATTGATATTCCGAAATTTTAAAAGTAGTCTTGAGAATATCCTGTTGCAATACAATCTCTTTTTCTATTCGTTTAAAGGTATTTTTATCGATTTCGGTAAGATGTTTTAGTAAAACTTCATTTTCAGGCCAATCGTTATCCATAATTAAATAAATTTGCCACTTTAATCTTAAATGCATCAAAAAATTAAACATGGCTTCAATGTCATCCGCATTTTTTTCACTCAACACACCTAAAGCCATTAATTGATTCAATCGAAACAGGCTATTCGTTTCTCTAATCGAATGATATAAGGCATGTATTCGAAGGAAACCAATAATTGGGTGTAAGAACTTTTTAATATTTACTGATTTTTTATCGATGCTAGCTTTACCGGCAATCACTGATTTAGCCAATTGGTTATAGAATTCCTGATTGTCCTTTAATTCTCCATATATATGTTCGAACAGGTCATCTACCAATTTATTATTTCCGTAAATGGTTCTCAAATCAAGAAATATAGAACTGTCTAGCACATTGGGCATATCCGGATTGCTAAGCCATCCTGAAAAGTAAGTTTTCCAAACAGAAAGAGAATTGCACCATTCAGGATTTCCGGCCATCAAATCACCTTTGCATCTGGAATAGCCAATGGTATGAAGATTTTCGTTTACAATTTCCGAAAATCTGAGGAAGTAAGATTTATTTTCATCGCTATGTTCTGCAAATATAATTGCATTGTCCTGATCGGCTTTAAGAGTTTGCTCGGAGCGGGCTTCGCTTCCCATACAGATAAAAGCAAATTGGCAAGGTGCTTCGCCTACTTCTGCAATAACCAACTCTATTACTCTTGAGGTAATGGCATCTGCAATAGATGTAATAATGCGCAACACACTATTAATGTTGTCGGAACTGGTGAATACGGCTTGAATTAAAATTGGAACCTTATTCTGAATGCGTTTAATGCTATCCACCGTGCTACACTCCTTAATCTGATTAATCAAATGGTTTAGCGAATTTTGCTGCATTTCGTAGCATTGTTTACTACTGATATTTCCAATCATTTCACCAAAACCGTTTTCAACTAAAAGGTGTGAAATGTTATACTGTTTGAATCTTAAAATTGCTTCGTACAAAAGCGCATTTTGCCCGATGCTAACAACAGGAGCAGTCATGATAGTGGCAATAGAATGATTCATGTTTTTTTCTTCTGCCAAAACCCTTCTTCGCAAATCAGTATCCGTAATAACTCCAATCAGCTCATGGTTTTCTTTTACACAAATGATTTTACTTTCCTGTTCGGTCATTAGCTTGGCAACTTCATGTATTGAAGTTTTTAAATTGCAGCATACATTTTTATGAATCAGATTATCGATAGGTTGATTCATAAGCTGTAAAGAAAGCTGAATGTCTTCCGACATTTTATTGGCATCTAATCGTATGCGTTTTTTTTCTGTTACATTTTTAGCAAGCACAATGTATCCAACTTCGCCCGATAATTTAATCTGCGTAAGTGATACAATTACATTTTCCAAGCCAGCATGAGCGTTAATTAATTCCGTTTCAAAAGTGGATGTTTTATTAGGGTTCTCGATCTTATTGGCCAAATCATCCCAATTCATTTTAAAAAGATCTGAGAATTTAGAACCGATGATATTATTGTGATCGAAAAGGCTGGAGAATTTGTTGTTTGAAAAAACAACTTTTTGATTCACCACCATAAGTGTTCCTTCGGTTGAAGCATTCACCAAGCTCTTGTATTTCTGGATGGAGGAAAGCAGTTGTTTTTCGGCTTTTAGTCTTTTTTCCTCGATAATGCGCGATTGCCGAAGTACATATAATAGAATAAAGCCAATAAATAAGATGATTGTAAAAAAGATTTTAAGCAGAGTCTTTTTTAAATCACTAATTTCCTTTCTTACGTCGTCCAGGTAGATTCCTGTACCAATCACCCAGTTCCAATCCGAAAAACCTTTTACATACGATAATTTTGGCGATATTTTAGAAGCATCATCTTTCCATTGCCAATAATATTG
Organism: Marinifilum sp.; assembly: GCF_965230805.1. NCBI lineage: Bacteria > Pseudomonadati > Bacteroidota > Bacteroidia > Marinilabiliales > Marinifilaceae > Marinifilum > Marinifilum sp. The sequence continues at coordinate 4,450,047 of NZ_OZ246019.1, read as the reverse complement.
AATAAAACCTTCGCCTTTGGTTTTTACCAAGTCAGCAGCATCAACAAATAGTTTGTTTTCATGATTGTCAGAAAAATTAGAAAGATCGGTGCCATTTAAGTCAGGCCTGTACGGATGCATCACCATTTTAGGATTTTTGGTAATGATCCAATAATAATCTTTCAATTCATTGCCATAGCGCATCTTGCCAATATGTTCGGAAGCTTTTTGTTTAGCTTCGCTCAATGTAATTTCTCCATTCTGATATGTTTCCTGATATTCTGACAATACACTCCAGGCTGTGTTGGTTAATTCAAGAATCATTTCTTTTTTTCGATCCATCATACTGCGTTCGAACAAAGGAATAATGATGATATAGAAAGTTATCACAAACATAGAAATTGCCACAATGGTAGGGATTACAATGCTGAAGATAAATTTGTGATTTGCTTTTTTCATGCAATAATAAGTTTGAGATACAATAGAATAACAGCTGTTGTTAATATTCTGGTAAATATAGTAAAACATATTAACCGATCTTAGAGAATTGATTGCTAACAATTCCTCCTGATTTGCATTCAATTTAAGATGATGGTTGGCTAGCATTCAACAACTTGCATAATTCAGATTAATCCAAGTTAATTTTAAATCAATGTAAAAACGTAAAACACCTTATTTAGCCTCTTGGTTTTTAACAAAAAATGCTTTGTTTTGTACTACAAATTAAAAAATACACAAGTCATGTTGAGCAACATTATAAGATTGATTATTGCCGGAATTTTACTGTTGGGTTCAATCTTCCTGTTTATTAAAAGTTTGGTTGGTTTGGGCGTACTTACATTATTCCTATCTGGAATATTTGTTTTACTGCACTTTAAGAACGAGAAGAACCTGTTTGCCTTTTACTTTCTTCGAAAAAATAAGTTCCAAACTGCAGGTAAAGTACTAAGTGGTGTAAAACATCCAGAAAGAATGATTAAAAGTCAGGAGGCTTATTATTATTATTTATCGGGTCTGGTTAACTCACAAGAGCATAATAACACGCAAGCAGAAAAACAGTTTAAAAAAGCTCTTAAAGCAGGGTTAAGAATGAAGACTGATAAAGCAGTAGCCAATTTAAATTTATCGGGTATCTATCTTTCCAGAAGAAACAAGAAACTATCAAAATATTACTTGCAAGAAGCTAAAAGCCTGGATAAGCAGAAAATGTTATCAGCTCAAATTAAAGAGATTGAGCACATGATGAAAAGAATATAAATTCGTTTTCTCGAGATTACCCAATCTGGCATTTCTGTCAGGTTTTTTTATTAAAAAACTCTGCTTAAAAGGATATCAAATATCAGAACGGATCCACCTGGAATGGATCCGTAATCTGCACTACCATAAGCCAAATGCGATGGTACAAGCAATATTCCTTCACCACCTTCTTTAAAATAGGACAAACCTTCTTTCCATCCATCAATTACCACAGAGAGGTTAATTTCCAGGCTTTCACTTTTGTCGAAAATATGTCCATTGGTTAGATACCCGATGTAAGCAATGGAAACATTACAATTGGGTGTAGGAATTTTCCCCACTCCCTTTTGCACAATTACGTAGTATAATCCAGATTGAGTTCTGCAAGCATTCAGTTTATTTTTGTGGATGTATTCTTTAATTTCTTCCTCGTTTTTTTGCATAAACTTATTTTTCTTCTTCATAATCGTGATATCTTGCCACAACAAAGTTAGACTTAAAATTATGAATCCTATTTTTTGTTTTATCGGAGGAATTATTCGTTATCTTCTTCTTTCTATTCAATGTATTGTTACCGGAAAAGAGAGACCAAAGTACATGATGGTATGTCAGAATAAATCAAACTCCTGGCTGGGATTTAAAGTCTTACTGCTTGCTTTAGTTATTTATCTATTAGTTGAGTTTTTGTAATTTTAAATAATGAAGAACGAATCATTGATACATTTAATGAAAGATGTACAGCTTATCGAAGAGCTGATTGGTCAAATCAATCGCAACTTAAAACAGGTAAGGCGGGTTAACTGGTTAATTAAAGGCTATCAAATGGATGATTTGGGACATGTTACCCACTTAAATATTGCAAAGTGCAATTTAAAAGGCAGTTGGCCTTCAGCACTTTTCAAGCTCAAACATCTGGAATTTTTAGACATCCAGGGAAATAAGATCGAATCCATTCCAGATGAAATTTCAAGACTAAGTAGCTTACGCTGTATTGATATTCGAAACAACCAAATTAAGGGATTGCCGAAATCTATTGTTGATATTCCTCAACTTCAAAAATTATATATGGGAAATAATCATTTCACAAAAATACCAGAACTGCTTACGAATTGTAAAGCACTAAAACTGATTGATTTTACAGACAATATGGTGTCGGAAGGAGTAGAGCATATCTTGAATTCAAATAGCATCACGAATGTTTATTTAAGAAATAATCAACTCACAGATTTTCCCTTTCATTTAATCGAAGACAATAAATTGAAGGAACTAATACTCATTGAAAATTCAATACAAGAAACCCCTTCAGATTTGCCTTTAATTGGTAATCTACTTTTATAATTTGGTGCATGTATGAATTTCAAATCTGTTCTTAAGACCAAGTGCCAGGTTTTGCGAGTTATATTTTTTATTAAATCTTTTTTTGAATTAGAGGTGTTTAAAGCATAGAATAAACTAGCCTTTAATTTTATTGATATATTTAGATGGAAGGAAAAGCAATATTTGAATATGTCAGAGCAAAAAGACTACACCATAAAAAGACTCCGGGAAGAATTATATTTTTACAAGAGCATAATTGACAACTCAAAAAATTGGGAGTACGTCACCAATTCACAAGGGGAATGCATATATGTTTCAAATATGGCAGAGTTGATTACAGGTTATTCTTCTGAAGAGTTTTATGCCAACAAAAAATTGATCAATCAGATCATTCACCCCGAAGATGTAACGAAGTACGAAGAGCATGATCATGAGCTTGATGATGATGGATTTAGAAAATCTATTGAGTACAGAATCATTTCTAAATCTGGTAAGGTGGAATGGATTGATCATGATTGTGTTAGAGTATATAATGATAAAGGAAGGTTGATTGGAGTTCGCAGTATCAATAGAGTCATTACAGAAAAAAAAGAACTTGAATCAAAATACAAGGAACTATCGAATATACATCAGTCAATTGTAAGTCAATCACCAACCGGAATTGCAACCTACGATAAAGATGGAAATTGTATTTTTGCAAACCCCATGATTGGCAAAATCATTGGAGCTACACATGATCAGGTTTTATTGCAAAACTATCACTTTATACAATCATGGAAAGATTGCGGATTGTATGAACAAATTCTCAAGGCATATCGGGAAGAAAGATCAATTGAATATGAATTTGAAGTTGAATCCAGCTTTGGAAAGGAAAGTTATTTAAATTGTGTTGTTGTGCCATTAAATGGTGTAAGTAAAGCAAGCCTCATGCTGTTGGTAGAAGATGTAAGCGAAAAACATAAAACAGAACTAGAGTTAAAAAAAAGTCAAGAGGTTACTGCAACACTTTTAAATGCATCCGACGAAGCAGCCTTTTTAATTGATTTAGATGCCAAATTTCTAGCAGTAAACTCCATTTGTACGGATCGACTTAAAAGTAAAGAACGGGATTTAATTGGTAACTGTGCATATGATTTTCTTCCAAAATCGGTTATTGAATCCAGAAAGCAGGCAATGCATGAAGTCGTTGCAAAAAAAGAAACGGTTACTCTTATTGATGAACGAGATGGATTAATCGTAAAATCAAAGTTGTATCCGGTTTTAAATAATAAAGGAGAGCTAATTCAAATTGCAATATATTCGAAAGATATTACCCAAGATTTAATAGCTGAAAGAAAGATAAAAGAAAGCGAAGAACAGTTTCGTACCATAACTTCCAATATGAAAGAAGGGATAACATTTGTTAATGAGGAAGGAAAGTTTTTATATGCTAATTCAGCTTTTTGCGAAATGTCTGGTTTTTCGCTTCAAGAGTTGAAAAATCTAAACATTTTTGAAATGAAAGCAGATCCGAATGCTCCAAATATAGCTTATAATGAATCATTAAAGACCGGAGAAGGAAAAAATAGGGGTGCTGAATTTAGAAGAAAAGATGGAAGCGTTTACAATGTAGATGTGAGATCGCAACTTATAACAATTGGAAATCAAAAGTATATAACAGGTTTAATTAGTGATATAACTGAGCAGCTTAAACAAGAAAAGGAGTTAAAGCAAATAAAGGATAAGCTAACAAATTTTATTGAAACTAATCCTGTAGGAATGTTTTTCTTGAGCCTGAAAAAACCAATGCCAATCGGTTATTCAACTGAAGAGAAATACAACTGGATCAAAAGTTATTTGTATATAGAAAATTGTAATGATGCAACTGCCAAAGCTTATGGCTACATAAAAAAAGAAGATTTGATTAATAAAAAGTTATTTGAACTTTTTTGGAATGACGATCAACTTTTTAGGCAAGCAGTAAAAGCCTTTATCAAACACAGTGCAAATGGGAAAAATATTGAAATTGTAGGGAAATCCAAATCCGGGGATTACATTAACCTTATTAATAATTCCTTTCATGTGATTCAAGATAATCAATTGTATTCCATTCAAGGATCGGTTGAGAATATCACGGAAAGGAAAAAACTAGAGAAAGACTTAAAGCTTGCTATTGCTTCAAAGGATAAGTTCATTTCTATAATTTCTCATGATTTGCGTTCACCTTTTGCTTCCATATTGGGCTTTTCCGAAATGATAATGGAAAAGATAGAAAAAAAGGAATATAACAAGCTACAGAAATACGCTGTTCTTATTGATAAAGCAATTCAAAATACCTATTCGTTTCTGAACAATCTATTGGTATGGGCACAATCCCAAAGTGATAAAATCATTTTTAATCCCAATAGCTATTCAGTAGGTGATCTAATTCAGGAACCTCTGGAACTGGCAAAACAAATAGCTTCTGCCAAAAATATTGAGGTTAGTCTATCTTTAGAAAAAGATATGTGTTTGTTTGTTGATAGAGAAATGATTGAAACAGTTTTACGAAATTTATTTTCGAATGCCATTAAATTTACGCCTGAAAATGGAAAGGTAGAACTTAGTATTATAAAAGCTTATAAAACAGCCAGACTAAATGTGATAGACAGTGGTGTAGGAATTGATAAGGAACATTTTGCAAAACTTTTTAAAATCGAAGAATCTTTTTCAAAAGAAGGCACAAATGGAGAAAAGGGCTTTGGTTTGGGACTATTGCTATGTAAAGAGTTTGCAAAGAAAAATAAGGGAAGGATATTGGTAAAAAGTGAAATGGGAAAAGGAAGTGTATTTACTATTGAGCTGCCTCTTGCCGATTGATTTTAAGCTGAAGACTGCCCATGCATTCTATTTATGAGTCCCTACTCCCTACAGAATATCATGGATTGCGTAAGCTTGTCCCCTATAATTAACTTGATCTCCCTTTCGCTTCCCTTTGAATTCTTGTACCAATTCCGATTGGAAGGAAACCAATAAATATTGATCCCTCTTCATTTCAAGTTGCCCTAATCCTGCAAGTACAAAAAATCGAATTTTATCGGTGATGATAAGAGCACCTAACTCAACTGTATCCGATTTCACCTCCGGGTTAATTCTATCAACAATACTTTTTATTTTCTGATTATTTGCCAACTGACGAGCTAACTTTTCTTGCTCGATATGCATCATGGCTCTTCCTGTTTCGTGTTTATCTCCAGCAGTACTTTTGCTTTCACTGTCCATCGATTCTTTTAGAGATTCAAGCGAATTATTATTTTCTTGAATCCTAGCGTTTACAAAATGCCGAGCCATTTCATAAAGCTCTTATTTTATTGTTTTTAATTTTTCCATTATTTAACCCGATTTATTTACCTGTATTACAATCCTGTGGGGTGATCAAATGTACAAATTAGATTGGTTGGTCGTTTGTTTTACTTTGGTTCATTTCCTTAATACAAACTTTATTTATCGTAAATTCGACCCGTTAAACTTTAAATGCAGGCAAAATGAAAAAAATAATCCTACTCCTAATGACAATTGCTCCTATTGCACTTATCGCTCAGGATTTCGAAATTGGACTCCGTGGTGGATTTAATTTGGGTAATTATCAAGGTGAAGATAATGGTGGTCTGCACAAGTTTGGCGGGTATGGCGGCATAATGCTCACTTATAATATCAATAACAATACAAATTTACAAACAGAAGTAAACTACTCTATGCAAGGTTTTAGAGACCATGTTGATGGAGAATCATTAAAAGTAGACCTGAATTATATCACCATACCTATATTAATACAGTTTAAGCTCAGAAATTTTGAACAGTTTAAGATTATTTTTGGTCCTCAAATAGGCTATTTGGTGCGAGCAAACGAAGATCCTGAAGATTTTTACAGACCAGTTTATATTGGTTTTCGCGACTTTGCAATTCAAGAAATCTATAAAGACATTGATTATGGAGCTAACCTGGGATTGGAATATGAAATTAACGATCAGTTTTGCGTTCAAACCAGGTATTATCATGGAATCAGTAAAATATATAATAAAAGCGTTCTTGACTCGGATGCTAAGAACAGAGTCTTTTCTTTAGGACTAGCTTATCGACTTTAAATCACATTACCATTGATTTATAATACAGCAGTTTTTGTACTTTTTGCCTGAGCCGCAAGGACAAGCATCATTTCTGTTTATTTTTACCTCTTGCTGAATTGGTGATTGTGTGCTGGCAAACATCTGCTCCATTGGTTTGTAATGGTTCTTCCATTCTGCATCACGCATTTCGCAAAATGCAAGCCCTTTTTGAAAATCTGTAATCCTACCTTCCATTACATCAATATAGTACTGTAATTCTATAACTGTATGTTTGCCTTCGAACTTAGACAACACTTCCTTAAACTTAGCAAGTGTATCTTTGCGCATCAAATCTCCTAAAACCCTTATATAATGATCTATCCAATGGAAGTTTTCTTTTTCAAGCATGGCATGTATTCTATCGAACTGATTATCCTTTGCATAGTAAAGAGCCTCAAAACAGAATATGTATGGTGTTTTGTTTTTCTTTTTGATATTCTCCTCTATAAAGAACAACACCTTATCAAGAAATGCTTCAGGGTATTTTTTTGCCAACAAGCCTACCAGATATACCGCTTGCTCATTCATTAAATCCCAATCTTCTTCTATTGTAAACATCTCCAGCAATGGTTCAAATAGTACTTCGGACAAATGTTTTTCGGCAACTACAGCATACCACAAAGGTGCTGGTAACATGAGTCTGTATTTCTCAGAATAATATACTTCTCCTCTATAGGCATTTTTAAGTGCGTATACCAGCTTTTTATTTAATTCGTTACTACTTTCCTGATTTCTTAAGTAGTCGATAGCTTCATAGGGTATTCCTGTGGCTTTGGTGTCAATTATCTCGAATGCTTGCTTTGTTGATCGAATCATATTCTTTGTTTTACCGGGCAAAGATAAGGAAAAGTAGAAAAGCAAAATCAGCAAATTAAGCTTTATGCGCGCTTTCAAGAACATTCAGGATATCCTTATTCTCTAATGCATCTTTTGGAGCTCCTCTTAATCCTATCTCATACATTGCTCTGGCCAATTGAGTTGACTTGATACTGGCAGTTTTCCCAAGCAATCTAAGCAGAGGATATAAAATGCGCCAGATTTTGTAGCCTAAATTAGGCTCTTTTCGCTTCTCAACCGGATAAATATAAGCAGGGCGCAATGAAAATACATTGCTTAAATTGGCAAACAGGTAATTTTCAGCCATTCCTTTGTATTTGGCAAAAGAAAAGCGGCTTTTTTCGGAATTATCGGCTCCTGCTCCACTTAAAAAACAAAAATTAGCATCAGGACTGTATTGTTTTATGTTTTAAGGCATCGGCAAATTTACAAGTATAATCCACGGTAATCTCTTTGAATTTTGTATCAGGCACTGCGCCTGTGTATACCCCAATACAAAAGTAAACTGCCCTTACATTTTGGAATTCGTTTAGGTGATCCGAATAATCTAAAAAATTCTTTACTATTATTTCGTTTAATTTTGGGTGTTTAATACCAGTAGGTTCTCGAACAAAGCTTGTTATCTTATCTATTTCATTTGATTCTAAACAGTGTTTTAATACAATTGCGCCTACCATTCCTGTAGCTCCTGTAATGATAATATTTTTCATGATTAATCCACTTTTTAAATAATTAAAACAATTTCGCTTTGTGTTCCTAAACGCATTGGTGGAATTGCTGCACCTGTAATTAAAGCTAAGCTTTTTTCATCATTTACATTTTGTTTGTTGGCTAAAACTCACAAGTAAACACATCAGATAAGGAGAAAAATTATCATTTTCTACTTTTTGTGTTATTTACCGCGATCAATAAAGCTTCCAGAAAATATAAGCCCCCCTATAATGCCCATAAATATATATAAAATTTGTTCTCCCATATTACTATGAGAACTACCTGCACCAATAAACACACTACTTAAACCGATAAAAGCTTTACTTCCTGGTACAAGCATGATGATTCCCGGAACCAAATACACCAATTCTGGTGATTTTGTAATCTTACTAAAGATTTTACTACAAGCAACTGCTACTATTGTACCGATAAAGATACTAATCAAAATACCCGCAAAATCTAACAAGGTGGTTGCTAAATAGCTAGAAAACCCGGAAATTACACAAAATATTAGGTCTCTAGGGCGCACCTTAAATACAGGCAGTATACTGGAAGTCAATAAAATTATAGCAATATAATCAACCCATTTGGGCACATCATTAACTACCACATTTGGCTTTAAATCTATAAAACTATACAATACTGCCAAACCTAGTACTACACCAAAAAATTGCTTAAATAATGAAACCAAGGCATCAAACAATTTAGCTGTACCTGAAACTAAGCTTCTTGATGTAATTTCTTCCAGTGCAGTGGTAATGGATAAACCTGGGATGAACACAATAATAGAAGCCAAAATAGTCATGGAAACATTTATTTGCTCATATTGTAATGCTAATAAACCTGTTATTATTGTAACTGAAAACGCTACCAATGATTCTAAAGTACTGCGCACATAACTTGATTTTTGAGCTAACAAGGTAATTGAATAAACAACAGCTCCAAGTAAAAAAGCCAAAATTGAAGAAAACCAGCTTGTATCAAGAATTACACAAAAAGCTCCAGCAGATGTCATAAATGAGAACATTTCGATTAAACTTCCATAGCCTAATCGAGCAGTTTTAATGTTTTCAATTTCTCGCTTCGCTTCTGAAAAACCGATTTTATTAGATAGTACATTATTGGTAATCTCAACGATTCGTGATAATGCTCCCAAGTTTAATTCTCCAGGAGGAACACATTCAACATAGTTATATGTGTGATCGTCTTCCTCATAAAAAACATAATTAATCCAAGTAGGGGTATCCATGAAACTCCCTTTTATTCCCTTTTTCTCAGCAATTTCATTCAAATACATTTGAGATTTATAGGAAGGCACTCCATAAGTATGGAGTGCATTACCAAGCTTAACAATGAACTTGTATTTTTGAGGTATCTGCATTACTCTTTGTGAGTTTTAAACTTCAAGTATCGAGTGCTTCTATTTTAAACGGTACAAAAATACCATTAATAATATTCATAACATCATCTTATTTTACACGTGCATTTTATTTATAAAGATTAATACTTTTCATTGCTAATTTACAATAGATCAAAAAACTAGAAAGCATATCTAAATATCAAATAATTACAGACAATTTAGTCTTGATTTTCATTTTTTCAACTCACTCAAAAATTTATCAATAACGAAGAGCAACGAAAGCGTATTAGTATTACTTTTGCAGCTTAATTAATATCATATTTCAATGAAATCGATCTTTAAGCCAAAACTATTATCAGTTTTAAAAGGCTATAATTCTCAATCTTTTCAAAAAGATTTATTCGCAGGTATAATTGTAGGTATTGTTGCACTTCCTTTGGCAATTGCTTTTGCAGTAGCATCTGGAGTTTCGCCAGAAAAAGGATTGATTACCGCCATAATCGCAGGCTTTTTAATTTCCTTTTTTGGAGGCAGCCGAGTGCAAATTGGTGGTCCAACTGGTGCATTTATTGTAATCGTTTATGGTATTGTGAGTCAATACGGCTTAGAAGGATTAATGATATCTACTTTTTTAGCTGGTATTATATTGGTAGTGTTTGGTTTGCTACGATTGGGTGCAATCCTTAAATTTATTCCACACCCTTTAATTGTTGGTTTTACTTCGGGTATTGCTTTGGTAATTTTTTCCACACAAATAAAGGCTGCTTTCGGCTTACAATTAGATTCCGTTCCTTCAGAATTTATCGAGAAATGGGTATGCTATTTGTCTAATTTGAATAGCATAAATGAATATGCAATCTCTATTAGCATTGGAACAATTTTAATTAGTCTTTACGCTGGTAAATTGATTCCTAAAATCCCTGGTTCTTTTGTTGCAATTATTGTAATGACCGTTCTGGTTCAGTTACTAAATCTACCTGTAAACACCATTGAATCTGTATATGGAGATATTCCTAATTCAATTGGTTTTGATATGCCAAGTATTGATTGGAGCTTAATCCACAATTATTTTCAGCCAGCTCTTACTATTGCCATACTTGGTGCCATAGAATCACTTCTTTCAGCTGTAGTTGCTGATGGTATGATCGGAGGAAATCATCGTTCAAATACTGAGCTAATTGCCCAAGGTATTGCTAATATCTTTTCCCCATTTTTTGGAGGAATTCCTGCTACAGGAGCAATAGCCAGAACAGCTACCAATGTAAAGAATGGTGGAAGAACACCTGTTGCAGGAATTGTACATGCTCTTACTCTCTTGTTAATTATGTTGGTATTTGGAAAGTGGGCAAAACTTATTCCAATGTCTTGCCTGGCCGGAATCCTTATTGTTGTTTCATACAATATGAGCGAATGGCGTACATTCAGATCTATTTTAAAAGGGTCGCATTTTGATATCATTGTCTTGTTAATAACGTTTCTTCTGACTGTATTAGTTGACCTTAGTGTTGCAATAGAAATTGGGATTGTTTTGGCTGCACTAATTTTCATGTATCGCATGTCAATAATTAATGGTGTAATGCCTGTTGAAACCGATTCGGATGAGATCCAAAACTATAATGAAATACCAAAGGAAGTAGAAGTATACGAAATAAGTGGACCTTTCTTCTTTGCGGCAGCCAAGAGATACCAAGAAACTTTACGAGAATTGAAACACACTACATCTGTACTTATTATCAGAATGCGACATGTTCCTTTTATTGATGCTACCGGAATTAGAAATTTTACAGAAATTATTAAAACTCTGGAAAAGCGAAATACAAAAATTATCTTATCAGGTGTTAACAAAGAGGTCCAACAAGAAATAGAACGCAGTGAAATTACCAAATATATTTCGGAATATAATATTTTGGATAATTTCGATGATGCTATAAATCTTGCAAAAGAGAAATTGGAATAACAATATCAATAGAAAAAGCTATAAAAGTAGTCTGTATTTTAAATTATCAATATGGACTAGCTATTTATGATTTCTACCTTTGTACTTTCTTACTTTCTCAGTTTTATAATGTTCTTTTCCATTAGATAGATTTGATACATCAGCACCAACAAAGAATGGAGCAAAAATGAAAAACAAACAAGTTGATAAAAATATTATTATACTTATTAATTTTATACCTAATAATCCCCAAAACTTATCAAACATCGATTTAATCAAAGTCCAATGATAAATTACATGCAATACCAGAAGAAATATCATTATTAATCCGAAGATCAAATGAACATCTCCCCATTCATGCCTATCCATTCCTAAGAATTCCAAGTGCAAATACGTTCCATATTTAGTCCAGACTTCTTGCCCAGTAATTAGTACATACTTTATCAAAAATCCAATTCCAACTACAAGTGAAAAGCATAATAATAGTAACAAATCAATCCACATATTTAATTTCATTTTTCCCATACTAAGTTGTATTACTGATTAAAACTTAACTCCAATTAAAAGGCTCTTATCTTTAAAAGTGTGTATTAAAATTTACTATCAAAATCTAATTTAAAGTACCATAGCTTCACCTAGTCTATTGATTACAATTTCAGGTGCTTTTGTTGGTTTTCTAGTATCGCTTTTTACAAATACAAGCGTTGAGTTTGCTTTACACACCAATTCTTGTTTTTGATTTCTAAACTCAAAATCAAATTTAAATCGAGTTGAAGGGATTTCTGAGATTCTTGTAATTACTAACAATTCTTCATCATAGGTCACTGGCTTTTTATACTTTAGATTCATTTCGATTACTGGCATCATGATTCCATTATCTTCCAGCTCTTTATCATTTATACCAAATGTTCTCATTAATTCAGTTCGTGCAAAATGACAATAATCTACATAATTGGCATGGTACACATAACCCATAGAATCTACCTCTCCATATCTTGGTCTTACTTTACACTCTCCTACTATCATTTTAATACTTTATTTGGATCTATAAGCTTATTCCACATATTTGAGATTATTAATGCAATATCAGACTCAGGTTGAAACTCCACAATTGACTGTTGATTTACGATGGCATTTACCATCTCTTCGTTAAATGGAATTTTTCCTAAAAGTTGAATACCTTGGGTAAGAAAGAAGCTTTCCATTTGTTTTGCAATCTCAGGATTAATATCCCACTTGTTTATTACCGCATACAAAGGAATATTAAACTTTTGAACCAACTCAATTAACCTTACAGCATCATGAAAGCCAGATTTACTTGGTTCCGTCACAAGAATCACTTTATCACTTCCTGTTATAGACGCAATAGCAGCACATCCAACTCCAGGAGGGCCATCATTTAAAAGATAATCAGCATTTTGTTCTTTCGTAATTTCTTTTGCCTTTTTGCGTACAACAGTTACCAACTTACCAGAATTTTCTTCTCCTGCACCCATTTTAGCATGCAGCATTGTTCCATATCTGGTTTCAGACACATACCAATAATTGTTGGTGCTATGTTGTGAGGTAATTGCCTGCATGGGACAGATTCTTTCGCACAATCTACACCCCTCACATTCGAATGGGTTTACTATCAAGCCACCTTCCTGTTTATAATGTATAGCATCGAAACGACATTCTTTTTTGCACAAACCACAATTTACACACTGTTCTTCATCAATAGAAGCAATTCTTGCTCCTAAAAACACATTCTTCTCCTTTATTTTAGGCTGTAAAACCAGATGTAAATCTGGCGCATCAACATCTATATCGGCAAATACTGTTTTTTTGGCAAGGCTTGCAAAAGCCGCTGTTAAGCCAGTTTTTCCAGTTCCTCCTTTACCGCTTAAAATTGTTATTTCAATCATATTTCATTCTGTTCTTCAGATAAATTGCAAGTTTTAAATATTCCTGTTCTATTATTGGAGGAACATTTGCAAGCAATTTTCCTTTGGCATATTGCGATGCATAATCACGATTAAAAGGTATTTCAGCTAACAAATCAATATTTTCTTCAGATATATAATTATATACTTCCCTATCACCCAAACCAGCTTTATTTACAACTATTCCAAATGGTTTATTCATTTCATTCATTAAATCTACGGTTAAGCGTAAATCATATAAACCAAAGGGGGTTGGCTCAGTTACCAAAATAATATAATCAGCTTCAGAAACCGTTTCTACAACAGGGCAACTCGTTCCTGGAGGTGCATCAAAAATCTGTATCCCTATGTTTTCATTAGCCTTCTTTTTCAGATCCTTTATTACACGAGTCTGCAAAGGTGACCCAATTTTAAGACTCCCCTCTATAATATCTGTTTCATTCCTATTGGTATACTCTGTTAATTCCCCAATGGCATGATTCTTCTCTTTAATTGCATTGTACTTGCACGCATGCATACAAGCACCGCAAGAATGGCACATATTAGGATCTATTGTAGCATATTTTACAGAAGGAATAATTGAAATAGCATTGAACTCACAGAAGTCTTCACAGTTCCTGCAAAAGGTACATTTCGACTCATCAATTACTGGAACTGGTTGATTTACTATAGAACGATTAATCACTTTAGCATCCTTAAAGAATAGCAAATCATTAGGCTCTTCTACATCACAATCGATTAATTGTACATTCTTTGTCCACTTCGTTTGTATGGTTGAAAAAAGATTAACCGCAACGGTCGTTTTACCTGTTCCTCCTTTACCACTACAAACGGCTATTTTATAGCTCATAATCCTATTTCTTATTTTGCTTAATCACTAGATCTCTTTTTTGAACACCAAGCTTACCAGCTATTAAATCACATTTTGCTATTAGCATGAAAAACAACTTGTCTCTTTTTTCGTCCAATAAACCTTCTAAATTTCCTTGTCCCTTGGAAATTACTACATCAGCATCTCTATATAACTTTTGAAATTTGTTTGAACAATTGTCCAATAAAGTTGAGGGAGCATCATGTCCATTAGAGATTACATTACAAACCTCCTGCATCTGCACAAATTCGGAATCCTCATAGGTAACATCATTAATAATTGGCTGTCCTCTAACCACAAAGGTTAAATTAGAATGATTTAAAATTTCAATAAATAGTTTATCAAATACAATTTCACCCGCATTGTCACCCAAATAGAGAACTGACTCAGCGTTTTTCACAGCCTCAAACAATTCCTCACTCTCATTTAAAGCAAATTCTTTTTTTAAAAGAATATTAATTTCTGAGATGATATCATCAGGTACTGAATGAGCTCCATAATCGATAATATTACCTATTACAGCTAATTTGGCAGCTACACATAAAGGATTTTCAGACTCTAAAGCTAGAGATTTCCAATATTGATAATTATGGAACAAAAGTTTATTTGCCTTTAGCTTTTCGCTTGCATATAAGTTTTCCGTTTTAAAAATTCTTTTTGCCAAGCGATGCAGTAATAAACTCGAATAAGGAGTAACAAGTGACTGACCATTGGAGATTATATAGTTAGCTTCTTCAACAAATTTGTCAGTCACTTTCTTATCTGATCCGAATTTATTTGCAATATGTTTTATTGTTTTAGCCTGACAAGCTAAACATTCTGTATTCATAACTAGTGATCGCAACAATTGGCATTAAACTCAATGGTTTCGTTTAAAAAACCAATTACTAGTTCTTTAGCTTCCATAGTAGGAGCTCCTACAAAAACATTTACATTATTGGCATTGAAAATCTCAATGGCTCTTGCTCCTATTCCACCTGCAAGAACATCCGTAACACCAAGATTTGCCAAAAATGGAGGTAACTTTCCTGGCACATGCGGAGGTGCCTCAATCAATTCTTCTGCCAAAATCTCTTTTCCCTCTGCATCAATTAATGCAAAATGACTACAATGCCCGAAGTGTGCATCTAAAACTCCCTCTTTTATAGGGACTGCAATTTTTTTCTTCATTTTTCCTGTTTCTAATACTTATATACTGATTGATCTTCATGTCAAAACAAAGTTTTCTTGCATGCTGTAAATCGAATTTGCATGAAAACAAAACTAATTCCTTGTATACATTTTATTCTTTATAGATTTACATACCACTTTTTAACCTTTTACCCCTTCCTGATCCTCCTCCACTTTTGCATCGAAGACCTAATCCTTTTCCTAACTTTTTAAGTAATGAATCTGAATTCTCGGAAGTACATTTGCCAAGTTTTCGACCAGTATTTGATCCCTGGCCACCATTTCCTGTTCCGTCTAATTTTGGCATGATATCGAATATTATAATTTTAAGTTACTAAGAATGTCTTGCACTGTTTTGTGATCATCCTTTAGGATTACCATTTGTACATTAAATTTTTCGAGTAAATCTTTAGCCTTTGGACCAAAGTCACCGGAAATGACTTTACTTACACCCAATTCAAGTATATCTTCAACAACTTTGCCCCCTGCTCCCGATGACGCATTTATGTGTCTATTCTCCAGGAATTTTATGCTACCATCTGCATCATCGTAAATACAAAACCAAGCTGCACGTCCAAATCTTAAATCGAACAAAGAATTTTCTCCTTCTCCCGCTGATGTTATAACTGTTTTCATGTTTTTATTGATTTAAAAGTTCTATATTATCAGACTTGCATGCCGGACATTTACCACTCTCCATGCCTTTAGGTATATTAAATCGAGCGTGACATTTTTTGCACACAAACCAATCTTTATCCATTATCGCATTACCATAAACCGTGTTAATATTCTTAGTCTCAACCAGCGCCTCTGCAATCTTTCTTCTGGCTGATTCATATATTCTTGCAAAAGTTGGCCGTGAAATTCCCATTACTTTTGCAGCTTCATCATGTTTCATAAAATCATAATCAGCCAATTTAATTGCTTCGTATTCGTCGTAATGCAAATCAATAGAATCTCTTTTTTTTGCATTTACCCCATAAGGTCTATATCCTTTAAATCGAGGCGGTTCTACTACTTTTCTTAGTCTGGCTCTTCTAGGCATATCAGTAATTTTCATACAAACATATCGAGAATATTCTCATTTCGCAAATTTTATACAAAAAAAAAGAGATCTTAACGATCTCTTACTCTATGCAAGTATTTTTTCTTAGGCTTCCTGTTCCTCCGAGACAAAACTTCCGAATTGCTTCTCAATGCTTAAAGGTTCTGTAAAGAATAGCTCACCTACCTGTTTCGACATTACATCCGGGAATACATATTCGCTACCTTCTTTTAACGCATTTACAATATCATTAGCCACATTTTGTGGAGAATCTTTATCCATATCAAGATCTCTAGTCATATCAGTTTCAATCGGACCAGGATAAACACCCATTACCAATACATTTGAATTAGTCAACTCTCCTCTCATTCCCTGCGTAATACTATGAACCGCAGCTTTCGAAGCCGAATATGTACCTGAAAACGGCATGCTTGCCAATCCTAATACCGAAGCAACATTTACAATAGCAGCACATGGTTTATTCTTCAAATGGTCAATTAATGATATACTTAGCTTCACCAAGCCCATAACATTTACACCAAAGTTATCCTCCAAACTATCCAGGGTTTCATCAGAAAAAAAACCTCCCGATTCATAAACACCGGCATTATTAATTAATATTTCAACATCCTTAACTAATCTTCCTGCTCTAAATATTAATTTATCGTTCTTTAAGTCCAACTGAATAGGTATCAATCTATCTCCATATTCCGGCTTTAAATCATCCAATGATTTAAGGTTTCTTACACCAGCGTATACTTTTTTTGCTCCTTCCTTAAGTAATTCAATGGTTATTGCTCTTCCAATTCCTCTGTTTGCACCACTTACAAAAGCAACTCTCCCTTTAGGGGATACTTTTAATTCATTCATCTCGACCTCCGTTTTTTAGCATTTAAAAAATAACAATTAGAAATAAGACTGTTTATGGTCCAATACTAATGTTATTTAGATTCAATCTATGCAAAATACAAATATCAATCTCCTTTTGCAATGTAAATAAGCAGTTGCATTCTATTTAGAAAATTCAGTAAACATCGGTCATGCAAGATATTTATTTGCATTTGTTATTTTTATACCTTTGTTGCCAATGCAATGTTTCTGCTATTTCTTATCCGGGTGCGAGTAGTCTATAATCTTTTCCAATGGCATTCCGGGCTGGAAGTTTTTACGGAACATTGCATTTTTTCATCTTCTTTGGTTTTTTTTATGCAAAACCAAGTCCGGTGGTTATACTCGGAATTCATCCGTTAATAAATTTCCCATTTGTAAGCTGGCAGCCACAGGATGAAAACAATCATTACCATGTATCTTTATAATAATTTTAATCCTGCTCGTTTCATACCATCTAAAATTGGCAAATATAAATCCTTGTCAATCCACATTTTTAAACATAAAAGGCTATGACCAGAAAGATCTTGACTTTGCAGTTGAAAAATATCAATTACATAAATAAAATTTACAAATATGTCAAAATGATGCTCATTTCAGGAGCATTTTTGACATATTATTCTTTCTATATCAAATATTGAATATATCTTTACCTTCTATGAAAGAAGACTATAAATTTTCAAAAGATTTAAGCAAGGAGTTTGAATTTATCACGTCACGAAGCAGTGGTCCTGGTGGTCAAAATGTAAATAAAGTAAATTCAAAAGTTGAACTGCGCTTTTCCGTGTTTGATTCCAATATTCTAAGTCAAGAAGAAAAAGAAACCATTTTCAAAAAGTTGTATCACCACATCAATAGTCAGGGAATATTATCAGTAACTGCTCAAAACGAACGTTCCCAAACCTTAAACAAGGAAATTGCCATTCAAAAGTTATACCAATGGATTGAACTGGCTTTAAAACCTGCTAAACCAAGGAAGAAAACTCGCCCAAGCAGAGCTTCCATTGAAAAGCGGAAGACTGATAAGCAACAAAAATCACAGAAAAAAGAAAACAGGAGAAAGCCGGACTTCTAAATGTATTTAAAAGGAATTGACTCAAAGTAGCATCAATTCAGTAATACAAAAAAGCTTGCACCAATAATGATGCAAGCTTTATTTTTTTCAATGATTCTTACATATCTGCAAAAAAGTCATTTCCTTTATCGTCAACAATAATAAATGCCGGGAAATTTTCTACTCGAATCTTACGGACTGCCTCCATTCCCAGTTCAGGGAAATCGATTACTTCGATAGATTTAATACTATTCTTAGCCAATACTGCCGCTGGTCCTCCAATTGATCCCAAGTAGAAACCTCCATTGGCTTTACATGCATCGGTTACTGATTGGTAACGGTTTCCTTTTGCAACCATCACCATTGATCCTCCTGCTTTCTGGAATACATCCACATACGGATCCATACGCCCTGCGGTTGTTGGACCGAAACTACCCGATGGCATTCCTTCCGGAGTTTTTGCCGGTCCTGCATAATATACCGGATGATTTTTGAAATATTCAGGCATTTCCTTGCCTTCATCCAACATCTTCTTGATTTGTGCGTGTGCAATATCACGTGCAACAATCATAGTTCCTGAAAGATTCAAGCGAGTTTTAATTGGATACTTGGTTAATTCTTTCAAAATGTCTTCCATTGGCTGATCCAAGTTAATATCAACAGCTTTCTTCATTGCCGGAGCTTCTTCGGGCATGTATTTTACAGGATCTTTTTCCAATTGTTCCAGAAAAATACCATCCTCGTTGATTTTAGCCTTAATATTTCTATCTGCACTGCAGCTTACACCTATTCCTACAGGACAAGAAGCAGCGTGACGAGGCAAGCGAATGACTTTTACATCGTGAACGAAGTACTTCCCGCCAAACTGGGCACCAATTTCACTTTCACGACAAATTTGCTCTACTTTCTTTTCCCACTCCAAATCGCGGAAAGCCTGGCCACCTTCATTACCTTCTGTTGGCAAGTGATCTAAATATCCTGTTGATGCTTTTTTAACTGTAGCAAGGTTCGCCTCAGCAGATGTACCACCAATTACCAAGGCAAGATGATATGGAGGACATGCAGAAGTACCCAAATCCTTGATCTTCTCTTTTATGAAATAGGAAAGGTTCTCCTCGTTCAGCAATGCTTTTGTCTGCTGATACAAGAAAGTTTTGTTTCCTGATCCACCTCCTTTGGTTAAGAACAAAAATTCATATTCGTTGCCCTGATTTGCATAGATATCAATTTGTGCAGGCAGGTTGTTTCCTGTATTCTTTTCTTCGAACATTGAGAACGGAACAACCTGAGAATATCTTAAATTTCTTTGCTGATATGTATCGAAAACACCTCTTGAAAGATGCTCTGCATCATTTGCTCCGGTGTAAACATCTTCACCTTTTTTTGCTACCACAATTGCAGTACCTGTATCCTGGCAAGTTGGTAACTGACCGTCTGCAGCAACTACTTGGTTCATCAGCATGGTGTGTGCTACGAATTTGTCGTTGTCCGAAGCTTCATCATCTTTTAAAATGCATTGCAATTTATTAAGGTGAGCAGAACGCAAATAGAACGAAACATCAGAGAATGCTTCCTTCGATAAAACCTCTAAGCCTTTAGGATCAACTTTAAGAACTTTTCTTCCGTCAACATCAATTGTTGACACATAATCCTTTGTCAACAAACGATATTCTGTAGTATCCTTTGTTATCGGAAATGGTTTTTGATATTTAAAATCGGACATAATATGATAATTTAAATTTTGTGTTTTATTTCTATTCTAAGAATGCACAGGCAAAGATATAACAAAATAAATTCCTCAATCCAATAAAAATACTATTCTTAAACATTGTACACGTAATGTAATACTGGTGTTAACCTGTAATTCTCCTGAGTTCCGCACTGGGACACCCAAATTAGAAATCAAATAATTTAGCTAGATGTTTTTGTTCATCATTTAGAAGTAGAGTTTCTTTAAAAGTGTTGCCAGTTTTGGGATCTGAGATTTCGATTGCATAGATTGATTTGGCGATGTCGATGGCTTTTTCGGGACTCATTTTGTCTGTTTTTAACTTCAGTTGCCTCTCAAGTTCTTTGTAAACTTTATAGGCTACAAAATTGATGGTGATAAGCGCCTGAATCCTTTTTTGCAGTCTATGGTAGATTGGTCTGATCTTCAGGTCATGCTTTGCAACCCTAAAGGCTTTCTCGATTTTCCATAGCTGGCCATAATTATTGATGATTTCTTCCTTTGAAAGTGTTGTATTGGTCATGTAACCTTTCAGTCCATCCCATGCTGCATCCTCTTCAAATTTTCCATGATTGATTCTGATAGTTATATCTCCTTCCAGTTGTAAATACTTATTGTATCCTCTATTGTTTATCGATGACTTGGTCAGCTTACCTGATTTGATCCTTTGCTCCAACTTCATCAGCCCCCTTTCCCTATTATGCCTGTCCTTTTTAGCCCTTCTGTCAGTATATCCGACAATTAAGTTTGTTCCATCGGTTCTGGGAATAATTGCACTGGATTTATCTTTGAGATTCAGAGCGAGTATTTCTTCTTTAATCGCCTTGCTTTCATTTTTAATGCGTGCGCCAAGAATAAACTCATAACCTTTCTCCTGAAGTTCTTTGACATTAGAAGATGAGAGTAAGCCGGAATCAGCTATAACAACTAGCTTATCCAGATCATATTTGTCTTTAAAAACATCAATAATGGGAAGCATTGTATGGCCTTCAAACTTGTTGCCTTCACGAATTTCATATGCTAACGGATAGCCTTCAATACCAACAAGTAGCCCCAATACGATTTGCGGATTCTGGTGTTTTCCTTCTTTGGAAAAGCCTCGTTTTCTTAAATCATCTTCATCATCAATTTGAAAATAAATTGTTGTAACATCGTAGAAAACAACCCTGATGATACCGCCAAGTATCTTTTTGGTGTGATGATAACTAATTTGCTGAAGCGTTTCTTTGTGATCAGAATAGACTTTATCCAAATACCTGTATATCCTGTCTTCTTTTATATTTATCGAAAAGTATCTGTGTAAATACTGAGTCGTTTTTAACTTACTTGCCGGGTGCGACAGTCGAACCAGTACTAATTGTTTTAGAAGGTCGTTACAAACAGTGTCAAATCCAATTTCATTATAAATCCTGCCAAGTAACAGGTGGACACCTTCAATTGAAATGTTTCGTATGCTTTGTTTGACGGTTTACTTGAAATCCTGTACTGTAAAATCAAAAGATTGTTGACCTTCATAATGCGAGATATAATCAAGTCCTTGTTGGTAAAGAGTTTCTATTTCAGTATCAGAACAAGAACTGCCGATAGTTTTAAGCACTTTGTATTTTCCAGAGCTTTTATCAATGACTTGCACACTGACAACACCACTATTGTTCTTCTTTTTTCTCACAAACATAGTGCAAATATAAGCCTGGGACACCCAAACATCCAACTAAAAAGTACTTATAACCCTGTAATAGTGCGACTTAAATCTTTTTGCCTGAAAAAAGTGCGGAACTCAGGAAAAATACTATTCTTAAACATTGTACACGTAATGTAATACTGGTGTTAACCTGTAATTCTTAGTTCTGTTTCAATGTATTTTTTAATATGGTAATGATAGCTTGATTTTAGGACTAGCTTTTTTTTCTTGACAAGGGAAGTATCTGATACATTTTAAATAACGTGAGTTCGATGTAAAATTCTATCCACAGAAAGTTATATTTACGATAGATTTGCATTAAAAATTTGGAAAGAATAGCGGGCTATCTTGAGGAATTTTTAATGTGAAGATGTCGTAAAGATAACTTTCCATTATGTGTTTGCCTGCTTTCGGCATAAATCTCCTCAAATCTTCTTGAAATATCCCGATATTCCTTCGAAAATTTGAGAAAATTTCTACTCAAAATCAGATCAAACTGTGAACGAATTTTACGTCGAACTCACGTTAAATATTAAATCTCCCTTTTCCTTTCCTTGGCAATCCTTAGCACTCACATTGTTAATCAATCATTTTGCAGGGATTCGATGATATTTTGCTTGCGAATAAGCTTTAAAGGGATATAAATCCATGCTAAGCCACTAATGGCGATTGCCAAAATCAGCAATAAAACATATAGGTAGGGCATCTGAAAAGCATGGGTGAATAATGAAGGCAGTACGCCAATTAGTGCTGATAGAATTCCTCCTGTCAAACCCAGTAGCAATAAAAACAAATTCTCGCCAAATAAGAGCTTAAATATATCGCCCTCAGTATAACCAACAGATCTTAACACAGCCAATTCTTTTTTTCGTTCCAAAACATTCCGCAACAGTACAATTCCCAAACCAATTGTTCCTATGATTACACCCAATCCTCCAAGAATCATGAACATACTTAAGTAGGTATTTTCAACAGAATAGAAAGCAGCCATTCTTTCCGAACTCTTACTTCCTCTTAGTCCAAAATCCTGCAAGTTATCTTCAAAATTAGTCATGAACAAGGAATCCTTTTTAGCACATTCGGCCAATATAATTTTAGATCCGCTAACCGATGGGAAATTCTTTTGGAACAAGCTGTCTGATATCAATATATTGCCTTGAAAGATTGAATTTGCCAAACCTCCAACTAGCAATAATTTCACATGCTTTCCATATTCGTTCTGATAAAACAAAGTATCTCCTACAGCTTTTTTCAATCCCCACATTATCACGGTCTGATCTGCAATGGCAGGTATTACATCCTCTCCAAAATTTTGATTTAAGCCACTCCAGGGATTCTTCTCATTCACTTCGGGAATCAGTTTTGCAAAAGTAAAAGACTTTCGATCTTCAAAATCAGAAGTATTAAATCCTAATACTCTTGGCTTGCTTACCTGATTCAAATTCAGGCAACTTGCATCATCTCCTTCAAGGGCTCTGAATTGTACAAATCTTACTGAATCATCAAAATCTCCCTTACTAAAACCAAGTTTTTCCTGCCCTTCGCGGCTATTTAAATCATTTAAAATTGGAAGAGTAGATTCTATCCAATACTCATACCCACCTGTCCCTGATTGATTAGAGTTTTCGGAACCCTGAAATGTTTTGCGATTGGCACCGGTAATCAGAACTGAAAAAGTACCCAATGCCAATAAAACAACAATGGCAAGACTGCGTTTTACATTACGTGCCGCATTTTTAAGAGATAAGTCTTTTATACTTGGGGTTTGATTGCTAAATTTTACACCAAGTCCTTTTAAATAAGAATACACAATCACCGAAAAGGATAGCAAAAACAAGCCGCCTGCTGATAACAACAACTCAGCATTCTGTTCTAAAGAAGATGAAAATGCATAGACGATTATGGCAATACTAACTCCCAACAAAAACAAAGCAGTCCATATGGTGTAAGTCGATTTTTTGCTTGATATATTTTCCTGATAAGCATCCTTAATCAGCCTAACAGCCGATTGCTTCACCTTTTTTCGGGTAACAAACACTATGCAAATGATGGCAATAATTACCCCTGATGCAAAACCAATTATCAATGTATCCATTTCCAAGTGAACATGCAGCATCTTGGTTCGCACTACATCTTGCCAAACAGAATTTAATGCGGATAACATCAACTTGTTGTATATAATTCCTGGTAATACGCCCAAAACGCCACCAAGAATTACAGTAATCATCGATTCGTAAATTCTAATGGCTATAATTTTCGATTTGTTAAATCCTAAACCAAGCAGAATACCTGTTTCCTCATTTCTATTATCCAAATTCAAGGAATAGATTAAAATGCTAAGCAGAATTGCTGCTGCGATAATAAAGAAGCTCAAACTTAGGAACAGCCCTCCAAAGTCTACCATATTATTGGCTGCTCTTTTCCCTTCGTTTCTTGGTTCTGCAAAGGCAATGCTCAATACATCCGGTGTAAGCAAATTCTCAATCTCAGATCTAAGATCATCCTTTGAGTCAAATCTTACTGCAGTATAAGTTCCGTATTTGTTACTCCATAGCTTAATGGCAGTATGGGTTGAGATATATGCCTTTGGGGTGCCTTTGTACTTTTTCCAGTACTCCTCATCCTTGGGTCTTATTTTTGAAAAGTCAACAGGAACACCTGCATCCCATTCACTGCAAGAACCTGCATCGGTTAAACCGGGAAAGGATGGCATCATAGATGAATCCCAATGTGCATCTGTCATTGGCAGAATATCCTTAATAGTAAATGCTCTGTACTCTTCAAGCAATTGTCGTAAAGCACCAATGGTATAGTATTTAATTCGAAGGGTATCACCAATTTCGGCCTTCAGATCTTCCGCCAACCATGAGTTGATAATCACTTCATTTTCCTTAATTTGATAGCTATCTACCGAAGTGATAAAAGAATAAGGCGTGTTCTGCTCATTTACACTTAAGCTATTCACAAAATAACTAAGTACATACTCTTTCTTCCCTGATATCTGATGAACGAGATCCATAATGGGCGTATCAATAAAAACGCGATCAGAAGTCATTTCTACTTTTGATTGCCCTTCAATATCCCTAATCTTTAAGCTGGCATCTTCCAATTTCCAGTTGGCGTGCAAGCTTTCCTGCAATGCTTGCAAATTCAACTCTTTTGATTCTTTAGGTGCTACTAAAATTAAATTGGATAGCGATTCCAATTCCAAGTCTTTCGCTAAGGATTCTCTGGACAAAAATACATTGTAAGGAGCAATCTGATTGCTTTTCAAGCTAAACCTAGCCAATTGTGAATCATCACAAATGGCCTTTACTTTTAATCTTAAAGCAATATTCTGATCTTCATCCGATACAAAAGGTGCATTGGCAGGAATTACACTGGCTTTTTTAAGTCGCAACAAGAAAGTATCGCCTGGCTTTACATTCATCCTGTTAGCAAGATTTAAACTTAAACAGGCTTCATCTTCTTTTAAATTATACACCTGTGTATCTGTCAGCTTGTTAAACGAGGCATCAACACCATAAACCTGAATGTGATTGATTCTCGTATTGCTTTCGGGACGAACAGCTATTCCATCAGTCTGTAAAACGGGAATCACATGTGCATCTAAATCATTTGCAATTTCATCTGCCAATTCAGCACGCACAAAACGATCGCCGGTTGACATGGCATATTCTACTTTCCCCAGTCGAAGATTAACCAATTCTAGCAAGCTGTTTCTTACCGAATCGCCTACAATTAAAGCTCCGGTTAAAACAGCTGTACTTACAATTGTTCCTAGCAACACAGCCAGATGCTGCTTGCGATAATACCACAAACTTTTAAGGATGTATGTCGTTTTGTTCATGCGGAAGGTTCATGTTAAAATTAAGAGCTGAATTTACTTAAAAACCCAATGCATCCAATATTTTTTCATTCAGCTTGCGATTCTTCCCTTCATATGGATAGCAATGAATATGAATTGCAGGATTAAAGTTCATTTCAATAATGGCATAATTATCTTTGTGTGCCGGTTTAGTGATGTCTTCAATCATCATATCCAAACCCGTTATTCTAACCCCTAAAGCTTTCGCTGATTTTATTGCAATTTCCTTATACGAAGGATGAATATCATCCGTAAAATCGATGCTATCGCCTCCAGTGCTAATATTTGAATTCTCTCTCAGATACACAATTTCATCCTTGGCAGGAATGCTGTCGAAGCTCAGGTTCTGATCCTGTAAAAACATTGCCTCAGGCTCTTCCAATCTGATTTTTTCCAAAGGAGTACGATAGCCTCTTCCGCGCAATGAATCCTTGTTCTTTTCTTCAACCAAGTGTCGAATTGTACTGTTTCCATCACCTTTTACATTGGCAGGAACACGATGCAAAATCCCGGTAACCACCTCATTTATTACAAAAAATCTATATTCCTTACCTGCCACAAAGTCTTCAATCAGAATACTATTATCGTGTTCAAAGGCGATGTCTACAGCTCGTTTGTATACCTCTTCCCTGACATTATCTTTTAGTATGGTAATTCCCAATCCAAAGTTGGTTGATTTGGGTTTTATCACAATTCCTTTTCCTTCGAACAAATCAAAATCCGATCGAGCTTGTACGGCATCCCGGTAATCTAATCCACCAGGAACCCGAACACCGGCTTTCTCCAATATTTTTTTGGTAACCAATTTATTTTCCATCATCAAAACACTCGAATAATTGTCTAATGATGTTCGTGTAGCCTGCATTACGTATTCTGTTTTATCTTCTCGGTGCAAGCTGATAAAATTCTCACTTCTGTCCAGAATTTTAAATTCAACTCCACGTCGAAGTGCAGCTTTCATTAGCAACTGCGACGACAATTCCAGATCTTCAAATCCGTGAAAACGGAAGCCACTCATTTCGCTTTCCAGTTTATATTTCTTTGCCTGATCCAAATGAAAATTAATAAAGCCTTTTTTATCTATTTGCTGCTTTACCAATAGCGAAGAGCGTTTTTCCGGATGAGTGATTAAACATTCGACTCTGTCCATTGCCTTTTGGTAACATTCATTATTTGCTAATCCCGATGTATTCACAAATGCTTTAATGTCGCTAAGCATATTTTGAAGCATGACATCAATCCTCAGCATGTTTCCTTTAAAATCTTTCAACAACAATTCAGGATTAAGACCACTGCAAGCCACCCAGTCATGATTTTTTGAAGCTATTTTTTGATCTGTTTCATTGTAAATATTCTCTTCCTTTTCGAACAAACAATATAACATAAACAAGTGCATAAAATGCAATCTAATTTTCGATACTCCCGACTTCTCGAAAGGATCAAGATCTAAGATTCTAACCTCCAGATGTGAGATCCTTTTGCTTTCCGAATCAAATTTCAATCGAATGGGCAGGTACAATTCCTCATCTAAAAGTATCTTACCATCGTCCACCAATGCTTTAACCGACTCTTTGTACGAAGTCAAACAATTAAAATCAATAAAATACTCTTCAGCATTTCTATAGCCACCGGAACTGGTACGAATCGATACCGCCTTTCTGCATCCCATACTCATTTTCTCACCTGTTCGCAGTGATTTCATTTTTAAGGAAGGATCTGCTTCAGGACTTTCTCCGAACAACCAAACCAATAACCAACGATATCGCATAAAATTGCGCACCATTTTTAAATATAGGGCTTCTCTAAAAGCCTCTTGATTGCCTTGCCATTTAATAGCTTTACAAAGTTTTCTTTCCAGTCTGTCAGATAAAGAGAAATTAAAATGTATTCCTGATAACATTTGCCTTTCCTTACCATATCTATTAGCCAATTCCTCTCTGTATTTCTCTTTATGAATACCGTCTTCACCAAACTTAGCAATCGGAATTTCTTCTTCAGCAGGCAATAAGGGAGGCAAGCTTTGCGGCCATAGCAATTCCTCACCTAAATTCTCTAAAATCACATCGTTTAATGTTTCCAAAAAACCATGAACCTCGGCAATACTCTTCAATGGTGGGGTAATCATTTCCACCTGGCTTTCAGAAAAATCGGTAGTAATAAAAGGATGGCGAAACTTATCGCCTAAAATCCCTGGATGTGGCGTATTGGCCATTCTTCCACGTTCATCCACACGAACATTCTCTTTTTCTATACCAAATAAACCATCCGTAATACTTGCTTTTATACTATCGCAAGACAATGTTTTAGCTATGTTATTTATCAAATGAACCATCAAACTAAATTTTTCCAAAAGTATTTTTTCTCATAAATGCTTTAAGCAGCAAATACATTACAATTCCTTTTAATATACTACTTCCTGTAATACTCCACCAAACACCATTTAAACTTAAAAAGGTATAAAATCCTAAAAAGTAAGCTCCAGGCAAACGAAGGGATGTGAAAATTACACTTACAGCAGCCGATATTTTGGTTTTTCCCAAACCATTAAATACCCCGGCATTAATCATCTCCAAACACATAAACAACTGCGAAACTGCCAGAATCATTAAATATTCTTTACCCATAATAATACTTTCCTCTTCGGGAACAAAGATTGAAAACAGGGTTTTGGGGATCAGTAAAAATATCATTGTGGTTACTACACCTACGGCAAAAGACATTCTCCAACCAGCCTTATAAATATTTGGGACTTCGGTCAGGTTTTTAGCTCCATAGCTTTGTCCAACCATTATGGTTACCGCCTGCATAAAACCACCTACAATCATAAAAGTAATTGACTCTATCTGCACACCAATTTTCTGAACAGCAATGGCATTTGGTCCCCATTCGGCAATGATTCTTGCCAGAAATATATAAATAATCGAAAACGAGATTCTTTGAACTGCTGCCGGAGTTCCCACGCTGAATATGCTTTTAAACTTCGCCATACATGGAAAAATTCCATTAAAATTGATATTGGTAGTTTTCTTGTAGATCACCAGAAAGTATATCAAACTTAAGCTACGGCCTATAATGCTTGCATATGCTGCCCCATCCACCCCAAGCGAAAAAGCAAAAATAAGCAAGGGATCGAGTGCAATGTTTGCCACTGTACCTATTAAACTGGCTTTAAAGGAAACTTTGGTTTGCGAATGAGCATTAAACATGCTAATAAATAAGAGGTTTGCATAGCTCAAGATCACGCCAAAGGTGCTAATCACAAGATAAGAAACGGCCATTTCGTTCACCTCAGGATCTTGCATCTGAAAAAACTTGATGAACTTATCGGGGAAGATCCAGAAGATAGCAGAAAATACAGCGGCTATTATTCCAATTCCCCAAAGGGCTGAGCTTGCAAACCTGCCTGCTCCTTCCTTATCGTTTGCCCCTACCGAATGCGATATTTTGATGTTTGCACCCACCGTAACAATAGATGCCATTGCCCAGCCCAGATGCAAAAAGAAACCTGCCGATCCAACGGCAGCAACGGCATTACTTCCTAATGATCCTACCCAAATCATATCGGTAAGATTATAGGCGGTATGAAGAAGATAAGAGCCGATAATAGGGATGGCTAACTTGAATAGCTTTTTCCCAACGGCTGAATATTGTTTTTCCCGTTTATAAAAACGAGTTATTAGTGTAATCATAAGTACAACTCGAAATACACGTGCAAAAATACAATGTATTTCGAGTCGTAACTCTTAATTCATTGTTAATTTATTTGTTCCACACTTCACGCTATAGCCAAGCATAAAAATGTGATTATACCAGTGTTATTATCTAAAAAAACCTCTCTGATTGCCCAGGCTAAACTTTCCCGGACCAATTAAGGCAACGGCTAAAGCAGCAAAAAAGTATAAAGCATTCAATTCTACAACCAATCCTCCATATTTTGTAAAAGCAAATAATTCATGACCATGAGCCGCTACAGTAGCAATAAACATGGTAAAAGCAATCAATAGTCCCGATACTCGGGCATACAATCCTAAAATCATTAATAGCGGGGCTACAATTTCACCAATATATACTCCATAGCTTAAAACTTGGGGCATACTTGCTTGTCCAAGCACATATTTCACACCGTCGATGCCATGCATTAGCTTATGAATTCCGTGAGGTAGCATTAAGCCCGCTACACTTATTCTAAGGATCAGTTTTCCTAAATTTTCCATATTCTCTTTTTTTGGTTCAATATTTAAAATAGTATGTAATCGCAATTTTATCACGAAATCAGCCTCGTTCTTTTCTCCTTTTAAGCCTATTCATTCTTATAAAATATCAGCATGCTGATGCTTCTGTTTTTGTTCTTAAGCAATCGCAAAATACGAACATCAATTTAAGACTTATTTCATCTGTTTACAATATTGCCCATTTGTCAGTATAGAAAATGCATGATCAAAATAATCATTAACCTATGTGTTAATTCATTGTTTTAATCATACTCGTTTCATAATAAAACCTTTATAATTCTTTAATGATATGTTAGTAGAGTATTATTTAATATCTATCAGCCGATAAGCAAAATCGATTAACTTTGCACACTCTTTAATTACGAAGTAGAATGAAAAGAAATCCGAATTTTCCGTTTGCACCTGCAAAATTTCCATTTTTCTATGGCTGGGTAAGTATGGCTGCCGGTACCATTGGTGTGCTTTGCAGTATTCCAGGTCAAACCATTGGGGTTTCGGTTTTCACCGATTATTTAATTGAAGAGCTACACTTAAGCCGCGATGTATTGAGTACTGCCTATTTAATTGGAACTGTTGCCAGTTCAAGCATATTAACCTTTGCAGGAAAAATATACGACAAATTTGGCGCAAGATTTACTGCCATAATCGCTGCAATAACATTGGCAATTACCCTCATGCTGTTTTCAAATTCAACAGGTATTGCAAATAGCATTTCTGCAAGCTTTGGCATTAAATACACCATTGTAACATTCGTTATGGTATCATTTTTCTTCTTTTTATTGCGCTTTTCGGGTCAAGGGGTACTAACCCTGGCATCGCGCAATTTAATCATGAAATGGTTCGACAAGCGCAGGGGCTTGGCCAATAGCATATCTAGTGCCATTCAATCCTTTGGTTTTGCAATGGCTCCTTTGTTTATAGCCATGCTTATTGGCAATTTCGATTGGAGAACAGCCTATCTTGTATTGGCACTTATGACGCTTTTATTTGTTGCTTTTGCATTTATCCTTTACCGCGATAATCCAGAAGAATGCGGTTTAATACCCGATGGAAAAGTATTGAAAGCCAAATCGAAAAACAATACTGCTTTTACGCCCAAAAAAGACTATACCCTAAGCGAAGCCCGTAGTACCTGGGTGTTTTGGATTTTTGCCCTGTCCTTATGCTTCTGCGCTTTCTTTATTACTGGTTTTACATTTAATGTGATCTCTATATTCGATTCATGCGGTTATTCCGAACAAAAGGCACTAAGCATGTTTATACCAACATCCATCGTATCCATCATTACAGCCTTTGTTGGTAATATTGTTAGCGATTACATGCGCTTACAAAAACTGTTGTTTGTATACTTATTAGGATGTTTGTTGTCGGCGCTTGGGGTTGCCATTCTCGATCTTCCCGCAGGATATTACATTTTAATTGGGGGCAACGGACTTATGGGAGGTTTATTTTCTGTTCTGGCATCAATAAGTTGGCCTCGGTTTTTTGGACGCAAGCATTTGGGTGCCATTAGTGGATTATCCATGTCACTTATTGTTTTTGCAAGTGCTATGGCCCCCTTGTTTTACAGCAGAATTAACACCATTACCGGCCATTATTTCCTTACGGGATATATAGGCATAGCCGTGGTGATTGTTCTGCTCCTCTTATCGGTAAAAGCACGAAACCCACAGTTGAATTAAAACAAGAACTTGGATCAAATTTATTTCGATATTATATTCATCAATTGCTAGTTTTTGTTAAATTTACAGACTTTTTCAACCAAACATATTAGCAATAGTGAGTGAAATTACCATCAAAATACAAGAAGAGCTTTTAGAAAAAATCAAATCTATATCAAAAAAACAAATCATTACACCTACCATTCCTATAGCCATCTATTTGCAAGAAGCCGAAAATCTTGCAGTATGGGCAAAGGATGATATGGATCAATTGTCGAAAGTTGGAATAACATCTACTCAAATTGAAGATGTAAAAGAGCGAATTGAGGCTTGCCGTTTGCTTCAGACTGAATGGATGAAGCTGAAGAAGATAAAGCCAGAAAAGCAAGCACTTCTAGAAGAAAATAAACAACTTGCCATTGAAATGAGACACGAACTGATCTTCATCTATAAATATGCCTTTAGAAATGAAGAACAGGCTTTAAAAGTTTTAAAGCAGGTTAAGAAGAAAAATAAAACTGCAGATCTTGTTGCTACAATGTTTGATTTAATCAGAATTGGCAATACACATACAAAGCTACTTGAAAAGATCTCCTTTGAATTTAATCAACTTGATGATGCAAATAAATTAGCATTTAAATTACAAAAACAACACTCTATATTCGTTGCTAGTACACCAGATAAGGTTAAAGTCAAATTTTTACGAGATCAATCATACACCTACCTAAAATTATTGCTTGATGAGATAAAAAATGCTGGTAAATATGTATTCGCGAAGAATAAGGAACGCTTGTCAGGTTATCACTCAATGTACTACAAGAATAAAAAGTCATTAATTAATAATACTGAGCATACAAATTAAGCGATTGGAATTATAGTTTTAACAATGATAGTAATATTTACAGAAAAGGTTAGTCATTCCAATTTTAATTAATTCTTTCCGCTTTTTTTGTCTTCTTTCCACTTATTTCTAATTCTTTCTACTTATTTGTTAATCTTTCCACTTTTTCTTTAGTATTTCCGAGAAAGATTCAATTATAATTGGAATGACTCTTTATACATTGGATAGATTCGTGTTTTTATGGAAAGACTTACTTTTAGGCGCAAAGACTAATGATATTTTAGAAAGATCTGTTTTTTTTGCTCAATATGATATAACTATTGGTTAATTTGGTATTACTTAATAGCAAATCACTTCCCTACCGTCTAAATCATTATATAAATTTGATCAATTGGAAACACCTATACATAGAAAAGCCCTTACTAACAATTCAATAAGGGCTTTTCTGATATCATAAGTAGTATCTATATCTTGTTCCAGATTATTT
This sequence comes from Marinifilum sp., assembly GCF_965230805.1. NCBI lineage: Bacteria > Pseudomonadati > Bacteroidota > Bacteroidia > Marinilabiliales > Marinifilaceae > Marinifilum > Marinifilum sp. The sequence goes on along the minus strand of NZ_OZ246019.1, from coordinate 4,417,095 downwards.
CATTTTGAAATTGCTCTTCAAATCCATTGTCTTTAATCATCCAATATTTAAGGCCGAGAAATTCTTTATTAATCTGAAGACTCTCACTAACCAGTAGCCTGTTCTGGTCTGATGGATTCTCTTTATACTTGTTTAAAAGACGTAAGAAATTGCTTACTGCAAACTCTACATCGTCGTAAAAAGCTTTAGTTTTTCTATCTCTCAAACCTTTTTTGCCATTGTGCAATTTGTCTAGTAAGGCAATGGTATCAGCAAGCTCTTTGCCTGTTTCAATACTTACAAACTCCAAGTTTTTGGTTCCGATATTTAGTCGTTGTTCGATGATATCTTCTATATTGTGCTGTGTAGGATCAAGTAATACTAATGAATTTTCTTTTCTGCCATTACAATATGGGCTGACTAGAAATAAATTGGTCCATTCATATTTTAATCCAGGAAAAAGAGCTTGAGGACGAAGATGTTCAATCTCTGAATCCTTTCCAACATACTGTTCGCTTAAATAACACTTGTTATACTGATCTTCATACAAAGCATCTTGTACATCTTGACCATCATGCTTATTACATCCATCCTTTTGGAGTGAAGCAGGTACTTCCTCTTGTTTAAAAACTCTAATCATGACTGCAAAAGGAAATTATGAGTTCAACTTGATTTGCTGATATTCGATTTTCACTGATTCTGGAGTTAATGCATTGTCTAATGCCTCATCAAATTCTTTCTTAATTTGATTCAATTCAAACTGCTCATCCGAATCTCGCTCTTCTTTCTTTATTAATTCCTTTAATCGTTCGAGCTTATTGTTGAGAAAAGAAGACTCTGTACTCACATCAAAGTATCCTTCAGCCAGTGCTTCATATGAATATTCATGCAATTCATCCAATCGTTCTTTCTTTTCTAAATCGTAAGCAACGGCATTATCAATAGAATTTAAAACAAAAGGAGAATGGGTAGTAACAATAAACTGAATATTGGGAAATACACGAGTAAGCATTGGCATAATAGCCTTTTGCAATTCCAAATGCAGGTGGGTTTCTATCTCATCAATCAATACAATTCCTTGCTTTTTATAGGCTCTTGTTAAATTTTCAGGATCTTGCATTTTCAATATCAAATCAGTTATGATATATATTATTGCTGAATATCCATCGGATAATTCATTAAAACCAAACTCCTTTTCATTTTGCTGAATGGTAAACACATAATTTTTAAAATTGAAATGCAATTTCAGGTTTTCATCCTCAAACACTTTATATAATAATGCTTCAAAATTATCAAACCACTCTTTAATTTCGTTTGCATATACGATATCTCCATTGCGTTCAGCCAATGCTTCTTGCACCTTCAAATCAATAAGAAATTTCACAAATTCTATTTGTTTTGAATCTGTAATTTTTTCTACAGGATTTAAATTAGGTTTTTCAGGATTTGTCTGACGTATAACTTTGCTAATTCTATTTGCAGGATAAAAAGCAAACAAAAATTCTTCATTGTGATGTAAAGATGCAAGATCATGAATATGATTAAAAGCCAAATCTACTTTACCAAAATGATTTTGAATATTACTTTCTATAATATCAAGATCTTTAATAATCGAACTTTTTTTCAGTTCATCGGAAGGAGTATGTCCAAGACGGCCTAATTCTGCCATCAAATCATCTTTATATTTCCTATATTTTAAAAAACCTAAATATTTATCATTTCTTACAGACTGCAGATAGTTAACCAAGGCATTCAATAAAGAAGTTTTTCCACACCCATTCTTACCTGTAATTAATAAATGTTTTTTCTCTTTTTCATCAATATCTATTTTGATATCTTCCAAATGAAATATCTTATTAATCTGTATGCTGGTTAAGAAGTGATGCATATCTATTTTTTTGTTTTGTGTTCGATAAAAGTACAAAATATCTGTAAATAGGTATTTTTATGATTGAAGAAATATACAAGAAAAAACGCAAAGGCTACATCTATAACAGATATCCTTTGCGTTTTTTATTTAAAAATATCTTAGCGTACTTTGCGTGAACCTCTTTATTTCTTCAAATCAGCAACCAATCTATTAACTGGAATCAAATCAAACTCCCCGAATTGTTCAGCTTCGTAATGTTTGATAAACTCTTGATTGATCATGAATATTTTGCTGTTGTAGGTATCCTGTGGGTAGGTGTTTTCGGTATCAAAATCATCAAAATTGGTGAAGTTTAACGGACAAGCCGATAACTCCCATGCATCGCCTTCCTGGTTCATATAAAGTAGCGGCAAACCATGAGTTCGGCAAATAAAAGGACGAGATGCATAGATCTGACACAAATCATCAATCAGGAAATTACATTCCTCTGCCTCATCGCCAAGTTCTCTGAGCTGTACACCAGCATTCTGTTTTAATTCATCAAGTATGGCAAAATACTCCACAGGGAGCACCTGAAAATTCATGCAGCATTGCGAACAGCCTTTTTTACATGCCATTTGATCTGTATGCAGATTTGCCAGTTTTTCACTCAACTCACTTACCTCATCTCTTAATTGGCGGTACTTTACCAATTCTTCTCTTGCCTTTTCGTTCATTTCTTTCGATTTTGTGCAAATGTAGGAAAATTAGCCCCTAAATCACCCTAAAGGGATTTTTGCCTCTGCAAATTTGCATGGGTTTACTCATCAATGTTCAATTTAAAGGGGAGAATTTCGGCAAGTTCAATTCTTTCCGGACCAACAACCGCACGATAGGGGTATACCTCTACTCCACTTTCGCATGCTTTTTTTAGTGTTGCTGCATAATCAGGATCTATATCGAAGGCTGGCGTAAAAACCTCTAAATCGCTGCGCTGTATTACATACACCATAACAGCGCGCTTGCCTTCTTCTTTCACTCGCATTAAGGTTTCGAGATGTTTTTTTCCTCGTGTGGTAACAGCATCGGGGAAACGTGCAAATATGCCATCCTTTAAACTCACATTTTTTACTTCGATAAAGCATTCTTCATTGTCATTACTGGCAAACACATCAAAACGACTGTCTTCAAACTTCACCTCTCGCTTTACCGTGTTATATCCCTTTAATGCATCTATTTGCTGATTTTGTACTGCTTCGTAAATCAAAACATTGGGAACAGCAGTATTAATACCAACCCAACTTTCGTTGATTTTGATCATCTCCCAAGTGTACTGGGTTTTGCGTTTGGGATCATCAACATGAGTGAGATACACTTCGGCTCCTTCCTCTAAACAAGATTTCATACTGCCTGAATTTGAGGTGTGTGCAACTACAATTTCACCATCGTCCAATTCTATATCGGTTAAAAATCTTTTGTATCGGCGAATAAATTTGCCATGAACAAGAGGCTTAGGAAATATCATAAAGCAATTTTTAGAAAAGTGTAGATCGAATAGCAAATATATATCGAATTCCCCTACTTTTGCCTCATTGTAAACAAGAATATAAACATGAGTCGCAACAAGTTTCCTAAAATATTTGTGTACAATCCCACTTGCGAAATAGCCATTGCCAATGGCACTGTAAGCTATATGCCCAATAAAATGCTTTCGCGATTCGAGAGGGATTTGGATGTTTTGCCCATGTATTTTGCCGATGAAAACGATGTGATTCTGGTAAATCAATTGCCTGACCGGGATTTTAGAAACTTGATAGAAGCAGCTGGAATTTTATTGCCCAATTTTAAACCATTCGATGAATGCATACAGGATAAAGATTTTATCATCTCTGCCAAAGAGAGTTTGGAACCTTGGGGATGGAGCCCCCGAATTCATCATATCTTTAAGCACCTTAAAGATTCTTGTCAGCAAGAGTTCAAAAATCGCCCCAATGCTTATTGGAATGATAAACACAAAGATCTGTACAGTCGCAAAAAAGCATTGGAAGTATTAAACCACTTTCTGAACAAAGCAGATAGCAATTTATACATCTCAAAAAATCAAATTGCAAAAGTATGTTACTCACTTGCAGAAATAAAAGGATTAATTGAAACATGCAAACAAATTGTAATTAAAGCACCATGGAGTTCTTCGGGCAGAGGATTGCAAGTTCTTCGTCAATCTCATTTAAATGATTCAATCATACAATGGATAAATGGCACATTGGATGTTCAAGGCTATGTAATGGTTGAACCCTTATTAAATAAGAAATACGATTTTTCTTTTCAATATCATATTGATGAAAAGGGGAAAATAGAATTCAGAGGCAATGGTTATTTTAAGACCAACAGCAATGGCCAATACGACAGCAACATTCTGGGTGGTATGCCAAAGGAAATGAAAGAATTTCTTTCTGATGAACGCATGCAAAAGCTATCAGGTGGAATAAAGCAAGCTTTAATTTCATGTGGCATTGCACAAAACTATTGTGGTCATTTGGGTATTGATTGTATGCTTTACAGCGATCAGAAAGGAGAAATGAAAGTTCAGCCCTGTTTGGAAATCAATTTGCGATACAATATGGGTACTTTGGCACTTTTATTCGACCAATATTTACATCACGATACCAAAGGAGAGTTTAAAGTGCATTTTCAGCCAAAATCTACTTTCGACCAGTTTCATAAAGAGATGGTGAAAAATCATCCATTAAAATGGAAGGATGGCAAATGGCATGAAGGATATTTGCCTTTGGTGAGTTTTAATCAGAATAAGCTGTTTGGGGCATACCTTCTACTTTCCAGGCTTAACAAGCACTTTTAATACAGATGCCATATCCTAAAAAAACAATAAGCCCAAAACGAGCTTATTGATTTTATAAATGCTATATAAACCGGCAATGTTATCTTGTTACATTTCCTGTCGGATTGCTTGCCTCAGCATTATTACTCATGTCGTAAAGAGTATGAGCATCAGCATCTGTTGGCACCATGCCTACCAATGGCTTTAATAAAAATGGAGCTGCGCTGTTATCTGGCTCCGGCTCAACAGAGATTACAACTGTTTTACCTGTCAAATCCGTTGGGAATGTAAGTCCCGAAGGAGCATTCATCAGAAAATCTTCACCAGGAAATGGAGGTCCTGCTTTACTTCCGCTAAAAGGAGCACTTTCGTCGGCACCGGTAACCGAAGTAAATTTACCTGTTGTAACCGGAACACCATCAATAACTGCCCAACCTTCATACTTCCAACCCGCAGGCAAACTTGGTAAATCCAGGGTAGCTGCCGGATCTGCCGAAGGATCAAGCCACCAAACACCACTTTTTTCATTATTATCGGCATCATCAGTAGGAGTAGCTAAAATGTAACTTCCTGTGGACGATAAAAAATCTGTGCCTACAGCCGAAGCATGACTTACCGATAGTGAGGCTTTAGAGCCGGAAAAATCACCAGCCAGAATATGTACTTTGGAGGGACCCGGATCGCTATCCGGACTTGGTTCAATGGTCAATACATATGCAGATGCATTACTCAAATCTTCCGAATCGATAACAAAAGATGTTTGGGATAATGCTCCGGAAGCATCAACATTAAAAATACCGGCAGAAACGGGTTTTCCATCAACAATAAGCCACCCCTCGTAGGCATAATCATCTCCCAAATCTTCTAATCCTGAAATATTAAGGTTTAGTCGATCTTGCTTAAAGATATCTTCGTCATCATCGCAAGCAGAAAAGATAAAAATGCTTGCAGCTGCAAATAATAGTAAATTTCTCATAACACACATTTTTTTGGATTAATATTATACTGTAAAAGTAGCTTGTTACCCATCCAAAAAATGTAAGCTGCATCACATAAGTGTTAGTTTTAAGGTTTTTTTACAAATTTTCTATTTCCCTAATCCTTATCTCTTTTCTTGAGTAGTCGATAATACCATCATGTTTTAACTCATTAAACAATCGGGTAACGGTTTCCCGTTTTGTTCCTATAAGGTCTGCAAAATCTTTTTGAGTCAGGAAATGATTCACAATCACCTCCGAACCACTCTCAATACCATTCTCATCAGCCATTTCTTTCAGGAAGTCACACAAACGGGTTTTTACATCTTTGTGAAGTAAGGCCTCGAACCTTCGCTCCATCTTCTTGATGCGATAACCAATCAACTTGTAAATGGATAAACCGAATTTTTCGTTATCGCGCATCAATGTATACATATCCGGCAGTTGCATCGGACACAAGAGAGTTGGTTCGGAACAAGCAAGTGCATAATCGTCTCTTTTCTCTTCGCCCAATAAGGCTTTCTCTCCAAAAATTTCGCCTTTCCCTAAAATGGCTTTTACAATTTCTTCACCCTCCTTGCTATAGGAAACTATTTTCACCTTTCCTTTGCTCACCATAAATATGGATTTAGAAGCATCATTCGGAAAATAGATTACATCTCCTTTTTTGAATCCCTCAAAATGATTTTTTTGAAAATTTCTTAATTTATGCGGACAAAGGATACGAAATAGATTTACATTCTCGAAGCTCCAAATAAAGTTACTCATGCTGTTTTTTGATTTTGATTAGAGTTCTTCTTTTAATACCAGTATTATTATGAGATGAGTCTTAAATTGTTTTGACAATTTTGAGCTTAGTTATGATTAAAGGACAAAAGAATAAGACTTATTTCATAATAATACTGGTATAAGTAATGAAAAGGATGTGTTTTATTACTTAGTGATGGTGGTGATGTTTTCCCGGCCCAAAATAAAGATGAGAAAAATCGTGTACTGCATTGTTCAGTTTCTTAATGTAATTTAAGTCAGTAGTTTGTTTTGCCTTCATGGCATATACACAAATTTCATGAAGTTTTGCCAATAATTTCTGATTCTTCTTGATTTGATCAGAATCGTAGGTAAGCTTTACACGCTGGAACATAAAATACTGGGTCGCAATTTCCTGAATCTTTTTTGCATGTTCTTCTTTGTTGTTTACCCAACGAACCAATTGGTTGTAATTTACATTTTCTTCTGCTGATAGTTCAACAATTTTCTGCATGCTTTTTTCGATGGTACTAATGTGCTCGCTCATTAAGGCAACACGCACCGAATCGGCATATATGCCGCAAGGTATTTCGCAATGGGCAAATGCGCTTTTTTGATTTCCTGCAAATAAAAACAAACTAAGAATAGCACCAAGACACGCGGTTTTAAACATTTTTTTCATGACAACGAATATATTTAAATGATTTAATTATTTTATTTAAAATTAATCTATTTAACGAACAATTCAAATATCGTTTAGTATTATAGTTTGCCTGTAAAAAGCTAAAATGTCATGTTACTGACATTTTAAGCCTCTTCTTCATCGTAATTTCGTCCTAGAAACAAAAATCATCATGAAAAAGCACATTCTAAGTTTAATTACCATAGTAATACTGAGTCATTTTATATCGGGCAATCTTGTTTTCTCGCAAGCTTGCTGTACAGGTGGTGCTCCTTTAACCAGCAGTCTGGGCATTAAATCATATGCCGAAAATTCCTTGATCATTGATTTTTCTTACGACTTTAATAAACTGGACAAGCTATATGTAGGCAGCAGTCAATTGGATGATGCCAATCGCGAACGAATCACGCAAAGTGCATTGCTAAGGCTTAGTTATCCAATATCAAAAAAGTGGACCATCAGCACCATTCTCCCATACGTTTGGCAGGAGCAGACTGTTTTCTCAAGTTTTAGAAATACCAGGCAATCGGCTAATGGCATTGGTGATGTTGTGCTTCTTGGTCAATATGCACTGTACCAAACCAACAAGCATGAAATTATATTGGCCGGCGGATCAAAATTTCCTACGGGAACGGTATATAAGCGCGATCAGGAGTTTAATCTACTTTTGCCGCCCGACCTGCAACCCGGAACCGGCTCATGGGATGGTATTGGAGCAATTTCTTATTCTCGGTTTGGATTGTTTCGACCAACGCTTAGCCTTCACTCCTTATTAAGCTATAGATATAGTTTTGAAGTAGCCAGATATGATGGCGGTCAAGAATATCGGTTCGGAAATGAGACGGTACTAAACATTGGCATGTCTGATCGTTTTATTTTGGGGAATAAGCTATTGGGTGCAGGAATTCAATACAAATTAAGACATACAGAAAAGGATGAAAACAATGGAAGCGATTTTCCAAATACTGGTGGAACATGGATGTACCTTGTTCCCAACATCGACTTCCAACTCTCTGCAAAAGTGAAATTACATGCAAATTTTGAAATTCCGATCCATACTAATGTTGTGGGTACTCAACTGGTAACCTCTTACAGAGGAAATATCGGATTAAATTATACAATCAAACTAAAATAAATAACATGAAAGCAATACTAAGTAAAATTGGCACACTACTTTTCGTGTTCACATTCGCATGCAGCAGTTCAAGCGACGACATCATTTCAGACCCTCTTGGAAATATTGATGATGATTCTCCTTCAGGTGATTCGTCCTCATATGTAATCGATCTTATTACAGATAATTTCGAAGGTGAAGATTTTGTGGTAATCGGATCAGAAGGATGGAATTTTATGCTTGCTTTTAAAACGGAATTGGAAGGCGAAACTCTATCTTTCACCAGTATTAGTGGAGAATTGCCAGTAATCATGGAAGATAACAAAGGCAGCAAATATACTATTTTTGGAAGTGCCGTAAATGGCCCTAATCAAGGCAAACTACTCACTCCCATGAATGCTTATATGGGTTATTGGTTTTCGTGGGGAACTTTTTTTCCGGGACTAGAGATCTTTGATAACCCGGCGTCTGTCCCTAACCTTGGAGCAAGTGTATCGGGCACTCAGGATTGGTTGATACCCCGAGAAGATGTACACGTTGGAGCTTTGCGCGATGCAATTCCTGCAATCGAAGATCCTAAATTTGTAAAGCCTAAAGACGATAGTTTTATCAATACAATTGGAGAGCAAGCTCTTGTTATTGGTGTTTGTATCGACAATGAGTACAGGGCTTATCCACATGCAGTTTTAAATTGGCACGAAATTGTTAACGATCAGATAAATAACAACTTTTATTCAGTGGTATTTTGTCCGCTAACAGGCACAGCAACCGTTTGGAACAGAACAATAAACGGCGAAACAACCACATTTGGAGTTTCGGGTTTTCTTTACAATAGCAATGTTGTACCCTATGATAGAAAAACCTTATCGAACTGGAGCCAAATGTTACAAACTTGTGTGCAGGGCGATTTAAAAGCGTCTAAAACCGAGAATATGTTTGTTCTAGAGACCACGTTGGAAACTTGGAATCAAATTACTACCGCAGGTAAAGTATTGTCCAACAATACTGGTTACAACAGAAGCTACAACAGAAACCCTTACGGAGATTACCCTACCAATTCGACCGTTAATTTCCCTATTAACTTCACGGATAACAGATTGCATCCCAAAGAACGAGTTTTGGGAGTTATTGTAAATGAAAAAGCAAAAGCATATCGATTTGATTCATTTAAATAATATGAAAGGTTCTGTTCGAGTTATAATTGGAGGAGCTGTAGCGAGCCTGATACTAACCAGCCTACTTTATGGGTTTGTTTTTACAAATTATCTTGCCGAAGAACTTGTTATCCCATGGACAAGTTTTCGCAAGCAAATACTCATGATAGATTGGACCTGTTTATTCTTCGCTTTATTTGCTACAGCTCTTCTTTTTGGTTTTAGCACCAAAGGGTTGAATAGTACCAAAGGAATATTACTTGGTGGTGCAACTGGCTTTTTACTGCTTTTAATTGGCATTGTAACAGGAGTTCAATTTACCGGTACAGCATATTATATGATGTGTTATTTAATATGGGGTTGGATTTTAGGAGTTATCATTCGCAAGAAAAATCGCTTAATCATCAGACAGCTCTAACTTCCGCTAAACCAATTTTTAAAGCTACCCACCTTGTCGCGACTTACAATTAACTCTCTTTCGAAACCAGTATTAAGAACTACCTTTAAGCGAGAATTCGAATGCACAAGTACATCATTAATTGCATTAATATTTACAATAAAAGATCGGCTAATGCGATAAAACTGTGAAGGATCGAGCAATTCTTGCAGTTCTTCCATTTTATAATCAATAATGTATCTTTTTCCATCATTTAATAGAATAAATACATCTCTTCCCTCTGCATAAAACAGCTCAATACTCTCCACTCTAAACGATTTGAGTTTTTCACCCACTTTTACCATAAAACGTGTTTTATAGTCTTTTTGGATATTTGCCAAAGCAGCACTAAGTTCCTCTATGGTTTTTATTGATTTGTTTCCAAAAGATTCTTTCATACTCTCAAATTTCTTAAGAGCATCATACAAGCTGTCAAAAGTTACTGGCTTTAGCAGATAATCTACACTATTTAATTTAAATGCATTTAATGCATATTCATTATAAGCAGTTGTAAAAATAATTGGAGTTTTAACCTGAACCCTATTGAATATTTCGAAACTCAAGCCATCCACCAAATGGATGTCTAAAAAAATTAAATCAACACTATTTTCGGGATTCCCCAACCACAGCGAAGAATCGGTAATTGATTCAAATCTATCAATTACCTTAATCTGCGGATCGTATTTATGCAATAGTCTCTCTAATTTATCTGCAGCTAAAATTTCATCTTCAATAATTATAACTTTCATGTTTTAGGTCGTTCTTGTAGATTAGTCGTCTATGCTTATTTTTGGAATAGATACCCTAATATGATGATCTATTTGTTGCCATTCCATTCTTAAATTTGTATAAAAACCAAGTGCCTTTTGTATTGTTTCTTTAAGATTTTTAAATTTTGGCAGTGGAGTAAGTTTCTGTGAAGATATAAATTCAAATATCAAGTAGTTTTCGCTTTGCCTTATCCCTATTTCCAATTTACTATTTACATCTACCAATTGGCTATATTCTATTAATTGCAAAGTCTGTAAAATCATATTTGGAACCACATTAATATTTTCCATTTCATCCAGATTCCAATTTACTATCAAATTACCTGAGTAATTGTAATTTCTAAGTTTTAAATACTCATCAATTTTATGCTTTTCTTCCTTTAATGTAATAATTTCAGAATATCGACTGCCTAAAATTCGTCTATAGAATAAAGCCAAATGATCGATATATTTCTCAGCTTTTTCCACATTGTCTTTTCGAATCATACTAATCACACTTTCTAAAGACTCATATAAAAAATCCGGATTTAATTTGTTCCTGAATACCTCCAATTCAAATTCGATATTTTTCCTGTTTATTTCTTCTTTTTCCAGCAGTAAGGAGTTTTGCTTGTCTAAGAATTGTATACTTAAATAAAACAGATGAAACAGAATTCCTACTAAAGTAAATATGATTAGAAATGAAATCAATTCTGATGAAAATTCGCTAATTCCGATTACCAACCTGAAATAAATGGCAACAAGAAAATACACCAAACCAACAGTAATCAGTAAACTTCCTGAATAAACAATGGTGTATTTAATCAGTTTACTTTTTTTCAGCATTTTATTTTTTTCGGTCTTTAATAGCCAAAACCTGTAGGATTCGAATAAGATCGCCGTCACAAAAATTAAAAACATCAACTCTTCCGGACTAAAATTATTGCTAATATCGGTCAAACGATCAAAAATTAACAACATTAAAAGATATACCAAAATGGCAATCACAGGTGGTGTTATCAGACGATAGAATTGATTATTTAAATAATTGCTTTTCATTGATACCATATCAATTAATTTACCGACTGTGAAATTAATGGCAAACTCACTTTAAAGTGCTCATTCTTATCAAGCAAAATACTGTTATTGGTAAAGAACGAATACCGTTTTTTTATGTTTTCGATTCCAATTTGAAAGGATTCAGGTTGTTCTTTTAAAGGGTTGATATTATTCTTTACACACAAATAATTGTTATCCACCTCGATATCTACTAATAAAGGTGAAGTTTGCGATATTAAGTTGTGTTTAATTGCATTTTCTACCAACATTTGAACAGAGAGAGGAGGAACATAGCTTTGCAAGGCATTTTCAGGGATATTTATTTTCAATTCATAAGCCTGCTGAAATCGTACCTGCAACAAGTAGTTATATGATTTTACAAAATTCAACTCCTTTTCAAGTGGTATTAAAGGACGATCGTTTTGCCTGAATATAAAACGATAGCTTTCTGCAAACATTCTGATAAATTTTTCGGCTACTTCCTTATCCTTGTATAATAAAGACGAAATGGTATTTAAAGAATTGAATAAAAAATGTGGATTCAATTGCGATTTTAAAGCTTCGAATTGCAAATTCAATTGATTATTCATCATTTCAACTGATTTAATTTCTTCTTCGCGCATTTGAGTAAATGAATAAATCATAAAATCGACAATGCAATACACAAGAACAACCAAAAAAAGGATTAATAAAGTTTTAAATATTTCATCATTGTAAATCAACCAAAATTGAGAGTAACTCAGATCACCTCGGAGCGAAATCAAAAACATTTCGGAATAAATGGCAATTAAAATTAATCCAACAACATATAAAGATGAACTTTGGATAAGAAAACGAATTGCATGACGTTGTTTCCAACTAACCCATTGATTTAAATATTTGCCAATTAAAAGAGCTGAAATTCCTGCCCAAAAACCAAATATAGCACTGGGTAGATATCCTGTGTATTTATACTCGAGACCTGGTAATTGCCCTTCGTAACTATAAAATGCCAGAACATAACAAAGCATTCCAAGTATAGGACTGATGGTAATAAAACGGAGGTTCTTGTTCACCTGTGTATGAATTTTCAATTAAAAACAATGCATTGTATTTATTAGGATACAAAAGCATATCATTATTATTAGATTTATCGGAAGAATCTTCCGATAAATCGAATTCAAGTTTTTTAATTACTTGGCTGGTTCTTTGAGTAAATGGCTTTCATTACCTTGCCATATTCAAATTCTGATTCAATTCCTTGTGCAGCCTCAATTAGTGCATCTCTGATGTCATTATCTTCAATATCCATTTTTATGGTAGCCAATTTAAGAAAATTTGCCAATTCATAGTTCGATGAAATGTTTCCAGATTTATTGATCAGCTTTAATTGTTGTTTTTTTGTCATACCTCCAGTCATCGCAAGAGCCTTATAAAACCTGCTTAGTTCGTAGCTTGATGATATTTCGTCTGATACATCCAAAAGGAAATCAAATCTATCATCACCTAATTCATCATATGTTATCAACTGATTCAGAATTCTTCTAAAGGTGTAATCTGATGAAATGTTATCCAAAAGATCTATGAACTCATCCAAATTCGACTGATTCAGCATCTCTTCATGTATCATTGAGTTAATGATTAAACCCATTTCATAATCGGAACTTATAGATCCTGTAAGTTCTATTATTTTATTGGCATTAGATGATGACAATCCATCTACTTTAATGATTGATTTAATAATTTGAGATTTCTCATAATTAGAGCCAATCTCTTCCACTTCATCCAATAATACATCTAACTGTGCTTTGGTTAACTTATTATCGGCCAAAGCCATTTTTATTAAATTCGATTTTTCGTAAGAAGAACTGATATCGTCCATTGCATCAATAAAACGATTAAAGTTATTAAGGTTAAGTTCATTCTGCCTATATACCGATTTTAATACTTGCGAAAGTTCGTAATTAGATGATAACTCTTCTAAGCTTTTAAAGAACTCTTCTGATATTTCGGGATCGTGAATAAAAATCGGATTGTATTTTTTATAAATCCGAGAAAGCTCGTAATCCGACTTGATGCGATAAGGAAATTCACGAATTAAACTGCGAAGCTCGTTCTTGTTCAGTGAGTTATTTTTTAATAAATATCTTACCATGTTAGATCGGTAATAGTCACTTCTTGTCTCTTCCAGTTCCTTTAAAAATCCGCTAATACCAGATTTCTTATATACTTTATTTACTCTATTTTCCAGATCCATTCCTGAACTGCGAACAATATCCGGAAGCATTTTCTTCATCCATTCTCTGCCCTTTGGTTCAAAATCAACTTCTCTGCTTCCTTCCATGTAGCGGTATAGAATTCTTCCCTCCTCTGAATGGATGTATAATTTGCGTTTCATACCAAAGCTAACCATACTGATTTTGATATAAGCATCGTCGGACATTGCTTTTACATCAGTGTAATCATCATTAAATTCAATATTTCCATTGGTTGATACTTTAATGTTCTCTACACGCAAACTGTTGCTATTTCTAATTTCTATCTCAGAATCTTCATTGCCTGCATTGCATGATATAGTGGAGAGCATTAATGCCGCCACCAAAGCCAAAGTAAAATGTAAAAGTTTTTTCATGTTCTTATTTTTTGTTCTCATGATTTATATTTTTTATCCTACGATACAATATTCCGAATAAACTGTATAAGAAAAAAAACGATTGACATCAACTGTAGAAAGCATGTAGTGAAATGCAAGAAGCATGTTACAAGCAAAAAAAAGCCACCTCATAAGAGATGGCTCAAATCTTTATAGGCATTATTTTTTACATGTTCATGCCACCACAAACGTGCAATGTTTGACCTGTAACGTAAGAGGACAAATCAGATCCCAGATAAACACAAGTTTGTGCAATTTCCTCAGGAGTTCCACCTCTTTTCAAAGGAATTTTACCAGCCCATTCTTTCACAACATCCTCAGGTAATTGACCTGTCATTTCAGTAATAATAAAACCTGGAGCAATTGCGTTAGAGCGGATACCTCTTGATCCTAGCTCTTTAGCAACAGACTTTGTAAAACCAATAATACCGGCTTTTGAAGCTGAATAGTTAGCCTGACCAGCATTACCGCTTACACCAACTACCGAACTCATATTGATAATAGAACCACTACGTTGTTTCAACATGGTTCTTTGCACTGCTTTGGTAAAGTTAAAAACAGATTTCAAGTTCACATTGATTACTGCATCCCATTGCTCTTCGGTCATACGCATTAATAAAGTATCCTTAGTAATACCTGCATTGTTCACCAAAATATCGATAGCTCCAAATTCTTTTACGATTTCCGCAACTACTTTATCTGTGTCTGCAAAGTTACTTGCATCAGAGGCGTATCCCTTTGCTTTAACTCCGTAAGAAGCAATTTCTTTTTCTGTTTCCATTGCTTGTTCGTTGTAGAACAAATCAGTAAAAGCTACATTACAACCTTGTTTTGCAAACTCTATTGCAACTGCTTTACCAATACCGCGAGAAGCACCGGTAACAATTGCTGTTTTTCCTTCTAATAACTTCATGTGAAATTCTATTTGTATTTAAAATATATTCGAATTGAGGATGATTTGTAATACGTGCACGAAAGCACAGTTACCAAAACCGCTAACAAATATAAAATATTTTCGTCTATAATGCCTTTTTAAATGACATTAGAAAGACCGTTCTGCAACGAATACAAACCAATCAAAATTACAAAGCTTAATTCATAAGCCAATATATCAAACAAATACAAGCTCGTTGTAAAACTTGCTTGCTTCTTTGTTGATCAAAATTTTAAAGTCTATCTCTTGAAGAAAAATTTCTTTATTATTCTTGTAATTCTCAAATTTAGATGCCAAAATACAGAACAACAGCATGCGAGAACATATTTGGGTGCCAAAAAGCAGAACAACAAGCTGCGAGAGCAAAAATTTGAGGCCGATTTGCTTCTCGCAATCTGTTTTTGACGTTTTTATATCATGATTTTGCTCTCGCAGGTCGCTAGAAGGATATTTTGAGGCCGATTTGCTTCTCGCAGCTTGTTGTTGCCATTTTCACGAGCCAATGAAGCTCTCGCAGCTTGTTGTTACCATTTTCATGAGCCAATGAAGCTCTCACAGCTTGTTGAAGGAATACGTTATTAATTTAAATAACGTGAGTTCGACGTAAAATATATTGTTGAAATTACACCTTTCTCTTTTTGATTATTGGGTATGCATTACAAATTCTACATCATCAGGTGTTTGGTAAAAATCCATTAAAATGGTAATGGGAAATAAATGTACAGTATCATACCTTCCAATATCAGGTTCACTATATTCATTCGTTATACTTTTAAAATATTAAACCAATAATCCTTGGAATGGAAATCTCTTTTAACTAAATTTTTTAATCTTTACATTTAATTCCTCTAATATCTCACTCGCCTTTTCTTGTAAAAAGTAATCCGTAACACCATCTGTATAGTTCGATTTCTCTGTATTGATTTCGATTACCACTGCACCATTTCGCTTCGCCTCTGAGGGGATCATGGCAGCAGGCATCACCTCTCCTGTTGTTCCGATAACCATTATAACATCGGTATCTCTTGCTGCCTGCAATGATTTTCGATAAGCAACTTCGGGAATCCCCTCTCCAAAAAACACAAAATCCGGCTTTAATACAGTTTTATCGTGCACACACAAAGGTGGTAACTGATTTAAATCTAATGCATCGGGCAGATATATTTCTCCGCATGTATTACAAATTAACCTTTGAGAATTGCCGTGAAACTCAAATACATTTTTAGATCCTGCCTGCTGGTGAAGGTTATCGATATTTTGTGTGATGACCGCCTTTAATATGCCTTCTGCCTCCAAATCAGCAAGTACTTTGTGCGCAGTATTATAGGTAGCCTTTCCAAAAAAATCGTAAAATATCGATTTAATTGCTCTCCATGATTCTTGAGGGTGTAAATGAAAATAATCCAAGTCCAAGCACTTAGGATCGTATTTGCTCCACAAACCATCAGAACCACGAAAAGGAGGTATTCCGCTTTCAACCGATATACCTGCACCCGTAAATGCAATCATAGATTTGGAGTTTGATATAATATCCACTACTTTTTGAAAATCTTTCTTCATTATTTTAGATGCTTTTTTAGAATAAAAATTATATTAATTCAATTCTTAAGAGCGAATTTAAAATGTATCCTAAACAAAATTTTAAAGTTTTTAAGCATAATCGAAAACTTCCCTAACAGGTAATGATTTATTAATACTGTTGTAATATTACTGTAACACTAGTGTTCTAACATTGCAACACAAACGGAAATTAGTTAATTATTTTTCATCTGTTTATAATTATTTTCCATTTGTCGGATGGAAGCCGCCAAATAAAAAGAATCATTATCGTGTATGTTTAATAATTATTTTAATCATGCTCGTTTCATACCATATAATGCCAACATATGCCTCTATCGTTTTAAAAATCATCGAACCAATCGTTTTTTAATCACAAAATAAAAAACAGAATGAAAAAATTTCAATTGCTTTTTACCATTGTTATTGTAGTTGCAATGATGACTAGTTGCGAAAATGCAGGTAAAGAAAAAGCTGCAAGTACTAAAAAAGCCAAGACAATTACAGGTGCTGGAGCTACTTTCCCTCAACCTTATTACAACAAAATTTTCAAGACTTACACCAATGAAAAAGGTTTATTGGTTACCTATGGAGGAATCGGATCCGGTGGTGGTATTCGTAGCTTGAAAGATAAAATTGTTGATTTTGCTGCAAGTGATGCGTTTCTAGATGATCAAAAGTTGGCTAATATGCCCTGTGAAGTTCTTCACGTTCCTACTTGTTTAGGTGCTGTTGTTGCTGCCTATAATCTTCCGGGAGAACTTAAATTAAAATTCACTCCGGAATTAATGGAAGGAATTTTTATGGGTGAAATTAAAAAGTGGAATGATGCAAAAATTGCTGCTGTGAATCCAGGTATAAAATTACCTGAAATTGAGATTACTGTTGTATACCGTTCAGATGGATCGGGCACTACTTTTATCTTTAGCGATTACATGAGCAAAGTAAGCACTAAATGGAAAGAAAAGATTGGTGCAGGCAAAGCTTTAAAATGGCCTATTGGCATTGGAGCTAAAGGTAACCCCGGTGTTTCAGGTACAATTAACCAAACCGAAGGCGCAATTGGTTACATCGGTTCTGAATATGCATTCGCTATGGGGATTCCTGCAGCAAGTATTCAAAACAAAGCTGGCAACTTCATTTTACCATCTGTTGAGTCGGTAAGCTCGGCTGCCAAAGTTGAAATGTTAGTTGATACCCGAGTAAGCTTAACCAACACAGATGCTGTTGATGGTTACCCAATTTCAAGCTTTTCCTGGTTGATTCTTTACAAAGAGCAAAACTACAGCAATAGAAGTCCGGACCAAGCTTTACAAACCATCAAGCTGATTGATTGGATGCTTAGTTCAGAAGCACAAAAAGAGACTTCTAAAGTGCACTATGCTCCTCTACCCGATGATGTGATTGCTAAAGCAAAAGCTGTTCTGGCTAAGGTAACTTATAACGGAAAACCATTAAAGTAATGGTTTAACTATTAAAATATTAACAATCTTGTTTTAGGGATTAAACTTAACCGAAATAGTTTTCCGAGAAAGAAAATGAAACAAGCTCCTTTTTCCTTCACACTGAATCGTTCTAATTTTATGAGCAGTGAAAAGATCTTTAAATATGTATTGGTAAGCAGCGGTGCTTTTATGGTGTTAATTGCGCTAGGCATTGCTGCTAAACTATTCGTAGGATCCATCCCCTCTTTTAAAGGCTTTGTGCTTGATTTTTTCTGTTCCGCAGAATGGAATCCAAGTGAAGGGCGTGAATCCTATGGTGCTTTGCCATTTATAGTCGGTACTCTTTTAACATCTATACTTGCCTTTATCATTACATTACCATTTGCTTTTGATTACTCTATATTAATGTATCTAGGTGAGTTAGTAGAATATGGAAAGGCCAAACAGATGTTTAAAACACCAGAGAACAAACGTGCTGAAGAATATTTAACTGGCAAATTTGGGTGATCCAAATAAATTAATTGTATATTCATCCATCCTAAATATCAAAGAACCAAAAAATGTCTATTAAAAAAGATAAAAGATTTGATAAGCTTCATTCTGATTTCAGTAAAATGAAATTATTGCTTCAAGAGCAATTTGAAATTTTGGAAGAGCTTGTATCATATGGTTTAGATATTGTTGACCCCAAAAAAAATGATCAGTTCAAAGCCAATGAAGATAAACTTGATGGTCTGGAACTAAAAATGAGTGATAATATCATTCTTACCATGGGGTTACAGCAACCAATGGCTAGTGAACTTCGCTTGTTAGTTTCCTATTTTAGAATGATTGGTTTTATTGAAAGAATTGGCGATCAATTAAATAATGTTATCAATTTCATGTACAACATGGATCCTCCATTTATTCATGAAAGACACAAAGGTTCATTGCTAAACATGCTATCTATAAGTGACAAAATGGTTCGTAAAGCCTTATGGTGATAAAGAATACGCTATCTGGACTATTAAAAATGATGAATTAGTTGATGAAAAGAATGGTAAAGAACGAAATTCCTGAGGGAATAAATAAAAATGACATTTTTAATTTACTAAATTTCGGCTGTATCTTAAGTAGTATTGAAAGAGTTGCTGATAATGCTACAAATATTGCAGAAGCTTCTATTTATTATCAACAGGGAATTGACTTACGTCACAAAGATATATCTGAAGAAGAATAAAAATAAAGAACTTACTTTTAATAACGAATTTATTACAAACTCTAATTAAAATAACCCGGAAAAGAATTCCAGAAAATGAAGGATTTAAAGATTTTAGTAGTCGACGATGAAGAGGATTTATGCGAAATCCTGCAATACAACTTAGAACAAGAAGGTTTTCACGTGGATACCGCCTTTTCATCAGAGCAAGCCCTAAAACTAGACCTGAGCAAGTATGACTTTTTCCTATTAGATATCATGATGGGAGAAATTTCAGGTTTGGAGTTGGCAAAAATAATTCGTCGTAACCCCGATTTAGAGGAGAAGCCTATTCTGTTTATTTCAGCTAAAGGAAGCGAAACAGACAAATTACTTGGATTTAAGGCAGGAGCTGATGATTATGTAGCTAAACCTTTCTCAGTTAAGGAAGTTATTGCACGAATTTATGTGATCTGCAAACGAGTTTTCTCTGAATCGAAAACCGAAACCAGTTTCGAACACGAAAATCTAAAGTTGATTCCAGAATCGAAACAGGTTACAATAAATGGGATAGATGTAGGCCTTACCAAAACAGAATTTGAAATTCTGCAATTACTTCTAAGTCACTCAGGAAGAATATACTCTCGTGATGAAATCATGAACAAAATTTGGAATGGCGATACCTATGTAGGAGACAGGACTGTAGACGTTAACGTACGACGAATTAGAAAAAAAATTGGTGAATATCATAATTTAATAAAAACCAAATCAGGTTACGGGTATTACTTTGAGCCCATAAAAAATAGTTAATTCGTTTAAAGTAGATGGCAGCAAATTTTCCTAATTCAGGATCGAAATACAAAAAACGATTATTCGTTTATTTTTTCTTAATTGTACTGATATTTTCCGTATTAATTGGAGGATTTCAATATAATCAGGAAGTAAAGTATCGTAAAGAAAAATTAGAATATGCATTGAGAATATATACCGAGCAGGTTCAGGAATTAATCAGACAAAAAAAATTAATCTCTACCAATGAATTTGCCATAATTGACTCTTTACGATCCTTAATGCCCGATCGAAACATTAGGCTAACAATAATTATGCGTGATGGTAAGGTGGTTTACGATTCATACGTAAGAAACCTCGCACTTCTTGAGAATCATATGAATCGACCTGAGATTCAAAAATCACTGCATACCAATAAAGGAAGCAATATCCGATTATCTGGTTCTACTGGTGACACCTATTATTATTATTCAAGGTATTATTACACCCATTTTGTTAGATCTGCCCTGCCCTACAACCATGATGTCGTATCTTTTTTAAAAACCAACAAGCTTTTTTTCTATTTCTTGATAGCACTGTTTGGTGTAACCAATGTTTTTTTAATTTATGCGACCGAACACTTTGGTAACTCTATTGCCAAGCTTAGAAAGTTTGCTGTGAATGCAGCCAAAAATCGACCTATCGACCCGAACGAAGATTTTGGAAAAACAGAACTTGGGGAAATCAGTCGTCAGATCGTGAAAATTTACAAAAAGCTAACCAAAACAAAAGAAGCTCTGGTTAAGGAAAAGGAAAAACTTATTATGCACCTGCAAATTGCCCAAGAAGGTGTTGCCGTTTTCGATAAAGACAGGAACTTAATCCTTTGGAACAGTCATTTTATTGATTATATCAATTACCTTGCTAACATATCTTCGCATAATTATCAGGAAATTTTTGAGCTACCAGAATTAAAAGAGATTAATGACTTTATAAATTCTAACACTAAAAAGTTAGTGGGCAACTATATCCCAAATGATGATATTATTAGCAGCAAAAACATTGTTACCGTTGGGCATAAAATGTTCCTTTATCAGGTGGTTGTATTCCCTGATTTTAACTTTGAAATCTCAATTAATGATATTACCAAATCGGAGAATGAAAAGACTATTAAACAGGAAATGACCTTGAATATTGCTCACGAATTAAAAACTCCTGTTACAGCTGTTTCTGGATTTTTAGAGACCATTAAGGATAATCCTGCAATGCCCGAGGACAAGAAAATTCTATTCATTGAACGATCCTGTGTGCAGATTAATCGATTATCAAACTTAATTCAGGATATATCGGTACTTACTAAAATGGAAGAAACTCAGCAATTGTTTACTATTGAAATTGTTAATATTGGTAAAATGCTGAATGAGATGCTTGATGATTTCGAATTAAAGCTTGAGAAGGCCAATATGAACATTGAGCTTTTAATTCCAAAGGAACTTAGTATAAAGGGGAATTCTGAATTATTAGATTCTGTATTTAGAAACCTTATCGATAACTCAATTAAATACGCGGGTGAGAACTCAATTATTAAAATAGAAAATTATTTTGAAGATAATAATTACCATTATTTCTCATATCATGATAATGGAATTGGCATATCAGAAGAACACTTACCAAGAATATTTGAACGCTTCTATCGAGCAGATAATGGAAGATCAAGAAAAATGGGTGGAACTGGTTTAGGTTTATCAATCGTAAAAAATGCAGTGGCATTTCATAAAGGCCGCATATTTGTAAAAGCACGAAAAGGAGGTGGAACGGAATTTTTCTTCTCCTTAAAAAAGCAATTAAGCTAAGTATACTCGCAAGTTAAAGTAAAACAGATTGGATTTTAATGTACTTTCCTTAATCCATTTAAAGCTATCGTTCAAAATATACGCATATCGCACTGCTGCTATTTCATGCTAACATTACTGATACTTAGCATGTAAGTAATTTATGTTTGAATTGCCTTGCACAATAGATTTATTTTACTAATTTCACATTTGATTAAGAAATATTAACTTAAATTGTTGAATTATGAAATTATTAAAACCCTATGTGAATTTAATTAAAACTGCCCCAGATGGTGTTTACACATTAAACTCGGTAGTATCAGTACCTAAAGGATACGCTCTAAGTTCATTAACTCAATCTGAAATTATAAGGAATGACAAAAAGTTTTGGGCTGTTACTGCAGAAATAACGAGTAATGGAAGTGTTGGAACAGAAATTGCAGAATTCACGGTTCCGTTGGCACAAGGACCAACCGATGAGATCAAAACGGTTAGTATGGTAATGATTGATACATCTAACATTGCAAATCCAATTAACGACCATAACACAGATATAGATTACGACGATGCCGAGATAGAAACCCCATAAATAATTGGTGAATTCACCTATATGATAAAAGGACATCAGATAATAATATGATGTCTTTTTTTATAAACTCTCATGCGGATCATTTGCTGCTTCAAAAATCTATATTACTTTTTTTTAATCATTCTTATGTTTGACAATTTAAGCTCTACTTTAATGGTAACACAGCAGATTCAGCAATAACAAACCAATTAAACTATGGTTAAGTAAAGTATTCGAGCTTAAGCTTTCTACAACCTTAATATGAAGATCAATTAGAATAGTAATTATATACCTAAATTGTTTGATGCGGACTTAAAAGTAATTGCATCGTTTTATTTTTTAATTTGCTTTCTCACAAACTACAGATTTTTCATATCTTAGTTTTTGCTAACAACCTAAAAAAACATGCAAAAGTTACTACTTTTCATTCTTTTAATTCCTTCAGGCCTTCAATTATTAGGGCAAAATAATGAATATGTAGATAAGAAGTTAGATTCAATACAAAATGTGCATGATCAGATTAAATTCCTAAATGATTGGACAGGAAAAAATTATAGGAGTTTACCTGAAAGCACTCTTTTTTATTCTGAAAAGTGTTTGGATCTTTCAAAAAGCAACAATGATTATTCCGGGGCAGGTAACGCATTAGTAAGAATTGCCTTAATCCATAAAAGAAAAGAAGACTATTCACAAGCCTTAAATTTATATGAAGAAGCAATTGCATATTACTCACTTTCAAAAGATACATTGGGCATTAATAAAACTTATTTAAATAGAGGTAGTATTTATTTAAAGCTAACCAAATACGATCTGGCTCTAAACGATTATATATCAAGCTTACAGTATTTTGAAAAAGTTGAAAATCAAAAACAAACACTCTCTGCATATAATAATATTGGACTGGTTTATAAAAATCTAAAAGATTTAAAAAAAGCCCTTACATACTATAAAAAGGCATTACAAATCGCTTTAAAGCCCAAATACAACTCCTATTTGTATTACTGCTATAACAATATTGGAAATATACTGTCTATTCAAAATGATTTTCAACAGGCAATTACATTCTACAAAAAAAACATTGATTTTTTAAAAAATACTCCCAACAAGTATCGACTTGCCCAAACATATCACAATATTGGTGCATGTTTTTTGGAGATGGAGCAATATGCTTTAGCAATTGACTACCAGCAACAAAGCCTTAAGCTAAAAGAAGAAATTGGGAATAAAAACCTGATCATTACTTCCTTAAATGGCTTATCTCATGCCAATTACATGATGAATAATTTCGAGGAGTCGCTAAAGTATAGTGAGAAGGCACTGCGTTTAGGACAAGAAATAGGCAATATAAAATTTCAGGAAAATAGTACCAAAGAGATATCTAAAATACTAATGCAGCAATTAAAACCTGATAGTGCCTTAATTTATTTAGCCAAATACGAACGGTTAAGTGATAGTATTTTAAATATAGAAACCTTAAAGCAGGTTTCCGAAATCCAAGCCAAATATGAAGCTGAAAAAAAAGAGGCACATATAGAATTGCTAAAAAAAGAAAATAAAAGCAAAGTCACCCAACGAAATGGCTTGATTTTTATTTTATTTTTAATAGCTGGATATGGCGGCTTTATTGTATACTCTTATTACAGAAACAAGAAAGTTACCAAGTTACTTAGCCTGCAAAAAGCTCGCATCGAAAGATCAAAAGAGCTACTGGATTATAGAAATAAAGAACTTAAAATATCCAATCAAACCAAAAACAAATTATTCCAAATTATATCTCACGACTTGCGTTCTCCTTTAGCATCGGTATCAGGAATATCCGACTTGATTCAAATTCTATTAAAACAGGGTCGTTATGAGGAATTGAACGAAACCAGCCAAGATTTAAATGAATGTGTAACCAGAGTTCTTAACCTTACTGATAACCTATTGTCATGGTCGCTGAATCAATCTGAAAAATTACCGTTTACACCTGTTGTTATCCCGGTAAAAAATCTTTTAATCAGTATAATTGAGATTTATAAAAGGGGAGCTCTGGAAAAAAATATCTTGCTTGAGCTAGATTTAAAACAAAACCTATTTGTATATGCCGACAAACCGATGCTTGAAACCGTTGTTCGTAATCTTTTGAACAATGCTATAAAATTCACCCCGGCAGGTGGTTTGATTCTTCTTGGAGCCCAAATGCTTGAACAGCATACCGAAATTTGGATTCAAGATAATGGTGTTGGCATACCCGAATCTGCAATAGAGCACATATTTGAGCTTGATGAGACCAGTGAAGGAACCAGAGGTGAAAAAGGAAATGGATTAGGCTTAATACTATGTAAGGATTTTATTGAGAGAAATCATGGCGCAATTTGGGTAGAAAGTAAGGAAGGAAAGGGTACTACTTTTAAGTTTACTGTGCCCAATGCCGAAAATATTTACATCAAAGAATCCATCGCGCATCAATAGCAAAATACATTAGCTACTTTCAATTCTTAGATTCATATTGGGATTTGAGTAAAACTCATAGGCTAGTTCAAATATGATATTCACTAAAACTTAATTCCACAAGTGTTTTATAATGCAGAATAATTGCTAATTTTGCGCCCGAATTAATAAATGGTCTAGATAAAACAATACCGATTCTAATTCAAATAAACTTGAAGTTGACTTCATTCCTTTTTGTTTAGCGAATTTAACTCGGCACTATATCAGTTCAATTTTTATTATAAAGATATAATATGATTTCAGTTTCAAACTTATCAATTCAGTTCGGAAAAAGAACGCTTTTCCAAGATGTTAATATAAAATTTACTCCTGGCAACTGTTATGGTGTTATTGGTGCCAATGGTGCTGGTAAATCAACATTCCTTAAAATTCTGTCGGGAGATTTAGATTCCACTACTGGTAATGTAATGATGGAGCCAGGCGAAAGAATGGCTGTACTAAAGCAGGATCACTTTGAATTTGATGAATATTCTGTTTTGGATACCGTGGTAATGGGACACGCTGAGCTTTGGACAATCATGGAAGAGAAGAATGCTATTTATGCCAAGCCTGATTTTTCGGAAGAAGATGGAATTAAAGCATCAGAGTTGGAAGAGAAATTCGCCGAAATGGATGGATGGAATGCAGAAAGTGATGCGGCTGAATTGCTTAGTGGCCTTGGAATTAAGGAAGCATTGCACTACAAAACCATGAAGGAATTAAGTGGTAAAGAAAAAGTACGCGTATTGCTTGCACAAGCACTTTTCGGTAATCCTGATAATTTGCTTCTGGATGAGCCTACCAATGATCTTGACCTTGAAACCGTAATGTGGTTGGAAAATTATTTGGCCAATTTTAACAATACTGTAATTGTTGTATCTCACGATCGTCACTTCCTCGATTCTGTTTGTACCGATATTGTAGATATCGACTTTGGAAAAATAAAGATGTTCTCTGGTAACTACTCCTTCTGGTACGAATCCAGCCAGTTGGCAGCTCGTCAGCAGGCACAACAAAACAAAAAAGCCGAAGAGAAGAAAAAAGAACTACAGGAGTTTATTTCTCGTTTTAGCGCCAATGTTGCAAAATCTAAACAAACAACTTCCAGAAAGAAGATGTTAGAGAAGTTGAACATTGAAGATATTCAGCCATCTACTCGTCGTTACCCTGGTATCATTTTTCAACAGGAACGTGAAGCTGGTGATAAAATTTTTTCATGCATGGGCTTAAGCAAAAGTATAGAAGGAGAAACTTTATTTAAAGATGTAGAGTTCACAATAGAAAAAGGTGAAAAAGTGATATTCCTATCGAAAGATCCTCGTGCAATGACATCTCTCTTCGATATCATCAATGGAGATGCAAAAGCAGATAACGGATCCTACGAATGGGGTGTTACCATAACTCCTGCATACTTGCCTTTGGATAATTCAAGTTTCTTTCAGGAATCAATTACTTTAATTGATTGGTTGGCACAATATTCTAATGATACCAGCGAAATTTACTTGCGTGGATATTTGGGTAAAATGTTATTCTCCGGTGAGGATATCTATAAAAAAGCTGATGTCCTTTCGGGGGGTGAAAAAGTGCGTTGTATGATTTCAAGAATGATGTTGAAAGATGCCAATTTGTTAATTTTGGATACACCTACCAACCACTTGGATTTGGAATCAATACAATCATTCAACAACTCTTTGATTAATTTTGGAGGTACTGTGCTAATGTCTTCACACGACCATGAATTTATTCAAACCGTAAGTACACGTATTATCGAGTTAACCCCTAATGGAATTATCGATAAACTTATGGATTACGATGACTACATTACAAGCGATAAGATCAAAGAGCAGCGTGAAAAAATGTATCAAATATAAGTCTACATAAACATTCAGTATCTCATCTGTTTATTATTTTTCATTTGTCAGATGAAAGAAATAATCATTATCGCTTGTGTTTAATCATATTCGTTTCATCCCTCAAGCAGCTGTTGCATGAGGGATTTTTTAAACAATAGCTTGTGTTAAGTCTGCCATATTGCATATAGATTATGCCATATTTTCACCCTGATAGCATGTAGCTTTTCAAAATTTATCTATATTTTTCGCTGAGGGCATTTGACAATGATTTTTATATAATTTACAACAATATACCATTCATAAAGCTTTTGGCATTAATTGTTAATTACTAATTGATCTCTTATCTTTGCAACACTACAAAAACGACCCATCATCTGTATTTCTCGAAATACAAAAAACACAATACTTTATGATTCCAAAAATTGAACGTGCTACAATCGTGGTGCTAGATAGCGCAGGTGTTGGATATTTACCCGATGCCGAAGAATTTGGTGATGTTGGTTCAAACACCATAGGAAATATTGCAAAACATTGCGGTGGAATTAATCTGCCAAACATGCAAAAACTTGGCTTGGGAAACATTATTGAAATTGAAGGTGTAGCTCCCATAAAAAATGCAAATGGAGCTTTCGGGAAAGCTGCTGAAGCCTCGAAAGGAAAAGATACAACTACAGGACACTGGGAAATTGCTGGTGTGAAACTTGATAAAGCATTCCCGACTTATTCAAATGGGTTTTCGGAAGAAACTATCCGTTTGTTCGAAGAAAGAACGGGGAGAAAAGTAATGGCCAATAAGCCTGCTTCAGGAACTGCAATTATAGATGAATATGGTGATGAACAAATGAAAACCGGCAATTGGATTGTTTATACATCCGCTGATCCTGTTTTTCAAATTGCTGCACACGAAGAATTAATTCCTTTAGAAGAACTATATAAAGCTTGCGAAATAGCTCTTGAAATTTGTTCTGAACTTGAACCTGTTGCGCGGGTTATCGCACGTCCATATCTAGGCAGTGGGAAAGGAAATTTCAAACGTACTTCTAATCGTCACGATTATTCTGTTACACCTCCAAAGGCAACGATATTGGATCGTTTAAAAAGCAATGGTTTAGACGTAATTGGGATTGGTAAAACCAAAGATATTTTTGCAGGCCAAGGAATCACCGAGTCTCGTGGAACCAACAAAGACAACCTGGATGGAATTGAAAAAACTTTGCTTGCTTTGAAAGAAGAGTCTAAAGGTTTAATCTTTACTAATTTGGTCGATTTTGACATGATGTATGGACACAGAAGAAATCCAGAAGGATATAAAGCTGCATTGGAAGAGTTTGACCAATACTTGCCTCAAATTCAGAAAAAACTTAAAGAAGATGAAATCTTGATTCTTACTGCTGATCATGGATGCGATCCCACCTACAAGGGAACCGACCACACCAGAGAGTACATTCCTATACTGGTTTATGGAAAAAGTATCAAACAAAATGTGAACTTGGGAACCAGAACTACTTTTGCAGATATTGCCGCAACTATAGAAGAATTGCTATTGGGTAGTAAAGAGGAAGGGAGCTTTGCCAAAGACTTGTATTAAAACGATCTTGAATAGGAAAGCGCTGTGACAAAAGAAGCAGCACTTTTTATGGAAGCGGAGCAGTTCTGCCAATCAACATAACTGCATGATTGGGATCAACCTTCAACTAAAAATATTCGCCACAGAAAGTCAAATTTATTCAAAATTTGCTTTAAAAATTTGAAATAACATTTCGATATTTTGAAGAGTTTTTAAAGTCACGATTGGGTGAAGATGACCTTTCAAAGAATTTAACTGATTTTGGAATAAATATTCTCAGAATCAATGCAAACATGACAATTCTTTTTGTCGAACTCACGTTACTTATATTTCTTTCTCAGGCTTTCAGAGCTCTAATTATCCTTTTAATCATCTCAGAATCCGCTTCATAGTGAACAAATTCAGGAATACTCCCCTCTCCGCCCATGTTTACATTAGGATTCTGATATACCATTTTGCCTTTCACCAACTTTTTAGCAGAGCAATGAAATTCTTTTGCTCCTGTTATCTCCTTAAGTTTCTTGATATTGTTGTCGTTTACACCACTCCCAGGCATGATACTAATTCTACCTTTAGCTTTTCTTACCAATTGGCTAAGAAGCTCTATTCCCTCCTCTGCGGTTTGCATTCCCCCCGAAGTAAGAATTCTATCCACTCCCAATTCAATTAATTCCTCCATAGATTCCAGATAACTTTCAAGCATATCGAAAGCTCTGTGGAAAGTAAAACTCATAGGTCTGGCAAGAGCAATCAATTCTTTGGTTCTGGCAATATCAATTCTACCATTGGGAAGAAGAATGCCTGAAACCACACCTTCTACCCCATGTTCTTTACATGCCTGAATATCTTTTTTTATGCACTCAAACTCAAGGTTCGAATAGCAAAAATCTGCACCTCTTGGTCGAATAATCACATGAACAGGAATACTTAACTGTTCTTTTGCCATTTGAATGGCCGCCAAACTAGGTGTAGTTCCTCCTTCATGCACTCCTGCGCACAGTTCTATGCGATTCGCTCCTGATTGTTCTGCAATAATCGCCGATTGCACAGTATAACAGCATATTTCCAACATATATCTATTTCTTAATCTGACTAATTTTAAAAGTATAAAAATAAACTACTTCTTGCATACAACACCATGTTTGACCTTCAAAATTCATATTATATCTAAACAATTGATTTAACATTCTTTTAAAAGCGAAAGGCGTACTTTTTTTTCATTTTACCCTCGGTCTAAAGCCTAAGAAGCGCTTAAAATAGGTGCTGTGTATTTGAAATTCTGGATAATTTAAAGATATTTGCATCTGTATTTATACAACACACTAGCAAAGGAAAATTTGATGAAAGATAAAGTTCTTCAATTGGCGAAAGAAAAGAACGCCGTTATTTTAGCGCACTATTACCAAACGCCGGACATTCAGGAAATTGCAGATTTTAAAGGTGATAGTTTGGCTCTTGCTCAAAAAGCAACCGAAGTTGATGCCGACATCATTCTGTTTGCAGGAGTGCATTTTATGGCCGAAACTGCAAAAATTCTAAATCCAAACACCAAGGTTCTTCTTCCTGATCTGGAAGCTGGCTGCTCTTTGGCGGAATCTTGTCCCGCAGATGATTTTGCCAAGTTTAAAGCAAAATATCCTGACCACATGGTAATTTCATACATCAATTGTAGTGCAGAAATTAAAACCCTTTCAGATTTAATTTGCACCTCAGGAAATGCAGTCCAATTGGTTGAATCATTGCCAAAAAATCAAGAAATAATATTTGCTCCAGATAAAAACCTTGGTCGCTATATCAACGAACTTACCGGAAGAAATATGGTTCTTTGGGATGGAACCTGCGAAGTTCATGACATTCTTTCTGCTGAAAAAATCATGAAAATGAAAGTTGAAAATCCAGATGCAACACTCATTGCGCATCCCGAATGTCCACAACCTGTTTTAATGCTTGCCGATTTTGTTGGCTCTACAACTGCGATGTTAAAGTATACCCAAAAAAGTGATGCCGAAAAGTTTATTGTCGCTACTGAGACTGGTATTCTGCATCAAATGAAAAAAGATTCGCCCAAAAAAGAGTTTTTGATTGTTCCTGCAGATGAAACTTGTTCATGCAACGATTGTGCATACATGAAATTGAACACCATGGAAAAAATTTATTTGGCTCTTAAAAATGAACAACCGGAAATTATTTTACCCGAAGATATTATGGAGAATGCTAAAGCGCCAATTGTTAAAATGCTTGAAATTTCGAAACAGTTAAAACTTTAATTTATTATAGAAAGAGGATTCTATCTTGCAAAGCAAGAGAAGCCTCTTTTTTATTCCTCTTTAATTTCTATCCCTGCCAAAACAAAAGCTTCCTTATAATGTAACTCCTCAACGGCCTTGTACAAAACAGCAAAAGCTGATTTTACCCAAACAAGAGATACAAATACTCCCACAATAAAGCAAATCACTCCTAATATGATAATAAAGACTGACAGAATCCCCATCCCAAAAATTGTCCAGAAATATCCTTTCGTTAGATAAAAGCTTAGCTTAATGGCTTGAATTGGATCAACATTTTTATCCATTACCAAAAAAGGAACAAATACTAATTTACAGAGCAGATATATGCCAGGTATAATAAGTAGAATAAAACCCAATCCTGTTATTCCAATTACTAGCAAATGGCTGAGTGTAGCAAATAAGTACTTTTTAAAACCTGATAATATTTCTTCGAACCGAGGTTCTTTTTTTCTGGCTGCACTTAAGTATATCCAATCAAAACCATATTTAAATGGTGTAGCAATCATGATGTAGTATAAAAAAGAAATCATGCCCAAAAAAGAAACTCCCACCGAATCAGAATCACTTATATTTTCGATATATTGATTGTAAGCCAATGGTATTTCCAATAGCGAAGCAAGTATAACAGAAAGAAACAGAATCAAAAAATGATTTTTTAAAACACTCCATGCTTCCTCAAAACATCCGCCAACGGTTGGGTATACTTTTAATATCAAGTTTTCTTTGCAGTAATCAACTTTCATATGAATTAAACATTGGTTCATTTTTTAATGATCACTTTAAATGTACTTATAAAAATTCGAATCGCATGTAACGACCTGAAGATTGCATTTAAAGCAATTATTATTTTATCGCAGATTTACGTAAATCAGTTACAAATTTTAAAATGCAATTGTCCTACATGCAATTATTACCTTTCATTCAGGGAATTCGAGCTTTTTTAGTGTTTTTAAGTCCGAACAGAAAAAACTTACGTTTTTTGATAGGGTATAATCGAATTCGTGCATCTTACGAATAGAAACAGGAAAAGAAACAATCGTAATTCCATATTATCAATTATCAGAAACACAAAAAATATATTGCCATGAGAACAAATTTCATATCAAAAATTACCATTCTGCTTTCGGCATTTTTATTACTAACATCCATTTCTGTATCGGCAGGAGAGCGGAAAAAGAAAAACAAGAAAGATAAGAATAAGGTACAGCATGTAATCGACACCTTAAAATACAATGTATACAAAGGTAAGGTGCAGGACAAAGACTCAAAAGAACCTTTAATATTTGCCACCATTGCCGTAAAAGGTGTTAATGTTGCCACAGTATCAAACAATGAAGGCGAATTTCTTTTAAAAATTGCAAAAGGACTGCCTGTTAGCAAAATAGAAATTAGCCATGTTGGCTATAAAAACCTGGAAGTTGAAATCAGTTCATTAAAACAGAAGAGAAATGTATTGCAACTTCAAATGGCTGTTGTACCACTCGACCAAATCAACATTTACCCTCTAGATCCGGAGCAGTTGGTTCGCAGAATTCTAAAAAAAGTTGAAGAAAACTATTCTACAAGCCCGAACATGATGGAGGGATTTTACCGCGAAACAGTAAGAAAAAACAGAACCTATGTGGCCATTTCGGAAGCTGTTGTTAACGTTCATAAATCTGGATACAAACAAGCCAAATCAGATCAGGTACAAGTATACAAAGGAAGAAAAAGCCAGGATGTGAAGAAAATGGATACACTTCTTTTTAAATTGCAGGGAGGACCTGCTACGGCTCTATTACTTGATGTAATCAAAAATCCTTACAATTTACTGTCAGAAGATTTTAACCAAAGCTATAAATTCTCATTAAAATCAATAACCCAAATTAATGGTAAGCTACACTATGTAATTGAATTCAAACAAAAGAAAGAAATAGATATTCCATTGTACTACGGTTTGCTTTATGTAGAAACAAAAAATCTTGCATTAACCAGTGCGCAGTTTAGCTTAAATCTTGATAATCCGGATGAAGCGAGTAAGCTGTTTATAAAAAGGAAACCAATGGGTGTGAAAGTTACTCCAACCTCAGCCGATTATATCGTAAATTATCACGAAACAGGAGGCAAATGGTATTTTAAATATGCCAGAGGAGAAATCAACTTTAAGTGCAACTGGAAAAGGAAGCTTTTCAATACCAATTACTCAGCAATGACTGAAATTGCAATAACAGATAGAGATGAATCAAATATTGTGCGTTTCTCTCGTCATGAAAAATTCAAAGCCAATCAAGTAATGGTTGACGAAATTGGAAACTTTGCAGATAAAAACTTCTGGGGGGCACATAACACAATCGAACCAGATCAATCTATCGAGGCGGCTATCAGAAAATTGAAAAGAAAATCTCGTTAAGAATTATAGCGCATCCGGCTTTTAAAAACGTAATCTGAGTTCGACTAAAAATATTGTCACAGCGCACTGATTTTGAGTAGAGATTTTCTCAAATTATTTAAGTAGTATAGAGAAGTTGCGAAGGGATTTGAAGAAATTTATACCAAAAACAGCTAAACACTTTGAATAGTTATATTCAATCAATCTTTACTGTAAAATATCCCGATATTCTTTCAGATTTTTTAAAGCAATTTTGAATAAATATGACTTGCTATGGCACATATCTTTAATCAAAATCAGTTTATTAAGATTTAAGAGGAAAGAATCATTCTGATTTGGAGAAAAGGTATAGATGATTCTTCCCTTCCTTCTTAAGAAACTATTATTTGGCCTAAACATATCTTAAGGAATTGCAGACTAAAAAAACTATATTAGAATGTATTTATAGGAAGAGAAATACTCTAATGAGAATGTCGGAAGATACCAACAGCATATTATATCATATTAAAAAGGGCAATTTAAAAGAATTTGAGCGATTATTTAAGTTTTATTATCCACTGCTTTGTAACTATGCAGTGAAATTCGTTAAAGATCACGATCAAGCCGAAGAAATAGTTCAAAGCCTGTTTTGCCAGATTTGGGAGGACAGAAAAAAGCTAAAAATCCACACTTCTTTTAAAGCTTACCTTTATAAAGCAACCTATTTAAACAGCTTGCAGTTTTTACGCAAAAAAGGAATACGAAACCAATACGAAGCCTATGTAAAGAATACTAGTAATGGTGATGTAACCCGATATCATTCTGTAGAAGAAAAGGAAATTCAAACCATCATTCAAAATACTCTATCAAATCTGCCTGAAAAATGCAGTAGAATTTTTAAGATGAGTAGATACGAAGGTTTAAAATATCATGAAATAGCGGATAAACTTTCCGTATCGGTAAAAACTGTAGAAGCCAATATGGGAAGAGCTTTAAAAGCATTTCGCAAAAATCTAAAAGATTACGTTAGTATAATTGTGCTTTAATAAAATGAAGAACGAAACACCACATAAGATTAATTGGGAAAACATTTCGAGCTACTTGAACGGAGAAATGAATAAGGAAGATAAAGCAGCTTTTAAAAAGTTGATTGATTCGAATCCCGAATATGCTAAAATTGTCGCAGCATCAGAAAAGGATCTGAATTGGGTTGAAGAGGTAATGCATATCAGAAAACAATACAATACCAACAATGCCTGGAATAAAGTTTGCAAGCAAATTTCGGATAGGAATAGCGGTAATAGTATTTATTTAAATGCCAATAGTATTGTTCGATTTGCAGCAATGATTGTTGTTGTAATAGGCTTAGGCCTGATTTCTAATACCATTTACAACAAACACCTAACAACATATCAAACTTTTATTTCACAAGTACACGATAGTAACAAATCAATTGTCCTTGCCGATGGTTCTACCGTAACTCTTAATGGGAAAGCCAAACTGGTTTATCCAGGAAAATTTGAGGCCAGCGCCAGAATTGTAAGTCTGGAAGGTGAAGCATTTTTTGACATTACAAAGAATCCGAATAAAGCTTTTATTATTGCGGTAAAAGGAGCAGAAATAAAAGTATTGGGCACCTCTTTTAATGTAATTGCGAAAGATGATAAAATTGAAGTACTGGTTGAATCTGGAAAAGTTCAATTTTCCGAGATCGATAACAATAAAGAATCTGTAATGCTTGAAAAAGGAGATTTTGCCATCCTTAAAGAGAATTCGTTGAATAAAACTCTAATGAATGATGACAATTATTTATCATGGAAAACCAAAAAAATGGTTTTTCGAGGAATGCAATTAAAGAATGTGGCCAAAGTAATTGAAAGAACCTACCATGTTAGTGTGCAATTTGAAAGCGATGATATTGCCAGAGAAAATATCAATACAACTTTCGATCAGGATCCACTTAAGGATGTTTTAGACAGACTATGTATGTCCTTAAATTTAAGCTATGAAAAAAAAGGACAAACCATCATCTTTAAAAAAGGCAGTTAAAGCGGTATGAAACGAACATGATTAAAACAATTATTAAACACTTGCGATAATGATTATTTTAATCTTGTGGATTAAATCTTAGAAATTGAAAGAAATTACAACCAGATGAATAATGTTAAAACATATCTTGAAACTGTGATAAAGTGTATTTTTGTGCTTTTTATTTTGCTAATCTCATGTTTTAACCTTCGGGCTCAAGTTAGTTTATTAGAAAAAAAAATAAATCTAGATTTAAGGAAAACCAGTATTGACAATGCCCTTGATAGCATAGAAAAAAAAGCGGAATGCTACTTTACTTATAATGCGGATCTTTTTACCGACAGAAAGCTCATAAATCTGAATGCTAGTAATGAATCATTATCAAACGTATTAAGAAAGTTAATTCCTGATGAAGGCCTGAATTTTCATGTTACCAAAAAACACATTGTAATCGTTCCAATTACAAAAAAACAGGCGATAATCACGGAAAATGAGCTAATTCCTTACCTATCTTACCGAAAACTTTCCGGTATTGTAAAAGACCAGAAGACGAAACAAATATTACCCTATGCCAGCCTTGGCATCAGGTCAAAACACATGGGTACAATATCCAATCAGGATGGTGAATTTTCTCTTAGTTTATCTGCAGAAAATCTAAATGATACTTTGGTATTTTCGTTTGTGGGATATCAAAATACTCAAATAAAAGTTGCAGACTTACAAAAGAATGAAATTGAAATCTTTCTAACGAAAGATTTTATTTCTCTTCAGGAGGTGATTATACGCAACAATGATCCCGAAGCTCTAATAAAGGCAGCGGTTCACAGAATTAATGAGAACTACCCACAGCAAGCCAGTAACCTTACCTCTTTTTATCGCGAATCTGTGCTTAAAAACAATAAGTATATGATCTACTTAGAATCTGTACTTGATATATACAAAAGCTCCTACTCGCATCAAAATAACTTGGAAAGAGTAAAAATTTTTAAGAGTAGGAAAATTTACGACGTTACCAGGTTAGATACCATCTCGTTCAGATTAAAAGGTGGAATAAGCGGCTGTTTACAATTAGATATTGTAAAAAACATCCCTGAATTTCTGAACAAAGAATATGCTCACTTTTATAATTATCGTTTGGCTGATATTAGCACTTATAACAATAAACCGGTTTATATTGTTGATTTTAAACCTAAACCAAATCTTAGCGAACCACTTTTAGAAGGACGAATATACATCGAAACGAATAATTTAGCCATAATAAGAGCCGAATTTGGCTATGAAAAGCATCGATTAACTGAACTCAAGGATAGATTTATTATAAAAGGGAGCGCAAAAACCAAGGCAAGGCCTACCATGGTGAAATATACTGTGAGTTATAGGGATATTAATGGGAAATACCATCTAAGTCATGTATTGGGCAATCTCAAGTTCAAAGTCAAAAACAAAAAGAAACTGTTTTCAAACCATTTTACCACTTCGTTCGAAATGGCAACCACTAATATGAAGACCGATAATGTTGTGAAATTTAAATACAAAGAGACCATTCATCCTACCACAATCTTTTCGAACCATAAAACCAAATACGATCCTAATTTTTGGGGTAAAAGCAATTTTATAAAACCCGAAGAAAGTATTCAAGATGCTTTAAAAAGGATTAACAATAGTATGCAACAAATTTCTCTTGGAAATTCTGAAGACATTTAGAAATACAATCGCAAACAATCACCCCAGAAAACGTGTGAATACTGCCTTTATAAAAGAATACCCCGACAATACAAATCATTACCTTACCTTTGTGCATGGGAACTGTGCCTTTACGGATGAGGACTTTACCCTTCCTAAAATAGTTACCTTAGGAGTTATTATTGGTATAATTTTCTAATTTTGTCTCTTCTCTTGTAATTACCGAAAGTTGTATTGATGATTAATAAAATTAAAAGCATACTTAAAAATATAACAGGTGTATTAATAGGTGCGATTTTCTTATTCTTAACACTGCATGAAAAACCATTAGAACCAGTTTGGGAAAGTCTGGCTGATGCCGATTACTTTTTCATTTTTCTTAGCTTTATATGCTTGTTTTTTGTATTCTATTTAAGAGCGCTACGTTGGAAATTATTAATAGAAGAAACCGGAGAAAAACCAAGCTCCGATAAAGTATTAACCTCCCTATTATTAGGATATTTTGTAAATAGTTTCACCCCTAAACTAGGCGAGATTATTCGATGCACATCTTTGCAAAAAAACTCAAAAATACCAGTTCCCGTTTCTATGGGAAGTGTAATGGCCGAACGAGCTTACGACCTACTCATTCTAGGATTGGGCATCATAAGCATTTTCTTTATTGAACTTGATCGCCTGCAAGGAATTATTGATTCAACAATTGGTGGTATCTCACACATTTATGGATATCGATACATTTATGTATTTCCTGTGCTGCTGCTTATATTTCTCGTGCTCATTCTTATTAGCCTAAAAAAACTTAAAAAATCAGAGCACCCTATCCTTAAAAAGATTATTGGCTTTCTTCAAAGTATGTTTAAATCTTTAAAGCAAGGTTTATTGCTTAAAAAGAAATTCAAATTTATTCTTCTTACCCTATTAATATGGGCAACATTAGTATTGCTAAATTTTATTTACCTGCTTTGCTTGCCCGAAACATCGAGCTATCACATCTTCTTTGCAGTGATAATTCTATTCATTGGAGGTTTGGGTTGGGCGCTACCAAGCCCGGGTGGAATAGGTACTACACATTTCTTTTTGCTACAGCTGTTTTTGGCATATCGGCTCGATGCCAATGCAGGAATTTCCTTTGGCATTTTATCTAACGGATTAACCTTTATCGGAACATTGATACTTGGCGGTTATGGGTATTTTAGATATTGGGTGGAAACCAAAGTAAAGAAGAATTAGAACGCTGGTTACCAAACTCAGTTTTTACAGCTATCTTTGTCGCAAATTTTGAAGACAAAGAACTATGAAGTTTAATCAATATAACTTTTCACCAGATATTAAGAAAAATCTGGAGACACTGGGGTTTAAACGACCAACAGATATACAATACAAGGCCATACCTCCAATTGTAAAAGGAGAAGATGTTTTAGCGATTGCACAAACCGGTACTGGTAAAACCGCTGCATTTGCAATTCCTATTATCGATAAAATTCATAAATCGAAAAAAAATAAAAGCAGTAAAGGAATTAAATGTGTGGTTATGGTTCCTACACGCGAACTTGCCATACAAATTACAGAGGTATTCCAAGAAATTGGTAAATACACCAAAGTAAACAGTTTTTGCGTTTTTGGTGGTGTAGAACAAGATCCGCAAATTGCAAAATT
This sequence comes from Marinifilum sp., assembly GCF_965230805.1. Classification (NCBI taxonomy): domain Bacteria; kingdom Pseudomonadati; phylum Bacteroidota; class Bacteroidia; order Marinilabiliales; family Marinifilaceae; genus Marinifilum; species Marinifilum sp. The sequence goes on along the minus strand of NZ_OZ246019.1, from coordinate 4,378,703 downwards.
ACAGAAGGGGATTGATATCCTAATTTCGACACCTGGCAGAATGTTCGACCTATCAAGCCAAGGCTATATCGACCTAAGAGGGATTGATATCTTGATATTGGATGAAGCCGATCACATGTTGGATTTGGGTTTTATAAATGACATTCGTGACCTGATTAAATTTCTACCAAAAAACCGCCAAACCTTGTTCTTTTCGGCAACCATAACACCAAAGATTAAGAAGCTTGCCTACTCCTTGGTTCGTAAAGCGATTCGTATTCAGATTTCACCAAAAGATCCGGTTTCAAGAAATGTAGTACATTCTTTGGTCTATGTAAAAATGGATGACAAGCGTTTCTTTTTGGAGCGTATTGCCAAAGTACACGAGGAGAGCAAAATATTGGTTTTTGTAAGAACCAAGGTGCGTGCAGAACGTGTACACAAAGCCATGCAACGCGTTGGAGTTACGAGTCAATTGATTCATGGTGACAGAGAACAAAAAGATCGTTTGGCAGCCTTAAATGAATTTAAATCTAGTAAGGTAAAAGTTTTGATTGCTACCGATGTAAGTGCACGTGGCATAGATATTCCGAATGTTGATTATGTAGTAAACTATGATCTTCCTGATGTACCGGAAAACTACGTTCATAGAGTTGGACGAACGGGGCGTGGAGTGCAAAAAGGAACAGCAATTTCTTTTTGTTGTCTGGATACCGAAAAAGAACTTTTAAATGAGATTGAGGATTATCTAGGAGGGGAAATACAAGTGATGGACATTTCTCACAAGGAATATTCAGCCACCATTGATTTTTCGGAAGATTATTCGAAAAGTTTGAAAGAATTAATGGATGAAGCCGAAGATTACTTTGAAAATCAAAAAAAGAAAAAAAGAAAGAACAAATAAAAAAGATAGTTAGCTCAAGCCAAATTCGTTTGAGCTTATCTTTTGATTTTTATTAAATTCGTATCCACTAATTTCAAAAAAACCATATTTATGCAATCTATTATCTCGCCCGATAGCAACATGTTATTGTTTTTTATTATAGCTGGAGCAGCAGCCTTTGGAATATATTCGGAACATAAAAAATGGTTCGGAAAATTGTCAGGTATTTTAGTTACCATGATTTCTATGTCCTTACTGGCAATGACAGGCGTAGTTCCTGTTGCTTCAAATCCAAATGTTAAAGTAGAAGTATATGATTTGGTATTTTCATACTTCATTCCCATTTCGATACCAATGCTGCTATTTAGCTCTAACATTATAAAAATCGTTAAAGAGAGTGGTAAACTTCTGGTAGCCTATATTCTTGGAGCAATTGGTATTGTCTTAGGTTGTTTTATTGCTTTTGGATTAATTGGTTTAGGGCCTGATTCCGGAAACACAGCCGGAGTAATTGCCGCTACATTGATTGGTGGCAGTGTTAACTTTATTGCAGCTGCCGAGGCATTAAACTTCAGTACCAACCCTTTATTTACAGCTACCATAGCAGTTGATAATTTTGTGTCAAACCTATATACCTTATTCCTTTTTTTAACTCCTTCCCTCCTATTTTTTTCGCGTTTTTTTGTAAAACCAAAAGCAGAAAATCGTTCAGAAAATACAACAAGCCAGAAAAAGGAATTCCCAATTACTATGGAAAGAATTGCAGTTACTGTTTTCGTTGCAGCACTAATTGCAGGTGCAGGAAGCTTTGTATCTCCCTATTTACAGAATCTTTTGAATACCGATATCAATTTAAGCATACTTATTATTACCGTATTCGCTGTTTTGGCAGCCAACTTGTTCCCAAAATTTTTACAACCTCTCGAAAATACTGCATTCTCAATTGGTTTATGGATGATGTATATATTTCTAGCCGTTATTGGAGCGGCAACAAACATACAGCAAATATTCAGCATCGGACCGGCAGTATTGGCATTCTACCTTTGTATTATGGTTTTCCACTTTGTATTCCTATTGGCATTGGCTAAACTGTTTAAATTGGATGTTTATGAAGTAGTAATTTCATCAGCAGCCAACATTATGGGACCATCGGTTGCCGCTCCTATGGCCGCATCTATGGGACAAAAGAAACTGGTTACACCTGGTATTCTTGTAGGCATACTGGGGTATGTGATTGGTACTTTTATTGGCGTTAGTATTGCAATTTATTTGAGTTAGGTAAGTTGATATCATGATAAAAGGCTTGTTTCTCCTACAAAGACGAGCCTTTCTCTTTTTTGTAAGGAAAAGAGGCACTACTTTACTTGATATAGCATTAGCTAAAGCGATATTTTTCGAACGAAGAATAAACTCAAAATTCCAAAAAAAATTAAGACTCGTTTCAGAATAAAACTGGTATTACTCCCCAGATTTATTTGTAAAATAATTTCCTCCATAACATCACTCCATCAGTATTTTAACTATTTTTAATAAACTAAAAAACAAATTAAAGCTGATGTTGAAATTCCTTTCGTTTATTATCATACTTACTTTATCATTTCATGGATTTTCGCAGGAAAACTTCAAATGGGTGACTGTAAAGAAAGGAGAAGGTTTTAATGCCTTTTTATACAGAAATCAATTAAATCCATCCAAACATACTTCAAAATTCAAAGCTTTAAACCAGGGACAGTTTACAAAAACTGGTCATCTAATTGCGGGTAAAAAATACAAAGTCCCTCTTCGATACACGTTGCATAGTATTCCTTTACTAGGCAAAGATCACTCCAGAGTGAAACAAATAAACAATACATTGGAAGGTGCGGTTATTCACTTGGTGGCAGGTCATGGCGGGCCCGACCCAGGTGCGGTGGGAAAAGTATCTGGTCATAAAATTTGTGAAGATGAATATGCCTATGATATTGTACTCAGACTGGGCAAAGAATTAATTTCCCGTGGTGCTAAGGTGCACTTTATTATCAGGGATTACAATGATGGAATAAGAGATGCCGCATTTTTAAAACCTGACAAAGATGAAAGGTGCTACCCTTCGCAAGTGATACCGCAAAAACAAACTCCGCGATTAAGACAACGAGCTGCGGCTATTAATATCCTAGCAAGAAAAGAAAAGTCTGGAACTTACCAAAGATTAATTGTTCTGCACCTCGATTCAAGAAGTAAAAGCAACAGAACCGATGTTTATTTTTATCATCATGCCAAAAGTTCGAAAGGAAAGAAACTGGCATTGGCGTTACAAAAAAAAATCAAAACCAAGTATGCTAAACATCAACCTAGCAGAGAGTATACCGGAACGGTAGGAGCAAGAAAGTTGTATATGCTCAGTACAACTACTCCACCATCGGTGTTTGCAGAACTCGGAAATATTAACAATTACAGAGATCAAATAAGGTTTACCAGAATGGATAACAGACAAGCTTTAGCCAAATGGCTTTGCGAAGGAATTGTGGATGATTATAAAAACGAAAAGAAAAAGTAAGAAAAGAAAAGGATCTTGTTTTTAATTATTGATATAGAATCTAAGCGTAACACTTGTGTGTAAATTTCAAAACTACTGGTTCAACACAGTTGTGAAAATCCTCGTACGATAACATGATTAATTCTGTATGAGTTCCTGCACTGAATACGATATCATCATCTTCTACTAGGCTTTCTGACACATAAACTTCTAAATTATAAATATTTCCAAAAGGAGGCATTGCTCCTACCTCACACTGAGGGAAGATATCTTTAAACTCTTGCTCATGAGCTAATTCAACTTTTTTACAAGCCAACATTTGCTTTAACAAATCAAAATCAATTAAATAAGAAGCAGGCAATACAGCCATTGCCATTCTGCCATCCACTTTAATCATTACTGTTTTTGCGAGCATTTTACCTGGAACATGTGCCGATGCAGCAATCTGTTGAGCTGTATAAGCCGAAGAATGCCGAATCGTAACATATTTTATCTGTCTTTCATCTAAATACTGCTTTAACTTTCGAATAGGCATAGCGTTTGGTTCTATGGTTTAAAATTTGCAATCAGTATAAGGCTTTAAGCCTTTAATCGGATAAACCGATTGAGTTTTTTTCTTTTCTAACTTTCGTCCTCTTATACTTAGTTAATAGAGAAACAATAAAATACGAAAAAAAAAGGTGGAAGTAAAGAGTAAAACGTTTTATATTAAGAAACTAGACAAAAGAAGTAAGTACAAATGATTGGACAAAGATGCCTAATTACGAAAATAATCGTAATAAAATTTTGTATTACGAATTGTTTCGTATAATTTTATCTACGAAATTAATCGTATAACAGAATTCACCACAAAATGCCAAAGAAGATTAAGCCTACCGACGCTGAATTAGAAATTTTACAAGTATTATGGACTTATGGTCCGTCGACAGTACGTGTTGTAAACGAAAAATTAAAAAGTGGCAGAGATGTTGGATATACAACAACTCTAAAAGTGATGCAAATCATGACGGAAAAAGATATGCTTCGAAGAGAAAAAAACTCACGAACTCATATTTACGAGGCTATTGTGGAAGAAAAAGAAACCAAAAATCTTCTCATAGATAAATTCATATCTACCCTATTTAACGGATCAACATCCGGAATGGTATTGCAAGCCCTTGGGAATAAAACTTGTAGCACCGATGAGCTGAATAAAATTCGTAGTTTAATTGACGATATTGAATCGTCGCAAAATTCGGATAGCAATGAATGATATTAATTTATTTAAGCTGATAAATGCCGCCGGCTGGACTTTATTAAATTCTTTGTGGCAAATTACAATTGTCGGTGCAATTATTTGGCTTGTTTTCCGATTGATTTCAAAAGACAATGCTAAACTGCGCTACGGAATTGCATCCATTGGTCTTTCATTCGTTTTTGTAAGTTTTATCCTAACTTTTGTTCATTATTATTTAAAAAGAACCGGAACAATGGTAGAAACAGGTAATATTGATCCCGAGATGATGTTGCTATTGTTAAAAAACAGTTCCAGCTCTTCGGATTTTTTCAGTTTCGACAATATAAATTTTGCCAGATATTTTCCTGTAATCGTTAATTTATGGTGTATTGGAGTATGTGTTTTATCATTACACATGACTTTTAATTACCTACAAAGCTTAAAATTGAAAAAACACTTAACCTACCCTATTTCTAATAAAACTCAAAAACTAGCCTCAAACCTTATTAAAAGGTTTCATTTAAAACAAAAAGTTACATTCAAGGAATCTGGTTATGTGCAGACTCCTTCATTAATTGGATATTTTAAACCAGTTGTTCTGTTGCCGGTTAGCATGTTAAGCTGCATTCCGTATAATCAGCTGGAAATTATTATAGCTCACGAATTGGCGCACATAAAACGTCATGATTATTTATTTCAATTTGTACAAGGAATACTAGAATTATTATTTTTCTATCATCCTGTTGTTTGGTGGCTGTCTTCTGTGGTTAATACCGAAAGAGAACACATTTGTGATGACCTGGCGGTAAAGGTTTGTGGTGAATCCTTAACCCTTATTAAAGCATTAAATAATATGGAAGCAATTAGGAAAAAAAGATTTGAATTGGTTTTGGGACTATCGGGCAAAAAAGACAATCTTTTTAATCGAGTTCAACGAATTTTAAGACCCAAAGCAGAGTTGGGAAAACGGAGCGACAAATTACTTATTAGTGGTTTATTTGTGTTTCTGTTTTCAGGATTGATATTGATTTCGAACTTCGCTATTTCCGAGAACGCATTCTCGGGCAAGCAATTTTTCTCGAAAATTAATGTGATCGATCAAAAACAAAACAAAAAAACTGATAACAATGCCGTTCCGTTACAACAAGACAAAAAGAAGAAGAAAAAGAACAAAAAAGCAAACACAACACTCGAATCAACTGAAACTGTTAAAGTAGAAACAGAAACCAAAGATGAAGTTGAAATTACTTCGGAAGTGGAAGTAGTGGTGGAAGTAGAAACTGCTCCTAAGATGGAAACAGAAGCTGTAGCGGAAATTGATCGTGAGGTGAAAGTTCTAATGGATGTTGATTTCGACATTCCTGAAGATTCTTTGAAGTCAAAAGAATGGTTACAGAAAAAGGTAAACAAAATCATTGAGGAGCAAAAAATTGAATTGAAGGAAGCTGCTAAGGAATTGGAGGAAATTAAACTAGAAATGAACTTTGCAGAACTGGAAACTGCTCTTAAAGAATTGGATATTGAGCAGATTAAAAATGAGATGCAAGAGCAACAAGCCGAATTAAGAAAAGAGCTTGAAGAGTTCTCAAACCAGAACTTAATTGAACAACTCGAATTGGAAAAAGAGCTTCAGAAAAAAGAATTAAGTAATGAACTTAAAGAAATTGAATCTGACAGGGAGCTTAGTGAAAAAGAAAAAATTGTAATTAAGGAGAGAATTCAGGAGACTATTGAAAGGATTAATTCCAAAGAATATAAAGATCAGTTAAAGAAAAACATCGAAAGATCTAAGAAATCACTTCAAGAGCATCTCGACAGAATAGAATCAGGAGAATTTGAACAGCGACTTCAAAAACAAAGAGAATCCTTAAAAAAGCATATCGAAAAATATCACTCCCCAGAATATCGAAAGGAGTTTCAGGATAAACTTGAAAGAAGTAAGGAAAGAATCTATAAGCATTTGGAAAAACTAAACACTCTTGAATATAGGGATCAGTTAGAAAAAATAATACAAGGACAAGAAGATTCGAAAAATGATCAATTTGTATTTGCTGGACAAGAAAATAGTAATTTTATACAGTATTCAAATCTTAAATTTAAAGGAGAGGTAAAAGAAAACATGCCTCTTTATATTATTGATGACTCGCTGGTTGATTCAAACCATATTAAATACTTGGATCCGGACAATATTGATGGCGTAAGTGTTCTTAAAAATCAAAAAGCAATTGAGATATATGGTAAGGAAGCCGAGCATGGTGTCGTTCTAATCAAGTCAAAAAATAAAGGAAAGAATAAACCTGCCTTCCTTAAAAATAAAGAGCAAAACGGAAAAGATAAACCTCTTTATATTCTCGATGGCAAAAAGATTAGTGCTAAACGTTTTGATGAAATCTCACCCAATCAAATTAAAAGCATAAATTTTATTAAAGGCGAATCAGCTATTGAAAAGTATGGCAAAAATGCTAAAAATGGAGTCATGGAAATCACTTTAAAAAAATAAAAACAGACCCTACCATTCATTAAGAGACAACCTAAGAAGTCGATTTTTGTATTGAAAAAGAGTTGAGTATTTGCAAAACTAAATAGATACCTCCAAATACAAATCCTTTTTAGGTTGCCTCTTTGTTAGTGCTAAACTCTGATTTGCAAGCAGAACTACAAATTCGTAAATTAATACCGATTACGAATCCATCCTATGAGTTATGGGGTGGATATACAATTGATATAATACGAAGATTTTTAAAATCTACTGCTATGCTACTGATTCTTACAATATTAACAACATATATCCTCATTAGAATTGCCACATTATTTAGCAATTACCTGAAAAGTTTTTCAAAAAAAGAACACTTACGTTTTGCTTTTGGGGTTGCTGCCATTGTTATTGGTGCTTTACACATCCTGATTCCTTCTTTTTTTAGTCATCTTTTCTCCGCAGCTTTTAAGTCAACATATACAGTCACAAGTTCATCGGGTTTTATTCAAATTATTTGTGGTATAGGATTATTAATTAAACGAGTGTACAAAGAATCCGCTGTTTTGTTAATAATACTATTGGCTCTCTTCATTCCTTTAAGTGTAATTATGCTTATGGATTACATTCACGGACCACTTGGTTCTGAATATGAATCCATTCTCTCTTATGTAAGGATACTTTCATTCATTTTATTAATAGGGATTTTATATAAAACCTGTGACTTGTCGCGTAGAAAGGGACTTCAATCAGATAAATTTAAACAGGACATTTAAAACTAAGTTAAAAATTGAAGTATGAGCTACTATATTAAACGAATAACAGATTTCACTTTTGATGAAGCGGTAGATAGAATTACAAAAGCTATACAAACAGAAGGTTTTGGAATACTTACTGATATTGATGTTAAAGCAACTCTAAAGCAGAAGATTAATGTTGATTTTAAGCAATATCGAATTCTTGGCGCATGTAATCCAACTTTAGCCTATGAAGCTTTTCAAGTGGAAGATCAGATTGGCATTATGATGCCATGTAATATTACCGTTGTTGAACAAGATAACGGTCATGTTGATATTTCGATAATGGATCCAACAGCAGCTTTTAATGTGATTGAAAACGAAGAGTTGCAGCCTTTTGCTAAAGAACTAAAAATGAAATTAGAACGATGCCTTACTTATCTTGAAGATTAATTTTTAAGCCGCTTCACTATGAAAACAATTTTAATACTGCTTATGGCAGTAAGCTGTATGCCTTATTCATTATTTGCACAGGAAAACATAGTTCCTACTAATTATTCTCGCCAATTTGATTTTTGGATAGGCGAATGGGATGTTTATACAGGAGAAAATCTTGTAGGCAAAAATAAAGTTGTGTTTCTTCAGAACAAATATCTTATTCAAGAAAACTGGGTTTCAAAAAATGATAACTTTAGTGGTACCAGTTATAGTTTCTACAATCCAAAATCAAATAAATGGCATCAAGTATGGGTAGATAAAAACGGAAATAACCTATTGTTGAAAGGCGAATTTCGTGATGAAAAAATGGTTCTTACCAGCGGTTTAGATTCTAATATGGGTGAACCCAACTCAATACATCGAATAACATGGACGAAACTTTCAAACGAAGAAGTAAAACAGGTATGGGAATCAACAACCGATAATGGAAAAAATTGGACAATCCAGTTCGAAGGAATTTATAAGAAATCAAATCATATCAATTGACTTTGCGAATGAATCATATCAATTTTCAGGTGTTTTTTAATATTGATTTCCATGTAAATCAACCATAGGCACAAAACGAACAGAAATAACATTTTTTTGAATGATTTTGCCTTTCTTTTTCTCTAACAGTACCAGCTTTTTTACATTTTTTAAACCGACAGGAATCACAAGCTTGCCTCCTTCTGCTAATTGGTCAACTAAGGCTTGTGGCACCTTTGTTGGCGAGCAGGTTACAATAATCCCATCGAAAGGTGCTTGATCAGGCCAGCCTAAATAACCATCGCCATAACAAGTTTCGACATTTTTATAAGCCAAAGAATCTAACACAAATGCTGCTCTTTTTTGCAGAGGCCTAACAATTTCTATACTAAAAATCCTGCCTTTCATTTCGGCTAATACAGCAGCCTGATAACCAGATCCCGTTCCAATTTCCAAAATCTTTTCTCCTTCTTTCACATCTAGCAATTGAGACATTAAGGCAACAATATACGGTTGAGAGATGGTTTGCTCATAGCCAATGGGCAATGGCCTATCCTGATATGCATATTTTTGCAAGTGGTGTGGAACAAACAAGTGCCTTTCAACAGCTTGCATTGCTTTTATTACCTCCTCATTTTTTATTCCTCTTGATATGATTTGCTCAGCAAGCATTTTAAATCTTTTTGCCTTAAAATTAGTATTCTGAGCATGTTGCATTTTTGGAATAAAGAGAGTGGCAATTATAATCCCCAGTCCATATGTTAATACAATCTTCATCTTGTTTCTTGCCTTGCATAAAGTTACAACATTATCATCGACAGGAAAATTCGCATTCATAATGCTTCAGTTTTAAAAGAAAGCACCATTAAAAAGGAAATTAAATTTATTAAATTCATGCTAGATCAGTGTTATTCTAAAACGAGTCTTTCATTGCTTTACTAATTTTGAGTTTATTTAAGCCAAAAAATAGAAGCATAGTCTTAGCTTAGGCTATATTTTTATGGAAGAATTAAATCAAAAGGAGATTAATTTCATTATAAAACTGGTATTACACCATTAATTGCTTAAAAACATTGTGATGAAGAAATTTACAATTCTTTCAATTGGCTTATTAATAACTTTTAAACTTATTGGCCAAGAAATAGACCTGATTGCTCTTTCTAAAAAGATATCGGCCGAAAATATTAAGCAAGATGTTTATAAGCTGGCATCAGAAAATATGAATGGAAGAGAAACAGGTGAAGAAGGTCAAAAATTAGCCGCAGCATACATCTTTAAGCAATTCCGTGATGCAGGTATATCCAGTTATCAGCTTAAAAACGACAGTTTAAGTTATTTCCAAGAATTCTTGATTTACAAAAAGAAAGCTCCAATTATTAATCTGTTGGCTAATGGATTTGAATTTAAAGCTTATGAAGATTTTACATTATCAGGCTATAATAACTTTAAAAGAGATAATATTGAACTAGAATTTTTAGGTGCAGCTCATGATAGTATATACCAGAATAAAGACTTCTCAAATAAAGCAGTTTTGTTCTTAACCCGGAATTTGTATGCTGCACCAGTAAAGGCTTCGGATATCATTCGCAAGACCAACTCAAAAATTGTGTTTTACTGCAACCCTATCAATCCAAATCAGATTCAAACGATCATTCGACACAACAAGAGTATACTCAATCATCGCACAATGTTAGACCCCTACCAGTTCCCCTCTCAAAATCCATTTGATTCAATATCACATAAAGAAATGTATTACGATTTTCAACGAACAAGAAAAACCTACCAAGGATCAATAAGCGAAAAAGCTGTTGCAAAAATATTGGAGCTTAGATTAAAAGACTTAAAAAAATACATCTCCGAAAACTCAAGTTTATGGCCTAATAAACGCGAGATTACATTAGATCTTGAATTTGAAAACACCTACGATTCAAAGCCGAGCGAGAATGTCATTGCATGTATTCCAGGAACAGAAAAAAAAGAAGAATATATCGTTATTACAGCTCATTACGACCATTTGGGAAGAAGAGGAAATAAAGTTTTTTACGGAGCCAATGACAATGCTTCTGGTACTGCGGCACTTATTGAAATTGCTAAGGCAATTAAAGATGCGGTTGACAATGGATTACAACTTAAACGAAGTATTATCTTTGCGGCTCTGTCTGGAGAGGAGAAAGGACTATTGGGCTCGAAATATTTTGTTGAAAAACAAACATTTCCTCATACCAACATTAAAGCAAATCTAAACATTGATATGTTGGGAAGAAGAGATATCAATCACAAGAACCATAACTTTATTTATCTTATAGGTGCATCTGACCTTAATCCCAAACTAAAAACGATAGGCGATAGTCTAAACCATTTGTATCCGAATTTAGAATTAGATTATTCATACGATACCAAGGATAACTTTCTATATTCAGCTTCCGATCAAGCTTCGTTTGTTAAAAAAAATATACCCTCAATTTTTTATTTTAATGGTTTAAATGATGATTATCACAGAACAACCGACACTCCTGATAAGTTAGATTATCAATCTGTTAGAAAAGTAAGTGGTTTAATATTTTTAACCGCAATTGAATTGGCTAATCAAAAGTAACTTGGGATGATACAAATCTGTATTTCAGGTATTTTTCGACAGGATTAGAATTCTTAAACAAAAAAGAAAACATAAATTCTTTTTTTCCGTAAGTTTGTATGGTTCATTAGTGAATACGATAAACAAAGAATTATGAATTTTCGAAAATCCTACCAATATCTTAGCATTATAATTTTGTTTACAGGAATAATATCTTGTTCGGAAAGCGATAAACATTCTGGTTTTGTAGATCCAAACGAAGAATTACTTGTTGGTTTAGACGAAGTTGAAGGCTATGATCACACCTACAATTACGATTTTAACATCTTGAAAGAACGTGAAAAAGTAGATTTTTATATTCCTGTTAGCATCTACGAAGCACTAAATAGAATTCCGGAAGAGATGAGAACAAAGATCAATCTTTTTTCACCTTCGGAACTTAGTTTTACAGCAAATATTCAGGAGGCCAACATTGTAACGTCATGGAATGATCAGAACCAGCTTGTGTTTCAAATTCAATTGTCTTACCTGGAGAATGATGAAGGATACGATATCAATTTCAAAGACTTCTTTATTGTTTCAATTACTCAGCATCCTAACAATCCCTTTATGGAAATGAGTGAAACTGAACTTGAAACTCTGCACGAAGATTTAACCAAAAGAGCGTATGTGATTTTGAATTTAACAGAGCAGGATTCTCTGTACTACCTTCCTAAAGATAAAGATAATCTGTGGCCAAGAGTGTTTGATTATTATATGTACGATGAATCTCAAAATCGAATATTTAAAGAAACAACTGGGTCGTATCAATATTATGCATGGCACAATGGTTTAATCTACAGAATTGGTTTTAATATGGATGTTGATGCTAATGATGCCGAAAACCTGGTGAGAAAAATTATTTTAGGCAACTAGCATTGTCTGTATCCAAAATATTAGGCTGTCCTAAAAATCAAACATCCGACAGCCTCTTTTATTTGCTCAAATCCTTCTTGCAACTTTCTGCCAAAGCTGCATCATTTAGTGCTTTCTGCAAAAGTATAGTATCTTTATTCACTGCATAAAGCATTTGATAAACATCACTTACCGATAAACTATCTGCATTGCGTTCTCTAAGAATCAACTTGTTGCCCGAATAAATGATTCCTTCTTGCAGCACTCTAATGTATACTCCTGGAAATCCTGCATCAATAAACTCTTTTACCATGCTGTCACAATTAAATCGATAATTTAGTTTGAAACATGGTTGACGAGGTTGAGTGACTTGAACCAGGCATTCTCCAATTTCATATACATCGCCTATACGAACGGTCCCTTCATCCAAATCTGAAATGCTTAAGTTCTCTCCAAACATTCCAAACTCCCAATCCAAATCAGGAAATCGATTTTTCCAAAAAACATAATGCTTAGTAGAATACAAATAACAGGCTTTATCTAACCCTCCATGATATTTTCTGTCGATTACTGTATCACCCCTTACATCTTCTTTGCCTAAACAAATCCCTTCATCAACCGGGTATTTAAACATTCCGGTTTTAACCATTTTTCCATGATAATTGATCTCTACCAATTTGCCTTTATTTGTTGATACAACTTTCATCTAATTATAATTTTATCTTATTTGCCCGATGCAAGCCGCAAGATTAAAATAATCATTATCCTTTGAGTTAATAATTATTTTAATCATGCTCGTTTCATTCTTTACTTTTTAATCGATTGTAAAATATAAACGGCTTCCTTTTTTAAACTCTCATAATCCTCTTGTTGGATATCAATAATCATTTCAACCCCAATTTGTTTTTGTATGGTATGAAAAACGACAACTGTATGCTTTTTCTTCTTATCATCATCATATGAACCCAAATAGCCCATTGAATTCTCAATAGAAAACAAATCTTGCTCCTTGCTAATCACTTTATGAATATCAACAGTTAATCGTCTTCTTTTATAGGATGAGTAATCCAATAGTTTATGATCACCCCCAATATATTCCAAGGACAAAATACATGTTGGAACTGCATTACCTGTAAGTTGCTCATTCCCCTGTGTTCTTGAGAAAACAAAATTGGTTAACTCTCCATCTTTAAATTGGTCAGTCAAACACCAGTTTCCTTTCGGAAAACCGATATTAATATCAGGACCTTCAATAAAAAAGCTATTCCGATAGCTTTCACTTCCGATTACATCACCCTTATCCGACCAGTATGTCCATTTCCCTACTTTCTTCCCTTTTTTAAAGTTTCCTTTCTGAGACATTTTACCATTTAAATGATAATAAGCCGCCGGACCATTTAAAGTGTCGTTTTTAAAGTTTACCGATAAGCTTGCCTTGCCATTTTTATAGTATTCCAGATATAATCCATTGGCGATGTTATTTTTGGCAACAAAATCACGAAATAGCTTCCCATCTTCCGACCATAATCGAATATTGCCATTTTGCTTCCCCTTTTCGTAGCTAAACTGTTTCTTTTTGTATCCATTGGGAAAAAACTCAGTACATGTGCCATCCTCAATCGCCAACTCTTGAAACCCTTCTTCATATAATCGTTCCCATTCTATTAGATCCGATTTAGGACTATAGTCAGTTTCTGATAATAAATGCCCTGAAATTGTGTAATCCTTCACCTGATATTTACCATCCTTTATAGGATAAATCACGCTGTAATAACTTGCATCTGTTTTCTCGGCAAACAGCCAGTTGTCATTAAAATACACGGTCTTCTGCCCTATACTTAATGTTGACAGAAAAATCAGATAGAACAATAAAAATAGTCTTGGATTCATACTTACATTTTTTGGGTGTTGCAGCAATTTTCATTCCTACATTTATTTGGATAAGTCCTTTCGTGCATTCTCATGAAACTTTAAGTGCCTTAATCCATTTGGCTCACCATTATCGGTATGGTAATTCCAAAAATAATCAAATCTATGCTCAACCCCATGTAACACTTCAAACTCATGATTCAATTCCAATTCATTCAAATAATCATGCAAATCGTAAATGCATTTGCGATTTTTGGTCAACACAAAGCGATCTTCTGTACCAATTTCAAGTCTTAAGGGAATTCCCTGTTTCTTTAACCCTTCCAGGTTCTTTGCTGCCAATTCCATATTGGAAGCAAGGGTATAGTTGCTTACATATCCCATCCCCACCACCGATGCAAACTTACCAGGATACTTTAAGTAGTAATGAATTGCTCCTGCAGCTCCTCGCGAATGTCCTTCGATAGAAACACTTTTTGAATCGATTCCTGCCCTAAAATTTTGCTGACAATAAGCAACAAATTCTCCAAGTTCTTCCCCAATCATTAATTTTTCATTTTCCGGAGTAAACCATTGCACATTCTCCCTTTCATTATCCCCTCTTATTCCGGCAACAACCACCGGCTCAATTTCTCCATCCAGTATCCAATCATTAATTTGTTTAGCATTCACATATTTATTAAAAGTAGACTCATCTCCTCCCTGACCATGCATGAACAACACCAAGGGATAATTCTTTTTGGGTGACCAATTGGGTGGTAGATAAACAAAAAACGGTACCCACGAACGGGATTTGCTATCCAGAACCGATAAGCTAATATTTCCAATCATATTATTAATATCAGTACGTTCGTAATAGCTTTCGAAACAGTATTTAGAGTCATTCATATTCAGCATATTATCTTTCCATAAATTCTTCTTTAAGCACATCTTTTATCGGTAGAAATGTTGTAACTTCTACAAAACTAAAAAATATCACTCAATAAAAAACTTTCCAATGCTACTAAGCTTATGCGATTTTGGATTTCTCTGTGAATCTGAGCATTTACAAGTTTTTGATCACGCCATATTAATTCTCTCTATAAAGGCATAAAGATTACTGATTAATATAATTTGTGCTTTATTCAAATCAACTCTACATTTGTATCAGTTACAAAAACACAGTATAATCAACTTTTAAAATATTAATAAAATGCAAAGTTTAATCGGAAAAAAGGCACCTTCTTTTCAAGCAAGTGCAGTAGTAAACGGAAATCAAATTGTTGAAGGATTTTCACTAGATCAATATGTAGGAAAACAAGAAGTTGTATTCTTCTTCTACCCTCTTGATTTTACATTCGTTTGCCCAACAGAGCTTATTGCTTTCCAAGATAAATTGGCTGAGTTCGAAGCAAGAAATGTTGCGGTTGTTGGTTGCTCTGTTGACTCAGAATTCTCGCATTTTGCTTGGTTAAATACCCCAAGAAATAAAGGTGGTATCGAAGGCGTAACTTATCCACTGGTTGCCGATCTTTCTAAAACCATTTCAGAAAACTTTGGTGTATTAGCATCTGAGTACGATTACGATGCTGAAGGTAATGCTGTTTCAACCGGAGCGCCTGTTGCTTACCGAGGATTGTTCCTAATCGACAAACAAGGTGTTGTTCGCCACTCAGTAATTAATGACCTTCCTTTAGGGCGTAATGTTGATGAAGCAATTCGTATGGTTGATGCGCTTCACCATTTCGAAGAAAACGGTGAAGTATGTCCGGCAAACTGGAGCAAAGGTGAAGATGCAATGAAAGCAACTGCCGAAGGTGTTGCAGAATACCTTAGCAAATAATACCAATTACGGGTTGAAGTCATTAAGGCATTAGATTAAAACTTATCGAATCATTTTGAGCAAGCTTTACTAGTGCCTTAAATATTTAACGAAATTAAATCTCTATACCACTTATGTGGTAATAATCAAAAAAACAAAAACATGAAAATTAACAGATACCAGGATATCACCACTATCGATGGTGAAGCTAAAAAAGATTACATCGACAGACACTCAGCTTTTATTCACTGTGAAGAAGAAGCTAAGAAAGGTGAAAAATTCAAGGTAAAAGTAAAAATTGGTGATGCTTATGCACATCCTGATGATTTCGATCACTATGTTGCATGGGTTCAGCTATGGGATGGTGAAAAAATGCTTACACAAGCTAACTTCTCATCTGGAGTTCTTGGCGGACTTGCAAATCAAACAGAAGTTGATTTTTACGTAGTTCCTTCCCGTAAAATGAAACTAACTGCAACTGCATTCTGTACCAAGCATGGATTATGGCATTCGGATGAAAAGCTTGTTGAAGTTTCAGAATAACAATTTCATAGAATTTTATAGAAGCGGGAAGCCAAAAGGTTTCTCGCTTTTTTTTATCAAACTTGAGTGATTATACCAGTTATATAATCTTTCCACCGTTTATAATCCATCAATTCTAATTGAAAAATATATCTTTGCCCAATCTTTATAAAAATGATATTTGATATTGAATAAATATGAAAGATTCTGTTGTTATCTTATGCGGTGGTGGACCAGCTCCAGGCATTAATACTGTAATTAGTAGTGTTGGTAAAGTATTCTTACGAAACGCTTATCGAGTTATTGGTTTACACGAAGGCTACAAAGGGCTTTTTTCTGAGAATCGAAAAATGGAAGTACTTGACTTTGTAACTCTGGATGCG
The DNA here is from genome assembly GCF_965230805.1 of Marinifilum sp. Taxonomy (NCBI): domain Bacteria; kingdom Pseudomonadati; phylum Bacteroidota; class Bacteroidia; order Marinilabiliales; family Marinifilaceae; genus Marinifilum; species Marinifilum sp. The sequence continues at coordinate 4,361,893 of NZ_OZ246019.1, read as the reverse complement.
ATTTTTACCAAAGGTGGTTCTCACCTTAAAATGAGTCGCTTTAAACCTAAAGACAGCGATTTCTCAACCAAGTTCTTTGTTGAAAACAAGGTAAAACTTTTGGTTACCGTTGGTGGCGACGACACTGCATCTACTGCAAACAGAATCAGCAAATATTTAGCTGAAAACAATGTGAACATTTCAAACATTCACGTTCCAAAAACCATTGACAACGACCTTCCGTTGCCAAAAGGAAGTCCTACTTTTGGATATCACTCAGCAAAAGATGAAGGTGTAAAAATTGCAACTACGGTTTACGAAGATGCCAGAACTTCGCAAAACTGGTTTGTGCTGGCGGCAATGGGTCGTGAAGCGGGGCACTTGGCATTTGGAATTGGTGCTGCATGTCATTTTCCGATGATTATCATCCCTGAAATGTTCAACAAAACGGCCATTTCGGCAGAAAAGATTGCTCAATTGGTAATCTCATCCATCATTAAGCGTAGAATTTTAGGCTTGAACTATGGTGCAGCGGTTATTAGTGAAGGGGTTTTCCATTTTATGAGCGATGAAGAAATCAAGAGTACCGGGGTGAACTTTACCTACGATGCTCACGGTCACCCCGAATTGTTCAACGTAAGTAAATCTCACGTATTTAACATGCTGATTCAGCGTAAAATCAAATCTTACGATTTAAATATCGGAACTCGTCCGGTTGAATTAGGTTTTGGTTTGAGATGTTGTCGTCCTATCGGATTCGATTTGAATCTTTGCACTCTTCTTGGTGATGGCGTTTACACACTGTTTAAGCAAGGGCACTCAAAATGTATGGTAACTGTTGACCCTAAGGGTGATGTTGCTCCACTTTTTTTGAAAGATGTTGAAGATGAAAACGGAAAAGTGAAACCAAGATTGGTTGATGTAAACAGTGAAAAAGTGCAAAATGTAATGAATTACAATCTGCATTACCTAAACGAAGAAGATATGGAAGCAGCTAAAGAGTATCTTCCGGATGCAGAAAACTATATATTCAAGAAAATTTTAAACTGGGAATAAAAGGAGTAAAAAATAATTGTAAGCATATAAAAAGGCAGTGAGAACGATTCAACTGCCTTTCTTGTTCATTTTAAAATCTTAATCTACTGTTCTCTGATCTGATAGAACACACCTCTCTCCTGTTCTACTTTTTCGAATCCTTTAACAAAAGCCAAACTTGCAAGACAACGATCAATCTCCTCTTCGCAGAGCCCTAAGATGCTAACCAGATCCTCAAGCGTGCATGGTCTGCGTGATATGGTTTCTTTAATGGCTGTTTTGGTATCCGATCTAAATATAGTTTTATTCGATTGCTTCGCTTTTGCAATGATTCTCACATTATCCAATTGCCATAAATCCATAATTTTTTGCAATTCGTCCTGTGTAGCACCCCGTAAATTATCTATCGTGCCAGGTCTATCAAGGGTGTTCAACTGTACTATGTCTGGATTGATCTTTTGAATGATTTCTCTTAATGCTAACAACTCTTCCTTATGATCGTTATATCCTGGTAAAATGAATACTTCCAACCAAATATCACCTTTAAACTCTGCGCTAAAATCAATCAGTCCCTGCAAGTAAGCTTCAAAGTTGATCTCTTTGTGCGGACGATTAATCATTCTGAATACCTTTTCTGTGGCAGCGTCCAGAGAGGGCAAAACCAAATCAGATTTGCTCAGAGCCTCTCTTACTTTTTTATCATTCAAAAGTGTTCCGTTGGTAATTACGCATACAGGAATATTGGCTTCATTCTGTTTTACAAAAGCAATAATTTCTTCCAAATTGGCATTTAAGCTTGGTTCTCCCGATGCTGTAATGGTCACATAATCGGGAGCCTGATTGTGCTTCAGGTAATGATTCAACTCTTCTTTTATTTTATCTGCTGCAATGTAATCTTTCGGTTGAACCGATAATTGAGTAGTTCTTCCAACTTCGCAATACACACAATCAATGGTACACACTTTTTTTGGTACCAAATCTACGCCTAAGGACATGCCCAAACGTCGCGATGGAATTGGACCAAACAAATATTTATACATTCTTTCTTTTGTCATCTTCCTCTATACCTACAGTTGCCTTATAAACTGTAAAATTACTTGGCAAACCTAATCAAATATCTTAGGATTTTTGCTCTTTCCTTAAATTTTCTAATTTTGAATCACACACCTATCAAATTCTAACGGACATTTCGTTAATTTTAAATTTAAACCAATTCAACACGAGAATATGTCTGAAAACAATGTAAATGCTTATTTACTTCTAACCTGTCCCGATCAGAACGGGATTGTTGCTAAAATCACACAGTTCATCTACCAAAGTGGTGGCAATATTATAGCCTTAGACGAACATGTAAATCAAAATCAGGAATTCTTTTCGTTTCGAGTGGTTTGGAACATCAAGAACTCTAAAATTCCTGCATCGGGATTACATGAAGCTTTCGAACCACTAGCCAAAGAGTTTAATGCACATTGGAGGATAGAGTTTTCGGGACAAAAGCAACGTGTGGCAATTTTTGTATCGAAGTACGATCATTGTTTGCAAGAGATTCTTTGGCGATACAATATGAATGAATATGATATTGAAATTCCTTTGATCATCTCGAATCATCCCGATTTGCAACACATAGCCGATGCTAACAATATTCCTTACCATGTTTTCCCAATCTCGAAAGAAAACAAACAAGAACAGGAAAAAAAAGAGATTGCTCTTTTAAAAGAATATGATATCGATTTGGTGGTATTAGCCAGATATATGCAAGTGCTATCGCCTGGTTTTATTAATGAATATCGCAACAGAATCATCAACATTCACCACTCTTTCCTTCCGGGATTTGTAGGTGGTAATCCATACAAGCAAGCCTACGAGCGTGGTGTAAAAATGATAGGAGCTACCAGTCATTTCGTAACCGAAGATTTGGACGAAGGTCCGATTATCGAACAAGACATCATGCGTATAACTCACAAGGATACCATTCCTGATTTAATTCGTAAAGGTCGCGATTTGGAACGCATTGTTCTGGCCCGAGCTTTAAGTTACAAAGCCGAACATCGAATTATTGTTGATGGTAGCAGGACAATTGTTTTTGATTAGCTCCTAACTGAAAAATTCTTTTTCTTATCCAAGCTGTTGATACTCTTAATACAGCTCTTGTAAATTTGAAATTTACAGGCTCCGAATTTGGGATTTCAAATCCCATTATCCAATAAAGCCTGATTGTTAATCAGCGCTAGCAACCCATTCAAAAACTGAGAGCATCACTTTAAGTGATACGCTCAGAACCCATGCTTTTGATGCTCTTACTACGGCTCTAAATTTGAAATTTACAGGCTTTGAGTTTGGGATTTCAAATCCCATTATCCAATGAAGCCTGATTGCTAATCAGCGCTAGCAACCCATTCAAAAACTGAGAGCATCACTTTAAGTGATACCCTCAGAACCCATGCTTTTGATGCTCTTACTACGGCTCCTGTAAATTTGAAATTTACAGGCTTTGAGTTTGGGATTTCAAATCCCATTATCCAATGAAGCCTGATTGCTAATCAGCGCTAGCAACCCATTCGAAAACTGAGAACATCACTTTAAGTGATACGCTCAGAACCCATGCTTTTGATGCTCTTACTACGGCTCCTGTAAATTTGAAATTTACAGGCCCCGAATTTGGGATTTCAAATCCCATTATCCAATGAAGCCTGATTGCTAATCAGCGCTAGCAACCCATTCAAAAACTGAGAACATCACTTTAAGTGATACCCTCAGAACCCATGCTTTTGATGCTCTCACTACGGCTCCTGTAAATTTGAAATTTACAGGCTTCGAGTTTGGGATTTCAAATCCCATTATCCAATGAAGCCTGATTGCTAATCAGCGCTAGCAACCCAACATATTCCTTTATGCAAATCAGTAAAAATAGCAACTGGGAAAAATTTGCGCACCAAATAATGAACAAATGAATGGTGCTGTTTATTTTGTACAAATCCGAGCTTCAAAATCAATAATGGCGATTATTTTGTGCGATTTTTGTCATCACAATCAATCTTTACATTTATTTTGTGCAAATTTTCAGGCCAAGATCAATAAAGACGATCTTTTTGTGCAAAAAGACATTTCTCAAGAGTCTTATCTCAATATTTTGTGCAAAAAAATCAACAAAACTGATAAGGAAGATAATTTTAGTTCGCGATTTTGATCCCAACTTATCGTATTGAATATTTTGCGGCAAAATGATCATCATACCAGCATTGATGGTAATTGGTGGACAAAATATTCTACCTTACCGTACTTATCTTAAAAATGAACAAAAATCATCCAAGTTAGAATTTTTGGTTTAATAGACCAAGGCATCTATTCTTTATTTTACTTATAATTCTATTTTAACATTATTTAACACATCGCCCAGAATTATATTTCTAAATTCCATTCAATTTTAGCCCTTAACTCTAAAAATATTATATAAATGACAAAAACTGTTTATTATTATTGCAGTGGTGATGAGATCAATAGTATCGGCAAAACCATTGAAATAGAAAGTGAAAAAGTTGATACCAGCGATGATGCTCTTCTCACACAAATTCTTGAAGAATCAAGAAATGAGCGAGCGGTATTGGAAACCAGTATTAAATACAGTAAAAGAGGTACGGTTAGTAATAAGCTAAAAGAGTTGGATGATATTTTCGATCATGACTTTACTTGTATGAAAGGCTTTATTACAGCCAATAAAAATATGGACAATGAAGAGATTGTTAATGATGCCATCGAAATTTGGGATTTAATGGGCAAATACAATCGTCAGCTTCAGGCATTAAGTCTTGAAAGCCAATTTACTAATGCCAATGTGTTGTTTTCGAAACTTGAAGAGCCTGCAATGAAGACCAAGCTCGAGAAATTGGTTGGTGTGAACGATTGCTTCGAAAAGGCAAAGGCATCATTAAAAAATGCTGAAACCTGTTACGAGGAGTTAAACGCTCAGGAATCTAAAATTCAGGATGTGATTGCTCCATCCATTCAAAAAAGTATTCTTCGCAATATCATCAACGAAAAATTGCTGCCACATTTAAACAATTGGAATTCGGTACAACCAGATAAGTATGGTGATTTACTTGATGCCATTGAACGAAGAATTGAAGAGGTAAACTCTAAAGCACGTTCTCGCAAAACCCGAAATGCCAATGGAGGCAGTGAGGATGATGCGACCGAGGATTAATTAATTATTTATAGGGCTAATGAAAGGGACACAGTGGGACGTGTCCCATTTTTTTTGCGCTTTTATAAACTGAGAGCATCACTTTAAGTGATACCCTCAGAACCCATGCTGTTGATGCTCTTACTACGGCTCCTGTAAATTTGAAATTTACAGGCTCAGAGTTTGGGATTTCAAATCCCATTAACCGAATTAAAAATTCTTTACTCCATACAGCCTGATTGCAAATAAAGGGTAGGGAGATTAATAATTTTTAGGGCAGTAAAGCAGTCTAAATTGTCTATTTATTATCTTTTTCTCATATTTGGCGAATCTTTGATTCCTTATTTTGTATAATCTCAAAGAAAAGACGAATAAGTATTTCGAAAAGGTACAGATTTGAATTAATAACATAATACCGTCCTATTGATATGCCCGAAGTGAAAGAGATAAGAGGAAGAGTAATTTTAGGAATGAGCGGAGGAACAGACTCTTCGGTATCGGCAATGATATTGCAAGATCAGGGCTATGAAGTAATTGGTGTTACCCTTTGGTTTTATACGAACACTCATTCATACGATGAAAATGATTCTTATCCTGACTTTATTGTAGATGCTCAGAAGCTTGCACATAATCTTGGCCTGGAACATCATGTTATAGACGCTCGAAAAGAATTTCGTGATACAATAATTCAATTTTTTCTGGATGAATATTTGGCAGGAAGGACGCCTAGTCCGTGCATTCAATGTAATCCTAATTTAAAATGGAAATTGTTACTGGAAAAAGCTGACGAATTGAATTGTGCTCACATTGCAACTGGTCATTATATTACCATAGAAAAGGACAATGAATCGTATTATATCCATAAAGGAAAAGATCCTGCCAAAGATCAATCCTATTTTCTATGGAATTTGAAACAGAATATTCTTTCACGCACTTTAACACCTCTGGGAAAATATACAAAACCGGAAGTGCGACAAATTGCAAAATCTTACGGATTTGAAGAGGTAGCAAAGAAAAAGGAAAGTATGGGAGTTTGCTTTATGGATCGTAAGGATTATAGAGATTTTCTAAAGGAAATGATTCCGAATTTGAATGAAAAAGTTGGCAAAGGTAAAGCAGTTAATACCAAAGGTGAAGTTTTAGGAACTCATGATGGATATCCATATTATACTGTAGGACAAAAACGTGGAATCGAACTAAATGAAAAATCTGGTTTAATGGTAAGCCGAATCGATGCCAATAATAATACACTAATTCTGGAGAAAAAGGCCGATTTAAACAAGCTACAACTTAGGGTTTCTGGTTACTATTTTAACAATTTAGAGGATGTAAATCAAGCACATATCACAACCGTAATTAGAGGTTTAGGTTTAAATCCCGAAGGCTATTCCAAGATTACTATACTAAATGATAACGAACTACAAGTTGATCTAGACAATCCTGCTTGGGCAATGGCTCCGGGACAACCTGTAGCATTTTACATTGGCGATAAACTAATAGGTGGTGGATTTGCCGAATACAATGATTAAATTACGCCTTGAACTGGTAGAGACGAGAGATCTTGCGTCTCTAAAACATTTACTATCTTATAAATGACCCACGAAATCAACAAAACAGAACTAAACGAAGAATTAATAAAGCTGATACAAATGCGCATGCCATTTGGCAAGTACAAAGGACGATACCTGATCGATTTACCAGAGCCTTATTTGGTATGGTTTCGCGAAAAAGGTTTTCCACCCGGAAAACTTGGCGAAATGCTAGCGTCAATGTATGAAATCAAACTGAATGGATTAGAGGGAATGTTGCGTCCTTTGTGTAAGAAGTATCAGTAGTTATAAATTTACTTGCAGAGCCATAGACTTGAATAGACAATAAACCTCGGTGTCAACATTGAGGTTCATTTTCTGTTGTGATGCTTGAGTAATTGAAACGATAAGAAGAAAACCCACATCTACAAGGCAGTAAATTCTGTTTTCTTTTTTAATGATTTTAGTGACTTTTCCCTTTAATTGATTGCGAATAGAAATATCCGATATTTCTTTCAAGGAAATGGCTATGTCTTCCGGACGCAGAGAAACATTTAATTCTTCATCCACCAAACAGCAGTCGTTTATTAGCTCACGTTCTACATGAATTTCATGACAGGCATCTCGATTGATTAAATGGGTTAATCCGTTATCCAAATCATGAGATTCTACTTTAAAAGGAATTACATTCAATAAACCAGCCCCTCGCATAATATCAAGCGACTTTTCAGACTGAATTAAATCAAAATAATTGCCATGACCTTCTACCCTGCCATTCTTTAAAAGAAACAATTCCTGGGTTAAGCTCAACAAATCAGGCAAATCGTGACTAACTACCAACATCGGAATATCTAATGTCTTATTAATGCGAATTAGGTAGGGAATTATTTGCCTGCGTAAAGCAAGATCCAAAGACGAAAATGGTTCATCCATTAAGATTAGTTTAGGTGCACTTAGTAAAGCCCGGCCAATGGCAACTCTTTGCTTTTCACCTCCCGATAAACTCTTTGGTCTTTTCCCTAAAAGATCTCTAATTTCCAATAAATCAACTAGGTCTTTAAATTCTATCCGATGCTGAGATTTGTTGGCATAAGCATTTCCAAACAGCAAATTTTTTCTAACAGTCATATGTGGGAATAACCTTCCTTCCTGAAATACATATCCAATTTGTCTTCCTCGAGATTTTACGGTAAATTTTTTATCTGTATCCAGAATTAGTTCTTCATTAATCTTGATATAACCATCATCTGGATTTTCCAGACCTGCAATTAAGTGCATTAAAGTTGTTTTACCCGATCCGGAAGGTCCAAAAACACCTGTAATACCTCTCACGAAATCAAGTTCAACATCTAATGAAAAGTTTCCTTTACTGGTTTTTAATTTGGCGGATAATGCATGCATATGAACTGTTATATCTTACTTTATTGATGATGATGAAGTTTCTTTACTAAGAATTCAGAAAACGACATGGCAGCAAATGAAAACACTACTGCCACCAACAACAAGCGAAAAGCCGACGTTTCATGTCCTGGTATCTGAATTTCATTAAAAAGTGCTAAAGGAATAGTTTGCGTTTCACCTGATATGTTTCCGGCAAAAATAATGGTTGCTCCAAACTCACCCAATGATCTTGCAAAAGCCAAGACAAAACCACTAACAATTCCGGGTAAAGCCAAAGGTAAAGTTATACGAAAAAATGTCTGTAGTGAATTTGCTCCAAGTGTTTTTGCGGCTTCTTCGTAAGCTGGGTCAATCATTTCTATCGACAAACGAATGGCGCGAATCGCGAGAGGAAAAGAAACAACTATAGAGGCTATTATGGCTGCATAAAAGCTGAAAGCGAGTTTTATTCCAAACCATTCATTTAAATATTTACCAATAAATCCGTTTTTACCCAAGAGCAATAGCAAGATAAATCCTGTGGCTACTGGTGGCAATACCAATGGCAGGTTAAAGAAACCCTCAGCAATTGATTTTCCTTTGAAATTTTTGCGAGCCAACCACCAGGCTATCATAACAGAAGGAGGAAGAGTTAAAATCGCACACCAAAGTGCTACTCGAAACGAAAGTCCCACAGCAACCAATTCCTCTCCGCTAAAATTTAGCAAATCATTTATACTAATCGAGATTGAACCCATTCGTTTTCCATATTTTCATTACCTCATCAGATTGAAGGTACGATATAAAGCTTTCTAAACTTTTAGATTTTTCCTTTGTTGATGCACCAACATAGACAATAGATTGACAAGTTCTATTTGGAAATTCATAAATGACATTTACTTTCTCCGATTTTAATGCATCTGTTTTGTAAACAATTCCCATTTCTGCTTCACCCATTTCAACCATTAACAAAGCATCGCGCACATTCTTAGCTGGTAATAATCTAGTGGAAACTTCATTGGTCCATGCATAAAAATTAATGACTTGCCTAGCATATTTTCCTGCGGGCACATGTATCGGATCGCCCAGAGATAACCTTCCTTTAAATAAATTGGGAAATTCTTTAATAAATACCTCATCTGGTATTATTCTAGCATCAGTTTTAGGAACAATAGCTACCATTTTATTGGATGCCAAAGGTTCAATAGAACTCTTCTTTAGCAAACCCAAACTATCGATGTATTGCACCCACTCTTGATTTGCTGAAATATAATAATCAAAATAGGCACCATTTTCGATCTGCCGTGCCAAAATTCCCGAAGACGCTATGTTCAATTTTACCCTTACTCCCGTTTTTAATTTAAAACCATTAGCTATTTCATACCCTATATTCGTTAAACTGGAGGCCACGAATAAGGTAATATGATTTTCCTTTTTCTGTTTGATTGAACAAGAAAACAGAAGTAAAGCAAACAAAGAGAGTAAAATGGTTTTATTCATGCTGATTTTGCTAAAGCCTTGAAAATAGTAATTTTTAAACAAAGACTGTATTGAACTTCCAATCAATTCTTGCAGAAAAGAATGACCCTTATTTCGTTAAACATCATTTAACACATTTTACGAATGCTTATTTTAAATCAGTATAGATAATTTTTGTATATTCAGGCATTCTTATCGCTCCATAAAATCAACCAGTTATGCAAGACAGGATACTTTGGTATTTCGAAAACTTTAATTTCTTAGGCTCTTTATCCATTCTCGAAAAAATGGATTTAAGAAAAAGAGTTAAAATGTTGGAAGCAACGAAAAATCAAACCATTTACCTTCCAAATGATGAAGCAAACTCTGTGTATTTTTTAAAAAAGGGTAAGGTTAAAATTTCTTCTTTCTCTGATGATGGCAAAGAATTAATCTATGCCATTTTGGGACCTGGTGAAATTTTTGGTGAATTGGCAATTACAGGACAAAGTAAACGTGAACAGATTGCAGCCACTACCGAGTATGCCGAAATTTGCTATGTAAACATTCAGGATTTTGAGCATTTCCTTGCTTCTCATCCCAGGCTTAGTTTAAAAGTGACCAAGCTAATTGGTTTCAGGCTTAAAAAAGTTCGGAGTAGATTGGAAAGAATGTGGTTTAAATCTGCACCGGAACGTGTAAAATGTTTGCTATTGGATTTAATTGAAGAACATGGAATTAAAATTGGTGACGAAAGAGAAATCAGACTGAGTCTCACACATCAAGACATTGCAAGTTTAGCTGCTACTACACGCCAAACGGTTACTACTACTTTAAATGAATTAGAAAGAAATGGTATTATTACTTATAACAGAAGACGCATATTGGTTAGAAGGCCAAGTGCACTAAACTAGCAAAAAATGTGATCTTAATTACTTCTTGTATTAACCAACTTTGCTAATATTTTGCAATCGATTCATATCCAAAATTTCAATATTTCTACCTTGAATGGAAATAATTTTATCTTTTTCGAATCCGTTTAATTGTTTTGATACACTTTCCCTGCTGGTACCTATCATGTGAGCGATTTCTTTTCTACTTAGCGGTAAATCAAAGTCCTCCTTTTCAAAAATAATCTTAGCAAAGTATAGCAATGCATCCGCTACTTTCCCATAAATTTTCTTCTGATGCTGATCTATAAATCGATGATAATTATTCAAACTTTCGTTACATACCGAGGATAGGATTTCATATCCAAACCTGCCATTCTCTTTAATAAAATTTGAAAAAACTGTCAACTCTATATAACAAACACGAACAGGGCTTAAGGCCACATAAGAATAATGATTATTTGCATCGCTAAAAATCGAATGCAAACCTAAATAGGAATGAGGTTTAACTACTTGCAAAATGTGTTCTCCCTGAAGTCCATTTTTGCCGTATTCTTTTACCAATCCTTCTCTTAGGTATGCAATATACGATGTTCTTGAGTCTTCGGTTAGTATTACATCTCCTTTATCAAACATCACTTCATTACTGCTTTTACTGAGTAATTCTAATTCCTGAACAGATAGTATATGAGAAGCACATGATCTGTCAGTACAAATTTGGCAATGGGTAAAAATTTTATCGTCGGTTTGTTGTAACATGATAGTGTGAGATATAACACAAATATAAGATAAAACAATCTTTTTTATGTGTGAAATTGTGGGTGTTGGTCTAAGTGGATATGAAAGAATAATGACATTATAACCAAAAGGATAGGTTTGACATACTATGGTCGATTCTTAATGACACACCGTTTTAAACAAAAAGAGGCTGCATCAATTGGTTATGCAGCCTGTTTTTGTAATTCTTAATCTGCTTTAAAGACCTAATTTTTTATTTTTGATTACTTCGTCCTGAAGGCGTCTTGCAAGTTTCTGTTCACGAACCAATGCATTCTTGCGATGTGTATCAAATTCTTCCCTTACCTCTTCTAATGTTTGTTTTGTTTCCACTGTCACCACATTACTTCTTTTGAACAGCATAAAACAAACTCCTGCAACCGCTAAAGATCCCAGGATAAGAACCCACATAATTGTATTATAAGTTGATTTTGGAAGATCCATTCCCAGAAACTTCATACTATTCTTCATGCGAATGGTTTCATCTAGTTGCTTTTTAAGGTTTTGGATTTCAGTATTCAGACTTGTCACTTCATCATCCTGCTTAGCAAGCTTATTTTCCGAACTGCTTAGTGTTGTTTTTAAAAGCTTTAGAGTATCATTAACATTTGATTGATATTTATTTAGCATGTCAACCTTAATTACTTCATGCCCTTGCCAATTACTCGATTTTTTCTTTAAGTACTCAAATTGACTGGTAATGGTTCCATTATCTAATGAAGGCTTAACATCTTGTTTTCCAGGTTCTGCTTCCTGAGCGGTAAGTGTAAACGCAAATAGAAATATTAAACAGTAAGTAAGAATTGATTTGTGCATATGACTTGAATTGATATTAATTTTTTAATAATATTGAAACGATCATCTGTTTGCAAAATTGCCAGAAAAAAAAAATTTTTTAAGATTTTTCTCAAGCAGAATTTCTACTTGCATTTATGTTACCATAAAGAGATCGGATGACCAACTTTTGCAATATACTGTATTTTGTAGTGTTTGTTTCATTATTCCGTTCCATTTCTCTAATTTTTATCAATGCATACTGTTGAATTGTTATTAATGGAAGAACCATTTCCTCGCGCAGATGAATTGAATCTTTAAGGAAAAGAGCCGTTTGCATCAATTCATCTTGATTGGATACTTTTAATAACATCTCTATACTCAATTGATATTCATCGTGGATCCAAGTCCAGAATTCTCCGAATTCTTCATCCTTCTTCATATACTCTGTTAATTTAAAGTAAGATTTACTAAGAGATTGCATACTATTAGCCACAAGTGTTCTAAAAAACAATGACGATTTATATAAACTGATACATTCTTCAAATAATCCTTCTTCTTCCAGTTTTTTTAAGGACGATCCAACACCAAAAAATCCAGGAACATTTTGCTTCATTTGACTCCAAGCTCCAACAAATGGAATTGCCCGTAAATCTTCAAAATTTAATTTCTCAGACTCCTTTCTTTTCCCTGGACGACTTCCAATATTAGCCTTACTATAATATTTTAGTGCACTCATCTTTTCGAGATAAGAAACAAATTTATCCGAAGACTTGAACCTTTGATATTCCTCGAAGCTATACTTAGAAAGTTTTTCCATTACTAATCGATCCGTATCAGAAAGGATCTTCTCGCAATCATCAAATAAACTATTTTCCAGTACAGCCGATAGTAATCTTTCCTGATAGAATCTTGCTGAATCTCTAGTTCCGAACTTTGAACTTATGGTTTGCCCTTGAACGGTTACTTGTATCTCTCTATTTTCAATCGTATTCCCAAGAGATGAATAAAATTTATGCGTATTTCCACCTCCACGTGCCGGAGGTCCTCCTCTCCCATCAAAAAAAGCGACGGTAATACCTAATTCCCTCGATAATTTGGTAATATTTTCTTTCGCTTTGTAAATGTTCCAGTTGGCCGAGAAATATCCTCCATCTTTTGTTCCATCAGAGAATCCAAGCATGATGGTTTGTCTCTTTCCCCTATTTAAGAGATGCTTGGCATATACTTTATTTTCATATAGTTTTCGCATAGTAAATGCTGCCTTCTCCAAATCATCAATGGTTTCGAAAAGTGGAATAATATCAAGAGGAACTTCATTTTGCCAAGCACACATTTTTGCCATTGCAAAAACTCTGGCCACATCCTCTTCTCCTCTGCAATTGCTTATAATTATCCTGTTACAAGCTTTTTCTCCATTTCTTTTTTGAATCTCCTTAATGGTTCCAAAAAGATTCAAAGTATCTTTTACGACTTCATCTTCGGACTGAAAAAAAGAAACTACTTGATTAAGTTTGATGATATCCTCAAATTTCAAATTACAATTTTGATCCTTTAGTTCAGGTGCAGTGGAACAAAGAACGTCAAAAGCTTTTTTAATGATTCTGCTATCTTGTCGGATATCTATACCTGCGAAATGCGTACCGAACAACAAAACCTTATTTCTAAACTCATGAACTAGCTCTACAAAGAAACTATCATGTTCGTTAACCAAAAGCTCTTCTATTTTGGATAAAGCATTTAATATCTCATTCTGTTGAATTCCGGAAGAAATATCTTCTCCATTAACAGCTTGCAAGATTCTCTCTTCCAGCTCTAAAACTTTTTCATAAACACTCTTAAAGCTCAATCTTCTTCTCAACTTCCTGATATCCTTGTGATAGTTGGATAATAATATACTTCTTAACCTATTAGCCACTGCTAATGTCGTACCTACCTTTACAAATGGATTTCCATCGCGATCGCCTCCTGGCCAAAATCCAAAAGTCAGTATACTCCCATCTTGTTCCTCAGGATTGCTCACTTCTTTCATTAGATCATCATACAGTTCGGATGCCGATTGATAAAAAATATTCTCTAAATACCAACTCAGACTTTTGGCTTCATCATAAGGAGTTGGCTTCTCTTTTTTAAAGAATGGAGTTTTACCAAGTTGGGTGAGTAACATCTTAATCTGTAATAGATCATTTTTCTGAATAGCATCAATTAAATCATGAATTATTGCCAACACAGTGCTAGGATAAAACTGTGTGGGGTGAGCAGTTAAAACAATCCGAACCGCTATTTTTTTTAAAGCTTCTCCAATTTTCTCCTTTCTTTCACCACTTGTTAATCGAATCTTAATTGACTCAATTTTCCCTCTTTTTTGCGGATCATGTAAATCCAAAAAAGCAGCATCTTCCAGAGCATCCAACAACACAACCTGCCTTTCAATATAGTTAATTACACGAAACATGAAGTCTAACTGTTCCGATTCTGTCTTAAAATTGGTTTGCTTTTCAAAAAAAAGATCCAATATTTCAACAGGAGATTTCCCATTTTCTAATCCCTTTCGGCATTCACTTTTCATTAAAGGAATCAAAATGCCTGTTCCGTGTATACCATCTAAGGGAAGAGTTAAAAATATACTGTTGTACAATTTGTACCTTAATTCTACTTCGTTCTGAAATGTTTCCGATTGCATAAGCTAAGTTGTGGTAATCCTCCTATTTTAATTTAAGCTTCAATATAGCAAAAAGAGTACTTTACCCTTATCCTGGTATTACTGATATAAAGAGAAAACTATTATTTGAGTTCTACAAGAACGGGCAGATGATCCGACGGATATTTTCCATTTAATTTGTCATTAATTATCCGATAGTTCTTTACATTTGAAGATTTATCAACAAAAATATAATCGATTCTATCCACAACAGGCTCCTTATGCTTAAATGCATTAAATGTTCCCAAATTACTTATTGCCTCAGTCTGAAAATGTGCATCAAGAAAATTCTTACTTAAAAACTTTATTGCCTTGCTTGAAGGCATTAGATTTAAATCACCCATTAAAACAACAGGATATTTACATTGATTAAATTCCTGAATTTTCTTTACAATTAGTTTGGAACTTTCATACTGCGCCTCTTTTCCAATATGATCAAAGTGGGCATTAAACACCCAAAATTTCTTTCCAGATTTTTTGTTTTCGAACAAAGCACAAGTGCAAATTCTTTCCAAAACAGCATCCCATCCAATCGAAATTTTATTTGGTGTATTTGATAACCAAAATGTTGATTCGTCCAATATTTTGTAATCGGAACATTTATAAAATATGGCACAATATTCACCCTTTCTTTTGCCATCATCTCGCCCTACTCCAATAAACGAATAGTTTTTCAAATTCTCATCCAAATAATCCAACTGACGACTCAAGCCTTCCTGAGTTCCAAATATGTCCGGAGAATATTTTAGAATCAAATCAGTAATATTTTCCTTGCGAAGTTCCCATTTGTTAAGTCCATCATTGGGATTGTCGTATCGGAGATTATAAGTCATAAACTTTTGCGCATACAATGATGTGGAATGACAAAATACTATCACAACAAAGGCTATCAGTTGTTTCATCTTTATATATTTTTTCCTCATTAAATGGTTATAAATAATAAAGGCTGTACGTAACGCACAGCCTCTATCATTTATTTCGTCGATTTTAACAGAAAATGCAGTTCTCCTCCATTCATAATTTGTTGATGGGTAATGACCAATTTATCCAGTTTTTCGCCATTCAAAAACACCTTATCAATCAATACATGTCCTTGTCCAAAATTTTCTGTTGTGATTTTAAATGTTTTTCCGTTTGGTAAGTTATAGCTTAATTGTTCCAGCCATGGAGAAGTGATGTGATAGATTCCATCAGCTGGATTTACAGGATATATTCCACTGGCAGACATGACTAGCCAAGCCGACATTTGTCCGCAATCCTCATTGCCGCAATAACCGTCAGGTTTATCTGTGTACTGTGACTCAATAATCTGGTGAACCATTTTCTGAGTCTTCTCGGGCTGACCAATCTGATTGAACAAATATGCTACATGATGACTAGGTTCATTACCGTGAGCATATTGACCGATCATACCGGTAGAAAAAATAGGCAAGTCATCATTAGGATCGTCATAATAGGTAAACATGGAATCTAACTTGGAAGCAAAAACATCTTTTCCTGTAATCTCGATTAAACCTGGAATATCGTGCTGAACATGCCAGAAGTAATGCCAAGCGTTACTTTCACAAAACAACTCGGTATATTCTTTAGGAATAAAATGCTTAATAAACTTACCATCTTTAGCCTTAGGACGCATAAAAGTGCTCTCTGCATCGTAATGATTTTTCCAATAGTCAGCTCTCTTGCTAAAGTATTTATAATCCTCATCCTTATTTAAAGCTTTTGCAAACACAGCAATACACCAATCATCGTAAGCATACTCCATGGTTTTTGACACACTCCAATGACCATCATGAGCATCATCCATTGGTACATAAGCGTACTTTTTATAATCAGGTAAGCTCCAGGCATCACTCATTGCCGTGGTTTTACAAGCTTCATATGCTTTTTCTACATCCATAGGTATACCTTTAAAATAGGCATCTACAATTACCGGAACTGAATGATAACCAATCATCATATTCGTTTCATTTCCGGCAAAACTCCATACAGGCAACAAACCTGTCTCATCAAAATGACTTAAAAAAGAAGCCACCATATCTTTAACTCTATCTGGAACCACAATGGTATATAGTGGGTGCGCTGTTCGGTAAGTATCCCATAATGAGAAAGTCTCTAACTTATCATAGCCAATTGCTTGATGCATTTGTTTGTCTGCCCCTTTATACCATCCATCAACATCAGAATGTAACGATGGGGTTAAAAAACAGTGGTATAAATTGGTGTAGAAAACCGTTTTCTGATAGTCTGAGCCTTCAACATTTATTACATTTAGTTGTTTTTCCCACTTTGCGTCGGCTTGAGAAACTACTTTATCAAAATCCCAATGATTGCACTCTGCCTCTAAGTTTTTCTTTGCTCCCTCAATTGAGTAGGATGAAAGGGCTACTTTAACCAGCACTTCTTCATGTTCTTGAGTAGCGAATAGGATTTCAGCTTTCGTCTTTTTTGCTTTTACTTCGTTATTATCCAACTTGTTAACACCAATATAAAAGTCAACATTTTTAATTGGCTTTGAAAATTTAATAACAAAATGTTCACGTTGATCCGGAGCCCAACCTGTAGAATAACGGTATCCTACAATTGTATTTTCATCTTCCAATTTAAGATATGTTTCTGTCGGATCATCCCAGTTTAGTTTGTATCCCAAGTCAATTAAAATTTTAGATTCATCATCCTTTGGAAAAGTGTAACGATGAAAACCTACTCTTTCTGTTGCAGATAGCTCTGCCTTGATACCAGAGCTTAATAAATCTACAGAGTAATATCCAGGTCTAGCCGATTCTTTACTATGGTCAAACATAGAATATGGACGGTAATCTTCTTGGTCTGGCCACAAATCTTTGTCAAATCTACTATTGTAAGGTAAAACAAGAATATCATACAAATCGCCAGCCCCAGTGCCACTTAGATGTTTATGACTAAATCCGGCAATCGTCGAATCCTGATAAAAATATCCGGCAATTCGATCCCAACCCGGCAATCCATTATCAGGACTTAATTGTACCATCCCAAAAGGGACAACTGCCCCGGGATAGGTATTTCCGGGTCCATCGGTTCCAACAAATGTGTTTACGTAATCAGTTAACTTTCTGCGATCTTCTTGCTCATTATTACACGCAAAAAATCCTATCATTGCCAAACAAAAGGCTAATAATCTCATAGTTAGTAAATTTTATCTTCAATAAAAATTAGAAGATGTAAATGGTAAATTGGCTTTTGGAAATATGAATCAAATATAAGTAAAAGCAATATTTTATCCTTAGTTCAAATGCAAAAACAAGAGCAATTAGAACGAAAAAGGATCAGCAAATTGCCGATCCTTACTCATCATTCATTATCGTAAACTAATAAAACCCACCAACTTATTTATTAAATTCTGATAATGAATTAAACTGATCTGATTTTCTTACTAAATACTATTCTTTCCAAAGCTTCTGCATATCCTCTAGTGATTTTCCTTTTGTTTCGGGTACAATTTTCCATACAAACCATGCTGCAAGAATCCCCATAAAACCATAAATCCAGTAGGAGAACCCGTGATTAAATTGATTTGTTAGCCATGTATTATCATTCATCATTGGGAATGTCCATGATACGATAAGATTTGCGATCCATTGAGCAGCTACTGCCATTGACATTGCAGAACGAATAGAATTCGGGAAGATTTCGGAAAGAAGAACCCAGGTAACCGGCCCCCATGACATTGCAAAAAAAGCAACATATCCTAACATCGCAAATAATGCTGCTAAACCCATTTGGTTAAAATAAAAAGCAAAACCAAGGGCAAACATACATATACCCATTCCAATACCACCAATAATCATTAATGGTTTACGACCAAATTTATCAACTGTATAAATTGCCAGAACTGTAAATATCAAATTTATAGCTCCCACAATAATGGTCTGCAACAATGAGGTATCCGTATCACTTCCCATATTTCTAAATATCTCGGAAGCATAGTACAACACGACATTAATACCAACAAACTGCTGAAATACTGAAAGTAATACTCCAATAATGATAATCAGTCCACCAAAACTTAACCAAGGAGAGTTTTTTTCAACCAATGATTGCTTAATGTCTTTCATTAAACTTTGTGCTTTCTCGCTTCCAACAATTTTATTTAGTAAGTCCTTGGCTTTATCATCTTGTGATTTTAACATTAAATATCTTGGAGTTTCGGGTACGAATAGCAACAAAATCAGAAATATTATTGCTGGAATGGTTTCAGAAGCAAACATATATCTCCAACCAATCTCATTAAGCCAACCATCATCGCCACTTAGGGCAATTGTATAATTCACGAAATAAACCACCAGCATACCAAAGATAATTGCAAACTGATTCCATGAAACTAATTTTCCACGTATGTTTGCTGGTGCTATTTCGGCTATATACATGGGTGATAACATAGAGGCAATTCCTACGCCGATACCACCTATAATTCGGTAAAAAATAAATGAAGTAATTGTTCCTGCTCCAAAAATATTCATGGCTTCTGGCATAGCAGAACCTATTGCAGAAAGTGTAAATAGAAGAGCGGCTAGAATTAAACCTTTCTTTCTACCAATATTTTGACTTAAATATCCACCTATTGATCCACCAATAATGCAACCAATCAAGGCACTTGATATGGTAAATCCATTAATGGAATTAAGAGTATTTTCTGAAATTTCGTTTACGGATAGCCAAAACTGTGTATACCAAATTACAGCAACAAGAGTTATAATTCCAGTGCTATAAATCATTCCTTTCTTCTTTCCATACATTCGAAACATGAAACTGGAAACCAAAGTAGATATCACCACAAAACAGAGTGATACAATAATTTTGTATTCTGATAAAACCTGTAGAGCAAGAGAATTATCTGATTGCAGAGGAGTAACAAAAAATACTTTTAGTGCTTCAATTGCACCATTAATTACAGCTGTGTCGTATCCAAACAATAAACCTCCTAGTGTGGCAACCAGGGTAATCGAGAGAATAAACATTTTACTGCCTTGAGTTTGGGGTTGGCTCATTTGATTAGAATAAAGGTTAATACAAGCTCCTGCGAAATGATCACAGGAGCACAATGGGATTACTTATTAAATGTACCAGTTAATTAAGTGTTCAAATAGTTCTTGTTTTCCACTGATTTGAGCCGGCTCACCAACTTCTTGAGCAATTTTTCTTAAATCTTCAAGGCTTAATTGGCCTTTTTCGAATTTAGAACCATTGCCCGAGTCAAATGAAGCATAACGATCTTTCTTCATTTGTAAATAAGGCGATTCCGTTCTAATCTTATCAGCAATTACCAATGCACGAGCAAATACATCCATTCCACCAATATGAGAAATAAAAATATCCTCTAGATCAGTAGAATTACGGCGTGTCTTGGCATCAAAATTAATTCCTCCATGAGTAAATCCATCGTTCTGAAGAATTGGCAACATTGCCTCAGTAATCTCATAAATACTTGTAGGAAATTCATCAGTATCCCATCCATTTTGATAATCGCCTTTGTTTGCATCAATACTTCCTAACATGTTATTATCAACGCATGTTTGTAGTTCATGTACGAAGGTGTGTCCTGCCAAAGTAGCATGATTTACCTCTACATTAATTTTAAAGTCATCAGCTAAACCATATTTATTTAGGAATCCCATAACCGTTGCCGAATCAAAATCATACTGATGTTTTGATGGTTCCATTGGTTTTGGCTCAATAAAGAAAGTTCCTTCAAAACCATTGGCGCGACCATAGTCACGAGCCTTTGTTAAAAACATTGCCATATGATCCAATTCTCTTTTCATATCTGTGTTATGAAGAGACATATAGCCTTCACGGCCACCCCAGAATACATAACCCGTACCACCAAGAGCAATTGTAGCATCCAAAGCATTTTTAACCTGAGTAGCAGCATTAGCAAGTACATTAAAATCAGGATTGGTAGATGCACCATTCATATATCGAGCATTGGAGAATACATTTGCAGTTCCCCAAAGCAACTTAACTCCCGATTCGGCTTGCTTTTGCTTCGCATATTCTACCATTGTAGCCATTCTCTTCTCAATTTCGAAAACGCTACCTTCACCCACTACATCGGTATCGTGAAAACAGTAAAAAGGCGTACCCAATTTTGTAAAGAACTCAAATGCAGCATCCATTTTCGATTTTGCAGCATCAATTGCATTGGTTTCGGTTGCCCAAGGGAATTTCTGTGTCCCTGGCCCGAAAGGATCGCCGCCATCGCCGCAGAATGTATGCCAGTATGCCACTGCAAAACGTAAATGTTCTTTCATTGTTTTGCCTGCCACAACTTTATTTTCGTCGTACCATTTAAATGCCAATGGATTTTTTGATTCTGATCCCTCGTAAGCTATTTTTCCAATTCCTGGAAAGTACTCTTTGTCTCCTTTAAGAATAGTCATGATTTGTGTTTTTATAATTTTAAGCTTTATAAATTCTTATTTAATTCATTTGTCCAGCATGAATAAGCCTTTAATGTTTCTTTTCGCATCGAATCATTAGGTTTAATCGTAGCGATTTTCTCCAAACCATTAAATGCCTCTTCCAATGAAGAATAGTAACCGGTTCCAAACCCTGCTCCTCTGGCTGCTCCTAGCGATCCATCCGTATCGTAAAGCTCGATAACAGCTCCTGAAACATTAGCTAGTGTTTCTCTAAACAATGGACTTAGAAACATATTGGCATTACCTGCTCGAATTACATCAGGTTTTACTCCGATCTCCTTCATAATTTCCATTCCATAGTAAAATGAGAACGCTATACCTTCCTGTGCCGCCCTCAATACGTGAGCATCGGTATGTCTGTTAAGATTAAGATTGGCTATCTTAGCTCCAACTTCCCTGTTATTTAAAACGCGCTCTGCTCCGTTTCCAAATGGCAATACAGACACTCCATCAGCACCAACAGGTACTGTATTTGCCAAATCATTCATCTCAGGATAGGACATGCCTTTGGCTACATTTTTATGCAACCATGAATTCATAATCCCTGTTCCATTAATGCACAGTAGAATTCCTAATCTTGTATTTTCATCAGTGTGATTCACATGTGCGAAAGAATTGACTCTTGAATAAGGATCATATTTCACCTCATCGCTAACTCCGTAAACCACCCCCGAAGTTCCTGCTGTTGTTGCAATTTCACCTGGTTTTAGCACATTTAACGAGAGCGCATTGTTTGGTTGATCTCCTGCACGATATGAAACAACTGCATTCTCAGAGAAACCCAGTTCATTGGCTATATCAGGCAACACCTTTCCTTGATTCGAAAAAGTATCAACAATACTTGGCAGTAAATTTCTGCTTATACCATAATTATTTAATACATCCTCCGAAATGTTTTGATTCTTAAAATCCCAAAAAATACCTTCTGATAAACCAGAAACAGTGGTACAAACTTCGCCTGTTAGTTTCATTGCGATGAAATCACCAGGAAGCATGATTTTATAAATCTTGTTATAGATATCAGTTTCATTTTCTTTCACCCATGCCAGTTTACTTGCTGTAAAGTTTCCTGGAGAATTCAAAAGGTGAGACAAACATTTTTCTTTTCCGATGTTTTGAAACGCATCTTCTCCCATTGAAACCGCTCGACTGTCGCACCAGATAATGGATGATCGCACCGGTTCCAGATTTTTATCAACACACACCAGTCCGTGCATTTGATACGAAATTCCGATTGCTTTCATCTTTTCTTTGTCAACTTGCGCTTTGGCAATTACACTTTTTATAGCAAGCTTTAAATTCTGCCACCACATTTGTGGATCTTGCTCTGCCCAACCCAATTTATGAGCAGTAATTTCCATCTCTTTTTTTGGGTAAAAATCCGTTGACAAACATTTGCCTGATTTCGCATCTAATAATGATGCTTTAACCGATGAGCTTCCAATATCTAATCCTAGTAAGTACATTTGAGTTATTTTATTCCGTTCTGCCCTGTTCTGTTCTGTTTCAAAATTAAAAATGTTTCCGAATAAAAAAAAATATTTTTTGATATTATAATGATTTTCTGATAATCAACTTGGTAGGAACACAGTAATACTGGGGGTTTGCACCTTGCACAAATTCTGCAATTTTTTTTCCCATCAGTTCAAAATCGGTAGATAATACTGTAATTCCCTTGTCAATGTATTTTTTCATAGGTGTTTCGTTGTAGGATATCAATCCAATATCGCTTCCGAATTCAAGATCTTTGGCTCTTGCTTTATCCAGTATCTTTACCATGGCTCTATCGCTTACCGAAAGATAAACCGTCCCTGTGTTTACCTCAATAGCATCCGGATCGGTAAAAATGGAGTGCTTGATCCCATTCTGTTTACAGAATCGAAGGAAAAACTCAACCGAGTCGTATGGGTGATAAGTATAATCAGGGTAAACGAAGCAGAAATGCTTGTAGGCTTTTATACGATCTATTCCTGACTGCAAGGCATCGAAAACAGATTGCCCAAAGTCCTGAAAGATTTGAGAATTCTGGTCTTGGGCATTAATATTCCAATCTATAATTAATACTTTCTTAGGGTCTAATTGTTTTAATGTTTCTGTTACATCTTCATGATCGAAATTCATGATAAGATATTTACTATACTTACCTGCACTTTCGCGAATTTGATTTTTAAAAACATCGATATTGTAATGGTGAAAATGCAGATCTACTGCAACATTTTCGGGAAGATTCTTTCTAAAACTAGCGTATAAAACCTCTTTATATGCTTTAAATGTGTCCAAAAACAGAAACACTCTTGTTATTTCACCAGCCACAAAATAGCCCTTATTAGGCACCGATTCAATTACATTGCGCTTTTTTAATTCAGCATAGGCTTTAAATACAGTATCTCTTGATAGCTTGCACTCTTTGCACATCTGATTTACGGAAGGCAATACATCCCCTGGCTTTAAAATTTTTTGGCTTATCGCATCCTGAAAGGCCTGAATTAATTGTTGAAATTTTGGTGTTGGTGAGTTGCTATCCGGGGTAAACTGAAATGCTTTCATTCAAAATATTAATTTAGGTGTCCTGTTCTGTTATGCTTCAAATGTAGGAATAATATTTTAAGGATGAAGTATTGAGCAAATATTTTAATCCAAATCAGGTTTTTAGTAAATTGAATGGTTTAACAACAAGATTATTCTGCCAATGAAAATTCTTTTAACTGGTGCCAATGGATATATAGGCAAAAGATTACTTCCTGTTCTATTAGAACAAGGCCATATTGTTTATTGCTGCGTAAGAAATAAGCAGAGGTTTACCCATAAAGAACTTCCTCATCAAAATCTGAGGCTTTTAGAGGTAGATTTACTACAGCCAAAAACATTGTATAAAATCCCTAAGGATATTGAAGTAAGCTATTATTTGATTCATTCGATGTTGCAAGGAACAGAGGACTTTGACATTTTAGAGAAGAAGTGTGCTCAGAATTTTGTCGACTACCTTAAAACAACCGAAAATCGACAAATTATTTATTTAAGTGGCATTGCTAATGAAGATAAATTATCGAAACATTTACAATCGAGGAAAGAGGTTGAAGAAATTTTAAAACAAAGCAGGAGTTACTATACCATTTTACGTGCTGGAATTATTGTGGGATCGGGCAGTGCTTCTTTTGAGATTATTCGCGATTTGGTTGAGAAACTTCCTGTTATGCTTACTCCCAAATGGCTCTTAACCAAATGTCAGCCCATTGCCATTAGAAATGTAATTGAGTATTTGTACAAATCCATTTGTCACAAAAGTTGTTTGAACCAAACCTTTGATATTGGTGGAACGGAAGTTCTAACCTACAAAGAGATGCTGCAACAATATGCACAAGTAAGAAAACTAAACAGAACGATTATCAGTTTACCGGTTATGACTCCTCGTTTATCATCTTATTGGTTGTTTTTTATCACGTCAACATCGTATAATTTGGCGGTTAATTTGGTGAATAGCATGAAAATAGAGGTTGTATGCCGTCCGAACGATCTGGAGAACTTACTTGATATCCACCCAATACCCTATAAAGAGGCCATTCGACTAGCCATGGGCAATATCAAACAACAAATGGTAATTTCGTCGTGGAAAGATGCTTTGAGTAGTGGCAGACTCTCAAATAAAAATTTTAAGTATGTTGAGCCTCCCAGCTTTGGCTGCTATTTCGATACAAAATCATATCCTATTGGTGATATTGAAAAAACGATTGATAATGTTTGGGCTGTGGGTGGCGATAGAGGTTGGTATTATGCCAATTGGTTGTGGCAAATTCGTGGTTTTATAGACAAACTATTTGGTGGTGTTGGATTAAATCGTGGACGAAGACATCCAAACGAAATAGAAATTGGCGATTCGCTGGATTTTTGGCGTGTGCTGCTTGCTGATAAACAAAATATGAGATTGTTACTGTACGCTGAAATGAGATTACCTGGTGAGGCATGGTTAGAATTCTCGGTGAATCAGAAGCAAGATAAAACCTACCTTCAGCAAAAAGCAATTTTTAGACCGAAGGGCTTGGGAGGAAGACTGTATTGGATTTTAAGTTATCCTTTTCATGTGTTTATCTTTAATGGAATGATAAAAGGAATTATAAATTACAACAAATAAATATCCCCAATGAAAAAACGCGTTACAGGAATAGGCGGTATCTTTTTTAAAAGTAAAGATCCAAAAGAAACAAGAGAATGGTACAACAAACATTTAGGGATTCAGTGTCCTAATGAATATGGAGGAGTGTTTGAGTGGCAAAAGACGAGTAATCCTGAGGAGACAGGTTTTACCATTTGGAGTCCTTTTGATGAAAAAACAGAATACTTTAAGCCATCGCAAAAAGATTTCATGTTTAATTATCGTGTGGAAAACCTGGAGGAACTTTTAAAAATTCTGAAAGAAGAGGGTGTTGAAGTTATAGGAGAAATGCAAGTATTCGAGTATGGCAAGTTTGGATGGATTCTCGATCCCGAAGGAAATAAAGTAGAACTTTGGGAGCCGATTGAAGGTTCGTTTAGCGAAATGTATAAAGGAAAATCAACCTCTGAGTAAAAATTGAACATGACAAAACCAATCGTTAATTTTTTAGATCCCTTAAGTATACCAGAAGAGAATTTAAAATACTCAATAGTTTGTTCGAAATACCAGAACAAATGGGTGTTTGTGCGCCACAAATTGCGAAACACATGGGAAATGCCTGCCGGACATATAGAAGAAAACGAAAGTGCTCTGCAAGCTGCACGACGCGAATTGTACGAAGAAACTGGTGCCAAAGAGTTCAGTCTTAAACTGATTGCCGATTACTCTTGCGATTGGCAGGGTGAAATCAATTGTGGCAGAATCTTTTTTGCCAATATTACCCATTTGGGCGAATTGCCAGAATCTGAAATTGCTGAGATATGTTTCTTTAACAACTTGCCTGAGGAATTAACTTATCCTGTTATTCAGAATGTGATTTTTGAGAAAGTAAATATGGTGAGTTCAACGTAAAATTCTATCCACAGAAAGTTATATTTGGGATAGATTTGCATTAAAAATTTGGAGAGAATAGCGGGCTATTTTGAGGAATTTTTAATGTGAAGATGTCGTTAAGAGAACTTTCCATTATGTGTTTGCCTATAGGATGTTTGATTGGAGCATCATTTATAAGGATGGTCGGTGTGAATTTCCTTTTTTACATCTATACTTTGCGGATTAAAAATCCTAAACTCTAAAGCCCTGATTGCAAATCAGGACTAGCAATGTAAATCATTTCGAAGTTTGTTAAACTTTGCGGATTTAAAATCCTAAACTCTAAAGCCCTGATTGCAAATCAGGACTAGCGACATTTACCGGTAAATCCTATTAAAAAAAAGTTCGACAAGCACATTTACTGGTAAATGGAGCTGTTGCAGAATATCTTTAATAGTAACAAATAATCATCACTTAATTGATTAAAACGATTTTTCTCTTTACTTGTTTATCAAGATATTGAATAAGCAAATAATAAACCCCGGACGACAAGCCATTCATTTTTAAATCAACTCGATTGCCAGGAGTTAAATATTCCTTAATTTTTCTTCCTGTTGAATCGAATGTACTTACATAAAACTCGTTCACCTCATTGTGATCAATTAATACGGTAAACATTCCATCACTTGGATTTGGAAATATCTTAACCTCTTTTGATGCTTCCTCTTCTGGTGTAGGTGCCGGATCGGGTTCTGGATCAGTATCAGGATTCGGATCGCCAGCTATGGTATCACGCACCGCCAACTTATGCGATCCTGCCGATAAATCAACTGTAACTTGAAATATTCCATCCTCATTAGAATCTCCGGTTCGTTGTAATTCATCATCTATAAAAACGCCAAAGGAAGTATTGGCCTGCATATCCAAAGCAAAAATCTTAATGGTTCTATTTCCGTCAAGCGGATTTACCGTGTAAGATGAATTTAAAGTATCACCCTCGGCATGGAACAGGTACAAATGATTCTCCCAGTCAACACCAATGGTATTATCGTTTTGCAGTACTTCTCCCCCTGCATTTGATGGGTTCTGATTATCGCCAATTTTTATGCTGTGTAGATATACCAAATCTTCTTTCACCTCGCTTGGTTCAACCTCTATTCGCCAGGTTCCGGGATGTTTGTTATCAAAATCGGGGTTTCGGCTGGGTGGATAATTGCTTCCATCTACCCAATACTCATAGCCACTTCCTCCTATTAAAGTTGTGGTAGTAGATTTGGGCAATAATGTACGAATAGCAACATTCCCATTGCCATGTGATGCTTTATAATCAGTTCCGTTATAGCTAATGATTTTATCAGTAACTGTGGTATTTACAACTTGTCCGCTGATATCAGGACGATTCGCAAAATGGTTAATGTACTTTACTTTTCTTTCCCTCGTATTGGTGTTTAAAAGATGAAGATGATCCAATACCAAAACCCGATCGGGTTTGTGATAAAGCAATCGCCTCTCAAATCGATCTAATTTATTTGAAGCATACGAATCTGCAGCATCGGTAATATAATAGGCAAACTCATCGTCGGCAGCATATTTTAGCCACTCTCCTCTTATGTGATCCTTATCGGTAATTTCACCCACATTCTCTAATCGGTCGGTCCAAATTTGGCCTCCATCATTAGAAACCGATCGGCCAAAAGCCCGGTACGAATCCGATTCATCAAAAACACAAATGGAATTGTGCGCTATGGTTCGAGAATAGTAATTGTTATAATGATTTGTTGCATAAGAGTCGTACATGCCAGCATCCAATATCTGAGGCTTATCGCGAATAATTACAAAGTGATTGTTATCCCTATGTTCGTGATCGGCTCTTTTTACCGGAGCGCAATAGTACCAAAGCATGGTAGCATCCTCGTCCCATGAGGTTCTGCTCACCGCCAAGCCTGTTTTATCGGCCCACCAATCCAAAGGTGGTTCGGGATGAGAAATTGTAGCTGCTTCAAAGTCTTTAAACATCAGTTTCTGAAATACGAGATATGAGTTAGTAAGATATTCTACACCATCATACTTTTGAACCAGGTATTGACTTCTTTCGTCGCCAAACTCGGCAGCATGTCGATACATTACCCTGTTGGCCTGATTCAAGTTGATTACGTCATCTCCCAAATGAATGGTATAATTGTCTGGCCGATAGAAGTACCAATACTGATTGATCGACTCTCTGATCCACGATTGTTCCTGATAGTAATCGGTTCCGGTAGCGATTTTCATGTCGTCGAAGAACTGGTACTGGCGTGGCAATCCATACATGGAATAAGCTGCTCCCCAATTCCAACCCCCATCATCATCACGAAAGTGAGCAAAAGCAGGAAGAATACCACTCTCCCATTTGTCAACCAAAGTTTCGTACCACGAATTTACATCCGAGATTTGAGCAGACGATAATCCATCGGCACCATGCAAAGCCAATGCTGCATGCATGGTAATTCCACAATTGTAGATGTTATGGCTGGTTACATAACTATTGCCTGCACGTGTTAATACATAATTATCCATAAAGTATTCGAGAACTTTATACAAGGTCCTCGAAAGCTGTTGCCTTTTGGTTCGAGGTACATCATTGTAAGTCCAATCGAGAAGAATTGCTCCGTAATTGCAATTGTTCCTTAATAAGTTTTCCTTGGTATCGCCTGAATAGCTATCGAAATTTAGTGAGTTTAAATATTCAATATACCTGGATATAATGAATTCGCAACGTTTCTGTGCCAAGCCATCGGTTCCCAATCTTAGTAAAAAAGCAGTCATTCGCAACATCGGGAATGCCTCATTCGAAGCAAAATCATATCTCCATTGGGTAGAATCCGATCCCACCAAATAGGTGTTAGACTTGGTTATCCAATTTCTATCGTATGCACTTTTAAATCGTTGATAAGTTTCCTTACACTCTCCGCTGGAAATATTCTCTTTTAGCCAATTAAAGCGTTCCTGACTCAATTCTATTCTTGGATGTTGTTCCTTCACAAGGGGCACATCCTGGGAATAGCAACCAAACAGTAAAAAGAAAAACAGAAATACCAATACACTTCTCATCTAGTCCCTTCTTTTGATATGTCGAGGTTTATACCAGTATTACAATGAAATCGGTCCAATTCTTTTGTCCTTTTGAGTTTATCCTTGGTTAAAAAATATCGGCGTAGCTATGGCTATGCCTCTATTTTTTGCCTCTACTAAACTCAAAATGTTTAAACAATTTAAGATTCGTTTCAAAATAAAACCGGCTTTAAAATACAAAAATCTGTATGATTGAGCAGACTAATGTGTTATCATCTGGTTAAATTATACCTGTATTACTCTTTTAAGTAACGTGAATTCGATGAAAAGATTTTATGCAAACGGTAAATAACGTGAGTTCGACGTAAAATAGTATCGAGCACATCGTTTAAAGTTGTATCAGGTACCAGACAAAAATTAAATTTCCCGATCCTTTAAACTCTCCATGAATTTAGCTTTCTAAACTCTCTGATGATAAAGATAGCCGATACCATTGCTGAGCCTAAATCGGAAATTGGTCCGGCAAGCCAAACCCCATCAAGTCCAAGATATTTAGGCAGGATAAAAAGGATAGGAATCAGAAGAATAACCTGTCGCATAAGTGTGAGCAATGTTGAAATGCCTGCTTTACCTATTGACTGAAAATAATTGCCAACAATAACTTGAAAACCAACAACCGGAAGCGCAAACATAAAGATACGAAGTCCTTTAGCTCCTACTTGCAGCAGTTCCTTATCGGTGCTATTAAATGCCAGCACCATGGTTTCGGGAAATAGCTGAACCAATATCCATCCTACGATAGCAATTCCTGTGGCTGCAATCAAACAGATTTTCAAAGTTTCCTTTACCCTATCGTAGTGTTTTGCGCCATAACTAAATCCGTAAATTGGTTGTGCCGCCATGTTAACAGCAATAATGGTCATAACAATTAGCATGGCTACCGAATTGATTACACCCATGGCTGCTATTGCTACGTCGCTGCTAAATTTTATCAGCTGTACGTTGTACAATCCTTGCACAAAGCTACCAGCAATTTGCATCGAAAAGGGGGCAAATCCGATGGATAGGATATACCATATAATTTGTGGATTAAGCTTAAAATTAGTGGTACGCAACTTAATTACCGATCGCTCACTTCTAAAGTGTTTGATTACCCAAATACACAATATCAGCTGAGCAATAATTGTTGCATAGGCTGCCCCTGCGACGCCCATATCCAGAAAGAAAATAAAAATAGGATCGAGAACAATATTGGTTCCTGCACTAATTAACATGGAGTACATGGCAATTTTAGCATTCCCTTCGGAGCGTATATGGTTGTTTAAGGAAAAACCAACCACATTAAATACAGCACCATATAGTATAATATTCAGATACTCGTTTGCAATGTGTTTGGTATCTGCTGATACACCAAACAATCGCAAGAGGGGATCTTTAATTGTAAAACCAATAAGGGTAATGATTACCGAAACAATCAGCATTAAAACAAAAGAGTTGCCCAATACCCATTCTGCTCTTTTAAAATCCTTTTTCCCCAGATTAATTGAGATACGAACACCTGCGCCTATTCCTATTAACATTCCAAATGCCATCAGAATTAGCATGATGGGAAAGACTGCACTTAATCCTGACAAAGCAACAGAACCAACACCATGACCAATAAAAATGCGGTCAACCACATTGTACAGCGAGTTGATCACAACTCCCGTAAATGATGGCCAAAAATATTTCCACAGCAAGCTGCTTATTTTGGCATTCTCTAATTCGTATACGTTTTGGCTATTTTTGTCCATAGAAAGTGGGACAAATGTACCAAGAATGCTTGTCAAGACAGACTAATTTCGGACAAAAAAAATTAAAAGTCGGTAAGTAACACTTGCTGGATGACAAAAAGGCTCTAGTGTGAAGAGTGTTAATAAAACGAATTAAAGTTTTTGAAAATATTTTTCTTTTTACAAGGCAAGGTTTACAGGCATAGCCGTAGCTACGGCGAAAAAGCTTAACGCAGTAGAAAGGAAAATAGGTCAAAAAATTAGTTCGGGGAATTAGCATTCTTTACACTAGTTGCCTGTAAAGTAACTACAACTTTTAAAGAGTTATTTCAGTTTATATCGATCTTTTTCAGCAAAGTAATCCATAACAATCGTTCTTCTATTAAATATAGCCGAATGTAAAACCCCTTCGGGAATGTAATAATGATCTCCTTTTTGATAGGTTTTACTAACTCCTGCTATGGTTAGCTCCATATCACCATCAATCACCACTCCCCATTGCGCTGCATGCGAATGGCGGGGTACTTCGCCTATGGGTTCAAAATCAAAAAAAACAATTTGATGGTTTTCTCCTTGAGCTACCCAGCCTTTAACTCCTTTAAAAGGAATATCAGCTTCGGGTAGGTTTTTGATCATTTCCGGATAGATGTCATGCATTACGTAGAAGATTTAAAGTTATGGTTGATATTTATAAATTATAATGGTTATTCCCTTATTACTGCGTATTGTCAATTGCATTAATTTTAAACACATCAGCATACACCAACTTTGGCTGATTCTCTTCACTTACACCACTGGCAAGGCTTCTTATATTTCCTTTGCCCAAAGTAGATCCTTCAAATTCCTGCACCACCACCTGTATTGGTTGATCTTTGTATTTTCTGCTCAACTTAAATTCTCGCTCTACAATAAAGTAGTTGCTTTGTACTATATTTCCTGATATTGGAATTCTCACTCCTTTCTCTTCCAGACTCTCCTCATTTCTACCATCGGACACAATACCGTAAACTGGCTGTACAATTTGAGGATCAATAAAGCTAATCTCTAAATAATTTCCCGTGTTGCCCTTTCTATCCAATGCATTGGATATTACTCCTTCAACTTTTAAAGTAAATCGAGAATTCATATTGTCCTTTTTAAAGCTAAGCGTAGCAATACGCTCAGGAACCAACTGAATGTAGTCGGCCATTACAACGGATGACAAGCATACATCTCTTTTGCCTTTTCGAACCGAATGGGGTTGATATCTGGCTAAAGCCAATTTAACGAATGGGAAATACATTTTACCATGATCAATGGCGAAATCGGCATACCACAGCTTCCGTTCCTTATCAAACTCTACCGGATAAGCAATGGCACTTGTTTTTATGTTCTCCTTACCAGGATAAACCAAGGCTTTGTCTATTGTTGGGTTGTGTCTAAAATCCTTAATGGCCGGGTAATTCATATTATCTGGCTTCGATGGCCTAATAGGATCTTGCGCCCAATGCGTAAACATGGTATTAAATCCCGGTGTTCCCAGTGCAGCAATGCTTTGAGATATTTTAGATGGATCTGATGCTGGTAGCAGCACTGCCAACATCTCATCTTCGCCTGTCGAAAACCAAGGACGCTTTAGGTACACACGCAATCCACCCCCAAGTCGATGCTGACGCATTACCGTGGCTGATTTTGTCTTTCGCCACTCAAATGTAGGTATCACATAATCAACAAATGGTATTTTGGGTCGATCGGAGCTTAAAATATTCACTTTCTCGAACCACTCTCCATCTCTTGTAATTTCCAGTCCTTCTGATTTTATTAATTTGTCGAAGTGCTCGGCATATCTTGTAGTTGCCTCAGGATAATAATCAACATATCGGTGTTTGGTATCGCCAAATTTGTGTTGTAAGGCACCACTAAACTCACTGGCCAGACTCACTTTTAATTTTCTGGCTTTGATATGATTTTGCTGAGCTTTCATGGCCAATTGCTTCGAAGGATCTTTTTGCTCTGGCAGATTTCCTTTGTCTACCAGTTTATCATGATAATTGATGTCTATTTCTTCCACATTGTCCGAATGATCAAGCCAATCAGGCTCTACAGCTCTTGGATCATCTCTTCTGTCCTTCCAGCGTGCTTTGTACTCTACTTTATGACTTGAATATCCATGCACCAAAAAGCGTGTATGCAACCAAGAATGGGTATCATTGTAATTCCTATCTGGCTTAATGATATCAATTTTCGGAGCTTCAACTGGTTGCTGAACTGCATGCGATAATTCAATTTCACGTGCCGGACTGATCATCCAGTGTCTTCCGGTTTTTGCCAATTCTTCGAGCTTTGCAATGTTCCCCGGATTGTCCTCCTGAAGCAATTTCCACATTCCCGAAAGCTCTTCCAAATCTTTCTTTTTCCAGAAAGTAGAAAACCTCAACTTGATTCTCTCCCCCTTTGGCAGGGATACAAGCAGAATACGACTGGCTGCATTCCAGTTAAAAGCAGTGTTTCCTTCAAGCAATTGAATGCGCAAAGACCTGGCTTTGTACCAATCCTCATCAGAAAGATTGATATTTGTATTGTTTGGATTCAGCTCATCATTGCCAAAAAAACTAAACAATCGAGGTTCGAAAGTCTGAGAATGTGTATCATCATATCCATCGGCCAAAAACAAAGCAACACCTGCTGCGGCAGGATCAGGCAGGTAAATCAAGTCAATATCGTTAGCCTGATATACTTTTTCTTTGCCGTTCTCACCTTTTTGCAACTGCACTTCCTTCGAACTGATTAATTTATATAATGCCTTGGCCACTTCAGGACTATAGCCAAATGCTTTGTCGAACTTGGCATGTTGTTCGGCTATTAATTGCGAATTGCGAGGTGGCAGAAAATGTCGTGTTGCCAGAATATTATTACTGGCATCCAGATTTCCGTATCGCTCTTGAAATTGCTCGGTATTCATATTGTAATTGCTCCGAATTACCATTTCCTCCAAGGCTTCTCCATCTTTCAATTCAGATCCGAGTAGCAAGACCGGATTCATTAAGGCATCGTAACGGTAATATCTAAATCCTCTGATTACTGCTTCACTTATCTTCTCGGGTTGCGAGTCTAGCGGAACACTATTCCCGGCCAAATCCACAGTTCTTACTCGCAGCATGTAATCCCGTCCGAATCGCAGTCTTGGTAAAGTTCCCTTTACACTTTCCGTTTTGGTATGCAATCTAAACTCCCTGGTAGAATCGAACTGATATTTCTTGGCTTCTACATTCTTTGAGGTATTTACATAATCTACTCGTTTCGAAAGATCCGTATTATCATCTTCTGCTTCGTTAATGGCGAATCCAGGTTTAGGAACCGATAAACTCCATCCTTCCCAACGAATCATATTCTCTCCCACAAATAGCTCATCGGCATTCTCGGTATCTTCGGCGGCAGCGGTTTGTATAAATCCCTCATCCGGCATGACATCATCAATAAACTCCTCTGCATTATCCGAATCGAAATAGGAGTAAGATTCCTTTCTCATGTGCAAGGAATGCCACTTCTCGGGTTCAGTTGAATAGGCAACATCCATTCGATAGGCTTGCACCAAATCTTCGGCAAACAATTTTTCATCCGACAAAATCAGCTTTAAGCTGTTATCCAATTTCGATGGATCGATAAGTTTGGCTTGCAGTTGTTTTGCCTTTACAAAGCGAGCATTTAAATGCTGTCCCATTCCATTTCGGGCAATTCCAATCCCTGCCGACCGCAAGCTTGGCAAGCCTTCCTTTTCGGGTTCATCCGCAGGGATCACAGCATTTTTAAAACGCTTACTTTTACCCAAATCCAATTCAATCAGTTTTAGCTTCACCTCTTCCTGAATCTTATTGTCCACCATTTGGTTTACCTTCATGGCAATTCCATCGGTATCAATCTGAAAGGCTGTAAATTTATCGGTGTTGATTTTTACAAATCCCAAATTGATATCCGAACTCTCCTTTGATTGAGGATAAAAGCCTTTCTCGGTGTATTGGTAAGCGGTTAAAGGAACTGATACTTCGGTATTGGTTTTAAAATCAATATCCTGAATTATCAATCGCATGGAGTTGGCAGCCGGAAAACCATTTGGAATATCCAAACTAAAATCAAGAACAACTCCCAGTTTCCTTTGTATTTGAGGATAGGTGCTAAGCACAGCCAATATGTCGTGAAACTCGAATTCAGGTTTCTTTATTTCAGCAAGAGGTTCATATCTGGTAGGTCGATCCGTTTTGTGAAAATCTCTAAACTGCGCAAAATCCAATTTAGGATTGGCCTGATTTTGGAATGGTACAAATCCATTCTTTCTTCTAACAGCTTCCAAGCGTTCGGTGGTAGAATTATCCACATCCAAAAAATCTGATTCTTTAAATACTCTTCGTCCTGCTGTTGTTGAATTAGTTCCAGAAGGTTTAGGTGTATCACGTTTGCTAAATTTCGAAATTTGTCCCAAACTTTTAGGATCGCTCAGGTCTTTGGGATCAATTAATCGGTCGGGATTTTGAACACCTAGTTTTTTGTATGTATCCAAAACAAAACTTTGTACATGTTTTATTGGGTAGGAATGGATTCTTGTCTTGCTTAAATCTTCCTGCTGGAAAGCATCCACTCTAATATCCTTGTGCATTAATTTCATCCACAACTCTTCATCAAACAAGTCCGAATTTAAATCAATATCATATTCACTTCCATTCTTAAGTCTCAGCTTAAATGTGGAGTTCTTTATCTTTTCAGGCCAATTTTCCATATCAGGGAAAGCAGCTAAGGTGGTTGAACTTGCATTTTCGAGACGCAAACTAATCTGCACCGAAAAGCGCAACTTCTCTTGTTCATCAATTCGGTGTGGCAAACATGTGAATATGATTTTTTGTTTCATCTGTTTATTATTTTTTTCCATTTGTCAGATGGAAGTCACAAGATCAAAATAATCATTAGCGTATCTGTTCAATAATTATTTTAATCATGCTCGTTTCACTTTCAATTCAGCATTAATAATTACTCATTCTATATTATACCAGTTTTATTATGCATATGCCTGGCAATATTCCAGCCAATCGTTTTCTTCCATAATCATCTGGAAAGTTGGATCTGCATCGGCTCCTTTTAATTCTCTTCTTGCTTTTAAAGTTACTGTCTTGCTAAAGAACAGCACTTCAACCTTCACTTTTACAATGGCTTCACCATATAATTTTTCAACCTTACCATTTTGGAACATGGCAACAAATGCCAGATATATTTCCAGAGAAAGGCTAATAATTCCGAGTATTGATAAATATCCGTTAAAACGAATATAACCTGTAAGAATCGTTTCGGTATGATCATCAACAATTTCCATACTAAAATAAAAGCCTCCCATAACGGAAACGCCACCACTTGCAACCCCAAGGTTTATAGATAAGGAAGCTCCAAACTCAAATGCTGCTTCCATTCCTACAAAACCTTTCACACTGGTTTTCATTAAGAAGAATCCTCCACCTCCAAATGCCGAAACAGTAAGTAAAAATGGAGCTTCACGTTTACAGAAATTGAATGAAAGGGTAAGCGGAGCTCCTGTAAATGGCAAATGAACTCCTGCTCCAAGCGTCATGTTTGCAATGGTGCATACTCCCACTTCCACGCTTGGAATTGCCAAATCGAAGCCTGCTTTCACTCCTGTTGGTGATAGTTTCATGTAGGGGCCATCAGCAAATCCATTGGAAGGAATCAAATTTTGTAATTGGTTCACAAAACTCAGTGGTCCCAAAAACAGAATTGAATCTTCTTCAGCCATTTCTACTTTTACATCAGCTTTCTTTCCTGATCCTCCACCAAATTTCAGTGATTTAAAGCTTACGCGGATCAGTTCCTTGATCTCCACATCAAAATCCGTAAAGGATGCATTTACTCCAAATTGTGTTTTTTGTGAAGTATCGAAAGGCCTGCTCAGCTTGCTTAGAACTTGCAATGCTTCTTTGGGTTTCTGAACATTTACTGTTAGAAATCCTCCAAAGAGCGATTTGCTAGCTTCCATTTCGGGAATCCACCTGTACTCTACCACAAATGCCTTATTTGTTTTGTATGCATTAAAGTTAGGAATTCGAGGAATCTGACTGGTCAATTGCTGTTCCAACTCACTTATCTTATTTTCCAACTGACTTTTTAAGTTTTGGATCTCCTGTTCGATGGCAGCTTTTGCCTCTTCGGCAGCAGTTTCCAAGACGGCTTGCTGTTCCAAAATATCCTCTTTTATAGATTCCATTTGATTGCTTAGTCCGTTTAGAACTTCGGATTGTTGATTTCCTTCCACTCCAAAATTTAAGTTCCCCAACAAGAGATCAAAAATCGAAACAACACCAAATAATTTGGCAACAGGCATATCCCCAGATGATGCAAAAAACTCAGATGGATCGAATTCCAGATTTTGCAATTTATCTGCTGCACCTCCCAAAGGACCTTTCAATTTTGAAAGAGAAGTAAGCTGAGTATTTGGACTCATAAATCCTCCTGACTTATCAGAACCACCTGAAAAATCGGCTTTTAAATTATCCAGAACCTTTGCAAATACTTTAGCAGCGTTTTCATCATCATGTAATTCAATGGTCACAGGCTCAGGATTTCCTGTTAATTCCTCAACAGCTTTCACTTTTATCTTAGCCGTTTTTATTGTAGGATGGAACTTTAAAACCCTTGCTGCTTTGTTCTTTAAAGATAAAGCTCCAAAATCAATATAGGTGGTTTCGAACTCGGTATCCCCATTGATTAAAGAAGGAGAATAAGCCACCTTTTGCAAATTAAAATCAGCTTTAAAGCGATTCATTTCGGCATTGTAAACTGCTACCAGTTGCTCTGATTTTGATTCGTTATATGCTGCCGATTTGCCAATAAAAATTAATGGAAGCTTTATTTTCTGTTCTTCACCCTCCTGATCAACCAACAACAAATCAAATATCAAATCTACACCTCCACTACGAATCAAGAAATTGTAGTCTCCTCCCATATCAATCAAGTTTGCTGGTGGATCCAGGTCAGGAGTTCTTGTAGCTGGCAATTCGACCGTTTGAAATGGAAAAGGAATGAAACCATTTTGCTGATCCCTCATTTGATAGTAAACAACAGGTTCCAGTATCACAATGTACATTCTTTGTCGATTCACTGCTGCTCTTGTTGCCTTATCGGGCTTTCTTTCGGTAATCTTAACCAATGCCGCTGTATGTCCGAAAGGAAATAAAAACCCTGCTTCCACAACTTTTACATAGTGATCCCTCCCTAAAGTAGAAAGATGTTCCCATTCCAGAAGTTCTAAATCAGGCTGCGCATGAAAATCAGGGTAATCAAAGTTTGCATTGAAATCAATCCAAGCTCCCAAAGAAGACATCATGAACCTATTGGCCTTTACAGCTCTTGGTTTATAGGATTTAATGGTAAAATTAGAAGTCTGATGAACAATGTTGTGACGATCACGACTATCCAATGCTGTTCGAAATGGTTTGTTCCTTGCAGGTTTCGGAACCAGTTTTTTGAATGCATCGCGAGCCCAAAGGGCCCTTATACTTCTAAAACCTTCCATACCATTTTCATCTATCTCACCATTTTTTAATCTTACCCCCAAGCGTGAATGCCACAATTCGGATAGTTTCCCTTTGTTTGTAATTATAGGATTATTGAACTGAAGGTTTTGAACATTGCCTTTCGGAATCTCTTTGTGTTCTTTTTGCTGAAGTTTCCGGATGTGAGCAAAGCCTGCCAACTGATTTGGAGAAATAAACAAACGTGTTGGCGCTTCGATGGAAGTCTCCAGCAAATTTGGTTTGCGCATCTCCAAAAGATTGGCTTTAAGAGCAGCATAATTGATTTTAGCATAAAGCTGTCCGCTTACTTCGGAAGGCAGATTTTTTGATAGCTGATCTTTGTTGTATAATTGTCTGCTACTTAAACGGTTCTTTGAGTATTTTGTAATGTTTAAATTTTGCTTACCAACTACTTTGGGTAAAGTAATACTCTTCTTATTCACAAAACCGCCAAGTTTTTGAAATTTGTTAATTACTTGCTTAACAGGTTCCAATACCCTTGCACGATAATTTACCTTTAACTTAAAACGCGACCAGTTTAGCAGTTCATCCAATAGAATAGGCATTCCGTTAAAACTGGAAGGAACTGAGTAAACAAGGCGGCTTTTACCACTCCTGATATACCTGGCAGGTAAAATCACATTCTCGTTTCCTTCGCCACCAGGCAAAGAGTTGTTTTCCCAAAATGCTTGTTCCAAAGTATGCTGGGGAGGAAATACCACCACCATGCTAGCAGGTTTCTTCGTATTGTTGATTGCTAAAAAACTTTGCTGATCTTTTTTAATGTACTTGAAATTGTAGAACTCAAATTGCAACAAGAGCATATCTTCAGGGCGAAGTATACTTAATCGTATAATTTCCTTTTCCTTAATTTTGATTTTTCCTAATTGGGCATCAATAACAACTTTCTTTCTTGATTGCAGTTTCCTGTCTTGATAGTCAATTTGGGCAAGTGGTTTTTCCGGATAATCAACTGCAAGACTAATGGCATCTTTCAATAAATATTTGGTAGCTGCCACATGTGCAAGTCCATTTACCGATTCAATCTTACCATTTGACCCAAGCATTTCGAATGCAGCTTGGTCATCTGAATTAATCAACTGATAAGAAGCTTCGGAGGAATTTGTCCAAATTCCATCATTTGTTATGCTTGCAAGAAAAACCAGTTTTTCAGATTCTTCATTTAATTCGATGGCAAGTTGGGAACGATAAAGCTTGAGAACCTCATCTACATCCTCTTTAACCTTCTTATGAAACAAAAAGCCAGGAACATCCCTAAGCTCCTTTTCATCAAGTAGTAAAACAGAGGAAGCAGTCTGTGAATGGGTCTGAGATTTTAATATTTGAATGTCATGCTGCACATCACCACAGCTATGCAATTCTGAACCATTAAACAACTCCCAATTTGATAGAAAACTTTCTACATTGCGGGTTTTAATATTCAATTTTAGATTGGGTTCAAAATTGGCGTTACAATAGTCCCTATCCTCCTGAACAGGCAAGCTCAAGCAAATCTGATCTGCCGAGGCAGCAATGTGGTTCAATTTATAGCTAACAAGATCTTTTCCTTGCAATCTTATTTTCCAAAACTTATCAATGGTCAAATCATAATGATCTTCAATCCCTAAAAAATACCTATGATTTAATTCAATTCGGTCGGAAAGATAAACGACTGAATTTAGCTCAGCATTTCCATTAATCCAATCTGACAGTTTTAGATCCTTCGATAAATTTAGTTTCGTAAAAGTGATTTTAATTCTCCAGGATAGGTCTTTGTAAATAGTAGCTTTAAAATCCATTGGCAAACTAGTACCAGGATAAAAGGCATTTCGAAGAATCAAAAGATAGTCCTCTTTATTTTTTCGAAAAATTACCTTGGGTTTGCCTACAAAAGAATTACAGTCTATATTCCAAGAGTTTCCGTTATCAGAATAAAATGTAATGGATTTTCCCTTCTTTCTGTAGAGAATATCATCTTCCAGAGTCTTACCAAGAACCTGCAAAGAAGGTTGAAAAGCAAGCAAACCAAATCCCAGACCTTTTAGAAAATTTCTTCTGCTATCTGATCTGGGTTCATGATACTCTTTATTATCTCTTGCTTGTTTCAGCTTTTTAAAATTTAATAATTTCAAGCGCATATCTTACTAATTTATTCAATAGATCAGAAATTAATAAAGACAGCGTTCAAAGTCAAGCTGAAGAGCATTTTATTTTTATTGAGTATAAATTAATTTTGATTAAAATAGAATTCATAAAAAAGCCTCATCGTTTGATGAAGCTTTTTGTATATGATTAAATATCATTCTCGGAATGTCGCATATCCGATTTTTTCGGTTTTGCTCTCATGATGCCATAACGCTTTCCAAAAAAGTAACGGAAGCTAAGTTTAGCAATTTGAGATTCTCTGTATTGAATTTCTTTATTGTAGAAGAATGGATCTTCGGTATGAATCTTAAATCTAAAAGTATTAAAGATGTCATTAGCAGTAAAAGAGAGACTTCCTCTACCTTTTAAAACCTTTCTGCTCATGCCCAAATCCACATAGTACAGGTTTTCATATTTGCCTTGTGCAACAAGAATTTCCGACTGATAACGGAAACTTGCCTGTAGTTTAAACCATTTCTTGAAGTTCATAATCGATGTAATTTTCCCTTCTACTTCCCACATATCTCGGGAACCGAAGTTAAAATCATTATTCGGCTTCGTTTCTTCATAAATACCGGCAACATATCCACTTAAGCTCCACCATTTATTCAATTTGGTTGAAGCTTCTATTTCTAATGCTGATAAAAATTTCGAATCGTAATTTCCATACTTCACAATAGAACGATTTGTTCCCTCCTCAATAAAACGATACTGATTAATTAGGTTTTTATAATAATTTACATACAAAGTAGTCTTGTAACTTGCCTTTTCACGATCGAAAGACATAGACATTTCGAAATTGTGATTGTAATACGCAGCAATATCTTGAGTTCCTAATCTTTGATTTTCAGGATCGCGAAGGTTTTGAAATGGATTAAGCATACCTGAATTAGGCCTGTAAATCATTCTACTATATGCCAATTGCCACTGCTTCATATCAGAAATTTGATAGGACAAATGTATACTTGGGAAGAAATCCAAATAATCATCTTTATAATCTCTATTGGTATTTATATCCGAATATTCAGCCCTAAGTCCTAGTTCGTATCCAAATTTTCCTGCAGATCCTGTATACATAGTATATAATGCATGAATGTTTTCTTCGTAATTAAATGCGGTTGATAAGTCAAACTGATCTTCATAATCAATCTCATTATTT
Source organism: Marinifilum sp. (assembly GCF_965230805.1). Classification (NCBI taxonomy): domain Bacteria; kingdom Pseudomonadati; phylum Bacteroidota; class Bacteroidia; order Marinilabiliales; family Marinifilaceae; genus Marinifilum; species Marinifilum sp. Next base: position 4,320,089 of record NZ_OZ246019.1, on the reverse strand, counting down.
CGGTACATGTATCCGGTTTCAAACTTGCCTTTATTTCCTAGGGGAAGCACATAATCAATCTGACCAACAGATTCTTTTCTTGCAGTTTTATAAAAATCGAAGTATTCTCGAACTTTATTGCTCCATTTACCATCAAATTCTTCATAGATACCGGAATTATCAGCCGCATTATTTGTATAAGCAAAATCAACAGAAAGAGTTTCTCCTTTTTTGGCAAACTTATGAATGTAAGAGGCATTGTAAATCCATGATTCATAATCCAAATCAACAGCACTGGTACGAAAATCCAATGTTGGCATCGCAATACTTAAAATATCCGTTCGCGTGTAATCATAGCTTCCGTTCCAATTCTGGAGTATGTCTCGATAAGTAGCAGAAAAAGTAAATGTATTGTTCGCATTTAGTAAATAATCCATACCAAGTTTCGCTATATGAAATCTGTTACCAAAATCGATATCAGCATTTTCTGCTAAGTGAGAATTGTTTGAATATACACTTCTATTCACATTGTAATCTCTGCCAGCCCAGTCATCCTTGTAATTATAGGAACCAACAAAGTTTAGGTTTCCTGTTCGCATGTTAACAGATAGGTTCCCTGATTTTTTATCATTTGTACCGACAGAAGCTCCAACATTACCATTAAAGCCTTTAGCTCTGTTCTTTTTCATGATAATGTTGATGATCCCACCAGCCCCAGTTGCATCGTAACGAGCAGAGGAAGTACTAATAATTTCAACACGATCAACTTCATTTGCTGGCATACTATTCAAAACTTCAGAGGGGTCAATTCCCAAAAGTCCTGTCATTTTACCATCAATTAAAACCTTTACATTGGAACTTCTTCTAAATTGAATTTCTCCATCCGCATTCACACTCAGTTTTGGTATGGTATTCAATACTTCGTTAATTGTACCTCCGTCTGCAACTGGGGATTTTGATACATTGTACACGGTTTTTCCCAGTTCAACTCTCGAAAACTCTCGATTTCCTTCGACGACAACTTCGGAAATTGATTTCGTATCAAGATTTAGTTTAATAAAGCCAGGCAACTCTTTTTTATCACCATCCTCTAGTATAATTTTACTACTAACATGGGATTGATAACCAAGGTACTCGACTTTTAAGAAGTACACATTCGCTTTTAAATTCGAAAGGGAAAATTCGCCTTTTTTGTTGGTTATGGTTCCTTTTACAAAGACAGAATCTTTTAGCGAATAAACTGAAACAGTTGCAAACTCAAGGGGTTTGTTAAATTTACTTTCACATACTTTCCCTTTTAACTCGGAATTCTTAATTTTTGTTTTCTGATTTTGTGAAAACACAATAGTTGAAGTAAAAATACAAATCAAAAGAAATGTAATTTTACCAAAAATAAATTTTAGGCTCATTGTAGTTAAAGATTAGTTTTTTGTAGTTGGGCGAAGCAAAGATATGTGATTATGTTGAAATAATGCAAGTGTTTTTTACATTTTCTTAAATATTTAATCACAAATAAATCTGCTCCAATCTATTCTTTTTACGTATCTACCTACAATTCTGCTAATCTTCATCTCAAGTAATCACAATTTTGCTTGGGCTTCATTAAACACTGTTAACATTTTTAATATCGGTATTAGCATGAAATCAATCTGATTCTTTTGTCCTTCTGAGTTTATACTTCGTTAGAAAAATCGCCTTAGCTATATTTCCAATTGTTTTTTTAATAGCTTAAATCCATTTCTACTAACCTTTAAGCTTTCACCTGATTTAAGAATTACTACCCAACTATCCTTTTCATAGGGTTGAAGTTGAGAAATTTGATCAATTCTTACTAAATATGACCTATGAATTCTGCAAAACTCGCTAGTACTTAAATGACTTTCAAAGTACTTCATGGTTTTTTGCTTTAGATAATGTCCCTCATTCGTATAAATCATCACATAATCATCTTGTGCTTCAAAATACTTTATTTTATTCACAGCAATTACGTCAATTTTATTTCTAGATTTAACCACAACCCGGTTAATTAACTCATTGGAATCATCGTTATGAGATTTAATTTTTTCAATCTGATCAATATTTTCGTTCGTTTTGGCAATTCTATCTTTTGCTTTCTCTAATGCAGAAATAAACCTATCTATTGAAAATGGTTTTAATAAATAATCAATCGCATTGTGCTCAAAGGCTTTTATTGCGTACTCATTATAAGCTGTTGTAAATACTATATTACATGGTTTGTCTAATAATTCGAGTAGTTCAAATCCAGTTAATTTTGGCATTTGTACATCTAAAAATACCAAATCAGGATTTAGCTCATTTATTGCTTTCAGTCCTTCAAAACCATTCGAATATTCCCCTATCACCTTTATCTCATCTTCCGTTTCCAAATATGAAGTAACAAGTTCTCTTGCTAATGATTCATCGTCTATTATAATTGCCTTTATCATGATTATTGTAATTGTGGGAATTCTAAATTAACTGTAAACTGCTTTTCTGTTTTAATGATTTTAAGCAAATCCGTTCGTCCATATATTAAGCTTAGCCTCTCCTGTATATTTCGTAAACCAATACCATTACCTCTTGGCGGAATAGACTCAGGATCAAAATTATTACCAATTGTTATTCTAAGAACATCATCAACTATTTCACAATTGGTATGAATGGTAACAGGCTCTATGCTTTCATGCACACCATACTTTATAGCATTCTCGTATATGGGTTGTAGTATTAGATTAGGAATTTTAAGGCGCTCACATTCTGCTGAAGACTTAAAATCCAGTAAAAGTCTCTCACCAAATCTTACTTTTTCAATATCCAGATATAATCGAATATTATTTAATTCATTGGATAAACTGTTTAGTTCTTTCAAATCTTGCCCCAATGAGTACCTTAAAAAGGTTGATAGCTTTACCACCATTTCTCTGGATTGTTCCGGCCTCGACATGGTAAGTGAACTAACCGAATTCAAACTATTAAATAAAAAATGTGGATTGATTTGTGATTTAAGAGCATTCAACTCCGCTTCTTTTACTACATTCTTTAATTCTGATTCCTGTACTATTTTATCCTGAAAATTTCCGTAATAAATAATTAAATAATAAACCAATATAATATAATCATAAATACAGAATGCTAGAAACACTTGCCAATGCAGCGGTATTAAATAGTTTATTCCCTGCGGATCTTCTCCAAAAAGTCCAATCCTAATTTGATATGCTGCCGATACCCACACACCAACCACAATAGTACCAGCTGTTAAATGGTGTAGGATTAAGCCTACTATCCCTGATTCATTAATGCTTATATATCGAACCACATACCATATACATGCTCCTAATACAAAGAGTGGCAAAGAGAAACTAAAAGAATTTATCAATGAGGAGTACCATTCTTTCTGATCGAAGTACCATCCTATAAAGAACAGAAGCAGAACAAAAAAAGTCCAAACTCCCAGGTATATTACAATTCCATATTGGTTTCGTATTAACGGATGTCTCATTACTGCTACTTATACGATTTGATTTCGCAACCACCAAGAGCAACAAAACCCTTAATTATTAGTTCTTTTTTAGGTTCAACAACATAATTAGTCGTTGGCATACGTTTATCAGAAACACCTCCCAGTATTGCAGAAACTTCCACTTTTACATCCCAATCTGATGGTAAAATCAACACACATCCACCGAACATTGCAAATACATCTATCACATTTGTGCCCTCTGCTAAATCAGCATTGGTTAAGTTAATTTCTGAACCTCCAAAAACACAGGTTACCTTACCTCCTTTAAAATCTTTGGTATTAATTACTTTTTCACCACCACCGAATACATTTAGTTCATCAATATATCCTGATCCTGATTCGCCTGCTTTTCCTCCATTTGGCAAGCATTCATTTCTTTTTCGGATAATAACAACTCCTATTAGGATCAGAATAACAGGCCAGAATAAACCTCTCCAATTGAATCCCCAATCGAATATGATTGGTAACAAAAACAGGCCTCCAACTCCCATTAGTATTATTCCTGTAGTCTTGTCTTTTTTTCCAACATAAAACAAAGCTCCTAAACCAAGTAGTAGCGCTGGCCATGAAAAAATGATGCCTTTCATGTAATATGGAAATACATCCAAATTTTTCAGTACAAGTAAGCAACCAAATAATATTAAGAAAATTCCAAATATTACCCTGTTGTTTTGTTTCATTTCGTGATCTCTGTGATGATGATGTTTCATAATCTATAATTTAAAAGATTAATTTGTATTTTATTTTTTACAATTATTCGAGGCTGGCTGAAAAACAAATGCAGCTCCACCAAGGATTAAGGCTACAGGCAAAACCCACACTTCCCAATTCTGCGGAAGAAATAACATTTCATCCATTAAAAAGTAGCCTCCTGCCAAAATAGCTACCATACCACCAAAGAACCTCTTTCTAACAAGAATAAGTATTAAACCAATAAAAATTAACAATGATTCCCACCGATAGAGCCATGCCCAGATAAAATCAGAATACCAATCAAGTCGTTCAAACATTACTACCAGGCCAACTGTTATTAATAATATACCTGCAAAAAGACCTCTATTATTACTATGCTCATCCATATCATTTCAATTAGGTTCAACATGTTTCCATTTTTATTGTATTGCTAAAGTATGGTAATTTAATTGCTAAAATAATCATATATCGGTTAACGGAATACTAGAATCGGTAAATGACACTATATAACAAGAATCATTGTTCATTATGAAGAGAGATTTCCTATCTGGACGTCAACTGCTTAATCATGGAATACAAAGATTCCATATAAAAGGATATAAAAATCAGCCCAAGGTTTACTATTTTTACAAATCATGAAAGATGGTTTGAGCCTAAGTTCTATTCACAAACTGATGACATTTTTACTATGAATCAACATGAAGCTAAATTTCGTATTGAAGAATTGCGTAAACAATTACATACTCATAATCACAATTATTACGTTTTATCTCTTCCAACTATCAGCGATTACGATTTCGATATGTTATTGAATGAACTGATTGACTTGGAAAAAAGATTCCCGGAGTTTGACGACCCAAGTTCGCCTTCACAACGTGTTGGTAGCGACATCAATTTGGAATTTAATCAAGTAAAGCATAAATATCCGATGCTATCACTTGGAAATACCTATTCTGAAGATGAAATTCATGATTTTGAAACAAGAATCAAAAAGTTAATCGAAGGCGAAATTGAATATGTATGCGAACTAAAATACGATGGAACTTCCATTTCTCTTACTTATAAAGATGGAAAATTGGTTCAAGCTCTTACTCGTGGAGACGGTGTTCAAGGAGATGATGTAACCGCAAATGTAAAGACGATTCGTTCTATTCCTTTGCAACTAAATGGAAGTGATTTCCCTAATGAGTTTGAAATTAGAGGTGAAATTTTAATGCCATTTTCTGTATTTGAAGAATTAAATAAAGAACGTGAAGAAATTGGCGAAACTCCTTTTGCCAATCCTAGAAATGCAGCTTCCGGAACTCTAAAAATGCAAAATTCATCGGTAGTTGCGAAAAGAAAATTAGACTGTTACCTGTATTATTTATTAGGATCAGATATTCCAAGCCGAGAACACTATGAAAATCTTCAACAAGCTAAAGCATGGGGATTTAAAGTTCCAACTCAAACAGCGCTTTGTAAAAATATTGATGAGGTTATTGATTTTATCATGACATGGGATAAAAAACGTGAAGATTTACCTGTTCCTATAGACGGAATTGTTATCAAAGTAAACTCGCTTGATCAACAAGAAGAGATGGGATTCACTGCAAAATCTCCACGTTGGGCTATATCCTATAAATACAAAGCCGAGAGAGTATCAACACGTTTAAATCATATTAGTTATCAGGTAGGCCGAACTGGCTCTATCACTCCAGTTGCTAACCTTGAACCTGTTTTATTGGCAGGCACAAAAGTAAAACGAGCATCACTTCACAATGCCGATATCATTGGCAATCTGGATTTGCATAAATCGGATACTGTTTTTGTTGAAAAAGGAGGAGAAATTATTCCTAAAATTGTTGGTGTTGACAAAACCAAAAGAATCAACAATGCTGAAAAGATTGTTTTTGTTAAAAAGTGTCCGGAATGTGATACCAAACTGATACGCAAAGAAGGTGAATCCAATCATTACTGTCCAAACGATAAATCTTGTCCCCCACAAATTAAAGGTAAAATTGAACATTTTATCAGTAGAGGTGCAATGAATATTGATGGTTTGGGAGAAGAAACCATCCACCTCCTTTTTAAGGAACAACTTATCCAAGACATCTCAGATTTGTACTTACTTAAAAAAGAAGATATTGTTCCTCTGGAAAGAATGGGTGAAAAATCTGCAGACAGGATATTAACTAGTATCCATGATTCATTAGAGGTTCCCTACGAAAGAGTTCTTTATGCGCTTGGAATTAGATATGTTGGCGCAACAGTTGCTAAAAAACTAGCCAAAGCTATACCTTCGATTAATTTATTGGCTAATTCAAGCATTGATGAATTGATAGAAGTAGATGAAATTGGTAATAAAATTGCAGAGAGCATTGTTGAATATTTCGATGACTCCTATCATCAAGAGTTGATTTTCAAGCTGAAGCAGCATGGTCTTCAATTGGAAAAAGAAGTTAGCGATTTGAAGAAAGGCAGTAATAAATTGGAAGGATTGTCAATTGTAATATCAGGGAGTTTTCAAAAGCATTCGAGAGACGAATTGAAAGAGCTTATCGAATTACATGGAGGTAAAAATGTAGGGTCAATCTCAAAAAAGACTAGCTTTTTATTGGCAGGAGATAAAATTGGACCATCTAAACTTTCGAAGGTTGAGCAACTAGGTATTCCTATGATTTCTGAAGATGAGTTCCTGACAAAAATTAACGCTTAAGCAGTTATAATCCCATATGAATTTTACAGCAATAGATTTTGAAACAGCAAACGGCAAAAGAAATTCAGCCTGTTCACTTGGACTTGTACGTGTTGAAAACGGAGCGATTGTTGAAAGTAAAGAATGGCTGATTGCCCCGCCAGAAATGTATTTTCATCCAATCAATGTTAGTATTCATGGCATAAGTGAGGATGACGTAGCCGATCAACCCAGTTTTAACTATATTTGGGATGAAGTGGAAGATTTTTTTTATGGAAATATGATAATTGCTCATAATGCTAGTTTCGACATTTCAGTACTACGAGCCTGTTTACAAACCTATGGCATTTCCAATCCCGATTTTGATTACATGTGTACTGTTCAGATAAGTAGAAATTTATGGCCAAATATGCCCAATCATAAGCTAAATACATTAGCTCATATTTTTGATATCCCGCTTAAACATCACGATGCCTTGGAAGACACATTAGCCTGCGCTAAAATTGCCATAAAAGCATGCAATGCTTTAAATGCAAATAGCATGGAAGAACTGGCGAATCAAATCAAGATTAAACCTGGCAAACTTTATCTTGGTGGATACCAATCACCAAAAAGATATAAATAGTATTAAAAAGAAATTACGCTCTAAAATTTTTCATAACTTGTAATTTCAAAATTTAACAAGCGTAAACCTCTCAACCAAGCGTCTGAAATTAAACTATTATTATTAAAATGAGTCTTATTCAAAGTATCAAACAACAACTTTCGAATCGAATTATAAAGAGTAAATTGCGAAAGCATCCAAGAAAAAAAGAGTTTTACAACTTGGAAAGAGCTAAAAACATTGGAATACTTTTCGATACAGAGGATGAGAAAAACTATCCTACTGTAAAAAAGTTCTCGGAAGACTTATTAAAAATGGGCTTTAAAGTTGAAACCGTTGGATGGATTAATGCGAGCGAACTTCCTGATTTTGGTATTGCGCAAAAAATCAATTTCTATACCAATAAAGATGTGAAATGGAATGGAGAACCAATAGCAGAAGATTTAAATAAATTTATGAACCAGAGGTTTGATTTATTATTTATCCTCTCTGATTCTGATCACATATCGTTTAGATATATAGCAGAATTATCAAATGCAGCGTGTAAAGTTGGTGCAGTTTCCCAGAGCAGCGGCCGATTGGACCTTATGATTGATCAAGGAAAAAATAAGACATTGGAAAACTTAATAAAAGAAAGCTTAAACTACCTCTCACTAATAAAAAAACACTAACATGACTATCGATAAATTCATTGGAACCGGAATTGCAATTGTTACTCCATTTTTAGATAATGGCAATGTAGATTTCGATTCGTTGAAAAAGCTAGTAAATTTTCAAATTACAAATGGCGTAAATTACTTGGTTGTGCTAGGTACAACAGGGGAAACGGCCACCTTAAACAATGAGGAGAAAAGTTCTGTTGTTGATTGCGTTATCGAAACAACAAACAATCGTGTACCTATTGTTGTCGGATTTGGAGGAAATAACACGCAAGATGTGGTTCAGCAAATCAAAAATTTTAACAATTTCGATAAAATAGATGCAATATTATCTGTTGCTCCATATTACAACAAACCAAGTCAAGAAGGATTATTTCAACACTACAAATTAATATCAGAAACAAGTCCTGTACCTGTTATAATATACAACGTTCCGAGCAGAACCAGCATAAATATTAGTGCGGAAACCACGGTAAGAATCGCAAAAACATTATCAAATGTAATTGCAGTAAAAGAAGCATCCGGAGACTTAAATCAAATCATGCAAATCATAAAAGATAAACCAGATGATTTTTTGGTCATCTCGGGTGATGATGCTATCACGTTTGCGATGATTCAACTAGGAGCATCCGGAGTAATTTCCGTAATTGGTAATGCATTCCCTAGGGAATTCAGCAGCATGGTTCAACAAACTTTAAAAGGTGAAAACCAGCAAGCACTAAAAAATCATTACAGATTATTCGAATTAATAAAAGGAATATTTATTGAAGGAAATCCGGCAGGCATAAAGGCTTTGTTACATCAAAGAAATATCATTTTAAACAACTTGCGTCTACCATTACTTCCGGCAAGTAATTCTCTGTATAAAAAACTGAACAAGTTGAGAGAAGAATTGTAGCCTTATGGCATAAATATTGTTAATCCTAATATCGCTAAAAATATTACAAATTTGATTTTACAAACAAAAAATGATTAGTTATATGAAATACTCATTTCGCCTATTTGTTTTCGCTCTTGCTTTAATCAGTTTTGCATCATGTTCAAGACAGGTAACAAGAGTATCACCCGATCAGCAAATTGATTTAAGTGGACGTTGGAACGATACCGATTCCAAATTGGCTGCCGAAGCTTTAATCGAACAAGTTCTTAATCAGGGCTGGATAGAAAATTATCGAAACGAATTCGATAAAAAACCAGTAATAACCGTTGGTTTAATTTTGAACAAAAGCTCTGAGCATATTGATTCCGACACATATATCAAAGACATTGAGAAGGCTATTTTAAATGATGGCCGGGTAAGATTGGTTCAAGCTGGTGCAAAAAGAGAAGAGTTACGCCAGGAAAGAGCAGATCAGCAAGATTTCGCTTCAAAGGAAACCATAAAAAAATGGGGACGTGAATTGGGTGCTGATTTTATTCTTCAAGGTGATATTACTTCAATCATCGATAGTTATAAAAAGGAAAAAGTACGCTATTATCAGTTGAACCTTGAACTAACCAATCTTGAAACCAACGAATTGGTTTGGATTGGAGATAAAAAAATCAAGAAATACGTTAATCGATAAACATTTAAAGGGAAGCATTGGTCTTCCCTTCTTTCCTCTTTTTGCAATGAATAAGCTTTTTACAAATAAGGCATTTTTCCTACTTGTTTTTATTTCGAGTCTTTTCTTATCAGGATGTGCTACCTACTATGCGCAAAATGAAGCATTTAACCAATATTTCTTAACGGGAGATATTACTAATGCTGAAAGAACTCTTGATCAGGATGCCAAGAATCATAGAAATAAAAACCGTTCCCTTTATCTATTGAATAAAGGAACACTTGCGTGGATGCAACAAGATTACCAAAAAGCTACCAATTATTTTAATGAAGCTGATTTGTTTATAGAAGACCAGAGAAAAAACATTGCAAATGAGGCATTAGCCCTTCTTACAAATCCTGCAACAAAACCTTATGTGCCCGAAGATTTCGAAAACGTAATGCTGAACTTCTACAAAGCATTGAGCTATTTGGAAATGGGTAATACAGGGTCAGCATTGGTAGAATGCAGAAGAGTGAACGAAAAGCTATATGCTTTAAATGACAAGTATCCGAAAAATTTTAAAAATCGATATAGCGATGATGCATTTGCGCATGTATTAATGGGATTGATTTATGATTCGACAAAGGATTATAACAATGCATTTATTGCATATCGAAATGCCTTAAAAATCTACGAAGAGAATTACACCAAAAATTTTGGTACAGCAGCACCGCTTCAACTTAAAGAAGATCTGCTAAGAACTGCATATCAAACTGGTTTAACTCAAGAATATGAGTTTTACAGGGAGCAATTTGGATTCGATTACATAAAAGCTAAAAAGAAGGAAGGCGACTTGGTTTTCATTTGGCTTACTGGTTTGGGTCCGGTTAAAGATGAATGGAGTATTAATTTTAGTGCTCTTAACGGTACTGATGGGTATTTAACAATGGCAAGCGAAGGTGAAGATCTTAACTTTCCTTTCTATGTTGGCGATATGGATAATAAAACCAGAAACTCATTAAACGATTTAGAATTTGTAAGAGTTGCTTTTCCAAAGTATGCAGAACGGATTCCTTTGTATACCGAAGCATCCGTTATTGTTAATGATTCGCTTTCATACCCGCTTGATAAAGCTGAAGACATAAACGCCATTGCTTTTAAAACGCTTCGCGACAGAATGCTTAGAGAAATGGCAAATTCCTTATTACGATTGGCTACAAAAAAGGCCTTGGAAAATTATGCCCGCAGCCAAGATGATACTGTTGGTTTTTTGGTTGGCGTTTTAAATGCAGTAACCGAAAAGGCAGATACCCGTAACTGGCAAACTTTACCTTACAGCATTCACTACAGTAGAATCAGGTTAAAGGAAGGTGAAAATAATTTAATCCTACAGGTCAATTCTCCCGATGGATTGGTAAAAAATCAAAATGTTCAAATTCAAATCAAATCGGGAGAAACCAGCTTCTATACTTTCCAGAATATGGAGACCAACTAGCAAACTAATTTCAACTAAAAATATTGTCACAGTTTGCACTGATTTTGAGTAGAAGTTTTCTCAAATTACCTAGTGTGAAGAGTGTTAATAAAACGAATTAAAGTTTTTGAAAATATTTTTCTTTTTACAAGGCAAGGTTTACAGGCATAGCCGTAGCTACGGCGAAAAAACTTAACGCAGTAGAAAGGAAAATAGGTCAAAAAATTAGTTCGGGGAATTAGCATTCTTTACACTAGGGAATATCGGGATATTGCGAAGGGGAATGAAAGGAGAATATGAATCTCTTTGGTCCGGAACAACTAGAGCTGTGCTTTATTTTGCTCCTTATTTTTTAACTCCTCAATTAATTTCTGCATCGCCAGAAACTTTTGTTCGTAATCCCATCTTCCCTTGTCTTTCTTATGGGCTACCTCGTAAAACTTCATAGCTTCCTGATACTTTTCTGTTGTTTCGTATATTTCACCAGCATAAAAAAAAGGCTCTGCTTTTTCGGGGTAGTTTACCGATGTGTATGTTAAAAACTTAATCGCTTCGGGATATTTTTCCTCTTGTTTTAATTGCAAACAAACACTTTCAAGCAATGAATACGGAAGCTTTTCTTTTCTGCCATAATTTAGCATGATATCCCTTAAATAGCCATTAGCTGTTGCAATTCCTCCTTTCACCAAATCTTCAACCGATGGATATTTATAGTCTTTAAAGATAATCTCCATTCCTCTCATCAAACTTTTGCGATACAAACTATAATGATCTTCATCTGGCATCCATTCGTATTTCCAGTTCAAGTCACTTGGAGCCTTTTCGTCCATCACCTTCGTTAAGTCCTTGCAAGCTTCCAGCATATTCTTAGCTTCTTTAGCAAAACTCATAAACAAATACTTTCTCAGGCTTGAATTTTCGGAAAGAAATTTATCCATGTCGTTTACCATGGCAGTGTTATTCCACCATAAAATTGGACTAAAAGCCATGAACCTGTCAAATAAATCGGATCTTGACAAAAATGCATGCATAACAAATAATCCACTGTAATTGTGTCCTAACACCAAACGACGAGAGCCACCGCGATATTGTTTTGCAACGAAAGGGAATATATCTGTTTCCATGGCTTTCAGAAAAGTATCTGCTCCACCTCTTTTAGGGAAAATTGTTTTATTTAGGATCGAATCTACAGGGGTCATGTCTCTAAATCGCTCCGTATTGGGTATTCCAACTACTACATGAGGAGGAATAAAGTGATTATCCATTAAAAAACTCAACACATCTACACCTGTACTAAAATTTGCTTCTGCATCAAGCAAATAAATCACAGGATAACTAAAATAAGTATCGCTAAATTCACTTGGTAACAGAATTTGTAATTCTCGTTTCTCTTTCAGAATTGTTGAATAAACACTTGTGCTAACAAGATTTTTAGGATTAACTTTAGCAAACAAACTACCTACAAAAAAAATCAATAATAATGTAGCAAATAAACTTCGCTTCATACAAAAAGGGGGTTTTAACTGTTAAAAGCTCCAAAAAATACAATTATTTAAAATATAAAAAAACTATCCTTTATCAAGGAGTATTTTAAGGTGACCAACAGATGAATTTACAAGAAAAAACCGAATTTCATCTAAATTCGGTTTAGTTCTGATTCATTTTATTTATTGCAAATACAAATCGAGATGCAACTCAAAGTCGTCATAAATGGTTTTATCACCTAAATTGTCGAAAAAGCTTCCCGATCCGTATCGTACATCAAACTTGCTCCTATCGATTACAATTTTTCCACTTACATGCAGTTCATCGCCATGATTTTTCATTTCAACATTAAAACGAATGGGTTTTGTAATGCCCTTTATGGTAACATCACCATGAACTTCGTATTTTCCATCGCTCAGTTTTTTTGCCTTAACCAATTCAAACTTAGCCTCCGGATATTTCTCAACACCAAAAAAATCATCCGATTTTAAATGCCCTACCAGTTTTGCTCTATATCCTTCATCTTTAATGTCGGTATTTACAATAGAAGTCATATCTACAACAAAAGTTCCTTTTTCAAGTTGATCATCTTTAAAAACAAGATGTCCTTTCTTAATCTTTATGGTTCCCGAATGTTCGCCAGTAACTTTTTTCCCCAACCATTTAACCGTACTTTTTTCGCTTTTCAATTTTTTATTGGCCTGATTCGCATATGCATTTGTCGATAAAATAAATACCAAGACCACGAATACGCTTGTCATTTTTAATATTGCTTTTTTCATGTTACTCATTTTTAGTTTCCTAAATCATTAAATACTATTTGTTTTCGTTATAAATAAAAATAAGAAATTAATAGCTTGTAATGATCATCAATAGATGTTAAAGCTGTGTTAAATATTTCAGGTATACTGATATTTTAGAGTTTTGATTACTGCAAGTATAAGCTTGAAATCAATCTCATACCTTTGCTCTTTTTAGTATGTTTTTCCTGAAAAACTATTGCAATATCTAAGGATATGTCTCTTTTTTTTATTGACTAGTGTGAAGAGTGTTAATAAAACGAATTAAAGTTTTTGAAAATATTTTTCTTTTTACAAGGCAAGGTTTACAGGCATAGCCGTAGCTACGGCGAAAAAGCTTAACGCAGTAGAAAGGAAAATAGGTCAAAAAATTAGTTCGGGGAATTAGCATTCTTTACACTAGTGTCGAACCTTTTCCCTCGAGGCAAGGAAAAACTAAGATACGTAAGATGAAAAGTCTTTCCCTTAGGCGAAGGAAAAGTTTAGACATGTATAATCAAAAAATCATTTTTAGCATAGCCATACAGTCAAGATGTCTTTTAGGGATTTTCCTAAAAGAATTATAGGTGATAAAACCGGCATTTGATTAACAATTCACCGAATCAATTAAGTCAACAAAATCAATCTATCTAACGTGAGTTAGACGTTAAATAATCTTATTCATAGAAATTAACTTGGTTTTTCGACTCCTTAAAATCTTATTTTTTTACCATAGCCTGTATACTACCTTTACAGGGTAATGCTTAAAGCTTATACAGGGGTATGCTTAAAGCTTATACAGGGTCATGCTTAAAGCTTATACAGGGTATGGTAAAAAAAATCCGTTTGGGTTTTATTCCAAACGGATCAAGTCATACAATTAACCATTTGTTTTCTATTTCACAGTAAATTCAGTAGGTGTTGTGCCAACACGCAATTTTTTTGCATTTCGAGCCGAATTTCTGATCTCAATTCTATAAGTTCCTGCCACAAGTTCCGGCACTCTTAATGAAAGCATTTTGGGTTCATTCATTCGTGGCATGGCAGCAAGCGTTTCCTGTCCATTCGATTTATTGATGAAAAATACGCCTTGCCCTGTAGGTTGGGTGTATATTTTCAAATCTTCACCAGAAATTTCAAGAGTACCTCCCGGGCTTAAAACATCATCGCTTGTATCGCTAATCCAATCGTAAACACTTTCAATTTCGGGTTTAACAGATGTAGCTTTTACAAACTGTGGCTTAATTTCCTTACAAGCCTTTTTCAGACTTTTTCCGGGTACTATAGAGATATTCACTTTGTGACGATCCGGATCAAATCTATCATCTTTGTCTTCGAATTTTCCACTGATATCCAAACGAATACTAATATTTTCATCGCGATATCCGTAACCTTCTTCAAGAAAAGAAATTATGGTTTTCCAGATTTCACTTTTAACAGCCTTAACTTCCACATCTTTTAATATGGAACCAGGTGCAGTAAGAGATTTAAACAGGTCTTCTTCAGTTTTAACGACACTGTTTACAGACTTTGCCATACAATCATCAGGATTGTCTTGGGTTAGCTTGTTGTCATACAATGTATAATAATACATAAATTCAAATATTAAAAGTTATAAAATGAGGTTAATTGTATCTTTAGTATGAAACACTACAGGCTTTTTTTTTATTGAATGTCCCTATTCATCAATATTACCCGTAGTGTTATTTTTCTTAATAGATATATGAAAGTAGAATATTTTTTTTAATTAACAAGGCATTACATCTAGTTTATATTGATTATAATTTATGCCAGTTTTATTTCAAAATACCTGGCAATTTCAGTTTGCTTGATGTAATAAGCTAAGTTCGATTAAAAATATTGGGCAGCAGAAAGCCCGACGGCGCTTCTGTCATTAGCAAGAAACCAGTTTAATGCTAATAAAAAGTTTGGTGAGAATAAAAAAATGCAATGAACCACGTTCAGAGCTTTGTACCACTGAACGGGTTTGCCGGCCACAGAAAGCCTTTATGCAATATACTTTCCTGGCTTATTAATTTAACATCTAACTCAAGCATATTTATCGGGTTTAAAATCCTTTCCTACCTAAATCCTAAGCCAATCAGAAGGAACTAAAGTAATCCCCGAGGGTTCAATAGAATACACTTAAAAAAACAAAGGTAAACCTATTTTATGCTTTAAATTTTAGTAGAGTCAAGTTCACTATTTTTAGAATTTGCACAATGCACTATTATCCTATTCATCTTAGGATTTTAAAGATATGATTGTAAAACAAAAACTGATTTTCTGTATTTTTTACAGAAATAATTTGCAAATGACCTTTAAAAATATCTACATTTGCACCGCCTTTTTAAGGAAAACGGACGCGTAGCATAACTGGATAGTGCACCACATTACGGCTGTGGAGGTTGGGGGTTCGACTCCCTCCGTGTTCACTTAAAAAAAGTCTTTCCGGAACAAAGGGGCTTCCACCCTTCCGGGTCAAGAAATCGTTACCCTTCATCCGGTGGCGATTTTTTTTGACCTTTAAAAAACAATTCATACGGATCAAGTGGGAATACCTTGTACCCAATACTTATTTTGTAACAAATACTGGTGTTAAGATTTCATTCTGCTTGTAAGTTAAAATGTGCAAATCAATAGGGCTTTTGTAATAAATTTATTTGGTTTACAACATAGAAGGCTAAATAGCTAAAGAGAAATGTTTAAATACCAAGAATTCCTTCATTTCTAAGTATAAACATACCATGTCGGTCGTCGCTTAGCCCATCCTCTAGTTGATAAGTATAGCTAGGCATACCTCCTTCCATAAAACTTGGTTGCTTTTTGAAAAGCAGTTTATTGTTGGTTTTTAATGCTTTACCCGCCTCAATTAAGTGAGTCGAAATCACAAAACTTCCTTTGTGGTTTGAGAATGCATCAACTAAAGAAACAGTAGCATCATAAGCATCTTTTACATTTGTACCTTTAAACAATTCATCAAAAATGATAATCAATTGCTTGCCCGAGGCTATTTCGGTAGCCACCTTTTTAACGCGCAATACCTCGGCATAAAAATGACTATAGCCTTGGGTTATATTATCAGGCAAGTTGATGGATGTAAACAAACCATCGTGTACAGAAAAGGTCATTTCTTTTGCCGCAACAGGAAATCCTAAATGAGCCAAATACAAGGCAGTAGATACCGATTTCATTAGTGTTGTTTTACCTGCCATATTTGCTCCGGTTAAAAAAAGAACATTTTGCTCGCTGTCAATTCTTACGTCATTTCCTACTGCATTTTTTAGTTTTGGATGATACACGCCTTTAATATCAATGATCTTTTTTTCCTTATCAATGGCATGTGCATATACAAAATTATTTTCCACTGCTACCTTTGCCACAGCCAGGTATACATCCATTTCATATATTAAATCCAAAAGTTTTCTGAACACCTTCTTTAACTGTCCTCTAAGTAGAAAATCTATCTTTTTTACCTCGCTAAACCGGTAAGGTTTACGCAAATTATTCCAATTATCAAGATCAAGATAGTTCTGGTTTAATAAGGAATTGAATTCTATAACCTTTTTTTCTACCAGACTTCCCGAAGATTTTGTTTGCAGCTGAGTCATTAATTTTTTGAGGCGGAAAAATACTTCAACTGTCGTCTCAACACCTTCTCTTAAATCATCATAATCGTCGTTAAGAAGGAGTTTGGATTTGTATTTCGTCCACCATAAATTTATGCCTGATGCAAGTTTGGTATTCGCTACAGAGTCTGCTAAATAATTCTCCACTTTCTCAAACTCATCCTCATCAAATGGCAGGTGGATGTTTAGTTGCCCATAAAAGGAGATGATTTCTTTTCGTGTATTTATCTGCTTTGCATCATTAAGTGGTTGATTAAAAATATCATCCAACACCCTGCTTCCTCCAATGGTTTTGGTTTTATTAAACAGGCTTAATATTGATTTTCTATTGTACCTTCCCTGAAGTTCTAACTCCTTTTGTGTTTGATTATCAGTTACGAATTCCATAATCATGTATTTAAAATGTCAAAAACGCCTTCATTATTTATAATAAGCATACCATGTCTATCGTCAGTAATTCCATCTTTAATCTTGTATGGATAGTGTGGTATATTGTCCTTCATAATGGTTGGAAGGTATTTGAATTTTATATTCTCTCTTTTCTCCTTTAGTACATCTCCTACTTCTATAATGTGAGTTGAAATTATAAAGATGCAGTTTTTTACCTGCGAAAATATATCTGCCACAGCTATAGTAGCATCGTAGGCATCTTTCACGTTTGTCCCCCTAAAAAGCTCATCGAAAACTACCGTAATGCGTTCATTTCCATTTATTCGCTCGATAACCTCCTTCACCCTTTTAACCTCGGCATAAAAATGGCTTAATCCCATACCCAGATTATCCGAAAGGTTAATGGTTGTCATCATTCCGTTTTGGACAGAAAAACGCATGCTTTTGGCAGGCACAGGAAATCCCATATGAGCCAAATAAACTGCAATACCAAATGTTTTTAAGAAAGTGGATTTACCTGCCATATTTGCTCCAGTAAGGAAAATCATATTACTGTTTTCATCCACCTCTATAGTATTTGCAATGGCATTTGCAATTAAAGGATGATATGCCTGATCAAGCTCAATGCAGTTTTCTCTATCCTCCTCTATTTCTGCAAAAGCAAGCTTATTTTCCCTGGCAACTTTTGCCACGGAAATAAAAGCATCAACTTTATCGACATGTTGAATTAATATCATTAACTCAGCATTTACAGTAAACCTAAAGAGCTCATCAAAATAGGCTATTTTTGAAAAAGATAAATTCTTCGGTCTTTTTTTAAGGGACGTAACAACGTGAAATTCTTGCATGCTAAGAATCTCATTTATCCTATGCAATTCCTCAATTTTATATCTATCCCCCTCAGATGGTTGAATTTCTTTCCAAAATTCTTTGAGTTCGTACAAAAATGTTAATGTATTTAGTACTCCCTTTTTAAGCTTTCGATACTCCTGATCCAAGCCGAGCTTATATTCTAGTTTTTGCCCGGTGGTAGTGTGTTTCTTCGAAATTCTGGTTCTCTCGTCGCAATTACTAAGGTAATAGCTAATTGAACCAAAGAGTTTAACATTAAAAGAAAACTGAAATTGGGACTCTGTGAAATACCTGATACAATTTTTTCTTGTTCTTATATCACTCTCGTTTGAAAAAGGATTTAAAAACATATTATTGAGAGCAGAAGCTCCTCCTTGCGTCAAAGTTTTATTAAAGAAGCTATAAATATCATCTCCTCCCGACTTTACAACAATTCTAAGGTCGTTAATTGTTTGTGTGTCTATTTTATAGGTCATAGGCTTTAAGTGTTGCTACGGTTTGTATTAATTTAAGTCAAAAATCTCAATATCCCTTGGCAAATTTATTTCAAGTTCTTTTAGATCAATTTTCAAGCTTTTACTATCTGGAAATTTCATTAATTCCTTTTTCGCAATTTCTATGGATTCTAATCTCCGTTTTTTCAACATTTTAATATACTGTTGTAGGTTTATGGCTTGTAAATCATCAAACGACACACTTCTTTCTGTTTTCCTCTGTTTTATAGAGAGCGATTGCGCAGTCCATTTGCAATAATCATCGGTCGAGTATACTTCCATAACAACACCCGGCAATCCATGAAATTTCCAAGGAGCAGCTTTAAAAGGAACTTCGCGGGTAAAATAAGCAATATATTTGCGTCCTCTAAATGAACAACTTGCCTTATTACACTGGTAACCTAAAATCGTTTTGCTTTCAGCCTCTATTTTCCAAAGAAATAAACCTAATGGCTCTTTTAACAACATGGTAAAGTTTTGTCCGATGACAGAGAATTGTCTAAAAACTGGAACTTGCACACAAGCATCCATGTAACTTATCTTCACATAATTGCATATTGTATCTTGGGAGACCAATTGCCCATTCTTTGTAAATGTTCCAGTCACAACGGGATCTATTTCTCTCACCGACCATTCTTTCGTTGCATCAACCCGCACATTAAATGGTGGTAAACTTTGCAGTATAATCTCATTATTGTCTTCACCCCCAAGGCTGGCAACACTCCTTTCATATTTGTACCTCACTGCAAGTTCCTTCTCTTGTGCTGTCAATAAGTTTGAAATCGTAATAAGAACCAATAATAATATTGTGATTTTTCTTGTTTCCATAATTCGTTAATCTTGTGATTAATCCAAATCGAAAATTTCAATTGGAGGCTCTGCTGATTGATAATAAACCTGATCTCCGAATTGTAATCTCCCTTTTTCTAAAAACTCCTTTGCCCTTTGTTTTTGAACTTTTCTCCACTTAATATATTCTGCAAGTTCTATTGTTTCCGTTTTGTGCCATTCAAAATCTATTTTTGTTTTAAATGGTGCTATTTTAATTGATTGAGCCATCCATCTGCAATAATCATCAGAGGAATATACTTCCAGAACAACTCCCGGTAAGCCATGAAATTTCCATGGTGCAGCTTTAAACGGAATATCGCGAGTAAAATAAGCCTCATAACTGCGTCCTCGAAAGCTGCACGTGGCCTTGTTGCACAAATACCCCAAAATACGTTTTGTTTCTCCACTCAGCTTCCATTCGAATAAATTAAGAGGTTCTTTTAGTAGCAACTCTTTATTAAAAATTGATTGTAATAATTCGGCCTTTGCTAAGTTAATTTTCACTTGGTAGGTATATAAAGTGTCATTTTGGGGTATTTTCATCCCATTTATATATTTGTAACCATTCATGTGCATGACTCTTCTTGTAAAAATCTCTTTCTCTTTAGTTAAAACTTCAATTATTGATCCAAAATAACTAGAATCTTGTGTCATTGGATTGAACATTTTAACTTGTTGATTGTAGCTAATTAAGAGCTCTTTTTTCTGAGCTTGAAGCGTTGCACATATCATTAAACACGCTAACATTACCAGTAATCGTTTTGTGTTTGTCATATCTTCTGACTCTTTATTTTGAGTATGTTATTGTTTTCTTGCTTTATTCTATCAGGGCTTATCCAGATCAAATATTTCTATACTATTGGGCAAATTAGAATTTTTGTGCGTCAACTTTAACTGTTCTGAGAAGTCTGGAAATTTTAGAATTGTTTTGTTATGACCATCCTCCTCATTTAGCTTTGAATGTTTCAATAATTTCAAATATTCTTTGAGAGTTATAACTTCATCTGAAGCAGAAGGTATTTCAGGATGAGGCTGTCGATGTCTCACCTTCAAAGATTGCGCTTCCCATTTTACAATATTATCAGTTGAATAAACTTCCAATACCACACCAGGCAAAGCATGAAACTTCCATGGGGCGGCCTTAAAAGGAAGCTCTCTTGTAAAGAAGGCCACATAGTCACGCCCTCTAAAAGTGCAGGTAGCCTTAGCGCATTTATAACCTAATATGTCTTTGGTTACCGCCTCAAACTTCCATTTAAATAAATTTAAGGGTTCTTTTACGTACCTGGCGAATTCTGCGTTTTGAATAGAAGCAATATGCCACATTTGGCCTTTGGTGTAATCAACTAGATTATGCTTGTAAGTTGTATCCATAACCGTAAATCCAGATTTAAAATCTATTCTTCCGGCAACCCTTATCCCTACTTGTCTTAGGCAAAAATTTTCATAAGTGTAAACCTTAAAAAACTTAGTAGACTCGTTATCTTTAATGGGTTCTTTGCTTTTCAGATCTTCATACCTCAAATGAACTTTATCATACTTATATGTTACAACAAGTTCTTTTTCTTGGGCGTATAGCGATGCTGAAATCGTAATAAGAACCAATAATAGTGCTGTGATTTTTCCTGTTTTCATAATTCGTTAGTTTTGTGATTAATCCAAATCAAATTTTTCAATGGTTCTTAGCTTCATAGAAATTTGCTCTTCTGAATACCCCCATCTTTTATACATCTCTATATAGGATTTTTTCTTTTTCTTTAATATTTTGATGTATGTATCCATATCAACAATATCCCATTCGTAAAAAGGTAATTCTATTTCTTTTTTAAACGGCCTTATTTCTAAGCTTTCCGCTACCCAACTGCAATATCCATCGGTTGAATACACTTCCAGTATTGCACCGGGTAAGCCATGAAACTTCCAGGGAGTAGCCTTAAAGGGAATATCCCTGGTAAACCAAGCCACATAATCGCGCCCTCTAAAATTGCATGTGGCTTTGAGGCAAGTGTATCCTAGTATCTTTTTTGTATCCATACCAGGCTTCCATTCGAATAAATTTAGTGGTTCCTTTAAAAGGAACTTTGTATACGTAGGTAAGTCGTCAGTAATAAGGAGATACCCCTTGGGATAATCAATTACTGTGTAGTAATATACAGAATCACTTGCTATTAATTTACCATCCTCGTCTAATATGTTTGATACACCGTTAGGTTTCCTGGATACCATTTTATTTCCGTAAGAAAAAACTTCAATAGTACCTCCCTCCATAAAGGAACATTCACTATATATTAAGCCCATAGTATTACTTTGTGTGTATTTGTATTTTAAATACAGTTCTTTTTCTTGAGCACTAAGCGATACCGAAATCGTAATAAGAACCAATAATAGTGTTGTGATTTTTCCTGTTTTCATATGTCTAAAATTTTCATTCAATTATCACTACTTGTCCCGATTTTATCGGGATGGAACTCTCAAGCAGTTTTAACTTATCCCAGCGATCTCACGCAACGCAGTAAGTAATCATTATTCTGTGTGTAATTTCTAAGATTAAAATTTACATGTTCGTTTCATCTGTTAATAATTTTTCCATTTGTCAGATGAAGGTCACAAGATTAAAATAACCATTACCGCGTATGTTTAATAATTATTTTAATCATGCTCGTTTCATTTTTAGCCTTGTGATTAATCCAAATCAAATTTTTCAATGCTTCTTGTTGACATAGAAATTTCCTCTTCTGAGTATCTACGCCTTTCAGCAAGCTTTAATACAACTTGTTTCTTTTTCTTTAATATTTTGATGTATGTATCCATATCAACAATATCACATCCGTAAAAAGGCAGTTCTATTTCTTTTTTAAACGGTCTTATTTCAAGTCCTTCCGCTACCCAACTGCAATATTCATCGGTTGAATACACTTCCAGTATTGCTCCGGGTAAGCCATGGAATTTCCATGGGGCGGCCTTAAACGGAATATCCCGTGTAAACCAGGCCTCATAATTACGACCTCTAAAATTGCATGTGGCTTTATGGCAAGTGTATCCGAGTATGGTTTTTGTATCCATACCAGGCTTCCATTCAAATAAATTTAGCGGTTCTTTCAAAAGCAACTGTGCTCTCTCAGCAGGTGAGTCGTCAGAAATAAGGAGATACCCCTTGGGATAATCAATTACTGTGTAGTAATACATAGTATCGCTTGCTATTGAATTACCATCCTCGTCTAATGTATTTAATATTCCTTTATATTTTCTGGATGCTATTTTATTTCCGTAAGAAAATACTTCAACAGTACCTTTCCTCCTAGAAGAACCTTCACTATATATTAAGCGCAATTTATCACTTTGAGTGTATTTGTATTTTATATACAGTTCTTTTTCCTGGGCAGCAAGTACTGTTGGAACAAGGATTAAAATTGAAAATGCGATTAGTAATTGTTTTAGATGTGTCATTTTTTTTACGAAATTGAATATTCCTGTTTCTATTATTCTTTTAGATTTAGCTCAAATTTCTCTAATGAGTTTAGTTGTGGAACATGCTTTCTAATTGTGGCTTTGGGATCCCCTGTATGCTCCAGAACAAATCTTTTATGCATCTCAATAGATCTTTGTTCCTTTTTTTGAATAAACTCTTTGTATTCTTTAATATCCAGTGTTTTTAAATCTTTAAACGGGGTTTCTACCATTGCTTGTTGGGGTCTTATTTTTAGCTCTTTTGCTGTCCATTTTACAAGGTTATCGGTTGTAAAAACTTCAAGTATAACTCCAGGTAAACCATGAATTTTCCAGGGAGCGGCTTTAAAGGGGATATCCCTTGTAAACCAGGCTACATAATCTCGCCCTCGGAATGTGCAGGTTGCCTTGTTGCAGTTATACCCCAGAATTTCTCTGGTTTCTTTGCCAGGTGTCCAATTAAATAAATTTAAGTGCTCTTTTAAAACAAACTCGTGCCGTGGAATGGTGCCCTCAATAGTTTCTAATAAAATATTTTGAGAGTAATCTTTTTTCACATAATTGCAGAACCATTCAAAGTCATCTCCAACAATTTTCCCATTAACAATGTTAGATGGGCTTCCTATCCTACTACTATATTCTTTACTAATAATAACGCCTCCGTGCGAAAACACTTCAACTTTCTTGGGAGGCCTCGAGCTGGATGTGGCCTTTATACTCTTGTTTAAGTCGTTTGCCTTTTTATTGTCTGTTAGCTCATCTTCTATATTAAATATAAAATTTCTATGATAATCGTATTGTATATACAATTCTTTTTCCTGGGCGCTAAGTGATGCCGAAATCGACATAAGAACCAATAACAAAATTTGACTTATCTTTTTCATACTTATATATTTACATTAATAAAATTTAAATTCTTATTATACTCCTTTAAAACCTCACTTCCATCGAAAACAGAAAATACCTTCTTTGCAAGTTGTTGGAAGAAATGGTTTGGGAATATTCATTATTGCTTACATTTCGGCTTGAGTTCTCATCAATCAGGTTTTGTCCGTCCAGGGTATAAATAATGGTCTTCTTTTTATTGGTAAAGCGCAAGGATGCATTCAAACTTTGGTAGGCATTATCGAAATTGTCGGTGGATGGCACCATATAGCTATGCGCTGCTTTCAGACTTAACCTTTTAAAAAGATTCATGTACAAGGACAAATTGTTGTTCAGGCGCTCTGTTCTGCTTGTTTTCACCCCTTCGGTGTAGTAATCCGACTGCGACAATGTGCTTTTGTTACTGAAGAACATGTTCCAGAATAGCTTGGTCTGAAAATTGAAATTGTAAGTATTCTGCTCATTCTTATTCTTTCTAAGCACATCGGAGTTCACCGAATTGGAATATTCGTTGTTATTGTAATTGTAGCTTAGTCCAATATGATCAAGTATTTTACCCAGTTTAACTCTCATCTGTGCATTGATTCCATAACCCTCGGATCCGTTATCGCTTAAATAAGAAGTTTGCAAACTTAAATCCTGGTTGATGATGTAATCGCTTTGATACTGGTGGTTATTTTTGTTGTAATTCGCTCCTATGGAATACGACAAATCGCTTAACAAAGACTGATAGCTATATGTAATGTTGGCAGACTGACTTTTTTGCGCTCCAAAGTCGATTTCATTGTTTTGCAACATTCGGTTGGATGTCAGAATATAATTGTCGTAAATTCTTTTGTCCTCAGGGGCCTTTTCGGTGTTTCTCAAGTTCAACGAAAGCAGGTGTCGCGGCATTAATTTGTACTTGATGCCCAAGGATGCATTTAGCAATAAATCTGACTGCTTCTCTTCTGCTTGGGAAACCCCGTTGTAGTAATCGTAATTGTATAGCTTAAAACTCATACTCGGTAAGATTTCAAGCTTTCTGTACTTGTACTGGTAAGAAAAATCAACATTGGGAATAAATACCTTGTAATCAATATCATTTGAAAACTGGTTCTCCTGGCCCACTCCACTCAACAGTGTACCCAAACTGGTTTTATAATAACTACTGCTAAGGTTCACATTAATTTTGTGCTTCTTGAACAAGGCCACCATAAATGTGGTGTTCAAATCAATTCTCTGCTTTTTCGACCTCACATCCTGTGTAGTCACCTGATCATCCTGTACCGTACCCGATTCAACATCAAGTCCCGGCAGCAGGAACAACTCTTCTGTCGATTCATCGGAACTGATATTGCATCCAAAAAACAAGGATTTACTTCCTTTTAGTCTTTTGGTATAATTCAGCTGATTGTTAAAATAATGATCCTTGGCTGATTTGTCCAGTTCCTGCGCTACTCCATTGTTTAAGCCACTATTGTCGCTGCTGTTTCTCTTTCTCGAGAAAACAGTGGTATTGTCAATGCGGTCGGTTTTCGACAGGTACTTCTCCATATACAGTTTACCATTAAAAAAGCGTGGCAAATCGGTCTGCTGGTTCGACTGTTCTATCACTATTGGATTATCGGGATCGCTGGTAATGATTTGTTTGTAGTAGCTTTCACTCTCAGCCTTATCGCTAAAATAATTCATGTTTAAACGGGCAGTAAAAGTCTCTGTCAGTTTTGGCATGATGTTAATGCTTCCAAAATAAGCCTCGTTGCGCTGACCTTGTGTGGGCGACATCGACAGACCTAAAAAAGTGGGTGCCTCTGTATCCTTGGTGGCTGCCATATTTCTAATGTAGCTGCCGGCATCAAAAAATCCATCACTTGAATTCTGTCCCAAAGTGTTATGATTTAATAAAGTAAAGGCCTTCACTTTTTTGGTAACGACTATGCCTTTATGGGTAATGCTGTAACGATCATCGGCGCCATAGCCTGCCTTTAGGTTGTGCGACAAGGAAAGCCCCGGCTTGAATTTCAGGTTAATGGCTACATCATCGGTAATTTCAACTCCCCGAAGCAGTGGGTTGTGCGTATAATTTTCAACTGCACTTATTCCCTCTATATGGTCGGCATTGATGTTTTTAGTGCCCAAGGTGTAGTTGTTTTCAAACAGGTCGTCACCATCCAGCAAGACTTTTTTAACATCTTTTCCTTTGAATTTTATTTGACCGTTTCCCTCAATTGTCATACCCGGTAGTTTTTTAATCAGGTCCTCTACTACCACTTCCGAGCTATCACGAATTCGAGCCAGGTTAAAAATGGTGGTATCTTCTCTTACCTGCACAATGGGTGCGGCTATCACACTCACTTCATCAATCTCTTCGGTACGTTCCTCAAGCATAAAATTCAGTGTGTATTTGCTTTTTCCAGGCTGTATATTCACTGGCTTAACTCCCTTATTATAGCCCATCATAGAAACTTCAACCTGAAGTGCTGTGGTATCGGGAGTCCATTGTATTTTATAGGCTCCCTCTTTATTGGCTACCGAGAATGTAAGCATGGAATTGGATTTGCCTTTTACAGTTAGCAAAACATCGCTAAAAGGCAGGGGCTCTTTCTGGGCATTGGTAACCTGACCGGTAATGGTAATTTTTTGCTGGGCGCAGATTATTGTGCCGGTAAAAAGGCATATCAACACTAGAAGTATTCGTTTTGTTATTGTCATTTCTTAGGGTTTATTTTAGTGAATTATTGCTTGCTTTTTTTATATTGATTAATCCAAATCAAATTTTTCAATGGTTTCAGGTATTTGGTATTCCATGGCTTTGGCAAATTTTTTAGGGATCTGAATACCGTTATCTATAATTTTTCTTTTCTTATGCATTTCCAGTCTTTGTTGTTTCATTTTTTCTATATATTTTTTATGCTGCTCAAGATTAAATATTTCCGCATTATCCAAGGGTAGTTCAATTTCTTTACTGTGTGGTTTAATTTCCAATGATTGTGCTGTCCAACTACAAAAACCATCGGTTGAATATACCTCAAGAACAACACCTGGAAGGCCATGAAACTTCCATGGGGCAGCTTTAAAAGGGAGTTCTAGAGTAAACCAAGCCTCATAGTCCCTTCCCCTGAAAGTGCAAGTAGCCTTGTGACAGGGATAGTTAAGTATGGTCTTTGTTTGTTCCTCTAATTCCCATGCAAATAAATCTAAGGATTCCTTCAATACGATAACATTCATACCGTGTGAAGTTGATGTCAATATTTGGTTTTGGGTATAATCATGAACTACATAATAATATAAAGTATCTTGATCGAGTTCATTTCCCGATTCGTCATAAGTGGGCATTGTACCCCAAAGTTGCCTGCTGATCAATTTATTTCCATATGCAATGGTTTGTATTTTGCCATGTGGGCCAAATGAATTTTCATTGTGAAGTACAGAACTACCATTCAACTTATAATTGTAGTTAATAACAAGCTCTTTCTCTTGTGCGTATAGTGATCCCGAAATCGTAATAAGAACCAATAATAGTGTTATGACTTTTCCTGCTTTCATAATTCGTTAGTTTTGTGATTAATCCAAATCAAATTTTTCAATGCTTCTCACTTTCTTAGAAATATACTCTTCTGATCTACCTTTTCGTTTATGATACTCTATTATAAATTGTTTTTTTGCCTTTAATACCTTTATATATTTTTTCAAATCAACAATATCAATTCCATAAAAAGGCAGTTCTATTTCTTTTTTAAACGGCCTTATTTCTATGCTTTCCGCTACCCAATTGCAATATTCATCGGTTGAATAAACCTCCAGCATAACTCCTCGCAATCCATGAAACTTCCATGGAGCTGCTTTAAAAGGGATATCTTTTGTAAAATAAGCTACATAATCACGTCCTCTAAAACTACAGGTAGCCTTAAAACATTTATAGCTCAGAATTTTCTTAGTTTCCAATTAAATAAGTTCAATTCTTCTTTTAATAAGACTTTCATTTTACGCATATTCTCTATTGATAATATTGTATTTTTTTGAAAATCTTTACGTACATAATCTAAAAAGGTGATTACTCCTCTTAAACTAGGCTCCCCCAATTGCATTCTTGAAATTACTCCATTTACATCAGCATAAAGCTCCGTTTTATTGACTGTTTTGTAAATATCTTGATCTCCCATAGGTGAAGGAATTCTCTTTTCAAATTGATATTTTATTAACAATTCCTTGTCTTGTGCATTAAGTGTTAAACAAGTAATTAAGCATGCTACCGTTACGAGTATTCGTTTTGTTAACGTCATTTCTTTGAATTTCTTTTAGGGTATTTTGTTTGCTTTTTTTATGCATATTGACTATTCTAAATCGAAAATTTCGATGCTTTGGGGAAATTCCTTTGGATCTGGTGCGAAGAACATCTTAACTCCATTTGCTTTAGCTTTTATCTTCATTTTTTTCTGATGTTCTGCATGCTTCCGTCTATCGTTTTGTAGAATACGTTTATATTGCTTCAGATCTACTTTCTCCAACTCATTAAAAGGAGGTTTAATTTTTTGTTTAAAAGGTTTTATTACGAGTCCTTCAGCCACCCAACTGCAATACCCATCGGTTGAAGAAACTTCCAAAATCACACCAGGTAAACCGTGAAATTTCCATGGACCAGCCTTAAAAGGAAGCTCTCGTGTAAAGTAAGCTACATACTCACGCCCCCTAAAACTGCAAGTAGCTTTGCTGCATTGATAATTCAGAATGCTTTTTGAATCATTATCTAACTTCCAATTGATGCAGTTAAGAGGTTCATTTAAATGCATCTTACCTCTCACCCTCACTATGGCAAACAATTGTTGCTTATTATAATCAAGCATGATGTAATTATTAAATATGGAATCAAGAGCTGCCGAACGCATGTTTTCAACAGTTAAATTCGCATGCCCCATCCCAGTAAACTTTCTACTTATCACATAATTACCATAGGCAATTACTTCTGTTTCTGTAGGTTTGCCAGATATATATTTTCTTCCAATAAAATCAAATTCTTTCTGTTCAGATTTATACTTTACAATCATTTGCTTTTCCTGGGCATGAAGCGTTGCACATATCATTAAGCACGCTAACATTACTAGTAATCGTTTGTGGTTTGTCATATCTTCTGGTTCTTTCTTTTAAGTATGTTATTTTTTTCTTTCCTTATTCTCTCGGGGCTTATCCAAATCAAACAACTCGAGACTATTGGGTAGTTTAGAATTTTTAAATTTTAACCTAAACGAGTCTTCGAATTTAGGGAACCGGAAAATCGTTTGCTCAAGATTTTCTTCATTATTTTGCTTCCTTTTTTGTTGCAATTTCTTTACATATTGCTCAAGGCTTAGCACTTCATCTATAGGTGTTGGTATTTCAGGATGAGACTGACGAACCCTTACAATCAGAGATTGTGCTTTCCATCTTACAATATTATCAGTTGAATAAACTTCAAGTACCACACCAGGCAAAGCATGAAACTTCCATGGGGCGGCCTTAAAAGGAAGTTCTCTTGTAAAGAAAGCCACATAGTCGCGGCCTCTGAAAGTGCAAGTAGCCTTTGTGCAATGATATCCTAATAAAGTTTTAGTCTCTGGCTCAAACTTCCATTGAAATAGGTTTAAAGGCTCTTTTATATAGGTGGCAAATCCAGAGTATTGACCAGGAGTGACACACCACATTTTACCTTTGGTATAATCAACCAAAGTATGATAGTAAGTTGTGTCATACGATAAAACGTTTGATAAGTCCTTACACGAAATTGAACGCCTTGTTTGTCTTAGGCAAAGCTTGCCGTAAGAGTAAACCTTCGGAAATTCAGTAGGCCTGTTGCTTTTAATTACTTCCAAACTTTTTAAGTCTTTATATCGCATTTCAACTCTATCATACTTGTATGTTACAACCAGTTCTTTTTTCTGAGCACTAAGCGATGCGGTTACTAAAATAAATAGGTGCAAATAGTGCGGTTTTATTTTTCATTTTCAATCATTTTAAATTATTGAAAAACTACATCCTATTTTTATGATGGTAAAATACCTAAACTGTTAATCACTCACTTATCCAATCAAAAATTTCGATGCTGTTTGGTAGTTTTACTTGTTTGATATCTTTATCAGACCTGTTACCGGGAATACGAAGTTTGTTTTTTCTGAGTGTTTCAATTAAAACTTGTTCCCTATTCTTAAGTACATCAAAGTACTCTTCCAAATTAATTACATTCATCCCATAATGTTCTAGTTCTATCTTCTCAGTTTTTGTTTCGATATTTATGGATTGAGCTGTCCATCTTAAAAAATCATCGCTAGAATGTACCTCTAAAACTACTCCGGGTAAACCATGAAACTTCCAAGGAGCTGCCTTATATGGGATTTCTCTTGTGAAATAGGCAATATAAGCACGCCCTCTAAAAGTGCATGTGGCTTTATTGCAATAATAGCCCAATATGGTCTTTGTTGGTTTTTCTAGTTTCCAGTCAAATAATTGGAGTGGTTCCTTGAGCAACATGCTATATTCACCTCTTTGTTTAATTACAGGTTCAACTAGCATTCCCTTGTTATAAGCAATTTTAATATACTTGTATGTGGTATCCGAAACACCGACCATTGGATCAGTTTCTCTTATACTTATGTTACCATAATTATATACATTCAAATAATGTACTGGTCGAGCCATTATCAATATCTTATCGTTATCATCTAGATATAAATTCTTCCGTTCAAACTTATAGTTTACACGTAATTGTTTCTCCTGAGCACATATTAATGAATTTGAATTATTAAAATATGTTATAACAATTAATATTAGTGTGTAGATTCGCATTTTGCTTTAATATTTCATTTAAACACATCGACATAATATACTCTTGCAAAGAATTTAAAACTCTTTGCAAGAGTATTAACAAAACGTTAAAATCACTTGATCACAATACAATCATGATTAGACTGACAATAGGTCCACGCTATCGCTTCAGGATTTCGTTTTGCTTTCTCTCTGCATTCTTCCCAATTTGCAACATTCTTGTATACACATAATTCTGGTCCATAATACTTTGTATCAAATTCTGGTTCTCTTTCATTAATATATCCAGAGACCCATCCCTGTATCCAAACTGTAAAATCTACACTAGCGTAAGCTGATACACATAGTGCGAATACGCAAAACATCATCAATGTTATTTTTTTAATCTTTTTCATAATTTTATTTTTAAATCATTTTTATTCAAATTCATTTTTTGGGTTTTGCCCTGTCTATCCTTTCAAGGGCGGAAGAAAAACTTCCTGTTTGTAATATTTGCTTACTTTTGCATTAAACCTCCTTTCTTTATAAGGAGCCGGGGCAGGAAGCAATTGCGTTCAACAATTTTGGGCTTCCTGTCCTTTTCCTTTTTTATTATTCGTATGGGTAGTGATAGGATCACTTCGAGTCATCACATCACTTTTTATTCTAAAATCCAAATACTTTTTCAAGTTGTTGGTTCATATTGTATTTTGTCTCATCGGCATAAGCGGGGCATCGTAAATTTTTGGCAATTACCTTACCCTCTTTATCTATTAAGTAACTACTAGGAATAGCCATTCCCCCATAGTCTTTAATAATTTGCGAGTGTTCTTTTCCTGTTGTATCAATAACTTGTTGCCAGGGAAAGCCTTTCTCATTTATATAGCTTTGCCAATTCGTTTTGTTGGTATCTAAGGCTATGCTTACAATTTCAAAATCTTGTTCATGGTATTTGGCATACAGGTCCAGCATGTTGTTTTGCTCTGCTTTACAGTAATCGCAATCGATCACCCAAAAATTAACCAGTGTAACATTTCCTGTAAAATCAGAAAGTGTAAGCTGGTCTCCCCTGCTGTCGGGCAATTCGATGACCGGTGGCGTTTTTCCAATACAAAAGTTTTGTGTTGCCTTGTACTTTTGAGCAATGCTTTTGTATTCTTGAGTTTTCTTTAACTTATCTCCCAGCAATGAGGTGTAATAGCTCATGTCCGACTCATCGAGCTTTGTAAATTTGGGCCTAAACACATAGGCCAAAAAGTAATCTAGGGCTAGGTATGAGTTGGGATTTTCCTCTAAATAGCTTAATGCCATACTCTCTTTTAGAAGATTTAATAGCGTCAATTGTTCTTTTTGTTTCTCTATAAACTGCTGTATATGCTCTCGACTCGACTGCTTAGTCGGTTTATTGTTTTGCAGCCATTGCAAATAATTCGCATCGGCCTGAAGCAATTGTTGCGCCTCTTCTTGTTCCCAAAAGTTGACAAATTCCTGATTGATTGTGCTACCAGAAAAGCTAAATGGAATGGGAGTTAATAGATCTTTTCTTTTAAATAGGTCGTCGCTCATCAATTCGATAGACTGCCTGCTGGCATCAAGCATGAATGGGAAATAACAAGTACGTTCTTTGTTGGTTAACACATAAAGCCCGGGTCTTTTTAGATAGCCATGTATCTTGGCACTGCCGTTTTGAAACTGAAAAACCGAAATGTATCCTTCCCTTTGTTTTTCCTTGCCAAACCAAACAGGTTTTAAGTTGCCTTTTTCATCATTGGCTACAAAAAACCATTTGCTTTGGGGTTTGGGAGTTTCTCCGTTTAATTTTATTTCCAGGCTAAAATTAGGCTCTGTTTTACCAGGTAAAATAAGATTGCTAAATCTGTAGAGAAGGATAATAGCAGAACCAAGTAGTAATAAAATGGAAATTCGGTTTAGAGTCATTTTCATGAGTTATTGGTATGATTTACAAAATCGCATCATATCAAACGGATATATACAATACTTCCCTCATGTAAAAGTTCGCAAGATCACATTTATTATTAAACACTACCTTTTACCACCAATAACACAATCTTCCAACTTCTCCAGGTTTGCTTTAATAAGATGTTCTCAAAAACATCAACATGAATTTATCTATTTCTTTTTTCAATATAAGTGATATTCTCACTCTTTATAAACACGTTTAAATTAAACGGAAGGGTGAGTGAAAAACAAACTATTTATTCATAAAAATCACTTCCTTTGTATAACGACTTAATTTCCTGAATATTACAAATCACATTTCAATGAACTTTTCTAAAAATAATATTTCATTAAATTTGTTCTTAATACTATTCCACCTTAAGACTATTTGATAAATAGCTTTTCTTTGCAAACTAAGAACTACATGAATGTTCTAATCAAACAGATTTAAACAATTGTAGAATCTTAAGTTTACATCAAATAAAAATAAAAGAATCATATTTTGTAAAGATCAAAAACATCTTCAATTTAAAAATAACACCATATTTATACACATAACCAAAATTGACACTTGTAAATAAATCCAAGATCTATCGAGGAATTTATCCTGTATGTTTAATAATTATTTTAATCATGCTAGTTTCATTTTTAGCCTTGTGATTAATCCAAATCAAAGATTTCAATGGCTTTTAATCTCTTAGAAATTTGCTCTTCTGAATAGCCAAAACCTTTCAGAATCTTAAGATTTACTTGTTTCTTTTTCTTTAATATTTGCATGTATTTATCCATATCAACAATATCCCATCCGTAAAAAGGCAATTCTATTTCTTTTTTAAACGGTCTTATTTCTAAGCTTTCCGCCACCCAACTGCAATATCCATCGGTTGGGTACACTTCCAGTATTGCACCGGGTAAGCCATGGAATTTCCATGGGGCGGCCTTAAAGGGAATATCCCGGGTAAACCAAGCTACATATTCGCGCCCTCTAAAGCTGCATGTGGCTTTGTGGCAAGTATATCCTAGTATGGTCTTTGTATCCATGCATGGTTTCCATTTAAATAAATTTAGCGGTTCCTTTAAAAGGAACTGTGCTGTTCCCGCAGCAGGTAAGTCGTCCGAAATAAGGAGGTGTCCCTTGGTATAATCAATCACTGTATAGTAAAATAAAGTATCGCTTGCTATTACATTACCATCTGCGTCTGTTGTATTTGATATTCCTCCATTTTTTCTGGATTTTATTTTATTTCCGTAAGAAAATAATTCGATTTCGCCATAAGTCTTAAAAGACGCCTCTCTATACAGCAAACCCTTAGAAATACTCTCTGCACCTTTTCTATTATACTTGTATTTTATATACAGTTCTTTTTCCTGGGCGAATAGGGATCCAGAAATCGTAATAAGAATCAATAGTAGTGTTGTGATTTTTCCTGCTTTCATAATTCGTTAGTTTTGGGACTAATCCAAATCAAAAATTTCAATGCTTCTTGTTGACATAGAAATTTGCTCTTCTGAGAACCCAAATATTTCAGCACCCTTTAATGCAACTTGTTTCTTTTTCTTTAATATTTGCATGTATTTTTTCAAATCAACGATATCAATTCCATAAAAAGGCAGTTCTATTTCTTTTTTATACGGCCTTATTTCTACGCTTTCCGCTACCCAACTGCAATATCCATCGGTTGGATACACTTCCAGTATTGCTCCAGGTAATCCATGAAATTTCCAGGGAGCAGCCTTAAAGGGAATATCCCGGGTAAACCAAGCCACATATTCGCGACCTCTGAAGCTGCATGTGGCTTTATGGCAAGTGTATCCCAGTATGGTTTTTGTATCCACACTAGGCCTCCATTCAAATAAATTAAGTGGTTCTTTTAATAAGTACTGTACTCCTCGGCCACGAGGTAAATCTTCAGATAGAAGAAGGTGTCCCTTGGAATAATCAATGACGGTGTAGTAATATAAAGTATCACATGATATCACATTACCATTTGCATCTTCTTTATTTGAAATTAGGTTATTTTTTCTGGATACCATTTTATTTCCGTAAGAAAACAGTTCAATTTCACTTTCCCACATAAAAGAGTTTTCACTGCGTAGCAAACCTTTGGAATCTTTTCTGTTATACTTGTATTGTATATACAATTCTTTTTCCTGGGCGTTAAGTGATGCCGAAATCGTAATAAGAACCAATAATAGTGTTATGACTTTTCCTGTTTTCATAATTCGTTCGTTTTGTGATTAATCCAAATCAAATTTTTCAATGGTTCTCACACTATTAGAAATAAACTCTTCAGATTCACCATTTCTTTTATACCACTCTATACAGGATTGTTTTTTTGCCTTTAATACCTTTATATATTTTTTCAAATCAACAATATCCCATCCGTAAAAAGGCAGTTCTATTTCTTTTTTAAACGGTCTTATTTCTAGGCTTTCCGCTACCCAACTGCAATATCCATCAGTTGAATACACTTCCAGTAGCACACCTGGTAATCCATGGAATTTCCAGGGAGCAGCCTTAAAAGGAATCTCGCGGGTAAACCAAGCCACATATTCGCGACCTCTAAAATTGCATGTGGCTTTATGGCAAGTATATCCCAGTATCGTTTTTGTATCCATGCATGGTTTCCATTTAAATAAATTTAGCGGTTCCTTTAAAAGGAACTGTGCTGTTGACACAGATACATCCTCAGAAATTAGGAGATACCCCTTGGGATAATCAATTACTGTGTAGTAATATACAGAATCACTTGCTATTAAATTACCATCCTCGTCTAATGTGTTTGATACTCCGTCATATTTTCTGGATATCATTTTATTTCCGTAAGAAAACAATTCAATTTTGCCATTAATCATTTCAGGCATTTCACTGAACAATAAACACTCAGAATATTCTATGCTATACTTGTATTTTATATACAGTTCTTTTTCTTGGGCGAATAGTGATATCGTTGTTAAGGTTAATATGGCTATAAATACAATTTTCTTTTTCATCTATATTTTTTTATAACAAACTAATTTGAGCTTATAGTACAAAGAATCTTTGCTAAGAGTAGAACAAATACTGGTTATCATCATTCATAAAATAACTTGGAAACATATACCGATTAAAAGCAAGGAGGCGCAATGTTGATCGATCTTAGGTTAATGCTAATTCTACAAAAGGCACAAGACTAATACTAAAATTGCGATAACCTTTAAAAACATAAGTCTAAACTCCCTAAAGGAATACTTTACATTAATTCCTTTAAGGAGTAAATTAATTTAAGTGAACCGCAATATAATTAATAAATTAACGGCTGTTTAAATACACCTTATTTTTACTAAAGCTTTCATTTAAAAACAATAAAGCAGGCGTATTTAGCATTTTCCCATGAATATAATTAATGAAAACATCTACATTCACCAGTGTAGATGTAATAATCAAAAGCATTTGCGTTCTCCTCCATACATTTATAAGCACATTTTTGAGGAGTGCCAAAAGTTCCTTTATAAAATGGCATGCCATCATACTTCTCATCAAATATCGCTGTTGCTGCGCCGCCTTCAATAACTCCAAGACACCAGCCTTTTGCTGATATAGTAGGTGGAATAGCAAATACAGAAACTGTAAAAACAACAAGACTTACAATCATTAAACTAAACTTCTTAAACTTTTTCATAATTTTATTTTTTAATCATTTTTATTATAATCTATTTTTTTGTTTTGCCCTGTTTATCCTTTCAAGGGCGGAAGAAAACTTCCTTTTTCCAATATTTGCTTACTTTTGCATTAAACCTCCTTTCTTTATAAGGAGCCGGGGCAGGAAGCAATTGCGTTCAACAATTTTGGGCTTCCTGTCCTTTTCCTTTGTTTTTTATTAAAAACCAAATACTTTTTCCAGTTGTTGGTTCATATTGTACTTTGCCTCATCGGCATAAGCGGGGCATCGTAAATTTTTGGCAATTACTTTACCCTCTTTATCTATTAAGTAACTAATAGGAATAGCCATTCCCCCATAGTCTTTAATAATTTGCGAATGTTCACTTCCCGTTGTATCAATAGCCTGTTGCCAGGGAAAGCCTTTCTCATTTATATAGTTTTGCCAATTCGTTTTGTTGGTATCTAAGGCTATGCTTACAATTTCAAAATCTTGTTCATGGTATTTGGCATACAGGTCCAGCATGTTGTTTTGCTCTGCCTTACAGTAATCGCAATCGATCACCCAAAAATTAACCAGTGTAACATTTCCTGTAAAATCAGTAAGTGTAAGCTTGTCTCCCCTGCTGTCGGGCAATTCGATGGGCGGTGGTATTTTTCCAATACAAAAGTTTTGTGTTGCCTTGTACTTTTGAGCAATGCTTTTGTATACTTGTGTATTCTTTAAATTATCGCCAAGCAAGGAGGTATAATATTTCATGTCCGACTCATCAAGCTTTGCAAAATTGGGCCTAAACACATAGGCCAAAAAGTAATCGAGTGCCAGGTATGAATTGGGGTTTTTCTCTAAATAGCTTAATGCCACACTCTCTTTTAGAAGATTTAATAGCGTCAATTGTTCTTTTCGCTCCTCTGCAAACTGCTGTATCTGTTCTCGGGTAGACTGCTTAGACGGTTTATTGTTTTGCAGCCATTGTAAATAATTCGCATCAGCCTGAAGCAATTGCTCTGCCTCCTCTGTCTTCCAAAAGTTGACAAATTCCTGATTGACTGTGCTACCAGAAAAGCTAAATGGAATGGGAGTTAACAGGTCTTTTCTTTTAAACAGGCTATCGCTTACCAATTCAATGGACTGCCTACTGGCATCAAGCATGAATGGAAAATAACAAGTACGTTCTTGGTTGGTTAACACATAAAGCCCGGGTCTTGATATATGCTCCTGAATCTTGGCACTGCCATTTTTAAACTGAAAAAACGAAATAAAGCCATCCTTTTGTTTTTCCTTGCGAAAGCAGACTGGCTTTAAAATGCCTTTTTCATCATTGGCTACAAAAAACCATTTGCTATCAGGTTTGGGAACTTTACCATTTAGTTTTATTTCCAGACTAAAATTAGGCTCTGTTTTACCAGGTAAAATAAGATTGCTAAATCTGTAAAGAAGGATAATAGCAGAACCAAGTAGTAGTAAAATAGAAATTCGGTTTAGAGTCATTTTCATAAGTAATTGTTAATTGGTATTATTTACAAAATTATATTGCACTACACTGATATGTACAGTACTTTTTTCTTATAAATAAAGTGATAAATCACATATATTATTAAACGCTACCTTTTCCTACCAATTACACAAGCCCCTTAATCCTCTAGGTTCGCTTTAATATGAAGCTTTGATAAATATCAATAAATATTTACATATTCTTCCTCTTAAACATGTAAAATTCACACTTATCATTAAGACATCTAATTTAAACAAAAAAGTGGGTGAAAAACAAACTATTTATTCATAAAAATCATTTTCTTTATATAACATCTTAATTTTTTGAACATTACAAACCATAATTCAATAAACTTTTCTAAAAATAATATTTCAATACATTTGTTCTTAATACTATCCCACCTTAGGACTATTTGATAAATAGCATTTTTTTGCAAACTAAAAATTACATGAATATTCTATTGATACAGATTTAAACAATTGTAGAATCTTAAGTTTATATCAAACAAAAATGAAAGAATCATATTTTGTAAACACCAAAAAACATCCTCAATTTAAGAACAACACCATAGTTGTAACATAACCAAACCTAGCACTTGTAAATAAATCCAAAATCTATCGAGGAATTTATCCTATATGTTTTATAATTTTTTTAATCATGCTCATTTCATGGCAAAACTGACAAAAACCAAAGCTTCGGAAAATCAACTAAACCTATGTCCTTTCTATTCCTGAGAAAATGAATTGTTAAGGTTTCGTGTTTGAGATCATGAGTCATAAAAAATTGACTTTAAAATTCTCAAGCCTAGAACCCTGATAGCAAATCAGAAATAGCAAGAGAATAAAGTAATACAAGAACAATATCCTGTTTAAAATCAAACCCCTTCACCAAAAGGCAAAGGGGTTTCCTACTACTAATTATAATACACGTTGCATAGCTCAGGTATAAAGTGAATATAAAAAAACACCCAACTTCAACGTGTTTCTTTGTGTTGAAAATTAAAAAACACTTTAATTGCTTTTGCTGTAATCATATCGATTTTACTATATCTCTATTGCCAGCAACCTTATTCCAATACTTTTAAAGTAATTGTAAACTTGCATATTATACTTCATTCTGGTTTTAATGTGAAAATCAGCTTTGTGCTTATACTCTTCCTGTGCTTTCTGATAATCACCAGCAATTTCGTAACACATTCCCAAACACAAGTGAGCCTCAGGCGACGATTGTCTCTCTATTATTTTTCGATAGATGTTGGCCACCTCGCTTAGCTTGGCTTCATTTAGCAAGCTTTGAACAGTTTTAAGAGCATCCTTCAAATCTTTATCTTTTACCTTTACTTTTGGAAATCGAAAACGAAACATTTCGCATTTGGCAAAATGGTTTAAATCATACAACTGAAGGCAGATATATTTCACAAATCTTTCATTCATCTCAGTAATAGGAATCAATCTTTTTCCTTTCTTCAATTCCGATTTGGCATGAAATACAATGGTATCAGTAATGGCAGACTTGTTTTTTCTTGTAATTTGCAAAAGCAGAGTGGCATTCAGCGAATTGGTAGCCCTAATCTCTTTAAACGGGATTTTCACTCCTCCTCGGCCCTTAAATTCGCACAATCGCTTGTCCACCATTTCCGATTGAGCAACATAGTTCAAACTTGGTTTTATCACTACATCAGCTTCAGCTTTGTGATCCACCAACGAATAAAACTTCATGTATCTCCAATGCTTATCCATACGCAAAGCTTTACCCGAAGGCATATTTACCCAATGTCCCGATTTAAGATTACTTTGCAACAGGCTATCCAAATCGAAAGGCAGTTTATCACCTGTAATTATACTTGGCTCTAGATAAATTTTTGCCCCCAACATGGGCTCTTTCGTCATCTTAAAAGCAGGAGCAAATACCTCCTGCGCCATCGAAACACCAGCAAACAGGATCAAACTCAAAATTGTAATTATTTTTCTCATTTCCATTTGCTTAAAAGTGATGTATTAATTCGAATCGAGATGCTTTTGACAACTCATCAACGGGATAAAAATCCCCCTCCCTATTAAGAGCCAAATACTTCTTACTCGAACAGTTTCTTAGAATAATAGAATGTCCATCAATCAACACAAACCACGATTTGGTATATTCACCAACTACAAATCTGGATTTCACAAAAAAGATATCGTCCTCACTTTTATTGTGCTCCAATACCATGTTTTCGTTATTTACATTAATAAAATGCACTTCTATAGCACGCTTGGCAGTAAACATTGCTTCACTAAAAAATAAAAGAGGCAAATCAGAAACATTTTCGAATTCAATACATTTTTGTCCTACCGCCAACTTGACATCTTTTTCAAGCATAGAAAAATAAACGAACCTCTTAAGCAGTTGTTCTTCCTTTGAAGTTGATATAGTAGGCAGCAACTGAGCCGAAAGCAAATTCGCACCCAAAATCAAAAGAGCAAAAAGTAAGCTTTTTACTATTATATTTTTTTTCATCAAAATCACCGTTTTGTTAAAGAATTAGGCATCGGGCAGCGCATATCAATTCTGCCCGACACCTGAATTGTTTGTATCCTGAGTCCCATTAAGAATATGGTCACAGGCTAATATTTAAAGCTTCGGGTAGCTTTATATGGACCCACTTTCATCTCGGTCCAATTTCCTTGTGCATCGTATACAAACTCACAATCCCAATTCATTTTTGTATTGATATCGAACTTATCAGAACTCACCCTTGGACCTTGTCCTGCAAGAAATGCCCACTTCATGAAGCTTCCAAAGCTCAATCTTTCATTCATCGACAATTTGCCATTCACATTTAAAGCGTAATTCATTTTAACAGGATTGCCATAGTCATCCACCGATGAAAATTTCATATTACGAACCATTTTCTCAGCATCAATTTTCTGCTGACCAACACCTTTCGATCCTGCCATGTGGGTTTGCGT
Source organism: Marinifilum sp. (assembly GCF_965230805.1). Taxonomy (NCBI): domain Bacteria; kingdom Pseudomonadati; phylum Bacteroidota; class Bacteroidia; order Marinilabiliales; family Marinifilaceae; genus Marinifilum; species Marinifilum sp. The sequence continues at coordinate 4,279,366 of NZ_OZ246019.1, read as the reverse complement.
AGAACCATTCCAGTTCCATTCGGTAAACACACCTTCATCGTTAATTTTAGCGATAGTTTCGAATTGAGTAGTTGTTTTTGGGTTTTTAGGCACAAAACCATTGGCATCCAACAACTCCTTAAATATTGCATTGGCTCGAGGCAATATCGATTTTCCTGTAAAATAAATAATGCCGTCCAAATCAACCTTTAACTGAACATCTTCCGAGCTAATCTTATCTCCCCAAAAACCAATTTTTTTAGTAATATTAGCAGCTCCTCCCTTGGTATATCCCACCAATGGATCGTAAACTGAATTGATTTTTGTGTACGAAGTAGTTTTTCCATAATACTCAGCAAACCAACCCGCATTTACTTCCATATACTTGTACTTTCCATCGTCGCCGTATACTGGCTTAATGTCGCGCGATACAATTTTATCTTTCGATCCATCATCATCTATACCAATCTGACTTGCTTCTAGTTTTTTGATACGGCGTTTGCTGTCAAATTTTACATCAAAATCGATTGGCTCACTTCCTTCTTTTACAATCTGACCTTTCATGGTCTTAGGCAATCCTTTAAAGTCTTGTAGAGGAAGGAATTGAAATGGAAAATCGATCTGAAACAACTGACACAGTAAATCGTTATGAGCATAGTAATCAACAAACTGTGAAAGGTTACGATTGATGGTGTGCAATAATGCCGGGTATGATTTGGCGCCTTTAGGATAGAAGTTCACAAAGGTTTCGATATCCTTATAATTGCCGTACTTTTTAAAATCTTTACTTCCAATTGCTAAAGTACCATATTTTTGTTTGGCAGCAACACGCTCCTCTTTCGACAATTCGTGCTTTACCAGTTTATTGAAAACAGCCATCTTACCAAATGTTGCATCAATTTCAGTTCTGTATTTTTTCAAATAATCCTGCGATTTGTTCACATCTTCCATCCAAGCATATGATAAAGCAAGGTTGTGATATGCAACCCATCTTGTTTTATCTGAACATTTTGAGATGTTTCTTTCAACAAGGTCGATATACTTCTTTAATTTGGCCTTTTCATCTTTATTAAGTAACAAACCTTTTTTAGCTTGGAAAATTGCCAATGTAGGCTTTGTTAATTTCTTGAGCTCTTTAATTTCTTTGATATTACCGAGTTTCGTAGGAACAGTAAACTGTCCAAATCCGTATCTCGAATACACCTCTTTGTGCACACGCTTGTAGGCTTCGTTTACTGCAATCTCATCGCAAATGGCTAAACCATCTTCTTCCCCCTTTTTCGCCACTCCTATACTTCCCAATTTTACGGGTTTCGGTAGTGTATAATTTTTAGTTTTGGTTTTACCTGATATCAATCCCAAATTATCTTCGAAAAGCATTTCGCCGCGTGCCGATGTTACCTGATAACGACAATTCACACTCCAAGGAACAAGATAATAACCTTCGTCGTCCGGTTTTGTTGGCATTCGTTCGTCGGTTCCCATATCCGTTTTTGGCGATTCAGGTAAAACAAAAATTTCAACACTCACTGTTTCCTTCACTTCATTTTTGTCGTACTTGATATAGGCAGGAACAAAATCCCAAACTGCAAATCGCCCTTCCTCGTCTTTAACTGAGTGAATCAGTTCATTCATTACATCCAACTTATCAATACCTTTATTCACCGCACAGGAAAGCTTCGAACCGAGGTTTCCAAATTTGGATCCAAACTTCGATACTTTTGCTTTTGAAGCTTCCCTTTTGGCATCCTGCAAAGCTTTGTCGGTTGATAAAAATACATTGGCATTCGAGAACTTTATTTGCTCTGATGGTGCCTGAAAGAAACTAAGCTTTTCTTTCCCTTTAAACGATTGAGAGAATCCCATTGCCGGGATCATCAAAACGCTAATTAATAGTAGTAAATTTTTCTTCATTCTAAATTTGTTTGGTAATTAAGTTTATGTGATTGCTTCTTTTAAACACTTTTGCATTTCAAATCAGATCATTGATATGATAAGTAAGATGATTTTATCTATCAATTATTTCTTTCCATCAGTTAATTTTAATCTTTTATCACATCAATAAAGCCTCTTACATTAACCGGGAACAAATATGCAAACTTCCTTATCTCTAAGGCAAAAACATCGATAGACATTGCAATAGACATCTTTATCAAATATCAAATAATATCTAAATATCAAATACTTATACGATAAGGATTTTATATATACATATTTGTAGGTGCATTCCAATTTATATATTTTTGCCTCTCGTATTAACAATATTATATACAATGAGTAGATTTATACCATTATTTCTCTTTTGGATATTCCAATTTTCAAATGGTTTTTGCGATAACAGAATTGATTCACTGCTCCGGATTTCAACTCATCAAGCTGGGAAAGATCATTTGGAGACCTATTTAAAGATTGCAGAACATTTTTCATATGGAAACAATGGCGACACAATTATTTTTTATGCTGAGAAATGCTACAAGGAGGCTATTTCCTTTAATGATTCACTGGCCATTCTAAAAACGAATTTGTATTGGGGATCGGGATTATATTCAAGTAAGCAATACAAAAAATCATTACAGAAAGTTGAGGCTGGTTTTCTGTTGGCTGACCAATTGAACAGGCCAAAGGAAAAACTACAGATACACTATTTAAGAGCAAGAAACTTTCAGGGATTAAAACATTACGATAAAGCCATTGATGCTTTTAAGAATGGTTACTATTACTCCATTAAACTGCTTAATACCGACTTACATTCTTTTGCATCAAGATATTTTGATGCATTTTTAAAACAATTAACATACACCTATTGGTACGCAGCCAAGCTAGAAGATGGCATCTCTTATCTACATAAAAGCCTTGAAAAAAACAGATCATTAAGTGATTTGTATCTAAGAGCTTATTATGCCAACCTTGCATTTTTATACAACTGCGGAATTGATTACAAAAAAGCAGAATACTACCTCTTAAAAGCTGCTGAAATTAGCAACAAATGGGATACCGAAGACCAAATCTATATGGATCAGGCCTATCTTGGTGCACTGTATAGCAATCTTGGCGACAATCACAAAGCCATTGCATATTATGAAAGGGCTATGGATATTGCAAAAAAACAAAATGACAATCATAAAATATCCTACCTTCTTCAGAATCTTGGTTTATGCTACGATTTAAGCGGCAACCTAAAGAAAGGTGTGGATATGATATTTGATGGCATTCGAATATTTATCGATAATAAAGACAATAATGCCATAGCAAAGGCTTATCAGCAACTAGGCAGATTAATGATTAAATGGAAGAATGGAAAAGATGCCGATAAGTACCTGCATCATTCATTAAAAATGCATAAAGAAGCTAAACTTTATTATTTAGCCATTGTTGACTACATAAATCTTGTAGAATCAAAAATTCTACAACATAATAGAGATTCTGCCGAACATTACCTAAATATTCTGAAAGAGCAAGCACAAGCTCATCAATCAAAAAGCTCTGAATGCACTTATCACTTGCACAAATCACTTATCCTATTGCAGTTCGACCACAAGCCTAACACTGCCCTTGTTCACATTAAAAAAGCGAAAGAGCTTTCCGATCAAACCAATTCAAAAACCTTAAAAACATACACTCAAAAAATGTTTGGTGAATACTATTTGCAGATCAATCTAGCAGATTCGGCAGCAATACACCTGCAAAGAGCATGGAATCAAAACAACTCTATTTCCATAATCCAGGATAAATCGAACATTGCACAGTCACTATCCAATGCATACAAAAAATTAAATGAATTGGACAATGCATACTTTTATTTGCAAAAAGCCGATAGCATCAACAAACGAATTCATGATCGTGAAAATGTTCTGATGCTTTACAAAAAGGACAATGAATTTACAGTACAACAAGTCAAACATGAAAAGAAAGCTTTAAACCAAGAAAATAAAAGGCTGAGCAATCGAATTATTTTAATCAGGTCTTTCTACATTCTATTGTCCCTCAATTTAATCAGTTTGCTTGTGATGTACATGCGCAGAAGAACCAAAAGACTTCAGTCGGAAATACACATCAAAGAAACGGTTCAGGAAAAATTGGAACAGCAATCAATAATCGATAAATCGACCATTGAAAAAAACAAAGAACTGATTAAAATTAAGGAAGAAACCATTGAACAGCTGAAAGACAAAATCAGCAACACCCAAAATTCATCAACCTCCAATGGGGAAATGAATGAACTTGAATGTTTGTTGAATTCGAAGCTTACCACCGAAGAAGATTGGGATGACTATTTGCTAATCTTTTCGAAAAAGAATTCGAATTTTATTCCCGATTTAAAATCGAGATTTCCAAACTTGTCGAGAAATGAAATTAAAATATTCACCTTGATAAAACTTGGACTGAACAAACGAGAAATGTCAGGAATCCTAATGATTTCGCCATCGAGTGTAAATACAGCAAGATACCGACTTAGAAAGAAATTGAATATGACTGCCAATCAGAAACTGGAAGATCTGATTGAGGAAATGGCGCCTCAAAAGCAAGATTAAAGAGGCTTTCCAATAAATCTGCTTTCATTAAAAATCAATAACAATACCAATGGTAGGAATTGGTGACCCTTCCTCTTCCATTACCTGTTTCAGACTTAGAGGTTCGGCTATCAACCCATTGTTATCTCGTGCCAGAATGTACTCAGGCGCTTCTGGTGTTTTATGCATGAGTAGATTTTGTATCTCCAGAAAAAACTCTAAGGAAAGCTTCCTGAAATTGTATTTTTTGTCAATACGCACATCCAATTCACTGAAAACTCCTAGCTTTTCTTCTCCCATTCGACTGTAATCCAAAACAATTTCGGGATAACGAATCAAGGTTTCATCTATATTGGTGGGTACGATTGGTGTTTGGCCTGCAAAGCGATAACGTGCACTAATCTCCCAGTTTTTTTTGAGTTTATATCCTCCGGTAAAGGATATCAGGTGACGACTATCCCAAATGGATGGCAAATATGTACTTCGGTCGAAGCCTGTGAATTCGCTGTAGAAAAATGTATAGGCTAACAAACCGTAAAAGCGTTTACTTAGCTTTTGCTGATATTGCAATTCCAGTCCATAACTCCTACCCTTTCCTACCGTCTCAACAGCCTCATTTCCCAGCACCTCAAAATCGGCACCTTTATTGGCCAACGAAACCTGATCTGCTATGGATACCGGGTAATCTTCATATTTCTTGTAAAATGCTTCCAGACTGATACTCGCTGCCGGCCCTAGTATTCGCTCCATTCCCAGCACAAAGTGATCGCTTCTGGTGTAATTGGCATCCTTATTCACAAAAGCTCCATTCTCCTGGTATCCCAGCATGGTATATGGTGCTATTTTATAGTATCTGCCCAGCGATGCTTTCAGCTTCCAATCATCAACAAACTCATAGGATAAAGCCATTCGTGGAGACAAAGTAGACAATAAGCTATTTCCTTGGGTAAAACTGTCGCCATCCATACGCAAGCCGAAAGAAAAATCCAAACGCTCATCGAGTAAGCTACGCGTGATATTGGCATATCCGCCATATTTTATGAAATCAATTTTGGTTTTGTAGGCATAATTGTCATTCAAATCAATGGTGTTGTTCTTGTAATCGCTACGTTGCAGGTTGAATCCTGCTTGAACTTTCCAGTCTTTTTTAAAGTAAGTCATAGCCCATCGCAGTTTGGTCTCCATTTCACGCGAATCGTTCTTGAAATACAAGCCACTTTGACTTCTATTGTCCTCGTAGCGCGAGAAATCATTTTTTAAGGAGTTGTTGCTAACGCTTGTTTGCATAAAACCCTTGCCGGATCTGAATCTGTGCGTCCAGCTTAGTCCTATGGTATTGCTCTCTTGTTCGATAAAAGGAGCCTGCTCCAAAATCGATAACTCATCCTCTTCCATATCACCACTGGCATCAACAGCAAAGTCGTCTATCGATCCCAATCCTATCAGATTTAATGTATTGTACTTATCGATTCGATGTGTGATTTTGTATTGATAATCCCAATAGTCAGGTCGAATAGGTAAGCCTATTAATTCAAATAAAAATTGAAGATAAGAACGACGCACCGATATCATATAACTGGTCTTGCTTTGCTCCTCACCCTTTTTAAATAAGGGCCCCTCATTCGTTAATGCGGCCTCACTCGCACTAAGTCTAAAATTGGTATGATATGACGATCGGCTGCCTTCGCGTTGACTGAATTGCAAAACGCCCGACAAAGCATTGTCGTACTGACTGCCAAATGCTGAAGTTGATAAAGTAACATCATCAATAAATGATACATTCAGCATCCCAACCGGACCTCCTGAACTTCCCTGCGTACTAAAGTGATTGATATTAGGGATCTCTATGCCATCCAGGTAATAAACAGATTCGTTTGGTGCTCCTCCTCTAATAATTAAGTCGTTGCGAAACCCTCCCGGTGATGGAGATATCCCTGGAAATGTTTGTGCTACGCGCACCACATCGTTATTTCCACCAGGATAGGTAGCAATTTCAACCGCTGATAAAGTTTGTGTTGAAAGAGGTGTTTCTCTTGGGCGCGTAATCTTATTTTTATTGGAAACTATAACTTCTGACAGGCTGGTTGCCGATTGCTCGAGAATGAAATTATATTCTTGATTACCTACCGATTTGATATCAATATTGTATCGTGTTTGACTTTTATAACCCAAGTAACTTGCAACCAAGTTATAGGATCCCGGCTTAACATTTTCGATTCGATAATTGCCATTTATATCGGTCGTTGCTCCCTGCGTGGTATTTTCAAGATAAACTGAAGCCCCTATTAAGGTCATTCCCGTTTCATCGGTAACATAACCCATAATGGAAGTACTAATTTGCGAATAAGCATTAATGGCAAATAGTATTAAAAAGATGAATAGCAGTTTTTTCATTTTTAAATTTGTGTGTGTGATTACCAATTCATAACATTTAAGTTATAAATATGTTCGCAATTCCGAATCGCTTAATTGCATTTTTTTATTGCGTTTTCATAGATTGGATCTTTTCATTTTATTTGTTCATAATGATATAAACTAGCCAACTCAATCCATTAGCACTCCTCTATTCAAACAGGCATACCTTAAACAACAGTTAAATTTTCATAGAATTATGCATCAAATCAATTCCACATCATGAAACAGCACAAAATAAGATCTAAATAAAGATAAAAACCTCTCTTTCTCCGATGATATAGCCCTACATTTCATTTAGTACAAAAAACAAACAAATACAATCCTTGATTAATAAAATAATTGTAAAGTTTTACACCTCACGTTTATAGATTTACTTAAACCAAACTTCATTTAAAATTTCCAAACACCTCTCTATTTCATCATAATTTAGCAGGGCAAAACAAATAATATTTAAACAAAATCTAAAATGAGAAAATCAATTTTTTTAAAAGCACTCACTATGTGTGCTTTGCTTGCAACAGTTTTTACATCATGTGACAACGACGATGATGTAAAAGTTGATCCGGATCATACAGGTATTTACAGAACACCAAAGTATGTTTTCTATTTTATTGGTGATGGGATGTCGAATACCCAGATTAACGTTACCGAAGCTGCTTTGGCTAACCCAAACTTTAAGTTGAGAACTACCAAATCAACCAAGGCGGTTAGCTTGGGTCATATGAACATTCGCGAATTGCCGGTAACAGGTATGCAAACCACTCATGCCGAAGACAGATACATTACAGGTTCAGCTGCATCGGCTACTGCTTTGGCTACAGGATTCAAAACCACTATCGGAACTATTTCTCAGAATGGTGATCATACTTCAGATTTAAAAACCATGGCTGAAATGGCTAAGGAAAAAGGAATGAAAGTTGGAATCATTTCATCGGTAAGTATCGATCACGCTACCCCTGCTTGTTTTTACGCTCACACTGATTCAAGAAACAACTACCAGGAAATTGGGCAAGATTTATTGGTTTCTAATTTCGATTATTTTGCAGGTGGTAATGTACGTCACAACAAATACAAAGGATATACTTTAGATAACTTTATTGCAGATGCTAAAACCAAAGGTTATTCGTATGTAAACACCAGAGCTGCATTTGATGCACTAAACGCTAAATCAGGAAAAACCATTGCTACCATCAAAAAGCTTGAAACCTACACAAGCGATGGTTGTGCACTTCCTTATGCAATGGATGTTTATGCCCAAGATAGCGAAGATGATATGATTACTTTAGCTGATTTTACTGAAAAAGGTATTGAAGTACTAGACAATGAAGAAGGTTTCTTCATGATGGTTGAAGCAGGTAAGGTAGACTGGGCTTGTCACGCTAATGATGTTGTTGCTTCATCTATGGATATGATTGCTTTTGACCAAGCAATTGGTAAGGCTCTTGACTTTTACAAAGAGCACCCTAACGAAACTTTAATTGTTGTAACTGGTGACCACGAAACTGGTGGATTGTCATTAGGGTTTGCTTCTACTAAATATGAAACAGCTTTTGATTTGCTTCAGTATCAATCAGAGTCGTATGTAGTGTTCACTTCTAAAGTTAAAGGATGGGCTGCTGACGGCAACATGACTTTCGAATCTGCGCTTGCAGAAGCCAAAGCTTCTTTTGGTTTAGGAGACGAAGCAAAAGGATTGGAAATTAGTGATTACGAAAGAGAATTGCTTGAAGATGCTTTCAACAGAAGTATGTCTGGTGAGTCTGATCACGCACCAGAAGAAATCAGTGTAATCTACGGTTACTACGATCCGTTCACCGTTACCATCACTCACATTTTAAACAACAAAGCTGGTATCGATTGGGGAACCTATTCACATACAGGTGTTCCTGTTCCGGTATTTGCAATTGGTCAAGGTTCTACATTATTCGACGGATACTACGACAATACAGATGTTGCGAAGAAAATCATGAAGGTGGCAGAGTATCAAACTTTAAAAGAGAAATAATCAATTCTCAATAAATTCAATCAAAATCTGTCAGTCTGTGTGGCTGACAGATTTTCCTATTTTATTAGCATGAAGTTTAAAAAGTCAAATCAGTTATTTACAATTAGTATCTCTCTGCTATCCATTGTACTATTCTTGCTTCCTACAGGATTCGAGAACCCAATTCTAGTGGAGAAAAACCAAAGAGTTAAAGCATTAATTTTGGAAACCAATAATGAGGATCTGCATACCCACGCCGTTGTTACAGTTGGGACTCAGGATTTAAAAATGGAAATTTCAGAAGGCAAGTTTAAAGGTGATACTTTAAATGCCCACAATGTTTTAATGGGGCAAAAAAAATTAGATAAGATATTTAAAGAAGGCGACAAAGTTCTTGCTGTGCTCACCACAAACAAGCAAAAAGATAAAGTAATTAGTGCTCGTGCCGATGATTTTTACCGAATAAATATTGAACTGATATTATTTGCCTTATTCGCTATTTTCCTAATCGTTTTTGCTGGCCTTACCGGATTTAAAGCATTGCTTTCCTTTGTTTTCACAGCTCTATCCATCTGGAAAGTTTTAATCCCTCTTCTGCTCAAGGGATTTAACCCAATATTAATATCGCTCCTTATTTTGGCTTTTACCACAGCTGTTATCATCATCCTAATCAATGGATTCAGTAAAAAAGGATTTGTAGCCCTAACAGGATCATTATCCGGAATTTGTATCACTGGTTTTCTGGCAGTTTTATTCGGTTATTTCTTTAACATCCCCGGTACAGTAAAAGATTTCTCTGAAACTCTTCTCTATACAGGATTTACCAATTTAAAGATCACCGATATCTTTATCTCCGGTATATTTATTTCAGCTGCCGGCGCAGTAATGGATGTTGCCATGGATATCTCCGCATCGCAAAATGAAGTGGTTCTTAAAAAGCCCGAAATCGGAACCAAAGAATTAATTACATCAGGCTTTCATATTGCCTATCCTGTAATAGGGACCATGACTACAACACTGCTCTTTGCTTACTCTGGTGGATTCATGTTCTTGTTTATGGCACTAATGGCCAAAGGAACCCCTATGGTAAGTATTTTTAACACCAATTTTATTGCTGCCGAGATTCTGAATACTCTGGTTGGTAGCTTTGGACTGGTACTGGTTGCACCAATTACCGCAATTGTTGGCGGATACATTTATACTTCAAAATCTAAGAAAACAACAGGAGCCCTTGCTTAAGGGCTCTCTGTCACCAAGTCATAATTTCAAATTTAATATTATAATATTTGCTACTTTTGAAAGTGAATTATTATAGATAGAATTTGAAGTGACTTAGCATGAAAGAATATATAAGAAGCATTGTTGAAGACAATACAACAAAAAAAGGGAAAGTGTTCGATTATACTATTCAGGTCCTAATCATGCTTTCTTTAATCTCCTTCTCGGTTGAAACATTGCCCAATAATCCAGCTAGTGTAATTACATTGCTCGAATACTTTGAAGCTTTTTGTATTATTGTCTTCTCCATTGAGTATCTGCTTAGAATATTTGTATCAAAGAAACCTCTCTCCTATATTTTCAGTTTTTATGGAATAATAGATTTGCTAGCCATTCTTCCCTTCTATTTGCGCGGAACACTTGACTTTAGAGCCATTCGAGCATTTCGCATATTCAGGGTATTCAGAACCCTAAAACTAATCAGGTACAACAGGGCTTTACACCGATTTCATATTGCTGCTAAAATCGTAAGAGAGGAAATTATTCTCTTCTTTATCGTAACAGGAATCCTAATTTTCTTATCTGCATCAGGAATTTATTTTTTCGAAAACGAAGCTCAACCAAAGGTATTTGCATCGGTATTTCATAGCTTGTGGTGGGCTATTGTAACCCTTACCACCGTTGGTTATGGCGATGTTTACCCAATTACTGTTGGAGGAAAAATATTCACCTTTTTTGTTCTGCTTATTGGTGTAGGTGTGGTTACTGTTCCCGCGGGTTTAGTGGCTACCTCACTCTCTAAAGCTCGAGAAATTGAAGAAGATGAACGAAGAACTAAGGGATAATATTTTTTTACATACTCTAACATCTTGATTTTATACGAGTTCCACTTTTACTTAAATCTTTCTTTCATTTTTTTAAATCGATAACGATTGTTATTCAAAATATTTCATTTAAGTTTGTCAGCATTAACAAGGGGTGCCTGTAACGGCTGAGATTATACCCTACGAACCTGGGCGGATAATGCTGCCAAGGGATTGTATTTATCTCCTGTTTCTGCTCCTGTAATCTTTTTTGAAATGAACATTTTTTGTAATGGTAATCCAATTGCTTTGGATGAATGTACTTCGCTATTTACACTTTTATCGGTGACTGAATACGTGAACCAAAAAGGTATTGCAGTAGCTGTAAACAATAGTGTAGTAAAAAAACAGGATTGGGAATCTCATCAACTTCAGGAAAACGACAAAGTTTTGATTGTTTCGGCTACAAAAGGTGGATGATTTTTCTAGTTAAAAGATAACAGCTTTCAGCAAGAACAAACAATATTCATTTGTCGTTTAATTGCTCCTTCTAATACCAAGAAGTAACAATTAAACAGATAAAAAATTGAAAACAAAGAGCATTACTCAAGGAGGTTTTCCTAACTCCAAAAAAGTCTATGTAAAAGGTAAAATTCACGACATAGAAGTGGCTATGCGTGAAATCGAATTGGCGGATACCACTGATAAGGATGGAAATACAATTAAAAACCATCCGGTTACTGTATATGATACATCTGGTCCTTATACCGATGATCAAATTGTGGTTGATCTTGAAAAAGGATTACCAAAAATTCGCAAACAATGGATCCAAGGCCGAGATGACGTTGATGAATTGGATGGCATGTCATCTGACTATGGCCGCGCGCGTCTTGCTGATGAAAGTTTAGATCACTTGCGTTTCGATCATGTAAGTACCAAACCATTAAGAGCAAAAGAAGGCAAATACGTTTCGCAATACTACTATGCAAAAAAGGGAATGATCACGCCAGAAATGGAGTATGTTGCCATTCGCGAAAACCAACGTATTGATGAGATCAAGGAAAAATACTCTCAACACAAGGGGTGTCCAATGGGTGCTCAGATTCCTGAAACTCATATTACACCTGAATTTGTGCGCGATGAAATTGCAAAAGGACGTGCAATTCTTCCTGCAAACATTAACCATCCAGAGGCAGAACCAATGATTATTGGTAGAAACTTTTTGGTAAAGATTAATGGTAACATTGGAAACTCTCCTACCACATCAAGCATTGAAGAAGAAGTAGAGAAAGCAGTTTGGGCATTCCGTTGGGGTGCCGATACCATTATGGATTTATCCACTGGTGAAAATATTCATGAAACAAGGGAGTGGATCGTAAGAAACAGTCCAGTTCCAGTAGGAACAGTTCCTTTGTACCAAGCACTTGAAAAAGTAAATGGTAAAGTAGAAGATTTAAGCTGGGAAATTTACAGAGACACATTGATTGAACAATGTGAGCAAGGTGTGGATTACTTCACCATTCATGCAGGACTACTTTGGAAACACATTCCAATGACCATTCACAGAACTACTGGAATTGTTTCTCGCGGAGGATCAATTCTTGCAAAATGGATTCTGCATCACCACAAAGAGAATTTCCTATATACTCACTTCGAAGATATCTGTAAAATCCTTGCAAAATATGATGTTGCCGTTTCGTTGGGAGATGGTTTGCGTCCCGGATGTTTAGCCGATGCAAACGACAAAGCGCAGTTTGGTGAGTTGGAAGCTCTTGGTCACCTAACCAAAATTGCCCGTGAGAACTACGTGCAAGTTATTATAGAAGGACCAGGACACGTACCAATGCACATGATCAAAGAAAACATGGATGAGCAATTGGCACATTGCGATGAAGCTCCATTCTACACTTTAGGTCCTTTGGTAACTGATATTGCTCCAGGATATGATCACATTACCTCGGCGATTGGTGGTGCTATGATTGCCTGGCATGGAACGGCTATGCTGTGCTACGTAACACAGAAAGAACACTTGGGTTTGCCAAACAAAGAAGATGTGAAAGAAGGTGTTATTACTTTCAAACTAGCTGCACATGCAGCAGATTTGGCCAAAGGATTTCCAGGTGCTCAATATCGTGACAACGCCATGAGTAAAGCTCGTTTCGAATTCCGATGGAAAGATCAATTCTCTTTGGCACTTGATAGTGAGAAAGCAATGAAGTTTCACGATGAAACACTTCCTGACGAAGGCTATAAATCAACTCACTTTTGTTCGATGTGCGGTGAAAACTTCTGTTCGATGCGTGCAACTATGGAGGTACGCGAACTTGCTGAAAAAGCAAAAGCAAAGGGCGAAGAATTCGAAGAGGCTGGAAATGAATTATACAGCTAAAAATGGAATTGATTTTACTATCATATCCTGATTTTTTTAAAGGGGAAACTGAAATTGTTTCCTCTTTACTGGATCATTATGAATTCACATTTCACCTAAGAAAACCTAATGCTACCGAAAGGGATTTGGTCGACTACCTAAATGAAATACCTGAAGCAATACATCCTAAAATTGTGTTGCATAACAAAGTGGAGGTCTTTACCAAATTTAATCTGAAAGGAATGCATTTCTCAGGAACTAAGAGAAAAAAGGCGCTTCAACTGGATACTGATGTGTGTAAAGGAACGTCATGCCATTCAATTTCAGAGATCAAATCATTAGGCAAGACATTTGACTATGTCTATTTGAGTCCGATATTCGAAAGTATTTCAAAACAAGGATATCAGGGAAATCTGAATTTGAAGGAAGTCAAAAAGTTTTTAAATGAATCCAAACAAACTCAAGTCTATGCACTGGGAGGAATAGCAGCCTACAATATCAAACAGTTAAAAGATTATCCATTTGATGGATTCGCTGTTTTGGGTGCTGTCTGGACCAATGATCCACTTAAGAATCGGAATATGATTCAATCAAATTTCAAAGAAATTAACTCAATAATGCAGACCGAATATGCAAAGAGCAATTCCTAAAATCCAATACATCACACAAGATCATGCTGTATTGTCGCATTCCATGCAAGCAAAACTAGCTTTTGAAAATGGCATAGAGGCAGTCCAAATCAGGATGAAAAACAGCAGCAAGGAAGAAATATTTGAAGAAGCTTCAAAAGCCTTGCAATATGCCAATGATCAGAAAGGAACTTTAATCATAAATGATTCCATTGAAATTGCAAAAGAAATTGGAGCTCATGCCCTTCACCTTGGGTTGAAAGACACTCCTATTGATGAAGCAAGAAAAATTCTTGGTAAAGAAATCATCATTGGAGGAACTGCAAATACTTTAAATGATATCATCCTTCAAAAATCACGTGGGGCTGATTATGTAGGTGTTGGGCCCTTTAGACACACGACTACAAAAAAGAACCTGAGTACGATTGTTGGTATGGAAGGATATCAAAAAATCCTATCAGAAATGAATGAAAAGGAAATTGAAATTCCCCTTGTTGCAGTAGGAGGAATATTATTGGATGAAATTGAAGAATTGCAACATGCAGGAATGCATGGAGTTGCTATTTCAGGAGCATTATTGAAAATACTAAACAACCATAAGCATGACTGATTTACAATTAGGAGATAAAATATTTAAATCGAGATTATTCACAGGAACAGGGAAATTCAGTTCCAATGAAATTATGCAAAAAGCCATTGAAGCATCCGGTTCGGAACTGGTTACAATGGCTTTAAAAAGAATTGATATTGAGGACGAGAATGACAATATGCTAAAGCACCTGAACATTACAGGAGTTAATCTTTTACCAAACACATCTGGTGTTCGCAATGCTAAAGAAGCTGTATTTGCAGCTCAATTAGCAAGAGAAGCATTGGAAACCAATTGGTTAAAATTAGAAATTCATCCAGATCCTAAGTATTTATTGCCCGATGGTGAAGAAACGCTTAAAGCAGCCGAAGAATTGGTAAAACTTGGATTTCATGTTCTCCCATACGTACAGGCCGATCCTGTACTTTGTAAAAAATTGGAAGAAGTAGGAACAGCCGCAGTAATGCCATTGGGCTCACCAATTGGGTCAAACAATGGATTGCAAACCATCGATTTTATAAAAATCATTGTTGAACAAAGTAATGTTCCTGTTGTTGTTGATGCTGGAATCGGAGCTCCTTCTCATGCAGCTGCTGCCATGGAGATTGGTGCTGATGCTGTACTTGTGAACACCGCAATTGCTGTATCTCCAAATCCTGTTGAAATGGCCAAGGCTTTTAAAATGGCTGTTGAAGCTGGTAGAATGGCTTACGAAGCAAAACTAGCCGAACGTTCAGTTGCTGCACATGCGAGTAGTCCGCTAACTTCCTTCTTGGAAGAATTATAGTAATTACAATTGACGAGAATGAGTTTCTACAACGAAATACAAAAATACGATTGGGAGGAAGTTAAGAATCAGATTTATTCTAAAACAGAAGCAGATGTTAAGCTAGCTCTGGAAAAAGATAAGATTGATTTGAATGATTTTCAAGCTCTGATATCTCCTGCCGCAACAACATATTTGGAATCAATGGCCCAGAAAAGTATGCAGCTTACCCAGAAACGATTTGGTAAATGCATTCAGATGTATATTCCATTGTACCTTTCCAATTCTTGCACGAATACCTGTGTGTATTGTGGATTTAATCACAAAAACAAGTTTGCAAGAAAAATTCTAAGCAAGGAAGAATTACTAAAGGAAGCCATAGAAATTAAAAAACTAGGCTTCGAGCATATTCTGCTGGTTAGTGGCGAAGATCAGAAAAATTGTGGTTGTGATTACATCTCTGAAATGATGGACACGATCAAAGATGATTTTTCATTGATATCGCTGGAAGCGCAACCTTTGAAAGTAGAAGAGTATGAGAAATTAACTCACAAAGGATTAAATACGGTATATATTTACCAGGAAACCTACAACGAATCCAATTACAAAAAATATCATCCTGCAGGGAAAAAATCAAATTACCAATATCGATTGGAAACTCCTGATAGATTAGGTCAGGCAGGAGTTCACAAAGTTGGATTAGGTTGCTTGTTAGGTTTGGAGGATTGGCGTGTTGATAGCTTTTTTACAGCACTTCATTTGCAATATCTTGAGAAGACTTATTGGAAAAGTAAGTATTCAATTTCTTTCCCAAGGTTGCGTCCACATACAGGAGGATTTCAACCAAATTATGAAACTTCACAAAAAGATTTGGTTCAGCTCATCACTGCTTATCGATTGTTCAATCAACATGTTGAAATTTCACTATCGACCAGAGAGAGTGAAAAATTTAGAGATAACATGTTGAAATTAGGTGCAACCTCTTTTAGTGCGGGATCGAAAACAAATCCTGGAGGATATTCAAATACAGAAGAATCACTGGAACAATTCTCTATTAACGATGATAGAAGTCCTGCAGAAATAGCAGATATGATTCATTCCAAAGGTTATGAAGTAATTTGGAAGGACTGGGATAATTTTATGCAATTGTAAGCTGAATATGATATCAAATTGGTCAATTGCAACGGAAATAAGCAAGCAATTGGTTTTTGGATACCCATTTTGAAATACATTAAAGGTATTCATTTAAGAGTTAGATGATATGAATAAAGAACAACTGGAAAGATACAACCGACACATTATCCTGTCTGAAATTGGTGTAGAAGGTCAAAAGAAATTATTGGATGCTAAAGTATTGGTAGTAGGTGCCGGAGGTTTAGGAGCTCCTGCACTTCAGTACCTTGTGGCTGCAGGTGTTGGTAATATCGGAATTGTAGATGCCGATACGGTAAGTCTTTCGAATCTACAACGACAGATTTTATACAGGGAAAATCAAATTGACCAGTCGAAAGCAGAACAAGCTAAACAGACATTGAATCAATTGAATTCCGATGTACAAATTACCACTTACCCATTTATGATTGATGATACCAATGCGGAAGAAATCATTTCTGGCTATGATTTGATTGTTGGAGCAACGGATAATTTTGAATCAAGGAAATGCATCGACAGGATATCAAAACAACAAGGAAAAGCCTTTGTTCATGGATCTATTGGAGAATTCGAAGGGCAAATATCCGTATTGAATCACAATGGTGGTCCTTCCTACTTCGACCTGTTTTCTGATACTCCTGACGAAACCACAATGCCTCTTGGTGTATTGGGCGTTCTACCTGGCATCATTGGCAGTATGCAAGCCTGCGAGGTCATAAAAATTATTCTTGGCATAGGCGATGTACTTTCAGGCAAACTGTTAATTTACGATGCACTTACTCACAATACCAATGTGGTAAACTTTTGAAAAGACACCCAACAGAGAAAGTATAGCCTCTGCATATATGCGAAGAGAATAAATGCTTCTGGTAAGACAATCAAGACAGCTGTGGATACAATTAACGCAAGTGCGGACATGATCAAACCAGCTGTAGATGCAATCAATTCAGTTGTAATAAGAAGAGAAGGTATCTGCGGATACTGTCAACGCAAGTGCGGACACAATCAAACCAACTGTAGATACAATCAATTCAGTTGTAATTAGAAGAGAAGGCATCTGCGGATACCGTCAACGCAAGTGCGGACACTGCCAACGCAAGTGCGGAAATGATCAAACCAAGTGTAGATGCAATCAAACCAGCTGTAGATGCAATCAATTCAGTTGTAATTAGAAGAGAAGGCATCTGCAGATACTGTCAACGCCAGTGTGGACAATAAATACGTTTTTATGTTATTCTAGTGTAAAGAATGCTAATTCCCCGAACTAATTTTTTGACCTATTTTCCTTTCTACTGCGTTAAGCTTTTTCGCCGTAGCTACGGCTATGCCTGTAAACCTTGCCTTGTAAAAAGAAAAATATTTTCAAAAACTTTAATTCGTTTTATTAACACTCTTCACACTAGATTAGAACCAAATCCAATAAAGCATTTTAAACTTGTTAATTATATGAGCATCCTTTTTTACTAAATAACGTGAGTTCGACTTAAAATTCGTTCACAGTTTGATCTGATTTTGAGTAGAAATTTTCGAAGGAATATCGGGATATTTCAAGAAGATTTGAGGAAATTTATGCCTAAAGCAGGCAAACACATAATGGAAAGTTCTCTTTACGACATCTTCACATTAAAAATTCCTCAAAATAGCCCGCTATTCTTTCCTAATTTTTAATGCAAATCTATCGCAAATATAACTTTCTGTGGATAGAATTTTACGTCGAGCTCACGTTAAATAATATCACTTTTTTATACTATTTTAGATCTTCTTAAATATTAATCAGAATGATATGAATCCAATATTATTAAAGGAAAATTTAGATATTGCTGACATCAAAGATCTTGTTCACAAAGGAGTGAATGATATGGATATTAATCAGGATAAGAGAGTAGAAATAGAAGAATTAGCCAATACTTTATCAGAAGCTTTTGTAAGTGCCATTAACTATCATATCAAGAAAGGAAAAAATCCTGATGCAAGTTATGCCTTTCAGATTGCTGTTCATTTTAACAACTACATTGAAAAATTCCGTCAGGTTTTTGTGAATACCTACCCAAAGGATGTGTTAGTAGGATTTGGCATTAGCGCAATATGGATGGGCATTTTAAATGGATTGGATGCGGAAAGTGGAATTATGCCTAACCATCCATTTAAAAGAGAAATTGCCAACTGTCTGGTTACAATCACCGAAATACTGGATGAATCTAAATCGGTAAAATAGAACAAAAAAATCCCCGAAAGGAAAATTCCTAACGGGGATTTTGAGTTATAGTATTCTAAGTCAGATACAAATTATTTGTTCTCTTCCGCAAACTTGCGTCCTGCATGAAGCGCATCAATATTCATTTGTACAATGTCTTCACCTTTACGACCGAATATTTTACGGATACCTTCTTCAAGATACTCGAAAGGCACATCAATAAATGGTGATGCAGCACCCAACATTACAAAGTTGAAAGCACGCTTAGATCCTGTCGTTTCCTCAGCAATCTTATCTGCATCAATCAATACGTAGTTTGGCAATTCCTTAATGGTTTGCTCCAACTTTTCAACTTCCGGATAATCAGGAATATTAACAAAAGGAGTTGAATTGGTTACTACATATCCACCTTTCTTTAGGTAAGGAAGGTAGCGAAGTGCTTCCATTGGCTCAACCGATAGAATAATATCAGCACCACCTGCAGGAATCAAATCCGAATAAATAGGCTTGTCAGAAATTCTCATGAATGACTGAACATCACCACCACGCTGACTCATACCATGAGTTTCAGCTTGTTTCATATATAAATCATTATCTAATGCAGCAGATCCTAAAGCAGCAGCAATGGATAAAATCCCTTGACCACCAACACCTGCTATGACCATATCTGTTTTCATATCTTATTTTGTTTTTTCGATTAATAACATATACTAGAACAATGCGAACTGAATAGAGTTAAAAACCAAGTTATAAGTACTTAAAGTTATAACTGATTAAGTCTGAAATCACTTTAAGTACTTTAGGCACTTCAAGTATTTTAAGTATTATCTTTGCCTCCACTCCAATCGCTTTGCTCCAATTTAAGCTTTAACAGCTGCTTTCGCTTTAGCGGCTTTTTTAATTTTCTGATCGCGAACGTTCTTCTGAACACAAACACGACGAGGAATAATTACTGATACTCCTTGGTATTCGAATTCTTTACGAAGTAGATCTTTTAAGTCATCACGTTTTTTAGGTACAGCAGTTAACACATGTAAGTGATCTTCTTCAACACCTAAACCTTCGCAGATAGCCTCTAGCTTACCTTTTGCAGAAGAGTGCTGGCCACCTGTCATCGAGATAGACTCGTTATCAGAAATAATTACTGTAATTGGAGTCTTTTCGTTAACAGCATCCAACAAACCTGTCATACCCGAGTGAGTGAATGTAGAGTCACCAATTACTGCAACAGAAGGAATCAAACCTGCATCAGCAGCACCTTTAGCCATAGTTACAGAAGCACCCATATCTACACAAGAGTTAATTGCGTTGAATGGAGGCAATGCACCCAAAGTGTAGCAACCTATATCTGCAAATACACGTCCTTCTCCATACTCAGCAACAACTTCGTTTAATGCGGTATATACATCGATGTGAGAACATCCAACACACAATGCAGGAGGACGAGCTGATACCATGCTAGGAACTTCAGCTCCTTCTTCAACTTCGAAACCTAAAGCTCTACCAACCATTTCAGGCTTCAACTCACCATCGCGAGAAAGAGTTCCATCCAAACGGCCAAGTACAGCTTCTTTTTCCAAATATCCTTTCAACATTTCTTCAACTACAGGATATCCTTCTTCCAATACCATTACTTTATCGCACTCGCTGGTGATTTTTTCAATCATCTTACGAGGAATTGGGTATTGGCTAATCTTAACCACAGGGTAAGGACATTCACCGTTTGGATAGTTCTCCATTAGGTAGTTGTAACCCAAACCACAAGCGATAATACCCATTGACTTATCAGCAGCATCCGTGTAGCTGTTATATTGTGATTCTTCAGAAGCTACTTCAAATTTTGCTTGGTTGTTCAACAACAACTTGTAACGCTTACGCGCGATACCCGGAAGCAATACGAATTGTACTTTGTCTTCTGGTAATTTCATGTCGTTTTGAGCAGCAACCTCAGCAGCGCGAACAACACCTGCACGAGAGTGAGCCAAACGAGTAGTGATTCTCATTAATACAGGAATCTCACAAGCTTCAGACAATTCGAATCCGAAACGTGCCATATCGTAAGCTTCTTGCTGATTTGATGGCTCTAAAATTGGCATCATAGCAAACTTACCATATACTCGAGAATCTTGCTCGTTTTGAGAAGAGTGCATTGATGGGTCATCAGCAACAACGATTAGCATACCACCGTTAGCACCGGTGATTGCTGCATTCATAAAACAGTCAGCTGCCACGTTCAAACCAACGTGCTTCATACACACCATAGAGCGCTTACCAGCATAGGACATACCCAAAGCAGATTCCATAGCCGTTTTTTCATTGGCAGCCCAGTCTCTGTGGATGTTTAATTCTTGTGCTTGTTTAGAGTGTTGAATGTACTCTGTAATTTCTGTTGAAGGTGTTCCCGGATAAGCATAAACTCCAGACATTCCACCATCAATTGCACCTTGTGCAATGGCTTCTACACCTAATAATAAAGACTTTTGCATGTTATAATTGTTTAACTATTTAATTTTCTATATACTCAGACAACTTACAATTCAAAATTGCAGGTATGTGAGAGATGTGATGTTAAGATTTGAAGCGAGCTACTCCAAATTCAAAAACTCAGTAACAAAATAATGTGTATAGGAAAACCGACCCCTAATGAAAGGATCGCAGAAAGGGATGGATTTTATAATCCACCAAAAATTTCAAGGAAGCATACTAAATATGCCAGAACGTAAAAGTAAAATTCAAAATAATCTTTCATTTCTACTTATAGATTGTAACTCAAATGAGCTTTTCTACTTTTATTCGCCGCTAAAATACCATTATTTGGATTAACGCCAATAAAAAAATATTCCCCTGATATTTTTTAGACTCAATTCAAATAACGAAAACGGTTGCGTAAGTGTTCTTCTCAACACAAATCAAATTCGAAACTACTTGGTTTTCTTCAAAATGCTTGGTTTTATAGATCCGTAAGAATCAAAAATCTGACGATTGGCAAGAAGAATGCAGATCATCAAATTTAGAGTGCTGCCTACAAAAACGGCCAGCATAATTAGTATCTGATACTTTATGGCAACAAGAGGTGAACTCCCGCCAAGTATTTGCCCCGTCATCATTCCAGGCAGGGAAATTAAACCAATCACCGACATGGTAGCAATTAAGGGATTTAAAGCTTTTTGAAAAGAGGCACTAATAAATGGTTCAAGTGCTTTCTTCTTACTTGAACCGTTAACCAGAAGAAAGTAATACAGATCTTGCTCTTTATCTAATTTGTCAAAGTAATGACTGATTCCAACAATATTGTGATTTAAGGCATTTCCTATTACCATGCCTGATATCGGGATAAAATATCTTGCATCAAATACGTACTCCAAATCAATTACCAATCCAAAAAAGAAGGCATCAATTATGAATATACTGGTGAATCCGGCAATAAAAAAAGGCAGTAGAAAGTACCTGTAATGCAGTCCAACCCTCTTTATTGTGGTTGAAGCACCCACCATTACCATAGCAATTACCCAAACCGAATTAATCCAGGCATTATTCCATTCAAAAATATATTCCAGATAAACAGCTATCAGCGATAATTGTACTATCATTCTTAGAATAGCAATTAAAGTATCCTTAATAATTTTCACCCTAAAATAAATGAACCCAACAATTGGGAAAGCCATTAATAAGAATCCCAGAGCAAGATTGTATATACTAATATCAATTGTATCGCTCATCTTTACAATTCAATAATGCGTGAACACTCGTTTATCCACTTTTGATTATGCGAGGCGGATATAATCGTTTTTCCTTTCAATGCACTGATCAGCTTAATAAACCGATCAATCGATTCGTCATCCAAAGCTGATACTGGTTCATCCAGCAGCAAGATAGGTTTATCGGTGCTTAGGCAGGCAGCCATAACCATTCTTTGTTTTTGCCCACCACTTATTTCGCTAAAAAGTTTTTCTTTAGCTATTGCAGATATTCCCAATTGATCCAGATAAGAATGATACAACTTCCGATTCTCAGTATTTAAATCAAGCAATTCGATCAATTCTTTTCCCGAATTAACAGGCAAATTGGTGTTTTGCGGCAACCAAATCATTTTACTCCTGGCATCGGATATATTGATGGTGTTTAATTCTTGCCCATCTATGAGAATCCTACCCGAAATGGGTTGAATTATGCCCAGAATCAATTTCAATAAGCTGGACTTGCCTTTTCCTGATGAACCACTTAGGCATAAGGATTCGCCCTGATTCAAGTGGAAGCTTAAATTCTCGCAAATCACAAGTTCATCGAACTTTAAGCTTACATTGTCGAATTCTATCATGATTATAATGCTTATCAACGAAATTAAGTTTATTTTAATTGACTACGGAAGTATATCTCATATTTCTTTTGCTTCGTTCATCATTTGATTTTTGATAGTGAGAGTAATCTCAATTAAACTAGTGTAAAGAATGCTAATTCCCCGAACTAATTTTTTGACCTATTTTCCTTTCTACTGCGTTAAGCTTTTTCGCCGTAGCTACGGCTATGCCTGTAAACCTTGCCTTGTAAAAAGAAAAATATTTTCAAAAACTTTAATTCGTTTTATTAACACTCTTCACACTAGTGTGAAACATATCACACTCTTTCTTATCCATTGCATATCTGTTTATTAGCAAGATCTTTTCATAAATATGCTCTACAACATCTCAGTATCGAATCAAAATATAGCGAAGCATCCGAATGAAATCATATTTTTGCATCTGTTATATCTAGATGTCTAGATGTTTTTATTTCTATAGGTATTAATTGTTACAAAATATTCTAATGGCAAAATATTTAATTGTTGGTGGAGTTGCAGGAGGAGCAACAACTGCAGCTCGTCTAAGAAGAATGGACGAGTCAGCTGAAATTATCATGTTTGAGCGAGGTGAGCATATTTCTTATGCAAATTGCGGATTACCCTATTATGTGGGCGGCGTAATCACCGAAAGGGAGAAACTTTTATTACAAACTCCGGAAAGCTTTCATGCAAGACTTCATGTTGATGTTCGTATTAAAAACGAAGTAGTTAAAATTAATCGCAAAGACAAAACCGTTGAAGTAAAAGATATTGCAAACAATCGATTTTATACGGAAAGCTACGATAAGCTAATTGTTTCGCCAGGAGCCGAACCCATTAAACCACCTATTCCGGGTATTATGGATGAAGCCATTTTTACTGTTCGCAATGTTAGAGATACTGATAAAATAAAAACTTATCGCGATAAGAAAAAGCCACAAAAAGCCGTTGTGGTTGGTGCTGGATTTATTGGCTTGGAGATGGCTGAAAACCTGCACCATTTGGGGATGATGGTTACCATTGTAGAAATGGCTGAGCAAGTAATGACACCCTTGGATTATGAAATGGCCGCTGTTGTTCATCAACATCTTAAAACCAAAAATGTTGAGTTTTTCCTGAAAGACGGCGTGAGTGAATTTCAACGCAAAGGAGATTACCTGGAAGTTCGTTTGCAATCGGGAAGAAAAATAGAAGCAGATATGGTGATTCTTTCCATTGGTGTTCGACCAGAAACCAAACTGGTTAAAGAAGCGGGAATTGAACTAGCTCCCAATGGTGGCATTCAGGTAAATGAATATCTGCAAACCAACGATAAACACATTTATGCACTTGGAGATGCCATTGCTTTTCCTCATCCTATCACAGGAAAATATACCAATGCGTATCTGGCAGGCCCTGCAAACAAACAAGCTAGAATGCTTGCCAATAATTTAGCACTAGGCCACAAATACAAGTACAAAGGAGCCATTGCAACCGCCATTGCAAAAGTTTTTGATTTGACTGTTGGCTCTACCGGACTAGCAGAGAAAGTCTTAAGAAAGGAAGGTATTGAATATGTATCCAATATTACCCATAGCGGATCTCATGCAGGATATTACCCTGGAGCTACTCCTACAAGTATTAAATTGATGTTCCATCCGGAAACAGGAAAACTATATGGTGCTCAAGTGCTAGGTTACGAAGGCGTTGATAAGCGAACGGATATGATCGCCACAGTGCTTCAAAATAACGGAACCATTTACGATCTTCAGGAAATTGAACATGCCTATGCTCCACCTTATTCATCTGCAAAAGACCCGGTTAATCAGGCAGGATTTACAGCAGGAAATATCATCGACGGCTTGGTAAAAATTATTCATTGGGATCAACTTCACCAAATTCATGCTGCCAACAATTATATTTTGGACGTTAGAACACCTGATGAATATGAATTGGGCAAAATTGAAGGATCCGTAAATATCGAAGTAGACCAAATCAGGAATCGATTGGATGAGATTCCAAAAAACAAGAAGATTATCATTTACTGCGGTGTTGGATTAAGAGGCTATTTTGCTGCACGAATTTTAATGCAAAAAGGTTTTACCGAAGTATACAATCTTAGTGGTGGATACAAAACCTACGAGCATGCCACTTGTAAACAAAGCAATGAGGATATCTTTGAATCGAGCTATATTGCTCGCGATGGGCACATTTACAGAGGCAAACCGAAAGAAGAACAAAAGGAAAAGACTATTATTACTGAAACCATTCAGGTAGATGCATGTGGCTTACAATGTCCAGGTCCAATTATCAAGCTAAAACAGGAAATGGATAAATTGGAGAATGGACAGCGTTTACAACAAAAAGTGACAGATGCAGGTTTTGTAAAAGATGCTGAAGCCTGGTGCAAAATGACTGGAAACAAATTAATTTCCATTGATTCGGATAAAGGAATTTACACCGCTGTGATTGAAAAACAGAAGCAAGAAGAGAAAACCGGTAATATCGGTCAACTTCCAAAAAATAAAACCATGGTGGTTTTTTCTGATGATATGGACCGTGCTTTGGCCTCATTGGTAATTGCTAACGGTGCTGCAGCTACAGGTAACAAAGTAACTCTATTCTTCACGTTCTGGGGATTAAATATCATTAAAAAAGCCGATAAGCCTAAAGTTAACAAAGATCTTATGGGTAAAATGTTTGGTCAGATGATGGCAAGTTGTGCCGACGATCTTAAGCTTTCAAAAATGAATATGATGGGCTTAGGATCTAAAATGATGAAGAAAAGAATGCTTTCTAAAAAAGTTGATTCTCTTGAAGATATGCTTAAAACAGCACTAGAAAATGGAGTTGAAATGATCGCCTGTCAAATGTCTATGGATGTAATGGGAGTTGAGGCTGAAGAATTACTGGATGGTGTACAGATTGGTGGAGTAGCTACCTACCTTTCAGAAGCTGAACAATCGAACTTGAATTTGTTTATTTAAAGACTTAAATCTTATTGCAAAATATAAACCTGGCAGAATACTGTCAGGTTTTTTTAATCCTTGTAAAAGGATAGCTAAGCTGGCAATTCTTTTGCAAATAGCAGGTTCTGTTTTTATTGGAACAAAAACAATACATTGCCAGTGTTTAGCTTAAGCGAAGTAACCGAATTTTCCTTGGTTCCAATAGCACCGAAAATCAGTCGGTTCATTATTCAATCTCCTCATCTTCTATTTTACTTGCATTTTTCATACGCAAATACACCAAACCCATAATACTTAAAAACCCAATCACTTTTAAATATTGCTTGGTTAAGGCAACAGTGTTTTTATCAGTACCACTGAGGATATCGGTGTTGTTAATCAGTAAAATTGCACCGAGCGAAAATGCTATAAGGGCAAGGAGTATGATAATAAATGTTCTTTTGTTCTTCATCGCTTTAAATTTAAAAGTCGAAGATACATTTTCCTTTGCACAATCACCGCTTAAGCTTTAAAGATTTGAAGAGCTGGACAATCAATCCAGAATTTCATATATTTAGTTATTTAGATTTAACTGATAACCAAATTAAAAAATCATGATTGATAAAATTAGTACTCTTGGTGGATACATACACGAATACCAGAAGAGTGTAGAAAATCCACAAGCCTTTTGGAGCAGAATAGCTGAAAGTTTCTTTTGGCGCAAAAAATGGGATAAAATTCTCGATTGGAATTTCACCGAGCCAAAAATCAATTGGTTCATAAACGGGAAGCTAAATATCACCGAAAATATATTCGAACGTAATTTATTTACTCGAGGTGATCAAGCTGCCATAATCTGGGAGCCCAACGATCCAAATGATAACAACAGGGTACTAACTTATAATGAACTTTTTCTTGAAGTAAAAAAGTTTTCCAATACAATGCTTCAGCTAGGTGTTGGTAAAGGCGACAGAGTTGCCATTTATATGCCAATGATACCAGAATTGGCAATCGCAATGTTGGCATGTGCCAGAATTGGGGCCATTCATTCCATTGTATTCGCAGGTTTTTCAGCAAACTCCCTCGCTGATAGAATTAATGATGCCGAGGCCAAATTGGTAATTACTTCTGACGGAGCTTATCGTGGCAATAAAATAATTCCTATTAAAGATATTGTTGATGAAGCATTGGAAAGTTGCTCTTCGGTTGAAAAGGTAATAATGGTTCAAAGAACCAATTCGGAAATCAATTTTAATGCACAAAGAGATTTGTGGTGGCACGAAGTTATGCAAAGTGCCAAAAAAGAAAATAAAGCAGAAGTAATGGATGCAGAAGATACTCTTTTTATTCTGTACACATCCGGCTCAACCGATAAACCCAAAGGAATTGTACACACTTGTGGTGGATACATGGTCTACTCTGCTTACACTTTTAAAAATGTATTTCAATACAGCGATGGTGATATTTATTTTTGTTCCGCTGATATTGGATGGATTACGGGTCATTCCTACATCGTTTATGGCCCCCTGCTTAATGGAGCAACAACGCTAATGTTCGAAGGAATACCAACCTATCCGGATGCGGGTAGATATTGGGACATTGTTAACAAATACGAAGTAGCTCAGTTCTATACTGCCCCAACTGCCATTCGCTCTTTAATTTCTATGGGTCAGGAATATGTCGAAAACAAAGACCTTTCTACACTGAAAGTTTTGGGTACAGTTGGTGAACCTATTAACGAAGAGGCATGGCATTGGTATCACGATCATGTTGGTAAAAATCGTTGTCCGATTGTTGATACATGGTGGCAAACCGAAACAGGTGGAATTTCCATTAGTCCCATTGCAGGAATTATCCCAACCAAACCTGGCTTTGCCACTCTTCCTCAACCGGGTATTCAACCTATTATTGTAGATGGCGATGGTCAAGAATTGGCAGGGAAAAGTGTAGAAGGAAATTTGTGCATTAAGTATCCTTGGCCAGGTATGCTACGCACAATTTGGGGAGATCATGAAAGATTCAAAAAAACCTACTTCAGTACTTTTGAAAATTTATACTTCTCGGGTGATGGCGTGAAACGAGACGAAGATGGATATTACAGAATACTTGGTAGAGTTGATGATGTAATCAATGTTTCAGGGCACAGAATGGGAACAGCTGAAGTTGAGAATGCCATTAACGAGCATCCTCTGGTTAATGAATCTGCTGTTGTTGGCTACCCTCATGATATTAAGGGACAAGGCATTTATGCTTTTGTAGTTTGTGGTGCTCTCTCTACCGGAGGTGAAGAAGGTATCAGAACCAGTATCCGCAAAGGTGTTACCAAAATTATTGGTCCCATAGCCAAACCGGATAGAATTTTATTGGTAAGAGCCTTGCCTAAAACAAGATCTGGAAAAATCATGCGACGAATTCTTCGAAAAATTGCACAAGGCGATTACTCTAATTTTGGTGATATATCTACCCTACTCGACACTTCTGTTGTAGAAGAAATTATTAAAGGAGCACTTGAAGAAGTAAAAGATTAAGGAAACAGTAAAAGATCATTCAATTTGGATGATCTTTTTTTAACTGAATCAATCAAATTTCTTACCGGATTAACTCTTCATTCCGGTTTTATTATAAAACGAACATGATTAAAAGAATTATTACACATACCCGATAATGATTATTTTGATTTTGTGGCTTCCTTCTGGCAAATGGAAAAAATATAACCAGAAAAACGAGTCGTAAATGGTTTTGATAATTTTGAGCTTTGAAATTCTTTCCACTTTTGGCTTCCCTTTCCCACAATAAAATTACCTTTAGACTGATGAAACGAGTATGATTAAAATAATTATTATACACAAATGATTATATTGATCTTGCGACTTCAATCTGACAAATGGAAGAAAATGATAAACAAATGAATTAAGCAGCAAAAAGCTTGATTCAATTAAAAATGAAAAACCACTATGATTACAAAAAAGGAAAAAGCTGTTGAAAACTTTAGGTCAGGTATGAACTGTGCTCAATCTGTTTTGCTGGCATTTTCAGATCAATACAAATTTGATGATAATCTTGCCTTTCAAATTTCCAGTGGATTTGGAGGTGGAATGGGACGACTTCAAAAAACCTGTGGAGCTGTTACCGGTGCTTTTATGCTTATCGGAATTCATAACTGCGAGAAGTATTCAAATCATAGTTTACAAACCGAAAACAACAGGAGTATGATACAAGAGTTCAATCGAAGGTTCACGCAAACATATGAATCATTGGATTGTAGGGATATTATTAAATGTGATTTAAATACTCCTGAAGGTCAGCAATATTGTAAAGAAAACAATTCAAAAGAAATCATCTGCACCAAATGTATTACAGATTCAATTGATATTGTAAACGCACTGATTACTCAATAAAAAAGCAGGCTTTACGGCCTGCTGTTTCATTCTATATCGAAGTACTAATTTTCGTTTCAAAGAGCTTTTCCATTACCTCCTTAACCTCGCTTAAATCAGGATTGATGTCGAAAACATGAGACGGTTCTAAATAAACTACTTCCTTCTCACGTTTGAATCGCTCTTCTCCTCCACCAGTAATATTCAGCATTACACAAGCATCCTTATCCAAATTACCCTTTTTGGCGTAGTTAATTAGAGTAGCTGTTGCAACCGCTGCTGCCGGATGAATATCATTTCCCTCGGTTTCCTCAAAGATCCTTGCAGCATCAGCTGCTTCTTCGTTGGTAGCTTTCAATACATCGCCACCAGCATCCTTCATCGCATCATATAATCCTCCAATAATTGAATAAGGAGGTTTTCTGTTCGAAAGAACCTTCGCAACAATTTCCTCTACCTGCTTTCTTGCCAAATTATCATCTAAAGGCAACATTTCACGCGAATCTTCTCTCCAGGCATCATGCATTGGCAAGAATGGCTCATTTTGAGAAACCATTAGTTTCATTTTGTTAGAACCGAATCTGCCGTCCTCTATAAAACGTAAATTCGCTTCCCAAGCAGCAATAGCCCCGGTACCCGAACCAACAGCCTGAAAATAGTAATCAGGAATTTTCCCGATTTCAGTAACCGCTGAGTTTACCGTACAAGCCATCCCGTCACGACGAGCAACATTCTTAGCGCCACCCTCAGCAATGAACCCATCAAGTTGACATGCCAGATTAGACAAGTGAATCGCATCGAAATAATCACTTCCTGATTTGGTTACAACAAGCTTCACATTCTTGTTGATAGGTTTATCGAACCACAATGCATTGATATTATCCTCAGGAACACATAACAACAATGGGATATTATTATCTGAACATACCCTTGCAAATGCTCTTGCCGTATTTCCTGCCGATGCAACAACCAAAGTATTCTTGTCATCTGCCAGCCTACCGCCTACAGCATAAGCTTCTGTTTCTTTAAACGAGCAAGTTCTAAAGTTTGCACCTTTTTCCGGCCAGTATCCACTAAATGTGATATAAAGATTATTCAAACCAAGGTATTTTGCCAAACCTTCACTCTTATAAGTAGCTGGTGCTGATGAACCTTCTAATGTTTTATGAACTGGTAACCAGTCGGAAAACTTATAAATCCCCAGAGCCTTATCTTTTACTTCAATTTGCTTTTTGTCGTAAATTGCTCTTATTAAACAAGGTTTATCTTCTCCGGGAGCGTCAAGAGTCCATCCTTCATCCTCGAATCTTTTTCCTGTTTCAAGCGACTCTAAAATATAGTCGGTTGGTCGAAAATCATTTGCCATTTTAACTTGTTTTGTTTTTGAAGATGTAAAAATAGTGAATTTACTGTATTGTAATAGTTTTTGAGTTTTTTTTACCTTCTCAAATTCCAGATTAATTGCTAACTATAAAAAAATATTTTTATCAATTCGATATTTAATTATTACACAAAATTATATCTTTAATAATCAAAATAAACTACTAGCACTTTAAACTTGTGATTGAAAAGGAACAGTTATTAAGAATGGATAAAAACGAAATCGAATTAGGGAAAGGCATATCCGGGGTATATTTTGGTATGATTCAAGCCGAAGTTGAAAAGATACTTGGTAAAGCCGATGATGTTGGAGAATATTCTCTATCCCCAAACGAAAACAGCATTACTCTTTTCTACAACTCTAAGGGATTAAGTTTTACATTCGAATCTGTCGATCAATTCAAATTAAGTTACATTTCTGTTTACCATACCCAATATCACATTTTTAGCTTCATCAGAATAGGCTTATCAAAAAAAAACCTGCTAGATGAGTTGGAACATTTCCAACTCGGAAAAGCTGAATTTGAAAAAGCTGAATCAGAAGAATTTCCTACCCATGAATTAATTTATTTTCCTAATGAAAACCTACACTTATGGTTAGATGATGGAAAAATCTCAGAAATTCAATTTGGTCCTTTTTGGGAAGACATGAAAACTATAGTTTGGGAAGATTAAGACTTGATTTGATACTTATTTAACGTGAGTTCGATGTAAAATTCTATCCACAGAAAGTTCTATTTGGGATAGATTTGCATTAAAAATTTGGAAAGAATAGCGGGCTATTTTGAGGAATTTTTAATGTGAAGATCTCGTAAAGAGAACTTTACATTATGTGTTTGCCTGCTTTCGGCATAAATTTCCTCAAATCTTCTTGAAATATCCCGATATTCCTTCGAAAATTTGAGAAAATTTCTACTCAAAATCAGATCAAACTGTGAACGAATTTTACCTCGAACTCACGTTATTTAAAAAATCTCTTCATTCTATTTCTTAATTTTTCTAAATTGCAGTCGATTTTGAGAAATCGCACAACTAAATATTACTTCCCAATCAAAATGCTCAAATTTTCTTTTGAGTAAAAGATGGTTTTGTTATTTAATTATTTTATTCAGGTGAATTGCTATGAATTCTCCTGCGAAAAATCATAAGCATGAACAAACTATCTTACGAGCATGGTAGCTCAGAAATACCGTTATTAGGCGAAACCATAACGGAAAGATTAAGAAAAACAGTAGAATTATATCCCGAAAGAGAAGCCTTAATAGTGCCTTTTCAGGGCTATAGAGTTAACTACCAAGAGTTTTGGAATCAAATTGAAGATGTAGCCAAAGGGCTGTTGGCTTTTGGTGTTCAAAAAGGAGACCGTGTAGGAATATGGTCGCCCAACCGACACGAATGGGTAATTGTACAATTTGCAACGGCTAGAATTGGTGCAATCCTGGTAAATGTTAATCCGGCATACAAAGCATCGGAATTGAAATTTGCATTGCGCCAATCTGAAATTAGTCTTCTGATTATGTCGAAGAACTTTAGAAAGACAGATTATTTTGAAATCATTCAAGAGGTCAGAAAATCTTGCATTCATTTAAAACAAATCGTGATTCTTGACAGAGACTGGCAAGCACTTATTGAAGCCGGAAAAAGAATCCCGACGAAGGAAGTTGACGAAATTGAAGCAACATTACAATTCGATGATCCCATTAATATTCAATACACATCGGGAACAACAGGTTTTCCTAAGGGTGCAACCTTAACCCACCATAACATTCTTAACAACGGTTACTTTATTGGTGAACGACTAAAATATACCGAAAACGACAGGGTATGCATTCCGGTTCCTTTTTATCATTGCTTTGGAATGGTACTTGGCAACCTTGCATGCATCACACATGGATCTGCAATGATTATCCCCGGGGAAGCTTTCGAAGCTGAAACCGTACTGCAAACCGTTCAAGACGAAAAGTGCACCTCTCTTTACGGAGTTCCTTTAATGTTTATTGCCGAGTTGGAGCATCCTAAGTTTAAAAAGTACGATATGAGTAGTTTGAGAACGGGCATTATGGCCGGTGCATCCTGTCCGGAAAAAGCAATGCGCGAAGTGCAAGAAAAAATGAACATGAAAGATGTAGCCATCTGTTATGGAATGACTGAAACATCTCCGGTATCGACTCAAACTTTCGTTAATGATGAATTGGACAAAAGAGTGAGTACTGTAGGAAAAGTTCATCCTCATCAGGAAATCAAGATTATAGATCCGGTAACCGGAAAAATTGTACCAAGGGGGGAAAGTGGTGAGTTTTGTACCCGAGGCTATTCGGTTATGCTAAAATATTGGAACAACGAAGAGGCTACCAATGCTGTTATTGATGATGCCGGCTGGATGCATACTGGTGATATTGCCAGTATGGATAAAGATGGCTATGTTACCATAACAGGCAGAATTAAAGACATGATCATTAGAGGTGGTGAAAACATATCTCCTTTCGAAATTGAAGAGTATCTGCATACGCATGAAGCGATAAGCGAGACATATGTGATTGGTGTACCTGATTACAAATATGGCGAAGTGGTAATGGCCTGGGTAAAATTTAAAGAAGGAAAATTAGCCACGGAAGAAGAACTACGCGAATATTGTAAAGGACAAATTGCTACATATAAGATTCCTAAATACTTTAAATTCACAGATGAATTTCCAACAACTGTAACAGGAAAAATCAGAAAAATTGAGATGAGAGAAATTTCAAGTAAGGAATTGGGACTGGTTGGAAGATAAATGGATAATATCTTGCCTTCTCTTTTAGCAAAGATTATCCAAAAGAAATAAGAGTTTAAAAAAAAGTAGATCCAAAGCAATGCCTTGGATCTACCTCTAGTATTTTAATTTAACTGTACAGCATTAAAGCAGTCTTTATCAAACACTACAAAATCTATCGCATACTTGCAGATTTATTACGGCAATAACTCTTTGTGCAGTCTTACCTCGAACTCTTTAACATGATGCGGATTACCATCATTAAAGAAATCTAGAATATAAGGCTTGTTGCAATGCGCATCGAAAGTTTCCTGATCGTACCATTTTTCGATAAAAGTGATTTTGTTTGGCTCATCCACAGCCTGATTTAATTCATAACGAATACATCCTCCCTCTTGCAGCGTCAAAGGGATTAATTTGTGTAGATTTTGAATTAACTGATCGACTTCGCCTTCTTTGGCTGTAAAATTGGCAATACACACCAATTGTGTTTCGTTTCTATTGATTTCCATTTGTATTGTTTTGTATAGGTATATTTTTGATCAAACTTAATGAAAAATTGCAAATCTCGAACGGTAAAATCCAAGTATTAAGTAACGTGAGTTCGACGTAAAATTCTATCCACAGAAAGTTATATTTGCGATAGATTTGCATTAAAAATTTGGAAAGAATAGCGGGCTATTTTGAGGAATTTTTAATGTGAAGATGTCGTAAAGAGAACTTTCCATTATGTGTTTGCCTGCTTTCGGCATAAATTTCCTCAAATCTTCTTGAAATATCCCAATATTCCTTCGAGAATTTGAGAAAATTTCTACTCAAAATCAGATCAAACTGTGAACGAATTTTACCTCGAACTCACGTTAAGTATGAAGTAAAAAGAATAAAGGATAAGGGGTGATGGGAAAAAAGGATAAGCAATCACCAATAACTACAAGCTCAAACCCATTGCCAATCAACCAGTAACCAATTTTCTAACTTATTCACCAATCAACTACCAAAGACATGAAAAAAGAATGCCGCCCCAGAAATTGGAACGGCATTATATATTGAGCTTTTGTTTCGATTAAAATATTCCGGGGATTCCGGGAAGCTGTCCCACTAATGCCAGCGAAACCACACAAACAATAAACATTGCACCAGGAATAATCAATTTTTCTTTCCAACTCAATTCAGCTGCACGCTCGCTATCACCAATCAATCCCATATTATCCAATAACATGGTAAATGCCCATCCAAAAACAGGATTTACAAAAGCACATGCAAAAATACAGGTACCTGCACTTAATGAATCTTTGTGCTTGCGAACCATTTGCATACCCGCCTCAAGTAGTGGCAAAAATACACCCACTATTAATGCTACGCGAAGAACGGGTTCCCACATCGCCAAATCCATAGGATATCCGAATACCGAAGCCAATACGCAAAGCAAAGCAGTTAAAACTGCTCCACCAGGGATCGGACGCTTGGCAATTGCCGCAGGAATCATATAAGTTCCCCAAGAAGAAGCAATATTACCACCTCCTAATGCTGTACCAATCATTTGACGAACCGAAGCAACAGTCATGGTATCATCCACATCCATTAAAACATTCTTGGCTTTTTTGGGATAGTTTAATTCCTGGAATACACGGTGCCCCAAATAATCGGGAGACCACATGGCAACGGCCAAAATTGCAAAGGGGATAACAGCAATAAAGTGTCCTACGTTTGGCAATCCAAGCTGCCATCCAGTATCTTCGCCCCACCACCACATAGGGTTCAAGTGAGGTAAACCGGGTTTGGTAGTAAATGCAAAATCAGCTCCCAATGCAAAGGCAACAATACCAGCAATAGCCGAACACAAAGGAATAGCCAACCAACGTTTGTTAATTTTAGCCAAATATGCATAAATCAAAATGGTAATTCCGATTACTGCAAAAGAAACATATCCTATGTCTCCTGAGCTAGCCCAGGCTTGTAATTTCGAAATTTGACTCAGCAAACCCACAGCTCCCAAATAGATTAATAATCCACCTCGAACTCCAACACCTGTAAGTTTCATTAATTTAGAGCCACCTTTGGTGATACTTAAAGCAAGTCCGAATACACCAATAAGAATACCCAAGGCAAGAGGGTGACCACCAGCGGCAGCAATAATAGGAATCAAAGGAATCATAGGACCGTGAGTACCGGCAAGGTTGGCATTTGGGTTTAGAATTGCCGAAAACAGAAGTACAAAAATACCACCGGCTATTAACAATTCGTAACGAACATTTTCAGCAACAAATTCAGGCGATAAGCCAAACTGCGTAGCAAATACGGCAACCATAGCTGTTACCATAACCACCTTACCTATGGTGGCAGCCAAGGCAGGCACCCAGTCTTCCAATTCGATGTGGAAATCTCTGAATGGCAAATGAATTCGCCACCTGCGAAATTTCATAATTTCGAGTTCATGTTCAAGATAGGCTTCTCTGCTCTCGAACTCATGCGCCTTTTTACGCCTTTGTTTGTAAGAGTTTTGATTCTCTTTTTTCATATTAATTGATTTAGATGTTTTTACAAACCCCTATTCAGCTACCTACGCGTTTTCAGGGGCAAAAAATCCTCGTAAAACTAAGAAAAAATAATGGTCAAATATTGAAAGAAAATGCCAAATTATTATCATCAACTGCCTACGACCGAAAATTAGAAAAAGGAGCTGATCTTAAAGCCGTTGAATACATAGGGAATTCTAGATTAGATTCTGAACCATTTGCAAACTTTCTATTCAGGCTTTCTTTAGCCAGCGAATCAAATTTAAAACATCTGGTATGGATTAAATCATGATTTAGACTACTCCGCTAAAAGTCGAAAGGACTATAATGTTGATTTAATACCCTTTTTTAAAAATTGAAATGGCTTAAATTTTCATTTTATATGCTTCGCTAACGAACCAAATGGGTATAATCATGATTGGCTTAGCAGAAAAATCAGTTTAAAGCACTATTGCCATGCACTTCACTCTTTAATAACCTCATGTAAAGTACTCTAATATCGGTCTGTCCCCTATTGCTAAGCTATATGGTTCTTCTACACCTAAAAAATAAAAGCAAATCCCAGGTTTATCTTTTTTAATAGATAAAGCATGAGGGATTTGCTTTTCGATCTGTTGTAAAAAGTAATTAAAGCCTTTTAAAAAAAGCCTAATTGCTTAACAATTGCGGCAGTAGTGTGTTATGCCGGTATTATCATTTAAAAATCCATACCAATGGTGAACATGGTATTGCGTCCTTGCCCTGGAATAAACTGATTAGACCATATTCCACTTGAATAATAATTCTCATCGAAAATATTATTGATTTTTAATTTTATGTACATCTTATCAAACTTATACCCAAGGCTAGCATCAACCAAGCAATACGATGGCAATTCATAATCATTCGATGAACTTGTGAACACGGCATCAGTATAATCAAATCCAGCACCTAAGCTTAAGTTCTTAAGCAAACCTTTTGGCACTTGGTAATGAGTCCAAACAAAAACACGATTTTCCGGATTTTTTCTTACACTATTGCCTGCTTTAGCGTTTGTTTTGTATTTGCTATTAGAGAATTTTCGGAATTTAGCAACATTATAACTATATCCAAAAGTGGTATTCCAGTCTTTTGAAGGTTTATAAATAAAATCAATATCAAAACCTTTTGAATCTACAACACCAACTTGACCATATGTTACCTTACCATCAACCACCTCACCAAGATTCTCTACAATATTATTTTTCTTAATGTAGTAGGCACTTGCATTAAGCTGAACCTTATTATTCCAATCATATTTTACACCAGCTTCAATTTGATACCCATCTTCCGGCTCAAATAATTCTTCTCCATCTTTTGGAAAGAATTGAATTCCATTTTTGTCTAAATATGCATAATTCTCGTTGTATACTGTTCTTTTAGGCTTGAAAAAGCTTGAGTAAGAAGAATAAAGAGAAAGATCATCATTTGGTTGATATACAACTCCCAATCGGTAAGTTAAAGCATTATTTACAATGGTTTTTGTAGGAGTCTTATCAATTTTATTACGTCCTCTACTTATACCTGAAGTTTGTCTTTCCATGTGATAATTATCGTAACGAATGGCTGCCAAAAAGTTCAGTTTATCCGAAACTTCAATTAAATCCTGAAAGTACAATCCATTCACCATTTCGCGGTATATTCTTGCACCCGAGAATTTAGATCGTAAACCACCTTGATTCCAAACCGGATCAACTATCGAAACTGTAGCATCACGCACATCAACATAATCGCCAGCCACACCTCCATAGTAGATATCTTCTTTACTATATCCTGTGTACGAGATTCTATCTACGTACATAAAAAAGTGTCCAACATTTATTTTGTGCTTTAATGATCCTGTTTCTAATTTGGTTTGATAATCGATATAATTTTGGTATGTTTTCGTGCGATGCATAAAACGGAAAGGATAAGCACGTCTTAAAGAATCTAAACTAATATAAGTTTTACTTCCATCTCCATTTAAATAGTAATTATTATAAATAGGAGAATCGGAAGTTAAATATCTTATTGCTTCTGTTGAAAAGTAATCTATCACATCATTAGTATATGAAGCATGTATTTTAAGATTTGATTTGCTTCCTACTTTTCCAATGTACTTTACTGATGCATTTACATTTTTGTGCTTCAAAAAATCCGCCGGATCGTTATATCGCTGTTCTCTATCAAAATTAGTAGGAAGATCGCCTTTACGATACAATAGCTGATCATTTTCAGAATAAACGTCATTTTTTACAACGGGTAAACCTGTCTCTGTACCGTAGATATCGTTGTTTGCTCCGATTTTAAATTCTAAGGCATTTCTATCATCTAAATTGTAGTTTACAGCCAAGTATCCATTTAGTGTTTTCTCACTTGCATCTCTCCATCCTTTCGAATCTGAGAAACTTCCATCGAACCTATAACTTAATTTTTCGTTTAATTTGTTTCCAAAACCTAAGGCCGTTCTTTTTGTATCCCAGCTACCATAACTAAGTGATGCATTCGCATTAAACGTATTACTTGGTTGTTTGCGAACAATGTTAAGAATTCCTCCAACAGCCGAATGACCGTAAAGTACAGATGCAGGACCTTTTAAGTATTCAATTCTTTCAACCGATGCCAATGATGTAAGAGGTGCACTGTTTGAAAAATTCATACGTTCATCCCTGGCACCATCAAGCATAATAACCGGTGCTCCAAAGCCACGCATTTTAAAAGTTTGGAATCCTCCGTAATTAACTACAGGTTTAATCCCAGTGGCATATTTTAAAGCATCATTAATAGTTGTTACTTGCGTTTGCTCCATTAATTCAATGGATACAGTAGATGTTGTAAGTGGAATGTCTTTAAGAGGAGCTGCCAGTTTCAGCACTTCTTCGGTTTCTCTTACCGCTTTCGCTGATATATCTACACCATCGAGAATGGTAACTGCTCTTTTTAATTTTATAGTAATGGATTTGTGCTTTTTACCTGTATCAATTGTACGATTATAATTTTCATATCCTACAAAGCTTACATTTAATTGGCATTTGCCCGAGGGGACATTTATAAATTCAAAACTTCCATCTTTTTTAGATGTTGTACCCAATTTTAATTTCTTTAAGTACAAATTGGCACCTTCGATTGGATTCCCCGAATCCTGATCGAGAACAAATCCTGTTACACTCTGTTGAGCCCAAATAGCGGCTGGTAAACACAAAAGGGCAATCAACAATACACTAAGTCGTTTAATCATGGTCTTGCTTTTTTTAGTAAATAAAACACAACACCTTACCTCCACACCAATGTAGGATGATACCAAAAGTAAATATCGAACTCGCGCATCTGTTCAATACATATACTTCGATTCCCGGAAGCAAAATGCAATTAGTTATCATTTGGCAGGTCTCCTGACTTTTCTCAACTGCGACCGCCTTCCCCTTCACAAAAAGGCTCAGAGTGGCATAGTGGTATCGCAGTTATGCTTCACCAATTTGGTAAAACGAGAATTACAGTAGCGGGTACTGTTCCGGATTCTCACCGGATTCCCTTTTCATTCTATCACCCGAAAGGATGAGTCGAACACCAAAATCGCTGCAAATATAAATTGTTTTTTGAGATTAGCTTTCTATTTTGAATTGAATTAACCAAAAAGAAACCTCACTAAAATATCTTTTTTATCAATTCGCTACTTCCACTTTTTCCTTTAGGGATTTAAATCCTTTACCAATGGTTTCGTTGGTTTCCATCACAGTAAAAAATGCAGCAGGATCAACTCTGTGAATATAGTCTTCGAGAAAGGACAGTTCGCGCCTGTTCAGTACAACAAAAATCATATTTTTAGGAGCTTTATTGTAAATTCCCTGCCCCTGAATAAATGTGCCGCCGCGTTTTAAATCATTACTAATCATACTTCTTATCAACTCATACTGGTCGGATATAATAAGTATGGCTTTTTCAACATTGCTCCCTTGTAATGTCATATCAATTGCTTTTCCGGTGATATAGATTACAATCCATGAATACAGGGGAATTTGCCAGTCAATATCTACAATCAAACTACACAAAACAATGGTAGAGTCAACATAGATCATCAATTTGCCCAAGGATATGCGTGTGTACTTTTCGATGATCATTGCGATGATATCAGAACCTGCTGTTGTTGCTCTTGCCTTAAATACCAAGGCTAAACCAAAACCAATAAGAATTCCACCAAAAACACAGGATAACAATACATCTTCAACCAAAGGGGTTAGTCCCCACCAAGCAGTTAAAGAATCAATAAATATGGTACACAAAATAAAGCCAATTACCGTTTTAATGCCGAACTTTGACCCTAATACCTTTATGCCTAAAATGGTAAGTGGTATGTTTATCAGCAAACCCGTAAAACCAATGGGTATTCCACCTTTATATTTTATAAACATTTCATTCACATATTTCAAACACTCGTGCCAAAATCCAGTATCCGTTAATTCGTTAATGGCAAATGGCCCATTGGGAAACATGCCTTGTGTAAGATTATTAATAATGATTCCAACACCGTAAACACCACCTGGTACGATTCCATGAGGATCAATAAAGAAAACAAAACCTGCAGCCATTATAAAGGTTCCTGCAATCACTAAAGTGTATTGATAAATCCATTGATAGGATAAAAATTTGTTTTTCTGTAGTAAAGTCATTTCTTTAATCTTTTATATTTCTGAATACATAATTGTGAGATATAGGCATTGCAATACCAGTTTTGCAATGAATTGTATTGAAAACCAATGTTGTTTAACCAGCCTATAGATTAGGAAAAGGTGCACCAGAATAAATACTGCTATCATATCCTGGCAATTAAGAAAGTATTATAAGTGAATACTCTTTGGAAATTGAACTTTCACAAGTAGGTACAGAAAAATAAAGAAACAGCTATTTTTAAGCATGATTCAATTACTTTTTAATTAAAAAACTCACACTTAAAATCCTTCAAGTGCTTTTATTTAGCAAACTTTTTCTTACATGCACTTCTATCCAGGAAGCAATATGTAATTAGTAATTATTTGGCAGGTTTCCTGACTTTCCTCAATTGCAACAGCCTTCCCCTTCTCATACAGATTAGAGTGGCATGACGGAATTGCATTTGTGTTTCACCAAGCTGGCAAAACTGAGAATTACAGTAGCGGGTACTGTTCCGGATTTTCACCGGATTCCCTTTTGATTCAATCTTCCGAAAGGATGAGTTGATCACCAAAATCGAGACAAATGTATTGTATTTTTTTTTGCATATAAACCCAGCCACTCGCAAAATAAAAGTGTTGTATAACACAAATTCGAAGAACTACAGTACCTATTCTAAAAAGCCTTAATCCCTAATATTTCTTCTGAACAGCGTATGGTAAAAAATATTTAATCAATAGCTTAAGCAAGTGGCACTTTCTAAATTGAAGACATGTATCCATTTTAATTTGCTTTTTTGATTTGTTTTTTGATAACTTTGCCTTCGATAATAAAATAAGATATCCCGTAAAGGGATTTAAAAGGGAATCATGTGAAAATCATGAGCTGACGCGCAACTGTGATTCCGACCTAAAGTTTGTAAGAACAAAGCCACTGTTCCAATGTGAGGAATGGGAAGGCCTTATAAACCGGAAAGCCAGGAGACCTGTCTTATTTGAGTAAAGATTGAAGCTTTCGCGAACCAAAGCAAAAAATCAGGTCTTCCGTTTAGAACATTATTCCTTTTGTTCGAGAATTACCTGTCTTTTTTCTGTTTGCAAGCATTCAATTGTAACAATTAATGTTTTAGCTATGCAAGCAACAAATAACACTCCTCGCGTAATGGAGTTTACACATCACTTTTTCCTGTGCAAATTGCTTTTTTGCACAACTACTTCTGTAAACAATCTTTGTAATAAAATTTGGTATTGATTCCTGACTAGCCCTCGAAATCAATGTCGATAAAGTGCGGCTTCCCAAGGTGGTTCAATTATTTCAATTGTGTTCTGATAAGGTTTTATAGCATCATATCGGTAAGTATCAGTCACAATTGATGAGCTGTAATTAGATTAGGCTTTTATTAGGGAAGCCGCACTAAATCCTTTTAAAATCCATGCTTATGAGTTTTTTAGAACTATTCGCTAAACCTGGAACTGCCTCAACCATCATGATTATGTGTATTGTAGCAGTGCTTGGTATTCTGTTTGGTAAAATCAAAATCTTAAAAATTAAACTGGGCATTGCCGGAATCCTATTTTCGGGATTGCTAATCGGACATCTGGGAGCTGAAACTGATCCGCACGTCCTACACTTTATCAAAGAGTTTGGTTTAATTCTTTTTGTATATTCCATTGGACTTGAAGTTGGTCCTCGCTTACTTCCCTCCTTAAAAAAGAACGGATTAAAAATCAACATGCTTGCAGCAGGCATTGTTATTACCGGTTTTTTTACCGCTGTAGCAGTAAAATTCATTTTTAATGTGCCTATTTCGGTAATTACGGGAGTAATGTGTGGAGCAGTAACCAACACCCCTGCATTGGGCGCAGCTCAGCAATCCATTGGCGATATATTAAATAATGCTGATTTAGCTGCCGCAAGCACACAAACTGTTGGGATGGCCTATGCCGTAGCTTACCCTTTCGGGATATTCGGTATTATCATCACCATGATCGTTCTTAGAGTAATCTATAGAATTAATGTAAAAAAGGAAGAAGAACAATACAGAAAAGAGATAACAGGATTGGATGGAAAGCTGATTGCCATTAACATCGAAATTACCAATCAAAATATTATTGGTAAGAGTATTGAATTTTTAAGCAATACTTGCAATAAGGATTTTGTTCTTTCGCGCATCCAGAGAAAGGGTGAGTTTTTGGCTGCTGATTCTGATTTAATCATAGAACAAGGAGACAAATTATATGGTGTTTCGAGCCAGGTAAACTTTAAGAACATTGAGCTGAACCTTGGTAAGATTAATGAAACAAAAGAACAGGAAATTAGTGGTAGACTTGGAATGAAACAAGTAATGATTACCAATAAAAAGCTGGCAGGGCAAAGTATCAAGCAGATTGGAATATCACGTCGTTTTCCTGTAAATATCACCAGAATTTATCGCAATGGTGTTGAATTGATGCCTACCGAAGAGGATAGTATCGAATTTGGTGATACCGTTAGAATTGTAGGTGAAAAATCTGCACTCCCTCAAGTTTCAAAGTTACTTGGTAACTCGGTAAAAGAGCTTTCGCACCCTAATATATTACCTATTTTTATGGGAATATTGTTAGGAGTTTTAATTGGTTTAATTCCTATTCACATTCCAGGATTACCCGCTCCAGCCAAATTGGGATTGGCTGGCGGCCCCTTATTAATTGCATTAATCCTGGGTCATACCGGAAGAATTGGCAAGATGGACTTTTACATGACCCCCAGTGCCAACTTGTTTATTCGTGAATTGGGTATTGTTCTCTTCCTTGCCTGCGTTGGGCTTTCTTCAGGCAAGCATTTTATTGAGACACTGCTGAACGAAGGTTACATTTGGATGCTATACGGTGTAATCATCACTTTTGTACCACTCATTACTTTCGCAATCATTGCAAGAATTTTAAAAATCAACTACCTGTCGATATGCGGTTTGCTTTCAGGGTCGATGACTGATCCTCCTGCTTTGGAGTTTGCCAATTCAATAGCACCTGTTCAGGCACAATCTACAGCCTATGCCACGGTTTACCCATTGGTGATGTTCCTGAGGGTATTGCTGGCTCAGGTGTTGGTGTTGCTTTTTAGCTAATTGATCCTTTTCAAATTAATTATCTGGTAATTGAAAGAATAATATAATGAAAGACAATAGAATACAATTTAAAAAATACACCTCTCGCAAAGAGCAATTAGAAGCTCAATACAATTGGGAATACTTCGCAAAACAACACAAAAAAGGCAAGCTTACCGCACGTGAGCGAATTGAGATCCTTTTTGATGAAAATAGCTTTGAAGAAATTGACGCATTCGTAAAGCCTGCCGGTGACATAACAACACACATTTATGGTGATGGTGTGATTTGTGGTCATGGAAAGATTAATGGACGCAAAGTATTTGCCTTTGCTCAAGACTTTACTTTTATGGGTGGATCTCTAGGTTCTGTTCATGCTGAAAAAATCATGAAAGTTCAGGATATGGCTCTTAGTATGGGGCATCCTATTGTTGGTTTGATCGATTCGGGTGGAGCCAGAATACAAGAAGGTGTTGCCAGTTTGGCAGGATATGCTGGAATTTTTCATCGCAATGTGAAATCATCAGGGGTAATTCCTCAAATTTCGGTTATTCTAGGGCCTGCTGCAGGAGGTGCTGTGTACTCTCCTGCCCTTACCGATTTTATTTTTATGTGCAGACATACAGCATACATGTTTGTTACTGGTCCAGACGTTGTAAAAGAAGTTCTTAATGAGGAAACAAGTTCTGAAGAATTGGGAGGTGCCGATATCCACGGCTCAAAAAGTGGAGTTGCACAATTTATCTACGACGACGAAGAGCATACTCTATTGGGGGTGCGTAAACTTTTACAATATCTGCCTTCTAACAATGTAGATTTACCTCCTCTTACCGGCAATGAATTCGAAGCACCTGAAAACCCGGGAAAATTAGGCCTCATCATTCCCGAAGAAGCCAATATTCCTTACGACATGCTCGATATCATTAAAAATTTGGTGGACAAAAACAGTTTCCACGAGATATCAGAAAACTTTGCTTCCAATATTATTACCGGATTTGCACGCCTCGAAAATAAAGTAATTGGAATTGTGGCAAATCAGCCTAAAGTGTTAGCTGGCGTTTTGGATATCAACTCGGCCGAAAAGGCTGCACGATTTGTGCGCTTCTG
This sequence comes from Marinifilum sp., assembly GCF_965230805.1. Lineage (NCBI taxonomy): Bacteria > Pseudomonadati > Bacteroidota > Bacteroidia > Marinilabiliales > Marinifilaceae > Marinifilum > Marinifilum sp. Next base: position 4,234,652 of record NZ_OZ246019.1, on the reverse strand, counting down.
CGATGCTTTCAATATTCCAATTCTGGTATTGGAAGATGTTCCCGGTTTTCTTCCAGGAAGCGATCAGGAGCATACAGGTATTATAAGGCGTGGTGCAAAATTGCTTTATGCCTTTAGCGAAGCCAGTGTTCCTAAAATAACAGTTATCGTTCGCAAAGCTTACGGAGGAGCATATATAGTAATGAATAGTAAAAACATGGGGGGCGATTTCAATTTTGCATGGCCTACCGCCGAAATTGCTGTTATGGGTCCCGAAGGTGCAGTTAAAATCTTACATCGAAAAGCATTGGCTTCTTCCGATAATGCAGAAGAAACGAAAAACAAACTCATTTCGGAATACAAAGAAAACATTGCCAATCCTTACATCGCCGATGAAAAAGGATATGTTGATGAAGTAATTGAACCATCGCATACTAGAACCAAATTAATATCAGCATTCGACGCCTTAGAAAATAAGTATATGGAGAGAAATGCCAAAAAACATGGAAACATTCCATTGTAATTTTATTAGTTAGTACTTGGTAATGAGTCCGTAGCTTTTGAAGCTTCCGGCTCATTATATTCCTTTCAAAAAAAAATCATTAAAATGATAAAATCTTTATTAATAGCCAACCGAGGAGAAATTGCAATTAGAATTGCTCAAACTGCAAGCGACATGGGAATTGCGGTATACTGCATACAAACCAACCGTGAAGCAAATGCTCTTTACCTTGATTATGCAGACGAAATCATTAGCTTGGAAGAAAATCCGAATGGTTCGATATTCTTAAATGTTGAAGAACTTATACGAATTTGTAAAGAAAATAAGATTGAGGCTATACATCCTGGTTACGGATTTTTATCGGAATCTCCTTACTTGGCCAGCCGTTGTAAAGATGAAGATATTTTATTTATTGGTCCTGACGAAAAAGCCATTTACACAATGGGTAACAAAGGAATGGCAAGAAATTTGGCACTTAAAAGCAACATTCCTGTATTAGAAGGTAGTACTTCCAATATCACAAATTTTAAGGATGCTAAATATTGGGCCGATAAAATTGGCTATCCAATTATCATGAAAGCAGTTGCTGGTGGGGGTGGAAAAGGAATGAGAATCGTCCGTTCGTCTGATGAACTTGAACTGATGTACAAGCTTGTTGTTAACGAAGCAAAATCTGCCTTTAATGATGATTCCCTACTCATCGAAAAATACGTTGAAAATCCAAAGCATATCGAAATTCAGATTTTAGCGGACAAACATGGCAATGCAGTTCATTTGTATGAGCGAGAATGCTCTATTCAGCGCAAACATCAAAAGCTCATGGAAGAGGCTCCTTCTACTGTTCTTACTAATGAACTAAGAAATAAGATGGGAGAAATGGCTCTCTATCTTTGTAAGAAAATCAAATACCATACTTTAGGAACAGTAGAATTTCTGGTAGACAAAGACATGAACTTCTATTTTCTTGAGATGAACACACGAGTTCAGGTAGAGCATCCAATTACGGAGTGCATTACAGGAATAAACTTAATTGAACAACAAATTAAGACTGCGGTTGGTGAGCCCTTAGAGTTTAAACAGTCGGATGTTAAAATTAAAGGTTGGGCCATTGAGCTTAGAGTGAATGCTGAGGATGTTCAGGCCGACTTTTCGCCTACTCCCGGCATTATCGATAAAATGCAGTTTCCTGACTGTAGTTATCTAAGAGTGGATACCGGTTTCGAAAGTGGTAAACTAATCCCTCCATCATACGATTCGATGATTAGTAAGTTGATTATTACCGGAAACGACAGACAAGAAGCCATTGAGAACGCAATTGCCATTATTGATAATTTAGTAATCAAGGGAGTGAAAACTACAATTCCATTCTTTAAATCAGTATTAAATCATCCCGATTATATTGATGGAAGCTATAACACATCTTTTATTTCTGAGAAATTGGATAAGCCCTATTATCAGGAACAAGATGAAGAAAAGGCTGCCGCAATTATGGCACTGCAAGCCTACTTGAAAGAGAATCAAAATATAGAAAAGAATATGGTTCATGAAGATTCTTCTGTTTGGGCCTCAAAAATGAGAAGTAAACTATTTTAAGCATGATATCACTAAAGAAAAATAAAATATTTGTGCTTTCAGGAGAAAACACATATACCATAAAAACTCAAAACTATAAAGTTGTTTCATCTCGTTCGAAAAAAGGAAAATTCAGTATCAAAGAAACCGACAAAGAAGAATTCATTGTAAATTATAAAGAAACGCAATTTGTTGGCGAGATTATCGAATTGAAACAGAATAAATGTAGCGTTTCCATTAATGGAAACACCTACAATTTCACCATCGATACCGAATCTTCTTTTCAGCGCAAAGAAAAGCTTAGCAAGAACAATTTGCAAAAAAACAATAGTCAGATTATAGCGCCAATGCCTGGGAAAATTAGCGAAATTCTAATAAGCGAAGGAAGTGTGGTTGAAAAAGGAAGTCCTCTCTTACTATTGGAAGCAATGAAAATGCAAAATCAGGTGCTTAGTGCTCAATCTGGAATTGTAAAAAAGCTATTGATTCATGAAGGGGATAATGTAATGGCGAATCAGCTGTTAATGGAAATTGAGTAAGTCCATTACTGATTGTCACGAGGCCTCTTGTTTGCAAGCTGGAAGCCTCGTGATAATTAAATCCTTGCTGCGATTTGCCAAATTTTTCATCACGGCCTTGCTAAAAGTAGATCGTTTTGTGTACAATACATCAAAAAACAGCTCTCTGTTTATTCGCTTTAAACAGGTAGCTAATGTCTTTCATAGACCCATCATGTTGGATCTCAAATAAACGTTGGTTGCTGGTTCGACTTTCCAATGGTCCTGATTCTTCGATGTAGCTACCCAATTTAATAAACCGGAACGAGTTTTTATTAAAGTTCTTGGGCAAATTAGGACAGCCAGAGTACCATGCCGTTTTTATTTTCGGATACTTGCATTGTATAAAATGAGCCAAGTCTGCTACCCGATGGGGAGAGTTATCTCCCCCCATAAAGCAAAAGCAGGTTATTGCCGAAGCATATTTATCCATTATTGAAACGATACAGTTTTCGTCAAGCACCTCTCCAATGTCTTTTTGCAGGTGAGGACTATGACATCCTTTACAACGATTTGGGCAATTGGTAATGTTAATAGCCAAACTTACCTCGTTAGGAATTTCCTGAAAAACAATATCGTAATTATAATACTTGAGCATATTCTTTTTCTTCAACTTCTGTTCCTTTAAAATCTGTAGCATAATACCTTTGTCCAGCTTCCTTTTGGCGAGCTATAGAGAAACTGCTCACTCTTTTCATATAACCAATTACACGAGTGAGGTAATCAAGATTTTTACTGCTACATTTAGGACATACATTTAAGTTGTGTTTATCGATATGCCCACATTCGTTACAAATAGTGTTGGGAATATTAAAGGTAAAATAGTTACAGCCTTCTTTAGATGCAACCCTAAGTAACTGGCGGTATTGAACTTCACTTAGATGCTCCTCTAAGTTCATGTGTAATGCAGATCCACCGGTTAAATGCTCAATATACTTTTTGCCATGAACCTTAAACTTGTCGATAATATTTAAGGATTCGTCTTCAACTGCATAAAAATAGCTGTTATAGCAATCGCGCGGCACAAAAAAACCATCTTCTCTATCCCACTTGGCATGCTTAACACCAACATTTTCAGCTGGAATCATTTCGCAATTGAACATTAAATCCTCAGAGCGATATTTCTTGTTGTAGGTTTCTATCAGCCCTAAAACTTCTTGCGTAAAGGCTACGTATTCAGGGTTATCGTTTATTTCGATGTTTAAAAACTCAGCAGCTTCGACCAGTCCGTTTACCCCAATAGTAAGATACTGACGACTAAGATTAATGTATCCTGCATCAAACAGCGGAAGCATCCCTTTACTTTGTAGTTCTTTTAGGTTTTCGTTGTAGCCAATTTGAACTTTATGCACCAAGTCCACTACCTCTTCTAAATAGTTGATGTACGGTATCTGTTCTCTTTTAGCTTGCTGAACGCATCGGTTAAGGTTAATGGTTAATACACTTTTGGAACCTGTTGATACACCTCCTGCACCTAAAGTATAACTAAAACCATTATCCTGAATTTCGTTGCGCAAACGACAACATGAACTTAAACTATCGGCATTGTCGCTCAGGTAAGTAAAGAATGAATGGCCTTCGGCATACATTTTTGCAGTGAAATCGCCATAGTCTTTATCTTTAATATCCCCGTCTTCCGACAATAATGCCATAGTCTCTACAGGAAATGTTAAAACGGTTTTTGTACGTTCCTTGTTAAACCATTGCATAAAGCGCTTTTGCAACCAGCTTAACGATTCCCATTGTGGTTTGCTGTCATCAGGAAACACAAACTCTCCAAACAAACTTTCGAAATAATATTTGTCGTAATAAGCAATATTCCAGAAGACTGCCTGAAAGTTTCGCGCACCCGTAGGTTGATTTAAAGAGTAAACTATTTGCTCGAAACAATCTGTTATTATTTTATCAATGCTGCGTTTTCTAAGTGATAAATCAACCACATCATTGCTACGCTTATAGTAATCGTCGCCGTATTCTTTGCTCACAAAATAATTCATGTACATCAAGAACTCAGGCGTTGCGCAAGCTCCGCTTAACATGCTCGATACGATGAAAACCATGTTTATAAAACCGCCGCAAAAGGATTTTAAATTGGTTGGAGCCGTTGAGTTACCTCCTATTTTTGAAGTGCCCTCCAACAACCAAGGATACATGGTAATACTTGCACAATAGGGAGCAAGGCTGGTTTCGTCGTTTTTATATAGCAAATGCTGGTTTAAGTAACTTAGATATTTGTTCGATAATTCTTTGCCAAATATATTATCGATGCGATCGGTTAGCAGACGACGATTTAAACGGATAAAATTTCCTTTTGGCAATTCGCCTATTAGTGTAGCAATGTTTTTGCTGTCAACATTTGCATTGGCATCAAATTTACTCCCTGTAGCAGCGTTTCCTGCACCACAATAATCAATTAAGAATTTAATGCGATCCCTCGTTTCCCTGTCTTCTGAATGCTTTTGACGATAAAGCATGTATGATTTGGCTACCGTATAAAAATTCTCTGCCATTAAAGATCGCTCCACCTGATTTTGGATGTCTTCTACACTTGCACCACTTCTTACAGTTACTCGATGTAAAATATTTGCCAAGTCTTCGTCGCTGGCATAGCTGCCTACAGATAGAAAAGCCTTTTTTACAGCATTTCGAATTTTATCAATAGAAAAAGGCACTTTTTTCCCATCTCTCTTAACTATTAAAGTCTCTGCACTACTCATAAGTTTATCATTTTTGAATGGTAATTACTTTTAATTTAAAACTAAAGGAGAGGGAGCGATACAGGAAGCGATTAATATGTTTTCTAAATAAAAACATAGCCAGACCTGAACCAGACTTCAATCCCCGAAAGTCTAATTTATATATATGATTCTGGCAGGTCTTCTGGCTTATCCGGTTTTTGATACCTTCCCATTCACTAATTGGCAAACAGTGGTTATAGATTTTCAAAAACACTAAATGTGGACTTACAGCTGCGGGTACAGCTCACGAATTACACGTGATTCCCTATTATTCCTTGCGGAACCTACAAATCAAAACAATGTTAAGAATTTAAATTTTATTGAGCAATTTCAGTTATTAACAAGAATTGACAACCCTCTGATTTTCTATGAGGTTTATCGGTTTATAACTTTTTTATTCTATAAAAATGAAACCCATCAGAAATAAATCACAATGGGTTTTATATCATATTGCGAACATGTCATAATGTAATCAGACATGCCATAGAATGTCCTTACGGTTTATTGCCTTTTCGAACGAATCTGGCTGAAGCCAATATTTAATGTTTTTTGGAAATAGCGTAAACTCTTCATCTCTTTATGATTTACCAAAGAAAGAGAAACACCTTCTTTGCCTGCACGAGCAGTTCGTCCGCTTCGATGCGTGTAATACTCCTCTTTATCAGGCAACTGGTAATGTACCACAAATGCCAATCCTTCAATATCGATACCACGAGCCGCCAAATCGGTTGCAACCAACACTCTCAACTTTTCGCTTTTGAAGGCACGCATTACTTTGTTGCGTTCAATTTGTTTCAGGTCACCATGAATGGCATCCACTTTTACCTTTTGCGACTGCAATTGTTGGTTTAATTGTCGTGCTGCTTCTTTGGTTTTGCAAAATACAACTCCACGAGCTTTGGTATCCGATTTAAGGAACTGCATTAGCACAGATAGCTTTTCGTGATCATCGCACAATACGAATTGGTGCTTTATATTTTTGTTCACTACATTTTTTCCGCTGATCTGAATTTTATGAGCTGATTTGGAGATGTGGTGCTTGATGATTTGCTTGATTCCATCGGGCATGGTAGCCGAAAACAACCATTTGTTCTCAACGCTCGAAAGGTAAGTAAGAATTTCATTCAATTGGTCTTTAAATCCCATACTTAGCATTTCATCCGCCTCGTCTAAAATAACAGTTTTCACAGAGGTTAAATCAACAGCTTTTTTCTTTACCAACTCGATTAAACGACCAGGCGTGGCTACAATGATCTGTGTTGGTCGACGCAAATTGGCAATCTGTTTTTCGATAGGCGCTCCACCATAAACACATTCTGTAAAAGTTTTCTCGCTATACTTTGTGAACTTGAACAACTGCTTTGCAATTTGCAAACCAAGTTCGCGTGTAGGGCAAAGAATCAATCCCTGAACTTTATCCAGTTTAGGATTAACCCGGTGCAACAATGGCACGCCATAAGCAGCAGTTTTACCGGTTCCGGTCTGTGCTTGACCAATTAAATCAGTATCAGCATTCAACAGAACCGAAATTACTTCTGTTTGTATTTGCGTAGGATGAATGATTCCCAACTCATTTAATCCCTGAACAATATTCTTGTTTACACCTAGTTCCTTAAAAGTATCCACGGCTATTAATTTTAATGTGGCTGCAAAAATAGTATAAACAATTTAAAATTATGAGTTGTAAATGGTGAATTATTTTTTCCCTTATCTCAAACTCCATGTCTGGTGGACTTAGAGCATATATTAATTTTTCGTGTGTTTGTTACAAAGATTTTTATACACCAAGTAAATTATATCACGTATTCTATCGAAAAGTAGAAAGTATCAAGACAACAACTAATTTTCTTGATACTTATAAACCTTAACAATCCCGGCTTTGATCGGGCTCAGCCTAGTCCAGATCTGTTTTTCTTTTATAGAACAATTTTCGTTCTTCCTCATCAACAATTCCCATTTCATGAAAAAGATTTAGTCTAAAAGGAAAGTTTTTACCAATAAAATACATACAAATTAACCAAGGAAAATACCAAAGCAATTCATGCGTAAAAGCAAATGCAATTAATGAAGTGCTTGCACCAGCACAAATCAACAACAATAGAACGAAATAGATCCGCCCAAATATTTTTAATTTTTCTTCCAGTTTGTCAAGAACTTTAATATAATTGGTTCTGCTTCGATACAGTATCCATCCTGCGGCGACTTCAATTAATATGATTGCTCCTCCCAATATGTTGAACCATGGCATATTTTCTTTATGAATTAAAAAAGGAACCTCAAAATCATAATAAGTAACCATTAAACTAAAGCTTAACTGTATCGCAACAGTAATAAGAAATAGGGCTACAAGTCCTAATCTTGTCCACTTGACAAGTGTTTTTAAATTTTCCATACATTAAAAATTGCGTGTGTTAATAATAAGTAGTTTTTTGCGCAGGATGGCTTGCAAGTATAATAATTATCCGCTTATCTTATTCCAAAATAAATACAGAATATTTCCTCATTTAAGTTTATTTAACACACTAACGTTTGCACGTAGCAATTATTAAAAACTCTTACAATAAGGTTTGATGATTAAGTTCAAATTTATTACCTAAATCTTTGGTGAAATGGGTTGTTTTTATTCGCAACTTCAACTTGTTCATGTGATTAAATCATTAACTTTAATTGGAGTAATCAGAAAAACACATTCATCTGTTTATAATTTTCTTTTATTTGAGAAATGGAATCCGCATGATCAAAATAATCACTGTCGTATGTTCTAATAATTATTTTAATCATGCACATTTCACCTGAATAATAATTTACATTTTTGCTAAATACTGTAGCTAAACAATATTCATATGGAGCTTAAAAAAGAAATTATTCCCAAATCCTGGTTGCAATTACAAGAACTTCTCTTTACTGATTCTTTTAACGATCAGATAAACAGAGTTCGCTCTCCCTATATTTACCGTGGCTTATCAAAATTTGATTACCAACTAAAAACCTCACTCATCCGCTTGCAAGGACCATATGAAGAGTTGGAGTTTCACCTTTTGCGTAATTTTAAGAAGTACTCATCACGACCCAATATAAATAGTAAATCAGATTGGGAATGGTTGGCATTGGCTCAACACCATGGATTGCCAACAAGACTTCTGGATTGGACTTACTCTCCATATGTTGCACTCCATTTTGCCACTGCCGAAATTGATAAGTTTCATAAAGATGGTGTGATTTGGGCTTTAAATTACGAAAACTTAAAAAACTATCTTCCCGAAAACTTACAAGCCAGACTGCATCAAATTGGTTCTAATAGTTTTACCATTGACATGTTACAGGAAACCTATCAAGACCTTAGGGAATTATCTAAAGAGGAATCAGATTTTGTTGTGGCATTTGAACCTCCATCTTTAGACGACCGAATTGTAAACCAATATGCAATTTTTACATTCATGTCACATTCCACTTCAATTTTAAACTCCTGGTTAATGGACAAACCTGACTTGTATTTTAGAATTAGGATTCCTGCCGAAATAAAATGGGAAATACGCGATAAACTAGATCAGGTAAATATTAATGAAAGGGTTTTATTTCCGGGAATGGATGGGTTGAGCAAATGGTTAAGCCGTCACTATTCTCCTACTGATATGCCAAAACTGAAGACTTCAAGACAGGAATCCAATCATCGATAAAACTTTTTTGTTTGAACAAATTGATCTCTTTATCTTTAATTAAAAGCCTAAGGTATGAAGTTCAAGTATGATATTATTCCTGATTTAAAGCTGATAAAAGAGTTCTACTACGGTTATTTTAAGTGGAATGATTTGATTCAGCACACCCTTAGCACAAGAAAAGATAAGCGATTTGATGAAACCTATAATGTAATTTCAGACTTTACTCGCGCTAAAGTTCTTCTTAATATTAAAGACTTAGACGATTACATTAACGAATACGAAAAATACAGTCCCATTCTAAACAAATGTGCCATTCTTGTAAGTCACTCCTACGATACTCCTATGGCTATGCTTTTCGAAATTCAGGTACGAATACAAAATGCCAAGGTATTCTATACCGAAGCAGATGCAATGAAATGGCTTGAAATAGACTCAAATCAAGCTAAAAAAGATTGAGCCTCCCCCCATCCTCTTAATTAAAACTCATTTAAAATTAAGCCTTTACACCTGTCATTCTATTGACATCGGTTGCATAATGAAGTAACTTTAATATACTTCAGCAGATGCTCCTGTAGTCTGTAATCTCTGCTTTTTATCTTATTCAAACAATTAAATCCTTGCTATAAAGCCAATGGTGAAGAATCTTTTTATAAATCCATAAATATCAAAACTTAAAGCCATGAACGAAAACAAAGATCTTAATGCGCTTAATATGCCGCGAATTGGGGATAAAGCTCCTGAGTTTAGAGCAATTACCACCCAAGGTGATATCCATTTTCCAAATAATTACAGAGGAAGATGGGTAATTTTATTTAGTCATCCTGCTGATTTTACACCGGTTTGTACTTCAGAGTTTATGACCTTTGCAAAAATGGAAAACCAATTTAATCAAGTCAATTGCGATTTAGTAGGTCTTTCGGTTGATGGTTTGTATAGCCATATTGCCTGGCTTAGAACAATAAAAGAAAAGATTGAATACAAGGGTATGAAAGATATTGAGGTACAGTTCCCAATTATTGAAGATATTAAAATGGAAGTTGCCAACAAGTATGGTATGGTGCAACCAGGCGAAGACAGCACCAAAGCAGTAAGAGCTGTGTTCTTTATTGATTCTCATGGCATTATTCGGGCCATTATTTATTATCCATTGAGCTTAGGTCGTAATTTCGAAGAAATATACAGAGTACTTGTGGCATTGCAAACTGCCGACAAGTTTTCGGTTGCCACACCTGCTGACTGGAAGCCGGGTGATGAAGTAATAGTCCCTCCTGCCGGATCGTGTGGGGTGGCAAAAGATCGAATGGAAAATACCGATGAAGATATCACCTGTTACGATTGGTTTTTCTGCACAAAAGAACTAAAGGAAGAGGAAATTTGGAATCAAATTTTAAGAAAAGAAACCACTGCTTACTAGCGCCAGCGCTTGTTTCACAAAACCAAACCTGCCACAATCATCTGGCAGGTTTTCTTTATTGAATAACGTGAGTTCGACGTAAAATTCGTTCACAGTTTGATCTGATCTTGAGTAAAAATTTTCTCAAATTTTCTAAGGAATATCGGGATATTTCAAGAAGATTTGAGGAAATTTATGCCTAAAGCAGGCAAACACATAATGGAAAGTTCTCTTTACGACATCTTCACATTAAAAATTCCTCTAAATAGCCCGCTATTCTTTCCAAATTTTTAATGCAAATCTATCCCAAATATAACTTTCTGTGGATAGAATTTTACGTCGAACTCACGTTGAATAGCTTCGACCAAGAATATTGCCACAGAAGCTTATTCACGCTTCACTCACGTGCTCGGCAAGCTTCAACACAAACATTTTTTTTAATTTCACGTTAAACATCCTGCTGGTATTAGCATTAAATACATCTTAGCGCATAATAAAACCGGTATTAAATATTGACAGAATACTCTTCAGTTGAAAAAGTTTTGTAATTTTCGCTGACTTTATAACGATCAATAGATGTTTACAAATGAAACTAAAAATTATTTCTCTCTGTTTACTGATTTTCAGTTTATTTACCTGCGCAAAGCTAAATGCACAGAAATACAATATCTCGATACAACTTTTAAATTGTAGTGATTCAACAGCATATCTTGCTCATTATTTCGATGGAAGAATATTTGCCGATGACACTACACAATTGATAAACGGCAAGGGTGTTTTCTCAAAAGACAAGATTCTTGACCAAGGAATTTATGTGATTTACCTGCCAAGTCAGAAATACTTTGATTTGCTGATTGGTGAAGATCAAGAGTTTGCTGTTACTGCCGACCCTAATGATTTTATTGAAAGCATTGCCATATCAGGATCAAAAGAAAGTATAGGTTTTCATGACTTTCAGACTTTCATGAAATCACAAAATGAAAAATCAAGAAAATTACAAGAAGCTTTTAAGAAAACAAGCAAGGAATCAGATAAAGAAAAATACAAAAAGGAGTTTAAAAATGCCGATGTGGAAGTAAGAGAATATATTGGGAGCTTAAAGGCAAAATTTCCTGAAAACTCATTTGTTCCGAAATTTGCTCAGTTTACTTTATCTCCAAAAATCCCTGATTTTAAAAGTGAGCTTCCTAAAAATACCCCTGATAGAGAAAAAGTAATTCAACAGAAATCATATCTATACAATAAGAATCATTATTTCGATCATGTAGATTTTGCTGATTCAAGATATTTGCGCACACCGATTCTTAAAAAGAAATTGGATTTATTTTTCGAGAAAATACTAGTACAAAGTCCTGATACCATTGTAAAAGAATCGGTACAGCTAATTGAGCAAGCTCGACCAGATTCCATCTTTTTTCAATACCTAACACAATATGCTCTTAACTATGCAGTAAAAAGCAAGGTGATGGGAATGGATGCTGCCTTCGTAAATCTCGCCAAAAAATATTATTTGAGCGGTCAGGCCAATTGGGCCGATTCTACACTTATGGCAAACATTCGCGAAAGGGTGATTAAAACCCAGTTCAATCTTTTGGGAATGAAAGCGCAAGATTTATTAATGCAAACACTCGAAGGCGAATATGTTCGCTTACATGAAGTGGAGGCAAACTACACCGTACTGTATTTTTGGGAACCCGATTGCGGACATTGCAAGAAAGCCACTCCTCGTTTAAAAAAGGAAATTCTTGACCACTACAGTGATAAAGGTTTAAAAGTATTTGCTGTTTGCACGCAAGATCAAAAAGAAATGTGGGAAAATGCCATTCACGATTACGATATCTATGATTTTATCAATTGCTATGATCCTGATTACCAAACAAACTTTAGGATCTTTTACGATGTGTTTACCACCCCAATTATTTACCTGCTGGATAAAGACAAAAACATTATCGCAAAAAGACTGGATATCGATAACCTAAAAATTTTTCTGGATAACGATCTTAAAAAGCACAATCAAGACAAAGGCACTATTTAAAGTGTCTTTTTTTTTATCGAGATAATGAATCAATTCCATTGCCTTAAAAGTCAATTAAATCGAATTTACAGTTCGCAAACGATATCACATCCGGATTACAATACATTTTGGAAATAAAATCGTATTTTCAAAGCGTATATCAAATTAACCAGTCGTCAAACTACCATTTGGCGACTTTTAAGTAACTATTAAATTAAATTTTTATGTGTGGATTCGTAGCAGTATTCGACTTGAAGGTAGATGCAAAAGAATTGCGCCCTCAGGTACTGGAAATGTCCAAGAAAATTCGTCACAGAGGACCCGATTGGTCAGGTATATTCTGTGGTGAAAAAGCGATTTTATCGCACGAAAGACTTTCGATTGTAGATCCTCAATCAGGAGGACAACCCCTTTACAGCAAAGATGGCAATTTGGTCTTGGCTGTTAATGGTGAAATTTATAATCACATGGACATTCGAAATCAGATGAACGGATCCTATGAGTTCTTGACCAAATCTGATTGCGAAGTAATTTTAGCTTTGTACCAGCAGAAAGGAATCGATTTTATTGATGATTTGAATGGAATCTTTGCTTTTGCATTGTACGATAAGGAAAAGGATGTTTATCTGGTAGGTCGCGATCACATGGGAATTATTCCTTTGTATCAAGGTTGGGATCAACATGGAAACTACTATGTGGCCTCGGAATTAAAAGCTTTAGAAGGCTACTGCAACAAAATTGAAGAATTCCTTCCCGGAAAATACTTGTATAGCAAAGATGGCGAGATCAAAGAGTGGTATCAACGCGATTGGATGGATTACGAGAACGTAAAAGACAACCAAACTGATATGGCAGCACTTCGCAAAGGACTGGAAGATGCCGTTCATCGCCAGTTAATGTCTGATGTTCCTTATGGTGTACTTCTTTCCGGTGGCCTGGATTCTTCTGTGATTTCAGCCATTGCCAAGAAATATGCATCCAAGCGCATAGAATCGGGAGATCAACAAGATGCCTGGTACCCACAATTGCACTCTTTTGCTATTGGTTTGGAAGGTTCGCCAGACTTGGCAGCATCGCGTAAGGTAGCCGATTTTATTGATACGGTGCACCACGAAATTACCTTTACCGTTCAGGAAGGTTTAGATGCTGTTCGCGATGTAATCTATCATTTGGAGACTTACGACGTAACCACCGTTCGTGCTTCTACTCCTATGTATATGATGGCTCGTGTGATTAAATCGATGGGGATTAAAATGGTTCTTTCGGGCGAGGGTGCCGACGAAATGTTTGGAGGATACTTGTATTTTCACAAAGCACCTAATGCCAAAGAGTTCCATACCGAAACACTTCGTAAGCTAAGCAAGCTTCACTTGTTCGATTGCTTGCGTTCCAACAAATCGATGGCTTCGTGGGGAGTTGAAAGCCGTGTGCCTTTTCTGGATAAAGAATTCCTGGACATTGCCATGAGAATTAATCCTGAGGATAAAATGGCCAAGGATGGAAAAATGGAAAAATGGGTAATCCGTAAAGCATTTGAAGATTACTTGCCCAAAGAGGTAGCCTGGAGACAAAAAGAACAGTTCTCGGATGGTGTTGGATACAACTGGATTGATACTTTGCGTGATATTGCCGAAAATGAAATTAGTGATGAACATTTGGCCAATGCAGCTTATCGATTCCCTGTTAATCCGCCAATGTCGAAAGAAGAATATTACTACAGGGCAATTTTTACCGAGCATTTTGGGTCGGATACAGCAGCTGCATGTGTTCCTTCGATTCCTTCCATTGCATGTAGTACTGCCGAAGCTTTGGCTTGGGACGAGGCTTTCCAAAACAATGCCGATCCATCAGGACGAGCTGTAAACTCAGTTCATAATGATGGATATCAGGAAAAGAAAGTTGAAAAATAAATAAGTACAATAGATTTTAAATACAAGCTCTTTCAATACTGAAAGAGCTTTTTTTATTGCCCCCACACAACACATAAGCACATTCCATATTCTATTATAAATACTAGAACAGATCAATAGAACCGTATTTTATTATTAATAGATTAATTCTATTATCCGAACTACATTCTGTAAATGCTTATTTTATTGAGTTTTAAATCGTATTAATTAAAAATAAACATATTTTAACTTTATATGTTTTCCTTTTTATATTGGTAATTTGATTTATTTTAATAACTTCACACTTACTTAAAAATATCTTAATAGTAATTTAATAATTATCAAGTATGAGCATCTTCTATAAAGTTATTGCCAAACTAAACCCTTCAAATCGCGAAGCTGCACCTAAGTATTATGCCTCAATTAATAGTGTAGGCAAGCGTAACAATCGTTTTATAGCAAAGCAAATTGCAGTACGTTCCAGTTTAAACGAAATGGATGTATTATCGGTAATCGAGGGTTTTCTGCAAATTGTACCCGAAACCTTAGCCGATGGCTATAAGGTTGACCTGGGTGATTTTGGAAGTTTTGGACTAAGCGCTAAAAGCAAAGGAGCTGAAAAGGAAGAGGATTTTAACGCTTCATTAATCGAAGGAACAAAGGTTAATTTCGGTCCGGGTAAGCTATTTAAGAAGGAAATTAATGGTGCAGATTTCGAGAAAATTCATATTGATGAACCTGATGAAGCTTCTGCTGAATAATGTGCTTACTACAACTTTTAAATGTTGTTACTACAACTTGTTAAAGTTCTTACTACAACTTTTAAATGTTGTTACTACTACTTGTTAAAGTTGTAGGTAGAACTTTTAAAAGTTGTAAGTACTACTTTAAAAAATGATAGGTATCACTTTTACAAGTGGCACCTATTATTTTTTGTAATGGCTTTTACCATTCTTTTTTCTTCTGCAACGAATCGCTTAGGCAATAAGGAGCTTTCTGTGTAAGCATACTCTTTTAGTGGTTCAAAAGCCAAAGCATACTTAAGTTTCTGATTTCGTTTTAGTACTGATATTTTATTAAGAACGAGACTTGTTTTATACTAACGTTGATGCGAGCTCCATTAAGCTTTAAAACCTCCAACGAGCTTTCTGTATATAACTTGAGGTTTCGTTAACAAACCATTGATACCCTAAAACAGATGAAAGCATCAAAGGTTTTTTCGAGGAGAAAGGGGGAAATTGAACTTCGGCAATTAAAAAAGGATGAAACCCGCAGGCTTCATCCTTTTTAATAACTAATTCTAATCTAACTCCTTGTTGGAATACCAACAAGTCTTTTATTGCTTAGCAATTGCTTTTACAGCGAATTGTTTTTCAAGAAATCAATAATCTCATCAACATATCCGAAGGCCATTCCAACAACCGTATCGGCTGCACCGTAGTATACCGCAACTTTGTTACCTGTGCTTAAAGCTGCACAAGGGAACACTACATTTGGTACATCACCCACCAATTCATATGGTGCTGCCGGAGCCAGCAAATATGGCTTGCTACGGTACAATACTTTGTCAGGATTTTGCAGTTCCAACAAAGCGGCTCCCATTGAGTAACGAAATCCGTTACAGGTATTAATTACACCATGATAGAACATCAACCAGCCTTCCTCGGTTTTGAAAGGCACCGATCCGGCACCAATTTTTGTACACTGCCAGGCACTATCTTCGAATGGAGAAACTTTCATTACAGAACGGTGCTCGCCCCAGTATTTCATATCCGGACTGTAAGAGATGTAAATATCCCCGAAAGGGGTATGGCCATTATCGCTTGGGCGACTTAGCATGGCATATTTGCCATTAATCTTTTCGGGAAACAGCACCCCGTTTCTGTTAAAGGGTAAAAATGCATTCTCGCACTGGTAAAACGCTTTAAAATCGAAGGTGTATGCAATTCCTATTGTTGGTCCGTGGTATCCGTTACACCAGGTAATCCAGTATCGGTCTTCAATCCAACAAACACGAGGGTCGTATTTATAATCCGATTCAATCATTTCGGTATTGCCCGCAAGCATTTCTATAGGATCATGATTGATCTCCCAATGGATGCCATCTTTACTAAAACCAGCAAAGATATTCATTTGAACTGCTTTATTATCGCATCTGAAAACACCTGCAAACCCACCTTCGAAAGGCACTACCGCGCTATTAAAAATACTGTTCGAAGAAGGGATATCATATCTTCCTATCACAGGATTTTTAGAATACCTCCACATCACATCATCACATCCCTTAGGACGATCCTCCCACGGCATAATCATTTTACTAGTCATTTTGATATTAATTTTATTCCAAGATTTAAGTCCTTCATTCAGTTTTATACGTCAGGCACGCTAAGTACTTCAGTCACTCCAATTACCTTAAGTACTTTAGGCAGTTTAACACTATCAAGCCAATTTTCTTTCTTTATTGTCTTCTTCTTTTTTAGCCTCATGCTTGTAGTCATCAGGATAATCTTTCAGTTTTCGATACCAAGTAAAATAAAGCACTACGCTCGATACCACAAATAGAACAATTACCCAGGTTAGAGACATAAATTCACCAATCATCAAATAAATAGGAATAAGTATCAACATCATCTGCCAACCTGTACCAATGGTACAGTTCATCATATCTCTCCAAAAATCATTATTTGGTTTTGCTTCAGGCTTTTGTTCTTTCAATTTTAGGTACACCGGCTTCCAAAATCCCCAAGGGCGAACACTATCGTAGAATTTTATCAATACCTCGTCAGGCTCAGGTTTGGTAAGCAAACTACCAATAATTGACGATGCCAATGCAAAGAAGAAAATAAACGGGAAGGCGTAGATTGGCGATACTTCGGGGAAAGCCAAGGGTGCAACTAAGGATGCTACCAAACCTGCAAGCATTCCATAAAAATATCCAAATCCGTTGAATCGCCACCAAATCCATTTTAACAGGTTCGATGCGGTATATCCACCAAACAAAGCTCCTACCAACCATTTCATTACTGTATCGATACTTTCGGCAAAAAAGCCAAAGAATATTCCAACTGCCACCACTGCAAAAGATGCCAAATACGACATTCGAATGTATTTTTTTTGTGAGGCATTGGGGTTTATAAATTTTTTATAGATATCGTTAACAATATAAGCCGGACCGGCATTTACATTTGCGGCAAAAGTAGACATGAAGGCAGCTACCAAACCAGCCAGTAACAATCCTTTTGCTCCAACCGGAATAAAGTTATTTAAAGCATAAGGCAGTACCATTTCAAAATCGATGTTTGTTCCCATTTTATTGAATTCAGGAGCCAAATACACCAAAGCCAACACTGCCAAACCGGTAATCATTAAATACCTTGGAACAAAGAGTACAAGCGAAACAATACCACTCATTTTGGCAGCATCTTTAGGAGTTTCGGTTGATAAAATTCTTTGCATATCGTAACTGGGTACAGGACCTGCGATACTTACCAATACTCCTTTAAATAACATCATCATCATCAGTACCGAGAACAAAGAATAACCATCGGTTTCGATCTTATTGTTAACGGCGGGTATTAGGTTGTCCCAATTCAGGTTAAGGTTCCATCCAAAGAAAATGTCTTTCCATCCTTCGGGAATGGCACCTGATATTTGCTCGGGCGTAACCAGCGACATGGCTATTACCCCAACCATAATACAGGCAATGGTCATGATTACAAACTGCAAGACCTCGGTAAATACCACCGAGTACATCCCTCCTTTTATCACGTAAAGTGTAGTTACACCCATAATAATAATGGCGTACATGTTCTCAGAATTAATGGTAATTCCCATCAAGTGAGTTTGCAAGTTCCACGGAAAAAATGTTTGTGCAAACTTCCCTACTCCAACAAATCCGTAAGTAATAAAACCTATAACACTAACTATGGCAAAAAGTACCACAATTAAATGCGATAACTGCGAACCTTTGTCATTGCCGAACCTTGTTTTTAACCATTCAGCTCCGGTCATTACATTGGAGCGGCGCAACCAAATTGCCAAAAACATCATTAAAAAAATCTGGTTCCAAACCGGCCAAAGCCATGGTATCCATACCGATTTTAAACCATAAACAAACAGTATGGTTACTGTCCACATGGTTCCGGTAATGTCGAACATGCCCGAAGCATTGGAAACCCCAAGCATGTACCAAGGAATTTTATTGCCTCCTAAAAAATAATTCGATAAGTTTTTTGATGCCTTAGCCGACAGCAGATAACCAATAGTAATGGTTAAAATGATGTATCCAATAATAATGGAAATGTCGAGTACTGATAGATTCATTGTAGTTTGAGTTAGTTTTTACTTACGTGATTTTAATTCAAATTCAATTGTTCCTCCTTTTACCAAGTCGGAATGATTGATAAAGTAGCCCGAATGATTCGAAGCATTTCGCTTAATGCTCTTGATATAAATATCATTGGCATTGCTTTTCTTTGTAAGGATTTCCAGTTTTTTTCCGGGATAAAACTCTTGATTTAGTTCAATGGTAATTTTATCGAAAACCGGAGAGCTTAATGCATAATCGGTATTTCCCGGACAAACGGGATACATCCCCATCATGCTGTACACTACCCAAGCCGATAGGGTTCCGCAATCATCGTTACCGGGTATTCCGTCAGGAGCATTTTTGTAATATTGATTCACTATGCGGCGAACTTCTTTCTGAGTTCTCCATTCTTGGCCCTTAAAATAGTTAAAGAGATATGGATAATGGATATCCGGCTCATTGGCCATATCGTACAGATCCTCATCGAAAACCATTTGCAGCTTATCTACAAATTTCTTTTTGCCTCCCATTAATTTGCTTAGCCCCTTAATATCGTGAGGCACACAAAAAGTATACTGCCAAGCTGTTCCTTCGTGAAAGCCCGGACAAGGTTCAAAGTTTTCGCCCTGTTTCGGATCAAAATTCTTTAGGAAAGTACCATCAGAAAGTTTAGGCCTTAATACTCCAAACTCTTCCGAATAGTAATTTTTATATCCTTTAGATTGATTTAAAAACCTCTGATAATCTGCTTTCTTGCCAAGTGCTTTTGCAAATTGCGCCAGATTCCAATCTGCAATATAATACTCCAGTGCATGCGATACAGAGTTATCAAATTCCTTTTCGATTGGCACATAGCCTTTTGCCAGGTAATGGTCGATATCGGGGCGCAATTTGTTTTTTGCTCCTTCGATAGTGGCCGATTTATGCATTGCTTCATAGGCAGCATCTACATCAAAATCGGTTAAACCACGCATATACGAATCTACAATAACAGGAATTGCCGGGTCGCCTTCCATCACATGAGTTTCTTTTGAGTTTAATTCCCACTTAGGCAACCAGCCACTTTCCTTGTACATATCTACCATAGAACGAACCATATCCAACTGTTCCTGCGGATAAAGAAGTGCCATTAAGGGATGAAAGTTTCGGTAGGTATCCCACAAAGAAAAGACTGTATATCGATTACAATCCTTGGTTTCTTTAATCTCGAACGATTCCATTGCAGGATATTGTCCGTTTACATCGTTAATGATATTGGGATGAATTTGAGTATGGTACAAAGCCGTGTAGAAAATGGTTTTCTGATCTATGGATCCGCCTTCAACCTTTACCCTTCCCAAGATATCGTTCCATTCTTTCTTTGCTTCGGTTCTTGTTTTTTCGAAATCAAAATCATTCGATTCTGCTTCCAGATTCAAACGTGCATTTTCTATACTCACATAGGACACTCCAATTTCAACAATAATTTGTTCTTTATCTTCGGTATCAAAAGTAAAATACGCTCCTATTTCGTTTCCAAACATATCACCGGTAAAGGCATCGTAGTATTTGTATTGGCCTGAGGTTTTACTCCATTCTGCTTCGGCCTGTAGTTCGGGCATATTTTTCCAAACTCCAAATTTCTTAGCAGGCTTGCTGAATCGGGCTACAAAGTAAACAGGGCGCTCCGATCCATCCTTATAACAAAAAGAACCTGTCATTCTCGAACCTTCAATTTCTTTGTGGTTAACGATTCTGAGCTTAGCCCCCAGCTCGTTGGTTAATCCTAATCCCAGATTCAATAAAATATTCGATTCGCCTTTCGGAAAAGTATATCGGCTAATTCCTGTTCGTTTGGTAGCGGTCAGCTCCGCCTTGATATTGTACTTTTCAAGTTCGGTAGCATAATAGCCTGGTGATGCCTCTTGGTTTTTCATAACAGAACCATATTGCTTGTGATCTGCCAGTATCTTACCCCTTGTTGGCATCAATAGGATTACTCCCAATTCGGGACAGCCCACTCCACTCAGGTTCACATGCGAAAATCCCGTAAGGAAGGAGTTATCCCAAGAGTATGGAGTAGACCACCAGCGTGCATCTTTATCGTATTTGTTGATATCCGAACCGGAGACATTAAACGGGGTTACGGATACCATTCCACGTGGCAGTATCGCACCCGGATTAGTGGTTCCAAAGTTGGTGCTTCCAATAAAGGGATTTACATAGTTGGTATATTGTCCAAAGCCATTAAAGCAAAAAAACAGTAGAATTACAATTCCTGGTATGCGTTTCATGATTTAGATTTTGTAGGTGTTGAATTCGTAAAACAATACCGAACGGGACTATTGCCAGCCAAGCTTTTCCCGATCGGTTCTTTATTATTAATCTATTTTTCAAAATAAGCCATTCAAGATTAAATGGGGATTAATATATAGATTAATCAATTAGGTGAATTATTAATTAAACCAGTGTAAAAATAATTTACTGCTTACCGGAAAACAACTCACACTCCTTGTTAAATTGGAAAAAAGCTCAAAGAAGAATCAATGAGCTTTTAACTAACTATATCAGAATGATATCTAATTTAGGATTCTTATTTAGTACTCATTGAGTATGGATAAGACTCCTTTGATATTCCTCTTTCTTTATTTGCTTTTACAGACATCTCGAAATTTAACTCACCACCGTTTTGAATATCTTCGTGTTTGATGTAGTTGAAGTTATGCGACTTGCCATTTAAGCTTACTGCATTTACAAATACATTTTCCTTAGAGTTATTAGAACTAGAGATGGTAAATGTGTTTCCATTCTCTAGGCTCAGGGTAACTTTATCGAATAATGGTGATCCCAATACATATTGGTCGGTTCCCGGGCATACAGGATAAAATCCCATGGAACTGAAAACATACCAGGCCGAAGTTTGCCCATTGTCTTCATCGCCACAATACCCATCAGCCTGAGGGGTATACAATTTATCCATTACATCGCGCACGCGGCTTTGGGTTTTCCATGGTTGTCCTGCATAATTATATAAATAAATCATGTGCTGAATTGGCTGGTTACCATGTGCATAATTACCCATATTCACAATTTGCATTTCTCTAATTTCATGAATGGTGAAACCATAATAGGAGTCATCAAATTTGGGTGGCATTTCGAAAACACCATCTAAGGTAGAGATAAACTTGTCTTTTCCTCCCATTAAATCAATTAGGCCATTGATATCCTGGAAAACCGACCAGGTATAATGCAAGCTGTTTCCTTCGGTAAAAGCATCGCCCCATTTTAATGGATTAAATGGAGATTGGAATGTTCCATCTTCATTTTTACCTCGCATTAAACCAGATTCTTTATCGAATACATTCTTGTAGTTTAGAGCCTTTTTTGCAAACAGGTCGATCTCATTCTTTGGTCGACCCAATTCTTGCGCCAACTTCCAAACACAAAAATCAGCGTAAGCGTATTCTAAAGTTCTTGCTGTATTTTCATGAATGCCTACATTATAAGGAACATATCCTAATTTGTTGTAATATTCGGCTCCATATCTACCTACCGATGTTACCTCTTTATTATAGCCATTGGTATTTTTAATGATGGCCTCGTACAAGGTTTCAATATCGTATCCCTTAATTCCTTTCAGGTAAGCATCTGTAATAATTGATGCCGAATTGGAACCAATCATACAGCCTCTATGACCCGGACTTGCCCATTCGGGTAACCATCCGCTCTCCTTGTATGTGTTCACCAGTCCTTCCATTATTTTAGAGTTTAACTCGGGATACATTACTGTAAAAAATGGAAAAACTGCCCGGAACGTATCCCAAAAGCCATTATCTGTAAACATGTAGCCGGGCAGTACCTCTCCATTATAAGGACTGTAATGAACGATTTCATTTTTATCGTTGATTTCGTAAAACTTACGCGGGAATAATAACACTCTGTACAAACAAGAATAAAAAGTTTCTAACTGATCATCAGTCCCTCCTTCTACTTTTATTCTTGCAAATTCCTTTTCCCAAGCTTGTTTTGCTTCTTTTTTAACTTGTGTGTAATTTTTATTTCCAATCTCTCTAGACAGGTTCAGTTGAGCTTGTTCTTTGCTGATAAAAGATGATGCTACTTTAACATGTACCTCTTCTCCTTTTTTGGTTTTAAAACCAATTACCGCTCCTACATGATCCCCATTAGCAGTTTTCGATTTTTCGTTCAGTTGATTTCCATTCCAGGTGTGAACAATTTCAAAATCCTTATCGAATTCGGCAACAAAATAATTGTGGAAGTTGTCGGGAACCCCACCATTATTATTTCTGCAGTATCCAACAATTTTGCGTTCTTCCGGTATGATTTTAACTTCTGAACCTTTGTTGTAGGCATCTAATAAGATGTATGAGTTGTCGTTTTCAGGAAAAGTAAAACGAAACATTGCAGCACGCTCACTTGGAGTTACTTCTGCTTTTACATCATAATCAGCTAAGTACACTTCGTATGCGTATGGCTTAGCATCTTCCGCTTTATGCGAAAACCAGGAAGCACGATCATCTTCATTAAACTTTAAATCCCCTGTAACAGCCATAAACGAAAATGCTGCATAGTCATTTATCCACGGACTTGGCTGATGAGTTTGCTTTATTCCTCTTATTTTGTAAGCATCGTAAGTGTAGGCCCAACCATTACCCATTTCACCAGTTTGTGGAGTCCAAAAATTCATTCCCCAAGGCACTGCTATCGCAGGATAAGTGTTCCCATTGGAAAGTGCATGTTCCGAATCGGTACCCATTAGTGGGTTTACCATATCTACACTTGAAACAATATTGGTTTTCATCACCTCTTTTTCTCCTACACAGGAAACCAATAACGCACTAAGAATTAATAAGATATTTGCTCTCTTCATTTCTTTTATTTAATATTTTAGGTTTAAAGCTTACAAGTTATTCAATTCAATCATCGGTTAATTTCCTAAAAAACGCTTTAGTACACAATTGATTTTGGCCTGTCATCCATTTTAGCCCCAAATTCTTTATTGGGTTGTGCACCCATTTCAAAAATCAACTCTCCACCCTTCATGATATCTTTATGGGTAATAAATGACTTGGTATAGTTCTGTCCATTTAGTTTTACTGATCGAATATAGATATTCTCCTTGCTATTGTTAGTAGCAAGAATGGTAAATTTTTTGTCTGTGCTCAGATTAATACTCACTTTGTTAAATAAAGGTCTTCCAAACACATAAGAACCGTTGGTTGGATTTACCGGATAAAAACCCATTGAAGACATTACATACCACGCCGACATCTGTCCGCAGTCTTCGTTACCACATAGTCCATCCGGTTGATCGGTATAAAGCTCATTAAGAATATAATCAACTTTATCTGCAGTTTTGTATTGTTGTCCTGCATAGGCGTATAAATAGGTAATATGATGGCTTGGTTCGTTGCCATGTGCATACTGGCCAATCAGTCCTGTAATATCGGCAGAAGCACCCTCTTCCAGTTCGGAAGAAATGGAGAAAAGACTATCCAATTTTGTAACGAATGGTTGATCACCTCCCAATAATTGAATTAGGCCTTCGGGGTCTTGCGGAACCAACCACAAATACTGCCATGCATTTCCCTCGCAATAATCATTAACTCTATGCTGTGCAGATAGTGGATCAAAAGGAGTTCTCCAACTGCCATCTTTCATTCGACCTTTCATAAAGCGATCTTTAGGATCGAAATATTTCTCGTAAGCTTTCGATCTTTCTCTGAAATATTTAGCATCTTCTGCTTTGCCTAACTTTTCAGCCATTTGTGCAATTCCCCAATCACTAATCGCATATTCCATTGCACTTGCAACCGATTCGTGCATCATATCGCAAGGGATGTAGCCATATTTCTGCAATTCCTTAACACCTGGTTCGAAATCGCCCATTGCTGTTGTTTTTACTGCTTCATATGCCAATTCTACATCAAATCCTGTAAAGCCTTTTAGATATGCATCAACCACAACTGGCACGGCACTATAACCTACCATTGTATTGGTTTCGTTGCCACGCAAATGCCATACGGGTAGTTTTCCTTGTTGTTTGTAAATGTCAAGCATCGAGTTGATCATATCAGGAACTCTTTCTTGCTGAGTAATGGTATAAAGCGGATGTACAGTTCGGTAAGTATCCCAAAGCGAGAACAAGGTGTAGTTGGTACTGTTTGTATTGTGGTACACCTTATTGTCAGTACCCCTGTATTCGCCATTCACATCATCAAATATATTGGGTGCAATTAAGGTATGATACATTGCTGTATAAAAAACTCTTTTCGCTTCTTCATCATTGGTTTCGATTTGAACTTTTTCAAGCTCCTTATTCCATTTGCTTTTATTTGCAGCAAGAATCTCATCAAAATTCCAACCTGGCATTTCTGTCTTAATATTAAGTAAGGCATTCTCCATGCTTACAGGAGATATACCAAATTTCACCTTAAGCTTTTCGAACGACTTTGTTGAAAACTGAAGAAAAGCCTTAATTGCTTTGCCTTTTCCAACATCTCCACTTAGTTTATTTTCGTCATCATATACCAACACTTTCTCGATAGGCTTAGATACAAGCATTGCAAAGTATTCCCTTTGGTCGTTTGCCCAGCCTGTTGAATATCTGTAACCTGCTACAATTGTATCATTTACTTTATGAAAAAAGGTCTCAGTTGCCTGATCCCCGTTCCCTTCTTTTAAATCTAAAATTAATCTTGACTCCTTTGATTTTGGATAAGTAATTCGATGCATTGCAACACGCTCTGTTGTAGTCATCTCGATATTAATATTATACGAATCCAAGTGCACTTTATAATATCCTGCTTCTACTTTTTCAGAATCATGACTATAATATGAAGCATAGCCTTCTTCAGGGTTTTCCTGTGTTCCAGGATTGATTTTTAATTCTCCTACTGCTGGCATTAATAAAAACTCTCCTAAATCGGTAATTCCTGTACCACTTAAATGCAAATGCGAAAATCCTTTTACTATACTATCGGAATAATGATATGCAGAACACCAATCCCACCCTTTATGAAAGTTACTTGGTCCAGCCTGAATGGCACCAAAAGGCACGCTGGCACCAACAAACACATGCCCATGTCCACCTGAACCTATATACGGATCGACATATTGAGTTAAGCTTTTATCATTTGTGCCTCCACCTGTTAGTTGGCACGAAGCAAGAAGTGCCACTAACATCAATGCTAATAACACTAGTGAGTTGAATGATTTAGTTTTTTGCATTTGGTTTAACTGTAAGGTTAGTAATACGCTTGATATATAATAAAAAGCACAAAGGCTTTGTTGTTTTTCTATTTAAATACACCTTTTGAGAAAAGGCTATAAACCATCCTTCCTTTTATTTTAAGGTGGAAGCTAACCTTTATTCTTCCATTATTTAATGGATTAATAATCTGTTTATAATTGGAGCCGCCAGTATGGCAGCTCCATCAATTAAAAAGTTCTACAATATATTATAATGGTGTATTCCATGAAATGCCTCTCATTTCAGCATCATAGTTTCCTGTTTCATCTTTAAAAACAACTCCCTTCACTCTATCTAGAGGGAAGTACATTCTAAGATTTTCTTCATTTCCTGATACACCAGCATTCAAATCAGTTCTTGCTTCATCCCAAAGGCGGAAGTTTTTAATATATCCATTCATTTTACCCCAACCATTTCCTAACCAGGTTTCACCCCAACCAGATTCTGCAGGAACTCCAATATAATCTCTACCGGTCTCAACTCCATCAACATACATGATAGTTACTTGCTGTCCATCTAAATTTTCGTGGTGAACAACTGCGATATGATACCATTCCTGAGGGTCAATAGTTAAAGCAGGAGCAGTAGGGCCTGTTTCCCAACCTGAATTATCAGTTTTTCTGGTAAAGTTCCTTAATCCACCGGCATTTAGTATGTTCTCTTCTGTTAATTCTTCATATCCAAATACCCAAACACCGTATTGACCATTATTAACTAAATCTGCATTTGCGTATCCATAAAGACTCTTTACATTCACCTCAAACTCAACAGTATAATCACCCTGAGGAGTATAATTAGGAGTAATTCTTAAACCAACTGCATTCGGATCATCACGATCAACAAAAATCCCATTCGAATCTCCTACAAACATTCCTGAAATCTGAGCGATTTTAACCTCAATACTTGCTGCAAAATCATCAACTTCGGATTGGCGAATGGCATTAGCCTTTCTTTCCTCAGCTTGAACGATCAAATTATTTACATAGTCTAATGTTCCTACAGGGTTGTCACCATCATTCTCACCTTCATTAATTGATGATTTAAGAGTTTCAAGATTCGCGATAGCCTCGTCGATAGATGTGTAATCGAGAACGATCTCTACGGCAGCAGGCAATTCAGCTACCCAATCAACTTTACCATTTATTGTAGCAGTACATTTGCCTGTCATATCTTTGAATTCCGATCCAAGATCAACGTTAAATGGGAAATAACATTCCAATCCATCTTCGCTACCATCAAACTGTGCTGTTCTATTAGAGTTAATAACGGATTCATCCAATACAGAGTTCCAAACTCTAAAGTCATTAACCACTACATTACAAACACGATCTTGCCACTCTGGACTATTACCAATTATAAAAGGATGTTCCGGGATTACAGGTGTACCTTCATTTTCTGCAAGCTTTGCTCCGTTAATGTATAAAACTTGACGACTACCATCATTTGTAACAGCTAAATCAATCCATTCACCTGTAATAATTGTACCTGCACCTGCTTGATCACCTGTATCAGGCCAACCACTACCTGTGCCAATAACAACTTGAATTTTACCATCACTAAAATATCTAACGGCAAAACCTCTATCCGGTCCAGGTTGCTCAACTGAAAACAAGTTATTCGAATATCCCTTTGTACGTAGATCAGGAACATAGAATTTCATTTCAACAGTAAAAGCTCCCCCTAATATTTCTTTAATATTGTCGGAAATCTGAATATTTGTACCATCTTCTTGTTGAATCCAAGGCATTGCTACGGCAACTCTTAATTTGTCGGCTTTGTCAATGGCATTCTTAAGATTATTATATCCATACTCTAATTGATCATCAGCGTAAGCATAAGTCTGAATTTCGATCGCTTTATCTAAAGCTTTACGAATCATTGTCAAGGCTGCCGGTTGATAATCACCAGGATTTAAACTTGTTGTATTTGCCTCTAGGATACCTTGAGCTTCAACAATTAATGCATCTAACTGCTCAGAAGTTACCGAACCAAATTCTATATTATCATCATCATCACAGGATGGATAGGCAACCACCATTGTTAATGCTAATAATACGACTGTTATTTTAGATATATATTTTTTCATTTTATTCGTATTTCTATTTTTAAATACAACTAACATTTGGGTTACAGATTATTTGAGCCTGTATCCCACCATAAGCGAACTCCAGCATTATCAGAGCCTCCTAATTTTTCAATTCCACTCTCAACTCCTTCAATATTATTGTCGTATTCTTCTCTATTGAATGGTAGACGCTTTATAAACTCTCCATTTGGTACTTTACCAATCGTATTCTCATTACTATAATTAACTTCTAATGGAAGTAATTTTGGGTAACCTGTACGACGAAACTCTGACCAAGCTTCTGCACCTTCAGGAAACATAGCAATCCATTTTTGTGTAATAATCCTTTCAAGTTTAACTTCATTACTTGCTCCTTCATCCCATTTAATAGTAATTTCAGAAACTGCGTCTTCATCATACTCAGGAAACTTTGTGTCCTTATAGTCGATAGGCTTATTCGAATCATTATTAATATAATCGTCTACACTTCCTTCGGCAGCCCACTGTTCCATTGACATGCGAATCCCTGTTTCATAGTTATTTTGAATAGAACCAGCATTAGCCCAACCTCTTAAACCAGCTTCAGCTTTCAAGAAATAAACTTCTGCTGTTGACATTAACAACCAAGGAACACTAAATTTATTTTCCAAGTTAAAAGCCTCGCCAATATTAGAGTAACCAACTCTATCATCTTTACTATCAATATCAATTCCATACCGAATACCTTTATATACATCTCCAGATGCTATCACATTCTCGTCTGTTGCCGGAGCAAAATATTTAGCTAAGCGAGGATCGTTAAACCCAACCAGAATTGATTCCATATTAGCTCCCATCCTAGTGTCTCCCCAAGAATAAGCTATTTCTGATAGTGGGTGACCGATAGCTGGTTGATCCACCTGTACGATATCATCATTAGTTTCCAATAAGCCGTATGCATTACTTAAAGCTTTTTCACCTTCTATTTTAGCTAAGGCAGGATCTACATTTGATACTCTAATAGCCAAACGTAATCTTAAAGAATTGGCCCATTTTAACCATTTCGAGAAATCACCACCATAAATGAAATCAAATTTTGATATTGATTTAACCTCTGGGTATTCTTCATAAAAAGTTGAAATTAAATTAACCGCAGTATCAAGTTCAGAGAAAAACTGATTATATATTTCTTCTTGACTATCATATTCGATAAATTGACCTCTTTTTCCAAACTCCGAGTATGGAGTAGGTCCATATACGTCTGTTACTCTATGCATGGCAGCAACCTTTAAAATAAGAGATGCTCCATAAAATTCTCTTGAGCTTTCACGTGTTAATTCCTTAATTTCTGACCAAGGGCCCATAACATCCGAATAACCTATCTTATATGGCCAATTAAACCAATCAACCAGAAAGTAGTTAGAAGCGTTTTTTCCATTCCTAAATGGAGTTGGAGGACACAGATATCCACTATAAATATCAGCATTCAGGTTTTGTTGTAATTGGTACTTCCAATTTCCACCATCATTATTATAGTAGATTGATTGCTGCATTTGAGGCAAGAATGCACCTACATTTGCATAATCAATGGCCAACTTCTCTTCCGTCAATCTTAAAGGATTATCATTTAACCCTTCAAGATCATCTGTACAAGCAGTCAATCCAGAGATTACTATCATAGATGCAATCACCATTAATTGATAGATATTATTACAATATTTTTTCATCTCAATAATTTTTATTTTCATGTTAAAATCACAGTATCAACTGCTTCAAACTAAAATTTAACATTTAAAGTAAGACCATAACTACGAGTAGAAGGTACACCGAAGTAATCGCTATTCATTAAATATAAACCTGAAGTAGATTGAGTTCCCTCCGGATCATACGGTGCATCAATGTAAAAGAAGAACAGATTTCTACCAACAACTGATAGTCTAGCTTCACTTAAGAACCCAACTTTATTCATTATTGATTTTGGGAAAGAATATCCTAATGAAACCTCACGAAGTCTAATATTAGTTGCATCATAAACATTTTCGGCAACAGGTATTGATCCATAATAATTTCGTGTTTCAATGCGTCCTTGATAATTATCTAAAATATTATCATTATCATCTACGATCACAGCATCCACTACAACACCAAAATTATCTCTTGCTTCACCTGTTTGTTTAGAAACTCCGATTTGATGCATTTCAGTTTCAGTTGTTGATAATACGTTACCTCCAAATGTTCCATCAATTAAGAATGACAAACTAAAGTTCTTATATTTAAAATCATTTGCCCAACTCAATCTGAAATCATTATTTATAGAACCAAGTTTTACTTCATCCTCTTTTGGGTCTCCAGCAACAGGTTTTGCTACATCATCTTCCAAAGTAACTACCAACTTACCGTTTACTCGACGGTAACCTGTTCCCCAAATTTCGCCAAACTCTCCGCCTTCTTGCACTCTAAGCTTATAGCCACCTTGATCAGAGAGGTTAAATCCACCATCTCTATCAACCAGTTCGGAAGGTAGATCTTTTACATTACTCTTATTGGTAGAGAAATTAAATCTGGTATCCCAAACTAAATCACTGTTTTGCACAGGTATACCTCCTAAGGTAATTTCAAAACCACTATTCTCTACTTTACCACCGTTCACTAATTCTGTTTCACGACTCGTTGCACCAGATACGGCTACCTCAAAATATTGCTTATCAGTTGTTGTATTGTAGTAAGCAAAATCTAATGAAACCCTGTTTTTAAACATTCTTAAATCCATACCTAATTCATATGCAGAAGTTCTCTCTGGCTTTAAATCTGGATTTTCCCGCACTGTAGTTCTGTTAATTGTACCATTTTCATCCACAGAATCATAAGGTCTAAATTTGTATACAGGAACATCATTACCAACCTCGGAGTATGAAGCTCTAACTTTTGCATAGTCAAGAATTAATGGTAAAGATCCAGCTCTATCCAGAACTTCATGTAACAATACAGATCCCCCTACCGAAGGGTAAAAATATGTATTATTTTGCTTAGGTAGGGTAGATGATTTATCCTGACGAGCAGTAATATCTAAGTAAGCTAAATTTTTGTAACCAACAGAAGCTGTTCCAAAGTATGATTGTAATTGTGATCTTTCAACAACATGTGTACGATTTTGTCCTCCATCAATCATTTGCTTAAAAAAGAATAGATTAGGAACAAAAAGCCCTTTGGTATTAGAGTCCGCTCCTTTATCTGTAAATCTTACATCGGTTACACTAGTACCAATTGTTGCCGATAAAGAATAATCTTCCCATTGCTTATTATATGATAACAGTACATCACCATAATATTGAGTATTTTCCTTGTCTCTATACTCATAACGTCCATTCAAATGAGACAAGGTTGTTCGTGTACCTGCATATACCTTTCTCTCGTAATTGTCATATGTCCTATCTATATTTCCTCTTACCTTTAAGTCTAAATCATTAGTAATTTGAAAAGTAGCAGCCAGATTAGCAATTATTCTCGCACGATCTGCATTAGTGCGGTTCCTATTAAATATCCAGTATGGATTTTGATGAGGACCATTTCCATTAGCAATATATGGCCAATTTTGAGTCATCATATTCCTTTCAGGATCAAACACTTCATAATTATTCTCATATGAATTTAAATCATCATCAACTGGCATCAAATATGCGGAGCGAATTGGGTTAAAGTATGAACCGGGAGCAGAAGGTGAATTCTTCATCTTTTGCAACAACAAATTAACCTTACTATCCAATTTTAATCGGCTATCGAAGAAATCGGTGGTATTCCGAACAGACAAATTGTATTTTTCCAATTCGTTTGTTGGGACAATTCCCGAGGCTAAAGTGTTTGACATAGATACATAGTTGCGAGATTTCTCAGTTCCTCCACTAAATGAAAGAGTATTAGTTAAATTATAACCAGTTTCGAACAATTCTTTCCCGTTATCATGTCCAAAACCAATTGGTGATCGAGCTCCCCAACTAGTATTTCCTAAAGCACCATATCTATCTTGCCATTCATATAACACGTTGGCTCGATCCATTTGGAAACTAGAACTAAACTTAATTTCGGCCTTACCCTTCTTTCCTGACTTGGTAGTAATAATAATTACACCATTTGCAGCTTGACTACCATATAATGCCGCAGCCGATGCACCCTTTAGAACATTTACACTTTCAATATCATCAGGATTAAGGTTCGAAATACCATCACCAGCATCAACTCCACCACCAAAACCATTTCCAGTTTCAGCCTGATTTGGTATTAAATTTTGGAGAGGTACTCCATCGACCACGTACAACGGCTGATTATTGCCCTGTACCGAAGTGTAACCCCTTAAAATTACTTTAGTTGAACCACCAACACCTGATGTACTTGGGGAAATAACCACACCTGCCGCCTTACCTGAGAGAGCATTCATCATATTGTCCGTACGAACAGTGGTCAATTCTTCACCTTTAACTTGTTGAGTGGCATAGGTAAGACTTTTTTCTTCCCTCTTAATACCGAGAGCGGTTACAACAACTTCATCAACTTGTAAGGCATCAGTTACCATAACCACATTGATTACTGTTTGCGACCCTACAGTAATTTCTTGTGTTGTCATGCCGACAAAACTAAATACCAATACACTTGATGGGTCGGCAGCAATTTCAAACTTACCGTCAACATCCGTTACAGTACCAATAGTTGTACCTTTAACAATTACAGATACACCTGGCAACGACATTCCAGACTCTTCAGTTACTGTACCTGTTACAGTTTGCTGCACAGCTACTGCTGAGTTGTCTTCGAAAAGACTGTTAACGTTTGCGTTTGCAGCAAAAGGTAAACTTAAAACTGCAACAAGCAACGCTAAACTGCTAATCTTCCTTCCAAAACTTAATGGGTTAGTTAAGTTAGAATGAAGATTTTTTAAATAGCATTTCTTCATAGTTAGTAAATATTAATTATACAATGAACAAAAAATCATGTGAATTTTTTATCAAATCAATATTAACGCAAACGTATTAATTCACGATTAATATTGAATTAATCGCAGTCTGAAATCCATTAACCAAAGCATATTTCCTTAGTTAATAGCTTTATATGGCGATTTATTAACCCAGATTAATCCTGTTACTCAATATTAATCTGAACTCTTCATCTTATAAGATGATATTTAAATGACTCGGGCAGAGTATGAGCCTTTATTTCGAAAGAGAATCAGTTAACAAAAATTATATATCAACAGTGCAAAGCCAAATAAATAGGTACTTTTAGAAGTATTTTATTACATCTTTCTTTATAGTCTAATCAGATTTAAATATATTTGATATTCACAGCCGATTTAAATTATTAACTCTAGCCTCTCACCTATATATGCGATTAATTAATTGCTTAATTCTCTTATTATTTTTTACCCCTGATCTTCTAGCTGATCATGGAATATACTTTGCATCAAACGAAGTAGATAAAGAAAACAGAACAGGTATTGATATCACTCACAATGGCAATATACCTTACAGAACAGATTTTACAATTCATTTTAACTTGTCGTTTCGTGATTCAGAAACTCATTATGGCGAAATTTTATCCTTAAGAGAAAACCAAAACAAAAATCTAATACAGGTAACATATCGCAAACCTGATATTTTTGTAATACACAATAAACGAACAACTAAGTTTCACCTAAATCTAGAAGAAGAAAAGATAAAAAATAACAGATGGATTAATTTTGAGCTACATTTAGATGCAGCAACCAATAAAATTAATTTAAAGTTTGAAGAGAAAAGACTTGAGTCAGATATCACTCTCCCAAAAAATTCTGATTTTGCACTATCATTTGGTGTAGTAAATAAATATGGCTTCTTTATTAATGAGGTTCCTTCAATTTCAATTAAAGATATAAGCATTAGAATTGACGGTGCACCTAAACATCTTTGGCCTTTAAAAAAAACAGATAACCTATTAGTTAAAGATGTATTATCAAGTAAAACAGCCAAAGTATATAATCCGGACTGGGTAGTAGATTATCACAACAAATGGATAAAATTACAAAGCTTAAATTTTGACTCTACACCAACCTTGCTTTATGACAAAGAAAATGAACGAATAAACTTCATTTTCATGGATGGAACGATTCAAAGCTTTAACCCACTAAATAAAACCCTAAAAAAACTAAACCAAAATCCGGAAGGTTTTCCTAGTTTTGAAAAAGCTCAACAAATCTTGTATAACAAGGAAGGAAAAATAACCTCATATAGTTTTAACAAAAACATTATATCCACCTATGATTCTATAAGAAACAAATGGAATAACAACATCAAATTTACCGATAATGACATTCCTAAATTATGGCATCACAATAAATTATTACACCCTATAACAGGCAATATTACATGTTTCGGAGGTTATGGATATTATTCCTATTTTAATGATATCTTATCATTCAATCCGGAACAAAATTCCTGGGAAAAAATTGAATTTATTGGAGATACCATACAACCAAGATATTTAGCAAGTATTGGTAAATCTGAGAAAGATAAGAATAGCGTGTTCCTGTTTGGTGGTATGGGAAATTCAATGGGTAAGCAAATTTTGGGTAAAGAATTCTATTACGATTTATTCAAAATTGACTTTAAAAAGCAAATCATTGAACGCATTTGGGATTACGAAAGTGATGACCAGTTTCAATACCTTCCGATTAATAGTATGAAACTAAATACAAGTGATAGTTGTTTCTACACTTTAATGTTTCCTTTTGTAAAGCAAAAAACACATCTAAGAGCAGTCAAAGGATATACTCACGATCCGCAGATCACATTTATAGGTGATAGTATTCCATATAATTTTCTTGATATTGAATCGTTTGCTGATTTGTATTACTGGAATAGTGAAAATAAGCTAATTGCCATTACCTCTCATCGTAAAGAAGATCTTACGTATGAGGTGAATATCTATACAATAAGTTATGAGCCAGGCAACGCGGATGAGTTTGATATCAATGGTGTTGGTTTGCCTGTTTCCGTTAAAATCTTCTATTCTATCTTAGCTATTATCCTTGTTTTAATTGCTTTTTTAATAAGTAGAAAGATCAATAAAGAAAAGAAAGCCAAGAAATATATTAAAAGATATACTTCTCCTGATATTTTTGAGTCGCCAATTTCGGACTATGAAGTTCCTAAAAATAATGCAATCATCATGTTTGGTGGTTTTCAGGTTTTTGACAATCAATCTAAAGATATTACTTATCGATTTAGCCCTACCCTTAAGGAATTATTTCTACTTATTTTATTAAATACTCTTAACAATAGGAAAGGAATTTCGTCAAAAAGAATTCAAGAGTATTTATGGCCTGACAAATCGGAAAGTAAAGCAAAAAATAACAGAGGTGTTAACATTAAAAAGCTTAGAGGAATTCTTGAAGATCTTCCAGGCACTGAGGTTATTTTCGACAATAATTACTGGAAAATCCAATTGCCTAATAATATCTTTTGCGATCTGGACTATGTGCAAAAAAGGATCAAATCAATAAGAGAAATTGGAAATGTTGAAAACCTACCTGAAATAATCACTATTCTCAAGCGAGGAGCCATGTTGCGAGATATTTTCTCAGAATGGTTAGATTCTTTTAAGGATGCAAATACTGGAATTATTGTAAGTACTCTTGAAGAATTAGTAAAAGATGGTGGTCTTAATAAAGCAACGAGTCTAGCAATAACCAATGTTATCTTTGAGTTTGATCAAATGAACGAAACTGCATTAAAAGCGAAATGTCAGATACTGGCTACACAAGGAAAA
Source organism: Marinifilum sp. (assembly GCF_965230805.1). Classification (NCBI taxonomy): domain Bacteria; kingdom Pseudomonadati; phylum Bacteroidota; class Bacteroidia; order Marinilabiliales; family Marinifilaceae; genus Marinifilum; species Marinifilum sp. Next base: position 4,198,950 of record NZ_OZ246019.1, on the reverse strand, counting down.
CATAGTTTAGCCATCGAAACCTTTGAGCATTACAGAAAACTATATTTAAAATACTATAACGAAGAATATCAATATTCATTTAAAGATATTGTTGCTAAAGATCTATAATTAAATCAGATAATAATTCACTGTTACAAAATGAATTGATCAGGGATTTTTTGTAAACCTTGATTCTACAAGTATTAACCTTCGATTAAAATTATTCACCACAGAAAGTCAGATTTATTAGAGATCTGCTTTAAAAAATATGAATTAACATATGGATATTTTGAAGAAGTTTTAAAGTAAAGATTGGGTGAAGGTGACTTTTTAGAGAATTTAACAGCTTCTGGCATAAACTTCCTCTAATCCCCCTCGAACTATCCCGATATTTCTTCGGTAATTTGTCAGAATTTCTACTCAAAATCAGTGCAAACTATAAAAATAATTTTAGTCGAACTCAGTTTAGTCAAACGTAAATTTCTACATCAGCAATTCACCTACACTGTGGTAGTCTCTAATAGGTACACCAGTGGTGGTATCTTGTAGATTCTAGTGCGATATGTGCATGGGATGCTTGAGTAAACAGCTATATAAAAACCTCTTGGCTTTTTTATCAACATTAACTCCCTTAGGTTGCAGTTTTTATATGACTCTAGCTTTGTATACAAACTGAGTTGTACCAAGCAATTTCAACTCTAAATTATTTTTAAAAAATCCGGAAAGAGTTGCTTAAGCTTCTCAATCCGGATAACACACTACTACTACAATTTTTTTAATGCAAAAGCATAAGCTCCAATTCCAATAGCTTTGCTTGCTCCTAGTTTACTTGCGCAAACAGCCAACCTTGGGTTTGGATCATATTTTATTGTCTTCTCGCTTCCAGGTATCTTAACATCTATGGAATGATCTGATGCAAAATCTGCAAACTCATCTTCATTATCAATATTATAAACTTTTTGAACCAATCGAGGTATAGACTCACCATCTGCTGCGTAGCATCTGCCATTCATTTCTTCAAAAGCAGCTGGCATATACAATTCATGTGCACCGGTCAATCCACCACCGATTACAGCAACACCATCGGTAATTGTTAACAAATTAGCCAAACTATCGCCTAAGCATTTACCAAAAATTCTAAACGATTCTATAGCTGCTTCTTTATCAGGATGATTAGAATCCGTTGCAACCTCATAAACATCTTTCGGCATTAAATCATTGCCATAATCTCCTTTTGCCCTCGAAAGAAATTCCCGTTGAATAGCTCGTGTACTAATTCCTTCCTCAGCAAATCTCTCAGGGAAAGTACGACTTGTTGTTAACCAAACCTCTGTAGCAATTGAATTATCGCCTATTAATAATTCATCATTGTGCACCAAGCCACCGCCATAACCAGTGCCTAAAGTAAGTCCCATTAAGTTTTTATATCGTTTTGGACTTCCTGCTTTAACCAGTTTATTATTTATCTCTGGCAATACACCTCCCAAAGCTTCTCCGTAAGTAAACAAATCTCCATCGTTGTTAATAAAAACAGGGATGTTGAATCTTGCCTCTAGCATTGGTCCTAAAGCAATACCACCTCTAAAACATGGTAAGTTTGATAAGTCACCTATTATCCCATTTTTATAATCGGCAGGACCTGGAAAAGCAAAACTAATTGCAACAGGACTTTCCTCCAATTTGTTTAACACCTCTTGAAACCCATCAACTATAGTTTGTAAACACAAATCAAGCTGGTTACCGTTGGAAGGTTTTCTAATTGGTTCAACAACCTCTTCTCCACTTTTTATTGCTGAGAAAACAAAATTTGTTCCTCCCGCATCAAGTGTCAATACTACTCTTTCGTCTTTCCAAATATTCATGTTTATTTATTACTTTCTTTTATAAAATGACAACCCGAAAATATATCCGATACACACCAAAGTAACTGCAAAACCCGCCATTAGTGAAAAGATATCGGCAATAGCTCCAAAAATTAATGGTACAAAAGCTCCACCAATAATTGCAGTTACCATTAATCCTGATATTTCGTTACTTCGCTCAGGCATAGCATCAATTGTAATCGAAAATACCAATGGAAAAATATTGGCAAATCCTAAGCCTATTAGAAAAATTGAGACAAAACCAAAAACAGCACTCGGAGCCAAATATAATCCTAAAATACCTAATATTGCAATCAGAGTAGTTACTTTTAAAAATCTTTTAGGTGACATCCAATTTAAAATTACACCTCCCAAAAATCTACCAGTCATCAAAGCAAGAAAGAAAAATAGGGTTCCCCACAGTCCTAATTCTTTTATGTCAAAATTAAATTTATGAGCCAAATAGTTAGGCAACTTTGCACTCATACTTACTTCCGCACCAACATAAAGGAAAATTGCCAAAACCATAAAAAAGACATATGGATTTTTTAGTAATGCCAAAACTGAACCAAATGATGCCGGGCTCGCTGAATCATCTTTCTGTTCGTCGATTTTAACCACATATAAATAAATTACTGCAATTAATAAAACTATCGAATAAATAGGGAACAAAATTTTCCAATCCAACCCCCAATATTTGGCTGCCAATAATGGAATTAATGCCCCGGATAATGATCCAATAGCTTTAAAAAACTGTCCAAAAGATAAATTTCTTGAGTATTTTCCTTCAGGAGATACATCACGCATAATAGGATTACCTGCAACCTGCAATAATGTAGCTCCCGTTCCCAACAGAAGTAAAGCCCCTAGTAGCAAACCAAAGGAAGAAAAATTACCTAGAATAGGCAAAACCAAACCTATTAAAGCAATAACCATTCCTATTAGCAATACAAACTTTCTACCTTTTCTATCTTGAAACAAAGCCATAGGCACAGATAGTAAACCAAACATGATAAATCCCATAAATGTGACCAATCCGGCCATAAAATTTGACAGTTCGTAATCAGCCTGCAATTGGCTGGTAAGTGGTCCAACAACATCTCCAAAACCCATGCATAAAAATGCTAGAAATATTGGTCCTGATTTTAATAAATTGTTTTTCATAAATAGTATATTATAATCGTTCTATTAATTTTGGTTCTAATATAATTCTTTTGCTCACTCTTTCACTCGATTGCATCACATCATTCAAAATATCAACAGCATATTTAGCAATCCAATCAATAGGTTGAGCTATTGAGTTTACTTTTGGATTAGAATAATCAAATAATTCTAAATTATCAAAGCTTACAAACTTGACTGATTGAATTTTATCTTTATGATCTATATTCATAGCCCAGACTGCAAATGCAGCAAGCTGGTTATTTGTGAACACAACTGTATCAACATCATTTTCCATTAAGTAAGTCAACTGCTCTTGCGTACTCTCTTTTATCCTAGCATTATCAACAATTCTAATCAGATTGTCATCTCGATTTAAATTATTCTCTTCCAAAGACTCTTTGTAACCTTCAATTCTCAAATTTAATGAATAGATGTTTGGTGTAATCGATAAAAGTCCAATTTTTCCAGCGCCTTTTTTTATTGCATGATTTACGGCTTTCTTCATCGCCTTTTTATTCTCAACCAAAATGTAGTTCCCGGTAAAGTCGGGATGCTCTCGATCAAAAAACACCATTGGAAATCCCTGCGCCGATAATATTTCAAGCCTACTAAGATTTTCAAATGAGGAAGCTAGAATCAAACCATCTACCTGTCTATTCTCAAACATATTTAACAGCGCCTCTTCCTTTTCTTGCTTCTCATCAGTACTTCCTATTATAAGATGATATCCTTTATCTGCCAATAAATCTTCAATTAAACGACCTACCTTTGCATAAAATGGATTTGAAATATCAGGAACCAAATATCCAATTGTATTAGTAGTACCTTTTTTTAAGCTCTTCGCAATTTGATTTGGCTGATAATTAACCTCACGGACATAATCAAGAATTCTTTCCTGTGTTTTTTTGCTGATTTTTTTTTCATCACCTTTATTATTCAAAACAAACGAAACTGTAGTTTTGGATAATCCCAGTTCTTGCGCAATATCTTTAATAGATTTCTTTTTCAAAGGTTTTCGTTACAACTAAAACGGTTTACTAAAACGATTTATCAAAAGTATGATTTTTTTTAAAAGAATAAAAAAAAATTTAAATCATCGTTAATTTTTTATAATTACCACAATTATTCTAAGAAATAACTTGACAAATAAATTGTATTTTTGTATTCAAAATAGAAGTATACTCGCACCATACACCTAATTATATTGGAAAATGATGAACGAAAAAATTAGTATCATTGGATGTGGCAACCTGGGTAAATCTATAGCTAAAGGACTGCTAGAGCACAAGAATTTTAATCCTTTAAACCTAATTGCTACCAGACGAAAGCTTCATGTTATTGAAGACGTAAAAACTTTAGGTGCCGAAATTACTTCCGACAACCTGTATGCAGTGCGCAATTCAAATATTATATTACTTGCTGTGAAGCCTTATAATGTTGGGAAAATAATTAGAGAAATAAAACCAGAAATTAAAGAAGGTCAGCATATTCTTGTTTCTTTAGCTACAGGTTTGGGTACAACCGAAATATATGAAATGTTAGATCATAAAGTTCCTGTTTTTCGCGCTATGCCAAATATTGCAGCAAATATTGGAGAATCGGTTACTTGTATATGCGGAAAAAATACCAATGGTGAACAAAGCGAAAAAATTAAATATATTTTCGATGCAGTAGGCGAAAGTCTGATGATTAATGAAGAATTAATGGAAGCAGCCACAATTCTAGGAGCATGCGGAATTGCTTATGTATTTCGATTTATCCGTGCTATGATACAAGGTGGTATTCAGATAGGATTTGATGCCAATACAGCAAATCAAATTGTATCGCAAACAGTGAAAGGAGCAGCGGAAATGTTACAAAAAAACAGCAATCATCCCGAATCAGAAATTGATAAAGTAACTACACCAAAAGGATGTACTATAGTTGGACTTAACGAAATGGAGCACCAAGGTTTTTCTTCCTCTCTGATTAAAGGAATCGTAACTTCATTTGAAAAAATTGAAAAGTAGATGGTATTTTGTTTGTCCAAAAGGTCGGTTTATTGGCAAGAGTACAATGCATCCGATTTTTGGACAGCCCTTTCTATTTTACCAAGAGTAGCTTTCGTTTTAAAATCTCTCCATCAATATTCACCTTTAGAATATAAATCCCTGTTGAAAGACCTGTTAAGTCAAACTCTAAAATACTTGAAGAAGAAATAACACCATTCTTAACCTGAGCTCCCTTGCTCGAAAACACACTCCAAATTATTCTATCATAGATTATCCGTCTTAAATCTATAATATATTTGCCAGAAGATGGGTTTGGATAAATCTTCAGCTGATCGTTATAAGAGGTTTTAATTTCTTTATCCAATTCAACAGTTCCACAAACATTTTCCACCGTCAAATTAACTTTATAGTTCCCGGAACTTGAGTAATGGTGTGTAGGATTGATTTCTGTTGATGATTCGCCATCTCCAAAGCTCCAAGAATAATGTGAACCATCAATAGTTAGATTAAGCATGGTTGCAGTTAACAATTCCAATTGATAATCGAAATCTGCTACAGGCAAATCTTGTACGATCAGGTTTTTTACTATACTATCTTTCACTCCATTTTTATCAACAATCAGCTTAATCTGCTTTAGCCCGCTTGTGTTATAGTACACTGTGTGAGATCCACTAATATTAGCAGTTTGAGGAACAGCACCTTCTCCAAAATCCCATAAATAAGAATCTGGTGATCCACTCGAAAAATCAATCACCGAAACTGAAGAAGAATTACAAATTGTATCTAAAGACAATGTAAAATTGGCCAATAATCCACCATATGGATCGAATCCATCCAAGGTTTCCACTCCCAAATCTAACGGGTCTAACCAATATTTCAATTGCTCACTGTTATTTGGATAATTATCCCAACTCTCAGAAAATTTTGCGTAATAATCATTCACTGAGTTACCACAACTTGCATTGCCTCCTGTCAAATCTCCAATAATACGATGATTCTCATCAAATAGCGGAGAACCAGAAGAACCTCCTTCTGTTGTTCCTACCTCCCAATCTAAAATCTGCCAACTGGTATTGTCATCAAATGTATAGCGTCCATCCGAATAAGTAGCTGTTACAGGTGAATCTGTATCTAGCGATATCTTCTTTGCATCACCACTAGGATGATGAATGGAAGTGGTATTGGCAGGAATACGTCCAGACCTATCCCATCCAGCATAGTAAGGCCTATACGATGCAGGAGGAACAACTGAAAGTTCGAGCAAGCTAAAGTCTAAATGAGATGTTGCAGCTCGCAAGCTTGAACCAGAAATAGATTGCGAGCGCTCACCATCATCAAAACTACATCCTGAATTCTCGTAATTAAAATAAAAAATCGCATTATCCGCTACTTCCTGCTCGTGAATTACATGATAAGCAGTTAATAAATATGGCCTTCCATCCTGTTTTGAATTATTGATCAATACTCCTGTACCAATATATCCGGTTCCATTTACCACATAAGAGAGATGACAAACAGCTCTTTTTTCAAGTTGCCAATCATCACCTTCTAAACAGTTAATATCAACATTACATGATCCAGAGTCTCCTAATTCTTTTGTCGAATTTTTACCGCCCTTAAGCGAATTAAAAATATTCTTATAATCGTGTATCACCGATTTTATAACCAATTTAACAGAAGAGCTGACATCTTTAGGTTCAATGTATTCAAGAATCAGCTCATCCCCTTCAAGTTGTTCAATAGAGAAATTACCTGATCGTTTATTATTAAGATGCGTATACGAACCCAAAATCCTATCAGCGTAATCATTATACACAAACAATTGAGATCCTACCGGCAGTTCAAATTCCGAGAATATCAATCCTAATGAATATGCACCTTCCGACTTAATTGAAAATCTACATACTCTTCTTCCGTCTTCTAGTTTTTCCCAACTACAATTCTCATCTATGCAATAGTTCACTTTAAATTCTTGTGCATAACTTGCAAGTTTTAATTTTACCCCTATTAAATTTTCATCGCTGATTTTAGTTCTGGTTAGCTGATTAAATTTTGGAAGTACCACTGAACGTATTTTAGTTTTGGCACCTCCATTCTTAAACAATGGTTCTCCTCCATACGAAATTTGCCCATTAACAATGCCTGAGAGAATTAAAAGATTTGCAATGAGTCCTACTCTTAATAATTTAAAAACCATGAGATTATTTTCAAAAGATGCACTAAAATAGCAATAATGCTGATAAAGTCAATCCGCAATACGAATCGGTTACCCTAAATAGAGTCATTACTATTTAATTCCATCGACTCATTTAAATTATTGGTTATTCAACTTATGATATCAATTTGTATTTTAAACTCAACATATATTCCAAAAAATTTAACTAAATTTGCCGTACTTTTTAATTTTTTTAATTTACATCCAATGAATACTGAGGCATTTAATTGGTCTGATAAAACAATTTTAATTGCAGAAGATGTTGAATCGAACTACCTTTTTTTAGAAGAGGTTCTTGCAAGCACAGGTGCGCATATTATTTGGGCAACCAATGGACAAAATGCAATTGATATTTTCACTCAAAATAACATAGATTTAATTCTTATGGATATACAAATGCCATTGTTGAATGGTTTTGATGCAACCAGAGCCATAAAGAAAATGAATTCTAAAATCCCGGTTATTTCTCAAACTGCATACGCTATGGCTGAAGATAGAGGAAAAAGTATCGCCGCTGGTTGCGACGATTACATTTCTAAACCCATTTCAAGTAAAAAATTGTTGAAATTAATTAACAAGTATCTTTAAATAAACGTTAAGCTAACATCCTTAAGGAACTTTTCTTCCAACAGGCTAACAATCTTTTTTACCACTGTCCTTCTAATTTCAAGCTCAACGGGTAAGCTTGGATCCTGATGAGCAAAATTGATTCGAGTACCCGAGATAATCGAGATTTTATCACTTTGCAGAAGATAATGAACAATTTGATCCGCAGGGCCGTCACCAAGATCATAATCAATTGTATACTCATCCAAAATCCTTGCAACCTTTCCAATTGTTAAAATCCCTTCGGTTACCAAGTTGATACCTTCCATATAGGATGCCGGAGGTAATTCTGGGTCGGTAATTTTCATTCCTGCCGCAAATTTCAAATTTAATTCACGAGCAAGAATTTCTGCGGTTGTTCCACCACAAATAATCTTCTTCCCCTTAAAGTGATACACTCGCATTGCGTATTCAGAATCCTTATCTTTTTCGAACGGAGGGCCTGTACAAATTAGCAGCTTTCTTGGTTCTCTGTAATAAATCACACCAGCGCTTGTATCATCCTTAGGTTCATCGCTATCGTTTCTTGAAGCTTTTTTCACCAACTGCAAACCCAAATTTCTTGCTGATATATAAGGTGTTGATCGAACAATATTCTTTACGAAATCCATAGCGTTTTCGTGCCCCCAACCAAAAGGCAATTCTCTACTTCCCATTCCCGACTGCATAATTCCATCCGACCAAAACAAGATTCTATCCTCTTTTCGTGCCGTAAACGAGCAGGTTCTTAACTCTTTCCCTTGGTTTTCTTCACTATCCAAGGTAATGATTCTCCATCCCGGATCGTATATCTCTGCCCCTCGCATAACAACACAACATGGATTATCAAATTCAATAATTCTTGTTGTTCCATCGTATTCTATATCAATAATTGTAAAAGTAGAATAACTAACTTTTCTTACACTACAAACAGGTAAAGTATTCATTATGATTTCAGCAATGGAAATAACATCCTTGTGCTCAATGGTAAAGTTCATAGCCATGGAGGCAGTGAGCGTAGCCAAAACATTTGCTTTAACACCACTTCCCATTCCATCGCTCAAAACTGCAATCGTTCTATTTTCTTCTTTAATCCTAGTTGATAGAAAAACATCACCACAAATCATATCGCCATGATGAAACAACTGCTGACAATCAATATCAATGTGAAATTTATCTTCCATTATTCAGTTTTTTCTTCATCACCCGGAGTGTGAGATTTAATAATTGAATTAAGTAACTTTTCTGTCTTTGAAGCGCTTTCTCCCAACAAGAATGCAATTTGTTGAACGGTTTGAAGATTTTCTTTGATTACTGCTCTTGCTCTGCCAATCACCTCTTCTTTTCTAACCTCTGGTGCATATAAATCGCGAATGATACCACCTACAATCTTGTTCTTCTTAATGGTAAACACTGACACATTAAACAGCGAATTTCCATAATGAACATCTCTATTTAAAATATCTTCACCATTTAGGATAACAGTTGAAAATAATTTGTGGAAAGGTATCAACTTTGTTAAATCAGCATCAACCAAACCCGGAATTATTTCACTCAGCAATCTGGCTTCTTCTCCTAATAAAGCTACAAAGCTCTTATTTGACTCTATTACCTTTAAATTCTCATCAACAATCACTACTCCTGAGGGTAATTTCTGTAACATTGCTGATACTGTTTCCGATGCCTCTTGTGCCACAATTCGTTCCTCATTAGCAATTCGTTCTGATTTTTTTAAGGCGGTTTTTGTTTTTGATAATTTATCGTTAGCGAAGTTTAATTCTCTAATTACAGAGTTCATATTCTTAATGGTATAGGAAGAACACATTTCGTAATTCGCCAAACCCTGACACTTTGCAATGGCAAACTCTCTGCACGACTCATATCCACAAGATCCACAACCCAACTGATCCTCTATTTTTCCCTTGCCCATTTCAATAAGTACTGCATGTACTTCTTCTTCTGATGGAATTGGCAAGCTCTGTCCTCTCGATTTAAAGCCACGATTTAAATCCAAATCGCTATACTCAGCAATTTCATTCTGCCATTCTTTTTCATCAAAAGTTTTAAGCCTCTTTCTCACGTAACGTATTACTTGCGATCTTCTTGAAAATTTTCGACCACCTGATGACGTACCCGGTCCCATAATACATCCTTCACAATAAAACAAGTCCAAGTGTTGGTTTAGATTATGCTGAGTTTTAAACTCATTGATAGAACGCAGAAAATTATTTCGCCCCTCAGTACTGATGATTCCTCCATTCAACATACTAACATCTATTTCAGCAGCCTGAAACAAACCATGGCTGATCGGGAACAAACCACCCAAACGTGCAAACGGAGGATCAAACTCCGAGAATTCAACAGAATTCTCTGTTATCTTGTATTCTTCGAACAGCTTTCGAAGTTCAACAAAACTGAGAACAGCATGAATATCACCATCAGAACCATTAAAGGCCTTCACATCATTCTTGCTGGCAACACACGGAGATAAGGAAACAATTTTTACATTTTCGCCATACTTTTTACGAACAACTTTGGCCATTGCCACCCCAGGTGGTACAATAGGCGCAAGATTTTCTACCAAATCCGGATGAAAGTTCTCTACCTGATTCACCAAAGCAGGGCACTTTGTTGAAATGTAGTACTTGCCATGAAAATTATCGAATAGATTTTTGTACTTATAGGCTACCAAATCTGCCCCAAAGGCAGCTTCAACAACATAATCAAATCCTAGTGCCCGTATCATTCCTACAAAATTTCTATAATCAAGAATATCATCAAACTCACCGGAGATACTTGGATCACATATGGCTACCACCGGATCATTGCCATTTAGCATCATTTTTACCTGATCCTCAGAATTTTTATATTCGATTGCATCCTGAGCACAAACGCTTACACAATTACCGCAGCCTATACATCTGTTTTTGATTATATGAGCATGGTCATTTTCAATTTTTATTGCTTTTGCAGGACAAACACGAATACAAGTATAACTTAAATTGCATTTATCCTTATTGGTTAGGATTAAAGACATACTACAGGTATTTTAGGGTTGGAAACTAAACATTAAACTAAACAAGGCCAAAAACCCCATTCAGTATTTCAATTACACCTTCGGGATCTATTTCTTCATATAACTCATCGTCAATTTTAAGAATAGGTCCTTTGGCACAATTGCCCGTACAAAGCTCCCCATGAAAGAATACCTTATCTTTTAGTTTGTTTTCCTCCAAATAAGTATTAATTGCTTTCAGAGCTTTACCATTTCCCCTAGAAAAGCAGGAACTCCCCAAGCAGATTGTGATTTCGATTTTTTCAGCCATTTAGTTTATTGATTTAGTGTTTTGTATGGTTTAAATAAGCTTAACTCGACCTAAAAATCCATCCCCGAAAACTTAGAATTGAGATAGATTTACATTAAAAATTCTGTAAAAATAGCCAGCTATCTTAAATAATTTTTAATTTGACGTTTGCATCAAGAGAACTTTCCATCATGGGTCTATCTCCCATTGGTATCAACGTCATTTAATCTTCTTGAAACATCCCACTTTTCCTTCGAAAATTTCTACTACAAACAGATCACACTGTAAAGGAATTTTAGGTCGAACTCAGGTTAAATATAACTAAGATCTACTTCTTTTAAAAACTTTTCCTCAAGCAGAGCAACTATATTCTTAACAATAGTTCTTCTAATTTCTAATTCAACGGGAAGCTTAGGATCTTGATGTGCTACATTTATTTTCGTGCCATTAATAATAAATATTTTATCGCTTTCCAGCAATAACTTAATAATTCTATCCGCCGGACCATTACAAAGTACTGTATTTTGATTAAAGGCATTTAGTATCCTATGAACCTTACCTAAGGTTAAAATACCTTCGGTTACCAAATCAATACCATTAATATAAGAGACTGGTGGTATTTCGCTGTCATACACATTTAAATCGAGCACAATCGATTCTTGCAGTTCTCGCGAGACTATACCTGCCGTTGTTCCGCCACACACAATCTTTGTTCCTTCGAACTCACGCAATTGTTTTACCAGCTTTGCATCTTTAGATTTTTCGTAAGGAGGACCTGTACAGATCATTAAATTTCGGGGTTCGCGGCAATAGAGCACTGCGCACGAAATATCATCCTTAGGTTGATTGCTATTGTTGGCACATGCTCTTTCCACTATTTCATTTCCCAAACGACGAGCTGAAATATATGGTTGTTTTCTGATAAGCCTTTTCGCAAATTGGTATACATTATCCATCCCCCAACCAAAGGGCAAACGATTTGTTCCCATGCCCGAATTTGTAACTCCATCAGAACAGAAAATAATTCGATCCTCTTTATGTGCTTTAAATTGATAAGAATATAGGATTTTGTCCTTATTTGCATCTCCTTCGGGATGTAACTCTTGATATTCGGGTTTAAATAACTCCAAACCTCTAAGAATTAAACAATCGGGATTATCGTAGCAAATAATGCGAGTTTCTCCATCACATTCTACTTCAACAATGGTAAATGTAGAATATCCTGCTTTTCGTTTACTGCAAACAGGTAAAGTTTTCATGATTACCTCAGCTGCTTTTCTGATGTCCTTATTCACCTTCATATAATTCAAAATCATTGAAGATGTTAAAGTAGCCAATACATTAGCCTTTACACCACTGCCCAACCCATCGGAGAGAACGAGAATTGTTCTGCCCTCATCCTTTAACTTTCGCGACATAAAAACATCGCCACATATCGATTGCCCCAATTGATTTATTTGCTGACACTCCACCTCTATATAAAAATCATCATGCATAACGATCTAACTTTTGCTCTTTACTTATACCGAAGTATAAAATTCTACAATCGAATTCAGCATCTCCTCAGTCTCCGAGGCATTCTCGCCCAACAAGTATGCAATCTTCTGAACTGTCTCCAGGTTTTTTCTGTTTACTGTTTTGGCTCTGTTCACAACTTCTTCTCTTTGAATGTAAGGTTGCGACATGTCTCTTAAAATTGCTCCAATCACTTTATTTTTCTGGATACTAAAAATACTCACATGCAACATCTTGTTTCCATACTTAATGTCCCTTTCCAGATTATCAACGCCAGTGGTTAAAGCGGAAGAAAACAGCTTATGAAATGGTATTATTTTTTTCAAATCAGCATCAACTAAGCCTGGAATATTTTGATATACTTCTTCCATCTCTTGCCCTAGAATTCCTGCAAAACTTTGGTTTGCCTCAATTATTTTGAGTTCGTTATTTACAATTACCACACCCGATGGAATTTTTCGAAGCAAAGCTGATGATTTATCCTGTGCGATTTTTCTCATATATGATGCGCACATATTTGGTTCTGATTTATCATCAAGATAAGCTTCTGCAAATTCCCTGCATGAGTTGTATCCACAACCACCACAATTGATCTCATCTTTGTTTGAGTATTTGTCAATCATGGTTAAGGCTTCTTTAATGCTATTTTCCGAATGCTCGTGTCTTGGAATTGGAGTAATGGAATCAAAATTTCGTTGGATAGAAAAGTTTGTATTTAAAACAACAGGCTCTTCCTGATCCAGCTTATCAATTACCTCTAATCTTTTAATGGCAGTTGAATATTCCTTTTCGGCACCAGGACCATTTACACACCCCCCTTCGCATGCCAATAATTCCAAAAACAACTTATTGTTCTTGCGATATTTATTCAAATCGCCAAGTACATTTTGAATATTTCTTATGCCTGAAAAAGTCATATATACCGCATCAGTTGCGCTTACATTGTTCTTCATTCCCATTATCATTCCCCCATCAATTGGATAGAGGATCCCTTTTCCGGCCTTACCCGGGATAAAACTGTTTGCTTCTTCATCTTCGGGGAATAAATATGGATCAAGATTTTCCTCCTCAAACCAATTCTTTAAATCGGTAAAGCTTAATGACGCATTCAGCAAATCCGGAAACTCATCGCTTTCTGCTTTTTTGGCTATACATGGACCAATAAAAACTATACTTGCATCTGGATAGTTTTCTTTAAGATACTTAGCATGAGTTAACAATGGAGACAAAAATGGTGTAATATTATCCGTAAAATCAGGAAAGTGCTTGCAAATCATTTCCACTACCGAAGGGCATGCCGATGAAATATACACACCATTACTGCCATGATCTACATAATTGGCTACGTGCTTTGAAACTTCCTGAGCACCCAGTGCTGTTTCTGAAACCTCAGCAAATCCAAGCTCTTTTAATGCAGTAATCAGCTGCTCATCTTTTAAATTAGGAAACTCGGTTACATAAGAAGGAGCAAGCGATACAATAAGCTTTTTGCCAGCATAAATCATTTTCTTAACACGCTTGACATCATCTCGAACTTTTTTTGCATTTACAGGACATATTTGTGTGCAAGTACCACAATAAATACAATCCTTATGTAGAATTTGTGCTGAATTGTTAACTACTTTAATTGCCTTTAAAGTACATTCGCGAATGCACTTATAGCAATCTTGACAATCGTTCTGTTCGGTATAAACCGGTTTTAATATATCCATTAGATCTAAAAGTAAATTGGCATTCTAAACAAGGACTGCAAAGTTTAATATTTATGTTACTGATCTTGTCAAACTTCAACTGTTTGGGAACACAATTAAACTATTAATATCCTTTTTAAATAAGCCACTTCACAGTTTATAGCACATCTTAACATTTACATATCTCGCAACAGTTTTCATTCTAAATAAGCAGATTAGGCTTATTCAAATACGTACATATTGCGTTCACTATCGAACAATTCAAAGAGCGTTTTCAGGATGCTTTTATTATTAATTCTCTAATTGCTTGTTACTTCAATCCTTAGGCGTAAAATTTGATAGTTATGAAGAAGTGAATAAGATTTTTAAACTTATATCTGCTTAAGCAGAAACGAATTAACACCAACTAAGAATGAAACAAACAAAGCTCATTTTAAGCATTCTTGCATTGCTACTTTCAGCCTCAATTACTACTACGCATTCACAGGAAACACAAAATCAGGAATGGAATCAATTTAGAGGATCTAAGCGAAACGGTTCGGCAGACAATATCGAACTAAGTAGTTTTAAAGAGAAATCTCCCAAACTGATTTGGAAGAAAAAACTAGGAGATGGATTTTCGGAACTTACCATTTCGGGCGATAAAATTTACACAATGATTAGCGAAAAGCAAGATAGCATTACCGGTGATGAATTTATTGCTGCTTTTGATGCCAAAACCGGCAAAGAAATTTGGCGAACAAAGGTTGACAAGATGTTTTTCGATACTTTTGGTGATGGCCCCAGATCGACTCCTGCCATTGGAGAAAAGAATGTTTACAGCTTAAGTAGTTACGGCAAACTCTCGGCCAATACAAAGAAAAATGGGAAAACAGTTTGGCAAGTCGACTTTATGAAGGAATATGGCAGCAAGATTCCCAGGTGGGGATTTTGCTCTTCGCCTTTATTAATAGGAAATAATGTAATTGTTGAAGTGGGAGGAACCGACTCAAGAGCTTTTATGGCCTTTGATAAACAATCAGGTAAAGAAATATGGAAAAAAGGTGATGGTATGGCAACTTACAACTCTCCTGTTGCAGGCAAAATAAACGAGCAGCAAAGCATTATTTTTGCGAATGGAAGAAAAATTTACTCCTTAACTACTGCGGGCGATACCATCTGGACCTATAATTCTGCAATAAGCAATCCTACCGGGATGCCCATTGTGTTTGATGGCAATAAAATCTTTATATCAGCGATTCGAAATCCTGCATTTATTGTGCTTGAGATAAACAATAACAAAGCAAAGGAAATATTGCGAGGCACCAGCATGAAAAACGACTACAGTTCGTCCCTTCATTACAATGGACATGTATACGGTTTTCATGTAGCTGCACTTCAATGCATATCTGTGAAAACAGGAGAAAAAAAATGGACCAAGAGAGGATTTGGCAAAGGAAGTTTAATTCGATTGGGGGATCAATTATTGGTATTATCCGATAAAGGCAAATTAATACAAGTAAAAGCTAGTTCGGATGCCTTTACCGAACTGGGAAGCATACAAGCCTTAGATGGAAAATCGTGGACCGCTCCCTCCTTTGCAAATGGTAAGATATACTTAAGAAACCTAACTGAAATGGCCTGTTACGAATTAGAATAATTTGGATATAAAGCAGACAAAGCAAAAATATAATCAATAAAAACAGACCCAAAATGAAACTAAAACTAGTACATGCATTTGTAATGATTGCCCTGTTTATGATGCCTGCCTTCGTTTGGGCACAAACAGCGGAAGAAATTATAAGCAAGCACATAACAGCCCACGGAGGCAAAGATAAATGGGCTAAGGTAAAGGCACTAAAAATATCCGGAAGGTTTACTGCTTTTAGTCTTGAAAAAGAATTTACCTGCTACAAAACCAAATGCGGTGCATACTACGCAGATTTATACCTTGGCGAAAAACATGTTTTTGAAGGTTTTAATGGCAAGTGTGGATGGACCATTGATCCCTGGCAAGAAATCGATTATGCCCGAAATATCAACGCAAGTGAAACCAATGTTTTTAAACAAAAAGCCGAATTCTTTACTCCTTTTTTAAACTACAAGGAAAGAGGACATAAAGTGGAATACCTTGGCAAAGAAAATGTGGATGGATTGGAGATGTTTGTGATTGAACTTACCCGTGAAGATGGAAAATCTGAAAAATGGTATCTGGATACAAATACCTATTTGGAGTACAAATGCGAAGCTCCTTGGGTTGATTTTGCACAATCGGTGCCGGCCGAAATGTATTACGATGATTTTAGAGAGGTTGACGGGCTTATCATTCCTTTCTTTATTGAACGAATATTTTGGCAGCGCGATCGCATTACTCAGATCGAAAATATAGAAGTTAATCCAAAAGTTGATACATCCTTATTTGCAATGCCTAAGCGCAAAGAAATAGCTAAACTTGCTTATATGGAGGGAAATTGGAATGTAACGCTCGAATTTGTTGGGCGCCGCGGAAACCTCCAAGACCGAGGCACAACCGAATCGTGCATAAAGTTTACTTCTACCAATCTGTTGCAGGAAAATATTAGTTACGAAAATCACTTTCCGAACACCTTAAGCATTAATTATACTTATGATGCTGCCAGTAAAAAATACCGAATTGCAGCTTTCAACGATTTTACCTCAACATTTGAATTGTATCAGGGAGAATTAAAAGAAAATGTTTTGCTTGTAGAAGATACCAAAATAAGTTATTCTGATATAAAAATGCCTGCAAGAACCTGCCGACAGTTTACTTACACAAAAATCAATATGCATGAGTTTATTGTAGAGAATAAAATCTCGAACGACCAAGGTAAAACCTGGAAACCACAGGCTAAATTAACTTATACCAGAAAGCTTGAGCATGGTATTTCGAAAAAATAAATGCTTGAACATTTGCCCATCTATTCTCGCATTGCAGACATATAAATAAAAAATAAACCCCGAATTACCAGTTCGGGGTTTTAGTTTAGTACTCAACCAACCATGATTCTATGTACTAACTATCAGAGCTTCTTTATAATGTCTATGCATCTGTTTTTTCGTCGCCTGCTACTTGGTCAGCAGCTTCGTCATCCTTCTTTCCGTTTGAAGTAACCGGAAATTTAAACCACTTCAGAATTTCTTCATTGTCTTCGTAGATATATTTGGCTGCTTTTACATACTTAGCCAAACCATCGTATAATACATTTAATGCCTCAACACGCTTTTCGGTTGCTTTGCCACGCTCAACCATACTTTTGGTTTGGGCATCCATTAATGACTTTAAATTTGTTTTATGCTGTTCAATCTGGGTAAACCTCTCTTCCGTCCATGCTGTTTTCATCAGCTCATCTTTATGCAAGTTTACCATAAATTGAAAATCAGAATAGAACATATACATGTTTCTGGCAGATTTACGAGCATCTTCGTAATCATTAAAACCAAACTGATTCCAAATGTTCTTTTCATTCGGAAATACCAATTCAATATCGAACTTGCATCGTTGGTATAACTTTCCACAATCGTCTACTGCTTTGTTGATATTTTCGGTAGACTTTGCCTGAATATCGATATAAACATTATCGGAAGGGATTTTATCAGCTGAAGCCAACTTGTCTTTTAAAGCTTGTAAAGTTTCGGGTGTAAAATGATTTGAAAATAATTCGAATTTAGAATGTTCCTGGTCAAGTATGCTAATGATTTGACCTGAAAAACTAATAAAAACTGCATCGGAACAGTTATAGAGTCTTGTTGTGCTGGCCATTTTATAATTTTATTTAAGTAATACTAATAATATGGCATGAAATTAGGAACTCTTGTTATTATGTGCAAATAATTTTTTAATTATTTTCAAACAATCCCACATTTTTTCTATCGTATTAAAGATCTTTATATCTTGTTTTTAAAGGAATTCGTCGCATAAGCCCTGTAAATACAGCCTATTAAGATTCATCAGGATAATATAAATTCTTAAATATTATAATTAGCCTATTTGTTACTTTACCATTAATGATTTGGCGTAGGAGTTAAGCCATAAAACAGCCCAAAAAAATTTTACATTATATATGTCATGATTTTAAAAGCAAATTCAGTGATTCGGGCTATTGTATTGCCTTTTGCCGTTGCTTATTTACATTTACTTCGTATTATATTTTAATTAACACCTACATTATAAAAACTGTTTGCTAAATAGTTTATCTTATCTAAAGACTTATCGTGATATCCCCTTAAGGTATTTTTCTTTGTGGTTGCCCAGTTATCATTTATCATGATATGCTTACCAGTACATGAAGACATACTATTGTATTCCGCAGATAGGTTATGGTATTCCGCCTGATGATTATGGTATTCCGGCTAAAGCTTATTATTGTCCGCTACTGTGTTGTCCTCTTCCGCTAATCGGTTATTATATTAGTATGCAAAAATACCAATCATTCTTGCTTGCTTATTATTCTTTGTAAAAGGCTTGAGATATTCCGCTGCTCGATTATCCTTTTGGTTTACTTGGTTATCATTTTCTGCTGCTCGGTTAAGGTTTTCCGCTGCTCGGTTACAGTATTCCGCCGCTCGGTTGAGGCTTTCCGTTGGGGCTACTTAGTTTTTATATTGATAAGATTAACAACACATCACCGGCATTTCACTTTTACAAAGCGCTCGTCTATTACCAATTACATCAGATCTTTAAGCCTTTATCAGCAATAAGGTTATTAAACAAGGAAATCAATAAGCATCTGACATAAATAAGCTTTTAGGGAATCGGATATCTTAACCAGATACTGCTTAAATACAAGCACTAAGGATGGCAAGCTAAGCGATCGATGCTTAGGAAGGATCTGTTACATCAGCTTAACGATTAAAAGAACTAGCACGAAATGGGTTTCCTTCTTTTGTTCTTTTGAGCTTATTCTACTTTTAAAGATAATGGCGCAGTAAAGGCTATGCTTAAAATTCTTGCCTTTACCCCTCTCCTAACTCATAAAACCACTTAATACTGGTTTGATAATAAAACCGGTATCAAAGGGCAGTTAGTTCTTATATCCATAAAAAAACAAAAGGCTGCCAATTTCGAATTGACAGCCTTTCATATATTTTATTAGCTTGATTTATTATTTTACGGCAATGGTTTCAATCTCGACCAAAGCTCCCAAAGGAAGATCCTTAACAGCAAATGCCGCACGTGCCGGGCAATCTTCTTTGTAATATTCGGCATAAACTTCGTTCATTGCCACAAAGTTCGAAATATCGCTTAACAAACAAGTAGATTTAACTACATCTTTATAGCTATAACCAGCTTCCTCAAGGATGTAACCAATATTTTTCATTACCTGCTCGGTTTGCTCCTTAATACCACCATCAACAAATTTTCCGGTAGCAACATCAACAGGAAGCTGTCCCGAAATATACAAGGTTCCGTTTGCTTCTACGGCCTGGCTATATGGTCCGATTGCCTTAGGCGCTTTTTCTGAATTAATGCACTTTTTCATTTCTGTTATTAATAAGTATTTGTTAAAAATTCATTTATTTTGCGGCTTCAAAGTTAAAAGAAAAAAGCATTAATGAGAATAGCTATAATAGATAATTACGATTCTTTCACATATAATCTGTCGCATATTGTAGAACAATATTGTAAGGAGTGTATTGTCATGCGAAACGACCGTATCAATTGGGAATATTTGGAAATATGTGATCGTATTATTTTTTCGCCCGGGCCGGGTTTGCCTTCCGAAGTAAAAATTATGGGAGAAATTCTTGATAAGTATGCTAAACAAAAAGCTATTCTTGGTGTATGTTTAGGCATGCAATATATTGCTGAGTATTTTGGGGCACAAATCTATAACTTGCCAAATATTGTGCATGGAATTCCAAAGACTACCATCATTCATGATTCCTCTGAAATTTTGTTTAAAGATATATATAGCAATTTTAAATCAGGCAGGTATCATTCCTGGGCCGTTTGCAAGGAGCGATTTCCTTCGTGCTTAATGATTACCTCAACCGACGAAAACAATGTAATCATGTCGATTCGCCACAAAGAATTGGATCTGTGCGGAGTTCAGTTTCATCCGGAATCTATCCTGACAGAAAAGGGAAATCTGATCTTAAAAAATTGGATTCTGTCCTAAAAAAAGAGCCACAAAACATGCGACTCTAATTTTACGTCGAACTCACGTTAATTTATACTTTACTTTTTATAATGGTTTAGAACTGTACGTCCTGCCAAGCTTGTTTCTTCTCGTATTTTAAATCTTGTAATATGGATGAATCAACATTAATCATGAAATTATACGACTGATAAGTACCAAACGGAATGGTATTGAATGACATTTTCCAGCAATGCAGATCTCTTGTAATGGTAAATTGTGTACCTGTAACTTCTTTATCGCTAAAATCATAATTTGCCGAGAAGCTAAGCTTCCATTTTGGAGTTAAACTAAACTGTCCGCTAATGCCCATATTCTGATCGATATTCTTTCTGTCTCTGGGTTTTGAATAGGTCCAACCATAGTCAACAGTAAAGGACCAGGGGATATCAAAATCTACATAACGCGGATCGCGCCATTTCTCGGGCTGATCTTCCTCGGTATCCCCACTGCTTTCTTTTGTATTGGGATTTAAATCTTTTGATGAAAGGCTAAAGCCAAGGTCAACCGAAGCTCTTGTTAAGCGCGGACCAAACTCATCAATTACTACATTGTTATTATTGAGCTTATAGGGAGAAATACCACCGTTAAAATTCAGACTTAACTTCTTATTAAATAGCTTGGTTCTGCCCGTCATTCTAATATCCGACCAGTTTAACGAATCGGCAAACATATTATATGAAGTAGAAAATTTTAAACTCTCCAGAATTTTCACCTTTTTCATATCTTCCAAACCGGTAGTATCGTTAGCAGTACGCACTTTGGCTTCAAGATTATTATCCAAACTTAAATTAATACTTCCAGCCTCTTTTGCTCCTGTTGGAGTTGAAAATCCCATGCCCTGAAAGATAGAGTATTCAACATCTCGCTCTAGCCTTTCATCGTAATAGGTTCTGTAGTATTTACTTCGGGGTACTCCAATTTCGGGAGTATAGCTTACGCTGATACTTGGAGTCATTACATGGCGAATGGCTGCAATTTTCGACGTTTCTTTAAAAGTAAACATCCCGTAAATTTTAGGACTTAAAGACAGTGATGCACTTGTTGAATAATTGTGTGCATATCTGAACCCCTGAATGGTATCGGTGCGAACATCTCCATCTCCTCCGTCGGCATCCGGATCCCAGTATCGTTGAATAGATCGGGTATACAAGACTCCTCGGTAGTTTAAGGTAGGCGAAAGAGTTAAATCTCTTGTCAATTTAAAATTGGTAGTAATTGGGATACTATGTTCATAGCTATTTTCCCAATCCTTTTGCAAAGAAGAGCTCATCAGCTCACTTTCTTTCATGCCCGATTTGGTTTTATTCTCTAATCTTGATGAATAACTAACTCCAACCTTATCGAACCAGCGCAAATTTGTACTCTTCCCTTTAGCTCTAAAAGGATAAATCTGAGTCATATTCAATGACATATTTGGCAAGGTAAGAGAAATGGTTGTATCACGACTATTTTGTGAATGACGCAAACTTGCATTTAAACTAAACGGACTATCTGCCCATTTCTTGCTGTATGATATACTCGATTGCTTTTGGTTGTTGGTAATATCTCTTATCGATGTTGAGTTATTTCTGTCGTTATTCGATGTAGAAAAATTTACCGAAGCCGAAAAAGTTCTGTAAGGATTTGCCTTTGCATCTTGTGAATGATTCCATCGAATGGCAAAATCAGTTGTTTCGTAATAATCAGCAAGCCCCTTATCGCCAAACTTGTTAAAGTGGTATTCACCTTGCAAAGTACCACTAAAGCGGTATCTGCTCTTATATTTCGATTGGATATATGAACCCCAAGAGCCATTGGAGAAAATATCTCCTGTAACTGATAAGTCCATATATTCATTAATCGCCCAATAATATCCACCACCTCGAAGGTTAAAACCTCTCCTCTGCTCTTCTCCATAGCTTGGAACAATAATCCCCGATGAATAGGTAGAGCTAAAAGGAAATAAAGCAAAAGGCAATCCAACCGGCAAAGGCACATCTTCTATTACCAAATGCAAAGGGCCTGAAATAATTTTATCCCCCTTTATCATTTTGGCTTTTGTCATCCTTATATAGTAGTGCGGATGCTCGTGATTACAAGTTGTGTATTTACCATTTCGAAGATAGAATACTTTATCATTAATTTTTTTAGTAATCTCGCTATGCACAAAGCCACCTTCCTGCTCGGTTATTACCTCGTTAACCAAACCTTTGCCTGTATCAAAATTATACTTCAGCTCTTTGCAGGTAAATTCTTCTGATCCGTCTTTAAACTCGGGGGTAAAAATATATTTGCCAGTTGTATCCTGAATTCCATAGGCATAAGCCTGTTTCTTTTCAAGATCCAGCTCTATATAATAAGCCTTTAACTCGGTTTGCCCATATTTTACAAAGGCATTCTTACTTAAGAATACTTGCTGACCAGTTAAAGAAAAAACAATGGTATCATCGCAATTATATTCTACAACTGTTTCAAAAAGAGGTTTCTCAGTTTTTGTTGAATCTGTTTCCAAAGAATCAGTTGCTGTCACTTTCGTGCTATCTAACTGAAGTACCAGCCGATCATTCACTATGGTATCGGATAAAGTAAAATTAATGTCAGTACTTAATTTAACGGAGTAATCCGACGTATAATTCCCAAATGCAAATATATTCAATGGTAGTACCGCTCCAATGAAAAGAGTAAAAACCTTTTGTAGTAATTTCAATTGCAATTTATATCTGTTATTTTTGTAAGAGTTCTGATTAATTCTTGATCTGGAATTAAATTCTCAGCTCAAGCTTAGGTCGCCAAAAATACAAATAAAAGTACTATAATCCCTAATCGAAACGAACTTGAAAACATTTTTTAAGTTCTTTTATGAAATTTGTCTAATGAACATTATCACCCATAAAATTATAACACGATTATTTACAAGAACATCATTGTTATTATTGCTATCGATTACAACTTTCTGTTTTGGCAAAAGACTATATGCACAAGATGAGTCATACCACATAAAAACCGTTGTGATTGATGCAGGACATGGAGGAAGAGATCCTGGTGCATTAGGTAAATCATCACGTGAAAAGGATATCGTATTAAATATTTCATTGAAATTAGGTGGCTACATCGAAAAATATTTCCCTGGTGTAAAGGTTGTGTATACCAGAAAAACTGATGTTTTTATTCCATTAAATAAGAGATCAGAAATTGCAAATAAGAACAAAGCCGATTTATTTATATCCATTCATGCCAATGCAAACCACAACTCCAGAATTAGAGGAACTGAGACTTATACTTTAGGTTTGCACAAAACTGAAGAAAATCTTGCCGTAGCAATGAAGGAAAATGCTGTAATGCAATACGAAGATGATTGGTCAACAAAATATGAAGGTTTCGACCCTAAGAACCCTGCTTCTTATATCATTTTCAATTTGATGCAAGGCGTGAATCGAGATAAAAGCATTAGTATGGCTGAACTGACTGAACACCAGTTTAAGCACAGAGTTGGGCGTCACTCCAGAGGCGTTCGCGAAGCAGGTTTTTGGGTACTAAAGCAAGTTAGCATGCCTTCCATTTTGGTGGAGGTTGGCTTTATTTCGAACCCCACTGAGGAAAAGTTTCTTAAAACCACCCAAGGACAAGATTATCTAGCCAGTGCTATCTTTAGAGCATTTAGAGCTTATAAAGATAAAATTGAGCAAACCAGTGTAGTTTTGAGTAAACAAGAGGAAAACGAAAAGATTATAGAAAAAGTAATTGGTGAAGAAAAGAATACTAAAGAAGTTGAATATTGTATTCAAATAAAGTCGTCTTCAAAACAGATTCCATTAAATTCAAGAACCTTTAAGAACTTAAACGATATAAAGGAAAGAAAAATAGATGGGATCTATAAATATACAGTCGGATCTACAACGGATTATAACGAAATACTCAAACTTCAAAGAGTCATTCGAAAAAAAATAAACGACTGTTTTGTAGTGGCTTTCTATAATGGGAAACGAATTTCTCTTTCAAAAGCTAAAGAACTTCAAAAAACATGATTAGTTTTACATTAAACAAACTAATTATTCCGTCGTACAACACACAGATTTAACAAAGTTCGTATGAAAATATCAAAAGATGCCATAATAGGTTTAGTAATTATAGGTGCTATTGTAATACTTATTTGGGGTATTAATTTCTTAAAAGGATTTAATCTGCTTACATCCGAGCAAACTTTTTGCGCCAAATATGAAAGAGTGGACGGTTTAAAAAACTCAAGTCCTGTTACTCTTCGTGGCTTTAAAATAGGGCAAATTAAGTCGATAGAGTTTAGTCCTAAAGCAGAAAACCTAATTGTTGAATTTTCCATTTCAGACGAATTTCAATTACCCAACGATACCGAAGCTCGAATTGTGAGCTCTGATATAATGGGAACAAAAGAAATTAAATTAATCCCGGGTAATTCAAAAAACCTCTTACAAACAGGTGATACGCTATCGGGAAGCATTGAAGGTGATCTTAAAGAACAAGTTAGCATGCAAATGTTACCTTTAAAAAAGAAAGCAGAAAACCTGATGTCCAGCGTCGACTCTGTTCTTTCGGTAATTCAGTACATATTTAATGAAGACACCCGAGAAAACCTTACCCGTAGCTTTAGCAGCATAGAACAAACTTTTCAGAAACTTGAAAACACCTCCGGAACGCTTGATACAATTGTAACAGGACAAAAGACTCATATGGAGAATATCATCTCTAATGTAGATTCCATTACAAGCAACCTAAAACAAAACAACAAGAATATCTCGAATATACTTGGCAATTTTTCATCCTTAAGCGATTCATTAAAAGCTGTTGAAATTGCTCAGACTATTACCAACGCTAAACTGGCATTGGAACAATCTAACGAAATTTTGAAAAAAATTAACTCTGGTGAAGGATCTATGGGAATGCTTGTAAACAATGACACCTTGTATATGAATTTGGAAGCTGCCTCGAATAGCTTAACCAACCTAATGATTGATCTAAAGAACAACCCTAAAAAATACTTGCATTTTTCTTTATTTGATACAGGAAAAACGTTTTACATGAATTCAAATCAAACCAAAAAGAAGTTAGATAAAGAAAAACAAACCCATTACAGAATTCAAATACTATCTTCCAAATCTCAAGTTGAGTTAAATGACCAGGTATTTAAAGGGTATAAAAAAATTAAGGAAGTTTATTATAATGGTGTATATAAATACACTCTGGAAGATACGCAAAACTATAAAGAAATTATTAGGAAACTTAAGAGAATCAAAGCAGATTTTCCTGATGCGTTTATTATTAAAATAACGCCAGAGAATTAATTTCTAATTTAACTCATGCCATTATAGTTAATTTACGAACCTTATAATTCAATAAGCTATTAACATGTTGCTCGACCCTTATCTAACACTTAACAGGTTCATTGTTATGATATGTATTAATCTTATTCTAATCAATATTTTGAGATAGAATAGCATGTCATAGAAACCTACTAAAAGTCAGGCCTTTAAAAAATATATCTTTGTATGTAGTTGATTTTCTGCACTTTGAAAAATTTCATTTTTTTTTCGTTTCTGTATCACAGATTAATAGTAGGATACACATTCTTTTCAAAAAAGCAATAGGAAAATAATTTTTTTTTCTATTTTTTTTTCACAATCTTGCATATGCAAAAATTGACACACCCGAATTTTTTAAAACACTGAAATAGAAATGAATAATAATCACTTCCAGGTTTGGAATAATTGCTTGGCTGTAATAAAAGACAATGTTCCTCCAATTAGCTTCAAAACATGGTTTGAACCAATCGTGCCTTTGAACTTGGAGAAGCAAGTCTTGACATTGCAAGTACCAAGTCATTTCTTCTATGAATATCTGGAAGAACAATACATTGATATTCTGCGAAAAACCTTGCGTAAAGAAATCGGTAATAACGCAAAGTTGGAATACAATGTTGTGATGGAAAATAATCACATTGCAAATTCAAAGCCTATTTCGGTGGTTGTTCCTGGTAATAACCCTGCGAATACCAAAAATCGCCCAGTTAATTTACCAACTGATAAAGAAGAACAAACCATTAGAAACCCGTTTGTCATTCCAGGAATAAAAAAATTACACATTGATTCTCAGCTTAATCCTGATTACTCATTCAATAACTTTATTGAGGGAGATTGCAACAGGTTAGCAAGATCGGCAGGAACTGCAGTTGCCGAAAATCCGGGTGGCACCGCATTTAACCCATTAGTATTGTATGGAGATTCAGGTTTAGGTAAAACTCACCTGGCACAAGCAATTGGGTTAAAAACAAAAGAATTGTATCAAGACAAGACTGTGCTTTATGTTAGTGCGAATAAATTCCAGACTCAATTTACCGAGGCAATTCGTAATAATAACAAGAATGATTTTCTCCACTTCTACCAAATGATTGATGTCTTAATTATTGATGACATTCAGGAATTGGCAGGTAAAGAAAAAACACAGAATACATTCTTTCATATTTTCAATCACTTGCATCAATCAGGTAAGCAATTAATTCTTACATCCGATAAAGCTCCGATTGAATTGAAAGGTATGGAAAACAGATTATTATCGAGGTTTAAATGGGGTTTGTCTGCTGATCTTCAAAATCCAGACTATGATACAAGAGTTAGAATTCTTCAACAGAAAGCCTACAAAGATGGCATTGTACTGAATATGGATGTTATTGAATACATTGCCAGTAATGTTACGAATAATGTTAGAGAGTTAGAAGGAGCTTTAATTTCTCTTCTGGCTCAATCTACTCTGAATAAAAAAGAACTGAATCTTGAATTGGCAACTAACATTATCGATAAATTGGTGAAAAATACAAAACGCGAACTTTCTATAGATTACATCCAGAAAGTAGTTTGCGATCATTTCTCGCTGCCAATTGATGTGCTTCAGGCAAAAACAAGAAAGAGAGAAATTGTTCAGGCCAGACAAATTGCAATGTATTTTTCAAAAACATTAACAAAAGCATCCTTGGCTTCAATAGGATCACAAATTGGTAATAAAGATCATGCTACAGTATTACATGCATGTAAAACCGTTAACAATTTAATGGATACTGATAGAAGCTTTAAAAGTCAGATCGATGAAATCGATAAAAAATTAAAAATGTAGTTTATATTACTTACTATACTATATTGCTACCCTGAGAAGCAGATTCGCCTGAATCTGCTTTTCTTTTTGGGAAGCATTCCTTATTTTGCGCCAAATTTGATCAAATGCTACACCTACTATTTGCTATACTTTCCTCTGCTGGAATTTTTGTTTGCTTTAAATACCTTGAACGATATAAGGTAGATATTCTTCTCGCCATAATTATCAACTATATTACTGCCTCGGTTTGTGGATTTCTTTTAAGCGATCCCAAACTTGAAATTACACAATTGATTCATCAATCTTGGTTTAATATCTCCATTGTAATTGGAATTGCATTTATAGTTGTCTTTTTTATTATTGGTCGCTCAACTCAAAAGGCAGGCATATCCATTACAACTTTGGCAAGTAAAATGTCTTTTATTTTACCCATGATATTTTCCATTGTATTTTACAATGAGGCTATATCAGCACAAAAAGTTATAGGTTTTATTCTCGCCATAAGTGCGGTTTTATTAAGCATTCACAAAGGCCAAAATGACGGCATACGAAGAAAGTATTTGTGGTTACCTGTACTCTTATTTTTTGGAGCCGGAACTGTAGATTCACTCGTAAAGTATGCTCAAGAGGAATACTTAAGTTCAGGAGGCAAAGAAATGTTCTCTACCCTGTTATTTGGTATTGCTGCCATTTCAGGCTTTATCGTTCTAGTTCTAAAAAAGCAAGATTTTCGCTTGTTGTTTAAACAAAAGGTATTAATAGGGGGAACAATATTAGGTCTTGTAAACTTCGGATCATTGCATTTTCTAATTGCATCTTTAAATCATTCAGGCTTGGATAGTTCAATTGTATTTAGCATTGTTAATATTGGGATTGTTTCTATATCAGTTCTCATTGGAATCGGAGTCTTCCACGAAAAGTTAAACAAAATCAACCTTCTTGGAATAGTACTCGCAATTATTGCTATTTTTATCCTTACAAACTAGAACACACGTATTCATAGAATTTAATGAGCAACGATACATATAAAACCATAACAAAAAAATCAGAAGGATTATACAAAGAAAAGGGTAGCAAATTTATTAGCTATGCTTACCCCGTAACTACCGAAGATGAAATTAAGGAACACATCATCCAACTAAAAAAAGAATATTACGACGCCCGGCACCACTGCTATGCATACATGCTTGGGGCAGATAAAAAGATTTTTCGTGCCAACGACGATGGAGAACCTTCCTCAACGGCTGGTAAACCGATTTTAGGACAAATTTTGTCGAATAACCTTACCAATATACTTATTGTTATTGTTCGCTACTTTGGAGGCACAAAACTAGGTGCAAGTGGCTTAATTCATGCCTATATAACTGCAGCAGCTGATGCCATTGCCAATGCTGAAATATTAGACAAAACTGTGAATGATATATATGATGTTCATTTTGACTATTTGGTGATGAATGATATCATGAAAATTGTCAAAGATGATCAACCTAAGCAACTGGGACAGGACTTTAACTTAACTTGTAAAATAAGGCTGAGCATTAGGCAAAGTGAAGTGGAAAGGCTAATTGAAAAATTAGGAAAAATCACAAGTGTAAAAACAGAATACATTCGAACCATCTAGTTTATTACTGTTCAGGCCTCTGCATCAATTCGAACATTCAATATAAAGTACAGATTAAAAATTTGTTAATAATTAATAAATTTTCATTTGATTTCTAGAATAAATTATACGTATATTTGTAATCTAGAATGGAGTACATAATTATTCAATCTAGAGCCACATTGTTTTCAGAAAGAAGTAAGTTTCTTTACTTCTTTGCTCACGTTTTCCATTATTTATTTCGATTTAAACACGACAGTAAGGCGTATTTCCTTTATTGCTATTTGGGCAATCCGCTTCAAACATATTTTTCAAAAAAACCAACATTACCATTTAATTCGGTAATTGTTGGTTTTTTTTTGTGCACAATAATAAACAAGCATTTTATATACACTTTTAATTTTTAATCAATGGATAACAAAAGTTTAGTATCGATCGACGACTACACAAAAGAAGAAATCCTGGAAGTATTGGGAAGAGCTGCTGAATTCGAAAAAAATCCTAACTGCAACTTGTTAGAAGGTAAAGTTGTAGCTTCATTATTTTTCGAACCATCAACCCGTACTCGCCTGAGTTTCGAAACTGCGATCAGCAGAATGGGTGGTAAAATAGTAGGATTTACCGATTCTTCTTCTTCGAGTGTTACCAAAGGTGAAACTTTGAAAGATACAACCAAAATGGTGAGCAATTATTGTGATCTGGTTGTAATGCGGCACCCAATCGAAGGTTCAGCACGCTATGCTTCGGAAGTATCAGATGTTCCTGTAATTAATGCAGGAGACGGAGCAAATCAGCACCCTACTCAAACCATGCTTGACCTATACTCTATCTACAAAACACAAGGAACACTTGAAAACTTGAACATTTTTATGGTAGGAGATTTAAAGTACGGCCGTACGGTTCACTCTCTGCTTATGGCTATGTCGCACTTCAACCCTACCTTCCACTTTATTGCTCCGAAAGAATTAGAGATTCCGTTGGCATACAAAATTTTCATGGACAATAACAAAATCAACTATCAAGAACATACCGAATTCAACGATATCATTAATGAAGCTGACATTTTGTACATGACCCGTGTTCAACGAGAGAGATTTGCGGATCCCCTGGAGTACGAAAAAGTGAAGAATGTGTACATTTTAAAGAATGATATGCTTATGGATACCAGAGATAATCTGAGAATTCTTCATCCACTGCCGAGAGTAAACGAAATTGCTGTTGACGTAGATAGCAATCCAAAAGCTTACTACTTTGAACAAGCGCTTAATGGTGTTTATGCCCGTCAAGCAATTATTGCTAAAGCACTTGATCTTTAATCTCATGTTTCACGAATAAAAAGAATATCTAAATATGAACGTAAAAAAAGAATTACAAGTAAGTGCCATCGAAAATGGAACTGTAATTGACCACATTCCAGCTGAGTATTTATTCCAGGTAATCAACATCTTAGGACTAGACACTTGTAAAAACTCTGTTACTTTTGGTAACAACCTGGGTAGTGACAAATTGGGTAAAAAAGCAATTATCAAAGTAGCTGATATCTTTTTTGAAGATGATGAAATCAATAAAATTTCATTGATTGCTCCACATGCAAAACTAAACATCATTAAAGACTACCAGGTAGTTGAGAAAAAAATTGTTGAATCGCCGGATAAAGTAATAGGAATTGCAAAATGTATGAATCCAAAATGTATCACCAATGTTGAATCGGTAACTACAAGATTCAAGGTAGTCGAAAAAGCACCAATTACATTAAAGTGTCATTATTGCGAAAAAATTACTGATCACAAACATATTGAAATCATTTAATTACACTGTTCTTTTCTTGTTTGGTAAAAAAGCCCTTAGTGGCTTTTTTTATTTTTCTACCTTTAGAGCAAATCTATAATTTGAAGATGACAGAAAGAATTGAGGAATTTAGAGCATTGGTTTCATCTGCAATTAAGAGTGGACAAAATGGCAAAATAAAAGCATGTAAATCCACGCTGCGAGAAATTTACGCAGAAATAAAGAGTGATCCTTTTCTTCTTTGGGATGACACTTATGTTTCTCAAGTTGGAAAGGCGATTATTATGATGATCCATTGGGATTTGATTGAAGATGAAGATGAAAATATTGGATTGGCTCACCTAGCCTATCTTTTTATTAGCAAAGCAATTGAAAAAGAAGAAAGCCTGAAACCTGAGAGCGATAAATGCGAACTTTTCCGTTTAAGAAAAGATAGGATCATTATAATGAAAAGCTTCGATGATTTCTTTGTAGAAAGTTTACAAAATTTCTATTTTGCAGATCATAAAGCAAGTGATTTGGATACCTACAACGAGCAAAGAAAAGCTGTATTGAGCAGACTGCCATTCATGCAATTCTCGGATATTTATTTAATTGAACAGGATTACCCTAACCTTCGTGATGATGAGTTTCTGCTGGAATTGGCTAACATGATTGAACATGAGCAAGAATTCACCAATGAAAATTTGAAGGAAGCTTTTCTTCTTCATAAAATACTCTACAAACACACGTATGAACAATTGAAAGAAGGGGAACTCGTTTATTAAAAATTACAAGAGTGGAGTTTAAAAAAGCATGTAACTTAATACCTGAGTTTGATTAATTTTTAAATTCAGATTGTCGTAAAAAGGTGATATACAATACAAATTTCACAGAACTAGCGATACAGGTCGATAAAATATAACGCAGCTTGATACTTAAAGAACTTATGAGCTGAAAATATTAAAACTTGTGATATAACTTTAAGCACTTTAAGTATTATAATACTATCAATTTCCTTCGAATCATGCTTAAAAAAAGACTTTTTTATCTGCAAATCACATTATCATTTACTGTAGTTGATATTTTATTTCTATCTTAATGCTTGAATTGGTTAGGAGCCATATAACAGCTGAATTTGTCCTAATCAACACATGTTCTGACTACATGTAATTATCAGCAAAACACAATAAACAGCAACATTTTATGAGTGCAGAAAAATACGACTTGGTTGTATTGGGAAGTGGTCCTGCGGGCTTCTCTGCAGCAATGCGTGCAATTGATTTTGGCAAATCGGTTTGCCTTATCGAAGCACAACATCTTGGTGGAGCCGGAATTATGAATGGGGCTCTAACCTCAAAAGCAATGTGGGAACTTTCAAGAGATTATTCAATTGCTTCATCGGTTATGAGAGGCTACAGGGCTTCGGGCTTGAATGTGGATTACAAGCAGGTTCAAAAAACAATTATACAAGCGGCTAAACAAAAGCAATTGCAAATGCTTTCGCAGATTGAGACCTATGCAAAGCCACATGAGAAATATGGAAATATTACACTAAAACATGGCTGGGGCAGCTTCGTTGACTCTCACACCGTTGAGATCAAATCAGAGAACAATACCGAACGAATCCATGGTGATAACTTTATCATAGCAACAGGATCTAGACCTCGCCCAATGCCTGATTTAGAAATGGATCAAGAAAGAATTATCGATTCTGAAGGCATCATAAACCTAAAAGAGTTTCCTGAAAGAATGATCATTATTGGTTCGGGTATTATTGGTTGTGAGTTTGCAACCATATTCTCAAACTACAATCAAACCGAGGTACACTTGCTGGATCGTCAGCATAAGGTAATTCCATATGAAGATGATGATTTAAGTGGATTTGTTTCCAGAAACCTTGAGAGTAACGGTGTAATCATTCATCATACCGCTAATTTACGATGCATAAGAAAACACCCTGATTTTTTGGAAGTTGTGCTAGATTATCAAGGTGGGCATTCGAAAGTTATAGAAGTTGA
Organism: Marinifilum sp.; assembly: GCF_965230805.1. Taxonomy (NCBI): domain Bacteria; kingdom Pseudomonadati; phylum Bacteroidota; class Bacteroidia; order Marinilabiliales; family Marinifilaceae; genus Marinifilum; species Marinifilum sp. Next base: position 4,166,020 of record NZ_OZ246019.1, on the reverse strand, counting down.
TGTAGCTTTAGTAGCCATTGGTAGGATTCCAAACCTCGATAATATCGGTCTGGAAAATGTTGGAATTGAAACAACTGATCGTGGTTATCTTAATATTAACGAAGTATGCGCTACCGACGATTTTAAAGCTTGTAACATTTTTGCTGCTGGCGATGTTTCGGGACATGCACAGCTGTATTCGGTAGGAGAATTGCAAGGCAGATATATTGTTGAGGCTTTATATGGTAATTTGGAATATCCACTGGATTATTCGAACATGTCAACTTTAATGTTCTTTAAACCGGAAGTTGCAGCTGTTGGGCTAAACGAGAAAGCTTGCCAAAAAAAGGGTATCCCTTACAAGGTGGCAACCTATTCTAATGCATTGGTAAATCGAGCTGTTGCCATGCGCGCCATTGATGGTTTTATCAAAATTATCGTGAGCGATGATGGGAAAGACCGAATTTTAGGGATGAGAGCAGCTGGCCCTCAAGCTTCAACACTAATTACCTCCATTGCATATCAAATAATGCAGAAGGGAACACTAAAAGATATCCGACAAAATGTTCATCCACATCCAAGTATTAGTGAAGGGGTGCAAGAATGTTTAAGAGTATTCGAAGAAAAATCGATATACAAACCAAAAGCCTTTCCTGATTTAATAAAGCTGAAAAGCTGGAAGCCAGAGAAAGTTGAAGAAGTTGAATAGTAATAATAAACACACCCCAAAAACCATTTGATTTTTGGGGTATTTGTATTTATTCTATCAGTATTAAAACTGGTATAACTTAAGCATCATTTGTCAATTTTATTCATATTTCGATAACCTGCATTGTCTTTATACCAATCTGGATACAATTCTCCTCCACTCTCTGCCCACTTGGCAAAATGATTATAGCCTTCGAGTATCTCCACTTTCTCTTTTGTATATTTAAACTCGTGAGCAATGGCAATGGCCCAAGGTAAGCCTTTTGGAGATTTATAATTTCCATCTGAATCTAAATTGGTTGCACTTTGATTAGAGTTTATCTCTCCTAAGGATGTTCGAATATGATTTGGCAAATGAATTTCCTTTTCTCTACTTCCATTCACGATAAGGAAAGGATTAAAAGGACTGGTTCCTATTTCTTCTAAATCCATCGGCTCGGCAAACCGTATCATGAGTGTTAACTCATTATAATCAGGATCGGGTTCGGATGTTTCATTTCTATAATTCTGCGACTGATCAAATACAATTACAACCGCTTTTTCCTGATTTGCCTCCAAACCATTGGGCTGCACATTAATGAAATCGGATCGGATATCATTACCTGTAACACTTTCAATCTGATTTGGCAATAAATGATCGAACTGGATACCAAAACCATTATTGTATGTAGCACCCTCAACATGTTTTATCCAGAATTTAGCTTCCATTCTCACTGCTTTGTTATCCAGATTAATCATCATGGTATGCCTGTAATTCACTACCAAATCATTAAAATCATAGTCTCCTTTAAATGGCCACAAATCTTCAAATGCAATACTTCCCCATCCATATTTGGTTGGTGTAACCGTTTTCAAACAAACCTCCGGGTCGTTTGGAAATTCATCAATATTATCAGGACAACCATCATTATCAGAATCCCCAACATTCTCGTATTCCAATGGCGTTTTTGTAAGATCGTTAATTCCCAATTCGTTATCTGGATCACGGGTTTCATATCCTCCGGTTTGCGTATCCATTACATACAAACTTGAGGGTGTAAAATTATCCGCAACCCAAATATCTGGTGTAAGTTTGGTATCGATACATAAAGAAGTAGGGGTATAGGGCAAATTATCGGCACTTTTTCGAACCGCGTTCACTTCGTTCGTTCCCTCATTAAAAGTTAATGCATATAAGCCACCAAAAGTAGACATGTACCAGCTTCCATCCTTTCCTTTGGCAATGTCTCCTCCACTTGTATTGTTTAATCCATCATCAATATTAAATGTCTCCAACACACTCCCATCGCCCGGATTCAACTTATAAATGTAATTTTTGTTCGAGAAATAAAGGAATCCTTCATCATTGGCATATTCCAAACGTGGTCCTCCAAAACCCAAATCGCTGTTGATAATAGTAGGTTCAGACACAGAGTAATCATTCTCAACATCCACATCGTAACGATACAATTTGTAGGGTTTACCTCGCCCAATGGTATAGAACTGATGATTCTGAAAGTCCATCGCCACAGTCCAAGTTCCTTCAGCCAAATCTTGTTTACGAACTGTCGTCATGTCTTCAGGATTTACCGTAAAAAGTTGTCCGCTACCATTCACGCACCAAAGAATATCGCTTGCCAAAGCAGCATTTTTGGTTGAGATATTTGGCTTTGCCATGCTTTTTAAATCACTTCCATCAAAAGTTAAACTTAAAGGACGCTCTTGGCTAATTTCATTTGAGTAAGCACTGGTAAATGCACCTTTGTAATATTTCTTCAGCAGTAATTTCTTAACATTGGTTGGAACCGATAAGGAAACATTTGCTTTGCCTCCCATAATACGAATCACTCCTAACTCAATGGTGTTATAATGATCGGCAACAGGCACTTCATCGCTAACTGTATTTCCCTCATCATCGATGTATTCAATTTCTTGCCATTCAATTGCATCCTCATATGAATAGATGTAATAATAGGCTCCATTGTCCGGATCGTTTATCTGAAGCTTTATCTCACCGGTGGTTTGAAAATCAAATTCACTGGAAATATCTAATTTTCCCATTAAAGAGTTATCTGGTTCAGGATCGGGTTGAGGCTCCTTAGGTGTATTAGAATCGGTACATGCCGATAAGCCTAAAATCATCGCAAGCAATAAAATGCTCCAAGTAAATTTTTTCATAGCAATTATTTTATAGTCAATTTAATACCTTAACATCAAACTTACGAAATTAATCACATTTGTATGAACAAAATGTTCATATTATAGAAATATAATTGATAGAAAGCTGCGCATTGTGCTTGTGTACTGATTTTCGTAACTTAAGTATCTCAACAATAAAGTAAATCAGATGAATTACCTGGAAATAATAAAGTTGATAACCAGTGGTGAATGGCAAAATATTGAATCGCAAGAAGTATGTTCTTTCTATTGGACGGAGAGTGATCAATCCATTAATATGAAATACGTTTCGGGGAAGCATGCTGGTAAAACCAATTCCCACAAATTTGTGAAGCTATACCTCACAAAAGAAGAACAAAAGAATTGCAATACCTTAAAATTCCAAAGCAATTTATTTACAAGTGAGTTTAATTTAGAATCTGCAAACAGTCACTTATTGGTTGCCTCAAAAGTATTTGGTAATATGGAGTTAGAAAGACTATGCTAAAAGCAATAATTTTCTTGCAGAGACTAGTTATAACAGTATTAATGAGCTCTTATTCTGCAATTAATTTTAGATTCAATCGGATATAGGTCTCGGCAAACTTCATTAAGCTTCACACACTATTTGTTATTCATCCTATGCTTTTTGCATAAATCAATCATTTTATCCTGCATCATTTTGTTCTCCGGGTCATCAGCAAGAAGTATTTCCAGATGATCCTTAGCTTTAAGATATTCACCCATGCTTTCCAGGGACAATACATTTCTATATTTTAATCGATCATCCTTTGCCAGCTCACCAAATTTAACGGCATAATCGGCTGCCTTTGCATATAAACTATCCCTGCTTAACTGTTCCCAAACTCTATTTAATTGCTCGCTATCCGTATAATAATTTTCCGACTCCTCTCCTTCGGTAATTTTTTGGAAAGTTGCCACAGCAGCATTCAAAGATCTCTCCTTAACATCCGCATACAACAGATCAGATAAAAACTTTTTTGGGGCATCAACCTTTAGCACTTTAAATTGATCGTAAATTAAAGTAGAATGCGGAGGAATAATGTCGCCGGCACCCTTGGCACCATATGCCAATGAATCCGGAAGAATAGCAACTACCTCATCGCCTTCACGCAATAGCATGCTCACTTCGGTAAATCCTTTAATCAGGCGCGAATAATCTGCAAGATAAGTAAATAAGGAATCAGGTAATTTGTTGGTATTCCATACGACCTGATCTTTAACCTTCAAGCTTAGATATGCACCAACTTTACAGCCGGTTTCAATTTTACGTCCATCACCTTTTTTAAGGTAAATGTACTTTAAACCACTGGCTGTTTGAATAGTATCGCCCAAGGCGATTTCTTGTTTGGTAGACTTTGGATTGCATGCGCTCAACAGCACAAGAGCCAAGATTAAAATGGGATAAACTGATTTCATCTGCTTATAATTTTTTCACCTGGTTACAATTTTCGTAGATGTAGTATTTATTTAATTTCAATCAAGAGCCGAAATATAAACATCTTTTTCTTCGGAACAAATTATACCCTTTTTATTAAAAAATGTGTTTTGCACAAAATCAAGATTATTTTGGAGAATAAAAAAAAAGCAATACTTTTACTTTGAATTTCAAAGTACTTTTTATGAATCAACAGAAATACATTGAAGATTTAAGTGAGATTAAGGAGATGATGAACAAATCGTCCAAGTTTATTTCATTGAGTGGCTTATCGGGCATTTCGGCAGGATTAATTGCACTGATCGGTGCCTATTTTGCATGGATAATTGTTTATTCAAAAACGGGATATCAAAATTTCGACAGGACTTTAATGAGTTTTGACCAATTGATCCTCTTACTTGGAATTGGATTCTTAACTCTTATTATGGCTGTTGGCTTCGGAATTTTCTTTACTCGCTTAAAGGTAAAACGCACCAAACAAAATATCTGGGATTCGCAGACCAAAAGATTATTAATAAATCTATTTATTCCCCTGCTTTCCGGAGGAATGTTCTGTTTGCTGATTTTAATAAAAGGATATGTTGGTTTAATTGCACCTCTTACACTTCTGTTTTATGGATTGGCCTTGGTGAATGCCAGTAAATATACATTAACCGAAGTACGCAGCTTGGGGATTCTGGAAATTGTTTTAGGATTGATAGCCACCTATTTTATTGGATATGGTCTTATTTTCTGGTGCATTGGATTTGGAGTTCTTCATATTGTTTACGGTATTATAATGGAAGTAAAGTACAAGTCGTGAAAGATATTTTAAAAGATTTAAATAAAGCTTTTGAGAACCGAATTCGACTTGGTGTAATGTCAGCTTTGGTGGTGAACGACTATCTGGATTTTAACTCTTTAAAAAATCTATTAGGCGTTACCGATGGCAACCTGGCAAGTCACCTTAAATCTTTGGAAAAAAATGAGTACATAAGAGTTCAGAAAGAGTTTTTAGATCGCAAACCAAATACAAAATACAGCGCAACAAACGAAGGAAAGGCCGCATTTTTAAAACACATTAAAGCCATAGAGCAATTATTAAAATAATTTTTTTCTCATCCCACTTTGATTTTCAAAGTACTTTTAAAAGATAGAAACATGAACAAAGAACAAAGCCCATTCGAAAAATTTAGCAATTGGTTAAAACAATCGGTAGGACTAAAACTTACAACCATTACGGTTCTAATGCTTTTACTATTAATCCCTTCGAGCATGATTAAATCAATCATTTCGGAGCGAAAAAATTTAAATCGATCTGTACTGCAAGAAGTAAGTTCGAAATGGGCAAACGAACAACAAATTAACGGCCCTGTTCTTACCATTCCCCTTCTTTACGAATATCATGATAAAGAGAATGAAACGGTTCAGCAAATTAAAAATCTTTACATACTTCCCGAGACCTTAAAGATTAACGGAGATGTTGAACCTAAAACATTAAAGCGTGGCATTTACGAGGTAGTTGTATATCGCAGTAATCTAAAAGTATCTGGTAAGTTTGATTTAAATGCAAAGATTGATAAAAGCGGACTCAAAGAAATTCAATTCGACAAGGCGTTTGTAAGCATAGGCATTTCCGACCTAAGAGGTATAGAAGAGCTAATTGAGTTGAATTGGGGCAAAGAAAAACTAAGGGTACAAGCTGGCTCTCGTTTGCCGGAAATGATGAGATCTGGTGTAAGTATTGATATTCCAAATCTTGCAGAAGATTATACCCAAGAGCTTAATTTTTCATTTGATTTAAATCTTCAAGGAAGTCAAAACCTTTCCTTTATTCCTGTTGGTGGCACAAGCGAAGTACAGCTAAAATCACCTTGGCCATCGCCTAGCTTTAATGGCAATTTTATACCCAAAACCAGAGAAGTGAGCGATGAAGGTTTTACCGCAAACTGGAAAGCGCTCCTTCTTAATCGAAACTATCCTCAATCATGGGTAAATCGAAATATGGGCAAAAGAATGCAGGAGTCAAGTTTTGGTGTTGATTTAATAATGCCTTTGGACGACTATCAAAAGGCAACTCGTTCGTCGAAGTATGCGGTTATGACCATCGCACTTATTTTCCTGGTGTTTTTCCTGGTTGAGATACTAAATGGTAAAAAAATTCATCCTTTCCAATATACATTGGTAGGATTGACGCTTTGCTTGTTCTATGTATTGCTCATTTCAATATCAGAACACACCAATTTTAATATTGCCTATTTAATATCGGCTAGTGTAAGTTGCTTATTAATTTCTCTTTACTCAACAAGTGTATTTAAATCGTTCAAATTTACAGGAATACTCACTTCAACAATACTGGGCATTTACACCTTTTTATTTGTTACCCTACAGTTGGCTGATTATGCTTTACTAATGGGAAGCATTGGTTTAACATTAATTCTTGCTATTACCATGTACTTTACCAGAAATATCAATTGGTATAAACTGCAAGTGAGAGCTGAATAACTTTTAAATCCAATTGAAGTATGAGAAAAGAATGCAAATTTTCCATTAAAGCCAGGCTCAAAAGTTTAAGGCATGCTATCTCAGGTTTGAAAACTGTAGTTAAAGAAGAAGACAATGCTAAAATTCACCTGGGTATTGGCATTATCATTTATATTTTAAGCACTATCCTTAAACTTAGGAAGTTGGAAATGCTTGCCATTCTTTTCTCGATTGGATTTGTTGTTGTTGCTGAACTATTTAACGTGAGTTCGAGGTAAAATTCGTTCACAGTTTGATCTGATTTTAGTAGAAATTTTATCAGATTTTCGAAGGAATATCGGGATATTTTAAGAAGATTTGAGCAAATTTATGCCGAAAGCAGGCTAACACATAATGGAAAGTTCTCTTTACGACATCTTCACATTAAAAATTCCTCAAAATAGCCCGCTATTCTTTCCAAATTTTTAATGCAAATCTATCACAAAGATAACTTTCTGTGGATAGAATTTTACGGCGAACTCACGTTATTTAATACTGCTATCGAAAATATTTGTGATTTTATTCATCCTGATTATCATGATAAAATCAAGAAGATAAAAGACATATCAGCGGCAGCGGTATTAATTGGTGCAATAACTGCATTACTTGTAGGATTACTTATTTTTTTACCTAAATTGACAAACTTATAAACCGATACCAAAGGTTATGAACTTCTACGAAAGCATATCAAAATACTACCAATACATATTTCCTTTGAATAACATGCAGGTTGATTTTATTGAAAAGAGTCATCAGCAAGCTAAAGATCAACTTTCCGTATTGGATATTGGATGTGCCATTGGTGATTTATCATTAAAGCTAGCTGAATCGTGCCAAAAGGTAATTGGTATTGATTTGGATAAAGGAATGATTGACCAGGCAATTGCAAAAGGAAAGAAATTCAAAAATCTTGATTTCCATTTGCAAAATATGCTAGAGTTGGAATCTGCTTTCGGCGCAAACTCATTTGATATTATTGCCTGTTTTGGCAACACCTTGGTGCATTTGAATTCTTATGAAGAGGTTTTGCAATTCTTTCGAAATGCAAAATCGGTTTTAAAGAAAGATGGGAAATTGCTTTTTCAGATCATCAATTACGACAGAATTATTGATCAGAATATCGACCACCTCCCTACCATCGAAAATGGAATCATAAAGTTTGAACGCAAGTATAAGTACCATTCTTCACTGGGGAAAGTTGATTTTGAAACTACCTTAAGCATTAAAGAAAGCAATCAATGCATTCAAAACTGCATTGCATTATTGGCATTAAGAAAATCAAAAATTGAAAAACTGCTGCGAAAAGAAGGATTTACAAACATTTCGTTTTTCGGAAACTTTAAACGCGAAAATCATATAGAAAACAGCCTACCTTTAATTGTTGAGGCAAGCTAATATCAGTATCGCCATAAAATTAATAAGTTTGCAACGAAACAGTAGGCTAAATTACAGCATAAAAAAACCATTTACCGAACAGTAAATGGTTTTCGCTATATTCTCATTATACTTTTAGAATCCTAATCCAAATCTTCCCCAGTATTCGTTTTCCAATTCTTTCCAACGCAGCATTGTGGCTCCTGTAAAATCTTTTGTGAATTTATTTAGAAGTATGCTTGCTTCTTTTTTCTTGCCCTCTTCTAAAAGCTTTTTGATTTTAGCTTCGTAATATTCAGCCTCATCAAATCCTTTGTTTTCAAAGTAAGCAACTTCTTCCATCATGCCCTTTTTGGTTTTTTGCCATTGCAAAGTAGCCAACTTATTTGCTTTACGGTATTGCCAAATTGCTGCATCATTGCGATAACGCTTCTGACCGCAATAGTTAAAACTTTCAGGCAATACAGTAGTTCCGGAATAAATTGGGATACGCGGACTTTGAGCAGGATTATCGAAAGAGAACCAAGCTCGGCCACCAATTTCATTGGGCAACCACTCTCTTAACTGGATGATGTGAGAGTAGGAACACCAGGCAACAGCAACCGTTCTCTGATACTCAATGGTACCCTCTTTTAGGTAGTTGCGTAAGTTTCTGTGATCACGTGTTGGCCAAGGATGAGCATTTGGAGCCGTTAAAGTATCAGCACCAATTACCTCTTTTTCCTCGTTGTACTTTTTCTTTACCACTTTTAGGTTCTGAGTCATGTCGTACTTTGTTCCTTCGTAAGTTTCGCGGTACAAGGCAATTACATCGCGAACCGAAACTTTTTTATCCGGTTTAACCGAGAATGGCAATTCGTCGGCTTCAAAATCTAATTTTAATGATGGAGCCAATGCATTAAGGATAAAAAACTCGCGAATTTTGAATGGCTTATCCACCTTACCATAGGCTTTCCAGAATTTAAATTCTTCTTTACCATCCCATCTTTTCAAATCCTTCGCTACCGAGAAAACATTATCAGAATATAGGAAGTAGTCTTTGTTCTTTTTATCGATAACACCGATTCTTGAAATATTTGCTGATACACCTACATGATTGTCAGGAATACGCTGAGCTGCCCATACTCCACCAATATTATCGGGACCTTCGCCAAAAATCTCCATTTGCCAAACTTCCTTTTTATCGGCAATGGTTATGCACTCACCCCAATCGCCATAACCATATTCTTTAATCAATTTGCCGATTAATTTAATGGCATCGCGAGCAGTTGTGCAGCGCTGTAAAGCAACACGCTCCAATTCTTCAATCAGGAACATTCCCTTTTCGTTAACCAACTCTTTAGGCCCAACGATGGTAGTTTCGCCAATGGCCAACTGTTTTTCGTTTAAGCACGGATAAGCGGTATTTAAATATGCATAGGTTTCTTTAGCTTGAGGAATTGTTCCTGCAACATTCATTTTTCTTCTGTCCCAAGCCGTTTCGGTTTTAAGGCTTCCTTTATACACTTTTGTTGTAGTATCTTTCTTGAACTTTTGGCCTGGTTCAACTTGCAACCATGTTCTGTATTTTCCGTCGCAAGTATGACTTGTAATCACCGATCCATCAGTCGACGCTTTTTTCCCTACCATAATACTGGTACAGCTTTCGCCAAAGAAAGGATCGTTTATTTGTTCTAAAACTCCTTGTGCCAATAAGTTTGCAGAAGCCATTAAGCTTACTGCAAAAAATACCATCAGTAATTTTTTCATTCGATTATTTAATTTGTGTGTTGTCTGTTTTAAATTGCGCCTTAAAAATAATTTATTCTTTCACATTTTTATGATTTTCGTAACTATTTAAAAACACTTAACCAGCAAAGAGGGTACTTCAGGATATCTTATTTAAACATTTCTTGCAAAGATATGATTCTATGGAACTTCGTTTCGTAATGCAACACGGGGGATTTTTCTTTGCAAGCAATTAGAATATTTTTTAGCGAAGCCCAGGAAAGGATTCGTATGACAGCAGGGGCAAAAGTTTTATAAACATCCCACTTTTAAACTTCTTTAACATTTCTTAAAACCATTTTGCACTCGTACAGCCTACATTTGTAATGTACAAAACAGAGAAGTTTTTTCATAGATTAGATTTAGGTTAGTAAAAAGTGGTTAGAGAAAATCCCGGACTTTGGTAGGTTCGGGATTTTTCTTTGCAAGCAATTAGAATGTTTTTTAGCGAAGCCCAGGAAAGGATTCGTATGACAGCAGGGGCAAAAGAGTTATAAACATCCCACTTTTAAACTTCTTTAACATTTCTTAAAACCATTTTGCACTCGTACAGCCTACATTTGTAATGTACAAAACAGAGAAGTTTTTTTCATGGATTAGATTTAGGTTAGTAAAAAGTGGTTAGAGAAAATCCCGGACTTTGGTAGGTTCGGGATTTTTCTTTACAAGCAATTAGAATGTTTTTTAGCGAAGCCCAGGAAAGGATTCGTATGACAGCAGGGGCAAAAGAGTTATAAACATCCCACTTTTAAACTTCTGTAATATTTCTTACAATCTTTTTACAAATTTCTGAATTCCCATTCATTGTGAATTTTATTCTTAAATGCAAAATAAATTTACAACAGTACCATTGTATTCATATCTATTCCATCAAAACAAAAGCCTCCACCAAGTGAAAGCTTTTGTCCTTCTATACAATTGTTTAAATCACTTCAGCATCAGCCTCGTTCGAGGTTCGGCGGCGCCTCACTTTTTCGTTGTTGTTTGTAATCAGTTCGGCAATGGTTTGGGCAATGACTTTGTAGCTATCCGGCTGTGTCTTTGCCATGGTGTTTAGGTAGCCCACCAGGTTGTCGTTCAATTTTTTAATGGCCGCTCTTTTAATTTTGCTGGCTGTTGCCAAATCTTTTTTGGCTCCATCGCTTTCGGCCTTTTCCAATGCTACCTTCAGAAAATCGTTTTGAGCAACAGTAAGGGCAGCAACAAGATCGGCTACACCTTGCAACTTGGCAATGGCTGCTACAATATCAGCCTTATTTAAATCGTTAAGTAAAGATTTTAATTCAGCTGATTCTTCTGAATGATCCTCATTCTGAATTGACAAACCATAATGATCTAATACATTATAAACTACCAGAGCGGCTTCTTTTTGCTCCTCAATCGGCAGGTAGGTGTATCCCTCAACCAATTTAAATAAGGATCGGATTGCCATATCGCGAACATGGTCTTTTTCTGACATTTGCGAAAACTGCTGCAATCGCTTAAGGGCCACAGTTAGCGAAGTATCATGCTGCACTATTGTTGTAATCTCGGAGCTCAAGTAAGCATCAGAACTCCAGTCTTTCTTTGCAAAAGCTTCTACAATTAGGGTTAATAATGCACTAATATCGCCGTTGCGACTACTTGTTGATACCTTTTTAATCAAAGTCATTTGTTTAAATTTTAAATTAATAACTGTAAACTAATTTCCTGCTTTTGTAAAACTGGCATTAGAAATTGTCATTTTTTGCTTTGCCTAAACAGGCATTAGAAAATGTCATTTTTTGCTTTGCCTAAACAGGCACGAGGCAAAAAATCATTTTTGGGCTTTGCCTAAACTGGCACGAGGCAAAAAATCATTTTTTTGGGCTTTGCCTAAACTGGCATGACACGAAAAATCATTTTTTTGGGCTTTGCCTAAACAGGCATGACACAAAAAATCATTTTTTGAGCTTTGCCTAAACTGGCATGGTGTAAAAAGTAATTTTCTGGCTTTGCCTAAATTGGCATTACAATAAATTACTCTTTTTTAATGCCGATTTCCAGATTTATTTATTCAAAAGCCTAACAAATTTATATTATTATTTTTAACAAACAAAGAAACAATAACATTTCTTTACATACAGATAAACAACCATACTTACGATCAGTTTTGAGGAGATACCTATATTAATTGTTCTATTTTATTGATTTTTTAGATGCAATTAACAATTGGTGTTTAGAAAGAAATTTAATATTTCATTCGCTATTTTAAAACTTAATCGAAATAAAAATACAAAACAAACAATCGCTATGATAGATTACAAGACAGTTATAAAACAGGGGATTACATAATATGGCATTATACATGTCGATAGCATGTAATTCTTATTAATTTATACCTTTGCCCGCAATCGGGTTTGCGAGTTGATAAGCACATGACATAAATCAAAAATCAATGTCGAAATACAGATATTTTTTTCATATCGCCTATAAAGGCGGCAATTACAGAGGTTGGCAAAAGCAGATAAATGCATGCAGTGTGCAGGAAAGCATAGAGGATGTATTGAGCAAGTTTTTGAAGGAAAAAGTACATTGTATAGGTTGTGGCAGAACCGATGCGGGTGTTCATGCATCGCAATACTATTTTCATATTGATGTAAGTCACGAGATAAGCGAAAATCTTCTTTTTGCGATCAACCGGATGCTTCCTCCTGATATTTCGATATTTGATTTTAGTAGAGTTGATTCTAAAAATCATGCCCAGCACAGTGCCCTTAAGCGTACATACAACTATTTTATTCACACCTGCAAAAATCCATATTTAAACGATATCAGTTCGCTTTATTCTCTTGATTTGGATAGTAAAAAAATGCAGTTGGCTGCGCAACTTCTTGTTGGCGAAAAAGACTTTCGTGCTTTCTGCAAAACGCCCGATCGACACAATCATACCCTTTGTATAGTAAGCAAAGCACAGGTTTACAGGAGCTCGGATAATCAGTTTTTTAGATTCGAAATATCTGCCAATCGATTTTTGAAAGGAATGATCCGGATTATTGTGAATCAATTGCTCGAAATAGGACAAGGAAAACTAAGCATTGATGAGTTTAAGCATCAGCTAAACAAGCAAATTACTCCTTGTCCATTAAATTTGGCATATCCCCAGGGCTTGTATCTATCTGCAATTCATTATCCTTTTTTAGAATCAAAAAATCCAGCCAATAAGTGTGTTATGCTGGATTTAAAAGAGTGGATTAGCTCTGAACTAATTATTTAACTGGCATATTTCTCTAATTTTAAGTACAATTCTTCGGGATGAATGGGTTTGGTGACAAAATCATTCATTCCGGCTCCTATCACTTTGGCTCTAATCTCGTTAAAAGCCGATGCAGTAACGGCAATTATTGGTATTCTTTGGTATTTTTCCTCGTTCAATTGTCTGATATTTTTTGCTGCTTCGTAGCCATCCATTTCAGGCATTTGTAAATCCATTAATATCATATTATAATTTGATTGCTGAACTTTTTCCAAAGCAATTTTACCATTCTTGGCAACATCATAACTCACATTCCACTTTTTAAGGAATTGCTTTATAATTAAAACATTCATCGGATTATCTTCGGCCACCAAAACATGCATTCCTTTAATTTTATCGATGTTGCTCATAGTATCATCCACAAAACTCGCTTTTGGCTTCGACTTTATGCTCAATTTTAAATCGATATTCACAAAGAAAGAGGTTCCTTTTCTTGCTTGGCTTTCTACATTAATGTTACCGTTCATCAACTCTACCAATTTTCCGGTAATTGCAAGTCCTAAACCAGTTCCTCCATATAATCGGGTGGTGTTCGAATCGGCTTGCGAGAATGATTCAAAAATATGATCTTTCTTATCGGCAGGTATTCCAATTCCTGTATCCTGAATTGTGAATTGTATTTTTACTTTGTTATCGACATAACTCATAAAATCGGCTTTTAATTTAACAAAGCCTTTATCGGTAAATTTAAACGCATTGCCACATAAATTTGCAAGCACTTGTGCCAACCTTGTGGGATCTCCAATTAAATGAGCAGGAATTTTTGGATCTATTTCGAGCTTAAAGTCCAAATTCTTTTCTTTGGCTCTTATTTGAAAACCGGCAGCAACATTGTTAATAAAGTTTCTAAAGTTAAAATCGATACTTTCTAAATCTATTTTGCCAGCCTCAATTTTGCTAAAGTCTAAAATATCATTAATTAAAGCCAACAGATTATCGGCCGATAGTTTTAAAATATTTAGGTTGCTTAACTGATCTTCTCTCGGATCACTTTCTGATAACAAATGGGTAACTCCAATAACGGCATTCATAGGAGTGCGTATTTCGTGCGACATGGTAGAAAGGAACTGTGCCTTAGCTTTTGTAGCCTCCTCGGCTTTTTCTTTGGCAGTGATTAGCTCAGCCTCCACCCTTTTTCGTTCCGATAAATCGCTAAGGGCAACAAACATTACATTTCCCTCTGCCAACTGAACGGGGTTTAAACTTACCTCGACAGGAAATTCGCTGCCATCTTCTTTCATGTGTATCCAATCGAATTTTCTAAAGCCTTTTTCTTGCGCTTCACGAATTAATTCTTTGGTCTTATCGTATGATTTTGATCCATCGGGCTGAAAAACAGGAGAAAAATCTTGAACATATTTACCAACAAAATCATCCCTCTTTTGTACTCCGAACAATTCCAAACAAGCCTGATTACAATCAAGAAATCGAGCCTCTTTAATAATTAAATAGGCTACCGACGATTTCTCAAATATCAACCTAAATTTTTCGGCATTTAAGTTTTTCTCCACCTCAAGATTTTTGCGATCCGAAATGTCCTTTATAAAACCATAAACTCCTGTAGATTTACCATCTTTGTCTACAATTAATCTGCCTATAATCTCGCACCACTTGTAATTGCCCGATTTGGTGATAAAACGCAGCTCTAACTGACTGGCCTTTTCTTTGTGCTCAAGCAAATATTTAAGTTTAAGTTGGCTTTTTTCCACATCATCGGGGTGCATAAAATCAAAAGCACTTGTACCAAGGCTCGAGCTCAAATCAAAACCCGTAAGATTTGTCCATGCCGTATTTAGATAGGCCCATTCCCCTTGAACCGTGGCCTGAAAAATAACTTCATCAATATTATCCACTATCAATTCAAGCCTGGAACTTGTTGTTTCTATCTCCTTACTTTTTGATTCTATTCTTTTTTTGAGTTCAGTATTTGCATTGTACAACTCCTGCGAACTTTTTTCAAGAATATTTTCGATGTGTTTGATATCAGAATCAAAATCAAGGTATGCATTGTTGATTACCCCAAGAAATTCCTTAAACCTTTCTTGATCTTCATCTGATAAAAACTTTCTTATTTGTCTTTTTAATAATCTATGCATCACTCTATTTTTCTGAGATTGTGGTTATGGCCATGGTCTGATTATGCAGCATACAAGGCATGTTTTTGCGGAAAGGAGATATTTCTCCATAAGAGTAAAAACCGGTAATACACACATCATTACCTATAACATCAGATACAGCCTCAACCTCTTCTTCGGCAAGCTGCTTTAGCACCTGTTTACGCCCCGTACAACTTATTAGAAAGGCCAATTCAGCCTTGTTTTTGGGCAGTAATTTGCTTGCAGTAATCGCCGCATCCTCAGCTCCGTTTATTAGTCGATCAACATTCGATTTCATGAGCTTTACATACGAACCTTCGGGAACATTACCTGCAAATACCAAGGACTGATCTTCTTCGTTTATAGCTATAACACTACGAACAACGGGCTCTTGTAAACTGTTTTCTCTTACACTTAAGGGATACAATAAACCCGAAGCAGGCAATTGCTCTGCCATGTCGCCTAAAAAATGTTTGTAATATTTAAGTGCAGGTATTCCATCTAATTCGTACAAAATATTGGCTTTCGACTTTGTTACCATTCTTTCCAATCCAAAGCTATCATAGCCCCCGCCCGAACCATAGCCTACCTTAACGCAATCGCCGTAAAACCCTAAAGCAGCAATACAATTTTTAACCGCTTTGCCATGCTTATTAAACACCACTGTTTCTTTAAAATGAATCCCATCTGCGGCCATACCACCAGTAATGTTAACTTCTTTAGGCAATTCATCATCTAAAGTATAAACCAAGTCGGCTCCATTAATATTTAAGCCGTCGGATAAAATAAAAATATGTTTTAATCCCTTTTTTTCGAACTTTTTCAGAAGACTTGTCCCAAGCTGATGATCATCAACCTGATTGTCAATTACGATGGATTCCATTTGCACCTTGGAACATTCCAATTCAACAGCTGTTAAAATAATGCTGTTTTCAATAACCTCAATTCCGGAAATTTCGCCTGAGGATGAACAACCAAACAATTTTACCGAGCCAAATGTTTCAAGCAACAATTGCGATAAATGTTCATCAACCAACAACTCTCTCGAGCCAAAAAGGAATATTAAGTTTGGATTTATCTTGATATTTTTAACCAGCTTAAACTCTTCCTTTGTCTTTAAAACAAGTTTTTCAATTTTCATTTACCAATGTATAAGTAGTAGTCGTTTACTTCTGTTTTTTACTAATAATGCATTATTAGTCATTCGTCAACCTTTTATTACGATTCACAACATATAGTGTTACATAATTGAAGTAGTTTTTTAGATTTTATGCTTATTTTTGAGCTTTTTAAATTTACAATCGACGAATTGTATATAATCTTTGCACTATTTATTCGTTGATTACTAAATACCAACTATTTAATTGAATATGGTAAAATCAAAAAAAACAAATGGCAAGAAGTCTGCCAGCCGAAAAAATGTTTCAAAAAAACGCAAATCCCAAAAGAGAAGTTTTAAATTCTATGTAATTCGTTTTTGCATACTATCGCTTGCTCTTGCTATTCTTTCTTTAGGATTACTCTTTTCTGCTGTATACCTTGGTTTTTTGGGGAAATTACCAGATTATTATACACTCCGAAATATTAAGAATGCCGATGCTTCGGAAATCTTTTCGGAAGATGGTGCCATTTTAGGCAGGGTTTATTCCGAAAACAGAACCAATGTTAATTTTAAGGATATATCGCCTAATGTTATTAACTCACTTATTGCTACAGAGGATGTAAGATTTTATGAGCATCAAGGTGTAGATCAAAGAAGCATGCTGCGTGTGTTGGTAAAATCTTTGATTATGGGCGATAGAAGTTCGGGCGGAGGAAGTACATTAAGTCAACAATTGGCTAAAAACCTTTATCCGCGAAAGCGCTATGGTGCATTAACAATGCCCGTTAATAAAATTAAGGAAGTGATAACGGCTTCGCGATTAGAAAAAATTTACTCGAAAAAGGAAATTCTGCAGCTATATTTAAATACCGTATCGTTCGGAGAGAATATTTATGGCATAGAGAGTGCTTCTCGTCAATTTTTTAGTAAAGCGGCTTCAAAGCTAAAAACACATGAATGTGCAGTTTTAATTGGAATGCTGAAAGCGCCGACCTATTATAATCCAAGATTGCACCCCGAAAGATCAAAGCAAAGAAGAAATGTGGTATTGAATCAGATGGCTAAATACGATTACATTTCTGATACCAAAGCAGATCAACTTAAAAAATTACCCTTGGGCTTACAATACAACAACCAAGCTAATAGGCTTGGTCTGGCTCCTTACTTAAGAGAAAAAATTAGAATTGAAGCCAACCGCATTCTTAAAAATTACCCTAAGGGTGATGGTACATACTATGACATCTACAAGGATGGATTAAAAATTACAACGAGCATCGACTCCAAGTTGCAAGCTTACGCGGAACAGTCGGTTGGCGAACATCTAAAACAATTGCAAAATTTGTTTTACAAGCATTGGGGAAATTCTAAACCTTGGGACAATAAAAAGGATATTTTAACAGATGCCAAACACCGATCTGCCCGATACAAGAAGCTAATAAAGGCAGGAAAAACAGAACAGGAAATCAACAAAATCTTCAAAAAAAAGGTAGATATGAAGATCTTCACCTGGTCGGGCGAAAAAAATGTAAACATGTCTCCCAACGATTCTATCAAGCACTACGTTCAGTTATTAAATACCGGATTTTTAGCTATGGAACCGCAATCGGGGAAAATTAAAGCCTGGGTGGGTGGAATCGATTTTAACCATTTTAAATACGATCATGTTACTGCAAAAAGACAGGTTGGTTCTATTTTTAAACCAGTAGTATTTTCGGCAGCCTTGGAAGAAGGTATATCGCCTTATGATTTTTTTCCAAACGAAAGAAAGGTATACGAAGAATACGATAATTGGTCTCCGCGAAATGCCGACAACATGTACGAAGGAAGCTACAGCATGGAAGGAGCCCTGGCCGAATCGGTAAACACCATTGCAGTAGATGTATTGTTGCAAACCGGAATTAGGGATGCCATCGTTCTGGCCGAAGAGATGGGAGTTGAAAGCAATTTACCAAAGGTTCCTTCTTTGGCATTGGGTACGGCAAATATTTCTCTACTTGAAATGATACAGGTGTATGCAACATTGGCAAACAGAGGCGTTCATGTTGATCCGTACTACCTGATAAAAATTGAGGATAAAAAAGGAAACTTAATAGCTGATTTATCAAAAAACAAGACCAAACACAGGTTTGTAATGTCTCCTCAAAATGCCGATATCATCAATCATATGCTTCAGGCTGTTGTAAATAATGGAACTGGAAAAAGTTTGAGAAATCTATATGCTCTTGAAGGAGATTTGGCAGGAAAAACGGGAACTACCAATTCGCAGGCTGATGGTTGGTATATTGGTTATAACTCAAGTTTAGTTGCAGGTGCATGGGTTGGAGCCGATGATATGCGAGTTCATTTTCGATCCTTAACATTGGGCCAGGGCTCAAGCATGGCGCTACCAATATATGGCAAATTCATGAAGAAACTGAGCAGGAACAGAAAATTTACTAACTACAGTTTTGCAAGCATAAGCAAACCAGATGATGAGATTCTAGCTCAACTCAACATTCCTCATTACCTGCCCAAAGATTCAGGATTTTTCCAAAATATATTTGGCGTTAAAGCAAGAGATCGTGATAAACTGATGGAACGCAAAGTAAAAAGAGAAAAACGCAGAGCAGAGAAAAAATCCATTTATCAACGAATTAAAAATATTTTCAGAAAGAAGAAAGATTAGCCCACCGGGTTTAATACTTGCTTGATATATGCTAAGACTGGAATAATTAAAGCCCCCATGGCAGTTGGAACTGATTTTGAATTAGAAATCCCTCAAATTCCATTAATAATTTGAGGGATTTTATGCCAAAGCTTGGCCACTATTTTTAATCGAAAATCATCTTAATACTTTAAAAAGTTGGCTAGCATTTGCTGTTTAATGGCCTTCGCATAAATATTCTTTTCACTTCTGTTTTTGCTTTTAATTTCACGAACTAAAGATTTAAACTGTGGATTAGGAGCATACTTTTGTATTGTAGCAAGCTTCCTATCCAGAACATCCCTATCGTGCCAATCTCCCAGAGTCGACTCGGTTTCCTTAATAATCTTATACTCACGCTCAATCTCATCGGAACTTTCCAATACGAGCAATAACTGCAACAAATACTTTATAATCTTTAGGAACTTTCGAATATCATGATAATACTCTTCTCCACTCGATGAAGCCCACAATTTGTATATCAGATCAAGCTCATCAAGAATAATTTTATCTGCCTTTTCTCTTAGGCTTGGAATCGAAATTTTTTCTAGTTCCTGATACAGTTTTTCTATTCTTTCCTGAAATTTATCCGGCTTGAACTCAACCAACGCCAGGACAAATTCATTGGAAACACTTTCTAAATTTTCTTCAAGTATATCTGCTACATCATCTTGATGATTTAGATTATACTGCAACACCAATTTTTTGCATACCTGAATGGTTCTTAAACGACCTGAATATTTAAATACAGGACGCAACTGCTTTAACAACTTTCCAATTTCAACAGTGTCTATATTCAAGGCATCTAACAAGAAAAGCAGACTGCGCATATTTTTGATATCAATGCGTAACTTGTGTACATTCTCTTCTTTAAGATTTTTAGCATCCGTTAAATGCGGTAAAAATCTATCAAATCTTTCTTTGTAAAACGTATTTAATTTATTCATAACAATATAGTTATCCCCTATAATTTGTTTGCAAGATACATAAAATCAAAAAATTAGTAAAATCATTTTTAAAAAATATATTCTGTTTACTCTATAAATAATAAAAAAAAGGTCATCTAAAACAGATGACCTCATTATAACTATAAACCTTCGATGCTATAATATTTTTTTAATTGGAGTGATCCTCATCCTCCTCCTTTTCATCTTTTAATCTTCCTGCCTCTTTTAGTGCTTTATTAAGAATCCATTCTAGTTGTCCATTCGTACTCCGAAATTCATCAACCGCCCATTTTTCGAGCTTTTTAAAGGTCTCGGGACTTAAACGCAGAACAAATGATTTTTTTTTAGTCATATTCAATTTATTATTGATACAAGCTTCCTGTGTTCAATACTGGTGTTTCATCTTTATCTGAACAAAGTACAACCATTAAGTTACTCACCATGGTAGCTTTCTTTTCTTCGTCCAAATCAACAATATCCTTATCTACAAGTTCTTCCAATGCCATTTCAACCATGCTAACTGCGCCTTCAACAATTTTGTAACGTGCAGCAACTACTGCGGTTGCTTGCTGACGACGCAACATAGCTCCTGCAATTTCCGAAGCATATGCCAAATAATTGATTCTGGCTTCCATGACCTCTATTCCCGCTATTGCCAATCTTTCAGTCAATTCTTGCTCCAACAATTCACTCACCTCATCTCCTCCAGACCTTAAGGTAATCTCGGCCTGTTCATCTTCAAAATTATCGTAAGGGTATGCTCCTGCCATGTGGCGAATTGCCGCTTCCGATTGAATAGACACAAAATGTTCATAATCATTCACATCAAAAGCTGCTTTATAGGTATCCTTAACTCTCCAAACCAAAACAACACCAATCATTACCGGGTTACCTATTTTGTCGTTCACCTTAAGTGGCTCGCTATCCAAATTTCTGGCTCGTAAAGATATCTTCTTTTTTGTAAACAGAGGATTTACCCAGAAAAATCCATTACTCAATATAGTACCCTTATATGCACCAAAAAGAACCAATACGCTTGATTGGTTTGGGTTTACCACTGTAAATCCAGGAATGCATATCACAAATAGTAAAAAGAGAAGTACAAAAATTGGATTTTTTAGGAAAATGAGACCTAATATCCCACCTAATACTAGGAATAGACATACGAATACCATTGCAAATCCTGAAATTGCTAAAAAGCTACGTTCTTGTTTCATAATTAAATTGTTTTGATATCATTTTAATATCAATTTACAACTTATTTTTAAACTAACAATACGAGATTGATAAACTTCCCATATTTTATCAGAATTACAATTAAACAAGTCTCATCCTTTTGTCCTTACGAGCGTATTCACTCTTAAATAACGTGAGTTCGCCGTAAAATTCGTTCACAGTTTGATCTGATTTTGAGTAGAAATTTTCTCAAATTTTCGAAGGAATATCGGGATATTTCAAGAAGATTTGAGGAAATTTATGCCGAAAGCAGGCAAACACACAATGGAAAGTTCTCTTTACGGCATCTTCACATTAAAAATTCCTCAAAATAGCACGCTATTCTTTCCAAATTTTTAATGCAAATCTATCCCAAATATAATTTTCTGTGGATAGAATTTTACGTCGAACTCACGTTAAATAATAATGCCATACCTAAGCCTATGCCGCTATGTTTTTGCCATTACTAAAAACAACTTATGACTCATCTTACAATAAAACTGGCAGTATACAGGAATCGCAATAACCCGAAATTGATAAAAAATACAGGCTAAACTAATTCTTTTGAATGCTAAAAAAATCGGAACGATGTTCGCTCCGATTTTGATTAATTCAACATTAACTCCCTTATATCCGGGATTTTTAGGTCAACATTCACAGTTGACCGATGAAATGTTTTGATTTGTTCGACAATTTCACCAGATGCCTTCTGTTTTAATTCGTCAAGAATCTTATAAAAGTCCAAAGAGTCTAATAAATTTAAATCTGAGATTCCATCTAAAAGAACAAGTACCTCGTCAGGTGAAAATAAAACATCGCTTTGTAAGAAAGAGTAAATTTCATTCATAGGCATTATTTGCAAAATTATTTATCTCTTAAACGAGCATAAACATGATTTAGTATATCGAACACAAAAAAGAGGCTGTACAAAAAAGTAATTCTCTGGATTTAATTATAAATTCAGTTTTCCTTGCCTTACAAGCTAACTGAATTTCAACAACTTCCCTAAAAGGAATTTAAGAGGAAAATTCATTGAATGCTCTGAAAACTTACTTTTTGTACGGCCTCCTACTAAAATAAAAAACTACTGAAAAGTCAAACTCATATTCCGCTCTTCGATAATCTTTCTCATATTAATTAAAGCATATCGCATTCTGCCTAAAGCAGTGTTAATACTAACATCTGTCTGGTCAGCAATATCTTTAAAACTTAAGCCTTTATAATGTCTTAAAATAACAACTTCACGTTGGTCGGGAGGAAGCTCCTGAACCAAATCTCTTATATCTTCATGAATTTGATCACGAATAAGGTCATCTTCACAATTACCCTCAGAGAATTTATTGGTATTAAAAATATCCAATTCATAATCATCCTTCGAGAATGTGTTATTCTGCTTTTCTCGCCTAAAATGATCAATAATAAGATTGTGGGCAATTCGTAATACCCAGGCAATAAATTTGCCGTTGTCTTGATACTTGCCTAAACGCAAAGATCGGATCACCTTAATAAAAGTGTCCTGAAAAATGTCCTCGGTAAGCTGATGATTTTTTACGATCAGATAGATATAGGTATAAATTCTATCCTTATGACGATTGATTAAGATATCAATACAATCATGATTACCATCGATATACTGCTTCACGAGATCATAATCGGTAGGATTTTTTTGTCTCAACTTCACAACTATTTATTTATTAAACAGCGTAAAATGTTCTCTATAAGCAGTATCTCCTTTTGTTTGGGTTTATTAATTTTGTAACGGTATGCAATAAACTAATTTTTCCTGAGATTTGAAAATCTTTAGAAGTTAAATAACTTTGGAAATTCGTTTTGAAGATATAAATTAAACTCCATTTTGGAGCAGATAAAAAACAAATGACAAAGAAATTTTCGGAAGATTTTATTCATATAAAAGGAGCAAGAGTTCACAATTTAAAGAACATCGATTTAAAGATTCCACGCAATCAATTCATCGTAATTACAGGGCTTTCCGGTTCGGGAAAATCATCGCTTGCTTTCGATACCCTATATGCAGAAGGACAGAGAAGATATGTGGAAAGTTTATCAGCTTATGCACGGCAATTTCTGGGAAGAATCGATAAACCTGAAGTTGATTTTATTAAAGGAATACCACCTGCTATAGCCATTGAGCAAAAGGTGAATACCCGAAATCCAAGATCCACTGTAGGAACTTCAACTGAAATTTATGACTACTTAAAGCTTCTTTTTGCAAGAATTGGGAAAACCTATTCACCTGTTTCCAATAAGTTGGTTAAGCGTCATACCATTACCGATGTTGTAAATTTCATTTTACAGCAAAAGGAAGACCTGCCTGTAATAATTCTGGCAGAAATGCTTAATGGTAGCAGGAGCAAAAAAGAACAATTGGAAATTTTGTCGAAGCAAGGCTTTTCTCGAATCGAAATTGATGGAAAAATTCACAAAATATTTGAGGCCTTAGAAGCTCCTGAAATTATTCCAGCCGACAAGTCAATCCACATTGTAATCGATCGAATTCGTGTTTCGTCTGACGAAGATAGTCAGAACAGAATGGCCGACTCTTTGCAAACTGCATTTTATGAAGGGAAAGGTGAATGTTTGCTGTTATTTGATGGAGAAGTACATCGATTCTCAAATCGCTTCGAAGCAGATGGAATAGTGTTTGAAGAGCCTAATGTTCACACTTTCAGCTTTAACAACCCAGTGGGAGCCTGTCCAAAATGCGAAGGTTTCGGAAAGATAATTGGCATTGATGAAGATCTGGTGATTCCCAACAAAACCATGAGCATATACGATGATGCTGTGATATGCTGGAAAAGTGAAAAAATGCAGGAATGGAAAAACCAGTTGATCTATGCAGCCGATAAATTTAATTTTCCCATTCATCGACCTTATTTTGAATTAAGCGATGAACAAAAAAACTTGCTTTGGACAGGAAACCGTCATTTTAAAGGCTTAAACGCATTTTTTAAATACCTTGAATCGAAACAATACAAGATTCAATATCGGGTGATGCTATCGAGATATCGTGGCAAAACAACCTGTCCCGATTGTCGTGGAACCCGATTAAAGAAAGAAGCCGGCTACATTAAAATTGCTGATAAAAATATACAGGATTTGGTTCTAATGCCCATTTTGGAACTCAACAAATTCTTTCAGGAGTTGGTTCTAAGCAAATCCGAAAAACAAATTGCCAAAAGACTTTTAATTGACATTCGAAAAAGATTACAATTCCTTTCCGATGTCGGTTTGGGTTATCTTACTTTAAATCGATTATCGAGTAGCTTATCGGGTGGTGAATCACAGCGAATTAACTTGGCAACCTCATTAGGTAGTAGCCTGGTAGGCTCATTATATATTCTTGATGAACCAAGTATTGGTCTTCATTCACGAGATACCAGCCTATTGATTAAAGTATTAAAGCAACTTCGAGATCTTGGCAATACGGTGATTGTGGTTGAGCATGACGAAGATATTATTCTTGCGGCAGATCATGTTATCGATATTGGTCCGCATGCGGGAAGACTTGGAGGTGAAGTGATATTCCAAGGAAATCTGGATGAGTTGAATAAATCCAACTCAAGTTTAACTGCTCAATACATTTCGCAGGAAAAGAATATTCCTGTTCCAACAAAGAGAAAGAAATGGAACAATTTTATAGAAATTATAGGCGCAAGGGAAAATAACCTGAAAGGCTTGGATGTTAAGTTTCCACTCAATGTGATGTCTGTGATTACAGGTGTTAGTGGCTCAGGAAAATCTTCATTGGTAAAAACAATACTTTACCCAGCTCTAAAGAAACACTATGGTGGATATTCTGACAAGAGTGGGCATTTCGATCTTCTCAAAGGTGACTTGCAAATGTTGAAGAATATAGAGTTTGTGGATCAAAACCCAATTGGTAAATCTTCCCGATCGAACCCGGTTACCTACTTGAAGGCTTATGATGAAATCAGAAAGCTTTTTGCTGATCAGAAAGCATCGCAGTATGCGGGTTTTAAAGCATCTCATTTCTCATTTAATATTGATGGCGGAAGATGTGATGAGTGCAAGGGAGAGGGAATTATAAAAGTTGAGATGCAGTTTATGGCTGACATTTACTTGCAATGTGAAACTTGTAAAGGCAGAAGGTTTAAAGATGACATCCTAGATATTCGATACAATGGTAAAAACATCCATGACATATTGGAAATGACAGTGAACGAAGCCACCAATTTCTTTAGTGTTTCCAAAGGAAGTATAGAAAAGAAAATCACCCAGCGTTTAAGGCCATTAGTAGATGTTGGATTGGGGTATATTAAACTGGGGCAGTCTTCGAGCACATTAAGTGGTGGGGAAAGCCAAAGGGTAAAACTGGCTTCTTTTCTCGCCAAAGAGAAAGCAGAGCCATGTTTGTTTATTTTTGATGAACCAACAACCGGGCTTCATTTTCATGATATCCATAAATTAATGGATGCATTTAATGCCTTAATTTCGAGAGGTCACACCCTGATCATTATTGAGCACAATATGGAAATAATCAAAAGTGCCGACTGGCTCATTGATCTGGGACCTGAAGGCGGCAGCAATGGAGGAGAAATTATTTTTGAAGGAACACCTGAAGATGCTGTGAAATGCAAACAATCTTATACTGGCAAATACCTTAAAGAAAAAATAGAAGCTTAAAGACTTCTTTCAATTTGGAATCTTTTTAACATCAGTTCAAATTGCATTGAGAAATTAAAAAAAATAGCTCCTGAGGTAATTATTCTGTATAAATAGATTTTGTAAGAAGCTTTAATTGATTATCGTAGAACATCACTTTTACGATTTCTATTTGGATGAATTGGATTATTTTGATCTTATGGCTTTCATCTGGCGAATGGAAAAAATTATAAACAGATAAATCTTAGATTATATTTAGAATTCTGAGTTTAGTCAAGACCAAAATAAGGTCACTGCAATAGTTATGGCGATATTTTTTAACAAAGAATATATTCTAAGGAACAAAGGAAAAGGCTTATTGCATGGTAATGCCAGTATAAGATTCAATTCCTCTAAAATTTCTTCATAGATTTTTTATTTTTGCCTTGAACAAATCGATTTAAAAATGACAGATAAAGCAAAAAAAGCATTACACGATAAACTGGTATTAGGATTACAATCTTCAGATGTCAAAACAGTTACCGAATCAATCAATCAATTGAGAGAAGAAGGACAGTTGGATGATATTGTCATTCTTTTCGACTTGCTGGTAAAAAGTAATGATGATTCATTAAAAGATACAATTCTTAAATTCTTGTCAGATATTAAAGATAAAAATGCCGATTCTATTTTTATTGATGCAATTCTTGACGAGAAATACAAGAGTATCAGAAAGGACTTAACCAGTACTTGCTGGCAATCGAGTATCGATTTTACAAATCACATAAGTATATTTACCGATTTACTGATTGAGTCTGATTTTGAAACCGCATTCGAAGCATTTACCGTAATTGAAAATTTTACTAGTAAAATTGAAAAAAATAAAAAGATTGAAGAACAAGATAAACTGAAAGATGCAATTCCAAATGCAGCTGAAGAAGTGAAAGGAATGATTCATGAGTGTATTCACATTCTTGATCAAGTTTAAAAAAAAAGAGGCTGAGTCAGTTGACTCAGCCTTTTATATTTTTAAATCATCACATCTTTTTCGCTGTTCGAAAAATACTTCATAAACTGAGCTCTTTCGTAAAGTGCCGAATCAGGAATATTTCCATAATTCAGTTTTCCTCTGAATTCATCAATAGATTTGAATTCTTTTTTGCTCATCCATTCCGAAATTTCCTCTAGAATCGTAGTGACCTGATCAAAACCATGCTCGTATACTGTTGAACAAATTTGAACTGTCTTAGCTCCTGCCAACAATTGCTTTATAGCAGCTTCTCCACTATGAATTCCTGTTGAAGCAGAAACATCCAAACCTCGAATTTTGTCAGTAATCATACCTACCCACCTCAAGGATCTGCGAATATCTCCAGCGTTACTCAATACTTCAGCACTTGTAATGCTTAAATTTTCAATGTCGATATCCGGTTCATAAAATCTATTGAATAAGACAACGGAATCAGCTCCCTCAGCATTTAATCTATTCGCTACCGAGAACAAATTCGTAAAATACATCCCTAATTTCATTGAAATCGGAATACTTACTTCCTTTTTAACTGCATTAAAAATATCATAATACAGACCTTCGTGTTCCGTAGAACTCACATTGCGATTATTAGGAACAATAAAAGCGTTTAACTCAATTGCATCAGCTCCGGCTTTTTCTATTTCTTTTGCAAAATGGATCCAATCCGATGAAGAAACGCAGTTAATACTGGCAATAATCGGAATAGTAACTGCTTCTTTGGCCTCCTTAATCAATGTTAAATAATTAGAAACCGAGTTTCCTTTAATGTAGTTTTGGATATAATCCTCAGCTTCAGGATATCCGACATTTTTTGGATCTTTACTAATCAAATGGCTAGCTTCGTTAGTAATCTGTTCTTCAAATAAAGATTTTAATACAACAGCACCAGCTCCCTTCTCTTCGATAATTTTTATTTTTCGTACCGAATTGGTTAAACCGGAACTACTAACAATTACGGGATTTCTTAAAGACAATCCCATATAAGTGGTTTCAAGATTAATCATAGTATATTGATTTTATTGTATTTCAAACGTTGACGAACAAATATAATCATTTAAATAAATAATTGCGATTCATAAACAATGGACTTTCAAGCAATTCTTATTTATTTGCATAATTTCTGGCTCCAAATATATTACTCCCAATTCGAATCATCGTACTTCCCTCTTCTACTGCCAAATTGTAATCACCCGACATTCCCATTGATATTTGTGCAAAACTATCCTCTGCCCTGTAGTAGTTTTCTTTTAGCTCAGAATAGATCATTTTTAAATTCCTAAATTCCGATCGAACCTGATTTTCGTCATCGGTGTAGGTAGCCATTCCCATAACACCAACTATACGAATATTTTTCAGATTCTTAAAATCCTCAGAGTTAAAAATCTCTTTGGTTTCATCAATGTCCAAACCAAACTTTGTGTTCTCTTGTGCGATATGAAATTGCAGTAAACAATCAATCACACGCTCGTTCTTCTCAGCTTGCTTATTTATTTCTTTCAGCAACTTAATACTATCAACGGCGTGAATTAAACTTACAAAAGGAGCAATATACTTAACTTTATTGCTTTGTAAATGGCCAATCATATGCCATTCAATATCCTTTGGAAGTTCGTTATACTTTCTGGTTAATTCTTGAGGTTTGTTTTCTCCGAAAATTCTATAACCACTTTCATAAGCTTCCATAATATCCTCACTAGGTTTCGTTTTTGAAACTGCAACTAGTGTAACATTTTCGGGTATTGTATCTAAAATCTGTTTTATTCGTTGAGGTATGCTCATACCAATTTTTGTGTTTTGAATTCTAAAAAGCCAAAATTACAATTTTTCAGGTTTAATACCAGTTTTATTGTGAAACGAGCATGATTAAAATAATTATTAAACACACAAGGGAATGATTACTTTGATCGTGTGGCTTCCGTCTGACAAATAACGATACTGTTATAAGTCTACTTATCCAAATTTAATTTTCATCCGATAATATAAAGCCTACACCATGAACATTTTCAATTTTTAATTGCGGATCTGGCTTTAAATGTTTTCTGAGCTTGGTAATAAATACATCTAAACTTCTTCCCATGAAGTAATCATTTTCTCCCCAAACTTTTACAAGAATATCTTCACGGCGAACTACATTATTCTTGGACTGAAGCAACATGTACAATACTTCTCCCTCCTTCTGTGTAATTCTGGATTCCTCACCGTTAATATTTAAAGTAAGATTTACATGATTGTATTCAAAATTACCAAGTTTATATTTTAAATCGGCCAGATCAGATACCGTAACAGTTCTTTTTAAAACTGCATTGATCCTACGAACCAACTCATCCTCATCAAATGGTTTTGTGATATAATCATCTCCACCCAAATCGAATCCTTTAAGCTTGTCTTCCTTTAAAGATTTGGCAGTCAAAAAAATAATTGGAATATCCCTGTCCTTCTTACGGATCTTTTTCCCCAAGGCAAACCCATCCTTTTTGGGAAGCATCACGTCCAAAAGGCAAATATTGAATTTTGATTTGGAGAATTTATCATACCCTTCTTCACCATCGCGAGCAAGTGTAACACAAAATCCTTCCATTTCAAGAAAATCATTTAATACCCGACCTAAATTGGGATCATCTTCTACCAGAAGTATATTTTTTTTAGCTAATGTAGTCATAGGTTTATGATTGTGGAATTATAACGGTAAAGGTACTTCCGTAGTTTTTCTTACTCCAAACACTTATAGATCCTTTATGAGCAGTTATAATCATTTTGGAGTAAGATAATCCTATTCCAAATCCTTTAACGTCGTGACGATCGCCGGTAGGTGCTCTGTAATATCGGTCAAAAACATGCTTCAATTCCTCCTTACTCATACCAATTCCTTTGTCCGAAATCAAAACATGTAAGCTGTCATTGATATTTTTGGTTTCGATGCATAATTCAGGTTTTTCTTGGGAATATTTAATTGCATTATCCAATATATTTAAAAACACATTTTGTATCAGTTCCCGATCTCCTGTAATCAAATGGTTTGTCGCATTTGTATTTACCAACAATTTACCTTGACTTTCAGAAATTCTCACAGATAAAGTATCGATACATTCCGATAATAATTCATGAACATCAAACTGATTAGAATACAATTGTAATTCACCTCTATCGATACAAGATAATTTCAAAAGTTGGTCAACCTGCCTTTTTAGCCTATCGTTTTCCGACATAATAATAGTGCCATAATGCATTACTTGATCCTTCCGGGAAAGGACTTGTCCCCTACTCAACATTTTCCCTGCAAGAGCAATGGTTGCCATTGGTGTTTTAAATTCATGAGCAATATTATTAATTAAATCTGTTGTTCTTCCCAATATTTTCTTATCCTTTATCAATGAAAATACCGTTATTCCGAAAAATGTAAAAAGAATTAGAATAAGCATAACAGAGAATACAAACATACTACCCATACTATCCATAATATTCTGCTCCCTTTTATTAAAATAAACATTTAAAACAGCCTTATCATGGCTTAAAGCCTTTCGTAAACTATAATAAAAACATTTACTTCTAGGCTGTTCGTCAGCCGAGCTTAATACTTCAATAGTATATGGGGAACGAATCTGGTAATTTTTAAATTGCCGTTTTACAATAGAATCCAATCGCTCTACTTCATTTTCCAATTGAGCACTATCATTGGCATCAAATTTGGCTTTGTGCATGCAATCACTCATCAATTCACAACTCTCCCTATCTTTCATGAATTCATCAACAGATTCATGCAAAGCCATTCCAACCCTGTGATTAAATTGTTCTTCATTTAAAGCACGAGCCCTACTAATCCACCTAACTTGAATTAAAAGAAGAATAATAAGTACCAGAACAGATATAAAGAGCAATATCTGAATTCGATAATTCTTAATTGTATTAATTGATTTTTTTACTTCTCTTCTCATTCAATATCCTCTGTACTCCTTTATATCACCGCAAATTGCTCTTTCAAAGGTAATTTATTTTTTAAAAAAATGAGGCTCTTTAACAATTCGTTAACAGCAGATAAAAAGATCTTTTACGTCCTTTATAAAAGAGTTCAATACAATTAAAACAGATTAATTAACATTTTAAATTTAAGACAATGAAAAAATTATTATTGAGTCTAATATTTGTTTTCGCTATTAGTGTGGTAAGTTTTGCAAGTCAACCAGTTAATATTACTGTAGACAAAGATATCGTGCTAACTCAGGATTTCGATCAAAATCAGGATCAAGATAAGAAAAAGGATAAAAAAGAAGCTAAAGCTGATAAAAAGGCTTGCTGTTCGAAGGAAAAAGCTTGTTCAGAAAAGAAAGAGTGCTCAAGTAAAGAATGTTGTAAGGACAAAAAAGAGTGCTCTAAAAAAGAAGCTAGTGCTAAAAAATGTAGTTCAGACTGCAATAAATCTTGCACAAAAGAAGCAAACACAAAGAAAAAATGTGACAAAAAATGCGAAAAAGAATGTAGCAAAAAATCATAAGTTCTTATCAAGTAATTTTGAAACCCTTCGAATAATCGAAGGGTTTTTTCGTTCAGTTTGGTACAATTTATGTAACACTTATGCTGCCTTGATTAAAAACTATATGTAACATGAAAACTACGATCATTATAGTACTAAATATTTTAATTTCTTTTTCCTTGCACGCACAAGGTATTGAGCGTTATATGAAGTATCATGACAAAGGAAGAATGCTAATTTTAGAGGGAAAATACAAAGAAGCAATTCTGCAGCTTGATACAGCCATTAATATAATGCCATATTACCCAACCATTTTTCAGGACAGAGGGTACGCTTATATGCAATTAAAGAAATACCAAAAGGCTGTTAACGATTTTAATCATGTTTTGGAAAAGAAACCATATATGAATGAGGTAAGACTCCAAAGAGGAATGGCATATTATCATTTAGACCGTTTAAGTGAATCGGAGCAAGATTTAATTTCAGTTATTAAATCAAATCCGCAAAAAAACAAAGAAGCTATTCTGTATCTGGAAAATATCAGAACAGAAAAAGAACTGGTCTACATAGAAAATCAACAACAGATAAGTAATTTACATTTACAAATAGAAAATGAAAGACTCCAAAGAGCCAGAAATCGAGAGGAGATAATACTGAATACTATTGTTC
The DNA here is from genome assembly GCF_965230805.1 of Marinifilum sp. Lineage (NCBI taxonomy): Bacteria > Pseudomonadati > Bacteroidota > Bacteroidia > Marinilabiliales > Marinifilaceae > Marinifilum > Marinifilum sp. The sequence goes on along the minus strand of NZ_OZ246019.1, from coordinate 4,133,988 downwards.
CTCTTGCCTTTTGGACAAGCGTTTTTCTAACCTGGTAAATCTGTATCGGGTGGTATTGGTCTGCGCCTAAACGAAATTGACTTCCCGGAAAAACTTATTTTCTTATCATCAGAACTGCCTGTATTCTCCAATTTCAGTCTTAGTTTGCCAATACTTGAAATTGAACCTACTACTGTTAAAACATCACCAAGTCGTAAGCGCGTAAATCCAGTTGAAATAAGTGTATTTTGATTCCGTTTGGTTGCCAGAACAATCAAATCTGTAGGCATTTGAAGATCTCTCAAAGCCACTCCATGCAATTCCGGATTTTGCATTTCAATATCAACCGTATCCTGATTTTCTTCCATACCCAACAATAATGAAGTGGCAATCGGTGAACGAACCAAATGATCCATTAAACTAACCATTACGGTTGAAGGTTCAACTATCAATGCACCAAGTTCATGAAATCTCTTTACAAAACTTCGCTCATTCACTCTAACTACGATATCCCTAGTGCCAAAATATTCATAAGCAAGTTCACAAACAATTAAATTATCCTCGTCCTTATTCAATAGAACCAATGCATCAACTTTGTGGGCATTTATTTTTTTAAGCTCCTCCAAATTATAGTCTGGCACATAAACTACATTAGCATTTTGATATTGCAGCCTAGATTTATCTTCATTTCTTGTTACAAGTTTCACCTCCCAGTTATGATCAGATAATTGACGCGACAAAGCCAAGGATTGTCCTTCCAAACCAAAGATGAGTGCTTTCTGTACTTTATTTTTATGCTGAAGTTCTTTTTGTTTATGACTTTCGCCCACCAATAAAATTGACCATTTAAACAACGGAGGTCCAAAAATCTCATTTAGAACAATAACAGCGATTAGAATGGTGGCAAACTCAGACCCCCAGGTTGGATACTTTGCCGAAACCACCGATACCAAACCAATGGCCACACCGGCTTGTGTTACAAATGGCATCCAAGAAATTCTATTGTACCTTATGGGATCACCTCCAAGAGTTCCTCCAATAAAAGCACCTATAGCCATACTTCCAAGACGGACAATAAAAAATAGTAAAGCTATGGACCAAACATTTTGAAGGATATCAATTTTTACAGAAGCTCCCGTAATGGTATAAAATAATACGTAAATGGAGGGAACAACAAGCTCGATGATTCTATTAAATTCCCTACGACTTTTCCCAAAATTAACCACTACAAAACTTCCCAATATGCATATTAATAAAGGTTCAATGTATAAATCAAAACCAAACCATTCCATACTTTTATGATGTAACAAATTCGCCAGTAGATACACGCTATATCCAATTAAAACGATAATAGCACCCTTAACATTGGTATAAAACCTAATAGACAATATAGCATTTAACAGATAACCCAGTATCAATCCAAGCAAAACTGACAAACATAGCTCGCCCAATAAAATTACCACCAACCAAACATCGAATGGTATTTTTGAAATTAAAGCATCAGCAACTGCAAAACAGATGGTAAAAAGTATGATTACCAAAACATCTTTAATCACAGTTACACCAATTGCCATTTGTGTAAACGGACCTTTTGCCCTCATTTCATTAATCACAGCAATTGCCGAAACAGGAGACCTGGTAACAAATACAGTCCCGATTAAAAGAGCAACTGCAAGTTTATATTCGAATGACATCTCAGACAAAAACTGAATTCGTTCCGAAACCAATAATACAAACGCTACGCTTATGCTGAATGTAAAAACCAATTGACCTACAGTCATCCATTTAATACTCCTCATTCTTCCTTTGATTTCCTTCAGAAATAATTCAGCTCCGGCGGCAAAAGCAATAAAAGACAAAGATATTTCATTAACAAATCCTAATTTTTCAATAGATGATTTAGGGATAAGGTTTAATACATATGGTCCGGAAATTATACCTATAAACAATAATCCCGTAATAATGGGAAGTTTAATTCTTGGAAAATACAATGAAATCCTATTTGCACCAACTGCAACAATTAAAAATCCTATTAAAATCATTACTATTTCAAGATACTGGTTCATTCAACCTGAATTTTATGTGTATTTAAATTGCTTGATTAAATATTAGCATGAAATAAGTTTGATCCGTTTACAATCTTCTTCCATTTGTCAGGTGGAAGCCACAAGATCAAAATAATCATTACAATGAATGTTTAATAATGCTAGTTTCATTATAGAATTGTTATAACAACTTAAGAAATCGTTTTTAAACATCACAAATTAAGATACAGAATTCTCGTATTAGTTCCAATTCACCAATGGAATGTTAAGTAAGTGTAAACACTGTGCACCAACGAACACTTGGTGTACGCCACGAAACAATAACACTACTCTAACCAAAATCAAGAGTCAAGCTTAATTCATTCTTTTTTAAATTACTAACAACACTGGCACAATAACTGATATGCAAACACTGAACTATTAATCAAACTTTGTATGAATACCACAAAAAGTATATTAATTGGATTTGTAGTGTTGATTATGAGTAGCGCTCATTCATTTGGTACAAATCAACTTTATTCTTCCAATGATATTAAAGTTGTTTTTGACGAGACTAAAAAACTATGTTCGAAAGATAATGGGCTCTTATGGGGTCATAACTTAAATGTTCCTATCCTTTTTGTTGATGAAGAGAATGGTTTAGTTTATTCCAACAAAAACAGTTCTAAATTAAAACTTGAAGAAATGAATCAAATTTATGTTGGTTCTCTTCCTGATTTTATTAAAGTTGAAAAAGGACCTCAAAAAATAGATAAGAGAATTTGGGCCGTTATACCTCTTCCGCTTCCAAAAAATAAAACAGAACAACAATGCATAATATTACATGAAGCTTTTCACTGTTTACAACCTAAAATAGACTTGAAACCCTTGCCATATAACAATAACCACATGGAAGAAATGGAAGCGCGTCTTTGGTTAAAATTAGAATGGAAGGCTTTGGAATTTGCTTTGCAAAATGAAGGTGAAGATAGAAAACAAGCAATTATTGATGCAATATGCTTTAGAAAATACCGGAGAGCATTATTCTCAGATTGCGACGCTTGTGAAAACAGATTTGAAATTCACGAAGGAATGGCAGAATATACTGCGAATAAAATATCCCGAACTCCAACAGATTTTAAAAACTATTTGCTTGGCAAACTTGATTGCATGTGGGGTAATACATCTTTTGTAGATTGTTTTGCTTATTACTCAGGCCCTGTTTATGCATATCTATTAGACGATACAGATTTTAACTGGAGAAATCAATTGGGATCGAAAGATGATATCTCCATTCTTATTCAATCGGCATACAATATTTCTCTACCTTTTGATGTTTTTATGGAAGCCGAAGAGAGATCTGTATTGTACAACGGAGCAAAAATTATGGGAGAAGAGTTAGATCGGGAAATTACATTATGAATTTATATTTTTAGTTAGTTTTGTTAGTGGTTTAGGACAGTTTTTTGCTGTCCTTTACTTTTTTAGAAGCAATAGTAGTTTCCTGCCAAAGTTTTACCAGTTTATAAAGAAATACAAGGATATTTTTAAGCATTTGCACGAAAGCAAACCAAGTACTTTAAGGCTTTGGGATAAAATTTTACGTCGAACTCACGTTATTTACTTTACAGTTTTGTTTCCTTAACTTTATATTTAAAAAGTAATCGTCATGAATATTTTATTAGAACAAGGCTGGAGTGAAATCGATAGTAAGCTGGTAAAAAACTACGTTTTAAAGGGATTTAAACAGGCAGTACATTTTATTAACCTAATTGCTGTTGATGCTGAAAATGTTGATCACCACCCTGACATTAAACTGTATAAATACAAAAATGTCAGAGTGATATTAACGACTCATTCCATGAGAAGGATCACCGAAAAGGATATTTCTCTAGCTAAGAAAATCGATAAAATATTTGAGGCACTAAGCTAAGTTTATCTTATCTCGATTCCCTTGTTGTAAGTTCCCAAAACCTTCATTCCTCTAACTTTCTCAGAAATTTTAGTCATTGCTTTCTTAAATTGAATTGGAGCCCCAAACTCCAAATCAACATGAAAGAAATATTGCCAATTTTCTCCAGGAATAGGATGCGATTGAATTTTAGATAGGTTAATATCCTCTTGTGCAAAACATTCCAGAATATAAGATAAGCTGCCTGGTTCGTGATTGGTGCTAAAATAAAGAGATGCTTTTGTAAAACCTCCATTGGGTCCAACATCTTTCATTCGCTTTAGCAAGAAAAATCTGGTTTGGTTATTCTTAATACTTTCAATTGCTTCGGCCAATATTTCAAGATGATATAGCTGTGCAGGCAAATCACCTGCTATAGCGCCGATTCCAATCAGTTCGTTATCGCGGATATTTCTAGCACTAATTGCGGTATCTTCAGTTTCTACCAATCGTATGTGCGGATATTTCCTGAAAAAGGCTCGACACTGATTTATTGCCATTGGATGTGAGTGTACCTCTTTCAAATCTTCGATTTGTTGACCCGGCAAAGCCATTAAATTCTGCTTTACTCTTAGAAAGATTTCTCCCTCAACAACAAGACCCGAGTCTTGCAGTAAACCATAGTTCTGCAAAATACTTCCTGCAATCGAGTTTTCAATCGCCATGATACCAGCATCACAAACTTTCTCATCATTTATTAAATCAATTAATTTGGCAAAATTTTCAGCAGGGATAATTTCAACATCTTCACCATAATAAGCATTAGCAGCTATATGATGAAAACAACCTTCTACACCTTGAATAACGATTCTTCTTTTGTCCATTTTTATTTTGGTTTTGATTCGCATGAGTGCGATTCACAATATTGCCACAGTTTGCACCGATTTTGAGTAGGAATTTTCTCAAATTACCGAAGGAATATCGGGATATTGCAAGGGGATTTGAGGAAATTTATGCCAAAAGCAGTTAAATTCTTTTAAATCTGAATTTCTATAGCCAATAGTTCTAATCGAACTCAGGTTTATTAAATTTCATTCAAAAAAAAGTCCTGAATAATCAGGACTCTCATTTCTAATATTTTGTATTTAAACCATAAGAGTCCCGTCCTTCTCGTCTCCAAAAAAGAAAAAGCTAAAAAAGAAGCTAAAGAAAAATATGGTTCTCATCGTATCACAAAAAAAAGAGCCTTATAAAAAAGGCTCAGTTAATATTTTTATCACACAAAACCTTTTTAGCATTACATGCTAAAAAAGAAAAAAAATCGGTTTGTATGAGATCTGTTCATTATTTGTGTTTTACTCTTGCATCACAAATGTATAAAAATAATTTTATAAACCTCACTTTAACAAATTAAGAAACGGGCATGATAAAATAAATAACGTGAGTTCGACGTAAAATATTAAACACAGAGGCTAATAATTATTTTGATCTTACAGCTTACATCCGAAAATTAAAGGAACTGACAAACAGATCGAAATAAAATTTTTGAAGCTTGTAAATCAAAACCTGAAAGTCTTTAATCATCCCACTTTTAACAATTCAATAACAAGTTAGACTATTCATTTTCAACGATTAACCTTATATTTAATACTTGTAAGTCTTATTTGTATATTAACAATGAATAAAAAGATACTTTGCTTGTTTGTTGTGCTACTTGCCATTGGTTTTAAAAGCATAGCTCAAAAAATTAAAACAGTAGATTTCGAAGAGCTGGAGCCCAGACTGCACATTCAGAACGACACCACTTATGTGATGAATTTTTGGGCCATGTGGTGCAAACCGTGTGTAGAAGAGCTGCCGGAATTTGAACACATCAGAAAATCATATCAGAACAAAAAAGTTAAAATCCTACTGGTAAGTTTAGATTTTGGTTCGAAAGTAGAGGATCGTCTCACAGCTTTTCTCAAGAATAAGAAGATTAATGCCGAAGTGCTAATACTTGATGATCCCGATTCAAACGCATGGATCAGCAAAGTAGATAACAAGTGGGATGGAGCATTGCCAGCCACTGTTGTATATAAAAAAGACAAACGAAAATTCTTTGCCGGAAAAGTAACCTATTATGAACTGGCAAAGACGATTGATCACATCAATAAAAAATAGATGAATTCTTTACGCATACTCGGAAAATTAAATGCTACTCAAGTTTTTAAATATTAACTAATTTTTATAAAAATGAAAAAAGTAATATTACTTAGCGTTTTGCTTATATCAGCCATAGCGATACAAGCTAAAGGATACAAAGTAGGCGATTCGGCCAAAGATTTTAAACTAAAAAATATCGATGGCAAACACATTTCACTGGCAGATTATAAGGATGCTAAAGGCTTTGTGGTAATTTTTACATGCAATCATTGTCCGTATGCAGTGGCTTACGAGGATAGAATGATTGATATCGATAAAAAATACAAGAAGAAAGGTTTTCCTGTAATTGCCATTAATCCTAATGATCCTGCAATTGTTCCTGGTGACTCGTTTGAAGGAATGCAAAAAAGAGCCAAAGAAAAAGGCTTTACTTTCCCCTATTTATTCGATGCCAAACAAGAAGTTTACAAGCATTATGGAGCAACTAAAACTCCTCATGTTTACATCCTAAGCAAAAATGGGAGTAATCTTACTGTAGAATACATTGGTGCCATCGATAACAATTACAAAGACGCTTCGAAAGCAAATGATAAATATGTTGAAAATGCAATCAATTCCCTGCTAAAGGGCAAAAAACCTGAGCTTACCAATACAAAAGCAATTGGATGCTCGATCAAATCAAAAAGCTAACACAATAATTATAAATAAAGGGCTGTTAAAAATAACAGCCCTTGTTTTATACCATCCAAAGAAAAAGTTTCGATGTATGCCCCTTTCAGTTTAAGTGCCTTTTTAATCTCTTATCTTAAGTGGAAGTTGCCAGTCGAGTGCCCTCCTTCTAACAACACTTATATTGGCATTACTCAGCCAATGTGTAAATAATCTCAACATGATCAGTTAACACAATAGGGTCTGGATTGGTGAACGATTGTGATCCCGAATACCCAGCCTTATCCATTCTCATTTCGCTCATGTATTGCTTGGCTCCAAATAGGCTTTTTGCCGCTCCGTAATTGATATTCTGAATGCTTTTAATCTGAACCTCTGCCGATTCTGCCAACACCTTAGCTTTGATTTTGGCATCCTTAACAGCCATTAATATCAGCTTGGCTTCAGTCGCCTTTATCAATTCAGGACTTAATCCATAATTAGCATTGTAGTTCAACTCAATATCGGATGATTTTAAAACCTCTAAACAAGAATGAATGATTTTAGGTTTGGCTTCCAACTTTAGTTTAATACCATAATTGGCACGGTAACCATCAGCCACTTGCCTGCCCGATGAGTAAACTCTATCCTCATTAATTCTCTGACCCGTGTCAAATATCTGCAAGCTCTTGATCTTTGCCAATTGTAGCGATTTTTTTAATCGATCAACATCCGATAAATTTTTGGACAAACAAGTCTCATATTCACTTGTCTTGGTACTTATATTTACAGATATTTCTACAATATCCGGCTGTTGAAATAGCTTGCTCTCCCCTTTAACAATTAAAGTAGGATGATTGGTTTGGGCATATAATCCCATACCAACACTTAGTATAACTACCAATAGAATTACATTTTTCATCTGTTTATATTTTTTTGATTTGTTGTTTTTATATCCTCGAATAGAGATGATAACAGCATTTGCATGAACACTTATTTCACCTCTTTATCATTTTGTCCATTTGTAAGATGAAAGCAGCAAGATCAGAATAATCATTATCCTGTGTACTGAATCATGCCCGTTTCATGATTTAATCGCGATAACAATTAAAATCTATCACAATAAAAAGACACTGTAGTCTTTTTTTATTATATTGCGCCCTTATTAATTCAAATTCACGATTGAATTAAAAGGATACAAGTTATCACATAAATTATCAATAAAAAGGGCTCCCATCATGAGAGCCTTTTTTATTTGCCTTATTTTAATTTCTCCCAATCGCCATCAAACAACAATTGGTCTAAATTTTTTCTATCACGCTTGGGCGATTCCATTTCCCTTATACTATCCGGTAACTGGCTCGGATCACCCAAATAGCCAACAGCTATCATCGTAACCGGTTCAAAATCATCAGGAATATTAAAAACCTCTATTGCTTTTTCTACCGAAAACCCTGCCATTTGATGCAAATACAAATCCATGCTCATGGCCTGTACCGACATGTTTCCAATTGCCAAACCCAAATCGTGCTGAGCATGAGCATTGGGATTTTGATTGCGGGCAAAATTTTTGGCAACAAGGGTTAAAATAATTACAGGCGCAGTTTTTACCCACATCTGGTTAAACTCTCCCAAACAGGAAAACAGTTGCTTATACCCTTCGGGATATTCATTTGTGGCATAAACAAATCGCCATGGTTGTTCGTTGTAACACGATGCCGCATACGAAGCTGCCGTAAACAACTTTTCAAGCTTATCCATCTCTATCGCCTTATTTGCGAAAGATCGCGGACTCCATCTTTTATCGATTAATTCGTGAATGTGTTGTGACATAAACAATAATTTAAAAGTGAAAAAGTGACAATGTAAAAGAGTAACAAACAAGCACTCAACCGAATTTTGAATATAAGTCTTTTTTAACAATTATTAAGGACTTACTAGTATTAAATTGCATATATTTGAGGCTGATTTTAAAAGCACAAGCCTAAGAACCTGATGCCATAAAACCATTTCAAATTCTATCGTAAAAAACAAAACAATTGCTAATTGATAAATGTTTTGGTAGAGACTGAAAAACATCATTTTAAAAAACTTTATTTAAACGAATGAGAGCAAGCGTTTATCTGTTAATACCTCTATTATTATTTATGTTGTTGGTAGACATTTACACCTATCGAGGCATAAAACCTCTGATTGCAAGAATTAAGTACCCTCTTGCACAACAATCACTTAGGATTGTATTTTGGGGCATTTCGATTTTTATTTTCGCAGCATTTACCACTTTCATGTTTGGAATTAAACATGTGCAAGAAGCCGATGCATACATTTACAGCGGCTATTTGGTAGCTGGCTTTGCCTTATTTTATTTTCCAAAATTTGTATTCATATTTTTCGTCATAATAAAGGATATACAAGGGGCGATTAGGAGAACCATTAAATGGTTTAGCAAGAGAAGGAATAAAAGTGTACCACAATTTAATTCGAAGAAAAAGATGGAGAGATCTGAGTTTTTATATCAAATGGGATTGATATTGGCTGCCATCCCATTTGCATCTATCCTTTACGGTGTAACCAAAGGAAAATTTAACTACAGAGTAATGCGCGAAAGTATCAGCTTCGATAATCTTCCGAAAGCATTTAAGGGATTAAAAATTGTTCAGATATCGGATATGCACCTGGGGAGTTTTAACAAAAACTTCGATAAAATTAAAAAAGCCGTTGAATTGATTAACGAACAAGAACCCGATTTAATCGTATTTACCGGTGATTTGGTAAACAACTTTGCCGAGGAAACCGATGGATGGGCTCCTGTTTTATCTAAAATGAAAGCTAAAATTGGAAAATACTCCATTCTCGGAAATCACGATTACGGCGACTATTCCTACTGGCGATCAGAAGAAGATAAAGCAAAAAACCTTGCTGCAATTAAGCATTTTCATAAAGAAATGGGATTTCGTTTGTTGTTGAACGAAACCGAAACCATTACCATTATGGGCGAAGAAATTGCCTTGATAGGAGTTGAAAATTGGGGTAAACCCCCTTTCCCACAGCATGGCGATTTAAAAAAAGCAACCCAAAATAGCGAAAACCTACCCTTTAAAATATTATTGAGCCACGACCCTTCGCATTGGGACGAAGAGGTAATTAAAACGACCAATATCGACCTCACTTTTGCAGGACACACACACGGTATGCAGTTTGGAATTGAAATTGAAGCTGTAGGAATTAAATGGAGTCCGGTACAATACAAATACCCTCGCTGGGGCGGATTGTATCGCGAAGCAGATCAATACTTGTATGTAAACCGTGGATTTGGTTACATCGGTTTTCCAGGAAGAATTGGAATGCCACCGGAGATTACAGTAGTTGAATTGGCTTAGGAGAAATTCGTCTCAAAGCATGAAAATGTAATCCCCAGGATAATAAAATATTTTGATGCTCTCACTTTAAGTTGAAGGTATCAATAATTTACCGCTCAGGAATAAGGAAGGAACTCAACAAGGCTCACAAAGGTTTTTTGCTAATGATTCATTTGTTTTTGATGCTCTCACTCTAAGTTGAGGGTATCAATAGTTTACCACTAAGGAATAAGGAAGAAACCCACCAAGGAACACAAAGCTTGTTTGCTAATGATTCCTTTCTTGATGCTCTCACTTTAAGTTGAGGGTATCAATAATTTACCACTAAGGAATACAACAAGGACTCAAAGCTTGTCTGTTTTAGAAACCAAGCTGTCTAAGAAATTTATTAACTGCCTTGATCGATTGACAATGGCATATTAAAATTCTCTAGGAGCATTGATCGAAAGGAAAAAAGGTTTTTGAATTTAAAAACGCACTTTGATCGACTGACAATGCCAAAATTAAATTCAAAATGGCCATTGTTCAAGTGACAATGGCCATTTTAAAATTCATACAGACATTGTTTAAGTGACAATCCGCTTTTTTAAATTCAAAAACCGTTTTTCTCAAAAGTCAAAGCCCTAAAAGTTTTAAAAGCCCTTTTTCCTTTCGAACAATGGTCCTTGGGAATTTCATAAGGCATTGTCTTTTGAACAACGCTCCTAGAGAATTTCATAGGGCATTGTCTTTTGAACAATGCCCCTAGAGAATTTCATAGGGCGGTTGTCTTTTGAACAATGCTCCTAGAGAATTTCATAGGGCGGTTGCCTTTTGAACAACGCCCCTAGGGAATTTCATAGGGCATTGTCTTTTGAACAATGCCCCTAGAGAATTTCATAGGGCGTTGTCTTTTGAACAATGACCCTAGGGAATTTCATAAGGCATTGTCTTTTGAACAATGCGCCTAAAGAATTTCATAGGGCATTGTCTTTTGAACAATGCGCCTAAAGAATTTCATAGGGCATTGTCTTTTGAACAATGTGCCTAAAGAATTTCATAGGGCATTGTCTTTTGAACAACGCTCCTAGGGAATTTCATAGGGCATTGTCACTTGAACAATGCTCCTAGAGAATTTCATAGGGCATTGTCTTTTGAACAACGCCCCTAGGGAATTTCATAGGGCCTTGTCTTTTGAACAATGTGCCTAGAGAATTTCTACAGTCATTTTCTCCGACAATGCTTTTTTGTTCTGTTTTCAATTGCCATACGGTTGTAAATCATCCAGACCTAAAGGTATGATATGTTTATTTTGATGCATCAAAATGGCATTGATCCATATTCAACAAACCCAATGCGAATTGTTGCCTGTTGAATCGTGATAATATTGATTATAATTCTTAGATTTGGAATCGTGAATCAAAAATAAGTGCACAATACATACCAATATGGCGTGTATTGTGCACCTTTTTACTCTGAGATAAGAAAAATAAGTGCACCAGTGCACAAATTAATAGTTGTGTTTCATGCAAAGAGAGACCGTACAACTAAAGCCAACGCACATTTGGCACATTTGCAAGCCCCAACACACAAAGCTGATGCTTCAGCTTGCAAAAGAGCCAAATTTAACAAGCCCACAGTGGAAATTGATATGATATGAGTAACATTAAATTAAATTTTTTACCAATTATTGACCAAGAGTTTGAATTCAATATCTACAGGAAGGAGATTGAAGGAGCAATAGAGAAAAACTCTGGATTAAAATGGTATAGATTGTTCCCTGATTCTGAGGCAACAGAAAGAAAGAACTATTATGTGTCTATTGATAAAGAAGATGGATTTGAGAGTTTTTCTTGCCACCCAAACCATAATATTGATTTAACAAAATGGTACTTGTTTGAATCGTTAAAGAAATCTGTAACAAATTCAAACTTAACTATTGAATACTCTTTTTATCAACGATATAAAATAAACGAAATTCAGTTTACTGTAAATGAATTTAATGAAGGAAAACAATTAGTGATTTTATCTCCATACTATCTACGGCAAGAAGATAAGCATGGTTTTTTGATTGATTTCAAATTTCGCAAAGCTGAAAATACACCATTTAATAAGGAAGTACAACGTTTCAGTTTAAGCTTGGATGAAAAATATAGAAGTAATAAAAACTACTATTTGGATAAGCATAGACTTTTTCAAAGTTTTCTAAAAAGTAATTTTCAATCCATTAAATCCTTTAATATATCAGATTCGGTAATTAACCTTAGCGATGAATTAATGTCTGTTTCTTGCAATCATTTAGACAAGAAACAATATATATTTTCTAAGAATAGGACTTCAAGTTCGCAATTTTTAGGAATAAAAAATTATGGCCCTTTAAATATTGTGTCGGACGATGTTCAGTTTGTTTTCATATTTGAAGATAGGTTCAAAACTTTCGCAAATGATATTTTTCTTAGCTTGATTGGAAAAGCAAATCCTGGTACATTTCCAGGTATGGAGGCCATGTTTAAGATAAAGCTTGATAAAACAAAAGTGAAAAGGGTTTCAATATCAGATTATTCAAATCCAGAACTTTTGAAAGCAGTTGATAAGGTTGTTGAGTTTTCAAAAGATAAAAAAACAATTGCCGTATTTATTGAGGATTATTCAGAGGAAGAAGGTAATTCAGAGCCGTATTACTTTTTAAAGTATCAATTCTTAAAGAAGGATATTCCTTTACAAGTCTTAAATTATCAAAAATTAAGTGCTCGAAATACTCTAAAATGGTCAACCTCCAACATAGGATTACAAGTTTTCTCTAAGCTAGGTGGTAAACCTTGGATAGTTAAACCTTCGAATACTGACTGTCTAATACTTGGGATTGGTTCTTCTCATAAGAAAGATAAAGAAACAGGTAAAATACAGAGATTCTTTGCTTACTCAATTTGTCTTGATTCATCGGGTCTTTATAAGAAACTTGAAGTACTTGCTGAAGACGAAGATGAAACAAATTACTTGCAGAGTCTACAAAATGGCTTAGTTCAGTTATTATCAAATGATGATTTCTCGAATTATAAAAGTTGCGTTTTACACCTACCATTTAAAATAAAACGGTCAGAAATAAAAGCATTAGAGCAAGCTATTAGTGAAGTGTCTAATCTTGATTTTACAGTTGTTAAGATTAATGTTGACAATAGGTTTTTTGGATTTAGTAATCACAACACTTTAGTCCCTTATGAAAGTAGTTATATTCAATTAGCAAGTAACCAGTTTTTAGTTTGGTTTGAGGGATTAAATTATGGTAAAGAGATTGTGGATAAGCGTCTGTCAAATCCTGTGCATTTAGAGTTTCTTAATATTGGTACAAATGTGGAAGATTATAAATCTTATCTGCAAGACATTATTAATCTTTCAGGTGCAAATTGGAGAGGATTTAATGCTAAATCAGTTCCTATCTCAATATATTATTCAAAAATTATAACTGAATACATTTCTGAGTTTGGGGATATTGTTGATGTTGAGCAAATGTCTGTTACTAATGATAAACCTTGGTTCTTATAGATATGGAAATAAAAGGCGAACAAATAATGTTTTTATTAGGTGCTGGAGCCAGCTTAGAAGCTAAGATTCCAATATCTAATCAAATGGTTGGAGAAATTGAAAAACTGATAATAGAAGATTCTGAATGGCAACCCTATAAGGAGTTGTATTACTACCTCAAAAGTTCGATTCATTATTCAGAAGGAATTTTTGGAAAATTTGGAGAACCATTTAATGTTGAGAAATTATTAGTTGTAATCTCTGAAATTGAAAAACGCGATAGGAATATTGTTTACCCGTTTATTGGCTCTTGGAATATTAGGTTAATAGACTTGGCAGGTAGTGACTTCAAAAAAATCACAGATTTTAAGAAACTGATTCGTAAGAAATTGAATAGTTGGGTTCGTGTTAAAAACTATGAAAATGATGCCAGTTATTACAATGGTTTTATCACACTATCAAGAGAGATTGGTAATGCAGTAAAAGTATTTACATTCAATTATGATTTATGCTTTGAAAGAGTGGTTGGTAAAGAACTACAAGTTGAAACAGGGTTTAATAGAACTTCAAGAGAATGGCACTATAGCAATTTTGAGGACAGTATGGAAAAACATTTTTTCTTATACAAATTGCATGGTTCAATTGACTGGTATACCAAACCAGATGAACCTAATAAACTCTTTCAAAGTGATGAACCCGAAGATAATCCAGAATTGATATTTGGAATTCAGAATAAGTTAGATTCAATTGACCCTTACTTTTTTTATACTTCTGAGCTAAGAAAATCGACACTTGAAGACTCAAAGTTAATTGTTACAATTGGTTATAGTTTTTCAGATGATTATGCAAATAAAATACTGACTCAAGCTTTAAATTCGAAAGATGACTTACGACTTTTAGCGGTTGGGTATTCAAATAAATCTGAGAAAAATGAAATAGAACTAATCCAGAAAAGACTTGATTTAAAGAGTGATAACCAAATAAGTGTGTACCTCAATGGGGCAAAAAGCTTTATAACCGATACTATGAATAGAGACTACTTATCTGATTTTATAACTAATTCAGAAGATGCCCCCTTCTAAGCCATGCACATTAAGCAAACGCACATATCGACCGCACGACCAAATTTGCTTAAAGAGCATGTCTTTCCAGCACACGAGTTGACAGATAGGATAAAGCACGAAAACACAATCGAGTAGATGGCCAGTGAGCTAACAGCCCACTGGTACACCTCTCACACCACCGTACGTACGGGTCTCGTATACGGCGGTTCGTTAGGTATCAGTGTCATCGCTCTTTACACCAACAACACCTTTGCCCGATTTTAGAATAAGGCTAGACTCAAATAAATGAGAGCTTCCTTATTGAATTTAAGACAACCTAACGTTCAGCCCTTCGCTACTTTGTGAGACCTCCACAGTTTCTATTTGTGGCTCATTTCCCGTAACTACTATGGCTTCTGCTGACTTCTTGTCATAACCAACTCGTGGTTGACAAGATCTCCCCTGGTAAGAGCATTTTCCTTCCTCCAATTCCTGCCTGATCTACTACTTTGGTGTTTCTCTAAAAAAGAGTTAGGACGTCGACATGATGTGCTGCCTTATCCAACCTCATAGCCTCATATCAGGTTCCTGTTCGTCAGTACCGGATTTTGTAGTCTCGCTTCCTTCAGTGCATACCTCACGGTAAACCACCTTGTGACTTACTAATGCTTCCGAGAGTCACCTCGGCACATAAGGGACTTACACCCTCTGGAAAATTAACATACTTATTGTTAGCTCTTTTGACTAAATATTTGCATATTTAAACTTTTTCAAGAGCTTACAAATAAGTGTGCTCTTGCTCATGCAGGGCACACACAATGTATATAGCAAATAGGCGTGATGGTAGTAAATTCAACGGCTGTAGCCCGCTCCAACTTCATCTTGGTTTGATAAGTTTGAAGCCCGCAATCGCCTACTTGCCATATACTCAACGTTGGCAATAATAACTTTTGAAGAATGAAATATTTATTACTAATTGGAATATTATTAACTCCTTTTATTATAAGTGCTCAGATAATTGGTGCAGTAATAAATGACGCTGATGGATATACTAATATTAGAGAAAAAGCTTCCATTAAATCAAGTATTGTAGGTACGCTAAAAGAAAGTGACATTTTCGATTATAATGGAGATGATTGGTATAATGATTCATTATGGATTGCTATTCATTTGAATAGCAGTTTCACCCAAAGTCGTAATGCCAAGGGTAAATCAGGTTATATACACAGAAGCAGATTAAAGCCAATAGAAAGAATTACAGATGAAGTTCAGATAGATACATTGAAAAAAAGCAGTGTAACTTTCAAAAATGATTCTATTTATATAGAAATTAAAACAGTAGGTATCTCATACGAAGAAGCAGTAGAATTATCAGGGGGAAATATTTTAGGAGTTGACCAAGGAGTTGGAGATCCAAGGTGTCGAATCTATGATATTGAAGTTAAAATAAATGATCAAATTGTTGAAGTCCCTAAGAATTCATTTAAAGATCTATACAATATTAACTTAGACAAAGTATCAGTAAAGACATGGAAAAGTCAATTGATAATAGTAATGTCGAATGGCAGCTATTCTGGATTCTATGAGGCATCATGGATCTTCAAAGAGAATAAATTCTTGAATAGGTTTTTATGCTTTGGTCCGTAACGTTACTATTGCCAACAAAAGTAACCGTTGCACAACCAAGTAATATTTCTAAAAAATAAGATAAAAGCCATAAAAGTATGCGGATTTGCAAGCTTTTAAGGCTTTGTTTTTTCTGTGTTTTTTGCTTGTGCTTTAAATTATTAAGTGCTTAAATTAACTCTAATTAAGCCAATACACTTCTTCAGGGAATGAAACAGAACAATGGCCTGATTTGTCATTGTTTCAGCTGTTTTATTCATAAATTTCATTAGTTTTTTAAGGTTATAGGCTGTTGCAGACATGTGCATTACCTTATTGGCCTGGGCAATTCCTATAGTGTTGATTTTTCGAAGTCCCATAAATTGTGTTAAGGTTCCGAAAACAGGCTCGACTTTAGATTGCCGTTTGCCTTTCATGTATCTGCCGAACTTGCTCTTCACCCTTTTGTTGTTGCGTTTATACTGCTCAACGTAAACAGTTATTGCGATACGTTTTTCATGGCTTTTGCCCAGGCATTTCTTCTTGATAGGACAGTTTTTGCAATCGCTTCGTTTGGTCAGATAATGATTCTGAAGAGAGTTGGTTACCATTTTTGTTTTTCGAAAAGTAACTTTCTTTCCCATGGGACAAATCCAGTAGTTTTCCTCTTTACAGAAAGTAAATCCTTCGGGACCGCCCTTGTAAGTTCCGTGTGGAGGTATGTAGCTGATAATGTTTTCCTTTTCCAGAAAAGCATAGTTTTCTCCGCTACTGTAACCGGCATCGGCAAGAAGGGTTGTCCACAACAAGCCTTGATTTTTAAGTCTTCGCTTTAAACGTTTTGTGGCATCCTGCAAGTATTGATTGTCTTTTTTATCAGCATGGTAGGCTTTTACATCGGTGATCACATGATTGGCAGTATCAACACTGATATTATTTAACGTGAGTTCGACGTAACATTCTATCCACAGAAAGTTCTATTTGGGATAGATTTGCATTAAAAATTTGGAAAGAATAGCGGGCTATTTTGAGGAATTTTTAATGTGAAGATGTCGTAAAGAGAACTTTCCATTATGTGTTTGCCTGCTTTCGGCATAAATTTCCTCAAATCTTCTTGAAATATCCCGATATTCCTTCGAAAATTTGAGAAAATTTCTACTCAAAATCAGATCAAACTGTGAACGAATTTTACGTCGAACTCACGTTTAATAAATATTTTAGTCATGCGCTTTTCAGAATAAATCAAAAAAAACATCAATCCAGTTTGGTGTCTGCATTTTTATCAATTTGCTTCTCTCCTATTTGATCAACACCCTTGTTCCAGTCATGAACAACATTCCATTTGATTGTTATTTTTATTTGTTCTATATAAATTTAGTCTAAACAAATCAATAAGGGAATTGACATGGAATCTATTAAATTAATCATTTGGGATTTAGACGACACATTTTGGACAGGAACATTATCGGAAGAAGGAATTGTTCCCATTGAAGGAAATATTGAACTCATAAAATTCCTTAGTTACAGGGGAATCATGAATTCTATTTCCTCGAAAAATAATTTTGAAAAAGCCAAAGCAAAACTTCTTGAATTAAATATTTGGGAATACTTTGTATTTCCACAAATCAATTGGAACCCAAAAGGAAACAATGTACAACAGATTATTGCCTCGGCGCAGCTAAGACCTGCTAATGTTCTTTTTTTAGATGACAATCATTTGAATTTGGCTGAAGTTGAATTTTATAACAAAGGGATACATGTTAAAGATCCTGATTTTATTACAGAAATTAAAAAACATCATGCCTTTAAAGGGAAAGATGACAGTGAGCTTTCGAGATTAAAGCAGTATAAAATTTTGGAGAAAAAGGAGAAGGAAAAAGAGCATTTCTCCGACAATTTGCACTTTCTCGAATCATCGGACATTCAGCTTGCAATAATTGATGATATAAATCCAATAACCGAAAGGATACACGAACTGATTAACCGAACCAACCAGTTAAACTATACCAAAAAAAGAATGGGTAAAGATGAATTGAACCTGTTGATTGGCAATTCTGCTTATGAATGTAAAGCTGTGAAAGTTAAAGATAGATTTGGTGAATATGGTATTGTTGGTTTCTATGCTTTGCACAAAAAGAAGAATCATTTAGAACACTTTCTTTTCTCATGCAGATCGATGAACATTGGTGTGGAGCAATATATGTATGCGAAATTGAATTTCCCGCTTGTATCAAGAGTTGGTGACGTTACTATTGAGCTGAATTCTGAAGAAAATCCGCACTGGATTAAAGAAGTGCATGATTGGACTCAAAACCTTCAAAACTCAAGTTCTACTTCAACAAAAATTCTTTTAAAAGGTGCATGTGACCTAAAGCAAATGGCTCATTACTTGTCTTATAAAAACTTGGAAATAGGTACTGAATACAATGATGTAAACCAAAATAACCACCCTATTCCTAAAGCACATACCGAAATTCTATTGCAATCGGAAAGTCTGGATAAAGAAAGTAAGAATGAGCTGATTGCTTCCATACCATTTCTGGATAAAAATGTATTCGAATCCCAAGTGTTTTCCAACAATTACGATATTTTGGTGTATAGTCTTCTAATTGATTATACACTTGATTTGTATCAATCGAAAACCTCAGGAATTAAAATCCCTTATGAATCTTATTCTGATTTTGTAAATGAATCGAAAGATGAATTTGTTGCTCGTTGTAAAAAACATGAATTTAAACATATGGATGAAGCATTTTATGACTTTTTTAGCACTAAATATGATTTTGTTGGGCAAATCAATGAAGAGAAGTTAATTAAGAATCTCGAAATCATTCGAAAGAAAGTGAACAGGCCTATTATTTTTATAAATGGTGCCGAGGTGGATACTCCTATTGCCAATAAATCAGAATATCAGAAAGCCAGAAAAAGACATGAAAAAATGAATGCTGCTTTAGAGCAGTTCTGCAATTCGCATAATGACACATATATTCTTGATGTAAGAGATTTTATTTCGGAAGCAGACATCAATCATAGTATCCGACACTACAAAAGATTGGTTTATGAAAATATGGCTGAGGCACTTATTTCTAAAATCGAAGATATTAATCAAAATAGCCTTGAGAGAAATGAATTTGATTTTCAGCTAAAAAGAACTTTAAAAATATTTAGATCCTCTATTAAAGATTTCGCCAAAATTATTCTGGCACGTGCAAGCTCTTTACTTTAATATTATACCAGTATTACAATGCAATAAGTCTTATTCTTTTGTAATTTTGAGTTATTCTTCGAAAAAATATTAAGCCTATGCCTTTTTGGGGCTTGATAGAACTCTTAATTCTAAACGATTTAAGACTCATTTCAGATTATATAATTCTTTTCCATTGGTGAGATGAAAGCCACAAGATCAAATAATCATCACCGTCTATGTTTAATAATTATTTTAATCATGCTCGTTTCATATGAAAACTAGCATGTATATCTCCAAAATATACTTAGCAGATCAGCTTATTGATTTTTCTTTTTAATTATATTTATTGTCGTAATAATTAAAAGACATGCAACGCATGATTTCCGCAATCGTCATTACAATAGGAATTAATTAATGAGCTCATTGTACCAAAACATTCATCAGGATTTGATTGAGCGTTGCGGAAAAAACGATCCCAAAGCGCAGATTAAAATTTACAATTTATACTTTAAGGCAATGTATAATTCGTCCTTGCGCATCGTAAAAGACGAAACCGAAGCCGAAGATATTATGCAAGAGGCATTTTTGTCTGCTTTCAAAAATATCGGTAAGTATAAAGGTGAAGTTAGTTTTGGGGCTTGGCTGAAACGAATCGTAATTAATCGTTCTTTAGATAGCTTAAAAAAGAAAAAACTAGATATATTCCCTTTAGAAGATGAGCTTTACAAGCTAAAAGAGGAAGATGTAAATTACGAAGTGGATGACGCCAAAGAACAAATTGAAATCATTAAAAATGGAATAAACCTGCTACCAACAGGTTACCGAATTATATTGAGTCTGTACTTATTGGAAGGCTATGATCACGAAGAAATTGCTAATGTAATGAATATTACGGCCTCTACTTCGCGATCGCAATTTTTAAGAGCAAAGAAAAAGTTGATTCAAATTTTAGAAGAAGAGAAAATCAAAAAATTGCTGTAAGCCATCCTTCTGCTTATGTTAATTAGTATTAACAATTGGATAGGAGGTTACAAACAATTCACTTAAAACTTGTTTGTATGATAGAATTAGAAAAAGTATTTAGAAAGCACAAAGAGGAGTTCGATGACAGGAATCCCGGGAATGATCATTTGGAAAATTTTCTTGGAAAGTTGAATAATGAACAAAAAAAGAAATCCCTGTTTGGGATTTCTGGATTTTTAAAAGTGGCAACAATAGCTATTTTTGTAGTTCTTTCAGGGATTACCGGATATCAGATACGTAAAATGCAAACTCCGGAACAACCCGGATTGGGTGCCATATCACCAGAGTACGAAGAAGTTGAGCTGTTTTATACATCTAATATCGATAGTCAACTAAAAATGATTGAGCGGATGGGAAATTTCGATAATACCAACCATCAAAGCATTTTAGCCGAAGAATTAAAAGAAATGGATAAACGCTACAATCAGCTTAAAGAAGAGTTAAAATTACACCCTGATGATGATAGAATAATTCAAGCAATGATCGAATATTATCAGGTAAAAACTAATGTTTTAAATAGAATTATTGAGCAATTGTATCAGGTAAGAAAGCAAACAAAGTCGAACTTAAACGTTTCGGCTTAAAGTAAAATACTACCACTAATAAACAGAATTTAAAAGCATTAAAATAGAACAACGATGAAAGCATTTAAAATTTCAACTATCCTTCTAATTTTTATAATTGGATTTGGTTTCAATTCTTTTGCCATTGATGAATACGAAAAAGAAATTATAGAAGTTTTTTCAGCCAGGAAAGGAACAGAATTAAAAATTAGTAACAAATATGGAGATGTTGATATCCATAATTGGAAAAAAGACTCGGTTTTGGTAAAGGTTTTAATTACCATTGAAGCCAACAGCGAAGAAAAAGCAAAATTACTTTTTACCAATATCGATATTAATATGGATAAAATTGGTAATGTAATTTCTGCTGCAACCAGAATGTCGCAAAAATTCAAAACCGGAAAAAAATTTAGTATCGATTACATTATTTACATGCCTGAATACATAAAAATTGATGTAGCAAACAAGTTTGGAAACATTTTTATTCAATCACTTAAAGAGAAAGCAAGCATTAATTTAAGCTATGGCAATTTAAAGGCAGAAAAACTTTTGTATCCTGAAGAAAAACCAGTTAGTACCATCAATTTAGCCTATGCAAAGGCCACAATTGACGAATGCAACAGAACCAAACTTACATTAAAATATTCGAAAATGAATATAGGAACAAGTAAGGCTCTAATTGTGGTAAGTCGTTATTCTAAACTTCACCTTGACAATAATGAAACTGTTTTTGCTGATTCTAAATACGATGCTTTCAACATTATAAATACCAATGTTTTCAAAATAAACATGGGTCAGTATTCTGATTTTAAGGTAGAAAATGTAAATAACGTATTGGAATTAAATCTTAGATATGGCAATTGCAAAATAGACAATGTTTCAAAGAATTTTGAATCTATTAAAGTGGACAACCAATATGTAGCAAGTAAAATTGGGATCGAAGAAGGCGCAAGTTATTCCTTGGAAGCAGAAACCAAATATTGTGGTATTAACTATCCTGATAATGCTAACGTAATTCAAAAGATTGTTGACAAATCGGAAACATATCTAAAAGTGATCGTTGGTAACTCGTCGGAGCCAAAAGCTAAAGTGAAAATCAACAGCCAATACGGCAATGTTAGTTTGAGATAATAAAAACAAACCCTCCATATACAAAGAGGCTGTCTTAAAAGTAGATTTATGTGTTGGTGAATTGAGTATTTGAAAAATCTTACAGATACCTACCCGAATACAAAATACTTTTAAGACAGCCTCTTTCGTATGCTAAATTTTATTTTCATTAAAATTATCAGGAATGAATCTTATCAATTCCTTCATATTATTGTAATTTTAAGACCTTAACATTAACAAAGCTAAAAATGAATATAGCCGAAAGAATAAACGCCTTGCGTTCCCTGATGATTGAAAAAGAAATTCAAGCTTATATTATCACAAGCTCCGATCCTCATATGAGCGAATATGTTCCTGCAAGGTGGACAAGCCGCCAATGGATTTCGGGATTTTCGGGATCAGCAGGAACTGTTGTGATCACCAATGATAAAGCCGGGCTTTGGACAGATTCCAGATATTTTATGCAAGCCGAAAAAGAATTGGCTGGGAGTGGAATTGAATTGTTTAAAATGGGTACAGAAAACACACCATCGGCTTATAAGTGGCTAAATACAGAACTTGATGTGGATGCTAACATTGGATTCGATGGCAAATGCTTATCTGTTGCTGAAACGAGAAATTTAAAGACCCATTTAGGTGATTTGGGAATCAGTATCATTGAAGAATTTGATTTGGTGAATGAAATATGGAAAGATAGGCCGGCAATACCAAATGGAGATATTTTCGATCATGAGTTAAAATATGCTGGTATGACCAGATATGCCAAGTTGACTAAGATCCGAAAGAAAATGGCTGAGCTTAATTGCAATTATCATTTTGCAGGCAGCCTGGATGATGTTGCCTGGATATTTAATTTACGCGGCAATGATGTAGATTTCAATCCTTTGGCCTTGTCTTATGCTTTAATCGAAAAGGAAAAAGCTACAATATATTTAAGCGAAAATAAGGTGCCTGAAAGTTTGGTAAAAAGTCTGCTTGATGATGAAATTGAAATAGCGGATTATGAGAGAGTATTTGCAGATTTAGAAGAAATTTCAGCCTCATCGAATGTGCTATTGGATATTAATCGCACTAACTTAAAAGCCTTTAAATCAATCTCTGCAAATATTATTGAATGCGAAAATCCGAGTCAACTTTTCAAAAGTACCAAAAACGAAGTGGAGATAGAAGGCATGAAGAATGCCATGAGAAAGGATGGTATTGCCTTAACACATTTCTATTACTGGTTGGAAGAAAATCTTGGAAAAACTAAGATTACTGAATTTACGGTAATAGAGAAACTAAAAGAATTTCGCGCGCAACAAGATAATTTTAAAGACGAAAGTTTTAATACCATTTGCGGATATAAAGATCATGGAGCACTTCCACATTACCATACAACTAATGAAAGTAACGTGGAAATTAAAAAAGATGGCATTCTTCTTATTGATAGCGGTGCACAATACCTTGATGGTACAACCGATATTACCAGAACCATTCCTCTTGGCGAATTAAGCAAAGAACAAAAAACAGATTACACCTTGGTTTTAAAAGGAATGATGCAATTGGCAATGGCAGTGTTTCCGGTAGGAACCAGAGGTTGTAATATTGATGCACTTGCAAGAATGGATTTGTGGAAGAATTTGCGCAATTATGGACATGGAACAGGTCATGGCGTTGGTTGTTTTATGAACGTTCACGAAGGGCCTCAAAGCATTCGTCAAGAATTAAAAGACCAGGCTATTATGAAGGGCATGATAACATCGAACGAACCTGCTTTGTACCGACCCGGAAAATATGGAATTCGTCACGAAAACCTTATTTTATGTAAGGATGCAGGTTCTTCTGACTTTGGTAACTATTTAAAATTCGAAACCATTACCCTTTGCCATTTCGAAACCAAAGCCATAATTGTTGAATTATTATCGAGCGAAGAAAGAAGTTGGCTGAACAATTATCACCAAAAAGTGTATGATACTCTATCACCTGATTTAGACGAAAAACATAAAGCTTGGCTAAGAGAAAAAACACAAGCAATATAAATTAACGTGAGTTCGACGTAAAATTCTATCCACAGAAAGTTATATTTGCGATAGATTTGCATTAAAAATTTGGAAAGAATAGCGGGCTATTTTGAGGAATTTTTGATGTGAAGATGTCGTAAAGAGAACTTTCCATTATGTGTTTGCCTGCTTTCGGCATAAATTTCCTCAAATCTTATTGAAATATCCCGATATTCCTTGGAAAATTTGAGAAAATTTCTACTCAAAATTAGATCAAACTGTGAACGAATTTTAAGTCGAACTCACGTTAAATTACAAAGAGGGTGTGCAAAAAGTAGGTTAAAATTATATTGTGTCATCTGTCTTTCATTTTATCTCATTTGCCAGATGGAAGCAGCAAGATCAAAATAATCATTATCGTGTGTGTTTAATATTTATTTTAGTTTTGCTCGTTTCATTTTAAACAAAGTGGAACATCTAATTCCCAATGATGAAGATTCTTGGATTTACCAGAATTAACATTCTACTTTTTGGACTTCCTTTTTTTTCTAGGAGTAAATTGTAGCAACGATTTTACGTCGCCCTCCCCTGTTTCTGAACTCACACAAATAAACTCCCTGCCAAGTTCCCATGTTTAATTGATGATTACTTATAGGAATCGTTAGCTCTGTCCCCATTAATGAAGCTTTAACATGCGCAGGCATATCGTCGGCTCCTTCGTAAATATGAGTATAATAAGATTGATTTTCAGGTACAATACGATTCATTATTGATTCGAAATCGTCGCGTACCGAGGGATCAGCATTTTCGTTAATGGTTAGCCCTGCCGATGTATGCTTGATAAACAAATGTAAAATCCCTGTTTCAGGCAGATTAGGCAATTTTTCTCTTATTTCGGAGTCAATTAAATGATACCCTCTCGAATAGGCAGGTAGTGTAAATTTTATTTGTTGAATCATTGTTGAGTTTTATCATTTGGTATGAATGCAATTTAAAGATTCGTTGGGCTAATATCAAGGATGTGGCAAATACTCATACGTGAGTTCGACGTAAAATTCTATCCACAGAAAGTTATATCTGCGATAGATTTGCAAAAAAAATATGGAAAGAATAGCGGGCTATTTTGAGGAATTTTTAATGTGAAGATGTCGTAAAGAGAACTTTCCATTATGTGTTTGCCTGCTTTCGGCATAAATTTCCTCAAATCTTCTTGAAATATCCCGATTTTCCTTCGAAAATTTGAGAAAATTTCTACTCAAAATCAGATCAAACTGTGAACGAATTTTACATCGAACTCACGTTAACTAATAATTTCACTGAAATTAGTCTCATTCTTTTATCCTTTTGAGTTTATTCTTCGTTAAAAAACATCGCTATCCTCAAAATAACTAAAGGCTCATACCAATTATGAATCAAAATATTTGATATTTAATTCCCCCTATTCAATGGTAATAATTTGAATGAGAAAATTGTCCAATCAATTAAACAACTTGCGAGCTTATAGGGCACAAATAGAAACTTCTGGATATAAATCACAAGTTAGCTCCTGGTTTTATTGCTTCAGATAAGGAATAACATATGCATAATACTAATTTAAATGTGTATTTTACTCACATCTTTGTGCATTTAACTACGATTTATAAGTATTTAACTAATTCGTACAGGTTTTTTACCTATAATTATAGGTATTATACTAACTAATATAGGTATAATACATATCAATGTATGTTTAGTACATACATCGGTAGATATTTTACAGGTAATTTTATGTATTTTACCATCATATATATGTATAAAATACATTTTCTTATACTTTATACATATATTATATTGATCCTATTCGTCATCGGCACATGACAAAGATATTTTGGATTTAGTTTTAAGCTATTTATACCCTCATTCTAAAGCTTCAAAAACAGAGCATCAAAACAGGTAGAAACTTTTGCATTAGAAACGTTATCATTTTTCTGTTTAGAATTATTTCCCATTTATAAGATGGAAGCCATCAGATCAAAATAATCATTAACAGCTAAGTTTGATAATTATTTTAATCATGCTCGTTTCATAAGAAAAATGGTAGAACTGGTCATACAAAAAAAATTCCCGGATTTGAACTTTGTCATGAGGGCTATCACGCAAAAATCCAAAACCGGGAACCACCTTACTTCATTTTACACGAAAAATCTTAATGTCCTATTCTTGCTTTAACTTTTATTGGCTCGGAGCTAAAAACCTCCTTAACCCTAGCAATCATTTGATTTTCGGTTATATTATCCTCTGATTCAACTTTTCTGACCCTGTCATTAAGCTTAGTGCACTTCTTGATATGCTTTGCCAGATGCACTTTTGTTTCTGCCGGGCCAAACAAATAAATCTCTTCCGCTTTGATCAGTTTCGTACTAATATTCTCAAAGTATTGCTTAAACTGATGTCTACGTCTATGAGTCATTCTCTTTGCAGGATTAATAAACTGATTACCCATTTTCGAATAAGCTTTTGTCTCTCCTTTAAATCGAACTCTGGTCTCTACTTCCGATTCAATTGTTTCGATATGGCCTTTGCCATTTTCAATTGTAATGATGTAGGCTTTTTCGGTATCTAACCAAACTCCCATGTTTTTTTTCATCATTGCCTCCTTTTAATAGATTCTAAAAAATAAATTGAATTACTAAAGTCATAAGGATCTTCTGAAAGATTTCTCCGTTTACAGGTCCTAACAAAATCAATGATGATATGAAAAACAACGAGCTTCATAAAGCATTGATTATATACTTATTAGAACATCCACCAATAAAATAAAATTACGAATAAATCTATGCCTTGTCAAGGCTGTTGGTAAAAAACAAAGCTTATTAAGACAAAATAAACACAATGCCAATTTAAAGATTCCAATAAAAAAGCACCTGGAAGAAATGAGATAATCACCACATTGTTTTAAAAGCTGAACAGTCTAAAAACTAACAAATTGGCAAAATAAATAGAGGTTCAACAAATGAACCTCTACATCATTATGTTTTTAAATTTTAATAGAAGCTTTACCGTGTGAAAATTACATCTTTTATCAATAAATTCAACAATTAAGATACGATTTGAAAACGTTCTTGCACGAAAACAAAACAAGCATCATCAATAACATTGCAAACCACATAATAAGCCTGCAACTTCACCTTCTCCTCACCTTTCACATTAGCAGGATTTGGCACATCAAAAATCTTAATTTCCGGCTTTCCCTTAAATTCTGGTAATTTTTTAGAAAAGTCTTTATCGAAACAAAGCACATAATCAAAACAGTCTATTTTTAAATCACTTAATCTTTTCGATCTATATTCCGGAATATCCATTACTGCTTCGGCCATAGCTTTCTGAGCCAAAACACTAATGGTTCCTTTACTTACTCCGGCACTATACACTTCCAAGTGCTTTCTGCCATAATAGCTCAACCATTTTTCAGCCATTTGGGAACGGGCTTCATTTTTTTCGCTTATTATAAGAACTTTCTTCACTTCTCTATATTTTTATTCCAACACAAAATTAAAAAATACCATTAGCTTAATTGTTATTATGAAACATTTACACTAAACTTTCCCGGCCAAATCCTCCACATGTTTAAATACACGCATAAAATTACCGCCCCAAATTTTATAAATGTCTTCTTTAGAGTAAGCTCGCCTCAACAATTCAATAGTGATATTCATCATCTGACTAACATCTGCACAGTCTTTTAAACCTCCACCTCCGTCAAAATCCGTTCCAATGCCAACATGATCAATTCCAACTATTTTTACAATGTGGTCAATATGATCTACCGCATCAGCAACAGTTGGCTTCTCTTTTGGATAATCAATTTGCAACTGTTTCCACTCTGCCCAAATTTTCCGTTCCTCTTCCTTGGTTATTTTGCCTGCCTGCCTTTCGATAACGCTCACGCAGTTCCATTTCTTTTTTATAATGTTCGCTATTTTTATTAGGAGCTTTTACATAGTCGTCAAGTATACACATTTGAATCACACCACCATTTTTTGCCAATGCCTTAAGCATTTCATCACTCAAATTTCTTGGGTTATCGCAAATCGCTCTTGCGCAGGAGTGCGATGCAATAACAGGAGTAGCAGATAGATTTAGAACATCATAAAAAGCACTGTCTGATATGTGTGAAACATCAATAATAATTCCCAATCTGTTCATTTCTTTAACTACTTCCTCTCCAAATTCGCTTAATCCATTATACTCTGATCCTTGTCTATCAGTAGATGAATCACATATATCATTATTTGAAGTATGACATAAAGTGATGTATCGTACACCTTTGTTGTAATACCTTTGAACCTCAGATATTTCTTTACCAATTGGAAAACCATTCTCCAAGCCAATGTATATCGCTCGTTTTCCTTCTTTCTCCAATCGATATCCATCAGATACGTTATGCGCAACTTCTGCCATATCTTTATATTTTTTAAAAGCTGAATAAATTGAATCAATCAATTCGTCAGCCTTTTCCCTGGCAATTAGAGTATTTTCTTCCGTTCTTTCACGTTGCGGTGTATAAGCTGCAAAGAAAATTGCATCCAATCCTCCTTCTTTCATTCTAGGAAAGTCAACACAACTGCTACCGGGTTCGAATTTATGGTATTCGCTAATATTATAATCATTATCCAACAAATGATATGGGGTATCTACGTGAGTATCTATAGTAAAGGCACTGCTGTGTATTTCGACAGCCATTTCTTCGATATTTTTACAGGAAGATAAGTTTAATACAAGCAGCAAAAGCAAACTTAGCCTGATGGTTTTTCTTAGTTTTATCAACATGCTTCGTAATTGTTTATGAGTTTAACACCCTAAGATAATAGACTTAATTTGGAATACAATCTCATTTTGCGGTTAAATATCAAGTTTAATTTATACCAGTTTTCAATTTAAAAACTTCGCACAACTGGTTCACTAACTTTACAATTGATTTAATGGTTCTGCCTGTCGATAACATTTTACAAGTGAAAATATTCAAAATTATCTTTCAAGCAATAAATAAAAAATTTAAATACGCCTATTTAATTGCAATACATGTGTATAGATTTTATTGAACTCTAATTTTACTCAGTTTAATTTATATACAAAGTTTCCTAATTCTTTCTATCATTTGTATATTGGTGTTTCTGATCTAATCGGAATCAAAATCTTGTTAAACCAAAACATCTCATGCTACACACTATTTATAAATCAGTTATCTTATTCGTATTACTGATTCCTTTTGATAGTATCGCTCAAAACACACTTAAAATTACAGGCAGAGTAGTTGATATAAACAACAATCCCATTAATGGAGCTCATATTAGAATAATTGAAACCAAACTTGCAACCAGCACGAATTCGAAAGGCCAATTTTCTTTGTCAGTTTCATCTAAAAAGAATTTAAACATCCTGATTACTCACGTTTCGTATCAGGATTCTTTAATACCCATTCATTTAAATGATTCAAATCCAAAGAAATTAAACATTACTCTTTTCTTAAAGGATCAGGAAATGGATGAAATCAAGGTAAAGCACAATTTCAGAGAAAAAAGCATAACTATTGATGCAAAACACTTCGATCAATTTCCTGTTAGCGGAAGTGGTGTTGTTGAGCAAGTTATAAAAACATTACCAGGTGTAAGTTCAAACAATGAATTGAGTTCTCAATATTCGGTGCGTGGCGGAAACTTCGACGAAAATTTGGTTTATATCAACGAAATTGAAATTTACAGACCCAACTTAATTCGCTCGGGGCAACAGGAAGGTTTAAGCATTATAAATCCTGATTTGGTATCATCAGTTCAATTTTCTTCCGGTGCTTATGATGCCAAATACGGAGACAAGCTCTCCTCTGTTTTAGACGTTAGGTATAAAACTCCTACGAAATTTGAAGCTTCGGCAGAACTAAGTTTAATGGGAGCATCAACCCATTTTGCCAATGCCTCAAAAAATGGAAAACTATCATACATGACCGGAATACGTTATAAAACCAATCGTTACCTATTAAATTCTCTGGATACAAAGGGAGAATATGAACCTAAGTACACTGATGTTCAGGCCATGCTTAACTACAAGTTTAATTCTTCAATTAGTCTGCATGTCTGGACAAATTTTAGCAGAAACGACTATAATTTTATACCCAAAAACAGGAGCACCTCATTTGGAACCATCAATGATGCATTGAATCTTGACATTTATTTTGATGGGAACGAAAAAGATGAGTTCAATTCGAACTTACAGGCAATTACATTCAAATATCATCCTAATTCAAACTCTTTTATCCGGCTTATAGGAAGCAGGTACGAAAGTATAGAAGAAGAAAATTACGATATTATAGGACAATACTACCTGAGCGATTTATTTGTATCACAAGGAGGATCGCAATCGGAAAGCATAGAAAATCTGGGTATCGGAACTTTTATCGATCATGCTAGAAATAAGCTTAATCAGGAAGTTTACAGTGTAGATTTTAAAGGAGATCATTCTTTAAATAACTTGTTTCTGCAATGGGGAATTGGTATAAAATCAGAAGATATTAAGGATAAAATTAACGAATGGCAATATCAGGATTCTGCCGGTTATTCAATTCCTATTTCAGATAGTGAAGTATTACTTGCTTACAATCGCAATGCAAATAATATTCTAAACCTTAGACATTACAGATCTTTCATTCAGGGAACTCAAATTCTTGAAACCAATAAAGGTGAAATTCAGATTACAGCAGGTCTTCGTTATCATTACTGGGATTACAATAAAAAAGGATATTTTTCACCAAGAGCATCAATTCATTACCTGCCTGATTGGAAGAATCAGGTGAAGTTCCGCTTATCAGCAGGTCTTTACCAACAAATCCCATCATATCGCGAAATGATAATGATTAACGGCAATATCAGTACCAAGATAAATGTACAAAAAGCCATACATTACGTTTTAGCTCAGGAATATTACTTTAAAGCTTGGGATCGCCCATTCAAATTTACCAGTGAATTATACTATAAACACCTCCTGTCAGTAACACCATATGATATCGAGAATGTTCGCATTCGTTATTATGGAAATCAAGAAGCTAAAGCTTACGCAGCAGGTTTGGATTTAAGAATTAATGGTGAATTTGTTGCTGGAACCGAATCATGGGCCAGCCTCTCTTTTCTAAAAACAGAAGAAGATATCAGGGGTGATAACAGATCATTTGTTCCTCGCCCAAGCGATCAAAGATTTAAATTCTCCATGTTTTTTCAGGACTATGTGCCAAACAACCCATCATACAAAATGCATCTGGCACTAACCTATGCCGGCAAGTTGCCTGTTTGGACTCCTAAACAGGGAAAAAGTAGTAGTTTTAGAATGCCAAATTATCGTAGAATTGATTTAGGTTTTTCCAAAGTTTTAGTTGATGAGAAAACTCGAAAAAAAGGCTTGGTTCGTCATTTCAAATCAATGTGGATTGGTCTGGAGGTTTTCAATGTCCTGGATATCAACAATACAGTTTCATACTTATGGATAAAAGATATCTCGGGCAATCAATATGCTATTCCTAATTACCTAACAGGACGAAAACTGAATTTAAAATTGAGTGCTAAATTCTAATCATTCTCTTTAATTCATGTTAGTTTTTAGCTATTTTGGCAAGAGTTTTAAGTTAAAAAAATATGTCGCTACAATTTTTGCATCCAAATTACCTTTGGTTTTTATTTATATTACTGATACCTATCATCATACACCTTTTCAATTTTAAGCGTTATAAAAAAATATATTTCAGTAACCTTCGTTTTCTTCAAAATCTAAATATCGAGAATAAAAAAAAATCTAGACTTAAAAACCTATTGATACTACTAATTCGAATACTTGCATTAGCATGTATCGTTATTGCTTTTGCCCAACCTTTTAAAACAACCTCCAATAAAAACTTATCGCATAGAAATGATAACGAATTAATAAATATTTACATTGATAATTCGTTTAGCATGAATGGTGAAACCGAGAAAGGAAATGCGCTAGAAGTAGCGAAAAACAATGGCTTCGAACTTGTTAAGTCTTTACCGGATTATTCTAAAATAAGAATATACAGTAATGATATTAATCATTATTCAAATACGCTTAATAAGAATCAGGCCATAGCACGAATTCAAGAAATCGCACCTTCTCCTGCTTCAATCAAGCTTTCTGAAGTAATAAAAAACATAAAAATTGATTTGTCCACATCAAAAGCGCAAGCATACGTTCTTTCTGATTTTCAAAAGTCTCAAGCAGATTTTATAAATATTAAATCGGATAGCTTGTTAAACATTGTTTTTGTGAAGCTAAGTATTCAACCATCAAACAACCTGGTGCTTGATTCTTGTTGGTTCGAAAATCCAATTTTCAATACTGATTCACCAAAAGAATTATTTGTAAAACTCACCAATCACTCTAACAAAGACCTAAAAAGTAAACCTATACATTTAACCGTTAATGATAGTATCAAAACAGTTAAATCAATCGATATTGATAAAAATTCATCTCAAATAACAAGTCTGCGCTATACAGATAACAACACACAGCATGTACATGCAGAAGTTAATATTGAAGATTACCCTATCAGCTTTGATAACCATTTGTATTATTCGTATAGAAACCGTAACAACTACCAAATTCTTTCAGTCAATCAGAATTCTGAAAACAAGTACATTAATAATCTATTTGCATCGGATGGTAATTTTGAAATTAGGAACATTGGCAAATCAGAATTACATAAAGAATCATTATACCAATACCAGTTGGTTGTTTTAAATGAAATCGAAAATATCGAAAGTGGCTTTAATCAAAAGCTTAAAAACTACCTCAGAAATGGAGGTAATGTTCTTTTTATCCCCGGTGATAATGTTCTTTCTGCCAATTCTTTTTTAACAGATATTAATGCCCCTGGATTTAATGAAATGGACACTACAAAACAACGAATTTCAAAAGTTGAGCTCAACTCGAATATTTACAATGAGGTTTTCTTAGATTTAAAAGATAACGTGCGTTTACCAGATATATTTAAGTATTACAAGCTATCTGATACTAACAATGCAACACAGGAAAACCTTTGGGAAACTGCGGGAGGGGAAAATCTATTTTCAAAAAGCAAGTTTGGCAATGGCTATTGTTATGTACTGAGTTTTAACTTACATCCAAACTGGACAAACCTTACCACCCACCCTTTATTGGTTCCAAGTATAATTAATTTGTGCAGAACAAGTTCCGCAAAAAACAAAATTTATTATATCATTGGAGAAAATGAATCTATCACCATAGAAACACTACCTGAAGATAATAATGATGAGCAATTTCATATCAAAAACACTCAAATTGATGTTGATATTATAGCCCAAAGAACAGCAGGAGCTGATCAATCGGCACAGTTACAAACACGAGGTCAAATAAAGTATGCAGAGAATTACAACATTTCTTTAAATCATACTATTATTCAAAAATGTTCCTATAACTTTTCAAGAAGAGAATCGCAACTTGAACATCACAAACTTTCAGAAATTGAAAGTAAAATCAAGGCTTTGAATCAAGATTATTCTGTAATTTCTTCTGAAAAAATGAAACTATCTGAGCTTAATCACGAAAAAAGGAATGGAAGGCAGTTTTGGAGAATATTTATTTTGTTGGCTTTTATATTCTTTTTGATTGAAGGACTATTAAAATCTAAATTAACATACACTAGAAAATAACCAATACAAAATTAAAACTGTAAACAAACACATTACAATCATCACACTTATCATATACCCAAACAAACAAAATGTTCACACTCAAATCTGATACCGAAATTAAGCAATTAAAGAAGATACACAGCATTGCAGGCATTGGATATTGGATATATAATTACACCACCAGAAAATTTTGGTGGTCTGAAATAACACAAAAAACACTGGGCTATGAGCCATTTAGTGTAACTCCAACAAGAGATTTGCTTATCAAGCATATTCACCCTGAGGATCTTGTCTTTTTTGAAGAATCGCTTAAGCAGATGCAATTGCAACCTATGGAAATTGAGTTTAGATTCTATCGAAATGGTGAAATGAGACTTGGTAAAATAACCGGAGAAGTGTATCAAGAAAATGATACTGTAGAAGAAGTTCTTTTTCAGGATATTACCGACATAAAAATCAAAGAATTTGAAATTGCCAAAGCTTGGAACAAAGCTTTGGAAGCAGAAAATCTAAAGAATGCTTTTCTAGCCAATATGAGTCATGAGTTAAGAACACCTCTTAATTCTATTATTGGATTTTCAGAATTATTAGAAACAGGAAGTATTACGAACAACATTCCTCGTTTTGCCAGCTCAATAAAAGACTCCGGTCTTCAACTTTTAAAAATAATTGAAGATCTTCTTAAAGTATCCATGCTTGAAAGCCGAACTGCTAAACCGGTAAAAAGAAATTTTAATCTTCCAAACATGATGTTGGAGGTTAAATCTCTTACTACTCGATTGTTAAAAAACAAAAACAAAGAGCATTTGCAACTTCATTTTAAGACAACAGGAAAACACTCGGTAATAAAATCAGACCAGAATAAGATTGTTGGCATATTAAATAATTTACTGCACAATGCTGTTAAATACACAGAAAATGGCAGTATTTCTTGCTCTTATAAAATTAACAATCAAACAATAGAGTTTTCTGTTAGCGATACAGGAAAAGGAATTCCCAAAGAGTGTCAGTCAAATGTTTTCCAAAGATTTAGACAAGCGGATGACAATAGCATGCATAACTTTGGTGGCACAGGACTTGGTTTATATATATCCAGATTAGAAATTGAGCTACTGGGAGGAAAAATCTGGTTGGTGTCCTCTGAAAAGATAGGAACAACTGTGAAATTTAGCATTCCAAATGTAATAGATCACGAATTAATCAGTGATATTCATCCTAACCCTGAAATCTTTAATTGGGAAAACTATACCGTTCTGATTGCCGAGGATCAATTTACAAATTATAAGATATTGGAAGCATATTTGCAACCAACCAACATAAATATTATTTGGGCAAAAACTGGACGTGAAGCTATTAGCGAAAGCTTGCAAAATCCTGAAATCAATTTGATCTTAATGGACATTAACATGCCACATACCAATGGCTTAGAAGCAACTAAATTAATTAAAAAAACCCGCCCCAACCTAACAGTAATCGCTCAAACTGCTTATGCATTGGAAGGAGATAGAGAAAAATCCTTAGAGGCAGGATGTTCTGAGCATTTATCAAAGCCATTTAATAAAACCGACCTTCTTATCACCATGTCGAAGTATCTGCCATAAATATGCAAGTTCTAAGTTAAATTCATTGACTTGATTGCGTTTATAGAAGTTTAGCTGTAATCATAAACCAGTGAAAGATTAGCAATCGCCTTTATGATAACACTAAGCCATGTTCCATTTTTATATTTCACATGTATTTTTTTTCTTAAAGACATGGAAAATCAAAAAAATAGTTATAAAATTGGCGTACTGAATTTTCAGAATTTAATCCTATTTTTAAAATCTTATAAAAGTTCTTGTTATGACAAATACAGCAACTATGACCGCTCAGGACTATATGGATAAGGAGTCTAAGTTTGGAGCACACAACTATCATCCACTTCCTGTAGTTTTAGAGCGCGGAGAAGGTGTTTATGTTTGGGATACTGACGGAAAGCAATATTTCGATTTCCTTTCAGCTTATTCTGCTGTTAATCAAGGGCACTGTCACCCAAAAATCATTAACTCTTTAGTAGAGCAAGCACAAAAACTAACTTTAACCTCACGTGCTTTTTACAGCAATAACCTAGGTAAATACGAAGAATTTGTAACAAATTACTTTGGATATGATAAGGTATTACCCATGAACACAGGTGCTGAAGCAGATGAGACAGCACTTAAGCTAGTTCGTCGTTGGGGGTACGATGTGAAAGGCATTGCTGAAAATAAAGCAAAAATTATCGTTTGTGATGGCAACTTCCACGGTCGCACCATTACCATCATTTCTATGTCAACCGATCCCGATTCGTACAAAGGATTTGGACCATACACTCCTGGTTTTGTTGTAATTCCTTACAACGATACAGAAGCTTTAGAGAAAGAATTGAAAGATCCAAATGTATGTGCATTCTTGGTTGAGCCAATTCAGGGTGAGGCTGGTGTATATGTGCCTGAGGATGGTTTCTTAAAGAAAGCTTACGATATGTGTAAAGCTAACAATGTGCTATTTGTTGCAGACGAAGTACAAACTGGTATTGCAAGAACTGGTAAATTATTAGCTGTTGATCACGAAGGTGTTCGTCCGGACGTATTGATTCTTGGTAAAGCAATTTCTGGTGGTGTTATGCCAGTATCTGCTGTTTTAGCTGATGATGATGTAATGCTTTGCATTAAGCCAGGTGAGCACGGTTCAACTTTTGGTGGTAACCCACTTGCTTGTGAAGTTGCAATGGCAGCTCTTAATGTAATTAAAGATGAAAACCTTGCTGAAAATGCTGAGGCAATGGGTAAGATATTCCGTGAAGAATTGAAAGCAGTTAAATCGGAAATGATTGAATTGGTTCGTGGTAAAGGTCTTTTAAACGCAGTTGTAATTAAGCCTAAAGGCGGCAAAACTGCCTGGGATGTTTGTATGCGTTTACGTGACAACGGATTATTGGCCAAGCCTACTCACGGACACATTATTCGTTTTGCTCCTCCATTAACAATTAACGAAACTCAATTGCGTGAGGCAATTGAAATTATTAAGAAAACAATGGCTGAGTTCGAATAAATAAAATAAAAAAAGGTGAACCTGAATCGGATTCACCTTTTTTATCTACTCTTGCAGAATTATTTTGTAATTACAAGTTTCGTTCTGATTACTTTGTCGGGATACTGAATGCTCAGGAAATAAATTCCTCCAGGGAGATTTCTCAAATCGAACTTTAATCTTTCAGCCTTAAAACTATGCTGAACTTCTTCCGAAAGAACAATTCTTCCTGATGAATTAAAAATTCGCAATAATCCATCATCATTTGATGCAAAAAGCTCAACAAAGAACTCGCCTCTATTCGGATTAGGATAAACCACAATGCCTTTCTCAGCTACCAAGTCTTCTATACCAGTAGTAATGAATACTTGCTGAGAAATCTGACTATCAGGACAAGCTTCGTTTGAAGCAGTTAACGTTACCAAATAACCAGTACCATTACTATTATCCAATACAAATGAGTGAGAAGGATCGAATTCACTGCTTAATATTCCATCACCAAAATCCCAAAGAATAGACGTTGCATTTACACTTAAATTGGTAAAATAAACTTGGTTGTAGTCTATTTCGAAGGTAAAATCAGCTGTTGGCGGATCCAATGGACTTACACTAACCGCATTGGAATATTGATCTGAAAATCCACTCTTGGATACTTTAGCACGATATCGCTCATTCTTAACGATTCCCTGGGTAACCAGCAGTTCAGCATTTTCCTCGGCCAAATCCTCGTAAGCACCATTCAGTTCGTTGTAGATCTGCCACTGAATGGTACCATCAAATCCGCTTAATGTGATGTTGGATTTAGAACCATAACAAACCAGTTCCGGATTGGCAAATGCCTGACCAGCTCTATTGGCAATTGGTTGGGGTATGGTAAATGTACTCGACATTTTTGAAATAATACCAGGACCTTCAAATTCAAGTCTTGCACCTTGAATCTCAATATCACTTGTTGCCGAAAGGTCGGTAAATTTAACAAGTCCATCAGCAGCTGTTTGAGTAAGTTTTCCTCCCAAGATCCAATCTTGCGAATCAGCCTTGCGCACTGTTACAATGGTTTCGCTATCGGTATCACAAATATTTCGATACTGATCTTGCAAGTTAAGTTCTGGCTGTCTTATCAATAGCTCACCATTATTCGCAGGCGCCGATGGTTCATTTTTAATTACCAAATATTTCGATTTTCCGTGATGAATGGGCTGCTCGAATCGAGTTGTATCGTATAGTCCGGCATATACGTATATTGAATCAACTCCATATTTCTGAAGTACCGATGTTACAGAAGGATCAAAAGTAATTTGCCCTGGAACAGATATATCGTACTTGCCTTCCAAACTTCTGATACCATAACGAATGTCGAATATCTTTGTTCTCCAACTTGTATTCTCATCAAATGTTACGGAAAACATTTCATCCACATTGGCATTGTCTGCTGCAGTAATAATTGGTGCCAGAGGCCTTACAATATCAAAACTATCTGAAACTACACTTGGAAGTCCATCAGAAGTAAATCGTAATCTTGCACCAATCACTTCATCTTCGCTGGTGGCACTTAAGTTTGTATAATGCACCGAGCCTTCCATTGCTGTAATTGCTTTAATTCCTGCAAGTTTCCACAAGCCTGAATTATCATTCTCCGGATCTACATATTGATCTACCAATACTTGCGTAACATTGTCAGTAACACATTCATTTTGATACTGATCACGCAATTGGATTTTTGGTTGCTGAAACAAAGTATCCCCATTGTTTAGTGGTCCAATTGGCTGATCAACCAATAGCATTTCCGTTGTTGTACCATGCCCAATTTGTTGTTCGATTTTAGCATCAGCATAACCATTTGCCACAACAACAATAGTATCAGTTCTGGCAATATATAAGATAGAATCTTTCTCAGGATAAAATGTTATCGATCCCACTTCAATTAAATAAGAGGTATCAACCAATGTTTCACCTGCAAAACTAATCGAAGAAATAGAATCTCGCCAACTGGCATTATCACTTGTCTGAATCATAAATTTATTATCAACCGTTGCATTTTCGT
The DNA here is from genome assembly GCF_965230805.1 of Marinifilum sp. Lineage (NCBI taxonomy): Bacteria > Pseudomonadati > Bacteroidota > Bacteroidia > Marinilabiliales > Marinifilaceae > Marinifilum > Marinifilum sp. The sequence continues at coordinate 4,095,141 of NZ_OZ246019.1, read as the reverse complement.
CTGCTATCAACTCTATGATTGGAACCGGAATCGTAAACAAATTGGAAACCACTGAATCTTCTGCAAACGAGAACTTTAAATAAGCTGAATCAATAGCAATTTCGCTGGTTGCGATCAAATCTGTAAACAGGATCTTACCGTCCGCAGATTGAAGCTCAAACGTTCCACCAAGTTCCCATGCCTTGTTGTCGTACTTTTCAGCGCTTACTTGTGTAGTATTGTCGGTGGTACAATCATTCAAGTATTGATCAGCTAGTTTCAGTTCTGGTTGTCGGGCAAACACTTCCCCATTCACATCCGGACCAGAAGGTTGAGATAGCACTATAATGCTGTCGGCTAAACCATGCTGAATGTCTTGCTGCACAGTATCATGTGCAAACCCTCTGGATTGAACAATTATTTGGAAGCTTCCAGTTTTTTGAAGAAATTCTGAAGCCGAAGGAATTAATTCCAATTGACCAGGTTGAGTGAAATTATAACTTTCTGCTGCCAAAATACTATCATTCACAGTTACCACATTAATACGATTTCGCCATAGAGAGTCTTCGGTAAATGTGATAATGAATGGATTATCGACAGTAGCTCCAACCGAAGCAATTAATAAAGGTGGAGTTGCAACATCCGGAATGTCAAATGGTTCAGCTGCAACAGTATCCAAACCTTCTGTGCTAAATTGAATTACAGCATTACTTATCGGACCTGTTGAGAACGCCGACAAATCGTCGTAATAAAGCATGCCATTTTCTGCTGATTTTTCAACTGTACCATCCAGCTCCCAATCTCCATCATCATTTCTTGAGGCCAAAATAATTCTCTCACTATCTGAATTGCACAAGTTCGAATATTGATCATAAATTTCTATTATTGGCTGCTGCTCCAGCAGATCTCCATTTGTTGAAGGTGCTAAGGGCTGTTGAGTAATTTGCAAACTTGCAGCAACTCCATGTTTAATTGTTTGCTCCACAGCTGCATCATTATATCCCAAAGCTTTTATTGCAATATTAAAAGTTCCGGCTTTCTGTAATAAGACTTCCTTGGATACATGGAATATGATATTGTTATTATTAATTGTGTAAGCCGAATTCGGAAGCGTATCACCTTCGTAAGTAATCATTGTAATTTCAGATCTCCAATTGTTATTAAAATCAAAATATCCGAGTTCAAAATCCGAATCTACAGTAGCATCAAACTGTGCTGTAAGATTAGGCGGGTTCATTAAGGCAGGAATATCAAACGGATCAGAGTCAACCGAATTAATTCCCTCACCCGAGAAGCGTAGATAAGCACCCGTAATAAGATTCTGACTCGATGCCCTTAACTCACGATAATTAATAACACCATTACTTACCGATTGCAAAGTATCACCCCTCAATGTCCATTCGTTTGGATCACCTTTCCGCACCAACACTTCATAATCATTCTCTGTATTACAACTGTTGTTGTATTGATCTAATAATGATATTTTAGGTTGTAAATCTAACTCTCCACCATTTATCAGTGGAGCTGTAGGTTGAGTTTCAATAATCAGAGAATCCGGTGCTCCATGATTAATTTGCTGCTCAACCGAAGCATTCTCGAATCCTCTGGCAAAAACAAGTAATTCTTTTACTGAAGCTTGCTGCAATGCAGTATCCATTGAAGGGTCAAATATGATTTTACCAGCCTGACTTTTGTCATAGGCTGATGCACCTAAGATGGCACCCCCATAAGAAATGGAATCAATCTTTACTTGCCACGCTGTATATTCATCAAATGTAAGCTCAAACAACGAATCAACTGTTGCGGTTGAGGAAGCAATTAATGCTGGTGCAAAAAGAGGAGCTGGAATCATGAACGAAGAAGATTCCTTGTTTGTCAGTCCTGTGCCGGAAAATGTAATTGTTGCATCGCTTCGCATTTCAGTACTCCCGGCGGTAAGATCTGTATAAGATGCAACACCGTTTGTTACCATAAGTGAAACTGTTCCCTCAAGCTTCCAACTTCCTCCACTTGCAATTGCTGCTATTGTTGTAGAGTTCTCGTTTGTACAATCGTTTTGATATTGATCCTGTAATTTTACTTCAGGTTGAGTTCTTAATAAATCGCCATTGTTATCCGGACCAAGAGGTTGAGTAGTGATTAGAATATCCGTTGCCACACCATGGCCAATTTCTTGCCGTACCGAGTCCAATAAATGGGAAGTTGATGTAATGTAAATGTACTCATTTGCTACTATTTGTAAATGTGCGGACTCCGCAGGCTTAAACCTTATCCTACCAGCAATCGAAGTATCATAAGAATTTGCAGGCAATGTATTTGTTCCGTATCGTATCTCAGTGATATTCAATCTCCAATCAGCATTGTCGGTAAAACTAATTTCAAAATCATTATCTACCGTAACACCTGTAGCTGCAGTTAAAGCCGGTCCGGAACTCAAATCAGGAATATTAAAAGTATTTGAATTTACTGTACTTAAATCCGTAGCAGAGAAACTAATAAAAGCCCCTGTTATAGCCCCAGCACTTGAAGCAGTTAAATCAGTATAACTAACCGATCCATTGGCCACGATTTTACTTACTGTTCCACCCAATGTCCAATCATTGATGTCTCCTTTAGTTGCAGTAATTTCAATTGAATTTTCACTGGTACAATCATTACCATACTGATCCCGAAGTGTAACACCTGGCTGAGTAGCCAAGTCTGCCCCATTTCTTGCAGGAGCTGAAGGCTGCAAAGCAACTACAATCTCTGTGGCTGCTCCATGTTTTATTTCCTGAGAAACACTGGCAGTTTCATATCCTTGAACAAAAATCTCAACATTTCGAGCCCCTGCGACCTGCAAATCAGTATCCTGTGATGGATCAAAAATAATCTTCTCACTTTGTGTCTTGTCATAAGCCGATTCAGAAATCAGGCTTCCTCCATAATGTATCGAATCGATTGACAGTTGCCATGTTGGATTTGCCACAAATGTTATCTCAAATGTAGCATCAACCGTTGCAGTTGAAGATGCAAGTATACCTGGTGAAGGTTTAAGAGCCGGAATGGTAAACACATCAGATACAATATCATCCAAAGAAAATGATGAAAATGTTATGCTTGCATCGCTTACTTCGGCATTGCTACTTGCAGTTAAATCGGTAAATGTAAATTCACCCGCCGATGCCGTTTGGTTAGCAGTACCTCCAATGGTCCAGGATACATCCGAAGAGACAGCGCTTATATTTGTTGTTCCATCCGAAGTACAGACATTCGCATACTGATCGTGTACCTGAACAACGGGTTGCGTTGCTAAATTTCCTCCATTTGAATCAGGACCTACTGGCTGAGTAGAAATAAATAATGCACTTGCTGCTCCGTGTCCGATTTCCTGATCGACAGCAGCATTGGCATAAGCATTTGCCACAATCTCCATTGTATTAGTTCCGCTAACCTGTAGGAATTCAGACTGTGAAGGATCGAAAGTTATTCGTCCCGAAACTGTTAAATCATAAGATGCCGGAGGCAGTAAATCACCTCCATATGTGATGCTAGATATGGCACTTCTCCATGTTGCATCCTCGTTAAAAGAAATAAAGAAATCATTATCAACCGTAGCCACCGAAGCCGAAGTTAATGTTGGCGATGTGTTAACGGGAATATCAAAAGGATCTGAATCTTTTAAAGCGAAACTTCCTGATGAAAAGCTAAGATATGCATTACTTACTTCTTGATCGCTTGTTGCCGATAAATCGGAATAGGTAAATACTCCATTGGCAAGAGTCTGGTTTGGAGTTCCTCCCAATGACCAATCACCACTATCACCTTTTGCAACTGAAATGATAGTAGCATTATCGGAGGTACAATTATTTCCATATTGATCCTTACTACCAACCTGAGGTTGAGTTTCCAATAAACCACCATTTTGTGTTGGTGCATTTGGTTGAGTAGCAATATATATAGATGTTGGTGCACCATGACCAATTTCCTGAGTCAGTACCTTATCACTAAATCCTGAAGCAGAAATCACAAAATCTGCATTTGCTGCCGTTTGTAAAGCTGTTGATTGCGCTGGATCAAAGCTAATCTGATCGGCTATACTTGTATCAAAAGCATCCACATCAACCGCGTTGCCATTGTATGTAATTGACGCTATCTTATCTTGCCATGAATTAGAATCTGTAAAGCTAATGGTAAAGCTATTGTCAACAGTAGCATTAATAGCCGCAGTTAAATCAGGAGGTGAATTCAGCTCTAAATCAAATGTTATTGAATTAACTCCTGTCACTCCCGCAGCACTAAACGCGATGAATGCACCACTTACTGCATTTGTGCTAGAGGCGGTTAAATCTGTAAAAGCAATCTCACCCAATGATGCTGTAAGACTTAAAGATCCTTGCAAATCCCATGTAGTAGGATCATTTTCAGTTGCTGTAACTAACAATGAACTATTCGATGTACAAACATTGTTGTATTGATCCTGTATTTGAAGGATTGGCTGAGTTTGCAATGCCTCACCATTGCTAATTGGAGCTACAGGCTGTCTACTCACCACCAATTTTGTCTCGACTCCATGCCTCAGTGTCTGTGAAACGCTTGCATTGCTATATCCATTCACAGAAATTACGAGATCTCCTGTTTTGGCAATTTGTAAGACGGTATCATCAGCTGGGTCAAAAGTAATTTTGTTAATCGTTGAATTCACTGTATAGGCATTAGCTGATACAATATTTCCATCAAAACTTATAGAACCAATATTTGATTCCCAATCCACATCGTCATCAAAAGAAATTTCAAATACTGCATCAACAGTAGCACCCAAAGCTGCCGTTAAATTCGGAGGTGTATTTAGACTTATAGCAAATGAATTGGATTCAAGGGTAAAACTTCCTCCAACCAAATCAAATGTAATTGTAGCTGCTGTTACCTCAACATTGCTACTTGCAGTTAATCTTGTAAAGTTAACAACCCCGTTTACTGCTGTTTGAGGCAAGCTGCCTTCTAAAGTCCAACTTCCATTCCCGCTTGCTGATGCATCCACTTGCGTTGAATCATCAGTATCACAATTGTTTCCATACTGATCTTTTAATTGAACTACAGGAAGTGTTGCCAATTCTGCTCCATTTGATAAAGGAGCAGTTGGTTGTACTGTGATGGTAAACTGTGTAGCTGCTCCATGGCCAATCGTTTGTGAGAGAGTCGCATTATCATATCCACTTGCCACGATTATAAAGTTTGCATTTCCTGCTGTCTGTAAAGCAGAATTACCTGCTGACGGAATAAAAGTGATTATATCACTCGTCGTATCAATTGTATAGTCTGTATTTAATACAAGCGAAACACCATTATAGGAAATTGAAGAAATGCTGGTCTCCCATGTTGCATCATCTGCATAGGAAATATCAAAGTTAGAGTCAACGGTTGCATTTAAAGAAGCCGTTAAAACAGGAGGTGTTGTTTGAGCGAATAGTATAATCGTTGAATATACCCATAGGCATAGCAAGAGTAAACATTTTTTCATAGCTAAGGACTTTTGATAACAAACATTGCTTTTGAACCAAAACGCATACCAAACACCCTACACTCCTAAATCACTGAACATTACAACCTAAGAGCAATTCACATGAAACCTCTACGATATTGGAGAATAAAAGACTAATCTATCCTATATCTTAGATGTAATCTAATTCTTTTAATTAATTTCGACATGTCCTTTTTTGGAAGACTTATCCGATAGTGGATAAAAAAGCTGACTCTTCGGGTCAGCTTTAAAAATTTATAATCCAAAAGACTTTTCCAACAAGTCTTCTGTATCTTTTTCCTCTAATTGGCTTTCTTCCTGCTTAAAAACCTGATGTCTGATTTTGAAATCTCTTGAATAGTTAATTAAGTGAGTACCCCTATTTTCAAACCCTCCAAATGCCGAAATTCTTTTAAAATTATAATTGGATTGTAACAACTCAACATCCAGTTCATTCATATTTTCCATTAAATCGGTTCCAAACCTGCTTGCCGCCAAGGAAAAGAACCTGCAAATGTCATAAGCTCTGAAACTAAAATCGCTGGGTTCACACAGAAATCTATCTCTAAACTTTAGAACGAAATCATTAATCTTATCTTCTTTATAATCAATAAAATACGGACTAAACAATGAAAAGTTTAAATTGTAATAATAGTCAGCCTCCAAACTGGTATATCTTTGCCATTTCGAAAATCCAACTAAACGTATTGCAAATCTCTTACTCAATACATTTAAGTTGGTAATGATATTCTCTACCAATGGTTGATCATTTGAAGGCAAAACCACAATATTTTCGCATGAATCACACATGGTAGCTTCTAAGCCAAATCGACCATATTCATCAAAGGAAATCTTCTTATAAGATACTTCATCGGTTTGCCAATACAATCCTTTTTCGAATAGTTGATACTCAATATCCTTAATCAATTTTGCTTCATGTAAATGCTTATACCTTTCGGGATGCACTACAACAATATTCTTGTACTGAAAATCCCTACTTACATAGCTTGAAATTTGACGACAAATTGAATTTAATGAGGTATTTAATTGTATTACAAAAGGATTTGAATTGATTTGAGAATTTTTTGCAGACAATGGAGAAATAACCGGTATCCTTTTCATTCGTGCAAATTCGGCCGCAACAGCAAATGTTCTTGGATATACGGGGCCAATCCAATAATCGAAATCTGTAAATTGAATTTGCGATAATATTCTTCTTAATTTCTCAGGATTGCGTTCTGTATCAAAAACTCGTAAATCCACAGATAAACCTTCTTTTCGAAGAGAATCAACAGCCAATAAAACGCCCTGATAAAAACGTATAAACTCCCTTGACTTTCTGAAAATTGTTCTTGGCTCTTTTTCCATAACAATCTCAAAGGTATCCTTATAGCTAACAATCTGATTTATGGTATCATTGGTTTTCAGGTAAAGAGGTAAAAACAAACCAACACTAATTTTTGATTTTGTAATGATTTCCTCTTTATCCACTTTCTGAATGGTATCCATTACAATCAACTCTTCGGAAATAGTATCTTTAAGGTCTTCTTTCACAATAAAATATTCCGGTGAAACCAGATATCGTGGAATTCTTACCCAATCTCCTGGTTTTAAAACCCTATTTTTCAGCTTTGGATTCAATTTCCGTAGCTTCTTTTGCTTCATCCTAAACTCTCTTGCAATTGAGTATTGAGTGTCCCCTGGCTTAATAATATAATAGTAGTACTTTTTATCATTCTGTGGAACATTTGACACCTTAAGCTTTTCTTGCTGTTTAATTTTAGGGATTCTCAACATGGAATTCAACGGCAAAGATTGCCTGCATCCAGGATTTTCTTTTTCAATTGAATTGATGCTTATACCATACTTCTTTGCAAGAGAAAATAGGGTATCATTCTTTTGTACAAAATGATAAACATATTTATCATCCTCTTTCTTAAATATTAAAGGCGCCAAGGCCTGCTTCTCTTCATTAACAGGAATTCGCAATACTTCATTAATATTTACCGTAGCTTCAGTTTTTCCATTAGATTTCATAATATCCACTAATGAAACCCCATAAGCTTTAGAAATCGAAAACAAAGTTTGTTTTTCCTTAACGATATGAAGCATATATGTGTTTCCACCAACAACTACCTTATTCTTAGATAATTCGATTGTAGTTGTTTGTGTATATACAAGATTTACAGTCCCAAAGAAGAAACCAATCAGGAGGATGGTGCGAAGAAAACAATTCATTAAATATTTGTTTTTCAAACGTTTATAGTTCATTCAAATTGCAAACAAAAATACTAAAGTAAGCCTTGAAAACAAAATATAAACAAGAATTGAGTCACATAAAAAATCGAAGAAGTTTCGCACCGTTCCGATTTTTGAATTCAATACCTTGAACACAATGAGATGAATTTACAACCAACACAAATTCATCATACTAAAATTAAAATTATAGATTCTGTAGAGCCTCTTCTTTTAGCATTGCGAGAAAAGCAATTCTGCACACTTCATTATCAACTGTATTTGCCATTTGCAAATAAAACTTAAAATTGTCCTTCTTCATGGCTAAAATGAGTACCTCCTGTTACGAGATCTGACTTTGTAAGATCCACGTATTATAAAGTTTATCCCATTATATGATAGATATCCAAGTTTTCTTTAATAAGGTCTCTTTGACGTTGGCTAACTTCGTAACCTTCGCGTGAACCTTCGTTATTGGTGTTTCCTTCTATGGTATGAATGATATTAGCTTCCACTTTCACGACAAAGCCAGTATGAGTCCAATCCTTACTGTTGGTTCGGCTGCATCTTAAAAAGATATCACCAGGCTTAATTTGTTTTTCGGCTTCTAAAATGTCATTATTTCGAAGGAATTTCTTTTTTTTAAGTGCATACTCACCAATCTTATCACAAGACAGAGTATAGGGTACATAATTGATAAAACTATCTCCTAATGTAGTGTAAGCCTGATCAAGAATAGTCATCACAAATCCCATGCACCACGGATAATTCGTGCCTTCCATTCCGTTGGTGTAGGCTCTTACCCACGATCCTTTGTTCGGCATAATTTCTCTTGCCTTAAGTTTGGTATGAGCTAGACAATAAGCAATAATCAAGTCTGCCAATTCAGACTCATTAACAAAGGAAAAAGCCTCTTTCATAGGATTTGTTAATGCTCGCCAAGTTAAGTTTCCAATGATACCATCCGGTTTAAGCCCTTTGTATTCCTGAAAAGCTTTTACTGCTCGTAAAGTTACGGGTCCAAAATCTGAATCGATAGCAATAGGCGTTTTAAAATCTTTATCGGTTAAACTCCATAATTTAATCCATTCCTGTACTCTTTTAACATCAGATCCTTTATCTCCTTTTCGTATGTAGTGCGATTGAATATTTAATTCTTGCAAATAATGTGTTTTTATCATCATGACTGGAAATCTTATTGAAGTAATTCATTAACAGAATGAGTAAACTTTTTTATAGGTATGGAATTCACGTAATTAAATGCTTTTTGTTTCTCTGCCTTGTATATCTCATTTGTTTCCTTATCATTGTCTTTCATTTTCATTATAAAATCTTTAGAAAATGCTTTATTCAAGATACTATCTATTTCAGCCGTATTAGCTAACCGAACCTTATTGAATAATGAGTCATTGATACTCCATTCCGGATAAGCAAAGGCATTATCATTAATCCCAGGATACAATTTTAATGAGGAGTTGAAATCATGTATAAAATCCAACTCGGTAGAAACATAAGGATACCAAGCTTTATTCTTCTTGATAAAATTTGTTGTGTATAAAACCTCTCTTCCTTTTTCAATTGAATAAATGGTATCTCTAATTTTTAAGATTTCTGCTCTAAGCAAAGAGTTATAACTCAAAGTATCTCCATTAACAATATAATAAATTGCATTATTTGAGACTCCTCCTTGCAAACAATATTGAGTGAATCTTTATCCAATTCACGAATGTGATTTTGAAATCTAATATGTGCAAGGTCAAACAAATTAAATTTTTTCTTTGTTTTATAAAACTCACATTTCTTAAGTTGTTGTGCTATTATTCTTTTCTGATTATAAATTGATTCTTCGCGAGGGCCTGATTCCGACAAAAATGCACTCTCATACTTATTAAATAATTTTAAAACCTTAAATGCCTCCACTGAGTCAATTAATTTATCCTTAGTAATTTTGGTAAGCAATGCTTTGTGTGGCAATTCTTCAAAAGTCACCTTCAATTCAGGCTCGTTGGTTAGTGTAATAAAAAACTGTTTTAATACTTCTTTTCCATAAACATCTGCTTGCTCCAGTATTCCGGCATGCGAGGCTTGCTGAGCCAATTCTTGCAAGCAATTTTTCTTTATTTCCAGAACCTTGTTGTAATCATGGCTTTTAGGACAATTCACAAATACATAGCCAGGCACTTTTAATTCAGGAATAAACCAAGGGTTAATTATGGTATCAAGTATTTGAGCCCGAAAATCGTAAAATCTGATTTGCTTTTTAGATCTGTCGTAAATCAATTTGCTCTCATCCAAACTACCTAGATCAAAACCGGCTTTTATACAGCCACGCCCAATGAGAATAATTTTCTCTTTATTTTTCTCCTTTCCAGTCTCGGCTATTCTATGCTTTTTATAGAATAATTCAAACCCTTGTTTATCTCCCCCATTGATAAAAGTTTCCAATGCTTTTGCTCTATTATTATTTCCTGCTTTCGAAATTTTATCATTCAATATTCGGACAAAATTCTTTTCAATTTTTGCAAACTTGTCTTTACTAAACTTTTTTTCTATTGATTTCTTCTCCTTAGCAGATAAATTTTGAAGCAAAACATAGGTGAGCAAATACTGATACTCAGCATAATCTTCACTCCAAGTCTGAAGGTGTTCTTTGTAAATTGGTCTTTTCTCCTGATTATGCATGTATGCATCCAAATGATCCATCAAATCAGTCTGAAAATCAGAAATCAAATCTACATAGTAATCACTATCATTAAAAACAGAAGCTTTGCCATCACTTATTACTTCACCATAATATTCTGCCGTAACCAATTCACCAACCGATTTTACACTACTTATTAGGTTAGCAGTGCTTTGCAATTCCGTTTTCATAAAAAGGTGAAAAGGATCAAAATAACTGAATGCAATACATAAAGTAATCACGATAAGTGCATCAAGTATTAATTTCCAATATTTTAGAATCAACCCTATCATTGTACAATATTCAAATCCGGTTCTGCAATTAACTCGCCTTCCTTAAAATCCATGTATATTTCGTTATAGCCCAAATTTCTTAGCAAAGCTTCGAATAGCAAACGAGTTTTGTCTTCGGTAGTTTTGCGTATACCCATATACTTAAGCGATTCGCGAATATCGAGTTCTGCATCACGAAATAGTTTTTCCTTTTCGACCACAGATATTTTATTAAAGGCAAAGTTTTTGGAATAGAGCGACTCCTTAAAACGATCAGCCGGATAGGAGAAAGTAATTATCCTTACATGAGGCAAATGAATCTCTATACTTTCTCCATTAATTCTAACATCATCTGGGCTCAATTCATTCAGATCGATTCCCGCCTTAACAATGGCCTGCGATTCTGCTAAGAATCTGGCTTCATTTAAATTCACCACCCAAAATAGTTTCTTCTTCTTGCTTCCATAAACCAATTTATCGATCGTAAATTGAGTGCTTGTTAAATCGGATGCTTTTTTAATTTTTCCTACCACAAGACTCTTATTGTCTTTTTGGCATGAAACACAAAACAATAAGAAAGCAATCAACAATAATATTTAGTATTGTTTCGTCATAAATTCTTATTCAAAAAATTAGTGACTCATAGGGTCTGTAATATTTATAATCATCGGAATCTTTGAAATATTCCCATCTACATTCACTTCTATTTGCGGAGTTTTAGATTCCTTATTTGAATCTCTTTTACTTTCATCCTCCGCCATTTCAACATCCATATTGTCTTCTGATGGCTTGGGGTTCTCAGGAAGATCTGCTTTCGATTTTGCATGCAGATATTCCAAAGACCTACTCCCAAAATAAAAAGCAATCATCATTAAAAAAGCGGTCTTGAAAAATTCAAATTGATCAAAGAAGAAGCTTTGTTGCTCATCAAACAATTCAGGATCAAATGAGACAATTAGCAATGCAATGGCACCAAACAAAAGACTAAAAGCAATCATACCTCGCACGGTTCCTCCAGGCAATCCAAAAGTTTGTTCTTCATATGGATTATACTTCGGTTCGTCCTCAATATCAAAAATATTATAAGTATCTCCATTTCTGTGGGCAGTCTTGGCATCCTGTATTTTGTCCCATTCTGCTTGACTAATACCAAAATTGTAATAATAAAGTGCCCAAATAAAATAGCTTACAAAAATGCCAAGCCATAATATAATTAAATCAATGGCCACAACTTTATAAATGGAGCAAGCGCTAGTAAGAAAACACCAAGCATTAAATCCGATTAAAATGATGGTAAACGCAATAATATTTGGAATAAATAAAGCAGAATATCTTCTATTCTTTGTTGTCATTTGGGTAAAATTTTAGGGTGAATCGTTTGATTGTTTTATAAATCTCTTTGATGTATGCGATAATTGATCCGGACAAACCGATCAACCATAGCCAAATGTCCTCGAGATATGTTGGGTTGTATATGGCAAAAAGAACTACCAAAGTAATCACTGCAATCAGCAGCAGTATGAAAAAACGAAGAAATCTCATTAGGGTATTTTAAAGTAGTAGCTTTGTTTACATTTAACAGTTAGAATTCAGAAGTTAAATTTAATTTTTTCTTGTAGGAAACAAAATATAATTTCCTATTGTTATATCTTATCACCTTTCACACTTCATCCAATAAATTTAATTTGAGACTAACATTAATTGCAGTGCTTATTCGTTTTCTCAAAATGAAGTTAATATCTGACTTTTTGGAAAGCCTTTTTACTCCAAAACATTCCTTTGCTCTTTCATTCATCTAAATCCACGCTTCATTCAATTCATATAACAATTCATTACAGCGTTAACACTTTTTAACGGGCACAAATTTTCACAAAATCATCAAAAAATTATCTTTGTAAAGGTTTTTCAGAAAACCAAATGATTTTATGTCAAAATAAAAGTAAACAAATTAATATTTCTATGATCCAAACTGTTGATATCAAAGAGCTAAATGAACGTATCCAAAAAGAAAGTTCTTTTGTGGATATGATTTCTATGGAGATGAACAAAGTTATTGTTGGTCAGAAACATCTTGTTGAAAGTCTTTTAATCGGTATGCTTTCTAATGGTCACATTCTTTTAGAAGGGGTTCCTGGATTGGCAAAAACTCTTGCCATTAATACACTTGCAACAACTATCGATGCTGACTTTAGCAGAATTCAGTTTACTCCAGACCTTTTGCCTGCCGACCTTTTAGGTACAATGATTTACAGCCAGAAGAAAGAAGAATTCGTGGTAAAGAAAGGACCTATCTTTGCTAACTTTATTCTTGCCGATGAGATCAACCGTGCCCCTGCAAAAGTACAGGCTGCTTTGTTAGAGGCAATGCAGGAACGTCAGATTACAATTGGCGATCATACCTATAAATTAGAAGAACCATTCCTTGTAATGGCAACTCAGAACCCGATTGAGCAAGAAGGTACTTACCCTCTTCCTGAAGCGCAGGTTGACCGTTTCATGCTAAAAGTGGTTATCAATTATCCTAAGAAAGAAGAAGAGCAAGTTATCATGCGTCAGAATCTTTTAAAGGCATTTCCAAAGGCAAGTCAAATCTTAAAACCAGAAGATATCATTAAAGCACGCGATGTGGTTAAGGATGTTTACATGGATGAAAAGATTGAAAAATATATTGTTGATATTATTTTCGCTACTCGTTTCCCAGCCGATTACGGATTGGAGAAATACAAAGAAATGATTGCATTTGGTGGATCGCCACGTGCTAGTATCTCTTTGGCATCTGCAGCTAAGGCTTATGCATTTATTAAGCGTAGAGGCTATGTAATTCCTGAAGATATTCGTGCAGTATGTCATGATGTATTGCGTCACAGAATTGGTTTGACTTACGAAGCGGAAGCAAATAATATCACCAGCGAAAATATCATTAGCGAAATCCTAAACACTGTTGAAGTACCGTAATCAATTACGAATGATCAATTAAGAATTACGAATAACATTACATACGTATTTCTTAATTATCAATACAGAATTCTTAATTCGTAATTATCAATTCGTAATTAAATTTTATGGAAACTAGTGAATTATTAAAACGCGTTAGGCAAATTGAGATCAAAACCAGAGGTCTTTCCCGCAATATTTTTGCAGGAGAGTATCACTCTGCGTTTAAAGGTCGAGGTATGACTTTTAGCGAAGTTCGCGAATATCAGTATGGCGACGACATCCGAAACATCGACTGGAATGTTACTGCGCGCTACAATCATCCATACGTAAAGCTGTTCGAAGAGGAACGTGAGCTTACCGTAATGTTGATGATTGACGTGAGTGGTAGCCGTGAATTCGGTACCATGTCGAAATTGAAGAAAAATCAGATAACCGAAATTGCTGCTGTTTTGGCATTCTCTGCAATTCAGAACAACGATAAAATTGGTGTGATTTTCTTTTCGGATACCATCGAGAAATTTATCCCTCCTAAAAAGGGGAAAACACATATTCTGAGAATTATTCGTGAATTAATCGATTTTCAGCCTGAACACAGAAGTACAAATATCAGCAATGCATTGCGTTATCTTACCAATGCCATTAAAAAACGCTGTACCACTTTCGTGATTTCAGATTTTATCGATTCTGATTTTGAAAATGCCTTAACCATTGCGAACAAAAAGCACGATGTGGTGGCTCTTAAAATTTACGACCAGCGCGAGCAGGAACTTCCTTCAATTGGGCTGGTGAAAATTAAAGATGCCGAAACAGGAGAATATTCCTGGGTTGACACATCGAACAAAAAAGTTCGCGATAGATATGCCGGGTGGTGGCGCAAACAAGAAGAAAATACCACCGAAGTTTTTAAGCGTTCGGGAGTTGATGTGGCAAACATCAGGACTGATCAGGATTACGTAAGATCGCTGATTAATCTGTTCCAACGCAGAGGACATTGATACCATTTTTAAATCAAATACTAATCGGTATAATATCAGGAAACTGAGAACTATGGCAAATAAAATTAAAACACATATTAACTTCTTGATAAAGGCTTTTGCTTTTACATTTCTGTTTGCTTCCGTATTATTTTCTCACAACTCGTTTGCACAAAACGATGGAGGAATAAATTATGGAGTTAAGCTGGATACCAATGTAATTGTAATTGGCGATCAGATTAATCTGCAATTATCGGTTGAACAACCTAAAGAGGTGAAAATTGGATTTCCTGTTTTCTCTGATAGCATTGTAAATGGAGTTGAGATTATAAAGCAAACTCCACAGGATACTACAACCTTAGAAGATGGAACAATTAAGGTTGACAAGAACTACACAATCACTTCTTTTGATGGTGGAGTTTATAAACTAAAACCTTTCGAATTTCAGATTTATGGAAATGTAAACCAGATTCTACGTACCGATACATTGTTATTGGGCGTGAAAACAATGCAAATTGATACCACTAAAGGCAATTTCGATATTGTGATGCCAATTCAAACTCCTATATCATTTGCTGAGCTTGCTCCTTGGATTTTAGGTGGATTATTGGTAATTGTTCTAATTGGATTTTTAATCTGGTATTTCCGATTCCGACAAAAAGATCAGCCTTTGTTTGCAGTTTCGAAACCAATTGAACCAGCTCATGTTATTGCGCTAAGAAAATTGGATGAAATCAAACAGCAAAAACTCTGGCAAGGAGGAAAAATAAAACAATTCCATTCCGATTTAACTGATACCATTCGAACTTATCTTGATGAGAGATATAACATGTCGACACAAGAATCAACTACTGATGAAATTCTTCAGGCTGTAAGTTCGGTAGAAGTTAATAACGACTGGCATACTAATCTTAGAGAAGTTCTTGAGCGTGCCGATTTGGCAAAATTCGCAAAGTTCCAACCTCTTCCTAACGAAAACGAACGAAGCATGAAATATGCTTATCAGATTGTGGAATCTACAATTTTGATTGAAAAGGAAGAAGAGAAAACTGATGATGAATCGGAACAGGAAAGTCAATCTGAGTATAAAAAGTAAATTTTGAAACAATAGACTATGAGTTCTATAGAATTTGCAAATCCCGAATATTTCTACCTTTTGTTACTTCTGTTGCCATTAATTGCATGGTACATACTGAAGGACAAAAATGCTCATGCAAGTATTCAGGTTTCAACCGTAAAAAGTTTTAATGCTGCACCTAAAACTTACAAATACTATCTGCGTCATGCATTGATTGTATTTCGAGTTTTGGCAATTGCATTTATCGTAATAGCACTGGCTCGTCCGCAGTCAAGCAACAAATTTCAGGATACAATTACCGAAGGGATTGATATTGTAATGTCTTTAGATATTTCGAGCAGTATGTTGGCTCGCGATTTTGAACCTGATAGATTGGAGGCCGCAAAAGAAGTAGCTACTCAATTTATTACTGGTCGTCCTGAGGATAAAATTGGTTTGGTAATTTTTAGTGGCGAAAGTTTTACGCAATGTCCGCTTACTACCGACCATGCTGTACTGATTAACCTTTTCAAAGATATCCAAAGTGGAATGATTGAAGATGGTACTGCTATTGGTTTGGGTTTGGCAAATGCTGTAAACCGTTTGAAAGACAGTGAGGCAAAATCGAGAGTCGTTATTCTACTTACTGATGGTGACAATAACCGAGGTGAAATTGCTCCCTTAACCGCGGCAGAGTTGGCTAAATCATTTGGCATTCGCGTGTACACAATAGGTATCGGAACCCGAGGAACGGCTCCCTACCCTGTTCAAACTGCTTTTGGTATCAGCATGAGAAATATGCCTGTTAAGTTTGATGAGTCTGTATTAAGAGATATTGCAGAAATGACTGGTGGACAATATTTCCGAGCAACAGATAACAATAAGCTTAAAGCAATTTATGCTGAAATTGACAAGCTTGAAAAAAGTAAAATTGAAGTAAAACAATACAGTACCAAGAGTGAAGAGTTTTTACTATTCGCATTACTTGGAGCATTGTTTTTACTGTTAGAAATTGCATTACGCAATTCAATACTAAGGAATATTCCTTAATTGTAATTATTTGATAAACCGAAAATCATTGATAAATGGATCAGTTTCGTTTCGATCATCCTGAATTTCTATACTTATTCGTATTAATACCAATATTGGTGGTATTGTACTGGGTAAGCCATGTAATTAAGAAGAAAGCCTTGCAAAAATTTGGTGAGATGAATATCATCTCTCAATTAATGCCTTATGCTTCTTTCACACGACCTGTATATAAATTTTCAATTTTGATATTGGCTTTAGGCTTTATCATTATTGGTGTTGCAGGTCCACAATTTGGTTCAAAGCTTCAGAAGATAAAAAGAAAAGGCGTTGAGGTTGTTATTGCACTTGATGTTTCAAATTCGATGATGGCTCAAGACATTCAACCAAACCGTTTGGAACGTGCAAAACGTGCCATTTCTAAAATGGTAGATAAGCTAAACAACGACAAGATTGGATTAATTGTGTTTGCAGGTGAAGCCTATACACAATTGCCAATTACAACCGATTATGCATCGGCTAAACTGTTTTTATCATCAATCAGTACCGATATTGTTCCAATACAAGGAACGGCAATTGGATCAGCAATTGAATTGGCTACAAGAAGTTTTACTCCAGATAGTGAAGCCAGTAAAGCAATTATTGTAATTACTGATGGTGAGAACCATGAGGATGATGCAGTTGGAGCAGCTACAATGGCTAATGAAATGGGTATTGCTGTTCATACCATTGCAATGGGATTGCCAGAAGGTGCTCCTATTCCGGTTAGAGCTGGTTCAAGTGATTTTAGACGAGACGATGATGGAAACATTGTAATTTCGAAATTGGACCAGCAAATGGTTGAGGAAATTGCAACCGCTGGTGGTGGAAAAGCAGTTATTGCCAACAACACAACCACTGGTTTAAACGTTTTATTTAAAGAGATCAATAAAATGGATAAAACAGAACTCGAAGCCAGAGTATATACTGCTTACGACGAGAAGTTTCAGATATTTTTGGCAATAGGTTTGTTGCTTTTATTAATTGAATTCCTTGTATTAGAGCGTAAGAACCGTCATTTAAAAGACATTAATTTATTTAATCCATCGAAGTAGAACGATACAAATCCACACTTATGAAAAAAGTATTATTGTTATTCATTAGCATGATTTGTCTTCTAAGCATGGAGGCAGTTGCCCAAAAGGAAAGAAAGTTTATCCGATCGGGAAATGAACTTTTCGAGGGAGAGAAATTTGAAAATTCGGAGGTTGAATATCGTAAAGCTCTTGATAAGAAAGTAAATTCTTACGAGGCTGGATTCAATCTGGGTGATGCACTATACAAACAGAAAAAGTACGATGAGGCATTAAAGCAATTTCAAACTTTGGCTGTTAACGAAAAGGATCCTGAGAAACTTGGTCATTTGTTTCACAATATGGGAAATACTCTTTTAGAAAATAAAAAGATTGATGAGAGTATTGAGGCTTACAAGCAATCATTGCGCTTTAATCCAAATTCTCAAGAGACAAAATACAACCTGGAGTATGCTCGTCAGATGAAAAAGAAACAGGAAGAGGAGCAGAAAAAACAAGATCAGAACAAAGATCAAAATAAGGATCAGAAAGATCAGGATAAAAAAGACCAGGACAAGAAGGATCAGGATAAGAAGGATCAGGATAAGAAAGATCAAGACAAAAAAGATCAGGATAAGAAGGATCAGGACAAGAATAAAGATCAACAGAACAAAAATCAGCAAGATAAGGATAAGCAAAAGCAACAACAGCAGCAACCTAAGATTTCGAAGGAAGATGCTAAACGCTTGTTAGAAGCCTTAGAAAACGACGAAAAGAAAGTTCAGGAAAAAGTACAAAAAGCCAAGGCGAAAGCCATGAAGGCAAAAAAGACCAAAATTAAAAAGGATTGGTAAGGTATAGTACTTAGAGTACTTATAATTGCCTTAAGTACTTAAAGTTAATTTATCAATGTCTTGATACTTGTTACTTTGTACTTGATACTTATAATTAAGCTTGATCGAACTAAAAATACTGATGATTATTAAGTACATTTGTGCGAGATTTTTCATTAGAAAAAAACAAAAGAAACACATCTGAAAAACAGAACATTACGGATGAAGAAAATATTTTTCTTACTATTAGCGACATTATTTTTTACTTCTGCTTCGTTTGCAGAAGAAGTTAAATTTACTGCAGCAGCTCCTCGAGTGGTTGAAGTTGGTGAACAGTTTAAGTTGATTTATACGATAAACCAAAAGGCAAAAGACATTCAACTTCCTGCTCTTGATGGTTTTCGTGACTTGGTGGGTCGCCCATCAGTTGCAACAAGTTCAAGTTCGCAATACATCAATGGAAAATGGAGTTCAACAACCAAATACACCTACACATATGTATTGCTGGCAGAAAAAGAAGGAAAATTCACAGTTAACCCAGCCAAGATTAAGGTTAAAGGTTATGAGTTTACCTCGAATTCGGTTAGTATTGAAGTTGTAAAAGCCAACGAAAAACCACAAAACAATCAGGGCGGACAATCGAACCAAGCCGCAGCAACTAAAATTACACAAACGAATTTGTTTGTTAAGGTGAATGTTGATCGTAAAAGCGTTTACATGGGTGAACATGTTGTTGCAACAATTAAAGTATATACAAGATTAAACATTGCTGGTTTTGGCGATTCTAAATTTCCTTCATTCAATGGATTTTTAAGTCAGGAAATACCTACTCCAGGACAAATATCATTGCAAAGAGAAAATGTAAATGGCACAATTTATAATGTTGGTACCATTCGAAAATTAATTTTATTCCCTCAGCATACTGGTAACATTACCATTGATCCTTTTGAATTGGAATGTATTATTCGTCAACGCAGATCAAGCGGTAACAGAGGATTCTTCGATGATTTCTTTGATAACTATCAGGATATTCGAGTTCCTAGAAAAAGTAAACCGGTTACCATTCGTGTGAAAGATTTTCCATCGAACAAACCAGTTAGTTTCGACGGTGCTGTTGGAAGTTTCAGAATGTCTGCAACAATTGACAAAGACTCAGTTCAGGCTAATGATGCTGTAACCTTGAAAGTTAAGATATCAGGTAACGGTAACCTTAAACTGATTAATCCGCCAGAATTCGATTTCCCTGCAGATTTTGAAGTATATGATCCAAAAACAAATCAGAATTTAAAGAGCACTGCTAAAGGTGTTACAGGATCAACAACATTTGAGTATTTAATTATTCCACGTCATGGTGGAGAGTATGATATTCCTCCTGTTGATTTTAGTTTCTTTGATCCTAAAGCAGGAATTTATCGTACACGATCTACACCGAAGTTTACAATTAAAGTTGGAAAAGGCAGTGGCGATGCTTCAAGTGCTGTTATTAGCTCATTCTCGAAAGAAGATGTGAAATTTATTGGTAAGGATATTCGCTTTATTAAAACCAACGATTTTACGCCAAGATTAAAAGGACAAATTTTCTTCGGAACGACCTATTTCTATCTTGCATACTTGGTTCCATTCTTGGTATTCATTCTTGCCTTTGTTTTCAACAGAAAACGAATTAAAGAAAATGCAGACGTTGCGCGTGTAAAAAACAAACGTGCCAATAGGATTGCAATGAAACGATTGAAAGCGGCATCGACTAGTTTAAAAGCTAAAAAGAAAGAAGAATTCTACGATGAAATATCGAAAGCTCTTTGGGGATATACTTCTGATAAGTTGAACCTTCCATTGGCTGATTTGAACAAAGAAAACATCACTGAAATTTTGCAAAGCAAAAATGTTGAGCAAGAATTAACTCAAGACTTTTTGAACATTCTTGATACTTGTGAGTTTGCACGTTATGCTCCATCAACTGGATCATCAGAAATGGATGAGTTGTATAAAAAGACGATGGAAACAATTACCAAATTAGAAAAGAGCATCTAATTAATTCAAATAGAAATGAAGAAATTACTATATATCTTAATTGCTTTGCTTTTTGTTTCTTCTGCTCAGGCACAAGATACTCCTATTAGCGAGGCTAACGATTTTTACCAAAAAGGTGAGTACGATAAAGCAATAAAATCTTATGAATTCGTTTTAGAAACACATATCGAAGCTCCTGAGATTTACTTTAACCTTGCCAACTCTTATTACAAAACAGGACAAATTGCACCTGCCATTCTAAACTACGAAAGAGCCAAGTTACTTTCTCCTGAAGATGAAGACATTCAGTATAATCTGAAAATGGCTCAGGCTCATGTTTTAGATAAACTAGAAGTGCTACCAGAATTATTTGTTAAAAGATGGGTTTCTGGCATTAGAAATGCCTTTTCGGCAGATTTATGGTCATACCTATCAATTGGCTTGTTCTTTTTGTGTTTGCTTTTTGGATGTTTTTATTTGTACAGCAACAAAGTTGGTCTAAAGAAAGCTGGCTTCTTCTTTGCAGGAGTTTGTTTTTTACTTAGTGTTCTAACCTACTCTTTCGCTTCCAAAAAAACGGAAGAAATTACAGATCGTAAATATGCAATCATTTTTAGTCCAAGTGTTACCATTAAAGGATCTCCAGATGTAAGTGGTACTGAGCTTTTCCTTTTACACGAAGGCACTAAGGTAAAAGTAACAGAACAACTTGGCGATTGGTTAAACATACAACTAAGTGATGGAAATAAAGGCTGGCTTAAGAAGGAAGATATTGAAATGATTTGAACAAAATTCATAAAAACAAGCGGCAGTTTTAATTTTAACTACCGCTTGCTTTATTATTTCATATTCGGATAATCAGTATACCCTACCTCATTCCCTCCATAAAAAGTATCTTGGTTGGCAGTATTTAAATCGGCATTCAATTCAAACCTCTTTTCTAAATCAGGGTTAGCCAAATAAGGAACACCAAAAGAAACCAATTCTGCAATATTTTGATGTATAGCGGCATTTCCGGTATCTTTTGTAAATCCACCATTTACCATTCGAACTCCCTTATACATTTTGCCAAATTTAGAAGCAACATCCTTCACTAAATGGGGATGCTCGTCAATTGGCATTAACGGCTCTATTAAATGCAAATAAGCCAAATTATAATCATTTAGCTTCTCGATTATATAAGAGAATAAGTTCACTGGATCAGAATCCCCCATGTCATTAAACAAGCCACTTGGTGAAAGTCTAATTCCAACTTGATTACTTCTCCAAACCTCACAAATTGCATCTAACACCTCAAATAAAAAACGAGATCTATTTTCAATACTACCTCCATATTCGTCCTTACGATTATTGGTTCTATCAGTCAAAAATTGATCGATTAAATAACCATTGGCTGCATGAATTTCAACTCCATCGAATCCTGCTGCTTTGGCGTTTTTAGCTGCCTTCTTATAATCATCTACGATAGATTTAATTTCTGCTATTTCCAGCTCTCTAGGTGTTACAAAATCTTTTAGCCCTTCATAAGTAAATGCTTGACCTGCAGGTTTAATTGCAGAAGGTGCGACTGGTAAATTCCCATCATGAAAATCGGGATGAGAAATTCGCCCAACATGCCACAATTGAATAAAGATTTTTCCTCCTTGTTCATGAACAGTTTTTGTTATCTTTTTCCAACCTTCCACTTGCTCTTCGGAATGAATTCCCGGTGTTGCAGGATATCCCATTCCTTGTTGAGATATCTGACTCGCTTCAGTTATAATTAATCCTGCTCCCGAGCGTTGTTTGTAATATTCTGCCATTAATTCAGTTGGCACATTACCTTCTCCCGCTCTGTTTCTGGTCATTGGAGCCATTACCATTCTATTTTTAAACTCTAAATCTCCTAAAGAGAATTTGCTAAGCAATGTATTTTTAGTCATTTTCTTTTATTATTTTTATTTATACAAGATATAAATAAGAACGATGCGTTTGAAAAAAATTTTCTTAAATATTTCTTAAAAAGAGAACTATTTCTTTGCATCAAACAAATAAGATGAGAGTTTGTTGAGCGCTTTCAACATTGCTTTGTATCTTCGTTCGAAATTAGCTAGAACAATGAAAAAAATTGAACTATTGGCTCCTGCAAAAAACCTTGAAACAGGTATTGCAGCCATTAATTATGGAGCTGATGCTGTATATATAGGAGCGCCCAAATTTGGTGCTCGCTCTGCCGCTGGAAATACTTTGGAAGATATTGGTAAACTATTACAATATGCTCACCAGTATTGGGCCAAGGTATTTATTACCATGAATACAATTCTGTACGATAATGAATTAAAAGAAGCAGAAGAGTTAATTCATAAGTTATATGAGCTTGGAGCTGATGCCTTAATTGTTCAAGATATGGGTGTTTTAGAAATGAACTTGCCTCCAATAGAGCTTCACGCCAGCACTCAAACCCACAATTACGATTTAGATAGAATTCAATTTTTAGAGAAAGTTGGATTCAAACGAATTATTCTGGCAAGAGAATTATCGCTAGAGGAAATTAAAAATATCAGAAAAAATACAAGCGTTGAACTTGAATATTTTGTTCATGGTGCACTTTGTGTTTCTTTAAGCGGACAATGTTACTTTTCTCATGCAATTGGTGGCCGTTCTGCTAACCGTGGAGAGTGCAGTCAAGCTTGCAGAATGAAATATGATTTAGTGGATGTTGAAGGGAAGGTTATAGCAAAAGATAAACACTTGCTTTCTTTGAAAGACCTAAACCTGTCGAGTCATTTGGATCAGATAGTAGACGCTGGTGTATGCTCATTAAAAATTGAAGGAAGATTAAAGGATAGCTCCTATCTAAAAAATATTACCAGCTTTTACAGACAATCTCTAGATAAAGTCTTCGATAGAAAAAGAGAATACGAACCTGCGTCTTCGGGAACAATAAATCCAGATTTTAAACCAGATCCCGAAATTACCTTTAATCGAGCTTATACATCCTACTTTTTTACAGGAAGAATTCCAGAAATAGCTAATTTCCACACCCCAAAATCAATGGGCAAAGAGATAGGTAAGATTCTTGAAGTTAAAAAAGATCATGTTGTTGTCGAGACAAAATACGAGCTTCATAATGGTGATGGCTTGTGTTTCTTTAACAAGAACAAACTATTGAAAGGTTTTCAGGTGAATGGCATTCAAGGAAATAAAGTATTTCCTAATGACATGAGTATGTTACAAAAGGGAGTTCGTTTATTTCGAAATAATGATCACGAATTTTCTAAGGTTTTAAAACGAGACAATTCGGTTCGTAAAATTGGAGTTGAGTTCTATTTAGATATTGTTGAAGGTGGCATAAACCTAACTGCCATTGATGAAGACGAAATGTCAGCAAACATTCAAATCAAAGAAAGTTTTGAAAGTGCTAAGAACGAAGAATTAGCTCTTAAAAACATTAGAAAGCAACTTCAAAAAAGTGGTGATTCAATCTATCAAATCAATAATGTTGAAATCAATTTTGATAGTGTTCCTTTTGTTCAAGCTAAAAAGCTAAATGATTTACGCCGACAGTGTTTAGAACAATTAACTTTTAACAGAACAGAAGCTTTTAAGGTTGAAGAAAAAAGACCTTTAATTGCACATCCACAATATCCTGCCAAAGAGTTAACATACATGGGTAATGTAGTGAACTGCAAGGCTGAAGAATTCTATCACAAATGTGGAGTCGAAAAAATAGAAAAAGGATTTGAATTACAAAATAACCATTCTGGCAAAACAATTATGACGACAAAACATTGCTTGCGTCATGAATTTGGAATGTGTCAGAAAGAAACAAAGACAGGTAAAAGTCAAAATCAGGCATTGTTTTTGGTAGATAATAAAAACCGCTACAAACTGGAATTTAACTGTCAGCGTTGTGAGATGAAGATTATCTTCGGATAATCTTCAAAAATAAAATAGATATTACGAACCGTTAAAGTTTTTGTATTATGGTTCACTATATAGAAAAACTAATTCGTGAAGGTGAGCATCAACAGCAAGATTTTAAATTTTGTATTACCGATTCACGAAAAATTGCCAAATCTTTATCTGCTTTTGCAAATACAGATGGTGGTAGACTGCTTATTGGCGTTAAGGATAATGGAAAAATTGCCGGTGCTCAGGTCGATGAAGAATATCATATGATTCAAGCGGCGGCTGAAATGTATTCTAAACCTAAAATCGAATTCGAAAGTAAGGTATGGACGGTAAATAGAAAAAATGTTTTAGAAATCACCATTAAGCCATCCTCCGATATGCCCCACTATGCCCAAAGCGAAAATGGAAAATGGTTAGCCTATTTGCGTAAAGATGACGAAAACAAACAGGCAAACAAAATTCTTCTTGAGGTTTGGAAACGCAAATCTAAACCAGTTGGAACTTATTTGATTTATTCCGAAACTGAAAAGATACTTTTGGAATACTTAAAAAACAATGAAGGTATTAGTCTGAATCAATTCTTTAAACTAACTAAAATCAGTAGGTACAAAGCCGAGAGAATTCTTGTAAAACTAATCTGCTGGAATGTTATAGAACCTTATTTCGAAGAAACAGGTACCAGCTATAAATTAAAACAAGTGGATAGCAATTCACACTAAAATTATCACACAAAAGGACATAAAAATACCGCATTAATTATTGGGATTTTAAACTCCTGTTTGACAGGATTTGAGTGCCTGCTTGGTCAAGTTTCCCCTGTGCCGAAGCAACCCGAAGGTTGGGGCCTGCTTTTGCAAGCATGTTGCTTTCTCGGTATGTGATAACTGTTGAGTTTAACAATCGCTAATTAATGCGGAATGCTTTTATCTTCTATGTAAAGAACGTTCTGTTTCTATTGCAAAGTAAGCAAGAATCTGGCATTAAGCAAGGTTTGTAGTCATTTTTTCTAATATTATTGACAAAATCTAATCATTTTTATTTCCAATACTTGAGATATTAACCGATTATTAGACTATACAGAAACGAGTATGATTAAAATAATTACTAAACACACGATAATGATTATTTTGATCTTGCGGATTCTATCTGACAAATGGCAAAAATAATAAACAGATAAAATTGAAAGCCATCGATTGATGTTTGGCTTACCGCTCAATATTCTTATTTTAGCGCCTTATAATATTATACAGATGTCTTTAATTCCATACATAGATATTCATACACACCAGTTGATTTCTAGGCGTGAAATCATTTCGGTGCTGAATCTCAATGCAAATGATCAGGATAAGAACTTTCCTGCCAATACATCCTACTCCATTGGTATTCATCCATGGGATATCGAAAAATTGAAGTTTGATTCTGCCATAGATTACCTTGAAGAATACTTATTGAGCTTAAATCCTATCGCTATTGGAGAAATAGGCCTTGATAAAATGATTTCAACGGATATGGAAATTCAGGAAAGAGTATTTGTTGAACAGATTCATGTGGCAAAGATTCAACAAATACCAATGATTATTCATTGTGTGAAAGCACAGGAGGAAATTCTGAAAGTCAAAAATAATCATGATACCAGAACAGCTTGGATTTTGCATGGATACAATAAAAATCTACAGGTGGCTGAAGCTTTCCTGAAGCAAGGATTTTATCTTTCATTTGGTGAAGCCCTTCTCAGAAATGAAAAACTTCAATCGGTATTTAAACTGATTCCGCTTGATAGAATCTTCTTAGAAACAGACGAAAAAGAGATTTCCGTTAAGGAAGTTTATCGGAGAGCTGCTGAAATTAAAGAAATCGAAATTGAAGCATTAAAAGAGCAAATGCTATTAAACTTTATGAAGTGTTTTTAAAATTATGAGTGAAGCATGGTTAAGCAGAACCCATTTATTAATGGGCAGTGAGAAACTTAAAAAACTAAAAAACTCGCATGTACTGGTAGTTGGTTTGGGAGGCGTTGGAGCCTATGCTGCAGAACAAATCTGTAGAGCAGGAGTTGGAAAAATGACCATTGTGGATGGCGATACCATTGATGAATCGAATATAAACAGACAGTTGCCTGCCACCACTTCCAATATCAATAAAGACAAAGCAGCAATTATGGGTGCTCGACTGCTGGATATCAACCCGAAGCTGAAACTACGAATTCTGAACGAATACCTTAAAAACGAAAGAATGATCGAAGTTTTGAAAGAAGATGATTATGATTATGTAGTGGATGCAATCGACACATTGGCTCCAAAAATATTTTTGATTTATCACAGTCTGCAAAACAACTTGAAAATTGTAAGTGCAATGGGAGCAGGAGGGAAAACTGATCCTCGCAAAATACAAATAACTGATATCTCTAAATCCTATAATTGTAAATTAGCCCGTATGCTGCGCAAGCGCCTGCATAAACTCGGTGTTTACAACGGAGTTCAGGTAGTTTTCTCGCCAGAAGATGTATCGAAAGATGCAGTAATTTTGGATGAGAGCCAAAACAAAAAATCAAATGTAGGTACCATTTCCTATATGCCTCCTTTGTTTGGATGTTTCATCTCTTCGGTTGTTATAAAAGACCTGATAGAGAGTTAACTCAACAAAAACTTCTAATCATGTTGCATTACGATATTATCCCCACTCCCATTGGTAAGCTTCTGCTTTTATCCGGAGCCAAAGGATTGAAAAAAATTCTATTTGAAGGCCAATTTGAGCTTGAAGATATTTCGAATGACTGGCAATCAAATTCCTCCAAATTGGAAGAAGTAAAATCTCAACTCCTAGATTATTTTGACAACAAGTTGATAAAATTCAATTTGAAACTGGATCCTGATGGCACAGTCTTTCAAAAGCAAATTTGGAAGCAACTTGAGAAAATCCCATTTGGTGAATTAAGATCTTATCAGGACATAGCTAATGCGATAAATAAGCCAAATGCTTGCAGAGCGGTTGGGATAGCCAATTCAAAAAATCCAATTCCAATTGTAATTCCATGTCACAGAGTTATTGGTAAGAATGGAAAACTGACAGGTTATGCAGGTGGCTTGGAAAACAAAGCCAAATTACTAAAGTTGGAAGGCACAGATCAAGACAATATTTCTCAACAGCTTCAACTATTTTAGAGTTTAATTAATTTTTTGAAAAGTACACAATTACTCATTATTCAACCTTTAGTATTTCACGCTTTAATATAAAACACTTTCTCTTGATTTATCTTTGATTTGATGGTGAATTGATCTAACTTGCCACACGATTAAAATCAATCTATCGGATTGATAAAATATCATTAAATCAATAAAAATAATTCATGAGTAAGATTTTAGGACACAGTTTCCACATTCCTGTTATGGGAACAGGCTTTACAGTGGATACTCCTGTAAAAGTGGCTCATTTAGGTATTTCTTCTGTTGTATCAATCGTAGATGATGTTCTTGTAGAAAAAATGCGAGAAATGTACTGTAAGAAATTAAGCCTTCCATTTAAGCCTATTACAGAAAAGACCAAAGATTTTCGTGCAGAAAGAATAACATCTTATTTGAATTTATTAGATAAGATGGTGAAGGAGAAGTTTGAAAATCTTAAGGAATCCATTCAGGATAAAGGAAAAGAAATTGAAGAGTATCTTGAACTTCTTCCTGATTTTTCAGAAGTAAAAAAAGAGTTCAAAGAGAAATTTTCAGATAATCCTTATGTGAAGGAAGCCAAAGAGTGGTTAAGCAATAACCTTCCTCTGGGTTCGATTGATGTTAATATCATGACCAAATTAGACAAAGGGAACCGATATGAAGGTGAAGATTTACCTGTTGAATTTAATGATGCCCATGCAGCTCTTCGTGGATTTGCGATGAGTAACCTGGAGAGCTCAATGGTACTTTCAGCAGGGATGAACCCACGTTTATATGGCTACCTTGAACAGTTTGATGATTTTTATCCAAATCAAAATGGATACATCAAGAAAAAAATCGTTCTTAAAGTTAGCGATTACAGATCGGCTTTAATTCAAGGACGTTTTCTTGCCAAAAAAGGAATCTGGATTTCTGAGTACCGAATTGAATCCGGCCTCAATTGTGGGGGACATGCATTTGCCACCGATGGTTATTTGATGGGACCAATTCTGCAAGAATTCAAAGAAAAAAGAGATGAATTAAGAGATAGCCTGAGTCCTATTCTTTTTAAAACTCTAAAAGAAAAAGGAAAGCCTATTCCTTCCAAGGCTCTGAACATCAAGCTTACTGCACAAGGCGGCGTTGGTACTGCTGAAGAGCATGAATTCCTGATGCAACAGTACAAGCTGGATTCTATAGGTTGGGGATCGCCTTTCTTAATGGTACCTGAAGCCTGCGATGTTGACGAAAAAACACTGTCTTTGCTTGAAAAAGCAGACGAGAAAGATTTGTCATTAAGTCACGCCTCTCCGCTTGGTGTTCGTTTTAATAATCTGAACAGCAATACCAGAGATGCAGACGTTTGGGACAGATTAAAGCAAAACCAACCAGGAAGTGCGTGTACCAAACGATACATGATTGCGAACACAGAGTTCACTAAAGAGCCCATTTGTACAGCCTCCCGTCAGTATCAAAAGTTGAAATTAGCTCATTTAAGAGAACAAAACTTACCTAAAGAAGAACTTGAAAAAGAGATTAGTCTTTTACTCCAAAAAACATGTTTGTGTAAAGGGCTGTCGACAGCTTCTTATTTGGTGAATGATATTGATACTAAAAAAGATGGTGATGGAGTATCGGTTTGTCCAGGACCTAACTTGGCTTATTTTAATAAGAAGGTTAAGCTTAAAGAGATGATTGATCACATCTATAATCGTACAAATTTGATTGAAAGGAACGACAGGCCTCACATGTTTATTAAAGAATTGAATTTGTATTACGATTATCTGAAAGAACAAGTATCGGAAATAAAGAATCCAATTCCAAAACAAATCAAATCACTTGAAGGTTTTAAGAAAAATCTATTAAGTGGTGTAGATTATTACAAAGGTCTCTCTCAAAAATTTTCAGACAAGTACAAGATCATGAAAAATCAAGTGTCTAAAGATCTAGATAAACTTGAAGGAGAAATCAAAAACATTCTGATTAAAACAGAGTCATAATAACAAAAAGCCAGTCTTTAAAGACCGGCTTTTATTTTTCTCAATCACGCCAGTAATACCATGAAATGAGTCCTAAATTGTTTCATGATAATACTGGTAATTATCATCGTTTAGTTTTTTCTGCTTCTACCACTTCTTTCTTTATACCTGCTATCTTTTCTAGCATATCGGTAGTAATCGATTTTGGCCTTTCCAATGGATAGCCTAAAGCTCTATCCCAAATAATATTAGCACATATACCTATAGCGCGTCCAATACCAAACAACACAGTATAGAAATCATATTCAGTTACACCATAATGCCACTGAATAACACCTGATTGTGCATCAACATTTGGCCATGGATTCTTTGCTTTACCATGCTCTTTCAAAATTGGAGGCACCACATTGTATAACAAATCGGCATACTTAAAGATTGGATCATCTGGAAGGTGTTTCAAACTAAATTCGCGCTGAAGCATATAGCGAGGATCTGTCTTTCTTAAAACAGCATGACCAAAACCAGGAATCACTTGACCAGAATTCAAAGTATCCCATACAAACTGCTTCATTTCATCCTCGGTAGGTAATTTGTTACCCATTTTATCCATTACATCTTGCAACCATCTTAAAACTTCTTGATTTGCCAAACCATGAAGAGGTCCGGCCAATCCATTAATCATTGCTGAGATTGACAGATAAATATCAGATAATGAACTTGCCACCAAGTGACCTGTATGAGCACTTACGTTACCACTTTCGTGATCACTATGGATAATAAAGTGCAGACGAGATACATCATCGTAAGGTTTTTCAATTCCCATCATGTGAGCAAAATTACCGCCCATATCTAAATTGGGATTCGATTGAATTCTTGGTCCTTGACGATACAATTTGTTATAAATATAAGCAGCTATTTCAGGCAACTTAGCCAATAAATTTAAAGCATCCTCATAAGTTGCATCCCAATAATCTTTCTTATTCAATCCTGCATGATATTGCCTATTAAATACCGATTCTCGATTCATCGTAAGAATTGCGGTTGAGAATATGGCCATAGGATGACTACAACACGGAAACGAATCAATTACTTCATAAACAAATCTTGGTACAATTCTTCTTTTACTAAACTCATCTACTACCTGCATTACCTCTTCCTGATTTGGAAAATCGCCAGTTAAAAGCAGGTAAAATAACCCTTCGACGTAAGGCATTGTTGCGCCTTTAGGTTTTGGCAAGTTTTCAATTACTTCTCCCAATGTATATCCTCTGTATCGAATCCCTTCCTCGGGATCCAAATAAGAAATATCTGTTACCAATGATTTCAATCCCCTCATTCCACCAATCACCTGAGATACGGTTACATTATCAACAACCACATCTCCATATTCTTTTAACAGGCGTTTTGTTCTTGGTCTATGTTCTTCAATCTTTTTGAACAAAGTTTGTTTTAATGTTTTCTTCATATAATCTATACTTTAGAGTTGGAATCAAGCGGGGTGATTGATTCCAGTGTTACGCAATGTTTATTATTTTAATTGTTTTGTTTTCTGATTAAATTCAATGCACTTCCAGCTTTAAACCACTCAATTTGTACATCGTTGTAAGAATGGTTAGCAACTATTGTATCAGTACTTCCATCTCTATGAATAACAACAATACTCAAAGGCTTACCAGGAGTAAATTCTGTTAATCCGATAATATCAAACTGATCTCTTTCCTGAATTTTGTCATAATCAGCCTTATCAGCAAAAGTGAGCGCCAATACACCTTGCTTTTTCAAATTCGTTTCATGTATACGTGCAAATGATCGCACAATAACAGCTTTCACACCTAAGTGGCGAGGCTCCATAGCTGCATGTTCTCTGGATGATCCTTCCCCATAATTTTCATCGCCAACAACAATTGATCCTATTCCCTTGGCCTTTAAAGCTCTTGCAGTAACAGGAACTTCATTGTAATCACCATTTACTGGATTAAAAATTTTATTGGTCTTCTCATTAAAATAATTAACAGCTCCAATCAGCATATTGTTCGAAATATTGTCCAAATGACCACGAAATCTTAGCCAAGGACCAGCCATTGAAATATGGTCAGTAGTACACTTGCCTTTAGCTTTAATTAAAAGGTTTAATCCTTTATAATCATTACCTTCCCACTCTCCAAACGGGGCCAATAATTGAAGACGTTCTGAATCTGGATTAACATCGACCACAACCCCCGGACCATTTTCTTGTGGTGCCAAATAGCCAGAGTCTTTCATATCAAAACCTTTAGGTGGGAATTCTAATCCCTTTGGTTCATCCAATTTAACCTCTACTCCATCCTCATTTACCAAAGTGTCTGTAATTGGATTAAAGCAGAGATCACCAGCAATAGCCATAGCTGTTACTAATTCTGGAGAAGCAACAAACCCATGTGTGTTTGGATTTCCATCATTACGCTTTGCAAAATTCCTGTTAAATGAGGTAATTATTGAGTTCTTTCTATTTGGATCATCAGTATGACGTTTCCACTGACCAATGCATGGTCCACAGGCATTCGCCATAATTACACCACCAATATCTTCAAATTCTTTTAAGATCCCATCTCTTTCAGTTGTGTAACGCACTAATTCCGAACCAGGTGTTACTACAAATTCGGCTTTAACTTTCAGGTTTTTATCCTTAGCCTGCTTAGCAAGTGATGCCGCTCTAGATAAGTCTTCATAAGATGAATTCGTACATGAACCTATCAATCCAACCTCTAAAGTTCGAGGGTAACCACTTTCTTTTACAGCTTTAGCAAAGGACGATAATTCATGAGCTAAATCCGGTGTAAACGGTCCATTAATATATGGTTGAATCTCTGATAAATTAATTTCAATCAGTTGATCGTAGTATTTTTCTGGATTTTGATATACCTCTTCATCTGATCTCAGATGTTCCATTACACTATCTGCTAAATCGGCGACCTGTTCGCGTTCGGTATGGCGCAAGTAATTACTCATGTTTTGATCGTAAGCAAAAATGGAAGTGGTTGCACCAATTTCTGCACCCATATTACAAATGGTTCCTTTACCTGTACAGGACATTAAATCGGCACCTTCACCAAAATACTCAACTATAGCTCCTGTTCCTCCTTTTACAGTTAAAATACCTGCAACTTTCAGAATTACATCTTTAGGAGAAACCCAACCGCTTAATTTTCCAGTAAGTTTTACACCAATCAGTTTAGGCATTTTTAGTTCCCACGGCATTCCAGCCATCACGTCTACTGCATCAGCTCCACCTACACCAATGGCTACCATACCCAGCCCCCCTGCATTTACGGTATGTGAATCGGTACCAATCATCATACCTCCTGGGAATGCATAATTTTCCAGAACCACCTGGTGAATAATCCCAGCACCGGGTTTCCAAAAACCAATACCATATTTGTTAGATACTGATTCCAGAAAGTTATATACCTCATTATTTTGATCTTTAGCTTCAGCTAGATCTTTTTCTGCACCAACAGATGCCTGGATTAAATGATCGCAATGCACGGTAGAAGGAACAGCTACCTTAGATTTGCCCGCGTTCATAAACTGTAATAAAGCCATTTGAGCTGTCGCATCCTGCATTGCAACTCTATCTGGTGCGAAATTTACATAGTCTTCTCCTCGTTCAAACTTCTCTGCTTTTTCCTCAACCGAGAGATGTGAGTACAATATTTTTTCACTTAGCGTAAGAGATCTGCCAAGAACTTTTCGGGCATAGTTCACTCTTTCGGGCATCTTCTGATAAACAGATTTTATTAAGTCAAAATCAAACAGCATGTCAATTGAATTTTTGATTAATTTATATTTCAAATTTTGGTCTTTTAGCATCTAAAGTTCGAAAACCCAAAAAATGCAGATCAATCTTTTCAGACTTCTTGATCTTTTATGTGTATTCTCGACACATACTTTCAGATACTGATATTTCTAAATCTCAAGATCTTAATCAAACCCAACGCATATAAACAAGTGTTAAATAGGATCAAATTTAGATATCTAAATATAACAAAAACTTGGTATTTTAAAAAGATGGTAAGTAATTTCTTGTTTAAGAAAACTCTAAATTTGCTCCTTTGGCACAGTTTTAGATAACCTGAAAAAATCACTCTATAAAGATCTACCTTTTGCACCGAACTCGACCACCTGAAGATCCTTAATGTCTTTGCCATCGATAATGAATTTCACCAAAGTTTGAACCTTATGAAATCCCTGTAGACCCGCCGCTCCAGGGTTAATATACAACAAATTCAAATCCTTGTCGAACATTACCTTTAAGATATGAGAATGCCCTGAAATAAAAAGCTGTGGTGGATTGTTAAAAATTTCTGGCTTCACATTTAAAGCATACCTTTGGGGATATCCTCCAATATGAGTCATCCATACATCCACGTGCTCGCAAGTAAATCGATTATGCTTTGGATATTGCAAACGAACTTCCTGACCATCAATATTGCCATGGACGGCAACGAGAGGTGCGATTTGAGCCAAGCTGTTCGCAGTTTCGATATTACCAATATCACCTGCATGCCAAATTTCATCACAAAAACTCAAATGTTTTAATGCAACTGAATCAAGATGTCCATGAGTATCGGAAAGTAATCCAATTTGCTTCATTTAAATATGTTTTGGATTTTGGAAGCGTGAAGATAAAAAAAAGATTCAATTTTTATCCAGAACATGAAGTTTTAAAGCAAGTATATCGCATAAGTTGTCGGTATTAATTACTATTTTTGCATGCTAAATTTTGAAAGTAAATACGATTCTATAGATGGGTTTCAAAGAAGAAATTAAAAGACGCCGTACGTTCGGAATTATATCTCACCCGGATGCCGGTAAAACTACATTAACCGAAAAATTGCTTCTTTTTGGTGGTGCAATTCACGTTGCGGGGGCTGTAAAATCAAACAAGATCAAGAAAACTGCAACTTCTGACTTTATGGAGATTGAACGACAAAGAGGTATTTCGGTTGCAACATCGGTAATGGGATTTGAATACAAGGATCATAAAATCAACATTCTTGATACACCAGGTCACCAGGATTTTGCCGAAGACACCTATCGTACCTTAACGGCCTGCGATAGTGTGATTATTGTAATTGATGTTGCCAAAGGGGTTGAGGCTCAAACCAGAAAGTTAATGAAGGTTTGTAGGATGCGTAAAACTCCGGTAATTGTATTCATTAACAAAATGGATCGTCTGGGTAAAGATGCTTTTGATTTGCTTGATGAGATTGAAAAAGAATTGCAATTAAGTGTTAATCCTTTGAGTTGGCCAATAAATATGGGCCCTGATTTTAAAGGTGTTTACAATATTTATCACAAAAACTTAAGTTTGTTTACCCCAGCAACCCAAACTGTAGAAGAAAGTATCGATTTTGATGATGTTTCCAATCCGAAATTGGAAGAGTATATAGGAGAAGACGCCGAAATACTTCGCGAAGAGCTGGATTTGGTTTCGGGAGTTTATCCTGAGTTTGATGTTCAGGAATACCTGGATGCTAAAATTGCACCTGTATTCTTTGGTTCGGCCTTGAATAATTTTGGTGTTCGAGAATTGTTGGATGTATTCATTAAGGTTGCTCCTTCTCCACTGCCATGTCAGACGGTTGA
This sequence comes from Marinifilum sp., assembly GCF_965230805.1. Classification (NCBI taxonomy): domain Bacteria; kingdom Pseudomonadati; phylum Bacteroidota; class Bacteroidia; order Marinilabiliales; family Marinifilaceae; genus Marinifilum; species Marinifilum sp. The sequence goes on along the minus strand of NZ_OZ246019.1, from coordinate 4,059,939 downwards.
AAGAGTAATCGAACCTGAAGAAGAAAAATTCTCGGGTTTTGTATTTAAGATCCATGCCAATATGGATCCAAATCACAGAGACAGAATTGCTTTTGTGAAGATTGTTTCGGGAACTTTTAAAAGAAACAAACCATATCTGCACGTTAGAAATGGTAAAAAATTAAAATTTTCGAGCCCCACAGCTTTTATGGCAGAGAAAAAATCAATTGTAGAGGAAGCTTTTCCTGGAGACATAATTGGTTTGCATGATACAGGAAATTTTAAAATTGGTGATACTTTAACAGAAGGAGAAAAAATCAACTTTAAAGGAATTCCTAGTTTCTCACCTGAATTGTTTAAATATATTGAGAATGCAGATCCAATGAAATCGAAACAATTGGCTAAAGGAATTGATCAGCTAATGGATGAAGGTGTTGCTCAACTTTTTGTTTCTCAATTTAACGGCAGAAAAGTGATTGGAACAGTTGGTGCACTTCAGTTTGAGGTAATTGAATATCGCTTGCTACATGAATATAGTGCATCCTGTCGTTGGGAACCTATTCAACTGCATAAAGCTTGTTGGATTAAGACTGAAGACGATGAACAATTGAAGGAATTTAAAAAAGCGAAATATCAATATATGGCTAAAGATAAGCATGGTAGAGATGTTTTCTTAGCGGATTCGGGCTATATGCTACAAATGGCTCAATCAAATTATCCAAATCTTGAATTTCATTTTACATCAGAATTTTAAGGATAAAACAAATGGCTTTAAAAGAAGGATTAAGTGCTACACAAGAAATGATTGTTGGCGAGAAAAATACAGCAAAATATCATGGATCGGGTAAACTGGATGTTTATGCAACTCCTGCAATGGTTGCTTTTATGGAAGGAACTGCTGTAGCATGCATTGATGCAGATCTTGAGGAAGGGATGGATTCTGTTGGAATTCAAATCGACACCAAACATATCAAGGCAAGCAAGCTGGGCGCAAAAATAAGCTGCACAGCCAAATTAGTACAAGTGGATGGTAAAAAAATAAGTTTTGAAATTGAAGCGGCTGACGAAGCTGGACCAATTGGTTCCGCATTTCATGTTCGATATATTATCGATCCTGTAAAATTTATGAGCAGACTGTAGTTAAACTGCCCTGCCTTTGTGTTACTTCAGGGGTACCAAAACGCTCTTTGGAATGACCATATAACGCGGAATGGTGAATCCTCAGCATAGAATGATCATTCTTCAAAATGAAATGATAAACTACAATACGGAATGATCATTTTTAAAGCTAGAAAAATGATTCCGCAAGGCAGAAACAACAACAAGCATGCTTTTATAATATCAGAAAGCCTGATTGATCTCTTCGGGGCTACTCTACTTTTTCCTGTCCTGCATAATGTTGCAACAGAAATTCTATTACAGTCTTGGCATTATCAGGATAATCTACCTTTTCGACAGAGTAACCACCATTAATCCACTCCTTGATTCTAGATGGCCCATCTATTTCCAAATCATCAATCACAGGAATTCCAAGCTCTTTTAAAGCATGCGCATTGCACACCTGCTCGAATTGATTTTTCATCGGAATAACCGCAAGTTTTTTACCTAAAAACAAACTTTCAGCTGGCGTTTCAAATCCCGCTCCGCAAAGTACACCATCACAATCTTTTAAACTCTTTATAAAAGCTTCTCCATTTACTGGGTTTACCTCAACATTTTCTGATCGATATTTATACTTGCTATGTTTTGAATAAACAACCCATTTGCAATCAGGAAAGTGCGACAAAACAGAAATCAATTTATCATCGGAGTACGCAGGTAGATAAACCAGGTAGTATCCATTATTTTCGGGTTCCAATAATCGTATCTCTCTTCTAATAATAGGAGTAAACATATTATGGCCATACTCCTTAAAGTGAAAACTCACATTGTGATTACACGGAGCATAATTTTTTAGAACCTGATAGCCCAAAAATTCAATTTTCTCGGGCATTGGTGTTCTTGAATTCAACATTGCAGACTGGTGACTTAAACCGAGACAAAACACCTTCTTAAGCTTGCATGCCCATGAAGTAACAGGCTCAAAATCACTTATCACCAAATCATACTCTTCAACCGGTAAACTTCTGATGTCTCTAATAAATCGGTAAACATTAAACTTTTTAATTGTTTTCCAGATATCAATTCCACCATTTGTACCAAAGAAAAATCCTAATCCTTGCTTCTTATATTTTATTGGGTGATTAAACTCCAAATCGTGGTGTAAGCCTGATATTAAAATATCAACTTCTACTTCCTTCTGAAAGTATGGTATAAGTTCAATGGCTCTACTCAAATGACCATTTCCTGTTCCCTGAATTCCGTATAATATCTTCATTAATAATTATAAATCGTATCGTTGAAATAATAATAACAGCTCAAACAACCAAGCATTCCCGCAATTAGCCAGGGAGCGATTTTCCGGATATTGAGGTAAAATCAACCAGCATTTCTTTAAAGATCTTTTCATTATCGTCCAACTTATAGCTTTCAAGATCTGGCTCCATTGTTTTTGCATTTTGGTCTTGATTGTACTCATAAATACTCCATTCACCATTGTTGTACTCTAAAGCACTTAAACTTTCTATCCAATCTCCTGAGTTCAGGTAATGGGTTGAACCATTTTTTGTTGATATTTCTTTGTATTCGGGATGATGAATATGACCACAAACTACATAATCGTATCCTTTATCAATGGCTATTTCAGCGGCGGTTTGCTCAAAACTATTGATGTATTTTACTGCCGATTTTACACTGTTTTTAATCTTTCGTGACAAAGAGACTTTTTCGCGCCCCATCAACTTTGCAAAATAATTCACAAGCGAGTTGATCATGATCAACAAATCATATCCAATTGATCCCAATCGTGTTAGCCACTTTGCATATTGCATGGTAACATCAAAAACATCACCGTGAAAAACCCAAGCTTTTTTACCATTTAAATTTAGAATCAGCTTATTTACAATTTGTAGCTTACCCAATGTAAACCCCTCAAATTTTCTAAGCATTTCATCGTGGTTTCCTGTTACATAATACACCGGAACACCTTTCGACAATAAAGAAGTAATGTGTTTAATGATTCTCATATGAGATTTTGGCCAATATCTTTTTTTAAATTGCCAGATATCAACAATATCTCCATTAAGAATTAACTTTTTAGGTTGAATTGAATTCAGATATTTCAAGAGCTCTTCCGCTCTGCAACCAATTGTTCCTAAATGAATGTCGGATAAAACTACAACTTCGACCTTTCGCTTGTTTTTTGCCATAAGTTCGTCAACTTGATAATAGGCAAAAGTATCTTTCACTTGTTAACTTATTCGTCAAGAAAGTTTACGAAATAATAAATTGTAATTTATATAGGGTTAAGAAATTGTAATAACACAAGTTTAAATGTTAAAATACCATTACACAATTGACATAAAACAAAGAATTCAGCTAAAATAATCACAAAGCGTAACAATATTTTAATTCGAATTAAACTTATTAATGAACGAGTTATGTAATTTGATCATCAAAAACACAACCCTTTTACCAATCAACAGTACAACAATTAATTTGTTGTTAATTAAAGCAAGTCTTATACAAAGCTGATAGCAAGTATCATTTATAGAACTAGTCATTTCAACCTCAGTTTGAGGCATCAGGACACAAGTATCAAGGAAATTGAAAAACGAATAAATACATTGGTTTTGCTATCCATCTTTATCAATTCTCTTTGCAGTTATTACAGCTGGATGCTTTCTTTTCATAGTCTATGATTTTTCCATTGGCATCTTTTTCAAAACTGCAACATTTGCTCAAAGCTTCTTTTAATAAACTTCTTCCGCGCTGTACTCTCGATTTGGCTGCAGAATAGGATATCTGAAGTTTTTCCGAAAGCTCTTTCTGACTTAGCCCATTTAATTCACTCAACATCAGTGCATCCCGATAGTCCTCAGGCAAAGACTTAATCATAGGAACAATACAAGTTTGAATATCAGCCATAGCTTCGGCATTGTTCTCATCTTCCAAATCCAGAATGTTTGCATCCACTTCCTCTGCCTTTGACGATTTTCTATAATAATCAATAATTGTATTTCTTGTGATCTGGAATAACCAGGCTTTTATTTTTTTATCCTCTTGCAAACTATCAATCTTACTGTGAATTTTTATAAACACTTCTTGCAAGATATCTTCAGCCAATACAGAATCTGAAACTCTTTTCTGAATAAAAGAAAGCAATTGCTTGTGATATATATTCCAAATGCGCTCTACCATTATTAATTGTATTCTATTTGACTGCAAAATTATAATTTTTGCTCAAATTATCTATATCGATTCTAAATAAAAAGCCATTTATCTATTGTCCCATATTTACGGAATAATAAATAAATGGCTTATTGAAAATTAATTAGTAGAGGTAATTCTAATCAGAAAAGTGAATATACCGAGTTCAAATAATAAGATTCACTAACTAGTTCCTGCAAAAAAGTATTGATCAAAGCTCGAGTACCAAACGTGCTCTTTTTTAATATTACGAAACACCATTATCATACTTTACCTGCAAGTACTAACTAACAGCCGCAACCCTCGCCACACCCACAAGCTTCAACCACATATTTCATATCTTTAAAGCGATCTGCAAAAGCATCCTTTTCTTTACTTTCAGGTGGACATTGACATGGTCCTAAACCTTTACATGCGCAATCTTTAAGAGGCTTTTCCTCTGATGGGTTAAATTCTTGATTTACCATTTCTGTTTTCACGTTATCATCGTTACAACATACTCCTGTATGATACAATTGTGACCCGCAACATTCGTTATTCATTTGTATTAATTTTTCTTATTCTACAATTATTTATCCCTAATCTCAACAAGGTAGACGCAAAGAAGAAAGAATGGACGCAAAAAAAATTATAAAAACTTTCCTTTGATAATAGTTTATGCCCGTATACTTGGTTATAATTGGAATTTATGAGGTCTTTCATTCGCTGAAAATTTAATCTTAGCCATAAGTATTCGCAAAATTTCAAGAACAAGCTTCTTTCTGCTTAAATTTGCGATTATAATGTGACTAGCCAATGTGTATTATTAACTCAAAATTAAACAATCGTGAAAAAGTTGATCCATCTCTTAACCTTAAGTGTTTTTAACATTTTAGCTTGCAATTCGCAAAACCCAATCGTAGTCATCACCACTGATTTTGGAGATATCGAATTAGAAATATTTTCTGACAAGGCTCCTGCTACAGCAAATCATTTTATGCAGAATATTGATAAAGGTATATTTAAAGATGCAAGCTTTTACAGGGTTGTAAGAAAGGACAATCAGCCTAATAATGATGTCAAAATTGAAGTAATTCAAGGAGGCTTATTTCACGATTCGATAGTAGACAATATGCCAAGAATAAGACATGAAACAACCATAGAAACCGGAATACTGCACAAGAATGGTGTGATTTCAATGGCAAGGATGGAGCCAGGATCTGCCTCAACAGAAATCTTTATCTGTATAGGTAATCAGCCTGAGCTTGATTTTGGCGGCAAACGCAATCCCGATGGTCAAGGCTTTGCTGCTTTTGGAATTGTTACCAATGGTATGAATGTGGTAAAAAAAATTCAGCAACAAAAAGACAAGGATCAGATGCTAATCGAACACATCAAAATCATAAACATTAAACAAAAGTAAGCAAGTCCTTTATGGATTTCATTTTATAAAAATGGGAATTTTCAATTTCTTTCTCACTCAACATTTCGTGTTCCCATGTAGTATGAAATGGTATGTGAATTGCTTTGCATCCCAATTTCAACACTGGCATAATATCCGATTTAAGTGAGTTGCCAACCATTAAAAATTCGCTAGGAGTAATATCAAGGTGCTTAATTAATTTTTCGTAGTCGCTTACCTTCTTATCACTCATCACCTCGATATGGTGAAAATACTTTAGCAAACCCGATTTTTTCAACTTTCGCTCCTGATCAAGCAAATCTCCTTTGGTTGCCACAATCAAACGATACTTCCCAAACAATCCCTTTAGTACATCTTCAACTCCATTAATCAGTTCAACCGGTTTGTTGATTTGCTCTTTTCCCAATTCGATAATAGCTTGAATTTTATCTGGCGAAAGCTTCCCTTTTGTAATTTTTAAACCTGTTTCAAGCATTGATAAAATAAATGCCTTTGTTCCGTATCCATACAAGGGTATATTTCCAATCTCAACTGCAAAAAGTTCTTTAGTCACCTCGTCAAGGCTCATTCCATTGGTAAGCAGTTCGCAAAACTTTATCTCTGTTTCACGAAAATAAGGTTCATTAACCCATAGCGTATCATCTGCATCAAAACCAATAACTTTTATCTTTTCCATTGGAGATTTTATTTGTAGCTCCGGCAAAATTACGAACAATCCATAAAATTGCAAGGTTTTCACTTTATGCAATGTCGTCTGTAGCTTGGCCGAATCACAAATCTTGACATTGAGTGTACAATTTCCTACATTTATTTGTGCTTATAAACAAAGCTGATTTCCTCTCATAACATTATATCCAAGCATGGAAAAAAGAATGAAATATCAGGATCACCCTTCGCGATTTTTCCTAATTATCGCAAGAATTGTTGGTTTCTTAATTACAGGAGTTTTTCTTTTATTCATGGCTCCCGAATTCATTAAAATTTTAAATACAAAATCGGAATATACCGAACTGTGGATTTTTGTTTTTTATGTTCTTGCCATGATTTATGGAGCAGGATTTCTCTTGTCCTTTTGGTTAATAAAATTAAGTGCCTACATAATGATTGCAAGTAGCATCGCAATCGCTCTTTATGGTTTCATCGATACAATGAATTGGATCATATTCCTGATTTTAATTCCTCTTACATTTTCAGGAATACTATTATTGATTTATGCAAAAAGGTTAGGTTTATAATCTTCTTACCTACTTGGTCTTTTTTACTTTTACAATATTGTCTGAATTCAACTTCTTTCCATTGTATCTGTATGCAACTAAAACACCTCCATTAGCAATACAACCATCAACACAACAAATATTTTTGCGAATTACACCAGCATTTCCATTTAAACAATAATGTCCAAAGAACACGGGTAAATCCTCTTTAGGATAAAGAGGAATATCATAACAAAGTTCAGGCGGAATTGTATAGTTTGGGAGATTGAATTTATTTCCGAAAGAAATATCCTGAAAACTTTTTCCTTGCATAGGTTCCCACCATTTTATTCTAAAAGAAGTTCTTTTAAAACCATAACCATCTTTAAGAACCATATTATCGGGCAAATTAAACTCTCGGCCTTTTAACAGGAGCAATACAGCGTCATATACTTTTCCTCGTTCAAAATATATTCTTCTTAAAAAATTCTTACTTAATCTATTTTCGGGGTTTTCCTTTTTTAATAATTCAACGGCTTTATGATCCCAAGAAGCATGAACTACTCTAAAGTCTTCTAATTCAAGAAAAATTGGTAAAGTACGTAGCCATTTAAGGTATTTCTTTCGTCTATCTTTATCTAGCTTAAACTCCTCGTAGGTATGCTTGATTTGAGTTTTATTTTTCAGATTGTGATCACGCAGGTATAAACCATCATCATCTTTGGTGTAGAATGCCAATACATTCAATTCATGATTCCCAAGTACTGCATATGCACTTCCTGCGGTCACCATTTTCTTGACAATCTTTAGTGTTTCGAAAATTTTTGGCCCTCTATCAACAAAATCCCCAACAAAAATGGCTTTTCTTTCCGGATGAAAATAACCAAACTCATTTTCGGTATAGCCTAATATTAATAATAACTTCTTTAGTGTTTCAGCCTCTCCGTGAATATCTCCAATTATATCGTACACCTTTTGCTCTGCTTCGTTAATTTTCTCCAAAAATATAAAATTAATTGAATTTGTTTACCCGTAATTTTCTGACTCTAACAATAGTAACCGTTGCACAACCAAGTAATATTTCTAAAAAATAAGATAAAAGCCATAAAAGTATGCGGATTTGCAAGCTTTTAAGGCTTTGTTTTTTCTGTGTTTTTTGCTTGTGCTTTAAATTATTAAGTGCTTAAATCAACTCTAATTAAGCCAATACACTTCTTCAGGGAATGAAACAGAACAATGGCCTGATTTGTCATTGTTTCAGCTGTTTTATTCATAAATTTCATTAGTTTTTTAAGGTTATAGGCTGTTGCAGACATGTGCATTACCTTATTGGCCTGGGCAATTCCTATAGTGTTGATTTTTCGAAGTCCCATAAATTGTGTTAAGGTTCCGAAAACAGGCTCGACTGTAGATTGCCGTTTGCCTTTCATGTATCTGCCGAACTTGCTCTTCACCCTTTTGTTGTTGCGTTTATACTGTTCTACATACACAGTTATTGCGATGCGTTTTTCGTGACTTTTGCCCAGGCATTTCTTCTTGATAGGACAGTTTTTGCAATCGCTTCGTTTGGTCAGATAATGATTCTGAAGAGAGTTGGTTACCATTTTTGTTTTTCGAAAAGTAACTTTCTTTCCCATGGGACAAATCCAGTAGTTTTCCTCTTTACAGAAAGTAAATCCTTCGGGACCGCCCTTGTAAGTTCCGTGTGGAGGTATGTAGCTGATAATGTTTTCCATTTCCAGAAAAGCATAGTTTTCTCCGCTACTGTAACCGGCATCGGCAAGAAGGGTTGTCCACAACAAGCCTTGATTTTTAAGTCTTCGCTTTAAACGCTTTGTGGCATCCTGCAAGTATTGATTGTCTTTTTTATAAGCATGGTAGGCTTTTACATCGGTGATCACATGATTGGCAGTATCAACACTGATATTATTTAGATAATTCAGCTTTCTGGCTTTGCCAGGTTTTACGCTGATTCTTGCATCGGGATCGGTTGGACTGTAATGGGTTTTGTTACTGGTATACTTGGCTCCTTTGTTGGCAGCTCCCGGACGTTGATCCTGATTCTTTTGCCAATTACGATTGCGGGATTTTATTTCCTGCAATTCTCTTTTATCGGCTGTAATGATTTGCTGATTGCGAGAAGCCTTATTCTTTTTAGGCTTTCTATCTTCTCTACTCTGGTAGCGAGCTTTTTGAAGATAAGCCTCCAGCTGTTCTTCAGGAACTTTCAGTTCCAAACTATCCATGCTGGCATTGGCTTTTATTGGTGCTGAATCCATGGCCTGAGTATGACCTGCAACCATTCCCTTGTCTACACACATGCTTAAAATATGAGTAAAAACCTCTTCAAATATCTTTTCGGGAAACAGTTGTCTTGTTCTGCTTAAAGTACTGTGCCATGGCAATTGCTCATCGATATCAAATCCTAAGAAAAATAGGATATCCAATCGCATGGAGCAGTGTTCAATTAACTGTCTGTCACTTATGATATTTTCTAAATACCCAACTAAACAGAGTTTATAAAAAACAACAGGATCAATGCTCTTCTGTCCACATTTCCCGTAGTAAGCTTGAGTCTTTTTGTATAAAAAGGATAAATCTAAAACGGATCTTAATCTTCGATAGAAATTATTTTCAGGAACTCTTCCGGAGAGTTGAAAGCTGGAAAATAACTTCTCTTGGTAAAGTTTCTTTCCTTGCATTTTTATTTACAAGTTAAGCTATTATCATTGCTAAGTAAAGTTATTATTGTTAGTTTTATAAACAAGTTATCAAGAGTTGTGCAACAGGCACAATAGGTGAAAATAAGCGAACTCACATTACCTTTCTGCAATGATATTGAATACAATACTAAGCTATTTTTATTGACTAAGCAACAATCAAAATATTAAAAACACACCCTAATGCCATATATTACCATGATAATTGATTCAAGCTTCAAATATTTTAAAATTTGAACAATCCATTCACTTCTATTTTCTTTTTCACAGTTTTATTGCCGCTGTAGAAAAACTCGTTCACCTTTCGGTTGTATGTATAATCCTCTTTCCATTCATCGTAGTTCTCAATTACTTTTTCCAGGGAATCTACAAAGTATAAAACTTCCTTATCTGTTGCCGTGGGGTGTAAGGACCACCTTACCCATCCTGGCTTATGAGATAAATCTCCTGATGTAATTTCACTTGTAATTGCATCCGATTGTTCTTGACTCACTTTTAACAGATAGTGCCCGTAAGTACCAGCGCAAGCACAACCTCCTCTTACCTGAATACCGAATCGATCATTTAGTAGTTTCACCAATAAATTGTAATGGATATACTCCACGTAAAAAGAAAGAATCCCCAGACGTTTCTGCACATTATCAGCTAAAATGTACACATCTTTAACTGCTTTTAATTTGTTAAAAGCAAGATCTAAAAGTTCCTCTTCCCTGACTGCAATATTTTTAGTTCCCATTTGATTTTTCACCTCGATTGCCAAAGCCGTGCGTATGGCTTGTAAAAATCCAGGAGTTCCGCCATCTTCACGAGCCTCAATATTGTCAACAAACTTGTATTTACCCCATGGATTCGTCCAGTCTACAGTTCCTCCTCCCGGATTATCGGGAACCTTGCAGGTATACAACTTTGAATCAAAAATCATTACACCCGAGGAACCGGGACCACCAAGAAATTTATGCGGCGAAAAGAAAACTCCATCCAGTTTAGCCATCGGATCCGATGGATGCATATCAATATCAACATAGGGAGCCGAGGCTGCAAAATCAATAAAGCAAATTCCTTCATATTCATGCATTATTTTAGCCATTTCATGATATGGAGTTACAATGCCTGTAACATTGGAACAAGCCGTAAATGAACCTATTTTCATTTGACGATCTTTGTATTTTTCCAATTCATTTCTTAAGTTTTTCAGGCTAATTGTAAGGTCTTCACCAGGAGGAACTACTACAACATCAACATTCGTTTCGTACCATGATGTTTGGTTCGAATGATGTTCCATGTGAGTAATAAAAACAACAGGCTTTTCTCTTTCCTTTTGACATTGATATTTACCAATTAACCCACATCCTTTTAATCCTAGTATCCGCTGAAGTTTATTAACCACTGCAGTCATTCCAAATCCAGCATGAATAATTACATCATCAGGACTGGCATTTACATGCTTCTTGATTAATTCCTGTGCTCTATGATACGATTGAGTCATTAATGTTCCGGTCTCGTTGGTCTCGGTATGTGTATTGGCTATATACGGACCAAATTCTTTCAACATTTTCTTTTCTATAGGATTATATAATCTTCCACTGGCGATCCAATCTGCATAAACTATTTTTTGCTTTCCATATGGTGAATAAAAACAGGCATCATAGCCGACTATGTTTTTTCGAAATTTCTTGAAATAATTCTCCAGATTACTCATTTGGCTTGGGTTAGAATTAGGATTCGCATTAGGTTCTTGTTTATATATTTTCCATTTGTCTGATGGAAGCCACAAAATCAAAACAATTATTACCCTGTATGTTTAAGCATGCTCGTTGCAAAATAAAACTGGAATAACAATTGACTTGGTGATTTTAGTACAAAAATTTTTATTGCTCATCACTTTTAAAGGGCTTCAAAATAGAGAATTGAGGAGGCAAAAACAAGAAGTATTATCAGCTTTTTGACATTCTACTTTACGAACGGCTAATTTCAAATGATTCTTTATAAAATATAATTTGCTTTGACATGCCGAATCTAGTATTTTTGGGATTCGCAATTTGTTTAACATCAGACTTACACATATCAATGAATACAATTGTTCAACTTTTTGAAGAGAGTGTAAATAAATATGGATCGAATCCTTATTTATGGGAACACTCGGGCAAAAAATACGAATCAGTAACTTATTCGGATCTATACAAAGATGTGCAATCCCTTGCTGCAGGATTGTATGCTTCCGGAATAAGAAAAGGTGATCGAATTGGACTTTTATCCGAAGGCAGAAATGCTTGGGTACTATCAGAACTTGGAATTCTATTTACAGGTGCTGTAAACGTTCCTCTTTCGGTGAAGCTGGATGCTCAGAATGAACTAAAATTTAGACTGATTCATTCAGAATCGAGATTTGTTATTGTTTCGAAAAATCATATCGAAAAAGTTCGTTTGATTAAGGATGAGCTTGAAAAGCTGGAGAAAATTATTCTTATTGATGATAGTATAGAATTACAGGATAAAGAAATTTACCTGTCAGAGATAATAAAACTAGGTGATAATCTATCGGAAAATGATACGAAGGAGTTAAAAAACATCCAAAAAGGTATAAAAGCGGATGATAATGCCAACATTTCTTATACATCGGGTACTACTGCCGACCCTAAAGGAATTATTCTTACCCACAACAACTACACAAGCAATGTAATTCAGTCGTCGAGCTTAATGCACATCCCCGAACATTACAAAACATTATTGATTTTGCCATGGGATCATTCTTTTGCTCATACAGCCGGAATCTACAGTTTCATGCTTAATGGTGCCTCCATAGCAGCGGTTCAGCAAGGAAACTCTCCAATGGAAGCATTGAAAAATATTCCTAAGAACATCAAGGAAATAAAACCCCATCTTTTATTAAGTGTGCCCGCCTTGGCTAAGAACTTTAGAAAGAACATCGAAAAAGGAATAAAAGCCAAAGGCCCAAAAGTTGTGAGCTTATTCAACAAAGCTTTAAAGCTGGCATACAAATACAACGATCATGGATGGAACAAAGGCAAAGGAAGTAGAATATTTCTAAAACCTATGTACATGCTGTACGATAAAATTCTATTCTCAAAAATCAGAGAAAACTTTGGTGGAAATTTAGAATTCTTTGTTGGAGGAGGTGCGTTACTTGATATCGAATTGCAAAAATTCTTTTATGCAATCGGCATTCCAATGTATCAGGGATATGGACTATCAGAAGCATCACCTATTATTTCGTCAAATGCTCAACACAAACACAAATTAGGTTCCTCGGGATTTTTGGTGAGCAATATGGACTTAAATATCTGCGACGATGAAGGCAATGCCTTGCCTGTTGGTGAAAAAGGAGAGATCGTGATTAAAGGTGGTAATGTAATGAAAGGATATTGGAAAAATGACAAAGCTTCAGTCGAAACAGTTAGAAATGGCTGGTTACATACCGGAGATATGGGTTACATAGACAGAGATGGCTTTCTTTATGTATTGGGTCGTTTTAAATCTCTACTCATTGCCAATGATGGTGAAAAGTTTAGTCCGGAAGGAATCGAGGAAGCTTTTGTTGATCAATCCCCATTAATGGATCAGTGTATATTGTACAACAATCAGGATCCGTATACAATTGCATTAATTGTACCGAACAAAGCTGCTCTTGTTGCAAAACTAAAAGAGCAAAATCTAACTCCTGATAATGAAGAAGGACAAAAAGCAGCTTTGGAATTATTGCAAGCAGAATTGAATGAATATCGTCGTGAAGGAAAATACGAAGAGATGTTCCCTCACCGTTGGCTACCAACCGCTGTTGCCATTCTTCCGGAAGGATTTACAGAGGAAAACAAACTTCTGAACTCAACCATGAAAGTGGTTCGCAATAAAGTAATTACTCACTTCAAAGAATACATAAATTACTTGTATTCACCAGAAGGAAAGAATTTCTTTAACGAAAAGAACAAGCAAAGTATCAAAAGCATAAATTAAGGCTTCTACCAGTTTTATTCAGCAAAAGACGATGATAATGTAGATGTGGTTCGAACTCACTTTAACGTAGATTTAACTTTCATTTACTATTTAAAAGCATTACAAATAATTATTTCTTTATAGATTTCGGAAATTTTAAACCAAAAACATGATACGATTAAAATCAATAAAGCTTTGGCTGCTATTTACTGCAACATTATTCATTACAAATGTTTACGCCCAACCAAGTGAGAGAGCCAACTATCAGGGACCAGCTCCAAAATACATTTTCTATTTTATTGGAGATGGCATGGGGCTTTCACAAGCCAACACAGCCGAAGCTTATCTGGGAGCTATTCATCAGAAAAATGGCATTCAAAAATTAAATCTAACATCTCTGCCAAAGCAAGGATTTTATACTACCTATGCAGTTGATCGCTTCATTACAGGATCAGCAGCTGCAGGTACAGCATTATCAACTGGTACAAAAACCACAATCAATACAATTGGTATGGATGCAAAAAGGCAAAAGCCATTAAAAACCATTGCTGAAATAGCCAAGGAAAAAGATTATAAAATTGGAATTGTCTCTTCTGTTTCTATTGATCATGCCACTCCTGCATCGTTTTATGCGCATCAACCTACCAGAAATATGTATTACGACATCAGCCTTGACCTAAGCAAGAGTGGATTTAACTATTTTGCCGGTGGTGGATTTAAGCATCCTGAGGGCGATGGTAAAATTGATGCAAAAAATTCAATGTCGAACTTTGGAATGGGAGATTCCGTCGATCTTGATCAGAAAGAAACCAACTCTATGAGAATTGCTGAATCAAGAGGTTATCGATTTACAAATACTGTGGAAGATTTTAATGCTCTTAAAAAGGGAGATGATAAAATTATCAGTATAGCACCTGCACTAGCCTCTGGTGCTGCCTTGCCTTACTATATTGATCAAAATGGAAAATCAGATATCTCGCTAGCCGATTTCACCCAAAAGGGTATAGAATTATTGGACAACAAGAATGGTTTTTTTATGATGGTTGAAGGCGGTAAGATTGACTGGGCTTGTCATGCCAACGATGCTGCAACTGCTATTCAAGAAGTAATACAGTTCGATAATGCCGTTGCCGTTGCTTTGGATTTTTATAAAAAACACCCTAAACAAACTTTAATTATTGTTGCCGGCGACCACGAAACAGGTGGTATGGGAATGGGTTTTTCAGGAAGCCATTACGAATCGGCATTTGCCCTGCTTCAACACCAAAACATTTCGTACGAAAACTTTTCAAATCTAATCACAGATTACAGAAAGAATAATACAGAGAAGTACAATATTGAAGATGGATTGGCATTGGTAAAAAAACATTTTGGTTTAGGAGATGCAGAAAAAGGTCTTGAACTAAGCGAGTTTGAGTTACAAAAGCTAAGCATTGCTTTTGACAAAAGCATGAACTATAACGAGGAAATGAAAAAAGACGATCAATTCTATTTGTTGTATGGCAGTTACGACCCATTTACAATTACTGCATGTCATATTCTATCGAATAAAGCTGGTATTGGATGGACATCTTTCTCGCATACGGCTGCACCGATACCTATTCGTTCCATTGGAGTTGGAGCCGATTTGTTTACAGGCTTTTTCGACAATACCGATGTTCCTAAAAATTTGATCAAACTGATTGAAAACAGATAAAAGGAAGCCCCGCATTTGCGGGGCTTTTTACTTGCCTCATCTTATAAATCCTCCTACAGGAGAAAAGAACACGAGTTATAAAAACCACCGGTAATAAATTTTCCTTCACCTTTAATAGTCTGTCTCGAAAATCGGAAATAAAGGATTGGGAGATCGTCTAAAATACAAGCTCATTAAATCAATGGCTTATTTTTCTAGCATCCTTACATTTCTTCTATTCTACATTTCTACTATTTTTTACCTTTACATCATGTTTAAATTCAAGCTGCCCGAAAAATCAGATTTAATTCTAATCATACTCTTAATTGCACTGAGTACGCTTATTGTATTCTTACCAAATGGTTTTGAAACCCAAAAAGATGCCAACACCAAACGCGTTAGAGCCTTGGTATTGGAAACCGATAACAGCTTGATTGTTGAAACCGGAATTATAAAAACCGGAACGCAAAGTTTAAAAATCAGGGTACTGAATGGTAAATTTAAAGGTGAAGAGCTGAGCGCATTTAACCACTTGGTAGGTAGAATGGAGTTCGACAAATATTTCCTGCCCAAAGACAAAACCTTAACAGTTCTTCATTTAAACAAAGACAATTCGCAAATTATTAGTGCTACAGTTGTAGATCATTACAGAATTCGTCTGGAAGCTTTTCTGCTGGCTTTATTCGTAATTTTCCTGGTTGCTTTTGCAGGTTGGACTGGTGTAAAAGCAATGCTTTCCTTTATTTTTGCAGGAATAGCCATTTGGAAATTACTTCTTCCGGGATTATTGAAAGGTTTCGCACCTATACCACTATCCTTGCTAATTGTAGCTTTACTCACCTCGGTAATTATATTTTTGGTTGCAGGTACCAACAAAAAAGGCCTTACTGCTTTTTTGGGAGCCATGAGCGGAGTTGCAGTTACCTGTGTTATGGCTATTTTGTTTGGTACACTTTTCAATATTCATGGTGCGATAAAACCATTCTCTGAAACTTTGCTTTACTCTGGATATAATTACCTAAACCTTACCGAAATTTTCCTTGCCGGGATATTTATCTCATCATCAGGAGCAGTTATGGATATTTCGATGGACATAGCAGCTTCGCAAGCCGAAGTATACCAAACTAATAATAAGATTAGCAGAAAAGAACTTCGCCAATCGGGCTTTGAAGTAGGCAAAGCCGTGGTTGGAACCATGACAACCACTCTCCTTCTTGCCTATTCAGGAGGATTCTCGGCTCTTTTAATGGTATTTATTGCACAAGGAACTCCGATGATAAACATTCTAAATCTGAACTATGTTTCGGGTGAAATCCTTCACACATTGGTAGGTAGTTTTGGATTGGTACTGGTTGCTCCTTTTACTGCAATCATCGGTTCGTGGGTTTTTACAAAAAAGTAAAAACTGAACTTGTAAAGAACCAACGGAAATGGTTTAGCCCACAAATCACCCCAATTATGAATCAAAACGATTGATATCAAGATCTCCTATTCATCGTTAATAACTGGGATGAGAATAAGGCAACAATGCATTCAACTACATACAAACTTGTCAGTTGTTTTACTAATATTTTTTTACAAATTCTATAATCTCTTTCTTAAAATTGTCAGGATCGCTAATGTATGGTTCATGGCTTGAGTGAGGAAAGATCTTATAAAATTTGTCATTGGCAGAAGTCCCAAAATTATTAAAAACATCTAGTCCTTCCTCGGGTACAATTAAGTCATCGTATTTGCCCCATATTAACAAGCACGGAATTGTAACTTTTGATACCTCTGCTATAAAATTTTTCCCTTCGGCATCTTCATTTAACCGATCGTTTACAATATCCAAGTTTTTTGATAGGTAAGCAGGGAAGGGATTATAACTTGAAGAAAATCCAATTCTCAGATACTGACGAGTTGAAAGTGAAGATAATTCCTCCGGTATAATGATTCCTCCCGGCCAACCCACAAAACCTCTCCATTTATTTTTTTGTTCCCTTGTTGTTATGATCTGATTAACATCTGTCCAATCTAATGCAGCAGTCCAGTGGTCGAGCATGTTTCCTTTCGATATTTCCTCGTTTGCGATATTAATTAAAAAAGTTCTGCGATATTGCCAGCTTAAATCATAATCGAAATTGTAGGCTCCGTCAATTGAAATCCAAGCACGAATTTTAGTCTGATAATTAGAGCTAAGTAAATAGTTTACCCCTATAAATGACCCAAAACTATGCCCCATTAAATAAATATCCGGATTTTCATATTTTGCATTTAGAACTGATATTATTGCATCCAAGTCTTTTACAAACTGCGAAACTGTCAATAATTTCTCGTCAAAATTTCCTTGTGCATTGCCACAACCTCTTTGGTCATAATAAACCATTGCAAAGTTTTCTTCAAGTCCTTGCGACCAGTTAAACATATCAGCTTTAGCTACATCAATACTAGTTAAGCCCGGACCGCCATTAATATAAATCACAAATTTTGAAGAAGCTGTGTTACCTTTTACCCAAACCGGCAATTCCGTTCCATCAATCTTCACATGAAAAAAAGTATCTGCATCCAATGCAAATTCAAACTTTTCACAAGCATTTAAAGCCATTAGCAGGCCTATTATTAGTATATATTTTAATCGTGTCGATCTGTTTATAATATTTTTCATCTGAGTTATTTTAAGCTATATTTTATTCCTATTTCAAGTGCAAAATATCCTGTACCATTCGGAAAGTTTGGAACAGCATATATAAACTGAGGTTTAATAAAGTATGCTACCAACAGATTCTTTTTTACACTTAAATCTTTTCCGAACGATATGGAATAATTTGTTGCAAAATAATTATGACCTGCCAAAGTTTTACTTACCTCTCCGGCATCATTTACTTTGTAAGTATTTGGTATAAAAGTCCTGAGATAGCCTAGTCCAACTCCAATTTCATAAAATTTCCCTTTAGGGTTTTTTCGTTTCAATTTAGCTTCTGGCATAAAAAACACCCCGGTTTGATACCTTCTATGGTAAAATGAACCTAATGCAGGACTAAAAAGTAAACTCTTGGTAATGGTTTTTGAAGAGCCCCTATGGGAATTCTTTGTTTTATCCCATTCTTTCATATTGAAATCGGCACTTACTTTAATACCCGGGTGGGTAATCATTTCACCTAAATATGAAACAGAGATTGATTCCAAGTTTTTAAATTGTGCCACGCAGTTTGAGGCCACAAGCCAAAAAATAAATAATAATAATGCTTTCATCTTTCTTTCTTTTACTGCAAGTATAGAGCATTATCATTGTTGATGATTGTAAAAAATCGTCACTTGTATTTTTACTATTATTCAAAATTCACCTCTTGAATTCCTATATTCAATAAGCTTAGTTGTTTGGGGGTTAATCCTGAGAATTTCCTCATCTCCTTTATAAAATGAGATTGGTCGAAATAGTTAAAACCATTATTGTAGCAATAATCACTAAAATCTTTTTTCCCAAAAAGGAATTGATTAACAAACCTTACCAGCATACTGTATTTCTTAGGGGTTAAACCTAATTTCTTTTTAAATTTCCGTTCAATGGTGCTGGCCGAAGTATTAAATAAAGTTGGGAGTTCTCGAATTGTGCAATCTCCCTTCTTACTTTCTATATAGCTTACTATTTTTTCAAAATCCTTATCTCTCTGCTTTCCTATATCGTTTAAGTAGTTCTCAAAATAATTTTCGATAAGATGTATTCTATCTTGTTGCAAAGAGGTCTTAAATAATTCCTTTTCCAAATCCAGAACAGAATCACCAAAGCACTCTACCGGATTTAAATTGTTGTCGATGGTTTTAATTACATCTGTTTTACAAAGCAGATAAAAAGTCTTGGGCTTAAACCTTACACTAATTACAGGGCTTTTAAGAACCGTACATGTTTGAGGAGATATTCGTAATCCGGCTAATTGACTTTTTCTGGTTTTGTATTCGTTAGTGAGTGGCAAATGCCTTTTTATATCTGAATTCGTAAAAATTAATTCAATTGAATTGTCCGGAATTAGCACGTGCTTATTATTTTGGGGATGAACATCTGAGTAATTTTCCCACCAAATGCAATTTATAATTTCCGACAAAGAACCTTGAAGTTTTATTTCATTGTAATCCCAATCCATTTTCCTTTACTATGCGATCATATCTAATATCTGTTTTATATTGATCTTGCGGCTTCCATCTGGCAGATGGAAAAAATAATAAACAGATGAAAAATAATAATGAACAGATGAAATGAGTCTTACATTGTTTTGAGAATTTTAAATTTATTCTTCGATAAAGAAACAGATGCATAGTGGTAGCTACGGCGGTATTTTTTTTTACCGAAGAATAAACTCAAAATGACAAAAGAAGGTGACTTATTTCACAGTAATACTGGCATAAGATACACAACATTTCCGATAATAGAATTGGAATTTTTACAGTCCATCACAAAGTTAACTCTTACTTAATTGTACATGCTTTTTAGCTTGCAACTTTTCGGCTTCCAAAAGTGCTTTGTAAGCATTTACGGTTCCTCCGCTAACAGACAATTTTGTAAACTTTGCTTTTTTCTTCTGCTTCTCTTTAATATTTGGGATTAAAACCTTCAATCTCTTATATTGATTGCTAGAACTCATCAGAACATGCTTTAATTCCACTGCGCTAAGATCAGGATAATATGACCAAACCAATGCTGCTACCCCAGCTACTACAGGAGCAGAATAGCTAGTACCCTGTCGCATTTTGTATTTGTTTTCGGGATGAAGAGAGATCACATCCACCCCGGGGGCAAAAATATCTACATTCTTTTCACCGTAATTCGTAAATATTCCACAAAATTTCTGGTTTGCATTTTTCGAGTTTGCTCCTACGCTTAAAAAATTCTCTACATGCTTCCCATTTATTAAAATCGGCGATGGATATCGAATTTCCTCATCAACATTCATTCCTTCGTTACCCGCTGCATGCACCAGCAAAACATTATTTTCTTCGGCATATTTTATCGCATCATCAATCATTTCTTTTTGTGGCGAATAATTTTTTCCAAAACTCATATTAACGATATCTGCACCATTGTCAACGGCATATCTTATTGCTAAAGCTACATCTTTATCTCGTTCATCTCCATGAGGCACAACCCTTAAAGCCATAATTTCAACATTTTGAGCTATGCCATCAATGCCAAGCTGATTGTCGCGCCTGGCAGCAATAATCCCTGCAACAAAGGTTCCATGCTCAGCTGTTTCTGTAGCTACATTATTATTGCCGTAATGTGCATCGGTAATATCAGATACATCATCTCCAATTATTTTTCTGGGCTGAAATTCCGGATTTAAGTGTTTGTCGATAAATAAATCCGTTCTTTCCCGATCATTATTAAAACTCTCTTTTTTGAAGCCTTTGCTGTAGATATTTAACAAGAAATCCTTTGCTGCTTTTTGCATTTCATTTTTAGCTTCTAGTTTTTTTACATCATCGCGAGTAATGTCGTTCTTGTTCAAGGCTCTCTTTACTATCGTTTCAGCACGATTTAATCTTTTTGCAAATCTCTCGATCTGACCTTTTCTTTTTAAATACTTTGCTTTGGCCTGATTACATTCATCCTTACAGATTAGATACAATTGGTATGATTCATGATCCTTAGACTCTAATTCATCTATCGAACTCACATTTTTAAATATCGGCTCGTACTTTCGAACAATTCTTAAAGCTTCAAGATTCTCAGTAATAATGTTGTCACCTTTGCTGTTTCCTAAAAAATTCCAACCATTAACATCATCTACATACCCGTTCTTATCGTCATCAATTCCATTGTTGGGAATTTCATTTTCATTTATCCAGATTCTATCTTTCAAATCTTCATGATTCAAATCAACCCCTCCATCTAAAACTGCCACTACAATTTTCTTTTTCGCTTCCTTCGATTGCAACAATTCTTTGTAAGCCAAGTTAACCGAAGCGCCTTGAACTTGATCCAATTCCGGATCCATATTATACCAATTTAAAAAGGATGAATCTAACTCTGATAATTCAACACCTTCGCTCTTTTGAGCCTGACCAATGTAGGTAGCTACAAGTAGCAAACAACTAATTAAAAGACTTTTCATGCAGTGATTTTTTTGATGATACTAAATTGAACTAAGTTTGATTTAAAATTACATCATGAATCTACAAAACAATAACTGCTTATCAAAAGAATAAGAGAAGCAATTTATACCTGTTTAATTATGAAACGAGCATGCTTTTTGGCTTGCAACTTTTCGGCTTTAACAAGTGCTTTGTAAGCATTTACGGATCCTCCACTAACATTCAGTTTTGCAAACTTTGCGATAACTTGTAAAAAATTCTATCCATACACTTTCCTAACTCCTGTAAGATGATAAAAGTGCATTCAATACATGGTCAGCTCATGAAGCTAAAGAACAATATCACTTAAATCGGAGAAATTTTATAATATTTTTACTTGCGAGTATCTTATGGTTCAGAACTGTTATTTTAATTGCTTTCCATGTTTGATTCGTAAGCTAATATTTTTGATCCGCACGGGTTAATTGGTGATCTTTATGCCATTATTACTGATTCGCATGGGTCTGTAAGTGATTCGTATGCCATTTTGGCTGATTCGCATGGGTCTGTTGGTGATTCGCACGGGTCTGTTGGTGATTCGCATCGGTATTTACTGCATTCCAGCCATTTTTTATTTACATATTGTTGAAGCGGGCAATACATCAAGCATTGGATAAGATACAAGACATGTGTACAAGTGACTTTTAAAATACTATCAGGCTTTAAACCGCCGGCAGGCTATATGTAAGGCTAAAGATTATTACAAACCACCTTCTACCATGCTATTCTGTGATATTTCTTACGCTCCTTACGTAATTATATACATATCGTACATCGCCCTGCGGACCAAAAAATTGAGGATAATCATTACTATTTCCACTTTTAGGATCGCTACGTTGACATCCCGCTCCGTGAACATCCATTAGGGTTCCATTCATTTCTCCCTGTCCCTCTCCAAAAGCTATGTATACCGCACTGGCATATGGATTTGCCCCATCCAAATGGGTTGTACTTGTCCAAAAGAATGGATATTGCCCACTATTACCATCGGGATCGGAAATTTCGCTGGTATAAAAAACAGGATCGATAGCAGGAGAATTGCTTGTTTGCGGTGATCTGGAATAATCGACTATACTTTGCAACTCTTTAGCATTCGGAAGTCTCCAATCATTGAAAGAGGCCAATTCCAGGTTTTCAGAATAACTTAAAGCCTCCTCCCAATCTCTTGCAAGGCCATCATCTGCTTTTTGCCACATTAAACCTGTTGCCAAATCGCTAATTGTTCCATCGCCATTGTCTGTAAAGCTATTTTTTCCGTAATCGGGATTTCCTCTTACAAGTCTGCAATACATTTTTTTCCCTTCGCTCGAT
The DNA here is from genome assembly GCF_965230805.1 of Marinifilum sp. Taxonomy (NCBI): domain Bacteria; kingdom Pseudomonadati; phylum Bacteroidota; class Bacteroidia; order Marinilabiliales; family Marinifilaceae; genus Marinifilum; species Marinifilum sp. The sequence goes on along the minus strand of NZ_OZ246019.1, from coordinate 4,037,292 downwards.
CCCGGTTGATATTTTGGATATCCTTTAATTCTGCCATCCACAAAGTTTACTCCAAATACGGTTTCGTCTCTATTCATTGTGTACCCCACATATTCGGTTGCCGACCATGTTTGGGCATCTATCTCACGTTCGCCAATATCGGTATTCCCAATGGGTTGGTTAAAATAATCCGTATCGATATAAAGCTCCTCTATATTTCCATTCTGTATCTTGCCTGTAAATATTATTAATGAGTACAATTCTTTAATTGCAGGCACTCTCCAGTCGTTATACCCTCCCAAATTAGAATTAGATGCTTTGGTAAATGCATCGTCAAAAGTAATTTTGTCACCCATATCCTGTGCCCACATCAAACCGCTTACATTATCGGTTATGGTTCCATCTCCGTTATTGGTATACGAAGGCTGGTTGCCGCTGTAGGTCGCATCTTGTCCATAAAAAGCTTGCGATTGCAATGGTTCTGATATTGTAGCAACATCACTGTAAAAATCATCTACGCCCGTATCAACAATATGATAGGCTTTTGATGTTAATTCTGTATCCTGATTTTCTTCCTGAACAATCTCCTCTGTTAAATCATCACTTGAACTGCATCCCAAAATCAATGAAATGAACAGCAATCCTATCATGTTTCTCATAGTTTCATCTTTTATTTGTTCAGTTATAAGATCATGATTTATCCATTTGGTTTAAATCTCGTGCCAAGAAATATGAGCGTATAAAAAAAACAAGGCTCAATGGCCTCGCTTGTATTTGATTGTATGCTTCCTTTTTATTTCTGAATTTATTACTGATACACCTTGAAAATTAGCTTTTTTTAAGAGCTGTTAAGATTTTAATATCGCTTGTATCTAAAAACAATACCTTCCAATCAAAAGAATAAGAAAGCCATTTACTCTTTCTTCTTTTATGCAGAATGGTTCTTTATCTGTTGCAAAAAAAAAATTAAACTTCTCCCTCCCACTCACTATAAAATTGACGTAGATATTCTTGCATAAACCGGTGACGTTGTTCTGCCATTTCTTTCCCTGCCTTGGTATTCATTCGATCTTTTAATAGCAATAATTTCTCATAGAAATGATTTATGGTAGGGGCTGTTGAGTTTTTGTACTCCTCTTTGCTCATATTCAGGTTGGGTTCAATTTCCGGATTATAGATTTCACGATTTTTATGTCCTCCATAGTTAAAGGTACGAGCAATACCTATGGCTCCAATGGCATCCATGCGGTCGGCATCCTGTATCACATCCAATTCAGGCGATTTAAATTTCTTAGCCTCCTTGCCTCCCTTAAACGAGATGTTACTGATGATTTGTTCTACATGTTCAATCACATCTTTTTGCACCCGCTGGGTAGATAAAAAATCTCCAGCCTTTTTCGGTCCAATACTTTCATCTCCATCATGGAATTTTGAATCGGCAATATCGTGAAGTAAAGCACCAAGTTCAACAATAAACAAATCAACTTCCTCTTCTTTCGCAAGGTGCTTTGCGGTTTTCCAAACCCTGTATATGTGCCACCAATCGTGACCTCCTTCGGCTTTGGCTAGTGTTTGTTTTACGAAATCTACAGTTTTATTTATAATCTGTTCTTTGTTATGCATGTTCCAATTCAATAGCCTGGTTTATAAATAACGTGAGTTCGACGTAAAATAATGCCAGCTAATTTAAGAATTTAAGGAGACAAAAAATCCCAACAGAAAATTCTATTGGGAGTTATAATAGCATGGCGTGTTCTTACAGACTGTATTTTAGTATCCTATTCCAGCAGCCATAATGTTATTAGGATCGAAAGCATGGCAAGGTGTTACACCATGTACCATACCGCACTTCGGACAATGTCCTTCAAACTCTTCCATCGTGAAAGTTTCTTTGCAACCATGACATTCAATTTCCATAGGCATTGGCATCAGCTGCTGTGCAAATCCCATCATTCTAATCTTATCAACTACTTGTTTTCCATTTTCAAAACTTCCCGCACATCCGTCATGCATAATTATTTCCTCCTAAATTTAGATATGAGAAGCGAGATATTAGATGTGTGATCTACTCAATTCTCAATACTGTATTTTATTAATTTACTTTTCTTTCTAATATATACTTGTAGACTTGTTAAGCAAGCCGTAATTCCTAATCACATGTAATTCTTCACAAATCTCATGTCTTTTATCTCAAATCTATCCTTAAAAACCAATATCTTCCTGGCGGATAATATCACCATCACGAAGACGCGTTCTCATGTTCTGGATCACATTATCCATTCTCTCCAGTTCTGAAAGAAGATTTTGCTCGTCTCCACTGGTATCAATCACCTTATGAATTCCACCATTCTTGATTACAATTCTTCTATCGCCCATTAGAGCCAAAATAGGATCGTGAGTTGCCATTAATACAATTTTCTCCTCGCCTACCAACAATTCCAATGCTTTTTTACGATCGATACCTGCATTCTCAATCTCGTCAATCAATATAATTGGCGATTTACTAAGAATAGCCGTATCTGCAATCATTAAAGCTCTCGATTGGCCTCCACTTAAACTTGTTATTGGAGTATCTAAGCTAAACTTCTCTCCAGCCAAATTATTCGCTTGTTCAAATATCTTATTGATTACTCCTTCAACATCCTCAACCAATCGACTTTGTGCATGAAGCTCGATAAACTCATAAACCGAAAGATCCATCACAAAGTTCATGTTCTGAGACAACTGAGCAACCAACTTATGCCCCGAAGTAACGCGCCATTTTTTATCGCCTTTTTCGCCATTTACCAAAATGGTTCGGGATGTTGGTGTATCGTTTTGTGCTACCCATTCGATATCGGCCAGCAATCTACTTTTACCCGATCCTGTTGGACCTACAATACAAACAATCTCACTTTTGTTGATCGTTAATTCTTCGAATTCTTCTTTCTCGCCCGACTTATTGGTTCCCGGTAAAAGCGTAATGCTATTTACTCCTTCATCCTCATCTTCGCCAAGAAAAGCCAACATTTGGGTAATGTACTCAGCCATCGATTCCATTACCTGGGGCTTATCCATTGCACGATTTTCCTTTTCCTCTTCATCATCAAGAATATTCAGAAAATCATCCAACTTCTCGTTGATTTGTCCGTCAACTTCCAAGGTGTTCTCCTCAAAAAATCCGGGAAGAAAAGGATACTGCTCAAATAAATCGGCTATTGTTTTTTGTTGTATATCTTGAATTGTGATCATTCTTTTTTGTTTTTAGTACTTTTATCTAAAAGTCAATAATTCATTGATTTTAACTGCTTATATCAACCAGTGCCTATAGTGCCTTAATTACATAGAGTGCCTTAAGTTATTCTCAACTTTAAGTACTTTTAACTTTTTCTTTTATCTTCCATGTCGATTTTTCGAACATTACCCATTTGGTAACTTTCACCAATTCTGGTTTCGCCCAAGCAGTATGAACAAAGAGCTGATGGCATCGAGAATCGAAGTTTTTCACCAACCAAAGTTTTCACTTCAACCTTTTCGTCGTACAACAAAGTACTTAATTCGTAAGCTCCCTGGCCAGTTAATCCGTTTACGTGCATAATGCTAGCTCCAGGATTTACCGTATTTACTCTCGATGCGAAAACTTCTCTTTCGGCCTGAGAAACGATATCTCCTTTTGTAATGATTACGATATCGGCCGATTTTAACATCGGTCCAATTTTCTTTGGCGTGTTAATACCACTTAAATTATCGATAACACAAACGGCGGTTACACTTTTCACATAAGGCGAACAACGATTACACAAACCAGCACTTTCGGTGATTAAAATATCCAAACCTTCTTTAATTCCCCATTGAGTAACTTCTTCGATGTTACTAACAAAATAGTGATCAGGACAAAGCGATCCGGACAATCCTTTCTTTACTTTAACTCCTGCTTTCTCGTATAAAATATCGTCATCGGTATAAAGACAATCGAATTTTACTACTCCCACCTCTAAACCGCGTTTCTGGAAAGAATCTATGGTTTTAAGAATCACTGCTGTTTTTCCTGACGATGGAGGTCCTGATACTGTAACTAAGTTCATATGTTGTATTTTGTGAATGCGTAATTGTGTTATTTCGTGAACTTGTAATGAATTATCCAAAATTCATCATTTCTAACTCCTAATTGTTGGGTGAATAACTTAATGGACCTAAATTTGCGAACGATTCATCTCTAATCGAATTATTGAATATTGTTTCACACTTCTTAATCAAAGATCCGATATCATTATTATTGATATAATCCCATCCCAACCACATAAATTTGTTTTCTTCCGGTAGTTTATTATCCACATTTGGATTGATACTTGGAAACAATCCCTGGTGCGATAGAATTTCTCCAACACCCTCAGAAGCAAAGAAATCAATTACTGGTTGTGTTTTTTCCAATCTTTCTTTCTTAGTCAACATGAAAATAGGACTTATAATTGCTCCATCTTCAGGCCATACTGCAATCATTGGCCCTCCTGTTTTTACCATTTTGGTAAAGAAATAAGGCATAATTGTAATTGCAGGTTTCTCATTCTTCTTGGTATGAGATTTTACCATTTGAGATGGATGCATACTCTCCAGTAAACAAGCTCCTAATCCTTTTACTCCTTCTTCGCCATAAGCTTTATAGATATGCAACAACATGGAGTTGAACAAATCGAAGTCGCTAATTGGTAAGCTTACGCTCCTTTTAAATTCTGGTTTGAAGATATCTGCCCAAGTGCGAGGAACAGGTCTGTTACCCAACTCATCTGTGTTCACAAGAAAAACTGCAGGCACCACTCCTATCATTGAATAATGTCCTTCCGGATCTTTCAAACAAATTTCATCGTTGTCGAAATCTTTATTCAATCGGCTGAATCCCGTGCTATCTTTAAAGACTCCTTGCTTTTTGAATTTCCCCATCAATTTTTCATCGAAGAACAAATCGAATCCTGCAGAAATAAAGATATCTGCCAAATTATCGGTATTTTCTTGGCTGATTACATCATCTATCAACCAATCCAATCCCATTGATGCTGCTTTTAAATCATACACAACCTCGTTGTTGTATTTTTGCTCGTAATCAGCAATGAATGAGTCAATGCCTTCAACCAAAGGAACTCTTACCGGACATGGTAGTAATCCCTGAACGTGAACCGAATCTTTTTTCTTTTCTTTTGTTTTCTGGTTCAAGTCGCCATCAACCTGACCACGATTTGAATCAATACCTTCTACCAACAATGCAGTAAAAGTATCCACATTCAATTTCTTCATCTTTAAAGCCATCTCTAAGGATAGAGATTTTCCAAAAAGAGCTCTTTTCTTTTCATCCTCTAATTGCTTAAATCCGTTTGAAACAAAAATTTTAACTGTTTCGGGATATTTCGTACAAATCTCAAGCAAACTATCTGTGGTATTAAAATATTGATTCTCCATTGTGAAATCGATTTTTATTGATTTTCTATTGCAAATGTAGGTGCTCGTGCAAAAATAAAATGTAACCGATGTTACAATATGCACATTTTTACTTATTAAGCAGAGTTTCTTTTGCATCTTAAAACAACAATCTATAGATTAATGCGTATTTTTAAACGACTAATCAACTTATATTATTGACTAAAATTTACCGATTGATATTTTTGAGCTATATTCAATTCCAGTATTACAATGAAATATTGTAGCCAATGACAAGTTTACGCCACATATCATCTCCTTTCTTCTTAAAGATATCCATCATCTTTATTGTTATGATTTTGCCTTTTTCCCTGCTCTCCCAGAATGATGACAATGATGAAGATGATGATGAATCGGTTAGAATTGTTGCCGATTATGAAGCCTTGTACTGCTCGGCAACCAACGGAGAAATGCTTCCTATGCAGCAGCTTAAACTCTTAATTAAGGGGCCCAAGGATAAAAACTGGTATGTAAGCTATTCGGTTAATAATAGCCCGGCAATGACCGCCAATGGGAACAAAGCCATTAAAATTTCAGAATATCAAATATCTCTTTTTCTTAGAAACTTAAGTGGTAAAATTCAGGATTATACCATTGAACTGAAAAAAGCCTGGTTGGAAGATTTAACTCCTCTGCACATTCCTACTGATGCCAATTCAGCAAGCATACATTTACTCCCTCTTCCAGATCCTGAATTCAATGATTATTATCCAAAAGCCAAAACCCGTTCTACTAAAAAATACAGTGCTAACATTGGCAAAAACTCCTCCTACAAGGTAGTTCTTCCTCAAGGTGCAAAAATGCATGAAAATAAAAGCAGGATTGAAGAAAACAGTAAAAAACTTGATCTAAAAATTGAATGGCCTGACAAGGAAGGAGCCAAATTCTTTAAACTTATCGAGACAGATGCTTTTGGATGCAACAGCGATACCATTTATGCTGGCATTGATATCGTAAATAGTTTTAGCGTTGATTTGGGAGATACAAAGAATATCTGCTCCGGAGATTCATGTGAGTTGTTGCCTGTTATTGATTTACCCTCTAACTATTCTTTTAAATGGAAGACAGGAGAAACAAGTAAATCGATTACTGTTAGCAAATCAGGAAGCTACGAATTAACAGTTACAGATATAACCGATAATCAAAAGGTAAATGCCTCTGTTGATGTGGTGGTTCATAAGGCACCAAAAATTTCCATTAATGATTTGCTTGTTTTATTAGATCAAGAGCATACCATTGATATTTATGATGAAGGTTGCCTTTATTTATGGTCCGATGGAAGTACCGATGCTACAAATACATTTTCTGAATCAGGAAACTATTCTGTTACCAAAACATCAGCTTTCGGATGCTCAGTTACTAAAAATTTCAAAGCGAAACTAAAAGATGAAATCTTTAATATGGAATTACCGGAAATCATTCACATGTGTGGCAATGAGAAAATGATCTTAAGTCCGGCTCTATCCATTAATCAGGACTATTCATTTGAGTGGAGCACAGGATCAAAAGAGAAAGAAATTACAATTGAAACTGCCGGAGTATATTCGGTAAAGGTAAGCGACCCCGACGGATTCTCGAAAACGGCAAGTACTGAAATAAAATATCACCACAAGCCTATTGTTGATTTAGGCTCTGATTTGGTACTCTGGGAAGGTGAAAAGGTCTTGCTAAATGCACAAAATAAAGGCGCAAGTTACATATGGAACACTGGTGCTACCAGCCAAACAATAGAGGCCAATAGTGGTGGTATATATGTTGTTCAAGTTTCGGATCAGTACGGTTGTTCCAACAAGGATACTTTGTATATCGATTATAAGAATGGGCATAAATTTGGCGTATACCTGGGCGAAGATCAAAGCATATGCGAAGGTGATTCGGTATATGTTACAGTGCAACTGGAAGGAAATCCGAAACCTCCCTTAAGCTACAAATGGATTGGCATTGACTGCAATGCTCCTGAAACTTACCTGAAAAAGCAAGGACAGTACTTTGTAGAAGTAAGCGATGCCAACGGGAACAAAGAGTCGGATCATATGGAACTTATCAGCAAGGAAGTTCCAAGGGTGGAACTGGGTCAAGATCTTGTTTCATATCCCAATGAAGGAATTGTATTGGATGCAGGAACAGCAAATTGCTTTTATACCTGGTCTACTGGTGAAATCACTCAAAAGATAAAGGTAAATACCGAAGGACAGTATTGGGTAAAAGTAATCAACCAGGTAAATTGTACCGCTCAGGATACGATCGAAGTGGGCTTCCTTGAAGATTATCCATTTGTTGGATTGCCTAAAGCATTCTCGCCAAACGGTGATGGCCACAATGACAAACTATTTATTCATGGCTCCAATTGCAAAAATGCCACTTTAATGATATACAATCGACTCGGGCAAAAAATCTTCGAAAGCAAAAACATTAATGTAGGTTGGGATGGATATTTTAAAGGGGAACTTCAAGATATCGACGTATATGTTTATGTTCTGAAAGTGACTTACCATGATGGTAAAAAAATGATTAAAAAAGGGAACGTATCTCTTCTTCGATAAATCATTAAACAATTTTATATTTCTATTTTTATTGTGTAATTTTCTCACTCTTTAACCATACACAATAGCACTTATGCTTTTTGCAAAAAACCTCACAAAATCATACAATGAAGTAAAAGCTCTTTCGAACGTTAACTTATCCATTCAAAAAGGAGAACTTTATGGCATGCTTGGGCCAAATGGAGCCGGAAAAACAACTACCATAAGCATATTGAGTTCCTTGCTAAAACCCGATGAAGGCGAAATCTTCTACGAAGACAAAAATCTGTATCAAAACCTTGCGGAATGTAAGAAACTAATAGGTGTTGTTCCTCAGAAAATTGCATTATACGAAGATTTAACTGCCTCAGAGAATCTTAAATTCTGGGGAACCATGTATGGAATAAAAGGCCAAAGTTTGCAAAAAAAGTGTGATGAATTGTTAGATTTTCTGGGACTTTCCGACAGAAAAAATCACAAGATAAAAACCTACTCAGGCGGAATGAAGCGAAGAATTAATATTGCCGCTGCCCTACTCCACAATCCCAAAATTGTATTTATGGATGAACCAACAGTGGGGATTGATCCGCAAAGTAGAAATCTGATATTTGAGGTAATTGAAGAACTGCACTTACGTGGATTAACAATGATTTACACCACTCATTACATGGAAGAGGCAGAACGTTTGTGCGACAGAATTGGAATAATAGATGAAGGCAGAATCATTGCTGAAGGAAGTTTGGACGAGCTGAAAGCCGACTCTTCATTAAAAGAGGAAATTCATTTGAAGTATTCCAATCCCAACCAAAGTGGACTTGATCCATTGACAGATCGTTACAAAGGACAACTTCTTATCAATGAAGATCACTTAATTCTTTCATCATCGAAGGCCAATGCAGAATTGCCAGGCTTAATTCAATTGTGTTCTAAATGTGAACTTCTGCTTGATAAAATCGACATTAGAAGTCTGAGTTTAGAAAGTGTTTTTCTTGAATTAACCGGCAAATCATTAAGAGACTAAATCCATCTAATTTTATCTGTTTATGTTTTTTTCCATTTGTCTGATGGATACCACAAGATCAAAATCAAATTACCGAATATATTGAATCATTAATTTAATCATGCTCGTTTTAAAATTACCATTTTATGTTTACAATAGCACTCAAAGGCATCAAAAGATATTTTAAAGATAGAACTGCAGTTTTTTTATCACTTCTACTTCCCATAGTACTCATCACCATTTTTGCCTTAATGTATGGTGGAATTGGTAAATCTGAAAAATCGAAAGCCGTTAACCTGCTTTTTGCAGATGAAGACAATACAGCCCTTTCACAAGAGGTTTTCACCAAATTAGACGCAGATGAAGGCTTGAAACTGGAACCGAAAACATATGCTGAAGCCGAAAGCTTAATCAAAAAAGGAAAAAGAACAGCTGTATTGGTATTGTACAAAGGCTTTCAGGACTCGGTTGAAATGGGAAAAAAAGTTCCAATGGAACTTTTCTACGACCAAGCAAAGGAGATAGAAATGGGTCTGCTGCAACAGGCTTTGTGGTCGAACCTGTTTGGTATTACCATGAAGAAAGGAATAAAAGGAAAGGTAAACAATTGGATAAAAGAGAAAAATCCGGATTTGAATGATTCTCAAATTGCAGATATTCAAGCGCAGGTTGAAGAACAGTTTAGTGGGTTTGAATCATCAGGAAAATCATCAGAAATAAAAGAAAACTCTGAACTTCCTATGACTGCTTTGGTGAGTGAAACACAAAATGGTAACCTGGGACTGGTTCAGGCCATAGCAGGAGTAGCCATTATGATGTTACTGTTTAGTGTTTCGGCCAGTGGTGCCACATTACTTCAGGAAAAAGAAGACGGAACGTTCAAACGTCTTTTAATTACACCTATAAATCCTTCCGAGATTCTATATGGCAAAATGCTATCAACTCTTTTTATGGCAATATTACAGTTAACCGTAATGTTCCTCTACTCGTGGTTGGCCTTAGGCTTGGATATTTTCATTAACCTGCCTGCTTTAGTTCTAATGATTCTTTGTGCAGCAATTGCCTGTTCAAGTTTTGGGATATTTATGGCCTCGGTTTGTAAAAGCAGAAAACAGGTAGAAAGTTTATCCACTCTTATCATTCTTGTTGTATCAGCCATAGGTGGAAGCATGATGCCATTGTTCTTTATGCCTGCAATTATGAAAAAAATAGCAGTAATCTCGGTTAATTATTGGGCAATGGAAGGCTTCTTTGATATTTTCTGGAGACAATTGCCATTAATCGATATTCTTCCTAAAATGCTAATTTTATTGGGAATTGGTACTTTACTCACCGCCATTTCTGTTATCAGCTTCAGAAGAAATTTATTGAAAATGGTATAGATGTTTTAAGATTGAATGAGCATCTCGTTCATAAAAAGGATCAAACCCTCTTTTATTCTTTGAAGATTGGCAAGAAACCCCTATCATTGAGAAAAAATTTAATTGAATACAACAAAATGCAATTTGAACAGCTTTCTCAATCTCCTGTGTTTAGAGGGATTTCTCCAACAGAAATGGAATCTTTGTTGCAGGGAGCTCAATATAAAATTAAAAAATACACTAAAGGTGATATGGTAGCCTTTCGCGAAGATCGTTGTGAGCATTTAATGATTGTAATGAAAGGCAGTGTGAAAGGAGAAATGCTAGATCCTTCAGGAAAAAGCATTAAAATTGAAGATATTATGGCTCCCTACCCAATTGCATCTGCCTTTTTATTCGGACAAAAAAACCAATTTCCGGTTAATGTTACAGCTAACGAAGATGTAGAAATCTTTTCTTTGGCTAAAGAATCTGTTGTTGACCTGTTCCAGAAGAACAAAATATTTCTTACCAATTACCTAAATTCTATTTCGAACCGAAGTCAGTTTTTAGCCAACAAATTGATGTTCCTTAATTTTAAAACAATCAAAGGAAAATTGGCCAATTACATTCTAAAACTGGCTGCTCCTGATAAGGTTCAGGTTAGTTTGCCCAAGTCGCAATCAGAAATGGCTCAGTTTTTTGGGGTAACCCGTCCCTCCTTTGCTCGCAGCCTAAAAGAAATGGAAAAAGAAGGCTTAATACAAACCAATCGAAGAGAAATCAAAATCCTGAACAGACAACAACTAATTAGACTTCTCCAACAATAAACCGGCATGCATCTTTTTTACCAATAACTTTTTGTTTTCTGATTTCAGAAAACAAATTAATTCTTACTTTTGTGGGCTGAAAACAAGGCTTCTTTTTAATTGTTTTAAATTAAAAGAAGAGCTTTATCTTTTTATACTTATTGATTTTTGATTGATAGGAGATTCAAAAAGATTTTAAAGCGGGATCATGCATAATATTTTAAAACAATAAGAAATGCACAATAAAAACAATATTTCTGAAAAGATTTACTGGGTAGGAACAAATGACCGTAGAACCCATATTTTCGAGAACTACTGGCCCTTGCCAAAAGGTGTTGCTTATAACTCATATGTTATTGCAGATGAAAAAATAGCTATCGTCGATACAGTTGAAAAAGGGACAATGGACGAATATCTTGACAATATAGAGGAAGTTCTTGATGGTCGTAAAGCTGATTACCTAATTGTTAACCACATGGAACCTGATCATTCCGGTTCAATTCGATCCTTGGTTGAGCGCTATCCTGAAATGAAAATTGTTGGCAATAAAAAAACTTTCCCTATGCTGGAACGTTTTTACGGGATAAAAGACAATTTAATGGAGGTTAGAGAAGGCGACAGTATCGATTTGGGTGAGCACAAATTGAACTTCTACATGGTTCCAATGTTACACTGGCCGGAAACCATGGTAACATTCGAATCAAACAACGGAATACTGTTCTCGGGTGATGCTTTTGGTGCTTTTGGTACACTTGATGGTGGCATTTTCGATGATGAATTGGATTTAGATTACCTGGAGGAAGAAATTAGTCGTTACTATTCAAATATTGTTGGGAAGTATGGCCGCCCAACTCAAAATGCATTGAAGAAACTTGGTGGACTTGAGATTAAAATGATTTGTGCAACTCACGGACCGATCTGGAGAACCCATATTGCTGATATTGTTGCCAAATACGACAAGTGGAGCCAATACAAAACCGACAAAGGTTGTGTAATCGTATACTCATCGATGTATGGTAATACCGAAAAAATGGCCGATAATATTGCTCGCCATTTGGTAAAGAAAGGAATTAAAAAAATCCGTATTCACGATTCTTCAAAAACACATCCTTCATACATTATCAATGATATTTTTAGATATCGAGGAGTAATTTTGGGTAGCTGTGCCTACAATGGAGATGTATTCCCAACCATGGAAACCTTAATCAATGAATTGGAACACATGGGAGTAAAAGATCATGTATTGGGTGTATTCGGTTCTAAATCGTGGGGAGGCGGAGGCCTGAAGCGATTGAATAAATTTGCTGAGAACATCAAATGGGAAACCATTGAGGTTAGTCCCGAAGCTTTATGCGCTCCCGGAAAAGAAGATTTCGATCAATGCGAAGCTTTGGCTGATGGTATGGCAAAACGCTTGAAGGAATTGTACTCTTAAATTCCGAAAAAACATTTCATAAGAACGCCCATAAAACAAATGATTTTTTGGGCGTACTCTTATTAGAATGTATCTTATTTTTCCGATCAGTGAAATTTTAATTCGGCATAATAAGGCAAATGATCCGATGCTTCCGCAAATTTCTTAGCTACAAATGCCTTTGTATGCTTAAAATCTTTTTTCGTATAAAAGATGTAATCCAGCCTTTCTGAAGGATTTCGTGATGGATATGTTTTTTCATACTGAGACATGTCTATACCTCCGGCACAGGCTAATATTTCCTCTTCCAAGAATATTTTTATTGCCGAATTTTTATAATTCGGATCACTATTAAAATCTCCCAACACAATTACGGGTGAATTTTGAGCTTCGCTTTTTACCAATTTCAATACAGATTTTAGCTGGTCTATTCTTGTAGCCTGGTCAAATGCCTCAACATGAATATTAATAAGAGTAAAATCTTTAATAGGATGCTTACATCGAACAAGCTGCGCAAGACGATCTAAATAAAATGCATCGTAATAAAAAGGGTTACTTTCAACTCTTTTCAATACATTTCTTTCATGATTCACAATTTCGTATTTGCTCATCACCGATTGCCCTGATAATACTTTACCAAAATTAACCCGGATAGGCCAATAAGGAAAAGGCACATATTTCTTATCCCAGTTCACAGCAGTTGCCGAATATGTAAATAAGCCATTGGCTATTTCCTTGTTCTGATCCAGATAATATGAGCGTTTGCTATTAAAATCAATCTCCTGCATTGCTACGATATCAACATTCAGATTACCTAGCTCATTAATTACATGCTGTAAATTATCATCATACCATTTTTTTGCAGCTCTAACTGGCTGGTTATTCGTCATTCCTGATAAATAACCAATATTATAAGTCATTACATGCAATACACTGTCACACTTATGCCGTATTTCATTTTCATGATTTTTTATTAAGCAATACTGATCTGAAGATAAACTGGATTGTTTTGCCCAAAAATAGAATCCAATAAATATCAATAAAATCACAAATATCGCTTTAGCAAGAAAGCCAGCCAATCGTTTCATAATACAAAGTTTACAAGTTATGCCAGTATCAGTATGAAATAATCATTTCACAATAAAACCGAAAGTAATGGTTAATGAATATTATCACCTTTAAAGTAAAATACAAACACTTTACGATTCATTAACTATTATTAATATTTTTTTAAATATTCTTTAAGCAATCGACACAAATACTTAACCATTATTATAAAATCATATAACCTACAATTATACTTAACAATGTAATATTGATTTTTAACCTTAATAATCTGATATACTTATGAAACAAATGTTTATTGCCCTAATAGCTATTCTTAATATTCAATTGTGCTTGGGACAAAAATTGAATACTCTACATGGGTCGGTAAGTGACCCAAATGGGAGTGCCTTAATCGGAGCTAATGTTTACATCGAAGAATTAAAACTTGGTTCGGTTAGCGATTTTAATGGTAATTATAGTATCGATAAAATTCCGGATGGTGAGTATAATATCACTGTAAGCTACATTGGATATACTAAATACTCCACCAAAATAAAGATTACCAAAACAACTGAATTAAAGATTGAATTGCAGGAAGGTGTTGTTTTAAAAGGCCTTATTGTAACAGCACAAAAAAGAAGTCAATCTATTGTAGAAATACCCACCGCTTTAAGCTCTGTATCAGGCAATTTTATCGAAAATACAGGTTTTACACAAATGGACCAACTGGCCGATTACATACCCGGAATTCAACTACAAATACAAAGTCCAAACAATCCCGGATTTGTAGTTAGAGGGATTACCAGCGATAATGGTGCTGCCAATATCGAACCAAGGGTATCTGTTTTTCAGGACGGCGTTTCAATAAGTAAATCAAGAGGTTCGATAGTAGAAATTTACGATATGGAACGCGTTGAGGTTCTAAAAGGCCCACAAGGAACATTATTTGGAAGAGGAGCACAAATTGGAGCTATTCATTTCATTCAAAACAAAGCTAAAAACGAAACTTCGGGATCAATTCGCATAGCTTCGGGAAACTATGACAATAGAAGTGCACAAGGATATTTTAATACCCCACTGCTTAAAGACAAATTGTTCTTTCGTTTGGCAGGTTATTATCAAGAGCGCGACGGATATATAAAAAATCTATCGGGAGGAAACCTAAACGGAAAAGACACAAAAGCTTTTAGAGCCTCATTAAAATTATTGGCAGGTCGTAAAACCAAATTCGATTTAATCTATAATTATCAGAAGGATACTCCTCCGGGAACAGCCTTTAAAAGTGGAACGTATGCTCCACTAGATGGAGATACAAAAGCATGGAATTTTGCTGATTTGGATGAAGGAAAAGATTTAGGCCTTGACAGAAAAGTTTGGGGAATCACCCTTCAGGGAAAGCACTTTTTTAACAATCAATTAAGCTTAACATCAATAAGTGCTTATCGTGAATTTGATTCTTACGAATCATTCGATGCCGATGGTACTGTGGCACCTGCTTTATGGTTTGCTGAAGATGCCTTAGGTGAGCAATTCAGCCAGGAATTTCGATTGAATTTAAAACTGAATGATAAACTGGAAGGTTTCGCAGGAGCAAACTTGTTTTATGAGAAAGGTTCACAAAAAGTACCTTTTAGCACCGACGAAAGATCTTATTTCGCTTTAATCTCGCCAATTTTGGCTAACTCAATCAATCCGTCGTTACAAGCCTTAGGCACACAATTAAACCCTATTCCATTGGTGTTGAATGGACAAGCCCTATTGCCTGCATCAGGAAGCGAACTATTAAGCAATCCTCTACCTCCTATTGGAGTGTTGCCACCAGAAGTGCAACAACAGGTAGCCGCTTTGTATGCTATTTTGCAAAGCCCCTTATTAACCAGTCATAACGAATACTATAAAAACTATGGAGAAAATACTGCATTTGAATTTTTTGCCGATGGAACATACAAACTTAGTAACAGGTTAAAACTTACTGCTGGACTTCGTTTGAGTATTGAAAAAATAAAATCGGCTTTCGAAGCAGCAAATTTAGATTCTCAAAATGCTAATCTGGGTTTTGTAAGTAGTGCGGGACCAAACATTTTGTTTATGCCTACAGAAAAAACAGAACATGATAAAAGCTTTACATCCTTGGTAGGAAGGCTGGCCTTAAACTATTCACTTTCCGATGAAATCAACCTATATGCAACTGCCGCCAGAGGAAGAAGACCAAATGTGATTCAATTTATATCAAAACCAAACAACGATGCGTACTTTACAAGCAGTTACGAACCGCAAGTATTGAAACGAGAAACTGTAAATAGCTACGAACTAGGCGTAAAAGGTTTAAGTATGGGTCAAAGTTTTTATTTTGATGCAGCTACTTATTACTACGACTATAAAAATTTCCAAACCAACACCATTGATTCACAAACCAATCAAATACTTGTAAAAGATGCAGGTAATGCAAACTCTTATGGTTTCGAATGTTCTTTAAAATGGCGAGTTAGTGATTTACTAAATCTATATGGGAACTACTCTTATATTCACGCCGAATTCGATGACAAAGACTCCGACGGAAATCCACAAGAGTATGCTGGAAACACATTCAGATTAACCCCTGAGCATACCATGGGCTTAGGTTTGGATTTTGAAGTTCCTTTATCTGATAATCTTCTATTCTCGTTGCATCCAAATTATAACTACAGAACAAAAGTTTATTTTGAAGAGAGCAATCTGGATATAGAATCACAAGATGCTTATGGAATTTTTAATATTAGAGGCGGTTTCAATCTTAAGAAAGAAAAACTTCATTTTAATTTCTATGTGAACAATGCATTTGATAAAAATTACTTAATTGATGCAGGAAACACAGGTCGTAATTTTGGAATTCCAACTTACATTGCGGGTACACCGCGCTTTTATGGAGCTGAAATCAAATTCAATTTCTAATCGTTCCAACTTATTTTAAATGGCAGAATACATTAAAAGTTAATAGAATCTGTTCACCTAATACCAGTTTTATCATGAAGTATCATATTATTTCATGATAAAACTGGTATAAAAATCTAATCGGTAAATTAAAAAACGATTTCCAACTGTAATCGTGTATAGCTATAATTTCCCGATAAATCGGCACTCAAACCCACATTTCCACTAAGATCATTTCCCATTTTCCAACGAATACCAAAATTAGGAACCACCCAGGCATTGTATTTTTCTCTTCCTCATCGTAACAAGAATAACAATCGTCCTCCTCTTCATTGGTAATCAAATATTCTCCAAAACTTAGCAAGTCTGTTCCCATACCTAAATAACGTGAGTTCGACATAAAATTCTATCCACAGAAAGTTCTATTTGCGATAGATTTGCATTAAAATTTTGGAAAGAATAGCGGGCTATTTTGAGAAATTTTTAATGTGAAGATCTCGTAAAGAGAACTTTCCATTATGTGTTTGCCTGCTTTCGGAATAAATTTCCTCAAATCTTCTTGAAATATCCCGATATTCCTTCGAAAATTTGAGAAAATTTCTACTCAAAATCAGTGCAAACTGTGAACGAATTTTACGTCGAACTCACGTTAAATAGGGCTGCACTTTGCCCTCTCCCAAAAAACCCGGGTATGCACCAACCATAAAAAGTTAGTTCATTAAAATTCAAGTCTTTTGCTTCCGGCATCTCATTATGATCCTTCCAATGGGTAACACTAAACTCGGTTCCAAAATAAAATACTCCATTGTTAGCACCCAAATTCACACTAAAAGAACTCCCGTTATGTGCAAAATCTCTTGCTTCTCCGGATGTCCATGCTGGTCCATAATGTAAACCTACTTCCAAATCACTTTCATGATGCTTTTCCTTTTTTGTTGAAAAATCGAAATGTTTGCTTGTATTTTGGCTATCAAAAGAATAATGCACCACATTTTGTGCAGCTAAAAAATTGCATGTCAGCAAGACAAATAATAAGCTTAATAAGTTTTTTTTTCATGATTATTGTTTTTTATAAACCTATTCAGCAATAAATCACCACCTATCAACTTGTTTTTTTATGATTTTTTAACATTTGATTTATCAGACTCAAAAAAAGAGGCCTCTCAATTTTGAGAAGGCCCCTTTATGATATATCTGTTTTTTGATATTATATCTGTATCATATCAACTTTTCAATCGCCGATTTAATTCTGCCAATTGCCTCAGCCATTTGTTCTTCGCTGGTTGCATAAGATAAGCGCAAACATTCCGGAGCACCAAAAGCCTCACCGGTTACAGTAGCTACATTGGCATACTCCAACAGGTACAAACTTAAATCGGTTGAATTATTAATTGTTACACTTCCGTTGGATTTACCAAATATACTTTTAACCTGAGGAAACAGATAAAAAGCACCATTGGGCTTACGAATTTCAAATCCGGGAACTTCTTTTAATTGTGCCAAAGCCAAGTCTCTTCTTTTCTTAAAAGCAGCCCTCATAGTTTCAACACTTGATTGATCGCCATCCAAAGCTGCAACCGATGCCATTTGAGCAATCGAAGATGCTCCTGAAGTCATTTGACCTTGCAATTTACCACAAGCTTTTGCAAGCCATAATGGAGCTGCAATATAGCCAATCCTCCAGCCTGTCATTGCATAACCTTTAGAAACACCGTTGATTACTATTACACGATCTTTCATGTCTTCAAATTGCGCAATGCTCTCGTGAGCTCCTGCATAGTTAATGTGCTCATAAATTTCATCCGACATTACAAGAATTTCCGGATACTTTACAAACACATCGGCTAATGCTCTTAATTCCTGTTTTGTATAAAGACTACCTGTTGGGTTACTCGGAGAACTAAATAAAAAGGCTTTGGTTTTGGGGCTAATTGCTTTTTCCAACTGTTCAGGAGTAATTTTAAAATCCTGATCAATATTGGTTGGAATAAAAACACAGCTACCTTCGGCCAACTTTACAATTTCGCTATAGCTTACCCAAAATGGTGATGGAATAATTACTTCATCTCCTTCGTTAACAATGCTCATCATGGCATTGGCAATGGACTGTTTCGCTCCGTTTGATACAACAATCTGATCTGATGTATAATCCAAACCATTTTCGCGTTTTAGCTTGTTAACTACAGCCTGACGCAATTCAAGAAATCCGGGAACCGGTGAATAATGTGAGTAATTATCATCGATCGCTTTTTGTGCCGCTTTCTTAATATGGTCAGGGGTGTCAAAATCAGGTTCTCCAACACTCAGGTTAATAACATCGATGCCCTGAGCTCTCATTTCTCTGCTTTTCTGTGACATTGCCAGCGTTGGAGACAATTCCATCGCTGCAATACGGTCCGAAACTTTCAACATTCTAGATTTAATTTAGGGATTTAAAAATTTGCTTAATACTTTTGTTAAAATATGTTGTCCCCCTGTAAACAAAATGATTGTTCTACTCATCAATGTTTACGGCTGATAAAGATACTGTTTTTAAACATATCGGACATGTAATAAAATCGAATTTTTAATTTAAGCCTAAAAAAATGACAGGTGTTTTAGAAATAGTAAAATACATTTTACCATCACTGGTGGTTTTTGCTACTGCTTACCTAGTAATAAAAGCATTTTTTAAAAGAGATGAACAAAACAGAAAACAAGAATTCTTTCTTAATAATCAGAAAGAAATTACCCCTATCCGCTTGCAAGCTTATGAAAGATTAATCATTTTCCTGGAGCGAATACATCCCGAATCTTTAATCGTAAGGGAAAATGCTGTAGGTATGAGCAACCAACAGTTGCAACAAAAATTAATTGCTGCAATTAGAACCGAATTCGAGCACAATCTATCACAACAGGTGTATGTTTCGGCTGATCTCTGGAAAGAAATAAAAAGTGCTAAAGAAAGCATTCTTCAATTGATCTATTCGGAAGGTTCACAATTGCTGCCAAGCGATTCCTCTCTTGGTTTGAGCAAGACTGTAATTGAATCGCACATGCAGATTCAGAATCCACAAATCGACAAAACGATTGCTGCTTTAAAAAGTGAGGTGAGCAGTATTTGGAACTAGACTGCTATTCCATAACAAGTAAATTTAAAGAACGCATTTACTAAAAAATCCCTATTTTTGCGGAACTTTTCTAAAAAAATTTAAGCAATGATTTCATTCGACGATATCAAATTAAGCAAGCAAATCAGAATGGCTTTGGATGAAGCAGGATTTGAAAAACCTACCGAAATTCAGCACCAGGTATTTTCCCCTGTTCGTTCGGGAAAGGATATCATAGGTATTGCACAAACAGGTACAGGTAAAACACTGGCTTATTTGATGCCAATATTAATGAAATTGAATTTTGCCAAGGGAATGGATCCGCGTGCCTTAATCGTTGTTCCTACCCGGGAATTGGTTTTGCAGGTTTGCGAAACCATTGAGTTGCTTACTCCATATATAAACATCCGTGCTTTGGGGGTTTACGGAGGAGTAAATATCAATACACAAAAAGAAAAAGTATACGAAGGGGTTGATATTTTGGTAGCAACTCCGGGTCGTTTGATGGACATTTACATGACCCGTATTCTAAAAATGTCGCAAGTTAAAACTTTGGTGATTGATGAAGCAGACAAGATGATGGATCTTGGTTTTATGCCTCAGTTGAATGCCATATTCGATATTTTACCGGAAAAGCATCAGAATCTGTTGTTCTCTGCCACATTCTCTGATACTGTTTCCAAACTCTCCGACGATTTCTTGTTTTTACCAGAAAGAATTGAAGTTGCTCCGCAGGCAACAACGGTAAAAAACATTCATCAAATTCAATATCGTGTTCCAAATATCCTGAGCAAGATAAACCTCTTAAAGTATCTTTTAGAGGACAAAGAAGAGTTTAACAAGGTGATGGTGTTTACCGAAACCAAGAAGAATGCCGACAGAATTGTGGACAGACTGGAAGATATCCTGGGCGAGGAATTGAGCGTGATCCACTCCAATAAAGCTCAGAATACTCGTATTAATGCCTTAAATGCTTTTAAGGAAGGCAAAGCAAGAGTAATGGTTTCGTCGGATGTTGCTGCCCGCGGTATTGATATTGAAGATGTGAGTCATGTAATCAATTTTGATATTCCTACCAACTATGTGGAGTATGTTCACCGGGTTGGTAGAACCGGCCGTGCCGAAAAAGAAGGTACCGCTATCAGCTTTGTGAACGAAGGCGAGGAAGAATTGATGGAGCAAATTGAAGATTTGATTCGCAAGCCTGTCTCTCTCGAATCGGTTCCCTTGGATGTTGAAATTACATCTCAGCTTTTGGAAGATGAGAAAAAACAAACTCGAAACATCAAGGTAAAAAATACCGTGAGTAGAGATACAGGAGCCTTCCATCAGAAAAAAGCCAAAAATATGAAAACGCCTTCGGGTTCGAAAGGCCGACAAAAACAATTAGAAGCGCAAAAAAGAAATCGAAAGAAAAGAAATAAGCGCAAATAATGATAAGACCACACAAAAAAGCCGAACAAAATGTCCGGCTTTTCAATTTAAACGAATATGATTCTTACTTAATCATCTGAACGCTACGTTTCACAAATTTTGCAAGCTCCTCTCCTTTTAGCATGTTGTTTGCCAAAAGTGCAAGGTCGATCAATTGTTTTACCAACTGGTTGTCTGCACCAAACTCTTTAAGCAAGCCTTCTTTCTCGGCGTTTACCTCGGTAATTTGCTTCTGAACATCGGCCATCTTATCTTTCTCCTCTTGCGGAACTTCTTCTTCTTTTTTGTCTTTTTTCAAAGCTTCCAAAGCATCTCTTTCCTCGAAAAGTGGAGTCAATTTTGCCGAAACCTCTGTTAATTTGTCGCTCAACTTGGCATCCTTATCTTTCAAAATTGTTCCTACCAACTTGTGATCGGTATTTACAACCAAATTGTATGAATCGGGCATTTCGCCATAGAATCCCATTCCGGCATTCATAGCAGCCATATCCTTCATTCTGCGCATAAACTCCGCCTGGGTAATCATTAATGGTTGAGCTTCCTCGCCTAAGGATTCGAAAGTTACCATGTAATTTACACCCTCGGTTGGCAATTGAGCATTGAAAACAGGAATCAAATCAGTCTTTTCCTCTTCTGAAAGTTTAGACTCTTTTACCTCATCTTTCTGAATCAACTTGTCAACAACATCAGAATCTACACGTACATATTTCTTGTTTGTTTCTTTCTGCTCCAAGTGGTTGATGATGTGATTATCCAACTGGCTATCCATCAACAATACATCATATCCTTTTGCTTTTGCTGCTTCAACATACGAGAACTGAGCGTCCATATCTGTAGCATACAAATTAATGATATTGTTCTCTTTATCGGTCTGATTTTCCTTAACGATTGCTTCGTACTCTTCCAATGTAAAATACTTTCCTTCGGTATTCTTAATCAAGAAGAATTTTTTGGCTCTGTCGAAGAATTTTTCCTCGGTCAACATGCCATACTGAACAAATAAACGAAGGTCATCCCATTTGTTTTCGAACTCTGTTCTATCTTTCTTGAAGATGTCCAGTAGGCTATCAGCCACTTTTTTGGTAATGTGATTCGAAATTTTCTTCACATTTCCGTCAGACTGAAGGTAGGAACGAGACACGTTTAATGGAATATCCGGTGAATCGATAACACCATGTAGCAAAGTCAAAAACTCAGGAACAATTCCTTCAACCGAATCGGTTACAAAAACCTGGTTACAGTACAACTGGATTTTGTTCTTCTGAATTTCAACACTGTTTTTGATTTTTGGGAAATACAAAATCCCCGTAAGGTTAAAAGGATAATCAACATTTAAATGAATGTGGAACAATGGATCCTCGCCCATTGGATACAACTGACGGTAGAAGCTTGAGTAATCCTCTTCCTTCAAATCAGCCGGTTTCTTGGTCCAAGCCGGATTGATATCGTTAATTACATTGTCCTCATCGGTCTCCTCTTCCTTACCATCTTTCCACTCTTTCTTTTTACCAAAAGCAATCTCGATTGGCAAGAATTTACAGTACTTGTTCAACAATTCCTGAATGCGGCTTTCTTCCAAAAAATCCTTCTCGTCTTCCGAAATGTGCATTACAATGTCGGTACCTCTTTCCGCTTTTTCAACTTCCTCGATAGAGTACTCCGGATTCCCTTCGCAGCTCCATTTTACAGCCTTTGCGTCTTCTTTATGCGATAGAGTTACAATATCCACCTTATCGGATACCATAAACGAAGAGTAAAATCCTAAACCAAAATGACCGATAATGGCATTCGCCTGATCTTTGTATTTATCAAGGAATTCTTCGGCTCCCGAGAAGGCAATTTGGTTAATGTATTTTTCGATCTCTTCCTGAGTCATACCAATACCTTTATCCGAAATGGTAATGGTTTTAGCTTCTTTATCAATGTTCACACGAACAGTTAGGTCACCCAATTCACCTTTGAATTCGCCGGTTGAAGACAAGGTTTTCAACTTTTGAGTTGCATCTACTGCATTCGACACAATCTCTCTCAAAAAGATATCATGATCTGAGTACAAAAATTTCTTGATAATTGGAAACAGATCGTTACTGGTAACACCAATTTTTCCTGTTGACATACTTATATTGTTTTAAAGATTAATTTTAATTTTTCCGATTGCCATTAGTCAAAGCCTGTGCCAATACAACAATTATGACATTAAGACAGGAAAGATGAAAAAAGTGCAGAATTTTGGCAGATGATATTACTCCTAATATGAAAAAATTTCTTGCACCAGTACTTAAATCAATACTGTTAACAAAATATAAAACTTCTTAAATGGCTTACTTTAAGATCATGCATTTTATAAATTCACACTTCACATTGTTTTTCCACTGTTTTAAAGTATATGATGTATCTAAAAACCACACATTTATTAAAAAGCCAACTTTTATTTAAACGATTGCCGGTTTTAAATAACGTGAGTTCGACGTAAACAAGCAAAACTATTGGGAAGTTGGTTATGGCTTATCGCAGATTTTCCTTTTTATGGATGTTGAAGTGGTGTGGAGTTTCGATGGCAAAAATCATAGAGATACCGGTGTGAAATTGAAGTTTAATTTTTAAGGATATTTAAGGAATTGCTTTTTAAGCCTGTCAGAGTTTGAAATCTTACAGGCTTTTGTTTTGGGCTATACAAAGCTAGTGTGAAGAGTGTTAATAAAACGAATTAAAGTTTTTGAAAATATTCTTCTATTTACAAGGCAAGGTTTACAGGCATAGCCTTAGCTACGGCGAAAAAGCTTAACGTAGTAGAAAGGAAAATAGGTCAAAAAATTAGTTCGGGGAATTAGCATTCTTTACACTAGTATGACGTCTTTACCAATGACAAAAATCCTTTGTTATCCTTTAGTGATGAAATACCGCAAATCCGAATTTCTGAGAACTTCAAAATCCGGAAATGGCAGTTCGCTCGATTTCTGAGCGAAATTTAATTTGAATTTTGCAGTGATCTGTCCGGATCAGTCTTTTTACAAATCATTTTCGGGAAATCTGACTTTCTGAAAGCCTTTTTTTATTCAAAATTGATTTCGATGGATTTCTGAAAGCATTTTTCTTCTGAAATTTAAAAATCGAACTTTCTCACTCCCATTTTTCATTTTGTTTTCATTTCTCCAGATTTCTAAGTCCAATTTCGCTTGTAAATTTCCTGATCTGGATTTCTGAGACAAAAAACACTGTCATTTTCACTAATCTGAATTTCGCACTCCTTTTTACAAGTAAAATTTTATTTCTCTGGATTTTTTCAGTCCAATTTCGCTTGTAAATTTCCTGATCTGGATTTCTGAGACAAAAAACACTGTCATTTTTCACTAATCTGAATTTCGCACTCCTTTTACAAGTAAAATTTTATTTCTCTGGATTTCTCACTCCAATTTCGCTTGTAAATTTCCTGATCTGAATTTCTGAGGCAACACAGCCTGATTTTTTATATAAATCTATTTTGTTAATTCGAAAACCGATCAATTTAACCATTGTCCATCAAATAACAAACACTGAAAAGCAAAAGTTTACACTTTAAGGATTTTTGTAAATTTTTCTTTTCTTAATAGATGCGTTTTTATTAAGTTCAAACCACTCAACGAAATATTTTAATTTAAACTTATCTAATAATGGATATAAAATTATTAAGATCATGTACAGGCGGCGAAGCATACGACGCCAGTAGTAACGCTCGATCTGTTCTTTCTAAAATCGATTTTAGCGCAGATACCAACCTAACTGCAATTGTTACCAAACTAGAATCGAAAGAAAACAGCCTTCTCAATTCAATTGGAGTTGAAAGCAAGTCGGAATTTACGGCTGAAATTTCGGCTTTGGATAGAATTTTTGATGACAGGATCATCTGTTTTAAAATGTTTGTGGAAGCCAACATGCATTTGGCAGATCCTATATTTGTTAACAAGGCCGGCAAAATCTGGGCTCAGGTAGATGCCAACGATCGCTATCTGTACAAATTGGGCTACGAAGATCAAATGACCCATGCCATGTCTTTATTTACCGAATTGGATCAGGAAGACTATCAGAGCATGATGTCAGATCTGTTTGGCGTAAAAGAAAGCTATACATTGTGCAAAACGGCTTACTCCAATTTGCAAAGTATGTATCGTCAGGGACAGGAAGTAAAAGCCATAAAAAAGCAAACCATTCCTTCCAGGGTATTTAAAAAAGAAGTAGTGGAAATTATCAATAAAAAATTACTTCCCTACATAGGAATTTTAACAGACAATCAGCCTGAAACCTATGCCGATACATATGCAAAGATTAATCACTACATCCATTTAATCAACCAAAAAATCAGAACTCGCAGAAGCAAAGCTACAACCGATGAAGAAGTAAGCAGCAAAGTGGATTAAGCGGTTGCAGGCAGAGACAAGGCTGAGAGGCCTTGTTTTGTTTTTTTAAGAAAGATCTGATATATCATCTTTATTCTTTAGCTCTGAGGTAAAAATCGGCAAGCTTAATTCTTCATTTTGCCACCGTTACACGGATAATTTCTTAAATTCTTTTTCCTTCCGGAAAATTATAATTCCCTCTACAAATTAGTAGAATATCACAACAATCATTGATAACATTTTAAAATGTCAGAATTCTGAACCTGACAGTTTTTTCGTTTGAAAATACTGTAGAGACGCAGTATACTGCGTCTCTACAGTATACTGCGTCTCTACGGAATTATTTCATCTCCACATAATCTCTCACCAACTTAAAAATTCCTTCGAATTGCTTGTAGGATAATCGGTCTGCCGTATCGGTGGTCTCATGATAATCGGCATTATCACCATGAGTATAAAAGAATACGGCTTTTACGCCTTTATCGTGAAAAGGGGCATGATCGGAAGAAGAAGATTCTGGTGTTCCAAACATATTAAACACATATTCCTTCTCTTTATTAATGGCTTGAAACTTTTTCATTTCATCAGGAACCATTTGCCCATTAATTACATAAATACCTTTCTCTCCTGTGGCAACCATATCAAAATTTAAAACCATTTTGGTTTGCTCCAGCGGAAACAATGGATTTTCAACGTAATGTTTCGATCCTAACAAACCAACTTCTTCGGCACTAAACAAAGCAAAAACCAAAGTGTAATGTGGCTTTTTCTTTTTGGCTTTAAAATATTTTGCCAAATTCAATACCATGGCAACTCCACTGGCATTGTCGTTAGCTCCCGGATACATGTTTTCGCCAAAATATCCTAAATGATCGTAATGTGCCGTAAATAGAATACAAGTATCTGTTTTACCAGGAAGATATCCCAGCAAGTTTTGCGTTTTATAATCCTCAATAAACTCACTTTTAATGTCGTATTGTATTGTCTTTGCTTTCGAATCAATTGCCCCGGTCTTCACCAATATTGTTGTAAAATCAACCAATTTATTTTTCGCCGAGTACTTCAATTTTCCATTGATCAGCACCATACCTTTTGCATCAAAAACATTCTTTTTCATCATGACTTGAGCAAAATCGTATAGCTCCGGATTATTTAATCCTGTTGAATCAATTGCCAAAAATGAATTTGAATGATCCTTCTTCATAAACGTACTAAGGGCATAGGTATTTTTAAAAATATCCTTGGTAATCCATGTTATTTTGGCTTCACCTTTTCCTGTTCTCACATCCGGGTTTACAACATACTCGCTTGCTGGCTTCAACTCTTTTCCATCGAATGAAAGCTTGGTATTCTTTGCAAAAGTGTTCACAGAAATTGAATAGGGCTGATAATAGTTATCAGTAAAACCTTTTAGCTTAATGCTCTTCATCTCTTTCGATAAATAGGCTGCTGCAACACTATCGCCTTTGTTTACATATCCACGACCGTGAAATTCTTTAGAGCTTAATTTTTCAACCAGCGTTCTGGTATAATCCATATCCTGAGCAAAACAGAAAAAGGATGACATGCAAAGGCCAATACTTATCGATATTTTTTTAATCATGACTTATGGTTTAATTAATGGTTTAGACTTTAAATTTAGAAAAAGAAAAGCTCTTATGGGATTACCTCTTTATATTATTCGTTGTAAACCCAAATTGGTGCGATAAAACGGGTCTTACAAAAAATGTGTGAAGAAAAAAAGAAGGCAAAGTTGCAATGAACTTTGCCTTCTTCAAATAATTAAAACTTATAGTATCCTTTTCGCAAAACTATTTTTTAATTGATGTGTGGCAAGAAGGAGTACTTCTCGCTATACTCTAGCATCTGTTCTGAAAAATCCATAGGATACGAAATCTCCACATCAACCATCTCATCATTTTCTATTACCGGATGATAATCAGGATTAATAAATCCGGCGTATGCAGCAAGCTTCAGTTTTTCGAATCGCCCTTTCACCTCCTTGTGCAAATCGGTATCTACCACAACTGCATAATCTTCAACCAAGGCTTTACCTGCCTCAAAATCACCTTCCGATTTAATTCTCTGAACCTCTGCAAGTAATTTTCCAAAAAGGTCTCGTAGTTTTTCGTAATCCTTTATCACAAAGAAAGTCTTATTCTCCTTTACGATTTTCTCGATGGCATTCTCACCCTTTTCAAAAACCCATTTGGCAATCAGTTGGCGATTTCGCATGTGCGATTCCTCGATATCCTTACCCAACTCTACTCGTGTAAGTTGGGTCATTAATCCATTGCGGATATATCCATCGTACTCTGCTTTGGCTACATCCAAACTTGGCATTAAGCCGATTTCAAGCATTTTCGGATCCATCATATAGTAAAGGGCAAACAAATCAGCTCTGGCCTCTTCCAAGGTCGAGTGATAATTCTTTAAGGCATCCATTCCAACCCCCGGCAACAATTGTCCTGACCCATGTCCCAAACATTCATGTAAATCGGTATGAAGATTTCCACCCAAATAGCCATGCTCTTTGGCCCTTGCAATTTCCTCCTGGTTATAGGCAAATTCTTCTAACATCCCACTTTTTAGTGATGATTGATGATAAGCATGCGTAATATTATCAATGGTTACCGATTTGCTACCATGTTCTTTTCGAATCCATTCGGCATTAGGCAAATTAATTCCTATTGGAGTAGCCGGATGACAATCGCCTCCCAACATGGCTACTGTAATCACTTTCGCACTAACTCCCTTCACTTCATCCTTCTTAAATCTATCATCAACAGGCGAATTGTCTTCGAACCACTGCGCATTATCCGAAATCATCTCGGTTCGTTTGGTAGCCTCAATATCCTTAAAATTAACCACCGATTCCCAGCTGGCTTTAAATGCCAATGCATCGCCATATACCTCAATAAACCCGTTCACCACATCCACATGCGCATCTAAATCCTTTACCCAGAGTATCGAGTACTCATCAAAAGTTTTTAAATCTCCTGTTTTATAAAAATCAACAAGTTTTAGTAACGATTCTTTTTGAAGATTACTATCAGCAACATCAATGGCTTTTTCCAACCAAAAAACAATTTTCTCGATTGCCTCGGCATACATACCATCAATTTTCCATACTTTTTCGATTAATTGACCATTCTCCTTAATCAACTTTGAATTTAAACCAACCGATAATGGTTGATCAGGATCTCCTTTGTATGCGCTTGAATAAAATTCTTCTGC
Source organism: Marinifilum sp. (assembly GCF_965230805.1). Taxonomy (NCBI): domain Bacteria; kingdom Pseudomonadati; phylum Bacteroidota; class Bacteroidia; order Marinilabiliales; family Marinifilaceae; genus Marinifilum; species Marinifilum sp. Next base: position 4,008,690 of record NZ_OZ246019.1, on the reverse strand, counting down.
TTCCTTCTGATTTACTCCTTCGTAATAGTTATTAGCAGAATCGGAGATTAAGTCCAAATCAGGATTTAAGACTACTCTCTTTGCCTCACTTTCCTTCTCAAAAATCACGGGAAGAAGAACATCCATCAAACCTATAAGTTCCTGTCCCTGTGCCAATGGTAATAAATCAGGATTGGTATTAGCCAGTAATTCTCCAAAATATTCCTCATCAAACTCGGGCATAAATTTATCCATGGAATAATGGTGATGAATACCATTTGAAAACCAAACCCTTTTTGTATAAACTAAAAATTTCTTGAAGTCGTCAGTCTCTCTATCACCATCATACGACTTTACAATCGCTTCTAATGTTCTTCTGATCCTAAGGTTGTATTTATTGTTCTGATCAAACAAAATATCACGACCACATCTTGCAGCTTCGGCCAAAAAATAGATCAACTTTTTTTGCTGTAAACTTAAGTCCTGAAATCCCGGAACCTGATATCGCAAAATTTTTACATCGGCAAATTGCTCCGTTTGGTATTTAAAAGTATCGTTCATAACTATTTTTTTCTTACATCAACATTTTCCTGCAATACCCAGATTCCTTTTTTAAGAACCAAAGCATCATGGGTAAAATCAGGACCGTAATATTCAAATTGATTTTTATATTGTGGTGAAGATGGAGCCAAATGATCAAACACCAATCTTTTTTCTTCTTCTTGATATTCAATACTCATTCGTGCTTGTTTGGCATATTCAAAAATCACACGATTCAACATTTTTCCTCTCCAAAAAATGACTGGTTTTCCAAATACAATTCCAGTCTTATCAAAACAAATGACTTCGATTATTTTTTTATTGCTAGTCATATTGTTTCCGTCCCAAGCTAGTAAAATATAACTAGCCATTCCTTTTGATTTAAAAGGTATGATTTTGTAATACAAAGCTCCCGGCCAATTTTCCTTTCGGTAAGAGGAAAACATATTTGCTTCAACTTTATCGGCAAGAACCTGCACTTTTATATTAGATTTTTCTTTGAACTGAAACACACCAAAATACTTGTAGCTTCCATCCGATAGTGCACAGTTCCAATTGTAAATTCTGAATCTTAAATCCGGAGAAGTTATTTTTCCCAAGTAATTTAATTTGGCAAAAGGATATTCAAAGCTCTCCTCTTGCTTTAAGATCTTTACAAGAGATTTTTCGATTCGTTTACAGATTGCCAGTTTTACAGAATCCTGTTCAGCTTCAATCAAAGCATCAAAATTTGACTTTAATTTACTTTCCGATTCTGCCAATTGAGCATGTGAATCAATTCCAAAACATAATAACAATAGTATGCAAGCAATTTTCATATTAGCTATTTACCTTATCCATAGCTTGAATTAATAGATTTGAAGCGTGGTGAATCTCCTTATCAGTGATATTCAAAGGTGGAGCAATTCTGTACGCATCATCACAGAAAAGAAATGCATCCATCACAACTCCCAATTCGTGGGCTTCCTTCATAATTTCAAGCATTATTTCTTTGGATTCTACAACTACCGCAATAAAAAGTCCCAATTGTCGAAACCCCTTTACCAAAGGATGATCTTTTAGCAGTTCAACAAAAAGCTCTCCCTTTCGCTGAACATCTTCAACAATCTTTTCCTCTAACAGAACCTCCAATGAAGCTTTAGCAGCTGCACAACACACAGGATGACCTCCAAAGGTTGTGATATGGCCAAGCATTGGGTTGGTTTTAAAAGAGTCTAAAATTTTCTTATCAGAAATAAACGCTCCAACAGGCATTCCTCCTCCCATGGCTTTAGCCAAGCATAAAATATCCGGCACAACATCGAAATGTTCAAAAGCAAATAGCTTACCAGTTCGTCCGAAACCCATTTGTACCTCGTCGAAAATAAGCAGGGCTCCTTTCTCGGTGCAACGAGCTCTTAAGGCCTGAATGTACTCTTTCGAAGGAATGATCATTCCTCCTTCCGACTGAATAGGCTCTAAAATAACACAAGCTGTGCGCTCTGTTATCTGTTCCAAATGCATTAGATTTCCGAATTCAATCATTCTTACATCCGGCAACAATGGGCGGTAAGAATTTTTCATTTCCTCATCGCACAATACACTTAAAGCTCCATGAGTACTTCCATGATAAGCTCTTGTAAAGTGAATAATTTCAGATCTTCCTGTATATCTTTTTGCAAGTTTAAGTGCTCCTTCATTTGCTTCGCTACCTGAGTTCACGAAATAAACTGAATTTAAATTTTCAGGAAGATTATCGGAAAGTAATTTTGCTAGCTGAACCTGCGGGGTTTCGATAAATTCACCATACACCATTAAGTGCATGTATTTATCTACCTGATCTTTTATGGCTTGTCGCACTTTTGGATGTCCATGCCCCAGGTTACTAACAGAAACGCCCGAAACGAGATCCAAATAAGGCTTCCCGCTCGGGTCGTACATATATATTCCTTCTGCTCGTTCTATTTCCAATGCAATTGGAAAATCAGAAGTTGTAGCTACATGTTGTAAAAATAATTGTCTATTGCTAATCATACTCAGAATTTTTAATGAATACAAAATTCAAAAAAATCCTGCGAAAAGAAAACTATCGAGTCATTAAATTGATGTCTCCCATTAATTTATCACGGTATGATTTTCCTATTGGAATTGACTTTGGGCCTCCATCGGTTTCAATTACGACTGAGTTATCCTCAATCATCTCTATTTTACTAAGATTTACGATATACGAACGATGGATTCTCGAAAAACGGGCAGCAGGCATCTTCTCTTCAATAGCCTTCATGGTAAAATGAATTGTATATTTTTCCTGATAGGTATTCACTACAACATAATTTTCCAGGGCTTCAATCCACAAAATGTCGTCGTAATTCAATCTTACCAGTGAAGAGTTGCTTTTGATAAAAATCTCATTCTTATCCTGAATAAATCCTTCGCTATTTTTATAACGCTTATTTGCTTTACTTACTGCTTTAAAGAAACGACTATAACTGATGGGCTTTAACAAATAATCAGTAACATCATATTCAAAAGCTTCTAAAGCATATTGTTCTTTCGATGATATGATAATAATCTGAGGCGTTGTATTTAAACTATTAAGGAATTCCATGCCGCTCATTTCCGGCATTTCAATATCCAAAAATATCAAATCAACAGGTTCGTTCTTTTTAATGTTATTGATTGCATCAATGGCACTTGGGTAGGATGCTCCAAAAGTTAGGAAATCTGTTCTTTCAATGTAACTCTCTACAACTTTTCTTGAAAGTTTATCATCATCTATTACAACGCAGTTCATATAGTGGTATTATTTAATTGTCAGGTACAAGCGAATAAATATTATTTGTCTACTGTTAGAATGTTTTCATCAAAAATAACAATCTTTTTACCATTTCCGAAATATTTATAGAAAATATTACCTAGACATCAGTTCAACTAAAATTTTGGCTTTATTATCTCATTTTCCAGCGTTTATACTGTTCCTCTAACAACATTTCGCCTTTGTTAACCGATTTTTTCAACCATTCAAGCTTTAATTCCAACTTCTCTAATTCTGATAATTGCCAATCAACATTTGTTTTTCTAATATTGGTAGCCAATTGATTTAAAACTAGTGCAGCAGAAACAGAAACATTAAAGCTTTCGGTAAAACCGTACATGGGTATTTTTACAAATTCATCAGCATGTTCCATTACAACATCGGATAAACCTGTTAGTTCGGTACCAAAAAAGAAAGCTGACTTCCCTTTTGACAAATCGAAATCCGGTAAGAGAACATCATTAGTATGAGGAGTTGTTGCAACAATTCTGTATCCTTTCTCTTTTAGTTCTTTTATTGTTTCGAGCGTATTCTGCTCCTTTTCATTATGCCTGTATAGGTCAACCCATTTTGATGCCCCCATTACCACATCAGGATTCAAAATATACTCATTGGAATTTTCGATGATATGTAAATCCTGAATACCAAAACAATCGCAAGAACGCACAACTGCACTTGCATTTTGAGATTGAAAAATATTTTCTAAAACAACAGAAATAAATCTTGTTCTGTTGTTTATGTTTTGATTTATAAGATCTATGCGATTTTTTGTTGAAAATTCCTCTAAAAATTGAATTGATCGCAGAAGTAAATCTTTATCCATATTTAAAACTTATGGTATAAAAAAAGGAGGTATGATTACCCCCCTAATTTCATCTGACTTACAATATATTTACTGTACTGAGTCTGCTAATTCTGAACCAGCCTTAAATTTAATAACCTTTTTAGCAGGAATATTGATTGGCTTGCCAGTTTGAGGATTTCTACCTGTTCTAGCATCACGTTTTGATACAGAAAATGAACCGAATCCAACAAGGGCTACTCTATCATCACCTTTTAATGCTTCAGTAGTAGTTTCAATAAAAGCGTCTAATGCTTTTTTAGAATCAGCTTTAGTTAAACCAGCCTTGCTAGCAATTGCATCAATTAATTGAGCTTTGTTCATAACTTTATAAAATTTTAGGGTTAAAAAAATTCTTTTAATTTGATTTCTATACAAATATAAAGGATTTCTAAACGTTTGCAAATTTCATTTAGGAAAAACAAGAAACTTTTTCCGTCTAAAATAAAAACATAATAATGCATAGGCTTTTTTAAAACCATAGAATATATCTTACACACAGAAAATATAATCAAATCATAACAGTACTTATTCTATATTTAGATTTAACCAAATTCACTTTACGAAAAGCATTTTACCAGATAACTTATATAAATTACACTTCGAGTAAATTCATCATTAATCTTTTACTTTCAACACTTTACATCAATTTCTAAAATAGTACTATTTTTTCCGCATATGTACATTCCAGTGTTTTATATCATTTTAATTTGTTCAAAGAAACCACCTTAAATACATGCTTATACATTCTAATTCATTGATTTAATAGATATTCTTTTAAGTCATCAAAATATTTACTTATCGCTATACTATTTTTTTTCTTTTTTAGACAGTCAACAAGATAATTAGGTACTTCAATCTCTTTTTTTACTGCACTTTCAACTGTGTCTTTGAATTTGGCAGGGTGTGCCGTCTCTAAAAATATTCCAACTTGCTTTTCTTTATTTAAGTATTTTTTCAATCCTAAATAACCAACTGCTCCATGAGGATCTAAAATATAAGATTTCGTTTTATATACATTCTTCATTGCATCTATTGTTTCCTGATCACTAAACCAAGCTCCACTAAGATCATTAATAATATCTGAATGATTCTCCTGATACAATTCCATCATTCTAACAAAATTACTTGGAGCACCAACATCCATTGCATTAGATATGGTTTGTACTGATGCCTTTGGCTCATATATACCGTTATCAAGATAATCCGGAACAATTTTATTTCTATTTGCAGATGCAATAAAATTCTTAATTGGCAAACCCATTTGTTTTGCTAGTAAACCACCTGTTAAATTTCCGTAATTACCACTTGGAACTGATACAAGAACATCCTTATCTTTTTCCGGCAATTGAGCAAGAGCATAGAAATAGTAAAAACTCTGAGGTAACAAACGAGCAATATTTATTGAGTTTGCCGATGTTAGATTCATTTTCCTACCTAATTCTTCATCCGCAAAAGCTCTTTTAACCAAAGTCTGACAATCGTCAAATGTTCCTTCAACCTCCAAAGCCGTTATATTCCGCCCCATTGTAGTTAACTGCTGCTCCTGAATTTGACTCACCTTTCCTTTGGGATAGAGAATAATTACATTAACACCTTCTACTCCTAAAAAACCATTAGCTACAGCACTACCTGTATCACCAGATGTTGCAACAAGAATGGTAACATTTTCTTGATTTTGTTTTGCAAAAGCGCGCAAACATCTACTCATAAAACGTGCTCCAACATCTTTAAATGCGCATGTTGGACCATGAAATAGCTCAAGAGTGTACACCCTTTCTTCAATTTTTACCAAGGGTATAGGAAAATTAAATACCTCCTCACATATTTTTCTTAACTCAGCTTCCGAGATATCATCACCAACAAAATACTTTGCAACTTCGAAACCAATTTGAGCTAAACTTTTATTTGGTAGATCTTGAAAGAATGTATCATCTAATCTTGGGATACTTACTGGGAAGAATAATCCTTTATCTGGAGCTAATCCTTTTAATACGGCTTCTTTAAAGCTATATCGCAAGTCTTTATTATTAGTACTAAAATACTTCATCAATCTTCTTTTATAAAATTTTCACTCCTCCATCACTTACTTTCGATACATATATTTTATAATCCAGTTGGGTTCTTTTAAAAACCACATCCATGGCATTGGCAACCACGTCGGCTGATTCTTTTCCATTAGCAAAAGCAAATACAGATGGACCAGAGCCTGAAATGCTACAACCCAATGCACCTGCCTCCATCACTGATAATTTCAGTTCATCAAATTCGGGAATTAAAACTTTTCTTTGTGGTTCCACAATATGATCTTCCAACGACCTTCCGATTAAGCCATAATCTGAAGTGTACAACCCAGACATTAAACCAGCCACATTACCCCACTGGCGAATTGCTTTTTTTAATGAAACCTCTGGCGACAATAACTCTCTTGATTCTTTCGTTTTGATCTCAATTTGCGGATGAATTACCACACACCACAAATCCTTAGGGGGATTGATATGAATTACATCCAATGGGTTGTATCCGCGAATCAAACAGAAACCACCCAAAGTAGCTGGCGCTACATTATCAGCATGAATATCTCCGGAAGCTACTTCCTCACCAATCATAGCAAACTCTACCAACTGCATTCGTGAATAGGGATTGCCCAACAACTCATTAGCAGCAACAACGGCTCCCGCCGCACTTGCTGCACTAGAACCAATTCCGCTTCCTGGCTTGATATTCTTTACAATTTCTACATCGAATCCTTGATTGCTGGCTAAATCATCTAAAAGCGCCTGAATGGCAACTCCGGCTACATTCTTTTTCGGATCTGTTGGCAAATTTTCATATCCGTTTACCGGACGAATGATAATTCTATTTTCATCATTCTTTCTCAAGATCATTTCATCACCAACACCATCAATGGCTAATCCTAATATATCGAAACCACAGCCAACATTTGACACGCTGCCAGGAGCAAAAACCTTAACTTCTTCCACCATGTTTACCCCACTCTTACCACCGTTTTTACAATAGTTTACCGATTTCCTTTCCATCTTAACACTAGATTAATTTCTGCTCACTCTTATAATATCACCAAAAATTCCCGATGCCGTAACTTCTGCTCCAGCTCCAGCTCCTTTTATAATTAAAGGTTGATCATCATACCATTTGGTCTTTAGGGAAATCACATTATCCTTACCGTGGATATCATAAAACGGATGATCTGGGCTAACCTCTTTAAGGCTTACATTGGCTTTTCCATCTATAAATGAAGCAATGTATCGGTAACGGATATTTTTTTCTTTCATTACTTTTCTCCATGCTTCGAAATGATCATTGTTTGCTTCCAAATCTTTCAATAAATCTTCAGCAGTATTAGCTTGCAAACATGATTCCGGTATCATAGGTTGATGTTCCACCTCTTTTTCTTCCAATTGATATCCTGCTTCTCTGGATAAAATCAACAATTTTCTAAGAACATCCATTCCGCTTAAATCAATCTTTGGATCAGGCTCTGTAAACCCTTGTTCTATTGCCATTCTTACCGCTTCAGCTAAAGACTTTCCTTTATTAAATTCATTCATGATAAAATTCAAACTACCAGAAACAACGGCATCTATCCCTATAATTTCATCTCCAGTATTCACCAAACTATTTATGGTACTGATTACAGGCAATCCTGCTCCGACATTACTCTCAAACATGAATTCAACATTGTGTTTTTTTGCTGTTGCCTTAATGGTTTTATAGTTTTCGAATTCAGAGGATGCAGCAATTTTATTACATGCCACAATGGCAACCGTTGAGTTTAATATTTGTTCGTAAACCTCGCTTACCTGCTCGCTGGCTGTAATATCAACAAAAATTCGATTACGTAGATTTGATTGATCCATTAACTTTACAAACTCCTGCAAATCTGCTTTTATCCCTTCACTATTTAGTTTTTCTTCCCAGTTTTCAAGCAGGCCCTCATTTTGAGCAAAGTACATTTTTCGGCTATTGGTTACGGCTCTAATGATTAACTGCAGCCCTTTCTCCTCCAAAAGGTGTTCGTACTGATTTTTAATAAACTCCAACAATTTCCCTCCTACATTTCCAAGTCCTGCAATGTATAGGTTCACCTTTTTGTAAGTAGAATCAAAAAATTCTTCATGTATTACATTCAGAACTTTCTTAATGTCCTTGGTGCGAACCATAAAAGTTAGATTCATTTCGTTACCACCTTGCGCCATGGCACGAATATTCACCCCGTTTTTGCCAAGAACGCTGAACACTTTTCCTGATATTCCGGGAGTGAATCCCATATCTTCACCAACAATGGCTACAATCGATAAATTTTCTTCCACCGCAGGTTTGTTCACCAGGTTCATTCGAATTTCCATTTCAAATTCGTTCTTAAGAGCTTCTACTGCATGTTCGGTATCATCCTTATGGATACCAACACTAATACTATGTTCCGATGACGCCTGGGTAATTAATACAACATTAATTTTATTCTGTGCCAAAACAGTAAAAAAACGGGAAGCAAAACCACTAATACCAATAACACCACTGCCAGATAAAGTAAAAAGATTAATTTCGTTCACCGAAGATAATCCTCGAACCACAGACCTTTCCTCTCCTGGAGTTTTACTTATTAAAGTTCCTTGGTCATCAGGGGCAAAAGTGTTTTTAATGCGAACATCTATTTGATTTTGGACAACAGGAATCAAAGTTGGAGGATAAATCACTTTAGCTCCGAAATGAGACAACTCCATTGCTTCCTGAAAAGACATTCTATTAATTGGAGCAGCCTGAGAAACAAATCTTGGATCCGCAGTATACATTCCACTTACATCGGTCCAGATTTCCAGTTCTGAACAGCCTAAGCCGGCTGCAAGAATTGATGCAGTATAATCAGAACCTCCGCGCCCCAGTAGAGTCATCTCCCCTTTTTGCCCTGAAGCTATAAAACCTGGAAATAACGCTACCTCGAATTGTTGTTGTTTAAGTTCATTGAGTTTGGCATTGGTTTGTTCGGCATTTAAATAAACACCTTTCCCATTTTGTGTTTTTATGTATTTTCTGGAATCGAAATACTCCGTTTTAAGACCAGCCTCTTTAAAGAACTCTGCGAGAATCATAGAGGACATCAATTCACCTGCTCCCAATACTGTATTGCGTACTTTTTCCGATATATCTTCCAAAAGATAAACTCCTTGCAATAGATCCGAAATTTCAGCAAATTTTGCGTACAATTTCTCATTTAATTTGCTATTAAGCCCTAGCTGTTGAATCATACTTTGGTGTCTTTGATGCACATCATCTACAACCATTTCGTACTCCTTGTTTTTTAGGCTAGCCATTTTAATGCAACGTTCAAGTTCGTCGGTAACACCGCCAAAAGCCGACACAACTACAACTTGCTTACAGCTTTCTTGGTTCTTTTTGACAATCTCTTTCACCCGATGGCAACTTTCTGCATTGGCTACCGAGCTTCCTCCAAATTTTAAAACTTTCATGCTTTTGTTTTGTTTTGATGATTTTCTCTCCTTACAAATGTTGATTTCATCATCAATGATTATATAATGGTAATCATTATCTAATACTATAATATCGCAAATGAATTTACGACATGTATTTTATCAGACACAAACTTTTCGATGTACTTTTGAGTATGGTTAATACTCACATTTGGTGATATGTAATAATATTGACCCCTAACGGGTCATCGTTGTTGTAGTTGTGGTGGTGGTAATGCCAAAAGCAGCGCACATACCAACTGTTGGCATGTTCATCATAGCTATGTTCGTACTTTTATGCATTATCTGTTTCTACGCTTTCGTGAGGTTCAAATATAGATATTTTTATTTTGAAACAATGCGACTCCTAAAAAATATTTTAGAATCTATATTGCTAATATCAGAGATTGAAGATTTTGTAACAATGACCTTTTAAGAGAACTTATAATACTTTTAGATTAATTTCCAATTAAAATCAGTGCAAACTGTAAGAACATTTTTAATCAAACTCTGGTTATTATATTTGCATTGAACACAAATATAAATTAACTGACTCAAATCATGATAAAAGGAGTAATTTTTGATTTAGACGGCACACTTGCCAATTCAATTGAAGATATTGCCGATTCAATGAATCAGGTGCTTGAAGAAAATAATTTTCCAACCCACGACTACACCACTTACAAAACCTTTGTTGGAAGAGGAATAAGATCATTGGTTGAAAAATCATTACCAAATGAAAACAGAAGCTCTGAAGAAATTAAAAAAAATTACGAACGCATGATGAGCGTTTACGATGAGAATTGCATTGTTAAAACCTGCTTATATCCTGGCATTAAAGACCTTTTAGATTCCCTTAGGGATAAAGGGATTAAGATCTCAGTTTTTTCAAACAAAGCAAACGAACTTACACAAAAGGTAGTTAAAGTTTTACTTTCCGATTGGAAATTAGAACATGTATTGGGAGCCGGTGGCGAAATACCGAGAAAACCTAATCCTAAAGGTGCAATTTTTATTAGTGATAAAATGGGTATAGATCCTTCTGAATTAATGTATGTAGGCGATTCAGGTGTTGATATGGCAACAGCTCACAACTCAGGCATGCATGCAGTTGGTGTTTTATGGGGCTTTAGAGATTTGGAAGAATTGTTGGAAAACGGAGCACAAACCTTATTGGAAAATCCTATGGATTTAATGGCCTCATTCGACTAATGCGAAAGAGGTTTATCTTGACTTATCAAGCTATCATCCTGGCAGAATCCATTAATTTCGGGTTGTAAGGTAACATGATTAATCTCAAAATCATCATGAAGGATTTGCTCTATTTTGTGTAGGACAATATTCACTACACTTAAAGGTAAATCCTTTTTGAAACTTATATGGGCCTCAAAATTAATCTGCTTGTCATCTAACTGCCAAACGTGCACATGGTGTATATTTTCGACCTCTTCTAAAGTTTTTAACTTCTCCTGAACATCATCCAGATTAATATGAATTGGAGCAAATTGCATTATGATCCTGACACTTTCTACAATTAGTCCCCAACTTGAGTATACAAGGTAAAGTGCTATTGCAATAGACAGGATGCCATCAACCCAAGAAATTCCCCACAAATACATCGCTAATCCACCTAGTAAAACTGCCACCGACGATATCATGTCAGTAAGCAAGTGCAAATAGGCTGATCGCATATTAATATTGTCCTTAGCATCTTTCATTACCAACAAAACACTTAATCCATTTAAAACTATCGAAACACCTCCTAGAATCATTACAATTCCCGAGTTAATATTCTGAGGTTCTCCCAATCGTTCAATTGCTTCTTTTAAAAGAAAAAATGCGATTACAATTAATGAAACAGCATTGATTAAGGCCGCCAATATTTCCGCTCGTTTGTAACCAAAAGTTTGACGAGCACTTTGCTTTCTTCCTGACAATTTGCTTGCAAACCAACTAATAATTAATGCCAAAACATCAGAAAAGTTGTGCAATGCATCAGACAGTAATACTAAACTTCCGGAAATAAATCCACCAACCACTTGCGCTACAGTAATTCCTATATTCAAAAGAATTGCTATGCCTAAGTTTCTTCCCTTCAAATGACCATGATCCTGTTTATGATGGTGTGCGTGATTTCCCATATTCAATTAAATAAGCTAAATGACATATTAAATAAAGCCATTTTTAATCAAATCAATTATAAATAAGAGGGAAAAGTCTTTTTTACTTTATTACAGCTTGCTAAGTAATTCTTATAAAACCCAATGATGACAAGTGGTTTGTATTCCCTTTTCCATTCATTCAAAATCATCCTAATTTTAAAACCTAGAACAAATCAAACACACACATTTTTAGATTCGTTAATATTAATATCTTTACAAACAGTAATAAAAATAACTCCGAGTTTATAAGTTCTAAACAGATATCAAAATCTGCACGACTTATCAACCGATGGGTAAGTTCGTAAACGGATTTGCCTCCCGCAGGATAAATGTCCAAAAATTGGAAAGGAGCGAAATTGTGTGAATCGGAATGGATTGAGTACTTGTCATCAATCTATTGAAAACAAAACATATAGATTACCTCCAATTCTGCGATGAGTTGGAGGTTTTTTTGTATGACAATAAAGAGGAAAAATATAGTTCTGCTTGCTGGTAATGGTCAAAATGTTGGAAAAACACTTTTTGCTTGTCAGCTTATCAAATCATTGCAGCAAAAACATTCGGTTATTGGAATTAAAATTTGTCCTCATTTTCATGATCTTGACCTTAATGCGGAAGTGATAGCAAGTGAGGATAATTATCAGATTATAAAAGAAACCCATCAGGTTGGCAGTAAGGATAGTAACAGACTTCTTGCAGCCGGAGCAAAAGAAGTATACTATGTGCAATCAAAAGATAAATATCTAAATGAGGTTCTGCTTTGCTTGAATAGTATTATATCGACAAACAGCCTTTTTATAATAGAATCGGGAGGATTAAGAAATATTATTCGGCCCGGTTTATTTATAATGATAGAAAGCAAAAACAATAAGAAACTAAAACCCAACACATTAAAATTTAGAGAAATAGCGAATCTAAATATTGAATTTGATGGTGAAAAATTCAGCCTTAATGCCAATAGCATCTGTTTCTCTGAAAAAAAATGGATAATAAAGAACTAGCAATATGATAACGTTTCACGAGGCTCTTAAAACAGTAAAACACGCTACAAAAAAGTTAGAAAAAGAGCATATTGATATTTCAGAATGCTTACATCGCGTATTAGCTGAAGATGTTCGATCAGATATGGCAATTCCTCCTTTTAACAAATCGGCTATGGATGGTTATGCTTGTAGAAAAGAAGATTTGTTTGATGAATTGGAAGTTTTGGAAGTAATTGCTGCTGGCGTAGCTCCAAGTAAAAAAATAGGAAGCAAACAGTGTTCGAAAATAATGACTGGAGCCATGATTCCCGAAGGTGCCAATACCGTTGTAATGGTGGAGCACACTGAACAAGTGAACAACAAGAAAATTCGAATTATTAAAGAGATCACAAAATCGAATATCTGCATAAAGGGAGAAGACATTGAGGAAAATGATGTTGTTTTGAAAAAAGGAACCAGATTAAAATCTCAGCATATATCCGTATTGGCAACTGTTGGTTGTACTCATCCTTTGGTGTACAACAAACCTCGTATAGCTTCAATTTCAACTGGAAGCGAGTTGGTTGAACCACAACAAAAGCCAAATATCTCTCAAATCAGAAATGTAAACTCCTGGCAGCTGCAAGCGCAATTGCAAAAAATTGGCATTGATCTAAATTACTATGGGATAGTTGAAGACTCGAAGAAAGTCACTCAAGAAGCCTTGGAAAAATGTCTTGCCGAAAATGACATCATAATTGTATCGGGAGGCGTTTCGGTTGGTGATTACGATTATGTACCGCAAATATTGAAAGAACTTGGTTTTAACATCTGGTTTCACACATTGGCTGTAAAACCGGGAAAACACACTGTATTTGCCGCAAAAAATGGAAAATACGTATTTGCAATGCCTGGCAACCCGGTATCCTCATTCGTTCAGTTCGAACTATTAGGAAAACCTCTTGTTTTTAGATTAATGGGGCATGACTACAATGCTCCTATGGTACGTATGCCTATAGCAGAAGATTACAAGCGAAAACGAACTGACAGGCTTGAATTTATTCCTGTTCGATTTAATGCCAATAATAGAGTTGTTCCTATCGAATATCATGGATCAGCGCATATTAACGCATTTACATTTGCCGATGGAATAATGGCTGTTCCCAGGGAGGTTGATGAATTTACCGAAGGAGAATTTGTACATGTTAGACAACTATAAACGAAACATTAACTATTTAAGAATATCCGTTACAGATCGTTGTAATCTTCGATGCACTTATTGTATGCCCGAAGAAGGGGTTGATTTAATTGCGCACGATGAAATACTGAGCTTTGAAGAAATTTTGAATTTTGTAAAAGAAGCAATAGCCTCGGGGATCACGAAAGTGAGACTAACAGGTGGTGAACCATTGGTAAGAAAAGGAATTGTTGAATTGGTAGAGAAGATTGCCAACACAGCAGGAATTGAAGAGCTTGTCATGACCACCAACGGTATTCTGCTTGAAAAATACGCCCAAAAACTTGCAAAAGCTGGCCTAATGCGTGTAAACATTAGCTTAGATACCATGAATCCTGATAAATACAGGCAATTAACACGTTTTGGGAATATTGAAGATGTGTTTAGAGGAGTTGACGCCGCCTTGAAAGCAGGTTTGCATCCGGTTAAAATTAACTGCGTTAGAATGCCAGATACTGATTTGAATGATTTAACTGCTTTGAGGAAGTATTGCAAGAGCAAAAAACTTGATCTCCGATTTATCAGGCAAATGAACCTGGAAACTGGTGAGTTTTCTATTGTTGAAGGTGGTAAAGGCGGAAATTGCCTTGAGTGCAATCGCATTCGTCTTACTGCTAACGGAAAAGTAAAACCATGTTTATTTAACCAGAGCGAATATGATTTGAAAGAATTGGGTGCTAAACGAGCAATAGAGCAATCAATTAATCAGAAACCGGAAGCCGGAAGCAAAAATAAAAAGAACAGTTTCTATGGCATTGGTGGTTAATAATAAAAAATGCGCTTTAACGCATAAAACATGCTAATTACATAATAGAATGGGAAAATTTAGTCATATCGATAATAAAGGCAAAGCCAATATGGTTGATGTTGCTGGTAAAACTCCTAAGATTAGAGAAGCCAGAGCAAGTGGTAAAATTATATTGGAACAGGAAACAGTTCGTTTGATCAAAGAAAACTCAATAAAAAAAGGTGATGTGCTAACGGTAGCCGAAATAGCAGGAGTTCAGGCTGCTAAAAAAACAAGCGATTTAATTCCCTTATGCCACGCATTACAAATTACAAAAGCCGAAGTTACATGTACTGTGTTTGATGGTGGAGTTGTTGCTGATACAAGAGTAAAATGCATTGGGCTAACCGGAGTAGAAATGGAAGCATTATCAGCTGCCAGTGTGGCTCTGCTTACAATTTATGACATGTGCAAAGCTGTTGATAAAAATATGAGAATAATAGACATTCATTTGGTGGAAAAAAATAAAACTGATTTGAAATAAGACTATGATAAAAGAAGTTAATGTACTATCCGTAAATATATCAGAACAGAAAGGTACGATTAAAAAGCCTGTTGAATCGATTCAATTGCGTTCCATTGGTGTTGTTGGTGATGCTCACACAGGAAACTGGCATCGCCAGGTTAGTTTGCTTGCCAAAGAAAGCATTGATATATTCTCGGCAGCAGCAAAAAGAGAAATTTCTTTTGGGGAATTTGCTGAGAATATTACCACAGAAGGAATTATACTGTATCAAACTGCCCCTCTTGATAAATTCACATTTGGTGATCTGGAACTGGAGGTAACGCAGATTGGAAAAACATGTCATGGTGACAATTGCAATATTTTCAAAGAACTTGGAAATTGTGTGATGCCTAAAGAAGGGATTTTTTGTAGGGTGATTAAAGATGGTGATTTAAAAGCCGGCGATATATTAATGTATCATCCAAGGGTAATTAAAACAATGATTATCACTCTAAGTGACAGAGCTTCAAAAGGCGAATACGAAGATAAAAGCGGTCCATTGGCTGAAAAGCTATGTGAAGAGTTTTATTTATCCCGAAACCGACATTTTAAAATAGAGAAACACATTATTCCCGATCGGGAACAAGAACTCTCAAAGTTACTTTACAAAGCCAAAAAAGAAGGATTTGATATTGTATTTACTACAGGCGGTACAGGAATAGGCCCAAAAGATATTACACCAGAAGTGGTTGATAAGCATATCACAAAACAGATTCCCGGAATTATGGAGTTGATTAGAGTAAAATATGGCATGAATAAAGCAAACGCTTTGCTCAGCCGAGGAATTGCCGGTGTAATGGATCAAACATTAATTTATACCCTACCTGGAAGTCCTAAAGCTGTTAAGGAGTATTGCGGAGAGATTTTTAAAACCATTGAACACTCTCTTTACATGCTAAATGAACTTGATCTGCATGCATAGATAAATTAATTGATCTGATCATCAAGTGCTTCGAAAACAATTCGAATTTATTGCAAAAAAAATTTTGGTAGCAATTAAATTTTATTCTATATTTGCACCCGTTATCACAAGAGATGACAGAGCTAGCAAAGCTCGCACAAATACTGGAGAGATGGCAGAGTGGTCGAATGCGGTGGTCTTGAAAACCATTGTACGGCAACGTACCGGGGGTTCGAATCCCTCTCTCTCCGCCTCGCAGAAATGTAACAGAAAGAAAAACCTTGTAAACTGTACGTTTGCAAGGTTTTTTTTCTTTTATACCAATGTAAACAAAGGCCAGACAATGGAGGTTCATGGAATCATGATAAAAATCTGGGTCTTTCAAGCAATCAGGCATAAATTTTGGTTAATCTGTAAAGAAAACTGGTGTCTGGATCATGATAATAATATACCAATATTTTCGGTAAGACATTTCCCTCCCTAGTGTCGAACCTTTTCCCTCGAGGCAGGGAAAAACTAAGATACGTACAATTAAAAGTCTTTCCCTCGCCCGAGGGAAAAACCAAAATACGTACGATAAAAATTTTTGGGAGCAGATTTACCGGTAAATATAAATAAGAGGAAGACTTGAAATTCTCATTCCAAATTAAGCTCTCAGTAGTAAAATATTGATATCCTCAATGAGAGAAAAGCGTCTTTGAATTATTCTATAATTAATTCTCCATTCAGCTTATATTCCATGCCAGCTTCAGTTTCCAATACGCTTATTTTATCCTGATAAAGCAAGGAGCATTTTTTTCCTGCTTTCGATAAAACAGTAAGCTTGGTAAGTTTTCCATCTTTCCATTCCATATCCAAATCAAAACCACCTCGGGCACAAACCCCTTTTACGCTTCCTTCCTTCCAAGCATCAGGCAATGCGGGCAATAATTCAATGCTTTCACCATTGGATTGAACCAACATTTCTATAACTCCAGCTGCTCCTCCAAAATTACCATCAATCTGGAATGGTGGGTGAGCATCCAACAGGTTAGGATAGGTTCCACCTCCTGCACCATAGGTAGTTTTTAAGCCAGATGGATCAACATATTGCAACAATTCGCGATACATTTTATAAGCATGATTTCCATCTTTTAAGCGTGCCCAAAGATTAATTCTCCATCCTTTTGACCAACCCGTGGATTCATCTCCTTTGATTTCCAATGTTCTTCGTGAAGCCTCTGCTAGCTTAGGAGTTTTAGTGGTAGAGATGTGATGGCCGGGATACAATCCGAACAAATGGGTTTGATGGCGATGTTGTGGGTCGTAATCTTCCCAATCGTGATACCACTCCTGCAGATTTCCTTTATTACCTATTTGATATGGACGTAAGTCAGAGTAGGCTTTTTCCATTTCTTTTTTAAAATCGGCATCAATCCCTAAAACATCAGTTGCTTTTAGGCATTGCTCAAACAACTCGCGAATAAATGCTAAATCGGCGGTTGCACCATATAGGGTTGCTCCCACATACCCCTTATCAGTTTTATATAAATTCTCTGGCGAAGAAGAAGGTGAAGTAATTAATTCTCTATTCTTTTCTATCAACCAGTTTAAGCAAAACTGCGCAGCTCCTTTCATAATAGGATAGGCCTCTTGTAAAAATGCTTTATCTTGGGTAAACGAGTAATGCTCCCACAAATGAGTACTTAACCAAGCACCACCCATATACCAGTTGGCCCAAACCGGGTGTCCTTTACCAAAATCACCCACAGGGTTGCTCATGGCCCAAATATCTGAATTGTGGCAAGCCATCCATCCTTCTTGCACTCCAAGAAAAGTTTTTGCTGTTACCTCACCGGTTTTCGATACATTCTCTATCCAACTAAGCATAGGCAAGTGCAACTCGGATAAGTTAGCATTTTCGGCCAACCAGTAATTTTCTTCTACGTTTACATTAACTGTGTAATTGCAACTCCAAGGCGGACGCAAGTAGTGGTTCCAAAGCCCTTGTAAGTTAGCTGGTACACCTAATGTTCTCGATGAGCTGATCAGCAAATATCGTCCAAACTGAAAATATAATATCTCCAAATTCTTATCTTGAGCACCTGTTGCATATCTTTGCAGACGCTCATCGGTTGGCAAGTTTATTTCTGTTTCTGTTCCCAGATTTAATTCCAAACGATTAAAGAAAGAATGGTAATCATCTAAATGAGTTTTTTCTATTGCATCGGTTAATTTTGCCAAACCTTCTGACAAGTATTTTAAAGCTAAGCCTTTATTGTCTTTTCCTTCTTTGGCAGGATCCTTATCAAATCCGTTAAAGCTGGTTTCAATACTAAGCAACAAAACAGCTTCTTTTGCCCCTCTTACTTGTATGGTACTATCAGTAACTACAACTTCTCCATCGGTTTCTTTTACTTTAATCAGGTTAGAGAAACGGGTTCCTCTATTCTTATCGAACCGGACGGTATTGGGCATATCACCCCGGTAATTAGGTTCGGCATGATAAGGTGCATAACCATGAGCCACTAAAACTCCTTCCTCATTAGCCGTGGCATATTTTAGTAAACTCTCAAATTTTACATCAAAGTTTAAAGCTTCTTTTTCGCTGGCCGATAGTTTTATCATGATCAGCTTATCAGGGTTCGAAACCAGATATTCTCGGTTATATTGTATATCACCCACTTTATAAGTCAGCTTTGAAACAGCATTTGAGATATCCAGTTCGCGATAATACTCACTGGCATCACCCTTGTGCTGAAAATTGAGATACATGGTTCCCAAAGGTGCAAACGACTCCGAGAATTTTCCTTGTATCTGCCTTACCAGTTTATCTGCTTTTTTATAATCCTCTTTCTCCAAGGCTTCTCTTACCTCGGGCACAGCCTTATAAGCTTCGGGGCTCATGTACGGATCAACTGGTTCTCCTGCCCAAAGAGTAATATCATTTAAATGAATTTTATCCTTTTTAACTCCTCCATAAATCGAAGCTCCTACTTTTCCATTTCCCAGAACCAGCGCTTGTTCAAAATGTTCAGCGGGTTTGTTGTACCAGAGTTTAAGTTTGGTTTTCTTATCCTGAGTAGATAGTCCACATGACGTTATTAAACTACTGAGTGCTATTACCCAATAAAAAATGGTTGTTTTTTTCATCTGTATATAATTTTTTCTTTTCGGATTAAAAATCCTAAGCTACCAAAGCCCTGATTACAAATCAGGACTGGCTATACAACAAGGAGTCTTAGCTCTAAAATCCTACAGGTTTGCAGTATTAACAATTATGAATCAAAAAGATTGATATTTAATTCTCTTGTTCTTTTGGTCATCAATCTCAGGACGAAAGATCTCTTTTTACGCCACAAAAACCGCTCAGTTAAACGTCGAAGATCGAATATTATACCATTTTAATTATGAAATGAGCGCTTGGGATAATGCCGATCGATTAATGACAGCTATAAAAAGGAACAAATTTACCGCTCATGCCATTAACAAATCGGTATTAAACCTAAATTCACTTTGGAATTGCTGTTTTCTTAAGCAGAATTAAGCAAGTTTAACTTTACCCTCTCCTATTTCAGTACAACACTCGTTTCAAAAACTACGGGCTTCAAACTACCAGATGTTATCAAAACTTTTGCTTTATATTCTTTTCCCTTTTCAAGTTTCCTAGCAGATTGTATTCCTACTGTTGTTTTTTCAAAAGGATTTAAAGGGATAACTACTCCACTAGCAATCTTTTGCATTTTCTTATCGATTTCAACCCTCAGTTCAACTTTGGCTTTTTCGGATGCTACCTGTCCAAAATTCTGAACTTCTACATTAAAGGATAGTCCTTTGTTCTTTTGAAGAACTTTTGGTTGACGGGCAGAAAGAATCGGCTCAATATATTCAACACCGGGTAAGCGCGAATATCCAAACAAAAGTTCTCCTTTTGATGTTTTTCCCAATAGTTTCCCGGCAAAATTATCGTCTGTAAACCCATTACCACTGCCATCAAAAACAAGGATTAAATCGTTACCCGATTCCTTAGTTTCTTTTAATTTACATCCTCTCCCAAAATTAACCTCTTCAGATGCACCAAAACGGATTGATTCCAAATCAATATCGGTATTGGGGTTGAAGTCCTCTTCTGCTTCAATCTTTACTTCAATTGTTTTTGTTTTGGCAGTAAGTGGTTTTTCATTTAAAACAGTAAGCAAACGTCCTTTCACCACAGGAATAACAATATGTTTTGAGCTATGGTTATCATATTCCAAATCATTCCATTTTATGGTATCGATTACAGCAAAGTGAGCCTGTGTTGCACGCCCGTACTCATCCTGAAGAAATTTTAAACGTTCGTATTTAAACCAATCTACCTTTGTCCCATCTTCATAAACGGCTAGTCCTGGCAGGTATGCTTCACCTGGTTCTGTTTTCCAATTTACGCCGTCCTTCGAGCGCATGTACCAGGCAATTCTTCCCAACCAGTCATTCACAATCAGATGGTATTGTATATTGGTTCGCCAAACAACCGGATCCTCAAAACGTCCTTTAACAGGAGGGTAAACACGTTTATCGGTAACCTGATTGTACGACGACTCTCCTGTCTCGCTAAACCAAATACCCCCTCCTCGGCAAACGGCCAAATATGTACCATCTTCGCGTTGTGCAAATGTTACATTCGTTAGCCCTTCTATTATTTTACGGTCTCGAGGATTGAAATCAAACTTTTTACGCTCCCAAGGTCCATTCAAGTTGTTGCTTATATAGTATCCATCAATAATATAAATGACATAACGACCATCTTTTAATTGAAATATTTCCGGATTGTGCCCGGGACCAATTGCCCTTCTAACTTTATAGGGACCAAAGGAATTATCGGCCACCGCCTGGTAAAGTGTAGATTTCGCCCAGAACATATGCCCTTTTGGAGAGGTTTCAGGCCAACCACAAACAAATAGGTTGTATTTGCCATCTTTATCAACTTTCACATTGCCACCCCAGTAGGAAATAATATTATCTTCCAACCCATTATCGGTATAACGAGGTACAACTTCTGGTGCACCCCAGGTATCCCTTGTTAACTCACCAACAGGATGCATGGGTAGAAAACGATCCATAAAACGACCTCCGTAAACAAGATTTTTCCATTCAGCAGGAAGTTGTCGCTCTGTTATTTGAGCACTAACTAACATGGCTGCGAATAACAGCATTACAATAGTAAGAGTTGTAGATTTTATTTTCATTTTGAGTATTATTTTAATTTCAATTTTCACATTTATAATTCCCGAACTTCAAAATCTGAATTAATCGAGTACTCACTTCCTTCTTTGGTATCAAAATCGATTATTCGATCTCCAAAATGCAGCTTACAATGCTTGCCCACTTTAGACCTTACTTTCAATTCAACAAGTTTTTTATCTTTCCAACTGGCATCAATTTCGAAACCGCCTCGGGCACACATTCCTTTAAACGAACCTGTTGACCAGGCTTCAGGAATGGCAGGTATTACTCTAATTTCATCTTCTGTTGATTGCAAAAGCATTTCGGCTATACCAGCTGCTCCACTGAAATTACCATCTATTTGCAGAGGTGGAGCTGCACTAAATAAATTGGCATAAGTACCTCCTCCGCCTGAATAATCCGGATGCGGCCCTGTTGGCTCAACAAATCTCAATAAGCTTTGCAGTACCTTATGTGCATTTTCACCATCATATAACCTTGACCATAAACAAATTCGCCAGCCAAATGACCAACCCATACCTTTGGGTCCTCTCATTTCCAAGGTCTTTCTACATGCATTAGCCAAAACAGTATCGTTTGTTGTGATATGGTTTCCAGGAAATAATCCATACAAATGCGTTTGATGGCGATGTTCTTTATCCACATCTTCCCAATCGTGAAACCATTCTTGCAGATGCCCTTTTGAGCCTACTTTATAAGGTTGTAAACGACTATGAGCTGTTTTTAAACTTTCCTTAAAATCCTTATCACATTCCAATCTATTACAAGCTTTAATGGTCAATTCAAATAACTCTCTAATCATAGCCAAATCGGCCGTTGATCCATACAATGTTGATGCTACATATCCATCCGGGGTATAAAAACGATTCTCGGGAGAAGTGCCAGGAGAAGTCATCAAG
Source organism: Marinifilum sp. (assembly GCF_965230805.1). NCBI lineage: Bacteria > Pseudomonadati > Bacteroidota > Bacteroidia > Marinilabiliales > Marinifilaceae > Marinifilum > Marinifilum sp. Next base: position 3,986,389 of record NZ_OZ246019.1, on the reverse strand, counting down.
TTACCATTTTTACCCTCTACCAACCACTCTAAGCAAAATTGAGCAGCGCCTTTAATGGTAGGATAAACTTGCTTTAGGTATTCCTGATCCTGAGTAAACGTGTAGTGCTCCCACAGATGGGTACTTAACCAGGCACCACCCATAAACCAGGCTGCCCAGCAAGGGTGTCCCTGTCCAAAATCACCAACCGGATTGCTAATTGCCCATATATCTGAGTTGTGACAGGCTGTCCACCCATTTACACCCAGAAATGTTTTTGCCGTAACCTCTCCTGTTTTTGAGACATTTTTAATCCACGAAAGCATAGGTTGATGAAACTCCGAAAGGTTGGTATTTTCTGCCAGCCAATAATTGGTCTCCACATTAATATTAACCGTATAGTTACTACTCCAGGGTGGTCGCATATAAGGATTCCAGATGCCTTGCAGGTTCATAGGAACACCTTCAGTTCTGGATCCGGCCATTAACAAATATCTGCCGTATTGAAAATACAACGCTTCCAAATCAGTATCTACCGCTCCAGCTGTGTATCTTTTAATCCTTTCATCTGTAGGGATATTTGTCAAATCCTCTGCTCCCAAATTCAATTCAACCCGGTTAAAATAGGTTTGATGGTTGGTAATATGAGATTTTCTTACTTCTTCAAAAGATTTCTTCTCTGCTTTCAATATCTGATTTTCAGCTATAGCTTTATTGTCCTTTCCTTCTTTAACAGGGTCTTTATCGAAACCATTAAAGCTGGTTGCTATAGATACAAGCAATACTGCTTCGCTGGCATCTTTAACCGAAAGTATACTGTCATTTATGAATACCTCCCCATCCGTTTCTTTTACTTTAAAATAGGAAGAGAAACGAATACCACGATTTTCATCAAACTGTACAGCATTGGGCATATCCCCTCTATAGTTTGGCTCAGCATGATAGGGTGCATAGCCATCAGCTCTTAGAATATCTTCATTCCCGGTTAAATCATACTTTAAAAGACTCTCGAAACGAACTTTAAAATTAAGTGCATTATTCTTATTCGCTTTAAGTTTAATTACCATCACCTGATCGGGATGCGAGATAAAGTACTCACGCTCAAACCGCACGCCATCAACCTCATATTTTGTTAACGATGTGGCATTGCTGATATTCAGTTCGCGATAATAATTAGAAACAGAATCTTTATGGTTAAAATCCATATGCATCGTTCCTAAAGGAGCAAAGGACTCAGAAAATTTGCCTTGTACATTTCTAATGAGCTTGTCCGCCAATTCATAATCCTCATTGGCCAATGCCTCCCTTACTTTGGGTATCGATTTATGTGCATCAGGATTCATATTCGGATCTACAGGTTCTCCTGCCCAGAGTGTAGCATCATTCAAATAAATTTTATCGGATTGCACTCCTCCAAAAACAGAAGCACCTACTTTACCATTACCCAATACCAGTGATTGTTCGAAGTGCTCGGCGGGTTCGTCGTACCAAAGTTTTAATTGATTTAATTCAACTTGATTACTTGTTGTGCACGAAAAAAATGTAACACATAATAATGTCACAGCAAGGTAAAGAGTTATATTGATTTGTTTCATAACCTTCAATCTTAATATTTTATAGCCAAATCCACAGCTGTTTCTTTCCAAACCTTATAAAATTCGCCAACAGCCTTTCTAAATTTATCGTAATCGTCTTTGGTTTCAAAAACCTGAGTATCATTCCACAACACATCCCTATCATGTCCAAGCACTCTCGCTTCCGGCCAGAAAAATACCTGCCCCCAGATCAGACGGTTATTTGTATTAATGCCTGGATTTTCTTCCGTTCCATCACCGTTAATTACCTCAAATTGTTCTTGAGTAAGCATATTCTTGCACGATACCATCAGGTTGGACTTGATCCACTCTGAACGTTCTGCCATAGCTACATAACCAACTTGATTATTTTCGCGATGATGTGCCCATGACAAGCAAACTTCAGGTGGAGTAAGCCCAGATTCTTGTGCTACTTTCTGAATGAGTGGATGTTGCATATCTGCCTGATGTTCGGCAAACCTGTCGCGACCTGGACGTCGTGGAGAACCTAAGGCCATATAACCAGAAGGAACAACTTTATTATCCAGGAAAAATTTCACCAACTCTTGTTGCTGGAACAATGGGTGAAGCTCCATTTGGTTATATACAGGACGGTTAAAGTCATCGGTATCCCTCAACAACAGCTCTATAGTCTTTTGCGTTTGGTTAGATGTACCAATATTTTTTACCTTGCCGCTTTTCTTTAACTCGGTCATTTTATCCCAAACCTTCATAAAGTCTTCGTGAATATAGGGTACGGCATGATCGTTAACGGAATCGCCCGAAGCTCCGGGAACATGGAAGTTTGGCCATGGCCAGTGAACCACATACATATCCACATAATCAAGCTGTAGCATTCTTAAGGAATCTTCGCAAGCAGGAATTACTTCCTCCGGTGACATGTGTTTGTTCCACAACTTTGTGGTTACAAACAACTCTTCTCGAGTTACCAATCCTTCATCTATCGCTCGTTTAATTGCTCTACCTACCACATCTTCATTCTGATAGGCTGTAGCACAATCCAAATGACGATACCCCAAACGAATGGCCTCAACAATGATGTCTTCCATTTTCTCTTTAAGGTCCGGATTATCGGAATGAAATGTTCCCATGGCTGCTTGTGGCATTAATGTACCATCGGGTAATTGTAATTGACAAACTGTTGTTGGGTCAATCGATTGTATATCTGTATTAATCATTGTTCTATATTTTAACTGTTTATTGTAGTTTCAGAATAATCCGGCATAGCGCCATTTTGGGTGCATACAAACGCAGAAATATCAACTGCTTTTTGATGTAACTGTTTCAATGGCTCTCCTTTGGCAAAGCCTATGATCATAACCGCCGTAAAAGAGTCTCCTGCCCCTACTGTATCTTTTACATCAACTTTAGGAGTTTCCAAATAACTTTTTTCAAAAGGAGTCATCAACAAACTGCCTTCACTGCCTTTGGTAAACGCAAGTAGTTTTAGCTTATAGGCATCAATAAGTTTTTCAATCTTTTCCTCTTCGGATTCACCATGAATATCTAATAAATCGCAAACTATGGGCAACTCATCTTCGTTAAGCTTCAATACATTACAAAGCTGCAAAGATTCATTAATTATTTCTTTGGTATAATAATCCTGACGCAGGTTGATATCGTAAACAATCAAGGTATCTGATCCACAATCCATCAACATACTTTTAATGGCTTTTCGAGATTCTTTATTTCGTTGAGCTAAACTTCCAAAACAAATAATATCTGCACTTGATACTTCCTGTTTCAATTGGTCCGTATAGGATATATAATCCCACGCTACATCTTCGTGAATGATATATTCAGGAACACCTTGTTCATTTAATTTAACATCAACTGTACTGGTTGGCTTTTGATTGATTTGAATCAAATCAGATGAAATACCTTTTTCCTTTAAAACCTCCAGTATTTCTTTACCATTCTCATCATCGCCAATAGCGCTTATAGATAATCCGACTGCTCCTTGTTTTTGGGCATGATAAACGAAATTACAAGGTGCTCCTCCTAATTTTTTACCTTCAGGAAGCACATCCCATAACAATTCGCCTATACCAATAACTTTAGGTTTACTTTCCATAGTCAACTGTTTTAAAGGTCAATCATGACTTTCATACTCTTATCTGCTTGTGCATCTATGTATTTATAGGCATCCAAATACTCTTCAAAAGGAAAGTGTTTTGTTATCAGCGGTTCAAGATTAATTTTACCTGTTGATATCATCTCAACGGCCGCTTCGTAATCCTCATGTTTGTACATCATTGAGCCGAACACATTCAGTTCGTGTTCGCCCAGGTAATACATATTGACCACAGGATTTTTTGCAAACACACCAAGGATTACGATATCACCGCCTTTTTCAACATTGGCCATTAATGTGTCCAGTGAAGCCTGCACACCTGCAGCTTCCATCCCTATTTGAAAACCCTCATCACCAAAAAAAGCTTTTACTCCATTGGCAAAATCAGTCTCTTTTACATTTAAAGTTCCTTCGATACCACACTCTTTGGCTTTTTCAAGACGGAAATCGCTGACATCTGTAATTAAAACTTTTTTTGCCCCTCTGGCTTTGGCAAATTGAGCTACCAGGTTACCAATGGTTCCTGCACCTGAAACTACTACATTTTTGCCTTCAACGCCTGTCGTTCTGCTGGTGGAATGTGCACCTACTGCAGCAGGTTCTATCATTGCTCCATATTCATAGCTCATTGAATCCGGAAAAATAATTAGCCTGTCTTCCGGCACAATAAAGAAGTCTTGCGCTACACCAGGTGCTTGAAATCCCTGTACTTTTAATTCCTGACATGCATTGTATTGGCCACGTAAACACGGACCACATTTACCACACACCAACTGCGGACGTGCCGTTGCTCTCATTCCGGGCTTTGCTTTTGTTACAGCTTCACCAACCTCAATAATCTCTGCTGAATACTCATGACCCTGAACAACAGGATAAGGTGTTGCAGGATGCTCTCCATGGAAAACATGAATATCGGTACCACATACACCAATACGTTGAATCTTTAATAATACTTCGTTTGGTGCTAATTTATTTGGTTTTGGAATATCCTGGAATTCGATAATACCAGGTTTTGTCATTATTGCTTGTCTCATCATTAAATGGTCTGAATTATGAAAATATGGCGTACAAAGCAGCAATAGTTATTAACAATAACATCACTAACACCCTAATATCGTTTAGTTTTTCTATTTTCCCTTTTACAATAGCCAATGGATTCTCCCAAGTATATTCTTTTATAACTTTAGCATCTGATTTTGGTGTTAGCTTGCTAACAATTAAATATATTACTACACAAATACAGAAGGACCACCAAGCTTGCATCATAAATGGAATACCCCAAACTTCGGTTACTATTGAAGTACCCGTCGGAGTAAATTTAAAGTCCAGGACAAACAAGGTCATTCCCAATACTAAACCACTTATTAAAGTAATAAGCGAAGCTTCTTTTGTCCCTCTTTTATATAGTACACCTAACAGTAAGACTGTTGCTACTGGCGGAGATAATGCTGCGGCTACCTTGTTAATGGCCTCAAAAACGCTAGAGAATTTATCGCCTTGCGTAGACCACATTGCGGCAAGAGCCATAATGCATATAGCTGCCACTCTACCTATTTTTATTAAGCTTTTATCATTCGTTTCTGGTTTTACCCTTTTATATATATCTACAGATACTAATGTTGAGATGCTATTTAAAGCCGCTGCAATAGTACTCATCAGTGCTGCCATTAATGCAGCAGCAAAAAGACCACTTAATCCAACAGGTAGAAGTTTATCGATCAATACTGATAAAGCCACATCTCCAGGGCGAGATACCGCCGGAATTGCAGAATGTGCCGCATCATAGATATCTTGTTTAAAAAGGATATAACCGATGATACCTGGAACAATCATGATAAATGGAGTCAGTAACTTTAAAAAACCCGCAAAGATAGGCCCTCGTTGAGCGTCACTTTTGGTTTTGGCAGCCAGTACTTGTTGCACAATGGTTTGATCAGAACACCAGTACCATAAACCCAAAATAGGATAGCCCAAAAATGCAGCGTACCAAGTCAACCCGCTTCCTGATAGGGTATCGAAACCATTTGCCGAAAAATCTTCATTGATGCTTCCTGTTAAGGCTGTAATTGACTCATTTGTATGCAGTACATCTAATTGCCCCTCTCTTATTAACATCATAAATTTATCTATGAAGCCTAGTTGTTGAACTGAACCATCAATCGCAGCATTGGCCATTAATGTGCTTTCTTCCATAAATACACCAAGCTTCATTAATCCTGCAATAGTTAATGCCACAGATCCGAATATTAATACTCCGGTTTGCACAGCCTGTGTGTACACAACTGCTTTTAAACCTCCTGCCAAATAATAAACCAATGTAAGAGCCGATAAGGTAAAGATGGAAGTCCATGCACTAATACCAAAGAATCTTTGAAAAATAATGGCTCCGGTATAAAGACTTAAACCGATATGCACAAACAATGCCCCTAAAATAGCAATGAAAGCGAACACAGTTCTTGAACGCGAATCATACCTTCGTTCTAAAAATTCGGGTAGGGTTTGTACACGACTTTTAAAGTAAAATGGTGCAAATATAACAGCCAATAAAATTAGAGATATACCAGCCAGCCACTCAAAACTTCCCCAAACCAAACCTTCATTAAAACCGGAAGCTGCTAAACCTACAAGGTGTATAGTTGATATATTGGCTGCAAATAATGACAATCCAATAAGTGGCCATTTCAAATCTCGGCCAGCAAGAAAAAAGCTATCGCTGGTTTCTCTTTTATTTCTCATCTGAAATATTCCGATAAGGGTAATTCCAACAAGAAATGCTATTATTATAATTAGATCAATTGTACTTATATTCATTTTTTAGCTTTTTATTTTTCACAATACCATCTTTCTCCCGCTCCTGAAACCAGAATCACGTTTCCGTAAGCAGTGAAATCACCTGTCCGTATAACAGCTTTTACTTCGTGAGATTTTTGTTTTAATTCAGTATGGTCAATCATTTCAACTTCAATCCCTTCTCCAAAAGAACCTGCAACATCCTTGAAAAGTGTTGGGTTAGTTTCTTTTGTTTGGTTGGCCAGTATCATTTTTTCTACCGAGAAGTACTGCTTTAACTCAGTCAACATTTCCATAACCATAGGTTTATTGGGTGCCAGGGCTAAGTCTACAACTTCAATACCCTTGGGTATGGCAAAACCTGCATCACACACCATCAAAAGATCTCCATGACCTTGCTCTGAGATGATTTTTGCTATTGCTCTGTTTAAAATTCCGATTTCTTTCATCTATTTAAAATTTATCTTCATTTGTCAGATGGAACTCCCGATGAATTTTAATCATTCTCTTGGGTGTATTCTAGAATGCTAAAATTCATGGTCGTTTCATAAATTTCAGATATTCTTATAAGGCTAATTTTTCTTCTACTCCTGCTCCTAATTCTTTGGTAATTTTTTTACCATTTACTTCAATATCTATAGTTTGTGTTTTATCAGAAATTAAAATTACCTGTGCTGAAGTTTCATTCCATGTTAGTTCTTTCACTAATATTCCACCTCTTAAGCGAATACCTTTAATACTACCTTCTTTCCATTGTTCCGGTAGAGCCGGAAAAAACCTGATGTAACCAGGATCGGCATACACTAATGCTGAAGAACACAAATAAGGAAAACCACCGGAAATATCCATATTCATTATCTTACGCTGATCGTGCAAAGAAGACATGCTATATGTCCAATAGTCTCCTGACAATAGGTTAATGGCCTCTTGAGTATATTGACTATTACCAATACGAGTTGCAGCTAAACCGTCCTGAACAACTCCAAATGCCATATCGCCACTTCGGTCTTTATAAGGAAGATGATAAGCTAAAAACTTCTCGATTCCCTTTACTAATGTTGGATTGTTAATGATTTCTTCAGGTGCATCATCATACAATGGATATAGTTGTGATGCATGACGGTGCCTTAAGTTGTTTTTTAAACCAGGCCATAACCACTCTCTGAAATAACCATCTTCATCCACTTCATATTCTGGTAAGTCTTTAAGTATAGATGCCCACTTTTTTTGTAATGACTCATCTACGCCCAGTTGTTTGGCTACTGTTATTGAGTTATTTAGTAACTGCTTGGCTGCTGCAATTTCCATGGTGGCATTGATGGTTGTCGCTTCTTTACCATTGGCAAAATTCTCAGGCGAATAGGTAGGTACAAAGATGTATTTCCCATTCTTATCCTTTCGAGTCAAAAAATCTTCGTAAAACTCACATGCCTGTCTCATTAAAGGATATGTGCGATTCTTCAGGAATTCCTCATCACCATAATAACGATAATAATCGTAGTAATACAATAAAGTCCATGCAGCACCGGCATGCCAGAATACATGTGGATTCCAATAGCTGAAATCGGTTTGCAAAGGACCCATGGTTAACTGCCCGGGAATATTAAATCCTCGCGTTCCAAATAATTGTTTTGCATTGGTTCTAAAACCTTCCCATCGCTCATCATGGTATCTGAAATAGGGCTCCATCAGTTCAGGAGTATTTCCCATCAAATTAAATGCTACGGCACATGGTAAGTTTCCATTGGTTGTAAAACTACCTTCCCAGTTGGCCGACCAGGTAGCACTCCATAAACCAACCAAGTTAGGAGGATTGAGTCCGGTGCTACAGATGATATTATACCTACCAGCATAAAAAGCTCTTTCAATCATAGCCAAAGGTGCTTCTTTTGATAGCCCCTTTAATATTTCATTGGGTTGTTGGCGATCATACTCAGGAGCATTAAGAGAAAAATCAACACGTCCCATTAGCTCGCCATGCTTTTTAGAATGTGATGCTAATAAAGTATTATAATCCGTATTTACACCCTCAATTTGTTTCTTAATCGTTTCGTAATTACTTAAAGATTCCTGTCCTTTAGTAATCGGCTCTACCTTAATCAAAACGAGAATTTCATCAGCATCTTTTATAATAACACTTGAGTCCGTTTCAGTGCGTTCTCCTCCCTTTGAAATTACTTTTCCAAATCCTTCAAAACCCAAATTAGGGTTGTATTTGTTGGTGTGTGCAAACAAGGTGCGCATGTACATCAAACCATCTTTAATACTTTTCTCTGATGACTTAACGCCTTCCTTCTGCATTTCTCTTTCCCTATCATTATGAGGTACAAGGCCACTCAAAGATATCTCGGCTGTTTGTTTCCCATCACCTTTTAATCGTACAACAACTACATCATCTTCTCTTGAAGCAAATGCAGTTCGCTGAAACGTACCTTTAGAATTAGAAACGCTTACATTGGTTTCAGCAGTCATAAAATCAACTGAACGCTGATATTTTTTAATCTCACCTTCGGGTTGTTTAATGTTTAGAATACACGCACCTATATACGGATCACGCCAGTCCATATAGTTTTGTTCCATACGCATTGTATTTACCAACATACCAGCTTCTTTTAGCTTCCCTTGCAGACACAACTTTTGAATATGCTCCATCTTTGAGGTCATCTCAAAAAGTTTATCTCCTTTTTTTCGCGGCAGATAAATACCGGCATGGCTCACATATATATTTTCATCAAAGGGGCGTCCGAGAACGATTGCTCCCATTGTGCCATTTCCGGTTAACAATCCGTTTTTAAATTCCTTTGGGTTATCTGCCCAGCTAATGCTTGTAAAGCCTTTGTCCGGGGCTTTAAAGTAGTCATCCGTATTTGTGCATCCGCATAAAATTAAGAAGATGCATGCAATGATATAATTTGTAGATTTTTTCATTTCTTTAGTTGTATTTTACTTTATAGATTCCAGAAGTTCTAAATATGGTTCAAATACTTGATGCTCTTTAGTAATTTCTTGTAGCATATAAATGATACTATCGTATTGCTCATCAAATTTTGTTAATATCTCAAGCATTTTTAAAGGTTCCCTTTCCAGTTTAATTGCTGTAGCCGCAGCATCTTTTACCACATCGCTTGAATAGTAAGCATCATTCCATTCGTCTTGTTTCCAGAAGTTTCTGCGCTCTGCCAGAAATTTAGAAAACTTAAACATCGTTTTCATTTTCTGTACTTTTCTGCTTAATCGTTCAGAGTCTCCTTCTATCAACTCTATTTCAATTTTTATGGGCTTATCAACAGTGGTTTCCGGTAAGTAGATATGAGTGCTTAATTTTTCTGATTCCAGTCTATAAGTTTTTTCACCACCTTTTTCAGAAAATCTGTATGGTGTTCCATTAACCACTACAGATCTTGGAAACAGCTGATTTATTAGGCGTACTTCGTAGGTTCTTTTAGTCGGCATTCCCTTGTAGCTACCTTTTATAGTATCAATATTTACAAGTAATTTATTCCCATCTTTTTTAAACGATACAGGAGTTATGGTATATTCTCCACTATTAAAACCATTATCGTCTCCCGCATCCTCATATAAATCTAGTTTGCCTGATTTCCCTTCAAATACATTAAAAGCTAATTTATCAGGGATAGCTCCTGATTTTACTTCAAAATCCATGGTAGGAATAATCGCTCCTTCTTTGCAGTAAACAGGTGTTTCGTCATAGGCAAAGGAACTTGTATTAACTTGACCTCCTTTTATTTTTTCTCCCGTAAACCAGCTAGTCCACTCCCCTTCAGGAAGCCAGGTTGTTTGCTCTACAAAAAGGCTATCACCAAGGGCTGGTTTAGTAATCGGATGAACTAACATATTGTCGCCAAAATAGTATTGGTTTTTATATTCGTAGGATTCATCCTTATCAGGATATTCATAATACATTGGACGACAAAGCGAAACACCTGAATCATATGCCTGGCGTGCAGAATGATATATATATGGAATAAGCTCGCGACGCAATTGTGTTAAATGACGCAAGTGAAAAAAGTTATCGGGCGAGTATTCCCAAATTTTACGTTTGATTAACGCTCGGCAGGTAGCGTGAGTTTTTAAAATAGGGCTAAATGTTCCATACTGAAACCAACGAACAAACAGCTCCTCGGAAGTGGTTTCAGGTTTATCAACATCTCCATAAAAACCCCCAATATCATTACCCCAAAAGCCCCATCCAACATTTGAGGCTGTGCTGGTAAAATAAGGTTGGTAATCCAATGATTCCCAGGTAATTTTTGTATCGCCTGAAAAACCAATTTGGTATCGGTGATTACCTAAACCTCCCCAACGGTGATAAATCAATGGTCTTTTTCCCTGACGTTCCATATCAGAATAGTGAACGTAGTTAAGGTAAAATGTTGGATTGACACCTTCTATAGAGGTGTTGTTCCACTGTTGCCAGTCCAACCACCAAAAATCAACTCCATCTTTTTCCATTGGGTGAAGTGCCTGCTCAAAATAGTGCTTAGCGAATTTTTTATCTACAATATCAAACTGAACAGGTTCTCCTTTTTTTGCATTTACCCCCATTTTTTCTGCCATCACTTCGTAAACATCCTCGTGGGGGTGAAAACCTGAAGCAGGATGCAGATTTAAGCAGGTTTTTAATCCATGTTCTTCAGCCCAGTCCTGAAACTTTGCTGGGTCGGGAAAATAGTTTTTATTCCACGAAAAGCCAGTCCAACCATACATTTGATCGTTTTTATCTTTTGCTCTTTTACCATCCTTAAAAAACTCTTTTAAACCGGTAGCATGCCAATCCATATCCATTACCAACACGTCTAATGGAATATTTAGTGATTCGAATTGACCCACCATTTCTTTATATTCGGCTTCGGTAAATGGATGCCAGCGTGAAAACCAATAACCAAAAATATAACGTGGTGGTAGTGCTATTTTTCCTGCTACAGATGTAAAATCAGCAAGTGCTTGTTTGTAATCGTTTCCATAGGCAAAAAAATAGAAATCCTGATTTTCCTTTAGTTTTCTTTCTTCTACCCAGGCCCATTCCGAATTATCGAATACGGGCTTACCCGAATCATCTATCAGAGTCCAACCATCACGGGATAAAACACCTTCTTCTAATTCAATTTTTGTTTTACCGTTCTCACCAAGATAATACGCTCCATCAGCGCGGTCAAGCGTACGAGTAGTACCCAAAAGGTTCCCTTTGTTCTCCATACCAGGATACCATTCAAGTTCCATTCCTCCGGTATGTATTGCTACTGATAGGTTTTCCTTTGAAAAAGGCCCACTCTTTTCTTTATACTCTAAAGTAAGCTTATCCGTAATAATGATTAACACACCATTTTCTAGTGACTTTTGAAAGTTTGGAACTTGTAAATTTCTATTTACGAATACCAATGAAGCCTTGTCTTCAAACTTTCGTTTTTTGCTCCATTCCATCCTAATTAAACCAGACTTTAAAACTGTAAATCTCGCATTGCCTGAAGTTACTACAGCTTTAGGATTTGCTTTAGGTTTATATTCCTGCGCCTTTGCATTGATTCCCATAAAAAACAAAGCAATTACCAATGCTCTTCTTATAATTAAATTCATAGCCATTTCCATTTTAAATGTCAATAAAATGTTATTCTTCAATCTGCAACAACATCCACTTATCTTCCAATACTCCTTCCATTACATTTTGGATGCAAAGATTCCAACTGATAAACCCTACGAATTTTCCATTTTTATCTACATGATCGGCAGATGGAGCTAATGGTGCACCAGTATCCGCATGATAGTTTTCATGCATGATGCCCCATTCTTTAATGTCATCAACCAATAATTGCCCCAGAGTTTCTGCCAACCAAGCTAGCTCCTTATCATACCCATAGTTTTTAAGACCAATAGAAAAAATATAGTTAGCAATTGGCCAAACCGGTCCTTGCCAATTTGAGAATGGTACAATTACATTTTTATTGTTATAATCAACATCTTGAGCAGAAAGGGATCTGAAACCATACTTGGCTTTCATGCATTTGGGATTGGTAAGGTGAGCTTCAATAGTCTGTTTTCCTTGCTCGGGAGTAGCAATCTTATACATTAGCGGTATAAAACTTGAATAGCTCACTCTTTTGTAATGTTTTTTAGAATCAATATCAACATTGTAATAAACCTTATCTTCTGCATTCCAAAGGTGTTTGTTAATATTGGCTTTTAAAGTTTCGGCTGCCTTTTTAAACTTGGCAGCATCTTCTTGTTTACCTAACTTCTTAGCTATTACCGATTGAGCTAACAATTCTCCGTATTGGAATGCACTAACATCTGCACACACAAACTCTCGTGAATCGTCTGTAAAATAATTCATAGCCGGGTTGTTATCAGCACCACTTTGCATGGCTATTTCCCAATAATATAAGCCAAATTCTTTATTAAACTGTGTGTTTTCGCGATACTCTAATATTTTAGTAATTCTATCGTAGTAAGGTTCAATCCATGAGTAATCTCCTACTGCTTCAGAATAATGATATATTCCTTGTGAAAGGAAAGGTTTCATGGCAAACTTGCCAAATATTTTACGTTGTCCTTTGGTGGTCATTCCTCCTGACACATAACCTTCCTCATCTATATTTTCCATGTAAGTTAAGGCCCAATATTTCATAAACTCCGGCTGTCCTTTACTTATAAAGTGATTTGCCATAAAAAAGGCATCCCAGTCCCAAAGTTGACTGTAAAAACCAGCCGGAATTAAATAGGGATATTTTAAATATCCTTCCGGTTGCTTGATTACCTGAGGACGCAAACGGTCATATTCGGTAGATAACTCATCGTAGATTTGCTTCATCTTTTCCATATTGACTGAGGTATGCGTCACGTTATCCTTTGCATTATTCATGCTTTTTTTGGGTTTGTTACACGACATAGCAATTACAAATAGCATTGCAATAACTATAACATTAGGTAAGTTGTTCATTCTTATAAGTTTTATGATACTATCGTTTTATTTATTCCAGTTTGGTGGTTCTATTCCCATTAGATGTTTAATAAAGAAATCTCTTCGTTTGCGCTCTCCAAACTTGCCCCCAAGCGTATGCCCTACTCCCGGTAAGATAACAAATTCAAACTCTTTACCCGCTTTTATTAATGCATCTACAACCTGCAATGTAGACGATGGATCAACATTATCGTCCAGCTCACCTAAAATGAGCATCAGCTTGCCTTCTAAATTCTTTGCCATAGTCACATTGGAGTTTTCCTTGTAACTTTTGTCTATCGGATATCCCATCCATAACTCATTCCACCATATTTTATCCATGCGGTTATCATGACAACCGCAAGCGGAAACAGCTACCTTATAAAAATCAGGATATTGCAACACTGCTGCTGTAGAGCTTTGCCCCCCAGCAGAACCTCCATAAATACCAACCTTATTAATGTCCATGTATGGATACTTTTTGGCAGCTTCTTTTATCCATTTTATTCTGTCGGGCAAACCTGCATCTTTCAAGTTTTTCCAGGCCACATCAGCAAATGCTTTGGATCTGTAACCCGTACCCATTCCGTCAATTTGCACCACGATAAAGCCTAATTCGGCTATTGAACTAAACTTCCATTCATAAGCAAAAAAGTTTTTAGGTACGTGATTTCTGCCTGGTCCTGCGTATATATATTCCAGAATTGGATATTTTTTATTAGGATCAAAATTAGATGGACGATAAATAATACCCCAAATATCTGTTTTATCATCGCGCCCTTTGGCTGTGAAAACTTCAGGATATTGCCATCCTTTTTGTTGTAATTTACTAACATCAGACTGCTCTATGGTCATTAGTTTCTTACCAGATTTTGCATCTCGTAAAACTGTAATCGGTGCTTTGTCAACCTTTGAATATTTATCTACTAACAGTGTTTTAGACTCATTAAACCATGCTTTATGATGAGCTTCTTCAGGCGTAATATTTTTCATTTTAGAGCCATCCAATTTTATCTGGTAATATTGAAGTAAGTATGGGTCTGCTCCTTTTTTTACGCCATTTGCCGAGAATATCATTTCTCTTTTTTCCTCATCAACATGGATAATGTCTCTTGCATAGAAGTCACCTTTGGTGATTTGATTCTTTATCTTTCCGGTATTTCCATCTATTAAATAAAAATGAAACCATCCATCGCGTTCCGACTTCCAAATCATCTCTTCACCATCATTTAAATCCCATCTTTGGTTCTGAATATACTCTACATAAGTTTTGCTTTTTTCTTCGGCCAAAATTGTAATTTTCCCGGATGTGGCATCTACTTTAACTACCTGATATTTCTGGTGTCCGCGCTCATTGTACTCAAAAGTAAAAGCGGAGCTGTTATTTCGCCATTTCAACGATATTGCGTAAAACTGATGTTCAAATGCTGAACCATCAACATGAATTTGCTTTTTATCCTCAACAGAGAATAATGCCGGACGCCTAATTGGCACTACATCGCCGGGTTTTAAATATTCTCGTTTATGCAATTTAGGTTGCAATTGATCCTTTGGTGAGGATTCAATCATGTAAAAATATTGCTTGTGATGTTGCCTTACTTTAAATGTGGCAAGCTTTTTTGAGTCGGACGACCATTTTAAAAATGCAGAATACAAATCACCAGCCGAGCCATCATTACTTAATTGTGTTTCCTCTTTTGTTTTTAAATTTTTAACAAAAACATTGTAATTCTTAATATATGCCATCCAAATCGAATCAGGCGAAAGAACAGGATCGTTATCTAAATCATCTTTTGAAGTGGCCCAGTAGGTATCTTCTTTTTTCTCAACCGCTTTTCCCTTTTCCAGTTTATCTTTATCGATAAAATAAGTACAATGATAATTTTCAGCCTCAAAAAACAAGGTGTTTGCTTCATTATCAACTTTCAAATTTTTCAAGCTAAAAGAATCAGATTTCTTATTGGTACCAAATAAGCTATTATACTGCCGCAATAGCAAATCTTTCCTAAAAAGCTCCTTCTTGTTTAGGCTTGATGTTGAAACTAGCTTGTATTTTATTCCTTCAGACCCGTTAGTTTTATACCAGAAGGTAGAATCGGTCAACCATGTTGCTTCCAGCTGATGATGGGTCACCAAACTGTTAAACAGATAAGTTGAATCGGCCCTTTTATAATCGTTGACGGAAATTTGGGCTAAAACTGAGTGGCTTAATGCAACGAATACTAACAGATAAATAATTCTCATAATCAAAATTTAATACTTACAAAGGCTTTATTATGGCCACAAAACCACCTTCTTTATTCATTTTTAGTTTAAACTTATCGTGTTTATTTATTTCCTTCTTGCTGATTTTATAATCTTCTGCAAACTTGTCTGAATTAATACCATCTTGCATCATCTCTATACCATATTTATGCTCAGCCAAAAAAGACAAATCAATATTATACTCGCGAGATTCATCATTAGTTAAACCTGCTAAAAACCAAGTATTACCTTTTCTTCGTGCCATAACCAGGTATTCCCCAACTTTAGCCTCTAACACTTTTGTTTCGTCCCAGGTGTTTGGAATTTGCGTTAAAAAATCGGTTGTTTCCTGCTCTCTTTCATAATTAGAAGGACTATCTGCAAACATCTGCACACCACTCTCATAAATCACAAAAAGAGCAATCTGGTGACATCTGGTTCCTTGACTTGATGGTCGATTAAAATTCCATTTGAATTCTTTGGAATGAAAATTCCGCATGGCTCCCGGGGTATAATCCATAGGTCCGCATACCATTCTTATAAAAGGAAGTTCAAGATTGAATTCTGGTGTATTTTGTTTACTCCATTTACTTTCTTCCAAGCCACCCACTCCTTCGTATGAAACAATATTTGGATATGATCGGCGTAATCCTGTTGGTTTAAATGCTCCATGAAAATCAATCAATAACTTTCGCTTGTAAGTTTCTTTTGCAGCTTTTTCATAGAAGTTAACCATCCACTGGTCGGCTCTGTCCATAAAATCTACCTTGATACCGGCAGCACCCCATTCTACAAATTTATCTAATACTTCCCACTGCTCGTTTAATGCTCGCCAAGTGGCCCAAAGAATAATACCTACCCCCTTCTTCTTGCCATAATCAATTAGGTATTGCAAATCTGTTTCAGGATTAGCTTTAGTTAGATCCCTTGTTGAAACTGACCAACCTTCATCTAAAATGATATATTCTAAGCCATTTTTTGCCGCAAAGTCGATATAATATTTCCAGGTTTTAGTGTTCAAGCCCGACTCGAAATCAACACCATATAAATTAGACGCATTCCACCAGTCCCAAGCAACCCTACCGGGTTTTATCCATGAGTTATCCTTTTTTTTGTTTTCCCTCGACAAACAATAGATCATATCAGACTCTATAAGCTGTCCATCATTCTCTGTTAATAAGAAAACTCGCCATGGGAAACTTCTTGTCCCTTTGGTTTTGGCAATAAAATCCGCTTCTTTGGTAATACGGCTTCTTCGGTCACCATACAATTCTGTTTCTAGTGGATAGGGAGGGAAAGTAGCAGTTAATTGATTTTCTTTTTCTCCTTTTTTCAGAAACATATGCGGATAATCGTAATGGTCAGCTTCAGTAATTAGTATTTTATTTCCTTTTTTGTCCCCTAACAGATAAGGTAAATAAGTGTACATGGTATCAGGAAACTGAGATACATTTAACTTTGTATACTCCTCCTGATAGCAGCCTTGATAAGTTTTGTACAAAGAAGCCCAACTGTTGTAATCATCTGAAAAAGTAATTTCAAGCTTCTCATGCACTTCCACTTCATTTTTTACATTAGTTATATAACGGTATGCAACTCCCTCGTTATAGGCTCTTAACTGAATACTACATTTAGCATTTAATTTTAATTCCAGTGCATTGTATTCATGCTTAACTGTTGAATTTTTATGAGATACAACCGGCTTTATCATGTCTTTCTCATGATATGATCTTGATTTAAATTTATTCTTTGCCAAGATGCTTTCTTTGTTAAATAAAAACTCTAATTCGGCTTTATTTATCATCTCCTGACCATTAAGCTTAGCAGAAAAACTTAAACTCTGATTAGATTGTATTGTAAGTTTTATTTTCCCATCCGGAGACTTTAGCTCGTCTTGTCCCTTTGCCAACAAACTAAAACTTAAAAAAAGAATCACCAATTGTAAATATCTCATAATAAACTGATTTATAAACACCCCATATAATTTCTCAACTCTCCAATCAAATTGTTGGTTATAATTGTTTTATTATATAACCAAAATAACTTTTATAGCATTTATCTTAAAACTGTCCTTTCTATAAGCCATTTATACACGTGTAACCTATAAAAAAATGATTTCACAAGCTTGATTAACTTACTAATTATCATTTAAACTCTGTCGAAAAAAGTCTAATTGTTTAAATTTATATTCATTCCTAACAGGTTCCCATTTATACATAGCATTCTTGCCAAAACATAGATTCATATTCTTGCAAACATAAATTCTTGACTTAAATTTTCTCCGAGATTAGTGCTGGTAGCACTAATCTCGGAGAGTCATACTAACGATTTAACTCATAGTTGCGAATTACATGCATTCTTTACCATATACAATATTTAAACACTCTAATCTGAATCAGATAAGGCGATAAAAATATATTATGCGTGTCGATTATTAATTTTGATGCCTGTAATTACTTATACTCAAAATTTCTAATTATAACCTAAATTCTGTACCAAATTTGGGTTTAGATTAAGCTCACTATTTGTAAAAGGCCAAAGTGTAAAATGATCCTTCCAAACAATTGCAACCCCCAAAGGATCAGTTAGAGTTACGATCGTTTCTCCTAATTCACCCCAACGCAATAAATCAAAACGCCTATGACCTTCAAAAGCCAACTCAATATTGCGCTCGTATTTTATCAGGTTAAATTTATCAGTATCCTGCATTGTATCAACATTTACATTAGCCATTCCAACTCGGTTACGAATCAATTTAATTGTTTGATCATAAACCGTCTGATCAAACTGACCAAGTTCATATTTTGCCTCGGCATACATTAAAAGAACATCTGCATATCTAAGATGAATAATACTTTGCTCACTAGATCCACCAACATGAATAGAATTATCGTCGGTTATATCTCTATCGAAATATTTTTTAATATACCAACCTGTCTGGGTTGGTTCGTATTTTACCAGTTTTCCAATAGCATCATACCAGTCGTGATTTTCAGGATAAATTGAAAGATAGAATCTAGGATCTCGATTTTGATAATCTGCACTTTCAAGAGATGAAACTCCAACTGCAAGACCATCAGACATCAAATACTGATCAACAAACTCCTGACGAGGTGTTCCTCCTGAGGAGTGAACCAAAGTTCTGGTTAAACTGTGAGCTACATCAGGATATTGGAATTCTGAAGCAAAAATAATTTCATTACTATTTGCCTGCCCTTTTTTTATAAATAGGTTAAAGTAATCCGGATCCAAGCTAAATTGCCCGGATTTAATAACTTCTTCGGCCGCATTGGCAGCCAACTGCCACTGACCATTTTGCAATAAAATTTTAGCTTTCAATGCTTGAGCCGCACCTTTTGTAATAAATCCATCATAGGATTTTTCGGGAAGTGAATTAATAGCAATATCTAACTCTGATAAAATATATTCAACGATCTCTGCTTTTGATGATTTGGCGATTTCATAAGCATCAAGATCATTATTAGCAATCTTTTCCTTATACAGCGGTACTCCTCCGTAAAGTTCTGTTAAGTAGAAATAATAAAACGCTTTTAAGAATCTTGCATCTGCCAAATACGCCTCTTTTGTCATATTTTCGAACAAATCATCGCTCATTGCACCAACATTCGCAATATGATCATTAGCAGCCGCAATTACCGAAAAAGCTTCTTTATAGAATCCACTGACTAATCCGCCAGTTTCAGGTGTGATTATTCCCTGATAAATTGATTTTGAGGCTCCCCAATCATATTGTGCATACAATTGATCCGTTGTTGCATCTAAAGTATATCTGTTATCAGTTAAATAACGATTATAAATAGGTCTGTCATTGCTATCATGACCACGAAGCCACATTTTCGCATATAAGCCAATTCTAGACTCTTGGGCTGCTTTTTCAGAATCAAAATAACCCTCAGCATATGCTGAGTAATTAGGAACTTTTTCAAGATAGTCTTCACATGAGCTAAAGACCACCAAAATGATTAGGTATATGATATTAATTATTTTCATAATATTAAATCTTTAGAAAGTTAATTTAGCCCCAATAGAATACGTCTTAAGTTGAGGGAAAGTATTGGTAGTGAAATTATCATTAGATCTTTCCGGATCATATTCAAAATCTGTAAATGTAATTAAGTTATCACCCGAAACATAAATTCTACAATTGTGAACACCTATTTTTGAACAGATAGTCTGTGGCAAATTATAGCCCAATTGTATGTTTTTTAATCTTAAATATGAAGCATCATGCAAATGGAAATCACTTACTCTTTCCGTAATTGGATTATATCTATATATTTGACCAATGTTATACAAAGCCGGCATAGAGTTCGTTGAACCTTCGCCATCCCATGCATTTCTCCATTTCTTAGTGACTGGACCTCCTTGCATAAATGGCTCATAACCTATCCAACGTGCTAGATTCTTTTTACCTGCTACTCCTTGCCAAAACATCGATAAATCGAAATTTTTATATTCCATATTAAGATTAAAAGAGTAATTCAATTTTGGATGGTAACCTTTTATAAAAACTCTATCACCTTTTCCACCTTCAATGGTTATCTCTCCATCTTCGTTAACATCTCTAAAAATAAGATCACCTGGCTGTGTTTGTGATCTAAACGGTTCGTAGATTGGCAAATTATCAATTTCATCTTGATTTTGATAAATTCCTATCCAATCCAACATGTAATACTCGTTAATAGCATGACCTTCTACATTAGATCTACCATAAAATGTACTACCCCAGTTATTATCTTCGATTTTAGTAATTTTGTTTTTATAATGATCTGCCATAAAACTTACATCATACTTGAATTCTCCAATTCGGTTCGAATGTCGCAGAGTTATTTCAAAGCCAGTATTTTCCATGTTTTTATAATTCACCAAAGGTGGCGTTTTTCCAACACTTGCAGGAATTTGAGCTCTATCATGACCTCCTTCTGTCTCTTTCTTGTAAACATCTAATTCCAAACCAAACAATCCATTCTTTACAGAAAGATCCACCCCTAGGTTATAGGTTGTTACCACTTCCCATACTAAGTCTGGATTCGATAATGCATTAGCACTTATACCAGATTGCAAACTCCCATTTACAGGATACAACGAATTTGCATACAATTCTTGATATGGATAATCGCTTAACACCGCTTGGTTACCTAACTGGCCCGCAGAAACACGAAGCTTTAAATTATCTAACCAGCTTAAATCTTCCATAAAATCTTCTTCAGACAGTCTCCATCCTAAAGACATACTAGGAAACAGATCCCAACGATGCTTTTTAGCCATCTTAGATGTTCCATCGTAACGTAAATTACCTTCGACAAGGTATTTTCCTTTATAATCGTAGCTAAGCCTTCCAAAAAGTGATTGCAATGACCATGAACTAGTATTTCCTGACAACTCTTGATCTTCAGGAGTACCTGCATCAATATCCGTTGTTTTAATGGAAGAATAATTCGGACGATAGGCATATATATTGTCATAGTTCATTTCCTGTTGTTCGTAACCAGCAACAAGACTAAAATTTTGATCTTCAATCGCTTTGTTATAATTTATAATGGAGTTGAAATGAATATTCGAACTTCTCCAGTCGTTATGATACACACCTTCCTGAAATGGTTCATAGGTCCCAAAAAATTCATTTGTTGAAAACACATATCCTGTCATTTCTTCATACATATGTTCCTTTTCTGTGCGATCATATCTCCATGCTGCAGTAGTTTTCCAGGAAAATCCTTTAAATGGATGGATATCTATATATGCTTGCGGACTTATCTCGTATTTATCGTAATGAGTATATCCCGGATTATCAGCTACCGCTTGAGGATTTCTATTTCTCCAGATTTCTGGAATATCGCGTGCCGAATGTCGTCCTGATCCATCAGACAAATAAGGAGACATTGTTGGAGGCATTGTATATGCATAAAGCATCTGCTCATAAATACTTTCATTTGTAGGTTCTTCCTCATCACGATAAACGAAACCAGTATTGAATCCAAAATTTATGCTTTTGTTAAGCTCAAGATCCATTTTAAATCTGGCTGAGTATTTTTTTGCACCATACCCTTCCATTATACCTTCCTGATCCATGAAGCCCATGTTTATATAGTAAGTATTCTTCTCACTACCTCCACTAATAGCCAATTGATATTCCTGTCTCTTAGCTGTTTTAAACATGTGATCCATCCAATTAAAATTCGGATACCTAGGATCACCAGGTTCTGCATTTCTATAGGCATCTATCATTTCTTGCGGATACACTTGAGAAACTCCGGTGTGAGCAGCACCCTTATTCCACAATTCCATATGTTCTACAGAATTATAAATAAAATCAGGTAAGATTGTAGCCTTTTGTAAGCCAAAATTTACACTGGCCTCTACCTTGGTTTCACCTTTTACACCGCTTTTTGTTGTTACCAAAACAACTCCATTGGCAGCTCTTGAACCATAAATTGCAGCTGATGCAGCATCTTTAAGCACAGTTATATTTTCAATATCACTTGGGTTAAGTGCTGACAAATCACCTTCTATTCCATCAATCAATACATAAGGTGTAGAGTTTTTAAAACTACTGATTCCACGTAGTCTTATTCTAATACCTTCATCACCCGGTTGACCGGAATTTTGAACAATATTTAAACCCGCAACACGCCCCTGTAACATTGATGCACTGTTACTAACCGGTCTCTTTACCAATTCTTCCGATTTAACGATTGTGGTTGCCCCCGTAAGGTTAGCCTTCTTTTGGTATCCGTAACCAACGGCAACAATTTCATCCAAACCGATTGCGTCATTTTCAAGAGTTACATTAATAATTTTTTGGTCATTAATATTTACCTCCTGTGTTTTCATACCTACAAATGAAAAAACCAGAACTCCGGTTGGAGAGGCTGAAATCTGATATTTGCCATATACATCGGTAACTGTTCCGGTAGTTGTTCCTTTAATTGAAATCGAAACTCCGGGCAAACCAATGCCACTGTCATCGGTAACAGTTCCTGTAATCTTTTGTTCTTGCTGCTCCGAGAATATCGCATCATTATCATGATTAATACTCTCTACTACACCTGCAAAAGAATATCCCGAAGTACTTGTTATAGCAATTCCCATTGCCAATAAGACTCGTTTAACCCTTCCGGGTAATTTTAGTTGTTTCATATTAAAATGATTTAGGTTAAAATGATTTATTAATTAACTCCGCGGTCAAAGTCTTTCAAATCTATAAACCTTCTCATTTCAAAATGGGTATCGATTATACCAAAAAGGGGTAATTTTTATTCCAAACCATTTCAGCAAAATTATAATTACCTATATGTTTGGACTTTATACTCTCTCATCTTTGCTTTTTAAGCGTGGGGAGAATTGTACCAAAAGAGGGTAAATATTGTACAAACAAGCAAATTGTCAATATTTATGGTGAGAATTCTCATATTACTTCTGATGGAAGAAAGCCCAATTGTTGCTTAAAACATTTACTAAAATATTTTGGATTAGTAAATCCTGTCTTATATGCCACTTCTGCTATGGTTAAATTTGTATCCTTTATTAATTTGTGGGCAACATTTATTCGGGTAATCTTTACAAAATTGTTTGGAGTTTGTCCGGTTAAGGATTTTATTTTACGATAGAACTGAGTACGACTCAATCCCAACTCTAATGCATAATCATCCATTAACAATCCCGGATTGCTTATATTTTCTTCAATGATCTTATTTATTTTTTGCAGCAGGTCTTTATCCAGGTCATTAATTTTTATGCTTTCAAAATTAAATGTTCCAATCTTATTGAAATGATCTTTTAAAGTTTTCCGATTCTCTAATAAACTATTAATATTAGCAATCAATATTTCGATATTAAAAGGTTTTTTTACATATGCATCTGCACCACATGTAAATCCTTCCACCTGGTCACTATCCAGAATTTTTGCGGTTAATAAGACTACCGGAATATGACAATAATCAAGTGTATTTTTTACATTACTGCAAAGTTCAAATCCACTCATTTCATTCATAACCACATCACTAATAATAATATCCGGGCTGTCTTTCTGAATGCCACTCCAAGCCTCCTCTCCACTCGAAGCCGTTTTAATTCGATAGTTATCACTTAATTCAAGCTCAATAAAATTTCGCAATTCCACATTGTCTTCTACGATGAGAAGTAAAGGTTTATCCTCATCACATTTTTTATTCACCAATAGGTTTGAATTTGTTGTTTTTTCTAACAAATACTCGTGCGAGGAATCACTTTCTTCTGCAATATAACATCCCCTTAAATCAGACTCTTTATAATGCTCCTTGCCAAATGGTAAGCCAATTGTAAAAATTGTTCCAATACCCTCTTTAGAGTTTACCGCTAGCAAACCACTATGAAATTCGATAAATCTTTTAACCAAAAACAAACCAATTCCAGTACCCGATGACTTAGCTCCTACAAAAAACCGGTCAAATGCTTTCTCAATCATTTCTTTAGACATGCCAAAACCAGAATCGGTAACTTTTATATAAAAAAACCTTTTATTTTGTTTTGGATTCAGAACTAAAAAAGATTCACCCTGCTCAAATCTAAATTTAGTATCATCATTAAAACAACTTATCGTAATAACATCACCTTCTTTGCAAGCATTTATGGCATTTGACACAAGATTTACCACTACTTTATTAATCATTGACCTATCGTACCAAAGATTAATGCTTTTAGTCTTCTCAAACTTTAAATTGATTCCTTTATCCAAAGCGTAATATGAAAAGCTCTCAAAGATCTCAGCCAGGTCTGACTGAATATCGTAATTTGATACTTTCATCTGTACTTTATTTTGATCTATCTTCCTAAAGTCGAGTAATTCATCCACGATATGCAATAACCTGTGACTATTGCGCTCTGCAACTTTTAGGCGATCGATAACCTCATGATTGAACTGGTAATTTTTAAGTAAATTTTTTATAGGAGAAATTATTAAAGACAAGGGTGTTCTAATTTCGTGGGATATGTTGGTGAAGAATCGAAGTTTTGTTTCATAAAACTCATTCGACTTTTCTTTTTCGATATTTGCAATTTGTAATTTTTGTTCCAGATTTATTTTCTTCAATCGAACAATATAAATGTAATACATCACACCAAGAATCGTAAGCACCAATAAACTTATAAACCACCAACGAACATACCAGTAACTATCAACATTAACTGCAACACTTTTATAATCGTTTGTGCCTTTGATTTTATACAAAAATTTATAATCGCCCGAAGGCATATTTACATAGTTAATTGAGTTTGTATTTTGCAACTCTATCCAATTACCATCGATACCTTCCATTTTACAGAGGAATGTATTATTAGAAGGGTAATAATGATTGAATGCCGAAATTTCAATTCCAATGGATCGCTGACTACTGGCCAAATGTATTTCATCTGCAATAGAAATGTGCTTTGTAATTACAGAAGGAGCAATTTTCGGATCAATAACATTTCCATTTACACTTAAACCTACCAGATGAATGGTATTATTTGGAGAGTGCTTGGCAACATAAAACGGTTTTGGTTTGATTTTCAACATCCCCATCCTCGATCCGAAGTAAAGATTCCCCAATGAGTCCTTAAACGCAGCTCCTCCATTGTATTCCAAAGTAGGTAAACCATCCTTAAGCAAATAGTGTTCAACACTATTTTTCTCATAATCATACCTATATAATCCTTTGGAAGAACTGATCCACAGCGTATGATACTGATCTTCTAATATACCAAACATATTAATTTGGAAAAGATTATCTTTGAAAGCCGGAATTATTGTATTGGCTTCCAGATCTACCTGATACAATCCAATATTTGTTGTTAGCCAGATCTGACCCTTAGTGGAATTTAATAGGTCAATGAAGTAAATTGCAGGTGTTGTGGCATATCTTTGGTTAATCTTAACAAATTCAGGATTTTGATGATAATTTGGCTCAAGGTCCTCGAAATAAACCAACTTCCCTCCGAGCGTTCCAAGCCAAATTCTTCCTTGCTTATCCTTTTCGATAAAATATACCACCTCATTATATAAGAATTTACCTAGTGCATTACCTGTTACCTTTGTAATGGTATCTTTTGCTCTTTCGTAAAACCATAATCCACTTAAGGTTCCAATCCATACATTCGAGAAACGATCTTCAAAAGCGCAATATATATACTCATTGTTGAGCCGAATATTTCTTTTAAAGGGATTACTTCTGTCAAATGCTTCTAAATTCTTAGTTTCTTTGTAATCATAGATATAAACACCCGAGCCACTACCAATCCATATTTTATCCTTGCTATCAAGCAATATCATTCGAATTGTGTCGATGGGATGTCCGGTCTGATAACTAAAATTCCAAGACTGCTTTTTGGTGGAATCTATAACCGTTAGTCCACTACCACGCGATCCAACCCATAAACGATTGTCCTTATCTTTAAGTATTTCGTGAAGGTTATATATGGCTTGTTTATTCTTGTAAGGAATTTTACTGTAGTTGATAAACTGATTTGCAGAATGCCTGAATATATTAGCTCCTGCTTCGGTACCTATGTATATTTGTCCTAAAAAATCTTCACAAAAGCATGTAACAAAGTTGGTTCTGAGCGATGAATTGTATATGGAATAATGTTCACATTTTCCGTTTGGAATATTAATTTTATAAAATCCACTACCGAAAACAGCAATCCAAATCATTTGATTAGAGTCCTGATAAAAGCTTTTGATTTGTATCTGGTTTTCAACATCGATAAATGGATAAACATCCTGAATCGATTTAATTTTAACTGCATTAAAGGCACTTAAGTCATGAATAGGCTTCGAGATATACAATCCAGTCTTACTTACAAGCCAAAGTTGCTGCTCATTATCTAAAAAAACTCGTTTAATTGACTCATTAAATGGGATATTATTTTTCGTAAAATGCAGAGCATTTATCTGTTTGGTTCCTAACGAAACCAAATAGAATCCTGAATCGGTACACACCAAACATGAATTTTTCGAATAATTTAGGATTTGATGTACTTTCCCTATCTTCCCAGAAAAAATGGAAATCTCATGTAAATCGTCAAAATCATCAATTAAAAACAAACCCTGATCCGTACCTACCAATACTTTCGTATTGTTAATCACATTAATACATTTAATTCTATCTGATTGAATATCTTTAGTCATATCAGATAAAAATATGTGATCAATAGAGTTATCAATTCGATGATAAATATTGAGACCTAGTTTAGTTCCTATTAAAAGTCGATTATTGGTTATCTCTGCAATACAACTTGAAATTGAATTAGATAGCCCCTTCTTTCCACTACTTTTTGCTACAAAATGTTCATACTTGAAACCATCATATCGAAAAACACCATCCTCTTTACAATACCAAAGGTATCCAAGACTATCTTGATAGATATCACGAATTACATTACTTACAAATTCAGGTTTTTCGGGTATTTGAAAAAGATCGATCTTGCTTTTAATCGTTTGAGCCTGAATATGAAATGTGATAAAGAATTGAAAAAGGACTATTAGTCTGAGAAAATTCATAAGGCAACTCGTGAACTAGTTTCTTATATTAATAATATCGAAAACTTTTAAAAATACTCATTTTAAGAAATAAAACTAATTTAATAACGGAGTTAATTGGTATTAAAAAGAATCTCAACCTATAAAAAAACCAGGAAAATTATTATTGTAATATAACTTCTTTTAGAGATTCTGTATAACTATAATTTTTTGCTTTTGAAGGTGGATGTTTTGCGAATTTAATGGCTAAAAGATTAAAATCCATCCCTTTTTTGGAATATAGCTTGGATTTAGGTTTGATTTTCAATCTTTAATCATTGAATTGGATGAATTGATCTTCGAATTTCATGCTTTTTTTATTGAAATTCGAGCCTCTAAGTTTCAATTTCAATCTTCGAGCTTCGGTTTTCAATACTATAAGATCGAAAAAGGAACTTTTATCTTTAAAATTCTATCATTTAAGCTGCCATCCCATAAAAAAAAGTATGAAATTCAAAGACAAATGCATGTAGAAGAATAATTTTGAAGGCTCCTTAATAAACGGATGATTGGCTAAAAATGTTTTCGAACTTTATAACCTGAGTTTGTATTCAAAAATTGCATATTGATCTTCTTTCACAGAAAAAAGGTCTTCAAATGATATCAGGATTAACAACATGCCAAATAATTCCTCAAAATAGCCCGCTATTCTTTCCAAATTTTTAATGCAAACCTATCGCAAATATAACTTTCTGTGGATAGAATTTTACGTCGAACTCACGTTATAGATAGTATCCCAAAAAGTCAAAACTTTTAAGCGAAAAGATCAAGACTTTCTGCAAAAATATACAGACTTGTTTAAAAAAAAGTCCAGACATTTTTTAAAAACATCCAGACTTTATTTTAGTATCAATGGTTTACTAATGAGAGCCTCATTACAAATAAGATCCTCAGGACTTAACTTCCACTTTTTCGTGTGCTTGTTTTTTTACTTTTTCTTCTTCTTTTTTAATGGCCAAGGTTTTACCCCATGCGCATTTGCCCATTTCTTGTACAAAGCCCGAAGTTCGTCGTACTTTTTAGGATTATTAATCGCCAAATTCTTCTGTTCATAAGGATCATCGGCCAAATTATAGAGCTCCCAAGGCTTCTTTTTAAGGGCAACCAGTTTCCAGTTCCCTTTTCTAACTGCCCTGTTTCCTTCGTGTTCCCAATAGTATACCCTGTTTAAATCTTGCTTTTTACCATGCAATAATGGCAATAAGGATTTTCCATCAAGAGGATCGAGCTGAACCCCTTTATACGCTTTTGGATATTCGCCCCCTGCCAATTGCAAACAAGTAGGCATGATATCAGTAATGTGCAAAGGCTCTTTGTTTAATCCGGTTTTACTTATGCCATTAGGCCAATGAACAATTAGCGGAGTAATAATACCACCTTCATGTTCTTTGCGCTTACCCATTCGATAAGGTGTATTGCTAACATTATACCAAATGCCATAGGTAGCATTGCTATTTCTGTTTCCAATTTCGGTATCCGGAGTTTTATTAAAATCAGAAGGACACCCACCATTGTCGGACAAAAACAGGATCACTGTGTTATCATCAATTCCTTCTTCCTTTAATGATTGCATTAATTTACCCACATTCTGATCCAGGCAGTCGACCATAGCAGCATAAACAGACATCTTTAAAGCCTCATTCTCTTTATCTTCAACATTTTCCCAATTTGTATAAACTGGTTCGGATGCTGATGTATTAGGATCAACTATTTGCAAACGTTTTTGCTTTTCAAATCGCGCCTGACGTATAAAATCATAGCCTTTTTTGTAGGTATCCTTGTATTTTTTAATGTCTTTCTTTTTTGCCTGTAAAGGAAAATGAGGAGCAATATAAGCCATATACATAAAGAAAGGTTGCTCTTTGTTGCGTCTGTTTTTGATGTAATCAATGGAATAATCGGTAAAAGCATCTGTCGAATACCAGCTAGAATCCGGTTCCTCCTTCACTCCATTGTGATAAACCGGCCTATCGTAGAACTTTGATGGATAAAAATAAATTCCACCACCACTTGGCGTTCCATAAAACTGATCGAAGCCTCTGTAATCAGGCCACATTTCTCTTTTCTTATGCCCCACATGCCATTTCCCCGACATAAAAGTTTGATAGCCTTCCAACTTTAATAGTTCAGCAATTGTTGCACATTCCTTGTTTAAATACCCCTGATATTCGGGTTCATTGCTTCTTGTATAATCCATATGCCCTATTCCTGCATCCCACTGATATTGGCCGGTTAATAAACTAGCACGAGAGGGACAGCATCGCGATGTATTATAACAATTGGTAAATAAAACTCCATTTTTAGCCATGGCATCAAGGTTGGGAGTTTCTATTTCTGAACCTGTACATCCCAAATCGGAATACCCCATGTCATCAACTAAAATTACAATGATATTTGGTTGATCTGATTTTATTTTTGCACTACAAGAACTTACTGATACACCTATGACCTGTAGCAATGCCAATACGTAAAATAACTTCCTCATTTTCGATTATCTTTTTTTCGAAGGGTCATAGTTAGGATTTGATCTTGGCATCTGAGCATTCATCTTTTGCAGCCAAGCTTCCAGATCTTTAGTTAACTCTTCTTTTTTTGTAACATTAAGTTTGGCAAGATTTTGTTTTTCGCCAATGTCATTTTTTAAATTGTATAATTCATACGAATCGTTTTCCAATAAATGAATCAGTTTCCAATCTCCCTTTCGAATTGCACTATAGGGGGTTGCTCCCTCCATATGGTAATGCGGATAGTGCCAATAAACCGCTTTCCGATCCAATTGAATTGGCTTGGAATTCAATACCGGAACTAAACTTAGTCCATCGAAAGCATTCCTGATTTTTGAACTCACTTTTAAATGGGCCAGATCTATTAAAGTTGGCATTAAGTCAGGAGAAATGGCAACATTAGAATTCTGCATGCCATCTGTAGTTACACCGGGAGCTCTAACAATTAAAGGTACTCTTACGCCCCCTTCATAAACATCGCCTTTACCTGAGCGCAAAGGATAGTTGTTGGTTGCCTTTTTCTTGCCTCTTCGAATTAGTCCCCCATTATCAGATGTAAAAATAACAATCGTATTCTCGTATAAATTAAGATCCTTAAGTTGTTGTATCACTCTTCCTACGGCATCATCCATATGTTCTACCATTGCTGCATAGATTGGATTTTTTTGATATTTAGAAGAATCCACCGTGTTCCTGTACTTCTCGATCTTCTCTTCTCTGGCTTGTAAAGGAGTATGCACATTGTAAAACCATAAATTCAAAAAGAAAGGGCCATTGGCTTTATTTATGAATTTGCAAGCCTCGTCTGCCAGTCTCTCTGTAAGATATTCCTCCCCTTCAGGATCTGTCAATCTTGGATTTCCATATGGAGCAAAGTATCCTTTCGATCCTATTTTTTTACTTCTGTTTGGAGATCCTTTTTTCCAACCACCTATATTTATATCGAAACCATGATTTTCAGGCCAATATTTCTCCTCTTCTCCCAAATGCCATTTGCCAACATGTGCAGTTTGGTAGCCTGCTGCTTTAAAAACTTCGGCCAGACTTGTTTCTTCATGATCCAAGTACATGGTCCAATCGGGAACCTGAAGTTTTGCATGAGGATATTTCCATCCTTCAATCCAATCGGTACAATGCAATTTGGCCGGATACTTACCAGTCATTAAACTAGCTCTTGTAGGCGAACAAACTGTACAGGCGGCATAGGCATTTGTAAATTTTACGCCATTCGAAGCCAATGCATCAACATTAGGAGTTTGATACATATCGCTCCCAAAACAGGTGATATCTTTCCAGCCCAAATCATCCACTACAATTAATACTACATTAGGGCGATCTTTTTTTGCTGCCTCTGATTGAAAAACCGTTCCCACAAACATCAACAAAACAAACACTAGTTCCTTATACATATCCCATTTTAATTTTATGCTGTATCTGCATTCGATACAGCTTTGTACCACATTAATTTTCCGCTCTGTTTAAAGATTAAAAAACCAACAAAACAGTACTACTAATATTCATTTAATAGTTCCGGATCTTTGCCTGTTTTCTTTTTGTGTGATTTTAATTGTCCCGGACTGTAAAATCTAATATCCCGATTATTCATCAAATCGGAATACATAAATTTTTTCACCTCAATCCATCCGGGATAGCCATCCCAAAGTTGATCGATTGTGCCTTCTTCCCACGTTTCTAATTTTTGAATTGCTTTATTAAGAAGTTCAGGTTCCTTTTTACTGATATCATTGTACTCTCCGATATCATTGCTCAAATCATACAATCGATAACCAAGACCTTTAGCTCTTATTAATTTGTACTGACCCATTCGCGATGCTGCCCAAGGACTAATTCTCCAATGCAATTCGTCATGTGGTGCTCCTGATATTTCACCGTTTAGATAAGGGAACAAATTCACCCCATCAAGAGCTTTACCGGGATCTTTTTGCACCCCTACAGCAGCCATGGTGGTTTTATAAACATCCAATGAAGATGTAAGCTTATTGAACTGTGTTCCTGCTTTTACATGCCCTTTCCACATTATTGCACTTGCTACTCTGTGACCTCCTTCAAACTCCATTCCTTTAATCCCCTTTAAGGGCAAATTACTGGATTGGTTTGATCGGCTAGGTCCACCATTATCACTAAAGAAATAGATGATAGTATTGTCTAATTGACCCGTTTCTTCGAGCGTCTTAATTACTTTTCCAATGCTCCTGTCCATAGCCCAGGTCATTGCAGCCAATTTCTGCCGAGGATGTCCCTCGAACAAAGCCATATCCTCCTTTGTTGCTTCCATTGGTGTATGCACGGCAGTATAAGAAAGGTATGTAAACCATTTGTTATCCTTATTATTTTTGATGAATTCAATTGCTTTGTCTCCCAACACATCGGTAAGATATCCTTTAAAGGGTACAAATTCTCCATTGTGTTGAATCGATTTTGAATTTCCCGGTTTGTCTTTCTTTTCATTGTAAAAATAAGAGCGATGTCCCGCAAGCATTCCCCAGAATTCATCAAAACCTCTTCTATTTGGGTGATATTCTGCATCGTCACCCAAGTGCCACTTGCCAAAGATTGCTGTCTTGTAACCTTCTGTTTTAAGCATGTCTGCTATGGTTACCTCCGAGGTATCCATTCCCAGGCTTGAGCCCAAATTTTGTTCATGTCCAAATCTTTGCTGAAATCTACCGGTTAGCAATCCGGCTCTGGAAGGGCTACAAACCGATCCTGTTACATGAAAATCGGTAAAATGCACACCTTCTTTTGCAATTTTATCGATATTAGGAGTTTTCAGGTCTTGCGAACCCATAAAGCCAAAATCGGCATAACCGGCATCATCTGCCAATATAATTAATATATTAGGCTTCTTCTCCTTTTTTGTTTCTGAGCAAGCCCCTAAGGAAAATATGGAAATTATATAAAATAAATAAACGAATCTCTTTTTCATCTTTTTCTTCTTGCATAATTAATCTACTTTTATCTCTTGAGTCCACTCACTGGCAAATCCCCATTGCTTTCTTAACCTTAAACGTAAGTAAAGAGGTTCATCATGGCAAATATCCGGAATGCGGGCAACTCCTTTGGTTTTAAAGCTTACCATTTTATGGTATACGCCAGACTGATTTCCGTATTCAACTTCGTATAAATAATCATACGGAGAAGAAGTAAAGCCAATCACAACATCAGTATCATCACGCTTTACATCCCAAATTACAGGCGGCAATTCATCCTCATCTTTCTTAAGTACAACTTTCTCGGAAGCCTTGCTTGCACCTTTCCCGTTTAACGCAATTACACGATATTCCCAATCAATATTTCGTTTAATTTTCTTGTCGGTAATCGTTACAAATTGATTTATGGTTGTATCAGAATAAAACACTTTATCGCCATTGGTATAGCTTACAAAATACTCTTCGGCACCTTGTACTTTGTCAAAAAGGATTCTTACTCCATTCTGGGCTGTATTTGTAAACGAAATTTTTGCTTGATTGGGCACCGATAAATACTTAATCTTTTCTAAAACCACGTAGTTCTGCGGATCAAGCAATTGAATTTTAATAGCCGAAGCATCTTTTGTTTTGCCTGAAATTTCGACTGTAAAGCGGTTATCTCCTGGTAAAATATTCTTTAGCTGAACCGATCCTAATTTACTAAACTCAAAATTAGCATTGGCAATACTGCTTACAACTGAATATCCTTTTAAGATATTTGCAGGGATATCTAATTTATCTCGAGGTTCAATGCTTACCGCTATTGCTCCCTCATTTATTTTAGATATCTCCATTCCTTTAACCGGTGCATATTCATTTTTAAAATCAGCGTAAGCTCTTTTCTTTTGACGGAAGGTATTCACAATCCCCCAACAACGATTTTGAGACACTGGAGTAGCCCAGCCTTTTCCGCCGTGCCAAAAACTTCTGTAATCATTAAAAGTCCATAAGGATGCTCCCAACAGATATTCTTTGTTCCTCATTTGGTTTAGCATTTTCGCAGCATCGATATTAGCAAGGTTTGGATCTTCGTGATTTAGAACACCACCATATTCGCACATAAAAATGGGCTTTTTATGTTTTTCCCATGCTTTCTGTGCTGCTTTCCCCCAATTTCCGTAACTGTTTAGCATGATCAAATCGGAGAATTCTACAGGATCAATTTTCTGATTATTTGCTGAATGAGAAACATATACTGCCAAACGATTCGGGTCTAGTTTTTTCGACATCTCGATAGCGGCTTTTACATATTCCATTACTTTAGGATTGGCATTTAAATAACCAATTTCATTCCCTACACTCCAGCCTACAACAGATGGGTGGTTGTATTTTTCCTGAATCATTCGAGACAACCATTCTTTTGGCATTGGATGCTTAGGATCAACCCATTTATCCTTACCCCAAAGTGCTACTTCTTCGAAAGTCATTAATCCCTTTTCGTCCAGGTAATCCAAATATTCTTTTGGCAAAGGCAAATGACTAATTCTACAGAAATTAACTCCTAACTCCTTTAGCATATCCACATCTTCTTTGATGCGTTCGAATGGCAAAGTGTTACCGGTAACTCGATCTTCCGGCACCAAATTGAAACCAACCGGGCGAATTTCCTCTCCATTTAGCAACAGCTTGTTTCCTGCTATCTCAATTTTACGAATTCCAAATCTATCATGTATCTGGTGAACTTTCTTAGCATCTCGAATTAAATCAATACTGCACTCGTACAATTCAGGATAATCAAAATGCCAGAATTTAGTTTTTGATTTTGATAATTTAATTGGGAACTCTATTATATGCTCTTTAGTATTAGCAGGAATTTTTGCACTTAGTTTCTTTTGCACTAACAACTTCCCATCCTTTCTAATGGCAAGCTCGCAAGCTACACTCGCTTCATTTGGGCTGGAATTACTCGCTACAACTTTTACCTGGATGCTTGCCGATTTATTCTTAAGATTCGGTATTGCCATAATGTGCTGATATTCCAATCTAACAGGATCAGTAATTTCAAGCCATACCGGTCGACGAATGCCTCCCCAGTTCCAAATTGCTCCTCGCTTGAAAAGGTTGTTCACCTTTAATGTTATCCTATTCGTACCCGCTTGAATTAAATTGCTAATGTCGAATCCAAATTCTAAAAAACCGATGTGATTTTCTCCAACTTTAGTTCCATTCACCCAAACCTGGCAATCATTATAAACCGATTCGAAAATTAATCGAACCTGTTTTCCATCCCAATTTGCACCACTTTTAAATGTTCTGCTATACCAAGCGTCGCCAGCATATTCAGAATATTCGTTATACAAATCCCAGTTTCCCGGAACTTTCATCGAATCCCAATTCTCATAATTGGTTTTTGAATGATACCATTGTTGAGCTTCTCCTTTTTTATAAGGATCCACTTTAAAGCTCCAATCGCCATCCAGACTTAACTTATCCTGTGCCGATACGCTTAAAGAAATCAACAAACCTAATATTACAAATCTTATCTTCATCCGTTTATAATTTTCCTTCGATTGCCAGATGTAAGCCGCAAGATCAAAATAATCATTAGTAGGTAGTTTTACCAATTATTTTAATATTGCTCGTTTCATGCTTACGAACTACTTGTTTTGTTATTCTTTTTTCTTATAAAATCTAAAATAGTCATATTCGGCCCTGCTTTCTTCCTGGTCCTTACCATTCCAATTAGCGGCAATTGCGGTGAGCCAAACATTTATTTCATCGTGAACAAATTTATCAGCAGGATAGTCTGCCACTTTCGTTATTTTGCCATCAACGTACCATTTTATTTGGTCTTTATCCCATTCAAATCCATATACATGCCATTGATTGGCATCAAAATTCTCATTCGCCAAAACATCAGCCGGAGGTTTTGGCAAACGTCCCCATTCCTTTCCTGATTCATCCCAAACAATTACATGCTGTACAAAATTATTCAAGCCATTCAATTCGGGTTCATGTCGATGTTCTGTTGGATTCTCAAAGCAATCAATCTCTGTTCTTCTGATACCTGGGTAGGTTGTATTTACCTCTCCTTTATCATCAATAGAAGCTGCCATGGCCCAAAACGAGTGATGCCATCCTTCATCTGTTTTTCCATCATTGTCATCATCAATACCATCCCCCAACTTGGCTTTCACTTCGTAATAACCATACTTAAACCTACGAGTTGAAACAATTCCTGCTCCTGCTGCCATTTTTCCTTCAACCGGCTTATCAAACACCCTCAAGTTCAGTATCAAAGATCCATCCTTTATTTTAACATTCTTTTTTTGCTGAATGCTTCTGTGCTTATTGTCGGTGCGATATGCCCATTTATCAGAATTTAAATCAGCCTGATTAAACTCATCCCTCCACTCTAATTCATACCCCTCGGGAACAGAAGTTTTATTTTTTTCTCCTGTACAGGAAGAAAACAAAATAAGGACTAAAACAACAAGTAATCTCATATTATTCATTCAATAATTTTTTATTCCAATATTCAATAATTTCTTCGTTGGATGAATCATGATTCAAACCCATCTTTTTCATTTTTGATTTAAAATATTTTTTAGATGAAGCAACAGCCTTAGCAGTTGTTTCAGGAGTTTCAGGAATCATGCCTTTTTCAAATACCTTCAAGTTTTCTTTTATAGTATTGAACAAACGGTTTTTAACATCAGCATATTTAGCATCCTTGGCTAAGTTTTTAAACTCCATAGGATCGTTTCTTAAGTCGAACAACTCTATCTCAGGCTTTTTATCTGCCATAAAATTACTAACAGGATAGTTTAACTTTCCTTCCTTTTGCAGCTGATAAAATAATGCATAAGCGGGATATTCAGATTTTTTATATCCACTCATCTGCATCCAAGGTATCTCAGGCATTCTATTCCAGATCAGTTTATATCTTCCATCAGTTATGCTTCGAATATCATCAATGGCATCTCCGGCTCTTTGTCTAAAACCAAACACATATTCTCTCTTTTTAGCCTTTTCGCCTAAAAACACTTGTCCATGCATATATTCAGGAACCTTGATACCCGCTGCATCCATACATGTTGCTGTTACATCAATCAAGCTTACCAACTGATCATCTTTTTTACCGGATTCCAATTTTTCCGGCCATCTAATAATCAAAGGAACTTTAAGTCCTCCTTCATATAAAAACTGCTTATCGCGTAAATGCGGACGTCCATTATCACCAAAGAAGACAACAATTGTATTATCAGCTACACCTTCATCCTCCAACCTTTTCATAATTTCACCTACTTTCTTGTCGGTTAGTTGAATGCTTTCCAGATACATCGCCCAATCGGCTTTTAAAAGAGGATGATCCGGGTAAGATTGCGGAAGTGTAATTGTTGATGGATCAATTGGGTTTTCCTTATCGTGATGGAAAGGTCTATGCGGGGTAAAGATCTGAATTTGTGCAAAAAAAGGTTGATCGGGTTTACGATTTTTCCAATCGGTTCCATCAAATATATCTTTCCCTTTAAAGTTAAAATCACCTTTCCCAAACTTGCTCATATTTTTTGAACTTCCATTGGTACAGAAGTAACCAGCTTCTCTAAAATAATCTGTAATTGGTTGTATAGGATTGGGCAATTCCCTCTTGTCAACCGTTCTATGTTCCAAACAATTAATTGCCGTGGGATACATGCCGGTAATCATGGACGATCGACTTGGAGAACAAGCTGGAGATGGTGCGTAACAATTCTTATACAATACACCTTCGCTAGCCAGTTGATCAATATTAGGAGTATTTACATCCTGATTGCCATAACATGCCAACTCAACACCCAAATCATCCGAATTAATCCAAAGGATGTTTGGTCTCTGTTTTTCCACTTTACTTTCTGCACAAGCAGTTAAAATAAATGCACTAATGAGAACTAATGCTGTCTTCTTAATTTTAAACATCTTACCGTTCAATTTTTTTTGCGGGAAACCTTCCCTTAGTATTTTCCAATATGTTTCGATAACACAAACTTCAATTCCAATTTGCATTATGTGAAATTAAAACTTCACCATATTTTGGTCTACCCTTGCTATTGAAAGGATTCATTTCGGATCCTGAAAGCAAGCTCAATGAACCTATTTTTTACAATTAAACTTTAACTGGTTTACCACCTGCATCGTGAATATAGCTTTGTGAAAATCCTGCTAAAGCAAATAAATTAAAGATTAATGCCAGCCCGATTTGTGATGTATTTATCTGTTTTTGATTAAAAATCACAATTTGTTTTTTTTGAGCGGAGTACTTTTTCTATCAATACCAGCACTTTGAGCCTACAAGTGCATACACTTGTCCTCTTTTAAAGCATACACTCAACACCTTTAAAAGCATGCACTCAACAAGAACGAAATTATTACTGAGCCCTCTTCAGAACCTTCCAGTTTACTTTTCTACTATTAAAATAAATCTAACTTGCTGTTAGCATTTACATTTCTTAATCAATTAAGATTTGATGATAACAAGCCTATATTTGAAAGAACCTGCCAAAAATAGCAGGTTCTTTTTTTAGATTTATTTAATAACCATCATTTTGTTCTAAAAGCGGATTGATATCCCTTTCTGCCTGTGGTATTGGCCACAAATAATCTTTGTTTGGATCAAAGATTCGTGTAGCTGGGGTCGTAGCAAAATAGGTCGACACCTTTGAGTAAACCGGCTTACCATACGCATTGATTGTTGGTACAGGTTCCGATGAATACCAATAGCTCTTTGTTCTCTTACCCACTACATCACCAGGCATTACATGTTCTGCTATTCTCCATCTTCTGATATCGAATAAACGCAAACCTTCGAATGCCAATTCCACCTTACGTTCTCTTCTTAAAATTGTACGAAGTTCTGCTTGAGATTTTCCAGCAGCAACATCAGGCATACCAGCTCTGTCTCTCACATCATTAATCGCATCATAAACACTTGCATCAATCTCATTTAATTCAATTTTTGCCTCAGCATAAATCAAAAGAACTTCTGCATATCGCATTAAGATGAAGTTAAGATCAGATTCACTGATATTCTCAAGATCTGAGTCATGAAACCATTTTTTTACATTAAAACCTGTTCTCGAAGCATAAATCCCTTTTGATACTTCGAAATTTTTTACACGCTTTTTGAAAACACCATTTTCATAGAATGCACATTTGGCGCTATCAGGATGGTGCGTGTACAAGTATCCACCAAAAATACTTCCTTCGCGAAGAATGGTATAATCCAATCGAGGATCTCTATTTTCGAATGGTTTTGCAGCATCGTAAATATCTGACTGATCAATCGTTTTTCCATTAATGTCTTCATAAGAATCAACCAAATCTCTGGTTGGATAAGAAGTACTCCAGCATTTTGCATTACGGGTACTACTTATTTTCACCCAAGCTTGATGTTTTTCTCCGATTAAGTAAGGCAGGTCATAAATAACCTCACTGTTTCGTTGATGCTCGAAATCAAACACCTCACCATAGTTTGGATGCAAAGAATAAACCTTAGAATCCATCACTTGTTTTGCCGCATCCGCTGCCATCTCATACATTCCATTATACAATGCAATTCTAGCTTTTAAAGTTAGTGCAGCACCCGAAGTAGCTCTTCCCTTATCACCTCCTGTCCATTCGGATGGCAAATATTTAATTGCCTCATCCAAATCAAGTAAAATTTGATTCACAACAGCAGATTTTGGATCCTTTGCCAATTCATAAACGGTAGGATCCTGAACAGTTATTACCAATGGCACATCACCATATAATTCTGTTAGATACATGTAATAATATGCTCTTAAGAAAAGTGCTTGTGCAATAATCTGGTTGTAAAATTCCTCAGATACATTTTCGCGACCTCGTTCAATGTTTTCCAAAATATTATTACAACGGCCTACTCCTGTGTAGAAGTTATCCCAAGCATTTTTGAAAGTAGATGTTAGAGTTGTATGATCACCTCTGGATATGGAATTAAAACCATCTGCTCCCCATTCCGGGCGGAACATTCCTATATCAGTCGCAAAATCCATTCTATAATGATTCGTTGTATTATAACCACCGCTCCAATACATTTTTTGGTAGGCTGCATTAATTGCCAGTTCCATTTCCGGTCCTGTAGAAAGAAAGGTTTCCGACGAAGGATTAACCAATGGATATCTTTCAATATAGTCATCGCTACACGAAAAGCCAACCAAAACAATCAATCCGTATATAATTGCTTTTATTTTCATTTTTGTAAAGTTTTAAGATTAAAATGTTAAATCAATACCAAATACGTAGGTTGATACAATCGGGTATCCTCCACCATTTGTTTCACCCTCTTCTGCATCCCATCCTGACGGCATATCGTCAATGCTGAATACATTGTTTCCGGCTACATAAACTCTCAACTTCTCTGCAAAAGATTTTTTCAGTAGTTTTTTAGGGAAAGTATAACCTAGCTGTACCGTCTTTAGTTTTAGATAAGCACGGCTAAACAACCAATATGAAGATGCTTTGCTATTGTTTGTTGAGGTTGACCACAAGCGAGGATATGATGCGTTCGGGTTTTCGGGAGTCCAATAGTCCAAATGCCACTCCTGCATGTTACTTGCATTGCTAAATGCTTTTACTGCATGTCCTCCTAGTAATACATCTCTTTTACCTACACCTTGGAAAAACATCATCATATCAAATCCTTTGTATGATGCATTCAAATTTAAATTATACTCATACCTAGGTCTGGAATCACCTTTTACCACACGGTCATTGGCATCAATTACCCCATCCGCAGTGTCCATTATTCCATCTCCATTCGAGTCAATGGTTAACTGGTCAACATATCTAATATCTCCAGGTTGAAGTTCATTACCTTCTACTGTAGCGCCATAATTGTCTATCTCTTCCTGAGATTGAAACAATCCATCTGCTTCTAAGATATAGTAAGCATTTACATAGTCACCTACGCGTAAAATCTTACTATCTTTAACAAACTTATCTGCCAAACCAATTGATTTCATTGTAGATTTAATATCATGCACATTAGCAGTTACATTATATTTAAAATCTCCAATATTACCACGATAACTTGCAGAAAGCTCCCAACCTTTGTTCTCCAATTCTCCCACATTCTGATATGTTGGATTTAAACCAGTAGTCATTAATATGGCTGGTTTAAATAACATATCCTTTCTAACCTGTTCAAAATATTCAAAAGTAAAGGTCAATCGGTTGTTAAAGAATCCTGCATCAAGTGCAAAGTTGGTAGATTTTGCTGTTTCCCACATTAAACTTGCATTTGATGCTGTTTTTATCGCTCCTCCTGGTGCCATTGTCAGCGGATCTCCAAACAAATAGCCCATATCTTTGATATCTACAGTTGCAGACCAAGGATATCTATCCGGCATTTTCTGATTTCCTAATTCACCATAAGATGCTCTTAATTTAAGGTTTGAAAGCCAATCTAAATCTTTCATAAAGTTTTCTTCTGATAGTCTCCAACCAAGCGAGAAAGACGGAAACCAATCCCACTTATTACCAGGAGCTAAACGTGATGAACCATCATATCTTAAATTGGCTTCAAATAAATACTTCCCTTTATAATCGTAATTCAAACGCCCAAAATATGATCTTAATGCAACTTCATTTGCCTTTCCAGTTGTTTGATCATTCTCCTCGCTACCAGCATCTATATACTGATAATCTTGAAAAGTATAATTGTCTCTTTGTAAAGACAATTCTTCAACATAATCGTCAATTTGTTCGAAACCACCTAAAACGGTAAAGTTATGATCGTTAAAAGACTTGTTATAAGTAACCAGAGCATTGTACTGCTGTTTAAAAGTGTATTTTCTCTTCTCTTTCAATTTTGATACACTTGGCTTTTCAAGCAAAAACTCTCCGTCTGCATCATAAATTTCATATGTGCGATTAAATTTCTTTTCGCGATCAAATTTAAAATCAGGAGCATATTTCAATACCACATTTAAATTATTCACAGGCTTATACTCCAGCTTAATCTCTGTATTAAATCTGTTATAATTTCTTCGGTCAACTCCTCCACTTTCGGCCATTGCCAATGGATTCTGACCATTCCATCCTTCACCGTACTTTCCATTTGTAAATTGAGCAGGATAAATATTAGGAATTCGATTAGCCTGATCGAAAACGCTTTTTGCTTCATCAGCAGGTTGCTTTTGAATACTTCTTTTTCCGTATAAATCTAAACTCAGTTTTAGATTATCTCTTAACTGCATATCATTATTCACACGAAATGTATACTTTTTATAACTGGTGTTATTTATCAGTCCTTTCTGATCCATAAAAGACATGGAAGCTCTGGTGCTGAACCAATCGTTACCCCCTGAAATATTGACATTATGGTGCTGTTGAAATCCAGATCCTTGTAAGATTTCATCTTGCCAATCAGTATTCGGATAATGATCCGGATCTGATTTGTAATTTGCCTCGTATTCCTGGATGTATTCTTCGGAGAATTCAGGATTTTCTCCATCATTTAAAAGTGACAAATTACGATTTTTCATAAAAGTTAATCCATCAACTAACTTAGGCTTCTCACTAATGGTTTGAAAACCACCATATCCCTTATAACGTACTTTAAATTTTCCTTGTGTACCACGTTTGGTAGTAATTAGAATTACTCCATTGGCAGCTCTGGAACCATAAATCGCCGATGATGCTGCATCTTTTAATACCGAAAAATTCTCAATATCATTAGGATCTACATCATTTATATTTCCTTCACGTCCATCAATTAAAACCAATGGACCTGCATCATCAGTCTTACCATCTTGTCTAACAGATCCAAGCCCTCTAATTCGTATTGTACCTTTATCACTTCCTGGTTGTCCTGAACTTTGAGTTACAGTTACACCTGCAGCCAATCCTTGCAAGGCAACCGAGGTTTGCATTACTGGTTTTGAAGCCAGTTCTTCAGAATCAACTACAGCCACAGCTCCTGTCAAGTTCACTTTCTTTTGAACTCCATATCCAACCGCTACAACTTCATTTAAGCCTATAGCATCTGGCTCCATATTCACTGTAAGGTTTT
The DNA here is from genome assembly GCF_965230805.1 of Marinifilum sp. Lineage (NCBI taxonomy): Bacteria > Pseudomonadati > Bacteroidota > Bacteroidia > Marinilabiliales > Marinifilaceae > Marinifilum > Marinifilum sp. The sequence continues at coordinate 3,943,689 of NZ_OZ246019.1, read as the reverse complement.
CAGTTGAGCTTACATCAATTGTTTGAGACTTATATCCAATAAATGAGAACTCAAGTGCATTTTGCCCTTCATTTACTTGGATACTAAATTGTCCATCGATGTTGGTTATTGTTCCTACGGTAGTTCCTTGAACAACAACATTTACACCTGGCAAAGCCAGACCGGACTCATCGAATACGACACCGGTAATATTTCTTTGTTGAGCCCATATTACCGAACTCAACAATAAGAAATAGAAAATCGCAATTAACTTTTTCATTTGGTTTTTATTTAGTTTACAATTAGGGTTATAATGGATTACGAACAAACAATCTCAAAAATTGAAGCCGGAGTTGTTTTAGAAGGATGTTCAAACTCAAATCTCAATTGCTTGGTTGAAATAGAATTCTCCAGCTTGATTTCATTAATTGTTTGATAATTATTCTTTTTCTCGTAAATCAATTTATCCTTGTCGTCATATATTTTATAGTTTCGAATACAGAATGGAATCACACTCTCGGGATGCCCCATTAAAGTAGACTCCATTGCATGATCATAATCTGTATCAAAAAAAAGTTTTATATTTTTTATACAATGCTTTTGCTCCCAGTTCATGGTTAAAGCAGGACAATCATCTGATAAATCTGCTGCCCATGCATTTGTTTTTAGAAACGGACGCACAATACCATTACAGATATTATCGGCACTGTATAAATTTATAGATGGACTCACATTAAATGCTAAATTCTCACCCTCTGGTCTTCTCTTTGGAATCCAAAATTCAAACTCTTCAATTCCGCTATTGGTTGGAGGAATCTGCTTGCCATGGTTGTTAACAGCCTTATTCTTCCCATTGAACAAGGTCATTACACCTGTTATTCTTTCATCAGTGCAACGAATGTTTACATTTGAATTCTCAAGAAAAGTTATAAATCCATACTGATCATCTTTTAAAACACTGTCGAACGGAATATCGATTTTTTGCTTTCCTGTAATTAAATCAAGCTTAAGCTCCTGAATTACTGTATCAGGTGTATAGTTTCCCAGTTTACTGCTACTTCTCAATTGTGCGGTAATGCAGGTATTCTCAAAAGCTTCAATTTCAAACTGAAATGTATATTTGGTATTAGAACTTAATGGTAACATCTGAGATACAGCCGTTTCTAAAGACATCCATAAACCATTTCCTGAAAAATTATTCAGTTTAAATTCACTCGAACTTTCGATGCGAGCCAAACTTGCCTGATTGTTCTCTTTTAGAATTTCAACTCCAGGAACTCCCTGTCCGTTAAGACTTAATGCTTGCTGTAGTTTATTTAGATTAATCGGATCCAACAACTCATTTACCTTAATATCCTCGTTTATACATTGTGCAGCAGCAAATCCAACAGCTTGTCCACCATGTCCACAAGTTGCCATCACTCTGGTAGATCCAAAAGCCACATGGCTGGCACTAATGATTCTTCCTGCCAAGAACAGGTTTTTAATATTCTTGCTAATGAAGCTTCTTAAAGGGATTTGATAAATTCCTTTTGAATGATACTGCGTACAACCTGGTCTTTCGCTATATACTCCATCAGATGGATGCAAATCAAGAGCCCAACCTCCAAATGCTACTGCATCATCGAAATTGGTTTGCTCTATAACATCCTGTTGCTTTAGCATATATAAACCTTCGAACCTTCTGCTTTCCCGTTTGCCAGGAATTGTGGCTACCCATTCTAATGTAAGATTTTCGGAATCAGGAAATTCGCCTGAGTTCTTAATATGATCCCAAACCCCATAAACCACTTTCCATAGTTCCCATTTAATATCTTCCGATTCATGTATGGTATCCTTTCTTCCTCCATATTCAAGCCACCAAAGTCTGCATCCATAATCTTTCTCACTGATTACCTTGTATCTTGGTATTTCGGTAATATCTTTCAAAGCAAATTCGGGTGCAACATACTTCACTGGTTTTCCTGCATCTTTACTGTAGAAATACATGGTGTGGCCAAGCAATTCTCCATAAGAAATATCCGGAGCAAACTTCTCTCCGAATTCCTCGGGTTTTTCGGCTCCCATTCTAAATGCTGCTCCGGCTTGAAATCCAACAATACCATCACCGGAAGCATCACAAAACAGTGGTGCATTTATCAAGTAATTTGTTGAATTCTGACTACAAAATGCATTAACGCTTTTAATGGTTTCAGGATCCGACTTTTCAACTTCATACACTGCTGTATTAAGTAACAAAGTAATGTTCTTCTCTCCATTTATTTTCTCAAGCAATATGGTATCGAAAATCAATGCATTTCCCTCTTTATTGCGATATAAATTCTCAACAAGAATTTCATCAAGTAATCCTCCCTCTCTTGCATATCGATTGTTATTTCCCATGTGAGAGGTAGCGCCCAGAATCCATAAACGCACCTCACTTGAAGCATTTCCGCCTAAAACCGGGCGATCTTGAACCAATACTACTTTTACCCCAGACCTTGCAGCAGTAACAGCAGCACAAACTCCTGCCAATCCTCCTCCTACAACTGTTACATCTGTATTTAATTCGATTGTTTTATTTTGACGTGTTTTTTCAGAAAATTCTTCTACCAACATTGCTTCTATGATTTTATTTATTTGTTTTTTCGAATTACGATTAATCCTAATGTTAGAACCAATAAGCCCATGATACCAACCAGTATTTTACCAGTACTACCTATCAGTGAAAGAACAGCAATCATTAAGCCTGTTACAGCCACACCTATTCCAATTACCCGGCCTCCTTTTTTATTCTGAGCACCGTCATTTTCATCTTCATCAGCTGCAACTGTTGATTTGTTTTGATGATTGATGTATGCTAAATATGCTGTTTGTTTCTTTTTTGTCAGGATTGCAAAAATCTCATAGCTCCCGAGCAGAACAATTGGGATACCAACTCCTACAGCCATCTCTACTCCTCTGCTTAAGCTTATATTTAAAAGATCGGGACTTATGAACTTAAAAAAACCGTTTACTAACAATGAAACCATTGTTACTGATAAGACACTTACTCCATTCTGATTTTTTGAAAACAAAGCCCACAAAGGAGGTAAAAAGAGTGCTCCTCCGGTTAATGCAGCAAGACTTAGTACCACTTCAACAATTCCTCCCATTAATGGAACCATTAGTGCCACAAGAATTGTTAAAATTCCGAGGCTTACGGTAGCTATTCTTCCTACTTTTACCAATACACTTTCGCTGGCATTCGGCTTAAAATGTTTAAACACATCATTTGTTAATACCCCTGCTGCTATGTTTAAGGTTGTATTTACCGAGCTGGATGTTGCAAAAATCATTCCTCCCAACATTAAGCCAAGCATTCCAACAGGCAACACCTCTTTGCACATCAACAAATATGCTCCTTCATCAGCTAATCCATCCAGGTTTGGATTCAACACCCGATAAATCATTGGAGGTAACATCCACACCAGTGGACTTATTGTGTAAAGGGCTCCAAAAATCCAACCTACTTTTTTTGCATCCCGTGGTGTGGAAACACTTGTATATCTTTGTACGTAGGCCCAATTGCCTGCTATAAAAAAGAGATTATACAAACCAAAAGCCACTAGAAATCCACCTGTGTATTCTTCATTGATTAAAGAGAAAAATCCTTCAGGAGCATTGGCCACAAAATTTTCGATGCCGTTGATCTTATCAAATGCCAGAGGCACAACTATAAGAACTGCAGCTGTAAGTACAACAAACTGCAAAACATCAGTAACAATAACTGCCCATAAACCTCCTACGGCAGTGTATATTAAAATAAGACAGCCTAAAAACACAATACTTGCTGTAATGGGAATACCTGTAGATACTTCAACAATTTTTGCTACAGGATATAAAAATGCCCCTGTAGTAAAAATCGAAACAAACAAGAAAATGTAGGTGTATATTTTTTGGGTATTGTAACCTAATCTGTTTGTAATAAACTCAGCAGCTGTTAATGCATTTGTTTTTCTCCACTTTGGAGCAATCACAAAACCGATGATAAAACCCGCAATACACATTGTCCATTGAATAGAAACAGCTACCCAACCACTGGTATAAGCGATAGATCCCCAAACCACAAAAGTTCCTGCCGAGAAAAAAGACATAAACAAAGACAAACCACTCATCCACCAAGGTAAATTTCCTCCCGCCGCAAAAAAAGATTTCATATTTTTACCAGACTTGGCAAAAGAGATCCCACATACAAAAACAAGAAGTGAGAATGCTAACACAACACCTAAATCAATAAACCCCATAATTTTTCAATTCTCTTTAATATTTTTTGCAATTAAGATCCTTATGAAAAGGTTTGCAATTAATTCTGCGGAAATAATTTCGGGAACGCTTCCGAAAACGATTTTTTTTTCGAAAACGTTCCCGATGAATTGATTGTTATTGCGAAAATATTTAAGTTGTATTTCTTTTTATAGATTTATAACAAAATTTAATGGCAAGACATTAAAATAAAATAGTATACCACATATGAAACATATTACAATTAAGGATATAGCAAAAAAATTAAACCTATCTATTTCGACCGTTTCCAGAGCTTTTAACGATAAGTATGATATTAGAAAAGAAACAAAAGAGCTGATTTTAGAAACTGCAAAAGAATTAAATTATCACCCAAATCCTATTGCTAAAAAGTTAATCCAGCAACGATCCTTTAACATTGGAATAGTTGTTCCTGAATTTATTAATGATTTCTTTCCAAAAGTTATTATTGGAGCTCAGGAGATACTATTTGAAAAAGGTTACCAAGTTCTTATTACCCAAGCAAACCAGTCCATCCAGATGGAGAAATCCAATGTTAAAACACTGGTTGACAACATGGTTGATGGGCTTATCATTTCGTTAATGGGCGATGATAATGTTGAGTATTATCAGGAATTAATCGAATCAGGCTTGCCAATTGTCTGTTTTAACCGTACCAATGAAAATTTAAAAACCCCGAAAGTTATTTTTGATGATTATAAATGGTCATTTTTTGCTACGGAACATTTAATTCATGAGGGATATAAAAGAATCTACCATTTGGCCGGACCATCAAACCTTAGCTTATCTAAAAACAGGAAATTAGGATTTATTGATGCCAACAAAAAACATAAAATCGAGCTAACTGAAAATCAAATTGTACCAGCAGGTTTTATGATGGAAGATGGCAAAAATGCGGCAGAAGAATTAATTGCGAAAAATGACATTCCGGATGCCATATTTGCTGCAAATGACCCGGCGGCAATCGGTGCTATGAAAGTATTTAAGGAGCATGGATATAAAATACCTGAGGATATTGCGTTTGTTGGCTTCTCAGAGTCTGGTTTGGCTCTTCATGTCGATCCTCCACTCACATCGGTTGAGCAACCAACTACTGAAATAGGTCGTTCTATTGCGAGACTTCTTATTCAACAAATTGAAAATCCGAATGATTTTAAGCCTCAAACCTTAATTTTAAACGGAAAACTAAACATTAGACAGTCCTCAAAAGCAAAGTAAAGCCTTCTTAATTGATATAAGTAACGTGAGTTCGACGTAAAATTCTATCCACAGAAAGTTATATTTGCGATAGATTTGCATTAAAAATTTGGAAAGAATAGCGGGTTATTTTGAGGAATTTTTAATGTGAAGATGTCGTAAAGAGAACTTTCCATTATGTGTTTGCCTGCTTTCGGCATAAATTTCCTCAAATCTTCTTGAAATATCCCGATATTCCTTCGAAAATTTGAGAAAATTTCTACTCAAAATCAGATCAAACTGTGAACCAATTTTACGTCGAACTCACGTTAAGTATAAATACAGCAACCGTACTCATTCATGATAAAACAAAAATCGCAAATAAACATAGCTCTCCTCATTTTTGAATAAAAGCAATATTCTTCTGAGTAAATGAGTAAAAAGATCGATGTGACAAGGATTGTGCACAAAATAATAAGCAGATAAGATATGCTGCTTTTTTTGCACAAATCCGAGCTTCAAGATCGATATTGGTGCTAATTTTGCACAAATCCGGGCGTTAAAATCGATTTGAGCGGCAATTTTGTACAAATTTATCGTTCAGGATCAATAATTGTCAATATTTTGTCCAAATCTGAGCTTTAAGATCGATATTGGCGATTATTTTGTACGATTTCCGTCTTCAAAATCAATTTTTACGTTTTTTTTGTGCAAATTTTCCGATCAAGATCATTAAAGGCGATTTTTTTGTACAAAATTGCACTCCACAAGAGTCTTATCGAATTTTTTTGTACAAAAAAACCAACAAAACTGATATGAAAGAAAAATTTTGTACCGCCATACATTCATAAGTATTGCTTCTTCTTATTTTTGTTTCCAAACCCGCAGGTAATCCACCTGGGCAAAAGTTAATGTTCCATTGGGTTGACTGGTAAAGTAATCTCCTTCGATTCCAAAGCTGGCGCCATTAGATAACCACAAATACTCATTGGCATGAACTATCCAACTATCACCAGTATACGATGCCTTTAGAACGCCGTCGTAATAGATCTTCATGAAATCTTTGCTCCAATGTAAGCCGAAAACATGGTATCCTTCATGAATTCCTGGTGTATTGTATTTCTTTGTATTTGCCTTATGATTAGAGCCATATCCATCGATATGAACTACACATTTGGTAAAATCTTTTAGCCATGCCGATTCAAAAATATCTATTTCAGCTCCATCATTTGCCGTACCATCCACGTTTGACATTCCCTTGCCTTGCAGCCAAAATGCTGTGTGAGTTCCTTTATATGCATCAGCAATTTTAATTCTAGCTTCCATATAGCCATAAGTTGTTTCATACTTATCTTTCGAAAACACTCCTCCACAATGCATGGTGTTGCGATCGTGCTTTACAACCTCTAAAATCAACTTTCCATCTTGCAGTCTCACATTTTCAGGTTTCCAGTACCAATTTTTTACACCAATTTTAGGACGTGCTGCCCTACTCTTTGAGCTGTTATTTTTTGTCCATTTAAATCTATTTAGCACCTCATCATTAAACTCATCAGTAAAATCCAGCTCCCACTCTATATCCGGATTATTGTTATCAGCAAAAAATGGTTGAACACCTTTGGGTGAATTGGTATCAATTTTAGATTTGTCCTTATCTACATTCACATCTGCATTAGAATTAATCTGCACATCGGCATCAGCCGAGCATGCAAGCAGTAAAGACATTGCCATTAACAGCAAATTTATTTTAAATGATATCATTGCAAATCGGCAGTTGTAAAATAACATAGTAACACTATATATTCATTTAGATAATAATGGGTTGACCCAGATAAACTGAATCAACCCAATAACTAATAACTAATAGCTAATCTAACTCGAATTATTATTCATTGATCTCAGGCTTGTATACTTGCCCTTTAATCTCAAGTTTTGGACGAAAACTTTCGTTAGAATTATTATTTGATCCAATTCTCAAGTATGCTGCATTTTGATCTTTCAGAGTCAACCTAAGCGTGAATGAAGATTTTCCGTCCGCAATCAAAGATTGAACATAGCTGGTTAAATCAAATGTTTGATTTTCGATTAATGTTGAGGCATCTTTATCCGTTCCAAAACTCTTATGCTCAGACTGACCAACTTTCTCAAACAACTCATCTAAAGGTTGAGAACCCCAATCAATAGTATTATCAATAGATACATCAGAGGCTTCCACAATAATTGAATTTTGTGTTGTATTATTCGAATATAGTATTGAAAATGTAAAGAAAAATTCATCCTCGCTAGCAATATCATCAACAAAGCTACTTAGATCAAATGAATAAAACGAAGTTCTGGCGTATTCATCCGAAGCATTCTTTAATAAAAGTAACTCATCAGAAGAGTGATCACGTCCTTTTCCATTCTCGCTACGTTGAACATAGCTATTAAAATTAGACTGAAAGATATTTTTAACAGAGAAAACATTTACTACTGCGGAATCTGTTTCGATAGATCCTTCTCCCATAACATTTGATACAGCTACCGCCTTATAATAGGTTGTATAATCAGGCATTACAGGTATTTCATATACGGATGTGTCTATATCAGTAATTGTAATCTCCTGTTCTCCATCAGAATAAGTAAAATCAAAAGGTGGTTCTCCTTTTAGTTTCACAAAGAAACTTGAATTTTCATCTATACCAACATTGTAACTTTCATTACCAAAAACAGTTGCGTTTGCTGGTAGTGGAGGTTCCTCGAAATACCATTCCTTTAATTGTTCATCATTACAGGATGTGATGAATAACACAGTTATTGCAAACAATCCAGTTGTATATAATAGTTTTTTCATAATTCTAATATTTATCATTTTAATAACCATCATTCTGGATCATATTATCATTTACCAACATTTCACTTTGCGGAATTGGCAGTAAATAATGATCAGGGATGATAAAGTTTCTTGTTGCAATTTGAACTGTTTCTCCTGTTGCAGGATTAGTAGCTCCATATGCAGGAACTTGTAACAATGCTCCCTCTTCCCATCTGCGCAAATCATAAATACGTCTTCCTTCCAATGCCAACTCCACTCTTCTTTCTCTTCTTAAAAGTTGTCTCATACTTTCCTTTGAGTTGTATTTGGTAAGATCAACAGGTGGCATACCTGCTCTTGCACGAATTTCATCAATATACGAAATGGCTAAAGCATCATGAAATTCTCCTTGCTCGATCATTGCTTCAGCATACATTAACATTACATCAGGCAAGCGTAGAATCATATAATCTATAACACCCCCAACTTTCTTCTCTCGTATGTCAACATATTTCTTCATCCAATAACCAGAAGGAGAACTATCTTTTGCTCCGATTCTATTGTCATTAGTAGCAGAATCATCGAATGGACTGATGGTTTGACCATTAAATGAGGTACCAGGAAGAATTACAGTAGCGTCTAATCTAGGATCACGGTTAAAACCAGGATTACGCTTATAATAATCTACACTGTCAATACTCATTTCAGCTAAGGTTTTACCTTGTAAGGTTTCATAAATATCCACCAAATTACCCAAGGGAGCAAAACCTGACACACCTCCCAAACTTGCTGGTGTATTATTGCTATAAGCAGAACTACAACCTTTTGATTTATAAATAATTGTCTCTTTATTATTTATCCCATCCTGAGTAAATAACAAACGATAACTATTGGCTGGGTCATCCAAATTATTGTATAATTCATACACTCCTGATTCACAAACCAATTTGGCAGCACTCGCAGCTTCTTCCCATTGATCTAACAATAAATGTGCTAAGGCTTTAAAAGATAAAGCAGCACCACTTGTCATTCTCCATCTATCATTAGAAGAATATTCTTTAGGTAATCCATTACTTGCAGCTTCTAACTCTGTTATCACAAAATTTAAGACCTCTGTTTTATCTGTTTTTGCAAGTGAGGATTCTAAATCAGGAGAAAGTTCTTCGGTTGTTAAAGGTACATCTCCATACCACATTACCAGTTCAAGATAAATCCATGCGCGAAGAGTTCTCGCCTCTAATTTGAATCGCTCTAATAAAGAAGCTTCAACAGCACAATTATCAACATACTTAAAGAATCGATTTGCTCGTCTTATGTATGTATAACTTCCCTTCCAAATGTCCTCAGCTTTTTTATTTTCTGCAATTAAATTACCATTGGCAATGGATGTATAATCTGTCTTATTTACTTGGTAAGCCTCATCGGCTGAATAATTATAATTTAATCTCCCACCATCACCGGTAATCCCCTTAGGAACAAAAGAATAAATTGTATTTAATGCAGATCGTGCATCTTGTTCTGAATTCCACCAATCCTCATCTGTAACAGCCTTAGGATTATCGTAGGTTACCAATTCATCACAAGATGAAAATAGAATACCTACTATAATAAAAATATATAATTTGTTCATTTTTATAATCTTTAAAAATTAAGTTTCATACCCATTGTATATGTTGCCATGATAGGATAAGTTTCATCATTTCCTCTGGATTCAGGATCTAATGTTTTCATCTTGGTCCATACATGAGGGTTACGTGCATTTACATACAATCTTAATCCTCTAATTCCAATTTTTTGGAGAGTGTTCCTATTCAAAGTATAACCTACTTGCACATTTCTAAGTCTTATATAACTTGCATCTCTCAAAAAATAATCATGCTGTTGTTCTAAGCCAGACGCTTTTAGGCTTAACCTAGGATAGTATGCATTTGGATTCTCAGGAGTCCAATAACTTCCTACATGATGTTCTTGCGGTTTACCTCCGTTGTAGAATGGGTATGCAACTCTACCTGTTGCCCTTCCATCAAGTCCAAAAGTACCTGTCAGCTGAGCACTTATATCAAAGCTTTTATACTTGATTTTAAGATTTGTAAATGCATCAAACTTTGCGTTAGATCGACCAATATGAGTCATATCTTTTTCAGTCAGTACTCCATCACGGTTTAAATCAAGAAACTTAATATCACCGGCTTCTTGTCCTGCAAAGATTGGCAATCCATTTTCAATCTCACCAATTTGAATTAATCCATCGGTTTTATACCCATAATAATCATTCACACTATATCCTTCTTCTTTAATCCCCCAACCGCTAATGTAAGGACCTCCTTCTAGTTTTTCGATTTTATTTCTGTTAAAAGCCAAACCTGTTCCAAAACTAAACTTCAATTTATCAGACAGTTTTTTCTGAATATTTAAAGATACCTCAAACCCTTCATTAACCATTTCTCCCAGGTTTCCTTTTGCAGCACCTACTCCAACAATCTGACTGATAGGTGGCTTCAATATCATATCTGTAGTTACTTTTCGGTAAACTTCAAAATTCAATTCTACTGCCTGATTATGAAATAATCCAAGGTCAACACCCAAGTTTGTCATGGTAACGGTTTCCCATTTCAAATTGCGGTTACCAATAACTTTTTCAGTTCCATTTTTCGGGTCAATCGTTGATTGAAAATTATATAATCCCACATTATTATTACCCAATTGCCCCCAGGATCCTCTTAATTTTAGATAGGTAATTAAATTACTGTTTTCAAGAAAATTTTCCTTGTGTACATTCCAGCCAAGAGCAAACGATGGAAAAACTCCCCATTTTTCTTTCTCATCAAACTTAGATGAACCATCATATCGAGTAGTTGCTTCAAATAAATATTTATTCTTTAAAGAATAACTAATTTTACCATAGAACGATAGCATTTCATGCTTATTAAATTCATCGGGACTCTTATTTCTAAGCGATGTTCCTACAACTGCATTCAACTTGTGCTGACCAAAATCCTTGTTAAAGTTAGCTTTTAACTTTGTCTCAGATGAAAATATTTTTTCCGTATCTCCAGAAAATTTATAATCCCATTCTTTAATTAGCTCGTCAGTCCAATAATTGTATAATGCAAATGGTTTTCTTGATACTTGCTTGTGTTTACTATCTAAAACGAAATTGTAACTTGCACTTAACCTCCAATTTTCACCAAGATTATACTTTATTCTAAAATTCATTAAAGAACGATCGCTAAATCTTTTTGTTGATCCTCCTTGCTCCGTATACAAAAGTGGATTATTCATGAGATCTCCTGAATACTTTCCATAAAATTGCTTGTCAACCCCCGGTTTCATAGGAAATTTATCAATCATTGTTGGCGGGTTTTCATACATTGATCTTAATATTGGATCATAATTACTAGGCTGTTCATTTAAATCTCTACTGAAACTTGCATCGATATAAAAGAGAAGGTTTTTTGCCATCGTAACTGTAGAATTCGCACGGAAATTAAATTTTCTAGCCTTAACATAGTCTATCATTCCATCCTGAAATAAATATCTCCCTGAGAGATTAATACGTGCCAAGCTATTTCCCCCAGAAGCACTAAACGAATGATTGGTTACAATTGATGATTTGTCAACAACTTCACCCACCCAATCTGTATCAGGATAACTTACAGGGTATAAACCACTGGCAGTATTATCAATATCATATTGACTAAAGCTAGGGCTACTTCCATCATTTATTTCCGCTTCATTATACATATTCATATATGTTACAGCATCAACAAATTTTGGTAAACGAGTTGGTGTTTGAATACCCACGTAGCCGCTATACGATGCTCGCATCTCACCTGGAACCCCTCTCTTCGTTTCAATCAGAACAACACCTTTCCCAGCTCTTGACCCATAAATAGCAGCAGCGGCAGCATCCTTCAAGACAGTCATGCTTTCAACTATATCAGGATTTATATCATCCATACTCATTTCAATTCCGTCAACCAAAATAAGCGCCCCTGAGTTATCTAATGTGGTAACTCCTCTGATGTTTATGCTGGCTTGATCGCTCCCTGGTTTACCTGATGATTGAGAAATTCTGACACCTGTAACTCCACCTTGTAATGATTGAGATAAATTTGTAACAGGTTTTCCTTGTAATGCTTCTACTACATCTACTCTTTCAACAGTTGCAGCAACATGTTGCTTTTGCATAGTAGTTTCACCAACAACAATAACTTCCTCTAACTTCTCAACATCTTCCTCCAGAGAAACAGTCATTGATTTCATTAGGTTCTTAACCTTTGTCTTAAAGGTTTTGTACCCTACAAATGAAAATTGAATTGAATCACCTTCATTTGCCCTAATTTCAAAATACCCTTGAAAATTGGTTACTGCTCCTGTATTGGTAGCGGGAATATGCACAGTAACACCCGGAATGGACATTGGTGGTTCACCTTTGTCGTAGACATACCCCCTTAGAGTGGTTTGATTTTGAGCTGATGCCATAAGTCCAAATCCCAATAGGAGAAACAGGACTGCTGGCTTCAGGAGTCTCTTAAGTTTACATTTCATAATAGATCAGTTTTTATATTACACAAATTGCTTTATAACTTATTTGTCAAACAAATAATCACAAATTCTTACAAAGCAAACTTACAATTAGTAGATTTTATTTATGCTCAATATTATTTCAAGCCAATCTAAAAATATGCTAGGTAAAAATACTTTTATAACGATTGCATTAATAAATTTATCGTAAACGTTTTCGGGAACGCTCTCGTTTTACGATAACGTTCTCGAAAATTAAGTCATAATTTACCCTAACTGTTGCTACCAGTAGGATAAAAAAAGAGACCACTATAAAGTAATCTCTCTTACAATTGCACTATGTTCTTATTTCCAGTTAATTGCGATAAGTAAAATAAAAACATTTTCTCATCACTGCCTTACTCACAGTGATAGTTTCTTACTGCTCTTCCCAAAATTCCCAAGACAAATTAGGAAGTGCCATCTTTAATACCTTTCCTTTCTTATTTTTAAGTTTCTTTCCCATTGTATTTTCTCCTCGCTCCCAAGGCGTATATCGATATCCTTTCCACTTTCCGCTTTTAACATTCGTATCGATACTAAAAGTATAATCCTTACCTGAACGATTTGAAACCACTATAGTTCGTTTCCCATTCGGTCTTTCGAAAGCAAACACTCTTGCATCTTTATTATAGTTCTCCTCTGCTAATTCGATAACCTTACAATCCCAAGGCATGTGCTTAACAAAACTACCAACTGCATTCCAGTTAAAATCGTTATAAATCCATGTTCCTGGCTTCATTTTAGCAGCTTCTAATTCCAATTTTATTGCCTTGGAGCGGATCTTCATCGGACTGTTGATTCCAACTGCCACATCGAAGGTTTCCATATTTTCTGCTTGTAGAAATATGGCATGTGGGGCACCGTAAACATCGCCTTCTCTACCATCATGTTTGGGAATGGATATCTTACCTTTCTCCATTTTTCTGGTGTATACAACATCTGTTCCCTTTGATCGAAGCACTTTTAAATCTGTTTTTGTCCAGCCCTCAGGTACATAGTTTCCAACCTGATCAACCAACATATAAGCCGTTACAGGCTGATTAATAACACAACTATAATATACACCTGGTTTTTTTTCTGATTTTCGCATACCATTCAGATATTCCATTTCTTTAAATTCTTCAGGCATCTCTGTTATAATATCCCCTTTCATCCAACGCTCGTATTTGCCAATATCTTTAGGTTCGTGTCCGGGCAATAATGATTTCCAGAATCCCAACGAATAGCCACTCGCTTCGGAGTTTTTAAATGGTTTTAAAGCATGAATCCAATACCATGTAGGGTTTTCTCCAATCTGAAAACAATTCATGATGTGCTGCACTGTATTTAAACATCTTTTTGGAGTAGCTCCACCTTGCAGGTATTCGTATTCGTTTTGAAACCATGGCTTCAATGGCAATTCATTTCGTATTTTTTTATGATAATCCTTAATCTTTTCCGAATCAACTCCAATGCAATGAATACAATAAGCATCAACTAAATCAGCTACTTCCTTTTGGTTCATTCCCGGAGCTATTTTCTTTGGAAACCCCCATTCGGTATCCGCAAAAAGCAGAATATTCGGATCGTAGTCTCTAACTGCCTTAGCAGCTTTAGTATATGCACGAATATAATTTTCCGATTTGTAATATTTACAAGCAGAGTATGACCCATTGTTAGTAAAGGGTTCGTTTTGCATACCCCACTTAGAGGTTTTGATTCCTGCTGCTTTTAAAGTTTGAATATCTCTTACAGTTGCTTCTGCAAAATCATTTAAAAAGGCCAGGGTATCTCCATGATATACAGGATCTTTTTTAAAGTCCGGCCCGAAACAACGCAATACATTGGTTCTATCGTTTTCACCGGTTCCTACGTAGCTATTATTTGCCTTCCAATAAGGAGCAGGCGACCAATATTCTAAAGACACTCCCTCAACTCCTGCCCATTCCATCATTTGACGGATTTCCTCAAGTTGTTCGGGCCATCTTGGTTGCAAGTACTTTTGTTCTTTATCCAACCCACGCCAATACAGGCCTCCTGCCAAACGGCAGTATCTAAATCCTGACAACATTTCTTTTGCAAGCCTCTCTCTTTCCGAAGGAATAAGATCATGAGGAACTGCATGAAGTTCATCAGGCAATCCATTGTTACCTGATCCAATTGCATCAGATTGAATTTCAAATCCTATCCCCCAAACGGTTTGTTTGTACTTTTCAGGATATAGAATAATATTGCCGTCAGATGCGAAATTCTCTTGCTGCATTTTGCAGCTAATAAGCAACAAGAATATAAAGCCTAAACCAATCCCCTTCTTTACCATACAATTTCATTTTTTATAACTTTTCCATTTGCCAGATGGTAGCTGCAAGATCAAAATAATCATTATCGTGTGTGTTTAATAATTCTTTTAATCCTGCTGGTTTCATTTTCTTAACTTCTACTCCTTACGGTGTTTGTTTTTGGATAAGAAACCTGTCAAATCAAGTGCAAAACTTACATGCTTAAAGAGTACAAATAGAAACTTTTGGCTTAAAAATGGTATTATTTTATGCTAACACTGGCGGAAAAAAGTAAAAGAGATGCATTTTCACTTCTACAGACAACAACAGCAATTCTACATTTTAATGGAACAAAATTCCACGATAGCTTAAAAAGCTATAAATACCTTAAAAAGTCTTCACAAGCACCGCGCACATTTTTATTACGGTTCTTTTCAGCTTGAACCATCTTGGCAACATCTGCAAATGGCATTTTTTCTTTGCAATAACACATCATGTTTATGGTTTGCATAGCCACCTGATCATTGCTACTTTTCATATAGTCACGAACTAGTTGTTTCGCTTTGTCATCTTTAAAAAACTGAAACATGATAACCGATGCAGCCGCAGCAACAGGTTGGTATTCATCCTCTAATAAACCGGCAATTTCCTCTTTGTATTTGTTGATTACATTCTCGTGTTGAGATCGCATCCCCATAATGGCCCAATACCTTACAAACTTATTTGTGCTATGCATGAGTTTTACTTGTTGCTCTGCAATTTTCCCGGAGCGAACACCAGAAAGGGAAGCTGCCTTGTAAATCATTTTGAATGGATATCTTTTCTTATCCAATCGGAAATCATATGCAGTCTCGTTTTTGGAAATTTTAGCAATTTCAAACTCTGGCAAAAACAAAACATCACGAGCCTTTGTTAATTGGCGATCCAATTGTTTTCTCATTTTTTTTAAAACACTTTTGTAATGAGGATCATTTACCAAATTTTTGGTTTCCCATTGGTCATCCTTAATATTGAAAAGAAATTCTGCTGGACGTGCTTCAAATAAACTGCTTTGCAAATCATTTAACTCTTTTGCTGCATAATCGGCTCTCATTTGTTTTTTGATTTGTCCTATTTCCATATACCTTATATAGCGAACTTCGGGCTGATATGGATAAAAGTTTCTCGAATAAATAAAATCACCATCGGTCACAGTCCTAACCATGTCTATTCCATTATCCGCTCTATCGGCTGATAATATCAAGCAATCTGTAGGTTTATCCCTATCTTTCCCAAGAAGTCTTCTGCCTTCCAAATGCTCAGGCAATTTTCCTCCGGCAATGCTTATTAAAGTAGGTGCCAAATCTTCAAAACTTACCAACTCATCAGTTACAACACCACTTGTACCCCATGGTGATAAATGTTTGTACTTCTCGGGAAACCACACCACAAATGGTACTCTATAGCCAAGATTAATGCCATTGGTTTTACCACGGGGGATTCCTTCTCCATGGTCGGCATAAAAGAAAATAATAGTGCTATCACGCAAATGATCATCCTCCAATCTTTTCAACAGTTTTCCTATCTTGTTGTCGGTAAGTTTTATAGAATTGTATACTCGCGCCATCTGTTTTCTCATTTCCGGACTATCCTTATAAAATGGAGGCATCTCAAATTCATTGTCTCCAATTCTCTCTTCTTCCGAAAGTTTTGACAAGACCTTATCTTCATACCAGCTATAGTCATTTGTCATTGTTCTGGATTGATGAGAATCCATAAAATTAAAAATGGCAAAAAATGGTTGGCCAGGTTCACGATTCCACCATCCGGCTTTACCAGAATTCTCATTCCATGCTTCCTTTATAAACTTTTTACCGTTGGCAACATTATAATCTGTTTTATTGTTATTGGTGGTATAGTAACCTTGCTTTCTTAAATAGTACGGAAATCCTTTTATTCTTTCCGGAATTTGATAATTACTACGATGATTACCAGTACCTAACTTGTAGGTTTTAACACCTGTAATAATTGCCGATCGACTTGGTGAGCAAACGGTTCCTGTTGAAAAAGCATTTGTAAATCGAACCCCTTCTTCAGCAAGTTTATCAATTACCGGAGTTTTGGCATTTTCATCTCCATAACATCCAATAAACTGAGGTGATGTATCCTCAATTGTAATCCATAGTATATTCGGTTTATCTTGTGCTGGTATGTTGCCAACAATGGCCATTACAATGCAAATTAAGCTAACTATCTTTTTCATCTGTTTATAGTTTTTCCCATTTGTTAGATGGAAGCCGCAAGTTCAAAATAACCATTGCCGCGTATGTTTATTGATTATTTTGACCTTGCTCGTTTTTCATTAAAACATATTTATTTTTTACCAAAAGGAAATAAATCAGATTCTTTCCTGATTTGATTCATAATTTCCATAAGATCATGAACAACATTAGGATACTCTTTTGCTAAATTATTATTTTCCATAGGATCTACCGACAAATCGTACAATTCGGTGGTAGTCCTTTCGGGTTTAAAAACATTGTATCGAACCAGTTTCCAATCACCTTTACGCACAGCTTGTCGACCACCTCTTTCATGAAACTCCCAATACAATGATTCATGTTGCTTCTGATTCTCATTACCTAATAAAGTTGGCAGGAATGAAATCCCATCAATCTCATTTGGTACATCTGCACCAACAATTTCAGCAAAAGTTGGTAGTACATCCCAAAAAGCAGAAACATGATTGGTTTTAGTTCCAGATTTTATTTTTTCAGGCCACCAGGCAATCATTGGCTCTAAAATTCCACCTTCGTATAAGTCTCTTTTGTAGCCTCGGTAAATTCCATTACTATCAAAATAATCAGGGTCGGCACCTCCTTCCTGGTGTGGACCATTATCTGAAGTAAAAACAACAATGGTATTTTTATCCAAACCAAGTTCTTTTAATTTATTCAGAATATCTCCAACCTGTTGATCCAACAATTTTACCATTGCGGCAAAGGCTGCATGCGATTCCTCCTGATAGCCATAAGCTCCTTCTCTAAATCTTTTATCACCCGGTTTGGCTCCATTGTATACTTTCTCAGGTAAAAATGCTCCTCTAAATTCCTTAAGTTTCTCTTCCGGAATTAATAACTCTGCATGAGGAATAACATTGGGATAAAACATGAAAAACGGTTTATCCTTATTTTTTTCGATAAATTTTAATGCTTCTTTATGGATTAATTCTGGAGCATAAACATTCATCTCATTACCTTGATTGCCTTCTAAAATCACTTTTCCCTGATTGTGCCAAATATGATTCGGATAATAATTATGAGCCAATCTCTGACAGTTATAACCGTAAAATTCATCAAATCCTTGCTGGTTAGGATCGCCTTCTGATCCGGGATAACCCAATCCCCATTTTCCAAATGCTCCGGTTACGTAAGCAGTATTTTTCAAAATCTTAGGCAAAGTGATTATCTCATTTGGCATTGGAATCTGCCCTTCAGGCTCCCATTCCATATTTCCTCTAATAGGGGTATGACCAGTATGAAGACCCGTCATTAGGCAAGATCTGGAAGGTGCACAAACTGTAGATCCGGCATAGTGTTGTGTAAACATCATACCTTCACTTGCCATTTTGTCAATATTGGGAGTTGAGAAGTTTTTCTGTCCATAACAACTCAAGTCACCATAACCTAGATCATCTGCTAATATATAGATGATATTGGGTTTTGTTTGTTCAATATTATTTTTGCTTTTTTCTTTATAAGCACATGATGAGCAGAAAAGTACTACTGGAAAGTAAAATTTTATAATCGATAATATTTTCATCTATTATTACTTCTTTTTCTTCTTAAATAATTTTGCATGTGGTACCAAAGGAAATTCGGGATGTTCGGTTCTGGCATCTTTTAATTTTTCCTTTAGCTCTTTCGCAACTTCCGGAAAGTCATCAATAACATTATTACTTTCTGAAATATCATTTGATAAGTTGTACAATTCATATTTCTTATTTACAAAGTGAACCAGCTTCCAATCATCTTTTAATATGGCCTGAATAGGTCCTCTTCTTTCATTAAACTCCCAATAAAGAAAATCATGTTTCTCTTGCTTTTCAGGTTTACCTAGTAAACTTGGTAAGTAAGATATTCCATCGGTTTCCGACTCTGGTTTTAGTCCTGCAATATCACATACAGTTGGCAAAAAATCCCAGAATGCAGACACATGATTTGAATTTGAGCCAGCTTTGATTTTATCTGGCCAACAAGCTATGAAAGGAATATGCACTCCACCATCATATAAATCCCGTTTTTTACCTCTGAATTCACCATTGCTATTTAAAAATTCCTGCTTGGGTTTATCAAATTCGTGCCCATTATCACTTGCAAAAATTACAATCGTATTATCATCTATTCCCAGATCTTTCAGTTTTTCTCTTATTGCCCTAACAGTTTTATCCAAACGTGTTACCATTGCTGCATACGTAACAAATCCGTTTTCATCATGCAGATAATTACCTGGTCGCATTTTTCGTAAGGGCCAATTTTGCTTATAATAATATTCTTTCTCTTCTTCAGCAATTGTTAATTCGTAATGTGGAAGGGTTGAAGCGAAATACAAAAAGAAAGGCTCATCTTTACTGTCATCCAAAAAATCAAGTGCTTTATCCATGAATAAATCCTCGGAATAGGTTCCTTTCTTTTCTTTTAACACATTGCCTTCAATTTTCACTTTTTTATCGTTCTCCCAAATTTCTTCAGGATAATAGTGATGGGCAGCTTTGTGTGTGCAAAATCCATAAAAATAATCAAATCCCTGTTTCAATGGCATTCCTTCATCTAGTTTTTCGGCAAGCCCCCACTTTCCAATGATGCCTGTTTTATAACCTGCTCTCTTTAGTTCTTTTGCAACTGTATTATCACTGGCACTTAAATCAGCAGGTTTACCACTTTTAGTCCAGGCAGGATTTTCCCGAACCGGAGCATGTCCGGTATGCAATCCAGTCATTAAGCAAGCGCGTGAAGGACCACAAACAGTTGAACCGGCATAATGACGAGTAAACACCATTCCGTCATCGGCCATTTTATCTAATGCAGGAGTTTTGATTTTTGTTCCCCCATTATAAGCAAGGTCACCATATCCCAAATCATCAGCAAGAATAAAAATGATGTTTGGTTTATTTTTATTAGTTGCTTTTTTTTTGGCTGTTGCACAAGAAAAAAAAGCAAGTAGCAAGCTCATCAAAATAAGTAATTTCTTCATATTCAATTATTCCTATTATTAAGGTCAAAAAAAGCAGCAGTGAACTCGATCAACTACTGCTTTTTTATTAAATTCTAAAACTTCCTTTTAGATAAATCATTCACATCATCATTACCGGTAATCGCTCTAATTCTAAACTGATAACGATATTCCTTCTTTGTTAGTCTGTATTTATCATGGGTCCATGCTCCCCAACTGTTATCTCCACCAACACCCATTTGCATATAATCGATATCAATGGAGGTTAAATCTCTTGGTTTCACATCAGTTGTGTGACGATTTACAACTGGTTCGCCATCAACATGCCTTCCATCCGAACGCTCAGGAGATTCAAAATCTTCCATGATATTGTGATGTGCACTTACTTCTAACAGAGGCATTCCGGTAAATAATAAACCAAGTCCATTCTTATCAGTAATGCTCATCCAGCGAACATCGGTTTTATTGCCGTTTTCCTGCGGACGAATGTAAGCCCAATATTGGTCTGCCACACTTCCTGAGTAATTTCCAACAAATGCACTGGTTTTTCTATCAACATATGATTCATGTGGCCCTCGACCTAACCACGACATTTGATCAAATGAACGAGGCATTTCAAGGTTCATACCCATTTTAACAATCTCAGGTAATTTCTCCTTTGTCATTTTAAAGTGATTATTCACTAAAACATCACCCGACCCATAAACTGTATATTCTGATTGGTATTTTGCAATCTCTTCTTGTTTTTCATTTACCAAAGTAAAATCAGCTAAAATTGAGATTGTATTTTCTGCTATCTTCTTAACTGTAATGCTTTCAACCTTTCTATTCTGTCCGGCTATTCTCCATACTTTTGCTCTTTTATGCAGCGCATTACCAAAATCATTATCAATAGGCGCACGCCAAAAGTTTGGAACTGGTCCTGATTTTAACAGTTCAGTTTCTCCTGATTTAAAGCTTGATAATTCACCTTTTTCTTTATCAAAAGTCACAGAGAAGGCATCCCCTGAAATATTTACGGATTCAGTAGCATCCTCTAATTTTAAACCTGCAAACTTCGTAACATCTACTTTATTTACAGGTTTAAAAATTGGCAATTTGAACTGTTCACTGGCTAGTGTAGTTCCGGCTTTTACGATTGTCCAGTCATTTTTCAATGCTGCATTAAATTCAAGGAAATACTCAACACCTACTTTAGCTTTAAATTTGTAGTCAAGATCAACAAGTTCAGATTCTCCTGGTTCTACATTTGAAGACAATTTTCCATCTGCTACAACTTTACCATCACCAACTACTTTCCATGTAATATCAAACTTATCAAGATTTATAAAGTCGTATTTGTTTTTAATTCTAACTGCTCCCTTCGCTAAATCAACATCCTCAAATCCAATGTATTGATATACTTTTTTCACTTCGAGCAAGTGTGGCTTAACTCCACGGTCAGGATCAACCAAACCATTCAAGCAAAAATTTCCATCCGATGGAACATCTTTCGGACCAAAATCACCACCATAAGCCCAAAATTCCTCTCCTTGCTCATTTTTAGTTAAAAGACCCTGGTCAACCCAGTCCCAAATAAAACCACCTTGCAAACAATCATACTTTTCTATTAAATCCCAATAGTCTTGAAGATTACCAACACTATTACCCATAGCGTGAGCATATTCGCACTGAATTAAAGGCTTATCTGCTTTATTTTTTGCGAACTTCTCCATTCCTTCCATCTTCATGTACATCGGACAATTGATATCTGTATTTGCACCGCCATGAGCTTGCTCGTATTGCACTGGTCTGGTAGAATCATACTCTTTCAACATTTTATATGTTTCCATAAAGTTTACACCATTACCTGCTTCGTTCCCTAATGACCAAATAATAATTGAAGGCTGGTTTTTATCCCGTTGGTACATGTTATTTGTACGATATACATGAGCTCCCATCCATGTTGAATCTTTAGCCAATGATTCTTTCTTATACCCCATTCCATGAGATTCGATATTGGCCTCATCAATCAGATACAATCCATACTCATTACACAGTTTATACCATTCCTCCGGTTGAGGATAGTGCGAAGTTCGAACAGCATTAAGATTATGATCCTTCATTCTTTGAATATCCAAGATCATGGTCTCACGATCAACCACATGACCTTTTACATCATGATGTTCATGAAGGTTAGCTCCTTTAAGATAGATTGCTTTGCCATTTACCAATAGTTGGCTATTTTTGATTTCAATTTTTCGGAAACCAATATCCTGCTTAATCACCTCAACTACATTACCTTTCTCATTTTTCAAACTAACTACTAATTGGTAAAGGTTTGGGGTTTCTGCAGTCCATTTTCTTACGGCATCAACTTTAGCTTCAAAATCATAGGTGCTAGATCCACCTGCTTTTACTTTATTAGATACAGACAGATCAATTATCTTTTTGCCATTATCCAGAATTTCTGCAATAACACTTTTAGTATTCTCTTCATTGGCTTTATTGGTAATTTCAACAGATAGGTTGAATAATCCACTGGTGTAATTTTCATCCAAATCAGCAATTACTCTAAAATCACGAATGTGAGTTTTGTTTCGAGCCATTAAATAAACATCACGAGTCATTCCGCTTAAGCGCCAAAAATCCTGATCTTCCAAATAACTGGCATCACTCCAACGATACACCTCAACAGCCAGTGTATTTTCCCCTTTCTTTAGGTATTTGGTAATATTGAATTCAGCAGGTGTTTTACTGTCCTCACTATATCCAACTTTTTGTTCATTTACCCACAAATAGAAGGCTGAACTTACAGCTCCAAAATGAATATAAATTTCTTTGTCATTCCAATCAGAAGAAATGGTAAAAGTTCGTTTATATGACCCAACAGGATTATAATCTTTTTGAATAGTTGGTGGAGTTTTATCATGTGGATATTTCACATTTGTATAAATAGGAATGTCATATCCTTCCATCTCCCAATTTGAAGGAACATTTATTTCTCCCCAATCTCTGGTATCATAATCATCCTTAAAGAAATAATACGGTCTTTCCGAAGGATTTTTTGCCAAATGAAATTGCCATTTCCCATTTAAAGAATGCAATAATGAAGATTCCCATTTTACATCTCGTAAAGCATTCTCCTTGCTTTTGTATGGTATAAAAGAAGCTCTTGGTTCTTCCTTGTTAATCTGAAAAACATGTTGATTTTCCCAATCGGCAGGAGTCTTCTCCTCGAAAGCAACATTCTCATACTTACTCTTTGGTGTGCAGGCTATTACAGATACTGCAATAGCACACAGCAAAGAATTCAAAATCGTTTGGTGTCTCATATTCTTAGTTATTTCGGTTATCATTATTCTATCTGCTTTTGTTATCAGTAAAGATACGCTGAAGTTCTTTTTCCATTTTTCTAAGAACTTTTTCATTCTGCTTAGCAAGATTTTTTTCTTCCTGAATGTCTTCTGTTAAATCAAAAAGTTGTGGTTCGTTAGAAAATCCTGTATCTATCCCTTTATTAGATTTAATCCAACCATTCATTTTGGCATTTTTTACTGGCTTTATATACTTCCATTTTCCATATCTTATTGAATAACTGTAAGCTTCTTCCAGTAAAAATTCTCTCCCTACTTTATCATTTCCAAGAATTGTTTGCAGCAGATTAAAACTATCGGGCGCTTCGCCATCCTCCAATTCATAATTTAAAATCCCGGCAATGGAAGCATACAAATCAACATGACTAAATAGTGCATTACTTACTTGTGATGACTTAATTCTTTTTGGCCAATGTATAATGGTAGGCACTCTTGTTCCTGCTTCTAAACAAGAATATTTTCCTCCTCGGAATGGTCCTGCCGGTTTGTGCTTTCCTAATCTTTCCGCAGCCTCATCCTTATAGCCATCGCTCAATACAGGGCCATTATCAGAAGAAAAAATAATCAACGTATTATCCAACAATTCCATTTTCTCCAAATAATTCACTAACTGACCTGTGATATAATCCATTTGAACAATCGCATCGCCTCTAACTCCCATATCCGTAGCACCTTCGAATCTATGATCTGGCAATCGAGGAACATGAATATCATGAAATGCAAAATACAAGAAGAATGGTTGTTTTTTGTTTTCATTAATAAAGCCTCTGGCCTTTCTCAACATTTGATATGGAACAGTTTCATCTCTCCATCTTGCTGAATTTCCTCCGCTCATATACCCTATTCTGCTCACCCCATTCACAATGGTTTTACCATGTTGTCCATCCGCAGCAAACCTTACTAATTCTGGATTTTCTATTGCGGTAGGATCATTACCAACTTTCTTTTTATAACTAACCTGAATTGGGTCATTAAGATCCAAATCAACAACATGATGGTTTTCAACCATAACACAAGGAACTCTATCGCCGGTAGCAGGAATCAAATATGAATAATCAAAACCTATTTCGAGTGGTCCGGGAGTTATTTTTCCGTTCCAGTCCAGGTTGCCATCTCCTAAACCAAGATGCCATTTTCCTATTACAGCAGTTTTGTAGCCATTTTTCTGTAACAATCCAGGAAGCGTTGGTGTACCTGGCTGTATTAAGGCTGGTGCATCACCAGGAAGAATGGCTGCATTTTTTCTGAACGCATAACTTCCCGTCAGTAGAGAAAATCTGGAAGGCGTGCAGGTAGCTGCCGTACAATGACCATCGGTAAATTTAATTCCTCCAGCTGCCAATCGATCCACATTGGGTGTTTGCACTTCTGTAGCACCATAACAAGATAAATCACCATAACCAAGGTCATCCACATAAATGATTACGATGTTGGGCTTCGCTGATTTATCTTGCCCTGATGCTAATTTTGCATTTACAAGCAAACTTAAAACACTAACTATTAATATGATATTGTATCGTACATTCATTTTTTTATTTACTGTCTCTCAACTTTGATTTATACTTTTTTAATTGCCAGGGATTTTTCACTCTTATTTTACGATTCAACATCAAATCTTCATGGATCATATAGGTAACTGTGTCCCATTTATGTCCTTCGGTCCATAATGGCTGAATCATATCCTTTTCCCAATTTTTCAATTCGGTTTCTAATTGGTTTTTAAGGTCAGGTATTCTGTTCGCCAAGTTTTCTTTCTCAGATAAATCCTTTTCCAGATTGTAAACCGTGCTGTTCAATCCTTCAACTCGAACCAGTTTATGATTTCCAATTCGTGCGGCTGCCATCTTATCTTTTCTCCAAAACAATTTGTCGTGTGGTTCACCCGCTTTTTCATTTGATAAAAATGGAATTAGATTTACACCATCCAATGGCAAATCTGCATCATCCGAAATCCCGGCTAAAGCACAAACTGTAGCGCCTATATCCAAGGAAGAAGTTAATCCATCAAATTCGCCCGAACTTAATTTCTCTTTCCAATACACAAAAAAGGGAACCCTATGCCCACCTTCAAACTCGTTTCCTTTAAATCCATTTAGTGGATAGTTCGACGACTGATTATTGTGAGCTCCGCCGTTATCACTTAAAAAGAAAATAATGGTATTATCCAACAGGTTCTTTTCCTTTAATTTACTTACCACGCTCCCAACAGATCTATCTAATGCCCAGGTCATAGCAGCCAAGGTCTGCCTCGGGTGTCCTTCAAATAATGCTAAATCTTTTTTTGTTGCGTGCATAGGTGTATGCACTGCATTATATGCCAAATACATAAAAAATGGTTGTTCGGCGTTTTCCTCTATAAAATTACATGCCTTATCTCCCAGAACATCTGTAAGGTAACCTTCAAACAAAACATGCTCATGATTTTCCAACATGGCATGAGTATCTCCTTTTCTATCATTATTCTTATCTGGAAAATAACTTCTACCACCAGCTAAAAATCCATAGAAATAATCAAATCCTCTATCATTTGGATGATATCCTTCATTATGACCCAAATGCCATTTCCCAATTGCTGAAGTTTTGTAACCAACCGTTTTAAGACGATCTGCCAATGTAAGCTCAGATTTAGGTAATCCAAAAAAACCTTCTCCTTCATTGCATTCATTACCATAACGCTGCTGATATCTTCCAGTAATTAATCCTGCCCTAGAGGGACAACAAACTGTTGAAGAAACGTGTGCATCAGAAAATACAATTCCTTGCTTTGCAAGCATGTCTATATTGGGCGTATTTAGGTCTTTACATCCATTGAAACCAAAGTCTGCATAACCTGCATCATCAGCGAGAACAATAATTACATTAGGCTTCTCAGGTTTTATATTACTTGTGCAAGATGCAAAGATTAATCCTATTAATATTACGGATAAAACAGTTTTACAATTCATCATTTTTTAATACTGGTTGGTACTAGTATGGTGCTAATATACGAATTTATTTCATTACTATAAGCTGCAATTGCATAATGCCAGATATCTCTCGATACCTAAATCATTTAAACAAACAGCTACTCAGATATATAATTGGGATTTGCTTTAGTAGGGATTGGTGCGTTTGTTTCTCTTTGCCATTTAGTAAGCAATTCACGCAATTCTTTCAATTTTTTAGGATTTGATTTTGAAAGATCGTTTTGTTCTCCTATGTCTTCTTTTAAATTGAATAACTCAAAACTACCATCCTCAAAATACTGATGCAATTTCCAATTTCCCTTTCGCATAGCAGAGCCTGGTCTAGTTCTAAATTTGTCATCTCTAAACTGACCCTTTCTGGAGTTTGCCTGAAGGTAAATAGGATAATGCCAATATAACTCTCTATTCATCCAGCTTGCAGGTTCCGAACCATCAAATAATTCTGTTATACTTTGGCCGTCTAATAAATAATTCGAGCAGACCTTCGACTGACTGACTTCCAGAAGAGTTGGATAAATATCCAAATTTGAAATTGGAACATTAGATATTAAACCAGGGCTTATTCTCCCTGGCCAAACCACAAAGAATGGTTCTCTAATTCCACCTTCATAATATGATCCTTTTCCTGCACGCAATGGTCTTTGTTCCGTTACCTTACATGTACCTCCATTATCGGATGTAAAAATGATTAGTGTATTTGCATACAAGTCTTTTCTCTTAAGTAATGCTATTAAATTTCCAATATTTCGATCCAAATTATCTATCATTGTTGCATAACCTGGGTTATCTTGTCCTCTCCACCCTGGTTTATTCTCGTATCGCGGCATTAAACTATCTATAGGATTTATAGGAGTATGCACTGCATAAGGTGAGTAGTATAGGAAAAATGGTTCATCATCCACTCCATCAATAAACGATAAAACATCATTCATGATAGCATCTGTTAAATATTCATCTGTATCAGATTTGTACTTTAATTTTCGTGGATATGGAGAATAATATTTCCCTGGATTTCCTGCATGCGTTCCAGCAATATTAATATCAAAACCATGATCTTTAGGGTCGTTTGACAAATGCCATTTACCAGCATGACAAGTTGCATAGCCATTCGACTTTAATGTTTCAGCGATTGTCACAAAATCTTTTCCAAGATCAGTTGTGTTTTTAACAGGAATAATTTTACGATCTTTTGATTTGCCTCGTTCCGAATTATCAACCGTAAATATTCCGTGCCTTTGGGGCCATTCACCACTCATTAAGCAGGCTCTCGATGGTGCACAATTAGAAGCTGCAGCATAAGCATTAGTGAATACTATACCTTTAGTTGAAAGATTATCTAAATTAGGAGTGTTATAATATTCACTCCCCATAAATCCAACATCTTTCCAACCTAAATCATCAATATTAATTAATAAGATATTCGGCTTTACCTCCTCATTGTTCTTTTTCGCACATGCTGAATAAACAATACATGTCAGCAAAAGCAAAAACTTGATTTTTATTATCATTATTTTATACATCTTTTAATAAGTCAAATTCAAAATTATATTCAAAAATATAATTTTATCACACCCCTATTTTTAAAGTTGAGTTAAAAATTGATTTCGGGAACGTTCTCAATCTTCGAAAACGCTCCCGTAGGTTATATTATACTCAAATATTAACATCTAATCATCTTAGATAAAATAACCGTGGTGAGAACATTAATCAAGCAATTCAATGTTCTCTGTAAACTAAGAAAATCTTTTATCTACCAGCCCGTAGTTTGAGTAAGATTTGATGTACTTCTCATCTCATCATATGGAATTGGGAAAAAGTTCATTTTATCCTCAAAAACTCTATTCTCCACATCTTTTACAGTATAAGTAAAAGTATCATCCTCATTTTTAACAACATCAACTCCTTTAACTGTTGCTCCAAGGGTTTCATTTCCGATCATCCATCTTCTAACATCCCAAAATCTATGATCCTCGAAAGCCAGTTCTACACGACGTTCATTTCTCAATCGCTCTCTGAAAGTATCCTGATCAGGAGCAGTTACAGCTGACAAATCAGGCTGACCTGCGCGAGTTCGAACCATATTAATTGCTTCTCTTGCGGTTAATCCATATGCATTTGGATCAGAATCAGGACCATACAATTCATTCATTGCTTCGGCATAATTCAATAGCACTTCAGCATATCTGAAGTAAAACCAATAATGTTTAGATTTTCCATCTGAAACAAGATCTAAATCCATATTTAAACCTTTCTTAAGATAATATCCTGTTTTTGTTCCATAGAAATCTGTTTGCCCTGGAGCATCTAACCCTCCGGTATAACATTCAACTTCTCTTCCCTGAACGGTAGCTCCATTGTAAATAATGCTTGCATAAAAGCGAGCGTCTCGGTTAAGGTATGGATCCGCTGCATGAACAGGGTCATTCCAATCAAATGTTGTTCCGTCTGTCATTTCGTAGGCATCCACTAAATTTTGCGATGGATTTGTAAAGCCTTTACCTTTATCGTAACCAACAGGATAATTATTAATTTCTAAATCATTTGAAGTCCCCTCTCTGAAATCAAAAATTACTTCTAGATTTTTTGTTTGTTTACCATCCATAGCAGTAAATAAATCACCGTAATTTTCTAGTTGAAAATGCCCCATATTAATAATTGCAGCAGAAGCTACGGCACAACTATCATAGTAATTATCGTGAGTACCTGATTGATTATTCAATTCACTTGCTGCATACAAGTAAGCTCTTGATTTTAATGCCAATGCTGCAGCATCGGACGCTGTACCATAATCCACATCAGCACTCACGTAATCTGGCATATAATTCATGGCCGAATCACAGGTTTCAGCAATGTAGTCAACCACTTCGTTGTAGGAATTTCTTGGCAGATCTACTCCATTTTCAATTGAACTAACTTCATCCATGATTGGAATACCTCCATATCGTTTTAACAGTTCAAAATGAAAGTATGCCTTTAAAAAACGGGCTTCTCCTTTATACCTTTCAACATCTTCCAGGAAAGCCTCATAATTGGTTTCATTAAACCTTTCATTGTATAGTGTAACGGTATCGATATTTCTAATAAACTCATTAGCAAGATAAATTCCACGGTAATTGCGTTCCCATGAATCCAATGGATTATTATGCATATCCCAACTTCCTCTATTATAACGAGCAACATCAGAACTTTCATTAGAATGATCAGAATCATCAGTTGCGGAAGCTAAATATGCTCCATCAACATGCGCTTGAACTTTAGGAACTCTTGCATATACAGCCGCCATACTTCGTCGTATGTAATCATACTCTGCCCAAACCAAATCTTCACTAAATGCTTTTTCATCTTCATACTCTAAATCACTATCGCATGAAAATCCAACACAAACACTTGTAAAGACAAGGAAATATATTTTGATTTTATTTATTAATCTCATTGTCATGAATCTTTAAAATTGAACTTTAACTCCCATATTGTATGATTTCAACAATGGGTAACCCTTCTGTATTTCAGGATCAACTCCTTTTGCATTGTCAATTGAGAAAATATTATAACCTCTTACAAACAGCTTTGCATCAGCAATTTTTAAATTGTTCAACAATTTTCTTGGAATTTTATATCCAAGCTCTGCCGAGCGTAATCTGATGTAATTACCATTAACCTGATAAAGGGTACTTTGTTTATAGTTATTGTAATTATCCTTAACCGTTAATCGAGGAAGTAATGCAGAATTGCCTCTTTCAGGAGTCCAATAATTATTTGCTGCAAAATCTGAAATGTTATCGTAGCCACCACGTAGTGGTCGATAAATGTCATTATCATTCATCATGATATCACGATTGGCAACACCATCAAACATTGCATTTAAGTATAAGTTTCCGTAAGCAAGATCTAGTTGAAATCCAAAGTGAATCTCAGGAACATCCTGGTAACCAATTGCGGTTTCATCATATTTGTCGATTTGACCATCAGGGGTTCCATTTGGTCCACTAATATCACGATATTTCACATCTCCAGCTTGTACATTATCAAAAGTATTAATTGGCGAGTTTGCTATATCATTAGCATCTGCGTAAAATCCATCTGTAATATATCCGTAGGTTTGCCCAACAGAATTACCAATTCTAGGTGTAATCACATTATCCCCTTGATAATATTCCTTGATTTCATTTCTTGTATATCCCAAATTACCTCTAAATCCTACAAACAATTTATCAGTTACCTGATTTTTATACGCCAATGTGAATTCAACACCTTTATTTTCCACTTCACCAAAATTGATTCTTGGTAAAGTAATACCAATCATGTCAGATGTAACATTGTCTAATGATTGAAGTATATCTATTCTTCTTTCATAAAAAGCATCAACAGTTAAATTCCAATTGGTAAGAAATCGAACATCTACACCAATATTACCCATATATGAATCTTCCCATTTAGCATCAGGATTTGCAATATCTTGCTCTGATAATCCATCGTAAGTAGTTAACTTGTTAGTTCCAAACCTATACTTGTCATCCCCAGCATTATAATTCGACAAATACATAAACCTCCTATAACCATCTAATAGATCACTACCCGTTTTACCAAATGATGCTCTCAATTTCATAAAATTAATTGCAGAATTTTCTTTTATAAAATCCTCATTACTTAAAATCCAACTTACACCAAGAGCTGGAAAGAATCCATATTGATCATCCGGATTATAAGCATTTGAACCATTATAACTTGCTGTTAATTCTGCAAAGTACTTTTTCTTATATCCGTATTTAAATCGTGCTGAAACTCCATTATATAAATAAGGCTCAGCGTCATTTCCACGCACATATTTATCGCCTTGATAAATGATTTTAGCATAAAAATCACTCTCATTAACTGATTTGTTGTACTCCAAATATGCTCGATACATATTCGAATGGTCTTGCGATTTCTCTCTTTTATCATATTCTCTAGGAGATTCTGTTCCATATTGATGATAAACTGGCACCTCATCACCTTCTTCATTAATCGTTGTTCCTACCTTATCAAAAACAGCATAAGAAGCTTTGTATTTCTCGGTAACCGAAAAGTAATTTCTAAATGAAACATCAACACCAGCACTTAAACCACTTAACAAGTAATCCATTTTATGATTTAGTCTTAAATCAACATTAAAGGTTCTGTTGTGTGCTTCCTTATATCCTTTCCCAACCATTTGAGCCATAGGATTGTTTCGGTATTTGTCAGTACCTCCAAACGATCCATCTTCATTGTACATGACATAGCGATTGGCTGGTGTAGCATATAAGTTATCCATAAAATCGCCAACACCCACTTGCGGATCATCACGATCCTCAAGCCTTCCGCCAAATCCTACAGCAAAATCGGTGTTCTCATTTACTTTCACTTCTACATTTGAACGAAAATTAAGGCGTCCGAATTTAGTTTGTGTGCTATAACCTGAATTTTCCTCAGTATGATCCAGTAATCCATCAGCATACATGTACGATCCCATAACGAAGAACTTCAATCGGTCGCTACCACCTCTTGCTTGTGCACTTGCATTATAATACATAGCTGAACTTCTTAGCATCTCATCCATCCAATCAATATCAGGATTGTTATATGGATCATTTCCTGCTTGGTAAGCTTGCAACTGTTCATTGGTATATCTTGGCAACAAGCCCTCATTCATCATAGTTTGATTTACCAATGATGCATATTGATTAGCATTTACAAAATTTGGTAATTCCGAAGGCTTCATTATTCCTGTCTCCCCGCTTACGGTGAATTTTGTTTTGCCTTCGAATCCTTTTTTTGTTGTAACCAGTATTACCCCATTTGCACCACGCATACCATACATTGCTGTTGATACTGCATCTTTCAATACAGTGATACTCTCTATTTCGTCCGAACTTAAATGAGCAAAGTTTCCTTCAAAACCATCTATTAACATTAGAGGTTTATTAGAATTAAACGATCCTCTGCCTCTTACAAGGAAAGTCATGCCATTACTTCCAGGTTCACCTCCATCTAATCTGGTGGTCAAACCTGCAAATTGTCCCTGTGTTACATGATGAGTATTAGTAACACTCATGTTATCAAAATCATCGTAATTAATTACATCAACAGCACCTGTCATCTCACTTCGCTTCTGATTGTCAAAAGCAACTGTAACCTTCTTGTCTTCAAACAAACGATCAAGAACAATCTCTACATAAGATGAATCAACATCAATCTGCTTTAAAATATCATTTCCTTTTTTAATCGTTAACCTATCGCCTTTAAGATTCTCAATATTAAAAATCCCGTTACTATTTGTTGTTACGATCGCTCCCGATTTGGCTTCAAACACAACAACATTTGATGCTGGAGACTGATCTCCATTTTTTACAATACCAGTTATTTTCTGATATGTTTTTGCAAACGCTTGTGAGGAACCTGCAAACAGTATTAATATCATTAATATCAGTTTGCTCATCTTTATTATATTTTTTTTCATAGGTTATTCTTTCAATTCATTAAACTTTTAATAACCTGGATTTTGAACCAATCCAAACCCTCTTTGCACTTCCTCCAATGGGAAAGGCCACAGGTAATACTTATCCTGCCAACCTTGCGAAAATTGCCGATCGTCAGTACAGTTTTTAATTTCGTATCCTCCTGACTTAATTCTTTGAATTCCGCGACGTATTTCCATGCTCTTCTCACCCATTTTCCATCTTTTTAAATCAAAAAATCTTTGATCTTCAAATGCCATTTCAACTGCCTTTTCATTTCTGATAGCTTCACGCATTTCATCTTGTCCCATCGACGCAATATCTGGCATTCCAACTCTTTCTCGAGTTTTATTAAGGTAGGTTGTAATATCTGCATTACCTGGGTCATATTCATTTAATGCCTCCGCATAGTTGAAATACAATTCGGGTAAACGCATGCAGAAATAAGGAGCATCAAAAGATAAATTTGGATCGGTATATTGCTCTTCATGTAAAAACTTTCTCATAAAGAAACCTGTCACCCATTGATCATTATACTTATCAAGCTTCTTATCAGCATCTTTATGCTTCTTAGGCATAATTCCCAATTTGGATCCTCCAAAGCTTGCTTTATCATGAATAATTGAGGCATGAAAACGTGGATCTAAGTTAGCCCATGGATTAGACTTGGTTAAATCTACTTCGCTTCCATCAACTGTTTCGTACAATTCTACAAAATTCTGAGTTGGACATAATGCTGCTGCTCCTTTTGAAGATTTGGTTTTACCAGGAGGCATGTGTCTAAAATAAAAGGTGCCTGATGGATTATTCTTAGCCTGACGCGAAGAATGGATTCTTGAAAACAAAATTACTTCTGTATTTCTCTGATTTCCTACTAAATCTCTTGTCGCAAATGTATAATCAGCAATTGGATCCCCTGTATTCACCAGTTCAAAACCTTGTGATTCACAATAATCGATTGCTTCTTTAGCTCTGTCTGCTGCGATTCTCCAACGATTTGGATCATAATTTCCCATACAGATTGCAGAATTAGCTTCTCCAGCATCCAAATAAGGAGTACCTGTATTGAACAACGGACTCGCAGCCCATAATGCTAAGCGTGATCTTAAAAAGTAAGCAGAAGCTTTAGTTACTCTTCCCTGATGATTATCACTCCATCTATCAGGTAAATCTGGTAGAGCTCTTACAATAATGCTATCCACCTTCCCAATGATATCAACCAAAGGCATTCTGGTCTCATCTACCTCATCATTGGCCGTTAAAGCTTTATCAATCCAAGGCACACTACCATATCTTTTTATTAGTGCAAAATACCCAAGAGCTACAAGCATTCTGGCCTCAGCCGAAGTTCTTTTAATATAACTTTCAGTGGCATTTGGTATATTCTCAACATTATTTAGATAGTTAAATGCTCTTCTCATGTAATAATAAGGCTCTTTAAAAAGAAATTCAGATTGTTTAACATCCGTATTCGCAGGATTTATAGAACCATTATAGTATAACTTATGAGCCCCCATCCAGTTTGGACTACTTGCTGCCTCATCACAGATTACTCCAGTAAGATTTAAATCCATCCTATTAGAGTTCCGGTTTCCACCATCCTGAAATCCGGTATGACTTGGCCACAAGTGTGGTACTAAATAGTAAGCACCATTTAGAGATGTAATGGCATTAATTGTATCGCCATAAATATCTTCAGTAGTAATATCTTGCACTACTGGTTCGTCAAAATAATTATCGCAAGAATAATTGAAATGAGCCATTAGCCCAAGTACAGCTATCCCTCCTATATATTTTATAATATTTTTCATACTTCTATACTTTCAAAAACACAATTAAAAAGTAACATTAACTCCAAAGTTAAACACCTTGTTAGGTGGAATAGGAACTGCATCTCCATTCTTGGCTTCTGGATCAACAAGCTTTAGATCTGTCCAGGTATAAAGGTTTGATCCATTTGCATAGATCTTACATTTAGAAATACCTAAATTCTTTAGCTTCTTATTTGCAAAACTATATGCAATTTCAGCATTCTTTAAACGGATGTAAGATGCATCTCTAAACCAAAAATCAGATGATCTGTAATTATGATCTCCAGCTTTACCTGTTGCGCTCATTCTTGGGAATTTAGCAGTTTCCGCAGTTTCTGGCGTCCATCTGTCTAATACATAAGTTAGACCATTACCATTGCCATTAAAGAATGGAACCTTAATTCGACCTTGTATATTATAAGTAACATCTGTAACTCCCTGAAAATGAAGATTCATACTAAACCCTTTGTAGGATAATCCTCCTCCAAAACCAAATGTAGTTTTTGGTGTCGAGGTATTTTCAAAAACTTTCTCATCAATTTGATTGATTATACCATCCCCATTTAGGTCACGATACTTCATGTCACCAGCCTGAAGGTTACCTGTATATCCCGAAGCAGGATTATCAGGTGTAGCATTTCCAGCTGCGATTTCATCCACCTCTTCCTGGGTATAAAAGCCTACCCATTCAAAACCTGTGGTTACATTTCTAGATTTACCAGTTTTAACTTGCCATGGATATTCCTGGGCAACCTCATCGAAATAGATTCTCTTATTCTCTGAGAAATTGTAATTCCCGTATAGATTGTATTTTACTTTTCCAATCTTACCTTGAACTGAAGCTTGAATTTCATATCCCTTCACTTCACTCTTACCAGCATTTACAGGAGGTAATTTTACTCCAATCAATTCAGTAACAGAGTTTCTGGTTATTAAATTATCCTCGATTCTATTTTTGTAATACTCAAAATCAACATGCAAAAAATCTCTAAACCATTTGGTTTCAATCCCATAATTTTGTTTGTAATGAGTTTCCCATGTTAATTCTGTGGCTCCAAGTCTGGATTCCTTTCCAATTCCTTGTCCATTTGGGTCGATACCAAATCGATATCCTCCGGTAAGTTCCATTGTATATACATCGGTATAAAAGAATCTTTGACTACCAAAATTATCTCTACCTGCTTCTCCGTAAGAAGCTTTAAATTTCATAAATGATAGTATGCTATTTGTAGGGAAGAATTTCTCTTTTGAAACTACCCATCCTACTGAAACCGCAGGGAAGAAACCATATCGTTTGTCTTCTGCAAAGTTTTCTGAACCATTGTACCCAAAGTTTCCTTCAAGAAAATATTTGTGCTTGTAATTATATGAAACACGTGCAGCCAACTCAACATATTTTTTAGGAACATATGAATAATCTCCAATTCCTGAATAATGTCTCTCGTTTGTAGTAAATACACCTACTCCAGAAATATGATGACCATCGCCAAACTCTCTTGAGTAATTTAAGGCGGATTTAAACTTTATTAATTTTGATTGAGTATCTGCTCCTCTCGAGTTTCCTAATCTCGACTCTGCACCATCTCGCATATACGTAATATCACCTGTTGCATCATCTCTTTCAGGATAATAAACCGGAACATTCTTACTTGCAGTTAGTGTACTTGAGTATCCATGATCGTAAGAAATTGCTGCATTAAATGCCAAGCCTTTTGTAATAAAATCTAATTTTTGCTTAAACTTGGCAGTCAGCTGTACCTTGTTTGTAGATGTTTCCTTATATCCATTATCGAAAAGCATTTCTAATGGAGTATTGTAATCTATTGTTCGATCCAATTGAACCAACCTTCCATCTACTAAACCTGCAAATGCATCTGGCGGCGTTCTAAATGCAGAGTAGGCAATACCATAAGAACCGCTCAAATCAGTATTTGGTTTATGACGTTTTGCAAATTGCCCTCCAATATCAACACTTAACACAGAGGTAGGTGTCAAATCAATATCCAGATTTGACCTTACATTGTAACGGTTGTAGTATGATTCATCATCATATCCAACATTGAAATCTTTAAAAATATCTCGTTCCTTATTATAACCTAATGAAACGAAATATTTAATCTTCGAAGCTCCTCCAGAGATATTTACACCATATTTTTGACGGTATCCAAAATCATTTGTCATTTCATCATACCATCTGTGATCAGGATGAAAAATAGGATCTTCCCCTGTCTGGTACAATCTCAAATCCTCTTCAGTGTATGGTAATGAAGCATTTTCTCCTTCATCATTAAGAGTACCTTCATTTTTAAGCATGGCATACTCGTAGCTATTTAGCATTTCTGGCAGATCAGCTGCTTGTACCAATCCAAAATTGGCAGAAAATTTAATCTTAGGTTTTCCGAAATTACCACGCTTTGTAGTTACAATAATTACTCCATCAGCACCTCTAATACCATAAACAGCAGTTGCCGAAGCATCTTTCAAAACCGAAATATTCTTTATTTCATCCGGGTCAAGATCTTCAAAACTACGCTCAACTCCATCAACCAAAACTAAGGGGTTACCTTCGGCACCTCTAATTCTGATACGTGCTGATTGAGCTCCAGCTTCACCACTATTTTGAACAACCACAACACCAGGCATACGACCTGTAAGAGCTGTTGCTAAAGTAGTTGAAGGCGTCGATTGTAAGGCTTCCTCTTTTACAACAGAAACCGAACCTGTAACACTAATTTTCTTTTGTGTACCATACCCAACAACAACTACTTCCTCTAAGTTCTCAATATCAGGTTGAAGTTGTACATCAATTAATGATCGTCCATTAATTTCAATCGTTTGTGATAAGAGACCAATAAATGAATAAACCAACTCATTTTTATCAGTTGGTACATTTAATGTATACTTACCATTAATGTCGGTAATTGTTCCTTGAAACGATTCTTTAACAATTACGTTAGCTCCGGGAATTGGGTCACCTTTCTCATCAGTAACTGTTCCCGAAACAATGAAATTCCCACTATCGGAATTGATAGTTTGAGCACTACCAACCACTACCGAAAATAGTGTCAATAGCCACACCAGGAAGTTTTTCTTCATAGTTTTACAATTTAGGTTAGAAATTAGATGCATTTTTGCACATATCAAATCTATCCCATATTCACCTCAATTGTGTTCACTATTTATTCAAAAACTTTTCCTGTGTATTGATTACTTGCATTATTTATTCAAATCCTTGACTTATTTGTTCAACTATAACGAAAGCAGCAATTTATTTATGAAATGAATGCGTAAAACAATCTATTACTATAGGTTTTTTATATTTTTAAATGGTTAAGTTTATTATTATTAATTATTGCATGAAATTATTCACAAAATTTCTATTCATCATTTTATATCAATGTTGCTCCATCTATTCAAGTGCGCAGCAAATTTTCAACAATAAGTTTATTGAGGAGGATATGCTAGCATTATCAATAAATCATATATCGCAAGATAATAACGGATTTATATGGATTGGAAGTTTGAGAGGATTATCAAAATACAATGGCTTAAATAGTAAAAGTATCAACAGGTTCAACAATAAGAACATTGAATTTATTAATCCATCAAAAAGTATAAAAGATGCCCTATGGGTTTGTAGTAGGAAAACGATTTTCCTATATGATACCAGAACAAACAAGGTTTTAAGAAAAACAAATGTTAAAAAAGCCAATATCTTAAGTGCTTTTGTAGATCATAAAGACATTTTGTGGATTGGAACCAACAGAGGGATTGCATACTTTAATAAAAGTTCGGGTAAATTATCGTGGCTCAAAACTCACTCTGATTTGAGTCACAAGCGTATTCGCTCTTTGTATATAACTCCTAATAATGAATATTTATGGGCAGGAACATTTAACAAACTAAACCGTATTTCTTTATCAGATTTCAAGCTTACTATTTATGATCTTAAAAAAGATTTTAATCCTAATATTGCAAATAATCTGATTACTTCTATTCAAGCTTATGCAAAAAACAATTGCGATTCTTTATGGATAGGAACACAAACTGGACTGTGTCTGTTTAATACGCAAACAGGAACATACAAGGCTTTTAGAACAGACAATTCAAATCTTAAAAGCAATTTAATTAACTCTATTACGGTTCAAGAACAACACATTTGGATAGGTTCAACAATGGGACTTTATAAGATGAATAAGAACACTTACCAAATGGAGAGCTACTTTCATCAAGCCCTAATACCTACCAGTTTGGGAAACAATTATGTATTTAATACCTTTTTAGATAAAAACAATGTTCTTTGGATTGGTACAAGAAATTCTTTATGCATTACCGATACAAAACCAATTCCGATAAAAACGGTAATTATTAACACAACGCCAGACAGGACTGTTGCTGCAAATAGAATTTCAGCAATCACATTTGCTTCCGATTCTACCTATTGGCTAGCAACTAACTCAGGTGTTTTAAGGTACAAGAATAAAATCCTGCCAGCAATTGAAGATGAATATTCGAATTTTAAGCTACTGGCTACGAGAATAAATGACATCGATTATTTTAATAACAAAATCTACATCACAACTTCGGCAGGAATCAATATTTGGGATAATCAAACCAAAGAAATGACCAGTTTGCCTACGGGATTGATGACCGACAATAAATTGAGATATCCAATTAGCTTGCATTTAATCCATGACAATCATTTTTGGGTAATAAACCATGCACAAAATTTATTTCAAATCACAAGGGATTCAAATAAGAATTATAACATTAAACAATTTAAAACATCCAATAACGGAAAATTATTATTTGAAAAGAATGGCTTTTGGATGTTTAAAAATAGAAGCTTGGAGTATTTTGACTTTGTAGAAAACAGGATTACAATTACCAAGTCATTAGAGTCCTTTGTTACCAACAACTCCAAAAATATTGCATCTTGTGGCGATTCTTTAATTTGGCTTGGAACCAGTAAAGAAATTATAAAATACGATCGCAAGACAAACCAATTAAAAAAGATTTCATTAAGCCTATCAGATTTATCAGGACTAGGGAATCTTATCTGCGATAAGAATGGAAACGTTTGGGGGGCGGGCGCACAAACTGTTTTTAAGTTGAATAAAAAAAATCAAATTGAGTATTTCTCTATTAAAGAAAAGTCGTTAATTAATCGGTTAATTTTTAACTGTTGCTGCATTAGTATGGATGACAAGATTGCTTTTGGGGGATATGATGGCTTTGTTATTTTTAATGAAAACTTATCTGTTAACAACCACCATACAGAACAGCAAATTAAGATTGTCGATATCAAAATTAAAAACAAAACTGTACCGGTAAATAAAAAATTTGAAGGAAAAGTAGTTTTACGTGAAAATATTGCATTCCTGGATGATATCATTCTAAACTATTCTCAAAATTCAATTACACTCGATTTTGCCTCTCTTAATTATTCGACCGCAGAACAGAACAAGTTCAAATACATACTAGAAGGCTTTGATACTAAATGGCAAACTACTAGTGGCAGACATACATCAATTAATTACTCTAATTTACGACCTGGAAAATATACTTTTAAAGTTAAGGGTGTTGATAATTACGGAAATGCAATGAACATCGCAAGCAAATTAAAATTGATTATAAGCCCACATCCTTTATTTTCCAATATTGCAATAGGAATCTATATTATTATCACCATTAGCTTGATTTACCTATTTGTTTCATTTAGGCTAAGAATTCTTCACAGTACAAATGAAATGAAAATTATAAAGCTTAAGGCACTGCATAACGAAGAAATTATATCCACTAAACAACGATTCTTCACCAATATTTCTCACGAGCTTCGAACTCCATTAAGTTTAATTTCTGGACCGCTAACAAAAATAAATCAAAATCCGGATCTGCCCATTTCTATCAAAAAACAAGCACAAATTGCATTGCAAAACAGTAACCGCTTGCAACGATTAGTAAGTCAAATTTTAGATTTTAGAAAGGTTGAGAGTAATACCATCCGACTTAGAGTTACACGAGTTGATAATATTATCCCAATATTGAAAAACATTTTCACTTTATACCAATCTCATGCACAAAACATAGGCATTGAATACGAATTTATCTGTTCGGAATCTCACATCGCAACTTGGGTTGATATCCAACGAATTGAAACCTGCGTATCAAACCTGCTGTCAAACGCTTTTAAATTCACCGAAGCACCCGGAAAAATATCGCTTAGTATTCAAAAAGTAAATCAAACGGATTGTGACAGTGGAGCTTTATCGATTTGTGTCTCAGATAGTGGAGTTGGTATCCCTCCAGAGGAACAAGATAAAGTCTTTGAAAGGTTCTTTCAATCAAGTAAAAACAGAGGAAAGCAACAAGGCTCCGGCATTGGCTTATCAATGGTAAAAGAATATATCGAACGTCATTCTGGTACAATAAAACTTCAAAGCCAACTTAATAAGGGAACTAGTTTCGAACTTTTAATTCCATTGGGAAATAAACACATTAAAGAACAGGACAAATTTATCAGGAAGGAAGAAACACCTGAAATAGAAACTTCGATTAAGAAAGAGCTAACAAAAACCGAAAATCTTCACACGGGTCAAGATCGAAAAAATGTATTAATTGTTGAAGATGAACCTGAAATTATTGAGTTTATTCAAATTAGTCTTGAGGGAAAATATAATTTCTTTTCGGCTGCAAATGGACAAATAGGTCTTGAAAGGTTAAAAAAAGAGAATATAGATC
The DNA here is from genome assembly GCF_965230805.1 of Marinifilum sp. NCBI lineage: Bacteria > Pseudomonadati > Bacteroidota > Bacteroidia > Marinilabiliales > Marinifilaceae > Marinifilum > Marinifilum sp. Next base: position 3,902,068 of record NZ_OZ246019.1, on the reverse strand, counting down.
TTGTGATAAGTGATGTTTCGATGCCAGTAATGGATGGTTATGAAATGTCGAGAAGAGTAAAAAAATTGTATCCTGATATCCCCATCTTAATGTTAACGGCAAAAACATTAATCGATGATGAGATTAAAGGAATTAATTGTGGCGCCAATTGTTATTTGCCAAAACCTTTTGATATTGGACTATTAGAAGCTTATATCGAAAGCTTGCTAAAACTAAATACAGATAGAACTGGCAACATTGCTATTCAAGATATTACCACTCCACAACCAATAAAAACGCAATCTGTAGAAGAAAAAATTCTACTGAAAATTGTAAAGTATGTAGAAGACCATATGTCTGATCCCGAATTAGACAACGAACAATTATGTGCAGATTTAGGTTTTAGCTATTCAACTTTGTATCGCAAAATTAAATCCACAACCGATATGTCTATAGCCGAGTTGGTAAGGTCGATAAAACTAAAACGAGCTGCACAATTATTAAAAGAAGGAAACATGAATGTTACCGAAGTAATGTATGCTGTGGGATTTACAAATATTTCCTATTTCTCGCGTTGCTTTAAAAAAGAGTTTAATGTAAGTCCATCAAATTATCTACACAAAATTTGAGATTACCGTTAAATCTGTTTCCCAATTTTCCTTTTGACAGGATTAAAATAATTATTAAACATAGACAGTAATGATCATTGTTATTTTGCGATTTCAATTGGACAAATGGAAAAAATTATCACCAGTTCGAAACAAGTCTCATTCTTTAACAAAAGAGAGAAAGAAATTTTATTGTCCCCCCTGTTTTTAAATATGTAAATTTATTCTACTTTTGTGTTCTAGCTCAATTATTGCGAAACTGGAAAGGTGCAGGAGTGGTTGAACTGGCTCGCCTGGAAAGCGAGTAAACGCCAAAAGCGTTTCGGGGGTTCGAATCCCTTCCTTTCCGCATAAACAAAGGAAAGCAGCGTTTTGTAAAAACGCTGCTTTTTTTCATATTTTTGTTTGGTTTAAACATGGTTTAAACAATTTGCACGTTTTTTTGCTATAAAAAACAAAAAGCCACCACGAAAATCGCAGCAGCTTTAAGCACCCTAAAATTACAAGATCTTAAGTCACATTAACCATTTGGTATTGGTCTAAAGAGTATTCATCAGCCTCTACTGTTCCAAAGAAAGCATAAATGTGAGTTGCTCCTGGATCCACTGGAAGGGTAATCTCTGCAGATTGATCAGATCTTGCTGCAGTGGAATGGATCATATGAACTTTTGAACCACTCATTACAAGCAAATGTAATTTATCACTAGCATTCCCTACTCCAGTAGCGCTTTCATCCTTCCAACTCATCTCGATTCCTGATGACACTTCGGTATCATCCTGGATGGTAAGATTAGCTGGCAAACTCAAATTACCTACTGATGCTCTAAATTGAGAGAAGTTTGATAAATCTCCCGTTTCATCAAAGGCAGCAATGTTTGTTTTCACAAACAAATTGTAGCCGGTCATTTTTCCTGCTGAAAGATTCCAAACAGGACGAATGAGTGTTTCCAACAAAGAAGAGGCAAAACTTACAACGGCTTTGAACCTACTGCGTTGCTTTTGTTGCCCTTCCGTATTTGATGCATTTGGACCTGGTAGTGACTTGATGTAATTCACACCTTTCCAACTGCTACCTACTACTGAGCCCACTTTCCCCGTAAATGGCCCCAGGATTCCTTGATTGTATTTCCCCATAATTAAAGGTTTTTAATTAGTAATTAGTTAGTAAACATAGAATTGAGACAGATACAGACTTGAACCCTAGGTAGTATTAGTCCGTTTCTTTTTCTCATCCAATTTTTTCCACCAGCGCTTTAGTAAGGTTACGATGATAGTAGAGATGGCTCCACCAATCACAGAAACGACTGCCTCAGGACTGTCAATTGGTAAAGTTTGAACAGCATCCAATGTCTCTGGCTGCAAACCTAAAGATTCGGCTAATCCCATAGTAGATAAAGTCCCGACTAAAAATGATGATATCTTATTCATAATCTGATAATTTGGTTAATACTTATCACAAACTTATGTATCTTTCCCAGAGAAATCCACACCAACAGATTGATTTACTTTAGTTTACACTACACTGCTTTAAATTAATATTTGCGAGATGAAAGAGACACAACATTTACAGCTCAGATTAATCAGAGACAGGTATTCTGTACAGGCGACATCGGGAAAATTGTTTGTTAATGGTGTATTTTTTGGATATACTCTGGAAGATACCGTACGTGCGCATGGAATTAAAGTCATAGGACATACTGCGATTCCTGCTTATATCTATCAAATCAAAATTAATTACAGCAATCATTTTAAAAGGAGAATGTGTTTGATTTACAATCAGGATGATGGAAGCATAGATGCTTTGGGTGTTCAATTTACCGGAATTCGCTTTCATGGTGGGAACCGGCACACTGATACTTCGGGGTGTATTCTCATTGCCAGGAACCGGATTTCGGATGAGGTAATTCAGGGAAGTCTGGAGAAAGAATTGACCTGTTTGATTGATCAGGCAATTGAATCAGGGAAAGAGGTGGTGTTTGAGATTATCAACAGCTGATCCTCATCCAGGGCTTTTCCTGCTATCTGATAAGCATCAAAAAATGACCGAAATGCGGGTGGGATGTCAAGCTTTTTGATGGATTATTTTATCCTGAATAATTATACCATAAAAAAATCCATTAAAACTTTGTATAAGCTTGACTTGTTGAGTAAGCTGCAAACTTTACGCGTACTAAACCGCTGATATTGGAACTGCAAGAGGAAATATCTTTATTTATCAAGGAGGAGGGAATTTTCAGTTATCAATTATCCGTAAACAATGAACAGAAACTATTTAATTTTTCTTTAACTAACTCATATTTAATAAAATGACTTCTTATTATTCGTTTAAAATTTATTCCTATTTAGTTTTTTTAAAATCATCACATTTAATGTACAAAATAGTGATATTCCTCCATTATTTTTATCTATCGATAAATTTAAATTAATCACAATACCCACTTAGAACACTAATACACAACAATATAAAAACCTTCAACTATTGAATTCTGCACAAAAAAACATTAACTTATGTTTCTATAAAAAATGAAATCCAGAAAGCATATTTTTAGAATAAATGCCTACTTATACTCTAAATTTAATGGAATCATATAGACGATTTCAACTTATCCTGAAAAAGCTAAAATCATCTTAATTCAAATTCACACCTTTACTTTCGTAATTTAAACAAATTTGAAAAATTATTCCATTCCAATTTCTTAATCCCATTAAAATATTGGAATTGAAACTCCTACAAAATTATACTTCTCATTTTCCTTTCGTGATGTAAGGAATTGTTTCTATTATCACAATTGAACAGATCTTTCTGAATTCTTTTTAGTTAGACCTCTCCTATGTGCATGATAATTTCATGTATTGAGTTCCAATTGTGCTCGTTTATAAGATTTAAAAAGAACAAATGATGAAGATTTACACACAATTATTAAAAATTAGCTTGTTTAAGATCCATAAGGTACTAATCCGATTACTAGTATTACTCTTTTTTATACTTGCATCAGGAAATAGCTTTGCTCAAGATAAGGTATTAACCATTTATTTTTGTGGCTCAGGTTGTGCAGAAACATGGTGGCTACCCAATCATCAAGGATGGGAGGTCACTCCTGAATTAGTTGCCAACTTGTATTATAATGATAGTTCAACACCAATAAATAAAATTATTGATCCTAAGACAAATATTGTAACCGATATATTCACAACTACAGGAAAGAAGCACTATAAATATATAGCAAATGGCATTGGATATGGACCAAGTTTTGTTAATGTCCTGGAGAAAGCAAATGCTGACCTTGGGAATCGCGGCTGGGAGGAAGTATTAAATGAAGGACAAAAGGTGTTTAGTAAAATTTCTAGTCAAGGGGGGCGAATAACATTAAATTTAATTGGCTTTAGTCGTGGTGGCATACTTTGTATGAAAATAGCCAGAAGAGTTGCTGATAATAATCAAATTAAGAAAATCAACATACTTGCATTTGATCCTGTACCTGGAGATCCAGATCCTATTTACCGACATGGGTATGATCTTGTTCTTCCCGCAAAGGTTAATCAATATATTGGAATATATGCGAGAGATGAAAGGTCGTATATGTTTGAACCAGTAATCCCTGACCAAAGTGAATTACCTACCAAATCTAAAGTTTGGTTGGTGGAAGTCCCTGGAGGACACGAAACTATGGTCGGTAATTGTCAGAATGATGGACATAGTACCAAACCAACTGGTTCTACTCGAGATTCATCATTTGTTAAGGATATGAAATCAGTTAGCAATATTACAACTGCTATTGCCGAACAATTGCTTACATCAAAAGAATGGGATGGCTATGAAAATAAAATACTGAATTTGTCAAAGTTTAGTAATAAATCAGATTTTGAAAGTCAGGCCTCAATTATGAATGGATTCACAGGATGGAGTACACTAAAAAACACTTCATTTCTTGCTGACTTATTATTTAGTAATTATGTATCAGTTCCAAGTCAAAAACTCTGGTTAAGATCTTTTACTTTAAAAATTGGAAACAGAAACTGGAGGTTATGCTTTAAAGCTCCTTATAGATATGCAGCAGGTTTATTGGGTAATCATGAACAAGTATTTGGTTTAAGTGAAGAGTTGGAAAAATTGACTAAAGAGGATTGGGATACACTACAATCCTTAAGAGGAGATTACGATCCTCCTGTTCCTGATATTGCAACTCTTCCCGATCTAAATGGGGAATGTTCTGTTAATGTAAATACCATACCAACAGCGACAGATGCAATTGCCGGAACAATAACCGGAACAACAGAAGATCCTCTTGAGTATACCGAACAGGGTACATATACAATTATCTGGACTTATGATGATGGGAATGGGAATGTAGCAACCCAGGAACAAATTGTGATTGTAGAAGATGTGACGCCTCCGGTTATTGAAGAGCTTTTGGCTTATTCTTTTACAATTTTCCCATCGAACTATAAAAGTGAAGAAGTACCACTATGGCCAGTTAACTTTAAGAGCAATGAGATTTATGAAACACCTCGCAGACCAAGCCGTGAAAACTTTGATCTATTGAAACATCAGAGGAAATATGAAACGATTACAATTAATCAGCTGGTGGAATCGGTATCGGACAATTGCTCTGATCTTTCTCCTGATGATGTTGTCATCACCAAGGTTACTTGTGACGAACCGGAAGATACGAGAAGGTCTTTACGCTTAAGAAATCAGGGGGAAAAAGATATTATTATTTCGGACGATTGTAAATCGGTTGATTTAAAACGAGAGTTTGATTTTCGTGGTAATGGAAGGGTTTATACTGTGCATCTATCCTTAAAAGATGAAGTAGGCAATGAAGCAATAGAAACATGTCAATTTGGAATGTTGGTTTCTGCACCAGCTAAAATGGCTATTGCAGATACTCCTGCATACGAGACATATAGTGGTTGTTATGAGACTGGAGATGCACCATTAGATATGATTGCTGGTATCTATGCTAAATCTGGTCTAACAGCAGAAAAGAGTTTAGAAAAGGAAGAGATATTGCCAGAAGCTGGCTTTGTTAAAAATTATCCAAATCCATTCAATTCAAATACCACATTTACTTTTGGGGTAACAGAAAAGAGTGATGTTACTCTTTCGATTTACAACATGCAAGGTCAATTGGTACGTGTGCTTTATTCCGGTACGATTGATCCCGGAAGTATTAATGTGGATTGGGATGGTACTGATGCCAGCGGTAATAAAATGGCCAGTGGCGTTTATATTTACAGATTACTTGCCAACAATTCTGTTGTTGCTTCAGGAAAAGCTGTATTAAGAAAATAAGAATGTTTCATAGCAATACTATCATCACTAACTAGTTTAAATGTAGTCTGGATTCAAATTTATGAATCCAGGCTTTTGTTTATTACCCCCTGTCCTGTTAACTCTTTGCTTCCTGCAAAAAGTTTTATGGGTGGTGGTGGGGTTTGTGGTGGTCAGTAGCGGCGCTTACTACGGAGAGGCGAGCCGCCCGCGAGTGGGAGGGTGTGACTGGCAAGTAAAACAGAAACTTGTTTTCTGTGATTGACAGCCAGCAGTTTTTGGCGGCTTTTTTGAAGCTGTGGTGGATGTTGCCGGGTGAAGCACTGGGTTGTTTGTTTTTGAATGCTTGCGGATGGAATGTATGAGAAAACAATTGGGTTGGAGGTGCTTGACCCGGGTGCGTAGGTAAAAGTGCTTTGATGTGGTAGAAAATTTTGCGAGTAAATGACAGTTCTCTTCTTTTGCCTCTCTCCTTCTCCATTAGAAACTGCCTTTATTTTATTGGAAATGCAAAATTTTTACCAGGGCAAAGTACTGGCCGTGGCCGCTCAAAAAAGATGACAAAAACTGATAGCACCCGACCCAGCAGGCTCGCTTTCAATGAGCAATGGAGGCTTTTTTGTTCTTCGACTACGCTCAGAAACCTATAGTATTAAATAAGAATAATTGAGACAAGGCACCGACTAACTTTTATTGGAAAGTCGAGGAACAAGGGAGCCGGGAATTGCTGTGAACGACGAGTGGTTGAGCGAAAAAATTGTGACAGGGTGAACCCTTGTTGTAGTTAAGATTGATCTAATTCAGGGCCTCAGCTGAAGTGAGACCCTGAAAAAACAAACACCCCAGCTAAAGCAAGGGTGAATTCTCTGACAAATGCCTGTTGCCCATTGAGACCCAATATTAAAAGTTATAGAGCTAGTGTTGGAATACCAGCGAAAATGGGCAACAGGATTTTGGAAAGCCCTGGCGGAATTTTTGCCGAGGCCCGAGGAGTGAACGCCTTATTTCCAATTACTTTAATTCCTGATAAATCTTCTCAAAAGGCATATCTCCAATTGGCTTTAATAGTCGTAAATCAACATACCAGTATTCTTTTTGAAGCTTCTTCATCACCTGTATGACTTTGCTACTTTTTTTGTCCTCTGTAAGTGCAAGAAAATAATTTCGAAGTACAAAAAGATCTTTTGGAGAGATTTCTAATGCTTTTTCAAAATACTCATAGGCTTTTTCATATTCACCCATATTTACCAATACATTTGCCAAAGCTCCTAATACATCTATATCATCCGGTGTTTCCTTTTGACATTCACATAGAAGTTTTGCTGCCAATTTAGTATCACCCTTTTTATCTGCATCCACTGCTTTATTATACTTTTGCACCACATCAATTCCCTTTTGTGAGAATGCAAATTTTGTCTCCCGATAGTTTATTGGATCAACAATATCAAGCGGGATATCATATGAACGATAGATCTCCAATTCGCTTCGACATGGAAAAAGTCGTTTAAACTTGCCTGAAGCAATTAAATCTTTAAAGGTAAACCAGTCTAATTTCTGCGGTTCCAATATTGCTTTGTAATCCAATACATCTGAGATCTGAGAGTCAGAAGTTATCCGATCTACCAAATCTTTAATTGAAAAACCCTTTAGATAAGTAAATGATTTAAGAATTGTAATTAAATCAAAATAATTCACTTTTAAACAGGAATCTATTTCGGTGTAAACATTTTCGTAAGAATTGGTAACAATCCATTTGTATTTTACTCCAGATCTACTGTTAAAATAGTTCTCCACTCGATTTATCTGCCTGCTTGCTTTGCGATCGGTATTAATGTATTCAGTGTATGCATCTCTCAGATTCAGCCTCATTTTTGTTCTTTTCAGCTGAATCAATATGGTATGTGTCCCATCATGAACTTCCAAATCTACATCTCCCAAACCTTCTCCAAATTCATGTCCTTCAAAAATATTAACCTTAAAACCTAACTCTGTGAAGTAATCCCTCAACCTCTCTTCCATTCTAGTCGCAGTATCTTTTCGTACTTTATCATTAAAAGGTTCTCCTAACAATTCTAAAGCATTTTGAGAAATTGAATAAAACCAATCGTTATTGGCTAAAAAATGAATAGGACAAAAAATGAATTCACCCAATTTTAAAAACGGCTTCTTAAAAACATCATATTTTAAATTAAACCGGTCAATCTCTTTTCCTATTTGCGGCTTAAAGCTAATAGGCTTATAAAGCGACTTAACTCTAGTATTATAATCCTTTTCTATTTTTGATTGAGCATCGAATGTGTCATAGAACTCTTTAGGTTTAATAAATAAAAAAGGCAGATTATCTATCTCTGCATAATCAGGAACTTGTTTGTACATCTCCTTGTATGCTTCAAACCAATTCAAAGTATCTTTATTCCCATATAAATGATTTTCGATAACTGATTTCATCATATTTGAAGATGAAATAAGCGGTTGGAATATCCTTACGGAATTTAAATTATTCGCTGCAGGAAACTTTGAGAGATTCAGATCATTCATGAAATTATAAAGTGCATGTGTTTGGGTCTGACATCTCCATTCGTAATCAATATCAGCCTGCGTAGCTTCATTCGGAAATGAAAAAACACCATTCTTTAATTGATTAGAAAATATTTCTTCAGCATCGAGCAGATAATCCAGCTTATTAATTTCATATCGTTTTCCATCCAATTCCCATTTGTAATAATCTGATGATTCTCTGTTAAATGAGATAAGACCGGCATTATCTTTTGGAGTAATCTTTGGATCGAAACAATAAGGTTCCACCCTGGTTTCAATATAATTCAACCAATTGCGTACAGCAACAATAAGATTATTCAAGTCAGGCAAAATACTTTTAGAAGAATTTACTCGTGCAATAAATGCTTCTTTTATTTTCACAGGCTTAGGCAAAGGTATTTCAATCCCCTTGGGAAGTTTTGAGAAAATCAATTGAACTAATACACTATACAACCTTCCCAAATTATGCGAATTCACTTTTCCTCTATCATTGTAAAAAGACACTTCTATTGCAATCGTGATTTCAATTAAGACCTCGTTAAGTTGCATTTCTGATCCCAACAATTTCATTAAGGAATCTTCTACGCCATTCCAGAATTTCATTTCATTATCTGAAATGTGTTTCCATACTTTCTTATGAGTATCCCAATTGGAAGGAAGAGATATTTCCTTAGAATTGGCGTACCAGTCATTTTTTAGAAATGCCTGGGAAACACGTACGGCATTAACAAAAAGTTCAGGCGAAAATTTTAGTACCGCTAATTGGAAAGGTTTTGGATTTAGTTTACTTTCAACATTCCAACAATTTATAAAGTTCTCATACAAAACTTCATCTGCACGATCCATGCACAACAATTTACGCATTAGACTTTCATCTTGTGCAAGCTTATTACAAAATTTATAGTTTTGGAACCACTCGTTTTCAGCACTATTATCAGTTAAAAATTTAACTGCATCATCTGCGTTAAGAGTTAGTAGGTGCGATAGTGCAGAGATATATTCTTTTTTAGAATATAAGTCTCTTGCTTCTTCTTTGATTTGTTTGTTCATCATAGCTAAAATATTAAAAATTGTCGCTGTGCGAAATATCTGCCATGATGTTGTGCAAATATAAAATAATTTATTCTTAAATAACAAATTCCGTAGAATATAATTTGTAGTGAATCTATCACGTACAATCAAATCTTCTTAAGCAAAGGTATTATTGTGGATTTTATTTTGGATGAAGTGGGTGTGAAGGTGATTAGGTGAAAATAAAACTCATCTTCTCCGGATTCAAAATCCTTAACTCAAAGCCCGCAAATTACAAATTTGCGGGAGCTGGGAGTCGGGTGATCATACTAAATCGACTTTAACATTTAAGGCATTGGCTATTTTGGTAAGAATATCAAAGCCGACAGAATATTTCCCTTTCTCTATTCGACTGAGGTTTGCTGCATCGATATCAGCCATTATTGCCAATTGTTTTGCTTCAATGCCTTTCTCTTCTCTTAATTGACGAATTCTGGCTCCGATTCGTTTTCTTTCTTCACTTCTATCGCTACCGACATAAGAAAATGAAAAACCAACATTTGCCATCATTTTCATTAAAACATCATACACCATTGCCATTTTATCATCAGAGAAACACTCATTAAAGTAGAATGTTAATGATTTCGCTATGTCCTGTTGATTTTCTCTTGGAACTGGTAAAAAAGGCTTAAGCGTGAAGATCTCTCCATCAAGTGCCACCACATTGATGGTAGCATTGTCTAAAAATGTTACTTGAGTCATAATAATATTTACCGTATTTATAGTGTTGCCGCCACTTCTAATTAATAATTTCTAACAAGTTACAAAGATATTTGCCAATTGGCAAATTTGCCAATTTACAAATCATTAAAACTCAAAAAGACAACTCATATTTAATCATATACTTACTTTACACATAAAGATTAAATCGTAAAATGATGCCATTCAGCAAAGTTTGAGGAAGCATTATGCAACTTTATTGATACGTTCCATTAGATCTTCAATAGCCCAGATAAGTGAATCGATGTTGACGATTTTATTTTCGGATTTTATCCTTTCGAGGATATTTTCTTGATAGATAAAGCAGGTTTTGACTTTTCTTTGGGTTATTTTTTTGAATTCACCACAAGGTTTTGAATCGAAGCCATTTTGATTTAATCTTTGAATTTCATTTTGAACGATTATCATTTTGGCTTCATTGTCTTCAATGCGATTTAGATGGGCATAATATTTTAATTTTTTACCATTTAATTGTATGACATATTCAACATTATTACAATTGTCGTAAGTCCAAGCTGGATAATGAATATTAATTAAAGGTATATATGTGCTACCACTTCCCACCCAAGTTGGGTAATTTCTTTTTTTTGAGATGATGGAGTTGATTTCATGAAAAATAATATTTAGCCAAAAATTAGAATCATTGTCTGTAATGTTAAAGAAATCATCGAGATTATCCCTGTTTTTAATGCGTAAATAATTCTCAGTATAGTGCGTTAATGATTCCAAATAATGTTTTAAAAAGATTCTTTTATCAGGATTAATTATATTATTATCAGCATATTGATTCAATATTTCAACCAGATTAAAATATGTAATTTGCTTCCAATCAATTGGAATATGAAAATCAATACTGTCATGAAAATAAAGTAAGTACTTTTCTATTACTTTTTCGTTTTCCTTTTTTTGGGGTAAGTCAAATAGTTCTTTTGAATATTCATTTAGTTGATTTGCATTGGGAAGACATTTGAACTTGTTTTCTATGATTATTATTTTATCCTCTCCAGTGATTAAAATATCTGCCCGATTGTATTTACTTAGTTTGTATTCTAAATGAATTTCAGGATTTTGGGGTTTTGTTGTATTTAGAAAATGAGTGTAGAAAAAATCATCTTCTTCCAGTAAGAATTTAATTACTGCAGAATGTGACAATTCTTTATTATCCTTGAAAAGGATATCGAAAATATTAAATTGATTTTGCATTATTAATGTACTATGAATGATCTATTGAGGCAAGTATTTGTTCCTTATGATGCTAAAATTTTAATGTAAGCTAATTGAACACCATATGTTTGACAATACTGTCTATAAAATCATGCTCTTTTAAAATAAGATGGAATGTAAATTAGTGTTCGTATTGCTCTATTAATTTGTGAAGTTTTTCTTCCATATTATCTACGATTGAATGAGGAGAAAGAATTTTTATATCTTCTCCAAACCCTAGAATTGTAGAGTAAAATTCATAGTTCGGAATTAATAATAACTTAAGAGTTGCCCCCTGTGTATTCTGCTTTATAATTTTCTGAGATCTATGAATTTGTTTCGTCAACAAGTAAGGAAGCAATTTTTTTGCCACCCAAATCTTAATTTCTAAAGGCTCTAAGTCGGAAATTTTAGTAACTCCAATGATATTCTTGAATCGATTTTTAAGTCTGGTATAATCTTCCTCCCTGAATTTAATATCTGGCATTTCTGTAATATTTACAAATCGATCTAGGGCATAGGTTGCTATTTCCATGTGCGTTTCACAAAATGAAACCAAATACCATCTGTGCTTATACTGCTTTAAATAATATGGATGAACAATAAACTCTTTGGGTTCGTCATATTTAAATGGGTGATATTTTATTTTAATTACTCTTTTCTCCTTTAGGAGGGGATATAAAATTGAAATAAACTCTGTCCCTTTTACAGAAATTTGTTCAAATTCAATCAGGTGTTCTTCTTCAACTGAAGAATTGTACCCCAGTATTTTTTCTTTTACAGAAGAGAGCTCATGATGAATCCCCAACTGTTTGAATTGAGACAGTACCTCTATCGCCTTGTTTATCGATTCAATATCTTCATCTTTCAAATTACCTTTCTGAATTGTAAAATTGGGATCAGTATAGATATAAGCCCCATTAACACATTCGATAGGGGCGTCATGACCCTTTGGCCATTCAGACCTCATAGTCTTAAGATCACTATAAAAAGTAGACTCCGAAATTCCTTCAATTCCAAGTTGATCGTACAACTTTTCGTTAATCCTTTCGATTAATTTTTCCTTAGTCCATTTGTTGCATTTATTACATAGGCAAGAATCGATTACCTGGTGGCGAAAGTCTGGAATTGATTTTTTTCTCATAAAAAATGAAATTAAAATTTTGACTGTGGCTATTCTGGAGTCACGTTGCTGACATTTGTATAAAATGTAAACGTAAATATACGCAAATGAAAGAAAGTTATTCAAAACTAATTAATTTAATTATTGCAGTTGTTTTATTAGTAATTGCACTTTTTATAGAAGACAAAGACCATAAGAACATGCTTCTGGGAGGTTGTTTTGCAGTGACATTAACCGCTTTCGCTAACTGGCTGGACTGGTTTATTCAAAATAGAAAGGTAATAGGTACTTTATCAAAAGCTTTAACAGTAAAGCATCTGCGATTATCTTGCAGCTATCTTTATAAAATACAGGTTGAAGATAAATACCTTTTGGTAAAAAGCAGGAAGCATAGTAAGTTTCAACCAGTAGGTGGAAACTTTAAAAGAGGAAAGTATTCCAATTCTTTCTTGAATAAACTTGAAGTTGAACCTGATGATAAGTTTACAAATGGAGGCAATTCTAAAGATGATCTTAGGCTTTATATTAAAGGTTATCGATTGGGTAGATTTTTAAATTGGTACAATCAACCTAATAAAGAACGAGAAGTCAGTTACGACAGGGAGTTTTATGAAGAACTGGTTGAAACAGACATACTACCTAAACCCTTATTTCCCTATCCAACTATCAATTTTAGGAAACAAGTTGTCACGAATGTAAAATATTCGGAACACTTGGATTGTAAGGAAGTTCACATCTATGATATTGTTGAATTATCTCCAACAGGAAAACAATTAAACCATTTAAAAGAAATGCTTAATCAACCTGAATCAGATAAATTCAAATGGGTTGATGCGAATACAATTAAACAACAAGGTTTTAGGGCGGAACTACAAAAAGCTCCATTCCTTATTACCGATCACAGTGCAGAAATATTAATCTAAAGTTTTATATCAATGAGAAAGTTAGTAACAGAAGACAGAAAAGCGTATTTGGATGACATCCTTAAACGAATTACAGAATCATTACAATTAAATCCATCCAGAAGAAAGTTGGTGGAGGAACGTTATGATGCTGTAAGTTCCTTTATAGAAGAATCGGAAGGAATGTTTCACAATGCTGAAATTTATGCACAAGGATCCTACCGATTAGGCACAACTGTTCGCCCAAGACAAGGTGAAGAATATGATTTGGATTTTGTTGTTCAAATTAATAAGGATTGGCAAAGTATGCCATTTCAGCAGATTTATAAGGAATTCAAGAGTCTTATGAAATCAAATGGAAATTGGGAAAAGCTTGTCAAAGAAAAATCAAGATGCATACGCTTGGATTATGCAGATGAGTTTCATATGGATATAATTCCAACCTGTACGGAAAGCAGCTATGGAGATCCAAATAGAATTATGGTTCCAGACAAAAAGGAGCATAGTTGGGTAATCAGCAATCCGGAAGGCTATGCAAAATGGTTTGAAAACAAATACATTTCACAAAGTTCGATCTACTTGCACAATTTCTATGAAGGCATGGAAATTAGAGCAGCACAGGAATTACCAAAAGATGATCCAAACTACTTGAAACAACCTTTGCAACATGCTGTTCAGTTGATTAAAAGATATAGAGATATTTATTTTGAGCGCAGGGAGCATCTAGCACCATCAAGTATTGTATTAACTACATTGGTAGGACAGTTATACAATGGTGAAGATTCAATTTATGAAACTATGAATCAGGTAATAGAGCGATTCGAATTGGCAGTGGCCAAGAAGAAACGATCTTATCAACAATTTCATATTTCAAATCCGGTATTGCCTGAAGAAATATTTACGAAGGAATGGGAAGAAAAACCTGAACTATTTGCAGCATTTATTGAATTCATTAAAGCGTTAAAAGATTTATGGAGAAAGCTAAATGAATCCTATGGTAGAGATTTATTTGAGTTATTCAAATCCCACTTTGGAAGTGGAGTATTTGAAAATGCCATGAGATCGCAAGGTGAATATGTGCAGAAAATGCGTGATAAACATCAAACAGGTATTCATGTAGGTAGTGGTATGGCAGGAGGACTGTCAGGTAAGGATAAACAAAAAGATAAAGCTAATATTTTTCACGCTGACCTATGATATCATTAAAAGAGCAAATGAAAAAAGTGAACCAGACCTATGATAATTGGTCTGGTTCTATAAAAGGTCAAAATCAACTTATATTAAAAGGAAGGGTGCAACCTACTATTATTAGCCCATCCTATGAAATAGAGGTGAAATATCAATTATTTAGGAATCCAGAAGTAAGAGTAATATCTCCAAAATTAAAAATGAGAGCTGATAAAAGAGAATTACCTCACGTTAATTCAGATGGAACCTTATGCCTAGATTTTAAGAGGATCAATCCAAATATTGATTTAATCGCAGAGACTTTCATAGTTTGGATTACCTGGTGGTTGTATTACTATGAGATTTGGTACGAGACTGGGAAATGGGTAGCGAGAGGAACGCATCCAGATAGATGGTAAAAATACACAATTTTTATAGGTACAAAACATGATATCAAGCTGATTAGATGATTTTATCATAGATAGATAGATACTTCTTTTGTCTCAAACTTAATAATTAACAATAACTTTTAAAAAAAATGATCAAAACTACTATTGTAATAACGGTAATAATCTTTATCGCACTAATAACCAATGCCTTTTTTCCATATTTAAAAAGATTTGAAAATCTGACTCAACTCTCTTTAACGATTCTAGGTACTTTTCTTGCAGTTGTTATGGGGTTGTATTTTAATAGATTAGAGATGCAAAACACTGAAAAAGATAAAACTATAGAGCTTATTGAAGCAGGAATGATGGAAATTAAAAACTGTCAATCACTACTAAGTAATGGCTATTTGACTGAATTAGCTAAATATGATGGAAAATACAGGCAATATCAGAACGTGAATCACATGGGAAATAGCTTTGGCATATCGTACCCTTTTCCATCTTTCCTAGAAGGATTTAGTAAAAATGAATTACTCATTAGGAATACCTCTTTTTCGATGCAAAACAGTATTCAATATGCATTGCATAATATGAAAAATTCGGTTCGGTTTATGAATGAAAATCATCGTTACAAAGAAAACAAAGATGAACAATTCTTAAAAGATTATAGGGATTATTATAGTTTTTTCAGCTACTGTTATCAGGTTCTGAAATTAGAAGTAAAATATCTAAAGAGCAGCTCTGAAATAAGTCAGAAAGAAGAAGGGTTTAGGCAATTAACAGAAAAGATGATTGCTTTTACAAAAAATCCTCACCTCAATGAATTTTTAAATCATGAATTTGTTTTACATGTAGCTATGCCAAGTGAACTTTGCGATACTCATGAGTCAAAATAATATTGAAACCTAAAGCTGGTTTAAATACGAACTTTGGTTAAAGCATGGCTTGTAAACATTCTGATTACAAGAAGAATAAAAGACTTTGTTGTCTGAGAAGAAAATATGACATGCAGCCTGACATTTTTTTGACATGTCTATTTGTATTGATAAATCAGGCGTGGAAAGGAATAGTATATAATTCCATATGTCTATCATATTTAGAAATTGCTAATTTGACAGTAAAATAATTAATGGCAAGGGGTTTGATGTAAAATAGGCAGACCCGTAAAATCGTGAAGGTCTGCCTGAAAGCCGAAATGACTTTTGTTTTTAGCGACTCAAAAATATCATTTTTGACTGAAAGAAAAAAGAAATTACGATTGCTTGAGGAAAAGCTACCTCTGTAACTCATTTTAATCTGAAATGTATTATGGCAACGAATCCACCCAAAGGTGATGGACACAGAAAAGGTGCAGTTCGAAAAAGATCTCAAACGTATAATCCAAAAACGGAACAATATGTAAAAAGAGATTCTGAAACTGGACGTTTCATGGACGTTAAAAAAGATGGTTCGCCTTTTAAGGGAGTCCGAAAAGAGAAGTAATTTTTGTAGGTTAATAGACCATACCTTCAAATTGGTCAGAAATGGTAAAATGTATAAAAAATGCCAAGATATTACGTCAATAAAAACCAACAGCCGAATGGCGATCACGAAGTACATAAAGAAGGATGTTCATGGATGCCTTTTGATAAGATAGATTTAGGAATTCATTCTGGCTGTGCTTCAGCTGTGGCTGCAGCAAAGAATTACTATAGTACAGCTGATGGATGTGCTCATTGTTGTGAGGCTTGTCATAAGCGTTGATTAAGCAATTCGTAATCTATTAAAAAAAAATACTGACAGGTGAGTAGGACGCTGTCAGTTTTAAGGAAAGAATCCCGTCAGGAGAATGCTACCTGACGGGATTTTTATAAATTAATAATACAATTTGCCTGATATAGCTCCCAGTTGAGATAATCATTAATCTTTTTTTGCAAAGCTCCATAGTATGGTATTGTAAAGTGACTTTTATGGAATTCTATCGTTTTTTCAATTTCTAATTGAGAAATTGTTTGGTTTGATGGTGATATCAATATAGGATTTTCGTTATTGGGATCGCTTCCAATTAGATTTTTTCCTTGAAAAGAGAAATCTTTAATTGTTACAATTAAATCTTCAGGACAAGTCATGCTTTGCTCTGAACACTTAACTTCGGAATAAAACGGAGTGAATCGTAATATTAAACGGTTTTCCAAGTAATACAATACCTCAATGGATTTGTAATGAATGTTTTTGCCATTGTGGTAAATACTGACCGTTTTCTGAAATAGTTTGTCTATCTCTTGTTTGTAATGTTCTAATTTCTTTGATCTGTTTTCAAATATTTCAGTAGGGATGAATAATTCATTGAAACAGTTTAGGATGTCAATCAGTTTATTTCGAAACAATAAATATCCTTTATTGGCAACCTCCTGATGAATTAGGAAATTTCTAAATTCTCTAATGGCATGATAATAATCTAAACTCCGATGCAAGTAATTTTTATTTCCTAACCATTTTATTAGGTTGTTTAAATTGTTCGACTCCTTTTTCCCTCTTGCATTTAACTCTTTTCTATCGCTCCAGTTTTGATTGGTAATTTGTTTGTATTTTAATTTTAGTGCCATTTCGAACATTGCAGCCAATTTTCGAAATGCTTCATCGAACAAAGGATAATGAAAATAACTTGATGCCAAGATGTATTCAACTACTTTATAGTCCTTGACTATGTCATCCGGGACAAGGGAATGGAAGCGGCCCTGAATGACGTAGTTTTGGATGAATTGTTGATGGGTTTGGGTATTATTGAATGATGCCCAGAATGGATCGGGGGTTGTGTAGGTTTGCATGATTAGTTTAAGCCTATTCTTTCCAATATTTTATCTTTTTTCTTTTGTAAGTCAAAAAGACAAACAAAATAGAATGGTTCATATCTTCCTCCATTTTTCCGTCCATAATAACCAATATATCTTTCGATTACATCTAAAACATCATTGTCATTTGCACACTTTTCAAATCTTCCCTTTATTTCTAGATTCATTTTTTTCACAAAATCACGCCTACGTTTCAATAGTGTTTGATGATTTAGATTTAATGTATCTATGGTATTTGTTACATCTTCGTCATCATTGGGATGTGCATCTATTCCTATTCCTGTTTTATTTTTATTATCCTCTACGTAGACATGATTCGAATACTGAAATCGATCAGCCACATCTGTTTGGTTGGGTTTCACACGAATTGTATCTGCATTCTTCTTATGATCGCAATAACCTCCATTTCCATCTTTTGGAACTTTAATCTCTTCTCCATTTTGGAATGAAGTTTTACCGTTAAGTGCATAAATTGCACCTGAAGTTGTAGAATACTCTTGGCAAATCTCATTCAGAGTCATTGAACCAGCAATGATTGTAGTTTGGTTACCACCACTACAAGAGGCATATAAGTTATTAAAATTGGTTAGTCTATCCGCATTTTCTTTTGGTTCTAGATGTTCAATAACTGTTTCTTGTATATTTATTCTTCTCCCACAGTAACAGCAAACATAACCTTGGTCAACTAATAAACATTCTCTGAGTCTTTTCTTCTGTTTCGAACCATTTTTATTATTCCAAAACTCACTCCAAATATCACTTCTACTATCACCGTTAGCAAACATTGTTTGAATTAAAGCTATTTTTCCTCGAACCTTATCTCTATAAAACCTTGGTGCTTCTGATTTATTTATATATTTCATTCTCCAAACAACTCTTTATTTCGTATTCTCATTTTCAATTCAGAAATTATTGAGTTTATTTCATCAATTTGATTTAACTCAATAAATTCTGCAAGTAATTTGTATGCATTTTCAAAATCTTCTATATCAATAGCAGCAATGATTTCTTTGTATTTATCTTGATTTTCAAGTTCGCTATGAGGTTGAAGTACATTTTGAACATTAAATAAAATGTTATCTACATCTGCTGCAAAAGGTTTCTCTTTTATTTGAGATAACTTACCTTTTTTCATTGAAAATAAATTTTCTTGTTTTAACAGAGCTAAAGCAATAGAAGAATGAGAGGTGACTATTGTTTGAGATTTACTAGCTTTAAGAAGAGTTTTAAATAGTTTCACCTGCCACTCCGGATGCAAGTATGTATCTGGCTCATCAAAAAGGAAGAGAGTTTCTTGGTTTTTGAAAAGTTCGAAAAGACCTGTTACTAATTTGATCTGTTGTTCGCCTTCGCTAAATTGGGATAATTCAATTGGATCTTTCTTTGATTCAATTTTAAAATAAAGCTTCAAGCCTTCCAGTAGGTCTGAATGTTTTGTATGATCTAATAGTTTAAAAAGATCTATTTTGTCAGAAATATTTATTTTCGACTCCTTCAATAATGTAAGGTCATCCGCTTTAATATATAATTGTGAAACATGATGTGGTTCACTTTCCATATCAAAACCACCTGTGTAAGCAAGCTTTCTTAAATTTTCTAAAAAAGTACCAATTACTCCTTCAGCAAAATAAAAATCCGGATTAAACTGCTCTATTGCGTTTTCAATACCTTCAGTTTCTTCTAGTTTGTTGAAATTATTCTTTGCCGTAGTATACCATTTAGGCTTTTTAAATAGCAATTGAAATTCCTCCAAATTTTTAATATCTAAACTTTTAATGCCATTAAAAACAAATAGAGAGACTAAAACTTTTCTGATGTCTTTGGTATTAACATTTAAGAATTGTCTTAAGGGAATCTGCTTTCCTTTTTGTAATAATTTAGCGGCATCATCTAATGGTATTTTGAATAAAGATGTTATACGATCACTTTCACCTGCATAATAGGTTATAATGTGATCTGGCATAAAATCTAAAATCTTTTTAGGTACATATGGTGTATTATCAAATAGCTCATGATATGCAAATAAGTTATCGTTTTCAAGAATATTGTTTCCATCTGCGAGCCAAACTAATTTGTCATCAATGTGACTAAAATGTATTTCTTTCCCCTTACATTGGTAGTTTATTTCAAACTCTAATTTTAAAGCTTTGAAAGCTTTTTTTAGATATTGAACGTTATTGACTAAGGAAGGCTCTCTAAAAATATGAATAATGGCTTCAAATAGAGTTGTTTTTCCGGAGCCATTTTTTCCAATGATGACATTGGTATTGATGTCCTCGTGGAAGTCTATATAGAAATCCTTGAGGATTTTGTATTCTTTGATGTATAGGGATTTTATGCGCATTAGTTTTTGTTGATTATTTGCTTTTTTTCTTTGTTCGTTTTAGGTTTTCGATTTCTTGTTTTATTTGTTCCAATAGTTTTTCTGCTGATTCATCGTTTGGATCCTGAGCAACTAATTCGCCTCGAAATGCTTTGATTAATAGTTGCTGAGGTAGAGTATCTAGCTGATGTTTTGTTTTATTGAATTTTGATTCAACTTGGTCAGCAAATCTAAATAACTCACTTACGTGTTTAACTATTTCTTGTTGTTCATCAATATGTGGAATTGGAACCATGAAATTAGACAACTTTTGAGCATTGATATTAGATTGTCCCGCAGTATTAGTCTTAACTAATTCGCACCACTCGCGACCATAAGATGAATTTAAAACAAAATTTAAATATTCAGAAGAAACATTTGGAACTACATCTATTCTAATTAGATATCCTGCATAAATTGCTTTTCTTTCACCTCTGTAAATGGCAGTCTTACCCACTAGTTCCGCACTATTAGTTCGGTTAAAAAGCAAATCTCCTTTTTTTAAAAGATATTTATTTATTTCTGAATCATTAGATGAATACTTAAGATTACCCCAATCTATTGATCCATTTTGAATGTTTCCCATTCTCAATACTGGAACCTCTCCTGATTCATTTGATTTAGCTGATGTACCGTATGATAGTTTATTTACAAGACAATCTAACTTAACAAAATCCCATGTTTCATTAATATCAAAAGGTTTTCTGATTGATATATTAAATGAAGAATTAATATCTTCAATTTGTTTCTTATTCTTTGCTTTAATTAACTTCAATTCTTGGAGCTCCTTCAAATAAGTACTTGCTGTTCTAGTATTAGCCTTTCTCCAATTACTTGTTAACTCTCCACTAACAGCCTTTTGCAGAATCATTTTACGGAATTGTTTTAGCAGTTCCGGAATTGTATTGAGGCGATTTTGAAGCGAGTCGATATGTAGGAATGCTTGATCTAATTTATTTGCGATTCGTTTTTGTTCGTTTAGGGGAGGAAGAGAAATCTTAACATTCTTCAATACAGCTTGACTTATATTTTGTTGAGCCCCACCTTTCCCAATACTTAAAAGATATTCTCTTTTGTAGAGTATGAAATAAAACAGGAATTTAACAGGAATATTACCATATATCCTCTGTGTGAATGCAATAGCTTGATTTGTAGTTAATTTTTTCTTGGCAATGCCCAATTTTCCTATACTACCATACATACCAATTAATAAAGAACCAGGCTTTACTAGTTTTGCACTACTATTTTCTAATCCTTCCTCTGTAATTGATTTCTTTGAATTTTCAACATATGAATCGTTTAGATCTCCTATTACTATCCATGGTATATCTCCATTATAAAATTTAGAGTTTGTAGACTTAGGTGTACCTCCTGAACTCCATGATGCAATATCTCCTAAACTAACAGTTGTCCAACCTTTTTTACTCATCCCCTATCAATTTTAAGATTTTATTTAAATCTTTGATTACATCTTTCAACTCTGTTGTAGCTTGAGAAATGATTTCGGAGGGTTCTGTAAAGCCATTTTCACTTTCTCCGTTCTCCTCTTTCAACCAGGTAATATCCAACTTGTAGTTTCTCTCTTTAATCTCAGAAATGTTGAAAGATTTGAAACGACTGGATTCTTTGCGTTTGTTATTTCCGAATACATCTTTTCCGAATGATTTTTCGAAATCTACAAAGTGTTCCTCGCTTAAAGGTCTGTCTTTTTTAGTAAGAGAAGGAATGTTGGTACGGTTGTCGTAGATCCAAACATTTTCGGTTGGCATTCCTTTTTGGAAAAAGATAACATTTGCTTTGGCGTTGGCATATGGTACAAATGTACCATTAGGTAAGCGCAAAATGGTATGTAGGTTACAATCCTGCATTAAGATTTTAAATACATCGCCTGCCTTATCCTCGAACAAACAGTTGTCGGGTAAAACTACAGCAGCACGTCCACCAGGTTTTAATACGGTAAGGATGTGTTGCAGGAAGTTTAATTGTTTGTTAGTTGTTTCGATGGTAAAATCCTGACGCGCCGGCGCATTGTTTGCTCCTTTTGTTCCGAAAGGAGGATTCGCCAATACTACATCGAAACGTTCCGATTTTGGCTCTTCGTAGATGGTATCGCCCAAATAGATGATTGGTTCGATGTTATGGAGATACATGTTCATTAATGCCAAACGACGAGGGCGAGGCACCAATTCCTGACCATAATAAGTTTCTTTTTTTATGCGTGGTATTTCTTCACGCTTAAATGCGCCTTTTTTTTGCTCGAATAGCCATTCATAAGCGCTCACCAAGAAACCACCTGTTCCACATGATGGATCATAAACTTTGAATTCTTTCTCTGTTGTATTGAAAGGGTCAGGTTGGGTTAAGCGCACCATGCTTTTGATTAAGGGGCGAGGTGTAAAATATTGTCCTGCGCCTTTTTTTCCTTCGGAAGCTGATTTTTCCAGAAGAGCTTCGAAGGCTTCTCCTTTTACATCTACATCGATGCTGGTCCAATCCTCTTCATCGATTAAAGCAATTAGTTTCTTAAGATTTGTTGGGTTGTTCAAACGCGGCATTGCCTGGAAGTACATGTCGCCAATGATTCCTTCCTGCTTACGCAGATGACGCAACACTTCGCCATAAAGGTGAGTTAATTCAACACCACTTTGTTTTTTTAATTCTACCCAAGATACTTCCTTGTTTTCGATTTCATTGTCATCTGCATCTTTGTATGATTCGATTGATGGCAAATCAATATCTTTTTCTTCCGCCATTTTAAAAAACAACAGATAAGTAAGTTGTTCAATATAATCTCCGTAATCTACTCCATCATGACGAAGAGTGTTACAGAATCCCCACAGTTTGTTTGCCAGATTGTTCATATGTATTCTAAATCGCTATTGCTTTGTTAATTTCCTTAATTATAGTTTCGCATTTTTCACCAAAGGTAGTTTTGAATATATTCCAACCACCTCGGTCCGTAAAGATGGGTAAATCTCTGAAATCATCTTCATCGATTGTTAAATTCTCTTTCAAATGCTCTTTGATGTATTCTACCCAATTCAATTGATCTAGTGTTAGATCGATATTTGAAAATACCTTTTGAATTACTTTATCGATTCTTTCATTAATACTTAATAAAGGTTCTTCTTCATAAACTGCATGTTTTATCATTGAAATGATATCGATTAATTCTTTGTCGTAAATTAGTTTGTGCGCTTTCCTTAGCTTTTCGACCGGATAACCATTGCGTTTTAAATTATTTCTCAATTCCATTAATGCATTGGTGTTCCAATCTGCCGGGCGCTCCAATATGATTTTATATGCTTCTACAATGTCTTTGTTATCCTCGATATGTTCTTTGAACTGTAAGAGATAATCCTGAGGTTTTAAATACTCATTTGATTCCCCAACTTTAAACAATTCTTCGGAATGAACTTCATCTATGTAATTGTAAGCCGTTGTAAATCGTTTTCTTGGACGCTTGTAATGAAGCAAAAGATCTTGAAAATCTTTATTCCGGAGTAATTTCATAGTATTGATAAAATCATTTTGGATTTTATCTTCCAGTTGATCTGTGAAACTTTTTATGTCACCATTGAGAATAAAGGGTTCAAATTGCTCGTAAGCTTCGCCACTCATTGTTTTCTCAATTCTACGTAAACGTCGCATTAGTTTTTTGAGATTATATGAACGATCCTCGTTTCTAAAAATTCTTTCGATTACTTCTTGCAATGAGATGGTATCCGGTTTTATTTCTTCAGACATCTTACTTGCATTCTTGAAGTATTCGAAAAGCGTACCTCCAAAACAATCAAATACGTAAAAACATTCCTTATTGATTTCATCACATTTTCGTGTCCCTCTACCCAGCATTTGTTCCCACAAAATACGAGATTTTACGGGGCGCAAAAATACAATAAATTCTAATTCGGGAATGTCTACTCCGGTACTTAACATGTCGACAGTCACAACAATTTTTGTTTCCTGTCTGTTTCTGAATTGTTTAATCAGCTGAAGAGGTTTGTCCACATTTTTATTGCCGGTGATTTTTTTTACAAAATCGTGACCTCTGCCAAATATCTTGGTTGCCATTGTGACCAATTGGTCTGCATGAGATTTTGGAGCTTTGTCGTTGGCTGCAAAGATTAGAGTTTTTGGGAAGCGTCCATGTCTTTTTTCAAAATCATCGCAGTGTTTTTTCAGTTCCATTAAGATTTTTTTGTTGGTATCCGGAACTGTTATCTTAGATTCAATTTCGCTTGAACGGTATTCTCGTTCCGCCTCTAAATTGTATTGTATCTCTTCTTTTGTATCATCGTCAATTTCACCAATTAATTCTCCTTCCTTTAGGAAAGCACCTTCAATTTTGACCTTTGAATGAATTAATTTTGGATCGTAATCACAGAGGTATCCTTCTTCAACGGCCTTGTTAAAAGGGTATTCAAAGATAGGCATATCAAAGAAAGCAACTGTATGTGCTGCAGGAGTCGCAGTTAATCCAATTTTAATAGCATCGAAATGGTTTAGTACTTGACGCCAGATGTTGTTTTCACGGGATGTATAACCACGGTGGCATTCATCGGCAATTACCACATCAAAAGCATGAATTGGTATATCCAGAGGTTTTACATCTTCTTCAGCATCGGACTCATCAGAATTATTCAATTTAGCAGATTTACCCAATAGGTTGTATGCCATTCGTTGGATGGTAGCTACATAAATGTAGGTTTTTGATCCGTCCGGATTTGTCAAATATGATTTCGGCAGTACTTCGTTATCGAATTTTTCATCCTGAAAATCATTTTTCGAAAATTTTTGACTGTAGATTTCATATTCCTGATTGAGTTTGTTTTTATCAGGGGTCTCAAAGCCATGAAAACTACTTACGGTTTGTACTGCCAAAGATCTACGATCTACCAAGAATAAGATCCGCTTTGCTTTCTTTGATCTTAGAAGACGATAAATTAAATTGGCTGCAGTGAAGGTTTTACCTGTACCAGTAGCCATGGCAAGCATTAGTTTTGTTTTGCCATCAATAATGGTCTCTTCAACCGCTTTTATGGCATTTTCTTGATAATTTCTAATCCAAGGGTGTTGCACCTTATGGTTTACCAACCAGGTTTCTGCAGCATGCTCATCTCTTTCGAATTTTTCTTTTAATGCCTCTGGAGTATGGTATCCATAAATTTGTCGGTCCGTATTTAAATTGCTTCTAACATCTAAATGAAAGATTCTATCACTATTTGAAGCATACAAAAATGGGACTTTGTAACCATACCAATTTCCTACTCCTTCTTTTACTGTTTTGGCATAGCGCTTGGTTTGTGAATCCAGAACATTTTGAGGATCTGTAGATGGACGTTTTGCTTCCAGCATTCCTAAAAGTTTTCCTTCCACAAAAAGAGCGTAATCGACGGGACCAGATTCGGTAGGATATTCTTCTACTGCATGATTTTGAAGAGAAGTTGTATCCATACCCTTTGTATAATGGAGAATCTCCCATCCATTTTTCTTTAAAGCTTCATCAATAACTAATCGAGCTTCTTTTTCGGAAATATCTAATCTTTTCGCTGATTCTACTGCAAATTCTCGACGTTTTTGCTTTGCACGTTGTGATTCCTTTTGAATCAGATTTTGTTTTTCCTGAAGTAGGTTTTGATTTTGAATTCTTAAGATTTCAATTTCTTGTTCTAATTTCTCAGTTGTTTCTTTCAGAGATATCTGAGCCTGAGGAACTATGAATTCCTCTGGTAAAAAATCACTTACTTCAGAATAGTTTTGATAAAACCAAACACTAACATTCCAGGCTTGACGCAACCTAAGTAAACTATCATCAAATGATGCTTCATTATAATGAACAGCTTTATTTCCTAATTTTCTTATAGAATGAAAATGCTGTAATACTCTTCCTGGAATAATATCTTCTTTTTTTAAAAAATTCAGCCTTTCAAATTGTACAGTTGTTTCAATTTCAAAAGATTCCAGTTGGCATATGTAAGATGCGATCCTTTCACAAAGTAACCTAAGTTTACTCATCGTGGTTTGTGGATCTTCATGAAGATTGCGCTCGGCCAATTGTCCCAATTTTGCTAAATCGGAAAATTCTGTATTAAAAAAATGGAAGTTGCTTTTCATTTCAATTATTAATTAAGCTCAACATTGTAAATAAACCAAATCACTTTTGCACGCTCCTTCACTACATTATTTACAAACTGATGTAAAATTAACAAAATAAACGAAATTGATTTTAATAAATGCTTCTTTATCCTCGCAGTTAATAATTGTAAATACTTTCTAAAAACAGATACTTTAAGATAAAATTTTTCTTTACCTTTAATGTCGTAAATAATTAATATTAACCGTAGTTAATAGTTGTAAAGGACCTCCCTGTTTTGGGGAGGTTTTCTTGTTTTTGAAAGTCGAATCCCGAATGATCAGGAGAGACCAGCAAAGCTGGAGTTCAAGCTTTAACTTCGCTCAGCTACCAATTAAAATTGCTGCTCCAAGGTTGAGATGAAATATTTGAGGGCTGTTTTGGATTTGGCCAAGTCGGCAATCAATGTTGTGATGCGGATGTATTCTGCAGTTAGGATTTCCGGAAATGGATGTTCGTAAATAATCTTAGCCAAAGCTTCTCTAAATCCTTCTCTCCTATTTTTTCTACTATGATTCAAAATGGATTGATACAAGGGTGGTAAATTTTCAATTACCTCGAGGTTTGACTTGTGCATTGCCTGTGCGAATGAATTGGCATATGCCAGGAAGGTATTCAAGGCATAGGTGTTTTTTCTGAAGGATTCTTTTGAAGTATAAAATTGGATTAATTCTGAAGGCTTTTCGATGTTAAAATATCGTGGGTGCTTGCAAATTGTTTCGATGTTTTCGAAGCAATTTAACTTGCTCTCCAACTCTCCTTTTATTTCCATTAAATCGTGGAGTTCCAACTGGGTTTTGTCCATGAGGGAAATTATCTCGTCGGACAATAAGGAGCTATTTTCCAAAAAGAAGCTGATGAGGAGGTTGGTTAGGTAGTGGAGGTTGGTTAGGTAGTGCTTAAGATTATTCATGACAATTGTTTTAATTACGAATTACGTTTCGCACCAGATAAATCTGGCGGCCATTTGAATTGGACACGCCGTGGCGTTTCCCTACGGGATCCTTGCGGGAATTTCTGCTATCGCAGTCTTCCCTTAGGATCCCTTCTTATAACGGGTCCAGTTTTTCCCTGGATCGAATGTGTTTTTCAGTCCCGGTTTTGTTCGTAAGCGAATGTATGAGGTAATGGCATTTGAAAGTTGAACCTTCACCTGGTTGTTATGAATGACCAGTTGCCAGGCTTCCTCATCGCCATAGATACGACAAAATGGAAGTTCTTCTATTGGAAGAAATAGTGGTTTGTAACGGTGTTTCATTTTTATAAATCCTGCATCCCATGCTCTCTGGCGATAGCGAACTATGGTAGATTTTCCCATTCCCAATACATTGGCCAAGTATTGTGCCGGCATATCCTGGTAGCTACAATTCGTAATGGAACGCCCTTTTTTTCGTTCCGATTGTTTGGCTATCCGATGCTTGTATTTGAGATAGTAGGTTACTACTGCCGCATAAATGAATGGTCGGAAATTGTGAAACTGGGTAGTGTCGAAGAGTGCTCCGGTAGCAGAGTGGAATTGTAGCTTTTTAGAAAGCACAATGTAACTGACTACACGAATCACACCTTTCTTTGAATTCATGACTACCCAGGAATTCTTTAGCAACCATTTGAGGTTATTGGATACTGTTCTGTTTTCAATGATTCCAAGATCATCCTTGACTTTTTGTATTGTTTCCTGATTCCATGGCAGGTATCCTGAACACTGACTCTTTAAATAAAGATAGAGTCGCACCTGATTGACTTTGCGCTTTGAGAGTGCAAAGACAAGTAGTTCGATGGGGATGTTCATGCTGCGCATGGGAATTACGAATTTGGAATTACGAATTACGGACCTTGCCAATGGTCATTAGTCAATGGTTGACGGTTATCAGTTTACTTCGACTATCCTTCAACTTCGCTCAGGATAAGGGCTCAGCAACCGAAAGAAAGATCAATGGTCAATAGTGATTAATTGATGGCGTGTTGATAGTGCTTCTCAAGGAGATCCTGAATGTCGGTCTTTTTGTAGAGGGTTTTTCCTCCGAATTGGATGTAAGCTACGGAAGCTTCGTCGCGATGTTTTTGCAATGTGCGTTTGCAGATTTTTAATAGTTCACACACCTCATCGGTATCAAGGTATGTATCTCCTAATGGATTTCTTTCATTGAGTGACAGTTGTCTGACTTGTTTCTCTATGGATGAGATTTTCTCATTAATAGAAAGAAACAATTTAAGGGTAGCGTTGTCTTTTTCCATGTTGTTAAATTTTTGATACAACAAGTTTAAGACAGGCAAGCAGATTAAATATCCAACTTGAATGATGTATTTTTATGGTGAAATTGTGGATGAGGAATCGGTATCGCTTTAGGAATGTGAGATTGCTGGCAGTTTGCTTTTTGTCACTTTTTTAAAAGATTGCTTTGCTTTTGCCTTGAATGCTTCGATGAGGATTCAAGGTGGATGCAGGGTGAATGCAAATTGAAGTAAGGGGGAAACTTCAATTTACTGATTAATTTGATTTTATCTTTTAGATATATAGAGCTCAATTGCATTCTTTAATTTTTCTAAAAATGAGAACGGGTTAATCCTATCATGCAATTTTGTAATTCGACTATCGTGATCTGGGATAGGATCAATATTCAGAAAGGTCACAAATATTTCGATGAGCTCTTTCCTAGTTGGAGGATCTCCGGAAGTTGAGCTAATAGCTTTTGTCAAATGGAATGCATCCATAATTTCCAGAAAGTCTGTTTTGCTTTTATTCCATAGTAATCGAGAAAAAATTTGTTTCTCTGATTTGCCTTTATCTGCAGACAACAGCATCTCTCTGTAACAATCGAGTCTGATTTCAAATAGTACGCTCAATGAAGAACTGTAGAAATCTTTGCCACTATTCTGAAATTGCAAAACTAAACCTTCCTTTACATTAAGAACATGCTCCATTTTTTCTTCCAATGAGATGATTCTATAAAGATCATCTTTCATCTTCATGATAGTATTGTAGTGTTCTTTTATGTCATCCTGCCAAGATCCTTTTTCCAACTTGTTTTTCTTTGACGATTTCTTTTTACCAGATTGGGAAAAGTTCTCCAAGCAATCATTAACCACAGAGATCACATCCAATGTAACCTGATATTGACAATGCAGATACTGCTCCACATACATGAACTCTTCAGGTCCTGTATTAATACAAGAGATTTCATTATTTAATTTTGAAATCATCTTGACATTCAGTCCTGAATAGTCTGTTTCTGTTGTGGATTGCAATCTGGCTTTGATCAACTCAAAAATGCGTTTTGTTGTCAATAGGTACATATGAATTTCTCCCTGAGTTTTACAATCTGTCAGGTTGCTACGCAATTCATTTACAAAGTCAATTTGAAGTTTGTTCAGGTGGAGTTTGTAATATTCCAGATTTGAATGGCCATTAAAAAATGTCTTGTAGTCATTGTTGTCTTTTTCAAATTCGACGACTGTCCTGGACAGTTCATCTTTCAGTAGTAAGTAGTGCTTTTCGATTATCATACGAAAATTTATTGTCACACTAATTTAACAATTATTAAATATACTACAAATTAGATTTGGCAAAATGATGCACATCATAGCAAATCAAAATCGCTATATCCTACAAAACAATAAGCTATTACGCTTAGAGATAAAATATTTAAAGGGTTATAATTTTGTTTGCTTCGTCCAAAACTGAGTTTTCAAAACTGTCCAGATAAATCTGGGTAGTTTTCTCGGTTGTATGACCAAGTCCTTCAGAAATAACAGCGGTAGGAATACCAGATCTTTTAGCAATAGTTGCCCAAGAATGCCTGGCCACATAAGAAGTCAATGCAATTGGTAATTCCAAATGCTTTTGAATTTCCTTTAACCTATAATTATTAGCTTGCATTCTCGTTCGATAACACCTGTAAGGATCAGGATGATCCGCATCTATAATTGGAAATATATAATCTTCTGGATTCTTTAAGTCTGAGTATTTTTTAATCAAATCTAAGGCGGGAGGCACCAATTCAAAATTATACAACTGAGCTGTTTTCTGTCTTGAATATTGAAGTCTTCCATTGACAATGTCCGACACTTTCAAATTAGCTATATCCACAAAAGACATCCCCATACAATAAAAACTAAACATGAAATAATCTCGGGCTCTTTCCTGAGCTGGTTTTCCGTTTAAGTCCAAATCCCTAAGCTTGATGATATCTTCCTTTGTGAGTGCTCTTTTTTGTGTCTTGGCATTTTTTATCTGGTAATTATCAAATGGATAATTCTCTTTTTTAGCATATCCTTCCTTTATGGCTCTATTATAAATAGCACGAATTGTGCGCATGTAAAAAGAGATTCCATTAACACTTACTCCATCATTGAAAAGTATGGTTTCAAATTTCTTTAAAAGAGTATAGTCAATATCATCAAATGTCAAATCTTTATTTTCTATCTTTTTTATAAATACACTTTTTGTGTTTTTATATGCATTTGAATTTCCATTTTTCCCTAACTCTACAAGTTCTGCGACTAATTTATCAACGTATTCTGAAAACGAACCTGGCTCAAGTACTTTAATTGCTTTCGCGATATCATGAATTGTATAATTTCTTCCTGAAGAATCTAAATCAAGAATGACTTCGCTTAACTTTACAATCTCACTTTGAATCTCAAGATTCTTTCTTTTATATAAACGCCCTTTTGATATGACACTTGTAAGTAGCAATGACTCCTTCTCATCCCAATGTGATTCTGGAACCGATATATTCATTGATATGTACTTGATCTTTCTTTTATGGGTCACCCTTAACATGACAGGAGAAGTGTCATCCTTAAGTTTTTTGGAGGTAAAAAGAACTGCTTTGATTTTTGCCATAATCTTGTTTGTTTCGAGCTGGTTTAAACATGGTTTAAACTTTTCTTTAAACAAGATACTATTTATTACTTATTTAAACAAGAAAACAAAAGCAAAATAAAGTATGCTTATGGTTGATTTTATGATACTTATGAAATTTATCTATATTTTTCAATAAAACTAAAAATTTAGGGAATATCGCCTGGAAAGCGAGTAAACGCCAAAAGCGTTTCGGGGGTTCGAATCCCTTCCTTTCCGCAGTAAACAAACAAAACCCTCTGATATTTGGAGGGTTTTGTTATGTCAAATGGGACAACAAGAAAGAACCCTTTCTCTTTTTTATCAGTTAAGTTTATTGTTTTGGGATGAACAATCATTAGCTCAATGAATGGCTTCATAGACTGAGCAACTTATCCCGATTTGCTTTTTTAATGCTTTATTGTTCCTCTTTATGCTTCTTGCGCTTTTTTCGTTTTCTGCTATCTTTAATCTAAAAAATTCTGGTATGCAGAACAAACTAAGAGTTACACAATTTCGAGGACAACAGTGGTATGAATTATGGGTTCGAAATATTTGGCGATATCCTAATCGTCTTTTGGCTCTAAAATCAGCCTTTACAATGGGTGCTTTATTAATTCCATTTGTAATTTTTAACCTGCCTTTCGTTGGAGTTACACTTGCATTAGGAGCATTGGCTGGCGCATTATCGGAAACAGATGATCACCCCAAGGGAAGAGTAAAAGCACTGCTGCTTTCCATTCTTAGCTTTATCATCTCAAGTGCTTCTGTAGAATTATTGCTTCCCTACCCCATTTTATTTGGAATAGGATTAGCAGGTTCAACCATCACTTTTATTCTAATCGGCGGCCTGGGTGAGCGCTATCGAGGAATAACATTTGGCGCCTTACTTGTAGCTATATATACCATGCTAGGAGCCGAAATACCCCTCAATTGGTATACTCAAGTTATTTTATTGCCTACAGGTGCTCTTTGCTATGGTTTACTATCGCTGACATTGCTCTATCTGCATCCTGCAAGATTATTGGAAGAACAACTGGCCGATGGATTTGAAAACCTTTCTTTATACATGAAAGAGAAATCAAAACTGTTTCCAAGTCAAGAATCCATTCAAAAGAAAACAAGGCAAAGGCTGGCTTCTTTAAATGTACAAATGATTGGATCTTTGGGGCGTTGCAAAAATGTATTAAACAGTTACACTGATGCTGTTGACGATATCAATCAACTTCGCCCATATCTATATAAATTTATTCTTTTACAAAGTCTTCATGAACGAGCAGCCTCAAGTCATGATCGCTACGATTTATTAAGTGCTGATTCAGACAATAGAGAAATTTTAGAAGGCTTAGGTCAGTTACTGCTTCAGCTATCTCTTGCCACTCACGAGGTATCAAAGAGTTTGCTAATGGGAACGGAATACCATCATCCAATTTCCATAAAATGGACCATTAATGCAATAAAAACGCACTTGAATGATATCAAACAAACTACCAACAAGAACGATCTTGGTTTACTATTACAGAACTTAAACCAATCGCATATCTCATTACAGAATATGAATTTTAATGTTGATGCTGGCTATCTGCCAAGAGTTGACAGGGATTCGAGTAGCTTGCGGAAACGCTTTACAAATCTACTCAATTGGAAACATCCCAGGTTTAAATATGCGATCCGATTATCAACCTGTTTCCTAATTGGATATTTTTTTATGCAAGTTTTTGATATTGAAAAAAGGTATTGGATATTACTTACAAGTTTATTTGTATGTCAACCCAGCTATAGTGAAACCAGATTAAAAATATTTCAGAGAATTTTGGGAACTATTACCGGTGTTATTGTTGGCGTTTCAGTTGTTCAAATCCTTCCTACCATAGGCGGACAGGTGGTTTTACTTATAATCGCTGCTTACTTCTTTTTTGCATGGCTAAAACAGAATTATGCCATTTCTGTGATTTTTGTGACAATATTTGTAATTGCAGCTTTTAATTTAATTGCTGATAAGGGAGTTGCAGTAATGATTCCGAGAATAATAGATACAATTATTGGAGCCCTATTGGCAATTTTGGTGGTTCGATTTATGTGGCCCGATTGGCAATACAAACAGCTTCCTACCCTATTGGCAACGGCTATAGAAAAGAACAAAGTGTACTTTAACAGGATTTTATTGGAATACGATTCCCCTAGTAAAGATGATTTGCCTTATCGGATTTCCAGATATCAAGCACATCAGGCTGATAACTCGTTGGCTTTAGCTTGGCGCGGAATGAAATTAGAGCCTAAAAAACATCAAAAATTACAAAAAAGAGCATTTTCGATAACCTATTTAAATCATGCATTACTCTCGTATTTATCGGCTTTAGGATCTCATCGAAATGTAAAAGGCTACATGAACGATGAGGTAAGACATATGTACAAAGAGGTTGAGGAAGTGCTTCGGATGGTTGCTGATTCTTTAAGAAAAAACAACCTTCAATATTCTTACAGCGAATTGAATCTGATCCTTGAAAAATTGGGCAATAAACTAGAACTTACAGAGAGGGGAATTCAACGACAAAAATTGGTTTTACTGTACAATATTGCCGAAGTCACCAAGCAGCTGGCTCAAAAAGCTTCTCAAATTGAGGAGAAATAAAAACCTCTGCCTAATTGGACAGAGGTTAGAACTATTTTTAGATATACTAATTTCGTCTTGGACAATATGGTAATTTAACCATATCGTAAGCATCACTATAATTTCCTTCCACGCAATCGGTAGGATCGCAACAAGTATGGCAAACACGCTTAAATGCACGAAACCTATGAAGTAAAACTCCCGGAGCCATAAAACCTTCCTTAACCGGCTCTTCTCGCATTAAATCGGTACTTAAATATTTCTTGTTATCATCAGCAAATATTGTAACAACTACCGCATCCGAACCTAATTCTTCCTGTAATTTAAGAGCTCCTAAGAAGTTGGCTCCCGATGAAATACCAATACCGAGACCCAATACAGATGATAGCTTCTGAGCCATTAAAATAGCATCTCCATCGTCAACACTAACAATCTCATCTAACTTATCCAATTCAACAATAGATGGAATAAACTCATCCGAAATTCCTTGAATTCTATGCTTCCCAACCTTATAACCCGTTGACATAGTCGGTGAGTTTGAAGGCTCTAACGGATGTACTTTAATGGTCTGATCTTGCTCTTTCAAAAATTTACCAACGCCCATCACAGTTCCTCCCGTACCAACTCCAGCAACAAATGCATCCGGAACCAAATTTCTATACTTTAATTGCCACCACAGTTCTTGAGCGGTTGTCTTATAATGTGCTTCACAATTGTCCCAATTTGAAAATTGACGCGGCAAAAAGGTTTTTTCATCTTCTTCGGCTAGTCTATTTGCCATTTCGATACTACCCAAGAAACCACCTTCATCTTTACTAACCAGTTGAATTTTGGCACCATAGCTCTGAATAAGGTTGATTCTTTCCTGACTCATCCAATCTGGCATATAAATGGTTACCGGGTGTCCCATTGCCCTACCTATTCCCGAGAATGCAATTCCAGTGTTACCACTAGTTGCCTCAATAATACGATCACCTTCTTTTAATGCCCCACTGCTATATGCTTTCTGCAAAATATGAAAAGCCATTCGGTCTTTTATACTACCTGTCATATTCAAGTATTCTGCTTTAGCATAAATGGTTCGCTTACTTCCTTTGTAAGTAAATTCTATGGCAAGTAAAGGTGTATTTCCAATTAAGCTGGAAATACCCATTAATCTGTTGTTTAGGGGATTTGAAATCATTTTGTTAGTATTTATATTTTGTTGTTAAACATACTCCTACTATTAGGATCTTTTTATCTTTTTCACATTAAAAAAAGAGGCAACTCTACAGTAAAACATGTGTAATTAATTTGTAGAGTTGCCAACTTTGCTGAAACTTACACTTAAATATAATGGAAGTTGTAAATCTTTTAGTGATTTACGAAAAAAAAGACAATTCCTTAGTTTAATTCTGCCAAATATCTTTCCGCTTCCATTGCTGCTTGACAACCCGAAGCAGCAGATGTTATTGCCTGACGATAAACCGGATCTTGAACATCACCACAAGCGTATATTCCTTGTACATTCGTTTTAGGTGTTCCTTCCTCTGTTAAAATATAACCTTGATCGTCGGTTTTTATATATTTTGAGAAAACATCTGAATTTGGATGATGTCCAATTGCCAGGAAAAATCCATCAATAGCAATTTTTACTTCTTCCTCTTCCGGAGTTCCAGCTTTTTTAATTAAAGTACAGCCTTCAACTCCCATGTTTCCTGTTAATTCTTTGGTATTGTGCTCAAATAATATCTCAATGTTCTCTGTTTTGAAAACTCTATCCTGCATTGCTTTCGAAGCACGCAAATGATCTTTACGAACCACCAAGTAAACCTTATTGCAAAGTCCTGCCAAGTAAGAAGCTTCTTCACAAGCAGTGTCACCACCTCCAACTACTGCAACATCTTTTCCACGATAGAAAAACCCATCGCAAGTTGCACATGCCGATACTCCGGAGCCTTTAAATTTCTCTTCACTTTCCAATCCTAAATATTTCGCAGTTGCACCAGTTGCAATAATAACCGATTCTGCTTCAACTTCTGTTTTTCCATCAACCGTAACTTTAAAAGGCCTTTGCTCAAAATCAACATCAGTAACAATTCCCCAGCGGCAATCGCACCCAAACCTTTCAGCTTGTTTCTTCAACTCACCCATCATTACCGGACCACTAATTCCTTCAGGGTATCCTGGAAAATTATCAATCTCAGTTGTTGTAGTTAACTGCCCACCAGGTTGAAGTCCTTCATAAACCACAGGTCTTAGGTTTGCTCTTGAAGCATAAATCCCTGCCGTATAACCAGCTGGTCCAGATCCAATTATCAAACACTTAACTCTCTCTATAGCATTCTCGTTCACATCCATCTTTTTAAATATTTCTTACGCTTACGATAACTTTTTCATTTTCTCCAACATGGTTTTTAAAATTACCTCGTCGGTAACTTCCATACCTTCATTGGCCAAGCGTCCTATATTTCTTATAGTTGCTTCAACATCATCATCAATAATACCATTCATTCCATTTAGCACATTGTGATTCATTGCCAATAGCGATGATTGAATGGCCGCACTGACACTTGCCGAGATCTTATGTGAACAGCCATATTTTGCTCCATCGCAAATCATACCTGTTACACTACCAGTCATGTTTTGCAAGGTCATTCCAAGTTGTTTAAAATCTCCACCCATAATGTATGTAATTCCACATCCAGCCCCGGCTGTAGAAAGCAATACACCACATAATGCTGACAATTGCCCAACAAATGATTTCATATAAATTGTAGTAAGTAATGCCAAAGCCAGACCTCTTAACAACTTTTCTTGATCAACTTGCAATTCCTCAGCAGTAACAACCACAGGCAGGGTAACACTAATTCCCTGGTTTCCGCTGCCACAATTCGACATCACAGGCATGGTACTACCAGCCATACGCGCATCAGAAGCTGCAGCTGTTAACATGATAGATCGATTCATTAAATCAGAGGATAACAAACCCTTTTTAATATTTAACATCATCGACTTTCCAACCTGTAGACCATAATTTCCTTTTAAGCCCTCTTCTGCGATTGATTTGTTAAGTTTGATGCCTTTCTCTATAAATCTAATTTCGGATATATCTACAGTATTTATAAAATTGTAGATACTTTCAAAACTCCACGTAGAAAAATCAGTCCCTCCTGTACTATCTGAATTACTTGAATTACTATAAATAATCTTTCCATTTCTTTCTACAGCAACAATATTAGTGTGACGATCCTGAATAACCACTCGCCCTTTATTCTCACCATTATAACAGATACATTCAATATATAACTTAGGTACTTCGTACTTCACATCAACGGTAACCTTTCCTTCGTCCACAAAAGTTTTAGCCAATTCCATAACATCATTACTGATGCCATCCAATACTTCAAGCCCCGCAGTTGGATCGCCTCCCAAAGCTCCTAAAGCTCCAGCAATAGTAAGTCCAACCATACCCGATCCCGGGATTCCTACTCCCATCCCATTCTTTAAAATGTTCCCACTTACAAAGAACTCAATACGTTCGGGCTGTAGAGATAAAACTTCACAAGCTTTAGCCGCCGCATAGGCAACAGCAACTGGCTCTGTACATCCAAGAGCTGGTACAAACTCCTCTTTCAGCTTTTGCAAGAATACTTCCTTCATTAGTTTGGATAAAATTAAATGTTTGTTGTTTTTGGTAATTAACTGTTAATATATGAAAGAACGGATCGGCTGGCCCCTTACCTCCAACCGATCCAAAACTAAACCAAAACAGACTATTGATTTTGTCTTACGAATTCTTTGGATTCATTACTACCTCAACAGAATCGTATTTCTTAAATAATTTTTTAGCAAACTCTTTTACACTCCTAGCATTGATACTTTTTACCAATTTAATATACTCTTCAGTATTTGTAATTGGTTCATTGTTCATTAATGATGACTGAATTACGCTTAACCAGAAAGAGTTTTGTTTTTCAGCCTCAGCTCTGTTCTTTATGTAATTGCTCTTAATCTCTTCCAGATCCGCTTCATGAACAGTATTAACAATTGCATCAATTTCCTTATAAATCAACTTTCTTAATTTCTCCTGATTATCAGGTCCGCAATCGAATTGAATTTTCAAACCTACATGTTCGTATGGACGCTTACCGATAGAAGGATTTACATGAACTCCATAAGTTCCACCTTCCTGCTCACGTATCGTTTCCATGTATCTTTTCGATAACAAGTCAGAAAGTACTCTAGCATACATTCTGGTTTCAAGATTGTATTTCATTTCATTATCGATAGCAAGATATACAGTTGTTTTTGGCACTTCCATTTCTCTCTCGAAAATATTTTGTGCTTTTCCATCTGCCATGCGAACTTTTCTATCAACCCAGTTTTCCTTGCGGTTCTCAGAAGAGATACTGCCGACGTATTTGCGTATTAAAGGCAGGTGTTTTTCTTCATCGATATTACCTACAAAAAAGAAAGTAAAATCGCTTGCATCTTTAAATCTATCCAAATAGATCTTTTTAGCCTTTTCGAAATCGATGTTGTTTACAAACTCTTCATTGAACATTAATGAGCGTTCATGGTGGTTTGTCATCATTTGACCAATAGTATCCTTTAATGCTTTGTCATTATCTGCTTTTGCATGCTGAAGACTATTTTTGATTCTTCCCATCTGAGCCTGGAATACACTTTGATCGAACCTTGGATTTTCGAAATATTGATAGAGCAATTGAAGCATGGTTTCAAAATCTTTTGGTGAAGCCGATCCTGAAAATCCCTCAGTATATGTACCTAAGGCTGGTTTAACACCTGCAATTTTCCCTGTTAATTTCTTTCTCAACTGAATTGCGTTGAATTCACCAACACCAGATATTTGAGCCAACATAGTTGCAAGATCTCCAGACTCTAAATCTTCTCTTTCAAGTACCGAAGTACCTCCAAAGCTATATGAGCTGAAAAGAATTTCATCCTTGCTATAATCTGTAGGAAGTACCACTACTCTTGCACCATTTTCTAATTTATATAATTTCGCTTCGGTACCTTTAACCACTGATTCCGATATAAATGTCTTATCAGTTAATTTGTCTGATATCATCGGAGAATCGTCAATTTCATCAGCATAAGGTTCAATGTTCGAAGACATCACTTTTTTAATAGATGCAAACAACTCCTCTTTTGTAGGATAATTAATTTCAGCTTTATCAGGACCACTTAATGCAAAAACACTGTTGTTGATATTTCCATAATTTTTCAACATTGAATTTACTTCCATTAAAGTAATGGATGGAATGGTTTTCTGTCCAAATTCAACTTCCCATTCAACCGAAGGTGCAGGATTTGCTTTTAAAAAATGTTCTTGGAATGTTTTAGCCCAGTCTTCATTTGAAATTTTATCCTTTCCTTGCATGTATGATTCATAGCTTCTCAGGAAAGAAGTTTTCACCCTTTCCAATTCCGACTCGGTAAATCCAAAACGTTGAACCCTAGCAAATTCTTTAATAAAAGCTTCAAACGCTTCAATTTCCTTATTCTCTTTTGGAGAAATACCAATGTAGTTAGCCGCTTTTGTACGACACAAGTCAAAGTTTCCAACTTGCATTCCAACAGCAGGAAAATCCGGTTTTTGCATCAACTCTTTCAAACGGTTGTTAAACATGGTATTGAACATTCCCTGCACCAAACCTTCTCTCATGTAATTCTCGTCACGATTCATAAAAGCCGGCTTTCGGAAAATCCAGTTAATAGAAACAGATTGTGCTTCTCTATCTTTCGCCAATACATATTGAGTCTGTTTACTGTCTTCTACCTGATAGTATATTCTTTCAGGAACGTTTTTAGGCATAGGAATCTGTGAGAAAAGAGACTTCACTTTCGCCTCCATTTTTTCCACATCAAAATCACCTACTACTACTACTCCTTGGTTGTCCGGATGATACCATTTTTTGTAGTAATCACGAAGTTGTTTGTGTTCAAAATTATCGATTACATCAAGAGATCCAATTACATCACGTTTAGCGTATTGTGAGTGATTGAATAATACCGGAGTAGTTTGAGCATTAATCCTGAAACGAGAATTTCTACGAGTTCTCCATTCTTCATGAATTACACCTCTTTCCGCCTCAATTTCTTCTCCTTCTAACAATAGTCCACCCGACCAATCGTGCAGAACAAGTAAAGCTGAATCCAAAAGATTTTCGTTTTCGGTTGGAATGTTACTGATATTATATACTGTTTCATCCTGAGCAGTGTAGGCGTTAATATCTCTACCAAACTTAATTCCATGCTTTTCAAGATACTCAAACATACTTTTTCCCGGAAAATGCTCAAGTCCATTAAAAGCCATATGCTCCAGAAAGTGAGCCAAACCATTTTGAGGTTCTTCTTCCAAAATTGCTCCAACATTTTGCACAAAGTAAAGACTTGCTCTGTCTTTAGGTTCTTCATTGTGCATCACGTAATAAGTCATACCATTAGAAAGCTTACCATGCTTTACCTTAGGGTTCAAAGGGATTGTTGTTGTATTCTGTGCCTGGCTTAAACCAGAAAACAAAATTGTACTCATAACGAGTAAGGTCAAGAATTTCTTCATTTTGTTGTTTTTTTTAGTTTTCTCAAAATCATTCCGAGAGTTCTTTAGTTCAAGACTAAATTCTTCTATGTTTTCACAAAGAAAAAATGGTTTGGTAATTGGTTTTCTAATGAAAAGAGGTGTGAGCAGGGAGTTTACAGATCAGATATTGGGGTAAAGTCCTTTACAGCCCTGCTCGTAACCACTAACTAGTATTTATTGTTTTCTTTTAATAAGTTATGGTAGTACTATTCTGTTTTAAATTTTTCAATGAAAAATCACTAAGCAATCTAAACTATATTTATATTGAAATGTTTAATTAACTACTTAAAACGTTACTTATTTTTGTAATTCTTCTTTCCTTCATCAAGAAACTTAACAAACTTGCTCACATCTAAATCGTAAGCCGTTGGCTCTGTTAAATCATTTCCTTTCGCATCCAGGATCACATAATATGGCTGAGCATTTACATTGTACTTGCGAATCTGAAGATCGGCATTTTGCTTACCTATGGTTTTCTTTTTCTTTCCATCATATTCTGACACATACCATTGATCCTCTGGCAATTTCTTTTTATCATCAACGTAAAGAGCAACTACTATAAAGTCTTGCTGTAATCTTTTAAGCACAGCTGGATCAGACCAAACATTTGCTTCCATTTCACGACAGTTAACACAACCATGTCCAGTAAAGTCAACAAAAATTGGTTTGTTTTCACGTTTCGAAGCTTCTAAAGCTTCATCGTAATCAAAATACCCCTGCAATCCATGAGGCAAGTGCAAGAAATCCGAATACTTCGCCTTGTGTGGTACTTTATTGACAACAGCCCCTCCTCCAGAATTCTCTCTAATAATCTGACTTAAGTTGAAATCATGCGTTGCTAATGGTGGTGTAAATCCTGATAGCATTTTCAACGGTGCTCCAAACATACCCGGTATCATGTAAACCACAAATGAGAATGAAGCTATTGCCAACATTAAACGTGGAACACTAATACTTTTTAATGGGCTATCGTGTGCAAACATTAATTTACCCAATAAATAGAATCCTAATAGAGTAAAAATTACAATCCAAATCGCAATGTATACTTCTCTATCTAATATTCCCCAATGGTAAGTTTGATCAGCAACACTTAAAAATTTTAGACCTAATGCCAATTCCAGAAATCCTAATACAACCTTTACCGAGTTCAACCATCCTCCTGATTTTGGAAGATTGTTCAACCAGCCTGGGAAAATTGCAAACAATGTAAAAGGTAATGCAAATGCTAAAGAAAATCCTAACATTCCAATAATTGGCATTAATACTTCACCACCTGCCGAAGCTACAAGAATAGAACCTACAATTGGACCAGTGCATGAAAATGAAACAAGAACAAGAGTAAATGCCATGAAGAAAGAC
Organism: Marinifilum sp.; assembly: GCF_965230805.1. NCBI lineage: Bacteria > Pseudomonadati > Bacteroidota > Bacteroidia > Marinilabiliales > Marinifilaceae > Marinifilum > Marinifilum sp. The sequence continues at coordinate 3,860,362 of NZ_OZ246019.1, read as the reverse complement.
CCCATGAAACCACCTTTATCTTCATTCGCCACTGATTTATTCACCATCCAACTTGGCATTGTAATTTCGAACATACCAAAGAATGAAAAAGCAAATAAAACAAAAATCAGGAAGAATAGAATATTCGGAATCCAGTGCGTACTTAGGAAGTTAGCAAAATCCGGCCCCATTACTACAGCCAAGATTGTACCAATTACTGTATAAATTGCTATAATTGAAAATCCATAAAAGAAAGCATTCATTCTACCCTTAGCTTTATTTCCTCCTCCTGAATGCATAAAATAACTTACTGTCATCGGAATCATAGGAAATACACAAGGAGTAACAATTGCAATTAAACCTCCTAAGAATGCTGCAATAAAAATTGCCCAAAGTCCTTTTTTACTCTCTTGATCTCCTGTAGCCGAGTCTTCAGCCACAACTCCTTTACCAATTTTCAAATCAAACTCATCATCACCCATTACACATTGACCTGTTTCATCAGAACAAGTTTGATATTCGAAAGTACCTGCAACATGCAATGGCAATTCTTTCACTTTAATGGTTTGGCGCATTTCACCTTTATTCTCGAAGTAGCTTACCTCACCTTCCCAAATTTCATCGTAATGTTTGTGGGCATTAATTGGTCTTACCTCTCCCACTCTTTCGTAGCTTGAGTTCTCTGTAAAATCGAAAGTAATTAAAATAGGACCTAATTCCGCATCAAAATCGTTAGAATAAACGTGCCATGTTTTGTCTATTGTTGCGTTAAAAACAACATCTAATTCGTCTCCTACCTTTACATCTTTCTTAGAAAACTCTACTTCCCACTTGGTAGGTTCTATAACCTGTCCGAAAGAAAGTCCGCTAAAAACCATCATCAAGATGGTTAGAATTGTAATTTTACCTTTCATCTGTTTTTTTTTAGTCTATAAGTGGTCATAATCATTCATTCCAGATTACAACCAAGTTGAGTTGATTAGTTGATTTGGTTGGTTATTACTTTCCTTTTAGAGACAACCAAAACCTCTAATTGGGTGAACTAAATAAGTAAAAAATATCGTTAATTAACGTTAACAAAAGTCACATTAACAGACACCTAGAAAACAATCTATCATTTATATTGTTTTGCATTAAATACACAAACTCTCTGATTATCTACAGCTAATAATTTCAATTACAATCCAGATTAGTTAAAAAAAGAGTGTGAAAAAAAAGTGAATTTTTTATTACTTTTTTTCATTGATTGTAATTCTATCTACACTTTCACTAATGAATCGTAGATAATAAGGGGGTTCTTGATTTCAAACTATAAGACATAAATTATCAAGTTCAAACTAGATGAACTATAAAATCGGACCTCTACATATTCATACTTTTCCTTATTGAATTTAAGGTAATGAACCCATCTTTTATAATGTCAGTATTAGCATGAAATCAGTCTTCTTGTTTGTCCTTTTGTGTTTAATAAAGACACAACCTTTAAACCCATTTAAGTCTCATTACTTTATTAAAATTGGTACAAGATCCCCTCTGAACTTTCCTTTACACCTTTTGCAACTTTTTTCGAAAGAAATGTTTAAAATTGAAGAAATAACGAAAAAAGGATATCCATAACTTACGGACACCCCTTTTTTCATACTAGATTAATATCTTTTATTAAAAAGCATCTTTTCTACATACATCGTTACATTTATTGCACTGTACACAGTCGTAATTCGACACATAGGCATACTTATTCTTTCTATCAATGACAATTGCCTGTGTTGGGCATATTTTTTCGCACATGCCACAATACGCACAATTAACATCTTTAATTTTTCTTGGTTTGAATGAGAAGAATGAAACAAGTCCTAATAATACTCCATATGGACACAAAAAACGACAAAAAGGTCGTGGAACCCAATAACCCAAAACAAGAATGCCAATTAAATACAACCAAGTTCCAAAACCGAATGCAATTAAGAACTTAGGTTCCATTGGATTACCAACTATAAATGCCAGTGCTTGTTCAAACCAAGTTTGTCCTGTGAAAAACAGCACTTTATAGGGCTCCAACTCACACACAAAGAAACACGCACTCTGAATAGCAAAATAAACAGTTGCAATTAACATTAGGATTGGTACAATTTTTAGTGCATTATTCAGTTTCTTAGGTAACTTAATCGTCTTTTTGGATTTTTGTACGATGTGCTGAACTGCTCCTAAAGGGCATCCTGATGTACAAAAAACCCTACCAATAATTAAAGCAATTATTAGAGGAAGCATAAAAATGATTAAACTTGCTAATCCAACTTCGGCAGGTGTAATCAAGCCCATTGTGGTATTAGATATAGCTCCTACAGGACAAACACATCCCCCTCTAATAAAACCCAAATAAGCAAATGCTATGATGGCCATTACGGTCATTGCCTTTTGCGATTTCTTTCTCCAAACAAAGAACACCCCAATTAAAAGTAATAGTACCAAAGCACCCAAATCTACAAACACCATGTATTCTGGAGTCGGAAAATATTCCTTTGGAATATAGTTGTCTTTAAATTCACGTATATTTCCTCTGCTAAGATCATCAATACTATGACAATCGTGAGTCTCATTTTCCTGAGGCACGGGCAAAGCCATACTGGTATTTATCGAAGCTATGAAAGAAGTAATTGTAAATACAATTACAAAAATCAATCTAATATTCATCTTTAATCCTTTAAGCTCCATAACCGTTCATATCATTTTGAGGGTACTCCAATTCATAAATTCCTTTAAAATCATCTTCTGGTCCGATATACAAACGATCAATTGCTTGTTCTGGACAAATTTTGGCAATATCACAAGAATTACAATTCAGACATAAATCCGGGCGAATAATCAAAAACATTGACTTTGTTCCTTTATCTGTGCAAGCTTCTGCACATTTACCGCATCCAGTGCACTTATCGTGATCGATGTCATAAATGAAGTAACCATCTTCTCCTCCAGAGAAATTTTTGCGAGTTACAGCATCGTAAGGACAAACTCTTTCTCCGTGGCTCATAATCTTATCAGACTCGATTTGCTTGTTCTTAATATGACCATAGCATACTACACAACAAGAGCATTTTTTCTGATCATTAACAGCTTTAACTGCAGAAGGTGTGCGAACACATGCCGTTTCGCATTTTCCGCAATTGGTACATTTTTCAGGATCAATTTGCCAAACATATCTTGATCGCGGTCCTGCTGTTTCTTCATTTAGATGTTGACCTACAATTCTGTAAGCTATCCCTCCAAGCGCAAGAGCACATGTTGCCTGACCAGCTTTACGCAGAAAGCTTCGTCTGTTCCAATTCTTCTTCTCAGTCATAGTTTATTTTTCGTTTTGGGCTATTTTTTTATTGTAAGGAAGTGGAATCCACGATGCAGGTTTAACGAATCCTGCACTTAGCATACCCTCAGGAGATTTATCGTTTGATAAAGCTAACAAGGCTGCTTGAAAACGCATTGCATCCTCTTTTGAAATTTTCTTGCGATCGATAACTACCGAACATAGTGGCATTTTTTGCGTTTTACCGATCACCCTAAAATCATCCTCGCTTGCCAAATCAACGGCACAACTTGCTGTTAACACATAATCTGATACAATCGCTACTTCAGCCTTTTTATCTATTAGCTCATTAATGCTCTCCAGACAACTAGCTTTATAATAAATATGCCCTGGTTTAATGTTTAAACTATCAAGCTGACGTAATGGAGCGTGATATTTTTCGTAAGCATCCTCTTGTCCGGCTACAACTGTTCTGCCATTAATATCGGCCATTGTTTTAATGTCTGAATCTTTTCTCACCAAATAAACACCAGTTAGCCATTGGTTGTCGTTCACATCAAGGATGTCAGCAATTCTTTCGTAACGTAGATTATTTTCCTTGGTTAACATGAACGCATTCCAAGGTTTTGTAATTACACCATCATGAGTTTTGGCTCTTAACTGATCCTCCATCATGTATGGCTCCATGTAATAGGTAATCTGTAAATCAATATTAAATTGTTCCAACAATTGCTTTTGCAATTCCTCATACTCTCTTGCCGCAATATCGTGAATACATGCACAAGCAGTTTTCTTGCAATATGTATCGTTTAAAGCAAGATTAATAGTTAATAATTTCTCTTTTGATGATGGCTCTCCACAACATGGCATGAAGGCAGTTTCCTCAAATCCTTCATCTTTCTTTACTTCCTTTTTTGGCTTTTCATTACAAGCTGCAAAAAAACTGATTAGTAGTGCAGCTGCAAAAAATTTAATTGGTGATTTCATCTGTTTATAATTTTATTCATCTGTTTATAGTTTTATTTCATTGGTAAGATTCAGATTACCATATAAAAAATAATCATACTCATTTAATTTTTCTTAGACTGTATATACGAATTGGTTCTGATATTGTGTATTTAAACAATCAATAAAAACCGTATATCCTTAAAATTTTAAAGCAGAAAAATTTATAAAAAGAACATTTTTTGATCCATGAATTTTAAGTTCAAACTCTTTGTGTTTGCTTATATGACATCGTTCCCATTGAAATGGATGAAAAAATCCGTCACATTCTTCTTAATTCATATTTACTCTAAATTAAATAGAACGAAGAGATTTCCTTTATTTATATTCTATCTAAACTACTTTACAAAAAGTTTATATCCTGTACAATAATACAATCATTGCTTTTTATTTTCGAGTTTATAGGAGAAAATCGAATCTCTTTTAACCTTATTTAACCCAAGAACTGCTTAACAAGCATTATCTGATCTTTTTAGATTATTTTTTTCACTTAAATTAACCTAAAGGCTTGAGCTTTCTTCAAACGCCCCTCATCACTTTTTTTAGTCTGAAGACGATTCGCATTGCTCCATCGAAAGAAATTGTTGAAGTTAAGCATCGGTGCAAGTCTGGTAATTTTTTTTCACAAAAAAAGACTGCCTAAAAAGACAGCCTCTTAGCTCGTACTTAAATCAATTTGTTTTATTTATTTGGGAAATTCAAATCGAATTCGTCATCACCCATAACACATTGGCCTGTTTCATCTGAACATGTTTGGAAATCAAATGTTCCTTCAACATGCAATGGCAATTTTTTAACTTTAATCTTTTGACGCATCTCAGCAGTATTTTCAAAATAACTCACCTCGCCCTCCCAAATTTTATCGTATTTCTTGTGAGCATTAATTGGCTTAACTTTTCCAATTCTCTCGTAACTTGCATCATCTTCAAAATCGAATTCAATTAGAATAGGACCTAAATCTGCATCAAAATCATTTGAGTACACGTGCCAAGTCTTATCTATTTTGGCCTTGAAGACAACTTCAATAATATCACCTACTTTGATATCTTTCTTTGATAACTCCACTGTCCATTTTGCAGGTTTTAAAATTTGAGCAAATGAAACCGCTGAAACACTTAACATTAGTACTAATAGTACTGCTACTTTTCTTTTCATATCATTACCTTTTTCAAAACGAAAGAGAAAACTCTTTCGCAATTAGTGTTTATCCTTATTTGTATTTAAGACTACAATAATACAAAATAGGATGAGAATAATAGGTTTTTATTAAGCTTAATTAACCTTTGTAAATTTCTGTATAAACATCTCTTCCAAAGAATCGGTTATGAGATCATATTAGCTCTTTGTTTTGAACTTTCTTCTTATCGAGCTTATTTGTTACTCTTCCGTAAATAATTAAGGCAATTGCTGATACTGCCGCAATCCCAACAAAATAGTACCAAATGTAATGTGCATTTGCGGATGCCAACTCCCATTCTGCTCTTGACTCATATAAAGTTGGATCGGGACAATATTTGGTAAGAAGAACTCCTGATAAACCAAAACCTAAGATCGAAGATACAAATGAATGTAAGTGACTAAATCCTAAATACAGTCCTTCTTCTCCTTTGGGAGCCTGTAACGAGAAGTATTCTAAGAAGCGAGGAGATATAAAAGACTCGGCTAAACCTTGGAATACAATCCCAACAATCATCATAAATGCCACAGGGTGCATGTTAAACAATCCCAAGTTAATAGTATCTACATTTAGCAAGTTACCTGCCGCCATGCACAATGCTGAAACAGGCATAATAAACATCCCTATGGTCATTGAAAGTAGAGCTGTGCGCTTGGCCATCAACTGTGTAATTAAACCAACCGAAAGAACAACAATCAGTGGATTTACGTTAGCATACCAGGAAGGAGATGCTCCTTCACCTGCCATACGCAGTACATACTTTGGCATTGTTGCATATAACTGGTGTTGTACCATCCAAAACCCTGTTACGATTAGTATTAAAGCTACCAAACGACCATTTGCAACAACTCTGACTAATGCTTGCCATATTTCATTTAATGATTTTCCTTCACCTTCATGTTTCGAAGTCTTAAAAAAGAAAAACACGGCAAAAACTGCCGCTAAAGTCATTGCAGCAGAGAAAAAGTTCAGGTTTACCAAACCTTCGTTCCCCATAGCCTCACGCAATGGCTTTACAATGGTTTTTCCTGAGAATGACCCAATATTCACCATCATGTAAAAGATAGAGAAGCCTTTTGCACGATTGGATTCTGTAGTTTCTTTAGCTACAGTTCCTGTAATTACCGATTTAATAAATGATCCTCCAACCATAATCACGATTACAATTGGAACAATCATCCATTTCCATTTTGTATTCTCTAATCCTGTAAATTTTGTTACCTCAGTATATTCAACCAATCCTGCCGATTCGAGCATAGTAGGTAGAATAGCCAGTCCGGCATAACCAATTGATAATAATGCAAATGCTAACAATAAGGCCTTTCTAAATCCCATTTTATCAGCTAAAGCTCCACTAAATGTTGGTAGCAGGTATAAACCCGCTGAAAACAATCCGGAAATCATTGCTGCTTCGAAGTCTGTAAACCCTAGGATTCTTGACAGATATATTGTAATAACAATAAAAACTCCATAGTAAGCTGCTCTTTCGAGTAATTCAACCGAGTTGGCTACCCAAAAGGCTCTTGAAAACTTTTCCTTTACCGCACTTTCTTGCTCTGAACTCATTTTAATTCTTTATTAGTTTTATTTTAAGGTATAATTGCATTCTACCAGTTTTTTTATTAATGAGCCTTAAGTTGTATTGAGAATTTTGAGTTTAGTCAAGACTAAAATAGAGGCATAACATCAGCTACGGCGACATTTTTTATGAAGAATAAACTCAAAAGGATTAAAGATTGAGACCTATTTAATGGTAATACTGGTATTATTTAGATGCTAAAAATAAAATCCCCACATGAATTTCACAAATAATAAATTTGATTAATCCCCATTTTATTAAAAATAAAACCGAATCATTCATTTCTGAATCAGCTCATTAAAATGAAGTACGTACTAATCGGACAAAAAGAGATTGTATCATGAGTCAGATTAACTCACTTACCGTTTAATATTTGAAAAATGTCCAAAATAGGTATAACAAATATAAAGGGCTGTTTCAACCATTTGAAACAGCCCCTGTTGGATTAAAGCTTCCTAAGCTAATTTACAGATACACACTTTACAATTCCTTTTTCTGCCGAAGCTAAATAAAGGTTATCGCTGCCATCAACAATCATTGGAATGTATGAACATCCTTTTACCAATTCTTCGATTCCTGCAATTTGTTTTGCTCCTTCTTTACTGTAGATTTTGATACGAGTTGGATCTTTTTCAACCGTTACAATTGCACCATTCGACAAGCTTGTTACACTTACCGGATTGCAACAACCATGGAAATCGTTTATGCTTTTCCCCCTTTGCCCGAACGAAAGAATTTTCTTTCCAGTAAAATCAAAACCTTGAACGCGAAATGCTCCAAGGTTAGCAACCATAATTTCGTTCTTTGCATTCACATTAAAATCTAGAATTCCACAACATGGACGCATATCTTTCATTATCGCTCCAGCTGCTCCTGTTTCTTTGTTAAACATTGCCAATTTTGCTTTTCTGCAATCAGCCACCACCAAATTGTTATCTACTACTCTTGCTCCGGTTGCCGTAATAACACCTTTAAGCATGTATTTTCGTAGCTCTTTACCTTTCTCGTCAAAAACAACACACTCAACAGATTTAGGCATCATCCTCTTCATTTTTCTACCTCTTACCTTCTTAATAACCTCTTCCTTAATTGAGCACAACAAGTAGATATTATTATCAGAATCAACCGCTAAGGAAGATGCTTGGCCTTTTAAATTAGCTTTAAATTGATTAGCTACTTTTCCTTTAGTATCAATAATCTGAACTGTTCCATCTTTCTTTAATGCACAAAGATTTCCATTCTTTAAAACACCTAAATAAATTACATTTTTCAACTCTTTGCCAGCATATTTTGTATCTACTTTGTATGCTATATTGTTCACATTGGCCATTAATTCTTCAATGCTCACTTCATACTCTGCTTTCTTGGCTACATCTGTTAATAATTTTACAATTATAGGATTGCTTTGCAGTTCAGAAGGCATTGCTTTAATCATCTTTGCTGTTTCGGCAGCACTTTTACCCGATACCATTCGAGAAACTAAATTTGCCGCATGAGCCGAAGAAGGGTGATCCTTGATGAATTTCTCGGCCAAATCCGTAAATTCTTTTTCCCGAGGCTCCAGTTGTTTCTTTAAGTCTTCAGCTTGTTCTTTTGTAATTCCTTTCTTATAAAGCTGTGTTATTACATTTTTATATTTCTCGCCAATTCTATTGCTCTCCTTTTCAAAAAGTGCATATAGGTCGTGCTCTTTACTTCCTGTTACAGTTACATTATCCATATCTTTAGCATCGGCTTTAACTGCAATTGAGGTATTCTCTACATAAATAACAGCAAAAGCATTTGTCTCTGAAACCAAAAGACGACAAAGCGTTGGAGTAGGATAATCTCCTTTTATTACGAACTTTCCCTCCTTTACTATAGCTGTATCACTTTGTACTCCTTCTGAAGTATAATGAGCCAGTTCAATTTTAGTTCCATCTTTAACACCTGTGATGGTTCCTGTTAAAGTCATTCCTGACTTTGCTTCATTTTTAGCATTGTTACAGGCAAAAACTCCTAACATAGTTGCCAGAACAATTAGTAGGTTCAATTTAAATTTCATTTGATCAGTTTTTACGATTTGAATTATTGATTGAAGGCATGGTATAAGATTTGGCGCCCCATTTAAACAGCCTAACCTTTTATCCTTGCTAAAAATAATCAATAATTAGATTACATATTTCGATTTCTTCTTTTAATTGCTTAAAGTGCGCATTAGTTGCACTTCCTTTTTCAGCATTTTTGGAGATAAACACATTGATATTCTCCAATGCTTTTTCTTTCCTATTCTCTTTTTTCGTCTTTGCTAAAGCTTCAGCAAATTTTCAAATTCAATTCCTTGTGCAAACATACCTTTACTTAAAAAAGCAGTAAACCAAAGCATTATTAAGTTTTTCATTTTGAATTAAACTTTAGCAATAGCAATTCTTACACATTAGTAGGACACACCTAAACAGCAAAAGAGTGAACAAGAAGAACGGTTTTAACCTAAATTAACGTGAGTTCGACGTAAAATTCTATCCACAGTTTGATCTGATTTTGAGTAGAAATTTTCTCAAATTTTCGAAGGAATATCGGGATATTTCAAGAAGATTTGAGGAAATTTATGCCGAAAGCAGGCAAACACATAATGGAAAGTTCTATTTGGGATAGATTTGCATTAAAAATTTGGAAAGAATAGCGTGCTATTTTGAGGAATTTTTAATGCAAATCTATCCCAAATAGAACTTTCTGTGGATAGAATTTTACGTCGAACTCAAGTTAAATTAACCTAGGTTTGATTGTATCCTTTCTCCTTATAGTTTATTCTTCGTTAAAAAATCTCGTAAGCAAAGGATATGAATCTATCTTTTCTTGACTGAACTCAAAATTTTTAAAACAACCTAAGACTCAATTCATAATTAGGCTGCTACGATTGTATAAGCACGGAAGACATTGCAGGTTGGCCAAATAGCCAATCATGCCTAAAATTAAAATGGGTTGTAATACAAGCAGTTAAACTTGCACAAGCTATTCTTCTTTTGAAAAGTATGCCGTGTAAGCTTGCAGAAGTTAATTTTTTTTCGAAAAGTATGCTGTGTAAGAATGCAATAAACATTTTACTTTCGAAAAGCATGCTGTGTAAGCTTGCAAAGCAAGTTCGACCAAAATAAAATATGACTTGCAAGCTTGCAAAGGCTATTATTTTTTCCAATGAGTATTCCGTGTAAGCTTACAATTACCATTTTATTTTCGTGAAGCATGCAGTGTAAGCTTGCAAAGCATATTCAACCAAAATAAAGCCTGGCGTGTTAGCTTACAAGGCATACTTTACTCGTTTTTGTAACAACTTGAAGAATTAAGCTGGATTAATAGATTTACACGAGATCGTTTTGTTGACCTACTCTTTAGAACCCAAAAATATCTTCCAAGCTTTTATCCAGTTCATCGCCATGAATTAATTTCGCGATAATAACTCCTTCTCTATCAATCAATACTGTAGAAGGCAAATAATCCATTCCATAAGATCCAATAACCATCCCTCTTCCTTCCGGCGGAAATTGATCTGCGACATTCAACCATGGAAGTTCATCATCCTTAATGGCTTTTTTCCATGCTTTGTGATTGGTATCATTTGTAACGCCAAGTACTTCAAATCCTTTGGTATGGTATTTTTGATACAATTCCTTCATGTGTGGAAAAGAAGCACGACATGGTTTACACCATGAAGCCCAAAAATCTACCAATACAATCTTGCCTCTTAAATCAGACAAACTTAAATCTTCATCTGTTGGAGTTTTTAGCGTGAAATCTGGGGCAAGTTTTCCGGGCTGAATGCTTTCCTTTATTTTAATATCTTTCATCATATCTGTAACATTATGATGCAATTTGAAGGTTTCGGGCATACTATTAAAAACTTCTTTCACTTGTTCAATGGTAGCAATATTCTTGATCTGTGGAAAAACCGAGACAACAAAAAATTGGTTTAAATTATTCTTAATCAGATCAAGCTTGGCTGCTTTAACTTCTGTATTTAAGTTAGGTGAAAGCTTATTAAGTTCTTTCCTAATTTCATCATACTCATCGCGATTGGTAACATGCTTTATTTTGGCTTTCAATTGCTTACTCTGAGCATATTTTTCCTGCTCTAAAATCTCATCCTCCATAGCATTAAATCTTTGGATAAGATCATGATTTTTTGAGCCTTTTAAATCGAATTTTTGAATGTAACCACGCTTCGCATCATCGGCATTTGCAGTCAACTCAAGCATACCATTCTCCAACAACAATGGTATTGATACTTTTGAATCTAAAAAACGAAGTATGTATTGATTAACCTCAAGTTGTTTCTTTTTTAAAACAAAATCGCCATTCTCCACAGCAACCGTATCCATACCTATTAAAGACTTGGTACTTTTGTCCCAGATGCCCAATACAAGTTTATCATTTTCCACTCCTTTTATATGGCCATTCAGAATAAACTGATCCTTTTCGCCACAAGAAAACATTGTGCTTATAAATAATATCGCAACTAATAGTCTCATTTTTATTTTAATTAAAATGTTTAAAGAAAAAGAGGGTATTTCCGTAAATACCCTCTAAATTTAATTCCTATTGATTGGCTCCTTTAAGATCAGTAGGCCAGTCTTTGCCATCAGTGCGGGTTAAGCGCACCTGACCCCAAATACCATATTGTGGATACATTTCTGTGTAACGATTGGTAAACTTCACATCAACTGATGATCCATTAAAGTTTGTAAACTCCCAAACTGTATTACCATAATTTGTAATAAGCATTTTGCCAGAACAATTATCATCTACCATAGTTCCTGACTGAGGAGGCCCTGATCCAAACTCAAAGTCATCCACCTCATACTCTCCGGCAAGGCTTATTCTTTTAATATTAATACTTCCAGACCTGCCTATGTTACGCGAAAGAGCTCCACCTGCGTCAATCCACACAAATGAAATGTTACCATCTAAATTGTTTGGACAGGCTATACCCGAATCTACACCTATGATATGCTGACAATCTGCTCCTGTACAATCATATCTAGTATCAGTAATTTCGCCTTCAGCCGTAGTAATAACCCACTTAAATTCCAAGTGGTCACTCGCCTTAAGTTTATAAGGTCTGTCGGTATCAATTAGATCTGAGCTAAATAAGTCATAAAGATCATCAACATTTACATTCACCTTTACTTCCAATGTATTTTCCAAGTCAACTAATGTTGTCATTAATTTACCCTCGGTGCCTCCATGCACCACTTGCTCACCGTTTACATCTTCCAAAAAATATGCATAAACCTCTAATTTCTCAATAACATCATCTTCTTTACCAGGTACAATAAGCAAGTCTAAATCAAATTCACCTACTTCGAACCTTTCTAAGTTTGAGGCAAAAAAGAAGTTATTAAATTCTCCCGGAGTAACATAAGTTACCGTTGCAAGCTTAATATTAAAATCATCTTTTGCGTACTCTTCTTCATCGCAAGAGTACATGCCAATAGTTGTAATTGCTGCAACCAAAAGCATATATATATATTTTATTCTTTTCATCTTTATTTGCTTTATGTTATAAACAATTAGTACTCATTTTGCTTTGTTTGTCCATTGCTCAAGTTAATTATACCTGAAGCAAGAGGACGAGCAAACAATCTTGAATTAGCTTCTATCACATAATCCATAAGCTCTGCATTAGTATTGGCACTTCCCATACTTACAGGATAAAAGCTTCTGCGGATAACAATATCATCAGTCTCTGCATCTGCATTAAGCCTGCGTATATCATACCATCTGCTTGTAAAGGGCATTTCTCTTCTGCGTTCGTCGATAACCATTTCTATAGCAGATTTTTTATCTGTTGGGACATCCATAGCTACATAATCTGCTGTGGCAAAACGATGCATACGAACTTGTTCAACATCTGCTGCGGCACCAGCTATATCATTATTACGTGCCTTTGCTTCTGCCCTAATCAAATACATCTCAGCAGTTGAAGGACCTGAAATACACGCTCCGCCTGCTCCCTGTACATAACCTAAAGGTAAATCACCAGAACCTCCAAAACGTTTAAAATACCCCTCAACCATAAACAACTCGTAACGTTTGTCCAAGGGATTAAATAAATCTATTAGCTCTTGGCTAGGGATTGTGTTTTCGCGAAAATTTGCCTTAAACCTGTTGTAATACTGCCCTTTCCAAAATGCTAATGAGCGACTATCGTTTCGGTTTTGGCTATACTCAAACGAAATTGGATATTCTGCATCAAACATTTCAACTGTGGGAAATTCAGTAGCATAATCTATCATGTCTGAATATTCCGTTAAGGCCTCATCTGCATAAACTGAAGCTAAATCGAATTGACCTACATACAAATAGTAACGTGCTGCAAAAGCTTTAACAGCTACAGTACTAATTCGCCAATTTCGTGTAAATTCAATATCAGCTTTTAATGCCTCTGCCAGGTCCGATTCGATAAACTCATAAGTCTCTTTTAATCCAGACCTGGTTAAATTTTCTTCTCCATCTGTATTGGTTCTTAGCGGTAAGCCAAGTTCATTTTCATTCTGAGTGCTTGGATGTAAGCAATAATTTAGTACTAAGGAAAAATACGACATAGCCCTGATAAAATGTGCCTCAGCCTTAAGCTTTGATAAAAGAACTTTATCGCCTTTTAGCTCTCCTTCATTGATAGATTTTATTGCCAAATTACATGTCCAAATGGTTTCATAGTGGAGGTTCCATATAATATCCCCGGAATTTTCGGTAAATGGAGTCATCACATATTGCTGTTCCATATTAATATCGAAACTGGTTGGCAAGTCTGAATAAAAGTCAATGGGTATGGTAAAATTATCAGTACAGAAAAAATCAGTTTCCGAGGGGTATAAAAATGGTAGTCCTTCAATAACTGCATCTAATTCCTCAGCTGTTTCTAAACTTTTTGCTGAAGATTTTTCTATCGGCTCATCCAAAAACGAATCACACGATACAGCAGCAATTCCAATCATTATAAGTAATAATATATTTTTCATGTGTTTAAAAAATTAGTATCAAGACTCAAGTATCAAGACGCAAGACCTATGAACTCTTAATTAAAGAGACAATCGTTTTAATCTCCGAATCATGTTCGGAGGATGCTACCTTCTTGTGCGTGTTACTTTAATCATGATTGTTTCTTATTAATAATCTTTTAAAATCCTAATTTGAAACCTAAAGTATAAGTAGCTCCCGGGTTAATTCTACTTCCCTTGATGTATTCAGGATCAACATCCTTATCATTAGCAGTCCATACTGTTCCTAAATTTCGTGCATGGGCATAAAGAGTCAGTTTACTTAAACCAAGCTTTGAACATGTATTTGAAGATAAATCGTAACCTAAATACAATTCCTTTACACGAATATGGTCGGCCTTCTCAACCAAAGAATTCAAATAAGGAACATACCATGACCATCTGAATGTTGAATTTACAAAAGATTCAGGTAAACCAGGAAGCCCCATTTCCTCCGCCTGGCCACTTAATATTGCATCTAAATCCTCATGCATTAATGATGGTTTTGTAATTGCAGAAAAATCATATTCATAGGTAGGCCTTCTGAAAACATGTCCAAATTTACCTGTTATTAATGCTCTAAAGGTAAAGCCCTTATAAGTTAAAGTATTATTCCACCCTACTAATGTTGGTGGTATTTGTGTACCCATGTTACGTAATACATCTCTTCCATCTCCATCAAAACCTTCGTAAAAATTAAAGTCAATGCCGTCTTCTCCTTTTATATATGGCGTATTCGGATCTTGCATACCACCAAATACGTAAGAGTAGGTTGGAGCTACCTCATGACCTTCTACATATCTCGCGCTTGTAACTGAATTTCCCATAAACTCGACTTGCAGAGCTGTTACCTCACTTTTATTATAAGCGATATTAGCACCCGTTTTCCAAGTCAATTCGCCAAATTTCATATTTGAATTTAAACTCAATTCAAATCCTTTGTTTGATACTTCGGCAGCATTCAGTTGCTGACTGCTACTACCGTATGTTGGAGCAATAGAAACATTTGCCAGCAAATCCTCACTCTGTTTATTGTACACTTCTAAAGAACCAAACAGTAAACGCTGGAACAATGAGAACTCAACAGCTAAGTTTGTCGACTTCACTTTTTCCCAACGTAATGTAGGGTTTCCCTGATCAATAATGCTTCCTGTAGCTTCTCCCGTTCGAATAGATGGTGTTGAACGGATAGAGACAACTGGGACTTGCGATGCGTTTGCAATGGTATTACCTGATACACCGTAAGTAGATCTGATAATTAATTTATCTACAAACTCTACATCTTTAAGAAATGGTTCGAACTTGGCATTCCAGCTTCCTCCTACCGACCAAAATGGAGAATAACGGAACTCCGGATCGTCTACAATCATATTCGAAGCATCCGTACGGTAACTTCCCGTTACTGTATATTTCTTTTTATAGGTGTAAGCAGCATTTGAAAAGAAAGAAAATACACGACGGTTAGAATAATCAAATCCTTTTCCTGAAGGTATATAGCCAAAATACCCATCATTTGGCAAAACAAAATGCCCCATTACAACTTCGTTTGAACCAAAACCATAAGGTGGATTTACAAAGGTGTTTTTATCTGAATCATATCCGTAAGTATAATCTCTATATCCTTCTTGCTTTGTCCAAATATGCTCAATCGCCGTTGTTAAATTAATTTCATGATCTTCTCCAATTAGTCTATCATAGGTTAACTGATTTCGTAGATCATAGGAGGTTGTTTCGTTAAACTGTTGACTCAAAATCCCTCCTTTAGGAACATAATGGGTGCTTACCTCATTGGTAGCTCTGTCATAATCAATATGGTTATTTACCATATATCTGGTATAGAATGTCTCTTCTGAATCATATCTTTTTGTATCAGTAGAAAATTTTTCAACCTGAAAACTAGGAGTAAATCTTAAACCTTCTAATAATTCTATATCTAAACCTGCCTGAATACGGGTATTATTATACTTCGTTGTATAATCTCTGTTTAAAGTTTCTTGTAGTGGATTATACATCCAATTTTTATATGGCAGTCCTAAACCTCCAGCAGTTCTTGTAACAGGATCAACTACATTTCGATTTACCCAATGATTTAAAGGTGCATATGTACCGTCGATGTTCACTAAATTTTCATATGGCGACATTCTTCTTATCATTCCAAGGTCTGCACCACTAAAATCATTTTCCTTAAACTCTGTCATTAAAGCAAAACGAAGCTGTAACCAATCTTTTATTTGATAAGTATTTCGAAGATTGACCAGAACTTTTTGATTATCATTTTCTTTAAATTGATCTTTTGAGTTATTATACAAAACAGACAAGGCATAATTTGATTTATCTGTACTTCCATTAATAAGAATGTTGTGTTGATGGTTTACAGGCCTTCTCAAAAGGTATTTTTTTACATCATCTCTGTAATCAATTTCTCCTAATTGGGCGATCTTTCGATCCAAATCAGCTTTTGAGATATTGCCTTGCTGATAATCGAAATATGCCTGCCTCCCTTTTGAGTAAAAAAGATGCCCATTACTTAGGTCGTTTGGAACTCCAAAACCTGTTCCGAAATTATTGGCAACTTGATATTCATCTATTTTCAAATAACTCTCAACTGATGCTCCAGGCAGATTATAGTCCATGTCAAACTCTTCTCCAATCTGCATAAAAGAGCTCAACTCAACATTAATTTTCCCATTATCCTTCCCTTTTTTGGTAGTTACAACAATAACACCATTACCAGCCCTTGCTCCCCAAATTGAAGCCGCCGCCGCATCTTTCAGCACAGTTACATTTTGAATATCATTTGGGTTAATGGTTGAAAAATCTCCTTCAACCGGAAAACCATCAACAACAATTAATGGAGCAGTATTACTTCCAATTGTACTAATCCCTCTAATGCTTATTTCACTTTTGCCAGTAGTAGCATTGTAGTTTTGCTGAAGACCAACAACATTTCCTTCTAAAGTAGCTCCAATCTCGTCATTAGGACTACTTTCAAAGTCTGAGCTATTCATAACACTATATGAACCAGTAGCTCTTTCTTTTGAAATCTTCGTCAAACCTGTTCCATATACTTTTACTTCTGCTACTTGTTCTGTATCAACTAAAAGATTTACATTTTGGATTGCTTGACCATTGTACTTTATCTCTTGCGAAACCATTCCCACAAAAGAATACACCAAGACTATATTCTCGTTTTCAAATTCCAAAGAGTAATTCCCATCAATATCGGTTGCAACACCTATGCTAGTCCCTTTAATTATTACAGATACACCAGGAAGTGGGGTTCCTTTATTATCAGTAATTTTTCCTTTGATTGTTTTCTTTTGAGCTACAGGAGCTGTTTCTGCTTCAGGAATCACAAATTCTTTTTCCGAGATGATGATAACATTATCATCAATCTCAAAATCAAGTCCGCGCTCGAACAATACATCTTCCAATAATTCTTTAAGGTCTTCTCGATTCACCTCAAGACTTACTGTTTCTTTACTTTTAACTAAATCGTGATTGTAAAGAAATTCGTAATCGGTTTGGTCAGCGATCTCCGAGAAGAACTCGATTAGGTTTGCGTCATGCATACTCATGTTCACCAAGGCATTTTGCCCTCTCACATTTGCCGACAGTTGCAACACGCCCACCAGCATCAACATTGTAAGTAACTTCATACGCATCAAAGTTTTCTTCCACCTTCTTTTTACAAAAAAGGAAGATATTCCAAATGAATTTTTCATAAATTTGTAAGGATTACAGTTACACATATGTATTCATCTATTGATTCCACTCAGGGATGAATACCGTAATTATTATCATTTCGGGTTTGTTGGTAGCAAACCCGTTTTTTTGTTTCTATATTGGGTTTTGATAGTGGCTAGTTATTATCAAATAATCATTTTAGGTTTAGGTATTTATAATTCATCATTATCTAATATTGCTTTTGAACAATTATCGTATTGTCTTTAAAGAAAAATTTTACTTCGTTCGTCTTTTCTATCATGCCCAGTAATCGATCTAAGTTTTCATATCGTTTTAATGATCCTGTAAAGTTGATATCACCTGCTTCGTTGTTTTGGAAGAACACTTTCACATCATACCAACGCGATACTTTATTCATGATATCATACAAGCTTGATTGCTCGAATACAAACTTTCCATCTTTCCATGATGTATACAGGTCAACATTTACTTTCTTATTTTCAAGTTCTTTCTCCTGTTTCGAGAATACCGCTTGATATCCAGGTTGAAGCAGCAGGTTCGTTCTTGGATTATTACTGTCCATTACAGCCACACGTCCCTCTACCAGAGTGGTTTGAATGGCTTTATCTTCAGCATAAGAAGTAATGTTGAATTGGGTTCCCAAAACTCTAACATCAACACCTTGTGTTTTCACAATAAATGGTCGGTTCTGATCTTTGCTTACTTCAAAGTATGCTTCCCCTTCCAATAAAACAACTCTCTCCACATCTGGAAATTTAGTCGGATACCTTAATCTGGTTTCAGAATTTACCCAAACTTTGGTGCCATCTTCCAATTCCAATTGGTATTCACCGCCTCTAGGCACAAGCAAACTATTGTAGCTAATCTCATCGCTATCCTTGCTACTTGCATCGTAGATCAAACCTGAACCTGTATGATTAATTACAGTTCCATCCTTCTCCTTAATTACATTCTTCTTCCAGTCTGCATCCAAATCCAGCACCTTTCCGTTAGCCAATACCAACTCAGCTTTATTAGAGCCTGGCTTTAATGCAGTCAACCATTGTTCCTTCTGCGAAATAACCGAATCTTCATGACCTAAGTACATCATCACCAAGAATAATCCTGCCATTAGCAATATAGAAGCTGCGTAAGGCAAAACTTTTTTAAAAGTTCTAATTCGTATTGTCTTGCGAGATTCCTTCATTTTACCAAGATGCTTTTTGAATGCCTTATCAACATTAGCCTCCTTAGCCTTTAAAGATTCCTTAGCATCCTCAGAAAACTGCTTCATGTTTTGGTAAAATCGCTTATTTCCTTTGTCGCTCAACCATGCTTCCAGCTCTTTGTTCTCTGCGCTGCTAGTTGGCTTTCCTCCAAGTGACTTGGCAATAATATCGATAATTCTTTCTTCCATCTGTAATTTTTAAATCAATCTATTGATTTCATGTCTTTAATCTAAAGACAAAGCTGTTTTGAAATGATGTGACAAGATTGTGAACTTTTTTTTCATTTATTTGAAAAAAGCCAATCCTAAAATATCAAACTCTGGTTAGATGAAAAGAGCTACTAATGAAGAATAGTTGTAGTGAAAGAAAACCAATTAATTGATAAGCCAGTACTACTCATGAAAGAAAAGCATGTAAAACAAATGTGGTGATTTCAATTTCTCGCGCAACATCTTAAATGCACGAACCATATGGGTACGAACAGTATTCATTGATACACCCAGTATTTCGGCAGCTTCGTTATAAGTATAACCACTTACACAGCATAGCATAAATACCTGTTTACACTTTTCGGGCAGTTCGTTAATTGCCGAATGAATATGTTGGGAATTTTCGATGACCTGTTCATTTACCTTTGGGGCAGATTCTTTTTCTTCCAAATATTCAAGATCATGAATGAGCTTTTTTTCACGTTGCAAATAGTTTAAACAAGCATTTTTAACAGCTCTGTAAATATATGATTGTAGATTTGAGGTAACCGATTTATATTTCTTCTTCTCCCAAAAACAGATAAAAAACTCCTGAACTATATCTTCTGATGCTTCAGTATTTTTTAATATACTATTTGCCCATAAGAATAAGTCCTGATAGTAATGCTTAAAGAATGCTTCGTAGGCTTTCTTACTTCCGCTGTGCAGCAGTTCATTTAAAATGTTATTTGGTTCGGGCATGTGGTTATTTAGAATAGTGGCTTGCTCTAAGCAAGGGTTTGATAGCAAAAATAGAGTTTTTTTTGAAAGGAAGAAATCAATATAATTCTTAGGGCAAGAATTAAATAAGATGTTTGCGTGCCATGATTGCATCCGGAAATTATATCTTTAGTCCGATTTTAGAAAAGTCAGTGTTTCTGATCACAACATCATACGAAAACAAAATAACATGCGAATTACTTGCCTAATCATATTAGTTGTTCTTCTTGAATCTTGTAATTATTCAAATCAAAAAGATGAACCGAAAAAAAAAGATTCAAGCATAAACAATGAAAAACTTCCAGAAGAATACAGCCAATACCGAGACATTACCGGACTTGTTGAAGCTGCTGAATTTCATCAATTAATCCAAACCTGCGACAGTGTTAAGATTTATGATGTGCGCCCAAGAGAAGTATTTGTTTCAGAACCCAGAATTAAAGGAGCAAAATTGATCTATGATTTTAGCTATTTTAATGAGGCTTTGAAGGAATTACACAGAGATCACCAGATAATGGTTTACTGTGGAAAAGAATTAAGAAGTCCGGCAGCAGTAAAATCATTAGTCAATTTAGGTTTTAACAATGTGTATGAATTAAAAGGTGGTTTAACAGCATGGAAATCTAAAAAACTACCCTTGGTAGATAATAATGGAAAGAATTTTAAATATTAATCCTCATTTTATTATTGTTTTCACCCCTTCCTTTGACTTAAATATCAACACATTAACCCCAACACTTCACCTACCGAGTATTGGTTTAATGTTTTTTTAACAGAAAATAACATTTAAAGATTCACCCTATTTTCAGATTTAGCTGTTATTGTAGTGTATGAATTAGAAAGAATAATATGAGTTTGCTAATGGCATAGATTTAAGTAGTAAAATAGAACCTATTCATTGGCATTATTATTATTCAGACAATTATTTTAAAATTATAAATAGCTTAATCATTAAGGGGGAAATAATGAAGAAGAGAGGTATTGCCAAATCAAAAATCCAAATTGGCATTAATGGCAAAGTTGAGAAAGCATGCAAAAAATTGCGAATAAGCATTCAGCAGTTTGTAATTGCATTTGTATTGGCTGTTTGTATACTACCATTAAGCAATGAAGTATTGGCATCAGATAAAAAAATTAAACCTGGAAAAAGACAGGCCACTTTGATACTATCTGATGGAAGAAAAATTGTTTTAAATACTAGTAGTGATACAATTGTAAACTCACAAACAAAGGGTGTTCGTATTGTTGTTGATTCAACTGGGATTAACTACATCACTACACGTGATGAAGAAAAAGTGGAAACTGTAAAGAAATCAACAGTAGCCAAGAAGAAATAAATGATTTTACTTCAGATTTGATTAAAATCAATTTCTTTTAAAAGTTTAACATCTAAAAAAATCCCGATGCCATTGCATGAGCATCGGGATTTCTTATATCCTGTAAAATTTAAAAGCATAATTTATCAGAAACTTATACTCTTCTATTATGTTTTAAACCTATGTTGAATTTTTGAGATAATTCATTTTAAGGATGAGAAATATAAAGTATAAACTCGTGATCTAATTTAACGTAAGTTCGACGTAAAATTCTATCCACAGAAAGTTATATTTGCGATAGATTTGCATTAAAAATTTAGAAAGAATAGCGGGCTATTTTGAGGAATTTTTAATGTGAAGATGTCGTAAAGAGAACTTTCCATTATGTGTTTGCCTGCTTTCGGCATAAATTTCCTCAAATCTTCTTGAAATATCCCGATATTCCTTCGAAAATTTGAGGAAATTTCTACTCAAAATCAGTGCAAACTGTGAACGAATTTTACGTCGAACTCACGTTAATTTATTCTTTTAATAGAATTTAGAAAATAGCATAAGACAAAAGATAAGGACTGATATTTTATAGACTTTATCTTCTAGTGAATACCTAACTTCATTAAGAAGTTCCCTTTCACTTCTATATCTGCACTCAACAGAAAAGCTTTTCCTTTTAAAGCTAATTCCAAAAAATAAATTTGCCGCTCGTGTAAATTCTCTCTCGAAATTTCCATGAAATTCAGCATGACCATATTTTTGTTCTCCACTGTTTATTACTGCTACTGAAATTCCTGCGTTAAAAAACAAAGCTGATTGATCATTAATAAATGAATACCTTAATACATAATTGGGGTTAAAGTTAATACGGATTGATATCATACAACAAGAGGAGCACTTTATGGTGCTCCTCTTAAGGTATAATTAAGAACTAATTTCTTTTAACTTTAGTTATTATAGCCATTTCGATACCTTAGGGACAAGTGGAACAATCCAGCCGTTACTGTTTGGTTCCAATGTAACCACCTCACCATCGATAATTCTTATTATTGTAATGTTGGCTTTATCGTAGGCATTGTATCGTTTTAAATCGAACCAACGCATTCCCCTGTCAGCCAACTCTCTTCTTCTCTCTTCTTTGACAAAAGCCAAAGTTGTTGGAGCATCTGGCAATTCTGCAGATGTTAAGTCAACATAGGTACCAGTTGCATAACGATTTACTCGAAGTGTATTTAAATCACTAATCGCTTGTGTTAAGTCTCCATCTAATCTTGCAATACATTCTGCACGGATAAGATACATTTCTGGTACTGAAATTCCAGTATAACATAACCTAGGTTGATACCTACCTGGCTGAAAAACAAATTCATACCCACCAATGACAATATCCTCTTCAAACCGCCATTCCAACCTCAGGTCATTAGCTTCATAAAGTGCAATTAGTTCATCTGCAGCATAAACACTATTCTCAGGCATATTTGTTCGGTACTCTTTCAACAGTATTATCTCTTCATTATCGTAGTTAAATGGATATACTGAAATCGTACTTAAGTCCAAAATTGGTTTTTTGTACAATTCCAATGTCTTTGATGCATCGCTTAAAGCGTCAGCAAAATTACCCATTTGTAGATTAACCCTAGCTCTTAATCCATAAGCTGCAGCCTCTGTTACCTGCCAATTCATTTCGGTATGACTTTTTTCCAAAGATTCACTTTCAATAGCCTCTTTTAAATCCTGCAAAATCACATCGTACACTGCCTGAACTGATTGTCTTGGTGTAGGGCCAGACATAGTTGAATTGGTTCGGATGGGAACTCCTAAGTCATCTTTGGCCGTAGCCGCATCGTACTGCTTGCTGTAAAGATTAACCAAAGAAAAATAAGCATAGGCACGCTGCACTTTACACTCTGCAACAATTTGTTGTTTTTCATCTTCCCTACCGCTAACATTAGGATCAACCACTTTTTCAATAATCAAATGAGCGGTTTGAATATTATTATACAAGCCCCCCCAGTCCTCATCGTTTTCTTCCAATAGGCCAATACTCTCACTCCATGTTAAAGCACCATAAAACCTTGATTTATATGTACTCAGGTACTCCGTAGCAAAACCATCAGGCACTTTTATATCATCGGTCAACACTCGGTCTATGCTATAAGAGCTCGCCCAACCAGATGTCCCACTGCCAAACATCCCAGATTTTTGATTCATCAATAAGCGAAAATCGGCTGTAGTTTCCGGCGTTGTTACACCATAAGGAGCAAAATTTAAGAGTTCGTCGCGATCGCAGGATACTAAAAGCCCTGTTAGAACCAGTGCGTATATCAGCTTTTTTAGTTGCATTGCAGCATGGACAATTCCTGACTCAAAGTTGCCCATTCGAGTTTTATATAATAGTATTTGTTTCATCGTAATTCTGTTTAAAAGTTAACTTTCAAATTGCATGAGTAGATAGCTCTGTTACCTTTAAATGTAGAGGCAAAGTTGTTGTATTCCGGATCAATATCCTTATCTGTTGCTTTCCACAACAAACCAAGGTTAAGGGCATTAATACCTATGCTTACCCCTTCGATAAAGTTATTTTCAAATAGTTTTTTGTTTAATTTATAATTTAATCCTATCGATTGAATACGGATGTGTGAAGCATCTTCAACCAAGCGATCTGAATACTTCTCATAATAATAGCCAGACCCGTTGGACTTCGCCAATGCAGGAATGTCAGTGCGATTCTCGTCCCCAGGCTCTTTCCACCTGTTAGCTGCATCTTCGTGGAATGTTTTGGAACGTGTGCCATGGATAGCATCTGTAGAACCAAATGTATTTCTAAAAAACTTATGACCAAACTTATAACTTAGTAACACATCCAAAGTTAAACCCTTATAACTTACTGAATTTCGGTATGTACCATAAACCTTTGGTGTTTTCTGACCGATAAATACAAGGTCATCAATTTCTGCCAATGGCTCGTCAATACCGACTATATTGCCATCCTTATCAAATGCCTGAGCGGTACCGGTATTTGAAAGTCCTGCCCATCTAAAGGCATAAAACTCATCCATACCATGTCCTTGTTTAGCTATGCCATTCACATAATTACTTACTGTTTCTGAACTTTCTAATACTTCTACTTTGTTTTTATTGTGGCTCAATAAAAGACTCATGTTCCATCGCAAATCCTTGTTCTGAAGAACAGTTCCATTCAGAGACATTTCAACACCTTTATTGGATATTTCACCATAGTTTCTAGACATACCTACAACTCCAAAAGTAGGGTTCATTTCTACGGAGCCCAATAAATCTTTGGTGTATCTCGAATAGTATTCAATTGTTCCCGACAACCTATTATTAAACAAAGCATAATCCACACCAACATTAAAAGTTGTGGTTGTTTCCCATCTCAACTCTTCATTTTCCCAAGTTCTAACCATAGCAAAGTCAACGCTTGTTTCCCTACTATTCCACATTTCAATCGTTAAAAATGGAGAACTACCTCTGTCGATACGACCTCCCGTACCGTAACTTACTCGCACATCCAAACGGTTTAAGAATGGTACGTTCATAAAACTTTCGTCCTTCATGCGCCACTTCATTCCCATCGACCATAAGGGTACATTTCGGTATTTATCAGATGAACCAAATAGATTGGAATCATCTAAGCGCCAACTTCCCGTTACAGTATATTTTTCTTTATAAGTATAAGAAGCATTGAAATAATTGGATAAGTAGCGGTTCTTGTTTTTCTTCAAAGATGCCTCATTCACAGTATTCCTAATTTGTGACTCATAGCCTCTATCGGTCATATATGTACCCTGCTTATTGAACGATTTATAATTTAAGGTCTGAGTATTGTACCCATACAGTGTTTCTAAAACACGGGATTCTGTTCTTTCATCTCTGTAATCGATACCTGCAAGAGCAGTTACAAAATGTTCTTTTGCAGCATCCAAATAATCTGAGTAGTTAAGCATAGCTCGATAATCACTGGACCAAGCTGCATAATCCTCTCCTTCTAAGATATTTCCTAGTGGAAGATAAGTCTTACCTGTACCTACAACCCCCATCCGCGGTCTACTCGGATCTATAGCTTCGTATATTGCTGTACTATTAATCGTACTTCTTACATCATAAGATTTTTCATTTCTAAAATTAACTCCCTTGTTGCTACCAAATTGGTAATTATAACTTAATTCAGCTCTTAAACCTTTAAACAGATCAATATCTAACTTTGTCTGGAAGTTATTGTTAATTATTTCATTGGTATTATCTTTTAGTTGATGTTCTTCTACTATATTGTAATGGTAATCGTATGGACGTCCATCACTTTCATATCTGTCAAGGGTAAACTGATTATATGTGTAAGGCATATCCAGCTGCTCGCCATTATCGCCAAGAATTCTTTCATATTCAGTGAACACACCATGATTTGTAGGTCTATTATTCTGCACATCTTTTTTAGAGTAAGTCAACTTAGTACTCAACTTAACTCCTTTGGCTAGATTAGCCGATAGGTTGATGAGTGCCGAATAATCCTGATTTCCGACGCGCTTAACCGACTCTTTTTCATCTTTGTACTTTAAAGATGCATAATAGTTGTATTTATCGCTACCCTGGCTTATTGATAAAGCATACTGCTGTCTTGTATAATTACGCAAGAATAAATCGCTATACTCTTTGATGAAATCATTCTTTTTCAACTCATTAATAGCCGCATCTTTGGCAGCAATATCCTCCGCCGTAGGGTCTGCAATTTGGGCAAAATCATAGTAAATCTCAGCCGCTGGAGATGTATAACGAGTACTAGACTTAGATGGCGCACGCATACGGTTGTTGGCGTACCACTCTTCCAATTCTAAGAAAGTATTCAAATCGGCACGATATGTATCCTTATAATCTGGTTTGTTCTTAAATGATAATGATGATGAAAAAGTAACCTTCGGTTTATCTGATTTCTTTCCTTTTTTAGTGGTAATAACAATAACCCCGTTGGCTGCCGATGCTCCCCATATAGAAGCGGCCGCAGCATCTTTTAATACCGAAACATTTTCAATATCATTAGGGTCGATATTCTGCATAATTTGATAGAAATCATCTCCCCACCTATCTCCTTGATCCGACACTCCATTAACAGGAAAACCATCAACCACCACCAAAGGCATCAGCTCATCCGGATCATTATAACTAAAACTATTAACCCCTCTCATAACAATATCAGGTGTTCCTCCCTCGGTAGTTGGAGTGTCAAACAATAAGCCCGTTACCTCGCCATTAATGATATTCAATACATTATCTGTGGTTTTTTGCTCCAGTACCTCTTCCACATTAACATTTGTAAAAGAACCAGTGGCTCGTTCAGATGAGATGGTTTGATAACCCGTAACAACCACTTCGTCCATGGTTTCGGTATCAGCCAATAGGCTCACATTCTGCAAAGCTTGTCCTGTATATTTTATCTCCTGCGGAACCATACCCACAAATGAGTATACCAAAACAGCATTTTCACCTTCGAATTCTAAAGAGTAGTTTCCATCAATATCTGTAGCCACACCAAGCGTTGTGCCTTTAACTACTACAGATACACCAGGAAGAGGTACACCTTCTTTATCGGTTACCTTCCCTTTAATGGTTTTCTTTTGTTGTTGTACAGGCTGTTCAACAACCGGAGCTTTTTTACGAATTACCACAACACTATTTTCAATGTAGTATTCTAAATCGGTACTCTCCAAACATTCGTTCAAAGCCTCCTCAACACTCACTTCCTGAAAGTTGATTTCATCAATATTCACATCAGCTACCATACCTTCGCTATACACAAAAGTATAATCTGAAAGTGATTTCAATTCCTTAAAAACTTCTTTCAAACTAGGATCTTCCATTTTCATGGAGATTCTTGTTCCTTGGCTATATCCTTCTGCCGCAACGGTAAATATTGCCAGAAAGAATAAAATGGCTGTTAATTTCATAACCCTTAAGGTTTTAATCCAGGCATTACTTGAGCAATGACCGAAATCATGATTTTTTTTCATAAATTTGGGTTGTTAGTTACTATTTAGCGCAATTCGCACTTGCGCTTGATTTAATTAATTGGGGGATGTTAGCGCATCCCTTTTTTATTTATAGTATTCAACTGTCAGCAATTAGCTTTCAGCTTTTCTTTATTTTTATTCTTCTTCTTTCCACATCGGCTAAAGACGCAAGATCTTGCGTCTCTACATTTTCACTATTGTACGGTTATCACATTTCCTTTAATGGTGAACTGTGCATCTCCTGTACCTTCTATTAATTTTAGGATGTCTTTAATATCTCCGTACCGTTGTACATCAACCGAGAATTTCTTGTCTTTTACAGTAGCATTGGCAAAGAAAACTTTGATGTCGTACCATCGGGCCAAGTCGTACATGATATTTTCCAGTCTGCGCGAATCGAAAATAAACTGACCGTTTTTCCAGGCTGTTACCTCTTCGATATTGGCTTCCAAATCTTTAATTGAATTATTTGATTTGTTTATTACTGCTTGACGACCTGGACTTAATATTACATTTTTGCCAAGAGAATTGTTTACCTGCACACTTCCTTCTACCAAAGTCGAAAGAATTTCCGCTTCATCCTCGTAAGCCCTTAAATTAAATTCCGTTCCCAATACTCTCAACTCCATTCCTTTGGTCTCTACTATAAAGAGCCATTCTTTATTGCTCTCTACATCGAAATACAATTCCCCTTTTGCAATTACTTTTCTGTGTTTGCTTGAGAATTTCGAGGGAAACTCTATGTAAGAATCGGCATTCATCCAAACTTTAGTGCCATCGGGTAAAGTCACTTGATACTCTCCACCAATTGGAGTTACAATACGATTCATTTCACCCAGTTTACCAGCCAATAATTCAGTATCATTAATCTTTAGCTGATTACTGTCTCGCTCTATCAAAAGATTTTCTTTGGAACGAATTACTTCCGAATTGTTTTTCGATAGATCAACAACCTCACCATTGGAAAAATAGATGACAGCATTGCTGCTTCCTGGCTTTATTTCCTGAACTTCTGCCAAACTAAGTTCGTATTCCGGAGTTTCATACAACAAGAGGAATCCAATTGCCATAGGTATCAATAAGACTGCAGCATAAGCCAACCACTTCCTGTAATCTATCTTCGGTTTGATTTGTTTATCTAGTTTCGCCCAAGCTGCTTCCTGATTAAATTCGTCGTACTCAAGACTTTTTTTCAGAATTCGTTCTTTCGAAACAATTTGATCGAAAAGCTCTTTTTTCTCTGGCTTCTTCAACCATTTGTTGAGGTGATTTTCTTGCTCTGCACTTAATTGGTCTTTTAAATGCTTCACAATTAATTCTGATATCTTATACTCTGAAATATGCATATTCTTTCCTGATTTGCTTCTAAGAAACGGATGATTAAAAAGTGGGTGACAGTGCACCAATTTTTTTTTATCAATTTTAAGAAAAGAAAGTCAAATGGTTTCGAAGAGTTTGGAAAAGTCCTGAATAGTAGAATAACGTGAGTTCGAAAATCTCATTAAGAATACTTAATATCCCGATACTCGTGAACAGCATAGCTGGATTAATACTTGATTTTTTGGGATTGGGAATTTAAAGTTGTCAGCTAACAGCTTTATGCTAGCAGAAGCAACAGCACCCAATGAATTCCCTTCAGTTTTTCTCTAAGAAAAGTATATCCTCTTTTTTTCAAGGTCTTGATGGTATTTAACGAAACATCTAATTCTTCAGCAATTTCAGGATTGGTTAGACCATTCATGGTCATAATAATAATCTTACGTGATTGAGGAGAGAGCTTCTTAATGGCTTCGTAAATTTGAGAATGTACTTCCTCTTCTAAAATAGAATCTTCTGAATACCAATCGGAAGATAAAGATTTAATGTCTTCTTCGCTTTTTTGTTTAACATCTTCGTGGCGAAGGTAATTAAGACAGGCATTTCGAACTGATGAATACAAGTAACTTTTTATTGCTTTGTAATTGTCTATTTCTGTTCGCTTGTTCCACAAACCCAAAAATGATTCTTGAACAAGATCATCACATACCTCAGCATCAGCTATAAATCTTTTGGAAAATCCACAGAGCGGACGATAGTACTCCTCAAAAATTTTTTTGAAGACTACCCGATTTCCTTCCGACAATTGTTTAAACAATAACTGATTTTCCATTAGGAGCCAAAAATAGGAATAGATTTTGGAAATGCAAATTAAGATTATATTCGCACTCCCCACAGTACAATCTTTCTGTCTTTTTAAATGATTGTCTGAGTCGATCCGCGAATATGCTCGTTACGTTTTTTGGAAGAACGAAGATCGTAAAGAAAAGTATGCATTTAACTATAAAGGATAGAAAACCTTTATAAATACTGACCCCGATAAAGATTTGACTCGCCATTGGGGAATTTTTCAGCCCCCCTTAAATCGGGAAGTATCTCAATTTGATTTTTTACCCATCCCCTTGGTCAAATTTCGAACTTAATTTGAAAAAAGCACCCAATAATTGGCTTCCCAATGCATCCCCTGACTTCATTTTCTATCTCAATCGAAAAAAGTACAATCTCAATTTATTGTTTTACCATCCCCATTGAAAAAAGTACGATCTCAATTCGATTTTTTATGCCAATAACTGATCAAATAGATATTCCACTTGGTATTTTCTCTATCTCAATTGATTATTTTATGCTCTCAATTATTGCCCCACATTACAATATGCAAAAAAGGAGCAAGCCCCCTTACCTGCTTGCTCCTTTTAATTTAAACTAACTTAATTTTACCTTTTCTCTAAAAGAGCCTCTATCTCTATAGGATGCAAATCAAAACCAATGATAATTCCTTTTTCATCAATGAGTAAGTTTTTGCCTACCGAACCAAATTGCCCTTCCATAATCTTATCTCCTGCATCAAATACATTCAACCAACTGAATTCATGTTTGTTCATCACCTTCTTCCAATCTGCCTTTGCCTCGTCCATGTTTTTAATGTATCCACGAACCGTATAATCCCAACTCACCGCTAGTATTTCAAACCCTTTAGGATGATATTGTTTATATATAGGTTTGATTTGTTTAAGTTTCTTAATGCAAGGCCCACATTTAGAAGCCCAGGAATCGATCCAAAACATTTTTCCTCTTAAATCAAGCGTATTTATTTCTTCACCATTTTGATCCATAAGCCTAAAGTCTATCAACTGACTTCCAATAGTTGTATGCCGGATACTTTCCAGCCATTTCTTATAAAGATCACGACGAGTCATATTCAATTCTTCATCTTGTAGCAGCTTCGTTAAATCTTTAGGACGAATGTGCTCGATCAACTCTAAAAACAAAGCCTCATCTTTATTCTTTATGGCTTGATGTTTAATTTCATCCACCAAACCATGTTTTTGAGCATACAGCTTTAGAATACTACTTTTAAGCTTTTTATCCTTTACCTGCGCATTGTAATATTCAGATTCCAAATCTTTAATTTGGTTTAAGATCTCCATCATTTGATTTTTGAAATGCTTAAAGCTTTTTGCAGCCTCATCAGATAGCTTTGTCTCTTTTTTGGCATGCCATATCTTCATTACCAAATCATTGGATTGTGCGAAAGAAGATAATCCAGCAAATAGAATACAAACTACAAATACATTTCGAATTAAATATTTCATATCCTCTAATCAATTATAATTTTAAGTTCGTCTTAATTAATTCTTCCAATTCCTCTCCACGTTTAATGGCTATAATATCCCCTTTAGGATCAATCAGTAATACATAGGGAATACCTCGTACAAAGTAAGAAGATGCAACCTTACCATTTTTATCATGCAATTGCAAGTAAGGCATGTTCAACTTTTTCATTGCCTTTTTCCATGCATTGGGATCCTGATCGGTTGAAATGGCCAACATTTCCAATCCTTTCGAATGATATTTAGCATATAAATCCCTCATAAATGGCATTTCTTTTTTGCAAGGTCCACACCAAGAGGCCCAAAAGTCAATCACCAAAAGCTTGCCTTTAAAATCTGATAAGCTATGCTCATTACCGATAGCATCTTCTAAAGTAAAGTCAGGAGCCTTTTCACCGACTTTTAAGGATTGTGGAGCTTTTTGTTTTTTCATATAATCTGAGACAGCTGAAATTCTTTGGTAAGCAGCTGTTTCTTTCACAGTAGGTTGAAACAATGACGCAAGTGAATCTAGTTTCTCAACGCCTAATTGTCCACCCCAACTAGCCAAAACAACTGCCATTTCTTCGCTATTGGTAAACTGTCCTGTCTTTCTACTCAATTCTTTTCTTACCGCATCCAGCAAAGCATTTCCCTTGTTTGCATAAGCGATTTGTTCTTTTTTACTTCTTCGCTCACCATTGCTATTGCGAAAGCCATTCATATTAAATGTTTCGAACTCCATTACAACAGGCAAGTTTTCCTTTTTAAATGCCTTAATTTCGTTCATGTGTTGGTTCTCCACTTTTGAGAAAAGCAAGGAATCGTAGTGTGCTTTAATTCTAGTGTTTTTATCCATATAGAAATCTATGGCACAAGCTTCTGCTACAGGATACATGTACGGATTTGAATACTTCGACGGAAAGTGCAACACATAAGAAGCATGCATCTTGTCCAAAGGCAATTCACCTTCGATCTTAAATTCCGGTGTCTTGGAATAAACGGTTTTAATGGGTTCATTCGTTGTTCGATCTAACAGAATTACAGGACCTCTAAGCTTTACTATATCCAACGAAATAGAGTACTCAAATGTATCTGTTCTTACTTCTTCCTTTTGTTCTTTGCAGGATGTCATAAATATACCTGACAGGGCAGCAACTATGATTAAATTCTTCATGCTATCTTATATTTTATACATCACACCTTCTTTAATTACAGTGTGGATGTCTTTTGTATTCGAGATATTTTCTAATGGATTTGAATTCAATAATAACAAATCTGCAATTTTGCCTTTCTCAATTGTCCCAATCTCATTTTGTTTCTTAAAAGTTTCGGCGGCAATGATTGTTGCCGATCGTAATGCCTCAAAAGGTGTAAAAGCACAGCTATCAACCAAAATTTCCAGTTCATTGTGCAGATATGGTAATTCCTGATCACCTAAATAGTCTGTTCCGGCTGAAACTTTTACGCCCATTTGGTGTGCTTTCTTGGTAAATATTGCTGCTTCTTTTAGGCCATTCACACTTCCATGATAGCAGGTAGCATCAAGAATAATGTTTTT
The DNA here is from genome assembly GCF_965230805.1 of Marinifilum sp. Taxonomy (NCBI): domain Bacteria; kingdom Pseudomonadati; phylum Bacteroidota; class Bacteroidia; order Marinilabiliales; family Marinifilaceae; genus Marinifilum; species Marinifilum sp. Next base: position 3,827,907 of record NZ_OZ246019.1, on the reverse strand, counting down.
CTCCTTCATTCTCTCAAAAAGCGCATCCAATTCCGGAAAATCAAACTTAAACTTGCCATAGTATTTCTTGTAATTGTCCAACATACTCATCGACAGAGAAGGACATTGTTCCCACTTTAACATTTCGGCATGCGACATTACCTCCATTCCAGCATTTACAGCATCCATAGGTTTGGCCGACATTACCGTAGCGTGTCCCCATATCCCCAAGCCTTGCTTCCTTGCTTCTTTAGCTAATTTGCTTAGCAGTTCAGGATCGATGGCAGCGTACAGTTTTACCCCTGTAGCACCAGCCTTTTTGGCTTTTGCCATAGCCTCCTGAACATTGGTTGAAGCATCAACAGATTGCGTACAGGCATCAAAATTCTTTTCTTTTCTTTTCTCGTAATAAGATGGACCTGCAAAGAAAGCCGAGTAGTAAATCTTAGGAGATTCAATTTCGAACATTGAACTCTCTTCCTGCAATACTTTTAACAATTTACCCTTTCCTCCTACATCACGAATAGAGGTAATTCCTCCCATCAACATTTTCTGCAGAAGGTCTTTTGAGTATTTTTTTAGCTTATCGAAATCTTTTTCGCTACCTGTGGTTACATGCACATGAGCATCAACCAGCCCTGGCATTAAATACTTTCCATTGGCATCAATCACTTCCACCCCAATTGGTATAGGTGTATTTAAATCATAGCTTACAGATGTAATTCTACCATCTTTAATTAAAACACTACCCTTTCGTGGATTTTCATTGGAATGCATGTTTATAATAAAAGCATCTTTTACAAAAACAGTTTTTTGTGATTTTTTCTCAGCCTTCAAATTAAGGCATAACAGAGCCAATAGACTCACAAATATTACTCTGGTCATTTGCACTATACATTAGTAAGTTAATAATACCGAGAAGAAGGGTTAGAGAAATTTAAGGATAGTAGCTAGTAGTTATTCCTTACCAGCTACTACCTCTCCAATTTATCATTGTCAATTTTAAATGAACAATGGCATTAGTATCCAGGATTCTGCTGAATTCCCGAACGATCAATTTCCAATTTAGGAATAGGAAGTGCATACTTGGTACTGTTTGCCTCTAATCCTGAACCATCCGGTCTGGTGAATCCCATTTCAAGACGTTTTAAATCAGTAAAACGAAAGCCTTCAAAGGCCAACTCTCTGCGACGCTCATTCATGATTTCAGTTAATAAATCACTACCTGCATAATCACCTAAACCACGTGCATTTCTCAAAGTGTTCAGATAAGTAAGACCATCAGAACCGCCCGAACGCTCACTTGCTTCGGCAATAATCAAATACAGTTCAGGAACCCGAATCAATTTAACATCAACCGAACCAGGCTTGAAATTGTCATAATCAGAAGTTCTCATACCAACATGCTTTTCAGGGTAATAATTTCCTGATCCCAAAGGATCTGATTCAAAATAAATATCAAAGCGAATATCGTTTTCTTGATCGTACAGATTAATCAAGTCATCAGACACATAATAAGGAAAGCTGAAATATAATGGAATTGCTAACAAGGCTGCATTGGATCCATTGTCTGTTTCGTCAAACCTGATTCTAAAAATAATCTCATCAGAATCATCCTGTCTCCACTGATTTTCCAGAGATGCAGCATCGGCATTTAAAGCATATCTTGTATCTTTTAATGCTTCTTTTGCAAACTTCATGGCATTTTCATAATCACCTGTTTCGTGATACACACGAGCCAATAAAGCCTGAATGGCCGTTTTCGAAATGCGATAAGAATTCACATCATTGGTTGCCATTTTTTCTGCAGCATTTAAATCATCCAATACATTGGTGATCACTTCCTGAACGGTATTTCGTGGCTTTTTCACCAACAATTCATCGGTATCCAAACGATAAGGTACTGCCAATGCATCTGGATTTACATTATAAGCAGGAGCAAAAAATCGGTACAAATCGTAATGCAAAAGTGCACGCTGTGCCAATGCCTCAGCAACATACTGGTCTTTATCTCTTAAAGAGCTATTCTGACCATATTTGATAATTGAATTGGCATTGTTGATCGCTTCATAAGCAAAAGTCCAGAATCCCTCAATCTGAAAATCTTCAAAATCATAATCCAAAGGATAGATATCAACATGAGTATTTTCAAAGGTAAATCCGCGTTCATTGCCAGCAATGATATCATCGTTAATTGCCTCAGGTATCGAGTAAATACAGAAGTTGTAGCCTAAAAAATCTGTTTTCATGGTAGCATAAACACCATCCAAAGCTGTTCTAAAACCGGCTTCGGTTTCAAATAGTGTTTCTGGAGACACTTCGTCTAATGGTTGCTTCTCAATGAACTCATCCTCGCAAGCTGAGAACACCAATAGCAGCAAGAATAAATATGTGAATTTCATTATATTTTTCATCTTCTTCTCATTTAAAAATTAGCACTTATTCCAAAAGAATATCCTCTCAATACAGTTGATGACAATCCTACACCGCCTAATGTAGCATATTCGGGATCTATATAATCCACATCAGTAATTGTGAATAGATTTTGTCCTTGTACATAGAATCGCAATCTGTCAATCCCAATTTTACTGGTTAAACTTTTATCAAGGGTATAACCAATGGTAAAGTTTTTCAGCTTCACATAGTCGGCATCTTGCAAAAATTGAGATGAGGTTTGATAGTCAGACTCAACTCTTCGTGACAAAGGTCGCCTAAAATCTAATGCACGAACTGCTAGTTCCGATTGATCTCCTGCTTGCTTCCAAGCGTTGTTTACATCTTTATGCTGATTTAACCACACATCGTTTCTTAATTTATGATTGGCAGAGTTTACTACGTAGTGCCCACCTGCAAACGAAATTAGAATAGATGCATCGAAATTCTTATAACGGAAAGTATTGGTAAAACCACCAAAATATTTAGGATTTCCCACTTTGTTTGTAACGCGCTTAAAGCTGGTAATCTCGGATCGATTTGTAGACCCGGTGTTGGTCTGATAATCTACCAACATATCATCCAATCCCGTTGCATCGGGGTTTACATACATGTTGTAACCAGTTTCAGGATTTACACCTGCCCACTCGGCAATATATAAGGATGCAATTGGGTTGCCTTTTTTGTAGGCTACATTACCCAATTGAATGATATTATCATCATCAATCAACTCTCTAATTTCACTCTTGTTGTAAGAGAAATTAAAATTGGTGCTCCACATAAAATCTTTCGTTGCGAAATTGGTACTACGCAATGAAATTTCGTATCCTTTATTTCTAAAATCTCCAATATTAGAAGTCAAGTCTTCAAATCCCGATTGCAAAGGAATCTGTACCTTGTTAATCAAATCATAAGTATCTCGAATATAGAAATCGAAAGTGGCGTACAACTTGTTTTTCCATAAGCCCACATCCAATCCAATATTTCTGTTTCTGTTCTTTTCCCAACTTAGGTTCGGATTGTCTCCACGATTCAAAGTGGCAACATCATTTCCGTCGTAAGATGCTCTAAAATCATATAAAGAAACAGATTCAAAATCACCAATACGGTCGTTGCCTGAGGTACCAATACTCCCTCTTAATTTTAAGGTACTTAATACACTTTGCTCATTTGTGAAGTTCTTGTGAATATTCCAGGAACCACCAAGTGCCCAAAAATTACCCCATTTGTGATTGTCTCCAAATCGCGATGAACCATCTCTACGGATTGATGCCGTAAGGTTATAAGTATTGGCATAAGAATAGTTTAATCTGGAAAAATAACTTACTCCTCCCGATTGTGATTTACTTTCCCTCGGAGAATCAATATTATTTGCTGAATTAATGATTTGAACCGCATCTGAAAGAAATTCTCTTGCACGTGCAATATATGCAAAGCTTTCATTCTCTATAAACTCAGTACCTAAAACCACATTTACCGAATGCTGATCGAATTCTTTATCGATACTAGCCGTTACGGTTCCTGTAACATTGTTGTTATCCCCATTGTTAATGGCTAATTCTCCACCTTCAATAATAATTTTCTCATAATTACGAGATTTTGAATAGTTAAAATTGCCCCCAATATTACCACTCAAGGTAAGCCACTCTAGAGGTTTATAAGTCAACTTGGCTGTTCCCAACACATTTCTTCTTACTGATTTTATATCCGTGTTGTCGCGGATAAATAATGGATTGTATACAACTCCCGACGATTGAGCATACCTTAAGTTTCTTTGTGGATCTCCATTTTCATCATATACATCTTCCCAAGGGTTTAGTAAAAAGGAGTTTGCAACAGGACTCCCAACAATTCTTCTGTCCTTTTGATTTACATTTCCATAAGTACCCGAAAGACCCAGGGTTAAATTCTTAGCAATCTCGAAATCGAACTTAAGGGTTGCTGTATATCTTTCGTAATTGCTACCATATATATTATTAACCTTATTGTAAGAAAGTGAAGAGTAATAATTCATTTTATCATTGCCACCTCCAATCGAAAAGTCGTACTTACGGTTCGATTCATTGTCAAGCATTAGATTAGACCAATTTACATCATTACCAGAGGCACGTCTTTCTGCTAACAAAGCTTGTGCTGCATCGTCATCTTCAGGATACAAGCCCAACGACTCCTCATATGATAACTTCTCGGAGGCATTCATAATGTCATCCCGGAATGAAGTATCTGGTCTTTTCATCCCAAAACTTGCATTAAATGTAACCTGAGGTTTGGTATTTTTCTTTCCTCTTTTGGTATTGATAATGATAACCCCATTCGACCCTCGCGAACCATAAATTGAGGTTGCCGAAGCATCTTTCAACACACTTATATCTTCAATATCGCTTGAGTTTATGGTAGAAGACTCAAATCCTTCGGGCATTTGCACACCATCAACTACTACTAAAGGAGAAACATCTCCAGAAATAGAACCAATACCTCTTAGAATAATTTCCGGAGAAGCATCAGGACTCAAAAATGATTCTTCAACATACATTCCTGGTACGATACCAATTAATGCATCGGCATAGGATACATTTTGAGTATTTTGTAATACAACAGGATCTACTTTAGTACTGGCTCCCGTTGCTCTTTCTCTGGTAATGGTTCCGTAACCAATTACAACTACCTCTTGCAATCCCTCATTATCCTGGTAAAGTTCAACATTAATTACAAGTTGACCTGTGTAATTTCTTTCCTGCGGCAACATCCCCACAAAAGAATATACCAAAACAACATTCTCATCATCAAATTCCAATGTATAATTTCCATCAATATCGGTAGCAGCACCTACACTGGTACCTTTAATCACAACAGAAACACCTGGCAGAGGCATTCCATCTTTATCGGTAACTTTTCCTTTTACCGTTTTGGTTTCTTGTTGTTCCAATTTTGGAGCAACATAAGGCTTTTGCTTTACAACCACTACTTTATCTACAACTTCATAAGTAAGATTGGTATCTTCAAGACATGAGTTTAGTATCTCTTCAACAGTAGCATTTTTTTCCGATACATTTACGTCCATAATACGCTCAACATCATCCAAATCGTAAACAAAAGAAAATTCACTATTGTTACGAATCTCCTCAAACACCTGTATTAAAGTTTGGTTGGTAAGCTCCAAGTTGAACTTTGTATTCTGCGAATAAACACTGGCAGAAAGCTGAACAACACTCAAAACCATTAGCATAAATGTAAATTTCATAGCTAATAAAGGTTTGTAGAGGTTCTTGTGAAAGAAACTCCTGGTTTCATTTTTTTCCATAAATTTGTAATTAGGGTTTAACAATTCAATTCCTTGCAGGGAATTGGGTTATTATTCATTAAGCAGAGATTGTTGCAGCAATTTCTGCTCTTTTGTTTTACTAATTTGTTACAGTTATGATATTTGATTTAATTTTAAAATTCACTTTTTCGGTTCTCGATAGAATATCAAGTATCTTATTAATATCCTCATATCTTTTTACTTCAACCGAAAACCTTTTATTCGCCACTGATTGATTCATAAAAAAGACTTTAACATTGTACCATCGCTCCAGTTTTTCCATAATGGTTGCCAAACTTGCTTCCTTAAAGTAGAATATTCCATCTTTCCATAAAGCATAAGCTATGGCATCAACATTCCGAATTGCAAACTGCCTTTCATTATCTGCAATAATGGCTTGTTGATTAGGCTGAATGGTAACGCTCTCATTTCCCTTTCGCAAACTCACGCTACCCTCAACCAAACTTGTTGTAACGGTATTCTGATCGTGATAAGCTTCAATATTAAATTCTGTTCCCAGAACCTGAACTTCTACACCTTTTGCATCAACTATAAAAGGCATTTGCTTTTTATGGGCTACCTCAAAATATACTTCACCGGCAATCCAAACTTTTCTTATCGCCTGATTAAACTGAACAGGATACTTAATTTCAGAATCTGAGTTTAGCCAAACTTTAGTGCCATCGGCCAATGCTAATTGGTACTCACCTCCAACAGGAACTTTAACCTGGTTATATAATATCTTTTCATTATTCGCATTCACCAAGGCATAAGCCAATTTTCCTTTTTGGTTACTGATTAATGTTCCATCCTTTTCCAGAATGCTATCGTTCTTCACATTTTCCAACTGAATGGTTTCTCCATTATGCAATTGCAATACTGCTTTAGAAGAACCTGGTTCAATTTTAATCTCAGCTAATTCCTGTCCCATTTCAATATCTTTTGTAGAAATATGAACAAGGCTGGCAATCAAGATACCAATTACCAATGCTGCAGCAATTCTCAGATTCCATTCTTTCAAGCGAATTACTTTCCTTTCTGGTTTAATTTCCTGCTGAACCTTTTCCCATGCAGCTTTTTTATTCAAGGATTCCACATAAGCATCTCTGCTTTTACGCTTCTCGCCCTGTTTTATTTGCTCATACAAGTTTTTATTATCACCAGAACTATTCTTCCAATTCTCCAACACTTGCCCTTCTTCAGGTGTCAGGTTATCAATGAGTTTTCTCGATATTAATTGAGCAATTTTATACGAGGTGTGTAGTTTTTCCATTTAGAATTTTTGGTTTTCTATTAGTAAAACAATTGAAAAAATGTAGTAGATGAACTGCAAGGTGAAAAAAATAAACATTTTTTAACAATTTCATCTACACTTCTCGTTTTTGCTGGTTTTCTTAAGGAACGAACAAAAGTAGAATAGTAATACAAAGTTCGGGACTCCTTTACAATCTCGCAACTTGATACTTAAAGCTTGAGATTTTGGAAAGAGATCCCTCAACAAGCTCGGGATGACTGCATATTCTTAATAGTTCACTCTTATGACTTGGAACTTGAAGCTTGTAACCCGAGGATAACCGATAACTGATAACTGATAACTGATAACTGATAACTGATAACTGACTACACCTCTCCAAGCAACAACAGCAACAAAAAGAAATAGTCTTTCAGTTTGGTTCTTAAGGTTTTTACAGAATTGTATTTTAGGGTTTTTACCGTATTTACCGAAACATCAAGTCTTTCTGCAATTTCTTGATTTTGCATACCTTGCAGGCTCAAGATCATCACCTTTGCACTTTGTTTTGGTAATTCCTCTATTGCTTGTTGTAAAATTCTATAAGTCTCTTCTTCTATAATTTGGTTGTTAAAATTCAAAAAATCCTCTTTAATCAAACTATCTGTATACTGATTTCCCAGCTTGTCTCTTTTCAGATAATTCAGACTTAGATTTTTTACCATTACATAAAGAAAAGATTTTAATGATGAAATGGAATTATACTTTTCCCGGCAGTTCCACAGTTTTATAAATGCTTCCTGGGCAATATCTTCTGCAATATCATTGTCTTTTACATACTCACGCGCCACTACACACATTGATGGATACAGCTGGTTGAAAAGCTCTTCAAAAGCTTTTACATCTCCTGATCTGATGCGTTTAAATAGTGAGTTAGTGGTCATTTTTTGTGGGTTATTAGAGCTCAAAAATAGAAATTGATTGTAAGAAATCAAATTTGCCAAGCGAAGCTAAGGTAAATGATGTTGATATTTTAACGTGAGTTCGACGTAAAATTCGTTCACAGTTTGATCTGATTTTGAGTAGAAATTTTCTCAAATTTTCCAAGGAATATCGGGATATTTCAAGAAGATTTGAGGAAATTTATGCCGAAAGCAGGCAAATACATAATGGAAAGTTCTCTTTACGACATCTTCACATTAAAAATTCCTCAAAATAGCCCGCTATTCTTTCCTAATTTTTAATGCAAATCTATCCCAAATATAGCTTTCTGTGGATAGAATTTTACGTCGAACTCACCTTATTTTATAATTGCAAAAACAGGAGATCACTATGCTTTTCCTGAGTTTATCGCCGGGACACGCTAATTAGAAATGAAATTATTTGGCAAGATGTTTTTGTTCTGTAAGCTTACCTCATTTTTGGATCAACAATGCCTACCGAATGCATTGTTTTGCAATTTTTATGGCTTGGCCGGAAGTGCACTTTTGTGTAATAAAGTGCGGAAAACAGGAAAAAGTAAACACCTGTAAGTGTGCTCAAATATTCGATAGAATTTTCACTAAAGTTCTCATCTAAAGGGGTGAGATAGCTTAATTCCTGAATGCAAGCAAATCGTTGTACAAGCAGCAATATGACTCGTTATAACCAACAAAATGCTTCTATACTAACAATTTTTATGAAGAGTCAGCATTATAGGACTAAGTCTTCTTATTCCCATTTAAAGTTCGAGTAGTATAGCCCGAACTGTTTGGGCAGTATGACCCGAACTGTTTGGGTGGTATAGTTCTTTTTTTTCTAGCCTTTTCTTCTGTGCGCTAAACCGTGGTAAAAAGCCCCACTCCGAAGAATGAGGCTAGTGTATAAAACTCCCTACTTTGTAAAACAATTTCTTTTTCGTTATATTAACACTCTTCACTAGTGTATAAAACTCCCTACTTTATAAAACAATTTCTTTTTACATCGCCTCAATTTCTTTTTTCAGTTTCTCCACACGCGGATCGTTTTGATCACCCTTTTCTGCATGCTTGGTCATAAAAGTATTTATATTGCTAAGTGCCTTCTCTTTATTTCCAGTGGCTTTGTAAAGGCTGGCTAAATAGTAATATCCAACTGTAATTTCGGCATTCTCTTTTAACAAACCTTTCACCAGGTCAATGGCTTTCGGGTATAATCCAGCATCTGCAAACTTAGGACTGGTGCTTATTCTAAAAGCCGTTTGAATCAATATATTTTCTGCCATTTGGGCGTCTTGCTTTTTTAATTCTTCGGCATGTTTTATACTGGACTCATACCAATTCACATACTGTTGGTCCAACAAATAGAAGGTGCTAATAAACAATCCTTCTATCATAGACAACTGTGATGAATTAAAGCCTTCTTTTACTTTTGCAATCTCTTTATTCAGCTCTTCTAATGAATCAGCAGTTTGGGCTTTTTTCATAAGATAAGGAATCACACACTGTACCAGTACTCCATCGAATTCTTCTTGTCCAATACCTTCGGCAGCAATAAACTGGTCTTTATTGTCAATAATGTATTGATAGGTTTCGCTACCATACTCCAAAACTTTGGAATAACCGATAACGGTAAAAGCATGCATATTAATCAATTCCTCTTTGGGTGTATTGGCAATAAATTCCTGAGCAATTGGTAACATTTTATCCCTCTCATAGGCAGCTGCCAAAGCCTTAATGTACTCCGATAAAAACGTTACATTACGCTCTCCATCTGCATATTTTTTATGCAGGGTCTCAATCTGTTTTGAAGGATCGGCAGCTATGCCTGCATGCTCTATCAAACCATCCACATCAGTTCCACCCACCACTTTGTGCAATACTTTTCCATTTGCATCCATAAATAGAAGTGTTGGAAAAGCCTTTATTTCATATTTCTTAGCCAACTCTATACCTTCGCCTTTTTCCATGTCTACTTTTAAGTTGACAAATTGTTCATTAAACACATCGCCCACTTCTGGTTGAGGAAAAACGTTTTTGGCTAAAACCTTACAGGGGCCACACCAGGTGGTGTAGCAATCCATAAATACGAGTTTATTCTCCGCTTTAGCTTTGGCCAATGCTTCAGCAAAAGTGCTATGTTCAAATTGTATGCCTTGCGCCATTAGGTTGGCTGAGACAATTAGTGCCGTTAAGCCTAAAAGAAGTTTCTTCATCTTTTCTATTTTAGCTACTAGCAGCTAGCCTTTAGCCGCCAGCTTTTTATTGTATTTTATTACTCTCCAAACAATTCTTTCAATTTGGCTTCCAACTCATTCTTTGAAGGATTTCGAAGCAAAATCTTTCTTTCACTATCAATTAAAAATACATTGGGTAAACCAGCCACTCCATATTTTTCAGCTACAGTTCCTAAAACCCCTCTTTTTGCGCTCTCATCAAACAAGTTAATCCATGGAGTTTGATCTTTCTGGATTGCTTTTCGCCATTTGTCTTCAGTATCTCCTGTTGCTATCCCTACAATTTCAAATCCATCCTTCAAATATTTTTCTCTTATTTTTTTTAGGTGTGGGAATGAAGCGCGACATGGCAAGCACCAACTTGCCCAAAAATCAACCAATAGGTATTTTCCTTCAACTTGAGACAAGGTTATCTCCTTCCCATTAACAGACTTAAGGGTAAAATCAGGAGCAATATTTCCAACAGCAGCCTTTTCAAATAAGTTTTTATAAATCTTGGTCATATACTCCTTATAGAATGGTGTTTTCTTGGCATCAGCTTGAAAAAAGTCGTAATATTTCTTTATGTTCTCCTTGCCCATTTTTCCCTCGGTGAATTCAAATCCCATGACATGAACTGCCACTGGAGATGTTGGATTAAGATCAATAAAATCAAATTTTATTTTCTTACTCTCATCAATCATCTCCTTGTTTAAAGGCTCCAATTCCTTAGCACGAGCCAAAACTTTATCCATATCTTCCTTCTTTTGAGATTTTTTAGCTGCAATAACTTGCTGTCTGAGTTCTTCTATGGCTTTATACTTTTCCTTTTTAAATACCGCACTTGCCTTATCCTTTATTTGAGTATACATTGTATGGCTATTAGAACCACTCACAACTGGCGTGACAGACCATGTATTATCATCCATGTCAGAAAGATCAAATTTCACTTTAATCTTGCTATTCTCCAGCATTACTAAACCCATTACTCTTGAGTCAATATCTAATTTAAATAAATCCACATGCTCTAACTTACCTTTAAATGTAAACTTACCGTTCTCAATTAAGGTACTATCAATAACACGTGAATTCCTCCAATCTCCAGTTTCGCACAATTTTATATACACATCATCCATACCTATAACAGTTCCTTCTATTAAGAAACCATCCTGTTCATCCTTTGTCTGGCAAGAGACACCAAGAATTAGTACTGCGCAAATCAATAATGCTGTTTTGATATTTTTCATTGTATACATTTTTATTTTGTGAATAATTGCTTAATCATTTTTACTTTACAATTTCAATTCAAACTCTTTCTTTTTAGGCGGAAAGCAAATTGTAGCATCACAACACTGATAGTAGAACCAGCATTTTAGTGTTAAACCATCTTTCGTATTCTCACCTACTTTAATAGCTCGTTTAAAAGTGTTCTGTCCATTATAAATCAAAAGTTTATCCTTACCCGGATATGGTGCCGGAGAAGGTTTTTGCCAATCACCTGAAAACTCAGTTCCTGCTGGCAATTCAATACCTTGTTCAGTTTTAATATAAGCTTCTCCTTTTGGCACATAGGCATAGATGTGATAACCATCCATAATTTTGGTTTCAATCACCACTACTTTCTCGCCTTTAATGTCACCATCCACTACCGCAGCTCCAACGCTTACTGGTTTCTCATGGCTTGGTTCAACTAATTCCAGACTTGTTATTTCTTTCTTCTTCTCTATCTTTTTGTCATTTCTTGGTCGCACATCAGGATTGGCATCTGCATCGTTGATTAACCAAACATATCCTCCTGACTGGGTAAAGAACATCTGGCTGTTGTATTTGTTATACCAGGTTCTCCATTCCTTGGCTGTAGAAAAATCTTCGATGGTATAACGCCACAACAATCTGTTGGCTTTCTCAATATCTTTTCCTTGTTCGAGTAAGGATATGGCTGCATCTAAAATTTTAATATCATTATTAGCAATTCCCAGGCTCTTCGCATCTTCATCAACTCTTAAATCGACCCGTACATCAGGCTGCGAATAGAAATAGGGTCGGTTTTCTTTCAGGAATGCTCTAACTTTTATTGTATCCAAACCAGTAATGCTACTCCAGGAGTTTCTGCCAATCATCTTTTTTAAATACTGCATGCGTGTAAGTATTGGCTTAGGCTGAAAATCAAGCATCATTTTTTCCATTTCAGTAAGTGCTTTACCTTCGGCTTTCTTTTCTTGAGCTTTTTTTGATACTTGCAACATCTTTTCGTTGAAATCTTTCATAAACTTCACGTTCTCGTCGTACCCCCTTTTAGTAATATAAAATAGCAACTCGTCAGCCCACTTCTTCGTTGCAATTCGCTCATTGTATTTTTTGGCAATAAACTTTTCGTCTTTGTTTTTATAGGTATAAACAATAACATTGGCAAATACCTGCTTGGCTTCCTCTGTCATGTAATCTGGCGATCCTGCAAATCCCCATAAGAAATGGTTTCCATGCCTACCAAGAGCCACAGCTGTTTTCTGCTTGTCGCAAACACCGCTGGAAATGATTTCTGCATCGGGTGAATCTTCAAATCCCCATCCTCTCGAAACCAAACCAATACGGTATCCTTTTTCATCATGATATCCTTCGGTATTTACTTCCCACATTGGAATTTCTGTCGGCATATCAAGTCCATCCCACGATTTAAGAATAGGTTTTGGTGTAGGGCGGTTTTTAATAGTAGGTTTCACCTTAAATGGTCCTTTAAAAATGGCATGATCGAATTTAGTATGGTGTGCATAACGATCGAGACACAAACAATACCAGTCCAATTTTGATCCTAATGTTCTACCTAAATAATTTGCAGGATGTCCTATAAAAACCGAAGGACTTCGGTAATTCTCCGGAAGGTAAACAGCAGGATCCACAGATACGATTTTTCCTGTTTCCGGATCTTTGTGAAATACTCTTTCTTTAATCGGTTTTACTTCCTCATCGAAAATGGTAACATCATATTTAGTTGACAAATCGGCTGTGTACTCTCTACAATCAACACTTTCCACCTTTGTAAAATATTGGTTCAAGTAATTCACAAAAGCCGGCATTCTGGTTTTGTATTCCTGTTCGAATCGTTCGGCTGAGGTCCAATAAACTGGCCTTTTGGCTGGCATTTCCTTATCAGGACTATAGCCTACATATAAAATGCTGATATTTTGTTTTTGCTGGGCTTGAGAATACCCAATGCAAAATATCCAAATCAATAGTACTGTTATCTTTTTACTCATGGCTTACTTGTTTAATTATAACTTCATCAAAGTATTTAAGCGACAACTATTAGCTTGAGGGCTCGCTTGTGTGTTAATTTAGAGAATAATATCTTTGCTTCATATTTGATTATTCGTTGCTGTCATTGTATCAACCACCCCTTATTAAAAGTAAGGAAGGACTTCCAGAACATACCAATATCATCTATGTTAATTTAGGTTAATACTATTTGCGATAAATCAAGAATAGGAGACTTATAATGCCTCCTACCCTTCAATTCATTTATTATTGTCTTTCCTACTCATACGTAGGATTCTGTTTCACCACTCCTCCTGCAGCATCGATTGAAGCCTGTGGAATAGGTAATATAAACTTATCGGAATTTGTTGCAGTTGATTTATGATCTGATACCTGGAATCCAGAACCAAATCCATCAGCATAATCGTATCGAATTAAATCGAACCAGGACTCACCTGTTTCCGCAACCAATTCAATTGCCTTTTCAACCCTCACCGCTTCTAAAAACTGATCATAGCTTATTTCGGCAGGATATGCTGCAAAGCCTCCAACCGGAGTTACACCATCCTGTTCAGCTGCACCACGTGCTACTCTTAACGCATTTATAGCATCTAAAGCCTCTGTTGTAACTGCAGAAGCATCTCTAGCACTAGCCTCGGCTAAAATCAAATACAATTCAGCAAACCTCATATGATAAACCATTTCGTATTCTCCAATTCTTGCAACTATATATTTATTTACACTGTATGGCGCTGCACCTGTATTTGAGGTTGCCATAGTTGTAGCTCTATTGCCATCATAATTAATTGTAACAACAGGAGTAGTATTTACATCTATTGTCCCGGCTGCCATGTCCATATAATTTTGGGTTATTCCTCCTGCAATAAATCCGCCGTATACAGATCCCATTCCTACGTTTTCATTGTCAGCGCCTTCGGTACCACTTGTTCCAAATAGAACTTCTGAATTATCCCATACAGCAGGAGATGAATGAGGCTGAAATTGTCCGGCAAAATCCGGGGCTAAAGCAAAATCTCCTGCGGCATTGTCAATTACATTCTTTGCTTCTGTTGCTGCGTTTGCATAGTCTCCCATATAAAGTAGAACCCTTGCCTTTAAACCTCTGGCAAAAGTTTTATTAACAAAGTAGCGTTCAGTCAAATCAGGATTATTACTAATTCCAAAATCAAGATCTTCTAAAATTGCTGTGTATGTCTCACGAACCGTTTTTCTTGAATATGCAGATGCATCCATCACTGGGCTTAACCTTACATCAAGCCCATATTCCGAATCAATATCATAAAACTGCCCATATAATCTTAATAAATAGAAGTGAGCTAATGCTCTAAGTGTTTTGGCCTCACCTATAATCTCAATCTTTCTATTAGGATTAGTAAATTTTTCCTCATCCAATAAATCAACCTCTTGAATAATCCAATTGGTATTATTAATTAACTTATACATTCCCGAATACATTCCATCCACAATAAAATTAGCATCTGTAACAGGATTATTACTAGCAACGCTTACCCAAACAGGAAATCTAAGAAGAGTAGAACCAGGTGCAACATAAGCACCCATCAATTCAGGAAAAACAAAAATATATGGTGTACCCTCTTGATCTCGTTTCTTGAATGCAGCGTAAGCACCTTGTAAAGCTAGGTTTGCCGCATCTTCATTATCGATAGCTGTCTCTGCCACCAAAGAGTACAATGGCTCGTACTCATCTAATTCTTTGGTAAGTTCACAAGAAGTAACTCCAACCAAAAGAATCATTAAAACTGATATATATTTAAAACTTATAATTTTCATTTTTACAATACTTTAATTCATTAAAAAGTTACATTTAACCCAATGCTATATGTTCTTGTATTAGGATAAGAAAAACCATTATCTGATGTTTGAGTGGCGCTGTCTGAAAATCTCGTACTAGCATCCTGCGGATCAAGCCCCGGATAGTCGGTTATGGTAATTAGATTATTACCAATTAACGAAAGTTTAGCTGATGTTAGACCCAATTTATTTAACAGTGTCTTTGGTAAATTATACGCTAATGATAATGACTGCAACTTGATATATGAAGCATCTTCCACTGATCTGGATGTTGCAGTGCGACCATTTGTTGGAGATCCCCATCTTGCATACGTAGCATCCGTATTCTCAGGAGTCCATGTATCCAATACAATTCTGTCAAAGTTTTTAATCAAATCCGGAGCGTGCAATTCTGTAACCTTAGTATATTCTTTTTCTGCTCCGTAAGAAAACACCCAATTCATTCCTAATGAGAGATTCTTGTAGCTAAAACGATTGTTCCAACCTCCAAAAAAGTCTGGTGTGATATCTCCCAATGGAATTCTATCATCGCCAGTAATTTTATCATCACCATTAACATCCCTGAAGATATAATCACCTGGTTGAGTTAAGGAACTTTGGTACACATCACCATCAGCTGCAGCATTTAAATCATCAATTTCTTGTTGATTTTGAGCTATTCTCAACACATCATAACCTGTAATCACTCCAATGGGTTCACCTTCAACAATACCGCGAGAGCCAAAAGTCTCGGTAGCTCCTCCATTCATTTTCTCCACTTTATTATCGATGAAGGAAATATTAAAGGCCGAGTTCCAGGTAAATTCTCCTCTTAATACATCACCATTAACTGCGAACTCCCATCCTTTATTTGAAACATCCGCAACATTAGTAGACCTGTGTGTTGAACCTGTTTCGAATGGAATAGGTATATAAAGAATAATATCTGAAGTATTCTTTTCAAAATAAACTATTTCCGCATTAATACGATAATTAAACAAACTAAATTCCAATCCTAAATCTAACTGATTAGTAGTTTCCCATTTAATCTTTGAATTCGGTACGCCTGTAACTCCAATGGCATTTACTCCGTTATAAAAATTACCTGCCTGATAATATGCCAGATAAGAGAAAGCAGGTAGATTATCAGATCCGGTTCTACCCAAACTAGCTCTCAATTTCAATTTATCCAGAGATTTAATATCATTCATGAAAGTTTCATTGTGAACATTCCATGCCAAGGCACCTGAAGGGAAGAAACCATATCGATTATCTGACCCAAATTTTATCGAACCATCTCTACGAGCGGTAAAAGTTGCCATGTACCTATTATCATATACATAATTGATTCGTCCAAATTGTGAATTTAATGCATTTTCGAAATGATCACTAACGGGACTTTCAATAATACTTGCCGAATTTTGGTTAATCAGGCTCTTGTCATCCGGAAAAATTCTTAATCGATGACCTTCAAGATCATACCTTGATCTATCCCAAGAAATACCAATCACAGAATTTACCCTATGAACTTCATTTATAGTTTTACTAAAATTTAAAGTATTCTCAAAAGATGTTGTCCAAGAGTTATTGTTATTTGAATTTAAGACTGCCCCTGGTTCTGCCCTATGTCTCGCATAGAAAGCCCTATTGAAAGAAGGATTAAAGTTTCGAACTGTGGCATCACCCACACTTACGTTCAACTGAGATTTAAAATTTAACCCATCTAAGATTTTGAAATCAGCATAAATAGATCCAAATAGTTTTTTAGCAATTGTTTTATTGCTTGCTTTGCCAATACCCTCAACAGGATTAATTTCATCAATGTCAGATCTCGCATTGTAGAATGACCCTTTAGAACCATCCTCATTAAACATAGGTACATCAGGACGAAAATTTCCATTAATTAAAGAGTTAACTCCAGATGTGTTATTTGTAGAGTGATTGTAACTAATAGATGCACCAAGCTTAAGTCTTTCCGTTACTTCTGAATCTAGATTCGAACTAAAACTATATCTTTTAAAATCATTACCAATTAATACACCTTCTTGATCCGAAACAGAAGCCGACATCATATAGTTGGTCTTATCGGTACCTCCTGAAACACTTAGGTTGTATTGCATCCATAATGCATTCTTATTTATAATTTCATCTTGCCAATCCATATCTGCATTGCCAAAATAGTCAGGATCATTAATAATTGCATTTTCAACTTTGTACAAAAATGGCCACCATGCTGGCGGATAAGGAGAATTATCTAATGTAACAGTCGCTTGTGCCTTAGTTGCTGCAATATACTCTTCAGCATTCAAAAAATCATGGGTATTTACAGGATTTTGAATTACAGCATTAGTTGAGAATCTTACAATAGGTTTCTGATTTTTTGATCCGCGTTTTGTTGTAATTAATATAACTCCATTAGCTGCACGAGAACCATAAATTGCTGCTGCCGATGCATCTTTTAAAACATCAATACGCTCAACGTTATCCGGATTAATCGCAAGAAGTGGATTCTCTCTTGAATTTAGATTTTGAGCATTTGCAAAAGTTCCAAATGCAGGATTCGTAACAATTGGCACACCATCTACCACATACAATGGTTGGTTATCTCCTTTAATCTGACTTAAACCTCGAATATGGACAACACTTCCTTTACCTGGTTGCCCATTAGAAGTAGCAATATGCAAACCGGCTACTTGACCAGCTAATGCAGATTCAACACTTTGGGTTTTTACCAATGCCAATTCTTCAGACTTAACTGTGGAAACAGTACCGGTAAGATCTCTTTTGTCAACCTTGCCATAACCAACAATTACTATTTCTTCCATCTGTTCAGAATCAGCAGTAAGTGTAACATCAACTACTTCTTGCCCAGAATAAGTTATTTCCTGAGAAAGCATTCCAACGAAAGAAAAAACTAGCTGTACATTACCTCCATCAAATTCAATACTATATAATCCATCAACGTCCGTAGCAACTCCAACAGTAGTTCCTTTAACAAGAACAGAAACTCCAGGTATTGGTACTCCTTCTTTATCTGTAACTTTACCTGTTACTATATTTTTTTCTTGTTTTACATGAGTCGGAGCAGATAGCACTACTTGTCTAAAGGTAATTACCTCCTCTTCAACTTCACACTCTAAACCTCTTTCTCTTAACAGCTCGTCAAGAACTTGTTTTACTTCTTCATTTTCAACTTCGACATCCATTTTTGCCGATTCATCGAACATGTCTTTGTAATAAACGAAACGCAAACCAGTTTGTTCTTTGATTTCATTTAATACCTCAAGGATTGTTGCCTGTTCCATCTCCATACTTACCCTTTGTTGTTGCGAGTAAGTTTTTGCCGTTGCACTATACGAAAGAACTAATATTAAAAAACTTAGTATCTTCATTTTCAACAGGATTTTACGCCACTTCTTTGTAAAGAAACAGCCTAATGGGTTGTTTTTTTTCATAAATTTGTATTGTTAAGAGTTAAAAATTTCGAATAAATATTTTGCCGATATTTATTCAGGGATATTTAGACGGGAAGTTTTTGCCGAACTTTCCGTTTTTTTTATTCATAGATTTTAAACTTATTTCGATTTCACAACAATTACATCTCCATTTACATCGAACTGTACGTTCGTGCCTTTCTGAATAAAGTACAACAACTTATCAATGCTATCGTATCGCTTCATATCACCAACCAACAACTGTTCCTTTGATTCATGATCTGCAAAAAATACTCTAATTTGGTACCAACGTTCCAAACGCTGCATGATATCCTCTAATCGCTCATTCCTAAAAAGAAAATTGCCGTCTTTCCAAGCAATATATGGATAAACATCTACTTTTTGCTTACTGGTATTTCCATTCTTGCAGTTAGCCATGAACATTTCACCAGGTATCATTTTCTCTTCCAAATCGAATGATTTCATTGATACTCCTAAGCTACCTTCTACCAAAACTGTTTTTATCAAACTTTCGTTGTAAGCATTAATATTAAACTCGGTACCATAAACTTTTACATCCTGGCCAAAGGCATTCACCACAAATTGTTTGTTTTTATCATCAGCAACATCAAAATATCCTTCTCCTTTTAAGAATACTTTTCTGTTCTTGCCAACAAACTCAACAGGGAATCTTAGTTCCGAATCTGCATTTAACCACACTCTTGTACCATCAGCCAGCTGAATGTTATACTCTTGTCCTCTGCTAACTCTAATGGTATTGTAAATTAATTGATCCGATTTGGCTGCTTTGGTATCGTATATAATTCCTTTTACAGAATCAACTTTAAGTATCGAGCCATTTTTCTCTTTCAACCATTTTTGTGCTTCATTTAATTCTAACGATTCTCCATTGGAAAGAATCAATTCAGCTCCTCTTTGTCCTGCCTCTATTGTTTCAACTTGTGCCAGTTGTTCTTCTTTACTAAAATCGGTAAACAAAAGGGTAAGCCCTACTCCAAGAATCATTACAACAGATGCTGCAATTGACCAGAATGGAATTTTCTTTTTCCTTTGTAATTTCGATTCAATATTCTTTTTGGCCGCAAATACATTTAGCTTGTCCCAATTGGCATGGTTATTTACCTGGTAGTATGACTTCACCACATCACGATAAACTTCCTTATTGTCATCGCTCTCAGCAAGCCACATCTCCAAATCTTTCACCTGATCCTCAGAAGCCCCTCCTACTAAAAAGTCAACTATTTTATCAATATGATCGGTATGATTATCCATTTGTTTTTTTTGATTTGTTAGTGGAACAAAATTTAAATTGAAATGGGTGAATAAAAAATGAACTTTTTTTTCAAGATATTGAGAAAAAAAGCTAAATGCAGCTACAAAACAAAGGGTTAGAATGGTAAAATTACAAATGAAAAATACCAATTAAGAGAAATCAAACTGCTGTCATCCTAAGGAACCAAGGGATCTCATGCTTAATTAAACAGATCCATCACTTTGTTTGGGATAACGTAGAGATATAAACTAACGTTAGTTCGACGTAAAATTCTATCCACAGAAAGTTATATTAGGGATAGATTTGCATTAAAAATTTGGAAAGAATAGCGGGCTATTTTGAGGAATTTTTAATGTGAAGATGTCGTAAAGAGAACTTTCCATTATGTGTTTGCCTGCTTTCGGCATAAATTTCCTCAAATCTTCTTGAAATATCCCGATATTCCTTCGAATATTTGAGAAAATTTCTACTCAAAATCAGTGCAAACTGTGAACGAATTTTACGTCGAACTCACGTTAAACTATTATTTCATTAAGAATAAAATGAACAGATCCTTACGGTCTTTCAAACTTTCTTTTAGTTTAGCCAGTCCATTACGAAGAAGTGTTTTAATTGTATTCACCGAGACTTTTAATTCTCTAGCTGCTTCTTTGTAAGGCATATTCTGAAGCATAATGCATTCAACCACTTTTCTTGTTTTTTCCGGTAGCTCTGCCAATGCTCTGTGAAGCTTTTGTATTCCTTCATCAGCCAAACGCTTTGCTTCTTCTTCTGCAATATCGAAATGAGAAAACTGGGCAGTATTGGCCAAAACATCCACTTTTTTGATTTGATTTAGGGAAGCATTTTTAACCAGAGTAAACAGATAGGAACTTAGTGCTTTCGAAGTCTGTAAATCATTGTACAATTCAGTATTCCAGAATTTAATAAATTGCTCTTGCACAATATCCTCGGAGAGATGAATATCATTCAAGTAAGCATTGGCGAATAAAACAAGTGGCTTGTAATATCTTGCAAACAAGTCATTAAGTCCTTTTTTATCACCATTTTTTATTGCTTCTAAAATGCTGTAATCAGTGGGCATGGTCAATTTGGTTAGAATACAAATATATTTATGATTTTAAAAAATCTATCGATTATTTCATAAAAATGTACTTTTTATGAAGTAGAGAAAAATTATCATTTCGCTACTAAAAAACACGAACTTACGTTTTTTATTTTTGTGTGCAGGTTTTTTTACGGATACGTACAAGTTGAATTTGGCAAAACCTTTATAAATACTGCCCCCGATAAAGATTTGACTCGCCATGGGGGAATTTTTCAGTCCCCCTTAAGTCGGGAAGTATCTCAATTTGATTTTTTACCCATCCCCTCGGTCAAATTTCGAACTCAATTTGAAAAAAGCACCCAATAATTGGCCTTGGAATGCATCCCCTGACTTCATTTTCTATCTCAATCGAAAAAAGTACAATCTCAATTTATTGTTTTACTATCCCCATTGAAAAAAGTACGATCTCAATTCGATTTTTTATGCCAATAACTGATCAAATAGATATTCCACTTGGTATTTTCTCAATCTCAATTGATTATTTTATGCTCTCAATTACTGCCCCACATTACAATATGCAAAAAAGGAGCAAGCCCCCTTACCTGCTTGCTCCTTGCCAACTAATCAAATGAAATACTTTTCTATACTGATTGCTATAGAAAGTATCCCTAAACCAAATCGTTAAATTTGAAAAAACTGAAACTTTTATTTAGGTATAAAGGAGCAGCCACTCCCAATTGTGGCTAATCCAAACTAAGCAACTAAACTAATTTTATCTATTGCCTCTCGGAATGATTTTGAGAATAAATGATTATAAATTGAAGTTGGTTTGCTTTTATACAATGAATTTCTCTTACATCTGCTCAATCTCTTCTATAAATTCTTTTACAAAACCTGGCAATCCTTTTTTAGGATTGTTGAACCTCTTTTTAGCTGCTTCCTTGTATTTCTCTAAATATTCCAAGGCTTTTTTCTTGTTGCCATCCGCTTTTTAAAAGTATTATAAGTGAAGTTTTCATTGTATTTTTTCAAACTCCTCAAACACAGCTGCCACACGAGTATGATTGTTATCGTACTCGCGCGGTAGCAACATAAATTTTACAAGCCCTCTAAAGAATTCAAAAGCGGTCGTATTTCTTTTGATGATGGACGTGGTGCATTCATTTTAAGCGCCCGTCCTTCTTTGTCTATTAGTATAAAGCGTGGTATTCCCTTCACACTATAAGCGTTGATAAAATCTTCGTCGCCATTGGCAAAAAGCTGGATGCCTCCCATTTCTTTTTCCTTTACCATGGTTTTCCACTTCTCTATATCCTTTGGTTTGTCTGTTGATATACTTACAAAGTTGATGTTTTTACCTGCATAATCATGTTCGAGTTTTTCCAAGTGTGGTATTTCGGCCTTGCAAGGTCCGCACCAGGTTGCCCACAAGTCAATGTAAACGTATTTTCCTCGCAGGCTTTTTAAGGACACCATATTGCCATTAATATCTACATAATTAAAGTCGGGCGAAATATCCCCTTCTTTTATGCCCGAAGCTTTTGAAAGCAGACCTTCAATTACCTTTTTATATTCTTCGTTGGTTACATTATCGGCAAATAGTTTTTGCAACTCTTCAGTACCCTTTTTACCTCTGTGCTCAATATAACCGCCAGTAGTCATATAAACCATTCGTTCTCTGATCAGTTTCGACTCAAACTTCAAGGCTCTTTTTACCACTTTTAAAGCAAGCTCATAGTCTTCTGCGCCTCCGGCTCCGGCTATTTCACTCAAAAGCATCGAAAAGTATTCTGTATAGAGATAAAGCGTCTTGTACAACTTTTCATCTTCTTTTACAAGGGAATTCAATAGTTGGTAATACGCTTCTTCTCCTTCAAACTGGTTTCCGGCCTCTCTAACAAGATAAGGGATGCTCATGAGTCCATACATATTGAAGAAAGTCAGATAATTGCTTACTTCTTTTTTTACCTCTTCGGAAAAATTGGTTTTAGCCAATTGGTCCTGTACATTCTTTTCAATTGCATGAAATCTTTCCACTATATTGGCACCCTTATTATCGATATCCTTCTGCGTAAAGGGAGCATAATACACTTTTGAATTGGCCTTCTGATAATCCAGCAAAAACTGGTTAATACCTCCATCGTTACAGGTAATCGTTGTAGGTTGAGAAACTCTTCCGGGCCAACCAATATCGGCTCTATTATTTTCCCCTTCGATCGTTAACTCGGTACCGGGTGACACATAAAATCGAATGTGATTCATACCCCAGGCATTTCTGAAAGTAATGAATTGTGGTTCCGTAATATCCAGTTCCAATGTACCCTTGCCTTTGTTCCCTTCACTTTCAGGGAGGATTCTAATTAATTCTTCCCCCAGCATAATAATTCCGGGAGCTTGCACATTATCACCTGTTATATTAACGTTTACAACTACTTGTGCTGTTAATGTTTGTAAGGCTATACCCATAACCAACAAACTGATTGCAACAAATTTTTTCATTTTATTTATTTTTAGTTTGTACTCCTAATTTCTTAATAACCACGCGAGGGGACTCGCGCGGTAGCGTGGGAAATATATAAACTTAAGCATCAAGGGATTTTCTTGTTTCTCCGAAAAATCGGAGCAGGCTTTGATACTTAAGTCTTGATTCTTAAAATTAATTCCTCATTCTCTTCAACAACATTCTACCGCCAAAGAAGACAAACAGGCCAGGTACTAATCCGTATAGCAGTAAGTTTAGCCAAATAATGTTTTCCCAAGCTATAGTAGTTCGAAGGTCTTTGTCTTCAGGACGTGGAATATCCAGCGGATAATCGCCACCGGTCAACCATTTTGACAGATAAGACATGAACCTTGCATTGGCAACACGGATTCCTTTCGGAGCCTGATAACGCCTTGCATTGCTCAGAAATTCTGCATCCGAGGCAATCAGCACTTTCTGGCTTTTGTTGTTCACCTTTCTTTCCAATTGAACAGCGATTGGTAAACTTGCCTTTTTATCGCCTTCGGCTTCGTTGTAGGTAATTTCTCCGTACTCATTTGGTCCAGTAGCATCCATCCAGGTTTCCTTGCCTTTTGAGCTAAGTAGGACAAAGGATTTAAAGCCCTTGTTTTCATCCAGCTTTAAAGCAGTGGCTTTAATTACCTGCACATCCGGCTTAAAAAAAAGGCTTTCTTTGAATTCACCTTGTGGTTCTGCCAGGTTAAAATCAGCCGGATAGTTTGGATTATCGTTTACCAACATACCGGGCAGGTATTCTACGCCAAATTCTGCCACAATCGGGTTCATCACCTTTTCGTTGCCACGACCAGAGGTAATGATCAGATGCCCTCCTTTATCAGCATACTTTTTAAGATTGGCTAGTTCCTTATCTGAAAATTCTGATTGGGGTTCTGCAATCATCAGTACATCCACATCCGAAGGCACTTCCTGAGTAAGACTTAAGCTCACCACATCAAATCCATTGTTTTTTAAGGCATGTCGCTCATCGGCTGATGAAATGGCCAAATCGTAATTTTCAGGGTAGTTTACCTTTTGATAATAAGCTCTTCGGGCTCTCGCTACTTTTTCATTCACATCCATTCCTCTTTCCTGGTGGCCTTCTACAAAGGCCATCTTATAGGACTTAGCAACCAGTCTTTTGAATGCTGCCGTTGTTTGTGCCTGATCAGGCCAGCCAATCATATCATCAAACTGATACTTTAACAAGCTTTTCTTCCCCTTGCTTTCCAATATTCTGAAATGGAAATTGGCATAATTTTTAAGGATATCATCACTTAATCCCAACTCATCGATATGGTGAATGTCACTCTTATCCATTTTTATTAATTTGGACATATAATCGATGGTCTCTTCCAAACTAATGCGTTTGCCAAACATGACATTATCTTGATAAGCCTCCAATTGCGGTGGATTGTAGTAGTACACATAGTCCATTTCAATTTGTGGATATTCCAGGTAGTATTTATGAAAAAATGCCTTGGCGCTAACATGATCTTTAGGCATTAAACCATAGGTGTCTTCCCCAAACAAATTCACATAAGTAGTAATTTTAATGGGTTGATCCTTCAAATCTGCCAAAGCCTCTTTACTTACCGGACTTAATACATTTATTTGTGTGGCACTCATATCCTTGTACCAAAGAAATGCAGGCTTGGTAGTGGTATAGATTACCCCCATGGCAAATACAAGCAAAGCTGTCATTTTTGCACGGGTCATCCACTTGGCCGTACTTGTTTGGCGCTTTAGCACCATTCTAAGGAAAGCCCAGGATACAAACAGGATGATCAATACCACAAAATAGAGCAGGGACTGTGAAGTGACCAAACCTCTATAGGCATATTCCATTTGTTGCGAGGGTGCTATCCAGTACATAATAACATTGACAACGGGTACTTCGTCCACCAGGCCATACAGTAAATCCAATCCATATACCAGGGCAATGGTGGCTACCGCATCCACAATGGGGTAAGCTGAAAAGGTGGAAATAAATACCCCAATGGCAGCAAT
Source organism: Marinifilum sp. (assembly GCF_965230805.1). Taxonomy (NCBI): domain Bacteria; kingdom Pseudomonadati; phylum Bacteroidota; class Bacteroidia; order Marinilabiliales; family Marinifilaceae; genus Marinifilum; species Marinifilum sp. The sequence continues at coordinate 3,802,441 of NZ_OZ246019.1, read as the reverse complement.
TAAAGCTGCAAACAGATATAAATGGATAAAGACACTCATTAGCCGTCCAAAATCCAGGTGCTCAACCGTAAAGTTACCGATAAAGATAGCCAGCAAGGATATGGACATCAGCATGCTTACAAACACCATTACACCAATGTATTTTCCCACTACAATGGAACCCAGCTTAATGGGTGAAGAATACAGTAGTTTAATGGAACCACTGCTGGCCTCGCGACTGATAACCCCCATGCTGATTAAGGGAATTAAGACCATTAACAAATCACGCATGTATGCAAAATAAGTACGGTGTTCTCCGGTAAATATTGATTCAGTTATTGACCTGCCTGCTTCCGAATTATACATGCCTATCCTTTCAGCAATGAACTTAAGAGTAGGAATAATTTCGTAGGCTGTAAAAATACTAAAGCCCACCAGCACCAACCATGCCAATGGCGAATAGAACAAGTTGTTCAATTCGAGTTTTGCTATTCTTATTGTTGTTTTCATTTTTTTAAAGCTTCAAGCTTCAAGCTCCAAGCTCCAAGCTTTGTGCAAGCAGATGTATTTCTGGCTTGCGGCTTGTGGCTTGTAACTTGTAGCAATTATTACTTCTTTACCTTCCCCGATAAGTGTGCAAAAATTAAATCAAGCGATTGCTTTTCGATGGCTACTTCTTTAAGTTTCCAATCGTTTTTCACACTCTGGCTAATGATTTCTTCCGATACATTTTTGTGGAAATCGAACTTCACACGGAACTGGTTTCCGTTTTTAGGCTCAACCTCTAATACGCCATCAATGGCTTTTAAAGCATCGATGGATGGTGGGTTGCCCATTTCTACAAACAGCGTATCCGGCTCTACATAATCATTAAAGGCATCAATACTATCAGAGAATACCAACTTACCTTGTTCAATCATTTTAACCGTTTTACAAATCATCTGTACCTCAGGCAGAATGTGGGTACAAAGAATAACGGCACGATCCTGTGCGATTTCACGAATCAACTCACGGATCTCAGCAATATTGTTTGGATCCAGACCAACAGTTGGCTCATCGAAAATAACCAGCTTTGGTTTGTGGATAATGGCCTGTGCAATACCTACACGCTGCTGGTAACCTCCCGATAGGTTACGAATTAGTCTTTTGCGCATGTGCAGCAAACCACATTTTTCCATGGCTGCTTCCAAGGCTGCCGGAATTTCTTTCTCCGGCACAAAACGTAGGTGTGCCGTATGCTTTAAGTATTCTTCTACGGCTAAATCGGGATACACCGGTGGTTTTTGTGGTAAAAAGCCAATGTTCTTTTTGGCTTCTTCCGGGTTTTTACGCAGGTCGATCCCATTAATAAATACCTCTCCCTCGCTTTGGTTCAAAACACCACAAAGAATATTCATGGTAGTTGATTTACCGGCTCCGTTGGATCCTAATAATCCAAGGATTTCGTTGGAGTGCATTTCTATATTGATGTCGCGGATAGCCCAGTTTTTAGTATAGCGGTGCGACAGGTTTTTGATTTCTAATATTTTGTTTGACATGACTTTAATAGTTGATTTGTTTAACTGTTTATTTGTTGATTTGAAAGCTATCCCGATAGTCATCGGGATGTGCATTTGTAAATGCGTAGTTCGTTTCACTCCTACACATTAACAACTGCATCACATCCTTCTTCTTCTCCAGAAAATAAATCCGCCAATAAATAATAAGGCGAATGGGAAAACCCAGATGTAAAAGATCTTATAAACCTTCTCTTTGGCATTGCTCATGATTATCGTATTGTCGCTTCCTTTAATGGTTTCGAACAACAATGGATATTCACCGGCAGTGAACCATCGGAAAATGTTTTTATAGAAAAGTGTGTTTGCTGTAAAAGGATCTCTGGTATCCATATTTTTTAGGATCACTTTATCGGCGGCAAAATCAGCATCTCCTACTACAATAATTTTTTGTTGCTTGCCATTTTGAGCACGTTCCAATGCCAAGGCCACGGTAAAGCTTTCCTTTTTATCTTGATCGGCCAGACTGGTATATTGCTTGTTAGTTGTAAGCAATGGAGTTACCTTAAAACCATCCTTTTCTTCATAAGTAAGCGGAGAGGCTCCCGGCAATTCTATATCATCCATGCCGTAATCGGTAAGCAGGCCTGGGGCATTTTTATTGACTGTTCCCAAACTTAACTCACTCACACGCCCCGTATGGTCGCTTACAATGGAAGCATTCTGAACTTCCACATTAATCAAGCTTAAAACAGGATTGATGAAAGCACTGTTTTTGCCTTCAGCCGCAATAACAAGATTCCCTCCCTTATCGATGTAGGATTTAATTTTCGAAAGTTGTTCCTCGCTATAAGCCTGCATAGGATCCAAAATCATAAGAATATCCGTATCCTCCTTAATATCTCCTTTTGTAATATCCCGGCTATTCAGAATAAAACCATTATTTACCAGCGCCGAACGGTGTTTCGATACCTTTGCCATACGGTTCCAGTCCTGCTCCCAGGCACGCTCGATGCTTCTTTCTTTGTGGCCTGTAATAAAGCCCACCTGGTAAGGTGCATGCACAAGCGTTTTAAAAGCAGTGGCCCATTCAATCTCAGTTGCATTTAACGCACGATCATCGCGACCTCGCATAAAAAAGGCCTGTTGGTCTTTGTAAACAAAATTATGCAGATCGCTATAAGTCATATCATACCTACCCAAAACTTCCTGATCCTCTGCATCCAGCTCTTTAATGTCTTTAATTTCGTTCATATCAAGGCCTTTGTAATAGGCAATCAGTTCAGCTTTTTTACGGGGGCTGTAATTCTTAAACTCCCCTTGGAACATATCACTTCTTACCGGAGAATAAAAAATTTGGTATTCGAATTTGGTATCGCGCAAAAAGCGGGTGTAGCTGCCATAATATCGTCTTTCATACCCTTTGCGTCTTTGAGGTCGGACATCATGGTTATTAATGTGTGCAAAAAACTTGACCTTTAGCTGGTCTTCCTTTAGCTGTGCCAATATTTCCTGTGTACCCGGGTGGGCTGTATGTAATTTTGTTTCGGTCATATCGCCGTACAGCTTTAACTTAGGAATGGCAGCTATGCCAATGCAAACAATGGCAATACACAGGTAGGCTGCCGATTGCAAGCGGATTTTTTGTTTTCCTTTTTTATTTTGGCGGTCGGCATGCAATTTATTCACTGTAAAGGCCAGGAATAAAACCGATACAATGATAAAATAAAAGATATTGGTACTCACCAAATAGCCCTGTAGTGCTGGTGTGCTATGGTTTGAAATGGATAACCAATACAATATGTCTCTTAATACGGGTACGTCTTGTGCCAGGCCTCCAAGAAAATCGAGCACAAATAAAAAGGCGATGGTTGCAATACCTGAAATGATCTGATAACGCGATAGAGAAGACATAAACAAACCGATGGCCGAGTAGGTAGCAATGAGTAAAAAGAAACCGATTAAACCGGCTATGGTCACCCCCGTATCCATATCAGGAATAAACAAGCCTGCGCCAAAAATGGCTATTGCCATAACCAATACAATAAACAAGCTGAATATTAACATGGCCAGGTATTTACCCACAACAATATTCCTGATTTTTAAAGGCGATGAATACAAGAGCTTAATGGTTCCGCTGTTCATCTCGTTACTGATAAAGCCCATGGTTAAAATGGGTACAAACAGGAACATAAGCTCCTTCATTTTAAAGAAGTAGCCCCAGCGATCCTGAGTAAACAAGCGATTCGTGTTAAGGCTCATCAGGTCGGGTACCTGTTTGAACGTTCGGTGTAAGGACTCCAGTCCATCGGTAAAACTAATACCGGAGTAGAGCGCAAAAACCATCAGCACGACCCAGGATATGGGCGAATACATCAGGTTGAGCAGCTGCAGTTTTGCAATTTTTAATGTAATTTTCATGTTAATCTAGCTGTTAGCTGTTAGTTATTGGCTGTTGGCTAATAGCTGTTAGTTGTTGGCTATTTGCTATTGGCTCTAAAAGCTATAACTAACTTTTTAATTGTTCTATTTGCCTTAGATATTATTTTCTTTTTTTGCTTTTAGGTGTTGGTTTTTAGCTGTTGGCAATTGAAAGTTGTAAATTCTTTATTCCTTGCACCTTGCTCCCTACTCCCCGTTCCCTTTTTAGGTTAATTAAGGTTAATACGAAATACTATCTTACAACAAGAGGAACACTTGTAGGTGCTCCTCTTGAGTTATAATTAATGATTTTATTATATTACCACTACATTATCAAGGTAGGTTGCGGCTCCTGATGTATTCACATGGAACCCGATGTAAAATTCTTCGCCTTCTGATAGGTAATTACTTAGTTCAAAAGTCTGAGGCACCCACTGCAGACCCTCAGCATCTTTTAAATTGATAACGCCTACTTCAATTGTAAAATCCTCTCCTGATTCTGCATTTGTTTTTGAAAGCTTCACACTAACCGGTACAGCTGCGAAATCATCAAAACCAGCAAAAATGTCCTGCTTAATATCAAAGGTTAGAACAGCTTCACCATCATAAGTTATTTTTGGTGTCACCAACCAATCATCCACACCGTCGGTATTATAATAGTAATAGAGGCTAATAGATACATGATCCTCATAGCCTCCCCATCCGAGCCCATTCCACGTATTACCAGCGGTTCCGCCATCAATGACTGACCAACCTTCCGGAAGGTTTACATCCTCATTAAATAATTCTTCAAACAAAGGAGCAATTACAGTCACATCATACGTCCAGGTGCTTTTTTTGCCATCTTCGTTTTCGGCCGTTAAAGTGATGGTATATTCACCTGCTGCCGCATAAGCAAAAGCAGGGGTTTCTTCCTCACTGGTATTACCATCCCCAAAATCCCAAAGATACTTCGTTGCTCTGGCCGACTTATTGACAAAAGGAATCTCCTCTCCTTTTTTAACAACTGCGGGCATTGTAAAATAAGCAAAGGCACTGGTGGTAACCTCAACAGTTTGCTCAAATTCGCTGGTTAAGAAATTACCCGGTAAGCCATTTTGTGCCACCATTCTTAAAGTATTGGTACCTGCATTAGTAAATGATAATACAGGTTCAATTTCTTCTGACACCAATTCACCATTGATATACCAAAAATAATCAACGCCCTTTACCGAAGTATTGACGGTAAAAACATTTCCATTTAATCCGGTGTCTGATGAATCAGGAATAGCAAAGCCTGCTACCGGTGCATCAGGTACAATACCTCTATACTCCACATCGTTACAAGATGTAATTAATACGGTTAGTAGCAAAGCAACTAATCCTGTATTTAGCTTATATATTATTTTTTTCATGTGTCTAAATTTTGCTTTTTATTGCCACATGGAACTCGCCAAATTTGAACATTCTCCTGTTTGAGAACTTATTCTCATGGCTCGTTTCATGTGTTTTAATTTAGTTTAAATCTTCTCTTTCAATTTGTTTGATTTCAGGAGCCAGAGATATTACTATCTCACCAATTGGAACGGTCCAATTAGGACTATTTGGAGGAAGTACAGTTATCTGCCCATCGATATTCCTAACAATGCTAATGTTAGCGTCGTCATCAAGATTATATCGTTTAAGATCGAATAAGCGCGTTCCCCTGTCAAATAACTCCCTTCTTCTTTCCTCTTTAACAAAAGCCAGAGTAGCAGTAGCATTGGGTAATTCTGTAGTTGTTAAGTCAACATAGGTACCCGTTGCATAACGATTTACTCTTAGCGTGTTTAAATCATCAATTGCTTTTTGAAATTCCGCTCCGTTATTAATTCTTGCATTGCATTCTGCACGGATTAGATACATTTCGGGAACAGATGGACCAATATATTGTCTAGCATTATAGTAATCATGTTCATATATATACTTTCCTTTGTCACCCTCCATGAATCTTAACTCAGGTCTTAAATCATCGCTGTCGAACAAATTTAAAACTTCAGCTGAGATATATGCTACTAACGGTTTCCGATCGAGAATGAAATTTTTTAATAAAATCACTTCAGGATTGTCTGTATTTTTTGGATATGCAGTAGCAAGCCATTCGTTCCAATCGGCCAGATTTGAGTATATATCAAGTGCTTTTTGAGCCGCATCACGTGCTTCTTCGTACTTCATCATTTGCAGATAAACCCTAGCCAACACAGCATACGCACCTACTTTTGAAGCCTGAAAGTTAATTGTCGGTACCGATTCTTCCAAGGCATTCAATTCTATGGCTTCCGTTAGGTTTCGAATAATCTCGTTGTAAACCTCCTGTACCGATGCCCTTGGGGTTGCCACCTCTATGGATTGGGCGTTTGCATGTATGGGTACTCCTAAATCGCTGTCGGCAGTAGCCGGATTATATTGTACCGAATACAAATTCACCAATGCAAAGTAAGCCGCAGCCCTATGTACCTTTAGCTCTGCAATTATCTTTTGAGCCTCTTGCTCCGATCCAGATACACCTTTTTCCAGCATATTTTCTTCTACCATGAGCGATTCAAATACATGTTCATATAATGTCAACCACTCCTCATCAGTTTGCTCTATGTCACCAAAGATTTTTTTCCAGGTAAGGGCATCCTGATACCTTGTTCTTTGTGACCAATCTACAAAACTATTGTAAGTTCCGTCCGGCACTGTTATGTCGTCAGTCATATATCGGTCAATTTCATACATGAAAGTTCTACCAACACGAGAGTTCATCCAAGAGCGGTAATCTTCTACTGTTTCCGGAAGAACCTTATTATAGGGTTTAATATTCAGCAGCTCATCTCTGTCGCAAGAGGCCAGCAAGCCTATTAATACAAATAGGTATAATATTTTTATATTTTTCATTTTCTTATGTTTTAAATCTTAAAAGTTAAGCTTTAAATTAAACGAATAAGTAGCTCTGTTTCTGTAGGTTCCTTGGAAATTATTTATCTCAGGATCGATATCCTTATCGGTGGCTTTCCATAATAAACCTAAGTTTCGTGCATTGGCTCCTACTGTTACCCCTTTGATAAAGGTGTTGTTCAATATTTTTTTATCTAATTGGTACGATAAACCAATGGATTGAATTCGGATATGAGAGGCATCGTCATACAATACATCTGAAAGCGAATAAAAATTACTCACTTTTAAATTATATCCTGTTGTTAAGGCAGGAACGTTAGTGAATTGCTCATCCCCCGGTTTTCTCCATCTTTTCGCTATGTCTTCATGACGAGGTAGACTAGTTAAATTAGCAAACTCTTCATCTGGTCTAATACTACTTGCGCGAAACTTATATCCGAATTTATAGGTCAGCAGCACATCCAGCGTAAAGCCTTTATAGCTTGCTGAATTACTTAAGCTACCAAAGAATTTGGGCGTTGTATGCCCCATATACTTTAAGTCGTCTTTCGTTATTTCAACATCATCATTCACTCCAACTATATCGTACTGATCATCTTCGTCTACATCGGCATCATCCGGGTTACGATCCAACACATAAATTTGTGGAGAACCATCTACGGGTGATAAACCGGCCCAACGATAGGTATAAAGCTCGTCTATAGCATATCCTTCAACGATAGAATAATTACTAGCAGATAAATAATCTGATAGTATCTCATAACCACTAAATTCCTCCACCTTATTCACATTATGATTCATTAAAAACCCAATGTTCCAGCTTAAATCTTTGCCTTGTATAGCCTTATAATTTAAGCTAATATCAAAACCTTTATTGGAAATTTCACCATAGTTCATGAGCATACTTTCGGCTCCAAACGTATGGTTAATTTGATTACGCCCCATTACATCTTTGGTATATTTGCTATAGTATTCAAACGAACCTGACAAACGGTTATTAAGCATAGCAAAATCAAAACCTGCATTTACAGTGGATGTAGTTTCCCAGCGTAGTTCGGGATTTCTTCTGTCCTTGGTCCGAGAATACGTTAAATTTGTATAAACATCCGGCGAAGTTTGCTTATAAAAAGTAAGGAACGGAGAAGAGCCTCTATCTATACGTCCGCCGGTACCATAACTCACCCTCACATCCAAACGATTCAAAAAAGGTAGGTTTATAAAACTTTCTTCGGCCATGCGCCACTTTACTCCTGTTGACCACAAAGGTACATTGCGGTATTGAGAAGAGGAGCCGAACAGGTTGGAATCATCCAAGCGCCAGCTACCGGTAAGGTTGTAACGACCTTTAAAAGTATACCCAAGATTAAAATAATTAGACAAATAGCGATTTTTATCTTTATCAGTACTAGCCATTCCCGTTCCTCCACTTAAAGTTCTAGAGGAATTGAACCAATTGTAATATTGATCCTGATACCTGTCAAGCGGTGTACTACTAAGTGAATAAGGATCGTAGCCCCAAAGCGTTTCCAGGGTTCTATGGTTCATTTTGTCTTCTTTATAGTCGATACCTGCAATGGCCGTTACAAAATGTTCTTTTCCATTATCCAAATAACCTGAATAGTTTAGTAATCCCCTGTAATCTGATGAGGTGGTAGAATGATAAGAACCATCTAAAGTGCCTCCTGCAGGATATACGGTCTTCCCCGTAAAATTTTCTGCATTGTCAAACTTGGCGTTTTGGAAATAACGATCTCTGTTTGCATACATTTCTTCGTTTCGGTAATTAGATATCTCCCTCATCCCGTGTCGGTGGTTGTAGCTCAATTCAGCTTTAAGACCTTTAAGAATATCAACATCTAATTTTACCTGAATATCACTGTTTCTTACCTGAGATGAATTATCGCTATTATCAAAATCACGTTTAATATTATACTCCCAGTCGTAAGGAACATCTCCCATCATGGCAAGTACTTCTTCCCTCACAGAAGCTCTTGGGCCACCAGAGTACATATCAACATAATCTCCATTGTTGTCCAGAATACGTTCATAAGGAGTAAAATTTGCAAGAGGTGCCGCAGCATTATTTTCTATATCTCTTACAGAATAGTTAATTTTTGTACTCAATTTTACCCCTTTAATAATTTCGGCCGAAAGATTCACTAAAGTCTGGTAACTTTGGCTGCCAGCTCCTTTATTAAAGCTTTTCTCATCGGTATAATTAAGCGAGGCATAATATTGAAACTTATCGCTTCCCTGGCTCACCGAAAATGTATATTGCTGCTGTGTGTAGTTTCTTAGGAAAAGATCACTATATTCTTTAACAAAATCATTTTGCTTAAGGCCTGTTTCTAAACTGTTAAAAACGCCCTCAGTAATTAACCCATTGGCATAGTTATAATAAAGGTCTTTGCCCTTAGAGTATAAATCTCTTCCGGTATCGTCGGTGCGACTAGCTGGGTTAAGTAAACCATTATCCAATGCCCATTTATCCAATTCAAGCATATCTGAACCTGTAGCCATATAGGCATCCGAATAATTTGGCTTTTCTCGGATTGAGAAAGCGGAACTAAAATTAAAGTTTGGCTTGTCTGATTTTTTTCCTTTTTTGGTAGTGATAACAATTACCCCGTTGGCTGCCTGTGCTCCCCATATAGAAGCCGCTGCTGCGTCCTTTAGTACCGAAATACTTTCGATATCATTCGGGTTCATGTTTGCCATAATATTATAAATATCATCTTCATTAACTGAAGTTTCAACAGAAGACACACCATTGTTAACAGGAAAACCATCGATTACCAATAATGGCATATTAGCATTATTACCTACATCAAAGGAACTTATACCCCTTAAGCTAATTGTTGGAGTGCTTCCATCGGCAGTTTGATCAAATAATAATCCATTTACCTCACCTTCCAGCACATTCACCACATTGGTTGTGGTTCTTTGCTCCAAAACCTTTTCTACTTTTACATTCTGGAAAGAACCCGTAGCACGTTCTGCAGAAATAGCTTGGTAACCGGTAACTACTACTTCGTCCATAGTTTCGGTATCAGCCAATAGGCTTACATTCTGCATAACTTGTCCTGTATATTTAATTTCTTGTGGCAACATACCCACAAATGAATATACCAAAACAACATTGTCATTTTCGAATTCTAAAGAGTAATTCCCGTCAATATCAGTAGCCACGCCAATAGTCGATCCTTTAATTACTATAGATACACCTGGCAGAGGACGTCCATTAGCATCAGTTACTTTACCTTTGATGGTTTTAATTTCTTGTTGTTCCATCTCGATAATAAGATCCGGACTCTTTTCCACAAGCATGATCACATTCTCGTCGAAGCGAGATTCTAGATTGCTATTATCTAAAATCTCATACAACACCTCTTCAACTGTTTTATCAAAAGCATCTACATTTACATGATCTAGTTCTTGAATTTTATCTTCGTTGTAGATAAAACTCAATCCTGTTTGAGATTTAATTTCATTGAGCACTTCTAGAATAGTAGCATCTTTAAATGCGAAACTTACTTTCTGGTTTTGCGAGTAAACTCCTGCTGATGCACTTATCGAAAGTGCCAGTGTAAGAAAGAGTACTAGTTTCATTTCCAATAGGATTTTTAGCCATTTCCTTTTAGGGAAATGTACCAACAAATGGTTTTTTTTCATAATTTAGTATTGAAATGAGTTAAAATTTGAATAGAGACCGCCAAGTATCTATTCGATTACTTAATTCGAAACGGGAGGTTCTGCAAAACCTTCCGTTTTTATTTACATTTAGGTATCATTTAGTCATTACCACAATGGTATTATTATTAATTTCAAATTTCGCATTTGATGTTTCCTGAATTAGATACAACAGTCTTCTAACATCGGTATATCTTTCGATATCACCAGAAAAGCGGTAATCCTTACACTCCTCATTCATATAGAATATTTTTACATTATACCACCTTTCCAAACGATACATGATTTCCTCCAAACTTTGATTTTCGAACACGAAGTCACCATCTTTCCATGCAATATATGGGCGAACATTTACTTGCTTTACCTCAACTTTACCGGTTTTCGAATTGGCCAAACCTAACTCTCCGGGATTTAATTTGGTTTCCACATCATTATTCCCAGCTTTTAGCCCAACCGATCCTTCTACCAAAATTGTCTTTATCTCATCCTGATTATAAGCACTCACACAAAATTCAGTCCCGTACACTTTCACCTGCTGATTGTAGGAGGTCACAATAAAGGCTTTTTCTTTATCTGGAGCTACATCAAAATAGGCTTCCCCTTTCAAATAAACCTGTCTTTTTTTTCCAGTGAAATTGATAGGAAATCTCAACTCCGAATCTGCATTTAGCCAAACAAAAGTTCCATCAGCCAATTTCACATTCATCTCGTTACCACGAGCAGTTTTCAGCGTATTGTAGATTAGTTTAGTGCTTTTTGTGTTACTTTTAGAATATTCTAAACCCGTTTTAGAATCTAACTGAATCACCGAACCATCCTTTTCTTTGATCTCTTGGTCTTGATCTTCTATATCAAAACTGTTCCCATTTGATAAGATCAACTGCGCTCCTTTTTTACCTGGTTGAATTGGTGCAGTAGAAGCTACCAATTCTTTATTGGATTGGTATTGGTTCCAAAGGTATGGAACAGACAAGCTTAAAACCAGAATAACACCAGCCGCTATAGCAACCCAAGAAATGAAACGCACACGAGAATTAATCCTATTCTCAAATTTCTTCAGTTCATATTTTGTATCAATTTGCTTGGATTTTAAACTCCAGCGAAGGAAAAGAGAATCTTTAAGAATCTTCTCATAGGTTTTCCTGTTCATATCAGAGGTATTGATCCATGCTTGCATGGATTTTCTATCAACATTACTGAGTTCACCCGAGATGTAATCTACAATTTCCTGATATTTTTGATCGGTAATATTCATCTGCTTTCCTGTAAAATAAGTGCACTTTCAGTACAAGTACAGGAAAAGAACTAAAATGGTTGACAAGAATTTCTATTTTTTTGAAAAAAAGTACAAAAGAAAGAAGTCTCCAAGCTTTTCAGAATTAGCTCTAAGTGTTTTAAGGGAACGTACTAAATGTGTTTTTACTGTTTGGAGAGATACATTCAGCTCATCGGCAGCTTCTTGATACTTCATTCCTTTTAGGTAAACACATTTTACAACCTCTTTGCCTTTTTGCGGTAGTTTTTCGACTTCTTCCAGAATCTGGGCTACAATTTCTTCCTTATTGGATTCGAACTCATCGTAGATCTTATCGAAACTTTCAATTTCATCGGCATGCTTTAATACATCAACTTTTTTAAGTTTGTTAAAACAAGCATTCTTTACGGATACATGTAAATAGGAAGATAATTTATCGGGCATCCAATTGTGGTAAGATTTTTTTCGCCATATATTCACAAAAAGTTCCTGCACCAAGTCTTTGGACTGATCCATATCATTTAAAAAAGTATCAGCCCAAACCACTAATGACTCAAAATATTTCTTAAACAATAGATTCATTCCTTGTTTGTTATCCTTCGATAACAGATAGCATATATACTGATCGGTGATTCTCATAACAAGTTAGAGCCCCAAAGCTTGTAATTATTTTTGTTTTCTGCAAACACTACATTAACCACAAAGAACATAAAGAAAGATCCCAAGGCATAAATCCAGTTATACAAGTTTATTATGAAACAAGTATGATTAAAATTATTATTAAGCCTTTGCGCTAATGATTTTCTTGATCTTTCGACTTCTTTCTTACAAAGGAAAAAATTATAAGAACCTTGAAGTAAGCGCTAACTTTTGCTTCTACCCAAGATTTTTCAGACTAAAAAAAAGAGCAGTCGAACTAAATACGACTGCTCTTATTGCGCCAACTAACTAATCAATTTACAATTATTGAACCCTCAACTTACATGAGATCGTAAACCAACTATAATTACAAATCTTCTATGGGCATAACTGCCAATACAAAGCTGTATCACTAAATCTTCTCCTAAAGATTTTTTTCATCTCCTCTTTATGTCGATTATTAAATGATTTATATTCTTTTTGAACTATTGCCATTACAATCGGCGAATTTGGATTTGCTCGTACAGTCTTTACAATAGACATGCGGCGGCGTGAGAAAGCTTTTTTTATGTCTTTCCTGTAATCAAACATGGTAAATTCATCATCTTGCGATAATTTTTCTCCATTTTTAATCTGCTCATTTTTTTGCTTTACCCATTGCATTTTTTCTCTTACAGGGATGATGTATGCCGAATCTAATCGGTGATAATAAGCTTGATACTCCTTAGCCAAATCATCTTTATACACAAGCGGTTCTTTTATCTCATTCAAATTACCAGTTACCGAATAGCTTCCATACTTTCCTATCCATACATCAAATTCGCAATCTTCGCTAACAAACATGGTTAATCTAACAGGTGGTTTAATATCATTCGAGCGAAACTCAAATTCCCCATCTACTACCTGAATGGTATCAATGCATTTTTCTCTAATTTTTTTATTGGTTTTCATTTTTACCAATAACGTACCATCCTCTAAACCTTCTAATTCTCCCTTTAGCTTTATTGACTCTTGATTACAGGCAAATAAAAACAAACTTGCGATCAATAAATACATTATTTTTTTCATTCTAACTTTATTTAAGCAATTTAGGTGTTTATAAAAAATTAATTGGTTTTGTGTGCTTTTTAAGCACCTACCACAATAAGGACGTTCTATTTTAAAATAGGGTGAATTGTTTTTGATTAATTTTTTATTGAAGTATGAAATTCATGATATCAAAGGTTATCCTGTTTTATATGAACAGCAATCAATTGTATGCTTTTAGCTTGAATACAAATCAAAATGAGTGGTTAACAATCAATCTGAAATCATATCGGGATTCACTTATGAAACGAGCATGATTAAAATAATTATAAGAGACGCATGGTAATGATAGGCTTTGATCTTGTGGCTTCCATCTGACAAATGCAATCTAATTGTAAACAGATCAAAATAAGAATTGAATTGTTTTAAGACTTATTTCATGGTAATACTGATATTATTCCCAATCCAGAATTATTTTTCCACAATCTCCTTTTTCCATGATTTCGAAAGCTTTCTGGAATTCATCAGCTTTAAAGCGGTGAGTAATCATTGGTGCAAGATCCAAGCCACTCATTAGCATCTGTTCCATTTGATACCATGTTTCATACATTTCGCGACCGTATATCCCTTTTAGCTGAAGACTTTTAAAAATAATATCGTTCCAGTTTACAGTAGTTTGAGACGGTAAGATACCAAGTAATGAGATTTTACCCGAATTGTACATGTGTCCAACCATATCATTAAAAGCTGCCGGAGCTCCCGAACATTCCAACCCAATATCAAAACCTATCATTCCCAAGTCTTTAATTACATCATCAAGCTTTTCTTCCATAGGATTGATTACGCGATCAGCTCCCATTTTTTTAGCTAACTCGATTCTGAAAGGATTGGTTTCTGTTGCAACAACATATCGAGCGCCTGCAAATTTGGCAACGGCTACACACATGCTACCAATTAGACCTGCACCTGTTACCAACACATCTTCGCCAATTAAAGGGAAAGAAAGAGCAGTGTGCGTTGCATTCCCGAAAGGATCCATAATTGCCAACATCTCATCTGAAATTTTATCACTCATTTTCATTAGATTCGATGCTGGAATTGCAGCATATTCAGCAAATATTCCATCAATATTTACTCCAATACCTACCGTATTCTCACAAACATGCTTACGCCCACGACGACAGTTACGACAATGTCCACAAGCAATGTGTCCTTCGCCAGTTACACGATCTCCAATTTCGAAACCGGTAACTCCAGCACCTACTTTTGCAACTTCTCCAACATATTCATGTCCGATAATCATTCCTGGTTTAATAGTATTCTGCGACCACTCATCCCATTTATAGATATGCAAGTCGGTACCACAAATTGCCGTTTTTTTGATCTTTACAAGAACGTCGTTTACTCCTAATTCAGGAATATCTACTTCTTCCATCCAGATTCCTTTTTCAGGCTTGGATTTAACAAGTGCTTTCATTTTTACCATAATTTTGTATGTGTTTGTTAGTTTTAGTTGAATATCTACTCTGGTTATTTAATGATTCATCCTGTATATCACCATAAAAACCTCACACAAAGTAAAAAAACTTGTCCTTAAATTCAAGTTCCTTGGTATTCATTAAGTAAATAAAGCTGGATGAATTCAACAAGGCTCCAACAAGTAGCTGTAATTATGGCAAAACACTACAAACACAAGCAATAATTACTTCAAAGATTCAATTTTAAAATAATTAACACCACAATTATTGCCAGACTTCTGTTTTCCTGCTCTCTTAATTCTATCAATAGCAATATCACTTATTGACGAATAGCCCAATTGATAGGCAGTAGATTTGACTGAGAGTTCTTCATTGTTTTGCACACAAATGAAGCTTCTGTTTGAACTGCTAGCTTTGTTCATTTTAAATATGGCATGAGCAGTAGAAGCCGAGCCTGCAAAAATATCCAAAACAATATCTTCATTTCCTGTAAACTGATCGAATAACTTTATTAACAGGTCGGTTGGTTTGGGGTGTTTAAAAGGAATTCCCTCGGGATACAAGACCTTTAACTCTTTGGTTCCTTTCATGCCTGGTATATCCGAAATAATAGACGAAATTGGTTTTCTTTCACTTTTCAATTCGCTTTTATATTTTTTTAGAATAAAGCGCTTCCCTTTTTCTTTTGGAAAAACTAATTTCCCGGATTTAGTCCACTCTTCGACTCTGCTTTCCGAGAATGCCCAATATCTTCCATTAGGCGGCAAGTACTTCTCATTTGTAAATGGATTGATAATTGGAAAGCGAGATTTCTTATTTCCACTTGCTGCGGTTGGATTATCCGGAATCCAATTGCCATTAGCATCATCATCAGGATTAGAATAATTAGAGAAATCCTTTTCTTCTCCCTTACAAACTACCTTCGATTTATTCCGTGCATAAATCAGAATGTATTCGTGAACAGATGAAAATAAATGCAAAGAATCATTTGTGATACTTCTGTTCTCCCAAACAAAGCAACCCACAAAATTTTCTTCTCCGTACACTTCGTTGCAAATCAATTGCAAGTTGGCTTTCTCCAATTCATTAATTGAAATTAGAACTACTCCATCCGCAGTTAAAAGATCTTTGCACAAAATTAAGCGAGGAAAAATCATATTCAGCCATTGAGTATGAATTTCTCCACTTTTTATTCGATGTTGTTTGAACTGATTAACTCTACCTATGCTCGAATAATTTAAATACTCAAGGTAATCATCTGATGCCAAATGGAAATTATCGCTATAAGCAAAGTTCTTTCCTGTATTGTATGGAGGATCTACATAGATGAATTTAATCTTCTCCTGATAATTCTTCCTCAACAATTTTAGAGCATCAAGATTATCTCCTTCTATAAAAAGATTATCTGATTGATTGGGTAAAATCGATTTATCCTCAACAAATTTCAACTCCGCCTCACAATCCTTTTGGCTTGCCTCAAGAGCCTGCTTTTTATCGAACCATGAAAGTTCGTAATTTAATTGATCGATAAAATTAGAATCGCCCACAAACTCCTTCAACTTTTGAATATCCAATAAATCACCCTCGAAAACATGAGGCAAAAGTTCTTTCAACTCACGGAAGTGCTTATGCTTTTTATAGAAATTTAAAAGTGATAATTTTCGGGTCATGTGTATGGTCTGCAATAAATAAACATCACAAACCTAACACATTTATTGCTTTTGAGAAAATCTGATTCGGAGGGAATCTTAACACTCCTCGGCCACTAATAACTTTTCATATAAATAATCATCATTACCCGAAATACGAACAGTGTATGCATCTTGCGGCAAATTGCCTGGCAATGCTTCTTCATTGAATCTATTTAATGAATCGATGCTAAGATAAACAATATCTCCAGCCAGGTTGATGACTTCGATTCTGTACATTCCTTCTTTACTTGCTTTCATGATTTTGATTTGTGGATTTTTGTTGACGCTAAAGTAAGAAAGGCATTTTTAGAAAGCATTTCACTTAGGTTAATTTAAACTCATTAAATTGTTACACCGATTTGTTTATAAATGGCAATACCATTATTACATGTATTACAAGCAAAGTAGAACAGCGGTGATCAATTTAGGCCAAAATAGCTTTTTACTGATAACGGTTTACAGATAATTAATAACTGCCAATTGTTGTTAACTTTGCGGCATGCAAATAAAAACTGAAGATATATTAACGAAACTTGGCATTCTGGAATTAAATGAGATGCAAAATGTTTGTGCCAAATCATGGAAGAAGTCTAATGATTTGATTCTTTTATCGCCGACTGGTTCTGGTAAAACACTAGCTTTTCTTTTGCCCTTACTAGAAGAGTTAGATGCAGAACAGAACGGTGTTCAGGCTCTTGTTCTATCGCCAGCCCGAGAGTTATCTCTTCAAATTGAATCGGTGTTTAAAGCAATGGGAACCTCATATAAGGTGAATTGCTGCTATGGCGGTCATTCGATGCGAATTGAAAAGAACAATTTGCAAAACCCGCCATCTGTTTTAATCGGCACGCCGGGACGAATTTCCGATCATATCCGAAGAGAAAACTTTGATTGCTCCGACATTAAGTTTCTTGTTCTGGATGAATTTGATAAAGCTCTTGAATTGGGCTTTCAGAAGGAAATGTCAGAGGTAATTAAATCCCTGCCAAAGGGAGTAAAAAAGGTGTTAACATCGGCAACACATGGAATTGAAATTCCTGAATTTGCCAAAATGAATTCTCCAATGGAAATCAACTTCCTGCCAAAGCAAAAATCAATTGCTCTTACTCAAAGAAAGGTAATTGCCAATGAAAAGGACAAGCTAGATGCGTTGCTCAGATTGATTTCTACACTTGGTAATCAGCCTTGCTTGGTATTCTGTAATCACAGAGATGCAGTAGAGCGTATCGCTGATTTGCTAAAAGAACAAGATATCCGTTGTGATATTTTTCATGGAGGTTTGGAACAAGCGGATAGAGAACGTGCATTAATTAAATTCAGAAATGGAAGCAATTATTTACTGATTACCACGGACCTGGCATCTCGTGGGCTTGATATACCCGAAATTCAAAATGTTATTCATTATCAACTGCCAAAAGTTGAAGACTCGTTTGTTCACAGAAATGGCCGAACTGCCAGAATGCATGCGAAAGGGAATTCCTTTATTGTTCTTGCGCAAGAAGAGATAGTTCCAGGGTTTATTTCTGAAGACATTCCTGTTTTTTCTATCCATAAAGAGGTACAGATCCCTAATCCTCCCGATTGGGAAACCCTGTATATAGGTTTGGGAAAGAAGGAAAAAATCAATAAAATTGATTTGGTTGGATTTTTTTTCAAGAAAGGAAATCTGCAAAAAGATGAACTGGGAAAAATTGATGTATTGGATCACACCTCTTTTGTGGCTGTTAAAAGAGGATTGGGTAAAAAATTGGTAAACAAGCTTAATCACGAAAGAATCAAGAAAAAGAAATTGAAACTTCTATTATCAAGATAGTTTTGAGTACAATTCGTTAAAGATTTAGGTATTCAGCCTTACTTCATAAAATAGCCGAAAGCAGTTAAAGCTCAATAATTATTTCACCTGTCGACCATTTGTCTTCTTTATTTTATTCCCCGAATAGATTATCCAGAAATCTTGAAAATGAACTTTTAGATTTTCTTTCGGGAGGATAATTGCCTTTTTCAGAAATCATATTATATATTTGACCCCAATCGGGTAATCCTCCTATGTTCCTGTCGTCGATGTATAAATCGGCATATATTTTTCTACTGATACTTTCATCAAATTCTTCTTCGGGATAATTCTTATTTACAGCATAAAACTCCAATCCTTTGTTTTCACAAAAATCAACAGCCTCATCTAACAGTTCGCCTGTACGATATGTCCATAAAATAAGTTGATGCCCTTCTTTCTGCAATTCTAATAAGCTTTGAATGGCAAAAGGTATCTCGCCACCAATCTGAGGATATTTATGTTGAACAATAGTTCCGTCAAAATCAACTGCAATAATCATAAATCTTAAATTAATTTGAAATTTAGCAGCATTAAAATTATATAATTATTCCAAGCTTTCGATACTTAATGAAAAGAAAAAAGGTTCGAAAAATATTCGAACCTCATTTTATCAATTGTTGCTAACTTTTTCCCAAAGCCTTCGAACAATTCCAGACGAAGGTTCCTCATAATAATAACCCTCTCCATTTGAATAACTACCATAAATTCCATTTGAGGTAACATCATTTAATACCAGAGAAACATTACTTAAAGAATTTCGCTCAGCAATTTGGTTCACATAGTTAATTTGCTCTTTGTGGCTAAATCCTTGTCGTAATATGAATAAATTAGCATCGGCTAGCTTCCCGGTAATAAATCCATCTGTTACCATAGAAATTGGTGCATTGTCGATAAACACGTAATCGAACTTCCCTTTCACTGCATTCAAAAACATTTCTAACCTACCATTCTCGAGCAATTCGGCTGGATTTGGAGGAACAGGTCCGGATGTAACGCAATACAAATTCTTGATATTCGTATTTTGCACCACCTCTTGCCATTTGTTGTATCGAATTAAATATGTGCTTAACCCAACCTTGTTCTCTAAATTGAACATACTCTCAATCTTTGGTTTTCTCATATCAGCGCCAATCAACAAAACCTTTTTGTTATTCATGGCAACAATGCTAGCCAAATTAACCGCAGTAAATGATTTTCCTTCAGATGGAATGGTTGAATGAATTCCTATAATGTTTGTTTGATTATCGGGCAATACGTAATTCAAATTGGTTCGAAGAGATCTGAATGACTCAGAAATTGAAGATCGAGGTTGATGAAAAACAGGCAAACTATTTGAATATCTGTTATGCGCTATGGTACCCAGTATTGGCAATCTGGTTTTCTTAACGAGCTCTTCCTTACTCTGAATGTTATCGTTAAAAAACTCTTTTAGAATGATCACCAAAAATGGCAAGCCCAAACCTAAAATCAAGCCTATTAGTAAATTAATGGCAAGTTTTGGTTTGATTTTAATTATTGTAGCCAATCTGGCAGGATCGATAATCTGCGCATCGGAAACATTGGAAGCCTTGGCTATGGCTGCCTCTGCTCTTTTCTTTAGTAGAAACGTATACAACTCATTGTTCAAGTCAAAATTACGTTTCATGTTAATAAACTTCTGTTCGTTTTTAGGCATACGCGACAACTGATCACGAACCTTGGTCATTCTTTCATTTAAACTGGTAACTTCGATTTGTGAATTGGATACCAGCGATTTTAAATTTCCTTCCAAACTTTCTCGAATCACATCAATCTCTCTGTTTAGAACTAGCAAGCTTGGATTCTTGGCTTGCACGCTATAGGAGAGCACCTCTCTTTTGCCGTAAAGATCGGTAAGTTTTGTAACCAATGCATCAAGTGTTGGATTGGTGATTCCGGCAACAGAAGGAGCAACCACCTGTTTCATCTGATTGGCATCACCCAAATTTGTAAGTAGTTTATTGTAGTATTCCAATAAAATCTGAGCCTGTGAAAGTTTACTTTCCAGCTCTTGCTTTTTGGCTACAACAACACCAGCCTCTTGTCCTAAATCAACAATTCGGTTTCTTGATCTGAAATTGGTAAAACTGGTACCTGCCAATTGCAAGGAATCCACAATACCTTCCAATCGTGAATCGATAAATCGAACCGTATTCTCCGACTTTTTGTTTTTCTCAATCAGCCTAAATTGCAAATATTCCCAATTCAACTCATTTAAAAAATCAACACCACGAGCGGGTTCTGTATCATCAATTCGCAAGTGGATTAACTCCGCTTTTTTTTCGGCAACCGAAATTACCATACTCTCCATGTACTCAAGCGTAAGTTTATCCAGATCATTAATTACAAAATAATATTTGTCTTCCTTATCTACTTTATCGCCTATGGTATTTATCGTAAAGTTGAAGTATTTGTTTTTAAAAGGTTGAGTAAACAACCCCTCTTTTTCGAATTTCACCTTCACTTTTTCCCCATTGTACTCGGTCTCGCCATCTACTTTTATTTTGTAAGAATACTTATCCATCTGCTTGATGAATACCGGCAGGTTTGTAAGATTTGTACCTTCATGTTGTATCAGCTCAAAGGGTTCTTTTCGATACAATCCCTTATCTGCAAAAAAGTTCTTTTTATACCAGGATTGATGCCAGGCCAAGCCCTCCATCGCTTTTCGGTTAATCGTAAAAGATTTTAATATTTCAACATGGTTTTGAATATTGGCTTTATCGCGAAGTTGATTGCCTTCGAACATTTGTTTTGCATTTGTTTCATTAGGATCAACATGCACCAACAGGGTACTTCTCATCATATATACCGGAGCAGAATATTTGCTTACGAAATAAGCAATGCAAATTCCCAAACCTCCACAGATTAAAAAAATTTTCCACTTTGATAAAATCCGATAGAGGAAATCTTTAACGTCAGGACCATCTTTGCTATCAAAGTAATCCATCACTTCATCAACGTATTTCATAACAGTTCTATCTTAATTGGAAATAATTAAACTTGTAATGAGTACAGCTGTTGAAACTGTTGAGAGCAAAAGGCTGTACACACTTGAATTCATTTCGGTGTTTTTAATTTTATGAGGTTCAACATATACAACATCATTGGGTTGAAGGAAGAATGCTTCGGATTTTAAAAAGTTCTTATTCGACAAATCAATTCTGTAAGTCTTACTCTCTTTATCGTTGGTACGAATCACCAAAACTCTGTTGATTCTGGCATGATCGGTAATACCGTTTGCCATACTTAATGCTTCTAAAATGCTAAAACGGCTGCTGTAATTATAGTAAACTCCGGGAGTTGTTACTTCTCCCATTACCGATACTCTAAAGTTTAAAAGCTTTACCGTAACACTTGCATCTTTCAAGTATTCGTCGGCGCGCTGTTGCACTTTAGCTTGTGCTTCGTTCTGACTTAATCCTGCCACTCCCACCTTGCCAAGGTTTGGCAAGGAAATATTACCATTCGAATCAACTTGGTAACCATTTAAATACTGATCGGG
This sequence comes from Marinifilum sp., assembly GCF_965230805.1. Classification (NCBI taxonomy): domain Bacteria; kingdom Pseudomonadati; phylum Bacteroidota; class Bacteroidia; order Marinilabiliales; family Marinifilaceae; genus Marinifilum; species Marinifilum sp. The sequence goes on along the minus strand of NZ_OZ246019.1, from coordinate 3,780,511 downwards.
AAGTTGGCTGTAAAGATTCAAAGCTCCCTGCTGCCCTCCTACTGCTTGAGCAGGATTATACAACTTATTAATTTCTGGGTTTGTAGATTTAATGCTCACAAACAAATTGTCGTTTGTTTTGATAATATACTCAGGCACTTTGGTCACAAAATCAGGTGTCAACACTTCTGCTTCAACATCCTGCATGTATATCAGATCTTCATTTGATCGACAGGAAATCAACCCCATTACTATAACAAGGCTCATTAGGATAATCATTTTTCTATTCATGGTCTTGGTTTTTTAAGTGATTTATAATTTATGAATCGAAACATGAGGGATTCATCTGTTTATAATTTTTCATTTGTCAGATGTAAGCCACAAGATCAAAACAATCATTACCGCGTAGGTGTAGTAATTATTTAATCATGCTCGTTTTCATAACTGCAAGAAATTACTTCTTACATATGGTGCAGCGAGAATTATGAATAAGTTACAGGAGGTATTAATAATTCTCTGTGCTTACTGATAACTTTGTTTTTAATCATAACCTGACATTTACAACTTGTATAAAGTCAAAATATGACAGATGCTTAAAGTCATACCCTGACATTTGCAGCTTGCTTAGAGTCAGAGCATGACGGATGGGATGGTTATTGATTATTGTCCATCACCGGTGATTACCACTTTAATGGTGCTTAGGAATAACATGAAGTCTAATTTTAAGGACCAGGTATCTATATACACCATGTCTAGTTTCATCCATTCATCGAAGGGAATATTGTTTCGACCAGACACTTGCCAGATACAAGTAATACCTGGTTTCATACTTAATCTGCGCCTTTGCCATCGCTGGTACTGCTTCACTTCGGAAGGTATTGGCGGTCGCGGACCTACAATAGACATTTCTCCTTTGAGTACATTAAAGAACTGTGGCAATTCGTCAAGCGAAGTTTTACGAAGAAAACGGCCTATACGAGTTACTCTTGGATCATTCTTCATTTTGAAAACAGGTCCCGATTGTTCGTTCATTTTTTCAAGCTTTTCGCGCAATGCTTCGGCATTTTCAACCATTGTTCTAAACTTTAAACATTTAAAAAGTCGTCCGTTTAGCCCTACGCGTTCTTGCTTAAAGAAAATCGATCCGCCATCCTCAATTTTAATTGCAATGGCGATCCCAAGCAACACAGGCGAAATCAATAGAATAATTAGAAAAGAGAATACAAAGTCAAGTATCTCCTTCACTTTTAAGGCAAAATAATTCTTGGTATTATTCGAAAAAGTAAGAAAGGGAAGTTCTTTAAAGTATGTTAAATGAGAACGCATACTTACCACGCTCAAGAGCTCAGAATGTACCCTGAAGGTTACTCCTACTTCGGAACAGGCATAAATTAAAGCTCGTACCTCATCGTTGTTGAACTTTCCTTTGCAGTAAATAACCTCATCCACCACATTGGCATCGATGATTTCGTTCAACTGAAATTGCTCATTTACTATTTTCACTTGCGATGCATACTTGTTTTTGATGTTTTTTCCATCCGACATGATGGCCCATACTCTGTATCCCCAGTCGCTAACGAACAACATCCGGTCGATAAAACGCAGGTATGATTCATCATCAGCAACAATCAATACATTACGAGTATTGTAGCCTTTTCCTCTGATGTATTTAAAAATGTTATAAGTCGTCATTCTGTAACAGAACAACAAAATCAAATTTAAACAGGCAAAAAGTGCCAGAATCAGGAACGGAACCGTATCAGTTAAGAACAGGCTTCCCAAATGCAACAGGCCTGAGCTTATAAATACCATTGCAAAATATTCGGCAAAAAGTTCGGAGTAGGTCTTTACTCTTAACACTTTGTCGAGATTGAATTCCTTAATCAGAGTATACCATATCGCCATTATCATTAGATAAATAATATTGGTATCCTGCGCAGTAATATCAACAGGCCGCATAAATTTGTTTATTGCCCAGGCAACAAACCAGAAACAGCCTACAGATAAGGCCACCTGTATAACGGTGCTTATCCTTGCCAAGGTTTTTTCTCTTCCTTTAATCATGGTTGGTTTTATTTAAGGTTTTTAAGTGAATTTGATTCTGCTTGTTTATATTGCTTACTCCCTTGAATCCTGATCTGAAATGGAGCCAAGGAAGATGGTATTACCGAAACATCGTTTGTATCCTCTCCTTTAGTACGTAGTAAATAAACTTCGAATTGGTTACCAGGTATCGCTTCCACATTCTGCCAGGTTCCTGAAGGAATCGGTAAAACCATTCCAATCCTGAGTTTTGCATCCATTTGGGTGCTCGTTTTACTTTACCCGCAACTACGTCGAATGATCCGCCAACGCCCATAATAAATGGAACCTTCAACCGATCTTTATAGGTATTCAAAAAAATCTCTTTGGTAGGAGAACTAATGGCTACAAATAAAATATCAGCATGCGATTCGGCAATTTGATCAGCAATTCCTGACTCCTCCCCTTTATTAAAGTATCCGTTTCGGTAACCTGCAATGATATCATCGCCAAATACCGATTTGTATTTTCTAACAACTTCCGAAACCACCTCTTCTCTGCCTCCAAAAAAGAATATTCTATAATTTTTTTCTGAGGCCAGAATCACCAGCTTCTGCATTAAATCAACTCCGGCAACTCTCTCGGGTAGTGGCTTTCCTAATAATCCGGCTGCCCATACCACTGCCATTCCATCAGCATTGATAATATCGCTCTTTACAACCGATTGATACAATTCCTGGTCTTTTTGCATGTTTACGAGCTTGGCAGCATTAACAACAATGTGTTGTATGGGTTTTTTCTCGCAAATGGAATCATCGATTAAATCAATGGTTTCGCTCATGCTTAACACATCAACCGGCGAATTCATAATAGTAATTCGTTTTCTCATGTCACTGGATTTTTTGCTTGTTTTAAATAACAGCCGAAGCTTTGATTTTTTTTCTCAGCCGAATTGTTTCTGATTTGTAAGTAGATAATGCCAAAAACATCCAGGCTTGTGCCCAACGGATGTAAGGTATTTTGTTTTTGATTTTTTTGCCCGATCGGAAATAGAAAAACCCTTCACTGCTTTGCAGGTTTGATATGGTCCAACAAAGCACTCTTTCCACCACTTCCTGATTCTGCTGAAATGCTCCTAATTTACCAAGTGTAATGGGCAGTTGTGCCGGACAATGTATATCTATCGGGTAAACCGTATTGTTGTAATATTTTGGGATTCCTTCATCTGTAAAGAAATTGTTCAGGTAATATTCTAATCCTTTTTGTATTGCATCATTAAAAGTATCATCGCCAGTATACTTTTGGTAATCAGCCATAGCTTCCAAATTAAATCCTGTATGAAAATTATCAACCCATTGATGATAAGGAAGGGTTCCATATGCCCACGATCCATCTTCATTTTGATGGTTTACACTAAACTGAACCGATCGCTTGGCCTCTTCGGCTAAAATTTCCTCTTTGGTGATGGAATAAATCCTTGCCAAAGTTTTACTGCCCAACAAAGAGGCATTAAAAACACTGGTTTGATCTAATGGCGAATAGGAAAAGCAATAGTTGCCCTCCTTATTGTAGGTGCGATGCAAATCCTTCAAAATAAAATCTTTTGCGCTAATTGCTGTCTGCAATAATGCCTTGTCTTCAAGAATTTCGCATGCATCCAATAAAGCATTCACTACATAGGATGTTACCACTACCGATGGCGTTCCCTTAGGCTGAAAAAATGCTCTTGCCTGCCAATCAAAATTGTAGCCCCAGCATGCTCCAGACCATCCTGATGATTGCAATTCCAATATCTTTTTACTCAAAAAAAGAATCCGGGATCTTACCTCCTGTGTGCGATCAATGTGATAAAGCTTACAATAACCACTAAGAAATAAACCAAGACCTTTAGGATTATAAGCTTTTTTAATCCCTGCAAGACCCCGGAAATTTATTGGATTTCTTTTAAAGGCTTGTATCCATATCAACCTCATTAATCGACTCTTGTTAAAAAAAGGAATCGATTGAAAAAGTTTGGAGCTTAATCCATCATACGGATCCCAGCCTTTGTATTCTTGGCTTTCTATATATTCTCGAAGTTTTTCGAGGCTTTGTTCTATCATTTTTGCGAGTTTGTTTTTTTAATTCGTGCTATTACTTCACTAATGGTGCAAAATTTAATGCGATTTGAATTGGCTTTTTCAGACAGATAATCGATAGCGTGGGTGAAATAAAAATCTTTTGGATGCCCTACCAAAACAAAAGGGTGAAAGGAAACTTCAGAAGCTTTGCTGATTTTGATAGCTGACTCGAAGAATTCGTTCATTTTTGATTTCGAGAACAGGCAAAAATCCCAGGTTACTGCTTCCTTAGCCATTAAATGTTTTATACTTTCCCACTTCGATTTTTTTGCACTACTGTTTTTCAACTTTTCTATAGAGTTTGCTTTATTCTTTAAGGCCGATCGAACTCTTACCAAATCGTATTTTCTAATTCGTGTAATGTTTTTAGCAAACACTGGCAGCTCTAAAAAATCCGTCTTAGTATTGCTGGCAGCAAGCAAAGAATCATTTACAAACCAATAAGGAATCTCTTTTTTTACATGGGTGTAATCGTATTGCGACAAGCCGCTATCGACTTTGCCTCCATAGTAAACCGAACTATCGGCTACAAATCCGTTTTCTTTTAAAACCTTTAGCAATTGTTCCGATGGATCGATATTATATCCACCTGCACGCAATACATTGCATGTATAATTCGGATTAACGGGATGGAGAATGGATTCCAACTCCTCTTTTCCTTTTCGAATTAGTTCCCCTAATCCTATGCTAATATCCTCTGTGGCATTTTCCGGAACTTCGGGTAAACGCCAATACTTCATATTCAAAATCCATTCTCCATTTTTATATTGTGCATCAACCCATTGTGGATGGATATGCAATTGAACATCATGTCCTAACTGGTGAGCTATCCGAATTTGCTTGGCCATAGCTTCAGCAGGATTCTTATCATATCCCATCGTTTCGCCATTTTCAAATGTTTCCTTTATTTTCCAATACTCTACCACCTCGAAAAAAATGGTAAGTTTCATTTCATACTTGGCACAAATGGCAAGTAAATGGTTGGTAGGTTCAATAATGTGTTTGTATACATTACCTTTTCCCGAACCAAATAGCTCATAGTCGAGAGTCAAACAAAGCGTTGTCATTGTATTGTGTTACTTTTTGTTTTATATGATGTAGCAGATGTAAACTCCGATTGTTATATCGGTGTTACAATTCTGTGCTGAAGATTGATTATTCCAGTTTGAGGAGTTATCATTCGACGGGGAATGGTCATTCCGAAAAGGATTTTTGATTCATTATTATTGTTTTCTATATCATCCATAGCCTAACATTTGCAGCTTGCCAGGAATTGGACTATGATGATTATCTGATTGTTGTTGTCTGTTTTTCAGTCATACCCTGACATTTACAGCTTGCTTAGAGTTGGGGCATGGCGATCCTACCTCTTCATTTGGTAGAAGAATGGCAGCGGATCGCTGATGTCCCAAACATCAAAAGTTCGTGTGTTAAAATCGAAAAGCACTTTTAACATGTGTATTCCCTCGCTTGGATTCTTAAAAACCAATATTATATCGCGAAGCACATTCATCCACTTTACAGGATTTGGATTTTTATTGACCTCTTGTTTATGTCCCATGACATAAGCTATCAGATCAGGATATTTCTTTTTCATGATTTTAATAAATCCAAAAGGACGTGGATTCACCTCTAGCAAATAGATCTTTCCCTCTTTTACCTTAAATTCAACATCCAAAAAGCCGGTAAATTGTGTTTGATGCAGAATTGCTTCTGACTGTCGTTTAATTTCATTAGCATAAGTTCCATTATACTCCTCAACCACCGACGAAACTCCCGATCGAAAATGACGAACTTCGTTTACACAGATATCCAGCTTTACCTTCCCTTCCTGCACATATGCGCCATAGGAAAAATTGCATTTCAAATTAGCACCCAAAAAATCTTGAGCAATAAGCGATGTCTTTTCCTGTTCACCTAGAGCTTTAAGCAGAGCAATCATTTCTGCAACACTCCTAACCAATTGCGTTTTAAAGCTTGGCTTACTAAACAAATAGATATCTCTATCCCATTTTACAATTTGCGGGTAGTTGAGCTGATTCACCAGTTTCTGAATTTCTACATCAATCAATAAATGAGTGTTGGGAAACAATACCTTACCATTTTTTGCCAGCTTGTAAGTTTTGCTTTTTGTCATCAGCTGATCGATTGACGCCTTATGCTCTGGCATCACCCTAAAAAGTTGAAAAAAGCTTGGAAAATGATTCATCATAAAAGCCAGATAAAACCCACTGGCAACGTATGCCTTAAGTTTAGGATGAATATTTGCCAAAGCATTAAGTTCTAACACTAGTTGTTCTTCACTACAAATCACTTTTTTCTCGGCATATTTCGAGTGCATTGCAATTTCGTTTTTTCTGCCAATTACAATTACATGGTAATTTAAACGGCTAAACTCACGAACCAAAAACAAGGCCTGAGGTCCTGCTCCAACAATCAATATTTTTTCCTTCGATATTTTCATCTATTGTATTTTTTTCCATTTCCAAATGGAAGCCACAAGATCAAAACAGTCATTACCGTGCAGGTATAATAATTATTTTAATCATGCTTCATTTCATACTACTGCTTTAAGCTCGAAACCACAAGATTAAATTTTCCTTTTGAGGTTTTAATCAGCTGATCGGTGCCTATTGTATTAAATCGAAGGCCACATTCATTCCCAAGCAAATCGCGCAAGTTCGACTCTATACCCTCTAAATCTTTTTTATCGAATCTTTCGTCAGGAATCAGGTTTACGACTATTATGCCGCGTTCATTCTGAACAATTTGAGCTGCTAACAAATTTTTGACCTGTTTAAAAGCCAAATCAAGTCGACCAATTTTTTGTCCATTTTCTAACACAACGTAATCATCATCCCTGCCTTCAATTTTTTTAATCACGCAAATTCCGTTGCTGCAATCAGCCAACTGCACAATATCATCAACCCTGTAGCGAATCAAAGGAAAAGCTGCATTTATAAAGTTTGTTGTAATTAAATGATCATCCTGAAACTCGGTATGCGAATAGAGCGGAAACTCGCGGTAAAGTTCATCCTGAAACTGTCCTAGTGCCACTGTTTGCTCGGCATTGCCATACCAATCGTATAGTTTTGTATTTAATATTTTCTCTATAATTTCTTTCTGAAACTGGTGCAACACCTCGGATGAAGTAAAACCAACAGGGATATTTAAGCTCAATCCTTTTTTGTGTAATTCGGTGGATAAAATATGCATAGAGCTTGGATAGGCTTTAATCACTTTGGGTTTAAAATCTTTTATTAACTGATAATATTCATCTATTCGATCAGACTTCAAATGATAGGATGACAAGTACAAAACATTATTGCTTTTGTCGAAATACGAAAAGGTATTTCTGTTTAATGTTCCTCTTAGCGACACCACAGGGTCGCCTAGTTGATAACCATGCATTTGCTGGAAGAAATGGCCATAGGCATACTCTTTTATTGTGGATGAAAAATCCCTGTATACCTGTAATGGTGTTCCTGTTGTTCCGCTCGAATAGGCTTTAAAAACACAGATGCGTGATTTTGCCAACATCTGGCTTGCATTTGCCCGAACCTCTGCTTTCGATATGATTGGCAATTTGCCAATGTCAGATAAATCTTTAACCGAATTCAGATCTAAACCATGCTTTTGATACAAATTCTTGTAAAAAACTGTATTCGAAAAAGCATTTCGATATTGAGCTACAAACTCCTCACTTTTTAAATGCAGAATCTCAGATTCCGACATTTGATCCAATTCAACTATTCTTTCTAACTCACGTTTGAAAGCTCTACCAAATTTTATTTTATAGGTAATTAAATCTTTAATTAACGACATATCTTGAATAAAATAAACACGAATACCACCAATTACACGAATTAGGAATCATCAAACATTTCACCTTTACCTCACATTCATCCATCCCCGGTGATTATAATCAAGTAAACAACCAAACATACAATATATAATTTGCCGGGAATGTTCCTAATTCGTGCAATTGGCGAGATTCGCTTATAAATCCTTTAAGCTTTATCTATTTCCTTTAAAATCTCTTTTGTTGTATTATCTTTTTCCTTGGTATCCAAATAGGAAACCATTAAATTAAATTTTCCGGCTTCGGTTCTAATAATCTCCTTCTCGGTAATTTCATTGTAATGGATTTTACAATCTTCCGTTACCAATTGTGTTAGGTTTTTAAGAAGTTCAGCCTTGTTTGTGTGTGTAAAATTAGAATCGGGTATAATATTCAAATTGATTTCTCCAGGTACCTTCTGTACAATTTGAGCCGCCAAAATGTTCTTGATGTTATTGAAATTAAATGCATGATCGAGTAAACCTATTTGCTGCCCATTCTCTAGCATTACATACTGATTGTCGCGCCCAAGAATTCGTGATGTTCTGCACCTAACGCAACTCGAACCGCAATGCAATTTGATAATGTCATCTACCTGATAACGAATTAATGGAAAAGATTTGTTGATAAAACCTGTTGTAATGATATGATTTTCCTTTACCTCGATGTGTCCGTAAAGTGGAACATCCTCGTACAAATCGTCTTTTACCTGCCCCAAAGCGATGGTTTGTTCCGAATTCCCATACCAATCGATAAGTTTTGACTGCAGTACTTTTTCAATAATTCGTCGTTGCCAATCGTGAAGCACCTCCGATGAAGTAAAAGCAATGGGAATATGAAGCTCCAAGCCTTTTTTATACAATTCGGTTGATAATATCTGCAAAGAACTTGGATATGCCTTCACCACTTTGGGCTGAAACTCGCGAATTAACTCGTAATATTTTAAGATGTTTTTTTCATTTAAATTGTAACTCGACAAATGCATGGTGTTTAAGGATTTATCAAACCTAAAAATTTCATCCTTGTCAAGATCTCCTTTTATTGAGATTACCTTATCGCCCAAAGTATATCCATGAGTGTTCTGAAAATGATATCCGTAAGAATACTCCTTGCATACCGATTGATAATCGCGATATAGCTTTAATGGCGAACCTGTTGTTCCGCTGGTAAATGCTTTGTATACAAACACACGATTGGTGGTTAATAAATCGTCAACGCAATGCCTGATGTCATCTTTTTTGATGATTGGAAGCTTTTCAACATCATCAAGCGATTTTACCGAGTTGATGTTTAATCCGTGTTTGCGGTACAATTCGTTGTAAAAGCTTGAGTGCAAGAAAGCGTTGCGATATTGCTTAACAAATTCTATGTGTTTTAATTCTTGTAATTGGGATTCGCTTATTGAGTGTAATTCTTTAATTCTTTTCAATTCCTTTTCAAATCCTTTTCCGAATTTAATTTTGCTCAAAAAGTAATCCTTTATTCCCTTGTAGCTCATGATATATTGAGAATAATGTTTTTAATACACTGTCTGGATAAAAGTCAACAACCGCTTTGGTTGAATTTAGTGAGTAGTTTTGATATAGAGCTCTATTGTTCATTAACTTGATAATGGCGTTTTTTATGGCTTGTTGATTTCCCGGATCAATCAAAATTCCATTTTTACTTTTGTAAATTAAATCGGGAATTCCTCCAACTTTACTTGAAATAATTGGTAAGCCATAACTCATGGCTTCGAGAATAGACAATGGCAATCCTTCCTTGTACGACGGTAAAATAAAAGCATCAGACAAGCGGAAAAGCTCCTCTTTTTTCTGGCTGTCGGCCCAACCTTCGAAACAAACCATTTCCTGTATATTCCATTCCGAAATGCTAGCCTTAAGTCGATCAATTTCACCATTACCAGCCACCTTTAATTCCAGCTGGTCTTCGAATTGATTTCGATTTTTGGCAATGGTCTTAATTAAATCGAAAATGCCTTTGTTGTCACCAATTAATCCCAGAAACAACAATTTAAATTTATTGTTGGTAATCATCCGCTCGGTATTTACTGGCGGTATAATCATGTTGTTTAAAATTCGAATCTGCTTCGGATTAAAGGCACTGGAATAAAAATGCTTCCACTTTTCCGATAAGCAAATCACCATATCGACTGTGTTAATTACAAAACGAATTCTTCGCTGCACAAACTTTGATGAGCCCAGATAAAAATCGCGAAAACCTCCTCCATGAATGTGATAAATGATTTTCTTTCTCGTAAAAAACCTTGCAATAACAAAAAGAATATATTTGCGATAAAAGCTTCCTTTCGAAGCTCCATGAATGTGCAATATCTTAATTTCTCTGTCTTTTATCAGGATGAACAACATCTCGATAATGCAAAGCGGAAACCAAATGGTATTCAACAGACTGGATGAAAAGCGATGAGTTACCAACACTTTAAAATCAGACATGTATTTTGAGTAATTGTTTACACACAAACCAATGCCACCTTTTGAGTTTTGATTTCCTGGTGCTATGTACAGAACTTCTTTCACCTTACAATGTAGTTTTAACTTCCTATTAGTGTTGGCATAATTCCTAACAATGGCTTTTGCTGAAGAGGCTGCACAAACTTGTGCCATACTCTAAGCATGCGGGCAATATTCTCATAAGTTCCACCATTAGAGTTAATCGAAACCCTTGGTATTTGGTATACCGAGATTCTTCCATTATCTAAATCGGGTTCAGTGGTAAAAGCCATTTGGTACTCGTATTCTTTTAACAAGGCAATATCTCTTTGATTGAAATCACCATTGGGATAAGAGAAGGATTTAATCTTTATATCCAGCCATTCTTCCAGTGTTTTCTTCGATTCACAGTATTCAAAATCCAATTCAGCATCCGAACATTTTATTGTTATAGGATGATGATAGGTATGAGAGCCAATGGAAAACAATGGATGCTCGCTCAAGCGTTTTAATTCGAGAAGATCGATACAAGATCTTTTAAGAACATGCCGGGAGGATACATCGCGAATCAAACTCAACCTTTCGTGATTCGGCAATTTCTTGAGCTCTTCAACCGAAGTATATTCCGGATTTTCTTTGATTACGATTGGTGCAAATTCCCACCAAAAATTACCTGTTATTACCGATCTTACAGGAACAAAAAAGCTTGCAGGAATCTTGTATTTCTTTAGAACAGGAATCAATTTTAAATTCCCTTTCCATCCATCATCAAACGAAACAAATGCGGTTCTGCCTTGTACCTCTTTCTCTCCTTCAACGATCTTGTAATAGTCATCTTCAGAAATAAAGCTAAAGCCTTTTGCGATCAGAAATCGAATAATCCCTTTGAAAAGAGGCAGTGATGGATTGTGAAAATAAATTGATAACACCTGCTTATCGAATTGTTTTAATGCTGATTTGCTACATAACAGGATGAGCAATAATCCTATTATATTTCCAATGTATTTTTTTAGTATATCCATATTAACTTGAGTGTTGCAATTTCTTTTCTCCTGCCAATACAATGTTCTTTTTATCATCACTGCTTTTCTGAACTTGTGCAGGCTTGTTGGGCAATAACTTATCCATCAGGTCTTGCACCTGTTTATTTGTTTTTAATAATCGATATTTAAAGTATGGCAAGGCCAGTAAAGCTGCGGGTCGTAACTTGAAGTCGAAACACATGTAAAACTCTTCGATGCAATTGGTAAACTGAAACTTGTAGGTATCCATTCCAACTCCAAAGGAGAGTTTTTGTTTCTCATCACGAAAGCTAGAGCGAATCACCTGATCAATACAATGAATCCCTACTCCATATTTTCTATATTTTCGATCGAAAGCAGCATCAATACCTATTCTTTGCTCATTGTAATCGATAAACGTACCGTAGGCAACTGCTTTTCCGTTAAACTTGATAAAGATCACCTGCGACTGCATGTTCTCATACATTTTCATGTGAAATTCTTCTTTCACTTTGCTTTCATATAAATTGCCTTTGCCATCCTCGGTTTTACTTGCTGATATCTCCCGTATCAACTTTAAACTCTCTTGATTAAGTAATTTTTGTTCAACCGACATTTCATATCCATCTTTTTTAATTCGTCTGACTGTTCTGCGTAAATCCTCACGAAATTTTCTTGCATATACATTTAGAGTAAAATCTTCGTAACTCTTATAAGCCAAAGGTTTTAAATACAACGCTCCTGCATACCTGTAAAATTTGAACCTATTTCTTAGAAGGCTGGTTTTGGGCAGGTACTTAAAAAACATGAAGTGATACGAAATATTTCTTTTCATCCATCTTACCAGTTCCTTTGCAAATGAATCTTTCAGTTTACCAATTTCTAAAATATCATAGCCCATTCCCGACCATTGTTGTCCTAAAAACTCAACAAACTGTAGTTTAAAAATCTTAAAGTAAGTGCGGCTAAGTTTCATTAATGGAACTATGGCAACCAACTTACTGCCTTGATAAGCTGCAATGATATATGGCTTTTTATGACTTCCAAAGTCGTTGTCGTTCCTGGAGTTAAAAGTGTTGTACCAATCGCTTAACCAACTGGCTTGATTTCCAGGAAACTCTGAGAAATAGTTTATCTCTTTTATATCTTCTAATGTGATTATTCTGAAACTATACATTTTGATATCTTATCATGAAATTGGTATGATTTTCTTTATCTGCGATATGCAGGATATATTTGTTTTACACTTTCGTAGGATTCCGACTTCCGCCTAAATTCAATAAAACTGTTAATTCGGTGTTCGATTAAGGCAATTCCAATGTAAATAGATAGAAAAGCATCAATTAAAAAGTAATTGGCCTGCTGGGTTGCCAGACACGACAAAAACATAAAAAACAACGCAACAGTCAACTGGTTATGACTCGTTTTAGCCCTCGATATCGATCTGTACAAGCTAATCAGAAACATGATATAAATCGCAAATCCGATTAATCCGTTATCTACTAAAGTTTGTATAAAACCATTGTGAGCAAAAAGTGCTGTGCCATCTATCTTTTCGTAACGCCGTCCCGATTCCTTCATTCCCATCCCAATTAGGTGGGTAACAAAATTACTGTGATAGAAATTTTGAAGGTAGGTTTTGGCAATCTGTAAACGCCCCGATCCAACAGTTTCATAAACCGATTTTTCTTCTTGCCCGGCTCTATCGTCCATTATTCTGCGCCTAAACCCCTCATTGGTTTGAAACAATGCTGATAAGCCTATAAGTAAAAAAGCGGCAACAATAGCAATTTTCCCTAAATCTTTAAAAGAAATTTTCCTGAGAAACAAAACCATAATTCCAACTGCAAACATTAGCCAACCTGTACGGGCGTATGTTTTAAACAGAAAAAAAACCCCTGCAAAAAGGATTGGAATTACAATTAAATTAATTCGTAAATCGCCTCGCCTTTTTACAATAAAATCTACCAAAACCACACTCGAAACAGCCAAAACAGCCGATGTATAGTGCGGTGCTCCCAATAAGCCAACCAAACCATCAATGGTGGTATCTTCCATCCAGAGCAAGGTAGTTACAGGAGCCGAGAATACTCCAAAATAATAGGGAACATTACAAAGAATGAAAAAGGCTGCCATGTATACCGGTATTAATCTTAATTGCTTTAATGCCTTTACATGCTTAATGTTTAAATACAACCAATGCACAAACAGCGGAATGCTTAAGTATTTTATAAAATTAATGATTGAATCAACCGGAAACTTAAAGAATCCAACATTCACCAGATTTTTTATAGCAAACAGATATCCCAGAACTAAAAATGTATACTTGGTTTCCTGCCCAAGCACTCTTGAAATCAGAAACAGAATCAAGGGAAGTTTCCACAAGTAAACCATTTCTTGTCCGCCAACAGTAAAGCCTTTTAAATAAAAGGCCAGAAAAAATAGCAGAAACCAAAATCCAATTTCAATGTACTTCATCGCTTCAAAAATGATGTAATTAACTTGCAAATCTTGTCCATATCCAACAAACCATATCTTTGATCAACAGGCAGTGGGAACAGGAATTTGGCAAGCTTATACTCCTGTTTATCTTCATCGATATTCTGCAAAACATTTGGCCAATATCTGGCTACGTATACTTTCTTAAGAATTAACTCTTTTCTTAAATCATCATTTTCCAAATAAAAAGGGTAAACCATTGGCCCATCAATATCCCAATCGCTAAATGAAATGCCATTTAGCCCTTTCAGCTTTAGATGTAAATATTTAAAGTTTCTGTTCCTGCGACTTTTCACTGCTGAATAGTCGATGCCTGATAAAATACGATATGAAAGGTCTGACATCAATTTTATTTCTTTTCCGCTCAAATACTCTTCATTTCTTTTATACGCCTTGTATCCATCATTTGCCCCATTTTCCAGGCGGCGCAATAAATGTTCACTTCTTTTCCATGAAACTTCTTGTTTAAAATCCATTTCAGGTGCATCTTCGGTATGCAAATATGCACCATCGGCAACTCCAAAAAATTTGCGGGCCGAATAAAATGTATCGAAACCTTTAATTGGAGCTTCAAAAAATGCTTGAGAATTATTGATGATTAAATTGTTCACGCGACTGGTTAAAGAATTTACATACCTTCCCTTTAATCCAAAATAATTTATCACTAAAAACGCCTCGTCTTGTTTTGGATAGATAATTTTTTCAGGTTCCAAATTCATATTAATGGGATATTTTTCAAATTCAATATCCAATTTAAGGATGGGCTCAATTAAAGTATCGCAGGAATATTCAGGCAAATATATTTTTTTGTAAGCTTTTGTTCGCAAGATGTATTCCAGGCAGTTTCTGCCTGTATTCAAGCGAATTAAATTCGGATAATACTCCGATTCAAATCGATTCTCCAACTCAAAATATCCACCTATTACTCTAGTCATGTTTTAATTATTCAAGCTCAACAGCTATTAATTCTTCAATTTTATCCATCATTTTATCTCGCACCTCTATATTTGGAAACTCCAACAATCCTATTCCTACAGTACAATTTGATCCGTTAAATCTGTAAATGTTTCCTCCTTTTTCAACCATAAGTCGAATTTCAAGTATATAATCGAAAATGCTTTCGTGTACCTTAAGCGATTTAAATATTCCATCCTGATTAGAATGTATCACATAACTGGTATAGAAGTGATTGATATTCTTGTGGTTTTCAATTTGGGGTTCAATACCCATGCAAGCATCTACACTCATTTTAATCATGTCCACATTACTGGCACTTTTAATGATATCAGGAATGCAATTGATACCATTTCGAGCTGCCATTTCAATCAGGTAAACATCATCATGCTTATCAACAATCACCTCAATATTAAGACCTCCAAACTTTATTTTTAACAGGTCGATTGCTCTTTGCAATTCCGATTGGATTCTTTCATGAATGTCGGCAGACAGTAAAGATGGATAATTGATACTTGAGGGAACAAATGAATTTACTTCCAAATCGTTGCCCTGATCACCCAAATAATAGGCGATGATTTTACCATCATACACAAAGATATCTCCATCTAACTGCGGATATTTTTTTTCGATAAACTCCTCAACTATAAACCTTTTGCAGTGTGAAAACTTCATGGCATAGGTAATTGCCTGATCCATTTCCCAAAAATCATTAACAGCGCTAATTCCTTTGCTACCGCATGAATCTACAGGCTTAATCAGAACAGGATACTGAAACTCCTCACTTGAGTTGGCATAATCTTTAAGACTCGAATAGGCTCCGTAGCGCGGAGTATTGAAAGCTTGTATTCGCAAAAAGCGTCGGTACAAATCTTTTTCCGATAATGTTTTTACCGATTGGTAAGGGTTTCCTGGTAAGCCCATTTTTTCGGCTATAAAAGCAGCAGTTGGGGCTGCCAGATTGGATGCATATGCCAAAACTCCATCAATTTCAAGCTTTCTTGCCAATTTCAACATTGCTTTTAAATCGGTGATATTTACCTTGTAAAAATCATCAGAATATTCATGACCGGGATTAATGGGCGAATCATCGCAAGTAACAACATGGTAATTCATTGCCTTTGCATATTTAATACATGGAACTTGAAAAGATGTTCCTCCAAGAATTAGTATTTTCTTTTTTTTATCTTGCATAATTCAATAATCCCTTACGCTCATAACAGCTTTATTCCCAATCCAAAACATTTGCTTTAGCAAGGAATAGACTCAATTGGTGTCGGTAATTGAGACCGAGTTCCTAAATATTATACTTTTTTCCACTTTCTTAAGGGTATAAGTTCTTTAAGTATTAAAAGCCCATCGCTAACTGCTTCTTGTTTTGTAGCATAAGCCAATAGCAGGTATGTTCCGATACCTGATACGATCTGAAATAAGAAGGACAGCATATGGTTTTGTATTAGCCAACCAATACTCATAACTGCAGCCGTAACAAGTGTGATCAAAAATGTTTGACTTATATCCTTTAACTGATTGATTGTGGAGTAGGAAATTAACTTCCCTGTGTAAAATGCATTTATAAAAAAACTAATGAATGATGTTACAATTTGCCCAACCACCAGGCCAATTATTCCCCATTGCAATCCAATGATAATAGCCAGTACAACAAATATTTTTTTAACAATTTCCAAATATAAAAACAGATCCGACCTACCTTTCACTTTCAGAATATTCGTATTGGACGAATGCACGGTGTATATCATTCCTGCAATACATAGCAATTGAAAGTAGGGAACTGATTGCATCCATTTTTCACCCAAAACAATCAGGAACAATGGTTCTGCAATTACTGCCAAACCAACCATCAACGGAAAGTTGATAAAGACCAGCAGTTTGATCAGCTTTCTGAACCCCAATCGCAACTTTTCATTATCGTCCTGAATTTTAGAAAATGCCGGGTAGGTTACATTCCCTACTACCTGTGCCAAGGTTGTAACCGGTACTTGTTGAAATTTTTTGGCCTGATCGTAGAATCCCAATGCTGTAGCCGAATACATCCTACCAATTACCAATAGGTACATGTTTTCGAATATTTGACTGATTAAGCCCGACAGCAATAATTTAGATCCAAAATTGAATAAACTTTTAAATGATTTTATTGAAAAAATAAAACTTGGACGCCATGAGCTTTTTAGCCAAAACAATATGGTTCGGAACACATAAATTCCCATTACCTGTGCTGCCAATGCCCAAACTCCAAAATTTAATAATGCCAACACTACGCCTAAAATCGCTGACAGAATGTTTGCTGTAACAACTACTTGCGCAATGGCTTTAAAGTTCATATCAATTTTAAATTTTACGAACTGAATCAAGCCAAAAGAATTTATCGCTAAAATAGAGCAAACAACACGAGTTAGATCCACTAATTCCGGAGTTCTAAAAAAATCAGCAATTAAAGGTGCTGCAAAAAAAAGTATCAGGTAAAATACGACACCCAAACTAATATTTAAAAAGAAAACCGTTGAAAAATCAGTTTGATTCGCATCTTGTTTTTGAATGAGTGCATTGTCAAAACCACTATCAATAAATATCTGAGATACTGCAATAAATATGGCCAGCATTCCTAGCAAACCAAAATCACGGGGTTCGAGCAAGCGAGCCAGAAAAATTTGAGAAATCAAAAGAATAAGCTGACTCCCAAATTTTTCTACAAAACTCCAGAAAACCCCTTTTATAGTTTGACTTTTTAATTCGGACATAAGTTGTATAACTTAGGCAACAATTCTTTCGCGAATGGAAGATGCTTTTTTTAGTTCCTGAACAATTCGAATGCAGGCTTTACCATCTCCGTATGGATTAATGGCTTGTGCCATTTTTCTGTAACTGGCTTCTTCCTGAAATAGCAAGTCAACCGATTCAATGATTCTTTGCGAATCGGTGCCCACCAGTTTCACCGTTCCCGCTGTTAGTGCCTCAGGCCTCTCGGTAGTATCTCTCATTACAAGTACCGGCTTGCCAAGGAAAGGAGCCTCTTCCTGAATTCCTCCCGAATCGGTAAGAATCAGGTAAGACAAATCCATTAAGTAAACAAATGGTAAATAATCAATTGGGTCAATCAGGAAAATATTTTTATTTCTGCCTGATTCAGAGTTTTTTCCCAGAATATCGTAAACCGGCTTTTGAACATTTGGATTTAAATGAACAGGATAAACAAAATCGACATGTGGATATTTCTCAGCCAAGAACTTTACGGACTCACAAATATTTAAAAATCCCTTACCAAAATTTTCTCTTCGATGTCCTGTAATCAGAACCATCTTTCTTGTTCGATACACCCATTCGGCTACCAAACTTGTTGGTATTCCTTTGGATTGTAGCACGTTTACAATATTCATTACCACCTTTGAAGAGCGATGAATTTTTGTTAAGGTTAGCTGTAATGCATCAATAACAGTATTACCGGTAACCACAATTCTATTTTTAGAAATGCCTTCATCCATCAGGTTTTTTTGTGCCATTATAGTAGGTGCAAAATGCCATTGTGCCAATCGTCCGGTTATTTGTCGGTTGGCCTCTTCGGGCCACGGCGAATACAAATTATTTGTTCGTAAACCTGCCTCGATATGCCCAATGGGTATTTGCTGATAATATGCCGCCAATGCTGTTGTTGATGATGTAGTGGTATCACCATGAACCAAAACCAAATCAGGATTTGAAACTTTTAAAACATCACGCATACCAATAAGAACACGACTGGTAACGTCGTATAAATCCTGACCTGATTTCATGATTTGCAGATCATATTCAGGTACAATTTCAAACAAGTTCAATACCTGATCTAACATTTCGCGATGTTGACCGGTAACACAAACTATGGTTTCAAATTGTTCAGGATATTTTTGAAATTCCTTTACCAAAGGAGCCATTTTGATAGCCTCGGGGCGAGTGCCAAAAACCAATAATACTCTATATTTATTATTACTCATAACTTTTGAATTAAAAATGTGAAAACCTAATGTTATTGCAAGCCATTCTTTTTGTCCTGTTTTGCTTTCAGAACTTCAACAGAAATCCGATTATCAATTCTTTTTTGGCGATTTGTAACTCCACAGAAATCAAGAATCACCTTTTCGTCGGAATAAGTAAGGGTTTTAAACTCGTTATGAGCAACCAGATATACAATCAAATCGGCCATATCAAAAGCAAGCTGAAAATCGCTAATCTTAAAGTCGTCGTGCTCATCGATATTAGGCTCAACAAATAAAAAATCTTCCTTCTTGCTTTGAGCAACTTTACTAGCAATATACATGGCAGGAGACTCTCTTAAATCATCAATATTGGGCTTAAATGCCAGTCCCATGATTGCAATTTTTGGAGCATAACCTCTCTCGATCTGAAATTGAAGTTGAGCATTTTTAATTTTCTCAACACACCAAAATGCTTTATAGTTGTTAATCTCACGAGCTTTACCTATAATCTGGCTCTCTAATGGATACTCCGAAACAATAAAATAAGGATCGACTGCAATACAGTGTCCACCCACTCCACAACCAGGAGTTAAGATATTTACTCTTGGATGCTTGTTTGCGAGTTCAATCAGTTCCCAAACATTGATATTCGCTTTTTCGCAAATAATAGATAACTCGTTAGCGAAAGCAATTTGAACATCGCGCGATGAATTCTCTACCAATTTGCACATTTCTGCGGTTCTGGAATTGGTTTTATGAAGCTCACCCCTAACAAAGCATCTAAAAAACTTACATGCCATCTCGGTTGATTCCTCATCAATTCCTCCTATTACCCGATCGTTGTGCTCCAATTCGTATATAATATTTCCGGGAAGCACTCTTTCAGGACAATAGGCTATAAACAATTTGTTTTCCAATTCAGGACGTTTGGAATAGATCAAATCACGCACTTTTTCGGTTGTCCCAACAGGTGAGGTTGATTCAATAATGAACAAATCTCCTTCTTTAAGCAATGGAATAGCTGCGTTTGTTGCGTTCAACACGTAAGAAATATCGGGTTCGTGATTTCCTTTGAATGGTGTTGGAACAGCAATGGTAAACACATCTGCTTCCTGAACTTCCAAATGAGCTGATAACAAATTATCCTCTACAACTTGATGAACTAAATCATCCAATTCGGGTTCAACGATGATAATTTCACCCAAATTAACGGCTTCTACTACCTTTGGATTTACATCTACTCCCTGCACACGAATCCCACTTCTGGCTATAAGTGAGGCCGTAGGAAGTCCGATATACCCCAATCCAATTGTGGTAACTACTTCGAACTTATTCATAAAATTTTTCTGATTTTGTGATACTGTAAATAGTATCAAGTAAGGTGTTGAACTTGTTTAATCTTTTCTAACGAAATATCGGTATAAACACAAGTTCCCAAAGAATCGAATCTAATTACAATACGATCCTTTCCTTTTATTTGAATGAATTCGCCTTTAATTCCTTCTAAAGGACCACCCATTACCTGAACCAATTCTCCCTTTATCAAATTATCATGACTTAAATCTACCTTACGGTTTTCATCGTCAAGAAAAACTCGAAGGGCTTTAATTTGCTCTTCAGGTATAGGCACAGCTTTGCCACCAAAAGTTACATACCCAACGGCATAACCAGAATTGATTACGTCGTAATACTCCCTTTCGCTGACTTTTACAAACAAATAAGAACGAATAAGTGGTTCTTCGACCCACTTTGTTCGATCGCTCCACTGGCGAAGCTCTTTTCTTAAAGGAAGGTAGCACTCAATGTTTCTTGAGCGCAACTCATTGTACAGCCTTTTTTCCGTACGCGATTTGGTATAGATCGCATGCCAAAAATATGGCCTTTTTAAGATTTGCATGGTTGGTTGAGTTATAAGGTTTATACGTGAATAAATAAAGGTCCGCCAACAAAAAACAATCTTGATTGAAGGGTGGTTGAAGCCCCGGATCATTTTATTAAAGGCGTATAGCGCTCTGATTTTTTATGTACTGTCACGGCACAGCTTCGCTTCCTCGGTTACAGAAAACTAGTCTGCCGATTTTTTTCAATTAATAATTTTGAAAAAGACGAATCTTTTTCAGGGTGTTTATTAAAATGTATGGGTAGCAATTATGCTTACATAAAGTTGGGCATTATCTTTATGTATGCCGATTAAAAGTCACTCTTTAAACTGGGTGTACTTTCAAACGACAATGAAAATTTCGTTAGATTTTCTGATATGAACAAATTTGCGAACACATTAGCTAAATTAAATCCAGGCTATTTTGGCAAGAGCACCATCTTTCCTGACTAACTCACTCTTTTACCTGATTATCAATAGATAAGAATAATTAAACTGTTGGCTCTTGGTTATATTTTCTTAAACTTAACACCAAAAAAATACAGCACACAACCCTACTTACCAATCACTTACATTTATTATCCGTTAAGTAATTCTACGATTAATTGGCTCGTTTTAAATGAAAAAAGCATATTTAAAAAGTAAGCCGTTCAAACACTCAATTGCTAATATGCTTAACCCGCCCAAAAACTTATGCTCCCATAGGTATTGGTTATCAAACAAATTCCTGTTGAATGCAAAGAAATTACTTTTTACAGATCCCCTTAAAATCCATATCATTCATACACTTTATTGCGCATCAACCACCGCTATGGTAACCATATTAACAATCTCACGAACCGAGCTTTCCAAAGGCACGATATGAATGGACTTGTTCATACCAATCAAAATTGGACCAATGGCCTCTGCTCCTCCAATTTCCTGCATCATTTTATAAGCAATATTACCACTACTAAGGTTTGGAAATATAATTGTATTTACTTTTCGACTCCCCAATTTCGAGAATGGGAACATTTTGGTTCTTAATTCCGGATTCAGCGCAAAATTCATTTGAATATCGCCATCAACAATTAAATCAGGATGCTCGCGATGCAGTTTTTCTACCGCCTGCTGAACACGTACAGGGCTTCCGGCTCTTATTGATCCAAAATTAGAATAGGATACCATGGCAATTACAGGTTCGATATTAAACTTACGAACGGCTTCGGCTGTAAGCAAACATGTATCAACCAAGGTTAGAGCGTCGGGACGAGGATTTACCGTAGTATCCGAAAAGAAAATTGGTCCATGCTCGGTCATTAATAAATACATACCTGCTATATGATTGATATCCGGTTTAATTCCTACTGTTTGAATGGCAGGGCGTATGGTATCGGCATATTTCGAAGTTGATCCACTAATAAAAGCATCAGCCTCTCCTGTTTCAACCATCATGGCTCCAAAATAATTTCGATTGGTCATTTTATCAATAGCCTCACGCAAGGTAAGTCCTTTTCGATTTCGCTTGCCGAACAATATTTTAGCATACTCCTCTCTTCTGGTTCTCTCCTCAGCACTTTTCCAATTAATGATCGTCACATCATCCAAATCCAAATCATTCTTTTTTATCACTTTGTGGATGTATTCGGGATTACCTAAAAGTATAGGAATGGCAATCCCTTCGTTCATAACTGTTTGAGCAGCTTTTAACACTTTAAAATTGGCTCCTTCGGCAAATACTACTTTTTTAGGATTGCCTTTGGCTTTATCGGTTAAAGCACGCAACAATTTATTGTCTCTTCCCAACCTCTTCTCCAGTTGTGTTTTATAGCCTTCCCAATCGTGAATTGGAGCCTGTGCAATTCCTGAATCAATTGCAGCCTTTGCTACAGCCGGAGCAACAACGGTTAACAAGCGCGGATCGAGAGGTTTTGGAATGATATAATCCTTGCCAAAGGTCAAATTCATTTCCTGATATGCTGTGTTTACCATATCAGGAACATCTTCTTTTGCCAATTCTGCCAAAGCTTTTACAGCGGCTATTTTCATTTCCTCGTTAATTCCTCTTGCTTTTACATCCAATGCTCCCCGAAAAATAAATGGAAATCCCAATACATTGTTTACCTGGTTTGGATGATCGGATCGACCGGTTGCCATCACCAAATCATTACGCGTTTTCATTGCCAAATCGTAAGTAATTTCGGGGTTGGGATTGGCCAAAGCAAACACGATTGGCCTATCGGCCATACTAAGTATCATGCTTGGCGTTAACACATTGGCCACCGATAAACCCAAAAACATATCCGCTCCATTCATGGCATCTTTTAGGGTTTTTGCACTATTGGAAGTAGCAAATTCCTTTTTGATATCGCTTAAATCGGTGCGCGATTTATGAATTACGCCTTTGCTATCGAGCATGATGATGTTCTTTTTTTTCACCCCCAAGGCAATGTATAATCGTGTGCAAGCTACCGCCGAAGCTCCTGCTCCATTCACCACAATTTTTATATCGCTTAATTTTTTATTCTGTAGTTCAAGGGCGTTAATTAAGCCTGCAGCCGATATAATAGCCGTTCCGTGCTGATCATCGTGCATAATCGGAATATCCAACTCCTTTTTTAACCTGTCCTCAATGGCAAAACATTCGGGCGCTTTAATGTCTTCCAGGTTAATGCCCCCAAAGCTTGGTGCAATCCCCTTAACAATTTTAACAAACTCGTCTACATTCTTGCTGTCTACTTCTATATCGAACACATCGATATCGGCAAAAATTTTAAACAGCAAGCCCTTCCCTTCCATAACCGGTTTACCAGCTTCGGGACCAATATCGCCCAAACCTAAAACAGCTGTACCGTTCGATATTACAGCCACCAAGTTTCCTTTGGCCGTATACTTGTAAACATTTTTAGGATTTGCCTTTATTTGCAGACAAGGTTCGGCCACTCCCGGCGAGTAAGCCAGCGATAAATCCAATTGTGTAGAATGTGGTTTAATTGGAACAACCTCGATTTTCCCGGGACGTTTGCCTTCATGGTAATTTAATGCATCCTCTTTGGTAAATTTTGCCATAATATTTACTAATTAAGATCAACTGATCATACTAAGTGGTCATTGACAAATGCTCACTTGTTCACCGATAAATGGCCGTAGATCAATTGCAGTTTGTTATTTTTTTGATTTTTTTGGTGGTGGGCACCTTAAGGGAACTAATAGTAGAAACTATGTGGAGCATGATATAAAACTTCTCAACTTCACTGTTCCTTACCAAGGGAGTTTTACTCTATTAAAATTCCGACAATAATTATTGAATGGAAAGAGGGAAAGAAATGTTTTGCAGCATGCTTTGCTTCAAAAAATTTAAGGCAGCATTATTGTGCTTTTGCGGATTGGA
This sequence comes from Marinifilum sp., assembly GCF_965230805.1. Classification (NCBI taxonomy): domain Bacteria; kingdom Pseudomonadati; phylum Bacteroidota; class Bacteroidia; order Marinilabiliales; family Marinifilaceae; genus Marinifilum; species Marinifilum sp. The sequence continues at coordinate 3,756,428 of NZ_OZ246019.1, read as the reverse complement.
ATAGCAAGATGGAAATAAGGATTGTACGGACAATTTGGTTTCATAGGTATATTTGATTAGCACAACAAAACTGAAGCTTACATTAGTAAATAACGTGAGTTCGACGTAAAATTCTATCCACAGAAAGTTATATTTGGGATAGATTTGCATTAAAAATTTGGAAAGAATAGCGGGCTATTTTGAGGAATTTTTAATGTGAAGATGTCGTAAAGAGAACTTTCCATTATGTGTTTGCCTCCTTTAGGCATAAATTTCCTCAAATCTTCTTGAAATATCCCGTTATTCCTTCGAAAATTTGAGAAAATTTCTACTCAAAATCAGATCAAACTGTGAACGAATTTTACGTCGAACTCACGTTATTTATCAATTTGATATTTTCAGGAATAGGTTTACAATTGTTTTGATATAAATCCGATCAAAAAAAATTTTGGGAAGCAGATTTATCATTAAATCCGATCAAAAGAAAATTTGGGAAGCAGATTTATCGGTAAATCCGATCAAAAGAAAATCTGGGAAGCAGATTTATCGGTAAATCCGATCAAAAAAAAATCTGGGAAGCAGATTTATCGGTAAATCCGATCAAAAAAAAATCTGGGAAGCAGATTTATCGGTAAATCCGATCAAAAGAAAATCTGGGGAGCAGATTTATCGGTAAATCCGATCAAAAAAAATTTTGGGAAACAGATTTATCGGTAAATCCGATCAAAAAAAAATCTGGGAAGCAGATTTATCGGTAAATCCAATCAAAAGAAAATTTGGGAAGCAGATTTATCGGTAAATCCGATCAAAAGAAAATCTAGGAAAGTGGTCCATACCAAACGGCATTGACTATCTTTTCTATCCTTGAGCAAGCACCTTGTGTCCTTGACGGCTTACATGCTGTCCGGGACACAGTAAACCAGACACTTAAAACAACAATTGGTATTTACTTTAAGGTGAGTAAAGTTAAAACATAAAAAGCAGCAAAAAGTTGATTGAATCATCTTAGTGCTGCTTTAACATCTATGAAGTTATTTACATGTCCTCGGCTATTCTTTCCCGAAAACGATCGAGATCTCGCTAAAAAGAGAGATATATTCCATTAAACAGTTGCATATCAAGTTCATTGTATTATTTATATTTACACCAAAAAATGTTTATAAAGAACAGCACACAAAGAGGAAACCAGAGCTGCCAAGATTTCGAAGAACCCACTCCCACTTGTCGAGGCAACTCATGTAAAAAATCAAAATGTAATGCTGGTTTATATCAATTGACAGAAATGACCATAAACTAACTTGTTATTCATAACGAAAGAATAAATGGCCCAAATTTTTGTACCGTCGTTTTTAATGATTTCAAACTCTACTTCTTCGTTGAATATTACACGCGGTCTAAAAATTTTAGCATTTATAGTAGTTCCCTCTTTCTTGCCCACAGACTTATCGCCAGGGAAATAAACCAAGAAATAATAACGATACCCACGGTAATCCTGTCCAATTAAATTTACTCCATCTTCGAAAGAATTATGCTGTGTGTAATAAGTTCTGCCTATGCTCGTTTCGTTATAATAATAACGATTCTGATCGTTAGCCATTATCTCATCCAACTGCTCCTGATTATAAGGAATTGTTGTATCCGATATCGTAACTGTGAAAGACAATTCCAATCCGTAAGAATCGGTTAGTTTTATAATTGCTTCGCCCTCGGCAAATGCTGTAATTACAATTACATCATTATCTATAGATACTGATATATTTTCGCTTTCGGAACTTACTTGGTAGCCTTCGTTTCCTTGCGCTATGCGTATTCGTCCCACACCCGTATGCCCAAGGCGCTTTTTAATAGTAATGTCCTCTTCTTCCAGTAAAATCTGGCTGTAAAAACTTGTTACACTTACTTCGTTATACTGACTGTTATTGTCCGATATGATTATTGATGTTTGCCCAAGAGAATGAGTATTAATTTTAATCTCGTTATTCTCTAATGTAACGGTAGCTATATCGGGGTTTGCCGAAAATGCTGAGTATTCACCGGCTCCATCTTTTATACTCACGCTTGATGTGGTACCCACCTCAATTTCGATCGATTCTTGCTCCAGTTCAATTTTTGGCATTTCCTCTTCCTGAAGTAATTCCACGTCATCATCATCGCTGCATGAAGCCAATACAAATGTACATGCAATAAACATCAGCAGTATTTTATATATCTCGTTTTTCATGATTCAAAAGTTTAATTATTAAGCGAAACAAGAATCCTATTTAACATGAATTCCTGTTTCGGAATTGACTATTCTTAATAAGATATTCTTCTACCAATCTTTCGGATAAGGTTGTTCATTATAAACCAACTCATCATCGAATAACTTGGTAGCCATAAGCTCCATTGCACTCTTTTGTCTGTAGAAATTTGAGCGATTTGGATCCATTGCAAAAATCATATTCGAACCGTAACCATTGCTGCGCAAATAATCAAGTCTTGCTTCTGATGCAAAGTACCCTCTGGCAAATTCTTGCGAATAGATTGCCATATTAGATCTTGGCATACCCGGATAGTTGTTGCCCAGGTCAGAACCTTGAAGGTAATCAGCTATACCATAATCAACAAAGGTACCTGAAGTTTGACCCTCTACATCGGGTAGAGACCTTGTTCTGCCATATACGTAAGCACAAACCAAACGATCGGGCATTGCTTTTTTCGTTTCGTAGCATAACCTTGATGCAGCTTGGGTTGATGGATATACAAAACCTGCTGGAGCAGGATATTGATAATTAGAGTATTCATCATCAAAGAAAACACCGTCAAGATGGTATGCATCGCAAACTGCTTTTAACTCTTGTGCAAAATCGCGAGCTGTTTCATCGGCAAGGTTAGCAATACCCGAGCGATCGTGATTACCCAAAATTCCCAGGATTACTTTCATTCCGCGATCTTGTAATGGTTTAATGTACTTTTCTTTGTTATCTAACAAATGCTGTACATTGTCATTGTTATACACATAAACACGACCTGTTTCGGCATTGTAATTAATGTTTGCCGAGAATAGAATAACCATATCTACAAATGGTTTTCCACTGTCTTTAAGAGTAAAACACAAGTTATTAAGCGGGTTGGTATCATTTACCTCCATACAGCTTATTATCTTTATCCCGCTTGCCTTATCGGTACTTGAAATTTTGGTAAGATCTTTAACAAAAAGAAGATAATCGGATGCAGATTCGGATAGGCTTATACTTCCTGATGCTATTTCTGCCGAAACTGGCAGCACATAGGTTTTATCAGGATCTAAATCGGCATGAGTAGTAAGCTTAACCATTACCTGATCAGACTTAACTGCACCTTTAGCTATTTCGATATTACCCATTATCTCGGCCAGTTCCTGAGGAAAAGCCTCGTAATTGGTGCCATTATCGTTATTATAGGCATCTAATACGGCCGAATTGTACTTAAAGGATCCTGAAACCTGAGATTCTGCTGTTTTTGTTAAGGACAGGTACAATGAAGCCATTCCTTCGTTTCTAAATTCGAATAACGAAGAGGACAACTTACCTGCATCATTAACCACATAAGCCAGCGAATTACTATTTGTTTCATAAGCACCTTCGTCCACTGATATGACATCTATATTTTCGTCGCAGCCCGCAAATAGCAACATACAAGTTGCAAGAAGGCTGGTAATTTTTGATTTGAATGATATATTGTATTGCATAATATTCAATTTTTAATGATTGATTTATTTATCAGCAGGAGCTGGCAATGTTACCGGATTCCAAATGATTGGTTTAACCGCCTTGGCAAAATTACCATTGCCTGTTTGATCTTCAACAACATCACCAGAACCTTCATTAAACTTCCAATAAGCTACCAAGCCTTCGGAATCGGGAGCTACGAAATATGGATTGTTTGCAATCTCTTCGCCTGTTCTTACCACATTCCAGATTCTACATTCGGCAATTTCTCCAGCTAAAAAGCGATCATTGGCATAAGATTTTCCTATTAAAAATCCGTTGGAACCACCTATTCCTAAATTAACAAGTCCCACATCTTTCACACCTTCGGATTGCTTTACACCGTTCACATAAACAATCATGCTTCCGTCAGCCGAATCGTAGGTTAATGCAATGTGCACCCATTCGTTTGTTGGCAAACCTTTGTTCGAATCTGCATTAGGGAAATTCCCTCTATTGGTGGCTATTTGAATCTGATTGGAAGGAAATCCTGCATCTCCAATTCTAATTAAGAATCTTCCTTCGATACCCATAACCGTACTAATTAGTCGATCGTAATCGCGGGCTCTAATTAATGCTTCCATGGTTAGTTGAGACAGGTTATTGCATACATCCGGGTTTACCCAATTTACTTCGAGGTAGTTTTCTTCAATATCACCCACCACATTAATAAGTGCTGCTCCTTTTATTACAAAATATAGTGTACGAGCACTTTCTAATATAGGAATGTTGGCATCGGAAATGCTTACCGGCAGCACATAAACCAAATCGCGGTCTAAGGCACTCAGGTTAATAAATTTAATTTCGGTATCCTTTGATTTTACATTACCAAGTGCAATTTCAACTTGCGTTTCTTCCAGACTATAATTGGCCGAAGGCAACTTAATGGCCTTGTCGTAGTAGGCCTGATTGTATTGATAAACCAATGAAGGATCGGCCTTATAGGTAACCGTAATATTCTGCATTTCGGGCTTTGCGATTGCCGCGCTAATTTTCATTACAGATTCCTCAACACCACCTTTTAAGAGAATCTCATCTACTTTTGAAGCAGCATTAAGGTATACCTTATTATCAAAGGAATCATCATCTTTTTCACATCCGCAAAAAAGAATCATTAAAAACAGAAAAGAATATAATATATAGTGTTTCATCATCGATTAGTTTTTTAAAGATGGGTTCATAATATTTATTGCACTTCTTGTATGATTGTATAAGCGCTCTTCGCTAAAATAATCGTTTGCAACATTTAGGATTGATAAACCACTTGATTGGAATCCTTGGTGTTCAGAAGCTACCCATTGAGCTGCTCCGTTAATCGCAATCGATCCATCGGCCCAATAACCGGTTTTAATATCAGTTTCATCCAATGATGTGGTTTCAACCGAAACCACAAAGCGATTGTTTGGAACACCATCCACATTTGCTAAAAACAAATTGTAATCTATTTTTGATGCATTACCCACTGTGTTGCATGGAATAATGATGTGTTTACAATCCTCAAGGAATGTTTTATCGAGCAAATTCTGCGGTTTTCCTTCAAACAACAATTCTTTACCGGTATTCCTCGATTTCCAATCTTTAAGTATTCCGATAAATGCATTGTGATAGCCGGAGTACTCAACAAGCTCTTTTTCTGTCATATGACGGATGCTTTTTCCTTTGTAGCCAAAACAAATCCCATCGTACTCATATTCGTTCACCAGACCTATGGTTGTGTTTAATGAGTCAACCATATAGCTAAAGAAACTTGGAAGCTCCATTGGTTCTTCTTCGCCCTCTTCCAGTGCGTCAACTATTGCTTCGCGTTCAATCACTTTCTGCTCGTACTGTAGCTTTATGGCATCAAACCTGATGGTAAATAAAAATTTTGTACCCTTATTCATACGACAGCTGTCGATTTCGTTTAATTCCCATTCACTTAGGTTTGCAGGATACTTTAATGAGATATAGTCTACACTGTCGGGCACAACATTAATATGCTGCGACCTACTAAATGGTTGTTTTTCACTGTTATCGAATTCTACAATCAAGCATTTGTGAACAGAACTCTTGTAATCTCGCAAGTTTTGAAGATACTCTTCGTACAAAGCAGGATTAGTTTCTGAAATGCTTGGCTGATTAATATCAACAGATTCTATTTCTGTCCAATCGCTACATGCGCCCAAGCAAAGTGTAATAACACTAATAAGGCATAAAGCAATTTTGTTTATATATGTCTTTCTCATGCTAGTTCTATTTTTCTTTTGAATCCCACCAAACTCTTGTAGCCATATTATCAGGACCACCAAGCGCATCTACTGCATTCTGAAGGTTATCACTATTTTCTTTGTATTCTCTTAAAGGATAAGGAAGTCTGCGTGCCATCATTTCATCATCAACAATACCATTACTTAAATTGTGAGGTACTGCCATTAAATTAGGATAGCCTGTTCGGCGAAATTCGGCCCATGCTTCGTGTCCCAGCGGAAAGTTTGCAATCCACTTTTGTGTAATAATACGCTCAAGATTTGCTTCAAAACCAACGGCTTCATCCCATTTAATTGTAATTAAAGATGGAGTTTCGGAACTATTGTTTTCTCCCAACGGATCTTTATAGGCCTCAGGAATACTTTCGGTATCATTGGTATATGTATTTGCGCCTTTTGCTCCCCATTGGTCGAAAGATAAGCGGATTCCTTCCTCGTAAAAGTCTTGAGCTGTTCCACCCATGTTCCATCCCCTTAAGGCTCCTTCGGCCTTTAAGAAGGCTGATTCTGCGGCGTTCATCCAAAGTAAACGTGGATCGGCTTCATCGATTATCATGTTGCTGTACTTATGAGCAATTGCAGATGAGGCTATTTGTATTCCGTTTCTTAATCCGTAATATCCATTCGGAAATTCCGGACGGTCAGTCTCTTCAAAAGTACTCATTGTAAAGTATTTATCACGACGTGGATCGTTATAGCCATTCATGTAAGCAGTAATATCGGCTGACACCCGGGAATCTCCACCGTTGTACTCATACATCACCACTTGAAATGGCGACTTGTTTACACGATAATAAGCGTTATCACCATTATCAACAATGGTTCCAATCTCATGGTTAACTGCCTCTTCGGCTTTTTGTTTTGCCAAAGCTTTATCAGCATAAACAATTCTCATTGCCAATCGTAACTTTAATGAGTTTGCAAAATGAATCCAGCTTAACACTTTTCCATTATAAACCCTATCAGCTAAGGGATTGAAATCGGATGTTTGTAAAGCAGTGAGTGCAGCAATGGCACCGTCCAACTCTTCAAACATCTTAGCGTAAACGTCTTTTTGCAAATCATATTCTGCTTCAAGTTTACCATCCTCTCCAATTTTTGAATATGGAATGTGGCCATAAATATCAGTGATTCTATGAATAGATGCCACTTTAACAATATCGGCCACAGCCAATGGAACAGGGTCGTTGGTAACATATCTTATCTGCGCCTGATTGATATATATTCTAGGGATAATATCATTAAAAGGTGCCTGAATCCAGTGTTCTTCGGGATTATAAGTAGCATAATTTTTGCCAACAAATCCTGAGTTTGAATCTGACAGGTAACCACCAAAAGATCCCCCTAATAAACAATCGGTAAACTGACATAGATTAACATCAACCGGAATCACATATCCTTGCATAGCCACCAATGCAGATCTTAAACTGTATGCATCGTACTGCAACTGTTCACTGGTTACATCATAAGGATCTGTATTATAGTCCTCAAATTTAGAAGTGCATGAAACAACTCCTAAAACGAGGGCAAACAATAACAATATAATATTTGATTTATTCATTGTAATTAAAATTAGATTGTTAGAAATTAACTCTTACGTTGAACCCTACACTACTTTGACTTGGCATCATGAAATTATCGACACCTTGATAATAATTGCCGGTAGTAGCTACAGCCTCGGGGTCGAAAGGAGCTTTACTGTAGATCATAAACAAATTTCGCCCAATTAGTGATAAGGAGACATCTGCAATATTTCCTAGCTTTTCCCTTGGTATTGTATAACCAATGTTAGCCTCCTGTAAGCGAACATTTGTTGCACTATAGGTGTAGAACTGAGGAATACCGGATCGTGCACCAATCACAGTATACCAATTCTGTGCGCCAACAATATCGGTTCCATTTACGCTTACGCCTCCCCTATCGCGAGCTACAGCTGAATCTTCAGATACTCCATAATAATCGAGAGTAGCTTGAGTAGACGAATAAACAATACCTCCTAATCGGGCTGAAAGCATAAACCCGAAGTTAAAGTTCTTGTAGCTAAAACTATTTCTCCAAGCCATATTGGCTTTCGGAAATACAGAACCTAACTTGATATCATCCACATTGTAAACGGCACTTACTTTTCCATCTGCATCTACCAGAATATCCCCATTACTATCGCGCTTTAAATCAGCTATAGAATACAAATCGCCAAGAGATCCACCTTTTTTAAGGATAAATCGGGCACTTGACAAACCTTGAATATCCAATCGATCTTTGCTAATCTTATCGCCAGTTTCGGGATGCGTATAGTTATCTACCAATTCTAATATTTCATTCTCATTAGATCCTAAAGTATAACTGGTATTCCATGAAAAATCTCCCCATTTATTGCTATACCCAAGGCTTAATTCGAAACCCGTATTTTTTACATTACCTGTTTGAACATATAATGTTGTAAATCCAGAAGACACAGAAATCTTGGGATCAAACGTTTGATTAAAGGTTTCCGTTTTATAATAACTAAGGTCTAAATCGATATGTCCTAACAATTTTGTAGTCAAACCAAACTCATATGATCTTGTTTTTTCAGGCTTAAGATTAAACAATGGATAATGAGTTAATGATTGTGACTGTTGGATCGAATTATCCCATACATACGTAGGATTAGCAATATTCCTTTTAAAAGGCAAACCTACCGATGCATATGATGCTCTTAACTTCGCATACTGAATTTGTTTAGGCAGTTCGAATATTTGAGATAAAACGAAGGATGTACCAACCGATGGATAGAAGAAAGATTTTTTATTAGAATGTGGGCCAGCCAACTGAGAAGGCCAATCGTTCCTTCCTGTTAAGGTTAAATAATAAGCATTCTTAAATCCTATTTCGGCACTTCCAAAAACGGATTGAGTCTGCTCACGCCATCCCGATTGTGCGCGAGTCACATTTTCATTGTCTAACTGAAATACATTAAACACATTCGGAATACCATCCACTCTAATTGGTCCTCGATTTAGAAATACATCTTCTTGTAAGTCTGAAATTGAAGTACCTACATTCGCTTGCAAATTGAAGTCGTCACTAAACGTCTTGTTAATATTAACAAGAACATCTGCATAAGTTTGCTTATTTTTTGTTCTGCTAATGCCATAAAGACCATTTGTTGATCCTTCGGTAATTGTAGTATTGGAAGTTGCATAGAATTTTTCTTCATAGTCGTTTACCGAATTGTCAATTCTGGCTCGTCCCGAAATATTTAACCATGGCAAGATATCGTAACTCAAGCCTACGTTCATCATGTAACGATCCTTTTCGTTTTCTCTTATGTTACGATGTGCAATCCAATACGGATTTTGCCCCACAAACTCATCTATGCCCTGTGGCCAATACTGCGTAGATATCTTACGAGAAGAATTGTAACGCTCGTACATTTTTACATCATTCCAGTCATCTCCTCTTGGAAACAAATAAGCAGTAACCAATGGGTTGCCATAAATCCCTTGATTAAGCATATTGCGATCGCTCTGTTTTATATAGCTTGCACCAATATCCAACTTCATTTTTTGATCAAGGAAACTCGTTGTATTTCTAAATGTAAAGTTCATTCGATCGTATTCGTTATTTGGAATAACTCCTTTAGAATCGATATAACTACTCGAAATATAAGTCTGATTGTTCTCGTTTCCTGTAGAAAATGAAATAGATTCTGTAGCCACCATTGCTGTTTGGAAGAAGTCATCTTTTGGAGAATATCCCATATAATTGGCATAATTAAGTCTTTCACCCCAACTTCTGTCAGCAACCTTCACTTCCGAACTTAAATCTCCAGTACCATATCTATTCTGAAACTCCGGAGTAATGAATGTTCTCATAAACTCGGTTGTGCTTGTAATAGTTAAGGATGTTGATCCTGCCTTACCTTTTTTAGTAGTTATAACGATTGCGCCATTGGCTGCATTACTACCATATAATGCAGCAGCGGCTGCTCCGGTTAAAACAGAAATGTTCTCAATATCTTCAGGATTAAGATCTGCGATTGACTCTGTTGTTCCTCTGGATCCAAATTCAATGTCGCCACTGCCACCAAAATTAAACATTGGTACTCCATCAATAACGTATAATGCATTACTCGACTGTTCAATCGATTTCGTACCACGCATAATTACTTTACTGGCTCCTCCAACACCTGATGAACTAGAGTTAATATTTAAACCAGCAACTTTTCCTGAAAGTGAGTTAATAATGTTGGCATCTTTGTTCTTAATAAAATCTTCACTCGAAACTTCTTGAACATTGTAGCTTAGTGCCTTTTTAGAACGCTTAATCCCTAAAGCAGTTATTACAACTTCATCTAATCCAACAACAGATGGAGTCATTGTAATATTAAATTCGGTTTGATCATTAATAACAAATTCCTGATCGGTATATCCAATGGTTGTAACAAGTAGGATTGCTGAAGTATTTGCTTCAAGAGAAAAATTACCATCAAAATCGGCTATGGTACCATTTGTTGTTCCTTTTATTACTAAAGTTGCACCAACCAACGGATCCCCTTTTTCGTCAAACACCCTACCTTTTATGCTCACCTTTTTGCCTTTGGGTTGTTCCTGTGCGTCGTCTTTTCTAACCGTTATAATATTTCCATTTATTGAACATTTAATACCCTGATCCTTAAATATCGTATTTAGAACCTCGGTTAGTTCAACCTTATTTGCTTTATAAGTGATTCGTTTATTCATATCGATATCACTTATATTCATTGAGAACGAATAGTTGTGTTTTGTTCTTAAAATTTCAACAGCTTCTTTAATTGTAATGTCTTTAAACTTTACAGAAATTGACTGAGAAAATATGGGTGCAAGTCCTCCAAAAAAAGAAATAATAAGTACAATAATAACTTTCTTCAACTTTGAACGAGTCAAATTGAGGAACATTGTTTTTAAATTCATATACTTGTAGTGTTATTAGTTTAATAATTTTCATAAAATTTAACTGATTACTAAGGCAGGGAATGGGCAAGATTCTCTGTCTTATTTTGTTGCTTTCTGTTTAGGATATTATCATAGGCTTCATTATTTAGGTTATTCTAGTTGTTAGTTTATATAAATTATTCCCGGGGTTTTTCTTATTTTCATTTTACCACTTGCGTTTAATGCCGATAAAATGTCATCAATACTTTCATTATTTATAAATATGGAATAGAATCTTTCTGATTTTAAAGACTCATTTTCAATAATAATTCTAACATCAAAATATCGCTCTAATGAGCTTGATATTTCTTGAAGAGACTCGTCAATAAAATAAAATCCTTTACCATTGTACCATTGGGTTCGGCTAGCGATCATAAATTCACTCTTAACGATTTCTCCGCTCAATTTGTTAAACTTAACAATCTCACCAGGTTTTAGAAGTCTTGTGTTTATTTCGTTCTTATGATTCGTGCTCATCCTAATAGATCCCTCTATAAGAGAAACGGCAATGTTATCATCCTCGCTGTATGATTTTACATTGAACTTTGTACCTAGTACCTCTATCGAAACTTCTCCTGCTGACATGATGAAAGGTCTGCTTTTGTCTTTTTCAATTTCAGCATAGGCTTCACCTGCTACATATACCTGTCTGAGGGAATTGTTGAATTTTTTAGGATAAATTAATTTCGTTCCGGCATTTAACCAGATTTTAGACTCATCTGGCAATTGTACCATTTTACTTTTGCCGTAGGGCACATACTCTTCTACCCACTCTTTCGGATTCTTGTTGTCAACATACAAGTAAACTGCCGCAAGCAACAAAGGTATGATTAAAACTGCAGCTGCGTATCGGTAGATTTTACCAATTCTATGAATAAAGCTCTTGTCCCTTTTGTCACTTATTGTAGATTCAAACTTATCAAAGGCAGCTTTATTAAGAGAAATATCCTTATCTATTTGCAATTCGCTCAAAAAACTTCTTAAAAGCTCATCGTCTTCACTGTTGTGCTTAATGGTTGACAACCACCTTTCTACTTCGTACACCTCATTCTCTGAGCACAAATTGTAATAGTAATTTCTAATCGTCTTTTTATCCATACTGTTTTTAATATCCCATTTTAATGGACTGTATTAAAAGAACGCATGACTAGCTTTGACTACGCAATGAAAAAATGACTTTTTTTCAATTATTTTAAAAAAGTGGAATAAATAAAGAATACGAAAGCTGGAAGAACCTTCTTCACTTCCTTTAATACCAAGTAGATATGGCGCTCAACCGTTCGAACTGAGAGATCAAGTTTTTCTGCAATTTCTTTGTTAGATAATTTATCTTCTCTGCTCATTACATACACTTTTCTGCGTTGTTCGGGCAAGTTGGCAATAAGAATGTCAATTTTTTCTCTCATCATATTGGCATCCATTACTCCTTCAAAATCCTCGTAGAAAAGCTTGGTATTTTCTTTTATTTCGACGTGTAATGAATTTACTTTTCTTCTAAAGTAATCCCTGATTTCATTTCTTGCCAAAACATACAAATAATTGTGAATGGATTGGTTACAGTCCAGTTTCTCCCTGTTAATCCATACTTTCATAAAGATGTTCTGCACAATATCTTCTGCAACACATTCATCTTTAATCAAACCACGCACAAATGCATGAAATGTAGAGTATTTCATATCATAAAGTCTTTGATAGAAAGCCATTTTTCCCTCCTTAAGACCCTTGATAAGTAGATATTCAGGTGATTTAGACATGCATATAGTTAATGAATAGGACAAACATATATAAAAATTGACTTTAAACTACCATGATCTCACTTATTTAGATTCAAAAAACAATGAGAATCCATATCTAGCAACGTCTGTTTTACAGGCCATTACAAAGCACTTAGGCATCTTACTATCGATTTTCGTGTAGGGCATATCTTATTATATTATGATGTACTACTCAACAATTAAGATTAAAACAAAATCTTTGAATCTCTTTGTTGATCGTATTGGCATCGAATTTATCGATAGAAGTTTTAAAATAGCTTATGCTAGTATTGAATACAAATAGGCAAGTACCAACAAAGCCAGTTGATAACTTATTTTTGTTTAAAAAAAGAGATGTTATATGAATTCGAGCGTATATAATTATTTTAGAAAAGCTATCAATCTTCACAAAAAAAGCCCCACAAAAAAAATGTGGGGCCTATATATCGCATCTATCGATCTTATTTCTTAGGAGGTTTGTAACCTCTTTGCTTTGCAGCTTCTTCCAAACGCTGTTGGAATTTCGATTTTTTAACTGGCTTTTTCTTGTTGGCTTCGATTGTTGCCAATACTTTGTCTTCGTCAACCATATACTTGCGAATTGCCCATGTTTGAGCTACGGTAAATAATGTAGCAATAAAATAGTAGTACGAAAGACCTGATGCATAACTATTGAACCAGAATAGGAACATTACTGGCATTAAGTACATCATGGTTTGCATACCAGGCATTTGCTGCGACGATTGCATTTGGCTGTTCATACGAGTGTATACCAAGTTGGTAATTGCCATCAACAAACAAAATAAACTGATGTGATCTCCATAAAATGGGATACTAAATGGTAAATCAATAATAGAATCATATGATGACAGGTCGTCGGCCCATAAGAAGCTCTTCTGGCGTAGTTCAATTGACGCGGGAAAGAATCGGAACAATGCAATTAGTATTGGGAACTGCACCAACATAGGTAAACATCCACCCATTGGGTTTACTCCTGCTTTTTTATACAATGCCATAGTTGCTTGCTGGCGCTCCATTGCTTTATCCTTGGGTATTCTTTCGTTAATTTCGTCGATCTGTGGTTTCAACACCTTCATCTTAGCAGTCGACATATACGACTTGTAAGTTAATGGTGCTAAAATCAACTTGATGATAATTGTTAAAATCAGGATAATGATACCATAGTTTGCAATGTGATTTTCCAAGAAATTGAAAACAGGAATTACCAACCATTTGTTTACCCAAGCAAACATTTTCCATCCCAAATTCACCAAAGAATGCAATTCCATATCCTTACCATACTCTCTCAGAGTTTTGTATTTGTTAGGACCGAAATAGAAACTCATTGGGTAATTCTCTAATTGAGAACCCTGATAAGGCAATGAAATAGAAGCAGAGAAATTCTTCAAAATTGGCGATTGCTCATCCATATTAACCGACTTCAACTCTATTCCTTTAAAAGATTCCTCGGCAATCAGCACAGATGAAAAGAATTGTTGCTTAAAGCCAATCCATTTTACTTTTGTTGACAAACTTTCTTCATCCTCACCTGATGCAGACATGCTTTCTACATCGTCCTCAAAAAATTTATAAAAGATATTGGTATACTGATTCTCGAACTTGTGCCCTTTTTCCTGGCTAGGAATATCGGCAGCCCAATTGAAAGTTAAATCTCTTTGATTCAAAGAAATTACATCCTGCATTCCTACAACATTGATATCAAATGCAAGCATGTAAGAATCTGGCTGTAATGAATATTTGTACTCGATGTATTTTCCTTCGCCAGCTTGCAAACGCATGCTAACTATCTGCTGAGCCGTTGACGCATCAACGGTTTTAACCGAGTTAACAGGAGTAAAATACAAATCCTGTGTATTCAATGCTTTGTTCCTGGCATAGAAAGTCAATCCGAACTTTGAGTTTTTATCACCCCAAAGCATCAATTTCTCAGCATCGTGAGTTTTGTAATCCTTCAACTCAACATTGGCAATCTTACCCCCTAAAGTATTGATGCTTATTTTCACCAATTTATTTTCAAGGGTAATGATCTCATCTTTTTGCTGAACAGCCCCTGCAAATGCACCATATTCATTTTGAAGTGCTACAGTATCTTGCTTCTTTTCTGCGTACTCTTTTTTTAAAGCCTCAACTCTTTCTGTTTCAAGTTGCTCATTATGCAATCTTTCAACCCGAGCAATCGAATCTCTGGTCTTCATGGCTTTGATCTCCTCATCCGATGGTTTTGTCAGGTATGTATACCCGATCAAAATCGCACCGATGAGCACCAAGCCCAAAATCGAATTTCTATCCATATTTCTTTTCTTGATCGTGCATTAGTCACTCGTAACTAGTCATTAGTAAGGAAGTAACCAATTTTCTATTTCAATTATAAATATCTTTTAGGTATATGTAATAAACAAACTGTTTTTAATGTTCCCATTGACAAATGACCATTAACTATTTTCTGATGAAATGACATCTGGCAATTATCTTCTTCCAACAGCCAATATTTAATACATGCCATTTTTATTTTTCCATGGCAACCTTTACAAACTCCACAAACAATGGCTGAGGCCTGATTACTGTACTTTTGTATTCCGGATGAAACTGTACCCCTACAAACCACTTGTGAGCTTGCAACTCAACTGCTTCCACCAATCCGGTATCAGGATTCATACCTACAGGTTTCATCCCAGCAGCTTCGAATTGCTCTAAATACTCGTTGTTAAACTCGTAACGATGGCGGTGACGTTCCGAAATCTCTTTCTGCTTGTATGCTGCAAATGCTTTCGATTCTTCTTTTAAGATACAATCGTAAGCTCCCAAACGCATGGTGCCACCTTTTTCGGTAACATTTTTCTGCTCTTCCATCAAGTTGATAACCGGATGTGGAGTTTTTGGATTCATTTCCAAAGAATCTGCACCTTCAAGTTTTAGTACGTTACGTGCAAACTCGATTACCGCAACCTGCATACCTAAACAAATACCAAGAAATGGGATATTGTTTTCGCGCGCATATTTTACAGCTAAAATTTTTCCTTCCAATCCGCGGTGACCAAATCCTGGTGCAACCAAAATACCTTTCAGACCTTTTAATACTTCCTGATAATTTGCGTCATTCAACTTTTCAGAATGAATCCACTCAATTATCACCTTACATTCGTTAACCGAACCCGCATGAATAAAAGATTCTGCAATTGATTTATACGCATCATGCAGCTCCACATACTTTCCTACCAAACCAATTTTTACTTCCGATTTAGGATTCTGAAGACGAGTAAGGAATTTTGTCCACTCCTTTAATTTAGGTTCGTTCTTCAAGTCAAGTCCAAGCTTTTCACAAACCGTTTGATCAAGCTTTTCTTCACGCATTTTTAAAGGAACCTCATAAATTGTAGATACATCAATAGATTGCACCACTGCTTTTGGTTCAACATTACAGAACAATGCCACTTTTCTACGAACATCTGCTGTTAATTCATGTTCAGTTCTCAACACCAATACTTCTGGCTGAACTCCCGTTTCCAACAATGATTTTACTGAATGCTGAGTTGGTTTAGTTTTCAACTCGCCCGAAGCTGCAAGATATGGTACCAAAGTCAAGTGAATTACAAGAGCATCGTGTCCCAATTCCCATTTTAGCTGACGAACAGCCTCGATATAAGGCAATGATTCAATATCACCAACAGTACCACCAATTTCTGTAATTACAACATCAAACTTTTGCTTTGTTCCAAGCATTTTGATGTTTCTTTTAATTTCATCAGTAATATGAGGAATAATCTGAACCGTTTTTCCCAAGAAATCACCTTTTCTTTCTTTGTTGATAACATTACGATAAATTCTACCTGTGGTAACATTATTTGCCTGAGAAGTTGGAGCGTTTGTAAAACGTTCGTAGTGTCCCAAATCCAGATCTGTTTCAGCACCATCATCTGTAACAAAACATTCTCCGTGCTCATACGGATTTAATGTTCCAGGATCTACATTCAAATATGGATCTAACTTTTGGTTGGTTACAGAATACCCTCTGGCTTGTAATAATTTAGCCAGCGAAGATGCTATAATTCCCTTTCCCAATGATGAGGTTACCCCACCTGTAACGAAGATGTATTTGGTTGTTGACACTGTATAAACTTTTTTAGTTGATTTATTAAAGCTGCAAAAGTAGTCAAATTATAAGTCTTTAAGAAACGAAATCTATGTTTCGAACCATCAAATCCTGATTTATTTTATTACGTAATAACACCAGTATTCCATTTATGAATACTAACCCAAATTCCATAAAAAAAGCACTTCCCACAATGAGAAATGCCTTTTTAAATTGAATTAACAAAAAACTACGAAACCAATCCGTCAATAATTTTAAGCTTTTCACTCAATATTGCGAGATTTTGTTTTCCTCTCTCAATTTTCTCCTCAATTTCGCTAACAACACTCGAATTCTTTGAAGAAGAGAAAAAACCTACATTGTTTTCCCACAAAGCAATGTCACTTTCCAATTGCCTCATCTTATTTACAATTTTATTTCTCTCAATAATAATCTTATCCTCGTAATTACTCATGCTCAAGAAAGTATCAATCTTGGTCTTAAATTTTTGCACTTCCTTGTTCTCGCTATCCATATTCATGCGGTCATACAAGCTGTTTATAGCTTTTCTGAATAGCTCCTGAATTTTATCCTTTTTCTTGAAAGGAACATGTCCAATTTGCGTCCACTCCTTTTGGAACTTCCTCAAAGCACTTAAATTTTTCTCGTTATCTTCGGCAAGCACAAAATTTTGTACTTTCTCAATTAAAGACTCTTTAAGCTTAAGGTTCTCTATTTGTCCAGCATCTGCATTATCAAAATGATTCGATTTATTATGGAAAAATTTATCGCAAGCCGCTCTAAAGCGTACCCACAGATCTTCTGATACTTTTCTAGGTACAGGCCCTATTGTTTTCCATTCTTTCTGGATCGCAATCAGTTTATCTGTTGTCTCTTTCCAGTCCTGACTATCCTGAAGGCTTTCTGCAATTTCGCACAACTCTTTTTTCTTTTCCAGATTTACATTTAGTTTTTCTTTCAAAACCATGTAAAAATCTCGTTTCTTATCAAAATACAAATCACAAGCTGCTCGGAATCTCTGATATATTCTATTATTATCCTTTTTGGGAGCAAAACCAATTGTTCTCCACTCCTTTTGTAAGTCAATTATCTCTTTTGAACTTGAATTCCATTCTTTATGAGAAGCAATTTCTCTATTGGCAATTTCCTCTGCCTTTTCGCAAAGCACAGTCTTTTTGGCAAGATTATTCTTCTGTTCAGATTTTAAACCTTCGTAATATTCCTGATGCTTTCGATTAATAATGGTTGTAGCCTCTTTAAATCTGATCCACAATTTTTCTTTTTCAGTTCTTGGAACAGGTCCAATCTCTCGCCATTGCTCATGATATTTCTGCAGAGTATTAAAAGCTTTCACCACAGACGGCTCATTCAACAACTTCTCTGCCTCCTCACACAGCTTAACCTTTAAAGCCATATTCTTTTTCAAATCCAGATCGCGGAGTTCCTTGTTGATTTTTATATAGTCATAAAAATTCTCTACATGGTGATGGTAATTATCCCATAAGTTCTTTAAAGCTTGCTGAGGCACCATTCCAATTTCGTGCCATTGCTTTTGCAACTCTCTGAATTCATGAAATGTTTTATCGAAAGACTCCTTGCGATTTACCAAATCTTTAATATCCTCGATAATCTGGTATTTCTTTTTAAGATTATCTTCTTTTTCCTGTTCGATGTTTCGGTTCAATTCGGACTTTTTCTCCTTAAACTTTTGCAACATTTCCCGAACTTGAACTTCTAGCTCGTCCGAGCCTAGTTGAAAATCTTCCTCAGCACCCCCGTCATTAATAAACCTCTTTTTCGCCGCTTCAATTTCTTCATTATGCTTTTTATAAAAGTTCAGCTTAATTGCTTCAACTTTATCTTTAATAGCCGAAAGAGATTCATTTTCCAGAAGTAAAGTTAAGCGATTTTTCAACTCGCCTTTCTCCATTAATGTATAATCTGGTTCTTTCTGTAGTTCGGATTCATTTTCTGAACCAATAACAGTTTTTTCTTCAAAAGCTTCTTCATCAGAATTAGCTTCTGAACTTTCTAAATTAACAGATTTTGCTTCTGCTTTTTTAATTTCATGAGAATCAGTTACCTTTTCTTTCGCTTCTAAATTTTCATTTAATTCATTCTCATGTGAGGGATTTGACAGATCTGGTGCTTTCATGTAAATTGAGTTAGATTAAATTTCAAACCATATGAAATTTGAGTTAACAATATCACCTAAAAGAAAACTTTTAAGCCTACCCTTACGAATTTAACTAATTATGTGCTAAACCTCAAAGATTTTAATATTTTTCTTTTCCCCTAAAAACAAAGAGGTTCGTACTGTTGAACGAACCTCTTATCCAAATTAAACTAATTAACTAACATGAATAATTCCCAGTAAGTAAAAAAAATACGCCTATTTAAACCTTATTCACTATTATGAATATTAAAAATGGATGTTTATTTTAAACCAGCTTTGCTATAAAATAAGTCTTATTATAGTAGTGTGGCATTAAATCCATTATTTGATTTCAATTTTGTGAATTTCAGGCTTTTTTTCTTCATTTTTTGGAAGAGTAATATTTAAAATACCGTCTTTCACTTCTGCCGATATTTTTTGCTGGTCAATTGTATCAGCCAATTTAAAGCTACGTTCGAATTTGCTCGCTCCAAATTCTCTTCTCAAGTATTTTTTTTCCTTCTCCTCTGATTTCTTTTCTACTGAAATTTTAAGAGAATCATTTTCAATATTAATTTTCACATCCTCTTTTGCAAATCCTGGAATTGAGACTTCAATCAAAAAATATTTCTCTTCTTCCAAAACATTGGCAGCAGGACGAAAGCCAGCTTCTCTTTCCACTGAAGCTTTAAGGTTATCTTGAGTTTCTTTAAACAATTGATTCATTAACTGATTTGTAAAAAAATCATTTGGTCTTTTTGAATATCTTAATAATGTCATAACTATAATCTCCTATACATTTTTTATTAAATCTTCGGTTCCGGATTCCGATATTATTTATTTAATTTTCACAATTCATTAATCAAACTGCATACCATTACAATTGGTGATTCAAATCGTCAGTTTAGATTCAAAATATAACGTCATAATGTCATTATTTGCAATATTATTGCTGACACATTGTCTCTAAAAGTTGATTTACCCTCTTGTTCTTTCAATTACTTGCATCGCTTGTATCTGATATTTACTTTTGCTGAAAATTTAGAATTAATGAGAATAGATATATTAACAGTAGTTCCTGAATTAATGGAGAGTCCTTTAAACCACTCTATCATTCAGCGTGCAAAAGATAATGGAGTAGTTGAAATACACATTCACAACATACGTGATTTTTCGGAGGACAAGCACAATAAAGTTGATGATTATGCATTTAGTGGCGGTGCAGGAATGGTAATGCGATTGGAACCGGTAGTAAAAGCAATTGAACACCTTACGGATCAAAGAGAGTATGATGAAATCATTTTTACCACCCCTGACGGAGAAAAATTCGAACAAAAAACTGCAAATATTCTATCATTAAAAGAAAACATTATAATCCTTTGTGGTCACTACAAAGGAATCGACCAAAGAATAAGAGATCATTTTATCACGAAGGAAATCTCGATAGGAGATTTTGTATTAACTGGTGGGGAACTGGCAGCTGCTGTTATTACCGATAGTGTTGTTCGCTTAATTCCGGGAGCTATGAACGATGAAACCTCTGCTTTAACAGATTCTTTTCAAGACAATTTATTGTCTCCGCCAATCTACACCAGACCTGCAGATTTTAGAGGCTGGAAAGTGCCAGAAATTTTGCTGTCCGGAGATCACAAGAAAATTGAAAAGTGGCAAGAAGAACAGGCCTATTTGAGAACGAAAAAATTACGCCCCGATTTATTAGATGAATAAAAAAAAAGGCTCAATCATGAGCCTTTTTCCGTTTTAATAGTTTTTTGCTTTTTTCTCAAAATAAGCTTGAGGATGATTGCATGCAGGACAATTTTCAGGAGCTTTTCTACCCTTATGAACATAGCCACATTTGCGGCAATACCATTCCTCCTCTTCTTCGGATTCAAATACCTTTTCCTTTTCGATATTTTCCAACAACTTAAGATATCGCTTCTCATGCTCTTGCTCTACCTTAGCGATCAATTTAAAAGCAGTTGCAACCTTTTTAAATCCTTCCTCTTCTGCGATTTTTGCAAATGCAGGATACAAGTCGGTGTACTCTTCATTTTCGCCAGCAGCAGCGGCTTTTAAATTTTCAGCAGTACTACCAACAATACCCGCCGGATAGACTGCTGTAATTTCCACATCACCACCATCTAAAAAACTAAAAAAGCGTTTTGCATGTTGCATTTCTTGTTCTGCCGTTTCCATAAACAATGCTGCAATCTGCTCGTACCCTTCTTTTTTTGCCTTTTTTGCAAAATATGTATACCTGCTTCTTGCTTGAGATTCGCCAGCAAATGCTTTTAACAAATTCTTTTCGGTTTGAGTTCCTTTTATACTCATGCTTATTATTTTTTTGATTTTGTTATGCTAAGATCATTTTTTTTTCAGGATCAGGAAAGTGATATGAACCTAAATCAAACTATTTATATTGATTATAAAAAGCACGTAAATGTTAGGGTAGCAACTTCGTTTTAAGAATATTTAACGTGAGTTCGACGTAAAATTCGTTCACAGTTTGATCTGATTTTGAGTAGAAATTTTCTCAAATTTTCGAAGGAATATCGGGATATTTCAAGAAGATTTGTGGAAATTTATGCCGAAAGCAGGCAAACTCATAATGGAAAGTTCTCTTTACGACATCTTCACATTAAAAATTCCTCAAAATAGCCCGCTATTCTTTCCAAATTTTTAATGCAAATCTATCCCAAATATAACTTTCTGTGGATAGAATTTTACGACGAACTCACGTTATTTACCATATGCTTAAATTGACATTTTTAATGGGAACGAACTTAAGATATTCAACAAAATCCGGATAGTGAATTCGGACTAAAGACCTATTTTACTGATACAATAAAGCCGAATCATTAGTTGATCCGGCTATTTAAAAGTTCCATTGTATGCTAGGGTATCCTCATAAATTTATGCGATTGCAGCGAAATATTCCATTTGGGATTATTCTTCACATACTCCACAATGGGTTTAACATTGTGAACATACCGACTCCATTCTGACTGAAGGTACAATAAACAATCATCTCCAACATTTTTGGACAGTTCCTCGGCCCATGCAAGATCTTTTTCCAGATCGTAAATGATTACTTTTAGCTCATTAGCTTTTTGATAAGATGATGGCACAGGCAGTTTATTTCGCTTAGGCGATAAACAAATCCAATCCCATTCCCCACTGATTTCATATGCACCTGAAGTTTCCAGAAAATTCTCAATATTGTGTCTTTTCAGCTCGGTACAAAGTGGCTCTAGATTATATAAAGAAGGCTCTCCTCCAGTTACAACAACAGATTTTGCCGGAGATTCTACTGCCTTACGAACCACTTCTTCAACCGAAATTAATCTGTGTTCCGCAGGGTTCCATGATATTTTACTATCGCACCAACGACAGCCAATATCACAACCTCCAATTCGAATGAAGTAAGCAGGCTTACCCGTATGATATCCCTCACCCTGGATAGTATAGAAGTCTTCTACCAATGGCAAATCGGTTCCCCTATCAAATATTTCTCTGTACTTATCTTTCAAAATCTTTTCCTTATTCTTTTCAAACAATCCAAAAATTGTGGCTGTTTAGCAAATTGGGCTACAAAATTACAAGCTTTTTAAGGATTTCAAAATCAAAGCGTGAGATTATTTGTTAGGGCAATAAGAATACCCTAATTCTGAATAAACTGTTTCCAATCTATTTTATAAATAGCTTGCTTTTGCTTTGTGGCTTCGGAATTAATAAATAAATCTCCATTGTCGGTAAAAACAACTCCTTCTGTCTGGACGCCTCCTAAAATACTTAAATCCAATCGTATGTTTTTACCATCCAAAAAATCTACCCCCTTAAAGTCATAAAACAGATATAAATAAGTTTTATAATCCTTGTAGCCAACCAAAGCAACAAGTTTTCCATCTGAACTAATATCCGCTCCGGTCACTAACAAATCAGCATTAAAACTTGCCTTAGGATGCAAGCTATGCTCCTTACCGAATTTTGGCATTGCATACATTCTTGTTTTCAAATTCTCCCAATTCTTAGTGAAGAAATAAAGAGAATCGCCATATGCAAATAAGGCCTCGCAATCGTAATTATGATGGTGTTTTAGAGACAAAAACGATTCTTGATCTGCCCAATGAAATTGAATTGTATCAGCTTCTGCAACTATTATACTTGCATTTTTAATTTCTGCTTTCTCAACCCTATACAAGCATAGATTTTTACGTGCTCCAAAATTATTCCCGAAATCACCAATGTAAAAATATTGCTCATCTTCTGCCAGCGCCTCCCAATCATTGTTGGTAGCATTCTTAATTTGAAGAGTTCGAACTAAGCTTCCATTTAAATTGTAGGCATACAACTCGGGCGCTCCTCCGCTATCGTTGTTTACCCAAATTAAGCTATCATGCCATATCATACCTGACTGCTCTAAGGTAATAGGTGGCAAGCTATCCGAAACCAATTCCGGTTTACAAACTGCCATTTCTTTTTTCGATGTATTGGCTGTATTCAGTATGTCCTGATTCTTGGGGGAATTATAGTTACAAGCAAACAAACACAGCATTTGCAAACTTAAAATTACAACAGATAATTTCACGTTATTTTTGTTTTTGGTGCAAAACAAAACTGACAAAAAAACCTGAATAATAAAAACCTAACAAGCCTGAGTTCGATGTAAGATATTCACCACAGAAAGTTAGATTTATTCAAGATTTTCTTTAAAAATCTGAAAGAATATCAGGATATTTTGAAGAATTTTTACAGTAAAGATTGGGTGAAGATGACTTTTGAAAGATTTCCATTGCTTTTGGCATAAATCCCCTCGCAATATCACGATATTCACTCGGTAATTTTAAAAGCTTTCTACTTAAAATCAGCGAAAACTGTAACAATATTTTTAGTTAAGTCCTATTAACAATATCATGTAATATTTAAAAAGTAATATTTCCGACAAATACAAAGATCTTTACATCAATGAAATGCAAATGACATTCAATCGCAATAGAATCAACAATAATTTCACACAAGCATTAGATTGATTTAATCTTCTACGCCTCTCGATCCACTAATTTTGATTTCCGAATTATACACCTGAATTAGGCTCAATATCAGATTGAGCATTAACACAAATCAAAATTTATCCTAAAAATGAAAAAACTATCGATTGCTTTAAGTCTAATTTTGACTTTTAGCTTATTTGTGCAAAACATTTATGCAGACGAAAACTCCAACAATGGAGACAAATCATCAATTACTGGTAGAGTATTAGATTCGAGTAATACTCCATTACCTGGTGCTACACTTGTTTTAACAGAAAGCAAGCAAGGCGTAGTTACCGACCACAATGGTATCTACCGTATTAATAACATTACTCCGGGAGAATACACGCTTCATGTATCTTATATTGGTTACGAAAGCATTGACAAAAAACTAAGTATTGAACCTTCGACTATTTACACAGAGAACATTATTCTTAAAGAAGGTTTAAAGCTTCAAGAAGTAGTGGTTCAAGGAATAATGAAAGAACAATCAAGAGCTTTGAATCAGCAAAAAAACAATGTTAACATTTCCAATATTGTATCATCGGAACAAGTTGGTCAGTTCCCTGACAATAACGTTGGAGATGCTTTGAAGCGTATTCCTGGTATTAACGTACAGTACGATCAAGGTGAAGCACGTTTCGGACACATTAGAGGTACTTCGCCTGAGTACAATTCTGTAACGATTAACGGAGAAAGAATTCCATCGGCTGAAGCTGAGATTCGCTCTATACAGCTGGATTTGGTTCCTTCGGATATGGTTCAAACTATTGAAGTAAACAAAGTAGTAACACCAGACATGGAAGCTGATGCAATTGGTGGTTCGGTTAATTTAATTACTAGATCAAATCCATTTAAAGAACAGTTTTCTGCTCGTATTGGAACAGGTTACAACTTTCTTAGCAATGACCCACAACTTCAATTATCTGCAGTATATGGCAATCGTCTAGAAACTGGTGGCAACTCTAGCCTTGGTATGACATTCTCTGCTTCTTACCAAGACAATCAATTAGGTTCGGATAATATTGAAGCTGAATGGGAGGAAGATGATAATGGTAATCTATATGCATCCGATTTTCAGATCAGAACCTACTACTTACAAAGAATTAGACAAAGTTACTCTGCTTCCTTCGATTACGAAATTAATGCAAACCATAAAATTGAATTAAAGGGTATTTATAACAGAAGAAAAGACTGGGAAAACAGATACAGACTTCGTTACAAAGACATCGAGGGAGAAAATGGATCTTGGACAACCGAAGTTCGTCGTCAAACCAAAGGAGGAACAAACAAAGATGGCCGTTTGGAAGATCAAAAAACAATGAACTTCTCTTTGAATGGTGAGCACCACTTTGGAAGTGTAGAAGTAAACTGGAAAGGAAGTTATGCGAAGGCATCTGAAGATAGGCCTAATGAAAGATACATCTCTTTAAAAGTAAAAGATGTAGCCATTAATCCTAATCTTTCAAACCCTGAAAAGCCAATGTTTACAATTTCTGATCCACAATTGGCAGATTTAAGCAGCGAATACGGATTGAAAGAACTTACCGAAGAATTCCAATTCACAGAGGACATTGATAAGAACTTTAAAGTTGATATTAAACTTCCGCTTGTGAAAGGGAAAACGAAATTGAAAACTGGTTTTAGATACAAAAGCAAAGAAAAAAACAGAGACAATCAGTTTTACGATATTGACTTAGGTGATGACAACGAAGACTCATTTGTTAATTCGGCATTAGCCAATCAATACGATGCAAGCAAAAGTGATTTTATGGCTGGCGACTACATGGCTGGGCACTTTGTTTCAAAGGAATTCTTAAGTGGGCAGAATTTTAACGATTACGATCCGAAGGAGAATTTGGAAGAAGAAGCTGGAAATTTTGAGGCTGAAGAAAAAGTTTATGCTGGTTACGTTCGTGTAGACCAAAAAATTGGAGACAAGTTAAAAATGATTTTTGGCGTTAGAATGGAACGAACTGATCTAGAATACTCAGGTAGAATACTAAACATTCCAATCGAAGATGAAGATCATCCTGACTATGACGAAGATGCTGAAATAACTTTAAACACTACTAAGAAGGAATCTAACGATTATAATAACTTTTTACCTAGTATCATTGCTAAATATTCGATCTCAGAAAACACCAAATTAAAACTTGCTTGGACCAATACCATTTCACGCCCTAATTATTACGATTTGGTTCCACATAGTGAAATCAAAACAGAGGATAGCGAAATTGAAATTGGAAATCCAACTCTGGAGCCAACAACAGCTATGAACATTGATGTAATGGCAGAACACTATTTCTCTAATATTGGTGTAATTTCAGGAGGTTTCTTTTACAAATCATTAGATGATATCTCTAATACTATTGAACTAAGGGATTACAGCTATAACAACCAGATTTGGGAAAAATTCTTCCAACCAATTAATGTTGGAGATGCAGACCTTTATGGTTTTGAATTTGCTTTCCAACGTCAATTGGACTTTCTACCAGGCTTCCTAAATAACTTAGGAGTTTATGCAAATTACACTTACACTCACTCCAAAATGAAAAACATCAATATCGAGGGACGTGAAGATGAAGATTTAGCAATTGCAGGTACTCCTGAGAACAACATGAACATTTCATTGTTCTACGAAAGCAAAAAACTATCGGTACGCTTATCATTACAGCATGCTGATGAGTTTATTGATGAATGGGGAAAATCAGCATTCTACGATCGTTACTACGACAAAGCAACACATCTTGATTTGAGTGCAAGCTACAATATCAATAAAAACTGGAGTATTTTTGCATCGGCAAACAACTTATTAAATGAACCATTGCGTTACTACCAAGGCGAAGAAAGCAGAACAATGCAATCTGAATACTATGGTGTAAAAGCAAATATCGGTTTAAACCTAACTTTCTAAGCCAAGTGTAATGAGGAATATTAACACGTTTATAGGTTTAATTTGGATCACTTTTTCCTTGGCTATTGCATACTCATGCGATAGAGAAAGCGAAGGTTCCAGAAAAGCCTCCCTGTTAATTGAGAAAGTTACCACTGCTGATGCTGAAACTGATGCCTTAAAGAACCGTTCTACACGCGAGGACGCAGCTGATGATCCTGCAATATGGATTAATTTTTCAGATGCGTCGCAAAGCAGAATTATTGGAACGGATAAAAAAGGAGGAATTGCAGTTTATAACCTGCAAGGCAAAGAACTATTCTTCTATGCCGATGGCAAAATGAACAATGTAGATGTTCGTCAGAAGGTGCAGGTAAATAATGATTTGCTTGATATTGCTGCATGTTCGAATAGAACTACCAATACAATCGATTTTTACAGAATTAGTGAAAGCGGTGAACTACAGAAATACCCCAATGCTGTTAAAGTAAAAATGAGTGATGAAGTTTATGGATTTTGTTTGGCAATGAACAACAATAAGCTTTATGCTTTTGTAAACAGCGTTTTTGGTAATGTAGAGCAATGGGAAATTAAACTAAGCAAAGAGAAAGTTGAAGGCCAACTGGTTCGTAAAATAAAGCTGGAAAGCAAAACGGAAGGTATGGTTGCCGACGATGAAGCCGGATCTCTTTTTATTGGAGAAGAAGCCAAAGGCATTTGGAAAATCTCTATTGATCCGAATCAATCTTCGGGGCTTGAAATGCTTTCTCAAAGCACTGTAAAGGGCAATAAAAATATCTATGAAGACATTGAAGGTCTTTGTATTTTTAAGGAAGACAATGGTGAAGGATATTTAATTGCATCTAGCCAAGGAAATTATTCATATGCTGTTTTCGATAGAAAAGCTCCTCACAAATACTTAGGAAGCTTTAGAATAAGCGATGGAACAATTGACGGGGTCGAAGAAACAGATGGTATTGAAGTAATCAACTATAATTTAGGAGAAGATTTTCCTAAAGGATTGTTTATTGCGCAAGATGGTTACAACAAGTTTGAAGGAAAATCAACTACCCAAAATTTTAAAATGGTACGTTGGGAGAAAATTGCAAACTTATTCGAGCCAAACTTATCTGTTCTGCAGTGCTGTGAAAAGGCTAATTCAGAAATTCCGGATCAAGACATGCCGGAGGAAAAAAACAATTAAAATTTAAGTCAATTAATAAACAAGAAGCTGTCCCCAAAAGGACAGCTTCTTTTGTTTGGTGCCAGTTATATAACGTGAGTTCGAGGTACAATTCGTTCACAGTTTGATCTGATTTTGAGTAGAAATTTTATCAAATTTTCGAAGGAATATCGGGATATTTCAAGAAGATTTGAGGAAATTTATGCCGAAAGCAGGCAAACACATAATGGAAAGTTCTCTTTACGACATCTTCACATTAAAAATTCCTCAAAATAGCCCGCTATTCTTTCCAAATTTTTAATGCAAATCTATCCCAAATATAACTTTCTGTGGATAGAATTTTACGTCGAACTCACGTTATATATGCTCTTGCAACAATTCGAACAATACCGATCTTTCGATCGGTTTTGTTATATATGCCACACAGCCAGAGTCCAAAGCTTTTTGTTTATCACCCTTTAAAGCATAGGCTGTTTGCGCAATAATCGGCAAGTTTGGATTTTGCTTCAGTATTTTTTTTGTGACATGATATCCATCTAAATGAGGTATTTTAACATCCATCAATACCAAATTTAAATCAGGGGTTGTTTGTACCATGCCAACTGCTATAACACCATTTTTTGCCCACATTAAGTTGGCATTAGTTGGAGCCAATATTTCTTCCAGCAGGTAGTAATTAATCTCAACATCTTCTACAATTAATATGGTTTTGCCTTTTAAATTTGGTGGCTCGATGTTCTTTAGGGCTTTAAATTGCTTTTGATCAGGAATGCTAAGCACATTATTCAATTTAAAGTAGAAACAAGATCCCTTGCCTTTTTCGGAATCAAGCCACAGTTCTCCGTTCAATAAATTTGTAATTTCCTTGCAAATTGCCAAACCCAATCCTACGCCCGATTGCAAGCCCCAATAGGGATCGTCAATCTGGCGGAAAATATCAAAAATGATGTCTTTATGCTCCTCGGAGATTCCTATTCCGGTATCTGATACAAAGAAAACAATACTGTCATCATGAATTTTACAGCCATATTCAACCTTTCCTAATTCGGTATATTTAATGGCATTATTCAATAAATTGGTTATTAACTGCATTAATTTCGTGCGATCGGAAGTTATAAAAACATCGCGCTCACCAAACGATATGTAATTGATTGCAAGATTTGTTTTATTCAGCTTTTTCACCTCTGCCTTAACATACTGCTGTATGGTATCAAACATTTCGCACAGTGAAAACTGGTCTATGTTTAACTTCACTTCTTTAGCTTGCAATAAGGAAACATCAAAAATCGATTCTATTATTTTCAGCAAATGCTTACCGCTTGATCGGACAATTGAATTCCATTTCTCAATTTTTTCGGATGGAGAATTTGGTTTTAGCAGTGTACTAAATCCAATAATTGCATTCAAAGGTGTTCTTAATTCATGCGACATGGAAGCCAGAAAAGTAGATTTTAACTGGTCGCTTTCTTCTGCTTTTTCTTTGGCAAAAATTAACTCCTGTTCGTATCGTTTTCTGCTTAAAACTCCTGCCAACATATCAGCATAAGTCTTTATATGAACGATATATGTTTTGTCCCACTTTTGGGTATTTTCAACCGTGTCGAAGCTAACCGATCCTAATAATTTATCCTGACTAATCAATGGAAATATAAGCACCGATTTTACAAAGCTTTGCGGGTTGTGCACAAAATTTTCGAATGCCAAGGGATCCATATCTTTGATGTCATCGAAGACAAAATATTTGTTTTTCGAGAAATTATCCCTCCACCATTCAAAATTTTTCAGATCCATGATTTTCGGATTCTTAAACCTTTGAACACTGCTATTTGCATACCATTCATGCGATCTTTCCAAATACTTTTCATTATTGATAATAAGGTTTGTAAATGCCCTTTCTGCTTTTGTAAGCTTTGCCATCTTTTTTAAAGATGAAACAATTGCAGCATCAATATCCTGAATCGATGAACTAACAAAGCGCGCAGAAATGGTGCTTATTACTTTTTCGATTCTATTTTTTCTTGCCAGCTCCTCCTCTGCTTTTATCTGCTTGGTAATATCACGAACAACAATCAGAATAAATTTCTCATCGTTAAAATCAACAAAATTGGCCGTTACATCTACCGGAAATTGCTTGCCATTTTTGCGACAATGCCACGATCGCATATAAAAAGTTCCCAACTCACGAATTACCTCATTAATTTCATCGAGTTTATCTGCCGAGTACACCCCATCTTTTGTAATGTTCTTTAAATCCAGCTCAAGAAACTCTTCTTTTGAGTAATCATACCTTTCTACTGCTGTATGATTTACCTCAATAAAATTTTGCAAGCCACTTTCACTCCATGGGTATACAAAAACAGCTTCGTTTAAGGAATTGAACAGTTCTCTAAATTTGCTCTCGCTCAATTCCAATTTCTGTTCGGTAATCTTTCTTTCTGTTATATCCGTTA
Source organism: Marinifilum sp. (assembly GCF_965230805.1). Classification (NCBI taxonomy): domain Bacteria; kingdom Pseudomonadati; phylum Bacteroidota; class Bacteroidia; order Marinilabiliales; family Marinifilaceae; genus Marinifilum; species Marinifilum sp. The sequence goes on along the minus strand of NZ_OZ246019.1, from coordinate 3,725,938 downwards.
TATATCCTTCAATAAACAAAGGCCTATGCAATCTATCTTTTATGGTTAGCCCTTGTTCATATACCCATTTTACAGCACCATATTTTGTAATGATTCTATACTCCATCGAAAATCGTTGATCTTTCTTTCCAGCCTCTTCAACAATCTTATGAACCTTCACTCTGTCATCGGGATGAATAATATCACTATAGGATAGTTTTGAATTGTAGTTGATTTCTTCGGCAGCATATCCTGTAAGATCATTAATCCCTTCGCTCACAAATAACATGGTCCAATACTCATCAACCAAACAACGGTAAGCCATTCCTTTTAAATTACCAATTAAGGTAGTTAAACGTCTGGTTGCTTCGGCTACTTTCCTTTGCGATCTTTTTTGCTGAGTAATGTCACGAATAATGGTAGTTACTTCTTTCTCGCCAATCGTGTTAATTCTAAATTCAAAATAGCAAACCCCTTTGTGTTCGGTTCTTTTGCTGTACTCAAATATTTTAATCTGCTTCGAATCGAAAGCCTCCTCCATATTTTCTGAGAATTTCACTCTAAGCTCGCCATCAAAAAGGCTGTTGATGTTAACATCCTCGATAGGTTCGGGAGCGATGAATAAGCCATTGGATTTCCCATGCAAATCAATAATTTTCCCGTTGCGGGTAATACGAATTATTAAATCGGGTATGGTTTGAAGCAATGCTCTTGCTTTTGCCTCACTATCTTTAATTCGCTTTTCGGCTTCGAGCTTCTTACTGATATCTTCAAAAACTGTAAACACCCGCTTTGCTTTATTGGAAAGTTCATCGAATATGGGTGTTGCAGTAATATTAATCCAAATGTATTCTTGCTTTTTAGGATTAAATACCCCTAGAATAGAATTGCTAATTTCCTTAGAGGTTTCCAAGGCCAGTTTGGCCGGGTGCGAATTCGCATCTAATAACGCCCCACCAGGCAAAATGTTATTAATCCGGGGAGCAAAACTTTTTTCTCCAAGTAAATCATTAGCCGAAACTCCTAGAATATAGGATGCTGCCGGATTGGCATAGGTAATTTTTCCATTGATATCGCGAATGATAATCCCTTGCGAACTTGCTTTAAACAGCAAGTTGTATTCGTCTTTGGTTCGGGTATTTTTAAGCTCCTTGGCTAAAACGGAATTTTCGTTTTCCAAGTCCACAATCCGCTTAGTTAAAAGTTCTATTTGATTTTGATACTCAAACAGGCGCTTCTCAAATTCATCTGGAGACATATTCCTATAACTATCCGAAATCATTGATTTTTAATTAAATCTAGTTGTAGTAGTCCGTACCAATATACTAAAATCAAATCAAGTATTTTATTCAAATAACCAAAACAATTGTAAAAAACGCATTAATTATGCACTAAGTTCAATCTAAACTTAAGTTGCCGAAAGTACTGTCTGCGAAATGTTTGCACTTAACACTCAAAAAAATAACGCACGATTTGTGAAAATTTACACTTAAAATCAAGTCGAATCGGGAATGAATTACAGGTTGAGCCAAGCTTATACCTGTTTTATTAGGCTGAAAACTTAAATTGTTATTCAACGTGAGTTCGACGTAAAATTCGTTCACAGTTTGATCTGATTTTGAGTAGAAATTTTCTCAAATTTTCGAAGGAATATTGGGATATTTCAAGAAGATTTGAAGAAATTTATGCCGAAAGCAGGCAAACACATAATGGAAAGTTCTCTTTACGACAGCTTCACATTAAAAATTCCTCAAAATAGCCCGCTATTCTTTCCAAATTTTAATGCAAATCTATCCCAAATATAACTTTCTGTGGATAGAATTTTACGTCGAACTCACGTTATTCAGATTTTTAAGTTTGCTTAAGTAAAAAAATAAAGGCCTAGGCTTGGCTAAATCCATATGTTTTATGGATGAGTACAATTAAAAGGACAAAAGAAGGAGTTTGATTTAATGATCATGCTGTCATTAAATATAGAACTCGGAACTATGCTTGATTTCCTTGATTACAAATGTGCTATTAAGCACGCCTATGTTTTTAATCTTTGATAACTTGTAACGCACAAATTCATGGTACTCTTCGAGGCTTCTGACGTGAATTTTCAGAATAAAATCAACCTGACCCGCCATGTGGTAGCATTCTTGCACTTCCTTTAAGTCTTGTATTTGCTCTTCAAACTCATCAATAAAAGTCTCGTCGTGATATCTCATAGATACCTGGCAAATGGCCGTTACACTTCGCTCAATTCTCTTTTTATCGAGTATTGCAACATACTTTTTAATAAACCCTTGGTTTTCGAGTCGCCTAATGCGTTCATAAACCGGCGAAGGTGTAAGATTAAGCATGCTTGCAATTTCTTTGGCAGTCTTTTTCGAATCGGTTTGCAATATCCTAAGTATTGTCTTATCTGTTTGATCAAGTTTATCCATAAAAGAAATATTACTTCAATTTATAACGTTTGCATTTAAGCTAAAGCAATTTTGCCTTAAAACGGCACCAATATCGGTAATTTTTACTTATTTAAACACAAACACTATGTTTTTTATCGGAAAGACCTTTACTTTGTCAGCAGATAACACTGAAACAACAACAAATACTCATATATATCAGCTATTTTATAGCTAAACAAACACAACACACCTAACGATTTATTAAGATTACTATTAGCACCTTTATTCACCCTGAATAAAGGTGTTTTATTTGTATTTTGATTACCCCTAAAAATGGGGAAAGGCCTTATATTTTTAACCAAGCTTTCCCAAGTTTGGGAAAGACTGTTTTTTTTCGCTTATAGCTTCCCCAAGTTGGGAAAAGCTTTCTTTTTTCGATTTTGCCTTTTCCCAAGTTGGGGAAGGCTTCTTTTTTTTGATTCGAGCTTTCCCAAGCTGGGAAAAGCTTTCTTTTTTCGATTTTGCCTTTTCCCAAGTTGGGGAAGGCTTCTTTTTTTTAAACGGGCTTTTCCCAAGTTGGGGAAGGTCTCTTTTTTTTAAACGAGCTTTTCCCAAGTTGGGGAAGGCATTATTTTTTTAAATCGCCTTCCCCAAAATCAAAAATAATCCTGTTTTTACCAGAATCACTCTAAGGTGAATTCTATTTCTGCAAATCGTAGCCATCCATTTTTCCTTTTTTAAGGGCAGGTATTCCATCAGTCATCCACAGCGGAGCAGGTTCTCCTTTCAAGTAATAATCGAAAAATTGCATGGTTCTAATTGATAAATCCATTCGGTTGGGTCGTTTCTTTAGGTTGTGTGCTTCTTTATTGTAGGTAAGCATCCAGCAAGGCTTTTGCAATCTGCGCATGGCAACAAACAGTTCAATTCCCTGATACCAAGGCACTGCTCCATCATTATCATTGTGCATCATCAATAGGGGTGTTTTTATTTTAGGAGCAAAAAACACAGGAGAATTTTCGATGTATTGCAAAGTACTGTTCCAAAGCGTTCCGCCTATTCTGCTTTGTGTTCGTTCGTACTGAAACATGCGACTCATTCCACTTTCCCAACGAATTCCGCCATAAGCCGATGTCATATTCGATACAGGAGCACCCGCCATTGCACATTTAAACAAATCAGTACGTGTTATTAGGTAAGCAATTTGATATCCGCCCCAGCTTTGGCCTTGCAAGGCAATATTTTCTTTATCGATAAAATCGTAACGATTCATCATGGCAAGAGTTCCTGTTACCACCGAACTGTAGGCCGATTCGCCCGGATATCCTACTTTGTGATAAGTAATATCAGGCATAAAAATAAGGTAGCCATTACTTACGCAATATGAAGGGTTAATAATCGACCTGTTGGGTTGTGGTGTATGGTAAGCGTGTAAAGCATCGGATGTTCTTTCGTAGAAATAAACCAACATGGGGTACTTCTTTTTTGGATCAAAATCTTCGGGCTTATAAAGTAATCCCTGCAATTTTTCTCCATCGCCCGAGATCCAGTCTACCAAATCAACCGATCCCCAATTAAAACTTTTTTGTTGTGGATTTGCATCCGATACCTGAACCTGATTGGTTAAGCTTAAATTGCTGGTATAAAGGTTTGGAAAATCAACGAAAGTTGACCTTTTAAATAGCAATTGATTGGCACTTTTAGCTTTTATAGGTTCATAAAACCTGGCATCTTCAAAAAGAACTTCTTTAGGGTTATCCTCTTCTTGCAAAAGGTAAATGCCCGATTTTTTATTGAGCTCGTGAAATGCCCCAAGCAATACCGGCTTTTTTAAATCAACAAATCGCTCTTCGTCATCCAACTTAAGGTAATCAAATCGGATATGCTTGCGGCGGCCATAAGCATTTGTTAGGTTCACAGCTGGCTTGATTCCGGCCGGATCAATCATCCAAAAATCATATCTATCCTGAATAATTACGCGCTTGTCGTCCTTGGTCCAGCCCACTACACCGTAGGGTTTGGGATCGTTTGGTGTATCGTGTGTTTCATTGTAAAAGTTTGCCTTGATTTTTTTTGTTAATGCTCTTATTTTCTTCGTTTCAATTTGATAGCTATACCAAATGCTATCCTGCGTTTCGTACCAAATCATGTATTTTTGAGCAGGCGAAATGCCCACTTCAGAATTTTTCTTTTTCAGAACCAGCTCTTTTTTACCGGTTTTGGCATTCACCAGGTAGTAATCTTTATACCAGCCATCCCACGAAATCAACTGCTGATAGGGCAAAGCAGAACTACCCAAAGCCCATTTCATATTGCCATGATCATACAAATCAACCCTCCTCATTTGCTGATTGGCCAACTGAAGCAATTTGCCCTCTTTTGTGTGATACACAGCCAACCAACTTCGTTTCATCTCTTTCTCGGCCTGCACTTTTTGCTGTGGCTGCAACAAAGGATCTTTCCAGTTCCACACATCAAGATGGTACTTTTCCTCATCCAATAAGGTATCTTTTACTTCTTTTTCGGGTTTGGGTGCTACTCCAAAAAACAAGTTCTCGCCATTGCGCGAGAAATAGATATCTCCATTTTCACTTACTGTCCAATTGTCCTGAATCTGTTGCGACAGGGTGTCAACAATCCGTTTGCTGTTCGAATTTACATCTCCATAATACAGTTCGAAACATTTATTTTTAGTAGTATCAGCCGAGAAGATAAATGAAATTTGATCTCCATTTGCCGAAATTGTTGCCTTATCTGCTTTTCCTTCTTTCTCAAAAACCTGGTTCACTTTCTCAGATTTTCCATGAAAAATTTTAACCAAGGCAGTTTGTATGCTATCGCCTACCGATTGAATAAAGCTGACCGCATTTCCATTTCGGGCAAGAGCGTAATCTGTTACATTGTCGAATTCGAACTCATTATCATTCACAAAGTTTTTAATTACCAGCTTGCCTTTTTTGATCTTATCTTTTCGCTTCGATCCTTTTTTGATCGATGGTTTGGCCTTTAGCGAGTCCTTTGCCAAACTACCCTTTTTTTCTTTCGGCATTTCTAGATGGTAAGCCATCCATTCTCCTTTTTCTTCGGGCATTTGAAAAGATTTAAGTTTTGCCACTTTCAAAATTCTTTTGCTTTTCAGATTCCAAATTCCTATCGAATCTTTTGGCAGATCTTTTTTATCCACTTTGTTTAATTTAGCCTGTCGAAGGGTATCGTACTGCGCCTTAATCTTAAAAGTAAGCACTTTGGATGCAGGAGAAAATTCCGCTTCGTAGCCTCTTGCGATGGAATCTAATGTTTTCGTTTTTACCTGATATAGATATAAAAATCCATCTCCCTTTTGTGGATTTACCTCATAGCTTATCCACTCTCCATTGGCTGATATCTGCTGATTCTTCAGGTTCTTCCAATTATCGTAGTCGGAATGTTTTAATGGAATTTTTTGCGCATTAGCCGATAAGTTTACCACTAACAAACAAAGCCATGCAGCTTTAAATAAATAATTCATTTTGCCTTTAGTTATAGGTTGTATTATTGGTTAAATATTAAATGAGTCTATCGCGAACATATGAATTCGGGACACATTAAATTTCTTTTATTATATCTCAATTCCTGATTGGTATTAAATTCCAGAATTTTTCCTCCCGATGCCGAAACAATAGCATGGCCGGCAGCAACATCCCATTCCATTATTGGGCCAAAACGAGGGTAGATGTCGGCTTTGCCTTCGGCCACCATGCAAAGTTTTAAGGAACTGCCTCTCGACACCAGTTTAAACTCCTTCTTTTCCTGTTTTAAATTTTCGATAAACTGCTTGGTTTCTTTATTCATATGCGAACGGGAACTCACCACTATTGTTTCGTTGCCGCTCTTTTCTTCAGGCAATTTTACAGCATTTCGAATCAGCCAATCCAAATCATTGTTCCAGCTGGTAATCTGATCCATTCGGTAAGCGCCCAATTCATTATCTGCAAAGTAAAGTTGTTGGTATACGGGCACATAAATTAATCCGGAAAGAGGAATTCCATCATCAACCAGCGCAATGTTTATGGTAAACTCATCGTTTCGTTTTATAAACTCTTTTGTTCCGTCAAGCGGATCTACAATCCAACACTGTTTCCATTTTTGTCGTTCTTCGAAAGTCTGATGTTCTCCTTCCTCGCTTAAAATCGGAATCTCCAACTTGCATAAAACAGAAACAATTGCATCATGCGCTTTTTGGTCGGCTATGGTTAAAGGAGTATCGTCTGATTTTAACTGTACTTCAAAATTCTCTGATTGATATACTTTAAGAATTTCTTTTCCTGCCAGCAAAGAAGCCGATATTGCCTTTGCAAGCAATACTTTTCGAGTAGTTAAATTCATGAATGTACAAATAATGTGAGTTCAATAGCAAGATACCCTTCGCCAAGAAAAGCAACTAATAAAAATAAATGTATGAAAGAATTAGCACCGTAAAAATCATGTAAATAATGGTGAGAGGAAAGCCAATTTTGAAGAAATCCTTAAACGAATAACCCCCGGGTCCATAAACCATGATATTGGTTTGGTATCCAATAGGTGTCATAAAATTGGCAGCTGCTGCAAATGCCACGATTAGTACAAATGGTTCGGCATCTAAATGCAAGTTTAAAGCCATTGTTAAGGAGATAGGAAATACGATGGCCACAGCTGCTTTATTGGTAATATATGCCGCCAAAACCGAAGTTATCAGATATATTCCGAACAAAACCCCCACTTTTCCCAAAGGAATAAAAACGGATATCAACAATTCGGCTATAATATCTGCCAAACCCGATTTAATCATGGCTGTTCCAAAAGCCAGGGAGAGCGATATGATTAAGGCCAGGTTGAAATCTACCATTCGGGCAATATCCTTTGGGTTGGATATTTTTAATGCTAAAATCACGATGATCATTACAATCAGGGTCATAAAAAGGGGAACAATATTTAAGGCCGATAATATTACAGCCAGAACAGTTCCTCCCAATAGCAAACCAATTTTATAGCCTTCTTGTTTTCTAAATTCTTTCACTTTCGAGATAAAGTAAAAGTCTTGAATTCTGTGGGTTCTTTCAACAAAATCGTCGCCACCTAGTAACAACAGCACATCACCTGCGCGTAACTTCACTTCACCTATTTTACCGCTTACTCTTCCTCCATTTCTGTGAATTCCAATAACCGCAGCATCAAACTGACCTCTAAAATTGGCCTCTTTAACGGTTTTAGAAATTAAGGTTGAATTGTGCGAGATTACAATCTCAACTACCTCGATGTGTTTTTTATGGGTAAGCATTCCTACGGTAGGCAATGTTAAATCTGAATTTGGCAAAACCAAATCAGCAATGGTTTCCGTATCTCCGGCAAACAATAAACGATCGCCTTCCTCTAATCTAAACTCGTGAGAAACCGCTGCTACCCTAACTCCTCCCCTGTTGATTTGGAATAGGTACAATCCTTTTAAATTTCTTAGGTCAGCCTCTTCAATTGATTTTCCAATTAAATCGGAGTTGGGCTTTACGTGGGCTTCTACAATATATTTCCTGGTATTTTCAGAAAAATCACCCAAAATATCCTCCTTTTCCGGCAATAGTTTTTTGCTTACCCACAGCAAATAAGCAGCACCAATAAACATCATTGGCACACCAACATAAGCAAAGCTAAACATTCCCAGAGAATCAAGCCCTGTAATAATGGTTTGGTCTTTAAGCATTCCATTCACAATCAGGTTGGTTGATGTACCAATAAGTGTGATACAGCCTCCCAAAATTGCGGCATAAGACAATGGAATTAATAGTTTGGATGGGGATATATTATTGCGTCTGCTCCAGTTGTGAACGTAAGGCATCATTACTGCAACCAGAGGGGTGTTGTTTAAAAAGGCTGAGAATCCGCCTACAAGTAAAATCATCCTCGACATGAAAGCCTTATATCCCTTGGCTCGTTGAAAAACTTTATCGAAAAGTGTTTCAACAATACCTAAATCCCTTATGATATCTCCAATCAAAAGCAACATTAATATTACTACTACCTGATCGTTAGCAAAACCACTAAGTATTTCGGAAGGTGTTAAGATTCCACAAATTCCTAAAACTACAACTCCTATTAAAAAGGTAAAGGCCGGACCTATCCATTCTTTGTAGAAAGAAATCAGAATAAAAACCAATACGATTAATACAATGATCGCATCAAGAGAGAGCATATATAAATTTTTGGGTGAAGTTTAAGATACGAATATACAAAAATACCCGTATGATTGAATACATTTATCACAGCTTTGCACAAATGTAGTACACGCCATATAAGTTCGAGTAGTTACAAGAGCTTAAACACTCACAATTTCGGATAACTTACCGTAAAGAAGGTAGGCTTCAACCTCTTCCATCCCCAAAGCTTCAAGCAGATTTTTATACTGTGCAACTTGCTTTTCGTGTGCTTTTGTTTTTTTCTTGCCAAATTTGTAATCAATTACAATTGCTTTATTGCCTTTTAAAATTACCCGATCGGGTCGATAAACCTCTCCCTTGCCTTTTAGTATATCTCTTTCGTTAATCACCTTCCAATTCTTCGAAAACCATTCTTCAACTTTAGGTTCTGATAATAATTCTTTGGCAAATTCTTGAACTTCATCGGCTTGAGCTTCGTCTAATTTCCCTTCGAATTTAAGTTGCTCAACTGCCTTTTCGATATCATCGGCATATTCTATTAACTGAAATAGTTGGTGTAAAATATTTCCACGACTAACAGGAGAAAATGATTCTACCGATTCTGCTCTCGAAAAATCAAAATAATCAGCAGAATGAGATCTTAACTTTAATCTGTCATCTAATAAAGCAGCAGGATATTCTTTGTTCTTGCTGCTTGGCAGCTTTTTTTTATCTGACCTTATGGATGGTAAATCTCCAATTTCCAAACATTTGTCTTCTTCATTCCAATAATCTGCAATTGCAATGATCGAATTTCCAAAAAAATCAGTTGAATAGTTATTGGCATTTCTAAATACAAAGAGCAGAAGGTCGGCCACCGTTTTCAGATCCTTATTCTTATTTACAGGCGAATAGCTTACAAACACCTCTTCTGCACGGGTTTGAGCCACGTACAGTAAGTTTAGATTATCGATATACGACTGCAATTTTTCCTCGAAATACTCCTGATAGTATATGGTATCTTTTAAGGAACTGCTGTAACGAACTGGCAAAACATCTAAACGATTAAAACCTTCAACTTTTGGTTGGCACCAAAGTATATTGGTGTGTCGGGTATTATCCAAATCCCAATTGGCAAAAGGCAAAATCACCGCTTTAAACTCTAGTCCTTTAGATTTATGAATTGTCATGATTCGAATTGCATCCTGCTCATCCGATACAGAGATAACTTCCTTATCTTTTCTTTCTTCCCAAAACTGCACGAAAGAATTTAAATCAGGAGAATCACTTTTTGTAAAACCTAATACTAAATCCTGAAATGCTTCTAAAAATGGAAATTCATTAGAATTCAGATTCAAATTAAACAGTTTAATCAGCTTCTCGGTAAGATCATACAATGGCTGTCGTTTTAACTCGTTTATATTTTCGAGAAATTCTTCGGGAAAAATGGAATTAAACTGATTGTGATTACAATATTCATATAGGTCATCTGATGTACAATTTGTTTGCTCGGTGATGTATAAACTATACTCTTGCTTTAAAAACCCAATATTTATTTTATCCTCGGGGTAAACCAGATAATGAAGCACGTGCATTAAAAAATTAACAGATGATGAGTTTTTTAAATACAGCGAGTCATTGGAAATTACGTCGTAGTTGATGTCTTCCTTAGCATTTTCACTTGCCCGGTAATGCATTAGTGAATCGGCTACCAAGCCTCCTTCTTTCCCGTTTCGTACCAATATGGCAATATCTTTGGCATGGTATCCACTTGCTTGCAATTCTTCAATTTTTAATGGCAATTCGGCTAGCACCTGCTCACTCCAATCCAATTCATTCTCGTTTTCGAGAAAATGAGCCTTAACATATCCTTTTAAACTCTCATTTTTTTGCGGGAAATGCTGATAAACATCCCTGTAAGCAGATAAGATTTTTTGTTTTTCGTCCTCCATTCTATCCGATATCTCAGAAGGAATAGAATCGTTGTAAGCGTTTTGCAAGATCTGTGCTCCCAAAGCAAAAATTGAATTGTTAAAGTCAATTACATTTGCGGCACTTCTCCAGTTGTGATTCAAACTTAAAGCATTTACACCAAAACCTTTAAAATCTGAATCCAACCGATTCGCCAATAATTTCCAATCTCCGTTTCTCCAACGATATATGGATTGCTTCACATCTCCAACAACCAATGAATGTTCATCCTCTGCCAAAGAGTTTCCTACCAATGGCCTAAAATTATCCCATTGCATGGATGATGTATCCTGAAACTCATCAATCATGAAATGTTTGTATACATTTCCAATTTTCTCGTAGATAAAAGGAGAGTCATTCTTTCCTATGATATCCCTTAAAAGTCTACTTGCATCTGATAAAAGGAAAATGTTTTCGTCTTCGGAATACTCTCTTACCTTTTTCGATAAATCGGTAAGGATTCCTAATGTATAAATATAGCTTAGGGTCTTCTCCGTTGAATTGTAGAGCATCGATTGCTCATCGTAATAACTTACAACCTCCTTAAGAATATCGTTTAAGCCCCCTGCAACTGCCTCTTCAACAGCTAACTTTATTTCTTTAGAGGCTTTGGAGGCTACCCATTTTTTAGGTGTATCAATAGCTGCCCTTGCTCTTGCTCCGGGTTCGTATTTGCCCGCTTTTCCGAGTCCTGCCAGATAGCCCGTTACACCGGTTTTGCCGTAAGAAAAATCAGCAATCCCTAAAGAGCGAGTCTCCATTATTCTAAGCGCTTCATTTCCTTTCGAGGCAAAAAACTGTTCAAAATCTTCTTTAATTTCATTCAGGGTTTTTCTGTAAACACTTAAGAACTGCTTATCCGACAATTTTTTTACTAGCTTTTTCGAGAAATTTTGAAAATCTTCTTTGAAAACCTCTCTGCCAAGAGTTAATACATCTTGCTTAAAATTCCATGTTTTTCCATCTCTGATTTTCGATTCGGCAAATGATGACAACCAATTTCTTAATTGATGATCGGAATCAACATCTTGCAAAAGAAGATCAATGACATCACTCAGCACTCTTCCCTGATCCAGCTCAATATTGTAACCCATTTGTAAGCCAATCTCTCTGGTAAAGGATCGAACGATCTTCTGAAAAAAACTATCAATGGTAGTGACTGAAAACCTTGAGTAATCGTGCAATAAGCGATTTAAAATCTCCTTTGCTCGTATCTTTAGCTCTTCGGAATTTAAATGGTTTGCTTTGCACAATTCCTTGGCATAGGGCGATTTGCTTCCTGATGAAATAATATGAATTTCTTTCAAAATCCTTGACTTCATTTCATCCGTAGCTTTATTGGTAAAAGTAACTGCCAATATGTGTTTGTAACTTAAAGGATCCTTAAAAACCAAGTTGAGAAACTCTCCTGTTAACGTATAGGTTTTACCGGAACCTGCTGAAGCCCTGTAGATATTTAATTGCGACATTATATTTTTGATTTTACTCGAAAATACAAATTATCTAATCAGAATAGCTCAAACCAATCTGGAAAATCTTTTTTAATCAGCCATATAAAAAAGCTTATTTTTTTTGATAAACAAATAAACTTAACCTAAAGTTACAATTAGGTTAATTTTAATTAAAGCGTTTTTTTTGCCCGATCTTTATTAATCCATCAATTAGTCGGGAACAGGCTAACATCTTTTCAAAAACAACAACCTTAACAATAACAAAAACCGTCTCTAAGCAGAAAATATCTATAACATTCTGGTATTGATTCGCTAAACATTTTTAATTAACTTATACATAGTTTTCTAAAATAATCACTCTAAACCATTCTGTTATGAAAAAAATCTTTACTCTTTTTCTTTGTTTAATTTTTCTAGCTGGTATCGTTTACAGCCAAAAAAGAGAAATAAATTCCGAAGGTAAATACAAAGGAATTATTAGAATTAAGTTTGAACGAGCCGAAAATAAAAGGGTGGATAAACTACACCAAATGATTCAGGAAGCAAAAAAAGTTAAACTAAAGCAACAACCTGAGTTTGTTAAAACCAATTTTAAAAGTGTAAACCGAGTTAACCAGCAATTTAAAGCTCATAAAATGAAAAGAGTTTACCGCTACGCAGGTAAGCACGAAGCTCGGCATAAAAAATTCGGATTACACCTTTGGTATGAAATAGAATTTAATTCGAACACCCCGGTACAACAATTAATCGATTCCTATAAAAACATTGCTGAGGTTTCAATTGCTGAAGGAGTTCATGCGGTAAAACATGTTGCAATGGATGATGGAAAAAAAATTGTCCCTACAGCCTTACCTTCCGGTTCAAATGATCCATTATTTGGTGATCAATGGCACTATGAAAATACCGGACAGAATGAGGGTACTCCCGGAGCTGACATCAGCTTATTGGGGGCATGGCAGCTAGAAACCGGTAATCCCAGCGTAATTGTAGCTGTTGAAGATGGCGGCGTTGATTTCGACCATGTTGATCTTGCTGCAAACATGTGGGTTAACCAAGGCGAAATTCCCGGCAACGGAATTGATGATGATAATAATGGCTACGTTGATGACATTTATGGATACAATTTTGGCGACGATACAGGTGAAATTTATGTTGGAGATCACGGAACTCATGTTGCCGGTACAATTGCAGCTGTTAATAATAATGGCATTGGTGTTAGTGGTGTTGCAGGTGGCAGTGGAAACATGGATGGTGTTAAAATCATGTCATGTAATGTATTTGCTGAATCGGCCGGAGGCTTTGCCGAAGCATATACCTACGCCGCTGATAACGGAGCAGTAATTTCCCAAAACAGTTGGACATACAGGTATCCTTATTATTACGACCAAGCAGTTCTTGATGGCATCGATTACTTTATTGCCAATGCCGGTGGACCGGATGCTCCTATGAATGGCGGTATTGTATTATTCTCTGCTGGTAACGACAATTCTCAAGGTAGATACTATCCTGCATACTACGATAAAGTTTTATCGGTTGCAGCTACCAATAAAAATGATGTTAGATCTTTCTATTCAAATTATGGCGACTGGTTAGATATTGCAGCCCCGGGTGGAGAATTGGAAACTACAAACGAAGATCCTACGGCAATTCACAGTACTTACCCTAATGATCAGTATGGTGTAATGCAAGGAACATCAATGGCTTGTCCGCATGTGTCGGGTGTAGCAGCTCTTATTGTTTCTAAATATGCTGGTAATATCACGCCTGGCGAAGTTTGGAACAAGCTTGTTGATAATGTTGATGCAATTGATCATCTGCAAAGTGCAACGCATGCGGGCAAACTAGGTAGCGGAAGATTAAATGCATACAAAGCATTAAGCGATGACAATTTACCGTCTGTTCCTTCCGGATTAACAGCCACAAACATTACTCAAACTTCGTTCACCATTGAATGGAATACTGTTTCAGGCGCAACAAGCTACGACCTTCAGATAAGAGCACAAGGGGGCAGTTGGCAATCATTTAATACAAGTGCAAACTCTTACGATTATAGTGGAGCTACCACCGAAACAACTTATGAGTTCCGAGTGAGAGCTAATAATGACACTGGCTCAAGTGGCTATTCGGCAGTCGCAAATGTAACAACCAAAGCTGCTCCTACAGCTCCTGATACCCCTGTGAATCTGGCTGCTTCTGCAATTACATACAACTCGATGACAATTAGCTGGGATGCTACTGAAAACACCGACGATTACGACCTGCAAGTGCGCCCACAGGGTGGATCGTGGACAACCATTAATCAGATAGAAACAAGTTATGCCTACAACAGCTTGACAGCAGAAACCATTTATGAATTCCGCATTAGGGCTAATAACGAAATTGGTTCCAGTGATTATTCCGCAATTAATTCGGCAACTACCCTCGAAGCTCCAACCGCTCCCGAAACTCCTGTAAATTTGGCTGCATCAGCAATTACTTACAACTCGATGACAATTAGTTGGGATGCTAGTGCCAATACTGAAGACTACGACCTGCAAGTGCGTACGCAAGCCGGAGCTTGGACAACAATTAACCAATCCGAGACTTCGTATAACTACACAGGCTTAAGTGGAGAAACCACATATGAATTCCGGGTGAGAGCTAACAACACCATTGGATCAAGTGCATACTCAACCATTGTTTCGGCTACTACGCTCGATGCACCTACAGTTCCTGTTACTCCTCAAAATGTTCTTGCATCGAACATTACATACAACTCCTTTACCATTCATTGGGATCCAATAACAAATGCTAACAATTATGATGTAGAAATTAGAATGACAGGTGGTAGTCGGAATTCATTTAATACCACAGACAACTCATATAATTATACCACAGCTGAAGCATCCACAGGTTATGAATATAGAGTTAGAGGCAATAACGAAGTTGGTGCAGGTGAATTCTCAAGTATCGGAAATTTAACTACCCAAGCCATTCCTGTTCCTGATATTCCGACCGGAATCATTGCATCTGATATTACATCGAGTTCATTTACGCTTAGCTGGGATGCGATGCAATTTGCCGACAATTACGATGTGCAAATTAGGGAACAAGGCGGAGCATGGGAATCTTATTCTACCTCATCAAGCAGTTTCGAATACACAAGTGCCATCGCCGAAACTAGCTACGAGTACCAAGTTAGGGCAACCAATTCTTCGGGTGATAGCAATTACTCAAGTATACAATCGCTAACAACATTAGGCGAATCGCCAACTCCAGACTATTGTGAGTCGTATGGTAAAGCCACTCGTTACGAATACATTGATTTGGTTGAGCTTGCTGACATGAGTAATGCCTCGGGAGATGATGGTGGTTATGGCGATTACACGGGATTAATAGCCAATGTTGCTCCTGGTAATTCATATACATTGAATTTCTCATTGGCATACAAGAGTAGAACCTATACTGCCAATTGGAAAATTTATATCGATTTTAACAGAAACGGTAATTTTGAAAGAAGTGAACTTGTAAGCTCTGGATATACCATTAATTCGGGTATATCATCAGCAAATGTTAATGTTCCATCTGATGCTGCCTTAGGTCATACCAGAATGAGAGTTATTTTAAAGCACCGAAGAGCTGCATCCAATGGATGTCAAATATTTAACCAAGGAGAAGTAGAAGATTACACCATTCATATTTCTAACTCAGCTCCTACTTTTGCTACAAAAGCTGCTGCTGTTGGATTGCCATTAAGCGATACTCCTCCGATTGAAGAGTTAAAACTTTATCCAAATCCTGCCAAAGACCATGTAAATTTATTTATTCAAGGAAATATTCAGTCCAGAGTTCGAATCAGTTCCATTACTGGTAAAACCATTAAGATTCTAAACTTAGGTATGGAAAATAACATATTGGATATTTCTGATCTTCCTTCAGGTATGTACTTTATTTCTATTGAAGACGGCGAGGAAGTTGTAACTAAAAAACTACTTAAATTATAGAGATTATTTGCAATAATTACGAAGGCAGATGTGAACCATCTGCCTTTGTTATTTGGAAAACTTATTCGCAACTTTTTCTTTACCTGAACGTTTCTATTATTACACCAGTATTAAAGCCTCTTATGGTATTGATTTATTCAATAATTACAGCAATTTCGTTTTTTACACTCAATATTTTCGATCATGAAATACATAGGAATTGTAGTTCTTGCTCTCATCCTGTTTGCTGCATGTAGTTCATACTCCTCTTTTAATCAACCCTCTCCGGTTTACGAAAATGAGGAGAACACCGAACTTGCACAAGTTAAGGATAGCACAGAATACGAATTGTTAATATTGGATATCGGTTTCGAAACATGGTTTGCAGCCAGAAATATGCCTTCCATGGCTCGTGCTGATAGTTATTATCAAAACTGGAACCACAGATATGTAATCGAATGGAATAACAAGCACAGCCAAGGACATCCCTACTTTGAAAATTACATTGATTACGATCCTTTCGAAGATTATGGTTTTGATCTAAACTATAAATTGTATCACTATTTTCAGTTTGTTGAGGAAAAAACAGGAATCATTCTTGTGCAAAGAGGAAGAGGCCGATAATGCATACTAAAAAAGGGCTGTCTCAAATGATTGAAACAGCCCTTTTATAATTGGTACCTTTGTGATATTTTTCAAAAATACTCAATTGCCTCTAAAATTTATAAGCCAATCCTACTCCAATAATTTCTTTAAATTGAATTCGCGGACCTTTATTGATATTGTTTTCATCAATGTAATCCACATCATCATCATAAACCAACGAGGTATTAACCGTTGCGGTTAGGAAACTATTAATTTTCATATTCAGCATTACTTCCCAAGTAACATCGATATTACCAAAGCTTTCAGAGTAATTGGTAAACAAGTCAAGCGTACTTTTTAAGTTTACATTTTCCATGACATCCTTGTTCAAACTCATTTTTGACAAAGCACCAAACTCACTTCTAAAATTGTCGCCCGGATCAAGTCCAAAAGCTCCTTTGTCCGATAGATCATCATCATTTACAACAGTCATCTTACCCGTAACTGGTGAAATGTAAGCAGAGAACACATCACTTGGTTTGTAATCCATACCCACCGATAGGTTCATGTATGCCGGAGCAAGGAAATTTGAAATTTTCACATCATCAAGCCCATCTTCGCTGCTGTAATTGTAACCTTTGGCAAACTGTGTTTTAAAATCAAACAAAACCGTATAGTACCAATGTCCACCATTCTTATAACCGTATTTGGTACTGTATTCAATTTTATCGATACTTTTGCGAACACCTTCATCACCTTGTTTTACCAATCCATATTCAAGGTTCATTTTATTCTCCCAGCTATTTTTGCCTTTGTTGTAATTTGCAAATAAATTAAGCTGCCCATTTGTTGAAACGGCATTATCACCACCTCCCGACCAGTTAGTCAATGAGGTTTGTGAGAAAGAAATTGAAACCATTCCCCCCTTTTTCCAATATGAGGTATCTTGTTTCTCTTGAGCCATTGCTGCTAGTCCAACAACAGCGATCAATAAGCTTATCCCAAACTTTTTCATCCAGTTAAAATTTAGTTTTAATTGTATAGTTAGTAGAATTGTTAATTCCCATTTCGAAATCTAGAACGAATTTAGTTCAATTTATGCTTGCAAAAAAATTCATAAGAAATTTTATCATCGAAAATTACAAATTACCATTCAAGATAATCTATGATAGATATAATTTCAGATTGCATCCCGAACAAATCTCATGAATCAATTTTATTTTTAACATCTCTTTCGAAATGTTTGGCTTGTCACATGTATAAAAAATGAATACTTTTGCTCCTTGAAAAACAAGGAGATTATTATTCATGAGGAAAAAAATTGTAATCGGACTTTCGGGAGGTGTTGACTCTAGTGTTGCTGCTTATTTGCTTAAAGAACAAGGCTATGAGGTTGAAGCTCTTTTCATGCAAAATTGGAATGACACAGTCGGATTAAAATCGGAAGAATGCCCTTTTGAAGAGGATGTTTTGTTTGCACAAATGGTAGCAAAAAAACTGAATATTCCTTTTCACTTTGTGGATTTAAGTACCGAATATCGCGCACAAGTAATCGATTACATGTTTGCAGAATACGAAAAAGGAAAAACTCCAAATCCTGATGTGTTGTGTAATCGTGAAATTAAGTTTGATGTTTTCTTAAAAAAAGCATTGGAATTGGGTGCCGATTACGTTGCAACAGGACATTATTGCCAAAAGGAAACCATTGTGAAAGATGGTAAAGAGATATACCGATTAATTGCCGGTGAAGACAACAATAAAGACCAGTCTTACTTCCTGTGCCAATTATCGCAGGAGCAATTGTCGAAAGCTATGTTTCCAATCGGGCATATCGAAAAACCTGAGGTAAGAGAGATTGCAAGAAAAGAAAAATTGGCATCGGCGGAGAAGAAAGACTCTCAAGGCATCTGTTTTGTAGGAAAAGTTGATTTACCTGTTTTTCTTCAGCAAAAGCTTAAGGCCAAAAAAGGAAGAATCATAGAAATATCTGCCGACAAGGCACAAGATATTATTCCACAATCAGAGGAGTTGAAAGACATCGCTCAACCCTATCAGTTTTCTCCTGAAATGGGAGAAGAAGTAGGAACGCACAATGGAGCTCACTTTTTTACTGTGGGTCAGCGTAAAGGACTAAATGTAGGTGGAAAATCAGAACCTCTTTTCGTAATTGGAACTGATGTTGACAAAAACATTGTGTATGTTGGAATGGGACACGAACATCCACTGTTAATGCGCAAGGCTTTGTATATTCCTAATAAAGACATCCACTTTATTCGTGAAGATTTAAGGCCAACAGAAAATTGTAAAAGAAGGTACGATATCAGAATTCGTTATCGTCAACCTTTACAAGGTGGAAACATTTATTTTAAAGAGGAAGGACTATACATTCACTTTGATGAACCACAACGCGCTGTTGTTTCGGGACAATTTGCTGCTTGGTACGATGAAGGAGAATTGATTGGTTCGGGGGTGATTGATTAATAGATCCTAGTATATATTAAAGAGGCTGTCTCAAAAGGATTTGATATTCGGGTAGGTATCTGTAAGATTTTTCAAATACTCAACTCACCAACACATAAATCTACTTTTAAGACAGCCTCTTTTTTTTAATGCAAAAAAGTGTACCGACGGATACACCTTCTTAGATTCATTTTAAGAAAAATATGCTCTTATTCTTTAATTTTCTTCGATACATACACGAAAAACTCTACCGCTGCAATAAACAGCAAAGTATATCCAAATAATTCGCTTCCTTCCTCAACAGCATTTTTCACCCAACGCTGCACTGGTTCTAACTTTTCAACATCAAACAAAGCACGCCATACCTTCTTGGTTCCAAACAAACGGGAAAAAACAAATACACCTAAAAATCCAGCAATAAAGGTCCCAAAGGCTGGTGTTGTAAAAAACTCCTCAAGGTTTTCACAAATTTGTTGGCGCTTGCGATATACCAAAAAGATAGAAAACAAAAGCACCAACATAGCAAATGGAAACCAGGCTCCGTGATATATCATATCGAAATAAACATCGAATTCTCGAATTAATGCCACCAAAGCACCACCTCCAAACAGGTAAGAAATGGCTTGGTGATCTCCGGAACGAATCCCTGCCAAAATAAACATGATACTGGTTAGCAACAGATACATTTGCTGCATCCATTCGGTTTGTGATCCTTCACCAAACTTACCCCCTTCAATTAGAATACCTGCATCGCTTTTGATTATCAATGCTGATGCTACTACCGGGATGGCATATAGTATTACCCTAAGTGCCGCAAAAAAAATTGGTTTTACATTCATTCGTATATGTTTTAATAGTCTACTAGTCGAACAATGGAACGACCCATAATTTATAATTTAAAATTCATCTGCTTACAATTCGTTTCCATTTCCCGGATGGAAGATACGAGATCAAAATAATCATTACCGGGTATGTTCAATAAATATTTTAATCATGTTTGTTTCACAATCAATTTCTCTGCTTTTTGCAGTTGCTCTGGTTTCCCCAAATCGAACCAAAGATCCGACTGATCTTTATAAGCCAACAATTTTTCTGTTTTTGCCAATCGCAAATACAAATCAATAATCGAAAATTTTCCTTCTTCTTCAATCAAATTAAACAATTTAGGATGAACCACATGAATTCCACTAAATGCCAAAGCTTCCGATTCTTCCATATCAGGGCGCGCCACTTTGCTTTCTCCGGTTTTACAGTTTTTCCATCCGGTAAGCTGATGTTCCTTATTAAAGTAGAGATAACGACTGCTCTCCCTGCGCCTCGTCACCAAGCTCACCACAGCATTGCTTGCTTCATGCTGCCAAATCAGTTCATTCAAATCAATTGATGAGAGAATATCAACATTATAAATCAGAATGGGTGCATTAGGTATAAACAAATCTTTTGCCTTCTTTAATCCTCCACCAGTATCAAGTAACTCCTCCCTTTCATCCGAAATTCGGATATCAACACCAAAATTATGATTCTCTTTCAGAAAATCTTCAATCAAGTCTGCAAAGTGATGCACATTAATTACAATTCGATCTGCACCCAATCCTTTCAACTTTTCAATGGCTCTTTGTAAAAGTGTTTTACCTGCAAGGCTTACCAATGCTTTTGGTCTATCATTGGTGTAAGGCTTTAACCTGGTCCCCAAACCAGCAGCAAATATCATTGTGTTCAGCATTTCTTCATCTATCTGTTATCCGGAATCCTAATTCAAATACCTATGAAAATTAAATCAAGTAAGATATTTTATCTGTTTACTGGCTTACAAAGTTTCTTAGCATTTTTAGCTACTCGTTTGCATTTTTTACAGATCAAATTGGCAGAGTCGCAAACCTTATCCACATATTCTTTTGGCGATAATTTACAACGTTTCTTACTCATTCTAATTCCCCTCTATTTCTCTTTCGATATGCCGTAAAGAAACTTTAACATCAAATTTCTCGCGTATATGTTTTGCCAAACTTTCGGCCGAAAACACGGAACGATGACGCCCACCCGTGCAACCAAAATTCACTTGTAAATTGGTAAACTTTCGTTTGATATATTTGTCAACACTCATATCTACTAGTGAAAAAACAGATTTTAAGAAGTCTTCCATCTCGCTTTTTTCCTTAAAAAAGTCAATCACTGGTTGATCCTTTCCCGTCATCTCAACATACTCCTGATATCTTCCGGGATTGTGTATGGCTCTGCAATCGAACACAAATCCACCTCCATTTGTTGATTTATCCAAAGGAATTCCACGACGATACGAAAAACTGTTGATCTCAACATGCAGCTTCACCTCTTCTTCTTTGCCCACTTGCTGTAAGAAATCTGAATTTAAAACCTCATTTAAAGCATGGGTTAATTCGGGCAATTCTACAGGAATATCCATTCTTCCCAAAATGGTTTCCAGATTTTTAAGTGCATAAGGAATCGATTTTAAAAAATGTTCTTTGCGCTCATAAAATCCTCTAAAACCATAAGCTCCCATTGCCTGCATAATACGTATTAAAACATATCCTTGGAAAAAAGATTTGAAGGTCTTCGGATCAACCTTTTGTACTTTCTGAACTTCGTGCAGGTAATGTTCGAACAATTCATCTCTTACTGCTTGAGGTAAATCGGCCTTGGCATCGTATAAAAGTGATGCCAAATCGTATTGCAAAGCTCCTCGTCTACCACCCTGGTAATCGATAAACCAAGGCTCACCGTTTACCAACATGATGTTACGGGACTGAAAATCACGATACAAAAAATATTCTCGTGGAGCATCTAATAAATAATCCGAGAACTTCTGAAAGTCATTTTCCAACAACTGTTCGTCGAACGGAATTTTTGCGAGCTTTAAAAAGTAATACTTAAAATAGTGCAGATCCCAAATCATCGATTGCTTATCGAAACAATCTCTTGGATAACAAGCTTCGTAATCCAAGCCATCTCCTCCTTCTACTTGAAAGCGTACCAATTGTGTGATGATTTTCTTGTAGATTAAAATCAAATCATTGGCAAATCCTTCGCCAACACGAAGGTGTAGAATGTAATCGAACAAGGTGGTTTTTCCTAAATCCTGAAGAAGATATAATCCCTCCTCATCTTTTTGATGATAGATTTCAGGAACCGGAAGATTCTTTGATAAGAAGTGCTTACTAAAGTTTATAAAGGCATTGTTCTCCTTAATATCCGCATTGTATGCTCCAAGAACGGTTCTCTTTTCTCCAATTAATCGTATGTATTCTCTATATGATCCTGATTGAGGGAGCAATTCGGTTTCAACAACTTTATCGTCAGCCCATTTTTCAAACAATCGGATCAGAGCATTTTTAATTTCTTGTTTCAATTCCGTAAATTTTTAGGTTATCCTGATATGCGATGTACAAATTTATAAAAAGATATAACACAGAAGTATTTCAATCAGAATTGCCGGTAACATATTCAGCACTTTAATTTTTTTAATTTCCAAAATGCTTATACCTAAGGCTACAATTAAAACGCCACCTATTCCTGTGATTTCATTGATGACAACTTTTGGAATGATATCACCAAACAGGGCAGCAAGAAGTGTTAGTCCGCCTTGGTAAATCAATAAAGGAATTACCGAAAAGATCACACCAACTCCCATAACAGCAGCAAGTGCAACCGATGAAATGCCATCCATTAATGATTTTGTTAGCAGCAAAGTTGGTTCTTTACCCATCCCTTCTTCCAAACTGCCCACAATGGTCATTGCTCCCATACAAAAAAGCATAAAGGCAGTAAGTAATCCAGTTGAAAAGTTTGCATCGCCGCTACCCATTCTTTTTTTCAAGACTTCACTTAGCTTTTCAACTCGTTCTTCCAATCGAAGCAATTCTCCCAGCAAAGAACCCAACACCAAACTAAACACCATGATTAACAATTGACTTGCCTTTAAAGCCATACTAAAACCAAGGTATAAGGTAAATACTCCGATTGCCTGAAAAACAATTTTAAACAAACGCTCAGGAATTTTGGCTCGGAAAAGTAATCCTATCCCTCCGCCTACTATTATTGCAGCAACATTTACCAGAGTACCTATCATGAATTTGATTTTTGACTCCTAAAATAAAGAAATTATAATAATGAGTTCGATTAATAAGCCTTGACTCCTATTTAATCAACCTGCTAGGTGGATAACCAAACTGTTTTTTGAATACTCTGCTAAAGTAAAGTGGATCGTTAAATCCTACCATACTAGCCACTTCAGAAACATTATAGCGTTTCTCTTTTAATAATTGTGCCGATTTTTTTAAGCGAATTGTTCTGATAAACTCGTTAGGTGCCAAATCGGTAAGTTCTTTAATTTTACGATACAATTTAGAGGAGCTCATGCCCAATTCAGTACAAATCATACTAGCAGTTAGATCGGGTTCAGACAGCTTTTCCCCGATAAAAGAGCCTATTTTATTCATGAATTCCTCGTCGATAGGAGAATGTGTTAATGCATTCACATCACTTTCTTCATCAAGCGAGAACTTTTGTTTCAATTCTGATCTGGCTTTAATGATATTATCAATTCTGGTTTTTAGTAGGGATGGATCAAATGGTTTTACCAGATATCCATCGGCTCCTGTTTTGTATCCTTTAATCTTATTTTCATTATCGGATAGTGCAGTTAAAAGGATCACAGGGATATGACTGATACTTTCATCTTGTTTCAGCTCTTCGCAAAACTGAAATCCATCCATTACAGGCATCATCACGTCGGAAACACAAAGTAATGGTTTAACCTGTCTACAAATTTTCAATCCTTCTTCACCATTCTCTGCCTCGTAAACCTTAAAATAGTCCGACAAATACTCGACTGCAAATTTTCTCAATTCTACATTGTCTTCTACCAGCAAAATTTTCTCTTTTAAATGGGTTGATTGAATTGTTTTTTTCGATTCAAGTGTAGTAAGGGGAATTGATTCTTTAGGCTTCGATTCATAATCAAACACTTCCGAATCCTTATAATAATCCCTTTCAATTGGAATTTCCAAAGCGAATACACTCCCTTTATCAGGAGCACTTTGAACCTCGATTTCTGCTTTATGAAGTTTCACCAACGATTTTACAAGAGATAATCCGATACCCGAACCAGTATTGTCTTCCTTACTATTTTCGGCCTGATAAAACCTTGAGAAAATCTTCTTCTGACTTTCTATTGGAATACCAATACCATCATCGCTTACTTCAATTACCAATCTTTTCGGAGTCAGTTTTTTTAGTCCTACAAATACGTCCACATTACCATGTTTGTTCGTAAATTTTATAGCATTTGAGAGTAAATTGTAAAGTATCTTATCATATTTATCACGATCAATCCATCCGTTTATACTTTCTTCTTCGCAAATCAGATTAAAACTAATTTTTTTGTCTTTGGCATAGCTTTTAAACGAGTTAAAGGTGTTACTTGTATACAATAGAATATCTGTTTTTGAAACCTTTAATTGAAGTTCGCCGGATTGTGCTTTTCTAAAATCCAACAATTGATTTACCAAATGAAGCAGTCTGTTAGAGTTTTGAAGAATTAAATTCATTCTACCTTTTTGATAATCGGTTCCGCCCCCTTCTTCAATTAATTGTTTTGTAGGTCCTAAAATCAATGAAATAGGAGTTCTTAACTCATGCGATATGTTGGTGAAAAATCTTAGTTTTTCGTTATTCAATTTCTCGTCTCGCTCTCGTTTTACTTTCTCCAATAACAACTCCTGCTTCATCCGGGCTCTAATCTTCAATTGTCGTCTGATTAGATATGAAATTAATCCTATCAAGACCACGTATAAAACAATTACCCTAAAACTTAACCACAATGGGGGATCTATTTTGATCTGATATGTAAGGGGTTCATTCCACTTTCCATTAGGCTTACCTACTCTAATTTTAAAAGTATACTCATCCGGATACAGATTGGTGTATTGAACATTAGCTGCATTACCCACTATATTGATCCAATTCTTATCAAAGCCTTCTAATTTGTATTGCAGTTTGTTTTGTAACTCATCAACAAATGATGGAACAGAAAGAGTTAGTGAAAAGTTTCTATTCTCATAATTTAATCGAACAAAATTTGTAAAATTGAGATCTTCCTTCAGAATTATCTGACCATTAATGGTATCACCTGGTAATACATCTTTATTCTGAACTCTAAAGTCACTAATTATTGGAATGGCATCTGATATATTTTCAACTATACTGGTTGGAGCAAAATCTATTAAAGATTTTTCGCCACCCAAGTAGATTCGTCCATCCTTACCCATTAAAAATCCCCTTTTATTTGAAATATTCGAACGAACACCATTGTTAATTGTAAATACACTAAAACTATTATTGTAAGTATTGTATCTGCCAATCTGATCGTAGTTCATATTCAACCATATCTGATCAAGAGAATCGATGGCAATATCGGTTACCCATATTTTTTTTAGTTCTACGGGATTTTTTGCCACTATAAATTTATCTGATAAAGGATCGTAATAATTTAAACCATGACGCGTTGCAGCCCAAATTCTCCCTCTTTTATCAATTACAATATCTTTAATCTTTCCATTTGACAAGCCAATAGTGTCATTCTCGAAGGAATCGTATTTTTTTATTAAACCCGAGTTTGGATTAAATTTTATTATTCCATTTTCGGTTGCAACCCAAACCAAGTCGGAATGGTTTAGCACCATTTTATTAATATCCTTCTCATCGAAGATATCAGAATATATTTTTTTTGCAGTATTGGACTTAAGGTCGAAAGATACGATCCCATCGCCATTAGAACCTATTAGTAAAGTAGTATTTGATTTTTTCAAAAACGAAAATATGGGTACATTCTGAAAACCAATATCCAGAATTTGAGATTTTGAATTGATATAATCATATTTTAAAAGCTTACCATTCCACATTCCACAATAAAAAATCTTCCCATCATCTGTATATATTGATGATATTCTTTCATTTCCTTTGATTACAATCTTTTCCCTATCTGGTTTTACGATTTCTACACCATGAGCGTGAGTTCCCACCAACAAGTTTCCGTCGTAAGTATTGGCAATGCTACTTATTACAGGCACTCCTCTTGTATCATCACTTTCAACCCTTCTTTCCTTAAACTGATTTTTATAAGGATCATATTTTTCAAGTCCGTTTTCGGTTCCTATCCACAAAACTCCTTCTCTATCGAAATACAAGGACAAAATATAGTTATTGGTTAAGGAAAATCTGTTCGATAAATCGGTTGCATATCTTTTGTATTCGTTTATAGAAATATCTTCCAACAGGTTGCATCGAATTAATCCGTATGAGGTTCCT
The DNA here is from genome assembly GCF_965230805.1 of Marinifilum sp. NCBI lineage: Bacteria > Pseudomonadati > Bacteroidota > Bacteroidia > Marinilabiliales > Marinifilaceae > Marinifilum > Marinifilum sp. The sequence continues at coordinate 3,699,668 of NZ_OZ246019.1, read as the reverse complement.
ATCCAATAATCTCCCTTAGGTCCTCTGCTAATGCATCTATAAAAATCCGGAGAGCCATTTTGAAGTATGGGTTTAAATTTCTTCTCTACCTTATTGAATTTAAATAAACCCGATTTTGTACCTGCGAATATATCAAACTTATGATCTTCGTATATAAAATAAACATTCGAATTCTCATTCAAAGGCATTTTACAATCAAAACTTTCTAAATTTTCTACATTCCCTTCCGTATTTATTGAAAAACTATAGATTCCTTGGTCCAAACTTCCAACCCAAATTTTACCATCCTGAGTTTCTCTAATCGATCGGACATATTCTACATTTAAACCAATATGATGAAAACGATTACTTTTTAAATCGAGATAACACAAGCCATTATACTTGGTGCCAATCCAGAGTCTCTCTTTTGAATCGATATACAAAGCCCTGATCTTATTCCCACATATTGAGTTTCTTCCTTCGTAAGCATGATAGGTGATAAACCTACAGGTTGGCAAGTGATATTTAGAAAGTCCATTGCTTGTCCCGATCCAAATGTTATCATTTTTATCCATTACCATTTGGGTGATATCATCATCCTGAAGGTATCCGGGATTGTTTGGCTTGCTAGCATACACTTTAAAACTATATCCATCAAATCGATTTACTCCTCCAAATGTTCCCAACCAAAGAAATCCTTTTTCGTCTTGCAAAATCGTTCTGACAGAATTGTGTGATAATTCTTTCTTATCGCTATAATGTTCGAACCTTATCTCTTCACAAACAGCATGAGTGGCCATAAGCAAGCCCATCAATATGTATAATCCTCTAAGCATATCAATTCGTTGTAATTGTTCGCAAGATAAGTAATACCAGTATTACCATGAAATAAGTCTCCTTCTTTTGTCCCTTTGTCTTTAATTCCTTATTAATCGTTCGTTAAAAGAAAAGACAAAACCGCAGGGGTTTCTCCCTGCGGTTTAAGTTCTTAAAAAATATAATTCAACAAATGCTTTTAAAAATTGAAATCAAACAAGCATTATTTAAGCTCTCTAATAGTACCTTGTTTTAAGTCAATTACAAAGTGATTTGCAGGATCTCCATTTAAAAAGTGATTAAAAATATAAGCAAACTCTTTCAAATCATCCTTCAAGCTATTATTCTGTTCTGATTGAAAGGAGCGATTCAAAATCTTTTCAATAATTTTTTGATACATTTCTACCCTTTCAATTCCAATATCTTTTATAGCCAGCTTATCAGCACTTCGTAAACGATAAAAATCGAATATCATATCCAAGCCTGTCCAAGATTCCAATTCACTTTGCTCTGTATCCTTTATTTCAAGTCCCGAAAACTCCGACAATTCTCTTCCAGTAGCATTCAAAAGAAACTCCTTTATTTCCTTTGGCCAATCCTTTTCCAAGAAACGCAATCGAACCAATTCTTTTAAATGCCAATTGGTAAACTCATGATATGTTTGTGATGATAAAACATTTTTGTTCCAAATCGTAGGCGATTGAATCGATTCAAGATATTCATGCTCTAATTCGTAAAGAGGAAAAAGCTCTTTAAAGTTAGGAACAGAATCAATTATTATCGTTTCAACCTCCACCATATCTTTACTAAAATCGGCTATTTTATAGGCAGGGATGTAAGCCGCCAATGATGGGATTTGTATATTGGTAATGCTAGCCCCATTTTTAAAATTTCTATGCGATGTGTCGTTGATATGCAAATGCCCCCCAAAATGTACTTTAACGCCTGCTTCAGCAAAAACCTTTGCCACACTTTCTTTGGGAACCCGATGCAACTGCATTTTACCATCTCCCATAAGTTCTTTAATATGCTCCGATGCATCATCATTAAAATCAATCAGCGGATAATGGCTAAAAACTACCAATGTTTTTCCTAGTTTTTCAGCTCTTTCTGTAACCGATTTTACCCAATCAATGATATGATTTTTATGACTTAGCAGTTTATTATATCCTATGCTTGCACTATTATAGTTTTTCGGATTATCCGAATCTTTCTCTGCTTCTGCTCTTGGGACATATACATTGGCATCAATGGCTAAGAACCAAACTCCTTCTTCTGGTTCTACCAAATAACTTACATCAGGAATTTTAGTTTGCAAAGGGGGAATAATGTATTGACGATTTTCGAATTGAGCTGCTTTTCGTGCTTCTGTATAATTATAGTTTTTATAGGAATATTCAGAAAATGGAGTTTCCCAGTATATATCATTTGGATCAGGCATCAATCCATAATCTTTTAAAAGATTTAGAATCCCCTTGTAACCCATTTTAGCGATATCCTTAGTAATAACCGGGTTCAATTCGTCTTCCGACTTGGCTTTATACATTCCTTCTTTACTCATTATAGGCTGTGATTTTCCTCCTTCTCCCAGAAAATCCTTTTTACCTGCATCCATTAAAAAGGGGCGAACCGGATCGTGATTCCCGGTGGTTAACAAAAACCTTAAGCCATACTGTCTCTCATACTTTTGCAAGATCTCTTTCAGCCCTTTAACATTTATTGGCTGTCCATCATCACTAAAATCACCTGGTAGCACAACATATTTTATTCCTTTCTTTACCGCATCTTCCAATGCTGCCAGGAATGCAAAATAATTTTCGTTGAAAATTCGGGTTGAATTTAACTGAGATTGCATTGTTCGTGCAAAAACATACTTACCATTCTCAGGGTTCTTCACTCCTTTGTAATCGCTATCACTAAGCTCTCCGTATATGTTCTGAAGATGCACATCAGCCATAAAAGCAACTTTTACAGCTTTATAATGTGACTGCTTAATATCTTGACAAGAATAAAGTCCAGCCACAACAAGCATGACCAAAATATAATACCACAAGTTTTTCATTCTTTACAACACTTAAAGATTTGTTTCATTAGGGAAAGCATAGGATTTTTTCCAACCTCCCAAGTCAATTAAAATCTGATCAATCATTACTCCCGGGTCAACCATCCATACTTTTAATGTATGTTTCCCGGCTTTGTCTACGATTTGCTTGGCAGATTTTACACTTGCATTTCGCAAAACATTTTGCTTCCATTGCTCACTTCTGCCTATTGTTTGGAAGTCTACTATTACTGGTTTATCATCATCAATGGCAATTGCGCACCTTACACCTGTTCCCTTGTGAACCGCATGTGTTGGAACTGCCTGAACAAATACCTCAGCTTCACCAAAATTAAAAGTGTAAAAATCATATTCAAGCACTGGATTATTTTCCAAGATTGATCCCTCATCCGGTTTCGATTCTTCTGTTGCAGCTTTTGTGGCAATTACACTTCCACTATAACCAATTCCTTTGTATACTTCCCAATTGCCTTTCTTACCTTCCTTTTTAGAAGAATAGTTTTCAGCATTTATGGATACAAATCCTTTATCTTCAACAAAACCTTTGTAATCTTCCAACTCTTTCAATTTGGGATTAAACACCGACACTCCAATCGAAATCGTTGTGTCGGCACTTACAAATTCGATAGCAGAATTTACTTTATAACTTGGAGGTATTAATTGGTAGTCGTGTCCTAAAGGTGCTTCTTTTTTATTTTCACCAACCGGAACTTTATCCCAATCAATACTCACCCAAATTCTTTCTTCCTGATTTGAGTTATCAAGTAAGCCTTTATTTGTTGAAAGTTTAATCCAATCCGTTTGAGGCTTAGCTTCCCATTTAATTTTGCCTTTTCCTTTCAAAAATACATCAACAAAATATTTACTATTTGTGTATGCATTAAAAACTGGCAAAACATCAGCGTAAGAATTTATAGCATCAAAGTTTACTTCCATTTCGTAACTCTCCAAGGCCAAACCTAATTCTGCTTTTTCTCCCTTTAGTGAAGTAGCAACTGTAGGTTTCGAAAAAACCGGAAGATAACGTGGAGACATGCTCATAATATGTTTCCACTTGCCATTTTGTAATTCATGATTAAAATAATTTGTTTCTTTTTGGATTCTCTCAAATGCGTCAATTGATTTCTTTCCGAAAAATTCGGCACTACTTCTACTTTGTTTCGCAGCAAATTGATTTTTATATGCATAAAGCCATTTGTGATTCAAGCTTGCAGCTCCAACAATAGGGTATGTAATTAGTTCGTAGTAAGCATCCCTTCTATTTTCAGGAATGCTTTCGGAAATCCTCTCGACTTCATTCATTAAATGCTGATAGTCGCTTATTCTTTTTCCCACTTCATCGCCATAATGAATCTGTGTTAATTCAATTTCTCCTGCTTTGCTTACGGGCTCGACCTGGCTCCATGCCATAAATTCGGGGCGACGCTGGAAAGCCAATCGATAATTCTCATACATCATATCAGTTATCCTTTGGGCATTCTCTTTTCCAAATTCCCTTGCCGCCCATTTGCTCATATGCATTTTTACGCCTTCACTCTTATCGAAAGATCTCATATCCCAAGCCATATCCAGAAACAATTCAATATTGTATTCATGCGGCTTGATATCTCCACAGTTTAAAATCCAAACATTCCGAGCCTGAAATTCATAGGCCTTTTTCATCTCTTCCCACATCAAAACCGGATTTGTTGAATTCAGCCATAAATAATCGTGAGGTCGTCCCCAGTAAGAAGTATGATAGTATACACCTGCTCCTCCTGATCTCGTTTGTTCCTGCGGATCGCTCAACTGACGGATGTATCCGTAATTATCATCTGTCCAAACCAAGCTAATATCATCGGGCAATTTCATACCTGCCTGATAGTATTTTAATACTTCTTTGTAAGGAATAAATATCTGAGGCAACTCATTTTCCTTTTTCCCTGTTCTGTTTCTCAGAATTTCACGCTGATCCTCTACCACCTTTTCAAGCAATTTCACCTGAGAGTCGGTATCATCCTCTCCAACAATCATAGGTGAATCGTGCTCTCCACGCATTCCAACCGTATAAATATTCTCGAATTTTGATGTTTCTTTTGTTCTTAGATTGAACAAGTTTTTAATGGTTTCAGAATTGTTATCGTAGCGCCATTCACCCATAGTTTTACTATCCCATTCTGCATTAACGTTACAAAGCATAGGTTCGCAATGTGAGGTCCCAACCACAATGGCATAGTCATCGGCCACCTGTTTATTTTCAGGATAATAGTAAAATGGCTTAGTGCAAGAATGCATGGCAGGCCAAATTGTATTTGCACGCAAACGTAACAATAACTCAAACACTTTGGCATAAGTTTTTGGGCCAATATCCCCTGTTTCCGGTTCATAGTTTAAGGCAGCCCATACTTGCAATCCCCAATCCTCATCATTTAAGAAGATCCCTCGAAATTTTACCGATGGCGAGGTATGAACCATATTGTCAATGTCAAGTATAATTTCTTCAGTTTTATTTGGTGTTACATCAGCCCACCATTCCCAGGGCGACACCCCTATCATTCTTGAAATATCAAGCAGTCCGTAAGCTGTAGCTCTGCGATCTGATCCTGCAATAACCAAGGCTTTATTAACTCCCTTAAAAGGATGATCAATGACTTGAATTGAATATGATTCCCATTTGTTTTGGATTGAAGAAACATCTATTTTCTTCGAAGAAATCAATTGATCTATTGATTTGCTATTCCCTATGGTTCCTGCAATTATTGTATAAGCAGATTTATTCCCAAAAATTAGTTTTTGTCCTGTAATCTTAAAAACATCTTCCGACAAAATATTAGCTGCTATTTCAACAACTTTTGCATCTCTTTTATCTATTAAAATGCTTGCAGATTTTCCTTCTGTAACAATAGGAAAACGATCTGGTTTTGCATATACAGTGGAGGCAATCAAAATAGCCAAAAGGCTAAAAAAAACAGAATTGATCTTATTCATTATTATGGTGTAATTGTTTTACTCTTTCGTAGCGATTATTTTTGAAAATAATCTTAAAATCAGACTCAAATAGATTAGTAGGTATATAATAATCTGTCGAGATTACTTGGGCTCCCGACTCCAAGGCCTTCTCGAATTTTGTGTAGTCATTCTTCCTTGCTTCTTTGGTTCCGGCATCAGCTCTTGTTCGAACCATATAGCCTTTTGCTACCAATTCTTTGATATAATCCAAATCTTTAATAGGGTTGTTTATAATTCTGAATGCAGCTTCAGGACTCCCTTCAGGACTATTTACGAACAAAATGCGCCCGTGTAAATTGGGATGTCCTTTTAAATACAAAGCAATTTTTTCTGCTTTTTCATCAAGAACAAACAAGAATCTCCCTTTTACATCATTAAGCTTGGGCCAAGCCTTGTTTAATATGGCTTCTTCCAGGCTTTCGTACTTTCCTCTTACCAAATCTGGTGTTATCAATTTGTTTTCTTTAAACACCGACCTGATTTCTAAATCAAGATTGTCGAAGGCATCTTTGTTAAAAGGCAAAGGTGTTTTTAAGGAATCAATTGCTTTGTCTTTGGTATTCATTAAAACAATAACGGGGGTGTGATCAGGGTTGTTATCCGACCAGTTTTTTATTTCTTTTAAACCATCTCTAAAAAGCAGGTGATGACTTCTAAAATCAATGTCCTGAATGTGGAACATTTTTAAACCAGGTACTTTCAATTTCCCCTGCGGATCAAATTCTTGTTGTTTTAGATTCAAGCTATCAAGAATCTCTAATCCTTTTGGATTCAAAAAATGTCCTCCCTTAGGATCGTGAAATACATCTAACTCCAAATTTCTTAAGCCCAAATCCAGCTGTTCTTTAATAGAAATATGACCGTATTGCAGAGAAGTGGCCATATTGGGATTGTGCTGATACAAGTATTCCCATAGTGGCTTTTCTATCGCAATTTTATAGGAATTATGACTCCCTATCACTTGAACTTCGTTTAAGCGAATACCTTCTTTTTTGCAGGAAACCAAAGATGCAGATATAATCAGTGAAATTACAATTAGTATATGTTTCATTCTTTACATTTTATGAATTCAAATTGTATCGTTCGATCTCAATTTGTGAAATTAGAACAACAAAGCCAAATTAGAGCGAATAAATTATTCAAATACATGGACAAATCAATCAAAACATAAAAAGCCTTATAAAGGCCTATTTTACAGACATTAAGAAAAAAAACCTTCTAATAATAATAGAAGGTTTTCACAAGTTTCGGCAATATTTAATATGCACTAAATGTTATCTTAATCATTCCTTTATTTCTGCCCTAATATTCCGGCGTCTATCAATTGCTGAAACATATCATTCATACTTTCGGATATTGGTCGATAGGTTACTCCAAGCTCGTTGATACTTTTTGAGTTATCTCCAATCCATGGATATCCCATATTTCGGGAAACAAATTTTCGGGTAATTGCTTTATTAATCATAGGTCCCATTAACCAAATCATAAATTTTGGCAACTCTTTTTTCGGTATTGGGTAGTTTGCCCCATACTTAGGCTCAAGGGTTTTGGCCAAATCCAAATACCAGGTATTGTGCCCTGAAGTAATATGACGACCTTTTGCCTCTGGAGTAAAGCCTGCATTATAGTGAGCCACGGCCAAGTCTCTTACATCAACAATTCCCCAACCCATTTTTGGAACACCCCCTTTTAAGCTTCCGTCGCCAAACTGTTTCACCAGATTAAAACTCTCAGAAGTAACTGCATGAGGATTTACTGCCGGTCCCATTACCAAGCTAGGATTAATCACCACCAAATCCCAGCGGGATTGATTTTTATTGATCTCCCATGCTTCTTTTTCCGCTACTGTCTTGGAATAAGAATAGGCTCCATGCTCTAATGATGAACTTGTGTTCCAATCGGCCTCAGTAAAAACTCCATTTGCAGTTTTCTTTAAGTCGATGTTATCACCATAAATGGCTGCGCAACTACTGGTTAATACAATGCGCTTTACCGATTCAGTTCTATTTGCCTCTTCCAGCACGTTTCTTGTTCCCAATTTAGCAGGATCAATCAATTCTTTTTGAGGATCTTTAACATCCGTAGTAAAAGGAGATGCTGTATGAAATACCAATTCGCAGCCTTGCATAGCTTCTGAGTACGAACCCTCTGTTAACAAATCACTTTTAAAGTATTTGATTTCGCCTTTCGACTTGGCTGCCAACTCATTCAAGAATTTCAGTTTTTCTTTGTTCTTAGGATCCCGTACGGCTGCATGAACGGTTAACCCTTCATCCAATAATTTTTTTACCAACCAACCTGCAACATATCCTGTTGCTCCTGTTACCATTACTGGCTTTGTTTTATCAATTGTAAGCATCATTTAAATATTTATTGTTATTACTTTCAAATCCGGAATTCAAAATTAGGTATAAAACCAGCATACTACTTGTTTGTAAATTTCTAATCACTTGTCAAAATATGTCATTGCAATAAAGAATCCGTTTAATCTGATTGCTTGCCGGATGATCTCAATAGAAATTCATTTGTCACTTAGCAAAACCATTACATTGTAAGCATATTTTTAGTCGAAATCAGCCTATTATTTCAGACGGATTTTGCCCAAAGTGTTGCTTGAATGATTTACTAAAGTGTGCCAAATCTTCAAATCCGACTTGCAAATAAACATCTGAAGCTTTTCTACCTGTTTGGAGCATTAATTTCTTTGCTAACTCTAACCTTTTCTGTTTAATCCATTTGTGAGGCGAAGCATTAAACTCTTTTCTAAACTCACGATTAAAAGTAGAAAGGCTTCGTCCCGACATTTCGGCTAACTGATTTAAGGATAAGTTATGAGTATAATTGTGCTCTATGAATTGCACTAGGTCCGCCCTTGCAGACTCTGAGAATTGATTAAACACATGAATTAATTCCGGTTTGTCCTTTGTTAAGGCATACAAAGCTTCCATGGTTTTTAAACGCATTAATGCTCTATCGATTTGAACCTGACCAGTAACATATTCTTCTACCGATTTCATTAATCCTTTTAGCAAAGGAACAGCAGGTAGTTTTATCAAAGGTGCAGTGCTCGGCATAATACGATCCGGCACCTTAAAATTTTTTATTACATCTTTTATAAACTCATCTCTTAAAATGAATACTTGCTCACTAAATCCATTCTGATTTTCCTCCCATGTTTTAAAGAATTTGCCGTATGTATATTTTCGTACCAGGCAAAATTCGTTTTCATGAATCTTATAAATCTTCCCATCGATATCAAGGCTAAGTGTACCTTGATCAACATAGATCAGGAAATTTGCAGGATAATAAATAGGATGCTCGGCGTACCCTTTGGCATCAACTATGGCAGCAATTTCGAATCCCTCACATTCTATTCTTTTAATATCCAAGTTTTCCATACTTTACACTATTCGTTTGTTAAAGCAAAGATATAAAATACACCAAGCTTTATTTGTCCATTCCATCTGGTTGATAAAAGTATTATAACGTGAGTTCGACGTAAAATTCTATCCACGGAAAGTTATATTTGCGATAGATTTGCATTAAAAATTTGGAAAGAATAGCGGGCTATTTTGAGGAATTTTTAATGTGAAGATGTCGTAAAGAACTTTCCATTATGTGTTTGCCTGCTTTCGGCATAAATTTCCTCAAATCTTCTTGAAATATCCCGATATTCCTTCGAAAATTTGAGAAAATTTCTACTCAAAATCAGATCAAACTGTGAACAAATTTTACGTCGAACTCACGTTATTATAAACAGAAAATAAGACCTATTTCGTTCTAATAAAAATAACAAGCTGATCCAAACATTGGGATAAAACTAAAAAATCCTTACCCCAAAGGAGTAAGGATTCGAAATGATCTTATTGCTCAATATTAAATCGACTTTAATAGTTTTGGCTTTTCTTGATAAAGCTTAATAATCAACTCGCCAAACAAAGTATTTGCCCAAGCAAACCACGAACGTGAGAATTTTGATGCATCATCCTTATGGAAGGTTTCGTGCATAAAGCCCATGTCGTTGTGCGTGTTCATTAATTGTTTGATACACCACACTATTTCTTTATCATCTTCGCTGGTTTTGGCTCTTAGGATAATACCCATTGGCCAAATGGTATCCATTCCTGCATGCGGGCCTCCTTGACCTTCGCCTGCTTTTCCTTTAAAATAGTATGGGTTATCAGAACTCAATAAATATTTACGTGTATTCATATACACATCAGTCTGATAATATTCTTCTTTAATAAGGTATTTCATGGCAATAAGCGATGGGATATTCGGATCATCAACAAATACCTTGTTTCCAAATCCATCAACCTCGTACGCATATATTTTGCCATAATCCAAATGATCTGTCACAGCATATTTATGAATTGCATCAAATACTTCTTTTGAGAATGTAGAACACTCGTTAGAAAAATCTTTGTCTTTTAAAACCTCTGTGAAGATCTCGCTTAACTGAGCCAATGATTCAACCGCAAATAAATTAGATGGAATTAGGAAAGGATACATACAGCCGTCATCCGATGGACGAAAAGCCGAACAAATCAAGCCTACTGGTTTAATAGGTCGTCCTTTCCCTTTAAAAGGAGCTGTAACCGTGCGGTTTCTTCTTACCCTCTCAAAATAATATGGTGTTTTTCCATTTTTACGTTGCTCGGTTCTTAATGTCTTAACAACCAAGCGTGCTGCCTTTTCCCACTCCTTATCGAAAATCGATGCATCGCCGGCTTCTTTCCAGTACCCATACGCCAAACGCACTGCATAACACAATGAATCTATTTCCCATTTGCGTTCGTGAACACCCGGTTTAGGTGTTGGTTTGTCTTTTTTCCAATGCGTTTCCTTATTAAAATCCTTGTAAAAGGCATTTGCATAAGGATCAAGCAGAATACATTTTGTCTGACGGTTGATTAATCCTTTAAAAAGATCTGCCAGTTTTTTATCTTCTTTAATTAATGGCAAATACGGCCAGATTTGTGCTGTCGAATCGCGCAACCACATGGCATCAATGTCACCTGTGATGATATATGCATCGGGCTTGCCATCGATGTATTCAAAATCAACAGTAGTATCCAAAGTATTTGGGAAACAGTTTTCGAACATCCATGACAGTTCCGGGTTTTTAATCCCCTTCTTCACTTTTGTAATGATTCTCTCTACTGCTTCGCTTGTAAATGTGCGATCTGTCAATGCAGGTCTGCACGATTTAAAATCGATATTTTTGGCAGCAGACCAAGCTGCACTTGTTCCTAATAAAGATACTCCGGCTGTTGCCAATGCACTTTTCTTTAAAAAATCTCTTCTTGTTGTCATATTTGGTTATTTTATATTTCTCTCATCTACAAAATTTAATGGGAGTTTGCCGGCACCTCATTGTTAAGGTGCACTGCCCTCTGTTTAAGGCTTTCGGCTAATTATACCAGTATTTGCATAAATACTCTCACTCTCATCGCTCTGTACATTTTTTATTTAATTCTAAGTGTTGAATTTATTAGGTTGAATTTTTTCATCTTAGCATTCGACGCTTGAACCAAAGATGCATCAATATATCCACCTTTTACATTTTTTGCCCACAAAGCAAAAAACTCTGTTTCGCGCGGATTGCTATAATTGGCTTTATGAATTCTTTTGGTTCCATTTTCAATTCGCTCTTTGTGTTGCCAGCTTTCAGGAACAAACTCTTGCGGCCAGTTAATTTTTAAATTATCGATTACCAGATTATTTAAATTCTCGGCAACAAAAGCTGCACGAGCGGCTCCTGCTTCTTTAAACTCGCTTACACGCGGAAATTGATTACTTCCGGCTCCATCGATCATAGCAGCAGGATCTTCGATTCTAGGATAGGTCAGAATCACATCACGAAAGTAAATATCTTCCATAAATCCATCCGGATCGCAAGTCATTAATACCCTGCCATCGGTATGTGCTGCCACATTGCTTATGATTACGTTTCTGATTCCTCCCACAATGCCATTTGCATTCTTTTCCACCATCAATTGAATGGGTCTGTTGTACACCAACTTGGCATTGGTGTTTCCTGTAAGATTATTTACTACTACATTCTCGATTACTGCTCCATTTTTAGAGTATAATCCAAAAAAACGAGATGATCCATTGCAAACGCAGTTCGAGAAATTAATGTCGCGCATGTCTTTGTACGACTCGCCTGCTCCCAGCTTAATTCCTACACAAAGGGTTTCCATTATACAATTCGATACCGATATTCGCTCCGACACATTACTATTGGCCACGGTTTTTACAACAATCGCATCGTCGCAGGTTTTAATAAAACAATCCGAAACCCTTACATCCGAGCATCCCGTCAGGTCAATTCCATCGGAGTTTGGACTGTAAATGTTATTGATTATGCGCACTCCTTTGATTTTTGCAATACTGGAATTGAACAAATGAATGTTCCAGCCTCCACCGGTTTTCACCGTAACATCCTTTACAGTGATATTGCTTGAATTATTAATATCAATTAAAGGACTAATTTTATGCTTTTTTGCTTTAATCCAACGTGGCACAATCATGTTCCCCTGTTCGTCTTTCTCATATTCTTCCCAAAAACATTTGCCATTCCCATCAATTATACCCTCGCCGGTAATCGCAATATTGGCTACCGAATCGGCATAAATCAAATGCCAGGGTTGACGATCGCAGTTATGCCCCCAACTCATTTCGATGTAATCTTCCAGATTAGGTGATCCCAATAAGGTGGCTCCCAAGCTCACATGCAAATTCACTTTATCTTTTAAGATTAAAGTACCCGATACAAATGTGCCGGCAGGAATTACAACCTTACCGCCTCCGTTCCTATAGGCAGCATCAATGGCATCCTGAATGGCTTTGGTATTTATACTTTGCCCATCGGCCAAGGCTCCGTAATTAGTAATATCAAAAATCCCTGAATGGTTTTGATGGCAAGCGGTTAAAATGATTCCAATAAGGACTGCAATCATTTTTACTTTTGTGAGGCAATTAATGGTCTTCATATTTGCTTTTTTTAGACGTATCGCAATATTACAATAATAGCACATTTGTACATCAAGCATATGAATAATTTATTCATAAATATGGATCAATCTTTCATTTAAATTGGGAATGAAGCGCTTGCATGCCAATATACCGGTTTCGATTAATCTATTGTCATAATTTACCTCTCTATCACATTAAATAAATATGAATTTTCGTGGCAGATTTTTTTTATCGCCGTTAGGCTAAAAGAAACAATTCGGCTACATTTTAAAATCACTTGCTTCATGCTTATCAGCTTTCGTTCTTTTATTGTCATATTCTGCTGCTTGCTTATGACACTCCGTTGCTTGCTTACCTTATTCCGCTGCTCAGTTACAATATTCCGCTGCCTGCTTATGACATTCCGCTGCTTGCTTAAGATTTTCCTTAGCTATATTACCATTTTCCGCCCACTGCTTGCAAGCTTCCGCCCGATGCTTATCGTTTTTTGCCGATTGCTTATCATTTTCCGTTGCTGGCTTATAATAATTTATTGCCGGCTTAAGATTTTCCACCAACAGGTTAAGGTTTTCCGCTGCTCGGTTAAAGTTTTCCGCCGCTCGGTTGAGGTTTTCCGTTGGGGCTACATAATAATATGTAAGAACATTATTGCAAGCATATTGCTCTGTATTAAAACACATTACCAACAAATTATTTTTAGCGACGAAAGAGACTCAAGCAGAGGAGCAGAAAAATTAAGCGAGTAGACAAGTGAAATCACCAAGAGGTGAACTTCTTCTGATAATAAACGGAGGTGATTGATCATGAAGATTAAAAGGATATCCTTTCGGGATTGCAATGCAAGCCACGATCATAAAAGTAAAACCATGAAATGCGTCTCCTTCTTTTGTCGTTTTGAGTTATTAATTCCGTAAAAAATATCACCGTAAGGAATACTATGCCTCTATTTTTTACTTTCGCTACACTCAAAATTCTTAAAACAAGTTAAAACTCATTTCATGGTAATACCGATATAATGATCTGGCTTTGCCGACTTTTTTATTTCATAGAAGATGGTCTTGAATCGGGAAATACACCCCATAATTTATTGGGCGTACTACCCATTTTAAACTCAAGTATTCCCCCATTGATAATATCGAAATGATTTAAATAGTTCTTATCGCTTTCCTTTCCATTCACCTTAAGTGATTGTATGTAATTATTTCCCTGCGATGCTCCATCTGCAATAATTTCAAACTTCTTCCCATTCTCCAATTCTATGGTAATTTTATCGAAATGCGGTCCTGAAATAACATACTCGGGCGTGGAAGGACATACCGGGTAAAACCCCATGGCAGCAAAAGCGTACCATGCCGACATTTGTCCGGCATCATCGTTACCACTTAATCCACCAGGCCCTACTCCATATTCTTTTTTCATTACCTCTTTAACCAGTTCCTGAGTTTTCCAGGGCTGGCCACTGTAATTGTACATGAACGGAATTTGATGTCCGGGCTCGTTTCCGTGCCAATATTGTCCGGCCTTATGAAATCTATCCAAATTGGCATTAAATCCTATATCTCCACCCATTAAATCAATCAATCCTGCAACATCATGAGGTACATACCAGGTGTACTGATATGGCGTTCCTTCGGTGATGTATGATTTGCGAATAAACTTGTCGAAATCATCGGTAAAACTCCCATCAGCAAACCTTCCTCTTACACACGAATCAGCTTGACTGTAAACATTTTTATAGTTTAAGGCACGCTGCTTTAGCAATTCTGCATTTTTGCTATCCCCTTTTTTAAGGGCTACCTGATACAATGCAAAATCATCAAAGGCATATTCAAGTGTTCTTGATACCTGCTCGTTTTGATGAAAGGATTCTTCCACTCCATCCTCTAAAGGAATATATCCATACTTTAAATAAGATTTTAAGGCACGACGACCTTTCCCTTCTTTATATTCCTCGAAGGTTTTAGGAGATTCGAAGGCATTTTTTAGCAGATATGCATATTGCTGATCTGTTAAATCGATAACTCCTTTAATATAAGCATCGGCAATTGTAGCAATTACATGATCGCCAATCATAGCCGAAGTATAGGAATTCCAACATGGGAATATTGGCAACCATTCTCCTTGTTCGGCCTTTAAAAACAAGCTGTGCATCATATCAGCACTAGCTTTAGGCATTAAGATATTAAATAATGGATGCGATGCCCTGTAAGTATCCCACATAGAAAAATCAACGAAATAGTCCTTGTCTCCACTATTTAGAATTTGCTTACTGCCTGCGAAGGAAACGTAACTGCCATCAACATCGTTAAATGTTCGTGGTTGCAGAAAACTGTGGTACAAAGCGGTGTAAAACTTGGTTTTATCATCTTCGTTTGTTCCTTCCACTCTTAGTTTGCCAAGCAGATTTTCCCAAGTGTTTTTAAGCTCATCCGATGCTTTACTAAAGTCGATTTGATGCGTTTCTGCATAAAGATTTTTTCTGGCCTGATCGATACTGGTAAATGAGGTTCCAACATTTACATATACTTCTTCTCCTGCCTCAACCATGAATGAGATATATGCTCCTAAATCTTCCGAATCAGAAATCTGAGTTTTTCCTTCGAAGATTTCCTTGCCTTGATATACTCCGTAAGTTTGGATATCACGATCGAATTGAAGCACAAAATAACCACTGAAACCGGTTGGTTCTCCCCATCCCTGGTAAATTCTGTGGGCAGGATTGTATCCTACAATTTCGTTCGATTCAGGGATAACTTGAATAAATCCTTGCCCCTCATCGCTATTTGGATTTACCACCAGATGCGCTTGACCTTCGTTCTGATAACGAAATTTAAAAAGGCCCGAACGTTTTGTAGCTGTCATTTCAGCATCAATTGCATAATCATCCAGATAAACCTGATACAAATATGGTGTTGCCTTTTCTTTATCGTGAGAATATCTTGATCCTCGAACTGTTGGCAAACATTTTAAATCGCCTGATAAAGGCATTAGGCTCATACTTGCATATTCTTGCACACACGATCCGCTTAACCAGTGACTGCCTCTAAATCCCTGGATGATTGAATCAGTGTAGTAGTAAGGCGCATGACACTTGGTTTCGCTTGGCTTGGTTTGCGGTGTCCAGTTGGTCATTCCAAAAGGCACGGTAACATATGGCACCACCTGTGCATTGTTTTCCTTACCATGGCCGTGTTCCAAGGCACTAATTGTGGTCGATGGAGCCGTACCAATTAAAGGGTTCACGTAATCCACCAAATTTACAGGATGATCTTCGGACTGACATGCAGTAAAGATTACCGCTATCAATACAAGTCTAATAGGTATCGATTTAAACATATCTTTAGCTTATGAGTTTACCTACTTATAATTTTACAATTCTCTTTTTGTACTTTCTAAATCCGAACCCAGGCTTACTTTCTGAGAATCTTTTAAGATGATCTGTTTGTGATTGCTTTGGGGAAGCTGCACCTCATTCATTTCAATTCCTTTTACGTTATCAAAAATAAAAGCTGGCCTAAAGTCCTCATCTTCCAGTTTTAATTTCACATTTTTTATTGTGATTCCTTTTACATGACGCACATAGAAAGCCCATGCCGGCAATTCTCCAAACATCGAGAATTCAGGATAGTTGCCAATTTTTTCAGGCACCTGATCTAACCTGCTTAAAGGTACATAAGCCATTCCTTTAGATGCTCTTCCCGGGTGAGTAATCTCCACATTTTCGATCCTTACATTTTCGACACAATGCCCCGGAATACCAGTAATGGATGAAGGAATAGGATTATGGAAGAAATTCACTGCCGGACCTCTCATATCATAAGCTTCATCCGGAACTCCAAAAGGAACCTGAACCTTTATGTCGTGAATGTGAACATTCTTTACGATACCTGGTTTTTCACCTCCACGATGACCCAATCGAATAAAAATAGCATTTCCGGTGTTTTTGGCTGTAATATTTGATACATCAATATTCTCAATTGTAGCCCCATCAACCGATTCTATTGCAATTGCAGATCGGAAAGTATCGTACACCTTAATGTTTCGGATGGTAACATTTTTAAATCCACCATAAGAGGCAGTTCCAAATTTAACGGCACTAGCACTTGTACGAACCACGCAATTCTCAATTAAAATGGTATCGTTACAGTGTCCCGGATAATATGATTTCAGACAAATTCCATCGTCAGCCGAATTCACATCGCAGTTCATCACTTTTACTCGGGTACAGTCCGTAATGTCCATTCCATCGTTATTCCAATAAGCTCTGTTTACAATTTTTAAATTATCCAAAGTCAAATCCTTACACAATTCGAAAGACAAGCCCCAACATGAACCGTTGTGAAGGTTCAAATCCAGAATGTTCACATTATCGCATTGCGAAAAGCGGAATAATTTTGGGCGTGCTGTTTCGTTCGGACGATTTCTGCGTGTATTGTATTTAGGATCAATTAAAACCCCTGCATGGTGCAAACTATCAATATTCAATGCCAAGGCACGACCTTGTCCATCAATTTTTCCATCACCCGAAAGAGTAAAATTATGTGCCTTGTGCGCAACTAAAAATGCCATTTGCGAATTATCATCCTTTTTAGGAGAATCGGGTCTGCCAGGCATTTCTACTTTTTTGTAATCATACGGATTTGTACTTCCCAGCAAAACAGCACCTTTTTCGAAGTGCAAATTCACATTCGATTTCATTTGTAAACTCCCCGACAAGTATTTGCCCTCAGGAAAAACAATGGTTCCACCACCCTTTTTGTTGGCCTTATCAATTAATGTTTGAATAACTGAAGTATTAAGGGTTTTACCATCCTTAACAGCTCCAAACTCGGTAACAATAAATTTTTTGGTATTGGCCGAAACAGTATAGCCTGTTAAAAGGATTAATGAGATAGTAAAAGCAAATATTGCCGCTACTATATTAAGCTTTGATTTATTATTCATGTGATTCATTCTTATTTCGTTCCCCAATTTTTATTCGGTTGATCGCCCAGTTCAATGTTTATTCTACCACCTTTAATAAGCTGATTAAAATCGATAAAGCATGAGTTTAATTCTTCACCGTTAAACACTACTTTCTGTATATAGATTGATTTTTCTGAAGCTCGTTTGGTTTCTATCTCCAATTTTCCATTGGGCAAAGCAATACTCATTTTATCGAACTGTGGTGCAGTAATTACCATTTCTGTATCGCCTGGATGAACAGGATAGAATCCCATTGCCGACCAAACATACCATGCCGACATTGTTCCTGCATCATCATCCATTTCTTTGATATAACCTTTTGGTGAATCGGCAAATATTTTTCTGGTTAATGGCTTTTCCCATTTTTTATGTGTTCCATACCAATTGTTGGTCTCTTCGGTAAGCAATGTATTCACAAGACGATGGGTTTTCCATGGCGAATTGGTATAAGCATATAAATAGGGTACCTGAATATCTGGTTGATTTCCCATGTTAAACAATTCATTCTCGAAGAAATAATCCAATTGATTTTCGAATATTTCTTTTCCTCCAAGCAAATCCTGAATGCCATCAATATCAAAAGGAACAAACCAACGGTACTGCCATAATGTACCTTCGTAAAGCCCATCACCATGCATGATATCAGAATTCTCACCCATCACCATAAATTTCTCTTTCCAGATTTTACGGTAATCCATTGCTTTAGACAGATACTCTTTAGCATCTTCTTCATAGCCCAAATCCTTAGCAATTTCCGACATTGCCCAAAGATCAAAGCTCGATTCCAATACATTATCCGGAGATTTAAACGGAAGTTCTTCAGCTTCCTTTTTTAAGAAAGGGTAAATTTCATCTAAAGAATAGCTCAATAATCCTTTTCGGTGAGCTTCAAGCAATACCACAATTGAATGCTCAGTTCGAATGGTAACAAAAGGCTCTGTTTCTGTTGCCCAATCCGGTTTTCCCTGTTTGTATAGCTCTCCAATAGAATTCATCATTTCACTATACCTTTCGGGATATAAGAATGACAACAATGGCAGTTTACTTCGGAAGGTATCCCAAATCGACCATCCATGGAAATATGGAGAACTTCCTGTCTTATAAATTAGTCCATCACTTCCTCTGTAGCTTCCATCCTCTTCGCTAATTAAGAAAGGAGATTGGGTGGCATGATACAAATGCGTATAAAAAAGTCTTTTCAACGATTCGTTTGTAGTTTCAACATCTACAATATTTACCAAATCATTCCACTGTTTGTATGCCAACTCCTTAACCTCTTCGAATGGTAAATATTTTTCACTTTTCAGGTTTTTAATTGCTTGTTCGGCACTTATTATCGAAACAGCGCAATAAGCCTTTATGATTTCATTTTCTTTAGAGGCAAAACTATAATATAGTTTTGATCCATCTTTGGTTAATGTCTTAGTTTCTTTATCCAAATAAAATGCATAATAAAAGGAGTATTTTCCTAATCGGCATACATTAACCGATTCTACTTTTCCCGAAATAATTCCTTCTTCATCTACCTGATGTTCTTCCGAAATATGTCCGGCGAAGGAACTCGCCAAATCAATACTTAAGCCCGACTGATTAGATGCAGGAAATGTATATTTATGAAATGCCAGCTTTCCTGTAGCACTTAGTTCTGTCTTTATATTTCCGTCAAGCACTACCGAATAGTAACCTGGCTTGGCAATTTCCGATTCTTTACGATATGCCAGTTTATGAGGGATGCTATCTCGCTTAATAAAAGGTAATACTCTGATATTACCTCCTACTCCGCGGCAGCCAACACCCGAAAATCGGGTATGTGAAAATCCTACAATCTCATTTGCAGAATAGTCGTATCCCGAGTGCGCAATCGGGTCTGTATCCGGGCATGGTTTAATCATTCCAAAAGGAATTCCTGCAGCAGGGTCGGTTTGTCCGTGATCGTCTGCAGTGCAAATAAATGGATCAATGTATTGGGCATTATCTTTCTTAACAATTTTCTCGCTTGAACAAGACATCATTAAGCCTGCAATCATTAAAAAAGTCCAAAAATAAATTTTCAAAGTATTCATAGTAAGTGTAAGTTCTCAGTTTAATAACAATAGTTGATTAATTATACTGCAATAATATGTGCGAATCTTTTTATGAATATGGACAAATTGTTTCGATTTATGGATCTGAATCCCTATCAATATTTAAATTCCGAATGTAGTAGATTTTTCTAAAAGAAAGGGCAGACAACTATGGCCTGCCCTTAGGAATTATCACTAACTAATCAAATTATTGATGGCTTAGTTGTAACCTGGATTTTGGTTCAATAAAGGATTTGCTTCTATAGCTTCCTGAGGAATAGGGAATAATCTCTTTTTAAGATTATCGTCGGTTTTAAAAGTATAGCTACTTTCGAATGCTCCTAAACGAATCATATCATTTCTTCTCCAGTTTTCAAAAGCAAATTCTCGCCCTCTTTCAGCTAAAAACTCCTCTTCCGAATCAATTTCGTCAGCTGTAAATAAGCTTGCACTTGATCTCGCTCTAACGGCATTAACTAAAGACAATGCATCGTCTGAACTTGAAGCTCCCTGCAATGTTATTGCTTCCGCTTTCATCAATAAAATATCAGCATAACGGAAAATCGGAAAATCATTACTTTGGCGACGATCTGGAACAGAATTATTTACATCAGGAAAAAATTTAACACTTCTATATCCTTCATGTTGTCTAACCTGATCCTTTGCAATTAACTGCCAAGATTCTGTATTAGGAATATTTACCTCCTTAGTAAATTCAATATGCCAAGCTGTATCTCGTGCTGCCAATTCAGTTCCTGCATATTTCACAGCATCTAACTCCTCGTATGTTAACTCCATAATTATCGGGTTTCCTTCCAAATCGTACTGTGGACCTGTTAACCATTGTGCATTACGCTCATCATTTTGGTCTTCGGTAAACAAGTCATAAAAAACAGGTTGTGCACGCATTGGACCGCTGCCTTTTTTAATACCCCATGCATTCTGGAAAGGTTTAGTCATCCAATAACGAGCAAAAAACAAGGCATAATTATTATTGGTATCAAACCAACCATCAAATGGTATTGCAAAAATGATATCCTTAATTTCAGGACCATTTTGATAATGGAACACACTCATATAGTCATCAGTAAGTTCAAATGTTCCATTTGTTGTAGCCTCATTGATAACGGCATCACAATATTTTACTACATCATTTGCCCTATTCTCACCGATGTAAACAGGTGCATTAAGACTCATTTTGGCCAAAAGAGCATATGCAGTCCATTTATTAACCTTTGAATATGTAGATTTATCAGAAGCTGAACTTAAATCGTCCATGATCTCTAACAACTCACTTTCAATAAATTCATATGTCTCTTTTCTTGTGTTTCTCGTCTCAACAATTTCACCAAACTCGTTTATAATAGGTACCCCTCCAAACATATCCATTAACATATAGTAATAGTATGCTCTCATACCACGCATCTCTGCAACTGCTCTGGTTTTTACATCATTATCCTCTGCATTCTTATAGGCATCCAGAGTAATATTACATTGAGTTATTCCTGCAAAGAACTTATTCCACGCTCTTGTAATAAATTGATGATCTGTTGGCCAAGTATGCATATGAAGATCTCTATAACGACCTCCATCAAACCAACCTCCACCATTATTTGCCGGTAACATCATTGCATCGCCAGAACACTCCAAGCAAAACCATAATATGAACAACTCGTGCTTTAACTCATTATATACACCTCCCGAAAGTGCTTCAAAATCCTCAGGTGTAGTTGGGAAGTTCTCTTCTACAAACTCTGATTTCACATCTACATCTAATTCGGAACATGATGCCATTACAACTAAAGCAAGCACTGCTCCCATTAAGACCTTTAATATATTCTTTTTCATTGTCTTCATTTTTTTATTCATAAAGTCAGGTTAAAATGTAGCACTCACACCAAATAAGAAGGTTCTTGTAAATGGATAAAAGTTTTCATTATCTACACCTGGCTCATTACCAATAATATCAATTTCCGGATCAACTCCTTCATAATCTGTAATTGTAAACACATTATTCACTGTTGAATACACTCTAAGAGATTTAAAAATCTCGCTATTAAGTTTGAAATTGTAGGCAAGAGTTAAATTATCAAGTCTGATAAAATTTCCTTTCTCAACATATCTGTCACTAACTACATCTGAATTGTAATCATCAACTGAATCACCTAAACCATATTTAGGAATATTAAAATTACCAGCTACTCCAACCATATTGAGTTGAGCTAATGTTGCATTTAGGATTTTATTTCCTGCCACTCCGCGGAAAAAGAAGCTTAATGACCAGTTTTTATATTTCAAATTATTCTGCCATCCCCAAGTAACTTTTGGATGAGGACTTCCTGTATAAAATAATCCAGCATCAGATCTATTAACAGTAACTCCTCCATCGCTTGTATAGAACTGAGTGATACCATTAGCATCCTTACCAGCATATTTTCTTGTGAAGAATGTACCATAGTCTTGACCAACTTGAATAATTTGTTGTCTATCTCCACTCTGGCCTCTACCTCCTACATCAGTTACCCTAATAGAGTCTGTCGAAAATTGAAAGTTAGACATTTTTGTAATTTCGTTTCTATTAAACGAAGCATTTAACGATGTATTCCACTCAAAGTCAGCATTTCTGATTGGCGTTGCATTAAGAGAAACTTCAAAACCTTTGTTTTCCATCTCTCCAACATTAGTCCAAACCATTCCATTTGTCCCTGGCCAAATACCTGCACTTCTATCAACCTGAGCTTCAAGAATTAGGTCTGATGTTTTCTTATTGTACCATTCTACGGAACCATTAATTTTTCCACCCAAAACAGAAAAATCAACACCTATATTCAACATTGAAGTTCTTTCCCAATCTAAAAGCTGATTGTAGTTCTGAACAATTGTTGTAGCGGTTATATATTCTCCATTGCTATAAAACGTCTGAGCATCTGTATTTACTCCATAGCGAATAATATTAGACAGAGGATTAAACCCTAAGGAATTACCACTAACACCATAACCAAGTCTTAGTTTAAGATTATCAAACAATGTTTGTTTATCCATAAAACCTTCTTCCGTAACTCTCCATCCTAACGAGAATGCAGGGTGATTTCCCCAGCCGTCGTTAGCACCAAAAGCAGAAGAACCGTCACGACGAATTGATGCTTGCAATAAGTACTTACTCTTATAGCTATAATTTATACGCCCAAAGTAAGAAATCATTCTTAAGGTTGATAAACTGACATTAGGAGCTATAATTGATTCCGTATTAGATCCCAAATTTGGATTATAATAGCTAATATTATCATTTGAGAAATTCGTTGCAACTCTACCAAAACCATCATCCTTGTTGTTTTCCTGCCAAGAATAACCTGCTAAAAATTTAAAATCATGATCATTAATATTATAATCATAAGTTAAAATCATTTCCAATAATTTTTGCTCATCTTCATAAGCTTTTCTCTCTGCAACACCATTAAAAGTGCGATAATCTGACAATCCGGTATTTCTTCCAAAGTACTTATTATCATTCACCTGTGTATTCTGGTACGACATGCTAAGCTTATAGTCTAAATTCTTGATAATATTATACTTTGCACTTACCGATGCAAATATGGTCTTTGTCTTTACTTTGTTTACATTATTGTCTAAAAGTGAAACCGGGTTATAATAAGACCCTCCATCTGTTTTATCAAAATTCTCAAAATAAGTGCCATCCTCATTAAAAACCCCAACAGTTGGTTGGTATCGTAGCATATTTTCAAAAACTTCTTCGCGAATCTTGTTTTGCTCTTTAACACTTGAAGAAAGATCAAAATTTAAACTTAATTTATCATTCAGTGCCTTTTGCTGTAGATTAGCTCTTACTATAAATTTTTCTTGAGAAGAATTTTTAATCACACCTTCCTTGTCCTGATAGGTTACACTAGCTGCATAAGTAGTGGATTTGTTACCTCCGGATATACCTACATTGTAATTTTGAGTAACACCAGTTTGAGAAACTTCATCAACCCAATCAGTATCTGCATTTTGATCATCATCAATCAGCAAGCTGTTATCAGAATTAAATTGACGATATTCATCGGCATCCAGCATATCAATTGTATTGGAAATCTTATCCCAAGACATGTAAGAACTAAAGTTAACTACTGCCTTTCCTTCCTCTCCACGTTTTGTAGTAATCATGATTACACCATTGGCTGCTCTTGCTCCATAAATTGCTGTCGATGCAGCATCACGAAGAACTTCCATCGATTCAACATTCTCTGGAGCAACCAAGTCCAATGATGCTCCTACAACTCCATCAATTACATACAAAGGCTCCTGACCTTCACCTGCACGTAATGAGGATGGACCTCTTAAGGATATTTTCATCCCACCACTTGGATCACCGTTTCTGGTCATGGTTAAACCAGGAACTTTACCCTGTATTAACTGCCTTGGATCTGAAACAGCTCCTTGATTAAAATCATCAGGCTCAATCGAAGTAACAGAACCCGTTACATTACTCTTCTTTAAAGAACCATAACCAATAGCAACAACCTCTTCTAAACCAATTGTTGAGCTTGCCAACTGCACTTGGTAAGAAGTGGTTTTCCCATCTAGAATAATTTCTTTCGCTTCATATCCAACAAAAGAAAATACAAGAGTACCCGTTCCGCCTGGAACTGTTAATGCAAATTTACCGTCGATATCCGTTACAGTACCAGTAGTTGTAGCTTTTAATACAACAGATACTCCGGGCATTGTTACATTCTGGTCATCTACGACTACACCAGACACTTCTAACGATTGCGCCCAGGTGTTAGATGACAAGCCTAATAGTAAGGCTAACATCAATAATTTGAACTTAAATTTCTTCATAGATTTTTTGGTTTATTAAACAAATCTTAACACAAATATACACCGAAACCGTTTTCGGGGAATGGACGCATTTTTCAAAATCATGGACATATTCATCACCCTTTGGAACCACTTGTTTTTACAAGGCATACAGAAAACTATTTTTTAGGTTTTTTTTAACAATTCATATGAAAAAATCTCAAAAATCAATTAAAATCCAATCTAATTTTCAGAGGATCATCCAGTGCAAAATGTAATTTACAACTCCAAAATTTGAATCTTTTTAACATGCACATACAAGGAAGCCAAAAATCTTTTTTTTAAAGGATTAATAAGTACAGGGAGGCAGGCGAATGATTTAATTACTATATCAAACTCATGTGAAGCTATTGTTTTCGTGTTTTAAAATAATATGCAGAATATGCTTGTTTTAATTTTCGTTAAAAAGAATGATTCACAAATCATTATTATCAGGAAAAGAGAACCGCTTTGTAAAATTATTTGGAAGATTATAAAAGCTGAATTATCTTCGTGCTCGTTAACGGCGTGTTTTATATTTAGATAAAATGATTTTTAATAACACCTAACACAAGCTTCGAAATCGTTTAAAACTATATTCTTATGAAATTAAATAGACAATCTAAAGAAAGATTAAATCAATATCCCGAAAAAATATTACAATTTGGAGAGGGAAACTTTCTTCGTGCATTTGTTGATTGGATGGTAAATAAGATGAATCAAGAAATTGATTATAACACAGGCATTGTAATTGCCCAACCAATTGAAAAAGGACTGACTGAAATTATCAATTCTCAAGATGGTTTGTACCATGTACTATTAAAAGGTATTAAAGATGGCAAACCAATTCAAGAAAATGAGCTGATTGATTGTGTTACCCGTGCGTTAAATCCATATACCGAGTATGACAAATATCTGGATGTAATTGACAATCCGGAATTGAGATTTGTGATTTCAAACACAACAGAGGCTGGTATTAGTTGGAATGAATCAGATTCTTTTGAGCAAACTCCACAAGATTCGTTTCCTGGAAAAATGGCTGCCTTATTATATAGAAGGTTCAAAACATTTAAGGGTGACAAATCAAAGGGATTGATTATTATTTGTTGTGAGCTAATTAACAGAAATGCTGACTTTCTTAAAAAATATGTACTGCAACACGCTAAAAACTGGCAACTCGAAGCCGAATTCTTTTCTTGGTTGGAAGAAGCATGTGCCTTTTGCAATACACTAGTGGACAGAATCGTTCCAGGATTTCCAAAAGATCATATCGAAGAAGTGCAACAAGAACTTGGCTTTGAAGATCAATTGGTAACTGTTGGGGAATATTTTCACTTGTGGGTAATTGAAGCTCCAAAATGGGTAAAAGATGAATTCCCTGCGAATAAAGCTGGTTTACAAGTAAAATTTGTTGATGATATGACCGATTTTAGAGAGCAGAAAGTGCGTGTTTTAAACGGAGCGCATACTGGAAGTTTCGCAGTATCATTACTATTTGGTATTGAAACCGTTCGAGAGAGTATAGAGCATGAGATAATCGGAAAATTCATGAAAAATATGGTTTACAATGAAATATTGGCAACCATTAAGGGTGAAAAAGAAGATCTAATCCAATTTGCCAAGAAAATTTTAGAGCGTTTTTATAATCCATACATCAGGCACGAATGGAATAGTATTGCCTTAAACTCTATGTCTAAATGGAAAACAAGAAACCTATGTTCCCTGGTTGATTATGCAAGAATGAAAAATGACTCACCTACTCACCTTTCATTTTCCCTTGCAGCATTAATCGCATATTATCGTGGAGAATACAATGGAAAGAAAATTGAACTGCAAGATGATCAGAAGAACATCGATTTTATGCGGAAGGTTTGGGATGGATTTGAATTGAATAAGGAAAATGTAAAATCTCTTACAGAAAATGTATTAGCGTATTCTGATTTATGGGAATTAGATTTAAATCAATTGCCTGGGCTAGGCGAATTGGTGAGCAAGCAGTTATACCTTATTTTATCAGAAGGAATTCACAATGCAATTCAAACACTATCATAAATGGAACAGGTTTTAAAAATTCATGACAATGATAATGTACTTGTTGCAACAAGTGCGACTTCAAAAGGTCAAGTAATCACCATTGATGGCATTAGCCTAAAATTGACAACAGACATTCCGGCGGGACACAAAATTGCCTTACAACAGATCAATAAAGGAGAAGATGTTATCAAATATGGGAATCCTATTGGTTATGCTTTGGCAAATATCAACCCAGGAGATCATGTGCATGTTCACAATGTGAAAACTAAGTTGTCGGATTGTATGAAATATGAATATCATCCGAATTTTACTGAGCTGAATATTGCAACTTCAGGAAAAACTTTTAAAGGATTTAAACGAAAGAATGGTGATGTAGGAATTCGAAATGAATTGTGGATCATTCCAACTGTGGGTTGTGTAAATGGACAAGCCAATAGTATCGTTAAACTGTTTAAACAACAGCATCATACCGAAAAAATAGAAAACATTCACGTTTTTGGCCATAATTATGGTTGTTCTCAACTTGGCGACGATCATGTTAACACAAGAACAGTTTTGGGAAATATGATCAAACATCCGAATGCTGGTGGTGTATTGGTTTTAGGACTTGGGTGTGAAAACAACCAAATTAGTGAATTAAAACAATCTATTGGTGAATATGATGAAACAAGGGTGAAATTTCTAAATAGTCAAGATGTTGAAAATGAAATAGAGGAAGGGCTAAAATTGGTTGAAGAATTGTATTTAAACATTAAGGAAGATCAAAGAACCGACTGTCCGATTGCTGATTTAAAAATCGGATTAAAATGTGGAGGCTCTGATGGTTTTAGTGGAATTACTGCCAATCCTTTACTAGGTGTTTTTTCTGACATCTTAATAGCCAATGGTGGCAGCACTGTACTTACCGAGGTTCCAGAAATGTTTGGAGCTGAACATCTTTTAATGGAAAGAGCCAATAGCGAAGAGGTTTTTGAAAAGACCGTTAGTCTCATCAATGATTTCAAAGACTATTTCATCAAGCACGATCAGCCCATTTACGAAAATCCATCACCAGGCAATAAGGCTGGAGGAATTTCAACACTTGAGGATAAATCATTAGGTTGTACCCAAAAAGGAGGATCTGCTAAAATAGTAGATGTTTTAAAGTATGGAGAACGCATAAAGAAAAATGGACTAAACCTTTTATCCTCACCTGGTAATGATCTGGTTGCAGCATCCGCTCTTGGTTTTTCGGGCTGCCAAATGGTACTTTTCACTACGGGACGAGGAACTCCATTTGGAAGTTTTATTCCGACCATGAAAATTTCAACCAATAGTGAACTAGCCAGGAGAAAATCGCATTGGATTGATTTTAATGCAGGCACATTACTGGAAACCGGTGATATGAACACTCTGTCAGAAGAATTTGTAAATTACGTAATCGAAGTGGCCAATGGCGAAGAAGTGAATCATGAAAAAACCGGATTCCGAGAAATTGCAATATTTAAAACGGGGGTAACTCTTTAATAATTCTTTAGAACAGTTTTAAATAAGTATGTTTTAATGCTTGCAATAGATGATATTAAAGCAAACATCTTCCCGGATTTGTTGAATTGTAGAACATTTATCCTACTGCAAGAATTAAATGGCAAGCCATTTAGGATATAAAAATATTTGTCCAAAAATAAAAAACATTTTACCTTCGTGTTCGTGCACGACAAGAGAAATCCAATTTAAATCATTTCCTTTTTATAGAGAGATACAATCGATTTAAATTTTTATTTGCTTACAGCTCGTGCTCGCTAACGAATAAAGAATAATATAAACAATCATGAAAAAGTTTTTAGATAAAGATTTTATACTGGAGACAGAAACAGCAAAAAAGCTATATCACGAATTTGCTGCAGATCTTCCCATTATTGATTATCACTGCCATATCTCTCCGCAAGAGATTGCCGAAGACAAGCAGTTTGAAAATATAACTCAAATTTGGTTATATGGCGATCATTACAAATGGAGGGCCATGAGAACCAATGGTGTTAAGGAAGATGGTATAACCGGAGAATCTGCAACTGATAAGGAGAAGTTTGAAAATTGGGCTAAAACAGTTCCTTATACATTACGTAATCCTCTATACCATTGGACTCATTTAGAGCTTAAAAAACCATTTGGAATTGAAAAGATTCTATGCCCTGAAACTTCAGAAGAAATCTGGGCAGCTTGCAATGATAAACTAAACACTCCTGAATTTTCATGCAAAAGTTTAATTCGCAAAGCCAATGTAGAAGTTATTGGCACCACCGATGATCCTGCTGATTCTCTGGAATATCATAAAGCCATTCTAGAATCTGATTTTGAAACCAAAGTGGTTCCTTCGTGGAGACCTGATAAAGCCATGGCTGTTGATAACGCAATCGAGTACAACCAATACATTGACAAACTATCAGCTGCTGCAGAAATGGAAATTAATTCGTTTGATGGTCTTTTATCTGCTTTACAAAAGAGACACGATTTCTTTGCTGAAATGGGTTGTAAAGCTTCAGATCATGGTCTGGAACAATTCTTCTCTGCAGAATATACAAATGCAGAAGCCTCTGAAATATTTTCAAAAATCCGTAAAGGAGAAGATCTTAATCAAAACGAAATTCTGAAGTTCAAATCTGCCATGCTGTACGAATTTGCCGTATTGGATCATTCCAAAGGTTGGGTACAACAATTCCACATTGGAGCTATTCGCAACAATAACACTAAAATGTTTAATCATTTGGGTGCCGACACGGGATTCGATTCTATTGCAGATAAATTGGTTGCCGAGGACATGTCAAAGTTTTTAAACAGGTTGGCAACTGAAGACAAACTAACTAAAACCATTCTATACAATCTAAATCCTGCACATAATGAAGTTTATGCAACTATGCTTGGTAACTTTCAGGATGGCGAAATTGCCGGGAAAATACAGTGGGGTTCTGGTTGGTGGTTTCTTGATCAGAAAGATGGCATGGAAAAGCAAATGAATGCCCTTTCAAATCTGGGTTTGTTAAGCCGTTTTGTTGGTATGCTTACCGATTCTCGTTCTTTTCTTAGCTATAGTCGTCATGAATATTTCCGAAGAATTTTGTGTAACCTCATCGGAAATGATGTTGAGAAGGGATTGATCCCATATAATGAAGAACTACTAAAAGAAGTGGTACAGGGAATCTGTTACTACAACGCAAAAAATTATTTCAATTTCTAAAACAAGTAAAACTTATACAATGAGCAAAGTAATTACCTTCGGTGAAATCATGTTGAGGCTTGCAACTCCTGGTTATGCAAGGTTTTCGCAAGTGGACAACTTTAATGCAACCTACGGTGGTGGCGAAGCAAATGTAGCAGTATCACTAGCAAATTATGGTATTGATGTAGACTTTGTTAGCCGTCTGCCTAAAAATGACATCGGCCGTGCTTGTATGATGGATCTTCGCAAATATGGAGTTGGGGTTAACAACATAGTTTGGGGTGGAAATCGTCTTGGAATTTATTTCCTTGAAACTGGTGCAGTTAGTCGTGGAAGTAAAGTAGTTTACGATCGTGCGCATTCTGCAATTTCTCAAATCGAATCAGGAATGATTGATTGGGATAAAGTTTTTGAAGGTGCTACTTGGTTTCATTGGACAGGAATTACTCCTGCCATTTCGCAAGGAGCAGCCGATGTATGCCTGGAGGCAATTAAAGAGGCAAACAAGAGAGGAATAACTGTTTCTACAGATTTAAATTACAGAAAAAATCTATGGAAATATGGCAAATCTGCTGATGAAATTATGCCTGAATTGGTTGCTGGTTGCGATATAATTTTAGGCAACGAGGAAGATGCCGAGAAAGTACTAGGTATTCAACCTAAAGGGGTTGATGTTAAAGGTGGACAGGTAGAAGCTGATGCTTACCTTTCTGTTTCGCAACAAATAATGAAACAATTCCCTCGTTGTAAAAAAGTAATCACCACTTTACGCGGATCAATAAGCGCAAACCACAACTCATGGACAGGTGTATTGTACGATGGTGAGACTCTTTTTAAAGCAAACAACACCTACCAGATTACTCATATTGTAGACCGTGTTGGAGGTGGAGATTCATTTATGGGTGGTTTGATTTATGGATTAATTACTTGGCCGGAAAATGATCAAAAGGCATTAAATTTTGCAGTTGCTGCCTCTTGCTTGAAACACACCATTTATGGAGATTATAATCAGGTCTCGGTAGAAGAGGTAGAGAAACTTATGAGTGGTGATGCATCGGGACGAGTTGCACGCTAAAGGATTATTTATTCGTAATTATATAATTGAATAAAATGGCAAGATTTACAAGAATAGAAGTTGCTTTAAAAATGAAAGAAACGGGAATGGTTCCTGTGTTTTTTCATTCGGATATAGAAGTTTGCAAACAGGTATTAAAAGCCTGTTACAAGGGCGGTGCAAGATTGTTTGAGTTTGTGAACCGTGGTGATTTTGCACACCAAGTTTTTGGTGAACTAAACAAATGGGCAGCAAAAGAATGTCCTGAAATGATTTTAGGAGTTGGTTCTATTATCGATGCGGGAACAACTTCATTATACATTCAGTTGGGTGCAAACTTTGTTGTTTCCCCAATTTTAAACGCTGAAATGGCGAAAGTTTGTAACCGAAGAAAAGTGGCGTGGTCGCCTGGTTGCGGCTCGCTTACCGAAATCTCTTATGCAGAAGAGTTAGGTGCCGAAGTGGTAAAGATTTTCCCTGGAGCCCAAGTTGGCGGGCCAGATTTTGTAAAGGCTGTAAAAGGGCCTTTCCCTTGGTCATCTATCATGCCAACAGGTGGTGTTAAGCCAGAAAGAGAAAATCTTGAAAAATGGTTCAATGCTGGAGTTCATTGTGTTGGGATGGGATCTCAACTCATAATAAAAAACGCCGATGGTTCTTTCAATTATAGCGCTATTGAAAAGGCTACGGCTAACGCAATATCAATCATACAAGAATTAAAATACTAGATATTAGAAATGAGGCATGAGAGGATCTCTCTTTACAAGTCTCACATCTAAAATCTCACATCTAAAATCTAGAATTATATGAACACGAACTTAGAACATAAGATTGCAGTTATTACAGGAGCAGGAGGAGTAATCTGTTCTGCAATGGCAAAATCATTAGCTGCAATGGGAGTTAAAACTGCTCTGCTTGACATCAATGCGGTAGCTGTTGAAAAATTAGCTCAAGAAATTGAAAATGAATACAAAGTACCCTCTGTAGGTGTTGGTGCAAATGTATTAGATAAAGAATCGCTTCAACAAGCAAAAGAAATTATTAATAGTAAGCTGGGGAGTGTAAACTATTTAATCAATGGAGCCGGAGGAAATTCTCCTCTGGCTACATCAGGTGTTGAACAAATGGTTGAGGCAGACTTAGATAATTTAGACGATACTTTCTTTGGAATGAAGATGGAAGGTTTTGACAAAGTGTTTGACCTTAATTTTAAAGGAACTTTGTTGCCTACCATGGTTTTTGCAAAAGATATGATTGAATCAAAAGAAGGTTCAATTGTTAATGTTTCCTCTATGAACTCCTATCGCCCATTAACCCGAATTGCAGCCTATTCTGCAGCTAAAGCAGCTATTAATAACTTTACACAATGGTTGGCAGTTCACTTCTCGAAAATGGGTGTACGCGTAAATGCAATCGCTCCAGGCTTCTTGTTAACAAATCAGAATAGGTTTTTATTAACCGATGAAGCTACAGGAGAACCAACCCCGAGAGGAAAGAAAATTATTGGCAACACCCCTATGGAACGTTACGGTACTCCAGAAGAATTGCAAGGAACCCTACTCTATCTTTTGTCAGATTGGTCGGCTTTTGTTACTGGAGTTGTTATTCCCGTTGATGGAGGGTTTAGCGCTTATAGTGGTGTTTAAAGATAGAGCCGTCAGTGCTCAATTTTATTTAAAGATATTTTAGAAATTTAGTTTCAATTATATGATTAGTTAGGTTAGCATGTCAAGATGGTAAAGCGGATTTAGAACACAATCACCTCGATCCGTTTTACCTATTTTAGTACAAGTGCAAAACTTTGATCATTTATAAAAAATATAACATGGCTTTAGAACAAACCTGGAGATGGTATGGGCCAAACGATCCGATATCATTACAAGAAATCAGACAGACAGGAGCTACAGGTATTGTAACGGCTCTTCATCATATTCCAAACGGTGAAGTTTGGACGAAAGAAGAAATCCAAAAAAGAATTGATGAAATAGAGGCTGCCGGCCTTCGTTGGTCGGTGGTAGAAAGCGTTCCGGTACATGAGGATATTAAAAAACAAACCGGCGATTATAAGCAATACATCGCGAATTACAAAGAAAGTATCGAGAATTTAGGAGCTTGCGGCATTGAAACCATTTGCTACAATTTTATGCCTGTACTGGATTGGTCGAGAACCGATTTAGAATTTGATTTTGAAGATGGATCGAATGCACTAAAGTTTGATATGGTAACATTTGTAGCCTTTGATGTTTATATGCTTAAACGTCCGAATGCTGAAAAGGATTATCCAACCGAACTAGTAGAACGAGCTATAGCTAAATTCAATAGCATGCAAGCTGACGAAATCGAAAAGGTAACCAAAACTGTAATTGCTGGCCTTCCAGGAGCTGAAGAATCTTATACTTTGGAAAGTTTTCAGAAGGTATTAGACGGGTACAAAGAAATTGGAGCGGAGCAACTGAAAAAGCATCTTCACGACTTTTTAAGAGAAATTATTCCTACTGCCGAACAAGCTGGTGTTCGCATGGCAATCCACCCTGACGATCCACCACGTGCCCTGCTGGGATTACCAAGAGTAGTAAGTACAATAGATGATGCTCTTGAACTAACAAAAGTAGTAGATTCGGTATCCAACGGAATTACACTTTGTACAGGTTCATTTGGAGCAGGTCATTTTAATGATTTGCCTGAAATGGCAAAAACATTGGCAGCAAGAATCAACTTTGTTCATTTAAGAAATGTAAGCCGTGATGCTGAAGGAAACTTCTTCGAAAACTACCTTTTCGATGGCGATATAGATATCCCGGCAGTTATGAAAGCTTTGTTAATTGAAGAACAAGAACGTAAAAGTGCGGGCAGAAAAGACTGGCAAATCCCTATGCGTCCGGATCATGGCAATAAAATGTTAGACGATCTTCCCAAATCAACCAACCCAGGATATTCTCTTTACGGCCGTATGAAAGGATTGGCAGAATTGAGAGGTTTGGAGCAAGGTTTAATTGCCAGTATGAAACAAGCGTGATTAAAACAATTATTAATCACACACGGTAATGATTATCTTAATCTTGCCACTTCCTTCTGGCAAATGGCTAAAAAATATAAACAGATGAAATTTTAATTTACACACCTATTATTTATTCAAAATGATGTCAATGACAGCTTCACAAACAAAAGAACGTATGTCGAAATACAGATGGCAAATTTGCTACCTTCTGTTTTTTGCAACTACCATAAACTACTTAGATCGTCAGGTTTTGTCACTTACCTGGAAAGATTTTATTGCACCTGAATTTCATTGGACAAACAATGACTATGGTAATATCACAGCTCTATTTTCTGTATTCTATGCAGTTGGGCTATTAGTGGCAGGACGGTTTATTGACTGGCTCGATACCAAAAAAGGTTTCCTTTGGGCAATCGGTGTTTGGTCGGTAGGTGCCATTTTACATGCTTTTTGCGGAATAGCAACCTCGGGCATTGTAGCAGGCGAATGGTTTGTTGGTTTCGAAGGGGCAAAAGATGCGATTGAACAGGTTGGTAATGTTTCGAAAGTAATAAATGTAAGCGTTGTTCTATTCATTTTTGCGAGGTTCGTACTTGCAATTGGTGAAGCTGGAAACTTTCCCGCAGCCATTAAAACAACTGCCGAATATTTTCCGAAAAAAGACAGAGCTTATGCTACAAGTATATTTAATGCCGGTGCTACAGTTGGTGCATTAGCTGCTCCAATTAGTATTCCAATCATTGCTTCTCATTTTGGATGGGAGATGTCCTTTATTATCATTGGAGCTTTAGGCTTTATTTGGATGTTTTTCTGGCAATTCATGTATAAAAAACCACATGAACATCCAAAGGTTAACCAGGCCGAACTGGAATACATCAATCAAGATTCCAGCAACAACAACACAGAATCAAATGTGGCTAACGAAGATTTAAAACTATCATTTATGGATAATTTTAAATACAAACAAACCTGGTCGTTTATTCTAGGAAAATTTATGACTGATGGTGTTTGGTGGTTCTTTCTATTTTGGACTCCAGCCTATTTAAGTGATGTTTACGGATTAACGTCAGATAACTCTATGGCTCAGTTATTACTTTTTGTGCTGTATGCGATTACTTTATTGTCGATAATCGGAGGATGGTTACCAACTTACTTTGTTGATAAAAAAGGAATGAATCCTTATGCCGGCCGAATGAGAGCGATGTTAATATTTGCATTCTTTCCTTTGTTGGCTCTTTTAGCTCAACCATTAGGTGAATATTCTTATTGGTTTCCTGTAATTATTATTGGTATTGCCGGAGCTGCTCACCAGGCATGGTCGGCTAACATTTTCTCCACAACAGGAGATATGTTTCCTCGTTCTTCGATTGCAACAATTACCGGAATTGGCGGAATGGCAGGAGGGCTAAGCTCATTCTGTATTAATAAAGGATCGGGTGTTCTTTTTGATCATGCTGCAAATACAAACATGAAATTTATGGGATTCCAGGGAATTGAAGCTGGTTATTTCATTATCTTCTCAATTTGTGCTGTCGCTTATTTAATTGGCTGGATCATCATGAAATCCTTGGTTCCAAAATATAAACCAATTACAGAATAATAAAAATATAATAGCGTTTAAATAAGATTGATTATTTTTGACTCATAATTGTAATATATTATAGCTGCAATGAGGCTGTCCAAAAAGTTCAAATGATGTTGTATCATGATCAAACAGAGTTAAACATCCAATTCTTGATGATAGAGATTTTTCGTTTTCCCCGGAACGACATTCATATTAAACTTTTTGGACAACCTCGTTCTCGATTTTAAAAAATAACATGGCAAAAGCAAAAATCAGAATTAAAGATATAGCGGAACAAGCAGGTGTTTCGGTAGGTACAGTTGATCGTGTTCTACACAACAGAGGCGAAGTAGCCGAAGAAACCAAGAAAAAAATCCTTGAGATTGCGAATAAAAACAATTACCAACCCAACTTAATTGCCCGCGCTTTAACTTCAAAAAAAACATGTGTTTTTGCTACTTTATTGCCTACCCCATCCGAAGAAGATATCTTTTGGAAGCGTCCTCTAAATGGAATTAGCGATGCGGAAAGTGAACTCGAACAATTTCAGATAAAAGTTGAAAAATTCTTTTTTGAGCATTACAACGAAAGCGATTTTATAAAGCAAACAGAGGATATCTTAAAATTAAAACCGTCCGGTGTTGTATTTCCTCCTATTTTTAAAAAGGAAAGCCTGGACTTTATAGAAAAACTTGAAGAGCAGGGCATACCTTATGTTTTTCTTGAGTCGAAAATCAAGGAATGCAACTATCTGGCTTATGTGGGTAGCGATGGATATCATAGTGGTCGTGTTGCTGCAAATGTAGTAGACTACAGCACCCCTGCCAACGGTGATATCTTAATCATTAACCTGGCAAAAAATCTTGAAAATGTTCATCATTTAAATAAGAGGACACAAGGATTTTTGAGTTATTTCATGGATCATGGCAGAAATACCGGACTTAAAATCAACATTGAAATCCCTACCTCAAAATCTGCTTTGATAAAAGAGAAGCTAGACGATATCCTATCTAAAAATCAAAACATTAAAGCCATTTACATTACGGGTTCCAAAGTATATAAGATTGCCGAATATTTACTTCGAAATCAACTGGATGATATTACTTTGGTAGGATTTGACCCTATTGAACAGAATATTAAAAACCTCAACAAGGGTTCAATTAATTATTTAATTGGTCAACATCCTTACCAACAAGGATTTAAAGCTGTTAAAAAATTATTTGAACATGTGATGCTCCACCAAGAGATTAATAGAGACGAAATATTGCCTGTTGATATCATCAACCGAGAAAGTTATAAACTCTATCAGGCTTGATATAGATCAGCTTCCCAATAATTACTATTATTCTCTCGCAGAAGTTCATCATGCAAAACACACATAGAGCTTTCATTCGTTATTTTGAGGTATCCTATTGACTGTTGCTGAATGTCTAAAATGGGTTTAATGGTAATATCTTCCCAGTAATACTTATTATCCTTTGTTTTATTTCTCATTACAGTTTTATATACATTACCTGCTTTAATGGTATTCCACAATTCTCTATACCTGTCGCCCAAATGGCATCCCGACTTAATAATTGATATAGATTGGCCTATAAGTTCATTATTATCAAATCCTGTTTGATCTTCAAAGGCTTCATTAGCATATTGTATTTCTCCATCCATATTTGTGAATACTAACATTTGACTATCCAGGTTTAAGTTCTTTAAATAGTATGGGATTTGGTGATCGAGATGTAGTTCATCTTTTACATTTTCGAATAAAACCAATTTGCGCGAACCAAAATTGTAAAAGTTAATTTTTTTATAAATGTATGCGCCTTGTTTATTTTCGTGTAAAGATTTTAATGCAAAGTAAGATCTGTATTTGTTCAAATAATAAGAATCAAACAGCTCTTTCTTCAGTTCAGATAAAACAAGCGATGCCAACCCAACCGACTTCATCTCAAACTCCTGCTTATCGAATAATTTACAGGCTCCTACGCTTACATACTCTATATAGTCATCATTTCCTAAAATGATTACCGGCAGGTTCAACTCATTTATTTTTTCAGACAATTTATTTGTATTCCCTGATCCCGGCTTTACATTTGCACTGTTGCAAAACGCTCCAAAAAATGTTACAGCACTACTGCTATAAAAACCACACCATGAGCAGTCTTTGGCAAAATCAATTAAATTCAGAATTTCTTCTTTCAATTCAATTACATCTCCTTTGGTAGCATACAATTCTTTGGCTTTTTTGATCAGTAAGGAAGGGGTCTCTTTATGCAGATCATAAACACCCACATTCTCATATTCAATCTGTGAGTCATCCAAATTAATAAGTACACAAGGCAATTGCTCTACCCACATTAAAGTTGCATCCTTCATATTAAGCAATATTTTCATTCAACTTGCTAGATAACAACAACTGTAAGTCTGAGTTAGATGCCACACCTAACTTTTTTCGTAACCTAAATTTAGAAACATCAATACTACTTGGCGATTTGCCTGTAATGGCTGCAATCTCTTTTGAGTTTAAATTCATTCTCATAAAAGCACAAAGCTTAAGGTCGTTGCTTGTTAATTGTGGGTAGAAAGATTGCAGTTTATCGAAGAGGTCCTGATTTACTCTTTGAAAATGAAAATCGAATTGCTTGATGCCAATATGGCTTTCTATTTCCTGAATTTTATTGAGTATCGGCTTCACCTTCGACATTTTTAAAGTGTCGAGATTCGATTTCAGAAGTCTTTCCAGATCGATAATGAGTTTTTCTTTGTCCTCAATCATCATTGTATTCTGAACAATCTTCTCTTCGGTTTCAAGTAGTTCATTTTTTAATAGATTTTTTTCTTGATACGCTTCATTGTAATTGTCTTTTAAACGTTTTATAAAGAGTAACTTTTTGCCATTTGATTTTTTAAGTATCGTTATTTTTTTTGCATAGTAAGCACATAGCATGATTTCTTTTGTCACCATTCCAATTAAAAAAATACTTAGGTAATTGTTAGATATAGCATCAAAATATTGCGAAATCATCAATAGCATGCTAAGATTAAACACTAAAGTTTTAAATAGTAATATCTTCTCTTCTGCCTTTATTTTGCTGTATGCTTTTATAAGAAAAGCAGTGCAAGCCAATACTGCTACTATCCATACAAATAGTTCGGTTTCAAAAAAGTACCAAAAATCGAATACTACTGATAAAACAGATAGCACTGTAAAAGCAGTAAAAATATTTAGTCCTATTTTAGCCATCCGATTTAGTTTCTCACCCAAATAGCACTTTATACTTTCGTAGATAAAGAAATAATTGAAAAGAAGAACCAGCCCGAATGAGCGTATTAAGGCATCATTTAATCGGGAACCTGAATTTATATCAAACAAATAAAAGGAATAAGCTAGTGCCGACAACAATCCTAAAAGATAGAAAGCATACAACCTAGCTCTAAAAGTAAGGTATACAATCAAAAATACAATTGCCATAAACATCAAAATGGCTATTAAAAAAAACTCTTCAACAAACTTAGAGAATATCATTTGATTCAGTTCCTTCTCACTAAACCAATCAACTTCTTTTAAATGTGTATTTATATTGTTCTCATTAGCCACTACAACATACAAATACTCCTTGTTATTAATACAATGGTAAAAAACTTGATTTTTAGGCAACGATTTATTGTTTATACCATACCAGTTTTGCTTTACTGATGCAAACACATCTTGATCAGTGAGCTGAAAAACATTTTGAATTTTTAGCTTTCCCTTGATGCCAATTCCCCCATAGATAGCAGCATTTGACGGCCGTTTAACTTTTAACAAAATTTTCTCTCTTGCTAGAATCTTAATGGCATTCGAATTCCAAAGCTGCTCTCTAACAGGAATGTTGTGAACTGATTCCCCTTCTATCAGGTCGATATTTGTTAGCTTAAGCATAGAAGAATAAGAGGAATTATTCCCGTAAGAACCATTTGACAATGCAAGAAGGAATATCAATAAAAAGGAAATACATCCAGAGTAAATTTTTTTCATGTTCAAGTAGTTTAGTCAAGTAGGTTAATTATAAAATAAACAAAACAGTATCGGGTATTAAAACCATCTTAGCTTTAATAAGCCCATAGCCAATACGATTTTGTTGTATTATTTTTAATACTGCTAGTTTACGTAGCAAACCGAAAAAATACCATTAGCAAACGCTAACGTTTAAAAAAACATTTCACTAATTAGCAAATGCTAATTTACTGCCAGTAAGCCAAATAACGATTTCGTCTAATTAATACAATCATTCATAGTAAATTTAAAGCCACTTGTAAGACTTGAGAATAACTTAATTGTTATGTATCTTGCGGCAACCAACACAAACATTACTAGCCAAAAAACAACATTACCCACCGGTTTACTATAATAAACATGGAGGATTTATTCATATTTTTTATTTCAATATTTTGTTAAAAATGATTAAACTCTCAGAATTAATTACAGATGCCACCGGCATACCTGTTGACAGCATGAATAAGTTCGATTTTGAACCCAATTCAAACTTATTGGAATTTGAAAAAAACGATCATGTTCCAAAAGAAATTGTAAAGCCTAATTATTTTTGTATCGTTCTGGAAGGTACGGTGCAACTCTATTGGCTTGAAAAGTATAACAAACAAACCATTATTGATTTTAAACGTGCTGGTAATGCCTTACGACCTGCAATCGAAATTGATCAGGAAAAGTGTGGTGATATGAAAGCAAAATTTCTTAGTAAAGGAAAACTAATTGCAATAAACCGAGATTATTTGTGTTCCATTACTTTTAAAGATGATAAAATCTCGGATTTGTATTACAAACTGCTTACCCAAGATTTAAGCTCAACCTACCTGCAACTAAAAATGCTAAAAGAGGAAAGCATAGAAAAAAGGTACCTTAACTTTATTGAAGAATACGGGGACATTTACAATGGTATTACCGATAGAATGATTGCCAATTACCTGGGGGTACACTATACTACCCTGTCGAGAATGAAAGTAAGGCTGTTGGAAAAACAACGCAATCCGGCTTAGTTCAATTAAAATGGCATGAAGCTGAGTTCGAGTATTTATACCGTTATAACAGAACATAAATCCAGATTCTTGGTTTTGAAACGAGCATGATTAAAATAATTATTAAACGCACAGGCTAATGATTATTTGATCGTGTGGCTTCCTTCTGACAAATGGAATATAATTATAAACCGATGGCATTGCTCTTTTTTCGTATGATAAAATCCTTGGTGATACACTGTGTCCCATTGGGATTTTATCATTTTCTGCAAAAACAATAGAGGTTTAGTCTTGGCTAAGGAAGTACTTCTGGCCAAAGAATAAAATCATTGTGACAATAGAGCGAGACCTTTTGCATGGTTATTCTGGCTGAAGTGTGCCATTGGTCAATTTTTCTGTGATGAAGCTCGAAATTGCCCTATTGTCTACTCCTCTTTTTTTATTGGTATTGCAGTTTTTTGACCCAAACTGATAGTATCAAAGGTTCCGATCTTTCGGATTAAAAATCCTATGCTCCATTAGCCCTGATTGAAAATCAGGACTAGCAATGTTAAAAATCCTGTGCTCCATTAAGACTAATTGCGAATCTGGACTAGCAATGTTCTTGTTGTCAAATTTTGCATAGCTATTCGCATTTGCTGTCCTGTGCAATGATTTTAAGTTCTGAATAATATCAATTAACTCATCTTCTCCAAATCTTTCGAAATCAAAGAAACCAGTGGCTGCTTTGCAGGTAGAAAATATTTTAGTTGCATATACAATCCCCGACTCAATCAAGAGTTGTTGGTATAGCATACTTAAAACCACCTCGTTTGGTGTAGAAGCCAAAAAGGCTACTTTCCGATCCATGTTAATTATGGAATTACTTTTTAAATAAGCAATCATTTCCGGTAATTCGTCATGCTCTATATCCAGAATACAATCTCTAAAATCGAGTATTGTATTCGAGTATGCTTTAAAATTTTCTTCCTCTTTTATCCTGTTTCTTAAGCCAATGATATCCTCCAATTTGATGACTCCATGATAATACTCAACTACCAATCGCATTTCCTGTAAAATTTTATATGCTCCAAACTTCTCCATGTTTTGCAAGTTTAGTTCGTAAATGCCAAGCTCTTATGCCATTCTAAACCATAAGTTTCTATTTGTTTTTGATGCTCTCTCTTTAAGTTGAGGGTATCAATATTATAATCCCTAAAAAAATATTAACACAAAGGGATAAAGAAGATGTTCACCAAGAGACTCAAAGGCTTCTTGCGAAATGGGTCTTTTTGTTTTTGATGCTCTCACTTATGTAGGTGTATATCACTTATTCTTTGCCAACAATTTTACAGAAAACAATTGTGTGTAGAAAGTAGCTTTTATAGGTAACTGTACTACCCCTAGTTGGCGGGTAGTACAGTGTCTCTTTCTCAGCTATTGCCGTTTTTTATCCTTTGGGATGAGCTACGATGATAATTCCGTCTTGGTAAGGCTAATTACAACAAGCTCAAGCATTGCTTCACTTTATCTTTGTCATAAAAATATTCAAGCAGTTCAACAATGTTGTTAGGCTTTAGTTCTATTCTATTCGTTTCATCCAACAAAAAGATACTTGGTGTAGAAAGCAAACAATAATCTTTTGCAATCGTGCCATTAATTCCTCCTTCGGCATAAAAATCATCCCAATTGACAGTTTGTTTTTCATGATACTGTTGCCAGATATCAAAATCATCATCCAGAGAAACTGTAGTTACTGACATGAAATCTGAAAAATCAGTTAGTTGAGTTATTTTACTTATATGCTGCATGAATTCCTCACAATGAGGACAAGAGGACTCGTAAAAGAATAACAGATTTAATTTGTCCTCTCCGGGTTTATATTCTAAGTCTTCATTCAAACTATTTTTTAGTAATAATTTTGGTGCAATTTTACCAACGGCAAGCTTTTTATTCCCCTTTAAACGCCTGTTTATTTCTATTTTTTTATAGGTTTTACAGTTGGGCTTATTTATGTGTTGTTGTAGCATATCTATTCCTGTTTGAATAGAATACCTTTCATAATTGGTAAATAAATAATCCACAACCCAGCCATATAAACGAGGATCCCCAAAA
Source organism: Marinifilum sp. (assembly GCF_965230805.1). Taxonomy (NCBI): domain Bacteria; kingdom Pseudomonadati; phylum Bacteroidota; class Bacteroidia; order Marinilabiliales; family Marinifilaceae; genus Marinifilum; species Marinifilum sp. The sequence goes on along the minus strand of NZ_OZ246019.1, from coordinate 3,657,022 downwards.
GATGCCTTTTGCGCCAGCAGATTACCAGCTTCAGTCATTAAACTGTTACGATTTAATTCTGCTACCTGCACCAACATTTCGTTCATACTCATATAATTATTAATCAGATTTAAGTAATAATCGGTATTTAGAAGAGTGGTATCTTTGAAATCTTCAAAATCAAATGCATGGTCAATTATTTCCTCCAAATTTCTTTTCTTATCTGAAGAAAGATTAACGCCTGTGATTAACTGATTTTTCCATTTCCGGCTAACCCATAATCCACTATTCTCATTTACTTGCTGTTTTACCCATTGATTATGAATTTTTCTTTTCGAAACATAAGTAGCAGAGGCTTGTTTATTCAGTTCATCATCGTCGGTATAACTTGACAGGAAATTTTGAAGCAACATGAGTTGTTGCTTTTTTTCGGCACATTCTTTTGTAAAAACACTATGTGCCAAATTCTCCAAATCTCCATGCCAATTGGGTTCGCTCCTCCAATCGGATATTGCTAAATGCAAATCCTTGTTTGCCATAAAAACACTTACTGAAACTGAACCTTGTTCATTGCTATTAGACTCGAATTTGATATTTAACTGACATGGCATGCAACTATTTGGCACATGAAAAACCAGTGTATCACCTTTATTTTCCGCATCGAATTGGGCAGGTACTTCATAACCGTTCACCCAATGCGATAAAGAAACTGCATACCGTTTGATAACATCACCACTAACTTTTAGCTCGTGCGATATAGGTGTTTGAGCACTACTAGTTAGCGTAAGAATTAAAAAAAACGCTTTCCATATTAATTTATTCATCTGTTTATAATTTTTCCATTTGTTAGATGAAAGCGGCAAGATCAAAATAATCATTACCGTGTATGTTTAATAATCATTTAATCTTGCTCGTTTCATACTTGCTATTAATCGTTTTTTATACAATGAATTTGAAAATAGAGCTCTCTTTTAAACCAATTGCTGCCACTACTTTGCTGATACATATAAATTGTGGATGGAGATGAAATCCCATAATTATTATTTGCATTATAATAACTTGAAGCGTAAACATATTTATTTGGATAATCGGAGTTATTAACTTCGTAATAAGAAGATAGCCCATAATACACTCCCTCTCCAACAAAACCAGAGACTCCATTCGGATTGGTATTGCTTTTGTCAATATAGTAATGTCCTATCCTTTTAAGTTCAAGCTTCGAGGTCTCTGTCCCAAGATTATTCCAGTCGTTAAAACTTGGTATTGCCCATCCACTAGGACATACACTGCTAGTTTTTCTGTAAGACTTGTCTGTTGAATTACTAGGAGAACCAAGGACTGCATATGCGTTAATGAAGCGGGTATTAAACGCTGGATATCCTGCACTATTTTTCATACTTTGCTTCAACCAACAGGTAGCATCTTTACCTTCTGGTTTAAGAAGCACTTCATCGTATGTGTATCCATAATATGAAACCGTACCTCCACATTTTTTAATTGGTCCAACCCAGATTGTTTGTACCTTCGATCCTGTTGGACTTCCGGCAGTTGCTTTTGGCTCAATCGTTAGTCGTAAATATTTACCATTATCAGCTGCCTGCAAAGTATAAGTTGAGGAAGTACTCACACTAATTGCCCCTGTCCCACTGTTATCATTGGCTAACTCCCAATCATAAATGTGAGTACCTTGTGGATCATCTTCTTTGTCACTATATGTATAAGTTGCATTTATAGTTGCAGTTTGATATAACCCACTTGGTATAGATAAATCCGATATTACAGGAGGCTGGTTGTCTAGTATTGGTCCTTGGTAAGCCGAGAATGCCTCGTTACCCGGTGTGCTACCCGAGTTTGCACCAGGAGTTACCGAAAAAGAAATGTATTTGCCTACATCCTCAGCTGTAAGCGTATAATCTTTTGTAGTTGCCCCAATAACTGCTGCGTTATCTCCAGAACTGTTGTCGGCTCTGTGCCATGCAAAAGTGGTGCCGTTTTCCGCATCGTTTTCCATATCGGCATAATCATAAGTACCAGTCAGCGTTTGTGTAATGGCCAATGCACCAGTAAAGTTTACATTCGAGACAGTTGGGGTATTGTTGTCAGCCACAGGCCCTTGGTATGTCGAGCGTACTTCGTTACCTAGGCCAGTTCCCGACGAAGCTTTTGGTACAACTGCAAAGGCAATGTGCTTGCCTATATCAGCAGCTGTAAGCGTGTAATTTTCTTCCGTTGCCCCACTTATTGCAGCTGCGTTCAGGCCTGCATTGTTATCAGCCCTGTACCAAGCAAAGGTGGTACCGCTTTCTGCATCGCTTTCCGTATCGGCGTAATCGTAAGTACCAGTTAGCGTTTGTGTAATGGCTAGTGTACCAGTAAATTTTACATTCAAGGCCCTTGGGGCTTCGTTGTCGGCCACAGGCCCTTGGTATGTTGAGCGTACTTCGCTACCCGGACTGGTTCCCGACGAGGCTTTTGGTACAACTGCAAAGGAAATGAACTTGCCTACATCCTCAGCTATAAGCTTGTAATCTTTTGCTGTTGAAATAACTGCTGCGTTATCTCCAGAATTGTTGTTGGCTCGGTACCATGCAAAGGTAGTGCCGCTTTCCGCATCATTTTCTGCATCGGCATAATCATATGATCCAGTTAATGTATTTGCAAGCTTAACTGTACCCGTAAAGTTCACATTCGAAGCCGTTGGCACCTCGTTGGCAAGTATTGGTCCGGTAAAAGTTCCCGATTTAATATGTCTTCCCTGGCCTACACCACTACCCGCAATAGGGGTAACCCCAAACCTGAGGTATTTCCCCACATCAACGGTTTGTATGGTATAGGTTTTAGCCACTGCCCCTGAAATCTCGGCCTCGTTTGCTCCCAGTTCATCATCGGCACTGTACCATTTAAAGGTAGAAGTTGCTTCGGGGTCGCCATCAACATCATTGTAAACGTACGATCCGGTTACGGGGTTTCCTTGTTTCAGTACCGTTGCAGACTGGCTTACCGATGTCGCATATGGCGATGCATTGGCACTTCCAAGGCTAACCCAGGATCCGTTGTAATAGATCATTAACGAACCAGAAGGACTATGGTCGGTACTAAATACAAGTCTGCCCGGTTTTGGGGAAGAGATCGCCAACATTTCGGCACTTGTCATTGGTTGCGCAAAGGTATAGTTGTCGGAATACGATTTTGTAACCGCATCCTGATCATCCACCGGATCTTTCAAGTTTTTGATTTGCATGTCTCCGGCATCATTTCCTTCGGTCAGTACTTCGTTTAATTTCTGATCGTCGGTATTGTCCTTGTAGGCAGACAGATCGATGCTTGATGCTGATGTGTTATTAGTTATTTTCAGGACATCGCCTGTAAAACTTAAATCCTGAATCTCATTATTGGCATCATCATCATTTAAGCTTACCGATCCGCCATCTTCCAAGCTAATGGTAGCCCCTGATTTGGATAATGCCTGGTCGTCAGAACTACCCGATTTCAACTCGTCGATGGCTGCTTTTACATCTGTTGCCACCATACCGGAGCTTGAATTGTTGTATTTAACCTCAAATGCTTCCTGATCGTCGGTATTATCGGCTAAAGCTGATAAATCAACGCTTGTTCCTGTTCCATTTTCGATACTTAAATTCAGAACATTCGATCCATTTAATACAGCTCCCGTTAAATCCTGAAGCTCGTTAGAGGCATCATCATCATTTAATGCAATCGTTCCGCCATCTTCCAAGCTAATGCTAGCACCTGATTTGGATAATGCCTGGTCGTCAGAACTACCCGATTTCAACTCGTCGATGGCTGCTTTTACATCTGTTGCCACCATACCGGAGCTTGAATTGTTGTATTTAACCTCAAATGCTTCCTGATCGTCGGTATTATCGGCTAAAGCTGATAAATCAACGCTTGTTCCTGTTCCATTTTCGATACTTAAATTCAGAACATTCGATCCATTTAATACAGCTCCCGTTAAATCCTGAAGCTCGTTAGAGGCATCATCATCATTTAAGCTTACCGATCCGCCATCTTCCAAGCTAATGGTAGCACCTGATTTGGATAATGCCTGGTCGTCGGAACTACCCGATTTCAACTCGTCGATGGCTGCTTTTACATCTGTTGCCACCATACCGGAGCTTGAATTGTTGTATTTAACCTCAAATGCTTCCTGATCGTCGGTATTATCGGCTAAAGCTGATAAATCAACGCTTGTTCCTGTTCCATTTTCGATACTTAAATTCAGAACATTCGATCCATTTAATACAGCTCCCGTTAAATCCTGAAGCTCGTTAGAAGCATCATCATCATTTAAGCTTACCGATCCGCCATCTTCCAAGCTAATGCTGGCTCCTGATTTGGATAATGCCTGGTCGTCGGTATTGTCCTTGTAGGCAGACAGGTCGATGCTTGATGCTGATGTGTTATTGGTTATTTTCAGGACATCGCCTGTAAAACTTAAATCCTGAATCTCGTTATTGGCATCATCATCATTTAATGTTACCGTTCCGCCATCTTCCAAGCTAATGCTGGCTCCTGATTTGGATAATGCCTGATCGTCAGTATTGTCCTTGTAGGCAGACAGGTCGATGCTTGATGCTGATGTGTTATTGGTTATTTTAAGGACATCGCCTGTAAAACTTAAATCCTGAATCTCATTATTGGCATCATCATCATTTAATGTTACCGTTCCGCCATCTTCCAAGCTAATGCTGGCTCCTGACTTGGTAATTTTCTGATCATCGGAACTTATCGAAGCAAGATCTACTGTATTGCCATCGGCTATTTCCAATACTGTTCCCGTTAATGATAATGTTTGGTCATCGGTATCGGTAAAGCTTGTTTTATCAGCCCACACCAAATTTCCTGTGGCATCGGTTGTTAGCATTTTATCGTTCTCGCCTGTTGGAGTATCAATTTTATTACCCAATAATGCATCGGCTTGTGCCTTGGTATATGATGCTCCTGCATCGGCTTTGCCGTCAAGCTTGGTTTGCAATTCTGGAATGTCTGTAATGTTTAAACTAACATCACCTTTTTTTCCATTCACGCTAAATACTTCACCCGATGGTGTTTTCATCTCGGTCCAGTCGCTCATATCCCCGACTGCACCACCATTGTGCATGTAGGTTTTGTTTTGGTCGCTGCGAACGGCTACATCACCCCGGCTTGCACTTAATGCCAATTGCTGAGCTTCCGTGTCAACGGCATAAACATTACCCACTGTAATTTTTGGCAATTGCGATTCGTCAATCTTACGGTTCGAATCCAATCCGGCATAACCTCCTGATACATTCTTGTTGCTCTTTTGTTCGGCATCGGCCACAATCGCTTTTTCTGAATCGGTATAATCATTCGTTGACAATTGTTTTCCTGAAACTTTATCAACTTTGATATCTGTCAATCCGTCTACATACAACTTGGTGGCTGCATCCTGATCGTCAACAGGGCTTAACAGGTTCTTGATGTGCTTTCCACCTGCACTGTTGCCTTGTGACAGAACATCCGATAAATCCTGATTGTCTACCAAAAGTGCTGACAGGTCGATCTCGTTTCCTTCGCTAATGGCGATTTTCTTACCATTCAAGCTAAGGGTCTGATCATCTGAATCGGTAAATACAGACTTGTCGGCCCAAACCAGTGTTCCTGTTCCATCGGTGGCCAAAATCTTATTGTTCTGTCCACTTGGCGTATTAATCTTCTCGTCGAGTAAGCTGTTGGTTTCTGTTTTGGTATACACATTACTTAAATCGGCCATGTTGTTAATGGTAGTTTGTAAACCTGGTATGTCGGCTACATGAATTACAACATCACCTTTCTTACCATTCACACTAAACACCTCACCCGATGGTGTTTTCATTTCAGTCCAGTCGCTCATATCCCCGGCTGCACCACCATTGTGCATGTAGGTTTTGTTCTCGTCGCTACGAACGGCAACATCACCTGTGACTGCTGTTAATGCAAGCTGTTCCGTTTCATTGTTTACTGCATAAACATTGCCTACCGTCATTTTTGGCAACTGCGACTCATCAATCTTCTTGTTTGCATCCAGACCTGCATATCCGTTTGCTGCATTTTTGTTGCTCTTCTGTTCTGCATCGCTAACTATTGCTTTATCAGCATCGGTATAATCGTTGCTCGACAATTGCTTGCCTGCTACTTGATCAACCTTATCAGATACCAATCCATCTACATAAATCTTAGTTGCAGCATCCTTATCATCAACAGGATCAGCCAAATTCTTAATTTGTTTAGAACCCGCATCGCTTCCCTGACTTAATACTTCTGCTAAATTCTGATCGTCTGAACTTACATTGCTCAAGTCAACATCGTTGCCATTGCTAATACTTAAAGTACTTCCCGACAAACTTAAAGTTTGTTCATCAGGACTTACCCCCGTTAGGTTAACGCTGTTTCCATTGGTAATACTTAATGTGCTACCCGAAACGATCAAGCTCTGCTTGTCCGTATTGTCCTTGTAAGAAGTTAAATCAATATTTGTAGCAGAACTATTATTGGTAATTTTTAAAGTATTGCCTAACAAGCTTAAATCCTGAATCTCGTTAGAAGCATCATCATCATTTAATGTAATCGTTCCGCCATCTTCCAAGCTAATGCTAGCACCTGATTTGGATAATGCCTGGTCGTCGGTATTGTCCTTGTAGGCAGACAGGTCGATGCTTGATGCTGATGTGTTATTGGTTATTTTCAGGACATCGCCTGTAAAACTTAAATCCTGAATCTCGTTATTGGCATCATCATCATTTAATGTTACCGTTCCGCCATCTTCCAAGCTAATGCTGGCTCCTGATTTGGATAATGCCTGATCGTCAGTATTGTCCTTGTAGGCAGACAGGTCGATGCTTGATGCTGATGTGTTATTGGTTATTTTAAGGACATCGCCTGTAAAACTTAAATCCTGAATCTCATTATTGGCATCATCATCATTTAATGTTACCGTTCCGCCATCTTCCAAGCTAATGCTGGCTCCTGACTTGGTAATTTTCTGATCATCGGAACTTATCGAAGCAAGATCTACTGTATTGCCATCGGCTATTTCCAATACTGTTCCCGTTAATGATAATGTTTGGTCATCGGTATCGGTAAAGCTTGTTTTATCAGCCCACACCAAATTTCCTGTGGCATCGGTTGTTAGCATTTTATCGTTCTCGCCTGTTGGAGTATCAATTTTATTACCCAATAATGCATCGGCTTGTGCCTTGGTATATGATGCTCCTGCATCGGCTTTGCCGTCAAGCTTGGTTTGCAATTCTGGAATGTCTGTAATGTTTAAACTAACATCACCTTTTTTTCCATTCACGCTAAATACTTCACCCGATGGTGTTTTCATCTCGGTCCAGTCGCTCATATCCCCGACTGCACCACCATTGTGCATGTAGGTTTTGTTTTGGTCGCTGCGAACGGCTACATCACCCCGGCTTGCACTTAATGCCAATTGCTGAGCTTCCGTGTCAACGGCATAAACATTACCCACTGTAATTTTTGGCAATTGCGATTCGTCAATCTTACGGTTCGAATCCAATCCGGCATAACCTCCTGATACATTCTTGTTGCTCTTTTGTTCGGCATCGGCCACAATCGCTTTTTCTGAATCGGTATAATCATTCGTTGACAATTGTTTTCCTGAAACTTTATCAACTTTGATATCTGTCAATCCGTCTACATACAACTTGGTGGCTGCATCCTGATCGTCAACAGGGCTTAACAGGTTCTTGATGTGCTTTCCACCTGCACTGTTGCCTTGTGACAGAACATCCGATAAATCCTGATTGTCTACCAAAAGTGCTGACAGGTCGATCTCGTTTCCTTCGCTAATGGCGATTTTCTTACCATTCAAGCTAAGGGTCTGATCATCTGAATCGGTAAATACAGACTTGTCGGCCCAAACCAGTGTTCCTGTTCCATCGGTGGCCAAAATCTTATTGTTCTGTCCACTTGGCGTATTAATCTTCTCGTCGAGTAAGCTGTTGGTTTCTGTTTTGGTATACACATTACTTAAATCGGCCATGTTGTTAATGGTAGTTTGTAAACCTGGTATGTCGGCTACATGAATTACAACATCACCTTTCTTACCATTCACACTAAACACCTCACCCGATGGTGTTTTCATTTCAGTCCAGTCGCTCATATCCCCGGCTGCACCACCATTGTGCATGTAGGTTTTGTTCTCGTCGCTACGAACGGCAACATCACCTGTGACTGCTGTTAATGCAAGCTGTTCCGTTTCATTGTTTACTGCATAAACATTGCCTACCGTCATTTTTGGCAACTGCGACTCATCAATCTTCTTGTTTGCATCCAGACCTGCATATCCGTTTGCTGCATTTTTGTTGCTCTTCTGTTCTGCATCGCTAACTATTGCTTTATCAGCATCGGTATAATCGTTGCTCGACAATTGCTTGCCTGCTACTTGATCAACCTTATCAGATACCAATCCATCTACATAAATCTTAGTTGCAGCATCCTTATCATCAACAGGATCAGCCAAATTCTTAATTTGTTGTGCATTTGCATCACTGCTGACAGCCAAAATATCACTAAACAATTGATGATCTGTATTGATTGGTTTCCATTCCAGGCCATCATAAAACCAAAGCGTTTTGGTGATTTCGGAATACCTAATATCTCCTGCTTTCCCTATTCTTTTATCGCTGGTATCGCCATCTCCATTCGGATCATTCGGATCATTCTCATCAATAGGATCGCCTGCTGTGCTTTCGCTCAACTCAATCCAAAGACTTCCATCGTAATACCACAAACTTTCGGTTTTGATGTTGTATTTCACCTGTCCCAGTTCGCCTGACTTCCCGTCGCTGGTATCGCCATCTCCATTCGGATCATTCGGATCTTTATCATTCAAAGGATCGCCCGCTGTACTTTCGCTCAACTCAATCCAAAGACTTCCATCGTAATACCACAAGCTTTCGGTTTTGATGTTGTATTTCACCTGTCCCAGTTCGCCTGACTTCCCGTCGCTGGTATCACCATCTCCATTCGGATCATTCGGATCTTTATCATTCAAAGGATCGCCCGCTGTGCTTTCGCTCAACTCAATCCAAATTCGACTTCCATCGTAATACCACAAACTTTCGGTTTTGATGTTGTATTTCACCTGTCCCAGTTCGCCTGACTTCCCATCGCTGGTATCACCATCTCCATTCGGATCATTCGGATCTTTATCATTCAAAGGATCGCCTGCTGTGCTTTCGCTCAACTCAATCCAAAGACTTCCATCGTAATACCACAAACTTTCGGTTTTGATGTTGTATTTCACCTGTCCCAGTTCGCCTGACTTCCCGTCGCTGGTATCACCATCTCCATTCGGATCATTCGGATCTTTATCATTCAAAGGATCGCCCGCTGTGCTTTCGCTCAACTCAATCCAAAGACTTCCATCGTAATACCACAAGCTTTCGGTTTTGATGTTGTATTTCACCTGACCCAGTTCGCCTGACTTCCCATCGCTGGTATCACCATCTCCATTCGGATCATTCGGATCTTTATCATTCAAAGGATCGCCTGCTGTGCTTTCGCTCAACTCAATCCAAAGACTTCCATCGTAATACCACAAACTTTCGGTTTTGATGTTGTATTTCACCTGTCCCAGTTCGCCTGACTTCCCGTCGCTGGTATCACCATCTCCATTCGGATCATTCGGATCTTTATCATTCAAAGGATCGCCCGCTGTGCTTTCGCTCAATTCAATCCAAAGACTTCCATCGTAATACCACAAGCTTTCGGTTTTGATGTTGTATTTCACCTGACCCAGTTCGCCTGACTTCCCGTCGCTGGTATCGCCATCTCCATTGGGGTCATTCGGATCTTTATCATTCAAAGGATTTCCCGAAGTACTCTCGCTCACTTCAATCCATTTGAAGCCATCCCAGAAAAAGAAAGCATTGTTATCGGTATCGAACACCAATAAACCTTTTGCCGACTCATCGTTGGAATCGAACATGTTAATCCGCTGTGCACTTGTTAACCTAGGAGTTAACAATCCTTTTTCCACTGAGAAAATCTCCAATATCGCTTTCGCATGAGGTGGATTTTTTCCTTTTCCGATACTAACGCCATTCTCTTGTGCAAAAACGCTAAGGTCTACAAACAAGAAACTAAGAATTAGCAGTGTGTAAATTTTTCTCATAATAGTTTTATTTTGTTTATGCGACATGTTATTATTTTTTTGATAGTGGGATAATCAGAGTTTTACCAATTCTAATAAGATCACTCTTTAGATGATTGATGTTTCTGATCTCTTTTATACTGGTATTAAACTTACTTCCAATACTATACAAAGTATCACCTGCTTTTATTTTGTAAATTTTCTGAACAGGAATGAAGACATATTTTCTTTTCTGAAGTTCATTTTTGTTGCAAGCATTCAGGGCATTAAATATCTCATCCGAAATATTGTAAGATGTAAGCAACTCCTCTATATCACATTCTTCGGAATGCAAAGCAATAATGATATGTTCCTTGCAGGTGATATCCTTGTTTACAATCTTTACAAATCTATCTTCCGGAGTTTTAATGCCATCAGCAGAAGTTATTTCCCCCATTACGATTCTAGCATTATTGCTAAAAAAGCCTTTACCAAGCATGGTCTCTAAATAGCTTACTGTTGATAAAATTCTTTCGTAGGCCAATCCGTAATTGTATGGCTTTTTACCATAACCATCGGTGCTGCCATAAAAACAAATTGCTTCTCTTTCATCCGATTCGGACAAGAAATGGGCTACAGAATCAAGCTTTAATCGTTCTGTTTCAGAAATTCTTTCCGAATCGAAATCGAAGTATATTTTATGCTCTTCAAATACTGGTATCTCAATGCGAGTTTTTTCAAGCTGAATGGAGTCGATTGTACTATCAACATGCTCAACAGGACGAATCATGGACATTAATTCTATATGATCTTGTAAATAAGAATCCAACACCTCATCCAAACCTTTATTATAGGCAACCAAACTGTCTTTTTTTATGCCTATACTGCCCGCATTAAAGGCTATCAAGCAGTAGTCGTTAGAGCCAGTGTTGAAACCATGTAAGTTGATACATTCCTCTAGCTCATTTGAATACAGATAGTTGTCGAATCCACCTTTTCCTATTCTCCCATCAGAAGCAAATAATAAGCCTTGCGGGATTACAGTTGGAAAAATCTCATTAAAAGGAGTATTGATTTTGTTACCCGCATTAATTGGTTTTCCCCAATTTGAACCATCATAATTGCAATAGTAAATATCCCAACCACCATAACCGTCAGAACGATTGGAACAGAAATATAAGCGTTGCGATACTTCATCGAAATAGGGCATGCTTGAATCAAACTTATCTGAATTATATGGGAACTTAGGTAGTTGATCTTTATCGATTACAATCTTTAAAGATTTCCCATTTGTGGGTCGCACCGAATAAAATATATCCTTTGATGATGTTGTTCTATTCATTCCGATGAATTCATTCTTGCCTTTAGAAGCAAATTCAACATATTTCTTCTGTTGAATATTTAAAATATCACCATCATGATACTCGGCCTTGACCAATGAACTAATGTGCTTCCTGTTTGATAAAATAATAGCTGTTTCAATCAGGTTAATTTGATGCTCTTCCAATGGTTGGGTGCAATAGTATATCGAATCTCCTTTTCTACTTACGCCATAATCCGTAAAGATTTTAATGTCAAAAGGTTTTGCTTCAATATTTTGTTCGTCTAATTCCTTTAAACTACTTCTGCAATCTGCCACTTCTTTCATGTGGGTTAACCATATATCATTGCTTGGATAAGATGCTAAAATTGAATCCACCATGGCATGCCTGTCGGTTTCAATTAATGTCTGGCAATAATTGATAAGATCTGATGTTTTTATTTTATCCTTGTGAACCCGAAAAAGCTTTTCAAAACATTTCGAAGACAAATCATAAACTCCATTTTCCGAGGCAAGCACTGCTAACAATCTCAAATCATCGGACTTATCAATTGTTAACAAATCTTTATCTGTAGTTGACAATAGCTTCTCTATTTCGTTGTTTAGATATTGTTTTTTTAGATTACTCTTCCTCCTATGTTCCTGTGCTTGTATCGATTCAATCATGAATACAATCACAACTATCAACACAACAATTCGAATCATCATTTTTAGAACCACATCTATTTGTATCATCTTATCCCTCATCACGCTATAAATAAAGTATTGGTTTTCTGTTTCTGATAAATGAGCCTCTGAACTTTTTCTTCTTACTGGATTTCATTTCCAAATCCAAAGCCAAACGAATGCCATGAGAACTGTATTGATTTAATCCTTCGCCTATTCCCCATTCAAATGTGTATCCGAATGAAATATCCTTTAAAACCTTAAGATCAACCGAAAATGTTTGTGCTTGTGTAAATCGGTGACTGGTTCCAAACCAGATTGAATTGTTGATGTAGAAGTTTGCCGATACATCAGCGATAATTTCTCCGTATTTTGTAGCTCTGTAAAGTCCATCGGCTGGCACATTACCTTCCTTGTAATATTTAAGAACAACACAGGGTTTAAATGCTAAATTGTCGTTTAAGCTATACATGGCGCCGGCTGAAAAATCAAAGCCAGGCAAAGTATTGCCATTTGAATTACTTCTAAACACAGTGTTGGTGCTTAATCCTGCAAAATACTTCGCAGACAGATACATTACACCAATCGAAATGGCCGGATCGAGTTGACTATAGTCTACTCCAAAGAAATCTGCACCTAAATAGGTTCTTAATTCTTCCCTATCATAACTCGAGGTTTCTAAACCAATACCTAAACCAAATGCTAAAAATGATTTTTTGGTTAATCTTACATTATGCGATGCCGATCCGTAAATCGTAACAATGTCTCTTAAACCAACATTCTCTTTAATAATGGTAGGACCTATTCCGAAAGCACTATTTTTTATAGGCACATATGCATTAAATGCATAGGTCTTTGGACTATAGGCCACATCAGCCCACTGCCACCTGCTTAGCGTACTAAAAGAATAATAATCCTTAAATGAATTGTATGCAGGATTAAAAAACTCTTGTCGTACCAATGATTGTGTTGTAGACTGGTATTGCGCAAGCAATGGCTCACCACTCAATGCTAACATGGTGAATATGATAATAATTTGTAGTTTTCTTTTCATATTAGTTTTAGTCTTCAGTTCTTATAATCTCAAGAATATCATTCTTCTTAATCTTCTTTCCGTCAAGAAGCTCCCCTTCTAAATAGTAGTAGTAAGTTCCCGAGGTAAAATCTTTGGTATCAAACTCATTTGCGTAAGAGTTATTCTTATAAATCTCGCGCCCAAAGCTGTCGTAGATTCTTAATCTTAGATATTTAAACTTCTCAGTTTCAAACTTAAATCGGGTTTCGTTTCTTTCATTTGCAATAATGGCATTGGGAATATCATCCAAATGCAAAACATTTTCTACCAAAGAGTATGCTCCTGTGTAAAACTGCTCTTTACTTTCCAGATACATTTGAGATAGTGTTTCGTTTACAGAAGCTACTCGTACTAAATCATCAAAAAAGACAGCGTCACTGGAGTAAAACACGTGTAAATCTTTATCAATCAGGCTTTGATTATCATCCAATTTAGAAGCAAAAGCTGTGAATTTGTTGTCAATTAAATGATCTGAACTTACCCTCCAGCCTAAACCTTCTTCTAGTTTTAATGTGGGATTTACATTTGATGCTTGCCAGCTAAAAGGAATGTTTTCATCGAATGTTACACTTAATATATCATTTGATGAAGCATTTGAGATAACAAATGGTCGAAAGCTGATTTCATTACCAAGCGGGTAAAAATAACTGATTCCCGGACGAACAGCTCTTTTTAAAGTTCCGGCTATGTAACTTTCATTGTCGATGCTATTGTTAAAAATAATTGCATCTTCATCTTCATTGGAAACAAACAATTCATTTCCGTTATTTAATACAAGTAAACCTGAATTTAGAAACAGTAATTTGCTGATTTCAAAATTGGCATTCGTATGTAATTTGCTTGATGGCAGATTAAGATTAAAGGTCCCAAGCTTTATGTTATCGCCATTAATCGTTACATCATATTCAGAATTTAGATTGAATACTCCTGGTCCTAAATCAGAGTTTTCACAATTTATTACTTCAACACCATCCAGAAATACCAGACCTTCATTCCAAAAATGATCGCTACTTAAAAATAGCTCGGAACAAGAAGTATAAAAACTTGTATTGGGTGAGATGTATACTCCTGCCTCCGAACAATTTAAATCTATCGTCTCTTGTCCAAAACTATGGAAGGAACAAGCTACAAATACAATTATCAATAAAGTAAAATTTTTAAGCATAGTTTTTGATTTTTTTGTTTGTTTTAAAATTTACGTGGGTACATTTCCGTTTGGTTCAAATCTCTTTATACATAAGCAAACTTCAAGATCTTACACATCTTACATTGTCTTAACAGTAGGCTGCAATGGCTTTTAATACAATCCATTCCAGACCCCCTGCCATTTCTATATTTTATAAATTTTCGCATTTTTATATCCTTTGAAATACCAAATCCCTTGAACAGTAAGTAGGAATGTTTTGTTTAGAGGATAATCTATTGATCCATCAATTCATAAGCATAAACTTGAGCATTATAAATCCTGTAACGCATCAACCAGTTCCTAACAGAAGAGGCTCCATTGTCTAAACCTTTTGATAGATTTAATATGCTTTCATTAAATAAGACCGAAAGTTTAACATCAGGATTTTCCTCAGCATAGCGCATCTCCTTTTCCATATAGGATTCTAACTGCTGAGCAAATTCTTCGCCTACTAGTATTTGAGGGTCACAGTGTGAAATAAAATTTAGGTGGTCGTAAAAAGTATTTACTACAGATAAATCTTGAAGTACCTCCGTGTTTTCAATATCACAATGGTATTGATACAAAAACATGAACTTGGAAATATACTTATCCTGATTTCTCTGTCTGTTTTTAAAAACCCAATCGTTGTATTTTTCAATCTTCCGGCTGTATTTTTTAATGTCGATTGAATTATCCTGGAGATTCTGCTTTATTTTTTCGGCAAGAGCTAACTCGTTGATTCGAATTTTATTAATTCTTTTATTCGCTTTGGAAACAAACTGTTTAAATACTTTATCCTCTTTGCAATTAATTAGCTCTACTTGCTCATCTTTGTTTAGTTTAACCCTTAAGTTCTTATCATCAAATCCTATATAGAACTTTCTTACTAAACAATATTCTTTACCACTAATTTCATTTTGCAGCTTAAATTGAATCACAAAAAGCCCTGGTAATTCTTTCTCTGGCAAGCGAATTCCCGAATGCTTTCCTAGCTCTTTAGCGCAATAGGATTGATTAAAATTTTCAAAATATGAGAATTTATATACTTCAGCCGAAACGAACTCTTTTTCTGATTCAACAACAATCAGCTTTTCTTTCTCAAACGAACTCTCTTGAGAATAATTTAATAGCGGTAATAAAGCCATTAACACAATAAAACAAATAGTAAACTTAGCCATAAGAACAGTAGTTTTTAATAGTAAATCGTGTTTTATAAAAACACTTGAATTACCAACTACTACGCCCTGCAAATAATGCTGGTTTGTTTCATATAATTACACATCATTTCATTTAACTTTTCTAATATTTCCATTCCTTACAAGAAGCTTTAAAGCCAATATTTATGGACTGTTCAAAAAGGATAGCCCATCCAATCCATTTGATTTTTTTTCATTTTTAACAGAAACAATCCTGGTTTTATGATGAAACAAGCTACCCCTTAATGATTATTTTGAGCTTGTATTGTCCATCTGACGAATGGAAAAATTATAAACAAATCAAAATGATAGATAACGTGAGTTCGACGTAAAATTCGTTCACAGTTTGATCTGATTTTGAGTAGAAATTTTCTCGAATTTTCGAAGGAATATCGGGATATTTCAAGAAGATTTGAGGAAATTTATGCCGAAAGCAGGCAAACACATAATGGAAAGTTCTCTTTGCGATATCTTCACATTAAAAATTCCTCAAAATAGCCCGCTATTCTTTCCAAATTTTTAATGCAAATCTATCCCAAATATAACTTTCTGTGGATAGAATTTTACGTCGAACTCAGGTTAGATATTAAATGCTCCCATTTATTCTTGACAGTTTGCAAAAGAAGATCGTCACATCAGTTCTACAATTAAGAGTTCCATTTACCGATAAATCTAATGCTCGAAATTTTTTTTTTTTGATCGGATTTACCGGTAAATCTAATGCTCGAAGTTTTTTTTGATCGGATTTACCGGTAAATCTGATGTTCGAAGTTTTTTTTTTTTGCCAGTTTAGTGATTAAAGTTCTTCTTTTGGTGTGCCATACAAGGCAGAATACCAATAGGTGAAACTAAGTCATTATAAAAAGCTAGGAAAATAATTTGTGGGCACAATAAAACAGAAAGAATGTGCAGCAAATACTGGCAAAGTATAGCAAAATATCACATCAGTACAATAAAATATGCGAAAAGTAGGGGAATTGCCACAAAGTGACCGAAGATTGAGACCACAATGAATTTGAGTTCTGATTATTAAAGCTGCACACCATTGTTATGAAGTATACTAATTACCTCGATTCCCAATTGCGGTTTCACGGATCGAAGCATTTGCTTGATATTATCATTCTCAATATCCAGAAGTCCCAAAATGATATAAGCAGAGTTTCTTTCTTCGGGAGCATCTTTGATCAGCTTTAACATGATATTTGATCCTGAATAAAATTCTTTATTCGACAGAACAGATAGGTTCACGAAAAACTGACTTGCAGCACGAACAATTTCTCCATCGGTTTCAACCTGTATAAAAGGAAATAAAGCCATAATGGCTTGGGGCTTATTTTTGCGAATTACAGAACTTAATGAGGCAAGAAGCTTGGTTCTTTCTTCGCCAGAGCTTGTTTCTATTAAATATTCATACATTCGAAAAAGTACGGGAATGATGTTTTTGTTTCTGCTTTCGCCATATAAAAAGCAGGTTCTGAAAGTCATAACCTGCACTTCATTCTTGTGTAAACCATCCCATTTATCCGATTGTAAAGCAATTTTATCTAAATAGGAATAGTCCTTTTTCTGATCAGTCATATGTATTTCTTAATGCGGCGTAAAGATATTAAACCTGCAATCATTCTCCAATACATTATCGATTCTTATTAAATCGGTAATCCCTTTTGATTGCATTAAAAAACTTTTGCAGTTATTTCTTTTTTGTTAATTTTGCATGCCTTGCCCAAGTGCTGGAATTGGTAGACAGGCATGGTTGAGGGCCATGTGTCCGATTGGGCGTGCGGGTTCGACTCCCGCCTTGGGCACTTTTATAAAGTACATTAAAAGCAAAGTGCGCTTATTTCATCGTAAATAGGCGCATTTTTGGTTTTTGGATATGACTATTAAGTGCGATTAAGAAAAGCCGCACCCTTTCGCATGATTGAAAAAAAAAGAGGCCGCCTCTTTTGAGACAGCCTCTTAGTAATGCTAGTTTGTACAGTAAAACATCCACACAAGTGGAAATTTCTTCAAAAGAGCGAGAAACGAGACTCGAACTCGCGACCCTAACCTTGGCAAGGTTATGCTCTACCAACTGAGCTATTCTCGCATTTTCTTTTTTATTTAAACGGAAAAGATAAACCGTTTTGAGCGAGAAACGAGACTCGAACTCGCGACCCTAACCTTGGCAAGGTTATGCTCTACCAACTGAGCTATTCTCGCATTTTTTTGAAGAACCTTTGTTCTTACTTTTGCGATGCAAATATAGATAATCCCGAGGTTTTGACAAGTGTTTTTTTCAAAAAAGTTTCATCTGTTTGTAATTTTCTTCCATTTTTCAGATGCAAGCCCCAAGAGCAAAATAATCATTAATAAGTATGTATAATCATCATTTTAATCCTGATTGTTTCAAAATTTTAGAACTGGCTTTCTTAAATTTCTGAATATTTGAACAAAAGAAAAGAGGAAAAATCCTTCAATTTTTCCTCTCTTACA
Source organism: Marinifilum sp. (assembly GCF_965230805.1). Classification (NCBI taxonomy): domain Bacteria; kingdom Pseudomonadati; phylum Bacteroidota; class Bacteroidia; order Marinilabiliales; family Marinifilaceae; genus Marinifilum; species Marinifilum sp. The sequence continues at coordinate 3,639,022 of NZ_OZ246019.1, read as the reverse complement.
ATATTATCAAGGCAATTTGTCTTATACCAATATATTACAAATGATCACTTAAAAATTTATTGAATCGTTTATACAAATGCAATCTGGTTTTTCCGCCATAAATACTATGGTTCCTGTTGGTATAAATCTGCATTTCAAACTGCTTATCTGCTTGCACCAATCGCTCAGCAAACTCATATACATTTTGGATGTGCACATTATCATCAGCTGTTCCGTGACATAGTAACAACTTAGCCTGCAATTTATGTGCATGATTAATTGGCGAGTTGTCATCGTAACCCTTAGGATTCTCCTGTGGAGTTCTCATAAATCGCTCGGTGTAAACCGTATCGTAATATCTCCAGTTGGTAACAGGAGCAATGGCAATGGCAGCTGCGAATACATCCGGAGCTTTCTCTGCACAAAGCGACGACATAAACCCACCAAAACTCCAACCCCAAATGGCAATTCTATTTTTATCAACAAATGATTCCTCCGATAATGCTCTTCCCGCTGAAATCATATCGTCAGACTCTAATCTACCCAATTGCATATAGGTACACTTGCGAAATTCCTGTCCACGTGCTCCTGTTCCTCTTGGATCCACACAAACAACAATGTACCCTTCTTGTGCCAAATACTGATACCAATCAAAGCTCCATTTATTCTGCACACTCTGTGAATTAGGGCCACTATACTGAGTTACTAATACAGGATATTTTTTCGAAAGATCAAAATTGTATGGTTTAATCATCCATGCATTCAACATGGTCATGCCATCGGCTGCTGGCAACATGGTGAATTCTTTTGGATGATACTGGTAGTTTTTCAACTTCTCTACTAGCGCTTTATTGTCTTCCAACACACGAATCTGCTTGCCTTTGTAATTGTACAAGCTCACTGTATTTGGCTGAGTAACACTTGAAAAATAATTGATGTAATATTTAAATCCTTTGCTAAATACAGTTTGATTGGTTCCTTTGCCAGGCGTGATTAATTTCTTTCCTGTTCCATTTACTTTAACCGAATAGGTATTTCTATCCATTGGCGACACTTCAGCCGATTCGTAGTAACATACTTTTTTTGCTTCATCAAAACCAAGAAAGTTAGTCATGTCCCAATCTCCCGAAGTTATCTGCTGTACCGCTTTTCCTGTTAGCATATCATACAGGTACAAATGGTTAAAACCATCTTTTTCATCGGCATAAATAAACTGTGTTCCATTATCAAGAAAAGTCAAAAAGTCGAAATTGCGCTCCTCAACATAGTACTTGTTTTCTTGTGTATACATTACATCCGATTCTCCGGTTTTTGCATTGGCTACCAAAAACTCCAATTTGTTCTGATGACGGTTTAACCTGTAAATGGCAAGTTTCTTAGGATCCTTGGTCCATTTCAGTCTTGGAATGTACTGATCTCTTTCATCTCCCACATCCATTTTCTTGGTAATACGATCATCTACATTATATACCCAAACACTAACTTCGGAGTTCTCCTCTCCTGCTTTCGGATATTTGTAAGTGTAGTTTTCAGGATATAAAGCATTGTCTTTAACCTGTGGATACAATCCCTCGAACTTGTTCATGTTAAACATTTTCACTTCACTCTCGTCGAATTTCATATAAGCTAAAAACTTGCTATCAGGCGACCAGGCAAATGCTTTGTTAAATTCAAATTCCTCTTCGTAAACCCAATCCGGAGTACCGTTTTGGATTTTATTGAATTCCCCATCTTTGGTAATTCTGATTTCAGAGCCGAACAGCACATTATGAATAAACAGGTTATTGTCTCTAACAAAAGCTATCCTGTTTCCGTTTGGTGAGAAAGTTGCCAATCGTTGTCTTCCATTTTTCGATAAAGGAACAAGCTCCTTATTCTTAAATGAAAACACGTAGTAATCGGCAGTAAAAGATCTTCTGTAAATTCTCTCCTGCTTGGTAGTCAAAAGAATTCTTTTCTCGTCACTGCTAAATTCGTATTCGCTGATATACTTCAATTCAGTATCCTTCATTTCACTTAAATCGAAAAGGGTTTCAACAGCTTTGCCTGTTGCAAAACTGTACTTTACAATCTTAGTCCCATTTTCTTCCAAAGTAGTATAATGTACTCCATCGTTCATAGATCTTAATCCATGAATTGAATTTTGTCTGAAGGTTCCATACAACATCAAATCTTCCATGCTAATTTTTTTCACCTCTTGTTGGGCAACAACCAAGAGCGAGAAACATAGCAAGATCATCGCTGATAAAATCAATCTTATTTTCTTCATGTTTGTTGAATAAAGTTTACAATTCGTATAGCTTGTGTTTTTCCAAAATTCAAAGATTCTACTTTTTTGTAAAAAAGAAAAATTTTTAAGCCTGATTAAATCACAAACAACAGAGCTTACAAGCATCTCATTTTTTTTATGAATTCATTCAAATTCTTACAACTATCATATCGCCTATTTTAAAGAATCGCTAATTCTTTTGGATTGTTAGATATTGCTCATGATTTAAAGTTCTATTTGATCAGAAAGTTATATCTTTGTGGATTGAATTTTAAAAGGGCTGATTTATATTAGAATCAACCATATATCAAAGTGAAATTCATATTTTCTATTTTAAGTATATCATGCTGGTTTGTAGCGGTGTGAATAAACAATTAAACACAATAGGATGATTAAAATTACATTTCCTGATGGAACAGTAAAAGAATTTGAAGCTGGCATCTCTGGTATCGAGATCGCAAAAAGCATTTCAAGTCGATTGGCAAAAGAGGTTTTGTCGATAAGCGTAAACGATCAGTTGTATGATCTTACACGCTCGATTAATAAAGATGCAAGTATTAAGCTTCATACATGGGATGATGAAGAAGGAAAGCATGCTTTCTGGCACTCTTCAGCTCACCTGATGGCCGAAGCCTTGGAAGTATTGTATCCAGGTGTAAAGTTTGGTATTGGCCCGGCAATTGATATGGGCTTTTATTATGATGTTGATTTAGGAAACGGTACGGTTCTTACCGATAAAGATCTTCCTAAAATTGAACAAAAAATGCTTGAACTTGCTCGCAGCAAGAACGAATATAAAAGAACTGATGTAAGCAAAGAGGAAGCTCTTCAATTTTTCGGCGATAGAAATGAGGAGTACAAACTTGAGTTGATCAACGAGTTGGAAGATGGAACGATTAGCTTTTACCAACAAGGTAGTTTTACCGATTTATGCAGAGGACCACACTTGCCAAACACAAGCTATATTAAAGCAATCAAACTAAATTCGGTTGCAGGAGCTTACTGGAGAGGCGATGAAAAACGTCCTCAGCTTACTCGTGTATATGGTATTACTTTCCCAAAGAAAAAATACCTTGACGAGTATGTAATAATGATGGAAGAGGCGAAAAAACGCGACCATAGAAAATTGGGTAAGGAAATGGAGTTGTTCACATTCTCACAGAATGTTGGTCAGGGTATGCCAATTTGGTTGCCTAAAGGTGCGCAATTGCGAGAAAGTCTCGAAAACTTCCTGAAACGAGTTCAGAAGAAATTCGGTTACGAGCAAATCATCACTCCACATATTGGTAATATCAATCTTTACAAAACTTCCGGTCACTACGAAAAGTATGGTGAAGATTCATTCCAGGCCATTCAAACTCCACAAGAGGGAGAAGAGTATTTGTTGAAACCAATGAACTGTCCTCACCATTGCGAAGCATATAAATTTAAACCTCGTTCGTACAAGGATCTGCCTGTTCGTTTTGCTGAGTTTGGTACTGTATATCGTTATGAGCAAAGTGGTGAGCTTCATGGTTTAACTCGTGTTCGTAGTTTTACCCAGGATGACGCTCACTTGTTCTGTACTCCAGACCAATTAAAGGAAGAGTTCAAGAAGGTTATTGATATTATCTTTATCATTTTCAAGGCGCTTAACTTTGAGGAGTATGTTGCTCAGATTTCTTTGCGCGATAAAGAAAATCACTCAAAATACATTGGTACTGAAGAGAATTGGGATAAAGCAGAAAAGGCAATTATCGAAGCTGCTGAAGAAAAAGGTTTGGAAACAGTAGTAGAATATGGCGAAGCTGCTTTCTATGGCCCAAAACTTGACTTCATGATAAAAGATGCGATTGGTCGTAAATGGCAATTGGGTACAATCCAGGTGGATTACAACTTGCCTGAGCGTTTCGAATTGGAATATGTAGGTAGTGATAACCAAAAACATAGACCAATTATGATTCACCGTGCACCTTTTGGGTCGATGGAGCGATTTGTAGCTGTACTGCTTGAACATACCGGTGGAAAATTCCCATTGTGGTTGACACCTGAACAAGCTGTTATCATGCCGATTAGCGAAAAATATAACGATTATGCAAAAAAAGTTTTAAATTCGTTAAATAATTCCGATATTCGCGCCGTATTAGATGATCGCAACGAGAAAATCGGAAGAAAAATCCGTGACAACGAGTTGAAAAAGACCCCATACCTTATTATTGTTGGTGAAAAAGAAGCTACTGAAAACACTGTTTCGGTTCGCAAGCAAGGTGAAGGTGACATGGGATCTATGACTATTACAGAATTTGCAGAGTTTATTAATAAAGAAGTAGAAGCACAATTGTCTTCTATCGAGAATTACTAACTAAATTAGGAGGACCTAGCCATAGCTGGATTTCATCAAAGAAACAGAGGACCCAGAAAGCCTCAGGAGGCTCAACACAAAATTAATAAGTTAATTAGAGCCCGTACTGTTCGCGTTGTAGGAGAAAACGTAGAACCAGGAGTTTATTCAATTTCTGAAGCATTGAAATTTGCTGAAGACCAAGAATTGGATTTAGTTGAAATTTCACCAAAAGCCGATCCACCCGTTTGTAAGATCATCGATTACAAAAAGTTTCTTTATCAACAGAAAAAGAAACAAAAGGAAATGAAGGCTAAAGCGGTTAAAGTTGTTGTAAAAGAGATTCGTTTCGGACCAAATACCGACGAACATGACTACAACTTTAAATTAAAGCATGCTGAAAAATTTCTTAACGAAGGAGCAAAAGTTAAGGCATACGTATTCTTTAAAGGACGTTCGATCCTATTTAAAGACAAAGGCGAAATTTTATTGTTAAGATTCGCTCAAGACCTTGAAGAATTAGGAAAAGTAGAACAATTACCAAGATTGGAAGGTAAGCGTATGACAATGTTCATTACTCCAAAGAAAAAGTAAAATAATTTATATATACATTAATTTTAAATTTGTACAATGCCTAAGATGAAAACAAATTGCAGTGCAAAGAAAAGATTTACTTTGACTGCATCTGGAAAAATCAAAAGAAAGCACGCTTTTAAAAGTCACATTTTGACTAAAAAGAGCACGAAAAGGAAGAGAAATCTTACCTACTTTGGTACTGTAAATAAAGCAGACCAGAAAAACGTTAAGTTAATGCTTAACATGTTGTAAGAATCAGTTATTGATTTTTTGTTATTAACCGAGTGGTTAGCCCCAAAGAGTCCTTAAGTGGAACGCTAACATTCAAAAATTAGGAATTATGCCAAGATCAGTAAATTCTGTAGCTTCAAGAGCTAGAAGAAAAAGAATTTTAAAAGAAACCAGAGGGAACTTTGGAGCAAGAGCTAATGTTTGGACAGTAGCCAAAAATACTTTCGAAAAAGGTTTGCAATATGCATACCGTGATAGAAAGAAAAAGAAATCAAACTTCAGAGCATTGTGGATTCAGCGTATCAACGCAGCGGCAAGACTTGAAGGTCTTTCGTATTCACAGCTAATTGGTTTGATGCACAAAGCTAATATCGAAATCAACCGTAAGGTTTTAGCAGATTTAGCCGTAAATCATCCAGAAGCATTTAAAGCTGTTATTGGAAAAGCACAAACAGCTAAATAGTACTATAAATTATTTACTTTGAAAAGGGATTGTGAATCACAATCCCTTTTTTACATTCTTCAACATCCAATAAGAAGTGCTTATTGCTCACATTAAGCACATTATCGAAAAAGCCTAATAATAGCTGCTTGGCCTGTTACTATTATGCTTTGGATTTACTATTTTTGAAATCGTTAAAATTGGGAAGCTATTAACCAAAAATATCCCTTTAAATCAACCACAGATGAGAATTGCATTAATAGGCTACGGAAAAATGGGTAAAGAAATCGAGCAAATCGCTCTTGATCGTGGCCACGAAGTCGGATTAATTATCGATCAGCACAATCCGAAGGATCTTTGTGCCGATCAATTGCAAAATATAGATGTTGCCATTGAATTTACAAATCCTGATTCGGCATATGACAACTATCTAAAATGCTTTGAAGCAAATGTTCCTGTAGTATCTGGAACTACAGGATGGCTTGATAAATTGCCTGAAATTGAAAAACAATGCAAGGAAGGAAAAGGCTTCTTTTATGCTTCGAATTTTAGTTTGGGTGTGAATCTGTTTTTTGAGTTGAATAAAAAACTTGCCAAACTAATGGCTCCTTTTCAGGCGTACAACGTAGATATGGAAGAGATTCACCATATCCATAAATTGGATTCGCCGAGCGGAACTGCTTTAACCTTAGCCCATGGAATTCTTGAGAATCATCCAAAAAAAGACAAATGGATTGAAGCCACCAGCACCAAAGAAAACGAACTTAGCATATTGGCCAAACGCCATGGTGCAGTTCCCGGAACACATTCTATCACATGGCATTCGGAGGTGGATGAAATTATGATACAACATAAGGCATACAGCCGCAAAGGCTTTGCTTTAGGAGCAGTCTTAGCGGCGGAATTCATGCCGAATAAAGAAGGTTTTTATGGAATGCAAGACCTTCTTCAACTATAATGAAAATTGAATAATCATTTAAATTTTATTGAATGACAAACATACTAAGAAACAAATGGTTTAAGTTTTCAATTGCTCTAATCATTACATTATTAATGATTATATGGATTGGCAGTTATTGGCTTTTATTAGGATTACCCATCCTTTTTGATGTTTATATCAGCAAAAAGGTTCATTGGTCCTTTTGGAAGAAAAAGGGAGTTAAAAAACAAAGTACAGCTATTGAATGGATTGATGCCATTATTTTTGCAGTGGTTGCGGCTACTATTATTCGTATGTTTTTTATCGAAGCTTACACTATCCCTACCAGCTCTATGGAAAAATCATTGCTTGTAGGCGATTATTTATTTGTGAGTAAGGTGGCTTACGGACCAAAGGTGCCCAATACACCTCTATCCTTCCCTTTTGCACATCATACCATGCCTGGTACAAGCAAAACCAAATCGTATTTGGAATGGATCAACTGGCCTTACAAGCGTCTTGCAGGATTTAATGAGATAAAACGTAACGATGTTGTGGTATTCAACTTTCCGGCAGGTGACACCATAGTTGTTGGAAGAGAAAATCCGGATTATTACTCCCAGTTAAGATCGGCAGCGGCCAACATAAAGGGAAATGACATGAAAAAAGGCAGAAATATTCAGCCAGACAAAGAATATGAACGTGTAGCCAGAAAATATTTCGCCCAAAACATGGAAATAGATACTCGTCCGGTTGATAAGCGTGAGAATTATATCAAACGATGTGTTGCTGTGCCAGGAGACACCATTTCCAGTATCGATGGTCAATTGTATATTAATGGAAAACCACAGGAAAAAGTAGGAGAAGTTCAGTTCAATTACGAGGTTCGTACCAACGGTACATTGATTAATCCTCGAAAATTACAGGAAATGAATATTTCAAAAGCTGAGATGATTCATAGCGGGTCGGTTTATCACATGCCACTATCAAAAGAAAAAGCCGATAAAATTGGCAAACTAGGAAATGTATCCTCAATGGTTAAAATGATTCATGGGATTGGTACACCAGAAGATGTTTTCCCATTTAGCGAGCACTACAACTGGAACAGAGATAACTTTGGCCCGCTTGTTATCCCACAAAAAGGTAAAACCGTTGAATTGAATTTAAAAACTCTTCCATTGTACGAAAGAGCCATTCATGCTTATGAAGGAAATGAACTCTCGGTGAAAGATTCAAGCATTTATATCAATGGAAAAATAGCTGATTCTTATACATTCAAAATGGATTACTATTGGATGATGGGTGATAATCGTCACAAATCAGCAGATTCGCGCTATTGGGGATATGTGCCCGAAGATCACGTTGTAGGTAAAGCTTCTTTTATTTGGTTATCGCTCGATAAAGAACAAGACGGATTTGAAAAGATTAGATGGAACCGTATTTTTAAATGGATTCATTAGAAATATAAATCAATATATTATAGAGGCACCTGTTGTGGGTGCCTTTTGCTTTTCTCTATTTTTTTATAGTTTCGCAATCCAAACAGAAGAAAAATGGAAAACACTACAGCTCTGCTTTCTACAGCATATTTTGCACCAATTAAATATTATTGCAAGTTTGTTCAGTATCCTAAGCTTATGATTGAACAGTGGGAAAATTACTCAAAGCAATCGTATCGAAACAGATGCAATATTTATGGAGCAAATGGGGCATTAGCTATTTCTGTGCCTGTCGTAAAGGCTACAAGTAAAAAAGTTTTAACCAAAGATGTCAAAATATCATACGACACCAATTGGCAAAAGCTACATTGGAAAGGAATAGAATCTGCCTACAAATCATCTCCCTTCTATGAGTATTACGTTGATGATTTGGCACGGTTTTTCTCCCAAAAATGGGATTACCTTTTAGATTTTAATCTTGAAATTCAATCTGAAATTTGTGAAATACTTGAAATAGAAAACAAGAATGCTCTAACCGATGATTTTATTCCATTAAAAACTCCCAACATGATCGACTACAGGAATATCATCCATCCCAAAAAATCGAAAGAATTGAAAGATGAAATGTTTCATCCGCAAGTCTACACTCAGGTGTTTGGAGATAAACATGGTTTCATCCCTAACTTAAGTATTTTGGATTTGATTTTTAATATGGGTTCGGATAGCTCTTACTATCTTGAATCTTGCTTAAAGTAACGTGAGTTCGACGTAAAATTCTATCCACAGAAAGTTATATTTGCGATAGATTTGCATTAAAAATTTGGAAAGAATAGCGGGCTATTTTGAGGAATTTTTAATGTGAAGATGTCGTAAAGAGAACTTTCCATTATGTGTTTGCCTGCTTTCGGCATAAATTTCCTCAAATCTTCTTGAAATATCCCGATATTCATTCGAAAATTTCTACTCAAAATCAGATCAAACTGTGAACGAATTTTACGTCGAACTCACGTTAAAGTAGATTCAGATAACCTTTTAACTCTTTCATGATTTGATCGTGATCGAAAGCCAATCCTGGCAAATCATTCACATCAAGCCATTGTGCTTTTAAAGCGTCATCATCCCCTTTAACTTGCGGTAAAGTTTCCGCCTCCATTTGTGCCAGGTACACTACCGAAACGGTTCTGCCACGTGGATCTCGATTTACCGCACCATATGTTTTGAATTGAGAAATGGAAACAGCTTCGAAACCCGTTTCTTCCTTTAGCTCACGATAAGCCGCTGTATCCAAATCTTCATCCATATCCACAAATCCACCCGGGAAAGCCCATTTATTCTGAAACGGCTCGTTAGCACGCTCAATTAGCAACACATAAGTATCTGAATGGCAAAGGCAAAAAACAGCACAATCAACAGTTAAAGCAGGACGTGGATATTGGTAGGTATACATGATTTTTTTGTTTGGATGAGCGAATGAATGAGTAATTAAAAACCAATCTTCATCAATAATTAAACTTCAATTTACTGATCACTGTTTTATAATTCGTTTAATCACTCTTAATTTGTGGGTATAACGCTTGGTATCAACATTAAAAATTCCTTGATGATCAACGTTATCAATTCTTACTTTACCCGATGCATGAATAATTTTATGACGATCCCAAATAATGCCTACATGTGTAATTTTACCTTCTTCGTTGTCGAAAAAAGCCAAATCTCCGGGCAAAGCTTCCTCTACAAAAGTTAAAGGTTCACCTATCAGAACCTGCTCACTGGCATCACGCGGCAAACCAATTCCATTCAACTTGTAAACAATTTGAGTGAGACCAGAACAATCAATCCCATAGGGTGTTCGTCCTCCCCATAAATAAGGAGCATTAAAATATTTAAGCGCAGCTTCAATGATAGAATCCCTAACATTTTCGTCTGATCCGTTTGTTACCTTTCCTTGGTAGAAATATTTCTTCTCTCCTATTTTAAATGATTTCTCTTCTCGATTACAAAAAGGTAATGAACTTCCCGGAACAATCAATTTATTTGAATAATCCTTTTCCTGAAACACCAAATTGAAAGTATCATTAGCAACAGCAGAATGCTGCTTATCAAGCAATCTGAAGAACTCTAACTCTACATTACTAATCATTTTAGAATCAATCCAGCCTTCGTAACTATCATAGGATAAACGCACTTTGCACCAGTTTTCCTCTTCTTCGATAACTTCAAAATGCTCGCCAAACAGAATTTGGGTGAGCATTTCGCTCTTTTCTGCAGGTTCTCTTCTAACTGGAATAATACTTAAATCGGAAATTCCGTACTTCATTTGGTGGTTGCTTAATAATTGTAACAGGTCAAATATAAAAAATATAATTATGTTTTTACATTTGCATTGATATATTTGCTCTGCATGTTGCAGGTAAAAGAAAGGAATAAATATTTTTTACCAAAGAATATTCAATTAATTTTATACAAAGAATTTCAACACTTCCATACATTACATTAAGCCTTAAAAGAATGAAGAAATACTTTAGGTTAATTCGACAAAACTTAAACAATATTTATCGATTTACCATTACTACAATAACCATTGTACTAATCATCCTTTTGTTCCCAAATACAGGTAACTTTAAGTATGAATATCAAAAAGGTAAGCCTTGGATGCATGAAACCCTTATTGCCCCATTTGATTTTTCGATTTTAAAAACTGATAAAGAATTGAATCAGGATCGCGATAGTATTTTGAATCGATTCAGCCCCTATTTTAAAGTCGACACCTCTGTTTATCCTAAGGTAATGGATCGGTTTGAAAAGAATTTTGAGAAAAAATGGACACTATTCGAAAAATCGAAGGCATTTAAAAAACTAAATTACTCCCAAAAAAGAATCACTGCTGAGAAAGTTCTTTGCTTTAATTATTTAAAAACGAACTTAAAAAGCTACTACGAAATTGGAATTGCTGATTTTCAAAACGAAAAAATTCAATACAATTATACTTTGCCTGAAACAATCAACAAGTCGTTGAACAATGTTAATGAGCAAATCGCAACAAATAAAATCTTTTCTGCCAGAACTGCTTACCAAGATATTAATCAAAATATAAAAGGCGACTATACAAATCTGGTTTTTCAAAGTTTTATTCAAAGTCTAAATCTCGATTCATTTCTTGCGCAAAATCTCTTTTACGACAAAAACATGTCCGATCAGATTAAAAACAGCATGCTTTCGAACATCTCACTCACCAAAGGGAAAGTAGATTTTGGAACTCGCATTGTTTTGAGAGGCGATATTATTAATGACGATACATTTCTCATCTTAGAATCACTAAAAAAAGAATATGAAAAATTTTTAGGAGCATCGCAAAATCATTACCTAATTGTTGGAGGACAAACCTTATTAATCATTTCCTGCATCGTGCTTTTGTTTCTATACTTACGAAATTTTAGAAGACAAATCCTGCACGATAATAAAAAACTCCTCTTCATATTTTTGTTGGTGCTGTTATTTGTTGCACTTACGACTCTTGTACTTAAGCTGCAAGGTCAGAATGTAGATGCAAACATCTACATCATACCATTTGCACTTATTACCATTGTGGTGCGCACATTAATGGACAGCAGAACGGCATTGTTTGTGTTTATTGTAACTGTTTTAATTACTGGATTTCTGGCTCCAAACGGATTTGAGTTTGTATTTCTTCAATTGGCAGCTGGTATTATGGCCATTTATAGTTTACCACGATTAGAAAGAAGAGGCCAGCTGGTATTAACCGCTATCATTACATTCTTTACCTACAGTGCTGTTTATTTCGCTTTCGCGATAACTCAGGAAGGTAGCATTACAGAGATTAAATGGTTTAATTTTGTATGGTTTGCTTTTAATGGCTTACTACTTACCTTTTCATACTCCTTAATTTACATCTTCGAAAAACTGTTTGGTTTTCTTTCGGATGTTACTTTAATCGAACTTTCTAATCAAAACCATCCATTGCTTAAACAATTAATACAACATTCGCCAGGAACGTTTCAACACAGTTTGCAGGTTGCCAATTTGGCCGAAGCTGCAATTAATAAAATTGGTGGGAATCCTCTGTTGGCAAGAACCGGAGCTCTTTATCATGATATTGGAAAAATGAAACATCCGATTTACTTTATCGAAAACCAGATGTCAAATAAAAATCCTCATGATGATCTTGATTATGACAGAAGTGCACAAATCATTACTGATCATGTAAAATACGGGGTGAAAATTGCAAAAAAACACAAGCTGCCACAGCAAATTATTGATTTTATTGAAACACACCATGGAGCTGGAAAAGTAATGTATTTTTATACATCCTTTAAAAATAAGTATCCCGACAAAGAAGTAGACGAAGAAAAATTTCAATATCCCGGATCCGATCCGTTTACCAAAGAGACTGCTGTTTTAATGATGGCTGACGGTATTGAGGCTGCATCGAGAAGTTTAAAAGAGAAAACTCCTGAAACCATTCGCAAGCTAATAGATAAAATGATCGACAAGCAGGTACAAGAAAATCGATTTGCCCATGCCGACATCACATTTAAAAACATCAACGAAATCAAGGAAATTTTTACAAGTAACTTGATTAATGCATACCATGCAAGAATTGAGTATCCGAAAGAAATGAACAACAAAGAAGAATACCAAAGTCAGCAATAGAATAAGTGTTGACTTGTTTCCCAACTAAATTATTAAATTTACCAACTGGAGGGTGATTTTATCTAACTGGGCATAAAAAGTTGGGTGATCGTTGATGGGTCTTTTCGTTTTCAAGTAAATTATTAATCATATATTTAACTTTTCTTGTAATACAATTATTTCCTGTAATGATTCGATTGATTTATTTTTCCATTCTCTTACTTGCTTTGCAGTATGGTTTTGCTCAAAATATTACTATTGTTGATTCAAAAACCAAAAAACCAATTGAAAACGTATATCTTTTTGATTCGCATCACTCCACCCTCACCAACAAAGACGGCAAAGCCGACATTTCATACTTTTCGGGAAAAGGATTTATCTATTTTCAGCATCCATCCTATCTGAATTTAAAATTGAGCCATGCTAAACTAAAACTATTACACTACAAAATTGAACTTGTTTCGGATATTTTCTCCATTCAGGAAGTTGTTGTTTCAGCAAACAAATGGGAACAAAACATCAAGGAAGTCCCCCTTAAAGTGCATAGAATCCACAAGCAGGAAATACTGAACTCTTCTTCACAAACATCAGCCGATCTTTTAAAATCCAGCAATCAGGTTTACATTCAAAAAAGTCAGTTAGGTGGCGGAAGTCCAATGATTAGAGGATTTGCTGCAAACAGGGTTCTTTTGGTTTTAGATGGTGTTCGTTTAAATAACGCCATTTACCGAAGTGGAAATTTGCAAAATGTTATTAATATAGATCCTAACAGCTTGGAATCTGCTGAAATCATCTTAGGCCCTGGCTCTATTATTTACGGAAGCGATGCCATTGGTGGTGTAGTGGATTTTCATACAATTAAACCGCTATATTCTACCTCTGGCAAGTCGAATACCAGTTTTAGATATAAAAATCGTTATTCCTCAGCCAACAACGAAATCATGAATCATGCCTCTTATAATTATGGCAAAGAAAAAATAAGCTTAGCAGGAAGTGTTAGCTATAGCCGTTTTGATGATCAAAGAATGGGTAGTGATGGCTCTGATGATTATTTAAGAAATCAATATGCAATTAGAGAGAATGGTGTTGACAAAATGGTAGCCAACTCTGACCCTAAAATGCAAAGACAATCAGGCTATAAGCAATTCAATTTGGTTCAGAAGTTCAGATACAAAGCTACTGAAAATACCGATCTACTTTATGGATTTCATTACACAACAAGTACTGATATTCCTCGCTACGATAGATTAACACAATACAAAGGAGACAATTTAAAGTATGCAGAATGGTATTACGGACCACAAAGTCTGCAAATACACAACCTTCAGCTTGTACTTAAAAAATCAAATTCATTTTACGATTCCTTTAAAATTAACAGTGCCTATCAGCACTACAAAGAAAGCAGACATGACAGAAAGTTTGACTCTAATACCAAAAGAAATCGCACCGAAAGATTAAATATTTATTCTATTAATTCTGATGCTGAAAAAGTTTTAAATGGCTCAAGTCATTTGTTTTGGGGAGCGGAAATTACCCACAATAGGTTAAGATCAAAAGGTTTTAGCGATAATATCGAAACAGGTGAAGTTGCAGAAATAGCCAGTCGATATCCCGATAAATCAATACACACCAGTGCGGCCATTTATACAAATTTAAAACATAAATTAAGTGCACAGTGGGTTTTAAATGTTGGGCTTAGGTATTCTCACATTTGCATTAGTTCAAAACTTGACAATAATTTTTACAATTTTCCCTTTTCAGATCTTAATTTATCAACTGGAGCTGTAAACGGAGGAATTGGGCTTACCTATAATTCAGAATCCGATTGGAATTTAAAACTTAATGCCAGCTCAGGTTTCAGAGCACCTAACATCGATGACATTGGTAAAGTATTTGATTCAGAACCAGGCAAAGTTGTTGTACCAAATGACGATCTAAAACCAGAGTACATTTATAACTTTGATTTTAACATCAGCAAGAACTTTAATCAATTTCTTTTTATTGATTTTAATACTTTTTACTCCTTTCTTGATGATGCCATGCTTCGTGATGATTATACATTTCATGGTCAAAACACAATAGTTTACGATGCTGTGGAAAGCCAAGTGCAGGCAATTGTTAATACTGATAATGCAAAAGTATGGGGTGCCAATATTCAAATAATTGCCAAATTAAACCAGCAACTCACAGCAAGGCTAAACTGGAATTATAGCGATGGTGAGTACAAGGATGGTAGCTCTATTCGTCATATTCCCCCTACATTTGGCTCGTTTAAATTAGATTATAAAACAAGGCAATATACTTCTATGCTAAAGCTAGAATACAATGGAAAAATGTCCTACGATAAGCTTGCCGAAGTCGAAAAAGATAAGCCCTATTTATATGCAAAAGATAAAAATGGCATGCCCTACTCTCCGGACTGGTTTGTGGTAAATTGGAGCAGCTCCTACCAAATATCTAAATCCTTCGATTTACATTTCTCTATCGATAATATATTTGATAAGCGTTACAGGCCTTATTCCTCTGGAATTTCAGGCGTTGGGAGGAGTTTTGTGGTGGGAATTATGTGCCAAATTTAATTGATATAAAAAAGAGCCTGTCCAAAAAGATAGTTTAAATCATTCATGTTAAACAAGGTAAAAAATCTAATTCTCAATTGCAGAGATTCTTCGTTTTCCTCGGAATGACATTTATATTTGTCTTTTAGGACAGACTCTTCATTGCATTATATCATTTGTTTTACTCTCTAGTAATTCTTGTTTTGATCAATATTAGAGTTTGCATCTATTTCTTCAATTGGAATTGGAAACGCTAATCTATAGTCGCCATAAGGAATAGTTTCCAGAAAATTCTGTTGCATAGATTTCTTTTCAATATCCTGCTTCGCACGAACCAGATCATCGAAACGCATGCCTTCAAAAATAAATTCTTTTCTTCTTTCATCTAAGATAATCATCTTCGTAATCTCAGTATGAGCAGTTGCACCACGGTTTGAGGTGATCAGGTTGAGTTGATCCAGTGCATCAGAATCACCTGTTTCAAATAAAGCTTCAGCATAGTTTAAGATTACCTCTTCGTATCTGATCACAACTACATTGTCATTACCTAAGTTATCAGGATATTTACCAATATTTCTTAACATTGTACCTTCATAACCAAGAATATCAGCACGAACGTCACCATCATCATAAATATCAATAACCTCATCAATAACCTGAATATCACCATAGCTACCTCCACCTGTAGTTCTGTAAATGTATGCCAAACCATTAATTCCACGACTATCTGTAGCACTAAATGCCAATTCGAAAATTGAGTTAGCCGCTTGTTTTGTGGTAAATGAAGCTACATATCCACTTTCAGTCATAATTGAATAATCACCCGAAGCAATTACAGCCTCACAAGCACTAATAGCAGCACTCCAGTCTTCAAAATAAACAGCAACTCTTGATTCTATAGCTTTAGCTGCATACTTGGAAACAAACTCTTTTGAGATATCGTAATCTTTATTCATCATTGCAAATCCTGTTTCAAGGTCTTGCATAATAAAAGTCTTACATTCATCCACTGTATTTCTGGCTAAAAATAGATCGTCGCCCTTAAATTCCTTTACATAAGGAACTCCTAAATTGCCACCTGCATGTTGTTGCCCAAACTGCTTAACCAAATCAAAGTGTGTCAATGCTCTTAACACGTATGCTTGGCCTTGTATATGCTTAATGTAATCAGAATCCCCTGTTAAATCGTCAGGATTTAAATTGATAATAATATTTGCACTACCAATTACCTCGTAAGCTTCATCCCAAAAACTCAGTGTAGTAGCAGAATAGTTAAATGCTGCCTCAACAACAAAACGACCTGAGTTACCATTTGCAAAACAGTTGTCGCTTCGAACTTCGTTATTAATGATATAGTTTCTACCATAATAACCACTTTGAGTTAATCTACTATATGCCCCTTTTAAAACACCATATAAGTTTTCTGCGGAAGCAATTCCTCCTTCAACTGCTTTGTTTTGCTCCGTAGATGGATCCAAATCATCTGTTGTACATGCATTGATCGCTAGCACGAACACAAACAACATTGTAATCTTTAATAATATATTTAATTTCTTCATGCCTTCTTAAAATTTCACGTTAACACCAAAAATAAATGATTTAACAGGCGGAGTTTCCATACCAGTAAAACCATCATCATCTACCTCAGGATCATACTTCAAATAATCCTCCTTAACCCAGGTTAATAAGTTTGTACCGCGCACAAATAATCTTAAGCCACCTAATCCCATAGAATCAGTAATATTTTTGTTGAAATCATATCCAACAGAAAGGTCTCTAAGACGAATATAATCTCCATCATAAAGGAACTTTGAACTTCTTCGCCATTGTCTGGTAGTGTATTCAAACTTACCAAATCGGGTTTGATCGCCTGGCTTTTGCCATCTATCAAGCAGTGCATCAATACCTTGGTAAAACTGAACACTGAACCTGTCTGTACCATTTGTGTAACGATTCCAATGTTCAAATACCTTGTGACCTCCTGCATAGAAAGCACTTGCATCCAAGAAGAATCCTTTATAATCGACATGAAGATTTAATCCAGCCGTCAATTTCGGTATTGCACTTCCACCTTGCCAGACTTTATTTGCATCGTTAAATACATTAGTTTTAGCACTACCTTCACCATCAACATACCATAATTCATCACCTGTTTCAGCATCAACACCTGCCCAGGTTGGCATATACCATCCGTAAACAGGATGCCCTGGTTCCACTCTTCTTGTGCTCTCTGTGATTAATCGATATTCTCCATTTGGGTCTTTTGCTAACTCCAACACCTCATTATCGTTGGTTGCAACATTACCACCAACAAAAACATTAAAGTCATTAGAACGAACAACATCTACCTTGAACTCGAACTCCCAACCTTTGTTTTCCATTCTACCAATGTTTGCTTGTCTGGACTCAAATGATGTTGATGGAGGAAGTGGTTCTTCCAGTAGCATTCTTCGAGTTTCTCTGTTATAGTATCCAACCGAACCAGAGAGTCTGTTGTTAAAAAAGCCAAAATCAATACCAATATCTAAAGAGTATGAGGTTTCCCAAGAAAGTTGATCGTTACCAAATGTTCCGGGATATGAAGCACCTTCACCTGCATAGTTAGCGTCATATGAAAGTAAGGCCTGATATTTATTAATACCGATATCGTTGTTACCAGACTTACCATATGATGCTCTTAACTTCAACATATCAATAAACTCGTAGTTTGCCATAAAGCTTTCACGATTAACATTCCAAGCACCACCAATTGCCCAGAAGTCACCCCATCTGTGATCCGGATGGAATAAAGAACTACCTTCGCGACGGTAAGTAATATCAGCTACATATTTACCTTGATACGCATAGTGAATTAATCCTAAGTAAGAAGCTTGCTTTGTATCGGTATATTCCGAGTCTGTAAATGTTGGATTACCAGCTGAACTCAAGTTTGTTAAACCAACATCAGCAAAGTTATTCGCTCCAGCCTCCATGAAATATCTTCTTCTTTCTTCGTACTCCTGAATCGCTTTGAAGTCGAATTCGTGACCACCGTCTAGAGACAATTTGTAGTTTAAGATATTCTGGAAAACGTAAGTTGCCCTATTTCTGCTGGCAGCACTACCTCGACCACGTCTATCACCATCACCATCACCCCTAAGCGGGTTATCATATGTCTTATTATTAAATACTTGAAAGTCGATAGACATTTTCGTTGTAAAAGACAGATTCTTAATTGGAGTATTCCAGGTCAAGCTATTGTTTGTAATAATTCTTGTGTATTTCTGCTCATCAATATCTTCCCGCGCAATAAAAAGAGGATTAGGAAGAGAAGTATTTTCGTAGTCGAGTCTACCATCTTCGGTATAGGGTTGGTCGATTGAAGGCATGAAGAATTTAGAAGAACGGGGTGAAGAGAAATATGCACTACCCTCCAATAGACCATCCAAAAACATGTGAGTTGCAGTATTCTTGGTAGATAACTTCAAACTTGGAGTTAAATCAACATCCAAATTAACAGTTCCTGAAAACTTCTCAAGCTCAGAACCAATAACAGTTGCCTCTTGTTTCAGGTAACCTCCCGATACATAATAATTAACACCCTCTTTACCACCATTTACAGACAAATTATACTCTTGCATTTTTGCGTTATCATTTGTAATCAGGTCAGCCCAATCTGTTTCTGGTCTGCCTACCGCATTCCAGTCTAAATAATCCGAACGGAACGCTCTGGTATTAGCTTCATAATATGCTCTTGCTCCTGCTTGGTCATTGAAATTATTATCTTCTCCAAAAGTATTAATCAATGCCTCATAGAACAACTCCTCTCTTTCGGCACCTGTCAACACAGAAGGACCATCAACCGCATCGTTAGAGATACCATAAGTAGCAGAGAAATTAATTTTTGCTTTACCGGATTTACCAGATTTAGTAGTAATAACAATCACACCATTTGCACCACGAGCACCATAAGATGCAGTTGCAGTAGCATCTTTCAATACAGTAATTGTTTCAATATCGTTCGAGTTCAATGCTGCAATTGCAGATAAGGAAGAAGTTGATGTTAAATTGGAAACACTACCGCCAATAATAGGAACTCCATCAATTACATACAATGGATCATTACCTGCAGTAATGGAGCTACGCCCTCTAATTCGAATTTTTTGTTGCGATCCTGGAGTTCCTGAAGCTGCGGTAATGTTCACACCAGCAATGCGACCTTGAAGTGCCTGCTCAATGTTAGTAACTGGCATATCCGCAAGGGTTTCCCCGCTTACCTGAACGGTAGAACCGGTAACCTCACTCTTCCTGTGAGCAGTATAACCAGTTACAATAACTTCTTCGACTCCAATTGCCTCAGATTCTAACACAACATTAATTACAGATTGATTTCCTACTGTAATTTCTTGTGTTACCATTCCAACAAAGCTAAACATCAAAACATCTGATGCTTCAGCTTTTAAAGAATATTTCCCATCAATATCGGTACTGGCACCAATCGTAGTGCCTTTAATAACAACAGATACACCAGGCATACCCAGCCCATCATCAGCACTTGTTACAGTACCGGAAATCTGCTTGCTTTGTGCAATTACCATTTGTGAACCTATAAGAAATAGGAACACAAACAGTCCAATCATTTTTTTCATAAAAAAACTTTTTAGTTAGTAATTAAGTAAAGATGCAAAATGGTTAATGGTAATTCTAAAGCCTAAATATAGCATTTTTCATGTTTTATACACAAATCTACAAACCACTAGTACTCAATAAAACTATGACTTTTGTCATGTTTTTTAACTTTTTGTTTGTTTTCACGGCATATTATTAGCTTACATATTTTCAACACAATATTTTAGCTTTCATTTAAATATCAACACATTATAGTTATTCCTCATCTACAAAAATCACATTAGAAGTTTTCGGGCAAAAAAAAACCATAAAAAGGTGCTTATTTTTTCTATTTCTTATTAATCTTTTATTGAAAAGCCAACATTCATTATCATATTACCCAATATTTTTGGATTAAATGAGTTTATTTTCGACAAGACAATGTCACTTTAATTCATGTACTTGTTTATTTATTACATTTGAGAAAAATTTAAACAACAATGGAAAATATATTAAACCAACTAGAACCAAAGGAAGTCTGGGCACATTTTGAAGACATTTGTCAAGTTCCTCGCCCATCGAAAAAAGAAGATAAAATAATTGATTTTCTTATTGAATTTGGAAATAAGCACAACCTTGAAACCAAGAGAGATGAAATCGGAAATGTTTTAATTAAAAAACCAGCTACTCCAGGAAAAGAAAACCTAAAAACAGTTGTTCTTCAATCCCACATGGATATGGTTTGTGAGAAAAACAATGAAACCGAACACAATTTTGATACCGACGCTATTGTGCCTTGGATAGACAATGGGTGGGTAAAAGCAAAAGGGACAACACTTGGTGCTGATGACGGTATTGGAATGGCTGCTGAAATGGCACTTTTAACTGCTACCAATATTGAGCATGGTTCAATTGAGTGTCTTTTTACTGTTGATGAAGAAACTGGTTTATCAGGTGCTTTTGCTTTACAACCCGACTTCTTCGATGGAAAAATTCTTCTTAATCTGGATTCAGAAGACGAAGGAGAAATATTTATCGGATGCGCTGGAGGCATAGATACGTTGGCTCATCTAGATTACAAAAAGGAAGAGGTTCCAACTGGACATTTTGCATTAAAAGTAGATGTAAAAGGACTTCTTGGTGGACATTCGGGTGACGAAATTAACAAAGGAAGAGGCAATTCTAATAAAATACTGAACAGGTTTCTTTGGCAAATCAACAAGAAATACAATCTTCGAATTCATGAATTTAATGGTGGCAACTTAAGAAATGCAATCCCTCGCGAAGCATATGCAACAATTACTATTCCATCAGAGTTTAAAGAAAATATTCGTGCGGATTTAAATATTTATGCTGCAGAAATGGAACTTGTTTGGGAGATTTATGAACCAAAACTAAAAATCACTTTGGAATCAGTTGAAAAACCAAACTTTGTAATAGATAAAGCTACAAGCAATAACTTACTTGATGCTTTATATGCTTGTCCGCATGGTGTTTTTACAATGAGTTCAAGAATGCCTGGCATGGTTGAAACTTCTACAAATCTGGCTTCCGTAAAATTCGTTGGCGAGAATAAGATTCATATCACTACATCGCAAAGAAGTGATATTGACAGTGAAAAATACAATATTGCTCAAATGGTAGGTAGTGCTTTAAGTTTGGCTGGAGCTGTAATTGAACACTCCGATGGTTATCCAGGCTGGGCTCCTAATCCAAACTCCGAAATTTTAACCATTGCTGTAAATTCGTACAAGCGCTTATTCTGTAAAGAACCTATTGTTAGATCTATTCATGCCGGACTTGAGTGTGGACTGTTCCTTGAAAAATATCCAGACATGGACATGATTTCATTTGGCCCTACCTTAAGAGATGTGCATTCTCCCGATGAAAGAATTAATATTGAAACCGTCGAAAAATTTTGGAAACACCTAATTGATATTCTTCAAAATATCCCATCGAATCAAATGTAATTTCAATTTAACTCGAACTGTGACATTATTTATTAATAATCTAAATCCGATTATGCATGGAATGAGGCTGTCTCAAAAGGATTTTGTATTCGGATAGGTATCTGTAAGATTTTTCTAATACTCAACTCACCAACACATAAATCTACTTTTAAGATCGCCTCATTTTTTGATTTTTATTGCCATTTACAAGTCTGAATCAATGCTTTTCATGGATCATTTAATACCAACATTACCATGAAATGAGTCTCATTCTTTTTCCCTTTTAAGGTTATTCTTAGTGAAAAATATCGCTTAGTTATTAATATCTATTATTATGCCTTAACTAAACTCAAAATTCTCAAAACAACTTAAGACTCATTTCATTATAAAACAGGTATTAGGAAACTTACTGGCTATAATTTTATAAGATTATTAAATCATTAGTCTACATCCCACCACAATTTGGAATAAACAACATCACCATTGCTTAATGCATCGGCAGCGGCTTTGCGGTTATCACCATTCAAAGTTTGTTCTTGAGCAGGGTATCTCATTCTGTAGGGAAGATCTGTTACTTCTTCTACCAAAGGATTAAAAACTTTGTCTAACCATGTATCTCCAGTTGGATCATAAACACTATATTCTGCATATGGAGGAATTACAGTTTTTGGATATCCAGTACGACGATAGTTCATCCATGAAGTATGTCCTTGCATATATAAGGCAATATAGTTTTGAGTCATAACATTTTCCATATTAGCTGCAGGAACAAGAGCAAGATAATCTGCAATATCAGCTTCCTCTATACCCCATTTTTTCATCGAAGCACGAATACCTGTTTCGTACCAGGTTTGATCCCATCCATTTAATTCACTTTGAATAAAACAAACTTCGGCATATTCCATTAAGGTTTCAGCAAAATCAGGCTTATTGATAATACCATCACCCGGTAATGATTCAATTGTAAATGTTGCAGCTTCTGCTGAACTTTCAGAAATAAACATACCAACATAATCTCCATTGGAATTGGGTTGAGCATATTCATGAATTCTTGGATCCATAATGCCTAAGAATGGATTTGGATTTGCCCCACTTGTCACCTCGGTGTGTGTGTGATCTACAAGATTTTCACCCTTTAATAGATTAATAAAACTATGACCCACGGCGAAATCACTACGGTTATCTACATTCCAAGCTCTGTAAATAGGAGCAGCGTTCTTATCACCAGATTCATACACAAACATTGCATTGTCAGCATTTGATTCAAAAACTCCGGATGAAATGGCATCAGCAATATGAGTATTAGCAAGAGAAGCATTTACACCTCTAATTTTATTTGCAATTCTTAAACGAAGTGAGTTGGCAAACTTTTTCCATTTTGCCACATCTCCACCAAAAATATTATCACCGCTAATTCCAGTTTTTGATTCATCAAGTTGATTAGCCGCAGCTTGAAGTTCTTTTAAGATATCTTCATTTATTTTTGCTTGTGAAGCATAAGCGGGACTTATCAAAGCTTCATCATCACCAAAACCAGCAACTCTTAATGCTTGAAAATCCGGATCTTCAGTTCCGTATGAATAGTAAGGAATATCTCCCCAAGTGTCCACCATTAAATTAAATGTCCAAGCAAGCATAATACGACAAATCGCAATCTGATTCTGATTATCTCCAGATACTGCTGCTGCAGACATTGTACTTTCATCTTCATTTAAACGAATGATTTCTCTAAAGTTTTCCGCTACTTCATAAAAAGTATTTTGATATTGTCTCATCGACTCTCTATAGACATAACGATCTTCGTCACCATATTCTGACTGCTGCCAATACTGCATGGTAACATATGTAAAACGACCAGAAAACCAAGTGTTTTGAGTTGCATCAACAACTCTTTTCATATTATTATTAAACAATGCTGCTGTTGGCACAGCGGTTGGTTCGTTTGGATTTTCGAAGTAATCCACATCGCACGCCACCATGAACAGAATCAGATTGAACGCTAGTAATATTTTTATGTTTTTCATTTTCAATAATTTTTAATGTCTAAAAGTTTAATTTCAAGTTAAAACCATAAGATCTGAACATTGGCTGTAAACCTCCTTCTAAACCTTGTACATTACCGGAACCATTAGCAGCCATTTCCGGATCAAAACCTTTTTTATCCAGACCCCATGTAAATAAATTCTTACCATAAACAGAAATTCTTGCACGATTAAAAATTCCATTTAGGAAACTCTTAGGAATATTGTAACCCAAAGTCACCTCTCTCAGCTTAACATAGTCTGCATCAAAAACCGACTGCGCACTTGGATATCCAAATCCATGGTAATGTCTTGCTCCCCATCCTGCAGCTGATACATACTTTTCATTTTCAGCAGTATTGGTTACTGTATAAGTACCATCCGAATTCCAAGTTACATCACCTGTTACACCATGTAGTCTAATACCTCCACCATCAGCAACAGCATCACGAATTTCGTTTCCTTTATCATTAACTCCTGCAGTTTCTTCATACATACCAGAGTACATTCCCCACATGTGTGAAAGTGAGTAGAATTTACCACCTCTGCGAATATCAATTAAGAAATTCAAATCGAAGTTTTTAAAAGAAACACCATTACGAATGCCTAAGGTAAAATCAGGTAATACTGAACCAAGCGGAACAAGATCAGCTGTTGATTCATAGTAACCATTAGATCCAATTACTTTATTTCCAGCATCATCGTATATGAAATTAGTTCCCCATAAGGTTCCGTATGTATCATTTAAACTAGCTCTTAAAAAAACACCACCGAAAGGAGCGCTTTGAATGTCTAACGATTCAAGATCACCAAAAAGCTTTTCTAGTTTATTATTTACTTTAGTATAGTTAAACATTACATTCCACTCAAAATCTTTCGTGCGAACTGGTGTAACCCCTAAAGCAACTTCAATACCCTTATTTGACATTTCACCTGCGTTAACATAACGAGTTTTATATCCTGTTGCTTGTGAAATTTGCAATGGCATAATTTGATCAAATGTTGTATTGTCAAAATATGTTGTACTTAAATCAATTCGGTTGTTTAATAAGTTTAAGTCAAGACCTATTTCTGTTGATCTTGTAGTTTCTGACTTCAAGTTTTTATTTACCAACTCATCAGGAACTTTTAAACGTGGCGTGTTATTAAAAGCCCCATCGGTATTATACTCGTAACTTTTCTGCACTTTATAAGGATCTGTATCATTACCTACTTCAGCCCAACCTAATCTTAATTTACCCAAGTTTAACCAAGTAATATCTTTAAGTAATTCTGAGAATACAAAACTACCTGAAATTGACGGATAAGAATACTTGTTCTCAGCACCAGGAAGAGTAGAAGACCAATCTGTACGATAGGTAGCTTCTAAATATAACATGTTGCGATAACCTACAGCAAATTGAGCAAAAACAGAATTTGTTTGTCTCTCTTCTGTGATATCATTCATTAGTGCAGGATCAACTGAGTTTAATAGGTTATAAACTCCAGATACTACTAAACCACCAGATGTTTCTCCACGCAAGAAATCATATCTTACGTCTCTTCTGTTAGCACCAACTAAACCAGATAAGTCAAAGTCATCGATTTTCTTTGAATAAGATATAATACCTTCGTAGTTAAATTCACTGTATTCACGTGCAGCTTCGTAATAAGATGGTGTTGATTGCGATCCTACTGCCGTACGTTCACGAATTGTAAAATTATAGTAATCCCCATAAACACTACCTTTTGCAACAAGGTTTTCTATAATTTCATATGAAGCCGAAATCGATCCATAGAATCTATTTCTCATATCATCCGAATAGTTTTCGTAAGCTGTCCAATAAGGGTTGTCTGCATATTTGGCATGAGGATCAGTGAAAGATTTTCTGTTCCAAGTAATCATTTCGCCTATTGACGTTTTATAGCTGTTTTTTAATCTCTTATAGTCCAATTGCCTTTGTCCCCACTGGAAAAACTTCTGGCCTACAGAATTATCACCATATCCTAATTCCGGACGACCTTTTGCCTTTGTTCTAACATATGTTATACTACCATTAACAGATAATTTATCAGTAAGATCTGCTTTTGTTGAAACCTTGAAATCATGTTTCTGTTGCGATGAGTTAGGCATTGTACCATCAACATCAGTGTATTTATATGCCAAACGCATACCATAACCTTCACCTGACTTATTGATCCCAATAGATGTAGTAGATGTAACACCTGTTTCCCAGAAATCTTCAACATCATTTTTAGGAGCTACCCAGGGTCTGGTTTCCTTAACTGAGCCATCCTCGTTAAAACCATCCCAGTGCACAACACTTACATTAGGATTATATCTTGGACCCCACGATTCATCAACTTGATATTGCGGATGTAAATAAGTTTGTCCACCACTAGTTACTTGAGCAAAACCGTTAACTCCCCCAGCTTCATCAGAAACAATACTACCCCCACCATACTTACGTTGCATATCAGGAATAGTAGCTACAGTCTCAAAGCTCATACTTTGGCTAAAATCAATTGAAAATCCTTTTTTACCTTTAGTACCACGTTTAGTTGTAATTAACACAACACCATTTGCAGCACGAGAACCGTAAAGAGCTGCAGCAGCACCCTTTAATACGGAAATATCTTCAATCTCATCTGAATTAATGTCATTCAACATGTTACCATAGTCAATACCACCTCCACCGGAAGCAGCACCTTTCTCATTATAGTTAGAGTTATCCATTGGAACTCCATCTACAATAAATAATGGTTGGTTTTCCTGAGTAATTGAGTTGGCACCTCTAATAAGAATTCGACTTGATCCACCCATATTAGTAGAAGAGGCAACTTGAACACCTGCTACTCGTCCCGATAATGCACTAACCGCATCGGATTGTTGTACTTTGTTTAATTCATCTCCGCCAACTTCCTGTGCAGCATAGCCTAATGCTTTCTTTTCACGAGTAATACCTAAGGCAGTTACTACAACCTCATCTACACCAATAGATTCTGTTTGCAATACAACATCAATTACAGTTTTATTACCAACTGCAACTTCTTGAGTAACCATACCTACGAAACTAAACATTAATACATCTTCAGGAGATGCTTTTAGGGAATATTTACCGTCAATATCTGTACTGGCACCAATCGTGGTACCTTTAATAACAACAGATACTCCAGGCATGCCTAGACCATCCTCAGCACTGGTAACCGTACCGGAAATCTGCTTGCTTTGCGCAATTACCATTTGCGAACCTATAAGAAATAGAAACACAAACAGTCCAATCATTTTCTTCATAAACAACTTTTTTAGTTAGTAATTAAGTAATAATGTAAAATGGTTAATGGATATTGTAAAAATTAAATATAGTCTTTTTATGTTTTTTATGCAAATTAACAATTTATGACTTTTAAACAAACCATGACATTTGTCATATCCCTTAACTTTTCGCTCATTTTTTTTAACACCTCATAGCTTATAGATTTTAAACAAGATTTAAGTTTAGATTTAAATATCGACATATTGGAATCATTGTACATTTACAAAAATCACTTTTGAATTAGCTGAGAAACCAAAATTTGTAACAGATAGAGCTACAAGCAATAACCTAATTGTGCTTTACATGCTTGTTTGAATGGTGTTTTTACAATGAATTAAAGAATGCCTGGCATGGTTGAAGCTTCTACAAATCAGCTTCCCCAGAATTTGTTGTCGAGAATTAGATTCATATCACTATATCGCAAAGAAATGACTTCGAAAGTGAACAATACAAAAGTGCTCAAATGGTAGGTAGTGTTTTAAATTTAATTGGGCTTTAATTGAACATACCGAAGGTTATTCGTTCTTAAATCCTAACATTTATTCCAACATGTTAACTATACTTCGAATTCCAATAAGTGTTAATTCTGTAAAAAATCAATCGTTAGATCTATTCATGCCGGACTAAAGTGTTGACTATTTCTTGAAAAATATCCAGACATGGAGATGATTTCTTTTGGCTCTACCTTAAGAGATGTAAATTCTCCCGATGAAAGAATTAATATTGAAACCGTCGAAAGATTTTGGAAACAACTAATTGATATTCTTCAAAACATCCCATCAAATTAAATGCAATTTTAATTCAACTAAAACTGTGACATTATTTATAATCCGCATGGAATAAGTCTGATCAATCCTTTTCTTTGATAATTTAATTTCCGTTATCAAAGAAAAAATGTACTTTTGCATGCTATTTTTTAACTCAAATCATGTGAATCAGGAAATTTACGAAAACATCGAATGTTGGTTTATTAATTACACCAAGCATTTTTATAGTAAAAAAGAAGAAATTCAACTTAATCTGGATCTACAAAAGAATCACTCTTTTAATACTGTTGAGATTATTTCTGACTTAAGTACATTATTTGAATTCAATGAGACAGATACGTTAACTGCTAAAGCCATTGCACTGCTGCACGATATAGGAAGATTCATACAACTTTCAAAATTCGGAACCTTCGCTGAATCAGATCAATTAAACCATTGCGATTTAGGGATATCTATTCTTGAGAAAGAAAACGTACTTTCCGATTTAAATGAGGACACAATTGCAATTATTCTGGAGTGCATCAGATTCCATGATATCGAAGAACTACCCAAATCCATAAATAAAAATGCCATGGATTATCTTAAAATCCTCAGAGATGCCGATAGAATTGATGTTTTAAATATTGTATCAAATTATTATTCGGAATGTAAAATTGGAACAAACAAAAGACTGGAGTTGGAACTTTCTAACAAGCCAGAAATATCGCAAAAAGTATACAAATCAATATTGGCAGAAAAGGTAGTGAACAAGAAAGACATAAACTCCATTAACGAACTAAAAATTCATCAAATGTCATGGGTTTTTGACCTAAACTACCAGATGAGTTTTCAAATTGTAAGCCAAAAAAATTATTTGAAAAAAATTTATGAATCCCTGCCTAAAAAAGATGAAGTAATAGATATGTATCGTCAAATGAAAATATATCTGGAAAACAATCTTTAAACACGTTTATTTAGATCTATTTTAAATTAATTTGTTTGTTTCTCTGATTTATATGTAAGAATATATATATTTACATCAGAATTATATATAAATTGAGATTAATATGAGAGACATAGTTTGCAATTGTCAAATGGTAGACAGAAATACAATAGATAAAGCTATTCACGAAAAAAATGCTACAACCATAGAAGAAATTAGACGATATACAGGAGCCAATACAGGTTGCGGAAAGTGTATGTCTTATATCAATAGCATATTAGACATTGAAGTCCCTAAAATTGCTAAAAAGGAAGAAAAGTCACAAAGTAGATTTAAACTTTGGTAATAGAAAGCTTCGAAAATCGAAGCTTTTTTGTTTCTACTGATTGCAAGTCCTGTAAAACCAAACAGGAGAAGCGAAAAATAAAACCATTCTCGCCTTTTCCCTTAAAACCAACTTGCATTTGATACGACTGGCAATCAATATATAACAACTTGCTAAGATAAGAAATAGATCTTTGACAAGATAAAACCGTCCCAAATTTCCACGGAAAATGCATCCCTTTCGAAGGAAAGTTTTACAAATGCGACGAAACTTCCCGATCCCAAGCAAAGTGTTCTGAACACTATTAATTTCATAATGCTAGGGACTAAAAAGTACTGCTGGACTCTAACATTCCACATTTTCATCAAATTCAAATCCCAAACTTTCAATCTCCTTTTTTATTTGACTTAGATTAATTGATGTTCCAACAATTCTTAAAATTTTCTGTTCAAGGTTAACTTCTGCTATATCAATATTCGGAAGGGATCCTATATGTTTTTCAATACTGCTTTTACAATGATTGCAATTCATCCCGTAAACCCCTACTAACTTTTGCTCCTTTTGCAGTTTTTCTTCTCGTGTTTTAATTTCCGTTTTCAAGGACATATGCTTTTTTGAATGTATCCATTAATAATTAGCAGCGCAAGGCTAATGCTGCTGCCGCATTTTAACCAATCTGGAAGTTCCCAATGTCCTTCATGTGCCGACATATGTTTGTGTAAACCTCCTATATCAAACCACTCTCTTGGAAGAAAATTATCTATTAGTATTCCAAATAAAATTGCTCCACTAATAATCGAAACCAAATAAGTCCACATAATTTTTTTCCCCATAACCTTGCTCAAAACTGTAATGGTG
Source organism: Marinifilum sp. (assembly GCF_965230805.1). Taxonomy (NCBI): domain Bacteria; kingdom Pseudomonadati; phylum Bacteroidota; class Bacteroidia; order Marinilabiliales; family Marinifilaceae; genus Marinifilum; species Marinifilum sp. The sequence goes on along the minus strand of NZ_OZ246019.1, from coordinate 3,608,914 downwards.
GCAGCATTTGTGGCTGGTCCTGCCATTAAAAATACCAAGGCTGCACCAGGTGATAATCCTTTCATCATAAGAACCGCCGCAACAGGAACAGAAGCTGTTGCACAAATGTACAATGGTATTGAAGTAAGTAATATCACAAACATCCCAATTATGTCGTTGCCAATAAAACTGGTAAAAAAATCATTAGGAATTAAAACCGAAATTACTGCAGCCAACAATAGTCCAATTATTAGCCATTTTGAAATGTCTTGCAAAAACTCAACAAAAGCATATTGAAAAAGTGTGTACAACTTCGATCTTTTTTTCATATTCTTTGTGTCACATCTAAACGTATCTTTATTTTCAGAAGAACAATCAGAGTCAATATTTTCTACTTGAATTGATTCAGAAGAGTCATCAAGCTTGTTGGCTAAAATACCACCAAAAAAACCAGTAACCAGGGCGATTAGAGGTCTGAGAAGAGCAAATGGTAAACCCAATAGAGAATAGGTTACCAAGATGGAATCAACACCGGTTTGAGGAGTGGAAATTAAAAAAGAAACCAAAGAACCCTTGGTAGCGCCGCTTTTATAAAATGAAATTCCGGTAGGAATAACCCCACAAGAACAAAGTGGTAAAGGAATACCAATTAATGATGCATTTAAGACTGATTTACTGTTTTTTTGACCTAAGTATTTGTCAATAAAACGTTGAGGAAATACAACCTTTAAAACTCCTGCAAAAAAGAATCCCAACATTAAATAAGGCGACATTTCATTTAAAATGTCAATAAAATCAATAATAAATTGGCTGATGTAATTCATGTCTTCTGTTCTATTTGTCTATCTTCCTAGAAGATCAAAGTTATTAAAATACTTAAAAAGTGATGAGTAGATATTTATTAAAAGATAAGATTATCTTAAAATACCAACATATAGGTATTGTTCAGTTATCTTTCCCAAACCTTAATCGCTGAAACATTATATGAATACTAATATGACAATTGAAAACAATTTTCTTCGCCAAAAACAATAAGAGAATTAGTTTCAATTCAATGTGATAATGGAATTAATTACACTGCAAACAGAATCCTAATGACGAATCCCTCTTACTCTAGCTTATTTAACGTGAGTTCGACGTAAAATTCTACCACAGAAAGTTATATTTGCGATAGATTTGCATTAAAAATTTGGAAAGAATAGCGGGCTATTTTGAGGGATTTTTAATGTGAAGATGTCGTAAAGAGAACTTTCCATTATGTGTTTGCCTGCTTTCGGCATAAATTTCCTCAAATCTTCTTGAAATATCCCGATATTCCTTCGAAAATTTGAGAAAATTTCTACTCAAGATCAGATCAAACTGTGAACGAATTTTACCTCGAACTCACGTTATTTATCAAGCTGTTTTTAAGCTTATTATAAATTCACTTCCTTTGTTTTCTTCACTCTCTACCCAGATGTCGCCACCATTCTTTTCTGCAAATTCTTTACAAAGAATTAATCCAAATCCGCTACCTGTTTCATCCGCTGTTCCGACTGTTGTGTAGTTGCAATGCAGTTTAAATAATTTTTCCTGGTTTTCTTTACTAATCCCAATACCTGAATCTTTCACTTTCAGAAACACAAAACCTTTAATTATATCAGCCGAAATGATTATTTTCCCTTTTGATTCGGTGAATTTTAAAGCATTACCAATGAGGTTTCTTAAAATGGTACTCACCATATTGATATCACCAAAAGCTTCTGTACCTGGTTTGACATTAGAACTTAAACAAATAGACTTGCTAGCTGCTTTTAATTTGAAAATGATTAAGGTTGATTCTACCAATTGATACAAATCGAATTGTACAGGATTAAATTCCAATTCACCTCGCTGACTTTTAGCCCATTGAAGCAGGTTTTCAAGAAGTGTAAATAAACAATTTGAAGATTCATTGATATTCGCATTAAATTCTTCTATCAAGTCAAGGTCTTTTCCTTTTTTCAATTCTTCTTTTATTAATTCAGAAAATCCAAGAATCGAATTAAATGGAGATCGTAAGTCGTGTGCAATTATTGAAAAGAACCGATCTTTAGTGGCATTTGAGATTTTCAGCTCTTGGTTATATTCCTCAAGCATGCCATTTATCTTCTTTATCCTGTCATTAATTTTCGTCTTTGACTTATATAAAAAACATACCAAGATCAATAGTGCTGTAGTAATGACAAAGAATACAATCAGGGAATTGGTTAAAGCTCGCTCCTTGTCAAGCTTTTCTTGAGTTAACTCGTTGCTAACGCGTAATATTTCGTTTTCTTTTTCCTTTTTCTCCGTCTCAAACTGAGTTTGCAAATGTGCAATTTTGTCTGCTTTAACAACTTCGATTAAGCTGTCTTTTAATTGATCGTATACCTCGTGAGTTTTGTAAGCTTTTTTATAATTACCCAATGAATAGTAATATTCAGCCTTTAATTCAAGAAAGTCTCGTTCTTTATTTTTAATCTTAAGTCGCCTACAGATTTCAATTCCTTCATTAACCAAATCTTCAACCTTTCGCAATCGACCGGAAAACAAATACACCTTTGCTAATACTTCCAGGTTATAAATAATTTCTGTATCAAGTTTTAGGTTCCTATTTATTGCTAACGAGTTATCCAAATAGAAGATCGCTTCCGAAATCTTACCAGTTTTAAAGTAGTTCTCTCCAATGTTATTCATAGCTAAAGCAATACCCGATTCATCTCCTACTTCCGTATAAAGAGTCAAACTCTTTTTAGAAAAACCTAATGCTTTATCGTAGCTTTTTTCATACTGATATACCGTGGCCATATTGTTATATATTACAGCCTGAGTTTGTTTATCATTGTCTTCAATAGCTATCTTAAGAAGTTCATCATATACTTCAAAAACCTTTTTATTTTGCTTTTTATCAGTAAAAATCAATGCCATATTCAGCATCAGTGCTTTTTGAAGAGAGGTATCATCTATTTCCTCGGAGATTTGAAATGCCCCCAGGTATTTATTTAATGCAAGTTCTGCATTGCCACGCTCCCAATAAACAATACCTAAACCATTTAAACAGCTAGCAAGTATTCTTTGGTTTTTCTTATTTTTGCAGTATTGTATTGATTGATTAAAGAACTGAATCGACTCATCATATTTACTTGATCTATGATAAAAAATTCCAAAACGGTAATATAATTTCCCTAACAAAATAGAATCTTGTGTTTGTTGTGCAAGTTTTTCAGCTTCTATCAAATGATTATAAACATTACTAAAATCATCTTTTTTACAATAACTATCGGCTAAAGTAAGTCTGGAGTTGATTAGCTTAGTGTTGTCATTTACTATTTTAGCTAATTCAAGCGCTCTTTTTGCATAACAAATAGAACTATCCAGATTAACAGAACTGTACTGGTAAGCAATATCAATTAAAAAATCAATCTTTTCAATATCGGATGAGTTGGATAACTGATCTTTTAGTTGGTCGATCACATTTTGTGCAAAAATTGAATTAGGTAGAAAATAGCAAAATATCAATACAAGTTTAAGGGGAAATTGCATTTTGGTATTAGTGTTAAGTTTTCATTTGACGTTGCAGTATCGGTGTACGATTAAAAATGCTTTTGGTTTTAGAAGAATTCATAACTTTAACTCTTAAAATCAGTCAAAAATATCTTATTCTTTTTTAATTCATTAAATAATTGATAATGAAATTGTACGCAACTGCTAACCAAAGTTCAATAAAAGAAAAGTATTCTTGAAATTTTGGAAGGTTTTTGAAGATTTATACCAGTATATTACAATGAAAGTAGTCTCCTTCATTTGTTCTTTTGAGTTTAATCAAGGTAAAGCTATAAAAACAACTTAATACTCATTTTCTGTTTATCATTTCTTTCCATTTGTCAGGTGGAAGCCACAAGAACAAAACAATCATTACCGAGCCACTTAACTAGTAATTTTAATCATGCTCGTTTCATAATCAAACTAGCATTATCCTATTTCAAGCATCCTTTCAATGGAAGTTATGGCTTTTTTTGAAATAGATCCTGCGACTTTTACTTCATATTTTTCTTCCTGTAAAGCTTCTAATACTCCTTGTAGGCTAACTCTTTTCATTGAACCACAAATGGTTTTAGGATGAATTAATATGAATTCCTTTTCCGGATTAGCCTTTTGTAATTGGTGAAGAGTTCCTAATTCTGTAGCAATAATAAATTGCTTTTTGTTTGACTCGGAAGCATGTTTAATAATTCCTGCAGTTGAATAGAAATATGCATTTTGCATGTTAAGAATCTCATTGTTATTAACACAATTGCTTTCGGGATGAATTAAAATATCCGCTTCAGGGTACTTTTTATTCATATCAAGAATCATTTTGCTATCAATTCTTTCATGAACACAACAGTCTCCATCCCATAAGTCCATTTTAATTCCTGTTTTTTTTATAATATATGCACCAAGGTTTTTATCCGGAGTGAAGAATATTTTTTTATCCTTACCCAAGTGTTCAATAACCTGAATGGCATTTGAGGATGTGCAGCAGTAATCAGTTTCAGCTTTAAGCTCCGCTGTCGTATTTACATATGAAACCACCAATCCTCCGGGATTTTTTTCTTTCCAGGCTTGAATATCTTTTCCTGTAATACTTTCCGCAAGGGAGCAACCACATTTCTGAGCAGGAATCAGAACTTTTTTAACAGGAGAAATAACCGAAGCTGTTTCTGCCATAAAATGCACTCCACAAAAAACGATAATATCTGCTTTAGTATTTCCTGCTTCGCGAGCCAAACCTAAAGAATCGCCAATGTAATCAGCTATATCCTGCACTTCTGGATTTGTATAGTAATGCCAGAATTATAGCATTTTTTTCATTTTTCAGCTCCTCAATTTGTCTGACAATATCTTTATTCTCCATTTTAGGAAATTACTTTCGGTTTAATTATAGAATAATATTTTGACTAATATCAAGAGCTTTAACCGAGTGCGTAAGAGCTCCTATTGAGATAAAATCAACACCCGTTTCTGCAACTCCTTTTAATCTTTCAAGATTCATATTTCCTGAGGCCTCGGTTTTTGCCTTGCCATCTATCATTTTTACGGCCTCCGACATTGCTTGATTGCTCATATTATCAAGCATAATAATATCGGCTCCTGCTGTTAGTGCTTGTTTTACCTCTTCAAGATTGCTAGTCTCGACTTCTATTTTTATATGAGGAGGAACCGATTTTCTGATTTGCTCAACTGCTGGCTTAATGCCGCCCGCAATCTTAATATGATTGTCTTTAATCATTACAAGATCATATAATCCAATTCGGTGATTGGCACCTCCCCCGGTTTTTACCGAATACTTGTCTAGGCTCCGAAGTCCCGGAACTGTTTTTCTGGTATCAAGAATTTGAACATTGGTATGCTTAACTTCGGAAACGTATTTTGCTGTTTCGCTAGCAATTCCCGACATTCTTTGTATTAGGTTCAAAGCTAATCTTTCACCGGTCAACAATGCCCGAAAACTTCCTTCCATTTCAGCAATTACATCGCCTTTTTTAACCGTGTCTCCATCTTTTACAAAAGGTTTCCAAACCAAGTTTACATCTAACTTTTTGAATACTATTTCAGCAATTGGTAAGCCTGCAATTACACCATTTGCTTTAGCAGTCATACTGGCTGTAGCTACCGAGTTTTCGGGAACCAAATTATTGGTGGTAATATCACCATCGCCAATATCTTCACGAAAAGCATGTTCGATGATATATTCTAATTCTTGAATATTCAAGCCTAATTGTTCCATTTGATTGAAATAATATTATTCTGATTTTACTTGTACGGGCACAAAAGTAAGTTCTTTATTTAATTCTTGTATAGAGTGAGCCAGAAAGTCTTCATTTTCCGCATCAAAATCTTCACGAAAATGACCTCCGCGGCTTTCTTTTCGAGCCTTTGCAGCAGTAGCAATTAAAGAACAAACACATAATAAATTACACATTCGAATACTGTAGTATTCATCTAGTTTAAAAGGGAACTTCTTTTTGATTTCTGCAATCAAATTTAATACTTCCTGTAATCTTTTTTCAGTTCTTACAATCCCAACATTATTATTCATTGTCTCCGCTATCTCATTCGCACATTTTAAAAATTTCGAGCTTAGAGAATTATCAACTTCTATTCCTTTTTTATGAATAGAGATTTTATTGGTATTGGCTTTATTTGTTAAGGCATGTTTTATTGCTCTTTTCCCAAAAACCAAACACTCCAATAGTGAATTCGATGCCAGCCGATTAGCTCCCATAACTCCAGTTGAAGCTAGTTCCCCGCAAGCATACAGGTTTGTAATATTGGTTGCACCATATGTATCTGTTTTGATTCCTCCAACAGTATAATGGGCAGCAGGGGCAATTGGTATTTCGTTTAAAAAATCTGCTCCCGAATCTTCACATCTCTTGTAAATCGAAGGGAAGCGTTTTTTTATCTTATCACCATTAAGGTGATTCAAACTTAAAGTAACATGATCAACCTGATATTTTTGCATCTCGTTAAAAATCGACCGCGCAACAATATCTCGGGGAGCCAGTTCGGCTAATTCGTGAATTTCGACCATAAATCGCTCACCTTTCAAATTCAGAAGGTGTGCCCCTTCTCCTCGCACAGCTTCGCTAATTAAAAAGGTATAACCTTCTTGTGAATAAAATGAGCTCGGATGGAACTGAATAAATTCCATATCTGCAATTTTTGCACCTACCTTATAAGCAAGGGCAATTCCATCGCCAACCGTAGTTTCAGGATTTGTAGATCGCTGATAAACTGCCGAAGCTCCTCCAAGCATTAAAAATGTAGATTTTGCTTGAATACATAAGTTAGACTGGTTGGACAGATTAAAGCTCTTCGCTCCAAAGCAATGCTTATCTTCAACCAATAACTCATATACCATTTGGTTTTCGAATATCTCAATTGTTGAGGAAGCAAGTACCTTCCGAATTAGAAATTGAACCAATTTCTTACCGGTAGAATCTCCACCGGCATGTAAAACTCTTCTTCTATGATGTCCGCCTTCAAGAGCAAGTGACAGTTCTCCATTATCGGTGTCGAACTCCATACCCAAGCCTATCAGTTCATTAATCCTATCAGGACCTTCTTTAACCAAAATATTAACAGGGGTATGATCGCACAAACCTCTTCCTGCAACAATTGTATCTTCCAAATGCAATTCGGGGTAGTCGTTCTCACTCGTAACAGCTGCAATTCCTCCTTGAGCGTAATAGGAGTTACTAACGTCAAGTTTCGACTTTGTAACAATCGCAACAGATCCATATTTAGAGGCTTCGAAAGCCGAATACAACCCCGCAAGTCCACTTCCGATTACTAGAAAATCGAATTGTTTGTGTAACATTATTGAAAAATCTTGGTTCGTGCGAAAATAGTTATTTTCATCTTATCGATAATGATTTTAGAAGAAAAATAAAGCTTGATTTTAAAATAAGAATTCGTATCAGAAAAAAGGTGACATTATTGCCACCTTAATTTTATTAGGAATAAGTAATTTCTTTAATTCAGATCAGAAAGTAAACTGCGTACTTTGGTAACAGAATCTACCTTATATCTGGCTGCCGTATGCTTTAGTCCTACTTTAATCGTTATGGCAGAATCAGGCAATTCTCTAAACATGTATTCATCCGTCCAGTCATCGCCTAGCGCAAGTATAAAATCAAAATTTTGATTTTGAAGAAACTGTACTGATGCCATTCCTTTGTTAATACCACCACTTTTAACTTCAATCACCTTATTTCCTTCCATAATTTCAAGATTGTGATTGGCAATCATTGTTGTTAACTCATCTTTTAATTCATTGGCTCGCAACTCACCTTGTTCTGGTTCCGATTTTCTAAAATGCCAAACCAAAGAGTAGTTTTTTTCCTCGATAAACGAACCCGGAGTTCTATCTACGAAAGTTTCAAGAATTGGTCGTATGCTTGGCTTCCAGGTATCATTTGCATTGGCCAACATTTTCCATTCCTTATTGTATTTTTTAATCCATACTCCGTGTTCTACAATCAAATTGATTTTGTGACCTCCAAACCAATTCTCCAAGCTGTCCCTGTCTCTGCCACTAATAATTGTTATCACATTTTTAGGATCTTCTTCCAGCTTGTTAAGAATTTTATGCAATTCTTCATCTGGTTTTGCATCATTTGGGTTTTTCTTAAATCCAGTTAATGTACCATCATAATCCAAGAAGATAGATCTTTTCTGCGCATTGGTATATTCGGTTTTTATTTTCTCTAAAATAGATGAGCTAACTTTTTTGGCATAAATGGAACTTTGCAATTTCTCGACCTTTCTTAGCGATTTAACAAATTCCGACGACCATTTAAATACATCGTATCGTTTTATTCTGTCTTGCAAGTAAATCATTCTTTCCCTTTGCTCATCAAGTGGCATGGTTAATGCCTGATAAATGCTTTCGGCAATTTCTCCGGTGTTATTAGGATTAATCATTAAAGCTTCACCCATTTCTTTTGATACACCCGCCATTTCACTAAGAATAATAACGCCAGTCCTGTTCGTTCTCGATGCCACATATTCTTTAGCAACCAGGTTCATTCCATCTCTTACCGGAGTTACCAAAGCAACATCACACGAACTATAAAGCTCAATTAAGTTTTCAAATGGCAATGAACGATAGAAATACCAAACCGGAGTATAGTTAATGCTTCCAAAACGGCCATTAACATTTCCTACCAGTTCGTCCACCTCTCGCTTAAGGTTGATATAGTGTTCAACCGTTCCGCGCGAAGGAACAGCTAGCATTATTAAAGTTACCTTTCCAATAAACTCCGGATATTCTTCCAGAAATTTGGCAAATGCCTGAAGTCTGTTTGGTATCCCTTTTGAATAATCCAATCGATCTATGGAGAGAATTAGTTTTCTGTTTGGAGAAACCAAAAAATACTTTTCCAACTCGCGATGAAGTTTAGATTTTTCTTGCAATGGCTTTTGGAAAGTTTGAATTGCCGCATCTCTAAATTTATCGTAATCTATTCCCATTGGGAATGAATCAACAAGTACAATTCTGTCTTCAATATGTATTTCATTAAAGGATATCTCATAGCCCATCAACCTACGTACACAACTAAAAAAGTGTCTCTGGTAATCGAAGGTATGAAAGCCAATTAAATCGGCACCCAACATCCCCTGTATAAGTTCTTTTCTCCACGGTAAAATTCTAAATACCTCGAATGAAGGAAAAGGGATATGCAAGAAGAAGCCGACAGTAACTCCGGGCTTTTTCGATTTAATCATCTCTGGAACCAACAAAAGCTGATAGTCATGAATCCAAATGGTATCATCTTCGTCCAATGTTTCCAATGCCTTGTCGGCAAATTTTTGATTTACACCAACAAATGCATCCCAAAGCTCAGGACTATAATCTATATATTGCGCAAAATAATGGAAAAGTGGCCAAATGGTTCTGTTGCTAAACCCATCGTAATACAAATCAATTTCATCTTTCGATAGATGAACCGAAACACAATCTTCATCCTTTAGTCTTTCATCAATATTAGATTTTAATTCTTCATTTAAATCATCACTTGGTAAGCCAGGCCAACCGATCCATTTGCCATTATACTCTTTGTAAACAGATCTCATTCCAGTAGCCAAGCCACCTACACTTGGCACCAAATCAATAGTTTCATTCTCGACATTTATACTTACGGGTAATCGATTTGATACAATGTGAATTCTACTCATAAAATGTGTTTTTTTATTTTGTCAGAAATGCTATAACTCTCGTGAAAATTCTATAATTTCCGAGCTGCTTCTAACGAAATTGATTAAAATTTAACAGTGTAACCTTTGAAAAATCCTAAAGATTCTTCAAATTAAACAAGTTAAGTATTTGGTTATTGGTGTGTTTGTGTGTTGTATGTCTGTTGAGTATTAAAAAGAACAACAGATTGGTTTTATGATTAAGCTCTAATGTAGTGATTTTTTATGAAGAATTTAAATTATGGAGTAATTGGGAATTGTCGGACTGCGGCATTGATATCAGAAAACGGATCGTTAGATTGGGTGTGCTTACCACAATTTGATTCCTCTTCGGCATTTGCTAAAATTTTAGATAACGATAAGGGAGGAAGTTTTGAAGTTCTTCCTGAAAATTTAGTTGCGATTAAGCAAGAGTACAGAAAATCAACAAATATTCTTAAAACAATTTTTGAATGTTCCGATGGAAGTTTCGAGCTGCTTGATTTTATGCCCAGATATATTACCGACAAAAAGGAATATTATGCCCCTCCGGACATCATTCGTTTTTTTAGATTGTTATCGGGCAAGCCAAGCTTTCGGTTAAAGTATAATCCGAAACTCGATTACGCTCGCAATCACACCAAAAGTAAAATTTCCAGAGATGGTTTTATAAAATCATATACCACATCGGGCAATTACGATTCCTTGTATTTATACTCAAGTTTAAATGCCTCTGATATATTGGAAAGTGAAAAGATAGTTTTGCAGAATGACGAGTTTTGCCTGGTAAGTTACAATCAAAAATTGCTTGAACAAACACAGGAAAGGATTTACTTAAAATTGCAACGCACCAAAACCTATTGGTTAGATTGGGCCGAAAGAACGAAAAAATTGCCCAAATATGGAGAGCAAGTGCTGCGTAGTGCGTTGGTCTTAAAACTGCTAAGTTATCAAAAAAGCGGAGCAGTATTGGCAGCTCTCACTACCTCTTTACCTGAAACAATTGGCGAAGTTCGCAATTGGGACTATCGCTTTTGTTGGATAAGAGATGGTTCCATGGTGGTAAAAATTCTTACACAACTGGGACATTATAATGTGGCAAAGCGTTACCTTAAATTCATCATGGATATTATACCTGAAAAGAATGAAAAAATTCAGATCATGTATGGAATCAATGGAGAGAAGAAATTATCTGAATACGAGTTAGAGCATTTGCAAGGGTACCAAGGATCTAAACCTGTAAGAGTAGGAAACGCAGCCTACAAGCAGAAGCAAAACGACATTTATGGTATTCTTTTGGATCTGATCCATCAGCATTTCGAAATGTTCGAAACCTCACTGGAACATAGCGAGGAGCTTTGGACCATTGTAAGAAGCATTGTAAAAGTAGTGGAGCAAAACTGGAAAAAACCGGATCGGGGAATCTGGGAAATCAGAGGCAGAAGTCTGCATTTTACTTTTAGTAAGGTAATGTGCTGGGTGGCTTTCGACAGGGCGGTGAAAATTGCCGACCTTTTACAGCGTGATTATTACGTAGCCAAATGGAAGGTTCTTAGGCATTCGGTGAAAGAGAATATTTATAAAAAAGCCTGGAATAAGGAAAAACAAGCCTTTACCCAATATTATGGATCGCAAGATATGGATGCCTCGGTTTTGCTCATGGAAACCTATGGATTTATTGATGCAAAAGATGAAAAGTTTAAATCTACGGTACTAACCATACAAAAGGAATTAGAACATGATGGACTCATGTATCGATATAAAAATCAAGATGATTTTGGAACCCCAAAATCAGCATTTACCATTTGCTCTTTTTGGTTGATTAACAGTTTATTTAAAATTGGAAAGAAAAAAGAAGCAAAAGAAAAGTTCGAGAAACTTTTGTCCTATTCTAACCACTTGGGATTATTTGCCGAAGATATTGATTTTGCTACCAAACGAATGTTAGGAAACTTTCCTCAGGCTTATTCGCATTTGGCCATTGTTGAAACGGCTCTTAATTTTTCAAACTTTAATCTAGATGATGAAGAGAATTTACTCGATCAGTTAACAAGCTAATCAACAAAGATTTTATAAAACAAACAGCATCGCCCCATAGAAAGGATTCGATGCTGTTTTGCTATTTTTAAGAATTAACTTTTAAATAACGTGAGTTCGAGGTAAAATTCTATCCACAGAAAGTTCTATTTGGGATAGATTTGCATTAAAAATTTGGAAAGAATAGCGGGCTATTTTGAGGAATTTTTAATGTGAAGATGTCGTAAAGAGAACTTTCCATTATGTGTTTGCCTGCTTTAGGCATAAATTTCCTCAAATCTTCTTGAAATATCCCGATATTCCTTCGAAAATTTCTACTCAAAATCAGATCAAACTGTGAACGAATTTTACCTCGAACTCACGTTAAATAATTTTATTACCTCTTTTAAAGTATCATTTTCCCTTTCGAGCAACTCTACTTTTCGTTTGAGTTGATTTACTTCTTCATGAACATCCTGTATTTCGATACCCTTTTGTTTGGCCTGTTCTCCATAGATTTCTTTTTCCATTAAGTTGGCAATCTCCTGAAAAAGATTCCATCTTAATGCCCTGCAAATGCTCCAAAGGCGATTTACCTGTATGGTATTGCGAAACAGTTGTTTGTGCAATGAAGGGGGTGTAACATGAATGTCGCTAGACAGCGTAGCAACAGGAATACGTTTTTCTTGTAAGTATTTTCGAATCTTTGTTGGCACATCAAATGGCACTTTATCATGATTTTTAATCATAGCATATAGATTAAGACTGTTACATTCCTGAATATCTCTAAAATTATAAAAATATATGTATTATTCTTATAAGAATATGTATTAGATACATATTTTTTGGCCTATAACATATAATTATACGCCGAATACATATATTTATTAGTAAAATACATATAAATATAGGTTAAAAACCTATATTTATGGGTTAAATACATCTACATCTTGGTTTAAGAACTATATTTATAGGTATAATACATGTAATTATTAGCATTATGCATATAATTATTAGTTAATTACATATATTTATATAATTTACACCCGTTTTGTTATGAAATGATCCTGAAATTGTCTTGAGAATCTTGAGTTAAATCAATGCCAAAATAGAGACAAAGCTTTAACTGCGGATCCCTTTTATTGATTTAAACTTTTCGGATTAAATATCCTAAGTTCCAAAAGCCCTGATTGCAAATCAGGACTAACGCAATGTAGAAATAGGTACGCCCAGAACCGGCAAGCTCTTTCATTCCTATCTAATATGCCATGCTTTACTTCACGATCAGTTTTCCTTTGTAAAGTTTCTCTCCGGAAAGGTTAATGATATGAACTCCCGGCTTAAGCTGTTCTCTGTTTAGAATTACATTATTTCCTGTTATATTTTCTATTATACGAACGATTCTTCCACTCGCATCAACCACAATTAGTCGGTATTTCTGATTTTTGTTATTAGGAAATTCGATTTTAGATTTGTTTACCATTGGGTTTGGATAAATTCGAATGTTTTCGACTTCTTCCCCTAATTCGTTAATGGCTGTGGCAATTTCAACAGTAATGTACTCCTCTTTTAATTCAGTATCTGTATCACCATTTGTTCCCACCACACTTAATGAAACATCATAGGTTCCTGCTTCGTTATAGGAAACTGTAGGATTCTGTAAGGTATTGTCATCCGCTGTACCTCCTTCAAAGATCCATTCCCAACTTTCTAAAGATCCCGTTGATAAATCATTAAATTTCACATCTTCATCAGTAGTGGTTGTAATTACATTTGCGGAAAAATCTGCAGCTACGGGCTCCTCTTCATACCCCACTTTCACTTTCACAGCTAAAGCTGAGTTTGCTTCGTAGACAGTAGAAGAAGAGAATGGATACCAAGTATCATTGTATTTTAAATAAGCACTATTGTTCCAGGTTATTTCTCCATCAATAGGGAGATGATAAACCGCAAAAGTATCAACCGGAACTTCATAAAATATCTTGTACCCTACAAAGAAAGTGTTTTCAACACTTACAGGTTCATTTAATACTATTTCATTAAATTGATTTCGTTGTAGCTCCGAAAATAAAATATCTTTAGAATACACCTCTTCTTTTGGCATATCATCACCATTCCATATCTTCAATTGTATTTTAGGCTCACTCGATTTTGATTCAATTATTACCGGATTTAATTGAACACTCCTTACCACATTTAAATTTGTATTAATCATTTCGAACTTTTCTGCAAATTCAGACATATTAAAGCTATTATGCCCCGAAGTATATCCCCAATTTTCGTCTCCAGTAAAGGAATACAAAGAGAGCTTACTTTCATCTTCAACTAATACGTTATAAAGAAGATCATCTTCCTTATCATCAGGATCCTGAACAGTAATGTATGCAGTCTTGGTTTCTGTGTCGTTAAAATTACTATCACTTATAGTTAAACTCACATCATATGTTCCCACAGTATTATAAGTTACTGATGGATTTTCTTCTGCCGAGCTTTCCGGTATTCCACCAGGAAAAGTCCATAAATAAGAAACGGCTGAATTGCCAGTTGTAGATGAGTTGTTGAATTGTACTACATCTCCAACATTTATATCAGTTGCACTAGCCGTAAATTTAGCTTCTACTGATTTTACCACAATTGCTCCTGCTATGGTTTGAGTATCACTTCCTGCTCTATTCGAAACCGTAAGACTTACATCAAATGTGCCCGGATTAATATATTTTATTGATTCCGGATGCTCTTCGGTCGAGTTTTCGGTCTCAGCTCCTGAAAATGTCCACTGATATGAACTGATTCTATCCCCGATACTCCTGTCAAAATAATTGATTGAGTCTCCGGTAAAAATTGTATCCGCTGTCATACCGATTAGCGCCTTTGGGGCTTGTGAGCTGTAATTCGCATCGGCAGTAAATACTCCATTCCCATGTGTTGCTGCAGCTATAAAACCATCTCTCCTTGTTTTTACCATCTCTACAATGGTTGTACCTATCTTAGAAGCAGCATCAAATGTCCAGGAAGTAGAGCTGCCATTTAAAGTTGAAGTACTATACAATCCTGTGCTCGTTCCGGCAAAATAAGTTGTATCGGTAGGCGAAACCATAATAGCAACCGATCGAACTGATGGACCGTTTCCACTATCCGACCCATCTTCTAAATTACCCGAAATAGCTTGCCAATTAGCACCTCCATCGGTCGTATGGAAAATGCTTTCAATGCCATAATTCGAAAAACTAACAATCACTTCATTTGCATTTAATGGATTGGCATCAATGGAACTAACATATCCGTTAGGCATATTTGAACCAGTAATATCCCTTACTTTTGCCGAAGAGGAATGAGAGTTTTTCATCATATATATTTTACCGTCCGAAGTACCAAAGTATAAAATGTGCGCAGGGTAAGTGGAAGATTCTAATGCAGAAACTGTTTCAGAAACTTTAGTGATCTCTAATTTTTCCCAATTAACGGTAGCTGATGAGGTACTTAATTGAGGAATCTCAAAAATATCTTTATTTCTCCAAACAAACTGTCCCGCTGCATAGTACATGATTTCACTATTGTTGGCATCAACAATAAACGGATTGATAAACAATTGACCTTCCGCACCGTCGGGATCAACCCTGGTGTAATAATAACTATCAGGACCGTCAGGATCATTTTCCAAATATACAGTTCCATTTTGCGAAGATGATAGAAAATGCTTCCCTTTATCCAATATACTTGCATAACTACCATCGCCTGAACCCCAATATGTCCAATCAGTATCAGCCAATTCGTTTCGACTAATCCAGGTACCATTATCCTGAAAACCAGTTAAAAGATATTTGTTTTTAGTGACATCGTGATCTATAGCTATAGTATAGGCCTGTGTAGTTAAATAGCTGTTGTTCAAGAAAACCCAATCAACGGGTTTATTGTCTGAACCGGTTCCTGAATCAAGAGATTGCTTATAACTTTCAGTAAGGCTTATCCCTCCATCATGTCCACACAAAAGTTGATTATTATCAATAAACACCAATGCATGAACATCAGGGTGATGATTGTCGTATTGAGATACATTGTTTTCGGTAGCATATCCTCCAATCCAATAGGTTTTAGAGTTATTTGTAACACCATCGCTAAGAGGAGAAGCTTTACTTGCAAATGCATCATTCGATCGAAATAGGTTTGTACCTCCAATAAACACCATATTTTCATCATCAGGAGCTACCTTTACAATCATATTATAAGATCCTTGTGAGTTGTACCCATTTACATCTCTATCACCATCGCCACCTTCGGGCAAGTTTTGAGAACGATCTTCCCAAGTTGCCGGAGTGGTAGTATTAGCATCATAAGTAAGTTTCCAAAAGCTATGACCTTGCAGACCATTACCAGGTGTTTGTGCCAAGAAATATACGATGTCGGTATCTTTAACACTAGGAGCATGCCCCATAACAATTCTTCTATAGTTTGATGGAAAATTATTTGGAGTTATTTCTTCCCAAGTAGCGTTAGTTTCGGCTCCTTTTCTCCAAATACCTGAGTTTTTATTTCCTCCTGTACTTAATGTAGCATATTTAACCCCAGCAGGAGAGCATATTACATCAGTGATTGATGAGTAACTTCTTTTTTCACGATCTAATGAAGCATCGACAGTTTGAATTTCCAAAGTCCAGGAATTTCCTCCATCCTTCGAGATATAGATGCCTCCGTATGTGGCCACATAAACATCTCCATTATTTGGATCAACACAAATATTCCAGCAGATATCAAATAAATTATCAAAAGAAGAAAAAGTATCAGAGGAAGTAGAAGTTAATTTGATCCATGAGTTGCCGTTATTTGTTGATTTAAATACTCCATTTCCAGAATAGAATGCACCACTTGCACTAGCTGATCCAATGTATTCTCCTGTAGTATAATACCAGGTAGAAGTTTGCCCGGCTCTTGGGTCTTGTGCAATGGCTGTAACACTTGGATGTTCTCCCAATTCTGTTGTCCTAATCCAGGACTTACCTTTATCTGTAGACTTCCACATACCACCCGAGCTTCCTCCTGCCAAAATTGTATTTCCCGAACTGTCGTTAATATCTATAGCCAGAGCTCTGGTTCTACCACCAACATTTCTAGGTCCACTATTTGTATAATTTAACCCGACTGATTTGGTTCGGCTTACCAGCCCCGATTTAGCAGACAAGACATAAGCTTTTTCCAATTCTCGAATATTAGCAGGAATCTTACCCGTAGCTGGATTTTTTAGTTTCTGCAATTCGAATAGTCTTCTTACCAATGGATCATCAGCTACCTTTGGTTTGCCCGATTCTCTATCCGCTATATTAGATAACTTTCTTTTGTTTAAGGTTCTGTTGGTAATATCCTCATATGTTTTTTCGGTAATAACAATGTTTTTGACATCTACTTTTTTATGCTTCTTTACACTAAACTTTTTATTTTGTGCATTCAAAGAAGAACAAAGAAGTATGATTATAATGATGCTTAATAAATTTTTCATTTTAGTCTGTCTTAGTTTTATACCCAGGATAGCAGGATACAAGTAGTTTTCATGTAATCTTAAATTAGTCTTTGGCATTAGGGGGATGTTTAGTCTGAAAGTAGACCAAAACAACTAACACGACAATAACAAAAAGCCTTATTTTATTTCAATTAATTTCAGGAAAGAATAATCATTCATCTTTTCAACTTTAGAAATTACGCAAGAAAGATTACGAAGTTTATAAATCCTTGGTAAATCGTTATTACTTATTTTAATGGTAATTTCTTCATTTAATTGAAATACCTCAGTAAAACCTGCTCCATATCCATGCAATTGAGAAACCTTTCCCTTGATAACATTCTCGGAAATTATTTCACAATCTTTTAAAGATAAATAACAAGTACCGGGTGCAATTTGTTGACTAGACTCAACTTTTTTTTCGTGAAGCTTGATGGTGGGATAATTAGAGGGAGTTTTGTTCACTTGTTTAGGAGGAGAACACCCTAGGCAAAAAAATAACATTGCCAAAAAAGGTAAATTTTTTTTCATACTTTTTGTGATTTTTTAGTTAGCAGATTACAAGGTATGAAAAATTACAGAGGCTTCTTCTTTTAAGAGCAAAAAAAATGCCTCTACAAAATCAGAGGCATTTAAAATCATATTTGAAAAGGATTATTTGTTTTCGATAATCCAATTTTTAGCATTTACAAAAGCTTCTACCCATGGAGTTAATTCATCTTCCAAACGATTTTGGTCATAATATGCCCAATTCCATGGATATGTTGCACGCTCCAAGTGAGGCATCATAGCCAAATGACGACCATCCTTAGAAGAGATAGCTGCTGTCCCAAAAGGAGAACCATTAGGATTTGCAGGATACTGATCGTATGCATATTTCATTGGAATATTGTATTCCTCTTCGTCATAAGGTAATTCGAATTTACCTTCACCGTGTGCTACCCAAATACCCATTGTACTTCCGGCAAGAGATGAAAGCATAACAGAATTGTTTTCTGGCACTTCAACGCTTACAAATCCAGATTCAAATTTATGAGAATCATTGTGAAGCAATTTAGGGTGCTTTTCGTGCTCAGGGTAGATTAATCCTAATTCCGAAACTAACTGACAACCGTTACATACACCTAAACTTAATGTGTCAGGTCTCTTGTAGAAGTTATCTAATGCAGCTTTTGCTTTTTCATTATAAAGGAAAGCTCCGGCCCAACCTTTTGCCGAACCCAATACATCTGAATTAGAGAATCCACCTACAAAAACGATCATATTCACATCGCTTAAATCTTCGCGACCCGAAATCAAGTCTGTCATATGAACATCTTTCACATCCATTCCTGCAAGGTGCATGATCCAGGCCATTTCTCTATCTCCATTAACACCTTTTTCACGAATGATAGCAGCTTTAACGCCTGACTTGTCTTTTCTCTTCGGATCAATTTTATATTGAGCAAACTTACCTGTAAAGTTCTCTGGGAACTTGTAGGTCAATTCGTTCTTCTTGTAGCTTTCGAATCTCTCTAAGGCAAGATCATTTCCCGATTGATTGCGATCCAATAGGTATGAAGTCTTGTACCAAAGGTCACGAAGGCTTGCAATATCTAATTTGAATGATTGATTATCTTTTAAAACATTAAGAGCACCAGCTTCAGCAGGAGCACCAATAAAGTGGAAACGAAGACCTTTCTCAGCAAGAGCTTTGCTTACGGCATTTTTGTCTTTCACCTGGAAAATTACACCTGGATTTTCGCTGAAAAGAACTTTGATCAAGTCTTTCTCTTCAATTGAGCTTAAATCGATCTTAGCACCTAGTTTGTTATCAGCAAAACACATTTCCAATAAAGCAGTAATCATACCTCCGGCAGAAATATCGTGACCCGCTAATACTTTTCCATCAAGAATTAATTGCTGAAGAGTTTTGAATGCTTTTACAAAGTAATCAGCATCTGTAACATCAGGAGTTTGTTTTCCCAGTTTGTTAACAATTTGAGCAAAACTACTACCTCCCA
Organism: Marinifilum sp.; assembly: GCF_965230805.1. Lineage (NCBI taxonomy): Bacteria > Pseudomonadati > Bacteroidota > Bacteroidia > Marinilabiliales > Marinifilaceae > Marinifilum > Marinifilum sp. Next base: position 3,589,702 of record NZ_OZ246019.1, on the reverse strand, counting down.
ATTGGAAATTATCCTTCGAGAAATCAAGGTAAACCAAGTGAGAATTTGCATCATTTTTCATTACAGGAGAAATCATCTTGTTGATATCGATAATTTCACCAACAGTAGAAATAATTACAGTTCCCGGAGAGTAAACAACATCATCTTTTCCATATTTCTGTGTCATGGAAAGTGAGTCCTTACCAGTTGGAATATTGATTCCTAGTTTGATTGCAAAATCACTGATAGATTGAACGGCATTGTACAAACGAGCATCTTCGCCTTCATTTTTACAAGGCCACATCCAGTTGGCAGATAATGAAATTCCATTTAACCCTTTTTCGATTGGCGCCCAAACCAAATTGGTTAATGACTCAGCAACTGACAAACGGCTTCCGTTTTTCGAATCAACTAAAGCAGCTACCGGAGTATGTCCAATTGAAGTAGCAATCCCTTTTTCACCTTTAAAGTCGATAGCCACAGCACCAAAATTGTTTAATGGCAATTGCAAAGGACCAGCACATTGTTGCATGGCAATTTTACCGGTTACCGAACGGTCAACTTTGTTTGTCAACCAATCCTTACAAGCTACAGATTCTAGTTGAAGAACATCTTCTAAATATTCTTCGAATTTATTTATATCGTACGAAACAGCTTCAAATCCTTCCTTAACAGTCTTGTCATTCATGATTGTTTTTGGTGGCTTACCAAACATTTCAGAAAGACCAAGATCGATCGGATTTTCGCCTGTTTTGTTATCTTCGAATGTAAATCTCATATCACCAGTTGTTTCACCAATCTGATAGATAGGAGCTCTTTCTCTTTCGGCGATTTTCGTCAAAAGCTCCACGTCTTTTTCCTTCATTACCAATCCCATTCTTTCTTGAGATTCGTTGCCTACAATTTCTTTGGCAGAAAGAGTGGGATCTCCAACCGGAAGGGCATTCAAATCGATCTTCCCCCCAGTTTCCTCAACCAATTCAGAAAGACAGTTCAAATGTCCACCTGCACCGTGGTCGTGGATAGAGATGATTGGATTTTCATCAGCTTCGGCCATGGCACGAATCGCATTACAAACACGTTTCTGCATTTCAGGATTAGAACGTTGAACTGCATTTAGCTCAATAGAATTGTCGAACTCACCTGTTGCAACTGACGAAACAGCTCCTCCACCCATTCCAATACGGTAGTTATCTCCACCAAGAAGAACTACTTTATCACCTTGTTCTGGAACATCCTTTTGAGCTTGTTCTAAACGGCCATATCCAATACCACCAGCTTGCATGATTACCTTATCGTAACCATACTTCTTATTGTTTTCGAAATGTTCAAAAGTAAGAACCGAACCCACAATTAAAGGCTGTCCGAATTTGTTACCAAAGTCAGAAGCACCATTTGATGCTTTAATTAAGATCTCTTCAGGGGTTTGGTACAACCACTCCCTTGCTTCCGTTGCATTTTCCCATCTGCGAGAAGCTTCCAACCTTGGGTATGAAGTCATATAAACCGCTGTACCAGCCATTGGGATAGCAGCTTTACCGCCAGCAATTCTATCACGAATTTCACCGCCGGTACCAGTTGCAGCACCATTAAAGGGTTCTACAGTTGTAGGAAAATTATGCGTTTCCGCTTTAAGCGAGATTACGGTATCAATATCTTTGGTATAGAAATAGTCTGCTTTATCATGAGAATAAGGAGCAAATTGTTCAGCTTTAGGTCCACCAAGGAAAGCACAATTGTCTTTGTAAGCCGATACAATTCTATTATGGTTTTCTTTAGATGTTTTCTTTATTAATTGGAACAATGATGATTCTTTTTCTTCGCCATCAATAATAAAAGTACCATTAAAGATTTTGTGACGACAATGTTCTGAGTTCACTTGCGAGAATCCGAATACCTCTGAGTCTGTTAATTTGCGACCAATTTTTTCTGAAACATGATTCAAGTAAGAAATTTCCTCAACACTCAATGCCAGGCCTTCACGCTGATTGTATTCTTCAATATCTTCAATGTAAACAATTGGATCGGGTTGCTTATCGATAGTATAAATCTCTTGGCTTAATCCTTCATACATTGATTGAAGCATTGGGTCAAATTCTGCTTTTTCAGAATTAACAAGTATGTATTGCTCGATTCTTAGCAATCCATCAATTCCCATATTTTGAGAGATTTCGACTGCATTTGTGCTCCAAGGAGTAATCATCTCTTTTCTTGGACCAACAAATATACCATCAAGCTTTTCCTGATTTACATACTCAGCATTACCAAACAGCCAAGACAGCTTATCAAAATCCAATCCATTCAATTGGCTTGTTGCCTGAACAACAAAGTGTACTTCGTCTTTTTTGAAGAATAAAATCATCTTATAAGTTTATAAAATTGGTTGAATGTTGTTTCAAACTGCAAATATAAATAAAAGACTTGCATTTTTACTTTTATCATGTATTGATTTGCCTGAATCATGAATAGCAGGATCCTTTTTTATAGGGTAGATTAGAAAGATCCAATTCATGCTGTTTTGTTCTGAAATGTAGAAGAATATACTAAGCTGAATTCGACTGAAAATTCTTAATACAGGCTGTTATTCTTTCAGAATTCTTACTGCGGATCTTAAATAAATTAACTTCCTTTGACATTCTCAAATAAAAATGACGCATATGGATGCAAAGGTTTTCGGAGATTTTGCTTCTGATCTGTGTAATTTGAATCCGCAAATAGTGTTAATATTCAGATAAACAAGAATTAAAGATTTTTGAAACTTTATTAAGAACATGTTGAAGAACAACTTTTATAGTGTTCAAGATCATTGAATAGAAATTTAGGATTAGATATTTTTGTCGAGTATTAATTTAAAACATTCAAAAACATGAAACCATCGCATATTGAACATATCGGTATCGCTGTAAAAAGCTTAGAAGAAGCTATCCCATTTTATGAAAAAGTATTGGGCTTGGAGTGTTACGCAATTGAAGAAGTTGTTGATCAGAAAGTAAAAACGGCTTTTTTTAAACTTGGAGATACAAAAATTGAATTGTTAGAATCAACTGATCCTGAAGGACCAATTGGAAAATTTGTTGAGAAAACAGGCGGTGGAATGCATCATTTGGCTTTTGCTGTTGAAGATGTGCAAGAAGCATTGAATGATGCACAGGAAGCTGGTTGCCAGGTAATCGACAAGGCTCCTCGTGATGGTGCTGAAGGTTTAAAGATCGGATTCTTACATCCAAAATCAACAATGAGGGTTTTAACAGAACTTTGCGGCACAAAATAATAACTCTATAAATATATAATAACTCAACAATAGTTATGGCTAGTCAGGATAAGATTAAAAAATTAATTGATTTAAGAGCAGAGGCTAAGCTTGGAGGAGGTGAAAAAAGAATTGCATCTCAACACAAGAAAGGCAAATACACAGCTCGTGAAAGAATCGACATGCTTCTTGATGAGGGAAGTTTTGAAGAATTCGATATGTTCGTATCTCACCGTTGTACTAATTTTGGTATGGAAAAAACCAAATTCTTGGGTGATGGTGTTGTAACCGGACAAGGTACTATCGATGGACGATTGGTATTTGTATTCTCTCAGGATTTTACAGTTTTTGGAGGTTCCTTATCGGAAACTTTCGCGCAAAAGATCTGCAAGATCATGGATATGGCAATGAAAATGGGTGCCCCGGTTATCGGTTTAAACGATTCAGGAGGAGCTCGTATTCAGGAAGGTGTAACTGCTTTGGCAGGATATGCTGAAATCTTCGAAAGAAATATTCTTGCTTCTGGTGTAATTCCTCAGATTTCTGCAATTTTCGGTCCTTGTGCAGGTGGTGCTGTTTATTCCCCGGCATTAACTGACTTCATTATGATGACAGAAGAGAAATCCTACATGTTTGTTACTGGTCCTAAGGTTGTAAAAACAGTAACTGGTGAGGATATCACAGTAGAGGATCTTGGTGGTGCTAAAATGCACGCTTCTAAATCAGGTGTTTCTCACTTTATGTTGGAAGATGAAGAAGAAGGTATCGCTATTATCCGGAAGTTGTTATCTTACATGCCTTCAAATAATTTAGAAGAAGCTCCTATCGTAGCGTGTACCGATCCTATTGATAGAATGGAAGACATTCTTAATGATATTATTCCTGATAACCCTAACATGCCTTACGATATGAAGGATGTTATTTATGCAATTGCTGACGATACAGAATTCTTGGAGGTTCATCGCCACTATGCTAAAAATATTATTGTTGGTTTTACACGTATGGGTGGAATGTCAGTAGGTGTGGTTGCTAATCAACCAAACTTCCTTGCTGGCGTTCTTGATATTGAATCATCTAGAAAAGCGGCTAGATTTATCCGTTTCTGCGACTGTTTCAATATTCCAATTTTAACATTGGTTGATGTGCCTGGATTCCTACCTGGATCAGGACAAGAATTTGGAGGTATCATTACTCATGGCGCGAAATTGATGTTCGCATATGGTGAAGCTACGGTACCTAAAGTAACTATTACTCTTAGAAAATCTTACGGTGGTGCTCACGATGTAATGTCTTCTAAGCAACTTCGTGGTGATTTGAATTATGCTTGGCCAACTGCTGAAATCGCAGTAATGGGTGCTAAAGGAGCTATTGAAGTTCTTCACGGAAGAAAGCTTGCCGAATTGAACGAAGATGAAAAAGTGAAGTTCATCGAAGAGAAAGAAAGTGAGTACAACGAAGCATTTGCTAATCCTTACAATGCTGCTTCTTACGGTTACATTGATGATGTAATTGAGCCAAGAAATACACGCTTCCGTGTAATTCGAGCATTCCAGTCTCTACAGACCAAGAAGTTGGTGAATCCACCTAAGAAGCACTCTAATATTCCATTGTAAAAAATAGCACTATGATGATGAATTTATTATCTATAGGAAGTCAAGGAGGATGGACAGTAGCATTAGTGGGGTACTCAATTGTATTTGTTGCATTGGTACTTTTGGTTATTGTTTTTACGAATTTGCCTAAACTTTTGCATCTTAATTTGAGAAAGAAGCTTGTAAAAGAAGGAAAGCCTTGCGCAGAAGTTGATGATTTAACGGTTGAAGGAAATGTAAATGCTGCTATTGCAATGGCTTTACATATGCACTTTAACCAATTGCACGATGAAGAAAGCAATATCATCACAATTAAAAAAGTTACTAAGAATTATTCTCCATGGAGTTCTAAGATTTATGGGGTAAATAATCAACCAAGATAAAAAATGAAGAAGTTCAAATTTACGATAAGAGGGCAGGAATACGATGTAGAAATCAAGGATTTTGAAGGATCGAATGCCAAAATTGAAGTGAACGGAACTAGTTACGATGTGGATGTACACGTTGAAGAAAAAGCAACTAAAACTCCCAGACTAGTTCGTAAGCCTGTTGTAAACAAACCAGGAGAAGGAAAAATTCAAAAAGGTGGTGCTGGTGCAATTACTATAAAGGCTCCCCTTCCAGGTAGCATTATTAAAATCAACGTTGCGGTTGGCGATACCATTAACCCAGGTGATACCTTGTTGGTAATGGAAGCAATGAAGATGGAAAACAATGTGATGGCTGAAAAGGGAGGTACTGTTAAAGCCATTAAAGTTGGAGTAGGCGATAGTGTACTTCAGGATGATGTTCTAATAGAAATTTCATAAATGATGAATGTTTGATGATTAATGCTTAATTCCATTTTTAGCAATTGCTTGTAAATTCTTGCGTGTGGTTTGCTTCAAATTGCTGCTTTTCCATTAGGCATGAATCATCGATCATTAAACATTAATAGACTAATGAGAAAACTTTATATATTGATATTCTCGATGATTTTGCTAATGGGTTTTGCTATAAACTCTGTTGCACAAGATCAGGAGGATACAACGACAAAATTAACCAGGGGAAAATGGGTAAATCATACAGATGGTTACATCCCAAATCCAATTGGTGAATCGAATAAAACGGTAAAACGTTACAAAACGATCCAGTTCAAAAAGGACAATTCCTTTACAATGGACTCTATTAAGCAGAGGTTTACAGGTAATTGGGTACTAAATGGTACTAACTTAACAATGACTTTTAATCCTAAAGAAGTTATTCACTTGCATAAGAATACTGACCCTAACTCAGGTTCAAATGCATATGTAACAACTACTGAAACGCTTCAAATTGGCAAGCGTGTTGCTAAATTGGAAGGCGATTTCTTAAATTTTGGAAATCCCATATTAGACAGTGAACACAACTCTAGTGCAGAAGTTGGATTAAAAAACTTTTATGAATTTACCGGATTTGCTAACGTTACAGGTGGCCACTTGTTGATGGTGTTGATTGGTTTGGTTTTCATATTCTTAGCAATTAGATATGATTATGAACCTTTACTATTGATTCCTATTGGTACAGGCATCATTATCGGTAATATTCCTATGTTCCAGGCGGTAGACTTTAATTTGAAGTTGGGTATCTACGAACCAGGTTCCGTAATGAATATTCTATATTCCGGGGTAGTAAACGGATGGTATCCACCGCTAATTTTCTTGGGAATTGGTGCTATGACCGATTTTTCATCTTTGATTTCAAACCCAAGATTAATGGTATTGGGAGCTGCAGCACAGGTTGGTATTTTTGCTACTTTCCTTGGTGCTCTGTGGTTAGGTTTTGCTCCACCAGAAGCAGGAGCAATTGGTATTATTGGTGGTGCCGACGGCCCAACAGCAATCTTCCTTTCGTCAAAATTGGCGAATGGTATGAACGTAATGGCTAATGGTGAAACCGTAAAGAACCTGATTGGCCCTATTGCGATTGCTGCTTATTCCTACATGGCCTTGGTTCCTGTCATTCAGCCTCCAATCATCAACCTACTTACAACTAAAAAGGAAAGAAAGATAAAGATGAAGCCCCCGCGTGCTGTAACTCGTCTCGAGAAAATTATCTTCCCACTTGTAGGATTGTTGTTGACTGCATACATTTCGCCAACAGCTCTGCCTTTATTGGGCATGTTATTCTTTGGTAACTTGTTAAAAGAGTCAACTGTTACAAACCGTTTGGCAGATACTGCAAGCAATGCTTTAATCAATACCATAACCATCTTGTTGGGTGTTACAGTTGGTGCTTCTACTCAGGCTGATGTGTTCTTAACTGCCGACTCTATCATGATTTTTGGTCTTGGTGCAGCTTCGTTTATCATTGCAACTGCTGGAGGTGTATTTTTTGCAAAAATCATGAACTGGTTATCACCAAAAGATCGCCCTATCAACCCAATGATTGGTGCTGCAGGTGTATCGGCGGTACCAGATAGTGCTCGTGTAGTTCAGAATATGGGATTACAAAACGATCCGTCAAATCACCTATTAATGCATGCAATGGCTCCTAACGTATCAGGGGTAATTGGTTCGGCTGTAGGCGCTGGTATCCTATTAAGCTTCTTGATGTAAGCTATTGTTGATATATAATCACAAGGACTGTTGAGTAATCGACAGTCCTTTTTTTGTCTACTCTTTCTTTAGCCTAAAATGATTTTGAGAATTGTCAGCTCATTTTCCGAGGAGAATATTTGTAATCAAAATCGGACTGCTAAACTTATACCTGTATTGCTCATTCAATCACACAATCATATGACTATTGTCATGTTCTCCCGGTAGAGTAAATTGACATATGTCCATATCTAATCACTTGGAAACTTCGATTTTTTAACTATTTTTGGCATGTTACACAACATGTTTTTGTTGTGCGTTATCTTTTTTTGGGGAAAACATGCCTAATTTAATAGTATATAATTGACTCAACAAAAGGCTTTTACAAAGCCGAATCAACAATTAACCAAAACTATGAGTAAGAAGATTTCAAAAGTCCTTGTTGCAAATCGAGGTGAAATTGCTCTGCGAGTAATGCGTTCATGCAGAGAATTAGGAATTCAATCTGTTGCGGTGTATTCCGATGTTGACCGAACATCAATGCATGTAAGATATGCTGATCAGGCATATCATATTGGCCCCGCAGCTTCAGCAGAGAGCTACTTAAACATCGATAAGATTATAGAAGTTGCCAAACGCTCAAAATCAGACGCCATACATCCCGGATATGGATTCCTTAGTGAGAATGCTGAGTTTTCGAAAAGATGCGAGGAAGAAGGCATAATTTTTATTGGCCCTACCCCTGAAGTGATTTCTACTATGGGTGATAAAATTACAGCCCGCCAAACCATGATAGATGGTGGCGTTCCAGTTGTTCCTGGCACCAAAGAAAATCTTAACGATGATGAAACTGCACTTAAAGTGATTCGTGAAATAGGTTTACCAGTAATGATCAAAGCATCCGCTGGTGGCGGTGGTAAAGGAATGCGAATGGTGGATCAAGAAGAAAATATCCTTAATGCCCTTCGAGCTGCCAAATCAGAAGCAAGAACTGCTTTTGGTGATGACTCCGTTTATGTAGAAAAATACATTTCCTCTCCTCATCATATCGAATTTCAGATTCTTGGTGATCAACATGGAAACGTAATTCACTTGTGCGAGCGAGAGTGTTCGGTGCAGCGCCGTCACCAAAAAGTAGTTGAGGAAACACCTTCTCCTTTGATGACTCCCGAACTAAGAGCAAAAATGGGCGAAGCGGCAGTAGCTGCAGCTAAAGCTGTAAACTACTACGGAGCCGGAACCATAGAATTTTTAGCCGACAACGACCATAATTTCTACTTTCTGGAGATGAATACCAGATTGCAGGTAGAGCATCCAATCACGGAAAGAACAACAGGTTATGATCTTGTAAAACAACAAATCCTAATTGCAGAAGGAAAGGAATTAAAAATCAAACAAGCAGAAGTCTTTCAGTTTGGACATGCAATCGAATGCCGAATTTATGCTGAAGACACCGACAATAATTTTATGCCCAGTCCAGGTTTGATAACTCACATAACGGAACCAATGGGGCTTGGTGTTAGAACTGACGGTTACGTGTATGAAGGCTACGAAATTCCCATTCATTACGATCCAATGATCTCCAAACTAATCATTTGGGCAAGAACCAGAGAAGAAGCAATCGAAAGGATGCGCAGAGCATTATACGAATACAAAATAACAGGTGTAAAAACTTCGATTAAATTTCTTGAAAGAATTATGGACTGCCGGGAATTTAGAGAAGGAACTTATGATACTCATTTTATTCAGAATAACGAAGAATTTTTACTTGCCAACGATGAAGCCAAGCAACAATTCGAAGATCTGGCCATAGTTACAGCCTTTTTAGATTATCATCACAAATTAAAAAATGCACAAGTGGATCAAACAGCCAATGTTTCGAGCAGATGGAAAGATTTTGGTCGACGTAGAAGTGTATACCGATCAAGTGAAAATTAAAAAGACTTAAGCAATATATTATGGCACTAGAAATAAAATTAGATCAAAGAATTGCCAATGTTGAACTTCTTAATGAAGACGGCAATCATGTAAAAATTATAGTTGACAACAGAGAATACGACCTGGACATGCAGCAGGTTGAAAACGGAGTTTACTCGGTGATGTATAAAGGCCGTTCTTATAATGTGGAGTTAATTGAAAACGGCACTCCAAAAAAATATACAGTAAATACCTTTTACCATTCTTACGAAGCTGAAATTATTGATGCTGAAAGCAAATATTTAATGGCTCGAAATGAAGGAAATCTGGAAGCCGCCGAGAGTACGATTTCTTCTCCAATGCCAGGGAAAGTGGTTAAAATCCTGGTAGAATTGGGTCAGGAAGTTAATAAAGGAGAAACCGTAATCATTGTTTCGGCAATGAAAATGGAGAGTGAATACAAAGCCATGAAGGATGGTGTAATTAAAGAGATATTTGTTAATGAAGATGACACCATTGATGGTAATCAGCCATTAATTTTCATTGATTAATCGAGTTATGAATTTATAATTTACGGATAGACCATGTTAACATTAAAAGATAAAATCAAAAAATTTGAAGAATTAAATAAGGCTGCAGAAGAAGGAGGCGGACAAACGAGAATTGATAAGCATCATGCTGCTGGGAAAAAAACTGCTCGGGAAAGAATAAACGACCTTTTAGATCCTGAAACTTTTGTGGAAGTTGATAAAATGGTAACACACCGATCGACTGACTTTGGAATGGAGAAAAATAAAATTCTGGGTGATGGTGTGGTTTGTGGTTATGGCAAAATAGATGGACGATTGGTTTATGTGTTTGCCCAAGACTTTACTGTATTTGGCGGTTCATTAAGTAGAGCCAATGCCGATAAAATTGTAAAAATAACAAAATTGGCCATGAAAATGGGTGCGCCAATTATTGGATTAAATGATTCGGGAGGTGCGAGAATTCAAGAAGGAGTTCAAAGTCTGGCCGGATACGCTGATATCTTTTATCAAAACGTTAGAGGTTCCGGGGTAATTCCTCAGATTTCGGCTATCATGGGTCCTTGTGCCGGAGGAGCTGTCTACTCTCCTGCTCTTACCGATTTTATAATGATGGTAAAGGATACAAGCTATATGTTTGTAACCGGACCTGATGTAATTAAAACGGTAACACATGAAGAAGTAAGCAAAGAAGAGCTTGGCGGAGCATTAACCCACAACTCAAAAAGTGGAGTGGCTCACTTTACTGCCGATAACGATGAGCAGGCAATGATGATGCTACGTGAGCTAATCAGTTTCCTTCCATCAAATAATATGGAAGATCCTCCGGTAAAACCGTGTACCGATAACATCCATCGTGAAGATGAAAAATTACAAAGCATTGTTCCTGCCGATCCCAACAAACCTTACGATATCAAAGAGATTATTGAAACCATTGTGGATGATCACAATTTCTTTGAAGTAATGCCGCTTTTCGCACAAAACATTACCATTGGATTTGCACGCTTAGCAGGAAAACCCATCGGAATTGTTGCGAATAATCCTGCTAATATGGCTGGTGTTTTAGATATCAACAGTTCTACAAAAGCCGCTCGATTTGTTCGTTTCTGCGATGCTTTTAACATTCCCTTAATCACTTTCGTGGATGTTCCTGGTTTCCTTCCTGGTACAGCACAAGAATACGGTGGTATCATCAAGCATGGAGCGAAACTACTTTACGCCTTTGCCGAAGCAACTGTTCCAAAAATTACCCTAATTACCAGGAAAGCTTACGGTGGTGCTTACGATGTAATGGCATCAAAACATATTGGCGCAGATATCAATTATTCGTACCCAACTGGCGAAATTGCAGTAATGGGTGCCGAAGGTGCAGTAAACATTATGCATAAAGGGTTATCCGAATCGGATCGTGCCGATGCAATTGAAGATTATCGCAATAAGTTTGCTCACCCCTATAAAGCGGCAGAATTGGGATATATTGATGAAATTATTCAACCAAAAGAAAGTAGGTATAAACTGATTCAGGCATTGGAAATGTGCACCAACAAGAGTGAGCAAAATCCACCTAAAAAACATGGAAATATTCCTTTATAATCAGATTGATAATAGCAAAGGCACAACAATAGGCTTGTGCCTTTTTGAATTCCACTCTCTTATCACAAACGAAAACCATTGTGATACACTTCGAAAACAATTTCGACAAGCAAAACAAGCATATCCATAAATTAGAAACGTTTTTCTAACATACTGTTAATCCTCAAATGGACATCAATTTGTAAATTTAGTTAATGTTTAATTCTAAATCTTTAACTATGAACGAACAGAACGAAAAACTAAGAGATGTTTGTCAGGAAGCCTTAATTTGTTTGAACAAACCAGGAAATTCTGCTTATGATGAAATAAAATCAAAATTAGAGTATGTGATAGGAAGTTATAACTTCGATAAAAATCCTGTTGGATTATACGAAATTGGAAACCTTGCATTCGAAGCTCTTAAAGAAATTAGTGCCGAAAAGCCACGAAAAGTAAAAAAGGCTCTTCTAAAAGATCTGGAAGAGTGTTTAACGCCAGTATTATCATAAAATGATTCTTAATCTTTTGAGAATTTTGAGTTTAGTCAATACAGAAAATTGAGATATCGCTTATACAACAAGGGTGCTAAAAAGATTTTTCAGTGCCCTTGAGTATTGTTTCTTACTTCAACTCCAATTTAAGTATTTTGCTGGTAAAGTCCGTAATTTTAAAGCGATCATCTAAACGATGTCCTACCAGCCAAACTATTTTGTCGCCGGAAATTAGCAACCATGTGTTCTCCTTATCCTGTAAAGAGAATTTTTGATCGATAAAATAGTCGGATACTTTCTTGCTACCCTTCATGCCCATTGGCTTAAAGCTATCTCCCTTTTGCCACTTTCTTAGTTTTAACGGGAATCTTAACTTACTTGCATCCAAACATGCTATTTGGGGTTTTGTAGGAAATATAAAATCTGCCGTTCTATCGAACAATAAAGTCTCCATTTCGATTGGAAATTCAATCATCCCAGATTTTTCCTCCAACAAATACTCATTGGTATCGTTCTCTTGCAGTTCAGAAAGGATTAAATACTTTCTATCGCGAAGCAATTGGTGAGTAGAAGAAAAAAAGCGTTTCCCGGATATTGAATCCAAAGATTTTGTTATCATTCTTACATCGCGATGATGAAATCCATAAGGAGAAAGAATCTCAAACAAATGAGATGTTGGCGAAGCTAACTCCTGCAAACGAGCAATGGAGATTAACAATTTATTTTCTCTTTGGAATACCAGATGAAGCCGATTTTCTTCAATTACATCATTGTAAATCTGTTCAACTTCACGAAAACGCTGAACATTCTCGCTCATGGTTTTGCGAATGGATGGATTAATACTCTCCAAGATTGGAATAAGCTGGTGGCGAATTTTATTACGCACAAAATCGGTTTCTTTATTGGTTGAATCTTCCCTAAACCTTAATTTTTCGGCCACAGCATATTCTACCAGTTCTTTTCTTGTAAATGGTAACAAAGGACGAATTACCTTATCCAGTTTAGATTTGATTCCCGTTAACCCATGAATTCCTGTTCCTCTCACCAAATTAATAAAAACCGTTTCGGCAACATCATCAGCATGATGTCCAACTGCTATATATTGGTAATTCTCTTTTTCGAGTATCTGATAAAACCACTCGTATCGCAGTTCGCGAGCAGCCATCTCAATCGAGATCTTATTGGTATCAGCGTAAGCTTTGGTATCGAAACTCTTAGAATAGAAAGGAATCTGATTAATTTCTGCCAAGCTCTTAACAAACTCATAATCACCATCCGATTCAAGCCCTCGCAACTGAAAATTACAATGTAGAACAGCACAATCTAATTCCATTTTTAGGAGCAAATGAAAAAGTACTACAGAATCGACTCCACCACTTACCGCCACAAGTATTTTCTCGTCGCGATAAAACAACTCTTCCTCTTCAACAAACCGGACTAATTTTCGAAACACAATATCAAGTAATAATTAGGTAATAAAATGTAGTTTACTCATTCTTTAAAACTCGCATAATGGCTTTGGCTTTTAGCATGCATTCCTCATACTCCTTTTCTGCCTGTGCTTGCATGGTAATAGCGCCACCCACCATAAACGAAAGATAATGATTTCTGGCATTATAAAGTATACTGCGAATTACTACATTAAAGTCGAAATCGCCTTCGGGCGTAATGTATCCAACGGCTCCCGAAAACAAACCCCGTTTTGTAGACTCGTACTTTTCTATCAGCTTCATAGCACGAACCTTTGGAGCACCAGTCATCGATCCCATTGGAAAACATTGGCGAATTGCTTCAATAAAATGAACCTCATCACTCAATTCAGAAACTACAGTAGATATCATCTGATGGACTTGCGGAAAGGTATAAATTCCACACAATTCCTCAACGATAACAGATCCCTTAGCAGCAGTTCTTGATAAGTCGTTTCTTACCAAGTCAACTATCATGATATTTTCTGCCCTCTCCTTAGGATCGTTTAACAAACTTTGCTTAATCTGTTTATCCTCTTCTTGGTTTAGCCCTCGTTTTGCAGTACCCTTTATGGGCTGGGAGATAATTTTGCTGCCAACTTTTTTCATAAACCTCTCTGGACTGGCTGATAGCAGATATTGCTCCCCCATTCTATAAAAACAAGAATAAGGAGTAGGCGAAACTTTCATTAGTTTTCGGTAGGTTTGGCGAGGTTTTATATAGCAATCATCCGCATAAAACTCTTGGCAAAAATTCACTTCATAAATATCTCCTTTACGAATGTGATCTTTTAACTGATTGATAGAGTTTATATATTCGTTTCGACTGATTCTTGATTTAATCTGCTTTACATGAACTGCCTTTTCTTTTGGAACCGATAGGTTTTGTAACTTCTCTACCAATGCATAAATCTCATCGCCCGAAAACTCTTCTTCAAAATAATCAACTATTAAAGTATCGATATCTAATATGAATACCCAACGAGGTCGAAAAAAATTCATTTCAGGAAAATTCAACTCATCCTCATTTTCGGATTTTAGATCTTCAATCTCATTTTTTAAATCATAAGCCAAATAGCCAAACCACCAGTCTTTAATCTGATTAACTCCTTCGCTTAAATAGCAGAAAAAATCTTGTTTTGGTTCAATAATTTGCAAAGCATCAATGCCAGCTATCAATTCGTAAGTATTATATTCTGCCATTGAGTTCTCTTTCCGATTTACCTCATGACTATCTAAAATAGACACATACTGAAACTTTTTGCTCCAGAACAGCAATTGTTCCTTAAACTTTTGTGGATTTGAGATATGAAATGTAAGCTTTTTTCGCATGTCGCAAATTTAATCAAAAGATGGTTTGATATGCTTTTCGCCGATAATATAGATGAATTTTTAGCTTGAAAGATGAAGTGTATGTTAATTATTCGAGGAGTTTTTATTGTAAGCTGAGTTTAGTTAAAATATCGAAAACACTTTACTATACCGATTTAAAGCTAAAACATCACTTCTTTATAAGCTGTTAGAAGAAGCGTTTTAATCTTTTCTTAGTATTAGTTTTGTTATTAGGGAATTATTTCATGCGCTTTTTGCGTTTATACCAGAGCTTTGAACGTATATATCTAAGCTTTTTGCGTAAATATCTAAGCTTTGAGCGCAAAAACCTATTCCTCGAACGTTTTTAGCTGAGCTTTGAACGTAACAACCTGAGGTTTTAATGCTACAAGCTCAGGTTTTAATGAAAAAGCATGCTTTGTATACCTAAAAAGGCAGCAAAAAACATCCAAACTTAGGCTAGTAACATTAAAACCTCACCTTTTTACGTTACCCGTTCTCTTTTTAATATTGCAAGCTCAGGTTTTAACATTAAAAGCTTAGATTTTTACGTTGTAAGCTCTCCTTTTTACGTTACAAGTTCAGGTTCTTACGTTAAATGTTGAAATCTATATGAGAATCTATTCATATTCTATATAATTCTTTAATAAGATACCAGTAGAAACTTTTTTATTACCTATGTTTTTTTGAAGTGTGAAACTCAATTTTTCCTTATATAAACGATTTTCCCTAAACAAATAGTCGAATTCCTATTTCCAAAGTAGTACATCAGGCAGGAATTGGAGGAAGGAAAATGCTCTTACCAGGGGATATCTTGTCAACCACGAGTTGGTTATGGCAAGAAGTCAGCAGAAGCCATAGTAGTTAGGGGAAATGAGCCACAAATTGACACTGTGGAAGTCTCACAAGGTAGCGATGGGCTGAACCTTAGGTTGTCATAAATTCAATAAGGAAGCTCTCATTTATTTGAGTCTAGCCTTATTCTAAAATCGGGCAAAGGTGTTGTTGGTGTAAAGAGCGATGACACTGATACCTAACGAACCGCCGTATAACCCGTACGTACGGTGGTGTGAGAGGTGTACCAGTGGGCGGGTAGCTCACTGGCCATCTACTCGATTAGTGCCTGGCATTCTTCTAATAATTTAAACCAAAAGCCCATAAAGGTAGTATATTCATATATCCGAATTCAATATCATCTTTTACGATATATGATTTACCGTCTTTTTCGATTTGTTTTTGCTGTTTATTCTTCCCTCCAACTTCGAATGTAAAATCTTTGATAACAAAATCGGCATTTTTTGATGAGATTACTTCATTTCTTACCCTCATTTGATTTAAGAAAAAGGTTTCCCTAATATTACCGATATTAAATTTTTCGCCAGCTAAACTATAAATTAAATTAGTATTATCGAGATAGACTTTATCAACTTTGCCTAAACCACGAATCCCACTAGTCTCATTTCGCAGTTGCCCGATAAGACCGGCCTTTTCCATATACGTAAAGTAGTCATCTAGTGAATTTCTACTTACATTAATCATTTCTGCAATCTTTGATACATTTGGTTTGAATGGAACACTCTCTGAAATTATCGACAATAAGCGTTTTAATTTCCGACTAGTGGCAACATTCATATTTGCATATTGAGGAATATCAGTCTCTAAAGTTTGAACTACAATTTGTCCTAAGCGAAGTTTAAGCTCGTTTTCTATTCCAAAAGGATAATAACCTCGTTGTAGGTAGTCATTGAATAATGGCAGTGGGTGTTTGATATCTGCAAGCTGAACCTCACCATTAACGATATGTTCTAAGGAGAAAGTTTCAATGTTTTTTTTATGGAAGAAATTGAGGTATTCTCTAAAAGAAAGCCCTTGTAATCGATATATCAATGCTCGCCTACTTAAATCGGCAGAACCTTTAAGTATATCTAGTACAGAAGACCCAGTAAATACAACCTTTAAATCTGGATAAGAATCATAGATATTCTTTAATTCGCGCGACCAATTTTCATATTTGTGAATCTCATCAATAAATAAGTACTCCCCTGCATTTTTATAAAAAAAGTCAGCTAAGTCGACTAATTTATTTTCACTAAAGTACATATCATCTGCAGACACATATAAAGCCCTTTTACTTCCTAAGTTCTCCCTTATATACTGCAGAATCATTGTTGTTTTTCCAACACCTCTTGGACCAATAATTCCAACCATTCGGCTGTTCCAAGAAATTTCTTCATACAGATATCTCTTAAAATCTGAGGTCGTATTTTGTAATAAAATTTCAAATTTCTGGTATAGAGTTCTCATCGCTTTAGACATTTGTTTATACAAATATAAAATAATGCACAATCAAATGTGCAATATTTAGCTAAATTGTATTTTTGATAGTGCAAAAGGTGGTTGTATAACGTACCTAATTGTATATAACGAAAACCCCAATTTAGTTGCAAATTCTTGATTTTTAGTTGTAAAATCCCTTACCCAAGAAAACTTAGGAAAGCTATTTGTCCAAGAAATTAAAATTTGCCAGAACAGGAACATATACATTACTATTAGAAATTATTGTATTCGGGGTAGCTTTCCGCTCCACCATTGTATTTTTCAAAATGTTCCCATCTCTAGAATTCTGATCGGGTTGATTTTACAACCTTTACACCATTTAAAACACCGAGCTTCGATCTGGCGCATTTTAGTTATCAAAAGTATTGTATATAACGAAAACCCCAATTTAGTTGCAAATTCTTGATTTTTAGTTGTAAAATCCCTTACCCAAGAAAACTTAGGAAAGCTATTTGTCCAAGAAATTAAAATTTGCCAGAACAGGAACATATACATTACTATTAGAAATTATTGTATTCGGGGTAGCTTTCCGCTCCACCATTGTATTTTTCAAAATGTTCCCATCTCTAGAATTCTGATCGGGTTGATTTTACAACCTTTACACCATTTAAAACACCGAGCTTCGATCTGGCGCATTTTAGTTATCAAAAGTATTTTTTAATCTTCAAATAAAAAAATGGTCATAATTAAAAGGGGAATTGTATATAACGAAAACCCCAATTTAGTTGCAAATTCTTGATTTTTAGTTGTAAAATCCCTTACCCAAGAAAACTTAGGAAAGCTATTTGTCCAAGAAATTAAAATTTGCCAGAACAGGAACATATACATTACTATTAGAAATTATTGTATTCGGGGTAGCTTTCCGCTCCACCATTGTATTTTTCAAAATGTTCCCATCTCTAGAATTCTGATCGGGTTGATTTTACAACCTTTACACCATTTAAAACACCGAGCTTCGATCTGGCGCATTTTAGTTATCAAAAGTATTTTTTAATCTTCAAATAAAAAAATGGTCATAATTAAAAGGGGAATTCTGACTAACGTTAAAAATTGTAATTGGGAGTCAATGAGTTACCAATTCCAATTTCTTCCGGTTTTATATCAAATTTTGCCATTTGTTTTTTAATTCTTTTTGCCATTCCCATCTTCCTTTTTTGGTCGAGGAAGAGGTATTCTGTTGGAGGATTGTAAGGTACATTTTGGGATACCATTGTCCAAATTATAGTTGCGAGTTTCCTTGCAGTTGCACTTACTGCTGATTGTCTGCCTTTTCTATAGGCAATACGATTAAAGAAATCAGACATATGCGTATCCTTCAAATTTCCTATAGCATTTGCAGAGTGACGAAGTGCTATTTTTAATCTGCCACTTCCTTTTGGTATTCTGTTGCTTAGTATTTTCCCTCCTGATATCTTGTTGTTGGGTGCCAATCGCAACCAGGAGCAAAACTCTTTTGCTGATTTAAACTTTTTAAAGCCATCGATTCCTACTTCACTCATGATTGCCATTACTGTTGCATGACTAACTCCTTCTATGGCCATCAAATCAACACCTCCAAAGTATTGGTAAGCAATTTGGTTAAAGTTTTTTATCTCAATAGCATTTTTATTAACCCTTTTGTATGGCTTTTCGGTTGTTTTAAGTTTCTGCTTGTCCGGATTCTTACGAATTTCCTTTTTTATTAGTTTCTCAATCTCTTTATCACAAGCTTTTATTTTCTTTTGGAAGTAGTTATAGCTATCAAACTCTTGTTTCAAACCAAACAGAAAGTCTTCTCTGTTATTGCCATGTAAAGCCTTTGCTATTTCTTCTTTGGGCTTTCTACAATTGTAATGACGGTGCTCTGCCAATGAGTAAGGATCTAAGTTGCCATTACAGATATCGCCTATGATTTTTAGTCCGGTAAGCCTACAGATATCATTAACCACTACGTCTAACCGAAAGTTCAAAAACTTAAGATATTTAGCCATCTTGTGAGATGTACTTGAAGCCAAGTCAATCCAATTGGCTCTTTGACGGCAATAGGTACGAAGTATTTCTGTGGTCTCATCCGGTAGAAAACTTCCGGACAATAAACCTAATGAGTGAAGCTTTTGTATCCAGCGACTATCTTTTACATCGGTCTTTTTCCCTTTTGCATTTTTCGTGAACTTTCCATTACATAAAACAACCTCAATGCCATGCTTTTGCAACTCAACATATAAGTTTTGCCAATAATCACCTGTTGACTCCATGGCTACGCTTGTTATGCCATAGGAAAGTAACCACTCACATAGCTCTACTAAATCTTCAGCATATACACCAAATTCTTTTACATCTTCCAAAGATTGTCCTACTGCTACAAAATGAGATCGGCTTCCAACATCAATCCCTGCTGCATTATAATTCACAATCTCCATTTCAATTTTCTTTTTCCTTGCCATTTTTTCTTTTTTTTTAGTAAAAATAACTCTAAGGAAATGTATCTTTGAATCGAGAAATATTCTGAACGGGGTTGCCACTGGCATCACCACTGAATTTATCAACAGGCCTCTGAAATGCATCTTCAGGGGCTTTTTACATTTCAACCAGAATGCGCCACGGGCTTTTAAAGCACCAGTTAAAAAGTCGGTCATGCATAGAGTCAGTACGAAAATAGCACAACTTCTTATTCGGAGATACCCCTTCGTTAGCAAGAGAATTTAATCTGAGCTGGAGGTATAGATAACTTTAATTCATATCTATTCTGGAGGTTCTTATATGGGGAATGCCCTACAACGGATGGCGCTATGTAACGTAGTCGCATTAGTTGATTTATGTTTTAAATTTTATAAAAAGGCAAGGCAGTCATTTTAGGATTACATTTAACTATAACAATTCTAAAATGGCTACCTTGCCGTTGCTCGTTAAAAGCACAAACCCCTCGAAAAACCGTTACCGGCCAATGGTACATAGCGTGTGTGCCTGTTGCACAACTCTTGATAACTTGTTTATAAAACTAACAATAATAACTTTACTTAGCAATAATAATAGCTTAACTTGTAAATAAAAATGCAAGGAAAGAAACTTTACCAAGAGAAGTTATTTTCCAGCTTTCAACTCTCCGGAAGAGTGCCTGAAAATAATTTCTATCGAAGATTAAGATCCGTTTTAGATTTATCCTTTTTATACAAAAAGACTCAAGCTTACTACGGGAAATGTGGACAGAAGAGCATTGATCCTGTTGTTTTTTATAAACTCTGTTTAGTTGGGTATTTAGAAAATATCATAAGTGACAGACAGTTAATTGAACACTGCTCCATGCGATTGGATATCCTATTTTTCTTAGGATTTGATATCGATGAGCAATTGCCATGGCACAGTACTTTAAGCAGAACAAGACAACTGTTTCCCGAAAAGATATTTGAAGAGGTTTTTACTCATATTTTAAGCATGTGTGTAGACAAGGGAATGGTTGCAGGTCATACTCAGGCCATGGATTCAGCACCAATAAAAGCCAATGCCAGCATGGATAGTTTGGAACTGAAAGTTCCTGAAGAACAGCTGGAGGCTTATCTTCAAAAAGCTCGCTACCAGAGTAGAGAAGATAGAAAGCCTAAAAAGAATAAGGCTTCTCGCAATCAGCAAATCATTACAGCCGATAAAAGAGAATTGCAGGAAATAAAATCCCGCAATCGTAATTGGCAAAAGAATCAGGATCAACGTCCGGGAGCTGCCAACAAAGGAGCCAAGTATACCAGTAACAAAACCCATTACAGTCCAACCGATCCCGATGCAAGAATCAGCGTAAAACCTGGCAAAGCCAGAAAGCTGAATTATCTAAATAATATCAGTGTTGATACTGCCAATCATGTGATCACCGATGTAAAAGCCTACCATGCTGATAAAAAAGACAATCAATACTTGCAGGATGCCACAAAGCGTTTAAAGCGAAGACTTAAAAATCAAGGCTTGTTGTGGACAACCCTTCTTGCCGATGCCGGTTACAGTAGCGGAGAAAACTATGCTTTTCTGGAAAAGGAAAACATTATCAGCTACATACCTCCACACGGAACTTACAAGGGCGGTCCCGAAGGATTTACTTTCTGTAAAGAGGAAAACTACTGGATTTGTCCCATGGGAAAGAAAGTTACTTTTCGAAAAACAAAAATGGTAACCAACTCTCTTCAGAATCATTATCTGACCAAACGAAGCGATTGCAAAAACTGTCCTATCAAGAAGAAATGCCTGGGCAAAAGTCACGAAAAACGCATCGCAATAACTGTGTATGTAGAACAGTATAAACGCAACAACAAAAGGGTGAAGAGCAAGTTCGGCAGATACATGAAAGGCAAACGGCAATCTACAGTCGAGCCTGTATTCGGAACCTTAACACAATTTATGGGACTTCGAAAAATCAACACTATAGGAATTGCCCAGGCCAATAAGGTAATGCACATGTCTGCAACAGCCTATAACCTTAAAAAACTAATGAAATTTATGAATAAAACAGCTGAAACAATGACAAATCAGGCCATTGTTCTGTTTCATTCCCTGAAGAAGTGTATTGGCTTAATTAGAGTTAATTTAAGCACTTAATAATTTAAAGCACAAGCAAAAAACACAGAAAAAACAAAGCCTTAAAAGCTTGCAAATCCGCATACTTTTATCGCTTTTATCTTATTTTTTAGAAATATTACTTGGTTGTGCAACGGTTACGTGTGTTGGCGAGCGTTATTCTTTAACAAAGCTTCCGCTTTCTATATCAATTTTAAACTTAAAGAAACTTTCTTCACCGTTTGGCAGAATACAAGAAACATCAAATATGACAAAACCAGAGTTAAACTGAGAAGTGTTAACATTTTTAATGGTTAACTCGTTTGATGATTTTGATAGTTCCGATAGTTTATTTGACCAAATGGTTTCACCTGTTTTTGCATTTTTCCGAACGAAGCTTCTTTCACAAACACCAGAAATGTAAATAGTTTCAAGCTGAACGTATTCTTCAAAACTTATAGCAAAAGAGTAATCATATGATGTTTGGTAGGGTAATAATTTCGTTTCATATATTAAGTCTCCACCTGTAGTAAAACAAAAGCATTTAAATTCGGCTCTATAAGGGTCTAAGACTGGATCTGTAGGTAGTACCAAGATGCTATTATCGTACCAATCCATTATTCTACTGTAGTATATTGGAGAAGATTGGTTCTCTGCTCTAAACGCAATTGTTTTCTCTTTTTTGAAGTTATTATTTGATATAAAGTATAAATTACTTCGTAATAAACCTGTTGTTCCTGATTCATTTAAAATGATAATATGTGAGTTATTCTTGTATGAGACCTGCTCAATACTGTGATTTTCAATATTATGACTTTGGATGTCACCGAAGCCAAGATCAATTGATAGACTTGTTTCAGCCTTTTCTAATTCAGTCCATGACAATAAGTTATCTTTAGTTTTATACTCAAAACATTCAAAATGAATCTTTGATTCTTTTAAGCCTATAAAATAAATTAAAGATGAATCTGAATTGAACTTTCTAAAAGGATATTTAAAGTCAATAACAGAATTTGATAATCCAAAATCATAAATTTCTTCTGTAGAAGACCCATCTTCGAATACTTCAAAATCTTCGCTATTATCTTTTTTATCACAAGAAATTACTACTATAAGTAGAAAGAATATTTTAATCAATTTTGAAATATTATTTGTATTATTCTGCTTACTAATTAAATTCATTTTTGAGTCTGTTTTAATTTTATTATACATACAAAACACTTTAAACCTGCACGATGATTCAAAAGTGAATCTTGTTTTCTATCAAATGTTAGAAATGCTCGCCAACGTTAAGTATAAGAAACGTAAGTGATTTCGAAGCTCTTACCTGTCAAATAGCACTGAGCCAAATTTGCGTTTTGACACAAATTTAAAATATTAAATAAACCCGTCAAATCGCAGATTTGGCGGAGCTGGTTAAATGCTCTAAAGATTCGTAAACCACTGAGCCACTTATGTTTTTTATACATTGTGCCTGTTGCACAACTCTTGATAACTTGTTTATAAAACTAACAATAATAACTTTACTTAGCAATGATAATAGCTTAACTTGTAAATAAAAATGCAAGGAAAGAAACTTTACCAAGAGAAGTTATTTTCCAGCTTTCAACTCTCCGGAAGAGTTCCTGAAAATAATTTCTATCGAAGATTAAGATCAGTTTTAGATTTATCCTTTTTATACAAAAAGACTCAAGCTTACTACGGGAAATGTGGACAGAAGAGCATTGATCCTGTTGTTTTTTATAAACTCTGTTTAGTTGGGTATTTAGAAAATATCATAAGTGACAGACAGTTAATTGAACACTGCTCCATGCGATTGGATATCCTATTTTTCTTAGGATTTGATATCGATGAGCAATTGCCATGGCACAGTACTTTAAGCAGAACAAGACAACTGTCTCCCGAAAAGATATTTGAAGAGGTTTTTACTCATATTTTAAGCATGTGTGTAGACAAGGGAATGGTTGCAGGTCATACTCAGGCCATGGATTCAGCACCAATAAAAGCCAATGCCAGCATGGATAGTTTGGAACTGAAAGTTCCTGAAGAACAGCTGGAGGCTTATCTTCAAAAAGCTCGCTACCAGAGTAGAGAAGACAGGAAGCCTAAAAAGAATAAGGCTTCTCGCAATCAGCAAATCATTACAGCCGATAAAAGAGAATTGCAGGAAATAAAATCCCGCAATCGTAATTGGCAAAAGAATCAGGATCAACGTCCGGGAGCTGCCAACAAAGGAGCCAAGTATACCAGTAACAAAACCCATTACAGCCCAACCGATCCCGATGCAAGAATCAGCGTAAAACCTGGCAAAGCCAGAAAGCTGAATTATCTAAATAATATCAGTGTTGATACTGCCAATCATGTGATCACCGATGTAAAAGCCTACCATGCTGATAAAAAAGACAATCAATACTTGCAGGATGCCACAAAGCGTTTAAAGCGAAGACTTAAAAATCAAGGTTTGTTGTGGACAACCCTTCTTGCCGATGCCGGTTACAGTAGCGGAGAAAACTATGCTTTTCTGGAAAAGGAAAACATTATCAGCTACATACCTCCACACGGAACTTACAAGGGCGGTCCCGAAGGATTTACTTTCTGTAAAGAGGAAAACTACTGGATTTGTCCCATGGGAAAGAAAGTTACTTTTCGAAAAACAAAAATGGTAACCAACTCTCTTCAGAATCATTATCTGACCAAACGAAGCGATTGCAAAAACTGTCCTATCAAGAAGAAATGCCTGGGCAAAAGTCACGAAAAACGCATCGCAATAACTGTGTATGTAGAACAGTATAAACGCAACAACAAAAGGGTGAAGAGCAAGTTCGGCAGATACATGAAAGGCAAACGGCAATCTACAGTCGAGCCTGTATTCGGAACCTTAACACAATTTATGGGACTTCGAAAAATCAACACTATAGGAATTGCCCAGGCCAATAAGGTAATGCACATGTCTGCAACAGCCTATAACCTTAAAAAACTAATGAAATTTATGAATAAAACAGCTGAAACAATGACAAATCAGGCCATTGTTCTGTTTCATTCCCTGAAGAAGTGTATTGGCTTAATTAGAGTTAATTTAAGCACTTAATAATTTAAAGCACAAGCAAAAAACACAGAAAAAACAAAGCCTTAAAAGCTTGCAAATCCGCATACTTTTATCGCTTTTATCTTATTTTTTAGAAATATTACTTGGTTGTGCAACGGTTACCATTGTTGTGGGCAGTATTTATTTCCTATTCTTATTAATTTTCTTTCTATTCTTAATCCATTTTTCAGGCATTTCAGTGCTTACAAAAATATCAAATAGGTCATCTACACTTTCATTTAAATCAAGTTCTTCTTTCGCATGTTTAATTCGGTTCTTACAATCATCTATCATTTTCTTCGTCCAAGAGAATTCTTTTTTATTTCTTGAGAAGGAATAAAGCTTATCAGCTAAAAACCCATTTGTTTTCCAATTTCCACCTTTATCACTACCACCTAATTCGCCCCAAATCCAATTTGATGATTCAATCATTCCTTCTTTTAAACATTTATGTATTCGCTCAGGTAACCACTTACATTTATTTGAAAATAGCCAGATTAGATGTTCGAAAGATTCAAATGGAGAAACTTGCGGTCCAAACATACCACCATTAAAATATTCATAAGCAACTTGTTTTGGTGTATAGTATCCAAAATATTCATGTCGTAAAGCCCAGCTACTTTCGCATTCGGGACTTTGCTTATCAACTGTTAATGCTGAACCATAATTTGAATTTTCGCCCCTTCTTTTTCGACCTTCTGTCAAGGATATTAAATATTCTTTCTCAAATACCTCTTCAAAATCACCTTCAAATCCTCTAATCGTTAACTGAGGAGCATATTCAGCTGTAAAATTTGGAAAGGTTAAACACGTTTCATATAAACCAGATTCTTTGTAAATAAAATCTAATAATTCTATAGGGTCTGTTAATGGCGAAATTGGAATTGAATCAGCCTTATCTGTCCATGACATCTGCATTGCTGTCCAAGCTAATCTTTCTCCCCAATTTTTCGCATCTCTATCTTTGGGTGGAATAGGAAAACTCCATCTTCCCCAGATAGAGTTTTCTGGAATAGTACCTCCAAAAGAATTTGCTCTATTTGAAGCTTCAATAACATCTATCCAATATTCATCAGTAACTACAGGTGGTTTAACACCCCAATCAATAAGCATGTCTCTAGCTGAAACTAATGGACTCCCTTGAGGATGGATAACTCCCATTATTTCTTTAACTATTTTCTGCAATCCGTTTTTCGATAGTGCAGCTTTTTTATTTGCTAATGAAGGTGAATATTGTAAGACTTCTTTGTATTCTATATCGTGCCATATTGGTAATATAACTTTTTCTTTACCACTAATTTCCTTTTCTGTAAGTCCATCCAATTCATATTGAGTCCATTCTTTCTGTAAAAATGATGGACTTATAACAACTACTCCAAATCTGGATTGACTTAATCCTTTATCTATTGACCTCCGAATGCTATCTCCAAGTTTTAAAGAAAATTCATCATACCATACTTCTACATTCTCTTTTTGAAGGAGTTCAGCAAGAGGTCTCACAAAATTGTCTTTGTCCTCAGAAGCATGACATATGAATAAATCGTATAGCATATTTATTTGCAGTTTGTCTGTTTATATTGCCCACAACTATTAATTTGTGCACTGGTGCACTTATTTTTCTTATCTCAGAGTAAAAAGGTGCACAATACACGCCATATTGGTATGTATTGTGCACTTATTTTTGATTCACGATTCCAAATCTAAGAATTATAATCAATATTATCACGATCCAACAGGCAACAATTCGCATTGGGTTTGTTGAATATGGATCAATGCCATTTTGATGCATCAAAATAAACATATCATACCTTTAGGTCTGGATGGTTTGCAACAGTATGGCAATTGAAAACAGAACAAAAAAGCATTGTCGGAGAAAATGACTGTAGAAATTCCCTAGGCGCATTGTTCAAAAGACAATGCCCTATGAAATTCCCTAGGGGCGTTGTTCAAAAGACAATGCCCTATGAAATTTCCTAGGGGCGTTGTTCAAAAGACAATGCCCTATGAAATTCTCTAGGAGCATTGTTCAAGTGACAATGCCCTATGAAATTCTCTAGGAGCATTGTTCAAAAGGCAACCGCCCTATGAAATTCTCTAGGGGCATTGTTCAAAAGACAACGCCCTATGAAATTCTCTAGGCACATTGTTCAAAAGACAACGCCCTATGAAATTCCCTAGGGCCATTGTTCAAAAGGAAAAAGGGCTTTTTAAACTTTTAGGGCTTTGACTTTTGAGAAAAGCGGTTTTTGAATTTAAAAAAGCGGATTGTCACTTAAACAATGTCTGTATGAATTTTAAAATGGCCATTGTCACTTGAACAATGGCCATTTTGAATTTAATTTTGGCATTGTCAGTCGATCAAAGTGCGTTTTTAAATTCAAAAGGCCTTTTTCCTTTTGAACAATGGCCCTAGAGAATTTTAATATGCCATTATCAATCGATCAAGGCAGTTAATAAATTTCTTAGACAGCTTGGTTTCTAAAACAGACAAGCTTTGAGTCCTTGTTGTATCCCTTAGTGGTAAATTATTGATACCCTCAACTTAAAGTGAGAGCATCAAACTACAAAGGGGGCTAGTCCTTATCTCTTCCCGCAAGTCATGCTCTAACGATAAGCAAGCTATAAATGTAAGGCTATAACTGTAACAGACCAGCTTTGTGTTCCTTGGTGAGTTCCTTCCTTATTCCTTAGTGGTAAATTTTTCTTTTGGAATACAATGAATTGATACCCTCACGCCAGTGAGAGCATCAAACTGCAAAGGGGGCTAGTCCTTATCTCTTCCCGCAAGTCATGCTCTAACGATAAGCAAGCTTTAAATGTAAGGCTATGACTATAACAGACCAGCTTTGTGTTCCTTAGTGAGTTCCTTCCTTATTCCTTAGTGGTAAATTATTTATACCCTCAACTTAGAGTGAGAGCATCAAAAAACAAATGAATCATTAGCAAACATCCTTTGTGTTCCTTGGTGGGTTCCTTCCTTATCCCTTAGTGGTAAATTTTTCTTTTGGAATACAATAATTGATACCCTCACTCCAGTGAGAGCATCAAACTACAAAGGGGGCTAGTCCTTATTTCTTCCCGTAAGTCATGCTCCGACGATAAGCAAGCTGTAAATGTAAGGCTATGACTGTAAAAGGAGTTTATTTGCACCTACCTGCTAGAAAAATTGTAATAAGAGTTTTATGCCATTACCTTTTCGAAATCATTTCAACGATTTTTAGAATCACATCTACTGCTTTCTGCATAGATTGAACCGGAACGTACTCGAATCGACCATGAAAATTGTGTCCGCCAGCAAAAATATTAGGACAAGGCAGACCCATGTATGACAATCGGCTGCCATCGGTACCACCTCGAATAGGAATTACCATTGGAGAAACACCAACCTCTTTCATTGCCTCTTCTGCAATGTCTACAATATACTTTACAGGTTCCACTTTTTCGCGCATATTGTAATATTGATTTGTCATTTCGAGGCTAAGATTAGCTTCTCCGAATTTGTTCTTGTATTCATCGCACAAATCTTCTATGAACTGTTTGCGAGCTTTATAATTGTCCATGTCAAAATCGCGAATGATATACTGAAGCGTGCTATTTTCAACCCCGCCATTCATGGCAATCAAATGATAGAATCCTTGGTAGCCCTCTGTTTTCTCAGGAACCTCATCTTTTGGCAGTCTGGCAGCAAATTCATTTGCAATACGCATCGAATTAATCATCTTGTCTTTTGCCATTCCGGGATGCACATTGCGTCCCTTAAAGGTGATTTTAGCGAATGCAGCATTAAAATTCTCATACTGCAACTCTCCTATCTCACCACCATCCAAAGTATAGGCAAAATCGGCACCAAATTTCTTCACATCAAAAAAATCGGCACCTTTTCCAATTTCCTCATCCGGGGTAAACCCAACATGAACAGAACCATGTTTTATTTCAGGATTTTTAGCCAAATATTCTACTGCTGTCATTATTTCCGCTATTCCTGCTTTATCATCAGCTCCCAAAAGTGTGGTTCCATCTGTTGTAATCAGGCTTTGCCCTTTGTACTTTGTTAACTCAGGAAAATCCGAAACTTTCATGATAATATCTTGCTCCTTATTCAGAACAATATCTTCCCCATCGTAATTTTCTATAATCTGTGGCTGCACATTTCTGCCTGTAAAATCAGGACTTGTATCCATATGCGATACAAAACCAACCTTTGGTACTTCTTTATCAATATTAGAAGGTAAAACCCCCATTACATAACCGTTCTCATCAACACTTACCTCTTCCAGTCCTATCTCTTCCAGCTCTTTTGCCAATAATTTAGCCAATACCATTTGTCCGGGTGTACTTGGTGTTAAACCTGTTTCTGTGTCTGACTCTGTGTCGTACTTTACGTATCGTAAAAATTTATCTATTAATGTATTCATTTGTTTATTGTAATTATATTCGTAATACCCTTAAAATAAAAACGCTTCAAGCCAATGAAGCGCCTACAATATTAATAAAATGATCCTTTAATATGAACCCTTAACTTACAAATCTTATTTAACGTGAGTTCGAGGTAAAATTCGTTCACAGTTTGATCTGATTTTGAGTAGAAATTTTCTCAAATTTTCGAAGGAATATCGGGATATTTCAAGAAGATTTGAGGAAATTTATGCCGAAAGCAGGCAAACACATAATGGAAAGTTCTCTTTACGACATCTTCACATTAAAAATTCCTCAAAATAGCCCGCACTATTCTTTCCAAATTTTTAATGCAAATCTATCCCTAATATAACTTTCTGTGGATAGAATTTTACGTCGAACTCACCTTATTTATCATTGCCATATACCAGCATTACACGTCATCGGATTTAAACTGAAATCCCAAACGTTTACCCGTTTGTATTCGGGCATTCTGAATTTTCTCAAAAATCTGGGCCACCGACATGATTTTTACATTATCATATGGAGGAACCAACAAGTCAAAATTTAAGGAGTAATTAATGGCCGTTTCCACAATTCTGCGTAAGCTCTCCTTGTTTGCTTTACTTGCCGATAAATCTGTTTGCAGCAATCCCATCTGACGCTTACCTTCAACAATGTAATGCTTCTCGCGATTAATAAAAATACGGGCTACCAAGTATCCCAAATCATCGTAGCGAGTATATTTAAACGAATCGTAAAGAAAATTGTAAATGTTAATGATTCCGGAATATGCATTGTCAGGATTGGTTCTTACATAGTTCTGCTCCCAAACATTGTGATCTCTATTAAACTGAAAAACATTGGTATGCAAACTAAAAACCAAAATATCCGAAGCCACTTTAATCTGAAATTCAAATTCGCCTCTGTCCTCATATTCCAATAGAACTTTCTCGTCTGCTCCTTTTAATTCATTATTGTACTCGAGCACCAAATCCTTCAAAACAATTCGTAAATCTTCAAATATCTCTTTTGTATTCCTGTAGATTTGCTGTTTTAATGTTGATTTTTCTCGAATTGTATTTAAAATGGCAGTTTTTGTATTTAATATATTCATTGTATAGATATTTATGTATAATCCCTAAATAATTGCTGCACTAAAAGTGCTGATTTTCATAAGTGCTTGATAAGAAAGATTCGAGAACAAGACCTGTCATTTTTCTAAAAATCAACAAGTATATTCCAATACTACTTTCGTAAATACCTGATTTAAAAAAAGGCGTAATGCAGTTATCCGAGTTTTCTTGCAAGCATTAAATATACAAAAAAACAGTCACCGATATTTCGATGACTGTTACTATTAGTTTGAGTTCGATTAAAAACAAGCTTTCCTAAGAATTTGATTGCTTTTGGTATAAATTCCTTTAGTAAGATTTAGCAAAAACCACTCTTCTTTTCGATGGCTTTCCGCTTACCATACATACTCCTTCCTCCTCTTCTGCACCGAAAGGAATACAACGAATGGTTGCCTTGGTTTCATTCTTAATTTGCTCTTCGGTTTCTGCTGTTCCATCCCAGTGAGCCAGAAAGAATCCTGTTTTAGTCTCCAACAACTCCTTAAATTCATCATATGAATCCACTTTAGTTGTTTTTTCCGCCCTAAAATCAAGTGCTTTTTGGAAAATATTGTTTTGAATTTCTTCCATCAGTTTATCTA
This sequence comes from Marinifilum sp., assembly GCF_965230805.1. Taxonomy (NCBI): domain Bacteria; kingdom Pseudomonadati; phylum Bacteroidota; class Bacteroidia; order Marinilabiliales; family Marinifilaceae; genus Marinifilum; species Marinifilum sp. Next base: position 3,558,969 of record NZ_OZ246019.1, on the reverse strand, counting down.
TCACCTCCTCTATTCCATCAATAGGAAGAGTTTCCTTAGTCAGGTTATCGCGACGTGCCAGTTCAATGGTTCCATTTTCCAAATCGCGATTTCCGATCGCCAAGCGCACAGGAACACCTTTTAATTCGTATTCTGCAAATTTCCAACCTGGTTTGCGGTTATCGTTATCGTCGAATTTAACAGAAATGCCCATCGATTTTAACTTGCCAACAATAGGATCTATTTTAGCAGCAATTTTCTCTAACTCTTCTGCTTTTCTGTAAATCGGAACAATCACAACCTGGATTGGTGCCAATTTTGGAGGTAAAACCAAACCATTATCATCCGAGTGAGCCATAATCAAAGCTCCCATCAATCGAGTTGATACTCCCCAGGATGTAGCCCAAACGTAATCTTCTTTACCCTCCTTGTTGGCAAACTTTACATCAAATGCTTTGGCAAAGTTCTGACCTAAAAAGTGAGAAGTTCCTGCTTGCAATGCTTTTCCATCCTGCATTAGGGCTTCGATACAATAGGTATCCAAAGCTCCGGCAAATCTTTCCGATTCTGTTTTATGCCCCTTCAATACAGGAACGGCCATAAATTTCTCAGCAAAATCGCCATATACATTAATCATTTGTTCGGTTTCCTGCAATGCCTCTTCTCTAGTTGCATGAGCCGTATGGCCCTCTTGCCACAAAAACTCAGCCGTACGCAAAAACAAACGAGTACGCATTTCCCAACGCATAACATTCGCCCATTGGTTGCAAAGAATTGGAAGATCTCTGTATGATTGTATCCAGTTTTTATATGTATTCCAAATAATGGTTTCCGAAGTAGGTCGAATAATCAATTCTTCTTCTAATTGAGCATCAGGATCAACAACTACACCTCTCCCGTTGGGATCATTCTTTAAACGATAGTGAGTTACAACTGCACATTCTTTTGCAAATCCCTCTACGTGATCTGCTTCTTTACTTAAAAATGATTTCGGGATAAGCAATGGGAAATATGCATTTTGGTGGCCGGTATCCTTAAACATTTTGTCCAATTGCGCTTGCATTTTCTCCCAGATTGCATAACCATAAGGTTTGATAATCATACATCCTCTTACTGCAGAATTTTCTGCCAGATCTGCTTTCATTACCAGATCGTTATACCATTGCGAATAATTTTCGCTTCTGCTCGTTAAAACTTTTGCCATTCAATATAGTTTTGGTACAGTATTTGCTAATTTTAGGCTGATTTAAATTTCTTACAAAAGTATAAAATTATCTTAGATATTCATTATTGGAGGACATACGATGAAAACCTATTTCAAAATTCTATTCATTTCTGCCCTGTTTGCAACAGGATGTTCGCCTTCGTATATGGGAGCTTCCCTATACGATGACGATATTTATTATGATCCCAGCGATACGCCGTTGATTGTGCAAAAAGCTGAAAGCAAAACTGCAATTGTACAAAAAGACAATGCTCTTGCTCCTGCTCAAAAAAATAAAACTAAAGTAGTTACGGAAACAACAAGCAATATTGCTCCCGCTGATGACCGAGACTTTGCAGAAATCCAAAAACAATATTCTGCTATTCTTGCAAATGATTCAATTGGTAGTATCGATACCTTGGTTTATCAATCGGAAGAAACGGGCTATTATTACGGTGGTTTTACCGGATCGGAAAGTGATTTGGAAGAAGCTGAACGCTTAAGAGAAATGTATCCTCAAGGGTTTGGATACTACGATGGTAGTGGTTACAGCTTGGCCATGTGGTTGGCCGGAGATTCGGATTGGAATGTATATGTTGATGGTGACAAAGTATGGTGGACGCCTACTTGGACCAATTACAATTTTTACACCCCATACAACTTCTCGTCAATGAGATATGGAAACTATTGGGCTTACAGATATCCATATGACTATTATGGCTATTCATACCCAAGTTGGAGCATCGGTTTTGGTTGGGATCCTTGGTATTGGGATCTTCATTTTGGTTGGGGGCATCACCTTTCCTACCATCATGCTTATCACTGGGGATATTATCCTTACGGTAATTACTATGGTTATTATGGCCATGGTCACTATCATCATTATGCAGGTCACTATGACGGATATTATGGAGTTCCAACTTATAGAGGAACAAGAAGGGCAAATGGTTATAAAGCAGGAAATGTTAGTAATTCCTACTTAAACAGAAGGTCAAATGCCGGAACCAGAGCTACAACTGCATCAACAAGGCGTAGTTCATCTGGAACTAAAGCTGTAACATCCAATACACGAACTTCCAGAAGAGTATCTTCTGCAACATCGAGTGATTCAAGAAGAAGCAGAGCCGCAGCCAGATATAGTTCAAGCTCAAGAAGATCTTACTCCGGAACTAATGCCACAAGAAGCTCTTATTCTTCAACTCGCAGAAATGTAGATGGTAGTCCTGCAACACGAACTCGTTATGGTTCTCAGAGCAGATACAATCAAAATAGAAGTTCCTATTCAAATACACGCAGATCAGTATCATCTGAAAACAGTAATACAACCAGACGATCTTCTTCAAATTATAATAACACAAGAAGAACAAGTTCGCCAAGCTACAACAAAACCAGAACGGCCACAAGGCCTTCTTACAACTCTACAAGCAGTTCATCAAGAAGAAGTTCTAGTTTCTCTGGAAAAACCAATACCAGATCTTCTTACTCAAAAGTGAGAAGTAATTCTTCTAAATCGAAACCTAATTACAGGTCTGGTTCTTCTTCAGGATCCAGATATAAGAGTAGTTCAACACGATCAAGATCAAATAGCAGCTCCTACAGATCAGGAAGTAGTCGATCAAGATCTTCCGGTAGCTCATACAGATCAAGTGGTAGTAGTTCCAGATCATCCGGATCATTCAGATCATCAGGAAGCTCAGGCTCATCCAGGTCTTCCTCTGGTGGAAGCAGTGGTGGATCTCGTAGAAGATAATATCCAAACCAAGAGGTGAAGTCCTCCATCTCCTCTTGGTTAACTAGTAACATCAAATCACAATTCTTTTAGAAATTGTTATTTCTATTAACAAATAAAATCTCTAGATATGAAACGCTTTTATTATATATTCATTCTTATAATGATTTCGGGAAGTCTAAGTGCTCAATCCATTGATGATGCCTTACGATTTTCTAAACACAACTATAGCGGTACAGCCCGATCATTGTCGATGGGTGGCGCATTTGGAGCCCTTGGTGGTGATTTTTCCAGCTTGAGCATAAACCCTGCCGGCATTGCAGTTTACCGCAGTTCTGAATTTACATTCACTCCTTCCCTTGAGCTAGTGAAAAGCTCGAATAGTGGTGAAACCAATGATAAGTATAGTTTCACAATTGGAAACATTGGGTATGTAGCCAGTATGGTGCCACGTTTGGCTCCTGAAAAAGGGGTGCAAAATTTCAACTTTGCCATTGGTTACAATCGTGTTGCAAACTTCAATCGCGAAGGTTTTGTAATGACCATGGAATCCCCAAGTTCGAGATTAGATTATTGGTCACAAAAAGCTCAAGGTAGGAATCCTGATTTGGATCCAGGTGATCCAAATGGTTTATACGAATTTGAAGAAAGACTTGCTTATGATGTTTACCTGTTAAGTCCGGATGAAAGTTTAAGGTATTTTACGCCATTTTACGAGAATGATGTTATGGATCAAATGCAATATATCGATGAAAAAGGATATATCGGAGAGTATATTATTGCAGGTGGATTTAATGTTTCGCATAAGTTTTATTTGGGAGCATCCATAGGAATTCAGGATGTTTATTATAAATCAAATACAACTTATATTGAAACAATTTATGGACTTGATGGCAACATAATTCCAAACGAAAGTGCCCTTGAAGAGTTTACGTTCAGAGAGTTCTTAAAAACTTCCGGTGCTGGTGTAAACTTTAAAATTGGTGCAATTCTAAGACCTGTCAAAAATCTGCGCTTAGGTATTGCCATACATACACCTACTTATTACAATCTTGATGAGAGATATGAAAGTTTCATGAGCTCTCAGTTTACTCCTGATATGAATAATCAACTAGAGTTTCCTGAAGATGGAAATGCGTATCACGATAAATATTCTGAATTTGTAGCAAGAAGTAATTTCGATTTGGAAACTCCATTTCGAGCTATTCTAAGTGGTGCCTATCTGCTAGGAAAACGTGCAATTATTAGTGTAGATTATGAAATGATTGACTATTCAAACAATGAGTTTGATGATAATGATTACAGAGACTTAAACCAAAGAATATCTGAATCCTATTCATCAACACATAACCTAAGAATTGGTGGGGAATTGCGAGTAAATCCTAATTTTAGTTTAAGAGGCGGTTATGCAAAAATCGGAGATCCTTACAAAGGTTCAATTGATGAAAGTTATGAAGCTTACTCTGGTGGATTGGGATTCAAACAAAATAATTTCTTCTTCGATTTGGGATATCAATTCAGAGAATATGATGAAGACTATGTTTTTTATCCGGAAAGTGATATTGTAACATTAAACAACAAAAACCACCAAGTAAGAATGACATTTGGATTTAGATTCTAAATCATATAGAACACTACTATTATTTTACGTCGAACTCACGTTATTTAAGGTGGCATCGGGCCACCTTTTTTTATGCACAAAAAAAGCTGATACCCTATGATATCAGCTTATATAAAAAGATTTTAATCTCTTATAAAATCATACCTGCAGCAACAGTTTCGTTGGTTCCTTCATCAATCATGATAAAGCTACCAGTAATTCTATTCTTCTTGTATGGATCAACGAACAAAGGTTTTGCTGATTTAAATGATATGCATGCGATATCATTCAAACCAATCTGTTTATCATCAGACACCTCTTCCAATGTGTTTACATTCACTTTGAATTTTACATCACGAACCATACAGCGAGCTTCGTTAGAAGTATGCTTAATTGTATACTTACCGCGTGGCATCATAGCTCGTTCATTCATCCAGCAAATCATGGCTTCGATTTCCTGTTCAACCTTAGGAGGATTATCGGCTGCTACAATCATATCCCCTCTCGAAATATCTACATCATCTTTTAGATTTAAAGTTACCGATTGAGGTGGGAATGCCATTTCAATTTCTCCATCGAAGGTATCGATAGACTTCACCGTAGATTCTAATCCCGAAGGCAATACTTTTACCTTATCGCCAGGACGAAAAACTCCACTTGCTACACGACCGGCATAACCTCGGTAATCGTGATACTCATCAGACTGAGGTCGAATTACATATTGTACAGGGAATCTTGCATCTTCGTGATTTCTATCATCCACAATCTCGATGGTCTCTAAAAGATTCAATAAAGTTGCACCTTGGTACCAGTCCATATGTTCTGATGCATCCACAACATTATCACCAAACTTAGCAGAAATTGGGATAAAGCGCACATCTTTAATATTCAATTTCTCGGCAACCTTTTTATAATCTGATTTAATATTATTGTAAGTCTCCTCCGAGTAATCAACCAAATCCATTTTGTTGATACAAACAATGATATGAGGAATCTGAAGTAGGTTGGCTATGTATGAGTGACGCAAAGTCTGCTCGATCACTCCATTTCTTGAATCAACCAGAATTAAAGCTGCATTTGCAGTTGAAGCTCCGGTTACCATATTTCTGGTGTACTGAATATGACCTGGAGTATCGGCAATAATAAATTTACGTTTTGGAGTAGCAAAATATCTGTAAGCAACATCGATTGTAATACCCTGTTCGCGCTCTGCTCTTAAACCATCGGTTAATAAAGCTAGATCCACTTCTTCGTCACCTCTTTTTTGACTGCTGATTTCGATAGCCTCCATTTGATCTTCGAAAATGGCTTTGCTATCGTATAATAATCTTCCGATAAGAGTACTTTTACCATCATCAACACTACCTGCAGTAGTGAATCGTAAAAGCTCCATATCTAAATATCCTGATGTTTTATCTGACATATCTGTATTTTTAGCTGTTAGCTGTTAGCTGTTAGCCCTTAGCTTAAAACTCTTTACTATAATCTTATTAGAAATACCCTTCTTTCTTGCGGTCTTCCATAGCGGCTTCTGAACGCTTGTCATCATGACGAGTTCCACGCTCGGTGGTTCTTGATGCTGCTACTTCTTCAATGATATCTTCTAAACTATTTGCTTCTGATTCCACAGCACCCGTACAGGTAGCATCTCCAATGGTTCTAAAGCGAACAATTCTTTTCTCAATCTTTTCGGTATCACGCATGGGAATAAAATCAGAAACAGATAATAAATTCCCATTACGAACAAATACCTCACGCTCGTGAGAGAAGTAAATATTTGGGATTTTAATATTTTCCAAATAAATATATTGCCAAACGTCCATTTCGGTCCAATTCGAAATTGGGAATACCCTAAAGTGCTCGCCCATGTTTTTTTTACCATTGAACAGATTCCATAATTCAGGACGTTGATTTTTGGGATCCCACTGCCCAAACTCATCACGATGTGAGAAAAATCGTTCCTTGGCTCTGGCTTTCTCTTCGTCTCTGCGACCTCCCCCCATAGCACAGTCAACTTGTAAATCCTCAATTCCATCAAGAAGAGTAACGGTTTGCAATTTATTTCTACTTGCATCAAATCCTGTTTCTTCAACAACTTTTCCTTGATCAATAGAATCCTGCACGTAACGCACTATTAGTCGAGTCCCGGTTTCTTCCATCAACTCATCTCGAAATTGAATCGTTTCAGGAAAATTATGACCTGTATCAATATGCATTAAAGCAAATGGTACTTTTGCTGGTGCAAAAGCCTTGCGAGCCAGATGAAACATTACGATGGAATCTTTTCCCCCTGAGAACAGCATCACAGGATTTTCAAATTGAGCAGCAACCTCACGAATTACAAAAATAGATTCCGCCTCAAGTTCTCTTAAATGATTAATATTGTATTCCTTCATTCGAAAAAAATTTATTTACTTCTCATCCCCGAAAGGGTATTTATCGTCCGTTCAAGCTTCCTTTTACACATACATCTTTCTGTACATTGAAACACACAACGAAATAATTCTGTAGCAATAAGCCATTACACAATGATGCCAACTAATGTACGACGTAACAGTCTATAATAGCTTAAAACACATCTGGTTTAAGAAAATTATGCGCAAATGTAAGTATTATCACTAGATTTAAAAAATCTAATCAGTCTATATCATTCACGTTTTTAGCAAAAAAAATCCGAGCTTTTCAACTCGGATTCTAAATGGTACTTTTATATGTTATTCACAGTCTTCACAAGTTTTAAAACTCTTGTTATACTGACTCATGGCTCTGTAACTCATACCCATGCTTGAGAATCCTCCATCATGAAATAAATTTTGCATGGTTACTTTTTTGGTTAAATCCGAAAACAAAGTAATACAGAAGTTTGCACACTCTTGTGCATCGGCATTACCTAAAGGTGACATTCTTTCTGAGAAATCGATCAATGAATCGAAACCTTTTACACCACTACCTGCTGTTGTAAGCGTTGGTGATTGTGATATGGTATTTACACGAACACGTTTTTCGCGACCATAAATATAACCAAAACTGCGCGCTATAGATTCTAACATTGCTTTTGCATCAGCCATATCGTTATACTCATACATCGTTCTTTGTGCAGCTGCATAAGAGAGTGCAAGCACCGATCCCCACTCATTAATAGCATCTAATTTTTTTGCTGACTGCAATACTTTATGAAAGGAAGTTGCTGAAACATCCAGAGTTTTCTTGAGATATTCATAATTTAAGTCATCGTAAGAGTGTCCCTTACGAACATTCGGAGACATTCCGATTGAATGGAGAACAAAATCCACTTTTCCACCCAACACTTCCATTGATTTGGTAAACAATTCATCCAAATCTTTTGGATTGGTTGCATCGGCAGGAATTACCTCTGCGTTGCATTTCTCAGCCAATTCATTGATCGTTCCCATTCGAATGGATACAGGTGTATTGGTTAAAACGATTTCCGCACCTTCTTCTACAGCCAATTCTGCAACTTTCCAGGCAATAGACATTTCGTTCAATGCCCCGAAAATAATCCCTTTTTTCCCTTTTAATAAATTATACGACATAACTTGAAATTTTCAATTTTTCAGGGGGTAAAGATAACCATTAATTCGCATAATGATTCTAAACAAGCTCATTAATTAAGACTGAATAAATTCTTTAATTGAAAAATCAACTGCATATTTAACTATCTAGCAACACCTTAGCATTTTCAAGCGCTGCTTTGGTAAGATCAGATCCACTAAGCATCTTGGCTAGCTCTTCTATGCGACTCTGCTTGTCAAGAAGCACAATGTTTGAAAAGGTTTCGTGCTCATCATCGGCCTTATAAACCTTATAATGATATTTTCCCTTTCCTGCAATTTGTGGAAGGTGGGTAATGCTTATTACCTGAATATTTTCAGCCATTTGATTCATCATTGCACCCATTTTATCGGCAATTTCACCAGAAACTCCAGTATCAATTTCATCAAATACAATAGTAGGCAAAGCTGTTGAAGAAGATATCAAATATTTAATACTCAGCATCAATCGAGACAACTCCCCGCCAGAAGCAACTTTTTGCACTTCCTCAGGATTCCCATTTTTGTTAGCACTAAATAAAAAACAAATTTTATCGGTTCCTAATAGCTGAAATTCTTCGCTATTTGAAATCTGAATTTTAAAATTTGCATTTGAAATACCCAACAAAACAAGTTGGTTGATGATTGTTTTTTCGATTTTAGGTATCGATTTACTCCTACTATTTGTTAGACTTTCTGCTGACTTTCGAAGTTTTGATTGCTGTTCAGACAATTGACGCTTCAAATCTTCAATCCGCTCATCGCTCGATTCAATTTTACCTACTTTTCCTTTAAGATCCTCTCTGATTTGAATTAAGTGCTCTACCGAATCCACTCGATGTTTCTGCTGAAGCGAGTAGATTGTATCCAAGCGTTGATTTAAAAAATCGATTCTGGCATTATCAAATTCTATAGATTCATTGCTTCGATCCATTTCTTGCGATAAATCATGCAGTTCAATTAAGACACTATCCAACCTATCAAAATAAGCATCAGCCTCCCCGTATACTCCCTGAATTTTTGAAATCGAACTCCGAGCCTCTTTTAACTTCGCAATTACAGAAGACTCTCCCTCCGATAGAAGTCCATAAGATTGATATAAACCTGATTTAATCTCTTCGGCATGATTGAGGGTTTCCAACTCCTCTTCCATCTCCTTTTGTTCGCCTTCAATTAAATTGGCTTCCACCAACTGCTCCAATTGAAACTGAAAGTAATCTAAGTCTGCCTTCTCTTTGGCAGCCAGCTCCATTTGTAATTTCAATTCTTTCTTTAGATGCTGATATTTCTTAAAGCTCGACTGATATTTAGCCAACATTGCTGCGTTTTTTGCATAAGTATCAACAATACCCACCTGATATTCAAAACTTCCCAGTACCAAATTTTGATTCTGACTGTGAATGTCAACCAAACGAACTCCCAATTCTTTTAAGACTTTTAAATTTACCGGGGTATCATTCACAAAAGCTCTTGTCTTCCCACTTGGAAGGATCTCTCGACGAACCAATGTTTCCTTTTCGTAATCCAGTTCGTGTTTCTCAAAAAATCTCTGTAGCTTATACTTCTCAACCAAAAAGGTGCACTCAATAACACACTTCTTTTCTTTATCCTTCAGAACATTTCCTTCTGATCTTTGACCAAGAACCAAGGATAAAGCTCCTAATAAAATTGATTTACCAGAACCTGTTTCCCCGGTTATAACCGAAAATCCATCAGAAAAATCAATTTCAAGCTGATTTATCAAAGCATAGTTTTGTATGGATATTGATTGAATCATCTTTTCAAGCTATAAGTTATTTACTTTGGTAAAAATAAGGATTAGGAAATTTCTTATTGGAAACCTGTGCTATTTTTGTCCAATAATTTTGTTGTACTTTTTGATGTTAGCAGGATCTATCTCTCGCAATATATTAAACACCCTCTTTTTCTCATCTGAAAAAGACTCTCTAAAAATATTTACCAACTCATCCGACTTGGCATCAAAAAATATCTTTAGGATAAAGGCTCCAGGTCGAGCTCGATACGCCTTTTGGAGCAAGCTTAAACTTTCGGCAATTTCTGATCTTGATTCGGTAAGATGATCAGCCATCCTATCCAATCCTAAACGGTGATAGCGATACAAACATTCCCTAACAGGACTGTAAGAATTATTTAAAATATTTTCGATTAACCAATACCTATTATCTTTACTCTCATAAGCTTTCCAGCCTAAAGTATTTGAATTCTGCATTTTATTCACAATAGATTCTGCCTTTGCGTAATAAGCAGCACCTCCATCTATGGCAAAACTATCGTAATCTAATCCCAAAATTAAATATGCATAATAAGCCAATAATCCTGTCAATTCACTTGGCGTAACTGTTTCGTTAAAATCAAGAGTTTGATATTCGACATATTTAAACTGTATATCGTCGTCTTTAAAATTAAGCATTACCGTGTTATATGAAGAATTGTACACCGGACGACTTGCCTGCACTTGCAAGCTTCCCCGAAATTCATCTGCTGATATTTGCTCCGTCAGATTGAATAAAAATGTACATTCAATTCTTTCATCGTAACTATAAACATGCTCAGTCCATCGTCGGGCATTCATAAACTCATTAATTGCCGTTTGCATGGTTCTAAAAACCTGCTTATTTGTTCCTTGTATTTTTTGACTTACTACTTGAATATTACATTTGAACTCTTGGGCAAAAAGAGGAGTCGAAAGCAATGCAATAAATAATACCAGAAAAAAACTACGCATAATTTAATCTCAATAAAGTTCAGCTAAAGTTAAAAATTATAACGAAACAGACTCCAACTTATTTCTTGTATAGATTGATAATTTCGGTAACAATATCTTTAGCCACTTCTCTTTTCGGCTTTAAATCAAACTTTTTGACTGAGCCCTCACGATCAATTATGCTTATTTTATTGGTATCATACTGAAATCCAGCTCCTGTATCATTCAAGGAATTTAAAACAATAAAATCTAAATTCTTTTTTTCGAGCTTCGATTTTGCATTGAATTCCTCATCATTTGTTTCGAGTGCAAAGCCTACCAAAAATTGAGAGTTTGTCTTTGCTCTTCCCAATGAAGCTGCAATATCTTTTGTAGGTGTTAGTTCAATCGAATAATTTTCCTTTCCCCGCTTCACTTTCTTGTCTTCAGGAGTTAAAGGAGTGAAATCTGCAACAGCTGCAGTCATAATTCCACCATCGCAATTCGCATAGTTATCTATACATGCTTCATACATCTCTTGTGCTGTAACAACATCAACTCTTCTAATATTTGGATGCTTTGTTTTCAGAGCAGTTACCCCACTCACTAATACAACACTTGCTCCATGATCAGCTAATTCTTCAGCAATGGCATAGCCCATTTTACCAGACGAAAAGTTACCAATAAATCTTACTGGATCAATTTTCTCGTAAGTAGGACCAGCTGTAATTAATATCTTTTTGTTACTTAACTTTTTTTTTTATCCTGAAAAAACTCACTTAGTTTCTGTGCAATAATTTCAGGTTCTTCCATTCTTCCTTTACCATACAAACCACTTGCCAGCTCTCCACTTGAAGGTTCGATAAAGTTGTCGCCATAAGACCTTAAAATATCCATATTACGCAATGTGGCAGGATGTTTAAACATATCCAAATCCATTGCCGGTGCATGAATCACCGGGCATTTTGCCGATAAATAAGTAGTAAGAAGCAAGTTATCACAAATACCATGAGCCATTTTAGCCATCGTATTTGCTGTAGTTGGTGCAATAAGCAATACATCTGCCCAAATTCCAAGATCAACATGACTGTTCCAGGAACCATCATCATGCTTAAAAAAATCAGACAACACTGTATTTTTAGATAAAGTTGCCATAGTTACCGGTGATATGAACTCTTTGGCATAAGGAGTCATGATTACTTTAACATTAGCACCTTCTTTTATCAAAAGGCGAACCAATGATGCTGCTTTATATGCAGCTATACTGGCAGTAACACCTAAAATTATATTTTTATCTATTAACATAAGCTCGGTCTATAAATAAAAAAGTTCCCTCTTCTTAAAAAAGGGAACCAAACTATTATTTACTTGTTAGTCTTGTGATTTTTGTTCTTTCGAAGGATTTCTATAATAGATTTCTCCATTAATGAATTCTTCAACCGCAATTAAGGTTGGTTTTGGCAATCTCTCATAGTATTTAGAGATTTCAATCTGCTCACGGTTTTCAAATACTTCTTCCAAGTTATCTGTATAAGAAGCAAATTCTTGCAATTTCTTATTCAGCTCACTTTTCAGTTCAACAGCAATCTGATTTGATCTTTTTGCCATAATCATAACAGATTCATAAACATTACCCACTTCTTTGCTCATTTCATTCATATTGCGAGTAACGGTAGAACTTGCTGCATTTGTTTTTTTGTAATCCATACTGTGCGTGAATTAAATCTATTTTAATTATTTATATCAAACTTACTTAAATATGCTTCAATATCTTCAAGCATTTTTTCAGCACGCTTTATGTGCTTACTTTCAGGGTACTCATCAACAAAAGAGTAGTATTCTTCTTTTGCATTATTGTATCTTTCACGTTGTTTCGATGGTATACTTTTGAAAGCTAATTGATGCTTAGATTCCAAAAGCATAAACATTAAATCTTCTCGATGCGATGATACAGGATAATCTTTTAGACTATTCTGAAGTGCAATAATTGCAGAAGGATATTTCTCTCTGTCGTAATAATTCTTTGCACTCAAATAAGACTTATAAACTAATTTATCCTGCAACTCATCAATGTATTTGTTACACTTTGAAATTCGTGTCGAATTTGGATACCTATTAATATATAACTGAAATGCATCAATTGCATTTTGAGTTGGCGTTTGATCCAATCTTGGTTTTGGCGATTCCAAATAGTAACAATATGCACTCATATAAAAGCATTCCTCAGAATATGGGCTATCCGGAAATGTTTTTATAAAGTTTCTAAAAAAATAACCGGCTGAGATGTAATCACCTTGGCCGTAGGAGCAATAAGAAATATAATAACTAATTGTTTCTGCTTTACTTGTTCCTCTAAAAATAGGAAGTAATTCTTCAAATAAAGTTGCAGACTTTGCATAATCCTCGGAATTATAATACTCTACAGCTTTCTTGTATTTCAGAGAGTTATCGGTACTTTTCAGTAGTTTTTGATACTCGCTACATCCTCCTAAAATGAAAGCGAAAAGCACGAACAATAAGACAATTTTTCTCATAAATCTTGCTACTATATTTTTTTGCATTTCGCAAAGATAAAGTTTTCGTACGAAATATGGCACACATTCTTGCGCATATTATACAATTCTTTATAATTTATTGCTTTAAATCCAAAAAAGATTACTTTTGCACAATTACAAAGGAAAATAACTCAAAAAAGCATAAATCGTGGATATTTTTGACAAAATTAAGACCCAAAAAGGGAATATCGGACAGTACGCAAAGCAAGCTCATGGATATTTTGCTTTCCCTAAATTGGAAGGCGAAATCAACTCTAGAATGAAGTTTCGTGGGAAAGAGGTATTAACATGGAGTTTGAACAACTATATTGGTTTAGCAAATCACCCTGAAGTTAGAAAAGCTGATGCTGAAGCGGCTGAAAAATGGGGATTGGCATATCCTATGGGCGCTCGTATGATGTCGGGACAAACAAGCCTCCACGAAGAATTAGAATCAAAACTTGCAGAATTCGTTGGGAAGCAAGATGCATTTCTTTTGAACTTCGGTTATCAAGGAATGGTTTCTATCATTGACGCTCTTGTTGGTCGTCATGATGTAATTGTTTACGATTCTGAATCACACGCTTGTATTATGGATGGACTTCGACTTCACCCAGGTAAGCGTTTCGTTTATCCTCACAACGACATGGAGAACCTTCGTAAAGAATTGGATCGCGCTACCAAATGGACTGAGAAAACAGGCGGTGGTATTCTAGTAATTACCGAAGGTGTTTTTGGTATGGCAGGTGATCTAGGTAAACTGGATGAAATCTGTGCTTTAAAAGATGATTTCAACTTCCGTTTATTGGTAGATGATGCTCACGGTTTTGGTGTGATGGGAAAAAGTGGTGCTGGTGCAATCGAACACTTTGGTGTTGAAGACAAGGTTGATCTTCACTTTAGTACTTTCGCAAAAGCCATGGCAGGGATTGGTGCATTTATTGCTTGTAGCGAAGAAGTTGGTACTTACCTAAGATATACAATGAGATCTCAGATTTTCGCTAAATCTCTTCCAATGCCAATTGTTGAAGGTTCACTGAAACGTTTGGAAATGTTAAAAACAATGCCAGAACTTCGCGAAAAACTATGGACCGTTGCCAATACTCTTCAAACCGGATTAAAAGATGCTGGTTTAGATATTGGTGTTACTGAGTCTCCTGTTACTCCTGTTTACCTTTCGGGTAGTGTTGCCGAAGGAACTCAGGTTACTATGGATTTGAGAGAAAATTACAACATTTTCTGTTCTATCGTAGTGTATCCGGTAATTCCTAAAGGACAACTATTACTTCGTTTGATTCCAACTGCTATGCACTCACTTGAAGATGTAGAGTACACTGTGAATGCATTTAAAGAAGTTGCTAAGAAACTTAAAGAAGGAAAGTATAGTAAGGATAAATTTGCTGATGTATTCAATCAGTAATCCTACTATTATTCAAGATATATTTAGAGGCATTCGAAAGGATGCCTCTTTTTTTAAGTATAAAAAAACCCAACCCCATCAATGATAGTCGGGTAATACCGATATTAAAATGTTATTTGCCAAGAATTGCTATTCTCTCTCTGCTAAAAATCTTTCTGCATCCATGGCTGCCATACAGCCTGAACCTGCTGAGGTAATCGCCTGACGGTAATGCGGATCTTTTAAATCGCCAGAAGCAAATACACCAGGAACATTTGTTTTGGTTGAATCAGGTTCCGTAATCACATATCCTTGATCATCTGTTTTTAAATAATCAGAAAACACTTTTGAGTTGGGCGTGTGACCAATGGCTACAAAAAATCCATCAATTTTGATATCCACTTCTTGTTCTTCAGCTTCACCCATTCTTTTAATCAACTTTGCTCCTTCAACAACACCATCGCCATACAATTCCTTTGTATTGTGTTCGAATAAGAGTTCAATGTTTTTTGTTTTAAAAACGCGGTCTTGCATTGCCTTTGATGCACGCATGAATGGCTTACGTACAATCAAATACACCTTATTGCAAAGTCCGGCAAGGTAAGTAGCTTCTTCGGCTGCTGTATCTCCTCCTCCAACAACTGCAACATCCTTTCCTCGATAGAAAAATCCGTCGCAGGTTGCACAGGCCGAAACTCCGGATCCCATGTATTTAGATTCCGTTGGAAATCCAAGATACTTAGCCGTTGCACCTGTAGCTAAAATTACAGTTTCTGCTTCAATCAGCTTCTTCTCGTCGACAACAACTTTATGAGGATACACCGAAAAATCAACGGCTGTAACAAGCCCCCAACGACAATCTGTTCCAAATCGTTCCGCCTGTTTCTTTAAATCTGCCATCATATCAGGTCCTGTAATGCCATCAGGATATCCCGGAAAATTATCAACCTCGGTAGTGGTTGTTAACTGACCTCCAGGCTGAAGTCCCTCTATCACTACAGGATTTAAATTTGCTCTGGCGGCATAAATTGCTGCAGTATAACCCGCTGGTCCCGAACCAACGATTAAACATTTAACTTTCTCAACATCACCTTCTTGATTAGCAGGTGTTTTTTCGTTTAGGTTCATTGATTTAAATTCCATGTATATTTATATATTCTGTTTCTAAATAATAATTTGAGAAACAAATTTACAAAATATCCAGATAATTAACTGTATTCATTAAATAGAAAGATTAAATCTCCAAATCAATTTTATCTAATCTTTTTTCCTTCACTTTTTGTCAGATACAATTTGTGAGCTATATTTGCCATTTCAAGTTCGGGGCGTAGCTCAGCCAGGTTAGAGTACACGTCTGGGGGGCGTGGGGTCGGAAGTTCGAATCTTCTCGCCCCGACTTTAGATAAAAGCGATTACCTTAATGGTGGTCGCTTTTCTTTTGCTTTAAAAAGTACATCGTAAACCAAAAAAAGGGAAAATCCTTATCAATGATCGAAATCATTATACTGTCATTACATCAATTTTTAGTTTCCAATTGAACAAGTAACGAACTCAATTTAACTTTAGCTCCCTTCCATCGGATAAAGTAGTATCTCAATCCAATAGTTTAAGCTAACGTGAGTTCAACGTAAAATTCTATCCACAGAAAGTTCTATTTGTGATAGATTTGCATTAAAAATTTGGAAAGAATAGCGGGCTATTTTGAGGAATTTTTAATGTGAAGATGTCGTAAAGAGAACTTTCCATTATGTGTTTGCCTGCTTTCGGCATAAATCTCCTCAAATCTTCTTGAAATATCCCGATATTCCTTCGAAAATTTGAGAAAATTTCTACTCAAAATCAGATCAAACTCTGAACGAATTTTACGTCGAACTCACGTTAAGCAAATAATTGATGAGATAACGATTCTCATGCCTAAATTCCAATCAATTTAGAGTTTTTACCAGTTCCTTTAATCACTTCAGTTCAAGAACTGATTTTAGTCACAGACACAAACAGGATCCTATCCATATAAAAGCAAAAGAGCAAGCTCATTGCTTGCTCCCTAACCATTAAACAAATTAAAGTGTAATACTTGTATTATTACGAAATAAGTTCCTGTCTTTTATCATTTCAAGTGAATTAGCCGTTAAAACTGCCCCTGTTCAAGTATTGTGATATTGGCTAATAAGAACTCTTAACGTTTCAGGTATATCTTATAAGCAAAACCACCTACGGGATACCTGCTGTCATACAAAAAAGAATGCAAATACAGGTGTTTAAAAAGCAAAACAGATGCACCAAGATTCACATTATTGCTATCATATTCTGCTATCATAGAGATTGCCTTTCGTTTGCCAGGAGAAATAGATATCCCTCCGAAAAAACCATCGATCTGACTTCCGTTGTAAGCTTTAAATCCATGTCCTATACTTATCCCAATAGAAAAATAATTACAACGAATATTTTTGGTAGCAACTGCATATAATGCTCCCAAATGTTGATTGCTACCATCACTTTCCTCCGAATACAAGTCATTCCCTCCAAATACAATGGCTGGCATGTATTTTTTCTCCTTAATCAGTTGCGCTCTTAAGCCAAAAGTTCGATCCTGGCCTGTATATTTTCCCGACCAACTTCTCTTAAATAAGGTACATCTATATGTAACATCCAAAAATGGGAGAAAGCTTAGATTTAAGAAATAATTACCCGTATCATAATTAAATCTATCCGGAGTCATTTCTTCCGGAAGAAAGTTGGCTCCAAACATAAATGTTCCATCTTCTTGCATTTCAGCTGATGGTGTATTCAACAAACCAGTACTGCCAGTAATTATTTGTGCTTCCGAGAAAATGGAAAAACACAATAATAAAATCAATTGAAGTATTCTTTTCACAATAAGTTGCAGAAAACAATAGAATGAATCGTCATATTTATACTTAGGCGATTCATTCTATATATCTATAAGATACCATAACTAACACAGCACAGTATCTATCATTAATGACTAAAATTTATATCCTACGGAAATCGTAAATTGCGGCCCTGCTACCGATACATCGAAGGTTGTTGATTCTTCAACTTCGGCTTGCTTGTACTTCCCAAGGACATAACTAAATTCAGCTCCTACTAAAATATTCTCACCAAATACTTTCTCAAGTCCAAGAACTGGTGCAAATGCCATATCATGACCATTCTGTTCTCCAGAATTTAGAATGCCCGAATCAGAGCTTATATCCAATTCATTTTTGATGTCATAATAATACATTTCGAAACCAGCATATCCCTGAAAACCATCTCCAAAAGATGCAAATTTAGGAACATAGAATCCTCCTGCTGAAAATCGTGTGAAAGAAATATCTAATCGATTAAAACCTACTCCACTTTCTTTTACCTCATCTGACCAGAATGTCGCACCTACTCTAGCCCTAAATTCTTCTACTATCCTAAAAGTGATATTTCCTCCTAAAAGCAGACCCGATTTAAATTCTCCATCACTACCTGATGCAGGTAAAAAGATATCATTCCAATAATCCATTTTCGGAGAATAAACACCTACACTTAAATTTACACTATGAACTATAGTATTTTCACTCCTTTTTCTGAAACGTTTGTTAGCCCAATTGTAATTTTGCGCTTGAAGCATAAAGGCTGTATTGACAAGCAGCAAACATATGATCAATTTTTTATACATGTTTTTCAATTTTAAAATTATACGGATATTAATTACCTGAACCACCTGTGTGACATACTTGTTGTCCCGGAGTTTGCCAAACTACCGGAAGAGATGGTATTTGAATACTATAACCTTTGGTCTGATTTCTATAGGTTTTAATGGTGTATTCCCCTTGAATTGTTCGTTCATGACCAACCATGGCTTCTACTGTTTTGCTTACCGAAAATGAGATATGAATATTTTCCGGCAATTCATCTTTTGCTTGCGTGTCATCAGTATTAAAATCATTTTCAATTGTTGCTACCAACTCTTCATCACAATTCCCAACAAATGATATCGGTTCAGATAAGCTTTCACCTTCAATTACCCAGATATCTACTGTTGTTAAAATATAATCAGAAAAGTGTGATACCAAGGCTGTTCCTGTACCATCTCCGTTTTTTCTAACTTCTGTAGTTTCCCAATCTCCATCCACCAGAGTGGCAAATAATAGTTCTGTACTTTCATCAGGAATTGGGAAAGTTATCTCAATAGGAATTTCAAATTTTTGATTTTCCGGTAAGAAATTAAAGGATTTCAATGCAACGTGCCCTTCTTTTAACTGAATTTCATGAGTTTCTTCAGCAAGCTCTGCCCCGGCAGGTACCTCGGTGATGGTTATTTCTGCAACCTCATTCGTGCAGCCAGCTGGAAATTTAACTGATGCCTCTGAACCTTCCACTTCAACATTCAAATCTTTAGAAGGATCAACGGTAACAGAACTGTTAATTTCTACCATTTCAGCCATGGTTTCGTAGGTCCAATCAGAATTAGCCGGCAATTCACTTCTGTCGATTATTACTACTGTTTCAGTAGGAATAAATCCGTTTTTTTCAAACTTAACCAACAATTCACCATCTTCCCGACTTGTTATATCCAGTAACAAAACACCGTCGCTTAAAGTTACGGTTTCTCCTGAAGTATCAGGATAAGTAATCTGAGCACTAACATCACTCAAGTTAGCTTTTGTTTCAAAATTTTCTACCACAATTTCGACTGTCTGAACAGCTTCTGGTGTTTGAAAATACACTGGTTCTACGTCTTCCTGACAGGCATGAAAAACACCTAATCCTGTAACAATAAGAATTGCACAGATCAAAGACAAAAATCTAAGGTTTCGCTTCTTTTTCATAAATTCAATAATTGAGTTTTTAAATACATAGGATTATAATTATTCTCTGTTCTATTTTCATTTGGCCGTGTTTCATAATAACGTCCCTTTACAAATTCAGTTCCTGCATTGTATTCCCAATCGAAGAAATTTGCAGGCTTGATTCTTATTAAATGCCTACGATTTTGTTTCTTAGCCAAAGGAAGGCTAAAGTGAAAACCTCCATTGGATCTGCCATCAGAACACATCACATAACAACCTATTGCTATCCTTCCAAAATGCCGGGTTAAATCTGCACGAATACCATGATCTCCCGCAATGTATTTCCCATAGCTCAGGTCAAACTGCAAATCATATCGATGGTGAAAGTACCTGGCCTTAAGAAACCAATTCAACTCATTCACATTCCCTTTCAACCATCTCCCTTTATAGAAATATGAGCTTCCTGTGATTCCCGCATTTGCGCCTATTTCAATTCTGTTTTTCCAAATCGGACGTCTCATACTCATATAGCCCCCATAGCGGTTTGCATTAAAATTCCCAACCACTAGTTTCCCAAAATAATCCGAAGCAATTCTAAAATTCTGAGATATGCTTACAAAACCAGGACGAACTTCATCTCCCTCTTTACTCAATTCGTTGTGGAGGGGGAAAATTACCTGACCGGTAAACTGCATTCCTTTCCACAAATCCACTTCCATTGCCGGAGCCAAATTTAATTGAGTCTCATAAATTTGATTAAAGCCTGTGTTTTGAAGCGCAAATTGCGGATAAATAACAAAGTCGATTTTATTTAAATTGGAATTCCAATACAATGTATTCTCTAATAATTTGTAATCTTTCTGAAGTTTAGAATCCACCGATAACATTTTTCTCAAGGCATGAGCTTGAATTTCTCCATTGCGAAAGCTTTTCCAGGCCAACGAATTTACTTTTATCCGTATTTGAGGAATTCCATGATCCAAAGCGTAAAGAATGATTTCTTTTTCTGCAGTACTATTCTTCGACAAGCAATCCAATACAATGACAATACCTTCAACATTCCATCCGTATATATTATTTTCCATACATGCCAAAAGTATATTACCCGAAGTGAGCACTTTCACATTCTCGAAGCCAAGCAAACACAATTCTTCACTTAATAATTCTTGTCTTTCCCTGGCTAAACATCTATTTGCAGAAAGCACAAATAATAGGGAGGCAATTGCAGCAAGTAGTAATTTCATCTGTATATAATTTTCTTCTATTTGTCAGATGGAAGCCCCAAGATCAAAATAATCATTAAAGTGTATGCTTAATAATTATTTTAATCCTACTCGATTCATAGAAATAGAAGTTTCGGTGGATGACATTTTAGGTCGAGCTCTGGTTAATATGATTTAGTTTTTCGAGAATTTAGATAACAGCTTGGTATGCCAATTGTGTTTTATCATGTCTTCGTCGTAATAGCCATTGCCGTATCCGTATCCATAATTCTTATCATATCCGTGCGCGTTATACATTGCATCATTAAAAACAATACCGATCTGCGAGATACTCTCTTTCTCTGCCATCTGGTTTATGAATTTAATCTGGCTTTTATTTGAATATCCCTGACGCAAAACAAATAGATTCGCATCGGCATATTTCCCTGTCAATAATCCGTCTGTAACCAGGCTTACCGGTGCATTATCCATTACAATGTAATCATAGTCTTTTTTTGCCTCCTCAACGAATCTGGCAAATTCTTCCGTTCCTAATAATTCGGAAGGATTGGGTGGAATTGGACCTGAATTCACATATGATAGGTTTTTAATATCTGTTGTTTCTATAACTTGTTTCAACGAATGCTGACCAATTAAATAGGTTGATAAACCTGATTTATTGTTGTCTCCAAAAATTTTATTCAGACGGGGCCTGCGCAAGTCACAGCTAACCAAAAGAACTTTTTTGCTATCCATGGCTATTATTGTTGCCAAATTAACCGCATTAAAGGTTTTTCCTTCTCCGGGAATCATGGAGTGAAGCGCCAATACCTTACAATCTTTTTTCTGCTTGAACATATACTGCAAGTTTGTGCGCAAACCACGGAACGATTCTGCAATTCCTGATCTAGGATGTTTTACAATTGCCAATTCAGAAGTGTAATGGTTGTGCGTAATCTCTCCCATTATTGGCAATTTGCTATCCTTTTCAATATCTTCTTTTGATTGTATGGAATCATTAAAATAATCCCCCACAACAATTACAATAAAAGGAATTACTCCTCCCAAAATTGCACCAATTAACAAATTGATTATCGTTTTGGGACCAATTTTATCAGCAGTTTCCACTCTTGCAGGATCAAGAACCTGCGCATCCGAAACATTCGAGGCCGTTGTAATAGCTGCTTCAGCTCTTTTTTGTAGTAAAAAAGTATATAACTCGTTATTCAGGTCAAAACGTCTTTTGATATCAATCAATTGCTGTTCGGTTTGAGGAAGACTGGTCAATTCCAACTTGATCTTTTTCATGCGTCGGTCAAGGCCATTTAAATTAATCTTTGCATTTACGATTAAGTTGTTTACATTTTCTTCCAAACCAGCTAAAGTCATTACAATTTCTTTGTCAATCATTACAAGACCCGGATTTTTATCCTTAGCAATAACAGACAAAGAAGATCTTTTACCATACAATTCCCCTAACTTTACGACTTGAGCATTCAAACCCGCATCTACAATACCAACAACAGAAGGAGCTACCATATGTTTCATTTGCTCCGAATTACCCATGTATGCCTGTAAGTTCTTAAAGTAAGAAAGCTGTCTGCGTGCCAATTCTCTCTCTTCCTCCAATTTTTCAATGGTTTCGGCAACCAGTTCTGCTTCTTTGCTCAAGTCAACAATTCCATTTTCCGATCTAAATTTGGTAAACCTATCTCCGGCAATATTCAAGGAGTCTACAATTCCCTGCAGCTGAGCATCAATAAATTGAACGGTATTTTCAGAAGTTCTATTCTTCTCGTTCAATCCATAATTCATATAAACACGAATCAATTCATTTAAATAATCTACATCCCGTTGAGGGATATTCCCTTTATATGTAATTACTATCCCATCGGCCTTTTTAGTTGCTAAACTCACATTTAAATTCCGTAAACAAAGCTTTGTCAAATTATCCAGATTATTGATTTTAAAATAATATTCATCTTCGGGATCACGAACAAAACTCTCATTTTTAGAAATAACAAAATCAAAGAATTGATTTGTAAAAGCTTTGTCATATTTCCCTATCACTTCAAAAGCCACGTCCATTTCCAAATCATTTTCTTGATACTTGCCGTCGGCACTTAAGCGATATGATTTATTATCTATTGGAGTAATTTCGATTTCAATTCCTGACAAGTTCTTTTCCCTATCATTAATTTTTACCTTAAATGGATAGGAACCATACAATTCTGTGTCTTTCAACAATCCACTTTTGAACCAGGACACTTCTCGATTTAAATTTTCCAATGCCTGTCGATTTAAGGTATAGGATTGTAGCATCAGAATGTGGTTCTCTATGTTTGCTTTATCTCTCAAATCAAAGCTATCAAACAAATCATCCAAGCCCATGCTTTTAGATTCATCGTTAATCAAAACCGAAGCATTTAAATTATATTCCGACGGACTTGATTTGCTGAATAAAAAACCTAAGCAGATGCCAATAAACCCGCAAAGCACAAACCAGTGCCATTTCGATAATAATCTAAAAATAAACTCTTTGATGTTTGTTCCTTCTTCTTGCTCGAAGAATTCCATCATTTCATTGATATTATTGTTATTCATAAAAATAAGACTATAGTAAAACGAATAAAATTTAAAACACTACAACTTTATTCAGTTTATAATACGTTTAGGATCAGAATTAATGTGGATAATGTGGATAAGAAAAGTGAGTACATTGGTGAATTTAGCTTCACATTTTTGTATTTGTCCGGTTCTACATAAACCACATCGTTTGGTTGTAGGAAAAATGCCTCAGAGTTCAAAAATTTCTTATTGGTAAGATCTAAACGATAAGTTTTTGCTCCTTTTTCGCTTGAACGCATTACCAATACTTTTTGAATTCTACCATAATCGGTAATTCCATTCGCCATTGAGATCCCATCTAAAACGGTCATGTTGTTATTGTAGTTGTAGTATACTCCCGCTCTTTTTACTTCTCCTAAAACAGTAATTTTAAAGCTCAATAATTTTACCTTCACTGTGGCATCTTTTAAGTATTCATCGGCCCGTTCCTGAATTGTTTCTCTTGCCTGCTTCAAGGTTTTCCCGGCAACACCAACATCTCCAATAATCGGTAAATTAACATTGCCTGATAAATCAACCTGAAAGCCATTTAAATACTGTGAAGAAGGCTGACCATAATTTTGTGATGTGCCTCCGGTAGAGTTCAATCCTTTTGTAGGATTAAACATGGCATTCACCTCAGGACTCATGGATTGAATATCCACATACAAATTATCGCTGGTTTTAATCACATACTCTGCAATATTGGCAGACATAATTTCCAGCAATTCTTCGTCGCTGGTATTGTTTAGATATACCAGATCCTTGCTGGTTTTGCATGAGCTGAAAAAACATCCTGAAACTAACAGGAGTAAATAAAATAGTTTATTCATTCTTTAAGGTTTGTAAAGCTAAGATTTTATTAATAATTGAAAAATGGTCTTCAAAGCTCTGTATTGGAGCGTTTTGTAGGTATATAATTAAAAAGTAGTAATTTCGTTTAAAAACCAATCTGAGATTATCAACATCAAGTCGGCTTAACCTGAGTTCGACTAAATATATTGTCACAGTTTACACTGATTTTGAGTAGAAATTTTCTCAAACTCCCGAAGGAATATCGGGATATTGCGGGCGGATATGAGGAAATTTATGCCAAAAGCAATTAAATTCTTTGAAAAATCATCTTCACCCAATCTTTACTTTAAAAAATCTTCAAAATATCCCGATATTCTTTCAGATGTTTTAATGCAAATCATGTATAAATCTGAATTTCTGTGGCGAATAGTTTTAATCGAACTTAGGTGAATAAGAAAAGAGGCCTAGTGTGAAGAGTGTTAATAAAACGAATTAAAGTTTTTGAAAATATTTTTCTTTTTACAAGGCAAGGTTTACAGGCATAGCCGTAGCTACGGCGAAAAAGCTTAACGCAGTTGAAAGGAAAATAGGTCAAAAAATTAGTTCGGGGAATTAGCATTCTTTACACTAGTCTTGACCTCATCATATCATTGTTTGATTCTCAAAAGGCTTATTGAATTTTCCAATGTGTATTTACCTCGATTACAGATATCAGGGCTATGCCCCCCTTATCATCATTGAAATCTTTATTCTTCCGCAAAGCTTTTGGCCTAAAGCCTCATTCTTTATTGATATGCACGAATTCAAAAATCATTGATACCAACACTAAATCATAAAATATTTGTGCCTTATAAGAATGTGAATCCAAAAAACACGAAAAGTTAGACCATGACAAGACAGAAACCAAGTTTTCCATATTCTTCCAACTCATAATAAATAGGCTATTCGTTCAAAAACAATTATTAGGGGGGCTTAGATTAATCTATCGTTTTATTAAAAAGCATTCTTTCTTACTTTCTTTCCAAATAAAGTTAGGTACACAATATATATATCCAGAAGAAACGACCAATTTTCTATGTACCAAATGTCATGAAGGGTTCTTCCGTTATATTGCAAACGCGTCTCGGTTGGTCCTCTCCAACCATTCACCTGAGCCCAACCTGTTATGCCAGGCTTTATATAACTTCTTGTCATATATTCAGACATTTTGCGTTGTAAATCTTTGTTCAGATTTACTCGATGAGGCCGTGGTCCAATTACAGACATTTCTCCCCTTAAAACATTAATGAACTGCGGCAATTCATCCAAGTTTGTTTTACGAATAAATGCACCAACTTTAGTAATTCTTGGATCTCCTTTGATTGTAGATTTTACACCTCCATATACACTGTCTGAATTTCTCATCGAACGAAATTTTAAAACCGAAAACTCTTTTCCATTCTTACCTATGCGTACGGGTTTGTAAAAAACACTTCCTCTGCTCTCTAACTTTATGGCTAAAGCCACAATTGTCATCAAAGGAAGAACCAGAACAATAACCGAAAATGAAAATATAATGTCAAATATTCTCTTAAGAAATCTCGAGTTGAATTTATCCAAAGGCACACTGTGCACATCTACTAATGGAACATTTCCAATCTGATTGATTTTCACATTCTTTTTCAGTAAACTGTAATAGTCCGGTATAAGACGAATTCTCACCCCATTAAACTCCGAAAGTTTCACCAATTTGTCAATCTCAGATTTTAACGTAACCGGAAGTGCTATCAACACTTCTTCAAAAGAAAATCTATCATAGATACTTTGAAAGCTATTTAAATCCCCTAAATAATTAAATTTAGCATTTAAATTATCTTTAAAATCAACATAACCTATGATTTTATACCCTAATTCCGGATTATCATTTAAATAACAATTAATCTCCTCTGAGCCCAAATTATACCCTGCAACCAAAACTTTTCTTACGTGCCTTCCTTGGCGCCTTTTGTAACCCAAATAGGTGTAGATAGCAAAAAATGCATTGATATTAAAACTAAAAAAAAGTAAAATTGTACCAAATAAAATAATAAAGGACAAGTGGTTAAGAAATAATAACACAAACGAAACCAGTGAAGCATATAAACAAAAACGAATGACCTGTTGCTTTAGTCGATTTGTAAATCCATCCCTTAAAAAGAGATTTCTCTTTGGATACAAAAAGAAAATAATTATCCAACTTAAATTTAGAAGCAATGCATAGTTTATAAAATCAAAAGGCTTGTGCTTATTCATATAAACAAACCCAACCAATATTAGAGATAAATTCAATAAAATTAGGTCCATCCAAAAATAAAAAAGAATTAATTTTTTTTCTTTAGTTTTCATACTGTTCAAATTGAAAGATTAGAACCATAATAAAATCCAAATAACAAGATATTCTCTCTTGCTTTTTCATTCGTAAAACGATTTACAACTTATTGTGAGTAGATATAGCTTGTGTTCCGATTGGCTATACCCGTAGCGATAATACTTGTTTTATTATGAAACAAGCATGATTAAAATAATTATTAAACACACACGATAATAATGACTTTGATCTTGTGGCTTCCATCGGGCAAATAGAAAGAAATTATAAACAGATGAAAGAAGCCTTAAATTGTTTTTAGAATTTTGCGTTTAGTCAAGGCTATAAATAGAAGCATAGCCGCAGCTACGGCGATATTTTTTATCCAATAATAAACTTGAAAGGACAAAAGAATAAAATTGTTTTCAGGGAGATATTGGTAGAACTAATAAGTTTAAACAAACCTATCTTATAATCTTATGACGAAACATTTGAGAGAAGTGCAGAACGGTACCAATTAATAGTTTTTTGTAACCCCTCTAACATCGAAACATTTGCCTTAAATCCAAAACATTTTTCTGCTCTTGAAACATCAAGACACCTGCGAGGGGTACCATCTGGTTTACTTAAATCCCATTCAATATCTCCCTTATATCCGATCAAATCAGCTATAATTGTTACAAGATCTTTAATCGAAGTTTCAATACCCGTACCAAGATTAACCGGGGAAGTATCATTATAATATTCAGTAGCCATCAATATCCCTTCAGCAGCATCATCGACATAAAGAAATTCACGTGTTGCCTTCCCTGTACCCCAAACTTTTACAGAAGGTGTTCCCTCGCTAAAAGCATTCTCAAATCGTTGAATCAAAGCTGGGATAACATGTGCATTTTCCTTAATAAAATTATCTTCTGGTCCATATAAATTAACTGGAAGAAGAAAAATTGATTCAAATCCATATTCCGTTTTATATCCTTTCGATAATTCACTCAACATTTTTTTTGCTAAGCCATAAGGAGCTGTAACCAAAGCTGGGTAACCATCCCAAAGACTATCCTCAAGGAAAGGAATTGGGGCATTTTCAGGATATGAACATGTTGTTCCTAAATTCACTAATTTCTTAACCCCATTTATCCGAGAAGCTTCCATTAAATTAAAGCCCATCATAATGTTATCATAAATCATTGATGCGGGATGCTTTTGATTAAAAAGGATTCCACCTACTTTCGCAGCAAGATGTATTACTATATCAATATCTTTTGTAAAATTCAAACATGTAAGATAATCTCGCAAATCATTTTCTGGATAATTAGGAATTATAATATTTTTGTCTTCTACACCTCGTAAATGTAATCCTCGAACTACAGCTTTTCCAAGAAATCCATTCCCTCCCGTTACTAAGATGTTTTTTTTGTGCCAAAAACTCATATCGGATATATTTATACGTAACTTACACTATTCTTTAACACATACTCCAAGTCATGATTTACCATTATTTCTACCAGTTTCCTAAACGAAGTTTTTCTTGGATTCCAACCCAATTCATCAATTGATTTTTGTGGATCTCCAATGAGCAACTCTACTTCTGACGGCCTAAAATATTTGGGATCAACATCAACAAGTATCTTACCAGATTCTATGTCGATACCTTTTTCATTAACACCTTCACCTTCCCAGTGCAATTCAATTCCAGCTACTTTAAAAGCAAGCTCGGTAAACTCTCTAACCGAGTGCATCTCTCCGGTTGCTACAACATAGTCATCTGGCTCAGACTGCTGAAGCATCAACCACATACACCGAACATAGTCCTTCGCATACCCCCAATCACGCTTTGCACTTAAATTACCCAGTGAAAGTTTTTCTTTTAAGCCATGTTTAATTCTGGCTACAGCAAGAGTTATTTTCCTAGTCACAAAAGATTCTCCTCGTCGTTCTGATTCATGATTAAATAATATTCCATTACTTGCATGAAAATTATATGCTTCCCTGTAATTTTTCACCATCCAAAATGCATAAAGTTTAGCTACACCATATGGAGAGCGTGGATAAAATGGTGTTGTTTCACTTTGAGGAATCTCTTGTACTTTTCCATATAATTCACTAGTAGATGCATGATATATTCTTGTCTTTTTTTCCATCCCTAATAATCGTATAGCCTCCATCAAACGCAAAGTTCCAATACCATCAACATCTGCAGTGTATTCTGGAACTTCAAAAGAGACTTGCACATGCGACTGGGCAGCAAGATTATAAATCTCGTCGGGTTGAATTTCTTTAACCAATCTAATTAGATTACTTGAGTCAGTCATATCTCCATAATGAAGAAAGAAATTACCCCTAAATGTATTCTCCCTTAAGAAATCTATTAGGTATAAGTGCTCAATTCTTTCTCGATTAAAAGAAGAACTACGTCGAATTAAACCATGTACCTCATATCCTTTTTCCAATAAAAATTCTGACAAGTAAGAGCCATCTTGACCATTTACTCCTGTTATAAGTGCTTTTTTCATTTTATGCATAATTTTTTCTTTTTTTCTTTTCTTTTATTATATGCTCAAAAATCTGAATATCCTTAATTAAATATCTTTTCCACAATCTTTTGGGTTCATGCATCAACCTCCACAACCATCCTAATCCAACATTTTTTAAAGTTTTCGGAGGTATTTTTTTTAAGCCTGCCGCAAAGTCAAATGCAGCGCCAATTTGGATACTAACCGGTATTTGATATCTTTCTTTATTCTCGACAATCCACTTTTCACCTTTACCTTCGGATAACCCAACATATAAAACATCCGCACCTGAATTTTTTAACAATTCAATTATTTTTCCATTTTCTTTTGGATCATTTTCAAAACCAAAATCTGGGGAATAACATCCAACTACATTTAGTTGAGGATATTTTTCTTTTAACTTATCTGCAGCCAATTGGGCTACCCCAGGCATAGCTCCAAGAAAAAATGCATTTAAATTGTACCTAGAAATAGTTGCGCAACTTTCCTGAAAAAAGGTACTCCCTGATACTTTTCCCTTTAAAGGTGTTCCGAAATATTTAGAAGCCCATACCACAGGCATGCCATCTGCCAATAACAAAGATGCATCTTGTAATATTTGTTTAAAATTATCATCCTCAATAGCCATTAGAGTCATGTGAGCATTTGGTGTAAAAACTCCATGATATTTACCTTGGGTATTAACAAGGTTTACAACCTCCTCACAAGCCTCTTGCATATCAACATTTGCAATCTGCAAATCGAATATATTAACCTTTTGTAAAATCATTATTTATAAAACTCATCAATTCCGAAGAATAATTAATTCAACAATCTATTGTATAGGTTATTTATACCATGGTAATACTCTTTCAAACTAAAGTTATTTTGAAAGTATTTTTTTGCTCTTTGTCCCACTTCATTTGGAATATCTTTTGTGGTAAGCAATTCTTTTAATTTTTTAAAAATATCATCAGGATTATGTTTTTTTACTAAAATCCCATTTTGACGATCTTTAATAATCATTTTCATAGAGGCATCATTCGTTACTACAGCACATTTTCCCAGTGCCATAGCCTCTAATAATGCCATAGGCAATCCTTCTCCCCAACGTGATGGAAGTATAAAAATCTCCGATTGAGAAAGCAAACTCCATTTCTTATCACCGCTTACAATTCCATGGAAAGTAAACTTTTCCGGAATGATACTTTTTAACTGTTCAACAATTTTAGTTTGCAATGGACCAGACCCGCATAAATTAAAATGAAAATCTATCTTCTTTTCAGCAAGTAACTTTAAAGCAATGCATAAATCTTCGATACCCTTACTTTCAACAATTCGACCCATATAAATAATATTAGCTTTTTGTGAATTAGGTAGATGATTGGGTATTTGTTTTGTATCAATACAATTCTTTAGTACTTCAATTTTTGTTTTGGAAATATTATAAGGAAAATGTTCTTTTTCATATTCACTCAAAACGATTATTAAATCTGACTTAACAAGCATTCTATCAATGATATACTTTAGAAAAATATTTTTTGTCTTTTTAAAAAGGTATTTTCCTCCATGAATATGAAGGATGGTTTTAATTCCATGTTTCCTTACCTGTTTTAAAATATAATAATCCCTAAGCAATGCAGGAGGATTCATGCATGTATTAATATGACCAACATCGATTTTATTGTTTTTTATTATCGATTTTACTTCAATTTTCTTTTTCAATAATGAAATAATCCAACTTACACCCCTTTTCTCCCCACTTGACCTTCCTACAGGAATTGTGATTGGTTCAATATTTGTATTTTTTTCCAAAACCTTTATTACCGTCCCAATTCCTGCAACATTTTTCTTTGCGTTTGGATTAGAACCTGTTAAAAGTATTTTTATCCTTTTCATATCAGTTTAAAAATTTTCTTTAGATAATTATATCAGACTTAAATTTTTCGTACCACCTTTGCCGGAATTCCAATTACAACACTATTATCAGGAATATCCTTCGTAACAACGGAATGTGCACCTATAACAACCTTATTGCCAATATGAACACCTTTTAAGATTGTCACCTTATCACCTATCCAAACATAATTACCTATGGAAATTTCCTTCGATTCAAGCGTGTTAAAATCTCCATTCAATACATTATCTATACTATGGTCGTGATCTAAAATTGTAACATATCTTGCTATTAGAACATCATGCCCTATTGTGATCTGTTTTTCTGCTATTATTCTACTATAAGCATTTACAACTAAATGGTTGCCTGCAACTATCTTTCCACTACCCCCTATCTCTACATAACGACATAATTTAGTCTTCCCCTTAAAAGTAATTTTTGAGTAGCTCGATGAGAATAAAAATGTTGCACCTTTTCCAATAAAAAAAGGAGATTTAAATTTGATTTTTTTTTGAAATAATAAAACCATGCATTTTACGATAGAAAACATTCTATCACAAGTCTCTGTCATATTACTTAACATACATTTTACATTTAAAAATTTATCGCTCCTTTT
The DNA here is from genome assembly GCF_965230805.1 of Marinifilum sp. NCBI lineage: Bacteria > Pseudomonadati > Bacteroidota > Bacteroidia > Marinilabiliales > Marinifilaceae > Marinifilum > Marinifilum sp. The sequence continues at coordinate 3,527,550 of NZ_OZ246019.1, read as the reverse complement.
TTACTTTATTAATTTATTGAGCAAATGATTTTCAGATAATATTATAATAAACTTTCCGAATGGCTTACTTGAAGAAAAATTAGAATCTTTGCTCCTGGGCTCTCATCTTTTTATATTCTAACATTTGATGATTGAAAGATCCTTTTAATCAATACATGAGTTATACACTATCAAATTAATGAAATTACATAGAATTGTAAATAAATAACATCTTCTCATGTTCACACATCCTTCTCTATTTATCATCTGCTGGAATACTACATTTTTTCAATTCGAGAATAATTTCCGATATGTACATTTTTACATATTCCAAAACATACTACTATTTTCAACATTACCACCTTTACCTGTAGATTTAAAGATAAAATGGACAAGAACATTCTGAATTGCGAGAAAAAAATCAACCTAAAAAAGATAGGTGCTTTCTAACAAATGCCTAGAAAATATAATAACAAACCACACTAATATATCTTCGTATCATATCGAATATGATAAACAACAGACCATAATTGGTTGTAATTATTAGATTTTGACTATCTAATTATTAAATCTCTTTAATTGTAATTTCTTTGAGATTTGGACGAAAGAAAAACAATCCATAAAGTACTTGAAGATCTCTTAAAAAATAGAATAGAATTAAATTTTTCTTTTTAATTATGGATCTTAACACTAGAATTATAAGATAAAACGAGAACACCCAATACAAATTAAAACAAACCGCTATTATTAGACTACTTATAAGTACTAATAAAGTGTAATTATTTCGAATAAAAACATTTAGTAATCCATTTCCAAATAGATATTTCTTACATAGATATGAAAAGTACATAAAATATCCATTTTTCAACATCGCCCACCTTCTTGAATCATCCAAATAATTGATTGTGTTATGATTAACTAATATTTCTTTTTTCTTTAACAATTTAACACCTTTTTTTCTGACTCGAATAGTAAACTCATAATCCTCATTAATTCTAAACCTAGGATCCATACCTCCCACCGAATTCCATAAACTAGAAGCAACGAAAAATAATCCACCACCCAAATTAATATATTTATCTTCTGTTACTACATTTTTTTTCCCAATACCAATTTTATTCCAATTATAATCATGAAACACATCGATAAAACTTCCTGTAACAAATGGATAAAAAAGCCCTTTCTTTTCAGTATAAAATTCAGAAAACACTTCTGCATTTATCTCCATGTCCCCATCTAGAAATAAAAAAGCATCACCATTAGCGTTTTTAGCACCTATAACTCTTCCATGTGCAGCATTCGTTTCTCCTTTTATTTTATAAACCTGAACATTGAAAGATTTCGCTATTGCAATACTATCATCATTCGAATTCGAATCAACATAGATAACCTCAACATTCTTCAAATTATTTTTCGCTATGCAATTATCTATACTTTTAAAACATTTAGACAGTTTTGCACCTTCGTTTTTTCCAATTACAATAAAAGATAACATGTTCTATTTATATTATTTTATCACTGGTTTAAAATCATATTGGGCTAACATTTTTTTGGTTTTTACATTAATATGCGCTCTATAATATATAGAATCAAAAAAAGCCATAAATGTCACAATAACAGCAATTAATTGGTAATGATAAATCATTCTTACATAAAATGACATTATTAACAGGGCTAAGGCAAAAATCAAATTAAATAACCCAACTTTCTTTAATCTTAAAGCTCTATTTCTCATTTTAGAATATGAATTAAAAATCATTAGTATAATTAATCCATACAAAACAATAATACCTACAAAACCTTTTTCAATTAGTATATATAAAAAATCATTTTTAATATCAGTCACGCCTTCACCTATTCCTGATGATTTTATACCTAAGGTTTTACTATTAGCTAATTTTTGTGGGCTTAATCCAAACACAACCTCCATTGGAGCATTAAACTGATCCAATACGTAAAAGTATCCTGCAATACGGTCAAGTTTATCGGCAGTTTCATTCTCTCCTGCCCAAGTAGCTTTATTCTCAACTATATTATCGTAATACCCTAAATATGAACGCTGATATCGATCGATTAAATCATATCCTAATAAATCAGTACTATACTCAAATAGGATTGGAACAATAATTAACGTTGCAATTAAAATCTTTAACCTTTTCTTCACTGAGACACCTCCTAATAAAATAAAAAGCAAATAAACTATGCAAAATAAAATTACCGCCCCTCCAGAATTAATAAATATCAAAGGAATAGCACATAGTAGAGACTTAAAAAATTGTTTAGTAAACAATGTAAATAGGAAAAAACAAACTAATATCATCCCTAGTATTCCTGTTTGCCCTGCTCCAAGTGTACCACAAGCTATATCTAGTTCATTTATTGCCAAGGAATCAACCAGATATTTTCTGATAGATGGCTCAAGAAAATATAAATATTCAATAGGAATCAAAACTAACTGCACAACAAATATTTTTTTGTACAAATCATAAATATTAGAAAAATTGTTTTTAGAAATTTCAATTAGAATAATTAAATACAGAATAAGCGGCACAAATGTTTTCTTAAGAGTTAATAATAACAATATGAAAGGACAGTAATTTAGTAAACTCGATATTAATAAAAATACAGTAGATAGAATTGTATAAATTATTAAACCTCTAAGATGAATCATTTTACGATTCATAATCTTATTAAGGTATTTAAAATTAGATTTGAAGTATAAAAATCCAAAAACAAAAATTACTATATCATTTAACCACTTAAAAGCTACAGGAAGTACAGTAAAGTATTCATAAAAAAAAGGCAAAATAAAGATTACAATTAATATAACCTTATAGAGTTTCGTTTTCATTATATATTAATTACAGCAAAAACTCCTAATTACAAATAGACTTTTTCTTACTTAACGCAGAAATCATGAAATCCAAAGACTCTTTTCTTTTCTTTCTTAAAATTCTATTTGTTTTTTCATAATCAATAGTATCAAAGTTTTTTTCATTTAATTTTTCACCTTCCAATACCAATCGATTATCAAGCTCAAACATTTTCAATAAACTTGTTATCCTTGACAAACCTCTCTCCTTATTACCAATGCACACAAATTGTTTTTCAAATAGAATTGAAAAAATTACACCATGAAACGAGTCTGTGACTACATAACTCGATCTCTTAATCCCTCCGAGCCAAGATTCCACTTTAGGGAAACTATAATCTGATAAAGGAAAACTAATGTTTCTTAATGAGAAGTTTTTGTTGCTTTTTCTGTATATATTTTTTGTTTTTATTTTAAATCTAGAAGACATTTTCGCAGCAACATCTAATTTATGCACACTACTATCCAAGAAATAGGTGGCAATATACTCTTCCAAGTTTTTTTCTTCTTTATCAGAAATGATATCAGAATAATTCTCAAGCAATAAGGTTGGATCTAACACATGTTGTGATTCAATATTGAAAACATTTTTACAAATCTGGACTGCAGAATCCTCTCTCACTGAAACTGAATCAAAATGAGATAACAACTCTCTTACTCTGCGTTTATTTTCCTCTGAACCACAAAAAGAATCCTTACCAAAACTCGCCGCATACGATATTTTATTTACATTCTCATCAGCAAAATCAAGAAAGTAATTATAATCAAGTCCTTCAGTATAATCCATTCGCCATATCTGATCACTTCCAACTATTATGGTATCGAACATATGACTTACATCTTTCATTTTTTTATTAGAAGCGATCACATTAGTGATCGATTTGAAATTCTCACGCCTAAACAATGTAAATGAATGTGAAAAGAAAGAAATAAATAATTTATTTAACCTTCTTTTCAATGTTTTTAGCAAGAAATTAGAATAATTAGGAATCCTATTGATTATTGTAGGTTGATATCCTAACTCTAATAAACAATTATACAACGCATAAGTTTGCATGACTGCACCATAATTATTTGCAAAATGAAAAGTCAATATTCCAATCTTAGTCTTTTTTTTCATCAAATTTTATTTTTGATATTTAACAATTGATTCTTTTAAGAAATGCTTAGCTCTTTTCATAAATGATGCTCGAATCGTTAACTTATAAATATCTAAAATTCCAACATCCGATTTTAATAAAGACATAACCAAGTCTCTTTTTCCAGGAATGGCTCCAAATCTTTTCCCTTGTGAATTTTGCAAATCCTCAAAACAACAATGTTCGACTTGCAAAGCATCCTCCACTTTTTTGAAATAGCTTTTCCCTTTATCTGTATTAAGAGAAACAAGTGAAACTCCTTTTTCATTCTCCTTATACTTATCTCCCCAAAAATCAGCTAATCTTATATCAGAAGTGCAATTATCTAGTCTCATCAAACACTTATAACAACATGCATTCAAACAGGTATCTGAAAGAAAAAATTTAAAAAACAAATCCTCTGTAAATGCATTTATTTGCATATAACCTTTGCCACTAATATCATCAATCTTCATCGAATAAGAATGCCATGAAGATTCTCGCTTATTTCGAAATTTGACATGCGCTAACTCTTTAAGTGCGAATTTATCTTGGATGTATTGCCTATACTTCTTCCAGAGCAAATACGAGGGAGTACCATGACAAAAAAAATCAACAAGAATAAAATTATATTCCCATTGTTTTAGTTGTACATATTTCCTGAGACCATAGATTTGACAGGGCGTTCCAATTACCAAATATTTTTTGTTTGCTTTAAACTGATCAAAAGCATCTATGGTATAACTTTGTAGATATTTTGAAGAACGAAATTTTTCCGCATGAGAAATCTTACCTGCTATTTCATGCCTACACGTATCTTTTTCCGTATCAAAAGTCACTCCAACTACTTCGTATCCATCGTTTAAAGCTTGTATAATTAATTCGTGTCCTACCCCTCCTGAAGATGAATTTAGAACAATATCTTCGTCTTTGCTCCAAGCTCCATAAATTTCTTTATCCTTAAAATAGTTATTAAAAGCTCGTGGGGTTTCCAAGTATTGATAACATACTTTTTGACACAGCCCACAGTTAATACATTTATTTTCATCAACTATTGGTTGGTAAAAGCCATCATCATTATGCTGAATATTTATCACATTTTCTGGACAAATAATGGCACAGACGCCACAACTACTGCAAGGGTTATTTCCCTTTTCAAGAATATTGTTCACGGTATCTATTATTTGAAAATTTACTCTTAACCTGCAACAATGCCTTATTTATTTGAACTCTTTCACCAACATCTATTCCTGTAAAATAGAATGATGTTACAAAAGTCAATGACGATACAATAATCACCAGTCCAAATCTTAGAAAACCCATATCACAAAAGGTGTGTGGGATTAAAGCAACACAACATGTAAATGTGCAAGGAATAATTATTCTTAATATTACCTTATTAAAATACTCTCTGATTTTCAATGCACCTATTTGCTTTAAAAGAATAATCCGTATCAAACAAGCCATCATTTCAATAAAAATCATTGAAATTAAAACACTATATGCTGGCATACCAAGCTTAAGTAAGATCCAACTTATCGGAAGGTTAAATAACAAAAGACTCCCGACAATAGATTGATATACTTTTATTTTTCCAGTGGCCTGCAAAGCTGTTTGCAGGCCGATTGTTAATTGATTAACAAGCGTTGCCAGTAAGGCTAGCTGACAAAATACTATCGTATAATCAGGAACAATTTTCAACCACAACTTCAAGATATAAGGCATTTCGAAAATTATAGGAATACTAAAAAAAGCCATCAAGAAAAAGCCATATTTACAGGCCATCATTGCGAGCAAGAGCATCTTCTGACGCTCGCCACGCCCCTCACTCTTTATGATTTGAGGGTTAAGAGCTTTAAGCATGTTTTGCGAAAACGCTGCCAACTGTCCGTTTACCTGATTTGCTATGCCATAAGCAGCATTCACCACTGTACCAAAAAATAGATTAAGAATTATTGCCAAGCCTTGGCTTCTTCCTATTCCACACAATGCCCCAAACATATTCCACCCTGCAAAAGAGAACATTTCTTTTATCAAGGAAATTTTAAGAGCAGATTGACGGTATGATTTGCACTCGGAGAATTCCCTGTAGCAATAAACACTTTTAATAATTCGAATCACAATAGTTAAAGCTGCCATTAACACACCATACAGAATTAATCTATCATTTTTTACACTAATTGTTAAAACTATCGCAATGGCCAGCTTTAATGCCGATTCTAAAACTCCAACAACAGATTCGAACAACAGTTTTTCGTGCGTTATTATTGCAGCATCGTATGGAACTGCATTGATTGTAAAAAAAGTACTTACTACCATAAAATGGTAAACCAACTTTGCTGTAGGTATTCTATCTTGAGCAATATTAAAAAAACCATCGAAAAGAAACATTCCTGCAACCTCCATAACAACGACAACTAGAATTCCGATTAGCAAGTGCAATACAACACTTGACTTAAATATTGAATTCAACTTTTGCTTGTCATTGACCCCTAAATAAAAGGATAGATAACGCTGAGTGGAAACCGCCATCGCTGCATTCAGAAATGAAAGCATGGCAATAACTCCCGCCACCAGGTTGAATATTCCAAAATCATCTACTCCAAGTGCATTTAGAACAATACGCGTTGAAATCAATGCAATAAACATTGAAATCAACATCTTACCATACAAAAACACCGTGTTTAAAACTACTCTCTTAGCTTCTTGCATTATTTTAACCTACAGGATTCTCTATAAAAATTTATTAGTGTATTGACAATTCAACTACTTCCCTCTCCCTACACTATACACCTCAAACCCAATCTCATTCATCTCCTCTTTCGGAGCAATATTTCTCCCATCAAACACAAAAGCAGGTTTCAACATATCATTGTAAACCTGCTGCCAATTGTAAGTTTTAAACTCATCCCATTCGGTAAGAATGGCAATGGCATGAGCAGCTTTCATGGCTTCGTATGCTGAGCTGTGAACGGTTACCAGATTGCGGATTTCCTCCATACTCATTTTTTCTCCCTGCTCTACATACTGGCCTACTCGGTGCTCCTGCAAATATTCCAGATCGGCATAGATATGCTCTGCCGTTACTTTAGGATCGTACACATGAATTTCGGCACGGTCTTGCAGCAATTCATCTGCTACGTATATTGCAGCCGACTCTCGCGAATCATTGGTATCTTTCTTGAAAGCCCAACCCAGAAAAGCTATCTTCTTTCCCGAAACTGTATTGAATAAGCTATCAATAATCATCTTAGCGAACCGATGCTTTTGGTAATCGTTCATTTTAATTACCTGTTCCCAGTAATAGGCAACCTCAGGCAAATTAAAATGACGACACAAATACACCAGGTTCAGAATGTCCTTTTGGAAACAAGAACCTCCAAAACCAATGGATGATTTCAGGAACTTTGCTCCAATACGAGAATCTTTGCCAATGGCATTGGCCACTTCGTCAACATCGGCACCTGTTTTTTCACACAAGGCTGAAATGGCATTGATCGACGAAACTCGTTGAGCCAAAAATGCATTGGCAGTCAATTTCGATAGCTCAGATGACCACACACGAGTCGTCACAATATTTTCACGAGGCACCCAATTGCTATATACATCAACCAATGCTTGCACAGCTTCTTCTCCACTTTGGCTTTGTTCACCTCCTATTAAGAAACGATCCGGCCGGGTTAAATCCTGAATGGCGGTTCCTTCAGCTAAAAACTCAGGACTAGATAAAATATCGAATTGTACACCTTTACCTGTAGAATCTAAAATGGTTTTAATGGCTTCGGCTGTTCGAACCGGAAGTGTTGATTTCTCCACAATGATCTTATCATCCTTGGCCACGCTTGCAATTTGTCGTGCACACAATTCAATGTATTTCAAATCAGCAGCCATTCCTTTTCCAACACCATAGGTTTTGGTAGGTGTATTAACCGAAATAAAAATCACTTCGGCTTCATCAATGGCTTTTTCAATTGAAGTTGAAAAAAATAAATTTCTGCCACGCGCCTCGTCCACAACTTCGGCCAAACCCGGCTCATAAATTGGCAACTTGTTCAAATCGCTATCGTTCCAATCTGCAATTCGTTGCTCATTCATGTCTACCACATTCACTTTAATGTGCGGACACTTTTGCGCCATAACGGCCATGGTAGGTCCGCCAACATATCCTGCTCCAATACAGCAAATGTTTTTGATTTGTTTTTTTGTCATCTCTTTATCATTTTCATTCGTTTGTCATGTCGATCATCAACCAGGAGGAAGCCACGAGGTTAAAACACAAGGCTTTCACCTTATTCTTTTCTTAAGCAGCTCTGATTTCTAATTTTCCAGAATGTTAAAATATAATCCACTCAGGCATCGAAGTCATATGCAATTCCCTGTCCCAGAAAAAAAGGAACAAAGCACTGTATTTTTCAAGATTTAAGCTAAACAAACAAGACTCTTGTTTGCGGGTGACATTGCATTCAATCGCTTCAACCTGCAATGCTTCATCCACTCCAAATAGTTTTATTTCATTTTCTTCAATGGTCTTATCATTTCCCGAATTGTTTTTCCACTTCAGGTAAATAGAATTCTCAACTTTCACTTCGGTACGAAGGCATTCAATTCCCTTTAAGTCGCCCACCGCCAACTGTAATTTTTCAAAATCCGGATTCCCATCGGCATCAAACGCTTGGGTATTGATCTTACAAAAAAGATTCTGGCCTGTCATTCCCCTGCGTTTGGCTTCGGGATTCCAGTAAGGACGAATTAACACATCCAAGTTTCTGCTTACAAAGGCAGATGCCGCACGAAACTTTCCTCTTTGATTAATCTGCTGCTCTGTTTTGGGGTTTTTAACCTTTTTGGGTCTTCTTTTAAGGTATGGTTTTCCATTCCTGTGCGAGATAATGACCTCATCCATCATTTCTCTTAACAGGCTTTTATTCAATTTAGTCATATCCCCTTAGAATTTCTTTGTCAGCTCCCAACCCTATCCACAGTAATACCGTTTTTTATGCGTTTCTGATCCAGTATTGATCCCTGTATTTGGCTTAAAAAAAAGAAACGATATGTTTCAATATTTTACATGCAGGTTATTAAGCTTTTAAATGACTTGTTACAATTTTTGATCTATTTTTATTATGAACTCGGCTTTTGGTCTGTCTCCTTTGCAGGCAGCGATAGCACGGATTTTTACCAGTTAAATTATGAAATGAGCTTAAATGGTCTTGAGAATTTTGAGTTTAGGCATGGCTATAAAAAAGCGACTTTGCTTTAGCTATAGCGATATTCTATCAGTAAGAATCAACTCAAAAGGACAAAAGAAGAAGAGCAATTTCATGCGAATACCGGCACAATACCAACATTAAACCATTGCAGCTGCTTCGGTCAGTTTTACTTCTTCTGTTTTAATTTCTGTATGCACGCAGGCACCAAGCGATTCGAATCGGATTACCAAACGATGCTTGCCTCGGATTTCAAGAACTTCTCCTTGCACTCCTTTCAATGGGCCTGTCATTACTTCCACCCGTTTTCCAAGCTCCAGGTCAGCATTGCATATTTCAACACTTCTTTGTTCGTTTTCCAGAAAACACTTGAGCGCATCGATCTGCTTCTCCTGCACCGGTACGGCTTTTCCTCTTATGCACACATAGCAAACGGCATAGTAAGAATTTATTGGGATATGAAATTCCTTAGGGGACACTTTTACAAAAACATAAGAGGTAAACAAGGGAGTTTCTATCCATTTCTTTCTGTCACTCCAGGTTCTGAGTTCTCTTTTTATGGGCAGATAGGCTTCTATCCCTTTTTCCAATATTTCTTTATACAGTTTTTTTTCAGAATGCGACTTTGTATAAATAGCAAACCAAAGTCTGTTCTTATTTTGCCTTAGGGTTGGCTTAGTCATTTTTTTGATGTTTTGATGATATTTAAGTAGGTTTTATTAGAAAATAACGAAAGTGAACGAAAACCTTCTATTGATCAGAATAACAAGGGAAATTCTACAGCTTCGCCACTTTAGTCCCATCGATAATTACGAAGGTTCTATTTTTTGAAGACAATACACCCAAAAAACATGCTTTGGCAAGAAGTTTTATCCTTTCGTTTTAAAAGGGTGTAAATTGGATGATCTTACTAAGCGCAATTTATGCAGTTTGATCTGATAATGTGATTAACTTTATTTTTGAATTGATTAAAGTGCATTTACCAATGACCAATTAATTAACTCTGTTTGTCAACATTTCAACAGAAGTGATAAACACTTCAAAAAATAGAATTTTAATTCACAAGTGCTAATTTGTGTTTTTTTAACCTTGTGTTAATACACCTAAACCCCTATTAACTATTGTTTTCCTGTCGATTATAAAAAACACTACTATTAGATAGAGTTAAATTGATCTGTTTTTAGACCCGATAATATTAACACCGTTCATAAAAACCCGATCAGGATTTTTTTTCGTAAAAACATCATTTTTTTACCACTTAACCATAACTTAACACGATAAATATTAGCATATACATAAGTACACACAATTCGACCGCAAACATCAACCCTCATTGTATTTTACAGAATAATTATATTACACCTACTCCTTAAAGCGTTAAGGATCAATGATTAAGAAAATTTAATTCTTCCCTTTTCTCCCAACAGGCTAATTGTTCGTGGAAATTGGAGACATGATTGATCTTATTGGAATTGGTACTACGATTTTTCTCACCCTTTTGTGTTTTGATGCTCTCACTCAAGTGAGGGTATCAGTTGCCCAATACCGATAGCCTTGCTTTTACAGTCAGAGCATGACTTGCAGGAAGAAATCAGGACTATAACCCTTTGTGTTTTGATGCTCTCACTCAAGTGAGGGTATCAGTTGCCCAATACCGATAGCCTTGCTTTTACAGTCAGAGCATGAACTTGAGGAAGAAATCAGGACAGAACCCTTTGTGGCTTGATGCTCTCACTCAAGTGAGGGTATCAGTTGCCCAATACCGATAGCCTTACTTTACAATTCAGTCATACCCTGACATTTACAGCTTGCTTATCGTCAGAGCATGACTATAAGGACTATTACCCCTTGTGTTTTGATGCTCTCACTCAAGTGAGGGTATCAATTGCCAATACCGATAGCCTTACTTTACAATTCAGTCATAGCCTAACATTTACAGCTTGCTTATCGTCAGAGCATGACTATAAGGACTATTTACCCCTTGTGTTTTGATGCTCTCACTCAAGTGAGGGTATCAATTGCCAATACCGATAGCCTTACTTTACAATTCAGTCATAGCCTAACATTTACAGCTTGCTTATCGTCAGAGCATGACTATAAGGACTATAACCCCTTGTGTTGTGATGCTCTCACTAGAGTGAGGGTATCAATTACTTAATAAGAAGAGCATAACCTGAAGAAAAAAGGAGCACAATTACTTGCACCCCTTAACAACTGTTCAATCATCAGCCTTCACTGCTCACTATTCTCCGCCTCCATCTCAATCTCCAGCACATTGGTCTGTCCGTGCCTGTGAACCAGATTCATGGTAATGGTTTTGTAGGTTACCGCTTCTACTTTTAACTCATAGCTTCCGGGTTCAAGTGAATTAATTCGGAATCCTCCCTTTCCTCCGGTAACCAAATGATCCAAATCAACTTCTTTAATAATCAGGTGGGCTTTCGGAACCGGTTCTTTCGTATTTTTATCCACAATCTTGCCTTTTAAAGCTATCTTACTCGAATTGGGCTTTTCTACTTCCGATGCCTCTAAATAAGTCTTATACAAATCAGACTTACTTCCTTCAAACATAGATTTCATAACCTTATCAAGTCTTTCATTAATAAGGTAAACACCTGCTGACAGAGCATCTGCTATATCCTGTCGGGCAATTTTTTTCATCCCTTGCAGTACCTTTGGCCTCGGAGCCATGGCCTCGTAACGCTCATATAAAATCTTGAGCTCATCCAAATCTTGCGTGCTAAGTCCCGTTTCGGAAAGTTTTTCACCCATGTTTTCCAGGTAATTGATGCTGTATTCACAACGACTAATCAATCTTTCATCCGAATGACGAAACATCTTAGCCTCGCTTCCTTTAAAATTAGGCAGCTCCTTGCTCAAATCATTCTTAATGCAATCATTGTATATCAGCATATTGCATTTAGAAAGCTGTTTACACACCTGCATTTTTAGCTCCTGTTTCTTTTGGGTAGAACCGGTATAATCCTTATCAAGAATTACCCATGCACTTTCAAACTTATCGAATTCTGCAAACAACGCTTCAAAAATCTCTTTCAGAATCGGAATGGCATCAAATTCAGTCTGATTATCTACATAGAAATCCTGAAGTCTTCTTTTCATCTCGCGATAAGTTCTATATACTTTTCTCATAATAAAAGGTTTTGTAAGCGAACATCACTAACATTTAATGTGTCGCTTGGGTTTTTAATAAAGGATATATTTTGAGTATTTCAATTTTATATGCGCTTCTACAGCTCGGCAATATCATCTACACATTCATACATATCACCCATCCCAGCTCACAAATCTTTCAGCCATTCACACACGCTCTTGTTTCAACTAACAAGAATATGCAAGCTTTAAACCAACACTTTCATCCTTATCCACAAACATTTCAAGTCACATTCGCAAATGTTTCAACTTCTTCCACAAGTGTTTCAACTCATCTTGCAATCGCTTCAATCTATCCCACCATCATTTCAATCCATTTTACAGTCGCTTCAACTTATCCCACAAGTGTTTCAACTCATCTTACAATCGCTTCAATCTATCCCACCAGCATTTCAATCCACTTTAAATTCATTTCAACTTATCTCACAAGTGTTTCAATCTATCCCACGAACATCTCAACTTGCACCACAATTAGCGCAACTCGTCGCACAGGCATTGCAAACTATCCCACAAAAGATTCAGCTTATCTCACAACTTCTTTAAGCTATTCGCAACGCATTTTTTGTAAGTTTAAACACCTAGTGTCCAGAAGAATGAGCTATTTATTATTCTTGTTGGTCAATCGAATTTAATCTGGTGGCTTACCCTTTGTCTTCAATTTTTCTTCGTACTTAACCAAAACTAGTCACTACGAAAGGATAAGCCCACCAGATCAATTCATTGATATAACTGATGATATTAGCTTACAGTTACCTGATTACAATAAAGCTTTACCTCATATTATGGGGCAAGAAAAGCCTTACCATTGCAAAACAGGAAAAATATGTTTTCATGATAACTAGTGGTTCATGACTTTGAACCTATGTTGTACGAGATCGTGTTAACGATTTTTATTGAAGACAATCCAAATGTAAATAAAATCATATTACAATCGCAACAAAATGGACAGAATCTTGCAATAAATTTTTTAAAATAACTTAAATTGTTAAGAATCGCTTAGATACACATGGTCATTTTTTACCGATCATCTCTCCGGGCATCCAAATCTTTTCTCATTTGTTCGCAGGTTTCGTGATCGATGGTGTAGTAATACAACAAAATTGCACACGACATGTACAGAATCCCGGGAAATACCGAGATCATCAGTTTAATTCCGGTAATCGCGCTTTCTGTTTGTTCCGCATTGGGTGTAAACTGGAAAATTGCCAGCAACCAACCTGCCAAAGCTCCACCTACTCCCCAACCTGCCTTTTGAGCGAATGTAGCTGCAGAAAATACCAATCCGATTGCCCTTCTACCCGATTTCCATTCCGAATAATCTGCTGTATCGGCCAACATAGTCCAAAGCAATGGAACTGCTGGAGCATATGCAATTTTGGCAAGAATATTAAAGGCATAAATCAGTAGTAAATTATCGGAAGAAGGTATGTACAGGCACACGAAGAAAAATCCAGACAATAATGAACTAGCCAAGAATACATTTCGCTTGCCAAATTTCTGAGCCAATGGTTTCGAAAACGGAATGGCTACAATAAGTGCCACCGTTCCAATCACATTAAACAATTGAACGTTTTCCTCACTGCCAATATAATACTTGAAATAGTATGCAATGGACAAATTCTGCATGGCAAACATGACAAAAGAGATGATGCCCACGAAAAACAGAATTACCCAAGGCTTGTTTTTAAATAAATTCTTAATATCCTCTCGAAGGTCTTCCTTTTGTTCCTTAGGAGGTTGAACCCTTTCCCGGGTGGTTTTAAATGTGATTAAAAACAGGATTAAACTGATGCCTCCGAACAACATTAAGGTAAACTGATATCCCTTGGCAGTATCGTCACCACCAAAATATAAAGCAAGTGACAATGCTGTTCCCGAAACAATAAACTGACCCACAAAAGCAAAAATAAATCGATAGGAGTTTAGGCCGGCACGCTCATACGAATCGGAAGTCATTACCGCACCCAATGACGAATAAGGAAGATTGATGGCCGTAAAGACCGTCATCAACAAAAAGTAGGTAATCCCGGCATAAATTACCTTCCCTGTTGCTCCTAAATTTGGCGTGGTAAAGGTCAAAACCGCCAAAACACTATAGGGTACAGCCATCCATAAAATGTAAGGCCTAAATTTTCCCCACCTGGTTTTTGTCCGGTCTGCAATAATTCCCATCAACGGATCGCTTATCATATCCCAAAATCGTGCTATCAGCATGATGGTTCCTGCCGCTGCTGCCGAAATCCCAAACGTATCGGTATAGAATATCAGAATCCAAAACCCAACCATATCCCACACAAAATGTGAGGCTGTATCGCCCAGGCTGTAACCTATTTTTTCTTTTAATGATAGTTTTGAATCTTCTTTGTTCATGGCTGTTGGCTTTTTACTCTATGCGCAAAGACCCTAAAGAACAAAAAACGGTTTTCATCTTTGGGTCTTTGTGTTTCAAAAAAATAAGCTTTGTGTCTTAGCGTTTCAAAATTGTCTTTGTGTTTAATAATCTGTATTGCTCCTTCACCACACCAAAAACTTCTTTTTTGTTTCTGTCGATATCCACAATGCCCCAATATTCTTCGTTAGGAGCTCCATCGTATGGTACGCCGCTACTGTTTGGCGCCCATCCTCCGGGGTCTTGAGTGTCAGGATTTCCTGCTTTCCAATATTCATCTGCGAAAGCAAAAATGGCTACGCCGGCACATACATCTTTATTGGTGATGATAGATTCCAATATCTTCCTTGTGGCATCGGCCTGGGCTTTCTGATTTTCTCCTTTTGCATATCCATTTTTAGAAATGGTCATATAACTATCGGCTCCTGCTTCGGATAAATACATCGGTTTGCCGCTAATGGCTTTCCATTGTGTGAAAATCTCACCCGGATCATCCCAACGATATACATTCATTCCCCAGATATCGATATCAGTACAAATGGAGAGTGCAAGGGAATCGGGTAGTTCGCCATGAGCCGTTCCCACGGGATGAGTGCCATCAATTTCCTTAACTTTTAATGCTGCCTGGTTCAATGCCATGTACCAGTTCTTCAAATCTCCTTCGAACCAATTGGGATGGTAATTGTATTCATTCCCCAATTCCCAGAACAGAATGGCCGGGTGCGATTTATACTTGATGATATAATCTGCAAAACTACCTGTCAGAATATCAAAATAGCCGTTCTGATTGTAACCAAAACCAACGATCACCTTTATTCCCGCCTGATAAATCTGGTCGAGAACGGCCTTATCATCTGCCGGAGCATACAAACGGATGGTATTGATGCCTGCCTCATTCATGAGCTCCAAATCTTTTGAAAGAGTTTCGAAGCTGCGCTGATTACTTCCTTTGGGAACCGGATGATAACAAATTCCTTTGATAAGGTAAACTGAATCGTTCACAAGAATGTTTCTTTCAGATACTGAAACTTTGTCATTTTTCTCAAGCGATGTACAAGCCGATAAAATGCAAAGAATAAAAATGCAGATTTGAATTTTCATATTTGAGAATTGTTAACTTCTTAAACAAGCTTTATCTAACTTAATTGCGTCGCATGCAAGTCTACTTCTTTCATCAACTAAAGTAGTTGCGACTATTTTCTAACTATCTTTCATACCCAGGGCGTTGCCCTGGGCTATTATATGTAAGGCTTTCAGCCTTATCTTAAATACAGTTAACTTTAATACAAAGCACTATCTAATAATAATAGTTTGAATGGCCTGTGCATCAATTTTAACACTTGTTTCTTTTTCGCCTAAAGCAAGTTTTATGGTTTTTGCCTCTATTTGCATATTCAGAACTACCACAGCAATCGATCCATCAGGATTTTGAGCCGCTGTTAGCATTAAATCATTATCATTCGATTCAAAGCCAATTCGTTTAGCTCCCGGACGGATGTATCTGCTAAAATGTGCCAAAGTGTAGTACATTGGCGTATAGTAAACCTCATCTTTCTTAGGATCGACAATAACAGGAGCCAAACACCAGTTGTTCGCCCAATTTGGCCCGCCTTGTGTATCCAACACCATATTCCAGTCAATCCATCCCTGTACCCAATGATTTAAACAACCAATAATATCGCGTGCATAGCGATATACCGGAACATACTTAGGGTGAAGATATTTCTGCTCCTCAGGTGCCCAATCCCATCCCCAATCGCTTGCCTCTTTTTTCCAATACCATGCATCGTCCTTCCAATGAGGTACTTCTGCATCAATACAGGCTTCCGACTGAATCAACAACTTATTCGGGGCTTTTGCATGGGTATAGCTCAAAGCTTCCGGCATGTAATCGAAAGTACTTGCATACCAGTGAATCGCCATGCCATCGAAATACTTCGATGATTCTTCATCTTTATAGATCACATCAACCCACTCTTTCAACTCATCACGATTCTGGTCGTAGCCCAACAGCTTTACATCATGACCATCAGTCTTTAATTTGGGTCCAAGATGATTACTTACAAAATCAAGCATTTCCTCGGGGGTATAGTGCATGCTCTCCCAATTGTAGCCATTGCCCAATGGCTCATTCTCAACAGTTATTCCCCAAATATCGATTCCCTCTTTCTGGTACTCATTGATATATTTCGAGAAAAACAGAGCCCAGCTATCGTAATATTCAGGCAGCAACTTTCCACCCTTCCAATCCTTGTTGTCTTTCATCCAAATGGGTGCAGTCCACGGTGATGATATGATTTTGAATCCATCTTTGGAAATTGCCATGGCATCCTTTATCATTGGAATGATATCATCACGATCTTCGTTGATAGAGAAATGCTTCAGCTCTTTGTCTCCTTCAACGGCAGCATATGAATAGTTACTCAAGGAAAAATCACAAGAGTTCATATGGGTTCTTGTTAATGAATACCTTGCACCCTTTTCACCGAAATAGGCCTCTACAATTTTCTTTCGGTTTTCT
Organism: Marinifilum sp.; assembly: GCF_965230805.1. Classification (NCBI taxonomy): domain Bacteria; kingdom Pseudomonadati; phylum Bacteroidota; class Bacteroidia; order Marinilabiliales; family Marinifilaceae; genus Marinifilum; species Marinifilum sp. The sequence continues at coordinate 3,510,293 of NZ_OZ246019.1, read as the reverse complement.
TTCCCAATTTGATTCATCAGATAAGCACTTGATTCGGTAAATGAACCCCCAAAACCAATAATCTCCTGGAATTTCTTTTCAGGATCAATTTTAATTACCAGCTCTGCCTGATTGTTTTCTGACAATTCAATTCTTTGAAGTTTGTTTCCTGCTGCCGATGTTTCGTAAACCTCAACATTCAGGTTCTTATTGTTCGAATTACAAGCTAACATACTTATGACTACAAAAATTACCCACAGATTGATTCTTTTCATACTTGTCTCTTTTTGGTGTTAATGCTTTACTTTTCCTCTTCGTTCGATTAAAGCCTTACGAATTTCGTAGGCTCGTTGCTCCGAAATGCTATATTTCATCATCATCCAAACGGCAATGAGGGCAAAAACAATGGGGATAATAATATCTGCCAACCTAAGATTAATCAACGATTCTGCAGATTGAATTTCTGCATTTTGATCGAAGCCAACCATTTTTAGCACTACACCGCTTACCAAAAATGCGAGTGCATTGCCTAATTTTACCATCAGCCAGTACACAGCTCCAAACATTCCCTCGCGACGCGTTCCGTTATTCAGCTCATCCAAATCACAAACATCTGCAGTCATCGACATCATTAGGGTAAACAAACCACCAATACCGAATGAGATTAATGGCAATGGAATAAACATCAACCACGGGTTGGCCGGGTTAAATCCCCACCACTTTAATACATAGCCCACAATAGAAAGCAGGGTGGAAATGATGAATGCCTTTCTCTTTCCCACTTTCGTTGATATACGAGTTACGATGGGAATAATGAGAAATGCAGTACAGGCCGCATTAACAGTACTAAACCAAGGTGGCCAGCTTCCTGCTGCACTGATGCTCCCATCAAACAAGTAATACAGGATGATAAAGTAAGAGAACTGTGCAATGGTCTGAAAACCATTAAATATTAAGAAAGTAGCCCCACATAACTTGACAAATGGCTTACAGGTTAAAGTTTGTACAATGGCTGTCCAAAATTCTTTAAGATTAGTTGCAAGCTTCTTCATATTTAATTTGGATTCTCCCTCCAAATCAGGCAATTTGAGTTCCTTACAAAACAGTGCAGGCAGTGCCCCTAATATAATACTTGCACCTCCAACCCAAACAGATAAAACTCTTACTCCGGTTGTTGATTCTTCGAAGAACAGGTCTGAATTTCCGATCATGATCCAAAACCAAGGTGCAATCATCCAGGCCATCTGTCCAAAAAACTGGCCCACTGCCATTAAGCGGGTTCTTTCATTGTAATCGGGTGTCATCTCATATCCCAAACCAATAAAGGGTGTTGAGTAAATGGTGAATGCCATGAAGAAAATGATCGACAGAATCAAAAAGTAAATGAAATTATAAGTCTGCGAATTTTCAGGATGCAATTGCCACAGCACCATAAAAGCAATCCCGGTAATGATACTTCCCAACAATACGTATGGCTTTCTTCGGCCCCAACGAGTGCGAGTATTGTCTGAAATATAACCCATAATTGGGTCAATCAGTGCATCGAAAAATTTTGGCAAGGCCGACAACAAACCTGCCAACACCGGATCCATTTTAAATCCGTAAATCAGATAGAACATGAAAACGCCCAGAGCCGCCGGATAAAGGTTAATGGTTAACTGTCCTGCTCCGTAAGCTGCCTTCTGTGCGAAAGGAACTCTATCTTCTACTGCTGTTTTAAAAGGTGCCATAAGATTTTGGTATAAGATTTAAGATTATAGACTTGAGATATTAGAGTTCAGGAAATAAAGGTTTCATAATCTTTTTCGGTTTGCGATCAAGTGTGAAAATTCCCCAGTGCTTCTCCGCTCCCAATGGATTGTCGGCATCGCCTTTCCAGTCCTCATCAAAAGCCTCAAAAAAGAAGGTGGTAATGTTCATTTCCTTCGACCATTTATGCAATTCCCGATAGTAACGAGCTTGCTTTTCCTCACTGGCTCTTTCTCCAAATTCCAAGGCTATGCTTGCCCATCCTGCTTCGCTAATTACCAATTTGCTATCCGGGAGTGCATTCCGAACATCCTGAACATTCTGAATCGTATATGACATTCCTTCATCAATGTCTTTTCCTTCCCAAACCGGGTAAACATGAATCGAAACAAAGTCTACCACCTTAGCCAGCTCCTGCCCGCTTTTAACCCACCATTCGTAATTATCGGCAACGCTTACCGGCTGTTGAATCTTTTTCTGTACTCTCTTCACATAGGAAATCATCGAATCGGTATCCACTTTGTGATCGTTCCATTCTACCAATGCCTCGTTACCAACGTTCACAGCAATTACAGTTTCAGGGTATTTGTTGGCCAAAGCAATTCCTCTTTCTATTTCTTCCTGATTCAACAGTTTGTTTTTATCCAAACTTTCTTGTGGAATTGGCTCGTTTAACCACGAACAGCTTTCGTGTGCACTTAATTCTGCCTTCAACCAAATGCCCAACATCACCTTTATATTCAGCTGTTTTTCTTCAATCACTCTTAAAACCGTTTGCGAATTTTCACCACAATCATACAACCTGATTAGGTTAAACAATGAGTCTTTCGAAATGATCAGTAAATCTTCCAATACTTCCGAAGCACTGGGATTTACGGCACCATTGCCCCTGTTGGGATGCTGGCCATTTCGAAATCCTGAGTAGGCTACCGCCCATGATGTCTCACCTAAAAGATCTGTTTTCGCCTGTTTGATTTCCATATTCTGCTTTTGGCCTGTCAGTATGCCGATATCTGTTTTTTTTACAGCATTCTTGCAAGAGAACAAGCCCATTGCAATACATATCAGCACTGAAATATTTTTTATGCTTAAATCATTCATATCTGTTGTCTTTTAAAAGAAACTGATTTTTCATTACTTTCTTTGGTTTCCTGTCCATAGTAAACAATCCCCAATGTTTCTCAGGCTCCAAGGGTTCCGGAGAACCTTTCCAGGATTCATCAAAAGCTTCGAAATAAAAACAGAGAATTTTTTCTTTTTGGGTCCATTTCATCAAATCCTGATAGTAAATCTTCTGAAATTCTTCACTCACATTTGCAGGGTCTATTCCTCTTCCGTTTGAATTGGTTGCCCATCCTGCTTCGGTAATTACAACCGCTTTGTGCGGATATTTCTCAGCAATACTGTAATAATTCTGCTTGGTGTACTCCAAAGCCTCATGAATATTCTTGTATTCCCAAACCGGATAGGTATGTATAGAGATAAAATCAACAGCTTCCACAAGATCCTTGATGTGATCGAGCCAAGGCATATAATTTTCACAAAATGTAACAGGCTGTTTGGCTCCTTTTTTAATGATGTTCACATATCGGATCACATTTTCAACCGGAACATAGTGATCGGTCCAATTTACGGTGGCTTCATTCCCTGCCGAAAGAGCAAAAACAATATCCGGGTATTGATTGGCCAGTTTGATTAATTTCTCAATCTGGTTGATATTGTGTTCCTTGTTGGCCAGCAATTGTCCCTCGGAGTACACTCCACCCCAAGGACAAGCAAAATTGTTCATTTCTGCTCCGATGTACGCGCCCAACATCACCTGAAAATCAAACTTTTCATTTCGAATCACCTCAAGCACGGTATCGGTTTGCTCATCACAGGCATACAGTCTTAAATATTCCCAATGCCCTTCCAAGATACCAAGATCCTCTTTAATCTGTTCATAGCTGGGAAATATCCCGGCATCCGGACTCTGCCCCTCTCTAAATCCTGAGTAACAAATTGCTTTCCCTAATTTTATATCCAGTTGTTCAGTAATCTTTTTCATGTACGATTCACTTAGCCATCATCGCTCACACGAATCAGAATTTCAACTTTTCATTCTTATCCCATATTCCCCAATAAGCACCAACATCACCTTCATCCGATGTTTTCCAAGCTTCATCGAAAGACGAGAAATAAAACATTTCGATCTCTTCTTTCTTGGACCAGTTTTGTGCCTGAATAAAGTATTTCATCGCATTCTCCTGTGATGGAACTGCCCCATGAAAGGCTTCTCCTACATTTGGCCATCCGGTTTCCGAAATGATCACCTTTTTGCCTGCTCCGGCTCTTAAAGCACGGTTGAACATGTCTTTCATGTACAGGTACGAATTTTCGAGACTACAACCTTCCCAAAAAGGATAACAATTGGCAAGAATTACATCACATGCTTCTGTAATTTTAGGACGGTTGGCAAATTCATAATAGGCATCTACATAAGCAACCTGAATACCTGGTAATGCTTCCTTTACACGATAGATGTAGTTTAGCAATTCCTCTTCGCTTAAATCCTCACGATATAATACTTCGTTTCCTACCGCAACAATATCGGCATGACCTGCCTTTGAAAGCTCAATTAGACCTTCCATTTCATTTTCGTTGATGCTTTGATATTTCCCCAACCAGGCTCCAACCATGGTTTTTAATCCAAACTCCTTGGCTATTTGAGGAATTAATTCGTTTCCTTCTGTACAAGAAAAAGACCTAATCCACTTGGTATGTGGACTCACAATTTCCATCCTTCTGCGAATTTGCTCTTCGGTAATTTGGGTTCCAGGTTCCTGTCCTTCCAGGTATGGACTGAAACAGATACCATGCATTCCTCTATTTAAATACTGATGGTAAAGTGCTTGCAATTCATCTTGACTCTTGTTTTCGAGATCAACCCCTGCCAAGGACATTAAATATTCACTTCTTACTGACATCGGTTTAAAACTTAAAAGGTTAAAGTTTATCGGTATGCCTGCCTGATACTGCAAGCAAACCGATGATTTATTTGTTAGTTTTTCGACATGGTATAATCAATTCTTTTTACCACATCCTCTCTTCTAAATATAGATGCACTGATATTTTCATCGATTACATTACCAGCTATCCATTTGCTTGATCCATCTTTACAAGTGATTTTGATTTGAGATATGGAACCCGTAGAGAATACAATCGGAACCTTACAGAATGTTAAAGCCAGCTGTCCCTCTTCCATTTCAATACTCTGTTTTGTATTTTGCAGATCATAATAGTGGAACCAATCAGACTTCTTTAGCACTTCCTGCTCGTTCAGCAAAGGCAAATCAAAAGCAATTTTCCCCTGATGGATACGGATCCCTAGTTCTCCCATTCTCGAAATAAAATCTTCCTTCACCTGACCTGTCATTCCTGGCTGCTTGGCCCCCGCATTTCCGGGTGTATGAGAATAGGCATCGGTAGGAAAAGCTCCATACAAGGCTGGTGATTTATAGATTCCTATTCCAGCTTTAATCTCGTAGTAATGTTCCTTTAATCTTCCAATTAGCCCGGCACTTAAATTCTGATCACATGCCAGAAAGAAATTCTCTTGGGTAGCAAGCAGCAGTTTCGAAACCATGTGCCAGTAGATGCTTCCCAAGCCTTCGTAACCGTAGAATGTTCCCGATCTTCCCGTAAAAGATTGATGATCGAACATGCTTTCGTACACATCCTGCAAAAGATCTCTGTCGACCTCAACCAATGCCTTATATTCCGAATTTAATCCGTCCAGAATTTCGTTGAGCACCTCTGCATTTCGAATTTTTCCATTAAAATGGCACTTGCCTGATTGATCTATTGAAACAAGTTCGGCATTTCTATCTTCAAGCAACCTCTGAAGCAATAAGGATTGTAAAACAGACTCTTGAGGGATATTGTTCTTTTCGGTAAAGCTTGCCAACTGTCTGTTGGGATACAACAGGTAGCTAAACTGATCGTCACGGAATAAGGAACTGGCCTTTAAGGCATCCAATACTTCCAAACTCTCTTCTGTCGAAAGATATCCCGAACTCAATACAGCTACCTGTCCTTCGAGCATTTCATACAAATAGCGAATCGAAATTTCCTGATCCGAAATCGAAATCAGATTATAGGCATGATACAATTTATCTTCTCGCCTGTTCACTCGAATCGACTGATCCATGTATTGCAATGCCAAGTTGGTAAATTCTGTCAAATCCGAAACTTTTACAGACTTTCTATTTCCGGAAAATGAATCGGCATAAATTGTATCCCTGTATTCTGTTCCCGCTACACCAAGAACATTAGCAAAATGCTTTCTGTCCTTCTTGGTAAAACCAGTATCCAACAGATCCGATTGCTCTTTGAAGAGCTTAAAAATCTTATCCAGCAATGCTGTTACTTCAACAGAAAGTGTAATCTCCTCTAGCGATAATTGCTCCAGCTTTTCGGTCCAGAACTTCAAAAATCTACGCAAGTAGTAAAGGGTTACCATTGATACCCCGTTACCTACCAATGCATTATTTGCATCGTTCCATTCCGGTCGCTGTGTATTCAGCCAAATCCCTGCCTCAGGAATAAAGTTGCTTAGCTTACTCAACAAGCTCACCAATACTTTTTCCATCAGGTTTACCTTGCAGATTTCGTTTCCTTGCTGCAACAAGAAAGCATCAGCACCAAGCTCAGCGTATTCTTCCTTTATTTTTTTATTCAGATTAAAATCAAAGCCAATGGTAGCTTGTGGATTTCTCAGCATCTCATCGTAAGATTTTATTCTGTAGGGTACATTTGCATACACAAATATCTCTTTGCTTAAAAGCTCATCCAGTTTTCCGGGATGGAAGTCGTTAGATAATTCCAATAGCTTCTGCAAATAAATAATCTGATGGTCGCCCCAATATCCAATGTAAGCCCATGGGTCATCCGGATCAGGACATTCCCAATCGATTCCTTCACGGGTAATTCGATATGGATTGTATCCATCAGCAGTAGAAGCATTCACGAACTTGCTAATCATTCCTTCCAGGTATTCCGGGAACGACCAGGCCAGGGCTTCCCAATTTTGGAAAATATCTCTCCAGTTTCCCTGGTAGTTTAACTTTGGACTTCCATCTTCGTTTTTCGTTTCGATAGAGAACTGATTCCACGGACGACTTGGATCGCCATGACGGCGGCTAAAAGTCAATGGCAGGTACTCCAGGCAAATTCTTTGAAAATCGGAATTGGCTTTTGTTCCCACCCAATTCATTAGCTCAGGGTATGAGATCTCATCTGACAGTTCATTCAAACCATTCTCAAATTCTGCAAACACTTCTGTGTTGGTTTGCTTTACAAACAGTGTAAAATCTTTTGGATTTACTTTGTATGCATCTACAAAAATTCCACCTCTCATTACATTAAACAGTGTATTCGAGAAATGTCGTGCAGTACATAAATTGTCATCCCCCACTTGCAGACCATCTGCTTCTGCCACAATCTTAATTAGGTTTCTGGTACCCAATTGAATGTCCTTTTTAATTTCACCCTGGATGTCTTTTTCATGTAAAATGAAATCGTTCAAGTTTGAAATGGCAGTACCATCCTGGTTGATTTCTGCGACAATGTACCACTCCTTTACAGCTTGAGGACTTAAGTGCATATCGGCATTCACCATATAAGCTCCACGTGTAGCCCTAACATCCAGCTCTGTTTCAAGCTCTTCTCCCTTCATGAACTTTTGCTCCTGCTTGGCCGATAAAAGGATTTTTTTATTCTCCAGACCAACAGACCAAACACTGGTGCATTTTAAGCATTCACTGGGCTCTGCTTTATCTACCGGGATAGAACTTAACATGAACAAGCCCAATCCTGATTCGGGCAGAAGCTCATTCTTTTTGTAAGCATCAAGCAAATTGCTGTACTCACTCTGGAATGCATAATCGAAACCATAAGGAATGATGTTCTGAATTCCATCCAGAACCTCAACACTTACATAAGTTTCCCCTGTATTTTTAACCTTCGATTTTCTTACAAAGCCAAACTTTTCCGAATAATACCAAGCATACTGAAATGCAATTCCCAAATCAAGGTTTACCTCTTCGAAAATGATCTTGTTACCATAGATACTTTTGTACAGATTTCGTTGAATTTGATATACTTCATTCAAATTTTTTGCGAAAGGTTCCCACAAAAATGTTCTGTCATTTTTTTCAAGCAATACGATGGTCTTACTTCCACTTATTCCCTTAAAATCATGGATTTTATCTACCGTGTAATATGGAAACAATGCGTTGTCACGATTTTTCCTCCCTGCCGATAAGGATCCGTTGCTTGATATAAACATCCAATGATCCGAATCACTTACCATGCTCATAAAAAAATCAGGCATTTGGTCTGAATTACTAATCTTGTAGAACTTCTCATTGTTCACGTCTACAAATTCTCCCTTAATCTCAGCCTCGCCACAATTCAGCTTCGTATTTCCCAGATAAATGTTACTCTTCTTCATTTTAATCTAAATAGATTCTACTTCAATTTCCTACCACAAAAAACTTCTGAGTTTTGTATTATAATATCAGCCTGTAGCTTTGGGCTACTGGCTTATTGATTATTCTTAACAGTGAAGTACCCTAATTGGAACCTCTTCTTATATTCTTTAATTAAAAATGTTTTTTGAATCATCTTTTCTGATAAACTCGTACATAGTCCACTTCCATAATTTGCGGAAAAGCTTGCTTGTCTATTCCTTGTACACTTCCCCACGTACCTCCGATTGCCAGATTTAATATCAGGTAAAATGCTTTGGTGTAAGGCCACTTCGATTCTCCCATTCCTTCATTTTTGTATTCGAAATACAAGTGTTCATCTACATAGCATTTCATTACATCTTCCGACCAGTCCAATATGTATGTGTGAAATTCTTTAGTCGCATCGGCTATTTGTATGCTAGCTGTTTTTTGAGTTCCTTTTTGCCACTGATGATCTTTTGAGTGTGCAGAGGCATGTATCACTCCTGCCTCATGTCCAACATGCTCCATGATATCTATCTCACCAATGTTCGGCCAATTCCCGTCATTAAATGACCAATCAGCCGGCATCATCCAAATTGCCGACCAGGTTCCTCTTCCATCCGGCAGTTTTGCCCTGACTTCAATTCTTGCATGTAACCAATCTGCTTTTGAATTTAATCGAGCCGATGAATACTCTTTTCCTTCGATATTTTCCTGAAGAGCCGCAATATGAAGTACTCCATTTTCGACCCAGGCATTATCTTTCCTGGCATTCGTATAATGCTGCAATTCATGATTGCCCCACCCCTTACTGTTTCCTTCCGTATCGTAAAGCCACTTTGTTGAATCAGGTAATCCTGTATAATCAAATTCATCGGACCACTCCAATTGATATTCTTTTTGCAGGTGTGATTTATTGAAAGAATTAAGCTTTTTTTGTTTACATGAGGATACAAGGAGAGCCAGAACACCTATTAACAAACAAGCATCTTGTCTCATAGCACTATGGTTTTGCTTTTTTACAAGTAAATTAGAGGCTGTTCCATCCATTTGAATGTACAGCCTCTATCCATATACGATTTATTGATAAACCCTTACATAGTCGATTTCCATTGACGATTCTGTGAATGCAGGATCAATAGTACCGCCAAGTGTACCACCCATTGCCACATTTAGAATCAGAAATTGATCAGCATCATAAGGCCAGTTATCAGCACTCTTGCTTTCCGGAGCATAGGTATAATAAACCTCATCATCAATCAGGAAGGTAATCTGATTCTCGGACCAGTTCACCGAATACACATGAAATTCATCAGAAGCATCAGCAACAGTTGTTGATTCCATGTTTACAGTTGCACCGAAACTTGATGGAGTATGCAAAGCACATTGAATATGACCGGGATCATTCCCAATGCCCTCCATGATATCAATTTCGCCACATGCAGGCCAGTCCACTTCCGGGAAATTAGCCCCTAACATCCAAATTGCAGGCCAAGTTCCTCCGCCCTTAGGAAGTTTTGCACGAACATCTACTCTACCATAGGTAAACTCGAACAAATCCTGAGTTTTTAAACGAGCTGAAGTATATGATCCTCCATCTGCTTTTGCAGTTATCTTTAAGGTTCCACCTGAAACACTTGCATTCTCAGCATTATTGGTATAGGTTTGAGATTCATTGTTTCCCCAACCTCCTGCACCAAGGTCGTAAGCCCAGTTTGCGGCATCAGGAGTTCCATCACTATCAAATTCATCCGACCAGATTAAGTTGGTATATTCTACATCAACACCTGCTGGTTCCTGACTTGGTTTTGTAGAAGTGAAAATATGATACCATGCATATGTGTCATCTTCCTCAACACGAACTCTTAGGATATTATCAGTAATCTCAATGATTTCGTAAGTACTTGTTCCTACCCACCAGCACATAAATCCATTGTCAGAAATGGTAAAGCTTGTTCCTCGGTAAGCACCATCTTCGGTGGCAATTGAACTAGCAGGAGCAAAAGTTACATTCTTCACGCCATATAAGCTTGGAGCAACATCTTCACCATGACAGGTATTCCCTTCAACTCCAATTTTGTCGGCATAGGTTCCTGGAATTGAAGCTGGACCGGCCGTTTGTTCAAAAGTTACTCCGCCTTCAGTTTGTGTAAATACAAATTCTGCATCGTACATACATTCTCTTTCGAAAGGAGCTGCCGTCCACCATTGAGCGAAAGTATGGTTGGTTTCGTTAACAAAGTTTGGTCCCAATCCGGCATGGCCTGGCTGATCGGCGGCCCAATACCATTTCTTGGAAGATCCGCCTGTTAAGAATGCAACCGCTTCTTCATCGCTAAAGCTGCTAAACACCTCCACTTGAACCGATTTACTGCTTGTAACTCCTCCTGTACCAACAGCTAAAACTGTAACTGTATAGGTATTTGTTCCAGGCAACGAAAAACGATGTGTAATGTTTCCATCGGCTGAAACTTCCTTCCCTGTACCATCACCAAAAGCATAGGTGTAGTTAATCTCATTATTCGCAGTTGCCGTAAAGTTTACAAAGCCAGTGCCATCTCCAAAAGGATTCTCAGCATCAACACCCACTATTTCAAAACTGATTTCTAAATTTGTTGGAACTTCAATTGTTCCCAATTCATAATCATCTTCCTGACATGCTGTAAAGAGCGTCAGTACACTGATCAGAATTACACTTATATATTTATAATATTTCAACATTGCTCAAAGATTAATTGGTTAATTCAATATCATCAAAATAGTAGGTAAAATCAGCTGATCCATCACCTGTTGTACCGTTATCAAATATCAAAACAATATTATGATATGATTTTGTTGCGTCAACTCCAGAGTAATCATAGCTTAACTCTTCCCACGCATTTGCAAGGGTAGTTGTCAATTCAACCTCATAATTCACACTTGAATCGTCCTTGTTTTCGACTTTAAACAACACCTTGGCTCCCACTTTATTCGACCAAACTTTCATTTTCACTTTCTTGTAAGTGGCAAAGTCCATAGGGTTTTCAAGAGAGAAATAAGCCCCTCCCCAAGTTTGACCTCCATCTTTAATCATTTGTCCAACTTTTGAACTGGTATTGATTCCTGATGCATCCGGATTGTCAATTACAGATGCATTACCTCCATCAAAATTCGTAAATACAGGAGCTGTTCCTTCAAAATCTTCTAAACTTAAAGGTGCAGTACTTGAACCACCTTCATTCGCCAATCCAATTTCGTCGTAATAGTAAACCGAATCATCACCAACATTGCCAAAATCAAAGAAGATAACTACTGTCACGTAATCAGCTACAGGAGCTTGACTAAAGTCGTAAGTTAATTCTTCCCATGCATTTGCTGTAGTCGTATTTAGATCTACTTCATGGGTAATACTTGCATCCGCATTTTCAAGTTTTAATTTAACTACCACGCCAGCCTTTGGTGACCAGGTTTTCACCTTAATCATGCTATAAGTATCTAAATCAAGAGCTGAACTTGTTTGGAAGAATGCTCCTGCCCAGGTTTCTGAACCCGCAGTTTTTGTAAGCTGTGCAACTTTAGCTGTTGTATTTTCTCCCGTTGCATCAGGATTATCGATTACTTCAACATTAGCAATATTACCAAATACTGTAAATGTAGGCGCTGCTCCTTCAAAATCTTGAATGGATGAGAAAACTGGTATTGAAGCTGGAACCAATTTAATATCATCAAAGTAATAAGTTGAATCATCACCATTATTTCCAAAATCGAAGAAAATAACTACTTTCTGATATTCGTTCGCCTGATCAATTGCAGAGAAATCGAAAGTTAATTCTTCCCATTCGCCAGCTACTGTTGTAGTTGCATCCACTTCAAAGCCAATGTTACCATCAGTCAGGTTTTCTACTTTCAACTTCACTGTAGCACCTGCTTTAGGAGACCATACTTTAACTTTAAATGTTGTATTGCTTGAGAAATCGATAGGACTCTCCAATGTTAAGAATGAACCGGCCCAAATTTCTGCTCCGGCAGCTTTAACAGATTGAGCTACTTTATCGCTGGTATTAATTCCCGAAGCATCGGGATTATCAATTGCACTTGAAGTTGTACCTCCAAAGTTTTCAAAGGCATAATTAATTGTGAATGACTCAAAATCAACCGGTAAATTAACAGGATCAGCAGCTTCAGGCACGTTTACCGTTTCGGTGTATTCTGTTGTTGCTGCACCGGCACTTTTCGCTATAATTCTTACATCGTAATCACCAGGTGCTTCGTAAGTATGAGAAACTGTTTCTCCCGGCATTAGCATTGTTGGTTCTTCATCGTCAACATCACCAAAATAAACCTCAAATACTGTTGCAAAATCAGCTGTTGCTGTAACACTAACAATTCTTGGATTTTGCGTATCGTTTGTAATGTTAACTTCTAAATTTTCAGGAGCTTTGAAAGTTACATTCAGTTCCTGCACAAATTCTGTAGTTTTATCATTGATACTAGCAGCAATAATCTTTACCGAATAAATACCTTCGGCATAAACATGTTCTGCCACATCTCCTGGCTGATATGTTTCTGTTTCAGAACCATCGCCAAAATCAATTGTAAATAGTTGAGCTCCCTCAGCATTGGGAGTAATGCTAACAAGACCGGAATTGTCTTGTGTTATATCGAATACTGCCAACACATTGGTTGGAGCAGTAATATAATCTAACGAATATAGTGTATCCTCATCTGTTTCGCATGCAAAAAAGACGCTTAGGATGAAAATAAATGCGCTTATTTTAGTTAATATTTTCATATCTAATAATCAGTTTAGTAGTTAGGATTTTGCGACCAATTGCCATTTGAGAATTGAATCTCTTCAAGAGGAATAGGGAATACTTCGTGCTTACCCGCAACGAATCCTTCAATTTCATCTGCAGCTCTGCCTGTTCTAACCAGGTCGAAGAAATGATGTCCTTCACCCATTAATTCAACTCTACGCTCGTGATAAATGGCATCAGTTAAAGCAGCCCCAGTTAAACTTACATCATGGTTGGTATCTCCAAATGCTCTTCTTCTTACCTCTGAAATATATTCCTGTGCTTTGGTATCGGAAATGCCACCACGGTTATTCGCTTCTGCAGCCATTAGTAATACATCAGCATAACGAATTGCTCTGTAGTTGTTAGGATTTGTAAGGTTTAAATCTCCTTGTGCATCAGCACTTCTCTTTCTGGGAAGATACTTTCTATTAAAATAACCCGTATGCTCAAAACCTGTAGTGTAAGAAGCTCCTTCGCTTTCAGCCCATGCTTCGATATCCAGAATTGCAACATCCTTGCGAAGATCGCCAGGCTCAAATTGATCAACTGCTTCTTGGGTTGGAACATTAAAACTAAATCCGGAAGAGAAAAGTGGTCCATCGTAACCTCTCACACCACTAAAACCAACTGCCACATTTCCTTCGCTACACTGCAAACATTCAAATCCAGCTCCTTCAACATCTGTATATTGAACTTCGAAAACTGATTCAACTCCGTTTTCACCAGCCATTTCGAAAATCTCATCATAATCAGAAACCAGAGAATAATTTCCACTGGTAATTACCTGCTCCAAAACGTTAGCCGCTTCGGTGAACTTATCCTGAAATAAATATACTTTACCAAGTAAGGCTCTGGCAGCTCCTCTTGTTACTCTTCCTGTTTGTTCAGGAACATCAGGCAATACATCAATTGCAGCAAGAAGGTCAGCTTCTATTTGAGCATAAACTTCTTCAACTGAAGAACGAGGAATCGAAGTCTCATCTCCTAATTCAAATCTTCCATCAACTTTAAGTGGTACAGGACCAAACCATTTTACCAATTCAAAATAGTAATATGCTCTAAGAAATTGCACTTCACCAATCATTGATAATCTTCCATCGAAATCAATCTTGTCTTTAAATTCCATGAAGTAATTCGCCCTTTGAACTCCTGCAAACATCCAATTCCAGATATCATGCAGATTGCTATTTACAGGTGTATGAATCATATCATCAACCTGCTGCCATCCAACAACATCCGTAGCGCTTTCACCACCACATAAGGTATTGTCAGATGCAATCTCACCTAGGATCACATTTACATAGGAATATTGTAGTGCATCATAAACTCCAACTAAACCGTTATAATAATCTTGCTCTGAATTGAAGAAGTTCTCAGAGTCTATTGAATATTTAGGTGCTTCCTGCGCAAAATCATCAGAACAGGAAAACAGTACACTTGTGGCTAATATAAAAGCCCCAAGAATTGCAATGCTATATTTTATTTTTTTCATAATTGAGCTTTTTTAAAAGTTTAGGTTTAATCCGAACGTAAATGTTCTTGCTGCAGGATAGAACCCATAATCGATTCCTGCGGTAATAGGATCACCACTCGATGCAGCAGGATCATAACCTGTATAGTCAGTAAATGTGTACAAATTGCTAACCGAACCATAAAATCTTAGTTTGCTGATTTTCAGTTTTGATGCAATGCTTTCAGGCAATGTATAACCCAATTGTACATTTTGAATTCTCAAGAAGGATGCATCCTCAACATAGTAATCTGAGATTACTTGATTAGCTGTTGCTCCTGTTGTTAGTCTTGGTACTGAATGGCTTGTTCCTTCTCCGGTCCATCTGTTTAAATTCGTACTTAACTTGTTTACATTTACGTTTGAACGCTCGTAATTTCGAAGTTTATCGTTTCCTAAAGAAGCATAGGCATAAGTTGAGAAATCGAAATTCTTATAATTCAGAGATAGGTTCAATCCCATACTAATATCAGGAATTGGACTTCCAATATAAGTTCTATCGTCAGAGTTAATTTTTCCATCATTGTTGATATCAACATATCTTATATCGCCAGGCTGAGCTTCTGCTCCCAATCCAATTTGTGAAGGATGAGCATTCACCTCTGCCATATTCTGGAACAAGCCGTCAGTTTTATATCCAAAGAATGATCCGATTGGCTGTCCCACTGCCATCCTGGTAGGATTTGGCTGTCCAACACTAAATTGACCTGCTTCTATAAATCCGGTTCCATTATTTACTTTTGTTACTTCATTGTCTAAAGTCGTCATATTATAATTCACCTTGAATACAAGATCTTCACCAATCTTGCCTCTGTAAGCAGCAGCAAATTCAAAACCACGGTTCCGAACCTCACCGGCATTAATGGTTGGACCGGCAGCTCCTGCGCCACTAACCCCCAGAATTCCAGATACCGGTACTCCCGCCACTAACAAATCATTAGTGGTTTTTACAAAATAATCAGCATTGATTTCAATTTTGTTGTTCAGTAAGTTTACATCCACACCAATATCAAATTGTTCTGACTCTTCCCACTTGATGGTATTGTTAGGCAATGCTCCAATGGCTCTGCCGTTAACCAATTGACCGTTGAAAACATAGGTTCCTTCTCCATCCAATAATGACAAGAATTTATTAGGCTGAATCTTATCTGATCCAAGGAAACCATAACTAGCTCTTAGCTTTATAAAGTGAATGGCTTCGATATCACTCAAGAAATCTTCATCGGAAATTATCCAACCAGCGGTTGCAGAGTTAAAATAACCTACGCTTTCATCCGGACCAAACTTGGTAGAAGCATCTCTTCTGAACATAGCCGAAAACAGATATTTCCCAGAATAATCATATTGCAAACGAGCAAAATAAGATAATCTTCTATCATCGTAATCCCATGAATTATTGGATTTAGATTCACTAATCCCTTCTGTTAATGAAATATCTGCAAATTCCCATGAATTATTAGGTACATCAAAACCAGTTGCTTCCAAATGATCGCCCCAGTTTTTATAAACTGTAGTACCAAGGGTTGCAGTAATATTATGATATTCGAAGAAAGTATTGTTATATGTTACAAAAGCATCAAATGTGTAATCATTAAAATTATCACGTGCTTGGAATACACTACTTCTTGTATTATCAAATACCTTTCCTCCATAACTTATTTCCTTGGCAAATGATTTTTCTTTGCTGCTACCAGTATTAAAACCAACACGGGCAGTTGCCTTTAATTGAGGAGAATAGGAATATTCCATACTAAAACTCCCACTCAATCTATTTGATTTATAAATGTTATAAGTATTATCGATTTGTGCCAATGGGTTGATTACCTCATTCCCCAAACTGTTTGGAGCCAGAAAGAAAGAACCATCATCATTGTATACCGGCATGGTTGAAGGCATGTTCAAGGCGTTGAACAATACCGACCCAAGACCATTTTCGTTAATCGATCTTCTTCTTAGGTAGGTATAAATTAAGGATGATTTGAATTTCAATTTCTCAGAGATATCGATCCCTAAATTCATTCTTCCCGTATTTCTTTTGTAACCAGATTTGTCTTTCCCAACAATACCCTGCTGATCTAAATCGGAAGCACTTAAAGAGTACACAACATTCTCTGAACCTCCACTTAAACTAACATCATTCTTATAAATTGGTGCAGTTGAGAATACCTCATCTTGCCAATTTGTTCCTTTTCCTAGATTAGAAATATTGGTAAATGGAAGTTCTTGTGCATTTGCTGCATAAGCTTCGTTTAGCAATACGGCATACTCGGTAGCATTTAGTACAGGTAATTTACGGGTTGTTTCCTGAATACCTACCGAACTATTAAATCTAACAGATGGAGCTGAATTTTTACGACCTGATTTTGTTGTAACCAAAACAACACCATTGGCACCAACAGTTCCATAAATAGCTGCCTGTGCATCCTTTAAGACTGTAATACTTTCAATGTCATCTGGGCTCAATGTTTCCAGAGATCCTTCATAACCATCAATGATAACAACCGGAGAAGCATCTCCATTAGTAGAAATACCACGAATTCGAATATCTAATCCAGCCCCCGGAGCTCCCGAAGAAGAACTTACAACAACTCCTGAGGTTGTTCCTTGTAATGCCTGTTCAGCTCTTACTGGTTTAATTTCTTCTATTGTTTTTGCTCCAAGAACCGTTACTGCTCCTGTAACATCACGCTTTTTTTGAGTACCATAACCAACTACAACAACCTCTTCAAGGCCAGTAGTCTCTGTCATCAATATCATATTAATCACAGTTTGATCTCCAACAAAAACTTCTTGAGATGCAAAGCCAATCATAGAAAACACCAATGTAGCATCTTTAGACGCATTTATGGAATACTTACCATCAAAATCAGTTGATGTACCTATCGTCGTTCCTTTAACAACGACAGAAGCAAACGGAATTGGACTTCCATCGTCCCCTGAGGTAACAACACCTGTTATCACATTTTCTTGAGCAAATAATTGCCAACTAAAGAAAGTGAGTAACAAAAACAAGACTGTTTTTTTCATAAATTCATTCGTTTAGATTAGAAAATTAGTTCACATATTTGGGTTACATTTATTCACCTAAATCGTTTGCAATATCTTCCAAGGCTAACTCAATATCAAAATTTCAGTTACATCACAGACTCATCATTAATAAAATTGTAATACATCATTACTACATCATTAACGATCCAAATATTTGCATCCAACTGTTTTACTGATATTTATAATTCGGCTTGTCTGTTAAAAAATGTCCAACTCAATACATCAGAAATCAAACAAACTAAACTTCCTATATCGTTTTGCCATTTTCCCTTAATACTTGAATAAATCCAAATAATTATAGCAGTATTCTTCCGAGTTTGATTAAAAATGAAAGTTTTGATAAGGGCATCCGCATCATTGAATAATGATGATCAAATTGTATAATAACGTGAGTTCGAGGTAAAATTCGTTCACAGTTTGATCTGATTTTGAGTAGAAATTTTATCAAATTTTCGAAGGAATATCGGGATATTTCAAGAAGATTTGAGGAAATTTATGCCGAAAGCAGGCAAACACATAATGGAAAGTTCTCTTTACGACATCTTCACATTAAAAATTCCTCAAAATAGCACGCTATTCTTTCCAAATTTTTAATGCAAATCTATCCAAAATATAACCTTCTGTGGATAGAATTTTACGTCGAACTCACGTTATAATAACACCCGTATAAGTTTGAAATCAATCTAAATCTTCTGGCCTTTTGGATCTGAATTAGATATTCAGTAAAAAATCGATCAGGTTTTCTTCCCTTGGTAAATCGAATTTCTTTCGCAGTCTATATCTACTAATTTCAACACCTCTTACCGAAATGTTCATCAAAGGGGCAATCTCTTTGGTAGACAAATTCATTCTAAGATAGGCACACATTCGCAGATCCTTTGGCGTTAACTGAGTGTAAGCGTTTCTTAGCCTCTTTAAGAAATTTTCGTGTACTTGATCGAAATGCAATTCAAACTGCTCCCAATCCTGCTCGCTATTGAATTCGGAATCCAGAGTTTTCATCAATTGTCGAACCTGCACCAAGGCAGTTGGATCTTTGATTTTTTTTAAGGCTTTTTTAAGTTCACCAACAGCATATGAAAGCACCTCATTTTTATGAATGATATTCATAGTAGAACTTGCCAGTTCGCGCGTCTTATAATCAACCTCGCTTCTTAACTTTTCATTTCTTAATTGCACAATCTCCCTTTCGGCAATTAATGCTTGTTCTCTAAACTTTTGCTCTTTGGCTTTTAACTCTGCCTGCTGTTGCTTCTCCAGGCTTTCGTGCATTCTGTTTATGCGCAATCGCACTACCAAAACCATTCCCCAGAAAAAGAAAATGGACACAAGAAGATAAATAAAATATGCCAGTTTTGAACGATACCAAGGTGGTAGTATGGTAAATTTAAACTTGTCAGGAACCGACAAAACCCCATACTGATTCTTTGCCAAAACCCGAAACTCATATTCTCCCTCTTGCAAGTTGGTATACTCTTTACTAGTAATGGTTTCCCAAACTGATGTGTCTTGGTCGAATCCTTGTAGTTGATATTTGTAGTTAACCAGTTGTGTACGGCTTGATTGAGGTGCACTGAACCGGAATCGAATCGCATTGTTCTTAAATTTGATATACTTTTTGCCATTACCCCCTTTTTTTTTATGACCTGCATAAATAAGAGAATCCTGCATTTGATCATCAATCCTCACTTCTCTAATTAAGGTATGGAATGTTTTCTTGTATCTTTTTCGAATCTCCGGATTATAATGTACAAAACCACTTTCTGTTGCAATCAAAATATTTGCATTGTCAATCTCATATACATTTTCGAAAGCCCCGATAAATGAACCTTTGATTGAAGAGAATACCAATTCTTGCTTTTCGTAAGAATTGTCCACCTGTAATTTTAAAATTCTCAACTTATCATCCTGAAAGTACCAAATATCTCCATTTGATTGTTCAAAGATCTTGGTAATCTCTTTTTCTTTGCCAAACAAATTGTTTAACGATGGATAGACTTCAAACTTGTTAATCTCGGGCACATACTCATAAAAACCCTGATTGCTGGTAAAAGCAACTTTATTTCTAATTTTATGAATCCCAATGCTTAAATCGGAAGGAAGACCCTCCTCCGGGCCATACAAATTATAATTGATGCATGAATCCAAAGCATTATTCAAAACAATTCGGTATATGCCTTTGTAACCATGACTCATCCAAATGCTGTTGTCATTATTCCAAATCAATTCTCTTGATGATTCATGAAAACCACCAATCCTTTTCTTGAACTTCCATTTTCCCTTTTCGGATTGACGTTCGAACAAGATCAATCCCGAATAGCTGCCTCCAATCATTTGATTTGGGAACTCTTCTTTATATAAATATTTCCACCCTCCTTCAACATCAGAAATCAATTCGCCCCGAGTTTGACTAATCCGAAAAGTACCTTTGGTATGTCCGCACATTAGTTCTCCTCCTACAAGCTGCAAACTCCATACCTGACCGGAAGTATTTTCAACAAGCCTGAACCTTTCATCCAGATTTTGAGCTATATCCGAGAAATCATACTTTCGTGCAAATAAGCCCATGTTGGTTCCCAAGTATAAATAACCATCGTGATAAATTGAAGTATAACCTGTTCCTATATCTCTGATTCTGGGAAAAGTAGAAACTGGTGAACTAATTTCAAGATGATTGATCCCATTATCCAAGCCCAACCAAAGATTCTCTTCCGAATCCTGAAATAAACTAAGTATGGTATTATTAAGCAGACCTAGATCTGTATTCACATGCTGAATGATTTGGCCTTTTTTATTAATGATATACAAACCATTTCTGACCGTTCCAAACACAAATTGATCTTCTCTTACTGCCAATCCGGAATAAATTTGTTCTTTAGAAAACGATTTATTTGCATCGATATTCCAAGCTTGTGTTAGTCTTCCATTATATAAAAACAAGCCATTTAGGGCAGTAGCAATTAAGAGTTTATTGTTGTTATAAGGCAGAACACTTACAACTTCAAAGTTTTTAAACTTTTCTGTACCTTCTAGCAAACGAAACTCTTTCCCATTCAGTTTACAAAGTCCCTTATCTGGAATTTGCACGTAAAACTCATCGTCTATCACAAAACTCTTCCTAAAATCCATTCCGCTTCCAATAATAGATAACTTCTCATCCTTATAGAAAATTATTTTTTCGAAAGTGTGAAAAACAATTCCATTTTTGTAGTGAAAGATTTGCCATACCTCTTCAAAATCTCTCTCCTTTTCCGGTAAAAAGTCTGCCAATGAACGAAAAACCAATTCGCCTTTTAAATTTGGTTCCAAATAACCGAAATCGTTATAAGCTCCAACATAAACCCTATCCGATTGATCTATTGCCAAAGATCGCACCAATGATTTATTCGGTATCTCTATCAAACGCCAGGTTGTTCCATCAAACTCCAGGACTCCTTCATTATTGGCAAAATACATCAAACCTATCGAGGATTGAACTATATCCCAATTTTGGGTTCCCCCATGATATTCGCTTCTTGGAAAATTTTTTATAAAAGGGATTCCATTGTTCTTTACTTTGGCTATGCCTTTATAATTAGCAATCAGTAATAAGAATAGTAGTATTGTAGATTTTTTCAAACTTGAAGTGATTTAGATTCTTGAATGATATAAACTATAAAACACATCCAAAATTCACTTGCTTTTAATGCATTGTAAAAAATGAAAACCTTCTTTTAAAATGCTATTCATTTATTAACAAGCTTTAACACTTTTTGGATCTGTAAGCTAAATTTACACATTAATTTACTGAAAGTTACCCCTAAACTTGTCTTTTCATCATTAACCTTAATTAACCTTGATTCACTTTAAATAAGTAAATTAACAGTAATCTTAAAATTATCTTTATCGTGAATTTAAAAACACGTATTGATGTACCGAATTTTGCTATCTCTATTTTTCATCCTAACCGGATTATCACTTTTTGCTCAAAAAAGTTACACCTTAAAAGGCAATGTAATCGATTCTCAAGAAGGAGTTTCTCTTCCCGGAGCAACAATCCTATTAATAAACAAGTCTGATACCATCCAAAAATCCGGAACCATAACCAATGAACTGGGAAAGTTTAATCTAAAAGTTAAACCTGGTCAGTATAACTTTCAGGTTTCCTTTATTGGATATAAGGATATCAAAAAATCTATTGTTGTAGAAGAAAATTCTATGGATTTGGGACAACTTAAGCTGATAGAAAATACGGAGTTTTTGCAAGAAATAAATATTACTGAAACTCTACCTCCCGCAAAAATAAAAGGTGATACCACAGTTTTTAATCCAGAAGCATTTAAGGTAAATCCTGATGCCACAGCAGGGGAACTTTTGGCGAAAATGCCCGGATTTTATGAAATTGATGGTAAACTTGTGTTAGAAGGACAAGAAGTTGCCGAAGTATTGGTTGATGGAAAACGTTTCTTTGGAAACAACATGAACCAAGCCTTATCCATGATCCCCAATGATGTAATTAAAAACATCGAGGTATATGAGTACAAAAGCGATGAAGAAAAATTTAGCGGTTTTAAGGAGAATGATGAGGACAAAAAAACCCTAAATATTGTAACCAACAAAAAGAACAAGCGACTTGTTTTTGGCGATGTAGCTGCGGGGTATGGGAAAGACGACCGATATGGATTTAAGGGTAACATAAACAGTTTTTCTGAAAATAACAGCATAACATTAACTGCAGAATCCAGAAATGTAAATGCTCCTTTAAAACTTAGCAACAGACAATTTGGGAATTCAAGAATTGATGGAAACGAAATTCAGGATGATTCTTTTGGATTAAACCTTGTAAAGACAAAAAACCAAAACGATATCGAATTCAGCTACGAATATGGAAATCGTGAAAACGAAAACATAAGTAGTTCAGTAAGAACCTACACAGCTGAAGCACTTGCCGGACAGGTTCAGAATTCAAGCAGCACATCAAGCAACGATAACGGTGATCACCGTGTTAACCTAAGGGTATCTTTAAATTCGAAACCTAAAAGCAGATTAATGTTAAACACCAGCTTCTCTGCTTCGAATGGTGAATCAAATTCAAATTCCATTTCTGACACCTATTTAAATGGAGATATCCTAAATGCCAACACAAACCTTAATAGTTCAGAAAGCAATTCTTACAATATACGCCAAAGGATAAATTACTCTAAAAATTTAGGTAAAATAGGAAGATCCTTAAATGTAAATGCCGGATTCAATTATTCTAACCGCGAATCGGACGGCAAACAATTGTCTGAAACCTTGAATGAAATTAATGAAGTGAGTCAGAGCATTAATAGAGTTTCCGATTCGGAATCAAAAAATACTGGAATAGAAGCAGGCCTTTCATATAGTGAACCAATTGGTAAGAAAGGATTTACCAGCATAGGATACCGCTTTAATTACGATGAGCATAAATCTGACAAATACGGTTATAATTTTAATGAGGACAGTAAGTCATATAGTGACTTGGATGAACTGACAACCAATAATTTTGAAAATTCCACAATTAAGAATGCAGGTAGATTTTCTTACAATTTAAGAGGCAAAACGCATAGTTTTAGTTTAGGTGCTGATTTTGAAATAACTACGCTTAAAAACGAAGAAAGCTTTCCAAATCAAACCAATTTTAATAAGGACTTTTATGCATTTAAGCCATATGTAAGATATTCTTTAAATCTAAAAAATCAGAAACGAATTAACCTGAATTACATGTCCAGAACTTCAACACCTTCCATTAATGATTTACAGGAAGTTGTGGACCTTTCGGATCCTTTGTATATAACAGCAGGTAATTCAGAATTGGAACAATCGCGAACTCATGGTTTCATGGCAATATTTTCTGCATCGAATATTAAAAAAGGTAGCTATTTATCAATCCATGCTGGTGCTTCCACAACCAACAATACCGTTGGAAGAAGAACAATAGTAGCCGTTCGGGATACAACCATTAATGATTTGTATTTTCTTCCGGCAGGAGGACAATTCTCCGAACCTGTTAACCTTGATGGCCAATACAGAATTAATGCAAATATTTCTTATAGCTTTCCATTAAAAAAAATAAAATCAAAATTGAATATTAATACCAGCGGTGGTTTTACACACAATCCAACCTTTGTTAACGATAAAAAGGCATATACCGATTCCTGGAATCTGAATCACGGTGTGACATTAAGTTCCAACATCAATGAAAAAATAGACTTTACATTTACAAGTTCTAGTAATTACAGAAAATCTAAAAACAATTCAACTTCCGGTTCTGAGTATTTCTCGCAAACCACAGCATTAAATATGTATTGGAATTTTTTTAAAGATTTAGTCTTTAGAACCAATACCAGCAACAATTACCAAAATAATTTCTCAACAAATAATGAGGATAGCTTTTGGCACTTAAATCTAGGATTATCAACCAAAATTTTTAAAAGTAAACGTGGAGAATTATCATTTACTGCATACGATATTTTGAATAATGAGGATGAAAGATCGCATATGGTCACAGATCTATATACCTCGGACAACTTCTCCAACAAATTAAATAAATTCTATATCCTTACATTTAGCTACAAGTTAAGGGATGGTAAGAAACACAATCAACGCAGGTTTAATAGAAACAGACATGAGATGTATCCGGATCAAATGCACAACATACACAATCTCATGATGATGTAATACCAGTATTAGCATGAAATCAATCCCATTTTTTTAGGAGCTTATTCTTCGATAAAAAATATCGCCGAAGCTAATATATTTCTATTTTTCCTTAACCAAATCAAAATTTTCGAAACAATTTAAGGCTCACAAAAAGCCAGTAAAATCAAAGCATATAATTTTAAAATTATTTTCTTTTAAATTTTCATAGTCAAAGTTTAGGTCATTCTTTCGGAATGGCCTTTTTTTTAATATTTTTTAGTTCAAATAATTGCTTTTTGTATACTGCTATTTGGTTAATTAAGGTTAAGAATTTAAGATTTTAATCTTGAAAGCCAGTATATTTGTCACATGCCAAAAGACAGACTAAGAAGAAAGAAATTTAAAATCATTTCACCAATGATGTTGAGTATGATTTTGCTGGTTACCTTTGTTGGGTATTGGTTGCATGGTCAGTATTACAATGAAAAAAGAAATCTGCAAATTGATTTATTTCGCCTATATCATACCTCTCTATCCGATGGAGAATTTATTCTTTTTTACCGCACAGTAATAAAACCTAGCTTAAACGCCACGGATACTACCAATCTAGAGAAACTAAATATTGGATCGCCTAGAACAACTATCGATTTTAAAAAGGACTACATTAAAGAATTAAAAGCTTTTGTAGATTCTAACAAGGCATACCTAAAGTTATTTATAGCAATTGAGGACAATGAAATAATTCCTGACAGTTTAAGAATGGATAGACAATCTGATATCATAAGAATAGGTTATCCTTATAATATATATCCATCTCAAATTTATAACAATGAAAAAAAAGAGGTTAAAGAATCTTACTCTCAATTATTCAGTAGTTTGTTTCTGAAATTGTTAAATAATAAATATCCTAACTTAAATATTACCGAGAAAGAAAAGATTGACAGAAAGAAAGTTGAATGGTTTGAAAAGAATAATCATGAAGCTATACTAAAAGATAAATTAGCAATAATAGTTTATTCCATTAAAGGCCGGGAATCAAGTATTATATACTTTGAAAACTACTATTTTCTTCTGCTAAGAATTATTCTTGCACAAATCGCTTTTGGAATTGTGCTTATTGGTCTTTCGGTGTTTGCTCTTGTATTTGCATATCGAAGTTACCTTACACAAGCAAAATTGAACATGCTTCGCTCCGATTTTGTTAGCAATATCACGCATGAATTAAAAATTCCTGTTTCAACTGCTAAAGCAGCCATGGAGGCCATTCTTAACTACGGTATCACCGATGACAAAGAAAAAACCAAATCCTACTTAACAATGGTTGCTTCGGAAATGAATCGTTTGGATAGTCTTACCTCAAGAGTATTAGAACACTCTAAATTGGAATCGAACAAACACCTGCTAAAAAAGGAATCAACCAATTTGAACGAATTTGTTGAAAGAATTGTAAAATCAGTTCAACTCTTTTATGCAGATACCATTAATATCAAATTCAATAAGCCTTATGAAAATATTATTATTTCCATCGATAAAGTATACATTGAAGGTGTTATAAGGAACTTGATTGAAAACAGTAAGAAATATGGTGGCGATGACGTTAGCATTTGTGTAAACCTTTGGCAGGAAGGCTTACATGTTTATCTCTCGATAATTGACAATGGACCAGGAATCCCAAAAGAATATATTAATAAGATTTTCGATCGTTTCTTTCGGGTTCCAACTGGTAACCAACACAATGTAAAAGGCTTTGGCTTAGGATTAAGTTTTGCCGCTTTGGTAATGAAACAACATAAGGGTTCTATTAATGCGTATAATCTATCTGAAAAGGGCTGTGAAATAAAATTGAAGTTTCCGTCATAAGGACTTTCATCGCATGATATGCAATTACCAATCAATGTTGTACTTATAGCAGTATTAGCATGAAATACCTATTGCCAATACTCAAACTCCGGAATATTGCTTACAGTATTATTAACAAGTCAGAATAAGGCTATTTTTCCTATATTTTCTTATCTTGCAGGGCACTCTAGCTAAGATCATCATGGATAAAATAAAAATTCTTTATGTAGAAGACGAGCCTAACTTAGGGCAAATTGTATATGACTCATTAACACTAAAAGGGTTTGACATTGTTTGGGAGAAAGATGGAGCACGGGTGATGTCAAAATTTCATGATTTTACTCCAGACATTTGCGTGTTGGATATTATGCTTCCAAATGTTGATGGCTTTCAATTGTGCGAACACATCAGATCTAAATATCCAATATTACCAATCATTTTCTTAACAGCGAAAACAGAAACACCTGATCTTGTAAAAGGTTTTGAAGCCGGGGGAACCGATTACATTCGAAAACCATTTAGCATTGAGGAATTGGTGATTCGTATTGATAACCAACTCAAACTTCATAGTGCGGGACAAGGCGATAATACTTCTGAAGAAAAAAAAGAAGAAATCAACGAAATTAAATTGGGAAGCTACACCTACTTCCCCAAGCGATATGAATTAATTACACCATCGAAAACGATTAATCTATCAAATCGCGAAGGTGAACTTTTAAAGAAACTTACAGAAATGGGCAGCAAGGTTGTGGAACGCAAAGACATTCTTGTGCAAGTTTGGGGCGATGATTCTTTTTTTAATTCTCGAAACCTTGATGTATACATTAAAAAGCTTCGAAACTACTTTAGCGAAGATGAAAATATCGAAATTCAAACCTTAAGAGGTAGAGGGTATCTTTTTTTGGTGAAGTAAAAGTATGGCAAAGGAGTATAATAGTATTACTACTGAAAGACACGTTTTAAATGAAACGAACCATCATTCTTAAATAACGTGAGTTCGACGTAAAATACAGAAAACGGTCATTTGCTTGATAAAAAAAATCGGATAACATTTGAAAAACAGATTCTGCTGATGCTACATAATGGAGCAACCACTCCCAATTGTGGCGGCTCCAACTAAACTATTTTGTCATAACTCTCGGAATGATACTGAGATTAAATGTTTTACAAAAGTGATAATCCTTTTAATTGAACCTCTTTATTTACGCCTTTCTTATATATCTCTAGATATTCCAAAGCTTTTTCTGAGCACTAGTGTAAAGAATGCTAATTCCCCGAACTAATTTTTTGACCTATTTTCCTTTCTACTGCGTTAAGCTTTTTCGCCGTAGCTATGGCTACGGCCTGTAAACCTTGCCTTGTAAAAAGAAAAATATTTTCAAAAACTTTAATTCGTTTTATTAACACTCTTCACACTAGTCTTTAGCATTCAATAGCCGATGTGCATCAGGCGTAGTGAGATACTCTATTTCTGGTTCTTGAGCCTCAACTGCTTTTACAATGTAATCTGCTGTACCTTCCGGACCTTCAACCCGTGTATACATCGCTTTTGAAAAAGCTTTAAATTTATCAGCCATTGATTTATAATCATCGGGGATGTGAGATGCATCTAATTTTGCAAATGCTACTTTAGCAAATCCGGTATTTACCGCCCCAGGCTTTATTTTTACAACATCAATATTAAATGGTTTCACCTCCTGACGTAAAGCATCAGACATGCCTTCAACAGCATGTTTTGTGGCGGCATACCATCCTAATATTGGCATTGAAATTTCTCCTACTACAGACGACACATTAATAATGCGTCCTGACCTTTGCTTACGCATGTGAGGTAAAACTGCTTGTTGCAACCTTGCATAGCCAAAAACGTTTACATCAAACTGGTATTTCAACTCATCCATGTCAATGTTTTCGATGGTGGCATAGGAGCCATATCCGGCGTTGTTAATCAGTACATCAATACGTCCTTGTTCATCAATTACTTTTTGTACCCCTTTTTTAACCTGATCGTCCTTGGTAACATCCATTACCAATGCATGTCCACCAATTTTGCTAAGGTATTGGTTGGCTTCTACCTGAATGTCTCCACCGTAAACAATGTATCCTTTTTCAACAAGTTTTTCGGCGGTAGCTTTACCAAAACCAGATGCTGTTCCGGTAATCAAAACTACTTTCTTTTGTTGTGCTTCCATTGTCACAACAGTTAAAATCATTGCAAGAAATAAAATAATTCGTTTCATTCTTATTTGTATTTATTATTAACAATCAATTTGATGAAGTCAAAATCACTTAGTATTGTAGCCTTCCCATAAAACAAAAAGGTCTGAGCACCATAAATAACGTGAGTTCGACGTAAAATTCGTTCACAGTTTAATCTGATTTTGAGTAGAAATTTTATCAAATTTTCGAAGGAATATCGGGATATTTCAAGAAGATTTGAGGAAATTTATGCCGAAAGCAGGCTAACACATAATGGAAAGTTCTCTTTACGACATCTTCACATTAAAAATTGCTCAAAATAGCACGCTATTCTTTCCAAATTTTTAATGCAAATCTATCCCAAATATAACTTTCTGTGGATAGAATTTTACGTCGAACTCACGTTAAATAGCTTTAAGCTTCATTTTGGCATCATTGCCTGACAATTCAACAATCTAGTCAATTGAGTACTTGCCTAATTTACAGCTGGATGTTTCAATAAGTTGGATAGCACAGAAGATTCTAACATTTATCCCTTTAATTCAGGCATTAATTTATTTCATAGGATGACCATCTGTACATTACAGTTAGTCATCCTTTGAATCCCCTTACATCTGCTCAATCTCTTCTATAAATTTTTGCTCGTCTTTTGGCAAACGTTTTAGAATAGGTATGAACTTCTTTTCAACGTCTAACTTAAATTTTTCTAAATATTCCAAGGCTTTTTTCTTGTTGCCATCTAATTTGTATAAACGTATAATGCTTTGGTAAGCACCATAATCGAAGTTTTCCTCGTATTTTTTTTCTAACTGAGTAAAATCTTTAATCAGCTTTTTATACATACCACTCCCGTCAAATACATCGCTATTCTCATTAATCGTCTCTGCCATCATGTACATAGCAACGCGCATACCTCTCCAGTCTTTCTCCTCTATTCTCTTGTTCAGCATTTGCTTCTGTAGAATATACCAGTTATCTATATCGCCTTTTGCCAAATAATGCGCAGAATATAGAGCCTCTTTATTAACGGTTGCTAAGACTTTTTTAACACGTTCAATGGACTTATCAATATCTTCAATACTATTATTCTTGTCTTCGGCTATTTTTCCAATATATTTACCCGCCGGCTTTCGCATTGTTCTCTGGAGTTCCCTTTCTTGTATGCCTGTTTTTTCAATAATTTTATCCCAGTTGTTATAAATAAACTGGTAAGCCTCATCTTCGAATTCCAGTATTGTAGACCAGGTTACCATTTGAAATACCTTAGGGTCGTACAATTGCTCCATCTTGATGGTTTTTGTGTAGGCTGCCCCAATTTTATAAATCTCATCCATCTTTCTCTGCCTACCTAGCTGTGCGCACAACTGCATCAAGAAATCCAGATCGCGCTCGCCCTCATTATATCTTTTTTGCAGCGCTTCTAATTGCATTGAAGGATCCTCGGCTATTTTAGCATCATTAATTAAACCATCTGCTTGCGTAAAGCCAAGTACTCTATGCATTTCTTCGCCATCCGGGCTAAAGAATAATAATGTTGGGTAATTTGTTATCTTATATTTTTTAGCAAAGTCTACACCTTCTCCCTTTTCGGCATCAATTTTAACATTCACAAAACGCGGATTAAAATAATCGCCAACAATTTTTTGTGGAAATACTTCTTTGCTCAGGCGTTTACATGGCCCGCACCAGCTTGTATAGGTATCAACAAATACCATTTTGTTTTCTTTTTTTGCCTTGGCGAATGCTTCGGCTAAAGTTCCGTGCTCAAATTCAATTCCTTGCGAAAAGGCAGAGTTTATACCTAGTATGGCAACTACCACTAATAGTAATTTTTTCATTTTTTATAAATTTATATTAATTCATTGATAATTTGTAGAGACTTAGATAGTAGACTCTTAGAATTCTAAATATCTAATTGTCTACTGTTTAATCGTCTATTTTTAATTCTTCATTCGTTTCAGTAACATTCTGCCGCCAAAGAAGGCGAACAGACCCGGTACCAAAAAGTACATCAGCAAGCTTAACCAAATAATGTTTTCCCAGGCAATGCTTACACGATTATCTTTTCCTTCAACAACCGGTATATCCAGTGGGTAATCGCCATTGGTCATCCACTTTGACAAATAAGGCATAAAGCTTCCGTTACCTACCTCACGACTTCCATTACTCAAAAAATCGGTATCGGAAGCAATTAGCACTTTCTGGCTTTTATTATTTACTGTTCTTTCCAACTGAACGGCAATCGGAAGGCTTGCTTTTTGGTCGCCTTCGGCTTCGTTGTATGTAATCTCTCCAAACTTGTTTGGTCCTGTGGCATCCAACCAAGCTTCCTTAGCTTTGGAGCTTAACAGAACAAAGGATTTAAAACCCTTGTTTTCATCCAGCTTTAAAGCAGTGGCTTTCCCAAGCCCGACAGGGGTATTTAAACGAAGACTTTCTTTGAATTCACCATGGGGTTCAGCCAGGTTATAATCAGCCGGATATTTGGGGTTATCGTTCACCAATATTCCAGGCAGGTATTCCACACCAAAATCTGCCACAATCGGATTCATTATCTTTTCATTGTCACGTCCCGAGGTAATGATCAGGTGCCCACCTTTGTCGCTATACTTTTTCAGATTGGCCAGTTCCTGCTCTGAAAATTCTGATTTGGGTTCTGCAATCAACAATACATCAACATCCGAAGGAACTTCCTGGCTAAGGTTTAAACTCACTACTTCAAAACCATTGTTTATTAAAGATCGTCGCTGGTCGGCTGAAGAGATGGCTAAATCATAATTTTCAGGGTAATTTATCTTTGGACGATAAGCAGTTCGGGTACTTGCCAGCTTTTCATTCACATTCATCCCTCTTTCCCGGTGGCCTTCTACAAAAGCAATCTTATAGCTATTGCCTACCAATCGTTTGAATGCAGCCGTTATTTGTGCCTGAGCCGGCACGGCCTTCTTATCATCAAATTTATACTTTAGGATGCTTTGTTTTCCCTTGCTTTCCAGCACTCTGAAATGGAAATTGGCGTAGTTTTTTACAATATCATCACTTAATCCCAACTCATCAATATGGTGAATATCATTGATATCCATTTTCAATAAATTGGACATATACTTGATGGTCTCATCCAGGCTTATGGGGTCGCCGGGCAGACTTTTTCTTTGATACCCCTCCAATTGTGATGGCTTGTAGAAGTACACAAAATCCATTTCAATTTGTGGATATTCCAGGTAATATTTATGGAAAAAATCTTTGGCAGTAACATGATCTTCCGGCATTAATCCTCGGGTATCACCTTGAAACAAATTCACATAGGTGGTAATTTTAATGGGTTGATCCTTCAAATCTATCAAAGCCTCTTTACTTACCGGGCTCAATACATTCTTCTGCGTTGCGCTCATATCCTTGTACCAAAGCAATGTCGGTATGGTGGTGATGTAAATTACCCCCATGGCAAATAAAAGCAAGCCTGTCATTTTTGCACGGGTCATCCACTTGGCCGTACTTGTTTGGCGTTTTAGTACCATTCTAAGGTAAGCCCAGGATACAAACAGGATGATCAATACCACAAAATAGAGCAGGGACTGTGAAGTAACCAAGCCTTTGAAGGCATATCCCATTTGTTGCGATGGTGCCATCCAGTACATAATGGTACTTATTACCGGTACTTCATCAACCAAACCATACAGCAAATCTAAACCATAAACCAGGGCGATGGTGGCTACGGCATCCACAATGGGGTAAGCCGAAAAGGTGGATATAAATACCCCAATGGCAGCAATTAAAGCCGCAAACAGGTATAAATGGATAAAGACACTTATCAAACTTCCAAAATCCAATTGCTCAACCGTAAAGTTACCGATAAATATAGCCAGCAAGGATATAGACATCAGCATGCTCACAAAAACCATAACCCCCAGGTATTTACCCATTACAATGGAACCTAACTTAATAGGCGAAGAGTACAGGAGCTTAATGGAACCACTACTAGCCTCGCGACTGATGACTCCCATGCTAATTAAAGGAATTAAGACCATTAACAGGGTACGTGTATTCCCAAGGTATCCCACTTTTTCAGAGGTAAAAAGCCTATGGGTTATTCCCCCAAACTCTGTATGATACAAACCCAACATTTTTGCCATGTGTGTAAGATCAGGAATAATTTCGTAAGCCGTAAAAATACTAAAGCCCACCAGCACCAACCATGCCAGTGGCGAATAGAACAAGTTGTTCAGTTCGAGTTTTGCTATTCTTATTGTTGTTTTCATTTTTTACAAGTAGCCCCCTCTAAGTATCCCAAGGGGGATCACAGTAGCAAGCATGATTTACATGATGTAAGTAGTCATTGTAGATCTTGCAATGTCTTGCAGTTATATGTTTAATAGTCTAAACACTTATCCATACGATTTGGTTTCTCCCCTTTCGGGGGAGATAGAGGGGGATTTCCCTGATAAGTGTGCAAATATTAAATCAAGCGATTGCTTTTCGATGGCTACTTCTTTTAGTTTCCAATCGTTCTTTACGCTCTGTTCTAATGAGTTTCTTCCGATACATTCTTTGGTGGAAATCGAACTTCACGCGGAACTGGCTTCCAGTTTTTAGTTGTTCAACCTTGATCTCCAGCACCCCGTCTATTTCCATCAATTCGGGATTGGTTGGGGGATTGTCGAAGGATACAGTCATGGTATCTGGCTCAATCACGTTATTAAAGGCATCAATGGTGTCGGCAAATACCAGTTTACCTGCTTCTATCATCTTTACCGTACTGCATATCATCTGTACCTCAGGCAGAATGTGCGTACAAAGGATTACGGCACGATCCTGTGCGATTTCACGAATCAACTCACGAATCTCGGCAATATTATTCGGATCCAGACCTACAGTTGGCTCATCAAAAATAACCAGCTTTGGTTTGTGGATAATGGCCTGTGCAATACCTACTCGCTGCTGGTAACCTCCCGATAGGTTACGGATGAGTCTTTTTCGCATGTGTAGCAAACCACATTTTTCCATGGCGGCTTCCAAGGCTGCAGGGATTTCTTTCTCTGGCACAAAACGTAGGTGTGCCGTATGCTTTAAGTATTCTTCTACGGCTAAATCCGGGTAAACAGGCGGTTTTTGTGGCAGGAAACCAATGTTCTTTTTGGCTTCTTCCGGGTTTTTACGCAGGTCGATACCGTTGATAAATACCTCGCCCTCGCTTTGGTTCAAAACACCACAAAGAATATTCATGGTGGTTGATTTACCGGCTCCGTTGGACCCTAACAAGCCAAGATTTCGTTGGAGTGCATTTCTATATTGATGTCGCGGATAGCCCAGTTTTTAGTATAACGGTGCGACAGGTTTTTGATTTCTAATATTTTGTTTGACATGATGTTTTAGTATTAATGATAAATTATAAATAAACACAGAGACACAGAGACACAGAGTTTTTTTTATGAGTTAACAACCTCAATTCTTTATTGCTTTTTTCTGGCCCCATACTCTTTTCTTTTTAGTTTGTTGAACTGTTTATTTGCTGATTTTAAAGCTATGAGCTAATGGCTAACGGCTAGTAGCTTTTATTTATGATGATTTATAAATAAACACAGAGACACAGAGACGCAGAGTTTTTTTATGAGGTACCATCCTCAATTCTTTATTGCTTTTTTCTGGCTCCATACTGTGTTGCTTTTTATTTGTTAATTTTTTCTTTTAAGCTATGTCCCCCACGCTATCGCACGATTGTATCGTGTGATTTTGAACATACCTCACGAGGGGACTCGTGGGGCAGCGTGGTTCTTATACTGTTTTTTTCGTTTCCATTGACTATTGACTGTTAACCAATGACCAATGACTATTGACTAATGACTAATGACTATTGACCAATGACCAATGACCATTGACTACATCCTCCTCCTTCTCCAGAAAATAAATCCGCCAATAAATAATATGGCAAATGGGAAAATCCAGATGTATATGACCTTATATACCTTCTCTTTGGCATTGCTCATGATTATTTTATTGTCGCTTCCTTCATTGGGTTCGAACAACAATGGATATTCACCGGCAGTAAACCATCGGAAAATGTTTTTATAAAAAAGCGTGTTTGCTGTAAAAGGATCTCTCCTATTCTTCATAATAACTTTATCGGCAGCAAAATCGGCATCTCCGACAACAACAATTTTTTGTTGCTTGCCATTTTTATTGCGCTCCAATGCCAATGCTACGGTAAAGCTTTCCTTTTGATCTTGACCTGCAAGACTTGTTTGTTGGCCATTAGTGTTTAGCAATGGAGTCACCTTAAAACCATCCTTTTCTTTATAAGTGAGCGGAGATGCTCCCGGCAATTCTATTTCGTGCATTCCGTAATCGGT
Organism: Marinifilum sp.; assembly: GCF_965230805.1. Taxonomy (NCBI): domain Bacteria; kingdom Pseudomonadati; phylum Bacteroidota; class Bacteroidia; order Marinilabiliales; family Marinifilaceae; genus Marinifilum; species Marinifilum sp. The sequence goes on along the minus strand of NZ_OZ246019.1, from coordinate 3,475,708 downwards.
AAGCAATCCTGGAGCATTTTTATTGACTGTACCCATACATAGCTCACCCAAACGTCCGGTGTGGTCACTTAGAATAGAAGAATTCTGAAGCTCTACATTAATCAAGCTTAAAAGTGGATTGATAAAAGCACTGTTTTTACCTTCAGCCGCAATAAGTAGATTCCCTCCCTTATCGATATAAGACTTGATTTTTGAAAGTTCGGCTTCGCTATAGGCAATCATCGGATCCAAAATCATCAGGATATCCGTATCCTCCTTTATATCTCCTTTTGTAATATCCCGGCTATTCACTATAAAACCATGGTTTATCAAAGCCGAACGGTGTTTCCATACTTTTGCCATACGGTTCCAGTCCTGCTCCCAGGCACGTTTAATGCTTCTTTCCTTGTGCCCTGTAATAAAGCTCACCTGATAAGGAGAATGTATCAAGGTTTTAAATTGAGTGGCATAGTCAATTTCCAATGCATCAAGAGCCACATCATCTCGTTCCCGCTTTAAAAAGACATGCTGATCTTTATAAATAATTTTTTCCAGCACACCAAAATCCATTTCGTACATTCCTATAGCTTCCTGATCCGTTGCATCCAACTCGTTAAGGTCCTTAATTTCGTTCATGTCCAGACCTTCGTAATAGGCAAGCATTTCGGCTTTTTTGCGGGGGCTGTAATTCTTAGCTTCTCCTTTGAAACTATCCCATTCTACAGGTGCATAAAACATTTGGTATTCAAATTCAGTATCTCTTAAAAAGCGCGTATAAATACTGTAAAACTTTCGCTCATTCAACCTTCTTCTGGAAGGCCTTATATCACTGGAGTTTACATGTCCAAAGAACTTAACCTTTAGCTGGTCTTCCTTAAGCTGATCAAGAATCTCCTGTGTACCCGGGTGGGCTGTATGCATTTTTGTTTCGGTCATATCGCCATACACCTTCAACTTAGGGATGGCTGCAATGCCAATGCACACAATGGCAATACACAGGTAGGCTGCTGATTGTAATCTTATTTTTTGTTTTCCTTTTTTGTTCTGGCGGTCGGCATGCAGTTTATTTACTGTAAAGGCCAGGAATAAAACCGACACAATGATAAAGTAAAAGATATTGGTACTCACCATATACCCCTGAAGTGCCGGTGTGCTATGGTTTGAAATGGATAACCAATACAATATGTCTCTCAGTACCGGTACGTCTTGTGCCAAACCTCCCAGAAAATCGAGCACATATAAAAAGGCTATGGTTGCAATACCGGAAATAATCTGGTAACGCGACAGGGAAGACATAAACAAACCAACAGCTGAGTAAGTAGCAATCAGTAAAAAGAAACCTATTAAACCGGCTATGGTAACACCTGTATCCATACCGGGAATAAAAAACCCGGCTCCAATAATAGCCATTGCCATAACCAATATGATAGCCAGACTGAACACCAACATAGCCACATATTTACCTACAACAATATTCCTTATTTTCAAAGGCGAGGAATAAAGCAATTTAATGGTTCCGCTGTTCATCTCGTTACTGATAAAACCCATAGTTAGTATGGGCACAAACAGGAACATAAGCTCCTTCATTTTAAAGAAGTAACCATAGTAATCCCGGGTAAACAAGCGGTTCGTGATTAGGCTCATCCCGTCGGGTCTCTGTTTAAAGAATCCGTGTATGGACTCCAATCCACCGGTAAACTGAATACCAGAGTAAAGCGCAAAAACCATAAGAACCACCCAGGATATGGGCGAATACATCAGGTTTAGGAGCTGCAGTTTTGCAATTTTTAATGTAATTTTCATTTTTTATTTAGCAGTTAGGTGTTAGGTGTTGGTATAATGCTTAGGCAAAAACAATCTACTAACATTTTATTTATTCTATTGGTTCTGTTTTACGGGTCGTCTCATCAAATTTCATTTCAAAAAACACGTTTTTATATCAATTATTGAGCCAAAGTTGAGTTAATCTGAGTTAATTTAGGTTAATGGGAATTACTATCTTACAACAAGAGGAACACTTTGTGGTGCTCCTCTTGAAATACAATTCTTTATATAAGGTATCAAATCTGTTTTAGATGATAATTATATTGTCTATTTGGATACGTGGCGATCCAGTTTGATATATATGGAATCCGATATAAAACTCTTCACCCTCCGAAACATGTTCTTTCAATGATAATTCATACGAATCCCATCCTTCACTTTCAGCTATTACTTCTTTCACCATTATTGTAAAATCATCTGCACTTTCGGGTACTTTTTTCGCTATCCAAATCTTAACAGGTACATGATCGTACCTCCCGAACGTAGGTTGAATCATATCAAAAGTTAAGGGTGCTAGACCATCATAGGTCACTTTAGGCGAAATTACCCAGTCATCTACACCATCAGGATTACGACCTGGATGGGCAGAAAAATATAAACTTTGATATCTACTATTTGCTTCCCATTCCTGTGTGGCTGTACCGTAATTCAAAACAGACCATCCTAATTCACCTAATGTTAGTCCATTATCAAAAATCCCTTCTAATAAAGGAGCCAGAACAGTAACGTATGTTTTCCAAACCGCTTCTTCTCCATCATCATTGCTTGAAGTTAATGTGATTTCATATCTTCCCCCTTCTGTATATATATGATCCGGTGTTTCATCCGTACTGGTGTTTCCATCACCAAAGTCCCAAAGATACGATGTCGCTCGTGCAGATTTATTAATAAAATGCACCTCCTTATTCGCCTTTAAAAGCGTATCCACATTAAAGTAAGCAAAGGGTGCTGTTGTTACTTCAATACTCATCGTTTTTTCGTGAGTAAGATAATTGCCATTTTTCCCGTTTTGGGCAATCATACTTATGGTATAAGTACCTACTTCGGTATATGAATGCATAGGTTCTACTTCCTCTGAAATAGTTCCATCACCAAAATCCCAAAAGTACTGCGCCCCGTTAACTGATTTATTGGTAAATGTTATTACCCCATTTAATCCTATATCTGAGGTATCGCGAACAACGAAATCTGCCACAGGGGTATCCAAAGTAATGGATAAATCTTCCACCTCGTTACAGGCTGCAAACAACAGCACTGCCAAAAACGTGGCAAAAAAGGCTTTAAGCTTGTATTTATATATTTGTTTCATTTTATTAAAAGTTTTGTATCAGGATTCAAGTAACATTCAATACTCCTTTACTCAATCTTGATTGTTTTATTTTCATTGTACTTTTATCAAATAAAATTTGGCTATTGGTTATTAGTACTTTATTCAAAATTGCTAAAGGCTAATAACAAACAGCCAACTATAGGTTTTTATCTATCGCTTTGCTCAATCTCAGGAGCATATTGCATGACTATATGAGCAATAGGTACAATTAATCGGTTGTTATTGGCAGGAGTATGCAATTCTCCCTCAATTATTCTTTCAATATTTATTACATCACCTTCTGCTATATATCTTTTAATATCGAATAAGCGCATTCCCTGATCGGCCATTTCCCTTCTTCTTTCTTCTTTAACGAAAGCAAGAGTTGTAGCTGCATCCGGTAACTGAACCGTTGTTAAATCGTTATAAGTACCCGTTACATAACGTGTTCTTCTAAGGGTATTTAAATCATCAATTGCTTTTTGAAAGTCTGCTCCACTATTTATTCTTGAATAACATTCTGCGCGGATAAGATACATCTCTGGCACTGTACACCCTGTATAACTCTGAGGATTTCGATAATTTTTATCCCTTTCAAAATAATAACCTGTAGCATCTTTTTCATAACGATCTGATAAACGCAAATCATTAGTCGCATCATACAAAGCAATTAAATCATCTGCTGCATAAAGGGTTGCAAACCAGTCATCAAATTCTGTCCTATGTTTAAGGAATATTATTTCAGCATTGTCGTAGTTAGGGATATCATCTTCCTTGGTACCAGAATCGTACAAAGTGTTGTATATACCCAGACAATTATTGGCTGCTTCCAATGCTTCGGAGTAGTTCATCATCTGTAACTTTACCCTGGCCAATAGTGCATAGGCTGCTGCCTGAGATGCCTGCCAGTTTAGTTTAGGAACCGATGTTTCCATTGCATTGCTTTCAATGGCTTCGCTTAAATCTTTAAGTATTACATCGTACACGGCCTGAACAGACTCTCTTGGTGTAGCACCTGAAAAATCAGGGTCTAACTTAATAGGCACCCCTTTGGCACTTGCTGCTGTAGCCTCAACATATTGTGTGGAATACAGATTAACCAAAGAAAAGTAAGCAAAGGCACGGTGCACCTTTAATTCAGCAATCATTTTCTTTTTTTCTGCCTCGCTGCCAACTGCACCCTCAATTTCCCTTATCAACATATTGCTGTTTAGCACAGCATTATACAATTGATTATACTCTCTATCTTCCTCATCCTCATAACCAAACATTTCATCCCATGTTAAAGCATTGTAATAACGAGAAGTTGAGTTATTTATATAAGAGTTATAAGTTCCATCGGGTACTTTTATTTCATCCGATAAATAAACATCTATTTCATAAGAATTTACTCTTTCGATTCGTTCATTTAACATTAAGCGAAAATCTTCAACTGTTTCCGGCAAAATTTCACCATAGGGTTGAATGTCCAATAACTCATCCCTGTCGCATGCTGCAAAAGCGGTTAGGATAATAAACAGATATATAATTTTAAATTTCTTCATCACGTTTCAGATTAAAAATTAACTTTTAAGTTCATGGAATAGGTAGCCCTGTTTTTATAGGTAAAAACACCATTGCCAAAGTCAGGATCTATATCCTTATCAGTTGCCTTCCATAGCAAGCCCAGGTTTCGTCCGTTAACACCTAAAGTAACTCCCTTTACAAAAGTATTGGCCAACAACTTACTGTTTAAATTATAGCTTAAACCAATGGATTGAATTCGGATATGTGAGGCATCCTCGTACATCTGACTACCATCTCTAAGATAGACGGAGGTTTTTCCACCTATTGTGTTTGACGGAACATCGGTAAAGGCTTCGTCACCTGGCTGCCTCCAGCGTTTTTCTGCATCTACATGTGCTACCCTGTTATAGCTACCTGAAACGAAAGTTGATCTTTTAAACTTATGCCCAAACTTATAGGTTAACAACACATCCAGGTTTAAACCTTTATAGCTCACCCGGTTTCTGTAGTTACCAAAGAACTTAGGCGTCATTTGCCCCATATATTGCAAGCCATCCTTGGTTGGCAACGCATCGTCATCCCAACCAATTATTTCATCATTTTCGTTATACACCTGCACGGTACCATCTTCTGGCGATAAACCTGCCCAGCGATAAGCAAAAACTTCAGATAAACCATATCCTTCGACGGGAGAAACAGAGGTATAAGATTCTACTGTTTCGGTACCGTCAAATCTTTCCACTTTATTAACGTTATGGTTGACCATTACGCCCATATCCCAATTGACACTACTATTCTGAAGAATGCGATAATTCAAACTTAAGTCGAACCCTTTATTGGAAATTTCGGCATAATTTAACCTAACATCTTCCACTCCGTAGGTTCTGTTAACAGCTACGCTACCTAATACATCGGAGGTATACCTTCTATAATACTCAAATGAACCGCTTAGCCTGTTGTTGAACATGACAAAATCGAAGCCGGCATTAAGGGTTGCTGTAGTTTCCCAACGTAATTCAGCATTTGGATAATCCTTAATTTCTGCAGTTGGAACCTGGGTTCTGGTATCAGCTATTAAAGAAGCAGTTAAAAAAGGTGAAGCATCTCTATTAATTCTACCTCCCGTACCATAGCTGACACGCAAATCGAGTCGGTTAAGGAAAGATACATTCATAAAATCTTCCTCTGCCAAACGCCATTTAAGCCCAGTAGACCATAAAGGTACATTACGGTATTTTGGGGATGATCCAAACAGGTTAGAATCATCTAAACGCCAGCTACCTGTTAGCGTGTATTTATCTTTAAAAGTATAACCTACATTGGCATAATTAGACAAATAGCGATCATGATCCCTATCCACACGTGCATTATTAGTGATTCTATAAATTCCAGAACCATCCCAAGTCTGACGCGGATCAAACTCATAAGGTACACTATAAATATCTGTATATCTTAATGCCTGTGGATTATAGTTGTATAATGTTTCATCTGTTTGCCCGTCATATTTCTCATCCCTGTATTCTATACCCACTATGGCTGTAACAAAATGTTCACTATTGGCATCAAGGTATCCGGTATAATTTAACATCCCTCTGTAGGAATCTGTCCAAGATGCATAAGAATTTCTATCAAGGGTACCTCCTCCGGGTGGGATAATAAATGTGCCGTCTGGTACATACTCCCCACTATTTGGGTCTTCTACATAAAATGCATTACCTATAATTTCATTTCTTACTTCCCATATTTCCTCATTTCTATACATCCTTGTTTTATTTCTACCATACTGATAATCATAGCTTAACTCAGCCTTTAAGCCTTTTACAATATCAATATCCAAACGAGCCTGGAAATCTGTATTTCTTACTTCAGTGCTATTATCCTGGTTATCAAACTCTCTCTTCAGGTTATAATCCCAATCGAAAGGTAAATAAGGTTCCAGTTCCTGGTATACTTCATCTTTAATTCTTGGATGAACCAGATGTGGCATTGTAATATAATCGCCATTATCGTCTAATATCCTTGCATAAGGACTGTATGATTGGATATTATTTATACCATTGTTCTGAATGTCGCGCTTGCTAAAACCAATTTTAGTACTGAATTTAACCCCTTTCATCAGTTCCGTTGATAAATTAATAAGGGCTCCATAGTTTTGATTGCCATCACCTTTATTAAGGTTTTTTTGGTCCTGATAATTTAATCCTACCCTGTACTGGTACTTATCATTACCCTGGCTAATAGACAAGTTGTATTGTTGTTGTGTATAGTTTCTTAAAAACAAATCGCTATACTCCTTGATATAATAGTTCTGTTTAAGTCCATTAATAGTAGTATTAAAGTCGGCATCTGAAATATTGCCATTGGCATAATCGTAGTAGGCTTGTATTCCTTCTGAATTTACTCTTGAATTACTTCTCCTGTCTTCGTCCCTTATGCCTCCTTCAGCGGCCCACCATTCATCTAACTCGAGGTGATCATTGACAGAAGCCACATAGGCATCGGAATAATTTGGTTTTTCACGAATAGAGAAGGACGAATTAAAGCTGATTTGTGGTTTATCCGATTTTTTACCTTTTTTGGTGGTAATTACAATTACCCCATTGGCTGCCCGTGCTCCCCAAATAGAAGCCGCAGCGGCATCCTTCAGTACCGAAATGTTTTCAATATCGGCCGGGTTAATTTTTTCAATAAGACTAGTAAAATCATCACCGTTAGCATCTGCTCCTCCAGAAATACCACTAATTGGGAAACCATCCACAACAATTAGAGGTGCATGGGAATTAACGGCACCATCACTCATATTAAAGTTGCTTAATCCTCGCAAAGAAATACGTGATGGGTTACCATCTCCCATATTTTCATATAACAGACCAGGCACTTCTCCTTCTAATATATCCAATGCATTGGCTGTGGTTTTTTGCTCCAATAATTTTTCCACTTTTACATTCTCGAAAGAACCTGTGGCGCGTTCAGCAGAGATAGATTGATAACCTGTTACAACTACTTCATCCATTGTTTCGGTATCAGCCAAAAGGCTTACATTCTGAAATACTTGTCCGGTATATTTAATTTCCTGTGGCAACATACCCACAAATGAGAATACCAAAACAACATTGTCACCATCGAATTTTAAAGCGTAATTTCCATTGATATCAGTAGCCGCACCAATAGTAGATCCTTTAATTACAACAGAAACTCCAGGAAGAGGTACTCCATTTTTGTCGGTTACTTTACCTCTGATGGCTTTCTTTTCTTGTTGTTCTTTTACAGTTGGAACATTTTGTGCTGGTCGAATGATGATAATATCCCTGTCAATCTCATACTCCAGTCCGCTATTCTCAAGTGCAGCATTCAAAACCTCTTCAACAGTAATATCATGGGTATCTATACTAATCTCATCAATATTCTTAATGTCATTTTGATTATAGATAAAGCCTAGATCAGTTTTTGATTCAATTTCTTGAATCAACTCAATAAAGCTGGCATTTTTTACACTAAGTGCCACTCGTGTTTGAGATAAAACACTAGCACTTAAGCTTAAATTACAAGCCAACATTAGCATTAAATAAATTTTCATAGCCAATAGCCATTTGTTTCGAATCCCAAATCGTATTGGAATTCTCCAGTAATCATTTTTTTTCATAAATTTGATTCATTAGGGTTATACAAATACATCTCGCCAGATGTTTACTCTAATTATACCCGGAATGTACTGGTAATACATTCCGGTTTTTTTATTGTCTTATTATAACATTTCTGTCTCCTTGTATCTCAAAACTGATGTGAGAAGTTTTACTAATCACTTCCAAAACTTCATTACAAGTATTAAATCGTTTCAATTTACCAGAGAATCTTAAATTCTGAACATCTTGACCCTGGAAGAACACCCGGATTTTGTACCATCTTTCCATTTTCTTCATGATTGAAGGCAATGGTTCATCAATAAAAGTAAATGCGCCATCCTTCCATTCAGAATAAAATCTTGCATTCACAGTATTTACTTGTACTTGATTTTTTGTTTTGTTGTAAACAAATTGTTGGTTTGGTGAAAGGATTGCTTCACTACCTTCTCCCATATTATTATGAACCTTCACACTTCCTTCAATCAAAGTAGTATGAACAGCTTCGTCATCTGGATAAGCGGAAACATTAAAGGAAGTACCCAAAACGGCCACATTCATTTCTTTGGTGTTCACCAAAAATGGTTTTTCAGCATTGTGAGCTACCTCAAAATAGGCCTCACCTTTCAACTCAACCTCTCTTTTACTACCAGAAAAAGATACAGGATATTTCAGAACAGATTCAGAGTTCAACCAAACTTGTGTTCCATCAGCCAATGCCAACTGATACTCTTCTCCTCGTCCTACAATTAAGGTATTGTACTGCATTTTTTGTGCAGACTCATTAGATGCCGAATAATTCAACTTACTATTCTCATTGGAAATCTCAACACCTTGCTGAATGTTTGTAATATTCAAGAGAGTATCCGAAAGTTCTATTCTTTCGCCAGTACTTAATATCAATTGTGCTTTTTTAACTCCCGGAGCAATTTCTTCCACCTTGGCCAAGGTATCAACAACAGGTGTTTGACTACTATAGAATACTGCAATAAAAATAATCGCTGGAAGTAATACAGCTACCGCTGCATACATTACACGATTTACTAATACTCTTCTTTTTTGTTTTTTAAGGATCTTGTCTTTAACTACCGATAGGTTGTATTGCTCATCAATTACTAAATTTTTATTCTTAAGATTTTTGATATCAGCAAATAGTTTCGCATATGAACTGTAGATTTTTTTATTCTGATCGGATTCATTCATCCAATTCATCAACAATTTATTGTGCTCATCATTAATTTCACCTGATAATTTATCAGCTATTAAATCGAGAATATTATCCTTCATGACCAGTATTTTTTATAAATACATCAAAAAGAAAAAAATGGGTAGGATTTTTTAAAAGAAATTTAATTTTTAGGAAAAATCTCATTCAAAACTCCACAAAATAAAGCAATGCAGAATAATAGTTCATTTTGCTTTCTGTTCATCTTTTCTCACTCTAAATAATTGCAAGAAGAAGATAAATTGATCTTTGGCTAGCAGTTCTCTTAATTTTTTTAATGAGGTAGTATAATGGTATTTTACGGTATCTACAGAAATATCCAACTCCTCTGCAGCTTCCTTGTACTTTAAATTATTGAAACAAATCAACTTTAATACGATTTTTCCCTTAGGAGAAAGCTTTTCAATTGCCTGAAAAATTAATTTGTTTCTCTCCGAATTTTCAACTGCATGGGTATCGTAAATATCTATTAATTTAGCGGTTAGTTCTTTCTCTTTTAGTTGTGTTCTTTTTTCTTTTTTAACATGATTAAGACAAGAGTTCTTAACAGAAACAAATAAATATCCCTTTAAGTCTTTATAAACTGTGGTGTTTTTTTTACTCTCCCAAATTTTGATAAACACCTCCTGTACAATATCTTCTGCCACATCTTGCGAATCAACTATGGTCATTGCAAATGTTACCAGAGAAATAAAATTTTCCTGAAATATTCTTTCAAAATCTTTAAAAGTACCAGAAGAGAGATCCTTATTTCTCATTGAGTAGAATACATTAATCTAATTATTCTACAATTATAGTAATAATAAAAGAATCTTAGTAAAAGATAATTACACTACACCAAAGTGCAAATAGGAATCAGATGATATTATTTTAAACATTTATACCTAAACAGCAAATCTCAAGCTCGCCCTCAAATATCTAAACACCTATATCACATCTGGATAAACTGAATTTAGAAAACTTGACACATTTGACAGGTAGTTTTTTATTAACATTTTTTTAACTTCGTCTTCTCTTTGAGGTTTTGAGGGGGAGTTTCTTTCTCTTTTCTTGAAGAAGGGAAAACCACCGGCTGATCATCAACCCTGTAGACTTTGGCGAGCACACTTGGAAGAGGAGGCCGGTGGAGTTTTTCCAAAAATAATCTAAAAATTTAATATCATGGAATATCAAGCTGATTTTGATACATGGAAAGAAAGAATTTTGGCCGTATCCGAAGCCGAAATTAAATTTCCAAATCAACCAATTGATGATTGCACAGCAATGGCCGAAACATTGGCTAAAGAAGCAAGCGAGGACAAAGATGCTCTTGTTAATGCAGGTTTGGACGGTACAATTATAGATGAACTTCCAACACTTTCGGCAGCTTTAAGATTTTGCCAGGCCAACTGGATGAGCGAATATCGCGCTCAACAGGAGGCTCAAAAAGAATGGCTGGCTAAATCGCCCGAAGCTTACGAACTAAGAGATGAAATTCTTCATCATTTTAGTTTCGCATTCCGCAACGAGAAGGAGGTAAAACCAAAAGTTGCCCGAATTAAAGAAGGTAGCAGTCATGCCGATATGATTCAGGATTTGGTTGAGTTAGCCATTTTGGGTGAAAAGTATCCTGAACCGTTGGCAAAAGTAAACTACGATGTAAGTTTAAACGGAAAAGCGATGACCACTTCTCGTTCAATGTCGGAACTGTTGGCAACAGCCAATGGCGACAAAGATGAACGAAGTGAGAGTAAGCTTTTACGTGATAGAGCTTATACTTTGCTTACAAACCATATGAGCACAATTCGCGAATATGGTCGTTACGTTTTTTGGAAGAACGAAGATCGTAAAGAAAAGTATGCATTTAACTATAAAGGATAGAAAACCTTTATAAACACTGACCCCGATAAAGTTTTGACTCGCCATCGGGGAATTTTTCAGCCCCCCTTAAATCGGGAAGTGGGTCAATTTGATTTTCTATCCATCCCCTCGGTCAAATTTCGAGCTCAATTTGAAAAAAGCACCCAATAATTGGCTTCCCAATGCGTCCCCTGACTTCATTTTCTATCTCAATCGAAAAAAGTACAATCTCAATTTATTGTTTTACTATCCCCATTGAAAAAAGTACGATCTCAATTCGATTTTTTATGCCAATAATTGATCAGATAGATATTCCACTTGGCATTTTCTCTATCTCAATTGATTATTTTATGCTCTCAATTGCTACCCCACATTACAACATGCAAAAAGGAGCAAGCCACCTTACCTGCTTGCTTCTAACTAATCAAATGAAATACTTTCCTAAGCCCAAAAATAAAGGAAAGTACCATCTAAGCTAAATCGTTTAAAATTTAAAAACAGATGCTAAAAAGATAATGGAGCAGCCACTCCCAAATGTGGCCGCTCCAAACTCAACCAACTAAATAATTCTTTTCAACTCTCGGAATGATTCTGAGTGAAATATAATTATGAACATTTGTGTTGGTATAAATCCCGTATTTTTTGTAATCCTTCGTTCCTTCCAATGAATTTAATGGATTTTATCTCCTAATAATATCTTTATTGAAGTCTTAAGGATTTTTGCTACTTCACTTATAATACCTGTATTTTCCTCGAATACACTTTTCCATTGCTTGTTACCCGAACAATATACAGCCCCGATTTTAGTGTTTCTATTCTAATTGTATTTACTCCTTTGTTTTGAGCTTTTTTGTGATAGAGCTTTCTTCCATTTAGATCGAAAATTTCAATGCCAAATTCTTTTGTATTGCCGGGGAGTTGAAGTTTAAATTCATCTCTGCATGGATTAGGATATAACTTAAAATCAGTCGTTTTATCTACAATGGTTTCCACATCGGTTACAATCACATTTAACTCCATTGTATTCGACTGAAATGGCGAATCAAAAAGGTATCCAACAACATAGGTCTTGTAAAGTGATGATTCATCTACATTGATCTCATAATTCGCTGTTCCCGTATTGGGATGATCAACCGTTTGGTAAATTTCATCGTTCAAATAAATCTCCATTTGATCATATGCAACCGGTATTTCAACTTCAAGATTCAAAGTCGTTTCTCCATCCAATTTAAAGGAATTTACCGAAGGGATTTTGTCCAAAACTTCAAACTCTTTTGTATTTGATTGATAAGCTTTATCGTTGAGGTAGGCAATGATATGAGTGTTGTACACTCCTGCCTGATCTACTGAAAGTGATAAAGACTGCTGCCCTTGTTCTGGTGAAGCAATCGTTTGGTGTAAATTGCCATCCAGGTAGATTTCTATTTTTTGATAATCAGCCTTTACATTCATATTAATATCCATTGTTTTATCCTGAACCTCTACCACTTCATCAATCACGGGCACATAGGATATCTCAGGAATATCAACACTCCAAATCCCCCTGCCATGGGTAGCCATCACTACCTGTTCGCCTACGATGTGCATATCATAAACCGAAACAGGAGGTAAATTAGCATCTACAGCATGCCAGGATGCGCCATCATCAGTCGATTCGAACAAACCAATTTCGGTACCTGCCCAAAGGGTTGATGGTTCATGAGGCATTACCAGTAAACAATGGGTGATTACATCAGGAAACCCATTGGTACTCTGCTCACCTGTGCCGAAACCGGAAATGTCTTCCCAGGTGGCTCCCAGATCTTTTGTTCTTAATATTTTAGGCGATTTACTTAAAGAAAACAAAACATAAGCTGTTGAATCTTCACTTGGATGTGTGGCGATTCCACTTATCGAAACATTCATGCTTCTATCGGCATATTCGCTAACCGCTGTAAATGTCTCTCCCTCATCTTTCGATACATGAATCATCTCTAATGGGCTCAACATGGAACCAGCCCAAACAATGTTTGGATTGGCCAAAGACACCTCCACATTATGCTGGCTGGTTACTACTCGTGCCCATAATGATGATGATATCGTTTTCATCGACCAATTGGCTCCAAAATCGGTAGATTTGTACACGCCATTGGTACCCACTGCAAAAACAACATCAGGATTCCTAGGTGAATAAGATAATCGGGTGATAAAAGGCCCGTCTTCTTCGGTAATCCCTTCTACTGAAGACCAGGACTGCCCTCCGTCTGTCGAACGTCGAATATCATTGTAATAAACACTTCCCAATATCTTTTTAGGATCATTTGGATGCCATAAACACTCAAAGCCATCGCCACCAATACGAAAGTAATAATTACTGGCCGATGAAGCATCTTCACTGCTTTTTGACTGCCAGGTGCCATTGTCCTGCATGCCCCCAATATATTCGTTGGCAGTGGGGTGCTTGGCCACTCCGTAAAATTGGGTAGTGATATAATTGTTTGGTTTCTGGGTAAAAGTAAGGCCATTGTCATCCGACACAGCAACACCTCCGTCATTCCCATTTACAATTCTGAAGTTCTCTCCATCATCCGAAGGGATCATGGTCAAATTGTGATGATCGGGATGCAAACCTGGAATTTTGGTAGTTCCAAATCCAAAAGACTGGCCATAGTTATTGGAGCCACCATACTCAGAGTAAGCATCTGATACATTTTCTTTTTGACCAATAAAAACCTTGGTTGGGTCTGTTTTATTAAAAGTCACTTTCCATAAATCAACTCCTCCAACAAATACTACACTGTCGATAAATGGATGGGCTTCGATAATGTTATCATATCGTCCCTGTCCTCCCAAAAAATTCTGATCATCGTCAAATTTTGTCCAGTTGTTGGCATTGTCATTCGAGAAATAAACTTCCGATCGTTCATCAGTAAAATGGACACTGGTAAACACACAATTCCTGTCTACAGGCGATACGGCCAGCTCGTGTCTTTTACCCACATCCAAACCATTTGAAAACAATTGCCAAGTGTCTCCTCCATCAATGCTACGAATTATGCCTATTGAATGCTCTCCTGCATAGATGGTATCTCGGGCCGATGGATAAGAAGCCAGGTCTTCAACTCCATTTTGACTGATATAAACCTTTGTCCAGTCAAGCCCTCCGTTTACCGATTTTAAAATGCCTTTTTCAGTAGCAGCAATCACAATATTGGCATCTGCAGGGTCTACAAACAGACGATTTATGTAGGTAAAGTTATTATCGTTGGCTGTGTTTGCCAATTGTGTCCAGCTGTCTCCCCTATCCTCTGATTTCCAAATGCCGTTGCCGTGATTTCTTGAGCCTCCCGGAAAACTTTCCCCTGTTCCGGCATACAGTATATCATGATTGGAATTGGCCATGGCCAGTGCATTAACCGATAGGTTGCTTAGTTCTTCAGATAGATCTGTCCAATTATCACCGGCATCGGTAGTCTTCCAGATGCCGCCCGTTGCACTTCCTGCATACCATGTGTTTTTGTTCGGATCATCAGGATCAACCACAATTGCCCTGGTACGCCCGCCAACATTAGCAGGGCCACGCTGAACAAAGCTATAAGCTGTCTTGGCACTTTTTAATCTGGATCTGTTATTTAGCGCCTTCTTAAGCTCCAGAGTTTTATAATTCAATGGGTAACCCGACTTGCTCTTGCCAATTTCGGTGGTAATGGCTTCGAAGTACTTGGTATACATATCCGGCTTATCGGACTTGCAATAGCCTTTCTTTCTTTTTGCCTTTTTCTTTTGATACTCTTTTTGCCAGATTTCTTCGGGTGTTAAGGCCTTGGACGAAATCGGTTCTGTATTGGCATGGCGACTATTGTAAATCGCAAAAGTGGAAGCCATAAGAATAGCTATGGCTAATAAATAGTAAAATCTTTTCATATGATTAAGTAATAATTTATTGGTTAGCCTTTTTTTGATTTATTAAGTGATTGCCGGAAAACCCTGTTTTCTGCCTAAACATATCCTCTAACTCCCTAAAGGTAGAACCGCCTGCCTACTCTGTGCGAATGCTTTCCCCTTTATTGTTGAGTGATTGGAGAATTCTCTAATTGTAAGAGTTTTCTTGCAGAGACCATTTATGGTTGTATGATTTTATTCTTGCTATAAAGATCAAGTACATAAGATCGTTTCCCTGTATCCACCTCATCTTCAATAAAACCTTTTCGCCTGGTAATTAATAATTGGGTTTTGTTGTACCAGGCTACCTTTGCATTGGCCATTTTATCTTCGTAAATGATGCGGTTATTCTTGGTATCGAAGACAAAAAATTCTCTGACTTGATTGGGATTTAAGGCATCCCTGGAAATTACTTTTTGGCAGAGTACAAAAGTGCTGTCCGAGTTAAAATTGAATTCTACATTGACCCCATATTTTTCTTTGGCCAATGACCGATAATCCGAATATTGTGCAAGTTCATCATGCTTGACAATAGCTTTATTTGTTGTACATGCCGATAAAATCACCATTAATACGATTACAATAATTCTATATCTGTTCATTGTTCAAAACTGTTTTGTTATAAATCCATAATCTAACTTTAATGATTTGGTAAATCCAAGCCCTAAAGGAGAAACCATTATGGCAGTTTAGTGCTTCTCCATTTAGAGCCTCTCATTAACTTGATTCATGAGAGTTAACAGGTGTGATTTGGCAAAAAAATACTTTTATTATCTGTAGTAATTAAATTCCCTCTAAAGAATCAAACAGCTCGCGTGTTTTTGGGTCTGATGGCCTTGGTGCTTCAGAGGCAACAATATTCCCCTCTTTATCGATTAAAATAAAACGCGGGATACCTTTTACCTTATAGGCTCGGCCAAATTCCTGATCGCCATTGGCAAATAATTGAATGCCTCCCATGTTCTTTTCTTTCACCACGGTTTTCCATTTCTCCTTATCCTTAGGCGCATCGTTTGAAATACTTACAAAGTGAATGTTTTTATTGACATAATCGTGTTCCAGTTTTGCCAAATGAGGTATTTCTGCTTTACAAGGTCCGCACCAGGTAGCCCACATATCGATATACACATACTTTCCTTTTAAGCTCTCAAGAGACACCATTTTGCCATTAACATCCTCGTAATTAAATGTTGGCGAAGGAGCCCCTTTGTCCAATGCAGAGTATTGTGCAACTAGACTTTCTACCCATTTATTAGCTCTTGGATCATTGGCTTGCTCTAAAAATATTTTCTGTAACTCCTCAGTTCCCTTAGCTCCAAAACGTGTAATACACTCTTGCACATAGATAGACATTGGTTGCAATTTAATTGATGGATTTTTAAATTGAGCCATTTCTTTAGCGGCTTTTGTATAGTATTCAATGGGTTTAAGATCACCTCTGTTGTATTTATACAATACAGCATATCTTAAGAAGTCATGATAATTTCTCATCCCAATCATGCCTGGTACTTCCTGAATTAAAGACTCCAATTTTTGATAATAGTCATCATCGAGCTTTACTGATTGATTCCTCACTTTTTCAAAAATAAAACTTAAATATGCGTTTGCCAGATTGTACTTTATAAATCCATTTACCGCTGTTTTATATTCATCCGAAATACCCGTTTTATTGATTTCATCTTTATAAAAGTTTAGCATATCATCAAAACGAGTTTCTTGATCTTTACCACTAAAACTCAAAACCTCTGGTTTAAAAGGTGCCATTAAGGTTTGTGAAGTCTCTCTCTGGTATTTTACCATAAAATCAGTTAATCCACCATCCCGGCATTCTATGCTTACCGGAAAAGAAAGCTTTCTAGGCATTCCAGTCATCGAACCCGTCACATCCAAATCAATGTTAACATCATTGCCAGGGCTTAGATACAACATTACCCAAAAAGCATCGCCCATATATGAAAAGTGGGCCCATGTTGGTTTTTCTATATCAATGGTAACACTTCCTTTTTTTTCTTCATTTAGTTTAAATGCATACTGCTGCCCCTCTACTACAACAGCAATACTTTTTCCTTTATCTCCTTTAGCATGAACATTTACTTTTACCTGTGCAGCAAAAGCTTGCGCACTTAGCAAAATAGTGGTTAATGCTAATAATATTTGTTTCTTCATTTTAAGCTTAATTTTCAATGTATTGGATGGATTTTTTACTACCGCACGACTTATGAATCTTATTTAGTTTAGACTAAGCAAGTACTTAATAAATTCATCACTAACCCCAACCTTATGTTCTATTATCTTTCTGTCTTTACCCAGAAGGTAAAAATCCGGAATGCCACTTACCTTGTACCTTTTCATGTTGGGGCTGTTTTTTCCTTTAAAGTCAGATACTACCATCCATTTGATACCATCTTTTTGGGTGCTTTTGATAATCCCTTCTTTATCAGCATCGGTATAAAAGGCTACAATGGTAAGTTTATCTTTTACTATATCGTATTCGGGTTTCATTTGTTTATTGAATTTCTTGCAAGCTCCACAATATATGCCGGTAAAATCGAGCAATACATAGTCTGTTTTCAAATCGGAAATTTTAAAGCCTTTTCCATCCATAGTGTAGGTATCCTCCAATTCAACATATTGGTCACCCTGCATTAGATAAGGAAAATACAAACTATTATAAAGTGCTTTTCCTTTTGAAGAGTTCTTCATGTCATCCGAAAACATTTGGTAGGATGCTTTTAATTCATCATCACTCATATCAGGTTGCATTACATCTCTCAAATGCTCATGTTTTTTCAATTGCTCATTTATAACACTATAACTAATTAAAATATCAAGCGTGGGATAGGTATTCGGATTTTCCTGTATATAATTCTTCTGCGCAGTTCTGTACTTACTCATGGCTGCTTCATACAGTATTGTGTTCTTTTCATCAACTTCACCACTCATCTCAGATTCCATCATTGCTGAAGAAAGAGAATGCATTTCTTTCTCAATTTCATCAATCACATTTCTATATTTGATAAAATCTTTATTCACTTTTGAATTCCCATCCAGTTGAATCTTCTCAAAATCGAGGTAAGTGGTATTTAAGCGATAATCAGCATTCTCCAGATAAAAAAGGAATGATTTTCCTGATAATCGGCTTCCTTTCTTACTTAACTTCAGAACTGCTGTAACAGGATCGTTTTGTACACCTTTTAATGAAAATTTGCCATTTTGTACTAAACAACTGTCTATAAAATAATTTCCTTCTTTGTTATAAAGGTAGATCATTTTTTCTCCCTCTATTCCTGTAATTCTTCCGCTAATTGTGTAATTGCTTTGCTTAGTTTCGGAATCGCTCGATTTTGGGGGAGTACAGGCAAATTGAAGAGAAATAAATGTCAGCGATATGATTATGATATATTTCATGTGTCTAAAATTTGTTTTCAATTATCACATGGAACTCGCCTTAATAGTCATTCCCCTGTGTGAGAAACTTTCTCATGGCTCGTTTCATGCATTAATAGTCTTATTTATTGTACGAAACTCACAAATAATAAATCATCATTTACCTGTTTGTAACAAATGATGAATTTTTACATATTCGTTTCATTGTTGATACTCTAATTCTTGAATTGGATAAATGAATAATTGTGAACTTGTGACAGGATTGTATAGATTTACCAATGTCGTCACACTAGTAATGTTCTGTTCCAAAATAACAAGTGGTTCTTAATACAAGAGGATTATCTTTCAATAATCCTCTTGCTTTCTAATTCCTTATATAATGTAATTAAATATCATTTTTGTATTTAATGTCGATGATTTTATCTGTTGATTCGTATGCTTTCCCGATACGCTGTTCAGTTTGCGTATCATAAAACACAACTTTTGAGCCAGCGCCATTGTCTATTACAACCGCAAGTCTTTCCCCATAAGTATCTGTACACATATCGGTTATTGTACCTTCCAGGTCAGTAATATAATTGCTTTCAAATACCTTCGTGTTTCGGTTAAAACGGTGAATAGCATTTCCTTTACTGATGTAGTTATAAGGAAAATCTCCATTTGATGCAAATACGGAATTGTCATCTACCATTCCGGCAGGTAATTCTTCTTCGGCCAAAGGAGTAAATCCTTCATCCCAATCATCCATAAATAACTGCATATAGAATTTACCATCAGCATCTTTACATACCGCTGAGCAAATTGGATATTCTCCAACCCATTCTCCAAAAGGCACATTATTCGTCGCCCATATCAAATCTTTGTTCACATTGGCAGGGTCAAATGGATAGGTTTCCGGATTTGTTAAAGTAAAATTTCTAATCGTCCAAACATCAACATCCCAAGCCGTTTTTAGATATACATATCTCCTGTTTTTAGAATCAAAGAAAATAGTTCTTTCATTTGCAGAAGCAAACATAGGACCTGTTATTTCATAATCACCTTCAACTGGTAACTCCCAATAGTTATCTTCCATTAAATCTCCTTCTTTAGGATATAGCATTCCATTGGCCATCATAAAAGGTTGTCCCAAATCAAATGCATTAAAATCCATAAATGCACCTGTAAATGGTAATTGAAGATAGCTGGTAGAATTCCATAGATCCATAAAATCTTGTATCTTTTTTAAACTAAATGCATCGTAGTAACTTCCTCCAGTTTCGGTTAGAATATTTGCATAACTATAATTATCCCATCTACTCCAATTGTAAGATAACTTTATACCTTTACCCTTTACAAGTTCACCATCAATTGCTGATATAGCATCTTTATAGTATACAGTATCCTGAAGCTCTGCGATAAAGGAATAATCTGTAGCATTACCTTTATCGGTAATAAATCCCCAACCTTTTGAAAAAGCTGTTGTAACAGTGACTTTAATATTTTTTTCGTAACGTACATTCAGTTTGTTATTATATACAAGGTATCTTAAACTGATATCATTACCAGGTTTCAGTGTTACAGTAATATTCAGATCTTTTTCAGTACTTAGGGTATCTTTACCATGGATAGTACCGTATCCAGCCTCATTATCCCATTGGGTTTCTGTATACCATAGAAATTCTAAATCGTCTAATTTTGCATTAGTTTTTATATCTCCTGCAATACTTAGGTTTTCACCTAATACAGCATTTACTTCATCAGGTATAGCCGTAAAATCAACTTCTCCTGGTTCAATATAATCGTAGTTTCCATCATCTTTGGTACAAGCACCAAGTACAATAATCATTAAAAAAATATACAGTAAATTCTTCATCTTTTAAACCATTAAAGTGTTTCTAAAATAACATCGCCATTTTCATCTAATAATGGAGCATCAGGATGGTCGCGTAAGTATACTCCAAAAGCTCGCATGATGTTCTTTCTTTCACCTTCTTTATAAAAAGAATCTAAATGACCTATTGGATCAGATCCATCAGTCACACCATTATACTCCATCCAGTGCAGGCATTTCTGCTGTGTAAACTCACCAATATCATAGAAATCCTCCCCTTCAATTATTCGATACCACCAATCAGGTTTTGAAAGTAGATCACTAAAAGAAAGCTGATAATATGTTCGAATCTCGCTCGTGAAGTTTTCATTTCCGGTTAGGCGAATCCCTACTGTATAAATTGAATCCTTCATATCGGCTGTTCGATTTAGGCTAATAATTGCTTTCCCCCCGGTTTCCCCTGCTTTAATTACTTGCTTGGCATTGTCGATGCTAAAATGCGTTCCTTGGGTTGCAGTCGTCATGCTGTCTACCACCTCTATGGTAAATGAGCGATCTGCGTCTGACATGTAACCACTAACACTTACAGGAATTTCAACCCCCTTAGTATTAACGTCATCCTCCTCAAAAATAAAGGTGTAACTACCTTCCAAGGTAATTTGTTCCTCCTCTGGTATAATAGAATTAATTTCTTCATCCAGAAAGAAGTAAATATAAGCCTCCCCCTTATAGTCAATCAGTTCATCTGTAGTACATGCCCCAAACAAAATGCTGAGCATTAGTACCAGGTATATATATTTAAGTTTCATTTCTTTAAAATTTTAATGTTTTAATATAACTTATCGGTTACCATATTCTAATTCACTATCAGGAAGCGGAACCACATAGCTGGCAGGATCAACATCTTTTAACCAATCATCATTTATTGCAGGATCGATTTTGGTTAAGCCCAATCGTTTAAACATATAAAATGCTTGTCCTTCCAGATAGGTTTCTTTTCTCATTTCTTTTACAATGATATCCAATAATAGCTGCTCATCCATTCCCGACAAATCTTCCGGCATAACTCCCCTGTTGTCCCAAAGATCTTCAATATATGTTCTTGCTTTTGGGATGTCTTTTTGATCTCCATCTGCTAAACTTGCTTCTGCGGCAATCAGCATCATTTCACTCACGCGGAACAACGGCACAGCTTTATACGGCAAATAAGGTTTGGAAAATTCACTACCTCCCTGATCATATTTAGCTGAGAGAGCCAATTTACCATCGGTGTCTCCAGTTGCCTTCATTAAATATTGGAAGCGGAAATCATTACCACCTTTATCTTGTGTTGGATTATAATCATTCTTCCACCTCCAGTCTGGAATATAAACTTCAAATATCAACTCTGCAAAATTTAGCCTTCCATTATAAGGAGTATAAGATGCACGGATATCGTTGAAATTCTCAATGTAATAGTCATCCAATTTCTGAACGTTCAAACAACTAATCAACTCACTACTAAACAACAAATCGCGGTCTGCAATATCAGGGTCTTTTAAATCAGATTCTGATACCCATGTCCAAGTATATTCATTAATAACTCTCTCAGCATATTCCTTGGCAAGCTCTGTGTCTCCCTTTGTAATACACACTCTGGCTTTTAATGCCAATACAGCAAAGTAATTCAGGTGATATTTCCTTTTGTTTGTATTAAACAGCTGGCCATCATAATCCCCAATAACAGGATCAGATGCCATTAATAATTTTTCTGCCTCATCCAAATCCAACAACAATTGCTCATACACCTTATCCATGCTTAGATGCGGGTAACGTGCCAATTCAAAACTAAGCACATAGGGAATTTGGATATTAGAAGCTGTTTCATCGCTATAGGCTTCACCAAACAGACGTAGAGCATCGAAATGTAAAAATACTCTTAAGGCCAAGGCCTCCCCTTTAATCAGATTATAATCATCCTCATGGAATAGGTCTTTGTTGGCATCAATATTATCCAAAATAACATTGTTATTGGCAATGGCATTGTATAAACCTGACCAAATTGCTTCCATCCGGTTTTTTGCGGCCGGATCTTCCCAGTTAAAGTCATCATAGGGACCTCTGCTATGGTCAAAGTTGTTTTGTGCAGCAGTCTCGATGACGCCATACATCAGTTGATGTCCATATAAGTTTTCATCAGCCATATTCATATACACACCGGTTAAGGTTTTAAAATAACCGTCTGCATCAGATAAATGTTCTTCTAAGTCAACATCACCAGCCGGCTTCACATCCAGCCAATCTTCGCATGCCACAAAACATTGGCTTAGTGCAAGCAAGATTACTATAAGGGATCTATTTATTATTTTCATTTTTCTTCATTTTTAATTTTTGACCTTAAACATTAAAAGTTAGCTCGTAAACCCAGTGTAAATGAACGGGCATATGGATAAGCTGTTCCTCGCTCTCTCTTAACCGTTGACCAGTAAAAAATATCGTTCATATTAAAAGATAAGCGCATCGATTCCATTTTTAACTTTTGGCAGAATGCTTTTGGTAAATCGTAATTCACATTTACCGCACTTAATTCCAGGAGGTCAAAATCCTGAACAAAACGTGAACTAGCACCTGTATATGTAGGTGAATAGCCGGGACTTCTTGGATTGAAATTGGCTTTATATTTAACTACATCGCCAGGTTGTCTCCAAGTTTCTTCCAACACCCTGCGATCGACATTGTAATATTTATTTGAATTCTCAATTTTATCAACCAATGTACTATTGTACACTTGGCCACCAAACTGGTATCTAAAGGTTAAATTAACATCCAACTGTTTGTAGCCAAATGATGTTCCGAAAGTACCTCGTAAAGTTGGTTCGGTATCGCCAACCACTACTTTATCGTTTGCATTCCACTCATAAGTTGGAACTCCCTCTTTGGTCAGATATAGTTCCTGTCCCGTCATTGGATCAATGCCTAATGAGCGTACCGCCCATATTGCCGTATTTGAGCCACCTTCCTCGAATTGAACCAAAAAATTATGCGAGGCCACTTTTTGATCATTCCCCAGATTAACTCTATCGTCCTCCTGCTTTTGCTCATCGGTAAGCCCTCCTGACTGGGTATATTTATTGTATTCCTCAAGGGAATTTCCAATCGAAATTAATTCTGAAGTATTATGCACGCCATTGGCATATACATTCCAACGCCAAGCATCTTTATTTACCAAGTTCACCCTTACATTAAATTCTAGGCCTTTGTTCATCATTTCACCCAGATTATCCGTGTAAGATGAAAATCCAAGAGAAGGTGGAGTCGTAATGTTTGAAACCATATCCACTGTTTTTTTCTCATAATAGTTGATATAACCAGTGAATGTGTTGTTAAAAAAACCAAAATCAACTGCTAATTCACTGTTTTCTGTGGTCTGCCACATTAAGTTTTCATTACCAATGCCCTTTAGGTATGATCCCATTAATCCGGTATATCTAAAATCTTTGTAATAATTTACAATATTCTTTGCCTGATAGGGTGCAAAGTTGACCGAACCAGTTTCGCCATAGGTCCCGCGTAGTTTTAATTGGCTAATGATTGTATTATCTTTCAGGAAATTTTCGTTGTGCAGATTCCATCCTAAACCAACACTGTAAAAGTTGGCTGTTTTACTATCATTTCCAAATTGCGATGATCCATCTAAACGATATGAGAAATCAAACAAATAACGATTGTTGTATGAGTAATTTACGTTAGCTAAAGCCCCCATTAAACGTGTTTTTCCTTCACCTGTAATAGGGACACCATCAATCTCATATCCTTTGGCAAAAGCAGGATCAGCCAATCCGTTTGCAGCAAAACCTTGTGCTACATGTCCATTTAATCGGCTGCTTGTTTCGGTAGCATTAAATCCTGCTGCAACATTTACAAAGTGACCTGAGAACTCTTTCGAATAACTTAGAATAGAGTTGATATAAAACCTTTCATATTGTTTATCTGTAAAGTGAAACAAACCAGCATCCTCATCAGATAGACCTGCTGCATCAATAAACCTTTGAGAGTCTGGCGAGATAAACTGATCCGTTTTTGTATTGATATAAGTGTAACTAATGCTGTTTTTCCATCTAAGGTCAGAAGTAATATTCCAGTCTAATGCAAAGTTATTTGTTATATCCACATACTTGCTTTCATCAGTATTGCCCACCTGCGCCTCGTACATTGGGTTGCCATAGAAATAATCCATATTTTCCCCCTTATAGGCATCGTAATAATTATAATAAGCAGGAACATTTCCAAAATCGTCATGAATCGGAAAATAAGGTTGCATTTTGGCATAGGTATCAAATGAGCCATAAGGTGAATTGGTCGATTTTGTGCGGTCTACCGACAGTCTGTTTCTGAAAATAAATTTATCGTTCAGGTTGTAATGCAGTGTTATGGCCAAACCCATATTTTTTCTGTCTGAACCTTTCATAACCCCTTGTCTGTCGGCATAATTCAAATCGAACATGTAACGCATGCGCTCGTCTCCTCCCATCAGGTTTAAGGAGTGCTTATGTCCCACTGAATTTCTTACAGGTTGAGCTAACCAATCGGTATCCGTTCCCTGGGCTAGGAATTTGTCAATCCCATAAGCCAGATGTCTATCAGGACCATCGTATTCATAAGCCTTTAATTCCTTTTGCAGGTTAAATAATTCCTGGGCATTTAATAGATCATAGGAATCTAAATCAGGAAAAGAAAAATCTGTATTCACATTGTAAGTTACTTGCAACTGACCCGTTTTAGGTTGAATGGTTTTGATCACCACAACACCGTTGGCTGCACGTGAACCATAAATCGCAGTTGCAGAAGCATCTTTTAAAATTGTAATGGACTCCACACGGTTCATGTCCATGTCAATCACTCTTTCTAGCGTTGTTTCAAAATTGTCCATAATAAAAATGGGCTGGTTGGGATTACCCGTAAGGTTCGAACGACTTACAGCCTCAAGTCCCGGAGCATCCAAGATCGCTGATCCCCTCAGATTGATATCCGGCATACGGTTAGGATCCGATCCGAATTCATTGTTATCCAAAATCTGAAAAGCGGGATCAATTAGGCTCAAACTTTCAACAACATTGTTAACCCCCATTTTTTGCAGTTCTTCTTGCTTCACAACGGTTGCTGTACCCGTATAACTTTCTGCTTTTCTGGCAAAGTAACCGTTAACAATAACATCCTGAAGTTGCTCGGCATCTTCCTCCATTACAATTTGCAATTTTTTTGATTCTCAACCAATACTTCCTGAGTTGCCATCCCAACAAATGAGAACACCAAAGTAGTTCCTTCTTCAACAGAAATATTGAAGAATCCATCCATATTGGTTGCTGTACCAGTATAAGATCCTTTGATCAAAACGGATACTCCTGGTAAGGCTACACCATTTTTGTCGGTTACTTTTCCGTTGATTGATTTTTGTTGTTGTTCTTTAGGTGTAGACTTTTTGTCTGTTATAATAATCTGTTTTTCATACAACTGATACTCACAATTTGTTCCTATCAAAACTTGTTCAAGAACCTCTTTTACTGGTTCATCCGCTACATTAACACTTAGCTTGCGGTTTAAGTCTAGTTGATTATGATTGTAAAAAAACTTATAATCTGTTTGTTTTGAAATGGCCTCGAAAACTTCTTCAACGGTTTGTTCTTTCAATTTCAAAGTCACTTTTTCGTTCTGTACATATGTTGCTGCCTGAGTATGCAATAATCCAATAAAAAGCATACACAAGAGCAAAGCACTTTTCACGCTAATTCTTTGCGTTAGCAATAAGCCAAAGAATTTCATCATAAATCGATTTTTATTCATAAATTTGCGATTGGGTATAGGTTTACAATAATTTAATTTTCAGATTTTGTAAATCTTGATCAATCGGGAAATGTTCCAGCATTTTCCGATTTCTTTTTTCTTTCTTTTTTATCTCATTGGCAATTTATTTTTAGGGTAATATTCGTATTTCATCTCCACTTAGTTCATATTTAATTCCTGCATTTCGTTTTATAGTTTCCATTACTTGATGAATGTCTTCATTATCGAAATCGCCAGAGAATGCAATATCATCTATTTCTTTATTATCATTTATTATTCTAACATCGAACCATCGCTCGAGTTTTCGGATCAAAACACCAAAATTCTCATGTCTGAATTGAAGTTTTCCAAATCGCCATGAAGAGTAGATTTCAGGATTACAGGCAATAAGTTTTACGTTTCTATTCAGTGTTTTATTAAAGCTTGCCTTTTGATTTGGTTTAACTCGCACAGCTTTTTCCGGATTGAAAAGTTGGCCTTTTTTATACAAGCCAACACTCCCTTCCTCAAGAGTTAATTCAATATTTTTTTCGCTTTTATAGGATGAGAGGTTAAATTCTGTTCCCAAAACTCTAACATTAAGATCGGAGGTTTTTACAATAAAAGGCATATTGCGATTTTTTGCTACATCGAAAAAGGCTTCCCCTTCAAGCAAAACAATGCGCTCATCGCCATCGAAATAAGTAGGATATTTTAGAACAGACTCTGAGTTCAACCAAACCTTTGTGCCATCGGCCAGTACCAAATCAACACGCTTTCCTCTGGGCACTCCTAATTCGTGCATTACAGCTCCTTTTTTTTGTTGCGATTCCGGATGATAAGTAACATCCTCACCAAGGTGCTTCTTTACAAGAGTTCCATCGGTAGCCTTTAGCTCTTTCTGTTCGTCAGTACCAAGTTTAACAATCTTACCTGTTTCGGTTTTAATTATTGCATCATCGTACTTTGGAGCTTCCATTTCGGAAAACTCTACCACCTGTGGAATCAAACCATTACTGTAATCGTAAAGCAAATAAGCACCCAAAATGACACCTGTAAAAATTGCAGCAATTTTTAGTATGTTCATTGTAAGCTTGCGCGTGATTGCAGTCTTGCTCCTGTTTGATCTGATAAAGTTTAAATACTTTGCTTTGCTATATTTCTGGTCAATGCTTAAAGATTCTTTGCTTTCCGAAGCAAACCACAGCTTTTCAAGTTGATCAAATTCCTTCTTGTTTTCGTCTTCTTTCAACCAATTTTCAAGAATAGAAATTTCTTCTCGTTCTGCTTCCTGAGAGAAAAATCTCACTAAAATAATATGAATGTCTTTCTTGCCCATTTCTCCTTTTTCTAATTACATGACGCACTCTCTTAAATTTGCAGTGAAAAGAAATTTAAAAAAGTTGATTTATGCAATTATGCCAGGAAAACAGTTAAGAATATAGGTAAAATAAGAGTATTGTTGTTAATAACGTGAGTTCGACGTAAAATTCTATCCACAGAAAGTTATATTTGCGATAGATTTGCATTAAAAATTTGGAAAGAATAGCGGGCTATTTTGAGGAATTTTTAATGTGAAGATGTCGTAAAGAGAACTTTCCATTATGTGTTTGCCTACTTTCGGCATAAATTTCCTCAAATCTTCTTGAAATATCCCGATATTCCTTCGAAAATTTGAGAAAATTTCTACTCAAAATCAGATCAAACTGTGAACGAATTTTACGTCGAACTCACGTTAAATACTTAGCTGTTGAATTGATTCTTACCTAAGCAGAGCATGAGTAGTAAAAATCGTTGATCACCAAGCTTGGCTCTTAGTTTTTTGAGAGCAATTTTCATTTGCGTTTGAACCGTATTGATTGATACCCCCAGTTCCTCGGCTATTTCCTGATTCTTTAAACCTGAGATTTTACTCAATCGAAATACTTTCTGACATTTTTCGGGTAAAGAATCAATGGCCTCATAAATCTTCTTACCCAATTCATTATTGATAATCTCTATTTCTTTATCCGGAGTAAGCATCATTTCATTCTGGATAAACTGATAATATTTCTCTTTAGCATATTTCTCTTCAGTCTTTCTATGCCGTAAATGAGTCATGGCTGCATTATAAACAGATCTGAACAGGTAGGGTTTTATTGAAGTGGTAATTTTTATTTTATGCTTTTTAGTCCACAGATTACATAAGGTATTGTGTACAATATCTTCCGATAAATCCTGATCACATAGCAACTTCCGAGCATAATGGCAAAGATGAACGTAATACGAATCAAAAATATATTCAAACGCTTTTTCATCCCCAATTATCAATTGTTGGATTAAAACTGCTTCATTATCGTATGTGGAAGAATTCGTCATTCAGAAGGCTAAAGTATGGCTACTAATATAGAATAAAACTTACAATAATACCAAACCTCCCAATTGTTAAAGCAGAGGGTATACTTCTAAAATGTTAATTATATCAAGCTCAACTCGATTAAACTTGCCCCATTTGACATGCATAATTTTATTAACAGAGATCCTTTGTTTGCCGTCATAAAACAAAAAGGAGCAAGCCCCCTTACCTGCTTGCTCCCAAACAACTAATCCAATAAAGTACTATTTTACGTCGAACTCACGTTATTTAAACAAAAGTCTTTATAAAGCACCTTAAAAGCAAAAGCTGCTGTTTCAATTGCATTCTCATGTATTGTATTATTGATGAATCAATTCTTCAATTCCGGCAATAAAATCTGATTCTTTTGAAAAGCCTACACGATGATGAATAATTTTGCGTTCCTTATCCAAAACAAAGATATTTGGAATCCCCTGAACATTAAACTTTCTAACATTAAGGCTTAAATCCCCTTTAAAATCAGATACAACTTTCCAATTTATATTACTCGCCTTTATGTACTCTTTAATTTGATCCTTGTCTGTATCATTATAAAACGAAACAATTTCAATTTTATCTTTCCAGGCATCATAGTGTTGAAGTAATTCCTTATTTAATATTTTACAAGGCCCACAGCTTATTGATGTAAAATCGAGTATGATATATTCTTGCTTAACCTCCGAAAGTGTAAATGAATTCCCTTTTAAAGTTAAAGCACCTGTTAATTCGGCTTTATCTCCATTTTTTAGGACCTTGCCAAAAAGTGCAAAATTGAGACCAATCCCCTTTAATGTATTTTGTAATTCAGGAGATAATTTCTCGTAGTACATTCTTATGCTATCGCCCGGCAATTTCATGTAAGGCTCGGTTAAAAGACAAAGCGATTTAAATGTATTAGGATATTCGTCCAAAAATTGTTTTACGATCTTTTCTCTTGTTTTAGCAAGTGCTCCTGCTTTGGCATAAACAGCATCTTTCTCCTCTTCGCTGAGTTTATTCCCATATTTCAGAGCATTGCGAATAGAATCCATTGCAATGTTATAGCCTTTGGTCCTATCTTGAAAAATTAGGTCGTATTTGTTACAGTCTCCACCTGTAATAACAGCTTTGTTAAAATCCCTTCCTTTACTATCAAATAAAATTTCTCCTTTTTCAAGGATAAATGTTTCGGAAACAATAAAGTTTGGTTCGTCTGTAGAAGATCGTATAATTACACGGTATGCTTGATCTGTTTTCCCTTTAAAAATGAATTTGCCATCTTTAACTACACAGGTGGCAACATCATAATGCAAATCTAAATTATGCAAATACAATTTTTTGCCATTTTGGATGTTATCATACTTTCCCTTTATCACAAAATCGTCCGCAGCTTTGGTATCAAATGATGTTAACACATACAAAGCCATCATTATTATGAATTTAATTTTTAGCATCTTAATTCTTGTTTTTATCATTCATAAAGCTTTTAAAACTTATAGGTTTTTATACTTCATGTGTTTAATGATACCTCCTACTCTTTCGTATTTTTGAAGTATTTCGCCAGGATTGGCAGGATCAATTGAAATAATATAAAAATCACCTGGCAATTCAGGATCCCCCGAATTGGTTGCCACAGCAATAGATGTACTGGTAAATGGAGCAATACATGTAACAGGATGTGGCATTGTAACAAGATCACGTGTGATGCCATTTCGAACCAAGTCCCGTTCTTTAATATCTTTGTCATTACCTATGTATAAAAATCCATTGGTCCCGCAAAAAACAGTGTTTTCATTTATTGTTACCGGCAAATCACTTTCTATAGGATAACCTGATCGAAGGTACAATCCCCAAACGTCGTTGACTCTGGTATTTTCAACCATTATTTGATGCAATTTGTATTGACCGCTGGCATCTTTTACAACAGATAAACATTCATTATCCAAATAATAACTCAACATACTTGAACTCCCCATCCATAAAGGCTCTTCTATCGGATTGCTTAAATCGAAATCACCATCAGGACTTGAGAATGTTGAAATATTTCTTGAACCTCCATAATCTCCAACAAAAACGTATTGTTTATTTTTATAATCGTAGGCAACCAAATTTCTTCCTAAATAATCGGTAGAACCAAATAAATCACGAACTTCATAATCACCATAAGTTGGCACTGAGTACTTATCCAAATCATATGTCGATCCACTCCTAGGATAAATCTTTTTATTGGTCATAACAAAACGTGGACCGTATCCAGGAATAAAAACAGCATTTGGCTTAAATTCCCCATCAAGATTATCAAAATTCCTAAATTCTTCTGACAGCAAATGAGAATACGTAAAGTAATCTCCTTCTATTAAAAATGTTTCTTCCGGGGCATCTTCCGGAATAACCCCTATATATGTATCTGAAGACCTGGTGTCGATAAATAATTGCTTGCCCTTCTTCATTGGTTGATCCGAAATATTGGCATATAAATCGTGGTAAACAGGTGATTCGGTATTCGATTCGGATATAAACGACAAGTAAGAATTTTCTCCTTTATCACTTAGCAGCACCCAACCTTTTTCGAAATGAGAACCAATAGTCACAACTGCACTTTCACTCTCATATTTTGTTTTGTATCTGGCATTTTCAACAATTAATGTGATGTATGTTTTGCTTCCTATATAATCAGGCATTAAAATATCAAGTACTCTTTCGGTACTTAATGTATCCTCTCCATTAGAACCATAAACCCAATAATATTTAAGGTCGGATTCAGCTATCCCTTCCAATTCAATAATTGGGTCAATTTTAAAAGGCTCACGAACCACAGCAAAATATTCTTTTGCAATCCCTGATATTGTTACATCTCCTATATCAACATGCATTATTGAACTATCATCTTCGATACAAGAAGATAAAAGTGCTAATGCAGAAATTAGTAATAATATTATATTTTTCATCTGTTTATATTTTTTTCCATTTGTTAGATAGAAGCCACAAGATCAAAATAATCATTACCGTGTATGTGAAATAATTATTTTTAATCATGCTCGTTTCATCTGTTTGTAATTTTATTTATTGGTCATCCCTATTGTTATTGGGAGGAAACCGAAAGATCAGAATAAACCCGGAAATAAATCTGGGACAAGCTTTTACCGTGTGTCCTCAAACTTTTCGCTATCGGGAGCTATCGAAGGTTATTTTAATCTTGCTCGTTTCAAACTATTTTATCTTAGTAAAAACTTATTCAAGAGTATCCAGTGTATCAGCCACTTTATCTCCATTTTCATCAATTGGTTGTGGATCTTTTTTCAATAACCACTGTCTGAATTCTTCAATGGTAATTCGCATTAACGCCAGATTGGTACCAATCATCCACTCCCCAAAATATTCACTGTAATATTCATAGGTATAAGGTTCCAGACTCCAAGGATCAGTACCATCGTTAATATCCCAAAACTCGAACCATTGTTTTAGCTTCTCTTCGGTATAATAACCCAAATTCGGATCACTTGACCAAGGATTATTCCCTTTTGTATACCACCAATCAGGTTTTACTAATCTATCTGTTATGTTAACAGTCACAAGCGGATTTGGTCCTTGCCCAAAGGTATCATCAGAAATAATCTCCAAACCTATGGTTAATGTCTCATTTTTAAGGTTTGCGGTTCGATTTATTTCTAATGAGATATGACCATTAGAGCTATTTGCATCGATTACATTTAGCTCCTGGTTGATTGACTCAAAATGAGTTCCTTCGAGGGCAGTGGTTAAAGTATCTACAACCTGTATTTTAAAGTTTCTTAGCTGAGCGGTTGGACGACCCGCAATAATTACAGGAACGGTAATGGTTGTGCTATTCACATCCTCATTATCAAAAACAAATGTGTGAGTGTATTCCGGGTATTTCTGATTCTCTTTAGGTTCAATATCGATTGATAAATAATCAGTCTCTACGAACAAATCTATTTCATCCTTGCTGCAAGATGTAACAAGCAATAAGAATAAGACTATATATATAAAGTTCTTCATCTCAATGTGCTATTAAAAGTTTAATTCTAATTCATCTTTAGGGATTGGCATTACATACGCACCTTCCGATATTTCGACAGTACTTGGAAAGCCCAATCTTGGCATTGAATTTTTATTTAGCCTTTTGTATTGAAAAAACATTTGTCCTTCCAAATACAATTCACGACGAAATTCCTCAAGAATAAAATCACCAAGTTCTTCCGCTGTCATTTCAGGCAAATCATCTCTAATATCTCTGTGTCGCCTTAATTCTTGCAACAAGTCTATAACTTCGGTATTGCCTGGATTTAAAATATTCATAGCCTCCGCAGCAATCAATTGCATCTCGCCTTTTTTAATCAAAGGCACTAGGTAATAACCATCGTAAACTGATTCTGAATCACCTGATCCATCATTAACCCTCTGATCATATTTAATTGAAATTGTATTTCCTTCAGGAGAATTATTTTTATTAGGCCTAAACTGATATTTTAATCTGTAGTCTGAAGGGTGATCATATATACTTGTGATATAGTCGTACCAACTACTTTGGGTTGTTGTATATTTTTCTGTATCAAAAAATGAATTGTAATAGTTTTTCAATTTCGAAACTTCAATACCTGTTATCATTTCGGAATAATAAATAACATCCCTTCTATAAATTGATGCTGCACTTGTTAAATTAACCCAATCAAATACTTGTCCATTAAGAACTAGTTTAGCGGCATCATAGGCATTTTTGTAATCGCTCATACTCATAAAAACACGAGCTTTTGTTGCTACAACAGCCCAATAGTTGAAATAGACTCTTCGATTCTCCAATATCGTTCCGCCACCAATGAACTGAGGAAAATTGGAATCACTCCTATCAGAAATACCAGTAACTGCAGGATCCTCCTCTTTTAATAACAATTCTGCTTCATTCAAATCATCAAGTATACTTTTATATACTTCTTCCACAGTAGAAAATCCATATATCGCTTTATCAGTATAAGTTTTAACATATGGAATTGCCTTCATCGATTTGTTGAGATTATAATCAGGCGCAAATAACTTTACAGCTGTATAATGAAGATATGCTCTAAGCCCTAAAGCCTCACCTTTCACCAATTTAAATTTTTCGGCACTCAAAACATCGGGCTTTTCTTTTAAAGCATCCAGTATCGAATTGATCAGGGCTATTGAATTGTACAATTTCTCCCAAATGCCATTTACGATAGGTTGAATTTCAACATTCTCATAATCGAAATCAGCTATGGGATCGTTTCCTTCGAGCGAATGATTGTTAGCCATTTTTTCAATCACTCCATATGTTAAGTGATGTCCAAATAAGTTTTCATCGCTTAAAGAGATATAAACACCATTCAAAGCATTATAGAATCCTTCTGGATTATTGAAATTATTATCTCTTGGAATTTCGCCCAGTGGATCAACATCAAAGTAATCGTTGCATGAACCAAGCAACACTACTAACATTAATATTAGATAATATCTGATTTTTAATATTTTCATGATAATAAGTTTAGAAGTTTGTTCTTAAACCAACAGTAAATGATCTCGCAAATGGGTAGCTCGTGCCCCTTTCTCTTTTAATGGTCGACCAATAAACAAGATCGTTGGTATTAATTGAAAGCCTTAATGATCTCATACCAATTTTATTGATCAGTGTTTTATCAAAATCATATGAGAGACTTAATGAGCTAAAACGCAACCAATCGTTATCTTGAACGAATCTTGAGCTTGCATATGAATAGGCTCCGTTAGGGTTACCAAATGGCTTAACATCGCCAGGCTGCATCCATGTATCTTCCAACACTCTTCGATCTACATTATTATGGATATACGCATTCTCAACCTTACTTACCAAGGTATGGTTATATGCCTGCGATCCTATCGAATATTGAAAGTTAGCACTGGCTATAAAATTTTTGTATCGCACATTTAATCCCATTGAGCCTTGCAAATCGGGAGCTGTATTTCCCGCAATTACTTTTTGGCTTGCATCCCATTCATAGGTGGTAGAACCATCTTTATTTAAAAACAACTCCTCGCCATTTGTAGGATTGATACCTAATGATTGAACAGCATAAATAGCCGTTGTTGATTTACCTTCTCTAAATTGATTATTGTATAGGTGCGAAGCATCTGCTCTATCAGAAGTAAATTGATTATCATTTTCATGAGCTGTATTACTTGCTTCATTAAAACGTTTCAGGGCATTTGATATTGATAAGATCTTATTTCTGTTCTGACTACCATTAACAAAGATATTCAGATTAAAATCTTTCTTTCGGATTAAATCATAACGAGCACTAAAACTAAATCCTTTATTTTCCATTTCCCCCAGGTTCTCCATATATCCTTCAAATCCAATAGATGGAGGTGTAGAAACCTGAACAACCATATCAGTTGTTTTCTTTAAATAATAATTGAAATTCGCATTAAATCTATTCTTGAACATGGATAGGTCAATACCAAAATTCATATCATTAGTAGTTTGCCAACGCAAATCTTCATTCCCTAAAGCCATGATATAAAGACCCAAATTATCAAAATATCTTAAATCTTTATAGTAGTTGTAAGTATCTATAGCCTGATAAGCACTAAATTTGATTGAGCCAGTTTCTCCATAAGTGCCTCGTATCTTTAATTGATTAATTATATCATTGCCTTTTAAAAATGCCTCTTCATGTAAATTCCACCCCAATCCAAAACTATAAAATGGAGCTACCTTCTTATTTTCTCCAAATTGAGAGGAACCATCATATCTTAACGAAGCATCAAAAAGAAATCTATTGTCCCATGTATAATTCGTACTTAAGTATGCTCCCATTGTTCGAACGGTAGATTCTCCTGCCAATGGAACTCCATTTTTATCAAATCCAGCAGCAAAACTGGGATGCGACATATCAGAATTACCAAATCCTATTGCCTTATATCCATTAGATTCATTTTTATTTATTGCTATTTCATAACCCAGGTTAAAAGTAAAATGATGAGCGTTTACTTGTTTGATATAACCCAGACTTGCGCGTCCGCTAAAAGTTTGTGCTAAAGTATGTGTCCATTGATAACTCCCTCTTTCCGCTGCTTCATTAACTTCATTAAATGCGTTTGATTCAGGAGAAATAAAATTATCACTGGTTGAATTTTGTTCGGAATAGTATAAATTTAATTGTGCCCTTAAATCTTCAGTAAAAGACCAATCCAATCCAAAGTTCTCTATAAAATTGCTATATCCTGATTCATCGAAATTACCAACCGTAGCCTCGTATAATGGATTGATATGATGACCTCTAAACATATAATCAGCCCGCCCATCTTTTTCGGTAGTAGAATAATTCTTTACCAACTCATCATTTGCATCATGAGTGGGAAAAAATGGATTCATTTCGGTGTAAGTTTGGAAAGTACCATAAGGAGAATTAACACTATTATTTCTAGCGTAACTCACACTATTCTTAAATGTTAATTTATCATTTGGCCGGTAATGAATATCTGCATTCACTGAGTAATTGCTACGTTTTGAACCTTTCATTACTCCCTGATCATCAGAGTAGTTTAAACCAATATTATACCTTAGCGTTTTAACACCACCCATTATATTTAAAGTATGGTTTTGACTTACTCCATTTCTTGTGGGCTTTGCCAACCAATCTGTATCTACACCTTCGGCAAGCCATTTTGTAATGCGATTGTATTCCCATTCATAATAATATGGGGTAGTAGCATCAAGAGCTTGTTCAAGTTCAAATTTCTCACGAGCATTTAAATATTCATATGTGCTTAAGTCAGGAAAAGAAAATTGAATGTTTGTATTGTATACCACATCAACACGCCCTGGCTTTGGGGCAATGGTAGTAATAACAATTATACCGTTTGCAGCACGAGAACCATATACCGCAGTTGCCGCTGCATCTTTTAAGATACTCATAGTGGCAATCCTGTTTGGATCAATATCGTTTACAATTTCGAAGCTCTGCTCAAAGCCATCAACAATAAAAGTTGGTAGGTTAGGATCTCCAACAAAATCTGAAGTATACTTGGTGCCATTAATTTCTCCTGCATTAAAATTTCCTGTTCCTTGAATATGAATTGATGCTGGATTATTGGGATCGGAACCAGATAAATTATTTTCCTGTATCATCACATCAGGATCGAGAATGGCAATTGCTTCGAACACGCTCATTGGATTCAATTTCATAATATCCATACCCTTTACTACAGTTGCATTTCCCGTATAGCTTTCTGCCTTACGAGAGAAATAACCGTTAACAACTACATCTGTCAACTGAGTAGCATCCTCTTCCAACACAACATTCAGTTCCGACTGCCCTGTATATGTCACTTCCTTCGAAGCCATACCCACAAAAGAAAAAAACAAAACTTCTCCATAGGATACTTTCAATTGGTAGATCCCATCCATATTGGTTGCAGTACCCACATAGCTTCCTTTAATGGTAACTGAGACTCCAGGCAAAGCAACACCACCCTTGTCGGTCACTTTTC
Organism: Marinifilum sp.; assembly: GCF_965230805.1. Classification (NCBI taxonomy): domain Bacteria; kingdom Pseudomonadati; phylum Bacteroidota; class Bacteroidia; order Marinilabiliales; family Marinifilaceae; genus Marinifilum; species Marinifilum sp. The sequence goes on along the minus strand of NZ_OZ246019.1, from coordinate 3,438,625 downwards.
CTTTTATGGTTTTCTTTTGTTCCTGTTCTTCAAAAGGCAAAACAATCTCTTCCTGTTTTTTGGTAATTACAATAACATCCTTATCGAATTTGTATTCCAAATTCGTATTGCTTAAAATCACATCCAAAACGTCAGTAATACTGGCATTTTCTCTTTCCAGAGATATTCTTTCATATCCCTCCAAATCACTGGTTCTATAAACAAAAACCACTTCCGAATTTTGTTGCAACTCCCATAAGAATTCGGATAGTTCCATTTTAGAGACCTTAACGTTTATTTTCGCATTTTGAGAATAAACATCCGCAGAAACCTGCAATACTCCTAGTATGAGCAACATTAGTGTAAGCTTCATAATTCTTAGGACTTTAATTTTTTTCCGCATGAAATCACGGAAAAATTTCAAATAATTTTCCATAAATTTGTACTGGTTAGATAATTGTGAAACTATAATTTAACTATCTGGGGAAGTGATACCGCAAATATCCTTTCCCTTTTTTGTTTTATCCTGTGCAATATAAATTGTGCACGAGAATATGGTTTATTCTATTCTTGTTTAAATGATTCCTAATTTGCTTTTATTTGACAACAAGAACTTCATTATTCACTTCGAATTCAAGCCCTCCTGTTAATTCCAAATGATTCAAAAGTATCTCAATATCATCATATCGATTTACTCTTATCGAATATCTATCGTCTTTTAAAATCGGATTTTCGTAAAACACTTTTAAATCGTACCAGCGCGAAAGAGAAGATAAAATTACTTCCAAGCGCTCATTTTTGTAAAGAAATTTCCCTTTCGTCCAAGCTGAAAAGATGGATGCATCCACCGCCTTAGTAGAATACTCTTTACTTGCATTATTCAATATTAATTGTTGATTTGGCAATAAATCCTCTTGCATTTCACCTTTGAAAACCCTCACCTTTCCCTCATTTAAAGTTGCATAAGTATAATCCTCATTGGGGTAAGCTTTCAGGTTAAAATGTGTTCCCATAACTTTAATGTTCATGTTGCTGGTTCTTACCACAAAAGGACGATTGGCATCTTTGGCTACCTCGAAATAGGCTTCACCTTGCAAATCAACAAGTCTTTTATCTATATCAAACAGCACCTTATGCCCGATTTCCGTTTCCGAATTCATCCACACTTTTGTACCATCAGAAAGCACTGCTTTATACTCAGCATTTCTGGGAATACTCATTTTCACATATTCATTGTTCTCTTTAACAGCCTCTTTTTTTGAATAAATCAGTTTGCCCGATTCTAGCTGAACCCGAGATCCTTTAGTAACAATTAACGTATCAGTATCGGCAAGTTCTATTCTTTGCTGATTACCAATTTGTAGGTAGGCCATTGATCTTCCAGGAAGTACACCATCATAATTTGGAGTTTGCATATCATGATAGATGAAATAGCCTCCATATATCAAAACCGCCAGCAATAGAATTGCAGCTGCTGATTGCCAATATTTTACGAAACGTATAATCTTGGATTGGGATGACATTGAATTAATTTGCTCTTGCAAACTTTTCCAATCCTGCTCTTTATTAAACAGACTTTTTACCTGTTGGCGCCAATTGGCATATTCCCCCGATTGCAATTCTTTAAAATCTTTGGCATCCTGAGTCTTCATTTCTGAGATATCCAGCTCTCCAAACAAAATGCCTTTTGACCAATCGCTTGCTTTTGATATGTATTTCTTTAGTGATTCCATGAATTGATTTTTCTATCCGCAAGACCTTACTAAAAGTCTCAGCACCAAAACACACTCTTCTTTATTGTATGGTCTTAAAAAAAGAAAAGAGGGTGACCGAAGACAAGATTTTTTTTCATCCTGTCATAATATCTTAGTGTTTATTGAAAAATTTCGGTGAGTAACAGTAAAAGATAGATATTATCTTTTAACATTTCGCGCAGTTTTGCATAGCCTTTCTTCTTAAGGGTTTTAACTGTGTTTATTGATACCCCCAGAAATTCGGCTATTTCTGCATTGGTATGTCCATTAATCGTAAGCTCAACAACTTTACAAGTTCGATCGGGTAATTTTGCAACTGCCGCTCTTACCAATTTATAAGTTTCTTCTTTGGAAATCTGATTATCGATAAGCAGTTCATCTGTTGGATTATCTTCCAGAAATACCGGTTGCTCTTTTCGAATGTGATTAATGATCTTATTTCTGACAATTTTATATAGATAGGAGCGCGTGCCAAGCAATGTGGTAAATTCCTCTCTCCTGTTCCAAAGAACCATAAAAGCTTCTTGCACTATATCTGCTACCAAATACTGATCCGACAGCATTTTATATCCATATAAACAAAGTGAGTGATACATATCGTCGTGTATTTCACGAAATGCATTTATATCTCCTTTTACAAGTCTGGTTATTTGGGCATCGCTTAGGCTCATTACGGGTAAATATAGAGTTTTTTTGAACAAGAAAAAGTTATCTCCTATTCCTAATATTAAAAGAAATAACTTTTATAAAAATACGGAGCTAAACCCACTATCGGAAACTGAAAAATCAAAACATAACCCATAAATTCAATGATTATTGCCCAAATCATTAATCCGATATTTAAATCAGATATATAATCCTAGTTTAATAAAGTCTTAATTCAGATCCAGACTAGCGAATTCGATCTGGAAAAGGGAGCCAAAAATACCAAAGAATGACAACAAATCTTGGAATGGGAACATGTCTGGCATGTTTGATGCTCTCCCTTGCGTGAGGCTTATCCATGCTTCACTAACGGTAGCCTTATTTCAGCCTAAAACCAGCACTAGTGTGAAGATTTTATATTAGCCGAACTATTCTTGGTTTTTCCATCATAAGTCCATTCAAAAGGCTTAGCCCGTTCCTTATTATAGGTGTCTACATACTGGATTATTTGTCCAGCTAACTGTTCTTTGCTGTGTCATACAGCGCCTTTGAGTACATCCTTAGACATAATATTAAACCAAATTTCAATCTGGTTGAGCCAGGAAGAATAGGTTGGGGTAAAATGTATTGTCATTCTTTGCTTTGAGTCCACCCATTCTTTAACATCCTTATGCTTATGGACGTTTAAATTGTCAGCAATTACATGTAATTGCTTCTTTGGATATTTTCGGTGTATTTTTTTTAGGAAGCGCAGAAAATTTTGGGCATTGTTTTTATCTATTGTGTCTGCTGTAATTTCTCCATCATGAACGGACAAGGCCGCTATTAAAGATCCTGTGCCATGCCTTTTGTAGGTGGCCGTTAGTCGCTTAGCACTCCCAGGCCTTAAGGGGAGCTCTGGTTGGGAACGGTCTAATGCCTGTATTTGCGTCTTCTCATCTACAGATAAGACTAAAGCGTTTTCCGGTGGATTCATATACAACCCAACAACATTAAGCATCTTTTCTTCAAATTCAGGATCGGTGCTTTTCCCGCACCAACATTCAACTTTATGCGGTTTTAGGTCGTGTGATTTTAAAATATTTTGAACAGTGCTTTGACTCATGCCAAATTCTTTCGCTATTCTTCGCTGGCTCCAGTTGGAGTATCCTCCTTCAGGCTTAGAGCAGGCTTTCTGTATAACCCTTGCTTTATCCTCTTCGGTGTAAATCGCTGTCTTTCCTGGTCTTGGCGCATCTTTTAACCCGTCCAGGCCAGACTCCAAGTAACGTTTCTTCCATTTCGAAATGGCTTCGCGACCTACTTTTAATTCGGCCTTTATGGAATCGTAACTATATCCCTCGTTTAACATGAGGATAATTTTGGAACGCATTACTGCCCTATGATCTGCGCTATGGGCTCTTGATGTTGCAACCAAAGTCTTTTGATCTTCATCGTTGAGCTTTAATTTTCGTCCTGTCCTTGACATAAGATAAAAATAGCATTAATTCGGCTATTTAGCAATCTTTACACTAGGCTGTCAAGCGCAACAACCCACAGGTTCTTTATTTTAATTGACCCTAATTTAAATGAATCTACCCGAAGTAAACCTTGAGATTGCCTTACCTTATTTGCATCGGTTATATTTATTTGAATTAAACTATCTTTGTCCTTATTTACCAGTAGTTCATTTACACCACTCGGAGTAGCTCCAGTATAAAAAATATATAACCCCTCCTCTCCGTTTAGTATTACTTTTAAATAAATAAGGTTTTTTATAACTACAAATTCTGTAGTAAAATGATCTTTATCAGATTCCCAAAAACTATCATATTCGTTAAAATCTATAACACGTATCTCAGGTTTTATCCTTAATAAAAAGTAAATACTTACTGAAAAAACAATTGTAAAAACCAGTAAAGTAACGTACACATATTTCAATTTTCGAATTATTAGCCCGACAATTGTACTTACAGCAAATAAAGTACATACCATAACCCGGAGCATTTGGTTACTATGTGCAGCATTTGGTTTTACTATAAAAAAACAGAATACTATTAAAACAAAATGGCTAAAAAAATAAAGATGCCCAATCCTAATACAATTTGTGATTTTTTATTCATTTGGTGTGACTTAAAAGGGTTAATTACTCTGCAGCTTGTTCTTTTTGTTTTATGCTAAACACATCCTTTTTAAACTTTATTGCATAATTACCATATTTCATTTCTCCGTTGGGTAGCATAACCGAATCAAGAGAAATGAAATGGTCCGCGAAATATAGATAATTATCCTGGTCTTTATTGCTGTCTTCTACCTTAAAACCACTATTTATACCTTCCACCTTAAAACCATTATATATTTTATAAGATAGTTTGCATGTATCATAATAACCAACTGTTGCTGAAGCAGGAAGTTTAAATCTGCTTCTTAGTTTGACTTCTGCTTTTCCTTTAATCCCGTAGGTAAGAACCATATTTAAATAAAAATAAAACTTATTACTGCTAAAACAACTGGCACTTAGCTCACAATCAAATTTGTTGTTATTTATAAAATACGCCCGGTTATTTTTCGTATCCAGCACAAAACGGTCGAAATTCCAAATTATGGGGATTCCAAATAAATCATTTTTATCATTCTCCTGGCATGATATTCTATTAAAATTATAGTTTCCAAAGCTCAGGTCATTAAAGCTTTCAAAAGACTGAAATTTATTGTGAGCTAATAAATGATTAAACAATCCGTTAGAATTCTCACTAAATGAAATATCAACAAATTTAAACTTATCCCGGGTTGGGATAGTATCCGTTATAGAGATCGGTATAGCACTACCTAAATCTAACAACAGGGTTTTCTCTATATCATTTACTGTAACGGGTATGTACCACGAATTAATTGAATCTTTCAGGGCTACAGCAGTTGTATCAGGAAGGTCATCGCAATAATTACTGGCCATTGAAACGGTAACTTGTTTATTCTTCATGTCAAAATCCCAAATGTATTTTGATATGATATTGTATCCTATTATCCCTTTCAGGCTATCCTGCCCGTAAAGTATTCCGTTCTTATTTGTCCAGGCCAGGCTGTCAAGCGCAACAACCCACAGATTCTTTATTTTTATTGACCCTAATTTAAATGAGTCTACCTGAAGTAAACCTTGAGATTGCCTTACCTTATTTGCATCGGTTATATTTATTTGAATTAAACTATCTTTGTTCTGAGTTACCAGTAGTTCATTTACACAACTCTGAGTAGCTCCAGTATCAAAAACATATAACCCCTCCTCTCCGTTTAGTTTTGCTTTTAAATAAATATGCCCCCTTTTTCCAACTACAAATTCTGTAGTAAAATAATCTTTATCAGATTCCCAAAAGCTTTCATGTACATTGGTATCTATAACCCGGGTCTCAGGTTTTATCCTTAACAAAAAGTAAAAACTTACTGAAAAAATCAATAAAGTAACGTACGCATATTTCAATTTTCGAATTATTAGCCCAATTATTGTACCTGCGGTTAAAAAAGCGCCTAACATAAACAATAGTAAATGGTTACTGGGGGCAATACCAAATTTTAATATAAAAATAACTACTATCGAAAACAAGCAAACTAAAAAAAGCGATATGCTTAATCCTCTTACAATTTGTGATTTTTTATTCATTTGAGTTTATTCCTTTGTCAAAGTTTATATGCGTTTAATAATTAAAACCTCCATTCTGCAGTTAGCAGGAAAAACTGCCTTTGCAAATTAAAGCTGGAAGATTCTTCGTAATAATCAGCCTTAGTAACCAAATTACTACGTCTTTGGTCCACCAAGTTCTTTCCTTCCAGTGTTAGTACTAACCTTTTCTTAAAAGCCTGGTAACGTACAAACGCATCTAAGGATTTGTTGGCTGTATTTAAATTATTAATTAAAGGTAACGAATAATTAAAATAAGCTTTAAAATGAAGGTTTTTGAGTGGTTTAAAAAACAACTGAAAACTATTGTTAAAATTTTCTATTTTGTTAGGTTGTCCAACCTGAGTAAAATATGTATTTTGGCCAAATGTAGCCCTGTTCTCCAAGATAAACTTCCATATTACCCTTGAATTGAGGTTTATGCCATAGTTCCATTGCTCACTTTCCATTGTGTCAAGCTGCTTACAAGAAGGGAATCGAATCATAAAACCTTATCTACTTTTAACCTTAACCAAGATATCTGAGATAAAAATTACCAGTAATGAATAGTGTTTAAATTTTACACTTTTCAAAAAATTATTTTACTGATATAAAATAACCACCAACTTTACAGCAGCAATTACTAATTTAGTGAACTACCTCGGGGCAAGCCCAGAGGCATCGTTCAAATAGAACAGCTTGCGCTGTTCGCTTTACAATCGTAAGTCGAGGCAAGTCTCGGGGAATTAAACCCCAATTAGATTAAACTATATCCTGATTTTTTCTCATAACCTTTGGAGGTATTATTACACTTATTTTCTTTCTAAATACTAAACTATGTTTGTTTTTAGGTTAGCTAAAATAAGATTTCATATTTAAGAAACAAAATAATCTGAGAAAAATTCTATCAACGGTAACTAATTCTACTTTAACACTTTAATTTGGTTGAATAATACCTATTTACATCTTTCTGTCTAATTAGGCACATTCACAAATAGTACTATTGCTTTGATAATTAGATAAATATCACCATCTTAAAAGTATAACAAAACCCCGAAAACAGGCACTTTTGCCATAAATCGGGGTTTACTTTTTTTCTTGTAGTGATAAAATTACAAAGTATTCCAGAATATCAGGCACATCTTCCTCTATTTTTCTATTGAAGATAATTTTAAGGTTGTATATAATCAATTTCTTGCCAGTTCATTAGGTAAGATTCACCAAGCCATCCCATGGGATGAGCTAGTTGATTGTTTCGGTCTCACAGAAAGTAAGATGGCTCCAGACTGCATTTTTAGCCCCAAGGGTAAGCTGGCTTTAATGTTTCTAAAGAACTATGCTTGTTGTTCAGATGAACGTTTAATGGAGCAGTTGAATTTCAATATTCATTACCAGCTGTTTTGTGGTTTACTGTTGGGTATTGGAGAGCAAATCAATAATTTTAAAATTATTAGCCAGATACGATGCGAGCTGACAGCCAAGTTGGATATTGACGAAGCGCAAAAGAGTTTAGCCAGGCATTGGCTGCCTTATATGGAAGAGCTAGATCAGCTTGTTACTGATGCCACTTGTTACGAAAGCAGTTTGCGCTTTCCAACTGACCAAAAACTGTTATGGGAGGCCACAGATTGGTGCTATAACCAGCTGAAACTACTTTGTTCATATGGTAAACAGACCATGCCTCGCTGCAAGTATAATAAGTGGAAACAGCGTTATGGGAACTATAGTCGTAAACGCCGCAAACCGAAAAAAGAACGCATTGCCATCACCAGGGGATTATTGCATTTGGTCAAAAAACTTCTGGAAGAACTGGATATCCTGATCAAGCAGCTTGATGTTAAAATGCCGGAAAAATATTATGTGCAATAAGCTATGGTTTAGTACCAAATCATCTGACAGATGATCAGAACGACTGCATGGCAGTTACTACTGACAATGACACGATTAACGTTGATCAAATTGTAGAACAAATGATTGGTAAAGGTTCAACCGTTACCAAAGCCGAGGCGATCTCGGTAATTGAAGAATATGAATACGCGGTGGTAGACGCAATTCTTAAAGGAAACAATGTGAATACAGGACTATTTAAGGTATATCCTAGTGTTTGTGGTGTATTTGAAAACGACGAGGACGGGTTCGATGCCTCCAGGCATTCGATTAAAATTAACCTGAACCCAGGAAAACGGCTGTTGGAAGTTACAGATCGTATTGAACTTAAAAAGGTTGAAATTTCTTCTCCACAGCCGATAGTTCAGCGTTTTGTGGATTTAAAGAGCAATTCAATAAACGAATCCTTTTCACCAGGCCAAATTGCCAGCATTAAGGGATCTTTACTTAAGTTTGATGCAGAGGACGAACAGCAAGGTATCTTTTTTATTGCCGAGGATAGTGCCGAAACAAAGGTCTCTGAAGTAGTAAAAAACAAACCCTCGGAATTGTTGTTTTTTGTGCCGGAATCCTTGACAAGTGGTATCTTTAAAGTGGAAGTAAGATGTATTCTTCATAAAGGGAAAACCCTAAAAAAAGGACGCCTGCTCAATGAACTGACACCAGGATAATCCTGTAAATTACGCATCTTTTATTTATGAGCTTGACTTGGAGTCAGGCTCTTTTTATTTCCAAACAGCTTGGTCGCATAAGCCCATACTTCTTGGGCTTACTACCCCAAACACCTTGGGCTTATAACCCCAAACACCTTGGGCTTGTAAGACCAAACACCTTGGACTGTACTGCCCAAAGTGTTTGGGTGAAATATAAAAATTGCTAATACAGATTTGCAAGCCTGACACATGACAGGGAAATCGGTTTTTGTTCACACAAATCCAATAATTAACCAAATCTTATTCAAGTTTAGAATCTGAATTTGTGCTAAATGCTTTTTATACACCTTATCATTCCTCTATCGGGAGATGCCAGGTACACATTATCATTATTGTCTACAGTCATTGGTATATGATCACACCCCTGAACCAATTCATGAATCCCTGATATTACTTTTGCTCCGTCCCGGCTGTAAATTTTAACTCTGGTTGGACTTTTTTCAACAGTTACAATGGCTCCGTTAGATAAATAAGCCACACTTACAGGATTACAACATCCATGAAAATCGTTCAGAACATTGCCTCGTTGGCCAAAATCCAGATTCTTTACACCATTCAAATCGTATCCTGAAACTCTGAAAGCGCCCAGATTAGCAACCAAAATCTGATTATTGTCCTTCACGTCAATATCCATGATACCGCAACAAGAACGTAAGTCTTCAATAGCGGAGAGTTTTTCCCCACTCTGAGAATTGAATATACCCACCGCTTTTTGCTTGGAATCCGAAACCAATAATTTAGCACCTGCTACTTTTGCACCGGTTGGCGTTAATAATCCTTCCAGTTTATAGTCAGTTATTTTTTCCCCATTTGTGTTAAAAACTCGACATCTGGCCTCCTTAGGTTTTTCTACTTTGAATTTTTTACCCCTTCGTTTAATCTCTTTCACCTCAAAAATAGAATACAAAACATAAATTTTTTCATCCTGATCAACGGCTACAGATGAGGGTTTTCCTTCAATTTTAGTTTCGAAACTAGATAGAATTTTGGCTTGAGGACTGATAATCTGAACTGCAGCATCTTTTGTTATGGCACATGTATTGTTATTGGCAAAAGACCCCAGATAAATAATATCTTTCAGCTTTTTACCTTTAAAGCTTTTATCTACCTGGTAGTTGACATTTGCAATTCCTTTGAACAACTCATTAAAGCCTACTTCAGTACCCCTCATTTTTTCAATTTTCCGGCTGTAAAACAAATAAATTGGATGATGGCCCAAAGTTTCATTATCTATATGCCCTAGCATTTTATCAAAATATTCAGCACTTTTATTTGTGGCTAATTCATTTACCAATACCAGCGAAAGTAGAGATTTAGGGTTTTCTTTAAGGTAGTCTTCCTTAAATTGAAATTGCTTTTTAAATACAAGTCTATTAAATTCGGCACCATCATCTTTCCACTTTTTATACTTATCTGTGGGTAGGCTTCTTATCTGCTCATAAGACAGCTTAGAATATTTTTCTTTGTGCTCTTTATAACCCGGGACATTTTCACACTTTTTTAATCCTTCTTTATAAGCTTTGTATTCTTTATTATAATGATCTCCCTCAAACTTTGCATTCTCTAAATTATCCATAGAAACCTCTAAATGAATTGTTTCGTTGGTAGCGAAAAGATGAAGGACCTTGTTTTTTTTTCTTTTGTCTTTGGGTTTATCCAAAAAAATTTGAACTGTAGAAGGAATTTTTAAGTCGCAGTGATATTCAAATTTACCATTTTCAATCATCACACTATCCATCATGCTGGTACTAGACTTATATTCAGCTGCATCAGAAACGCATGGAAATGAAGATATATATACCCAGCCATTCTCTTTACCTTTAATTTCTGCACTTAGGGCAAATTGTTTGCCCTCTTCTTTTTTTGTTGTTTGCTTGCAGCCCCAAAGCGATGCTACTAAAACCGCACATATAAAAATCAGACTTTTATTATTCATATTCTTAGAATTTCAATTTTTAGATTAATTTCATTTAAATCACTATTTCTTGATCTCATTTAACCTGAGTTCACTTTAGGCAACACCCATCAAGCGATTGGTAATTAGCCTTTCGCTGCTAATTTGAAAATACTAAATTGACTTTCATAAAAGCCAATAGCTAATGGCTAAAAACCAACAGCTTATATTGTAATAACTATATAATTGAAATCGACAATCAATTTTGAGTACTGTCTATCTTACTATACTTATTTTAAATACTTATCCAGCAAAGGTCTAATGTATACAGAGCTCGGTTTTGGTGTATTCATGCTTATTATTTTACCTTCTTTGTCGATAAAAACAAACCTTGGAATACTAAAAGCTTTGTAAAATTCCGCAATTTTAAGGTCTCCATTGGCAAATAATTGTATCCCTCCCATATTCTTTTCTTTTACCATTTTAGACCATTTTTCTTTATTCTTAGGTTTGTCCAAAGAGATACTTACAAATTGAATATCTTTCCCTTCATACTCGTGCTCCAACTTTTCCAAAAAGGGGATTTCCTTTTTACATGGACCGCACCAGGTTGCCCAAAGGTCGATAAGCAAGTATTTCCCTATAAAATCATCGGAAGAAACCAGTTTACCATCGATATCTTTAAACTCAAATTTAAATGAGGCTTGTCCCCGGGAAATTTGGGCATAGTCCTTCACTATTTTATCCAGTTTTTCAATATCCTCAGCTTCCAAATTTTCGCGCATAATAGCCTGTATCTCTTCGGTACCATCCGTTCCATATTTCTTGAAATAAGGAAAAGCGTAGGATGCTATCAACTTGTTTTTAATGTTTTTATCTTTAAAAGACGCAGAAAGTTTTATACTCTTGGTTGTGCATTCTACTATACTTGTAGACTTCCATTCGCCAAGAGATTTGGTCGTGGCATTTACAAATGCATTATAATCCTTTGAGTGAAAAAGAATTTCTTTTTCAACAAGCAAGGATTTTAGTTTGTTATAGTATAAGTCTCCGGGAGCTGCATCTTTAACGTATTCTTTTAAATAAGCCAATGGTTTTACTACCAAATATGGAATGGCCTCATAATGTACCTTTTTAAATTCCTTTGGCAATTTTGTTTTTTTAAGCTCTTTACGATATTCCTCTACCAATTCATCAAGACGTTTAACAAGCACTTCATCACCAGCGGCCATTTCTTCATTGGTAAAGGGTGCTTCGTGTGTTTTACAAACAGAGGTGTGGTAATCTAATAAATATTGATTTATCCCTCCATCTTCGCACTCAATACTTACCGGCCACTGCATTTTATTTTGTACACCAAAACCTTCCTCCGATCCATGAATGGTAATACTCAAATCTTTTCCCGGAGTCAAATAAAAATCCATTAATACACCACTTCCATAAAAATCAAAGTAGGCATAATTGGCTTCTTTTAGATCAAATTCTAATGACCCTTCTAAATTTTCATTAAAATCAAAATATTTAATACTCCCATCAACTGTCATGCTACATCCTGCTAAGCGCCAATCTTTAATTTTCACTTCCACTTTTGTTTTTTCCGCGAAAGCTCCAAGGGCAATACTGCAGAAAAGGAGCATGCTTAAAATTTGTTTCTTCATTTGTTTAATTTTTTAGCGTTAGAACATTAATGTTGTATTCAATTACAATTAAATTCTACAGTTGCTCATTTTCATTATTATTTTTCAAACAAAAACATGATGTTGAATATAAACATACAGCAGATGTAAATACGCCTACATCATTTTGAAATGGTAATATTGAAAATGTACCTGTAAAACCAAGCACTACATATTCTCTATTTCTTCTCTTAACTTTAAATCTGAAGGAAATACTTTACCAAACTTCATTTCTACCTGTTTAAGGTAGGTATCGACACTTTCGAGTGCTTTTTGTTTATTCCCTTCCATTTTATACAAATTAATAAGTGCTTTGTAAGCTCCCCTGATTTGTTTATCCTCATATTCTTTTACAAATTTTTCAGATGTTTTAAGTAGCCTTTTGAAATGCTTAGAACCTTTTAAATCAGTTTTGTTTTTTGTCTGGTAAATCATAAAAGACAACACATTAGCTGCATTTTCATAATCTAATTCAGATATAGAAGCATTCATCCGCTTCATGTGTATATCATACCATTTATTCATTCTCCCTTGCTCCAAATGATGAAGTGAATAATAAATATCTCTGGTATCGTTGTTTGTATTATATGCGCGTTTTACCTCTTCAAAGCCCTTATTAAGTTCCTCTATGCTTCCTTTTTTGGCAACTTCGCCCAAATATTCTCGTGCAGGACGTTCCATATAATACATCATTCCATCTTTACCAATACCTTCCATGGCCTCAAATTTTTCCCAATTGGCATACATAAACTGGTAAACTTCTCCTTTAAAAGTCAATTTATGTGATCCGATCACCATTCTTAAAACCTTTGGGTTGAGTAAATCCTTCATCTCTATCGTTTCCAGATAGGCATCTCCTAATTTTAGTATTCTATCGGTTTTTTCAGCCTTCCGCAGTTCTGCACAATATTGTAGTAAGAAATCCAAATTGCGCTCGCCATTGGCATATCTTTTTTCAAGAGCTGTTAATTGTAAAGAAGGATTCATAGCAATTTTGGCATCCCCAATTAAAACATCAGCAGATACAGCGCCTTTTGTAGTATACATTACATCACCATTGGGTTTCAGAAATAGTAAGGTAGGATAAGCATTTATATTATATTTCTTAGCAAACTCAATGCCTTCCCCTTTTTCGGCATCAAGCTTAATATTCACAAAGTGTAAGTTAAAATAATCGCCTACTTTTTTCTGTGGAAAAACTCTCTTACTTAAAGCCTTACATGGACCACACCATTCGGTATAAGTATCAACAAATACCCATTTATTTTCTTTTTTTGCCTTTTCAAAAGCTTCGGCTAAAGTCCCATGCTCAAATTGTATTCCTTGAGAAAAGACTGTGCTCGTGCATAGTATGGCTACAGTTATTAGAATCAGTTTCTTCATTTTCAAATTATTCCGTATTAATTTATTTTACCTATATCCAATAAGATTACTAGTGTAAAGAATGCTAATTCCCCGAACTAATTTTTTGACCTATTTTCCTTTCTACTGCGTTAAGCTTTTTCGCCGTAGCTACGGCTATGCCTGTATACCTTGCCTTGTAAAAAGAAAAATATTTTCAAAAACTTTAATTCGTTTTATTAACACTCTTCACACTAGTTTCTCATCCTTTTTATCAACATTATTGCTCCAAACAAAGCAAAGATGCCGGGAATGATCAGGTAGAATAGTAGCTTTAACCATTTAATATTGCTGTAAGCAACTTTCATGCGTAAATCTTTTGTCTCTTCATATTGTATATCCAATGGGAATTCATTATCCGTAAACCAACTGGACATATAGGGCATAATACCCATATTAGCAATAAATATTCCGGATGGTGCGTTATAGAGCCTTTCGTTGGAAAGGAAATCAGCATCAGAAGCAATAAACACCTTCTGAGTTTTTCCGTTCACATTTCTTTCCAATTGCACTGCCAGTGGTAAATCTGCTTTTAAATCGCCTTCTGATTCGTTATACTCAATCTCACCCATTGAATTGGGCCCTGTTTTATCAATCCAGCATTCTTTCTGTTTTGCCTTTAGCACTATAGTTGACTCAAATTCACTATTTTTATTCAGTTTTAAGGCGGTTGCGTTTAACATCTGAACATTTGCATCATATCCAAATCTTTCTTTAAATGCGCCATCTGTTTTGGCAAGGTTATAATCAGCAGGATAAGCAGGATTATCATTCACCAATACACCCGGTAAGTATTCCACTCCAAACTCTTTTACAATAGGATTCATAAGCTTTTCGTTCCCACTTCCCGAAGTGATTACCAGATTTCCTCCCGTATTAATATATTGCTTAAGATTCACCATTTCAGTTTCTGAAAAAGCTGACTTTGGTTCTGCAATAAACAATACATCAATATCTGCAGGCACTTCTTTGTCTAGTTTTATACTGTTGATATCAAAGCCATTATTAATCCATGCATACCTTTGATCTGAATTTGAGATCAAATGATCGTAATTCTCAGAATAAGTGATCTTTGTATAATAGTTCATCCTGGATTTTGCCAATTCTTCATTTACATTGATCCCTCTTTCCTTATGCCCATATACAAAGGCTGCCTTATAATTTTTACTTGCCACTCGTTTAAATGCTGCTGAAATTTGTGCCTGAAAAGGTGATCCCATTTTATCATCGAACCTATGATTTAAAACACTTTTTTTACCTTCACTTTCGATAATACGGAAATTAAAATTCGCATATTTAGATTTTACCACATCGCTCAGACCTAACTCATCGATATGATGGATGTTTTTAACATCCAATTTCCTAAGATTGGCAAAATGCTGTACTAGCTCTTCCAAGGATTTTTCTCCTTTTACCATTCTGTTTTTTTGATAAGTCTCCTTCATTTCCGGCATGTAGAAATAGACATATTCTTGCTCTATTTGAGGATATTCCAGTCTGTATTTATGAAAAAAAAGTTTATCACTGATCTGACGATTGGGAAGTAAAGAGCTAGCGTTATTTCCAAAAATATTTACATAAGTTGTAATTTTTATGGGCTTATCTTTTAAGGGAGCTAAGACATCTTTGCTTACCGGGTTAATCTCATTCACCTTGCGACCTGAAACATCACTATACAGCAATAAAGCAGGTAAACTTGTTACATAAATTACGCCCATAGTAAGCAATAAACCTATTCCCATTTTTACACGGGTGTATTTTTTCACTTTACTGGTCTGACGTTTTATGGCCATTTTAAAATAGGCCCAGCTCAAAAACATTAAGGTCAGGCTTATAAAATACATAATGGATTTGGAAGTTATTAATCCGGCAAAAGCATAACTCATCTGTCTCGATGGAGCCATCCAATACATAACCTGATTAATCACCGGAATATCTTTTACCAACCCATATAATAAATCCAGTCCATAAACCAAAGCTATTGTAGCTACTGCATCCACAATCGGGTATTCGGAAAAAGTAGAAACATACACAGCAATGGCTGCAATAAGTGCTGCAAACAAATACAGATGTAGATATGAACTTAATATTCTGCCAATATCAAAAGCATCTATTGATAGCCATCCTGCCAGAACCGCCATTAATACAATTGTCATCAACAAACTCACCATTCCCATTACGGCTATGTATTTACCTAAAACAACTGAACGTAACTTTACAGGTGATGAATATAAGAGTTTTATAGATCCTGTATTTGCCTCGCGACTTATGACCCCCATACTTATTAAAGGAACTAACACCATCAATAAATTGATCAATATTCTAAAATAGCCCTTATTAGGACTAAAGTAAATTGAGTGAGTTAAGGATAGGATGGAAATTTCATTATATAATTCCTGATTTAAAGTTTGACCTTCAAAAAAAGGCATTAATGACACTGCCGTATAAATACTAAACCCAACCAATACCAACCATGCCAATGGCGAATAAAACAGGTTGTTCAGTTCGAGTTTTGCTATTCTTATTGTTGTTTTCATTTCTTATTAAGTATCAAGTAGTAAGTATCAAGTAGCAAGATGATTTACATGATGTATAAAACCGTTCTATTTTATGATACTTACAGTTAATTAATAATTACTCATTCGTTTCAAGTAGCAAGTACCATAACTCAATAGTCTTGATACTTGTGTCTTATTTCTTTACCTTCCCCGATAAGTGTGCAAAAATTAAATCAAGCGATTGCTTTTCGATGGCTACTTCTTTTAGTTTCCAATCGTTTTTCACACTCTGGCTAATGATTTCTTCGGATACATTTTTATGGAAATCGAACTTCACACGGAACTGGTTTCCGTTTTTAGGCTCAACCTCTAATACGCCATCAATGGCTTTTAAAGCATCGATGGATGGCGGGTTGCCCATTTCTACAAACAGCGTATCCGGCTCTACATAATCGTTAAAGGCATCGATACTATCAGAGAACACCAACTTACCTTGTTCGATCATTTTAACCGATTTACAAATCATTTGCACCTCAGGTAAAATGTGGGTACAAAGGATTACAGCACGATCCTGTGCGATTTCACGAATCAACTCACGAATCTCGGCAATATTATTTGGATCAAGCCCTACAGTAGGCTCATCGAAAATTACCAGCTTAGGTTTGTGAATAATGGCCTGTGCAATACCAACGCGCTGCTGGTAACCTCCTGATAAGTTACGGATTAGTCTTTTGCGCATGTGTAGTAATCCACATTTTTCCATAGCAGCTTCCAAGGCTGCAGGAATTTCTTTCTCCGGCACAAAACGTAGGTGTGCCGTATGCTTTAAGTATTCTTCTACGGCTAAATCGGGATACACCGGTGGTTTTTGTGGTAAGAAACCAATGTTCTTTTTGGCTTCTTCCGGGTTCTTACGTAAATCAATCCCATTGATAAATACCTCACCCTCGCTTTGGTTCAAAACACCACAAAGAATATTCATGGTGGTTGATTTACCAGCTCCGTTAGATCCTAATAATCCAAGGATTTCGTTGGAGTGCATTTCAATATTGATATCGCGAATCGCCCAGTTTTTAGTATAGCGGTGCGACAAGTTTTTGATTTCTAATATTTTGTTTGACATGACTTTCTAATTATGAATGATGAATTATAAATAAACACAGAGGCGCGCAGAGTTTTTTTTAGAGATCCCCCAGTTCGTTGTCCTTTTTTTCCTTTCTCTGTTCCTTTCTCCTGCACTTTTGACTTTCAACTTTTAACTTTCAACTAGACGCTACATGCGTCGTCTTCTCCAGAAAATATATCCACCAATAAGGAGTAATGCAAAAGGAATAATCCAGATGTAAATGATTTTATACAATTTCTCTTTTTCATTACTTATATTAAGTGTATTGTCGGAAGGTTTTGCTTGTTCAAAACGCAATGGGTATTCGCCATCGGTAAACCATCTGAATAGGTTTTTATAAAACTCGGAATTATCAGTAAATCCCTTTTTTTTGGTTTTCAATATCTCCTTATCGGAAGCAAAATCGGCATCCCCTATTATAATTACCTTCTGATCTTTGTTGTTAACCCTACGATTCAATGCCAGAGCAGTAGTAAATGATCCCTTCTGACCAGTACTTTCCAGGCTTGTATATTTTTCATCAGTTTTTACCAGTGGAATAGTATTAAATCCATTTTCAGCTTCATATTCCAAAGGACTGGCTCCAGGCAAGTCAAATGACTCTATTCCATAATCTATTAGGAATTCAGGAGCTTCTTGATTTATGATTCCTGAACAAAACTCTGTTAGCTTTCCAGATTGATTGCTGAGGATTTTATCATGTTGAATTTCAACCTTAAAGTAACTTAATAATGGATTAACTACTTTATGATTTGCCCCCTCTGCGGCAATCAATAGGTGGCCTCCCTTTTCAATATAGTTTTTGATTTGTTCTAATTCAGTTTCAGTATAAGCAATCATAGGGTCGGCAATAATCAACACATCCGTCTTCTCAGGAATGGATTGATTTTTCAGATTTACATTTTCAACAGTAAAACCATGATTCACCAATGCTGAACGATGCGTCCACCCTTTTGCCATGCGATTCCAGTCCTGCTCCCAGGCACGTTCAATACTCCTTTCATTATTTCCGCTTAAGAAAACAAGATGTTTGGGGGATACAATAAGTGTTTTCATGGCTGTAGCATAATCAAATTCTGACACCCCCATTCTTCTATCGTCTCTTGTCGTTCTAACAAAGGCTTGATTACCTTTATATTGAAACTTCAAGAGTAACTTAAAGGTCATATCATACCTATTGAGCACCTCTTGATCTTTAATATCCAATTCGTTAATATCTACAATTTCATTCTTACCCAGCTCGTAGTAGGAAGCTGTCATTTCAGCTTTCTTTTTGATGCTATAGTTTTTAAACTCTCCTTGAAATCTATCATATGTAACAGATCCAGCGAACAACTGAAACTGAAATTTTATATCGGGCATAAAGCGCGTATAATTGCTAAAACTTCGTTTAAACCCATTTCTTTTTTTTGGGTAAATACGCCCCCCATGAAGCACATTTGCAAATGCCCTAATAGTTAAGGGCTCTTCATCCAGCTTTTCCATAATTTCAATGGTAACCGGATTTACCGTATTCCTTTTGGTTTCAGTTGTATCCAAATAAAACTTTAACTGAGGAACGGTAATTAGCATAATGGCTAATACTGTGGCACCAACATAGGCAAGGGAAAGGATTCTGATTTTTTGTTTTCCAATACTATTCAAACGATCAGCAGTCATTTTATTAATCGCAAAAGCAAGGAACAATACTGTTATGATTACAAAATAAAGTACATCAGAACTAACAATATAGCCTCGCAGCAATGGTGTTGAATGTTTTGAGATGGACAACCAATTTAAGATATCCCCTAAGATGTAGATATCCTGACCAAATTTCCCTACATAATCCAATAAATACAAAAGAGCAATGCTTGCAATACCGGATATTACCTGATATCTCGTCCACGTTGACATAAACAATCCAATGGCACAATAAGTAGAGATTAAAAGGAAAAAACCTAAAAGCCCGGTTAACACAAGTCCATAATCCATGTTATTTACAAAGAATCCTGTACCCACCACAACAGCTGCCATTATCAACACGATAAACAAGCTAAAGATCAGTATGGCCAGGTATTTACCAATCACAATTGATCTGATCTTTATCGGCGAAGAATACAATAACTTTATGGTACCACTATTGATTTCATTACTGATGAGCCCCATGGTTAAAATAGGCACAAATAGAAACATCAGGTTTTTCATCTTGAATAAATAGCCCCCAAAAACATTAAGCGTACTATAGTCCATCTTATCCTGGGTCTGCTTAAACATATTATGTATGTTCTCAACAGCATCTGTATACTGGATACCTGAATAGAGTGCAAAAACTACCAGTACCGCCCAGGCTACAGGAGAATACATCAGGTTTACCAGTTGTAGTTTTGCTATTTTTAGTGTTGTTTTCATTTTAATCTTGCAGTTAGCTGTTAGTCATTAGTGTTAGTCATTAGCTGTTAGTTGTTGGCTATTTGCTATTAGCTCTTTAAAAGCTATAACTTACTTTTTATTTATTCTGTTTGCCAAATATATTTTATCTAATTCTTTCTTCTATCTTATATTCAATTCAAAAGATTTTAGGCGTATTATACCAATATTACATTGAATTGAGCTTTATTCTGCTGTTATTTTGGCTATTAGCACTTAGCTAATGGCATTGACAGTTGTAAATTTCTTAGTTCTTTTTAGGTTAATTAAGGTTAATAAGAGTTGCCGGCTTATAAGAAGAGGAACATCATAAGATGTTCCTCTTGTTTTTATATTCTTTATTAACAAACTCTACATACCCTAGATTCTGAACAATTTATGATACATTTGTCAGTCTCGTTATGCTTTAGTATGCCTCTGTTTTAGGCGTTCTATGCATGATTATCGTAACTGATAACTTTGAACATCCCACTTCTGCATAAGCTTTACAACTTTAGAGTCCGTTTCAAGTGTCATTAGAACAAGCTCATCATTAAACAGATCATAGAAGGTAATTTTAGAGCCTGCACCATTATCAGTAGCCACTGCAAGATTTTTTCCGTCTTTTGAAAGCCCCATAGCTGTTATATTCCCCTCAGCAGTTATGTAATCAGTTTGCAACTGATAAGAATCTCTGTTATACCTGTGAATTTTATTACCATTTGACATATAACTAAATGGTAATTTGGTGCTAACGGCATATACTGACATATCGCTTATTGCTCCATCCGGAAGCTTTTCATGATAAGCAACAGTAAATCCATCTCTCCTATGAGTTTTGAACTCATGTGTGTAATAAGAACCATCATCTGCCTTTAAAAATGAAACTACGTTTCCATTATAGGCCTCAAGCTCGTCATTATCCATATATAAAACATTCATCTGAAGATTATTAGGATCGAAAGGCTGTTCCTCAATATTTACACTAATTTCTTCAAATTCATCAAATGTATTACCACTATAGTTTATATACCTTCTATTTAATTCATCATAAACCAAAAGGCCAGTATACCATCCACAAAGCATTCCATTTGCATAATAATCACCTTTAACAGGTAATTCAAACCAATCTAATCCTTCTGATATTGGATTCTGAAAATCGGTCGAGTAAGGAAAAATTTTACCTCCTGCAACCAAAGTCTTTAACCTTCCATTATAGGATATGGAAGTTCCGGAAAAAGGTAATTCCAGGTATGTTGGTTTCCATTGCTCTTCCCAAGTTCCTATTTCCAGCATTGATGTGGCATCAAGAAATACACCGCCATCTTCTGATAAAATATTTAATTGACTATACCCGTTCCACGAATTAAAGATATGTCCGCTAGAAACCGGTTTACCTGAAAGATTCACTCCCGTGATATTTTCCAAAACATTTTCAGATAATTTTTCAGTAATATCAGAGTAATAATCGAAATCTGTAGCTGTACCTTTTTCCTTTAAAATAACCCAGCCCTTATCAAAAGGCGTTTCAACCAAAACGTCGAAAAATACTTTTTTTCTATAAACTCGCTCTGTATTTAAAACATCTAAAATAAATGTATGATTGCCGGGAGCAAGATTAATTGCTACGTCAAGTGTTTTATCTGTCGATATGGTATCTAATTGAAAATCTGAATTATCATCCACATAGCGTCTCGCCCAAAGAAATTCAAGATTCTCTTCCGAAATGGATTCGCCCAATTCAGGTGTTATAGTTAAAATATCCCCAACAAATACGTTATAAGTTTGTGACTGTATGTCAGAAAGATCTATTTCGGTAAGCATGTCATAATCGTAATTACCCTCATCTTTGAGACAAGACACGAGTAACAGGCATGCTATAGCTATGTATGTTATTTTTTTTAATGCTTTCATCATTTCAATATTTTATTCGTATAATAAAGTATTTGATACCAAATCTCCATTTTCATCTGTTGGATCTCCTTTTTCATTTTCAAGCCAACGTTTAAAAGCTGCAACCTGAGCTTTGAACTTGTTTGGATCATAATACTGAACTCCTTTCCAAACGTAAGACCTAATATCGAACAAGGGATCTGAACCATCTGTTACACCAAAATACTCCAACCACAACAAAGCTTTTGTTTGGGTATATGGACCAATATGGGTAGTATAATACTTATTTGGATGTGGATACCACCAATCTGGTTGAGAAAATGAATTTGTTATTTTTAAAATGACAACGGTATTGGCTGTTGTATCAAAATTTTCGTTCGATTCTATTTGAATTCCAATACTAAATTCATTCTCATTCATGTCCTCCGTTTTCATCACTTTAACTGAGGCAGTTCCTTCTATTGAATTTGCAGGAACAATTTGATCATTCTGAATGATTGTGTAATGAAGACCTTCAGTTGCTGTGGTTAGTGTGTCAACAACAGAGATTTTAAAGTTTCTGTCAGCATTACTTAGCATACCCCTTAAAAATATAGGTACAGTAATATTCTTCTCGGTTACCGCTTCATCATCGAAAACAAAGTTGTTGAAATATTCAGGATAATTTCCATCTTCATCTACATTGGTAAAATAAAGATAATCGTCACCTTCATAGGTCATGATTTCGTCCTTGTCACAAGAAATAAATACAAGTAACAATATTATACTAAAAATGATATTTAACTTTTTCATGTGTCTAAAATTTTCATTCATTTATCACATGGAACTCTCAAGAAATTTTAATCATTACCCTGTGTGTAACTTTTAAGATTAAAATTTACATGTTCGTTTCATCTGTTTAAAATTTTAATTATCAATATTGCCGTATTCTCTTTCACTTTCCGGTAGTGGCAACTTGTAGGCTCCTTCAGGCAGTGTAATTGTCCCTACATCATTCATGGCAGGTATTGATTCTAAACCAAGCCTTTTATACCTATAAAATAACTGACCTTCGATATAGGTCTCTTTTCTAAATTCTTTTTCAAGCATTGTACCTGCATCCGAAACAGTAAGTAAATCAGGATCTGCAATCTGATAGTCGCGTTTATCCTGAATGGTTTGGATAATAGAAATAGCTTCAGCATAGTTATCTTTTAACTCATGCTCAGCCACAATTAACATCATTTCGGTAATACGAACCAAGGGGACAGATTGAATCTTTGGTTCTCTAACATTAACACCTGCTTTTGTAGAAATCTGGTCGTATTTACTTGGTACATTAAAATAACCTTGCTCATTCTTATGCCATAAGTATAAATATCTCCAATCATTGGCTCCAAAACCAGAAGCTTCAAATAATGAACTTGAAAACTCAACATCTGCAATTCCTGCGTTATAAGAAACTTCTTCTTCATCACCAAAATACGAATTATAATAGGTATTTAACTTATTCACGTTTAAAGCACAAACCAACTCTGGTTCAAATAGAGTCTTTTTTCCTAATTGTACTTCGTAATGCGTTAAATCCTCGACTACTGTCCAATTCCATGTATATTCATCTATCACCTGTTGGGCTAAATTTGAAGCTGTTTGTGTATCACCCATTGTCAAATGCACTCTTGCTTTAAGAGCTATAACTGCATAATAATTCAGATGTCTAAGTCTGTCTTCCAATTCAAAGAAATCACCATCATATGCACTACCTGTTACTACAGGATCCGATTCGACTAATAGTTTTTCAGCCTCGCTAATATCATCCAAAATGTAGGTGTACACCTTCTCAGCACTTAAATGCTTAAAACGAACTCTATCAAACTTGTTAGCATAAGGTATTTGAGGAGATTCTCCTGCATCTTCATAAGCATCACCAAATAATCTGATCAGGTCGAAATGCAAATAAGCCCTAATCGCATAAGCTTCGCCTTTAATCAGATTGTAATCTTCAGTTGGCATTTTTTCTTTAATAGCATCAATATTATCAATAATTGCATTCGTATTTGCTATTGCATTATACATGCCATGCCAAATATTATCTTTAATCGTTTTGCCTTGAGTTGATTCATAAGTATAATGTATAAATGGGCGTTGGTTCCAGTCCTGACGTGTATAGTAATTTTGTGCAAGATCTGCAATTGCTCCATAGACAAGATGGTGTCCGTATAATTCAGGGCTTACCATTTTAACATACACCCCATTCAACATCTCAACCAAACCTCTTGGCGTACTCACCTGATCAACAAGATCCACTTCTGTTTCAGGCTTTACATCCAACCAATCACTACATGCTGTAAATGAAAGGCCTAAAATTAGTATATAAATAAATTTCATTTTTTTCATTGTTCAATTTTTAAAAGTTAGCACGTAATCCTACTGTAAATGATCGTTCAAACGGATAATCTAATCCTCGTTCTCTTTCAATGGTAGAAATGTAGAATAATTCATTTGTTAAAAGAGATATCCTTAATGATTCTAAACCTAATTTCTTTGTAAAAGAGTTGTTCATTAAATAATTAATATTTAACGAACTAAATCGGATGTAATTATTTTTCTGAACAAACCTTGAACTACTTGGGGTTTTTTCATTAAATGCCCCTGTTTGGAAATCATGATTCGTCTTGTATTTCACAATATCTCCCGGCTCTAACCAAGCTTCGTTTAAAGCTCTGCGATCTACATTATATACCTTAGAGGAGTTTTCAATTTTATCCACAAGCGTACGATTATAAGCATCACTTCCAAATGAGTAAGAAAAAGTCATACCTATATTTAAGTTTTTATACCTGAATTGTGTTCCAAAGTTACCCAGTAAGTCAGGTGCAGTATTTCCCACTATAACCTGATCATCCGGGTTATAAACATCAGTAATACCTCCATCTTTTGTCATAAATATCTCTTTACCGGTTGCCGGATCAATACCCAATGATCTGACAGCCCAAATTGCCGTTGTAGATCCTCCCTCTTCAAAACGAACTAAAAAATCATGAGATGCTTCGGCATACCTTAGATCGGCTCCCAGACCTGTTTGTTGTTCTTTAGATAAACCCGCATCATCGGCATAATCATTGTAACCACTTAAATTATCGTTAATTGAAAGTAGTTTCGTTCTATCATGATAACCATTTACATTTACCGACCACGTTATATCATTCTTTCGTATCAAATTAGCCCTTGCAGAAAATTCAAATCCTTTTACTTCCATTTCTCCTAAGTTATCAGCAAAGCTTAAAAATCCTGTTGATGGAGGTGTAGTAATATCAGATACCATATCAACGGTCTCATTCTTAAAATAATTAAAAGTAAAGTCAAATCGGTTAAACAATCCGAAATCTGTACCTATATCTAAGGTATTGGTTGTCTGCCATACCAAACTTTCGTTTCCCAACCCAATTATAGAAGTTGGCAAACCACCCAGGTATCTGTTATCGGCATCATAAGTCACCATATCTTTCGCCTGATAGGGCGAGAAGTTAACAGTACCCCTTTGCCCATAATTGGCTTTTATTCTTAACCTGTTAAACAAACCGTTATCTTTAAGAAAGTTTTCTTCGTGTACATTCCAACCCAATCCAAAACCATAGAATCCTGCAAATTTATTCTTTGTACCAAATGCCGAAGATCCATTCCAATTGTAGGTTATATCGCAAAGATACCTGTCCTTAAAAGAATAGTTGATGTTTCCAGCCATGTTAAAAGTCCTTGATGATCCTTCATTAGAGGTTGGAAGCCCGCCAATCTCGTATCCTGAAGCAAATGCAGGGTTTGATAAATTACTGGAAGCAAAACCCTGGGCGCTAAACCCTAAAACATTGTAAGAACTTTCACTTAAACTATTAATCAAAGAAGCATTGATAATATGTCCATTAAAAGTTTTATTATAATTCAGCTGTGCTCTTGCTTCCCATCTCTCATCTACACGATGTGTATACCTATATTCTCCTTTTTCCAGAGGGTTTATGCCATTTCTTGCATACACAAACGAATCTGGCGATTTAAACCAGGTATCTTCACTTGTCTTGTATGAATAGGATACCTTTGCAATAAATCTAAGTGCATCCGTCATCCGCCAATCGAACTGTAAGTTGTCTGTTATATCGGTATATTTTGATTTGTCGACATTCCCAACAGTTGCTTCCTGCATGGGGTTTCTAAATCCAAATGAGCGTTCTGTATCATCATAATAGGTATATGAAAATTTCTCTAACAGCTCCCCATATTCATCACGCATAGGAAAATAGTCAGGTATTCTTGTATATTCCAAGAAACTACCATAAGGTGATTCTTTAGCGTAATTTCTGTTTACGGTCAACTGGTTTCGAAACCTTATCTTATCATTCAAATTATAATTTAAAGCAATTGCTATGCCTGCATTACGCCTGTATGAATCCTTCATAACACCCGGGTTACTACTGTAGTTCAAATCAATATTGTACAGCATTTTTTCGCTACCACCCGTAAGATTTAGATAATGCTTCTGTTTAACTGTATTTCTAAGTGGTTGCGACATCCAATCGGTATTAACACCACTGGCGAGGTTTCTTTCTATTTGAACTGCTTTATAATCCCACTCCGCTCCGTCTACATTATAAATGTTCAATTTTTTCTGTAGCTCAAACAATTCCGATCCGTCAAGCATATTGTATGAAGACAAGTCGGGAAAAGAAAAGCCAATATTGGTATTGTAGCTAACCTGCAGCTTACCACTTTTAGGTCGTTTTGTTGTAATTACAATAACACCGTTTGCTGCTTTTGATCCATATTGTGCGGTAGCTGCGGCATCTTTCAAAATGGTTACTGAACTCACCCTGTTCATGTCCATGTCAAGTACTTTTTCCATGGTCGTTTCAAAACCATCAAGAATAAAAGTAGGAAGGTTAGGATCACCAATCAGATTTTCCCTGCTTATTTCACCAAAACCACCTGTATTTAAAACAGAAGTTCCACGCAACCTTAATTCAGGCATGTTGTTTGGGTTAGATCCGGCCAAATTATTCTCGGTGATATTTAAAGACGGATCTACAAGAACCAAGCTTTGAATTACATTCTCCACACCTTTCTCCATCAGTTCCTCACCCGAAACAGTTGTTGCGGTACCTGTAAAACTTTGTTTTCTACGCTCGTACAGACCTGTAACAATTACGTCATCCAGCTTTGTTTCAGCCTCTTCCATCACAACGTTCAATTCTGCTTGACCTTCAAATCGAACCTCGTGATTAAGCATTCCTACGAACGAGAACACCAAAACATCACCTTCAGAAACTTTAATTTGATAAACACCATCCATATTGGTAGAAGTACCTGTGTATGTTCCTTTAATAATAACAGAAACACCTGGAAGCTCCATCCCATTTTTGTCGGTCACTTTTCCTTTGATGGATTTTTGTTGTTGTTCTTGATTATCAGGAATCAACTCTTTCTTTTTGATTAACACATAATCATCCACGATCTGGTACTCCAAATTAGCTTGTTCACACACATCATTCAATGCTTCTTCCAAACTCATATTATCGAAGTCGACCTTTACAGTTACAGAATTGTCCACCTCCTCTTCGTTGTACATAAAGTAGACGCCTGTTTGTTTCTTAAATTCTTTAAAAACTTCACGTACACTTGCTTGTCCTTCTTGCATTTTTACCTGTTGACCAAGCATTACACTTGCCGACAGCTGCAAAGAACAAACCAGTACTAAAAACACACTTATTTTCATAGCACGTAGAATTTTCCGAACAGGTGCAGATAAATGCACCCTTTTTTCGAGTTTTTTCATAATTTAGGGTTGAGGTTACTAAATACCATTGCGCCAACAATGGTGTTAACTATCACTAGCAGGAAGTACGCCAATACTTCCTGTTTTTATTTTGTTTTTTTTCTCACTACAACATAATCATCCTTTATTGCAAAATCAACATCAGCTACACGGCTAATCAGCTGCAATGTATATTCAAATGAATTGTCTCTTTTAACGGCTCCTGTAAATCTAATATTTTTATACTGTGCTTCTTCAAAAAAAAATTTAACATTGTACCATCTGTTCAGTTGAGTCATGATGTACTCTAACTCCGTATTCTCAAATTCATATACACCATCTATCCACGAGGTATATAATTTTGTATCCACTGCCTTTACATCAATTGCGCTTCTCCCCCTGATTACCATAGATTGGTAAGCTGGCTCCAAAACTGTACTATTCCCAAGGTTGTTTACTCTTACACTACCTTCTACCAAAGTAGTGGCAATGTATTCCTGATCGTTGTAGGCAGAAATATTAAACTTGGTACCCAATGCCTTTACCTCGGTATCATGTGCATATACTGTAAATGGTGCGTTTTTATTTTGAGCCACATCAAAATATGCCTCCCCTTTTAGGAACACTTCCCTTTTGTCGTTAGCAAATTGTATTGGAAATCGCAATTCAGAATCTGCATTAAGAAAAACCACTGTACCATCAATTAATATCAATTGATACTCTCCCCCCTTAGGTACAACTACCGTGTTGTATAGTATCTTGGACTGTTTTCTTTCAACAGTCTCTGTATTATCGGTCTCGTAGCTTATGCTATTGGTCGAATCCTTATAAATTTTTGTGCCATCCAATTCAGATAATTCTAACTCCTTATTTTTCTCTAAATTAACAACAGAACCATTTGCCATTTTTAAGAAAGCTTTTCCTCTGTCAACATCTACCAATTCCTCAAAATTATAATTCGCTGTATAATCAATATTCTTAATGCTACGTTGCACCAAGTAAGTTCCAACAATTGCAAAAATTGCTATGGCAGCAGCATAAGGAATCCAGGATTTGAACCTATTAAGTTTTGATTTACGAGATATTGGAATTGATTTACGAATTCTTGAATTGATTTTATTCCAAGCGTCACCCTCATTTACCTGATTTATGAAAGCTACAGAACGAGTCTTTTTGTAAGTTTTGTAATATCGTACAAATATCTTCTTGCTTTCGGGATCATTCATGATCTGTATTAATTCGGCTCTCTTCTCAGCCGACAGCTCTCCCTTGCTGTAGTCTAAGGCCAAGTTGATAATATATACTTCGTTCTGATTCATTTGTCGCAATTTAAATAGCTTTTTCGAGTGCGCTTACATTAGTATGATTCAAAAAATTGCTCATGGGTGACAAGAGTTAAAAAAAAAGATCAGTTTTTTAAACATGCGCATGTAACAAGCTATAAATTAAGCACAAAAGAAGCCTAAAACGTAGAACGAGTCTTAAACAAGTCTGGAAGGAGTCTAGAAAACATTGAAATGCAATATAGTTGACAACTGACACAGATTGCTCTTTTCATTTATGATGCGATAAGTATCAGAATTATAACATCAAGCGATGAACGCAGTTGTTTTAAGGCTCTGGAAAAATGAGTTTTTACGGTATTTCGTGATACATTTAATTCAACAGCTACTTCATCGTATTTGCAGTTGCCAAATATGATTAGTTCAAATACTTTGCGACTTTGAGTTGGAAGTTTTTCAATTTCTTTATAGATGCTCTGCTTTTTTTCTTCCAATTCTTCAAGATCTACAACATCATCTTCAAACAGATCAAACTCATCATCTAATTCCTCAAGATGAAATCTTTTTTCCTTTCTAATACGATTGATGGCATTATTTCGAACCGAAGTAAACAAATAAGATTTTAATGAGCTATTTAAATTATCTATGCGCTTGTTTTCCCAAAAACCAATAAAAATATCCTGAACCAAATCTTCGGCCTGATCGAAAGAATCAATATACTTTAGTGCAAATACACACATTGGAGTGTAGTACAGATCAAACATCTGACGCAAACCAGACTCATCGCCTTTCTTTAATGTCTGTATGATTATTTGCTCCTGATTTTTCATATTAGTGGTTCAAATATAGATGTTTTATCTGAAAAGATAATTTATTAATCGGTTACAAAATTGAATTTATACTTTGTTCCGAGAGTAAAAAAAGAGCAGTCACTCTCCATTGAGGCTGCCCATCGCATAATTAACTGTTCTGTTACCAGTACTATTGGCATGATTTTAAATGTTTATGTTTCGAAACATATACTAACGATACGCTTTATCAACACGCAAATTTCAAAAGTGGGTGAAGCTCGGGCGCTCTGAATTAAGGATCGACACAGTTTGCTAAATAACGTGAATTCGACTTAAAATAGTCCCCGATAGTTCCTGCAAATGAAACAAAAGCAGTGGTTTTTGATACAAAAGAAGCTGCGGACACAATTAAACCTTCCGAAATCGTAATCAACACAACATGCAGAGCAATCAAATGCAAGTGCGAACAGAACAAATGCAATGGTTTTTGATACAAAACAAGCTGCGGACACAATTAAACCATCTGAAATCGAAATCAACACAACATGCAGAGCAATCAAATGCAAGTGCGAACAGAACAAATGCAGTGGTTTTTGATACAAAACAAGCTGCGGACACAATTAATTAAACAGTCTCAAATCAACACAACATGCAGAGCATTCAAATGCTAGTGCGAACAGAACAAAAGCAGTGGTTTTTGATACAAAACAAGCTGCGGACACAATTAAACCATCTGAAATCGAAATCAACACAACATGCAGAGCAATCAAATGCAAGTGCGAACAGAACAAAAGCAGCGGTTTTCTAAAAATCACAAAAAATTTGTAGAGATTTTAGCAAAAACAAGTTAGAATCCTTTGGCTATTCAACTGGTATTGCACTGATTGTAAACCAAAAGTTTCTGTATGCAGTATATTGAATAATTGATACTGCGTAATTGATTTGACATTTTAAGAATCAAAATGATTTGTATTTTATTCTCCTATTGATTGTTTACAATTTGATGGTGAAAATACAAATCAATACAAAAAGAATTAATGATTGCAAGAAAATAGATTGGTTTACCAGATGTTTTGAAATGTAATTTGTATAAACGGGAATACTGCCTTAGGCCCTTTTTTAAATTACGAAAGCAAATTTCTGGATTTTAAAGAAACCAACGCTTGTTTGTAAAGTTCTCTTTTCAAACGCTTGTGAAAATAAGTGCTTTTCTGGCATAGATTATATACACAGAAAGCAGTAAAAAAGAAGAAATCTTTTTTACTGCTTTAATTGGATAGTAAACTTTCTCTGTGGCCTCACTTATCCGTTTCATGTTTTTGCAAATATGTATCAAGCAATTTTTTAACTTCATAAATTGGGATTGCAAAAGAACAGGTTCGATTTTCTTTGGCAATATTTATCCCAACCACATCACCATCTAAATTAATTACCGGCGTGCCTGCGTCGTCATAAACCAATGGCATATCATGTGTGAAAACTGCTGATAGACCATCTGCCCAATTATGCCCATTTTTACCATTTTTAAACCGAGGTCTCCAAAATGTATTTTTTATGAGTGTTGCATCAAAATTCAATTCTTCACCATCTCGTTCAAGGCTAAAACTTATAATCTGATTCGGTTTAGTTGCTTCCATCCACTTATAAAAACTTTGCAAATCAGCAATTGAATCCTGTCCCATTTTAAGCAATCTGTCACCTTTCTTTACGCCCACATTGTAAGCAGGGCTATAGCCAACTACCTGCTCAACCTCTAATCCATCTTTGAACTTAAGTCCTAAAAAGCCATATGGAGGGGATTTCTCAGGAATCTTTCGGGTTTGTACACCTACTACTCCTGCATACCTGATACTATCTTTATAATCTATCGTTGCTACAAAATCACCTGGTTTCAACTGATCCTGAAAACTCATATTAAGAGGTTTTAAATTATTTTTTTCAACCTTAATAAGTGCAAGATCATTCTCAATAAACCGATGTATAACTTTAGCTTCAACCCATTCTTTATCTGGCAAATAGCATTCTATATTTTCATTTCCTACGATAGATGATTTTGCTACAATGTAACCATCTGAATGAATAATGCTTCCACTTACAAGCGATTTTTGTTTGTTTTTATTACTTCGGACAAGAACAATCGAATGAGCAGTCTCATTCTTAAGCTTGTTGAACACCTCTTTAAAACCTTTAGATCCACCATCAATGGCGTTGACCTCATTCTTAATTCTTGGTGTATACAAACCATGACCACTAGAGCTTTCATAATCTAAAGAAGAAAGAATGTTAAAAACCTCTCCAGCGAGTAGTTTATGCCAATTCCTTTTCACATAACCAATATTTGTGTAAAAGTTAAATTCAGTTTTTATATTATTGAAACTGCACAAGCCTACAACTTCTCCTTTAATATCGAACAAAGGTCCTCCGGAATCTCCGGGATTCATGATGCAAGTAGTTTGAAAGAAATAATTATCAGCCAATAGCTCATAAAACCCCATACGTAGTACAGCCGGACGGTTTTCTTCTCGACCACCGGGATGCCCAAGCATGAAACAAATATTGTTTTCACCAAAGGTATCTGTATTGCCAATTTTTGAGTACTGCCAAGTGCCTTCATCAACAATCTTCAATAAGGCATAATCATTGATTTCATCCCTACCCAGTATCTTTGCCTTAAGTTCTCTTCCATCGTATAACTGTATATCCGTATAAATACTATCACCGAACTCTTCAATGAGCCCCTCTACTACGTGAGCTGCAGTTAGAATGTAGCCATCTTCCGAAACAATAACACCTGTTCCTTTTGTTATCAGAACAGTACTTTTCAGCATTCGATCATAATTTTCAATTAATTGTTTTTCAAATGATATAGCCTTAGTGTAATTATCATCAATATCTGCTTGAGCTTGCGTATATAATGTTAGAACACTGAGAAATCCCAAAAAGCACATTGTTTTCATTAACATAGACTTAATTTAAAAGTTTACAACAAAACATTAAACAATTCTCGAACTTTTGGAGATGAAGGTCTGGGAGCATTCGCATCAACAATCTTTCCTTCTTTGTCAAGTAAAATAAAACGAGGTATTCCTTTTACTTTATAAGCTTTAACAAATTCTTTATCCTCTCCAATATGCAATTGAATTCCTCCCAGTTCTTTTTCTTTTACCATCGACTTCCACTTTTCTAAATCATCAGGAAAATCGGTAGAAATACTCACAAAATAAATGTCTTTACCAGCATAAGCATGTTCGAGCTTTTGCAAAAATGGAATTTCCCTCTTGCACGGACCGCACCATGTGGCCCACAGGTCGATATAGACATATTTTCCTTTCAGGCTTTCTAAGGAAACCATTTTACCGTTTACATCTTTAAAATTGAATGTAGGAGATGGCATCCCTTTTTCTGTTATCAAAAATGGTTTAATGAAAGAATTAAATCTATCCATAGCTTGCGGAGTATCTGCAAAGGTTTTTTCAAAAACGTCTCTCATTTCTTTGGTACCATCAATACCGTGATTTTCAACACATTCATACGCATATTTCCATATCAACATTCTTGTTAGCGGCCTGATATTTAAACTATCTGCATAATTAACGGCTTTAGTATACACTTTTGCCTTAGTATCTGTATTTCGCGATGAAATAAGGAAAACTGCATCTTTAATATATTGTAAGCTATACTCATTGAATGCAGATTCTTCATTATTTTCAATTATAGATTCGATTTTTTGATAATAAGCATCTCCATAATTTACAATATATCCTTTTCGCATTTTTTCGAAAGCAAACCCCAGAAATGAGTTACCAACGGTATTTTTGATGTATGAAGAAAGCTGTTCTTTGTATTTTACACCTGTCCCAAGCTTATCAATCTTTTTCAATTCATTATTTATGACCTCATCAAAACGTACAGCTAATTCATCGGATGATTTTGCTCTATCCTCTATACTAAAGGGTGCCAATTGACTTTCCGAAATATCAATCTGATAGTTCAGCAAAAACTCATTGATCCCTCCATCGTCACATTTAATAGCCACAGGAAAGCCTATTTTACCCATTACTCCGTTATGACTGGCTTTCGCATCAAACTCAATATTGATTTCTTTTCCGGGAATCAGTAATAAATCAACTACTAATAATGAACCCATATATTTAAACCTGCCCCAGCTTGTTTCTGAAATATCCAGATCAAGACTTGCCTTATGTTCTTCATTAAGATTGAAATTATGAGAAGTACCGTTAACAATCAATAATGTTTGTTTTCCCTTATGGTTATTGATGTTTACATTTACTTTTACCTGTTCGGCATATATTTGAATGCTTAAACAAACAGCGAATATCAGTAATCCTATTTTTTTCATTGTTGTATAATTTTTTATAATTAAATGTTCAACTACATCCTTTTGCGTTTAATAAGTATAATACACCCAAAACTTAAAATTGAGAGAGGTATCAATACCCAAAAGATGAGTTTTATAATAGTTAGGCCAGATAAACCGATTGTAACACTAGTATCGGTTCCAGCAATATTAACGGTTTTAGGAGGCAGCAATGAATTTGTAAACCATTTGGGTACAATTTCAGTGATTAGTGAAAAATTGGAATGACTCCCTGTTCTTGAAGCAGTTTCACTCCCTTTTTGAGTAATAAAATCTGCATCACTAAAAATTATTATTTTTTGTTGCTTACCGTTTATTTCTCTAACCAGGTCAATTCCTAAAGCAAACGACTCTTTCTTCTCTCCAAGCTCAGGATTATATTTTACCATTTGTAGATTAGTCATTTTCTCAGCTTCCATCCAGGTATAGTCTTGCTTAGTTCTTATGGATGGTGTCACTTTAAATCCTTTAATTTCCTCATATTTCAAAGCTGTAGCACCAGGAAAACCAATTTTAATGGAACCTCCGTATTCCTCCAATGAAAATTCACTATTTATACCATAAGTATGATTCATATAGCCCGTAATCAAATCTGGAGCATGTTTTACTGCATCATCGTTGTAAATTACTCCAGGCAACAACTCAACACCAAGATATGAGAGTAAGGGATTTAGGCTTCCCCGGTGTTCAGGTTCACCTGCAATTATTAAGTTTCCTCCCCTATCAACATAATTATGTATCACTGTCATTTCTTCTTCTGAATAAGCAGAAGTTGGATCGGCAATAACCAGAATGTCAACATCTTCAGAGATAGCATTCCGGGGATCAACCTCCCTAATTTCAAAGCCCTGATTAATAAGTGACCCTCGGAGTTTTCTGTGAGTAAAGAAATAACCCCAATTATCTTTTCTGTCATAGCTATTAGTATAAGCTCGCTCCCCATTTCCGGTTAAAAATGCGACCTGGCAGCAAGAATCAGCCAAATTCAAAAAGGCTGCTGTCCATTCTTGCTCTTTTGCAAGGTCATTAGAACTATACTGTATAGGAATTATAGCCCTCCTGTCTTTATATTCTAGTACACGAACCGACATATTATTAGCCAATGTTTTCAAATCAATCTTGTCTTTCAATTCACCTGAGGTTACAACATCTTTCCCCAGCTTCATCTTATGCTGATTTAAGGCTTTCTCAATATTTTTCTGACCAAGTTCATTCAAATCTTCAAACTTACCATCAATTGGGACATACATAATATAATCCACATTCATATCAGGTAAAAAGCGTCTGTAGGATTCCAATATAGATTTATCCAACATCTGAGACTTAGGAATTAACCATGCGTAATCACCACCTGATATATTTGCATAATTGGTCATTTTTATTTGCTCACCATCAAGTTGTTCTAGTACATTTTGTAACCTTGTCCCAATAGTATTGGATTGATTCCGTGTAACATCTTTGTAATAGGTATATTTTGGGTGGGTTAAAATATATCCTATCGCAGCAATACATAAAATTACTCCAAACATTTTTAGTCTTGATATCATTTTTTCTCTTGACGACAATCTGTTTAAATTGAGTTTAAACCAGGTTAATGATAAAAACAAGATGATTATCATTAAAAAGTAAGCAATATCGCCAGTGGTTATGAGGCCCATTAAGGTTATTCTTGTGTGCTGTGATAATGAAAACCAATAGAATATATCACGGGCAACGGGTACTTCCCTAACCAAACTCAGCATTAAATCTAAAAAGCCCAGGATAGCTATTGTAACAATAACATCAACAACCGGGTAGTGCGATAAAGAAGAAACATAAAGTCCAATGGCAGCATAAGCTGCAGCCATTAAGAAAAGAATTAACAAACCTGATAAAACAATATTAAAATCGGCATTTTCGATATAAAACATTGTATAAAAAGCTCCAATAAAAGCGATAAACATTAAAAGAAAAACATACACCAAAATGGCTAGATATTTTCCAGCAATAATCGAACGAATTCTTATCGGTGATGAATATAAAAGTTTTATGGAACCACTATGATTTTCCCTGCTAATGATACCCATGGTTAGCAATGGGATAAAAACAAATAAGGTTGTTCGAATTAATCTAAAATACCCTGAATCTCCATCCACAAGGAATGACAGTGTTTGACCAGAGCCTTCTTCATAAAAAAGCTGTAGTAAAAAAGTTTCCTCAAGAAAACCAAAAAGAGAAATTCCACATAATAATGAAAAAACAAATAATACGATCCAGGCTATTGGAGAAAAAAACAAAGTACTAAGCTCCAACTTTGCAATTCTGACTAACTTATTCATACGCTCTATTATTTTGAGTTTTTACCTGACAAGTGAGCAAAAATAAGATCAAGGGATTGTTTTTCAAGCACAATCTCCAACAAGCCCCAATCCTTTTCAATACATTTATTTACAATGGCACGTGATACGTTTATTGAAGTATCAAATACGATTTGAAATTTATTGCCATTAAGGTTTCTCACCTCCTTCACTCCATTAATTGAAAGGATGTCCTCTTTTGATGGAGGATTTTCCAGTGCCAGACTAATGGTATTTGGTTCGATATAATCGTTAAAAGCTTCCATGGTATCTGAGAATACCAGCTTTCCTTTTTCTATCATTTTTATTGTTCCACAAGTCGCCTGGACTTCAGGTAAAATATGTGAGCATAATACAACTGCCCTGTCTTCTGCAATTTCAGAAATAAGGGCTCTAATTTCTACAATATTGTTAGGATCCAATCCTGTTGTGGGCTCATCAAACACAACCAGCTTGGGCTTGTGGATGATAGACTGTGCTATGCCAACGCGTTGTTGATACCCTCCTGATAAATTTCGGATTACCCGTTTGCTCATAGAAGTCAGACCACATTTTTCAAGCGCTTCATCTACAGCTTTAGCAATTTTACATTTTGGCCCCAGTCTCAAGTAAGCACAATGTGTTAAATACTCTCTTACCGTTAAATCAGGATATACCGGTGGTTTTTGAGGTAAAAATCCAATATATTTTTTAGCCTCAATCGGATTTTTGCGCATATTGATACCGTTGATATATACATTCCCTTCGGTTTGATTTAATACACCACAAAGAATATTCATTGTCGTGGATTTTCCGGCTCCATTTGAACCTAATAAACCAAGAATTTCATTATTGCCAATTTCAAAGTTGATATCTTTTATGGCCCAGTCCTTACTATATTTATGTGAAAGATTTTCTATTCTTACGATTTTATCTGACATGATTTTTTCTATTGATTGTTATTTAATTTAAATAATAAGCAGGTTTACATTCTTCGCCTTATAAACAATATTATAAACCCAAGAAGGGCAAAAATGCCCGGAACTAACCAAATAAAAATTGTTCTTAATCGGGCAATTATTTCATTTGTCATTTCCAATTTTTCTTTAGAGAAGTTTGGCTGTACAAGGCGAATAGGATATTCTCCATTTGCGAACCAATTAAAAATATCATAACAAAAATTTAACTGCGATGACAGATTAGACCCCCTAGCTATAATTTTCTGGTTACTAAGAAAATCAGCATCAGCTGCAACAATAATTTTTTGCCGTTTATTATGTATACTCCTATTTAAACTCAAAACTACATTTACAATGCCTTTTTTTTCTCCTTTTTTTGAATCGTATTTAACCAGGTAATTCTTATCCGGTCCTTCTCTATCCAGCCAATACTCATCAGTAGTAGAGAAAACAGGAGCAATTTCAAATTTATTCGTATCAGAGATTCGTAAACCTCCTGCACCATTAAAATCCATATATTTAACATTGGTCCCTGTCAACTCTTTGTCTTCCGTTGAACACTTGCTCAAGAAAACACTTGGATCCTTTGCAGTTTTTCCTATATACTCTGTTTCCTTTACAGCAACCCCCGGTAAAAACTCAACCCCAATATATTCAAGGATAGGGTTAAGTATTGCGTGACTTCCCGGTTCGCCGGCAATAATTAGATTTCCACCGCCATCAATATAATTTTTAAGTTTTTCAATCTTTTCAGAAGGATACATCACTTTAGGATCTCCAATAACCAGAACATCTGTTTCAGAAGGGATATCTTCCATATTAAAATCAATCGCAGACACATTAAAGCCACTATTTCGCAACGAATATCTGTAAATAAAACTTGAAGAGATAGCTGTCCAGTCTTTAGGGAGATCATTTGGAGTTGGACCGGTTAAAAAACTCCCATCATTTACAATAGTATTATGATCAGTGTGTGTTTTTCGTTCCTGGTGCCCATCCAGAAAAACAACATTTAAACTCGGTACCAAAAAACGTTTAAGCAATGTAACAACCTCCCTTTCAATTGCCTCCGGGCTATTCGGTAGCATTCTAGCGCATAAAAATTCCGTTTTACCTTTATACTCAAATTTTCTCACATGACCACCTAACGCTCTAATTTCATCTTTGCAATCAATGTCTTCAATATCCAAAACATCATCAATTCTTCTTTTATCATACTGAGCAAATCTGCTTGCTTTTTCAATCTCTTCAAAGGCGTCAAGTTTTTGAATATGCGACTTTGTTTTCACTTTTTTGTCATAATATGGGACATACTTTAAATGTATTTTGGGGATATGTTTATGATACAAATTAAATTTCATTTGATCTTTTTGTTGTTTTCCGAACCTAACCTGATAATTTGCAATAATATTTCCATAAGTAGTAATTGTAAGGGGTTCACTTCTGTCCAGTGAGTCGCACACCTTTTGACTGTAAGGGTTTAATGAGTGTTTTTTGCTATTTGTTAAATCCCAACACGTGGTTCTGGAAGGTGCTGCAAAAAAAGAAGTAATGCCTATTGCAATTAATAGTACCATCACAGACTTAAGCCATGTTTTTCTTTTTTCTGATTTCGTTTGCCCTTCTGACTGAAGTTTAAAAACACTAAAAAACAGGAACATGATTGCGAATACAATAAAATAGACAATATCTGCCGATTTTAGTAATCCAGAAATTGCCCTTACAGAATGATCAGTTACAGCCAACCAATTAACAATATCACCAACTATTGAGACAGAACTGGCATAACCGTTTAACAGGCTCAACCCTTTAATAAAAACCATCGCTGCCAATGCAGAAATAACCTGATAATTTGTAAGGGTTGACATAAATAGACCAATTGCCGTATATGCCACAATTAACAGGAATATGGCTATAAGTCCTGAAAGTGCCGTTCCCATATCAAAATTTGCAACAAATGGGCGAGTATTAAAAATAATAATCGTAATAACAACTAAAAAAAGGAGTGAATAAATTAATAGTCCAAAATATTTACCAAGAATAATCGTCCTCATCCTGAGAGGCGATGAATAAAGTAATTTGATGGTTCCACTGCTTTTTTCACGACTAATAAGTCCCATTGTCAGCACAGGGATAAACAAAAACAAGAGGTCGGCAATATTCTTGTACAAACCAACTTCAAACAATCTTATTGTTATACTACCAGGTTTGTTATTCATTTTAATAAGATCAAACAGGCCATCGAGTATATCCGTATACCTGATTCCTAAAAGGGCCGTAAAAATGATTAAAACCAGCCAGGCTATAGGAGTGAAAAACAAGGTTTTCAGCTCCAGTTTTATTATTTTGTATATCATAATGTGTATGAGATTTTATTAGTTACTAATTTGGGGTAGAGTTTATATTACCACTCTTTTAATTGGTTCTCACGCATTTAACAATTCCTTTTTTAGCTGAGGCCAAAAACAAATTATCTTTGCTATCTATTGCCAAAGGAATATGACTACAGCCTTTTACTAATTCTTCTATGCCTTCAATTTTCTTTGCTCCTGTTTGGCTGTATATTTTTACACGGGTTGGATCCTTTTCAACTGTAACAATGGCACCATTTGATATATAGGCCAAACTCACCGGATTACAGCAGCCATGAAAATCATTGATCCCCCTTCCACGCTGACCAAATTCTAGATTTTTAATTCCACTAAAGTCATAACCTACCACATTAAATCCCCCTAAGCCTGTGGCCAATATCTGCTTTTCTTTTCTTACGTCAATATCAAGAATACCACAACAAGTACGAAGGCTTTCAATCGTAGCCAATTGCGTTCCGTCTACTGCATTATAAATCCCTATTCTTTTTTTACTAGCATCAGCTACCAAAAGCTTTTTACCTGTAAGCTTGGCTCCACTTGATAAAAATATCCCTTTCAACTTGTAGCTTTTAAGTAGGTTTCCACTTCTATCAAAAATGCTACAGAGGCTTTCTTTAGGAATCGTTCGGGATCGTTTTCTCCCTCTAATTTTTTCAATTTTTCTCTCAGTAATACTATGGACAACATAAATATTGTCATCATCATCAACTGCAATTGTAGTGGCTTTCCCTTCCACATCAATTTTAAATCTTTTTATTTCTTCACCCTGTTGGTTGATGATCAAAAGCTCTGCATCTTTGGTAATTGCACATAGGTTATTATCAGAAAACACCCCTAAATAAATGACATCTTTAATTTCAGAACCATCGTATTTATCATCCAACTTGTAGCTTATATTTGAAATACCAGGAAATAGATCATCATAGGTAACTTCCGTTCTTCTCATTTCTCCAGTTTTATCCATAAGGCGTGCATACATTGGCAACACATAACAGCTCGCATCTAACAAGCTGATTTCCGACTCAATTTGGGCCAGATTTTTGCCTTCCATACCTTCTTCAATGAGATAAACAGAAACCTGAGATGCAGGGTTGTTTCGGATGTAATCCAAACGGAATTCGGCACTCTGTTTGTTACGCACTTCCATCCTTTGATCGATTTTATTCTTTAATTGGGCCTTTTCTTTTGGACTCAACATTTTTCCTGAGTTGAAGAATTGATGATTAAGTTCCTTAATACCCAATTCTTCGTAAGATTTTCTATTGAATTCAGTTAATGATTCATAGTACTTTTTCAATTCACTTCCAAACTCCTCACCCACAATTTTAATTTTGTATCCGGCCTTTCCTAAACTATCAGCATGACCAATAGCTCTCATACTAGTATTCTCAGCAAAAAAATTCATACTACCCAAAATTCTGTCTTCTTCTTTAATCATACAGTTGATTTCTGAAGGAGAAGGGTAGTCTCCTATTATCTTAAACACTCCATCTTTTACAGGTACAGATACATGTTTATTTTTATCATTATAAACGGAATCCTTGTTTATAATGATGATTTTCCCATTTGACAATCCTTTAATTTCACCATGCATAACAAAGCTTTCCTTTGTTTGCTTTTCGGAATTATTGCATGCTAAAAACGTGATAGTTATTACTATCCCCATTAAAATCTGAGTTAGAAAATACTTTTTCATATCATTCTGCTTGTAGTTCTTCCAATTCTTTTAAAAATTCAGGTCGATAGCCTGAGTTATCTTTAATAATTGTTCCGTTCTTGTTGATTAAGAACTGACGTGGGATTCCAGTAACGTTATACTTGATAACAACCGGACTTTCTCTACCTTTTAAATCAGAAACAACAAGCCATGGGTAGTCAGTTCTTTTTACATGATCGATCCATTCTTTTTCCTTACGATTGTTATAGAAGTATACTACACTAACTTTATCTTTAATTTTATCATACTTTTCAGCCAATAGTTTATCAAATTGTTTGCACCAACCACAATGGACACCGGTAAAATTCAACAAAACAAATTTGTCTTTACTGCATAGGTCGGAAAACTGAAACGTTTCCCCATTAATGTATTTTGCTTCAAAATCTTCATATTGTTCGCCCAAAGCAATCGGCTTATTGAAATACCTTGTATAAATTGCCTGACCTTTAGTGGTATTTTTAAGTTCATCTGAAAGTTGATTGTAAAACATCTTTATTTCGTCAGAGGATAGCATAGGAGGAACTTTAGCCAGACGATCCAGCCCAGGATATGAATTAAAATTATCTTTTAAAAACTGTAGCTCTATTTTCCTAGTATGCTTAAAAATATCCCTGTTCCTGAGCGATATTTTTTTCCTTTCGTCATCAGGAAGTTTATCCCAATTTTTGTTCAAGTATGAAGAAAGTGTATCAGCCTCATAGATCATTTCAGCTACCTGAGACAAATACTTATTTTCAATTTGCTGCGCATTCCCTCCTTTTATTTTGCATATCCTAAAATTCTCAAAGTCTCCTTCAATTTCAAAGTTTGTATTCTCGACATAGATATAAGTTAGTGCCAATTTTTCTTGGCCCAAACGACTATGTAAGTAAAACTGTTTAGGATAATTTACTTGCCCTTTTAATACAAATTCATCATTTTCAATGACACAAGAATCAACATACATGTTTTCATCACAACTCCTCAGGAATATGGTTTCGCCTTCTGTAAATCCATTCACTTTCCCATGAATAGTGTATCCTTTTTGTTTGCTTAAGCAAGAATTAAGACATAAAATACCTACAGCAACACAAGTTGCTAACTGTGTAAATCTCATTTTTGTTTAGTTTTCTTAACAACTTTATATCCCAGATTAAGCAGTCGTTTTTTTTCTGGGTAAGTGTTTGATTGTATAAATTTGCTTTGGAAATAAGAACCCAGCCAAAAAATTCAGCCGGGTTCATATTAATGATTATCCGAATTATTTAAATTTATAATCCATATCAACAATTTTACCACCAACATTTTCGTAAGTAGCCATATGTGTAACATCTGAGTTATCATCAGTATTTACATGATATTCTCTTACACTACCGGTACGCCCACTACCTTCATAAGTAGCAACATATAAACGGTAAGTTTCAAGTTTTGTATTATCGATTCTATTGGCAAT
Organism: Marinifilum sp.; assembly: GCF_965230805.1. Taxonomy (NCBI): domain Bacteria; kingdom Pseudomonadati; phylum Bacteroidota; class Bacteroidia; order Marinilabiliales; family Marinifilaceae; genus Marinifilum; species Marinifilum sp. The sequence goes on along the minus strand of NZ_OZ246019.1, from coordinate 3,396,114 downwards.
AGGTTTAATTTTCATTGCAGTAACCTCCAAGCCACCAAATGAATCATCAATAATGGTGTGTGTATCTGTAGATGCATCACAGTAAACTAGTTGGTTTGATGAATTTATATAATAAAATCCAAATTCATAATTTGAAAAAGCCACATGAGAGTCTTCAGTAAAGCTATCAATACTAACAGGTTTAAATAATTGCCCCGATCCATAAACAGAACTCCCACTGCAAGCAAATGATAAATATTTATACTCACCTGAAACATCATCTTTAACAATATAACAGTGACCAGAATCGCCATACCCATATTCGCTCACACCCAAACCTCCTCTTAAAACAGTAAAGTCAAAAGGACCGGATGGGTTACTAAAATCACTACTATAAATAGGAAGAAATCTAGTAGTTGGGTTGTATGAACTGCTATAGCCCTGTCTAATAGCAATGAATTGTTTTAGGCTTGTATCAAATGCAATTAAATAACCACCAACAGGAGCATATTTAATATCATTATGAAGATTAAATTGAAACTGCTCTATCCCGGTTATTGGATATTCTAAAAGAACTTCTCCTTGATATACACTATTATCAATTAAAATTGCATCATGAGGTTTATGTGCAGTTCCTAAAACATAATCGTCAAAAAAATATCTAGAAGTTACATTACATTTATATCCTTCTGTTAGTGTTGCTATATTTCTAATCTTTGAAATGTCATCGTTTAAAAAAGCAAACTTATCCTTGATGCTTCCTGTACTAATAAGAGTCGCGGGATCAAGGATCTGGCCTCCTGTTTCATTTTGACAAAGTATACTAATATGTGATACTCGCCCTAAATCGGGGACACGTCCTGGTGTATAATTAATTCTAATTGGTTTTTCACCAAGCGATCTGTTCAAATTTGATTTTTGGAACATATCATTCATAATCTCGCCATCAAACCGAACATAATCCAAGTTAGCTGTACCGTCCAGATCACTCAATACCAATAAGCCATAAGCAACATCTGTAGATACAGATAACTCAGACTCAAAACGTTCAAAAACATTTGTATTATTATCGTAAGCATACAACTCAAGTTCGTAATTATCTGCCATTGGGATTAAATTTACAGGAACATCCAATGTAGGAGTTGATTCAGATATAGAAAGCGTATCCAATTTTCCGGTAACAGATCTGGTTACCCAGACATACCTGTGATCAGAGCTGGGAAGTGTTTGAGATATTTCTGGTTCAATTAAAATATTTTCTCCTGCTACAACCTCATATAAATCTTCTATACCGGTTATTGTTATTTTATTAAGTTCATTGTAATCGATGTCAAGATCCTCATGTTCCAGACAGGAGGAGATTATCAAAGACAATATAAATATGTATACTATATTATTTTTCATAATTTTCTGATTTAAATAATTTTTACCAAGGAACAGGATTCCCGTTTTCATCTAAAATCTCATTTTCTGCCCAATAGGTTTTTAAAGCATAGGAAACAGAAGACATTAAATATAATCTTGTAGCAGAACCAGAAGCAAAATCTGATTCTGAAGGAAATGAATCAAATCCTGTGATCAGGAAGAAGATATTGAATTTTTCCGGGCTAAATTGTCCATACTGATAGGGCCAATGATCGGGTTTTTCAATAACATTTGAGCTTTTAATATCAACAAAAGCATTTTCCAACGGACCAGGTCTAAATCCATTCAACTCCTCAAATCCTAAGTACAATCGAGAAGCTCTCACATCAACCGAATCATTCTTAAACAGTTTTATGTTGACATTAGCTGAAGTCTCACCAGCTTTAAATATATAGCTTTCTTTAAGGGGCTCATAATCAAAACCAGATAAGGCACTGGTAGAGTCATTAATTATTTTAAGAGCAAATGACCTGTCAGTTTCTCCTATTATACCCGTAGTATTAATAGTTAAATTTACTTCTAAAGTATCTTTATCGGAAGCATAAAATACTTTTTCAACACTAGTTTGGGTAAAATATAGCGAAGCTTTGCTAGTATCAAAGTCCATAAAACCCTGATCACATGAACATATAGCAAACATCAAAATGATATTTAATATGATTATTTTTTTCATAATTTATAATTTTAGAATCCTTCACCTAAAGGATAGGGTAAAACATAAATATTATCATCAATGGCATTCTCAACTGGAAACTGATTGATTCCCTTGAATGTATCTTTATTTTTTCGTTTGAAATAGAAAAAGAGTTCTCCTTTTCCATAAAAGTTCTTTTTATACTCTTTTTCAATTTCTATTTCCAGTTTTTCTTCGGTATCAATATCAGTAGTTTCTAGCGGAGCCAAACTATACATGCCCCTCAGTTCATTTAAGTGCTGAAGTTGATCTGCCGTAGAACTTGCAGTTTCAGCAGCAATTAATTTTATTTCATGATGATTTAATAAGTCAAAATAATTGAGTCCTTTTTTATGTATTGGAGATACCCAATTCGAATTAACTAATACAGAGTATTGATTAAAAAAATAGGAATACTTAAAGTTCATCCAACGAATATCATTATCGCCCGGGCTAGGCTCTACCGGCAGATAAGTTCCCTTCTCTCTTAGAACAAATGTTCCAGTATTATATGATGAAGATCCCTCCATATAATAATACTGGACAGCAGTTGTATTCTGGTTTAGCCAATCTACAACAGGCTGCTTTAAGGCTTTTACTTCTTCAGAGTCCCAATAACTAATACTAACAGCTTCAGAAGTGCTTAATAAATCAACCTCATATAAAGCTTCCAGATTATCGGGGAAGATTTTTCTTTCTGTAGTAAAATCAGATTTTACTTTATCATATTGCCCGTCTTCATCAACAGATACTCCAAAGATAGTTCCATCCTGATATAGGAAAGATATCCCAAAATTAAGCTGTTGATGAGCATTATTCAATACTTCTTCCGCATATTCATAGGCCTTTTCATTATTTCCGGCATACAAATAGACTTTAGCTAATAATGCCTGAACAGCATAATAATTGAATCTTGCAAGTCTGTTTGAACGAAAACCTAATTCTCGCAATCTTTCCTCACTACTAACATTATAAGTTGCCAGCATTTCATCTTTTTCATCTTCTGTTTCGGCTTGCAATAAAGGTTCATGAACTGCTAATAGTGCTTCGGCATCCTCCAGATCCTTAATAATTTTATTATATACTTCCCTAACAGTAGATGGAGCTATCGTATTAATATCAAATTTATTCATATACGGAATTGCATCAGCAGCTTCATCGCTGGCTATTGAAGGGGCGAATATTTTCACTAAATTAAAATGGAAAAAAGCTCTTAGGGCCTTCGATTCTGCAATTAAAATCTCATAATTCCCATCAGGAAACATTTCTTTTGTGGCAGAACCATCTTCTAAATTTTCTAACAAATTATTAAGGTTGGCAATTAAGTTATAGTGTTTGTTCCACAAAAGATCTAGCTCGGCTTTTATTGGCTCATTTGTTTCATAATCATACATTCCATTTGAGCCTTCAAATCGAGAAGACCATTTTGAGTCAGCAAAAGTTTGTGCTAAATCATCAAATAGATAGTACCTCATTTTGGCCCCGTACATATCATACCCGGCCATTTCCAGGTATACTCCATACAATGCTGAATAATATCCGGTTTTTGAGCTAAATTGTTTAGCTTCATCAATTTCAGTGAGCGGATCAATTTTAAAGTGATCTTCGCAAGCTCCAAATAGCACAACTGATACAATGAGGAGCAATAATTTATTTATTTTTTTTAGTTTCATAATCGTTTCATTTAAAGATTAATTCCCACTGAAAAGTTAAATGTTCGAGCAAAAGGATATGATGTACCTCTCTCTAGTCTAACATGCTGTAGATAAAATAGATTATTTGTAGTAAATGACAGACTTAGCCCTTCTAATCCGTAGCGTTTAATACTCTCTGGTTTAAATCGATAGGTAAGGTTTAAACTTGAATATCTAAGGAAAGATGCATCTTGCAGGAACCTGGATGATGCATAGGTTGTTTCTCTATCATTAATATTCTTAAAAGAAGCAATGTCGCCTGTTTTTTGCCATCTATCATCAAATACTCTGGTATCATAGTTTGTAAAACTTGCACTACCAATATTCTCAACACGATTTAAAACTGTAGAGTTGAATTTCTCTCCACCTACCTGATATTGGAAACTTGAAGAAATAGTTAGTTGTTTATATCTTAAACTAAACCCAAATGAACCTTTTAAATCCGGATTTTCTTCAAAGGACATCATTTCCGCATCCATATAGTTGAATGTTTCATTTCCGTTTTCATCCATAAAAAGTTCTCTACCTGTCATGGGATCAATACCTAAAGATTTTCTTACATAACGAACTGAAGTTGATGTACCTTCCTTAACAATGTTATACGGGGATGTTTGCTTATCACTCAAAAGTCTTTCATTTTGATTTTCATAGGCATCTCCAATGTCAACCATTTTTTCAGAACTGTGATTTGCATTTAAGTTAACACTTAAGTATAAATCTCTTTTTCGTATGAGGTTTGCATTAATTCCAAAACTATACCCCTCAGTTTCTACACCACCTAAATTTGTAAAATAGCTTGAAAAACCTTGATAGCCCGGCAATGACCTTGATACAATTGCGTCTTTTGTTTTAATTCTGTAATAACTAAAGTCGAACATCAAATTATTATTGAAAATCCCAATATCAGCACTTACATTTGCATTAAGAGCCGTCTGCCATTTTAAATTGCGATTTCCCATACCACCTAATAATGCACCAACACCATTATTATAATAATATGTACTGGTATTTGTTCTATAAATTTTCAAGGCCTGGTAAGGACCAAAAGATTGAGATCCATTATTACCAATAGATGCCTTTAATCTGAACTGAGAAAAGCCAATATTTTTAATAAATTTTTCCTTCTCGAGGTTATAACCTAAACCTGCCGACCAAAATTTTGCCCAAGGATTAATATCTCCAAATACACTGGAAATATCAGTTCTAAATGTAAAATCGGCATATAGTTTATGATCAAAAACATAATTTAGTGTAGCCAAATATCCTGCATGTCTGGAAATTGTGCTTTCCCCTCTTGGGGTAGAATTATCTTTGAATTTCCCTGCAAAAATTGGATGAGATAGATTACCTGAAGGGATATCAACAGCTGTAAAGCCTGTACCTACCCCTTTGTTGTTCTTATACTCAACCGAAGTATTCAAAGTAAAATTATGTTTATTTATCTCATAGAAAAATGAAGCCCCTAAACGAGTCATGTAGGTTCTTTTTTGATTTGTATCATAGCTATATGAACCATTATCACTAGACGATAAAAAATCGGTATGATCAAACGGTTTAAAAATTTCAGATTCAGATTTAGTGCTACTATATGAAATCTGGGCATTCAGAATTAGAAATTTAAATGGCTTATATCTTGTTGAAAAATTATTTGTAATAACAGATGATTTCACTCTATCAAACATATCAGTACTCGCATTCCACAAGGGGTTCATGAATTGATAATTTACACCCTCTGGCTCAATACTATAAAGCAATTGTCCATTTTCATCTTTTGCAGGCAAATAAGGATTCATATTAGCATAGTCAGAAAAGACTCCATAAGGAGAGTTTTCCGCAGTTGTTTCAGAATAGGACATACTGTTCTGGAAATGAAACTTCTTGATTCTGTAAGTAAATGTCATATTTCCAGAATATTTGTCGCGCGATGAACCTTTCATAACCCCATGCTCAGGGTTTGCATTAAAAGAGATACCATATGTAAAAGTTTCTGAACCACCACTAATGCCAAGGCTATGATTTAAATTCGTTCCCACACGTAGAGGTTTATTGATCCAATCCACATCAATTCCTTTAGCAATATTCATTTGCTTACCATTATATTCATCGTCGAATGGATGTAATCCTCTAATTCGCTCTAACTCGAGTTTCTGCTCAGCATTTAACAAATCATAAGAAGAGAGATCCGGAGCCGTTATTGAGGACATTAGCCTGTAATTTATCCTTAGTTCTCCAGCTTTTGGCTTTTTAAGCTCTATAACCACAACACCATTTAATGATACTGAACCATAGAACGAGGTTGCAGCAGCATCTTTCAATAGAGTTATCGATTCAATCCTTGATGGAGGAATATCGAATACCTCACGCATTGAGGTTTGAAAACCATCTACTACAAAAATAGGCGCATTTGGATCACCTTCAAAAGCTCTTTCGAGACTACCTGCATCATCTGCTTTTGGAAGCGAACTGTTTCCTCTTAAGCGGATCTCCTGCAATCTATTTGGGTCGGAACCAAATTCGTTACTCTCAACCACAGAAAATTCAGGATCAATAATCTCCAAAACCTGCATAATATTCTTTGGATTGAGACTCATAATTTTTTGTGCATCTACTTTTGTGGTTGCTCCGGTAAAAGTTTCTTTCTTTTGAGAAAAACCCAAACCTGTTACAACTATTCCATCCAATTCGGTAGCTGACTCTTTCATCACAAGGTTTATCTTAGTTTGAGTTTCGACCAAAACCTCTTTACTTTCCATCCCTACAAATGAGAATACCAATACAGCTCCTTCTGAAACTGTGATTTCATAAATACCATTCATATTGGTAGAAGTTCCCGTGTATGTTCCTTTAATAAAAACAGATACGCCTGGCAGCGCATTGCCATTTTCGTCGGTTACTTTTCCCTTGATAGTTTTTTGTTGCTGCGCATCTCCTTTTGCGGAGTTTTCTTCTTTAATCAGCTTACGCTTAATAATCACAACATCATCGTCGATAGAGTATTCCAGATTTTTTCCTTCAAGAACTTCATCAAGAATTTCTTCGACACTTGCATTATTTTTTGTAATGCTAACCTTATCAAACCCTACTAAATCCGAAGATTTGTAGATAAAAACAACATCCGAAGACTCTTGCAACTCCCAAAATAAATCGGCAAGTTCCACATCTTCAATCTGAACATTAAATTTCCCGTTTTGTGAATACACGCTGGCAGAAACCTGCAGCATCCCAATAATCAGAAACATTAGAGATAACTTCATAATTCTCAATGTTTTTCTCCTGTTCCGCATAAAATTGCGGAACCAGTCTAGTTTTTTTTCCATAAATTTGTACTGGTTAGATAATCGTGAAAACATATATTTAACTACCGGGAGAATGATAGTGCCAATATCATTTTCCCTTTTTTTATCACTCAACTACTAATGCTTTCTTGTTTAATGTAAAGCTAAGTGCACCTGTTTTTTCCATTTTTTGTAATAAAACTTCAATATCATCATATCGATTTACTCTCATCGAATACAAATCATCCTTTATATCCTGATTTGGGTAAAACACCTCAATATCGTACCACCTGCTTAATGCAGACATGATATTTTCCAGAGGTTCGTCTCTAAAAATAAACTTACCATCTTTCCAAGCAGTATAAATCGAGGCATCAACCTCATTCTTTTCATATTCTCTGTTAACTTTATTAAAAACAACTTGTTCATCAGGCTTCATTTCGATCATTTTTTCATCTACAAACAAGATTATCTTTCCTTCACTTAATGTGGCATAAGTATATTCTTCGTCGCCATAAGCCTTCACATTAAAATGTGTACCCAACACTCTTACATCTATATCATTTGTTCTTACAATAAATGGTCGCAAGCTGTCTTTTGCAACTTCAAAGTATGCCTCTCCTTTCAATTCAACAATCCTGATGTTGGAACTGTATTTCGGTTGGAAACCTATGATCGACTCTGAATTGATCCATACTTTTGTTCCATCTGGAAGCACAACATCATATTCTGCATTTCGCGGTACAATTATTTTGTGAAAATCGTTTCCACTAAATTCCTTGTTGCCATCAGAATAAGTTATTTTTCCTGAATCAATTCGAGCGTTTAGTTTATCAAACATTACTGTTGTATCTTTTTTACCAAGGTCTATTACTTCAATACCATCTACCTCGAGATAGGCCATTGAAGATCCTGGTTGAACCAAGTCAGGAGTATTGGTTCTAAAATCATCATAAATCAGATATGCTCCTCCAGCAAGAACAATCAACAACAATATTGCTGCTGCCGAATACCAAAATTGTAAAGTTTTAACAATTGGAGTTCTTGTTCCTTCCTTAATTTGCTTTTCAACACGCTTCCAATTCTCCTTCCGGAGATAAATCTTAATCTTTCGTTCTCGTTCAGACTGATATCTTCCATTCTCAATAGATAAAAGTGCCTCTTTTTCTGATGCACTTAATCCAGAATCATCTTTCGCATTCTTCAAGATCGATTTTGCGTATTGATCTGCTTTTCTTATTTGTTTTTCGATATTTTTCTTCATTTCCGGTAATATTAACATTGACAAAACATGATATTACCGCAATAAAATTATTTGTCAATGCCTGTGTTTATTTATACAACTACCTAAAGTTTAAAGTGGGCGTATCAAAAAAATGATTTTTTTGTTTTTTTTTGAAGGTCAGTAAATAAGCAGCTATTACATCAATAAGTGATAATTCCTGCATTATAATAATTCAGCAAGTAAAATCAGTGCAAAAACATTCTCTTTTAGTTGTTCTCTAAGCTTTGTATATCCAACTTTTTGAAGTGTCTTTACAGTATTTACAGATATATTCAGATTTTCGGCTATTTCCTTGTTGGTGTATCCTCCAATCTTGTAATTCATTACCAATTTTGTTCTTTCCGGTAAGTTTTCAATTGCAGAGCGAAGTATTTTATACGTTTCTTCTCTTAATACTTGGAGGTCGGTTTCCTCTTCTTCCGCTTCAATTAAATTATTTTCGATTGATACGGTCTTTTTCAATCGCAGGTGAGTAATTATTTTATTGCGAACCACGGTATACAAGTAGCCTTTGATTCTAAAAATACTGTCGAGATCCTTTCTTTTATCCCAAAGCGCTATAAAAGCCTCCTGAACCGCATCCTCTACAATATCCGATTCAGGAATAATTTTCTCGCCATAAAGACATAAAGAATGATACATGTCTAAGTGTATTCTTTCGAAAACCTTAAGATCACCATTTGTAAACAATCTTATGTGCTTGCTGGTAAACTCCATACAAAAATCTAAAACATTACCTCTCTAAATAAATATAACTACTTGTAAGCCTATATGGGTGTATCAAATGTGAGTTTTATCCCTCTCTTTATAACATTGCTGAGCTTTTTGTGCTTTTAATATATTAATTTTTGGCCAGTAATAGGCAGGATAAGCTATTATAGAATAAATCCATTTAATATTTTGTTGAAATAAGCGTCCCAATGAATCATTGGAATTGTTGTAGTCTGATTTCGAGTAGAAATTTTCTCAAATTACCGAATATATATCGGGATATTTTGAGGAATTTTTATGCCACAAGAAGTTAAATTCTTTGAAAAGTCACCTTCACCCAATATTTACTTAAAAAATTCTTCAAAGAAAGTAATGAGAGTTTTAGAAGATGATGGGCATTCCGATATGATTCAGGATTTGGTTGAATTAGCCATTTTGGGTGGAAAATATCCTGAACCGCTGGCAAAAGTAAATTACGATCTAAGTTTAAACGGAAAAGCGATGACTACTTCTAGTGTAAAGAATGCTAATTCCCCGAACTAATTTTTTGACCTATTTTCCTTTCTACTGCGTTAAGCTTTTTCGCCGTAGCTATGGCTATGCCTGTAAACCTTGCCTTGTAAAAAGAAAAATATTTTCAAAAACTTTAATTCGTTTTATTAACACTCTTCACACTAGTTCAATGTCGGAACTATTGGCAACAGCCAATGGCGACAAAGATGAACGAAGTGAGAGTAAGCTTTTACGTGATAGAGCTTATACTTTGCTTACAAACCATATGAGCACAATTCGCGAATATGGTCGTTACGTTTTTTGGAAGAACGAAGATCGAAAAGTATGCATTTAACTATAAAGGGATAGAAAACCTTTATAAACACTGACCCCGATAAAGTTTTGACTCGCCATCGGGGAATTTTTCAACCCCCCTTAAGTCGGGAAGTATCTCAATTTCATTTTTCACCTATCCCCTCGGTCAAATTTCGAACTCAATTTGAAAAAAGCACCCAATAATTGACTTCCCAATGCATCCCCTGACTTCATTTTCTATCTTAATCGAAAAAAGTACAATCTCAATTTATTGTTTTACCATCCCCATTGAAAAAAGTACGATCTCAATTCGATTTTTTATGCCAATAATTGATCAAATAGATATTCCACTTGGTATTTTCTCTATCTCAATTGATTATTTTATGCTCTCAATTGCTACCCCACATTACAACATGCAAAAAGGAGCAAGCCACCTTACCTGCTTGCTCCTTGGAACTAATCACATGACTTTTTTCTTTGTACAATTATTTTAAGAAAAAAATCCTTAACTACTCGTTTAAAATTTGAAAACAGTTGTTCTATTTTTAACCTCTAATTATTAAAATGAAACACACTTCACAATACCTTTATCAGGAGAAGCTAAATACAAATTGTCTTTTCCATCCACTGCCATGGGAATATAATTACAACCTTTAACCAGTTCTTCTACCCCTTCTACCTCGCTTGCTCCTTCTTTGCTGTATACTTTAATTCTGGTAGGTGATTTTTCAACCGTAACAATACCTCCATTTGATAAAGAGGCAACATTTACCGGATTACAACACCCATGAAAATCGTTAAGGGTTCTTCCTCTTTGCCCAAATCCAAATTTGATGTCACCTTTCGAATCATAAACATCAACACTAAATCCTCCTAAGTTTGCCACTATAAGTTCATTCTTGGTTGAAATATCAATGTCTAAAATATGACAACAAGGTCTAACGTTATTAATGATTGAAACAATTTTCTCACTTTTGGGATCCAGTACAATTACTTTTCTACCTATACTTGATGCCAAAAACAGTTTTCCTTGTGCAATTTTCGCACCTGAAACATTATTTATGCCTGCAACACGAAACTGTTTTTGTATCTCACCCTTGCTATTCAGGAGGGTATAGTTTGAATGCGAATTGCTTTTTCTTGTTGACACTTTCCCTCTATGTTTATATTTAATTTCTTTTTTTACGTTTGTCAGCACATGTATTTGTGCATCTTCATCAACGCATATGCTAGCAGCATCGCCTTCGGCATCCACTTTAAGTGAATTAATAAGTTTACCCTGCTTGTTAATAAACAGAATTTGTTTCTCTTTTGTTAACGCACAAATTGTTTGCTCATCAAATTTGCTCAGGTAAGCGATGTCTTTAAAGTTTGCCCCTTTAAAAAGCGGATCCACTTTGTAATTAATATTGGAAGCATCTTTTACAAAAGTCTCCAAACTTACATTTGATTTTGAATCATAATTCAGTTTTTCTAAAAATAACTTTCCTTCGTAAGAGTTCTTCAATTCCTCAGGCAATAAGGCAAAGGTTCGTTTCTGATTTTCTATGTGCTTATCTTTTGAAAAAGATTTCATCATATCAAATACATACCTGGAAGGGTGTGCCAAAATATATTCCTGAATCAAAGAATCTCCGGTTGGTAAATTTCTTGGGTGCGAAAAATAACGAAAAGCACTTCGTACGTCTTTTAATGAAGTAATTTTTTTAGAGGTCTTTATACTCGAACTTGGGTCTTTCCCGGGATTGTTTAAATAATAAAAAAAATCCGACATGGCATCTAAGTATGGGCTGTTATGTATTTTAGCCTTATACAGCGTGTCAGCGTGCCCTGATAAAGTTAAGTGTGCATTTTCTGCAATTAAGTATAAACCAGCCAATCGATCCGGGATGCTTAGTGATACGTGTTGCAAATGAGGAAAATTGCCCTTAAATGTAAACTGACCATTTTCAATGACTGCTGTATCCAAATTCTCAGAGCTTTTAAAAGCCCTCATGGTTATAATGCCACTATCGATACCTTGCAGGGTGCCACTTAATGTAAATTTTGCTTCTTGTTTTTTTCCAACATTACCACAGGAAGCTACAATGAGCAAAACTGTAAGATAGGCTATTAACTTTTTAATTTTCATTTGATCAATTTTTACTTATTAGTTTATATTTTTTGATTGGTTGATAATTTTGTTTGCAGTTTTAAATACATGTAGGGAAGGTATTGCGTATGATATCACCCTGGATTTTCTGGCGATATTTATTCCAAGAACATCTCCGTTGAGATTGATTACAGGTGTTCCTGCCTCGTTTAACTTAATAGGCATATCATGACCAAAAACCAGCGGGAAACCACGTCTACGCTTGTGGAGTGGTATTAAAAAAGAAGTGACTCTGTCAAATTCATCAAAATAATCGCCCAAGCGTACTTTAAGGTTTATTTGCTGGTTGTTGCGCAAAATGCTTACGGATATAATTTGTCCCGGATACGTTTTGGAAAGAATTTCCATTAGCTCGTCATAATCCGATATCTCTTTGTTGTTAATAGATTGTATTTTGTCGCTGACTATAATTCCTGCTTTTTGTGCAGCCTGGTTTTTAAAGACTTTGCTAACCGCGGCGCTTTTATCAAAATAAACCCCAAAAAATCCTTTTACACTGTCCATTGGTTTACTGCTTTTGCCACATACCCCTGAATGATGGGCTTTGTTTTGATTGCCCACAGTGGCAATGATTGCCCCAAGCTTTGCATCGTTTGCCTTGTTCAAGTCGATCCAAGGGTAGGACTTGTTGCCAGGTAATTTTAGAATAGCCAGATCGTTTGGGAGGTCAAAGCCAATTAACTCAGCAGTGTCTTTCTCTCCATTGTATTGTTCAACAACTACTTTATCGGATTGCAGCAAGGAATATTTTGTAACCAAATATCCATCGGGGCTAATTATTGTTCCCATCGAATTAAAATCACTGCTTGAACCTAAATAAATTTTAACAACCGATTTCCTTGTTTTTTCAAGCTGTTTTTTAAAAGCCATGTTCATGCTTTTTTTACCATGTGTAAGCACAAATTTTTTGTTTGCTGACTCGACAGGTGTATATTCTTTGCTAAAATCGTGTTTGCCTTCAATAACAATACCCTTCATCATGTTCTCCCAGTATTTCTCTATCGTTTCGGTGGTAACATAGTAGTTGTCGTCAATATTCTGGTAGGTGTTATAGCTACAAATACCAATTACTTCTCCGTCCATATTAAAAAGTGGTCCACCAGAATCACCCGGTTTCATGTTGGCACTGGTTCTTAGATATCCGTTTACGGATTTGCCACTTACAAATCCTAACCTGATATGCGGTTTGCGCTTTGTTTTGGTGATTTCTGAGTAGCCAACCATTACACAGGCTTCACCTCCGACCATCTGAGAAGTTTTCCCAATTTTTGCAAAGGGTAAGTCTTTTGCTCCCTGTATTTTAAGAAGTGCACAGTCTAACTTTTCATTTCTTCCTAGTATTTCAGGTTTGAATGTACGTCCGTCACTTAGCTCAACGATAGTTCCAGCTTTGGAAATATTTTTGGCAACATGCGCTGCTGTTAATATTAAACCATCCTCTGAAACAATTACACCAGTTGCACGATTATTAAAGTTTCCAATAATTACTGTTGCGCCCAGCATTTTTGTATAATTCTTTTGGATTCTTTTTTCAAGCTTGGCTACTTCCTTTTCAACACCAAGCTCATTTTGTATTTGTATGATATTGCTATGCTTTCCTGGTTTACTATTAGCTATAGCTGATAGTTGTATCCCAAAGTTTGAAACACTTAACAAAACCAAAATGAAATATTTAATCATGCTTTTTTGTTTAAAAAAATACACGTTCTACTGAAGTTTATTGATTCGTTCATTTTCTCTGTCTTATATAAACTCTAGCCTAAATAAAGTTGGTAGAACTCCTCCATTACAATCCTAATCCATCAAAAACTTCAATCAATTTTGGATTCGAAGGGCGGGGTGCATAGCCATCCACTAAATGACCATCGGGACCTATTAGTAGGAAATGAGGTATGGATTTAACTCCAAATTGCTCTAGAAAAGGAGAATTTGTTCGCTGGTCGGAAATCAATTGGATACCGTTCAGATTAAGATTTTCAATTTTTTCTCTCCATTTGTCGGTGTTGCGCAAATCATCAACCGAAATGGAAACAAACTCAATATTTCTTCCATGATATTTTTGCTCTATGGTATCTAAGTACGGCATTTGTCTAATACAAGGTGCACACCAGCTTGCCCATATATCAATGTAAACGTATTTGCCTTTAAAGTCTTCGAGCGAAACCATTTTACCATCGTATGATTTGTAGGTAAACGATTCCAATTTTTTACCAGGAGCAATTTGCTGGTAAGCCTCTTCAACAATTTGTTTGGCTCTTGGGTCTGTAGCATTAGAAATTAAGAATTCATAGGCTTCCTTACGAACATCGCTTCTCAACATACTAAGGCGTGAAGAAACAATTACATGATCCTTTATCAAGTCATTTTTCAGCTTACTAATCGCAGAAATACCTGCTTTTCCATAACACTCCCCATTGTGTTTGTAATATTTATAATACAAAGTGTCATATATGTCTCTTAACACATAACGACGAAAATCCATTGAATAATTAAACGCCTCCATGTCATCCATTTTTAAATCTTTAATTTTTGATTTAAACTTGTCGGAAAGAACACGATCCTTATATATCGAAAGAATCTCTTTGCGGTAGTTCTGGTATTTAATACGGATATCATTTTCAACCCTAATTATCTGTTGTCTGCGTAAATCGGCATCACTAATCAGCGTGTCAACCATAGCAAGTACATTTGCTTTTAGTGCCTCAATTTCTGCAATGTATTCATCTTCGGTATAAAGCTGGTACAAATACTTTTTCTTCAAAGGCTTTTCTATTTCTATTAACTTATTAGCGTATTCACCCAATGTTCCACCGCAGCTTAATGCCTCTTCCAATGGTTTATTAAAATCAACAAATACTTCTAAATTTTCGCCTGGTTTCAGTAGGATCACTTGCTGTTGCATCTTGCCAATCGTAATAGAACAATAAACAGGTTCTGAAAGTGGAATTTCTTTTTGGAAGGAACCATCTTTTTGAATGGGGATACTTTCATGTATGAAGCCATGGTGCAAATAAACATGGCTTGGCACTTTTTTATTCAATTTTTCCAGTCCCTTTATCGTTCCGGAAACTGTTACATTTTCACTTACTTTTTGACAGCTAAAACTTATTAAGCTAACTATTATCAATACAGATAATATTCCAATATTTTTCATCTTATTTAATATTAAATTATTTATTGGTTTAAGCTGCCTACCCACTAGGCAGACTGGAAACCTCCATGAATTTCCCATATGCATATATGGCTGATGTTGTATCATGGCTATTCTATTATATTCTTTTAAATGAGATTTAGTTTAGTTTCAGTGTGTCAAAAAGCTCTTTTAATAAAGCCTCGTCTGAAGGCTTTGGTGTGTCAGGATGTACCACATTGCCTTTAGGGTCGAATAATATAAAATGAGGTATTCCTGTAATTTTAAAATGTTCCAGAAAATCGATGTGATTTTTGTTGTAATGATCCATGACCAATTGCACCCCTCCAAGCTCCATCTTTTTTACCATGCCTTTCCATTTGTCTACTGCATTTGGTTTATCAATGGACATGCTCACAAATTCAATATTTTTACCGTGATATGCCTTTTCAAGTTCTTTCAGGTAAGGCACCTGCGCTTTGCACGGACCGCACCAGGTAGCCCAAAGGTCAAGGAATACATATTTCCCTTTAAAATCAGACAAGTTTACATATTCATCGTTTAAATCCTTCATATTATTTAAGGGTGGATACGCATTTCCCATATTAATTGATGAAATAGAATCATACTTTGATTGAAGATCCTTGGTAAAATCTACATCATCAACATTCTTAAGCACATACTTTAAATATTTTTCAGACGAGGGCATTTTACTAAGTGCAAATCTTGACATCATTTTAATTAAGAAGTCTTTTGTATCGTGATAATCGATACCCTTAATAATATTCTTTTGAGCTTGAAACACTGATATTTTCTTTGCTTTAGCCATTTGCAAATACTGTAACTCAAATGCTTTTGAAATGCTAAATTTTTTATGTGCCGAGAATGGAATATTTAAATTATAGCTTAAAAATTCGTCGTAAAAATTATCAGGTAATTGAGTGTTATACCCCATAAAACCAGATACTATTGGAAACTGAACAAGTTGATTTAATTTATATTGAGCTAGTTTTTCTTTTTCAATTTTTGTAAAACCCGGTTCTAAATTCATTTCTTCGAGTAAAGCGCCAACCTGCTTTTCAATCGTATTCATTACATTCAAGTAATCAACTCCACTCAGTTTATAGATGTCTTCTTCTCCATAACTTTTTTGTATTCCTTTAGTGATCTGTGCTTTTTTAATTAAATAGGTATTTATATTGGTTATTCCTTCTCCAATAAAATGATAATCCCACATATGACGCGCTATTTCAACAATCACAACTTTAACTTTGATACCTGGTTTCAGGTAACAGGTTGTTTTAAGTTTGTACATGCCACTCATTTCAAAATATTCGGGTTTGTCAAGCGGGATGTCTCCTGAAAACTTTAAGTCGCTATCTGTATTAAAACTGAATCTTTTAAAATTTGATTTTACAAAACTGATACGCTGTTGGCGGTCACTTTTAATGGGTTTTATAACACCTTCAACCCTTACCGAATTTGGTGTTTGAGCAAAAGAAGTAATAAACTGTAAGCTCAGAAAAGCCAATAATATAACTGTTATCGTATGGATCTTTTTTATTTTCATGATTGTTTACTTTGAAGTGTCTTAATTGTTTAAAAAATTGTATTTGTTATGATATTCCTGTTTAATTTATAACTCAATTTTATTTTATCTCCTGCGAGTCGAATAGCTCTTTTAATAAGGCCTGATCTACTGGCTTTGGAGTGTTTGGATGTATGACATTACCATTGGGGCCAAATAATATAAAACGAGGAATTGTTTTAGCATTAAAATGTGCCAGAAAATCGGTATGTTTTTTATTGTTATAATCCATTATTAATTGTACTCCTCCAAGCTGCATGTCGTTCACCATTTGCTTCCATTTGTCAGTTGCCTTTGCTTTATCAATAGATAAGCTCATAAACACAATATTTTTATTGTGGTATTCCTTTTCCAATTTTTTCAGGTAAGGTATCTGTGCTTTGCAGGGACCACACCAGGTAGCCCAAAGGTCCAGAAATACATATTTTCCTTTAAAATCAGATAGATTTACATATTCATCATTTATAGTTTTTAGATTGTCTAATGATGGATATGCATCATCAGGTTTAATTGGTGGAATGGAATTATACTTTGATAGAAGATAGTCAGTGAAATCCTCATCATCTAGATTACTAACAATATAATTTAAATATTCTTTTGATGTAGGCATTCCTTTTAGCACAAACCTTGACATAGATTTGATCATAACGTTTCTTGTTTCTTTGAAATCTACACCCTCAATAATATTTTTTTGAACCTGAAATAATGAAACATTCCTTTTTTTAGCCTTATGCAAAGCCTGCAATTTAAACGCTTCTCTAATAACGGATCTATTTTCGCGAGTGAGAGGTGTATTTAAATTATAGGTTAAAAAATCATCGAAAAAGTTTTCGGGATATCCGGTATTAGTTCCAATGTAAGTAGCAAATGCATTGAATTTAATAAGCTTGTCTAATTTTTCCTCAAGCAGTTTTTCTTTTTCAGCATTTATATATTCAGGTGCTAATTTCATTTCTTCAAGCAAAGTTTCAAGCTGCGATTTAATTTTAACCATCGTTTCCAGATATTCAGTGGCACTTAATCTTAAGATGTCTTTCCCTTTGCTTTTTTCTATTTTTTCAATGATTTGTGCTTTTTTACTGACATAATAATTGATGTCGACAATTTCACCTTCTCCAATTAAATGAATATCCCAAACTCTATCACCTATTTCAATAATTTCTATTTTAGCAGTTGCCCCTGGTATTAGGTATAACTTTTTTTTAATCTTGTACATACCAACCATCTCAACATAATCAGGTTTGTCAAGTGGTATTTCCCCTGAAAACTTTAAGGTACTATCTGCCGTAATGCTGACTTTTTTGAAATTTGATTTTGTAAAACTAATACGCTGTTGAGCCTTACTTTTAATGGGTTTTATGATACCTTCAACCCATACAGAATTTGGTGTTTGAGCAAAAGCTGATGTAATTTGCAAGCCGCAAATAAGCAATAATACAAATATACCTTTATAAGGTTTTTCTAACGTTTTCCATGTTTCCATGATCGTTTATTTTGAAGTTCCCTGGTTATTTTTTCAAAATTATTCAGTGCCTTGTTATGGGCATTTATTTATAAGAAATGTGCTTATTTTATATCCAATGTATCCAATAGCTCTTTCAGTAAAAAATCTTCTGAAGGTTTAGGATTGTCTGTATGTATCAGCTTGCCTTCCGGATCAAATAATACAAAACGAGAAATGCCTTTAAGGCTTATATATTTCAGAAAATCTGTATGTTCTTTTTTGTCACGATTTATTATTAATTGGAGTCCTCCAGGCTTTATCTTTTTCACCAATCTCTTCCATTTTTCAACTGATTTTACAGCGTCAATAGATAAACCCACAAACGCAATGTTTTTATTGTGATATACCTTTTCTAGTTTTTTAAGGTAAACCATCTCCTTTTTACACGGACCACACCAGGTAGCCCAAAAACCAAGAAATACATATTTCCCTTTAAAATCTGATAAATTAACATACTCATCGTTAATGGTTCTTAAACTATCCAACGGCGGATATGAGTCACCCAATTTAATTGATGAAAATTCCTTGTAAGTGGACTCAATACTTTTGGTGAACTCTTTATCATCAAGATTATTTACTATATAATTTAAATATTCTTTAGGCGAGGGCAACATATAGCGTGTGTATCTTGCCAAAGATCGGATCATGAAATCCCTTGTTTCTTTGAAATCTATACTTTCAATTATTTTTTTATGAGCGTGGAACAATGAAACATTCTTTGTTTTATGCATATGTATAGCCTGCAATTCAAAGGCTTTTTTAACAATGGCTTTTTTAAAGTTGGTAAGTGGAGTATTTAAATTGTAGCTTAAAAAACCATCATCAAAATTTTCGGGCAATTGAGCGCCACTCATTACAAATTCGCTTTCTGAATGAAACCTAATAAGCATTTGCAACTTTTCTTCTTCCAGTTTTTGCTTTTCAGTATTTGTAAATTCCCGTTCTAATTTCATTTCTTTCAGCAAACCCCCAACCTGTGTTTCAATAGTATTGGCTGCATTTAGAAATTCAGTTCCATTCAATTTATAGAAATTGTAGACTTTGCCTTTTCTTTTTATTATTTCTTCGATGGTATGTGCTTTTTTAGCAAGGTAAGCGTTGATGTCGGTTATTCCATCTCCAATAAAACGAACTTCCCATTTACGGTCTGTATTTTCAATAATTTCAACCTTAACCTTTTTACCCGGTTTTAGATAGTGCTTTGCTGCATTAATTCCGCACTTCCTGCAATTAAATTCAACATACTCTGGCTTATCAAGGCTTAAGTCTCCTGAAAACCTTAAGTTGCTATCTACATCAAATTTAACCCTCGGGGAACCAATAAGCCTAAAATAAATATCAACCTGTTGCAAATTACTCTCAATGGGTTTTATAATACCTTCAATCCTTACGGAATTTGATGATTGGGCAAAAGAAGATGTAATTTGCAAGCTCGAAAAAACCAATAATATGAATATGAAATTGTAAAGTTTTCCTGTCATTTTGCATATTTCCATTGTATTTTACTTTTAAGTTTCTTATTTATTATTTCAACTATACAGTGTCTTATTCTTAGCATTTTTTTATTAAGATTGTGCTTGTTTTAGTTCTAATGAATCCAATAAGCTTTTCAGTAAAAAATCATCTGAAGGCTTTGGAGCATAAGAGTGTATTAGCTTGCCATTGGGTTCAAACAATAAAAAACGAGAAGCCCCTCTAAGCTTTATATATTTTAAAAAATCTGTATGTTCTTTTTTGTTACGATTTATTATTAATTGTACTCCTCCAGGTTTTGAACCTTTGATCATTTTCTTCCATCTTTTTTCTGATCTTGCACCATCAATAGATAAACCCACAAAAGCAATGTTTTTATTGTGATATAGCTTCTCTAGTTTTTTCATATAAACCAACTCCTTCAAACACGGACCGCACCAAGTTCCCCAAAGGCCAAGCAATACATATTTCCCTTTGAAATCCGATAAATTAACATACTCGTCGTTAATCGTTTTTAAACTATCTAAAGGTGGATATGAATCATCCATTTTAATTGATGAAATGCTTTCACTGATCGATTGTAAATCGCTGGAGTAACTTTTATCGTTTATATTATCAACCATAAATTTTAAATATTCCTTAGATGAGGGATCTCTATACAATGTATATTTATACATTGATCGGATGATAAAGTCCCTTGTTTCTTTGTAAGTAACACCTTCAATAATATTTTTATGAGCCTGGAACAATGAAACATTCTTTGTTTTATGCATATGTATAGCCTGCAATTCAAAGGATTTTTTAATAATGGATTTTTTTAAGTCAGCAAGTGGAGTATTTAAATTATAGCTTAAAAAACCATCATCAAAATTTTCGGGCAATTGAGCGCCACTCATTATAAATTCGCTATTTGTAGAGAAACTGATAAGCATTTGCAACTTTTCTTCTTCCAGTTTTTGCTTTTCAGCATTTGTAAATTCCGGTTCTAATTTCATTTCTTTCAGCAAATTCCCAGCCTGTGCTTTAATCGTATTGGCTTTTTTTAGAAATTCAGATCCGTTTAATTGATAGATGTTTTTCTCCTTGCTTCTTTTTATTTTTTCAACAATTTGTGCTTTTTTAGCGAGGTAAGTGTTGATGTCGGTTATTCCATCTCCAACAAAACGAACTTCCCATTTACGATCTGTATTTTCAATAATTTCAAGCCTAACCTTTATTCCTGGTTTTAGATAACACTTTGCTGACCTAATACCGCACTTCCTGCTAGTAAATTCAACATAGTCCGGTTTGTCAAGTGGCAAGTCTACTGAAAAGCTTAAATTGCTATCTACCTCAAATTTAACCCTCTGCGAACTAATAGGCTCAAAATTAACATCAACCTGCTGAAAATTATCTTTAATAGGCTTTATGATACCTTCAATTCTCACAGAATTTGATGATTGAGCAAAAGAGGATGTAAATTGCAGCCCTACAATAAATAATAATGTGAATATTGCGATATAAAATTTTCCTGTTTTCATGACTATTTAATTTGATGTTTCTTATTTTTTATTTCAATATTATGCTGTGTCTTATTATGGGCATTTTGATTATTAGAAGTTTACTAAGTTTACATCAAGCGTATTAAATAGCTCTTTCAATAAAAATTCATCTGAAGGCTTTGGGGCATAAGAGTGTATTAGTTTGCCATTAGGGTCAAATAATAAAAAACGATAAATCCCAATTTTCTTTATATGTGCCAGAAAATCTGTATGTTCTTTTTTATTCCTATTTATCATTAATTGAACTCCTCCGGGCTTTAGATCTTTCACCAGTTTCTTCCATCTTTCTGTATTTGTTATGCCATCTTTTGATAAACCCACAAAAACAATGTTTTTATTGCGATATTCCTTCTCGAGTTTTCTCAGGTAAACCATCTCCTTTTTAATCGGTTCCATCCAGGTAGACCAAAGGCCAAGAAATACATATTTCCCTTTGAAATCCGATAAATTGACATACTCGTCGTTAATAGTTTTTAAACTATCTAAAAGCGAATATGAATCATCAATTTTTACTGATGATATGATCTCATAAGTGGTCTTAACACCATTGGCAAGCTCTTTATCATCAATATTATTAATTATAAATTTTAAATGTTCTTTCGTTGATGGCAACCTATAACGTGTATATTCTGACAAAGATCGGATCATGTAGTTTCTTGTTTCTTTGTAATCAATACCTTCGATAATGTTTCTTTGAGCTTCGAATAATGTAATATTCTTTGTTTTAAATAGATGTATAGCCTGCAATTCAAATGCTTTTTTAACAATGGCTTTTTTAGCGGGGGTAAGTGGGGTATTTAAATTATAACCTATAAAACCATCATCAAAATTTTCGGGCAATTGAGCCCCACTCATTACAAACTCGCTATTCGAAGAAAATCTGGTAAGCATTTGCAACTTTTCTTCTTCCAGTTTTTGCTTTTCAGTATTTGTAAATTTCGGTTCTAATTTCATTTCTTTCAGCAAATCCTCAACTTGTGTTTCAATAGTATTGGCTGTTTTTAGAAACTCAGATCCGTTTAATTGATAAATGTTTTTCCCCTTGCTTCTTTTTATTTTTTCAACGATTTGTGCTTTTTTACCAAGGTAAGAGTTGATATCGCTTATTCCATCTCCAATAAAACGAACTTCCCATTTACGGTCTGTGTTTTCAATAATTTCCAGCTTAACCTTTATACCTGGTTTTAGATAGAACTTTGCTGACCGAAATCCGCACTTTCTGCTGGTAAATTCAACATAGTCTGGCTTTTCAAGACTTAAGTCTCCTGAAAACCTTAAGTTGCTATCTACCTCAAATTTAACCCTTGGAGAATTAGTCCTAAAATAAATATCGACCTGTTGCAAATTGCTCTCAATGGGTTTTATAATACCTTCAATCCTAACAGTATTTGGTGTTTGAGCTATAGATGATGTTATTTGCAAGCCCCCAATAACCAATAATGTAACTATTGCTATATAAAGTTTCCCAATTGCTTTGGGTATTTTCATGATAATGTATTGTTTATACTTTTTCAAGTTCTCTTATTGTTTTTTCCCTTGGTTATTCAGTGCCTTCTTCGACTTTTTTGCTATTTGCCGAATTGCTTTTTATTACTATTATTTCAGCTTCAGTATGTTCACTGAGCATGCTTTCCATTCCTTTCAGATGTAATTGTCCTATAACTACTTTTAAGTCCTTTTTCTCGCTTTTAGCCTGTTTATAGATTTGAGCTATATTATTTGCAATGGTTTCATTCCTCCAGTTCACAGCAAAATCGTTAGTAAATCCAAGCTCTAAATCCTTGTTAAATGGTTGTTGGTTAAACTTTTGGTATAGTGTAAGGTCGGGCATGTATTTATATTGATCCTTCTTTTCTTGACCTAATTGGTAAAAAGCACCTGCCAGCTCTTTGCTTACGATTGAAAAAGCATAGTTGTAATTGAAAGCCTTGGAATTGACAAACTTCATCGAAAAGCTTTTTTCAGGAGTTGGTCCGTTGAGGTGTTTTAATTCTGAGTCTTTAGTCAGTATAATGAGGTCAATATTAAAAGCTACTTTTTCAGCATACTTATCTTTAAACGGCCGATCCATTAATTTCCAGGCATCAATAAAAATCGGGCTGTTCAAAAAACTTGTAATAAAATTAACCTTTTGAAGCCTGAACTGTCCGTCGTCCAGATTATTTAAGTACAGGTAAAAAAGCAAGCGAAACTTCATGGCCATAACCATGTCAAGTTCAAACTGATCCTCCACCCCAAATATCCTACTGGTTTTTATGCGTAACGAGTCTTTGCTTAAATCTTCTTTTAAAAATTCTTTCCCCTCCAGAGCCAGAAAAAAATCTCCCTTTTGGGCTTCTTGGGTAATCGCATTGCTTCGTATATTATCATCGGTATTATTATGCCTTTCTCCTACCAAATAGATTTTGCTTTGTGCATAACCTAGATTAACCATGAATATTAGGACAATAAAAAATAGGACGCTTTTAGTTTTCATGTTTTATAATTTATTTCTGATTGTTTGCTGCTACAGTCAATCCACAGGAAATGCATGAATGCACTGCAAACACTAATTATTCCCTTGCTTAATGTATTGTTGGTTTTTCTGTCTTTTTGAGGTTTCAGGAAACCCTATCTCAAATAGGATTTCCTGAAATAGGTTTAAAAATGTTTAATACATTTTATAATCAATATCAATTACGCGATCAGTTACATTCTCATAAGATTCAAGAAGAGTAACATTTTTATTGTCTTCGATGTCAATTTCATACACATAAACACTACCTGTTCCTTCGCTTCCTCCATAAGTGGCCACATACAAACGGTATGATTCCATTTTAGTAAAATCATCTCGTTGCGGAAGAGGTCTTATTTTTAATGCTGTAATTTGCTGACCCAAATTGCCTAAGTTGGTATTAGAATGTCCATTTGCATTATAAAACATCAGGTTATTTGCCTCGTCGGCATAATAAAAGCCATGAGCGTAATTTGAGAATGCAATTGGAGTATCTTCTGTAAAGATTGTTGATGTACCGGTTAAAACTTCCCTTAAAATTGGAGCATTACCCTTATACGAGACAAAAAGCTCAAATTCATCATCTTCATTTTTAACCAAAAAAGAAGTATTGTTTCTAAATTGGCCACCGGAATAACCCCAACCTGCATTAATTATATCAAAATTGAGATTGGTAGTAGAAGTTGGGAAAACTCCTGTTCGGAGATAGGGTGAATTTGGCGCTTCAAAACTTAAAAAACGTTTATTTAACTTGTCAAAATAGAATACTGATCCAGTACTTGCAGAAAAACCTTTGTGATAGAGATCAAATTCAGGTATATCCCCTTCTGCAATCGACTGAGGATATCCGAACTTAGAATTAATGTTTGAAGTGTAATCATATGTAATGGTATACACATGATTGTCCACTAAAGCATAACTACCTACATACGAAGCCCAGCCTTCAGAATATCTTCTAAAATAATAGTTATTATTGTAGGTTAATATACTTAAATCACTTTGATGAACCGTAGTGTAAGACTTGATTGATTCCATACTTGATGGGGGAAATGCAAATAAGTCTTTCGTTTCATGTATTTTGGTCATGGAGAAAGGATTCAGCATCACTCCACCCCTACTGTCTGCGCAAGTAATTTGTATATAGGTGGGGACATATATATCACTGGTAGGTGTAAATTTTATGGATAATCCATTTTCCCCAAGATCTTCACCATTGCTAGCAGCATATACATCATCATAAAGTTTTCCATCAAAACGGATATAATCTAATTTTGCAGTATTGTTCAATTCATTTAATAACAATACCCCATGTGCAAAGTCAGTTGAAACCTTTAATTCCGACACATTTCGTTTAAATACTTGTGTTTCATTATCAATTGCATAGAATTCTAGCTCGTAAGGCTTAAACTGAGGAAACAAACTAATTGGATAGTTTAAATTCTTCTCATAAGATAAAGTATCTGCTAAAACAGTAAAACCAATATCATCCCTTAAACGTGCAATCCACAAGTAACTTAGCTCTTTATTTCCCCTTTGGGTAATCTGAGGTTCTATAGTAAGCTGGTCGCCCACAATTTTTTCATAGAATGCATCAACTCCGGATATTGAGATCGAATCATTCTCGATTCCAATCCGGTTTAATTCTTGAATTCCGTATTCTTCACATGATATCCAAACCATGCTAATCAGTAAGAATACTATTATAATGTAATTTTTCATTTTTATTTCTTTTGAAATTTTACAAAGTTATTCTATTTCCATACTCATCATAAAATTCGTTCTCAACGAAATAGATTGTCATAGCCCTGACAACTGTACCTGTCAGGTATTCATAATTCGGACTGCCTCTCCTAAAATCTTCTGCTGGAGGAAACTCCTCCAAGCCGGTAATTTGGTAAAATACCCTGAGCTTAATTTCATGATAAGTTTTGTACGAATATGGCCAGGAGTCTGGTTTTACGGCTTGGTCGGTAATGTTAATTTTTAAATCTTGCTGGTTAACATTGCCTGCCTTTAAATCATTGCTGTCAGTTATTTTGAGATAAAGGGTACGTGTTTCGGTTTTTAAATAGTCTCGTTTAAAGAATTTAATATTGAACATGTCTGAAATTTCACCTCCAGAGATCGTAAAGTCATTATTTACAAGTACATAATCCCCATTTTCGCCCTCTACAGCCGATGTTGAATCAGCAACTACGGTAATGTTGTATTTCCTGTCATGTTCAACAGTTAGTCCTGTCAATAGGATATTGACATCCATTGTAATTTCATCCTCAGAAGTGGATACAAATGATTTTGTAACCGAATCTCTTTCTTCTTCAAAAAATACTGAGTCGTTTGCGCCATTATAATTCATAAACTCCTCGTTACAAGAAGATAATATAGAAATGGTAATTAAAATTATAGCAAAATATTTCATAGTATCAGATTTTAGAATCCCTGATCGGTAGGGATTGGAATAACATAAATTTCATCATCAACCTCGCGTATGGTAACTCCGTTGGTTCCCTTAAAAGTGTCTAAATTGAGTCGTTTGAAATAGTAAAACAATTGTCCCTCGGCAAGTAGTTCTTTTTTGTATTCTTTTTCTATTTCGTCTTGAAGCAGTTCTGCACTCGTAATATCATCAGCTGACAATGAAGGCATCACATTTGCCGATGCCCTTTGCATATTTAAATAATTTAGGCCTTCGTTTAGATCAGGGGCAGCTTCTGCAGCAATTAAATAGAGTTCGCTGAGCTTTAACAAGGGTAAATAACTTGGTACATTCTCATGAAGCAAATCCGGAAATTTTAAAAACCTAACACCAGAATTCTCTGTACTTTTGTAGAAGTTCTCAAATAAGCGATAATCTCTATCACCTGGATTGTCTGAGACAAAATCGAGCGTGTCGTTTATTTCTAAAAGATCTTCCCATATTAGCATTTTACCTGTTTTTCTTGATATTCTTGCATCATTAGTCCCATTCTCAGAAAAAAAGCTAGCGTATAGTTGGTATTCTTCTTCAGAGAGCCCATAGTTTCTATAGTTCCAGGGTAGAATGTCTTTACTTCGAATTAAATCGGCTTCGTATACACTTTCTAACTGGTAATACGTAATGTCCCTTCTGGTCTCAGTTATAAAATCTTTGGCGTATACACCATTTAATCCATTATAGGAGATACTTATAGCAAATACCCCCGTTAAAATCGGGTCTCTATAGTCTATAGCATTTGTAGGCAATCTAAAACGATCAGCTTCAATAACCTTTTTAGCATAAGTAAATGCTTCGTTCTTATTTCCGGCATATAATTGAACACGAGATAAAATACCCAGCACACTATAATAATTCATTCTGGCTTCACGGTTAAATCTAATCAAGCTGCTATTATGCAAATCCAAGAGGGTAGGCTTTGCATCAGGATCATCAATAAAAATTGGGTCGTGAACCTGTAGAAGGCTCTCAGCTGACTTTAAATCGGCTATTATTTTGTCCAAGACTTGATTGACAGTTAATCGTGGAAAATCCTGAAGCGAAAAGTTATCGACATAAGGAATTGCCGGAGATTCCGGATCTGAGATAACGGAAGGAGCAAACATCCGAAGCAGGTCGAAATGCAAGAATGCCCTAATGGCCATTGCTTCTGCTTTTACCATTTCCCGATTACCATCCGGGAATTCAATAGGAGATGCTTCAAGGTTTTCAAGTAAATTATTGCATTCAGCAATTGCGTTGTACATTGTTTCCCAAATACTTGTAAAGCGATCATGAGCAGTCATACCCGATTGCCCAAGCAAAGGCTCAAAATAGTCGTATCCCCTTATTCTGTAGCGAGTTCCACTATACGATTGTGCCAAATCTTCCAGGATATCATAAGTTAATGTTTTCCCATAAAGATTTTGCTGGTTCAGTTTTAGGTAAACTCCGTAAAGTACGTTGTAATATCCTGATTCTTCACTAAAAAGGTCTTCCTCCAAAATTTCCGTTTTTGGATCAATATCAAAATGATCCTCACAAGAGATCGGAATAACCAATGTGAATATGATAAATATGTAAATGATTTGTTTTTGCATGACCTAGGTATTAAAAGTTCATTCTTAAACTAAAATTATATGTTCGGGCGAATGGATAGATTGTTCCTCTTTCCTCCCTTATTGTAGATAGCCTGAACAAGTTATTGGTAACAGCCGAAATTGTGAGATGTCGTATAAATCCTAAGTTTTTTAAACTTTCCTGATTAAAATCATAGGAAACAGATAAAGAACCCAACGTTAAAAATGATGCATCTTGCAAGAAACGCGAAGATGCGTAAGTAGCAGCGATATCACTCACATCTTTGTAAAATGAGATGTCGCCAGGATTCCTCCAACGTTCATCAAAAGCCCTTGAGTCTACATTTGAGGAAACTAAACCAATATTTTCTACTTTTCCTAACACTGTTGAATTAAAGTTTTTCCCCCCAATTCCATATTGAAAACTACATCCTAATCGAAATGTTTTATAGCGAAAATTTA
This sequence comes from Marinifilum sp., assembly GCF_965230805.1. Taxonomy (NCBI): domain Bacteria; kingdom Pseudomonadati; phylum Bacteroidota; class Bacteroidia; order Marinilabiliales; family Marinifilaceae; genus Marinifilum; species Marinifilum sp. Next base: position 3,367,889 of record NZ_OZ246019.1, on the reverse strand, counting down.
AACTCGCAGAACCTCTTAGATCGGGAGCTGTTTCGAAAGAAATAATCTCAGCATCAGTAAATTCAAAGGTTTGGTTGCCATTTTCGTCCAAAAACAATTCTTTTCCTGTTGCAGGGTCTATGCCTAGCGAATGTGCTATATATCTTACAGTAGTAGACTCATCTTCGTAAATTAATCTTAGCGGAGTTAAGTTTCTCTTGTTACTTAATTGGCTTTGGTTGTAATTGAAGTAGGTATCACCCAAATCTTTTAGTTTTTCCCAATTTCGATTGCCTGATAAACCAACTGAAACCTGAACAGAATTTTTATTGTAAAGCAATGACCTAAAGCTAAAATCCACCCCTTTATTTATTATTCCTCCCAGATTTATGGCATAGGAAGAAAACCCTGAATAAGAATGAATAGATTGATCAACAATAGCGTCGTCTGTAGTATTGTGATAATAGGATGCTGAAATATCAAACAGATTGTTAAACAAAGATGCATTAAAGCTTATATTTTTTTGCAATACCCTTTGCCATTTAAGGTTTGGGTTTCCAATACCACTTAACGAAGTTCCTACAACATTTCCTATATAATATTCGTTGGTATTATAGCTATATACTTGCAGAGCCTGATAAGCATTAAAAGAAGTTGAGCCCGTATTACCCACAGAGCCTCTTATCGATAGCCTCTCAACAAAGCCAAGGTTCTTAATAAAGGGTTCTTTATCTAGATTGTAACCCACACCAGCAGACCAGAAACCAGCCCAACGGTTGTTTGCTCCAAACTGAGAAGAAATATCGGTGCGATAAGAAAAATCAGCAAAATACTTGAATTTGTAATTATAACTGAATGTTCCCAATAAACCTAAAGTACGAAACAATTGACTTGAACCGCTAGGTCTGGTTCCCGTTTGATATTGAACAGCAAATTGAGGGTGCTCCAGTTTTGGCGAAGGAAACCCGGTTGCGATAAAACCATCACTCTCAGATTCCGATTCATCGTATTGCATGTTGGCATTAGCGTTTATATTATGGTATCCAAAAGCCTTAAAAAAGCTCAATCCTATTCTTGTGTTAAACGACTGAGTAGTATTATGATTAGATGAGTAAGAGCCTCTTTCTGCCGGATTTAAAATAGAATTAAAACCGGTATGTTTAGAAGGTAAAAATACCTCGGCATGGTTAATACTTTTTGCATACGAAACTCCCCCAGTTAATGCAAGACTCTTAATTAGTTGCCAACGCAACCTAAAATTTTCGTTAAACGATGTTGTCTTAGTTCTATTATAACCACCAATTGTAGTATTCCAAAGTGGATTAAGAACTGTTTCGTTCTGATCGTCTTCCAAGGCCATATTGTAAACAATATTACCGTCGTTGTCAACAGGGCTGTAATAAGGGTTCATGCTAACATATTGGCTAAAGGAAGAATGCAACGATTGCTCAGCTAAAACCTCGCCATAGTTAAAGTCGTTGCTTACTTGTATCTTATCGGTCCGGTAATTTAAAGTAACCCCACCAGAATATCTATCACGATCAGAACCTTTCATAACACCCTTTGTTGGATTGGCATTTAGGCTTATACGATAATTAAACTCATTGGCTCCACCGCTGATACCTAATGAGTGCCTTATGTTAGTTCCTGTTCGGGTTGGAATACGAAGCCAGTCGGTATCAATACCATCTGATATTTGGAATTGCTTACTGTTATATGAATCAGTATGCCGCCCTTCATATCCACGAATCAATTCCATTTCTAACTTTTCCTCAGCATTTAGCATATCGTAGTCCGATAAGTCTGGCTGTTGCACAATAGCTGATACTGCATAGTTTACCCTGAGCTTTCCAGCTTTAGGCCGAACAAGTTCAATAACAACAATACCATTGGATGAATTAGAACCATAAATGGCAGTTGCTGCTGCATCTTTTAATAAAGTAATCGATTCAATCTCAGAAGGTGCAAGATCCATCACATACTGTAGCGATTTTTGAAACCCATTAACCATGAATACAGGCGTATTCGGGTCACCTTCGTATACATCGGAAAGATTTGGAAGAGAACTGTTACCCCTAAGACGAATTTCAGGTAATCGATTAGGATCTGAGCCAAATTCTTCATTTTCCATAATTTGAAAAGATGGATCAATAACCTCCAACACTTGAAATATATTAATAGGATTAATTTCTTTAATTTGATCAGCTGTTACTTTTGTTGTTGCACCTGTAAAGGTTTCTTTGTTCCATGAAAATCCTAAACCAGTAACAATAACATCCTCTAACTGTGTATCAGACTCATTCATCACCACACTTATAACGGCTTGGGTGCCAACCATAATCTCTTTACTTTCCATCCCCACAAAAGAGAATACCAATACGGCTCCTTCTGAAACTGCTATTTCATAAATTCCATCATTATTGGTAGAAGTTCCTGTATATGTTCCTTTAATACGAACAGATACTCCTGGTAGGGCTAAGCCGTTTTTGTCGGTGACTTTTCCTTTAATCGTTTTGACATCTTGTTGTTGCTGTTGTTGATCGATTTCTTTCGCTTTTCGCTTAATCGTTACAACATCATCTTTTAACCTGTATTCCAAACTAGTATCTTCCAATAACTCATCCAGAATTTCACTTAAGGTAGCATCTTCCTTGTTTACAGTAACTTTATCGATTCCTTTTAAATCTTTGGTTTTGTAAACAAACACAATTCCCGATTCTTCCTGCAATTGCCAAAGCAAATCAGAAAGTTCCATTTCATTGACTTCAACACTTATTCTCCCATTCTGGGAATAAACACTTGCCGAAACCTGTAGAATCCCAATCAGCAGAAGTAGAACGGTAATTTTCATAACTCTTAGGATTTTAATCCTTTTCCGCATCAAGACACGGAAAGATTCTAAATTATTTTCCATAGATTTGTAATGATTAGATAATTTAATTGAACAATGGGTTATTTAATCTCAGGGAAATGATATTCGCAGTATCATTTCCCTCTTTTTATTTTATTTTTTTAGACTTAGGTTATATATGATCGATATGATTATCGCTGATTTTTCTGAATTGAAATCACCCCCTTTTCTTTTCCAGGTCTCTCCTAAAAAGCGAACTCCTCAATTAATATGTTATTATTATTTCACTCATTAAACTCTTCACTCACTCATCTTTGCACATCTAGCTCAGTTGAATCCCACACCTCACTTCACAATCAAAGCTTTGCCCTTGATATCAAATTGCACCGATTCAGTCATTTCAATATGCTCTAACAAATCCGAAATATCCGCATCTCGATTTAAGCTGAGTGAGAATCTTTCTTCCTGCAATTCCTGATTCTCAAAGAACACCTGTATATCGTACCATCTGCTTATGGTATGCAGAATATCCTCCAAACGCTGATCTTTGAATACAAACTTTCCATTCACCCAAGCTGAATAAATATCTGCATCAACTACTTTTTTTGTGATTTTTCCTGTCGCATTTTCAAATACCAACTGTTCATCCGGCCAAAGATCTTGGCTAATTTCATCGGTCTGAACTCTCACTCTTCCCTCATTCAAAGTTGCCACTGTGTAGGCTTCATCATTGTAAGCTCTTACATTGAACTTTGTTCCCAGAACTCTAACATCAGCATTTTCGGTTCTCACAATAAATGGTTGATCTGGATTTTTTTTTACCTCAAAATAAGCCTCACCACTTAGATCCACAATTCTTTTATTGCCATCGAAACGAGTATCAAATTCTAAAGTAGATTCTGAATTGACCCACACTACGCTACCATCGGCAAGCTGAATGCAATACTCTGCATTTCGCGGAACTCTTAACTTGTGAGAGCTCTTCTCAGTATTCTTGCTTTCTAAACCTGTATAGGAAATCCGATCTGCTTTGAGTTGCAAATTCGTCCCATTAAATGTCATTAAGGTATCCAATTGTCCCAATTCAATTCTATGCGTATTATCGATCTCTAGATATGCTTTGGACTGACCTGGAACCATTAAAGCCTCATGATGTTTTCTCTGGTAATCGTTGTAAATAAAGTAAGCCTGATAAGAAAGCAAACCAATTACTAAAATAGCCGCAACCGATGGCCAGTATTTTAACAATTGAATAACTTTAGTCTTTTTCTTCCCTTTTATTATACAACTCTCGATGTTCTTCCATACCAATTCTTCATCGAATTTTGCCTCTAAATCTGAACGCCATTCTGAATAGGAACCATTCCGAAGTGAATGAAGATCTTTTTTCTCCTCTTCATTCAATTCCAAAGAACCTAAACTATCATTCAAGATTGCTTTGGCCCATTCTTTTGCCTTATTTATGTATTTTTCAGCTGAATTCATTTAAGCAATATTTGTTCAATTGACAATTGATTTTTACAAATGGTATTTTTGTGTGCACTTTGATACTAATAGAGCAAAAACATAAAGGTGGGTGAACTGAGTTTTATTTTTTTGAAAAAAAATCCTTTCATTTCGATTACTCCTATTTCGTCGTATGAAACGTATGTTCCATTATCAACAACATAAAATGCTACGATTTTCCATTTTCTTATACATCACCAAGGCAATGCCCTGGGCTATAATCTATAAGGCTTTTCAGATTTTTTTGCAATGAGTATTTTAAGCTCTTTTAAATACTCAAAACACTATAAATCTCAAACTTTAGTTAGTACAGTTATCAATTTAGCCTACTTGCTGAATATCGGCAAGCCGCTTCACTTAAAAGGAATAAATCTAAACAAGAGAGGATTAACCAAGTAGTTCGGAGAGTAAAATCAATAAGAAAATGTTTTCCTTTAACTGCTCACGCAGTCTTGAGTAACCAATTCTTTTTAATGTTTTTACCGTATTTACTGAAACATCAAGTCTTTCTGCAATTTCGGGATTGGTGTGACCATTCATCGACATCTTTATCACATTCTGAGTTTTTTCGGGCAGAGTGGCAATTGCTTGATGCAACAACTTGTAGGTTTCTTCCTTGGTGATCTGATTATCGAATTCGATCTCTTCTGCAATTTCAGCTTCTTTTGCTTCTTTTTTACGATTCCTTATCTCGTTAATGATGTTATTTCGCACCACCGTATACAAATAGCTCTGTGCACCACGCATTGAATTAAATTCCTTACGCTTGTTCCACATAACGATAAAGGCTTCCTGTACGGCATCACTCACCACATCTTCTTCTTGTAACATTTTATAAGCATATAAGCAGAGAGATTTAAACATGTTATTGTACACCTCTTTAAAAGCCTTAATATCCCCTTGATTAATCTGTTTTATGTGGTTGTTGGTTAGCGTCATTGTGTTCAAATATAAATTTTTTCTTTGAAATGCAACTACACTGAAAAAAACAAATGGTAATTTGTATACCTAATAAAGCAATTTCCGTGCTGCAACTTGTCTTCTCAAACTTATACTGGTATTAGCCTGAGTTCGTCTAAAATTATTGTTACAGTTTGCAAAGGTTTTGCTTATAAATTTTCTCAAATTACCGAAGGAGTATCGGGATATTGCGAGAAGATTTAAGGAAATTTAAACCAAAACAAGTCTGCTTCTTTTGTCCTTTTAAGTTGATTCTTCCAATAAAAAATATCATAGTAGCTTAGGCTATAACACCATTTTGTCTTGACTAAACACAAAATAATTTAAGAATCACTTCATAATTAAACAGGTATAAAAAATATGGGAAGCACATTTACCGCTAAATATTTGAACTTGCGGTCATGTAGGAGGTTAAAGTTGTTTTGTAGATATTGCAACAAATGCAAAGAATGGACGGAAAATTAAAATTTGCTTTTAAAATAAGTAAATTCAAAAAGTGGATTCATAAACATTCATACCTAATCCTAATACCTGCATTACCATGAAATCAATATTATTCTTTTGTCTTTTTCCCATACTAACATCTTTATTCTCCAACCAGCTTTTCTTTCCGAATATTAATCGCTTTAACTCCATGATGACATAAGCTAGCAATCAATAATCTGAGCCTTTCTTATCTTCCTCTTATACACAAAAAAACAGGAGCAAGCCCCCTAACCTGCTTGCTCCCTAACAACTAATCAATTAAAATACTTTCTTAAACCCGACTATGATTTGAAAGTATTTCGTAAACAAAACCCTTATAAAATTGAATAGTAGATTCCTTGTTATTCACACTTACTATGAATTGTAATCAAAAAAGTTTCAGGATTTACCCCCTCTAATGGTTTCCAGTATTTTTTCATTCTCGATAATGATCATTCCATGCCTGTCATCGGTAATGCCATCGGCTAGTTTATATGGATAGGTAGGCACTGCCCCCTTCATTACCGTAGGCAGATATTTGAAAAATAAACGGTCGTTGCTTTTTTGCAATGTTTGACCCGCTTCCATAATATGGGTTGAGATAATGAATGTGCCTAATCGTTTAGAGAAGGCATCAACGATTGAGACTGTACCATCATAGGCATCTTTAACATTGGTTCCCTTAAACAATTCGTCGAATATAATTACCAATTGTTTATTGGAAGCCACCTCTTCGGCCACATGTTTTACACGCAAAACTTCTGCGTAAAAGTGACTATACCCCTGAGCCAAATCATCAGGCACATTAATCGAAGTATAAATTCCATCGTGAACCGAAAAAGTCATTTCCTTTGCTGGTACAGGAAAACCCATGTGAGCCAAATAAACCGCCACCGAGAATGATTTCATAAAGGTTGATTTACCTGCCATATTGGCCCCGGTCAGAAAAAACACATTCTTGTTCCCCTCAATTTTGATATCATTATCAACCGCATTGGGAATTGCCGGGTGAAACACCCCTTTTAAATCAATTACTTTCTGTTCTTTGTCAAGTGCTTTGGCATATTTAAATCCACGTTTTCTGGCTACATCTGAAACAGCCATAAAAACATCCAGACTGTAAATTTCATTGATCAGATCTTCCATCTCATCATTTAAGAGTCCACGGAAAATATAGTCAAAACGAAATACATTTTTATATGGCAGAGGACTTATTCCTTCCAATTCGTATGCCTCCAAAAGCTCTTTGCGCTCAAGTAGAGCTTGTAATTTTAATGCCTTTTCGTAAAAGGGAGTGCCATTAGATTTTGAAACAATTAATTTTATTGTTTCACGAAACTTCTTTAATAAAACAATGCTTCTTTCCAAACCTTCCCGAATAACCAGATACTCTTTTTCCTGAGCAATAAAGTTCATGAACTTTGTGCGGGAAATATTCATTGCAGCCACTATCCGGCTTTTTGATTCGGTGTTTCTCAAATAATTCTCTACTTCGTCGAACTCTTTCTCGGTAAATGGAAGAGAAGTATTTAATTTCTCAAAGAAAGCAATATTCTGTTTTCGCCTCTCAATTGGTTCCAACTCAGTATAGGGATTGTTGAACATGCGTTCAAGTAATCGTCCTCCTCCGCTTGTAATGGTCTGGTTAAACAGGCTAAAAATTGAGTTATTCTTGAATTGCCCAAGGATATTTAAATCCTGTAGCGTTTGTTTATCAGTTACAAAGTCCATTGTTATTGTTGTTTCTTGCTGTTGGCTATTTGCTGTTAGCTTTTAGTTTACTAATAAAACTATTAATCATGTTTTTTCTTTATTAATGGCGTCAATTATTTCTGCTGTTTCATTTTGGGGTACTAAAGATAATTCTTCGATTAGGATTAGTTGTGTTTCTAACTCAAAAGGATCCTATGGCATTTTTTAAAAAACGCTTAAACTCCAACTGACTGCTTCTGCTACAACCTTCAGCTATGTTTGAAGGGATTGAAACCGCAGAGCGACAAATCTGGCATTTAAACCATATTTCACAGCATCTGGAAGTAATTCAGATACACGATATACATGTTTAATAATAATCAATCCTTCCTTCCAAATATTCAATTGCCTAATGTCTCTCATTTACTTTTGATTTAATTGATGTTACTTAATTTCGCAAAACACCTAACACCCCAATACAAAAACCTAAATGCTAACACCCAACAGCTATTCCTTTAAAATATCCAATATCTTCTCATTATTAATAATGATCATCCCATGCCTGTCTTCGGTAATACCCTCTTCAATTTGATAGGTATATTGAGGCAGATTATCTTTCATGACAGTGGGCAAATACATGAATTTTATATTATCCCTCATTTTTTTGAGCTCTTCACCAGCTTCAATAATATGGGTTGAAATCACAAAAGTGCAATTTCGCTTGGTTGCAAAAGCATCCATAACTGCCACGGTTGCATCGTATGCATCTTTTACATTGGTTCCTCTGAACAACTCATCGAACAATACAACCAGGCGTTCATTTTGATTCACACTTTCGGCTACTTTTCTTACTCGATTTACTTCGGAATAAAAGTGGCTGAATCCCAAATTTAAATTATCAGCCAGGTTTATGGTTGTAAACATTCCGTTTTGAATACTAAAACGCATGCTTTTAGCTGGCACCGGAAATCCCATATGCGCCAGATATATGGCGATACTGAATGTCTTCATAAAGGTAGATTTACCCGCCATATTGGCTCCCGTCAGGAAAATCATGTTGTTGTTTTGATCGATGTGAATGGTATTTGGAATGGCATTGGGGACCAAAGGATGATATACCTCATTCAATTGAATTAGATTGCCATCGGTTTGTTCAATCTCAGCAAATGAAAACTTGTGTTGGTTGGCAACTTCAGCTACTGCAATGTACACATCAAAATCAAACACATGGTAAAGCAGTTTTTGGACCTGCTTGTTGATTTCGAAACGTAAAAGCTTATCGTATTTCGCTGTTTTTGCATACGAAAGTTTAGTTGTTCGTTTTTCAAGACCATTCACAAATTCCAGTTCGGGTATGTCCAAAACTTTCTTAATTGCAATAACATCTTTATTGATTTCAGCAGTTGCCCCATTGCTGTCCAAGCTTGATAAAAACTCTTTTAAATCATAAAGAAAAACCAATGTGCTAATAACCCCTTTATTGATTTGCTGATATTCTGTATCCCCGCCAATGGCGTTATTGAACTTGCGTTTCAGATTATCATCGTGCTCCATTAAGCGTGTTCGCTCATCGGTATTGCCTAAATAATGCTCAATGGTATCAAAACCACTACTTTCAAAAGGAAACTCAATTTCTTTTTCCTTGAAATAGGAGATGATGTTTACCCTGTTCATGATCTCTTCTTCTCGCGAACGTGGGTACATAAACATGTCTTTGAGTATTCTGGCACCACCTCTTGTTTTGGTACGGTTGAATAAACCATAAATGTCTTTTTCCCGGGCACCGCCAATAATCTTCAGATCGCTTATGGTTTGATGATCTACTTTAAAAGCCATATTTTTTTGTTTTTTTTGAAAGGAAATGGATGAGGTGTTGGCAAAGACGCAGGAAATTACCCTTTGCCTTCGCCTACACCTTTGCCTTTATCTCTTAGATTATCTTCCTCTTCTTCTTAACCAAATCAATAAAAAGATAAGTAACAGTAAAGCTGGGAATACAAATCGGTATAACATCTTATACGGTCCAGCATCATCTTTTACAATCTTCAAAGCATTGTCTGGAGGAGTAGGACGACGCATATCAACCGGAGATTCGTTGTTGGTTAGCCAGAAGAATAAACCTCCCACAAAGTTAAAGTTCCCGGCCTGAATGTTGGCACGTTGCCTTGAAATTTCACCGTTTGAGATACAATCGGCATCTCCCAAAATCATGATACGTTGTTCTTTATCACCTACTTTACGAGTAAGTGCCAAAGCTGTTGTTACAGGGCCACCTATTTCACCTTCTTCAGGATTGTACAATGGCACTTCATCAACAAAATCTGTAGTTACCAATTCGTTCCACGAACCTTTATACTTTCCTGAATCTTTTGACTTGTCTTCGCGTCCACGCAACATCATCATCAAGCGCTTGTCCTCAGCACTCATGCCTTCAAACTTGATTGCCTGATTGGCTATGTTTTTTTTAATTTCGTCCATATCAGAAGCTTTTGGCAGATTGCCAATTGAATCAGCTCTAAGTACAGTGGTGTATGCAAATTCACCTTTATCTTCGTAGCTTAATGCCAAAGCCCCTGGCATAGTAACACATTGTTCTCTAGCTACAATTGTTTCTTCAAACGGATAAGACAATTTCATTCCTTCTTCAGTGAATACGGAAGTTACCAGATCCATCGTATACCCCTTATTGTATTCCACCACTTGACCAGGCTCAAATGTTACTCCAAAGCGCTCTACCAATGGATTCATGGCTTCCTGACGTTTACGGTCGGCAGCAATAACTAAATTACCTCCACGGTCGACAAAGTCGTTCAGGTTTTTCATCTCCGTTTCCGTATACTGTGTTTTTGCTTCGGCTATTACAAGAGCATCAATAAACGGTTCAACAGGCTGATTCAGGTTTACGGTTACAAAATCAATTCCGTTGTTTCGTAAGGCATGCCTGAATGTTTTTTCTTTAGCCACGGTATAAAAGCCCCTTTCGCTAATGTTGTTTACATTACGTTCCTGGTGCCCATCAACAAAACCGATCATTGGAAGTGTTTGAACAAGCCCTTTTAAGGCAGCTGTTTTTTGTGATTCAAACGGAACCCTGTACATATCATTAAAAAAGTGTACATAAGTAAATTTACCATCTGCGGTCTCAATTTTCCGCACACAACGGTTCATTTCAGCCTCAAGATTAATTTCATCTTTGTAAAATTCGGCTGGTTTTACTTTTTTAGGATTCATATCCCAGGTATTACATACTTTTTCCAAAGCCTGTTCCAAGGTCATGTCAGCATATCTTCTGTTATGGCTTTTTAATGCCTGTTCATTGGTTGGAAGTGCGTAGTAATATTTGTATTCCAATTCAAGGTTTGGGAAAAAACGTGAATATTGCCCCCAAGTATTATCCGCATCTCTTACCTGAGATCGTGGGCTTAATCCATAAAAGTTATCGCCAAAAACATTGGCATAGGCAGTAATTTTCACCTTTCCGTCGAGCTTTGAAACCACCTCCTGGCTGCTAACAGTTAAGGTATTGGTTTTGGTAGCGGTTGCATCGTAATACTTCATTAATGAAGGGATAGTTGAAACAAAACCAATAATGGCTACCAATAAAAATGCTGATAAGTACCTGCCTGTTGACACCAATCTGTGGCTTTTTTCCCTGATACTTTTAAGACGGAAAATAGTATAGGAAATGAATAGCCCAGACACAAGGATAAAGTAGAGAACATCTTCGCTACAAATTAATCCACGCACAAATGTACTTGATCTTCCACTGATAGATAACCAATAGGTAATATTTCTTACCATCTCAACAGTTTGCCACAGGTCGCCAATTTTTTGAAAAACAAACAGGGTAAGAAAAGTTCCGATGGCCGCTACTATCTGATATGAAGTTAAGGATGATATAAAAAGCCCTACTGCTGCATAAGTTGCCATCATCAGGAACAAACCTAATACTGCTGTTAGAATATGTGGAAAGTCAACATTTTCAATCGTAAACAATCCTAATACTCCTGCTAATAAAAGTAAAACTGACATACAAGCTACAAAAACCAGGGCTGCCAGGTATTTCCCCAGAACGATCTGGATATTTGAAATAGGTGACGAATATAAAAGCTTTATAGAACCAGAGCTATACTCTTTACTCATTAAAGCCATGGTTACCAAAGGAATATAAATAAACAACCATTGTGGTATTCGAACAAAGAAACCGTTCATGCCCGCGAACATACTAGCCGTAACTGCCGGTCGTGCATATCCCAATTCAAACATGCGGACCTGGTTATTGAGGTCAGATATAATTTCAAAACCGCATTGGATACCAAATATGATCAAAACCAACCATGCGATGGGAGAAAAGAACATCTTCTGAAGTTCCATTCTTGCTATTGTGAATATATTTTTCATTATTATTGTTAAATTTTAAATTTAGGAATCAATACTTGCTCCGTTATATAGGAGACACAAAACTTTTTCCTGAGAATTAGAATTAATTATTCGATAATGCAGAGAATACTTCGTTCAGTGAATTCTTTTCGGCGCGAATTTCATCAAGACGCCAATTGTTTTTCACACTCTCTTGAACTACTCGCTCAGAGGCTCCGTTTAAGTCGACAAACTTTAGTCGATATTCCGGACCTCCTAATTCTTCAACGCCTTCAACACCTTCTATTTTCATTAATTCACCAACTGATGGCATTTCAAGCAAGCGAACAAAAATGGAATTTGGCTGGAGGTAATTATCAAATTCTTCGGTTTTGCCCGAGAATACCAGTTTACCATTTTCAATCATATAAATGTATTCGCAAATTGCGTGTACTTCGGTAAGGATATGAGTTGAAAGTAATACTGCACGTTCTTCAGCAATTTCTCTGATCAATCCTCTAATTTCAACAATTTGGTTGGGATCCAATCCATTTGTTGGCTCATCAAGAATAATAAATGCAGGCTTGTGAATAATAGCCTGAGCAATTCCTACACGTTGCTGGTAACCACCTGAAAGATTTTTTAGCAAACGCTTTCTAAAATGGCTAATGGCACATTTCTCCAATACTTCATCAACCGCACGTTTAATTTCGTTTGATGGAATCTGTCGCAAGCGGGCGCAATTGGTTAAATATTCTTCAACTGTTGTATCAGTGTACAAAGGGGGTTTTTGAGGCAAAAAACCAATCTGCTTTTTGGCTTTAATAGGGTCTTTCGACATATTTACCCCATTAATATAAACCTGACCTTTGGTTTGTTTTAACACTCCACTCATGATGTTCATGGTGGTTGATTTACCGGCACCGTTTGAACCTAGCAAACCATAAATTCCCTGGGTAGGAATTTCGAAACTTACATCCTTAACCGCCCATTGAATGGTATAACGGTGGGATAAGTTCTCTACTCGTACTAATGACTCTTTCATGTCTTTCGGGTTATAATAAGTTGTATTAATTAAGTCACAATTAAATTATAATTATTTGGGTGTCACGTTAATTATAACACAATTAAGGTTAATTTAGGTTAACAGCCACAATAATGATAAAAAAAGCAGCCACATAAATGAGTGACTGCCTCCAATAGAATTGATTTCATTTTTGCAGTGAACGATCACTTTACGCTTACATTTAATTTAACCGGACTTGCACCTCCTAATTTTTCTATCCTTTTAGAAGGACTGGCACTGCCAATGTAAATTTGATATTGTCCCTTTAGAAGAACCGCTTGGCCATTTATATCAATCTGCGAAAGCATTTTTTTATCGATGGTAAAGTTCACACTTGTTGTTTCACCAGCTCCAATTGTAATGTTTTCAAAATCTCTTAAGGCATAGATTGGAGTAATAAAATCGGCATCTGTTTTGCTCACATACAATTGGATTGCCTCACTTTGTACCATTTTGCCATGGTTGGTAAGACTCAATTCTATATCAATTGATTCTTCTTCATTCATATCGATATTTGAACTGCCATTTAATTTATAGCTTACATCGTTGTATGTTAATCCATATCCAAACGGATAGAGTGGTTCTCCTTTAAAATATCTGTATGTCCATCCACCATCTGAAATATTGTAATCTTCGAAATCACCAAGCTGATCGGTAGAATTATAAATTGTAACAGGAAGCTTTCCGGATGGCGAATAATCACCAAATAAAATATCTGCCACAGCACTGCCTCCTTCTTGACCCGGATACCATGCCCATAATATGGCATCGGCCAATTCATGAACTTCGGGCATGGCTAATGCACTTCCCGACATTACAACCACCACCAATGGTTTGTCATTACATTCTTTTTTTAATGCTTTTAAAAATTTCAATTGATTGGCAGGTAGCTCAATCTTTTCTCTATCGCCACCAGTTTTCGAAAAGGGAGAATCACCATTCTCTCCCTCGTACAATGGTGAAATACCCACAACAGCTATTACAGCATCTGCAAACTTGGCATTCCATACCTGACCTGTGTTTACTCTATTAATATCCTGCTCTAAAAGAATGGTTTGATTGTATTGCACAATACTGATTGGATCTACAGCATTGGCAATACCCTCTAATACGGTCACGTAATTCTTGGCAACTCCGTAGTAATTCCCCATTAATGCATTTACATCAGTAGCATTATTACCCGTTACATAAATTTGAGATAGATTCTTTTTTAAGGGCAGAGTGTTATTTTCATTCTTCAGCATCACAATTGATTTACGGGCAATCTCACGCGACAAATCCTTATGCTTTTCGCTTGCTACAACCGATAGAGGAATACTAGAATAAGGCACATCTTCTTGCGGATCAAACATTCCCAATTGAAAGCGAACTTTTAATTGTTTTGCCAAAGCGCCATTCAATTCTTCTTCAGTAATTAGTTTTTTATCTATGGCTGCTTGCAAATAACGATAAACGTTTCCACAATTTACATTTACATCCGATTTAATGGCCATGGCAGCCGATTCTTCGCGGTTTGCCGTTAACTTATGATTTTTATGCAAATCAGTTAATGCGCCACAATCCGACACCACATAACCTTCGAATCCCCATTGTTTTCTTAGGATATTTAGCAACAAGGTTGGACTTCCGCAACATGCCTCTGAATTGGTACGGTTGTATGCACACATAAATCCCGCAACATTTTGATCGAGCAAGGACTTAAATGCAGGAAGATAAGTTTCATTTAAATCTTTAGGATTAGCAATAGCATTAAATGTATGGCGTTTTGCTTCGGGACCATTGTGCACGGCAAAGTGCTTGGCACATGCTGCAATTTTAATGTATTTATCATCGTTCCCTTGCAATCCTCTTACAAAGGATGAGCCTATTTTACCTGATAGAATAGGATCTTCGCCATAGGTTTCATGACCTCTGCCCCAACGAGGATCGCGAAAAATATTTACATTGGGCGACCAATAAGTCAAACCCAAATACTGTTTACGGATTCCTTTGATTATTGCAGCATGGTAAAGCGCTCTTCCTTCATCCGAAATGGCTGTTGCTACCTTCTCCACCAAATCGGGGTTAAAAGTTGCTGCCATACCAATAGCTTGTGGAAAAACCGTTGCCGGAGCCGAACGTGCAACACCATGTAATCCTTCGTTCCACCAATGATACTGCGGTATTCCTAAACGCTCAACCGCCTTGGAGTTGTTCTCCATCAGGCCAATTTTTTCTTCTAATGTTAGCTCTTTAATAAGTGCTTTAACTCGTTCGTCAACAGGCAGGGCTGTATTTTGAAACTCATATTTAAAAACTTTGACTTTTTTTTCTGTCGCTTGATCTGCTGGCGCACAATTCATCATTGTTAGCGATAACAAACTGGCAATTGTTAAACCATAAACTAGTCTTTTCATTTCAATTCTTTCTATTTTACCTTAATTATACCCATATTTTAAAATATTCCATCCTGTTCTATCCTGTTGTGCAATTTAGTGTTTTATTATTGATTCCGATAGCTGATAGTCATTAATAACAGAATTCAATCGCAATAAATGCGATCATAAAAAGACTAGTATGAAGAGTGTTAATAAAACGAATTAAAGTTTTTGAAAATATTTTTCTTTTTACAAGGCAAGGTTTACAGGCATAGCCGTAGCTACGGCGAAAAAGCTTAACGCAGTAGAAAGGAAAATAGGTCAAAACATTAGTTCGGGGAATTAGCATTCTTTACACTAGTTTATGGCTTATCGCACATAGAGGTATTTCCTGCTAAGTGTTGGCAGAAATGAAATAGACACGATAAAAATCTGTTGGTCACTGAGAAATTAAAGATCCTAACTCCTAAAACCTTTATAAATACTGACCCCGATAAAGATTTGACTCGCCATTGGGGAATTTTTCAGCCCCCCTTAAGTCGGGAAGTATCTCAATTTCATTTTTCACCTATCCCCTCGGTCAAATTTCGAACTCAATTTGAAAAAAGCACCCAATAATTGGCTTCCCAATGCATCCCCTGACTTCATTTTCTATCTCAATCGAAAAAAGTACAATCTCAATTTACTGTTTTACTATCCCCATTGAAAAAAGTACGATCTCAATTCGATTTTTTATGCCAATAATTGATCAAATAGATATTCCACTTGGTATTTTCTCTATCTCAATTGATTATTTTATGCTCTCAATTGATACCCCACATTACAACATGCAAAAAGGAGCAAGCCCCCTTACCTGCTTGCTCCTAAATAACGTGAGTTCGACGTTAAATACCCATTTTAAATCATCAAATGTAATTTTACAACAAGAGGAACACATTATAGCGTTCCTCTTGAATCTCTACTAATTATAGTAGTTTACTTTTTTTATGACACATTACTGTTATTCCATTCTCTTGTATTTAAGATCAACAATCTTATCTTCGGATTCATAGCTTTCTAATACAGCTCCGTTATTATCAAGATCAAGTATCAATACCTTAGAGCCTGCTCCATTGTCAACAACTACCCCAAGCATGTTTCCATCATTGTGTACATACATATCGGTAATGTTATCTTCCACAGTAATGTAATCAGTCTGAATCCCCTTAGTCGTTCTGTTATACCTGTGAATAACATTGCCTGCACTTACATAAGTATATGGAAAAACAGGGTTTGTATCGAAGCATGAGTTATCATCTAAATCCCCTGGAAGCTCTACTTCAGCCAATGGAATAAATCCATCAGAGTTATCATTAACAAACTCCTGCACATAAAATTTACCGGCATCATCCTTAAGTACTGCCATAGTAGTATTAGATCCTGCATGATTACCATTGACAACATTAGTCCTCATCCAAAGACATGTTTTGTTAAGATTTTCAGGATCAAAGGGCTTCGTTTCCGGATTAGTTACTGAGAGTTCCTCTACTTCCCAAGGATTATCTTCCGGATTTATGTACATATATCTCTTGTATTTCGCATCAAAGAATATCATTTTTTCATAATAGTGAGCAACTGGACCTGTTGCTTCATAATCGCCCGTGGCTGGGACTTCCCAAAATCCCTGATGGAAATGGAATCCTTCCTTAGGGAAAATCTTTCCTCCTGCAAAAAATAATGCTAGTGAGTGAGATGCCCCATATTCAAATGCGCCATCAATAAAAGGAAATTCTACCTTATCTGTTGATCTCCACCTATCCAGTAAATCCTCAATCTTTCTTCCAGAATAGCCATCATAAACCGCCCCTCCTGTTTCGGTAAGTATCACTACATGGTTATATTCTTCATATTTATCAGAATTATAAGACAACCTCACAGGTTTACCACTTAGCACCTCTCCACCAATAGCTTCAAGTGCGTTTAAATATGTTTTACCAGTAATCTCGGAAATAAATGAGTATTCCGTATTTCCTCCTTTGTCAGTAATGTAACCCCATCCAGTAGAGAAAGGTGTTACAACGTTCACAGAGATAGCTTTTTCGTAATGAACATCAAGTTTATTGTTATAAACCGAATAGAACAGACGTATTCCGTTGCCCGGAGGAATGTTTACTATAACATCCAGGTCTTTATCAATGCTTAGCGTATCAAAAGTAGGATGACCAAATTCATCATTCCCCTCTACATACCATGCAAAGTCAAGATCAGCCATATCTGCATCAGTCTCAATATCTCCTGCTATAAAAAGGTCTTCTCCAAGTATAAGATCCATTTCGGATGGCATGGATGAAAAGTCCACTTCCTGTGGATCTTTGTATTCGTAGTTGCCGTCATCCTCGATACATGACCAGGCAATTACCATGATTAAAAGTATATATATAATTCTTTCCATAATTATTAGTATTTAAAGTGTTGATGCTACCAAATCTTCGTTTTCGTCATAAATTGGTGCTTCCGGATGATTCGTTAGCCATTGCTTAAACCCTTCTTTAATTGCATTAAATTCCTCTCTCGCATACATGCCAAAGTCATCATCATAGTATATCTCTATAGGATCAGAGCCATCCGTTACTTCGTGGTATTCAAGCCATAACAAACCTTTGGTAGTTGTAAATGGTCCTATATTTTGCCAGCTTGAATACCACCATTCAGGCTCGAGGAAAAGGTCACTGAATTTTACTTTGCACACCGTTCGGAATCCTCTGTCAAACTGATCGTTTTTAGAAAGTTCAATCCCAATGGTATATACCGTATCTTTCATTTCAGCAGTACGATTAAGCGTAACAAGCACATTGCCATTAATTTCTCCAGCCTTAATAACTAGTTTGGCAGGATCAATGCTAAAGTGCGTACCTTCGGTTGCCGTTGTAAGGCTGTCAATAATACTAATAGAAAATAGTCTGTCGCTATCTACCAGCATACCACTTGCAGCTACAGGAATTTCAAGCTCCTTGCTTGTCGTCGTTTCCTCTTCGAACAAAAAAGTAAAGCTTTTTTCAAGAAGTGTACCCTCCTCCTCTTCACTTTCGAAATATACATAGTCCACTCCTATATATTCTATAGGGTCGTCGGTATTACAGGCATACGTAGCAAAAAGGACTATCAGTGTTAAACATATATATTTAAATTTCATAATGTAATTTTTTTAAAATTTTTAAATCAATCCGGATTCTCCTATAGGTTACCATATTCAATTTCGACATCAGGAAGAGGAATTACATAGCTGTCGGGATCAACTGTTTTCAAAGGATCCCAACTGTTCATTTGTGGAATACTTGTTAATCCAAGCCTTTTGTACATATAAAATAATTGACCCTCAAGGTATGTTTCCTTACGAAATTCCTTCACTATTATTTCCAGCAATTCAGCTTCTGTTTTTCCACTAAGATCTTCCGGAAGAACACTCCTGTGGTCTCTTAAGTCATTTATAAGTGTTATTGCCTTATTGTTATCAACTCCCAAGTATGATTCTGCAGCAATAAGCATCATTTCACTTACCCTAAACAAAGGTATAGCCATATACTCCTGATATCTGGTAGAGTATTCATTTACGTACTGATTGTATTTAATTGATACTGCAAGTGCTCCATCATCATTAGCTTTGAATAGATACTGATATCTGTAATCGTTAATTCCAATACTTGGCGTTGTGGGATTCCACGGATATGGACCAGGAATTGAAACTTCAAAAATAAACTCTCCATAATTCGTTCCTGAACCAAAGGCAGTATAACCTACGCTTGACGAAGAAAAGTTATCCTCGTAAAAAGTATTTAAACTGCGAACATTAAGGGACGCAATCACCTCATCGAAAAATAACAAATCCCTTTCACCAATATTGCTACCAACAAGGTTTGATTGTGAAACCCATTGCCAGTTGAACTCTTCTATTACCTTTTCAGCATAAAATCTTGCATTTTCTTTATCACCCTTGGCCATATAAACTCTTGCCTTCAGAGCCCGAACGGCGTAATAGTTAAAACGATACTTTCTGTTATCGGTATCAAAGTAATACCCGTCATAAGCTCCAACAATGGGGTCTGATTCTAAAAACAATGCTTCCGCCTCGTCAAGATCTTTGATAATATGGCTGTAAACGCTATCCATTGAAAGGTGTGGAGAACGTTTTAAATCAAAGCTTACAACATAAGGTATTTGTTTGTTTCCTTTTGTGTCTTCTGCGTATTTTTCACCAAACAAACGCAAAGCATCAAAATGAAGAAAAGCCCTAATTGCCAATGCTTCACCTTTAACCAAGTTGTAGTCGTCAGCAGCAAACTGATTTTTTACTGCATCAATATTGTCCAGTATAATATTGTTGTTTGCAACCGCATTATAGATCGCCAGCCAGATATCATCAATCTGGTTTTTTGCCTCTATTTCTGTCCAGTTAAAATCGGCAAATGGTCTTGGTGTGTTTGGATAATGGTTCTGCGCTGCTACTTCGATTAATCCGTAGGAAAGATCCTGCCCATACAGATTTTCTCCCACCATAGTGGTATATACTCCGGTAAGGCTTTCAAATATTCCGTTGGCAGTACTGATCTGCTCTTCAAGATCTACGTCTTGCTTTGGCTGTATATCAAGCCACTCATCACATGCGATAAACAACTGGCTTAAAATGAACAGTAATATTATAAATGTATTTTTCATTTTAGTATCTTTTAAAATTTCGTAGGTTACAGTTATTTACTAAAAATTAGCACGTAAGCCAAGTGTAAATGAACGAGCAAACGGATAAGCAGTTCCACGCTCTCTCTTAACAGTTGAAGTGTAGAAAATATCATTCATATTGAATGACAATCGCATAGATTCCATCTTAAACTTTTGACAGATATTCTTTGGTAGATTGTAATTTACGTTAATCGAACTAAGCTCCAACAGGTCAAAGTCCTGAACAAATCTTGAACTTAATCCTGTCGTCCTACTATTAAAACCTGATTCATCTACATTGGAGACATATCTAACCATATCTCCCGGCTCTCTCCAGGTCTCTTCCAATACCCTGCGATCTACATTATAGTTCTTGTCTGAATTTTCAATCTTGTCAGCGAGTGTTGCGTTATAGACCTGCCCTCCATACTGATACCTGCAAGTGAGATTAATATCAATATTTTTGTAGGCAAAAGAGGTTCCAAATGTTCCTTTAAGGGTTGGCTCTTCATCCCCTACAACTACTTTATCATTGGTGTTCCATACAAATGTAGGAGTACCATCCTTCTTTAGGAAGATTTCTTGGCCCGTTAAAGGATCTATTCCCAAAGACTTTACAGCCCATATAGCTGAAGGAGACCCTCCTTCTTCAAATCGCACCCTAAACTGGTGACTTAATGCTTCCAGATCGATAGTCGTTGTAGAACCATCCTCGTTTCTTACGTATCCTTGCTCAACATCGTCTGCTGAGTAGCCCCCCAGATCACTAAATTCGTTGTAGGCTGATAAAGAATTCCCAATAGACAAGATCTCTGATTTGTTGTGGGCACCGTTTGCATAAACGTTCCAGTTAATATCGTTCTTGCGCATTAAGTTAAGCTTTAGGCTAAACTCAATCCCCTTGTTAGACAACTCTCCAAGGTTAGCCGTGAAGTTTCTGAATCCCATAGATGTAGGTGTATCTACAGGGCTTACCATATCTACGGTGTGCTTATCGTAGAAATTTACACTACCCGACAAAGTGTTATTAAACAAGCCAAAATCCAATCCTAACTCAAGAGTTTCAGTAGTTTGCCACTTCAGGTCTTCGTTTCCTATACCCTTAAGAGCTGTTCCCTGTAAGTTTAAGTATCTGGTATATTTAAAATAGTTTACAATATTCTTTGCCTGATAAGGTGCAAAGTTTATAGAACCTGTTTCTCCGTATGTTGAACGAATTTTTAGCTGGTTGATGATTTTATTGTTCCTAAGGAAATTCTCGTTATGAAGGTTCCATCCAAGCCCTACGGAGTAGAAACCTGCTGTTTTTTTATTTGCACCAAACTGCGAAGATCCGTCAAGACGGTATGTAAAATCAAAAAGGTACCTGTTGTTATAGGAATAGTTAATACCTGTAAGAAGTCCCATCAGTCTTGATTTTCCCTCTTCTGCAATTGGTACTCCTAGCAATTCATACATTGCAGCAAAGGAAGGATCAGGGTATTTGGCAGTAGAAAATCCTTGCGCTGCATATCCATCCGTTCTGGTATCAGTCTGAGAGGCATTGAATCCCAATGAGGCATTCACAAAATGTCCGTTAAAATCTTTTGTAAATGTTAATACCGAGTTGATATTGAAATTTTCATATTCTGTAGTTACAGAACGATAAGCTCCTCTTAGTTCTGTTGGTATAGATATAACATTTGGATTAACATCAGCAAGAGTATATTCAATTGATTTAGGCGAAACAAATTGTTCTCTTTTTGTCGACTTATAGTTATATGTAAAGTTGTTTCTCCAACGTAGAGATGGGAGAATTGTCCAATCCATCTGAAAGTTATTGGAAATATCAGTGTATTTTGATTCATCTTTATTTCCAACACTTGCCTCGTACATAGGGTTGGAAATCCATGGGCGATCAAACACTCTATCTCTTTCATAAATAGAAGAGTAATAAGTATAATACTGATGCAAATTTCCTTGATCATCATATATAGGGAAATAAGGTTGCATTTTGGTGTAAGTATCGAACGAACCATAGGGAGACTCAGAAGAGTTGTTCTTATCGATAGAAAGACGGTTACTAAATGCCAAATTATCACCGGAATTGTAATGAAGGGTCACTGCCATTCCAAGGTTTTCCCTATCAGAACCTTTCATTACACCAGCTCTGTCGGCATAGGAAAGGTCGAACATATATCGCATTTTGTCATCACCACCCATAAGGTTAAGTGAATGCCTATGCCCAACTGCATTTCTTACGGGCTGTGCCAACCAGTCAGTATCGGTTCCTTTTGCAAGATTTTTTTCTATGGCAGAAGCCTGCGCTTTATACGTAGGTAATCTATAGCTACGTACATTAAGATCTTTCTGTAGTTGGAATAGTTCCTCTGCATTAAGCAAGTCATAGGTATCCAGATCGGGAAAAGAAAAGTCCATATTCAGGTTATAGCTTACCTTTATCTGTCCTGATTTTGGCTGTATGGTTTTTACCACAATAACACCATTGGCAGCTCTTGAACCATAAATGGCAGTTGCTGCAGCATCCTTTAATATGGTAACGGACTCTACTCGGTTCATGTCAAGGTCAAGTACCTTTTCAAGAGTAGTTTCGAAGTTATCCATAATAAAGATAGGCTGGTTTGGATTACCGGTAAGGGATGAACGGCTTACACTTCCAAGACCAGGAGCCTGAAGAAGAGCACTTCCCCTTAGTCTGATATCAGGCATACGGTTGATGTCTGATCCAAATTCATTGCCTTCAAGAATTTGGAAAGATGGATCAAGTAAACCAAGACTTTGTACAAGGTTATCAACACCCATCTTCTTAAGCTCGTCTTGCTTAACTACGGTAGCTGAACCTGTAAAACTTTCCTTCTTACGAACAAAATACCCATTTACAACTACGTCTTCAAGCTGCTTGGCATCTTCCTCCATTACAATTTGCAATGTTTTTTGATTTTCAACCAACACTTCCTGTGTTGTCATACCCACAAATGAGAACACCAAAGTAGTTCCTTCGTCAACGGTAATATTGAAGAATCCATCCATATTGGTTGTTGTTCCAGTATATGATCCTTTGATCAAAACGGATACACCTGGAAGAGGTTCTCCATTTTTGTCGGTTACTTTTCCGTTGATTGATTTTTGTTGTTGTTGATCCATATTTTTTTCAACGACAACAGGACGAGGCTTAATAATGATAACTTCTTGATCAATTTCATATGTCAAGTCAGTATCTTTAAGCACTTCATCCAAAACCTCTTTCACGGTTTCTTCCTTTGCGTCAATCGAGATTCCATCTAGTTTTTCAATCTCATTAAGATTATAGATGAAACCCAAGTTGGTTTGTGATTCAATTTCACGAATTAAATCCTTTGCACTCACATTCTTTAATCTCAGATTCACCCTTTGTGAGAATACACTAGCATTCAGCTGTAAACTGAAAGCAAAAAATAAAAGAACAAATGTTTTCATAGCAATTAGCCATTTCTTCCGAATACCTAATAGTTTGGATATTCGAAACATTTTAATTTTTTCCATAAATTTGTAATGTTTAGAGTTACACACACATCCCATTGGGATGATTAATTCTAAATAGCCGGAACATACTGGTACTATGTTCCGGTATTTTTTTGGTTTATTTATATTTTACAATTACCGTTCGTTCATCTTTAATTTCAAATTCAACACTGGTTGTTTTCTCTATCATTTCCAGCAGATCGTTACAATTCTCGATACGTGGCAGTTTTCCTGAGAAATACTGATATCTCGTTTCATCATCTTCAAAAAACACAGAGATATCGTACCAACGAGACAGCTTTCTCATGATTTCTTCCAGTGACTCTTCATTAAATGAAAACAAACCTTTTCTCCACCTTCCATAGGCCTTGGCATCAACTTGTTCTACATCCAATTTATGGTCTGCAATATTTAAGACTGCCATCTCATCCGGTTTGATGATTATATTTTCTATGTCGCCATAATTTGGAGAGATCTTTACACTACCTTCAACCAAGGCTGTTTTTACACTCTCTTCATCAGCGTACGCCGACAGATTAAATTCTGTTCCCAACACTTCAACATCAAGCTGTTTGGTCTTTACGATAAAAGGTGCTTTTTCATTTTTAGCCACCTCAAAGTAGCCTTCACCTTCAAATTCAACTACCCTGATATTATCGGCAAATTGAGTTGGGAATTTAAGTTTCGACTCAGAATTCAACCATACCTTTGTTCCATCAGCAAGAGTAATCAGATACTCCTCTCCACGGTTCATGATTAAGTAATTGTATCTTAACTTAGCTGTTTTCTTATCGGAAGTGATGTAATTTAAGGAGCGATCTTTATTATGAATGGTAACATTTTGCTCACTTTCTTCGAGCAAAAGATCTTTATCGCCTAACCGTATTCTTTCTCCTGTACTTAAAACAAGTTCTGCCGATTTTGTTCCAGGTTTTATTTCTACAGGAATATCAGATACGTAGTCATCGTAAGAGTAATCTTGCAGCAATAAAAATGTGGCTGCCAAAATAGGCAAGGCAATAATGGCTGCATACTTTACTATTGCTCTCCAGTTCAAGCTTCTTATACCCGGTTCTTTCTGGATTAAAGATTGGAACCTACTCCATTCATCATCCAAATTGATTCGATTGATAAGTTCCTTACGCTGTGGAGCATTCTCGCCTTGCTTCAATTGCTCAAAAAGAACTCTATGGGAATCCTTTTCCTGCAACCAGGCTTCCAGGCGTTTTTGCTCTTGCTCATCTAAATTTCCATTCAAATGCAAAGCAAGCAACTTACTAATATCAATATTTTTATCTATTATTTCTTTCATTTTAAACAATTGGTTTTGGTGCACATTCCTATTGCTTTTACCTTACAGACTTTATTTTTGAAATCGGGGTGAAGGGAATAGGTTATTTTTTAAAAAAAGTTACTGAATATAAGCGAACAATCTTTACAAAGCACTAGTTACAAGGACATTCAGGAAGGGATCTAAATTAAATGAAATGTGGTATTATTAAAGAAAATGATAGAACTCTACCAACAAGAACACTACATATTGTTCGCCAAAGATCTCGCGAAGTTTACGAAAAGCAAGTAATTTATGTGTTTTAACGGTGTTAATACTCACATTTAACTCTTCAGCTATTTCTGGATTCGTTAAGCCATGTAAGTTCAAACGCACAACTTCACGTGCTTTCTCAGGTAGTAAGTCTATTGCTCCTTCTAACTGTCGGTAGGTTTCCTCACGAACAATTTCGTTCACAACATAATCATCCTCGATTTGAACTTCTTCATTCAGTTCTTGGGTAAAACCTATTCTTTTTTGTCTTTTTAAATGGTCGAAACAGTTATTCTTGGCAGCAAGATAGAAGTACACCTTCATTGATTTCTCTGATTCGAATTCGACAGACTTGTTCCAAATCTTCACAAAAACATCTTGCACCAAATCTTTAGCCAAATCTTCATCCTTAACAAATTTATTAGTGAAAACGCACAAGGAAGGAAAGTAGGAATCAAATACTTTCTTGAAATCTATTTCGCGGATTTTTATCTTAGAATTCGGTGCCATCAAATATGTTAGGTCGTGTAAGTAATGGGTTGTTGCAACAAATGTAAAAGAATTGATTGAAATTTAAAATTTAAAGTAAAATTGGAGGTGCATTTTTTACCAAAGATTTTACCCTAATGCAATGGAGAATAATCTGATATTCTCATTTAATTGAAGTTGTCAATCTAAGACAAAGAAAATTTTCAGTAAACCAATAGCTTTACTTTTAGTGGGAAAATCATGAAAATTCCGAACAACAAAGTCGTCCAAAAAGTAAGTTTAACGTGGGTTCGACGTAAAATTCTATCCACAGAAAGTTATATTTGCGATAGATTTGCATTAAAAATTTGGAAAGAATAGCGGGCTATTTTGAGGAATTTTTAATGTGAAGATGTCATAAAGAGAACTTTCTATTATGTGTTTGCCTGCTTTCGGCATAAATCTCCTCAAATCTTCTTGAAATATCCCGATATTCCTTCGAAAATTTGAGAAAATTTCTATTCAAAATCAGTGCAAACTGTGAACAAATTTTACGTCGAACTCACGTTAAGTTTAAAGTATTTCGTCTCATATTGAACAAAGTAAAACATCTGATTCTCTAAGCTAGAAATTCTTCGCTTTACTGCTAATGGCTTATTTTAACAAGAGGCTTAACACAAACAAAATGCAAAATATCGTATTGTTATCATTTCTATAAAGAATGGCAAGAAATCTCTTTAGAACCAGATTTCTCAGTTGTAACTACTTCGAAATGACAATTCTAGTTTTCTATCATTGTCTCATTTTGCGGATTAAGACTCATAATAACAATAATGTTTCTCTTTGGGGATATCCTTTTATTATATTCAAGTCAACCCATAGAAATTTATCATTTAACTTTCAACTTCTTACCGAACTCCTCTGCTGCCATTTTTAAATATTTTCCAGCACTTTGCATGGAATCATCAAGATTTTTGGCATAAGCTGATGTTTCAGCGATGTATTCAATCTGAATTCTACTTCTTTCTTCTTCCGACAAATCAACACTCCCGCAAAAGAGAGCCAAGTTTTGTTGCTCAATTGAATCCAATACACCACGAATCACTTTACCTGAAAAAGTCTGAGAATCCAATTTTCCCTCTCCGGTAATAATCCAATCAGCGGTTTTTATTTTTTTGTTGAAATCGGCCACATTTTTTATTAGTTCGATTCCTGACTGTAATCTCGCATCTAAAAAAAGGATACTACCTGCCCCCAAGCCCCCTGCTGCACCTGCACCTTTTATATTCTGCAGGTCTAGCTGAAATTGTTTTTTTGCCATTTCGTTAAAAGCACGAAGACCTTTGTCTAATTGCTCAATCATTGGTCCACTCGCCCCTTTTTGCGACGCATACACATAAGCTGCTCCATGGGAGCCAAATAAAGGGTTATCTACATCGCATGCCACTTCGAATTTTACATCCTTAATTTTGGGATGAACTCTGGTATTATCAGTTCTCTTTACCCGTTTCAAATCTTTTCCCAGGCCGATTAACTCGTTCTGGTCTTTGTCGAAAAAGCGATATCCCAAAGCTTTTGCCATTCCTATTCCCGCATCGTTTGTAGCACTTCCTCCAATCCCCAAAATGATATGATTTACACCTTTATCCAAAGCATCTTTTATCAATTCTCCCGTTCCGTAGGTACTGGTGTTTAAAGGATTTGCTTCATATTCTGTCAATAATCGAATTCCTGATGCTGCTGCCATCTCAATAAAAGCTATTCCTTTGGTCTTCGAATACCAATAAGAAGCATTTACTTTCCTTCCCAAAGGATCTTTAACCTCCACTGAAATCATTTTTCCATTTAAGTAATATTGCAGAACCTCAACAGTTCCATCGCCTCCATCGGCTAAGGGTAGTTTCTCAATTTGAACATGGGGTGCCTGTTTTTTAATGCCAATTTCTATGGCTTCGCACACCTCAAGACCTGAAAGTGAACTTTTAAATTTATCGGGAGCTATTATTATTTTGGTCATTCTCTCCTGGAATCATCACGAAAGAAATACAAGCTTGGTACCTCTATCATTTAGTGCAATACAATTGATTAGGAAGGTGAAAGAACACGAGCATCAGATCATACCCCTTTTATCATGACATAAGCCTCCTTCTTATGTCCTTTTGAGTTTATTCGTTTAATATTCCTCCAGTTAATCTTACCAGCGAGGTTCTGGACTGTATCAAATTAAATATGGCATTTAAGCGAGCCAATGCTACATTCTGATATACAATCTGAACATCGCGGTAGTTAAAAGAGTTGATGCTTCCCGATTCGAATTTGTCCTTTGAAATGGACAAATTCAATTCAGCTGCTTCCCGATTCTCTTCCGCCAACAAATATATTTCCCTTCTAACCTGATACAATTCAAAATTCTGAGCCAATGTATTGGTCAAGCTGTGTTTTAAATCTTCTGTTTCGATTTTGGCAATTTCTTCCTGAATTTTTGCAATCTGCATGCTTCTGCGATTAGAGTTCCCATTAAAAATCATATAGCTTAAGCTAAGATTTGCATACAGATTGTGAGAATCTGTTGTATTTGCCGATATGCCTTTAAGTTTGTTCCTAATTCTGTTTGCCTGAACTCCTGCCCCCAAGTGCAGACTTGGAAAATAATTGCTTCGTGCCAACTCAACATCTCTCCTTAAAATCATCTCCTGTATGTAACGATTTTTAAGATTGTTATTATTACTTAACATCTTATCCAGCAAATTCCCCAATTCATATTCATCGCTTACAGGTAAAAACTCATCGGTAAAATTGTATGTTTTGCTTTCTTTTACACCCAATAAAAAATTCAAATCACGCACAGCATTATTAAAATTAACTTCTTGCAAAAGGTAGGAGGATCGATCTTCGAGCCAGGAATTTTTCGATTGCAAGACATCGTAGGTTACCGTACTCCCCAATTCTTTGCCAATCTTACTTTTCTCATATCTGTCGGAAGACAATTTCATGATTTTCTCACTTACCTTTAGTCTTTCCTTTTCAAGCAGAATTTTGTAATAGGCTAAAATGATCAATTCGATTCTGTTTTCGATTGCAATCAGGGTATTTCCTCTCGATAGTTGCTCCAAATCGTTAAACTTATCCTTTCGGATTTGCACTGCAAAACCTTCAAAAATTGTCCAGTCCAAATCAAGCGAAGGAGTTAAGCTCAAACGGGTAAAGTCATTGTTATCATTGTAGTCTTTTACTCCTCGCCCTTGCAGGTTAAACTGAATGCGAGGATATCGCCCCACATTTCCCCATGCATTGTTTAATTCAGAAATCTTTTCCGATTTACGGATGATTTTCAATTCATAGTTATTTTCCAGACCAACTTGAATTGCTTTTGACAAACTTAATTCTTCCTGAGCCATCAGACTTAAAAAGAAGAAATTAAACAATAGTATTAATGATATCTTTTTTATCATCTTTTGCTTTTTATAATGCCTCGAAGAAACTGATTTCTTCTAAATTATTAATCTAAACTTACTTTTGATTCTCTTACTTTAGGCTCGACATCTCTTGGAGCAATTTTTTCACCTTCCCAAAACTGCTTTAGGATTCTCTTGGTATCATTTAATACGATAATAAGAACAGGGAAAAACAGTAGCAGAAAAATGGTTCCAATTAGTACTCCATATGCCAAAGCAATTGCCATTGGAATTAAAAACTTAGCTTGAAATGATTTTTCCAATATAAGAGGATACAAACCTATAGATGTGGTGATAGTTGTAAGCACAATAGCTCTAAACCTGGCTTTACCTGCTGCTTTCACTGCGGGGATGGGTTCCAAACCTTCCTGAATCAGGGAATTGTATTTAGACAGGAACACTACTGCATCATTAATAATAATCCCTGATAATGCTACCATACCCCAAACACTCAACATAGATACAGGCGATCCCTCAATCCCATGCCCCCATGCAGAGCCCATAAAACCTAAAGGAACCATCATTAAAACAATTAATCCTTGGGTGAAGCTTCTGAAATGGATCATTACAATAAAAATGATAATCATAAATGCTATGGAGAAATACAGTTTAAGCTCCTCTCCATCCTCTTTCGACCTCTTTTCCTGTCCTTGATATTCGGCCCTAACCCCAGGAAATTTATTATTGAGTTCAGTTAGAACATTATCGCTAATGTATTCGAGAATAGGCGGAACCGGTTCATTTGGATCCAATAAGTCAGCCTCAACCCGAATTTCACGAGATCCGTTGTAGCGTTGAATACTAACTGGTCCGCGTTTGATATCGTACTCCACCAATTCCGAAAGCGGAAATACACCTTGAGGAGTTCGAATTCTCATTTCTTCCATTTGACCAATAAAAACCCTGTCGCTTTTGGGATATCTTACCCAAACTTTAATTTCGTCCTTGCCCTCTTGTAAACGCTGTGCCTGACCTCCAAAAAATCCCTGTCTGATTTGCGAAGTAATTGACCTAAGATTCATTCCCAAATAATAGGCCTTTGGTTTTAATCTCAAGCGAACCTCCCTACTTCCCAATGGATTGTTATCGCTAATATTGTATAAAGAAGCCATCTGTCGCAATTCATTCTGAAAAAAATCATTCGCACGATTCAATTCATCTAAATCGTTAGCCAATAAACTAACAGATACAGGTGCTCCCCAACGATTAAAGGCTCCTATGGTAAATTTTTCTGCTTCGGGAACATTGCCGATTATCTTTTTTACCCTATTGGAGATTTCAAAACTAGATACGGGAGCGCCTTCCATATCGCGAAGCATAACTCCTAAATTTCCTGCATGTGGCCCGCTCTCTTGTCCTCCAAACGAATTACCTGTAGATACTGTTGTATATTTGATGAAATTCGTTGTATCGTTAAACTCTTTCATCAATTCATCATTTACTTGCCAAACTAATTTTTCGAACTCTTTTAAATAAGAAGTGGTGATATCCTTATTGCTTCCCGGCTTAAATGCAATGTTAATATTAAATGAATCAAATGGAAGGTTTGGAAAAAAAGTACTTTGAATCAAACCACCACTAAATAATCCATAAGTTATTAATAGAAGAGCAATAGGGGTTGATACTACAAACCAACGCCAAGCAACAATCCAATCTAATAACCGCACATAAACCTTATCGCGTACATGAACAATCCCATTTTCAATCCTTTTTCTGAATCGATTAAATGCATTTGCCTTTTTCTTTGCATTTAAAACCACCTCATTGCCAACATGACTGGGAAGCACAAATAAACTTTCGAACAAAGACAAGCCAAGACATGCACAAACAACAAATGCCATTTCGAAAAGAAACTCCATATTGCCTGTGATTAATAACAATGGAGAAAATGCAACCATAGTAGTTGTAACAGATGTTAAAACCGCCGGAACCACCTCTAAGGTTCCATCAATTGCCGCTCTTCTGGGACTTTTCCCTTTTTCGAAATGTGTATAAATATTTTCTCCGATTACAATTCCATCATCAACAAGAATTCCAATAATTAGGATCATCCCAAATAAAGAAATCATATTAATGGTAACCCCCATTAAATTGGCCAGAATAAACATCCCCAGAAATGAGGCTGGAATTCCCCAGGCTACCCACAAAGCCAGGCGAAAACTTAAAAACAGTGATAAGGACAATACTACCAAAGCCAATCCATATCCACCATTCTTGTACAACAAATTAAGACGCGATTTCAACAAGTCAACAAAGTTAAATGTTACTAACATCTGGGCGTCGTGGTGTTGGGCATTAAATTCTTCAACGTAATCACTACAGAAATCCGAAATTTCTTGTAAATCTTCATTATTTAATTTGTTTATAACAATTCCAACCGAAGGATTATTATTAACATATGTGGAGTTAGGAACATCCTGAAACTGAAAATGAATATTTGCAACATCTCTTATTCGCAGATAAGTTCCATCGGGATTGGCTTTTAAAATGATCTCGCCAATTTTATCAGGATCAACCGAGCGATTTCTGGTTCTGATCAGTATCTCTTCCACTTCATTTTTAATGGTTCCTCCCGAAATGTCAATATTATTATTTGCAATCGCAGTTGATATTTCGTTAAAACTTAGATTATATCTACGCATATTATCTTCGTTCACCTCAACCGAAAGTTCCAACCTTGGGAAACCTGACAAACTAATTTGAGACATTTTTTTTGAACGCATCAAATCGTCGTAAATTCTATCGGCATACTTTTTTAGTGTTATTAAATCCACATCTCCGGATACCACCATTCGTATGGCTGGCGTGGTAGACCTTTGCTTGGCAATTACAGCCTTTTCGGCTCCTGTTGGGAAACTTGGTATGCCATCAACTGCATTTTTTACATCGGCCAATGTTTCATCTAAGTCATAATCTCCTGTTGTGGTAATTGTTACTCTGGCAAATCCCTCGGAAGAAACAGAATTCATCTCTTTAATCCCTACAATCCCTCTTATGGCATCTTCAATTCTTGATGTGATTCCTTCTTCCACTTCTTTTGGACTGGCGCCGGTAAATACCATCGAAACAGTAATTGTTTTCGATTCTGTTTGAGGGAAAAATGATTTCTTCATGAATACCAAGGATGTAAGCCCTGCTATTAACAACAATGCAATTATCATTTTTCCGTAAAACGGATACTTTACAAATCGTGATACAATCTTTTCCATCTATGGTTGTTTTAGAAGAAAATCTAGTTAATAACTTTCACTTTCATGTTATTCGAAGCTTTAACCGGAAGATCAACAACTAGTGCTTGCCCCTCTTTAAGCCCATTAAAAACCAAAGTATTATCATTTAATTTGATCACATTGATTTTCATTTCCTGAAGCAAATCATCTTCAACAACAAATACTTTATTGTTCCTAAACACAGCATTTCTTGGAATCTCCATTGCATCCTCAATGATTTTTCCATTGAAGCGGGCAGTCAGGAATTGTCCTTGATACAATTCAGCTCCATTCTCATTATTTATTTTCACAAAAACGGAAACGGACTGTGTTCCCTGATCCACGAAGTCTGATTTACGAATCAATGTTCCCGTTGAGATCACACTCCCATTCGAATCTAAAACATCCACTTTATCATTCACTTTTAACCACTTGATATCTTTCGACTCAACCGGAACCTGTAATTCCAAGTTATCAGACTCTATAATTCCTGCTAATTTCGAACCCATTCCTGCAACCGAACCCACCTGCGTATTCACTTCTACAAAAGAGCCATTAAAGGGAGCATAAATCCTTCTTCTCTCAAGCTTTACCTCGGCACTTTTTATTGCATAATAATCTCCTATTATATTTCTACTCGCCATAAAAACTTTTTCCTGATCGGATTTTACTTCAGGCAAATCCGAAATATTCTTATCCAAATCAATGGAATTAAAAAAGTCCATCCATTTTTGAAAATTATCGGCATAATCAACTTTGATATCCGGCAGGTTTTCTGCCAATTTGTTTAGAAACCTACTTTTTTGAGCTCTTAAATCCATTCGAGCATCTTTGTCGTAAATCTTTATGAGTAAATCTCCTTTTTTAAATTTTTGACCCACCTTTAATGGAACACCGCTTTCGATAATGCGTCCTGCTACTTCGGAGCTCAAATTTACCTCTAAGTTCGAAACCAATCTCCCCTTTTCAACAACAGGTGTCTCTATTGATGTGTATTCAACTGTTTCCACTTTTACAATGGGCAATTTTGTACGATTCAAATTTTTTTCAGGATCTTTTTTCATTCCCTTCAACAGAGTGGAAACAATTCCTGCCAATGCAATGCTTGTAATAACCAACAGGACAATTATAATCTTTCTATTCATATATACAGAATGTTACGGATGGATTTAAATGCTTTGTTTATGAAAATATAAAGATAAGATTTATGATAGTATTATAATTTATGAATTGAGAATAAAAATCTTAATGAAGCGTTAAATCTCTCACATGCTCTTGCGCCTAATTCATTCATGGCCTTCAATTAAAATACTAGCTTATTATCAATTAAAGCATAAAATATTTTCCCATTTTTGTGCCATCAATCTATAATACAGAAATATGGATCAAGATAAATACAACAAAATAAAACAACATTTAATTGAGTCGACCAACTGGCCTTCGATGTACATGTTTAAATTCATTGTCCCAAATAATGAAGATAAACTAAATGCAGTAAAGAACTTGTTTCCTAAAGACACCGAATTTACCTATAAAACTTCGCGTGATATTCGCTTTATAGGCGTAACGGTAAAAATGATGATGGATTCGGCGGAGGATGTGATCGAGATCTACTCAAGAGCACAAGGCATTAAAGGGATTATGTCTCTGTAGAAATAATAGCGGAAGTGTGATCAAGCACTAAAAATTACCTAAATTAACAGCACTTAACAAATAGAGCAAAGCAAATGGTTACCGTTCTACTATTAATGACAATGGGTATTATATTGGGATTATTCCTAGGGAAGTTTCCTAAAATCATTAAAGGGCTTGATAAAATGATCACATACTCGATTTATTTACTGCTTTTTTTGCTTGGCATTGGTGTCGGTTTAAACGATACGATTATTGACAACCTGCATACAATTGGTTGGCAAGCTTTAATCCTTACAATAGGTGCGGTGTTGGGTAGTTTAATATTCGCATATATCACCTATCAACTATTTTTTAATAAGTAAATAACTATTGCCAATTACAAAGCATGAAGAACAGCCTGATTATACTCGGATTTTTTGCATTAGGATTAGTTTTAGGGCTTACAAGATTTTTACCAGAGGTGATCATGGAATCTGATTTCTCACTTTATGCCCTTTACCTTCTGATGTTTTTAGTGGGAATAAGCATTGGCGCTGATCGATCATCATGGAGAGTAATCAGGGAAACCAATATTAAAATCGTGCTTGTACCCTTGTGTGTAATTGTTGGCTCATTATTTGGTGTTGGTATCATCTCCATATTCACACCCGAAATACAATTAAAAGAAGCTTTAGCAGTTGGTGCTGGTTTTGGCTACTATAGTTTATCATCCATTTTTATTACTCAAATAAGCGGCGAAACCTTAGGTGTGATTGCTCTTCTATCAAATATCTTACGCGAAATTATAACATTGCTTGCTGTACCGATTTTTGTAAAATACTTTGGAAAACTTGCCGGAATCGCATCGGGTGGAGCTACCGCAATGGATACTACTCTCCCTATTATCTCAAAATACACTGGTAAAGAATGGGTTGTCATTTCGGTATTCAGCGGAATTGTACTAACAATTCTGGTTCCTTTTCTGGTTCCATTCATTCTGGAAATATTGTAATACCGGTGTTTATCCTACCTTAAAAAATATCGACCTTGCTAATGCTATATCTCAAATTTGTGCCTTGGCTAAACTCAAAATTCTAAAAACAATTTGAGACGCATTTGTTTATAATTTCCCTTCAATTGTCAGTTGGAAGCCACAAGATCAAAACAACGGCTAAAATATTCTTTATCGGAATCTGCTTATTAAAGCATTCTGAATAGGAATATTCCAATTTGATCTTTCATTAAATGATGAAAGCCTAAAAGATCAAACTTTTGGTTTATAGAGGTACAAGCTGAGTTCGACATAAAATCTTTATATCTTACTCAGCTTATTTGCGTTTTTTTTCTAAATTTACCCATTACAAATCCATGTATGATTTTATTTAACAAACACATAACGCACTACAATAATTCGTACAAAGGTCTGTACGAATGCTGGATTTGTTAATTCCCCCCTGATCGCATTTTAATTTCCGAATTATTCAACTTTTTTACATTCTATGGAGTTTTTCTATCCTAGAATAAACTAATGTATTTTAAACCTAATCCTTATGTTTGCAAAAAAAACGTATCAAAAACGAAGAGAACTTCTAAAATCAAGTATTCAATCGGGCATTTTACTATTCTTAGGTAACGACGAATGTGGTATGAACTATGCCGATAACACTTATCATTACCGACAAGACAGTACTTTTCTGTACTTCTTTGGATCTGACTATGCCGGTTTGAATGCGATAATCGATATCGATGAAAACAGAGAAATTATATTTGGTGATGAATTAAGTATCGACCATATCGTTTGGATGGGTACACAACCTACCATTAAAGAAAAAAGCGAAGCGGTTGGAATTCATGAAACAAAACCAAGTCAGCTACTTAAAAAGTATTTGGACCAAGCCATTGCAAAAGGAAGAAAGGTTCATTACTTGCCTCCTTATCGCCCTGAACATCAAGTAAAACTATTTAACTGGCTGCAGATACAGCCAGATCAAGCAAATCAAAAATCATCTAGCGAATTCGTTCAGGCGGTTGTTAACCAACGGAATTATAAATCGGAGGAAGAAATTATTCATATAGAAGAAGCGGTTAACATTACAGCCGATATGCATTTAGCTGCTATGAGAATGGCTAAACCAGGCATGAAAGAGTATGAAATTGCTGCTGCTGTGCAAGAAGTGGCAGTACGAGCTGGTGGACAGCTTTCATTTCCTACCATTGCAACAATAAACGGACAAACACTTCACAATCATTATCATGGCAATACATTAAAAAGTGGTGATATGCTTTTGATTGATTGTGGCGCAGAAAACAGAATGCATTACGCAGGTGATATGTCGAGCACTTTCCCAGTTGACAAGACTTTTACCCAACGACAAAAAGAAATATATCAAATTGCATTAAATGCGCACGAGGCTGCTGTTGCCGAACTAAAACCCGGTGTAAGATTTAAAGATATTCACCTTAAAGCCAGCAGAACCATTGCCGAAGGAATGAAACAAATGGGTTTCATGAAAGGAGATCTGGATGAGGCTGTTCATCAGGGTGCTCATGCACTATTCTTCCAATGTGGAATAGGGCATATGATGGGAATGGACGTTCACGATATGGAAAACCTTGGCGAAGTGTATGTGGGATACAATGGTGAAGCAAAAAGTACACAATTCGGATTAAAATCTTTACGCCTTGGCAGAGAATTAGAACCCGGATTCGTGTTGACCATTGAACCCGGAATTTATTTCATTCCTGAACTGATTGACATGTGGAAGGCAGAAAACAGATTTGCTGATTTTATCAATTACGATAAAGTAGAACAATACAAAGATTTTGGAGGATTAAGGAACGAAGAGGACTTCTTAATCACTAAAGATGGTGCCCGATTATTAGGAAAACCTATACCTAAAAGCATTGAAGATGTAGAGTCTCAAAGATCATAATAAGATGAGTTCGATTTGAATACTCCTAATTCATACACAGTAGCGCAAAGGCTTTCATGGATAATCAACAGACTTTTAGTGTTTAGTTGTTAACTGTTAGCTATAATAAATCAACACTAAAAATTGTTGAAATATAAACTTGCCTTTGGCTACTAAACCTAAACACAATATGAACAAATTAACAACTAAATTTTACTCGCTTCTTTTTGTAATCAGTATTGGATTTGCTGCATGCACTCAACCTTTAAGTCTGGAACAAAAATTAATACAGCTTCCGAATGTAACAGTTCAAAAAATAACAGGAGATACAACTTTTAGCGAGTATTTCGAAATCTATTTTACCCAACCATTAGATCATGAAAATCCTGATGCCGGAACTTTTAAACAAAGGGTTTTGCTGGGACATCAGGCATATGATAAGCCTATGGTTGTTGAGCTACAAGGATACAATATCTGGACAGAAAAGGCGGGTGAGTTGAGTAAACTTTTACATGCCAATCAATTGATTATTGAGCATCGCTATTTTAAAAATTCAATGCCCGATAGTATAGACTGGCAATACCTGAATATCAAACAAGCTGCAGCCGACCAACACAAGATAATTCAAGCTTTAAAGAAAATATACAAAAGCAAGTGGCTTACTACTGGCATCAGTAAAGGTGGACAAACAACCATTTATCACCGCTTTTTCTACCCAAATGATGTTGATGTAAGCGTCCCGTATGTTGCTCCTCATAATTTAGCTCGCGAAGACAAAAGAATACATCAACACCTGGCAAGTGTTGGTAGTAAAGAATGCAGAGATAAAATTTACCAGTTTCAGTTGGCTTGTTTTAAGAACAAAAAAGAAATCTTACCATTAGCCAAAGTTTTTGCCGAAAACAAAGGCTACTCTTTTTCTATGGGACTGGAAAAGGCTTTAGATTTGAGCATACTTGAATATTCATTTGCCTTTTGGCAATGGGGTAATACAAAATGTGAGGATATTCCATCTTCCGATGCCACCTCTCAAGATCTGTTCAATCACTTGCTTCGTGTTTCGGGTATGGATTTTTTTGATGAGAATAGTCTGAAGCCTGGCTTGGCATTTTATCATCAAGCCTTAACTGAAATAGGCATGTACAGCTACGAAGTTGAACCTTTCAGACCATACATCAAGTACAAAAAAGATTTATGCTTTGATCATGTATTCCCGAATGAACCAATTAGGAAGTTTAATCCGGAATCTATGCAAAAGGTAAATCATTGGTTACAAACTGATGCAGAAAAAATGCTTTTCATCTATGGAGAATGGGACACATGGTCGGCCACTGCTGTTGATTTAAAAGGCAAAAATAAATGCAAAAAGTTTGTAAATCCGGAAGGAGCGCACCGAACTCGAATTAAAAGCTTTCCTCCTGATATGAAAAATGAAATTATCAAGACATTGGAAGAATGGCTGGAGATAAGAATTGAGAATTCCTGATAAAAGAAGAATAGAAAAGGAGCTCCAATTGATGCTCCTTTTCTACTTAAATCTGGATATTTTTTATTCCTATTCTTTGTTTTCTTTGTCAGAAACATCTTCGAAGTCAACCGTTTCCTTATTCAATTCTACCTTTTTCCCAAGGTAAGTTGGCAATTCCATGCCTGCCATTTTAAATAGCTCTTCCATTGGAGGAATTGATCCCATCATGCCTTGCATAAAGTTAGCTGTGGATGTCTTGCCATCTTTACCATTGCCATTTTCCCAAACAGTAACCTTATCAATCTTGATGTTTTTGATTGCTTCAACCTGGGTAGAAACCAATTCCGGTAACTTATCAGCGATCATTAACATTACAGCATCTTTGGCATCGCTACCGGCAGCATTTACAATCTTATCGAAACCTTCAGCCTGCTTACTTAAAATCTCATAAATACCTTTTGCTTCCGCTTCCATCTTCATGTAAATTGCATCCGCTTCCCCTTTCGCATGACGACGGGTTTGCTCTGCAATTGCTTCCGCTGCAATCTCAATTTTTTCTTTGTCAATTTGTGCAGGAACAACAATATCAGCAGTCTGCGATGCTTTATCTCGAATTGCACGGGCTGATTCTGCTTCCTTTTCTGCCGAATATGCTTCCTCTAATGCACGTGCCGTAGCCACTTTCTCGGCAGCGGTAGCCAAACGTTCTGCTTCCGCTTCTTTTTCACGTCTGCCCGCATCAGAATTTGCAATGGTAATCTTCGCTGTATTCTCCCCTTCAACAGCTGTTGCATCTGCAGCAGCAACCTGTACTCTTTGTTCTTGCAATGCATTTGCCTCTCCAATAGAACCATCACGATTTTTCTCGGCTACGCTTTTCTTTGCATCGTTTATTGCTTTGGCAGCGGCTTCCTTTCCAAGTGCATCGATATAACCCGATTCATCATTGATATCCGTAACGTTTACGTTGATCAGTTTCAAACCAATCTTTTTCAGTTCAGCCTCTACATTTGAAGATACCGCGGCAAGGAATTTATCACGATTGCTGTTGATCTCTTCGATATCCATAGTCGCAACTACCAAACGCAACTGACCAAAAATGATATCTTTAGCAAGATTACTAACATCCACTTGAGATAGTCCCAGAAGACGTTCAGCAGCATTGGTCATAACACCTGCTTCGGTCGAGACTCCGACAGTAAATCGTGAAGGAACATCAACACGAATGTTTTGCTTACTTAGGGCATTGGTAAGATTGATTTCGATCGAAATAGGAGTAAGATCAAGAAATGCATAATCTTGAATAATTGGCCAAACAAATGCGGCTCCACCATGAATACACTTGGCTGAGCGCGATTCGGTTCCTGCGCCTTTACCAACTTTACCATACACAACCAATACTCGATCGGATGGACATCGCTTGTATCTTTTAAAGAATGATACGATTAGAACAAATACGAATATTACTATAGCAGTAATCAAAAGAACAATATATTCTCCCATAATGTTTTGTTATTTAATTAGATTATTAAAATTAGTAATTGATTAACCTATTGGGTATACAACAAGAATTTGATCGTTTAAGATCTCGATAACTTCAACAACAGCTCCTGTTGAAATATCATTTTCGGCATCGGTAATGGCATCAAGGGTTTGTAGTCCCTGCACTTGAATTTGAACTTTTCCCATTCCTTTTCTTCCTGCGGGAATGGTAAGATATACATTACCCACTTTACCTATGGCATTATTTAGATTTAAGGTTCCTTCCTCGGTCAGTTTTCCCATAAAATACATGATTGAGGCCATAATTACCATCATGATCAGACCGGCTATGGTAGCAATAAAAGTTGCCAATCCAGGACCAAAGCCCATGTGCAAACAGATGATTCCGGTCCAACCAAAAATGGTAAAAAAGGCAATCAGGTTCTTCAGCGTTAGAAACTGAAAATCTATACCCCCATCACCGGAAACATCTGCATCGCCATCAGCAGCCATATCGTCCACATCTCCACCGAGAAAAGTCATAAGCATCTGAATAAGAAACAGAACTGAAAATGGAATGGAGATTCCCCAGAATATCTTTTCAACGATATCCATGGCACTCCACCAGTCAGAAATTTGTAGTATCATAATTATTGATTTTGATTCGATCTAAAATAGTAAGAATTCTTCACCTAAGCGTGATTATGCTTAGCTGTTTTTTGCTTTTTAGTCGTATTCTAAATTTCACATGTTTTTGATTGAGTTTTAACTGATAAAAAAAGTGGTATCCTCCGCAAAGAATGCCACTTCATCTATTTTTACTTGTTGGTTTTTACAATCCGCTAAAGTCAATTCCTTCAAACAGCATACTTGGTGTTTGCCACGAACGATCGATTAAAGGATCATTCCCAACAGCCACCAACTGATTCCACATTTCCTTGTGATTACCTGTGATATTCATTCCTGAAATTGGATGAATAATTTCACCATCTTTTACATAGAACCCTTCAACTCCCACCGAGAAATCCCCGGTAGCAGGATTGGAGTTCCCTCCATTAAATCCGGTTACAAAAATACCTTCTTTCATTTCTCTGGTTAAGCCAAATATATCTTTGTTTCCTTTTTCGAAAATCAAATTGGAAGGAGAACCTGTTGTAGGTGTCATATCTAACTTTTTGCCATAGTAATTTCCTATATAATAGGTACGCAAAATCCCTTTTTCAACAACAGTTATTTCTTTTGCAGCCAAACCATCTCTGTCAAACAAGCGAGAATTACGTCCCGATTCAATAAATGGATTATCAATAATACTTAATTTGTCCGAAGCTATCTTTTGCCCAATTTTACCTTCCATAAAGGAACGCTTTTGCTGCAAATTGTAACCATACAATGGATCAAGGAATGATCCGAATACACGTCCTACCGTACGATTTTCGATTAACATGTCCATTTTTCCAGATTTGATTTTCTTGGCTCCAATTTTCTGCAAAGCTCGCTCAACAGCATATTTCCCAATTCCATCCGGTTTTAATTGATCCCAAAAGCGTGTTGCCATATAATGACCTGCCGAAGGTCTGCTATCTCCTCCATTTATCGAGGCACTTGCACTAAGATAAAAAGAAGTAGATTCGTTAAATCCTTCTACTCCATTACTCATCACCATATAGCCACGTGATGATCCATCGCCATACGAACCAGAAACCGTAATAATTCTATCGTCCATTCCAATGGTTTCAGCTTCTACTTTCATAGCCGCTTCAATCTTTTCACGAGGATCAAGCTTATCGTAAGCCGAGTCGGACAGTTTCAAATCACGCTCGTCGCCATTGTAACAAAGGTCACGATTGGGTAATGATCTATATTTATCTTCTGCCAAATAATTGGTAGCTAATATTGCCTCTTTAATGAATCTTTCCAGTTCCGTTTTATTCAATCGATTGGTTGAGTGAGAAGAGTATCTGCCATTTACATACAAATTAATACTCAATCCACTTTCAATGGACTCCTGAATGGTTTCAATCTTCTGATCCCTAATTTCAATATCAGACTGCTTTGAGTCGTATACAGAAACGTATACTTCGTTAGCACCATTTTCCTTTGCATATTTGGAAGCCCAATGGGCCAATTCCATTTTTTTATTGTCTTTCATTGATTCGTCTGTTTAATTGATAAATGATACATGAGTGCAATTAAGCATTAACTCCACCAACAGTAAGTTTCGATACTTTTATTGTTGGTAAGCCCAGCGATACAGGAACTCCTTGTCCACTCTTACCACAAGTCCATGTGCTATAATCCATTTTAAAATCGTTAGCTACCATTTCAATTTCGGCCAATGATTCAGGACCATTACCAATCAAGTTGATATCTTTAATTGGTTGAGTTAGTTTTCCATTTTCAATTAAATAGCCCGATTTCACATAGAATGTAAAATCACCGGCACCGATTTTCACCTCACCATTGGTGAATGTATCAACAAATACACCTTCTTTAACGCTTGCTATAATTTCATCCTTTGAATGCGGACCATTTTCCATGTATGTATTTCTCATCCGCGGAATAGGAGCAAATCGAAACGATTCTCTTCTGCCATTACCAGTAGGATCGACACCGTAATGATTGGCACTAATTCTATCATGAATATAACTGGTCAACACACCATTTTCAACCAATTTAGTTTTCTGGGTGTCAATTCCTTCATCATCGATATTCACCGAACCTCTAACATTTGGATTGGTTCCATCGTCAACAATGGTAACGAATTCCTTACCAATCTTCTTACCCATTTTATCGGAGAAGATAGAAGTTTCCTTGCGGTTGAAATCGGCCTCGAAAGCGTGACCAATGGCTTCGTGAAGAAGAATTCCCGAGCTACCTGCCGCAAGAACAACCGGCATTTCACCCGCTTTTGGTTTGCCGGCAAGGAATTGACGTTTTGCCCCGCTTACAGCTTCATTGGCAATTTCGTCTAACAATTCATCATTTAAGTATTCGAATCCAATTCTCATCGAACGAGCAGAATAAAAGTCTTCTTTCTTGTCTCCATCAATCAAGACACAGCTGGCCGAAAGACTAAACATTGGTCTGTAATCAAAACTTAAAATCCCTTCTGAATTAGCAAATAAAACATGGCTCGATTCATCATTCAAGTATACCTGTACTTTATCTACTTTTTCATCCAATGCAAAAATTTTATCATTCAATTTTTGCAGAAATGGGATTTTCTGTTTGATGGATACATCTTCCCAGGCAGTTTTAAATTTGTAATAATCAGGATGGGTTTTCTCATTTAAGTTAATGGGCGGAAAATCTTTACTTTCGTTGGCAATGCTTGCAGCAGTTTTTGCCACTTTTAGCATGGCTCCCAAACTAACTTC
The DNA here is from genome assembly GCF_965230805.1 of Marinifilum sp. NCBI lineage: Bacteria > Pseudomonadati > Bacteroidota > Bacteroidia > Marinilabiliales > Marinifilaceae > Marinifilum > Marinifilum sp. The sequence goes on along the minus strand of NZ_OZ246019.1, from coordinate 3,324,933 downwards.
TTCCGAAAATGCATAGCCTGTTTGATCTCCTTTTAAAACCCTAACTCCAACTCCATAATCGATGTTAGAACCAGCACGGTTTACTTCATTATCCATTAATGAAACATTATTGGAAAGTGTGTGCTCAAAAAACAAATCACAATAGTCGCCTCCTCTCGATAAGGCTTCAGCCATAACTTTTTGTAACATCTCTTTGTTTACACCAAAGTGTTGCAGATATTCTTCCAAAGCTGATTGCTCAGTTAATCGATTACATCCAAAACTTAAAAAGGAAGGAAGAATCGCCATTCCTGCAAGAGACACAGATCCGGTACGGACAAAGTCTCTTCTTGAAACTTCATTATTCATACAAATGTGTTTAAGGTTAGGGTTTTCTTTGATTCTTTTGGCAGACAAAAGTTAAGACTTTTTATTGTCATAAAAGCATGTTTTTTATAAATTCGCTACTCATTAAAACACACCTAGAACTTAAATTAACTTTTATTCATCATGTGTAAATTTATTTCTCATTCTTTATTCATTATCGTAATGGTATGGAGTATAAAAACGACCCATGCCCAGAAATTAGAATATCCACTTTGCCCAAAACATACTGTTACAGATACTTTTTTCAATAAATATGTGGTATCAGAAAACTACAGATGGTTAGAGAATGTAAGAAACGATAGCATTCTAAACTGGGTAGAACAAGAAAATAAACTGGCAAAAAAGTACTTGCAAAAGGCTTCAGCCAAATATAATTGCAAAACCTTAATTGATAAATATGACTATGTAATTATGGATTTTCCTGTTAAAGATGGCAAATACTATTTCTGCAAAAAAAGGCGAAATGACTTCGCCACTGCTGGTTTATATATGGGAAGCAGTCCAAAAAACATCGATCAGCTCTTAATTGATCCAAATTATAGCAGGAAAGGAGATAAAGTAAATATCGAAGGATATTCCGTTTCAAAAAATTCAAAACATCTGGCATATACTATTAGCAGAAACGGCTCCGACTGGAGGGAAATCAGAACCATTGCATTGCCATCAGGAAGCGAAATGAAAGATCATTTAACTGGTGTTAAATTTTCAGCAATTGCTTGGAGAGGCGATGGCTTTTATTATTCCAGATATCCTAATTTAGGGGAATTTTACGCTACAATTGGAGAAGAAATCTATTATCACAAACTTGGAGAGCCTCAGGAAAAAGATCAACTAATTTTTAAAAGAAAAAATCCAAAAGTACAATTCAGTTACCAGATGACTTCGGATGAAAGGTTTTTTATCCTTAGAGAAAAAACAAAATACTACTACAACTATTTCTTTATTGATTTTCATTCGGAAAAGCCATACCTAAGACCTTTGTTAATGAAACAAAAGTCGGCTATTTCGTTTGTAGATAATTATAATGGTAAATTAATTGCAACTAGCGGTAAAAATACCAATGGAGGTATGGTTGTTGAAATCGACCCTTTTAATCCCACCAAGTGGAGATTAGTTGTACCAGAAGTGAACAATGCTGTTTTAACAGATTGCATTGCCAAAAGGGATCGAATTTTATTAATCTATCAAAGCAATCAACATCCACTCCTTAAAGTATATAATATAGCAGGAAAGCCACTTTATAGTCTGGCATTGCCGGATGCAAGTTCAATTTATGGATTTAACGGTGAAAAAGATGATGAAGAGGTGTACTTTTTTATGGAAAGATATACTATTCCTCCCTTGCCTTACATTTTCAACACAAAAACTTTTGAACGAAGATTTGGTGAAACGGTGCAGGTTACCTACAACTTTAAAAACTACGAACACAAATCAATGATGTACCCAATTAACGACTCGATTCGTGTTCCGATGAATATCGTATACAAAAAAGGACTAAAATTGAATGGAGATAACCCTTGCCTTCTGAAAGTATACGGCGGATTTGGCAGCATTTCTTCTCCAAGATTTGATGCTGGAATAATTTACTTCATCGAACAAGGAGGAGTATTTGCGTATGCCAATGTTCGCGGTAGTGGCGATCTTGGGAAAGAATGGATTAAGGCAGGTAGAGGATTAAACAAACAAAATACCATAGACGATGTTCATTCCGCTGCAGAATACTTAATTAAAGAAGGCTATACCACTCAGAAAAAAATTGCCATTAATGGCGCTTCACATGGAGGATTAATCGTAGCTGCAGCTGCAATTCAACGTCCTGATTTATATGCTGCTGTGGTTCCTGACGTAGCGGTAACAGATATGTTACGTTTCGAAAATTTCACAGTAGGATCAATACACACAAATGAATTTGGTACGGTTACAGACTCGCTTGATTTTATGAACCTGAGAAGCTATTCTCCATTGCACAATATTAAAGAAGACGTAAATTATCCGGCCATGTTAATCATGACCGCCGAAAACGACGATCGTGTACCTCCTTTTCACTCCTATAAATTTGTTGCGGAACTTCAAAATCGTGAAGCTCAATTAAATCCCATATTATTGAGAGTAGAAAAAAAAGCCGGCCATTATGGTGGTATTAATCATGTATCGATCATACGCGAAAAGGCTGACATGTACGGCTTCTTAATGAAAATATTATCAAGATAAACCAGATCATACCAAAAGCGATATTCCCGGCATGGCAATATCGCTTTTTAGATTTTATACCAGTATTAACTTACGAAACACTAACACAGGTAGCTACGAGCACCCCTCGTAGGTAGCTACGAGGGGCTCCCACGAAAAAAAACCGGATAGCGAAAACCATCCGGATTGTTTTTAATAACCTGAGTTCGACGTAAAATTCGTTCACAGTTTGATCTGATTTTGAGTAGAAATTTTATCAATTTTTCGAAGGAATATCGGGATATTTCAAGAAGATTTGAGGAAATTTATGCCGAAAGCAGGCTAACACATAATGGAAAGTTCTCTTTACGACATCTTCACATTAAAAATTCCTCAAAATAGCACGCTATTCTTTCCAAATTTTTAATGCAAATCTATCCCAAATAGAACTTTCTGTGGATAGAATTTTACGTCGAACTCACGTTTAATAATAAGCTGACTTTCTGTGGTGATTATTTTTGATCGAAGGTCATTAAATGATGAACTGAAACAAGTCAGTCTTGTCATTTAAATATTCAAATACAAAATTTCTTTCCGTCATTCGCTCCTGAAGTCTCGTTAAATCCTCAGGCTGTCGCACCTCAATGCCAATTACAGCAGGACCTTTTTCTCTACTGTGTTTTTTGTAATACTCAAAGTGTGTAATGTCATCGCCCTGATCTAAAACATCATTTACAAACTCTTTTAAAGCGCCTGAACGCTGAGGAAACCGAACAATAAAATAATGCTTTAGGCCTTCGTAAAGCAAACTACGCTCTTTAATTTCTTCCATGCGTGTGATATCATTATTGCTACCACTAAGAATACAAACAACGTTTTTGCTTTTTATTTTATCTGATATCAATTCCAAAGCAGCAATCGATAATGCGCCTGCTGGTTCAGCTACAATTGCATCCTCGTTATATAGTCTTAATATGGTTGAACAAATTAATCCTTCGGGAACCACAATAATATCATCCAATACTTTCTCGCATATTCGCCAGGTTAAGTCACCAACCTTTTGCACAGCGGCTCCATCAACAAATCGATCGATTGTGTTTAATGAAACATTCTCCTTTTTCTCGAATGCTGTTTTCATGGAAGGTGCACCTTCGGGCTCAACTCCAATAATTTTGGTTTTCGGACTAAACTCCTTGATCCAGGCACCCAGCCCCGAAGCCAATCCTCCTCCACCTATAGGTACAATAATGTAATCAATAGGATCAGGGCAATCTTGCAATATCTCAAGACCAATGGTTCCTTGTCCTTCAATAATTTTAGCATCATCAAAAGGATGGATAAAGGTTTTGCCTTGCTCTTTTGCATCTGCCAAAGCCTGATTTGATGCATCATCGAAAGTATCTCCCGTAAGGATTACCTCAACAAACTCGCCACCAAACATTTTGACTTGTTTAATTTTCTGACGAGGGGTTGTTTCCGGCATATAAATTACACCACAACATCCGAGTTTCTGACAGGAATAAGCTACCCCTTGTGCATGATTGCCAGCACTGGCACAAACTATTCCTTTGGCAAGTTGTTCCCTACTTAATCCGGCTATTTTATTGTAAGCTCCTCTTATTTTGTAAGATCTCACCATTTGAAGATCTTCCCGCTTTAAGCGGATATTGGCATCATATTTTAAAGACAGGTTCATGTTCTTCAGTAAAGGTGTAGCTTCAACCACCTCTTTAACTGTTCGACCAGCCTTTACAATATCAGCCATTTTTGGATAATAATGTTCTGTTTTTTTTGTCACGTTTCCCCCTTTGTGATTTTTTCCCTTTTGTGATTTAATTAAAAAATAAACAAGCCATTGGCTTTTAGCAGTTGGCTATTAGCATTTTAATATTACCAATAGCCAACTGCTAAAAGCCAACTGCCTTATTTACGCTTTTTCTATATAATCAGCCAACCAATCTCCAACTTCTGATGTTGAATAAGATTTTTTTCCGTCCGCAATATCTTCGGTTACCACTCCCTCTTCTAAAGACTTGTCTACTGCCTCACGAATTAAGGCACCTTCTTTCATCATGCCAAATGCATATTCAAACATCATTGCTGCCGAAAGCACCGTTGCACATGGATTGGCTATATTTTTACCAGCGGCCTGTGGATACGATCCGTGAATTGGCTCGAATACCGAAGTATGAACACCAATAGATGCCGACGGTAACATCCCCATTGAACCAGATATCACACTTGCCTCATCGGTAAGAATATCTCCAAACATATTTTCGGTAACCATTACATCAAAACGTTTTGGCCAGGTAATAATTTGCATGGCAGCATTATCCACAAACATGTATTCCACTTCGATATCCGGATAATCAGGAGCTACTTTTTGTCCAATTTCTCTCCACAATCTGGAAGTTGCCAATACATTTGCTTTATCAACAATGGTGAGTTTTTTTCTTCTTTTGCCAGCATATTCGAATCCTAATCGAATGATTCTTTCAATTTCTTCGGCGGTGTAAACACAAGAATCGTAAGCCGTTTTGCCATCTTCGCTTCTGCCCTGTGGGCGACCGAAGTATATACCTCCTGTAAGTTCACGGATACACATAAAATCGGCTCCATCCACCAATTCGGTTTTTAGTGGCGATTTGTGAATTAGCGACTTGAAAGTATTCACAGGACGCAAGTTTGCATACAAACCCAATGTTTGTCTCATCTTTAAAAGCCCTTGCTCCGGACGAACTTTAGCCGAAGGGTCGTTATCGAATTTAGGGTGGCCTATTGCACCAAAAAGTACTGCATCCGAATTCATACACAATTCATGAGTATCAGCCGGATAAGGATCGCCGACCTCATCGATGGCCGCAGCTCCAACCAAAGCCTTGGTATATTCGAATTCATGGTCAAACTTTTTTGTGATTGCATCACATACTTTTTTTGCCTGTTCAACGATTTCAGGACCAATACCATCACCTGGTAATACTGCTATTTTGTAAGTCATTTTTAATTTAGATTTGAGTTATTAGATTTGAGATGTTAGATGAGAAGTTTACGAAGCTCCTCCCAATCTAATAATTTTGTATTTTGTTATTTATTTTTTAATGATAATTGTTCACTGTTATTACTGCACTGTTGTTCCAAAAGGTTTAGCATTCTTGATGTTGCTTTAATCGCTGCTTCAACCTGATCGGGATCCAATCCACGCGTTTTAAATTCCTTCCCATTAAAATCCCATGTGATAAGAGTTTCTACCAAAGCATCGGTTTTACCTCCTGGCGGAATTCTAACGAAATAATCTTTTAGTATGGGGCGATCTTTCCCTAAGGTCTCGTATACACTCCAAATTGCATTCATAAAAGCATCATACTGACCATCTCCTGATGCTGTACCCTCATGCATTTCGCCATTAATTTCTAAATTAACAGATGCGAAGGGACGCATTCCTTTCGATAATGACAAAGAATAATGCTTGATCACAATAGGCTTGTCCTCCATGCTTTGATTTAACACATCAGAAACGATATAGGGAAGATCCTCGGTTGTAACTGTTTCTTTCTTATCGCCTAGTTCAATTACTTTTTGAGTAACCTTTTTCATGGTTTCCTCTTCCAGTGTCATTCCAAGCTCCTCAAGGTTTTTCTTGATATTTGCCTTGCCTGAAGTTTTTCCTAAGGCATACTTTCTTTTACGACCAAAACGCTCGGGCATTAATCGATTAAAGTACAAGTCGTCTTTAGAATCTCCATCTGCATGAACACCGCAAGTTTGCGTAAACACATTCTCACCTACCAAAGGCTTATTGGCCGGAATTCTAATTCCTGAAAAAGTTTCAACAATACGACTAACCGTATTGATCTTTTCCTCGTTCACATTAATCTTTCTGGAAAGGTGATCTTTTATCACCCCCACAACCGAGGCCAATGGAGCATTGCCAGCCCTCTCGCCCAAACCGTTTACTGTTGTGTGGATTCCGTTGACTCCGGCCAAAACCGATGAATAAACATTTGCCAAAGCCAAATCATAATCGTTATGAGCATGAAAATCGAAATGCAGTTTTGGATATCTTTCGCGGCAAGCATAACAAAAATCAAAAGCCTGAACTTGGTTCATTACTCCCAAAGTATCAGGCAGCATAAACCTTTGTATTTTCTCATTTTGCAGTTCATCCAACAGATACCAAACGTAATCTATTGAGCTCATCATCCCGTTCGACCAATCTTCCAAATAAAGATTAACCTTTATGCCAAGTTCCTCAGCGTAAGCCACTGCATCTTTAATATCCCGTACATGCTGACCGGGAGACTTTCGAAGTTGTCCCTGCAAATGCTTTAATGAACCCTTTGCCAACAAGTTTACAACACGTGCACCACTTTTATAAATCCAATCTAACGAAGCTTTTCCATCAATAAATCCCAATACTTCGATTTTATCAATCATACCATTTTCTTCGGCCCATTGGGTAATTTTCTTTACTGCCTGAAATTCTCCTTCCGATACTCTTGCGGAAGCAACTTCCAATCGATCTACTTTAAGGGATTGCAACAAGAGCTTAGCAACACCTAATTTTTCATTGGCATTAAAGCTAACTCCCGAGGTTTGCTCACCATCCCTGAGTGTGGTATCCATTATTTCTAAGCTACGCAGTTCATTCATTCTTTGTGTTATTTTGTGAATGTGTTAGTTTGTAAATTCGGAAATAATATCATTGTTATTTTGCAACTTGTCCCATACTAAATAGTTAATTTACAAAGTCACAATTTTGCGAATTTACTTTTCCTCAAATTCAACTATGTTTTCTTTTTTATCCAAGAGGTAATCTATGTCATCGAATCCATTCAATAAGCAATTTTTCTTGTAAGGATTAATTTCAAACACCTCTTTTTCTCCATTCAATAATATGCTTTGTTTTTCAAGATCTACAACAAGTTGCTGCTTGTTATCTTTCTCTACAGCCTCAAAAATCTTACTTAAAAACTCAGGTGATACCACAACAGGTAGCACTCCGTTGTTCAAAGCATTATTTCTAAAAATATCTGCAAAGAAACTGCTAACAACAACCTTAAAACCATAATCGTTAACCGCCCAGGCTGCATGTTCTCTTGAAGACCCACTTCCAAAGTTTTTTCCTGCAACCAGAATCTTACCAGCATACTTCGGATCATTCAAAATAAAATCTTTGTTTACTGATCCATCCGGATTAAATCTCCAGTCTCTAAATAAGTTTTCTCCAAAACCTTCACGACTTGTTGCTTTTAAGAAACGTGCAGGTATAATCTGATCCGTATCTACATTTTCGATTGGAAGAGGTACATAAGTAGACTCTAATACGGTAAATTTATCTATTGGCATATCTTTTTATTTATGCTATTAGCTTTTGGCTATTAGCCTTTAGCTAAAAAATATTAATGTATACTTTAATTCAGTGTAATCTAAAAGTTTCCACTCAGAAACTTCATTCTTTTATTGAGTTTTATTGTTAATAACCAAAGGCTAACAGCCAATAGCTTTCTTAATTTATTCAACAAGTAGAAAAGTGTTTATGTGTTTTAGACCACTCACATTATTCCATTAAAACAACTCTCTGGGATCTGTAATAACCCCGGTAACTGCCGCAGCCGCAGCTGTTAACGGACTGGCCAACAAAGTTCTTGATCCCGGGCCTTGTCTTCCTTCAAAGTTTCTGTTCGATGTAGAAACACTGTATTTTCCTGCAGGAACTTTATCGTCATTCATTGCCAAACATGCCGAGCAGCCTGGCTGACGAAGCTTAAATCCCGCCTCTTCAAGAACTTCAACCAAACCCTCTTCCTGAGCTTGCTTTTCAACTTGCTTCGAACCGGGAACAATCCATGCTGTAACCGAATCAGCCTTTTTCTTGCCTTTTATAACCGAAGCCAACATCCTTAAATCTTCGATTCTACCATTGGTACAACTTCCAACAAATACGTAGTCAACCTTCTTACCTAACAGTTTATCACCTAATCCAAATCCCATATATTCAAGAGATTTTTTGAACGTAGGCAATTCAGATGAATCCACTTGTTCAGCCGATGGAATACTTCCTGTAATTCCTGTGCCCATGCCTGGGTTAGTACCGTAGGTTAACATTGGTTCGATATCCTCTGCTTTAAATGTGTATTCTTTATCGAATACAGCTCCATCATCGGTTTTCAGTTCCTTCCATTTGGCTAGAGCTATGTCCCAATCTTCGCCTTTAGGAGCAAACTCACGACCTTTCACATACTCAAATGTAGTTTCATCTGGTGCAATCATTCCACCGCGAGCTCCCATTTCAATACTCATATTACAAACTGTCATTCTGCCCTCCATGCTTAATTTGCGAACTGCCAATCCTGCATACTCTACAAAATATCCAGTTGCTCCTCCTGTTCCCAATTGAGCAATCACGTAAAGTGTAAGATCCTTTGCGGTAACACCTTTTTGTAATTCACCCTCGAGGGTAATTCGCATTTTTTTAGGCTTAGGCTGAAGAATACACTGAGTGGCCAAAACCATTTCCACTTCTGAAGTACCAATACCAAAAGCAACAGCACCAAAAGCACCGTGAGTAGAGGTATGACTATCACCACAAACCATTGTCATCCCTGGTTGTGTATGTCCCAATTCCGGCCCAACCACGTGAACAATGCCATTCTTAGGATGGTTTATTCCGTAAAGAGTAATGTTATTTTTCTCACAATTTGCACTTAAGGTTTCCACCTGATTTCTTGACAATTCATCTTTAATGGTAAGATGTTGATTTTCGGTTGGAATATTGTGATCAGGAGTGGCAACCGTTTTTTCCGGACGAAAAACTTTTAAGCCTCGAGCCTCTAGGCCGGCAAAGGCCTGTGGACTTGTCACTTCATGTATCAAATGTTTATCGATATACAATACACTTGGGCCTCCTTCGATTTTCTCAACCACATGAGCATCCCAAACTTTATCAAATAATGTTTTTGGTTCCATTTTTATTTAGCTGTTAGCCGATAGCTTATAGCTGTTGGCTTATTTAATTATTTTATTTTTATGGATTTTAATAAAGCAACAGAATTAGATTTCAATAGTTTGATTTGGTAATTTCCCTAATCAGGGAAAACCCATCTCGAAAACAATATTCTGAATTCATCATTGCCTTAAAAATTAATCTTTTCAACATTTATAGTGCAAAGAAATCTCCAATACTCTTTTTCTAGTAAACAATCTTCGAAAGGGCATCTACCAAGGCTTCAACCGAGGCAGTAATGATATCCACATTAGCTCCAAAACCATATACAACCTTACCATTATGCTCTAACTGAACGTGTACTTTACCAAGGTCATCACTTCCGCGAGTTAATGCTTGCACCAAGAATTCTCCCAAGGTGAACTTTTGCTTAATCAACGTTTTAACAGCATTGAAACAAGCATCAATCGGGCCATTACCTTCTGCCGTTGCGGCACACTTTTCGCCCTTAATTTTAAGATGAACCGTTGCCATTGGTATGGTTGATTTACCCGAAACAACTTGTAACAATTCTAATTCCACAGTTTTGTCCAGGTTTTCTTTCTCACCCATTAATTCAGCAAGATCTTTCTCACTCACATTTTTACGCTGATCGGCCATCATCAGAAATCTTGAATAAGCATCATCCAAATCTTCTCTGGACAATTCATAACCCATCTGTTGCAAATGGTGATTTAATGCAGCTCGACCACTACGAGCTGTCAAAACAATAGCCGATTCCTGAATTCCAACATCTACAGGATCAATAATCTCGTAATTTTCTCTGTTTTTCAATACTCCATCCTGGTGAATTCCCGAAGAATGCGCAAAAGCATTTCTACCTACAATGGCCTTGTTAGCCTGCACCGGCATGTTCATTAATGAAGAAACCAATCGACTTGCTCCATAAATTTCCTTGGTACAGATATCGGTATGTAAAGGCAAATCGTGATGCGTTTTTATTGCCATAACAACCTCTTCCAATGAAGTATTACCAGCACGCTCACCAATCCCATTAATGGTTACCTCCACCTGACGGGCTCCGTTAATTACACCACTTAGCGAGTTCGCTGTTGCCATACCCAAATCATTATGACAGTGAGTAGACAGTATTGCCTTGTGCACATTAGTAACATTCTCCATCAAATATTTGATTTTTGCACCATATTCGGCAGGCAAACAATATCCTGTTGTATCAGGAATATTAATTACCGTAGCTCCTGCAGCGATTACCGCCTCAACTACTTTTGCCAAATATTCATTTTCCGACCTGCCCGCATCCTCAGCATAAAACTCAACATCCTCAACATATCGCTTTGCATATTTTACCGCACGAACAGCACGCTCCAATATTTCGTCTGGATTCGAATTCAGTTTTGATTTGATATGATATGGTGAAGTTCCAATTCCTGTATGGATTCTGCCTCGCTTTGCAAACTTGAGTGCCTCAGCAGCAACATCTATATCTTTTTCAACTGCACGTGTTAAAGCACAAATGGTAGGATTACTTACTGCTTTAGCGATCTCGACGACCGACTGGAAATCCCCTGGACTTGAAACCGGGAAACCTGCTTCAATAACATCAACACCTAAAGCTTCAAGTGTTTTTGCCACTTCAATCTTTTCAATCGTATTCAATTGGCAACCTGGCACTTGCTCTCCATCTCGCAATGTTGTGTCGAAAATAAATAACTTGTCACTCATTTCTTTTGTTTTGCTAATTTGGTTATTAACTAGTTTTTGCTGTTTAAAAAAAAAGTTCCTCCACTTTTGGAAGAACTTAGCATTATGATCATTTTTTCTTTTTCAGATTATAACACAGTCTTCCTACTCGATCTTCTAATAATAATGAGATCAAGAATGAGAATTAAGCCAATAATTAATGAACTTGCGTACATCTTCTTTTGTTTCTGCGTTAATGATTTAGTCTGATTTTTCAAACACTGAACAAACCTAAAAACTAATGTCTATCCGAAAAAACAATTTATCTCAACAAGCTACGATATTCAAAGCAATTCGAATTTATTTTTTCTGCCAGTCAATTCCTTATATCTATCTCATAATCTATAGAATAAATCCATAGTCAATCCTTACAGATATGGGATATTCAAGGGATTTTTAGTGTATAAGTTTAGGAGCAAACAAGTGAAAGAATCAAAATGTACTTTATACCAGTTTTATATACAATAAAACCGTATTTGTTTCTGTTACTCTTTCACTTGGTTATTCTTTATATTCCTTTTAATTATTTTCCGGGCGAAGTTTACGAACAGCTGTGCCTGCTTTCCACATTTCACTATCGCGTAATTCCTTCAACTCCTCTTCCAAATTAACACGATAATCTTCTTCACTATTCGAGTCGATAGAACGTTGAGCCTCGTTACCAGCAGCTACCTCCTTGTATAGTTTTTCGAAAACCGGCTTGGTGGCATCGCGGAAAGGCTTCCACCAGTCCAATGCTCCTCGTTGTGCCGTGGTTGAAGTATTTGCATACATCCAGTCCATTCCGTTTTCTGCTACCAATGGCATCAAACTCTGAGTTAACTCTTCAACAGTTTCGTTGAAAGCCTCCGAAGGTGAATGTCCATTGGCACGAAGAACTTCGTATTGAGCGGCAAAAATCCCCTGGATACATCCCATTAAGGTACCACGCTCACCTGTAAGATCAGAGTATACTTCTCTTTTGAATGTAGTTTCGAATAGATAACCTGAACCTACTCCAATACCTAAAGCTACAACTCTATCAAAAGCCTTACCTGTTGCATCCTGGAAAATTGCGTAAGATGAATTCAAACCTCTTCCTTCCAAGAACATTCTTCTTAAACTTGTACCTGATCCTTTTGGTGCAACAAGAATTACATCAACATCTGCCGGAGGAACAATCCCTGTTCGTTCTTTATAAGTGATTCCAAATCCGTGAGAGAAATACAGAGCTTTTCCCGGAGTCAAATATTTTTTAACTGTTGGCCATACTGCAATCTGTCCGGCATCCGAAAGCAGATATTGAATTATAGTCGCTTTCTCCAAAGCTTCTTCAATTTCGAAAAGCGTTTCACCAGGAACCCAACCGTCGGCTACGGCCTTATCCCAAGTCTTTGATTCTTTACGCTGACCAATGATTACATTAAAACCATTATCCTTAAGATTTAATGATTGACCTGGTCCTTGAACACCATAACCTATAATTGCAATGGTTTCCTCTTTTAAAACTTCACGAGCTTTTTCCAATGGAAATTCCTCACGAGTTACTACTTGTTCTTCTACGCCGCCAAAATTAATTGTTGCCATTATTTTTTATTTTAGATATTAGATTTGAAATACAAGATATTAGATTAAAAAGGTGTGAATACTATTTTCCACATCTCATTTCTCTTATCTCATATCTATTTCATTAATTTGTTAATTCTTTCAAATAACTTGTAAACTCTTTTTGTTGACAAGAAACTGCTACTCTTCCGGATCTTGCAAATTGAAGAACTCCGTATTGCTCTAATTCGTTAAACAACTCTTGATTTTCTGCCTTGTAACCCACACGTTCGATTACTAAAAAATCTGGATTTACTGTCAAAATCTTAGCATTCTGTCTTCGAATTAATGCCTCAAGGTTTCCGTTCAACTTTGGAGAATTTGCAATTTTAAACAGTGCAACTTCCTGATGAACGATATCATCAGCCTCAAAATAAAGTGCCTTAAATACGCCGATGATTTTTTCCAACTGACGAACTACATTCTCAATCTTCTTTTCATCCGAGAATACTACAATAGTATATCTAGATACACCTTTAACTTCTGACTCTGATACCGTTAAACTTTCGATATTTATTTTTCGTCGCGAGAAAACTATTGTTACCTCATTCAACAAACCTATATTGTTTTCGGAAAAAACCGTTACTGTATATTCTTTCATTTTTTTAGTATTTAGTAACTAGTATCAAGTATTTAGAAAATTTACAGATCGTATAATTACTCATTATTAAATTCTTTATTACTAATTAATTATTCAAGCCTCATTTCAGAAACTGCTGCTCCCGGAGCAATCATTGGTAATACATTGCTCTCAGTCTCAACAACCACTTCTAAGAAGTAAGCACCCGGAAAATCAAGCATCTCCTGAATCGCATCCTGCAATTCTTCACGCTTACTAACCCTTCTTGCTTTTATACCATATCCTTCAACAATTTTTACAAAATCAGGATTGTCCATTTCGGTGTAAGAGAATCGCTGTTCAAAGAACAAGTCTTGCCACTGGCGTACCATTCCTAAGAATGAATTATTCAATACAATTGATTTTACAGGTAATTTGTACTGGCGAATTACAGCCAATTCCTGTATGGTCATCTGAAAACCACCATCTCCGGAAACAGAAACAACGGTTGCATTAGGATCTGCAATTTGAGCACCAATAGCAGCCGGCATACCAAATCCCATGGTTCCCAATCCTCCTGAAGTAACCTGAGTGTTTGGATTCTTAAACTTGTAATATCTCGCACTTGTCATTTGATGCTGACCTACATCGGTACACAGAATTGCCTCACCATTGGTTTTTTCTGAAAGACTATCAATTACCTCGGCCATGTTGATGCAGTCGCGAGTAGAATGGGTTTGCCCTTCAATTACTTTATCAAATTCCAATTGATAAAAATCTTTAAAGCTTTGCATCCATTCTTCTCGATACGATCCACTAACTAGCTTATTCAATTCATTTAATGCCTGTTTTGCATCTGCCAAAACAGGTACATCAACGCATATATTTTTGTTGTGTTCCGATCTATCAATATCAATATGAATGATTCTTGCTTGCCTTGCATATTTCGAAGTATCTCCCGTTACACGATCATCAAAACGCATCCCAATTGCAATCAAAACATCACACTCATTGGTGTTCATGTTAGGGCCATAATTGCCATGCATTCCAAGCATACCTACATAAAGTGGATGATCCGTTGGAAAAGCTGATAAGCCCAGTAAAGTACAGGCAACCGGCGTTTGAGTCTTTTCCACAAAGTCCATAAGTTCTTTTTCAGCTCCTGACAATAAGATTCCTTGACCAGCCAAAATCAATGGCTTTTTAGCGGAATTAATCAATTCTGCTGCAGCTGATATTTCATCCATATTCAACTTTGGTACAGGCTGATAGGATCGAAGACCTTTACATCTTTCGTACTTATACTCTGCTTTTTGTACTTGAGCATCCTTGGTAATATCTATTAGTACCGGTCCCGGACGACCAGAGCGTGCAATGTAGAAGGCTTTTGCCATTACCTCAGCTATTTCTTCCACTTTCGTGATTTGAAAATTCCATTTGGTAACCGGCATCGAAAGACCAACCATATTGGTTTCCTGAAATGCGTCTGAACCAAGCAAACCGCTAGGAACCTGACCAGTAATTACAACCATTGGCGTTGAATCCAGGTAGGCATCAGCCAAACCTGTTAGCAGGTTGGTTGCTCCGGGTCCCGAAGTAGTAAAACAAACTCCCGGTTTCTTAGTGATTCTGGCATAAGCTTGTGCACTATGAGTAGCTCCTTGCTCATGGCGAGACATATAATGTTTTAGTTCTTTCTGGTAATCGTACAATGCATCATACACCGGCATTATCGCACCTCCAATGTATCCAAACATGGTATCAACTCCTTCCTGAATTAAACTTTTAACCAATATCTCTGCTCCCGATATGATTTCGGTAGTTTTATTCATCTCCTTGGTATTTGCGCTTTTTGTTGCTGTTTCCATCTTGTTAAGTTTTTTGCATGCTACAATTGACGTATTGCTCCTTTATCTGCCGAAGAGACTAATTTTGCATATGCCTGAAGGGCTTTCGAAACTACTCGTCCTCGTCCTCGGGGCGTGTATGCCTCTTTTCCAAAACTCTCCTCTTCCTTTCTTCTCTTTTCTAGTTCTTCATCCGAAATACAGACATTAATACTTCTGTTTGGAATACTTATTTCGATTTGATCATCATCTTTAATGAGAGCTATTGCTCCTCCAGCTCTTGCCTCTGGCGATACATGTCCGATCGACAAGCCTGAAGTCCCGCCTGAAAATCTTCCATCTGTAATCAAAGCACACTTGGCTCCTAATCCCATTGATTTCAGATATGAGGTTGGATAAAGCATTTCTTGCATTCCTGGTCCTCCCGATGGTCCTTCATAGCGAATGATCACCACATCTCCAGCATTTACTTTTTTGGTAAGAATGGCTTCACAAGCATCTCTTTGCGATTGATACACTTTGGCTGTTCCTTTAAAATTAAACACCTCTTCGGCTACTCCCGCAGTTTTAACTACGCAACCATCCGGAGCAATATTTCCGAATAAAACAGCTAATCCTCCATCTTGAGAGTAAGCATTCTCCATGCTTCGGATACAGCCATTTTCCCTGTCCTTGTCCAAATCGGCATATACTTCGTTCTGAGAAGCAAAACTCAAATTTCTTCCACGCTTACCCGGACTTGAATGATAGTTTGACATTGCTTTATCGCTTACAGTTTTTGAACATAGATTGTACTCATCCAAAGCGGCTTGTAGGTTTGGATAATCAACACGCCCAACATTAGTATTCAACAATCCACCTTCTGCCAATTCGCCCAGAATACTCATAATTCCACCAGCGCGATTCACATCTTCGATATAATACTTGTCAGAATTTGGTGCTACCTTACACAAGTTTGGCGTTTTGCGAGATAGCTCATCCATATCCTTCATTGTGAATTCAACACCTGCCTCGCTGGCAATTGCTAACAAATGCAGAACTGTGTTGGTCGAACCTCCCATTGCAATATCTAATGTCATCGCATTTTTAAATGCCTCGAAAGTTGCTATTGATCTAGGCAAAACGTTTTCATCTCCATCTCGATAATATGCATTTGTAATGTTCACAACACATTCGGCCGCATCCATGAACAAACGCTTACGATTTGCATGAGTTGCCAACACAGTACCATTACCTGGTAAAGCCAATCCCAATGCTTCATTCAAACAATTCATCGAATTGGCTGTAAACATTCCGGAACATGAACCGCAAGTTGGACAAGCAGATTCTTCAATCTCCTGCAATCTTTCATCACTTACACTTTCATCACCTGCCTTTACCATTGCATCTACCAAATCCAGCTTTTCCCCTTTCGATTCACCAGCTTCCATCGGTCCTCCCGAAACGAAAACTGTTGGAATGTTTAATCTCATTGCTGCCATCATCATTCCCGGGGTAATTTTATCACAATTCGAAATACATATCATTGCATCCACTTTGTGCGCATTACAAACATACTCAACACTGTCAGCAATTACTTCGCGCGAAGGAAGAGAGTACAACATACCATCGTGTCCCATTGCAATCCCATCATCAATAGCTATGGTATTGAACTCGGCAGCAAAACAACCCGATTTCTCGATTTCTTGTTTTACCATCTGTCCCACATCCTTTAAATGAGCATGACCAGGAACAAATTGAGTAAAAGAATTTACCACAGCGATTACAGGTTTACCAAACATTTCCTGTTTCATTCCGTTGGCACGCCAAAGACTCCTGGCTCCTGCCATTCGTCGACCCTGTGTGGTTTGATTACTTCGTAATGGTTTTTTATACATTTCTGTTAATAGTTTACTTCGTTTAATCATTATTTTTGCTTGCTCTCATTTACGGGGCAAAAAAAACGCCCTTCCGTTTGGGAAGAGCGCTCATAAATTCGTTTTGCTTCGAAGTTATTGTGTTTGCAAGTCTTCCCTGATCCTCATTCTAATAATGACGATAGAAATAATAATGACGATAATGACAACATTAAATGATAACATACAATAACCTGATCAAAAAAAGCCCCTTCGTTTTGAAGAGGCTTTAAATATTTTGCAAAATTAATTTCGTTTACTTAAACATGCAAAGCCTCGTTCCGTGTCCAAATAAGGACGCGAATAATGACGTTAATAATAATAATGACATTGCTTAAACGCATGTTGTAATTTTTTTCTTGTTCTCAATTTTGTCAACGAACCCTTACAATCTATTTCGATCTGATTACGCCAACAAATCTATGTGACAAATGTATGTGAAAAAATCTTTTTTTCCCAAATCCTACGATTCCCAATTCATGATTTTTCGAAAAATACATTCTAAATAACACCTATAACGATCTGATATACTGCCGATATTATTTTTACAGTACTTTTTCGAAAATGTAAGCTTCAATTCAATTTTATCAGCCTAAACTTATTTCTCGAAAAGCTTTGCGCTGATATTCTTGAATCCCAAATAAATAAAAATTGAAGATCCAATTCCATTTTCTTCATGCATCCATGGTTTGATTCAAACAATGGCTCTCGTCAAGTTTCGCATTTTCGAGTTTAGTGATTGCATGAATGTCCATCATCTCCATGATGATGCTTACAAGTTTCTCCACTATCTTTTACCAATCCCGAAATAAATTGTTGAACCAATTCGTCGGCACCACCTGCACAACCACGAACCACTTCGATGCCATTTTGATTTAACACATTAATAGCTCCTTCGCCAATTCCTCCGGCCAACATTATTTTCACACCTGCTTGAGCCAATACCGGTGCAATATTTGATTTACAACCACAACCCTGAGGAGAGTCCATCACCTCCGATTTGACAATCTCATTTGCTTCTGAAATTGTATAAACACAATAAAATTCACAATGACCAAAATGACCATCTACTTGTTTGTTCCTTGTAACGGGTACTGCAATTTTCATATGATTTTAATTAACTCTTGTTTGTGTTTGAAAGCCTTGATGAATTTGATTTATAAAAGTATTATCATTCTATCTGTAGCACAATAAATCAAAATATAACTATCCTTTTTATCCATCCAGCCCCCCTTTATTTTATGAGAATATGCTCATTTAAAAAACCAAAAATACAAAACAATGTTAAGAGTGCAAATAATCCATTTTAATTTCAATCCCGGAAATCTCCCCTGAGGATCTATAAATTTGCAAAACATACAAAATAATCGCAGGTTGGCTTCCTTGCATATGCAAGATCATCAAGCAATAAGTCCCATGATCCTCTTGAACTTGCAATGTAAGCGAACTGCATGTTAAATTGGATCAATTGCATTAGGAAATTATTGCACTAACGGACAAATTATCGTCCCATTCACGATTGAAGAACCTTACTGCACAATTAAATGTTCAAATACCAATTTTACTATACATAAGTCTTAAGTTATTTTGAGAATTTTAAGTGTGGTCAAGGCAAAAAAAAGAGCTCCCAAACCGAGAGCTCCCAAACAACAACAATAACCTAAACTAATGAATTCATCTGAGTTCAATTTTCAGACATCAGTACTTTGCAAATGTCGTTTTTCTTTTCTCTAATAATGTTCGTTTAGTATGAAATCTGTTTTAAGTTTACATTTACAATTAATTCAATAAGTTACACCGGTTTTATTATAAAATGAGTCTTAAAATATTCTGAGAGTTTTGAGTTAATTTAACGTGAGTTCGACGTAAAATTCTATCCATAGAAAGTTATATTTGGGATAGATTTGCATTAAAAATTTGGAAAGAATAGCGTGCTATTTTGAGGAATTTTTAATGTGAAGATGTCGTAAAGAGAACTTTCCATTATGTGTTTGCCTGCTTTCAGCATAAATTTCCTCAAATCTTCTTGAAATATCCCGATATTCCTTCGAAAATTTCTACTCAAAAGCAGATCAAACTGTGAATGAATTTTACGTCGAACTTAGGTTAATTTAAGGAATAAGACAGAGTCATAGTAATAGCTAGTGTAAAGAATGCTAATTCCCCGAACTAATTTTTTGACCTATTTTCCTTTCTACTGCGTTAAGCTTTTTCGCCGTAGCTACGGCTATACCTGTAAACCTTGCCTTGTAAAAAGAAAAATATTTTCAAAAACTTTAATTCGTTTTATTAACACTCTTCACACTAGCTTGATTTTTTTTAGGAAGAATAAACTCAAACGAACAATAGAAGGAGACTTTTTTCTGTTTGTGATTTGATCCATTTGCCGGATGGAAGCCACAAGATCAAAATAATCATTTGCGTGCATGTTAATAATTATTCTAAAGTGCTTGTTTCATGATCAAGCCTTATTAGAAAACACAGTTTGCAAAAGGACTTTGACAGCATCCTGAATTCCTGGTAAATTCGACTCACTCGGTCCTGCTAAATTGAGTATTAATGGCTTGTGCTCATCCAACCACTTTTGAATAGTTTGTTTGCTCTCCTTTTCGTATGGATCACAAATCAAATAAGCTTTATTTATGGCCAAACAGCAATCAATGGTCCATTTCGTTCCCGGATCAAGAAGATGTGTATGAGGCATCAAAATTAGTGTGGCATCCGAGTCTCGCACATTCCATTCGGTTCGAAGGGAACGAGGAACATGAGTTGCGGTATTGCTTCGCTCATACGGACTTTCGTTTAAATCAAATTCCAATGGAATTATTCCATCCTCGGCCTCTCGATTGGGCGGACACCATCCTCCAATGGCAATTCCCAATCTCCTTGCTGCCTGCAAAGCACCACGATCAACTCCTGTTTGACCTCCTGATATGATTTGTTTGGGGGTGTGCATCTCTATCTGTGAATTGACTTTTTACGTATGCATTAGCAGCAGGGTTTAGGTTTTCGTGTTTTACTTTTTGATCCGTTTTATACTTTCGAAGGTTGCATCCTTCTTTTCCATTCTTAATACATACCTCCCGCTTACCAAATTTGAAGTATCCTAATATTCAGATACACGATCAACTACAATTATCTCCATCAACCGACATAAGCATGTTATTTCTTGTACTTTTTGCATTTACACCTGAGCTTTTTACGTAAAAACCTGATCTTTTAACGTGATTAGCTAAGGTTTGAACGTTAAAAGCTAAGGTTTGAGCGTTTACGGCTGAGGTTTGAGCGTTTACGGCTGAGGTTTGAGCGTTTCTACCTGAACTTTGAACGTGAAAAGCTCAACTTTTAATGAAAACCCATGCTTTCCTTACCTCAAAGGACAGCAAAAAACATCAAAACTTAAGCTTGTAACATTAAAACCTGAGCTTTGAGCATTAAAAAGACAAGCTGTAACGTAAAAACCTGAACTTTTAATGTTACAAGCTTAAGCATTAAGGTTGCACGCTCAGCTTATCACGTTAAAAGATCAGGTTTTTACGTTAAATGTTGAACTTTTTATGCCAATCTATTCACATTCACCATACATTTTATGCGTATCAATCAATTTAATTTTCCTGAATACAAACAAACATGGCATGATATAGGATATCATTAAACAATTCAATACTTACTCCCATTTCTGTTTATAATCGTTTCTTAACAAAACGGGTATAAATCATTCTTTCTCTGTGTTCCTTAATTGTTCTCTGTGGTAAATGGAATAACGAATATTAAATCAATGAAAATACAAATTTACTGCTACAAATTTTCCTTTAAAAAATCCACCATTTTGGTAAACAGGTGCAATCTAGTTTGACCACCATATATGCCATGATTGCGATTGGTATACAAATGCATGTCGAATTTTTTATTGTGTTGTACCAACACCTCTGCCAGTTCCAATGTGTTTTGTACGTGAACATTATCATCCGAAGTTCCGTGTATCAGCAAGAATTTTCCTTTTAACTGATCCGCAAAATGAATAGGTGCATAATTGTCGTATCCTTCAGGATTCTCTTGTGGAGTTCGAAGGTAGCGCTCCGAATAAATGCTATCGTAATAGCGATATGTTGTTACCGGAGCAACAGCTATGCCTGCAGCAAATACATCTGCTCCACGAAACATGCATAGCGATGACATCTGACCGCCAAAGCTCCAACCATACACTCCTATTTTATCGGCTGCAATAAATGCTTGTTTGGCCATATATTTGCCTGTCTCTATTAAGTCGATTGCTTCCAGATTCTGAATTTGCATGTAAGTACATTTTTTGAATGCTTCTCCGCGTCCTCCAGTTCCCCGGTTGTCAACAACAACGACAACAAATCCTTCCTGAGCTAAATATTCCAACCAATCGAATCTATATCTATCAAGAACTTGCTGAGAGCCTGGTCCACCATAAAAATGCAGTAATGCAGGATACTCTTTGGTTTCATCAAAACCAATTGGCTTCATCATCCATGCATTCAATTTTACACCTTCCGAAGTTTCAAATGAGAAGAACTCACGTTTTGGAATCTCATACTCTTGCAATTTCTTCCTTAAGTCCTTATTGTCTTCCAAAGTGCGAATCAGCCTTCCTTTGGCGTTGTGCAGCGTAACTATTGTAGGCACTCCGTTTGCCGAATAGTAATTGATAAAGTATTTGAATCCTTTACTAAAGTTTGCCGAGTTGGTTCCTACTTGCTTACTCAACTTCTGAGTTTTCTTGCCTTTGATATCGATGGAATAAATTTCTCTTTGCAAAGGACTTAGGGCAGCGGCCTGATAGTAAAACAGTTTCTTTTCCTCATCAAAACCCAGATACTTGCTTACCTCCCAATCGCCTTTTGTAATTTGACGTACAAGTTGCCCTTTCATATCGTATAAATAAACATGGTTAAAACCAGATTTTTCACTTGTTATAATAAAGTGTTGATTATCCTTTAGGAAAGTCAAATCATCGTTTACATCAATCCAGGCTTTGTTCTTCTCTTCATACAAAAGATGAGTTTTACCTGATTTTGCATCTGCCAATAACAATTCGTAATGATTCTGGTGACGATTCATCCTTACTACACTTAAAACTTTTGGATCCTGCGTCCATTTGATTCTTGGTATGTACTGATCTGTTTCTTCTCCCACATCGATGGTAGATGTTTTTTTACTCTCCAAATCATACACATGAACACTAACTACAGAATTCTCTTCGCCTGCTTTCGGATATTTAAACGTGTGGTTTTCAGGATACAGTGCATTCTCTTTCTTTTCAGGATTCAAGCCTTTAAAAACAGTCATATTAAACTGCTTTACCTTGCTCTCGTCAAATCGCATATAGGCAATTCGTTTTCCATCCGGCGACCATTGAAATGCTTGCCAGAAAGCAAACTCCTCTTCGTAAACCCAATCGGGTGCACCATTAATGATATGATTGTATTTTCCATCGAAGGTAAACTGTGTTTCTTTACCCGATTTCAAATCTTTCACAAACAAATTGTTCTTTCTAAAAAAGCAAACCATATCTCCCGATGGAGAAAAATCGGCTAACTGTTGTCTTCCCTCTGATAGTTTCTCAAGTTTCTTATTATCTCGATTGTACACAAAAAACTCAGCCGAAAAAGAATGACGATAAATGTTCTGTCGCTTGGTCGTGATTAATATCTTTCGCTCATCTGCCGAGAACTGGTATCCGTCAATTCTTTTCAATTTATCTGTTCCAATATCCGATAAGTTAAAAATACTTTGCTCAAACTCTCCATTTGCATAGGCAAACTGCTCTATTTTAGTTCCGTATTTTAAAAGTGTATAACTTTCTCCATTGTTCATCGATCGCAAAGCATATACCGAACGAGCTCTAAATGTTCCTTTGTTGGTAATATCTTCAAGCGTAAAGCTCTTTTGCGCATGAATGCTTGTTATGCACAAAAAAGAAATCAAAATCAGTACTAATTTTTTCATTTTTTATTATTGATTCTTTAAAACAATACTCGCTACTTAAAATGTTCTAAGCACGAATTCTTGTTTGTTAACAGTAGATAAAAAGTAATTATAAGTGGAGATTAGAGATTTGATTATCAAAACCTCTAATACGAGATGCTAGAATCATTCTGATTCAACAAATCCAGCATTCGTACAGACCTTTATAGGATCTATTTTGTAGTATGAGATTATTCTGTTGCATTGATTCAGGTAAAGCTATGAATTTTTGAGCATTATAGATTCTGCTGCTTTTCGCTGTTGCGGATTTATAATGATTCTAATTAATTTTTTTATTCTTCTTTTACGATTTCTTCTATTGCAGACAAAATCATTTGTTCCGATTCAATTTCACCCAATAGTGGTTCATGCTTGTTGGTACAAATCTTCACTGGAATAGTACCTCCATGGAGCTCTTGCCTATGGGATTCTATATTTGTTTTGATATTTGTTCGTTTTCATATGCAGATTTGAATCAATGACTTGCAATTTAATGAATGGATACGGCATAAAAAAAATAGAGACGCACGGCGACCGTACGTCTCTACTAACAATTACATGAATTGCTTTCTGTAATCTGCTTATTTAAACTCTGTTTTTAATTGTTCAACCCAATCTTTAATTCTGTCATCGGTCAATGCAGCCTGGTTTTCTATATCAAGAGCCAAACCCAAGAATTTATCATCGCGCAGAGCGGCTGATCTTTCAAAAGTAAAGCCTTCGGTAGATGTTAATCCAATTACCTTTGCACCTCTTTCTTCAAGAGCTTTGGCAAGAATTCCAATTGCATCAACAAAATTCTCAGGATATCCAAGCTGATCTCCTAAACCGAAAAGAGCCACGGTTTTGCCTTTCAATGCCAAATCTTCAATGGCAGGCATAAACTCATCCCAATAGTTTGGCAACTCACCGTCGAACCATGTAGGAACTCCCAAAACCATATTGTCATAGCTAAGAAAAGTTTCCTCATCTATTTCTTCAACATTTACATTTTCGACCTCTACAGAATCGTTAAATGCCTTTTTTATCTTCTCAGCATTCTTAGCTGTTTTATTTGTATTGAAACTATAGAATAATCCTATTTTTTTCATTGTTATTTAGATTTGAGATATAAGAAATGAGATATAAGACAAGAAGATTAAGAAATCTAAACTCTCATATCTAACATCTAATTTTAATATTCCAACAGATTTTTAACTCCTGCATATATCTTATCGTTGTTAGGGAGAATGGCTCTTTCCAAAATTCGATTGAATCCTACCGGTGTAAATGTTGAACCCACTCTCTTCACAGGAGCATCCAATTTTTCAAACGCTTCTTCGGTAATCATTGCTGAGATTTCGGCTCCAAAACCTGAAAACACCTTGTCCTCATGAACCACAAGAACCTTATTTGTTTTTTCAACCGATTTTAATATGGTTTCCTTATCCAAAGGAATTAATGAACGCAAGTCAATTACTTCAATCTGCTTGCCTGTTTCTTCAGCAAACTTATCAGCTACCTCAACACACATGTGGGTGGTATTACCGTAAGTAATAATGGTTAAATCAGCACCTGCTCTTCTAATACGCGCTTTGCCAAATGGCACCTCAAAATCTTCGGGAACCGGTGTAGCTGCTTTCGGATCGTTGTACAATGCCTTTGGTTCCATGAATACAGTCATTCCTTTCGAACGCATGCTTGTTCTCATCAAACCTGCAGCATCATCGGCATAGGATGGATAAACAATTCTAACTCCCGGTAAAGTTGTAAGCGCTCCCTCAATGTTTTGCGAATGATACAATCCTCCTCCGATGTAACCACCTGAGGCCAAACGGACGGTAATATTTGGCGAGAACTGACCTTTAGATCTCCAGTAATCGTGGGTAGTATCCACAAACTGTTCCATTGCCGGCCAGAAATAATCTGCAAACTCAGCTCCTTCAACCACAACTCTGATTTTATCGTTGAAACGACTCATACCATTGGCTGTTCCCATAATAAAATCCTCAGCAATCGGAGCATTAAAGACTCTTTCTTTTCCGAACTCCTGCTGCATGCCTTTCGAAACGTTAAAGATTCCTCCTTTGTCCTTGTTGGCGATATCCTGTCCCCAAATGTAAGTATCAGGGTTGTGACGGAATTCTGCTTTCAGAGTTTCATTCAATCCTTCAATCAGTTTCTTTTCATTTCCGGTATAATCATGTGTACCTTCCGGATATTTTTCGGACACATAAGCTTCGGGCAATACAAAATCATGGATGGATTCCGGATCAGGATCTGGTGCAGTTAATCCTGCTTTGTGCGCTTTTTTTACCTCAAGCTTAACTTCTTCCTCAATAGCCTGAAGTTCCTCCTCGGTAAATCGATCGTAACGAATCAGCAATCTGCGATATTTTGCCAATGGGTCATACTCCTGCACATAGTTCAATTCAGCATTGTCGCGGTACAATTCATGACGATCTGAATTGGAATGAGATCCCATTCTTACACAGTTAGCCTGAACAATTACCGGAATTGAATTTGCCAGTGCATACTCCTTTGCTTCCAACATGGCGTTCATCGAATCGAATACATCTTTTCCATTGCAATGGATAATTTTCAGGTATTTCATTCCACGAAAGTTATCAGCCACCTTTCGGTTTGCTGTCTGATCTTTCTTAGGTACCGAAATCCCGTAACCATTGTCCTGAAATACAAAAACTACAGGCAACTGTTCGTTGGTTGCTCCGTTAATTGCCTCGTAAACATAGCCTTCCGAAACTGAAGATTCTCCTTGCGAACTAAATACTACACCATTGTGCTTGTACCTTTTCATGGCACGTCCAACTCCTACTGCGTGCAGAGTATGGTTTCCTGTACAAGAAGAAACATTGTGAATGTTCCATTCGGGTTTCGCAAAGTGATTCGACATGTGTCGTCCACCACCAGCAACATCGGTATCTTTCGAAATTCCATTAAAGATTACCTCTTCGGCTGTTAATCCCGCTGATATTGAGGTAAGCATATCTCTGTAATAAGGGAATAGGTGATCTGTTTCCTTATTAAACATCTGACCAATTGCCAACTGGATGCCATCATGTCCGGCATAAGGCGCATGGTACGACCAGCCAATTGCCTGCTTCAAATAGTTCGGTGCTTTCTCGTCTAATGCTCGTCCAAGAGTCATTAAATGATACCAACGCCCCAACAATTCTTTGGAAGTTCTTTTAATACTATACTTTTTTTTCTCGGTCATATTCTTATTCTTTTCTCTCTCAACGGAGTTTAGTTCTAATGTTTCCATAATTAAATCGATCTGTTGATATCAAATTCTTCAAGATAATCTGCAATTTTTCTGAGGAACGCCCCTCCTAATGCTCCATCTACAACTCTATGGTCGTAGGATAAAGAGAGGAACATTTTCTGACGAGGAACAATAACATCGCCTGCAGGAGTTTCCATTACGGCCGGTTTCTTTTCAATGGTTCCAACCGCCAGTATGGCAACTTGTGGCTGGTTAATAATTGGTGTACCCATAACATTTTTGAATGAACCAAAGTTTGAAATGGTAAATGTTCCTCCTTGAATATCATCCGGGTTCAACTTGTTGTTTCTTGCATCGTCAGCCAATTTATTCATGTTGTTGGCTAAGCCAATCAAATTTTTGTGATCGGCATTCTTTACAACCGGCACGATCAAATTATTACTTGGCAATGCAACTGCAACTCCGATGTTGATATCTTTTTTCAGAATGATATTGTACCCGTCAACCGAAGCATTAACTCCCGGGAACTCACGCAATGATTTTGCCACTGCCTCAATGATAATTGGCATAAAGGTTAGCTTGGTATTCTCTTTCTTAAAGAATTCATCCTTCACCTTATTTCTCCAATTTACCATATCGGTTACATCTGCCTCTACCATTGCAGTAACGTGAGGAGAAGTTTGCTTAGACATTACCATATGATCAGCAATAATCCTTCTCATACGATCCATTTCCACAATCTGATCTTGCGCTCCGATAGACATTGAAACGCTTGGTTTTTCAACTTCTTGTTTCTCAACTTGTGCAGTGCTTGCAGCTTTTTCAACAGGAGCAACTATCGATCCATTTCTTTGCGACAAGTAATTTAATACATCTTGCTTTTGAACTCTACCATCTTTCCCATGTCCTTGAATTGAATCCAGTTCCTGAATTGATATGTTTTCATTTCTGGCAATACTCTTCACCAATGGAGAATAGAATCTACCGCTTAGCGATTTAAGATCGTCTGCAACTTCCGATACCACTGGTTCTTCAGATGAAGCCTCATGCTCCACACTTTCTTCTGCAACAGGATTTTCTGTTACATCCTCAACATCACCCATAGCAATAACCGCAACAACTTCGCCAACAGGCACCAAATCATCCTCTTTGAATCGGACTTCAACAATTTTTCCTTCTACAGGAGATGGTATTTCAGAATCCACCTTGTCTGTTGCAATTTCAAAAAGCACATCATCTTCTTCAACCTGATCGTTTAGTTTTACGAACATTTTTGTGATAGTAGCCTCTTGCACACTCTCACCCATTTTGGGCATTAGAATTTCAAAGCTAGACATATAACTTATGTTTTAATATTTATACTCATATTTAAATGTATCGATACAAAGATAAAATTTTATTCTTATTTAGATTTGTTTCAAATTGATTATTTTGTCATCTCCACATTGCATTTTTTTATCAGCATATCGATTTTATAAAACTGCCTTTATTATCTAATCTTACTACTCAATTGTAAAGAGGGTGTCCCTATAGTAAAAAGCTAATGTTATTCCTAGAAAACCAAGAATTTCTAAATTCTGAATCAGATGTTTCACTTTGTTCAACATGACCCTAAATGATATACTTACTTTTGAGACACCCTCTTGTAAGTATTCTTTAATTTAATACAATTAACTAAAGGAATTGTTAGCATTTTGATATAATTTTGTGTTAAGAAATCAAGATCTCATGAAAGAATTTACCTATCAGTTTACAATTAGTGCAAGTCAGGAAGAAGTATACAATGCTTTAACCAACTCATTTCAAATTGAACTTTGGACCGGATATCCTGCTACAATGAACGATAAAGTTGGAACCATCTTCTCATTGTGGGAAGGCGATATTTCTGGTTGCAATCTGGAAATGCTTAAAGATTATAAAATTGTTCAGGAGTGGTTTTTCGGCGAAACGGAACATCCGTCAATCGTTACCATACTTTTGAAAAAGGCAGGAAAAGACACACGTATCGAATTAAGCCATACAAATATTCCTGATGATGATTACGAAGAAATTGTGGAAGGTTGGAAGGAGTTTTATCTGAATTCGGTTAAAAACTTTCTTGAATTCTATTAAGAAGATTATACTACTTAAAGTGCATAAAGGCCTTTAGACAAAGAAAGCGCAAGAACTTAATCATTCTTGCGCTTTCTTTTGATATCGATTTATCCTTTATTCTACGATAATAAGCTCATCAAATATTTCGATTTTATCACCGGGACGAATCTTGGCTCTTTTTCTTGTTTCCACTTCCCCATTGCGAAGAACAATTCCATCTTCTACAAATGTTTTTGCTTGTGCACCACTCTCGCTTAGGCTAGTTGCTTTTAAAAGCTTAATGAGTTCGATATATTCTGTATCTATTTTAAATGTAATCATGTTTTTAGTTAATGTGTGAATTTGTAAATATGAATGAGTTTATTCTCACTCAACAAAGTACAATTCTAATGAAAAAAAAAATATGCAATAAATATAGCGGCAATAATTCCGGCAAAATCAGCAATTAAACCACAGGTTACAGCATAACGTGTATTCTTTATTCCAACAGCACCAAAATAAACTGCAATTATATAGAATGTAGTATCGGTTGCGCCTTGAAGGGTCGAGGCCAATCTTCCCACAAAGCTATCTGCTCCATGTGTGGTCATTGCATCTACCATCATTCCGCGAGCTCCACTACCACTTAAAGGTTTCATAATCGCTGTAGGCAGGGCTTCCACAAAATCAGGATCTACCGAAAGCAACATGCAAAGCTTGCGCATCCCTTCTACAAAAAGATCCATTGTTCCAGATGCTCTGAAAACTCCAATTGCTACTAGTATTGCAACTAAATACGGAATAATTTTAATTGCAATATTAAATCCTTCTTTGGCTCCTTCAATAAAACTCTCGTAAACATTTACTCTATTTATTGCTGCCAGTAGGATAAATGCGATAATAACCCCAAACAGAAATACATTACTTACCACTGTAGAAATGCTTGTAATCTGTTCTTTCTCAAGGCTAGAGAAATAGGCTATAATTCCAATGATAATTGCAGTTAATCCTCCAAGGTAGGCTAAGATTGTTTTATCCCACAATTTTATTTTTTGAACTACTGATACACTAATTAGACCTGCAATGGTTGAAAAATAGGTAGCCAGTAATATTGGAATAAATATATCCGATGGATTAGCGGCTCCCAATTGAGCACGATACACCATGATTGAAATCGGAATAATCGTCAGTCCCGAAGTATTCAATACCAAGAACATGATCTGAGCGTTGGAAGCTTTATCCTTATCTGTATTAACTTCTTGCATTTCTTTCATGGCTTTTAAACCTAGAGGTGTGGCTGCGTTATCCAAACCCAACATATTCGCAGCCAAATTCATCATGATTGATCCATGTGCGGGATGTCCTTTGGGCAATTCAGGAAACAAATTATTAAAAAAAGGTCCAATCAACCTGGAAAAAACCTTAACAATTCCTCCATTCTCTCCAATCTTCATAATCCCTAGCCATAGAGTCAAGACTCCTGTCAACCCCAAGGAAATATCAAAACCCGTTTTGGCCATACTAAAGGTGGAGTCTATCATTGCCGGAAATACATCCATATCTCCCCAGAAAATGAGTTTGATCAATCCTACAACAAAGGCAATCAGAAAGAAGAAAATAAATAGGTAGTTTAATGCCATACTGTGTTCTTAAATTAATGTGCTCCAAAATTACTTTTTACTCTGTTTAGATTGAATCATTTTTAGCTTTTCTTGTGGATAATCTTCGCCAGGTTTTATTTGCTGCGCTTTTTTATAATAAAACCTTGCAACGGTCAGGTTTCCTTTATTAAAGGCTGCATCTCCTCTTGCAATCAATTCTTTGTACTCCTTATCTGCTTTCTGATTCTTTTTCGATTGTAAAAGTTCATCAATTTTTTTCAACTGATTCTTTGGATATTTCTCCTTGCCGTTCAATCGTAAAGCCTTTTTGTAGTAGAACTTGGCAACTGCATATTGATTTGCTGACAACTCCTTGTCTCCCCGCGCAATTAACTGCTTGTACTCTTCGGACAGATCTGAAATTTTCCCTTCCTTGATCAGTTTTTCTATTTCCTTCAATTGTTTCTTAGGATAATCTCTTTCAAACATTCTCAAGGCTCTCTCATACATCACCTTCGACACGGTAAACTGAGATGACTGAAAGGCCTGATCTGCCTTTTGAATTAAATCAGCATACTCCTTTTCCTTGATAATAGAAAGTTTCTTTTCAAAGTTTGTTGGATTGGTAGCAATGGCTTCTTGCTCAGCATTTTTTAAAGCTTTCAACCTTTTTCTAATTTCATCAAGCTGATCTTTTGGATAATTCTCCTTAGGCTTAATTTCAAGAGCAGCCTTGTAGTGATGTCTGGCTACACTAAACTGTTCCTTTTTAAAGAGATCTTCCGCCTTTTCCAACTCTTCGCTATATCTTAAATTTAGTTCTTGTTCCTTTCTGCTGGCCATGGCTTGTCGCTCCATGATCACTTCAATTCTTTTGATCTGATTTTTCGGATATGATTGTTTCGGCATCAAATCTAAAGCTTCCTGATATTTTAGTAAGGCAAAATCATACTCCTCATTTCCGAACTGCTTGTCAGCAATAGCAATCAACTTTTCATAATCACGTTTTTTTGCTGATTTCTCATTCTCTTTTCTTTCTATCTCTGCCAGAATCGCTTCAATCTCATCTATTTTGCTTTGCGGATATTGCTCTTCAGGTTTAAGCTTTAAAGCCCCATAGTAATTCTTCGCAGCAAGATTCCATTTCTCTGATTCAAAATATTCGTCAGCCGCTTGAATAAGCTTTAAATATTTATTTTCATTCAATTTCTTCTGAGCCAATAATTTTTCTTGTTCCTCGGCCAATCGCGCAGCTTCATCTGCCTGTCGTTGCTGCTCTGCCAACAATTCTTCAATCTTTGCAAGCTGTGTTTTGGGATATTGCTCTTCGGATTTCAATGCCAAAGCATCAGAATAACTTGTCTTTGCTGAGCTATAATCTCCTGATTCAAATTGTGAATCTGCCAAAGAAACAATGGATGCATATTTTTCATCCAAGGCTTTCTTTTCAGCTGCCAATCGTGCAGCTTCTTCCTCTTGACGCTGGTGTTCTGCCAGCAATTCATCTATCTTTGCAAGCTGTGTTTTGGGATATTGCTCTTCGGGTTTCAATGCCAAAGCATCAGAATAACTTGTCTTTGCTGAGCTATAATCTCCTGATTCTAATTGTGAATCTGCCAAAGAAACAATGGATGCATATTTTTCATCCAAGGCTTTCTTTTCAGCTTCCAATCGTGCAGCTTCTTCCGCTTGACGCTGCTGCTCTGCCAACAATTCATCAATCTTTGCAAGCTGTGATTTTGGATATTGCTCTTCGGATTTCAATGCCAAAGCATCTGAATAGCTTTTTTTTGCTGAGCTATAATCTCCTGATTCAAATTGTGAATCTGCCAAAGAAACAATGGATGCATATTTTTCATCCAAGGCTTTCTTTTCAGCTGCCAATCGTGCAGCTTCTTCAGCCTGGCGCTGCTGTTCTGCCAACAATTCATCAATCTTTGCAAGCTGTGATTTTGGATATTGCTCTTCGGATTTCAATGCCAAAGCATCAGAATAATTTGTCTTTGCTGAGCTATAATCTCCTGATTCAAATTGTGAATCTGCCAAAGAAACAATGGATGCATATTTTTCTTCCAAGGCTTTCTTTTCAGCTGCCAATCGTGCAGCTTCTTCTGCCTGACGTTGCTGCTCTGCCAGCAATTCATCTATCTTTGCAAGCTGTGTTTTGGGATATTGCTCTTCGGATTTCAATGCCAAAGCATCTGCATAGCTTGTCTTTGCTGAAATATAATCACCTGATTCAAATTGTGAATCTGCCAAAGAAACAATGGATGCATAGTTTTCATCCAAGGCTTTCTTCTCGGCTGCCAATCGTGCTGCTTCTTCAGCCTGGTGCTGCTGTTCTGCCAACAATTCATCAATCTTTGCAAGCTGTGATTTTGGATATTGCTCTTCGGATTTCAATGCCAAAGCATCAGAATAATTTGTCTTTGCTGAGCTATAATCTCCTGATTCAAATTGTGAATCTGCCAAAGAAACAATGGATGCATATTTTTCTTCCAAGGCTTTCTTTTCAGCTGCCAATCGTGCAGCTTCTTCTGCCTGACGCTGCTGCTCTGCCAACAATTCATCAATCTTTGTAATTTGTGATTTTGGATATTCTTCTTCGGATTTCAATGCCAAAGCATCTGTATAACTTGTTTTTGCTGAACTGTAATCTCCTGATTCAAATTGTGAATCTGCCAAAGAAACAATGGATGCATATTTTTCTTCCAAGGCTTTCTTCTCGGCAGCCAATCGCGCAGCTTCTTCTGCCTGACGCTGCTGTTCTGCCAACAATTCATCTATCTTTGCAAGCTGTGTTTTGGGATATTGCTCTTCGGATTTCAATGCCAAAGCATCAGAATATATTGTCTTTGCTGAGCTATAATCTCCTGATTCAAATTGTGAATCTGCCAAAGAAACAATGGATGCATATTTTTCTTCCAAGGCTTTCTTCTCGGCAGCCAATCGCGCAGCTTCTTCTGCCTGACGCTGCTGTTCTGCCAACAATTCATCTATCTTTGCAAGCTGTGTTTTGGGATATTGCTCTTCTGGCTTAATTGTTAATGCATCACTATAAGCTAATTTTGATTCCTCATATTTCTTTTCTCTGAAACTAATGTCTCCTTTTTGAATGGCTGCCTTATACGACCTTTCTTTGGCTAAACGCTGTGCCTCCAGTTCCGCCGCTCTTTTTCTGGCCGCCTCCTCTGCCTTTCTTATGGCATCACGTATTTGTGCATCATATTCCTTATCATGATCAAAATCATCTAACTCCTTATCATACATGATCATTCCCATGGGTTGATCAAATACTGATAAATCTAATCCTTCATAGGCAGGAAAAAGAGACACCGTAAATCTAAAAGGTGGAAACTGACTGTCCCTGCTTAATACTTCTTCCGGAACAAAAGTAGAAAGACTTACTTTTTTGCTAACAAAACCTTCCTTGGAAAATTCAAAGATGTAGTCATTGCCAAAATCCAGATCGTAACTAAACTTTCCATTCTTGTCAATAAGTTTAGATTCTATTTTATTAGCATTTCGATAAATTGTTATAAAAGTATTATCAATGCTACCATTTTCAATTTTAACTCTTCCTGTAATTGAATACTTTTCTTGAGCAAAAGATGAGACATTATAAAAAATGAAAATGATTATTATATTCACCTTTATAATTGAAAGCAGACTAAATCGAGTAATATTCATATTCATGGATGATTTAAGAGCACGCCAAAGCTTACTGATCTTTTCAACGCTTTTATTCATGTACTTATTTTATTCTTGATTAGAAGTTGGTTTCTGATTTTATACCAACTTAAATAAAGATCTCAAGATTTTCTTTTGCAGTAAAATCTAAAAAATTAAAGCATATCATTCTTACGTTGCTTGTTTTAGTAGAGTTACAGAAGAAAAGATGATATTTATATGAATCATTTGGTGCTTTAATTGGTAATAATTTAGTATTAGATTATACTTTATTTGTTAATCACAAACAGCGTAAAGTTATAATTTTGAAACGTAATACGAGTATTATAAACAAAATAAAGCTGCCTGCCAATGCAAACAGCTTTATTAAATACAAGTGAATTTGTGAAGAGAGTTATACTAAAAGTGCTGCTAATGTGTAACTAGAAGCATATTTTTTAAATAATCTTGTTTCTTCTGCAATACAAATTCTTTCTTTGGTCTTTTCACCATTTTCATTGTAAAAGCATGCCATTTTCCTGTAAAGACTCATAGTACAAGAATGATAATTCGCAAATTCGCTAAGCTCTATAGCTTTATTAAAATATTCCTCAACCCTACGAATATCATTTGTTTCTGAGTAACACGTGATCAAAAATGAATTATAATATATTTGTAAGTAGTAATTCTGAGATGCATTTATCACGCTTTTACAATCTAACAAGTAGTCAACTTGTTGTTTTTCGAGATTCATTCCTAATGAATATTGAGCAAAAATTCTATAGCACTGCAATAGTCTATAGTTTGAAGACATATAATTATCATCTTCATTTTTGTATAAATGTTCTGCATCATCAACCAATTGCAAAACCTTATGGTACAATTCCATATATGTCAAGCCCATACAGAGAATTAACTCAAATTCTCCATCAATGCTACTATTTGATTGCGCATATTTTAAATATGACATTTCTCGGTAATAGAATAGTTTAAATAATTCCACATCGTCTGAATCATTACCAATAAAATGATTGTACATTAAAACAGCAGCTAGTCTGACTGAAATTGTAGAGCCCTCGCAAGATGTGTCAACATCTTCTTTAGAAAGTTCATTAAAGTAATGATCCGCTTTATCCGACTCGTAGCTAAAAATTGAAGAAATAAGCAATAAGCTCAATGATCTTATTCTTAAATTCTTTGTTGCACCATTTTTTGCAAATATCTCAAGAATAGGTTTCGAGTTGTTTTGTAGATTCAAAGTATCAGAAAAAACTTTTGAAAATATTCTTTCTGACTTTTTATTTAAAGCCAAATGCTTTATCAAATCAAGCTTGTGCTTCTCTAGGTAAAAAGGTGAGTTAAAAACAGTATCGAGTATAGATCGAGAAGACAAGGCATCATCACTTAAATCGAACAAATCCTTTAATTCCAGGTGTTTGCCACTTAAGAAAGATGATTCTAAAAGATATGAAATCAATCTATTCTTTAACTCAAACCCACTATATTCTTCATCTACTCTTTTAATCAAGTCAAAATCTACTCCTCCGTTTTCTTCAATAAGGCTAATCCCTATCAAGGTTTCGAACAAAATTTCATTTGTGATCTTAACATATTTACAATAATTATTCTTGTTATTGGTGGAAATATACTCGGTTATGATTCCAAATGATAACAATTCCTCATATGCGGAATAATAATCTCCGGCAGTTTTTAGATGAACAGGATATTTTTTTCTTAACTCAAGTTTTTTTGCAGCAGTTCCTTTCTTACCATGATTAATAAGCTCCAAAATGGCATGAAGAACATCGATCTTCTCTTCGGAAAATCTAGAATAATGAACCTTATTCTTGATGTATTCATGAATAAGTTCATAGCTCTTTTTTAGTTTATGAATTTTATTAGGAGAATAAAGTTTAATGAATAACTCAAGAAAAAAAGGATTTGAAATAACCCGTTTCTGATGAAAGGTTAAATCCTCAATGTATACATTCGGCGCATAAGTAAGGTTTAAGGTTTTATCAAATACCCTTTGAATTTCCTTTTGATTTAGCGGTTTCAAATTTGCCTCATTAATTTTATCAGCTTGATCATTCAGATCGTACCAACAATCTTTATAAGCATTTGATTGCACAACAAAAGGCAATGCAAATTTTTGCCAAGTTGTATTTCGTGAGGTGATAATAAGCTTAATTTGCTCTAAATCCTTAAAGTTTAGAACAAACTGTTTTATCTGTAAAAACAATCGTTCCAATTTCAAATTATCATAGGTGATTTCGTCCAATCCATCAATCACAAAAATTATCCTGCTCTTGCATTCTTCAGGATGCTTTAAAAAATATTTCAATGAATCTTTTTGTGCAAACTTAAATTGATCTTGTACCCAGTTTTCCATCTTAAATTCAGAATTCAGAAAACTAATCATCAAAGATGCATTCAGAAAAAGGACAACATCTTCATTTTTCCTGTTTAACCATTTTCTTTCAAACCACTTGGCAATCATTGTTGATTTCCCACATCCTCCTGGAGCAATAAAGGCCAATGCTTTTTTCTCTGAATTCAAAAAATTCTTAATCCTTTCTTCGGCTTCCAAGCGAGCTGACACAGCTTTTAATGGAATTCCGGATTGTCCTGAGATAAAGTTATAGGTATCTGTACTAAATGAGATTGCTTTGTTATAAAAATCGAACCAGTCTTGTTTAGCTTTCACCTCCTCCTTTGGTTTAGATTCCCAATAATTACAAAAATGATCCCAATCATTAAATCCCAAATAATCTGCTAAAATATTTAAAGTGTACTTTCCTGGTAGTGTTGTACTTTTTAAGAAACCATATAACCTTCTGATCGTCGTTGTACTTATTCTTCTTCCAGTTTCTTCACAGATAGTATCAGCCAAGAACCTACAATCTTTGGTATAAACTAAATCTTTCCCAAATTTTTTTAAGATTTCTAACTTCAGACACTCTATCATAATCATTTTAGATAATACTGATCACCTTGATCATACGGTCAAATTTAAGCTAGAAAGCCAACCAAGTCAATCTAAAATATACTAAAATGGCAAACAAGTTAGTAACTATGTCATTTCGATTGATATTTACGTAAATACCAAAAAATATTTTGCTACACAGAAAGGCTTACTTCATCAAAAGAAAATGCTATCTTTTTCAAGTGCTCTAAAAATTCTTTTTTCTTCCTCTCAGAAACACCAACTGAACTACCATCTTGGAATATAATCTTGCCACCTCGCCCTTTTATGTATTGTTTAACATGGTTTAAGTTAATTAGGTGCTTGTTATGTACTCTGCAAAACAATTGCTTAGGAAGCACATTTACAAAATTGGATAACGGTTTTGACACCACAATTCGCTCAGCACTTTGCAGGTAAAAATTTGTATAACAACTTTGCGCCTCACATCTAATTATTTCGTTGGCATTAACCAACCTAAAACCGAATACATCTGGTAACATTATTCGATATGAGTTCGAATTATTTAGTTCTAATAAATGATCTATTTCTTTAGTAGAATATATTAAATGTCTATTCCTAAAACGATTAACTGCAATATTGAACTCAGACTGTAAATATGGCTTACATATGCAGTGCAAGGCTGAATATTTAAAAGCTTCAATAGCAAAGTCTGATTTTTCAGTAGTAAAAATGATCTCGAATTTGTGATACCCCTCCTGATAAAATTGAATATCTTGTTCTATTATCAAGTTTGCGTTTATAACTATCAAATCAGGCTTAAATTCAATAATCAAACTCTCAAAGGAACTTAAATCAGACGAACTTTTGACAATATTTATTTCATCACTTGCTGCCTTAAGCATTTTTCCAATAGATTGGATATTTGTTTGATCATGATCAAATATAAGACAAGTGATTTTATTACTAATCTTCATAAAACAAATTATTCCCGGCCTAATAAATCAAGACCGGGAAGTTCAAATAAATTAGTGAACACTACTTCTACTACTAAAATATTTTAAAACCAATTTTAAATCTTGGATATGAAAATGCATTAACGAATGTAGTACTCTGATCGGCACCTTGAACACCTGGCATTTTAACAATTTCGGTATGTTGATACATAAAATTAGCAACATTCACCTCTAATCCTAAATAAAGCACATTGGTAAAATAATAATCTACTCCTCCAACAATCGAACCTCCAAGCCCCAATGCTTCTGCAGTAGCGGTTCCTGCATCTCCAGACCCTACCAAATAATCACCATCGTCTTCTATCAGCCAAGATACTTGTGTTTTTTCTAAACACTCGTACATAAAGTTAAAACGAGCACCCATGTGAAAATCAACATTTCTTAAAACTCTTGAATCTTGCTCGAATCTAAAATGATAATTAAGACCTGTTGAAACATATAACTTATGATTTTCAGTTTCGGGAGCACCCTGTATTGCAGGTATCTCTGTTCCCCAAATAGGATTATTTTCAGAATTCCTTAGTGGAACAACTCCAGTAAAAGCATCTTCTCCAGCAGTTGATTTGTAGCCATATGATCCTAATAAGCTTAAAGAAACTTTATCGCTCAAAAAATAATTTAAGGAAATTCCAGCCATATTAGTAATCGATGCTGGTTCTTTTACTGAGAAATTATCATCAGCACCTAATCTGGTAACATAGTTCTTGTTCTGATTATCGTATACCGAATAGTTTGGTAAAACACTCGGATTAATATCGGTAACATCATTATTACCCAATACCAAAGAAACAGTA
Source organism: Marinifilum sp. (assembly GCF_965230805.1). Taxonomy (NCBI): domain Bacteria; kingdom Pseudomonadati; phylum Bacteroidota; class Bacteroidia; order Marinilabiliales; family Marinifilaceae; genus Marinifilum; species Marinifilum sp. The sequence continues at coordinate 3,286,510 of NZ_OZ246019.1, read as the reverse complement.
CAATTGCCTTTTTTCGGCACAAATCCGTCATTAATAGAATTGACTTGCGAAAAAATAGCAGAGCTGCACAAAAGTGATAGGGAAATCAAAGAAATAATTTTTCTATACATAACTCTTTTTTTTTGATTTTTGAATTCCTAAGAGGATTCCAAAAAGTAATTTATTTCATATTCAACTATCGTAAGGGAAGGGATAAAGCTGAATTCCATTAATCACGCAATAATAATTACTTCTTGGACAACCTCTTTTTTACCACTTACTAACCGTCTATTAAAGCTTTGTATTTAGCTTCACAGCTATCTAACCATGCTTTTGCTGTTTCAATTTCTTCAGTGTACTGTGAAATTGTAAATTCAATATTTGCTACTTGCTGTTCGTAATTTCGCACTGTTTCAGCCATATAGTAGTTACCTGCCTCATAATCTGCTAAATCATCTTCAGCTTCATCAATATAATATTGATAATCTCGAATATTGCTTTCAGTATTATTAATCATCCACTCCAACTCATTAGCAACATACTCAGCTCCATAATAGACATTTGTTTCAATTGTAAAGGATAGGCTATTTAAGTTGTTAACTTCATCGTTTAATGCAGATCTTTTACCTGATATTACTGCATATTCCTCATTCAAATCATCAGTTTTATTACAAGCTGCTATATATGTAGAGTTCAATGCAGCTAATTCTGATTTTAACATTTCTTCCTTATAATCTTCATAAGCATCAATAGCTTCGTTATAAGTATTTAATTTGTTATTGTAATCTTCTAAAAGAACATTATAACCAGCATCGGTTGGCTCAGCATCTTCTAAATCACCTTTAGCAGTTGTCATTTCGGTATAAGGAGCAACGGTATCAGTTGCTAACTGAGCTTTACGCGCATTAAAATCAGCTGCCATTTCAATGATACCTTCGCTTCTTATAACTGAAGGAGTAATGTAGTTTTCATAAGCCCAATCTATTAAAGCATTGTACGCATCATTTTCTTTATTATATGATAAATATAAATCAGCATTCAAGTTGTTTTCTTCTACTCGTAATTCTGCAAGCTCAGTACGTTTTTCTTCTAGCTCAACAATTACAGCATCCCAATCATTACTTGCTTCTAATTCTTTGTATGTTGCCAATGATGCGTTATACTCTTCCAATTGGCTATTGTAACGAGCAATATCAGCATTTCTGTAACCAATCTGTCTTGCCACCCAATTCTCATCATCCATTTTAGCACCAGCTAAACGAATATTAGCATTTGTCAATTCATTTTGCTGATTCAAAAGATTATAAGTTTTATTGCTCCAATCAGAATATGCACTAGTATAATCATAATATGCTTCCTGAACTGCAGCATCTTCAAGATCTTGGATGTATTTTTTCTGTCTTACAATATTCTCCTCAAGGTCTATTTTTCTTGCTTCTAGTTCAGCTTGAGCTTCCTCTAGTTGAATTTTCAACATTTCAAGCTCATTGGCATTTTTTGCTTCAGCATATGCATTGGCAATTTCCATTGATTTTGTTCTTGCATCTTCATAAGCTACTTGAGCAGTTTTAAGAGCTGTTTCGGCTTTTACATACTCGGTTCTTGCATTTCTCATTGCAGCAACTGATTCTGACTCTTCGTAAGAGTCACATGCAATAACACTAAGTGCCAATAATACTAAAGATAAAAATTTTAATTTCATGTTAATTCAAATTTGACATTAAAAATTTAGATTGTATAAACTATTTTTAAAAAGATGATTCTAATTATCTTTTATAGTTTGCGAATTTATCCATAACATATACACTATACAACCCAAACTATGTAAATGAGTAATCTGAAACAGTAACGATGTAAATAGAAACAATAAGTGCGTAAAACAACAAAAAAAACACGTTAACTCCATACATAGCTCATTAATGAAAAATCAAAACAATTCATTCTATATATCTCATTATACCTTGGAACTTTCAGAAAAAAAGGAAGCCAAAACCAGCTTCCTATTCATAAGAAAATCAATTCATTACTTGCATTTCTTTTCAATTGGTAAATAATGTGCCAATTCCTTTAATCTACATAAAAAATCCTTTTTTCGACTCTCAGAAACCTCTATTTCTTTACCGTTTGATAGCATAATCCTACCACCTCTTCCCTTTATGTATTGACTAATAAAATTAAGATTTACCAAGTGTTTACTGTGAACTCTGCAAAATTTATTTGGAGGTAAAATTCCTTCAAAACTTGATAACACCTTGGAAACCATTAAAACGGAATCATCTTCCAAATAAAATTTAGTATAGCTACTATCCGCTTCGCATCTAATAATTTTATTTAACTCTACTACCCTAATCCCATTTGAAGTAGGTAAGATTATCTTTTTGTTTTGCTTATTTAAACTTTCGAATAAAACTTCGATTTTCTCATTCAAGTCGATAGTCTTATGATTCTGCTTATAGCGTGCAACTGCATTTTGTAATTCTATGTAGTTTATTGGCTTTAACAGGTAATGCAAAGCTGAAAATTGAAAAGCCTTTATTGCATAATCATTATAGGCTGTTGTAAAAATCACCTCAAAATTTCGACTCTGAACTTGATGTAGCACTTCGAACCCATCTCCATCAGGCATCGAAATATCCAGAAAAACCAGATTTGGACTAAGATCATGAATAGCCTCAACGCCTGACTTTACATTATTTGCGAATCCAACCACTTCAACTCCAGTACAATATTTCTCAAGCAACTTGTTAAGTGTAGCCTGACTCTTTATTTCATCATCAATTATTAAAGCTCGAATCATAGTTATAATCGTTTATTTTTTAAGTCTGAACTTAAATATACAAAAAAAGCGCTCTGTTAAGTACTTTGTGTAAACATTCACATTTTTTTCATTTATTCCGCCCGATCTGATACAAAGGTATATTCACAAGCAACTTCTCTTAAACTTTCGAATCGATCTGAGGCTGTTCCATGTCCGAAACCCATATTGGTTTTCAATAGTAATACTGGTATTGCAGATACTAAGATGAACTGACTTTAAGATATGAAATGGCCAATCTAATTTTATGGTACTCTATTTCTTCGCCCATGAACATGTACAACTCTTTTATATTATCAGAATAATTCAATGAACGAAATGCATTTTCGATCTGCTCCAATTCTTTTGTACTAAAGAATTCGCACAAATCAACATCCGCACCTTTTTCGTATAAAGAGGCCAAATGAGAATAGATGGTTACAGGATTTACTTTACGAATACTGGCTATTTCGTCCACCGAAAAACCTTGTTTATAATACTCATAGGTTTTATAAAACGACTCTCCGCTCTTTTGAGCTTCACGATTCTTTGTTTGCTGAAAGCTTAGAATTTCATTTATAAACAAATCTCCATAAAGCTGATATTTTCGAACCCCTACTCCCGAAATCATTTTCATTTCGAACTCGCTTGTAGGCTTGTCCTGGGTCATTTGATGCAATGTAGCATCTGAGAAAACCAAGTATGGCGGGATGCTTTCTTCTCTGGAAATTTGCAAACGAAGCTTGCGCAATGCTTCAAACAATCCTTCCCTATCTGTTTGCTGAGTAGTTTTCTTCTCAATTGGTTTAACCACTGGTTCCGATTTCATCGAAGCCAAATGAACCAGTTTAACCAAACGTTCTCCAAATAGCACTTCTCTTCCCTGCTCGGTTAATCGCAAGGCATTACCATGGTCATAAGCCACTGTAATAAATCCAAGATTTAATAGCTGAAGCAGATATTGTTGCCAATCCTGATGAGCAATCTCTTTTCCGGCGCCATAAGTTTTAATTTGATTGTATCCCTTGCTTATAATTTCCTGCCTTGAAGATCCACGCAGCACATCAATTAAAGTTCCTGTTGCAACTTGCTCCTTTAATCGAACAATTGCTGAAAATGCTTTTTGTGCAATGATTGTTCCATCAAACAATTGTGGAGGATTTTTACAAACATCACAGTTCCCACAATCTTCTTCCAGATGCTCTCCAAAATAGCTTAGTAGTATCTTCCGTCGGCAAATTTGTGCATCACAAAACTGCTGAATGCGCTCCAGCTTGGCATGCGAAACTTCTTTAAGTTTCGATTCATCGATAAATTTACGATGTACGATTACATCCGAAAAACTATAAAACAATAGGGTATCTGCCTTTAAACCATCTCTTCCTGCTCTACCGATTTCTTGATAGTAAGACTCAATATTTCGAGGCAAATTATAGTGAATCACCCAGCGAACATTCGATTTATCGATTCCCATTCCAAATGCAATGGTTGCGCAGATAATGGGTATCTCATCATTAATAAAATCTTCCTGCCTTTTTGCCCGTTCTTCTGTCGATAAACCTGCATGATAGTATACAGCATTTACACCAGCATTTCGTAATTTTTCGGCCAAACCTTCCGTTGCTTTTCTGCTTAGGCAATAAATAATACCAGACTGATGCGGGCGTTGTCGTAAAAATCCGAGTATGGATTTGAACTTGTCACGTCCGGGAGCAACGGTTAAGCTTAAGTTAGGCCTATCAAAAGAAGAGGTGAATCGCTCAGGATCAGATAATTTTAATTGTGAAACTATATCCTTTTGAGTAAGATTATCGGCTGTAGCAGTAAGCGCTACAATCGGAACATGAGGAAATTGTTTCTTTAGATAAGCCATTTTTGTATACTCCGGACGAAAATCATGTCCCCAAACCGAAATGCAGTGTGCCTCATCCACAGCAAACAAATTTACTTTAAGCTGTAACATCAGGTAATAAAAATCCTGGCTTACCAATTTTTCAGGAGAAACATATAGCAGTTTAATATTTCCTGCCGCAAGTCTTTCAATTATTTTTGCTTGCTCTGCCGGACTTTGCGAACTATTTAAATAATCAGCCGAAACACCATTCGCTCTTAATCCTTCTACCTGATCTTTCATTAAAGCGATCAGCGGAGAAACAACAATACTTACTCCTTCCATAATAATGGCAGGAATCTGATAACAAATTGATTTCCCTCCGCCTGTTGGCATAATCACCAAGGCATCCTTACCCTGCATGATGGAGTTGATTACCTTCTCTTGTAGGGGACGAAATTGATCGTATCCAAAATATCTTTTTAATGCATTTGCTGCTGCTGTCATGGCTACTCTTTAATTGGGATGACAAAGCTAGTACAAATTGAGTGAAGTAGAAAGAAGAATTTATTAACCTGGTTTCGACTAAAGATATTGTTAAAGCTTGCCCTGATTTTGAGTAGAAGTATTCTCAAATTACCGAAGGAATATTGCGAGGGGGTTTGAGCAAACTTATGCCAAAAGCAATTAGATTCTTTAAAAAGTCATCTATACTCTAAAAATTCTTCAACATATCCCGATATTCTTTCAGATTTTCTAAAACAAATCTTGAATTAAGCTAACTTTCTGTGGCGAATAGGTTTATTCGATCTCAGGCTAATACTTACGAGGACCTCTCGTAAGTACCTACGAGAGGCTACCACGAAAAAAACAGGACAGAGATAAAACAATTCGGAGTGTTTCGAATAATAAACCGAATTCGATTAATAGTATTGTTATCGCAATATGCTTTTGTAACATACCAAAGAGTTTAAAAAGCTGATAAAGATCATATAAAAAAAGCTTAAGAAATTGTGTTTATAGTATACTTTTGCAGCGAGTAACAAAAACAAACACACAAGCAAAAAGATGAACGCAATTAAATCTATCAAAGAGACAGATTTTTTGAAGAAACGAAGGTACGAAGCCGTAATGTTTCTTCTTACTTTTTTCGGAATTTTTGGATACATCGGACACACAATGGGTGTTTCCAATATGCTGAATACAATCATGCAAACTGCATGGGATTTGCTAATGAATACTGTTTTCTACATTATGGGAATTACAGTACTTTCGGGCGCTTTGGGTAAATTATTAATTGAATTTGGAGTGGTACGATTGTTGGAAAAACTACTTGCTCCAATGATGAAACCCTTATTTAATTTGCCTGGAGTTGGTGCATTGGCCGGAGTTCTAACTTTTTTATCGGATAACCCTGCTATTATCAGCTTGGCAAACGATAAAAACTTTAGCAAGTATTTTAAAAACTACCAATTGGTATCTTTAACCAACTTTGGAACTGCTTTCGGAATGGGACTGATTGTAATCACATTCATGTCTACACTTAAAGTTCCGGGTAGCGAAGAAAGCATGTTTATTCCTGCACTAATTGGTTTGGTTGGAGCACTATTTGGAGCTGTAGTTTCTACTCGGTTAATGCAACGATTAATCAAAGGAAAGATTCCTGTACGCACGGATAATGATTTTGAAGGTGCAACAGAAAAAATCAGCTTTAAATCGGAAGGTGGCGTTTTCTTAAGGTTCCTGAATTCGATATTGGATGGTGGTAAATCAGGTGTTGATCTTGGTTTGGCAATTATTCCCGGTGTTCTTATCATTTCAACTATGGTGATGATGCTAACATTTGGACCAAAAGATCCAACAATAGGATATCAGGGCGTAGCCTACGAGGGCGTACCATTACTACCCAAACTGGCAGGCTATATTTGGTGGCTTTTCGAAGGGTTGTTTGGCTTTAAATTCCCTGAATTGATTGCCTTTCCGGTAACTTCGCTCGGTGCTGTAGGTGCTGCATTATCGCTTGTAAAAGCATTCCTTGCGAAAGGAATTATTGACGGGAATGTTGTTGCGGTATTTACTGCAATGGGGATGTGTTGGAGTGGTTATTTAAGCACGCACACTGCCATGTTGGATACGCTAAACTATCGAGAATTAACTTCGAAGGCTTTGCTGTCGCATACCATTGGAGGAATTATGGCTGGTACATTTTCCCATTATCTCTATGTTCTTGTAAGTACATTTTTATATTAATCCGATTTTGATTAAATCAGGTGAGTTCGACGTAAAATAACACTTATAAAAGCAATGCCATCTCAGTTGAGGTGGCATTTTTTATACCCATTAAGCCAAGTTCATTAATATTTATTATTGCTGATTAAGTTGAAATTAACTCTGCCATTAACTCCTTTTTTTTAGCTTTGAATTATCATTCATTAAATACGAATCCTATGTCAATTCTAAAAAAGTTACTTTACATTTTAATTTTTGTGGGCACTGTTTCATGCAATTCTTGCGACAAATCGGATGGTACTGCCAATAAGAAAGATGAAGCAATTTCTAATGCCCCCGATGGTAAATATTCTGCTATTTTTGGTGGCGGCCCGTTTTATTCAGGTGGTATGGAAGTAATTAACGATTTAAAATCATCAGGCTTCTCAACTGTAATTGTATGGACCATTCATATCAACGAAGACGGAAGCATGAAATACAACGACACGCCAATCATAAATGCCGATGGTGATTACATAGGTGATCCTGAATGGAAATCCAGATTGGAACAATTGACTGTAGCTCCAACTTCTGTTGACAGAATTGAATTAGGAATAGGTGCTTGGGAAGCCAAATCGTGGCAAGTGATTAAGGATTTAATTGCTACTGAAGGTACAGGACCGGAAACTAAACTGTACAAAGCCATTCAGAAACTAATAGATATTACAGGCGCTACAGCGATCAACTACGATGATGAAGTGACTTATGATGTTGCTTCAACAGTAGATTTTACTTTAATGTTGGCAGATATGGGATTAAAAGTTGGCTTGTGCCCGTACACCAAAACTGAATATTGGAAATCGGTTTACGAACAAGTTGAAGCCAAAAAACCCGGGACTATCGATCGTGTATATCTTCAGTGTTATGCAGGAGGAGCGCTAAATAAACCTGAAGAATGGAATCAGCACTTTGGCAATCTGAAAGTATCTTACGGTTTGTGGTGCAGAAATGGTGAAAACTGCCAGAATGGTGATAATCCTGTCGCAATAGGTAAAAAAATCAGCAAAGAGAAAGCCAATATTGATGGAGGATTTATTTGGCTGTATGACGATATCCAAAAATGTAAGGCTTTCGGAAAATCCAGCTCCTACGCCAAAGCAATCAACGAAAACTTATAATTCTTGTTTTTAAGAAATTAATAAAGGAAACCTTGTAAGTCAGATTTCCTTTTTTTGTATCTAACATTTACTCCATTGTAACCACAGTAATTCCTGATCCTCCCATTTGAATCCGTTCATCTCTGAAATGACGAACCAAATCAACAGTTTGCAGGTAATCGCGAATTAACTGCCGAAGAATACCATGACCGGTTCCATGCAGAATTCTAAATTCCTTGATGTCAAGCATGATGGCCTCATCAACATGATCCATAACAATTTGAAGCGCCTCCTCACCTCGCATTCCTCTTACATCAATATCTTGTCGGAAAGTCAACTTTCTTTTTGAAATGCGCTCTTGCACCAAGGCTGAAGTTTGATTATAGCTTTTCTCCTGTTTTTTCAGTTGCGACTTGGACACTTTCGACAATCGTGTGAGTTTTACCGATGTTAAAATGCTACCAAAAGTAACAACTGCGGTTTTGGCATTAATCTCGATAACTTCTCCAACTGTGTTTTGATCATCCAGCTTCACCATATCGCCTTTTTCAATTACATCAGCATTGAACTGTTTTTTAGCTTTAACAATCGGCTTAGCTGCTGTTGGTTTTGCTGTCGTTTCACTTCCTTGCTCTCTTTGTTCCTTGCGCTTTTCGCGATTTTTGAGTTTCTGGATTTTGCGATTAATTCTCTCTTCCTCTTCCAACTCGGCTTGTGTTAGCTGAACTTTTGTTTCTTCAAATTGCTTCCTGGCGATTTTGGTTCTCTCTTTCTCAGCTTTACTTTCTTTAATATCGCGAATGGTTTTCTCTATGGTTTTGTTTGCATTCTGAAGCAGATCTTTCGCCTCCTGCTGTGCTTTTTCGATAATGTCCTTACGCAGCTTACTCGCATCTTTCAGCTCCTTATCGTACTGCTCTACAAGTTGATTTAGCTTTTTCTCGTTGCGTCGGATTTTATCACGTTTGCTTTCCCAGTATCTTTTATCGCGCACAATATCACGCAAGTGCTTATCGAAATTGATATGATCCTCACCTACTTTGTCGGTTGCAGCTTTTAAAATTTCTTCAGGTAAACCGATTTTTCTTGCAATCTCGAAAGCAAATGATGATCCTGGTTTACCCACTTGCAGCTGAAACAGAGGTCGCATCTGATGAGAATCGTACAACATGGCACCATTTTCGATTCCTTCTGCTTCCGAAGCAAAATGTTTCAAACCCGAATAGTGAGTTGTAATTACACCACAAACCTTCTTGCGATTTAATTTATCTAGTATTGATCCAGCAATTGCACCCCCTAAAGCTGGTTCAGTTCCCGTACCAAACTCATCAATCAACACTAAAGTGTCTGTATCTGAATAACGCAGGAAATGTTTCATATTCATCAAGTGAGAACTGTAGGTACTCAAATCATTCTCGATGGACTGCTCATCGCCAATATCAATGAAAATTTTATCGAAGATCCCGATTTTTGATTCCTCTTCCATGGGAACCAAGAATCCGCATTGGAACATGTATTGCACCAAACCGACAGTCTGCAAACAAACCGATTTACCTCCGGCATTCGGGCCTGATATCAGAATAATTCTTTGATCGTTTGAGATTTGAAGATTTAGTGGAACTACTTTCCGCCCCTCGTTTTGCAAGGTTAAAAACAAGAGTGGATGAATGGCCTTCTCCCACAGTAATGTTGGCGTTTTCTCCATTTTTGGAAGTAAAGCTTTCACTTGGATAGCAAACTTAGCTTTTGCCCGAATAAAATCGATCTTGGCCATAAATTCGTAAGCCAAAAACAAATCATCTATATATGGGCGAAGTTGCGCTGTAAACTCAAGCAAGATTCTAATGATCTCACGTCGCTCAGCATACTCCAGTTCCCGAATTTCGTTGTTGGTTTCTACAATTTCCGATGGCTCAATGTATGAAGTTTTACCAGTTGCTGATTCATCGTGAACTATCCCTTTAATTTTTCGTTTGTATGCCGATGGAATTGGGATTACAATACGTCCATCGCGAACCGAAAGTGCCACATCCTGATCAACCCAACCCTCTTTTTGTGCTGCCCGAAGCATAGATTGCATTCGTTTCGAAATGGTAGATTGCTTTTGAATTAAAGAGCTTCTGATTTGTTGCAATTCGGGAGATGCATTGTCCTTAATTCTTCCATTTTTGGTAATAATTCCATTAATCCTATCGAAGATATAAGGATACATCTTTACGTTCCCGGTCAATTTCTTAAGGTAAGGATATTCATCCTCCTCTTTCTTCTGAAAGAATCTTAAAATTGAAGAGATGGATTCCAGAGAGCGCTTTAGATTGTACAGCTCTTCCAGCTCAAGATAAGTGCCATCAATACGAACTTTTTCCAAACTTTGACGCACATCAATAAAGTATCCCAAAGGGAAATTCTCCTCCTCCAAACAAATGGTTTTAAATTCATTGGTTTCATTCACCATTCGGTTAACGGTATTGAACGAATTCGAAAAACGAATGTCATCAACCAAATCTCTTCCCAAAGAACTTAAACATTGTTTCTTTACCAGTTCTCTAACTTTATCGAATCTAAGTTTTGTCTCAAAATTTTCCGGATATATCACGAGCTAACTTTCTGTATATGTTTATTCCATGCAAAATTAACAAAAGTGATGGATAGGCAAAAAAGTTTATACCTAGCTTAATCGCATAAAAAATGCTACAATTGTATGAAATTGCAGCATTGCTTATTTTATACTTTACTTTATAAGAAAAAAGAAAAACCAGCTTGGCCTGAGTTCCGCACTTTTTTCAGGCAAAAAGATTTAAGTCGCACTATTACAGGGTTATAAGTTCTTTTTAGTTGGATGTTTGGGTGTCCCAGGCTTATATTTGCACTATGTTTGTGAGAAAAAAGAAGAACAATAGTGGTGTTGTCAGTGTGCAAGTCATTGATAAAAGCTCTGGAAAATACAAAGTGCTTAAAACTATCGGCAGTTCTTGTTCTGATACTGAAATAGAAACTCTTTACCAACAAGGACTTGATTATATCTCGCATTATGAAGGTCAACAATCTTTTGATTTTACAGTACAGGATTTCAAGGAAACCGTCAAACAAAGCATACGAAACATTTCAATTGAAGGTGTCCACCTGTTACTTGGCAGGATTTATAATGAAATTGGATTTGACACTGTTTGTAACGACCTTCTAAAACAATTAGTACTGGTTCGACTGTCACACCCGGCAAGTAAGTTAAAAACGACTCAGTATTTACACAGATACTTTTCGATAAATATAAAAGAAGACAGGATATACAGGTATTTGGATAAAGTCTATTCTGATCACAAAGAAACGCTTCAGCAAATTAGTTATCAGCATACCAAAAAGATACTTGGCGGTATCATCAGGGTTGTTTTCTACGATGTTACAACAATTTATTTTCAAATTGATGATGAAGATGATTTAAGAAAACGAGGCTTTTCCAAAGAAGGAAAACACCAGAATCCGCAAATCGTATTGGGGCTACTTGTTGGTGTTGAAGGCTATCCGTCAGCATATGAAATTCATGAAGGTAACAAGTTTGAAGGCCATACAATGCTTCCCATTATTGATGTTTTTAAAGACAAATATGATCTGGATAAGCTAGTTGTTATAGCTGATTCCGGCTTACTCTCATCTTCTAATGTCAAAGAACTTCAGAAGAAAGGTTATGAGTTTATTCTTGGCGCACGCATTAAAAATGAAAGCAAGGCGATTAAAGAAGAAATACTCGCTCTGAATCTCAAAGATAAATCCAGTGCAATTATTCCCAGAACCGATGGAACAAACTTAATTGTCGGATATACTGACAGAAGGGCTAAAAAGGACAGGCATAATAGGGAAAGGGGGCTGATGAAGTTGGAGCAAAGGATCAAATCAGGTAAGCTGACCAAGTCATCGATAAACAATAGAGGATACAATAAGTATTTACAACTGGAAGGAGATATAACTATCAGAATCAATCATGGAAAATTTGAAGAGGATGCAGCATGGGATGGACTGAAAGGTTACATGACCAATACAACACTTTCAAAGGAAGAAATCATCAATAATTATGGCCAGCTATGGAAAATCGAGAAAGCCTTTAGGGTTGCAAAGCATGACCTGAAGATCAGACCAATCTACCATAGACTGCAAAAAAGGATTCAGGCGCTTATCACCATCAATTTTGTAGCCTATAAAGTTTACAAAGAACTTGAGAGGCAACTGAAGTTAAAAACAGACAAAATGAGTCCCGAAAAAGCCATCGACATCGCCAAATCAATCTATGCAATCGAAATCTCAGATCCCAAAACTGGCAACACTTTTAAAGAAACTCTACTTCTAAATGATGAACAAAAACATCTAGCTAAATTATTTGATTTCTAATTTGGGTGTCCCTGTGCGGAACTCAGGAAAAAGTTTATACCTAGCTTAATCGCATAAAAAATGCTACAATTGTATGAAATTGCAGCATTGCTTATTTTATACTTTACTTTATAAGAAAAAAGAAAAACCAGCTTGGAAAGCCAAACCACTAGTTACAATTTTGGGGTCGCCACTAAAATCTCCATCTGGTTTCAAAGTTGTTGAAGCATATCCCAAACCTAAATCAACAGCTATAGACTCATTTATGAAAATTGCCATTCCTCCGCCAAATTCATAGACTGTCAAGCTATAGTCCTGATCATTAAAATCTGATTCTTCTTTCGCCGAACCAATCCCTAGCCCTAGATGTAAATATGGCTTAACATTGGTTTCTCCAAAATAATATCTTGCAAAAGGAACGAATGCAATGGTATTCATTTTAAATTCGTCACCATCTTCATCTTCTTGTTTAGATGAAGTAAATGATAACTCAGCACCTATTGCCAAACCATCTGTAGCAAAATATCCTATTTGAGGAGCAAATTCGAATTCTTTATTTGATCCAAAATCTTCATCACCCATATCTGATTTCACTTCCGTATCCAATGAACTAAAACTCAAATTAGACTGTGCTCAAATTAAAAACTTGCCTCGCTCTGTTTGAGCCGAAACAATGCTTGTAAAAATTAATAAACAAAGTGTGGTAAAAACTAATCTCATAATTATAAGTATTACAATTTTGCCTACTCGCAAAGATTTTCGGCTACCTCTTATTAGAATAACAATTGTTAAATATATTATAACGTGAGTTCGAGGTAAAATTCGTTCACAGTTTGATCTGATTTTGAGTAGAAATTTTCTCAAATTTTCGAAGGAATATCGGGATATTTCAAGAAGATTTGAGGAAATTTATGCCGAAAGCAGGCAAACACATAATGGAAAGTTCTCTTTACGACATCTTCACATTAAAAATTCCTCAAAATAGCACGCTATTCTTTCCAAATTTTTAATGCAAATCTATCCCAAATATAACTTTCTGTGGATAGAATTTTACGTCGAACTCACGTTATTATAATGTCAATAGCAACCAGCAGATATTTATCATCATTCTAACTAAACGTAAAGCCCACATATCACTATGCGAGCTTTAGATCGTGCATTTAATATCTCTTAATTTTCAGCAAGCTCTCTTTTTCTATTTTTTACATGTTTCTCAAGCCATTGATCTTGTTCCCATAACATGTGCAAAATATTTTCCTTAGCACGGTATGAGTGACTTTCTTTGGGCAGCATTACCAAACGAACTGTTGCTCCTAATCCTATTAAAGCATTAAAGTAACGCTCACTTTGCATTGGATAGGTTCCCGAATTGTTATCAGCTTTACCGTGAATCAACAACAAAGCACTCTTCATTTTTTCGGCATGCATAAATGGCGACATGGTGTAATAAACCTCTGGTGCTTCCCAGTAGTTTCTTTCTTCACGTTGAAAACCAAATGGGGTAAGTGTTCGGTTGTAAGCGCCACTTCGAGCAATACCTGCTGCAAACAAATCGGAATGTGTTAATAGGTTGGCCACCATAAAGGCTCCATAACTATGCCCTCCACATACCACTCGATTTCTATCGATATATCCCATTGCATCAACCGCATCGATAGCAGCCTTAGCGTTGGCAACCAATTGCGAACGGAAAGTGTCATTTGGTTCTTCGTCGCCTTCTCCAACAATTGGGAAAGCTGCATCATCCAAAACCGCATACCCACGTGCCAGCCAAAATAGTGGAGAAGCCCAGTGTAAATAAGTAAACTTATTGGGGTTTGCTGTTGTTTGCCCTGCACTTTTCTTATCTTTAAACTCTTTCGGATAAGCCCACAGTATCATTGGAACTTTTTCCTTTTTCTTCATATCATATCCTATCGGCAGGTATAAGGTCCCGGATAAATCAACACCATCATTCCTTTTATAATTGATAACCTCTTTGTGAACTCCTTCAATACTCTTGAATGGATTCTCGAAAGAGGTAAGCTGCTTTAGTTTATTCCCTTTTAGATTTTTGAAATAGTAGTTGGGATATTCATTTTTAGATTCTATACGAACCAACAACTGCTTCTTTTTCACATCAAAATCCCATAAATCTTCAAGCTTATCGGTGTATGTAGATTGATATAATCGTTTGGTTTTTTTCGTTTTCAAATTCAGTTTATCCAAAAATGGAAATTGACCTTCTTTTGAAAATCCATCCCCCAATAAGAAAACATTATCCCCCTCCATGGCCAGGGTGTATTTTTCAAATTTATTTTTTGAAGTAACAAACTCGCCCGGATCACTGTATTTATCTTGATAATTTCGATCTATGATTACGCTTGGTTCTACAGAAGCATCAGATGGATTGAAAGTGTACGCTTTTACATTTCTTGTATTCCACCAATAATCTTGTACCACTGCTATGTTCTCGTTACCCCAATTTATGCGGGAAAAACGGTTAATGGTTTTTACAATGCTTTTTCCTTTTCCCTTAAATGGTGCATCCAGTTGAAAAATTTCATCTCTAAACTCTACCTGGTTTGCAGGATCACCACCATCTAAAGCTTCTGCATAAATCAAAGATGAAGGCACATCCAATCTCCAACTTAGTTTTCTTCTGCCTTTTCTAACGGCCATAAAACCTTTCGGCAAATCTTCAATTAAAGGAACGGTAAGTACATCTTCCACTTTCTTTGCATCTTTTGTATACACTGTAACTTTTGATGGGAAACGACCATATGGCACCAAGTAAGAGAATGGTTTTTCGACCACGGAAACCATCACATAATTTCCGTCAGGAGAAAAGCTTATGCCCTTGTACATTGCAGCGGGCAACCATTTTTCTTTTGTTCCATCCATTTTTACTTTATACAAATCGGACATTGCCAACTGCTCAAAGTTAAACTCGTCATTCTTGTTTTTTAATAAGTCTTGATAGGTTCTGTTCTGGGCTTTTTTACCATTATTCTCCGAAATGGTTGGTCCTGATGGAACTGAACTTTCAGTATTAATTAACTCTTTTCTATCTTCTGTAACAAGCTTTACCAGTACGGCCTCACTATCTTTAAACCAATTAATTGGATTTTTTAAATTGGCATTAACATTTGCTTCTGTAATTCTTTTGGCTGTTACAGATTTTTTATCCAGAATCCACACTTCCACTCCTTTATTTGTAGTGTTTGTCATAGCCAATTTCGACTGATCCGGTGACCAACGAAAATTTGTTAGCCGAGCATCCTTAGGGAAACCTTTAACTTGAATCTCTTCGTCAGACTTCGAATTCAGTTTTTTTATTTTGATCGTATTATAATAATTTTTTCTGCTATCAATATTGGTTTTAGGATCGATTCTTAATCCTCCCAAGCGCAATTCCTCCTGTGATAATTCCTCAATGGTTCTGTAAGCATTGCGATAATATAGCAGCATATTTTCTTTGCTATAATCAACAATTACCGATGGCGCCTGTTCAACATCAGCCAATTCCAATATTTCTTTTGGCGGTTTCTGAAAGTCAATGTTGTTCTGTGCGTTAACATTTGCCACAACAAGAAGTAACAGCACGTAAGTTAGTCTTTTCATTTTTTGTTTTTTTATACATGAATTTGCCCTCTCGGACAATGATTTATAATATTTTAATGATAAGAATCTAAATTTATATATTTCAAATTATATGATCACATATTTTTCGATAAATTTAGTAGCAGGTGCGATGAAGCTACTCACCTGCTTTATATTATTCTACCCGTCAATTTTCTTTCTATTCAAAATAAACCCTTATCTTAGTTGACTTTCTAAAACTATTTCATCAACCTTTACCCTTAATCTTTGTTTATGCATAAGCTTAATGATTTTCTAATTTTAATTGAAGGATATTTAGGAGGCAGCAAATGGTTTCCTATTTTACTAATCGGAACAGGACTATTTTATACCATTTATCTTAAATTTCCACAGTTTCGCTTTTTTAAACATGCCCTAAAAGTTGTTAGCGGAAAATACGACAAACCTGGCGAGAAAGGTGATGCTTCTCACTTTCAGGCACTAACTACAGCCCTATCGGGAACCGTTGGAACCGGAAATATTGCCGGCGTTGCATTGGCAATTTATTTGGGTGGACCAGCTGCACTTTTCTGGATGTTGGTAACTGCCTTTTTAGGGATGACCACAAAGTTTGTGGAGGTTACCCTATCGCACAAATATCGTGAAACTGACGAAAAAGGGTTCATATCCGGTGGTCCAATGTACTACATGAAAAACAAGCTAAACATGCGTTGGCTGGCTGGTTTCTTTGCTGCTATGACCATTTTCTCATCCTTTGGTACTGGTAGTTTGCCTCAGATTAACTCCATTTCCAACTCCATGTTTACCACATTTGGTTTCAACAAGATGCTGGTAGGTGGAATTCTTACCACTTTATTGGCATTTGTAATTTTAGGCGGTATCAAGCGTATTGCAAAAGTTACCGAAAAACTGGTGCCTACCATGGCATTGATCTATTTTGTTGGTGCACTGGCGGTAATCTTTTACAACTACGAGAATATTATCCCTTCGTTTCTATCGATATTTACCAATGTCTTTACAGGAACAGCTGCAGTTGGTGGTTTCTTGGGAGCTGGTTTTTCTTATGCATTAACAAAAGGTGTTAATCGTGGTTTATTTAGTAATGAGGCTGGTCAAGGCTCTGCTCCAATTGCCCATGCCGCAGCAAGAACCGAAGAACCCGTATCGGAAGGTATGGTTGCTATTCTTGAGCCCTTTATCGATACCATTGTAATTTGTACCCTTACGGGATTGGTAATTCTATCATCAGGAGTATGGACAGAAAAGTTGCCAAATCAGTTTCAACAAACCGATATGGTAATTATGGCTGCACATTACGACGACTCTAATAAAACTGATCGCGAAAAACTCTATCATTATTTAAGCGGAACTTCTGAAATACCTTTATTTACAGGTGATTTAAATGTGGTGAATGGTGAAATCAAAAATAAACTAAGCATTATTAATGCACGCTCTGTTGCTGAAGAGGTTTTGGTATACGATTCAAAAAACAATTTATACAATGGTAAAATTACCATTATAAAAGGTAAGTATACGTCGGAAAACGGAGTGATATTTAAAGGGAAATCGTTGGTACACTCTGCACCTTTAACTGCCGAAGCATTTACACGAAGTTTACTTGGCGATTGGGGTAAATGGATTGTTTCTATAGGACTTTTGTTATTTGCATTTTCAACTGCAATAGCCTGGGCATATTACGGAGGACGATCGGTTACTTATTTATTTGGCGTGAAAGGAGTTCTTCCCTATCGTATCATTTATTGTGTTGGATTTTTTATAGCATCCTTTGCCGATACTACAATCATTTGGACCATATCTGGTATTACCATCGTTCTAATGGCTCTGCCTAACCTTGTCGGGATATTAATGCTGCATAAGGATATGAAGTCGACATTAAATACGTACTGGGACAAGTTCAGAAAAGAACATCCATCTGAAATATAAACCGTATTTATTGCCTTATCAACAAGAATAATGGTATAGTTCGTTTAAAATATCTAAATACGCCTAATTTCGATGCAACACACTTATTCAAACAAAAAAGATTCATCGTTTTTTTCCTTTTCGCATGAGGTGATTAATGAAAATCAGACCTATAAAATGATTTGGCAAAGAAGGGGATGTTCAAAACTGAATGTTGATGGAATTGATTATACTTTAAAGGAGAACCAAATTCTCTTTCTCACACCTTTAAATCGGCTGAGTGTAATAGATAGTCAAGACATTCTCAATCAATTGTCATTCAATCGAGAATTTTATTGCATACAACAACACGATCAAGAAGTGTCGTGCCATGGATATTTGTTTTTTGGATCTTCGGATGTGCCCATTGTATCATTGGATAAAAAAGAACAGGAAAGCTTTGCATTATTGATTGATGCTATTCTTGAAGAATTGGAGAACGCAGATCTTATCCAGGGCGAGATGCTACAAGTATTACTTAAAAGGTTTCTTATCAAATGCACCAGGCTTGCTCGAAAAACCTTAACAAATCCTGAGATTAATCAGGATAAATTGGATATCATCAGGCAATTTAATGTATTGGTTGAAATGCACTTTAAACAAAAACACAAGGTTGCCGATTATGCCGATTTATTGAATAAATCACCCAAAACCATATCAAATTTATTTGGAGAGTATAATGATAAAACTCCTTTGCAAGTGATTCAGGATAGAATTGGTTTGGAAGCCAAACGCTTGTTTATTTATACCGATAAAACCGCCAAGGAAGTTGGCTATGAACTGGGCTTTAATGATGCAGCCCAGTTTAGTCGTTTTTTTAGTAAAGTGGTCGGAAAAAGTCCAACCGATTTTAAAAAAAGCAAGATATTGTAAGGAAAAGGAAAAATTGCTAAGCCAGTGGGAAGAATTGCCATTCTTTCCACTTTTTATTTACTGCACTTTTGTAATAGACAATTAAATAAGAATATTAATTACAAAAGGATAAAAAAATGAAAACAATCAATGTACCAGCAGTAAATCAGCTTGACGAAAAAGCACAAAACATTTTAAACAATGTAAAAGGTCAATTGGGTATGGTTCCTAATTTATATGCAACAATAGGATACTCAAGCGATACATTAGAAAACTATCTGAACTATTCGGGTAAGGCAGGTAAAGGAAGTTTTTCGACAAAAGAACTGGAAGCCATTAAACTGGCCGTATCGGAAGTAAATGGATGCGAATATTGTTTGGCTGCTCATACCGCAATCTCGAAAATGAATGGCTTTTCAGAAGAAGAAACCATTGAATTGAGAGAAGGAAATTCAGCAGATCCTAAATTACGAGCTTTAAGCAGACTTGCTGCCGATATCGCTACTAACAGAGGTAGAGCCAGCGATAGTTCTTTGGAAGACTTTTATGCAATAGGATTCGATGAGAAAGCATTAATTGATTTGCTGGCAGTGGTAGTGGAAATATCTTTCACCAATTACACTCACAACCTGACAAAAGTACCTGTAGATTTTCCTAAGGCTAAAGAATTAAGCAAGCCTTCTATTTAAGCAATTATACCGATTCTTAATTTACAAGTTGCTTACGCAACAAATTAAACATCGGCATTATACCGAAATGATCTGAGAACTCAACCAACTCACATTATTTACAATTAAATGGTATAATATACATATGGCGGCTGTCTCAAAAAAGGACAGCCGCTTTTTTATTGGATTACAATATCATATTGCTGTAACAAGCCAGCCAGACCTTGAGCCGAAAATTTTGCTTTCTTAATTTTGTTCGATTCAGGATGTATGGAGTAATTGATTGCTGAACTCAGATCAGCTTTCTCCAAATTGGTATATTCAAACACTGCGCCTGCCAAATTACAATTCCGGAATAGTGCCTGAGTCAAATCTGATTCTGCAAAATCAACTTCATTTAATTGACAGTTTATAAACCGAGTTGCCTTTAATTTCAGCTGATAAAACGAACTTAAATTTAGCATGCAATCTTCAAAACCAAATGAGAGTAGAAGCTTATTGCAATCTTGAAATGAAATTCCTAACATTTTACATGATTTAAATCGAATATCTCTAAAGGCAGTCTGATTCACCTTGGCATTACTCAAGTCGCAAGAATCGAATTCACATTCCAGAAAAATTACACCCGATAGATCTGAGTTGGCAAAAGAACAATTCACAAACCTGCAATTATCATATTCAGCCTTTTTTATAGCATTGGTCGAAAAATCCTGATTTTCGTATGCCTCTTCTTCAAAATACTCCATTATTCCTGTAAATAAATTTCCCCAATACTATAACTTACTGCGTCACCAGCAATTTTTACCCGATCTTCGCTATTGGCACAATACAACACTCCCTTTCTATCAGACAATTGCATTGCCAATAGTTCTTGCTTAGCAAGTTTCTCACTCCAAAAAGGAATAAGTGAACAATGAGCCGATCCGGTAACCGGATCTTCGAAAATACTGGCTCCGGGAGTAAAGAATCGAGAAACAAAATCACATTCGCTGCCACGAGCAGTGCAAACAATTCCTCCATTACCCAAATCAATGGCTTTTAGTTTGTTTTCATCGGGTGCCAAAGCAAGTATATCATCTTCCGTTTCATACAATAACACATAATCTCTTGCCTGAAATACTTCAAGAGCTTGAATATTCAAACTATCTTCAATTGTTGATGGTAATGATG
The DNA here is from genome assembly GCF_965230805.1 of Marinifilum sp. NCBI lineage: Bacteria > Pseudomonadati > Bacteroidota > Bacteroidia > Marinilabiliales > Marinifilaceae > Marinifilum > Marinifilum sp. The sequence goes on along the minus strand of NZ_OZ246019.1, from coordinate 3,265,948 downwards.
CGGGCAAAGGCATTCTTGCCGGAAAATCCAGAACATATTTCTCATCATCAAAACTTACCCCCAAATCGCCACTTGCCGATGTAAAAAGAATTTTATCTAAGGGATAATTCAAATGTTTCTTTATAACATGAGCCGTTGCCAATGTAGCATGTCCACAAAGATCCATCTCAATTTCGGGAGTAAACCATCGTATCTGAAAACGGTCGGCTTTGCGAACAAAAAAAGCTGTTTCTGCCAAATTGTTTTCTTTGGTGATATTGCTTAACAACTCATCCGGCAACCAGTCATTCAATGGAATAACACAAGCCGGATTGCCCCCAAATAATTTATCGGTAAAAGCATCAATATGATATTTTGTAAGTTTCATCTGTTTACAATTATTTCATTACTCTTCAATTTAAACCAGTATTAGCACAAAATGAGTCTCATTCGTTTGTTCTTCGCTGATTTTTAAATATCAGCAATTATCCTTAAACAAAAAAGGCTTCCAAAAAAAAGGAAGCCTGACAAATATTTTCAATATCTAATCTTATCTCAGAGTAATAGCGAATGTAAGAAACAACTTTTCGCTTGCCGGATTCAATGTTAATCCACCGCGAACTGGAACCGAGAAATTATCTGTCAATTTAATCTCATCGTACATAGTAACATTTACATTTACCACATTAAATTTATCATCGTACATTCCTTCGAATGGCGAAAAACCCAGTGCATACGAGAATTTTTTACCCCCAATTAAATTTGAATATCCCAACTCGAAATAAGTAGAATAATTCTGATCTCCATATTCATCCTTATCAAACTCTCCATAGAAAAGAACTGAGCCCATTACCGAAACAGGAAACTTTTCACAACCCTTGTATTTTACCGTAGCATCAAACAAGTGTACACTGTTCTCGCTATCGAAATCAAAGAATTTAGAGTTTTCGAAGTCTGGTCGCGGACAGTAAAAATCGTAAACACCAAACTGAAATAAAGGGGTGTTGCACAAAACATACAAGTCAACCTCCTGGTAGCTATCATCAGTTGCATAGGCTCCCCATGCTCCAAAAGTAAAACCACCGGTTTGCAACTCCAGAGTAGGTTCGATGGTTGGCGCAGTTCCACTATTGCTGCCTCTCCATAAATGCTTGCTTACAAAGTCGATGCTTCTGTTTATCTTTGTTTTTGATGGAAGATTTTGTGCTTTAACTCCCATACCAATGCATACCAAGCCAACAAAAGGGATTAGTTTTTTTAGGTTCATCCGTTAGATTCTTTAAGTGTTTGTATTTGTGCCTAAGAAAGAAATGATTTAGTTTTTGCGATTAGTTAAGAAAGCAAAAACTGATGTGATGTATTCTTCCTTTAAATTCGCTGCAAAAATAGAAGATTGTGCTATTCAAAATCATGACAAATGTGGTGTTTTTGAATATTTTTTTACTGTTTTGTAACACATTTTATTAAACGGCAAAAAAAAGGAAAGCTTTCGCTTTCCCATTATATCTTTAAAGAAAAAAATTATAACACTTCGTAATAATCCGGCATAACAAACCAAAAAATAATATAGACCAATAGTCCCGGAAAACCTGCACTAAAAATAGAAATCAGTACATATAGAACCCTAACAAGTGTTATGTCCAAACCCATATATTCAGCAATTCCTGCACAAACACCTGCAATCATTTTATTTGATGATCTTTGTAGCTTTTTACCCATTGCACTATCAATTAATCGTCGAATTCTTCGTCATAAAGGTCTTCCTGATTTTCTAACTCATCATTAAAGAATGTCTCGGCTTCATCCAGTAAATCTTCTATTAAGTTCTGGTCTTCAGGAGTTCTATCCATCCAGTAAATTGTCTGGTTCGAATTAAAATCCTCTACATCACATTCGATAATGCATTTTGGGGAACGAGTGTGAACAATGAAAAGAGTGTCTGGTAACTCTTGCGAATTGTCTGCTAATAAAAACTTTGGTAGCATAGTTATTAAGTATTAAATGTGCCGTAAATATAGGAAGAGATTGAGTTCTAAGCAACAAAAATTGGATTAACAATTTTTATTTTTAAAATATTCTTAGCATTGCTTAATTTAAATCGATATCGGTTTCATTTTCCGCCTCTTCATTATCCTCATCATATCCAAAGTCGTAATTTACCTCCACTTTCACCAAAATATTATATTCTTCGGTACTTACCGAGAATGCATAAAAGCTTTTGTTTGGACCAAGAATGTAAGATTTAACTGCATCTTCAAATCCATTTGGATATGTCTTATTCACCAGATCCAGTAAATCCTCATCCAGCTTTTTGTAACTAATGATTCTGTTTTTCTTTGTCATACTATTAAAATTAGGCTTTGGCAATTTTAAATCAATTCAACTTAGCAGATGAAAAGACATTGTAAATTCTTCTTTAATTTTTCTTCAACAAGCTTTGCTTTCAAAAGTTTTAAGCCAAAAATGCAACAGCAAAGTCTGTCATAAAGTCTTTTAACTTGTAACCGCATAATAAATACCAGCGTCATAAATGTGCAAACACCAATCGCATAGTATTTCATTTTATGAACTAAAAATTATACTCATGAAAAAATTATTGAAAAAACAGTCCCTTACATTAATCGCATTGATTTTGGTATTTTCATCAAATGTAAATGCACAATTTTGGGGAGAAAACGGCAATGGTAATGTAGTAAAACAAGATAGAGAAGTTGGTTCTTTCACCGCAATTTCATCAGGTAGCGGAATTGATGTTTACCTAATACAAGGCGATAAAGAATCGGTAAGAGTTGAGGCAGATGAAAATCTATTGGATTTGATTATTACTCGTGTGAAGGGCGATAAATTAATCATCAAAACGGAAGACCCAATTCGCAGAGCCAAAAAACTTGATGTTTATGTCACTTTTGTTGATCTAAATGCAATTAGCATTTCGAGTGGTTCGGATTTGAAATCGAATGGTATTTTAAAATTTAAAGAGCTTGATATTTCGGTAAGTTCAGGTGCTGATGCAGATCTTGAACTCGAAGCTGATGAGTTAACTTGCTCGGTTAGTTCGGGTGCCGATGCAAATCTTGCAGGTAAAGTCAATTCATTTTACGGAAAAGCAAGCAGTGGTAGCGATTTAAGGGCCGCTGATTTAAAAGCTAAATATTGTAGAGCCAAAGCTTCGAGTGGCGGCGATGTTTCCGTTTATGCCATTGAATCTATCGAAGTATCAGCAAGCTCAGGTGGCGATGTAAATTACTATGGCGATCCAACAAAGGTGAATGTGAACAGTTCGAGCGGCGGCAATGTTAGCAGACGATAATTACAGAACAGATTAATAAAAGAAGGAGACGCAAGATTTTGCGTCTCTACTTATTTCTTTTTGCTTCTACTTCTTTCAAGTATTCATCCAGTCCTTCAAAAGGCTTATAGTTCTTAGGAATTCCCAATTTTGCCGATGGATCGTTTGCCGATAAGTCGATTTTAGCACCACACTCAGGGCAACTTACCGTATGATGATTGGTAATCTCCAAAATCTTTACAATCATTTCCTTTTTACAATTCGGACACTCTATAATTACATCCTGATCGTTAAAATCCATAGTCTTTTTTTTTCGTTATTGAGTGTCAAAAATAGCTAAAACTTCTCAATAGCATTTTTTTTCATCCTGTAAAGTTTCCAATTCTACCAGTTTTATTATAAACAAGCATGATTAAGAACAATCATTAAGCATATACGCTAATGATTTTTTTTGATCTTGCAGACTTATGCCTGACAAATAGAAAATAATTATAAATGCAGATACTGGTAGAATGCAGGATAACAAATTCTAAGCTTTAAATTGCAGACGAAGAGGGAATTTTCCAAAAAGATGTATTTTTTCTGATCATAAATGCCTGAATTGTGCCTCGAAAGCTGGGGAGGCTCAAAATCACTTGTAATTTGTGCCTCGAAAACCGGGGAGGCACAAAATGAAGGCTAAATCTGTGCCTCTCTGACTCGGGAGGCACAAAATCACTCTCAATTTGTGCCTCGAAAACCAGGGAGGCACAAAATGAAGGCTAAATCTGTGCCTCTCTGGCTCGGGAGGCTCAAAATCACTCTCAATTTGTGCCTCGAAAACCAGAGAGGCACAAAATAAAGTTAAAAGATATGCCTCCCCGGCTCGGGAGGCTCAAAATCACTCTCAATTTGTGCCTCGAAAGCTGGGGAGGCACAAAATCACTTGAGTTTAGTTAAGGCAAAAATAGAGCTACACATTTACGGCGAATATTTTTAATCGAAATCAGACTATCCAAACCGCCATACAAAGCTCGATACTACTGCTCACAATCTTTCATCGATAGCTGAATGCGCTTTCGGGCAACATCCACCTCAATTACTTTCACATTAACATGCTGATGAAGCTGCACCACATCTGCCGGATCGGAAACAAATCGATTAGCCAATTGTGAAATGTGTACCAATCCATCTTGCTTCACACCCACATCAACAAAAGCACCAAAATTGGTGATGTTGGTAACAATGCCAGGCATTTCCATTCCAACCTCCAATTGGTCAATCTTGTAAATACCTTCTTTAAACTGGAAAACCTTAATTACCGTTCGCGGATCGCGTCCCGGCTTTTCCAACTCTTCCATAATATCTTTAAGCGTTGGCAATCCAACTTCATTGCTTACATACTTGTTTAAATCAATTTGCTTGCGCAGATTTTGATCTGCAATCAAATCAGCAACAGTGCAGTTCACATCTTTTGCCATTTGCTTTACTATTCCATACGATTCGGGATGCACAGCCGAATTGTCTAATGGATTTTCGGAGTTTAGAATTCTTAGGAAACCAGCACATTGTTCGAAGGCCTTTGCTCCCATTCGTTTCACTTTCGTGATCTCCTTACGGGATGAAAAAGTGCCATTCTCAGCGCGGTAGTCTACAATGTTCTGTGCCAACTGTGGTCCCAAGCCAGATACGTAAGTCAACAAATGCTTACTTGCTGTATTCAAATTTACACCAACCTTGTTTACGCACGATTCCACAACCTGATCCAAACTCTGTTTCAATAAATTTTGATCAACATCATGCTGGTACTGCCCTACTCCAATCGATTTGGCATCGATTTTCACCAATTCTGCCAGTGGATCCATTAGTCTTCTGCCAATAGAAACTGCACCACGCACGGTAACATCATACTGTGGAAATTCCTCACGAGCCACTTTCGATGCTGAATAAATTGAGGCTCCTGCTTCGCTTACTACAAACACCTGTACTTTTCTGTCGTAATGCAAATGGGTCACAAATCGTTCTGTTTCCCGGCTAGCTGTTCCATTCCCAATGGCAATGGCTTGTATGTTGTAGGTTTCCACCATATTGGTCAACTTTTTGGCTGCCATTTTTCCCTGATTTTGTGGTGCATGCGGATATATGGTTTCGTTGTGCAAAAGATTTCCCTGAGCATCCAAACAAACCACTTTGCAACCTGTTCTGTATCCCGGATCAATTGCCAAAACACGCTTCTGTCCCAATGGGGAAGACAGCAACAATTGGCGTAAATTTTCGGAGAACACACGAATGGCTTCTTTATCTGCTTCCTCTTTCGAGGATTTTGCAAACTCTGTTTCAATCGAAGAGCTTAGTAATCTTTTATAGGCATCTTTTACGGCTATCTCAACCTGCTCCGAAGCTTCGGTATTTCCTTTGATAAAGATTCTGTACAAGCTATCCAATACATCTTCTTCCTTTGGAGCAATTTCCAATCGTAAAATTCCTTCCGCCTCGCCTCTTCTTAAAGCCAGCATACGATGCGAAGCACATCTTTTCAATGGCTCTTCCGACTCAAAATAGTCTTTAAACTTTTCTCCTTCTTCCTCCTTGCCTTTAATTAGTTTGGAACGAATTACCGCCTGTCGCTGAAAAATACCCCGAACCGAATTACGCGAAATTTCATTCTCGTTTACCCACTCTGCAATAATATCACGTGCACCTTGCAGTGCTTCATGCTCGTCAGCAACCTCATCGTTTACAAACCGACTTGCCCTGGATTCCACATCATGCTCCACTTGTTTCATTAGGATCTTAGCCAAAGGCTCCAAGCCTTTTTCCTTGGCTTTTACAGCTCGGGTTTTGCGCTTTTGTTTGTATGGCAAATACAAATCTTCCAACTGATTCAGCTCCTTACAAGCTTCAATTCTGGCTCGTAATTCATCGGTAAGTTTCTCTTGCTTGTCAATCGCCTCAAGAATGCTTTCTCGTCTTTTGTCAAGCTCAGTTAATCGAGCCAATTCCTCTTTTACATTGGCTATCTGAACCTCGTCCAAACTACCGGTCATCTCTTTACGATAACGGGCAATAAACGGCAATGTAGCCCCTTCGCTTAACAATTGTATTGTGTTTTCTACTTGAAAAGCCTGCAATTGCAAGCTTTTCGTTATAGTGGATATATAATTTTTCATTTTTATCAGGTATGAGATGTGAGATATAAATACAAGTTCTTTCAAACAAGAATATTCGAATTTCTTAAGAACGATTGCAATTCGTAATATTCAATTCGTAATTCCTACGAATTCATTTACAATTCTCAGCATATCGTTCAAATTCTTGTTTCGATCGTTCAACGCAATCCTCCAATGACAAACCATTAAAGTAATTTCCGGTAATGTAAATTCCGGTTTCTTCTGCCAAAAGCTTAATTTTTGATAAGCTCTTCGAATGACCTGTTTTGATTAAAGGCAATTGGTGCTTTGTTTCAACCGTTTCAGCACCCAAAGAATCAACAAGAAGCAAGTCTTTCATAAATTTTTCCTGCTCATCTTTCGAGATCTGGTTTTCTTCAAAATGGAATGCAAATCCTCTCATTTTTTCGTGAGTCATAACATCGCGAGTAACCATTGAAAAACAAGATCCCTGTAATGGAATAATAAATGAAACAGGATCAAAATTCAGTTTTTCCTTTGGCAAAACCACTGTGCGTGTCTCAATGCTTTGGATAGGATAAGCAGCCAAAACATCTGATAAATCGGTATTTAAACCTTTGATTAGTTTCGAAGCAATTTTTGGGGAAACCGCCAAAGCAATATCCTTAGATTGATATATTTCACCCGATTCGGCAAGTACTTTAAAACCATCGCTATTTTTAGCAAGCTGATTGATTTTAGTGTGGAGTTGAACTTTAATATTCTGATGTGCAGCAAGGGCTTCCATAAAGCTTGACATTCCTTTTTTAAGAATAAAACTCTTAGGGTGCTTCTTGCTTTTGGTTTTGCGTCGTTTTAGAAAATATTCTGCTGAAAAATTATCGGCATTCTGCACAATTACGGCACTAAACATGCGAGTAAATACTTTATCATAGTTCTTTGGTCCAACAATTTTACCAAAATATTCCTTAACGGTTTTTCCATCTCGTTTCGTGAAAAACAAATTGGGAACCGATCGCATTAACTCAAACTTATTTACCCCCTTCATGATTTTCTCGTGCTTATCAGTAAACACTTTCATGCCAACTTTCTCGCGAGCAAGAATGTCTTGCTCCAATCCATTTTTCTGAATCAGATCGATTAAATTGGTATAGGTAGCATAAAAAGTATGCGCCCCCATCTCAACCCAAAAATCATCTTTGTAACAGGTATTTAAACATCCGCCAATTTTATTGGCAGCATCAACAACTAATACTTTCTTTCCCGATCGGGCAATATGATTCGCAAGGCTTAATCCACTAATGCCTGCGCCCACAACAATCATGTCGTAAGATTCAGCTTGGGTCATTTTAGTTAGTGTTTATAAATTAATAATCATTCCTTTCATATTACTAACAAGATTATCAAAACATCTTACATTTGCCCCAATATCCCTAGCATCCAAGATATCTATTAAATCTTGATTCGGAGAAAATGAATAATATGAAGAAATTGTATTTAGATTATTTACATTTTCACTATTTAAATGTATAAATGTATTTCTTATTTTTTGCAAATGCATTATGGGAATCTGATAATGATTTAAAACCCCCAATACGTAATTCATATATGAATGATGTCGTACTAAACCTGTTGCCAGACTAGAAATTATATTGGGATCACCCCATGTTGCTTCTTGATTATTATAAGTTATACTATCCCCAACATTATGCCTTCTTCTTTTTCCGCATAAATAAAGCAAATAATGACATGCTTGTTTATCTGTATAATTTGGATAAATCGGAGCTATTCTATTTTGAGAAAAATCATACCCGCCTTTCACATACGCAATCCAGAATTCTCGCCAAAAATTATTCCAATTATTCCAAATTGAATTTAACACTCCAGAAGACGCTATTATTTGATTTTTACCATCCTCATAAGAAAGCAAACCAGAATAATCATTAGCAACTTTTATAAATCGATTTCTTTTGTGAGATAGGTGTCGCATTAATTCTGAAGAACTGAAACAATCGTCTGGATTCGCATTAGTCTATTTTTATAACTATGAGTCGTTGCAATAGATGCCTTAACAAAATTTAAATATTTCCCATCTTCATCTTTTTCCTCAGCTTCTGAAAACATTCTTATTAATTCATCTCTAACTTGATTTACCTCATTTGCAAAACTTCCTGATGGTTCTAAATCTTGAAAGTCATTTTTAGCATCAGGTAATCCATATTTATTATATATTAATGCTCCCATCAAAGAATAAAATATATACGATGGAACTTTACAACTATCAAAAACTTCAGTAAGATTATCTTTAATAAAATTAAAAGATGAAATTACTTTTTCATAAATTTCTTCCTCTAAATCAAAAGATTCATCATTTTCCTTATAAATATTATCAAGTTTAGAAGCACCTCTATTTTGAACTCCATCAATGCACAACTGACAACACTCAGTAATAAGGTCAGCATCCATCATTCGAGATATTTCTCTTAAGGATAATGTCTTATAATTCTCAAAAAAAGGCGTAACATATTCGGTAAGATTACTAATAAACCATTTAAATTTTCCTTGAAAAGTTGCATGCCTTTTTTCTGAGGTATTTAGCGGTAACGTGTATGAATTGATTCTGCGAAAAATCTCTAATATCTCTTCTGTAGTTGCTGTAACTATATTATCAATTGAAATTTCATATGACAATAGTGCAGCCGAAACTTCTTCTGGCAAATCCTCATAAGACATCCCCGCATATTTTTTGCTAACCGATGTTAATTTAAACTTATTCTCGATGAAATCTCGTATTGTAGTTAATCTCTGCTGACCATCAATAATTTCTCTTTTTGATTTTTTAGTCTTCAAATCTACAACTTGCCTTAACACAACTTTTGGAAAAGGGAAATCATTTAAAATTGTATCAATAAAATAAGATCTAGCATTGTTAGGCCATAGTCCTTTTCCTCTCTGATAACTTCTATTTATAGTTAATTCCCCAGATTTCATCAAATTATAAACATCTGAAACTGGAATAGTGTTTCTTAGAATTTTCATAGCCTTAAATTATTGATTTAATCCTTTATTATTATTTTTTATTTACTTTTTTCCTTTTAAAGAACTTTCGTTTGCCTTTGGGTCTTGATTTTGTTCGAGGTTTATATTCAGGTGCTTCTCCAAGTTCAGCTGGTACAGGAATCTTGAACACATCTGATTCAATTAAATCCTCAATCTTTTTAAAATCGTTCTGATCTTTTGTTGTGATAAAAGTCAAGGCAACCCCTTCCGACTCGGCACGAGCAGTTCTACCCACTCTGTGTACGTAATCCTCTGCATCGCCCGGCACATCAAAATTAATTACCAAGTCGATTGAATCAATATCAATTCCTCTGGCAATAATATCTGTAGCCACCAGTATTTGATGTTTTCGGTTTTTGAACTCGCGCAATACCTCTTCCCGCTCATTCTGTTCTAAATCAGACTGTATTCCGGCCGCTTTAAACTTTTGTTTTTTAAGATCATTGGTAATTGCTTTTACATTCATTTTCGTGGATGAGAATATAATTACACTTTTCAGATCTTTCCCTTTCAACAAGTGGCTAATTAATGGTATTTTCTGCTCCTCGTAAAGCATGTAAGCAGCTTGTAAAACTCCTTCTGCCGGTTTCGATATGGCGATATTAATGCTTTCGGGTTCCACCAAAATTTCTTGTGCCAACTCTCTTATTTTTGGTGGCATAGTGGCCGAAAACATCAGGTTTTGTCTTTTTTTGGGAAGATAACTAACAATCTGCATCAAATCCTCAAAGAAACCCATATCCAACATTCTGTCGGCCTCATCCAATATCAAATGTTTAATTTTTGATGTATCGACATAGCCTAAATTCAGATGTGAAATCATTCTTCCGGGTGTTGCTATTACCACATCTGCACCTTCCATCAGTCCTTTTTTCTGCTGATCCCAAACCGAAGAATCACCACCACCATAAACCGATAATGAGGTAATGGAAACAAAGTATCCAAAGCCTTCCATTTGCTGATCGATTTGCATGGCCAACTCGCGTGTTGGAACCAATATTAAAGTGCTAAATCCATCAATCTGATTTTTTTGGATTTGGTCCATTACTGGCAAAAGATAGGCAGCAGTTTTGCCTGTGCCTGTCTGAGCACAAACAATCATATCTTTGTTTTCGATAATTTTTGGGATCGACAACTCCTGCACAGGTGAGGGTGTTTCGAAACCCATGGCATCCAGCCCTTCCATTATTTCAGGAGAAAAATCAAATTCGGAAAATTTCAAATGGTTTCTTTTTAGTGAGTTAAAAAATTTAATTACTGGGAATACAATAAACTGCTTATTCCACGTACAATACCAAACCTTTCAAGTACTCCCCTTCAGGATGATAAATATTAACCGGATGATCAGCAGGTTGTGTTAATTGATGCAGAACGCGAACAGTTCTTCCTGCATTTGCCGCAGCAACAAATACTGCTTTTCTAAAATCTTCTTTGCTAACCGCTTGCGAACACGAAAAAGTAAAAAGAATTCCACCTGGTTTAATCTGTTCGAATCCTTTTTTATTTAAGCGCTTGTATCCCTTTAGTGCATTATCCAACACTTTCTTGTGTTTTGCAAATGCTGGCGGATCGAGCACAATCAGGTCATATTTTTGCGAAGATTGATCCAAAAACTTAAAGGCATCTTCTGCAAAGGCTTCATGGCGCTTGTCTCCCGGAAAGTTTAGTTCAACATTTTCTTTGGTGATATCAATGGCTCTTGATGAACTATCAACCGAATGAACCAATTCTGCACCACCCCGCATGGCATAAAATGAAAATCCTCCTGTGTAGCAAAACATATTAAGTACCAATCTTCCTTTAGAATAATGCTCTAATAAGCTCCTGTTTTCACGCTGATCGATAAAGAAACCTGTTTTCTGTCCCTTCAACCAATCCACATTAAATTTCAAACCATTCTCCATGGCAGAAAATGATTCTGTTTCGCCAAAAAGGTATCCATTCTTTGGCTCAATTCCCGATTTAAAAGGAATGGTTCCTTCCGATTTATCAAAAACGGCAATCAAATCATCGCCAAAAGTTCTTTGCAAGGCTTCGGTTATTTCCTCACGATGCAAATACATACCAACCGAATGACATTGCATTACGGCTGTTCCCGCATAGAAATCTATAATCAAACCTGGCAGACCATCACCTTCGCCATGTACCAATCTGAATACATTGTTATCCTCTCTTCCATAAAGAGAAACAGCTCTTCTCATCTTGCAAGCAGAACGAAATTTTTCTACCCAAAAATCAAGATTAATCTCTCTTTCTTCGAAGCTTAGAATTCGAACCACAATCGACCCAATAGAGATATGCCCAATTGCTAAAAAATCATTTTTATCGTTATAAACCGATACCAAATCTCCCTCTTGTAAGCCTTCATCTACTTTACTTACAGCACCTGAAAAAATCCAAGGATGGAATCTTTTAACAGAATGCTCCTTCCCTTTTCTCAGGTATACTTTTGGATAATCTATCATTTAGAAATGTATTTTTCTGATTAACGAATTGCAATTCCCGGCATTCGTTGTTTACGACTTTTAAAAAGCCTAAGTAATTTGTAAGTCTTATAATTCCGGTTCAGCAGCTTTAAGTTTTTCAAATATCTTTAAAGACACCCATGCATCAGTAGCTGCATACCTTATCTGACCGGGACTTAGGGTTTCCGCTTCCCAATTCGAAACTTGCTGCCTTTTCGAAATTCTAAAATTCAATACAATTGCAGATAGTTTTTTTAAAGAAAAGCTTTCAATTCCAAATCTGGAAACATAGTCTTGTAACTCTAAAAACCCGTTGGCATCAAAATCGTTTAGTTTTTGCAAAGACCGAATATCATCTTTAATGGCAGCTCCTACTTTAACAATATTTGGATTTTTAAGAAGATCTATAATTTCTATAGGAAGTCCTATTTTATTAATTCTGAACAAAAAGGTTTTTGAATTTGCTGCCAATTGAAGTAAAGCTACATCGTTTATTTTTCCCTTTCTGAACGATGGTCTGGTTTCGGTATCAAACCCTAAAACAGGATAGTTTTTTAGGTAATTCACCGCATCGAAAAGATTTTCATATTCATCTACAAGAATAATATCTCCTTCGAAAGCCTTTAATGGCATTTTGTTAGCTTCTTCTACTGTAATTGATTTTTGAAATGGCAACATTTAATATTCTTTTACTCCGAAAATTAATTTTTTCTTATTCATTGTCTTCACCCCACTCTCTCTGACGCTGCGAGAAAATGGATCCACTCAAATCGGCATTATCGATATTTGAATTCATATCTAATTCCGATTCGTCATCTAAGTTAATTTTATCAGCGGACAATTTATGAATTGCTCTAAGAGAATTCACCAGTTTTTGTCCCCAATGCTCATAAAAGTGATTGTTCAAATCCCAAAGTGCGTCATTCATTACCTCAACCGTTCCAATCTTATAGGAAGTAATAAAATCTTTTAGATCCTGATAAATATCCGCAAAATTTTCAGAAATAGAAGCAACTAATGGAGTGTCGCTGTATTCCATATCATTCTCAAATACTTCTAAAAACTCATCGTGCGCACTCATCTTATTTTTCACCGAAGAGTGAATAAACTCCCAATCCGATTCGGTTACAAATTTTTCAACTTCCTCATCTAACTCACTCTCATTTTTCGGTAACATGCTTGCTTTTAAATACAGCAATGGCAATATTTTTTGAGCCGTTTCTACAAACTCAAGTTTCGAAATTTTTGAACTTGATTCCAATAACAAACAAAATTCGTTTGCAACAGTTACAAATTCAATAACATTCTTAGTATAAACTATGTGTTCAAATTGATCTTTCATCTCTTCTCCTATAAACCTGCAAAAATAACAAGTTTTTACGAATAATAAACGCTTAGTTTCCAAGCATCACAATTACTTTGATGATTTGATTTTTAATACCGGAAAATATTATAAGCAAGATTGACCTATATGGGGATCCATTTTATCCTATTCCCACTTTTACAATCAACCTCTTCGTTGTCTTTTAGATGCTGAATTACTTTTATAATATCATCATCCTTGTAGTCTAACTTTTCAACAATATCGTCAATTGGCAAATAATCTCTTTTTATTAAATCCAATACTGCGTAATATATGGTTCTAAATTCCTTATCACCTAAAGACTGAGATTCTTTTTCTTTGCAAACATCACAATTTCCACAATCCGGTGCGTATTTTTGTCCAAAATACTCTAATAAAAATTTCGAGCGACAAATATTTTTCGTTTCGGCATAATTAATAACCGATTGAATTTTACTTTCAAACTTTTCTTTCCTTTCTTGATACACCGCTTTCGGAAAAGTAAGAAACCCGATTGGCAAGCGTTCTTGAGTATACAAAACAAAAGGAGTTTTCTTTCTTGGTATGTATTTGATTATGCCATATTTCGATAATTCTTTTAAATACTCAATTATTAATTCTTTATCTGCTTTTATTCTTTTCGATAAAGTATCCAGATTGATTGGTACGTAATCTGTAAACAAGCCTGTAAATGATCGAAGCAAAATTTTTATAAAATTATCGAAATCTTTGTTGGCCACCTGAAATTTGTACAAATCATCTCGTTTTACTGCAAAGTGTATTCTAGACTCATGTTCTAAATCATCGGTTAATTCAATATAGCCAGCACGCTGTAATATTTTTAATGCATTAAAAGCTTGCAAAACATTAAATTTAAAGTTCTGACAAAATTGTCCCAAATCAAAATCAAAAACAGCATCTTTTCCTGCACCTTCTGCTACTTGCAAATAGTTTCCCAAAGCTTGGTAAACCCTTATAATCATATCCTTTTCAGGAAATGTGGTTTTTATTCTTTTTAATAGCTGAACCTTATCGGGATTCGAATAAAGCATTACTGCATACGCTCTTTTCCCATCACGTCCTGCCCTTCCGGCCTCCTGAAAGTAGGCCTCTAATGTGTCTGGCAGATCCATGTGAACCACGCTTCGAACATCCGATTTATCAATTCCCATTCCAAATGCATTTGTAGCAACCATCACCTGAACAATTCCTTTCCTCCATCGTTCCTGTCGCAAATCTTTCACTTCATTTCGTAGGCCAGCATGATAGTATTCTGCTCTTAGCCTGTTGTTTTTGAGAAATTCGGTTAATTCTTTGCATTTTTTTCTACTTCTAACATAAACAACAGAGCTACCTCTTTGTTTCCTAAGAATCGTAAGTAAGTACTTGTGCTTGTCTTCGGTCTCGCGAACCAAATACACTAAATTTTTACGTTCGAAGCTTTTCTTGTATACATTTTCCTGAGGAAAGCCTAGTTTCTCCTGTATATCTGCAACCACATCTTTTGTGGCCGTAGCTGTTAAAGCCAGTATCGGAACCTCTGGCAATAACTCACGAAGCGTGATAATTTTTAAATACGAAGGACGAAAGTCATATCCCCACTGCGATATGCAATGCGACTCATCAACTGCAATGAGACAAACATCCATTTGAACCACTTTCTTTCTAAAAATATCAGAACCAATTCTCTCTGGAGAGATATACAGAAATTTCACATTCCCAAATAAGCATTTGTTCAGAATATTTTCAATCTCATGTCTTGAAAGTCCCGAATACAAAAGCTCAGCTTTAATTCCTTTTGTTCTTAAATTCAGTACCTGATCTTTCATTAATGCAACCAAAGGCGACACCACCAGGCAAATTCCATCCATTGCCATTGTGGGCACTTGAAAAGTTAAGGATTTTCCACCCCCGGTAGGCATCAAGCCTAAAGTATCTTTCCCCTCGGAAACCGATTTAATTATTTCATCCTGTAAAGGACGAAACATACCATATCCCCAATATTTTTTTAGAATATCCTTAAATCGATCCATTTATTTCTTTTACAGTTTAAATTATCCTTCTGATGCTCTTTTTCCCAGGCTTAAACAGCCTAAAAATACTAACTTTTAAACGGATTTAATCAATTAACAATTTTTAGTATTTATAATCAAGTTCTATTCCGCTATTTTTTGTATTTTCGCATGCAATTTAAATCTAAAATTATTGCATAATGTCATTCGTATCTGATAAAATTATTTCTGACGGTTTAACGTTTGATGATGTTCTCTTGGTTCCAGATTATTCTGAAGTACTTCCCAGAGACGTAAGTTTAAAAACGAGATTCTCCAAAAACATTACACTTAATGCTCCAATTGTATCTGCTGCGATGGATACGGTTACCGAATCTGCATTGGCAATTGCCATTGCTCGTGAAGGAGGTATTGGCGTAATTCACAAGAACATGAGTATCGAAGCTCAAGCAAAGCAGGTATTAACAGTTAAAAGAGCTGAGAACGGTATGATTTACGATCCAATCACAATCGCACCATACAAAACCGTTAAAGATGCCTTGGCATTTATGAAGGAATTCAAAATTGGTGGTATTCCTGTGGTCGACACAGATAAGTCGTTGTTGGGTATTGTTACCAATCGTGATTTGCGTTTTGAGCTGGATATGGATCGCCCAATATCAGAAGTAATGACAAGTGAAAACATTGTTAGTACATCTGACTCTACCAATTTGGAGAAGGCAGCAGAAATTCTTCAAGCACATAAAATTGAGAAATTACCTGTTGTTGATTCAAATAACAAATTGATTGGCTTAGTAACCTATAAGGATATTACCAAAGCAAAAGATAAGCCATTGGCCTGTAAAGATGAAAAAGGCCGTTTGCGTGTGGCTGCTGCTGTTGGTGTTACTGCCGATACATTACAAAGAATTGAATCTTTGGTACAAGCAAATGCCGATGCTATTATTATTGACACAGCTCACGGTCATTCTAAAGGAGTTGTTGAAGTTTTAAAAACAGCAAAGAAGAAGTTTCCTGACATGCAGTTTATCGTGGGTAACATTGCCACTCCTGAAGCTGCTAAAATGCTGGTTGAAGCCGGTGCTGATGCTGTTAAGGTTGGAATCGGTCCTGGTTCGATTTGTACTACACGTGTTATTGCAGGCGTTGGTGTTCCACAGTTAAGTGCAATTTACGAAGTATCAAAAGCTCTAAAGGGTACTGGTGTTCCTGTAATTGCCGATGGTGGCTTGCGTTACTCTGGTGATATTGTAAAGGCTATTGCTGCCGGTGCTGATTCTATTATGGCGGGTTCGCTTCTTGCCGGTGTTGAAGAATCACCAGGAGAAACCATCATTTACAATGGCCGTAAATTTAAATCGTACCGTGGTATGGGTTCTGTTGAAGCTATGCAACAAGGTTCGAAAGATCGTTACTTTCAGGATGCTGAAGATGATATCAAGAAATTAGTTCCAGAAGGAATTGCTGCTCGCGTGCCTTACAAAGGTACTCTATATGAAGTAATCTATCAGTTAATTGGTGGTTTGCGTGCAGGTATGGGATATTGTGGTTCTGCTAGTATTGAAGAGTTACACAATGCCAAATTTGTTAAAATTACTGCTTCCGGAATGACCGAGAGTCATCCACATGATGTAGCCATTACTCGCGAAGCTCCAAACTATAGTAGATAATTTTATCTCATAATTTACGGTAACCCCTTATGGTGTGGGTTACCGTTTTCTTTTTTAGAATATTTACCATATAATTGCTAAATGAGGAAGGGTTTATTATATCTGATTACAGTTTTATATTGCTCGTTGGCAAGTTACGGACAATACAATCCATCAGATACCCTTTTTTCAATCAATGGAAAACCCTACCCTTCTGCTCCATTTGCAGAACTTTTCGAAAGCAATAAGCTTCTTGATCAACATAACCAAGCATTGCCTCTTGCCAAAGCCTTAGACTTGTATATCGATTTTCATCTAAAAGCTTTAGAAGCAAAAAATCTTCGGTTTGATACCATACCCAAAGTTATTCAGGAAATTAAGAATTATCACAATCAAGCTTTCTTCAACTACCTTTATCCTTTTGAAATTAGTGACCAGTTAATTACAGAAACATTTAATCGGATTCAACACTTTGTTAAAGTTCGTCATATACTAATCAAAATTGAAGGTAGAGCAACTCCTAAAGATACTCTTAAAGCCTATAATGAAGCAAACAGAATATATGCATTGCTAAAAAGAGGGAAGAAATTTTCCAAGCTTGCCAATATGTATTCCGACGATTTATCGGCTCGAAAAAACAATGGAGAACTAGGTTATATTACTGTATTCGACATGGAATATGCCTTGGAAAATGCTGCTTACAATACTCCGGTAGGTGAATTCTCAAAGCCTGTTCGTTCTCAATATGGATATCACATCGTTCAAACAACAGAGAAAATTAAAAATCCAGGGAGAATAAAAATAAGGCACTTAATGCTTGAATTCAAAAAGAAAAATGAAAGGGAAGTAATTAAGATCAAAGCAGATTCTATTTATAACTTACTACAAAATGGGGCAAACTTCTCTGAACTTATTCACAAATATTCCGATGATGTAAGTTCGGCAAAGGATGGGGGCATTTTACCTTGGTTTGGCTTATTTGAAATCCATCCGGAAATTGAGAAAGCCGCATTCCTATTAAAAAAAACTCATGATTACTCTCTTCCTGTTAAAACTGAATTTGGCTATCATATTCTTCAACTTTTGGATAGGAAAGAGTATAATTCATATGAGAGTTGTAAAAATGAACTTCTAAGTTTATTGGAAGAAGATGATAGGTCGAGAAAATCGAAAAGAGAATTGATTGAAGAATTAAAACTCAAATACAACTACAAAGAAAATCGAAAACATCTTTCAAATTTTTACTCCATACTTGATTATGCTTATGCTGAACTCTGGGAACCTTTAATCTCAATTGATGGCAAAAACTACTCTCAAGAGAAGTTTGCTGAATTCTTAAGCAAACAAGAATCGAAAGATATTTACGAGAATTTTAGAGAATATATCAATAGGTTGTATGTTGATTTCACAAACAGATGTATATTGGCCTACCATAAAAAGAAATTGGTAAAAGAGAATCCCGAATTAGAAAGATTGCTCAATGAATATGAAAAAGGTGTATTGGTATATTACATAACAAAAAGTGCAATATGGAATAAGGAGGTCGCTAATGACAATAATCTAAGGAAGTTCTTCGATCAAAACCCGGAAAAATATAAAAACAATTTAGATTTTAACAAAGTAAGAAAAAGAGTATTATTAGATTATCGGGAACATTTAGAAATGAACTGGTC
Organism: Marinifilum sp.; assembly: GCF_965230805.1. Taxonomy (NCBI): domain Bacteria; kingdom Pseudomonadati; phylum Bacteroidota; class Bacteroidia; order Marinilabiliales; family Marinifilaceae; genus Marinifilum; species Marinifilum sp. The sequence goes on along the minus strand of NZ_OZ246019.1, from coordinate 3,247,369 downwards.
GAAAAAGTTGCGTGAAAAATACTCTGTTACGATTAAAAAGGCAACCGTTAATAAAATTGCGATATTAAAGAATGAATAAAATTATTTTACCTATAATTATTTTTACATGCTTCACCGCATGCAGCTACAAGGAAGAAGAAGACAAAACTATTGCTAAGGTTAATCAAGAGTATTTATACATGAGTGAAGTTGAGGCAATTGTACCAGACAACAGCTCGAAAGAAGACAGCCTTCTCATCGCCGATAACTATATCCATCAATGGATTAAAAAACAATTAATTATTTCAAAGGCTGAACTAAATTTAACGGAAGATGATAAAGATGTAAGTAAAATGGTTGAAGATTATCGTTCATCTTTAATTATTCATAAATATCAGCAACAGCTTTTAGAGCAAAAACTTGACACTACCGTTAGCTCATTTGAAATTGACAACTATTACAGACAAAATACAAGCAACTTCATCCTCAACAAAAACATTATCAAAGCATTATATATAAAAATATCCAAACCTGTTCCCAATTACGATAAAGTACAAAAGCTATATAAATCGGAAAAAGATGAAGATTGGGACGAATTGGAAGATTACTGTTTTCAGAATGCCACAAAATTTGATAATTTTAGCGGTCAATGGATAAATGCGAAGGAATTATTAAATCAAATTCCTTTTCAATTTGCGAATGAGGACAAATTACTTAAAAGCACAAAACATATAGAAACAGAAGATTCTACATTCAGATATTTTATTGCTGTAAAAAATGTTGAGTTTAAGAATAATATTGCTCCTCTTGATTTTGTTCGAGACGATATCAGAAAAATAATTATCAATAAAAGAAAAATAGAATTTATTAAAAACCTCGAAGAAAACATCTATAGAGATGCAGAATCGAAGAATCAATTCAAAATTTATTAAACCATATAATATGCGTTACATTTTTATAAAAACTTGCATGGCAATCACACTCTTGTTACTGAGTATTCTTACTCTTAATGCTCAAGATAATGTGGTAGATAAAATTATTGCTGTGGTTGGTAATCAGGAGGTATTAAAATCGGATGTTGAAGAAAGATTTAAGCAGCTTAAGGCTAATGGCTATACTTCGGGTAGTGTTGATTTAAAAACAGAAATTTTTGAAGATCTTTTGATTCAAAAGCTTATGATAGCTCAAGCTGCAATTGATAGTATTGAAGTAACAGAACAAGAGGTTGAAGACGATCTTGATCGTAAAATGCAAATGTATATTCAACGAATTGGTTCTAAAGAAAAATTAGAACAATACTTCGGGAAATCCATCTTGGAAATGAAGAACCTACTTCGTGATGACACACGCGATGAACGCATTAAAGAAAAAATGCAGGCAGAAATCACAAAAGACATTCACATTACACCTGCCGAAGTGAGAAACTTCTACAGCAATATAAATAAAGATAGTTTACCAATTATTCCCGGAGAAATTGAAATACAGCAAATTGTAAGCTATCCTAAGGTAACTGATGATGAAAAAGATCGAATAAGAAATAGACTGAGAGAATTTAGAGAGAGAGTTATTAATGGGGATAACTTTTCTACTCTGGCTGTTCTTTATTCTGAGGGTCCTAGTGCTCCCAGAGGTGGTGAGTTAGGTTACACGCCAAGAGCAGATTTAGTTCCTGAGTTTGCTAATGTTGCCTTCAATCTAAAAGAGAATAAGGTTTCAAAAATTGTGGAAACGGAATACGGATTTCATATTATTCAGTTGATTGATCGTAAAGGGGAAAGAATTAATGTAAGACACATTCTTTTAAAACCTAAGATTGAACAAGTAAAAAGAGAACAAGCCATTTCAAGATTAGATAGTATTGCTGATCTAATAAGAAATGATAAAATGAAATTCGACGAGGCTGCCTTTTACTTTTCGGCAGACAAGGATACCCGAAATAACGGTGGATTAATTATTAATCCATATACAGGTTCATCTAAATTTCAAAAAGACAACTTGCCTCCTGTCATTACTCAACAATTAAACACTCTAAAAATTAATGAAATCTCTGAACCATTTCTTGATGTTGCCGGAGGGAAAGATTCATATAAAATCATTAAAATGAAATCGGAAACAAAAGCTCACCCTGCCAATCTTTCCGATGATTGGAGTATTTTTGAAAATATGTTGACAAACAAAAAGCAACAAGACATACTTAATAAATGGATCAAAGAAAAACAAGCCAGAACCTATGTCCACATTGATGATTCATACAAGAATTCGAAATTTAGATATAAGGGTTGGCTAAAGTAATAAGCTTAAATATTTTATCAGACACAGCTTTATGCTGTGTCTGACTTTTTGAGGGAATTCTTAAATTAATTCTATGAATTTTAAATCTGAAGTTGAAGCTGCTAACTCCTTATATGCAGATTATAAAAAGCTACTTAAGGAAATCGGCAAAAAAATCTACGGCCAGGATGAAATCATTAAAAAAGTATTGATTTCAATTTTTAGTAATGGCCACTGCCTGCTTGTTGGTGTTCCAGGACTTGCCAAAACCCTGCTTGTAAATACAATTGCAGAGGTTTTGGATTTAAAATACCAAAGAATACAATTTACACCAGATTTAATGCCTTCTGATATTATTGGAACTGAAATTCTAAATAGTGAGCGTAAATTTAATTTCATAAAAGGACCTTTGTTTGCCAATATTATTCTTGCTGATGAAATTAATCGTACCCCTCCCAAAACGCAATCCGCACTTTTGGAGGCTATGCAAGAGAAAATGGTTACAGTAAATGGGAAAAACTATCAAATCGAAAAACCATTCTTTGTTTTAGCTACTCAAAATCCAATTGAGCAGGAAGGTACATATCCACTTCCCGAAGCTCAATTAGACCGTTTCATGTTTAGTATTTACCTAGACTATCCTAAACTTGAAGATGAAATCTCGATTGTAGAAAACACTACTTCTGGCAAGGATGTTGCTTTAGACAAAATCATTTCATGCGATAAAATTTCTTTCTATCAAAAATTGATACAAAAAGTTCCCATTAACCGCAATGTATTGGAATATGCGGTAAATTTGGCGGCTAAATCGAGACCAAACACAGACTTTTCTCATTCTATGGCAAATGAATATATCAATTGGGGAGCTGGACCTAGAGCATCTCAATATTTGGTGATTGGAGCTAAAGCACATGCTTTACTATCTGGAAAATATTCTCCGGATATTGAGGATGTAAAAGAAGTAGCAATTTCAATATTGCGACATAGAATCATGAAAAATTATAAAGCTGAAGCCGAAGGAATTAGTGTTGAAGATATTATAAAAGAATTATTAAAATAGAACGAATGCCTGGCATCTTGACAAAATACAAATCGATTTTTGTACTTATAGGTTTATTCAGTCTGTTTGCACTTCCAACGCAAGCACAAAAAAAATCGAGAGTAGAGATTAAAAATTCAGAAAGCTTCCGAGCTTTATTAAAAGCAGAACCTCCGCTTACCATTTTTAATGGAAAAGTATTCATTACGCACGAGAATATTAAAATGTATTGCGATAGTGTATATCAATACAACGAACAAAATAGAATTGAAGCTTTTGGAAATGTTCACATTATTAACGCAGACACAGTTCATATTTATGGTGATTACCTAAATTATAATGGAAACACCAAGCTTGCCGAAATGCGTGATAATGTAAAATTGAAAAACAAATCGGTAACAATTACAACGGAGTATTTAGATTTTGATATGAATCAAAGTCTTGGTTATTATTTTAATGGTGGAAAAATTGTTGATGATTCTAACACTCTTACAAGCAATATCGGCCGATATTACACCAAGCAAGACCTACTATTTTTTAAGGATAGTGTTAAAGTTGTTAATCCTGATTACACTTTAAAATCAGATACCTTAAAATACAATACTATAAGTAAAACCGCATTTATTTTAGGTCCAACCACAATCGATAGTGAAACGGAAACACTTTATTCTGAGGACGGTTGGTACAATACGGTAAGCGGAATTTCACAATTCTTTAAAAATACAACGCTCGACAGGGATGAGTATCAAATAAAAGGAGACAGCATCTATTTGGATAAAAATAATGAAACAGCCAGAATATTTGATAATGTAGAATTGCGCGATACCGTCAACAATCTCATTTTAAAAGGACATTACCTGGAGACTTTTAAAAATCCCGAAGAGGCTTTAATGACTGACTCCGCTGTTTTTATTCAAGTTGCCCAACAAGACTCTTTATTTCTACATTCGGATACCTTAACAATATCAAAAGATACTGCCGGTTTTGAGCTTATAAAAGCTTTTCATCATGTCAAATTTTTCAGACCCGATTTACAAGGAAAATGCGACTCATTGGTATATACCATGCAGGACTCTACCATAAGACTATTTAACGATCCTGTTTTATGGGCACAAGGAAATCAAATGGTAGCAGATACCATAGGAATCGAAACTCAAAATCAGAAAGTGAGATACCTTCATTTTAGAGGCTCTTCTTTCTTGACTGCCAAAGAAGATAGCACATTTTACAATCAGATTAAAGGAAAGAACATGCTAGGTCATGTTAAAGACAATAAAATGTATAAATTGGAAATCGATGGAAATGGCGAAACCTTATATTATCCTAAAGACAAAAGTATCATCATGGGGATGAATGTGGCTAAAAGTAGTGATATCACCATTCATATCAAAGAAAACAAAATTGACCGGATCGTTTTCATTAAGAAACCTGATGGCAACCTGTATCCATTATTTGAAGTGGAGAAAGAAATGCTCTTTTTGAAAAATTTTCGTTGGTTTGATGGCATTCAACCAAAATCTAAGGAAGACATCTTTTTTTGGAGGGATACGCCACCAAAAACATCACAAAGTATTTTACAAGCTTTACATGCTAAAGTTCAAACTTCAGAATAGGGTAAAATAAAAACGAGGTTTTAAATTAAAACCTCGTTTTTTATTTTTTAGTATTCATCTTCGTTGAATAAAAAATCTCCTTTGCTAGGATAATCTGGCCAAATATCCTCAATACTCTCAAAAATCTCTCCTTCTTCCTCGATTTCCTGCAAATTTTCAATTACCTCTAGTGGTGCACCAGATCGAATTGCGTAGTCAATCAACTCATCCTTTGAAGCTGGCCAAGGGGCATCTTCAAGTTTTGTTGCTAATTCAAGTGTCCAATACATAAGTTCAAAATATTTTTTTAGGTTGCTTTATTCTGCGAATATAATTTTTTTTTCCGAATTTACAAGTCGGGTTCCCATTTTATTTCAGGGGCTCCAATATCCAGTAAAACCTTACGTGATAACACAAACAAGTAGTCCGATAATCGATTTAAATACTTCAACAATAAGGGATTTATGTCAATCTCTACTGATAGTTGATTGGCTCTCCGTTCGGCTCTTCTGCAAACTGTTCTCGCTACATGACAGAATCCATTTAACTGACTGCCTCCAGGCAGCACAAAATTATTTAATTCGGGAAGTTTCTTATCCATTCTATCCATTTCATTTTCCAGCAATGATATGTCCTCTTCGCTCAGGTTTAACTTCTGCTTTAAATCGGATTTTTCTTCATCCGTTGCCAAACGAGAACCAATTAAAAACAGCTTATTCTGTATCACATAAAGCACTTGCCTTGTCTGTTTTTCAATTTGATGCGACCGAATTAAGCCTATGTATGAATTCAGTTCATCTACTGTTCCATATGCTTCTAACCTTAAATGAAATTTAGGTACTCGGGTTCCTCCAATCAATCCGGTAGTCCCTTTATCTCCGGTCTTGGTATATACTTTAAATTTGTCCATCATTTAATATTTAAGCAGACATATTCTATTTATCGCTACATATGCCTCATTATAACAAAGATAAAATAATTTATTATTTAGATTAGTTCTATATTGATATTTTTCTTGCGAGCCTGATTTGATTTCTACTCGGATAATTTGTTAAACCATTTTAATAACAGTTTTACTATGAAGTTGAGTTTAAATTGTTTTGAGAATTTTGAATTTGGTCAAGGTATAAAAACAGAGATCAATCGTTATGTTACCCTATGTTTTTTTTTAAAATTATGAACAAGGAATAAAGAAGGAGACTTATTTCATGCTAATACCGGTATAAAATAAGATGCTAAGTAAATCACTTCGTTAGGTTCATCAATAAAAAAACTCTAAAAACAAATTTAAAACAGTTTCTAAATTGTAATTTTGAGTTTCTCAATAATTAAAATTATTGGATTTGTTGAACTTTCAATCAATTAAATGTCTGAATTAGCAGGTCTGGATATAAAATTCTTAGCAGGTGTTGGCCCCAAGAAAGCTTCCATCTTAAATCAGGAACTATCGATTTATAGTTATGAAGATTTATTGTACCATTTCCCATACAAATACATCGATAGAACAAAATTCTATTCTATTGCAGAGGTAAATTCTAAATTGCCTTACATTCAAGTTAGAGGACAAATTACCGATATCGAAACTTTAGGCGAAAAACGTCAACAAAGATTGGTAGCCTATTTTACCGATGGCAAAGACACAATGGAACTGGTTTGGTTTAAAGGCATTAAATACATAAAAGGAAATCTAAAACCCAATACAGAATATATTGTTTTTGGGAAACCATCTGAATTCAATCGAAAAATTAATGTTGTTCATCCCGAAATTGAAGAAGCAAGTAAGACCAATGGTAAAATTAATGCATCGCTTCAATCTTTTTACCTTACTACTGAAAAGATGAAGAACCATTTTCTGAATTCAAAAGCTATTCAGAAACTACAGGAAAATGCCCTTAAATCAATTAATGGAAAAATTCCTGAAACCTTACCCGCTGCATTGATAAAAAAGCTAGGTTTAATCAATTTACACGAAGCTTTGCTCCAAATTCATTTTCCGACAAACACAGATCTTCTTAAAAAAGCTCAATATCGTTTAAAGTTTGAAGAGTTGTTTTTCATCCAGCTCAACATCCTAAAAATGAAAATGAAACGGAGAATTCTTTACAAAGGTCATCCGTTTTTGATCATTGGAAATTACTTTAATTCATTCTACAAAAACAACTTGCCCTTCGAGTTAACAAATGCCCAAAAGCGAGTAATCAAAGAAATTAGAAAAGATGTTGGTTCGGGAAAGCAGATGAACAGATTGCTGCAAGGTGATGTTGGCAGTGGTAAAACCATGGTTGGATTAATGTGCATGTTAATGGCTCTTGATAATGATTGCCAAGCTTGTTTGATGGCTCCTACCGAAATTTTAGCAACACAACACATGGAAAGCCTTTCGGACTTGCTCGAAAGCATTGATGTGAATGTAGCATTGCTTACCGGTTCCACAAAGCAAAAAGACAGACGCAGAATTCATGAAGACCTTAAAACCGGCGAATTACAAATTCTGATTGGAACACATGCCCTACTCGAAGATATAGTACAGTTTAACAATCTGGGATTGGTCATTATTGATGAGCAGCACCGATTTGGAGTTGCTCAACGTGCCAAACTATGGAAAAAAAATACCGTTCCTCCTCATGTTCTGGTTATGACAGCAACCCCAATTCCAAGAACCTTGGCAATGACTTTGTATGGTGATTTGGAGGTATCGCTTATTGATGAATTGCCTCCCGGAAGAAAACCAATACAAACCGTTCATTATTTTGAAAACAGACGCCGACAGGTTTATGAATTCATGAAAAAGCAGATCGATTTGGGAAGGCAAATCTATTTGGTGTACCCGATGATTAAAGAATCAGAAAAAATGGATTTTAAAAATCTTGAAGAGGGATACGAAAATGTAGCAAAATCTTTTCCTCCTGAAAAATATGGTATCAGTATGGTTCATGGCAAAATGAAACCTGCCGAAAAAGATGCTGAAATGCAAAGATTTGCGCAGGGAGAAACTAAAATAATGGTTGCCACAACAGTGATTGAGGTTGGGGTGAATGTACCCAATGCATCGGTAATGATAATTGAAAGTACAGAACGATTTGGTTTGTCGCAATTGCACCAGTTAAGGGGGCGTGTTGGTCGGGGAGCAGAGCAGTCCTATTGTATTTTGATGTCTTCTTACAAAATCTCGAATGAATCGAGAAAACGCATTGAAACCATGGTACGAACCAACGATGGTTTCGAAATAGCCGAGGTTGATTTGAAGCTGCGTGGCCCGGGAGATATTGAGGGTACACAGCAAAGTGGTATTTCTTACGATTTAAAAATTGCCCATTTAGGGAAAGATGGTCAGCTTTTACAATATGCAAGAGATATCGCACAAGAAATTCTTGACAATGATCCTCTGCTTGAAAAGAAAGAGAACTTCACCTTAGCAAAACAGGTGAAACGACTAAGTAAAACCAAAATTAACTGGAGCGTTATTTCATAAAAATCGGAGTACTAAAAGGTAAATTTCAAACATTTTTAAACACCAAAACATACCTATCAAATAGGGTAAACCCGATTTAAATCGGTTCTTTACAATAATCCACACAGATATGAAACGAGCCTGATTAAAATAATTATTAAACACACACGGCAATGATTATTCTGATCTTGTGGCATCCATCTGACAAATGAAAAAAACTTACACACCGATGAAAAAACTATTACTACTAACTTTCCTGTCTTTGTTGCTATTCGAAAATCAAGCAGTAGCACAAAAAGAAAATTCATTTTATGGCTTCGATAACTCATTCGAAAGCCTTACTAATCCTGATTCCTTAAATCTTTTTACCGGATCCTTTGCATTTGCCAGAATTGGAGGTGAAAACTATGCAGGAGCCAGATTGCAACCGGAACTAAATTTTGGTAAAATCGGACTTGGATTTGATATTCCTGTATATTTTAACCTGGAAACTGGAGATTTATATAGTGATGAATTTAAAAATGGATCCGGAATCCTTCGTTTGATCAGTTATATAAGATATGGTAGAAAGAAAAAAGACCCGGTATTCATTAAACTTGGTCAGCTTAGAGCAGAGTCGCTTGGCTATGGAAATTTGTTAAACAATTACAGTAATTCGCCTAATTTCGAAAAAAGAAAAGTCGGTGTAAGCTACGATTTCCGAATCAAAAAAGTATTTGGTATTGAAGGCATTTACAGCGATTTTAATCTTGAATCTTTCAACCTGTTTGCGATCCGTCCTTACGTTCGTCCCTTTGGGGCAAGCGGAATTCCTGTCCTTAAAACATTAGATTTTGGGATCTCCTATATCACCGATAAGGATAGAACAAATCGATTCAGTGATGGTTCTGGTAAAAACGAATTCCTATCGGATGGCATGAGTGCATATGCTTTCGACATGGGAATTACTTTAATCAACTCTAGTTTTATAAACCTTACGGGATATACTCATTTTAGCAAGTTGGCCAAAATAAAATCAGACTCTTTGGCAAGATATCACCAAGCAATACCTCCAAGCCACGGTTACAAGGCCGGAAAGGGAATGGGAATTGGTGCCAATGCCAACATGAATATTGTTGGCAATTTTTTTAGACTAAATACCAGACTTGAGCGACTTTGGTATAGCGATAACTATCTACCTCAATTTTTTGATGTACACTATGAAATTAATAAGGATGCTAAAATTGCAGCACTAGGTAATTCCAAAAATAAGCAAGGTATCTACGGATCGCTAACGGCTTCATTAATGGATAAAGTTCTGGTAGGAGGAAGTTTGTTATTGCCTGACAATGTAGGTAAAGAAAGCCCGGCAAGTATGCATTTAAACCTTCGCACCAAAGATTTATTCGATAAGATTATCATAGAAGGATACTACACCAAATCCAATTTAGTTGATTTTGGAGATACGTTTAAGTTCGACGATAATTCTCTCGCTTTAATTAGATTTGCCTATAAAATTAGTCCGGTTGTAGCTACAGGAATTGATTACAAATGGACATGGAACAAACAGGACGATGGCTCTTACAAAGCCGATAATTCTGTAATGCCTTATATCGCTTTAAGATTTCAATTCTAAAACAATAGATTTAAAAACTTGCCCCTTTGATTTTAACAAGTTTGGGCAAGTTTTTTACCCAAGCAAGTACGTCCTTTAACCTGCTTTACTCATTTAGGTTACATAAAAGGCCGAAAGGGGTCGATACCAGCATAAGAATCACTCAAACAAGAAACTCCGTCGAAAACTGTAAACACCAAGGGTGCTTATCATGTGATCCGCTAATGGTAAATATATGTATTATACTAATATTTATATGTTTTATACCAATTTCTATTTGCTTTAAACTAAGATTTATATGTATTATACCTATAAATATAGGTCTTCTACCTATTCATATAGGTTCATAACCAAGATGAATATGTATTATACTTCCAATTATATGTATTTAACTAATATTTATTAGTTTTATACTTATATATCATTGTATTATACATCTATGTCGATCCTTTATACATTTCTATTAATGACACATTCATTCCCTAGTTTTATTGGTTATTGCCATAAGGCAAATCTATTTGGATTTATCCCCTTTGCCTTTCAAAATATCTGGTAATACCAGTACTACCACGAAATAAATTTCGATCTGTTTATACTTTTTTCGATTTGTTAAATGGAAGCCACAAGATTAAAATAACGTGAGTTTCATAATAAAACTGGTAGAATCAGCAATGCTTAAAACCGCTTGTACTATGTATAACCAATCTAAATTATCTCGTTTGCATAAATCACGAATATTAACGATTTTTTTCTTGAATAGCCCAAACCAACTGGAAGCAATATACATACATCAAAAATTGCAATCTCTACATTACAAAAGCAAGGAAGTCGCTCTATTTAAACACGCTATAAATAGACTTTTTCGGCATGGAATGTAAGCTAAAGTATTAATTTTGTTGGCATGTGTTACATAACATACAGTATTAAACCTACTGATATACAGTAGTTAAACACCCAAATAAAATCAGAAAGTGGCTTAAGCATGAGTAATCCCAAACAAATTGATCATGAGGGAACCATTCTTGAAATAGAGCATGGAAAGATTACGGTGGGAATTGTTAATGTTTCCGCTTGTGCCGGATGTCATGCCAAAGGGGCATGCAGCATGTCCGACATGAAAGAAAAATCAATTGATGTTATTGATTACACCAACGAGTATTCTGTTGGGGAAAAAGTAAAGTTGACCTACCAGGAATCCTTGGGTTGGTTCGCTTTATTGATTGCCTACGTGCTACCCTTCGTACTTGTTTTACTGGTACTTTTTATTGCAACAGCAATTACTAACGACGAATTAATAAGTGGTTTATTGTCTTTGGCAGTTTTACCTCCTTATTATATCATATTGTCCTTTTTTAAAGGACGACTAAAGAAAACGTTTTCATTTACAATAGAAAAAATCGTAAACATTTAATTCTATGAGCATTATAGCTATCACTATTCTGGCTTTGTGTGCGATTGGCGTTACAGCAGCAGTTATCCTGTATTTTGTAGCCCAAAAATTCAAAGTGTACGAAGATCCTCGAATTGACGAGGTTGAAGAAGCATTGCCTGCAGCTAACTGTGGGGGTTGTGGTTATCCGGGTTGTAGAGGTTTTGCCGAAGCATTGGTCAAAGCCGACGACATCGCTAACTTCAACTGTCCTGTTGGTGGAGCCGCAGTAATGTCGCATGTTGGTGCCCTTTTAGGACACGAAGTAAAAGCAGCAGATCCAACTGTTGCGGTAGTTCGTTGTAACGGAACTTGCGAGAACCGTCCAAAAACAAATCAGTACGACGGAGCAAACTCTTGTTCTATTGCTGCATCACTTTATAGTGGCGAAACCGGTTGTCAGCACGGTTGTTTAGGTTTAGGAGAGTGTGTTGACGCTTGTAATTTCGATGCCATGTATATGGATGAAGAAACAGGTCTTCCGGTAATTGTTGAAGACAAATGTGTTTCTTGTGGTGCCTGTGTTAAAGCTTGTCCCAACAACATTATCGAGCTTCGAAAAAAAGGTCCGAAGAGTCGCCGAATCTTTGTATCCTGTGTAAACAAGGATAAAGGTGTCGTTGCAAAAAAAGCATGTAATGTAGCATGTATTGGTTGTCGCAAGTGCGAGAAAGAGTGTCCGTTCGATGCCATTACTGTTGAAAACAACTTGGCATACATTGACTATAACAAATGCAAGTTGTGTAGAAAATGTGTGGTGGTTTGTCCAACCAATGCAATACATGAAATAAACTTCCCTGCTCGCAAAGAAAAACCTGCAAGTAAACCAGCTGCTAAGCCAGCCGCAATAACTACAAAGCAAGTGGCCGAAGCAAAACCGGAAGTTAAAGCTGCTAAGGCAGAGCCTAAAGCAAACGATTCGAATGAAGAAACATCTGATAACAAATAAATAGGAGGATAATCAGTGTTAAAAACATTTTCTATAGGAGGTATTCACCCGGCAGAAAACAAACTATCTGCTAACAGTGCAATCCAGGCATTGCCAATACCCCAAATGGTAAGCATTCCAATTTCACAACATATTGGAGCTCCTGCTACTCCTGTTGTAAAGAAGAACGACGAAGTTAAAGTAGGTCAATTAATTGCAAAATCTTCTGGATTTGTATCTGCAAACATTCACTCTTCAGTTTCTGGAAAAGTATTCAAGGTAGATGATATCATGGATGCAAGTGGATTCCGTAGAACATCAATCATTATTAAAGTTGAAGGTGATGAATGGCTAGAGCACATCGATAGAAGCGAAGACCTGGTTAAAGAAATCAGCGCAAGCAAAGAAGAAATTATCAAGCGTGTAGGCGATGCAGGTATCGTTGGCCTGGGAGGTGCAACTTTCCCTGCCCATGTTAAACTTTCAGTACCTCCGGGAAAAACTGCCGAAGTTCTGATTGTTAATGCTGTTGAGTGTGAACCATATCTGACTTCTGACCACCGTATCATGTTAGAGAAAGGTGATGAAGTATTAGTTGGCACTCAAATTCTGATGAAAGCATTGGGTGTAAATAAAGCAATAATCGGTATCGAAAATAACAAACCTGATGCAATTGCTCACCTAACAAAACTTGCAGCAAACTATAAAGGAATAGAAATTTGTCCTTTAAAAACTCAATATCCACAAGGCGGTGAAAAGCAACTAATCGCAGCAACTATCAAGCGTGAGGTTCCATCTGGCGCTCTTCCTATAGAGGTGGGAGCAGTTGTTCAGAATGTAGGTACTGCCTTTGCTGTTTACGAAGCCATTCAGAAAAACAAACCATTGATCGAACGTGTTGCTACCATTACAGGTAAATCCTTAAAGAATCCATCGAACTGGATGTTCAGAATAGGAACTCCTGTTAAAGACATCATCGAAGCTGCTGGTGGAATTCCTGAAGATACTGGTAAAATTGTTGGTGGTGGCCCAATGATGGGTAAAGCATTATCAAGTATTGATGTGCCATTAACTAAAGGAAGTTCTGGATTATTACTACTTCCCCGTGAAGAAACGGCACGTAAAGCAACTAAAGCATGTATCCGCTGTGGCAAATGTGTTTCAGTTTGTCCTATGGGCCTTGAGCCATATTTGCTAATGGTTTGTGCTGATCAGAAAAATTACGAGCGCTTAGAAAAAGATGCGGTTATGGATTGTATCGAATGCGGTTCTTGTAGCTATACCTGTCCTGCTCATCGTCCTTTATTGGATTATATCCGATTAGGAAAAGGAAAAGTGGGTCAGATTATGAGAGCAAGAAAATAAAAAAATAAGTACTTAGAATACTTGGAGTGCCTAAAATACTTAAAGTGAATAGAAATGGATAATAAAGATTTTGGTAACCAATTGGAGAAAAGAACTAAAACGTTCGCTCTTTCTGTTATCAAATTATCAGTTTCTCTTCCAAATATCCCAGAAAGTAAAGTGATAAGAAATCAAGTTACGAAATCGGGAACAAGTGTTGGAGCCAACTACCGAGAAGCAAATAGATCTAGAAGCAAAGCTGATTTTAAAAATAAAATCAAGATTTGTGAAAGTGAAGCAAGTGAAACTGTTTATTGGTTGGAATTAATAAACGAAATGGATTGGTTATCTCTTAACAGAATTGATCCCATTTTAAAAGAAGCCAATGAACTTGTAGCATTATTCACATCTATTAGCAACAAATTAAAACTCTAAGTACTTTAAATACTTTAGGCACTTTAAGTACTAAAAAACCATTTTAAATACTTAAAGCATCTATAACAGTAGAAACAAATAAAATTTAACTAATAAATTCAAAAAATGAACACCAAAGTACTTGTCGCACCATCTCCGCATGTTCACAGTGGAGATTCCATACAGAAAAACATGTATGGTGTGGTATTTGCGATGCTTCCGGCGCTGCTATTTTCGTTCTTTTACTTTGGATTAGGTGCTCTTGTAGTTACCCTAACCGCCGTAGCATCATGTTACTTATTCGAATTCTTAATTCAAAAATACATCCTAAAAACGGAAGTTACCATTAACGATGGTTCTGCCATTATTACTGGTATTCTATTAGCCTTTAATGTTCCTTCAAATCTTCCAATCTGGATTATCTTGATCGGTGCACTGGTTGCCATTGGTATTGGTAAAATGACATTTGGTGGATTAGGAAACAATGTATTCAACCCTGCATTGGTTGGACGTGTATTCCTTTTAATCTCTTTCCCGGTTCAAATGACCAGTTGGCCGGTATCTAAAGGGTTAAGTAGTGGATATATCGACGTTGATACCGGTGCTACACCTCTTGCCATCATTAAGGAAGGACTGAAAAATGGACAGCCATTGTCAAAATTGATGCAACTTCCTGATATGCCATCAAACATGGATATGTTCCTCGGAAATATGGGAGGATCGATGGGCGAAATTGCAGGTGCTGCTTTAGTTCTTGGATTGATTTACATGCTGATTCGCAAAATCATTAGCTGGCACATTCCTGTAGCCGTAATTGGGTCTGTTGCAATCTTAACCGGAATTCTTCACATGGCTGATCCCGAAGCTTATGCCGGTCCGGTATTCCATATTTTAACCGGTGGTTTGTTATTGGGTGGTATTTTTATGGCAACCGACTATGTAACTTCTCCCATGTCGAATATGGGAATGATAATTTACGGCGTGGGAATTGGTGTCCTAACTGTAGTAATCCGTGTATTTGGAGCATATCCTGAAGGAGTTTCATTTGCCATTCTCATTATGAATGCATTTGTACCACTAATTAATGTGTATGTTAAACCTAAGCGATTCGGCGAAAAAAGGAAATAATCATGGCTGATAAAAAAGAATCTACATTTATTAATATGGTTCTGGTGTTATTCATTGTAACACTAGTTGCCTCGGCTGCATTAGGTGGACTTTACGAGTTAACCAAAGAGCCTATCGCCGCAGCGAAATTGGCTAAAAAATTGAAAGCAATTAAGGAAGTTGTTCCTGAATTTAATAATAACCCAAGCGAGGAAATGTATTCAGTGGATATGCCTACAGGCGATAAACTAGAATTTTACCCTGCAAAGAAAGATGGTAAACTGGTAGGAACTGCAGTAAAAACCTTTACTACCAATGGTTTCTCAGGTTACATCTGGATTATGGTTGGTTTTAAACCTGACGGAACAATTAATAACTATTCGGTATTGGAACACAAAGAGACTCCAGGTTTGGGTACCAAAATGGAGCCTTGGTTTAAAACTACTGATCCTACGAAAGCCAAGTGCTGTATTTTGGGTAAAAATCCTGGAACTGCAAAGCTAAGTGTGAGCAAAGACGGTGGAGAAATAGATGCTATTACTGCTGCTACTATTAGTTCCAGAGCTTTCCTGGATGCCGTTCAGACTGCTTACAATGAGTACAATAAACAAATGGAGGGAGGAAGCAAGTAATGACAAATAAAGACATCTTTTTAAGAGGATTTTTTAAGGAAAATGCCGTTTTCACATTACTATTGGGAATGTGTCCTACATTGGGGGTTACCTCATCAGCAATTAACGGTTTGGGAATGGGCTTGGCTACCACTTTCGTGCTAATCATGTCAAACCTTGTTATTTCATTAGTAAGCTCACAAATTCCCGATAAGGTTAAAATTCCATCATTTATTGTAATTATTGCATCTTTTGTAACCATGGTGGATTTACTAATGGCTGGATACGTACCTGCTTTACACGAGCAATTGGGTGTATTTATTCCGTTGATCGTGGTAAACTGTGTGGTATTAGGTCGCGCTGAAGCTTTTGCCTCTAAAAACAAACTGATTCCTTCAATAATCGATGGAGTTAGCATGGGTTTAGGATTTGCTATGGCATTAACCATGCTAGGTGCAATTCGTGAATTTTTTGGTTCGGGCAAAATGTTTGGAATAACATTATTCAACGAGACCTATGGGATGTTAGTATTCGTATTAGCACCTGGTGCGTTTATCGCATTGGGATACTTAATTGCATTTATTAACCGAGTAAGAAAAGCATAAGGAGAATCGTCATGGAATTTATAGTAATTATAATATCAGCAATATTCGTAAACAACGTAGTATTGATGCAATTCCTTGGAATTTGTCCTTTCCTTGGAGTATCGAAAAAAGTATCTACCGCAGTAGGTATGACAGGAGCAGTTACCTTTGTAATGATTCTGGCAACCATAGTAACTTATCTAATACAACACTATATCCTTAATCCATATGGAATTGGATTCATGCAAACCATTTCTTTTATCTTGGTAATTGCATCCCTTGTACAATTGGTTGAAATTATTTTGAAAAAAGTAAGCCCGGCATTGTATCAGGCATTGGGAGTATTTCTGCCTCTTATTACTACCAACTGTGCCATTTTGGGTGTGGCAATTATGACCATTCAGAAAGACTACAATTTGCTTGAAGCTGTTGTTTTCTCGGGAGCCTCGGCAATTGGTTTTGGATTGGCATTGGTACTTTTTGCAGGCTTAAGAGAACATCTTGATTTGGTGGAATTACCAAAAGGAATAAAAGGAACCCCTGCTGCACTGATTGTAGCTGGTTTATTAGCAATGGCCTTTATGGGATTTTCCGGAATCGTATAGATCAAAATACAATTAATTATTTTTCATAAGCAGCTCAAAATGAGCTGCTTTTTTTTATTGAGTAAATTCCCCTCTACGTAAGCAATAATAAGCTCCTTATCAAAAATCTTGGGTAAATCCAAAGGAATAACTAACTTAGGACGCAAAGCAGCAGGTTTTGTTGACAAGAAACCACGAATTACACACTAAACACAGGTCGAAGCTAAATGCTTAATAAGTTAAAATTTCGTACGAGAGTTCTTGCCGGATTCGGACTTATTTTACTGTTTACGGTACTATTCTTCATCCACTCTATTTTTCAGGTAAAGAAACTTCGCTCAGAATCCGAATTCATTTACACTCACACCTATACAGTTAGTAACAGCGTTCGAGATATCAACACTCACATCCAGATCATGGAAAGTGCCATGAAAGATATCCTACTAGCCAGCACCCAGCAAGAGTTCGATCAGGCCATAGATACCATTAACTTATACCATCTGAAGGTTGAAAATGAATTTGATACGGTGTACAACAAGTTTTTAGGCAACAAAAGAGATGTGGGTGATGCATACCATGCTTTTATGGATTGGGAGGAGATCAGAAACAATATTATCGACCTAAAAGTAAGTGGCAAAGAGCTCTCGGCCAAGAAAATGGTTGATGGAATTGCCGCTACTCACCTAAATAAGCTAAAAGAAAAAACCAAAGTAATGACTGATTTTGCTGCCAACGTTGCCAAATCCAGTTATAAGGAAGCATCCGAAATGCATAATACTACCCTTCTTTGGTTTATTATTGTATCAACCATTATTGTAATAATTTGTATCGCGATTACCTATGTAATTTCCGATAGCATTTCCAGACCAATTAAGAACTTTATTTATAAGGCACAAGCAATTTACCAGGGGCAAGGACATGGGTCAGGCAAAAGAATTAGCGAAGAGAATCTGTTAAGTCACTCAATAAGCGAATTAACCGAAACTTATGGCAAACTCCAAAACGAAATCATAGAACGTGAAAAGGGAGAACAAACCATTCGCGAACAATATCAGGAGATTCACGATTACTCGGAACAGCTAAAATCTTTTAATGAAAAACTGGAAGAAAGGGTAAAAGAACGAACTACCGCACTGGCAACCAGTGAAGAAAAATACAGAAACCTAATTAATGGTAGCACCGATATTATTCTGGTTAACGAATATCTGGGTGATGGATCATCGAAATTAATAGAAGCAAATGATACAGCATGTATCCTTTTGGGTTACGCCCGGGAAGAGCTTCTTCAGCTTTCATTAAGTGATTTTATCGAAGAACTTAGTGAGGATTATATTGTTGATTCTATAAAAAGATTAACTCGCGAAAAGCAGTTTACCAGCGAACAGGTATTTGTTTCGAAGTATGGCAAAAAAACGCCAATGGAAACCGTAAACCAATTGGTAACATTGCAAGGAAAACATGTAATTCTGTCTACTTCGCGTGATATCACCGAAAGGAAAAATGCCCAACAGGCAATCATTTCCAGCGAGAGAAGATTGAAGAAAATGATTCATAAATCTCCTCTTCCAATTGTCATTACCGATGATAAAAACAATATTGAATTTCTGAATGACAAATTTATAGAGCAATTTGGATATACATTAAACGACATCCGAAATTCTGAAGATTGGTATTGCAAATGCTACCCTGACGAAGATTATCGAAATACGGTTATCAAAACCTGGCAAGCCGCCATTAATAAAGCAAAACAGGAGAACACAGATATCGAAAAACAAGAATTTCACATGAACACTAAAAATTGTGAGCAAAGACATTGTGAATTCTTTATGGTTCCCTTCGATAGTTCTTCCATGATTATCATTAACGATATAACGCCCATCAGAGATTCGCAGAGAGAGTTGTTGAAGGCCAAAGAAAAAGCCGAGGAAAGTGACCGCCTAAAGTCTGCATTCCTGGCAAACATGTCGCACGAAATCAGAACTCCGATGAATGGTATTATTGGCTTTGCCGATATGCTAAGAAAACCAGGTAAAACTGATGAACAGCAGAATGTTTATATCGATATCATTTATAAAAGTTCAAACCAGCTTCTTAAGATTATTAATGATATTCTGGACATCTCCAAACTAGACGCAGGGCAAACCATTATTAAAGAAACAAAGTGTTCTATCAATTCAATCCTTGATGATTTACACCTGCAATTCAGTAAAGAAAACATTGCTGACGAAGAGATTGAATTTAGGGTGATTAAATCATTATCTAATGAGAATGCTAAGGTAGTTACCGAAGAAAGAAAATTGCGTCAAGTCCTATCTAATCTTCTAAATAACGCATTTAAATTTACCTCATCAGGATTTATTGAGTTTGGTTACAAACAAATCGAGAACAATTTTCTGGAATTCTATGTTAAAGATACTGGAATTGGCATCCAAAAAGAGAAACAAAATATCATTTTTGAACGTTTCCGTCAAGTTGAAGAATCATTTACCCGGAAGTACGGTGGAACTGGTCTTGGATTGGCTATTTCGAAAGGTTTCGTTGAGCTTATGGGTGGTAAAATAAGAATGTCAACGGTTGAAGATAAAGGAACAACTTTCTACTTCACTATTCCATACAAACCTGTAGATTCGGATCTTCTTCTTGATAAGCAGAAAGTAAAAAAGAAGGGCTACAAATGGGACGATAAGCTGATATTAGTTGTTGAAGATGATGAAACCAACTACAAGTATATCGAAGCTGCTTTAAAACCTACAAAAGTTAAGATACTTCATACCATATCAGGCAACAAAGCCATTGAGTTAAGCTTAAAAAATCCTACCATCAACTTGGTGTTAATGGATCTTCGTTTACCGGATATCAATGGCTTGGAAGCAACACAATCGATCAAGAAAATGCGCGATAATCTCCCAATTATTGCCCAAACGGCAAATGCTTTTAGGGAAGATAAAAACAAGAGCCTCGAGGCGGGTTGTGATGATTTTATTGCCAAGCCTTTTGATGAAAAGAAACTTTTGGAAACCATTAACAAATACTTTAATCAGAACAAAGGGCTTAAAGTATAAATGTTTATACCAAATAGAACTTGGCTTACTAACAAATTTTATAAAGTGCGGTAGTAAGCTTTTTTCCATTCAGAAGAACAGCTCCCAATGGTTCAGACCAGATATCGAAGTAATGATGCAACTTCAATTCCTTAATCAAGTCACCTGATACCAATAGTTTAGACTGATATGAATTACACAATCCCTGAATGCGTGAGGCTGTATTAATTGCATCGCCATGATAAGCAATTTCAGACTTTAATTCTCCAACTTCGGCTATCATTACTTTTCCTGAATGCACCCCTGCTTTAAATACAGGAATCAAACCATATTCCCTTTGATAGTAAGTCTCTTTTTTATTGAGTTCGTCCATAAAGTCAAAAAATACTTGAATACATCTATTGTTTTTAAGACCATGCTCTAATTTCCATGTTAAAACAACCTCGTCACCTACATATTGATATATCTGCGCCTTATTTTTAGTAATTGCCGGAGAGATATCTTTAAAACAATCTTGTAACAACCTACTGTATTTAAAATGCCCCAATTGTTCTGCATACGAAGTTGATGATTTAAGATCCATAAACAGAAAAATTCTTTCCTCTTCTTTCGGTTTATAGTATCGCCCTAATAAGAATTTTAGCAAAACACCGCGCCCTAATTTCTTGTCTATTTCGAAGAATATCTCTATTAAAGTCCCTACGATAAAAAAGTAAGCCAAAATCGAATAAAACAGTTGCGATTTATACAGATCGATTAAATGTTGAAAACTATTAGGGAATTCTTTATTGATAAAAATATCACCCAAATGATAAACCCAATAAATAAGCAAATAAGCACTTAGGATATTTACTGATAATGAAAGTAAAATAATTAACAAATAGTGCGATACAAATTTTCTAATGAAACGAGATATTTTAAATATTATCCCCCAAATCATACCTGCAAGAAAAGCAGACAATATAGAATTATTTAAATCCGAATATCCGTAAATACAAAGTAAATTATTCTCTTCAACCTGAAATGCCATTAAGAAAAAAAGTGCAACAATCCATGTTAGAATAATCTTTCCAAAATAAATTATGGTATTACAAATACGTGCTACTACTTTATTTTCCATGATTACCATTGATAAATGATACCAAATCATCAATTGGCTCTGAACTATTAATCACATAATCATCATTTACTTTTAGAAGAAACAGATGTGTTTTAAGAATTTGTATGTTATTTTTGGAAGGATAATCTAAAATTTTTATTGCCTCGCTATAGAGCGCATTTCTATCATTCATTCTTTTATAATTCTCTTTCATTTTCCCAATCAAACCATATTGGTTTTATTAAAGTAATTTGGATATTGCAATTAACTGAGTATGTAAAAATTCATATCCATTTTGCAACTTTGGTTTAAAACAAGAGAGGATGAATTACAAAGCTGATTAAACCACAAATCAAAACATCCTACAGTTGTAATTCAATCCTCTCTTTTCCCACTATATTTATTTGCTAATTCCCTATTGCTTTTAGAAAACCTGATTTTTTTATATGTAATACCTGTATTATAGTATGCTGCGCAAAAATCACCTCGATCTGCGGTTATTTTTACCTTTCTGTGCTAAAACCGGCCGTTCTGCAGATTTTTTTCTTAATTCTGAGCATTTTTATGTCATACCTTTATGGTTTTAAACCATACCTACTCCTATTTATACCGTTCTGCGCATTATTTGAGCTTTCTGCTTCGAATCACCCATTCTGATAGCTTTTTATAGGCACTCTGCGCATTTTCATCCTGGTCTGGGTAGGGATTTTTCCTGTATAACCATAAAATAAGTCTTGTATAAATCCATGCTCTGGCTTTTTTTTTAAACCAAGAGAGGACGAATTACAAAGCTGATTTAATCACAAATCAACAACATCCTACACTTGTAATTCAATCCTCTCTTTCCCACTATATTAATTTGCTAATTCCCCTTTTGCTTTAAGAAAGCCTGATTCTTTTAATTTGAAATTTATTTTTGCATCTATTAATTCGGTATGAGCTTGCTGCCAAAAGGCTTGAGCATCTAACATCTCAGTTGCATTAGCTAAGCCTTCGTAAAAGCTATTTTTTGTTATCTGCACGTTCTCCTCTGCTTGACTCATCGAAATATCAGCTAACTCTTTTTGTTGATATGCTTCCTGTAAATTAAAATAAGCCTGTTGCACCTCAAGACTGATCAGATCTTTTGTTCGATCTAACTTAAGCTTGCGTTGCTTTGTCTGAAACTTTCTCGCAGCCACTCTGTGCTTTCTTTCGTTCCAATGAAAAATCGGAACTGAAAGGTTCGCCTGAACGGTTAAACTTTGACGTGAATCCATCAAGTTTTCGATTCTACTTGTGTAGCCATAGGATGCACCAAGACCTAATTGTGGCAGATAATCGGCAAGAGTACTTTTCTCCTCCTGTTTATCAATTTCAACCTGTTTGCCTAACAATAGGATCTCAGGTCGCTGCTGCATGGCTTTTTGAATAAAATTATTATCAATATTCTTATTTTCTACACAAATAACTGTATCAGAAGCAATCAAATCACTCTTTAAATCTTTGCCGATTACCTGACAAAGTGCCATTCGCGAAAGAATGCGAGCATTTTTAATTCTGAACAAATCTAATTTTGCCTGATTGAACTGCACCTGAGCTTTTAAAAGTTCATTCTTTGTTGTTAATTCCAGATCGAAGGCATTCTTCAAATCGGTAACCAATTGATTCAACATTTCAACATATTTTTCGGCCACTTTTACTCTTTCGGTAAGCGATACCAGGTTCCAATATGCCTCATCGGTTTCAAGAATGACTTCTGATTCTTTTAATTTTCGATTAAACACGGATACTTGTGATACTAACTTGGCCATTTTATAATTACTTCTCACCTTTCCACCTGCGTAAATGGGCTGACTTAAAATCAGATTGGCCGAGTAATAGTCTATATTACCCATTTGGATATTTAAGCCAGGAAAATAAACATCACTTGTACCTGTATAGTTTCCTAACTTTGCGTCTTCAATGCTATTGGCAGTCGGAAGAAAAAAGCCTGACAAGGAAATATCATCAATGCCATGCAAATAATTATAATTTCCTTCTGCACGTAGGTTTGGTAAGAAATGTGTGAATGCAAACTTTACATTAGATTGACTTTCGGAAATTAACTCATCAGCAATTTTAATTCTCTGATTGTATTCCAAAGCCAATTTACGACTCTCATTTAGTGATAAAGTTTCCTGCCCGATCCCTTGAAATGATATCATGGAAATGGCCAGAATGATATATGTATTGTATTTGAATAATTTCATGAAAGCTGTATTATAATTCCATTACATTTTTAGTATTAACCCGATAGAAAACCGCATATAATACCGGTACAACAATTAATGTGATGATTGATCCTAAAAGCAAGCCAAACATGATTGCTACAGCCATTCCGCCAAACAATTCATCCGGAATGAGCGGGATCATACCAAGAATGGTTGTGAATGATGCCATTATCACCGGTCGCATTCTTGAAACTGCTGAATCTATAATGGCTGTTAGAACCTGTTTTCCCGCTTTGATTTCAAGATTAATCTGATCTAATAAGACCACCGAATTCTTAATCATCATTCCCATCAGCCCCAGAGTACCAAGAACTGGTATAAATCCGAAGGGTTTCCCAGTTATCCACAAACCATAACTTACACCAATCAATGCCAATGGCAATACGATTAAGATAATAATGGGCTGACGGAAATTATTGAATAACATCATAATAATGATAACCATTAAAAGAAAGGCCAGCGGCAAGAATTTATTGATATTCTCATTGGCATCAGCACTGTTCTTATGCTCCCCTAACCATTCCAAATCATAAGCATCAGGCAATGGTATTGCTTCTACCTTATCCCGTATTTTATTGAATACATCAGGCGCATTGTAACCCGGAGCAGGATCGCACTGAGCTTTTATTGCCCTGCGACGATTGTATCTTTTTATGACAGGATCTTCGAAATTAATTTCAATACCTGAAACCACCTGACGCAATGGAATACTATGGTCTTTTGTCCCCCACACCGGAGTATTCTCCAAAGCTTCCACATATTTATCTTCATCTGTGGTTGTTTTCAGATAAATCGGTAAAATATCATCTGCTTTTCGAAAAACCCCAATCGCTAATCCATTGGTAGCACTTGCCAAAGCATTCGAAACATCAGAACGATTAATTCCTGTAATACGAGATTGAGCCTGCGAAAATCGAGGATTCCAAACCTTAACCTGATTTTTCCAATTGTTGGTAACCTTGATGGCTAAAGGCTCCTCTTCCATAATTCTTTCTGCTTTTTCAGACAATTCTCTTAACACTTTAGGATCGGGACCGGAAAACTTAGCCTCTATCATTGCCTCGGTTGAAATTGGTGAATAGTATCTTACTCTGGCTCTAACCCATGGATAATTTTCATCCAAATAGGTTTGAAGTTCCGCTCCAAACTTAACAGTAGTTTCATAATCTTTCGTATCAACAACCAGTTCCCCATAATTTGAATTTCTATTGGTAAATGGCCTTACCAAAGTATATCGTGCCGGAGTTGATCCAATACTTGTGGTAACATTTAGTACTTCCTCCTGATCTAACAAATAAGTTTCAAGACCAGAAAGTTCGTTCTCTACAGTTTCAATATCAGAACCTTCAGGCAACCAATACTCCACAATAAATTGATTGTATTCAAGATTAGGCATAAATAGTTGCTTTACATTCTTAAATAATAATACTGCCGACAAGAACATTAACAAGGTAACAGTCAAAATCATGGTTTTGTGTCGAAGGGAGTATTTGATAAAGTTTCGAAACATCTGATAAAATCTCCCTGCATATGGATCCACTTGCTCTTCTTCACTTTCCTGTTTCTCATATTTTTTTCCTTTCAGAAATAAATCGCAGAAATAAGGAGTTTGAGTTAATGCTAGAATCCAACTCAGAAACAAGGAGATGGCTACAACTTGGAATAAACTGGTACAAAACTCCCCAGTACTATCAGGTGATAAGTAAATTGGTAAAAAAGCAAGAATGGCTACTACAGTAGCACCCAATAAAGGCATTGCTGTTTGCTTGGAAGTACGACTCATTGCCTCCGATCTTTTCACCCCTTTCTTTAGATCTACCAAAATACCATCGGCAATAACAATGGCATTGTCAACCAACATACCCATCGAAATAATAATTGCAGCAAGACTTACTCGTTGCAATGTAATATCCATGCTTAGCATGATGATAAATGTACCCAAAATGGTAAATATCAAGCCACTACCAATTAACAGACCGGTGCGGAATCCCATTGCCAACAGAAGTACAAATACAACTATCAGTACCGATTCAATTAGGTTGACCATAAATTGATCAATTGCAATACTTACACGTTCCGGTTGGTAAAATACACGATTGATATTGATTCCAACTGGTACATTTTTCTTCAGCTCGCCAATTCTTAGCTGAACCTTTTTCCCCAATTCAATTACATTACCACCTTTATCCATGGCAATGGCTAGTCCAATAGCCGGGGTCTGATTGTACTTCATTTTTCTAGAAAATGGTCGCACATAACTTTCCCTAACCTCTGCAATATCTTTCAGAAAAACAGGATTTTGACCATTTGCCGAAATTAAGATGTTTTTTAGGTCTGCCAGTTCATGAAAGCTGCCATCGGAAGCAATTCGAACCCTGTCTCCTCCCACTTTTAAACTCCCTGGATTTACCATGCTGTTTTGTTGATTTAGGATTTGGATTACATGGGCAGGATGGATGCCTAAATAGGCCAATTTTTCCTGAGAAAGTTCAACATTAATGCAGGTTTCTTGTTCCCCAAAAAGATTGATTCTTTTAACGCCATCAACTAAGAGCAACTCTCTTTTCATGTATCGCGCATAATCCTGAATCTCTTCTTCTGAATAACCATCTCCACTTAAAGCAAGAAAAATTCCGTATACATCCCCAAAATCATCAACCACCATAGGATCTGATGCTCCCTGTGGCAATGCCCGTTTAATATCATTGACTTTCCTTCTGAGAATATCCCACAGCTGTGGCAATTCGTTTGTTCTTACTTTCTTGCTAACATTAACAGTAATTTCGGAATATCCAGCCATGGAACGTGACTCTATATTAAGGATATTATCCATTGACTGAATGGCCGTTTCCAATATTTCAGTTACACGCAGTTCCACCTCGTGTGGTGAGGCTCCTGGATATTGAGTAATCACCAAGGCCGATTTTACACTGATTTCGGCATCCTCGAGCTTTCCCATTTTAAAGAATGCGGCTACACCACCAAAAACAATAGCTATCAGGACAAATAATAATACTTTTCGCTGTTTTAATACAGCTTCTGTAAAATTCATAACTGACCTCCTATATTGGTATTAGACTTCTTAACCAACATTTTAACTTTTTGTCCTTCTTTCAAAAAATGAACTCCGGCTGCCACCACCATTTCTCCATTAGAAATACCTTCAGCCAGATTTACCATACCATTGGAATCGAATCCTAACATTTTAATTTCACGCTGTTGAACGCAGTTCGTGCTGTTATCAAAAATCCAAACGTAAGATTTTCCTTTATTGCTAAAAACGGATTCTACTGGCACTTTATAGTTTGCAGACCCTTCGGAGGTAAGAAAAACGGTAATGCTAGCCACCATTCCAGGTGCAACTTGTTTTTTATTGGCATCAAGCTTTAACCTCATTTTATAGAAATTATCACCATTTGGTTTTCTTTCAATATCTATTAAACTAAGCTTAAAGTCAGTATTTTTAAAATTTTCAAATTTGCACACAAAGGATTCGAACGAATTTTTTATCATAAAATCATTCTCACTTAAAGCAACGTTTACTTCCAGATTTTTTAAATCAAGTATGGATACGATTGGTTGCCCAACTCCCACTTTTTCGAAATTTTCAACAAACATCTCTTGCACATAGCCTGTGAATGGTGCATAGATCTTGGTATCTTCCAAAGCATTCTCAGCTGCTTCTTTCTGAGCTTTAGCTAACTTAAAGGCAGCTTGTGTTTGATCGTATACACTTTTTGAAGTACTCCTTTTTTGGAACAAAGCTGCATATCTCTCTGCCTGTAATTTCGCATTTTCGTAATTGGCGTTGGCTGACTCAAGATTCACAATAAAATCTCTTTTATCGAGTTCGGCTATTACCTCTCCTTTTTTTACCAACTGACCTTGGTCAACATTAAGTTTTACAAGTGGGCCAGGAACCTGAAAAGCCATTCGAACTTCTCGCGATTCTTTGACTAGGCCAGTAAAAACCTTCTTATTTTTCTCATTACCACTTGCATTCACCTTATAAACTTTAACAGGTTGTACAAGTTTTACATTATTCTCTTTCTCGTTTTTACAAGAAAAAAGACCTGCTGTCAATACCAACAGCAGAATTAAGGCTTTAGAAATTTTCATCGTCTGCAACTTTTTTGAACTATCAGTGTTCATAGAGTTCATTTTTATTCAAAAAATATATGAAGCTGTCTACTCCAATATCTATTTTACATCAACTTTAACAATTCATCTGTTTATAATTTTTCCCATTTGACAGATGGTAGCAAGGAGATCAAAAAAATCATTACCGTGTATGTTTAATCATTTTTCTAATCATGCCCGATTCATACATTTGATTTCCTGCGTGAAAATAGAAAATAGATTTCAATAGTTTTTAAACTTAAATTTAATTTTATCTAAATTTCAACTCCCATTCCTCTAAGCATGCATATAAATGATTGTCGCAACCTATCAATTACTTCATTCTCTGAAAATGTTCCCATAATATAAAAATCGTTTAATGCCTGCAGTGCCTCAATACAATAGTTAACATTTACATCCTGCCGAATCAACCCTTTCTCCTGCCACTCATTGTACTTTTTAATTACAATATCCATTTCATGCTGATACTTATTCTCAACATCTTTTTCTATCAGAGGATACTCTTTATATATCTGCTGAATAAGAATTTTTTGCGCAGAAATCGCATAATCAAAATAGTTATCTAAAAACTCCTTGGTCACTTCAATCGGATCATCCTTGGTTCGATATGGCTGTAAAATATTTATAATGTTCCTATCAAAAATTTCGAAAGCAATCTGCCTGATCAAATCCTCCTTGGTTCCAATGATTTTATACAATGTGGCTTTTGCAAGCCCACACTCTTTAGCTAGATCAATCATATTCAGTCCGCGCAAACCAAACCTCATCATCATCTCCATAGAAAGTGTCATTACTCTCTCTTTAATTTCTATTTTATCCGTTTTTGCCACAAATGAACTATATTGGTATTTCGCGTACAAATATAGATAATATTTTTCTACCTCAATCTCATTTTTAGATTTTTTTAGAAAAGCTTATTGAAGCATGGTTTGTAATATTCAGAAGATCCAGTTGTTATATAAAGGAAGTGATTTTTATAATTAAATAGTTTGTTTTTCACTCACCCTTCCGTTTAATTTAAACGTGTTTATTAAGAGTGAGAATATCACTTATATTGAAAAAAGAAATAGATAAATTCATGTTGATGTTTTTGAGAACATCTTATTAAAGCAAACCTGGAGAAGTTGGAAGATTGTGTTATTGGTGGTAAAAGGTAGTGTTCAATAATAAATGTGATCTTGCGCTCTTTTACATGAGGGAAGTATTGTATATATCCCTTTGATATGATGCGATTTTGTAAATAACACCAATTACTTATGAAAATGACTCTAAACCGAATTTCTATTTTATTACTACTTGGTTCTGCTATTATCCTTCTCTACAGATTTGGCAATCTTATTTTACCTGAGAAAACGGAGAGTAATTTCAGTCTGGAAATAAAGCTAATTGGGCAAGCACCCAAGCCCCAAAGCAAGTGGTATTTTTTAGCCAATGATGAAAAAGGCAATTTAAAGCCTGTTCTGTTTAGCAAGGAAAAACAAAGGGATGGTTTTATTTCGTTTTTTGAATTCAAAAATGGCAGTGCCAAGATTCAGGAGCATATATCAAGACTGGGACTTTATGTGTTAACCAACCAAGAACGTACTTGTTATTTCCCATTCATGCTTGATGCCAGTAGGCAGTCCATTGAATTGGTAAGCGATAGCCTGCTTAAAAGAAAAGACCTGTTAACTCCCATTCCATTTAGCTTTTCTGGTAGCACTGTCAATCAGGAATTTATTAACTTTTGGAAGACAGAGGAGGCAGAGCAATTGCTTCAGGCCGATGCGAATTATTTACAATGGCTGCAAAACAATAAACCGTCTAAGCAGTCGAGTCGAGAGCATATACAGCAGTTTGTAGAGGAACAAAAAGAACAATTGACGCTATTAAATCTTCTAAAAGAGAGTGTGGCATTAAGCTATTTAGAGAAAAACCCCAATTCATACCTGGCACTCGATTACTTTTTGGCCTATGTGTTTAGGCCCAATTTTGCAAAGCTTGATGAGTCGGACATGAAATATTATACCTCCTTGCTTGGCGATAAGTTAAAGAAAACTCAAGAATACAAAAGCATTGCTCAAAAGTACAAGGCAACACAAAACTTTTGTATTGGAAAAACGCCACCGGCCATCGAATTGCCCGACAGCAGGGGAAACCAGCTTACACTTTCTGATTTTACAGGGAATGTTACACTGGTAAATTTTTGGGTGATCAATTGCGATTACTGTAAGGCAGAGCAAAACAACATGCTGGACCTTTATGCCAAATACCACGAACAAGATTTTGAAATTGTAAGCATAGCCTTAGATGCCAACAAAAAGAATTGGCAAAGCTATATAAATGAGAAAGGCTTTCCCTGGCAACAGGCAATTGATACAACAGGAAGTGAACACTCTCAAATTATTATAGACTATTGGGGAATGGCTATCCCTAGTAGTTACTTAATAGATAAAGAGGGTAAGGTAATTGCCAAAAATTTACGATGCCCCGCTTACGCCGATGAGGCAAAGTACAACATGAACCAACAACTTGAAAAAGTATTTGGATTTTAGAATAAAAAGTGACGTGATGACTCGAAGTCATCCTATCACTACCCATACGAATAAAAAAGGAAAAGGACAGGAAGCCCAAAATTGTTAACAGCAATTGCTTCCTGCCCCGGCTCCTTATAAAGAAAGGAGGTTAAATGCAAAAGTAAGCAAATATTACAAACAGGAAGTAGTTCTTCCGCCCTTGTAAGTATAGAGAGGGCAAAACCAAAAAAAATGAATTTGAATAAAAATGATTTAAAATTAAAATTATAAAAAAAAATTAAAAAGTTTACGTTGTTAGTGGTGAGTTTGGTTGTTTTTGCTTCATCTGTTTATGCTGTGCCGCATTGGGATTGGGTGTCATGGGAAAATGGTCAATATAAAGGTTCTTGGATTCATATTGGAGAAACAAAAGTAATATTTCGTGTTTCACATTTTGAGGAATGTAAATTTTTAATGGAACAAAATGGATGTGATTTTTGCTCTTATAATATATTCACACAGGAATGTAAAGTATTTATAACTGTTTTTGCATAATAAGAATTCATTACACACATTAATTCGTTAATCATAACAGAAGATTCTAAAAATCAGGAGTCTTCTGTTTTTAAAAAATCTTACTTAA
This sequence comes from Marinifilum sp., assembly GCF_965230805.1. NCBI lineage: Bacteria > Pseudomonadati > Bacteroidota > Bacteroidia > Marinilabiliales > Marinifilaceae > Marinifilum > Marinifilum sp. Next base: position 3,216,772 of record NZ_OZ246019.1, on the reverse strand, counting down.
AAATGACAACACAATGTAAATCGATTTATTCGACAACGCTTAAGGTATTGTTGCTTTCATTGGGATTCATCTTTGTAATGATTACTTCATTATATGCCCAGCAAAAAGAGTTATGTGTAAGTTATCGATTTGAACAAAGTTTTTTACGGCTTGGTGGAGAAAACAATTCTGAGATCACTAAAAATCCAGCTTATGATTATAATGTTAATACTCATGCTTTTAACAATACTAATATAAGAGAGTTTGCTCGTTCAATAACTGGCAAGTTTCATGATAAAACACAAGTTATGTCTTATGATACAACTTTCTGTTATATAAGAGTTGATTATAAGAATTCTAACTTATTACAACCCGTTTTTCAGCGATCTGATGGCAGCTGCCTAATGTTATTAGAAGAGCCTCTTAATTTGTTTGAATGGAAGTTAAGTAGGGAAACAAAGACAATTCTTGGGTATACTTGCATCAAGGCCACATGCAAGTTCAGAGGACGTGATTATGTGGCTTATTTCACAAGAGAAATTCCTTTTAAAGCTGCCCCATGGAAGTTTCATGGCTTACCAGGTGTTGTGCTAGAAGTGTTTTCAACAGATAAATATTGTAGATGGACTACTCAGGCACTTAAAATACAAAATCATGAGAAAGAGATATCTCATACTGGCATGAAAAAAATAAACCTAGAGCAATACAAAGATTTGTTAAAGAAACGCAAACAAAAATTTATTGAAACTACCGAAAGAAACATCTTGAGATTTCCTCAGTATAGAGATTCAGAAATTTGTACAATAAATAGTATCCTGATCAATAATATTGAAATATTTGAAGTGAACCAGCCAATAAAGTTTAAATAATCGATTTATAATTATACGAAAAGAAACTTAAAGAAATGACGTTAACAAAACGAATACTCGTAACGGTAGCATGCTTAATTACTTGTTTAACACTTAATGCACAAGACAAGGAATTGTTAATAAAATATCAATTTGAAAAGAGAATTCCTTCTTCTCTGGGAGATAAAGATATTCACAAAACAGTCAATAAAACGGAGCTTTATGCTGATGTAAATGGAGTAATTTCAAGAACGCAATTTGGGGAGCCTAGTTTAAGAGGAGTAATCACCTTTTTAGATTATGTACGTAAAGATTTTCAAAAAAATACAATATTATCAATAGAGAATATGCGTAAAATGAAAGTCTTATTAAAAGAAGAATTGAACTTATTTAATTAGAAACTAAGTACGGAAACTAAGAAAATTCTGAGCTATAAATGTTTTAAGGCTACCTGTAGTTTTAGAGGACGTGATTATGTGGCTTATTTTACAAAATATATTCCTTTTAAAGCAGCTCCATGGAAGTTTCATGGATTGCGAGGAGTTATGCTGGAGGTTTATTCAACTGATGAATTTTGCAGTTGGACTGCTCAATCATTGGACATCTCATCCGAAAAATCGGATATAGAATTTCCTGATGATGGTTTGACACGCATAAATTTAAAGCAATATGTTAAGATATTACGGAATGATAGTAACCAAAGAAAAGATGCCCAAAAGAAAGCAAAATTGATGTATGGAAATAGTGGGATGAAAATGGGATTTATTGATTTTGATAATGGAAAAATTGAAATTTTCGATTAGAACTAGTCAATAGCCTTAGAAGAATCGATTTAAAATTGCCCTAAAACAGACACAAGAAAAATGACCATAACAAAACGAATACTTCTAGTGTTGATATGCCTTTTTAGCGGCACAACAATCTACGCCCAGCAAAAAGAAGACCATTATTTATACACTGGATGGACAAAATCTAATTGATGAGAACTCAAGCCGAAATGTAAGAAATAATGAATATTCTCAGACAATTTCTTCCAGCAACCTGCAAAGAAAGTACTTCCTGTTTTCGATGGAAGTGAGGTTTTAGATCAATTGGTTTTGATATGACTAATTTATAAATGGAAAAGGGCAGGAAGCCCAAAATTGTTACGAGCAATTGCTTCCTGCCCCGGCTCCTTATAAAGGAAGGAGGTTTAATGCAAAAGTAAGCAAATATTACAAACAGGAAGTTTTTCTTCCGCCCTTGTAAGTATAGAGAGGGCAAAACCAAAAAAAATGAATTTGAATAAAAATGATTTAAAATTGAAATTATGAAAAAGAATTAAAAAGTTTACGTTGTTAGTGGTGAGTTTGGTTGTTTTTGCTTGGGTATTAGGTTTGACGCCTAATTTGATAGCGATAGTGCCTGATGTCAATAATGAATGGGTGCATTTGGATGACTCCTGGATCATAAGTGGAGAAATCAAAATTACAGGAGATGTAGCAAATGTTGATGAATGTGAACAATTACTTATATGGAATGGTGGTGTTGCAGCAGATTATAACCCTATGACAGGCTGTTGTCGAATATTTAGCCATTAAATCATACAATTCTCATATACCTGTCTATTGACAGGTATATGTAATAAAAAAAATGTATTGAATAAATCTATTAAGACATTATCACTAAATATTATAAATAAAATAGTCTAATACTTATAAATGCTATGCATAATTATACACAAATCATGAGTATGAAATTATTAATTGTAATCATATTTATTATACCTGTTTCGCTTAGTGCCCAGAAGAAGGAACTTGTGGTTACATACACGTTTAATGAGAGTTGTTTGCGAATTGGTGGCAAAAATAATTCTGAAATTATTAGAAATGCATTCCCTAGCTATAATGTGAGGATTTATTCATCGAATAGTATTAATATAAGAGAAACTAAACGGTTGGTTGCTAAAAGCAAGAGAAGTATTGATACAACATACAATTATATTGAGGTTGATTACATTCAAGGATATTTACTTGAACCTGTATTTATTGATTATAATCCAGGATTTGGTTTTTGTTACAAAATGCTTTTGAAAGAACCTCTTAATTTATTTGAATGGAAATTAACCCAGGAATCTAAGACAATTATGGATTATGATTGTATCAAGGCCACATGTACATTTAGGGGGCGTAATTATGAGGCATATTTTACTACCGAAATCCCTTTTAAAGCTTGTCCATGGAAGTTTCATGGATTACCTGGCGTTGTTTTGGAGGTTTATTCGACCGATGGTTATTGCTCTTGGGTTGCAAATTCGATTGAAATAAGGCCAAAGAAAAGCGAAGTCGAATTGCCTAACGTAGGAATGGATATTATTGATCTGGATAATTATATTGTTATATTAAAGAAAGATCGAAAAGGGAGTATAGAAAGTTGTAAAAGAAACTTACTTAATTTTCCTGATCTTCAATTTGAGATTAATACTCTTAAAGGACTCCAGATGAATCTGCCTACGGGTATTGAGATTTTTGATTTGGATTAATCACAAAACTAACGAATTATGAAAACAGGAAAAATCACAACACTACTATTGATTCTTATTACGATTTTCGGCATCACTTAATGCTCAGCAAAAAGAACTGTATATAAAATACAAATACACACAAAGTAATACTTTGGGCTTAATATATAGTGAATGTTCCTATAAGGAGAAAGGTACTGTTGAAGTATTTTCTTACGGAAATAAAATGGTATCCAGAAAATTTAACGGAACATCAAATACAAAAAACGCAGATGGCAATGTGATATCATGCGATACTATGTATTACTACACAGTGATTGATTATCCCAAGGAGCACCTACTTATTTCTGATATTTTACCTCGCGGTAAAGGTAAACAGTTCTTGTTAAAAGAATCGCTTAATTTATTTGAATGGAAGCCGAGTATGGATACAAAAACGTTACTAGGATACACTTACCATAAAGCCACATGTAAGTTTAGAGGTCGTGATTACGAGGCGTGGTTTACCCGCGAGATTCCTTTTAAAGCTGCCCCATGGAAATTTCATGGATTACCTGGTGTGTTACTGGAAGTATATTCAACCGATGATTATTGCAGTTGGGTAGCGGAAAGCATAGAAATAAGGCCGTTTAAAAAAGAAATAGTATTGCCTTTTTACGGATGGGATATTGTTGATTTGGATAAATACATACGGATACTAAAATCAAAAAAACAATCCAGTATAGATAAGTATAAAAAATGGGGGTATTCAGAAGAGCAAATTTCTATGTCAACAAGAAGCATCGAAATCTTTGATTTAGATTAATCACAAAACTAACGTATTATGAAAACAGGAAAAATCACAACACTATTATTGATTCTTATTACGATTTCGGGATCGCTTAGTGCCCAAGAAAAAGAACTGTTTATAAACTACAAATACAACCGAAAAGGTGGTGGTTTACTAGCTCGTGAGTACTCTACTAGAGAGCATGGTAATATTGAAGTTTTTTCTTATGGAAATAAAATGATTTCCAGAAAGCTTTCACACTATACAAATGCAGAAATTAGAGATAATAGAATTGTATCATGTGATACTAACTATTTTTATGTAGCAATGGATTTCAACAAGAAAGAACTTCTTTTATCTAGTTTTTTACCTGCAGATAAAAATCGATACTTTTTATTAAAAGAACCGCTTAATTTATTTGAATGGAAACCATGCATGGATACAAAAACCATACTCGGATACACTTGCCATAAAGCCACATGTAAGTTTAGAGGTCGTAATTATGAGGCCTGGTTTACACGGGCTATTCCCTTTAAGGCTGCTCCCTGGAAATTCCATGGCTTACCAGGTGTGATACTGGAAGTGTATTCAACCGATGAATATTGCAGTTGGGTAGCGGAAAGCATAGAAATAAGGCCGTTTAAAAAAGAAATAGAACTGCCTTTTTATGGAATTGATATTGTTGATTTGAAAAAATACATAAAGATATTAAAGGCAAAAAAACAATCTAGTATAGAGTCTCAAAAACGAAGAGGTAAATCAGAAGAGCAAATTTCTATGTCAACAAGAACCATTGAAAAATTTGATTTGGATTAATCAAAACAGCTAACGAATGATGAAAAGAGGTAAAATCACAACACTATTATTGGTTCTTATTACGATTTCGACATCGCTTAGTGCCCAGAAAAAAGAATTATATATAAAATACAAGTATACTCAAAGTGATAATTTGGGCTTAATACTAAGTGAATGTTCTTTTATGAGGAAAGGTACTGTTGAAGTATTTTCTTACGGAAATAAAATAGTATCCAGAAAATATGGAAGAATATCAAATACATTAGACAAGGATCGTAATTTAATATCAAGAGATACTACGTATAACTAGATAGTAATTGATTATTCCAAGGGGCATCTTCTTATTTCTGACGACTTACCTAGAAGGGCACAGTTACTTTTAAAAGAACCGCTTAATTTATTTGAATGGAAGCCGAGTAAGGAAACAAAAACGATACTCGGATACACTTGCCACAAAGCCACATGCAGCTTCAGAGGGCGCAATTACGAGGCTTGGTTTACCCGGGAGATTCCCTTTAAGGCTTCTCCCTGGAAATTCCATGGATTGCCCGGTGCAATACTGGAAGTGCATTCAACCGATGGATATTGCAGTTGGGTAGCGGAAAGCTTAGAAATAAGGCCGTTTAAAAAAGAAATAGAATTGCCTTTTTACGGATGGGATATTGTTGATTTGAAAAAATATATAAAGGTATTAAAGGCAAGAAAACAATCTAGGATAGAGTATCATAAACGAAACGGTAAATCAGAAGAGTATATTTCTAAGCAATTGAGAACCATTGAAAAATTTGATTTGGATTAATCACAAAACTAACGAATGATGAAAACAGGAAAAATCATAACACTATTATTGATTCTTATTACGTTTTCGGCATCGCTTAGTGCCTAAGACAAAGAATTAGTTGTAGCAAACAAACTTGACAGAACCTATTATTATAAAAGGAAAAGGGCAGGAAGCCCATAATTGTTAAGCGCAATTGCTTCCTGCCCCGGCTCCTTATAAAGAAAGGAGGTTTAATGCAAAAGTAAGCAAATATTACAAACAGGAAGTTTTTCTTCCGCCCTTGTAAGTATAGAGAGGGCAAAACCAAAAAATGAATTTAAATAAAAATGATTTAAAAATAAAATTATGAAAAAGATTAAAAAGTTTACGTTGTTAGTGGTTAGTTTGGTTGTTTTTGCTTCATCTGTTTATGCAGTCCAAATGGCAAGAAAAAACGGTTTTGTATCTGGTTATACGGATTCAAATATAACATATCATTATGTAGGTTATCAAATTATTGGTGAAAGTCCGGTTAGAGAATTTCATGGTCTTTCATGGACCGAATGTTATAGGTTAATGAATTATTACTATTGGGCAGAATCCTATCAGTACTGTCAAGATGATGGTACTTGTCAATTATATGTAACACCTATTACTAATCCTGAAGATTTCCGTTAATTTCTTCTTCTATTTTGTTGCATTGATTAGATTAATTACAATTTCAACCTAGAGCTTTATATAGCTTGTAAAACTCATAGATTGCAGAATAGGGGTTAATTTTACAAGTAAGGGTGTCTCAGTATGTGGCACCCTTACCAATAAAAATACAAAGATTAAGACAATCATATTAACCTAATATATTCAAACTAATTATGAATCCAATTAATCAAAACAATTACCCGCTTGTTACCATTCATTTTTATTGTGTAGCAAAAGGAATTATTTAAAACTTAAATCATGAAAAAAATAAATCGTTTATTAATTATTATTGGTTTATTAAGCACGAGTATTTCAAGCTTAAGTGCCCAAGAAAAAGAACTTTGTATTACATACAAGCATTATTCAATGATACGTATGGAAACATTAATCGAGCCCAATTTAGTCAGGGAAATGAAAGTTTTAGCTTACAAAAGCAAAGTAATAAGCAGAATAGTTTGTTCGTATGATAATGCATCAATTGTAGGTAGTAATAATTTGCCCAAGTATAAATTTATTTCAAGTGTTGATTATAACAAAACATATTTGCTTGCATCTGTATATGATAACGAAGTACTTTTAAAAGAACCACTGCCATTATTCCAATGGAGTTTATCCAATGAAAACACCAAGGGAATACCTGCTGTAAAAAAGATATTGGGATATCATTGCAACAAGGCTGAATGTACCTTCAGGGGCAGAGATTATGTAGCATGGTTTACAAATGAAATCCCATTTAAAGCTGCACCCTGGAAATTCCATGGTTTACCAGGAGTAATGTTGGAGGTGTATTCAAAGGACACATTTTTTAAATGGGAAGCCAAGTCCTTGGAAATAAGAGAGCATACAGAAGATTATGAACCTCAATTAAACGGGGCAAAAATACTTAATTTGGAAGAACACATTGATAATTTAACGAAACAGCAACGAGAAAGTATTGAACATGTAAAGAAACAAGTTCTTACTGGGGTGCCTATGTTTACATCAGGAGATATTCCTATAGAAATATTCACCCCGGAATTAGATCCTAAAAATTACTTGAAAGAATATTCATCCCCGGCTTACCAAGAAATGCTAAATAATATGAAATAATAGTTAGTTGAGTAATAATAAGTATGAGATTACTGGATAATTGTAAAAACACACAGAAAGCCTAAGGGATTATCTATGAGAGCCAAGAAACTGGTGTGATGTCTCTTTTCTAAGACCTAACTAACGTGAGTTCGACGTTAAATACTGTTAGCCCATCACCTTGCGAAGTAAAAGTTAGCGAGCCTTTGTGAAGTTTCATTAATTGGTGGAATAAGCTTAGGTCAACCACTGCCCCATTTTCTTTGCTTGTAAAAAATGGCATGTAAAATGGTTCGAAGACTATCCATACTGAATTGGTTTTCCTTTCTGTTTGTATAGTGCTGTTCTGATAATACTCATTATAATGGCTCCAATAACAATTGGATATCAATTATTGAAATCAGCAACTAAAAATCCTGTTGTAAGTTTAAAATATGAATATGTAAGCAATACCTATTCAATCACAAAACCGTTCCAATAATATTTGATGGAACGGTTTATTATTTCTAATTCTATTTTATCGCAATAACATAGACTCGAAAGTTTTCACCAACTGATCGAAGTCGGCATACACCTTTTTCCCATTTTTTATGGTTTGGTTTTTTAGGAAGTCTTTTAATTTAGCTTTTCCCCTTTTATTCAATAAAAACTCAATAAAAGCAGCTCCAACAGGATAGCTTAAATTTCGCTCGTATCTGGTTGGCTCTTCCCATAATTCCAGCAATGAAAATTTTTCTTTTGAGATTCGCTTACGCGCAATCGTAAATAAATTTTTATCCATGCTATCAAAATAAACGCCCAGACCTTTATTTATTAACATGCTTTTAAATTTGGTGTTTAATGCCATCTGACTAAGCATATGGCTCATTTCATAATCTTCCTCTTGTTGATCCCAAACATTCACGGTACACAAATCAGAATTAAAAAAGCCCAAAGGTTTATTTAATTTTCGAAAAGCTTCATTTCTGTCGGTCCAGATAAAAATATCTACCTTCTTCGAAGGATTCATATCAAAGAAGGAAACAATTCTTTTGTAATTCACATTCATGCGATTCATATAAGCGTCAACATCTTGCATTTTCTGATTATCCTGAAAATGGAAACGGATATTATCAGTTTCCAGCAATTCCCAGGCCTTATAATAAACCCCTGTTTGAAATAGATTCAAATACCTGTGTGCATACCTGCTGGCTTCTTTCGAATCTCTGCCATTCTGACACTCTTTTAAAAAGCGAACTGCCTTTTGCTCTTCTCCCATTATAAAGTAACATTTGGCCAGGTATGCTTTGCTAAGTGCTTTTATTTCTCCTAAAGCCGCTTCGCTATTCATCGCTTTTTCGAGGTAAGGAATTGCAGCTTTAAATTGTTTTGAATTGACATAGGCTCTTCCCAGTATGGAATTCAAGTATGGATCCGATTCATTATCAGTTAAAAGAATTTGTGCTTTTTCAATCAATTGATCATACTTTCCTTTGGAGTACATTTTTTTGAGTTCCTTGTTCTGGCTCATCGAGCTAAACTGTAGTAGTACAAATACAAGTGCAAGTAAGGTTTTATTCATATTAGGTATACTTTAAGGCTTGGTAATTTAAGGGAATATTATAATTGCAAAAATAAGCACTCATGATTTCTTCCCTCCCTGATCAATTATCATTCCAAAAATAATCCATTGTCAAATATGCCAAAATTATAAATGTATGTTGCTACAACGCCCAATTCGTGTGTCTCTATGGTCAAAAAAACAGGACTCATCATGCTAATAACAGTATCATGACGACTCGAACTGTACATGCAAAGGTTTATTGAATTAGCAGCACTTATTGGATGACCAGATTGGATGATATCAAACACAGATTATTTACCTGATATTATTGGTTTTATTACCAAGTATTTGAATAGCTTAAGCTTATTGCACACATCACTTTTGTTAACAAAATATTGTATTATTTTATAGAAACCACTTCGGTTTTATAATAATAAAGTATATCTCTTATTTTTACCTGTAAAATTTCGCGGAAAAAAAACATTTATTCACATTAAAAAAGCAACTATTCACAAGAATTGTCGTAATATTACCGTGATTCAGAAAAAAGAATCCCCTATTTTAACATTTGGATTTTTATTACATACATACATCATGAATTTTGCCATAAAAAATTTAAAAGATTGGAAGATTAAATCTAAGCTATTGCTTTTAACGATTTTAACACTGATAAGTATTACTCTTTTAAGTTATACATCCAACTATTTTTTTAAAACAAGCCACATCTTTACCACAATGATTAACGGTTTACGCGTACATGCAAATCTTTTGCAGAGTAGTATGGATAACTTTTATAATTATCAACTTACAAAAGACCCGGAATATCGTGAAGTAGCTGCTGAAAAAATTAATCGCTCCAGTTTGCTTATTAATGACTTGTTAAGACTAGAAGAAGAATATAAAACCAAAACCAATAATGAAATAGCCACTGATCTTTATGAGGGATTTCCTGAAGTATATGGTAACGATTTTGAAAATGCAGAATTACTGGTGTCCAGATTTCGTATTTTGCATTTAATAAACAACGAGCAAATGTACAACTCGATAGATCACTCTATGAAAGCTCTTGAGTTGACCAAACAAATCAAGAATCAGTTAATGGACACCGATTTGAAAATAGATCTTAATAAGTTGGAATTAAATCTGGAATTTCTGCAAACATACTATTCCGGCATTCATTATGAAGTACATAATTTATCTCGTAAAGTAAATGAAATGCTCATTTGGGCAATGACAATCATCTCAATCATTATTGGAGGATTATTTATAATCTTGTCCAGATACATTTCCAGATCCATTACAGTTCCTGTTCGAAAAATGGTTGACAACTTTAATCAAATTGCTAAAGGAGACTATCGTACCCCATTGGGTATTTCAACTTCTGATGAAATTGGTGCGCTTGCAAAATCTTTTAAAAGTATTCAAGCTGATTTTCAAAATGTTGTTAACTATACAAAAAAGATTGCCGATGGAGACCTTAGCGTTAGCCTCCTCCCCAAATCAAAAAAAGATGAGTTGTCTATTTCATTAAATCAAATGGTGAAGACTCTAAAACAATCAAAAACAATAAATGATGAAACCTTATGGTTTCGATCAGGAGTCAACCAATTAAACAATGAACTGCAAGGAGAGCATGATTTGAATGAAGTGGCACGAAAATCGCTGGATTACATGACTACTTTCTTGAAAGCTGAATTAGGAGCTATCTATATTTATCAAGAAGACAATCAGGTTTTAACATTAGCCGCCTCATTCGGCATTCCTGATAAAAATCAATACAAAAACATCAAACCCGGACATGGCTTGATAGGTCAAACTGCTGTAAGTAAAAAATTTATTCACCTAAAAGACGTTCCTTCTGATTATTTCTCAGTTTTCTCTGGAACAGGGGAAATGCTACCAAAAAATATCGTTTTAGTACCATTATTATATAATGACATGCTTTGGGGAGTTATGGAACTATCGGCAATTAAAGTATTTTCAGAAACCCAAATTGACTTTATCAAAGCTGTAAAAGATAGCATTACTGTTAAAATTGCTTCAACAATTGCTCGTATCAGACTGGAAACCTTGTTAAAAACCACCCAAGAACAAGCAAGCGAATTGCAAGTGCAACAAGAAGAGTTGAGAGTTGCCAATGAAGAACTTGCCGAACAAACCAGCATACTTACCGAAAACGAGAAGAAACTTCAAGTTCAGCAAGAGGAATTAAGAGTTACCAACGAAGAACTGGAAGAAAGAACCAATCAGCTTGAAATTCAGAAGGACGAAATAGAACAAAAGAATACAGGTTTATCACTTGCTCACCAAAAATTAGAAACTAAAGCAAAAGAACTTGAACAGGCTAGTCAGTACAAATCAGATTTTCTGGCTAACATGTCTCACGAATTGCGAACCCCGTTAAATAGTTTGTTAATTCTATCAAGGATTTTGGCGAAAAATAAAAAAGGCAACCTAAGTCCGGAAGATGTTGAGTCTGCGCAGATCATTAATAAAAGTGGAAAAGATTTACTTCAATTGATCAATGAAATCCTCGACTTGTCGAAAATTGAAGCTGGAAAAATGACAGTTGAAATAGAAAACGTGACCCCATTAAATGTTAAGAATGAAATTCTAATGGATTTTAAACACCAAGCTAAAAAGAAAGGTCTGGATTTCAATGTTAACATTGCCGACGATTTTCCTAACTCTATCGAAACGGATCCTCTTCGATTAAAACAAATTATAAAGAACCTATTATCGAATGCCTTAAAATTTACCACGAAAGGGTCCATTACCGTTTCCATGAACAAGGCAAATGGTGATTCAGAATTTTGGAGAGATGAGCTTAAAGCAATGGAAACTTGCTCTATTGCTGTAATCGATACAGGAGTAGGAATTCCTGACGAGAAGAAAGAAGCCATTTTTGAGGCCTTCCAGCAAGCTGACGGAAGTACTTCCAGAAAATATGGCGGAACTGGTTTAGGCTTATCGATCTCTAAGGAATTGGCCAGAATGCTGGGGGGAGAAATTCACCTGGAAAGCAAAATAAACAAAGGTTCAAGCTTTACTCTTTATCTGCCGGTAAAACACTCTGATCAAAGGATGAAAAAAAACAACCCACTTGCACAAGAAGAAAAAGCGTGGACAATACACGAGAATGCAAATCAATCGGTTACACTTCCTAAGTTTATTGATGACGACCGAGATGTTCCGCATCAGGGTTCAACCGTTGTATTGATTCATCCCAATAAGGAAGAAGCAATTTCTCTTTACTATGAGATACATAACAATAGCTTTCATGCCCTTGTGGCAGATAACATTCCAAATGCAATTCAACTAATCGAAGCACATCAGCCTTCGGCTATAATTGTTGGATTAAATTTGTTAATAGAAAAGGGTGAAGCTGTTCTGGAACCTTTAAAACTGCACTCATATGCTTCCAAACTGCCAATGCACATTATCAATCCTATAGAAGGATTTACCGAACACAATATCAACGAATTGCCTACTGTTAAAGCCACAAACATTGCGCAGGTAATTGATAAAATGAAAATTCAGCTATTAACCGACTCACAAAACATTTTGGTAATTGAGGATGATGATGCAACCACACAACTTATTAATAGCCTTCTTACTTCGACAAATGCTACGATTGAACAAACGGATACTGGAAAAGAAGCTATTAAATTAATTTCAAATAAAAAATACGATTGCATTATTCTTGATTTGGGTTTACCCGATATTACGGGGAATCAAGTGTTGAAAACTCTCAGCGAAAAGAAAATTAAGATTCCAAATACCATTATTTATACCGGAAAAGAATTGACACGAGAAGAACATCGCGAACTAAGCAAGTATACCAACTCAATCATATTAAAAGGAATAAAATCCGATGAAAGATTAATGGATGAAGTAAGTTTATTCCTACACCAAGTTGCTACATCGGCATTAAACAATCCAAAATTAAAAATTACTGAAATTGACAACTCTATATTTAAGGGTAAAAAAGTATTGGTAGTTGACGATGAGATCCGAAATGTATTTGCTTTAGGAAAAATTCTTGAAGATCAAGAAATGGAAGTTCTCGAAGCAGAAAATGGAAAAATAGCCATTGACATGCTGAAAGAAAACAATAACATCGATCTGGTTTTAATGGACATCATGATGCCGGAAATGGATGGTTATGAAGCCATGAGTGTTATTAGAAAAACTCCTGAAATTAAAGACATTCCTATTATTTGCTTAACGGCTAAAGCCATGAAAGATGATTATCAGAAAGCCATTACTTCCGGAGCAAATGATTACCTAACTAAACCAATTGACGAAAATAAATTGTTCTCGATGTTAAAAATATGGCTTTACAACTAGCTAAAATAGAATTAGCAAATGAAAAAAGAGAAAATATTAATCGTAGATGACAAAATTGAAAACCTTGTTAGTTTAGAAAGGATTTTAAGTGATTTTGATGTTGAATTTGTTAGAGCTGAATCTGGTGAAAACGCCTTAAAACATACGCTCAAAGAGGAATTCGCCATGGCCATTCTAGATGTTCAAATGCCTGGGATGGATGGCTATGAAACTTTAGAATTCATGCGTCATCGAAAGAAAACAAAATACCTTCCGGTGATTTTTGTATCTGCGATTCATCAAAGTGATTTGCATATTATTAAAGGAATAGAAACAGGAGCTGTTGATTTTATTCCAAAACCTATTATCCCGGAAATTTTACAAGGAAAAGTAAAAGTTTTTCTTGATTTGTACCGTCAGAAAAAGGACCTGAATAACCTATTGAAATATCTTGAAAAAAAGAATGAGGAATTGATACTGGAAAAACAAAAAGCCGAAGAAGCCACAAATGCAAAATCACTATTCCTGGCCAACATGTCGCACGAAATACGTTCTCCGATGAACGGAATTCTTGGTTTATCACAATTGCTGCTGGAATCTGAATTGACTGCGGAACAAAAGGATATGCTAAAAGTAATGACTACATCGGGGGAAAATCTGTTACAAATTATCAATGACATTTTGGACTACTCGAAAATAGAAGCAGGACAGATTGAAATAGAAAATATTGAATTTGATCTAAGAAAATTAACAGACACCATCTTTCACCTCCTTAATTTTAAAGCCGTTGAGAAAAAAATAGATTTTAAAATTAAATTAGATGATAACATTCCGGAGAACTTATTAGGAGACTCATTTAGACTCAATCAAATATTAATGAACCTAACCAATAATGCAGTAAAATTTACGCATACCGGCTCGGTTTTATTGTCGGTAAAATGTCTTGAGAAAACCAATCAATATGTATCTTTATTATTCTCGGTAAAAGATACCGGAATTGGAATTTCGAAAGACGTTCAGAGAAAACTTTTTAAAGAGTTTACTCAATCGGATAGCTCAACAACACGCCAGTATGGAGGTACAGGTTTAGGTTTAGCCATCTCGAAGAATTTAACCAAACTAATGGGTGGTAAAATTAATCTTGAAAGTGAACCCGATGTTGGGTCGGAGTTTATGTTTGAATTAAAATTTGGATACAAAGACAAAGTGACAGATATGTTTAATAATGAAAATCTGGAAATTCCTAAGCAATTATCTATTCTAGTTGCTGAGGACAACCCTATTAACCAGAAAGTAGCCATACTAACTTTGCGCCATATGGGACTTAAATGCGATGTCGCAAAAAATGGATTAGAAGCTTTTGAAATGCAGAAGAAGAACAACTACCAGGTGATTTTAATGGATATGCAAATGCCTGTATTAGATGGATTAAACGCAACACAAAAAATTAGAAACTTCGAAGCAGATCACCCTGAATTGGACAAAGCATATATTATTGCTCTTACAGCGAATGCATTTGTTGAAGATAAACAAACCTGTTTGGATGCTGGAATGAATGAATTTATCAGCAAGCCTTTTAAAGAGGATGCGCTAAGAAAAATACTATGCCAAGTTACTAAAAGCATTGCCTAGCGTATGAAGCAAAATAAGCCTTCAAAACTTGAAAATATAGACATTGAGATTCCTTTGTTTCTGGAAGCTGTATATCAGAAATACAGTTATGACTTTCGAAACTATTCAAAAGCACATGTTAAGCGCAGACTAGTGCACAGGATGTCTGTTGGGCGTTTTGCATCTATATCCCAAATGCAGGAAAAAGTTTTGAGGGATCAGGATTTCTTTATTGATTTGCTCGAAGACTTATCGATTAATGTAACCGAGATGTTTCGTGATCCGGATTTTTACAAATCCTTTCGCAAAAATGTTATTCCAAGCTTAAAAACATACCCTTTTATAAAAATCTGGCATGCAGGATGCTCAACCGGTGAGGAAGTGTATTCGTTGGCTATTCTTTTAAAGGAGGAAGGTTTACTGGACAGATGTCAGGTATATGCTACAGACTTCAATCGTAAAGTTCTTGAAATTGCCAAACATGGAATCTATCAAACACAGGACTTGGAAACATACCATAGAAACTATATTAATTCAGGCGGAAAAGGTCAACTTTCAGACTATTATACTTTAAAATACGGATCGATTAAGTTTGATCAG
The DNA here is from genome assembly GCF_965230805.1 of Marinifilum sp. NCBI lineage: Bacteria > Pseudomonadati > Bacteroidota > Bacteroidia > Marinilabiliales > Marinifilaceae > Marinifilum > Marinifilum sp. The sequence continues at coordinate 3,201,271 of NZ_OZ246019.1, read as the reverse complement.
TCACTTGCGAAACGCATAGTTTTTGCCGATCACAATTTGGTAACCGATCATGTTTTTGCCGAAGTAAACCTGATTCTTTGCAGAAATGTCTTGATCTATTTTAATAGAGAGTTACAAAATAAAGTGATCAATCTTTTCTGTGAAAGTTTGATATACAGTGGTCATCTTTGCCTGGGTTCGAAAGAATCGCTCCGATTTACCCAATACGAGAACCATTTTATTGCTATCGATGCAAAACAGAAAATATTCAAAAAGAAAATTGGTTAATGGACAAGGTATTGGTTATAGGCACTTCTTATGGGGGTTTGGAAGCTTTAAAAATTATTATCCCTTCCTTTCCTAAGGATTTTATATTACCAGTACTGGTTGTGTTACACATTGGCGACCATAACAACGATTCATTTATCGACTTTTTGAATAACATCAGCAAGCTGAATGTTAAGGAGGCCGAAGAAAAAGAGGTAATTACAGCTGGTAATGTCTATTTTGCGCCTCCAAACTATCACATGCTTATCGATAATGATGCCTCAATCTCCTTCTCTGCCGATACTAAAGTACACCACTCCCGTCCCTCAATCGACGTACTGTTTGAATCGGCTGCATGGTCTTTTAATAGTGGAGTTATAGGTGTTATTCTTAGTGGACTCAATCAGGATGGCACTTATGGTTTAAAAACAATTAAAAAATATGGTGGCATTACAATGGTTGAAAACCCCGAAAATGCAATCGCTTCCATAATGCCTATGTCGGCTTTGAAACAGACAAAAGTAGACTATGTTCTTGAACTTGACCAAATCGCTGCTAAAATTATTGAACTATCAGCTAAAATGTAATCGCAAACAAAACTTCTGAGGAGGGAATTTTAGGTCGAAATCACGTTATTTAGTAACTTTACGATGGTTCTAAACTAAATAGCGATGCTCCAATTCGAATTCGACATAAGGGATCATAAAATAAACAATAACGAAACCAAGGCAAAACAACTTGCATTGGCAATTGCTTTTTTGATTTCGGCAGTCTTGCTATATGTTTTTAACCATTATTTTAGTTTCATTCCTCTTGGCAATTACCTGATTTTTGCTCTTGCCATTATGGCATTCTATTTTATGGGTTTATTGCTAGGTTGTAAATTTCTTTATCCCAAAGAGTATCTCATCATCAACTCTAGAAAACTAAAGTATAAAATCGGTTGGAGATCAAAGGAAATAAAGGTTTATCTTAAGGACATACATGACATTAAAATCCAAAATCACAACTTGATTTTTAAATTGAAAAATAAAGAAGAATTAATTCTTAGTTTAGATCATTTTAATGATCAATCCATTTCTGTTCTGAAAAGCTATCTGAATATATATGAGAGTTAGATAAAACACCCCTCCAGTTGGAAAAATTCAGGCTCCAGTTAGATAGATTACCCTCCAGTTAGCAAGTTTAACCTTACAGTTAGAAAACAAATCAACAGTTGTAGGGCTTTCATCCGTTTTTACACGCCTGTAGCCAAAATATATCGCCTGTAGCCAATTTAGGTATTCCTGTAGCGATATTTGATACGTCTGTAGCGAAAATAAGTCGCCTGTAGCCGAATTTACACCTCCTGTAGTAAAAATAAGTCGCCTGTAGCCGAAATTACCCTCCTGTAGCGAAAAGGAGGCGCCTGTAGTAAAAAACACCCTCCTGTAGCAGAAAGAAGTCGCCTGTAGCCTAAATTACCCTCCTGTAGCAAAACGAACTAACAGATATAGGCATTACAGAAGGTTTGTGTTTAAATTAAGGCTTGCATCCCAATTTTAAATCGAAACGAATGATATATAACTCAGCTGTTCATTCTTGACAAATTGCATTAGACAAGTGTAAAATCGCCTCTACAACTTGCAGCTTTAAGCGGGCATAAATTCAAACTTTTGTTTTAAAACCGATATAAGTGGTAAAACTAAATAGTTTACCAAATGCAATTTAAACCCACTTTATTTAATTGTCATTCTGGCAAATGGAGCCGTATCCTGCCCTACAAATTCTTTCTTTAAGTATTTAAAGTATCCTGTAATGGCAATCATTGCAGCATTATCAAGAGAGTATCCCAATTGAGGCACATAAACTTTCCAATTGTATTTGGCTGCCGATTGGTGTAAGGCATTTTGCAAACCCGAATTAGCCGAAACACCTCCGGCTATTGCAACCTCATTTATTCCTGTTTCTCTTGCTGCTCTCTTTACCTTATTCATTAATATATCAACAATAGTGTGCTGTAAGGAAGCACATAAATCATTCATATTCTCCTGAATAAAGTTTGGATTCTCTTTCACTCTATCGCGAATAAAATACAGGAATGAAGTTTTTAATCCACTAAAACTGTAATCCAAGCCTTTAATTTTAGGTTTACTAAACTCAAAAGCATGCGGATTTCCTTGTTTTGCATTTTTGTCGATAATTGGACCTCCCGGGTAAGGTAATCCCATAACTTTAGCACACTTGTCGAAAGCTTCGCCGGCAGCATCATCAATGGTTTCTCCAATAACTTCCATTTCCAGATGATCTTTTACCACAATGATTTGCGAATTACCCCCTGAAACAAGGAGAGCCAAAAATGGAAATTCAGGATGCTCGTATTTGTTTTTTAAATCATCAATAAAATGGGCTAGTATGTGGGCTTGCAAGTGATTTACTTCAATCAATGGAATATTTTTAGCCAATGCAAATCCTTTGGCAAATGATGTTCCCACCATTAAAGATCCCAATAAACCCGGACCTCGAGTAAAAGCGACTGCATCAATTTCGTTGGCGGTAACACCTGCTTTATCCATCGCTTGGTGCACAACAGGAATAATATTCTGCTGATGAGCACGCGAGGCCAATTCAGGCACTACGCCACCATAATCCATGTGTACGGTTTGGTTTGCAATAATATTGGAATAAATAACTCCATCCTTTAATATTGATGCGGAAGTATCATCACATGATGATTCAATTCCAAGAATAGTAATACTCATCTTTATCCAGTTATAGCGAGCTTTTATATAGATATTGAACTTGATTCGTTAAAAAAATCAAAATTCTCTTTAATCGCTCATTAGCTTTGTTACTTTTTTCTTCTTTTTAGCTAAGTTTGTGCAACTCACAAAACGGCAAAATTATTAAAAAATTCTTCAAAATATCAATTTGGACATTTGTGGTTATCATTATGATTCCCTGCATCATGTATTTGCTATTCTTAAGCAGTACGGTTCAAACTCATGTAAGCAGAAAAATTGCCAATTATTTATCTGAGCAAACCCATACGCCTATTCGTATCGAAGGGGTAAATATCTCTCCTTTTAAAAGTATTATATTAAAAGGATTATATATTGAGGATTACCGAAAAGACACATTAATATACATTGATCATTTAAAGGCAAAAATAGATTCCTTTAATATCAATAAAAAAGAACTTTACCTTAATAAATTAACACTCTCCAAAACTTTTATCAATCTTTACGAAGACGAAAATAAAATCTTAAACATTGAAGCTTTTCTGGATTCATTATCAAATGGAAATTCCTCTTCAGAGCTTGATTCTACCCAAAAATCGTGGAATGTTACGCTAGCAAATGTTGATATGAAGAATTCCAGTTTTGGTTACAAAACCGCTGACTATGTGCCTCAAACCTTTGGAATGAACTACGATGACATTCACGTTACAGATTTAAACATTCAGGCTCGTGACATTAAGGTAGAAAATGATTCTGTTGGATACTTTATTCAACATCTTAGCTGTAAAGAAAAATCAGGCTTTGTGTTAAAGGATTTTAATGCAAAAAACTGGTTTACAAATCATCAATGGGGGTTTTCTGATGTTACAATTGTTTCGGAACATAGCAAACTAATAGCTGAGCATCTCTTTTTTAATTATGAACCTCATCAGGGATATTGGGCTAAGTTTACCAAAAAAATGCAACTTAATTTTCTTTTACAATCCTCGCGCATTAGCTTTTTGGATCTTGCTTATTTTAACGAGGAATTGCTAGGCTTTAGGGAAACAGGTTATTTATCGGGTAAATTATACGGTACAATTTATGATTTAAGAGGACGTGATATTGATATCGTTTATGGCAACAATACTACTTTAAAAGGCAAATTCTATATGAATGGTTTACCTTATCTGCACGATTCATATCTCGAGGCTGATTTTAAAGAGTTAACTACCAGTATATCGGATATTGAGAAGGTATATATTCCTGGCTATTCCAAAGAACACTTTAACCTTCCGGATTATTTTAAGAATTTAGGATTGATTAAATACAAAGGGAAATTTAATGGATTTGTTAATGATTTTGTGTTTTATGGAAACTTTGATACTGATTTAGGAAATATTAAAACGGATATACTTTTTAAGCCAAATAAAGTAAACAACAGGCTTGATTTTAATGGGGATTTAAGAAGCTATGATTTTAATTTAGGTGGGCTTATCGAGCAGGAAAAAGTTGGCAACATCTCCTTGAATGTTTCTGTAGGTGGCTTTAGCTCAAAAAGTACAACGCAGGGTGTGATGAAAGGAAATATCAGTAAAGTAGAGTTTTACGATTACGAATATGAAAATCTTTCATTGAATGGTTTTTTCTCTAAATCGCAATTCGATGGAAAGATATCTATTGAAGACCCAAATATAGGATTTGATTTTGCCGGGAAAATTGACTTTTCACAGGAAATACCAACTGTTAACTTTAGCTCGCATCTTTATCATGCAAAACTATTTCCTTTGCATCTTAACACAAAAGATCAAAAAGCGGAGCTTAGCCTTTCGGTAAATGCCAATTTTACTGGTAGCGGATTCGACAATGCTAATGGTATTATCGAAATCAATAACACGAAATACAAAAACAGCTTGGGCAATTTTCTGCTAAACAAGTTTACAATCAACGCTTTTACCTCGCCACAATTCAAAAGAATTATTTTAAATTCGGATGTCTCTGATGCTAAAGTTGAAGGAAATTACGAAGTTGTTAAATTGGTTTCGTCCATTGCAAACCTTGCCTATTACTATTTGCCTGCTTATGCTCCCAATCAAGAATACGTTAAAACTGATAGTACAAATAATTTTAAGTTTCAACTTAAATTAAAAGATACCGAACCAATCACTTCAGTATTATTCCCTGATTTTAGTATCGCACCGGAAACAAACCTTAAAGGTGAAATATCAGCAATTAACAGAACGCTTAACATTCATTTCGACACTCCTAAACTTATGCTTGAAGGTAAATCCTTTGATGAGTTGAAAATTGACCTTTCGGCTGATAGTGAAAAACTGATTTTAAAAGGACGAACCAATAAATTTATTTTCTCAGATCAACTTGGATTATACAATCTATCACAAAAAATTACTGCCCAAAAGAATAAGGTACAGCTTGACGTTTTATGGAACAATTGGGATCAAGTAACCTATAGTGGCTCCTTATCGGCAAAAGCTGAGGTTGAAAAATCAAAAGAGTCAGGAAATGCAAAATGGAACATCAATCTGCTGCCAAGCACCATTATTATGGCTGACAGTATTTGGTCTATTCCTGAATCCAAAATTATTATTGATAGCACAAGCTACGAGATAAATGACTTTAAAATTGCTCGCGAAAATCAATTCTTTGGACTTGACGGAAAAATCTCAAGCCAGCCTAAGGATAGCGTAAACTTTAAAATTCATAATATTAGTCTGCAAAACTTAAATGATCTTACTCGCGAACAAAACATAGGAATTAACGGAACTGTTAAAGGCTATGTGCAAATTTCGGATTTTTATGGCGATCGACTTTCAAACTCGAATGTTATGATCGAAGATTTGGTTCTTAACAATGATACGCTGGGAAACCTTTTCGTAATAAGCGATTGGGATAAGTACCAAAAGAAACTCAACTTTTCTTCCTTTACAGATTTTTCTTCTCATAAAGAACTTGATTTGAAAGGTGATTATTTTCCTAACAGCGATTCGTTAAATATGGATATCAAAATCAATAAAATGAGAATGGAGTTGCTAAATCCTTATTTGCAAGAAAACATATCCGGCATAAAAGGGAATGCCTCTGGAAGTGTACATATCGAAGGGCATACCGATGATTTAAAGTCGTATGGTAAACTAAAATTCGACAAGACCGAGTTTTCCATTAATGATCTTAAAACAAGCTACTATTGTAACGATAGTATCAGCATTACACCAGGAGAATTGCGCTTCGAAAATTTTAAAATTAGTGATAAAAACAAGCAAGAAGCAATACTCTTTGGCACCATTTCTCATGAACAATTCAATAATTTCAATTTAGACTTATCGGTTAATACACTTAATTTTAATATACTGGATACCAAAGAATCGGACAACGAACTGTTTTATGGCGAGGCGTATGTAACTGGTATTACTCATTTGTACGGACCAGTTTATGATCTGGAAATTGAAATTAGAGCCAAAACCGATAAAAACACCCGAGTTTACGTTCCTATAAATAATAATGGAGATATTCAGGAAAGCAACTTTATTACGTTTGTGAATACAAACCGAACTGAGCAATCACCAAACGAAGAGGAATATAAAATTGATTTATCTGGTATTCGCATGAATTGTGACCTTGAAATCACTCCTGAAACCGACATTCAAATTATTTTTGATTCTCAGATTGGTGATGTTCTTAAGGCCAAAGGCAATGGAAACCTAAAACTTGAAATTGATACCAAAGGAGAATTTAAAATATTTGGCGATTACACAATTCAGAAAGGAAGTTATCTTTTTACATTGCAGAATGTTATTAATAAAAAATTCGACCTGGCCAATGGAGGTAATATCAAATGGGCTGGTGATCCTTACAATGCTACAGTTAATATTGATGCAATGTATAATGTTAAAACTACACTATACGATTTACTCTTAAATACTCCTTATGTGGATATTAGCAGGAAAATTCCGGTTCAGTGCAAAATGAACTTGAGTCAAAATCTTGAAAACCCTATTATCAAGTTTAATATTGCTTTCCCAACCTTAGATCAACAAACGCAAAGTATTCTGGAAGGATTATTTTCAACTGAAGATGAAACCAATAAACAAATTCTATCTCTTTTGGTTCTAAATAGATTTTATACACCGGAATATCTTCGCTCGACCGACCCCGATTTCGAAAACAAAAACTCGAGTTATGCTGTTGGTGTTACTACTAGTGAATTATTATCAAACCAATTGTCCAATTGGTTAAGTCAGATTAGTAATGACTTTGATATTGGTGTAAGCTACCGTCCAGGCGACAACCTAACCAGTGATGAAATTCAGGTGGCTTTGTCAACTCAGGTATTCGACGATAAAGTAACCATTAATGGTAATGTTGGAACAAGTAATAGCCAAGAAAGAGCCAATGATATTGTAGGCGATGTTGATGTAAATATCAAACTTGATAAAAAAGGAAAATTACAATTAAAAGCATTTACCAGATCAAACGAATATTTGGTATACGAAGAATCAAGAAACACCCAAGGAATCGGGATTTTCTATAAAGAAGATTTTAATACTTTTTCCGGATTACTTAAAAAATACCTCAGCTTTCTGCAAGGCAATAAGAACAAAGAGATCAAGAAAGATTCTTCGAAATAGAATAACTTTAAATTCACATCATCAATGTTTTACAGCAGAATTTCTTATGCATTTTTTTCTTTTATTGCTGACCTATTTTTGAAAAGCAAATATTAGTATATTAGCGCATCAATTTTTGAGAAAAATTTAAACACTTAAAATAATCAGATTATTATGTTCGCATTAATGGTTGTGGTTTTTGTTCTGGGTTATACAGCAATTGCGCTAGAACATCCACTAAAAATTGACAAGGCAGCATCCGCTCTTTTAATTGGGGTGTTAACATGGACTATCTACGTATTTGGTGGGGTAGATATCCTTTCTTCAGGCATGAGTAGAGCTTGGAATGAATACGTTGCGCATAATCCAGGAATGGATAATGCACATGGCATGTTAGATTTTATTACTCATCATGAGGTTCTTCATCACCTTTCTGAAATTTCTACAATTCTATTCTTCCTGCTGGGCGCAATGACAATTGTTGAGATTGTTGATCAACACCAGGGTTTTAAGATCATTACCGATAAAATTAAAACTACCAACAAAGTAAAATTACTTTGGGTATTGTGTATTTTAACCTTCTTTATGTCGGCTGCTCTTGATAACTTAACTACTACCATTGTTATTGTAGCATTAATCCGTAAACTTATCGATGACCAGAAAGACAGATGGTTCTTTGCTTCTATGGTAGTATTAGCAGCCAATGCGGGTGGTGCATGGTCTCCAATTGGTGATGTAACTACCATTATGCTATGGATTGGTGGTCAGGTTACAACAATCAATATTATTACCCGAGTAATCGTTCCAAGTTTATTTACAATGATTGTTCCGTTGATAATTGTAAGCACTTACCTTAAAGGAAATGTGACTCGTCCCGCCATTGCTGCAGGAGAAAACATAGAATATACTACCCATAAAGAGAGAATAACTATACTTTGTTTAGGTGTTGCATCACTACTATTTGTTCCGGTTTTTAAAACAGCAACACACTTGCCTCCATACTTGGGAATGCTTTTCGGTTTGGGTTTAATGTGGGTAGTTACAGAAATTATGCACAAGAATAAAGATCAAGAATTCAAAAGTCGTTTAAACGTAACCGGGGTCTTAAAAAAAGTGGACGTTCCAACTGTATTTTTCTTCTTGGGTATTCTTACGGCTGTAGCAAGTTTACAATCTGCTGGTCATCTTGATATATTAGCTTCTTGGTTAGATAAAAATGTACATGACATTTATGTTATCAACTTGATTATTGGTGTGCTTTCCTCAATTGTTGACAATGTTCCGTTGGTAGCTGCTGCTATGGGTATGTATCCTATCGAGGGTGTCGAAGCTGTTGGTTATGCAACTAACTTTATGCAGGATGGCTTATTCTGGGAATTTCTTGCATACTGTGCTGGTACAGGTGGATCAATGCTGATCATAGGATCGGCTGCTGGTGTTGCAGCAATGGGGATGGAAAAAATCGACTTCATTTGGTATTTGAAGAAGATTACACTTCTTGCGTTTATTGGATATTTAGCTGGTGCCGGAGTGTACTACTTGCAAGCAATACTATTGCATTAGAATAAACATTTAAATTCCCTGTTTTTATATTCGGGAATAAAATCAATAATATTAATTTAGCGAGATATAATATTCCGTATTATATCTCGTTTTTTTATGTATTAGATCAAACTAGAAAACATCGTATATGAATTATCTATCGCTTATTGCAGGTGTACAGGGAATGGCTCAAAATGAACTGCCTATTGAGGAGCAAGGAGCCGAAGCAACAGAACTAACTCTAAATTTTGTTGATTTGGCCTTTAAAGGTGGCTGGATCATGATTCCAATTTTTGCCCTCTCGGTAATTGCCATGTACATTTTCCTGGAACGATTTTTTGCCATCCGTAAGGCTACAAAAGAGGATGCTAACTTTATGAATAGAATTCGTGATTATATACATGAAGGCAAAATAGATTCAGCATTGTCATTGTGTCAATCCAAGGATACGCCTGTATCAAGAATGATTTCGAAAGGAATTAAACGCATTGGAAGACCCTTAAATGATGTAAACGCTGCAATCGAAAATATCGGTAATCTGGAAGTATCTAAATTAGAAAAAAACTTACCAACCCTTGCCACTGTGGCTGGAGCTGCGCCTATGATTGGATTCCTTGGTACTGTAATGGGTATGATTCAGGCATTCTACGACATGTCAAATGCAGGAAACAATATTGATGTTGGATTACTTTCAAGTGGTATATATCAAGCAATGGTAACTACCGTGGCAGGTCTTACAGTTGGTATTATCGCATACTTTGCTTACAATATCCTGGTTGCAAAAGTTGAAAAAGTGGTTTTCAATATGGAAGCAACAACTACCGAATTTATGGATTTGTTGAATGAACCTATCAAATAAAAAAATATGGCTCTAAAAACAAGAAATAAAGTAAGTGCAGCTTTCAGTATGTCTTCCATGACTGATATTGTGTTTCTATTGCTGATTTTCTTTATGGTAACATCCACATTAATTAGTCCGAATGCTCTAAAATTACTGCTCCCAAAAAGCAGCAACCAAACAGCAGCGAAACCAATTACTACGGTATCCATCGATAAGAATTTTAATTTCTATCTTGAAACTACACCAGTACCTTTTTCGCAATTGGAACACAAATTGCAGCGAAAACTCTCGAATGAAGAAGATCCAACAATTTCACTTCACGTTGATAAATCGGTACCCATGGAGCAGGTGGTTAAGGTGATGAATATAGCAAAAAACAACAAGTATAAATTGATATTGGCTACACGAGCGAAATAGATATGGAAGAATCCAAAAACAAGAGAATAGGATTTGCCGGCACAATGTTTTTCCACATTGGATTAATCGTGCTATTGTATTTTCTGGGCTTTCGTACTCCCCTCCCACTTCCCGAAGAAGAAGGGATTCTTGTAAATTTTGGAAATTCTAATCAAGGTGTTGGCAGAAGAGATCCTGCTCCTTCTAAAGCTAAGAAGAGAGTTGCTGCTGCTAATCCTGTTTCAGTCCCTAAAGCAGCATCGGCAAAATCAGAAGCAGAGCCAAGCTCTGCACAAGAAAAAATATTGACACAGGATACCGAAGATGCCCCTGACTTGCCATCAGCAGAGGAAATTGCCATGAAAAAAGCTGCCGCGGAAAAAGCAAGAAAGGCAAAAGCCGAAAGAAATCGATTAGCACAACTAGAAGCGGATAGGAAAAGACAGGAAGAAATCCGCAAACAACAAGAAGCCGAAGCTGAAAGAAAACGGCTGGAAGAAATTGAACGCAAAAAACGTGAGGAGGCCGAACGCCAGGCAAAGATTGATGCCATAAACAATCGTGCTAAAAATGTATTTGGACAAGGAAATTCTTCAAGCTCTTCGCAAGGTGTAAACAAAGGGTCAGGCAATCAAGGGAAAGAAAATGGATCATCGAATTCTGACAATTACAGTGGCACTGGATTAGGAAGCAAAGGGGTTTCTTACGATTTACAAGGGCGTAATTCTCTATCGATACCTAAACCCCAAACCAATCTGCAGGAAGGTGGAAAAGTGGTTGTGGAAATTACGGTAGATAAAAATGGGAAAGTGGTAAATGCTCGTCCTGGTATGCCTGGATCTACCACAAGTAATTCCGCACTATTCGATGCTGCCAGAAAAGCAGCTCTAAAGGCTAAATTTAATTCTGATAGTAGTGCTCCCGCTTATCAGAAAGGAACTATTACCTATGTTTTCCAGCTGAATTAGTAGTTACAAAGTTCTAAAATTGATGTGAAAAACGTAATTCATAATTTTTTCCTGACGATCACAATCTATAAAACACTGTCCTTTCTTGATACTTAAATGAAGCCAATCATTTCGTAAAACCCTAAAAACTTTAAAGAGGCAAACACGATTACTCCCAGTAGAATGTAACGAACAAATTTAGCTCCCCAACTTACAGCAAAATTAGCTGCAATGTAAGCACCTATCATATTTCCCGCTGCAAGAATAAATCCTATCTTATAATCGATTTGTCCATTCATAATGAAAACACCTATGGCAAAAGGTGTATAAAGAAGAACAATAAATACCTTAATTGCATTGGCTTTTACCAAATTAAAACCAGCGCCCAGAACCAAACCTGCCAGCAAGAAAAAACCAACACCAGCTTGTATGAATCCTCCGTAAAGGCCAATAAAAAAGAAGATTACAATTTGCCAAATACTTGGTTTTGATCTTACTAAACCAGCCTGACCTTTTACCCATGCATCAGGTTTATATAGCACAATAAAAAAGAGGAATACCAATAAGCCTCCAATGGTTTTCTCCATCATATCCTCATTGATTTCTACTGCCAAACCTGCTCCAATTACCGACCCAACTATTGCAGGAATTGCCAGCCATATTCCTTCTTTAAAATTAAATACCTTTTGTTTTTTAAAGCTACTTACTCCTACAATGTTTTGCATGAGGATGGCAATTCTGTTTGTACCGTTGGCTACATTTGCGGGTAATCCCAGAAACATTAACATTGCCAAACTAATTACTGAACCACTTCCTGCCAAGGTGTTCAAAAAACCGGCAAATACGCCTACCAATACAACCAACAAATAATAATACCATTCCATGAGAAATAACAATTATCAAATACTTAAAGTGCCTTAAGAACTTAGAGTTAGAATTTGATTCGAAACTAATAAAATTATAAAGATCTGCGTCTTAATCAAACCACAAAAAAAGGAAGAACCAAAGTTCCTCCCTTTATGTATCTAATTGGTATTATTTTCTTACCAAGCAAACATAGGACGCTCGCACATCATTTCGTTAACACGTTTACGAACTGAAGCAATTACCTCTTCGTTTTCGATGTTAGAAATTACTTCATCAATCATCTGAACGATTACCGGCATATCCTCTTCTTTTAAACCACGAGTAGTAATGGCTGGAGTACCAACACGTAGACCTGAAGTTGAGAATGGAGAACGTGAATCGAATGGAACCATGTTCTTGTTGATTGTGATATCAGCTTGTACCAATACATTTTCAACTTTCTTACCTGTAATTTCAGGGAATTTAGAACGAAGGTCGATTAACATCGAATGATTATCGGTACCACCAGATATTACCTTGTATCCTAATTTTACAAACTCATCAGCCATTACCCTAGCATTCTTCTGCATCTGGATAGCATACTCTTTGTAAGAATCAGTTAAGGCTTCACCAAAAGCTACAGCTTTAGCAGCAATTACGTGCTCCAATGGACCACCTTGCTGTCCTGGAAATACCGCAAAATCCAATACTTGTGACATCATTTTTGTTACTCCTTTAGGAGTTTTCTGTCCAAATGGATTTTCGAAATCTTTTCCAACGATGATCAAACCACCACGAGGTCCACGAAGAGTCTTGTGAGTAGTTGTAGTTACAACGTGACAATGAGGAACTGGATTGCTTAATAATCCCTTGGCAATTAAACCTGCAGGGTGAGCAATATCAGCCATTAAAATAGCACCTACTTTATCAGCAATTTCTCTTAAACGTGAGAAATCCCAATCACGCGAATAAGCCGAGGCACCAGCAACAATCATTTTAGGATTGTGCTCTAAAGCCAACTTCTCTACCTCATCGTAATCAACCAAACCGGTTTCTTCTTTTACGTGGTATGCAATTGGATTGTATAGGTTACCTGATAAGTTTACAGGAGAACCGTGAGATAAGTGACCACCATGAGACAAATCTAAACCTAGAAATGTATCACCTGGTTTCATACATGCATAAAATACAGCAGCATTGGCTTGTGCTCCTGAGTGAGGCTGTACATTAGCATATTCAGCACCGAAAAGCTCGCAAGCTCTGTCGATAGCCAATTGTTCAGTTTGATCTACAACCTGACAACCTCCATAATAACGCTTCCCAGGATAACCTTCAGCATATTTATTAGTAAGACAGGATCCCATTGCGTCCATAACTTGTTGGCTCACAAAGTTTTCAGAAGCAATTAACTCAATGCCGTTCTTCTGACGCAAGTATTCCTGATCAATTAGGTCGAAAATTTGTCTATCTCTTTCCATTGTTGTTTGTCTTTTACCCCGAAATTAATCGGATTAATTTTAATGTTTTGTTAGTGTTTTAAAGGGTTAAATTTCCATGCAAACATGACTAAGTTTCCCCTTGAAAAGATGATGCACCGCAAGATTCATTTTATTTATCCTCTCCTTAAAGTGCAGGCTCAAAATTATACAAATCAGAATATTAAAAAAATTATTTTAGGCTAATTTAAATGCTAAATATTCATTTCTAAGACATACACTCAAAATTTGTATAATATTTTGTCTGTCATTCCTTTGCAAAGGATATCATGTAAAACCAATTACTCAACCTGACAGATTCTAACAAAATCTAATAAAAGATTTATATTTTTTGTACTTATCATCTTTATCGTAAATTTATGCTTGTGAATTTAATACTCTAACTTATAAATACAACACAAATGGAAATTGTTGAAACCCAACCAAAACAAAGACCCGGATTACTAACTGTTTTATGTGTTCTTTCTTTTATTGGCAGTGGATTTGGTGTTTTAAATAACATCATGGCAATGCTTATGTCGCCTATTAAGAAATTTTTAAGCCCTGAATTCTTCGAAATGGCATTGGAAGAAGTACACCAAGAGCCAGCAAGAAAAATTATTGAGCAAGCACTCGAAATTGGACAAAGAACTCTGGAAAACATTTTTGAAATTTCTCTAACACAGTTCCTATTGTATGCTGCCAGTTTAACAGGAGCTATTTTGATGTTCCAACTCAAAAAAACAGGCTTCTATATTTATTCTATTGCGCAAATATTGCTATTATTTGTTCCTGCAATTTTTGTTGGCTTTAATTTATTTGTGAATATTGGAATATTATTCGCCAGTATATTTACAATCCTATTTATTGCCCTTTACGCAATCAACCTGAAAAAAATGAACTAATTACAATTACTCATTCTACAAAACCTATTTAGTTATGGAAGAAAATCTAACAACTATTGAAATGCCTAAGAAAAGACCCACTTTTTTAACTGTACTATGCATTCTATCATTTATTGGTAGTGGATACTTTGGTTTAATTCAACCAATTTACAACTATGCAACCTTTGAGAATACCTATGCTGAGAAAATGCAGAAAACTGCAGAGGCATTAGAGCAAATGGAAGAAGCAGGAATGGAGTCTGGTTTTTTCTATGATATGGCAGCAAATGGCATGGTACAATTAAAAGCCATGTCTGAAAATCTGGAGGCTATTACAGGAGCCAATTGTTTATTTGCATTATTGAGTTTAATAGGTGTTTTTCTAATGTTTAAATTGAAGAAGAACGGTTTTTATTTGTACTCATTTGCAAATGTTTTTTGGTTGTTGGTTCCTCTTGCCTTAATCGATTTTGATTCTATGATAATGTGGACACTTATTGGAGCTGTTATAACCGCAATATTTATAATCCTATACGCAGTCAATTTAAAACACATGAATTAAATTCTAATTTCAGATAATACTCTTAAGCCGCTTCAAACGAGGTGGCTTTTTAATACTTTTTAAAATTTTTTAACTCTTGGTAAACACAGATGTTTTGTAATTTTATGGAGCAAAATCAAAAGTACATTTATCATGAAAGGATTAAGAAAACTTTTACTCGTTAGTAGTGCTTTGTTAATTTCATTCTCTGTTTATTGTCAAAATACAGAAAACAAAACACCTCCCAAGAAAGATATTAAAGTAAACAAAGTGTATGATGAAAATGGAAATCTGGTTCGCTATGATTCCACCTACGTTTATTCATGGTCGTCGGACAGTTCTCAGCATTTTTTAAACGATTCTGCATACTTCAATAAAATGGATATGAGCAAAATGCACAAAAGAATGCAAGAACAACTCAGCCGTTTTTTTGGATCAGATAGCTTAAGACAAGGGAACAATAAACTCCCATTCTTTTCGGACGATTTTTTTAATGATGACTTTTTTGATATAGATTTCTTTAACTCCTCAATGTTTAGAAGAGATTTTCATCAAAGAGATTCAAACCAAAATGACTTTTTTAAAGAATTGGAAGAGATGATGAAAAATAGAAGACAATTCAGGCAACAACACAACTATGAAATGCAACGCGAATTGGATTCTTTACGAAATGAGTTTTTAGAACAACGTAAAAAGTATTACCAACAAAGAGATTCGATATACCGCAAACACAGAAGCAATTCAAGCGAAACAATTGATTTGTAATGCTTTTTTTACTTCACTAAATACCTTAAAACTACAATGGTTCATCCATAGCCATTGTAGTTTTTTAATTTAAAAACCCAATGATTCTAAGGATTGAATCATCGGGTTTAAACTACAGAAGCAAACATATTAACCTATTTCTCCCATAACTGATCAAACAGTTTCGGGCTTGCTTTTAAATACCTGTCGTCAGAAGTTTCCTTTATCCATTTATCTGTGATTAATGGGCTTACCTGTATCCTGGAATCAATATGCTTAAAAGGTGGATCATTGGCCCACATAGCCTGTTTATACCAATCAATATTGATATATGAAATTGCCTTCACCACATCAGGATTGTCATGAATTACCTTAAAAAATCCATCGAACCAATTGACTGCCATTTTTGCATGTTCTGGTTTATCCAAAAAACAATCTACTGGCAAGGTATCGCCTACGAACACCATGGGGGTGGCTTCTGCAATAAAGACAGGTTTTTTGTGTTTTCTGGCAAAATCAATCATTGTTTTTCCTCCTTTTACACCCCATGCAAAATGTGAATAACCACACCAATCAACATACTTATCACCCGGATACCATTCATAGTATTCTTCTATACTGGTTCCCCATCCTTTCGATTGCCACACGTAAGCAACATTGTTTACTCCCAAGGAATCGAACTTATTTCTAATTCTTTTAAAGGAAGATTTATAAAATTCTTTATCGTAATGATTCCATTCCGGGGCATCAAATTCATACCCAATTCTTAAAAATACGGGTCTTCGCCCTAAATCTTTTATCCAATTCCCCAATCTTAGAATCATATCATCATGTCCGCCTGTTGCAGTAATGCTATCATGATTAACAAGCTCTAAACCAATGGCCAAAGCACAATTCTTAAAATCCGGATCATCTATCTGCATTTGCATATTGCAATCGCCCGATCCCCAATTGTCAGTTGTCGTCAATCCATCCAATCCTTTGTACGTAATTCCTGGCGAACTATCACCAGTTCTAAAATTAGTATACATGGTAAATCCTCCAGGAATATCAAAATGATCAAAATATCCATCATTATAATCCTCTAATCCTCCAATGGCTTCCATATCCTGGCCAATAAATAGAATGCATTTTCCATCTGTGGGTTCAAATTTTTCTCTAATATCGGTTGTTACCAGCACATTGGTATCATCAGACTTCTTTGCCTTATTATTTTTACATGATACCATAATCAACAAAATAAGACACAAAATACCTACTCGTTTAAAATACTTTTTCATCTGGTTATAATTTTTTTCATTTGTCAGATGGAAGCCGCAAGATGAGAATAATCATTAGCCTGTGTGTTTAATAATTATTTTAATCATGCTCGTTTCACCTCTTCTTGATCTTATTTTTCCACATACCTAAACCAATCAAAATCTGCATACTTACCACTTCCGGTTAAATCCTGGCAGCACATGCCTACAAATGCTCCGGTAAATGCCGCTCTATAATGTAAACCATTGTCCCTTACATAATCATCCGACAAGATACTAGCATCTAATACGGGTCCAATAGCAGCCCATTCATCGCCATTAAAAGAGTAGTAAAACTGTAACTCTGTTCTATTCATATGTCCTTTCAGATAAATTCTATCTACACCTGTTATGTCGATAGCTTGATTCAATGGCTCTGAAAAATTACCATTGTCTCCTGCTATAATTTGTAAATATTTCTTTTGGATATCTTCATGGAAACTAACGTTCAGATAATACATATGCATTGTATTGTAATAGAATACCAAACCAGCCATTTGTTGGAAATTATCTGGTGAAAATTCCATACATGTTGATGCTTCGATATTAAACGCCTGAACTCTTCTGGCTATCAAACTCTGAGTAAAAAAAGAACAAAGTGATTCTCTTCCGTACAGTCGCAAAAATCCAGGTCTTTCTTCTAAGTTTGCCCAATCATGTCGGATGGGCACTCGTAAAGAAGAATAGTTTACATCCAATTTTTTACAATCAAAATCATCAGTCTCCGGCAGGGATCCAAATTCATGTTCTGGTAAGTTAGGCATTGGAACCTTTTCAAAAGGTTCATTCCCGCCTTCGCTTAAATACAACCAATTATCTTCTCGCCACTCCACCTTCTGAATACAGGTTTCGCGCCCAAGCGTGCACCTTCCCAATTTGCTTAATGGCCTTCCTCCTAAATGTACCATATACCATTCGCCATTTTGTGTTTCCACGATATCTGCATGACCTGGTTTTTGAATTGGTATGTCAGGGTTATTTTTGGATGTTACTACAGGATTATTGGGATGCAGTTCGTATGGCCCTAAGAGATTTTTAGATCTACAAAGTGTTACCGCATGTCCATACTCTGTGCCTCCTTCTGCGGTCATTAAATAGTAATAACCATTTCGTTTGTAAATATGTGGTCCTTCGGTAATACCCAATTCGCTTCCTTCAAAAATATTCTTAATCTCACCTACCAGCACTTGCTTTACAGGATCATATTCCTGTATTTGAATTCCTCCAAAAAACTTTCCACCACGGTGGTCAACCAACATATTTAACAAGTACTTTTTCCCATCATCATCATGAAACAATGAACCATCAAATCCATTACTATTTAAATAAACAGGATCTGTCCATTCTCCTGATTCTATATCATTTGTTGTGGTCAAATAGTTAGGGGTATCCTTCCAAACCCCATCAAAGGTTTTCACATTTGTATAAATTAAGTAGAAAGTGCCATCATTATAAGTTAAGCAAGGAGCCCAAACTCCACAAGAATTTGGGGCTCCCCTCATTTCCAATAATTTAGTAGTGGTTAATGCTTGGCCAATTAGTCTCCAATTCTTTAAATCTTTCGAATGATAGATTTGAACTCCCGGAAACCATTCAAAAGTAGAATTTGCAATATAATAATCATCTTCAACCCGAATAATTGAAGGATCAGGATTGAACCCTGATATAATAGGATTTTGAATTTTATTCATAACATCTGATTTTAAGTGGAATCTTTCGGAGATTGTTCCCAAACCCAATAGCCACCCCGAAAGATCCACTCCTAATTAACTAACTCTAAACCAACTAATCTATTTTAACTAATTCTTTTTCTATCTGTTCTAATGATTTTCCTTTCGTTTCAGGATAATATTTAATAACCAATGCAATACAGATCAGCATCAAAATCCCGTAAATTAAAAAGGTTAAGGAAGCACCCAATTGTTCCAACTCAATCGGTAAAATGGTAACTACCAGGAAACTTGTAATACCATTTAACGTACTGGCAATTGATATTCCCAAACCTCTAACTGAACCAGGAAAGATTTCTGACAATAAAGCCCAGGTAATCGGCCCTAAAGAAATTGAAAACCCAATAACAAAGGCTAAAATTGAGATCATAACTAGTATAGATTTAATATCAATACTAACATCTAATAAATCATCTTTGTAGGTTGAATACACTGAAAAAGCAAGCTCCTTTAAAAAACTTTCTTGGTCAAGATTTTTATCCTTTAGCTCATTAATTGTGCTTAAAAATGCGACATTTTTTGTATAAATTTTTTCAGCACTATTTCTAATGTCATCTCTAAATGCATGGAAAAACTCAATCTCGTTGTGATACACTTTACCCTCATATTTGGTAAGAATTTCAGCAATAATAGCATCTTCAGCTGAGCCTGAACCTGCAACTTGATTGATATCTGATTTATTGATTTGATAAGTTGCCTGTTGGAATGAATATGTCGACATTAACATAGCCAATCCCATTATTGACACACCAATCAACAACAATGGCTTTCTGCCTAACCTATCAATTAAAAACATTGAAACCACCGTCATCAACACCATAGTTATCCCAATTAAATTGGATTGCAAGAATGAACCTGATCCGCTAAAGCCAGCCAAGCGGAATATCTTTGGTGCAAAAAACATCACAGAATTAAAACCCGACGCCATCTGAAAAAATGCGACGCTAAAGCCAATTAAAATAATCAATCTCATTTTTTTACTAAACAGTTCCTTCCATTGAGAGCGAATTCCATTAACGGCATTTGTTTCAGAAGATATAGTAGTTTTTTGAATCTGACTCAACTCCTCTTTGGCATAGTAGTCACCTCCTATTTTTGTCAATAGCCTAAGAGTTTCTTTTTCTCTTCCTCTTTGCATCAACCATCTCGGACTCTCCGGCACAAAAAATAGTAAAATGAAATAGATCCCCGGAAATATTACCCCTACTCCAAGCATATATCTCCAAATCAATTCCGGATCACTTACATATTGTAGCACAATCGAATTAATCAAATAAGCTAATAAAAAGCCTATTCCTACATTTAGCTGATTAAAGGATACTAAGAAGCCTCGTTTATTGGAAGGAGAAAATTCTGCGATAAACATAGGTACAACAACCAAACATATTCCAATTCCTAAACCTCCAATAAATCTTGAAATTAAAAAAAATGTATAATTAGGTGCCAGTCCACTTCCGATTGTACAAAAACTAAATAAAAATGCTGCTAACAATAATGATTTCTTACGTCCAATTTTATCGCTAATACTTCCTGCAGTAAATGTTCCAATAAAGGTGGCCAGCATGGCAATACTAACTCCTAATCCTTCCATAAAAGTGCCAACCTTTAAACCAAAAAATGGTCTGTAAAACTCGCTTGCACCTGAAACATTTGCTGATATTCCCAAAAGTAATCCTCCAATAGAAACTATTGAGGCCAAGAAAATTGGATACCATTTATATTGATTCATAATGAATTTATTTTAATAACTAATAGAGCTTTTAATTCTTTGGAACTTCGTTAAGAAGAATTTCCACATTTTTCGACAACAATTGAAAAGGACCAGGATATACCATTTGATGATCTAAATCCCTTCCATAATAGTCGGTATCCAAAACTCTTAGTTTAGGAAACTTCATAATTTCTGATTCTGTAATTAGCTTAAAATGATAAATGTCAGGGTTGAAACTTGCAAATGCATTCAGCTCAAAACTATTCGTTTCTTTTCCATTCTTTTGTAATTGACTCAAATGAATCATTTTCGGCTGCTTGCTAGAAACAAACAAATTGTAATCCGATGTACTTGTTGCTGATTGCAATACCACTGGCTCGGCAGCATCAATAAAAATGTTGTTTTTAACGGTATTATTTTCGGCAGTAAGTTTTTTTCCATTTAAATACCTGTCGGTAGAAACAATCGCATTTACAACGGGTGCAGTGGTGTTTGCCACTAGGTTGTGCACAACATATAAATCATCACTATCATTACCATAAATGCCGTGCCCATCTATATTCCACAAAAAGTTATTGTCAATAAGGTTGGGATACTTTGAGGCTTCAACAAATATGCCTCCTTGAATGGTTTGAATATCATGTATGATATTTTTAGTGACTCTGCTATACTGGTTATCCCAGTCCATCCATATGCCATTTCCGCCTTGAATATGATGAATATGATTGCCTCGGACTAGTGTATTTTTATTTCTTAACATTTTAATTCCTGCTACTTCCCAATAATTTTCTGCATCTTGCCATCCACAATTACAAATCGTATTGTTCTCAATTATCCCATCAACAACAGTAAAACTTCGAATACCTGCCGTTCCACAATCATAAATCCGATTGTTTCGAACTATCATACCTCCTTTTTCATCTCCTTTTCGGGGCTGAACATTAAGAGGGTTTGTATCTTCTATTTCGAATGCAAAATACCCGAATTCTAGTCCCGATGAATTGATATGTCGAATGGTATTTCCCTCTATTATCCAATGATCTCCCCCAAAAGCGGTAACAGCTCCGGTTGAAGTCCTTAAAAACCCATTTGCACAATGTTCAAAAGTGATTCCTTTAATCTGTATATAAGCTAAACCAACTTTTTGCGGCTTGAATAAATGGCTTTGTACTGCAATTTCAAAAAGGCTACTGTTAGGATCCTTACTACCAAAAGGATGAATATGAACTGATTTTGAATCTTTTCCTACCCAATATGAACCAGGAATTCTGGTTAAATCTCTCTCATTTGTTAACTGAGTCATTCTTTTTCCATCCTGAAAAAGCAAACCTCTTTTTAAATTATATGGAGGCTTTCCGATGGTTAAAACCGACCAAGGCATCCAATCATGCTCGTTGGGCAAAATATTTGGTAATGTAAATGGATTGTAACCTTTTTCGAAAAGATTTTCAGGAAGCTTACTCACCCAAACTTTTCGCGACCAAGTATTTGGGATTTCTGATTCTGGCAGAGCATCTGTAAATACCATATTTTGCAGCCACTTGGTGTTAAAGATTCTAGATCCTTTAACAATAACTCTCTCTCCTCCCATTGCCTCATAGGAAATCATCTTGTCTGCTCCTGTTCCTCCATACCATGGCTCAATCATCTCACGATACACACCAGCTCTAATCAAAACCCTCTCTCCAGCTTTTACTCGTTGTGCAGCTTTGTTAATTGTAGCAAAAGGAAAATCAAACGAGCCTAAGTTTTGGTCAGAAGCTCTTGGATGATTACAATCTACAACATAAGTTTTTGCATAACCTGTGGTGTTGCTCCATTCTTTATACCTCTCAGCACTAAATTGACCGTATGTAATCAAGTTACTTGAGACAATCATCGCTAATATTAGTAAGGTTTTGTTGAATTTTTCCATAAAAATAAGTCCATACAATAACCATTATCATTTCAATATCATAGAAACAATTGATGTCTTTGGGGAAAGACTTATTGCTAAGCCTTTCCCTTATTAATTTGAAAATTTGTTAATCTAATACCCAGGATTCTGATCTAACACTTCTTTACCTACAAGATTAATTTCTGACTGAGGAATTGGTAATAGCTCATCACGGCCTGTTGAGAAGTTCTTAAATGCCAATACACTTGCGGCATCACCCCAACGTACCAAATCCGTGAATCTATCCCATCCTTCGGTTGCCAATTCTCTACGTCGTTCATCTTTAACATTTTGAACTGTAAGAGGAATTGATGATAATCCTGCACGAGCACGAACTTTATCCAGTGATGCTTGTCCATCAGCACCAGTTGCTCCCATTACCACAGCTTCAGCATGCATTAATAAAACATCTGCATAACGCAATACTTTTTCATTCAATGGTGAAGCGCCCATATTCAAGATAGATCTTGTAACTCTCGCTGGTAAATGATACTTACGCATACTGGCTTTCGTTTCCAAAGCAGCAGGGTTTACCCAGAAAAACTGATAAATATCGGTTCCATTAACAGCAGGTCCTATATCATCAAATACAGTTTCAGGAGTAATGAATGTAGCATCTTTTCTTACATCAGCATCATCATACATATCAATTAATCCTTTTCTTGGAACACAGTTTCCAAATCCACCATTACCCGGAACATCATCGGAACTATTAAAGATGAATCCAAACATTTGGTAAGATGAAGAACCTTGATTGTATATTGCCTGATCAGACTCAAAATCTGCACTAAAAAATCCATCAGCATAACCAATTTCAAAAATTGATTCTTTACCATATTCGTTATCCAAGCTCCAGTTATCAGCAAAGTTTTCTTCTAATTCATAATCTAAAGCCATAACAGCTTCACAATTGGTAACAACATCCTGATATTCTCCTTGGTACAAATGAACTTTTGCCAACAATGAATGAGCAGCTCCTTTTGTAGCTCTTCCCAATTCCATTTCTGCTTTTGTACCCAACACTTTAACTGCATCATCCAAGTCATTTTCAATTTGAATGTATATTTCTGATTTTGGTGATCTCGAATAAATCAGCTGATCCTCTGTTGTGGCTACGTAATCAGTAATAAGTGGTACATCACCCCAATGTTTTACCAATTCGAAGTAAGCAAATGCCCTTACAAATTTTGCTTCAGCTATTAACCTTTCTTTTGATTCACTGGTGGTTAAACCATCATAGTTTGTTGCAAACTCAATTGCAGTGTTAGCCCTGGCAACAGCTGTATACCATTTTCGCCATAAGGATAAAACACTTGTGTTATTAGGCTGAATAGCATCAAAATCGTCAAATGCTACCCCTGCAGCCCAGTATGATGCCCATTGAGAAATACAATTATCTGATCTTATCTCCTGAAAAATTATCGGGTGCATATGAGTAGATGGACCATTTATCACTTGCCATTGTAAAACATCGTAGGCTCCATTTATTATTGCTTCAATATCAGCTTCGGTTTGTATACCTGTTGCCTCATTTAAATCTGTTATGGGTTCTTTTTCCAGTAAATCATCTGTATCACAAGAACCAAGCGAGAACAGAACAAATCCCATAAGTAGAAGGGAAAATCCCTTTTTTATTTTTTTAAAGTTCATAATAGTCTTTTTTTAAGATTAATATCTGATCTGAAAACCGAATAAAATTGTTCTTGGTTGTGGATAGAATCCTCTATCAATACCTACATCAAGAACCGATTGTGCATTTGCTTGTCCAATTTCAGGATCAACTCCATCATAATCAGTAATTGTAAACAGATTCTGACCTGTCACATAAAATCTAACTTTTGATAATCCCATAGATTCTACTGTAGCTTTAGGCAAACTATAACCCAATGTTAAAGTTTTTAATTTAGCAAAAGAACCATCTTTCACATAGAAATCTGACACCCGTGTTTGATCGGTACCCGTTGCTCCACCTAGAAGGTTTGCTGGAGCACCTTCCTGTCCGTATGAAACCGGACGGTTCGAATAAGGAGCATCAAGTCTAACTGTAGCATCATAGATGTCATTTCCTTGTGATCCATACAAGAAAGCATTTAAATCAAATCCTTTGTAGGAAGCACTTAAATTAATACCGTAAGTAAAATCAGGGAATGGATTACCAATATAAGTCTTATCAGTTACACCATCTTTACCATCTCCATCTAAATCCTTAAAAATTAGTTCACCCTCAGAATCAATTCTATCTACCTCGTATCCATAGAAACTAGCAATAGGTTCACCAATATCAGTTCTTGTGATCGGATCAGGGAAAATAAAGCCAATGTTTCCGCGATCTAGTGGTTGACCATTAGAACCTAAACTTGTAACTTC
Source organism: Marinifilum sp. (assembly GCF_965230805.1). Classification (NCBI taxonomy): domain Bacteria; kingdom Pseudomonadati; phylum Bacteroidota; class Bacteroidia; order Marinilabiliales; family Marinifilaceae; genus Marinifilum; species Marinifilum sp. The sequence continues at coordinate 3,176,443 of NZ_OZ246019.1, read as the reverse complement.
ATTTTTGTTATAGCCAATATTAAAAGTAGCATTCCATTTAAATCCACTTGAATAAGTTTTCTTATAAGAAACCAAGAATTCTAAACCTTCATTCTCTACGTCAGCAATGTTTGCCGCAGCTGACTGTTTTCCAATATAAACCGGCGTACCAATTGGCACCAACATGTCAGATGTTTTCTTTTTATAGTAATCTAAGGTTATTCCTAGAGTATTATTAAATGCATTAATATCCAAACCAATATTGGTTTGCGAAACTTCTTCCCATTGAACAAAAGGATTTGGAAGAAATTCTGTACTTATTCCCACAGTGTTATTACCCCCAAAAGACGGTCCGGTTCTTGTGTTAAAAAATGGATTATGTTGATAGTCCTTTATGTTATCATTACCGTTAACACCCCAACTTGCACGTAATTTTAGTAAATCAAATACGTCCGAGTCAGCAAGAAAATCCTCTTCAGAAAGCACCCATCCGGCAGAGAATGAAGGAAATAAACCCCATCTCCTATCATCTCCAAACCTTGAAGATCCATCGCTACGAATTGTAGTAGTAAACAGGTATTTGTTTTTATAATTGTATTTGGCGCGACCATAGAAAGATAACAGACCTGATTCAATCTCACTTGGCTTAAGATTAGTAATTGCAGAAGCATCCTTTATTAAAGCAAAGTTCACATCATCAAAATCATTCAAGAAAAAGTCTGATCCTGATTGTCCTTTAACACGACTGTAAGATTCCAAAACAGAGAAACCACCCATAACATCCAGATCATGATCTTCACCTAAGTTTTTAAAAGTGTAGGTAAGGTTTCCTTCCCATTGTGAATACCAGTTTCTGTAGTCAGTTTCCGTATAATCATTGGTTTCGTTGTACAGTTCATGACCAGCATATCTGTAATCATATTGCTGTATAAAGTTTCTTTGCAACGAGCGCTCCTCAAAATATGCGTATGAGGTATTGAAAATCAAATTTTCTTTAATTTTCCAGTTTGCACCAACGTTAAGCATTCGCATATCGGAAACCATTTCGTTATTGTTATGAGAAAGTGCTACATATGGATTGGTAACAGCTCCAACACCAGAGAATGGCATTGTTATACCATTTATTACACCTGTACCGAACTGTCCCATATCGTATGGTAATCCTTCCGCATCAAAAGCTGGATAAATAGCAGGAAGTGCAGGAATGTAGTTTAATACGGCAGAACCTGTACCTGCAAAGTTTTCATCAAGGAAATTTCTTTCGGTACGAACCAAATCGATTCCTACATTTATCTTCAGGTTATCCATTAAATCAGTATCAAAATTGAATTTTACATTCTTACGATTGTAATCTGATTTTCCTCGGTCGCCACCAACCATACCTTCCTGATCGAACCAACCACCAGATAAATAATAAGAATACTTATCTCCCCCATTTGCAATGGATACATTGTAATTTTGAATTGGCACATTATCATCAAATACTTCATCGTACCAATCTGTATCTGGTAATTGTGCTCTTTCTGCATCGGAAATAGTAGTTAATCCATTAGCACTTGCATAGGCATTGTAATAGCTTACATACTGATCTCTATTCATTAAATCCGGCGTATTGGCAAGATTTTGAAATCCATAATACCCATCAAACGAAACTGTTGGCTGATCGGAATTTCTTTTTCCTTTTTTAGTTTGAACCAAAATTACACCATTCCCACCTCGTGAACCATAAATGGCCGAAGCAGATGCATCTTTTAAAATGGAGATATCTGCAATATCAGAAGTATTCAAGTAATCGAGGTTAGGAACCTGTACACCATCAACAAGGAATAATGGCTGTGCCTCGCCAGCAGTACCCACACCACGCAAACGAATGGTTAAAGGAGCACCCGGAGAACCAGAGTTTTGTGCAACTGTAACACCAGCTGTTGAACCTTGAAGAACTGATTCAGGTCGACTTACCGGAAGAGCTTCGATACTTGAAGATGAGATTTTAGATACAGCTGTTGAAACCGTTCTTTTGTTTTGTACCTGTCCATAACCAATCACAATCACCTCATCAATATCCTTAGCATCAACCGCAAGTTTTATACTTATCTCCTCGCCAACAAACGTAACTTCTTGTTGCTGGTAGCCGATAAACGAAAACTGAATTGTAGAATTCAAAGGAACATCATTTAATGCATACATACCTTCAAAATCACTGGTAGTTCCCACTGCAGTTCCTTTTACCAGAATATTCACACCAGGAAGAGATTCGCCTGTTGCTGCATCAGTAACTATACCTTTTAACAATTTTGTCTGAGTAGATTTTTGACTTTCCTTTTCGCTAAGGTAAACTTGTTTCCCCTCAATTTTAAAATCAACATTTAACTTTTTATTCAACAAATTATCAAGAACAACTTTTACATCCTGATCATTTGCAACAAAGTCAATGGTCTTTTCTACAGCTTTTAAATCATCACGATAAAAAAACACATATCCAGTCTGTTTTTCTATTTCCTTAAAAACAGTCTTAGCAGGAACATCTTTTACGTTTAGGGTAATCTTCTGTAATCCTTGTGCTTGCACGGTAAAAATACTACCAAAAAGCATGAAGATTAGCAGGTTCATCATCACAGTAAGTTTATGCATTTTTAACTTACCTGATTTTACCAAGAGCTTTTTTTTCATAAATTTGTAATTTAATAGTTATACTTATATCCAAGAGGATATTGCAAACGTTATCGGGGAATGGGGCAAACATTCCCCGATTTCCATATCCTATCTTTGGGTTAATTATTCACTTTTTCTGATTGTTTTGAAGAAACACTTAGGTTTCTACCGTCAATTTTATAATCTATGCAAGTCGAAAGTTGAATTCCGATTAAAATATCCTGAACAGAATCTCTTAAATTTAGTTTCCCTGAATAGGTAATATCGTGCAGGTCTGCATTTGTTACATCCAGTTCTAATCCATAGTAAATTGATAATTTTTCTAATACCTTTTGAAGCGATTCATTATTAAACTTCAACATCTTGTTTGTCCATGAAGACGACAGTTCCGTATCGGTACCATTCTGTATTTTTAAGTGGCGCTCTTTAATAAAAAATTGTGCTCTATCGTTAGGCTTTAATATTACATCCTCAAATTTGTAGGCCTCGTTGTTCGAAGTAATTGCCACTGAACCCGAAATTAACGTGGTTGAAATAAGGTTTTCGTTTTTATAAGCGCGAACATTAAATTTGGTTCCCAAAACTTCTACGTTAATAATATCAGTATTTACAATAAAAGGACGCTCTTCGTTCTTTGCTACTTCAAAATAGGCTTCACCATTAAGAGCAACCTGACGTTCTTTACTAAAGGAATTGTTCGAAAATAAAAATTTGCTTCCCGAGTTTAGTTTCACTTTTGTTCCATCTTCGAACTCTACATTGTAAGAAGTTCCAAAAGGAACATACAACTCCTGAACCAATCTCCCGATTTGCTTACTTTTATTCTCGTTTGAAGAATACCAAACTTGGTTTTTTGTTGTAAGAATAGTGATTTTGCTGTCTTTATATTTTATACTTAGCTCTTCTTTCGGCAGCGAGATATGCGAACCATCCGGAAAAATAATATATCCTATTGATGGGTCATAACTGATCTGCTGGTATTCCATATCATTAAAAGTTAAGCGTGTATCTGAAAGATAAAGAGCTGTAAAAGCAAGTCCAACGGCAAGAATAAATGAAGCAGCTATGCGCCTCAACCATACGATAACTGATTTGTTGGGTTTGTGAGCTTTTTGTTTTTCAGTATCGGTGATGCTTGAAATATTATCCCAAACTTTATTTTTCCGAAAAATATTCTGATCTGACTCAGCTTGTTTAGCAATCCACAATTCGAAATACTTTTGATAAAGTTTCAAATTTTCCTCATCCTCTTCCAACCAATCGAGCAATTCACTGCCTTCTTCGGTTGTTGTCTCCTTTGCAAAGTATCTATATATCAAATTCTGATCAATCATATCTTTTTTTGTGGCATTCATATAAAAGACGAACCACAATAAATTACCCCCACATAAAAAAATGGATTTTTTAAAAGAAAATCACAGCATATTGATTGTCTGCACTTTGTCGGAAAAAAAATGATAACGATTGCGAACTACAATACAATTGAAGACAAATATTCACTTAATTCTCTGCGAAGTATTTTTAACGAACGAGTCATGTTTCTTTCCACAGCTTTTTCCGAAATTCCCATTTCTTTGGCTATGTCAGCATTCTTCATTCCTTCGTCTCTGCTTAATTGAAAGGTCATTAAACACTTCTCCGGTAATTTTTCCAGAGCATCAACAAGTTTCTCTTTTAATTCTTTCTCATACAAAACCCCTAAACTATTATCGGCATATGATTGCATAAGAATTGCCTCTCTTAATTTAAATTTCTGATCGTCCTGGTATTTATCAGAAAGGGTATTTCGTCTTAACTTATCAATGCATTTATTCTGAACAGATCTAACCAAATAGGCTCTTAGCGTTGTATGTATTTTAAGTTTTGATCTCTTCTCCCACAATTGAAGGAAAACGTCCTGTATAACATCTTCAACTTGTTTAGCGTCTTTCATATAATATTCGGCAATATGAATCAGCTCAGAATAATATCGATCAAATATCAATTGAAAGGCTTTAGAAGAGCCTTTAGCGAGTTGTTTCAATTGATCTTGATCGAAGTTAGCCATAGTTAATTATATTTTAAAGTTGTGATAAAAAACATGCATACAACGCCTTTACCAGCAGCACTAATTTAGAAAGTTTTATGCTAAAGCTCCAAATATTAAAATGTGTTGATTAAGGTAAATTGATATCTTTTTATTGCAGAACGGAACAGAACAGTCCGTGTTTTCTATGCTTTCATCACGACTGACATACCTACAGCCCTAATGTTAATTTAGATTCCTTCTAAATTAATCTGCGGTTATTTTAACCAAATGCTGACGATAAGCAGAAAACAATTTTGATTTTGATACAAAACCAACATATTTCCCATCATCAATAACAGGTAAATTCCAGGCTCCTGTTTCAGTAAACTTCTTTAGCACAACTTCCATTGTATCTTTATAAGAAATAGAGGCAGGAGGCATAATCATTACATTGCCAATAGGTGTGTTGTACATCTCTTTGTTAAACATGATTTCGCGTACATCATCAAGCAAAACCACTCCAATTAAATAATTTTGCTCGGTTAACACAGGGTAGATATTTCTTTTTGATTTTGATATTACCTTAATCAAATCTTGAAGTGTAGCATCTTCATTTATGCTTTTCAGGTCTTTTTCGATTACACTTGACAATTGCATAAAGGTTAAAACGGCCCTGTCTTTATTGTGTGTAATCAACTCGCCTTTCTTTGCCAATTGAGTGGTTACTATCGATTCTTTTTGCAAACTCTTAACGGTAATAAACGAAATGGTTGTTGACAACATTAAAGGAACAATTAATTCGTAACCACTTGTAATTTCGGCTATCAGAAAAATCCCTGTTAAAGGAGCTTGTAAAACACCCCCCAACACACTGGCCATTCCTACAAGTGTAAAGTTGTTGGCATCCAAAGGTTGTCCCAACTGAAAATGATTGAAGAGATACACAAAAATAAAGCCCAACATGGCACCAGTAAATACCGAAGGGGCAAATATTCCTCCTATTCCTCCGGCTCCTATGGTAATTGATGTTGCAATCACTTTAAGAAACACCATTGCCCCAATAAAGATGAGTACCATATACCATACATCAGTGTAATTTTCGAATAAACTCGATCGAAAAACTTCGTCCAACCTGCCTGCAATAAGTGCTTTTACCGTATTGTATCCTTCGCCATACAGTGCAGGAAAATAGAAGATTAACACACCTAATGCCAAACCTCCTGTTAACATGCGGTTTAGTAATAACTTTATGGCATCAAACTTATTTTCGATCAACAAAAACATCCGCGTAAAGTAAACCGATACAAAGCCAGACAGAATTCCCAATAAAATAAAAAATGGGATGTCTCTGGCAGCAAATGGTGTTGTAATGGCAAATTCTATCAGAATTTCCTCGTCTAAAAATAGCTTTGTTGTTATGGCTCCACTAACCGAAGCCATTAAAAGCGGTATCAACGAAAACCTTGAAAGATCGATTAACAATACTTCCAGGGCAAAAACAATGGCTGCAATTGGTGTATTAAAAATGGCCGCAATGGCGCCCGAGGCTCCACATGCCAACATTACTGTTATTTCTTTATAATTAAGATGAAAATTACGAGCCATATTGGAACCTATGGCTGCACCCGAAGAAATGATTGGCGACTCGAGTCCGATACTTCCTCCAAATCCTGCGGTAATTATCGAACCAATTACCGAAGAATAGGTTTTATGAAATTTTACAATGCTATTCCGTTTTGATATGGCTTGCAGAATTGCCGTAATATTGTGCTTAATAAAATCTTTAATGATATATTTTTTAAATAGCAAGGTTAGGCCCACACCAATCATGGGATACAAAAAAAACAAGTAATTCTGATAGGCCCAATCAATTCCATCTAATAAATACTCTCTTCCGCGATATACTGCTGTTTTTAATATTAAAGCGGTCATGCCTGAGGCAACACCTACAAAAACACTTAATATTAGCATGAAGTTTTGATTGTTGATATGTCTTAATCGCCAAATTAAGAATCGACGCCAGCGGGTTGTTTTTGCCATAGGGTTAAATTGGGTTACAAGACGTAATTTAACCAATTGGTGATAAATAAAAAAGTGAAACCAGATAAGCTTAATGCGAAAATCGCAAGCCCGATTGGTAATATAATCTGAGTTCGATTAAAAACATCCACCACAAGAAGTCAGATTTATTTAAGGTGAGTTCGAGGTAAAATTCGTTCACAGTTTGATCTGATTTTGAGTAGAAATTTTCTCAAATTTTAGAAGGAATATCGGGATATTTCAAGAAGATTTGAGGAAATTTATGCCAAAAACAGGCAAATACATAATGGAAAGTTCTCTTTATCTCATCTTCACATTAAAAATTCCTCAAAATAGCCTGCAATTCTTTCCGAATTTTTAATGCAAATCTATCGCAAATATAACTTTCTGCGGATAGAATGTTACGTGGAACTCAGGTTATTTAGTATTTGATAATATGCTTGGTTGCACTTAGGTTGACTGCATCCTGCGCCAAAATCATCTCGACCTGCGCATTTTTTTACCATTCTGCGCTAAAATATGCTGTTCTGCGGATCTTTTTCTTAATTCTGAGCATTTTTAGGCCATATGTTGACGGTTTTAAGCCATACCTACTCATTTTTACACCGTCCTGCGGCATAAACAGTGGTTCTGCGCATTTTAACAGTGGTTCTGCAGCATATTGGGGTCTTCTGCGGCTAAACAACCCATCCTGAGCACTTTTTAAGCGTTCTGCGCATTTTTACCCCAATCTGCGCAAGCAATACCCAATCTGCGTAATTCCAAAAAAAAGGCTGACCCATAAATTGGTCAGCCCTATTGATTCATTTGTTTTTATGCCTGCATTACAAACTACAGTCTCCTGCTTTTATATCATCCATACTTGGATTGTATTTGTTTTCGGAGATTGAAATGCTTCCTCCAATTTCTCCTTCGGTTGCTAGTGTTTTTAGGCCACAAAAGTCGTTTAAGTTTGTATTGCCCTGTATCCACAAATCACCCTTAAGCGTTTTAAGATTTGTAAGTGCATCTAAATTTGAGATGTTGTTATAAAGAATGGATAAGTGTTCACCTATCGTAGTAAGATTGCTTAGTCCACTTATATCATCAAGCTTAGCATTGTGCTGAATTGAAATTGAAGTTCCGATTTCAGTTAATCCACTTAGCGCATTAATGTTAGTGATGTTGTTGTTATGTCCTATTGTCAAAATATTGTTTACTTTTTTTAGCGAGCTGATACCATCAATATTCTCCAATATTTCATTCTCTGAAATGATCATAGTTGAACACTCTTCAATTCCCTTTAAACCATCAACATTTTGAAGAACAGGGTTGCGATAGAGCTCAACAGATGTATGGTTACTTACATTACTTAAACCATTAATATTCTTAAGCATCGCATTGTCGATAATTGAAATACCAGAACACCATGTAAGAGAATTAAGTGCATCCAAATCTGTTAAGGCCGCATTATTTGAAATTCTCAAAAATGTAATAGAAGTTACATTATTAAATCCTTCAAGATTTACCAGCTTAGGGCAACTTTCGATGCTTATATTGTAAATACTAGTGAAATTTTCCAGACCTTTAAGAGAAGTAATGTTAGTACCATAAATAGAAAGACGGTTCACACTTTTTAGCATCTCCAGACCTTCCAGGGAAGTTATATTTTCACCATTTATCTCAAACTCACCTCCAATTTCTTCCAGTTTCTCCAAACCTTTAAAATTGTTACCCGAATAATCCATTGTCAAATCACCACCTATGTTTTTTAGGTTTTTAAGAAAAGATAAATCGGTAATTTGGTTACCTCCATACATATTTATGTATAAATTTCTTTCAATGGCTTCCAGGTTTTCCAGATCAGTAAAATCATACAAGCCATCATTATCTGAAACGTATAAGGATCCTCCAATCGTTTTTAAATTCTTTAGTCCTTCAAACGATGATATCTTGTCACACCTTATAACCCGCAAATCACCTACTATCTCCTCTATATGTAACAAAGGGCTAAGGCTATAAATCATTCCGGTACCCTTTCCTGATGAATATGCTTCATCGCCATTAAGCTCAACATTCCCAATAATTTTGGTGTAGCCCAGTTTTCCAAATTCTTTCAACTGCTTTTGACTGGTAAATGTAATATCTCCTACAAAAGTTGTTTGGGCAGTGGTAATTTTTTCAATTGTAATTACATAGTCTTTGCTATTGGTTTTAGAGCTTACCCTAAAAGCAAGTCCTGCACTCCAATCGATTATTTCTTTGGGGTTAGGAGAAATCGAAGCTCCTTTTGAGATAGAAAAATCAACATTCTCTACATTGCCGAGCTCAGCATCCATGGGTAATTTCACTTTAACTGTTCCATTTTCATGATCAATTACTCCCCAGTATTTTAAACTGTTGTGCAATACATAAAAGGAAGTTAGCAGGTTATCAACAGTCGAATGATCACTTACTTTTGTAATGATAACTGTGTATTTATTCTCTGTTCCGTCTGCCGAGATAACAGTAATTTCTTTGGGTAATGTCCAATCATTATCTTGCATATCAGCAAGGCTGGTGCTGGCATTTTTAGATATTGTATATTCCAAATCTGGCAAGTTGCTTAAATCAGCATCATCAGGTAAGATAAGTTCTGCAATTTTTGTTTCGTGGTTGATACTTGCCCAATACTTTATTGATTGCAACTGCACAGATAAAGAGCTTAAAAGATTTCCCGTGTCCATATCATCTGATATTGTATTCACAGCAATGGTATATGTTCTTTCATCTCCATTTTGAGCGATTACAGTGGTCTCTATTGGCTTACTCCAATCCTTAATTTCGGCAGGCGAAGGATTAATTTGAGCAGCTTGTGCAATGGTGTATTCAATATTTGTGAGGTTCTGAATATCGGTTACACTTGGCAGATTAACATTAATCGTATTCTTTTCATGATCAATTACCCCCCAGTATTTTAAATTGTTTAAAAGAATGGAAAAGCTGTTAATGCTGTTGTTTGTTGACTCTCCTATACGCTTTACGCTGATTTGGTATTTACGTGAACTGCCATTCTCTGCGGTAATGGTAAAGTCAACCGGATTTTCCCAGTTTGTTACAGAACTTGGATCAGGTGAAATACTTGCTCCTGTTGATAAATTAAATATAAAATCTGCATTCTTGAGATCAGCATTTGTCTCTACATTTTCAATAAATACAATATTCTGATCGTTGTTTACCAATCCCGGATATATTTCACCATTAATGGTAAGATTAAATGAAACAATATAATTATCAACATTTTCGAGCGTATCGTCATTGTCGCAGGATGTAATAACCATGCCAAACAAACAAGCACAACATAATACGATTGTTCTTAAGCTTTTACTTTTCATTTTTAATAGATTTTTTTATGATTTGAATTTTATACTGTGCAGATAAAGTTATTTGCCTATGTTTTTTTAAAAAAAAACAAAGCCCAATTGCCTTCATAAGGCAATTCGGCTTATATCTGAATGTTGCCGGTATTGGCTTATTCTGTTTTTTCCTCTCTTTCTTCTCTTAATTGGCGAAAATATTCCGATGAGTATTTCTCCAATCGCTCATCATTCTCCCAGAATACGTATTTTCCGTACTCATAAATCTTATCCATCGCTTCTTTCAAGTACATGTATGCACGATCCCTCATCTCTTTTGCAGGCTTATCGTTCTCGTCTCTTTCACCATTAATGGAACTAAGCAAAGAACCCATGCTGTTTGCCAATTCCAAAGCTCTTTCAAGCTTTGTATTGTCAAAACCAATATCAGTTAATGCTTGTGGGTTTGCTGTACCAAAACAGTGCAGATTGCTAAAATCCTGAACCATGTCGCCATACCCACTGCCCTTCGCAATTTTGTCAACCACTTTTTTGCCTTCCTTGTCGTTTCTGTAAGCAAACTTAAAATCATGAATCAGTACCCTATGTAATTTTTTGGCCTCTGCCGACAGCACTTTCCATTGTTCGGCCAATTCGGTTTTTCTTTCCGACTCTTTTAGCCATTCGGATTGGGTGTGGCGCAAAGCACCAATTCGAACTGGCAAGCTGGTGATGTATATTTCATTCAAACCAGCAGCTACAAGCTTATCTTTATCTAATGTAACATAGTATGTTTTGTCTTCGGCCTCGGTCAAGAAAATGCTTACAGGCATTCCTGGATCACTTACTACATTTTCGGGGATAGATAATAAGGATTCTTTAATCGATTCGAAGCTCTCTTTGTTTGTCATTATATCAAATTTTAGTTTTAAAAAAGTGCATTAAATATTATAACTTTAATCGATAATCCAAAATTATAAATATGCATTTCGTTTACTACAATTAAAAATGCATAAACACTACTTAAGTATAATAGTATAAATCACCGACTTTAGATATAATCTATGTTTTAAAACATAGCCAGCATACATCATACTACACATATTTATGAATGTCCTCAGGTGTTTTCAGTTAAGAATAAAGCCATACCGGCTTCTTGAAAGATATTTTTTTATGCAGATTAAACCATGCCGCTTTGGTTAAAAGTAAATCGTATACAACTATCCGTGAATCGTATAAAAACACCTCTGTAAATCATTGTAAATTTATCACATCTAAAAACATTCAATTAAAAATATCCCTTATGAGTAAAAAAGTAGTTTTGATAACAGGAGCAAGCTCTGGTTTTGGAAAATTTACTGCCTTAGAGCTAATAAAAAAAGGCTACATTGTATATGGTGCAGCCCGTCGTGTTGAACAAATGAATGAATTGGTTTCTGCTGGTGGAAAAGCCATTAAAATGGACGTAACCCAAGACGATTCGGTAAAATCAGGTGTTGATCAGATTATTGAAAAAGAAGGAAGAATTGATGCCTTGGTAAATAATGCAGGTTTTGGTTCGTATGGTTTTATCGAAACCACCAACATCGATCACATGAAACGCATGTATGATGTAAATGTTTGGGGCTTGGTAAGGGTATCTCAACATGTTTTGCCACATATGCGCAAGATGCAAAAAGGTAGCATCGTAAATATTAGCTCCATTGTGGGCAAAGTAAGTACCGCTTTTTTAGGTTTTTATGCCAGTTCGAAACATGCCGTTGAAGCACTTTCGGATGCCATGAGGCAAGAAGTGAAGCGCTTTGGAATTAATGTTTCGATTGTTGAACCCGGAGCATTTAGCACTGGTTTTGACGATGTGGTACTAAAAGAACTTGAAGCGGTAAATCCGGGAGAAGCCTATCAACCTATAGTTGATAATTTTATTCCATACTTTAAAAAGATGTATGAAAAGGCTCCAAGTCCAGAACCTGTTGTAAACGCCATTATTAAAGCTATTGAAGAGAAAAACCCGAAAACCAGATATGCAGTAGGCATGGATGCCAAAGGAGGAATTATGATGAAAGGTTTATTGGGAGATCGCACTTTCGATAACATGATGCTTGGACAAATGAAAATGAAATAATCTTAGATTTATTAATATTTAAAATAATAATCATGGAAAATTTTAAAGATAAAGTAGTTGTTATAACCGGGGGAGCAACCGGAATAGGTTACTCATTTGCTAAAAAGTTTGGACAAGAAGGAGCAAAAATTGTTATTGCAGGAAGAAGGCAAAACAGGAATGAAGAAGCGGTTGCGAGATTAAAGAATCTGGGAATTGAAGCTACTGCTTTTCCTTGTGATGTAACCGATCGTAAAAGTGTTGAAGAATTGGCTGATCAATCTTGGGAAAAATATGGGCATGTAGATGTTATCGTAAACAATGCGGGAAACATGGTTCAAAGCAAGTCTGTAATTGATTCAACAGGCGAAGATTTTCAGAAAGGTTTTGCCGTTAATGTGTATGGAATGGTTAACGGATGCTCAGTTTTCGGTAAAAGAATGATTGAGCAAGGAACACCAGCTGCCATTTACAATATTGGTTCAGAGAACTCTTTCTTCCACGGTGTACCCTTTGCAGCACCTTACGTAGCTAGTAAGCATGCTGCGCTTGCAATTTCAGAATCGTTGCGCGAAGAAACACCTGATTTCATTGAAGTGTCGCACATTTGCCCGGGTTTTGTAAAATCTGAATTAGGCGACGAAGCATCCATGCAATTGGCTATGGATACCGACAAGTATACAAGCATAGCTATGGAACAAATAAAAGAAGGAAAATTCTATGTAGTGTCGCATGCTTATAACATGAAACGTATTGATGATCGTTACAAGGAGGTAAAAGAGGCTTTCGACAAATATGCTCCTCGTTATGAAGGTGATGAAGAACACGATGTTCGAACATTAATGCAGAAGCTAATGGAAGCTGAAGGCAAATAAAATAGCTTTTCACAAAATGGTCAGCTTATTCCCGTTTTACCATGGAGCGAGCATGATTAAAATAATTATTACACATACAGGATAATGGTTATTTTGATCTTGCCGCTTCCATCTGACAAATGGAAAAACTATAAACAGAAAAACGAGTCTTAAATGGTTTTGATTTTGAGACTTATTTCATGGTAAAACCGGAATAATTATCAAATACAGCAAAAATTAAAAATATGTATCAATTTGCACATCCAGGTCATTTAATATTTGGTCTTGGATCAGTTAAAAAAGAGCTTCTTAAAGAAGTTGAGAGATTCAGTTTGAAAAATATATTGGTGGTAACCGATAAAATATTGGTTAAAACCGGAGTTACAAAAACGGTTACTGATATTCTAATTGAAAACAATATTTCCTTTTCGATTTTTGACGAAGTACTACCCGACAATCCATCTCATATTATCGAAAAAGCCATCAAAGATATGGCAGGTGAAAAAATTGACGGGATTATTGCTGTGGGTGGCGGAAGTACTATGGACTGTGCCAAAGCGATGGATTTAATGCTTACGCTAGGCTTGGATAATTTGGACAAGCACTTTACCACACGCACAGGCTATTGGTGTACCGATAAACTATTGCCCCTGATTGCCATTCCTACAACAGCAGGCACCGGAAGCGAAGCGAGCCCGGCAGCAGGAATTAAGGATGTGGAAAAGAAACGCAAGGAGTCTATTTACGGACCAGGGATGATTCCAACAATTGCCATTGTTGATGGTGAACTACACAAAGGAATGCCTGCTTCTGTAAGCATGTCTACAGGCTTGGATGCCTTGTCGCATGCCTTGGAGGCATTATATTCAAAAGAAAGAAACAATTTAACCAAAACTTTTGGCTTACAAGCCATTCGCTTAATTGTAGAAAATTTACCAAAAGCTGTTGCAGATGGTAGCAATTTGGAAGCAAGACAAAACATGGCAGAAGCATCAACTCTAGCAATATTTGCCGGCATGCAGGGAATGACTCATATCGGACATGGTATAGCGCATGCAATCGGTGGGCAGTGGAATATTCCGCATGGAGTAGCCGTAGCACACGTGCTGTTTCCAATGGTAGAATACTTAGCTGATGGTGTACCGGATTCTACAGCTGATTTATTGAACATTTTTGGTGTAGAGGCAGGTGAAAACCCAGGCAAAGCGCTTGCAGATGCCATGCGTAAATTTGCAGAAGGCATTGGCTTGCCTAAACTTAGCGAGTTCGAGAAAACCAACTTGGATGAGTTAGAGATTGTAGTTAAAAATGCACAAGGCTTTATTGCTCCGAGAGAAGCTTATTTGGTAAAAGGTTTGCCAAGCAATGAGTGGATTGAAAGTGCAATAAGAGAATCGATATAGTATCTGCAAAAAGCAACTGATTTTTACAAGTAAGAAAGAGTTTTGTTGGCATCGAAATATGGATTTTAAAATTGGTATCGTTTATGATGAAGCCTGCCGACTTTAGTGTAGTTCGACGCGTTGTTGGCAGGCAACTTTTACGACCTATTAATTATACCAGTATTGCAAACCCGAATTTACAGATGCAATTGTAAACAGAGCAAGTCAATTTTTAAATAAGAACAATTTAAAAGCTTAAGTAATGAAAACGATACACAAAAGACTTTTAACACTCGAGGGCGCACTCTTATCCTTGGTTGGACCTGTGCACATTATCTACTTGATTTTCTTTTTAGAGGCTTCAACAGTAGATAAAGCTCAATACATCGGCATACTGGTCATCGGAGCTTTATATACATTATTTGGGATTAGTTTTCTTCTGCGAAAAAAAACACTGCTTCTTCCGGCTCTTATTATCAATGCGCTTGGACTGACAGCTGTTTTGGTTTTGCAGGAAGCATCACCTTTGTGGGAAATTGATCCCTATTTAATTGCTGTTGATTGTGTTAGTGTACCCATGCTATTGTATTTTAACATTCGAAAAAATAAACTATAAAAAACAATGAAATATATCGTTAAAACATATCTTTTCGCAATAATGTGCCTGATGTTTGTTTTATGGGCAATTTGGATGTTTTCACCGGCATTAAGCATGGAGATTTTTCAGGTAAAAGCGGCATCCTTAGTCAGTATCAATGCTCTTAAAGCAGATATTGGTAGTATGCTCCTGCTTATGGGATTGCTAATACTCTTCTATTTTATCCGTGGCTCGTGGTGGCTGAAACCAGCAATTATAGCAGTATCTGTTTTGTTATTCACTCGTTTCATCAGTATCATGATTGACGGAGTTTCTGAGCAGGCTATTGTTGGTATTGTTACCGAATTTTTATCATTAGCAGGGTTTATATATTTGTTGCGTTACCACCCCACGCCATACAATTATGTTGAAGCTCTACATCCCGATTTTCAGAAATTAGGGATCATTAATTATCGGTTTAAAGGAACATTCCCAAAAAAAATGATGAACCGATTTCTTAAAAGGGCTTATAAAAAACAAGAGTTTAATGATTCAATCGAAATTAAATACTATCAGATTGAAGGATATAAAGAGCTTCGAAATGTAGAGGTATATCAGAAAAAAAATAGTTCGGACAATGCTCCGGTTATTGTAGCTTTTCATGGTGGTGGATTTTGGATGTATGCAATTCCCACTTACAAGAAATTGTATGAATCCTATATTTTGGCAACAGGTGCAAAAGTAGTTTTTATCGACTACACCCTGGCCTTGGATGGTGCTTATCCGCATGGAGTAGAAGACTGTTATAATACTGCAATTTGGGTGTTTGACAATGCCCAGAAACTTGGGATAGATAAAAAGCGCATTGCACTTTATGGCGATAGTGCTGGAGGGGCTTTAACGGCAGCTGTTGCTCAAATGCTGCGCGACAGGCAAGCGTTTACCCCTTGTTTTCAGATGATGGTTTACCCACTCACAGATGATCGCTTGCAAACAGAAAGTGCAAAAAAATACACAGGCGTTCCTATTTGGAACACTCCTATGAGCCAAGATGCCATTAAGCTATATTTGAGAGACACAAAAGGGGAAACTCCAGCTTATGCCTATCCTTTACGAGCCCATAACTTTTCGGATCTTCCACCATCATACATTGAAACAGCAGAATTCGACAGCCTAAAAGATGAAGCCGAAATATATGCAGATCAATTAATGAAGGCGGGAGTTGAAGTAGAATTAAACAAAACAAAAGGAACACTGCATGGCTTTGAAAGTGTAATAGATAGCAGTATTACCATACAAGCCATTGAAAGAAGAATTGCTGCATTCGAAAAGGCATTTAAATAATAAGATAAGCATGTGCCAAAAACAAAGTTTGAACAGTTGTGCCCGTGATATCAAAAAATAAATTTTAAATAATACCAATATTACCATGAAATAAGTCTCGTTTCATGATAAAACCGATATAACTTTGTGAAACATTGAAAAAAGATAAAATCATGAACATTTTACAATCACTTGAAGCTTATGCTTCCGCCCAAAAATGGGTAGCTATCAATTTTATGATCCTTGGATCTATCTTGCTAATTCTTGCAGGGATATTTGCATTTTTTGTTGCCAAATCGCCCATGGCCTCCGGAATGAAATGGGGTTCTTTAGCTGCAGGAATCCTTATCATAGCTGGCGGATTATCATATCTTAATTTCAACGAAAAAACAAAGCAAGAATCTACCGCCATTTACCAAAAAGATGTAGCCGAGTTTGTACAATATGAGCACGAGAGAATGGAAAAAGTTGATAAAGGCTTTATATGGTATCAAATTACATTTGCAGCATTTGTTTTAGCTGCACTAATTGTGATAATTTTTGTTAAATCGCCAGTATTAAAAGGCGTAGCTTTTTCAGTTGCCATCCTTTTTATCGGACAGTTACTTATCGAAGGCTTTTCGCATAAATCCATTGCCGAGTACACAAATGTATTGAGGCAGGAAATAAAAAAATAAGAGAAAGTGTAAGATGGATTCAATTACTAGAATAGAAAACATTAGCGAATTGCATAAAATGCTTGGGCAAGAAGAGCCTAAGCATCCTTTAATTGGGCTTATTGATTTTTCGAAAGTAAAGCCCCAAGGGCACGGAGGCAATATAAAAATCTCGACAGGTTTTTATACTGTATTACAAAAAAACCTTTGCCCCGGAGCCTTGCGCTATGGAAGAAACTACTACGATTTTCAGGAAGGAACTTTGTTTTTTCTTGCGCCCAATCAGGTAATTTCAATAGAAGACCCCGATGAAACAAAGGATATTTATGGTTGGGGCTTATTTTTCCATCCTGAGTTAATACGCAAGACTTCGTTAAGTTCTAAAATGAAGGATTACAATTTCTTTTCCTACAATTTGCACGAGGCATTGCATTTATCAGATAAAGAACAAAACAAACTTAAAGGTATAGTTGAGGATATTGAACTTGAACTTTCACAAAACATCGATAAGCATAGTAAAACTTTAATTATTTCAACGCTTGAACTATTGCTAAATTACTGCAATCGTTACTATGATCGCCAATTTATTACTCGAACAAACCAAAATAACGACCTTATAGTTGAATTTGAGGGCTTGATTAATAACTATTTCAATACCGATGTCCTGAAACAAAAAGGCTTTCCTTCTGTGAAAGATTTTGCAAATCAACTTGGCTTATCCCCAAATTATTTGAGTGACATCTTGAAGAAAGAAACCGGCAGAAATGGCACTGATTTTATTCAATATCACATTATAGAAAAGGCTAAAAATAAATTATTGGGCTCATCCGTATCGATAAGTGAAATTGCCTATGATTTAGGTTTTGAATACCCTCAGTACTTTAGCAAAATGTTCAAAAAGAAAACCGGAATGACACCGGGAGAGTATCGGAGTTTAAATTAACGTGAGTTCGACGTAAAATTAGAACTGTATCAATATGAGACTATCGTGACACCCAAGGGTGTACAGTCTCATATTTCAACAAAAGAAGCCTTTCTAAGCAAGAATATGAATAAGCAGGATATGATCCCAACTCAATTGTCTAGCAAATACAATCCGAAGCAGAGCCAAACTCAACCAAGGAGTTAATCACTGCAAAGACAATAATGGCAGCCAATTTGGAAGTTCTGTTATCCTCATCGAAACGAGGGGAAACTTCGGCAATATCAAAACTAATCACCTTTCCGGATTGAATTACGGTTTTAATCAACTTCAAAATCATTTCGGGATGCAAACCAAAGGGTTGCGGAGCGCTCACACCCGGAGCATAAGCCGATGAGATTACATCCGAACAAAGCGTCATGTAAATGTTTTGTTGTTGCCTGGCAAATCGCACCAAATCTTGCCCTACCGAAAACATGTTATCATTGGAAATATCTTTTGCCATTAGGTATTTTACGCCCAATTCGTCGGCTTTATTAAACAAACTAACCGTATTTCCATATTGTTGAATGCCGGCAACCATATATGAAAAGTCTTTTGCATTGATTTTGCATCGGTCAGCAATTTGCGCAAACATCGTTCCTGAACTTGGACCATTTTTATAGGGTCGCATATCAAAGTGTGCATCCAAATTAAATATTCCCAGTTCTTGATTTTCCTTTTCTGCAAGATATCGTTCTATCCCGATGTAATGTCCATAAGCAATCTCATGTCCACCCCCTAAAATCAATGGAAATAATCCCATTTTTAGCATCTGGTAAACCGCATCCGATAGTACATTTTGTACCTCCTC
This sequence comes from Marinifilum sp., assembly GCF_965230805.1. Taxonomy (NCBI): domain Bacteria; kingdom Pseudomonadati; phylum Bacteroidota; class Bacteroidia; order Marinilabiliales; family Marinifilaceae; genus Marinifilum; species Marinifilum sp. The sequence goes on along the minus strand of NZ_OZ246019.1, from coordinate 3,157,779 downwards.
AAGCTCAGCCTCGTTACTTACAATATTGCCACAATCGTAAATATTTGTTCCCTTCGGAAAAGAGCAAGGCAGGTTTGCCATTTCTTTACGGATACTATTTGGAGCCTTCGATGTTCCTTTTCGCCCTAGATTTCTTTCTACACCTTTGTCGCAACAGAATCCTAATAAACCAAATCCTTTTAAAGGTTTCTTGGGAGTTTCAAGAAGATCTATTGATTGGATTATCTGATGCCATCTGAATGCAAGGTAGTCCTCCTCATCGTCAATTCGTCCCTTCCAAATTTCAGGGTCGATTGTTTTATAGTGTTTGTTCTTCATGATTAGTCGTTTGTTACCGTAAGCCAAAAATAGAAAAGCCTCCCCATCTTTGAGCAAGCTTTCATCTTAAATAGTCACAAAATAAAACAGGTATTATTCATCCGAGAAGTGCACCAAAACCCTACGGTATACGTTAAAGATTTTTGCTTTTGATACAAATCCCAAATATTTTTCATCCTGAGTAACCGGAAGATTCCAGGCTCCTGTTTCTTCAAATCTGCGCATCACCTTTTCCATCGGAGCATTAGCATCTAAAATAGCGGGTGGCATAATCATTAGGTTTCTTACATAAGTATCCTCATACATATCAGGGTTAAACATGATATGACGTATATCATCCAACAAAACAATTCCTAACAACTTGTCATCTTCATCAACCACTGGAAAAATATTTCTTTGCGAGTGAGAAATAATCTTTACCAATTCTCCTAATGTAGCATCAGGACTTACTTTTTTCAAGTCAGTCTCGATTACCTTTCCCAACTTCATTAAAGTAAGAACAGCTTTATCCTTATTGTGAGTAATCAATTCACCTCGTTTGGCCAAACGTTTGGTGTAAATGGAATGTGGTTCAAAATACATGATGGTTAAGTAAGCAATTGTGGCTGTAACCATGATTGGGATAAACAATTCGTATCCTCCGGTAATTTCGACAATCAGGAATATTGCAGTTAATGGGGCATGCATCACTCCAGCCATCATTCCTGCCATACCAATAAGGGTAAAATTACTTTCGGATAGCTTCACAACATTCAACCCGTTAATGAATCGGGCTACAAAGAAACCTGAAACTCCACCAAGAAAAAGCGATGGTGCAAATATACCTCCAACTCCACCGCTACCGGTTGTTACGGTTGATGCAATCACTTTAAAACCCAAAACCAATACAATATAGCCTAAAAGCAACCAATAATTATCTTTTAAGAAATAGAAGATACTGTTATTTACCAAGTCAGTATAATTCCCATCCAACAAGGCTTGAATAGTTATATAACCTTCACCATAAAGTGGTGGGAATAGGAAGATCAGAACACCTAGAAGAATTCCGCCGACCATCATTTTTCGATAACAGTTCGTTATGCGATCGAACTGCAGCTCTAAAAACATCGAAAGACGAGTAAAATATAGAGATACCAAACCTGCAAATACTCCTAAAAGAATGTAGTAGGGAAAATTTCCAATAACAAAAGGTTCTGTTACATCATATGAAAGCAAAACACCTTTTCCCATAAAGAAATAAGCAATGCTTGCACCTGTAATTGATGAAATTAACAATGGAATTAGTGATGCCATGGTAAGATCCAACATCAAAACCTCTAGCGTAAATACCATACCAGCCATTGGTGCTTTAAAGATTCCTCCAATTGCTCCTGCAGCTCCGCAACCAACCATTAGGGTAATAATTTTTTGGTTCATGTGGAACATCCTACCAAGATTGGAACCGATTGAAGCACCGGTTAAAACCACTGGTGCCTCAGCTCCTACCGATCCACCAAAACCAATGGTAAGTGTACTGGCTAATACCGATGAGTAGTTATTGTGTGATTTTATGAGTGAATTTTTCTGTGATATGGCATATAAGATTCTTGAAACTCCATGACCAATATTATCTTTTACAAAGAATTTTACAAACAAAACCGTAAGTAAAATACCAATAGCAGGATATGCCAGGTACAACAAGTTTGCCGACTCAACATGCAAGCGATGCGTTAAAAAATGATGGGTAAAATGGATGGTATTTTTAAGCACAAGTGCAGCTAATCCACTTATTAAACCAACCAAAAAACTTAAAATTAAAACAAACTGTCGTTCCTTAATGTTTTTTACTCTCCAAATTAAAAATCGAGAAAGCAAACTCTTCTTCTTCATTGCTCCGAATCAAGATTATTTTATTCCACATACATAAAGTTAAAGGTCGGATGGCTGCAGAAGTCAGGCGGCCTTAGGGCATAATACATACAAGCAGCTATCAACTGACATTTACGTATTTTATTGATTTTAGCATATTTATAACATTCCTCTGCTAAAAGTCCTTCAAAAATTGACTGCAAATGTAGCAGATAATTAGAAAGCTTATACTCTTTTCCAAGATTTTTTTTTACTGATTTCACAATTAACGATAAGCTAATGAATTAAAGGCACATCTAAAGAAATGCTCTCTTTTATGCTATTAATAGGCGTAAATCTGCCATAAAATAATTACCCAAACATTAAAATAAAATTAATCTTCAGAGAAGTGTTTTAGCATTCGACGGTAAGTTGAGAAAATCTGGGCTCTTGAAACACATCCGCAATATTTCCCATCTTTTAATACCACCAAGTTAAACTTATCGGAGTACTGGTATTTTCTGGCAACATCAGCCATTGACTCATCATGCTGAATAACAACTTCCGGAATAACCATTAAATCGCGCACAAAAACAGAATCGTACTTATCAGGCTTGAACATGATTTCACGGATATCATCTAGTTTTACTATTCCTTGAAAGTTATTTTCATCATCAATTACAATAAAGATATTTCGCTGTGCTTTGGCTATAATTTTTACCAAATCACCAAGAGTTGCTTCAGAATTAACGGTATTAAAATTCTTCTCAATCATTCTGGTAACACTCATAAGCGACAACACATTCTTATCCTTATCATGAGTCATCAACTCCTTTCGCTTGGCAAGCTGGATGGTATAAACCGAATGTGGTTCGAAAGTTTTAACTGTTGCATAAGAAATGGTAGCAGTAATCATCAAAGGAACAAACAATTGATAACCGCCTGAAATATCTGCAATCAGGAATAAGCCGGTTAAAGGAGCATGCAATACCCCTGCAATCATTCCTGCCATTCCAATCAAAGCAAAATTATTTACCGGCAAATCTCTTAAACCAAAATACCCTATTAGTTTAGCAAACAAAACGCCTGAGTTTACTCCCATAAAAAGAGTTGGTGCAAATATGCCCCCTACTCCACCTGCACCAAAAGTAATCGATGCCGCTATTACCTTAAAGAAAATAACCATTGCCATCAATACAACAAAGGCTAAAAAATTATCCTGCAGGGCATAAAAAAAAGAATTGTTATACAAATAGGAATAATCACCAGACAAACACGCATTAATCGCATGATATCCCTCACCATACAGGGATGGCAAAAAGAATAGAATAACCCCTAATGCCAATGATCCATAAATCAACTTTTTATATGTATTGCCAATCTTATCAAACAATGAATGAATAAACATGTATGATTTGGAAAAATAAGTTGCTATTAATCCTGTAAAAATACCAAGCACAATATAATATGGCAGATCTTTCAAGATAAAACCATCCTGAACTTCGAATGGATACAATACATTCATTCCCAAAAAGAAATAAGAAGTTAGTACTGCTGATGCTGAAGCAAGCAAGAGAGGTACCAAAGACCACATGGTTAAATCCAGCATGATCACTTCCAAGGCAAATACTATTGCTGCAATTGGAGCTTTAAATATGGATGCCATAGCTCCGGTGCACGCACATGCAAGCAACAAGGTAATTTGTTTATAGTTGAGATGAAAGAGTCTTCCTATGTTTGAACCCAAAGCCGCACCTGTTGCTACCGTAGGCCCTTCTAAACCCACCGATCCGCCAAACCCTACAGTAAATGCAGAAGTAATAATAGAAGAGAACATATTGTGACTATTGATCTGTCCGTTAGTTTTCGAGATGCAATAAAGTACATTGGGAACACCATGGCGAACCGGACGACGAATGACGAATTTGATGAACAAAACGGCCACTGTAAGACCAATTGTAGGATAAATCACATAAAGGATATTTTGGTATTGTTCTGACGAATTATGATGCAGTAACTCACTGATAAAATGCACTGAGTTTTTTATAATCACTGCTGCTATACCTGATATTATGCCGATAAGTACCGCCATAAAAGAGATAAATTGACGATCACTTACATGCTTTAAACGCCAAACTAAAAAACGACCTAATAATGATTTCTTCTTCACTCTAATTTAATATAAAAAGCCAATCAAAACTCCTTGATTGATAACCGCCAACCCTGATTTTAAGCCTAAAAAAAGTAATATTGATCGTAAGAAACAAGATCCAATGCTGAAATCGGCTCAAAAATCAAGAATAATAAGGTATCTATAATTAATCTAAAGAACCCTTTTTGACAATGCCGACTTTGCAAGGATGAATATTCTCAAAATCATTGGCTAAGACCCATTCTTATCAAGAATTTTTCTAAATTTGCAAACAAATCATCTGACTAAGTAAGGCACAAGAAAAACTCATGGCTCTTGTGTCTTTTTTGATTGTATACTAATTGAATAAAAAATGACAAATAGAATTACATCTCTTTTTGGAATAGATATTCCCCTTGTTCAGGGAGGAATGGTTTGGTGTTCGGGTTGGAAATTGGCTTCGGCAGTTAGTAATGCAGGAGGATTAGGCCTGATTGGTGCAGGATCTATGCATCCTGAAACCTTTAAGGAACATATTCAAAAAACAAAATTGGCTACTTCGAAACCTTTTGGTGTGAATGTTCCTTTGCTTTATCCTGAAATGGATAAAATCATGAATATCATTATTGATGAGAAAGTAAAAATTGTTTTTACATCTGCAGGAAGTCCAAAAAAATGGACTCCCTTTTTAAAAGAGCATGGAATTACAGTGGTTCATGTTGTTTCGAGCGCATTTTTCGCTAAAAAATGTGAGGATGCTGGTGTAGATGCAATTGTTGCAGAAGGGTTCGAAGCTGGTGGTCACAATGGACGCGAGGAAACAACCACTATGGCATTGATTCCATCGGTTCGCAAAGCAACCAGTTTACCTGTAATCGCTGCTGGTGGCATCGGTTCTGGTCGGAGCATGCTGGCAGCCATGGTGCTCGGAGCCGATGGTGTTCAAATGGGAACCCGCTTTGCTGTATCTGAAGAATCTTCAGCTCATATCGATTTTAAAAAATCAGTTGTTGAACTGGGCGAAGGCGGAACCAAACTGGCACTTAAAAAACTTGCGCCTACCCGACTCATTAAAAACCAGTTCTTCGAACAAGTAAATGATGCAGAGTGCAGAGGTGCTTCTCCTAAAGAAATGAGAGACCTACTTGGTAAAGGGCGTGCTAAAAAAGGCATGTTCGATGGAAATCTTGAAGAAGGTGAGTTGGAGATTGGACAAATATCAGCCTTGATCTCTAAAATACAATCGGTAGAAGAGATCGTAAAGGAAATCAAAACAGAATACAAAGAAGCACTTTCAGGGCTTGATAAATTCAAAATCTAAATGATAGAGTTCGATAAATTTACACTTGCCAATGGCTTGAGGGTAATTGTTCACAGGGACGAAACCACACCGATGGCTGCTATCAACCTTTTGTATGATATTGGTTCGAGAGATGAAGATCCAGAACGAACCGGTATTGCTCATCTTTTTGAGCATTTAATGTTTGGAGGATCGGTGAATATTCCCAACTATGATGAGCCTTTGCAAATGGTTGGTGGCGATAACAACGCTTGGACCAGTAATGATGTAACCAACTATTACCTAACAGTTCCGAAAGACAATTTGGAGACTGCCTTTTGGCTGGAATCGGACCGAATGCTGAGTCTGGCTTTTAGCGAGAAAAGTCTGGCAGTACAACAAAATGTAGTTATCGAAGAGTTCAAACAAAGATATTTTAACCAACCTTATGGTGATGTTTGGTTGCATTTAAGGCCTTTGGCTTACAAAGAACACCCTTATCAATGGCCAACTATTGGCAAATCGATCGAACAAATTGAAAAAGTACAACTGGATGAAATAAAAGAGTTCTTTTTTAAGCATTATGCTCCCAACAATGCAATTCTTGTAGTTTCGGGTAATGTTGAACCCGATCATGTAAAGCTGTTGACAGAAAAATGGTTTGGATCAATTGAAAGTCGTGAAATTGCAAAACGCAATCTGCCTAAAGAGCCCAAACAAAAAGAATTCAGGAGCCTGCATTTGGAACGTAATGTTCCATTCGATGCCATTTACATGGCATTTCATATGGCTGGCCGAACCGATGACGAGTTCTACTCAACCGATCTGGTTTCTGACGTCTTATCTAACGGACAATCTTCAAGGATTTTTCAAAAACTGATAAAAGAACAGAATCTATTCTCATCGATTGACGCTTATCTTTCTGGTGATTTTGACCCAGGTTTATTCCTGGTTACCGGTAAATTAAGCAAGGGAGTTTCGTTTGAGGAAGCAGAGGCTGCAATTTGGACAGAATTGAATAAAATGGCTGCCGAAAAAGTATCTGATTATGAGCTTCAGAAGGTAAAAAACAAAATCGAATCAAGTCTTATCTTCTCCGAAATCAGTTACCTAAATAAGGCTATGAACCTTGCAACACATGAATTACTAGGCGATGCCAATGATATTAATACTGAAGTTGATAAATATCGTAACGTGAGTGTTGGTGATATTCAAAACACATCCGCAAAACTCTTCAGAAAAGAAAATTGTTCAGTTCTATATTATCACTCAAAGAAATAGGAATGGAAAAATTATATCGAAATACAGCTCCGAAATTTAAAACGGTTGATGATATCAAAATTTTAGGAGACTCGAGATACAGACTAAGTAACAACATTCCTGTGCATGTAATTAATGGTGGAAGTCAGGAAGTATTAAAGATTGAATTTATTTTTGATGCAGGCATTTGGTTCCAGGAGTCACCCTTGGTGGCAAGCATGGCCAATAGTATGCTAAACGAGGGAACCAATAAATACAGTGCAGCGGAAATTGCAGAACATTTCGATTTTTACGGGGCTTATATTGGTTTTTCGGCCGCCAAACACGATGCCAGTGTTTGCCTCTATACTTTAAGCAAGTACTTATCAGAAACTTTAGAAATTACGGAAAACCTGATCAAGGATTCAACATTTCCTAAAAAAGAATTTGACACCGTTTTATTGAATAAAAAACAGCGCTTTCAAATTGAACATCAGAAAACGAATGTTCTTGCAAAAGATAAGTTCAGCTCTTTAATTTATGGGAAGCATCATCCTTACTCCAATATTATAGATGAATCAGAGTTCGACAGATTGGATCTTAACACAGTAAAGGAGTTCTATAAAACTCATTACACTGCGAATAATTGTAAAATTATTGTTGCAGGGAAAGTGGATCAGTTAGTAATTGATGAATTGGAAAAAATGTTTGGAAAAGAAGCATGGTCTCCAAAAACTGAGATCATCAAAGCGAATCATGAAATCGTTTTATCGAAAGAAAACAAAACATTCGTATGTAAGGAAGATGCGATTCAAGCCTGTATCCGGATTGGTCGACCTATTTTTAATAAAACGCATAAAGATTATACAGCACTTCATATTTTCAACCTAATTCTTGGAGGATATTTTGGGTCTCGCTTAATGCAAAATATTCGGGAAGATAAAGGATATACTTATGGCATCAACTCCATTATTATTTCTCATTTAAAAGGAGGCCACTTTGTAATTGTTACCGAAGTTGGCACCGATGTATGTAAGGATACAATTGCTGAAATTTACAAGGAAATTAAACGCTTAAGAGAAGTTTTAATCTCTGAGGAAGAGTTGGACCTGGTAAAAAATTACATTCTAGGTGAAATGCTTCGTAATTTAGATAGCCCCTTTGCTCTTTCCGAAAGTCTAAAAGGAAATCTCCCGTTTGGTCTGGATAACTCATACTATCAGAAATTCATCAAAGAGCTTAAAAATGTGGATGCTGATAAAATCAAGCACATAGCCAATATCTATTTTCAGGAGGATGATCTCAAATTAGTAGTTTGTGGACCAAAGAATTGCAAAAACTCCATCTAAAATAAATTCAAACAAACAGGTTAAATCATGAAATTAATTATGGTTGAACTGGCTTAAAATAACTTACATTTGAATCATACATAAAAATGGCTTAAACTTTAAGTTGAACAAAACGATAAAAAATAGTTAGATTTCGCTACATTTAAGAATTACTACTAAAACTAACAAACAAGAGAACCGAGTTTTTATGAATGTAGAAACCACAAAAGATAAACAACTAGTCCTTGATGCCTACGAAGCACTATTGAAAGACTGCAAACGAAGTCAAGCACAAGAGAGTCGCAGAATGATAGAGAAAGCTTTTCAATTTGCATGGAAAGCGCATCGTGGTGTAAGAAGAAAATCAGGAGAACCTTATATACTGCACCCTATTCAGGTTGCACATATTGCTGCAAAAGAGATGGGACTTGGAACAAAATCCATCGTAGCAGCTTTACTTCACGATGTTGTTGAAGATACGGATTACACCATTGAAGATATTGAAAATCTGTTTGGAGAAAAAGTCGCACAAATTGTTGATGGTCTCACAAAAATAAAAGGTGTATTCGATCAGAAAACCTCAATGCAAGCCGAAAACTTCCGTAAGATGTTGCTTACCCTATCCGATGATTTACGTGTAATCCTGATAAAAATGGCAGATCGCTTGCACAATATGCGAACACTTAGTTCAATGCCCCTGCGTAAGCAAATGAAAATTGCTGGTGAAACTCTTTTCTTATTTGCACCTTTGGCCCACAGAATGGGTCTTTACACCATTAAAACCGAACTGGAAAACCTGAGTCTAAAGTACGAACATCCCGAAGATTATAATTCCATAGCCGAAAAGATAAAAGAACAGGAAGCCAAACAAAGCGAGCTCATCGGAGAAATTATTGCTCCAATTGAGCTAAAACTTGCCGAGAACAGTATTAAATGCACCATTAAAAACCGTCCTCGGTCTATTTATTCCATCTGGAATAAAATGCAAACGCAAAATGTAAGTGTTGAAGAAATTTATGATTTGGTATCGGTTCGAGTAGTTTTTAAACCCGATGATAGTATTCCGGAGAAAAATCAGTGCTGGAATATATATTCTTTAATTACTGATATTTATAAACCCAAACCCGAACGAATTCGCGACTGGGTAAGTACTCCAAAAGCTAACGGATACGAAGCCTTACATGTTACAGCAATGGGGCCAAAAGGAAATTGGGTTGAATTTCAAATCAGGACAGAAAGGATGGATGACATTGCAGAAAAAGGTTTTGCAGTCCATTCTAAATACAATACAAATGGTTCGGGTGATTCGGAACTTGACAAATGGCTAAAGGATGTTCGCGAAATCCTTGATAATCCGGAAGCCGATGCAATGGCTTTTTTGGATGAGTTTAAACTGAACTTGTTCTCGCAAGAAATACAGGTATTTACCCCGAAAGGTCAGATTAAGACCTTACCGAAAAATGCAACTACATTAGACTTTGCTTACGAAATTCATACCGATATTGGGAACCAGTGTATAGGAGCAAAAGTAAATCACAGACTTGTTCCGCTTAGTCATGTTCTAAAAAGTGGTGATCAAGTGGAAATTCTAACCTCCGAAAAACAATCTCCCAAACACGAATGGATGGATTTTGTTGTCACTGCCAGAGCCAAGTCTAAAATTAAAACCGCATTTAAAAAAGAAAGAAAAGAATACACCAGCAAAGGCTCACAAATGATTGAAGATAAACTTCTTGAGACTGGTCTTCAGTTGAACGCAAAGTCTTATCGAAAAATGCTGGAACATTATAAACTATCGGGCAAAGAGGAACTGTTCTATAAAATTGGCATGGGAAAAATCGATATCAATGATATTGAAGCAGTTGTTCGAAGAAAATCCAGAAGTAAATTTATCAAATATTGGCGTTTGAACTTCTTTGGAAACAATGAAGAAAAAGAGGAAAAAATTGTTGAAAGAGAAGAGAAAGGTGATAAACCAACCATTGACAAGAAAAAAACACTCATGCTTAGCGAAATGGCTGCCAATGAATCTTATAAAATCGCAGCTTGCTGTAAACCCATTCCAGGAGATGAAGTTCTAGGACATCTCGACATGAACAATAACATTACCATTCACAAGCGAAAATGTCCGAATGCCTTAAAACTAATGTCGAGTCAGGGTGATCGAATCTTGGCAGCAGATTGGACAAGCCATCGATTAATGTCTTTCCTTGCTGTTATTGAGCTATCTGGTATTGATAAAATTGGAATTGTGAACGAGGTAACCAATATCATCTCCAAAGATCATGACGTGAATATGCGATCTCTTCACTTCGAAAGTCACGATGGCATTTTTGAAGGTTTAATTCACCTATATGTGCACAATACTGAAGATCTTAATAATCTTATCGTGAAATTGATTAAGATCAAAGGGCTTGATAATGTGAAACGTATAGAAAACATTGAAGAATACTCCTAAATAAAATTTATTCTAAATAACATCTCATTTCTAAAAAAAATTACTATTTTAGAGCCATTATTTTAAATTAGATTAGATAACACCTAGGCTATTTTTTAGATATGAGCAACGAAGACACTAAAGAAATTGTTAAGAAGATGTTTACAGAATATCTTCAGAAGAAGGGACACCGAAAAACCCCGGAAAGATATGCTATTTTAGACGAGATATATTCAAGAGAAGGACATTTTGACATTGAGTCTTTATACATATTTATGAAAAACAAAAATTATCGTGTAAGTAGAGCAACTCTTTATAATACCATTGATTTGCTTCTTGATTGCAAGCTTGTAATCAAGCATCAGTTTGGAAAAAATATTGCTCAATTCGAAAAAGCCTATGATAGCAACAAGCACGATCATTTAATTTGTACTCGCTGTGGTAAAGTACTTGAATTTTGTGATACAAGGCTTGATGATGTAAGAAGAAATGTTTCAGACGATATGGACTTTAAAGTATCGCATCATTCATTATATATCTACGGAATTTGTCAAGACTGTAGAAAACTAGAAAACAACTAAGTTTATCAACAATTATATATCTCTGAAAACCTCTAAAATAAAGAGGTTTTTTTGTATCTATACATTTTATCAACAAGCAAAATTTTCTTCAAACCCATTTCAAAATAATTACTACCTTTGACTGTTAAAACTTGTAAGCACTCTTCAAGCTTTAACCACGATACCGAACCGTTTTACAAATCCAAGCCAAAAACAAATCGGTTTCGGAAACTAGATTATAAGGTTTAAATCAAATTATTAGACGAAATGAAAGTTGATGTACTTTTAGGCCTCCAGTGGGGAGATGAAGGTAAAGGAAAAGTTGTGGATGTACTGACCCCAAAGTACGACTTAATTACCCGTTTTCAGGGCGGACCAAATGCAGGACATACCCTGGAATTTAACAAGATAAAACACGTATTACATACCATTCCATCTGGAATTTTTCGTGATGACAAAATCAATGTTATTGGTAACGGTGTTGTGATCGATCCTGTAATCTTCAAAAAGGAGATTGAAGGAATCAAAAAATTAGGTATCGATTTATCGAAGTCATTATTTATCTCAAAAAAAGCACACCTTATCTTGCCATCTCACAGAATTCTTGATGCTGCCTCGGAAGCTGCTAAAGGAAAATCTAAAATTGGTTCTACACTTAAAGGTATTGGTCCAACATACATGGACAAAACGGGTAGAAACGGTTTAAGAGTTGGTGACATCAACAATAATTTTAAAGAAAAATATGAACTGGTAGTTGCCAAGCACCGCCAAATGCTTGACAAGTTCTACGAGTTCGATTATGATATTGCAGAGTACGAAGCTGATTGGTTCGAAGGAGTTAAAGCTCTTAGCGAATTCCAATTAATCGACAGCGAACAATTTTTAAATGACGCACTAAAAGATAACAAGTCAATTCTTGCCGAAGGTGCTCAAGGTACATTATTGGATATCGATTTTGGTTCTTACCCATTTGTAACTTCATCGAATACGGTTTGTGCAGGTGCTTGTACCGGTTTAGGTGTTGCTCCTAACCGAATTGGAAATGTAATCGGTATCTTTAAAGCTTATTGTACACGTGTTGGCATGGGACCATTCCCAACCGAATTGTTTGACGAAGACGGGCAAAGATTAAGAGACAATGGTAACGAATATGGATCGACTACAGGACGTCCCAGACGTTGTGGTTGGCTAGATTTGGTTTCTTTGAAATACTCCATCATGATTAATGGTGTTACCGAATTAACCATGATGAAGTCGGATGTGATGGATAATTTTGAAACCATTAAGATTTGTACCTCTTACAAGGTAAATGGCAAAGAAGTTGAGCATGTTCCTTACGAAATGACCGATGATATCGAACCTGTTTACACAGAATTTAAAGGATGGCAAACAGATATGACTGCCATGACTCATGAAAACGAATTTCCTGAAGAATTCAATGCTTATATTGACTTTATCGAGAAAGAAACCGGAGTTCCGGTAAAAGTTGTTTCGGTTGGTCCTAACCGCGCTCAAACTATTGACAGAATGATTGATTAAAATCATCATATACAAGAAAGAGCTTGTCCAAAAAGTAAGTTTATTTAGAGTCATGTTGAACTAAGTGCAACATCCGATTCTCAATGATATAGATTTTTCGTTTTCCTCACATTAATGTTATACTTTTTAGACAAGCTCTTTTCTTATACTTCCTCTACAACCTGAAATACTCTTGACCCATTCTTTAAAACAATGCGCTCATAAAACACTTTATCAACCACATAAAATGTTTTCCCTTTTTTCGTAACTAGCTTATAACCATTTGGCAAATCATCCACTTGTATTCCAACTGGAGGTGTAACAATTTCATACTTTTTACCTACCGAAATGTAATAAGTTCCATAATGATAAAAGTAATGGCGACCATTTAAGACTATTCGCACATGTTTTGCAGGTAGTACCTTAAGCCTAACTCCTATGGGTGCCGCAACAATTTTGTATCCACAGGTTGATTTTTTATAATAGATCCCATTAGCATGATAAAAAATACCCTTGTTGTGCTTCACTCTGCGTGCCGAATTCATATACAACACATGAGTTCCTTTTGCAGGATATTTTTTATATCGCTTGTGCTTAACCACAACTTTCTTGTAAACTTTCTTTGCCTCTGCTTTATCAGGCATTACTACTCCACCCGATAACATAAACAACACGATAAATATTCTATGCAAGTCTTTCATCTGTTTGTTATTTTCTATTTGTAAGATGGAAGCCATAAGATCAAAATAATCATTACAATGTATGTATAATAATAACTTTAATCATGCTCGTTTCATAAAGCAAAATTTTTATTTATCTGATGCATCACTAATAAAAAGGTTGCGAGGAGTTTTATGCTTCGTTTACTAATAAAACGTCTAGAAGTTATTTTACCCTACATGGTTTTATCAATTCATGAATATTGAATCAATGTGCTTTTATTAACAAGCATAAAAAAGTTGCCATTTTATTGTCAGCTTTATTATTATAACGTGAGTTCGACGTAAAATTCTATCCACAGAAAGTTATATTTGGGATAGATTTGCATTAAAAATTTGGAAAGAATAGCGTGCTATTTTGAGGAATTTTTAATGTGAAGATGTCGTAAAGAGAACTTTCCATTATGTGTTTGCCTGCTTTAGGCATAAATTTCCTCAAACCTTCTTGAAATATCCCGATATTCCTTCGAAAATTTGAGAAAATTTCTACTCAAAATCAGTGCAAACTGTGAACGAATTTTACGTCGAACTCACGTTATTATGCCAGTTTTATAATAGAATGAGTTTTGAATTATTTTGAGAATTTTGACTGTATTCAATGCGAAAATAGTAGCAAAGCCTTAGCTATGGCTATATTTTTTAGTGAGAATAAACTCAAAAGAACAAATAGTAATATATTAGGTTAGAATACTTTGACTTGAAGCATTAGACTAATGCCATCGTATTCTTAGGCTAATTGTTTATCTATTCTCTGCGCTTACGATAATAGATAAAAGAAAACCGCCTTAAACTCAATGTTCAAGGCGGATTTATAAATAATAAATTATTCTAAAAACGTCAATTTCTTAGCTAGGTAATTCCAAACCATAGTTTTGAGCTCTATCAGCTTTCTTAAGAAGGAATGATAAAAATATTGAAATTACACCACAACCCACAAGAACCAAAATAGGAATAGTATAGTCTTTAGCTTGACCTTCTGGTATTCCTTGATTAACAAAGTCAAGTAACGCTCCAATACCCCAAAAGAATAGTCCAAGTCCCCAGTTTTGTAGGGTAAACATTGTAGCGTAAGCAGTACCCAATCTGTTTTCAGCCACAATTTTAGCAACTGAAGGCCACATAGCAGCGGGAACCAACGAAAATGCCACACCTAAACTTAATAGACCAAAATACGCTATCACTACACTGTGTAGAACTGAAAGAGACACGTGAGCAAATATCAATAACAATGATCCAAGAATCATTAATGAAGCAGCCTTTCCTTTTTTATCAACAATATTTCCAAAAATTGGAGTAAATATAATCGTTCCAAGGGGAATTAAACTTGCTGTTTTCGCACCATTGTTCAACCAAATAGCAAGAATATCCTTCATGATAAACAAATAAATGAGAAATCCCGCTAATGCACCAATCTTAAATAGGGTTCGAAAATTCTTGTTTTCAAAATTATTTGGAACTACAGCAAATAGTATTGCAAATAAGAAAAATACGATATAAACACTTGCTGCTCCTATGGCTTTACTTCCAAACAAAATAACTTCACCTGCCTGAGGCAATTCCTGAGTAAAACCAAATTTGTTAATTAACAAATCAGGAGCATATTGCATAAATGGAAAAATTGCAGCATAAAATGTTACGCAAAGAAGAGCAATGTACAAGAATGATTTATTCTTAATTAAAGTAATTAGATCAGAAAATTTAAAATCTTCATCAGTATCACAAACCTCTCCACTTTTTTCAGAACTAATAGCCTTCTCTTGCCTATCCAATTTAACATCAAATACTGTATAAATTAAAAACATTATAAGAGACACACCAATTAAGCCTGCTGCAAAGGTAACAGCAGGTGAAACATGACCACCAGCAATATCAAGAGACAAAGCAGTTCCCATAGCACTACCTAAACGTCCAAAACCCATATTTATGGCCATAGCCAAAGCAAGATCATATCCTTTAAACCATTTTACAATGGTTCTAGTAGCAACAACGCAAATAACTTCAAGACCAGATCCAAATAAAATCCTACCTACAATAATTGCATTTAACATGGTACTTTTATCTGCACCAAATATTCCTGCCGCACCCATAGCCGAAATTGCTCCACCCAGCACTGCAATTCCTCCAAAAACGATTCCAGCTATTCTAATTCCCCACTTGTCAAGCATAATACCACCAATAATAATCATACCACACATATTGGCGACAGTTGTTAAACCAAGTATTCTTCCAAATTCTTCACTAGAAAAGCCCATTTCAGTTTCCATTAATCCTTTCAAGCCTGAAAAGAAATCTTGAAACCAATAGGTACTAAACGTTAAACCTGATAAAAGGATCAACATAGCCCATCTCATAGCAGATGAATCACGCAGTGTTCTTCTTATTACTTCTGTCATGTTTGTATTTTTAAGTTTAAGATTTTATTGTTTTAGTAAATTATTCTAAAGCTTGCTAAATTAAGATTAATCCTCATAGAATCAAATAGTATCCATCCGCTTTAACTTATCTATATTGATTCCACACTTCGGGTTTGTAAGACAGATAATCCCTATATTTGAGGTGATTATTTTTAAATAAATTCGATGAATACATTAACGGAAAATGCAGGTTTATATACTGATTTTTATGAGCTAACCATGGCTCAAGGCTATTATTTAAGCGGTAAAGAACATGAACAAACAGTATTCGATTACTACTATCGTACTAATCCATATAAAGGCGGATACCTTATTTTTGCAGGTCTCTATGATCTTTTAAAAATCTTGCAAAACTTTAAGTATGACAGTAAAAACATAGAATTTTTAAGAAAGGCTGGCCTGCGTAAGGAATTTTTGGATTATTTAAATGATTTTAAGTTTACAGCAACAATTTACAGTGTTCGCGAAGGCGAAATTGTTTTCCCAAACGAACCTATTGTGCGTGTGGAAGGAAACATCATCGAGGCTCAGTTAATCGAAACGCTTCTTTTGAACTATCTGAACTTTCAATCCCTTATTGCAACCAAAGCATGTCGTATCAGAAATGTAATTGGCGAGAAAGCTTTCGCTGATTTTGGTTTAAGAAGAGCTCAAGGCTTAGGAGGAGTGCATGCTTCTCGCGCCGCAGCCATAGGCGGAGCCGATACTACATCGAATGTGTATAGTGGTTTTAATTACAATATACCCGTTACCGGAACTCAAGCTCATGCATGGGTACAAAGTTTTGAGGATGAATTGGAAGCTTTCAGAAAATATGCTGAGATCAACCCAACAAGCACAGTGCTTTTGGTTGACACTTACAATACGCTAAAATCGGGGGTTCCAAATGCCATTACTATTGCCAAAGAATTGGAAGCAAAGGACTTCAAACTTGTTGGCATTCGCTTAGACAGTGGCGATTTGGCTTACTTAAGCAAAAAAGCCAGGAAAATGCTTGATGATGAGGGCTTGGAGTATGTTCAGATTTTTGCTTCAAATCAGTTAAACGAATACGTGATTAAAAGTTTGAACGAACAGGGAGCAAAAATTGATGGATATGGTATCGGAACCGAATTGGTAACTGGCAAAGATACCGGAGCTTTAGATGGTGTTTATAAATTGGTTGAGAACAATGGAAATCCTCGATTGAAAATATCAGAGAATGTTGAAAAGATTACTATGCCGGGGCGCAAAAAGTTGATTCGTTATTTTGATAAGGATGGGATGTTTTTTCGTGATGGAATTTTAACTGCTGAAGAAGAGAATACAGATAAGATTTACCACCCATTCCATAAAGACAAAAACACCCTTATTTCGAACTGTAGAGCCGAGGAATTAACTGAAAAAGTAATGGAAAATGGTAAAATTTTAATCGATAATAAATCCCCCAAAGAGATCAATCAATATTTACAACAAAGATTCAATCAGCTGCCCGATGAGCACAAGCGTTTTATCAGCCCACATATTTACAAGGTAGGAATATCTAAAAACTTGCTTGAACTGAGAGACAATATGTTGAAAGATATTAGAGAGAGAATAAAATAGATCGCAAGTTAAAGCCAAAATTAAGTATACACGTGAAAACACTTAATAATCAAATTATACGCCCAAGCTTACTTCTTGACAAACAAAAATGCATCAGCAATATAGAAGCTATGATTACAAGGGCACAGAAAGCCAATGCTCGATTGCGTCCTCATTTTAAAACGCATCAATCTGTCGAGGTGGGAAATTGGTTTAAAGAAAGGGGTGTTGATTGCATTGCGGTTTCATCCGTTGAAATGGCAAAGTATTTTGCAGATCATGGCTGGGAGGATATAACGATAGCCATTCCTATAAATGTTCGTGAAATTGATTTGATTAATGAGTTGGCTTCGAAGATCCACTTAAATCTTGTTCTGGAATCGAGAGAGAGTATTCTTTACCTGGAATCTGAACTGCAACACTCAGTAGGCATTTTTATAAAAATAGATGTGGGTTACCACCGATGTGGAATTCCATCAGAGGCCATAGGTTCCATTAAAATCTTAACTGATTTAATGAAGGAAGCTGAGCAATTACGATGTAAAGGTTTTCTTACTCATAACGGTCACAATTACAAAGCTAAAGATCAAAACGAAATTCACAATAACCATAGCAAGACTTTGCTCAGCTTGAATGAACTTAAGGATGTATTCCGAAATGAAATTCCAAATATCCAGGTTTCTCTTGGTGATACTCCAGCATGCAGCATTAGCAAAGAGTTTTATGGCATTGATGAACTTCGGCCAGGTAACTTTGTGTTCTATGACATCATGCAATACGTTTTGGGTTCCTGCGAAGAAAATGAAATTGCTGTTGCAATGGCATGCCCTGTTATTGCCAGAAATATCGATCGCAAGGAGTTGGTCATTCATGGTGGAGGTATTCATTTCTCAAAAGAATTTATCGAAGCCGACCAGGATGGAACAAAGCTTTTTGGCAGTTTGGTCCGAATAACAGAAAATGGATGGAGCGAAATTCTTGGAGGAGGTTTTTTAGCAGAACTTTCGCAAGAACATGGCATTATCCGCTGTAGCGATATTCTTTTCGATGAATTTACCATTGGTGATATTATCGGCATTCTGCCCGTACACTCCTGCATGACAGCCAACTTAATGAGAAAATATCTTTCGACAGATGGCACATGGATTAGCACGATGAACAGCGAACAACAAACAATTGATAATTAAGATACTCTTAATGATTGTATAAACTAAAGGAATCTTATTTTTTGTAAATCGGAATACAATTCGAACATTTTTATTTCCGGTTTGTTTCTTTGCAAAGAGATCTGGGCAAATATGAATTATCAGGCATATATAGAAAAATTTAGACCTTCAAGAATTAAGAAAGCAATTGTTACGGAAATTACAGCCGCCAATAATTCTAACTCGGTAATTGCTCTTTCGCTTGCATTGGGTGCGTTCATAGCATTTTCCCCAACCTGGGGGTTTCAAACGGCATTGGCAATTTCTTTAGCAATACTGCTGCGCCTTAACAAAGTTCTGGTTTTAGTAACGGTAAATATTAGTAGCATTCCGCCACTAATTCCTTTAATTCTTATTGCAGGCTATCAATCCGGAGCTTTCATCTTGACTGGTCATTTTCAAACTGAAGTTCCTGATTTAATGAATTTAAAAACTTTAGGTGAAAACTACTTGCAGTTTGCCCTTGGTTCCTTAGTTGTAGCCAGTGGAGTTGGAAGTCTTTTTTACGTGGTGATATTCTTGTTATTGAAAAGGTTCAGAACATGAATCACAGCATAAAAATAAATTTCACCTAAGTAATTTTTCTCACTTCGAAGAGCAATCGTTATATTCCATCCATGATATCATTCCATTACAAACATGAAACAAGTCTCATTCTTTGTCCTTCTTTAATTCAATTGTTTTTCTAACATTTTAGCAAAAACGCCATGCTTCATTTTTAAAAATTCCGGATCGCCTCTTTCTACAACTCCACCATTCTCTAGAACAACAATTTGATCTGCGTTGGCAATTGTTCTCATCCTATGAGCAATTATAATTACCGTTTTATTTTTTATTAATGCAGATATACCTGATTGGATTTTTGTTTCATTTTCAACGTCTAAAGATGCCGTAGCCTCATCAAGAAGAACAATTGGGGCATTCTTTAGTAATGCACGAGCAATTGAAATTCGTTGGCGCTCTCCTCCTGAAAGAGTTTCTCCATTTTCACCAATAATTGTTTTGTAACCATCTGGCATCTTACTTATAAAATCATCACATTGTGCCAATTGGGCTACACGCTTAATTTCCTCTTCAGATGCATTGCGCTTCCCAACCCGAATATTGTCTTCAATTGTAGTGTTAAATAAAACCACATCCTGAAAAACTACTGAATAGTACTGTAATAATACTTCCGGATCAACCCTGCTAATGTCCTTTCCTCCCAAATAAATTTTTCCTGAATTTATATCCCAGAATCGCGCTGCTAATTTAGCAACAGTACTTTTCCCTCCACCCGATGGTCCTATGAGTGCAGTAATCTCTCCTTGTTTAGCTATAAACGAAACATTCTTAAGGGTTTGTTTTCCTTTTTCATACGAAAAATCAACATTTTCAAAAGCAATATCATAATTCACAGGGATAAACTCTGAATTTCCATTTTGAATGGGTAAAGAATTCATTTCCTTCATTCGATTGATGCGAATATCCAGGTAATAAAGTGCTGTTATATTATTAAACACCTCGTTAATAGGATCGAATATCCGAGAAGCTACTATTAAGAATATCAAATAGGTGAAAACATCAAGAGTTCCTGATACAAGTATCTCAGCTCCAACAATTATCACACTAGCCATTCCTAATTTCAAAAAAGCATGAGAACCATTTACCATTGCACCTGCAATAAGTTCTCCATGCATTAATTGTTTCTCATAAGCTTCTAGCTTTAGGTTTAATTTATACAAATAAGCATCTTCCAAACTATAAGATTTTATCTCTTGTATGGTATCTATACCCTCCTGTATATGTTCTGTCACGTCTCTTTTTTTGAGATAGTGTTTTTGATTTTCTTTATGAAGAATCTTTTTTGATAATAGAATTATAAAAAAGGCAAACGGAACTACCCAAAATAATGCCAAAGACAATTGCCAGTTATAGATAAACAAGCCTAAGGCAATTAATCCCAAACTAATAAATGATGCAAATAACTGAGGCACAGCATGAGAAAAAGTATGTTCTAATTCTGTACTATCTTCCATTATTGTAGAAGTTAAATCAGACAGATTTTTTTCACCAAAAAATGCCAGTGGCAATGTTCTTAACTTTTCAGCAAGAGAAATTCTTCTATTGGCACTTTCATCGTACACCTTAGTGTAATTACTTCTGTATTGAAGTAAAGCAATAAACCAGCTTACAAGCATAAATGAAATCCCAATTAAAATATAATACCAAAATAATCCTTTAGGATGTATTCCGGAAGGATCAATTATTGGCCGAAGAAAATCTTCCAAAAACATGAATACATAAATAGCCGGTAACATTAATGCCATATTTAGGAGTGTTGTAAAAAATACTCCTTTTGTAAAATCCTTAGCTCCCTGAACTGATAGAGCAAGTCGTTCTTCTAAAAATCTATACATACTGAGCCTCCTTTCCTATTGTCCATTGCGCTGAGCGCTGATATTCTTTCCACATACTAGCGTAAATCTCATTTTTATTCAACAGTTCCTGATGTGAACCTTGTTCAACAATTTTTCCTTTATCAATCACAAGTATCTCATCAACATCTTGAACGCCTGTTAAGCGATGTGCAATCATTAAAACAGTTTTATTCTTGCATAATAACTTCAAAGCTTCTTGTACTAGATGTTCATTTTCCGGATCTGTAAAAGCTGTAGCCTCATCAAGTAATACAATCGGTGCATTTTTTAAGATTGCTCTTACCAATGAAATTCGTTGTTGTTCTCCTCCTGACAGATAAGTTCCATCAACTCCTATCTTTGTGTTTAATCCATTAGGGAGCTTATTAATAATTTCACGAGATCTTGTTAAATCCAATAGCCTTTCAACTTCCTCTTGTTTTGCCTTAGGATTACCTAATTTAATATTCTGTAGAATACTTGCTTTAAAAAGCTTAGTATTTTGAAACACAAATGATACTTGTTTCATTAAAACTTGAGGATAAATATCTTTAACATCCATACCACCTATACAGATTTGTCCTTTATCGACATCCCAGAATCTTGGAATTAAACGTGCAATACTTGTTTTGCCACCACCTGAAACTCCAACCATTGCCACTGTTTTTCCTTCAGGAACAGTAAAACTCAAACCATCAACGGCATTTTTATTAGCATCTGGATATTTAAATACTACATTTTTAAAACTTATGCTATTTCCTCTTATCTTTTGGGAAGTCTTTTTAACCGGAAGTTGTTCAACATTTGTTAAGTCCTGAAGCCTGCAGACCGCTTCTTTCGCCTGTCCGAGTGCTTGCTGAAGATACATACTTCTCATTATGCTCTGCCCAAAAACAGGGGTAATTAAAATGTAAAAGAACAAGTTAGAAATAATAGAGCTTGCAGACGCCGAAGTATTTATAAGAGAAACTGCAGTGGGTACGAGTATATATCCTAAAATCCGCATGTAAAAGTGTAAAAAAGTTGTAAAGCTTAATATTTCAAAGCTTTACAACTTTGATTTTTTCACCTAAATTGGTGATAAAACCTCGCACTATGAAAATACAACAAAGTTCTCATTTATCGCCTTTTGGTGGTTTAAATTTTGTACTTGAAGAATTTGAAAATCTTAAAATTGATCAACTATTATACACCTGCCTACCTAAACTTTCCAGCAATAGTCATTACTCATGGAAAGATCTGATCTTTTCCTTCTGGTCTGTTTACTTTTGCGGAGGAAGTTGCATTGAGGATTTGGGAGAAAACTTTAGAGGTTTTCTAACAGATAGCCCGTATCTAAAAGCCCCTAGTCCAGATAGATTACTTAGTCGATTTAAAGAACTCTCAGAAGCTAAATATGTATGTAAAACAAAACGTGGAGAATCAATAAATGAATTTAGTGAAAATCCCATGCTGGATATTTTGAATATTAAATTGCTAAAAAGGTTAAACCCAGAAAAATATCTTAAAAGGGATTTGATACTTGACTATGATAACACAATTATTTTTACAGGTAAAGCTGATGCGAAAATGACCTATAAAAGAGAATATGGTTACTGTCCGGGTGTTGGGATTATTGGTAGTGACATTGTAGGCATTCAAAATAGAAATGGCAATAGTGTTGCCTATGCCTTGCAAGAAAAGACATTGGAAACAATGTTTGAAAATCTAAGACAAGAAGGTATTTCAATTGATGCATTCAGAGCTGATAGTGGTTCTTATAAATTTGACATTATAAATACGGTAAACAGGTATGTCAATAAGTTTTACGTTCGTATAAAAATGCGACCTAGTATTTATCAAGCTATTAATAAGGTGAATAATTGGAAGGAAATAAAAACCAAAGATGGCAGAACACTATTTCGTGGATCATCTAAATTTACTCCTTTCAAAAGAGCGGCACAAAATCAAAAGCAAAAAGGATTACTTAAAGAGTATAGAATTGTTGTTACCAAAGAAAATAATCTGGATGGACAGTTAAATGTATTCACCAATGAAGCATGTGTTTATAGTTGTATAATGACTTCTGATTTTGAAAAAACTGATGATGAAATTGTCTTCTTTTATAATCAAAGAGGTACTATCGAAAGAGAGTTTGATGTATTAAAGAATGATTTTGGATGGAGACACTTACCATTCTCTAAACTTGAACAAAACACAGTTTTTCTGATACTTACTGCAATGTGTAGAAATTTATATGATTATATTATTCAAAAATTCTCATCTCGTTATCAAAATCTGAAATCAAATTTTAGAATCAAGAAATTTATTTTTCGATTTATTTGCATTCCAGCTAAATGGATCAGCCATGCCAGGTACAAATATCTGAAAGTATATGGAAAGATAGCTTTCAAGACATAGTATTTCCTGACAGTATGTTGATTTTCTTATTTATTGGCACTTAAATAACAGTTATTCTTTTGGAGAACTGATTATTATCTTTTTACCTCAGGACTAGTCCGCCACATGAGCATTGGTTCATTGCATGCTAATAATGAATTTTTGACTTGCTATTTATCTTATCAGGATTATTATTTATGAAATAAAATTCAAAAATTTGCTTTACTTTATCTACTTGCGGATTTTAGGATATATGCAAATCCATGAATAATAACTACATAAAAGGACATTGGTTTTTCCCATAATCTGGTATACTCTATTACCATATTTCTATAACTTAATATACTACTGTGAAAATTCTTAAAAGAATAAACGGTTTGCTGAAAAATTTTGACAACTGGAATACCTCTCACATATTCAACAGCTTCCGTGTTCATTTTTTCAAGGGAATTCATATACTCTTGCATAAATTTCTGCCCCTTACCTCCCATCATTGAAATTATAATTCCTAAAGAAAAAATAACCGGTATCAAACATGCCAAGCCTAATCTCCAATCAAATACAAAGATTAAAACCGTTGCAATCAAAGGCATAAGTATTGTAGCGGCTAAATCAGGTACTTGATGAGCTAGAAAGCCATGTGTAATACTAACATTCTCATCGATAATTTTTCTAATCCGTCCACTCGTGTTTTCATCGAAAAATCCCAATGGCATACGAATTATTTTTTTCATCGACTCACGTCTCATGTTGGTTTCCACACGAAAAGCTGCTAAATGCGATAAAGTAAGCGCAACAAAATAAAGTAAAACACCCCCAACTGCAGTTCCAAACGCCCACATAGCATAGTAATTTATACTTTCAAATGCATGAGTAAAGTCTTTATTCAGTAGGTTTCCCACAATAAGCCATACAAAAACAAAAGGTAGCATTCCTACGATGGAACTTAGTCCGGATAATATTAGTGAAGTGGGGAAAAGAACTTTTCGATTACCCATTAATGCTTGTAATTATTTTAATGTATTAATCATACAATATGAGTTTTATGAATTTAATTACTAATAAGCCGAATCCAATAAATTGTTGTAGACCTATTTCAAGTTCAAAAAAGAACGATGTTCATGTTTATTCAAAAAAATATTACATATTCAATAGTTTCTTCCATCCTGCTGTCCCAAACACCACATAATCAGTAAAGAAATGCTCCATTTCTTCACGAGTAAGATCGTGAGATACAATCTCTCCAATAATTGTTAACCACGATGAACTCATCATATGAATAAAAAACTACGAGAAATTTGTATTTACCTGCGGGTATTTTTCTTTCATTTTTTGAATATACTTGAAACCAGTCTCTGTATGTCTGTCAGTAAATTCATCCCAAAAATTTTCATATGAAGAGCCATGTGCATGAAACAGAAGTAATTTAAGTTCCTTTTTAAACTTCAATATTAGTTGTACAAATGTTTCGGCATGTTCAAGTTGATATTCCTCTGAAGTAAAAATATCTTTATCTATATATTTAGACTGATTATGATCTTCTAACAACTGATTAAACGCAGCTAATAATGGAGCTAAAACCTCTTCGAGTATTTCATTCTTATTCCTGAAGTAATTATAAATATTACTAAGTCCTACATCAGACTTGGCAGAAATCTCTCGCATAGAAACGCTCTTAAATCCCTTTTTAAGGAATTCTTCTTCAGCTATTTTCAATATTTTCGATCTGATATTATCTTTTTGAACCTGCATAAACTAAAAATCTAATACAGATAAAGAACAATGTTCCTTTATGAACAATCCTCATTAATAGGTATTTTTCACAAAAAAAGGACGTACAATGTACGCCCCCTTCCTTATCTAGTCGCATTAATTATGCTTCTACCTCTTCTTTTCCCGGAACATTCTTTAAAGTTTCAATTAAGAAATCATAGAATTTAGTAACAGAATCAATTTTCACTTGCTCATCTGGTGAGTGAGGAAAGCGGATAGTTGGACCGAATGAGATCATATCCCACTTTGGATAAACAGCACCTAACAAACCACACTCTAAACCAGCATGAATTGCTTTAATCTCTGGCACTTTACCATACTTATCGTTATAAACTTTCTGCATGGTTTTTAAAATTGGAGAATCCATGTTTGGTTTCCATCCTGGATATTCACCATCTAAGTTTACTTTACCTCCTGCCAATTCGAAAGTTGAAGACACCATTTGGGCTAAATCTTCTTTCGCCGAATTTACTGATGAACGAATTAAAGCTTGAATTGTGATTACACCATTCTCACTGAAAACACGTGCAAGATTCAAAGAAGTTTCAACCAATCCTGGCATATCATCGCTCATGCGGATTACACCATTAGGACAAGCATAAATTGCATTGATTAAATTCTTCTGATATTTCTTTTTGAATACTCTTTTAGGAACATCAGTTGCTTCAGCAAAGAACACTAAATCTGGCTCAACTACTGATAATTCTGCTTTGTAAATGGCTTCGAATTCTGAAATAGCAGCTAAGAATTTTTCTTCGTATTTTTCGGGTACAGCAACCACTGCAAAAGATTCACGTGGAATTGCATTACGAAGAGAACCACCATCAACAGAAGCCAACTTCAACTTAAAGTTTTTGGTTGCATACTTCATAAAGCGGAACAATAACTTGTTTGAGTTACCACGACCCAAAATAATTTCCATTCCTGAGTGGCCTCCCTTCAAGCCTTTCATGTATAGTTTGTAAGCACGGTTTCCTTTGTCTAACTTCTCTTCTTTGTACTTCATGCTTACATTTGCATCGATACCTCCAGCACAACCAACGTACAATTCACCTTCATCTTCAGAGTCCATGTTCAAAAGGATATCCCCATCTAAAACGTCATTCTGAAGACCAAAAGCACCAGTCATTCCTGTTTCCTCGTCAGCAGTAAACAAAGCTTCAACCGGACCATGTTCAATATCTTTAGCCTGTAAAACAGCCATTGCCGCAGCAACACCCATACCGTTATCCGCACCTAAAGTAGTACCATCAGCAGTAACCCATTCGCCTTCAATAACTGCAGTAATCGGATCTTTTTCAAAATCATGAACTGTATCTGCATTTTTTTGTGGTACCATATCCAAGTGGCCTTGCAATATAACGCCTTGGCGATCTTCGTAACCTGGTGTTGCAGGCTTTTTGATAATAATATTACCTACTGCATCCTTAATGGTTTCAAGACCTAAATCTTGACCAAATTTCATTATAAAATCCTGAATAGCATCTTCGTGCTTTGATGGGCGCGGGATCTGAGTTAGTGAATAAAAATTTTCCCAGATTGCTTTAGGCTCGAGGCTTAAAATCTCTTTGCTCATAATATATTTCCTCCGTTAAATTGTGTTTATTATTTAAGAGCACTAAAGGTAGTATTTTTTGATTAAGGCAGAAAGACTTATTGTAAAAGTGAAAAGGAATTAAGAATTTTTAAGAAACTATTTAAACATCAAAACCCAAACTCCTTAATTGGAGTTTGGGTTTTGAGTTTTGGAAATTCTTATCGATCATTCGAACAAAAATTCAATTCCAAACTGTTCATTGTTCACCGATAACTGAAATTACTTTGTTACCTCCTTTATAGATCCTAGTTCAGGATAATACTCAATACTGTAATCCTCATTTAAGAGAACTTCGGCTGGCATTTTGGCAATTTTCCCAAATTGAGCAATTGCCATGCGTTTCTTTAACAAGACGCTCTTTCCGTTTGAGAGGGTAACATCTGCCACTCCAGGAACTCTATAAAAAATTAATGATTGCGGATTTACTCCTGCTGTTGGTAAAATGGCCAATTGGTTGGTAACATTCAAGTTTTTAAAATCTACACGAACCGGACGTCCACCTAAATTATTTACCTCTACAGGTCCCATCTGAGGCGACATCCTAAAAATCACTCCTCCATTTTCACCTTGTTTTGGCGAGTATGAAAACTGATATGATTTCTGAATACTAACTTTTTTACCAACAAACATAGAGATGTACTCTTCCTCTAATTTTGCCAATTCTTTCACCAATATTTCATAGGCTTTTCCATCAGGAGGAAGAACTTCAAAGTTTGAGCTTAGAATTTTAAATCTTCGTTTTCTTAATTTGAAAATTTGATGAGCAGCCTCTTCGGCTTTTTCTTCCAACGATTTGGTAAGAGCTTGCTTCTCCAAAACCGGAACTTTAATAAAAGCCGTATCTGTTTCAACCACTTTATAGGTGGTATCTTCCCGATATTTTATGATCGGATCGATAGAAAATTTACCATACTCCATCTTGATCTCTTCGGATGACAATTTCATCACCTCTTTTTCCACATTTACTGATGCTGATTTTTTAAGATTAAACCCTCGTATTAAGCCTTCCGGAGTAAGTGCAATTAAACTTGGCTCATAATCTACGGAGGTAGTAATTTTATGAAACTGTTCAGGATCCACCTCTCCAATTCCATTCAATTCTATCGACTTTAATTTCCACTCCACCCCATCGCTATTTACAACATCCGAAATCCCAAGATATTTTTTTGCATAATCAGCAAAAGGTCCACGTTTCATAATTGTCTTTTCAGCCACCACATCTACTTTTAAAACCGTTTGAGGTAAGGCATAAATTACCGTATTTGGCGTTTCAAGAGTTCTGCGTTTTTGTGCGCTTAGGTTTCCAATTGTTCCACCAACAATCAAAATTGCTACTAGTAGTTTAAAAATGTTTCTGTTCATTTTATTTCTATTTTGGTAGAGACGCAATAAGCCAAGTCTTTGCATTTACCTAAAATGCAAGGTCTCTACAATTCCTTATTTTTTAAGTGTTAACCATGCCTTTGGCAGGTAATTAATAATATCACCGGCAGTTAAAGCTTCCTGACCTATTTTTTTGGCTGCCAAATCTCCTGCCAAACCATGAAGGTAAACTCCAATTATTGTTGCAAGTTTCGAAGAATATCCTTGCGAAAGCAAAGATAATATTATTCCGGTAAGCACATCCCCACTTCCGGCAGTTGCCATGCCTGGATTTCCTGTTGGATTAAAATACACACTACCCTCGGGACATGCAATCGCCGTATAAGCTCCTTTTAGAACCAGAGTAACCCCATGTTCTTTTGCAAACTCTCGCTGCATTGTATTTCTAGTAAAACTATCCTTTGATTTTCCAACCATTCGTTCAAACTCCTTGGGATGTGGTGTAAAAACCGTTCCCATTGGCAAATCATTTTTTAATTCCGGATGCTCTCCAATAATATTAATCGCATCAGCATCAATCACCATGGGAATCTTAATTTCGTTTAGTAATTCGATCATTGCCCGATACGAATTCTGTTTTTTATCGATACCAGGTCCAATAGCAACTGCTTTGAATTGACTTAAATCCGGGTATTCGGTAAAAATAATATCCGATCTATCGATACTTACCATCGCCTCGGGAACTGCAGTCTGCATAATTTCATATCCCAATCGGGGAATATGCGAAGTAAGTAGACCTATGCCCGATCTTAATCCGGCCCTGGATGCCAAAATTGCTGCTCCCATTTTACCGTAGCTTCCGCTGATTAATAAACCGTGTCCGTAGGTACCTTTGTGATCAAACTTTTTTCGCGGCATTAATAGCGATTTCACAAACTTTCGAGTAAGCATTTTGTAAGGAGTATGTTCCTGTTCAATGATATCGGCATGCAAACCAATTGGTAATACTTCCCATTCTCCAACAAATTTTGCATTTTCAGGGAACAAAAATGCCAGTTTTGGAAACTCAAAGCTAAAGGTGAAGTTGGCCTTAATAATTCCGTGGCAGTTGTTTTTAGAATTGTCCTCTCCCATTAATCCCGAAGGAATATCAACAGAAACAACACTTGCCTCACTTGCATTAATGGCTTTTACCACTTCAAATGCTAATCCTTCAATTGGTCGTGATAAGCCTGAACCAAAGATGGCATCAATAACAATGTCTTCGGGAAACAGCCACGGCATAGCATCCACCTTTACCATCTCGTAGATATCGACTTTCTTTGCTAGTTTTAACCGCTGTAAATTCTTCTCTGCATCCTTCGAAAGCTGATCCGTAACTTTAACGATAAACACCTCCACTGCATAGTTCTTTTCTGCCAACATTCGGGCTAAAGCCAAACCATCGCCACCATTATTGCCGGGACCAACAAATATTTTACAATTCCCAGGAGCAGGAAATTTTTTTAAAATCCTCTTGAATAACTCTTTTGAAGCACGCTCCATTAAATCAATCGATTCTATGGGTTCGTGTTCGATGGTATAAGTATCGATTTCGGCAATTTTTTGGACAGGAAATATTTTCATTTGTTAATCAGTTTGTATTTATACGTAAAAAAATTGTTGATATTGTTTGCGTACATACTTATTCGAATTACTTTTTTATAACATATTTTTAACATGAACGGACTATCATGAAACCCCTATAACAGACTCAAAACTACAGCAAAATCGGGTTTCCTATCAAAGATACTAAACTTTCGAAATCTGAGTCTTCTTCCGAAAACGTTTTAAATAAGAGCGAAACGCTTACGAATCATTATGGACTTCTGTTTTTTTCTATATATTTGTCACTCTTATAACTTAAACGAAACTATTATAAATTAAAACACACATCTATGTTTAAAGGACATCCTAAAGGACTTATTGCCGCTGCATTAGCTAATATGGGAGAGCGTTTTGGCTTCTATATCATGATGGCAATCTTAACGCTATTTATTTCTGCTAAATTCGGACTATCAGAAGTAACTACAGGAATTATTTATTCTATTTTTTATGCTTCTATTTATTTATTGGCATTGGTTGGTGGTATTATAGCCGACAAAACTAAAAATTACAAGGGAACTATTCTAACGGGTATCATTGTAATGGCTTTGGGTTATGTAATGATTGCTATCCCTACACCTACACCTGTTCCTAACTATACTTTATATTTAGGTATTACGTGTTTAGGTTTATTTGTTATTGCATTTGGTAATGGTTTATTCAAAGGTAACCTACAAGCTCTTGTTGGTCAAATGTATGACAACGACGAATTCAAGGACAAAAGAGAAACTGGTTTCCAGTTGTTCTATATGTTTATCAATGTAGGTGCACTATTCGCCCCTTTTATTGCTGTAGGTGTTAGAAACTGGTGGTTGAAAGCAAATAACTTCTTGTACAACTCATCTTTACCAGAATTGTGCCACGAATATGTAGCTCAAGGAAGCGCTATGCCAGCAGAGAGATTAGAACAGTTAACAACTTATGCAAATGCGTCTGTCGCTGACGGAACTTCTGTAACTGATCTTGGAGCTTTTGTAAACAATTATCTTGATGTATTTAGTGAAGGTTTCCAGTATGCATTTATGGCGGCAATCATTATGATGGTTGTTTCTTTGATTATATATATTGTTAATAAGTCAAAATTCCCTGATGTTTCAGCTAAAAAAGTAGAAAAATCTGATGAAGCGAAAGAAGAGATAAAAATGGATGCTCAAGAAGTGAGACAAAGAATTTTTGCCTTATTTGCTGTATTTGGAGTTGTAATTTTCTTCTGGTTTGCTTTCCACCAAAACGGATATTCTTTAACTTATTTTGCACGTGATTATATCGATTTAAGTGCGATTGAAATTGATCTAGGATTTACACAAATTATTGGTGCAGAAATTTTTGCTGCTGTGAATCCAATTTTTGTTGTAGCGTTGACTCCTCTAATTGTATGGTTCTTTGGTTTCTTAGATAAAAAAGGATTTAACCTTTCTACTCCAAAGAAGATCGCTTTCGGTATGGGTATTGCTGCTTTAGCATATGTTTTCCTAATGGTGTTCTCTTTTGCAGTACCAACAAAAGCTGAATTAGCTGGTATGAGTCCTGAGGCTTTAGATGCAATGAAATTAACTCCATGGGTGATGATTGGTTTGTATTTTATCTTGACAATTGCAGAGTTATTCATCAGTCCATTGGGACTTGCTTTTGTATCTAAAGTAGCTCCTCCTCATATGCAAGGTATTATGCAAGGAGCTTGGTTAGCTGCTACTGCAATAGGTAACTTATTCCTATTTATTGGTGGTCTTTTATATACGAGCAGTCCAATGTGGTTAACATGGTTCGTATTCGTTGCGGCTTGTGCCCTTTCAATGTTTGTAATGCTAGGAATGGTTAAGTGGCTTGAAAGAGTTGCTAAGTAAGCAAATCAAAAATATATTTACAGAAACCGTCTCAATTTGAGGCGGTTTTTTTATGCCTCAATTGCTACTCTCCTCTATTAAGCAATCAATAAAATCAAACAGATTTCCTTAGCCCTATTTCAGACCTAAAGGTATTTTATATTATATTTGCTTTATCTGAAATAAATCTAAATAATATACATAGATGTTTGAGAAACTTAAAAAGCGATGGGAAATCAATTCAAATCTACAACTGGTAGTTATTCTAATTGTATTCTCGATTACCGGAAGCTTATCGGTATTGGTTCGTAATCCGATATTTGAATACTTCTCGATTGATACCGACACCAATATTTTACTGAGAATCTTTCTTAGCATTTTGATTATCACACCCACTTACCAGCTTTTACTTTTGATTGTGGGAACCCTCCTCGGACAATTCCGCTTCTTCTGGAATTTCGAGAAGAAAATGCTGAGTCGGTTTCAGCGGAAAAGCAACAAGACTGCAACAAAATCTTATTAAACAAAGGGTACGCATAATGCAAAAAGAATACATAGCCGAAGAGTTTAAAATATTACAAGACAAAATTACCCAAGCATTGGAAAGTTGCGATGCCGGTGCAAAATTTCATGAAGACATTTGGGAACGAGACGCTGGTGGTGGTGGAAGAAGTCGCGTAATTAAAAACGGTAATATAATTGAAAAAGGTGGAGTTCAGTTTTCTGCTGTTCATGGAGAACTGCCTGAAAAAATAAAGAGCAAGTTAAAGCTTGATGCTCAAGATTTTTTTGCAACTGGCGTTTCCTTAATCATGCACCCTGAAAATCCACATGTACCTATCATACATATGAATGTTCGCTATTTTGAGTTGAGCGACGGGAGCTATTGGTTTGGTGGCGGAATAGATCTTACCCCAATTTATGTAGATAAAGATCAAGCCAAAGATTTTCATCTGAAATTGAAAGAAGTTTGCGACAGGCATCATCCCGATTTTTATAACAAATTCAAGCCCTGGGCCGATGAATATTTCTATTTGCCATTCAGAAACGAAACGCGTGGTATAGGAGGCATTTTCTTCGATCATTTGAACGATTCCTCCGGGATGACTAAAGAACAGCTGTTTGCCTTTGTAATGGACGTGGGTGAAATCTTCGCTCCTACCTATTGCAAGATCATGAAAAGCAATGCATCAAAATTATACAGCAAACAAGAAAAAGACTGGCAGTTGCATCGCCGTGGAAGATATGTAGAGTTTAACCTGGTTTTGGACAAAGGAACCAAGTTTGGTTTGGATACAGCTGGCAGAACAGAATCGATATTGGTGAGTATGCCTCCCGAAGTAAAATGGACTTATCAATACGAAGTACAAGAAGGATCGAAAGAGGCAGAAAGCTTACAACTCTTAAAAAAAGGCTTGAACTGGCTCGAACCATTCTCAGCTTGATTTGTTTCATTATTAGTCGAAAAAAAATATTAATTTCAGAAAGGAAATGTGAATGCATTTCCTTATTTATTTGCCTATTACAAACTTGTTATGCCAAAGAAAACTACCGTTTTGCTCCTTAATTTAGGAACACCTAAAAGTCCTAATGTTTCTGATGTTCGCACCTATTTGTTCGAGTTTTTAAATGATCGAAGGGTAATTGATATCCCTTGGTTGCTGCGTAAAATATTGGTGAACCTAATTATTGTGCCGTTTAGGGCAAAAGGATCATCGAAAATCTACAAGCAATTGTGGACCAAAGATGGATCTCCATTGATGATCTACGGCAAAAAAGTAAAAAATCTGCTTCAGCAAGAGCTGGACAGTCATTTTAAAGTGGAGTTGGCAATGCGCTATCAGGAACCTTCCATGAAGAAGGTTTTGGAAAAGATCCGATTGGACATGCCTGATCAATTGATTATTCTGCCCATGTATCCGCAATATGCTTCATCAACTACTGGTTCTACTTTCGAAAAAGCCATGCAGCTGATCAGAAAGTGGGAAGTGATTCCTGAAATTAAATTGGTCAATCAGTTTTTCGATCATGAAGGATATTTAAATACGATTGTTGACAATGCCAATCATCATGATTTAAATGTTTTTGATCATTTTATCTTTTCCTATCATGGCTTGCCATTAAGGCAGGTAAATAAAGTACATCCGCAAAAAAATTGCAAAGAATGTGATTGCGATAAGCAATTCAGGCCAGAAACGGATTATTTCTGCTATAAAGCAACATGCTACGAAACCAGCAGATTGTTGGCTGAAAAACTAAATATCCCTAAAGAAAAATATACGGTTGCTTTTCAATCGAGACTGGACAAAAACTGGTTGGAACCTTTTTCTGATAAGGTTGTGGTTAAACAAGCCCAAAAAGGTGCAAAAAAACTTATGGTTTTTAGCCCAGCTTTTGTTGCCGATTGTCTTGAAACTACAATTGAAATTGCTTTGGAATACGGCGAACTGTTTAAAGAAAATGGTGGTGAAGACTTGGTATTGGTTGAAAGTTTAAACGACCATCCAAAATGGATTGCAACGCTTAAAGATTTGATTATGCCTGTATCACCTAAGTGAATAAAAAAGGAGCTGTTCATACAGAGCAGCTCCTTTAATTTTATTGAATAAGCTATCAGCTTTTTTATTTCACTTCTTCAAAGTCAACATCAGTTACTTCATCGTCAGATTTAGTCTTACCGCCTGCTTGACCTCCTTGTGCACCAGCATCAGGACCTGGCTGACCGCCTTGCTGTTGTTGTTGTTGTTGTTGAGCGTTGTACATTTCCTGAGATGCAGCCTGGAATACAGTGTTTAACTCATCGATAGCAGCATTACAAGCATCAACATCCTGAGCTTTATGAGCTTCTTTCAATTTGTTCAAAGCATCTTCGATTGGCTGTTTTTTATCAGCTGGCAATTTATCACCGATTTCTTTCAACTGCTTTTCAGTCTGGAAAATCATACCGTCCGCTTTGTTTAAAGTATCGATTCTTTCTTTTGCTTTGTTATCAGCTTCTTCGTTTGCTTTCGCTTCATCTCTCATTCTGTTGATTTCTTCATCAGATAATCCAGATGATGCTTCGATACGAATATTTTGCTCTTTACCAGTTCCTTTATCCTTAGCAGATACATTTAAGATACCATTGGCATCGATATCGAAAGTTACTTCGATTTGTGGTACCCCACGTGGTGCTGGTGGAATGCTATCTAAGTGGAAACGACCAATTGTTTTGTTTCCTTGTGCCATTGGTCTTTCACCTTGCAGAATGTGAATTTCTACTGAAGGCTGATTGTCGGCAGCAGTTGTAAAAGTTTCAGTTTTCTTGGTTGGGATCGTAGTGTTCGCTTCAATCAATTTAGTCATTACGCCACCCATAGTTTCAATACCTAATGAAAGAGGAGTAACATCCAAAAGAAGAACGTCTTTTACCTCACCCGTTAAAACACCACCTTGAATTGCAGCACCTACAGCTACCACTTCATCAGGGTTAACACCTTTCGAGGGAGCTTTACCGAAGAATTCCTGTACTTTATTTTGAATAGCAGGGATACGAGTAGAACCACCTACCAAGATTACTTCATCAATTTCGGAAGCAGATACCCCAGCATCTTTAAGTGCAACTCTACATGGTTCGATTACAGCTTGAATTAAGCTATCAGCCAATTGCTCGAATTGTGCACGAGAAAGAGTTTTAACCAAGTGTTTTGGAATACCGTTCACCGGCATGATGTATGGCAAGTTGATTTCGGTGCTGGTAGAGCTTGATAACTCAACTTTAGCTTTCTCAGCTGCTTCTTTCAAACGCTGAAGAGCCATAGGATCCTGACGCAAGTCAATTCCCTCTTCTTTGTTGAATTCATCAGCCAACCAATCGATAATTACCTGGTCGAAATCATCACCACCAAGGTGAGTATCACCGTTAGTAGATTTTACTTCGAATACGCCATCTCCCAATTCAAGAACCGAGATATCAAAAGTACCACCACCAAGGTCGAATACTGCAATCTTCATATCCTGATCTTTCTTGTCAAGACCATATGCCAATGAAGCTGCTGTTGGTTCGTTGATGATACGCTTAACAGTTAAACCTGCAATTTCGCCAGCTTCTTTGGTAGCTTGGCGTTGTGCATCGTTAAAGTAAGCAGGAACTGTAATTACAGCTTCAGTTACTTCCTGTCCAAGATAATCTTCAGCAGTTTTCTTCATTTTCTGAAGAGTCATAGCCGAAATTTCTTGAGGAGAATATTTTCTATCATCGATCTCAACACGAGGAGTGTTGTTATCACCTTTAATTACTTTATATGGAACACGTCCGATTTCTTTACCTACCTTGTCGTAAGTTTCACCCATAAATCTCTTGATAGAGAAAATTGTTTTAGCTGGATTTGTGATTGCCTGGCGTTTTGCAGGATCACCTACTTTTCTTTCGCCACCTTCAACAAATGCCACAATTGATGGAGTTGTTCTTTTTCCTTCACTGTTAGGAATTACTACAGGCTCGTTACCTTCCATTACAGATACACAAGAGTTGGTAGTTCCTAAGTCGATTCCAATAATTTTACCCATTTTAAGTATTTATTTAATGTTCTTATTTTTTTCGAATAAACTCACAGATCATTTTTAAATCCGAAAGGGATTAATCAAAGCCTGTGCCATTAAAAAAATGAACATTTCAAATGCAATACTGGCACAGAAAGGAGAAAATCAGTAAATAATATGACAGTTTTACTGACAGAAAGACAGAAATTCCAATTGTTAATTATAAAGGATGAATTATTTATTCACTCATTTACTCAACCTCTCATTCTCTTTTAATTTTAAGTACTTTAGGCACTTTAAGTATTTTAGGCACTTATTTTACTTTTCACTTGATACTTTATCCTTTTTTATACCTTTGCAATCTGAACTAAAACAGCTTAAGTATCAATTGCACCTACTTATCTATTGTCCAAAATTTTAAGATCATGTCAATTCATAAAAAATCGGTAAAGAGAGTGACAACACATGTGCTTTCTGAAATGAAACTGAAAGGAGAAAAGATCTCCATGTTAACCTCTTACGACTATTCGATGGCTACTATTGTTGATAGAGCCGGAGTAGACGTAATATTGGTTGGCGACTCAGCATCGAATGTTATGGCAGGACACGAAACCACACTGCCAATTACTTTAGATCAAATGATTTATCATGGCGCATCGGTTGTGCGTGCAGTGCAAAGAGCTTTGGTTGTGGTTGATTTGCCTTTTGGTACCTACCAGGGAAATTCTAAAGAAGCACTGAATTCTTCCATTCGTATTATGAAAGAGGCAAGCGCCGATGCTGTAAAGCTGGAAGGCGGAAGAGAAGTGTTGGAATCGGTAAATCGAATTCTATCAGCTGGTATTCCTGTAATGGGACATTTGGGATTAACTCCGCAATCAATTCATAAGTTTGGGACTTATGCTGTTCGTGCCAAAGAGGAAGAAGAAGCAAAAAAATTGATTGAAGATGCCAAACTATTGGAAGAAGCAGGATGTTTTGCAATTGTTTTGGAGAAAGTGCCTGCAGTATTGGCAAAACAGGTTGCCGAAAGTGTATCTATTCCAATTATTGGTATTGGAGCAGGTAATGGTGTTGACGGACAAGTATTGGT
The DNA here is from genome assembly GCF_965230805.1 of Marinifilum sp. Lineage (NCBI taxonomy): Bacteria > Pseudomonadati > Bacteroidota > Bacteroidia > Marinilabiliales > Marinifilaceae > Marinifilum > Marinifilum sp. The sequence continues at coordinate 3,120,689 of NZ_OZ246019.1, read as the reverse complement.
GATTCATGATATGTTAGGGATTACTCAGGAGTTTTCACCTCGTTTCTTAAGAAGATATCACAACCTGTTTGCTGAAATCAAAGGAGCAGTTGAAACTTACATTGGAGATGTAAAATCGAAAGATTTCCCTAACGAAAGAGAACAATATTAAAGTTTACAGTTGACAAGTCAACCAGTGACCAGCAAGCAATGACTAATAAGATGGCAAGAGAAAGATTAGAAATACTATACGAGGACAATCATATTATTGCAATTAACAAACGATGTGGTGACATTGTGCAAGGTGATCAGACAGGAGATGAGCCTTTAAGCGAAAAGGTGAAGGCTTACATCAAAAAAAAATACAACAAACCAGGAGATGTGTACCTTGGTGTACCACACCGAATCGACAGACCGGTAAGCGGGGTTGTGATTTTTGCAAAAACCAGTAAAGCACTTACCCGATTGAATAAGATGTTTCAGCAAAAGGCCGATCAAATTGATAAGATTTACTGGGCAGTGGTGCAAAACTGTCCAAGGGAGGAAGAGGAAACACTTAAGCACTATGTACTGAGAAATCAGGAAAAAAATCGTACCAATGTATTCGATAAAGAGAAAAATGGTGCGAAGGAAGCAATTCTTGAATACAAATTGCTAACTCGTTCTCAGAAATATTTCTTGTTAGAGGTGAAGTTGCATACAGGTCGCCACCATCAGATTAGAGCACAGTTATCGAAAGTAGGCATGCCTATCCGTGGAGATTTAAAGTATGGAGCTCCTCGTTCGAAAAATGGAGGCGGAATTGGCCTTCATGCCAGAGAAATTGGTTTTATGCATCCTGTAAAGCAAGAACCAATCAGAATTAAGGCGCCGGTTCCACAAGATGATAATTTGTGGAGGGAACTGGAGAAGTTAGTGGAAGCTTAAGTATAAGTCACATATAGCATTGCTCTTTGTGGATAAACAAAAGCTCTGTTGGGATATCCTAACAGAGCTTTTTATTTTAACCTGAGTTCGAGGTAAAATTCGTTCACAGTTTGATCTGATTTTGAGTAGAAATTTTCTCAAATTTTAGAAGGAATATCGGGATATTTCAAGAAGATTTGAGGAAATTTATGCCGAAAGCAGGCAAACACATAATGGAAAGTTCTCTTTACGACAGCTTCACATTAAAAATTCCTCAAAATAGCCCGCTATTCTTTCCAAATTTTTAATGCAAATCTATCCCAAATAGAACTTTCTGTGGATAGTATTTTACGTCGAACTCACGTTATTTTATATCATATTTTTATTTAGTGGAGATAACATGTGAAAAAATAATGAGGAAAATCATACTAAAAAATGTTAAAAAATAAAATTTCAGTTTATCTGGAAATGTGAACTTTATTTTGAATCAATCTAAAATTATGAATGGATATATTGGTTTTATTGATCATTTTATTGGAGGTTTAAAAAACCCTTTATTTATTGAAAAATATACTACATCCCCCGAATAGCAAAAAGGTAACCCTAAAATAGATATGTTTTTTAGCAATTGAGATTTTGGTGGATGTTAAATTTTAAATACATAATTTTGATTTAACATTTTGCCACGTAAGAATATTGCGAACTTATAGAAATGCCACTCGGGAATATAAATAAACGTTTATCCATTCTCATCCCGAATGGCTAGTAGCTAGTGTGAAGAGTGTTAATAAAACGAATTAAAGTTTTTGAAAATATTTTTCTTTTTACAAGGCAAGGTTTACAGGCATAGCCTTAGCTACGGCGAAAAAGCTTAACGCAGTAGAAAGGAAAATAGGTCAAAAAATTAGTTCGGGGAATTAGCATTCTTTACACTAGGCTACCTTTGGCGAGGGCAAAGCTACTGTATAGAGATGACTTATACAATTGGCAATTGTATAAGGAAGGAAGTTTACTAATAAATTATAATACAATGGATACTATTAAATTAACAGAATTAAGCATACGAGAAATGGATGTGATTAAGGGTGGCCTTATTGATCATGACTCTACAGATGTAAGTTGTTTATGTCCTGGTACTGATGTGGAAGTCTGTGCCTTAACAATGATGGACAAGGATATGAATTAAATAATACATTTGATTTTGGGAAAGTATTTATTGACTCTAAGGGAAATATGGGAACAAATTTTTATGGATCCCCCATTGCAAACTATAATAAACAAAACCTAACAAAGAATCTTTTAGAATACTACAATGAGAATTCTTCATGGTTTTTAACACGCGATAAAGTATCTCCATGTAACGAATGTAATTATTGTAATGTTTGTCCTCCTATTTCTGGTCTTGAATACCTAATTAATCAATTTAACCTTTGCCACATTAATCATGAATAAATATTTCCTTCTGCTTCTATTTTTTGCTTTCACTACTTCATTGTTCGCCAAGGAAATCAAATACCATATTCATGGTACCTTAAAAAATAAAAGTAATTGGGCTGTTGAGTATGCCAACATTGGCGTTTTTAAGGAAGATCAACTCGTTGCAGGTTGTTCCTCAAATATCGATGGAAAGTTTGAAATTAATGTTGATGCGCCTGGCTCATATGAGATAAAGATTTCGCACTTAAATTATACTCCAGTAAGTAAAAGCATTGTATTGAATGCGGGCAAGAGCAATCTTGATTTGAAAATAATTGTTCTTGAGAAGATTGATAATTCCTTATCGGAGATTGTAGTAAGGGGGAACAGGAAATTACATGAAAAACAAGCCAGGAAAGATGTATTTTTCATTTCCAATGAAATGTTAAATCAATCTGGGAATGTAAGAGATTTATTAATACAGGTTCCTACAATTCATGTCAGTCTTGAGGATGATATTAGTGTTGAAGGAGACGGTGATGTTTTGGTTTTGGTGAATGGACGTAGATATTATGACACAAATCCCTTAAAATTATTAGTGCCAGAACAAATAGATAAGGTCGAAGTGAATACCACACCTTCTGTTGACATCGTGAATGAAGGTTATACTTCCATAGTGAATATCATATTAAAAAAAGATAGGGATTATAGTTTAAATGGAAATTTCGATTACGTTTTTCCGAATGAGATGTTAGATCAGGTAAATGGTGCGTTGAGTTACTATACCGGGAGATGGCGTTTTTTTGGAGGCTATAAGCTACATAGTCAGACAAATAATTATAGTATCTCGGAATATAGAACCGAAATTGGTAGTAATGATACGATATTTAAACAAGGGTATAATCGTATTAACCCAAGGTATCGAGAACAATATTATGGTGGGATTGATTGTTTTATTGATGATTACAATACTTTAGGCTTAGCTGCAAACTTAAAAACATTGCACAGAAAAGAATTTTTTAATGAACTCAATTTAATAAATAAAGATTCTCTGTTTAAAACTCAAGGCCTGGAACATCAAGATTACGATAACTTTCAGCTTTCTACATTTTATAAAAATCAATCAAAGGATGAAAAGAAAACTTTGACCCTAGATTTTTTGTATTCAAATTTTGATCAGAACGAAGAGCAAAATCTTAAAGATTATTATTTCGAGACATTAGAAAGTGCTGATAGACCAGAATATAATGAGTTGGATCGTGAGCGCATAAAAGCAAAACTGGTTTACGATATTGCAATTGATAAAAACAGTAATCTGAAGTTTGGAGTTGACTATAACAACGAGAATACTGAGAATTACCTGGAATCAAATAATTCAATTCGTAATATAGAATACGATAACAGTACGTATAGCGGATTTGTTGATTATTTTGCCAGGAAAGGAAAATTATCCTATTGGTTAGGTTTGGCGCAGAAGTACAACAAAAGAGAAATTTCCAATATAGAATACGATAATTGGTGTTTTTACCCAAATGCAGGGATGTCCTATAGTTTTACATCTAAGCTATCGACAAAAATCTCATATGAGAAGAGGGTATATCATCCGTCATTTTATGAACTTGATCCTTACGAGTATTATGCTGACTCCTTAAATGTTAGTGTTGGAAATCCTTATTTAAAAGACTACTATTCTCATAACATAAATCTTAGCGGACAATATCGTTTTGGTCGTAGTTATATAAAAATGAATATTTTCTACCAGATTATTGATGATGATATAGCAAGTGTTACAAGGTATTCTGATCAAGGTGTACAAGCAAACACATATGAAAACTTATCGAAACAAAAGAAACTGGGAATAAAGCTTAACTACTCTTACCGACCTAATAAATATTTCCTACTTGGAGGAAGTTTGAGAGGTTTCTGGAATAGAATAGAAGAAAAAGAATATTCTGATGAAGATTATACTTCCGAAATGTTGACCTATGCTTACATTTATTTCCCTAAGGATTTTCTGGTGTTTGCCAATTACAGGCAGAATGCAACTAGTCTGACCTATGGTGGAGAAACTAGAGGGTATAAGGCTTTTAGTTATGGATTTTCCAAAAAAGTTCTTCAAAAAGAAATTAGAATTTGTTGTAAACTTTTTGAATCGCAGCTTACCCTACGAAACAGTTAATAAATATCAAATTGATAATTACAAATCATACCATAAAATGAATGTAGACATGAAAACAGTTCTGTTTTCGCTATACTATAATTTTTCTACCAAAAAGAAAATGGATAGGAAAGCCAGGAATAGAATCAAATGGCAAGAGGAAGGAAAAGCTGATCTGTTTTAGCCAGAGTGCATATTGCAAGCTGGCTACCGCATTAATTAATGCCTTGTTATAAGATTTAAAAGCCCTTTGGTACCTAAAAAAAGTCCCCTTTCGGGATGAGATATGTTTATGTCGCTAATATTTGATAGGCTGTCAGCTATGACAGACCTGTGAAATTTACACAGAGGTGGTGTTTTGGGATCAACATGTGTGTGTGTTTGGGAGTTGGGCCTCCTTTTGATCCCGACAGCCCTCTGTTATTTGAGTAGAACGCCATATTGAGTGCCAACAACCCATTCGATCTCTGGAATAAGTGCTTTAATTAGTCAGACAAGACTTTAAAATTTTAAAATATACTAATCTTGGATATCAACAGCTTATTGATACTGAAAAATCATACATCTGTTGTATCTGACAGACCTCTGAAATTTCAGAATGATATCCCTTTTTAATCAAACAGGGGCTGAAATTTTAATTCATACACCAATTGTGTGTATTGATACGAATTAATTTTTATTTAACCCAAAATAAGTAAGCTATGCCTTATTTATCACAACCCAATTCAGATGTGCAACGCATTGCATTTATGAGAGCCTGTTTAAGTATGGCGAAAAAAGCAGTAACCAATAATTCTGCTATTTTAGGTGAAACACTTGTTGCCAATTTGGAATCAGGTCTTACCGATTTTGATACCAGTTATCAGTTGTTGGATGCCAGCTTGTCGGCTCGTCAGCAAGAAGTATTAGAGAAAAACGAAGCTGTTGGCGTATTAAAGGTGTATGTACGCGATTTTTATGATGGCTTAAAACGAAGAACTTATCGCTTGCATCATCCAACATCGGTATTTCGTTTGTATGGAGTAAGTTCCGAAGGCGAATTGCCTAAATTCTCAGGTGATAATAACCTGTTTGAAGTAGCCAGACAAATTGTTCTTGGCGATGCAAATGCAGTTGTTGAAGGATACACAGCAATGAGTAATCCTACGGCTGCTGAAGTGCAGGAAAAATTATCTGCTGCCGAAAAAGAGAAAGAGGAAGTTGGTCCTGCCGATAGTGAGTACAACCGTGTGCAAAAAGAGCTGGAAGCCAAGCGCGAACCTATTGATGAGCTGATTAGCGAAGTTGCTGATACCATTCAGTTTGTTATGCGGAAGGAATCGGCCTCGAATGTGCGCCGTATCATGCGAAACTATGGTTTTAACTATCGCTACCTAAAGGATGAAGAAGCAGATGAGGAAGTAGTAGTGGAAAGCGAACAGCAATAAGTTGCAAATAAGTCTCAGGAGTTAAGCCTGAGACTTATCTTTTAAGGTTTTGTGATTTAAAGCTGTTGGCTGAAAGCTGATTGTTTGTAGCTATATATCTATTCATTCAACATATCCTTATCGAAATACAAAGGCATTAACTGTTTGATATTGTCAATGATCTGAATTTTTTTCTCGCCACACAGAATCACTTTTATGGGATGATTGTATCTGTTTTCTGTTTCAAGCAGAACCTGTCGGCATGCCCCACAAGGAGGAACCGGAGCATCCAGAAAGCTTCCATTTGTTCTGGAGGTAATTGCAATTGCCTTAACCGGAACATCCGGGTATTTTGCATTGGCATAAAAAACCGCTACCCGCTCGGCACATAAACCCGAAGGATAAGCCGAGTTCTCCTGATTGTTTCCTTGCACAATCTCACCATTCTCCAGCAACAAAGCTGCACCCACATTAAATTTAGAGTATGGAGCATAGGAGCGATGAGCCGCATCTTTAGCTTCGTTTACCAGCAACTGATCTTCCTTTGAAAGTTCTGCTATCGAATCGTATTCGTAAACAGTTGTTATAATTTGTGTTTTCTTCATTTTAAATAGTCATTAGTAAGTGGTTTATAGTCACTGCATATTATCTGCAAATGACTAATGACCAATTAGCAAGTAAGGCATATGCCACTGTCTGTAGCTTGCTCGCTAAATATACAATAGTTTCGATAATTTCACCATCCTATCAATAAGAAAGCCCGAACAACTTGTGAATAAAAATTGATGCAGAAATACAAATGAATAACAGGATTGTTATATTTTTATGCTTGTTTTAAAAGTTGGAACTGAGAGGTATATAATTTCATTTTCATCTGTTGTATAAATTTTACCATTTGCCGGATGGAAGCCACAAGATCAAAATAATTATTAACCTGTGTTTAATCGTTGTTTTAATCATGCTCGTTTCATATTAAGCAAAGCTATTACTTTAAATTTTTATGAAGAAGATTGTTCTATACACATTGCTGTTGGTTTGCACTTGTTCAAGTGTTTTAGCAAAAAACTACTCCCGAAAAGAGTACATCCAAAAATATAAAGATTTAGCCATTAAAGAGATGGAAAGAACGGGAATCCCGGCCAGTATTACCATGGCACAGGGAATACTGGAATCTCGTAATGGAAATTCGGATTTGGCACGTAAAGCAAATAATCATTTTGGGATTAAGTGTCACGATTGGGTAGGCCCAAGCATGAAATTCGATGATGATAAAAAAGGAGAATGCTTTAGAAAGTATAACAATCCATATGAATCTTATAAGGATCATTCAGAGTTTCTGACAACGCGTCCGCGTTATGCCTTTCTTTTTAAATACAGATCGGACGACTATAAACGTTGGGCACATGGCTTAAAGAAAGCAGGATATGCAACCGACTCCAGATATGCACACAAACTGATTAGTATTATCGAAGCCGAACAACTGTATAAGTTGGATCGAAAAGGTGCCGGTAAAGATTTTTATGCAGAGCCTGATGCAAGTCAGTTGGCAGATATCGATGGAGATTTGAGTATTGATCCGTTTGGTGCCAGACTGGAAGTGGCTAATGGAATTCACTATATCGTAAGCAAGAAAGGCGATACTTTCTATAGCATAGAAAAGAATTTGGGTGTTGAGCGTAAAAAATTACTTCGTTACAACGATCTTCCTAAAAATTACATTTTACAGCTTGATCAAAGATTATACCTTCACAACAAGAGAAATAAAGCTGCCAGAGGCTATAATTTCCACAGGGTAAAAGAGGGTGATTCATTGTATTCAATTTCTCAGCAGTATGGTGTGAAATTGAAAAAACTTTGCAAGTACAATAGAGTGAAGAAAAATTATAAAGTTGAACCTGGAGAACGAATCTGGCTAAGAAAAAAGAAAAGATAGTTGTAATGTGGCTATTTTAAGATGAGTGCCCGGAATTATTAATTGTGCAGGGGCTGACTAAAAAATACTGACCCAATACAATCTTCGCAATAAGTTCGCACATGATTGGTAAATCCAAGGCATTGCCTTGGATCTACAGTTTAGCCCTTAATGCAGCAGCTTAAAAAATTACTTGTAAGAATCCGATTCGAACGAATCGGATTTTTTCTTGCTGTAAACCAGACTGCCACCAATGGTAAGAGCTGCCGATATAATCATGATGTTTTTAATAACATACTGACCTTCCAATGTTGGAAGCAGGATATTTCCCCCCTGAAAAGTAACTTCAGGAAGTATAAATAACGGCATAAAGGTTCCTGTCATCTGAAGGAATAACAGTGCAATTGCAATTCGAGTTGTTTTCTTGAATAAGAAAAAAATGCCGATTAAAACTTCCCACCATCCAATTATATCCACCCAGGTTTCGGCTGCAAACAATGGCATCCAGCTCACCGTTGATTTAACCAAAGGGATGGCCGACGACAATCCAATGGGTTTTAGTATCCCAAACCAAATAAATATCACTGCAAAGGAAATTCGAATTGCCGGGATCGATAATTTCTGCATGTATCCGGCAATGATCAAGTCTAATTTTCTGATTTTTATATCCATCTTCTTATCATTTTTTTATATCATCAATCTATAATTAAAAGTATTTAAAATTTATTAAGTTGAAAAACGAATTTGTTAGTAAGATCATACCAGTTTTGTTTCACGCTAATACCAGTATGAAAGACCTGCTAGTCTTAAAAGTAAATAACCTGAGTTCGAGGTAAAATAATATTCCCATTTTATTCCATGTTATAGAACAGCTGATATCGGCATTGGTTCCACCTAAAAATCAATGATGGCTGATTCGCAACAACGTGTTAGGAATTTCAACAAGAATCATGTAAATTCAACACACTTAAGAATATACAAAATGTTGGAACATGATATAGTGCTTCAACTCATCCTAAAACCAATCTTATGAATATTTTTACATGCAGCCTAAAACGGATGTTTGTAGTTTTGGCATTAGCCGGCTTAATTCTACCTGCACACTCTGTTATGGCAAAGAAAAAAACAAAAGAACCTGCAAAAGATTCCTTAATCAATTCAAGTTTAGTTAGCGGATTAAAATTTAGAGGAATCGGTCCGGCCACAACTTCCGGACGTATCTCTGATTTTGCTGTAAATCCCAATAATCATAGCGAATACTACGTAGCAGTTTCGAGCGGGAATATTTTTAAAACCATAAACAATGGTACCACTTGGATCCCTGTTTTCGATAAATACGGTTCTTATTCGATTGGAGTGGTAAGCATGGATCCAAACAACAGCAATGTAGTTTGGGCCGGAACAGGAGAAAACAATCACCAGCGTGCTTTAGGCTATGGCGATGGTGTTTACAAAACCATGGATGGTGGCAAGAGCTGGAAAAACATGGGCTTGAAAGAGTCTCGCCATATTGGGGGAATCGCAATAGATCCTCGCAATTCGGATATTGTTTTTGTAGCTGCCGAAGGTTCGGCCTGGGGACCAGGCGAAGAACGTGGCCTGTATAAAACCACCGATGGAGGGAAAAATTGGAAGAAAGTACTGCATATCAGCGAAAACACCGGTGTAAATAATGTGATCATCGACCCGGTTGAACCTGATATCATGTATGCCACATCAGAACAGCGTCGTCGTCATGTGCATGCCAAGATTGGTGGCGGACCCGAATCAGCCATTTACAAATCGACCGATGGAGGCGAAAACTGGCGCAAATTAAAATCCGGATTGCCATCAGGTGATATCGGAGGAATGGGCATTGCTGTGTCCCCGGTAAATCACAACTACGTATTTGCCATTATCGAAGCTGCAAAAGGCAGTGGATTCTATCGCTCAACCGACAGGGGCGAGTCGTGGATCAAAATGAGTGAGCATGTGAGCAGTGGACAGTACTACAATGAGATTTATTGTGATCCTGTGGATCTTGATAAGATTTATTCGGTGGAAACCTACTCGCATTATACCGAGGATGGCGGTAAAACCTGGAAACGCTTGGGCTTAAAAAATCGTCATGTCGACGATCATGCACTTTGGATTGATCCGAATGATACCAAACACTTTATAATTGGTGGTGATGGTGGTGTGTACGAAAGCTATGATGCAGGTGCTACTTATGTTTTTAAATCTAATTTGCCCGTTACTCAGTTTTACCGGGTGCAGGTTGATAATGCACTGCCTTTTTACAATGTTTATGGCGGAACCCAAGATAACAATACACTGGGCGGCCCTTCGCAAAATATCAGTCGCAAAGGAGTAATTAACGACGAGTGGGAACCCATTCTTGGAGGCGATGGTTTTTGGGCACAAATCGATCCTAAAGATCCGAACATTGTGTATTGCGAATATCAGTATGGAAATTCGTATCGATACGATAAACAAAGTGGAGAAAAAATCAATATCAAACCTCGCGAAAGAAAAGGAGAATTAGCATACAAATGGAACTGGAATGCGCCAATGATTTTATCGGCACACAAGCATACCCGCTTGTATGTGGCAGCCAACAAAGTATTTCGCAGCGAAGATCGTGGAAACTCATGGCAAGTAATCAGCGATGATTTAACAACAGGCAAAAATAGAGATTCCTTTAAGGTGATGGGCAAATATTGGAGTGCCGATGCCGTGAAGAAACATGTTTCTACCTCGCAGTTTGGAACCATTGTTTCATTGGCCGAATCGCCAAAAAACGAGAAGCTTCTTTACGCTGGAACCGACGATGGATTAATTCAGGTAAGTGAGCAAGCCGGAAATATGTGGACAAAATATGCCAGCTTCCCGGGAATCCCTCAATACACTTACGTGAGTGATATCATGCCTTCTAAACACGATGAAAATGTTGTTTACGCATCTTTCGATAATCGCAAACGCGATGATTTTAAGCCTTATATTTTAAAGAGTACCGATAAAGGAAAAAGCTGGCTTAACATTGCTGGCAACCTGCCAAAGAATGGTACCGTTCACACCATCGAGCAAGACTTTAAAGATCCTGATTTACTGTTTGTAGGAACCGAGTTTGGAATCTTCTTTACCAAGAACAATGGAAAGAATTGGGTGCAGCTAAAAGCCGGAATTCCTACCATTGCCATACGCGATTTAACCATTCAGGAACGCGAGTGCGATTTGGTAGCAGCCAGCTTCGGACGTGGATTCTTTATTTTAGATGACTATTCTCCGCTTAGATCGGTGAACAAAGAACTTACAAATAAAGACGCTGAACTCTTCCCTGTAAAAGATGCCTTAATGTACATTCAAAAAGGAGGAAAAGGAAGCATGGGACATACCTACTATGCAGCTCCGAATCCTGCTTTTGGTGCAACATTTACTTATTATTTAAAAGAAGTGCCAAAAACAGACAGGCAAGCTCGCCATAAGAAAGAAAAAGAGCTGTTTAAAAAAGGTGAATTTATTCCACAGCCAAGCTGGAAAGAAATGGAAGCTGAGAAGAAGGAAGTAGCACCTTACCTCTTGTTTACCATCAAGGATATGGATGGTGAGGAAATCCGTAAGATCACCACTGTGGCTAAAAAAGGAATCAATCGTGTAAACTGGGATCTAAAATTCCCATCGGTATCACCCATAAATAAAAAGGAATTTAAGCCAGGCACTAAGCAAGCATCGGGGATGTTCGTAATGCCCGGCACCTATCAGCTCGAAATGGGAATGGTAGCAAAAGGCAAATACCAGATGCTGGCAGAAAGCGTAACATTTAAAGCACTTACCTTAAACAACAGAACATTGCCAGCCGAAAACCGACAAGAACTGGTGGCCTTTCAGCAAAAAGTTGCTCACATGCTAAAGGCTGTTCAGGGAAGTATGCAGTTAAGCGAATCGTTTAAAGCAAAAATGGCAGCCATTAAAACGGCTTTGTTGCAAACGCCGGGAATCAATGCAAATCTTACTGAAAAAGTGGAAGAGCTATCGGCAGAATTGCACCAGATTGAGTTCCTGTTTAAAGGAGTGCCGGCACGTGCAAGTTGGGAGGAAATACCTCCGGCTCAAATTCCCATCTCCAACAGAATCAGTAATATTGTTGGCACACATTGGGCAAGTACCTCGGGCGTAACGCAAACGCAGATCGATCAATTCGAGATTTTAAAAGAAGAATTCCCTGCCGCTTTGAAAAGATTACAGCATTTGGCCGATAATATAAAATGGCTTGAAGCAGAATTGGAGAAACAGGGAGCTCCTTGGACTCCGGGCCGAATACCTACTTACGAAGTGGAATAGTTAACCACTGATTTCACAAATTGAAATAAGATAAAAAGGGATAAGTCGCAATTGACTTATCCCTTTGTGATTTATATGATTCAGTAATACGAATAATCAATGTAATTTGAGTAATTCGTGGTTTGATATCATTCACCCAACTGATCCTTAGTTCTACTCAGCAAGAAAGAATCAGCCAGTTGAATTGCGGTAATAATAAACAATACAAATGCAATTGGGTATTTAAATTGAATTACAAATTCGAGAAGGAGATTTGCTTCTTGCAGCCCAAAATAAAACAGAAATGCTACCGTAAAAGCCAGAATCACAAGTAGGCCAAGCGACATCATTAAATGGCGCAAAAGAGCTTCCTGAATAGATTTTCTCTTCTCTACTTTTTCCACCACATTGTCGGCAAAATCAATAGGAATATTAATTTCAAAGTCATCTTCCAATATCTCTTTTAACAATTTATCGACATTTTGAAATTCCTCTTCGCTATGTTTTCCTTTGTAGCTATGCATAACAACTAATTTTTAATGCTTATTAGTTCACTCTTTTCAATCAACTCTTTCAATAGTTTACGAGCCCTGAAAATATAATTTTTCACCGTTCCAACCGGCAAACCCGTAATTTCAACAATTTCCTTATAACCCATTTCTTCCAGATGATACAAACTTAAAACAGTTTTGTATTGTTCAGGCAGTTCATCTATCATTTTACGCAGGTAGAGTTTTAATTCATTTTTTTCTGCAATTTTTTGCGGATGATCATCCGTAATCATATCCGAATGCAGAAACTCACGCTCCTTGTCGTCGATATCCGTATCAGCTTTACGCCTTTTTAAATGATTAATCGTTACCCGATAGGCAATCGTTGCTATCCATGTGGCAAGTTTCGATTCTCCCCTAAACTCAGGCAATTTCTGATGCACCTTTATAAACACCTCCTGGCAGATATCCTCCATGTCTTCCTGTTGGTTAAGCAAACGCGCCGCCACATGAAATACCAGGCGCTCGTATTGCTTTACCAAAAACCGAAAGGCCTGTGGATTTCCATTATTTATCTGATGTATCAGCTCTGTTTCCTTCATCTTCTGTTGCAGTAGACAAGCAAGATAAGAAATAGGTTGCACAAAAATTGATGACTTTTTTTAATTAGGGCATTCCCCTTCGGGTCGGGCTATTCGCTCATACTCCTCGCTCCTTCCTCGCTGTGGGGTAAGCGCTTCTATCCCTAATGCAGGCCTTTGCATTCGAAGCATGTGAGTCAGACCTGTCAGGTTTTTAAAACCTGACAGGTCTATTGCTCTAAGCTTATTATCATCGTATCCCGACTTAATTCGTTTTATTAACACTCTTCACACTAGTCGGAATCCCAACGAAAAAAAAATAACACAAGCTGCAACCTTTTTACAAACATCATGGTCAACTAGGCAAAACAATTTCAGAAACTTTAAAATTGAAATTATGCATATAGGAGAATTATTAATGGCAGCAGTGGTATTTTTTGCAATCATCACATTTGTAAAAATCATGTCATCGCACTTTCTAAAAAGAAAAATTATCAAGACAGGTCATTTCGATAGAGCTGAAATTCTAGATCAGAACACAGAAGTGGAAGTAAAAAAACAAGTAAGGTACGACCAGTATCCAGCATTGAAATGGGGCTTGGTAGCATTCTTCGGAGGCTTGGGATTTATCGTTCTGGAAATTCTCGGAGCCTATTATCCAGAGTTTAAAAGCTACAGAAGTGCAATGCCATTCGGAATCTTCTTTGTATTTACATCAATAGGATTCTTGCTGTACTATGTAATCATGAGCAAGAAAGTGAAAGAATAAGAAATAAATATTTACCCCAAACATAGAAGACCTCGCGGAGCATATTGCTTTGTGAGGTTTTTTTGTGCCATAATATTAGATTTTTTTACAAGAAATATTTGAAATGGTGAGCAGTTAAATTATACCATTTAAAATTCAAAGTGTCTTTAGAGGTGAAACGACCTAAAGACGCATTTTGAATAGTAATCTGTATTATCCTCTTAAAATTTATTACTGTAAAATGTATAATATTGGGTTTATTATTTTAACGTGAGTTCGACGTAAAATTCTATCCACAGAAAGTTATATTTGCGATAGATTTGCATTAAAAATTTGGAAAGAATAGCGGGCTATTTTAAGGAATTTTTAATGTGAAGATGTCGTAAAGAGAACTTTCCATTATGTGTTTGCCTGCTTTAGGCATAAATTTCCTCAAATCTTCTTGAAATATCCCGATATTCCTTCGAAAATTTGAGAAAATTTCTACTCAAAATCAGTGCAAACTGTGAACGAATTTTACGTCGAACTCACGTTATTTTAAATTCACCTGGTAAATACATCATAATCTTATCAGTTTACAGGCTGGTACTGGATGTGTAAACTGATAAAACAAGAAAAATAAACACAATTTTTATAAGCTTATAAATAAGTTGTATGCAAGGCGGTCACAGGAGAAATGATGTAATAAATTGAGGGATTTTTTGTTTTCCTCCCCTCAAAAATAAAAGAACAAAAGCCAACGCGCAAAGCATAAGTTTGCCAGCCCATCCCTGCAATCATCCCTTCGCTGCCAAACACATGCTTTTTTTGCCATCCCGCACGAGATTGTGGATACGAAATATTAAATTTGGAAACTGATTAATTGATAATTTTTAAGATAAAATATGACAATTGCTGAAATACTGAAAGATTCCAACTACAAATTGACCCAGTTCAATTTGGTAGAAATTCAGAATCTTGAGAATAGAATTACTGTTAAAGAAGTTAGAGGAAAAGAAACTCCATATATAAATTGCTTAGTTCGTAAAAAAGATATTAAACTGACACCTGAAGAAGCAGTGAGGCAATTGTATATTCAAGTTCTGATTGACGAATACGATTACCCTATTGAACGAATGGAATTAGAATATGCTGTTTCATTTGGTCGAGAAAAAAAACGAGCTGACATTGTAATCTTTGATAAGCAACAAACCACTTCGCCATACATAATGGTGGAATTGAAAAAGCCTAAACTAAAAGACGGTAAAGAGCAATTAAAATCATATTGTAACGCTACAGGTGCACCGATAGGTGTGTGGAGTAATGGAGATTCTATTTCGTATTATCACAGAAAAGACCCGAACTATTTTGAGGATTTACCTGCTATTCCTAAGTCCAATGAAAAACTATCGGACATACTTTCGGAACGTTGGACAATTGAAAATCTGATTGATAAAGACAAACTTCGTACAGAGCGAAAATCGCTTAAAGACCTGATTCTGGAAATGGAAGACGAGGTTTTAGCAAATGCAGGTGTTGATGTTTTTGAGGAGCTTTTTAAACTGATATTTACAAAGCTATTTGACGAAATGGAATCGGGAAGAAACAAAACCCGACACCTTGAATTCAGAAATTACGGTGATACCGAAACTGAATTAAAAGAGAAAATTCAAAAAGTATTCGATAAAGCAAAAGAAAAATGGGAAGGTGTGTTTTCCGATGATTCTAAAATAGAATTAACAGCTTCGCATTTATCAGTGTGTGTTTCATCTCTACAAGATGTTAAACTTTTCAATTCTAACCTTGATGTGGTTGATGATGCTTTCGAGTATCTTATCAATAAAAGCAGCAAAGGAGAAAAAGGACAATACTTTACGCCTCGTTTTGTAATTGATATGTGTGTGAAGATGTTGAATCCACAGCAAGATGAAACTATGATAGATACCGCAGCAGGTAGTTGTGGTTTCCCTGTTCATACCATCTTCCATGTTTGGGAGCAAATACTAAAGGATAAAGGACTCGACAAAAGCCACCTTTTTACTTTGGAAGAAAAACCTTTTGAATGTACCGACTATGTAAATAATAAAGTATTCGCCATTGATTTTGACGAAAAATCGGTACGTGTTGCCCGTACTTTAAATCTGATTGCTGGAGATGGGCAAACCAATGTTTTGCATTTAAATACCTTGGATTGGGAACGTTGGGATGAAAAAACAGAAGATGAAGATTGGCAGGACACGTACTTTGAGGGTTGGAGGAAATTAAAGAAGTTAAGAACAGATAAAAAGAGCAACCACGATTTTAACTTTGATATTTTAATGGCAAATCCTCCATTTGCTGGCGATATAAAAGAAAGTAGAATACTGGCTAAATATGAATTGGGTAAAAAACCAAATGGAAAATATCAAACTAAAGTTGGTCGTGATATTCTATTTATTGAGCGTAACCTGGATTTTTTAAAACCAGGCGGACGAATGGCTATTGTTTTACCGCAAGGGCGTTTTAATAATTCGTCGGATAAAAACATTCGTGATTTTATTTCAGAACGTTGCCGAATACTTGGCGTTGTTGGTTTGCATGGCAATGTTTTTAAACCGCATACTGGCACAAAAACTTCTGTGATGCTTGTTCAAAAATGGGATGATAAGCTTTGCCCTAAAGTTGATGATTACCCAATCTTTTTTGCCACCATGCAAGAAACAAGCAAGGACAATAGTGGCGACAAAATATATTTACGTAAAAAGGATTTTCCAGACAAATTTGAAATAAAACCCGAAGAGGCTGAACCCCTTCAAGGCGAAATGGAATTAAAAGAAAGTGCTGTACATTATGTTCGTACACCTAAAGATTTGGACGAATTTGTTTTAGATACCCACTACCATTTAATTGTTAAACACGACCTGTTTAACCATGATGGTTTAACGCAAGACGGCATTGCAGAAGCCTTTCTTGAATTTGCTAAAAAAGAAAACCTTTCCTTTGTGGGAAAGCTTTAAGCCCTTTCGATGAAGCCAAGTATAGGGCATTATTGGAAGGGCTGGAAATAAAGGAAAAGGATTTTTCTGCTGCAATTGAGAATAAGGATTTTAGAATTGATAGTCAGTTTTACACTAAAGAACCTATTAAAAATCCTGTTTTAAAATATGACAAAATTGGAAATCATTTAATTAGAGCTCAATATGGTATTTCAATTTCGATGAATGAAGACGGTGTTGGTTATCCTATTTACCGCATGAATGAAATTCACAATATGATGTGTGATACAGATGTTTCAAAATCTGCTGATATTTCAAAAATTGAATTAGAAACATTTGTCCTTAATGACAGAGATGTGTTATTTAATCGAACCAACTCATTTGAATGGGTAGGGAGAACTGGGTTATACAAAAAAACTAACACCAAAGATTTTGTATTTGCTTCATATTTAGTGCGATTTATACCAAATCAAGAAACTTTACTTCCTGAATATCTAACAACATTTTTAAATTCTAAATATGGAGTTTGGGACATTAAACGTCGAGCCAGACAATCAATAAATCAAACCAACGTAAACCCAGAGGAGGTAAAAGAAATCGAATTTCCTTTGCTTTCTCAATCTTTTCAAAAACTCCTTAAGTGTTGCTTTGATAATGCGCATAGCACAAATATTTTATCACAATCAAAATATCAACAAGCTGAGAACCTTCTCCTCGAAACCCTCGGCTTAAAAGGTTTTGAACCAAGTAAAGAACCTGTGAACATTAAGAGCTTTAATGAATCATTTGGTTCTTCTGGTCGTTTGGATGCTGAGTATTATCAAAAAAAGTATGATGATTTTTTGTGCAAACTAAATGATAGTTCTAAACTTGGATTTAATATTCTTAAATATAAAGATATTGCCTCAGGTTTTAAATATGGTTCTTCCACAAAGTTAAATTATCAAGAGAATGGTGTTCCATTTTTACGTATTGCAGATTTAAATGATAAGAAATTTGAATTACAGAATTTAAAATTTATATCAAAAGAAGATGCTATAAATGAGAAGGGAGCATCAGTTAGTGTTAATGATATTTTAATTTCAAGAAGTGGCACGCTCGGTCTAACTGTCAGGATACCCAAATTTCTTGAGGGGGCTATTTTCGGTAGTTATTTTATTAAATCTCACCTTAAGGTTAATATTAATCCAACTTATATTACTTTATATCTTAATTCATTACCAGGGACAATACAAATAGAACAAGCAAACACAGGTGGGATTCAAACAAATATTACTATTCCTGTAATTGAAAATATACTAATCGCTTTGCCTTCAATAGATTTTCAGAATAAAATTGAACTAATGATTTCTGAAAGTGATTCCCTTAAAAAGGAATCTGAACAACTATTAAACCTTGCCAAAACAGCCGTTGAAAAAGCAATTGAAGAAAATGAAGAAAAGGCAATCAACTACATAAGCGAGAAACTGGCAGAATTAAAAATTAATCTTTCAAATGAAGGATAAAGAAAAAATAAAGAACGAAGGAGATAATTTCAATCAGAAGAAAGATTCAATAAATCCGGATATTTCCAAAGTACGGGCGTATTGCAATACGCCCCACCCATCGCAATCCCCCCAGGCTGCGCCTCATCGATTTCATAATAGAAGAAGCATACGGCTTAAAAATTATGATTATTCAAAGGCCGGCTTATACTTTATAACCCTATGCACAGCAAACAGAGAAAATATTTTTGGCGAAATATTAAATAAAAAAATGCACCTAAATTCTTTCGGGAAAATCGCTACTGAAGAATGGGAGAAGACACCAGAAATTAGAAAAAATATTTCACTCGATGAATATATCATCATGCCAAACCATTTTCATGCAATAATTAGCATCGATTATAAAATTAAAGAAGAAGGAAAAGAGAAGATCGGAAAATTTCAATCACCATCCCAAACCATAGGCGCAATAATTAGGGGATTTAAAGGGGCAACCACAAAGAAGATTAATAATTTAATTAGAGAGATTAGGAATAATCAAGGTAGTACGGGCGTATTGCAATACGCCCCAACGAACGCCCCATCCGGGATTAATCTATCCGGAGAAGGCTCTATCTGGCAACGCAATTATTACGAGCATATTATAAAAACAGAAAAGGCTTATAATAACATCTCAAATTATATTATCAATAATCCATTAAACTGGGACATCGATAAACTGAAATAATATGAATTCCTCTGAAATTATACTATATACCACACCAGACGGAAACGTAAAAGTAGAAGTTATTCTGCAAGACGAAACCGTTTTGCTTACACAGAAAGCAATGGGTGAGTTATTTGGCGTGGAAACCAACACGATTAATTACCACCTGAAAGAAGTATTTAAAACCAATGAATTAGAAGAAGATTCAGTTATTCGAAAAATTCGAATAACTGCCGCTGATGGTAAGAAATACCTTACAAACTTCTATAATTTGGATGCCATTATTTCGGTTGGTTATCGTGTGAATTCACAACAAGCAACTCAGTTTCGTATATGGGCAACCAAAACCTTACGCGAGTTTATTATTAAAGGATTTGTGCTGGATGATGAACGCTTAAAACAAGGCGGTCAGCTTTTCGGCAAAGATTACTTTGATGAATTACTCGAACGGATTAGAGAAATCCGAGCAAGTGAACGTAGGTTTTACCAAAAGATTACTGACATCTATTCGGAATGCAGTATTGATTATGACCCAAAAGCCGAAATAACGCAAGTATTCTATAAGACAGTGCAAAATAAATTACATTGGGCGATAACAGGGCAAACGGCAGCTGAGATTATTTCTTCAAGAGCGAAAGCCGAGTTACCAAATATGGGATTAACAACTTGGAAGAACTCTCCAAAAGGGAAAGTTTTAAAATCAGATGTTTCAGTAGCGAAAAACTATCTTAATCAAAAGGAGATTGATGAATTAAATAGGATAGTAACCATGTATTTAGATTATGCAGAAAATCAGGCTGCACGGCAAATACCAATGAAAATGGGTGACTGGATAGGTAAATTAAACGGATTCTTGCAATTTAATGATTATTCTGTTTTGAAAAATGCAGGTTCGATTTCAGCAGATATTGCAAAGAAATTAGCAACCAAAGAATTTGAGAAATTTAGAGTAAAACAAGATTCTGAATTTGAATCAGACTTTGATAGAGAGGTAAAACGACTAAAAGGAGATGACAAATGAGCCAACGCTTCACCATCCGTTTGCTGCAAGGCACATTTGCAAAACGCTTAAAGCCAACGCTAAAGCCAAATTTTGCAAAAGAGCCTTTCAGCCCGTCCCACTCCAACCAAAGACTGCCGACGCTCAAGAAACAAAAAATGGTGCTTCGATTTAAACTAAGTGCTTGAAAATGAACAAAGCCCAGCATACAATCGAGTAGGCAGCCGCTAGGCCATTAGCCTAGCGGAGAACCTCTCACACCACTGTACGTACGGGTCTCGTATACGGCGGTTCGTTAAGTTGTGGGGAAATTTTCTTGTAAATATCAAGCATTGATTCGTAGCCACGCTTCTTCAATCGGTCAAGAGTAATTGTAGTTCCAAGTATTGGACTTTGAGCAATTGCCCAACCTCCCATTCGAGAACGAGACCATGCATAGGCTTGACCCTGTTCTACTCCTAAACGAATCAGGTTTTTCCTTTTTCGTTCAGGCTTTTTCCAATGATGCCAGATACAATATCTGAGCCTGTTACGAATCCATCCATCAACATCTTGAAGTTTAACCAGCATACTAGCCATTCGGAAGTTGTTTACCCAACCTCTTTGTAATTCTTTCAGTTTTTGAATACGTTCTTCAAAACTCATAGGAGTCGTTTTTCGGGTGATGGTTTTTAGCTTTTGCTTTAAGTTTTAATAAAATCAGGTGTTTCTGCGTATGCAGTCCTTACATTAATACTACAACAAGTTGTCATTTTTCTCATGCAAATTATTAAATGCAGGTTTGCATGTACTAAAATTTTGTTATTTTATTTGAAAATAGATACGAGTGCGACCCTCGCACCAGCAGTTTGTACATGCTCATTCTATAAGGAGAAAATACGTCCAAAATATCTTAATTATTGAACAGATTTTATTTAATTTCTCAATAAAAATGTGAATTCTATTCTTTTGTCCAGAATATAGGAAATAATGGACAAAGGTTTTTCTGTTGTCAAAAAATGGACATATATTTACTAAGTGTCCAATTAATGAAATATATTGAACAGATGGAAGTGACAAAATTTGATAGAAATAAGCCATATGATGAATTACCTGTGCTGCCGCCAATTAATGATATTGAAAACAACCCTGATATATTAAAACGATTGGTTTCTGCCTCGCGAGCTCTGGCAACGGTGAATGGAAACTTGAACAGATTACCAAATCCATTAATGTTAATAAATACTTTAGCTCTACAGGAAGCAAAGACGTCTACAGAAATAGAAAATATATTTACCACAGAAGATGAATTATATAAAGCTATTTCCGATACCTATAGGGAGTCTAAAATAAACCCTGCAACAAAAGAAGTTTTAAAGTATAGGGAAGCTCTTTGGGCTGGATTTAGTGAATTGCAGACGAGTAATAAAATAGACACGAAATTAATAATACGAATCTTTAATCAGATAAAAGAAACCACCTCAGGATATCGACCTCCCCAAGCTCAAGTAGTTATCAAGCGAGGAGAAAGTGAATTTCGCTCAGGAGAAATTATTTATACTCCACCCAGAAAAGAAGGAGTTATTGAAAATTTAATGGAAAATTTAGTTGAATATCTGAATAATGATGAATTATATACTGTTGACCCTCTTTTAAAAATGTGTATTGCACATTATCAATTTGAAGCGATACATCCATTTCAAGATGGCAATGGAAGAACGGGGCGGATTCTTAATCTATTGTATTTGTTTAGTAAGGGACTATTAAGTCAACCTGTACTTTATATGTCAAAATTTATAATAGCAAATAAAGAGGATTATTATTTTAAATTAGGGGCTGTTACACAAAGGAATGATTGGAAATCATGGATAAACTTCATGTTAGAAGCAACAGAAAAGACTTCATTGCTTACAAATTCCAGAATCAACGAAATATTGTCTCAAATGGACTCCACATTAGAGTACGGAAAAGAAAAGATTAAATGGTATAATAAAGAAATCAATGAAGCCATTTTTAGTCAACCTTACATAAAACCAAATTTGATTGGAGAAATAATTGGTAAAAGTTCTAGGACTACATTGACAAAATATATGAATGAACTAGTAGGGAACAATATTTTAAGACCCAAAAAAGATGGTGTCGAGGTGTTTTACGTCAATGAAGATTTGATTCGAATACTAGAGGGATAGAAAAATAAAACCTAACACTGATGCGCAATTTTATCGCGTTGCTGTAGGTTAAAATCAGATGTTTAAATCAAAACTTTAAGGGCAGTGCGAATTAATCCTGATTTGATTTTTATAATAATTGTTTCGGAAGTTCTATACAAAGGGAATGTGATGTTTAATTCGATTGGGTATATTTGAAATTCGATAAGAATAGCTGGAAAGAAATAATAGTTAAGCCAACAATTTTTATTTATTGAAAATACAACAACTCTATAAAAATGAGCCTATGATTAAGTACATACTAACAATTGCATTACTATTTCACTTTTCGATTGCTTATACTCAGAATAAAATTGAATGGTCGAAGGAATATAAACTCAAGAAAGAAGATTATTTGGCAGAAGCGCCAAATTCAGGAAAACAACAAACAATTTTAAGCAGTTTTACTATAGGGTTTCAGGTGGCAAACTATTCTTTGATCACATCCAGAAATCTGAATAGGACTGTAAGTTGTTATTTTCAAAAGGATGCATCCTATATTGATAATGGAGACCCATCTTCAACTTCTGAACTAATAAGGTATCAGCAACTTTTATTCGACCTATACGAACTTAGCGCAAGAAATCTGAGGAAAAAGTTTTTTGTTGAAAGGAAAAGGCTTTTATGGGAAGGATCAACGGTGTTATACGAAGAGGTTACCTCTGAGCAAACAAGGCTGATTGCAAAAGTTGATAGAGAAACTGAACATGGAAATAATCTAACAAAGTTAGCAGAATGGGAAGCCACAATTGCTGAAGAATTAAAAAGGCTTAGTGATTTTAGTAAAGATGGTCGTCCAAAAAGAGAAAAGAAAAAGAAGAAGCGAACCAAGAAGTAAATACAGATTAAAAAACGCCTCTTAAAAGAGGCGTTTCTCATTTAAACTCATTAATAACAATATCGATTCTCTTCAATTAATTTCTTGGCTATCTTTCTGCGTTCTTCTTTGCTGTTCAGGCCACTGTGCTTGGTAAAGCGTTTCAGGCCTAAAAGCATCATACGTAATTCGTCGCCCGATGAAATGCTGTTGGCAGCATCCTTGGCATTTTTGTGAATGCGGTCGGCAGCATCGTAAAAGAACACTTTACACATTGCAATCTGTTCTTGGCAAGCATCTTCTCCTTTGGTTTCCACCAGTTTTTTTACGCGCAGTAGCATCGATTCCGCTACATAGCAATCGCTAATGATATCAGAAATATTCATAAGAATTTCCTGCTCTTTGCTTAGTTTTTGCATGAACTTTTGTGCAGCAGCACCGGCAACCAGTAAAGCTGCTTTTTTGAAACCTTCCACCAATTTTGTTTCAGCAGCAAGAAGACTGGTATCTTCTTCTCCAAAATCAGGAATAGACATGAGTTCTTTGGCAACAGATTGCGAGGCAGCCAATAATGGCAATTCATTTTTAAATGCCTTACGCAAGAGGTAATCGACTACCAACATGCGGTTAATTTCATTGGTTCCTTCAAAAATACGGTTGATGCGAGCATCGCGATAAGCGCGTTCCATTGGAGCTTCGGCCGAATATCCCATACCTCCATAAACTTGTACGCCTTCATCAACCACATAATCCAAAGCCTCGGATGCAGCAACCTTTAGAATAGCAGCTTCAGCAGCAAATTCCTTCTGAGCCTTAACTGCTGCCTGCTCATTGCTCATCCCTCCCTCAATAAGGTAATGCTTAAGGTTTTGAACATCATTGCTGCATCGGTAAATGGCCGATTCTATGGCATAGATTCGAATGGCTTGTTCTGCAATTTTAAATTGAATGGCTCCAAAATTGGAAATCTCTTTGCCGAACTGAATGCGCTCATTCGAATAATTAATGGAGTTGTTGATAACTTTTTTGCCAGCACCCAGAACAGCAGCAGCCAACTTTATTCTACCATTGTTCAGAATGTTCAAGGCAATTTTAAATCCCTGTTCTCTCTCTCCCAAAAGATTCTCAACCGGAATTTCACAATTCTCGAAAAACATCATACAGGTTGAGGAACCTTTAATTCCCATCTTCTTTTCCTCTTGCCCCAAACTGATGCCCGGAAAGTTCTTTTCAACAATAAATGCACTTAAGTTTTTATCATCATCAATTTTGGCGAATACGGTATAAATATCTGCAAAACCACCATTGGTGATCCACATTTTCTGTCCGTTCAGAATGTATTTTGTGCCATCATCCCTTAGTGTTGCCTTACTCTTACCCGAATTGGCATCCGATCCTGAGCCAGGTTCAGTCAAGCAATAAGCCCCTTTGTATTCTCCACATGCCAACATTGGCAAATACTTTTCTTTTTGCTCCTGTGTACCATAGTAAAGGATGGGAAGCGTACCAATTCCAACATGTGCAGCGTAAGCAACAGCGAATGAACTATAGGTTCCCATCACTTCGGTACTTAACATTGAGGTGTTCATATCCTGGCCAAATCCGCCATATTCTTCAGGAATTACAATTCCCAGAAGTCCCAATTCTCCCGCTTTGTCCATTAAGGAAGTCATTAAACCTTCTTCCTGTGCATCAATTCTGTCTTGCATGGGGAAGATCTCTTTTTCCTGAAAATCCCTACAGGTTTCCATTATCATTTTTTGTTCCTCGGAAATCTCTTCCGGAATAAAAATATCTTGTGGCATGCTTTCCTTCACCAAAAACTGACCGCCTTTTACTGTTTTTATCTTTTCCATAGTATGTAGTGTTTATGTAGTTAGTATGATTTACCCCTAAATCCCCTAAAGGGGACTTTTATAACCCCCTTTAGCGGGATGGGGGTGTTAGAGAATCTCAAAAATTCCAGCAGCTCCTTGTCCAGACCCTACGCACATGGTTACCATGCCATATTTTTGCTTTCTTTTCTTCATTTCGTGCAAGAGCTGAACCGACAATTTTGTGCCTGTACAACCCAAAGGATGTCCCAAAGCAATTGCTCCACCGTTTACATTGGTAATTGCCGGGTTCATATCCAACTCTCTCATTACCGATAAAGCCTGAACCGCAAATGCCTCGTTCAACTCAATTTGCTCTATTTGGTTCATATGCATTCCCGATCGTTTTAGCACTTTCGGAATGGCTTCAACCGGGCCTATTCCCATGTGTTTGGGTTCTACACCTGCTACTGCGTAAGAAACAAATCGGGCAATAGGCTCAACATTCAATTGATTCAACATCTTTTCGGACACCACCAAAACAAAGGCTGCACCATCGGATGTTTGAGATGAGTTTCCGGCTGTAACTGTGCCATTCTGAGCAAATACAGGTCTTAGTTTTGCTAATCCTTCAATACTGGTATCAGCTCTAGGGCCTTCATCCTTGGCAATTGTATGTTCTTTTGTTTCCGCTTTCTCTTTGCTGTTCACAAAAGTCTCTGATACTGTAATAGGAACAATCTCATCAACAAAACGGTTCGCAGTCATAGCTTCTAAAGCTTTTCTGTGCGAGTGAAAAGCAAATTCATCTTGGTCTTCACGTGAGATATTATATTTTTTCTGCAGAGCTTCTGCGGTAATTCCCATGTTCCAATAATAATCAGGATTCGATTTAGCAATTCCCAGATTAGGAACCAATCGCCAACCACCCATTGGCATCAACGACATCATTTCAACACCACCAGCCAGAATACAATCGGCCAATCCGGCTTCAATTTTCGATGCAGCAATTGCAATTGTCTCAAGTCCAGAAGAACAGTAACGATTAACCGTCATCCCTGGTACTTGTATGTTATCTAATCCCATTAAGGAGATCATTCTGCCAATATTCAATCCTTGCTCGGCTTCAGGAGTGGCATTTCCCACAATAACATCATCAACCATCAAAGGATCCAAGCTTGGCGTTTTCTCCATAATGTGTTTAACTACCCTTGCGGCCATATCATCAGGCCTGATGAGGCGAAGCTTCCCTTTTTTTGCTTTGCCTACGGCGGTTCTATATGCGGCTACTATATATGCGTTCATCTAATGTTTAATTTTTAGTGATTAATGTTTAGTTAATACCTTCTAGCTTAGTAATTGTGTTCAATGTCATTGATCATTAAACACTAATCATTGACTAGTTTCTCAGGATTTTACCCTTTTGCAAGAGACTTTGCATTCGTTCCAGTGTTTTCTTTTGCTGACAAAGTCGAACAAAAGCAATTCGTTCTAAATCGAGCAAATATTTTTCAGATACTTTAGTAGGTTCACTCAGCTCACCACCACTTAAAACTTTTCCTAGTTCAATAGACAAATGTTTATCGTATTCGGATATATAATTTCCTACTTCCATTCCATCTGCACCCGAATAAACCAATGCCAATCCTTCACTTCCCAGAACTGTAATATCCTTAGTTGGTAGAGGAGGAGTGTAACCTTTTTCTACCATAAGCAATGCAGCTCTTTTTGCATAACTTAACTGATGTTTTTTACTAACAATCACCTCGTCAACATCCTTACGGAGATATCCCAGTTCGAATGCTTCGTAGGCCGACATTGAAACCTTAGCCTGACCGATACTTAGAAACTTATCGCGAAAGCGGTTGGTTCTGATATCATCCTGAGCAATTTCTTTTGATAATCGATATGCGAATTCTTTGGTTCCACCTCCTGCTGGAATAACGCCAACACCCAATTCTACCAAGCCCATGTATGTTTCTGCGTGAGCAATCACTTTATCTGAATGCATGCAAAGTTCGCATCCACCTCCAAGGGTCATGCCATGTGGCGCAGCTATTACCGGAACCGATGCGTACTTGAGTTTTAGCATGGCATTCTGGAAAGTGCGAACAACCATATCCAACTCTTCAAATTCTTGCTCTATGGCAAGCATAAATACCAATCCGATATTGGCTCCAGCCGAGAAGTTTTCTCCTTCATTAGATATCACCAAAGCCTTATAATTACTTTCCGCAAGCTCAATTGCTTTGTTTAAACCTTGAATAATCTCGCTTCCAATGGTATTCATTTTGGTATGGAACTCAAGGTTGATGATTCCATCGCCAATATCAACAATACTTGCACCTTCGTTACTCCAAATTGTATTGGAAGAGCGAATATTGTTGAGAAGAACCAGATTTTCTGTTCCTGGAATGGTTTGATATTCGTTGGTATTTACATCATAGTACTGCTTGTTACCATCCTTCAATTGATAAAAGCTGAGATCTTCCTGAACCATATTGTACACCCAATTAGCTGCTTTATAGTCCATTGCTTCCATCATGCTTAAAGTCTTTTTCACGCCTAAACTTTCCCAAATCTCAAAGGGTCCCATTTCCCAGGCAAAACCTGAACAGATAGCCTCATCAATTTTGTATAGATCATCGGTAATTTCTGGCATCCGGTTCGAAACATAGGCAAACAAACCAAAGAACAATTTCTGATAGAATTGATTTACCTTACTGTCACCTTTCAAAAGAACTTTAAATCTATTGTTTAGATGAGGAACTGCTTTTGCCGCTTCAAATTCACCAAATTTTATTCTCTGTTTTTCTTGATATTCAAAACTTTCAAGGTTTAGACTTAGGATTTCACTCTTTCCTTCCGACTTTATTTTCTTGTAGAAACCTTTACCTGATTTTGCTCCAAGCCATTGGTTGTTCATCATTTTCTGAATGAAACCCGGAATC
This sequence comes from Marinifilum sp., assembly GCF_965230805.1. NCBI lineage: Bacteria > Pseudomonadati > Bacteroidota > Bacteroidia > Marinilabiliales > Marinifilaceae > Marinifilum > Marinifilum sp. Next base: position 3,092,881 of record NZ_OZ246019.1, on the reverse strand, counting down.
TGAAAAACATCTTTTGACTCATCATTTTGCAATGCTTTTTGAAGGTTTTGTGCTACAAAAACCAATGTATCCAAACCAACTACATCGCAAGTGCGAAAGGTAGCCGATTTTGGCCTTCCGATTATTGGTCCGGTAAGTTTGTCTATTTCTTCAACAGTAAATCCAAATTCATCAATCAGGTGAAAAACCGACATCATAGAGTAAACACCAATACGGTTGGCGATAAAGGCAGGCGTATCTTTACAAGAGACAACTGATTTGCCTAAAAACCTTTCACCAAAATCTGTTAGAAAATCCAATACCTCTTCACTTGTTTTGGGAGATGGAATAATTTCTAACAACTTTAAATATCGCGGTGGATTGAAGAAGTGAGTTCCACAAAAATGAGAGGTAAAATCTTCCGATCTGCCTTGGATTAACATCTGTATGGGAATACCGGATGTATTTGTTGTTATCAAAGAACCAGCTTTCCTGTATTCTTCAATTTTAGTATAAAGCTCTTGCTTGATTTTCAGATTTTCAATAATGGCTTCAATAATCCAATCGCATTCTGCTATTTTATTTAAATCATCTTCAAAATTACCAGTTGTAATTCTGTTGGCGTAAGCCTTTAAATATAAAGGAGCAGGCTTAAGTTTGGTAGCTTTTAGGAAAAGATCGTTAACAATTCTGTTCCGCACTTTAGGATGTTCAAGCGACAAACCAGCTTTTTGTTCTTTTTCAGAAAGCTCTTTTGTTGGCATATCCAATAATAAAACCTCTAATCCAATGTTAGCAAAATGACATGCAATTTGAGCGCCCATGACTCCTGCGCCCAAAACTGCAACTTTTCTTATTTTCCGAGTCATATTTTTGTTTGTTATAGTGTGTGAATACTTATTTAAATTTCTTCTTCGTAGGCGTATATGTCTTGAATGAGATGATCGTATTTGTCCTTTAAAACTTTACGTTTAAGTTTTAATGTTGGCGACAATTCACCAGATTCAGGAGTCCAAACATCAGCCACCAAACGACTGGTTTTAATTTTTTTCGGACGGTCGAGATTTACATTTGTTTTCTCAACTTCTTGCCAAATTCTCTTTTGAATGCGCTCATTTTGAATGATTTCTTCGGGACTGATAAAATCTAGTTTCTTTCTCTTGCAGTATTCTTTTAGGAATTCAAAATCTGGGGAAATAATTACTGAAGGAAAGCGCTTGAATTCTCCTATTACAATTGCTTGATCGATAAACGGAGATTCTTTCAACTTGTTTTCAATAACTTGTGGCGCAATGTAAATACCACCCGAAGTTTTAAAAATCTCTTTCTTTCTGTCGGTTATTTTTAGAAATCTATCCTCAACCATACAACCAATATCACCAGTGTGGAACCAACCATCAGAATCTATTACCTCATTAGTTAATTCCGGATTTTTGTAATAGCCCAACATGATATTTGGTCCACGAGCCAAAATTTCACCATCCTCAGCAATTTTAACCTCTACCCCTTCGAGCACAGGTCCAACCGTTCCAAATTTAATATCAGGATAAGAATTTTGATTGGCTGCAATAATTGGAGAGGTTTCCGTTAATCCATAACCTTCTTGAACTGGAATGCCTGCAGCCCAGAACAAGCGCTCCAATCGCACTTGAAGAGCTGCACCGCCCGAGCACATGAACATGATATTGCCACCAAGTGCTTCCTGCCATTTGCTGAAAATTAGTTTTCTGGCAATTTTCAATTTAAATTCGTACCACCATCCATTGGCAGCATTCAATTCATATTTTTGACCCAAGTTTACGGCCCACAGAAATAAGGATTTCTTAATCATTGGCAAACTCTTTCCTTTGGTCATGATTTTATCATACACTTTTTCCAATAATCGCGGAACAGTGGCAAAACCATGAGGTTTAATCTCTCGCAAATCATCGCCAATGGTTTCCATACTTTCAGCATAATAAATACTAATGCCCTTATATTGATACTGATAGTTCACCATTCGCTCGTAAACATGGTTGATTGGTAAAAAACTCAAACACTTATGGCTCGAGTTTAAAATTAAGCGTGCAGCCGAAGCTAGCACATTACTGGTAAAGTTTTTATGCGATAACATTACACCTTTAGGATTGCCAGTAGTTCCCGATGTATATATGATTGTAACCACATCTTGTGGTTTAATTTCATCTTTAATAGATTTTAGCTCATCTTTATACTTGTCGCCAAGTGCCCTTCCAACATCTAATAACCTAATCCAATGAGCAACTGCTTTTATTTTATTAAAAGAGTATACTTCTTTAACTGATGGATGATCGTTTAAAAGTGGTGCAATTTTTAAGTATAATTCTTCGCTCGAAATAAAAATTAGGCTAGGCTCACAATGACGAATAATGAAATCGTAGCTTTTTGCGCTTATTGTTGGATACAATGGAACATGTATCACTCCAATTTGAGCCAGTGCCATATCAAGAAAATTCCATTCCGGACGATTGTTTGATATGGAAATTACACGATCACCTTTTTTAACTCCGTTATCCAAAAAAGCATAGCTTACTAGGTCGACATATTCCAGGTATTGTTCTGTTGAATATGTAATCCATTTGCCATCTTCTTTTTTTGCGAAAGCATCTTTTTTATCAAGATATTTTTCCCGATAGACATCTAGCAAGTCAAATATGCGCGTAAGCATAATTATCGATTTTTGTGGGTAAGCCATTACAGCATTTCAAGATGGTATGTCACCATTTTGATGCGCAAAAATGTCAATCTCTAATGACTAGAGGTGAGAGATTTAGTATTGATTTACGTTTTGTGTAATAAGTTACATTGGGAATTAACTTCGGAGGTTTTCCGAAATATTTTTACACTTAGATAGAAATTACGAAAAGGAATTTGAAAATGAAAGAATAATTGGTAGGAGTTCCTTTTTATTTGGTAAGCGAAAAAAAGAAGCTTTTGATAGCTTCTTTTACGATAGGATTAAAATCATTCGATATGTAATACTCTATAAATGATAGTTGGTAATTTGTTGGAATCCTCTAAGGAAATCTTCGATTTTCATTCTTTTTTTACCCGCTTGCTGTAGCATTTTAATCGACAAATATCCACCATCAACAGCAACTTTCAGATGGTTTTTGCCATCAGTATGCAAACTTCCAGTGGCTTTATTGTGATCTTCCACAATTTTTTCTGTTGCAAACACCTTCAGTCCAATCTTTTTACCTTCTTTATTCGGAATCAATTCGGTCCAGGCAGCAGGATAAGGACTTAGTCCACGAATTAAATTGTGAATGGAATTGATATTTTTGCTCCAATCCACTTTGCAATCCTCCTTAAAGATTTTGGGAGCCGATTTTAATTCTTTTGCATCGATACTTTCCTGCGGAATTTGAGGATAATCGCCTGCTTCTATTGCCTTCACGGTTTTTACAACCAAATCGGCACCAATATTCATCAACTTGTCGTGGATGATTTCTGCATTGTCGTTTTCACCAATCTCCGTTTTTTCCTGAAAAAGGATGTTACCAGTATCTATTTCGTGCTTTAACAGAAAGGTTGACACACCGGTTTCTTTATCTCCGTTAATTATGGACCAGTTAATTGGTGCAGCACCACGATATTGAGGAAGCAGGGATGCATGAAGATTTAAAGTTCCATATTTTGGCATGTTCCATACCACTTCAGGTAGCATTTTAAATGCAACTACAACTTGTAAATCCGCTTCCAGTGATTTTAGTTCGGCAAGAAAATCTTCGTTTCTAAACTTTTCAGGCTGTAATATTTTTAAGCCTTTTTCAGCAGCATATTTTTTAACTGCTGCTTCCTGAATTTTCTGGCCTCTTCCTGCTGGTTTATCCGGATTGGTAATTACCCCAACCACATTAACTCCTGCATTAAGAAGTGCTTCGAGAGGAGCCACCGCAAAATCTGGTGTGCCCATATATACTACTTTTAAACCCATGTTATTCCTTTAGATTTCTGTTTCCTTTATTGTGTTTTGGAAAATACGGACAATGTTTGCAGCCATTGCCGCAGCAATAACCTCTTTCCGTAAGATATTTCTTTGTCATGATTCTGTATCCATCAGGATGCATATAGTAATCGATATCAGGAATTAAATCATCAAACATATTAGTCTTGTTTTATTTGTAAAAACTCTTTTATGCTTTCGTTTTTAATGGTAACTGAAAGATGATAATGTGATATTTTATATTCTCCGTTTTCCAAACTCAACACACCAGATCCTCTGCAAACACCCATCCATGTATTCAACAATTCATCAAACCAAATGGTTTTATTGTTTTCCGATGCATATATTTTTCTATCGAATGCTTTAAAATCCCAGGATCTACCTTTTTCAAAATAGGGTTTACAGAATTGGTAGAATTCTTCGCGAGTCCATCTTTCATTCGGATCGGTTCCGATATAAGTAGCATTTTCTGTCATTAATCTAAAATACTCTTCCAATTTAGCATCGGCAGCAGCTTTGTGCCAACTGTTTAGCAATTGGTTGATATTTTTCTCAGAATACTCGCTTTGTTTCTGGCAAGCTGAGAAGATACAAGCAAGAGTGATTAGAATAATGAACGTAGATCTATGCATTTTTCTTTTTGAAAAATTTAAGCGGATTGATCTTTTTAAAGAAATTGATATAGTTCTCGATGTTGAATACCGCAGAGTCGGTTGTGGCTTTATAAGTTAAAATAATTCCCAAGGGAAGAATAATTAATGACGAAATCCACATTCCAATAGCCGGAGGAAGAACCAACTCTTTGGCAAATCGTTCACCAGTCATGGATATGATGTAATAAAAAATAAAGAATAAAACCGATACAATAACCGGCATACCCAAACCACCTTTTCGAATAATAGCACCAAGAGGAGCTCCAATAAAGAAGAAGATCAAACAAGCAAAAGGGAGAGTGAATTTTCTATGCCACTCGTTGGTGAATTTATTGATCCATTTTTGTTTACTTAATAGAGCTCCTTCTTTTCGCGATACATTTTCTCTTGCTTTTCGGGCAAAACTTAAAGCCGAACTAACCGATGTCAGTTGCTTTGTAATTGGTGCCGATTTAAACAAGGAATCTATATTCATAGTTTTTTTAAGTAAATCTTTTGATCTTATAGAATCCTTGCGAATTCTTTTGGCATCTTTTTTAAAGAAATGGTTAGCAATAAGGCCTTTTACAAGCGTATTTTTTTCTTGTTGGAATTTACCACGCAAAGAATCTTCGGAATGCACCAGCTGTTTAAGATTAAGCATTTTGTAATTCTTACTGTATCGATCTTCATCGCTTCGTTTTAATTCCGTGCTTCTAAGTGGAACATTGGTTACATATTCTTGAAATTTAATCCTTCTGGAAGGGTGTTTTTTCGATCTGCGGGATTTTTCCTTAACCTCCTGGTACATATTGCCACTATACAATGTAAGTGTCATGTTTTGGTTGTTAGGTGATGTAATCATGGTACCCGAATCGGCTATTGTAACATTTGTGTTTCCCCTCTTGTTTCTGTGATCGTAAATTAGCAAGTTATACATCATTCCGGTTTCTTTGTTAATGTCATCCACCTTAATGCTAAAGTTTGGTAAATCGTTGGTGAAAATCCCTTCTTTCAAAATCAGTTCGGGTTTCTGATTTTTAATATCCACCAATAGAGCCGTGGTCTTTAATGATGCAACAGGCATAATGTAGTTTGCAAATAAGAACGCACTAATACTGATTAGCACTGCCAGAGTAGTAAGTGGCTGCATAATTCTTTGCAATGATATTCCAGCAGCTTTCATGGCTGTTAATTCGTAATTTTCTCCCATATTCCCAAAGGTCATAATAGAGGCAAGGAGAATAGATAAGGGCAATGCCATTGGAACCAAAGTAGCAGAAACGTAAAACAAGAACTCTGCAATTACAGTCCATTCTAAACCCTTCCCTACTAATTCGTCGATGTATTTCCATAGGAATTGCATGAGCAGAACAAACATGCACACAAAGAAGGTAAAGGCTAAAGGACCCAGAAAACTTTTAAGAATAAATGAATGTAAACGTTTCATTCCGAAATAATTTAATTGAAAACGAGAGATACCGAAAACCAATTGTAAAATCTCGCATTGCTACTTAAAAAATAAGACCAATAACTTGCAGAAACCGATCTTACATAGCGCACAAAAATAAGCTAATTATTTAGGAATTGGTGTTATGATTTGTTAAAAAATCATATTCCCAATACATGTTTTAGTTTGGCGATTTGAGTATCCCACAGCTCAATACTTTCATCAATCTCATCTTCGTCAGCAAAATCAGTAATAATTAATGATAGGTCATTTGTCAAAGCGTCTATTTCAATTTTAAATTCAAAATAGCTGTCTTCATCTTCACTATCGAGCCAATGAAACCGAATCAAACGATTATCCTTTTTTGTGATTAATTCTGCTTGCTGATCCGATCCATCCCAAAAGAAAGTATAGATTTTACCTTTCTGATTTACATCATCGGCAAACCATTCGGATAAACCACTTGCATTGCTTAATCGGTCGAAAATAACTTTTTGTGATGCGTGAAGTAAGTATTCAAGTTCAAATTGTTTCATATATTTGGACATAAATGTTTTGATAATAGAATTTGGAAGTTTATTTGTCTTAATAATCTGCTTCCAAATATTGTACTCTTGTATTAATAATTTGAAAAGTAAGTCAATACTAAAATATCGCGCAAGATACTTAAGAAATCTCTAATAATAAAAACTGATTCTTAAAACTTTATGCACTGTCATATTGTTAATTCTTCTATATGCTGATTATATCCGCAACACATAAGTTAAAGAAAATTTCACAAATCGATAAATTAAATAATTTGGAATTGATGAGATGAAACGAGTGTGACTAAAATAATTATTACACAAACACGATAATGATTATTTTGATCTTGCGGCTTCCATCCGGCAAATGGAAGAAAATTATAAACAGATGAAAAAAGTTTGAAATGACTTTTTTTAAATGAAAAAGGATTCTATATTTGCACCGCACTAGAAAAACGGCGAGGTAGCTCAGCTGGTTAGAGCGCGTGATTCATAATCACGAGGTCGGCGGTTCAAGCCCGCCTCTCGCTACAAGAAAGGGAAAACAGTTTTATTGTTTTCCTTTTTTTATACCATAAAATTTGTTCTCTGCACTCTTTTTGTATCCTCATTTTATCACCCGAAAAAATAAAAGTATTTTTTTAAATGTAACATTTCTGTAAAACAGGCAGTTTAATGTTTTGGTTAATCGATCATCCATATTTTAATAAAAAAGATTTTTTTTTGAAATAAAATGCAATTATATTTGCACCGCACTAGAAAAAACGGCGAGGTAGCTCAGCTGGTTAGAGCGCGTGATTCATAATCACGAGGTCGGCGGTTCAAGCCCGCCTCTCGCTACAAAAAGGATGATCAAAGAGGTCATCCTTTTTTGTTTCAATAAGCTCTCCTTTTTTAGGAAGAATTAATTCAATGGCAATTCAATTCTTTTATCTTTGTTCTCCTTAAAAAAATAAAACATCAAAATAAGAAAGTAGCAATGAATGTTGTTGCTTGCTAAACTTAAATAAGATAATCGTATGAACAATTGGTTTGAGTGTAAAGTTAAGTATGTAAAAACAGACGAGGCATCAGGAAAAGAAAAGAAAGTTTCTGAACCTTATTTGGTTGATGCCATGTCGTTTACCGAAGCGGAGGCCAGAATTCACAAAGAGTTGGAGCAAATGATCAGTGGGGAGTTCAATGTAACCAATATCAGCAAATCCAATATTACTGAGATATATCCCAATGATAATGGCGATCGTTGGTTTAAGGCTAAAGTTGCTTTTATTGATGTTGATGAGGCTTCGGGAAAGGAGAAGAAAAGCAATAATTACATGCTTGCACAAGCTAATAATGTGAAGCAGGCTTATGAATTTTTGGAAGAGTGTTTAAGTGACATGATTGTACTTTACGAGATTCCTGCCGTTTCAGAAAGTCCAATTATGGATATCTTCCCATTTTTCAGCGATGAGGAGAACGAGGATATTCCCGATAACTTAAAACCTGTTTCGGAAATTGAACCTAATAACAAGGAATTCGAATAGATCAGAAATAATACTTGGCAAAACTGATCTGTTTTTTCTCGTAAACGATTGATTCCTGTTTAGAAACATGCTTGTAAGTTCTTCTTTGAGTAAGGTAAATGTGCTGTAATCAGCAATAAATCAATAAGAAAATAATATTGTGTTTGACAGGTTTGAATTTTTGTTTTTTACATGGTGAAATTTCTTTTCTCTGTTACATTTGTCGATGCAAACAAACAACAAATAACGGACTAAAATAAATTGTAGATTTTTAGAATTATTAAAAGTCGGATTTATTGATTTAAACGTAAAATCACAACATGAAAACAAGAACTGAACACGACCTAATTGGCAACAAAGAGGTTCCTGCTGATGCTTATTATGGTATTCAAACCTTAAGAGCCGTCGAAAATTTTGATATTTGCGGTATTAAATTAAGTGCTTATCCAAACTTTATTAAAGGTTTGGCAATGGTAAAATGGGCAGCAGCTAAAGCCAATAATGATCTTGGATTATTAACGGACGAATTAACAGTTGCAATCACAAAAGCCTGTGAAGAGATTATAGAAGGTAACTATCATGATCATTTTCCTGTTGATATGATTCAAGGAGGTGCTGGCACATCAACCAATATGAATGCCAATGAGGTAATTGCCAACCGTGCTTTGGAAATTCTTGGCTTTCAAAAAGGGGATTACGAGCATTGTCATCCAAACAATCACATCAACCTTTCGCAATCGACTAATGATGCTTACCCTACAGCCATTAAAATTGCTTTAATCCTTAAGAATGAAGCTTTGGTGGCTGGATTAAAATCATTAATTAACGCATTTAGAGCAAAGGGTGAAGAGTTTAAGGAGGTTTTGAAAATGGGTAGAACCCAGTTGTAAGATGCTGTGCCCATGACACTGGGACAGGAGTTTGAAGCTTGGGCTGTTACGCTTGAAGAGGAAGTGGAACGCTTAAATCAGAATGCAAAATTGTTTTTGGAAGTGAATATGGGCGCTACTGCAATTGGCACAGGCATCAACTCCGAGCCGGGTTACTCCGAAAAATGTGTTGCTCATTTGAACGACATCACAAAGCTTCCTATTGTATTGGCTGGTAACCTGATCGAGGCTACTCCTGATACAGGTTCGTACGTTATGTATTCATCTGCTGTTAAGCGTTTGGCTGTTAAGCTTTCAAAAATTTGCAACGACTTAAGACTCCTGTCGTCGGGGCCGCGTTGTGGGTTCAACGAAATCAACTTGCCAAAAATGCAACCAGGATCATCCATTATGCCAGGTAAGGTAAATCCGGTAATTCCTGAACTGGTAAACCAAATTGCCTACAAGGTAATTGGTAACGACCTAACCGTAACTCTTGCAGCAGAAGCAGGTCAGTTGGAATTAAACGTAATGGAACCTGTTCTGGTTCGGGCTATTTTCGAATCGATAGAAATGTTGGTAAACGGAATGGCAACTTTAAAAACAAGATGTATTATCGGAATTACAGCCAATGCAGAGCACTGTAAAGAAATGGTTCTAAACAGCATTGGTATTGTAACGGCTGTAAATCCTACTTTAGGATACGAAGCTTCTTCTCGTATCGCTAAACGTGCTTTGGCTGAAAACCGAAGTGTTTACGATTTAATTCTTGAAGAGGAATTGCTAAGCAAGGACAAGCTTGACGAAATTCTTTCTCCGGAAAGAATGATTAAACCTCAGAAATTTGTTGAGGCTTAAACAATACTCTATCATTGAGTTCTTGGCGCACTAAAGAGGTTGATTCGTAATGGTTTTAACCTCTTTTATTTTTTAAAATTGCTACATTTATCTGTTCATTAAAAACAATTGAGATGTTAGAAATATGCTATACTTCTATTGGTACAATTCACACCCCACACAAAAGCAGAGAGAATATGCCCATTCAGCCACTAAGCGCAAGTGGAATAAAGGCAAGTGTAGAGTTAGATCCGGAATACAGCAAAGGTTTAAGAGATTTAGAATCTTTTTCGCATGTAATTTTAATTTATCACCTGCATAAATCAGAAGGTTTCGATTTAGATGTTATGCCATTTATGGATACCAAAACTCATGGTTTGTTTGCTACCAGGGCGCCTCGTCGACCCAATGCCATTGGTATTTCTACGGTTAAACTCAATTCCATAAAAGAAAATATTTTACAGATTGAAGATGTAGATATTCTGGATGGTACACCTTTACTGGATATCAAACCATTCTTTTCGAAATTTGATAATCGATCGGAGGCAGTATCTGGCTGGTTAGATAAAAAATGGCAGGAAAAGAATCGTGAAATAAAGTCAGACAAGAGATTCATTACATCAAAATGAGCCGATTGAAAACTTGTTTTATGCTATAGTGCCGGTAAAAATTTTTCTTTAGGAATGATAATATTGACATCCTCCCAAAAGCTAAAAGCCTTTGTGTTTCTTGGTAACAATCCTTCCTTATCTCTTTGTGGTAACAAATTTTTCTTTAGGAATGATAATATTGACATCCTCATTTATAGCGGAAGCATCAAACGAACAGAAACTTTTGGTTTAGAAATAGTATTCCCCTTCAAAATCGATTCGAATTTGCAGTAATGCTCTCAGAATCGTCCTGACTGCATTCCCTCAAAATATAATACGAGTAGAATCATTTAGAATGGAATTTAGACAACAGAATCAGCTGAAGAATGGATCCAGAAGGTTTTCACCTTCATCTTAATGTAATCCAGTTCATACTCTACACTTTTCATAGGATCATCAATGCGATACAAACTCTGTCCAATTTCCATTACGTCTTGCATGGTTGCCCACAGATGATTTAAACAACGAAAAGCTTCTTCCTTTAGCAAGCCATGCGAATTAAGCAGCCGATTGAGTTCTATGCGATCAAGTTTTAGCACCTTATATATGGATTGAATTCCTTCTATAATCGATTGAGCCACATCTTCGTCTTGAGTTGGCATATTTTCTTGAAGCTGCTGTAATAGATTGGGTACAATCGACAGTACTGAGCACAGGTTGTTTTTCTCGATAATTTCAACAATGTAATCAAACTGTGTGATTCCGGATATTGAAAAATAATGCGGTACCTCTAAAATCAGAGTATTTAAGCTTTCAATCTTTCTGAATAAACCTATCCTTACATTTTGGATCTTTACTCCTTCGGGACCACAACAAACAATTTCTTTTGCCATTGTAATTTGTTCATTAAACCGAACTTTAAACTCATTATCGAAAACGGGGTAAATTTTTTGAAAGTCTTTTATATCTCTTGTGAAACTGTCGGAGATGAATTTTGCCGCAATTGGCATTTCATCGAAACTAAAAGAAAAATCCATTGTCTCCATACCTCCCAATTTGTTCGTTATACTTTATTTGTTTTACTCATTCTGATCGATATCAACATTTAGCTCCCAACTTGGAATCATTTTCTTAACATGCCTTTGGCTTCCCAACAAATTTCCTCCTCATTATTTCCAAATACATAATTTGAGAAACTCATTTAAATCGAAACTTAAAATACAAAATATCAACATCATATAAAAAACATTAATAATGATTTACAACATATTTAAGCTCAACTCAATCAACTTGTTTTTATGCCTGTTATTCTTTTATTAGTTTTGCGTTAGCTCTTTTTAATATGAATAGCTGCCAATGCCAGCAATACCGATTTACAATGAAACGAGCATGATTAAAATGATTATTTAAAAACACACGATAATGATTCTTTTGATCTTGCGACTTTCATCTGGCAATTGAGATAAAATTATAAACAGATGAAAAACCTATTTTTCCTTCTTTTATTTGTATTTCCATTGATTTCTGCTGCACAAGAAATCAACCTAAAGGATGCAAATGGACTAAAGCAAGGTGTGTGGATAAAAAAATATCCGAATGGTAAAATCAAATACAAAGGCGAGTTTGTAGATAATTATCCCATTGGTAAAATGGAACGTTTTCATGCAAACGGAATGCTTAAAGCACTAATGTACTTCTCGCAAGAAGGGAAAAAAGCCAAAGCCGAACTTTACAATGAATACGGTAATCGAATTGCCATAGGAAACTTTATTGAATCGAAGAAAGACAGCGTTTGGAATTACTTTGACAGCAAAGGAAATATGCGTGCAAGCGAAACTTATCAGCAAGGTGTTAAAAACGGTTTTAGCCAGTATCATTTTAAGAATGGGATCGTTTCTGAAAAGCTTCCGTTCCTAAAAGGCAAGAAACACGGAATCTGGAAACGATTCTTCAATGATGGCAAGATATATATAGAGGCCATGTACGAGAACGGCAAATTAAATGGTGCTTGCCAGGCCTTTTATCCAAATGGCATTATTGAATTTAGTGGTGAATATCAAAACAATAAAAAGATCGGAAAATGGGATCATTATTCTGAAAAAGGAATATTATTATTTGCCATCGAATACAAAAACGGAATTGCTGTGAACCAGAATCAGCTGGATGCACAACAGATGAAAAAGTTACAGCAAATGGAAGCACAGAAGAATCAATTAATCAAAAGCGACCCGGAAAACTACATGAACGATCCCGATTCATTCTTGCGTTCTCAGATGAAACAATAACTTTTTCACTTGAAAGTATGACAAACAATGGAATCAGTCTATTCCAGCTAAATAATCAAATTAAAGGCATTTTAAACAATGCGTTTGAGGGGGAGATATGGATTATAGCAGAGATTAGTGAACTTCGTTATAATCAGAATGGCCACTGTTACCTGGAGCTGATCGAAAAAGATGAAAGCTCAGATAAAATCATAGCCAAAGCCAGAGCTACCATTTGGTCTTACACTTTCAGGATGTTAAAACCTTACTTCGAAACCTCAACCGGACAAAGCTTCTCATCGGGAATTAAGGTTCTTGTAAATGCAAGCATTGAATTTCAGGAGATTTATGGTTACACCTTAAATATTAAAGATATTGACCCAAGCTACACCTTAGGCGATATCGCCAAAAGGAGAAGAGAAATTCTGAATCGATTGGAAGAAGAAGGTGTGCTGGATATGAATAAGGAAATTGGCTTTCCGGATATTCCCAAATGCATTGCAGTAATTTCATCGCCAACGGCAGCGGGTTACGAAGACTTTGCCAAGCAATTGGAAAATAACCTTTCGGGATATAAATTCCATTACAAGTTATTTCCGGCTATCATGCAAGGAAACAAGGCCGAGGAATCTATTATCGAAGCTTTGGATCGAATTAACGAATACGAAGGAATATTTGATGTTGCAGTAATTATAAGAGGTGGAGGATCGACTGCCGACCTGAACTGTTTCGACAGTTACTGGCTGGCATTTAATATTGCCCAATTTCCGCTTCCTGTAATTTCAGGAATTGGTCACGAAAGGGATGAAACCATTGTAGATATTGTTGCCAATGTTCGTGTAAAAACTCCAACAGCCGCAGCCGAATACCTAATTGATTGCTTCGATGAAAAGCAAGCTTATCATGAAAGATTACAAGAGGAATTTTATAAGGGCATAAATGAAATTTTGTTGGAGGCCTCGGAAAATCTAACCTACTTGTCGAACAAGTTTTCTCCTATGGTAAAAAGCATACTTGAGAAGAAATCGAAGCAGCTTTTACTTGCCAATGAAAAGGCAATCAACTCGGCAAGGCAATTGATAAAATCACATTCTTTTGGATTGGAAAACTTAGCCGACAAGTTGAAACCAGGGCTGAAACACCGATTGATTCATGAAAGGAATCATACAACAAACCTGCAAAGTAAAATCGGAATACGAGTTGGCAGATTATTGGAAAATCAGAGACACAAACTAGTCTTGCACGAACAAAGCGTAAGGTATCTGAATCCTGAAAATATCCTGCAAAAGGGATATACACTTACTTTAAAAGAAGGAAAAATTGTAAAAGATATCAGCTCACTTTCGATAAATGACAGCATTGAAACCAAGTTTAAAGATGGTTCGATAGAAAGCAAAATTCAAAATGTAAATCCTAAAAAGCACAAAAAAAATGGCTAAGAAAAAAATAAGCTACAGCGAGGCAATTGCCGAAATTGAAGAGACAATCATGTTGATTGAGAGTGAAGAATTGGATGTGGATGATCTGTCGGAGAAAGTGAAACGTGTTTCGGAATTATTGGTAATTTGTAAGACTAAATTAAACAGCACAGAGAAAGAGGTAGAAAAGATTTTAAAAGAGATCGATGAATAAAATAATACTCCTTTTCGCATTGGTAGTTTGGGGGGGAGCTTGCTCCTCGCAAAAAGTTATCCCAAATAAAATTCAGCAAGCGGTTGATGAATTTGCGGCAGATACCAGCTTTACAGCCGCAGGAATTGGCATTCTTATTAAAGATGTTGAAAAGGATGAAATACTGGCTCAGTACAATGCAAAAATGGCTTTAACACCGGCATCGAGCCAAAAGTTAATTACCACTGCCACTGCCCTGGAAGTTTTGGGAAGCAATTACCAGTTTACAACTTCTATAAAAACGGATGGAAAACTTGAAGATGGTATGCTTAAGGGCAATCTAATTGTTCAAGGTGCGGGCGATCCTACTTTGGAGTCTAAATTTTTTGATACTCAGAAAAACATAGCTGCTAAAATTGTGGCTCAACTAACAAAACGTAATATCAAACTAATTCATGGTAAGATTATAACAGATAACTCTTATTTCAAATCATCAATTCCAAGAACCTGGATATGGGAAGATATTGGTAACTACTACGGAGCTGTTCCCAATTCCATTAATTATCGCGACAACATGTACAGCTTGCATTTTGCTTCGGGTAAAGCCGGCCAAAAAACCAGGATTGTAAAAACAACACCCCAAAACACAGGTTTAGAATTCGATAACCAAGTGCTAAGTTCTGAAATCAATCGTGATTTGGCCTATATATACGGAGGTAGCACAAGCAACTTAAGGAGAATTGAGGGAAGCATTCCTCAATACAGAAAAGATTTTAAGGTAAAAGGTGCATTTCTGAATCCCGAAAAGGCTTTATTGGAAGATTTAAAGACAGAGCTGAAAAAAAATCATATCCGGATTTTGAATAATGCCAAAATAACACCGACAAAAGCAAGCAAACTGTTTGAAATTCGTTCGCCGCGATTAAGCGAAATTGTTTACCTGACCAACCAAAAAAGTGTGAACCTGTTTGCTGATCAACTGCTTTTTGAAATCGGCGCTAAGCAAAATGGGAAAGCAAGCTGGAAATCGGGTGTAAATGAAATTAAAAAGTTTTGGCAAGAAAAAGGGATCGAAACCAAGTACCAAAGCTTATTCGATGGCAGTGGTTTATCTCATTTTAATGCCGTTTCGGCTGATTTTTTCAGCCAAATTCTTAGCTGGATGTATCGCAGTCCAAACTTCAATATATTTTTATCATCACTGCCTGTATCAGGCAAGTCGGGCACCCTAAAACACTTTGGAAAAGGCAGCCAATTAACATCAAACTGGATGGCAAAAACAGGATCGATGACAAATGTAATATCCTATTGTGGATACTTAAACACCTGCAACGAAAAGACTTATTCTACCTGTATCTTAATCAACAATTACAACTGCTCCACCAAAGAGCTAAATAATAAACTAATTAAGCTTTTAATTACTATCTATAATTCTTAAATTGAATACGTTTTTGAGTGCAAACAAATTCAATGTATTATGAGAATTAGTATCAAGCTTTTTCTATTTACTATACTTGTGTTGTATGGTTTTATTGGATTTTCATCCTCACACAAACACATTTTAATTTTAAACTCCTACCACAATGGTCTTAGCTGGACCGATTCCATTTTAAATAGCATTAAAAGGGAATTACTTCCCGATCCCAATTGCACCCTGTACATAGAGTATATGGATACCAAAAGATATTTCTCCGACGAATATCTGGATCTACTAAAAGTGTATTACCGCGAAAAATACAAATCTCAAAAACTTGATTTAATCATCTCCACAGACAATAATGCTTACGAATTTTTATCGGCGAATCGCAATGAGGTCTTCGGTGAGGTTCCCGTCATATTTTCAGGAGTAAACGATATCAACGCCCCGCCCAAAGGATACAGTGGTGTTTTTGAAAATTTTAGTTTCTGCCAAACACTTAAACTCATAGAAAATCATCACCCTAATTATTCTAAAATTGTTGTAGTTACAGATTATAGCAGAACCGGAGAAAGCTTATTATCAGCCTTGGAGAAGGAAATAAGCGAAATGGACAAAGCTGTAAAGTATGTTACAATACGCCCAAAAAGTTTAAAAGATTTAAAGATTTCGTATTCAAACTTAGCTCCCAATGATGTTGTTCTGTATTTGCTATACAATAGAGATTTTAACGGCAACTACTGCACTTACGAAAAAGGTTTTACAGAAGCCATCCCTTATTGCAAAGTTCCAGTTTATTGCGTTTGGGATTTTTACCTGAATCGCGGAGCCATTGGAGGATCTTTAATTACGGGTAGGATTCATGGGAAACAAGTTGCCAAGCTAGCCAAAAAAGTTCTTTCGGGAATTCCGGTAGATAGCATTCCCCCATTGCTTTCTGAATATGAGTATGGATTTGATTACAATCAGTTGGTAAAATTTGACATTAACATTAAGGATCTGCCTAAAAATTCTAAACTATTAAATGAGCCATACAGCTTGGTTAAAGAGAACAAAGAAATTGCAATACTCACCTTAACCATTTTAGTTCTCTTAAGTTTGGTTATTATTGTGATGACCATTAATATCCACCTTAGAAAGTTAAAAGAACAAAAAGAAAAGACTCACCTTTTAGAAATTACCACAACAAATGTAAAGCTAGAGAAAGCGATAAAAATTGCTGAGGAGTCGAGCCGCTTAAAATCGGCTTTTTTGGCGAATATGTCTCACGAAATACGTACGCCTATGAATGCAATTTTAGGCTTTACAGAACTTCTTTCAGCCGATAATGTTGAAGATGCCAAGCGGAAAAAGTTTATTTCCATTATCAAGAAAAATACCAATGCCCTGTTAAGATTGATTAATGATATTCTTGATATCTCTAAAATAGAAACCGACCAATTAAAGGTAAGCATGAGCAAGTGCAATATGTCCGAATTGTTTGACTCTATTAAAGAGAATTACGAAGCCATTGCGGAATACAGCGAGAATAATAAGCTTACATTTATTGTTTCTCTGCCCCAAGAAGAGCAGGTGACCGAAATCACTACCGATTCGGTTCGATTACAACAAATTTTTAGCAACCTACTCGAAAATTCAATCAAGTTTACCCAGGAGGGTGAGATTGAAATTGGTTACCAACTAAAGGGTAAACACATCGAATTTTTTGTTCGCGACACCGGAATTGGAATCCCTGACGACAAACAGGAAATTATTTTTGATAGATTTCGGCAGGCCGAGATGGATTCCCATACTCGACAATATGGTGGCACAGGACTTGGCCTTGCCATTTGCAGAAGTTTGATTGAATTATTAGGTGGGGAAATCAGGATGAAATCGAAACCACATGCAGGAACCACATTCTATTTTACAATTCCTTTGCTGAACTATGAGCTATGAATAAAATGCAATTCATAACTCACAATTCAGCATTTATACCTTAAAAGAAGTAATAAACCCCTAAAGAATATCTTGTATTTCCAACCCACTTGGTATCCACAACTTTCGCCTCATCGGTAATGCTTCCGTATGCCGCTGCCGTGTATTCCGCTTCAAATTCAAACTTTAGATTTTTTACTTTCTTGCAAACACGCGGTGCCAATCGATACAACTCTCCAATATCCTTTCCGCGTGCATAAATCAGATCACTTCTGTTTATAATTTTATCTTCGGCACCATAATTTTTCGAATATCCAGCTAAAACTGCCCATTGCCAATCTTTCTTTTCATACGACAGTTCGGCCCAGCTTCCTAAAACTTTAATTCCTGTGTAAGATGCCTCATTGGTTGCAGGATTTAAATATTTTACTGCATAGCCTCCCAACATCAATAAATCAGTCATATTGGTTCCGTATGTTGCTTGAGCTTTAAATGTAATTGGTTTAAAATTTAATTTAAAATATCCCATCATGGCCCATGAAGAAATGGTTTCATCATTCTTCCATTCGCGATAATCTCCTGTTTCTTTTGAACCTGTAGTGCTCATTAAAGAAGGCTTGATATTTTTGTATTCGCCACTAAACCCTATCAAGTGTTTGCCTGCATAGTAATGCACTTGTCCTTGCAAAATGGGTATGCCCGCATTTCTTAAATACTTATTACTCGCACCTTGGGGACCAGTACTTGGGTAATCTCTTTCTGATGCCAGTGCAGCCAAAAATTTCCAATTTCCTGCTTTATGAGTAAGTCGAAGCTGAGGATTACGTGCAAATGGTTTAAAAGGCAAACCAGCATTTGCTCCCACAGTTGCCGGAAACACCTCTGCAACAAACAAAGGCGACCAGGTTTGTCCAATTAGGAGCGAAGTATTACCCCAATCTAAATTTACAAATGCATGGCGTAGCCTCAATCCATTAGTATCCGTTTCTCCATTACCAATAAATTCAGCCTCGAGCAAACCACTGGTTTTAGCTCCTAAAATTTCGGGTCCACTTATTTTCGCATTAATTCTCGACTGGATTACAGCCATATTGTATACACCATCTTTATTGATATCCTTCCCTGCCGCATCTAGTTTCTCCTTTTGGGGATAAAGAAGGATGTGTCCCTCGCGAGCTGCCACAGTCTGATGGGTATCATATGTAAACAAGGAGTGAACGTACCCACCAAATTTTATTGATATTGGCAGTTCGTTTTGTTGCGCTTTTAAACCTGAAATACTAACTATAGTAGCAATTAGTAACAAAAGGTAATTTAATTTCTTCATGGATTTGTATCGGTTTTTATTCGGCTGCAAATATAAACAGGATTTTGTTATTGCAAGCAAAAAACTTGCATTGGAAAGACTTAAACAACACTGGTTTGAAGTAATACTGGCATATCATTAAAGAAAGGATTCCGAAAGTTGGGGAAGCCATTTTTTTTCAGAATTGCCTTCCCCAACTTGGGGAAACCTTCTTTTTTTTGAAGCAAGCTTTCCCAAGTTGGGAATCGCCCCCTTTTTTTTAAAATGTGTTTTCCCAAGTTGGGAAAGGCTCCTTTTTTTTTTTAAATTCGTTTCCCAAGCTGGGAAAGCTATGTTTTTTTCAATTCAAGCTTTCCCAAGTTGGGGAAGGTTCTTCTATTTTGATTTGGGACTTTCCCAAGTTGGGGAAAGGCTAAAGGGGGTGATTTTTATATACAATATCGGTTTTTAAGGCATTTGCGCTTACGTTTTGCTTAAACAAAGCTTTAAAACCACCAAAAGGTTCTTTAGACTTGCTGTTTTTGTGTTTACGATTTGGCTTCCGCAGACATCCCTTTAATTATGGACTATATGCCTTGCTGCTAATATTCCTGGAATACTATTAAGGGGCCACCTTCAAATTCAATTCTAAAACTATCTCCCATCGATTCGTTCAGCGTTCCTTGCCACATCAGTTCTAATGTCTGGTTGGTTAGAGCATAACGCAAATTTGCTGTAGTGATTACAGTATCTCTGTCAGGAGAAAAAACAGACACTTGCTGTCGTGTATAACTATCGAAATTTTTTGAGCGGTTTACCGGAGTAAAAAAGCCAAAATCCGTTAGCATTTTTACTTTTAATTTTTTGGCGTATTGTGGTAAAAGAAAAATATTCCCAATCATGTGATCATCGCGCTCGCCCGTGGCTCCTACAATTGATATTTCGTTATACTTATTAGCCACGCACCAATCAACTGCTTTGCTTAAATCATTGTTATCCTGATTCGAATAATGATGAATTCGATCCTTGTACTTAAATTTTAATTCCGGATTTAAGGAATCCAAATCACCAATGATGGCAAATGGCTCTAAACCCGCTTTCTCGAGTTTATTGATTGCACCATCGCAACAAATGATATGCTTTGATTCTTTTAATTCATTAAGCGGGATTTCGTGAGTGGGGAAGGCTCCGTTTGCCAGTATAACAGATTTCTTATACATTCGTGATTGTTAAATAAATTTGGGGTGTAAAATTAATTAATTACCGGAAACAGCCTGATAACTAAGCATATCTTTTTTCCATTGCAGATAGCCAACAACTGCCAATACTGTATAAAAGAAAAATAAAACTGAGGTTGGATATAATCCTTTGTAGATGTATAATCCTAACGAAACAGTATTAACCAAAACCCATACCAGCCATTGTTCCAGAATTTTTCTTGCCAGCATCCAGGTTGCAACAATGCTAAGTGCAGTGGTAAAAGCATCCCAATATGGTATTGCACCATCAGTATAATTAACCAATATATATGAAAGAATTGCATAAATCAGCATGCTGGATACAAACAGCATTAAGAACAAGGGTCTATTCAATTTAGTTACCGGTAATTCCTTTTTGTTTTGGTTATCGCCTCTCGACCATAAAACCCATCCGTAAACACTAATGAAAACATAGTAGAACTGAAGTGACATATCAGCATACAATTTTGCCACAAAAAACACATAGATATACATGGCAGAAGTAAGTAGACCTACAGGCCACAACCATTTGTTTTGCTTGATCTCCAAATACAAAAATAGCAATCCCGAAAGGGTACCTATTATTTCAACGATATGATTGATAATCCAGTTCATATTTTTCTTTGAGTATAGAGACGCACTATAGCACGTCTCTATATAATATCATTCTTTAAAATCGTAGTGTTACACCTGCCAGGAAATTGGTACCAGCTTGTGGGAAATAATATCTCCAGGTATTCTCAACACCCTGCACATACCAGTTTCCTCCATAAGCATTGTTTTCATACTTGGCATTAAATACATTGTTAATGCTTAATTGGAAAGCCAGTTCTTTCACCCTATTTGGCTTAATCGAATAATTAAAACGCAAATTGTGAACATGGTAACTGTCCAATTTACGCTCCACATTCGAAGTATTATCAAAATACTGCTCTCCCACGTATTTACTTACAAAGCTAAAATCAAATTCATTAGAAAGATTCCAGGTTAAAATACTGCTACCAACCATTTCAGGCGAATAACTGATATCCGTTTTTCCCAGGTCTGTAACTTTATCCATCTCCACCCAATTCTCATCATAATCTTTAGCATACTCAATAAAATTCTCAATTTTATTCCTGCTTAAAGTAAGGTTAGCATCCCATTTTAATTTTGGTAAAAGCTTTAGCCCCCAAATCAATTCGAGTCCTGCACGGTAGCTTTTGTCAACATTGGTCATGATATCGTAACCTACACTACTCTTTTCGCCTGTAGGCACTAACTGATCGCGATAATACATGTAATACAAATTTACTCCAAATGTCGCTTTCGCTGATTTATAGTTATAACCCAATTCATAATCGAACAACTGTTCTTGTTTAGGAGTGCTCAAAGGGTCGCCATTTGCTTCTTTAAAATTGGCCCGAGTTGGCTCTCTATGAGCTAATCCAAATGATACATATGCCGTATTCTTATCGTTAATCGTATAAAACAATCCGGCCTTTGGATTTAAGAAGTCGAACTTGTGCTCTTGGTTCAATTCCAGCAACTTTCCTGTAAGATCATCTATATTGTCATCCAAACCATTCATGCTATAGGTAATATGACGATATTGCAAATCGACATATGCACTCAATTGCGAATTCAAATCAAAATTAACTTTTGCAAAAGTGTTATAATCTGTTTTCTCGCCCTTGTTAAAATACCATTGGTAGTTATTCGAAAAGCCTCCATTCTCGGCCCAAAGTATATGTCCAAAGTGATCACCATCGTAACGATTCCAAGCTCCTCCAAACGAGGCATTCACACTATTTTTGCGGTAGTTTAATGAATATGTTAGCCCATAAAAATCATTTTTTAACCATTTCTGACGAGTTAGATCAGTCATTTCATAATCCGGATTTGATAACTCATACTCACCATATGGTTCATCATCTTTAAATTGCTCGTAATATCCTTTGCCTTTTGTGTAATGCAATGCAGCATTCAAATTCAGATTAGCAGTTAATTCCTGCGAATAGAACAACTGATAATGTGTTTGTTTGTAGTTATCAGTTTGATTGTCGTAATATCTGGTCACACCATCTTTATCAGTGTATTCTCCTGCCGGATTGTATCTTCTGTCCTCCACAACGCCATCATCGGTGCTATTAATGGTAGGATTTCCCCACCAGCTAATTCCGGTTTTCTGGTCACCCGAAACGACATTAAATTTCAACATGCTTTTTTCGGTGTAGTAGGTTCCGCTGGCAAAAAAAGATTCATGATCAGAAAAAGCACGATCCACATATCCATCAGATTTTAGCCTTGAGTAACGGGCATCGAAACTAAATTTGCCATTGATTAAGCCTGTACCTACTTTAAAAGTGTTACGAAAAGTATTGAAAGAACCAGCTACAGATTGAACTTCGGCATAGGGTTTAGGATTTAATGTCTCTGTTTGGAAATTAATGGTGGCTCCAAAAGCGGCCGCCCCATTTGTAGAGGTTCCAACACCTCGCTGAATTTGGATGTTATCAACCGAAGAGGCAAAGTCTGGCATATTCACCCAAAAAACGCCTTGAGATTCTGAATCGTTTAATGGTATTCCGTTAATGGTAACATTAATACGCGAGGCATCGGTTCCTCGAATTCTTAGAGCCGAATATCCCACGCCATTTCCTGCTTCGGACGACTCCACCAACGAAGGGGTTAAACTTAACTGGTAAGGAATATCCTGACCCGAATTTTGTTTTCGCACCTCTTCGCTACTTAAATTTGTAACAGCAACAGGAGCTTTATTTCCTGCCCTGGTAGCCGCAACAATCACTTCGTCGGCCATAATGGCAGTCGGATTCAACTGAAAATCGACGTTGGTTGATTCTGTAATAAATACCAAACTTTCCTCTGTTTCATATCCCAAAAAAGAGATGATTAATTGATATCCACCTGCTTTTAAATTCTTGAATTGATATTCGCCATACGAATTTGTTACAGTACCCAAATAGGTTCCCTTTACTGCAATTGTTGCTCCCGGAAGAGCATTTCCACTAATATCGGTAACTTTTCCTTTCAAGTTTAATTGAGAAAAACCAATAAAGCATACAAATTGCAATACAATTAACAGAGTTGCTCTGCGCACAACAGAGTTCATTTGTTTAAACATTGTGTAATAAATTAAAACGTTAATAAAATATTGCAATGAGGTAAGTATAAGATCAGGTAGGCGAAAAGTTAGTTCGCAATTTTCCTACGCCGGCATTACCCGGATCAGGTATAAGGGTATGATCTCAGCCTGTTTTAAAATAAGGCACCCCACTGTGAATTGCGCAAAGATAATCCGAAAACTAAGAAAAACAAAAAAGGCTTGCTTCTTAAATTAGTAAGGGGGTGAATGATTTACATCTTGTAAACACTCACCCCCTTACTAGTTGCTATATTTAACGTGAGTTCGACGTAAAATTCGTTCACAGTTTGATCTGATTTTGAGTAGAAATTTTCTCAAATTTTCGAAGGAATATCGGGATATTTCAAGAAGATCTGAGGAAATTTATGCCGAAAGCAGGCAAACACATAATGGAAAGTTCTCTTTACGACATCTTCACATTAAAAATTCCTCAAAATAGCACGCTATTCTTTCCAAATTTTTAATGCAAATCTATCCCAAATAGAACTTTCTGTGGATAGAATTTTACGTCGAACTCACGTTATTTATAATTACTTTGGTGCTTTTACATCTAAAATATCGTTTATTGCTTTTACAAATGTTTCTTTTGGCAAAGCCCCTTGAGCCATTGTAGGTTTTCCTTCCAAAGGTACAAACAACAAAGATGGAATACTCTTGATCCCAAATGCAGCCGAAACTATAGGAGCCATATCCGTATCTACTTTATAGATTTGAATGGCATTACCATACTCTTTTTGCAACTCCTTTAGAACAGGAGCAAGACGCTTACATGGTCCACACCAATCTGCATAGAAATCAACAATTACGGGCTTATTACCTTCAAATCTCCAATCTCCTCCTTTTGTGTAATCAAATACCTTCTCTTTAAAAGTATCATCATCCAAATGAATAATTTTAAAATCCGAACTTGACTGGGCGTAAGTACCTGTTAATCCAAGCAAGGCCATAAAAAATATCAACATCAACTTTTTCATCTTCCATTTATTTAAGGCATCAAACCATTTATTCTGCTTATTCCATTATCGCAATAAAGCTAATAAGTATATAATTACAAGAGTGTCGTCTTCCCGACCTTAACAAATTATTTAGAATCAACCCCTAAAACTTCGGAAAATGCTTGTTTGAAATTTTCTTTTGACAATGCTCCTTGAGCCATTTGTGGTTGTCCACCTTTAGGAATAAATAACAGCGACGGTATACTCTGAATACCAAACATAGCCGATAACTCCTGCTCTTTTTCTGTATCTATTTTATAAATATCCAGTGCATCTCCATACTCTTCTTTCAATTCATCCAAAATGGGGGCTACCATTTTGCATGGCCCACACCAATCGGCATAAAAATCAACCAAACACGGTTTAGATCCTTCAAATTTCCAATCCTTATTATTCTCGAAATCAAATACTTTTTCTTTGAATGTTTCTTTCGTTAAATATTCTACCATAACTCTACCTAAATTAATTTACTATTTCATATATCTGTAAATCTACATGTTTTTATTTGACAATTAATATACCAAAGTCTATTTTTAAATCAATTTTCAGAATCCATTTAAATAATTGTAATTTTGTCAGCATATTAAAAAGCAGGTCTGTCGTGCACAGATCTGCATATAGTAACAACCTAATTTTAGGTTATCTGATTAATTAAAAAGTGAAAGAACATTTAAAACATCCTATATTTTCAATTATCTCTGATATTGTTACCAACGAAAATCTTGAAAGCTATGTAATTGGAGGCTTTGTTCGAGATATATTCTTAAAACGTGCTTCAAAAGATATTGATGTTGTTGTAATTGGAAGTGGAATAGACTTGGCTCAGAGGGTTGCAGCAAAAGCCGGGAATCCTAAAGTGTCGGTATTTAAAAACTTCGGAACCGCAATGCTTAAGTTTCATGATCTGGAAATTGAGTTTGTTGGAGCCAGAAAAGAATCATACAATCGCAATTCGCGGAAACCTATTGTTGAAAACGGTAATTTGGAAGACGACCAAAAAAGAAGAGACTTTACGATTAATGCACTAGCTTTAAGCCTGCACAAAGATAATTTTGGTGAACTTTTGGATCCTTTTGGTGGGATAGATGATTTGAACAACAAAATCATTAAAACACCTATGGATCCAATAATTACTTTTTCTGATGATCCTTTAAGAATGATGCGCGCCATTCGATTTGCTACCCAACTGAATTTTAAGATTTCGGATGTAACTTTTCAGGCGATTAAAGAAAATAAGGAACGCATACATATCATCTCGAAAGAACGCATTATTGAGGAATTGAACAAGATTGTAATGTCTGCCAAACCTTCAATCGGATTTAAATTGTTAGATGAATGTGGCTTGCTGCAAATTATTTTCCCTGAATTTCACAAGCTGAAGGGAAGAGAAAGTAGAAATGGTATCAGCCATAAAGATAATTTTTATCACACCTTAGAGGTATTGGATCAACTCGTTCCTCATTCAGATAACCTTTGGCTTCGCTGGTCGGCTCTCTTACACGATATCGCAAAACCAAATACCAAAAAATTTGTGAAAGGCATTGGCTGGACCTTTCATGCTCACAACTTTGTTGGTGAAAAAATGGTATCCCGCATTTTTAAGAACCTAAAACTTCCTTTAAATGAGAAGATGAAGTTTGTTCAGAAAATGGTTTTATTGCATATGCGCCCTATTGTTTTGGCGCAAGAGGAAGTAACCGATTCGGCAGTGCGCAGGTTGCTCTTTGATGCCGGAGATGACATTGATGAACTGATGAAACTATGCGAAGCAGATATCACATCAAAAAACGAAGAAAAAGTAAAGCGTTTTCTGGATAACTTCCAATTGGTGCGTCGCAAATTAAAAGAAGTGGAAGAAAAAGATGCCGTTAGAAATTTTCAACCTCCAATTGATGGACAAGAAATTATCGACACCTTTAATTTATCGCCATGCAGAACGATTGGCGATATAAAACTTGCCATTAAAGATGCCATTCTTGATGGGATAATTCCAAACGAAAGAGAGGCAGCCTACCAGTTTATGATAGAAAAAGGAAAAGAGCTGGGCTTAACTCCTGTTATCAATAAAAAAACAAATAGCTTGGATCTCTAACCAAGCTTTTTTTTTGCTGTTGTACAACCTATTCATGTTTAACAGCACTTTATTGAGTCCGCATAATATCTACTTTTGCCGCCAATTTCATATACATACAATCAATAATTATATAAGCAAATGGCATACGTTGATAATACGATGATTATCAGAAGAGATCTGCTATCTAGAATGGCAGAGCTTTTTAATGAAGGAAAATTTAAAGAAGGGCTTGACAGAATTCCTCTTGAAATGGCTCCTCGCAGAAAACAAGATCTGGATCGATGCTGTGTATTCAAGGAGCGTGTTATCATTAAAGAGAAGTTAATTCCACTTTTGGGATTTGATTTGGAAGATGATAGAGACGAACTAAAAACGCTTGCTGATTATGCCGAAGAAGCTTTGAAAAGGAAGGATCCGATCAATAAAATTTTAACGGTGGTTGATGAAGCTTGCACCTCATGTGTAAAGAACTCATATGTAGTAACCAACCTTTGTAAGGGTTGTGTAGCACATCCTTGTATGATGAACTGCCCAAAGAATGCCATTAGCTGGAATGCAAATGGTCAAGCGGAAATCGATCCAAAAACTTGCATTAACTGCGGAATCTGTATGAATGTTTGTCCATATCATTCTATTATTTTCATGCCTGTTCCTTGCGAAAATGCCTGTCCTGTTGGTGCCATCTCAAAAGATACCTACGGAATTGAGCAAATCAACGAAGAGAAATGCATCGATTGTGGCAAATGCATTACTGCTTGTCCTTTCGGTTCAATCATGGAGAATTCTCAGATCGTAGATGTAATGAAATCGATTAAGGATAAAGAAACAGAAACCATTGCCATTGTTGCTCCTGCGATTATTGGGCAGTTTAAATCTACCACTGATACTGTATTGGGAGCAATTAAAAAATTGGGCTTTAATGATGTAATTGAGGTAGCAAAAGGTGCCAACATTACAACGGAAAAGGAAGCTGATGAACTATTGGAAAGATTGGAAAACAAAGCTCCTTTTATGACTACTTCTTGCTGTCCGGCTTATGTTTCGGCAACAAAAAAGCACATTCCCGAGATCGGGAAATATGTTTCAGAAACCAAGAGTCCGATGTATTATGCAGCTGAATTGGCTCGAAAGAAATTCCCGAATGCCAAAATCTTGTTTATTGGACCATGTATTGCGAAACGTCGCGAAGGGATGAAAGATCCGAATGTGGACTATGTTATGACTTTTGAAGAATTAAATGCACTATTTAGTGGCTGGAATATTGAAATTAGTAAAGAGAGCCCTTTGCAGCTTGATAAAAGCATTCTAAACCACGGCAGAGCTTATGCTGCCAGCGGTGGTGTTGCTCAATCGGTTTTGGAAGTTAAGCCCTATGTAAATATCAAGCCCGTTATTATAAATGGTCTGGACAAGAAAAAAATTAAAATGTTAAAAGCATTTGGAAAAACAGGAAAAACAAGCGGAAATTTTATTGAAGTTATGGCCTGCGAAGGTGGATGTATTGCAGGGCCTAGTTCTAACTTCGATCCTAAAACAGGAAGTAAACTTTACGAAAAAAACCTTGCTGCTCTTATTGAAAGTTTGGAAGATTAAAAAACACAGATTTTAAATCCTGTAAAGCCAAGGGTGATTGCAAATTGCCCTTAGGCTTTTATCAGTATCACTTCCTCCAAAAATCAAGGATTACAGGCAAGTGATCACTAAATCCCCCGTGATATCTATAACCAACAAAGGTTCTATAGGGTTTTACACCAAAATAAGTTTCATCTTTTTCCAAAAGGAAATCAGGTGCAAACAAGCTCATTCCATCTTTTTTACAATACAAAAATGCTGATTTATTTAATAAACAGCCTGATACAATGAACTGATCGAGCATTCCCCATTTTCCATGATATTTATGACTGCCAATGCTTCCATTTTTGACAAATTCACTTGCCAGGTTGTACAATTGCTGATCCTTAAATTCACTGGAAATAGATTGGGCGTTTAAGATCTTTTTTATGGTTTGATTCTCAGGATAATCATTAAAATCACCCATAATTAAAATATTTGCCTTTGGTGAATGCAAATAAATTGAATCGACTTTACGTTTAAGAATTTTTGCTGCTAAAATTCGCTTGTGTTCCGATTCCAACTGTCCACCCCATCGCGATGGCCAATGATTCACAAAAACATGTATTGTGTCACTACTATGTAATTTTGCTTTTACATACAGAATTTCTCTGGTTGTTGACACTATTTCTCCTTCATAAACAAGCTGAATAAATGATGAGTCGATGGGCTGAAAAACTTCGGGTTGGTATACCAGAGCTACATCAATTCCTCTTCTGTCAGGCGATTCCTTATGAATAATATTATATCTAATTTTATTGAGGTGTCCGTACTTAAAAATTCCATCGAGTACAAATCGGTTTTCTATTTCACACAAACCAATAATATCAGGAAATTCCCAACCACCGGCAGCCATTATCACTTTGGAAATTCTATTGACTTTCTTCTGATATTTATTCCAATTCCAATGCCTTACTCCATCAGGTAAAAATTCATTGTCTATGGTTAAACTATCATCAAAACAATCAAAACAATTTTCTACATTGTAAAACATGACCCGCAAATCTCCACGCCTATTCTCCTCTCCCCCTTCGAGAATATTTTGAGCAGAAAGTGGTAAGCCAGTTGCAAGAAAACACATCAGAATAAAGCTTAATCTCATTCTTCTGCTTCTTTAAATTCGTATACGCCTAGGTCAGGAGCATCATCCATATTTCTATTGCTGTTTTGTAAATCAAGAGAGAACATTTCTGCAATTGACTTTTTGCCAGCGTCAATACAAGGAGAAGTAGTACTTAAATTAAAATCGAAGTCTTCTTCCGATTTAAACACAGGGTTCTCGTTAAAAATGCAATCAGTAAAAGTTGTTGTAAATTCTTCTTTAAGGGAAACACTCAATTTTAAGAGAGTATTTTCTATTGTGGTTGACATTGCATCGTCAATCCATAATTCGTTGGCTTGTGATCCCCAAACAATGCAATTTCCAATATTAACATTGTGATTTGATGAGTTCAAAACCTGAATAAGAGGAACCGTTCTCACATCAAAACTCCAGGAATTGTATAAAGTGGAATGAAATAATTCTAAATTCCCGCCATCAACCTTTAAACATTCGTCCCCACAATTTGCAATCAACAAATCATGCGCCTTGACACTAACATTTGTTGTCGCAATTCCATTTTGGGTAAAGTTTCTTAGAATTCCATATTCTAGCTCCACCTCGGCAGCATTGCCATGGTAAGTAATTCCATTTATTCCGTCCTGAATGGTAAAATGACTCAAACTATTGTTTTTACTACTCTCATGTATATGAATCCCATTCCACTGTCCTGGAACATTATCATACAACTCCTCTAATCGAGAGCTTCCTAAATAAACTGGATTTAGAAAGCTACCATTAACAATTATATTTCCGTAAACATCAAGACCAGCATTCTTTCTGAAATAAACCTTTGTGCCTTCGTCCAATGCCAAAGAAACATTTTCAGCAACAGAGATTTGATTATTGATTAAATAGGGGCGATTTCCCGTCCAATTTTGAGAATTGGTAATATCATTATCTACCAAAACTACATCTTGTGCCCAAGCGTTTAAAACTACCCCCTGGAGTTTATTATTTACATTAAACACCAGAATATCTTCTAGCAATACTGCATCATCAGAATTATTCGGCTTTAATTCGACCTCCACAAACACAAAAAGACTATCACTTGCACCAATCTCAAAATCAGTAAAATCATTGCCTATAGCACCATTTACGTTTATTCGGAATGCTGAATTGCTATTTTGCAGATAAACATCTTGTAATTGTGCCTTCTTTGAGGATTTATTATATACTTTAAACTGCATTGTTGTAGAACCAAACCCAGTAAAGAGAGTATCAAAAGAAAGTGTATCCATCGAAAAACTTAAACGAAAATCGGTGTCAGTATTCCATCCCTCCTCTTTATTGCAAGCCACAAAACCAATAATCAGTATTATAGAGCAAACACAATAAAATAAATTACGCATAGAATTCTTTTTTAGAATTTTGAAGATAAAAAAAATCCGGCAGTTATGTTTCTGCCGAATCGGAATTTATGCTTTGCTATACAGTGTTTAAAAGAAAATATAATTTTTACTTTGCCTTTTATGTCGTTGAGTTTTGGTCTTGCTGAAGTTTCTGTCGGCTGCTCTTCTTTCTCTAAGCCTATTTTCACGCTTCATTTTATTAGGAATATCAAAGTTAATTCCCAACGTAATCTCATGAGTTCCATTGCTGCTGTCAGCGATCAGGTTATCGGTATAATGATCGTAGGAATATCCAATATAATATTGGTTGTAATTAACACCGATCATTCCAACAATCTGGCTGTTTGTTCGATACGATGCTGCCATCCAAAAATGATTGATATAAAGCTTAATTGAAGCATCGTAATACATATCAGAATCGATGGTTTTTCGAACAATTACAGATGGTTCAAGATCAACCAAATCCATTAAATGAAAAGTATAACCAGCTGTTCCATAAAAATGACGCATCATGATATCATCATTGTAATTATTGTCTCCCATCCGCACCGATGATTGGAATAAATGCACAGCTGAAAACCCAATAAAGTAATCATCATTGTACAGGTAAACTCCGAAATTTGCATCGGGTACATAGCTTACTCTATCTGTACCTGTATAAAGTGGATCATTTATAGGAATGTCTCTTCCGTCGAATTTGTATTGATAAAACAAACCGCCCAAACCAAAAGATAATTTTGTACCTGACTGACCAAGCCGCTTTCTTGTAAGCTGTAAATGATATGCATATGATAATTCTACACCTGTGCGTGATACAGCTCCATATTTGTCGTTAAAGAAATACCCTCCTATTCCAACACCTCTTTGCTTGTTACGACGAGCCAAAGGATTCCCCATAATATTGCAAGTGGTGCACTTGCCTCCTAAATTCTTATTAAAACTTAATGCCTGTGTTTCAGGTGCACCTTCAACTCCAGCCCATTGTTGTCTTAAACTTAATCGCAATGGCGAATACATCCTGCTACCAGCCATAGCCGGATTCAACAAAAATCCATTCTCTACATACTGACTGTAAAGTGGCAACTGCTGTGCGTTTAGATGCATCATACCTAGTAGGAGTATCCCTAAAAAGATTAGCGTTCTCTTCATTAGATTATTCTGGTCTGGTTTTAAAGTTTGTTGTTATCTTAAAATTGTTACGGTTCCCATCAAAGGTTTTTCTTCATCAACTTCAACTGCATAGTAATAAGAACCAATTGGTAATTTCACATTTCCATCATAGCCTTTCCAAGGTTCGCCCTTGTACTCATTTCCGGTTCCATTGAATTTATACACTGCTTTACCCCAACGGTCATAGATAACGATCTTAAGATTTTGTATAAATTCAATTCTCTCAATATCCCAATAATCATTGTAACCATCAGCATTAGGTGTAAATGCCTTTGGAATACGAATTCTTCTTTCGAAAAGATACTCTACAACAATTGTTGAGTCTAATTCACATCCATTCGCATCTATAAGGTTTAGATGATATGTTCCTCTGTCGAGATCTTCATGTGTTGGTGAATTATCCAATGCAATTGCATCGTTAGACCAATTGTAATTGTAGTCTTTTACCCCACCTGCTGCGTTAACATCTATTGCACCATCCATTGCGTCGTAAGTTGTAGGCCTGATAACCTCTATCCCTATAGCTAATGGTTCTGGTTCAAAAATTTCAACCTTCGAAACATCATTACATCCATGTGCATCTGTAACAGACACTTCATATGTGCCGAGTTTTAGGTCTGTTGCCTCCTGAGTATCCTGACCATCCGACCAAATAATGGTATAATCTGGTGTTCCTCCGGAGATATCAGCGAAAGCTCTACCAGTGCCATCTCCATGACAAAGTACATCATCAAAATCATTGATTTCAGCAATCAGCGTATCTGGTTCATTTAATGTGAATGTTCCATTTTTACTACATCCATTGTCATCGGTAACCGTATAGTTGTAAACCCCTTGTGTTATCTCTTCAATTCGCTGGGTAACACTTCCATAGTTGTCCCAGTCTATGATATAAGGCTCGGTTCCTGCTGAAATATCCAATTGAATCCATCCATTTTCTAATCCATAACAAGTTGGTTCTTTGCTGTCTAACACCGAAACAAATAATTCTGTAGGTTCGGTAATTTCAATGTCAATTGTATCCGATATACAATGGTTTGAATCAGTAAAATAAACAGTATATGTACCTGGTGCCAAATGATCTTGATCTTCATCACCAACAGCAACACCGCTACCCGTCCATTCGCATTTATAGCCAGGTGTTCCCCCTTTCGGTTGAATATTGATATAACCATCATCCATTCCAGGGCAAGATATATTCTTGGTAAATACTTCAATATCGAGACTTTCCGGCTCTTTAACATTCACAACTAAAGATTGCTCTTCATATCCGGGATCTCCACCCGAATCATAAACCGTTACTTTATATGTTCCAGCTACTAAACCACTTATATCTTGATCATGACTTCTAAAGTAATTCTCACCCGTCCAGCTAAAAGTAAGGTTGGCAGGATCACTGGCACCATCAACTTCAAGAGCAATGGCACCTTCTGTTCCACCGGGACATTTAATATGAGTGACTGATGTGGTATAAAGTAACAGTTTCGTAGGTTCATGAACTTTTGTAACATCCTCTATTCTGCAGCCATTAGCATCGATTACCGCTACTTCGTAAATTCCCATTTCCAGACCGTTTACAGATATTGTTCCTGTTGAATTATCAACATCGGCATAAGAATAACCATTTGGTCCGGAAATCAAAACAGTATATGGTGCGGTTCCTCCACCAAAATTTGCAGTTACAATTCCATCGCGTTCACCTTCAATACTAATATCATCAGAATCAAGGTTTAGATTCATATCTACTGGCTCAGAAACTAACTGACTGCCTGTAACGAAACAACCTGCAGTTGTAGTCACTGTGTATGTATATAATGCTGGTTCCAAGTTCATTACTTTCTTGGCAGAAGATAGGAATCCGTCACCTAAATCATTTGTCCACTGTATTGTATAATCGCGATTTCCTGCATCAATTGATAATTCGATCTCTCCGTTGGCTGCTTGATAACAACTTACATCTTTATAATTGTCAACACCAACAATAATAGCTTCAGCTGGCAATAATTCATATGTTGCACTTGCCGTATTTCCTCCATCTGTTACGGTAAGTGAATAAGTTCCAGGAGCTAAACTACTTATAGATGATCCACTGGCAGTATAACCCGAAGGACCCGTCCAAGAATAAGTATACGTACCTGATCCTCCTCTTGCTATGGCTTCCAGCTCTCCGTCGGAAGAGCCAACACATCCTATAGGTTTTACTTGATTGATATAGGTGTAAACTTGACCTGGAGATTCTATAATTACAGATTTCTCGACAGTAGTACATCCCGATGCGTCCATTGCCATTACATTATAAACTCCTGCTGCCAAATTTTCAATCAGGTAATAATTTTCATCAAAATTATCTGGACAATTAAAAGTACCACTTGGTCCGGAAACTGTAAAAGTGTATGGCATTGTTCCTTCGAATAGCTCCAATGCCAGAATACCCTCGCTTACTCCGGAAGTTTCGACATGTTGTTCAACGATAACGCCCAGTTGTAAGGGAAGACCAATATCCAAATCGACTGTATCTCTTGCCGTACAATTCTTTTTATCGGTAATCTGTAAAGTATATTCTCCGGATACCAAATTCTCAATGTTTTGATGATATGCTTTATAATCATTCGGCCCTGCCCATGTATAAGAATATCCTTCGTTTCCGCCATAAGGTGTAACATGAATAATTCCGTCTTCCGTTTTTTCACAAGAAGGCAAAATCTTATCAGCAACTATAAATCCAATTTTGTTTGGCTCTGTTACTGTAATTTCTTGCTCCAATATACACCCATGGGCATCAACAATTCTTAATACGTAATTCTCAGGCGCTAAACCCTTGAATATTCCGGTCGTTTCTTCCTTTCCGTCAAGGAAATAGCGGTAATCAGGAGTACCCTGTCCTGCGGCTACAAATATTTCACCCGTATTGTCGCCATGACAATCTGCCGATTCCACAACCAATTGTTCTGCAATCAATTCTGTCGGCTCATACAATTCTTGCTCTGCAGTTGCAGTACATCCTGTTTCATCGGTAACTGTCAGTTGGTAGAGTCCTCCCGCCAATCCAAAAATATTATTATCTGTTGAAGTATATCCATCCGGACCTGACCAAGAGTATGAATAGCTTGGTACACCGCCTGTTATACTTGGAGCAAACTCACCATTTACATCACCATAACATTTCAGATCCAAACCATTCAAATCAAGAAGCATCTCAGGATTTGAATGCAAACTCACATTCTCTTCTAAAGTTTTACAATCATTTCCATCCTGAACGTAAACTTTATAATCACCCGAAAACAATCCTGTAATATTTTCACTCGCCTGTAAATTGTCATCTAAATAATATGACAAGCCTCCTGTTCCACCCGAAGCATTAATTAAAATTTCTCCTTCAGGAATTGTATAACAGGTTAAATCTTTTGTATCGATACTATCTATTAATAATTCATATGCATCAAATACATTTACAATGGTATCGAACTCGCAGCTTTTACTATCGGTAACTGTTACTTGGTATTTTCCTGGTTCAAGATTGAGAGCTGTACTTGTCCAGGTTGGAGCATAATATGAAGATTCTACTGTATTTCCAGAATCGGCAGTCCATACAAAACTATAATTAGGATAATTGCCAGTAGCATTCTCTTTTACTTTAGCAATAATTCTACCATCTCCATTTCCAAAACATCGAACATTTTTGGCAGTAATTTCTAGTGATATTGTTGAAACCTCTCCAAGTAAAACTTCAACAATTGCTTCAATTTTACAATCAGTTCCTGTACCTGTGTTCAAAGCATATATTACATCAACTTTATAAAAACCACTTTCCGAAACTTCAATCACAGCATTTGTTTCACCATCTAAAGCTGTATATGTAGAAACAGTTCCATCAGTACTAAAATACCATTGGAAAGTAGTTGTGCTATTTATTGGAAAGCTTTCAACATTATCAATTACAGCAACACTACTACACCACTCTTGTCTGTCAAAATTTTCTTTAAATGAAGGTGGATCTGTTTCATCATTTCCATCACCATCTGCATCTTCGGTTAATTCTGTAAATCCTGTACTACCATTATTTTCATATTTGTAACGAACCGGATGATCTAATCCCGAACCTGAAGTTCCTTGAATATCAGTCAAAGATGCATTGTAAATTCTTTCGAAAATACCAGACGGTTTATGAATAGTTGCTGGAACACCTGCACTACTTGCTTTCAAAAATACATATGAACAACGAACACCTTCCATTATTAAATCATTAATAACAGTTACCGTTTTCCCTGATTCAATTGTATTGTTCTCATATCCTAAAGTGAATTCCAGATTTGAAAATTCGTTGTTTCCATACACCTTCCCTTCTTCCATAAATCTCACTGAACCAAAATATCCATGTTCAGTATCTGCTGAACTCGTAATATTAATTACCCCGTTGTCTGCAAAATCAACAAATCCAAAATGGACGTCAGCATCAGTTTCACAATAAATCCCTCCTCCATTTACGAAAGTGATTTTAGAATCAGTACTTGTAAAAGTTAAACCTCCCGTGGTATTCATTTTCATGCTCCAAGCTGTAATTGCATCAGAATTTAAAGTTACCAGAGAGCTTGACATATCGAATGATCGAACTGCAGCGGCATTATGTAATGACAATGATTTAAATTCATTTACAGCAAAATCATGTCCTTGAGTTGAAACTGAACCTTCATCAATTTCCAAATTTCCTGATGTAACAAAGCCAGTTTGCCACAGCCAAGTTTGCCCACTTCCAATAAATCGAATATCTCCATCCATTGTTTTATTGGCAAAATCGACAATTTTATTATCTGTTAAGCCATCGCCAATAAATTCAAAAGTTCCTTGCAGGTCTAATGCCATACTTTCGGTTAGATCCATTGAACCACTCATCTGTAGTTTTGCTGTTACTGAAAAATTAGCATCCGGATCAATATCATCATTCCAAGTCATGCTATGACATTTAGCATCAGTTGTAATTTCAACCAATTTACTACCCAAAAATGAAATCGAAGTAAAAAACACATCGTCGTTTAGTGTTGGAACACATCCTTCTTCACTGCCATCCATAGCACGGCTCCAGTTTTCATGATTATTCCAATCATCATCACTGCCATTTCCTGTCCAGTAAAGAGCTATTGGAGCAACCGCGCCATCAATATTCCAGTTACTTGTGTTTCCTAAATCAAAAGAATTGCTTGCTGTGTAAGTGGCTCCTTCGGATGTATCAGCGTGTATGTCTTTTAGTTGAAGAAAATTACCGATTACATTATTGCTGGCTTTAATAAATGTTTCATTTCCAGATCCATCCTTAGTTGAGTGCAAATAAATAGGAGCAAAACAACTACCGTCCACAATTAAACTATCGGTAGTAATCGTTCTGCCTTTTTCAAATTTATACTCAAAACCTCTTGCCAATTCAAGAGTCCCAAAAGAATTCTTTTTACCATTAATTATCCCATCGCCTTCAAATAGCAGGTGCTTTGCATAAACATCCAGTCCTGAGAAACCAGCATCAAGCTTACCGCCTTGCTCAAAAATGATCTCATTTAATCTGATTGACTGAGCCACAGTTCCTGCCAAAATAACATCTGCGTCTTCTTTGAGTCGAATAATACTATTAGTAGTAACTAGCTCAAAGCCCTGCTCCAGGGTAGGATCATTTGCAAAAATATAAATCGAACGGCCTAAAACATCCTCGCTACCATTTACAATTAAACGAGAATCAGCAATATCTAACCCACGAGAATGAATCCCTGTAGGTTGATCAATTGAAGTTAAACTTTTACATTCGAGTAAATTACCATTTGCAATAAGCTTACCATGACGAATAAATAAATCTCCTTCAGTCTGGAAATCCGAATCCATAGTCCATATTCCGCCCTTACCATCAAACTCCACATTGTGAGGGAATGTATAATGAAATGTATTTAATATTTGCGTTTCGGTAGCTCTAAAATAAAAAGTTACCATATCCTCTATTTCAAAATCCACCTCAGAATTTAAAATGAATGAGCCATAAATATATACGCCCGAGATATCAGTATCACCCATTACAAAATTTGGTCGGGCTTTTTCTGACCCGGTCCAATCCATAGTTCTGCATCGAATATCTCCTGCTCCTGTAGACACATTCTGATCGAATCCATCAAATGAATTAACATCAAAGAACACATTGTCTTTTGCTGTTGGAACACAACCATCTGCTGCGCCTCCGGATGTGGTTGACCAATGATTAGGGTCATCCCAATTACCTTCGCCACCCACCCAATACAGATCTTTACCTATTGGTTCATCTTCAAATTTCCAACCTGCAGTATTACCAAGGTCTAATGATGATTTTGCTACAAAAACATTGCTTGGATCAGCATGAATATTCAATAAGTTAACCGAATTAACCTCGATATCAGTAACTCCTGTTTTTGCCTTAAAAAATGCTGCATCCGAATCGGATCCGGAAATATCAATTGTTCCTTCGCAGGCTCCATTTGCAACTAAACCACCTAAAACAAAGGTTTGTCCACTTTCAAAAACATAGGTTTTTCCAACTGCCATTTGAATGCTTTCGGCGGTAAAACTAATTTTTGAATCAGTTGGTTTTCTAAAATATGTATTCCCATTGAAAACCATATTATTAAAACTTACGTCATCGGCATAAATATCGACATAAACATTTCCTGTACTTTCCTGAAAGCTTACATTGTAAAATTCTAAAACTTCATCGCCTGCAGAAACAATGAATGATCCTGCTGTTGCCATCTGAATCTCAGAAGTGCCAGCCTCTAAGGTAAATGAGTTAGCAGATACTTCAAATCTATCTACTCTTAATATAGAGGATCCTAAGTCTAAGGATCGAACATTATCTACTCCGCTAGTTGAATAGAATTCTTTAGCTTCAATTTCGAATCCACTGGTAATAAGTTCACCACGCTCCAAGTTTATGATACCTGTGGTAAGTAAGTTGGTATTAATTTTCCATGAACCGGCTTTCCATGTTCCGTCTTCCTGCTCGTTTCCTACAAAATTTAAATCGCTTAACAACTCAACTGCACCAATACTTACAGACTCGGCAAGTTCAGCTTTAAAATTTATATCTCCTGAAAAGGAATTGTTTCCTGCTGTCATACCAGTCATATCAATACCAGCAAAGATATTTATCTGCTGATCCCCAGAGAATGTCATGCTTGGTGATGCAGTCCAGGTCATGTTGTTACATTCAGCAATTTTGCCTTTTACTGAAATGTTAACATCGTAACTTCCTGTTACTTTATCATCTTCGAAAAACACATTGTCTTTTCGAGTTGGAACACATCCCGTATCCCAGTTATCAGCTTCAAACCAATTGTCGTTTATGGCTCCTGTCCAATAAACATCTCCTCCTAACAAATCGTTAGGGAAAACCCAACCATCATAACCTGAAACTCCAACTGATTCATTGGCTTTTAGATTTCCAGCCATACCTCCAACCACATTCACATCTTCTACTCTAATACGCTGAATGTTTGCCGAGTTCACATCGCTCTCAATAAATGCAATACCGCCATCTCCCTTTAAAGAGATAATTTCGGAACAGGTACCAATTGCATAAAATCCATCACTATCGATAATCTTCTGATTGCTTCCAGCTTGAAACAAATATTCTTTGCCTGCAGCCAAAATCATATTATGATATTGATGATTCCCCGAAATTTTAGCACTCCCATTAAATCTTAACTCATCAAATGTTGGATAATCACTAGCATTGGAATTGGTTAAAAACACTTGATTATCTAAAGGATTAAATAAAACAGCTCCATAATTTATTCCATCGGAGTTGTTATTATAAAACTCTGCACCACTTTGTGTCAAAGTAATTTGCGATCCTGTGCCTATAAAAGTAAAACCACTTCCTTCAACATGCCATGCTTTTAAAACTCCTGCATTTACTTGTAAGTTAGTATTTGTAATGTCTAACTTTCGATACACTCCCGAATTAGACACAAACCTATCGACATCGATGTTTTTTGTTACAGAATTAAGAGTACCCGAATTTAAATTCAGATCATTATCAATTGTAAGATTTGTTCCCAGATTGTAAATTCCTGTTGCTTCAATGCTTAACATTCCCGGCATACTTGCATTTAAAGAGATTGTTCCGCTACCTTTCATTGTAGTTTCTCCATTAAATGTCCATGTCGCTCCACTAGCTTTTAATGATGCATAAATCTCCAAATTCTTATTCCCACTTATGGTTGAGCTTCCTTTAATGTCAAGATCCTTACACTCGGCATCAATATCTATTTCCAATGCAAATCCATCTGGAATTATAGCATTATTATTTCGGGAAGGCACACAAGCCTTATCCCAGTTTAAATGGTTTCCCCATAGGTTATCACCTCCTGCTCCTGTCCATTTATAATCATCAGAAGAAGGATCTCCAAAACTCCAGCCTTTGTTCCCGCCTAAATCATACGAATTGTTGGCTAAGAAATTAGCAGCTGTTCCACTTGCCGTAACATTTTGCACTTTAAGATATTCAAGATCCACCCCTTCGGCGGAAATAAATCCTCCCGAACTTTCTCCGTTTATATTAATGTATGCATAACATCGACCTTTTGCTGTAAACAAAGCCTGAACATCTTGAACACCATCTTTTAAACTATATGAATAGCCTTCGGTAAAAACCAATTCCTGAAAATCGTTTTCACCACCTAAGCTACCATCCTTCTGAAATGTGAGTTTGTTGAAATTTGCCTTTAAACTGGTATTTACAATATTTCCTGAATCCCCAAAAAATACGACATCATAAAAATCTACCTTTTCCGCTCCGGAAATTTCTATATCCGAATCATCAGATAATACATTAATCGTAGAATTGCCTGGATCAATTGAAAGATTATCGGTTTGTAATGCAATTACCGCATTTCCTGATTTACTCAGGTTTATTGTGGCAGAATTCAAAAAAAGTTCTCTGGAACTAGCTGTTTGAGAAATTATACTACCACAATTAATCTCAGCTTCAATACTTAAACTTCCTTGCTGAAATTGAATGTCATTATCGAGAATATCCAAACCCCCAGTAATTCTCCAGCCTCCGTTATTCTCGAAGATGATATCTCCATCGAAAGTATTGCCTCCAAAATCTATTGTATTTCCTTGCGTGCTTGCTCTAAAATACAATGGCCGCTCAAGATCAATAATCATTTGATCGGTGAATGTAACTCCCCCATAAATTACCAAGTAATGCGCCGGATTAGCATCTGTTTTTAAGGTAGGCATGTTCTTTACATTTCCCCAATGCATATTGGCACATCGAGCCACACTGGTAATAATAACTTCTGCACCCGGATCGGGAAATGAAAATTCATCAAAAAACACATTGTCATCTTTATCCGGCAACAAGGCATCCGGATTCACTTTTCCTCCGGGCTGATCACTCCAATGTTGAATATCATTAAAATTACCTGATCCTCCAATCCAATAGAAATCACGTGCTTCGGCATTAAAATAAACAGTATGTAGTAAAATTAATAGTAGTAGTCGTATGCCATATCTTTTCATAAAACCCAGTTTTCTTATCATCCAAACTTGCTAATAGGTTAGATAAAATCAATTATTCTTTCTACAAAAGAACTTCTTGTTTTGACGAAAGAAAAATGAATAAGTTTCAAATTTGGCGAAAATTTTCAACATCTTAATTATGCCACAAACATTATTTCCAAACTACTTTTTATTCATTTTCTGAAGTACGGATCAGCTTCTTTTTCTGAAAAAAAATAAACTAGCATAATCTTAATCAGATCAAACATTTACCAACAAAAAACACAATATCTTTCAATGAACGGCTTTTGTAATTGTACAATAATATTTCTGAATTACAAACAAACTTTTGTTCAAGCTATAATATTATAACGTGAGTTCGACGTAAAATTCGTTCACAGTTTGATCTGATTTTAGTATAAATTTTCTCAAATTTTCGAAGGAATATCGGGATATTTCAAGAAGATTTGAGGAAATTTATGTCGAAAGCAGGCAAACACATAATGGAAAGTTCTCTTTACGACATCTTTACATTAAAAATCCCTCAAAATAGCCCGCTATTCTTTCCAAATTTTTAATGCAAATCTATCCCAAATAGAACTTTCTGTGGATAGAATTTTAAGTCGAACTCACGTTATTATACCAATTGGTATCCTGAAATGAATTTCATTCTTTTGTCCTAAACCCCCTTGATAAAATGAACATTTGTCGCCTTTCATTGACAGTTCCGATTTGTAACATTTCCCAAGCCATTAAAAATACAGTATTCCTACCTGCTATTGGCAAGATTATTACTCCTGTTGGAGGCGTTCTGCCTGCTAATGGAGGAGACCGAGTAAGAAAATGCATGCTTCGACCTGCTAATGCATGCCTTTTTCCTGTAAAATGCATGGTTCGAGCTGTAAAAAGTTTCGAGAGACCTGCAAAATGCATTGCATTTATTAACAATGAGCGTGCGGTTGGCTGGTCGAACGCCTCGGATGGCAGGTCGAATGATGCAGATGGCAGGTAGAACGCCTCCGATGACAGATAGAACGATGCAGACGACAGGTAGAACGGCTCCAATGACAGGTAGAAGGATGCAGATGGAAGAACGAACAGCGCAGATAATAGAACGAACGACTACAACAGCAGCTCGAAGGGTGACTTTGGCAGGTAGAACGGCACTGTTGCCAAGTAGAACGAGTAAAGAACAGATTAGAACCTGAACACAAATTCCATCACAATTTGATGTGATTTTGTATAAAGGTTAGCGATGGGATATTAGGATATTTAAAAACGATTGAAGGGATTTTTCCCAAATTCAGGCTAACTTTTAATGGAAGGTTCTCATTACCAAAGAAATTAAGTCCAACTTCGGTTTATTCAAAAGAACTCTATTTCCTTTAAGTTGGTCCAATCCACAATTTCATACGAATCATTTCCCGTAAAAATTAATATCCCGGCATTTTTTTCTGAAACATCTGTTTTATCACCTAAAAAAAGCTCTTGTCCACTCTTAAGTTCTACCAAACAGTAATTGTAAGCTTTGGGAATGATTCTTTTTATATTTCGAAATGGTACAGAAAACTCAAGTTTATCATTCAAGCCGTTTAAAATTTCAGAATCCATTGCTTCATCCAAATCGTAAACAATAACTCCTTCAAAAGTTTCACCTTTTTTTGTAGTTACTTTTCCATACAATCTCTCCGAATCTTTAAACTCGGAATAACAGCCATCACTTTTTTTAGGCAAAGCAAGTATTTGTAATGCTAAAAAATGTTTCCAGGTAAAATCAATCCTACCTACTTGTGGTATGGTTACTACAATTCCTCTATTACTTCGAGTAACATCGTTGGATGATTTCAAAAGCAGTTGGCGACCCGATTGCAACACAACCTTTGATCCGTTTTCCTCTTTTATAATTTCTTTAATTTTGGCAAATGGGATATTCATCTCACCATCCCGACTTTCACCATCTAATTTATCCTGTAACAATCGTTCATCGTGATCCCATTGAATAAATCCGGTGAATTCACCAATTGTAGTTGTAATTTTGCCATAAATTGGATTTCCGAAATTTTCGTGAATTTCAGTATCGGGTCTAAAAAATTTAACAACATCAATTCTGTTCCAATCAATTTTTAACAAACCCAGCTCATGATCCAATATCCATATTTGATTTCCGACATCATTCGAACCTCCTGCCAAATTAATAAATTTACCCGTCTTAAGTTCTAGATTTACAGACTCATTCCCTGTAACAGAAATTGAATTGATATCACCAAACCGGCACTCGAATCTTCTTTTGTATGTACTATTGCTTTGCTCATCGGAATACTCTACTCGATACCATGAAGTTCTTCTTCTTCGCTTGTATTCAATTAGTTTAGGATTTTCCTTTTTAACATATTTTAAATATGGATTTTCAATTTTTTCCGAGTTAAATACATCCGATAAAAACACCTCCTCATCATTCCAGCGAATTGCTCCTGAATACACATCTCCATCAACTGTAGTAATAGAACCATACAAGTAGCATGGGTAAACCTGTGCATTTAAACCCAACGCACCCAACAACAAACTAAAAAATAAGGTGAAAAACAGTGCGATTTTAATCAAATAGTCCATATGACGGTTGATTTTATTGTTTTGAACTGATTACAAGACGAACAAAACTCTTTTTAGTTACAATCGCAAAATAAAATTATTTTTTTCGGAATAACACCTGAATGTATTTCGAATTTTCCGGGGGCGTAAATATTTGTATCAGCTCCCAAGCAGGATCATAATCTGATATTGACTTTTTAAGCTTGTAAATCTTCATTAAACGTTCAGTTATAGAATCATCCGGATTAAAATCAGAATCATCACTTACATCCCAAACAAATGATTCCAATCGAAACTGAACTCTTACATTTCGATTTGCAAACTTCACTTCCACTTCAGCCATTTGATTATCGTCGACAAATGGAATGGGGACACATATTTCTCTCATAACTTAAAACTAATGGTGTTATTCCAGTATTATTCATATTTAATTGCATTAACCGGATCGGACGAAGCAGCCTTGAACGATTGCCATGCCACAGTGCAAATTCCAATTACCAATGAAATCATAATGGTTAGAAGAAAAATCCACCAGCTGATCTGTATGCGATATGAAAAATCATTTAACCAAACATGCATTACCCAGTAAGCAATTGGAATGGCTATGATATTTGCGATTAAAACCAGCTTCACAAACTCTTTGGTTAGCAGATTTACAAGTTGATTAACAGAAGCACCCAGTACTTTTCGAACGCCCAACTCCTTGGTTCTCTGTTCGGCCATAAAGGAAGAAAGGCCAAATAAACCTAGAGAAGCTATCAGGATACTTATGAATGAAAAAATAGAGAAAATCCAAGTTAATCTTACTTCCGAGTCGTAATTCTCTCTCAATTTTTCATCTAAAAAGACATAGTTAAAAGCCATTCCATGACTAAATTCATTCCATACCTTCTCGATATACCGAAGTGTTTCCTCTCGGTTTTTCTGGTTCAGTTTCACATACATCACTCTTCGATAATTAGCATTCTCGCTTACCAAAAAATTAATGGGTTCGATATTTTCGCGTAATGGCCTGTAATGAAAGTCGGCAACTACACCAATTACCTCACCCTTCATGATATCATCATCCTCGCCTCCTTCGAACTCTACACCCAATTGCAGTTTCTTGCCCACCGCATTTTCGTTCCAGTTAAACTTT
Source organism: Marinifilum sp. (assembly GCF_965230805.1). Classification (NCBI taxonomy): domain Bacteria; kingdom Pseudomonadati; phylum Bacteroidota; class Bacteroidia; order Marinilabiliales; family Marinifilaceae; genus Marinifilum; species Marinifilum sp. The sequence continues at coordinate 3,048,107 of NZ_OZ246019.1, read as the reverse complement.
CTGGCTGCTGCCTGATTCACAATAAATGCACTACTTGTATCCGAAGCAATATTTCTGTCAAATTTTCTGCCTTGTATTATTTTCATATGCATCATATCGAGATAATCAAAATCGATTACACTAAAATTTAAGGCATACTCTTCCATTCCTTCTTCCCCTTCATACATATGTACGGTTTTCGACCCATCAAAACCTATTAATGTGTTAGAGGTAGCCACAGAATTAATATTAGGATTTTTTCGAAGCTCTTCCTTTAAAGGTTGAATCTTGGTTCTCATTAAAGAATCTCTAACAATACTTACCAGTACATCCTCTTTGCCAAATCCCATATCCTTATTGTTCATATAATTCAGCTGAATACCAACAATTATAGTTCCGCTAATCATTATGGCAGATATAGTAAACTGCGAGACTACAAGCAGTTTTCTCAGCAAACTTCCGGCCTTGCCTTTTATGGTTGATCCCTTTAAAATGACAGCAGGATGAAAAGAAGACAGATAAAATGCCGGATAGCTGCCCGAAACCACTCCAAGAACCAATGCCAAAACAACACTGAATATTATTATTTCAGGAGTATCTGATATACTTAACACCAATTCTTTATCTACCAAATCATTAAAGAAAGGCAGAATTAATTCCACAACAATTATAGCAATGACCAAAGCCAGAACTGTAAGCGACAAACTTTCCATAAGAAACTGTCTTACTAAAGTATCGCGATGGGCACCTACAACTTTGCGAACACCAACCTCTCTGGCTCTTTTAGTTGAGCGTGCCGTTGCCATATTCATATAATTGATACCAGCAATCGATAAAATAAAAAAGGCTATGGCCGATAATATAAAAATGTACTTGATGTTACCTGTAGGTGCATCCCATTGTAAGTCCGATTTCAAATGGATGTCGGCTAATTTCTGAACAATTAATGTATAATCAATTCCCAACTGATCGCCCAATGTCTTCATGTACTTCCGGTAATACAGCGGAAACTTTTCCGTGATCGCTTCAACCTGGGAATTTTCCTTTAACAACAGATAAGTATAATTGTTAAAACTCCAAAATGAAATGGGTTCGGTACTATTAAACTGTTCTGTCCCAAGCAAGACTTCCAGTGTTTTCATTGAATAGAAACCTCTAAACCTAAAGTGACTATTTCCAGGAATATCCTCCATTACTCCTGTTACCGTGAAAGATCTTTTTTCTCCAACAATTAGCACTTTACCTATAGGATCTTCATCCCCAAAATATTTTTTGGCTAAGCTTTGATTCAAAACAATTGAGTAAGGTTCGCTTAAAGCTTTATCAGGATCACCTTGTAAGAGCTTATAGCTAAACACCTTAAACACACTTGAATCGATATAAGGAATTCGTTCCTCGTAAAACTCCTTATCCTGATATCTGAATTGCTGCCCCCCTGAACCCCGAACTCGAACAAATTGCTCAACTTCCGGAAATTCCTGTTTAAAAGTTGGTCCAAATGGAATAGGCGTTGTTGCAACCCGATCGCGTTTCCCATTTAATTTAAAATCGGATGCCAAACGCACAATTCTTTTGTGATTTACATTGTACTTATCGTAGGATAACTCTTCCTGAATAAAAAGCACAATTAAAATTGCGCATGTCAATCCCACCGACAAACCAGTTACATTAAGAACGGTATAAAACTTATTTCGGTTAAAATTTCGAATAATGGTAATCAAGAAATTCTTTAACATTGCGATTCTATTAATGAAACCTTTAGGTGTGGGATGTAGCACTATAGTTTTTGTCTCATATTTTCGGTAACAATATGGCCATCGAATAGCTGAATAATTCTATGGCTTCTATCGGCATCGGATGGGGAGTGAGTTACCATCACAATGGTTGTTCCTTCTTCATTTAATTGCGTTAAAAGGTTCATAACTTCTTCACCATTTGCAGAATCCAAGTTCCCTGTTGGCTCATCGGCAAGTATTAATTTCGGATTAGAGATCACCGCGCGAGCAATAGCTACACGCTGCTGCTGTCCTCCTGAAAGTTGCTGCGGAAAATGCTTTGCCCTATGTGCAATATTCATTCTTTCCAGTGCTTCATTTACTCTTCTTTTGCGTTCCGATCCCGAAACCTTCATGTACAGAAGTGGCAACTCAACATTCTCAAAAACTGTCAGTTCATCAATCAGATTAAAACTCTGAAAAACAAAACCGATATTCTCTTTTCTTAAATTTGTTCTTTGGCGCTCAGAATATTTTTCCACTTGGTATCCAGTAAAGTGTAATTCACCTTCGCTAGGATTATCCAATAAGCCAATAATATTTAATAAAGTTGATTTGCCACAACCCGATGGTCCCATTATGGCCACAAATTCACCTTCTTTTATTTCAAGGTTCACATTATTTAGAGCAGTTGTTTCAACCTCATCTGTTCGGAAGATCTTAATTAAGTTTTTCGTTTTAATCATACCCTTAACATTTATAATTTATTGATATTTTAATATTTGAGCAGGTGCACTGTAAACCATTCTTGCAATTTGTTTGTACGAAGTTAAAAATGCTATTAAAATGGATAAAATAGCAGCTAAAATAAATATGCCAATTCCGATCTCGATTCGGTAGGCAAATCCATGCAACCACCATTCCATTGCAAAAAACGAAAGCACCCAAGCGATTGCAACTGATAGCATAATCCATTTAAAAATGTCTTTAATCAATAGCTGTAGCACATGATCGACATTGGCACCAAACACTTTTCGCAATGCTACTTCTTTGGCTTTACTCTCTGTTATAAAGGATACCAATCCAAACAAACCAAGACAGGAAATGATAAATGCTATGACCGTGAATGAAGCAAACAGCTTTCCCATTCTCGATTCTGCCTGATAAAAATAATCGAAATCTTCCTCAAGCAACCTGTAGTTAAAAGGCATATGAGCAAATTTTTGTGTCCAAACCTTTCGAATACGATTTATTATCGGATCCTTATCTGCTCCAATACGAATTCCTATGTATTTAAAAGATCTTGGGTTACGCATCATAATTAATGGATTGACTCCAACCTGTAAACTGTTAAAATTAAAATCTTTCACAATACCTATCACCTCACCAGTATAGTTCCAAAGAGTGATTTTCTCACCAATGGTATGCACCATTCCCATCTTTTCTGCTGCCGATTCGTTAATAATAAATTTTAGGGTATCCTCGCCATGCTTTTTAGAAAATCCCCGGCCTTGAATAACATCCATTTCGAAGGTTTCAATAAAATCGAAATCCACAAATGATAATTGAAATAATACTTGGTCAGCACCTTCTGTTTTATCGGGCCACGACACATCCCATGTTGAGTTTGAGAAATTAACCGGCATTTGATTTGCCGCTGTTATCCAATGAACTCCGGCAACTTTAAGCAATTCCTCTTTTAGCTCAGGGTACTCCTGATAAAAATCATCAAGCATTTCTACGTAAACAATATTGTCTTTATTATAGCCGATATCGGATTCCTGTAAAAAATTCAGTTGTTTATATATCACACAAGTGCAAATAAAAAGTGCGATTGACATGGTAAACTGAATCACCACCAAAACTTTTCGCAGCATTGCTGAATCTTGTCTGAACACTCCTCTGATTACCTCTATAGGCAGAAAAGAAGAAAGGAATAAAGCAGGATAACTTCCTGATAAAATGCCGGTGATTAGAACAATAAAGACAACTGCAAGTAAAAATTTAAAGTTGCCTGGCATTAAGGAGAGTGTTCGGTTAGTAAGATCACCAAACACCGGCAATAGTAATTCTACAAACACAACGGCTAATCCTAGAGCGATGCCTGTAAAAATGATTGACTCGGTTAGGAATAATCCCACCAATCCGCTTCTTTGTGCTCCAACAACTTTTCGAATTGCTACTTCCCTTGCTCGCCTCTCTGATCTGGCTGTTGCCAAATTCATATAATTAAAACACGCTATTAATAGAATAAGCACCGCAACCAATAGAAAAAGCCTTACATACCAAATCGACCCTACCTTATTTTTATTGATTGAATACAAATGATACTTATCAAACTCCTGTATATCTAACTCTATGTTTGAATATGAAGTTCGCTGTCGTAAATTATGCTTTATATTTTCTGCCAAATATTTACTATTGGCACCTTCTTTCAGTTTTAAAAAAGTATAGAATGAATTTGCTTCCCAATCGGTTAAATCATATTGCCAATAATCCTGAAAAAATTTAATTGGCAGAAAAAAGTCAAAATGTATTGAAGAATTTTCAGGAGCATTCTCTACCACCGCACCCACAATAAACTGATAGCTTGAGTTAATTTCTACATTCATTCCAACAGGATTGATATCTCCAAATAGTTTATCAGACATCCTTTGACTTAACACAATGGTATTGTCATTTGTCAATGGATTACTAAAGTTTCCATGAACAACCGGAATCGAAAATATCTTAAAGAAATCAGGGTCTACAACCTTACCCCCATTTACTACAATCGTTTTTCCATTGGCTGATAAAATCAATTGTCCCCATGTACTCACCATTCTCGATGAATATTCCACTTCGGCATATTCTTTCTTTAAGGATTCTGCCAGTGGGCTTGGTGTGGAATAAACAGAGAAAACATCTCCATCAGCATATCGTTGATTTTCATAAACGGCATAAATTCTGTTTACATCCTTGTGGTAGGTATCAAAACTAAGTTCATAATTAACCCAAATCAATATTAAAAGTGTACACGTTACACCTGTAGCCAATCCGAAAATATTTATTAACGAATAAGCTTTTTGCTTGTACAAATTTCTAATTACTGTATTGAGTATAATTTTAATCATCCACTTATTTTAATAGCAATTTTTCTGCATCTCCATAGAGTTCATAACTGTTTGTAATCACCTTTTCGCCTGTTTGTAAGCCTTCCAGCACTTCGTAATATTTTGGATTCTGATTTCCAAGCTTAATCTGTCTTCTCACTGCAAATTCTCCAGATGCATCCACTACGAAAATCCACTGACCACCAGTACTTTGAAAAAAACCACCCCTTGGAACCAATAAAGCTTCTCTAGGTTCACCCAATTCAATTTTGGTTCGGAATGTTTGTCCGGTTCTGATACCTTTCGGCAACTCACTTACAAATTTTAAATCTATTTCGAATTGTCCATTACGCACCTCAGGATATACTTTAGATACTATTAATAGATATTCCTTTCCATTAAATTTAAAATTTGCATTTAAACCTTTATTTAATCTAGCAATGTAAAGCTCGTCAACCATTGCATTAATTTTATAATTATCCAAAATATTAACCTGACCAAGTCTTTGTCCTTTTGATATAGATTCTCCCAATTCGGCATTTAATGATCCAAGCTGACCGCTAACAGGAGCTTTCACATTTAGATTTTGAAGTTTCTCACGAACCAAATCTAAATTGTCTTCCATTTTACTCAAATTCGCTTCTAATCTTTCTATCTGAATTGTCCTCGATAAGGAATCAGTTTTTTGACGCTCTAACAATAAATCCCTTACCTTTTTGTGATAAAAATAATCATCGCGTGAAGCTTCAAATTCCTCTTTGGCTATTAAATCCTTTTTGTAGAAAGTTTTATTTCGAAAGTATTGCCTTTTGCTTTTTGCCAAATTCAAATCGATATCCAGCAAATTGCGTTTGATATTCAAACGATCTTGCTCCATGCTCAAACGTGTATCTCTTAGCCGATTTACTTGTTCTGTAAAAGCTGCTTCAGAGTTCAATATCTGCAGATTCAACTCGGAATTACTTAAACGCAAGATAATATTACCTTTTTGAACCATACTACCTTCTTCCAGTAAAATCTCTTCTACCCTACCCCCTTCAATTGCATCCAAATATACAGTCGTAATAGGGTTAACAGTACCGGTTCGAGCAATGTATTCTTGAAAATAATCTTTTTTTACATCGGAAATTGATAGTGTTTCTTCATTTACCCGAAAGCTTAATCCCGAAGTTCCTAGAAATGCTGTGTAGAGAATAAGTATGGCCATTACACCAACAGCTAGGTACCAATTTTTCTTCTGAAGATACCAAGGCCTCTTCTCAATAATTCTATCCATATTTTTTTTGACTTTTTATATACCTTTTTTTCAAACACCTTAAAGCATTATCCACTTTTATGCCAAACACAATTTAAACCTGAATAACAACCACTTAATCAATACAAACATCAAGTTCACCTACAAAGTTTGAACGGATTTAAGACATAGAGTGTACGTTTACGTACATCCTTTTTTTATTTCTGAAATATTAATAATAACTTGAGTCCAGATTTAAAAAACAAACCAAACCTACAATTATTCAGATATTATGACAATACAGAAGAGTGGTAAAATACTTGCCATTGATGATAATGAAGACATATTGTTTTCCCTGAAACTACTTTTAAAACAACATGTAGAACTAATTCATACAGAATCAGATCCTGAAATGATCCCTAAATTAATGAAACAGGAAGAATATGATGTAATTCTGTTGGATATGAACTTTACCAAGGATGCCATAAGTGGTCAAGAAGGTTATCATTGGTTAAATAAAATTCTTGAAATAGATGCAAGAGCTGTAGTTTTGTTTATTACGGCTTATGGCGATATTGAAAAATCGGTAAAAGCGATAAAAGCTGGGGCTACTGATTTTATATTAAAACCTTGGCAAAACGAGAAACTTTTAGCCACTATCTCATCTGCCATTACACTTCGCAAATCAAAAGAAGAAGTTAGCGAACTCAAAACCAAGCAAAAAGAACTAAACGCTGTTCTGGATCAACCTTTTAATGATTTTATTGGTACTTCTCCAGAAATGCAACAAGTATTTCAAACCATTTCAAAAGTTTCAAAAACAGATGCTAATGTATTGATTTTAGGAGAAAACGGAACAGGGAAAGAATTAGTTGCAAGAGCATTACACCGTAATTCCAGCAGAAAAGATGAAGTTTTTGTTAGTGTTGACCTTGGTTCCATAAACGAAAACTTGTTCGAAAGTGAATTGTTTGGTCATGTGAAAGGAGCCTTTACTGATGCAAGAACAGATCGGCCAGGAAGATTTGAGATAGCATCTGGTGGTACATTATTCCTCGATGAAATTGGTAACTTAAGTTTACCTATGCAAGCCAAACTTTTAACCGTTCTTGAAAGAAGAGAAGTGATTAGAGTTGGATCAAACAAACCGATTCCAATCGATATACGTTTGATTTGTGCAACAAACATGCCTCTAAAACAAATGGCATCAGAAGAAAAATACCGTCAAGATTTATTATACCGTATTAATACTGTAGAAATTGACCTTCCTCCGCTGCGTGATAGATATGAAGACATACCTTTGTTAGCTGATCATTTTCTAAAAATTTATTCTAAAAAGTACAAGAAAAGAATTAATCCATTATCGAAAGCTTGCATTAACAAACTTTACGATTACGGTTGGCCGGGGAATGTTCGCGAACTTCAACATCAAATGGAACGCGCAGTAATTATGGCTGATGATAAAAGTCTTGAACCTGGAGATTTCCAAATTAGCATGGAAAGAAGTCATCAAGACGATGTTGAGTTCGATTCATACAATCTTGAAGAGGTAGAAAAAAATATCATCCAAAAGGTATTAAAAACAAATAAAGGTAACATATCCAAAGCCGCAGGCGAACTTGGACTTACAAGAACCTCGCTATACAGAAGACTTGAAAAATATGGTTTATAAGAGTTTCCGAATTAACTTTATTATCAGGATTATCGTGCTATCAGCCACGATTTTTCTTTTATTCTACTTGCTTGCTAAAAGAAGTTTATACTTTACTGCAAGTCTGACTTTTATTGCCATTATTTACCAGATATATGAGATCATAAGGTATGTGGAAAAAACCAACCGTTTGCTTAAAAACTTTCTGGAATCGATACGTTATTCCGATTTTACTAGAAACTTTCAGGTTCAAGGCTTAGGCAGTTCTTTTGATAAACTACAAGAATCTTTCAATGCTGTAATCACGGATTTCCAAAAAATCCGTGCAGAAAAAGAAGAACATTACTTTTATCTGCAAACCGTTATTCAACATATTGGGATTAGTTTAATCGCATTTCATCGTGATGGCAAAGTAGAAATGATTAACAATGCTTCCAAGAAACTTTTCCAAATCAGCAATCTTAAAATGATTCAGGATTTAAAATCATTTAGCCCTGATTTGGTGGATTCTTTATTGAACCTGAAGCATGGCGAAAATACGCTGATAAAGGTAAATGACAATGACGACATTCTACAGTTGGCTGTGTATGCAACCGAATTTAAAATAAACAATCGTCAAGTTATATTGGTATCAATAAAGAATATCCAATATGAATTGGAAGAACAAGAGATTGAATCATGGCAGAAACTGATCCGTGTGTTAACACATGAAATAATGAATTCAATTACACCAATCTCTTCACTATCGACTACACTTACTACCATTCTTGATGATTTTGGTGAAAACAATACCAATCGTTTTGATGAGCAAGACCTCGAAACTCTAAATGAAGTTAAGATGGCATTGGAGACAATTCACAAAAGAAGCTCCGGTCTGCTCCATTTTGTTGACACATATCGTAATCTTACAAAAATTCCAAAGCCGAACTTCAGCATCTTTCAGGTTCAAAAACTATTTGATAATATTTACAGATTAATGGAAGAGGAAATCAAAAGAAATGGAATTGAATGCGATATCAGCATCAATCCTCAATCCATTGAACTTTCGGCAGATGAGCAGCTGATTGAGCAGGTGTTAATAAATTTAATTAAGAACTCAATACATGCTTTGGAACATACCGAAAATCCTAAAATTGAACTAAAAGCTTTTATGAATTCAAGAGGCCGGATTTCTATTCAAGTAAGTGATAACGGCCAAGGCATTATTAAAGAAGTATTAGATAAAGTTTTTATCCCATTTTTTACCACAAAACCCAAAGGATCCGGCATTGGCTTAAGTCTGTCGAAGCAAATCCTTCGACTGCATGGTGGAACAATTACAGCTTATTCTGTGCCTGACGAGCGAACTAGTTTCACACTTACCTTTTAATTGTTAATGGTAGAATTAACGTTCTAATAATTTTAATTTAAGAAATTCTTTCATTAAATTTAAAGGGCAAATATATTTCTAACCCTTAATAAAATAAACAGCATATGACTAAGACAATCACATTTAATGAGCTAAGACAAATTAAGGATCGTTTGCCAGACGGCAGCATGCAAAGGATTGCAGAAGACTTACAATTAAACGTTGAAACTGTTAGAAATTATTTTGGTGGAACAAATTTTGATGAAGGTAAAAGTACAGGAATCCATGTTGAGCAAGGCCCAAATGGAGGAATTGTTGAACTTGATGATACTACAATTTTAGATCACGCTTTCCGTATCTTGGAGAATGCCTAAGAAAAGTTTTTACATCAGATAAATAAAAAGGGGGTTTTGAAAAATTTCAAAACCCCTTTTTTTATTTTATCTCTCGAATAATTATTCTTCTCTTCTTTCGTAATGTAGCTTATTAAAGATAATTGCAAGATTAGAATACAATGTTGTATTCTGAACAATAATATCATCCGGTACTTTAATTCTTGCGGGAGTAAAATTCCAAATGGCCTTAATTCCCCATGCCACCATTAAATCAGCTACAGTTTGTGCATTTTCGGCAGGAACCGTAATTATCCCCATAACGACATTCAATTCCTGAGCCAGATCTCTAAACTGGTCTATGTGAAAAACTTCCACATCATTAATCTTCCTTCCAATTGTTGACGGATTTACATCAAAAGCTGCTTCAATGTTTAATCCAAAATGATTTAATCCACTATCATGCAGCAGAGCAGATCCCAATGATCCTGCTCCAACAAGAAAAGCATTATCCATTACGGAAAAGCCAAGAAAATCGGATAAAACATCAACAATTGCTTTAACCTCATATCCAACCCTGGTTTTTCCTACTATAGTGGTGTATGATAAATCTTTTGTTACCTGCGTTGGATCTATATTCATATAATTTGCAATTTGGGTTGATGATACAAATTGCTGACCCTTACGCAGTAGACCTTCGGCGTAAGCCAAATAGGAAGGCATGCGTCTAATCGTTGGCTCTGGAACCGCCTGATTTTTTTTAGAATTTTGAACCATAGTAAATTTCTTAAACCAAAATCAAGACAAAAATAAAGAAGTTTTTATTGAAGAAAAATTTCTTTAATGATTTTTTGACTACATATAAAATTTGATTTTGGGTATTCGGAAAAAAAATAGTTTTTTAAAAAATCTAAAAAACTGTAGGAGTGGGCGATATAAGATTCGAACTTATGACCCCTTGGGTGTAAACCAAGTGCTCTGAACCAACTGAGCTAATCGCCCCTAATGAGAATGCAAATATAAACAGAAAAATTTACCACGCAATATTTTTTCTGCTTTTGTTTACACCACTTCTGCCACCACGAAGGTACTACCTCCAACAAAAATTAAATCATTTTTTTCCGACTCTTTTTTAGCAGCATTTAATGCTTCTTCAACAGATCTGTATGCTTTTCCCATTAACCCATAGTCTTTGGCCAGCTTCCGAAGTTCATTTTCGTTTAGTGCTCGTGGAATACTGGCGCGTGTAAAAAAGTAATTCGCTTCTTTAGGCATTAAACTCAAAACCTCATCGGTATTTTTATCATCAACCAAACCAAAAACAATATGTAATTTTCTGTAATCCGTTATCCTTATTTGCTCTATTATTTCTCTAATTCCAGCCTCATTATGTCCTGTATCACAAATTATCACCGGTTTTTCTTGTAAAACTTGCCAGCGCCCTAAAAGTCCTGTTTCTTTTACAATTTCAGCAAGTCCGTTATATATATTCTCATCTGTAATGTTAATGCCTTTTGCTTTAAGTTGATATAATGCACAAATTGCTGTTCTAATGTTTTTTTGTTGATACTTTCCAAGCAAATCACATTCAACAAGAAATTCTTTTGCAAGCATTTTATTCTCAATCCTAATCACTTGTCTTCTCTGAATTGTTTCAGAACACTTTATTTGAAACATATCATCCGCAAATTGTAATTTTGCGTTCCTTTCCTCAGCAATTTGCTCAAAAACCTGTGATATACAATCTTGTTTTTCTCCTATAACAACAGGAATATCTGGCTTAATGATACCTGCTTTTTCCTTTGCAATCACAGCAATATCATTCCCCAAGAGCTTAGTATGGTCTTTACTAATATTTGTAATCACCGAGAGCAGAGGTGTAATAATATTGGTCGAATCTAATCTTCCCCCCAATCCTACTTCAATTACTGCAATATCAACCTGTTCTTGCGCAAAATAATCAAAAGCCAATGCTACGGTCATTTCAAAAAACGAAGGCTTAATTTCTTCAAACTTTCCCCTGTTGTTTTTAACAAAATCAACAACAGCCGACTCGTTAATCATTTTTCCATTAATCTTTACTCTTTCTCTAAAATCACGCAGGTGTGGAGATGTATATAAGCCAACTTTTAATCCTGATTTTTGCAATACCGATGCTATAGAATGAGATACAGATCCTTTCCCGTTTGTTCCTGCAATGTGAACGGTTTTAAACTTTTTGTGAGGTTGATTAAAGTGAGCATCTAAGGCTAAGGTATTGTCTAAATTGGCTTTATAAGCAGCTTTCCCTGTGCGTTGATACATGGGAAGCTGAGTAAACATATATTCCAGTGTTTCCTGATAAGTCATACTAAAAATCTTTACTGATTTTAAATCCAATGCAAAGAAGTATAAAAAATCTTAAAAAAATATTTCACAAGCTAGTTTTCCTATATTTTTTGCTAATTTAAATGGATCAAAAGCTATCAAATTTGAATGCTTTAAAAGAAAAAAAACCTTAAATATTGATTATTAAACAGAAAGAAGAAGTCAAACCAATTTCGATTGAAATAGTTTTTGGTAAGCAAAATAAATTCGACAAACGAAAGGTCGAAATAAACCTCTTATAATTTTCCAATATGGCAAAACTCAGAAAGATTTTCGTATTAGATACGAACGTTATCCTACATGATTTTAACTCGATTTATAATTTTGAAGAAAACGATGTTGTTATTCCTATTACAGTACTTGAAGAATTAGACAAATTCAAGAAAGGAAATGATCAAATCAATTATCATGCAAGAGAATTTACCCGCGAGCTTGATCGAATTTCTGGAGATAACCTATTTAAAGATGGTGCAAATCTTGGTAAAGGATTAGGTACTCTTTTTATTGAAACAGGAAAAGAGTTTTCTCCTACAATGAAAGCTTCATTCCACGAAAACATTCCTGATCACAGAATTCTTGCAATTACCGAACATATTTTCAAGCAATACAAACGCAAAAAGGTAATTCTTGTAACCAAGGATATTAACCTTAGAATGAAGGCTAAATCCTTGGGGATTTTGTCTGAAGATTACAAAAATGATCAGGTTCAGGATTTGGATGATGTAATGAGCCTTGGCATAACCACTTTGGAAAATTTCGATGATGTCAAAATCTCATCCTTATACAAAACGCATGATGGTATTCCTGAAAAAGAATTTGGAGTTGACCTGTTAAAATCAGGACACGAGTATTTTATTTTGAAAGGGAGCAGCTCTAGTGCTCTGGCACATTTCGATCCTGTAGAGCGATTAATTACAAGAGTTGAAAAGCCAAATGCCTATGGTATTTACCCAAGAAACGCAGAGCAAACTTTCTCGATGAATGCTCTTTTAGATCCTAAAATAAGTTTGGTTGCTTTAACAGGAAAAGCCGGAACCGGAAAAACTCTTTTGGCTTTGGCTTCGGCACTTGCTCAAAACGATATGTACGATCAGATCTTTTTGGCAAGGCCAATTGTTGCACTGGCAAACAAAGACCTGGGATATCTTCCCGGCGATGCCAAGGAAAAAATTGGCCCCTACATGCAACCCTTGTTCGACAACTTAAGTGTAATTAAACACAAGTTTAATATTCACAGTAAGGAATACCTTAAAATTGACGAACTACTGAAAGAAGATAAGTTACAGATTACGCCATTAGCGTACATACGAGGAAGAAGTTTATCGAACACTTATTTTATTGTTGACGAAGCCCAAAACCTTACTCCGCATGAAGTAAAAACCATTATCACAAGAGCAGGAGAAGGAACCAAAATGATTTTCACCGGCGACATTGAGCAAATCGATTCTCCATACCTGGATAAAAAGTCAAACGGATTGGCATATCTTTCGGACAGAATGAAAGGCCAGGATGTGTTTGCTCACGTTAATCTGTTAAAAGGAGAAAGAAGTCACCTTGCCGAATTAGCAAGTAATCTTCTGTAATTTGTGATTTTGCATTACTCATAAATTTCCTTTAATTTGATTCTGATAATCTATTAAAGGAGTAATGCAATCAACCATTTATTAAATCTAATCCACAGGTCATGAAAATCATGAAATTTGCCGCCATAGATATTGGATCGAATGCTATCCGATTATTATTTATGAACGTATTTGAAGAAGGCGGAAATACGCATTTTAAAAAGTCATCTTTAATTCGAGTTCCCATTCGATTGGGAACCGATACATTTATTGATAAGTTTATTTCTCATGAAAAAGGCGAAAAACTAATCAAATCGATGATTGCTTTTCGAAACTTAATGGAGGTTCACGATATCGTTAACTATAGGGCTTGTGCCACTTCGGCTATGCGCGAGGCCGCTAACGGAGATGAAATCATTAAAAGAATTGAAGAAGAATCGAATATTAAAATTGATATCATTGATGGTAAGGAAGAAGCAAGTATTATTTTTGACAATAAAATTGCCGACACCCTTGAGCCAAATAAGGATTACCTTTATGTTGATGTGGGTGGTGGCAGCACCGAAGTTACCTTGTTTTCGAAAGGTGTTTGCTCATTCTCTGCTTCCTTTAATGTTGGAACCATTAAGATCCTTAAAGATTGTGTTCCGAAAGGCGAGTTTATTCGGATTAAGGAATGCTTATTGGACATCTGCCCCAATTGCGAAAATATCGAGATTATTGGATCGGGAGGTAATATTAACAGATTGGTAAAGCTTGCTACTCCAAGAAAAGAGAAATACCTGAGCTATATGGAGCTAAAGGATATCTATTACGATTTAAAGCAGTATACGCAGGAAGAGTTAATGATTAATTACAATATGAATCCCGACAGAGCCGATGTAATTATTCCTGCTGCCACAATATTCCTTAGCATTATGGAATGGGCAAAAGCCGAACGCATTCATGTTCCTAAAATTGGTGTTTCGGATGGTATTGTTCATCAACTATACAAGGAATATGCCTCGAACAGGCTTCTAATTACTTAGGAATGGCCTGAAAACTTAATTCTTTTTGTAAATTTGCGAACTAATTAATTTGTATAAATTAGAACTGATTCAATTGTAATTGATTCAGTTCTTTTTTTATCTGTTATTTTGATTCGCATGGCTTCTTATTTGAAGTAATGATGCTTTTATTGTGAAATGGGTTTTCGATTGTTTTGAGCATTTTGAGTTGGGTAAAGACACAAAGATAGAGGAATAGCCACGCCTACTACCCTGCTTTTTAAGGGTGAATAAACTTGAAAGGACAAAATCAGAAAACTGATTTCGTATGAATACCAGTATAAATCAGCAGAGGGAAAGAACATGTTACACGCCAGAACAGTTGCATTTTACACATTAGGATGCAAGTTGAATTTTTCGGAGACTTCAAGCATTGGAAGATCATTTAAGGAAATGGGTTTCGAATCGGTAAAGATGACCGAAAAAGCTGATATTTATGTAATCAATACTTGTTCGGTTACCGATCAGGCCGACAAAAAGTGCCGACAAGCCATAAAAAAAGTAATTAAAACCAATCCGAATGCTTTTGTGGCTGTGATTGGTTGTTACGCTCAATTAAAACCACAGGAAATATTGCAGATTCCCGGTGTTGATTTGGTTTTAGGAGCTAAGGAAAAATTCAATATCCATAAATACATCGATCACCTTGAGAAAAAAGGAATCGGGGAATTGCAAGCTTGCGAGGTGGAATCGTTGAAAGATTTTCACTCCTCGTATTCGATGGGCGACAGAACCAGATGCTTTCTTAAAATACAAGATGGCTGCAACTACTTTTGTACCTACTGCACCATTCCTTATGCCAGGGGACGAAGCCGTAACAATAGCATTGCCGAAACGGTAAAACAAGCCGAAAAGGTTGCTGCCGAAGGTGCCAAAGAAATTATCCTTACAGGCGTAAACATTGGTGATTTTGGGAAAAGTACGAACGAAACTTTCTTGGAGCTGATTAAGGAACTGGAAAAGGTGAAAGGCATTGAGCGTTTCAGAATTTCATCCATAGAGCCCAATTTGTTAAGCAATGAGATTATCGATTTTGTTGCCGGCTCAAAAAAGTTTGTCAATCATTTTCATATTCCCTTGCAAGCCGGATCGGACAAGGTGCTGAACTTGATGAAGAGAAGATATGACTGCGAATTGTTTGCGCAAAGAATCGAGAAAATCAAATCATTGCTTCCGGATGCTTTTATAGGTGTTGATGTGATTGCCGGTAGCCGCGGAGAAAGCGAAGATGATTTTAAAGATGCTTACCAATTTATAAACGACTTGCCCATTAGCCAGCTTCATGTGTTTCCTTACTCGGAAAGACAAGGCACAAAGGCTTTGGAAATAAAGGAATCGGTTAAGATTGAAGAGCGAAAACGTAGGGCGAAAATGCTACAGGTCTTATCAGAGAAAAAACTACGCGCATTTTATCAGGAACACTTGAACCAGGAAATGGAAGTTTTGTTTGAAGGCTATAACGATCATGGTGCCATGTATGGCTTTACCGAAAATTACATTAAGGTAGAGATTCCTTACAATCAAAACCTAAGCAATTGCTTGGCAAAGGTTAGGCTGTTAAGCATCAACGAAAAAGGACATGTTGCTGCCGATTTGCTTAACAAAGCCGAATTTAGTTTTAGGCCCATTCGTAGTTAAATGATGGATGACATGCAGATCATTAATAAAATAATGCATTGATTTTAAACACAAAATATTCAGATTATCACAAATTTTGAATTACTTCGAGATTCGAACTGATTGCCGATCAATAATCCTATTTAATTTGTGTTATCGGTGCTTTGTAAAATGCTTGCTGAGCAAATTATTAAAAGAATTAAAAGAAATTATAGTAGTTAATTATCAATTTTAAATCACTACCAAGCAAACTTGTTATGAAAGAATTGGAAGAATTGTGTTTAGAAACCAAGGAAATTGCTATAAAAGCCGGTGCTTTTATTAAAGAGCAACAAAGTAAGATTAAAGCCGATGTTGTTGAAACCAAAGGCATGCATGATTTTGTTACCTATGTGGATAAAACTGCCGAAGAATTAATTGTTAGCGAACTAAAAGTGATTCTTCCCGAAGCTGGTTTTATTGCCGAAGAAGGAACCGAAAACTATCGTGCCGAGCGTTACAATTGGATCATCGATCCGCTTGACGGAACAACCAATTACATTCATGGTTTCTCTCCTTTTGCGGTAAGCATTGCTTTGCAGGAAAACAATGAAATTGTTTTGGGCGTAGTTTACGAAATCAGTTTAAACGAATGCTTTTATTCCTGGAAAGGTGCCCGGGGAGCTTTCCTAAATGGCAATACCATTCAAGTATCGAAGGCAAAAACAGTTGATGCTTCGCTAATTGCAACCGGTTTTCCTTACTACGATTACGATTTGCTTAAGAACTTTATGGCAACACTTGAGTATTTCATTATTAACTCTCATGGCATTCGTCGTCCTGGTTCTGCTGCCACCGATTTGGCCTATGTGGCTTGCGGTAGGTTCGAAGCATTTTACGAATATAGTTTGCAGGCCTGGGATGTGGCAGCAGGTTCGTTCCTTGTAAAACAGGCTGGCGGTGCGGTTTGCGACTTTAAAGGTGGCGATGATTATATCTTTGGAAAAGAAATCATTGCATCAAACGGATTGGTGCAGGAAGAATTTAAAAAGGTGGTGCAAAAACACATGCTTAAATAAAACTGTTTTTTATTGATTTGATTAAGATGACCAAACTCATTTCCTATATCGCATACGCTTTTTTAAAACTGATTAGTTATTTGCCTTTGCGAGTTCTTTATATTTTTTCTGATATCATTTTCTTTATTGTGTACCATCTTGTGGCTTATCGCAAACAGGTTGTGCACACCAATTTAAAGAATGCTTTTCCCGATAAATCCGATAAGGAAATCCGAAAAACAGGAAAAGAATTTTTCTCGCATTTCTGCGATAGCTTTGTCGAAACCATTAAGCTGTGGACCATAAGCGAGAAAGAAATCAAAAAAAGATGTAAGTTCCTGGAACCTGAGTTTTTCGATCGGTACAAAGAATCAGGAAAAAGCGTTATCGCCATTCTTGGACACTATGGCAATTGGGAATGGATGTCTTCTTTTCCGTTGTGGAAAGATGTAAATTTGTTGCCCATTTACAAACCTTTACACAACAAGGTTTTCGATAAATTGTACATCGAATTAAGAGAACGATTTGGTGCCAAAACCCTTCCGAAAGACGATACTTTACGCACCATGTTGGGCTATCGGAACAGAAAAGAATTTACGATAACGGTTTTTCTTGGCGATCAGACACCCAACAAACAAAGTATTCATTACTGGACCCGTTTTTTAAATCAGGATACTCCTATTTTGCAGGGAACCGAGCGTATTGCTAAAAAATTAGATCAGGCTGTAATTTTTATCAATATGCAAAAGGTAAAACGTGGCTATTACGAGGTAGAGTTTATTCCTTTGTTCGATCATCCGAAAGAAACAGAAGATTACGAGATTACCGAGAAACATACCCGCAGCTTAGAGGAGATCATTCGCAAGCAGCCTGCCTATTGGTTGTGGTCGCACAAACGCTGGAAACACAAAAAAGAGTAAAGGGTTGCCAGTTATGGCTTGTTGGGGAATAATTACAGTAAAACTTACTGATTTGCAGATATTTTATAAGAACAGATGAATAGAATTGGAATTGTAATACTAAACTGGAATGGGAAAGATTTGTTAGAAAAATTTCTTCCCTCGGTTATTAGCCATTCGAAAAGAGAATGGGCCGAAATTATTGTTGCTGATAATGCCTCGGATGACGATTCCATAGCTTTTCTTGAACAAAAATATCCTGATATCAGAACCATTAAGCTAGATAAAAATTACGGTTTTGCCGAAGGATACAACCGGGCACTTTCTCAGCTCAATCATGAATACTTTGTTTTGCTAAACTCGGATGTTAAAGTAAGCCAGAACTGGTTAGATCCCATTTACCATCAATTCGAAAACAATGCCGATATTGCCGCTGCTCAACCCAAAATTAAGGATTACTATCGCAAATCAGATTTTGAGTATGCCGGTGCTGCCGGAGGTTTTATCGATTATCTTGCTTATCCTTTTTGCAGGGGTAGAATTCTTGATGTGATTGAAAAAGACAAGGGGCAGTACGATAAAACGATTGATGTATTTTGGGCCAGTGGGGCTGCCTTGTTCATCAGGGCCGATATCTATAAAAAAACTGGTGGTTTAGATGGAGATTTTTTTGCGCACATGGAAGAAATTGATCTTTGCTGGCGTATTAAAAACCAGGGGCACAGAATTATTTGTGATCCCAACTCAACGGTTTATCATGTTGGCGGGGCAACCCTTCCCCACCACAGTACACGAAAATTATTCCTAAATTTTCGCAACAACCTGTTCATGTTGTATAAGAATTTGCCTTCCAACAGACTCTTGTTCATCTTTTTTTACAGAATGATTTTAGATGGAGTGGCAGCTTTTAAATTTTTACTTACCGGCGAGTTTGCCAATTTTACCGTGGTGTTTAAAGCCCACATGTCGTTTTATTCGATGCTTGCAAAGTTCCGTAAAAAAAGAAAAGTCTTGCTGCCACTTGTTACAAAAAATCATCACAACGAAATTTACCGCAATAGCATTATTTTCGATTACTTTTTAAGGAGGAAAAGGAAATATTCCCAGATTGAAGATCAGCTTAAAGCCTAAGAATGTCCGGGCTTTTTTTTTGTTTGTTGATTTTTTAGGCAATCCGGCAAACGAAGGCTTGCAATTGTTTTTTAAAACCATATTCAAAAGGCTGTACCAGCAAGTATTTTATTTCTGATTTTTTTTTTAGCACCTATCGCACCCGTCTCCTTGGGCATTGGAAGGACAAGCTGCTGATACGCAAAAAACTTTTAGAAAGAAGGGGAAGCTTCGAAGAATTGAGAAGATCACCCCGCCGCACTTAAAGTTTTTAAGTAGCAGCAGCTTGGGCTTACACGCCCTGTATTCGAGGCCTATGCTGCCGCAAGAATGGTTTTGTGTGCTTTATATGTCTGCTTGCGCTGCCTGCTTATCATCTTCCTTTGTAAGATGCTTATATCAGGCCAAGTGATTACGTTCTTCCGCTGCCATTTTACCATCTATTGTTGACTGCTTGTAAACTTCCCATGACTGCTTATGCTTTTTTGTTGACTGCTTGTAAATTTCCGTTGCTCGGTTATGGTTTTCCGCTGCTTGCTTATGAAATTCCGCCAATGGCTTACGATGTTTCTGATATTGCTTATGATTTTTCCTTGATCGCTTATCAATTTCCGGCTCTCGGTTAAAATTTTTTGCCGCCAGGTTGAGATTTTTCGCCACTCGGTTAAGCTTTTCCGCCGCTAGGTTATGGTTTTCCGGTGGGGGTACATAATAATATTTAGGCACATATTCATAAGCCTATTAATCTATATTGCAACACATTAGCGGCAAGTTATTTTTAGAGGAAAAAGCAATACAAGCAAAGCTGCCGAAAGCTTAACAGAGGGGACCGGAAAGATGAATCATCATCACAAAAGCGCAATCTTTTTAAAATGGAATATGATATTTAAACCGTTATTGCCAAAAGTCGGACGCCCTCTGTCAATCAGCCAGGGGATTAACTCTGTAATCCTAGTAGAAAGCTTAATCGGAACAAACAGCAAGGGGTCTTAGCCCTGATATCCGATCAGCAAGCCAATCGTATTTTAAATAACGTGAGTTCGACGTAAAATACTCCCCAAAAAATTTGCAGATGTTAGGGCGAACGCTCCTTTACAATTGGGCTTAATGCAATGCTACTAAGATATCGGGGCTAAAGCCCCTTGTAGAATGATTGCTAAGAGGCGAAATTTTTAAAGCGAAGAACAAATACTTTCTTTAAATCAGGCCGTAGCCGTAAACTTTAAACCCACAATGGCAATAAGCAAAAGGAGCATAAAAAATATCCGGGAGAAATGAACCGGCTCGCCAAACAAAATGATTCCCAGAATGGCTGTAATCAAAGCACCAATCCCGGTCCATACGGCATAGGCCGTTCCTACCGGTAAATTTTTAATGGCCAAAGCCAAAAAGTACAGACTAATGCCCATAGCAAGGATGGTAATTAGGCTAGGCCACAGCTTTGTGAATCCTTGTGCATATTTTAAACCAATGGCCCACACGGCCTCAAACAATCCTGCAATGATTAAAAAAATCCAAGCCATTCCCATAATTACAATTTATCCACCAACTTCTCTAACTGTATGCCTCTCGATCCCTTTATCAGGATGTAGTGATTCCTAAGCACTTCCTTCTCTAAAATGGCTGCTAGCTGCTCTGTTTTCACAAATGTTTTAAACCGATCCACAGTATTCACTTTCGTGAAGATATCGCCAACCAAATAGACCTTGTCCAACTTTTTCTGCTGCAATAAGTCAATCAATTGCTGATGTTCTTTTTCCGAATCTTCGCCCAGTTCCAGCATGTCTCCCAAAATCACCAACTTGTTTTTCATTGGCAAATCGGCAAAATTGTTTACGGCAACACCCATACTGGTAGGATTTGCATTGTATGCATCCAGGAACAAAACATTGTTCTCGGTTTTTTTAAGCTGCGAACGATTATTGCTTGGTTCGTAGTTCTCTAGAGCCACTTTAATATCCGATTGCTGGATATCGAAATACCTGCCCACGCTAACTGCCGCCAGTGCATTCTCGAAATTGTAGCCACCAATCAGTTTGGTTTTGATGTAGAGCTTCCCAATTTTCGGAGATCTTAATTCCAATACCAGATAAGGCGCCGCTTGCAGAAATTTTGCCTTGCTGTCGGCTCCATCGGCATTGCCATAGCTATATATTTCCTGATCGTTTAGCATGCTCATTAAATGATCGTTCTCGCCATTTACAAACACTATGCCTTTTTCCTGCAAGTAATCGTAAAGCTCTTTCTTGGTTTTTTTAACCCCTTCGAACGATCCAAAACCTTCTAAATGGGCCTTGCCCACATTGGTAATGATCCCAAAATTTGGTTCTGCAATCTCGCACAATAATTTTATTTCGCCCGGGTGATTTGCTCCCATCTCAACCACCCCAAATTGGGTTTCCTCATTCATAGACAGGAGTGTTAAAGGCACTCCGATGTGGTTGTTAAAGTTGCCTTGGGTAGCAAATGTTTTGTATTTCTTACTTAAAACCGTATTTACCAATTCTTTGGTGGTTGTTTTTCCGTTGGTACCGGTAATTGCCAGAATCGGGATGCCCAAACTCCTGCGATGTTCACGAGCCAGATTCTGTAATGCCCTTAATACATCATCCACAAGAATATAGGAATCGTTGGCTGCATATTCTTCCTCGTCGACCACAGCATATTTGCATCCTTTTTCGAGCGCCGACTTGGCAAATTGATTGCCGTTAAAATTTGCTCCTTTTAAAGCAAAAAAAATGGAATTGGGAACTGCCTTTCTTGTATCTGTAACAACAACAGGAAACTGTTTAAATAAGCTATATAAACCTGAAATTTGCATACGAATTATCTCTTGAGTGTTCAACAAACGAAATTAATAAAAAACCTCATCCCTAGCGGGATGAGGTTTTGTTTTATTTCGAAAAACTACTTTTCTATCTTTGAGTTGGTTTTCCCACGCGTGTCATGGCACAACGGAAACCAATGTCGTCTCTGGCTTCTTTCTGATCCAGATATCTGCGAGCACTAGGCGCCATCCAATAAGCTCTGTCTTTCCACGATCCACCTTTGTATACTCTTGTGTTATCGGTTACCATCGAACTAAAATCGCTACCATCCTGGCCTCTGCCTTGAACATACATGCGGCTGGATCCTTTTCCCTGATGTTCCGGATTGTTCCATTCGTAATCAGAAACAATACTTGATGACACGTCACCATCGCGATAGTTACGGTTATCGGCGGTTTTATAATTGTCACGTCCTACCAATTCCTCATCGGTTTGTAATCGGTAGCGAATGCGTCCCAAGCTGTCTTTTTCAGCAATGTTTCCTTCTTCGTCGCGCACTTTGGTTTTAAAAACATTACCACGATATGGATTAAATTCGGCAATATCCTCGGGCGACATCGGACGGTATACATCAGCCACCCATTCGCTTACATTACCTGCCATACAATACAAACCAAAGTCGTTTGGCCAGAAAGAGTTTACCGGAACGGTAACATCACCACCATCGTTTAAAGCGCCGGCTGTACCCATGTAGTCACCTCGACCACGAGCAAAGTTAGCCATCATCATGCCTCTCACTTTTTTGCTGTCGTTTCGTACCCAGTGACCATCCCAAGGGAAAATTCTTTTGTCGGTAATTCTTTCTTGTTCCGAGTTACCAATCAGAGCAGTTGCAGCATATTCCCACTCGGCCTCTGATGGCAAACGGTATTTGGGAAGAAGGATTCCGTCGGTCCAACGAACCGATCTTTCTTCGTTATCCGGATCTAAATCGGTTAAATTCCGATTTACCGAACCTTCGTATTGACCTGCCAAGTAGGCTTCGGTATTAAAGTTGTTTTGGTCGCGTTGTGCAGGATCATCATTTAAAACACCTATTTCAATAAGGATTCTTTCGTTTACACGATCGGTACGCCATTCGCAGTAATCAATGGCTTGTTCCCAGGAAACCCCAACAACAGGGTATTCGGCATAAGCAGGATGACGAAGGTAATTATTTACGTAAGGCTCGTTGTATGCCAATTCGTCGCGCCAAACCAAGGTATCCGGTAAAGCTTTTCTGTACACCTCGGGATAGGATACGTATACTCTTTTAATCCAATGCAAGTATTCCAGATAATCAACATTACGAACTTCGGTTTCGTCGATATAGAATGAAGGAACTGTTACTCTTCTGGGTATGTTATTCCAGTCGTACATTACATCTTCCTGGGTTCTTCCCATGGTAAATGTACCACCTTGTATAAATTTAAGTCCCGGGCCGGTAGCCTGTTCATAACCGCTATGATATTCAAAACCTCCATTTTCAGGATCGTTGTATGCCCAACCCGTAGTTTTTGATTTCTCCCCTTTACCTACCAGGTTTTTAACCTTCGAACAGGATGGGAAGATCAGTAAACCGGCAGCAAAAACAGCAATAAGAATGCTATAATTTAGTTTCATAATAGATTGAATGTAGTTTATCTTCAAAAATACTTAACTCAACAAATATAACTAAAAGTGCTATAAATTTATTGTATCTGATTTTAGTTTTTCTTTTAATGATTTAACATTTTTCTTTGTAATTCTTATGCGCTTTTCATCTGCTTGATTCTCTGAAACTAAAGCCTGCCAAAAGTTTTACTCATTCAGTAGCACCTGATTTATTTTTTTTAATTTTTTTTCAGATCTGCCCTAAGCTTTCAGGTTTCAGATATCATAAGCAGTTTAATCGTCAATGTGTAAACTTTTGTTTATTTTGCATTAATTCTGTTTTTGAGAACCTATATTCTAATACAAAAATGCGCTATCAGCTTTTACTTCTCATCTTATTTATCGGAAAACTAAGTTTTTCTCAAACTTCCGATACATTTAAATTGGAATGGTACGATACATCTATTTCGTCACCCGATGGGGAAAATAGTAAAGCTGTAAGCTTTAATGGCGCATCACTCGAACAGAACAACAACTGGTTACCCGCTTTTCATTACCTGCAAAGAACTGGTTCGAACGGAGAAAAATTCTCTGTCGAGTTATTGGATACGCAATTCGAACAGTTAAGTTCCACCGAGCAGCAAATTTTACGAAACAGATCATTTCCTTCCGAAATCATTCCCAAAGTTCAGCCAGTAAGCATTCGGAAAACCACATACCAAAAGGTGCAATTTGTGCCAATTCGAAGAAATCCGGCAAATGGTACCATTGAAAAACTGATTGCTTTTAAACTAAGTTTTAAAAAGATTGGGCAGAGCCGATCGGTTAAATCCATAAAGACATATGCCAGCAGTTCTGTTTTAAGCACAGGCAAATGGGTAAAGGTGGCAATTGATACTTCGGCAATTCATAAAATAACATACTCCGAATTGCTTGATATGGGAATATCGAATCCAGCCAATGTGCGTATCTATGGCTACGGCGGAATGTTACCCAAAATGAATTCAGGAAATTATATTGATGACCTGCCTGTTGTACCGGTCTATTTTCATACTGGTAGCGATGGAGTTTTTAACCACGGTGATTACCTGCTTTTCTATGCTAAAGGACCACGAAATTGGGAATACAATGAATCTAAATCTGAATTTGTACACGAAAATCATCTGTACTCCAATAAGTCTTTCTATTTTCTGAGTTCGGATATGGGAAGTCCTGAAAGGATATTACAACAAAATTCGGAAACATCTTATTCCACTACGGTAAACACATTTACTGATTACAGGGCAATCGACCTTGATGAAATTAATCTTTTAGAATCAGGAAGATTATGGTTTGGGCAGGAATTTGATATCACAACAGAATTCGATTATGATTTTAATTTTCCGAATCTGCAAACTGGTTCACAATCCATTTTAACGATTGGTTTTGCAGCCAGATCTTCTTCCAACACTAAATTGGATGTAAGTTCCGGATCATCAGACATTGGGGAGATTAACTTTAAAGCAGTTAAAACAGGCATTTACACTGCTACTTATGCCGATTTAAAAGAACAAACCTTTAGCAACTTCTCCCCTTCTTCCGATGATTTTACAATTGGTTTAGCGTATCAGAAGAGTTCTGCATCTTCGCTTGGATGGCTAAACTTTATAAGGGTAAATGCAAAACGCAAGTTGATATTTTCCGGCTCGCAAATGGCATTTCGTGATCCCGAATCGGTAGGTATAGGCAGGATTTCAAGATTTCAGATTGAAAACTGCAAGAGTTCCACCCTGCTTTGGGATGTTACAAACCCGAATGGCATAAAGCAAATTCCGATTCGTCTTTCAGGTTCAACCGGAAGCTTTAATGCATCAACAAACAGCCTAAAAGAATTTGTGGTTTTCAATCCTGAAGCAGACTTTCCGACGCCTGAACCAATGGGTAATGTAGCGAATCAAAACCTGCATGCCTTGCCACAAACCGACATGCTAATTGTTAGCAATGGCCTGTTCTTATCCTATGCCAAGCAAATTGCCAACTATCACCGAAACAAGGACAACTTACAGGTAAGTGTGGTTGACCAAAATGTCATATTCAATGAGTTTTCTTCGGGAGCTCCTGATGTTGCTGCCATTCGCAATTTTGTGAAAATGTTTTACGATCGTTCTTCTGATGATTCTGATAGGATAAAATATTTGCTATTGTTTGGAGATGGTTCCTTCGACAATAAATCTGAGAGAGAAAATAACACAAATAAAATATTGACTTATCAATCGGAAAATTCTTTGAGTCCTACCCAATCTTTTGTTACCGATGATTTTTACGGTTTATTGGATGAAGAGGAAGGAGAAGCTATTGGTTTGGTAGATATCGGAATTGGAAGATTGCCCGTTAACACGAAAGAAGAAGCTCAAATTGCAGTCAATAAAATTATAAACTACAATTTGGCAGAAAAAGGCGATTGGCAAACCAGGCTTTGCTTTATTGGCGATGATGAAGACAACAACACACATGTGAGGGATGCTAACAGACTGGCTGTAAAAGTTGAAAGCAGCTATCCCCAATATCAGGCACAAAGAACTTTTTTGGATGACTTTGAACAGATTACAAGCTCTGCCGGGCAGGAATATCCTGATGTCAATACAGAAATCAACGAAAGTGTTAACAAGGGAACATTATTAATGAATTACACTGGCCATGGCAACGAAAATGGCTTGGCTCATGAGCATATTTTAATGATAGATGACATTTACGCCTGGCAGAATCCCGCAAAACTTCCTTTGTTTATGACAGCTACCTGTGAGTTTAGCCGATTCGATAACTACAAGAAGATTTCTGCTGGCGAGATCATTTTTCTTCGCGAAAACGGAGGAGGAATTGGTTTGTTCACAACTACCCGATTGGTTTTTTCATCGCCAAATTATACCCTCAATCAAAACTTCTACAACTTTGCTTTCGAAAGAGATGCCAATGGGAATTATTACCGATTGGGTGATATCATGAGAATGACCAAGAATGCTACTTCTTCAGGAATCAACAAGCGAAATTTTACACTACTTGGCGATCCTGCCTTACAATTGAATTATCCCGAGCACCTTGCCATTAGTACACATCTGAATGATGTAAGTTTATCGGCAGCTGTAGATACTTTAAAAGCATTAAGTGAGGTGAAAGTTGCAGGTAAGATTGTGTCAGGATCAGGTTCTGATCTGAGTAATTTTACCGGTACCCTTTACCCTACGGTATACGATAAGGCAATTCGTAAATCAACTCGTGGAAATGATGGCAGACCTTTTGAATACACCAGTCAAACCAGCATATTATACAAAGGAAAAGCAAGCATTAAAAATGGGAAGTTCGAATTTTCATTTTTTGTTCCAAAAGATATCAATTACCAATATGGCAATGGAAAAATATCCTATTATGCATCTGGAGCAAACACCGATGCATCCGGTTATACAAACTCCATTATTGTAGGTGGTACCAACCCGAATGCCAGCAATGATAAAATAGGTCCCGATATTGAACTTTACATGAATGATGAACAGTTTACGCAAGGAGGCATGACCAACGAAAATCCACTTTTGCTGGCTATTGTTCAGGATTCAAGTGGCATCAATACAATTGGCAATGCCATTGGTCACGACCTGGTTGCCATTTTGGATCAAAAAAGCGATCAACCCATCAAGCTAAATGATTTTTTTGAAGCCGATCTGGACAATTACAAAAAGGGTAAAGTTACCTACCAACTCAGCGAATTGGAGACAGGCGAACACGAAATTCAGCTGAAAGCATGGGATAATGTGAACAATTCTTCGGTAGCCAGCCTCGATTTTGTGGTGGCTGAAACTGCTGATTTGGTAATCAGGCATGTTCTGAATTATCCCAATCCCTTTACTACGAATACCGGCTTCTATTTCGAGCACAACCAGGCTTCCGGCGAACTGGATGTATTGATTCAGATACTAACAGTTTCCGGTAAACTTATTAAGAGCATAGAGACTACAATCAACTCGTCGGGCAACAGAGTTGGCCCTATACAGTGGGATGGAAAAGACGAGTTTGGAAATTCCATTGGTCGTGGGGTTTACTTCTATCGCATAAAGGTTCGTGCCGATAATGGAAAAACAGTAAACAAATTTCAAAAATTAGTGATCCTGAAATAATAAAAATCAGCTTTATTAGTTAATTGAAGTATATTTGTATTTTACTACACATTAACATTATGACTAAAAAACTAACTTTAATCACAAGTTTACTATGCTTGCTGCTTTATACAAGCATTCACAAAACTTCAGCCCAGACTTCTACATCTGGTGCAAATTACATTTCTACTGCTGTTTCTTTTTTAACAATTACACCAAACTCCAGAGCCGGTGCAATGGGCGACGCCGGGGTGGCCACATCTCCTGATGTAAACTCTATGCATTGGAATCCTGCTAAATTTGCCATGATTGATGGTGAATATGGTATATCTGCATCGTATACTCCATGGTTAAGAGATTTGGTAGATGATATGAGCATTTCATACCTTACGGGATATTACCGATTGGACAAGAATCAGGTAATTGGCGCATCTCTTCGCTATTTTTCTTTGGGAGAGATTGCATTTCTGCAAACTGCAGATCAAAATGCAACATTATACAAACCAAATGAATGGGCATTTGATGTTTCTTACTCCAGAAGATTGAGCGATGAATTTTCGGGTGGTATCGCATTCAGATACATTCGATCCGATTTAACTCAATCGCAATTTGTTGCAGGTTTGGAAACTCAGGCGGGTAATGCATTTGCTGCCGATGTATCGGTGTACTACCAACACGAATTCAGAAGAAACCGAAGAGACATGGTATGGTCATGGGGATTAAACATCTCGAACATCGGTTCTAAAATTAGCTATACCAACGATGATGAGAAAGAATTTATTCCAACCAATTTAAGGTTAGGTACTGCTTTAAAAATGGAGTTGGATAGATACAATTCACTTACCATTGCAGCCGACATCAACAAACTATTGGTACCAACACCTAATAGTGGAACATTAGAAGAAGGAGAAGGTGATGGAGTAATTATAGGAAGTGGGGAATACTCCGATAAATCAGTAGTGTCGGGTATTTTCAGTTCATTTTCAGATGCTCCGGGAGGAATGAGTGAAGAATTTAAAGAAATTGCATGGTCGCTTGGTTTGGAATACTGGTACCAGGAACAATTTGCCTTAAGAGGTGGATATTACTACGAACACGAGGACAAAGGAAACCGCAAATATTTTACTGCTGGTATAGGGGTAAAGCTAAATATGTTTGATCTTGATTTTTCTTATCTGATTCCTACCACACAGAATAATCCACTTAAAAACACCTTAAGATTTAGTTTAACTGCAAATCTTGATAAAATAACCAGATAACGAAACGAGCATGATTAAAATAATTATTAAACATAGATGTTAATGATTATTTTGATCTTGCGGCTTCCATCTCACAAATGGAATAAATTATAAACAAATGAAAATTAGAGTTGGATTTGGCTACGATGTTCACCAATTGGCCGAAGAACAGGAATTCTGGTTAGGGGGCATTAAAATAGAGCACAGCAAAGGTTGTGTTGCTCACTCCGATGGCGATGTATTAATTCACGCCATTTGCGATGCTCTTCTGGGTGCTGCAAATTTGCGAGATATTGGCTATCATTTTCCTGATTCCTCAAATGATTTTAAAGGAATTGATAGTAAAATACTACTACAAAAAACAGTTGAAATCATTGGTGCGAAAGGATACCGAATTGGCAATATCGATTCAACCATCGCTCTTCAAAAACCAAAGATAAAACCATTGATTCCCGAAATGCAGCAAGTACTTGCAAAAGTAATGGCAATTGATGTTGATGATGTGGCAATTAAAGCTACAACAACCGAGAAATTAGGATTTGTAGGCAAACAAGAAGGTATATCTGCCTATGCAACGGTATTAATTGAGAAATAAATGCAGTTTCAAAATATAACAAAGCCTTTTACATTATTGTGAAAGGCTTTTTTATTCTTACTAATTAAATTGTATGAGCTATTTTATTACATTTATTACCTATAGATATAAAAATAAATCGACATGCAAAATACAGGTAAAACGCTTGTAATCGGCGCAAGTACAAAAGAAGACCGATACTCAAACAAATGTGTAAGATTATTGAGAAAGCACAATATTGAAACTGTTGCCATTGGTAACAAAGAAGGAACAATTGCCGATGTGGAAATTCAAACTGGCAGACCTTGTGAATCAAAGCTCCAGACAGTTGCTATTTATCTTTCTCCTAAAAACCAAGAATCCTACTATGATTATATCATTGGATTAAAACCGGAAAGAATTCTATTTCCTCCAGGAACAGAAAATCCGGAGTTTTACAAAAAGGCCAACGCCCATGGTATTGAAACCGAAGAGGCTTGTCCTTTGGTAATGTTGAATACAGGTGTTTATTAAAAATATAAATATCAAAATCACAAGCCGGTTTTTCGCCTGAATTACCGGCTTTTTGATTCCTTAAAATATATGTCGTAATATCGATTTAAGGAGTTGTAAACCTCATCCAAACCAATTGTTCTGCTTCTTCTCAATACTTCCTTTCCATGGATAAAGACAAGCAAGGATGGATTGGTAAATAACGTGAGTTCGAGGTAAAATTCGTTCACAGTTTGATCTGATTTTGAGTAGAAGTTTTCTCAAATTTTCGAAGGAATATCGGGATATTTCAAGAAGATTTGAGGAAATTTATGCCGAAAGCAGGCAAACACATAATGGAAAGTTCTCTTTACGACATCTTCCATTAAAAATTCCTCAAAATAGCCCGCTATTCTTTCCAAATTTTTAATGCAAATCTATCGCAAATATAACTTTCTGTGGATAGAATTTTACATCGAACTCACGTTAAATACTGCAATATCAGATTGCATTGAAGTATTCACATGAAAAGCCCTGAGCTTGGGAAATTTGCCATCAAACATATGATCGATCTTGGGTTTAAGCACTTCACATACTCCACAAGATGGAGCTGAAAAATAAATATAGAACGATTCATTTGCCTCTTTCAATCGATCCAGTTCCCTTCTATCTTCAATTTTCATTACCTGATGTGCTGCATAAAAAAACGGTTACCTTAAAGATAACCGTTTCTATATTTTTAATAGTTGCATTACTCTTTTTTACGAGTTCTTCTTTTTGGCTTAGCAGCAGCTGCAGCTTTATCTGCCTCTTCAAGACTATGATCGTAATCGCAAATATAACGGTCAACCAAAATACGGCCACAATACTCACAAACAATAATCTTCTTACGCGAACGAATATCCATTTGTCTTTGAGGTGGAATCTTGTTAAAACAACCTCCACAAGCATCACGCTCAACAGTTACAACTGCCAATCCGTTTCTTGCATTCGAACGAATTCTTGAATAAGCTGTCAAAAGTCTCTCTTCGATCTTGCTTTTAAATGATTCAGACTTTTCTAACAACTTATCTTCCTCTTTTTGGGTCTCGGAAACAATCGCATCCAACTCACCTTTTTTAGATTCCAAGTCAGCTTTCTTCTCAGAAAAAATTGCTTCTGAATTTTCGATCAATGCTTTCTTGTTACCCATTTCCGCAGTAAACTCCTTGATGCGTTTTTCACACAATTCAATCTCAAGGTTTTGAAATTCGATTTCTTTAGAAATCGAATCGAACTCACGGTTATTGCGAACATTCATTTGCTGAGCTTCGTACTTTTTAATTAACAAACCAGCTTCTTTAATCTCTTGTTTCTTCTTCGCAATTGTATCAACAAGTTCTTTTACCTCGTTATTTAGATTTTCGATTCTGGTATCAAGTCCGGCAATCTCATCTTCCAAGTCCTGCACTTCCAATGGAAGCTCCCCTCTTAGCGTTCTAATTTGGTCTACTTCAGAATCAACAGATTGCATTTCGTACAAAGTACGTAACTTTTCTTCAACCGAAATATCCTTTAAATCTGAAGCTTTTGGATCTTGTGTTGTCATATGTTTACAAATAATTTATTGGATTCGAATTTATCTCAGAAATATGAACCGCAAAGTTAGGTAATTTTTTTGTAACTATCTCATAAAAAATATCTCGAGTAAACTGTTCACTTTCATGATGTCCAATATCGGCAATTATTAATTTTCCTTCGGCATCAAAAAACTCGTGATATTTAAAGTCTCCGGTAACAAATATATCTGCTTTTGCTGATATGGCTTTTGTTAATAAAAAGCTTCCACTTCCACCACAAACAGCTACTTTCTTAATCTTTTCATTGGTAATATTAGTATGTCTGATACATCCACAACCAAAAATTTCCTTTATTCTTTTTAGGAAATCAATTGTACTTTCTGCACTTTCTAATTCTCCTATCATTCCCAATCCTACTTCAGGATTTTTATTGTCGAGAGAGTAAATATCATAGGCAACTTCTTCGTAAGGGTGAGCATTCAGCATCGCTCCAAGCACTTTTCCTTTTAAATGTTTCGGAAAAACCGTTTCGATCCTTACTTCTTCCTCGAAATGCAACTTTCCTTTTTCGCCAACATAAGGATTTGTTTCCTCACCTCCCTTAAAAGATCCTTTACCGCAAGTAGTAAAGCTACACGAATCGTAATTTCCAATGCTTCCTGCTCCAGCATTAAAAAGTGCCTCTCTTACCTGTTCGGCATGATCTTTAGGAACAAAGGTTACAAGCTTTTTAAGATCCTCTGAAATAGGTGACAAAATCTTTTTGTTTTGTAATCCGATCAGATCACAAATTTTCTCACTAACACCTCCCCGAACCGAATCAATATTGGTATGTGCTGCATAAATGGCAATATTGTTTTTAATGGCCATCATTACGGTCCGCTCTACATAATTCGAGCCATTAAATCTTTTTAAGCCTTTAAAAACAATTGGATGATGGGCAATAATCAGGTTGGCTCCTTTTTGAATTGCTTCTTCTACAACACTCTCAATTACATCAAGGCAAATTAAAATGCCACTCACCTCCTGATTGTATTCTCCCACAATTAAGCCAGCATTATCATACGATTCTTGATAAGATAATGGCGCAAGCTCTTCAATGGACAAAATAATATCCCGTACTTTCAATTCTAAAAAATTTTAATGATTACAGTTCATCTTTGATTTCCAACAACAAATCTTTAATCTCTTGCAAACGAGAAACAACAATAAAATTGTTTTCTGTGTCTTCTTTGTTTTCTTTAAGTTTTTGCTTTGCACCTTTTAAAGTCATTCCTCTTTCCTTAACCAAGTGAAAAATCAAATGAAAAATTTTGATATCAGACTGCGTAAAAAAACGGTTCCCCTTCTTGTTTTTCTTTGGTTTAATAATATCGAACTCTTTTTCCCAATATCTGATTAAAGAAGTATTCACCTGAAACATATCGGCTACTTCTCCAATTGAGTAGTAAAGTTTTTCTATCTTCATATTTTTATAAGGCACGTCGACTATTTTTAAATCCCACCCTTTTAGAAAATCCGGGCAATGCTAAATCATTGGGAATAAATTCTTAACTAAAGTAATAAATAAAATGGCACGGAATAAATTTTTCCGTGCCACTTTTTATGTTTTCCCGCTATTATTGGGTAGAATTTAATCCATTGCCTGGCCTGTATTTTCGGCATATGCAACCATCTGATCGTATTCTTCGGCTGTAAGGTCGTTAAAGTAATAATTAATCGGATTTAAAGATTTACGACCCTTTTTCACTTCATAATGCAAGTGTGGACCGGTAGAAATCCCGGTATTCCCAAGTTCTCCGATTATTTCTCCACGTTTTACCTTCTGCCCTCTTTTAACCCGATAGCTGTCAAGGTGGGCATAAACTGTTGTGTACCCATATCCATGATCAATAACGATTTTCTTACCATAACCTCTTTCCTTTTTCACAGATTTTACGACACCATCACCAGTTGCATAAATTGGGGTACCAATTTTTCCTGTGAAATCCATTCCATCATGAAATTTTCTGGTTTTATAGATTGGATGAATTCTCCATCCATAACCTGCTGAAATTCTCCCAAAATCTTTTATTGCAAGAGGCATAATGGCCGGAATTGCGGCAAGCATCTTGAATTTGTTCTTCACCATATCTTCAACATCATCGTATGATTTGGTTTGAACGTATAAGGATTTTGCAACTTGATCTATCTTCTTGGTTGTTGAAATAACAAGCTCAGCATTATCCAAACTTTCCAGGTGCTTGTAACGATTCACACCTCCAACTCCTGCTTTACGGATGTTTGAATGAATGGGTTCAGCTTCAAAAATAACACGATAAATGTTGTCATCTCTTTGTTCCAGATCACCCAAAACTGTCTGCATTTGCTGTAGTTTTGTATTTAGTAAACTGTATTGGGTTATCAGCCTTTGGTTTTCTCTTTCCAATGATCTTTCCTTTGGAGAGCCGAAGAAATAAAACAGCACCACAACCATTAAAATAGCCAGTACCGAACTGGAAGCCATATGCTTAAGAACATTGACAAAACGTGTCTTAAAATTAATCTCTACCTTTTCGTAGCTAACCGACTCAGGGTTAAACTGATACTTCGTTTTCGCCATGTATTGTTTATAGGTTAATTTTTTGCAGAAAAAGCCTAATTTTTTGCTCATTTAAGTCAACAAAATTAAGGAATTAATCTAACTTTGCAAGCTAAGTAACGAAATCTCATCTATTTAAAACATAATAGACTCATGAATTCTAGCCAAATCAGACAAGCATTTTTGGATTTCTTTAATTCAAAGCAACATAAAATCGTTTCATCGGCACCAATGGTGATAAAAGATGATCCAACTCTGATGTTTACCAATGCTGGTATGAATCAGTTTAAAGATATCTTTCTTGGCAATTCGCCAGTGAAATACAATCGCATCGCAAACTCGCAAAAATGTTTACGCGTATCGGGAAAACATAACGACTTAGAAGAAGTAGGACACGACACCTACCATCATACAATGTTCGAAATGTTGGGAAACTGGTCGTTTGGAGATTACTTTAAGAAAGATGCCATTGATTGGGCTTGGGAACTTTTAACCGAAGTTTACAAACTTCCTGTCGACAGAATGTATGCATCAGTTTTTGAAGGTAGTGCTGAAGACAAGTTAGACCGTGATGACGAAGCCGCCGGATATTGGATGAAATATCTTCCTGAAGATCACATCATCAATGGAAACAAGAAGGATAATTTCTGGGAAATGGGCGATCAGGGACCATGTGGACCTTGTTCTGAAATTCACATCGACTTAAGAAGCGATGAGGAAAGAAAACTTACTTCTGGAAGAGATCTTGTAAATATGGATCACCCGCAGGTAATTGAAATCTGGAACCTTGTATTTATGCAATTCAACCGTAAGGCCGACGGTTCGTTGGAAGCTCTTCCGCATCAGCATGTTGATACAGGAATGGGATTCGAGCGTTTGTGCATGGCAATGCAAGAAAAAACTTCGAACTACGATACCGATGTTTTCCAGCCAATTATTCAGACTATCGCTAAAATGGCTGGTAAAGAATATGGCAAAGCTGAAGAGATTGATATAGCCCTTCGTGTTATCTCCGATCACATCAGAACCATTGCTTTTGCGATTACCGACGGACAGTTGCCATCGAACAACAAAGCCGGTTACGTAATTCGTCGTATTCTACGCAGAGCCGTTCGTTACGGATACACTTTCCTTGGCTTTAAAGATCCTTTCATGTTCCGTTTGATTCCTGTTTTAATTGAAGTGATGTGGCA
The DNA here is from genome assembly GCF_965230805.1 of Marinifilum sp. Lineage (NCBI taxonomy): Bacteria > Pseudomonadati > Bacteroidota > Bacteroidia > Marinilabiliales > Marinifilaceae > Marinifilum > Marinifilum sp. The sequence goes on along the minus strand of NZ_OZ246019.1, from coordinate 3,012,978 downwards.
GCATTTCCCTGAGTTGGTAAAACAGCAAACTTTAATCGAAAAGGTAGTTAAAGAAGAGGAAAACTCGTTCCTAAGAACTCTTGAGAACGGGATTCGCTTGTTAGATCAGATTATTGAAAAAACAAAAGCTGACGACTTTAAAGTTGTGCCTGGCAAGTTGGCTTTTGAGTTGTATGATACCTATGGATTTCCTTTGGATTTAACTGAATTGATTTTGAAAGAACAAGGTTTAGTTGCCAATCGTAAGGAATTTAATACTGAAATGGAAGCTCAGAAAAACAGATCGCGTTCTGCTACTTCGGTTGATACAGGCGATTGGGTGGAGCTTTTAAAAGATGATGTTGAGGAATTTGTTGGTTACGATTACTTGAACACCGAGGTAAGAATTACTCGTTACAGAAAAATCACCAGTAAAGGAAAAGATTCTTATCAGATGGTATTCAACATCACACCTTTTTATGGCGAAAGTGGCGGACAGGTTGGCGATACCGGATACATTGAAGCAAACGGGCAGAAAATCTCTATTCTCGATACCAAAAAGGAACATGGTTTAATCGTTCATTTTGCCAAAGAATTGCCAAGCGATCCTACTGCAACTTTTAAAGCTGTGGTTAGCCAAAGCAAAAGAACGCTTACGGCAAACAACCATACTGCAACTCACCTGTTGCATCATGCTTTGCGTAAGGTTTTGGGTGAACATGTTGAACAGAAAGGGTCATTGGTAAATCCTGATCACTTGCGTTTCGACTTCTCGCACTTCCAAAAAGTTACCGATGAAGAAATTACAGAAGTTGAAGCAATTGTAAACAAAAAAATAAGGGAAAACATAGCTGTTGATATTCGAAATAACATTCCTATGAGCGAAGCGGTTAACATAGGCGCAATGGCTTTGTTTGGCGAAAAATATGGCGATTTGGTTCGTGTAGTAAAATTTGATGATTCGGTTGAATTGTGTGGTGGTACTCATGTTAAGGCAAGCGGGCAAATCGGATTATTTAAGATTACCTCGGAAGGTGCCATTTCGGCAGGCGTTCGTCGTATCGAAGCCATTACTGCTGACAAAGCCGAGCAATACATCAACGATAAATTAAATACTTTACGTGATATCGAAAAAATATTCAAATCAAATCAGAACCTGATTAAGAATATTGAAGACCTGATGGCTGAAAATTCGGGCATGAAAAAAGAACTGGATGCATTTATGGCTGATCAGTTAAAAGTTGTTAAGAATGATTTAAAGGCTAATGTTTCGATTACAAACAATGTAGGTATTATTGCTGATGTTGTTGCAGTGCAAAATGCAGGGGAACTAAAAGACATTGCATTCCAGTTAAAAGGCGAAGTTGAAAATCTTGTATTTATTGCTGGAGCTGATTTGGGAGGAAAAGCAAACTTAACCATCATGTTCTCGGATAATTTAGTTAAAGAATTTGACTTACATGCTGGTAATATCGTTCGCGAAGCCGCCAAAGAAATTAAAGGTGGTGGTGGTGGACAGCCTTTCTTTGCTTCGGCAGGGGGTAAAGATCCTAAAGGTTTGAAACAAGCTATCGAAACTGCCAAGAAATTGATTCTGCACAAAATTGAAGGATAAAATTAGCTGTCCGCAAACAGCTATCAGCTAACAGAATAAGAAACGCCGGCTCAAAAGAATCGGCGTTTTTATTATTATATAGGTATTTTAACTTCATGTAATGACTGTATCATTATCACTATGACTCGATCAATTATTGGCGAAATATAGAAAATCAACATTTTGAAAGCTACCCAAGAAACTAATTGGCTTTAAATCAACTTAAAACTTTAAGTATTTTAGGCACTTTAAGTACTAGCACTATGGCTGCATGCTATAAGTATGAACACTAAATTGTGCCGATGGCAGGTAATTTACGCCAAACCAACATATCAGAAGAATAACAAAAGCCAAGGCCAAAATCCATAAAGCAGAAATGTATTTCGATGGTTTTTGATACCTGCGATGGATGTATACCAAATATCCCATCCAGGTAATAAATGCCCAAGTTTCCTTCGGATCCCAAGTCCAATAATGTCCCCAGGCTTCTTTTGCCCACAAGGCTCCGAAAAGCAATCCAAAAGTGAGGAATGCAAATCCAAGGTAGACCAAATTATCGGCTACCTGCATGAATTTTGCTTCGAATTTCTTTCTTTTAATCTGATATAAACCATATATCGCGACAAGCGTAGAAGCAGCCAAAAATGCATAGGAAATAATGTACACTACCACATGCGGAACAAACCATGGACTTTGTAATGCCGGCATTAAAGTCTTCGAAAAGTTCTCTGGATGCAAATAGTTTATGAATAAGAATAGCAATGACATAAATAGGCAATAGTATAGCATCCAATGGTATCGCCACCTGAAATAAGTGATCAGACCTATAATCGAAATAAACAAAGAATACCACAAGCGGGTTTCTCCAAGAGTTCTTAAAGGAGGTCGCTCAAGACTTGTCCACAAAAATACAATGTAAATTGCCATGCTAAGAATTCCGGTAAGAACCAGAGCATTTCTAAGAATCTCTTTCTTTTGAATAAATGCCGACAATATCCAACTTGCCGAACTCACACCTGCCGCCATTAAAAAATAGTTCCAAATCATCTGAAAAGTATATAGTATCAAGTACGAATTATCAAGATAAAAATCTTAATTAAATACATCCTTACTTGGTTTATAATTCAATTACTAAACTTAACTCTAGCTACATTAGCACTCTAATTATTTTAAGTACTCTCTATCGTTACTTTGTTACCTCTCCAAAACATGTAAATCGCCCCAATCATCATCATAAAAATTCCGATGTATACATAAATCTGCCAAGGATCTTTTACCACTTCCACTACACTTAAAGTGGAGTATTTCCCCATTGTTTCATCGTAGCTTAATTGGTAGATTTTCCAACCGTTTACCGATTGTGGTTTATTCACTTCAAGAGTATTGTCTTCTTTTTTACCATCAGGCGTAAAAATGGTGACTTTAGAAGAGAATTTTTTTGGTTCGGGCACTGTCATTAGCAAAGAGTAATTTTCATCCAATTTAAGCGATTCGTGTGGCCTGTTAAAGCTGCCACAAGAAATCCAACCTGTAAGAGTTTCGGAAGAACCTTTAGTAACAATTACTTTAGCCGCCGGAGCTGCGCCAAAATCATGTAATGGATGATACTTATCCCCTGCCCTTCCTGACATAAGTAAAAATTCATCGACTTTTACCGACCAATCGTGTAGCTTACAAGTTAAATCATCCTCTATCATAATCATGGATGGTTTACTTGCTTCGTATAGCTTACCAGTTTCATTTTCTACAACCGCCAATTTTGGATTAAACTCCTCTATAGTAAAATCGTTCAGCTTAATTGCTAGTGGCAATTCGTAAAAATTACCTTTGTCATCATAAGCCCTCCATTCGGTTTTGTGTTCATGCAGATCCATTTTTAAGCGCATTAAATCTCCCGAGCCTAAACCTGCCGAAAAAATGGTAATCCATAAACCTAAATGACTACATACAAATCCCCATTTTTTTAGTTTAAACGGATAGCTTTTTCGGATAATTACCAATGCCAAAATCACCAATACATAAAAATTAATGAGCAGAAAAGGCCACGAACTTGTTAGCTGGTTTAAACCTAGTTTGGTGATGAAGTTTTCCTGTTTCATAACGATCTGCGGAGTGATTCCCATTAAAATTACCAAAAGGCTTAGTGCCGATATTGCTCCCATGGTGGCCGGTATTCCCGATAAGAAGGTGTACAAATTAGATTTGCGTATCAACCGATAAAACACAAATATCAAAACCAAAAACACGACTCCTAACATTATATTTATGGGATATTGAATAGAGTTAGCCGAGGAGTTTTGGCTGGTTATCTCGAGCAGAAAACCAATCAGCAATAAACCAAATGCAATAAAAAAACTTTCGGTATATCCCCAAGGGTTTTGCCATAGATGTCTGGTATGTTTACTCATAACTCATTTTTTAACAAATTTTGTTCAGATCGCAAGATTTTCTGCTTTTAAAAAAATATGCCGCCCAAAACTGGACGGCATACGAACCTTATAGTTTGAACTGTACTTTTCTTACAATCTTACTTGATAAGTAGCTTCGCGTTCCTTCGCTTTCTTATCCCATTCCTTCATGAATCCATTCTGGAATTCTTCTTTTTCTTTCTTCAATTTCTCCATAGGAAGACCAATAAATTCCTGAGCTTTAGCTTTTGTAGCGATATCAGGATATGGTACCTCACCTGTAAATCCGTACTTGTGGAATATTCTAACCAATGCAATACGAGCTTCCTGAGCACGCTCTACACCTGTGGTAATAATGCGGCCTGTTTCGGTTGGTGCATGGAATGATCCACCATGAGAAGCAGCAGCATAATCCCAACGCCATTGTGCGTGACGAATCATTTTTAATACGGGTTTCATTTCTTCTTCGGATGCACCAAGATCCCAAGCTTTTTTAGCTTCAACATGAGCACGTACTAACAATTCTTCAAGCTTATCGCGATTCTCGATGATCTGATCCTGGCGAGTGTACACATTTTCGATCAACTTATCGGTTTCTTCGCGGTGACAAACCTGACATGAGTTAGCCACATTGTTCAAAGGAGATTGAATATGGTGATCGGTAAATTTCTGTCCACCTTCCGATTTGTAAGGCATATGACAGTCGGCACAAGAAACACCACGATCGGCATGAATCCCTTTAAGATATACCTCGTAACCTGGATGCTGAGCTTTTAGCATAGGAGCTTTACTCAATTTGTGGGTCCAGTCTTTAAATTCAATTTCATCGTAATATTCTTCCATAGCTTCAACGCCCATACCTTTATCCCAAGGTAGAGTTAGATAAGCAACACCCTCGGCACCTGCACGCTTTTTATTAAAATAGTACTCAACATGACACTGAGCACAAACTAATGATCTCATTTCCTGATGTGAAGCTTTATTAATGTCTTTTCCCATTCTTTCGTAAGCTTCGATTAAAGCAGGACGAGAAATTCTAAGATTCATGGTTTCAGCATCGTGACAATCGGCACAACCGATAGGATTCACCACTTCGTGCCCCTTAGCTGCCCATTTGCCTTTGTAGAATTCGGCTACACCAATTTCATTCATCAAACGAGGTACATCAGGCGATTTACAGGTCCAGCAAGTTGATGGCATCGGTCCTGAATTGGCATCTTTAGGTCCACCTGAACGCAAGGAGTTACGCAAGTCTTCAACTGCATAGTAGTGTCCTCGACCTTGGTTGTAGTCTTTTGCAAAACCATAACCAGCCCAAAGAACAACTAAGCGAGGATCAACCTCAAGCATGTCGATCATCGCACTACCGTTAAACTTACTGCGAAAAGTAGTATCAGCAGTTTTATAGTACGATTGGTACTCTCTTGGGAAGTTTTCTCCCCAAACTTCATTTCTTGGTTCCCACTGACTGTGCTCCAATTGCGGAGTATAGGCATAAACAGATTCTGCCCTTCTTTCCATAATAGATGAAGCTAACAATCCAAGTAAGAACACAACCACCAAAGTTACCAGAAAGATTAACCATCCCAACATTGGTTTTTTGCCTACAGATTCTTGTATTGGTTTCATAGTATATTTGATTTAAGTTTTATTCGTTTTCTAATTCTGAGTCTTTCATGTATTCTTTTAACCAATCTGGCACCGGACTTTCAGGAAGCGGAACTCTGGCGTTCGGAACACTTGATAAACTGTTCACTCTACCGTGAGGAACCTCGCGGTGACATTCCCAACATACTCTTTCCTGCGTATTATGAGCATGATTTGGCACTTGTGCTGCCAGTTTCGGATTAGTAAGCTGTTGACTGTGACAACGGACGCAGTTATTGTGAACTACTTCCTTACCCTCATCGTGTATAAAAATTACCTCAGGTTCCATTCTCAGCGCAAACATACTTGCATGACGCAATCCGTCTTTCGCTTTAAAGTAGTATTTATTCACTGGGTTGTTGTGCGGAACATGGCAATCGTTACAAGTGGCAACTTCGCGATGCGAGCTATGGTTCCAGGTAGCATACTGTGGAGCCATAACATGGCAGTTCACACATGTTTCAGGAGCATCCGACAGGTAGGATGCGGCTTTCGATAAATAAAGCACATAGCATCCTAATCCGAAGAATATCCCAAGCAACACATAAACCGGAAGCTTCCATTTGGGAGGTGGTGTTAAAAATTTAAATAATCTTACCATTAGCAAAAGTTTAGATGTTTGGAGTTTTCCTTATTTTTTCAAGAAGTTGGGTTTGAATACAAGCATTACCCATCCCCAGTTTTGGGTCTCATCTTTGTCTCCACCTTTTAATGCTTCCATTGAATCGGTAGCAAACAATTGCGAGTAACCAGCCTTAATCAAAACACTTTTTGAGTATTTGTATCCTACTGATAAATCAACTTCTGCACCTAAATATTTGTCTTGCTTTTCTGCTCCTGCATACAAATCAGCAGCTGATGAGAACAAGTGAACAGCTGAACCGAAAGACCATTGTCCTTTAGCGTAATTTAATCCGCCGAAGATATTTGTTAAACCAACATTACCTGTATGATTACCAACAAAGAAGTAATCCATATGACCATTAAATTTGTGGTTTGTACCAAATAGCGGAATAAATGATTCATTATCGGAATCTAACCTGCTTTTTGCATTTGAATCATAGTCTGATCCTGATAACATTGAAATTCCTACATTACCTTTCCAGTTCGAAGAAAGTGGGAATTTCATCCCTAAATTAAACATGTAAGCACTTAAATTATTATTTCCAGGATCTTTACCTGTTTGCGCATATAATGAACCTGTGAAAGAAAGCTTACCGGGACGGTAGTTCATGTGTGTACCAAATGTTTGGCTATAACGGGTATCACGATCAATATCCATTTCGGTACCTTGATTTCTTTCTTGTCCTACATTCATGAATAACAAGCTAAAATCAAATTGATCTGATTTACGGTTGTACCATGCAAACTGCATGCTTTTATAATTTGTTGTATACAATACTCTCTTAAGTCCTTCTGAATCGTTATTTACAGCAAAACCCAAATGAAATTTACCCTTTTCATCGGTTTTGAACTTTAACAATGCCAAGTCATGCCTTCTGGCTTGCTGCGCCCATCCTACACCGCCTAGAATTCTCTCATCATCGTAAGCCAATACCTGACGACCAACTTTTAAAGAGAAGTTTTTGCTGAAAAGGATTTCTCCCCAAGCTTCGTGAAGCATAAACTGGTTCTGATCAGATAGGTTCAATTGCTTTACATCACCCCAAGTGCGAATATCTTGAACAGATAATCCAACTCGGAATGTTTCTTCGGTGTATCCAAGATTTAAACGAGTACGCTGCGATGTAAAAAAAGCAGCATCATCGGAAGAATTAAATAGCGATTTTGTTCCATGACGATACTCTGTACGTGGTCTAACTTCTCCGGTAAATGTTAACTGAGCCATTACAATAGATGGCACTAGTCCTAGAAAAAGGACTAGAAATAGACGAAATAATTTTTTCATAATTTGGTTAGATTTCAAATTAAAAATCTGTTTTTCAATTCAGTAATTAAAGCAATGCTGTTACAATACTAACCGAATAATTGATTTTTTTCAAGAATTAGGGATTATTTAAATTTATTATATTTAAATATTAATACCTCTTTATCCTTTTCTATTCTTGACTTTCAATCAATTCTTGTCGATCAAATGAGATACAATGCTCTTGTAATTTATTTCCGATCTAAATAAAGGTATTTTTTTTAGAAATCATTCTTTATTCCGGTACAGAAAATCAAAACAAAAGCACAATTTATTTCTATTCTGTCAAATCTGTTTTACAAGTAATAAGTTACGATATTAAAACGCCCCAAACATTTAGAATCATTCGAAATAGAAGTGATATTGGTGATTTTTAATTTATAAAGAAAAGCGTATCTTGAACTCCAATTTACAAGAGCTAACACGCTACACTGACCAAAAAGTAATAGCATACGCAATTAAAATATCAATAATCAAATGAAGAAACTTTTCAATTTTCTTTTCTCTATGCAAATGATGGGCGTACTCCTAGTTCTGTTTGCATTTTCGATTGGAGCAGCAACTTTTATAGAAAATGATTTTGGCACTCCGGCTGCCCGGGCATTGGTTTACGATGCGCGTTGGTTTGAAATCATGCTATTATTGCTGGCAATAAATTTGGTAGTCAATATTTTTAGATACAAACTATACAAGAAAGAAAAGTGGTCCATTCTTATTTTTCATGCCTCGTTTGTGGTGATTCTTATAGGGTCGACCTTTACCCGTTACCTTGGGTACGAAGGAAACATGCACATTCGTGAAGGTGAAGCTACCAACCAGATTACCACCGTGGATTCTTATATAAAGGTTAAAGCTGAAAAGAATGGCAAACAAAATAAAGTAAGCGAAAAGATTAGTCTTTCGACTGTTAAAGCAGATAAGTTTGATGAAAGTGTATCGGTTGATGGAAGTACAATTGATATCAGACTAAAGACTTTTATCCCTAATGCACAAACCACACTTGTGCAAGATAGACATGGTGCGCCGGTAATAGAAATGGTAGCAGTTGGCAGCGGTGGAATGAGTGCAATGCAAAATTTCACCATGGAATACAACTCCCATAAAATGATTGACAATAACCTGCTGGCTTTTGGAAGCAAGCAACATCCCGATGCAATTTTATTTGATTATACCGATAGCCTGCGTATGATAAGCCCGATGCCAATGCAAGAATTAAGCATGATGGGCGGCGATGCAATACCAATGCAAGCAAAGCAATGGCACGTGGTTACTCCTCGTAAACTATACGATGTAGGAGGTACCAAATTTGTAATTAAAAACTTCTACCCTACTGCTAAATTTAAGTACGTTCAGGGAGAAGATAAAAATGCTCCTACCCTACTGGTTTTCGATGTTGAGAATGGAGACCATAAAAAAGAGGTAATTGTTAAGGGACAAAAAGATTATGTAGGGAAACCAGAAATTACAGTAATTGGTGATGCAAACATTTCTATTGCCTATGGGTCTAAAATTATTGAACTTCCATTTTCATTAAAGTTGAACGATTTCCAATTGGAGAGATATCCTGGCTCTAACAGTCCATCGTCATTTGCCAGTGAGGTAACGCTTATCGATAAAGAAAAAGGAATAGAAAAAGACTACAGAATTTATATGAACAACATTTTAAACCATGAGGGATACAGATTCTTTCAGGCTTCGTATGACACCGATGAATTGGGAACTGTTCTTTCGGTAAATCACGACAGGATAGGAATGACAATCACCTACTTTGGATACTTCCTGTTGATGTTAGGAATGGCATGGTCCTTAATTAATCCATTCAGCCGATTTAAAATTCTTGGACGTAAATCACGTAAAGTAAAAACCACTGCAATACTGGCTTTTATTTTGGCGGGTAGCACTTTCGCAGCAAATGCTCAAGACTTAAAAGTTGTGCCAATAGAGCAAGCCAAAAGATTTGGAAAAATCATCATACAGGATAAAGGAGGAAGGTTTGAACCGGTAAATACTCTGGCCAGCGAAGTAGTTCGAAAAGTAAGCAAAAAAGCAAAATTTAAAGGCTATCCTGCCGAACAGATTTTCTTGAGCATGGTATGCAATCCACAAGAGTGGCAAAGCGTAAATATGATTAAGGTCGGAAATCCTGATCTGGCAAAAGAGTTAGGCATTAGTGGAAAATACGGCTCGTTTAAGGATTTTGTGAATGAAATGGGGCAATACAAACTGAGCAAAAAGGTTCAGGATGCTTATTCAAAGAAGCCTGTACATCGTACAAAATACGATAAGGAGATTATGGCTGTTGACGAAAGAATCAACATTACTTACATGGTGTTTACAGGAGAGTTTCTTAAAATTTTCCCCAATCCGAAAGATAAGATGGGTGCATGGTACAATCCAACATCCGAGGTAAATGTCGCTAAAGATGATTCCTTATTCATTAAAAAATCGGTAGTGATGTTGAGCCAGGCATTAAATGCTGGTGATTTAGAAACAGCCGATACCTACATCGATGGAATCAAAAAATACCAGAAGAAATTTGGAAGCGAAGTTATGCCATCGGAGGCAAAGCAGAAAGTAGAGATCTTGTACAACAACCTCAACATTTTTAAGCGCCTGTTTCCTTACTATCTGCTAATCGGATTTTTCTTGCTAATTTTTCTGGTAACACATATTCTGCGTCCAAAATTCCCAATTAAATGGGTTGTTGGTGCTGCCATGATTATTTTGGGAATTGGTTTTCTTCTGCATACAGGAGGTCTGGCTGCTCGTTGGTACATTGCAGGAAGAGCGCCTTGGAGTAATGGATTCGAAACCATGACATTTATTGCCTGGGGATGCTTGCTGGCCGGATTTATTTTTGCCAAAAAATCGAAATTGGCTCTGGCAGCAACCGCAGTATTGGGTGGCATGTTTTTATTTGTGGCTCACCTAAGCTGGATGAATCCCGAGGTTACCAATTTGGTTCCCGTACTAAAATCGTATTGGCTTACCATTCATGTGGCCATTATTACATCCAGCTATGCATTCTTAGCTCTTGGCGCAATACTTGGAATGATAAACCTTACACTGTATATCTTGCAAGACAATAAAAATAAAAGCGTAATTGCAGAAAACATTATCGACCTAAGTCGCATTAGCGAAATGACCATGACCATTGGTTTGTATTTTCTAACCATAGGAACCTTTTTGGGTGGCATTTGGGCCAACGAATCGTGGGGACGCTATTGGGGTTGGGACCCCAAAGAAACCTGGGCCTTGGTAAGCATTTTGGTGTATAGCTTTGTGCTTCACATGCGTTTTATTCCTGGCTTAAAATCGGTTTATGCTTTTAATATTGCTTCGGTTTGGTCGTATAGTTCCATTCTTATGACCTACTTTGGTGTGAACTATTACCTTGCCGGCTTACACTCTTACGCCAAAGGCGATCCTGTTCCAATTCCAAACTGGGTGTATTATACTGTAGGTACACTAATTGCGTTAAGTATGCTTGCATACCTTAATTACAATAAACACAAGGATGAGCCGGAAATGGAAGAGGCTTAATACAATAACGTGAATTCGACTTAAAATTCTATCCACAGAAAGTTATATAAGTCGAACTCACGTTAAATAGTCCCCGATAGTTCCTGCAAATGAAACAAAAGCACTGGTTTTTGATACAAAAGAAGCTGCGGACACAATTAAACCTTCCGAAATCGTAATCAACACAACATGCAGAGCAATCAAATGCAAGTGCGAACAGAACAAATGCAGTGGTTTTTGATACAAAACAAGCTGCGGACACAATTAAACCTTCCGAAATCGTAATCAACACAACATGCAGAGCAATCAAATGCAAGTGCGAACAGAACAAATGCAGTGGTTTTTGATACATAACAAGCTGCGGACACAATTAAACCATCTGAAATTGAAATCAACACAACATGCAGAGCAATTAAATTCAAGTGCGAACAGAACAAATGCAGTGGTTTTTGATACAAAACAAGCTGCGGACACAATTAAACCATCTGAAATTGAAATCAACACAACATGCAGAGTAATCAAATGCAAGTGCGAAAAGAACAAAAGCAGCGGTTTTCTAGAAATCACAAAAAATTTGTAGAGATTTTAGCAAAAACAAGTTAGAATCCTTTGGCTATTCAACTGGTATTACACTGATTGTAAACCAAAAGTTTCTGTCAGTATATTGAGTAATTGATACTGCCTAATTGATTTGACATTTTAAGAATCAAAATGATTTGTATTTTATTCTCCTATTGATTGTTTACAATTTGATGGAGAAAATACAAATCAATACAAAAAGAATTAATGATTGCAAGAAAATAGATTGGTTTACCAGATGTTTTGAAATGCAATTTGTATAAACGGGAATACTGCCTTAGACCCTTTTTAAATACTTAATTAACGTGAGTTCGATGTAAGAAAAATCAGATCAAAGTAAAAAATGAATAAGGCATTGTTTATATTTAAGTTTCTGATATTTAAATATGTATCAAACAAAAACCTTATTCTGAGATGTTGTCTAAACTTACAGAAATTTTTTATTTGGCAGATGAATTTTGCAAAGAATTTGAACAGGCCAGACAAGGACATGTTTTAAGTCTTGAAAAAGGGATAAACAGAAGAAAACGAAAGTTTAAATTGTCAGATAGTGAGGTGATTACTATTTTGATATTTTTCCATTTGGGACAGTACAGAAACTTAAAACACTTCTATCTAAACTACGTCCAAAAGCATATGAAAGAAGAGTTTCCGCAGACGGTATCCTATAATCGCTTTGTGGAGCTACAGAAGAAGGTCTTTCTGCCGATGAGTGTTTTTCTTCAAACTTGTTGTCTGGGTGAATGTACAGGCATCTCCTTTATTGATTCAACGCCAATAAGAGCTTGTCATATCCGCCGGGAAAAGCAAAACAAGGTATTTCAGGGTATTGCAACAAAAGGGCAGTGTTCCATGGGTTGGTTTTATGGCTTTAAGCTTCATATTGTCATCAACGACAAAGGCGAAATCATAGATTTTCTATTCACTCAGGGGAATGTAGATGACAGGTCGCCATTAAAGAACAAAGACTTCCATGACAAACTATTTGAAAAATTAATAGCCGACAAAGGTTATATAAGCAAAACACTCTTTGAGCAGCTTTTCGTAGATGGCATACACATGATTACTAAAATTCGAAAGAATATGAAGAATTCCCTTATGCATATCAATGACAAGATCTTATTGCGAAAAAGGGCTTTGGTTGAATCTGTTAACGATGAATTAAAAAATATTTGTCAGATAGAACATACCAGACACAGGAGCTTTGAAAATTTCCTTGCCAATTTAATCTCGGGATTAATAGCATATCATTTTTTGCCAAAAAAGCCCAACATTAACGTCGATATTGTTGAAAATGTTAACCTTAACAAAGTAGCTTAGCTCGAACTCACGTTACAATATCATTTCATGTAGAGGAGAGGCGCAAGTGTTTGTGTCTCCTTTTTTTTTGCAAATGGTATTCTGCTGCGCTTCATGAATTGAATGCCGAAAAGATAATACCTGTAGTACTTTACTCCGAAACCTCAAATTTCAAATCTGAGGAAGCGAAAAAAAAGGCACATTCTCATGCACCTTTGTTCTTGTATTTTTATAAACTACTCTTTTACTTCAATCAGTTCAATGTCAAAAACCAATACTGAACCGCCAGGAATTCTATCGTAATTGTAAGTACCATAGGCCAAATGAGCTGGTACAATTATTTTACCTTTGCCACCTTCTTTAAAATAGGTGATTCCTTCTTTCCAACCTTCAATTACCTGGCTTAGATTAAATTCTAATCCGCTGGCTCCGCTTTCGTCGAATTTTGTTCCATCTAAGAAGTATCCGGTGTAAGCTACTCTTACATCCGAATCAGCAGTTGGCTGCGCTCCTTTTCCCTCTTGGTTTACCACATAGTATAAACCCGATTCTGTTTTCGTAGCATCCAAGCCTTCAGCCTCGATATAAGCTGCTATATCTTCATCGTTTTTCTCAGCAATCATTTCTGGTGAGTAAACTGTGACTTCGAAAACAAGTACCGAACCGCCTGGAATTCCATTCGCATCATTGCTACCGTATCCCAAATGAGCTGGCACTAATAAAATTATCGATCCTCCTTCGTTTATATAAGTCAAACCTTCGACAAATCCTGGAAGTACTTCTTGCAGGTTGAAAGAAGTGAAATCATCGCCTGTATTATCGAACTCTACACCATTGGTAAAGTGCCCTTTGTAGCTAACTGTAACATTAGAATATCCATTTATTTCTATTCCTGTTCCTTGCTCCTCAATTACGTAATACAAGCCCGATGTCGAGCGTTCGGCATTTAAATTATTATCAGCAATATATGCTTTAATCTCTGCTTCGTTCTCCTGTCTATAGTCTTTATCGCCATCGCTCGAACACGAGGCTACTATAAATGCCAACATTACGGCTAGTAATCTGTACTTCATATTTCTTTGTTTTAGCAATTAAGAGCAACAAATATAAGTATTTGCACGAGAAAGAAAATAAAAAGACCTGCCAGTTGAATTGGGCAGGTCGGTGTATTGTTGCTTATTGTTTGCTGCTTTTGCAGAACACGAGTTGCAACCAATATCTAAAAAATAACACCAGTATTACCAAAGAAATTAAAAATTTCGCTCTCCGAAACCTCAGATTTCAAATCTGAGGGAGCTAAGTGTTTCTTTTTTAATTCTCATTCAATAGATTGTCGATTATCATCTCAAAATACTTTGTTTCTTTATCAATGTCATCAACTTTCGAAATCATCCCTTCAACAAATCTAATCGTACCATCTTTATCTACAAAAATGGTTTCCGGGTATGGGTAACTCTCTATTGTTTTAATGTATGGCCGATTGCTTGTTTCTTCATATTTATCATTTTTACTAGCCACATGAATAAAGTTGAATGCTTGTTTTCTTACAAATTTTCTTACATCCTTTTCATTATCCGGTGTTAAAGCAATAAAATTTACTCTGCCAGAATATTTTTCTTGCAATCTATTTAAGGCTGGAATTTCGGCACAACAGCCCCAGCAACCTATAAACCATAGATTAATAACTGTTGGTTTATCTTGCTTACCTCCTATCCGGATACTATCTCCATATATTGTTCTTAACTTTTTAGCAGGAATTTTCATCCCAATTCTTTTATATTCTTTGGCTCTAATCTTATAGTCAATCCCAACTCTAAAATCATATTTAAAGGCTTGGATTATCGAATCGTTTATTTGAGTAATTTTATGATTCCAGAAATGAATATGTGCTGATTCCTTAGCAGTGCTATCATACTTAGCAAATAATGAATCTACAAATTCTTGCATTTCTTCTTTAGAATAAATTTCTTGTGTATATAGATTTTTAAAAAAATTTGGTGTAAGCTTTTCTTTTTCTTGTGGTTTATTTTTACATCCAAAAGATGAGATTAATAATATTATTAAAATGGGGTAATTAATATTCATCTGTATATAATTTTTTCTATTTGTCAGATGGAAGCCGCAAAATCAAAATAATCATTACTGTGCAGGTTTAATAATTATTTTAATCATGCTTGTTTCATGCTGTGTCTTTTATGATTTTAAACCCAAACCTACAAAATTATAATCACATAATAGGTTATTTCTTACGACTCGTTGATACACAGATCAAAAAAGAGAGTTTTACTATCATTATTGACACTACATCATTTTTAACCGGATATTTGCAAGCAACAAAGACATTAATAATGATTTTATTACCCTTTTGATTGTCGAAATCAGCATTGCAAGACTTTTAATTTCACAATGTCATTCCGAATAAACGAAAAAAGAATTGAAATTGGTGTATTTGCGCAAATACGAGCGTTTTCCAATTTTAAATTGCTGTTTTTGTATAAAAATCAGCGTTTAAGGAGACAAAAATGGCGTTTCTCAATTTAATGTATCGTTTCCTTAATCCTAAAAGAAAATGGCTGAAAAAATCTATTATTGTTGCAATAGCAAAGAGATAAATACTGTTGCAAACATCGTAATTGAAGAATTGAATAGAGGAGATTATATGGAAGACTTTATCCTAAGCAAAATTTGGACAACGAAACTTCTAAACCTAAAGTGGACAAACTGCTAGGTGTAACCGATAGGGTTACTAAATTTGCCGAATCAACGGCTGCATTATCCGATTCTATCGAATAGTTGAGCGAGAACAAGGCAAGCCAACTTGATTATTTGCCACCATCAACTCAGCAAAAAGTAGTACGAAAAATTATAAACGACAAACTTCTTCCGCATTTAATTGGTGCAGCCGATGATTGACCAGAAAAATACGAAATTATTAAACTGTACCAAAAGAATATTCTACTTTCTAATCCCCCACAATCCAAGAAAAGTAAAGGCCCCATTAATCATCAACAATTCAAATCCGATAGAAATGCCAAACCATTCCATTGAATTATCTTTAAGGAAATAACAAATAATTGGCGACACAATGGCAATTACAGGAACCAATTTGTCTTTTACCTGAAGCTTGGTGAACAATCCGAAGGCATACAATCCCAAGAGTGGACCGTAAGTATATCCGGCAACGGTAAAAATGGCCGCAATCACCGAATCGTCGTTTATGGCCCTAAATATCATTATCACAACAAGCAATAATGCTGAAAACAGCACATGCGATTGGCGACGCAATTTTCTTGTGTTAGCCTCGTCGCTTTCATCGGCGCCTAAAATATCTACGGTAAATGAAGTTGTAAGCGAAGTTAATGCTGAGTCGGCACTCGAATAAGCTGCAGCCATTAATCCAACCAAAAAGAACAAACTTACTACAGGTCCTAAATATTGGGTTGCCAAAAGTGGAAACAGATCATCGCCTCGTTCTGGTATCGCAATTCCTTCGTGTTGCGCAAAAAGCAACAACAAAGCACCCAGTACAAGGAATAACAAATTGGCAGGAATAAAAGCAAATCCGTACCAATACATGTTCTTTTTGGCTTCGCCCAGATTTTTACAACTTAGGTTTTTCTGCATCATATCCTGATCCAAACCTGTCATTACAATGGTGATAAAAGCACCTGTAAAGAATTGCTTGAAGAAATTTTGCTTGCTTTGCCAATCGTCAAATACAAAAACTTGCGAATACTCGCTTTCGCTGATCATGTTTGTTAATCCCGATATATTCAGATTCAATTTATCCATGATTAGGAAGATACTTACCCCAACGGCAAGCAACATGAATAAAGTTTGCAAGGTATCGGTCCAAACAATGGTTTTTATTCCTCCTTTAAAGGTGTAAAGCCAAATTAATAGAATGGTTAAAACAACTGTTACTGCAAACGGAACTCCCCAGGAATCGAATACTGTTATCTGCAAAACATTTGCCATTAGAAACAATCGAAATGATGCTCCAATGGTTCTCGACAAAAGAAAAAATGATGCTCCGGTTTTATATGATGCTCTTCCAAATCGCCCATCCAGGTAGGTATAAATTGATGTTAGATTCAGCTTGTAATACAATGGTAAGAGAATATTAGCTACAACAATATATCCTAACATGTATCCTAATACCATTTGCATGTAGGTAAAATCTATTGATTTTACCCAACCAGGAACCGAAATAAAAGTAACTCCGGATAAGGATGCACCTACCATTCCGAATGCAACCACATACCACGGTGATTGTTTATTTCCTACAAAGAATCCTTTGTTATCGGCTTTTCGACCAGTGAAATATGAAATCAATAATAGTAAGGCAAAATACCCTACAACAACAGATAGAATGCTTATTGGAGTCACAGTTGATTTTTTTAGATTGAAAATCAAAAATAATCAAAGGCTTTGTTTAATCAAATCGGGATGCTTTCGAATCCTGAGTGGTTTTTTATTACTTTTGAGCTAAACTTAAGAATTGAAGACAAGATGAGCTACACCAACTTCCCATCTAAATTATTGGAAAATGCAGTTGCAGAGTTTTCTAAACTTCCAGGTATTGGAAGAAAAACTGCATTACGCTTGGTTTTGCATTTGTTAAATCAACCAAAGGAAGATGTGCATCGTTTTGGTTCTTCAATTACTCAGCTTCGCGATGAAATAAAGCATTGTACTTCTTGCTATAATATTTCTGATACCGAAGTTTGCGACATTTGCTCAAATCCGAAACGTGATCACCAAACCATTTGTGTGGTTGAAAGCATTCGCGACGTAATGTCAATTGAGCGAACTCAGCAATACAATGGAATTTATCATGTGCTTGGCGGAATTATTTCCCCGATGGATGGAATCGGACCAAGCGATTTGCAAATTGATCCTTTAATTGCAAAAGCCAATGAGGGAAAAATGAAAGAAGTAATTCTTGCCTTAAGCACCACCATGGAAGGCGATACAACTAACTTTTATCTCTACAAGAAACTAAATAAGTTCGATATCAATATCACAACCATAGCTCGCGGTGTTTCCATTGGCGACGAACTGGAATACACCGATGAAATTACTTTGGGAAGATCAATCCTGCACCGCACCCCTTTCGATCAGAATTTGTAAGCAGTTAGCTTTTGGGATCTGGGATTTGATTTTTGAATTTTGGATTTTGGATTTTGACATCTTCATCCTTTATCCTTGCAACTTGAAGCTTAAACTCTCTCTATCTGCACATCGATAAATTGTATCTTCGGATACGTTTGTCTTTTTCTTCAATTTTATTAAATTCGCATAGTATTTAGACTAAATAAACACAAAACAATATGCCCGATTTCTATGTAAATATTCATAGGGATTGCCTAACTTAATGGGTATCAAAAAAACAATCACACATGGCTAAAATTGAAATAATGATTCCTGCAATGGGGGAAGGAATCAGCGAAGCAAGCATTACTCAATTCCTGAAAAAAGAAGGAGATTTTGTTGAAGAAGAAGAATCGATAGTAGAGATTGCTACTGATAAAGTTGACTCAGAAATTCCTGCTCCACAAAGTGGAAAAATTGCAAAATTTCTATTTGCCGAAGGTGATGTTGCTCAAGTTGGCGATGTTGTTGCAATTCTTGTTCCCGATGGTGAAGAAATAAATGATGATGACCTTACCGTATCGGAATCAGAGCAAGTTGCAGAAAAAGTAGTTGAATTGCCAAAGGAAACAGTTATAGTTGAATCAGAACCAAAAATTGCAAGTAAAACCGAAAATGGATCATTCATTTCACCTTTGGTTCGAAAAATAGCTCAAGAAGAAAATATTAGCCTGGAAGAATTGAACCAGCTTCATGGTTCCGGCGAAAACAATCGTATAACAAAGAAGGATATTCTTAAGTTCATCGAAAATAAAGAATCGAATACCAAACTTGCTGAACCAATTGCTGCTCCTGTTAGCTCTGCGCCAGCTCCTGCTTCTCATCAATCATACAGCGGCGAAAATGTAGAAATTATTGAGATGGACAGAATGCGTAAGCTGATTGCGCAATTCATGGTTCAATCAAAGCAAGTTGCACCTCACGTAACTTCCTTTATAGATGTTGATGTTACTGCTTTAGTGCAGTGGAGAAATAGAGTAAAGAATAAATTCCTGCAAAAGGAAGGACAGAAACTAACCTTCACTCCTATTTTTGTAGAGGCTGTAACAAAAGCACTTAAGGATTACCCAATGGTAAACGTATCTGTTGATGGCGATAAAATTATCCGTAAGAAATTTATCAACATTGGTATGGCAACTGCTCTACCAAGTGGTAATTTAATTGTTCCGGTAATCAAATCAGCAGATGAAAAAAGCCTGGTTGGCATTACCAAACAGGTTAACGATTTGGCAGATAGAGCTAGGGCAAACAAATTGCTACCCGACGAAATTAAGGGCAGCACTTTCACCATTACAAACCTTGGAGCTTTTGGTAGTACGACAGGCACACCAATTATTAATCAACCTGAGGTTGCCATACTTGCTGTTGGTGCAATTAAAAAGAAACCTGCAGTAATAGAAACACCTCAAGGCGATACAATTGGAATCAGAAATATTATGGTTCTCTCCCTGTCTTACGACCATAGAGTTGTTGATGGCGCTTTGGGAGGAATGTTCCTAAAGAGAGTTGCCGAGTACCTTGAAAATTTCGATACCGAAAGAGAAATATAACTTAGTTTTATCGTATTGATTTATGCCGAAGAGTGTTTTTTCTTCGGCTTTTTTGTGCTTTTTAAATAAACATGTGTAAATAATGTTACATTTTTATTTATTTTGTCTATTTATTAAAATTTATGTGCTTACATTTATAATTTGATAAATAAACCTGATGCAAAAGAGTTTTTATTAACAATTTTGCTTTTTTATCAGAATCTCTGTTAATATGTGACTTATAAAAGTTATATTTAGTTATTGTTAATTAGTTCAAAACATATAAAGCCCAACTCAAGCCCTAAGCTAAAAAAGAAATTGTCTTCAACCACTAAGACAATTTTAATGGTGATACTCTCTATTTATATAGGGGTTTGTAGTGCGTACTCCCTTAATGCAAGCCCCAAAAAGCAGAAAATCAAAGATCGACGCAAATATCAAATTGCAGAAAAGTTTCTGGCGAACCGAAACTATTCAAAGGCCGCTGTCATTTACAAAGAACTTTTGGAACAAGCTTCTCGCAATGCCGATTTAAATTTTAAACTGGGATTGTGTTACTTAAATATTGTTTCGGAAAAGGACAAATCTGTTGGATTATTAGAGAAATCGATTCAATACACCAGCTCTAAAAACAATGTGCCAATGGATGTTTTTCACAATCTGGCAAAAGCTTATCACACAAACTATCAATTCAGAGAGGCTTTAAAAGTATACAAAGACTTACTACAAATTATTTCACCTCAAAACACAAGTTTTCGCAACGAAATTCAGCGCGAAATGAAGATGTGCCAGAATGGTTTGGAGTTGGTGAAACATCCTGTTAATATCTCTGTCATTAATCTTGGAAATAAAATCAATACCGAATATGACGAGCACAGTCCCGGAGTTACTGCCGATGAGAGTACCATGGTTTTTACATCCCGAAGAAACGGAACAGGAAGCAAATTAGACTCTGATGGTCAATACTTCGAGGACATTTACATTTCGAACAAGCTAAATGGTAAGTGGACCAAACCCTTAGGCATTCAGAAACTGAATACTATTGATCATGATGCTTCGATCTCAATCTCCCCGGACGGACAAGAACTTTATATCTACAAGGCAGGATATTTAAGCAGAAAAGAATCGGAAGGTGGAGATATCTACGTAAGTAAACTAAAAGGCAATGAATGGTCGGAACCCAAAAAATTAGGACCAAGTATCAACTCTAAAAGTAAGGAAAGTCACATCTCAATTTCTGCCGATGGAAGAACCATCTATTTCTCAAGCAATCGTCCCGGTGGATATGGAGGAATGGATATATACACAGTAAGCAAACTTCCAAATGGCAAATGGGGAAGAGCTAAAAATCTTGGCCCGGCTATCAATACCGAATACAACGACGATGCTCCTTTTATCCATTCGGATGGAAAGACTTTGTATTTTAGTTCAGCAGGGCATAATACAATGGGCGGGCTGGATATTTTTAAGAGCATAAATATCAAAGGTCGTTGGACAAATCCGGTAAACATCGGCTACCCTATAAATTCAACCGACCACGACATTTACTACACTCCTACTCCTGATGGAAAAAGAGCTTATTTCGCCTCATACCGAACAGGTAGTGTTGGCAGAACGGATATTTTTCTGATAAAAACACCCGATGCTGATGAAGCAGGACTTTTTGTACTTAAAGGAAAAATTGTTACAACCAATGGTAAACCCGTGGGAGAAGCTAAAATTACAGTGAGCAAAGGCGGAAAAACCATTGGCATTTACACTCCAAATTCGGCAACAGGTAAGTTCTTGTTCATTATCGAAGCTGGAAAAAAATATGATATTGAAATTGTTGCCGAAGGATACCGAACCTTACGAACAGTGCTGAATATTCCTCCTAAGTATGCTAATAAAGAAAATCATAGCGTAATTACGTTACTGCCATTAACTCTTCGTTCTAAGGATGAACCTGATTATCCACAAACTATTGAGCTGATAGACTTTGAAGAAAGTAAAATTAACCAGCTTGGTACTTTGGAAGGAAGTAAGGATTCAATTCCTGATGACAGGAAGTTTGAAGAAATGAAAAAGCTTCAAAAAGACAGTACGATTTCTAAAAAAGATACTAAAGTAGCAAGTGAAATAAATCAAAGCATTGATGCAGGTGAATTAAAGGATAGCAATACAGTTAGAAAAGATATTGTTGAAAATAAGAAGAAAAGTGATTCGCAATTAACAATACCATCTAAAAAAATTGTTACACCTAAGGTGTTGCAAAAAGTAACTGTTCCTGATAAAGTGACTGAATTGGCTAAGGTTGATAAAGCAATTGAAAAAGAAATTAAAACCAAACCAACGGTAAAACAAGATAAACCTGTTCAGAAAATATCTGCTATTGAAGGTAAAACTACTGAACTTGATGCCATTAAGTCTGGCGATCTTGCATTTACTTTGGATTTAGGAAACTTTAATTCTCCACAACCTGAGTTGTTCGAAAAATTAGATGGAGTAATAGAAACCAAAAGCCCTGGTGATAAATATCACTATACCTATGGAAAATTTGAAGACTATAAAGATGCTAGCAAGGCCAAAAAAGTTATAACTAATAAGGGATTTAAATCTTCTAAAATTAGGATATTAAGGAATGATAAGTTGGTAAAAGAGGAAACTGGTGGTGAAATTTACTACACCATACAGATCATGGCTCTTAAGATTCCTATTAAAACTGAATTTTTCGATAATCTTGATAATGTTAGAGTTTTTGTTGGAGAAGATGGATTCACACGATTCACATACCGGAAATTTAAATCACACGAGCAAGCCATTCAAGTCATGAACCGTTTGATTAAAATGGGTTATTGGGATGCTTTCGTCAGAACCGTGATCAATGATGAATTATTATATTCAGAATTGAAATATTCCCGTGCTTCAAGTTACACCATTCAAATAATGGCTTTGCGTTACCCTAAACCTTTAAGCTTTTTTAAAGATTTAGAAAATGTAATTGCTTTTTCGGATAAGAAAGGTTTGCATAGATACACTTATGGCTCTTACAAAACGAAAGCTGAAGCCATAAGGGATTTAAGAACAGTTCTTAGAAATGGCTATTGGGATTCGTTTGTAAGAAAATCCTTAATTGGCGAACGCATGCCTGCAAATCAATTGATGGATAAAGAAAGATATTACACCATTCAGGTTATGGCATTAAAAAATGCTCGCCCTTTAAACTATTTCGATAATTTAGGAATAGATAATTTGAGTTTGTATGAGGGTAAGGATGGATTATCCAGATATACATTTCAAAATTTTTCATCACAAACAAATGCACAAAGTCGCCTTTCTTCGGTGATTACGAAAGGGTATCTTGATGCCTTTACAAGAGAGATTAAATGGTATAACGAACACTAATATGCAAATCCTCGAAAATAGCAATATTCGGTTAAGAGCTTTGGAACCAACAGATTTAAAGCTACTTTATAGTTGGGAAAACGACTCAAATATTTGGGAAGTTAGCCACACATTGAAACCGTTTTCTCTGTTTATTTTAAAACAATACCTAGAAACCAGCCATCTGGATATTTTTGAAAGCAAGCAGTTGCGTTTGGTAATTGAAAAAAAAGAGGATTATTTACCAGTTGGATTGATTGATCTTTTTGATTTTGATCCATTCCATCAACATGCAGGAGTAGGAATCTCTATTAACGACAAAGAACATCAGAAAAAAGGATATGCTACCGAAGCCTTGGAAACTTTATGTGATTATGCTTTGGGGGTGTTGCAGCTACACCAACTGTATTGTAATATCACCTCAAAGAATGAAATCAGCTTGAAACTTTTTCAAAATCAAGGATTCGTAATTGCCGGGATAAAAAAAGAGTGGATTAAAACCTCAAATGGATGGTTGGATGAATATCTGCTTCAGAAAATAAACACTACAAATCTTTAGCCGATGGATACCCCGGAATATCTTCCAAAAACTTAAAATTTTTATTCTTATAATCCATATAACAACAAAAGTGTCTTAATCCATTGGTTACCACTAAAAAAGGCACCTTTAATTTCATGTTATACCGGGCCACTTGGTTGAACACATCCTGAGTAATTTTAATCTTGCTTGCCTTGCATTCAACAATCATAATTGGATTTGCTTTACAATTATACAAAACAATATCGCTGCGCTGAGGTAATAGATTTACATCCACTTTCTTTTCAACCGCAACTAAAGATGCAGGATATCCCTTTTCTTCAACCAGAAAACGAATGAAATTCTGCCTCACCCACTCTTCAGGAGTTAATACAACATACTTCTTTCGGATACTGTCGAAAATTAGTTTTCTTTGCAGATCAGATTTTATTTTAAAGGAATAAGTTGGTAAATTTAAATTTTCCATAAAAAGCTATTCATCGGCTAAAGTTACAAGAATATTCCTTATAAAACCGCTACACATTTATGAAGACGAAAGAAGAAATTGTAAGAAACTGGCTAACAAGATATACTGGTCGGGAACTTATTGATTTTACCCCATACATTTTGCTTACCAATTTTAATCATTATGTGGAGTTATTCTCAGAATGGCACAATTGTGAGATTTTAGGTGAAGATAAAGCAATGCCAAATGCTTCAGCTGAAGGAGTTACGATAATTAACTTTGGGATGGGGAGTCCGAATGCAGCAACAGTTCTTGATTTATTAAGTGCCATCAAACCAAAAGGTGTACTATTTCTCGGTAAATGTGGCGGGTTAAAAAGAAAGAATAAATTGGGCGATTTAATCCTACCCATCGCAGCAATCCGAAGCGAAGGTACTTCAAATGACTATCTTCCACCTGAAGTTCCCGCTTTACCCGCATATTCATTGCAAATGGCGGTATCTCAAGTCATTTCTAATCGCAACAAAGATTACTATACCGGAACCGTACTTACAACCAATAAGCGTGTTTGGGAATACGATGAACGCTTTAAAAAATACCTGAGCAAAACAAGGGCAATGGCCATTGATATGGAAACCGCTACCATTTTTACGGTTGGTTTTTACAATACAATTCCGGCTGGAGCTTTGCTCTTGGTTTCAGATCAACCAATGATTTCGGAAGGTGTTAAAACAGATAAAAGTGATGCTTTGGTAACGGATAGTTACGTGAGTCAGCACCTGGAAATTGGTATAGAAGCCTTGAAAGAAATTATGCACAATCGCCAATCGGTGAAACACCTTAGATTTTAAGATTATAAAATGACTTACGAAGAAATTTTTAAAGGCCTTAAGAAAAAGGAATTCGCTCCTGTTTATTTTTTAATGGGAGAGGAAAGCTTCTTTATTGATAAAATCACCGATTTCATTATTCATAACGCTTTACCTGTACATGAAAGAGATTTTAACCAAAGCATCTTATACGGCAAGGACACTAATATCGGAACAATTGTAACCACGGCCCGACGATTTCCTATGATGGCTGAAAAACAAGTTGTTGTGGTTCGCGAGGCTCAGAATATAAAAAACATTGATCAGCTATCTTCCTATGTAAAAAATCCACTTCATTCTACTATTTTAGTAATCAATTACAAGTACAAATCGCTTGATAAAAGAAAGACATTTATCAAAGAAGTGGCTAAAAACGGGATTCTTTTCGAGTCAAAAAAAATCTACGATAATCAGATTCCGGATTGGATTAAAAAGTATACTGCCAACTTAAAATATCAGATTGATAACAAAGCAGCTTTTCTGTTGGCTGAATTTTTAGGAAATGATTTGGGGAAAATTACCAATGCGATAGAAAAGTTAACTATAAATATTACCCATAGCGATCTTATAACCCCCGAAGATATCGAGAAAAACATTGGAATATCAAAAGATTATAATAATTTTGAATTGCAAAATGCATTAGGCAAAAAAGATGTTTTGAAGGCCAATCAAATCATAAGCTATTTCGAGACAAACGAAAAAAATCATCCTATCGTTGTAACCATTGCCTTATTACACTCGTATTTCTCCAAAGTTTTAAAGTACTATTTCTTAAAAAATAAAACGAACGATAAAGTTGTTGCTTCGGGCTTGCGAATCAATACCTACTTCGTTAAAGATTATAAACTTGCTTCGAGAAATTACAGCCCCAAAAAATTGGTGTCTATAATCAAAATGCTGCGGGAATATGATTTAAGGTCGAAAGGATTTGGTGATGCAGGAACGAAACAAGGAGATCTGTTAAAAGAATTGATTTTTAAAATTCTCCATTAGCAACATCGTTTACTTAAATTTACGCAGAACCCTAATATGAGAGTATTTTTACCCATTCAACTACTACTAACCGGATTGGTTCTCTGTACAGGTTTATTGTGCATGGGACAAACCACTCAACCTCTTGTTTCAAAAAACGACACGGTTTCGATAACTAACCATAGCTCGTCAAGCGAAGTGGTATACATCGAAATTGATTTTCTTAAGAATGACAGTTTCTCATCATCTGATGAAATAGAGAAATCTATTCTTCGACAAACAGATCAATTTGGTAAAGCTTATTTAATAGAAGACAATACCCTTATGGTGTATTACCCTTATGAAATGAGTTATGGAACAGATACAATCTATTATGAAATATGTGATCAGGCAGATAGATGCAGTAAGGCTTTAATTGTTGTAAATGTTCTTGATCCGAATCAAGTTGAATTATTTATACCTTCATCATTCTCGCCGAATAACGACAATCTTAACGACAAATTTTACATCAAGGGTATTGAAAACTATCCGGAAAACGAATTTATTGTATTCTCTCGTTGGGGTACTAAAGTTTTTGAAAAGAAAAACTACAGCAATCAAGAAGCTTGGGATGGTAGCTATAACAATGCTGGGGTAAAGCTCGGACCTGGGAATAAACTGCCAAAAGGCACCTATTTCTTTAAACTGATTATTAAAGATAAGGAGTATGTAAAAAGTGGTTATATTGTAGTTAAATATTGAGAATGAATCAACTTTACAAACTTGCCATATCAGTTGGATTTCTTTTACTATCGCTATTTTATGCACAGGCTCAGGAAGACATCAGATTTTCCAACTATTCTTACAATCGATTATTTTACAATCCTGCTTACGCCGGAAGCACTGGTTTTATGGAAGCAGTTCTTGCCTATCGAAACCAATGGGTAGATATCGAAGGTTCTCCGGAAACGGCAGTCCTATCTGTTCAAGCTCCTATTAACTTTAGTAAATTTGGCTTGGGAGCGGTGGTGTACAATAACCGTTTTGGGATACAAAAAGACAATGCTATATTTTTAAACTATGCTTACCATATAAAGGTGAGCTACGAAGGAATTTTATCGATGGGGATACAAGCTGGTGCCGTAAATAAGCAAATTAACTGGACCGAATTAAGTACCTATGATCCAAACTTTCCGTCGCCCAACGATCCGGCTTTTCCTGATCAGGATATCTCAAGCTGGGTGCCTAATTTTGGAATTGGATTTTATTACTATACTCCCAAATATTACCTTAGCTTATCTGCTCCACGATTACTTTCAAATGATCAACCAGCAACTGAAGGATTTTCCGATAACATGAAATTCAAATTCAAAAATACTGTTTTTTATTTGGGAGCCGGGGCTAGTTTTCCAATGAGTCAGGAGTTAAAGTTTAAACCATCAATAATGGTAATTATCTCATATTCCGGATCGACAGCAGCCATGATAAATTTTGAAGTGGAACACGATAGTGGCGTTTCTGCTGGTATTGGTTACAGAACAGATGATTCTTGGGCAGGAATTATAGGATATCAACTAAGTCCAAAGCTTAGATTTTCATATTCTTATGAAAGATATTTCGGAATTTATGGAACGAAAGGCTATACAAATCACGAAATAATTTTAAATTACAATTTATCCTTAAGAAAGAGCCGAATTACATCACCACGATATTTCTAAGTACTATGAAGAGTAAAGCTATAACAAATATTTTACTTGCATTTTTTCTAATCATCGTAGGAAATATAACACTATCTGCACAATCGCAATTGGTTCAGAAAGGAAATCGACATTTCAACAATAATGAATTTGCAAACGCTATAAATTACTTTCAGAAGTTTCTTGAAGGCAATAATGACATTGAAACCGAAAGAAAATTAGCCAAATGCTACGTGCAAATCCATAAAGATTCCGAAGCTCTGCATATCATGGAAAAATTGGTGAGTGATCTACGCGCCAATTCAAAAGATTTTCTGAACTACGCATATCTTTTGAAAAGAATGCGAAAATATGATGAAGCAAAGCATTGGTTTAAAAAGTACGCAAAAATTAAACCAAGAGATCAAAAAATTAAAAACCTGATTCTCTCCTGCAATTTAATTAACGAGCTTGAAGACAAAGAGCAATTTATCGTCAACCCGATTAGTATTAATTCTACTCAATCCGACTTTGCTTCAGCTCTTTATAAAGATGGGCTTGTTTTCGTCTCAGGCCGTTATAACAAAACTTCAAAGCAGATTGATGGCAGAACAGGAGAACATTACCTGGATTTGTATTATGCAGAACGTGTGAGAGATCGTTTTTTGGAAGCAATTCCATTTAGCAACATTTTTAATACGAAATATCATGAAGGCCCTGCTTGTTTTACTCCAAACGAACACTTTATATTTTTTACGAGAAACAAGGGAAATCTCAATCTGGAAGGAAAGTCGGAATTGAATATCTTCACTTCCCGTTTTAATGGAAAATCATGGGACAAACCTGAACTGTTTTTATTTTCCGGTCGAGCCTATTCCGTTGGACACCCTAGCATTTCGCCTGACGGAAGATCACTTTATTTCATATCAAACATGAAAGGTGGATATGGAGGAACTGATATTTACCTTTGTCGTAAACTCGGTTTTTCATGGAGTAAACCCATCAATCTGGGACCAACAGTAAATACATCCGGGAATGAAATGTTCCCTTTTATCGGCCATGACAATTACTTATACTTTGCCTCTGATGGACATATTGGTTTTGGTGGTTTGGACATTTTCAAAACTACTTTTGCACAAAATCACTGGACATTCCCGGTAAATCTTGGCCCTCCTTTTAATTCTGAGAAGGATGATTTTGCCCTCATTTTCAAAGGATCCAAAGAAGAGGGGTATTTCTCTTCCAACCGAAGTGGCAACGATGATATTTTCTTTTTCAAGCAAAATCCTGAAAAAGTAAAATCATTGCATGGAAGAGTTGTTGATCTGAAATCAAAACAAAGCATTTCGGATGTTGAAATTGTTTTAATGGATAAACTATCGAAAGAAAAGGTTACAAAAAGCAGTGAAAAAGGAATGTTTAAGCTTGATGTTTTAGAAGGAGAAAATTACAGTTTAATCGTAAGCAAACCAGGTTATAAATCAAAAAGAATTCTATATTTTAATCAAAAAGGATCAATACCAAAGCAATTAAACATTTCGATGGAAACCACTCCTTGGGTAAAGTTTAAAGGAGTGGTAATGGATCAGTACTCCGGAAGAGCATTAGAACATGCTACCATTGAGCTCATCAGTCGCAGCTATAAGACAGACAGTTATTGCGAAACCAACGATTACGGCGAATTTGTTCATGATATAGATCCTTCACAGTCTTACGATATTATTATCCGTCAGGATGCTTACTTTACCAAGGTAATTTCAAATTATCGTTATCAAGGAGATCAATTTGAACAAATAGAGTTGCAAAAGTTCAATAAAAATGATAACATGCAACTTTTCGGAGTTGAATATAAAAAGAACTCTGTAGAACTTAGCGATAATACAATCACAGAATTGGATAACCTAGCTAATTTATTGCTCGTTAATCCTAATATCGCCATACAAATTATTGGTTTTACAAATTTTGACAACGGTAGAAAAGACAATAAAATTCTTAGTCTTGAACGAGCATCTCGGGCTGCTGAATATGTTATATCTAAAGGCATTACCAGCAATAGGGTGGAATATAAATCCGGAGGATACGATGCAGGAAAACCTGCTTTAACAGTTAAGTTATTAGAAGCATTCTAACATTATAAGCATGACCATTATAATAATTGCGATTACAGTTCTTGTTTCATTAGCAGCATTTCAGAATAACGATATGTTGTATAAATATCAATTCAACGCTTATCAAATTACCAAAAGAAATCAGTGGTATAGAATCATTACCTACGGTTTTTTACATGCCAATTGGGATCACCTGTTGGTGAACATGATTGTACTGTATTTTTTTGGCGATGCACTTGAATACTATTTTAGTTACAATTTTGGTTCTGCTGGTGTCATCTATTTTTTTGCCTTATATATTAGTGCAATCATTTTTTCAACTCTTTACGATTTAAGAAAGCACAAAGAACATTACCATTATAATGCAGTTGGTGCTTCCGGAGCAACCTCTGCCGTTGTGTTTGCTACCATCTTTTTTGCCCCATTACAACCCATTTACTTATTCTTTGTAATTCCAATTCCCGGAATCCTTTTTGCTGCCGGATATCTTTACTATTCCTACTATATGGGGAAGAAAAATATTGACAATATCGGTCACAGCGCACACTTCTATGGTGCTTTGTTCGGATTTCTGTTTCCTTTAATCATTAATCCCAAATTATTCTCCTTATTTTTGCAGCAGATTATCAATTTTTAAAGCATGCGAAAAGCCATTTTTCTCGACCGCGATGGAGTAATCAATTCCGATGTAGGACATTATTATATTTATCGTGTAGAAGACTTTGTAATTAATGAAGGTATTATTCCCTCGCTTAAAAAGTTTTCTAATGCGGGATACATGTTGTTTATTGTAACAAACCAAGGTGGTGTTGCAAAAGGAATTTATACCGAAGATGATGTCAACAAAGTACATAAACATCTTTTGTCAATTCTAAAAAATAACAATATACATATTGAGAAAATCTACTCCTGCCCTCATCACGAGAGTGTTGCTGCTTGCGAATGCAGAAAACCAAGCCCTTACTTTATCAAAAATGCCATAAGGGAATACAATATCGATCCAAATAAATCGTTTATGATTGGTGATAGCCTAAGAGATAAACAATCGGCTGAGGCCGCTGGAATTAAAGGAATAAAAGTAAAGGCAAACGAGAATATCGAAGTCTACTGCGATCAAATTTTAAAGGGGGAATTATAGCATGGATACAAAGAAGTATGTCAATTTAAATGGAGTATTATTTCCTAAAAATAGTGCTGTATTTGGTGCTGAAAATCGTGCATTTAGGTATGGAGATTCTCTTTTTGAAACGATTCATTCCAATGGTACCGAAATTCAATTTTTCGATCAACATTTGGATCGCCTGATTAAGGGTATGAAAACCATCGGAATGATTATACCTGAGAGATTCAGAAACAAATTAAAAGTAAACATCACTTATCTTATTAACAAAAACAAAGCTTTTGCAGGAACTAGGATCAGGTTAAGTGTTTTTAGGAACGATGGTGGTTTATATACGCCAAGCGACAATAATATTTCATATCTGATTGAAACCTCAGGATTGGAAAATGATCGGTATGTTCTAAACAAAAAAGGATTGAAAATTGATATCTACCCTGAGTGTAAAAAATCCTCAGGTATAATTTCTCAATTCAAGACAGGAAACTCCTTGCTTTTTATCATGGCAGGGAACTACAAAAATAAAAGACTACTGGACGACTGCCTCATCTTAAATGAGAGAGGTAATCCTATTGAGAGTATCAGCTCAAACCTGTTTATTGTTAAAAATGGTGTTTTAATGACCCCATCTATTGCAAGTGGCGCTGTTAGTGGAATTATGCGTGAACAAATTATCGAGACTGCCTTAAATTTAAACTTAACCGTTTACGATGACTGCATAATAACAGCAAATGACCTGCTTGAGGCTGATGAGATATTTTTAAGCAATACCATCAATGGAATAAGATGGGTTGTTGCATACAAGGAGCGCAGGTATTTTAACACAACAGCTAAGCTCTTGCTCGAAGAACTCAATCAAAGCACTTTTAAATTCTAATTAATTCATACTTGGATTTTCGGGAAAGTTAGACCACATTCGGTATTTGCC
Organism: Marinifilum sp.; assembly: GCF_965230805.1. NCBI lineage: Bacteria > Pseudomonadati > Bacteroidota > Bacteroidia > Marinilabiliales > Marinifilaceae > Marinifilum > Marinifilum sp. The sequence goes on along the minus strand of NZ_OZ246019.1, from coordinate 2,981,345 downwards.
ACCAAGCTTTCTTAGCGATTGCTCCCACAAGTTCTCAGTAGTGAGGCTCAAGATACTTGTTACATCAATCTGGCTAACCAACCAAGAGTTTTCATTAATTTCTTCATTCAGCTGACCTGCACTCCAACCTGAATAACCAGCAAAAAATCTGACCTGATGTGAAAGTACTTTTTTCTGTTCTATTAAATCTTTTAAAACATTAAAATCACCTCCCCAATACAGATTATCGAATATGTGAATGCTATTGGGAATTAAATCCGGCAAGGTGTGAATGTAGTATATTCTATTTGTATCAACAGGTCCACCTACAAATACATCTCCATCAAAATGAGCTATACTAACCAAAACCTCATCAACCGATAAGTTTATAGGTTTGTTCAAAACAAATCCTACAGCACCATCCTCATTCAATTCTGCCAACAAAACAATGGAGCGTTTAAAATATCTTCCTTCTAAAAAAGGTTCAGCAATTAAAATTTTTCCTTTTTCAGGATCAATATTATTATTCTCCATTCTGAATAAATCCGAAGTTCTGTCCACTCGATTAAGTTTAAGTTTTGAAATACAAATTAACCAATTTTGTCAAAGAAAAAAAGAGTTCTCCTCTTTGAAATTCTAATTAGCCCTTACCAAATATGAGTACAAGGCAAACAAAATAATTAAATTAAAGTCTGCCTAACCAAATTGAAAACCATGAATAAGAAACTAAAGCTCTTCATGCTATTTATTGAACAAAGTGCATTTGCTGAAGCTAAAAAACGAGAATTGCACACTGAAAGCTTCAGAATTGACCTTCCTAAAAATTATAATCTCTGATATTCACCCAAACCAATAATGATTCGATATTAATGAAAATCAACAAAATGGAATTATGGGGCACGGTGAAGAACAATTGTTTGATTGCTGCAAATGTGTTCAATGGACAAGATCGTGTTCAAATTCGTATCTCCAAACAAAATCAAACGCTTCATTTTTGGATGTCAATCTACCTCCCCTTATTGCAATTTTAATGGCATTGGTATTCACAGAAGTATTTTCTGCCCTGTGTGTGGGGTTGTTTTTCGGGACTTTATTCATCTTAGCTATCAGGATATTTTATTCTTTACTGCATTTTTTAAAGCCATATGTGCAATTTCCGATACCTACATCATACGATCTTTAGCAGATTCTGGTCACATGTCCATCATCGTATTTTCAATGTTGATGTGGTATGGAGGAATTCCTATAATGGTAGTCATTTTTAGTACACTTTTGGTTTAATTTATACAGGTTGAAATGATGATGTTTGGCACGATTCATCATTGGCATTTGAAACAAAACTATCAAAAATTATTGGGGATTTAGATTCTTATTTTGGTCTTCTAAGGTCTCCTCTGACCGCTGTATTGATTAATTCTTCGCTGAGTTCGGTTAGAGAATTCTATGTCTAGGTGCAAAGTTTTATAACCATGCTTACGACAATATTAATATTGCATGGTCATTAGCCGACATTACCAAAGATTTGCTCACAGCAATTATTATATCAAAAATCTTAATATCCACTGAAATTCCTCCACAATTCTTGCCAACATTCCCTTTCTTTTTATCAGCCTTAATTGCATTTTCAATCGGATCTTCATGGGGAATCTTAATTCTTTCCGCATCAAGAATGATCGACGCACAAAGCATTACGGTCTCTGCAATTTTGGCAGGTTCTGTGCTCAGTGATCATTGCCCTCCAATTTCAGATACTACAATTCTAAGTTTATTAGCTAGTTCATGTAAACACATTGAGCATGTTCGTACGCAATTATTCTCAGTATCCATTTTTGGGCTTAATTCTTACTGCTTATAGGATTAGCTCTTGTATTTTAATTCCATATGAATATCTTACCCTATTTTGGAAAGAGATAAAGAAAAACCCGGCATATACAGGGGTGCAATGCCGGGCAAAAAATTTATGCTGATTTGCAAATTATCCTCTCAGACAATTAACCACTAACCACAATGAATCAAACCAACACTAACTAAAAAGTTTTTCAAGTATAAGACCACTAAAACAGCTAATCGGGTTACTCAAAAATCAATTTTCTTTCATTTTTTAACGTTTTTTAACATTTGGATATGATATTAATCGATTCTGGAAGTAACTTTAATTATCCAAATTCTGCATTTTCCCATAATTGCAATTCTTTAACGGCAATAATACCAGTTTTAATTATGAAATGAGCATGTACACCGTAACAATTATTTTTATTTTATAGAAAAAAATATAAAAAGAAAAGAATATTTAATCGTTTTAAGGTAAGGATCAAAGTTACTGCGACTTCATGCTTGATCCAGATAGAATAAAAACTCAAAAAGGCTATTATAAAAAACGATCACTCCCCATTAGAATGATCGTTTTAACGCTATATAAATAGCCCTTTAGAATTGTGCCCTATAAGATCTTTACCATTTGCGTCGACACGAACGAACTTAAAGTTCTTAACAAGACCCCTATTTCTTGCCTCGAACAATACTAAAACAGGCAAGTATAAAAAAAGGGTGACAAGAATTTTAAAAAATCTTTTTTTTAAAACAAGAGTTATTTTGATGAAAAGTTTTTTTACTACTAACCTAAGTTCAATTAAAAGAATTCAACACAAAAAATTACTGATAACCAAAAAAGCAATCACTTTTTGAAAAAGTGATTGCCTATAAAGGTATAATATGCTTATTGCTTGAATTGTTGAGAAGAATTACCACATTGCATCCAACTATTACTAACTAATAAGCCTAATTGAGAAATAACCCATAAAGAAAACCTCTCAATCATTAACAAGACAATTTAATTCATAAATCGGGTGAATTGATAACAAAAAAAATTTACAAAAAGTTTTATTTCTTAAATTTATTTTAATATGAATTTGATGTAAAAACAACTTTATCTATGTAATGAGCATGATTAAAGAATATTAAATATGTATGGTAATGATTATTTTGGTTTCGTGGCTTCCATCTGACAAATGGGAAACATTTTAAACAGATCGAAATAAGACTTATTTCATGGTAATACTGTCATAAAATACAGTTATTCAGAGTAAATAGAAGGAAACTTATCTGGATTTGATTCTCTCATTACATCGTAAATCACTTCAAAAACATCCTCAGCATTAGGATTAGAAAAATAATCTCCATCAGTTCCGTAAGCTGGACGATGATCTTTTGCTGTTATTGATCTAGGTTCAGAATCTAAATAGAAATACGCTTTTTGATTCTCCAAAACTTTTTGCATCATAAAAGCAGTTGCACCACCTGGAACATCCTCATCAAAAAATACAATTCGATTGGTTTTCTTAACTGATTCTAAAATTGTATGGTTTATGTCAAATGGCAATAACGTTTGAACATCGATTAGTTCAACAGAAATATCAAAATCTTTCAATTGTTTTACTGCATCTTCAGCAATTCTTACACAAGATCCATATGTAACCAAAGTAATATCAAAACCCTCGCATAAAACTTCTGGAACGCCCATTGGAGTTCTAAAATCACCTAAATTGTCAGGCATTTTTTCTTTTAAACGATATCCATTTAAAGGCTCGATTACCAATGCCGGTTCATCCGATTCAAGAAGCGTATTGTAAAAACCAGCAGCAATAGTCATATTTCTAGGTACACAAACATGTACTCCACGAATAGAATTAATGACCATACTAAGAGGTGATCCTGAGTGCCAAATGCCTTCCAGTCGGTGACCTCGAGTACGAATAATTACAGGTGATTTTTGACCTCCCTTGGTTCTATATTGCAGGGTTGCCAAATCATCACTTATGGTTTGCAGGGCATACAACAAATAATCAAAATATTGAATCTCGGCAATTGGGCGCAATCCGCGTAAAGCAAGGCCTATACCTTGACCTAGAATAGTAGCCTCACGTATACCAGTATCCGTTACACGAAGCTCACCAAATTTTTCCTGCATACCTTCCAAACTTTGGTTTACCCCACCAATAAATCCGGTATCCTCTCCAAAAGTTAAAAGCAAAGGGTATTTCGTAAATAATTTATCAAAATTATCACGCAATACTTCTCTACCATTTACAGTTTTTGAATTTTCACCATAAATTGGTTCAATGGATTCTATTTTACAAACTCCCTTTTCTGTCTCGCTATATAAATGACTGCTATATCTTTTTTCATTCTCCTCAATGGTATGTTTTAACCATTCGCGTAATTGAGATTTTAGAGGTTTAAAGCTATCGCAATTAGAACAAATATGTCTTAAGATTTTTTTCGCCGCACTTACATTATCTTTCCTTACCGGGTGAATGATTTTGTTCAAACCTGAAGTGATATTATCAATTCTATCTGTTTTCTTGCAGTTACAAGCCGAATTCTCAATCATTTGAATCAACTTATTACGTTCTTTATTAATCGGATGAATATAATTTTTCCATGCTTCTTGACGCGCTTTTTTTACCAATACTATTGATTCCTTCTCTATCTGATCCAATTTTTCCGCATCAATCAAGTCCATTGATAAAATCCATTCTCTCATCTTTTTAATGGGATCAAAGTCTTTCTCCCATTGCAAACGTTCATTTGATTTATATCTTTCGTGTGAACCCGAAGTGGAATGTCCTAAAGGTTGAGTCATTTCAGTAACGTGGAACAACACAGGCGTATGATGCCGACGACAGAGTTCAACTCCCCCAGCATACATTTTGCATAGGGCAGGATAATCCCAGCCCTTCGCTTTGTAAATCAGATAACCATCTCCATTTTCATCCTGCTCAAAACCTTTTAATACTTCAGAAATGTTTTGTTTGGTCGTCTGATATTTGTTTGGAACAGAGATTCCCCAGCCATCATCCCAAACACTCATTGCCATCGGAACTTTTAATACCCCTGCTGCATTAATGGTTTCCCAAAAATGTCCTTCGGATGTACTTGAATCTCCGATTGTACCAAAAGCCACCTCATTACCTTTTATAGAGAAATCGGTAAACTGATGCAGATCTTTATTTTCTCTGAACAGTTTAGAAGCATAAGCCAAGCCAAGCAATCTTGGCATTTGACCTGCAGTAGGTGATATATCGGCAGATGAATTCTTTTGCCTGATCAAATCTTTCCAAGAACCATCTTCATTCAAACTTCTTGAGGCATAATGGTTATTCATTAAACGTCCTCCATTGGCTGGATTTTTATCCAATTGTGTTTCTCCGAACAATTGAGCAAAAAACTCTTCGGGAGTTAACATGCCAGCTGCAAGCATAAAAGTTTGATCTCTGTAATATCCCGACCGCCAATCGCCATTTCTGAATGATTTGGCCATTGCTATCTGTGCAATCTCTTTGCCATCACCAAAAATTCCAAATTTGGCCTTTCCCGTTAAAACTTCCTTTCGGCCAAAAATACTTAACTGTCGGCTTATATTTGCGATGCGGTAATCTTCAAGGACTTCGGAAGTAAAATCTTCGTAAGAAAGGTTACCGTCATTTGCTTCCATATTTTCTTTTAATGTTTCTGACATATTTTTTAATTTTCTGAATTCGAAACAATTCCTCCTTGTATTTCAGAATCCATAAGTAGGTTTGTTTTTATTTAACAGAATTTTCCTGTTTTTTATAAGACCAAATTTAGTGAGAATTATTCTAAATTAGAAAGATCACTCTAAGTATTTCAGACCTTTTATTCCTGTTTGATTTGGCTTTACAATCTTGAAATGATATCTTTGCCAATAATTTTTAAGAATTATTCGAATGATTGTAAAGGTTTTACTATTAACTATTATCATACTTGTAATTGCGTTTATTGGTTTTGCAATTTCAATCTTAATTAAAAAGAATGGAAGGTTCCCTGAACTCCATATTGGAAGAAACGAAGAGTTAAAAAAACGAGGAATCAATTGTGCCACATCCCAACACAAAATAGAGCAGGAAAAAGCAAAAAATGCCAAATTACATAAGAATTTAAGTCTTCTGGATAAGGAAATGGAAAGCTTATAATACTACTGGTATTACCATAAAATAAGTCTCATTCTTTTGAGTTGATTGTTCTTAAAGAATATCGCCGTAACTAAAGCTATGGTTTATCATAATACTGGCACAGCCTGAACTTAATGGTGGTATAAAAGTTAAAAAATCTTAAATATGGGTTGTATCAGAACAAGTCCGTTAATGTTTGCGTTTTAAATATAAAAAATAGACACTTATGGGTGTATTCTTTAAAATATTGTTACTCGCAGCATTTTTACTTGTTTTGGCTTTTATTGGATTTGGAATAAAACTCCTGTTCGATAAGAAAGCAAAATTTACAGGAAGTAGTTGCGGTTCGTGTGTCTGCAATGATTATGAAGTAGAATCATGCGAAACAAAATGATACCGATATAATTTTCTGTTTTACTCTCTTTGCATTATACCAGTTCTTTTTCATAACAACTACTTTTCAAACAATTATACCAGAGAACCATTAACTTATTGCATTTACAAAGTTTGCTAATCGAATTTACCCGTAAATCCTACCTAAAAAATATTTAAGCTTCACATTTAGCTATAAATCATCTTAATCGAGAATCTTTCCTTTTAAACTTTCTGTAGTAAATGTTTGCAAGCTTCCCATTTTATCTGTGAAGATGAAATAAGCTTCCAATTCGGGATCATCTTGAACAATCTCAATGCTTTTTTTGAGTCCTAGCACCATAAATGCAGTGGCATAAGCATCGGCTTTCATACAGTTTGGCGCCACAACCGATGCAGATAGTAAGCTGTGCTGCACAGGATATCCAACTCGTGGATCAATGGTATGAGCATATTTTTTTCCATCTTTAATGTAGAACTGGCGATAATTGCCTGATGTTGCTAAAGCCCCATTCTCTAATTCAAGAACATCTTGTATTTGTCTGGATAAAATAGATGGGTCATCAATAGGTTTATCAATTCCTACTCGCCATGGCCTTTTTTTATTGCTATTGCCTTTCGCCCTAATCTCGCCTCCAATTTCAACCATATAATTAACAATCCCTTGTGATTCCAAATAATCGGCAACTATATCTACTCCATATCCCTTTGCAATAGCACTGGCATCGAACATGATTTTAGGATCATCTTTTATCACTTTCCCTGACTCTAATTTCACCTTTTGATATCCTACTATTTTCAATAAACTATCAACTGGTATATCCTCAGGTTCGAGCTTATTTTTGAACCCAAATCCCCAAGCGTTTACAAGAGGAGCTACAGTCCAATCAAATGCTCCGCCTGTGATTTTTGCGATTTGTTCACTGGTCTTAAAACAGTTGATAAAATAATCATCCAAAACCACTGAAGAATCGTTTTCATTCACCTTGGAAATTACCGACTCAGGATTATAGGTTGACAATGAGTTATCGAACTCCTTTAACAGTTTGAGAATTTCAGTCTGAAGTCCTTTGTCATTCGAATATTGATATACGAAGTGATAAAATGTTCCAAACACTTTTCCTTCGTTGAAATGATATTTAGCTTTAGGTTGACAAGAAAACAGTACGAATCCTGCCATCAAAAGGATTAGCAATTTAAACTTTTTCATGATAGAAAATTATGATATTACGAATTCTCGAATTTACAAAGAGTCCAAAAAATAAGCAAGCCTCGAAAATTCGAGGCTTACTTTTTATTATTACGATCCAAAGTCGTCGAAATCTACCATTTCATCTGGCACTCCTAATTCATAAAGCATATTTTGAACAGCTGAATTCATCATTGGAGGTCCACACAAATAGTATTCTATATCTTCCGGCTCCTCATGATTACTTAGGTATTTATCGTAAATCACCTGGTGAATAAAACCAGTTGGTCCTTCCCAATTATCTTCAGGTAATGGCTCAGAAAGTGCCAAATGCCATTCAAAGTTAGGGAAATCGGCAGCGATAGCGTCGAACTGATCTGCATAGAACACCTCTTTTAAGGAACGTGCTCCATACCAGAAAGTAGCTTTACGACCTGTTTTTACGGTGTGGAACAAATGGAAGATATGTGAACGCATTGGAGCCATACCAGCACCACCACCAATAAACATCATTTCGTTGTTTGTTTCCTTGATAAAGAATTCTCCATAAGGACCCGATACAGTTACTTTATCACCTGGCTTACGAGAGAAAATGAAAGAAGAACAGATCCCTGGATTTACATTCATCCAACTATTGTTTACTCTATCCCATGGAGGAGTAGCAATACGGATGTTCAACATCACAATATTACCCTCGGCCGGATGGTTAGCCATTGAGTACGCACGGTAGGTAGGCTCCGGGTTTTTCATTTTAAGATCGAACATCTTAAATTGTTCCCAATCTCCTTTGTAATCTTCTTCGATATCCATATCCTTAAAATCAACATCAACCTTAGGTACATCAATCTGAATGTATCCCCCTGATTTAAAGTCAAGAATTTCTCCTTCGGGAAGTTTTACCACGAACTCCTTAATGAAAGTAGCCACATTGTGGTTCGAAACCACTTCACACTCCCATTTCTTGATTCCCATAATTTCCTGAGGAATCGACATGGTCATATCCTCTTTTACCTTAACCTGACAAGCCAAACGCCAATCACTTTGAGCTTCTTTACGAGTAAAATATCCTGTTTCGGTTGGTAAAATTGATCCAGCTCCATCGTGCACCTGGCACTTACACATTGCACAAGTACCGCCTCCACCACAAGCAGATGGTAAAAAGATTTTTTCCTCTCCTAAGGTACCCAAAAGAGTATTCCCTGGTTCAACAACCAATTTTAGGTCTCCTTCATTAATATCAATTGTAACTTCTCCTGATGGAGTAAGTTTCTTCTTTGCATACAATAGGATAGAAACCAGTACCAGTATCACAAGCAAGAAAATAACAATACTTGTGGCAATCACTGTTCCCTGTGTTGTTAATAATATCATCTCTATTCTAATTTCGAATTATGAATGAAGAGTTATAAATTTTGAATGAATAATTTATTTTACTCCTTTTAATTCTTAATTCATCATTAATAATTAATAATTAATTTAAAGCTTAGAGTTTGATACCCATGAAGCTCATAAAGGCGATTCCCATTAATCCTGTTACAATAAATGTAATCCCCAATCCTCTTAATGGAGCAGGAACATTAGAGTAACGTATTTTTTCGCGAATCGCTGCAATACCTACAATCGCAAGTAACCACCCAATTCCAGATCCTAAACCGAAAGAAGTCGCTTCTGCCAAAGAGGAGTAATCTCTTTCCTGCATAAATAGTGACCCACCTAAAATTGCACAGTTTACAGCAATCAATGGTAGAAAAATACCAAGTGAAGAATACAATGTAGGTGCAAATTTCTCAACGATCATCTCTACCAACTGCACCATAGAAGCAATTACAGCAATAAACATGATAAAGCTTAAGAAACTTAAATCAACATCTGCCATAGAAGGATCTAACCACACCAGAGCTCCTTCAGCCAATATGTATTTGTTTAGCATGTAGTTCATAGGAACTGTAATACCCAATACGAATATTACTGCCAAACCTAATCCCATAGAAGTTTTAACGGTTTTTGATACCGCAAGGTATGAACACATCCCAAAGAAATATGCGAATACCATGTTGTCGATGAAGATCGACTTGATAAATATATTAATCAGATTTTCCATGTTTCAGTTTTCTTTAGATTAGTTCGACTCAATTAAGGACTTATCCTTAGATCTTTGTACCCAAATAATGATACCTACAACCACCAATGCCATTGGAGGTAGAATCATTAATCCGTTGTTCTCGTAACCCATATCATAAACTGCTTGCGGGATCACATGAAAACCATAAAGGGTTCCCGATCCAAGTAATTCACGGAAAAAGGCTACAATTACCAGAATAATACCATAGCCGGCAGCATTTCCTATTCCATCAAGGAATGCTGGCCAAGGCTTATTACCTAAAGCAAATGCCTCTAAACGTCCCATAATAATACAGTTAGTAATTATCAGCCCAACAAATACCGATAGTTGTTTGCTTACATCATAGGCAAAGGCTTTCAATATCTGGTCAACAAGGATTACCAAAGCAGCAACCACAACCAATTGCACAATTATTCTAATTCGTGATGGGATTGTATTTCTAAGTATTGAAACTATAACATTAGCAAGTGCCAATACAGCCATAACTGAAATGGAAAGAACAATAGCTGGTTCCAATTTTGCAGTTACTGCCAAGGCCGAGCAAATACCCAATACCTGCACAGTAATAGGATTATCACTACCCAATGGATTGGTTAGCAATTTTCGGTTTTTAGCCGAGAATAATGGTTCTTTATCGCTCATCTCGTACTTATTTTGAAGATTTTAAAAACTTTTCATAACTACTAAGGTTATCACGAAGCATGGTTTCGAACCCCTTAGAAGTAACAGTACCACCCGATACTGCATCGAACTGATGGAGATTTCCACTAGCCGTACCTTTTACCATTACGATAGAGGTAAATTTGCCAACCTCATCGAAAATTTGTTTTCCAACAAATTGATTCTGGAATTCATCGGTAGCAATTTCTGCACCTAAACCTGGTGTTTCACTTTTATGAGCAAAAGTGGCCCCGAAAATGGTATTTCCATCTTTTTCCATTGAAATGTATCCCCAGATTGGCCCCCACATTCCTTTACCTCTTACTGGTAAGATCATTTTTTCACCAACACCTTCTTTATTGAAAACAAAAACAGGTAAATTTCTCTTGTTAAGATCTTTACTACTTTCTTTTTTCAAATCTATCTTAAAGGCTTCCTCTTTGTCTTCTGATTTCACCTTACCTTCTGCTCCAACAGTAAAAGCTTTAACAATGTACTGATCATACAACTTTTCTGCATCACCAGGAGTTGAAGTAATACCCACAGCTTTTAATATGTCCTGTTTTTTCTCAATTTCCTTGTTTTTATTCTGACGTGGCTTTAATTGCAAGGCAGTAAAAGACAATACAGCTGCTACAATCAGCACCATTACAGAAGCATAAAGGAAAGTATATTTATTACTATTCGTATTCATGTCTTAGTTTGATTATTTGATTAAGCTTTCACCTTTACTCGTTTCAATCTTCTCTTCACATTGCCTTGAACAACATAGTGATCGATCAATGGGGCAAAAGTGTTCATGAAAAGAATTACCAACATCATGGCTTCTGGGAAACCTGCATTTACAACACGAATTAATACAGCCAGAAATCCAATTAAGAAACCATAAATGTATTTACCACGTGTAGTTTGAGTTGCTGATACAGGATCAGTGGCCATAAATACGGCACCAAATGCAAATCCCCCCATAATTAAGTGCTGCCAAGCAGGAACTAATTCCATATATGGGTTTGCACCAATTAGGTTGAAGATAGCTCCCATAGCGTAACCTCCAACAAATACCGATAACATGATTCTCCAACTTCCGATGCCAGTAGCAATCAGAATAACTGCACCAATCAATATTGCAAGAGTGGATGTTTCTCCAATCGATCCAGGGATAAATCCCACAAACATGTCCCAAGCATTGCTTAGATGTTGTTCAAAGATTGATTTTGCAACATCACCATTGGTATCAACCAAAGACGCAGCATGAGCCAGTGGTGTTGCCCCAGAAAAAGTATCTGCTTTTTCAGCTATCCAAACTGCGTCACCCGACATTTTAGACGGATAGGCAAAGAAGAAGAATGCACGTGCAACCAAAGCCGGGTTCCAAATATTCATTCCAGTTCCGCCAAATACTTCTTTTCCAACAACTACTGCAAAGGCAGTTGATACAGCTACCATCCAAAGCGGAGCTTCAATTGGCATAACCAAAGGAATTAACATACCGGAAACCAGGAATCCCTCGTTTACAGCATGTCCTCTCATTTGCGCAAATGCAAACTCGATTCCCAAACCAACTACGTATGATACCACCACGATTGGTAATACTTTGATTAAACCATATACGAATATCTCAGTTAGATCAGTAGTTTGACCAACAGATAAGAAGTGTTGGTATCCTATGTTGTACATACCAAACAACAAGGAAGGTATTAAAGCCATAACAACCACAGACATCGTGCGCTTCAAATCAATAGCATCTTTGATGTGTGTACCTGTTTTGGAAGTATGATCAGGAACAAATAAGAAAGTCTCAAAAGCGTCGAAAGTAGACGCCAACTTTTCCAACTTACCCCCTTTTTCAAATAAAGGTTTCTTTTTATCAAGAAATTTTCTAAGTGCTTTCATTGTATTTTTAAGTTTTAAATACTTGAAGTGCCTAAAATTGAAAGTTATGAATTAATTATTCCTTTTTAACTTTATGGACTTTAAGTACTAACTATTTTTAGCTCATTTCTTTAATCATCAGATCAATTCCCTTACGGACGATATCCTGAACATCAATTTTTGATGTACAAACGAATTCGCATAAAGCAAAATCTTCAGGTGCAACTTCATAAATCCCCAATTGCTCCATTTGATCGATATCTTCAACCAAGATTGATTTGATCAAGTGAACAGGCAATACATCCATAGGAAGAACTTTCTCATACTCTCCGGAAACAACGTAAGCACGATGCTCTCCATGCAGATTAGCATCCAAACGATACTCCTTATTAGGACTTAACCATGAGAAAAAGGCTTTTGACATAGAGAATTTGTTGAAGCCAGGCATAGCCCAACCTAAGAATTCATGCTTATCTCCTTCGGGAATCACTGTAATTTGTGAATCGTACATACTAATGAAACCATCCTCCGGAATTTGTTTCCCTGTTAATACATTACCTGAAATTACACGAATCTTCTCATCATCTTTCAGTTTTCCTTTTAAGATATTTCGAACAGAAGATCCGGCTATACTTTCGAAATAGCATGGTGTTTTAACTTCGGAACCACAAAGAGCTACTTTACGACTTACATCATAAATCCCCTTCTGAAACAAACGACCAATGAAAACAACTTCTTGCGGACGAACAACCCAAGCAACTTCTCCTTTGTTAATCGGATCGACATGATGGATTTGAACGCCTACATTACCTGATGGGTGAACTCCTGTAAATTGATTTACGATAGCATTCTTAACTTCTGTAAATATTTTTGCCTGATTCAGATTCGGATTGATATTCAAATGAACCTTTCCTTCGGTAAGCTTGCGGAGTGCATCAATACCAATCTGGAATGCCTCTGCATCTCCTTCTAAAAGAAAATCAACATCTGCCGCTAAAGGTGCTGAATCGAAAGCAGAAATGAAGATTGCTTTAGGCGTTTCTTCTGGTTTTGCTATTACGTCGTAAGGACGTTGACGAATAAAGGCCCAAAGACCACTTTTAAGGATTTCTTCCTTAACTTCATTGCGCGAAAGACCAGTAGGATCAGCTTTCTTAAACTCTTCGTATTGGATTTCTGCGTTGGCTTGAACAACCACTTCTAAAATCTTTCTTCGTTCTCCTCGATTGATAGCAACTACTTTACCACTAACCGGAGATGCAAAATTAATTTCAGGGCAATACTTATCGAAGAATAAAGGAGTTCCAGCCTTTACTTCAGCATCCACCTTAACTTTTAATTTTGGTGTTAATCCGGGAAAATCGGTAGGTTTAATTGCATATGTCTCAGAACGATCAGATTTTTCAAGTACTTTTTCAGCCTTTCCCATCAGCTTAATATCTAAGCCTTTTTTGATCTTTTTAACTTCAGACATGTTAAACTATTTGATTTTATTAATTTGCGTCAAAAATAAATAATTAATACTCCAATTCATAACAGAACAAATTGCATGAATGTGTTCTAAAACGATCGGATACATGTTTTTTAATACATGTAAAAAATTCGCTCACAAATATATAAAGCAAATTCTTAAAATATAAGTTTTTGGTCTATTTTTAACCAATATATATACATATCAATATGCGTAAAATTTTCTTGATATCCATTATCTCCTTTTCCATCTTAATTTCAGTAAATTGTAAGGCTTCCGATCTTGATTCTGGATTTATATATCGCAATGAAATAAAGAAAAACAGCATTAATACTGTTCAGATGTTTCCTATTGGTTGGGAACTTGCAGAACCAGTTATCCAATTAAAAGGAGATAATCAGCTCCTTTTTTCTTTTGACGAAATTAAAGAAAATATTCAAGATTACTCCTATCGAATTCTACATTGTGATAAAAATTGGTACAATTCAGGCCTTAGCGAGTTCGATTTTCTTGAAGGTTTTTCGGAAAACCAAATTACAGAGTACGAACACTCTTTTAATACAAATGTTAATTATATCCACTATAGTGTTAAAATCCCCAATGATGATATCAGCTTAAAACTATCCGGCAATTACGTGATTGAGGTTTACGAAGATTTTGATCCTGAAAAGGTCGTTATTCGTCAGCGATTCATGATATTAGACTCAAAGTTGATATTCAAGGAATTGTAAAACATCCTGTTTCAATTGACAAAAGAGATTCTCATCAAGAAGTGGATTTTAGCATTTTTCACCCAAATTTCAAGATTGATAACCCTCAACTTGATCTTACTGTAGTTCTAACACAAAACAATAGATTGGACGGCACGGAGAAAAAATTAAAACCCATTTTTATTCGTAAAAACGAATTGGTTTTTGATTACGAGGAGGAAAACATATTTGCAGGTGGTAATGAATTCCGCCATTTTGATTTAAAAAGTTTAAGATATCAAACCAGATTCATCAGAGAAATTACCAGAGAAATGGATACCTCATTGGTGCTACTGTCGCCAGGCAACAACCGCCACTTTAAGCAATATATCTTCGAACAGGATATTAATGGGAATTACCTTATTGAAGTTCAAGAGCGTGATACTCCCGAAACTGAAGCAGACTATGCATATATCAATTTTACTTTGCCTATGGATAATGAACTAAGGCATGGTGACTTTTATGTACATGGTAATTTCAACAACTGGCAATGCAATGAGCGAAATAAAATGCACTACGACTATGAGAAGGGTGCTTATGTTGCCACAATTTTTATGAAACAAGGTTATTACAATTACCAGTTTGCCTTGGTTGACCACAATACAAAGATTCCTGATACATCTTATATTGAGGGCAATCATTGGGAAACCGAAAACGACTATGTAATCTATGTTTACTATCATGATATTGCTCTGAATTACGATATGTTGATTGCTTATAAAAGCATTAATTCTACCGAGAGGTTTTGATTTTACTGACCAAGCCTGTAACACCTCTACTTACATCTTGCAAAATCAAGTTCGAAAAGAAAAAAATAATACTTTTGACTCCGAATTAGCTATCTTGCTTTCTTCAATCATTTAATCTTAGCTTGCTATCTTCAAACAAAAAATTGAAATGATGACGTCTGTACAAAAAATCGGTAAACAAAGATCGAATTTGCAGGTATTCAGACGATGGAGCAGAAAATCATATGCTGTATTTGCAAGTATGAATCAGGAAATAAAAATTTCCACCATGAATGCAAGTTACAACTTACTGATGCCATCGAAAGAATCTGGCTTTTCGGGATTCTGTTTTTTACCAGAAAGCGGACGGGATAAAAATGAAATGGATGATCCGGATCTTATAGCATCCGAAATCATCGAAATGCTGGTGATACAAAACGAAAGTAAAAAAATCACCAATGGGAAAGGGTCCGGCATAATGTCGAATAAGATTCTTTCTGCTCAAGTTTTATCCTATCCTAAAAATTAAACGACTAGAAAAATCTTATTATGACTGACATTAGAAACAACTGGACTCACGAAGAGGTTAAAGAAATTTTCAACTTACCATTGCTTGATTTGGTGAATCGTGCTTCGAATCTTCACAGAAAATATCACGATCCATCGAAAATGAATATGAATACGCTGATTTCGGTTCGTACCGGAGCATGTTCGCAAGATTGCAAATACTGTGCACAATCAGCCAGGTACAACACCCACGTAAAACCACAAAAACTTAGCCTTGAGAAAGTTTTGGAAGAAGCCAGGTTTGCCAAAGAAAATGGTGTTAAGCGTGTATGTTTAAGTTCAGCTGGTAGAGATGGAAACCGCGATGACCGTTTCGATGAGATTGCGGAAATGATTACCGAAGTGAAAAAAATGGGACTGGAAGTTTGTTGTACCATGGGGATGATCAATAAAGAAAAAGCTCAAAAATTAGCTGAACTAGGAATCACCGCCGTAAATCACAATATCGACACTTCGGAAAGACACTATCCTAATATCACAACAACACGTACTTATTCTGAAAGATTGGAAACTCTTGCAAACCTTCAGGAAGCAGGAATTCAATATTGCTCTGGTGGAATTTTAGGTATGGGTGAAAACGACGAAGATCGCATTGAAATGCTTCGAACTTTGGCCAACCAGGTACATCATCCGTATAATGTTCCATTGAACTCATTGGTACCGGTTGAAGGAACTCCATTTTATGGAAAGGAAACCATTGGTATTTTCGAAATGGTTCGTGCCATTGCAACAGCTCGTATTTTAATGCCTAAAACTGTTGTTGCCTTTGCAGCAGGTAGAACACATTACAGCCAGGAAGGACAAGCTCTTTGTTTCCTTGCCGGGGCAAATTCAATTTTCTTTGGAGATAAATTGCTTACTGTTGACAATATGACCATCAACGAAGATGAGCACTTGTTGAGCCTGTTGGGATTGACTCCAACCAAATATCAGGAATTAACAACAATTGAAGAATAAATAATCTGATAATTATGAAGAGCTTTACTTTTTAGTGAGGCTCTTTATTCTCATTAATCTATCAAGCCTACGATTTCCAGACACATGTTTCCGGTATCTAAAATGCGCATCTGAGAAATCCGACATGATATTCCGACGCCGGAAACGTGTATCGGAGAAATTCAGAAGGGTTTTCCGGCTCCGGAATGGGGTGCCTGGAAAATTACAATGGGGTATTCCGGGACCGAAAACATACGCCTGCAGATCCCGAAGGGGGTTTCCGATGTCGGAAACATATGTCGGGAAAATTCAAGGTCCATTTTCAATGCCGGAAACAGCCGTCAACAACAATTCAAATTACCTTTCTTGAATAAGATCTATTAGTTGCTCGCGATAAGAGTTTGCTAAAGGAACCATATTACCAGCAATGCAAAGCCGATTCCCTTCCAAATATTCAATTTTCCTGACATTGATAATATAAGAGCGATGTACACGCAAGAAGACCTTTTCGGGAAGTTTTGTGATGAAGTTTTTTAACGTTTCATGAATTATCAAACAATCACCTTCTCTATGTAGCTTTAAATAATCCCCTTCCGATTCAATAAAGTTCAGCTCAGACGGTTTTAACAGGTAGGTTTTCTTGTTGGATTTGACCAAAATCGTTTCTTCCTGCAGATCTTGTTTCTGCTCGGCCTTATCCTGTAAAGAGAGAAATTTATTCACCGACCTTAAGAAACGTTCAAAGGAAAAGGGTTTCAAGAGATAATCCAAAGCATTCAAATCAAATCCTTCAACCGCATATTCTGGGTAGGCAGTGGTGAATATTACTTTTGGCGATTGCTCCAAACTTTTCAACCATTCAATGCCATTCATTTTGGGCATATTGATATCCAAAAACAACAAATCTACCTGCTCTTTCAATAAGAATTGATTTGCCTCTAGGGCATCATTACATATTGCTTTTAGCTTTAATTTAGCACAATCCAGTACATAGGATTCTAAAACCTCTTGCGACAATGGTTCGTCTTCAACAATAATACACGTATATATTCTATCAATACTTTTGTTCATGATTAAGTTCTATTTTAAGAGCTATGCTAAACTCATCTTCCTGTTTGGATAAATGCAATTCATGTTTGTTTGGATAAAGGGAATCCAACCTGCTTTTTACATTCTCAATTCCAAATCCACCAATTGGATCAATTTCCTTACGGGATTGCTTTGGAATAGAGTTACGCAAATTCATTTCCAATTTAGCATTTTCAATTCGAATACTGAGATCAATGATATCCCGATCGAACTGGTTTAAACCTCCATGCTTAAAACTATTCTCGATGAAAGGAATCATTAAAAAGGGTGCAATTTTCTGACCGTCCAATTCTCCTTCTATCAGGTATTGAATTTTTGTTTTGTTTTTACATCTTAGCTTTTGTAATTCCAAATAATTCGTAATGTAGGCTATTTCCTTTTCCAAATCTACATACAGGTCGTTCGACTCATAAATCATGTATCGCATTAAATCGGATAATTGGAGAATGTAGTGCGGTGTTTCATCCGACTTTTTTCTTGCCAAAGCATATAATGAATTTAGGTTATTGAATAAAAAATGCGGATGTATGTTTGATTTCAGGGCCAACAATTCAGTTTCCGATTGCTTTTGTTTCATCTCCACCAATTTTTTCTCAGTCTCGATCACTGCAAACCATGACTCCGAAAGCTTAAGTAATGTAGTTAGACCCAAGTAAACGATACTAAACTTTAGTAAATCAGCAATTTCGTAGGAAGAGATAAAGAAATAATCCGGAGCAATATAATCACTTAAATATCCGAATGTAAACTCATTTAAATAGGCAATGGCAAACCATACAACAATAAAACAAACCAGGAATAAGAAGTACTTTTCCCTTCTTAAAAATCCTGGTATCAACAGCAGTAGATTGATGTATACTCCAATGACCAAACTGATGTGAAATAAAGCAGTATACACATAGTCTATTTTGGATAATTTCTCTTCGTAGGAGAAATAATGGATCAGCACATAAAAGGAAAGCACCCAAAACAGGAGGTGATGTAAAAACCTGCTTTGGATTGTTCTGCTTAAGATATTTTTCAATTGATGAATCATTTTGTTCTTTTCAAAATCAATGCTTCCTTAGGATTATTAAACATTTCAGAATCTGCAAACTTGATTAAGAACTTTTGAATGTCCTCGGTTTTCGCAGTAATAATTATCTTATTGTCTCTATTAACATGCTCAATCCTTATTTTTTTTGTTTGTACGAGTTCGTCAAATGCATCTTGTTCAAGTGAGTTAAAATTGATCTCATTCTTTTTCAAATGCAATTTAAGAAAACCATGATTTCTGCTCATTAATCCAGCTGCATAGGTATCTCCCATTTTATCATACATGTCATCTTCATTAGGAACAACATCAATAAAATAGTGATCATCTAAATTCGACAACCTCCCATCCAAAACGCAAGTATCCTTCTTACTTATAATAGTAACCTTATAATGCTTTCGTAGATCAGGATTCTTGGCATATCTTTTTATCCTCTTTATCTTTTCTTTTTTACGTTTTTCGGTAGTAAAAAAATCAAAATTATAGGATTCCTCTCCGTCTTTTGTTTTAACAGCCGGTTCATTTAAACCTAGAGAATCTACAATGGTTTTGATCTCATAAATGGTTTGGTCCTGATCAATCCATTCTCCATTCAATTCCTCTAAATGCACCCTGTCCTTATCGGTATACAATGGATTTAAAGAACTCACCGTACAAGATTGGGTAGCCACGATTAGGATGAATAAAAATCTGACAACTATTGTTTTATTACTTAGTTTTGTATTCATGATTTTTGTTTTAGTGAAACATCTGTCTATTTGATCATGATCTACAATCAAAATAAAGGAATCAATACTTCAATCTAAAAATCTTTCGATGTTTGCCGGCTTAATTTCGATAGAAAACAAATTCCTATCGATTTCGACCTCTCAGCATATAAATTTAACAACTGATTTATTTTAATTCCAATTCCCACCTATTTTTTGTAAGTTCATAAGCTCTAAAACTAAGCCAAAACCTACACATGACCAAGAACAACAAATCCCTCTCTTTAGGAGAAGCCATAATTCCAATTCTTCTTCTAATCGCCTTGCTAAGTGTTAATACCATTGTTTTTGACGATCTCGCCATCGAAGGTGCCAATCAATTCTCCTTATTAATAGCTGCTGCCATTGGCGGTATTATTGCACTGCGCCATGGTAAAAAATGGGAGGATCTGCAAAAAGGCTTTGTAAAGAGTATTGGTACAGCAATGCCATCGATACTGATATTACTATTGATTGGTTCGTTAGCTGGTACCTGGATGATTTCGGGCGTTGTTCCGGCTATGATCTATTATGGACTGGAATTCCTGAATCCGAAACTATTCTTAATGCTTTCGGTGGTGATATGTGCCATTATATCGGTGGTGTCAGGCAGCTCGTGGTCTACCATTGCCACCATTGGTGTTGCTTTGCTCGGAATTGGAAATGCCATGCAGTTTAATCCGGCTTTGGTTGCCGGTGCCATTATATCCGGCGCTTACTTTGGCGATAAGGTTTCTCCCCTGTCGGATACTACAAATCTGGCTCCAGCCATGGCCAATGTCGATTTGTTTGTACACATTCGTTATATGATGTACACAACAGTTCCCTCAATATTAATCACATTGGTGATTTTCCTTATCATAGGATTTACCAAACATGGCGAAATAGATCCGGAAAGCATACAGCAAGTACAATTTGCTATCAAAGAAACTTTCACCATTACGCCGTGGTTATTTCTGGTTCCTATACTATTATTTGTAATCATCAGCAAAAAGGTTCCGGCATTGCCAGCCATATTGGCAGGTACATTAATAGGTGGTATTTTTGCAATTATCTTCCAGCCGCAAATTATAAATCAACTTTCGAATAGTACATCATTTATCGAAGCAAGCTACGATGCGGTAATGAAATCAATTTTTACAGATATAAGTGTTCCTGTCGATAATGAAAACATTCAGGATTTACTATCAACAGGTGGTATGAAAGGAATGTTGAATACCATCTGGTTGATTTTAACCGCCATGGTATTTAGCGGTATCCTCGAAACAGCAGGTATTCTTAAAAAAATTACAGAATACATGTTAAAGGCGGTGCATTCAAACGGCTCGTTGGTTGCCACTACAGCCATTAGCTGCGGATTTTTGAATTTAACGGCATCCGACCAGTACATCTCAATAGTAGTTACCGGAAGAATGTTTGCAAAATCATACCAGGATCAAAATTTAAAACCCGAAGTATTAAGCCGTACACTTGAGGATTCGGGAACAGTAACCTCAGTTTTGGTTCCCTGGAATACATGCGGAGCTGCACAAGCCGGAGCATTGGGAGTAGCAACAACAGCATTCGCACCTTTCTGCTTCTTTAATATCATTAGTCCCTTTGTTTCCATCACAATGGCTTATTTAAACATCAAGATTCGAAGAATTAATACCAGTTCTATTAAGAAATGAGTCTTAACTTTTTTTCATACACTTTAAGTACTTTAGGCACTTAAAAAATATCATAAGTTAAAAATTAAGCCATTAATACAAAATCTTGTGAAATTCTTAGGTACAATGTTTTTGATATAAATGCTAAATCATGATAATACTCATAAATCAAGAATTGTTTTTTTTATAGATTTGCTGAGAGAATAAAAAAACTGTAAAATAATAACCCTTAAACAATCATTACTATGCCAAAAGGTATATACAATGTTCCGGTTGCTACAAACGAGCCTATTTACTCCTATGCACCAGGAACTCCAGAGAGAGCTGAATTGCAAGCTACCATTAAAAAAATGCGTTCTGAAGTAATCGAAGTACCTATGTATATCGGTAACGAAGAAGTAAAAACAGGCAATTTGTTTGCAATGACGCCACCACACGATCACAAACAT
Source organism: Marinifilum sp. (assembly GCF_965230805.1). Lineage (NCBI taxonomy): Bacteria > Pseudomonadati > Bacteroidota > Bacteroidia > Marinilabiliales > Marinifilaceae > Marinifilum > Marinifilum sp. Next base: position 2,959,762 of record NZ_OZ246019.1, on the reverse strand, counting down.
GTGTTGGGACACTATCACCAAGGAGGAAAAGAACATGTTCAAATGGCTATTGATGCAGCTTTAGCAGCCAAGCCAGCATGGGAAAATTTAGCTTGGGAACATCGCGCTTCTATCTTCTTAAAAGCTGCTGAATTAATTTCCGGTCCTTACCGTATGAAATTAAACGCAGCAACCATGTTGGGACAATCGAAAAATGCTTTCCAGGCCGAGATCGACTCTGCTTGCGAAATTGCTGATTTCTTGCGTTTCAACGTTCAGTATATGACTGAAATTTACAAACAACAGCCAATGTCGTCGAAAGGTGTTTGGAACCGCGTTGAGCAACGTCCGCTTGAAGGGTTTATTTTTGCTTTAACGCCATTCAACTTTACAGCGATTGCAGGCAACCTTCCAACTGCTCCTGCTATGATGGGTAATACTGTAGTTTGGAAACCATCTAAAACTGCTGTTTACTCGGCTCAGGTTTTAATGGAAGTATTTAAAAAAGCAGGTGTACCTGATGGCGTTATCAACTTGGTATACGTTTCCGGTCCTGCTGCTGCTGACGTAATTTTCAACTCTCCTGACTTTGCCGGTATTCACTTTACAGGATCAACTGGCGTATTTCAGGACATTTGGAAAACCATTGGTAACAACATTCACAAATACAAGTCGTACCCTCGTATCGTGGGCGAAACAGGTGGTAAAGACTATATCTTTATGCACCCAACTGCTGATGTAAACGAAGTTGCCACTGCAATTACTCGTGGTGCATTCGAATATCAGGGACAGAAATGTTCTGCTGCTTCGCGTGCTTATATTCCGGCAAGCAAGTGGGATGCTGTTTTGAAATTAGTTCAGGAAGATTTGGCAAAGATCAAAACCGGTGGAACTGAAGATTTCACAAACTTCCACAATGCGGTTATCGACGAAACTACTTTCGATAAGTTAGCTTCTGCCATTGACGATGCCAAGGCTTCTCCGGATGCCGAAATTGTGGCTGGTGGTGAGTACGACAAGTCGGTAGGTTACTTTATCAAGCCTACGGTAATTCAAGCTAAAAAAGCAGATTACATTACCATGGAAGAAGAGTTGTTCGGTCCTATTATCACCATCTTTGTTTACGAAGATGATAAGGTAGACGAAACTTTAGACATTCTTGATCAGACTTCGATTTATGCATTGACTGGTGCTATTTTCGCTGGTTGCCGTTACGCAATCGAAAAATTGGTTAAGCGTTTAACTCACACTGCCGGTAACTTCTACATCAACGACAAGCCAACGGGTGCTGTTGTTGGTCAGCAACCTTTTGGTGGCGGTAGAGGTTCGGGTACAAATGATAAGGCTGGTTCGATGATTAACCTATTGCGTTGGGTTTCTCCACGAACCATCAAAGAATCATTTGTTCCTCCTGTAGATTATATGTACCCTAACTTCTTGGAAGACTAGGAATAAAAATATAGGATTCGTAAGTCGGACCTACGTCAGTACGATTCCGGTTTCCAATTTTGTATGAATATTTAAGGTGAAAACGACCGGAATCTCTTCGGTCGTTTTTTATTGGGATAATATCTCGCTGTTATTATTTCTATAGAAACCTTGCATGCAAGCTCTCTACCAATACACAAATTTTCTAGTTTTACACCTTTCCACTCTTACACATTATTTGTATTTTAGCCGGAAAGACAAAGCAATGATTCTCAAACTCGCAAAAAGATACTTTCCAAAAATAATCAGAAGTAAATACCTTATTGCTTTCCTGATTTTCTACTTGTGGTTGTTCTTTGGTGACCAACATTCCATTTGGGAAAGAAAAGAATATGAATCTAAAATTGAAGCTCTCGAAAAAGAGAAAGCTTATTACCTAAAGAAAATTGAGAATGATAAAGCCCGAATTCACCAACTGAAAACCAACAAGAAAAACCTGGAAAAATTTGCCCGCGAACAGTACCTCATGAAAAAAGAAAATGAGGATATTTTTATTTTTATTGAAGACTAACCCGTATTACCCCGAAATTGGTATGATTTATCTTTTTTCGTAATCGCGATAAATCTCTAACAACTGCTTGGCTGAGTAGATTCCTTTGGAATCAATTCCCAAATCGGCTAACAACTGCTTGGCACAAACCACAATACTTTCCTCCTCGATAAATTGCTCGTGCACATTATTTAAGAATTTTAAAACTTTAAAAGCATTAAAGGCTCCAAAAAATTTCTTACGAAATGTATCGATTGAGGCACAGTTTTTATTGATTTCATCCAATACCTCAAAGAAATTGTCTTCCTTTAAATAACTACGAACCGAGCCTGGTAATTGTACCAATAAACTATTTAAATAGGTATCGTAATCCACTCCAAAGAAATCATCCACTTTATCGAAGAATACTTTAAGCTCTTTAAAGGCCGTATAGTTGTAAGTTTGGTAATCAACAATTCCCTCATCAACAAAAGTTGAAACAGCTTTTCCTGTTCCAAATGGCACTCGATCCGAAACACGAGGAGAAGGAATTACACGTGTGGTTTTTATCTCGTAAAACCTACCCAGTGGTATAATTTTCTGCAAGAAATAAAAATCTTCGCCTGCCTGTCGGCGATTCATTCCTCCTTGTTTGATATATGCACTTGCTGCTACAGCAAAACTTGACCCAACCGTGTGATAAGCATGAGGGTGTCCGGCATATCTCATCGCAAGCATGTAGTATCTCAGATACAATTCGTATTGCGAAATAGCCTCATAAATTTGCTGATCGAACTCATCCCCCTCCAAAGGATGCTCAAAAAAGACATTGGCTCCATTGGCTTTCGGATCCTTTTGAAAGAGCTTCTCAATTTCCACCAAGTAATTCGGATCACAGGCCGAATCTGCATCATAACCTGTAATGATCCCATTCGATTTGTCGATTTTATTGAATCGAGCCACCGCCTCGTCCATTACTATTTTTCTAGCAAAACCCACACCTGCAAACTTTCTTTTTAGCTTGGGCTGATGAATTAAATAAAACTTCAATTTCTCATCCTGATGGGTTTCCATCCACTCCCTTGCTTCGGCTATGGTTTTGGCATTCTGATCTAAAACTTTTTGCTCCGTCTGTTCTCCTGAATTTACAATTACAATTACTTCCACCACACCATAAGGCCGATCGCAATTCCATAATGCCTCCAAACTTGGAATTAAATCTGGTTCATTGTAACAAGGAATTGTTACAATCATGTTCAACCTTTCGTCCACAGTGGCAGCGATGTACTCGGGGTACATGCGTTGTTTATTCAGGTATTTATCAGCAAAAGCCATTTTTTATAGATATGAGATGCGAAATTCCAGATATGAGATCTGAGATTATATCCTTATTACTTTGGAAGGAATTTAATGTCTCATTTCTTATATCTCTGATCTAATTTCGTGGCAAATATATAAAAAAGGCAGCTAGCTAATCAGCTACCTGCCCTTTCTTAAATTTTAAAACCTTCAGTTATTTTGTTTCAGGTGTATATCTGGCGTTTAACCCATCGATAATTTCCTGAGTAATATCTAAACCATCTTGCGAGAACAATACGTTACCTCCTTGGGTAGTACTTAAAATCAAGCTGTGGTTACGTGTTGAGTTGTATTCTTTTAAATAGTTGGTAACACTATCAAACAAACGCTTGCTGTTTGCTTGCTGCTCACCCATTAACTCCGCACTTAGCTCTCGATCCAATTGCTGTAAATTTTGCTGTTTGGCAATTAACTTTTGCTGTGCTTCTTCTGCTCTTTGACGGTTTAAAAAGCCATTATTTTGAAGCTTGCGCTGAAATTCCATTGCTTCTTTCTCTAATTTCTGAGCTTTAAAGTTAAAATCAGTACGCGAATCTTCTTGTTTCTTCAAAAACTTCTCATTTAAATCGCGTGAAAAGTTATAGTTGCTTAGTAATGAATCCGTATTAATGTACACAACAGCTCCTTCTTCCGCTACAGTTTTCACATTTTTCGATTCTCCTTTACCTGAGAACTGAACAAAGTAAAGAATTGCAACAGCAACAACTAACACGGCATTTAATGCAACAGATAAATTTTTCATAGGTATTTAGTATTTAATTTTCTCATTTATTTCAATACCTCTTAGTAGGGTATTGCCATTTTTTGATTTTGCCTAACAAATATAACTTTTATAAGTAGACTAAAAAATTCCTGACATTCAGAAAGGGTTTAAAATTTATCCCTCAGCTTTTTTGGATGAAAGAATGAAGTCTAAATTGGTTAAATTCTATCTAATGCCTCAATTTTAAAATCGCATCAACTTTAAAACCTCCTAAAATATCCAAAGATCTTTATTTGCTGATAAACATCATTCTTTTTCTACTTTTTACTCTTTACATTGTGGACTACAATTATCAAGTATTAATCACTAAAAATTTAAATCAATGTTCAATAAACTTATAGCAGCAACTCTCCCCTATATGCCAAAGAAATTAGTTTGGATATTCTCTAAAAGATACATTGCCGGAGAAAGCATTGAAGATGCAGTAAGAGAATCAAAAAAATTAAATGATCAAGGTATGAAAGTTACCGTTGATCTTTTAGGAGAATTCATTAAAAACCTTGACGAAGCTACCGAAAACACGGAGGCTTATCTGGAAATCATCGAAACTTTCGAAGCCAACAAAATTGACGGAAACTATTCGGTTAAGCCCACCTTTTTTGGGTTGTTGCTTGACGAGGAAGTTTGTTACCAGAACATCCGAACCGTTGTAGCTAAAGCGTCTGAATACAACAACTTTGTTAGAATAGATATGGAAGATTCTCCTTGCGTTGATAAAGAAATCAGCATCTTTAGAAGATTAAAGGCTGAGTTCCCGAAAAATGTAGGTTTGGTTGTACAGGCTTATCTAAAACGCACCCTTAACGACTTAAACAACATGATGGACATGCAGAACGGCGTTTCGAAACTAAACTACCGTTTGTGTAAAGGAATCTATGTTGAGCCCGATGAAATTGCATACAAGAAATACGAAGAAATCAATGAGCACTTCTTGAAAGATTTGGATTTTATGCTTAAGAATGATGTATATCCTGGAATTGCAACCCACGACAAGCCCTTGGTTGATGGTGCTTACAAATTGATTGAGAAGTACAATGTACCGAAAGATAAATATGAGTTCCAAATGCTATACGGTGTAACTCCTGAGCTAAGAAAATCAATTGTTGAGAAAGGACATAACATGAGGGTTTATGTGCCATTTGGAAAAGATTGGTTTGGATATTCAACCAGGAGATTAAAAGAAAATCCAAAAATGGCCTCCTTAATTATAAAGGCTTTATTTAATAGAGGATAATACAAAAGCGGTGAAAATTCACCGCTTTTGTATTATTTCTTATTCTTTGTTTTAATTCCGTATCGATACATCTGTTTTAGTTTGATGATCTCCTTATCGGTAACCAAATTATCCGGGATTTTCATAGTACGCTTTCGTTGAAGTCTTTTTACTTCGGGCAAAGTTCTTAAGGTACTCACTCCCGCAACCATTTCTTGGGGAACCATGGCTTTGTTATTATTTTCTATCACATGTCTTTTAATTAACATGTCAGTATTGGCCTTGGCATCCATCTCTTCGGGTTTTTGGGTTAAGGCTTCATAGGTTGCCGAATTCACATTGTTCTTAGCCCTAACATACTCGGGCGTATTTACCTTGGCATTAATAAAAGCCTGTTTAAAGTCTCCAAATCGTGGCAGAATCAATACTTCCTGCAATGCTACTGTATCTTTTGCCATAAATACCCCAAAAAGATAAGAATCATATGTCAGGCTATCGCTAACCACAATTTGTACATTCTGATATCCAACATAGGAATATTGAATGGTATCACCCGCATTTACCCAAAATGAAAAGCGACCAAATGCATTGGAGGTTCCTGCCTTCTTATTATTTACCGTATAATGGGCATATGGCAATGAAGAAAGTTCTTCCTGATCCATAACCGCACCTGTAAAAAACAAGGAATCTGTTTTTATCTTCTGTGCATTTAGCTTCTCTGTTGCAAGAACAAAACAAAAAAGAGCAATGCATCCAACCATATATCTTCTCATTTTACCAGTATTTTTTAAGTCCGCAAAATTACAGTTACAATTCTTCTAAAATGATCTCGTCGATACCACGTTTTGGAACATGATGAACCCCATTTTCGTCGCGCCAATATTTGATATCTCCATTGTTCATTTCTTCGATAACTACTTCCTCTTTTGGCTTTCCCAATGCTATTAGCTGGATTATGGAGTATCCCGCCTCAATTTTTAGTAGTTCACGAAGCTCTTTCTCTTTAAATGCACGAATGATACAGCCTCCAAAACCCCTTTCAACAGCACCAAGCAGCAAATTTTGAGCTGCAATTCCATCATCACTAAAATAGTTTTTCCCAAGCGCATCATCGTTTACCATCACCACATATGCAGATGGCCTTTCCCCCTTTCGTGGTCCATCCCAATCTTGCAAATAACCAGCCCAAGCCAATTGTTCAAATACACTTTCGCACATCTCTTCTGATAAGATTATCATGTATTTTATTGTTTGTGCATTTCTTCCAGAGGCACCAAGTCTTGCTAAATCAATCCAAGCCTTAAGCTGCTCTGAACTTGGCTTTTCATTTTCGTAAAACCTTCGGTAACTTCTGTTTTTGGCAACTAATTCTCTTAACATTTTTAATGAAATATTGTTATACACCTATTGTATTTAGTCTAGGATATAAATTAATCCATTTTTATTGACTCATCAAAGAAATTAAACATTCTATTCTATCCAATATTTAAAATGCTACACAAGATCATTACTGATACCGATATTACTCATTATTAATCAACGGCTTTAACCAAAGCCTGGACTACCCAATAATATCAATAAAAAAATCCAGTGATAAGCTTTCACTGGATCAATTCAATATTTTTGTCAGTATACCTAGTATTGCCATGAAATAAATCTCATACAAAACTGGTAGTAAGAATGATCTCAACTTTTTTCAAATCTTGTTTCGATTAGATCCCAATCAATCAATTGCCAGAAATTCTCGATATACTTTGGTCGTGCATTCTGAGTATCCAAATAATAAGCATGCTCCCAAACATCCATTGTTAGGATTGGCACATAACCATCTCTTAATGGATTTTCTGCATTCTTTTTTTGAATGATATTAAGTTTGCCTGCTGAATCAGCTGCCAACCAAACCCATCCTGAACCAAACAATGTTGCTCCGGCTTTTGAAAATTCAGCTTTAAAATTATCGAAAGAGTTAAATGATGAGTTTATTGCTGCCAGCAGTTTGCCCTTAGGTTCGCCTCCTCCTTTTGGCTTAAATGCCTCAAAATAAAAGGTATGATTGTAAACTTGGGCTCCATTGTTAAAAATTCCACCTTCGGCATGTTTTACAATGTCCTCTAAACTCGCATCTTCAAAAGCAGTTCCTTTAATTAGATTATTTAAGTTCGTAATGTAAGCCTGATGATGCTTTCCATAGTGGAATTCCAGGGTGTTTTTGCTGATATAAGGCTCTAAAGCACTTAATTCATAAGATAATGTAGGTAGTTTGTGTTCCATTTTTTATTGATTTTTGATTTTCTCCTCAATTTCACAATTAAAAATTACATATTCAATAAAATAAAAAAGAAAAAGGCCGATTCTTATAAAAAGAACCAGCCTCAAAATCAAAAAAACAATAAACAAAACTAATCCTGAAAGCGTTTAGTCACTTCCTCCCAATTAATTACTTCCCAGAAAACTGAGATATAATCGGGTCTTCTATTTTGAAACTTTAAGTAATACGCGTGTTCCCATACATCCAACCCTAAGATTGGTGTTCCTTTCACATCTGCTATGTCCATCAGTGGGTTATCCTGGTTTGCTGTTGACGAAACCACCAACTTGCCGTCGGCTTGTTTTACCAACCAAGCCCAACCTGAACCAAATCGTGTTGCAGCAGCTTTAGCAAATTCTGCTTTAAAGAAATCAAAAGATCCAAAATCTTTTTCGATGGCGGAGAGCAAATCGCCGGTTGGTTCTCCTCCTCCATCAGGAGACATCACCTTCCAGAATAAATCATGATTAAAATATCCTCCTCCATTGTTTCTAATTGCAACTGAATGCTGAGAAATATTGCCAAGAATCTCTTCAATATTTTGATTCTCCAAATCGGTTCCTTCAATAGCAGCGTTTAAATTATTTGTATATCCCGCATGGTGCTTCGAATGGTGAATTTCCATTGTCCTCGCATCAATATGCGGTTCCAATGCATCATACGTATAAGCTAATTTTGGTAACTCGAAAGCCATATATTTTTATTTTTTTATGGTTGTGTGAATAGATTTAATTGTTACTAAAACAAATCTAATTTTTACGTAGATTAATTCCAAATAATTTAAAGACTTTTTCATCTTTTATTTTCTCACCTTTAAACATTCTTGAAACAGAACAATTTTGGCTACTTTCGCTTGCTGATTAGAAATTGAATTGTGAATAGAAAAATCTTAAATATAGCCGTACCCAATATTGTTAGTAATATTACCATTCCATTACTGGGATTAGTCGATCTGGCTTTAATGGGACATTTGGGAAAAGTAGATTTTATTGGGGCAATTGCATTAGGAAGTACCATATTCAATTTTTTATATTGGGGATTTGCCTTTCTACGCATGGGAACTACCGGCATTACGGCTCAGGCCTATGGTGCACGCAACTTAAGCGAAGCCATTCTTTCGCTGTCCAGAGCTTTGAGCGTTGCTTTGGTAGGTAGTGCACTGATTCTTATCCTTCAAAAACCTATTGAAATGCTAAGTTTCTGGTTGATCGAAAGTGAGGCGTCTGTTGAATCCATTGCAAAATCATATTTCTACATCAGAGTTTGGGCAGCTCCTGCTACCATTGGTCTTTATGCTTTAAACGGTTGGTTTATTGGTATGCAAAATGCAAAAACACCAATGCTAATTGCAGTAGCCGGAAACATTATCAATATCGCTTTGTCGGCATTTTTTGTGTACGGACTAATGCTGGATGCCAGAGGCGTTGCCTTAGGTACACTGATTGCTCAATATTGCAGCTTACTGATTGCGCTGTTCTTTATCTTTAAAAACTACAGGCGACTATTTAAATATTGGAGTGCCAAAGGAATGATGAAGCTACAGGAATTAAAACATTTCTTTCTGGTGAATAAAGATATCTTCATCAGAACACTCTGTATTATTTTTGTGTTTACCTTTTTCACCACCGAATCGGCAAGTGTAAACAAAGAAATTCTTGCCGTAAATTCCTTATTGCTTCAGTTCCTTTTTATCTTCTCGTATTTTATGGATGGTTTTGCTTTTGCAGCAGAGGCCTTGGTTGGTAAATTTATTGGAGCAAACAACTCTCAGAATCTCGCAAAAGTAATTCGCTTACTTTTTATTTGGGGAATTGGCATAAGCGTAATGTTCACCCTTGCTTATGGCTTTTGGGGTATTGATATTTTATCCATTCTTACTGATGTTGAATCGACCATTGCAATGGCTCGTGATTATTTAAAATGGGTTATTCTGCTGCCTATTTTAAGCTTTGCCTCATTCTTAATGGACGGAATCTTTATCGGGGCAACCGCTTCAACCTACATGAGAAAAACCATGTTGGCTGCCACCCTATTCATATTTATACCCTTGTATTATTTTTTAAACGAGTCGCTTGAAAACCATGGCCTTTGGATAGCCATGTTGGGTTTTATGTTTGCAAGAGGTTTATTTCAAGCCATTTATTACAAGAAAGCCGTAATGGTTTACTTCTCAAAATAGTCGCTGCTTAAAAAGTACGAATTTTCACAGGTGCGATTCTTTAAAAAGCAGGTCTATGGTTTTATTCACTGCATTTGCCATTGATTCGTTTGGTGCAATTGCATTTTGTACATTTTCAATCCAATCGATAACATAGAAAAGTTGAAGCAATCTTACTGATTCTTTTTGACAGACATAAAGCATATTGGCTCCTTCCCTGCTCATTACCTCAGGATAATTTTTTGCATAGGAATTTGCAATAAGATTAAGCTGGTTGGGAATGGCATTACAAGTAATACCACTTACCTTTCGAATATCTGCTAAGACTTCCGGAATCGGACTTTCATTTTCTAAAATCTCATTTTTAAAAGGCAATTCATTTTGGTTTCTCAGGCCAAGATCGAATACCGATGCAAACTGATTTACTGCTGCTATACCTATATCACCAAAGTAATCATCAATAATGCAAACCATCTGATCTTTTTTAGTTTGATCTTTTAATGAATAGAACTGACCAAATTGGATTACCAGATCGTAGTTTTTATTGGCTATTGCCTTTGTAAAAACGTAAGTAACGTGAGTTCAACGTAAAATTCTATCCACAGAAAGTTATATTTGCGATAGATTTGGAAAGAATAGCGGGCTATTTTGAGGAATTTTTAATGTGAAGATGTCGTAAAGAGAACTTTCCATTATGTGTTTGCCTGCTTTCGGCATAAATTTCCTCAAATCTTCTTGAAATATCCCGATATTCCTTCGAAAATTTGAGAAAATTTCTACTCAAAATCAGTGCAAACTGTGAACGAATTTTACCTCGAACTCACGTTAAGTAGATATACTTCCCCCATATCCCGTGATTAAAATATCCAATGATTGATCCTGATATGTAAAGCGAGCATAATTATGACCTAAATTTTCTTCCAATTCAAGTTGGGAAATAAAATTTTTGAGCACATCAAAAGTCTCTGTAACGATTAAAATATCCATAAATGCAAGGACTTAGCTTAAACAAAGCTCCAAAAAGTTTGTTATAAAGGTGAAATTATTACTTAATTTGCATTGCAATACAACGACTTATTAACAACAATAATAACGAATGGAATTTTCAATAAACGGAGAAGAAGAAAAAGGATTCACAAAAATAGAAAAATACAATCAGGAAACTACAGAAGAACTGATGTATCATTATAAAAAGATTTTAGAATTACTGGGTGAAGATGTGGCAAGGGAAGGACTTGAAAAAACCCCTTTACGTGTTGCCAAAGCCATGCAATTCCTAAGTCAGGGATATCATATCAAACCCGAAGATATTTTACGATCGGCCATGTTTAAGGAAGACTACAAACAAATGGTGATTGTAAAAGATATCGAGGTGTACTCGATGTGCGAACATCATATGCTTCCAATTATTGGTAGAGCTCATGTGGCATACATTCCCAACGGACACATTACCGGTTTGAGCAAAATTGCAAGAGTTGTTGATGCTTTTGCCCGCCGATTGCAAGTGCAAGAACGTTTGACCATGCAAATTAAAGATTGCATTCAGAATACACTTAATCCTTTAGGTGTAGCTGTGGTAATAGAAGCTCAACATTTGTGCATGTCGATGCGTGGTGTTCAAAAACAAAATTCCATTACCACAACATCCGATTTTACAGGAGCATTCGAGAGCCTAGCCACTCGTGAAGAATTTATTCGATTAATTTCGACAAAAAACATTTAGAATTTTATTACCTCATGGGTTGCAAACCATTCATCCAACAGCATACTAAAATGTAAAATTGCAGATTGCGAACGGATTAGATATCTTTGTGCCCGAATAATTCAAAACTTACCATGATGATCTGTCAAAAAAAATGATGGATCGTTTTAATTGAGAATGAATATGAAAGCATATGTATTTCCGGGACAAGGTGCCCAATTTGTAGGTATGGGTAAAGACCTGTACGAAAATTCGGAACTTGCCAAGGAACTTTTCGAAAAAGCTAACGAAATTCTTGGTTTCCGTATTACTGATTTAATGTTTGAAGGAACCGACGAAGATTTAAGACAAACCAAAGTGACTCAACCTGCAATCTTCTTGCACTCTGTAATTTTAGCAAAAACTCTTGGCGAAGATTTTAAACCTGAAATGGTAGCGGGTCACTCATTGGGTGAATTCTCTGCTTTGGTAGCAAACGAAACTCTTTCTTTCGAAGATGGTTTGAAATTGGTTTCGCAACGTGCTATGGCAATGCAAAAAGCTTGCGAAATTGAACCTTCAACCATGGCTGCAATTATTGGTTTAGATGATGAGACTGTTGAAAAAGTTTGTGCTGAAATTGATGAAATAGTTGTTCCTGCAAACTTTAACTGCCCAGGCCAATTGGTAATTTCGGGTAGCATGAAAGGTATAGAAATTGCTTGCGAAAAATTGAAAGAATCTGGTGCTAAAAGAGCTTTACCATTAAAAGTAGGTGGTGCATTCCATTCGCCATTAATGGAACCTGCCCGTGTTGAATTGGAAGAAGCTATCGAGAATACGAATTTTTCTACTCCTGCTTGTCCGGTATACCAAAACGTTAATGCTAAACCTGTTACTGATCCTGCCGAAATCAAGCAAAACCTTGTTGCTCAGTTAACCGCTCCTGTGCGCTTTACTCAAACAATGGTAAATATGATCGAAGATGGCGCTTCTTCGTTTACAGAAGTTGGTCCCGGAAAAGTAATTCAAGGATTAGTGAAAAAAGTTGATCGCAAAATGGAAACAGCTGGTATCGATTCATATCAGGGATAATCCATATTAATGATATTTTTAAAGCTGTCCGTTGGGGCAGCTTTTTTTATGCAATCGAGCTCTATAGCCAATGCCGGTTTTATTACAAATGGTATAAAAATTAAGGGATAAGGATTTGCATTTTGCAAGTTAACGTGAGTTCGACGTAAAATTCTATCCACAGAAAGTTATATTTGCGATAGATTTGCATTAAAAATTTGGAAAGAATAGCGGGCTATTTTGAGGAATTTTTAATATGAAGATGTCGTAAAGAGAACTTTCCATTATGTGTTTGCCTGCTTTCGGCATAAATTTCCTCAAATCTTCTTGAAATATCCCGATATTCCTTCGAAAATTTGAGAAAATTTCTACTCAAAATCAGATCAAACTGTGAACGAATTTTACCTCGAACTCACGTTACTTAAAACTAATGAGGCTGGTTTGTTTCTTACCATCCATTAAAATTTCTAATGGTTCCTTAAAGCGTACATGCTTAAAATAATTGATTTGTTCCACCTTTTCTTGCTTTTCCAGTATCTCCATGTTCACAAAGTTATACTCCGAATTGCTCTTAATTGAAAAATAACCAACATTCATTGAAGTTACATTGTGGAAGAAATGCGATCCCAAGGATGCATCCAAAGGAAAATCTTCCAAGCCTTGCTCAACAATCACCTTTGCATTGGATATTTGTGACCAAAGCACAGGAATTCCTGTAAACTTATCGCGAGTTCCCCAGCGACCCGGACCAAATAAAACGTACTGACGATCTTGCTCCTTCATTTTTTGGTTCAGGATTTCCATCTCTTCAGCCATTTCTTCGGTTTTGGTTCTATCGAATTTGCTTAAATCCATGTAAATTACATCTCTTACATGCTTCACTTTTCCGTTACCCATTCCTTTATTGGCCAGCATAAGTAGTTTATCTCGATCTATTTTCGACATATCGATATTAACACTCATTTCCTGACGAATTAAAGGCTTTATTTGCAACAAATGAAAAGTTGGATTAGCATCTTTACCTTTCGATAAATCCACCGCAAATTCAATCTCGACCGGAGCACCCATGGCTTGTTTAAAGATATTCAACAACACACTAAGAGCATGAGCAATTGGTACCTGGTTGTATTTTAAAATATTCGCAAAATCAACAACTCTTGGTCCCCGTAGGTTCAAATCCGGTTCCAACCTATCATTCTGGAAATCGTAAACCGAGGCACAATGCAACAAATTGCCATCCTTCTCGGCTTGTGCCAATTCATATTTAATGGTTACTGCATCTTCGCCTTCATTTACAAGATCAATACCCTCTTTTTGCATATCAATGCCATAGAAATATTTTTGCGAATCCTTTATCTGATCTTCGATAGAAGCCAATTGCAATTTTGGATGTTCGGGGCAAAATCTATGAGTTTTTTCTCCACCAACAACATATTTTCCCAAGCCGATGGCGATTACCGCAAAACCATCTTCAGGTTTCATATAAGAAAATGGATAATAGTTGTACGATTGAGCAACACCACTAATATTCGGATAAAACTTACCATTGTATTCCTGACCTACTACCTCCTGAATGATTACAGCCATTTTTTCCTCTTCAATCTTGTAATCTACAGCACTAAAATACGATTGCGCCTCAGGCGTAAAAATGGAAGCATAAATTAGTTTAATCGCTGTTACCAGTTGTTGATATCTAACTTCAATATCCGGATCGTTATTAGGCAATAAATAAGTTGCATAAACTCCTGCAAATGGCTGCATCAACGAGTCTTCAAACAATCCTGATGATCGCACGGCCAATGGCTTATTGATTTCTTCGAGATACTGACGCAGCTTACCGCCTAATTTTTCAGGAATATCTCCTTTAATGAACATTTCTTTTACCTTCTTATAATTTTTATCAAGGTAAATTTTATCGTAAAGATCATTTTTCTCGATAAAGTTATCGTACTCATCAACCCCAATAATAGCTGTTTTAGGAATCGACACATTGATATCCTTAATCAATTTCTTAAAGTAGATATTCTCGATAAAGTTACTCAAGAAGGCTAAACCACGTCCTTTTCCTCCTAATGAACCACGACCCAAACGAACGATGTAATGATTGGAATTAACAATGTTTGGCTTAAAGCGTATGATTCTGCCTCTTAACTGTTTAATTCTTGATGCTTCGAAAACATCCAGACAGAATTTTCTAAGATCTTTTACCGATTTAAAATCTTCAATCTGATACCTTCTTAATTTTTTAGCAATGTTAATTTCGCCACGAGCCATCAACCATGTCGAAATACCATTTCGTTTTGAATGAAAAAGCAAAGATTCATCCGGAATATACTTTAGCTTCTCCTCAAACTCCTCCATCGATTTTGCAACTGCAACACGAGTACCGCTCTGATTTCGGAAAACAAAATCTCCAAACCCCAATTTCGTATAAATGAAATTATAGATATCCAATGCCAAAGTATCACTGTTTTTGTTGATAAAATCAGCATCCACCTGCATGGCTCTAATGGCATTATCGGTATCGTGCGATTGCATTAAACATGGAATTCTCATGTTTTTTGCCTGTACGTATTTGATTAAATCTACACCCGAATCGTCATCCAATTTTCCATTACGGGCAAAACGAACATCAGAAATTACACACAACAGGTTTTCCAGATATTTATCTACAACCTCAACAGCATCTTCAAAGGTACTCACCAAAATCACTTTTGGCCTTGCACGCATTTTTAAGATTTTGTGCAATTCATCAATATCCCCTTCATCCGAAATTACTTTCTGAGTTTGAGTCATTACCGATGTATAAAGCAATGGCAGATAACGCGAATAATATTTTACCGAATCCTCGGCCAATAGAATTACACGAACATCACCACTTTTTGTATCGGTTTCCAAGTTCATTTTATCCTCAATATACTTGGTCATGGCCATAAATATCTTGGTAGAACCATTCCATACAAATACTCTGTCGATATTGTTCTTTATTTTGTCTGCAGCCCGATCGAAATAGGCAAGGTCGCTATTGTTATTCACCAAAACCAAAACAGGAATTACCGGATTTACAGTCTTTATCTGTTGGCTAAGCTCCAGAGGCGACTCCTTATCCAATCCAGCCATTAGAATCACCATATCGTAATGTCGATTTTGAAGTGCTTCTAAAGCTTCCTCGTTAGTTGCCACACTAGTAAAACGAGGTGCAGCATATAAGTTTAACTGAAGATATTCTCCTACAATTTTATCGGAGAACTGACCTTCCCGAACAATTGTATATGCATCGTAATAGGTTGCGATCAACAGAATCTCCTTTACTTTGTAAGGCATCAATTCCTGAAATATATCGCGGTCGTTTTTTTTGCGTTTATAAATCTTCGAAATCGAAATTTCTTCCATATCCGTTAATGTTATTTTAGTGTGTTGTTTGTTTCAGGCAATATTACGTACAAAATACTAATAATATTGCCTAATGTCTTTGTTTACAAGCCTTATTCACAATCTTTTTAATTGTAGCAAATGATTCATAAAATTGAACACTACCCACAATAAAAGATTGGCGAAAATAGTTAAATTTTTCTGTAAATAACAAAGAGGAAACTCATCGCCTCCTCTCTGATATATATACATTTACAACAAAAGCTATTCAACTTCCCATGTATCACCACTGTTCAACAAATCATCCATACACTTAATAGATGATTGTTCTTGAACATACTTGATCTGCTGTACCATTTTTTCTTCGTACGAAAGTGCAGCAACATCACGAATTACACCCAGTGCCACCGGATATTCGGGTGCTGTCATATTAGACAACAACCAGTGCATGTGCGGATCAGGAGTATGAGCATCATGAATTAAAACATCCTGCTCGGTAATACCATGTTCGCCAATGGTAACAACAACCAGTTTACCATTACCTCCCATTACCAATCCTTTGTTCTTTTCTTTTCCAAAAATCATTCTTTCACCGTGTCGAAGAATCAATTGGTAATCTTCTTTGGTATTCTTATCGGTAATTAAAGAATGAGCTCCATCATTATAGATTACACAATTTTGCAGTACCTCAACAATCGAAGTTCCCTTGTGCTTGGTGGCATCAAGGAGAATTTCCGAGCTTAATTTGATATTGGTATCGATAGATCTTGCATAAAACTTTGATTGAGCACCCAAAGCCAACTCAGCAGGATGGAAAGGTTGCTCAACTGTTCCGAAGGGAGAAGTTTTGGTTACCATACCATGCTTTGATGTAGGAGAATACTGACCTTTTGTGAGACCATAAATCTCATTATTAAACAACAAAATGGTCATATCGATATTTCTACGCACAGCATGAATAAAGTGATTACCACCAATTGCCAATGCATCACCATCACCCGAAACCTGTAGAATTTCCAAATTTGGATTTGCTGATTTTGCTCCTGATGCAATTGCTGCTGCCCTCCCATGAATCGAATGAAATCCGTAAGTGTCCATATAATATGGGAAACGAGATGAACAACCAATACCGGAAATTACTGCAAAGTTTTCTTTTGGTTTACCCATTAAAGACATTGCTTTCTGTACCGAGTTTAAAACTCCATGGTCGCCACATCCCGGGCACCACCTTACTTCCTGATCACTCTTAAAATCTTTTGGAGTAAATTTCTCAGGAGCTGATTGTTTTAATAATGTATCTGCCATGATTATTTTTCCTCCAATAATTGGTTAAACGTCTCTTTCAACTCTTTTACAGTAAATGGTAATCCTTGTAATTTATTGTATTGCTGGAATCTGATATCCTGAAAATTACTTCGTAAATATTCAGCAAATTGCCCATCGTTCAATTCACAAACAATAATTTTCCTGTAGCGCTTTAATACCTCTTCGGTATTTTTTGGCAATGGGAAAATATAATTAAATTGAGCCAAGGCAATGCTTTTGTCTTCGGCCTGAAGCTCACGAACTGCAGTGGTAAGATGACCGTAAGTACCACCCCAACCAATTACCAATACATCTGCATGATCATCCCCTTTAACTGGTAGATCCGGAATAAAATTAGCTACTTTTCTAACTCTTTCGGCTCTGATATCTGTCATTACCTGGTGGTTTTCCGGAACATACGAAACCGTACCGGTAACATCCATCTTTTCTAATCCACCAATTCTATGCTCTAAGCCTTTCGTTCCGGGAACGGCCCATTTTCTTGTTAGCTTTTCTTCATCTCTGGCATATGGCATGTAATCGTCGCCCTCTTTTGCCAAAGGAACCGTAATTGGCGAAAGATCTGCCATCTTAGGGATTCTCCATGGTTCTGCACCATTTGCAAGAAAGCCATCAGTTAAAAGAATCACTGGTGTCATATGCTCTAATGCAATTTTACCAGCACGATATGCATATTCAAAACAGTTTGAAGGCGTACTTGCTGCAATCACCGGCATAGGACATTCTCCACTTCTACCGTGAATCGCCTGCATCAAATCTGATTGCTCAGTTTTTGTTGGCAAACCTGTTGATGGTCCTCCACGCTGAACATTTACAATTACCAATGGCAATTCTGTCATCACCGCCAAACCTGCCGCCTCGGTCTTTAATGCCAAGCCTGGACCTGAAGTTGTTGTAACTGCAAAATTACCTGCAAAGCTAGCACCGATTGCAGTACAAATTCCCGCAATCTCATCCTCTGCCTGAAAAGTTTTTACTCCCAGATCTTTACGAGCAGCCAGTTCCTGTAATATTTCGGTTGCAGGAGTAATTGGATACGAACCACAAAATAACTCTAAGCCGGCTTTCTCGGCTGCAGCAATTAGTCCCCAAGCTGTTGCCTTGTTACCTGTAATATTACGATAGGTTCCTTTCTTAATTTTAGCAGGAGCTACACTATAATTATACGCTAATGCCTCAATTGTTTTTGCAAAGTTATAACCAGCACGTAATACCTTTTTGTTACCTTCAACCACCATCGGGTGCTTCTTAAACTTGTTCTGAATAAACTCTTCGGTATGTTCCAACGGGCGATCGAACATCCAGTAAACCATACCTAGTGCAAACATGTTTTTGCTTCGAAGAATACTCTTCTGATCCAGTCCTGAATCTTTCAAACACTCTTTGGTTAAAGAAGTAACTTTAGCCTTAATCAGATTGTAATCCGATAGTTTATCATCTTGCAATGGATCTGCATCGTAACCTGCTTTTTCAAGGTTTCGATCGGTGAAAGTATCCTCGTTCACGATGATTGTTCCACTAGCTTTTACCCATTTCAAATTGGCTTTAAGAGCTGCCGGGTTCATTGCAACCAATACATCTGCATAATCGCCCGGTGTATTCACTTCCTTATGTCCAAAATGCAATTGGAATCCAGATACACCACCTACTGTTCCTTGTGGAGCTCTGATTTCCGCAGGGTAATCCGGGAAAGTAGCTACATCGTTCCCAAATAATGCGGAAGTATCAGAAAACTGGGTTCCCGTAAGCTGCATACCGTCCCCGGAGTCTCCCGAAAATCTAATAACAACTTCTTCCTTTTCAATAACTTTTGTCTTTTGACTCATGACTGTTTCTAATTTAATCTCAGATTAAATCTTTTGTTTTATTAGTTTATTGATGTTGAGAATGATTAAAACAATGAAATTATATTTCATCTATTTGTATTTTTTCAATTTATCAGATGGAAGCAGCAAGATCAAAATAATCATTACAGTGTATGTTTAAATAATTATTTTAATCAGGCTCGTTTCATGTTTTAAAACATGGTAAAGGTAGCGTTTCCCCAATTTTAGACAAGAAAAGGTTTGAAATTTTATATACTTTCTGCAAACGTTTGTATTATAAAAAGTTACAACAAACTTATGTGCAAAAACAGGACTGATTTATAGTTGATTAAGTCTTAATAAGAAGGAAATTTAACTTCGGGATGCAAAAATTCAGAGACCTGACTATAAAAAACCGAAATAAACTCAATTGCTCATTTCGGTTTCTATCCAATAACCATTGTTAATATGATCTTTTATTATAGTTCAGAATCCTCGGATAACTCCTCGTTATTCTTTCGCCTGGTAATTCTTGCCTTGGCAATTGCATTGGCACTTTTTATTTCATCATTAATACCATCAATCAAGTTAAGGTAGGTTTCATCGCCGCTTGAAATATAATTCAACTCAATTGATTGCAGTAAATAAGCAGTGCTCGTTTTAATTTCCTTTCTTGCTTCAATACTTTCACTTGTTGGTTTACTAATTCGTTCATCTCTGCGCTCATTCCATAAGCTAAGAAAAGATTGCTGTGCAGTTTTTAACTCGTTATGCCAATCGGTAAGTTGCAAACTAGCAATGGCAACTTTTGCTTCCTCGTTGGTGTCCAATTCAATAATAAGGTTATCCAGTAATGAACTTTCTTTGGAATAACTTTCGTTGTGAATCAATAATCCATGATTTTCAATAATTCTCCATAGCACACCTGCTGCATTCTGCCATGTTTCGTTGTTTCTTAGTTTGCAAGCCTCCAGATATGCTTTTATGGCCTTAAAACAACTGTCCCTAATATCATCGGCTTCTCTAATAAGCTCGGTTTTTTCACTACCCCTATCAAGCCCAATAGATACTTCAAGTTTTTTAAAAGGAACGCTTAGTTTATCGAGCCACACCTTAAATTTTAAAGGCTCGGTATCCGCTCCCGAAACAATTGCAACAATGGTTTTAATCAGATTGTAAGTTTCGGTGTTGCCAAGGTTTCGGTAATTTATTTTTTCAAACATATGTATAAGTATTTAGTAGGTTATTAGATGAGAATAAAACTATTGTTTAATTTTTAATAAAACAATAGTTTTATCAATAATATTTTATTATTCCATCATACATGTGGTATTTTTTATTACAATTGCCTGAATATTTGCATTTGCGCATTCTTATTTAAGCATTTTCGAATCGATATCCAGTAGTGTCGTACCCCTCAAAAATCGATTGAAATCGATTCCCAATCGGTTTTGCACCCATCTACTGCAAGTGCAATTCTCTTCACCACGAGTTTTGGCCAATCAATTGCAAGTGTATATTTCACCACCAAGCGCAAGTTCATAACAAATGCAAGTGCAAAAATGTGTACCCCGCATCATGGTACTTGTAATTGCAAGCGCATCTGTTACCAATAAGCTTTTGCTGATATAAAATGCACTTGCAATTGAAAGGAGGAATTGTTTGGCAGGTATATTTTAAAAATGCAATTGAAGCAAAGCGGGTAATGGCAGGGATTATAAGAGTTGCACTTATTATGGATTTGTAGGTGGCTAAGGAAATTGCAAATATTTAGTTTGTTTCGGTCTGTTTTAAATAACGTGAGTTCACTTCATGTATGAGTTCTCTTCATGGCCTTCTATATGTGAGTACTTTATGCTTGATGATGAGTTTCTATAGTTTTTAGGAGGATCTGAAATATTCAATAGGTTCTGATTAAAGTGCATAAAAAAAGAGGGAATCCATTTTAGGACACCCTCCTCATCTATTATTGAATTTTATTTATCAAACCACATGCTTTCCCACATTTTAGGAAGAACCTTTGGCCCGTTTTTATTACCGCTTAACTCATTATTTGGATAATCCCATCTTCTAGCAATTTCACCATCAGGTGCATCCGCCCCATTAGGGGTTGATAGGTTAGGAATCTCAGATCCTTTGGCTCCACTTCTTCTCATTTGAACCCAAGCTTCAAGAGGACGATCCTGTAAGTCGACATATTGCTGAACTCTCAATACATTCAATGGATTAGTTACCGATTTAAGGTCAAGTTCAGGCTTAGCAACAAAAGTATCAATATCAGATTGATCAACTCCATAATAACTCAATGCCTCTTGTAATCCTTCTTTGAAGTACTTGTCAGCCTCAACCAAATTCGCACTCATACCTAAGCCTCTTGCATAAGTTTCAGCAATTAAGAACTTTATTTCATGACTACTTAAAATTAAGTCAGGAGCATCTGCTCTTAATATTGTTCCTACTCTAATTAGTGAATGAGTATCGTCAGCCTCAGTTGCTGTTTCTACTCCTTTGTAATAGTCATCTCCAACAACAGCTTCTTTTCCTGGAGCAAAATAAATTGGTATCCTTGGATCATCCAATGGCTTCATCATATCATCAAGAATGATAGTATTAGCAAAAATCCAAGTATTCTGACCTCCATTATACTTCTCAAATAAACGGTACTTTGGATTCTTATGCCCGGACTCATCATAGTATGGGAATTCAACATTATCACTTGATGTAAGCAAATCTTCTTTTACTAATTGAGCAATTAAATCAGCCTTTGTTGGATCTGCATCAACCATTACCATAGCAATTTTGTACTTCATGGAATTAGCAAGCTTTTTCCACTTATTCAAATCCCCGCTAAAAAAAGCATCTTCTAAGGTAATTTTAATATTATTTGATTCATCAATTTGATTAATAGCTTCATCAAGCATCGCAATTAAATTATTTAATATGGATTCCTGAGTATCAAATTTTGGATAATTTTCTTCTGTCCATGCTTGTTCGAATGGAACATCGCCCCAAATCATAGTACACTCATAAAACATAGATGCAAAAGCGATCTTACACTGTGCAGCAATATTTGAGTCACCATTCTCTTCAGCTATTTTTATAGCTTCCTTCAAATTTGCACCTGAAGTAGCATAGTACATTTTCCAAGCATTCCCTGTTGAATAGGGTGAAATATCATATCTATCCTCAGCATATCCCCAACCAAATGAACCTCCAGATGCAGCAGTTTGGTTCATTAACTCAATTGGTAAGTAAGAGTCTCCTCCTGTTCTATTGCCACTCCAGGAGGTTATTGCATATCCAAATAAAAATTGTGGTTCTACTTCATTAACCGAATTTGGACTTTGATTGATATCTAGCCATGAATCACAACCACTCAGAGATAACAGAGCAATTAATGCAATTCCTATATTTTTAATTATTCTCATTTTTTACTTTTTAGAAGTTTAACTTAACATTAAATCCATAACTACGAGACATTGGTACACTATTAAACTCTACACCTCCACCTATTGCTGCAGGTCCAAAAAAGTTTAATTCAGGATCAATATGAGGAACATTATCAATAATATTCCATAAATTTCTACCTTCAATACCAATTGAGAGCCCTTTAATATATCCATTTTTAGGTAAAAATTTCTGAGGAACTCTATAAGATAGACTAACTTCTCTTAGTTTCATATAGGTAGCATCAAATACACTTCCTTCAGTATTACTAATGGAACTAATATGTTCCCAATATTTCTGCATACTTTCAACTGGAGTTGTATTTTCAACATAGGTCACATTGTCTCCATTTATGATTTCATTTACACCTTTATCAGTAATAGGAGTATTTCTATTAGCCAAAGTTTCTTCAACAAGACCTGCTGATCTTAATGCCGCCACTGTTCCAGAGAACATTTTACCTCCTTGTCTCCAATCAATAACAGCATTAAATGTAAAGTTTCCGAATCTAATATTGTTTACGATTCCCAAAGTAAAGTCAGGATCAATTTTGCCTAAGTGTTTTTGCGGCTCAATCTCTCTTAATCCAGTTTCATCATTGATGATTATATCGCCATTATCGTTACGCTTCCAAGCAGTACCATATAATCCCATTGCTTTTTCAGGTTCAGCTTGAATTTGCAAACCAGACCAGCCACTTGTTAGTGCGTAAAGCTTTAATTCATCTGTTAATTCTTCGACAGTGTTTTTATTGCTTCCAAATGCAAATCTTGCATTCCACTCAAATTTATCAGTCTGAATAGGAGTAATAGCTAGTTCTATCTCAATACCTTCGTTTCTCACTAGACCTGCATTAATTTTCTTAGCAAAGAATCCAGTTGACAAAGGCACGTCAATACCAATAATCTGATCTTCAGTATCAATTCTATAATAAGTAGCGTCTAGTGTAATCCTACTATTAAAGAATCTCAAATCAACACCTGCTTCATATGAAACCTGATTTTGAGGTTTCAGATCAGCATTAGGTAAGGTTCTTGGAATAGTAAACCCGCTAATTCCAGCATGCGGGAAAGTTCCACCTGCACCATATTGACTAAACCATGTACTTCTAGAGTTATATTCAAAATCTAATTGATATGGATCCTCATCACTACCAACGTTTGCCCAGTTTAATCGAACTTTACCAAGATTAAACCATGCAGGTAATGAAATATTCTTAGAAAAAAGATAACTAAAACTTACTGAAGGATAAAAGTATGAGTTATTACCATCAGGTAAGGTACTGGAAAAATCATTACGCCCAGTGATTGTAAGATATAACATGTCTTGGTAATCAAAACTCACCTCTCCAAATATACCATGTATTCTCTTTTTGGAGTAATAGTTAGAAGGAACATGTGTTTTTGCATTTGTCCAAGTGTATAAACCTGGAGCTGTCAATTCTCCTGCTGAAACGCTTTTACGGTCATATTCATTTTGATAAATATTATGCCCAACTATAGCATTCACAGTAAGATCTTCAGTAAAATCTTTACTTGCAGTAATAATAAAATCATTATTTATTACACGTGTACGATATACATCCGTATTCCATTTGCCTTGAATTTCACCAATTGTACCAACTGAATAAATGGTTTTTCTTTCTGATGTTGAAAAATCAATACCTGTTTGGTTCTTAATTGTTAACCATGAAGTAGGTTTCACAGTGATCGATCCAGATCCAAAAAATCTTTCATTATCCGAAGAAATTTTGTTATTATCCAGAATAAAATACGGATTATTTGTTTTGCCATCTCCATCCCATGAATTTTGATTGCCAAATTCATCATAAGCATCTCTTCTCAACTTATGAATATCCGTAGTTCTCGGCATTGTAATCATACTACTAACCACAATATTAGGGTCATTTGATCCCTGAGCAGACAACCCCTCACGAACACCTCTACTATAAGTACCATTAGCGCGTACACTAATCCAGTCATTCAAATTCCTTCCAACATTAAAAGCAATATCATTTTTCTTAAACTCACTTTGAGGTACAATACCTTTTTGTGTAGTATTTGTGTAACTTATTCTAAAATCACTATTTTCATCACCACCACTCATGTCAAAGTTATGAATGAAAGTGTGCCCTGTCTTAAAAAAATCCTCAACATTATCAGGATAAGCCTGAAGTTTGACATCATCACCTAAAAAATCTTTAAAGGTCTGATCTTGAACATCACTAATTTTTGGTCCCCAACCGTTAAAATTCTTCAAATAATATTCACCATCTAATCCTTGTGCATATTGATTTTGATAATCAGGCAGTTTGGCAACTTCGTCAAAGCGCATACTTGTGTTATAACTTAAGTTTACCTTACCCTTCTTACCTTTTTTAGTAGTGATGATTATTGCACCATTTTTCGCTCTTGCTCCATATAATGCGGTTGCGGCTGCTCCTTTTAATACGTTAAGAGACTCCACATCCATGGAGTTAATATCTGCAGCAGCATTACCATAATCAACAGATCCCTCTATACCATTTCCATAGTATTTATTATTGATTGGCATTCCGTCTACAACGAAAAGTGGCTGATTATTACCTCCAAGAGATGTTGCCCCACGGATAATAATTTTACTGGATCCTCCAACACTTCCTGACTGTTGAGTAATACGAACACCTGACACTTTCCCAGCCATACTACTTACAATATTTGGATCTTTTGCATTAGTTAATGACTCTCCATCAACTTTACTTACTGCATAACCTAAGGATTTTTCCTGACGGCTAATCCCAATTGCAGTAACAACAACCTCATCTACACCAATAGATTCAGTTTCCATCACTACATTAATTGTAGAAGATGTGATTTCAATTTCTTGCATATGCATTCCTACAAAAGAAAAAACAAGAAATTTACCATCCTTAGGAACATTTAACGAATATTTTCCATCGAAGTCGGTTGTGGTACCGATGGTAGTACCTTTAACAGTTACGGAAACTCCAGGAATCGACAGCCCATCATCGGCTGAGGTAACCACCCCTGAAACTTCTCGACTTTGGGCTAGAACACCCTGCAACCCTACAAAAAATAGGATTAGCATCGAAACTAAACTTTTTTTCATAAACTTTTAGTTAGTGGTTAATTATTAATTAATACACATTTATATATGCACTCCGAAATCCAATTTTCCCTATCGAGATCTCGGAAAGAATATTCCCCTTTAGAACTTTCTTAAATTGTAGTTGAATCAAGAATGTACCCCTAATTCCAATGATCCAACTAGTCAAATTTTAACACCCCTTATTAAATCTGACCTGTCAAAAGTGTGAAAAATTCTTAAAAAAACAAACCTCTTTTAACGTAAACCTTTTAAATCGAGATAAAAACGGTATTTATTACTTACAATCTATTACTTATTGCTGGAGTTTAACTGCCATATCAAAACAAAACTATTTGATTGATATTCAAAATATTCAACGCCATCGTTTGCGTAACTTTTTTTACAACATATTGCTTTGCACAGCTACAGATTAATTTTTAACTATCTTTGTATTTATAATCAAACTAAATAAGAATGGCTATTATTAGAGATTTGAATGGCAAAACACCAAAATTGGGTAAAAATTGTTTTCTAGCTGAGAACGCAGCTATCATTGGTGATATCGAAATGGGAAATGATTGCAGTATTTGGTATAGTGCAGTTCTTCGTGGTGATGTCCACTACATTAAACTTGGAAATAATGTAAACGTTCAGGATAATGCAACAATACACGCGACATATAAAAAATCGCCTACCAATATAGGAAATAATGTTTCAATAGCTCACAATGCTGTGGTACATGGTTGCACCATTAAAGACAATGTACTAATTGGAATGGGAGCAGTAATATTGGATGATGCAGTAATTGAAAGTAATTCTATTGTTGCTGCTGGATCTGTCGTAACTAAAGGAACTCGTGTTGAGTCGGGAAGTGTTTATGCAGGATCACCAGCTAAAAAAATCAAAGAAATTAGTCCTGATTTGCTTGAGGGGGAAATCAACCGAATTGCTAACAGCTATGCCATGTATGCAAGTTGGTATCAAACTGATGAAGAATCGGTAAAATAATCTTTTTAGCCTTTGCATAAGCAGAGGCTTTTTTAATAGTCGAGATGTTTAGCTCTTAATTCTTTGTTTAAGAATCGACTTGCTTTATCTTCAAAACTATCAACAAATTCAGTAGTGTAAAATTCTCGATCGCCATTTTTAGTGCATCTCATATCCATTTCGGGATGTCTTCTTAAGTAATCTTTTAAGCTCTTTGCTACGATCTCTCCTTGCGAAATCAAATTGATACCCAAGGGTATATATTTCCTTATCTCATCCAGTAAAATTGGATAATGCGTACATCCTAAAATAATTGTATCGATTTTTGGATCCCTTTTTAGTAAATTCTCAATATTCTTTTTTATGAAATGCTGCCCTCCTTCACTCTTAAATTCGTTATTCTCAACCAATGGAACCCACATGGGACAAGATTCCTGAATTACCTTTATTTCCGGGAACAATTTCTTTATCTCCAGAGGGTATGAGTTCGAGCGCACCGTACCCACTGTTCCTAAAACTCCTACATGATTGGTTATTGTTAACATGCCTACTTCCTCAACACTGGGTCGGATGACTCCTAACACCCGTTTATTCGCATCAATTTTAGGTAAGTCGCACTGCTGTATAGTGCGAAGAGCTTTGGCCGAAGCTGTGTTACATGCCAGAATTACCAATTCACAATTCATTGAGAACAGCTGCTCAACTGCTTGTAAGGTATAGTCATAAACTACATCATATGATCTGGTTCCATAAGGACTTCGAGCATTATCCCCTAAATAAATGAAATCATACTCAGGCAATTGCTTTAAAAATTCATTCAAGATGGTTAAACCGCCATAACCAGAATCGAAAACACCAATAGCTCTTTTTTTATTACTCATACTAAATATTAACCTATAGGGCATAAAATTAAAAAAGGCGGTATTTTGATACCACCTTTACTCAATAATATCGAAAAAAAGATTACTGTAGCCCAAGTTTTGCTTTGACCAATGGCATTACATCAATACTGCTATCAGCATTAAACAAAATAACACCTGTACTTGCATCTAAAATATAGGTAAATCCATTTTCAGCACCAACATCTTTAATTGCTTTAGAGGCCTTATCGAAAATAGGTCTTAGCAATTCTGTTTGCTTTTTTTGCAACTCTGTTTGCGCAAAACCATCAAACTCTCTCATACGATTTTGCAAATCCTGAATTTCTTTTTGCTTATTGGCTTTAATTGCTTCCGAGAGGGTGCCCTCATCCTTAACATATGCTTGGAGCAAAGTTTGGTACTCTACATTCATTGCCTTAATTTGATTATCATATTCAGCTGCTTGAGCTTGAATTTGTTTTTGGGCTTCTTCTTTTTCAGGCATTATTGCCAATAATTCATTCGAATTAATATGTCCTAATTTTACTGTCTGTGCAAATAGATTAGCTCCTGTTAAAAGGAAAGTGGCTACTAATGTTACTTTTAAAAATTGTCTCATAGTATACTCAGTTAGTTTTTATTTGATATTTATTTAGTTCTTATACCTAATTTATACAATACTTTATCACTTAAGTCGAACTTTGTATTGCTATATATTATTGTTGGCCCATTAGCACGATCAATAATCATACCATAACTCCCCGACTTAGCTATCTCCTTGATTGCCTCATAGATATCATCTTGGATAGGCTTCATTAATTCCTGTCTTTTTTTATATAATTCTCCATTTCGTCCAAAATATTTTTGCTGCAACTTCTGCACTAATACTTCTTTATCATGGATTGCTTTTTCTCTTTTCTCTCTCATCTCTGTAGAAAGAAAAACCTCATCTGCTCTATATTTGGCATGCAATTCTTTTATTTCAACCGAAATGCCCTCTATCTCATTTTGCCACTGCTTAGATATCTTATCCAGTTGATCTTGAGCATTTTTATAATCAGGCATTTTATTCAAGATATATTCCGTATCTACAAAGCCATATCGTTGCTGAGAATATAAGCCTTCGATACTAAATACCAATAATACAACCAATAAGAATATTTGTTTCATCTGTTTATTATTTTATCTCATTTGTCAGATGGAAGCAACAAGATCAAAATATTTACCCTCTAGGTTTAATAATTATTTTAATCATGCTCGCTTCAAAATAAAACCCTTTAAAATCAACGTCTAAATTAAGCCAAATTAACTGAGTCCCCAACACTCATTTCTTAAAACATGTTAAAATTGTTGACCGATAACAAAATGGAACTGACTACCGTTTTGTCCAGCTTGATTAGCTTCATCAAATCCGTAAGCCCAGTCTATCCCCAACAGTCCAAACATCGGCAAGAAAATTCTTAAACCAACACCAGCAGAACGCTTTAAATTGAACGGTTGATAATCTTCAAAATCGTACCAAGCATTACCTGCCTCTGCAAATGCCAATGCATAAATTGTTGCTGATTGACTCAATGACAATGGATAACGGACTTCTGTAGTAAGTTTAGAATAAATGTTACCACCAAGTCGTCTACCATTAGGCTGAATTGGTGTTAACGAACCATTTTCATATCCTCTTACTCCAATATTATCACTACCATACATGCTATAACCCGACATTCCATCACCACCAACTTCAAATCCTTCAAAAGGAGATCTCTTATCCTTATCGTAGTATCCTAAATATCCAAATTCTGCTCCGGTATAAAGCACCAATTTATCGTTTTTAGGCAGCAAACCACTGTACATTTTTCCCTTAAACACCCATTTGTGATACTCAATCCATTTATACTTTTCGTCATCACTTGCACGAGAATAATCCAGATCTTCAAACAAAGAGTAAGGCGGTGTAAATTTCAAACTCAAAGAGAAAGAAGAACCTCTGCGAGTATATAATGGATTATCAATCGAGCTTCTTGAAAGAGTTGTTGTAAAACTAAAGTTATTTGAAGTTCCGTCTGAAATCAAATAATAAGCCCAGTTCTTTAATCTAAAGTTTTGATAGCTCACTTCATTATATAACGAGAAGTAATCATCAGGCCATTTTAGTCTTCGTGCCAAACCTACACTTGCACCAAATATTTTCTGACTTTGGTCTGTATCTACATTACTAAAACCTGCATAACGCCCATAAGCAGACCTACTAAATCCCGATTGCTGCGAATAGTAAATAGAAGTACTTAAGGAAGTTGGCTTCTTCCCTCCCAACCAAGGTTCTGTAAATGATAAACTATACGAATTATAATAAGAACCATTTGTTTGAGCCCGTATACTTAAGGTTTGGCCATCTCCTGTTGGCAGTGGACTCCAAGCTTCTTTATTAAAAATATTACGAATCGAGAAATTTGAGAATCGTAAACCTACGGTACCAATAATCATACCCGCTCCCCAACCACCTGAAAGTTCAATTTGATCATTGGCTTTCTCGGTCAACTCGTAAGTAATATCAACAGTTCCGCTTTCAGGATGTGGATCGATATCTGGATTAATTGTTTCGGGATCGAAATGTCCCAATTGAGCTAACTCCCGAACTGAACGGATAATATCTGACTTACTAAACAACTCGCCAGGATAAGTATACAACTCTCGACGAGCTACATGCTCGTGAGTTTTTGTATTACCAACAATATTTACACGATCGATAGTTGCTTGCTTTCCTTCAACCATCCTCATTTCAATATTGATGGAGTCTTGGCCGATCACCTTTTCAATTGGATTCACATTAAAAAATAAATATCCCTTATCCAAATACAGATTACTAACAGCATCGTCATCATCTCTCAGTCTTTCTTGCAAATAAGTTTGATTATAAACATCACCCTTTTGGATTTTGAGAACTCGCTTTAAATCAAATGAAGTATAAACGGTATTACCCACCCAGGTAATATCATTAAAGAAATACTGATTACCCTCTTTTAATTTTAAATAAAGATTCACTCGATCTTCGGAAACTTGCTCAACACTGTCAGAAACAATTAAAGCGTCACGGTAACCTTTCTCGTTGTACTTTGTAATCAATCCAAGCTTATCCTCATTCCATTTTTCTTCAATGTATTTTGAAGATTTTAAGAAATTCTTAAAACGTTTCTCTTTAGAAGATTTAATGGCCTTTTTAACTTTGTTATCAGATAGAGCTCCGTTTCCTTCAATAAAAATATTCTTAATTTTTATTTTATTATTTCTATCCATGTTGATATCCAAAATCACACTATTTTCTTGATTAGGATCATCCCGTTGCAGCACATTTACATCAACATTATAGAAACCTTTTTCCTTAAAATAATTTCCAACAATGGTTTTAATGGTGGTTATCACATTATCGGTAACCGTATTACCCTTTCGAAGATTTAACCTTTCCTCCAGCTTGCTAGTCTCACTTTTTGAAGTACCATTATAATTAACTTCGGATAACCTTGGACGCTCTTGGAGGAAAATATTCAGATAGATCTTTTTATCAATTAACTTGCTTGCTGTAATTTTTACATCGGAAAACAATCCTTGCTTGTATAGCTTTTTAACTGCTTTTGTTACTTTTTCACCAGGAACTTCGATCTGCGCACCTGCACGTAATCCCGACATTTGAATAAGAACGTTATTTTCTACGTGTCTTGTTCCAGATACAGTTACTCCTCCTAATTCATATTTCCTAGGGGAGTTATAATCAATTTTCGGGTTGTAAATCGTATCAGTTTCCTGTGCTAAAGCAGTTAAACTTAAAAATAGAGTTATAATAAAAGTTAATCGTTTAATCATTACTTTACTTATAATGGTTAATTCTTAATTATCGGTTAATTGTTCACTTATTTTACCAAACCTGCGTTCTCTGATTTGATAATTATACAGAGCCTTGTATAATTCATCCTTGGTAAAATCCGGCCAAAAAAGCTCGGTAAAATACAGTTCGGTATAAGCGAGTTGCCACAGCAAAAAATTGCTAATTCTTGTTTCGCCACTGGTTCTGATCATCAATTCAGGGTCAGGAATACCTGCAGTTGCCAAATGATTTTCAAAAATAGAATCATCAATATCATCGACAGATAATTGTTGGTTCTCAACTTTATCAGCTATCTCTTTTACAGCATTAACTATCTCCCATCTCGAGCTATAGCTCAAAGCTAACACTAATGTTAATCCAGTATTTGCAGCTGTAGTATCAATGGTTCCATTTAATTTATCCTTTACCTCATTAGGCAAGCTATTCAAATCTCCAATTGCCATTAATCGAACATTGTTCTTCATTAGAGTTGGAGTCTCGTTTTCCATTGCCTCAACCAAAAGCGACATCAAGCCAAGAACTTCATTCTTGGGACGTTTCCAGTTTTCGGTTGAGAAAGCATAAAGGGTGAGATAAGAAATTCCCAATTCAGCGGCTCCTTCGACAGTTTGTCTTACCGCTTCAACGCCATTCTGATGGCCTACAATTCGGTGCTCACCACGCATTTTTGCCCAGCGACCGTTACCATCCATAATGATTGCCAAATGAGAAGGCAACTTTTCTTTTATAATCTTTTCTTTGAATGACATATATTACTTTACAAGTCGACCGTACGAATGACACTCTTCATTATCAGGAAACAGTTTATAACTAAACATGATTCCAAAGAAGGATGCCCAATCATTATTGTGCATTAAGTTGCTTTCATTAAAATTGTTTGGATCATCCAAATGATCCAGTTTGTCAGTGAATGTTTTTCTAAAACTCCACTCTAAAGCAGCGGTCCATCTTCCTCCCAGATTATATTTTAATCCAGCTCCCATGGGAATTGTTAAGGATGAATCGGTACTGCTTGGTGCAAGGTAACCGATTCCTGCCGTTACATAAGGAATCAACCTTTTCGTTTTTGATTTTGCCGGTGCCCAAAAAGGTTGAAAATTAAATTCTGCCTGAAGAGATAAGTCAACCAAATCGGTATCAAAAGAAGCACCTCTGTTCTGCTGATAATAATTTTTTGCATCGAGATCATCTCCCTTTAAACCAGAAAATATCATACTTGCTCTTAAAGAATACCTTGGATTAAAATTATACCTGTATATTCCGCCAATTGCAACAGAATTTGAATAAAAGTGATAAGTTGGATTAATATCTCCCATATAATAGGCTACACCTCCGTAAAAACCTAACTCTGCTTTGGTTTGCGAATATGCCGTTATATAAGCAACAAAAAAGAGTATCACAAAAATCAGTCTCCGCATAAAAACAAATTTGTTTTTCCCTGGCGAATGTAAAACAAAAGACTTGAATCAACCCAAAAGACTTGCTTAAAAGAGGATGCAGCGTCCCAAATTTCATTCACAAGCTACAAAAGTAACATATAATCTTAAAAATCCTTATTTCAGGGGTAAAATATAATGCTGATAGAGTTAAATTTTGTTAAAATAAAAAAGTCACTCAATTAAATTATTAATTACGTTTATCAACTCCCCACATTAGCTTATTACGCAAGGTTCCGTAAAAACTATGACTCCTTAATTTCAAAACTTTAATTTGAAAATCCGATTTTTTAATTTTAAGTTCATTTGAAGATTCAAATGTACACGATCGAGAATCTAATGAAGCTAAATAGCTATCACTTCTGCCTTCTACGCGCAAGGTAATTTCATGATGATCTGGAACTACAATAGGGCGTACCGTTAAATTATGTGGCGAAATTGGTGAGATAATAAAGTTTTGGGTATTTGGAATTAATATCGGACCTCCAACACTTAAAGAATAAGCTGTTGAACCTGTTGGCGTAGAGATAATTAGTCCGTCTGCCCAATAAGAATTAAGGTATTCATTATTTAAATAGGTATGAATGGTAATCATCGAGGCTGTATCTGTTTTATGCACAGTAAATTCATTCAGTGCATAATTAAATTCCGAAAACAATCCATTTCTCAAAGTCTCCAATTGCAACAAACTTCGTTCTTCAATGGTATAATTTCCTTGAAAAATGCTAGTTAGAGCCTGAGGAATCTCATCTCCTGCAATATCCGCCATAAACCCTAAACGCCCACTATTGATCCCAACTATGGGAATTCCTGCATCTCGAACAAAAGTAACAGCTTCGAGAAATGTTCCATCTCCACCAACCGAGAAAACGAAATCAACATCTTTATCCAGATCTTGATAACCATTAAAGTAATTGTTTACTGGTGGTTTAAAATTAATATCACGAATCAGGAAATCATAGAAAGGCTGATAGATATCTACCTCAACCTGATGCTTAATAAAATCTTCGAACATTAGCTTAAAGCTTTCAGTAAAGCTTTCATTAAAAAGCTTACCAAATAGAGCAATCTTCATCTTATTATTGTTTGTTTAGTTGATTTATTACCATTACATGATTTCATGTAACTACATAAAATCACACCTAATCTGCAAAGACAAATATAAAAGTTTCCCTTATTTCTGAAACTCCATCTTTAAAAGATCTGGAAATTAAATATTCAAAAACCTCATGAATGAGTTGTAGCGATCTTCAAGCACATCCTTAATATCATCTTCACGTACATAAGTGGTCTTAATTGTATAATCGTAACGCAAGAATGTCTGAATTATTGAGGTAATATTACTACGATTTATCTTTAGGGTGAGTTCAATCTTTCTTGAATCAGCAGCAGATTTTACGTACAGACTTAATATTTTAGCATCGTTCCCTTCTACAATTTGAGAAATTTCACTAAGTGAATAATCCACCGAGTTTAGATCAAGCACTATAATTCCTCCTGGTTCGCGAACAGAATAAATTCTTTCTATGTACTGCATTAGATCGTTTAAGGTTATTAAACCTACATAGGTTTTTTCATCTTCCAATACAGGGATCACAGTAAGCTTTAATCTCGAAATTATTTCAATCACATCGTAGATGTGCTGACTTTCCATTACATAAGGACTAAACAAGGATAGCTTTTGCTTTCCGATTGGCTCTTCGGCCTGATTTAAGTCATATATATCATTATCTGATATTAACCCTAAAAACTCATCTCCTTTTACAATTGGTAAATGTGAAACACGAAAAATCTCCATCCAGTTCAATGCCTGAATTCCAGTATCAGCCTCCCTTAAAACAGGAACCAAGTCAGAAATTAAATCTTTTGCGATCATACATAGTTTTTCTAGGAATTACTTATATTTTTGCCGATGGGTAGACTTTTTACAAAATCTATTACTGTTTTTACCCGCCATTCCTTTTTATTTAAGACTCTATTAAAATGACTAGATTAAGTGTAAATATAAACAAAATTGCGACATTAAGAAATGCCAGAGGAGGCAACACTCCTAATGTTTGCGAAGCAGCTGTAAACTGCGAAAGATTTGGTGCCGAAGGAATTACTGTTCACCCTCGCCCTGATGAAAGACACATTCGTTACCAAGATGTTAGAGATTTAAAACCTTTGGTAACAACCGAGTTCAATATTGAAGGATACCCTTCGCAAGATTTTATGGAACTGGTTCTTGAAGTAAAACCGGAACAGGTTACTTTGGTCCCCGATCCACCTGAAGCAATCACTTCGAATGCAGGCTGGGATACTGTAAAAAATAAAGATCTATTAATTGATATCATCTCTCGATTTAAAGCTGCCGGGATCAGAACCTCTATTTTTGTAGATACAAATTTGGCGAACATTGAAGGTGCCGTTGCAACTGGAACCAATCGTATTGAGTTGTACACAGAACCTTATGCTACAGAGTACTCAAAGAATAAAGAGGAAGCTGTCCATCCTTTTGTTACTGCAGCAAAAAGAGCTCATGAATTGGGACTCGAAATTAATGCTGGTCATGATTTGAGCCTGGAAAATCTTCAATATTTTTATCAAGAAATTCCAAACCTAGCCGAAGTTTCAATCGGTCATGCCTTAATTTCTGATGCATTGTATTTTGGCTTGGAAAACACCGTACAGATGTACAAAAAGTGTCTGAAATAAATCATTCAAAATATACTTTTTAAAGGGTGCCAGTACGGTACCCTTTCTTTTTACAATCTAAAGATCTGTTATATCTTTATAACTGTTTGTTATTAAAATAGCATTACTCTATGAAGTTGAATTATAGGAAAATTGGTGAAGGATCTCCATTAATCATTGTTCATGGATTATATGGATCTTCGGACAACTGGTTGAGTGTTGCAAAAGAGTTAGCCAACAATTTCGAAGTCTTTATTCTAGATCAAAGAAATCATGGTACTTCGCCTCATTCGGATTCTCATACTTACCAAAACTTAAAGGAAGATTTATTAGAATTAATGGATGATCATGATATTAAGAAAGCGACTCTTCTTGGCCACTCGATGGGCGGGAAAACTGTAATGTTTTTTGCAGTAGATTATCCTGAAAGGGTAAACAATTTAATTGTTGTTGATATTGCCCCCAAAAACTATACAAAAATATCAGATTACGCTCCGCAAACCATAGATCATGCAAATATTGTTTCTGCAATGTTGAATTTTGATTTAACTGCTTATAAAAGCAGAACGGAAATTGATCAGAAACTATCGAATAGCATTAGTAGTGAAAGGGTTCGGCAATTCCTACTTAAAAACCTAAAACGGAACGACACTAAAGAATTCGTTTGGAAACTAAATATTAAAACCATCAGCGAGTATCTTCCGCAAATAATGGATGGAACAGATCAGGAAAAATTCCAGAAAGGAAAAGGAATTACTGGTTTCCCAGTTTTGTTCATTAGAGGTGAAAGATCAAACTATATTACCGATGATGATCATCAATTGATTCGAACCATTTTCCCCTATGCCGAAATTACCACTATTCCCAAGGCAGGACATTGGGTTCATGCAGAACAACCAAGGCTATTGGTAAAAACCATTGAGTATTTTGTATTGGATTAAAACAAAAAACTCCGCAAATTGCGGAGTCTTTTTATGATATTATAAAATTATTCTTACCATTCTCCTCCAGAACGAATATACATTGATTTTGCCTGTTTGTTATAATCGTGAATGTCTCCTTGATAAGGATTAATTCCATCTTCATACAAAAAGGCTACAACCTTCACATAAAAAACTTCGCCCAGACTTAAACCAAAATCTCCAGCATTTGTTTCAGACAAAGTAATTGATTGAGTTCCATCACTTGAATTCTGTTCTGGTTGCCAGTTTGAAGTTACCAAAGGATTATTCTCATCCTTGTTAGAATTTAGAATCTGTACATAATAGAATGCATTCTCATTATCAATGGCTTTCCACTCTGCACTAACCGAAAGTGGTCCTGTTCCAGTACCATGCTCAATTGCTACAGCTTCAATATTTAATGATTCGATATCCGTATTTTCGATATTATCTTCTAATTTATACTCTTCTCCCGTGTTCATTTTCACGTAGAATTTTGCCAATTCTGCACCTTCAAAAGTATCGTAATAATTTTTTGCATCATTTTCTGATAGTTTCCAAACAATCTTTCCATCAGCATTGCTTGCTTCAACCAGATCAAAACTCGTGGACTTTAAAATTACTTTTGCTTGTTCTACAAACTCTCCTTCCACTTCAAACTCATAACGATATTTACTACCGAAACTACCATTAGAAAGTACAACTTCTTTAACTATTGATGCATCAGCAGTCAAATCCTCCAACTCATCAAAATCAGAATAAAAATCCCAATTACCCAATGAACTTTTTAGAAATAAATGATTACTTGTTGATGATTTATCAATTGTATATTCTCTTACATTTCCTGTGGTTTTATCATCTATAGTTAAAGTGTTATCATAAGATAGATTCCAATTTCCTGCATCAGAATCATCCCTTCTTCCACTATAATCTTGCCTAACTAAATCTCCATTTCCGTTAAATTTATATACTAGTAGGGCATCATCAGTTGTGAAGTTTTGATTCCTATATGGATTCGCATACCAATATTTATTAGTCAAGTCTGATGATCTAAACTCAAATTCTTCCTCATCTCCTCCACTACTGCCTCCACATGAAAACAATGAAAGCGATCCCACCATTAATATGGCAAGCGAAAAGTTCTTATAAATTGAATGATTCATTCTTTACTATTTTTCAGGTTTAGATTATTTAATCTTTGTTGAATTGTTAAACACGAAAAAAGTCAAATTATTGTACAATAACAAAGTAATTACAACAATTTTCTTTCAAAATTTTCTTCTGGTATTAAAGGTTCTCCTTGGTAGCGCAAAAACAATTGTGCCGTAGCTAAGATATCTTTCTCGCAATAAATGGCAATACGTTTTAAATCTCCTTCTTTCCAATAAACTTCACCTACCATAGACCCATCTATATCATCTTTAGGTGTAGGAATATTAAAGATCTCACACAATAGAGCCAAAGATGTATAGTGCTTATAATCACCAAACTTCCATAACTCCATGGTGTCTATAAATTGCACCTCCCAGGGCTTTTTGCCTGCTATATCTAAGATATCCGGCAATGCAATTCCATTTATCAACATTCGCCGAGCAATATAAGGGAAATCAAACTCCTTACCATTATGCGCACATAGGTTACGATATGGCTTACTGCAAAATCGAGTCAACATATCTGCAAACTCCTCCAACAACAATCGCTCATTATCTCCATAAAAAGATTTAGCAACAAATTTGCGTCCTCCTTCTTTATAAACGATCATACCCGTTGATATGCACACAATTTTTCCGAACTCAGCATAAATGCCTGCTCGCTGATATACATCAGCTGCCGATTCATCTTCTTTTCTAAAATAATTTGACTTCTTTTCCCACAAATCTTGAAGCTTTGGAGAAAGTTGTTCAAAATCTTCTGTGCCCGAAACAGTCTCTATATCAATAAAAAGTAAACTATCCGCCTTGATCTTATTAAGCATAGCAAAGGTTTATCATAAATACCGAAAGAAGATATAAAAAATAGAGATTCAAACAAAATCTCCTTGCAATATCTTATTCTCAATTTAAAATTTCATAACCAGATTCTTCTCGATAAAATGAGTAAGAATATTAATGGCTACAATATTATTTCCTCCCTGGGGTACAATAATATCCGCATATCTTTTCGATGGTTCAATAAATTGCAAGTGCATTGGTTTAACGGTTTTTTCGTAACGATCCAGTACTTTATTAACCGATCTTCCTCTTTCAACAATATCCCGTTTTATCACTCGATTTAATCTATCATCAGCATCACAATCAACAAATATTTTTAAATCCATTAAATTGCGAAGCTCAGGTTGTGTTAAAGCCAAGATTCCCTCTACAATCACAACTTCTTTTGGCTCTACTTTTATTGTTTCTTCCGACCTCAAACAGCTTAGATATGAATATATAGGTTGATCAATTGTTTTTCCACATTTTAATTGTTTGATGTGTTCAACCAGCAACTCAAATTCCACCGATCTTGGATGATCAAAGTTAATCTCCTGACGCTCTTCCAATGGCATTTCTGAATGATCCCGGTAATATGAATCCTGAGGTAAAACTGCAACTTCTCCCTGCGGTAGTTTTTCTATGATTTTTCTGACCACTGTGGTTTTTCCCGAACCAGTACCTCCGGCAATTCCAATAATCAACATGTTGTATGATATTTAGATGTTTGCTGCAAAATTGATACTTTTGCAATGAATCGGCAAGCAAATTAGTAATTATTTAAAAATGATCGCAAAACAGCCGGTTGTGAATTTTTATATAGATCCTTAAAGCCATACAATACCAGCTTTATTGTGAAATGACTTATAAATTGTTTTAAGATTTTTGAGCTTAGCTGCGAAAGAAAATAGAGGCATAGCCTTACGACAATGTTTTTTTTAGGAAAAATAAACTCAAAAGGACAAAAGAATGAGATTCATTTTATACTAATGCAGGAATAAACATCAATCAAATTATTTAATCGAATAGACATGAGTTTGTATCCTCTAAAATTTAAACCAATCCTAAAAGATAAAATCTGGGGTGGTAGCAAATTAAAAACAGTATTGAACAAAGATTTTTCTCCACTGCCAAATGCTGGTGAAAGTTGGGAAATTTCGGGAGTAGCAGGAGATATTTCGCAAGTGAGCAATGGAAAACTTGCCGGAAATAATCTTGAAGAGCTAATTGAAGTTTACATGGGCGACCTTGTAGGCGATAAAGTTTATGATAACTTTGGAGTGGAGTTTCCATTACTCATCAAATTTATCGATGCCAATGATGTATTGTCTATACAGGTTCATCCTGACGATGAGCTTTCGAAAGAAAGACACAATGCATTTGGAAAAACAGAAATGTGGTATGTTATTGAGGCAGATAAAGGATCTGAATTAATTGTTGGGTTCAATCAGGAAGTGGATAAGGCTAAGTATGTTGCCAAGCTAGAAGAAGGAAAACTAGAAGAGATTCTTAACAACGAACCTGTTAAAAAAGGAAGTTGTTTCTTTATTCCTGCTGGCAGAGTTCATGCAATTGGCAAAGGCATTTTACTAGCCGAGATTCAGCAAACATCAGATGTTACGTATCGCATGTACGATTGGAACCGAACCGATGATCAGGGAAATCCGAGGGAATTGCACACCGAATTGGCTGTTGATGCCATTGATTACAGCTATGAAAAAAAATACAGAACAGACTACAAAACCGAGCTTAACGAAACCAAGGAGCTGGTGCGCTGTCCGTATTTTACAACCAATACGCTTGAATTCGATAAGCAAATCGAAAAAGATTATTCACAACTAGACTCTTTCGTTATTTACATGTGTTTGGATGGTGATTTTACCATTGAAAGCGAAGGTGGACATACCATAGAAGTTGCTAAAGGCGAAACGGTTTTAATCCCCGCGGCATTAGAGAGTATATTATTATTCCCAAAAGGAAAAACTGAAATACTTGAAGTATATATCAAGTAACACCAGTTTTATAGAATTAAACCTCTTCCCAACCTATCGAGAAGAGGTTTTTTATTTTGTCCAAACTAAAATGATTTTATTTCGGATTATGTCAGAATCTGTATACATTTGCGCACGAAAACGGAGAACCAATGAATATTACTGTAGCAGAATTCGTAATGTCTAATTCAGATGTTAATAAATGTCCGAAACCTGACAAGCCAGAGTACGCTTTTATAGGGCGTTCAAATGTTGGTAAATCATCCTTGATTAACATGCTTACCAACAATAAAAACTTGGCAAAAACATCTTCGAAACCTGGTAAAACCCAATTAATAAATCATTTCTTAATTAATAAGGATTGGTTCTTGGTGGATTTGCCCGGATATGGATTCGCAAAAGTTGCAAAAAATACTCGCCAGCGTTTTTCACGATTAATATTTAAATACATCGAAAACAGACCCAATTTGGTTACCCTTTTTGTGCTGATTGATTCGCGACACGAACCACAAGCTAAGGATACCGAATTTATGGAATGGCTCGGTATTAACGAAGTCCCTTTTTCAATCATCTTTACCAAAGCCGACAAACTTACAAAACAAAAACTTAACGAAAGCATTAATACCTACAAAAAGGTGATGCTCGAATCATGGGAAGAAATGCCTCCTTATTTTATCAGTTCATCATCATCAGGATTGGGAAAGGATGAAATATTAAAATATATCGAGGAAACAATTAAAATGACAAGGGAATAAATGCCTAAAATATGCGAAGAAGATCTCTGTTAAAGAAATCTTCTTTTTAATCTAAATAACTGTAAAACTTAAAGGAATCAATTGGCAAAAATATTTGCCGTTAAAAGATTTATTTAATTTTTTTGCATCAATAATTTTTAAATTTGCACAGTAAAAATTTATCTGATTTATAAATAAAATATACTTTAATGAAAGCCCCGATTAAAATCTTTGCTGGATCGAATAGCGAGCACTTGGCTGCTAAAATAGCCGAAGCTGCCGGTTTGACTGTTGGAGAGTCAAGCATAATCCGATTTAGCGATGGAGAGTTTGAAACTGCTTATGAGGAAACCGTTCGTGGAGCCCATGTTTTTATCGTTCAATCAACTTATCCTCCAACGGATAATTTAATGGAACTTTTGCTAATGATTGATGCAGCCAAAAGAGCATCGGCTTATAAAGTTTGCGCAGTAATTCCTTATTTTGGTTTTGCTCGTCAAGACCGAAAAGATCGCCCAAGAGTAGCAATCGGTGCAAAATTAGTTGCCAACCTTTTAATGGCTGCCGGGGTTGATCGCGTAATGACTATGGATTTACATGCAGATCAAATTCAAGGCTTCTTCGATATACCAGTTGATCATTTGTATGGTTCATCAGTTCTTCTGCCATACATTGAGGAATTAAAACTAGAAAACCTTGTTGTGGCATCTCCTGATATGGGTGGTAGTAAAAGAGCACATGCTTACGCTAAATATCTTCATGCCGATATTGCCATCTGCCACAAGCGCCGGGAAAAAGCAAATGTGATTGGCGAAATGACGGCTATTGGCGAGGTTGATGGCAAAAATGTAGTAATTGTTGACGACATGATCGATACTGCCGGAACCATTACCAAAGCTGCAAATATGCTTAAAGAAAAAGGAGCAAAAAGCGTACGTGCTATCGCTTCTCATGCTGTTCTTTCTGGTCCCGCTTACGATAGAATCGAAGATTCAGCTCTTGAGGAAGTCATTTTTACGAATTCCATTCCATTAAAGGAAGAGCATGAAATGATCAAAGCATTGAGTATTGCTGAAATTTTCGCTAAAACAATTCTGAATGTTTACAATTGCGAATCAATCAGTTCCAATTTTATTTTATAATCATTATCTTTGCGCCGATTTTTTAGGTAAAAACAATTTATAAACGTGTGATGGGATGTTAGCTGAACCTTTTTTACCGGGTGTTGATGATGGCATTGAGTAGCACAAAATTCATATCAAATGAAAACTTTAGAATTAAAAGGTTCTTTAAGAACTGACTTAGGAAAGAAAGCGACTAAAGCTTTACGTAGAGAAGAAATGGTTCCTTGTGAGTTGTACGGTGGTGAAGAAAACATTCACTTTGCAATTAGCGAGAAGGACATCAACAAATTGCTTTATACTCCTGAAACTTTCATCGTAAAATTCGATATCGAAGGTAAAGAGTTTACTGCAGTTATGAGAGAGGTTCAATTCCACGCTACTACTGACAAAGCTATTCACGCTGACTTCTACCAAGTATTCGAAGACAAAGCTTTCGAAGTATTGATTCCTATCAAAGTTGAAGGGTTTGCAAAAGGTGTTCAGGCCGGTGGTAAATTGGCAGTTAACTTGAGAAAACTAAAAGTTAAAGGTTTAATGAAAGATCTTCCTGAATTCTTGCCTATCGATGTAACTGAATTAGGTTTGGGTAAGAGTACTCAGATTAGAGAACTTGCTTTCGATAACCTTGAGTTATTAAATGCTAAGAATGCCGTAGTTGTTCAAGTTAAGCTTACAAGAGCTGCTCGTGCTGCTGCACAGGCTTCAACCGCAGAAGAATAATTTATTCTCTGGCACAAAATACAACCTCCCAGCCAATGGCATGGGAGGTTTTTTATTTGAAATCAGGTTAATCCTGTATTTTCCAATATCAAAACTCATCATTAGATTTAAACAATTATTCTAACTTTGGATGTGTTATGATACAATTCCTGAAAAATATAATGGGGAAATTATCTTCCTCTGATCGTGATAAAAAATATGATCCAATGAAATATCTGGTTGTGGGTTTAGGAAATATTGGTGCAGAATATCACAATACCCGTCACAATATTGGTTTTAGTATTTTAGATACATTAGCCGAAACTGCAAAAATTGAGTTCAAAGATGCCAGATATGGCGCAATGACAGAATACAAATTTAAAGGCAGAACTTATATCTTGGTTAAACCAAGCACATATATGAACCTTAGCGGAAAAGCCGTTAATTACTGGTTGCAAAAAGAGAAAATCGCTGTTGAAAACATGATGATACTGGTTGATGACCTTGCTCTTCCTTTCGGAACCTTGCGCTTGCGCCCCAAAGGAAGCGATGCCGGTCATAATGGACTAAAACATATCAATGCCACTTTAGGTCACCAAAACTACGCTCGCCTTCGTTTTGGTATTGGCGATGATTTTCATAAAGGCCAACAGGTAGATTACGTTCTTGGAAAATGGACAGAAGAAGAAAAAGAGAAATTGCCCGAACTTTATAAGATCTGTATTAACATGATTAAAGGCATGAGTACAATTGGAATTCAAAGAACCATGACCGCCTACAACACCAAGAAGAACGGAAAATAAATCAATAAAATATGGACGAGAAGGTAAGAATTGATAAATGGATGTGGGCAGTTCGGATTTTTAAAACCCGCAGCATGGCTGCCGATGCTTGTAAAAAAGGCAAGGTCTCCATTAATGGAGTTACCATTAAACCTTCGCGCGAAGTGAAAGTGAATGAAAAAATTGACATTCGTGTTCCTCCAATTATTCGCAGCTATCAAGTAAAAGCAATATCCGGAAAAAGAATGTCGGCTAAACTAGCCGTTGATTTTGTAGAAGATATTACCGCTCAAGATCAACTGGACTTGCTGAATGCTACCAAAACACATGGCTTCGAAAAACGCC
Organism: Marinifilum sp.; assembly: GCF_965230805.1. NCBI lineage: Bacteria > Pseudomonadati > Bacteroidota > Bacteroidia > Marinilabiliales > Marinifilaceae > Marinifilum > Marinifilum sp. Next base: position 2,915,811 of record NZ_OZ246019.1, on the reverse strand, counting down.
AGAGAGGAACAGGTCGTCCTACAAAACTGGAACGTCGATTAATTGATAAATTAAAAAGAGGATAAGGCAGTATTACCGAAGGTAGTGATAACTGATAACCAATAACTGACAATTGTATCATCATGATAATAGCACAGGAAAAAAGAAAAACCAACTTGGCAGAATACATCTTATACATGTGGCAAGTTGAAGATATATTGAGAGCATATAAATTCGATATCGAAGCCATTGATAAAAACATCATTTCTCAGTTCAAACAAGACGATGAAAAACATCAAGAAATTAGAACATGGTACGAGAACCTGATTGAAATGATGAAAATTGAAAAGCTGGAAGAGCGCGGACATTTGCAGATTCTAAAAAACAATGTAAATGAGTTGTTCGATTACCACCTGCACCTTTTAAACAACAAAAAGGATGCTGCACATATTGGATTATTCGAAAAAGCTGCCGGAAATATCGCCGAATTCCGTCTGAAATCTCAAGCTAAAGAAGACAATAATGATATTGAAGTTTGTCTTACTGCACTATATGGCACCTTAATGCTAAAACTTCAACAGAAAGAAATTTCGAAAGAAACCATTGCTGCTGTTACAACTTTTAGCCAGTTAATTTCTGATTTAACTGCCAAATACAAAGCTTTCGAAGAAGAAAAGGAATAGTGTAACATCTCTTATAATCATGAAAGGATCGAACAAAAAAAACAATTGGTTTTTACTATTACTGGTTGCATTCATTTGGGGAAGCCCATATATTTTAAGGGAGATGGCACTCGAAAGTTTTAGCCACGATCAAGTAGCCGCATTTCAGGTTTTCCTGTCGTTCTTACTTTTTACTCCTTTAATATTTAAAAATTTTAAAAAGCTCAACAAGAATAATATCATTCCTTTACTACTATCAGGGGTGACCGGAAATATTGGTCCCTCCTACTTTTTTGCCAAAGCTCAAACCTTAATCAGTTCCTCGATTGCCGGCATGCTAACTGCCATGCTGCCCACAATCACTTTATTATTGGCAATCCTACTTTTTAAAAACAAAACCAACAGCAAAGTAATCGGTGGTTTAGTGCTTGGTTTCGCAGGAACATTAATCATTATCTTTTCGGGAGAATCGCACGGAACAACGCATTTATTGGGCATTTTCTTTGTTTTTATGGCCATGGTTTCGGTTGCTGCCAGCATTAACATCATAAGTTTTGCCTTACCAAACCTTAATGGTACCGAAATTGCTTCTTTAGCCTTCCTTTTTGTTGGTCCTATGGCCGGATGCTACCTTGCATTTACAGATCTTAGCACGCCATTGGCAGCCCAGAATTTCTCCAATAGCGCTTTAATGCTTAGTTTGCTTGCCTTACTAACTTTTACTGGTGTTATCTTCTACAATCGCCTCATCAAACAATCATCGCATGTTTTTGCTGCTTCCATTGCGTATATCATTCCAATTGTTGCCATTTTCTGGGGCATTGTAATTGGTGGCGATTACATTAGTATCGCACAAATCGTATCCATTGCCATTATTTTAGTGGGTGTTAATCTAACACATCGATAATTGTGAATAAAAACCTGCTTCTTGCTCTAAGCTCCGGAATTTTACTGGGAATCCCATTTTGTATCCCATCACTATTTTTCCTGATTCTTTTTGCTTGGCTTCCACTCCTTTTCTTAGAAAGAAAACTTTCAGATCATCACAACCCGTATCTGCTTTACAATTATACATTTCTAAGTTTTTTTGTATGGAATGCAATGGCTTATTGGTGGGTTGCGCAAGCACATCTAGCTGGCGTATTCCTAATCGCTATTTTAAACTCAATGCTGCTTTCGCTGATATTTTGGTTCATCAGTATCGCAAGACGAACACTTCGTATCTCCATTCTGTTTCCATTTCTGATTATCTGGTTGGGTTTTGAATTTTTCCACACCCAATGGGATTTGGCCTGGCCATGGCTGAACCTGGGAAATGCCTTTGCCTCGGCTACTTCATGGGTGCAGTGGTACGAATACACAGGTACAAGAGGCGGAAGTATGTGGATCATCCTCATCAACTACAGTATTTTTGAGATAATCCGTAAAGAAAACGATTTTAAATATTCTAAGATTGTTGTATTGATGATTCTATTTGGATTTCCTCTGCTCTTTTCATCAATTTGCAATGATAGTAAACCTGAAAACAGTAAAGAAAAGCGAACATTTGCATTAATTCAACCCAACCTCGATCCGTATACCGAGAAATTTGTATCAGAAAACGAGCAAAAGCATTTCAATGAATTCATAAGACTTGCCGATTCGGTTTGTAAAACAGATGCACCAGATTTCCTATTTGGTCCGGAAACTCTGGTTCTACAATCTATAAATGAAAATAATCCAATTGCCTCGCAGTACTATCAGCAATTAAGCAATCTTAAAAAAAGATATCCAAAAACAGACTTCCTGATTGGAGTGCACAGTAAAATTGAAGATGAATCATTCAACTCAGCACTTCTGATTAGCGATTCTTCGCCGCAATTTTACCACAAAACCAAACTGGTGCCCATGTTCGAGCGGATTCCTTTCGACAGATATTTGGGATTTTTGAATAAATACTCGTTGGAGATTGGTGGCTATAACGGAACCTACAGTAGCAGAAACGAAACCGATTATTTTACGGCTAATTCGGCGCTAATCGTTCCAATTGTTTGCTTCGAATCTATATTTAGCGATTACTGTGCACAACGAGTTCCCGAAAAATCAGGTTTTATTTGCATGATCACCAACGATGGATGGTGGAAAAATACTCCTGGCTATAAGCACCATTTTAATTTTAGCCGTTTACGGGCTATCGAAACTCGTCGCGAATACATTCGTGTTGCCAACAATGGAATTTCTGCTCACATCAACTCTAAAGGCACGATAATTGCTAAAACAAGTTGGTGGAATAAAACAATACTTTCTGGTAATCTGAGTTTATTAAATGGTAAAACATTTTATACAGAGCACGGAGACTATATCGGCAGAATTACTCTGTTTTTTGCCCTGCTTCTCTTAATCTTTGTTAAAATTCGCACATACACACAATCATTATCAGGAAGAAAGTTTTAATTCCATTAATTTTGAGAGAAGTATTTTTAAAACTAAAAATTACACACAATATGTATCGATTAGTACTCGCCTTACTATGCGCTTGCTTGATTAGCGGATCGCTTAACGCAGCCAAACACAAAAAAATAGACAAAACATTTAAAACTGTTGAGAATCTGAAGATTGAAGCTCACTACGGAAAAGTTCAAGTAAAAAATTGGGACAAAGATGAAATTCATTTCGAAGTTTTAATTACTGCTGACGGATCGAAACCAGACAAGAACGAAACCATAGCCGATAACATTAACATCGACTTTACCGAAGGTGGCCAGCAATTGGTAGCACAAACTGTTTTGGGCGATTTCTTCTCCATTAAGAAACTAAGCAACTCCTTATTTAATAAAGGTAAAATTAAGATTTCGTACACTGTGCAAATGCCCGCTTCCGTTAATCTTGAGATCATTCAAAAGAATGGCGATGTTTTTATGGATGATCACAATGCTAAATTTAACCTGGATCAAAACGGTGGGAACTTTACTGCCAATAGTTTAAATGGTAACAACCGATTAAAACTTTCCAATGTGAATGTAAAGGTCAACCAACTAGCCAGTACCGAACTGGATGCGGCAGGTTCTGATATCAAAATTGAAAATGCTGATAAAATTTCCGGCGAAAGCCGCGATTCGGAATACCACATTCAGGTTATCGATCACCTAAATATCAAATCATCACGTGATAAATTTGATATTAAAGAAATTGAAACACTTTACGGCTCATCTGTTTTTTCAAAATTTGAACTCGCTCAAATGGGAGATGAAATCGATTATGAACTCAGATATGGACACATCAATGTATTCAACATTAACAACATGTTTTCATTCATCAAAATTGATTCCAGATCTGCTCATATTGGCCTGAGCTTTATGAAGGGCTGCAATCTCGATTACGAAATCAACCACAAATCGGTAAAGTTCGATAACTCGAATGATTTTACACTAAAGAACGAAGCTACTGCCGATAAAAACACCTTTGTGGCAAAAGGAAAAGTTGGAACCAAAAAATCAATCTCGAAATTGAATATCAGAGCCAACAATTGTAAGATTAGGCTGGAGTAATTTATAAGGGTATAAGCAATAAATAAGACTTATTTCATCTGCTTATAATTTATCTCATCATAAAACCAAGATTATAAGCTAAGGGTCTCATTCGAAATGAGGCCCTTAGTAGCAAAGCATCGAAACCCTCCCCCAAGCAAGAGCATCCGGCATCTTCGAAACTGCTAGTGTGAAGAGTGTTAATAAAACGAATTAAAGTTTTTGAAAATATTTTTCTTTTTACAAGGCAAGGTTTACAGGCATAGCCGCAGCTACGGCGAAAAAGCTTAACGCAGTAGAAAGGAAAATAGGTCAAAAAATTAGTTCGGGGAATTAGCATTCTTTACACTAGGCATGAATAAAAGCATTAAACATCAATCATTTTAACTCAGAATTGATATTATAACGTGAGTTCGACGTAAAATTCGTTCACAGTTTGCACTGATTTTAAGAAGAAATTTTCTCCATTTTTCACCTTCTTGCCAAAAATGTAAGGCTGAACCTTAACAGATCAGCCCTAATCATAGCCAATGTTGGGGTCTTACTTGGCATCTGCTTCCTTTTATCTGTCATCGGCACCATTCTACCCATTAATGTTAGCGAGAGACTAGCCATATGCACGCTTCGAGCTGCCATTGCTTGCTTACGACCTAAGAAATGCATTCTTCTACCTGCCAATGCTTAAGTTATTCCTTGCAAATGAATTGCACTTATTAACAATTAGCGTGCAGATGACAGGTGGAACGATGCAGATGACAGGTAGAACGATGCAGACGGCAGGTAGAACGGTGCACTTATCAACACGAAGGATGAAGATATCAACACGAACGATGCAATTGGCAGGTAGAACGGCGCACTTATTAACAAATAGTGAAACATTGGCAGATAGAAGGCCAACAACAACGGGTAGAAGGATACAGATGACAGGTCGTACAAGTAAAAGCAATGCTTGTATTGAATCAAATTAATACAATATGGCTTGCAGTATGCCACAACTTGCCTCAAAAGTGATTCGATAGATTTGTAAAAGGTGCATTTCATTTGCAACAAAACAATGCGACATTTAAGAAACAGAGCCTTATAAATAAGCTGTTTTAACATCTTTTAAGTCTGTGTACAAGATCCTTTTTGCTATATTCAGGCGAAATAAAAGATATGAACATGAAGAAAATTGTAAGCTTACTAGCACTTGTATTGATATTTTCAACTGCATTTGCTCAGAAAAATCTGAAAAACACATTCGAAAAAGACCTCCTTAGCTATACCACCGCTTTTAACAACAAAGAATGGGATGTTGTTACAGAAATGTTGTATCCGCGCATTTTTGAGATGATGAGTAAAGAAAACATGATCATGCTAATGAAAGGCATGGACAGCATGGGGGTTAAAATGACTACGGATTTTAAATCGATAACTAGAATTTCGAATGTGGTTGAATGGGGCAACGAGAAGTATTGCAAGATACATTACTACGGTGTGGTGAAAGTGAAACTATCAGGATTGATGTCGCAAGGTTCATCCTTGGTTCAAGCAAAATTCGAACAAGAGTTTGGAAAAGAAAATGTGAAGTACAACGCAGATAGCAATTCATTTACGATACAGGCAAACCGATCGATGGTGGCAATTGCCAATAAAAAATCAAGCAATTGGAAATATATCGACATTAACTCACCACAGGCAAAAGGACTTCAGAAATTAATCCCCGAACCTGTAAGAATAAAATTGAATTGATTCCATTAAACCAACCCCAGTATTATCATGAAATAAATCTCATTCTTTCATCTGTTTATAATTTTATTACCATTCGCCGGATTAAATCAATCAGATCAAAATAATCATTACCCTGTATGCTTACTAATGATTTTTATCATGCTTGTTATAATAAAACCGGCATAAGGTAGATTTGAAGTAAAATTACAGGAAGTAGATATTGAACTATTGGAATATATACAGATTTAAATTATATTAGAATTACGCGAACAGAATAAAAGAACAATCTAAACAACTCAGTATGAAAATATACTTCTCCGGATCAATCCGAGGCGGACATGAGGACGCTGATATCTACAAACAAATAATAAGTGAATTAAAAAATTACGGTATTGTCTTAACCGAGCATATCGGCTCAAAAGTTTTAGAAAACAACTTGTCAGACGAAGAAATTCACGATCGCGATTTAAAATGGGTGATGGAATCGGATGTTGTGGTGGCTGAGGTAAGCACTCCATCGCTTGGTGTTGGCTATGAAATTGGCCGTGCTGCCGAGTTTAACAAACCAATTGTTTGCTTGTACAGAAAGAATAGCAAAAAGCAAGTTTCGGCAATGATAGCCGGTTGTGCTCAAGTTAAAGCATTTGAATACTCAAACATTGAAGATGCGAAACAAATATTAGATGAACAGTTTCGCGATATCAATAAAGATTGGAGAAATATCATTTATCTTAAAAGCGGTTCGGCTGTGCAGTTTAAAGCATACAATTGCCTTTTAAATCTTGGCATTTTTGACTCTCTTGCCGAATACAATCCAACTTTAACAGGTAGCATTCCTATTGGGATATCGGTTAAAGAAAGCGATTTGGATATTGCCTGCAGATTTTTCGATGCCGATCGTTTCGAACGAATTGTAGAATCAATTTTTGGGGAATACGAAGGATTCAAAATTGAGCAAAAAGAAAAAGCCGGATACTGGGTGGTAATCGCCAACTTTAAGTTCGAAGGTTTTAATATTGAAATTTATGGGTCGGCCTATCCGGTAACGGCTCAGAATTCATACAGACACATGCTAATTGAGGATCGAATCTTAAAATTATTAGGAGAAGATTTTAACAAAGAGGTAATTAAGCTAAAGGAATTGGGCATAAAAACCGAGCCAGCCTTTGCCAAACTTTTAAACATTACCGGAGATCCTTATTCGGGCTTATTAAAGCTTGAAGGTCGCAGCAACAATGAAATCAAAAGACTTTGGAATTTAAAAAAACATATGCTTGATACAGGTGCTTGATGATAATTGAATAAATCTGTTTTTTCAGATCAATTATCAGATAGGAAAAGAGTAGAATTATTTTGGGGAAGGAGACGTACGCTTATGAGTAAATTAAATTGTTGGGAATACTTTAAATGTGGCAGAGAAATAGGAGGAGAAAACGCAAAAGAATTGGGAGTTTGCCCTGCAAGTACATCGGTTGCTAATACCGGTATAAATAATGGAATTAATGCCGGAAGAAGCTGCTGGACTGTTAAAGGAACACTTTGCAACAAAGGCACTCAAGGCGATATTGATGAAAAGCTATTGGGATGTATAAATTGCAGCTTTTTTAAAATGGTTAATAACGAAGAAGGCAGAACATTCGTTGTTTTAGACGAAGCAGTCTTAAAAAAAGACAAATGACATCAGACCCTACAAACTGCAACATTTGGCAAATGGATTAGACCGCTGTTTCTACCAGTTTTATTATGAAACAATTAAAGACTTACTTCATAATAAAACTGGTGTTATATGCAGGGAGTTATGCAAGCAAAGGAACTCTATTTTGATTTTTCCGGTCGCTAAACTAAAGCATGAGAAGGATGTTTAAATCTGTTTGGTTTCCATCCTAACTAACGTGAGTTCGAGGTAAAATTCGTTCACAGTTTGATCTGATTTTGAGTAGAATTTTTTTCAAATTTTCGAAGGAATATCGGGATATTTCAAGAAGATTTGAGGAAATTTATGCAGAAAGCAGGCAAACACATAATAGAAAGTTCTCTTTACGACATCTTCACATTAAAAATTCCTCAAAATAGCCCGCTATTCTTTCCAAATTTTTAATGCAAATCTATCCCAAATATAACTTTCTGTGGATAGAATTTTACGTCGAACTCACGTTAGTTAAAATTCAAATATGCTTTACAGATGCTTAAGCAACTCTCTGGCAATCACAACTCCATTCACCGAGGCTTGCATTAAACCACGTGTAATCCCGGCGCCATCGCCTCCCAAATAGAGATTCTTAACCGAAGTAGACTGAAAACTTTCATCCACTTTCGTGATATTGCTGTAGAATTTCACCTCTACTCCATACAATAAAGTTTCATCGGAAGCCAAGCCTGGTGTTACCTTATCCAGTGCATAAATCATTTCTTCAATGTCCTTTAAAATACGATGCGGCAGAACCAGACTCATATCTCCCGGGATAGCATCTTTTAATGTTGGGATAATATTGTTGCGATACAAGCGTTTAGAAGTTGTTCTGCGTCCGCGAACCAAGTCTCCAAATCGCTGCACCAAGATCTGATTGTTGGTAAGCATATTGGCCAATCGTGCAATGTGCTTTCCATACTCAATTGGCGCTTTAAAGGGTTCAGTAAATTTTTGCGAAACCAACAAGGCAAAATTTGTGTTATCACTTTTCAGATCCTTGTAACTATGGCCATTCACCACCGCTAAATCACCATCGTAATATTCCGATGAAACAAATCCACCCGGATTGCTACAGAAAGTCCTCACTTTATCGTCGAAGGTTTGAGTATAGTGAATCAGTTTGGCTTCGTAAAAATTCTCATTGATATCCTGCATGATTTCGTTTCTGCACTCAACACGTACCCCTATATCAACAACACCAACCTCGGTAGAGATACTTTCCTTGCTACATTCCTTCATCAGCCAATCAGCACCATCTCTGCCCACCGAAACCATAACCAAATCGGCATAATAGCTGCCTTTTCCATTCTTAACTCCCTTAATTTTGTCACCATCCAGAATTAAGCTTTCAACCGCACAATTAAACTGTACTTCCACTCCTTTCGAAGTAACAAATTCGTATAATCGCCTGTAAAGATCTTGCGCTTTTTCAGTTCCCAGATGCCTTACCGGGCAATGAACCAGTTTCAAATTCGACTCAATTGCTTTGCGACGAATTTTCTCCATTGCAGGTGTTAATTCTTTACCATGAATATCTGTTGCAGCTCCAAATTCCAAATAAATATCATCGGTGTACTTAATCAAATCAATGGTTTCTTCAACTCCCAAGTAATCGGGAAGAGTTCCTCCCACCTCGTGCGATAAAGACAGCTTTCCATCAGAAAAAGCTCCTGCTCCTGCCCAACCCGTTGTAATACTGCAGGGTTTACAGTGTACACAAATACCGCCATTGGTGTGTTTCGGACATGAACGCTTGTCCATGCCTCTTCCCTTTTCGAGGATTAAAATTTTTAAGTCGTCTCGTTTTTTTACTAATTCGTAAGCACAAAAAATACCGGCAGGACCGGCTCCTACAATAATCACATCGTATTTTTCCATACGTAATTTAAATTTTAAAAAGATTAAAGCGGCTTACCATTTTTCCGAAAGGCAAACTTTCAAAAGTAGGCATTCTTTTTCAGGCAAAGAACAGTTTCAACTTATAATGATTATAAATATCAAACCCATAATACGAGTATAACCCGAGGTAGACCAGTATAAACAAATAATCCTCTTAAACATGTGCTAAGAGGATTCAAGCGTAATGATCGAAAAGAACTTACAATTCGATTTCCTGATTATTCTTATCGAAAATTTTAAATACCAGGAAATCGTAAGATGGTACTTCTTTAACGGATAATTTCACTCCCAATTTTGTTTGCCATTGTCTTCTTAATGACTTCCAGAAACCTTTATTAATATAGGCAGCAACATATGAGTGCACCTTAAGAGTTAAATTCTTCTCACCAGTTTGAGCAACTGATTTCAATTTTTCTTCAATCTGATCGGTTAGTAAAACTGCAGGAGCTATTTTCCCCGATCCAAGACATGTTGGACAAGTCTCTTGAATCTCAATATTCATTTCGGGACGAACTCGTTGGCGAGTAATCTGCATTAAACCAAACTTACTTAATGGCAAGATATTGTGTTTGGTTCTGTCCCGTCCCATTATATCTTTCATACGTTCGAAAACCTTCTGACGGTTTTCAGCAGAATGCATATCAATAAAATCAACCACAATAATTCCACCCATATCGCGCAAGCGAAGCTGACGAGCGATTTCTTCCGCAGCCGACAAATTAACTTCTACCGCATTCGTTTCCTGATCGTTGCCTGCTTTCGACCGATTACCACTGTTCACATCGATTACATGAAAAGCTTCGGTATGCTCTATTATTAGGTACGCACCATTCTTGAAAGAAACGGTTTTTCCGAATGAAGATTTAATTTGCTTGTCAACACCTAACTGATCAAAAATTGGCGTATCACCTGTAACATGCTTCACAATTTTTGATTTTTCAGGAGCGATTCCAGCTATGTAGTTTTTTATATCTTTTGCAGCACTGGCATCATTTACATAGATATTTTCGAAGGATGAATTCAAAATATCACGCAAAATGGCAGTCGTTCTATCCATTTCTCCCAAAACCAATTTTGGGGGATACATATCTCTAATGTGTTGGAAACTTCCCTCCCATTTCTCAACCAAAGACCTAAGTTCCTGATCCAATTCAGCAACACGTTTCCCTTCGGCCACAGTTCTTACGATCACACCATAATTTTTAGGCTTAATGCTTTGAAGCAGCTGGCGGAGTCGTTTCTTTTCTTCGGTTGATTTAATTTTCTGAGAGATGGAAACTTTATCAGAAAAAGGCATCAGAACAATGTTACGCCCTGCTATGGATATCTCCGAGCAAAGTCTCGGACCTTTTGTAGATATTGGCTCTTTGGCAACCTGAACCAGAATGTACTGTCCTGATTTAACAACATCAGACATTTTTCCATTCTTATCAATATCTTTTTCCAATCTCATTTTTGAGACCGAAAGGTTTCGACCTTTTCTTGCCAAGGCCTGTTGTAAGAATTTATTTAGTGATCGAAATTGATGTCCCAGATCCAGATAATGTAAAAATGCATCTTTTTCATAACCAACATCAATGAACGCAGCATTTAAACCGGGCATTATCTTCTTTACCTTCCCCAAATATATATCTCCTACTGCAAATTGAAGATTACTTTTTTCTCTGGTAAGCTCCACCAACTGTCGGTTGCTAAGCAGAGCAATTACAATTTCATTAGGATTTACATCAATTACAAGCTCGTTACTCACTACTTAAATTATTCTTATTTTTATTAAAGTTAATCAGTTCTTACAAATAGATAAACCTAAAGTACTAAAAAAGTTCTTTAGGTTTATTTATTTCGTTCTTACAAAACAAGCTATAAGAAAGCTATTTCTTCTTCTTATGACGATTTTTTCTTAGTCTCTTTTTACGCTTGTGCGTAGCCATCTTATGTCTTTTTCTTTTTTTTCCGCTAGGCATAACTTCGAATTATTTAATTAATTTAAAAATCTTAAACTACTTTACGTTAGTTTTCACTTTACTTACGAAAGTTTTCGCAGGCTTGAAAGCTGGGATAAAGTGCTCTGGGATTATAATTGTTGTGTTTTTAGAAATGTTTCTTGCAGTTTTCTCTGCTCTTTTCTTAACGATAAAACTTCCGAAACCTCTCAAATACACATTCTTTCCTTTTACCAATGAACCTTTGATAGTATCCATAAAAGCTTCTACAGTTTTCTGAACTGTAATTTTCTCAATTCCAGTGTTTTTAGAAATCTCGTTAACAATATCCGCTTTAGTCATCTCTTAAAAAATCTTTAATTATCAATTATTTACAACATCATTTCCTCAAATCAGAATGCAAATATATAAGATTTCCAGATATTAACGAAATCGAAAACAAATATTTTTGTGCATTTTTGAAAAAAGTTGAATCCCTTATTTTATTCGAGATGCTTAATAACCAAATCATAAACTGGTATCGCAACCATAAACGAGACCTTCCTTGGCGAAATACAAAGAACCCATATTTAATATGGATTTCAGAAATCATGTTACAACAAACAAGAGTTGTTACTGCAACTGACTATTATAACAAATTTACAAGTAGGTTTCCTACTGTAATGGATTTAGCATTGGCTGATGAGCAAGAAGTTTTAAATATATGGCAAGGATTAGGTTATTATTCCAGAGCCAGAAATCTTCATCATGCTGCCAAAACAATTCATACCCTATATAATGGTATATTTCCAAAAACATATAAGGAGATACTTTCCTTAAAAGGGATAGGTACATATACCGCAGCAGCCATATCATCATTTGCATATAACTTGCCTTATGCCGCAGTAGATGGAAACGTATATAGAGTACTTGCAAGAATATTTGGCGTAGAAACTCCTATCGATAGTAGTGAAGGGAAAAAACTATTTCAGAAGCTTGCACAAGAAACTATGGGTAATGCCAGCCCTGAAATATACAACCAAGCCATTATTGAATTTGGAGCATTGCAATGCACACCGAAATCTCCCAATTGTGATACTTGTCCTATTCATGCAAGTTGTTTTGCGTTTAAATCAAACAGAGTAGATCAATTACCAAAAAAGAGTAAACAAATTAATCCTAAGGATCGCTACTTTTACTATTTGTTCATATCTTGTTCTGGTCGATTTGCAATTGAAAAACGAGAAAGTAAAGATATCTGGAAAAACATGTTTCAGTATCCTTTAATTGAGTTTGATAGACTAATGACTACCGACAAAATAATACAATCAAAACAATGGAAAGATATTTTTGCCAATAAGGATTTGGTAATACAGTCAATTAGTGATAATATCGTACACAAATTAACGCATCAAAATATTAATACAAGCTTTATCCATATTGAAATTGATGCTGAACAAATTAAAAGATTCGAGAGTTTTAGTTTTATAAAAAAACAGGATGCTGAGAATTATCCATTTCCAAAATTAGTTGCAAATCATATAGCAAAGCAAGTAATTTAAAATAAGCCTCGAATAAATTATGGAGCAATCTAAAAGTTTGTATCTTTAACCTATTGTTAATTAAAAAATAAGATAATATGTCAGTAAACAAAGTTATCCTTATCGGAAATGTTGGGAAAGACCCCGAAGTACGTTATTTAGACAATGGTGTTGCAGTTGCAAATTTTCCTTTAGCAACTAGCGAAACATACACCAATAAAAACAACGAAAAGGTAACACAAACAGAATGGCACAACATTGTGTTGTGGAGAAAATTAGCTGAAATTGCAGAAACATACGTTAAAAAAGGTATGCAATTGTATATTGAAGGTAGAATTCGCACTCGCTCGTGGGATGACCAAGATGGTAATAAAAGATATATGACCGAAATATTTGGCGATAACATTAGAATGTTGGATAGAAAAGGAGATAGCAGCCAGCCTACTTCAACACCAGAAAGTACAGCTACCACTCAAGCTACTGCAACCAATGAAGCCGGAGCTTCAGAAGAAGAAACTGACGATCTTCCATTCTAATTTAGACGAGTGTTAACCAACCTGAGAGAAAATTGGAAACAGACAGTTTTTCAACATTATTTTTAAACAATACTGATATTGTTTTTTACTCTTTTGATATAAGTACCATTATAAGTTTACTTGTAATGGTACTTCTTTTATTTTGCTCTGCATTGATTTCAGGATCTGAAGTTGCTCTATTTTCTTTATCGCCTCAGCAAATTAATGATATAGAAGCAGAAGAAAATCAGAAAAATCGCCGATTGTTAAAATTACTAAGAATGCCGGAGGAACTTCTGGCTACCATTCTAATCGGTAATAATTTTGTAAATGTTGGAATCGTTATTTTATCAAGCTTTATTACCAATTCAATTGTGGATTTTTCCAATGCGCCAACCATCGGCTTTTTGGTTCAGGTGGTAATTATTACTTTTTTGCTTTTACTTTTTGGTGAGATTATTCCAAAAGTATATGCTACCCAAACTTCGATGAGGTTTTCAAAATTTATGGCTTTTCCCTTATACTATATGGAAAAGATCTTTAGGCCTTTGTCAGTTATCCTGATTAAATCTACTTCGATTGTTAACAAGCGGATTTCTAAAAAGCAGAATATTTCGATGGGCGATTTATCGCAAGCCCTTGAATTAACCGCTGATGAAATTAGCGATGAAATGGAAATTCTGGAAGGAATTGTAAATTTCGGGAACATCAATGTCGTTGAAATTATGAAATCACGTGTTGATGTAGTAGCCATTGACGTAAGAACAGGTTTTGGGAAACTAAAATCGATATTAATTGACTCTGGATACTCAAGAATTCCTGTTTACGATGGAACCTTCGACAATGTAAAAGGCATTCTTTATGTGAAAGATCTGCTTCCTCATCATCACAAACCCAATACTTTTCGTTGGCAGTCCATTATCAGACCTCCTTATTATGTACCTGAAACCAAAAAAATCAACGATCTGCTTGAAGAGTTCCAAACTCAAAAAAACCACATGGCCATTGTCGTTGATGAATATGGTGGTACATCTGGCATCATCACCATGGAGGATATTCTGGAAGAGATTATTGGCGATATTACCGATGAATCGGATGAAGAAAAAGAAACCTATACCCTTGAAAAAGATGGCTCCTATGTATTTGAAGGAAAAACTTTGCTTAACGATTTCTTTAAGATCACAGAATTAGATTCTGATCTGTTCGAAGACATTAAGGGCGATGCTGATACATTGGCGGGAATTTTACTGGAATTAAAAGGTGAAATCCCTCAGAAAAAAGAGGAGTTCTCTCATCATAACTACAAATTTATTGTAGAAGCTGCTGATAATAGAAGGATCAAAAAAATCCGATTCCTGCCTCCTAAACTCAAATCAAGCAAATAAGAAACACCGTTCTGAATATTTATAAAATGAAATTGAATCAATTCGTTTACTTTACTCTTATTGCAAGCTTGTTAGTTGCAATGATGTCGTGCAAAGAAAAATATACTCCCAAACCCAAAGGTTATTTTCGTATTGATTTACCAGGAAAACAATACGAGAATTGGAATCAGGATTATCCTTATAGTTTTGACAAATTGTCGATTGCCGAAGTGAATGTTGACAATACTAAAGGTGCCGAAAAGTATTGGTTAAACGTTCAATATCCTGGATACAAGGCAACCATTCATTTAAGCTATAAAAGAGTAGATGAAAATGTTGAGGAATACCTCGAAGATTCGAGAAAAATGGCATATAAACACAGCATTAAAGCTGATGCCATAGAAGAACAAGCATTCCTAAATCAAGACAAAAAGGTATATGCTCTAATTTATCGAATCAAAGGAAATACCGCCTCATCGGTGCAATTTGTTGCAACCGACAGTACCGCACATTTTTTGCGTGGGGCTCTTTACTTTAAAGAACACCCAAATCAGGATTCTTTGGCTCCCGTAATTCAATATATCGATAAAGATATTGTGAAGTTGATCGAAAGCTTAGAGTGGAAAAAATAATTCTCTGATTGAAATGCCATTATTCAAACACCTACAAATTTGCGAGCATTGCAATCTATACGTTTGGAAGATTGATGAAAAGGCCGACAGCCTAAAAAATCAAGTTTACTTAAGCGATAAAGAGCTTGAAAAGTTAAATTCCTTTGGAAGCGAATCGAGGAAAAAAGAGTATTTGGCCATCCGATTACTGGTTCAGAGATACATTTCTGCCAACTTAAGAATTGAGAATAATAAACATGGAAAGCCATTTTTAGTTGATTCCGATTTAAATATTAGCATCAGTCATACCAAAAATTTTGCTGCCATATTTGTATGCAAGGAATCTATCCCAGCCTTGGATATGGAATTCCTATCGGATAGAGTTCAAAGAATTGCAAATCGATTTCTTTCTGAATCGGAACTTGAAAATATTTCAGATCAAAATCGAACATTTCACCTATATCAGCACTGGTGCGCAAAAGAATGTCTAATTAAATTCTATGGCAAAAAGGATGTTCATTTGATCAATGAATTGAAGATTCATCCTTTTTCACCCCACCAAAATACTTTTAAAGGAGAAGTTTGCCGGAATGATTTCTCTGAATCCTATACTTTCAGGTATATTCTGTTTGATGAATACCTGCTGGTATATTCTTTAAAATGAAGCTCCAGAATAGAGAAAGAATATAAATTCCATCTTCTAAAGCATGGCTATTAGAATCTATCAACTTTGAAAACATCTCTTTAATGGATATTAGAAATGGACTTGTGAAGCATGGCTAAGCCAAGTTTATTTTAAAAAACGATCCTGAAAGCCTGATCGTAAAAAAATACTGTTTGTATCAGCACGATTTTATTCCTTTCCATAAAAATGGAAGGGTATAAAATCGTCGTGCAATTAGGAATCAGGAAAAACGAAGCATGTTTCATCATGATAAAATATGCTTCCTACAAAATTGATTGAGGTATAATCATCCTAGCATATGAATTTTTCCAAAAAATAAAGCTTTATCAGCATGATCATAAGTGCATTTTCAGAAATTTATTTTATAACCCTCCTGAGTTCCGCACTTTTTTCAGGCAAAAAGATTTAAGTCGCACTATTACAGGGTTATAAGTTCTTTTTAGTTGGATGTTTGGGTGTCCCAGGCTTATATTTGCACTATGTTTGTGAGAAAAAAGAAGAACAATAGTGGTGTTGTCAGTGTGCAAGTCATTGATAAAAGCTCTGGAAAATACAAAGTGCTTAAAACTATCGGCAGTTCTTGTTCTGATACTGAAATAGAAACTCTTTACCAACAAGGACTTGATTATATCTCGCATTATGAAGGTCAACAATCTTTTGATTTTACAGTACAGGATTTCAAGGAAACCGTCAAACAAAGCATACGAAACATTTCAATTGAAGGTGTCCACCTGTTACTTGGCAGGATTTATAATGAAATTGGATTTGACACTGTTTGTAACGACCTTCTAAAACAATTAGTACTGGTTCGACTGTCACACCCGGCAAGTAAGTTAAAAACGACTCAGTATTTACACAGATACTTTTCGATAAATATAAAAGAAGACAGGATATACAGGTATTTGGATAAAGTCTATTCTGATCACAAAGAAACGCTTCAGCAAATTAGTTATCATCACACCAAAAAGATACTTGGCGGTATCATCAGGGTTGTTTTCTACGATGTTACAACAATTTATTTTCAAATTGATGATGAAGATGATTTAAGAAAACGAGGCTTTTCCAAAGAAGGAAAACACCAGAATCCGCAAATCGTATTGGGGCTACTTGTTGGTGTTGAAGGCTATCCGTTAGCATATGAAATTCATGAAGGCAACAAGTTTGAAGGCCATACAATGCTTCCCATTATTGATGTTTTTAAAGACAAATATGATCTGGATAAGCTAGTTGTTATAGCTGATTCCGGCTTACTCTCATCTTCTAATGTCAAAGAACTTCAGGAGAAAGGTTATGAGTTTATTCTTGGCGCACGCATTAAAAATGAAAGCAAGGCGATTAAAGAAGAAATACTCGCTCTGAATCTCAAAGATAAATCCAGTGCAATTATTCCCAGAACCGATGGAACAAACTTAATTGTCGGATATACTGACAGAAGGGCTAAAAAGGACAGGCATAATAGGGAAAGGGGGCTGATGAAGTTGGAGCAAAGGATCAAATCAGGTAAGCTGACCAAGTCATCGATAAACAATAGAGGATACAATAAGTATTTACAACTGGAAGGAGATATAACTATCAGAATCAATCATGGAAAATTTGAAGAGGATGCAGCATGGGATGGACTGAAAGGTTACATGACCAATACAACACTTTCAAAGGAAGAAATCATCAATAATTATGGCCAGCTATGGAAAATCGAGAAAGCCTTTAGGGTTGCAAAGCATGACCTGAAGATCAGACCAATCTACCATAGACTGCAAAAAAGGATTCAGGCGCTTATCACCATCAATTTTGTAGCCTATAAAGTTTACAAAGAACTTGAGAGGCAACTGAAGTTAAAAACAGACAAAATGAGTCCCGAAAAAGCCATCGACATCGCCAAATCAATCTATGCAATCGAAATCTCAGATCCCAAAACTGGCAACACTTTTAAAGAAACTCTACTTCTAAATGATGAACAAAAACATCTAGCTAAATTATTTGATTTCTAATTTGGGTGTCCCTGTGCGGAACTCAGGAAATACTGTTTGTATCAGCACGATTTTATTCCTTTCCATAAAAATGGAAGGGTATAAAATCGTCGTGCAATTAGGAATCAGGAAAAACGAAGCATGTTTCATCATGATAAAATATGCTTCCTACAAAATTGATTGAGGTATAATCATCCTAGCATATGAATTTTTCCAAAAAATAAAGCTTTATCAGCATGATCATAAGTTCATTTTCAGAAATTTATTTTATAACCCTGATTAAATATTCTTCTGCTAAAAACTTACAAAGTACAAGGGGTTAATGATCAATCATCACTTTGTAAGCTCCTCAATTGGATTACCATCGCAACCAGAAGGAATTGAAATGTTCAAGAAATTGGAAATTGTAGGAACGATATCTTCTATATAAACAGTTCGAGAAACTGTGCCACGTTTAATTTTCCAACCGTACCAAAACAAAGGAACCTGATTGGTGTAGCTGTATTGAGCAATTTTATCTCTCTCATCTTTTATTTTGTGCATCCAACCAGGTTCAAGCGTAATCAATACATCACCAGATCGTTTTTGATTGAAGGATCGCTGCACTTTTTGCATTACCCCATGGGTATAGTTGGCAGTAATTAAACTGCTGGCCGGAATGGTATTAGCCACACCTGTAAACTGAATTAGGAAGTTGGCTGCTTTTAATTGCATCTCTTCCAAGGATAATTTAGAATCTTCGATCAACTGATGGTTTAAATAAACCTGCTGCGAATCGTATCCCAAAATCCAATCGCCACTTCCATACATTACATTTAGATATGATTTTAACAAAGCCATAGCGTTGTAGGAACTAAAATATCCGTTAGGGATGTTTTGCGCCTTTAAGTTCTCAGGCGTGTAGTTTGCCGATTGATCTGCAGTAAGAAAAACCAATACGTTTTCCAAGCCAATTTGTTCATCAAGAAAATCCAAAAAATGTTCTATCTCTCGATCTAACCTGATGAAGTTATCAATCATCTCGGCAGCAAAAGGAGACAATTCTCTGTGTTTATAATCCAAGCAAGAAAAGGTAAGGGATAGAAAATCGGTATCGTCATCACGCCCTAAGTTTTCGTTAATGATGGCAGAAATGGCAAAATCTTTCACCAACATGTTTCCAAATGGAGTTGCCTTAATGGCTTTGTATCCATATGTCCTTTTTTCTTTATTCAAATCGTAATAGAAATCCGATGAAAGACCTACTTTACCCAAAATTCTTTCCGAAATTTTCGGTTTATCTTGTCCGTCGAATGGCGTCCAAATTCGATCCATGTAAAAATCGGCGAACTTCTTATTATTGAATTCACTCACCCAATTGTACATGGTATCCTGATAGTGAGAAGATGTAACAAACATACCAGATAGATCATCCATCCAATAGGCTCCGTCGGCAGCATGACCCGCAGAAAACAATGCTGCCTCAGCATTTAAGCCAACCCCTATAACTCGTGAATGGTGATTGAATAATTTGATTTCGTCGCCTATTGTAGGCGCCAACAAATTTTTAGGTGATTTACCTTTTTCTTTCGATTCAATGCCAACTATTTTAGCATCTCCATCTTCTTTAGCCATATTTAACTCACCCGATAATCGATCGTACCATCCATGAGAAATGATGCCATGATATGCAGGAGGTGTTCCTGTATAAATACTTGCATGATCGGGTCCTGTTTGAGAGTATAAGTAGGTAAATTTTGTGTTTTTACAATAAGTTCCCTGATTCATTAATCGTTTAAAACCCTTTTCACCAATCAGATTTGAAAATCGAAAATAATAATCTGGTCTTAAATGATCTACCACAATTCCAACCACCAATTTCGGCTGTTCAGAAGGTATTTTTCGAGTTCTTTGTGCCTTTACTATTGAAATTTTGGTGATTAAAAATATCAGTAATATGATTACGGTTCGTCTGTTCATCCCTATATGATATTGGCGTTATAATATTGTCGGCAACAAATATAATGGATTCGCTCTGATTTAAGCCATTGATGTGATGGAATACAAGTCTAAATTAGGTGAGTTTGATCTAAAATTCTTTCACAGCTTAACCTGTTAATGAGTAGAACTTATATGATACCAATTTTATGAAGGAACGAGCATGATTAAAACAATTAAACCAACACGATAATGATTATTTTGATCTTTCGGCTTACATATGGCTAATGGAAAAAATAATAACCGGATGAAACGAATCTACTGCTTCAACCTAACAATGGTATTATTTAGACTGTGCTTGATATCGGATTACGTCCACCTGTTCCATGGTAATCATTCCGCCACCACCCGATTTCTCGATTAGCAATTCTAAAATGTGCAGAAACCCCTCTACTTTTTCAGTGGAATCAACAATATCAACTATTATTGGCAAATCATCAGCTAGCGTAAAAATTTTGGAGGTATGAATTCTTGAACTGGCTCCGTAGGACATAACTCCGCGATGAACAGTAGCGCCTGCTAAACCATACTTTTTTGCCCCATACACTATTGCTTCATACAAAGGCCTCTGATAAACCCTATCGGCCTCGCCAATATATACTCGAAGTAATTTTGCTTTCCCTTTCAATTTCATTTTAATGGATTTGAGGTTTTGCAGATATTAGATCGAAGCTCCTCAAACTAATCTCTGAACTAAAACAACTTGTTAATTTGAGTACCTAAATACACTGCCAAGAGGCCAAGAAAAACGCTTCCTCCCACATAAACAGAAAGATACAAAAATCCGCTATCTTTTAAAAGATTCAATTTGTCGAAGGCAAAAGAAGAAAAGGTGGTAAATCCACCGCAAAAACCCACTGCAAGAAACATTCTCATCTCAGGACTTATAAGATTGTCTCTCTCGGCAAGAGAATACACAACTCCAATAATAAAACTACCAACAATATTCACTGTCATGGTGCCAATTGGGAAAATGGTATCGAAAATTCGATGTAATCCCTGACCGATTAAATAACGGGAAACACTTCCCAGGAAACCTCCCATACCAATTAGAAACAGTGTGCGTATCATCTTTAAATAATTTATAATGAAATAACAAGCAACGAATTATTAATATTCATTACACAAAGCAAAGATACTCTTATTGTTTGAAAATATTTATATCAATGGATTATACAAGAGTAAAGATATTTTAAACAAAAATGGCCATTCAAACTTGAACGACCATTTTTATATATTACAGGTTCTAATGTCTTACACATTAAAACGGAAGTGCATGATATCACCGTCCTGCACTACATATTCTTTCCCTTCTACGTTCATTTTTCCAGCATCTTTACAAGCACTTTCCGAACCGAGTTCAACGTAATCACTGTACTTAATTACCTCTGCTCTAATAAAGCCTTTTTCGAAATCGGTGTGAATTACACCAGCAGCCTGTGGAGCTTTTGCCCCTTTTGGATAGGTCCATGCACGAACCTCTTTTTTACCAGCCGTAAAATAAGTTTCTAAATCCAACAACTTGTAGGCTGTTTTAATCAATTTATTAACACCTGGCTCTTCCAATCCCAAATCTTCAAGAAACATTTGTTTCTCCTCGTAAGTTTCCAATTCCGAAATATCTGCTTCAATTGCAGCACCAATCAAAAGAAGTTCCGCATGCTCATCTTTTACTGCTTCCTTAACGGCTTCAACATATTGATTCCCATCTTTCACTGCTGCCTCATCAACATTACAAACGTAAAGAATAGGTTTTGTCGTAAGTAAATACAAATCTTTAGTAACTTCTTCTTCCGACTCTGTTAATTCAACTGTCCTTGCAGATTTCCCTTGTTCTAAAGCTTCTTTATAGCGATTTAAAACCTCAAACATTTTTTTCGCTTTAGGATCTTTCCCTGTTTGCGCAACCTTAGCAGATTTTTGAATGCGAGCTTCAACGGTTTCCAAATCTTTTAATTGCAATTCTGTATCAATTGTTTCCTTATCACGAACCGGATCTACATTACCATCAACATGCGTAATATTATCGTCCACGAAACAACGCAATACGTGAATAATAGCATCAGTTTCGCGAATATTTGAAAGGAATTTATTTCCTAAACCCTCTCCTTTACTCGCACCTTTTACCAAACCTGCAATATCAACAATTTCTACAGTCGCAGGCTGTACTCTTTCCGGATCAACTAAATCAGACAATTTAATTAGTCTATCATCAGGTACTGTAATTACACCTACATTTGGTTCAATTGTACAAAAAGGAAAATTAGCCGATTGTGCTTTCGCATTCGACAAACAATTAAACAGAGTTGATTTACCTACATTTGGTAATCCTACAATTCCACACTGTAATGCCATGGCAATTCTATATTATTTTGATTTGCTTCGTTTCTATTTTCAAAAATCTGAGCAAAAGTACATTTTAATTTTCGATGTGCCAATTTTCTTCATATCTCCTAAAAATTTGTTAATAGAATAAAAAGGAACAAATTAATGAACTGTTTAACTTATATTTTACTAGCTTTATACGAATTTCATATGATTGCAAAACTACTATTCATATTATCTTTTTGCTTGATTTCTTTGGGATCAGTATATGCTCAGGATCAACCTACAGCAAGATTTGGCCATATTGATAAACATGTTAGAAAAACACCCGACAGTGTAAGTAATAATATCGTTACACTTCATAATTACCTTGCAGAAACTGCCGTAAATCAAACCGAAACGGTAAGAGCTTTCTATTATTGGATTATCAAAAACATCAGGTATAAAAATCAAATTGAACTGTTATATGACCCTAAAATTTTATTTTACATGGGATCAAATAATTGTTCGACTCCAGTTTGTGTTCTTAAAAAAAGAATGGCTGTTTGTGAAGGGTTTTCGCGCTTGTTCCAATATTTCTGCGACCAATCCGGAATAGAATGTTACTCTATTAGTGGATACATTACAAAAAATGGTGCTTTACAAGACAGAGCAACACACGCATGGAACGCTGCAAAGGTTGATGGCTTTTGGTTTTGTTTCGACTTAAGTTGGGCAAATGCTATATTATATCACACAGGAATTAAGAATAAAGCAAATGAGTTTTTTATGGTATCACCCGAAGAGTTTATAAATACACATATGCCCTTAATTCCGATGTGGCAATTCCTGGAAAATCCTGTACCTCTTGAAATTTTTAATTTAGGCGAAATTGCCATTGATAAGCATTTATCTGAGACTCCAAAATCCTATCATTTCACCGACAGTATTTCACAATACAACGCCTTATCCAGTGCCAAACGAAGGCTGAAAACGGCTATTGAGATTTATCGTGTTAATCCGGCCAACAAGTTTAACTTGGCAATGGAGTATTACAGATATTCAAGAATTATTTTGAATTTTGAAGGAGACATTGATGCATTGCAATATTATCATTTTATAAAAGCCCGAGAAAAACTGATGAAAGCAGCTGAGTTGTTTGGAGCTAGTACAGACATTTCATCAAAAATAATGAAATTGCAATCAATTGATAACCTCAAGATTATTGAGAGAGTGATTGAGCAGGAAAGTAAAAATTTTATTCTTCTGGATTAGTTAAGCAAACTTGAAAGTTCTACCCTTTTGTACCCTTTGCCAAGCTCAAATACAGAATTGTGAAACTTTTTCTTTATTAATTGTTCCACTTCCGTTTCGGTAACATGCTTGCCTCCATACATTCTTATTCTCATGGGAAATCCATTTTTTATGATTCCCATGAATGATTCCAAATGCAAGTATAATCTAGAATCGGTATGTTGAAGCAGGCTCTCCATAAAATCATTGTACAGATCGAGGTTTAAATCATAGTGAATGTATTTTTTTAAATTCTCGGCCACCCAAATTTCTTCTACAACACGATTATTTTGCTTCACCAGATATTTTCTTGAAACAAATCCAGCAATAGAATTATAATCAGGAGTCATCTTAATTTCAGCTTTTAGAACATCACTGTTTTGTTTTCCCGAGGTGCTTTCAACAATCTTTTGCAGAGCCTTTCGATCCTTTTCTTGCAAACTTTTTTTAAAGTAATTATTCTTAGTTTTAAGCTGAATATAAGGATTCAAACTGGAATTTAGCATGGCTTTATTAAAAGTCTTAATACTTCCCTTCCAATACGTTTTGTTTCTGGTATTAAGCAAACTTACTTCTCCCTCCGAAAAAATAAGCGATCGGTTTTCTGTAACCACTTTAAATCTTTCTTTTTGCAAATAATAAATATTTCTATATTCCCTTTCGTTCTTGATAATTCTCATTTTTACAATCAGGCCATTATTCCCTGAAAAGAAAAATATCAGTCCAACCAAACAAAAAAAGAAAAATATAGTATACAAAAGCGATCTACTCATATTATTTAGGTGGTGCAAGCGTTATAGGTATCAAATTTAAAAATAACTTTTGATAAGTAATGCTTCTCTACATTTAATTGAGCTGATCATTTAGTATTTTTATCGCACTAAACATCTAAAAATTCGTTTTGAAGATACACTATTTTATTATCGCACTAATTGCACTTTTATTTGCCAATCCATTATTATCACAAAGCAAATCTTTGCAAGCTGATGAAAAAACAAGAATTCTTTTCATTTTTGATGCTTCACAAAGTATGAATGGATATTGGGAAGAATCAAAAAAAATAGATATCGCTCGCCAATTCCTGATTAGTATGGTAGATAGCCTTGAGTGTGAAAGCAATGTTGAAATGGCTTTAAGAGTATACGGACATCAAAGTCCGGTTCCGCCGCAAGATTGCAACGATACCAAACTCGAAGTCCCTTTCTTGCCAAATAATGCAAGTAAAATCAGGCAAACTTTACGATACCTTATTCCCAAAGGAACTACCCCCATTGCCCATTCATTGGAATTGTCTGCAGCCGATTTTCCTACTAAGCAAAAAGGTGTTAGAAATGTTGTGATATTAATTACCGATGGGGTGGAAGCCTGTGATGGCGATCCTTGCGAAGTGTCGGCCAAACTACAAAAGGCAGGAATTATACTCAAACCTTTTATAATAGGCATTGGTTTGGACGTGAATTTCAAAAGTAGTTTTGAGTGCATCGGAAACTTTTTGCAAGTAGAACATGAAGAAAAATTCGGAGGCACTCTGGAGTATGTTATTTCGCAGGTATTGAATAAGACATCTGCCCAGGTAAATTTGATTGATGCCAATGGTTATCCAAGCGAAACAGATGTAGCCATGACTTTTTACAATAATGTATCAGGAAAGGTTCGTTATCAATTTATGCATACCCTAAATG
Source organism: Marinifilum sp. (assembly GCF_965230805.1). NCBI lineage: Bacteria > Pseudomonadati > Bacteroidota > Bacteroidia > Marinilabiliales > Marinifilaceae > Marinifilum > Marinifilum sp. The sequence goes on along the minus strand of NZ_OZ246019.1, from coordinate 2,890,504 downwards.
CAAAAGGAAATCCAGATACTCTTTATATCGATCCGTTACTAAGTTATAACATAACGATTCATACTATTCCTGAACTTCACAAGGACAGCGTAACTATTCTGGCAGGAAAACATAGCAAAATCGGTTTTGATGCGCCACAAGGTTTTTTAACAATTGAATCGAACAGGGCAAACATGTATAAAGACTTGCAAACTCTTGTAAAAATCGATACACAAATAATAAATACCCAAAAGATCAATCAAAGCGTTAAATACATTACAGGTACATACAATTTAGAAATTCTAACGCTTCCGCGAATCAAAATTCCGAATGTTAAAATTAATCAAAGCACCACAACTCGAATTAAAATTCCACAACCTGGTTTGGCAACCATTTTTAAACCATCACACGGCCCTTGCAGCATTTTTGTGCAACGCAATGAGCATTTGGAATGGATTTACGATATGCAAGAAAAAAAGCTTCGGGAAACCTTAACCCTCCAACCTGGTGTTTATCACATCATCTTCCGAAATAAAAATGCTTCTCTTTCTCAAAACTCCAGAAAGTCAAGTTTCGAGATCCAATCAGGCAAGTCAGTTTCGGTTAGGTTTTAAATATTGGTATTAATTTGAAAAATTATAAACAGTTAAAATAAGTCTCCTTTGATATCAATTACAAGTCAAAACGACTGATAAAATACTCTTTATCTAAATTCTGCCCAAAATTTGGAACCACTTATTTAACCATTATAAATGGGATTATCCCAGTTTGGTCTTTCATTAAATGATGAAAGCTTAAAAGGACAAAATTTTGGTGTGTAATTGATATTATACCAATATTACAAACTCACATAGCACTTTTTCTGTTGATGAAATATAAATACAGGACGGGAATGATTTGAATCTCTTTGGTTTACAAATCTTTTATTTAAACAAGATTCGCTCAAAAAGGATTGCATTTTTGTTTATATTTGCATGCATTAATAAAACCTTACCAAGTTTTTATCATTAAAATCTCATTTTATAAAAATGGATCTAAAAGAAATGAACAACCAAGTGGATCTTACGGTAACTGACAAGGCTTCGGATAACATTCGTATTCTTGCAGCTGCTATGGTAGAAAAAGCAAAGTCCGGACACCCTGGAGGTGCTATGGGTGGTGCTGATTTTGTAAACGTACTTTACTCCGAATTTTTAAACTTCGACCCATCGGATAAACAATGGATCAATCGTGATCGCTTTTTCCTTGATCCGGGTCATATGTCGCCAATGCTTTATTCCATTCTTGCATTAACGGGCAACTATAGTATGGAGGAACTTGCAAACTTCAGACAATGGAGCTCCCCAACTCCCGGACACCCAGAAGTTGATATTGAAAGAGGTGTTGAAAATACTTCCGGTCCACTAGGACAAGGTCATACAATGGCTGTTGGTGCTGCCATTGCTGAGCGTTTCCTTGCCGCACGTTTTGGTGAATGGATGTCTCACAAAACTTACACTTTTATTTCTGATGGTGGAATTCAGGAAGAAATTGCTCAAGGTGCAGGTAGAATTGCCGGAACTTTAGGACTAAGTAACCTAATCATGTTCTACGATTCTAACAACATTCAGCTTTCAACAAAAGTTGATGAAGTTACAATAGAAGATACAGCTAAAAAATACGAAGCTTGGGGATGGAACGTTATTACGATTGATGGTAACAACGCATCGGAAATTCGTGTTGCACTACTAGCGGCTAACAACGAAACAGAACGTCCTACTCTTATTATTGGTGAAACCGTAATGGGTAAGGGTGCTGTTGATGCCGATGGTTGCAGCTTCGAAAATATGGTTTCTACTCACGGACAGCCTCTAGGTGCTGCTGGTGCTTCTTTAGACAAAACTATCGAAAACTTAGGTGGTAATCCCGAAAAACCATTCCAAATTTTCCCTGAAGTAGAGGCTTACTACAAAGAAGTTCTTAAAAAGAAACAAGAATATGCTGATACTAAAAAAGCTGAACAAGCTGAATGGGCAAAAGCAAATCCTGAATTAGCTGCTAAACTGGAAAAATTCTTTAACGGTGATGCTCCGGAAATTGATTACGCATCTATCGAGCAAAAATCAGGTGCGGCAACTCGTGCTGCTTCTTCTGCTGTATTAGCCGAATTGGCAAAAAGTGTTGACAACATGATTGTTTCGTCTGCCGACTTGAGTAACTCAGATAAAACTGACGGATTCTTAAAACAAACAAAAGCAATCGCAAAAGGTGATTTCTCGGGTGCATTCTTGCAAGCTGGTGTTGCGGAGTTAACAATGGCTGCAATTTGTAACGGTATTGCGCTTCACGGTGGTGTATTTGTCGCTTGTGGTACTTTCTTCGTATTCTCGGATTACATGAAACCAGCCGTTCGTTTATCGGCACTTATGCAAGTTCCTGTGAAGTACATCTGGACTCACGATGCTTTCCGTGTAGGTGAAGACGGACCTACTCACCAACCAATTGAGCAAGAAGCGCAAATTCGTTTGTTGGAGCAATTGAAGAATCACTCTGGTGAAATGAGTTTATTGGCTCTTCGTCCTGCTGATGTTGATGAAACAACAGTTGCATGGAAAATGGCTATGGAGAACACAAAAACCCCAACTGCTTTGATCTTATCTCGCCAGAATATTAAAGATCTTCCGGCTGCAAACGGAAACAGATATGAGGAAGCTTTGGCTGCCGAAAAAGGTGCTTACATTGTTGAAAAACCAGAATCTACTCCTGATGTAATTCTATTAGCTAGTGGTTCTGAGGTTTCAACTTTGGTTGCCGGTGCTGAAATTTTGAAAGCTGATAAAGGTTTGAAAGTACAAATCATTTCAGTTCCTTCTGAAGGATTGTTCAGACAACAATCGGCTGAATACCAAAACGAAGTTATTCCTGCTGGAATTCCTGTTCTTGGTTTAACTGCTGGTTTGCCTGTAACACTTCAAGGATTGGTTGGTCCTAAGGGAAAATCGGTAGGTTTAGATCATTTCGGTTACTCAGCACCTGCTGGAGTTTTGGATGAAAAATTTGGCTATAATGCCGAAAATGTTGTGAAAGAAGTTGAAACATTGCTTCAAAAATAAAACACGATTCAAGATACGAATCCGGAGTCAGTTTGATTCCGGATTTTTTTTGCCCTAGTGTACATTCATTAAACCTTTTTAAAAGAAGTAAGTCTTACCCTTCGAGAAGCAATTGCAAATGGCTACTTTTAATTGCGATTGGTGTTCATGCTATGCTTATCTGCGAAAGCATGATAAAAAAATAGAAACCCATTGGCATTATTCTTAGTAAGTTTGAAGCAAAGAATAAATTTCAATTATAGATTAGATATTGATGAATAATATATCTGACGAAGAAATATTACAACTTTTTCAGGATAAGAAAACCCAAAGTCAGGCTTTTTCAATGTTGGTGAGAAAATACCAGGAAAGACTGTATTGGCAAATCAGGAAAATTGTATTATCGCACGATGATGCTGATGATGTTTTGCAAAACACTTTCGTGAAGATCTGGAAAGGTTTGATTAAGTTTAGGTACGATGCTAAATTTTTTACTTGGATGTACCGAATTGCAACCAACGAATCACTAACATTTTTAAAAGAGAAGCAGAGACGAAATATTGCTTTTGCCAATAAAGATGTGGAAGAGATGTTAATTGCCAATTTGCAGGCCGATGAATATTTTGATGGAGATCAGGCGCAAATAGAATTCCAAAAGGCAATTTTGAGGTTGCCCGAAAAACAACGCCTCGTGTTTAATATGAAGTATTTTGATGAACTGAAATATGAAGAAATTTCAGAAGTTCTTGAAACATCGGTTGGAGCTTTAAAAGCATCCTATCATCATGCAGTAAAAAAAATTGAGTCTTTTCTTAAGTTGGAGTGTTAGCAATATCAATCCAATATTAAATGATTAAACCAAATTAAATTTTGACAGTCTATAAAATATATGAATCATGAATAATCTGTCAGACATGAAAAAAGATCAAGCATTTAAAGTTCCTGAAAATTATTTTGAGGATCTTAGTGATCGAATCAACAAAAGAATTAAGCAAGAAGAGAATCCAAAGAAAAGGAATTTGGTTCAATTACTTAAGCCATACATGTGGATGGCAGCCAGCGTTATTGGATTTGTTTTGGTAGCAAAACTTATATTGACCACGGTCGTTCCTACTGAATACCAAAATCCACAGATATCGCAAATCGAAGATACAAGCTCCATTAACACAGAAAATATTGATTCTGATTTGTTTTTTGATGGCATGCCGGAACCTACTACTGACGAAATTATTGAATACCTTTCGGATTACGATATCACAACCGATGATTTATTAGCGAACTTATAATTATTAAAATATGAAACGATTAATCCTATCAATATCAATTGTAATGCTTTTTTGTTTCGCGGCAATGGCGCAAAAAGGAAAAGGCGAAGGTCGTGGCAGAATGCATAAGGAAATTCAAGCTCAAAAGGTAGCATTCATTACACAAAGATTAGCCTTAACACCTGAAGAAGCTCAATTATTTTGGCCTGTTTACAATGAATTTGAAAACAAGAAAGAACAACTTAGACAGGATGGTAGGGTATTGTTCCGTAAAATCAGAAATGGTTTGGATAGTATACCTGAGAGCAAATTGGTTCAGATAAGCGACAACATGATTTCCCTTAGAGTGAAAGAAGCACAACTAAACATGGAGTATCATGAAAAATTTAAAAAGGTTCTTCCCATAAAGAAAGTGCTTGAACTATATCATACCGAAAAACAATTTCAGAACATGTTGCTAAGGAAAATAAAAGAAAAAGGGCGTCATATGGGCCAGCGCGAAAGACATAAATGACTACAAAAAAGGGCTGTTCGTTGACAGCCCTTCTATTTTTTAAGCCACTTTAAACTATGCTAGTTTTTCAATTAATTGCACTGGAGTTAATTTTTCCTGATCGCCAGTTTCCATGTTTTTCAAACTCACAACACCCTCTTCCATTTCGCTTTCACCAACCATAATCACGTAAGGAATATTTTTGTTGTTGGCATATGTCATTTGCTTTTTCATTTTCTGCGATACAGGATAAATTTCGGCATTCACACCATTGGCACGCAATTTAGCTAAAACTGGTAAGCAGAATAATTCCTCTTTCTCGCCAAAATTAATGAACAACACTTTGGTTGTAGCTGCAGTTTCCTCTGGGAACTTATTCATTTGTTCTAACACATCGTAAATACGATCTGCACCAAACGAAATACCAACTCCAGAAACATCTTTCAAACCAAAAATACCGGTTAAATCGTCGTAACGCCCTCCTCCGGTAATGCTACCAAACTCCATATCTTTAGACTTTACCTCGAAAATGGCTCCAGTATAGTAATTCAAACCTCTGGCAAGAGTTAAATCCAATTCAACTTCGGTTTTTACATCTAGTTTTTCCAGGTAGTTGAATACGGTTTCCAATTCCTCGATACCCTTCATCCCAACTTCCGAACTGGCCAATAACTCTTTTAATTTTGCAGTTTTTTCGGCATTGGTGCCCGATAACAAAATAATTGGCTGCAGCATTTCAATTGCTTTCGCAGATACTCCCTTCTCTGCCAACTCTTTGTTTACATTCTCCAATCCAATTTTGTCAAGCTTATCGATAGCAACCGTGATATCGATAATTTTCTCGGCCTCACCAATAATTTCGGCAATACCTGCCAAAATTTTACGGTTATTGAATTTTACAACTACATTCAATTGCAGCCTGCGATATACTTCATCAACAATCTGTATCAATTCAACTTCATTTAAAAGCGAATTACTTCCTATCACATCAACATCGCACTGATAAAATTCACGGTAACGTCCTTTTTGCGGACGATCGGCTCTCCACACCGGCTGAATTTGGTATCGCTTAAAAGGGAAACTAATATCGTTACGATGCTGAACAACGTAACGAGCAAATGGTACAGTTAAATCGTAACGAAGACCTTTTTCACTAATCTTTGTTGTAAGCTTAACCGAATTGCGCTCTTGCAATTGTTCATCGCGCACTTTCGAGATAAAATCTCCCGAATTCAATACCTTAAAAAGTAATTTATCCCCTTCTTCTCCATATTTTCCCATTAGAGTTGAAAGATTTTCCATTGATGGAGTTTCAATCGGCATGAATCCATACAATTGAAAAACATCTTTAATGGTATCAAAAATATAATTTCTCTTCACCATTTCAACAGGTGAAAAATCTCTCGTTCCTTTAGGAATAGACAGTTTTTGAGCCATTTCTTATTCTTTATTTTGATTTTTTATCAGATTTACAAAAATATTAAATATTTCGATAGTAGCACAGTTTGTTACTTAAGACGAGAATGATTAGTGAAAAAATCTTTTTGAAGCTTCCAATTATTTTTGTTAGCCTGAAAATATCTTTAAACCTAAGTTGGCCGTCTATTTATTCTTTTCGAGATATTTGAAAAGAAATCAATCAATAGCCCCAAAATAAATGGATAATACCACTCCTGTAAATTCAAAATCAACAAAAGTATTATTGATATCAGGAACAATACATTTACTGATAGTTTGAGGTATTCAAAAAGTTTCCATTCGGATATCGACTTATAGAAAAGTAAGAAGATTTGAACCCCTGAATAGCAAAGAATTCCAGAAGAAAATAATAATTCTCCGTAAGAAAGATTTTTGAACAATCGGTAACCACCAATAAAAATTAAGACAACCCCTAAAAAGTAGATTGTCTTGTATAATGAGAAAGATTTCATTTAATCAATTTAATATTTTTATACTGAGCGGATATTCGTAGTCTTCACCAGTTAAGGTTTTAACAACAGCCATCACTACGAAAATAAGGTTTACCAAACCAAGTGCAATTAATAACAAAATACCAATGCCTATTATTATTAAAAAGGCTGAAACAAAAAGATAAATACTCATTGAAATTTGAAAATTCAAAGCTTTTTTCCCTTCTCTATCAACCAAAGCAGAATGGTCTTTTTTCATCGACCATAAAATAAGTGGTCCAATAATATTTCCAAAAGGAAAGATAAACATTGCTAAAGCAGATAAATGACAATACATTGCCCAATTTCTTTCATCGTTAGGTGTTGCAAATTCGCTCATAATGTTTTTTAATTAAGAATAATATTAGCTTAAGTTACAAAAAATAAGGGAAGATTCCTTTTCAAAATCTTCCCTCTGTCTTCTTAATCTGCAATTAATTTCTTGTATCTGATACGTTTAGGACCTTCATCTCCTAATCGTTTCTTGCGATTAATTTCGTAATCAGAATAGCTTCCTTCAAAATAGTAAACTTCAGAATTACCCTCGAATGCAAGAATATGTGTAGCAACTCGATCAAGGAACCAACGGTCGTGTGAAATAACAACTGCACAACCTGCAAAACTTTCTAAACCTTCTTCAAGAGCACGAAGTGTATTTACATCGATATCATTCGTAGGCTCATCCAGCAGTAGCACATTTGCCTCTTCTTTCAAAGTTAAGGCCAAGTGTAAGCGATTTCTCTCACCTCCTGAAAGCACTCCACATTTCTTTTCCTGATCGGCACCAGAAAAATTAAATCTGCTTACATAGGCACGTGCATTCAATTGTCTGCCTCCAACAGATATCAATTCTCCTCCTCCCGAGATTACTTCGTAAACTGTTTTCTCAGAATCAATATCAGCATGTTGCTGATCTACATATCCAACTTTTACAGTTTCACCAAGCTCAAAAGTGCCTTTGTTTGGTTGCTCCAATCCCATAATCATGCGGAACAGGGTAGTTTTACCCGCACCATTGGGACCAATAATACCAACAATACCTGCAGGTGGCAATTCGAACTCAAGATTTTCGAACAGCAATTTGTTTTCGAACCCTTTGGCAACTTCTTTCGCATGAATAACTTTATTGCCTAAACGAGGACCATTAGGAATGAAAATCTCCAATTTCTCTTCCTTTTGTTTCACATCCTGATTCATCAAAGTATCGTAAGCTTTTAAACGTGCCTTATTTTTAGCCTGTCGAGCTTTCGGAGCCATATTAACCCATTCCAACTCTCGCTCAAGTGTTTTTCTTCTCTTACTAGCCACTGTCTCTTCCTGAGCGAGTCTTTTCGATTTCTGATCCAGCCAAGAAGTGTAATTCCCTTTCCAAGGAATACCTTCACCTCTATCCAACTCCAGAATCCAACCTGCAACATTATCCAAAAAGTAACGGTCGTGAGTAATACAAATAACAGTGCCTTTATACTGATGCAGATGCTGCTCTAACCACTGCACCGATTCAGTATCCAAATGATTGGTAGGCTCATCTAAAAGAAGAATATCCGGCTCTTGAAGCAACAAGCGACACAATGCAACACGACGGCGCTCTCCTCCAGATAAATGTTGAACCAATGCTTCTCCATTAGGACAACGAAGCGCGTCCATTGCCCTTTCTAGTTTTGTATCCAGATTCCATGCATCGAATCGGTCAATCTTTTCCTGAAGAACAGCCTGCTCATCCATTACAGCTTGCATTTTATCAGGATCTTCAAGAACTTCGGGGTCAGCAAATTTTAAATTCACAGCTTCATAGTCTGCCAAAACTTGCACAATTTCTTGAACACCTTCTTGTACAATTTCCCTTACAGTTTTGCTGGCTTCCAACTGTGGCTCCTGCTCCAAATATCCAATGGTATGTTCTTTTGGCCAAACTACATGTCCATCGAATGATTTTTCAAGACCAGCTATAATTTTAAGCAAAGTTGATTTTCCTGAACCATTCAATCCAATAATCCCTATTTTAGCGCCATAAAAGAATGAAAGGTTGATGTTATTAAGTACTTTCTTCTGAGGTGGGAAGATTTTACTTACCCCCATCATAGAAAAAATAATTTTCTTATCGTCAGACATTATTACAAGTTTTTAATTTATCTAGCTTAATAAGCTCAAAAATAAAAAAATGATGGTAGTTCTTTGTTACTAAAATTGATTAGAATGCAATACATTAAGTTTTACTGTGAATAACTAAATCTTTTTATGTTGATTGTTTTAAGAGAACTAACTTTTAATTCCACTTTAAATTCTATATTTTTAGATATTAATCGTTGGGGTAATTGATAAGCACAAAATGGTACACGAAAAATTAACAGCATTGCTTGAAGAAATTGGCATTGAGACAAAGAAAAAAATATATTGGGAAGAAAGTATTGAATCAATACAGATCGTAAAAACTCATCCAAACAAGACTAATACAAAAATTGAAAATGTTAGAGTTTTACTGGTCGAGGATCAACCCAGCAACAGAAAAACGCTTGAGGTTTACTTAAAACACAAAGTTGGCAAAGTAGATATTGCTGAAAATGGAAAGCAAGCCGTTGAAAAATTCTCTGAGAACGAATATGATATTATCCTTATGGATCTTCAGATGCCAATTATGGGGGGTATTGAGGCCTCTCTAAGAATTAAAAAAATTGAGCAAGATAGAAAGGTTAAGAGATCGATCCCAATAATTGCCTTTACGGCAAATTATTATTCCGATGATAAAGATATTTCTGTAGAAATTGGTATGGATGTGTATTTATCCAAGCCTTTCCAATGCAAGACTATATACGAACTGATTCAAGAGTACGCTTAATGATCTTAAGATATGAACAAAAAAGAGGGATTCTCAATTGAATCCCTCTTTTATTAAATACTAAATATCCGATTAACATCCGAACTGAGCGTTAGCTCCCAATTCTTCTTCGATACGAAGTAATTGGTTGTACTTAGCCATACGATCTGAACGACTTAATGAACCTGTTTTGATCTGACCAGAGTTAGTAGCTACAGCAATATCTGCAATGGTAGCATCTTCAGTTTCACCTGAGCGATGAGAAGTTACAGAGGTATAACCTGCACGGTGAGCCATTTCAATAGCATTCATAGTCTCAGTTAAAGTACCGATTTGGTTTACTTTAATCAAGATTGAGTTAGCAGCCTTTAACTCGATACCTTTTGACAAGTATTCAACGTTGGTTACAAATAAATCGTCACCTACCAACTGACACTTATCACCAATCTTAGCGTTTAGGGCTACCCATCCGTCCCAATCGCCTTCGTCCATACCATCCTCAATAGAATCGATTGGGTATTTCTCAATTAATTCTGCCAAGAAAGCAGCTTGCTCTTCAGAGTTTCTTTTCACTCCGTTTGGCTCGAAAATGCCGTAGTCATATATACCATCTTTAAAGAATTCGGAAGCGGCACAGTCCATAGCGATAGAAACATCACCACCATCTTCTTTCCGACCTGGCTTGTAACCTGCATTAGTAATAGCAGTCAAAATGCACTCAATTGCTTCCTCAGTACCACCTAACATTGGAGCGAATCCACCTTCATCACCTACTGCAGTAGAAAGGTTTTTACCTTTCAATACTTTAGCAAGAGCATGAAATACTTCCGCACCCATTCTTAAAGCTTCACGGAAAGAAGGAGCGCCAACAGGACGAATCATGAACTCTTGGAAAGCAATTGTAGCATCAGAGTGAGAACCTCCGTTGATGATGTTCATCATTGGTACTGGAAGTACTGTTGCATTAGTTCCACCAATGTATCGATACAATGGCATACCTGAGTAATCAGCAGCCGCTTTTGCAGTTGCTAAAGACACGCCTAACATAGCGTTAGCTCCCAAATTCGACTTAGTTTTAGTACCATCCAGCTCTAACATTTTAGTATCAACAGCAACCTGATCGGTAGCATCCATACCCACTAAAGCTTCAGCGATAACGGTATTTACGTTTTCTACAGCTTTTAGAACTCCCTTTCCAAGATAACGAGCTTTGTCACCATCACGAAGCTCTAATGCTTCATTTTCACCTGTAGAAGCTCCTGACGGAACTGCAGCGCGTCCCATTACGCCACTTGCTAATGTTACTTCAACTTCAATAGTTGGGTTTCCACGTGAGTCAAGAATCTCACGACCGTGAATCTTTACAATTTCAGACATAACTTACGTATTAAATAATTATAATAGCAAATAATTTAACTTCTTAATTTTCAACCCTAAATTTCGTCATTTTCAAGCAAATTATAACGCTGTTTGTATGTAAAACATATTAAACTTTTAACGCAAACGTTGCAAAAATATTCAGGGCATTAAAAAAGGGATAAAGATTAACTTTACCCCTTTTAGTATTCTTACAGAAAGACTATTCTTCCTTCTTATCGGCTTCCTCAGCAGCTTGGCCAGCCTCTTCTGCTTTAGCGTCAACAGTATCACTTCCTTCTGCCTTAGTAGTTGCTTTACCTCCGCGTCTTCTTCTTGTAGACTTCTTAGCTTCTGTTTTCTTCTCAGTTGTGTAAGTTTCGTTGAAATCAACTAACTCGATATAACACATCTCAGCATTATCACCTAAACGGTTACCACTTTTTAAAATTCTGGTATAACCACCGCTTCTAGTAGTAATTTTAGGTGATACTTCTCTGAACAATTCCGTAACCGCTTCTTTTTGCTTCAAGTAGCTAAATACAACACGTCTTGAGTGAGTGGTATCATTTTTACTTTTGGTGATTAATGGCTCAACATACATTTTTAAAGCCTTAGCTTTAGCTGTAGTAGTTGAGATTCTTTTATGCAAAATCAAGGAAGATGCCATATTTGCAAGCATAGCTTTTCTATGAGCTGCCTTTCTTCCTAAGTGATTAAATTTCTTTCTATGTCTCATTTTACCTTATTCCTTATCTAATTTGTACTTAGAAATATCCATACCGAAAGTAAGATTTAATGATACTAATAGATCATCTAATTCGGTTAGAGATTTCTTACCAAAGTTTCTAAATTTAAGAAGATCGTTTCTGTTGTACTGTACTAAATCTCCTAAAGTATCAACATCGGCAGCTTTCAAACAGTTCAATGCTCGAACTGAAAGATCCATGTCCACCAATTTGGTCTTCAACAACTGACGCATGTGCAATACCTCCTCATCAAACTCCTCATTTGCAAATTTCTCGTCTGAATCAAGAGTAATCTTTTCATCAGAGAAAAGCATGAAGTGATAAATAAGAATTTTAGCAGCCTCTTTCAATGCATCCTTTGGATGAATAGAACCATCAGTAGTAATCTCGAAAAGTAACTTTTCATAGTCAGTTTTCTGCTCTACACGATAGTTTTCAACTTCATATTTTACATTCTTAATAGGAGTGTAAATTGAGTCGATTGGAATTACACCAAACTCTACATCTACAGGTTTATTTTCAACAGAAGGCACATAACCACGACCTTTATTAATAGTTAAATCTAACTGCAATTTAGCAGAGCTATCCATTCTGCAAATTACAAGCTCCGGATTTAACACTTCGAAACCGGTAAGGAACTTGTTAATGTCGCCTGCTGTAAAAGTTTCCTGATCCGAAATGGTAACTGTCACCAATTCATTGTCCACCTCTTCAACTCTTTGTTTAAACCGTACCTGCTTCAAGTTCAGGATCATCTCAGTTACATCTTCGATAACTCCTGGAATAGTTGAAAACTCATGGTCAACTCCCTGAATTTTGATAGTTGTAATAGCGAAACCTTCAAGAGAGGAAAGTAAGATTCTTCTTAAAGCGTTACCTATTGTAATACCATATCCAGGCTCCAATGGACGAAATTCGAATTTCCCGAATTTATCGTCTGCGTCGAGCATGATAACTTTGTCCGGTTTTTGGAAAGCTAAAATTGCCATAAATTACTTATTAACTATTTATTACTTAGAATACAATTCAACGATTAACTGTTCCTTGATATTTTCAGGAATTTCTGTTCTTTCAGGTATGTTTAAAAACTTACCGCTGAGAGAGGTTTGATCCCATTCCAACCAAGATGCTTGGTTATATCTGGCAGTTGATAAAGAATCGGTAATAACTTCTAGAGATTTCGATTTTTCGCGAATTCCAATAATATCTCCAGTTTTTACCGAGTATGAAGGAATGTTACATATCTGTCCGTTAACAGTTACATGTTTATGGCTAACCAACTGACGTGCAGCTGATCTTGTTGGAGCAACACCTAATCTGTAAACCACGTTATCTAAACGACATTCAAGAAGTTGTAACAAAACTTCACCGGTAATACCCTTACTTCTTGCGGCCTTTTTAAATAAGTTCGAGAATTGTTTCTCCAATACACCGTAAGTGTATTTTGCTTTTTGCTTTTCTTTTAATTGAACCCCGTATTCAGACATCTTTTTTCTGCGACGGCTGTTACCGTGCTGACCTGGAGGGTAATTCTTATTTTCAAATGCTTTATCAGGTCCAAAAATTGGCTCACCAAATTTTCTAGCAATTTTTGACTTTGGTCCTATATATCTAGCCATGTTATCTTAAAATTTAAATTTTTCTACAAATAGAAACTTTGCTTGCTTAGTTTTGAACTACAAAAGTGCCGCGATTTTTTAGAGAGGATTCAAAAAAAAATAATCCAAAGCCTAAGTTTGCATTTTTTATTAAACCTTATATTTATTAAACTCTACGTCTCTTAGGAGGACGACATCCGTTGTGTGGAAGTGGAGTAACGTCTACAATTTCTGAAATATCAATTCCACATGAATTGATAGCACGAATAGCAGATTCACGCCCGTTACCGGGACCTTTAACAAATACTTTCACTTTTCTTAACCCTAAATCGTGAGCAACTTTACCACAGTCTGTCGCAGCTTGTTGTGCAGCATAAGGAGTATTCTTTTTAGACCCCCTAAAGCCCATTTTACCAGCTGATGACCATGAAATAACTTGTCCATTATTATTGGTTAAAGAGATAATAATATTGTTAAACGATGAATGGATATGAGCCTGTCCTACAGCCTCAATCTTCACAACTTTTTTCTTTACTGATGTTGACTTCTTTGCCATATTTTAACAATTAATTATTTAGTCGCTTTCTTCTTATTTGCAACTGTTTTTCTTTTCCCTTTTCTGGTACGCGAGTTGTTTTTCGTTTTTTGTCCACGCAAAGGTAAACCAATACGGTGACGAACGCCACGATAACAACCAATATCCATCAAACGCTTAATATTCAACTGTGTTAAAGAACGCAACTCCCCTTCAACCTTAAAGTTTGCATTAATCGCTTGACGAATCTTAGCAGATTCATCATCTGTCCAGTCTTTTACCTTAGTATCATGCGCCACACCCGCTTCGTCCAAAATCTGACGAGCAGCACTGCGACCAATACCAAAGATATAAGTCAAGCTAATTACACCTCTTTTATTTTGAGGCAGATCAACTCCAACAATTCTAGCCATAAATTAAATATTTATCTTTTAATAAAATTAATCAAATTATCCCTGACGTTGCTTGAACTTAGGATTCTTTTTATTAATCACATATAAACGTCCTTTTCTTCTAACAATTTTACAATCTTCAGAACGTTTTTTTACAGATGCTCTTACTTTCATTTTTATCGAGTTTAATTTTTGTATCTAAAAGTAATGCGCCCTTTAGTAAGATCGTACGGTGACATCTCTACCTTAACCTTATCACCTGGTAAGATCTTAATGTAGTGCATTCTCATTTTACCGGAGATGTGAGCTGTAATCACATGACCGTTTTCAAGTTCTACACGAAACATAGCATTTGATAATGCTTCGGTAATAGTACCGTCTTGTTCTATTGAAGGCTGTTTAGCCATAAGCTCTTTATATTTTATTAGTTTATTCTTCAATAAATTCAAAACCGGACAGGATTTGCGCCTTTACTATACGCACGTCTATAGTATGTTCCCAAAGTACGCATGCTTATCCATGAACCGTTACAACTTTACAACCATCATTTTACTGATAGATTTCTTTGTTACCAGATTAATAATTGATTCAATTGCAAGTACTAACCCTTCTTCTCTTAATTTTAATCCTCGTCCTTTTATCTGTAATTTGGAACCTGAGAATGTTCATGAAGACTTTTTTCAATTCCGTACCACTCCTTTTCTAACAATCAAGTAATCCTTCATCTCAGTATGCCTTTGAATGGCAAAACCTATATCTCTTAGATGATTACCTTCGATAGCGTTTTCAAGTCCTTTATAAAGTGCTTCTATGGTAACCTTCAACAATTGTTGAATTTAAGATTTAATCATTCCCCCGAAATAGTGTATGCAGAATCACCATAAAAGCCATTCAACAAAGCACCACAACCACAAGAAATAATATTACCTTATTTCAACTCATAGCAAGATGAAACTCCCTCAACCACCTGCTGCTTAAATGAACCAAATGCTTGGGAATCCAGCGTAAATACGAAACTCAGGTCTAGTTCCATTGTCTCTTAAACAATTCTTCTGCAATTGCATCTAAGTTTAAAGGTGAATATCTGGGACTAAGGCCTTAGTTAACTTACCAAAGATCCTAGTCGCCAGATTATTACTTTTTTGACATTAAGTCATTTTCTTCCTCCATCTTAAAAAATCTTTGCAAAGAAAGCAAAAATATTTTAATAAGCAGCAGCTCCTCCCGGAGATTTGCCTTTTATTCTACCAGACTTCATTAACCCGTCGTAGTGACGCATTAATAAGTGCGATTCTATTTGCTGTAATGTATCAAGCACTACACCAACGAGAATCAACAATGAAGTACCACCGTAAAAATGCGCGAATTCATTATTCACACCTGCAATCATAGCAAAGGCTGGTAAGATTGCAACCAAACCAAGAAAGATAGATCCAGGTAAGGTAATACGTGACATTACAGTATCAAGAAAGTCGATTGTTTTCTTTCCTGGCTTAATACCTGGAATAAAACCACCATTCTTCTTCATATCCTCAGCCATTTGCGTCGGATTCACTGTAATTGCAGTATAGAAATATGTGAACAATACAATCATTACAAAGAACAGTGCATTGTACCAAAATCCAGTATAATTAGATAAGGCTGCAGCTACTCCTGTTAATGCATCAGAACTAGCATAATTAACAAATGCCATTGGTAAAAACATAATTGCCTGAGCAAAAATAATTGGCATAACACCAGCAGCATTCACTTTCAAAGGAATGTACTGTCTTACGCCACCATATTGTTTGTTACCTACAATTCTTTTAGCATATTGCACAGGTATTTTTCTTGTTCCTTGCACCAACAGAATTGTTAACGCAAAAATCATGAACAGAACCACAATCTCAAGAACCAAAACGATCAAACCACCGCCGTGTCCTTCAATTCTTGATCCCAATTCCGCAATGAACGAGAATGGTAATCTTGCAATAATACCTATCATGATGATAATTGAGATCCCATTACCGATACCTTTGTCAGTAATTTTCTCTCCCAACCACATTATGAACATCGATCCCGCTGCAAGTATTATCACTGATGATACCGTAAAAAATGCATCTTTTAAAATAAAGGCAGCTTCAGGTAAAGTTGAATGTAAGTTTAATAAATATCCTGGCGCTTGAAGAACAAGGATAATAACAGTTAGGTAACGGGTGATCTGATTGATTTTTCTACGTCCACTCTCTCCTTCGCGTTGTAATCTTTGGAAATAAGGAACAGCAATTCCCATTAACTGAATTACAATAGAGGCAGAAATATATGGCATAATACCGAGAGCAAATATCGAAGCATTAGCAAACGCACCTCCCGAGAACATGTTCAACAATCCTAAAACCCCATCTGCTGTTTGAGATTTTAACGCATCCAAATGTGCCGGGTCAATTCCTGGCAAAACCACCTTGGCACCTAAACGGTACACTAATAGAAGACCTATTGTAGTTAAGATACGCGACCTTAAATCTTCAATCTTCCAGATGTTCTTCAATGTTTCTATTAAACCTTTCATTATCTAATCTTACAATTTAACAACTGTTCCTTCTACTGCTTCAATCGCTGATTGAGCAGATTTCGAAAATGCATGAGCTTTTACTTCTAATTTAGCAGTAATTGTACCATTACCTAAAATCTTAACGTTATCATTCTTTGATGCCAATCCAGCATTTACCAAAACATCTACGTCAATAACGCTAAGGTTATTTTTTTCTGCTAATGCCTGTAAAACTTCAACATTAATTGCTTTGTATTCTTTTCTGTTGATGTTCTTAAATCCAAACTTAGGAACTCTACGTTGCAAAGGCATTTGACCACCTTCAAAACCAACTTTCTTAGAGTATCCAGATCTTGACTTCGCACCTTTATGTCCTCTTGTAGAGGTACCGCCTCTTCCTGATCCTTGACCGCGACCGATTCTCTTTCTAGTTTTAGTCGATCCTTCAGCGGGTTTTAAGTTACTTAAGTCCATATCTATTTATTTCTAAATATTTACAATGATTTATTCTTCTACGGAAACCAAGTGTTGCACTTTAGCCACCATCCCTTTAATTTGAGGTGTAGCTTCGTGTTCAACTGTAGCATTGATTTTGTTCAAACCTAATGCTTCCAAGGTTTTTTTCTGGCGCTCGGTGCTACCGATTTTGCTCTTGATTTGAGTGATTTTAATCTTAGCCATCTTCCTTAAAATTATCCGTTAAACACTTTATCTAATGAAACACCTCTTTGCTCAGCAATAGCATGTGCATCTCTCAACTCAGCAAGAGCGTTAAATGTTGCTTTCACAAGGTTATGAGGGTTTGATGAACCTTTTGATTTAGCCAGTACATCGGTTACGCCAACACTCTCCAATACAGAACGCATCGCTCCGCCAGCTTTAACCCCGGTACCGTGAGAAGCAGGTTTAATAAAAACCTGTGCTCCACCATATCTTGATAATTGTTCGTGAGGAATAGTTCCTTTATATACGGGTACTTTTATCAAATTTTTCTTAGCAGCTTCTACTCCTTTGGCAATAGCAGTGGTTACCTCGTTTGCTTTACCTAGTCCCCATCCTACTAATCCATTTTCGTTTCCTACCACAACAATTGCAGAGAAACTAAAAGTTCTACCACCTTTTGTTACTTTCGTAACACGATTAATAGCAACCAGTCTATCTTTCAATTCTGCGTCGCTGGTCTTAACGTTTTTGATATCTGCCATAATTATTAAAATTTAAGGCCACCTTTACGAGCAGCGTCCGCTAATGATTTAACTCTACCATGGTATAGATAACCATTCCTATCGAAAACAACACTAGTGATACCTACAGCAGTTGCTTTTTCAGCAATTGCTTGTCCTACTAGCTCAGCTTGTTCAATTTTATTTACTGATTTTTCAGTAATCTCTTTTATTTGCGAGCTAGTCGCTAGCAAAGTTTTACCTGAAAGATCATCGATCAATTGTACTGAAATCTGCTTATTAGAACGAAAAACTGACATTCTTGGTCTTTCAGCAGTTCCAGAAACCGACTTGCGAATTCTTCTTTTAATTCTTAGTCTTCTTTCTTGCTTAGTTAAAGCCATAATTTACTGTTTTAGAAATTATTTACCTGCAGATTTACCAGCTTTTCTTCTAAGCTGTTCTCCAACAAATTTAATACCTTTACCTTTATATGGTTCAGGTTTTCTGAATGATCTGATTTTAGCAGCTACTTGTCCTACTAAGTGCTTATCGCAACTCTCAAGAGTGATAATTGGATTAGCACGTTTTTCAGTTACAGCAGTTACTTTAACTTCAGGAGCAATCTCCATGTGGATTAAGTGAGAGTAACCAAGAGCTAATTCCAAAAGCTGACCTTTCGAAGTTGCACGGTAACCAACACCCACCAATTCTTGCTCAATCTTATAACCTTCAGAAACACCGATAACCGCATTATTCACTATTGAACGGTATAAACCGTGCATTGCTTTGTGTCTTTTCTGATCAGAAGGACGTTCAAGAACAACTTTGTTTTCTTCAACAGAAACTTTGATTTCGGCATCAATTTGTTGTGTCAATTCACCTTTAGGTCCTTTAACAACTACTGAATTATCTTTATTTACCATTACGCTTACTCCGGCAGGCAAATTGATAGGTAATTTTCCAATTCGTGACATTTCTAATCCTCCTTAATTAATAAACGTAACACAATATTTCACCACCAACATGCTTCTGACGAGCTTCCTTGTCAGTCATAACTCCCTGAGAAGTAGAAAGAATCGCAATTCCTAAACCGTTAAGTACGCGAGGTAATTCTATAGCTCCGCAATATTTTCTTAATCCTGGTTTTGATACACGCTTAAGATCTTTGATCGCTGGAATTTTGGTTTCAGGATGGTATTTCAAAGCAATTTTAATTACTCCTTGAAGTCCATCGTCTACAAATTTGTAGTTAAGGATATAACCTTTATCCTTAAGAATCTTTGTCATTTCTTTTTTCACGTTCGATGCTGGCACCTCAACAACTTTGTGGTTTGCCAAAATCGCATTTCTTAAACGTGTAAGAAAATCTGCTATTGGATCTGTCATATAATAAAAAATTAAATTGATCCCGATTTCTCGGGACAATATTTAACAAAATTCTGATAAACAATTTTTGATTACCAACTTGCCTTCTTTACTCCTGGGATCAAACCAGATGAAGCCATTTCACGGAAAGTGATACGACTAACTCCGAATTGTCTCATATAACCTTTCGGACGTCCGGTGATTTTACACCTGTTGTGTAAACGAACAGGTGAAGAGTTTTTTGGCAAACGACTAAGAGCGATGTAATCGCCTTCCTCTTTAAGTTTAGCTCTTTTAGCTGCGTATTTTTCAACTAATTTCTGACGCTTAACTTCGCGAGCTTTCATTGATTCTTTAGCCATCGTCTTATTTTTTTAGATTTTTAAATGGTAATCCAAATTCTCTCAAAAGAGCATAAGCTTCTTCGTCGGTATTCGCAGTAGTAACGAAGGTAATGTTCATACCCATGATTTTGTTTACGTTATCCAAAACAATCTCAGGGAAAATGATTTGTTCTTCGATACCTAAAGTATAGTTACCTCTACCGTCTAATTTACTCTTAATACCTTTAAAGTCACGGATACGTGGTAAAGCAACACGAACTAACTTTTCAAGAAATTCGTACATACGCTCACGACGTAAAGTTACAGTAGTACCAATTGGCATACCTTTACGTAACTTAAAGTTCGAGATATCTTTAGAAGACAAAGTCTGAACAGCTTTCTGACCAGTAATTGCAGTAAGCTCGTTTACAGAGAATTCAAGTATTTTTTTATCAGCAATCGCCGAACCAACACCTTGGTTAATTACTATCTTCGTTAATTTAGGTGCTTGCATTACAGTTTTGTAATCGAATTCCTTCATTAAAGCAGGAACGATTTCTTCTGCATACTGTTTCTTAAGAGTCGGTATATAGCTCATTACTTAATCTCCTCCCCTGACTTTTTAGAGTATCTAACTAATTTGTTGTTGTCGCCCATTTTTCTACCGATACGGGTAGCTTTTCCTGTTGAAGGATCTTTCACATTTAAATTAGAAATGTGAATTGAGGCTTCTTTTTTAACGATACCACCTTGAGGATTCTCAGCGTTTGGCTTGGTATGTTTAGAGATCATGTTAACACCTTCAACGATCGCACGTTGCTTGTCAACAAGAACTTCTAAAACTTTACCTTCCTGTCCTTTTGATTCCCCAGCGTTTACAATAACGGTATCACCCTTTTTAATATGTAACTTCATTGTTCTAGGTTTACAAAGATTATAAAACTTCTGGTGCTAAAGAAACGATCTTCATATCAGTGTCACGTAACTCTCTTGCAACAGGTCCAAAAATACGGGTTCCTCTCATTTCACCAGCAGTGTTTAATAAAACACATGCGTTATCATCGAAGCGAATATAAGATCCGTCTTGTCTTCTAATCTCTTTTTTGGTGCGAACAACAACTGCTTTTGTTACTGTTCCTTTTTTCATATCGGAACCGGCGATAGCGTTCTTCACGGTAACCACAATTTTATCTCCAATTGAAGCATAACGTTTTTTGGTACCGCCTAACACGCGGATACAAAGTACTTCCTTTGCTCCACTGTTATCAGCTACTAATAGTCTACTTTCTGTTTGTATCATGATTACTTAGCTCTTTCAATAATTTCCACTAATCTCCAACTCTTATTTTTACTTAAAGGTCGGGTTTCCATGATTTTTACGGTATCACCTTCGTTACAGGTGTTTTCCTCGTCGTGAGCAGTGAATTTTTTGGTTTTGTTCACAAATTTACCGTAAATCGGGTGTTTTTCCTTTGTGTGAACTGCAACAGTAATGGATTTTTCCATTTTGCTGCTAACCACAACCCCGATACGCTCTTTTCTAAGATTTCTTTCCATCACTTTTTTACTTTTCAGTTAATTGTCTCTGACGTAACTCTGTCATCAATTTGGCAACGTTGCGTCTCGTTTCCTTAATTTGCAAAGGATTTTCCAAAGGTGAAATAGCGTGATTTAGTCTGAAGCGAGTTAATGATGCTCTTTCGGCATCCAACTTTTCTACTATTTCCTGTGTTGTTAACTCTTTAATTTCTGAATTCTTCATGATTAATCATTTGAACTTTCAACATAATCACGTCTTACGACAAACTTTGTAGTAACAGGTAATTTCTGAGCTGCAAGACGTAATGCCTCTTTAGCTACTTCGTAAGGTACACCCTCACATTCGAATAACATTCTTCCTGGTGAAACAGGAGCAACGAATCCTTCTGGAGAACCCTTACCCTTACCCATACGTACCTCTGCAGGCTTCTTAGTGATTGGCTTATCTGGAAAAATACGAATCCAGATTTGACCTTGTCTCTGCATATATCGGGTTACTGCCACACGAGCAGCTTCAATTTGACGACCAGTAATCCACTTTTCTTCAAGTGACTTGATCCCAAAAGATCCGAATGCTAATTCAGTACCGCGACCAGCGTTACCTTTCATTCTTCCCTTTTGTTGTCTTCTAAATTTTGTCCTTTTTGGTTGTAACATCGTACTAATTCTTTAAAATTTAAAGACTACTTCTTTTTTCTTCTATTAAAACCACCTTTTCCTTTTGGACCACGGCTATCTTTCATGCCAGCGTTAGGAGTAAGATCACGTTTTCCGTAAACTTCACCTTTACAGATCCAAACTTTGATACCGATCAAACCGTAAGTAGTCAAAGCTTCAGCTTGACAGTAATCGATATCAGCTCTTAAGGTATGAAGTGGGGTACGTCCTTCTTTATACATTTCAGAACGCGCCATTTCCGCTCCATTCAAACGGCCAGAAATCTGAATTTTGATTCCTTCAGCACCCATTCTCATAGTAGAAGCAATAGCCATCTTAATTGCTCTTCTGTAGGCGATACGGCCTTCAATCTGACGAGCAATGTTATTAGCAACGATTACAGCATCCATTTCTGGACGTTTAATTTCGAAGATATTAATTTGTACTTCCTTGTCTGTAATCTTCTTTAACTCCTCTTTCAACTTGTCAACTTCTTGACCGCCTTTCCCGATAATGATACCAGGACGAGCAGTGTTGATAGTGATAGTGATTAATTTAAGAGTTCTTTCGATAATGATTTTAGAAATACTTGCTTTAGCTAAACGAGCATTTAGGTACTTTCTAATTTTGGTATCTTCAACAAGCTTATCGCCGTAGTTTTTTCCGCCAAACCAGTTAGAATCCCATCCTCTGACGATTCCTAGTCTATTTCCTATTGGATTTACTTTTTGTCCCATTCTAACTATTCTTTTGTATTATTGGCAGCTTTACTATCCAACAATATAGTTACATGATTTGATCTTTTTCTAATTCTATGTGCTCTCCCTTGTGGAGCTGGTCTTAAACGCTTAAGGATTCTAGCTGAATCAACACAAATTTCTTTGATGAATAATTCACTTTCTTCAATTCTTTGACCTTCGTTCTTTGCTTGCCAGTTGGCAATAGCAGAAAGCAATAGTTTTTCTACGCGAATCGATGCTTCTTTCGGACTGAAACGAAGTACATCTAAAGCTCGGTTCACCTCCATACCTCTTACCATATCGGCAACAAGTCTCATTTTGCGAGGCGAAGTAGGAACATTTTTCAAGCTAGCAAATGCTTTGCTCTTTTTTTCCTCCTTTATTTGGTTTGCTCTTATTCTTTTTCTTGCACCCATTTTTACAAATTCAAAATGTTAATTAAAACGCTTCACGCTATTTTTTCTTCTTATCAGCGTGACCTCTAAAAGTACGAGTTGGCGCAAATTCACCTAATTTATGTCCTACCATATTTTCGGTAACATAAACTGGAATGAATTTGTTTCCGTTGTGAACGGCAACTGTGTGACCTACGAAATCCGGAGAAATCATAGAACGTCTTGACCAGGTTTTAATCACAGATTTTTTCCCTGATTCGTTTTGCTCCAATACTCGTTTCTCCAATTTGAAATCGATAAAAGGGCCTTTTTTTAATGAACGACTCATAACAATCTAATTAATCAAATTACTTTTTCCTTCTTTCAACAATATACTTATTAGAAGCATTCTTTTTAGCTCTAGTTTTGAAACCTTTCGCTAAAACACCTGTTCTAGAACGTGGATGTCCACCTGAAGATTTACCTTCACCACCACCCATTGGGTGATCAACTGGATTCATTACCACACCGCGAACACGAGGTCTTCTTCCTAACCAACGAGTACGACCGGCTTTACCACTTCTTTCCAATGCATGGTCAGTATTAGAAACAGTACCAATAGTTGCTTTACAAGTTATTAGGATCATTCTAACCTCTCCAGAAGGTAATTTGATCATTGCATATTTGCCTTCTCTTGAAACAAGTTGGGCATATGCACCAGCGCTACGAGCCATCACAGCACCTTGAGAGGGTCTTAATTCAATATTATGAATTATTGTACCTAATGGAATATCAGATAATGGCATTGAGTTTCCGATCTCAGGAGCTACCTTTTCACCAGAAAGCAAAGTCTGTCCAACTTCAAGTCCGTTTGGAGCGATAATGTAACGTTTCTCACCGTCAGCATACACAAGCAATGCTATGCGTGCAGTACGGTTTGGATCGTACTCAATCGAAACAACTTTTGCCGGAACATTGTCCTTGTCTCTTTTGAAATCAATAACTCGATATCTTCTCTTGTGACCACCACCTATATATCTCATTGTCATCTTACCGGTGTTATTTCTACCACCAGTTTTTTTCATTGGTCTTAACAATGATTTTTCAGGTTTGTCTGTAGTTACCTGCTCAAAGGTATTTAAAATCTTATTTCTTTGACCAGGAGTTACAGGTTTTAATTTACGTACAGCCATTTTCTAATTAAATATTGCTATAAAAATCTATATTATCACCTTCAACTAAAGTAACGATCGCCTTTTTGAAAGACGGCGTTCTACCCTCAATTACACCTGCCTTAGTGTAACGGCTCTTCTTTTTACCCTGATAATTCATGGTATTTACAGCCGCAACTTTAACATTGTACATTGATTCTACTGCAGCCTTAATTTCGATCTTTGTCGCTCTACGATCCACAACAAAACCAAAGCGATTAAATTTTTCGCTTTGATCAGTCATTTTCTCAGTAACGATTGGCTTAATTAAAATATCCATTTTTTTTAAACTTAGTTTAGTTTAAACATTTCATCAAGTCCCTTAACAGAACTTTCTACAAATACCAAAGTTGAAGCTTTCATAATGTCATAAGTTGCAAGGTCAGAAACACTTACAACGTTAACATTCTTCAAATTACGAGAAGACAAATATATGTTTTTATTATCTTCAGATAAAACCAAAAGTACCTTTCTGTCAGCCACTTTCAAGCTATTCTGAATATTAACAAAATCTTTTGTCTTTGGAGCTTCGAAATTGAAGTCTTCAACTACCATTAAAGCATCGTTCTGAGCTTTGATCGTTAAAGCAGATTTACGAGCCAACTGCTTCAGTTTTTTATTCAATTTGAAACCGTAGTTTCTTGGACGAGGACCGAAAACGCGTCCTCCTCCTCTGAAGATAGGTGACTTGATACTACCAGCACGTGCAGTACCAGTACCCTTTTGTTTCTTTAGTTTGGCAGTACTACCAGAGATCTCAGCTCTTTCTTTTGATTTGTGAGTTCCCTGACGTTGATTTGCCAAGAATTGCTTAACGTCTAGGTAAATAGCATGCTCATTTGGCTCGATGCTAAAAACTGAATCCTTTAATTCAATTTTTCTACCAGTATCTTCTCCAGCTGTGTTTAAAATCGCTAATTCCATTACTTCTCAATAATTACGTATGAACCTTTAGACCCTGGAAGAGATCCTTTAACTAACAATAGGTTATTCTCTTTAATAACCTTAAGAACTTGAAGGTTTTGAACCTTCACAGTTTTGTTACCGTCGCGTCCGGCCATTCTCATGCCTTTAAATACGCGAGCTGGGTAAGATGCAGCACCAATAGAACCAGGCGCACGTAAACGGTTATGCTGACCGTGTGTTTGTCCACCTACTCCGCCAAAACCATGACGTTTTACAACACCTTGGAAACCCTTACCCTTTGAAATACCCGTAATATCCACATATGGAGTATTTTCGAATAAATCAACATCGATAACGTCTCCCAACTGGTACTCATTTTCAAAATCAGAAAACTCTACTAGTCTTTTTTTAGGAGTTGTGTTTGCCTTTTTAAAGTGCCCATCTAGCGCCTTAGTTGTTCGCTTTTCTTTCTTTTCATCAAAAGCCAACTGAAGTGCTTCGTAACCGTCAGACTCAACAGTCTTAACTTGCGTTACAACACATGGACCTGCCTCAATGACAGTGCATGGAATATTTTTTCCCTCGGCACTGTAAACGGAAGTCATTCCGATTTTTTTTCCAATTAATCCTGGCATTTCTCTTTACTTTTAAAAATAAATCTTACTAGATTATCAAACTTTGATTTCAACTTCTACACCGCTAGGCAACTCAAGCTTCATCAAAGCATCAATTGTATTGGCAGTTGAACTGTAAATATCAATCAAACGCTTGAAAGAAGAAAGTTGAAACTGTTCTCTTGATTTCTTATTCACGAAAGTAGAACGAAGAACAGTAAAAATTCTTTTGTGAGTTGGAAGTGGAATTGGTCCACTAACAACAGCACCTGTAGCCTTAACTGTCTTAACGATTTTCTCAGCCGACTTGTCCACCAAGTTGTGATCGTAAGATTTCAGTTTAATTCTAATTTTTTGGCTCATCTTATTTAGATATTATACGATGATATAATTATAATAATTCAACTTTACCCTTGGCGTTCTCAACAACCTCTTTAGCGATACCTTTAGGTACCTCTTCGAAGTGAGAGAATTCCATTGAAGAGTTTGCACGACCTGAAGACAAGGTTCTCAACACAGTTACATAACCGAATTGTTCTGCCAAAGGCACTTTAGCATTTACAACACGAGCACCATGCTTCGACTCCATTCCTTCAACCTGACCACGACGCTTATTCAAATCTCCGATGATATCACCCATGTACTCCTCAGGAGTAATAACTTCCATCTTCATGATTGGCTCAAGAAGAACTGGATTCGCCTTAGCACAAGCTTCTTTGAAACCTTGCTTAGCAGCCATCTCAAATGATAATTGATCCGAGTCAACCGGGTGGAAAGATCCGTCAAACAACTCAACTTTCAATGTATCTACAGTGTAACCTGCCAACACACCATTTTTCATTGCATCAGTAAAACCTTTCTGAACAGAAGGAACAAATTCCTTAGGAATATTACCACCTTTAATCTGATCAACAAACTGTAATCCTTCACCTTCGAAATCCGAATCGACTGGCATCAAACGGAATTGAATATCAGCAAATTTACCACGTCCACCAGACTGCTTTTTGAATACCTGACGGTGTTCAACAGAACCTTTGATAGCTTCTTTGTAAGCAACCTGAGGTGCTCCCTGGTTACACTCAACTTTAAATTCACGCTTCAAACGGTCGATAATGATATCCAAGTGAAGCTCACCCATACCAGAAATCACTGTTTGACCTGAATCTTCGTCGGTTTTAACCTGGAATGTTGGATCCTCTTCAGCCAATTTACCAAGAGCCATACCCAATTTATCAACATCCTTCTGAGTCAATGGCTCAACAGCGATACCGATTACTGGATCTGGAAAATCCATTGATTCTAACTCGATTGGAGACTCTTTTTGACAAAGTGTATCACCAGTACGAATATCTTTAAATCCAACACAAGCACAAATATCACCAGCTTCTACGCTTTCGATAGCATTCTGCTTGTTTGAGTGCATTTGGTACAAACGAGAAATACGCTCCTTGTTTCCTGATCTTGTATTATATACATATGATCCGGCATCAATAGAACCTGAATAAACACGAGTAAATGCCAAACGACCTACGAATGGGTCAGTAGCAATTTTAAATGCCAATGCAGCCAAAGGCTCATCAACATCCGGCTTACGCGTTACTTCTTCGTCAGAACCTGGAACAGTACCAACAATAGCTTCTACGTCAAGTGGTGATGGCATATAAGTAATAATTGCATCCAACAAACGCTGAACACCTTTATTTTTAAATGCAGAACCACAAAGCATAGGAACGATATCCATAGAGATAGTAGCTTTACGGATAACAGCATACATCTCATCTTCAGTAATTGAATCTGGATCCTCAAAGAATCTCTCCAATAACTCTTCGTCGTTTTCTGCAACTGCCTCTACCAACTTCTCTCTCCACTCATTTGCATCAGCAACCAAGTGATCTGGAATATCTTCCAAAGTATAATTTGTACCATTCTCATCATCATACCAGATGATAGCTTTCATCGTAATCAAATCGATTACTCCTCTAAAGCTCTCTTCAGATCCGATTGGAATTTGAATTGGAATAGGATTAGCTCCTAATTTTTCTTTTACCTCACGTACAGCTTTGAAAAAGTCAGCACCAGAACGGTCCATCTTGTTTACAAAACCCATACGAGGAACTCTATATTTATCAGCTTGTCTCCAAACTGTTTCAGACTGTGCTTCAACACCACCTACTGCACAAAAACATGCAACAGCACCGTCAAGAACACGTAACGAACGCTCTACCTCTACAGTAAAGTCAACGTGACCCGGGGTATCAATAATGTTGATTTGATACTTCTTGCTATCGTAGTTCCAAAAACAAGTAGTAGCTGCAGAAGTAATTGTAATACCTCTTTCTTGCTCTTGCTCCATCCAGTCCATTGTAGCTGCACCATCGTGAACCTCACCAATCTTGTGAGACACACCTGTATAATACAAAATACGCTCGGTAGTAGTTGTCTTACCGGCGTCGATGTGTGCCATGATACCAATGTTTCTGGTAAATTTTAAATCTCTCTTAGCCATTTTCTTTGTCCTCTACAAATTGCTTAAACAATTCTATTAAAATCTAAAGTGAGCAAAAGCACGGTTAGCTTCAGCCATTCTATGAGTATCTTCTTTCTTCTTGAAAGCTCCTCCTTCTTCGTTAAAAGCGGCGATAATCTCAGCTGATAATTTTTCAGCCATAGACTTACCTGATCTCTTACGAGCAAAAAGAATCATATTCTTAATAGAAATAGAAACTTTTCTTTCCGGACGAATTTCCATTGGAACCTGAAAGGTAGCACCACCAACACGGCGACTCTTTACCTCTACAGCTGGAGTGATATTCTCCAAAGACTTTTTCCAAATCTCTAGTGGAGATTTTTCTAACTTTTCAGTTTTCGACTTAACAATTTCTAATGCATCATAGAAAATTTTGAACGCAAGATTCTTCTTACCGTCCATCATCAAGTCATTTACAAATCTTGTAACCAAAACATCATTGAATTTTGGATCTGGCAACAAGATTCTTTTTTTAGGTCTTGATTTTCTCATCTCTTTTAGTTTACGAGCTATTCGTATGTTAGCTGCCCAAAAACGTCTTCAACAGTCTCACGACTATTTACTCAACCTAGTGGGAACAACACATAAACTATAACTCCTACAGTTACAAACTAGGTTTTTACTTTTTCTTTGGTCTCTTAGTACCATACTTAGAACGACGCTGCATACGACCTTCTACCCCTGAAGCATCAAGAGCACCACGAACAAGGTGATATCTTACCCCTGGAAGGTCTTTCACACGACCACCTCTAATCAATACAATCGAGTGCTCTTGTAAATTATGTCCTTCACCCGGAATGTAAGCATTCACTTCTTTTCCGTTAGTCAATCTAACACGAGCAACTTTACGCATTGCTGAGTTAGGTTTCTTAGGTGTAGTGGTAT
This sequence comes from Marinifilum sp., assembly GCF_965230805.1. Classification (NCBI taxonomy): domain Bacteria; kingdom Pseudomonadati; phylum Bacteroidota; class Bacteroidia; order Marinilabiliales; family Marinifilaceae; genus Marinifilum; species Marinifilum sp. Next base: position 2,861,465 of record NZ_OZ246019.1, on the reverse strand, counting down.
ACACACGCACGCAAACCCCTCTTCTTTGAGGACAAGAATCCAACGCTGGAGCCTTGCTCTTCTCTTGAAGCTTGGTTCTTCCTTTTCGAACTAACTGTTGAATTGTAGGCATATTAACAATTACTTTTTAATTAAATATATTTTAACAAATTGGTTTGCAAAGGTATTATTTATTTACTAAAAACAACAATCAACATGTTGATTTTTGCAAAAATCCCCTTGAAATCAGCGCACAAAGGTACAAAAAGACTTTAAAAAGTCAAATCGATACGAATAAAAAAACAACTGATTTTAAATAAGTTCTATCTGAACCTCATTCGTGACAGGAAAATGGTGGGATTAGATAAAAAACACAATCAATACATCTGCATGTAAATTATTTTCAACAAATAGCTTTAATGTTTATTGTATCTTATTAAAAAGTTAATTAATTTGGGAATCCTTAAAAACCTAAAATCTGGTTTTTGATACTAACATTTTATATAAACCCCAAAAAATACAATTATGAAAGTGTATCAATCAAATGAAATTAAGAACATCGCCCTCATTGGCAACGCCGGCTCGGGTAAAACTACCCTGGCCGAGTCTATGTTGTTTGAAGGCGGTGTTATTACAAGACGCGGAAACGTGGAAGATAATAACACCGTTTCTGATTACAATCCTGTAGAACACGAATATGGAAATTCCGTATTTTCAACGGTATTGTACACTGAATGGTTAGGGAAGAAAATCAATTTTATTGATACTCCAGGTGCTGACGACTTTTCGGGTGGTGTAATTTCAGCTTTAAATGTAACCGATACCGGACTAATGCTAATCAATGCACAACACGGTGTTGAGGTTGGTACTGAGATTATTGGACGAAGAGCGGAAGCTTTAAACACTCCACTTATTTTTGTGGTGAACCAATTGGATCACGATAAAGCTAATTTTGATCAATCAATAGAATCAGCGAAGACTAATTTTGGTAATAAAGTTTCAATTGTGCAGTATCCCGTAAACGTTGGCGTAGATTTTAACGCAGTTGTGGATGTACTAAAAATGAAAATGTACCAATGGGAACCGGAAGGAGGGGAACCACAAATCTTAGATATTCCTGATTCGGAAAAAGGAAAGGCTGATGAACTACACAATGAGCTTGTAGAATCGGCTGCAGAGAATGATGAAGCTCTTATGGAATTGTATTTTGACAAGGGAACACTTACCGAAGACGAAATGCGAGAAGGAATGAAAAAAGGGATGATTGCAGGTGATTTGTTCCCGGTATTTTGTATTTCGGCTAAAAAAGATATGGGCGTTCGCCGTTTAATGGAGTTTATTGGCAATATTGTTCCTTTCGTTACTGAAATGCCTGCTATTCCAACCGTTAGTGGCCGAGAAGCGAAATGCGACGTAAATGCTCCAACATCACTATTTATATTTAAAACCTCGATGGAACCACATATTGGTGAAGTAAGTTACTTTAAAGTCATTTCGGGGAGTGTGAAAGAAGGTGATGATTTAACCAATATTAACAACGACACCAAGGAAAGGTTATCTCAATTATATCTGGTTGCAGGAAGAAACAGAGAAAGAGTTTCGGAACTGGTGGCAGGTGATATCGGGGCAACTGTAAAATTGAAAAATACGAAGAACAATCACACCTTAAACTGTAAAGATTGTGATTTCACATATAAAGAAATTGAATTCCCGGAACCAAAATACAGAACTGCTGTTAAAGCAAAAGAAGATGGAGATGAAGAAAGATTAGGGGAACTATTGCATCGTATTCACGAAGAAGATCCTACAATTCTTATCGAATACTCGAAGGAATTGAAACAAATCATTCTTCACGGGCAAGGTGAATTTCACATGAATACATTAAAGTGGAGATTATTGAACAATGATAAAATGGAAATAGAATTCCTTGACCCTAAGATTCCTTATCGCGAGACCATTACCAAGCTGGCTCAGGCTGATTATCGCCACAAAAAACAATCGGGAGGTTCCGGGCAGTTTGGCGAGGTTCATATGATTATTGAACCTTTCACAGAAGGAATGCCAGATCCTGTAATGTACAATTTAGAAGGCAAGGAATTGAAAGTAAACTTGAGAGGAACAGAAGAACACGAGCTTGATTGGGGTGGAAAATTGGTTTTCTGCAACTGTATTGTTGGTGGTGCTATCGACACTAGATTCCTACCTGCTATCTTGAAAGGAGTAATGGAAAAAATGGATGAAGGTCCGTTAACAGGTTCATATGCCCGCGATATTCGCGTTGTAATTTACGATGGAAAGATGCATGCAGTAGACTCCAATGAAATTTCGTTTAAGCTAGCCGGTCGCCATGCATTTAGTGCTGCATTTAAAAATGCTGCCCCTAAAATTCTTGAACCAATTTACGATGTAGAGGTATTGGTTCCAGAGGACAGAATGGGTGACGTTATGAGTGATCTACAAACTCGTAGAGCCATGATTATGGGTATGGAAGCAGAAAAAGGATTCCAAAAAATTATTGCTAAGGTTCCTTTGAAAGAGATGAATCGCTACTCTACTTCTTTGAGCTCACTAACTGGTGGTCGCGCCCAATTCTCGATGAAATTTGATGCTTACGAAAAAGTTCCAGGTGATGTTCAAGAAGAATTACTGGCAGCTTACGAAGAAGAAACTGCAGAAGCATAATTGCATTACAGAAGCACATTACTAAAACCGTCTCACTTTTGAGGCGGTTTTTTTAGGATATCTTTACCAAATAAAACACCTGCAAAAACTCCTTAGTGATTAACAGCTAGACAAAGTTTAACCCAAAAGTTGTAATAAGTAAAGTTAACAAGCCAATTAATAAATAGATTGATCCTATTACTAAATCATATGTATTAAATCGCCCCCATAAAAAATTTAGACTGGAAAGAATAAAAAAAAGTCAAGTCTTTTTTATTTCCTTATCAGCATAAACGAACCTTTTTTAGTATATTTTTTCTTAGGCTCTTCTCTGCCCGCTGCGGTAATCACGTAAAAATAAGTTCCGGGAGTAGCCATTTTCCCATTAATTTTTCCATTCCAACCTTCATCCGGATTCCTCCATTCGTACACCACTCGCCCCCAACGATTAAAAACAATTGCATGAAAACTCTCCAAAAACAAAGATTGAGTCTTAATTCTCCAAACATCATTTTTACCGTCGCCATTTGGGGTGAACACGTTAGGAACTTGTACCAAGGAAGTATCTACTTTTATTGGAGCACTTAGTATCATTTCATCAACACATACCTCTGGTTCTTTATCCGACTTAACTATCAGTTTAACGAAGTAATTCCCCGCATATTGATATGTGTATGGAGCTAATACCTCATCGGTTAATATCCCATCGGTCAACAAACTATCTTCAACACTAGTCATTCCCTCAGGCAACTTGTCGTAATCTTGATACAAGTACCATTCATAATCAGTAGCATTAATAGAATTGTTATTAAACCTTACTTTCATCGGAGCCTCATTTCCACTGTTTTCCTGAAAATTGTTATCAAAAGAAAAATCAGCTTTTACCACATAAGTAGGTGTTTGAATTGTATTAGATATAAACTCACACCCATATTGATCAGTAAGCACCAATTTATAAGTCTCATCTTCTTCGTATGCTTCCTGATCTATAAAACTCTTATCCGATCCATCGTAATTATCAAATTGAGTTCTTAGTTTCTCTTCTCCATTTCTTTGTAATGAAAAAATCACTCGATCCTCAACTGGCACATTTAACTGATTTAAATTTGGAACATCTTGATACTGTAGATCTTTTTTAGCAAATGACGCTGAAAAATGCACTCCAACACAATCCATTAAATCTAAGCTTAAAACAGGGATTGAATTGGTATTATTTAAAACCCATGCAACACTTACAACATCAGTTTCGCCACCTTTAGAGATGATTACACGATACCTTCCGTCAGTTAAGTTAGACAATATTGAAAAACTCTGATTTGACTCGATAAGCACATTCGTTGTAAAATCGTTGGTTGCAACATCCCACTTAGTCCAATTAAATGTCCAGCCATTTGTTCTATCAGGCGAGTCGGCTCTTAACTCACCAACTCCGGTTCCAATATTGTCACAAAAAACAAAAATTGAATCATTTGCAGTGGCAGTATATTCAGTTAGGCTTCTGTAACTAGACTTTGGTGCCGAAATTTGTCCATAAACTTCCGACAAAAAAGAAGTTGATAATACGGCTGCTAAAACAAAAAGAAATTGAATGGAATATCTAAAAACGGATTTAATTGTCATCTTTATTTGGGACATTTAATTTGCATAGTTTGATTTACAATATTAGAAAAATTTAAGCCGATTTTTCAATATTAATCAATTATCTTGTGGCTTAATTCACAAAAAGAACTCCTATTTAATCTACAAGTGTTATTTTTGACACACAAAATTTACAGATAAATAATTGTTAGAATGGAATATTTGAATGAGTTAAACCCTGTTCAGAAAGAAGCTGTTGAAAATTACACCGGCCCTTCGCTTGTGATTGCAGGTGCAGGTTCGGGAAAAACGAGAGTGCTTACCTATAGAATTGCTCATCTGCTGAACCAAGGAGTTCGCCCTTATTCGATTTTAGCCTTAACCTTTACCAACAAAGCAGCTCGCGAAATGAAAGATCGAATTGCAAATGTTGTTGGCTCTGATCAAGCACAAAGCTTGTGGATGGGAACATTCCACTCTATATTCTCTAAAATTTTAAGATACGAAGCTGATCATTTAGGATTTGATTCGAACTTCACGATATACGACACGCAAGATTCACGAAATCTTTATCGTGCCATAATCAAGGAAATGCAGTTAGACGATAAGGTGTACAAGCCAAACGAGGTTCAAAACAGAATATCTTCGGCTAAAAACAATTTGATTACCGCAGCGGCATACGTCAATAATGCAAATGCCCAAAAAGCTGATGCTGAAGCAAGAAAACCAAGAATATCAGAAATCTATTCGAGATATGCTAAAAGGTGCAAACAAGCAAATGCGATGGATTTTGACGATTTGCTTCTGCAAACCAACATCTTATTTAGAGATTTCCCGGAAATACTGTCTAAATATCAGGGCAAGTTCAGCTATTTATTGGTAGACGAGTATCAGGATACCAACTACGCACAGTATTTAATTGTGAAAAAACTGGTGGAGCAACACAAAAATATTTGTGTTGTGGGTGACGATGCTCAAAGTATTTATTCATTCCGAGGTGCTAAAATCGAAAACATTCTGAATTTTAGAAACGATTACCCAAACTATCAACTCTACAAACTGGAACAGAATTACAGATCAACACAAAACATTGTAAACGCTGCCAACAGCATTATTCATAAGAACAAAGGACAAATCAAAAAAGAATCTTATTCGGAAAACGAAGCTGGCGATAAAATTAAAGTTGTAAAAGCTTTAACCGACCATGAGGAAGGTTACCTGATTTCGAATGATATTTTTGAAACACGAATGCGCTCGCACAATGCATATCAGGATTTTGCCATTTTGTACAGAACCAATGCTCAATCGAGAATTTTTGAGGAATCATTACGGAAATTAAACCTTCCCTATAAGATTTATGGCGGCTTGTCTTTTTATCAACGTAAGGAAATAAAAGACCTCTTGGCTTATTGCCGAATGGCTGTAAATCCGCATGACGAAGAGGCAATAAAGAGAGTAATTAATTATCCCAAACGTGGTATTGGTGCTACAACAATTGCCAAACTCCAAGAAGCCGCTGTACAAAATGCAATTAGCATTTGGGACATTATTTGCGGTTTGCAACAAAGACCATATGGTTTAAATGCAGGAACCATTTCTAAGATCACAAAATTTGCAGATCTAATAAAAGGCTTTCAAGACCAATTGGAAACTGAAACTGCTTTCGACTTAGCCGATAATATTGCCAAATCTACAGGAATCATTAAAGAATTATACAACGACAATTCACCGGAAGGCGTTTCAAGACATGAAAACATCCAGGAGTTACTAAATGGGATTCAAGAATTTACACAGAATGCTTTAGAAGAAGGGCGCAACCTGCACTTGCCGAACTTCCTTGAAGACGTGGCTTTGTTAACCGATCAGGATAACGAAAAGGATGAAGATCGTGATAAGGTTACTTTAATGACCATTCACTCGGCAAAAGGTTTGGAGTTTCCCTATTTGTATATTGTTGGATTGGAAGAAGAATTATTTCCTTCGCAAATGGCTACCAATACCCAACAAGAATTGGAAGAAGAAAGAAGATTGTTCTATGTAGCTTTAACTCGTGCCGAGAAAAAGGCCACTCTTTCATTTGCTAAATCGAGATACAAATGGGGAAATATGAGTTTTCCGAGACCTAGTCGTTTTATACGAGAGATTGATGAGAGATTTCTGGACTTTTCCTATGAGCAAGAACCCGAATTTACAGGAAATGGCAGAGACAATTCCCAAAGCGAAACTGAATTTGAGATGCCAAGCTCGCCAAGCAAGTTTCAGCAAAAAAGAAGTTTTTCGGCTAAACCTAAACTAAAACAGCAAATATCGCATCCAAAACAAAGTAACAACAATATCGATCCTAATTTTACCCCTTCCGACCCTGAATTAATTCAAGCTGGAATGGAGGTAGAACACCAAAGGTTTGGGAAAGGGAAGGTTCTGCAAATGGAAGGAAACAAACCTAATATTAAGGCTACAGTATTCTTTAAAACAGTTGGACAAAAACAACTTCTTCTTAAGTTTGCGAAACTTAAAATTGTAGGATAATTATCGAACAATTTGTAATGATTAAAGAAAACACATACATTTGCAGTGAGTTCTAAGACTTTCTGATATTGTCGATTACCAAAACGATACGCTAAATTTCTTATTTACTTCATTAAAAATAAGCGGCAAACCAGAAAAAGTCACTACGAATCATTTAAAACAAACTTCAATTTTATTTCGGTATTGACTGCAACTAGCAAACAAATTTACCTTTTATATAAAAATTGATTGCCGTAATTAACACAACTGAATAAATGGATTACAATTCGAACAGGAAACATCTTACTCTTCCTGAATATGGACGAAACGTTCAAAAAATGGTTGACTTTGCTTTAACTGTTGAAGACAAAGAAGAGAGAAACAGAGTAGCCAAAAGCATTATTGCCGTAATGGGTAACATGTATCCACACCTTAGAGATGTTAGCGATTTTAGGCACAAACTATGGGATCACTTGGCATTAATGTCAGATTTTAAATTAGATATTGATTCTCCTTTTGAAACACCAACAAAAGAAAAGTTATCAAAAAAGCCTGAAAAGGTTCCTTATAAAAACGAGCGCATTAAATATCGTCATTACGGTAAAACAATCGAATCCTTAATTGCCGAAGCCATCGAACTTGAAGATCAAAAAGAAAAAGATGCTTTGATTTTAATGATTGCAAACCACATGAAAAAGTCTTTCATCAATTGGAACAAGGACAGTGTGCCTGATGAGAAAATTTTTCAAGATATTATAGAGCTATCGAATGGGCAGCTTACCATTGCTGAGGAATTAAAATTGCGTGAAGCCAGAGAAAAGGATTTCTCACAAAAAAATAAGCCACGTAAAAAGCATAGCGGGCATCGAAATGATAATCGCAAAAACAAAAGTAGATAATTTTTAAAGCCGGTTTTTCAACTGGCTTTTTTTTGTTTCCCTGCGTTAAATTTTCGATTTTTCCTTCACTTTTATGATTATCTTTAACCTGTCATTTACAACAAAACACAGACTATCATGAGTACTTTCGAAATAATTGGAGGCCAAGCTCTAAAAGGTGAATTAACGCCACAAGGGGCAAAAAATGAAGCCTTACAAATTCTTTGTGCAACATTATTAACCGACCAAAAAGTAACAATTCATAACATTCCCAATATTCTGGATGTAAACAAATTAATTGAACTCTTGTCTGATTTGGGAGTTCATGTATCTCAGGAATCTAAAAACACTTATACTTTCAAAGCCGAAAGTGTGAATCTTGAATATCTGAATTCTCCTGAATTTGTAAAGAAAGGTTCTTCGCTTCGTGGTTCAATCATGATTATCGGTCCGCTTTTGGCTCGATTTGGAAAAGGATATATTCCTCGTCCGGGAGGCGACAAAATTGGCCGCAGAAGATTAGATACTCACTTCATCGGTTTTGAGAAACTTGGTGCCAAGTTCAATTTTAACCAAGGCGAGAATTTCTATAGAGTAGAGGCAAAAAAACTAAAAGGAACCTACATGCTTTTAGATGAAGCATCGGTTACGGGTACTGCAAATATTATTATGGCAGCAGTATTGGCCGAAGGAAAAACCACCATATATAATGCTGCATGCGAACCATACATCCAACAATTGTGTAGAATGCTAATTTCAATGGGAGCCAAAATCATCGGCTTGGGTTCTAACTTATTAGAAATTGAAGGGGTAAAGGAACTTGGTGGCTGCGAGCACAAAATCCTTCCTGATATGATTGAAATTGGAAGTTTCATTGGTTTGGCTGCCATGACCAAGTCTGAGATTACCATTAAAGATGTTGCTTACAAAGAATTGGGAATGATTCCTGATGCTTTCCGTCGATTGGGAATTAAAATGGAATTAAAGGGTGATGATATCTATATCCCAAGACAGGACAATTACAAGATCGAAAATTTTATTGATGGATCGATTTTAACCATTGCAGATGCCCCTTGGCCAGGATTAACTCCTGATTTACTAAGCGTTTTTCTTGTTGTTGCCACACAAGCTAAAGGAAGCGTATTAATCCATCAAAAAATGTTTGAAAGCCGATTGTTCTTTACAGATAAATTGATTGATATGGGCGCACAAATCATTCTTTGCGATCCGCATCGTGCCACAGTAATCGGATTGAATCATGAATATCAATTAAGACCCACAACAATGGTTTCGCCGGATATTCGCGCTGGTGTTGCCCTACTAATAGCTGCTTTATCAGCTGAGGGCAAAAGCACAATTCATAACATTGATCAAATTGACCGAGGGTACGAGAACATTAATTTAAGATTGAATGCAATTGGTGCAAACATCAAACGAATTGTTAATTAACTATTCTTTAACAGATTAAACGAGCAGATATCGCTATTTTTAATTTGAAAGCAAATTGAATTATTAATAGTTAATAAAAACAGATATGAAACAATTCAAATATACATTTTTGATTTTAGCGTTCTTATTCTCAATTTCAGCTGCAGCAGGTAATACATCAAAAGTCGCAAAAGAAGGATTTAATGTTGGAGACAAACTCCCTGACATAGTTGCCAAATCCATTGATGGTAAATCATTAAAGCTAAGTGCCTTAAAAGGCAAAGTGGTTTTGGTAGACTTTTGGGCTTCATGGTGTCCTCCTTGCAGACACGAGAATCCTGTAATTGTAGCTGCTTACAACAAGTTTAAAGAATCTGAATTTAAAAACGGGAATGGTTTTGAGATTTACAGTTTTTCGCTAGATAAAAAATTAGCAAGTTGGAAGGCTGCCATTGCAAAAGACAATCTTAGCTGGAAATATCATGTAAGCGAATTAAAAGGCTGGCAATCTCCAACCTCAAATAAATTTGGAATTCGTTCTATTCCTTCTAATTTTCTGATTGATGGAAATGGCATTATTATAGCCAAGAATTTGCGAGGAGCCAATTTAGAACAAGCTCTAATGCTTCAACAAAAAAAATAGAACATTCGAGATATTTTAGTCGAACTTAGGCTATTTAAAAGCGGGTAATTTGTACTCGCTTTTTTTTATTCAGCCAATTATACCATTTTACATCCCGACCTGCATAATATTCTAACCGCTTGATTCTTTTTCAATGAAAGATGAGAAATTTGACTTTTCTGTATCAGCTAATGACATAATTATCTGCATGAAAAGAAGCAAAAAAGGAAATAATTACAGTTTCAAATTCTATCTTTGTGCCAATTTGTCGCGAAGGCACAAATTGGCAGGTTATTTGTTTAGTTCTGCCGTGTAAATTTAGAACGCAAAAATCATTGAAAAATGACAAAAGATACAAGCAAATCAAAAAAAGAAGAATTGGAAGAAAAGGATTTGGAAACTAAAGTAGAACAGCCTGTTGAGGAGAAAGAAGTGAAAGAAGAACCAAAGGCTGAAAAAAAGAAAGAAAAGAAAAAATCAGCAAAAGAAAAGAAAGCTGACGAAATAGAAGAACTTGGAGCCAAACTTCAAGATATCAGCGACAAATACATGCGCTTATCAGCTGAGTTTGATAACTACAGAAAAAGAACCTTAAAAGAGAAAATGGAACTTACCAAATCGGCAGGTGAAAAAATTCTTGTTAATGTTCTTCCTGTAATGGACAACTTCGAGAGAGCTTTGCAATCAATTGATGAAGCAAAAGATGTAGAAGCTTTAAAAGAAGGGGTTCACTTAATCTATAACAATTTTAAGGATTTCATTTTGCAAAATGGAGTTCAGGAAATTGAAGCCATTAACAAAGAATTTGATACCGACATTCACGAAGCAATTACCAAAATTCCAGCTCCATCAGAGGACATGAAAGGTAAAGTGGTTGATTGCGTTGAAAAAGGATACACGCTAAATGAAAAAGTGATCCGTTTCGCAAAAGTTGTTGTAGGAGAATAATTTTAAACCGTTATTGTGTGTCTCAATAGTTATTGAGAGTGTTACTGAGTAGATGAGGATGAATTCCCATTTTGGCTCAATCATTAACCAAACACAAATTTTTAGAAAATGTCGAAAAGAGATTATTATGAGGTTTTAGGGGTTTCAAAATCTGCCTCGGAAGCCGAATTAAAAAAAGCATATCGTAAAAAGGCAATTCAGTATCATCCCGATAAAAATCCGGGTGATAAACAAGCCGAAGAAAGTTTTAAGGAAGCAGCCGAAGCTTACGAAGTTTTAAGCAATCCTGAAAAACGCCAACGTTACGATCAATTTGGCCATGCCGGAATGGGCGGTGCTGCCGGCGGTGGTTTCGGTGGCGGAATGAATATGGAAGATATTTTCTCTCACTTTGGAGATATTTTTGGAGGCGGTTCTTTCTTTGGCGGTGGATTTGGCGGCGGAGGCCGTAGCTCTCGTCGTGTGAATCGTGGTAGCAACCTTAGGGTAAAGGTGAAACTGACTTTGCAAGAAATTGCCGAAGGAGTTGAAAAGAAGATTAAGGTTAAGAAGTACGTTGAATGTAAATCTTGTAACGGTTCTGGTGCTAAAGACGGATCATCTTTTTCTACTTGTCCTACTTGTAATGGTTCAGGACAGGTTACCCGAGTACAGAATACCATTCTGGGGCAAATGCAAACTGCTTCAACCTGCCCTACTTGTAATGGAGATGGTAAAATCATTACCGATAAATGTACAAGTTGTGCCGGAGAAGGTATTGTGCGCGATGAAGAAGTCATCTCAATAAATATCCCTGCTGGTGTGGCAGAAGGCATGCAGCTTTCGGTTAGCGGCAAAGGCAATGCTGCTCGTCGTGGCGGAATTAACGGTGATTTGTTAATCCTTATTCAAGAGGAAGAACATCCGGAATTGGTTCGCGATGAAAATGATTTGCTTTACAACTTATTCATTAGTATTCCTGATTCTATTTTGGGAACCGCTGTTGAGATTCCTACCATAGAAAACAAAGTGAAAGTAAGGATTGACGGAGGAACTCAACCCGGAAAGATTTTGCGTTTGAGAGGCAAAGGCCTTCCTGATGTTAATGGATACGGACGAGGTGATCTTTTGGTTAAAATTAATGTTTGGGTACCAAATAATGTAAGCAAGGAAGAGAAAAAGATTTTGGAAAAACTTCAAGTTTCCGAATCATTTCATCCCAAACCATCATCTCACGAAAAAAGCTTTTTCAAGAAAGTAAGAAACTTCTTCGAATAGCTACGCTTAATTACAAAATCAAATAATTCAATCCCGGCATTTCTGCCGGGATTTCTTGTTTAAGCAAGTTTTATATCATCGATTAAATAACGTGAGTTCGACGTAAAATTCGTTCACAGTTTGCACTGATTTTGAGTAGAAATTTTCTCAAATTTTCGAAGGAATATCGGGATATTTCAAGAAGATTTGAGGAAATTGATGCCGAAAGCAGGCAAACAAATAATGGAAAGTTCTCTTTAGGACATCTTCACATTAAAAATTCCTCAAAATAGCCCGCTATTCTTTCCAAATTTTTAATGCAAATCTATCCCAAATATAACTTTCTGTGGATAGAATTTTACGTCGAACTCACGTTAAATAACATCCTAAAACCTGTATTACCTTCTTTATATCGATTTTTTATGTTGGCATGATGATAAATTGTGTATTTTAGATTTCGATTAATAAGAGTATTGATTTGTTTTAAATTTTTTATCAATGAAAAAGTTAAAGAATCAATCTTAAACAGTTTCTTAATTAAAGTGACACTAAGCTAAACTATAATTCATGACATTTTTCGAAGCAAAAAACCTTGTTAAGCAATATGCAGGGCATAAAGCTCTTAACAAAGTAAGTATATCTGTTCCGAAAGGCAGTATATTTGGATTACTCGGTCCGAATGGAGCTGGAAAAACAACACTGATTCGCATCATCAACCAAATTACCGGCCCCGATGCGGGAGAAGTATTTTTTAACGGAAAACCCCTAAAGCCTGAAGATGTAAAACGCATTGGCTACCTTCCCGAAGAAAGAGGTTTGTATAAAAAAATGAAAGTTGGTGAGCAAGCTGTTTACCTTGCTCAACTAAAGGGCATGAGCCAAAAAGAAGCCACTAAAAAATTAAAAGCATGGTTCGATAAGTTTGACATCTTACCTTGGTGGGATAAAAAAGTGGAAGAACTATCGAAAGGGATGGCACAAAAAGTACAGTTTATTGTTACCATTCTGCATAATCCTGAATTGTTAATTTTTGATGAGCCCTTTAGCGGGTTTGATCCTATTAATGCAAACCTGCTGAAGAAAGAGATTCTGCAACTTCGGGAGAAAGGAGCAACTATTATCTTCTCGACTCATAACATGGGATCTGTTGAAGAAATCTGCGACCACATTGCATTAATCAACAAATCAGAAAAAATTCTTGATGGATCAGTAGAACAGATTAAGAAGAAGTACAGAACCAATACCTACGAAATAAATTACACCGGTGAATTTGATAAACTGGAACAGGTTCTTAAAGCTGATTTCGAAATTATTGGTCAGGAAAAAGGAATCGAGTTCAATACCCTTAAAATCAAATTAAATAATGGCTCTACTTCTAATGAATTATTAGAACAACTCCTGCCTTATCTGAACATTATTTCCTTCCGCGAGATCATTCCTAATATGAATGATATTTTTATTCGAGTTGTAAAAGAAAGCAAAACCATCTAAGCACAAGATTTAAAATATGAACAAGATATTTATCATTATACAAAGAGAATACCTCTCTCGCGTAAAAAAAAGATCCTTCCTGATTCTTACCTTTCTTACTCCCATATTAATTGCAGGAATATATGCTTTTATGTTATGGATGATGTTGAAAGATGATACCGAAAAAAGAACCATTGCGGTATTAAACGAATCGGAATTGGCAGAACCTGTTAAAAGTTCGGAATTCACTACTTATGAGTATCTGCAAAACACAACTTTCGATGATGCAAAAGAAAATATGGGGAAAAAAGGATATTACGCCATTCTCGTAATTCCTAAGGATATTTATTCCAGCAAAACTGCTGAATTATTTTCTCATAAACAGGTTACCATTGAGGTAAAAACAAATGTGGGCACACAAATCAGGCAGCATATCGAAAAATTAAAGCGATCAAAAATAATTGCAGAAGCCAACATGCCTGATCTGGAAGAAAAATTGGCTGCCACAAAAACACCCATCTCAATGCGAACCATTAAGTTTGGCGAAGATGGGGAGGTTAAGCAAAGCTCAACCGAAATTGCTATGGGAATTGGTTTTGCCGCCAGCTTAATCATTTACATGTTTATTTTCATGTATGGAGTTCAGGTTATGCGCGGTGTAATCGAAGAGAAAAGCAACCGAGTTGTTGAGGTGATTATTTCATCGGTAAAACCATTCCAATTGATGATGGGGAAAATTGTTGGTGTTGCCATGGTTGGATTAACCCAATTTATAATGTGGGTTGTGCTAACTGGAATTATAATCACTGTTGGCTCGGCATTGGTTTTACCCGGGGTAGATATGGATACTTTACAACAAGCGAAAAACGTTGCTGAATTGCCGACGGGTGCAGCTTCTTTAGATGCCGGACAGTTGAAAATGGCGCAAGACATTCTAGGAACATTCGACCTTGCCTATATTGCAGGAATCGTTGCTGCCTTTATCTTCTTCTTTTTAGGTGGGTATTTGTTGTACTCAGCCTTATTTGCAGCAGTAGGAAGTGCTGTTGACAATGAAACGGAAACCCAGCAATTTATGTTGCCAATAACCATTCCTTTAATCTTTGCATTGTACATTGGCATAGCAGTAGCACGAAATCCGGAAAGTAGTTTAGCATTTTGGGGTTCTATTATTCCTCTTACTTCGCCTATTGTAATGTTGGTGCGAATTCCTTTTGGAGTACCAATCTGGGAGTTATTGCTTTCCATGACCATTTTGATTGGAACATTCCTTTTAATTACCTGGATTGCCGCAAAAATATACCGAACAGGAATCTTGATGTATGGCAAAAAAGTTTCGTACAAAGAAATTTGGAAATGGCTAAGATATCACAACTAAAAATATTCTGTCTTTAATTGAAAATGCCTCGTTTCGGGGCATTTTTCATCTTTTTATAACTTTTCCATTGGCCAGATGAAAATCACCAGATCGAAATCATCATTATCGTGCGTGTTTAATAATGATTTTAATCACGCTCGTTTCATCTGCCAAACATTGCACACCGAAACGTTTTAGGCACAGTTTTTGGTGCCATTGCGCGCGTAAGCTCAGCATTCACAAGATATTGATAAAAGTTATTATTCATAAAGCAAGATTTTACTATCTTCGATTATAAATCTAATCCTAAAAAAACAGGCTAGATCGCATTCACTTAAACCTTTAACCTATTAATATGCAAAAGAAACGGATTTCTGTAATTGATTTAGGCACCAATACATTTAATTTATTGGTAGCTGAATGGAGCGAAGGGGAGCTTCCTATTATTCTACACCGTTCAAAATATCCTACCAAAATTGGCAAAGGAGGAATCAATAAAAACAACATAACCGACATAGCAATTCTAAGGGCAAAAAATGCATTTGATGAGATGAATCGTATTTCCCAGGAATTTGATGCTAACAAAAAAATTGCATTTGCCACTTCTGCAATTCGATCGGCTTCAAACGGGAAAGAGTTTGTTAAAATGATTGAAGATACCTATCGGATTAAAGTCGAAATTATTTCCGGAGATCGTGAGGCTGAACTCATTTATTCGGGAACAAAAAATGCAGTGCAGCTGAATCATGAACCAGTTGCCATTCTTGATATTGGAGGAGGAAGCAACGAAATTATTATTGCTAATAATGATCAGATTTTCTGGAAAAAAAGTTATCCTTTAGGGATGACTCGCCTTTTGGAAAAATTTGTCCCCTCCGATCCAATGAGCAAAGCTGATATACAATTGGTAGAAGAATTTTTAAAAGAGCAGCTAACAGATCTTTTTGAAGTATTGGAACTTCACAATGTAAAAACCTTAATTGGCTCATCGGGTTCATTCGATACTTTTAAGCAAATCCTGTTGGCCGATGGATTACAAGTAAGTGGTTTGCCCGAATCGCAATTCGAAATCAAACTGAAGGATTTTTTCAGACTGCATCAAGTTTTTCTGGCATCAAGCCTGGAAGAACGAAAAGCAATGAAAGGGATGGATCCGGTGCGTGTTGAACTCATGGTGATTGCCAGTATTTTTATTAATCACCTGGTTAAGGAGGCCGGGTTTAGTAAATTGTACCAATCGTCTTATGCTTTAAAGGAAGGAGCTTTATTTGAGCTTATCGAGAAAAACAGGAACCAATCAGCATTAGCTGTAGAATAAAAAAAACAGGTATGTCTAAAATTCTAATCATTGATGATGAAAGAAGTATTCGCAATACTTTAAAAGATATTTTGAGCTATGAAAAGTATGAAATCAGTCTTGCCGAAGATGGAATGGCTGGTTTGGAAACGGCAAAAAACGAAGAGTTTGATGCGATACTATGCGATATCAAAATGCCTCAAATGGACGGAATCGAAGTTCTTGAGAAAATGCAGGAATTGGGAATAGACACACCGGTGATTATGATTTCGGGTCATGGGAATATTGATACTGCGGTTGAAGCGATTAAAAAAGGAGCTTTCGACTTTATTGAAAAGCCACTTGATTTAAATCGAATTTTGATTACCATTCGCAATGCAATGGACAAATCGAAGCTGATAACAGAAACCAAGGTTCTGAAACGAAAGGTGAGCAAGAAATATGAAATGATTGGCGAGGCAGATGCCATTAAGGCAGTGAACGAAATGATCGACAAAGTAGCGCCTACCGATGCTCGTATTTTAATTACCGGCCCCAATGGAACAGGCAAAGAATTGGTTGCTCATCGCATTCACGAACAAAGCAATCGCTGTAAAAGCCCTTTTATTGAGGTAAACTGTGCTGCCATTCCTTCCGAATTGATCGAAAGCGAATTGTTCGGCCACGAAAAAGGATCCTTTACATCGGCTCACAAGCAACGCAAAGGCAAATTCGAATTGGCCGACGGAGGTACTCTATTCCTTGATGAGATTGGAGATATGAGTCTATCAGCGCAAGCGAAAGTGTTAAGAGCTTTGCAGGAGAACAGAATTACCCGTGTTGGTGGCGACAAAGAAATTAAAGTAAATGTTCGCGTGATTGCTGCTACCAACAAAAACCTGAAAGAGGAAATTGAAAACAACCATTTTCGTGAAGATTTATACCATCGTTTGAGTGTAATTTTAATCGAAGTTCCTTCGTTAAACGATAGAATTGAGGATGTTCCTTTGCTGGCAAATCATTTTATTGATATGATTTGCGGAGAAATGGGATTGCCCGTTAAAGGAATTGATGAAGCGGCTATTGAAGAACTAAAAAAGATCAACTACACAGGAAATATACGTGAATTTAGAAATATCATTGAACGCTTAATTATTTTGGGACAAAATAGCATCAGCGTTGACGATGTAAAAGCTTACACCAAATCAGCCCATTAATCATGAGAATCGAATCAGATTTTATCGGCGAAAGACAGATTCCTAAAAATGCACTTTGGGGAATTCATTCGTTGCGTGCAAAAGAAAATTTTCCTGATAACACTGCCTTCCATAAGGAATGGTACATGGCCATTGGCATTGTAAAGCAAGCTTGCTACAAAACCTATCTTGGTTTTTTAACCGGAATTAACAGCAAGTTTCCAGATCAGGAATTTCCTTTTCAGTTGCTCGATAAAAATCTGCTTGAGGAATTAGACGAAGTGGCTTCGGAAATTAATTTGGGAGAACATTTCGAGCATTTTATTGTTCCTGCCATTCAAGGCGGAGCCGGCACAAGCATGAACATGAATGTGAATGAAATAATTGCCAACAGGGCTTTGCAAAAAGCCGGCGAAAATTGTGGCGACTACAAAAAGATTGATCCTTTCGAACATGCCAATGTATTTCAATCTACCAATGATGTAATCCCTACATCGCTTAAAGTTACTGCCATTCGTTTGCTTCAGAAACTGGAAGAATCGATTAACAACTTGCGCTTGCAGGTGGAGAATACGGAAAGCAAATACCGAAACGTGCTGCGCATAGGATACACTCAAATGCAAGCTGCGGTTCCTTCATCATACGATAAATTGTTTAGTACCTACAACAATGCTTTGTCGAGAGATTGGTGGCGGGTTTCGAAATGTTTTGAACGAATCAAAGAAGTGAATCTGGGTGGTGGTGCCATTGGTACGGGTTTATCTATTCCTCGCTTTTTTATTATGGAAGTGGTACCAAACCTGCGAAGACTAACTGGCTTGCCCATTACCCGATCGGAAAATTTATCGGATGCTACTGCCAATCAGGATGGTTTTGTTGAGGTACATGCAACTCTTAAGGCACATGCGGTAAATCTGGAAAAAATGGCAGCCGATTTGCGATTGTTGGCTTCCGATTTATTCAAAAACCGCGAAGTTCAGCTTCCTAAAATGCAAGTTGGCAGTTCCATCATGCCCGGAAAAGTGAATCCTGTTATCCCGGAATTTGTAATTAGTTCGGCACACAAAGTATATGCGAATGATATCCTGATTAGTAACCTATCAGGACAAGGCTGTCTTGAACTGAATGCATATCTGCCATCCATTGGCCACGCCTTATTGGATAGTATTAAATTGTTGATTGCAGCAAATCATGCGCTTGCCCAAAACCTTTTTAAAGAACTGCTAATAGAATCAGGTTTAACCGAAGAAAATGTAATCAATAATCCTTCGGTGGCAACGGCTTTGTCGCCTTACATTGGATATCATCAGGCAGCTAAATTGGCCAAAGAGATGAAAAACAAAAACATCTCGATTGTTGAAGCTAATCAGATTTTAAATGTCATCGAGCCTTCAAAACTTAAAAGTTTAATCGAACCTGAAGAGCTCTTGAAATTGGGTTATCGAATTGGAGATACCATCAACCGATAATCGAAAACCGCAAGAAATGGGAAGAGAACGTCGTCCACATATTGGAATTTTTGGGAGAAGAAATAACGGGAAAAGTACATTAATCAACTTTTTGGCTGGTCAGGACATCGCCATTGTTTCCGATGTGGCAGGCACCACTACCGACCCCGTTAAAAAATCTTTCGAAATCACTGGGTTTGGGCCGGTAATCCTGATTGACACCGCCGGAATTGACGATACTGGTGAGTTGGGAAAGAAAAGAATCCTGAAAACCAATCAGACCATTAAAACCATCGACCTTGCCATTTTGGTGATTACCCACAATACCTTTGGTGATTTTGAAAAAGGATTGATCGAAAAATTCGAGAAACAAGACCTTCCTTTTATTGCCATACATAACAAAGAAGACTTGGAGCTAATGCATCAGGACACTTTAAATAAGTTGACTAGTGCAGGAGCAAAAAATATTCTTCAATTCAATTCCCTTAAGGGGGATATCGAGCCCATCGTAAAAAGCATCAAAAAAGCCATTCCCGAATCAGCTTTTACTACTCCTTCTCTTTTAGGCGATTTGATTGCCTACGGCGATATTGTGTTATTGATTACTCCGATTGACATTGAAGCTCCGGAGGGAAGGTTGATTCTGCCACAGGTGCAAGCCATACGAGACATTCTGGATAACGATGCTGTTTGCATTGTTCTAAAAGAACGCGAGGTAGATGCTTTTCTTCGAAAAACAGGAATCAAACCAAAACTTGTTGTTACCGATAGCCAGGTGTTCCTTAAAGCAGGTGCTTCTATCCCATCGGATGTGGCACTTACCAGCTTTAGCATCATGCTTGCTCACTTCAAAGGCAATTTTAGTGCTTACCTGCAAGGAACTCCTAAAATATCGGAACTAAAAGATGGCGACAAAATTCTGCTTTTAGAAAGTTGCTCTCACCATAGCTCTTGCGATGATATTGGAAGGGTTAAAATTCCCCGATGGATCTCGAATTACACAGGCAAACAATTGGAATTTGTTGTGATTGCCGGATTGGATGAAATTCCCGGAGAGATATCGGATTATGCGCTTTTAATTCAGTGTGGCGGCTGCATGATTACACCCAAACAATTGAGCAACCGATTACAAGCAGCCATTGATGCCGGAATTCCCGTAACAAATTACGGAATGGCAATTGCATATGTTCAGGGCATTTACAACAGGGCTGTGGCACCTTTTGCCAGGGTCGAAAATTCTTCACTAGATTATCTTTAAGAAAATTTTTAAAGTAAAAGTTTCTATTTGCTTTGATGCTCTGTTTTTGATGCTCTTATTAATGGGTATCAATAGTAAAATCTCAAAAAAAATTAGCTCAAACTAATACCCATGGCAAATCAGTTTGCCTGATTTCGATACCAACTCACAGCCTATTTTTAAAGAGCGTTTTGATACATAAGCTGCATGAATATGATATTAACAGAGCCGTCAGGATCTCTAAAAATATAAGGCAAGTAAGAACAAACTGCTTCTAATTGAAAACTTTAAGTGCGGCCGCGCGATCTTCGAACAAGTTCTCAGCTTCCCGGTCTTACTAAAAGTTTTCTGCTTATAAGCAGCCTGTCCTTCCAATGCCAGCAAAGCCGTGCTAATACAGATTGATAAATAAGGTGAGTTCGACGTAAAATAACCAACAAGATGCATGAGAACAGGTAAGAAGTTTTTCTGGAGCCATTCCCAGGCAATTTTTTTTAAAAATCACTTGAATTCGCCCTTCGAAATATTCGGAAAGATAAATTCAAAATCATTTCCTGCCTTTTAAATCGTGGGACAGTCCATTTTAAAATGAATTAGCTCTCCCCAACTTGGTTTTTGCTTATCTCAATTTTTTTTGGCTAAAAAGTCATCATATTTGTTTCAAATATTTTATTTCGACTTAATATGATTACATATTGATTTCAAATTTTTTATTTCGTATTAATATTGATTCATATTACATTCAAATATTTTATTTGGTGCTAATATTAAATCATATTTCTTTCAAATATTTTATTTGGGCATAATATTGCTTTAAAGTAGGTCGAAATAAATTCAAAACTAAGTTTCCCAAACCCGGGAAGCTCAAATCAGGTTTCATTCTATCAAAAAAACCATTTTAATGTGCTATCCGGCCAACAGGCTGATAATTAAAATCAATTATTGTTACCTTTAGTTTTTAAAATAAATACTAAACACCTAAACAATGAACAAGTTAATTTGGATCTTCTTCCTTTCAATTCTTTTTACTCTCCCTGCAAATGCTCAAAATTCCTTTACCCTAAAAGGGATGATTGGTGGTTTGCAGGAGCAATTTATTTATCTGTACAAACTCGACGGAGACTCAAAAGACTTAATTGATTCTGTAAAGACAAACAACGGAGAATTTGAGTTTCATGCTGCTTGCGAGCAAGCTTTTGCAGCTCAAATCAGTGTTTCGGGCAGAAAATCGGGGAAAATATTTCTATCGCCAAGCGAAATGTACCTCTTCGTTCATAAAAAAGAGATGAATTATAAATTCCTGATTGGCAAACTAAAGGGATCGCCTGCGCAAGATCGATACGAAGATTTTAAAGCTAAACTGGCAGAAAACAACAAACGAAAACTGAAAGTTATTGAGACCCTACAGATCCCCGAAGTTCAATCTGATCCAATAAAAAAAGATCAGTTTATGAAAGAATATGCAAGCTTGAATAAATTTAAAAACGACTACTTTTACAAATATGCCTCATCTCCTGTTATTCCATACCTGCTTTACCAAGAGTATTATGCAGGTAAACGAGATCTGGAAAACATCAAAAAGCAATTGACAATTTTAAAGCTGGCTAATCCGAACGGAATGTACGTTAAGAGCCTGAAAAAAAGAATTGAGATTGTTGAAACGCTTGAAAACAAAGGGCAGTTTCCTGAGATTGATGCCCCAAGCCTAAGTGGCAATCGCTATAAATTATCGGAGCACAAAGGAAAGCCCATTCTGCTTTATTTTTGGAGAGCCTGGACGCCCGATAGAAATGAAAAATTCTACCAGGAAATTAAAAACATAACCAGCACTTTTCCTTCCTTAGAGCTAGTAAGCATCATTCGAAATTCTTCGTTTAACATGCACAGAATTCCCGGAACCAACAAAGGGGAATCATGGCATCCCAAGCCAAAGCCTGAGCTCAATTGTATCGAAATAGAAAGTTTGGACAATAGTGTAGAGGTGGTTCGATTTCTCGACAGAGGATTTAATGCCTTTTTATTGGATAAGAATGGCAAAATCCTTTATCACCAGGATACAAAGGATTTGGAATTGTTAAAATCCAACATCTCAATATATCTTTCAAAGCTCTAAGCATTAATATCAATATCTATTAACTATATTTATCGCTTTGATCACAGCTACTAAAGAAATTTAACTATGCCCGATAAATTACTGAAAACCAAAGCCAGTTTTGGCACCATGCCCGTTTTCCTTACAGCAATCTCTACCATTTTAGGAGCTATTTTGTTCCTTCGCTTTGGCTGGGCTGTGGGAAATGTAGGTTTTATAGGCGTAATTGGAATTATTGTTTTAGGCCACTTAATTACCATTCCAACCGCAATGGCTGTTGCCGAAATTGCTACCAATCAAAAAGTATTGGGAGGAGGTGCCTACTACATCATTTCCCGATCGTTTGGATTAAATATTGGTGCTGCAATTGGTATTACTCTATACCTTTCGCAGGCCATTTCGGTTGCCTTTTATGTAATTGCTTTTGCCGAAGCATTCGACCCGCTTATTCAATGGATTGCCGACAACTATGGACTCCTGATCTACGACAAAAGAGCGATTAGCATTCCTACCATGACCCTATTGGCCGGTTTATTTCTAACACGAGGTGCAAACATGGGAATGAAAGCATTGTACGTTGTTGTAGCCACATTAGCAATTTCATTGTTCATGTTCTTTATTGGCACTCCTGAAAATGCACCAACAGAAATGGTTTTAGATGCTACCATAGAAAATCCAAAAAGCTTTTTTTATGTATTTACCATAGTTTTTCCTGCATTTACGGGGCTGGCAGCAGGCTTAGGACTTTCGGGCGATTTAAGAAATCCCCGAAAATCGATTCCCCGAGGAACCATTTGGGCTACCATTGGCGGCTTGCTGATTTACATTTGGGCAGCCTATAAATTTACCGTTTCGGCAAGTCCGGAAGATCTGGCAAGCGATCAGCTGATCATGAGAAAAATAGCTGTTTGGGGACCAATCATTCCTATCGGATTGGCAGCGGCCTCTTTGTCGTCGGCTTTGGGTTCAATTATGGTGGCGCCACGAACCTTGCAAGCCATTGGCCTTGATGATATTTTTCCTCAGCAAGGCCTGAACAAATGGTTAAAATCAGAAAGCAAGAAAAACAACGAACCGATTAATGCATCCATCATCTCTATTGCCATTGCTTTTGTTTTTGTTTTTATTGGTGATGTTGATTTTGTGGCGCAAATCATTTCCATGTTCTTTATGGTTACCTATGGAGCCATTTGTATCATCTCCTTTCTGGAACATTTTGCAGCCGATCCATCCTACCGTCCTACCTTCCGTTCCAAGTGGTATTTGTCCTTAATGGGCGCTGTTCTTTCTGTGTGGATCATGTTTCAAATGAACATGACATATGCCATATTGTCATTAATGATAATGGGGGGCATTTATTACGGTATTAACGTTACGGCCAAAGGAAATCGCGGACTGGCAAAACTGTTTCGTGGTGTGGTGTTCCAATTGAGTCGCCACCTGCAAATTTTTGCTCAACGAGCAGAAAAAGGTGATCGTGAACTAAGCTGGAGGCCTTTTGCCATTTGTATTTCGCAAGATTCATTCAAGCGCCGATCGGCTTTCGACCTTTTAAGGTGGATATCATACAAATATGGTTTTGGAACCTACATTCATTTTCTGGAAGGATACCTAAATGAACAAACCAACGAGGAATCGAAGAAAGTAATGAACAAATTGATTAACCTGGCATCAGGAAGCAAAAACAGGGTGTATCTCGATACAATTATCTCTCCCTCCATGACTTCTGCCATAGCCCAGGTAATGCAGCTTTCGGGAATATCCGGACACGGTTACAACTCCATTCTTTTCGAGTTTTCGAGAACTGAGCCCGATCGGCTTAACTATGTAATCGACAATTATAAGCTTTTGGAATCAACTCATTTTGATGTTTGCATTCTGAATACCTCGTACAAAGGCTTTGGATACAAAAAAGAAATACATGTTTGGATAGGTGCCAACGATTTGGAAAATGCCAACCTAATGATTCTGCTGGCTTACATCATTCAGGGACATCCTGATTGGAAGAAAGGAACCATTAAGATTTTTGCCATCTATCCCGGCGATCAGTTAGAAAGTCAGAAAGATAAGTTACTGGCTCTAATCAAATCCGGCCGACTACCAATATCGCCAAGTAACATACAGTTGATTAATGCAAACTACACCAACAAAAAGCAGGTAATCATACAAAATTCATTAGATGCCGATTTAAGCATACTCGGATTTAACCAGGAAGAAGTTAAGGAGGAAGGCCTTGATTTGTTTACAGGTTTTGAAGATATGGGAAATATACTTTTTGTGAGTTCATATAAAGAAATTAATATTAAATAATGGCTGATTCTATAAAAATTACCGATGGCCTTGGCCGGGAGGTAATTATTCCTTTTCCGCCCAAAAGAATTATTCCGGCTGTTCCATCAACCACCGAGTTTTTATTCGATTTGGGATTGGAAGATAAAGTGATTTCACGAACCAAATTTTGTCGCTATCCTAAAGACAAGATCAAGAGATTACCAAATATTGGCGGGCCTAAAAACCTGTATGTGGATAAAATCAACTTGTTACATCCTGATTTAATTCTTGTAAACGAAGAGGAAAATAACAAAGCTGAGGTGGAAGCGCTAATGGAGAGTTTTCCTGTGTATGTAAGCAAGGTACGCAACTACGAGGAGGCCTTGGAGAACATTCTGAACACCGGAAAAATAACAGGTACAGAGCCTAAAGCTTTCGAAATCACCAATCAAATAAGAAGTAATTTTGCCAAAATCCCGAAAGGTGAAAAATCATTAAAAGTACTTTACCTGATTTGGAGAAAACCGTTTATGGCAGTGGGCAGAAACTCCTTTATCCACTCGATGTTGGAAATGTGTGGATTTGAAAATGTACTGGAAGATCCGCAAGAGCGGTATCCAAATTTGAGTGAAGATGACATTAAAAATTTAAATCCTGATTTGGTATTGCTTTCTTCGGAGCCCTATCCTTTTGAGGAAATCAATAAAAAGGAAATGGAAGACTTGCTTCCTGATGCCAAAGTTGAACTGGTTGATGGTGAAATGTTCTCCTGGTACGAATCGCACATGCTGCAAGCAGCAGATTATTTTATAAACTTGATTAAAAAAGTTAAAGCATAATAATTCTTTTTATTTTTGCTTCAAATGAAATCATATTTAAATGGAACGCATTGCTATTTTTCCCGGATCGTTCGACCCATTTACTATCGGGCATGAATCTATTGTAAGCCGGGCTTTACCCCTATTCGATAAAATTACGATTGCAATAGGATATAACTCTGAAAAAAAACAGTTTTTCCCAATTGAAAAACGCATTCTATGGATCAAAGAAGCTTTTCACAACAACCCAAAAATTGAAGTGGAAACATTTAGTGGACTTACCGTTGAGTATTGCAAATCGAAAAATGCACATTTTATTTTAAGAGGTTTAAGAACCGCTGCCGACTTCGAGTACGAACGAGCCATTGCTCAAATCAACAAGAAAATGGCCTACGATTTAGAATCCATCTTCTTGCTAACCACTCCCGAGCATACCATGATTACTTCGACCATTGTTCGTGATATCATACGACATGGTGGCGATGCCTCGCAATTTTTACCCAATGTAATTGATCCTGATGCATATAAACTAAAGCTATAAACCATGTCAAGAATAAGTAAAACGGTATTAATTCTGGCTTTACTCACAGCTCTTTGGATGCTTTTGGTGCCTAATTACTTGCGTACAAGCCTTATTTATTGGTATGCAAATATCGATGATTACAAGATTTTCGAAAATACCGAAGTAAATGTTGCCGATAGCAGAGAATGGAAAGAAGCCGATTCATACAACAAGTATGAACTTGAAAATTCGGATCGTGAGTATCTGGAAGATCATGAAACGGTTGCTTATTTAATCATACAAAACGGAAAAGTATTATACGAAGAGTATTGGGATGGCTATGATGCTGATTCGTATTCCAATATTTTCTCGGCTACCAAAAGCATTGTAAGCCTTTTAATTGGCATTGCCATTGACGAAGGAAAAATAAAATCGGTGGATGAGCCAATTGGGAGTTATTTAGAGGAATTTGCCAATGATGAACGTGGCAAAGTAACAATTAAGAATCTGCTTACCATGAGTTCTGGTTTAGATTGGGACGAAGCTTACACCAGTCCTACTTCGATTACCACCAAAGCTTATTACGGCAAAAAATTGCGGCAGGTAAGTACCGATCAGCAATTAATCGAAAAACCTGGTGTTCGTTTCCGATATCAGAGTGGAAATACTCAGCTTTTGGCTTTTATTGTTGAAAAGGCAAGCGGCGAAACCATCTCGAAATATGCCGAACGAACTTTGTGGAAGCCAATGCACGCAGTAAATACAGCACTTTGGAGTTTGGATAAAAAAGATGGTGACGAAAAATCGTTCTGCTGTTTTAATACCAATGCCCGCGATGCAGCCCGTTTTGGTCAGTTGGTGCTGAATAAGGGTTCGTGGAACAAAAAGCAGCTGGTTTCAGAACAGTATATCACAGAAGCAACAACTGCTGCATCTTCCCTTTTGAACAGTGATAAAACCGCTCCTTTGGATTTTTACGGATATCAATACTGGATTTTGCCATACAAGAACATGAGTATCCCATACATGCGTGGTCACAGAGGACAATACATCTACTCCATTGCCGAAAAAAATGCTGTTGTAGTTCGCTTTGGCAAGGCGAAAGATGAAATTAACGAAGGAGAAATCACAATGGATATTCCCAAATATGTTGATATCGCCCTTAAAATATTGCAATAGAAAATCCTTGAAATCTTCGCTATGAAAAATCTGCTTTTTCTTACTTTAATTGCGCTTTTGTCTTTTGCTGCACATGCCGAAAAGGTAATCCTTTCGGGAATTGCGAAATCATACCAGGGCAGCACAATTAGTGTGATGTATCATACCGATTCATTTACCTATACCAGTAAAAAAATTGCAGATTTTAAAGTGGATGCCAATGGCAAATTTTTGCTCGAATTGGAAGTAGAAAAGACTCAATTAATTTTTCTACCTCTTGGTGTATACAAAGGCTTCTTATACATTGAACCTGGCAAAAGATATGAGCTAAGATTTCCTCCAAAACAAGAGTTAACGCCAGCTCAAAAGCTAAATCCTTTTTTCGAAGCCGATGAGTTAATGCTTGGGCTTGCCAATACTACTCCCAACGAATTGAACAGAAATATTCGCAGATTGGATGATAAACTGGACTCTTTTATCAATCAGAACTTTCACAGAATTTACCGCAAAAAAGAGAAATCGGAAGGAATTCTATTCTCGAAACAAGTAAAACAGGAATTTGGGAATATCAAAAATCAGTTTTTTATTGATTATCTTCGTTATCGTTTGGGATTTTTAGAGTTTTTATCGAACCCCATTGCTTTCCAAAAAATAGAAAATGACTTTTTTAAGGATCAAGAAATACAAGTCAACAATCCTGCTTACATGAGCTTGTACAAAAAGCAGTATGGAAATTTTCTTAACGGATATTTTAAGCAGAAAGAAAGTTTGACATTAAGCAATGCCTTTAAGTCAGCAAATTCCTATGCCGAGATTAAAAAGCTGATGCAAAAATACCCTGCCTATTCAAATGCTCAATTGCTGGATATGATCATTGCCACTTCTACATTCGATTCATTCACCAGAAAGTTTATTGGAAAAGATAAATCACTTTCCATTTTGCAAGAGATCATCAAAGCATCAAGCAATGATTACAACAAGAATCTTTGTCGCAACTTTATATCTAAAATCACTCACTTGCAGAAGAATTATCCTGCTCCCGAATTTAAATTTGGCGGAGTTCAGCTGGCCGATTACAAAGGAAAATACCTGTACCTGAATTTCTGCAATACGCAATCCTACCCTTGCTTACAAGACTTTAAAGAGATGGTAAAGCTCAAGAAACAATTCGGGAAACATGTCGAGTTTTTAAGCATTGCTTGCGATTGGGATGTAAAAAAATGGCTTGAGTTCTCGAAAAACAACAGGTATACATGGAAGTTTGTTCACATTGGCAATCAGCATCATTTAATTCATGAGTATAAGATAAAAGCTTTTCCCAGCTATGTTCTAATCGACCCGAAAGGAAACATTGTTAAGGCAGCTGCTCCGGGACCAAAAGAAAATATTCATTTGGAGTTTATAAAAATTGCGAGGGATGCTGCCAGGAACGCACATAAGAAATAAATCTATTCATTCATAACCGTCAAAATTGAAGCATAAGTATTCGCCTTAAACTCTTGTAAATTATCTTCTGCTAACCATTTTACTTCCTGAATGTCTTCTTCAGTTTGAGGAACCAATTGTTGCGAACCCGAGTAAATCATTTGATACCAATAGGTACGTTTCAAAACAAATTTATCCTTCATCCAATAGGTGTGGTAGGTCGAGTTGAGTTCTTTTTCGATTTTCACACCAGAAATTCCACACTCCTCTTCCACTTCACGTATGGCAGCTTCCAAAATCCCTTCTCCTTTCTCAACTTTTCCTTTGGGCAAATCCCATTTGCCAAGTCGGTAGATTGCCAATATTTCTTTTTGCTGATTGTATACCTTTCCGCCGGCTGCTTCAATGTATTTAAAACAAGATTTAAAGTGATCAAAGAGGGTTTCCACATCATCAGCAGCAATAAAGATTTGAGCTCGGTTTTCCTCTGCATCAAACTGTAGAATTAATCCTTCCAAGGATTCATCTGCCGTCCAGGCATAAACCATTCCTTCGAAATCCAAACTTTCGATTTTATCACCTAAAAAAATCAATCGATCTTTAAAAAATACTTTATACATTTGCGATAGATTTTAAAACACATCAAAAAACATAATGCTTTGAATTTCCGTGTTTTGAATTCAGTTAGTAATTCATAAATCCAGAGAAAGAATGCAAAATACTGCTAAACAAGTCGCTGAACATTTGCTGCAAATTAAGGCAATTAAACTAGAACCAACAAACCCATTTACCTGGGCATCGGGATGGAAATCTCCTATTTATTGTGATAACCGAAAAACTCTTTCTTTTCCTGAAGTAAGAACTTATATCAAAAAAGCTTTTGCTGATGTAGTTAAAGAGAAATATCCCGAAGTAGAAGTAATTGCTGGTGTTGCCACTGGTGCAATTGCACAAGGAGCTTTGGTTGCCGAAGAAATGAACAAGCCAATGGTTTACATTCGTTCATCGGCAAAAGCACACGGAATGACCAACCTAATTGAAGGGGATATCAAACCAGGTCAGAAGGTGGTTGTAATTGAAGATCTGATTTCGACTGGTGGCAGTAGCTTAAAGGCTGTTAATGCACTTAGAGAAGCTGGTTGCGAAGTATTGGGTATGGTTGCTATTTTTACTTATGGTTTCCAAAAAGCCCTTGATAACTTCAGCGAAGCAAATTGCAAGCTTGATACTTTAAGTGATTACAACGTAATGATTGATCGTGCACAAGAAATTGGTTACGTAAAGGCAGAAGATGTGGATCAATTGAAAGAATGGAGAAAAGATCCTGCAAGCTGGGGAGTATAGTATTTTATTCAATTTCAGCAATAGCATGAAAGCTAGAATGGGTTTAAATGGGAATTATAATTATCGATAAAACCATTAGCTATCAGCTTTTAGTGATTGGCTTTTAATAATTGTTTTTTATTTTAATCTACTCACGTGAAATTGATCGCTAAACTCTTTATTGCACATAGAGATATTTTATAATAGTATAATATCAGAGAGAGTATTTTTTAGCAATGGCATGGCTAACTGCCAAAAGCCAAAAGCTTAAAAATACCCTCTTTTGTATTCTAAAGGAGGACAGAATAATGTCGACAACAAAAATTGTTAGTGAAGTAAAAAAGATTCCACACATGGTAGGTGATGTGTATGGTTTCTTTTCGGATTTTAGAAAAATTGCCAAAGTATTTGAGTTAGCTGCAAATAACCCTCAAGTACAAGAACAAATTGAAGCACAAGCTCAAAAGAAAGTTAATTTTAGCGAGCATATTGAACACTGGGAAGCTACTGAAGACAATTGCACTTTCGTGATTAAAGGCTTTGGCGAGGCTGGATTGCAGTTTGTTGAAAAGGAAGAAAACAAGACTTTAAAACTAACCGGATACGGAAGAAGCCCTTTCGAGTTTTATATTTGGATTCAACTGATTGAAAAGGATGCTTATGATACCAGAATTCGCCTTACCGTGCATGCTGAACTAAATGCCATGATGAAGATGATGCTGAAAAAGAAACTGGAAAAAGGCATCGATCAATTGGCAGAAGGATTAACTCAAATACCTTATAATAACGTGAGTTCGATGTAAAATTCTATCCACAGAAAGTTATATTTGCGATAGATTTGCATTAAAAATTTGGAAAGAATAGCGGGCTATTTTGAGGAATTTTTAATGTGAAGATGTCGTAAAGAGAACTTTCCATTATGTGTTTGCCTGCTTTAGGCATAAATTCCCTCAAATCTTCTTGAAATATCCCGATATTCCTTCGAAAATTTCTACTCAAAATCAGATCAAACTGTGAACGAATTTTACCTCGAACTCACGTTATAATATGTTGCAAAGCATTGAATAAAAGAACATCAACAGAATATAAAAAGCAGCAATAAGATGAATGATGCATCTTATTGCTGCTTTTTTAATAAGCTGAACTCGATTAAAAAGATCCATCACAGGAAGTCATATTGATTCAATAGTTGCCTATAAAATATGAAGAATGATTACGGCAAAAATTGGATGCCGATGGTTAATGCAACGAATTTTACTGCTTTGATATAAATTTCCGTATTTATTTTCAGTAATTCACACTATATTTGCAACACCGTTGCATTTAAATCATCTGTCACAATGACGCCTGCTGAAATATTAAATACACATAAGCTAAAACGAACCAGTTGTCGTGAAGGAATTCTGGAAGTGGTAATGAATTCGGGTCATGCTCTTTCCGAAAACGAAATACGAGAGAGCTTAACAAGCAATTACGATCGAACTACCTTCTATCGTTCATTTAAAACCTTGGAAGAAAATAATATCCTCCACAAAATTGTTGTAGACAATCAACTGGTAAAATATGCTCTGCATCATTCCATTACACGCAAACAGGAGCATGCACATTTCTATTGTAGCATTTGCAAAATGGTAAAATGCTTAGATAACATCCCCATACAAAAGTATGCTCTTCCGGATGGCTTTTCGGACAATGAAACCGAAGTAATTATTAAAGGCACTTGTCCAACTTGTAAAAATCAGAACAAATAATGTATGGCTTACAAAAACATATCACCATTATACTATTTGTGATTCTGTCTTTTTCAGCATTTGGGCAAAGTAGTTATATTCTAAAAGGAAAGATCCTTGACCAGAACCATAAAGCTCTGCCCGGGGCATCGCTTATGTTGTATCCCATAAAAAAGGGTACGGTAAGCGATCGCAATGGCGATTTTAGAATCTCCAATTTACAAAAGAATACCTATGTGATAGAAGTTTCATTTATAGGGTATAATACATTGGTAGATACTCTTTTTATTGAAAAGAATACTAGCTATAATGCTCAACTTAATGTTTCTAATCTCAACTTAAGCGAGGTGGTAATTACCGATAATTATGCCGAACAAAGAAAAAGAGAAGAATCGCTAAGCATCGAGCTTGTTAATGATGATGAGTTGAAGCGATACCTTGGAGGAAGTTTGATGAATTCTTTGGAAAGATTACCTGGTGTTACAACCATTAATATAGGCTCCGGACAGTCGAAACCGGTAATTCGAGGATTGGGTTTTAACCGGGTTGTGGTAGTCGAAAACAATATTAAACACGAGGCACAGCAATGGGGATCTGACCATGGACTTGAGATTGACCAGTATGCTGTAGATAACATTGAGGTGATTAAAGGTCCTTCATCGCTAATGTATGGATCGGATGCTATAGGTGGTGTTATTGATATGCAAAACAGAAAATTGCCTGCAAATAATTCAATTGGTGGCTTGGTGGATATCACAGGTAAAAGCAATAATGATTTAATGGGAACATCCGTTTCGGTTTACGGTAGAAAGGGAAAGTTTTTTGCCAATGTAAGAGCAACCTATATGGATTACGGCGATTATAAAGTACCTGCCGATAGTATTGATATTTATTCTTATCGTGCCCCTTTGTACAAAAATCATTTGCGCAACACAGCAGGATATAAAAAAAACCTGCACTTCACACTGGGAATGGTAAAAGATGGATTTCTAAGTAAACTTTTTGTGAGTTCGGTAAACAGTAAAAGCGGCTTTTTTGCCAATGCACATGGTTTAGAGCCTCGAAATGTAGATACACAGCTTCATGATAAATCGAGCCGTGATATCAATTACCCTTATCAAAAGGTGAACCATATCAAGCTAATAAGCACTAACCAGTATAATTGGAATAAACTCAAACTAAATATCGATCTGGGCTTTCAACGAAACTTCCGTGAAGAGTGGAGCAAATACGTTAGTCATGGATACATGCCTCCTGTTGCTCCAGAAACGCTGGGTTTTAATCCTGATTTGGAAAGAGAGTTCGAAAAGTTCGTGTACTCTGGAAATGCCAAAATAGCATATCAATTAAATGAAAAAACAAAGATGGTTTTTGGAATGAATGGCGAATTTCAGGATAATCGAATTGATGGACGAGGATTTATTATTCCAAAATACAAGCAGCTTACATTGGGTGGTTTTACTTTTGTTCGCAACAAATTATCAGAACAAAGCAGCATTCAGTTAGGTGTTCGTTACGACTATGGAAACATTGATACACAAGAGTATTTCGATTGGTTTCGATCGCCTATTGATGAGAATGAACCTCCTACTCTGGAATACCTACAGCGGGCTGAAAACATCAACCGTAACTTCTCGAACTTTAGCTGGTCGGTAGGATACAACTCCAATGCCGAAAATTGGACTTTTAAAGCCAATGTGGGTAAGAGTTTTAGAATGCCAATAGCCAAAGAGCTGGCAGCAAATGGAGTGAATTACCACCGTTTTAGATACGAAGTAGGAGACTCAAACTTGTCCCCCGAAGAATCTTATCAATTTGATGCCAATTTAGAATATCATACTAATAAATTGGTAATTGGTACCTCACCTTTTGTAAACCATTTTTCCAACTACATTTATCTGAATCCAACTCCAGATCACGACAGATTTTATGGTAATGGAAATCAGAAGTTTTATTACACCGAAAGCGAAGTATTAAGATATGGTGGCGAGGTGCATGCTCACTATGAAATTCTGGAAGATTTGCAATTGGGGATCATTGGCGAATATGTTTATTCGGAACAATTATCGGGTGAGAAAAAAGGTTTCACACTGCCGCTTTCACCTCCCGCTTCGGCCATTTTCAGTGTAAAATACAATAGAAATAAGCTTTCTCTTATTGAAAATGCCTATTTCTCTTTTGATTATCGACTAACTGACTCTCAGAATAAAGTTGTTCCTCCTGAAGATCCAACTGATGGTTATCAATTAATAAACCTTGGTTTTGGAGGCGATATTCCTTTGGGAAATCAGAAGCTAAAGATCTCAATGCAGATCCACAATCTGTTCAATACAAGATATTTTAATCATACCAGTTTTTATAGGCTGATAAACGTACCTGAACCGGGAAGGAATTTTATTGTAAATGTTACTATCCCTTATTCAGGAAAAATTTGATTTATAACAATTTTAAAATTAATACTATAAACAAGAAAGTTATTTTATTTGCAATCGCCTTAGGAGTTGCAAGTTTATTTACTGCATGCGACAACGATGATGACTCGATTGCTAAACCAGAAATCACCATTTTAGAATTGGGTGAAGGCGATACTCATGGAGACGAGCGTACTGCCACAATTGGTGGCGAACTTCATATGAAAGTTGAAGTTGTAGCAGAAGGGAAAATCGATAAAATTCAGGTAAGACTTCATCCTGAGGGGGAACATCATCACAAAAGTGCAAAAGCCGATGAACATGACGAATGGGAAATCGATACTACCTACACTAAGTTCTCTGGATTAAAAAATACAACTTTTCATGAGCACCTTGAAATAGATTTAGGGGCAGAACCAGGCGAATATCATTTTGATTTTGTGGTTACCGATATGGAAGGCAACCAAAGCGCTGAGGACGCAGATATTGAAATTGTACTTAAAAAAGAATAAACAGTGAAAGCCAGTCAGGTTAGTATACTCCTGCTGGCTTTTTTCTAATTTCATTGATATGAAAAAGAAAAATCTAATTCTTCTAATCGCATTTTTCGTATTACTTGCAACAGCCTGTAGCGACGACAGTGAGGTGGATACAACAAAACCAACAATTGATATTAATTTTGAAGATGCATTCCCAAAGAATTGCGAGACCATATATTTTGGGGAAACATTTGTGTTAAAACTAAGATTCTCGGATAATGTTGAATTGGGTTCATACAGTATTGATATTCACAACAATTTCGATCATCATTCCCACAGTACAGAAGTTACTGAATGCGATTTGGATCCGGTAAAAGAACCTGTTATTCCCTTTGTTTATATAGAAGATTATTCCATCCCCACAGGATTGAAAGAATATGAAACAAATATATCTATTTCCATTCCTTCTGAAAATGAAGGTGTATTATTGGATGAAGGAGATTACCATTTTTTTATCAGCTTAACCGATAAAGAAGGTTGGTCGACCCAAAAAGGATTAAGCATTAAAATGTTGCACAGGCAGAATTGACCTATAAGAAATAGCATCTCTTAAATCTGCAATAATGCCAGTTTTATTATGAAACGAGCATGATTAAAATGATTGTTAAACCTATACGGTAATGATTATTCTGATCTTGTGATTTCCATCTGACAAATAGAAAAAAATATAATCAGGTGAAATGAGTCTAAAATGTTTCGTACTAATGCTGGTATTGTTTGTCAGAGCTAAGCATTTCTGTTGATTCCAATGCTTATTTTACTAGGAAGATTTTAAAACAAAAGCACCTTGCTTAACAGATAAGTTTGATACAGCTGTTGTGCCTATTTAACGTGAGTTCGACGTAAAATTCTATCCACAGAAAGTTATATTTACGATAGATTTGCATTAAAAATTTGGAAAGAATAGCGGGCTATTTTGAGGAATTTTTAATGTGAAGATGTCGTAAAGAGAACTTTCCATTATGTGTTTGCCTGCTTTCGGCATAAATTTCCTTAAATCTTCTTGAAACATCCCGATATTCCTT
Organism: Marinifilum sp.; assembly: GCF_965230805.1. Classification (NCBI taxonomy): domain Bacteria; kingdom Pseudomonadati; phylum Bacteroidota; class Bacteroidia; order Marinilabiliales; family Marinifilaceae; genus Marinifilum; species Marinifilum sp. The sequence goes on along the minus strand of NZ_OZ246019.1, from coordinate 2,826,349 downwards.
CGAAAATTTAAGAAAATTTCTACTCAAAATCAGATCAAACTGTGAACGAATTTTACGTCGAACTCACGTTATTTAATAAAGCTCACCTCTTTAAAATTATAGATTCTCTCACCTTCTTCTGCTTCAATTCGTAATTGCCCCCAATTGCTAATACCAACTATTCTTCCTGTAAACAATCCATTCTCATCCTCAAAAGAGTGATCCTCATTATGCCAATACAATTTATCCAGATAATCCTTCTCCATTTGCATGAAAAAATCATTCTTTAATTGATAATATCTTTTCTCAATACAAATCAACAACTTCTCTAATTCAGTTTCCAGATCATACTCTTTACCTGTACAATTTAATAGTGATATTGGATTAGGAGCATCAGAAATAAATTTGCTTTGATTGACATTAAGACCAATGCCACATACCGATGTACTCAAAACTGATCCCATAATAGAATTCTCAATCAATATGCCTGCAATTTTCTTGTCCCCCACATAAATATCATTAGGCCATTTTATGGAAACATTCTCCAAGTAGTTACACAAATAATCGTATACACCAAGCGAAATCAACATGGAAATGTGAAATTGTTGTGTTATTGGAAGAAATTCTGGCCTTAGTATGATACTAATGGTAAGGTTTTTGCCACTTTCACTTTCCCAAGAATTTGTTTGTTGACCGCGGCCTTTTGTCTGATTTAATGTCAAAACGACAGTCCCGGCGGCAGGATTTCTAGATTTTAACAATTCCAAAGCAAAATTATTTGTGGAATTTATCTTGTTTTTACGTATAATCGATTGGGAAGTAAATAATTTTTTCTGCATGTAATTGCTTGTTAGAATATGATTTACAGAATTACTATCTTTAGTAATTGTAAAAATCAGAAGGTACAAAAATAGAAAGAAAGATTAAATTGTATTGCTGCACATTTTAAGATCTGATAAAATGAAGAAATGCAAATAATCATCCTTTCTTTAAGCAATGTAGAAAAGGAAGTTATTGAGAATGAAAAAAAATTATCTTTGTAAGTAAAATTAAAATATGACAAAAAAGCAAGAATACAACTCGGAAGACCTTGTTGAGGCTATTATTGAAGGGTTGCAAAATAAGAAGGCTGAAGATATCGTAAAAATAGACTTGAGGAAAATTGACAACTCAGTCTGTAAATATTTTATAATCTGTAACGGAACTTCGAATACCCATGTAATGGGACTTACTGATTCCGTTGAAGATTACGTGAGAGAAGAAGTAAACGAAAAAGTATGGAAAAAAGAAGGACTACAAAATGCTCAATGGATTCTATTGGATTATGCCGATGTAGTGGTTCATGTTTTTCAAAAAAAATATAGAGACTTTTATAAGCTGGAAAGCTTATGGGCCGATGCTCCGGTAACCCGAATTGAGGATCCTCAGCCAAATCAATAACCTTTAACTAAAAAGAATGACAGAGAAGAATAATCAAAATAAATCTCCTTTTTCAAAAGGTAAAAATGGAAACAACATGATTAAGCCTCCAAAATTCAATGCTTATTGGATTTATGGTTTAATTGCAGTAGCCTTTATTGCACTTAATTTGTTGGATCTAGGACAAAGTCCTAAAGAAACCCGCTGGCAAAAGGTTAAAAATGAAATGATTCGCAACCAGGATGTGGATCGAATTGTGGTAGTCAGAAACCTTTTAGAGGTAAATGTTTACCTGAGAGAAGAAAGCTTAGACAAATATCCGGATCTTTTCGAATCTAGTTTTGACTCCCCTTCCAAGGCGGGACCTCATTACACATTCCCAATTGGTTCTATTGAGCAATTTGCGGAACAGTTAGATAAAGCCCAAGAAAAAATCTCAGAATTTGATAGGGTTGAACCTGAATATACAACACAGGAAAATCCTTTTGGTGATTTTATTATGTGGATACTTCCCTTTGCACTGATTATTGGTATATGGTTCTATGTATTCCGAAGAATGAGTCGTGGTGCCGGTGGCGGTGGCGGAGGTGGTAACATCTTTAATGTTGGCAAGTCAAAAGCAAAAGTTTTCGATAAGGAATCAAATATCAATATAAACTTTAATGATGTTGCTGGTCTGGCAGAAGCCAAGCAAGAAGTAGAAGAGATTGTGGAATTCCTGAAACATCCACAACGATACACAAAATTAGGTGGTAAAATTCCTAAGGGTGCATTGCTTGTGGGGCCTCCGGGAACTGGTAAAACCTTGTTGGCAAAAGCTGTTGCCGGTGAGGCGAATGTTCCATTCTTTAGTATGTCGGGCTCCGATTTTGTTGAGATGTTTGTGGGTGTTGGTGCAAGTCGTGTTCGCGATTTGTTCAAACAAGCCAAAGAAAAAGCCCCGTGTATTGTATTTATCGATGAGATTGATGCAATTGGTCGTGCTCGCGGTAAAAACCCAAATATGGGCTCAAATGATGAGCGCGAGAATACCTTAAACCAGCTGCTAACAGAAATGGATGGTTTCGACACCAATTCAGGTGTTATTATTTTGGCGGCTACCAACCGTGCCGACATTCTTGACCGTGCCCTAATGCGTGCGGGACGTTTCGATCGTCAGATCCATGTAGAATTGCCAGATTTAAATGAGCGTAGAGAAATTTTCAATGTTCATTTGAAACCATTGAAACTTGATCCAAAAATTGATCAGGAATTTCTTGCCAAACAAACTCCGGGATTCTCGGGAGCCGATATTGCCAATGTATGCAATGAGTCGGCTTTGATTGCAGCAAGAAAGAAAAAGGACATTATCGAGAAACAAGATTTCCTTGATGCCATCGACCGTATTATTGGTGGCTTGGAGAAGAAAAATAAGATCATCTCAATAGAAGAAAAAAAGACGATAGCTTATCACGAAGCGGGTCATGCAACAATTTCTTGGTTGCTTGAACATGCTCACCCTTTGGTGAAGGTTACCATTGTTCCGCGAGGGAAAGCTCTTGGTGCTGCTTGGTATCTTCCTGAGGAGAGAAGTATTACAACCAAAGAGCAATTGCTTGACGAAATGTGTTCTACTCTGGGTGGTAGAGCTGCCGAAGAAATTACTTTTGGCAAAATATCAACAGGTGCGCAAAACGATTTGGAGAAAGTAACCAAGCAAGCAATTGCCATGGTTTCAATCTTCGGTATGAGTGATAAGGTGGGGAATGTTAGCTATTACGATTCTTCAGGTCAGTCTGATTATTCATTCTCGAAACCATACAGCGAGAAAACAGCTGAACTGATTGATCAAGAGGTTAAATCCTTGATTGAAAATAGCTACGAAAGAGCTAAGAAAGTACTTCGAGATAATGAAGAGTGTCATAATAAACTGGCAGAACTTCTTTTGGAACGTGAGGTGATCTTTAGTGAAGATCTGGAAGAGATTTTTGGGAAAAGAGACTTTGGGAAAGAAAATGAAGAGGAAAAGAAAATTGTTCCTTCAACATCAGAAAAAAATCCAAAAGAAGATAACGAAAGTAAAGCAGTATAAGTTGACTTTTTAGAATATTTAAAAGCTGAATTACCCACGGTAATTCAGCTTTTTCTTTTTTTGACACAACCAATAGTTCCGCTGACAAACAGCTATTCGCATGTTGTAAAATTCATATCTCAGAAGATGTTACTGAAATAAGTCATGAAAAAACACTACTTTTGAGGGCTGAAACACTAACAGAACAATTTGATGCCTTGCATCAAAAAATATTAATTTATCTCAAGTGAGAAACTTTTTAACAAGAGCATTATTCGGCCTCATATTCGTAGTTGTACTGGTAACAGGAATCGTTATTCATCCCATTTCATTTTTCGTGATATTTTTGGGCATTACACTTCTGGCTAGTTACGAATTCTACAAGCTGATTCAAAAACACGATTGCGTTCCTCAAATTACTACAGGATTAATAGGAGCAGCGCTCCTGTTTACTTCTTGCTTTGTTTATAAATATTTTAATAATTCTTCATTATTTGCACTTTTTGTACCATCATTGGTAGTAATTCCCATTTTTGAGATGTATCGCAAGAAGGAAAATCCTTTTGGCAACATAGCATATACCTTTATGGGCATACTATATATCGCTCTTCCCTTCTCACTTTTAAATTTCCTAGCCTTTCCTTTTCAAGATAATGAATTTCATTGGGAGATCTTAATGGGAGTATTCGTTCTTATTTGGGCTAATGATACCGGTGCTTATTTGGTTGGTATTAATCTAGGGAAGCATCGTCTGTTCGAAAGGATTTCTCCTAAAAAATCATGGGAAGGAAGTATTGGAGGGGCAATAATTACAATAGCAATTGCCTACCTGATTTCACTATACACAAAAGACTTAACAACAATTGAATGGATCATAACAGGAGCTATTGTTGTAGCATTTGGATCGATGGGTGATTTGGTAGAATCCTTACTGAAACGAAGCATTAACATTAAAGATTCGGGTACAATTATTCCAGGACATGGTGGACTGTTAGATCGTTTTGATGCACTTCTATTGGTTTCCCCCATGATATTTGTATTTCTTCAAGTGATTAATGAGTTTTTCCGTTAAAATGCTCCTAACCTCTGTATTCTTCAACAAAATCCGAAAAGAAAAAGTTATTTTTAGTAGATATTCATCCTAAATTTATTTCTTTATGGATTTACATATTAAAGATCAACTATTTGTAGTTTGTGGTGCAACATCAGGATTTGGTGCTGCCGTATTAAAGTATTTGGTTCAGGACGGAGCCAAAGTAATTGCCATTGCCCGAGGTAGCGAGAAACTAAATCAACTGGAAAAACAATATCCAGATTCAGTAGAATCGCTTTGCGCAGATATTACCGAGCCAAAAAACATACACCTTTTGAAAAAGCAGATAGGCGAAAGAAAGCTATCTGGTGCATTTGTAAATGCCGGAGGTCCTCCCCCAATGAAAACATTGGAAACCAAAATTGAGGATTGGGACAATGCCTACCAACTATTACTGCGCTGGAAAGTGGAACTGACTCAAACATTGGTCCCTCTGATGATGAAAGAGTCATACGGAAGAATGGTTTTTCTGGAGAGTGCATCCGTTAAACAGCCTATCGATAATTTGGTTTTGAGTACCTCTCTGAGACTTTCGGTTGTTGGTTTTGTAAAAACCCTATCGCAAGAAATCGCAGATTCGGGTGTTACCCTAAATATTATTGGACCGGGTTATCATGAAACTCCCGCAATTAATCGCTTATTGGATAAAAAAGCTGAACAAGAAAACATCACCGCCAAGCAAGCCAAAGATAAAATAGCACTTGGCATTCGTATGAAAAAAATGGGAAACCCAGATGATTTGGGTCAACTGGCAGTGTGGCTCCTCTCACCTTCTTCAGGCTATATCACTGGTCAGACCATCAGTATTGATGGGGGACAAATTCTTGGAATTCACGGTTAAATGTATACATTAAATGGAAATCGTATTTTATATATTATTGGCAATTATAGCATTCTATATTTTAATGTTCTTTCTACCAATAGCTTTATACTTTTCAGCAAGATTATCAGGGGTCCGGATTTCATTAATTCACTTAGCTTTTATGAGATTTAGAAAAGTACCTCCGGCCATTATAGTGCGATGTCTAATTGAAGCAAAGAAAGCCAATTTAGATTTGGATCGTCCATTCCTGGAAGCTCATTTCTTGGCTGGGGGTAATTTAGAAAACCTATGCCAGGCAATGATCATTTACAAAATAAATGGGAATAACAAATCATTTCGAGAACTAAGTTCTTTGGATTTAAATGGAGTTGATATTTTGACTGAAGCTAAAAATTCTTGAATGCTATACCAATTATGAATCAAAATGATTAGTAAAAAGAAGAAAAGTGTGCCATGCAAGCTTACACGGCACATGTAAAATTGGTCGAGCATGCGTAAGCTTCCACGGCATACCTTTACGAAAAAAAATAGCCTTTGCACGCTCGCAAAGTTCATTTTAAATTGGTCGAACATATTTTGCAAGCGTACACCCCATACTTTTACGAAAGAAAAATGCTGATTGCAAGCTTACACGGCAAACTTTATTTGGGTAGAACATACTTTGCAAGTTTACACTGCATGCTTCTCGAAAATAAAATGTTCATTGTAAGCCTACACAGCATACTTTTCGGAAGAAGAATAATTTGTGCAAGCAACTTATAAAGTTAATTTTTCCAACCATTTCAACTTCAGACTTAATTACCTATTATGCCCAACTACTTGCTTTCCTTACAAAGTGCAATTATTCCAGTTTTTATTATGCAACTAAAATGGTTAAAATAATTATTAAACCTACATGTTAATGATTCTTTTAATCTTGCGGCTTCCATCTGACCAATAGAAGAAATTATAAACAGAAATGAGTCCCGGATTGTTTTTGATAATTTTGAATCCAATCAAGACAAGAAATAGAGGCATACACATCGGTATGGCAAGATATCTAACGCAGAATACACTCATTAACGTGAGCTCGACGTAAAATTCTATCCACAGAAAGTTATATTTGGGATAGATTTGTATTAAAAATTTGGAAAGAATAGCGGGCTATTTTGAGGAATTTTTAATGTGAAGATGTCATAAAGAGAACTTTCCATTATGTGTTTGCCTGCTTTAGGCATAAATTTCCTCAAATCTTCTTGAAATATCCCTATATTCCTTCGAAAATTTGATAAAATTTCTACTCAAAATCAGATCAAACGGTGAACGAATTTTACGTCGAACTCATGTTCATTAGGTCAAAAAAGGAGACTTTATTCGCATAAATACTTGTATTACAATTTCATTTGCTTCGAATTAGGATAAACAGTAACTTAACAGAACCCAAAATGTAATCCTAAATATAAAGTAAGTCGCAATGAAGAAAATTCTTGATAGTTTTTTAAGCTTCTTCAATTCAACTAAGGAGGAAGCATTCTACTACGTAAAAATGGAACGTAATGAGAAATGTTACTGCGGTAGTGGCAAAAAGTATAAATCCTGTCATTATCCGGATCATCAAAAAAGAAGCAAAATAGCCGTTCGAAAAATTGATGAAAAAACAGGAGAAGTAGAAATTAAAGTCTTATCGATAAAAAAACTTAGAAAAGAACATTTTAGAGTAAGAAGCAGCATAAGCTAACTATTCTCAAAAGAGATCATCCCAAAGGAATGGTCTTTTTTTTATTTTCGTTTTATTGCCTCTACCTGCTCAAGCTTAATGCTTCCATAATCGTTCCCCCAAGAATTTAAAATGTAATTAAAAACAAGAACAAGTTCCTCATCGGTTAAACCCGATGCTGGCATTAAACTATTGTATTTTATTCCATTTACCTTGATGGGCTTATTACTCCCATATTTCACCATGTAAATGGCCTCTTCCAAGTTCTCCCTCAGGTAATCAGAATCAGCCAATGGAGGGTAGAATTTTTCAATTCCTTTCCCCGATTTCATATGACAGTTCATACATTTCGCCCGATACAAACTTGCTCCTTTTTCTAAATCTTTGGCAGTAATCGTTGCAGAATCGCTAGTAGTTACTTTCTTTTTGGTATTAGAATGGCCACAAGATAATATGGATATAATATAGAAAAAGACAAGTATTAAGTTTAAACCTTTCATAAATCTCCCTCTTTTGGTAAGTCTATTAAAACAGTTACATCAGGTAATATTATTAAAATAAAACTACAATCTAAATAGCTAAGTGTCGTAAAAAAAGAAAGTTAAGCATAAATAACCACAAAATTATTTTATATATTTATATACAACCACTTAACCGGACGAGAATAATTTTATTGGATATTTACCGATTTTCTCTCCTAAACCCTAAAATTGGAGGAATAACTATGAAGTTTAAATTTGCTATTTGCCTTGCCATTCTTCTTCAATCTTTTATTTCGCTTAGCCAAAACGCCAAAGAATTATATTACGATTTTGAAATTGGTATAATCGAGCATCTCGACGATTACATTCCAGCAGATATCATGCTAACAAACGAAGCTGGAAAATTGGTGAACCTGAAAGAACAGATTGATAAACCTACTGCTTTAATATTTGTATACTACCGTTGCCCTGGAATTTGCAGTCCCTTAATGGATGGACTAGCCGAAGTCGTCGAAAAAAGTGATTTAAACCTATCAGAAGATTACCAAATTCTTACCATTAGCTTTGATCCAAGCGAGACCATTGATTTGGCCATTAAGAAGAAAAACAATTATAAATCCCTTGTAAAAGGAAAAAACACTGAGGAAGGCTGGAAATTCTTTACCGCTGATAGTATCAACATTGCAAAAGCAACAAAAAGCATGGGCTTTCGATACAAAAAAGCAGGGAACGATTACACTCACGCTGCAACAGTTATTGTTTTAAGCCCTGATGGTAAAATTACACGTTACCTGAATGGAACCTACTTTTTACCATTCGAATTCAAACTGGCCATACTCGAAGCCTCGAAAGGACAAGCCGGACCCACCATCAATAAGATATTACAGTATTGTTATTCATACGATCCTGTAGGACAGGCCTATGTTTTAAATATTACAAAGATTACAGGTACAATTATACTTGCAATGGGAATCATCATTTTCCTGCTGCTGATAGTTAGAAGGCCAAAACGAAAAAATAGTTAAGAACGAATTTCTCAAATTGCTACGAATCAAATTTTAATTGGATTTATTCACACATCAAACTGTGTAATCATTGTAATTCGTACTTAAATAAGTAAATAAATTAATACCTATACAATATGTCAGAAACCGTAAATCAGCACACCGAGGTAAGTTACCTTGAATACAAAGGTCGATTCAAAGGATTGTTTGCCTGGATTTTCTCGACAGACCACAAACGCATTGGTCTACTCTATTTGTACAGCATGTTAGTATTGTTTAGTGTTGCAGCCTTGCTTGGACTTGCCATGAAAATTGAGCTTATCGCTCCAGGTAAAACTATTATGGATGCTCAAACCTACAACAGTTTCTTTACGCTACATGGCATTACAATGATATTCCTGATTGTGGTACCTGGATTACCTGCAGTTTTTGGGAATTTCTTTCTGCCGATCATGATAGGTGCAAAAGATGTAGCATTCCCCAAACTCAATCTTCTTTCCTGGTGGATTTACATTGTTGGGGCATTTATTGCCTTGTCTGCTCAATTTTTAGGCGATGGACCACCAGATACCGGATGGACATTCTATGCTCCGTACAGTTTTAGAACCGGCACCAATATGTTGCCTGCGGTTACGGGTGCATTTGTTTTGGGCTTCTCATCCATTGCCACAGGTATTAACTTTATTGTAACCATACACAGAATGCGTGCCCCGGGTATGTCATGGATGAAAATGCCATTGTTCCCATGGGCACTTTACGGCACATCTTGGATACAGGTACTTGCCACACCAATTGTAGGAGTTACCCTTTTAATGATTGTACTGGAAAGAACCATGCAGATCGGATTTTTCGATCCTGCATTAGGTGGCGATCCAATCTTATATCAGCACTTGTTCTGGATTTATTCTCATCCCGCTGTATACATTATGATCCTGCCTGCCATGGGAGTGATTTCTGAAATCATTCCAACCTTTGCCCGTAAAACCATCTTCGGATACAAGGCAATCGTGGTATCGACCCTGGCCATTGCTTTTGTAGGGTACTTTGTATGGGGGCATCACATGTTTACCTCGGGAATGAGTGGTACTGCATTGTACACTTTCTCCATTCTGACATTTTTTGTGGCCATACCAAGTGCCATTAAAATCTTTAACTGGGTAGCAACCCTGCACAAGGCTTCCATCGATATTCAAACTCCTTTTTTATGGGCTCTCTGCTTTTTGTTTGTGTTTATGGTTGGAGGATTATCGGGAATGGTTCTGGGAGCCTTATCAACCAATGTTCATTTGCATGATACCGCCTTTGTTGTTGCTCACTTTCATTTTATTGTATTTGGTGGAACAGGTTATGCTTTTTTCGGTGCCATTCATTACTGGTATCCTAAAATGTTCGGGCGGATGTACGACAAATCATGGGCGAATATCGGCTTGGCCATTTTCTTTACAGGATTCAACATTCTTTACCTTCCAATGTTTTATTTGGGAATGACAGGTATGCCTCGAAGATATTACGACTATGTGGATGAATTCCATGGACCAAATATCGTGTCATCGTTAGGTGCTTTACTAATGATATCCGGCTTAATCATCATTATCACGAACCTTGTGCGATCTGCCAAATATGGAGAACCTGCCGAAGCGGATCCTTGGAAAGGCAAAACTTTGGAATGGACCATAGCCAGTCCTCCTAGTCTTGAAAATTTTGAAGAAATTCCAACAGTAACCAAACACCCTTACGGATATGAATGATCATCAGGTACACATAGACGAACATAGAGACGATGAAGGTGCTAAAACCGGAATGTGGATTTTCATTTTCACCGAACTTCTGCTTTTTGGTGGACTATTCATTGCCTATTCGGTTTACAGATATTTAAATCCGCTTGCTTTTCATTTGGCAGCCGAAGAGCTAGACACTACGTTAGGCACAATCAATACCGTTATTCTTCTGGTAAGTAGTATGACCATTGCCATGTCGGTTAGTGCCATTCAATACAAAAACAAAAAGCTTACACTGATATTAATGGGTATTACCCTTCTGTTGGCTCTGGCCTTTATGGTGAACAAATACTTTGAATGGAGTGGAAAAATCTCTCATGGCATCTATCCAGGAAATATGACATTGCAAGAAGCAAGTCGCGGTGAACTGTTATTTTTTGGACTGTACTATGCCATGACAGGATTGCACGCCCTTCACATCCTTATTGGAATGGCTTTTATTGGTTACGTTATGCATTTGGTGATTAAAGGTAAAGTTGTGCATGATAACTTTATTATTCTCGAAAACAGTGGACTCTACTGGCACCTTGTCGATTTAATCTGGATTTTCCTTTTCCCTTTATTTTATCTCATCACCTAAATCAAGCATTATGGAAAAAGACCAACATACTCACATCGTAAAATACAAAACCTACATATATGTCTTAATCGCATTGCTGTTTATGACATTTATATCCGTAGCAGTTACAGAAATCGATTTAGGCCCCTTTACAGTTACAATGGCACTGCTGCTGGCAAGCATCAAGTCAATTTTAGTATTGCTGATTTTTATGCACTTAAAATTCGACAAGAAATTTTATGGCATTATGGTAGCAAGTGTGTTTTTGCTACTTGCCTGTGTGATAGTTATTACATTCATGGATTACTTATACCGATAGCTTATGTTTTCGAAAGGAATAGCCGATGCTTCAAATTTTGTAAAAGGTGTTGACACCTCTTTTATGGTGATTTTAGGAATCATTCTATTTTTCCTTGTTGCCATTACAGTTGTCATGATATACTTCGTTTTTCGATATCGAAAATCGAAAAATCCGAAAGCAACACAAATCCACGGAAGTGTGAGTCTGGAAATACTTTGGACTGTGATTCCAACTGCCTTGGTAATGGTAATGTTTTACTATGGCTGGATGGGTTACAAACCCATGAAGGAAGTTCCTGAAGACGCCTTCGAAATCAAAACCATTGGTAGAATGTGGAATTGGCAATTCGAATACGAAAATGGCAAAACAACCGATACGCTTTACGTGCCAATCGGCCGCGCCATTAAATTGGATTTAATTGCATTGGATGTACTACATAGTGTTTACATTCCGGCATTTCGTTTAAAACAAGATGTAGTACCAGGCCAGGAGCACATGATGTGGTTTATACCAGGTCGTGAAGGAGAATTCGATTTGTTCTGTACAGAATATTGCGGATTGCGACATTCTTATATGCAAACATCGGTAATTGTAATGCCACAAGAAAAATTTGATACTTGGTATATTGATACTACTCAAACCGTCACTTTAATTTCTGATAAACCTGGTGCATTAGGTTTATCCATTGTAAAGAAAAATGGTTGTTTGGCCTGTCATTCGATCGATGGTTCGAAATTAGTTGGTCCAACCTGGAAAGGTTTGTATGGTAGTAAAGAACTTGTTAAAACCGGCAAAGAAAAAAGAGAGGTCTTAGTCGATAGCGCTTACATTTTAAATTCTATCTACAATCCTAACGATGATATTGTGGATGGCTATCAGAAAGGTTTAATGCTCTCCTATAAAAACGAACTTACCGAAGAGGATATTGGAGAAATTATTGAGTTTATGAGAACACTTAGCGAGAACAAATAACTAAAAGCCATTAGTCACATAGTATGCAGCTAATAGCATTTTGTTACTCTATTCAATGTTCATAACATGAAAGCTAATTCTTTTAATACAAGGTTTTTTGGGGACCTTGATTCGCACTATAAACATGAATATACAATCAAAAGCATCAGTATTACTGGAGTTAGGAAAAGTTAAAATAGCTATTCCTATTGCCATGTCCTGTTTTACAGGATTCATTCTTTATACGCCTGAAATATCATGGCAAATGTTCGATGTAGTATTTGGCATATTTTTGATTGTAATGGGTGCTTCAGCTTTAAATCATGTGCAAGAGTGCAAAAAGGATGCTTTAATGAACAGAACAAAATTCAGGCCTATACCGTCGGGAAAAATTAGCATTTCTGAAGCAGTACGTTGGAGTGCCTTATTTTTATTAACAGGATGTGGATTTCTAGCCTGTGGAGGCAACATTACAAGCTTATGGATTGCAATTCTCTCAATTTTCTGGTACAACCTTGTATATACCCCATTAAAGCAGTTTACAGCCTTTGCAGTGGTTCCCGGTGCTTTAAGCGGGGCATTTCCTCCCTGGATTGGATGGATTGCAGCAGGAGGTGATTTAATGGCGCCTCCCATTCTGGCACTAGCCTTTTTCTTCTTTATAGGACAAATACCTCATTTCTGGCTTCTACTCATGTTGTATGGCGATGATTACAAAAAAGCAGGTTTTAAAGTTTTAACTGATCTATTTACATTCAATCAAATTAGAAAAATTACCTTAGTTTGGATGCTGGCAACTATAGTTGTGGCTCTGCTGCTGCCTACTTTTCAGGTAATTTCTTCTCAGATTTTAATTTGGACCTTACTAATACTATCCATGTGGATTGTTCCGAACAGTTTTATACTGCTTAAAAAAGAAGAAAGATCTCATACCAGAAAACTTTTTCTTAGGCTCAATCTATACTTTTTATTGGTGATGATCATGATCAGCATAGACAAATTTTACCTGTAAGAACTTGTTATCAAATTGTTATTATTCACTCTTTACTAGATTTTTATAAGCAGACTTCTTATTTTTATTGTGAACCAAACCAAAATATGATGAAAAAGTTATTAATTCTGATATTGGCTGTAGGATTATTTGCAGCATGTCAGTCGAGCACAAAAAAATCAGAAAAAACTGATGAAGCAACAAGTTCGCAGGTAGTAGATTACCAAGAGATAGAATTTAATGTAACGGGCATGACTTGCACAGGCTGCGAAAAATCTGTTGTAAACGGCCTTAAGGAAGTGGACGGAGTAAAAGAGGTAAAAGCCTCTTATAAAAACAATAAAGTCACCATAAAGGTGGAAAAAGACAAAGTTAAACGTGAAGAAATTGCTCAAAAAATTGAGACGGTAGGATTTACTGTAAATGAGTAAAGTCGCATCATAAATTAGATCAAAAGCACTTCACATTAAATGGAGTGCTTTTTTTATCACATTTTAAGCAAATTAGGGATATTCTCCCAACTCCTCCTGAGTTCCGCACTGGGACACCCAAATTAGAAATCAAATAATTTAGCTAGATGTTTTTGTTCATCATTTAGAAGTAGAGTTTCTTTAAAAGTGTTGCCAGTTTTGGGATCTGAGATTTCGATTGCATAGATTGATTTGGCGATGTCGATGGCTTTTTCGGGACTCATTTTGTCTGTTTTTAACTTCAGTTGCCTCTCAAGTTCTTTGTAAACTTTATAGGTTACAAAATTGATGGTGATATGCGCCTGAATCCTTTTTTGCAGTCTATGGTAGATTGGTCTGATCTTCAGGTCATGCTTTGCAACCCTAAAGGCTTTCTCGATTTTCCATAGCTGGCCATAATTATTGATGATTTCTTCCTTTGAAAGTGTTGTATTGGTCATGTAACCTTTCAGTCCATCCCATGCTGCATCCTCTTCAAATTTTCCATGATTGATTCTGATAGTTATATCTCCTTCCAGTTGTAAATACTTATTGTATCCTCTATTGTTTATCGATGACTTGGTCAGCTTACCTGATTTGATCCTTTGCTCCAACTTCATCAGCCCCCTTTCCCTATTATGCCTGTCCTTTTTAGCCCTTCTGTCAGTATATCCGACAATTAAGTTTGTTCCATCGGTTCTGGGAATAATTGCACTGGATTTATCTTTGAGATTCAGAGCGAGTATTTCTTCTTTAATCGCCTTGCTTTCATTTTTAATGCGTGCGCCAAGAATAAACTCATAACCTTTCTCCTGAAGTTCTTTGACATTAGAAGATGAGAGTAAGCCGGAATCAGCTATAACAACTAGCTTATCCAGATCATATTTGTCTTTAAAAACATCAATAATGGGAAGCATTGTATGGCCTTCAAACTTGTTGCCTTCATGAATTTCATATGCTAACGGATAGCCTTCAATACCAACAAGTAGCCCCAATACGATTTGCGGATTCTGGTGTTTTCCTTCTTTGGAAAAGCCTCGTTTTCTTAAATCATCTTCATCATCAATTTGAAAATAAATTGTTGTAACATCGTAGAAAACAACCCTGATGATACCGCCAAGTATCTTTTTGGTGTGATGATAACTAATTTGCTGAAGCGTTTCTTTGTGATCAGAATAGACTTTATCCAAATACCTGTATATCCTGTCTTCTTTTATATTTATCGAAAAGTATCTGTGTAAATACTGAGTCGTTTTTAACTTACTTGCCGGGTGTGACAGTCGAACCAGTACTAATTGTTTTAGAAGGTCGTTACAAACAGTGTCAAATCCAATTTCATTATAAATCCTGCCAAGTAACAGGTGGACACCTTCAATTGAAATGTTTCGTATGCTTTGTTTGACGGTTTCCTTGAAATCCTGTACTGTAAAATCAAAAGATTGTTGACCTTCATAATGCGAGATATAATCAAGTCCTTGTTGGTAAAGAGTTTCTATTTCAGTATCAGAACAAGAACTGCCGATAGTTTTAAGCACTTTGTATTTTCCAGAGCTTTTATCAATGACTTGCACACTGACAACACCACTATTGTTCTTCTTTTTTCTCACAAACATAGTGCAAATATAAGCCTGGGACACCCAAACATCCAACTAAAAAGAACTTATAACCCTGTAATAGTGCGACTTAAATCTTTTTGCCTGAAAAAAGTGCGGAACTCAAGAGGAAATTTATGCCGAAAGCAGGCAAACACATAATGGAAAGTTCTCTTTACGACATCTTCACATTAAAAATTCCTCAAAATAGCCCGCTATTCTTTCCAAATTTTTAATGCAAATCTATCGCAAATATAACTTTCTGTGGATAGAATTTTACGTCGAACTCACGTTAATTACCAATGCTCTCAATCAGTTGTTATTAGTGTAAAACTTCCAGAATCATTTCAGGTTGAGGATTGTCCAAAAACCAAATAGGTAAAGATGCCTGATGATATGGCAAAATTTATGCTTTCAAAACATGTAGCTAAAAGTAACTTGCAGTGAAGAGCTGGTTTTACCATAAAAAACACTTGCTTTTCGAAATATCTGTATGTTCAATTAAGGGCGTTATATAGCCAGATGTTAGCATCTTATAATTAGTCGATCCTTACTAAGTCAATTTATAAATTAATTTTTCTGGGATTTTGTACTTACTTCCCAGAAAAATTAATGTCCAAAGAATGTGCTCTTTGATTCTTCGCAGTAATGCTTTGAAGTTATATCCTGCAGCAGCCAAGTTTGCATTAACAGAGTTACCAACAATTCCTTTCAGATAATTTCTGATCATTCGGTTACCATGTTTTGTATGTCCAATTACAGGTTCAACAGCAGCTCTGGATCTGCACTTCTTACGCATTGTGTCTTTTGAATAAGGCTGCCTTGAAGAAGGTGGTCTTGGCGTTACAATACAGGTGCCACGTAACATCTTTTTTCCTTTGTAACCTCGATCCACAATAGCATTTTTAAACTTTATCTTACTTATCTTCTCAATATTTTCCAATGCAGGTTCAAGTGTTGATGTGTCATTGGGATTACCATTAAAATTTTTGATGCCAACTATAATATTTACTCCCGGCATTACAGCGAAAGATACTTTTGATCCAAATTCAAACTTTTTATGAGCTTTTCCTTTTGCTATGCAAGCCGTTTCGGGTTCATGTAAACTGTAAATTTTGTTCTTGTCATTTCTCTTTTGAACTACAATTTTGTTACAATTCTTTAGAATCTCCTGGTATTGTTTCAAAGCATCTTCACTGAGTTTTCGTTCCAGTTCCCGAACCAATCGTCCTGCTATAGTTCGCAATTTTCGTAGCGCAGCTGTTGCTTCTTTCTTACGTTTTGGATGATGAGCAAAGCGTTGTTTTAGCAACAGTTTTTTCATTGTTCTTTTGTAATTCTGACGTTGATCAATTCCCTGCTCTTTGGCAATTTTGTTGCATCGTTTAATCACTTTTATCAGTAGTTTGGCATCCGTTGGATAGCTTATGTTTTTTTCCTGGGCTGTTGTGTCTATCGGAACGTCATTGGTACTTCTGATTTCATCTTTTCTGGTGTGAATAGATACTTCCAATATTTTTTCTGCTCCCTCTTCTCCGATACGTTTTCGAAAATGAACCATGTCTGAAGGATCACATGGTGGTTCCCATTGAAACTCTGCTTCTCCACAAAAGTACTGGTAATATGGATTTTGAACCCATTGTACCATAACCGTTTCATCACCTAAATTATAGATCCTTTTTAGTAACAACAGACCAACCATGGTGCGTATTGGAATACCTGGTTGACCTGTATGTGAATACAATGGACTAAAGCTATCTTCAAAATATTGCCAATCAATACGCTTTGATAAAATTATCAGTTCATGATTAGGGTTAATAATATCTTTTAGAATAGGTCGGAATAAGTTCCGTTGATTCTGATTAGGTAATGTTCCTTTCATTATTTCTGCAAGATTTTTACCCAATTTACTAATAACCTTGCAATTAAACTATTCTTAAAACAAAGGTTATTCGCAATTAAATGCTGATTATCAATAATATGGGACATTCTTAAGGATCAACTAATTAACAAATTAAGATCCAGAAAAGTGTCATTTTATAAACAGTAGGGTGGATATCGCGTTATTGGTTTATCAAATCATTTTCATGACTAAGGTATTTTACGTAAAAAGTAGTGCCTTGATCTGGATTGCTTTTAAACCAAATCTTACCACCATTTTTTTCAATAAAAAATTTACAAAGCTTTAAGCCAAGCCCATTGCCTTTTTCTTTGTTCAATCCTAAAGAAGTATGAGTTGAGTTAAGATCCAATATTTTGTTTTGGTCTTTTAACGGAATGCCTTTGCCAGTATCTTTCACAAAAAAGGTGAGTTCTGGTTGGGAAGGATCTATTCCGATGTGAATGCTACCATTTTCAGGTGTAAATTTAATCGAATTTGAAATCAGATTTCTGAGTATCAACTTAAGTACATTAGGATCTGTAGAGAGACAAATGTCTTTAGTGATATTAGAATCAATTGAGATGTTTTTCTCTTTTGAAACAGAATTAAACAGATTTAAAACTTCTTGTAAAATATCGGAAAAACAGACCTTAATGAATGGGCATTTCGTATCATGCATTTGTTGTTTTGTCCATAGCAACAAATCTTCAATCATATTTAAGGTAGCTTCGTTTTTTGATAAGGTTTCGTGAATATGTTCTTGTATTTCTTCGGTTTTAATCTCACCCATTTCTAATAGGTTCAGAAAATTATGAAGCGATAGTAAAGGGCTTTTAATATCATGAGATACAATAGAGAATAAATTATTCTTGAATTCATTATCTTTTTCTAATTCTTTGTTCTTTTGGTTAATTTCTTGATTTTTGGCTTGTAATAAAAGGTTGGTTTTCTGGTTATTGTTAGTGCTAAGTATATATATAATAGCAATAATCACAAGTAATAAAACCACAATAATACCAGATATAATTAGTGTTCGTTGTTTGCCAATTAAAGATTCTTTAGCAATAAGCTCCTGCTTATGTAATTCTTGTTGCAGTTGTAGTTCGATGTTTTTAGCTTCTTTTTTTTGTAATTCGTATGCATATGCAAAATTTTTATTTTGCTTTGCATTAATTGTGTCGGAGTATTGGGTAAAATATTTTGAATATAAGTCGTAAAATTTAACCGCTTTTTTATTTTGCTTTAATTTTTTGTAAGCCTTGCCAGCAATTAACGCACTTTTATATGTTAGTTTTAAGTTTGGATTCTCGGATGTTGAATGATATGTTTCAGTTGCAATTTCAGCTGCTTGCAGATGTTTTTCCTGATCAAGATACAATTGCCCAAGGTTGACCTTACAACTGTTTAAATTGTGAATATCCTCTAATGATTTGCTAATTTTAATTGATTTTTGATACCAAGTGTATGCCTGCTTATAGTTGCCCAATTCTTGATCGATTGAACCAAGTAAATTATAAGATAAAGCTAGCAAAGACGAGGGATTTAGGCCTTCTAGTATTTTTGTTGCCTTTAACAAATAATCAACAGCCGATTCAATATCCCCTTGATCAAAGTTTGATTTGCCTATATTGATAAAACCAGTAGCTTCCAGCTTTTTGTTTTTTTGCTTATGAGCAATTTTGCAAACTGTATTGTAGTTTACCATAGCTAAAGAATCCATTCCAAGATTCGAATAAATATTAGCCAAATTATTAAGCGGATGAAGATAATTCCTTTTGGAATTGATGCTATCCAGTATTTGTAAGCTTTGCTTGTAATACTTCATAGCCAAAGCCAAATTGCCTCTTCTTTCATAAGTAATGCCAAGGTTATTACATATGACTGCTTTGTTTGGCAAATGCTCTTTCTTTGTACATAGCGCCAAAGCTTTTTCAAGATATTCGGCACCTTTATTTGGCTTGTTGTAATTAATTAATAAACTTCCCAGATTAATCATACTCGGCAATCGGTGTATGCTATCCTTGTATGTTTTCCCAATTTTTAATGATTTCAGATAGGTTTTCTCGGCTTCTTCATATTTGCTTCTATACCAAAACATGGTTGCCTGATTAAAATACAGAAGGCAGTATATGGATGAATCTGTATGGAGCCTGGCATTTTTAAAAGACAGGTTTAAAAGACTATCTGCTAACTTAAAATTAGACTTTTGATTTTCTACTGTAGCCAAGGTCGAGTAAAAACTACTTGCTATTTTTGTTTTGTTTGATAAAGTATCGATTTGATAAAGTAATTGTTTTAAAACAATGCGAGAAGAACCGTAATCCTCCACAGCCAGCTTTCGGTATATTTTTAATTGATTACCATAAAAAGCATTTATTGATTCATCATCATTTAATACATTTTCTTTGTTTTGATTGTTAAAGCTGCATGAACCAAAACTCACAACAAAAAACAGTAATAAAAATCTTAAAATGACTACCATATTATATCTTATAAAAACTGATTCATATATTAATGTAATAAAATAATATTCCTTCTTTACGATTAATAGGACAGAATGGTTTTGTAAAAGTGGATTAGTTTTATTTTTTGCTGATAAAAAAACAGATCTAGATTTATTCTAATCAAGAGAATGAAGCTTTTATTTTTTGCTAGTCATATTGTCTAAAATAGAAAATAAAAGGTAAACAATTAATATTAAAGGAATAACAAGCCATTTTAATGCTATTGCTAAAGCGATTAAACTGATTAAAAATGCATATCTGATCTTATTATCTTTCCAGCTTAGGCTTTTTACTTTTAAAGAGAACATTTTAATTTCAGCAGTTAGCAAAAAGGAGGTAATCAGGATTGTTACAATTAATATGATCGGATTTAAAATCCATTCCTGGATTGTGGGATAATTGCCGAAGTGAAGCACCAATGGAATGGATGCCCAAAACATGGCATTGGCCGGTGTAGGTACTCCAATAAAAGATGTTGTTTGTCTGTCATCAACATTGAACTTGGCCAAACGAAGAGCCGAAAACACAGGAATAATAAATGCTGATAAAAGAATTGCCATTTGTGCCATATTTAATTCTTGCGGATTAAAATCTGCGGAAGCATCTCCCAAAACAGATAATTTTAAATATCCCAAAGCAATTAGACCTGGGGTGAGGCCAAAGCTTACCATATCAGCGAGGGAGTCAAGTTCTTTACCCATAGGAGAATAAGCTTTTAAAGCACGTGCGGTCAAACCATCCATAAAATCGAAAATTGCAGCTAGCAGTACAAAGGCAGCAGACAATTCCAAATGACCTTCAACGGCAAGTAGGCTTGCTGTGCAGCCCGAAAATAAGTTTAAACATGTAATGGTGTTTGGGATGTGCTTTACAATACTCATGCTTTTTGCTTTGTTTTTAGTATCACAAAAATAAGTGAATTTTCCGATTCTACTTGTTTACACTTGCTATTCATTCCAAATCAACAAAATTATGCAATAGATTAAAAAAAGCATACTATTTTTACGTTTCTATAAATGTGCAATATGCGAGTATTACTAACACTCTGTTTAATATTAGGATTTAATGGTTTGTCGATGGGACAAACCACAGCCCCTGCCTATAGTAACGAATTCCTCTCGATTGGAGTTGGTGCCCGATCATTTGCCATGGGAAACGCTTGTGTTGCATCACAAAGTAATGTTGAAGCGGCATATTGGAATCCTGCATCATTGGTGAAAATGGATAATAAATATGATATAGCAGCCATGCATGCCGAGTATTTTGGAGGATTATCTGCCTACGATTATGCTGGACTAGCCGTAAAGTTGAATTTAGAAAGTGTAATTGCCTTTAGTTTGATTCGCTTTGGTGTGGATGATATCCCAAATACATTGGAGCTCGTCGATAATGAAGGAAATTTACGATACGATAGAATCACTACATTTACTGCTGCCGACTATGCCCTGCTAATTTCTTATGCACGAAAAACGGGTATTAAAGGATTGAATCTGGGCGGGAATGTTAAGCTGATTTATCGTCACACAGGCGATTTTGCTTCTGCCTATGGTTTTGGAATCGATTTGGCTGCCACATATAGCACATCATCATGGAAATTTGGGGCGCTATTACGCGATGCCACTAGCACTTTTAATTCTTGGGTGTTTAAAACCGATCAGTTGGAAGAGGTTTTTGCGATTACAGGCAACGAAATACCCGAGAATTCAACCGAGCTAAGTTTACCAAAATTGATTTTGGGGGTAAGCAGAGTGTTTCAATTATCCAGCAAATTTGCTTTGCTTGCCGAGTTCAATGCCGATCTTACTTTCGATGGCAAACGAAATGTGTTGGTGCAAGGCGATCCCATAAGTATCGATCCGCACATAGGAATTGAAGCCTCGTTTAAAAAGTTTATTTTTTTGCGTGCGGGAGTAAACAACTTTCAGGAAGAAACGGATTTTGATAACAGCAGCAGTTGGACTTTTCAACCTAACCTGGGTTTGGGCATTCACATCAAAAATTTCCGATTGGATTATGCTTTAACTGATGTTGGTGATCAATCCATAGCCCGATATTCCAATGTGTTTTCGTTGGCTTATTCTTTTGATTAGTAATTTTTAGATATTACAGAGGGTATTCTTCTTAATCCCTCTTCATTAGCATGCCAATCACTTGCATATTGGCATCGTAAAAGTAAATTTACTTCCTGCCCCTAATTCGCTTTCAGCCCAAATATTGCCACCATGTTTTTTGATAAATTCCTTGCAGAGTTTTAATCCTAATCCAGAACCTTTCTCGTTTTCGGTTCCTTTTATGCTTTGTGTTTGTGAGTTCGTAAACAAATTGGCAAGAGTCAATTCATCCATTCCTATACCATTGTCAGAAATCATTATTTCTGCCCACTCCTTGTTTATTTTGGCTTCTATTTTAATGCTTCCCTTCCTGTTTGTGAATTTAATGGAATTGGTCAATAGGTTTCTAATGATTGTATTCATCAGTTGATTATCGACATAAATCGAGATGTTTCTGGGGATATGCATGGAGATGCTGATTTCTTTATACTTTGCTGCCGGATTTGCAATGGCTGCTGATATTTCGACAATTTCGTACAAGTTGGTTTCTCTGGGTAAGAATTTGATTTCTCCGGTTTGTGATTTGGCCCAGAATAATAAATTGTCGAGTAAAAACAATGTATTTTTGGCAGATTCGTGAATGATGCCTGCATGTTCGCAAATGTCATTTTTGTTTAACAAAGCAAATTTGTTCATTAATATGTTAGAGAACCCAATTATGGTATTAAAAGGGCTTCTTAAGTCGTGTGCAATAACTGAGAAAATTTTATCGCGGGTTTGCTTTTCATTTTGCAAGCGAAGGTTCGATTCATGCAAGTCATTTAGTGTGCTTTCAAGCGAGTTGTTTTTCTTTAACAATTCGCGCTGCAAATTGATAATTTCACGATTCAAATCTGCCATTTTATCTACCTGATCAAGTACTTGATGGTTGTTCATTCCTCCAAGTATAAGAATTTTATCGTCCTTTCTGTAGGCTTGAACAAAAATGGATTGTATTGTGGAATTCATGCAGCCAAGAGTCAAATATCCATCAAAAATTAAAACATCATGATTTGGGAGAGCAACAAGATGATCAAAGCTTGGATTCATAAAGGACGCAGCTGGATTTTTCTTAAGCAGCGAACCAAATGCAGGATTGCTAAAAAGTAGGTTTCCATCTATGGAAAACATGGCCGCACATAGGGAATTGCTTTTTAAAATCGATTCATCGATTTCATCTTGCCAATTGCTAAGCAGGCAATAAATATCTTGATTTGTCATTAGGAAGTGCTTTTGGAATATTGGGTTCAATTTTGGGGATTAGAATATTCTAATTTTTCATTGGAAAGAGCAACAAAAGAGGGGATGTTAATTAGTATCCAATTGTAGTATGGATGAATTTCGTTACGACTGTCTTCATTTAATTCCTCTTGCAAAATTTCGATCCATGCATTTAATTGAGCAGCCCAATAGTTTGCAGAAAACCCGTGGCTTCTGTATGATCTGAATACCCACAAAATGGTATCGACCAGTACTTCGGCATTGTAATGATTTAAAATGGAGTGTATAAAACGAACGTGATTGGCATGATTGTCTTTCATCATGCCAATATTGTTTTCTCCAATTAGTTTTTTGATGTCCTCACGATTCAGCATTTTAGTGTTGATTTTGCTGATCAGCGTTTCCGATTTTTCCAGATATTCATTGGCGGTGTTTTGCTTTACTTGATGTAGTTCATTGGCAGATGAAAGCAGTTGTTGTTTATTCATGGGATAGTTTTTTAAGATGTTGATCAAATTCAAATAGATTGGGTAAGTATTGGGTGTTCGAATATTTTTTGATGGCGTCAGTGCCTCCTCTTTTAAATCCTTGTCCACCAACCAGAATTTGAATGGAGGGAATTGCATCCGATATTTTTTGAATCATATTCTCAAGCACAGGTAGGTGAAAAAAAAGACTCATGGAGATGGCTATTAAATCGGGGTTTGTGATTTTTGCAAATTTAATGAGTTCTTTAATAGGTGTGTTTGCTCCTAAGAAATAAGAATGCCAACCATTGGCTTCAAAAATGTCGCTTACCATTTTTATGCCAATCTGATGCTGTTCATTTTCAACACACAAGACAATTGCCTTTTTCTCTTTTTTAGGAGCAGTAATAAGCTCTGGGTAAAGTTCGTTTAGAATTGCTTCAACAATTGCAGATGCCAAATGTTCAGTGGCTACACTAATTTTGTTGAGCTCCCATAACTCTCCAATTTTGTAGAGAGAGGGTTTCATAACATTTTCGTACAAATCCTTAATGTCAATGTCCTGCTTCACTTGTTCTTTTATCAACTGCGAGCAAATTGTACGATTGCCATAAAGGAGTGAATCGAAGAATTTTTGGTTTATGTCGGAAGAACTTGCAGTCATTACAAATCGATTTGTTGTTTATTTTGAGGAGGATTAATGGATTGAATTAAAAATGTTTACAAAAATAAACTGACTAAAGGTAATAAAACTAGACTGGATTGCTTTAATGATTTCTGTAATAGTAAAGGAAATTTCGCATTTTTAATAATTAGTGCCTACTTTTTTGAAGTCATTTTTTCAAGTTGTGTTCAATAAACAGTTTCATTCTTGTTGTTGTAGAAAGACCAAAAATCGTTGACAAACAAAAAAAGCAAGCTCAAAATGAACCTGCTTTTCTTTTGGGTGAAAGACCGGGGTCGAACCGGCGACCTCTGGAACCACAATCCAGCGCTCTAACCAACTGAGCTACATCCACCATGTAGTGTAAAAAGAAGGGTGAAAGACCGGGGTCGAACCGGCGACCTCTGGAACCACAATCCAGCGCTCTAACCAACTGAGCTACATCCACCATTTTTGCGTTAGCGGTGCAAATATAGAGAAATCCTGACAAATGATCCAAATAAAAATAAAAAAATATTACAGTAGGATTATAAAGTCTACCTTTGCAAGCAGTTAACAATTTTATTAGAATGGAATTTTTTATTGGCGATAAGGACACAGAAGCAATATTTCAGCAAATTTTTAAAAAGCTTATGATTTTACGTAATGGTGAAACTCATCATGAGATGAGAAAATATGGTTTGAACTATACAAGATCCATTGGCGCCACGATTGTGAATCTGCGTGAATTAGCAAGTGAATATTCAAAAGACCATTTGCTTGCACATAAGCTCTGGACAAAAGGGTTTCGTGAGACAAAGATTCTAGCTAGCTTATTGGAAGAGCCGGAAAAGTTAAGTAATGAACAAATTAATCGTTGGTTCGACGAAATGGATTCAAATGAATTGATAGAGCAGGTGAGTATGAATCTGTTTCTGAATCATTCGAATATTTACCAATTGATTCCAGATTGGTTACAATCGGGAAACTACCGGAGGGTGGTAAGCGCAATTATTGTTTCCGGAAGATTGGCAATGAACAAAAAAGAGGCGAAGATTGGTGAATTATTCAAAATTGTAGAAATTATTCCTACAAATATCGATGAGTTTTATCTGAGAAATCAGTTGAAAAGATGTTTGGGAAAAATGGTTCGATTGAATAAAGAGATTGCTCATAAAATTAGCCAAATGGTTCATGATTTAAGAGCTGAGGATGAAAATTGGCAGGAAGTATGGGATGATTTGCAGTACGAGCTTGACTTGTAAAGTGATTTTAAGAAGATTTAATTGGCTTCTATTTTAAAAATCTAGGAAATCAGAATTAAACAGAGTAAATTTGAGGCTCAAAATAATATCATAACTAGTACATTATTGTAGATAAACAACTAAGATATATGGCATTAACTAAAAGTTCTAATCCGGTTTTAAGTGAAAAGATTTTTCAAAACTCACGAGCTGAGGCGTATATAGAAACTATGACGATTAATGGAACCGTAAATAAAATAGCAATGCTGCTGCTTTTTGTGGTAGCTGCTGCAAGTTTTACTTGGGGAATGGTTTCTGTAACTGGCACTGGAGAAATTACTTCATCCGTTTATCCTTGGATGATTGGAGGTGCAATAGGAGGTTTTATTTTAGCACTGGTTACTGTGTTTAAACCTAAAATTTCTCCATATACAGCACCTTTTTATGCATTGTTCGAAGGTTTATTTTTAGGTGGTATTTCGGCATTAATGAATGCAGCATACCCGGGAATTGTGATACAAGCAGTGGGTTTAACTTTCGGAACTTTGTTTGCCATGTTGTTTGCGTACAAAACAGGATGGATTAAAGTAACACAAAAATTCAGATCGGGATTGATTGCTGCAACAGGAGGAGTCATGTTATTCTATTTGGTAACATGGATCATGAACATGTTTGGAATTGGCAATGGATTCTATTATGGCTCAAGCTTAATGAGTATCGGAATCAGCTTGGTGATTGTTGTTATTGCAGCATTAAATCTGGTTTTGGATTTTGATTTTATTGAAAAAGGCGCTCAATCGGGTGCACCAAAATATATGGAATGGTATGGGGCATTTGGTTTAATGGTTACATTGATATGGCTTTATATCGAACTACTAAGGTTGTTGGCGAAAATTGCCAGTCGTGACTAATTAATTCTTCTCTATCAACTATTTAAGAAGTTTTTTGTGAATATTATTGAAGTTACAAATCAGAAGCATCGAACAGAGTTCTTAGATCTGGCCGGAACGTTATATAAGAATGACTCCAACTATGCGCGTCCACTAGATGCCGAAATTGAAGGGATTTTCAATCCTAAAGAAAATTCTTTCTTCTCCCATGGTTCAGCCACTCGTTGGATTCTACAAGATGAGAAAGGAACAACAATAGGTCGTATTGCAGCTTTTGTAAACGAGAACAAAGCCAATACATTTGATCAACCAACCGGGGGTTGTGGATTTTTTGAGTGCATAAATGACAAAAAGGCGGCATTTCTTTTATTCGATACCGCAAAAGCTTGGTTAGCCAATAAAGGCATGGAAGCTATGGATGGCCCGGTTAATTTTGGAGAGAACGATAACCATTGGGGATTATTGGTGGATGGATTTATTCCACAAGGATATGGAATGCCGTACAATCATAAATATTATCAAGAGTTTTTCGAGGAGTACGGATTTAAAGTGTTTTTTGAACAGTACAGTTATCATCTTGATTTAAAAAAGAAGTTCCCCGAAAGATTTTGGAAAATAGCCGAATGGGTGGCTAAAAAACCTGGATTCTCATTTGAGCATTTTAGCTACGATAACACTGAGAAGTATGTTCAGGATTTGATTTCAATTTACAATGAAGCTTGGAAATTTCATGATAATTTTTCACCTATCGATCCGGAAGATATCCAAAAAATTGCAAAAGACGGGAAAGGAGTTATTGAAGAGGAGTTTATTTGGTTTGCATATTTCGAAGGACAACCAATTGCATTTTTTGTTGCAATGCCTGATATCAACCAAATTCTTACCAAAATGAATGGGAAATTCAATTTATGGAACAAGCTAAAATTTTTGTTTTATCTGAAAAGAAAAACAATTACTCGAGCCAGAATTTCCATTATGGGTGTTGTACCTAAATATCAAAGATACGGGGTAGAATCTGCTATTTTTTGGCATATGGATAAAGTGATGAAACGTAAACCTCATTACCATGAAATGGAATTATCATGGGTTGGCGATTTTAATCCGAAGATGATTTCCATTTACGAGTCGGTTGGAGGAGTACGAATGAAGACACATTATTCATACAGATACCTTTTTGATCCGAATAAACCTTTTAAAAGAACGCCTATTATCCCTCTGGAAAACAGAGGAGATAAGGGAAAGTTGAAAAAGACAAAGGAAAGTGCAGAATAATTAAATAATTCTTTGCAAAATAAATTACAATATCTACCTTTGCACTCCATTGGAAGAAGATTATAAGAAATTTAAAGGATATTTAAAATGAAAAAGGGAATACATCCGGGAAACTACCGTTTGGTAGCTTTTAAAGACATGTCCAACGAAACTGTTTTTTTAGCAAAGTCTACAGCTAACACTAAAGAAACTATCGAGGTTGAAGGCGTTGAGTACCCATTGGTAAAATTAGAGATCTCTAATACATCTCACCCATTCTATACAGGTAAGATGACTTTGGTAGATACAGCAGGACGTGTAGACAAATTCATGAACCGTTACAAGAAGTTCAAGAAGTAAGATCAAAAAATTACTATAAAAGAAAAGCTCCGAAATTCGGGGCTTTTTTTTATTTTTGATCATACATAAAATCTGAGTCTTACAAATACAATCAGATTTAAATACTACTGCAATGAATTATATTCTTTTTGATGATGGAGCATGGAATGAACTGCTTCCGCTAACATTTACTCGTCCTGTTTGCGAAGTTCGAGTTGGAATCTTAACGATTCGTGAGAAATGGGAACACCATTTAAATGTCGACTTTAGTTTTTTAACTCAAGACTATTTAAGCGAAAAATATCCTGTAAAGAAAAAGGATAAAAACATTTTAATTAATGGATCGCTTATACCAAATAGAAAGTTAATTGAAGCGATTCAAGATTTGAATGAAGGAGATTTTCTTCTTGCCGAGGATATTGTTTTGGCTGCTTGCCTGAAAGAAGATGAGCTTGGCTTGGTGCAAAAAGAGAAGATTGATTCAGGTAATCGGATTGAATATTTGGGCGAGTATGACAGAGTACTGAAGGCCTATGATATTTTCTCATTAAATGATACAATTCTTCGTGAAGATTTTGACTTGTTAACCGAAGGACGAGAGTCGCAACCAATTCCTGAAACTGTAAATGTTCTGGGAAAAGAAAATATCTTTATAGAAGAAGGAGCAAAACTTGAGTTTGCAACACTAAATGCCCTGAAAGGGCCAATTTATATTGGCAAAGATGCCGAAATAATGGAAGGAGTATTGGTGCGAGGTCCACTGGCGATGTGTGAGCATTCAGTATTGAATTTAGGAGCCAAAATTTATGGAGCTACAACATTAGGTCCTTATTGCAAATGTGGAGGCGAGTTGAATAATGTGGTAATGTTTGGCTATTCGAATAAAGCTCACGATGGATTCCTGGGTAATGCAGTTTTAGGAGAATGGTGTAATATTGGCGCCGACACCAACAATTCTAATCTTAAAAACAACTATTCGCAGGTAAAATTGTGGAGTTACGTAAGTCAGAGTTTTGCCAAAACAGGTCTGCAATTCTGTGGTACCATCATGGGGGATCATTCCAAATTAGGAATCAATACCATGTTGAATACCGGAACCGTAATCGGTGTAAGTTCAAATATTTTTGGAGCGGGCTTTCCTCGTAATTTTATTCCTTCTTTCGCTATGGGAGGAAATCATGGATTTAAAGAGTACAGGTTGAATGCAACATTTGAGGTTGCCGATTTGGTGATGCGGCGACGAGGAAAAGAATTTGATGATAAAGAAAAAAGAATCCTGACTCACATTTTTGAAATGACAAAAGAATACAGAAAATCATTTTAAAATAGAATTGCCAAGAGTCCTTACAAAAAAAGTGAGGACTTTTTTGTTTGGCACAGGTATTGCCAAGTACTTATCGACTTAATTTTAAAAAAAGGAAGCGACATTTTGTCATCATAGTTTAATCAAAACTTACTTCCTTTATTATACACAATGTAAGAAAGGCAAAAGAGATAATGAGTAGTAAGATAGAGTTCAATATAAGTGATATAGTTTTGTCAAATATGATGGATGAAGATTCGGATTTTATTCCAATTATAACCGATGAGGATGAAAGTGCATTGGATGAGTTGCAGGTACCTGACACTTTGCCAATATTAGCCCTTCGAAATACAGTTTTGTTTCCTGGTGTAGTAATTCCAATTTCGGTGGGAAGAGAAAAATCCTTGAAATTGGTTCGCGATGTGTACAACAGCAAAGGCATGCTAGGTGCAGCCTCGCAAATTGATTTGAGTGTTGAAGAGCCTCACTTCGAGGATATCAATAAAATTGGTACAGTAGCTCAAATTATCAAAATTCTTGAGATGCCTGATGGAACTACTACTGTTATTCTTCAGGGGAAAAAGCGTTTCGAACTTGAGGCTATGCTTAATGAAGAGCCATACCATGTAGGACGCATTAAAACCATGAAAGACAATCGTCCGGAGGTTGAAGACAATGAATACAAAGCGCTGGTTTCTTCGGTTAAGGATATTGCCATTAAAGTAATTAAGCTATCACCACAGATTCCAAACGAAGCAACTTTCGCCATTAAAAATATCGAAGGTTCATCCTTCTTGATCAACTTTATTTCAAGCAATTCCGAAATCAAGCACGATCAGAAACAAAGGCTATTGGAGTTCGACAATATTCGGGATCGTGCCATGAAACTTTTGGAATATTTGGTGCGTGAAGTTCAGGTGTTGGAGCTGAAAGATGATATTCAGTCGAAAGTAAAGACGGATATGGATCAGCAGCAAAGAGAATATTTGTTGCACCAGCAAATGAAAACCATTCAGGATGAATTGGGTGGAAGTCCTAACGATCAGGATGTAATTGAACTGGAAGAAAAGTCGAAAGAAAAAAAGTGGACCGAGGAAGTGGCTGAAACTTTCCAAAAAGAGTTAAAGAAACTGCAAAGGTTAAATCCGGCGGCAGCCGAATACTCAGTTCAATTGAATTATTTACAGGAACTTTTGGATTTACCTTGGAGCGAATATACCGAGGATAACTTTGACTTGAAAAGAGCGCAAAAAGTTCTTGATAAAGATCATTTCGGCTTAGAAAAGGTAAAAGATCGTATCATCGAGCATTTGGCTGTTCTTAAATTAAAGGGTGATTTAAAATCTCCGATACTATGTTTGTACGGACCTCCCGGTGTTGGTAAAACATCTCTGGGGAAATCAATTGCTGAATCTTTAAATAGAAAGTATGTCAGAATGTCTTTAGGCGGACTGCATGATGAGTCGGAAATTAGAGGACACAGAAAAACATATATTGGCGCAATGCCCGGTCGAATCATTCAAGGAATGAAAAAAGCCGGTTCGTCGAACCCGGTATTTATCTTGGATGAGATTGATAAGGTAGGTAGCGACTTTAGAGGAGATCCGTCATCAGCCTTACTTGAGGTATTGGATCCGGAGCAAAACAACGCTTTCCACGATAATTTTCTTGAGGTAGATTACGATTTGTCGAAGGTGATGTTTGTGGCAACTGCAAACAATGTAGGATCGATTTCGGCACCACTTCGCGACCGTATGGAAATGATTGATGTAAGTGGTTACATTCAGGAAGAAAAGGTGGAGATCGCAAGGCGTCACCTGATTCCGAAACAGATGGAGAATCATGGAATTACCAAAGATCGTATTAAAGTTTCAAAAGAAGTAATTGCTGAGGTAATCGATAAATATACCCGAGAATCAGGTGTTCGTGCATTGGATCAGCGCATAGCTAAAATTATGCGCAGAGTGGCACGTAAAGTTGCGATGGAAGAAGAATACGATGTCAATCTTCAGCCGGAAGATTTGAAAGAGTATTTGGGAGCAAAAATGTTTAATCGCGAGAAATATCAGGGCAACGAATATGCTGGTGTGGTAACAGGCTTGGCTTGGACTTCGGTTGGAGGAGAGATCTTATTCATAGAATCGAGCCTGTCGGCAGGTAAAGGGAAACTAACCCTTACTGGTAATTTAGGTGATGTGATGAAAGAATCTGCATTGTTGGCTCAAGAATATCTTAGGGCACATTGCGAATCTTTGGAAATTAAGAAAGAAGCTTTCGATGAGTGGAATCTTCACGTTCACGTGCCCGAAGGAGCAATTCCAAAGGATGGACCATCGGCAGGTGTTACCATGGTAACCGCAATGGCTTCGGCATTTACCCAGCGTAAAGTGAAAAAGAATATAGCCATGACCGGTGAGATTACTCTACGAGGTAAAGTGCTTCCGGTAGGTGGAATTAAGGAAAAAATCCTTGCTGCTAAACGAGCAGGAATCAAGGAGATTATTCTTTGCAATCAAAACAAGAAGGATATCGAGGAAATCAAGGATATCTACTTAAAAGGATTAAAATTCCATTTTGTAGATGAGATTATGGAAGTTCTCGACATTGCTTTAATGAAGCAGAAAGTAAAGAATCCATTAAAAATATAATCAGGATAATACACAAAGGAAAGCTCTCAATTTGAGGGCTTTTTTGTTTTCTGAATATTCATGTTATAAAAATTCTTACATTTATGAACTAATACCAGTGTTGTCATGAAATAAGTCTCATTCTTTTATCCTGACTCAACTCAAAATCCTTAAAACAATTTAAGACTCATCTCATAATAAAACTCGTATAATAATATCAATTCTCAAATTTAATATCTCATCACCTGTATTTTATGAACGGAAAAGGAAAATATGTTTTGGTTGCCATCGGCCTAATCCTACTAGGATTAATGATTTGGTATTTTAGCAATATTGTTACCTACATCTTAATTTCGGTAGTATTATCTTTTGTTGGGAGGCCTGTTGTCGATTTTTTAAACAAGGTAAAAATCAAGAAATGGACTTGTCCACCAGCCTTATCAGCAGGGATAACATTAGTTTTGCTGTGGTTTGTTACGGTAATGTTTTTCCGAACCTTTATACCAATGGTTGCGGCACAGGCCGAGGAATTATCAACCATTGATGTAAATGCAGCGGCTCAAAGCCTGGAGGAGCCTATCAAAAACCTGGAACGATTAATAGCTAAATATTCGGCAGAAGGAGATGACTTTAACCTTAAAGCTGTGGTAATCGATAATTTTACCTCTTTTGTTAAAATTTCTGATGTATCATCCATATTTGGTTCTTTAGCAGGTACACTGGGGAATATATTTATTGCACTCTTCTCCATTTCGTTCATTACCTTTTTCTTTTTAAAAGATAGCAGTTTATTTACCAGTGGAGTGGTTATAATGGTACCATCAAAACACGAAGAAGGGGTTCGACATGTATTGGAATCAATCAAGAATCTGTTGATGCGTTATTTTGTGGGGCTGTTTTTCGAAGTAATTTTGGTAGGATTTTTAGTAACCCTGGGCTTAAGTATTGTTGGCTTGCCATTCGGAACAGCGGTAGTAATTGGCTTGTTTGCCGGTATCATGAACGTAATCCCATACATTGGGCCTATTATTGGTGCCAGCTTTGGAATGATTATTGGCATTGCAACCAACATCCATGCCGATTTCTATAGCGAGATTTTACCACTACTTGGTTATATGGCATTGGTATTTGCCTGTGTACAGATTATCGACAATATTCTTTTCCAACCCTTGATTTATTCCAACAGTGTGAATGCACATCCCTTAGAGATTTTTATTGTAATTATTATGGCAGGAAGTTTAGCCGGAATTATCGGAATGATGCTTGCCATACCTTCATACACCATTCTTCGTGTAATTGCCAAAGAGTTTTTTAATCAGTACCGATTTGTAAAGAAATTAACGCAGAACATATGATATAACAAAACGGATGATTCATTAGAGTCATCCGTTTTAAAATAGCCAATTGCCAATAGCTGATTGATATACTCAAAAGCTCAAAATAATTCTTCGGTTCAATCAGCTTATCCTCAGCACTCAGGGTTCTTTATCCTAAAATCTTCGGTTTGTTTTATCTGTTTTCACGATTTGTTGAGGCAATTCCGGTTTCTGATTGCTTAAAATCATTTCGATATTTTTATATTGTTTTTGAATGCTTTGCACCACTTTTATTATTGATTTGTTATCATCCACAAACTGATAAATTTTGGAATCGTTAAAAGTAGTACCTACAACTTGATAAAGTTATAGGTACAACTTCAGAAAGTTGTACTTACCACTTTGCAAAGTTCTTACTACAACTTGATGAAGTTCTTACTACCACTTTAAAAAGTTCTTACTACTACTTTGCAAAGTTCTTACTACAACTTTGCTTGGTGCAGCTTGCAACTTTCAATAACGGAAGGAATCATTGATATAAAATGTTTCATCTTTTTTTGAGACAGCTTATCTTTTGGCACAGCTTTATCTTGGGAAAATGATTTGGAAACTCATTTTCTCAATCTTTTTTTTATTTCATGAATGAATTGAAAACACTAATAGAAGATGGGGAAATCTTTTATTAGAGAACTGATTGTTACATTTTGTAACGAGAAAAGGCTGTGATTTAATGGTTTAAATTGTTATATTTGATAGAGAGCGAATCGTTTAGAAGAAAGGATTCGCTTCGATTGTTTCTTGAAATGTTGATGAATTGTAGGGAAAGTGAAAACAGAAACAATCGCATATACATTGCACGATTGCGTATTGCTATT
Organism: Marinifilum sp.; assembly: GCF_965230805.1. Classification (NCBI taxonomy): domain Bacteria; kingdom Pseudomonadati; phylum Bacteroidota; class Bacteroidia; order Marinilabiliales; family Marinifilaceae; genus Marinifilum; species Marinifilum sp. The sequence continues at coordinate 2,792,530 of NZ_OZ246019.1, read as the reverse complement.
ATATAACCTTGTCTGTAAAATACCTGACCTATGAGTAAAACCTACAGATTAACGAGTGCCTTGTTTTTATTTATTTTACTGCTTGCCCCATTTCAAATTATTGCTGGTGAGGCCGATTCTACAAAAAACGATGATCATACCGGTCATTTCGATTACTTTTTAAATAGCGAAAAGCGAGGCGAAAGATTGTTTAAAGGATTAACCAGAACTCCCGTGGAGTGGCAATCTTGTGTGTCCTGTCACAATATCAATTATATCGACACATTAAATTGGAATCCTTCGGCCAAAGACATTGCCGGAACATATGCCAATAAGTCCATAGCCGAATTTCGTTCGGTTCTTATGTCTCCTTTGGGCAAAAAAATGGAGGAATCACATCAAAACTATTCCTTTAGCGATGAGGAACTGGGATACATTAAATCCTACTTGCAGCAGATAAATACAAGTGTGCTTTACGAAACAAAACCAAAAGTCAATAATCTGATTGTGTTTTTCTTTCTGGGAGCTTTAATTACTCTTGCTTTGCTCGACTTATTCTTTACCAAAAAAATCAAATATAAAATTATTCCTGTACTGATATTTGTTTTTGCTTTTGGATACCAGATACAAATGCTTGCCAAAGGCGCCATAGCCTTGGGTAGAAAGCAGAACTATGCGCCGAGCCAGCCAATTAAATTTTCGCATAAGATACATGCAACCGATAATAAGATTGATTGCCGTTATTGTCACACTACAGTGGATGAAAGTAAATCGGCAGGAATACCTCATGTGAACCTATGTATGAACTGCCATGTTATTGTGCGCGAAGGTAGCAATTCAGGCAAATTCGAAATCAATAAAATTCATGCGGCAGTTGATAACAATACTCCTGTTGAGTGGATTCGCATTCATCAACTTCCCGATCATGTTTTCTTTAGTCATGCCCAACATGTAAATGTTGGCAAGCGAGACTGCCAGGAATGTCATGGGCTAGTTGAAGAAATGCATGTGGTAAAACAGGTCGAAGATCTTTCGATGGGCTGGTGTTTGGATTGTCACGATAAAACTGCAGTTGATTTTCGAGAAAACGCCTACTATTCTGAATCATTTAAAAAGCTACACGAGAAACTTACTTCGGGTGTAATAGATAGTGTTAGAGTAACGGATATTGGAGGAAGGGAGTGTGCTCGTTGCCATTACTAGTGCACTGCGAGTGGAACTCAACCAACTATTTTGTATCACTTGATAATCGTTTACCTATGAAAAAATATTGGAAAAGCCTTACCGAACTAAAAAATGGAGAAAACTCTGTTCCCGATAAAGCCATACCTAAAGGAAACCTGGAGCAGATCTTGGATATCTTCGACAAGAATGAAAATAATACCAAAAGCAAACGACGCGATTTCTTAAAGCTTTGTGGTTTTAGCCTGGCTATTGGTACTATAGTGGCAAGTTGCGAGAACTCCGTTCAAAAAGCCATTCCCTACCTTATTCAGCCCGAAGAAATAACACCGGGAAAAGCCAATTATTATGCATCAAGTTTTGCCAAGGGGAGTGACTATTGCAGCATTCTGATTAAAACCCGCGAGGGAAGACCCATTAAGATAGAGGGAAACGATTTATCGGGGGTGACTCATGGCGGAACCAGCTCTAGGGTACAAGCATCGGTTTTGGATTTGTATGATACGAGCAGATATAAAAATCCTAAGAAAGGAAATGAGAAGGTATTATGGAATGAGCTGGATGAGAGAGTTCGAAAAGAATTAAATCATCTTAAAAATATCAACGAAAAAGTGGTTTTGCTTACTTCGAGCATTTACAGCCCAAGCACCATAAGTATCATTAAAAAGTTCATTGCTCAATATCCAAACGTAAAATGGGTGCAGTATGATAGTCAATCAGCGTCAGCACTAATTCAGGCAAACGAAATGTGCTTTGGCAAAGCTGGCATTGCCGATTACCGATTTGATTATGCTGATAGGATTGTAAGTTTCGATGCCGATTTTATGGGTACCTGGCTGATGCCGGTAGAGCATATCAGGCAATACAGCAAGAAAAGAAAGTTGAGTAATGGAAAAACTTCCATGTCGCATCATACCCAAATAGAATCGCGCTTGTCGCTTACAGGTAGTAACGCCGATAAGCGGATTCCTGTAAAACCTTCGGAACAAAATTTAATGATTGCACAGCTCTACAACGAGATTTTGCAAGGCTTAGGGAAAACAACTTATTCTATTCCTAAAGCTTCCGCAGATATCCAAAACATTGCCAAAGATTTGTGCTTGCATAAAGGCAAGTCTATTGTTGTTTCAGGATCAAAGAACACCAATGTACAGATTATTGTTAACGCCATTAATTACGAATTAGAGAATTATGGCTCTACTTTACGAGTAGACAAGCAAGTGTATACCCACAAAGCCATTGATTCCGATATGGATCAGCTTTTGGAGGATATGAAATCTGGTAAGCTAAAAGGAATAATCACTTATGGGGTGAACCCGGTTTTTAATTACAACAAAGGAAAAGAGTTTGCTGATGCTCTTAAAAAGATATCATTCAGCATGGCCATGGATGAGGTTCCAAACGAGACTACCGCATTGATGGATTTGGTAGCTCCTGATAATCATTTTCTTGAAAGTTGGAACGATTTTGAACCCAAAACCAATAGATACAGCCTGATGCAGCCGGGAATTCGTCCGCTTTTCGATACCAGGCAATTTCAGTCGAGTCTGCTTAGCTGGATAGGCGAGGATATCAATTACATGAATTTTATTAAAGCCTATTGGGAAAAGAACATGTACCCATTGCAGGATGCTTATCCAAACTTCACCACTTTTTGGAATCACAGTCTGCAACAAGGAGTGTTTGAGCCGGATGTAAAATCAGTATTCGATACCAAACTAAAAATAAAAGATATCAACAGTCTTGTTAATAAACTGGCAAAACCTGCCAATAGTAAAGGGGTAGAATTGCAATTGTACCAATCCATTGCCATTGGCGATGGAAAAATGGCCAATAATCCATGGTTGCAAGAAATGCCCGATCCGCTAACGAAAATTTGCTGGGACAATTACTTGTGCATATCGCCAAAACAGGCCGAAGAAATGATGCTCGAAACCGGTGATATGCTTGAGTTGAATGCTAAAGTAGCACTTCCGGTTTATATTTTGCCAGGCCAAGCATACAATAGCATGTCTGTAGCTTTGGGCTATGGGCGACAGGTTTGTGGAATTGTTGGAAAGAATGTGGGTGTTAATGTAAACTACTTGCAAAAAGCAAGTGATGATTTTATTGCGGATATAAAGCTGGCAAAAACCAATGAGAAGTATGATTTGGCGATGACACAAACACATCATTCCATGGAAGGCAGAGCCATAGTTCGCGAGGCTGCATTGGAAGAGTACAAGAAGAATCCATCGGCAGGCAACGAATCGCATCATGCCTACGAAAATGCAAGCATTTACGAAAAACCAAAGTTTCCAAACCATCATTGGGGCTTGGTGGTTGATTTAAATTCCTGTGTGGGATGCGGGGCTTGCACAATTGCTTGTCAGTCCGAAAACAATATTCCGGTAGTTGGGAAGAAAGAGGTAGTTCGTGCGCACGAGATGTCTTGGATTCGAATTGACCGATATTTCTCGGGGGATGAGTTCAATCCGGATGTTTCCTTCCAGCCGGTAATGTGTCAGCATTGCGATAATGCTCCGTGCGAAAATGTTTGCCCGGTAGCGGCAACCAACCACAGCAGCGAGGGCTTGAATCAAATGGCTTACAACCGATGCATTGGTACACGATATTGCGGAAACAACTGTCCGTATAAAGTTCGACGTTTCAATTGGTTCGATTATACCAAAGCGGATTCTATTCCAAACAACTTGCATGATGTAGCAGAAATGACCATAGACCTAAAACGAATGGTTTTGAATCCTGATGTTACCATTCGAGCCAAAGGAGTTATCGAGAAATGTTCGCTTTGTGTGCAAAGAATTCAGGAAGGAAAACTAAATGCCAAGATTGAAGGCAGAAAAGTAAAGGATGGAGAAATCAAGACCGCTTGTCAGCAGGCTTGTCCTTCGGGAGCCATCATCTTTGGCGATTTAAACGACAAGGAAAGCAAACTGGTAAAGGAAACTTCAAGCAAGCGAAACTACCATCTGCTCGAAGAAATTCACACTTTACCATCGGTAAGTTATTTAACAAAGATTAGAAATAGAAAGGCTTAGCTAAGCTAAAAGCAAAAAGGCAAAGGATCTTTATACTTTTTCCTTTTAGCTTGCAGACTAAACATGATAGATAAATAAATAAGCAAGAGTATAAATAATAAAATAAAGATTGAACTAATTATAAATCCACGCCTATGTATGTGTCGCCTATTAGAGAACCCCTTGTAACGGGGAAGAAGACCTACAAGAAAATAACGGACGAAATTTCCGCTCCTATCGAAGGCAAGCCGGGTAAAGCCTGGTATGCAGGAATCACATTAACGGTTTCTGCTTTGATGCTTGGTTTGGCCATGATGGCTTATACCATTTGGGAGGGAGTAGGAACCTGGGGACTAAACAAAACCATTGGTTGGGGATGGGGAATCACCAACTTTGTATGGTGGGTTGGTATTGGTCATGCCGGAACCTTTATTTCCGCAATCTTGCTTTTGTTCCGTCAGAAATGGAGAACCAGTATCAACCGTTCGGCCGAGGCAATGACCTTATTTGCTGTGATGTGTGCAGGGCTATTTCCAATCATTCATATGGGTAGACCTTTGCTGGCATTCTTTGTTTTTCCATATCCAAATACGCGTGGTCTTTGGGTAAACTTTAACTCTCCATTGTTATGGGATGTGTTTGCCATTAGTACTTACTTTACGGTATCTCTGCTTTTTTGGTATGTTGGTTTAATTCCTGATCTTGGCACCATTCGCGACAGAATGAAATCCAAATTCAAGAAATGGATATATGGATTGTTGAGTTTTGGTTGGACCGGATCGGCAAAGCACTGGCAGCGGCACGAATCAATTAGTTTGATTTTAGCAGGTTTGGCAGCTCCGCTTGTTCTTTCTGTACATAGTATTGTAAGTTCCGACTTTGCCACTTCGGTGATTCCTGGCTGGCACACCACCATCTTCCCGCCCTATTTTGTTGCGGGTGCCATCTTCTCTGGTTTTGCCATGGTGCTTACTCTGCTGATCATTACCAGAAAAGTTCTAAACCTTGAGAATTATATTACCATCGGGCATATCGAATCGATGAATAAGATTATTATAGCCACAGGATCAATTGTGGGAATTGCCTACATCACCGAGCTGTTTATTGCCTGGTATTCGGGAGTAGAGTATGAGCAATATGCTTTCCTGAACCGTGCTACAGGGCCATATTGGTGGGCTTATTGGATCATGATGACCTGTAACGTTATTTCGCCTCAACTGCTTTGGTTCAAGAAATTGAGGCGCAACCTGGTATTTACCTTTATCCTGTCCATATTCATCAATATAGGCATGTGGTTCGAGCGATTTGTAATTATCGTAACCTCTCTTCATCGCGATTATTTGCCATCAAGCTGGTCGATGTACGAACCTACAATGGTTGAAGTGGGGATTTTTATAGGAACACTTGGACTGTTCTTTACCTGTTTTCTTCTGTTTATTCGGGTATTCCCGGTAATTGCAATCGCCGAAGTAAAAAGTGTATTAAAGAGTTCGGGAGATCAAAAAGATAAATCGGAAACCAAAGAAAAACACTAGCGACATGAGGAGATACATTTCAGCATATTTCGAGGATGAGGAGAATCTTTTAAGGGCAACAAAAGATTTAAAAGAGAAACAGATGTCGATACAAGATGTTTTAACTCCTTTCCCAATTCATGGATTAGATCCGATATTAGGTTACAAGCGTTCCAGAATTCCGATAGTGGGCTTTATAGGCGGTGCCATTGGCTGTATTCTGGCTTTTGGGTTTCAGGCTTGGGTCTTTATTGTTGATTATCCTTTGTTTATAGGTGGTAAGCCACACTTAGCCATTCCGTCCTTTATTCCAATCACCTTTGAGTTAACCGTACTTTTTGCTGCTTTTGGGATGGTGTTTGCTTTCCTGATTCGTTCGAAATTAGGCCCTGGCGCTAACAATCCAATTCACGATGAAAGAATAACCGATAACCGATTCATGATCATTGTTGATTTGGATGAGGCAGGAAAGCAGGATGAACAGGTAAAAGAAATCCTCCTAAAGGAGGAAGCTCAAGAAATTAAAGTGAAAGAGATTGACAAATAACCTTCAAAATCACACAGATGGAAGATAAATATACTTTAAAACGAAAAACACAATATGGAATCTTATCCATAGCGGGCGTTGGGATTCTTTTGCTGATTTTGGGCTATGTTATCGAATTGCCAAGCAGGCAGGAATTGTGGGCTAATGTTTTAATCAACAACTTGTTTTTCTTGTTTATTGCGCTTTTTGGAGGAGTTTTTCTGGCTCTTCATAAAATTTCATATGCGGGGTGGTATACTGCCTTAAAGCGGATTCCCGAGGCCTTAACCAAATTTTTACCCATATCAGCAGCTTTAATGTTCCTGATCTATTTTGGAATGCACGACTTGTATCATTGGTCGCACGAAGGATTAAACGATCCTATTCTGGAAGGAAAAGCAGCTTATTTAAATGTTCCTTTCTTTTTTGCACGAATGGCTCTGTATTTTATTGGTTGGATTGGCTTATGTTATTTGCTTAGGAAAAATTCTCTTGATCAGGATTTAAATCCCGACTTGAAATATCACAATAGGGGTAAAATTCTTGCGGCATTATTTATGGTGTTTTTTGCCATTACAAGCTCTACAATGAGCTGGGATTGGATCATGTCCATTGATGCTCATTGGTTCAGTACCTTGTTTGGCTGGTTTATATTTATTGGCATGTTTGTATCGGGTATTGCTACAATCATATTACTGATAGCTTTCCTGAAGTCGCAGGGCTATTTGGAATACATCAATAAGGAGCACATTCACGATATGGGGAAATACTTGTTTGCCTTTAGTATATTTTGGATGTACTTGTGGTTCTCTCAATACCTTTTGATTTGGTACAGTCACATTCCCGAAGAAACCGTCTATTTTGTTCCTCGATTAAGAGATCATACTGTATTGTTCTTTACAGTTTTAATCATAAACTTCTTGTTCCCATTGTTGGCATTAATGACAAGAGATTCAAAGCGTAATTTAAAGTGGTTAAGCTTTGTTGCCACAGTTGTACTGATAGGGCATTGGCTAAATGTGTATATGCTCGTAATACCGGGAACCGTTGGAAAAACAGCTCAGATTGGTTTAATCGAAATAGGATTTGTAGCCTTGTATTTAGGAGGATTTTTATATGTTGTATTTACATCATTGGCAAAAACACCCTTGTTGGTTAAAAACGATCCTTTGCTCGAAGAAAGTTTCCATTACGAAACCTGATTTTATTTTTTAATGAATTGACTATGAAAAGATATAGACACAGAACGGCAATTGTGCTATTGTTGGCAAGTATGATGGCTTCCTGCGATAAGGATAACAACCATCCGGGTCATTCGTATTTTCCGGATATGCAGGATTCAAGAGCCTATGAAACTTATTCTTCCAATCCGAATTTTGCGGATGGAAAGACCTTAAGATTACCTGCCGAAGGAAGCATTCCAAGAGAGATGATTCCTTATGATTTTGAGAAAACTATTGAAAACAGAACTTGGGCTGGTAAGAATATCATTAATATCACAGATATGAGTATGAATGATGTAGATAGAGGCAAGGAGCTTTTTGGCATCTTTTGCATCAACTGTCACGGCGAAAAAGGCGACGGGCAAGGATATTTGTATACCAGTGGCAAATATCCTTACGAGCCAAAGAGTTTAATTACCGATGTACTGAAAAACACCCCACGAGGAGAGATCTTTCATGTGATAACGGCAGGTTACGGTGTTATGGGTGCGCATGGTCCACAAATTAAACCTGACGACAGATGGAAAATTATTGAATACATTAAGGTGGAGTTGCAGGGAAAGGAGTTGGGAGAATATCCCTAATTTGCTTAAAATGTGATAAAAAAAGCACTCCATTTAATGTGAAGTGCTTTTGATTTAATTTATGATGCGACTTTACTCATTTACAGTAAATCCTACCGTCTCAATTTTTTGAGCAATTTCTTCACGTTTAACTTTGTCTTTTTCCTGAGTTCCGCACTTTTTTCAGGCAAAAAGATTTAAGTCGCACTATTACAGGGTTATAAGTACTTTTTAGTTGGATGTTTGGGTGTCCCAGGCTTATATTTGCACTATGTTTGTGAGAAAAAAGAAGAACAATAGTGGTGTTGTCAGTGTGCAAGTCATTGATAAAAGCTCTGGAAAATACAAAGTGCTTAAAACTATCGGCAGTTCTTGTTCTGATACTGAAATAGAAACTCTTTACCAACAAGGACTTGATTATATCTCGCATTATGAAGGTCAACAATCTTTTGATTTTACAGTACAGGATTTCAAGTAAACCGTCAAACAAAGCATACGAAACATTTCAATTGAAGGTGTCCACCTGTTACTTGGCAGGATTTATAATGAAATTGGATTTGACACTGTTTGTAACGACCTTCTAAAACAATTAGTACTGGTTCGACTGTCGCACCCGGCAAGTAAGTTAAAAACGACTCAGTATTTACACAGATACTTTTCGATAAATATAAAAGAAGACAGGATATACAGGTATTTGGATAAAGTCTATTCTGATCACAAAGAAACGCTTCAGCAAATTAGTTATCATCACACCAAAAAGATACTTGGCGGTATCATCAGGGTTGTTTTCTACGATGTTACAACAATTTATTTTCAAATTGATGATGAAGATGATTTAAGAAAACGAGGCTTTTCCAAAGAAGGAAAACACCAGAATCCGCAAATCGTATTGGGGCTACTTGTTGGTATTGAAGGCTATCCGTTAGCATATGAAATTCATGAAGGCAACAAGTTTGAAGGCCATACAATGCTTCCCATTATTGATGTTTTTAAAGACAAATATGATCTGGATAAGCTAGTTGTTATAGCTGATTCCGGCTTACTCTCATCTTCTAATGTCAAAGAACTTCAGGAGAAAGGTTATGAGTTTATTCTTGGCGCACGCATTAAAAATGAAAGCAAGGCGATTAAAGAAGAAATACTCGCTCTGAATCTCAAAGATAAATCCAGTGCAATTATTCCCAGAACCGATGGAACAAACTTAATTGTCGGATATACTGACAGAAGGGCTAAAAAGGACAGGCATAATAGGGAAAGGGGGCTGATGAAGTTGGAGCAAAGGATCAAATCAGGTAAGCTGACCAAGTCATCGATAAACAATAGAGGATACAATAAGTATTTACAACTGGAAGGAGATATAACTATCAGAATCAATCATGGAAAATTTGAAGAGGATGCAGCATGGGATGGACTGAAAGGTTACATGACCAATACAACACTTTCAAAGGAAGAAATCATCAATAATTATGGCCAGCTATGGAAAATCGAGAAAGCCTTTAGGGTTGCAAAGCATGACCTGAAGATCAGACCAATCTACCATAGACTGCAAAAAAGGATTCAGGCGCTTATCACCATCAATTTTGTAGCCTATAAAGTTTACAAAGAACTTGAGAGGCAACTGAAGTTAAAAACAGACAAAATGAGTCCCGAAAAAGCCATCGACATCGCCAAATCAATCTATGCAATCGAAATCTCAGATCCCAAAACTGGCAACACTTTTAAAGAAACTCTACTTCTAAATGATGAACAAAAACATCTAGCTAAATTATTTGATTTCTAATTTGGGTGTCCCTGTGCGGAACTCAGGAAAAATTTGGAAAGAATAGCGTGCTATTTTGAGGAATTTTTAATGTGAAGATGTCGTAAAGAGAACTTTCCATTATGTGTTTGCCTGCTTTCGGCATAAATTTCCTCAAACCTTCTTGAAATATCCCGATATTCCTTCGAAAATTTGTGAAAATTTCAACTCAAAATCAGATCAAACTGTGAACGAATTTTACCTCGAACTCACGTTAATTAAAACCAATACAGATCCTGTTCAAATAAGAATACAAGAAGGTCAGAAACAAAGCATCTATCTATTCATTACATCATTTTGCCTTAGAATAGATTCCTTATGAATCATTCTCAAAAGCTTAGTGGTAAATTTCTCCGACAAACCCAGGCTTTTTGCTAATTCAATTCCTCTTTCCCGAACTTTCTCCCATCTCTGCAATTGAAGAATCGTTATATTCTTCTCTTGTTTGTATTCTCCGATTTCGTCAACAATATTAAGTCGTTGCGCAAGCAATTCAATAAGTTGAGCATCTATCGAATCAAGCTGATTCCTAAATTTTTCAAGCTGATCAATCTCATCCTCATCTATAACATGTAAGCGGCAAACCAAACCTCTTAAAAGCCTATTTAATTCTTCGGGTGTTATCTGTTGTTCGCCATCGCTTAAAGCTTTTTTTGGATTAAAGTGGCTTTCAATCATCAAACCATCCATGTTAAGATCCATAGCTTTTTGTGCCATTTCGTGAATGTACTTTGTGCTTCCTGCAATATGACTTGGATCACAAATGATTGGCAGATTATGAAAACGAGACTTTAACTCAATAGGAATTTCCCATTTTGGAATATTACGGAACCTTGTTTTCTCGAAGGGATAAAATCCCCTGTGAATGGCGGAAAGCTTTGTAATTCCAGCTTTGTTGATTCTTTCCAAAGCACCAATCCATAAATTAATATCAGGATTAATCGGATTCTTTACCATTACAGGAATATTCATCCCTTGTAATGCACTTGCCAATTCTTGAACCGAAAATGGATTTGAGGTTGTTCGTGCACCTATCCACAAAATATCAACATTGTGACGCAAACACATCTCAACATGTTTTGGAGAGGCTACTTCGACCATACTTAACAAACCGGTTTCCAATTTTACTGTATTTAACCATTGCAAAGCATCCAAACCTCTGCCCTCAAAGGAATTTGGCCTTGTTCTTGGCTTCCAAACTCCTGCTCTAAAAATCTGCACCTGCTTTGTATCATTCAAAGCCTTTGCTGTTGAAATCATCTGCTCCTCCGACTCTGCACTGCACGGGCCACTTATTACAATCGGATGGGTATCCAATTTTTTATTGAACCAATGATGTATAGCATTGATATTATCCAATCCACTCATATTATTAAAATTAAGCTGCACAAAATTACATTTTTAGTTAAGATCTAAAAAGACCTTTTAAACAATTGGCTTCGCCAGAATGTTATACCAGCAATCTCATGAAATAAGACTGGTTTTATGCAAGTATTTATATGCTTACAAACTGAGCACAACTGCTTCTGAAGCAACCGAAATACCACGAAATGTATGCACTATTCCCTATGATACAAGCACTAACCCATAGATACTTTTTATAAGCACATCTAGAAAATCAATAAACATTTAATATCCAAGCAATTGCACAAGTAGTGAATTATACCACATCTCCCTATAAATCTTGATTTTAGATCGTTTTATTAGATGATACAACACTTACAACCAGTCCAATACATTTACATTTCTAAATATATAAGTAGCTATTGCTAAACCCTTATAAAATCAACTAAAATGCTCATTTTCTTAACTTTAAGCCAAGCATCAATCAAACAAGTATTTAAACAATCAACATTCACTATCCTAAATATCTCAAATAGGTTTCGATATATTTCTTTATATTTGAACAACCACGCAATCGATGGTAGAACATAAAAACTTTAAACAAAAAGCCTTTAATGCTACTGAATTCGGAAACAATTTAGTCTTATTTAGAATCGTTTTAAAGTGCATCCTTATTACAAATTCATATCGATCTATTTATGGTCTGATCAGTTATATTTTTTGAAAACTAACCTTTAAGCATAATGAAAGAAGAAACATCAAACCACAGCAGAAGAAAATTCCTGAAGAGTTTTGGTATTTCAGTTGGTGCTGCAGGTGTTGTTAGTAGCTTTTCTTTGATTGGGGCAGCTAAAGCAGCAGCGAAAAAGCCAGCAGAAATGGTGAATTTACTAACACAAGATGGACAACTTGTACAAGTGGACAAAAACCAATTGCGCCCAACAGTTACTGAACCTCTTGATGAACTTCAAAAAAGGGGACGCGAAGGAATTCCTGGCAAATCATTTGTAATGGTTATCGATTTAGGTAAATGTCGTAATGCAAGAAAATGTATGTCGGCTTGTCAGAACCACCACCAGCTACGACCTGATCAGCACCATATTAATGTCCTTCAAATGCAAGATGCAGAGCACACGGCACCTTATTTTATGCCAAAGCCTTGCCAGCATTGCGATAATCCTCCTTGCACAAAAGTTTGTCCTGTTGATGCTACTTTTAAACGCCAGGATGGAATCGTTCTAATCGATAATGAAAGATGTATTGGTTGTAGATTCTGCATTGCAGCATGTCCTTATTCTGCACGTATTTTCCAATGGACAGAACCTAAGGATGCCGAAAAATACAAAGATCTTACCTATAATATAGAAGCGAACGTTCCTCAGAAAAAAGGAACCATTAGTAAATGCTTGTTTAGTGCTGACAGATTAAGGGTAGATAAGCTTCCTTCTTGCGTTTCTGCATGTCCAAATGGAGTATACTACTTTGGTGACCAAAACGAGGATGCAGTTACAAATGGTACCACAGGTGAAACGGTTCGTTTCTCTGAATTGATTAGAGATAATGCTGGTTATACCTTATTGGAAGAATTGGGAACCAAGCCCAGAGTATACTATCTGCCTCCTAAAAACAGAGCTTTCGAATTTAATGGAGATTTGTTAAACGAGGAAAATCTTCATTAATAAATATCAAAAAACAATAGATAATAATTTGCCCTAAATGACTTAATCTTATGAATGACTTACCAAAACAGAAAGAAACATCTCTTTCGTTTGAAAAAATAAAAAAAGACATTCTACATCCAATGCAAAACCACAAAGGTTTGGAACTTTGGATTGTATTTCTAATCACAGTAATTTGTGTTTGCGGTTGGGCCTATTACGTACAATTAAAGGATGGTTTAGGTGTTACCGGAATGCGTGATTACGTTTCGTGGGGATTGTATATCGCCAACTTTGTATTCTTTGTGGCCGTTAGTTTGGTGGGAATGTTAATTTCATCAATTCTTGGCTTGTTAAGAATCGATTGGATCACTCCTATATCCAGAATTGCCGAAATCATTGCTGTAGCTTTTGTGGCTGTTGCAGGTTTAGTAATTGTATTAGACATGGGGCGTCCCGACAGAGTTCTGAATGTAATTATTCACGGTCGTTTTCAATCACCAATTCTTTGGGATGTTACTGTAATTACAACCTACCTAACAGTGAGTGCATTGTTATTAATACTGCCAATGATTCCTGATTTGGCAATCTGTAAGCGTGAGTTGACAAAAGCTTCTCCTATTATGAAGAAATTGTACAATATTCTGTCTTTAGGATATATCAACACAGCTGAACAACACAAACATCTCCATAAGATGATTCGCACCCTCATGGTTCTTATCGTTCCTATTGGTCTGGCAATTCACACTGTTACATCATGGTTGTTTGCAGCTACTTTGCGAAATGGCTGGGATACAACCATATTTGGCCCATATTTCGTAGCAGGTGCATTTGTTGCCGGTTCGGCAGCCTTAATCATTGCCATGTATTTCTTTAGAGTAAACTACAAATTACAAGATTACATTACCGATTTGCAGTTTGATAAAATGGGTAAACTGATGGTAGCCGTTTGTTTAGTGTATCTTTACTTTAACCTGAACGAATTTCTAGTCCCCGGATATAAAATGAAAACAGGTGATGATATCCACTTGCAAGAATTATTCTATGGCAACTGGGCGATCATGTTCTGGGCTTCTCAATTGTTAGGAAATATCATTCCGATTATTTTATTGGTAAACAAGAAATTCAGAAAGCCTTTACCCATCATGATTATTTCACTATTTGTATTGGCTGGTGCATGGTTTAAACGCTATGTAATTGTTATTCCAACAATGCTTCATCCTCATTTGCCAATACAAAATGTTCCTGAAAATTTTGTGCATTACTATCCTACTGCAATCGAAATTTCGGTTACAGTTTTAAGTTTTGCATTGGTACTATTAATCATTACAGTACTTTCAAAAATCTTCCCTGTAGTTCCAATTGTCGAAACTGCAGAAAGCAAAGGAATTGAAGTTAAAATTGATGCCTAAACAATAAGAATCATGAAGAATACAATTAAAAATATAGCTGCTTTGCTCCTGATTTTTGTTTTCTCAGGCTCAATGGCAAATGCACAAGATTGGATCGTTCCAGCTTCCGCAAAAAAGAAACAGAATCCTTATGAAGCTACGTCTAAAAACATTAGCTCTGGTAAGAAAATCTATAACATACAATGTAAGTCTTGTCATGGCGATCCTACAATGGCAAATATGCTGCCTTTAGCCCCCGTTGCTCCAACAGATTTAGGAGCACAGAACTTTTTGGTTCAAAACGATGGAGAGATCTTCTACAAAGTAAATAAGGGAAAAGGAGCCATGCCGGCATTTGAAAAAACCTTAAGTGACGAAGACAAATGGATGGTAATCAACTTCTTGAGATCATTTGATAGAAACAAACAGGTAAAACAACAGGTAGCTGAAATTAAAAATCCAGAAGTTACGGATGTAAAATTAGAGCTTAAAGTTGATGACGCTGATAAAAAGATGTTAGCCAAATTAAGTGGTGTTACCAATAAAGGACAACGTGTAGGGCTGCAAGGAATCGAAATGAGTTTCTTGGTTAAGAGAAGCTTTGGATATTTAGATGTATCGGGCGAAGACCCTTATACAAACGAAAAAGGAGATGTTCAAATTCAGTTCCCGAAAGATCTTCCCGGCGACAGAGAAGGACAAGTTAATATGCTTGTTAAAGTAACTGATGATGCTTTCTACGGAAAATTGGAAGAAGCAAGAGTAGTTACATTGGGTGTTCCAACCGATCCGGTTAATCCTCTGGACGAAAGAGCAATGTGGGGAACCAGTGCCAATGCTCCAATTTGGATTATTGTAACTTATGTGGGCGGTGTTATTGCTATTTGGAGTATTATCTTTCTGGTATTATTCCAATTAATCAAACTCCCAAAATTGGCAAAAGGCAAAGACTAATCGTTTTCTTCATTTTCTTCCTTTTGGGATTTTGAAGGTCTTCCCAACTTGTAAAGAAGATATCCAATTCCAATCAGAAAATGAAGAGCGCTTATTGCAACAACGATATAAATTAAATTTGAATCTGTTCTCATAGTCAGAATTTAAATTACCCTCTGCAAGATGGCAAATATGCAGCAAGAAACAAAAAATCAAATTTGTGTGCACTGTGGCGACGACTGTGGTAAGCATCCTGTAATGTGGGATGGAAAACCCTTTTGTTGTAATGGCTGTTGTACTGTATATCAGCTTTTGCATGAGAATGAGCTATGCTCCTACTACGATTTTGAATCCAATCCCGGAATTAAAATTGAGAGCGCTAAATTTAAAGAGAAGTTTGCATTTCTGGATGAAGCAGAAATTGCCAACCAATTGTACGATTTCTCGGAAGGAAACATCCGTAAAATCACTTTATACATTCCGGCTATTCATTGCAGCTCTTGTATTTGGCTGCTCGAAAATCTGAATATTCTTAACCAGGGAGTATTAAGATCGGTAGTTAATTTTGTGAAGAAAGAGGTAAGTTTAACCTTCGATTCCGATCAAATAAGCCTTCGCCAATTGGCTGAATTGCTTTCTTCGATTCACTATGTTCCTGAAATTACTTTGGACATGCTTCAGCAAAAGCAAAACAAGGATGTCAACAAAAAACTGCTTTACAAAATTGGTATCGCTGGTTTTTGTTTTGGAAACATCATGCTTTTGAGTTTGCCTGAATATGTACCTGGAAGCGAATACCTTGAAACGCATTTTAAAGATTTTTTTGGAATGATGAATTTCTTTTTGGTGCTTCCCGTATTTCTTTATAGCGGTAACGATTATCTTGTATCTGCTTACAAAGCCATCAAGCATCGCTTTGTAAATATCGACGTACCGATTGCCTTAGGAATTCTAACATTATTCATTCAAAGTTCTTTCGAAATATTCTCTGGTACAGGTGCCGGATATATGGATTCCCTTACAGGATTGATCTTTTTTCTACTGATTGGTAAATGGTATCAGAACAGAACTTATCAGGCTTTATCATTCGAGAGGGACTACCGCTCGTATTTCCCTGTAGCTGTTAGTAAAATGGTGAAAGGACAGGAAGTAAGTACTCCAATCGAGAAATTGAAAAAGGGGGATATCATTCTGATCAGAAATCAGGAATTGATTCCTGCAGATAGTATTCTTACAAAAGGTGATGCGCAGATTGATTATAGTTTTGTAACCGGTGAATCGAAACCCGTTTTTAAGGAAGCCGGCGATCAGATTTTTGCAGGTGGAAAGCAAATGGGAAGTGCAATTGAACTAACCATAGAGAAAGACGTGGTTCAAAGTCGCCTAACACAACTTTGGAATCAGTTTGATGAAGAAAATACGGAATCCTCTAAGCTGAATTCTTTAATTGACAGAATTAGTAAGCATTTCACCTTAACCGTTATTGCCATTGCTGTGTTAAGTGGGATTTACTGGTTATTTAATGATACCAGTAAGGCAGTTTTTGCATTTACGTCGGTTCTTATTGTAGCCTGTCCTTGTGCATTGGCACTTTCTGCGCCTTTTGCATTGGGCAATACCATGCGACTAATGGGACGATTGGGAATTTATTTGAAAAGTTCTCATGTTGTTGAGAAATTAAACTCTATTACAAGTATTGTCTTCGATAAAACGGGAACCATTACCCAAGCTGATGAAATAAAAATTTCTTTCAAAGGTGAAAAATTGACAGCTGAAGATGATGTGGCAGTGAAGTCATTAACCAGACATTCAACACACATCCTAAGCGCCTCAATTTACGATCATCTAAAGGATATTAGTCCGGAAAATGTAGAAAATTATCACGAGCTTCCGTCTATGGGAATATCTGGTATCGTGAATGGCCGTGAGATCAAATTGGGCTCGGCAAAATTCATATCAGAAGGGATCGCTGAGAGTAAATCTCTAACAACAGAAGTATATTTCTCGGCAGATGGAAAGTTAAAAGGTCACTTTACTTTAAGCAATCAATACAGAGCAGGTTTATCAGACTTGATCAAAAATTTGTCATCAAAATATGATTTGCATGTTCTTACCGGAGATAATGATGCAGAAAGAGAGAATCTTGAAAAAATTTTCCCTGCCTCATCAAAACTTCGATACGATCAATCGCCCAATGATAAATTGGAATACATTAACCAATTGAAGAAAGATGGTAAAAAAGTATTAATGATAGGCGATGGACTGAATGATGCCGGAGCTTTAAAATCAAGTGATGTTGGCATTTCGATTGCAGATGATGTATATCATTTTTCTCCTGCATGTGATGCAATTCTAGAATCTGCAAAGTTCTCTGAACTAAAGCGATTTTTAACCATCACAAAAAAGAGCCTTGGAATTGTTAAGCTAAGTTTCCTGCTATCGTTTTTGTATAATTTTGTCGGCCTTTATTTTGCCATTCAAGGGATTTTATCCCCAATTGTTGCAGCATTGTTAATGCCAATTAGTTCGGTTTCGATTGTAGCATTTACAACCATAACTACCAATCTAATTGCAAAAAGTAAAGAATCAGAATATAATATTAGAAATAAGAAAAATACAGAACAGAAAACCTATATCTCGGCAAAATCTGTTCAACTAAATTAATAACAAGCTAATAGCTAACAGCTAGAGGCTTTAAGCTTTTAACTATGAGTGTTTTGTTCGTTTTAATCGGTGTGAGTATGTTAGTTGCAGGAGGATTCCTAATTGGATTTCTATGGGCCGTTAAAAAAGGACAATACGATGACTCCTACTCTCCTTCGGTAAGAATTTTATTCGATGATAAAGAGAAGAATTCAGAAGAACTATCAGATCAAAAAAATACAGCAAAGAAGAACCATAAATCTTAATTTAATGGAAACACAACACTTTTCGTACGATAACAAAATCGTTAAATATTTTGCCTACGCTACCATACTTTGGGGTGTAGTGGGAATGTTGGTAGGATTACTGGCAGCATTACAGCTTGCTTTTCCTTTTTTTAATTTTAATTTGGAATACACCACATTCGGGCGAATTCGTCCGATCCATACCAATGCGGTAATATTCGCATTTGTTGGGAACGGTATTTTTGCAGCAGTGTATTATTCGTTGCAGCGATTACTAAAAGCCAGAATGTTTAGCGATAAACTGAGCTGGATTCACTTTTGGGGATGGCAGGCAATTATCGTTTCTGCAGCAGTAACATTTGTTCTTGGTATCACTACAAGTAAAGAATATGCCGAGTTGGAATGGCCTATCGATATCGCAATTACTATTATTTGGGTAGTATTTGGATGGAACATGTTTGGTACAATTCTGAGACGTAGAGCTGATCACCTATATGTTTCCATTTGGTTCTACATCGCCACCTTTGTTACAGTTGCTGTGCTTCACCTTGGTAACTCCATTGAGCTTCCATATAGCTGGATTCAATCCTACCCGGTTTATGCCGGTGTTCAGGACGCTCTGGTACAATGGTGGTACGGACACAATGCAGTGGCATTCTTCCTAACCACTCCTTATTTGGGATTGATGTATTATTTCTTGCCAAAGGCAGCTAATCGTCCGGTATACTCATACCGCTTATCAATTATTCACTTCTGGGCATTGGTATTCCTTTATATCTGGGCTGGCCCTCACCACTTGTTGTATACTGCTCTTCCTGATTGGGCTCAATCATTAGGTGTGGTATTCTCGGTGATGTTGATTGCCCCTTCGTGGGGAGGTATGTTCAACGGTTTGCTTACCCTTCGTGGTGCCTGGGATAAAGTTCGTGACAGTGCAACTTTGAAATTTATGGTGGTTGCCGTTACAGCTTACGGTATGTCAACTTTCGAAGGGCCAATGATGTCGTTAAAGTGGGTAAACTCGCTAACACATTACACCGACTGGACAATTGCTCACGTACATATAGGTGCAATGGGCTGGAATGGATTCCTAACATTTGGTATGCTTTACTACCTGTTCCCTAAAATGTGGAAGACCAAACTTTATTCAGAGAAATTGGCAAATGCTCATTTCTGGATGGGTACTTTAGGTATGATTTTTTATGCATTGCCATTGTATTGGGGAGCAGTAGTTCAAACTTTAATGTGGAAAGAATTTACTCCTGACGGACTATTGGCTTATCCTAATTTCCTTGAAACAGTTACACAGATACTTCCAATGTACCACGTTCGTATACTAGGTGGATTATTGTACTTTGCCAGTTTATTCTTAATGGTTTACAACCTGTTTAAAACTGCTGCTTCGGGCAAATGTGCCGACAACGAAGAAGCTTCGGCTCCAGCCTTGCATTCTCCTAAGAAACGCGAAAAAGGTGAAGGATGGCACCGTTGGTTGGAAAGAAAACCGATTCAGTTTATGATACTTTCTACGGTAGCAATTTTAATTGGTGGTGCTTTCGAGATTATTCCTACTTACCTGATTAAATCGAATGTGCCAACCATTGAAAGTGTAAAACCATATACGCCACTCGAATTACAAGGGCGCGACATTTATATCCGTGAAGGGTGTAATACTTGTCACTCACAAATGGTTCGTCCATTTAGATCTGAAACAGAGCGTTATGGCGAGTACTCTAAAGCCGGTGAGTTTGTATACGATCACCCACACCTTTGGGGATCGAAACGTACCGGTCCGGATTTGGCTCGCACAGGTGTACCTGGAGGAAAAATGTACAAAACCAATGTTTGGCATTACAACCACATGTTGGACCCACAGAAGATGAATGCTCAGTCCATCATGCCTAAGTATCCTTGGTTGATTAAAGATGAACTGGATATTTCATCCACTCCGGCTAAGATTAGAGCGATGACCACACTTGGAGTTCCTTACGATGAAGCTCCTTATCCTCCTAATTACGATCAGGTAGCAAACGATGACTTGAAAAAACAAGCCCAAGAAATTGCTGCTGATTTAAATGCAAATGGTGTTGATGTAAGCAGCGACAAAGAAATTATTGCTTTGATTGCCTACCTGCAGCGCTTGGGTAGAGACATCTCAGTAAAAGAATAATATTAGATGTGAGATTTGAGATATTAGAATTTAGACTTTCCACCTTTCTAATATCTCATATCTGGCATCTCAAATCTAAATAATATGAAATTAGTTAGTCATTACTTACAAGGTATAGCAGATGTGGGCTTCTTTCCCAGTATCTCGCTACTGATTTTTTTTCTGTTTTTTGCAGGAATGGTTTGGTGGACTTTTAAGAAAAGTAACAAGGCCTTTTTTACACAAATGGAAAGCTATGCTCTTGATGAAGATGATGCCGATTCTTCTGAAATAAATAATAATTGACCCTAAATCTATAGCAATGGATAACGATAAATATCTTGAAGAAAACAAACACCTGATTAGCGACCATGATTATGATGGTATCAGAGAATTGAATAATCCTATGCCAAAATGGTGGCGTTACTTATTCTACATCACAATTGTATTTTCTGCTGTTTACATTTTCCGCTATCATGTATTCGGAGATGATCTGCAAATCGATGAGTACAATAAGGAAATGGCATTGGCAGAAGCAAATAAACCAAAACCTAAGTTTGATGAAAACGCATTGGTATTGATGACAGATGCCGCAAATCTTGCTAAAGGAAAAGAAATTTACGACAAAAACTGTATTGCTTGTCATGGTGCCGTTGGAGAAGGAAATGCTATCGGACCCAACCTAACCGACAAATACTGGATAAACGGTGGTACCTTAAAAGATGTATACCAAATTATTAAAGTAGGTAAACCATTGAAGGGAATGTTGGCATGGCAAAATCAACTATCTCCTGAACAAATGCTGCAAGTTTCTAGTTATACAATGAGCTTACAGGGAACTAATCCTCCCAATGCAAGAGAAGCTCAGGGTGAGCTTGTTGAGTAATACAGTATTAAAATACTTAAAATGCCTTAAGTACTTAAAGTTCTGGTTTTAAATTACAAGCTCAGATACTTTAAGTACTTATAACTTACAATAAACAAAAAATGACTTCTGAAAATCCTTACAACACTTATCGTGATCAGCTAGCCACGCTTAATGATAGTGGAAAGCGAAGATGGGTTTATGCACAAAAACCCAAAGGTAAACTATATAACTACAGAAATATAGTGAGTTATACTTTGCTTGCGCTGATGTTTGGATTGCCTTTTGTAAAAATAGGCGGTGAACCATTGTTTCTTTTAAATGTTCTGGAAAGAAAATTTATTCTATTTGGTGTAAGGTTTTGGCCTCAGGATTTTCACATCTTTCTTTTTTCAATGATCACTTTATTTGTGTTCATCGTGTTTTTTACCGTTAGTTACGGAAGAATTTGGTGCGGGTGGACATGCCCGCAAACTGTTTTCATGGAGTTCATCTTCAGAAAAATCGAATATTTAATCGAAGGGTCACATCAGGAACAAAGGAAACTGAATGCCCAATCGTTTACCTTCGAGAAATTTTGGAAGAAAAGCTTAAAAACAATTGTATTTTATGCCATTTGTTTCCTCATCACCAACACATTCCTGAGCTATATCATTGGAATTGATGAATTGTGGAAAATCATAAATGAACCGATATCTGAGCATAAGGTTGGATTTACTGTGGCTTTGGCATTCTCGGGAGTCATGTACTTTGTATTTGCCAAATTAAGAGAACAGGTATGCGGAATGATCTGTCCTTACGGCAGATTGCAAGGTGTATTGCTTGATTCAAATACCATAGTGGTTGCCTATGACTACAAACGAGGCGAAGAACGTGCTCCACTGGAAGCTGGTGAAGATCGCGAAGCCGAAGGCAAAGGTGATTGCATCGATTGTTATCAATGTGTTGATGTTTGTCCTACAGGTATTGATGTTCGCGATGGTACACAATTGGAATGCATCAACTGCACTGCCTGTATCGATGAATGTAATTCGGTAATGGAATGGGTGGGAAAACCCAAGGGACTGATTCGTTTCGATTCTGAAAAAAACATCGCCGAAGGCAAAAAGAACAACTGGCCTGTTCGTAAAATTGCCTACACCGTTGTTCTTACCGCTTTAATTGGTGTTGTTATTGGTTTGTTTGCCTCAAGAACCGATTTGGAAGCAATCATTCTGCGTACACCGGGATTAATGTATCAGCAACAGGATCACGGCAATATCAGTAACATGTATAGTTTTAAGGTGGTAAACAAAACTACCCTGGAAGTACCAATTCACTTTAAAATTATGGATCACAAAGGTGAGATAAAGGTAATTGGTGAAGACTTAAAAGCCGATGCTAGCTCAATAAAAGAAGGCGTATTTTTTGCCATTCTTCCTAAGTCGGCAGTTAAAGGTGATCAAATACCGATTAGCATTGGAGTTTATGCTGATCAGAAATTAATTGAAGAGGTGGATTTAACTTTTGTTGGACCGAATTAATACCAGTTTTATTTTGAAACGAGCAGGTTTAAAATAATTACAAAACATACACGCTATTGATTGTTTAGACCTTGTGGCTTGCATCTGACAAATGGAAGAAACATATAAACAACTAAACGCATCACTGGCAAGATTCGGAACTCTGTGAAGAACATTATCTATGATATTGCAGTAAGAGAGCCTTGCAAAAAAGAACAAGTCTGATTTCGTGGTAATGCCGGAATAAGATAAAAGTATCAAGTGCAAACTAGGGGGAATAGTAATTTTTCTTGCGAAGCGATACTAAAATCTAAATATTAAAAGGAAATGAAGAAACTAAGTTGGGGTACAAAACTGGGAATTATGGCATCGCTATATGTTATTGGTGTATTAATTTTTGTTGGATTTAGTACAACACAAAAAATAAACCTGGTATCGAAGGATTATTATCCTACCGGGGTGAAGCATCAAGATAAGATCAATAAGATAAGAAATGCACAACAATTGGAAAACCCCGTTACGATTAAACAGGTAGGAAACAATATTGAAATCACCTTTCCCCTCGGTATGAGATCGGGTGTAAAAGGTGACATTATTGTGTACCGACCTGCCGATTACGATTTGGATTTGAAATACAAATTGGCTTTAACCGATAGTGGTGTTCATGTAATTAGTACAGATGAACTGTTACAAGGACGATACACCATTAAATTAGATTGGGTTTATAATGATGTTGCTTACTATAAGGAAGAGGCAATTTATTTGAGTAAATAACGTGAGTTCGATGTAAAATAGTAAGCTAAGCACAAAGAACTTAGTGCACAGTGTGCTTAAACAGAACAAACATATGGTATATATATCAGCATTAACATTAGGACTTTTAGGAAGCTTTCACTGCATTGGAATGTGTGGACCTATCGCATTGGCAATTCCATTAAAAACCGATTCGTGGTTAGCAAGAATATTTGGGGGCGTTTTATACAATTTGGGCAGAGCCATTACCTATGCAGCGATGGGAGCCATATTTGGCCTTTTGGGTCGCGGCTTGGTGATGAGTGGTTTTCAACAATGGGTATCTGTTATTATGGGAGCCATCATGATTCTTTCGGTAATCACCCCATCCATCTATAAAAATCGATTCAATGCCGATAAAGGCATATTTTCTTTCGTTGGGAAAGTAAAAATGTCGTTGGGAAAACTATTTGCGCAACGAAGCTACGGAGCCTTGTTAATGATTGGCTTGTTAAACGGATTATTACCCTGTGGATTGGTTTACTTTGCCATTGCAGGAGCTATTGCAACAGGATCATCCGTGGGTGGTAGCCTTTTCATGTTTATATTCGGTTTGGGCACTTTGCCCATGCTCCTGGCAATTTCCCTTATCGGAAACATGATTACATTGGAACTGCGCAAAAAAATAAGCAAACTTATTCCCTATGCAATTGTATTTATTGGCGTGCTATTCATACTTCGTGGATTAAGCCTTAACATCCCATATTTAAGTCCACCGGAAAAAGCAATGACGGTTCCTATTGAAGAAGCTCAGCAAGAAGAACCTTCCTGTTGTCATTAAGATTACCCGTAAAGCACATCTATTTTGTTGGAATACGCATGAACCCAATTGCGAAGAGCACAAACTTTGCTGTTGAGACAATGAAAGCTCTTGGCAAGAACATGCAAGCATCTGAAATAGCAGAGCTGTTTGAGTTTGGGACGATTCAAAATGTGGATCTCTTTGGTAAACCATTAATACCCTCGCGCAAGTAAGAGCATCAAATGCCTTTGAGATGAAGGATATGCTCTCCTTACTGAATTTTATCTGCTTTGTTAAGAATAACGTGAGTTCGACTTAAAATTCTATCCACAGAAAGTTAGATTTGCATTAAAAATTTGGAAAGAATAGCGGGCTATTTTGAGGAATTTTTAATGTGAAGATGTCGTAAAGAGAACTTTCCATTATGTGTTTGCCTGCTTTAGGCATAAATCTCCTCAAACCTTCTTGAAATATCCCGATATTCCTTCGAAAATTTGAGAAAATCTCTACTCAAAATCAGATCAAACGAACGAATTTTACGTCGAACTCACGTTAAGAATAAGAATTACAAGAGTATAGGCACTCTTACACTAAGAGTGTATGCCTACTGAGTGTAAGAGTGCCTGCACTTTGAATGTCAAAGTGTATGCAGTTGTCGAGTCAAAGTGTATGCAGTTGTTGGGTCAAAGTGTATGCAGTTGTCGGGTCAAACTACTCGCAGGTAAGAAAAGAAAGTAATTCCTCACTGTTTATTGAAGTGGAGATTTTTGTTTAGCGAAAGAGTGTATTCGCATGGGATACGATCTCCAAAATTTCGTTGTTAATTGTAACAGCATTGCATGAATTATTTTGGGTGCTTTCTAAAATGAAAACAATCGTGAAGGTATTCGCCTAAGCTCCACTAAAAATATTGTCACAGTTTGCACTGATTTTAAGTAACGTGAGTTCGACGTAAAATTCTATCCACAGAAAGTTATATTTGCGATAGATTTGCATTAAAAATTTGGAAAGAATAGCGTGCTATTTTGAGGAATTTTTAATGTGAAGATGTCGTAAAGAGAACTTTCCATTATGTGTTTGCCTGCTTTAGGCATAAATTTCCTCAAATCTTCTTGAAATATCCCGATATTCCTTCGAATATTTGAGAAAATTTCTACTCAAAATCAGATCAAACTGTGAACGAATTTTTCCTCGAACTCACGTTAAGTAGAAATTACATAGACCTACTTGCGATTAACTTGTTGGAATACACATTTGCCCGAAAGCTCAAAATAAATCAGTATTTTCGCCTCAAAATATTCAAGCCAATCGAAAATGAACAAACAATCTCTTGTGGTGTATGCCAGCATTGTAATGGCAATGCTTTTTTGGAGTTTCTCTTATGTATGGGTAAAAATAGTGTACCTGGTGTACAATCCTATAACAACTGTATTGCTGCGTCTTATCATTTCATCCTTTCTTTTATTCATTATCGGTAAAAGCTTAAACCGTATTCAAAGCATAAAAAAAGAAGACAGATTGCATTTGATCCTATTGGCTTTTTTTGAGCCATTCCTTTACTTTTTAGGCGAAAGCTTAGGCTTAAAGCTTGTATCCTCAACTCTTGGAGCAGTAATCATTTCTACCATTCCCTTATTCTCTCCTTTCGGAGCTTACTTGTTCCACAAAGAGAAAATCAGTTCAAAAATTGTATTGGGAATAATATTTTCGGTAATTGGTGTGGGTGTAATCATCTTTAACAAAGAATTCAATTTGGTGGCCTCGCCTTTGGGAATTGCATTAATGTTTTTAGCCGTGGCAGCAGCAGTAGGCTATTCCATTGTACTTAAAGGTTTGGCTTCGAAATACAGTCCGCTTACGCTGATTTCCTACCAAAACTTAATTGGCATCGCTTTCTTTTTACCACTATTTCTAAGCTTTGAGCTGAATCACTTTTTAAGTGCTCAACCCACTTTAAAAGTATGGATCGCTTTGATAGAGTTGGCTGTTTTTGCTTCTTCATTGGCTTTTATTTTATTTACCTACGGAATCAAACATTTGGGCATCAACAAATCGAATGTCTTTATTAATGCAATACCCGTATTTACGGCAATTTTTGCATTTTTTGTATTGAATGAAACACTCTCATTCCAAAAAATGATCGGGATCTCAATTGTGATATCCGGTTTGTTTTTATCGCAGGCCAAACTAAAATTCTCAAAAGTTAAGAAGTAATTTCATGGGAAAAATAAAGATCGATTTAGAGCAATTGAAGGTAAAAGCCAATCAAACCGAGGCCGATACCAAAGAGTTTTTTGCCAAATTGAAAAAGAAAAAACCAAAACAACTTGATAAGATCGTTCACGCATTGCACGATGAGGTGTTTAAAGAATTGGACTGCCTGGAATGTGCCAACTGCTGTAAGAGCATTAGCCCCATTATTATCGATAAAGACATTGAAAGGTTGAGCAAGCATCTTCGCATGAAACCAGCAGATCTTATAAATCGGTACCTGGAAGTTGATAATGACAACGACTATGTTTTTCGAGAAGCTCCTTGCCCATTTTTAATGCCCGACAATTACTGTATGGTTTATGAGAACCGTCCAAGAGCCTGCCGCGAATACCCTCACACCGATCGCAAACGCTTTTATCAGATTTTAAATCTTAGCTTAAAAAATACACATTATTGCCCGGCAGTTTATGAAGTAAGCGATAGATTGAAGAAGAAAAAAGATCAATTGTAAGACTCGTTTCGAATCGGATTTATATCTTTAAATTCCATCTGCTCAATTTTTTTCCATTTGTAAGATGGAAGTCACAAGATCAAAATAATCATTACCGTGTATGTTGAACACTTATTTTTAATCATTCTCGTTTCATAACATTACAAATGAACAGAACACTAGTCATATGTCTCTTCCTAATGCTATCCGGCTTACAGACTTTTTCTCAATCTGCCGGCGAGAATACATATGAATTCCTGAATTTAGGAAGTTCTGCTCGTGTTGCTGCCCTGGGAGGAGACCAAATTGCATTGGGAAATGTAGATGCCGATTATGCTTTTTACAATCCCGCAGCCTTACACCCCGAATTGGATCAATCGGTGAATCTGAACTATGTAAGTTATTTGGCAGATATCAACTATGGGTATGCTTCATACACCAGAAGCTATAAGAACATTGGTACTTTCTCTTTGGGAATGCACTACGTAAACTATGGAGAATTTACCGAGGCCGATGTACAGGGTGATATCACCGGTAATTTTAAGGCCTCAGATTATGCTCTTTTTATCTGTTACGGAAAAGAAATCAATAAAAATTTGCGCATTGGAGTCACCCTAAAACCAATATACTCGTCGCTTGAAAAATACAAGTCCTTTGGTTTGGCAAGCGATTTGGCTGTAATCTACAATAGCTCTGATGAGCTCTTTAGAGCTTCAATACTTGCACGCAATTTTGGATATCAAATAAAAGCATATTACGGATCGCACAGAGAAGATTTGCCCAACGAAATTTTAATTGGAATGAGCACAAAACTACAGCATGCTCCTTTCGCTTTTGCAATTACCTATCGACATCTTGAAAAGTTCGATCAATCCTATCGATCAGAATTAAATCAAGTAGATAATTCTTTCACCAACCAATCTTCAGAAAACGGATTTATTGACAAAGCTGCAAAGCATTTAATTTTAGGAGCTGAGTTTCTCCCTAGCAAAAACTTTAGCCTTCGTTTGGGGTATAACTTTCAGCGAAGAGATGAACTTGGTGTAGATGAGAAGAAATCTACAGTAGGTTTTACTTGGGGATTTGGTTTAACGGTTTCTCGTTTCCGCATCAATTTCGCCTCGGCAAAATACCATTTGGCAGGCTCAAGCAGTCATTTTTCGGTAAGTACCCGACTTAGCAACTTTAATTTTAGGTAATTTCTTTATTCTTTAAGTCGCATTTCAATCGTTTACAGACGAGTACGTGCCTGAATCGTCTGCATTTTTAGATCGTGAAACCTATTATTGACCGATTTTCTTACTACTTTTGTACCCAATTGCAAAAAAAACAAGCAATACAACGAATGAATATATCTGAAAAGAAACTAATTATAGCCATTGATGGTCATTCATCATGCGGCAAAAGTACCGTTGCCAAAGATTTAGCAAAAAAAATAAATTACATCTATATCGATAGTGGAGCAATGTATAGAGTGATTACTCTATTTGCAATGCGAAACAATTTGGTGAAAAATGAAAAAGTAGACGAAAATAAATTAAGTCATTTAATCGATCAGGTTTCTATATCATTTAAGTATAATGACCGAAAACAAGGTCATGAAACCTACTTAAACAACGCATTGGTTGAAGATGAGATTCGTTCTCTCGAAGTATCAGATAACGTAAGCTTAATTGCAAAAATTAGGTTTGTACGCGAAAAAATGGTTGCTTTTCAGCGCGAATTAAGCAAAGATGGTGGCGTAATTATGGACGGAAGAGATATAGGAACAGTAGTGTTTCCGGATGCTGATTTGAAAATTTTTATGACTGCCGATGTTGAAGTAAGAGCAATTCGTCGTTATAAAGAATTGAAAGATAAAGGTGATACAGTATCTCTTGAGGAGATACGTGAAAATGTAAAGAAAAGAGATTATATCGACGAAAACAGAGATGAGAGCCCTTTAAGAAAAGCTGAAGATGCAATCGTGTTAAACAATAGCAAGCTCAGCAAAGAAGAGCAACTGGATTGGATTATTGCAAAGATGAACGAAGTCGTTAAATGACTGTAAAAGAGTAAGCAATGAAGGTAGAAATTGATCCTAATGCCGGTTTCTGTTTTGGTGTGGTAAATGCAATTAAGAAGGCAGAAGAACACCTAACTAAAGATGGTCAACTCTATTGTATTGGCGATATCGTTCACAACAATATTGAGGTAAATCGCCTTAATGATTTAGGATTGCAAAGCATTAAACATGATGAATACAAAGACTTAAAAGAAAAAAAAGTTCTGTTTCGAGCTCATGGCGAACCACCCTCATCGTATGAAATAGCGAAGAAAAATAACAACGAAATAGTTGATGCCACTTGCCCGGTGGTTTTAACCCTTCAGAAAAGAATTAAAAAAGCTTACCAAGCAATTAAAGAAGACAAGGGTCAGATTTTAATTTACGGTAAAAAAGGGCATGCCGAAGTAAATGGATTGCTTGGCCAAACCGAAGGAAATGCAATTGTAATTGAAACTGTAAAAGATCTTAAATCCGTTAATCCGGATTTACCTGTTGAATTGTTCTCGCAAACAACAAAAACCATTGAGGGTTTTAATTTGATTCGACAACATTTGCAAAAAACAACGAATGCCTCCTTTAAGGCACATGATACAATATGCAGGAAGGTAGCAAACAGGCTTCCTTTGATGAAGGAGTTTGCGCAAAAGCATGATGTAATTGTTTTTGTAGGTGGCAAAAAAAGTTCAAATGGCAAATTGCTTTTTGATGTTTGTAAAGGCACAAATCGAAATAGCTATTTCATATCGGAGCCACATGATATAGATATGAGTTGGTTTGCAAGGGCAAAATCAGTAGGTGTAAGTGGTGCCACTTCAACCCCTGCTTGGCTGATGAACGAAGTAAATGAAAAAATCAAACTTGAAAATAAAAGAAAATTTAGCATGTCACGAATTAAGAAAATAGGTGTGCTTACATCAGGAGGTGATGCTCCGGGTATGAACGCTGCGATTCGCGCAGTTGTTCGCACTGCAATCTTCAACAAAATTGAAGTTGTTGGTATTAAGCAAGGCTATGAAGGCCTGATCAACGGCAATTTCAAGAAAATGAAATCGCATGATGTAAGTAATATCATTGGAAAAGGAGGAACTGTTCTTCGTTCGGCAAGAAGCCAAGAGTTTAGAACTTTTGAGGGGAGACAAAAAGCTTATCAGCAAATGCTTGATAACAAAATTGACGCTTTGGTTGTAATAGGTGGTGACGGTACTTTTTCGGGCGCTCGCATCTTTACCCAGGAGCACGACATTCCTGTTGTAGGTATACCAGGAACCATTGATAACGATTTGTATGGTACCGATTATACCATTGGTTATGATACTGCCATCAATACTGTAATCGAAGCTGTTGATAAAATTCGTGACACTGCAAGCGCTCACAACCGTTTATTCTTTATTGAAGTAATGGGACGTGATGCTGGTTTTATTGCTTTACGAAGCGGAATTGCAACTGGCGCTGAAGCGATTCTGATTCCTGAAAAAGAAACCCATGCTAAAGAATTGCAATCATACCTTGAAAAAGGATACAAAGAACACAAATCAAGTGGAATTGTAATTGTAGCCGAAGGGGATAAATCTGGAGGAGCTTATACCATTGCAAAAGAAATTGAAAAAGAACATCCTGAATATGATATTCGTGTATCCATACTTGGACACATGCAACGTGGTGGCTCTCCATCGGCATTCGACCGTGTAACAGCATCTACTTTGGGAGTTGCAGCAGTCGAAGCACTACTGGATGATCAAAAAAGTATCATGGTTGGATTGGTTAACGGCGATGTTACTCACGTACCATTCAACAAAACCATCAAGAATAAAAAGAAAGTAAAGGATACCTACTTACACATTAACGAAATCCTTTCTATCTAAATCTGTGACAGATATTGTTTACTTGAGGTATTCCTAAAACTGGTATAAGATATTTCTTCTGATTGAGATTCCACTCTTGGGATTTCAATCAGAACTAATAACTTTGAGGAAAATGCTCAAAAATGAACAATCATCACGAATACGCAGATATCATACTCCCTCTCCCATTAGCAGGTGTTTTTACTTATTCGGTTCCTGATGAGTTAAAAACAGAATTATCGGTAGGAAAACGAGTAGTTGTTCCATTGGGTAGCAAAAAACTATATACTGGCATCGTAAAAGAACTGCACAGTAATGCTCCCACTGATTACGAGCTAAAAGATATTCTATCTTGTCTTGATGAGATACCAGCAATTAATCCGATTCAGTTAAAATTTTGGGATTGGATCTCTCAATACTATCAGGCAGTATTGGGAGATGTTTACAAGGCTGCCATACCTTCGGGCTTAAAACTCGAAAGTCAAACCAAAATCAAGCTAAACGAAAGTTTTGTTGCCGAAAAACAAATTAGCAAAAGCCAGGAGCAAATTCTGACAATTTTAAGGCATTCAAAAGACGTAAGTATTGCCAGTTTAAATCAGGCTACAGGCTTAAAAAATACGCTTCCGCAGATAAAATCTCTCATGGAAAAAGGAGCCGTTTGTGTTGAAGAGCTAATATCATCCACTTATAAAGAAAAAAAGCAAGAGTTTGTAACATTATACGCTAATTTCCCTGAAGAAGAAATTGCTACAATCCTTAATGGATTGAAAAGAGCCAAAAAGCAACAAGAATTGCTTTATTCATATTTAAACCTATCCAAACATTATTTCGAAGATACTCCTGTAAAAGTGAGTAGTCTGAAACTGTTAAAATCAATTGATTGTTCCCGAAGTATTTTGAAATCGCTTGTTGATAAGAAGATTCTAAAATTCTACCATGAAAAGCTTGATCGACTTGATTTAAATGAGGTGCCACTTACTGGCTTAAAGCAGTTAAACTCACATCAGGAAAAAGCAATTAATGAAATTCACAAAAACTTTGAAGACAAAAATTGTGTACTATTGCATGGAGTAACATCAAGTGGAAAAACTGAAATTTACATGCATTTAATTGAGGAGAACCTTAAACTAGGAAAACAGGTTCTTTACCTTTTACCCGAAATTGCATTAACCACTCAAATCGTCAATCGATTAAAATCAGTTTTTGGTAATCAGGTTGGTGTTTACCATTCTAAATTTAGTGATGCGGAACGGGTTGAAATATATAACAACGTACTGGAAAACAATGCTAACAAATCCTATCAGATTGTTTTAGGAGTGCGATCATCCGTGTTTCTTCCTTTTAACAATTTAGGATTAATCATTGTTGATGAAGAGCACGAAAACACATACAAACAATTTGATCCTTCGCCAAGATATCATGCTCGCGATGCTGCTTTATATCTGGCCCAACTTCATGGCGCAAAAACTTTATTAGGAACCGCAACTCCGGCAATTGAAAGTTATTACAATGCTCAAATTGGGAAATATGGTTTGGTTGAACTCTTTAAGCGACATCAGGAAATTGAAATGCCTGAAATTATTGTTACAGATATCAAAGAGGCTCGAAAAAAAAAGTTGATGAAGTCCATCTTCTCCCCAGCACTTGTAACACAGATGGAAGAAAGTTTGGAGAACAAAGAACAAATCATCCTGTTTCAGAACAGAAGAGGCTATGCCCCTTATTTGGAATGCAAATCGTGCGGCTGGGTGCCATACTGTCCAAACTGCTCGGTAAGTCTTACCTACCATCGTCATAACAATACGCTTACCTGCCATTACTGCGGACATGGCATGGCTCTTCCTCACAAATGCACACATTGTGGATCTGAGGAATTGGAGACCAAAGGTTTTGGGACGGAAAAAATTGAAGAGGAAATATTACACATTTTTCCGGAAGCCAGAGTTGGCAGAATGGATTTAGATACCACACGTAAAAAAAATGCCTACGAGAAAATAATCTACCAATTTGAGCAGCAAGAAATAGATATTTTGGTAGGTACTCAAATGGTTTCGAAAGGCTTGGATTTTGATAATGTTAGTTTGGTTGGAATATTAAATGCAGATTCCATGCTTAATTATCCTGATTTTAGGGCCTACGAACGAAGCTTTCAGATGATGGCGCAAGTTTCGGGCAGAGCGGGCAGAAAAAAAAAGAGGGGTAAGGTTTTAATTCAAACCTATACTCCGGATCATGATATCATTAAAAATGTAGTTAAAAATGATTATTTTGAGATGTATTCTTCACAAATTGCAGAGCGAGAAGAATACATTTATCCTCCTTTTTATCGTCTGATAAACATTAGCTTAAAACACAAAAACCAAGGCTTGGTGAACGAAGCAGCCAACTATCTGGCCAGTTCGCTACGCAAGATATTTGGCATTCGCATATTTGGTCCACAATCGCCTTTAATCAATCGTATTCAGAACTCTTTTATCGTAAATATTCTTATCAAAATTGAAAAGAAAAGTTCACCCGCAAAAGCCAAATGGATTTTGAATCAACAAGCCAACTTCCTAAAAGAAATCGATAAATTTAAAAGCATTGTAATCAACTTTGATGTTGATCCAATCTAATGCCAATCAAGCATAGAAATGCAAATGCCAAGAACAGAAAGGAGCGCTGGCATTAATATCTTGGTAAAAAAACAAGAAAGCAAAGAAGCAGAAGTGAAGACCTGAGGGGCTTTATTCACAATAAGACTCGACTCTCATAAGGAAACCATTGATACCACCACACAAGCATGAGCATTGAACTACTTTGAGATGAAAAACACGCATCCTTTACAAGATTTACGTGTTTTTGAGGATCCGATAGATAAATCTAAATTTTTAGAATTAAAAATCCTGAGCTCCGAAAGCCCTGATTTCAAATCAGGACTAGCGATTCTGAAATGCAAATGCCAAGTGCAGAACTCAAGTGTTAAAAAATCATAAGGAAAATTGTTCCTGTTCCCGAACAAGCGAATTTGTTTATCTTTGCCCTCATAATTTCGAAAATCGAATCATCGTGAAGAAAATTGAACTGGAAAAAACTTTCGAAAGTTTTGCTGATTATAATGTCCTTATTATTGGAGATGTAATGGTTGATGCCTATGTATGGGGTAAGGTAGAACGAATTTCGCCTGAAGCACCTGTACCAATCGTTTCTTGCGTGAATCGCGAAAGCAGATTAGGTGGTGCAGCCAATGTTGCATTAAATATTAAATCGATGGGTGCCAATCCTATACTCTGTTCGGTGATAGGAAACGACGAGAAAGGGAAAGAATTCTTAGAACTCTTAACCGAAATACAAAAGGAACAGTTTGGAATCATAGCGAGTAAACATAGAAGAACAACGGTAAAAACGAGGTTTATTAGCGACAACCAGCACATGATTCGTGTCGACGAAGAAGATACCCACGAATTAGCCGATGAAATTGAATTTGAATTTATCGATCACATCAAAAATTTAATCGGGAAGCAGGAAATTCACGCAGTGGTTTTCGAAGATTACGACAAAGGAGTAATTACTAAGAAGCTAATTGAAGAGATTACAGCCATTGCAAACAAAAAAAATATTCCTGTCCTTGTAGACCCTAAGAAGAGACATTACTCAGATTATAAAAACGTTACGCTATTCAAACCCAATTTTAAGGAGTTTGTCGAAGGATCGAATCTAAATCTTGAAAAAGGAGATATTGAAGGATTGTTTAGCGAAGCCAAAAAGTTCCAAAAAGAAATGGATATTAACAAACTGTTGATAACTCTATCGGAACTTGGCGTTTTTATTAGCAACGAAAGTACATATGAGCACATTCCCGCCGTTGTTCGTGAAATTGCAGATGTTTCAGGAGCTGGTGATACTGTTATTAGCGTTGCAACTCTTTGTTTAGCTGCAGGAATGGAAGCCAAAGATATAGCTGCAATATCTAATCTGGCTGGTGGTATTGTATGTGAAATTCCAGTTGTTGTGCCAATTGAAAAGAAAAAATTGCTGGAAGAAAGCATTAAACTATTTGCACAGGCTTAATTTCTTTGGAGGAACAGGAATTAATTATGAAAACAACTGATGTTTAGGAAGTTCATTATTCTTCGATTTGACAATCTCGACCCATAGATATGTTGAAAATTTAAGATCAATCAATGGCTATTTTAGAGGCACTCAAGATTTTAAATGTCGCTTAAAATTGTATCTTTGGGACAACATCAAATCATTTAAATTTAAATCCTTGTAATACGAATTGTTTATGGCTAAAATTATTGCTCTGGCGAACCAAAAGGGAGGGGTTGGAAAAACCACAACGGCTATCAATCTGGCATCGAGCCTTGCCGTTTTGGAATATAAGGTTTTGATCGTTGACGCTGATCCACAGGCTAATTCTACATCAGGAATAGGATTCGACGTACGTTCAATTGAGAAAAGCATTTATGAATGTATAGTAGATGGGATAGATCCTAAGAAAGCAGTTCTTAAAAGTGATATTGAAGGGTTTGATATTATTCCTTCTCATATTGATTTGGTTGGTGCTGAAATTGAAATGCTAAACTTGGCGAATCGTGAGAAAATTCTTTCGAAGGTGTTAGAGCAAGTTAGTTCTGATTATGATTTTGTTCTGATCGACTGTTCTCCATCCCTGGGTTTGATAACAGTAAATGCACTAACAGCTGCCGATTCTGTTATCATTCCTGTTCAATGTGAATATTTCGCTTTGGAAGGTCTTGGCAAACTTTTGAACACGATTAAAATCATTCAGAGCCGTTTAAATACCGAATTGGAAATCGAAGGTTTCCTTTTAACCATGTACGATAGTCGTTTAAGATTATCAAATCAGGTAGTTAGCGAGGTTAAAAAGCATTTTCAAGATATGGTATTTGAAACCATTATACAACGCAATACCAAACTTGGAGAAGCACCTAGCTATGGTAAACCTGCAATTCTTTACGATGCTGATTCGGCAGGTGCAATTAATTACTTAAATTTAGCCCGTGAATTGTTGCAAAATAACAACATGACTAAAATAAGTAATCAAGAAAAGATTATCAGCGAATAATATAATATTGAAAGAGTAACATGGCAAAGAAAAGCGCATTAGGAAGGGGATTAGGAGCACTAATTGACGATGCTGATGAAGTACAGGCAAAATCAGAAAGAAATTTAAGTAATGAGATTGAAATTTCTAAAATTGAAGCCAATCCTTATCAACCTAGAACAAAATTCGACGAAGAAGCTTTGAATGAACTTGCCCAATCAATTAAAGAACTGGGCATTGTTCAACCACTAACTGTGCGCAAAATCAATAATAATTCTTACCAACTTATTGCTGGGGAACGAAGATTTAGAGCAGCAAAAATTGCTGGATTAACAAAAGTTCCCGTTTACATTCGACTTGCCGATGATGACAAGATGTTGGAGTTGGCATTAGTTGAGAACATTCAACGTGAAGATCTCGATTCAATTGAAATTGCAATTAGTTACCAACGATTAATTGATGAAATTAAACTAACCCAAGAGAGTTTATCCGAACGCGTTGGAAAAAAACGCTCCACCATATCTAACTATTTACGATTACTAAAGTTGCCTGCCGAAATTCAGAAAGGAATTCGAGACAAAAGACTTCTTATGGGTCATGCCAGAGCTCTTGTTAATATTAACGACCCTAAATCGCAGCTTGAAATTTTTCAATTAACAGTTCAAAACGATTACTCTGTTCGAAAAGTAGAGGAATTGGTTCGTGAACTAAACAATGGGAAAAATGAGCAAAAAGCTCCAACGAAAACTTCCTTGCCTGAAGAATATGAGTCTTTGAAAGATCACCTTTCTCAACATTTTAAAACTAAAGTTGATTTAAAACGCACAAATAACGGCAAAGGAAAAATAATTATCCCTTTTAAATCAGATGATGATTTAGAGCGCATTTTGGCCGTTATGGATCAAATGAATTCGTAAATAGTAATAATATTAAAGCAATACAAATTGAACAAATTACGCCCACTTTTTGGTTTAGTGGCGGTATTGTGTGTGATGTTCTTTGCCCGGCCTTTAAGAGTGCAGGCACAGAAAATTATAGCTGATACCGTGCAAGTGGAATCGAGTACTAAGGTACACTCGCCTCATAAAGCTACAATGTATTCAGTTATGCTACCCGGTTTAGGCCAGGCATACAATAAAAAATACTGGAAAATTCCTATTCTTTATGCAGGAATTGGAGCAACCGTTTATGCCATCGATTGGAATACAAAAAGATTTAAAGAAAATAAAAATGCTTTTCGCGACTTTTCTATATTTCTGGAATGGAAGAATCTTCCTGAAGAACAACAAAGTCAAACACCTAAGCCAACAGCCAACTCTTATCAGAAAATACTGGATAGAGACTGGGACAATTCCGATAGCAGAACTGATCAATGGTTTAAAACTCAACTCCAGAATAGAAAAGATTCCTATAAACACGACAGAGACCTAAGCTATATCATTTTAGCTGGTGTTTACGTATTAAATATCATTGATGCAGCTATTGACGCTCACTTGATGAATTTTAATGTAAACGATGAACTTACACTAAGAGTTGAACCTGCTGTTAGCTATTCAGCATTTACCGGCAACTCTTTAGGATTTAGATGCCAAATTACTTTTTAGAATAGAGAAAATGAGAAGAAAAATATATATACCAGTTCTTTTATTGGGAACTACATTGGCATGTAGTACCATTAAGCCAAATGCCACTCAAAATAAGCAAGAAATGCCGGTAGCAACCGAAAGTGTTCTACCTACTATAGATACAGTTTATAAGGAAACTGCCGAAAATGAACCAGTAATAGAATCTGACACTTTAGCATTTTTAAAGCTAAACAATGTGGATGTTCGATACGATCTAAATGATATTATAAATCCCAACTTTTCAAATAATTTGGATAGTTTACTTCATCTTTGGTATATTGAACATACGGATTCACAATACAGTACTAAAAAGCTTAATTCTAACATAGCTCTTTCCGATTCTGTCTACATCAATCGATTAAAAGCAGTTCCTTCCTTAATTGATCTATCCTTCAATAAAATCGTTGAGAATTACATCAAATTGTATTCTGAGAAAAGACGATCTCAAGTTGAATACATGATGGGATTATCGGAATATTACTTCCCTATTTTTGAAGCAATCCTGGATAAGGAAGGGCTTCCCCAAGAATTAAAATACCTTCCAATAATTGAATCGGCACTAAATCCTAAAGCATTGTCACGTGCAGGTGCAAGTGGCCTTTGGCAATTCATGTACGGAACAGGTAAAATGTATAAGCTGAATATCAACTCATTTGTGGATGAAAGAAGAGATCCAATTAAATCGAGCTATGCTGCTGTGAAGTACTTAAAGGATATGTATAAGGTTTACGGCAATTGGCATTTGGTAATTGCGGCCTACAATTGTGGTCCCGGTAACGTAAATAAAGCCATTCGCCGCAGTGGAGGCAAAAGAAATTATTGGGATATATATTATAGGCTCCCTCGTGAAACAAGAGGTTACGTACCTGCTTTCATAGCAGCAATTTATACTTTTAATTATCACAAAGAACACAATTTATATCCGAAAAAATCAAATTTCCCAATAGCTTGCGACACTTTAATGATTGATGAAACTCTGCATTTTGATCAGGTTTCGAAAGTGATCAATATTCCTAAAGAACAACTAAGAGATTTAAATCCACAATATAGAGCAGATATTTTACCAGGAGATAAAGCTTATTCGCTTAAACTTCCATTAGAATTTACATCGAAGTTCATTGACTTGCAAGATTCTATTTTCTCTTATAAAAAAGATTATTATTTCAGTCAAAAAGACAAGGTTGTTAACCCTAGGGATAGATATCAGAGATTTGCCCATGTAGCACCTAAAAACAAGGCTAAAGTATATTATAAAGTAAAACCTGGAGATGCTGTTGGTCTTATTGCATCGTGGTTTCACGTTAGAACTTCCGATTTGCGTTATTGGAATAACATTAGAAGAAACTTAATTAAGGTAGGACAAAAGCTTGTTGTGTATGTGCCTAAATCCAAGCTAGCATATTACAGTAATTTTAATCAAATGAACTTTGTCCAAAAACAAGCTACTTTGGGTAAATCAGCAAGTACAAAGAAAAGTGCAACAAATATTACTTCTACGCAAAAATACGATGGCTCATACATCTATTACACAGTACGCAGAGGCGATAATTTCTGGACAATTGCCAAGAAATTCCCAGGGGTATCTAACTATGACATCATGAAATTAAATAACATAAAAGATGCTCGAAGCTTAAAAGTAGGTCAAAAATTAAGAATTAAAAGAAAAAGCTAATTTATATAAAATAGATCCTAGACGGGCGGAGAGTAATCTTCGCTTTTTTTGTGCTTTTATGATGTTTATTTTAGCACCAGTATTGCCCTAAAATAAATATCATTCAAAATGAGTTACAGCCTTACTGGAAAATTTTCTTTGCAACATCTGTAAATAAAAATTTAGATCGAATCTACACTATTTAACGCGAGTTCGACGTAAAATTCGTTCACAGTTTGATCTGATTTTGAGTAGAAATTTTCTCAAATTTTCAAAGGAATATCGGGATATTTCAAGAAGATTTGAGGAAATTTATGCCGAAAGCAGGCAAACACATAATGGAAAGTTCTCTTTACGACATCTTCAAATTAAAAATTCCTCAAAATAGCACGCTATTCTTTCCAAATTTTTAATGCAAATCTATCGCAAATATAACTTTCTGTGGATAGAATTTTACGTCGAACTTACGTTATTTAGATAGACTCCAAATTACACAAGCTTACGGTAGCAGATCAAATTAATAATCTGCAACTTACACCATTTAGAATTCTCTTTGTGTAAGATATGGGTAGATTTTTTTTGATTACTCATTTTAGTATAATTAAATTGCCTTCGGAAAATAAAAACCTGTGTTTTTATTTGTTTCCCAATTCATTGATATGCTAATTAGCTTCCGGTAAAACCTTCCCCGGTTTGCCGGAAGCCGGGAACAAATCTTTACTACTTTATAAATCCTGGCCGCATTCGTTTACTTCTTTTAATGCTCCTTCGTCTGAATCTAATAGCTCCATAAGTTATCAATAGAAATACTGGCACCAAGAAGTTAAAGTATTTAATCAAGAATACCTTTCCTTCTGTAATTTCTCGTAAAGGTCGTGAAGAAACTCCTTTTGTTCTTAAACTCATTAATCCAGAATCATCGGAAAGCCAGTCGATTGCATTTGCAAAAAGGTTTATATTATCTTGTTGAATTGATATCTTATTGGCTCCAAATCCATTAACTATGAAATTTCCATCTCCAATCAAGCAAATCTTAGCTTTAGCTGTTCCGCCCATGGGACCGGACAGAGCAGCAGCCACCGTTAAATCAGGATACAAAAAGTCTTGAGCTCTCCATTGCCGACCAATGTTAAAACTAATTGGAGCCTTTAATTTTCCAGATATTTTTGAGGTATAAGCCAAAGGTTGGTAGTTCATTACTGTATCTCCTACATATTTTATTGGACTAGCAAATTGCAATATAAGGGTTTCAATTCCATCAGTAATTATGTGATTTGTAAATTTGGAAATTACGGGCAAAAATGGAAAATTTATCTGCTGAGGGAATGAGAAAAAACCTTGCTGATGAACGGTAACAGTACCACACTTTTTATCAACAATAAAGGAATCTTCAACATACAAACCTTTTTGTTCGAGCCATTTTTCTAAACCCGTATTTACAGATACACCAATTCCTTCATTAAGCATACCCCTCACCCGCTCCATAGCAATCATTAAAGAACCTCCCTTTTCCAAATAGTTATCTAAACTACCCAATTGCGATGGAGAAATAGTACCTGTTGGTCCTATTAGCATTAGACATTTATACTTTTGTAAATCCGGTTCGGACAATAGGTAGACCGGCTTAACATCATATAAAATAGTAAGTTCATCCAATACTTGTTCAATGGTGGCGAACTCAGGTTCACCATGCCCCATTATGTACCCAATTTGAGGTTTATCTCTAATAGTTAGCCTTTTAATAAGCGTCGAAAGAGCGTATTCCATTGCAATTCCAGGCTTAATTAATGGAATGGGCTCAAACTCATCACCCACCTGAATAACAACACCTAAAAAAACACGTTGCACTTTCAATTGATCTTTTTCCCTAATCTCTAACGGAACAGGATTTATGCCTGCTTCTATTGCTTCTTGTTCTAATTCTTCATTTTTATTAGGATTTACATATTCGAATGAGATCTTCCTCTTGCTGTAATGATTGTACTCAGTCAGAAGGTTTTTAAAATCCTGAACCGTCCTGTTAACATCAGGAGGCAAATCATCTGAAATGTATAAAGTAATAATTATGGGTTCGTTAACCTCGCTTAGGATGCGCTTAGTTGATCGATCCAGAGTATATCTTTTATCCTCCGTAAAATCAGCTCTTAGAAAAAACACAGAAGACAATGAGTTTAGCACGACCAAAATGCCTGCTACTACTAAAATACTGTATACAACTTTCTTCTTTTTAATCATACAATGTATCTATCAATTAAACTTGTAGATTTCTGTTTGCCAGAATCATCTTTGATGAGTACAAGCAAAAGAAAGCAATAGAAAAAAAATAAATCAAATCCTTAGTGTCGACCACACCGCGAGTAATTGATTCAAAATGTGTAGACAGACTTAAAAAGCTAAACAAAGTACCAGCAAAGCCAACGAAATTTGCTGCCAAAACATCAAATATAATATGGAAAAAAATCCCAATAGATATCGCTGTGAGTGATGCAACAATTGGATTTGAAAACAAACAGCTGGTAAGTAATCCAATGCTAATATACACCATACTCATTAATAATAAACCAACATAACCAAGTACAATTGCAGAATGGTCTACCGGACCTATTGCCCATAAAGTAAAATAATAAAACAAAGTAGGTGTAAGTGCAATCCCAATTAGAAAGAAAGTTGACAGAAACTTACCCAATATTAACTGCCAATCACTTACTGGTTTGGTAAGTAGGAGTTCTAAGGTACCAGCTTTCAATTCACCTGCTATGGATCTCATGGTTAATGCAGGTATAAAAATAAACAAACTCCAATATGCAACTGTAAAGAAAGTGCTTAAACTGGCTTGACCAAGAAAGAATACATCTGCACCATAAATCCATGTGAAGAATCCACTAAAGCCAAGAAAAATAATAATTAGTACATAAGCTGTTAAGGAATCGAAAAATGTATTTAATTCACGATTTGCGATGTGTAAAATTTGCTTCATATTTCTATTAATGAAGAGTTAGTTGACGAAAAATATCTTCTAATTTTTTTTCAGTAGGTGTTAGTTCTGAAATATAATAATTGTTTTGCACACAAAGATCGAAAATGGATTTTACTGAGCTTTCTTCTTCTTTAGATTGTACCTCGAACAACTGTTTACCAACATCCAGAAAGTCTACAGTTTCAACGGTTTCGAGACCGATTAAATGGTCAAATATATCATTAATATCTCCCCCTTGGATTCCAAGTCTTAGAATCTCATTTCCAGCAGCTTGTTTTCGTAAATCTTCAGCTGTACCATCAACAACAATTCGTCCATTATTAATAATTAAAATTCGATCGCAAGTAGCCTCCACCTCCGCTAAAATATGAGAACTTAAAATAACTGTCTTCTCCTTCCCGATTCTCTTGATCAATTCTCTAATCTCAACAATTTGATTTGGATCTAAACCTGTAGTAGGTTCGTCCAATATTAAAATTTCAGGATCATGAATAAGTGTTTGTGCCAAACCAACTCTTTGTTGGTATCCTTTAGATAATTCACTAATCAATTTATGTTTCTCGCCTTCAAGTCCACAGATTCTAACCATATCCAATATTCTTTCAGGAATGATATACTTGGGAATTCCATGAATTTTAGCGATAAATTCAAGAAAATCAATGATATTCATATCCTGATAAAGAGGATTATTTTCAGGCAAATAACCAATATTTGTTTTAATTATTTCAGGATGCTCTTTTATCGAATAACCTCCAACTTTTATATCTCCTTCATCAGGATTGATATAACAAGCAATAGCCTTCATTGTTGTTGTTTTTCCGGCACCATTTGGACCTAAAAAACCTAACACCTCGCCTGCTTTTACCCGAAATGATACGTTATCAACAGCTTTTTGAGGTCCATATCTTTTAGTTAAGTGCTCAACGACTATATCCATACCAGATAATTTTATTAATTGATATCTAACAAATTTAAAAAAATCGACTCCTATATAAGGAAGCACAAGGCGATTTAACAATTATTAACAATTTGATAAGATCTGTAAAGTTAAAAAAAGATTAAAATTGCCGTAGGATTAAAGCCCTAATATTTAATATGGATGGCTTGCTAATCGAATCTGAATCATTTTGGCAGGCAAGTGAAGGACTAATGTTTAATTTGTTAGGCATAGTAATGCAATAAAGGATTATAGCAGTATTAAATGAGAAAAGTCTCATTTTTTCGTCCTTTTGAGTTTATTCTTCCTTAAAAAATATCGGAATGATTCTATTGTTAGCCTTGGATAACCTCTAAATTCTAAATAAAATAAATCCACGGCTTAGGTGAATTCAAACTTAGCAATTTGAAGAGTCTATCACTGCATCTAACAGCAGAATAAAATCGTCCAATTTTAGATCTCCGGAAATGATTTTATGCTTAGCCTGCTCATAAAATGCTTTTCTTGATTCGAGATGATTTTGAATATACACTAGAAGTTCTTCATGTGACAGATTTTTGACCAGTGGTCTTTCTGTTTTTGAGCTGGCAATCCGTTCTCTTAATAATTCGGGAGTCCCTTCAATATAAAGTGTTTCTCCTAGTTTATTCATTATCTGCATATTGTTTTTAAAGCAAGGTGCACCACCTCCTGTAGCTACAATTACATCCTCATAATTCGAGATTGATTGCAAGGCTGCACATTCCTTTTCTCTGAATCCTTCTTCTTTAAATTCTGCAAATATCTCTGGGATAGTCATTCCTTCTCTTTCCTCAATATGCCTATCCAAATCAATAAAATGAAGTCCATAATGACTGGCAATCATTTTACCCCATCTGGATTTTCCACATCCCATATATCCTATTATAAATAATCGCATCCTTCTAAGAAAAAAGAGGTGCCTTCGACACCCTCATGATTACAACTTTAATTCTATTTGATCATCACTCTCCTTGTCCTCGGATTCGTTTATCTCAAGCGTATCAATCTCTTCTTCTGTGCTTTCATCTTCGCGTGGTAATGGTTCAATCTCTTTGATAGAGTCAATTTCATAAATACTTATTCTTTTGCCTCTTGCCTTATAAGATTTAACTCCAATAAACTCTTCTCCTTCTATAATTTCATTTGGTCTGTCTACGTTTTTGCCTCCAAACGAAATTTCGAACCTAGGGTATTTTTCATCAGTAAGAATCAGCAATTTATTATCAGGATTATCTCCAACAAAACCAATTGGCTTACCATTTCCTTCCATGGTAAAGCGTTTCAAATACCAATATTCCTGATCGGCATCGTAGAATACTGCTGACCACACTTTTTCTGCCTCAAATTTTTCAATAATACTGATGTTATCTGCGTAATGATTGCTCAAATCAAAACTGGTAAAATGAAAAGATGCGGGTCTGCTTATGACAAGTATTCTGTCATCACCCAGAAATTCTCCAAGGAAATCGCCACGTTGATCGGTATTCAAACGGAGCACATCCGGATCGAACCATATCTTACGGCCGCCAAGAGTTGAAATTCCTTCGTGTTTTAAGGTAATTTTATGCACATCGTTTCTAGAAAGTATATTTCCCCTAGATGCACGACCCTTTACCGCTAAGTCAGCAAAATCAAACTCAAAGTTTAATTTCTTTAACCTTGGTTTTGGTTTTAAAACTACACGAATCACCTCTGCCTCGCCAT
Source organism: Marinifilum sp. (assembly GCF_965230805.1). Taxonomy (NCBI): domain Bacteria; kingdom Pseudomonadati; phylum Bacteroidota; class Bacteroidia; order Marinilabiliales; family Marinifilaceae; genus Marinifilum; species Marinifilum sp. The sequence continues at coordinate 2,747,901 of NZ_OZ246019.1, read as the reverse complement.
TTGGATTGGCAGTAAAGTATAATATTCTGGACCCAGCTGTTCCTTTTGTTAGATCGTACTCCTTATCCCTTGTAATACTGGTAACTGAAAAACGCTTCACATAGCAAATACCACCTCGTCCATCGCGATAAGCGACATTATAAATGGTTCTTTTGTCGTTTTTACGGAAAACAGCTAAGTGCAATATATTCTTTCCAATGAATGATTTTTCTGTAACCTTGGTTACAAAATAAGTTCCATCTTTTCGAATAACAATAATATCATCTATATCAGAGCAATCGCAAACATACTCATCTTTCTTTAAGCTGGTTCCCATGAAACCATCTTCAAGATTGATATACAATTTTTGATTTGCCACAACAACCTTAGTTGCAACAATATTCTCGAAGTTTCTGATCTCTGTTTTTCTCTCTTTTCCTTTTCCGTATTTCTTCTTTACTGCCTGGAAATAACGAATTGTGAAAGGAATGATATTGGCAATATGAACCTTAATCTCTTCAATCTCATCTTCGATAGACTGAATAAAATCTTTCGCCTTGTCGATATCAAACTTGGAGATTCTCTTGATTTTGATCTCTGTTAAGCGAATGATGTCATCCTGGGTAACCGCTCGCATTAAATGTTTTGTGTGAGGTTTTAATCCCTTGTCAATAGTCTCCAGAACCGATTCCCAAGTTTCACATTCCTCAATATCACGATATATTCTATTCTCTATGAAAATTCTTTCTAGAGAGGCGTAATGCCAAGCCTCTTCCAATTCACGCTTGCGAATTTCCAGCTCAAGTTTTAAGAGCGCAACTGTATTGTCTGCCGATCGTTTCAGAATTTCCGATACACCAATAAATTTTGGTGTATCATCTTCGATAATACATGCATTTGGTGATATTGAAGTTTCACAATCAGTAAATGCATACAATGCATCAATGGTTTTATCCGAAGAGATACCATTTGCCAAATGAATTAGAATCTCAACATTGGCAGCTGTATTATCGTCGATCTTTTTGATTTTGATTTTCCCTTTTTCGTTGGCCTTGATAATGGAATCAATTAAACTCGACGTTGTTTTACCAAATGGAATCTCAGAAATTTTTAATGTCTTATTGTCAAGCTTCTCGATTCTCGCACGAACTTTTACTGCTCCTCCTCTTAAACCATCGTTATAACGACTCACCTCTATCATTCCGGCGGTCGGAAAATCAGGATAAAGCTCAAATTCATTGCCTTTTAAATAAGCGATACAAGCCTGAAGCAGCTCATTAAAATTATGCGGTAAAATCTTAGAAGCCAATCCCACAGCAATCCCCTCTACTCCTTGTGCCAACAACAATGGAAATTTAACCGGAAGTGTAATAGGTTCCTTATTTCTACCATCGTAAGAGAGTTTCCAATTGGTGGTTTTCGGATTAAATAAAACCTCTAAGGCAAATTTCGATAAACGAGCCTCTATGTAACGAGGGGCTGCAGAGGAATCACCTGTAAGTATATTACCCCAGTTCCCTTGAGTATCGATTAACAAATCTTTTTGTCCCAATTGAACCAATGCATCACCAATAGATGCATCGCCATGGGGATGATACTGCATGGTGTTACCAATAATGTTTGCTACTTTGTTGTAACGTCCATCATCCAATTGTTTCATGGCATGCAAAATCCTTCGCTGAACAGGTTTTAGTCCATCGTTCACATAAGGTACTGCACGTTCAAGGATTACATATGATGCATAATCAAGAAACCAATCTTGATACATACCTGATAGGTAAGTAACATTTCTCATGGCTTCTGACTTACCATTCAACTCATTTTCCAACTCCTCCGGGTTCTCCATATCTTGACTCTCTTCGCTACTCATAGAGATTTTTTGGGTTTATGATTTTAGTTCTTCGATTTGCTGATTGGGGTCAAGCAAGAATTACAACTCGTCTTTCTCAACGTATAAATTGTCGATGATGAATTCCTGCCTTTTCGGTGTATTTTTTCCCATGTAGAATTCCAACATTCCTGAAACAGAATCATCCTTTTTCATTACAACAGGGTCAAGCCTGATATCTTTTCCAATAAAGTTTTTGAATTCGTCGGGAGAAATCTCACCCAAACCCTTAAATCGGGTAATTTCAGGTTTCGCGCCCAAACGCTTCATTGCCTTTTCTCTTTCCTCTGCAGAATAACAGTAGTAAGTTTTTTTCTTGTTTCTAACCCTGAACAAAGGGGTTTGTAAAATGTAAAGATGTCCTCCCCTTACTAAATCAGGAAAGAATTGAAGAAAAAAGGTGATTAACAACAACCGGATGTGCATACCATCCACATCAGCATCTGTTGCAATAATTACGTTGTTGTAACGTAATCCTTCCATACCATCTTCAATATTTAAGGCTGCTTGCAGCAAATTAAATTCTTCATTTTCGTAAACGATCTTCTTGGTCAAACCATATGTATTCAATGGCTTTCCCTTCAAGCTAAACACAGCCTGCGTGTTTACATTTCTTGATTTTGTTATCGATCCACTTGCCGAATCACCCTCGGTAATAAAAATGGAAGTTTCTGATTTTAATTCGTGGTTAGAATTGAAATGAACTCTACAATCCCGCAATTTTCTATTGTGAAGACTTGCCTTTTTGGCTCTCTCCTTTGCTATTTTCTTAATTCCGGAAATAGCCTTACGCTCCTTCTCGTTTTCGAGAATTTTCTTGTGTAAAATATCTGCTACCTCTGGATTCTTATGCAGATAGTTATCAAAATTTGAAGTCACAAAATCCATAATAAAATTACGGACTGAAGGACCATTGGGACCAATATCTTTTGACCCTAGCTTGGTTTTGGTTTGTGATTCGAAAACCGGCTCTTCCACCTTAATACTTATGGCTGCAATAATTGAAGTACGGATATCTGAGGTATCGAAATCTTTTTTATAAAAATCACGAACTGTTTTTACCAAAGCCTCGCGAAATGCGGCCAGATGTGTACCTCCTTGGGTGGTATGCTGTCCATTCACAAAAGAATAGTATTCCTCTCCATACTGACGCCCATGAGTAAGTGCGATTTCAATATCTTCGCCTTTCATATGAACAATATTGTACAAACCTTCTGAATTCATATTTTCCGTCAAAAGATCTAACAACCCATTTCTGGAAAGGAATTTTTCTCCATTAAAGAATATCGAAAGACCTGCGTTCAGGTACACGTAATTCTTCAGCATAGTTTGGATGTATTCCGAAATAAATCTGTAATTCGGAAACATCTCCTCATCAGGATGAAAGGTAATTTTTACACCATTCTTTTCCGCTGTTGACTGAATTTCTTCTTCGTTAAGAAGAACCCCTCTTGAGAACTGAGCTTTTTTAACTTCTCCTTCTCGAAACGATTCAATCACAAAATCATCAGACAAAGCATTTACAGCCTTAATACCTACACCATTCAATCCAACCGACTTTTTAAAAGCTTTTGAATCGTACTTGGCACCGGTATTCATTTTAGAAGTAACGTCGATTACTTTACCCAAAGGAATTCCACGTCCGTAATCACGAACAACAACTTTACGATCAGTAATGGTAACTTCAATAGATTTACCAATACCCATTGCAAATTCGTCAATGGAGTTATCAATTACTTCTTTTAATAAAATATAAATACCATCATCATGGGAAGAACCATCGCCTAATTTCCCGATGTACATACCAGGACGTTTTCGGATGTGTTCTTTCCAATCAAGCGTACGTATTGAGTCTTCAGAATATTTTGCAGTCATGAAAATTTTGCGTTTTTACAAATATAGCTAAAAGAACGATTCCTTATAAAGTAGTTTATCAACAGCCTATTGAAAGACAGTTATAATCACACACTCAGAAAACAATAGGAAAACTTATTTCGCTAAAAATCAATTTAAATGCATTAAAAATCAAAACCATTCCAAATAAACGCGAGTCTTAGAATTGACAAAACTTGTAGTTCTCTGAATTTCTGAGAGCAAATTTCCTTGATTTTTTCGAAATCTGAGTTTATTAATAAATAAGCATTTGCTCAGCTTGCTAGAACAAACCGTATTTCAATAACTTTTTCACCACCAAGCAAATGGTAATCATTTCAACCGAAGCAACTCCTATTAATAACCAAGCTGAAGCATAAGATAAAGATTGAAGGTTTCTTCTACTCCGTGTTAATGGCCCTTTACGCCAGTTGGTAAACCAATGAGTTAATCGATAAACGGCATATCCCAGAATTAAGCCAAGTATCATTCCCCCAATTACATCGCCCGGAAAATGAACGCCAAGATAAATACGGGTGTAAATCACCAACATGGACCAAGTAAATATGAAAAATGTGTATAACTTATTTCTAAATAGCAGTGATGTAAAAATTGCAAATCCAAAGGAATTTGTAGCATGCGACGACACGAATCCATATTTACCGCCTTTGTATCCACTAACCAAATTTACGATTCCTTCCAAACTAGGGTCATGACTTGGTCGAAATCGTTCAAAAACATTTTTAAAGAGCTGAGTTGAAATCTGATCGCAAAGAAATATTAACACGAATGCGCCTAAAATCCACCAAAATGCTTCTTTTTGTTTTACTTTGTAGATTTGGTACAAAAACAACAGATATAAGGGAATCCAAAATTCTTTTCGGGTAAAAAACATCATTACAACATCCCAAAATGAAGAATTATGACTATTCAGCCATATAAAAAGATCTTTATCCAATTGAATCAAAGCATCCATTTGCAGTATCGTTTTATTCGTTTATTGCTTTCCAGATCATGTCCTTTAATTCCATGATTCCTTTCTGAGCCACTGAAGATATAAAAACACATGGAACATCAGGCAGATCTTGCTTTATTTCTTCCATTAATTCCTCATCCAACATATCTGATTTGGTAATGGCTAATAGTCTCTGTTTATCCAACAATTCCGGATTAAATTGTTTTAGTTCGTTTAGCAATACCTTGTATTCATTGTGAATATCATTACTATCGGAGGCTATCATGAACAAAAGGACTGAATTTCGCTCGATATGACGTAAGAAGCGCAAACCTAATCCTCTGCCTTCATGAGCTCCTTCAATAATTCCTGGGATATCGGCCATAATAAATGAACGATCGTCTCGATAGGCTACAATTCCAAGATTAGGAACCAGTGTGGTAAAATGATATTCGGCAATTTTTGGTTTTGCAGCTGAAACAACCGAAAGAAGTGTAGATTTTCCAACACTGGGAAAACCAACCAAACCAACATCTGCAAGAACTTTTAGTTCTAAAATAACCGAGCGCTCAACTCTTTCTTCTCCTGTTTGAGCATATCTTGGAGTTTGATTGGTAGATGATCTAAAATTCCAGTTTCCAAGACCACCACGTCCTCCTTTTACAAGAATTTTTTCTTCCCCATCTTCGGTAACATCAAAAATCACCTCTCCAGTTTCCGCGTCGCGAGCAAGCGTCCCCAGAGGCACTTCAATCACCTTATCTTCACCATCAAATCCTGTACTCCTGCTCTGGCTTCCCGATCCGCCATCACCAGCAAATACATGGCGACTAAATTTCAGGTGAATTAAAGTCCAAAGCTGAGCATTTGCACGAATAATGATATGGCCACCACGACCACCGTCACCACCATCAGGACCTCCTTTCATCGTTAATTTATCACGATGAAGATGTGTTGAGCCATTTCCACCAGCTCCCGATCTACAAAAAATCTTTACGTAATCAACAAAATTAGATCCCGACATAGTTTTTATTTTCTAGCTTAACTTGGAAAATTCAGGCTTAAGCGATAACTTCTCTTCTAGTAATTTCGAAATTCTTTCCAAAACCTCCTGCATAGATCCCATGGCATTAACAGAAAAATATACTCCCGCTTTTTTATATTCTTCTGCAATTGGCGCAGTTACATCATCATATATTCGTAAACGCTTTTCGATTACTTTGCGCCCGCTATCGTCTGGTCGCCCAGAAGTTTCACCTCGTTTCAGCAAGCGCTGAATCAATTCCTCTTCTTCTACCTTTAGCTCGATCACAATATCAACAATACTATTTCGCTTGGCAAGCACATCTGCAAATACTGGAATCTGACCAACATGCCTAGGCATTCCATCATAAACAAATCCTTTTGCCTTGTTATTTGAATCGATAAATTTCTCTACAATACGATATGCCAACTTATCGGGAAAAAAGTTACCCCCATCAATTAATCGCTTAGCTTCCAACCCTTCTGGGGTAGCTTTTTTAATTTCCTCTCTACAAACATCTCCTGTGGACAAGTGAATTAACCCAAACTTTTCTTGTAATAATTTCGACTGCGTCCCTTTTCCCGACCCCGGAGGCCCAAACAAAACAATATTCAACATTATTTACTCAATTACTGTATAGATATCCGGCAGATTTCTTCCCATTCCATCATAGTCCAATCCTCTGCCAACAATAAAATCATTAGGAATATCCATACCTACATAGTGTAATTTCACATCTCTTATTAATGCGTCTGGTTTAAACAGCATGGTTGCTACCAAAATTTCTTTCGCTTCATAGCCTTTAATTTGCTCAAGCGTATTCGAAATTGTGATTCCTGTATCAACAATATCCTCTAATAACACAACTGTACGATCTTTCAAATCTTCGGTAAAGCCCATTAATTTTTTTACTTTTCCTGTGGTATTGGTTCCCTCGTACGACGACAAACGCATAAAGGTTATTTGTGAATTCTCAACAGTAATTTGTTTCATCAAATCTGATGCAAACATGAATGAACCATTTAAAATGCAGATGAACAAAGGATCTTTTCCTGCCAATTCCTTATTCATTTTTTCAGCCATTTGGGCTATTACTTTATCAATTTCCTCAGCAGGAATCGATACTCGAAATTCTCGATCAAGAAGTTTTACAGTTTTCATTGGTCTTTAATAATTTGTCTTTGTTGTCCGATTTCCCTCCATCAAAAAACTTCGAATTATCGGATGATTAAGGCGGATGCCCTAAGCTATCGTTATTGCAATATTATCTATCTTCGAATCAGTAAATAAAAAATGTTTCAACTCCACATGGAACATACATATTTTTTTTTCATTTTTACGCCAATAAATTAGCGACAGATGCAGGTTCTCAATTTAGAATTAAAACAATTTCTGATTTGGCTGCAAAAGTACAATTTTTTGTCATTTTATTTATTAAATCCACGAAATTAAAAGCATATGAAAGCAAAAGTAAGCATTATAATGGGCAGCACATCCGATCTGCCAGTCATGGAAAAAGCAGCAAAAGTTCTAAACGATTTTAAAATCCCTTTCGAGATCAACGCATTATCTGCACACAGAACTCCGGAACAAGTTGAAAAATTTGCTAAAAATGCTAAAGAAAATGGTATTCAAGCAATCATTGCCGGCGCAGGAATGGCGGCTCATTTACCAGGTGTAATTGCTGCAATGACTACGATTCCTGTTATTGGAGTTCCAATTAAAGCATCACTTGATGGAATGGATGCTCTTTTAAGTATTGCTCAAATGCCTCCAGGAATTCCGGTGGCAACTGTTGCTATTAACGGAGCAATGAATGCGGGTATTTTAGCAGCACAAATTCTTGCTGTTGGTGATGAAAAATTACAAGAAGCTGTAATTGATTTTAAAGAAGGATTGAAAGATAAAATCGTTAAAGCAAACGATGAGCTGTCGACTGTTAAGTACGACTACAAAACCAACTAAAAAAGCATAATCCCTTTTATTAAAATAAATCTGCATTTCGTTATGATGTGCAGATTTTTTTTATAATTTAAACACAACTTTTATTCAACCACAGGCCAAACAGCCTAAGCAAGTTTACTATTCAGAGCGTATTTATAAGAAATTTAGAATTAAGAAGAACTACTGTTTATCTTGATTTTACTTTTTCGAACAGTAATTATTTACAAATTTACAATGCGCAAACTAGTATTATTAAGTCTTCTTATTTCCTCTTTTAAAGTTTTCGGCACAACAGAAAACAGGCCCGCCGGGGCAAGATCATTTGCAATGGGTAATGCATTTGTTGCTGTTTACGATGAGTGGTCTGGTTTCCACAATCCTGCCGCACTAGCACTTTTAACGAAAAAATCCTTTGGTGCATATTACGAAAACAGATTCTCGAACAAAGAACTTAGCTCCAAATCATTACACGTAAACATACCTGGTAAACTTGGTACATTTGCCGGAGTTTATACACAATACGGCTTTGATCTTTATAAAGAATCCAAACTTGGAATTGCATATGCCAAAGCTTTAGGTAAAAATTTCTGGGCCGGATTACTATTCAATCAATTAAAAAAAGAGCTGAAAGCGGAATACGGATCACAATCAAAATACACATTTGAGATTGGTCTGTTAGCCAAAATCAGTCCTAACTTTTATTTGGGCTTCCAAGTTTCGAATCCAACGCAGGAAAGATTCCAAACCTGGGATTACGATGATAAAATTTCCACCACTGGAAGCTTAGGATTTTCATGGGTTTTATCCAATGGCTCGATAATTAGTTCTGAAGTTTTTAAAGACATAGATCAAGACTTACAAATAAAAACAGGAATAGAATATCCTGTAAACAAAAAGCTATTTCTACGAGCTGGTTTCTACAATCATCCCAATTCTGCAAGCATGGGTTTCGGATTTAGTTTTCCCCATTTTAAAGCGAATATTGCATTTGCTCGCCATCCCGTTTTGGGGTATACTCCTTCTGCCGACCTAAGCTTCCAATTCTAAACCCATATCATGAAACATTTACGAATCAAAATACTATTTGTGATTATGCTATCATGCACTCTGGTATCTCAATCACAAAATACAACTAGCGAACAAGACTTAATTGAACGAATTATCGAAAATATTGCCGAACAGGAAGAAGAAAATTCAGATTACACCAATCTTTTAGAAGAAATTACCCGACTAACACAAAACCCATTAAACATTAATACAGCAAGTTTTTACGAACTACAAAAACTCCACCTTCTTAATCGAAATCAGATAGAACAATTGTTAAAGTACAGGGATGAAAATGGAGAAATCTTAAGTATTTACGAATTGCAGTTAATAAACGGTTTTTCATCTGATTTGGTTCGAATAATTGCTCCAATGATCGCAAGCAAAACAAATTTAAAATCACAAGATTCAAAATCAGGGAAACATCTTCTTCTGTTGCGAACAGAGCACAATTTCGAAAAAGAAGCAGGTTACACCTCTACCAAGGTGAACTCAAAATATTTGGGAGATTCATGGAAATATTACAGCAGATATCAACTGCAAGATCCTAAATCCGGCATAAATTTCGGCTTTACCGCCGAGAACGATAAAGGTGAACCTTTCTTTAAAGATGATAATCAAAATGGCTTTGATTTCTATTCCATTCATCTTCAAAAACAATTTAGGGGATTTATTCAACAAATCAATTTGGGCGACTACCAAATTAAGTTTGGGCAAGGCTTAAGTTTATGGACCGGAATGGGAGGAAATAAATCTTCTTTTACCACTCAAAATGCTCGAAAATATCAAGGGATTAGAGCATATAAATCAAGCGACGAAAATCGTTTTTTTAGAGGTGCTTCTATTCTTGTTGCTCCAACAAAAGGAGTCAATCTGGCTGCCTTCGGATCGTTAAAGAAGATTGATGCAAGCACCAAATCTGATACTATTTCATCATTTGTATCCAGAATTGTAAATACCGGACTACACCGAAATCGCAATGAACTAAACAAAAAAGATGCTTTAGAAGAAAAACTGCTTGGAGGATATCTTATGTGGAACTTAAAGAGCAGCGAATTTGGCATTTGTTATGTTTATTACTCTTTCTCGCCTGAAATTAAAATCCAAGAAAAAGCTTATTCTACATATAACTTTCGGGGGCAAGACAATTACAACTTAAGCTTCACCTACCAAAGCCAAATCAACCACATCCATCTTTTTGCCGAAGTTGCCAAATCGAAATCGGGAGGCTTAGGCATTTTGCAAGCTGCAAATATTCAAATTCACCCACAATTGAGCCTAGAAGCCATATACCGAAAATATGACAAAGACTATCATGCACTCTTCGCTAATTCATTTTCGGAACAAAGTAGAAATCAAAACGAGGAAGGTTTGTATTTTGGTATTGATTTTCATCCTTTTCCAAAGTGGACGATTAAAGCATACTACGATCAGTTTGAGTTTCCCTGGCTAAGACAGTCCGCCAACTCACCAAGCAAAGGACACGAGTATTTTTCGGAAATAGAATACACCCAAAACGAAAAGCTATCGGTGTATTTTAGGTACAAACAAGAAAACAAAGCAGATAATATGCCTTCTAGCTTTATCAACACTCCTGTTGAATTCGAAAAAACTCAATACCGCCTGCATTTATCATCAAAACCAGCAACAAATTGGGAAATTAGAAACAGAATTGAATTTTCACAATACAAGCAGGCAGAACAAAACGAAAACGGCTTTCTAATTTATCAGGATTTGATTTATCATTTTCCTGAATTCCCCCTAAATATTAGTTTACGTTACGCACTGTTTGATACCGATTCATACAACACAAGAATTTATGCCTACGAAAACGATATCTTATACGCCTATTCCATCCCTGCCTATTACAATAAAGGAAGTCGATTTTATTTGAATCTGAATTATAAAATCAATAATAAGCTTACCCTATATGCCAGGTATGCCCAGACAAAATACTCGAAAAGTGAACGCATTGGAACCGGCACTTCTTTGATTCATGGCAATACGAAATCAGATTTCAAAGCTCAATTAAAATTCAACTTCTAGATTTTTCTCAATCAAATTCTTGTTGTACTTTCGAGCACTTAAAAATCAAGCATCATGAAAAAGATCATCAACCCATATCGTTCTACCGAAAACGGTAAATGCTTCGGCTGTTCGCCGGATAACGAGCAAGGCTTACAAATGGAATTCTTTGAAGATGGCGAGTATATTGTTTCCGAATGGGAGCCTAAAACTCACTTTTCGGGATTTAAGAATGTTCTGCACGGAGGAATACAAACCACTATTCTTGATGAGATTGCGTGTTGGGTAGTTTTTGTGAAATGCGAAACAGCAGGAGTAACTACCGCATTAAATGCCAAATTCAAAAATTCAGCTTTTACCGATAAAGGAAAACTAAGGGTTCGAGGCAGATTGGTTTCGAAGAACAAAAGATTTGCCAATATTCATGCTGAAATTACAGATCTGCAAGGAAAAGTTTGCTCGGAAGCCGAAGTGCAATACATGATTTTCCCGCAGGAAATGGCAATTAAAAAGTTTGAATATCCGGGGATTGATGCATTTTATGAGGAATAACAATTAAACCGTTTCTGTCTCAGCCTTATATTTCTCCCATCGTTTTTCTTCCATCTGCATAAATCGTTCGAATTTAGATGGAGGTTCGATAGAAATCTTCATCTCCTCGCCTGTTTCGGGGTGAGTGAATTGCAAACCCGCTGCACACAGAAACAATCCTTTTCCTTTAAGAACCTCTCCTTCCGTTCCATAAATCTTATCACCCAAAATCGGATTGCCCAGAGCTGCCATATGAATTCTTAGCTGGTGTGTTCTTCCTGTCTCGGGATACAGATCAAGCAGACTTAAAAACCTATTTCGAATTGAGGGCGAGCATTTCACCAATTCAAACGCACTTATTGCATCTTTATCATCAACTTGCATATCTATTTTCCCCTTGTTGGGCATCGATCCTATAACTACCGCCCTATACCTTTTCCTAACTGCTCTGTTCTGAAACTGCTGACCAAGTTTGGCAGATGCATCTTGAGTTTTGGCAACCAATAACAGTCCACAGGTTGGGTTATCAATGCGATGAACAGGTCTAAACACCGAAAGAGCATTTTTCCTCATCGATGGACGCAAATTAAATGGCAAAGCATTTTGAACGGTTCTAAACTGATTCCCACTAACCGAAATACCACCAGGTTTGTTCACAATCGCAATATTATCATCCTCATAAACAACCTCAAGCCTCAGTCTGTAAATCTTAGCAGGCGGAAGTTCCAGATCGCAAAGCTCAATTTTAAAGCCCGGTTTTACCCATAATCCTGTTGACGCTTGCACCCCATTTACTCTGATTAAACCACGTTTAATTGCTTTTTTTACTCCTTGATTGGTATTTATTGCAGAGAATATACCCAATGCATATTCTTGCAAACGCATACTTTCTGTTCCTTCAGGAACGATATGAGCCTCAATCACTACCATAATTCAGTTAAAACTTTACGCATCAGCAATTTATGAATAAATCACAACAAATTCACCAAAAAAATAAGTTTGTATACCCTTAGTTTAAAGTAAGGTGAGTTCGACGTTAAAGTATATAAGATATTTTTTTGAAGCCTAGTGTGAAGAGTGTTAATAAAACGAATTAAAGTTTTTGAAAATATTTTTCTTTTTACAAGGCAAGGTTTACAGGCATAGCCGTAGCTACGGCGAAAAAGCTTAACGCAGTAGAAAGGAAAATAGGTCAAAAAATTAGTTCGGGGAATTAGCATTCTTTACACTAGGGTCGAAGCACAAAACCCTTCCAATTTTAATTCATTAAAAATTAAAACTATCAAATACTTAAATTTCTAAATCACTGTAAAAACAAGCCGTCTAAAACAAATCACCAATGCAATTGAACCTGAAACAATTTTGAAATCTATTTTTTTTACTATTTTTGCCGCTCATTCAAAATATCATCTGGGAAACTGGTAATTCCTAATTTAAGAAGAGAAACTTCGAGATTGGGCCAAAAAACGAAAGGATGAAGAAAACCAATGCAGCTCGCATTTTAGATCGGGCAAACATAGAATATGCAATTATCGATTACGATACAGATCCTGTTGAACTGGGAGCTGAACGTGTAGCCGAAAAAACGGGTCAGCATATTCGTCAGATCTACAAAACACTTGTGCTTTCAGGAGACAAAACGGGAGTGATTGTAGCCTGCATACCTGGTTCATCAGAACTCAAGCTTAAAACCATTGCGCAAATCAGTGGAAACAAAAAATGCGCTATGGTTCCCATGAAAAACATTCAGGAACTTACCGGTTACATCCGTGGTGGATGTTCTCCCCTTGGCATGAAGAAAGACTACCCTATTTATCTCGATCAGTCTGCACTAGCATTAGATTACATTCTAATTAGTGCAGGAATTAGAGGCAAACAGATCAAAATAAATCCTTCCGATTTACATTCAGTAACAAAAGCATGTATTGGAGCAATCTCAAACCCTAAAATCACAGTACAATGATAGATTTTAAAAGCATAATTTGGGATTACAACGGAACAATTCTCGACGATTTAGCAATAGGAGTTCTGAGCATCAATAAAATGCTACACAAAAGAGATTTGCCTTTACTAAGCACCAAAGCTTATCGGGAAGTATTTACTTTTCCGGTAAAAAGCTATTACGAAGCAGTAGGGTTTAATTTTAAAACCGAAGATTGGGATCAAACAGCAAACGAGTATATCGAAAATTATACCTCATTACTGCCTCAATCGGCAATATTTCCGGAAGCTATCGATTTGCTTTCGCATTTTAACAAAGAGGGTAAAATGCAGTTTATCTTATCAGCCATGGAACAAAAAATGCTTGATGATTCTACTCGCAATGAGGATATCACCAAGTATTTCGAAGAAATATTAGGTATTGATAACATCTACGCAAGTTCGAAAATTGAGAATGGTTTACAATTGATGCAAAAACACAATCTACAAGCCAATGAAGTCTGTCTTTTGGGCGACACCACTCATGATTACGAAGTTGCGAAACAGTTGAAATGCAATTGCATTTTAATTGCGTCGGGGCATCAATCCTATAAAAAGTTAAAAGGAACTGGTTGCCCCAGGGTAGTCAGGCACTTAAAAGAGATCACTAAGACTTAAACAAGCATTTTATTATATTTTTTACCTATTAATTTCTATCAAACAATCATCTATTATGAAAAAATTAATTACAATCTTCGCTGTTTTGGTTTCTTTTGCTGCTAATGCACAAAACTTTCAGTTACACCGCGATTTCGACAGAGGTCAGTTTACTTCAACATTTGAAATGTTTAAGGTTGATAAATGGGGTAACACTTTTACTTTCGTTGATTTTGATTACGATGCTGAAAATGGTATCAACCAAGGTTATTATGAAATTGCACGTGTATTGAAAACAGAAAAAATGCCTATCGGTCTGCACATTGAGTATAATGGTGGTGTTGGAAATGCAGAAACTCCAATTGGTGATTTTGGTTACACTATTAACGATGCATGGATTTTCGGTTTAAACTATGCTAAAGGTGGTGCTAAATGTGGATTCTCAACTTATGCAGGTTACAAAGCGATTAAAGATGCAGGTGAAGCTAACTTCCAAATTACTGGTACTTGGTACGTAAACTTTTTCGACGGTAAAATTACTTTCTCTGGTTTTGCTGATTTATGGTCGGAAAATGCTGATGAAGATGCTGTAGGTGTTTCTGATGAATTAGTATTCTTAACTGAGCCTCAGTTCTGGTATAACGCAACAAAAAATCTTTCTTTAGGTGGCGAGATTGAAATCTCTAACAACTTTGCTGGTGACGATTTCAAAGTTCGTCCAACCCTTGCAGTGAAGTGGAATTTTTAATCAAATCATTTAAAAACAAACAATCATGTTAGATAAGTTTTTTAATATTAGCAAGCAGGGTTCCACCCTACGCACCGAGATTGTTGCCGGTATCACCACATTTATGACCATGGCATACATCCTTGCGGTTAATCCGGATATTTTAAGTGCTACCGGAATGGATAAAGGTGCTGTGTTTACAGCAACGGCAATTTCGGCTATTATAGCAACATTAGTAATGGCTTTGGTCGCCAAACTTCCTTTCGCATTGGCTCCAGGTATGGGATTGAATGCCTTCTTTGCATTTACAGTAGTATTAGGAATGGGATACAGCTGGCAATTTGCTTTAACAGCAGTATTTCTTGAAGGTATTATATTCCTTGTTCTTACAGCATTCAACATTCGAGAGCTAATCGTTAACTCCATTCCGCTAAACCTTAAACATTCGGTATCGGTAGGTATTGGACTTTTTATTGCATTTATAGGATTAAAAGGTGCTGGTGTAATTGTTGACAACCCTGCAACCTTAGTAAGTCTTGGCGATATGAAAAGTCCGAGTGTTATTGTTGGTTTAGTTGGTATCCTGCTTACAGGTATTCTTTTTGCAAGAAAGGTAAAAGGCTCTCTTTTAATCGGAATTCTTTTCTCAACCGTATTGGCTTTACTTTTAGGAGTAGCACACATGCCTGAAAATTATAAGTTTGTAAGTGTTCCTCCATCCATTTCGCCCATCTTCTTCCAGTTCGATTTCTCACAAATCTTCACCATTGATATGGCAGTTGTGCTATTCACATTCCTATTTGTAGACATGTTCGATACTGTAGGAACTTTGGTTGGTGTTGCTTCTAAAGCTGACATGTTGGATCAAGAAGGTCGTGTTCCTCGCGTAAAGCAAGCTCTTTTTGCTGATGCTGTTGGTACTTTCTTTGGATCAATCTTGGGGACTTCAACCGTAACCACTTACGTTGAGAGTGCTGCAGGTGTATCGGAAGGCGGCAAAACAGGTATGACCGCACTTGCCACCGCAGGTATGTTTGCATTGGCATTGTTATTTGCCCCGGTATTTGTCATGATTCCTTCAGCTGCAACTGCTCCAGCTTTGGTCATTGTTGGCTTATTTATGATGTCGCCAATTATAAAGGTTGACCTGAACGACTTTACCGAAGCCATTCCTGCATTCCTATGTATCATTATGATGCCATTAACTTTTAGCATTGCTGATGGTATTGTATTTGGGATGTTATCTTTCGTAATCTTAAAATTGCTTACTGGCCGTTACAAAGAAATCAGTCCGGTAATGATTGTAATCGCAGCATTGTTTATTATCAAGTTCTATTTTGCCTAATTGATAGCACAAGGTTCAAAATAGAATTTTCCATATTCAAAATCCCTCTTTACCTTATGTAGAGAGGGATTTTTGCTTAGAAAAATCGTTTTCATAAATCATTTAATACATAATTTGCATCAAATTCGCTTTATTTAAGCAATCTCAAGTTTTTTTAATCAAAGAAAACATAAGAACAAACTTCGAATTTAGCAGGTATCAATCTCGATATCAAGAACAAGAATGAAACAAATTTTTCACTTTGCTGCTGTCTAATATTAGCTAAGGATGTAATAGAGCCATCAAGCTAATCAGTCTATTTGTCTGATTTAAAACATTTAACACCCACTTTGTTCCTATTTGAGCCACACTAAATAAAATCCAGAATATATTTACAAATACTGCACATGAAGCCAAAAGGATGATTAACTGATTAAGACTTATATTCTCTATTAAACTAAGCTGTGGACTGTATGTAATTCCTTGAATGAAGTCGAAGTAAACTCCTGTTTGATATATCAACAAAACACTAAAAAGACATAAAAAAAAGTTTGATGCTCTCTTTACCCATTCTGGCCGTGGATATGTATCATCTTTAGTAAACCACTTTATTAAGGTGAGTTCGACATAAAATTCGTTCACAGTTTGATCTGATTTTGAGTAGAAATTTTATCAAATTTTCGAAGGAATATCGGGATATTTCAAGAAGATTTGAGGAAATTTATGCCTAAAGCAGACAAACACATAATGGAAAGTTCTCTTTACGACATCTTTAGGGTCGATATAATCACACCCCTAATATCGATAGTATCATGGTCAGGGTATCTATAGAATCATACCCTTGATATCGACCGTATCATGGTCAGGATATCGGTAGTATCCTACCCCTGATATCCTAACAACATGGTAGAAACAAAAACAAATAACCATAAAGCCCGCACCTTAAACACAGATACGGGCAGTTGTAAGCAAATTAAAGAAGCTGTATTTATTGCACGGTATAATATGCGGTTGATATTCCTATTCGCATCGACTTTCCAAACCTGGTAGTATTTCGAATTTCAATCCTGTATTCTCCCGGATTTAGAGCAGGAACTTTCAGCGATAGTTTCTTAGGTTCGTTCAATTTTGGCATAGAACCCTTGGTTTCAACTCCGTCGGCTTTGTTGATGAAAAATACACCTTGTCCATCTACATCCTCGTAAATCTTAAGTGCCTTGCCTTCTATTTCAAGTGCAGCTCCCGGTGTAAGAAATTCATCGATTTTCTCAGTACCCCAATCATATACTTTTTGAATAACTGGTATTTCGTTGTTAGGTTCCACATAAGTTGGCTTAATGTTTTGAGTAGCTGCCTTTAGGTTATTACATGGCACAATGCTCACATTAATACTATGACGCGATGGATCGAACCTATCATTCTCATCCTCGAAAACACCTGCGATATCCAAATTCACACTAATATAATCATCGTGATAAGCATACCCTTCGCTTACATATTGGGTAATGGTTTCCCAATACTTATCGATCACAGCCTTCGACTCCGTTTCCTTTAAAATAGAACCCGGACCAGTAAGGTCATCCAATAATTTTTTAAAGCCTCTAGGCTTTTGGTTTGTCACTTTCCCAAGTTTATCATGGGGATTGTCTTTGGTTAACATACAATCATACAAGGAGTATTCCATAATATAAAATTTAAAAAATTATTACTACATATGATATGCAAATTAAAAGCACAACACACCCGGTCTAAAAATTTCAATACATGTGTAATATTTAATAGTCATAAATTATAATTTCAAAATAATTAAATCTCTCCAATATATTAGTTGTAGTTCCTTTAATAAAATCAACACCTGAAACTAGTAAACATTAAAATGATATGCAAATTGATTTTTTATTTAGAATAATTATATGCAACACAAACATCCGAAATTCATAAGAGTTACAATGCATTTCCAGTACTTTACAAAACAAATGCGCTACAAGTGTTTTACAACACATATCAAGGGGGTTACCTTTTACAGAAAAATGGAATAAAAATAAAGTGGAATAGTAATTAAATCTTAAGAAATGAAGCAAACAAAATTTATAATAACGTGAGTTTACGCCATCATCGAATGATACACTTAAAACTATACAGGAAATAATAGAATTAATATATCCTTATAGGAACAGGAATGAAGCTTCTGATTATGTAGAAGTCTTTACTAAAGCGGATGAAAATGGAATTGCTTTAACTAAAGAGGAAATATTAAAAGAATGCAACCACCTTAGCGATCCTGTTAAAGAAATTGCAGATTCACTAAAATTCCTTTTTTTACGATAGCAGGTTAAACTTTAAAATTGTAGACTCCTTAATTAGATCATTTGGCAGAACGTCAAAAGAAATCATCTTTAAACCGAAACTTAAAAGAAAGCTACTTAACCTGAGTTCGACGTAAAATTCTATCCACAGAAAGTTATATTTGCGATAGATTTGCATTAAAAATTTGGAAAGAATAGCGGGCTATTTTGAGGAATTTTTAATATGAAGATGTCGTAAAGAGAACTTTTCATTATGTGTTTGCCTGCTTTCGGCATAAATTTCCTCAAATCTTCTTGAAATATCCCGATATTCCTTCGAATATTTGAGAAAATTTCTACTCAAAATCAGTGCAAACTGTGAACGAATTTTACCTCGAACTCACGTTACTTATTTGGTGGAGCAATTACCGATAAGGCATTAAATGATGATTAAACTCAAAATTGAAATTTGTTAATGCAGACAATGATGATAATATTCAATCTACCTGACTGAATTGTTGAATAAAGAAAATAAAGCTCTTCATTTAGATCATTTTCAAAATTTAGACCAGGGAATGATGGCGATAAATCACTTAAAACAAAGAGCATTATAAAATACCATCAATGGTTTTCTCTCAAAGAATTAAAAAAGCCCCTTCGCAGGGGCTTTATATATGAAAGGGATGTTAAGACCTAAATAAAGATTCAGGTTAACAGAATCAAATTTAATAAATTTTAACAGAATACTTATTAAAAAGGTTAATTATTTAAACAAAAACCTAACTATCAACTACTCGTCTACTTCACTTCCCTTAATAGGATTTGATTTGTCGGGCAATATCAGGTTTAATACCACGCCTACAACCGATGCCAAACCAATACCTGCCAACGAAAAGTTACCGTATGTAATTTGTGCTCCACCAATACCAACAGTAAGTACAACCGAAATAATTACTTGATTTCTGGTTTTGGTAAAATCGGTTTTGGCATCAATTAAGGTTTTTATCCCAATACCTGCTATCATACCAAATAGTAATAGCATAATTCCACCCAAAACAGCTTGGGGAATGGTTTTAAGGAATGCACTTACCTTACCAATTAATGAAAATACCAATGCAGTAACCGCAGCAATTCTCAACACCCTTGGATCAACTACCTTAGTCAATGCTATTGCACCTGTTACTTCTGAATAAGTAGTATTTGGTGGTCCACCAAAAAATCCTGCAAAAGCGGTGGCAACACCATCACCCAGCAAAGTACGGTTCAAGCCCGGTTTTTTAACAAATTCTTTGTTTGCTACTCCACCAATGGCATACATGTCACCAACATGCTCAATAATGGGAGCAAAAGCAACAGGAATCATATACATCACAGCACTCCAATTTAATTCCGGACGAACAAATTCTGGCAATGCAAACCAGGCAGCTTCCTGAATTGGAGCAAAATCAACTTTTCCTAAAATCATAGAAACCAAATATCCAACCACAATGGCAGAGAATATAGGAATCAGCTTAAGCATGCCTTTGGTATACACCACAATCAATATGGCTGTTAACAATGCAATTGAAGAGATTACCCAATCGGTTTTTGCCATATTTACAGCTACCGGAGCTAATGACAATCCTATAATCATGATGACTGGCCCAACTACAATTGAAGGGAATATCTTTTCGATTACTCGTAATCCCCATATCTTGATAATTCCGGAAACAAGTCCGTAAACCACACCAACTGCAATTAATCCAGATAATGTACCTGGCAAACCGTAGAGTTCTGTTGCAGCAACAATTGGAGCAATAAAAGCAAAGCTACTGCCTAAAAAAACAGGAACCATACCTTTTGTGATTAAATGAAAAATCAAGGTTCCGATTCCTGCTGTAAATAATGCAACTGCTGGGTCAATACCAACTAATAATGGGACGAGTACCGTTGCGCCAAAGGCAACAAAGAGAAATTGTACTCCCAAAATAATTCTTTTTGTGGGACTCTGTAATCCCGGAGCCGTAGCTTCTTGAGTAAGGATCATAAAATGGGTTTTAAAAATTCACAAATTGGCACAAAGATAATAAAAATAGAAAACAATGATCGGTTGTCAGTTGTCGGTTATCAGTTGCCGGTTATCAGTTGTCGGTTGTCGGTTATCAGGTAGACTGCAAACGGAGAGAGGACAATAAGCGATTAATGTGGGTTTAAAAGTACTGTTGGTACATCATTGCAGTGCTAAAAGCAGGCAAGTAGGCAATATAAAATTATGACCTAAATTAAGGAGTGGCTTTCAAACATCCTGTAAATGGTTATATAGCCCAGAAAATTCTAAATCTCAGCCAATAAATAACAATTATCCATTGACAACCAATAACGGATAGCTGACAACCCAAACAGCAATTAAAACTTAATATCACGCACCATTAGTTGGGTTTCTACTTTTCCCATGTATTCGTTCTCTTGCAAGGAGTAGCAAACATCAAATGGTGAGCCGCTGGAAATTTTTGGGTAAAGATTACCCATAGAAAAAGCAATTCCTCCTTTTACATCACCTTCACGTATATCATCAACAACCGATAATTTAAGGTGCTCTTTATTTCTACCAACGGGTCGACTGTAGCCATAGTCAACTACATTTTCGCTGATAAAAACAGGAGTCATATTTTTGGGTCCGAATGGTTCGAATTGCTTTAACACACGAAAAAACTTAGGTGTAATATCCGATAGTTTAATGCTCGCATCTACCTTTATCTGGGGGATCAACATATCTTCGGTAATGTGATCGCAAACGTACTCTTCGAATCGTTGCTGGAATATCCCAACATTCTCAATTTTCATTGTAAGACCTGCGGCATATTTGTGTCCTCCAAAATTTTCGAGCAAATCGCTACAAGAAGATATGGCATTGTATAAATCAAAACCATCAACCGAGCGAGCACTACCTGTTGCAAATCCATTCGACTCGGTAAGAATTACGGTTGGCTTGTAATAGGTTTCGATCATTCGCGATGCCACAATTCCTATTACACCCTTGTGCCAGTTGCGATCGAACAAAACCGTACTTTTCTTTTGCAACAAGGATTTGCTTTTTGCAACACGCTGCAAAGCATCATCGGTAATGCTGTGATCCAGCTCTTTACGATCTTCATTTAATCCGTTAATGGTATCGCCAATTAAAGTTGCCGCTTGTTCCCTTTCGGCGATTAGCAATTGAACGGCTCGATTTCCCGACTGAATGCGCCCGGCTGCATTAATTCTAGGTCCTATTTTAAAGACAATATCGTTAACGCTTAAATCCTTGGTAACGCCAGCCAGTTTCAATATTGTTTTTAATCCCAAACGGGGATTTTCATTCAAGCGTTTTAATCCAAAGTAAGTTAACACCCTGTTCTCACCTGTAATTGGAACGATATCTGAGGCAATACTCACCGCCAACAAATCTAGCAAAGGAATTAGAGTTTCGAACTCCCAATTTTTACGAGCAGCCAAGCCCTGCATCAGCTTAAAGCCAACTCCACAACCCGAAAGAACATCACAGGGATATTGGCAATCACTTCTTTTGGGATCGAGCACTGCCACTGCATTAGGCAAATTTTCATCGGGTGTATGATGATCGCAAATGATAAAATCAACACCTTTATTGCTAGCATAGGCAATTTTTTCTACCGCTTTAATTCCACAATCTAATGCAATCACTAAACTCACTTTATGCTCTGCTGCATAATCAATTCCTGTTTTAGAGATCCCATAGCCTTCCGAATAGCGATCGGGAATATAATAATCTATAAAATCGAAATGCGATTTTAAATAAGAATAAACAAGAGCTACCGAAGTTGTTCCATCAACATCGTAATCGCCATATACCATCACACGCTCTTGCTTCTCCATGGCATCAACCAAGCGGTCAACCGCTTTACTCATATCATTCATTAGGAATGGATCGTGCAAATCATCAAGACTGGGCCGAAAAAAAGCCTTGGCCATTTCGAAGCTTGTGACTCCTCTCTGAACTAACAGATTGGCAATCACCTGGTCAACACCCAATGATTCCATCAGTGCGCCAACCGTTTCTTCATCGCCCGGCTCATTTATTACCCATCTTTTTTCCATACCCAAGATTTTAGCTAGCCAAATTAGTCAATTTCCAGCTTCATATCAAAAAGTTTGCGATATGATTCCTTAGGTTATGTTTTACCTCTTCTATATCAAGCTCTTTACCCAATTCTTTTTTTAATGAGCTAACACCTTTATCAACAAAACCACAAGGATTTATGTAATCAAAATACTTTAAATCGGTATTTACATTAAATGCAAAACCATGCATACTTACCCATCGGCTTACACGCACACCTATCGCACAAATCTTTCTAACCCTTGGTGTATCTACATCTAGCCACACTCCTGTTGCACCATCAAGCCTACTTCCTTCCAATCCATAATCGGCAATACAATTCATAATTGCTTGCTCAAGTGTCTCGATGTATTTTTTGATTCCCATATCATAGGTTTCCAGGTTTAAAATTGGATAGCCTACAATTTGTCCCGGGCCATGGTAAGTGATATCGCCACCACGATTTATTTTATGAAAACTTGCTTCTTTTGCTTGCAACTGCAACATATTAAGCAACATATTCTGCTCTTTGCCGCTCTTCCCCAATGTATAAACATGCGGATGCTCACAAAAAAGCAGATAGTTGTTGGTAAGATTTTTTTCCTCGACAGGAAGGTGGGCATTTGCCTGTTTCGATTGCAATACTTCCTGAAATAAGTTTTCTTGATAGTCCCAGGCTTTGGGATAGTCAATTGAGCCCAGATCTCTGAAAATAGTATTAATCATTTTTTAAAGCCTGCTTTAAATTAAGCGCATTTACATGTCGCTCTGCATGATATGACGAACGAACAAGCGGAGTACTTTCTACAAATGCAAAACCTTTCTGTAGGCCTACTTGTTCATATTTTTTAAATGTTTCCGGTGTAATGTACTCTTTCAATTCAAGATGTTTTCGGGTGGGTTGCAAGTACTGCCCAATGGTCATTACCCTTACGCCTACCGCCAACAAATCATCCATGGTCTGATAGATCTCCTCTTCAGTTTCACCTAGTCCCAGCATAATTCCCGATTTGGCAACAATTCCTGAATCAGCAATTTGCTTCAACACCTTTAGACTCACATCATATTTTGCGCGACTTCTCACCTCGGGAGTTAACCTGCGAACCGTTTCCAAATTATGAGATATCACTTCAGGATTCTCATTGATTACACGATCTACATCTTCTTGCTTCCCATTAAAATCGGGAATCAAAACCTCCAAAGTAGTAGCTGGAGTACTTGCTTTTATTTCTCTGATACATTCTGCCCAAATGCGCGATCCTCCATCTTCCAGATCATCGCGATCTACCGAAGTAAGCACCGCATGCTTTAGATTCATTAGTTTTATCGAACGCGCCAAACGCTTTGGCTCTTTTGTATCAACAGCAAGAGGCTTTCCTGTGGGTACGTTACAAAATTTACATGCCCGGGTACAAATATTTCCCAGAATCATAAAAGTTGCTGTTCCATTCCCCCAGCATTCTCCAACATTCGGACATTTACCGCTCGAACAAATTGTATGTAATCCATGCTCTTTAACAATACCATTTACATAGGCATAATCATCACCTTTTGGCAGCTGTATTTTAAGCCAATCAGGCTTTCTTTTTATCTTCATCTCAACTCCTTCTTATTTCAATCAACAACCAGAACAACAGCCGATTATCAACACAAAATCCACAACACCTAAAAAAATACACCATAACATTTCAATTCATGCAAAGGTATTCGAAAGGATCGAATATGTGTTTAAAATCAAGCTGTTTTTAATATGATTTCACACGCGATAGTTATTTGTATTCAATCTAAATACCATCATTTATCCTGCAATAATATAAAATAATAAGAGTTTTATCACGAGATGAGCCTTAAATTGTTCTGTGAATTTTGAGTTTAGCCAAGGTAAAAAGTACAGACACAGCCTTAGCTATAGAGATCTCTTTTAAGGAAGAATAAACTATAACGAACCAAAGAAGGAGGCTTATTTCATAAAAAAACGGTATAACACCCATTCAACAATTCCTATTCGGTTCCATATGTGTTTTTCAATGATGAATATTGAATAAACCTGACTTTCTGTAGCGTATATTTTTAATCGAACTCAGGTTATTATATCTTTGCACCCGAATAAACTTTATTGAGATTAAGATGAATGCGTTAGAACTTAGTGAACAAGAGATCGTTAGAAGAAATTCCCTAAAAGAAATGCAGGAATTGGGCATCAATCCTTTTCCGGCAGCACAATATCATGTAAATAATTATTCTACAGATATTCTGAAAGATTTCGATCCTGAAAAGAACAAGCTACAAGAGGTTTGCATTGCAGGTAGAATTATGAGCAGAAGAATTATGGGAAAGGCTTCTTTTATTGAACTTCAGGATTCGAAAGGCAGAATACAAGTGTATATTGCCAGAGATTCTATTTGTCCTGAAGAGGATAAAACTCTTTACAACACAGTATTTAAAAAGCTTTTGGATATTGGTGACTTCATTGGAGTTAAGGGATACGTATTTAAAACCAAGGTTGGTGAGACTTCAGTTCACACAACCGAAATGACTGTTCTTTCAAAATCTGTTCGTCCTCTTCCAATTGTTAAGGAAAAAGACGGAAAAGTATACGATGCTTTTAGTGATCCTGAAATGCGTTACCGTCAACGTTACGTCGACTTGGTGGTAAACCCGGATGTTAAGGATGTATTCCTGAAAAGAACCAAGATTATCAACTCAATGCGAGAATTGTTCAACAGCAAAGGATACCTTGAGGTGGAAACTCCGATCTTGCAAGCCATTCCTGGTGGTGCTTCGGCACGTCCGTTTATTACACATCACAATGCTTTGGATATTCCTTTATACATGCGTATTGCCAACGAGTTGTATTTAAAAAGATTAATCGTTGGTGGATTCGAAGGGGTTTATGAATTTGCAAAAGACTTCCGCAACGAAGGTATGGACAGAACTCACAATCCTGAGTTTACTGTAATGGAGATTTATGTAGCTTACAAAGACTACAATTGGATGATGGATTTCACCGAAGAAATGATTGAGAAAGTTGCTTTGGATCTGCACGGAACAACAAAAGTTCAGGTTGGAGACAAAGAGATCGACTTTAAACGTCCTTTCAAACGTATATCGATGATTGACTCGATCAAAGAACATACTGGAATTGATATCAACGGGATGGATGAAAACCAGCTTCGCGATGTTTGTAAGCAGTTAAACATTGAAGTTGATGAAACTTTTGGAAAAGGTAAATTGATTGATGAAATTTTTGGTGAGAAGTGTGAAGGCAATTACATTCAACCTACTTTCATTACCGATTATCCTGTTGAAATGTCACCTCTTTGTAAGAAACACAGAGAAAACCCTGATTTAACTGAACGTTTTGAGTTAATGGTAAATGGTAAGGAAGTTTGTAATGCTTACTCTGAGTTGAATGACCCAATCGATCAGTTGGAAAGATTCCAGGAGCAGATGAAACTGAGCGAAAAAGGTGATGATGAAGCAATGTTTATAGATATGGATTTTGTACGTGCCTTGGAATATGGCATGCCTCCAACATCAGGTATGGGGATTGGTATCGACCGATTAACCATGCTGATGACGAATTCACAATCGATTCAGGATGTACTTTTCTTCCCTCAAATGCGACCAGAAAAGAAAGCTGCTTTTGACAACGACGAAAAGTTTGCCGAATTGGGAATTGCTCCGGAATGGATGCCTATTATCAGAAAGGCAGGATTTCAAACCGTTGAAGCATTAACAGAAGAAAAGCCTACAAAATTGCATCAAGACATTTGTGGTTTAAATAAAAAGCTTAAAATGGGTCTTAAAAACCCTAGTCAAGATGAGGTAAAAGAGTGGCTGTCTTAAACCTATTTTATTAAAAAATATTACAGAATCGGAGGTCGGGAATTTTTCCCTTCCTCCGATATTTATTAAATTAGGGATCTGTTTTACTGAAACAACTCTCTATTTAAAACAGACTTAGCAATATTATATGAACGAATCGTCAAGAATTGCAATTATTGGTGGTGGTAGTTGGGCAACAGCAATCGCAAAAATACTTCGCGAAAATGAGCTTAAACTGAACTGGTACATGCGAAATGCAGAAACCATAAAACAGTTTAAACAACTTAGCCATAATCCGAGATACCTTACAGGAGTTGAATTTGACATAGATCAGATTGAATTCTATAACAATTTGGATGAAGTAGTTAAGAATTCGGATGTAATCATATTTGCAGTTCCATCGGCCTTTCTAAAAAATGCATTAAAAAGATTAACAGTCAACTTAGAGGATAAATATATTGTTTCTGCAATTAAGGGTATTGTTCCTGATGAAAACATGATTATTGGTGAATTCTTTAATGAACACTACAATGTACCCTTAGATAGTATTGGTGTAATTTCAGGTCCTTGCCATGCCGAGGAGGTTGCAATGGAAAGATTATCATACCTTACGATAGCCTGTCAGGATACAAGAAAAGCTCGCTCCTTGGCATTAAATATGGAATGCCCATACATCAAAACAACCATATCGGATGATATCTATGGTACTGAATATGCAGCCGTGCTTAAAAATGTTATTGCCATAGCTGCCGGAATTTGCCATGGCCTTAGATACGGAGATAACTTTCAAGCAGTGTTAATTTCAAACGCAATTCAAGAAATTAAACGCTTTGTAGATACAGTGCGGCCAATCACAAGAGATATTAAAAGCTCGGCATATTTAGGAGATTTATTGGTTACTTGTTATTCGCAATTTAGTCGAAACCGTACATTTGGAACGATGATTGGGAAAGGTTATACAGTTAAATCAGCTCAATTGGAAATGCATATGATTGCCGAAGGTTATTACGCCGTTAAATGTATTAAAGAAATAAACGATGATTACAATGTAAATATGCCTATTACAATGGCGGTTTACAACATCCTATACGAACGAATTTCTCCTACAATTGAGGTGAAATTATTAACAGAGGATTTACGTTAGACTTAAATATTAGCTGTATTTTTACAGCTGATTATTGTAAAAATTAACTATTTAAAATACAACTTTTACATTCTGTTACTATCAAACTAATTGGAGGGGTTCGGTTCGGATAATGGCAAAATGTAAGGCTTAATTTCTACACAATGGAACACATTAAATTGAGTATCGACAAATCTCTTGATTTTGTTAGTAAGGAAGAGATTTTAAGGTTTGAAGAAAGCAGTAAAAAACACCTTATTTCCCTTCATGAAGGAACCGGAAAAGGGAATGATTTTATTGGCTGGGTTGATTTGCCTTCAAGAATTACCGAAGCTGAACTAAATGATATCGAAACCACTGCAAAATCATTAAAAGACAAAGTTGAAGTGCTTGTAGTTATAGGTATTGGAGGTTCGTACCTTGGTGCTAAAGCTGTTAACGATGCACTAGCGCACAGTTTCGATCAGCTAAATGCCGGAGACGAAAATCCCTTGGTTCTTTATGCGGGGCAAAACATCAGCGAAGACTACTTATTCGAATTAACAGACATACTGAAAAGTATTGAATTTGGGATTTGTGTAATTTCAAAATCAGGCACCACTACAGAACCAGCTATTGCTTTCAGATTGTTGAAAGAAATGTTAGAGGAACAAGTAGGAAAAGAAGAGGCTCGTGACAGAATTGTTGCCATCACCGACGAATCGAAAGGTGCTCTTAGAACTCTTGCTGAGCAGGAAGGTTATAAAACTTTCGTTATTCCTGATAATGTTGGTGGACGCTACTCGGTTCTAACTCCGGTTGGCTTGCTACCAATTGCTGTTGCCGGTCATGATATCAAGGCCTTGGTTGATGGTGCTAAATCGATGCAAGATTATACTGTTGCTGCCGCTTTTGAAGAAAACCCTGCATTGCTTTATGCTGCAACAAGAAATGCTTTATACCAAAAAGGAAAAGGCATTGAAATTTTAGCAAACTACAATCCTAAACTTCACAATGTTGCTGAATGGTGGAAACAACTTTACGGTGAAAGTGAAGGAAAAGAGAATAAAGGCATTTTCCCCGCAAGCGTAGATTTTACAAGTGATCTTCATTCAATGGGTCAGTACATACAGGAAGGACAAAGAAATATTTTCGAAACAGTAATTTCTATTGACAAGCCGAATCACACAGTTCTTATTCCAGAAGACAAAGACAATCTGGATAAGTTGAATTATCTTGCTGGTAAACGTGTTGATGAAGTGAATAAAATGGCTGAATTGGGAACTCAATTGGCTCACGTTGATGGAGGTGTTCCCAACCTTAAAATTGAAATACCTCAGCTAAACGAGTTTTACTTGGGAGAATTGCTTTATTTCTTTGAAGTTGCCTGTGGTATAAGTGGATATATCTTAGATGTAAATCCATTCGACCAGCCGGGTGTTGAAGCATACAAAAGCAACATGTTTGCATTACTTGAAAAACCTGGATTCGAAGAAGAATCAGCAAAAATCAAAGAAAGATTATAAATTGCAATTTGATAATATTCTAAAGGCCAGTTCTTATACTGGTCTTTTTTATGCTCCAAGGGAAACAGTTTTTATTCTGTTTCTCGAATAGCAAACACTCCTTCGCACCTGCAAGGGGTACGCACTAACTCAAACTCGTATTGTTAATTCAGGTATTTACCAGCAAATAGCAGAACCCATTTCCAAACTTAGCATGCGTTAATCATCTGTGTATGTAATTTCTGCTTCTTGCTGTAGCTTTTTACTATCGAAATAAATTCTGATTTTTTTGCCTGTAAGTTGTCCAAGAAAAAAAGCAGTAAGCATTATCGGATAGGTATAAAGTTCAAAACCAAGCCCAAAAAGATGTCTAAACAAAACTACAAAAGGTATTGGCGCATGAATGGAGATAAACCACATCAAGGAGTACTTCTTAAATGCTTGACGCACAAACCCAAAAGGGATATTCAAAACATAAGTTGCTAAGGCTGCCAATATCAAATTCAATTCCATGCAAGCGAATATATCAATTATAATTGTTCTTGCGCTATATGCAGGTTGAAATCACCATATTTTGGGTACTTTTGTTCCAATTCTTCCATATAAATGAGAAATAAAACCAAATACAAAGGGATTGCCTTAGCACTAGCGGCAACCATTAGCTTTTCAAATGTTTTTTTGTTTAGCAAATTGGCATTAAATGACATAAACTTACCATCCTTTGGTGTACTTTGGTTTGGTCTTGCTGTAGTCTATAATATCATTTACAATCGATTGTTTACAAAACGTATCAGACTAAAAAGCTTGCCTTCAAAATCAAAACAAATCTTATTCCTTATAGGGGTATCTGAATTCATATCGATTACATCATTTTTTCTATCCATAAAACTTACCGAAAATCCTGCCATTGTATCATTCTTGGCTAACACAAGTCCTATTTTTGTAGTTCTTATCGGATTCCTGTTTTACCATATCAGATATGGATTGCTTTCAATTATGGGAATTGCAATAAGCTTGGCAGGTGTGTTTATCATGAACATCAATAATGCAGGATTTAACATTCAGATTCTCTTAACACCAGCAAGCATTAGTGCATTGCTATTTGCATTGTTTTATGGAATAAGTCTTGTTTTGGCAAGATCAGAAATTAAAAATATCCCCACCACAATGATAAGCGTATGTCGAAATTTATTCCTATTTATTGGATTTACTTCCTACTTACTAATAAAGCTGGAGTTGCCAAATTATACAGTAGCATCCGTTTTATACATCACAATTGGTTCACTTTTAGGCCCCTTTTTAGGAGTACTGCTCACTTATGCATCATTAAAGTTTGTTGATGCTTCCATCACTACATTAATTGGAACTTCAAGAAGTATTTTTATTATTGCCGGCACTTTTCTTTTAATGGGTATGCTGCCGAGCATAAATCAACTTTTAGGTGGATGCTTAACAATATTGGGAATAATTAGCATTACCATTGCCGATGCTATCGCTACAAAAAAATAGAACTATGTCAGCACCTTACGTACTTCGCTACACAATTTCTCCTTGCTAAACGGTTTGGTAATATACCCATGACAACCTGCTTTAAAGCATCGCTCTTCTTCTCCATTTAATACCATAGCAGTTTGAGCAATAATCTTAATTGACTTTTCTGATTTGGTAATTTCATTCAAACAAGTCATAGTATTCTTCCCGGGAATATTTAAATCCATAATCAATAAATCCGGGCTTAGACTTTTCACCTTCTCTAGCATATCACTGCAATTTTCAGCATAAATCACCTCCAATCCTTCCTGGACTAATAGTTTTTTTACATACAGAAAAGAATTATAATCATTCTCGGCCACCAAAATTTTCTTTGATTTAGAGTAGTAATCCAATGATTCTGAATAGGCTATTACTTGGCTGATTTGAGCTTTGTCAACAGGAATTGTGAAATAGAATGTACTGCCTATCTCAAACTCCGACTCAAACCTGATTTTCCCGCCCAACAAATCAACCAAACCTTTGCAGATACTTAATCCAAGACCTGTTCCATCAATAAAATGCTCTTCATCTCCCTGCCTAAACCTCTCAAAAATAATCTCATGTCGGTCTTCCGGAATTCCAATCCCTTCATCTTTTACATACACCTCAACGAAATGACGTTCATCTTCTTTAATTAAGTTGCATCCTACTTCAACCGTACCAGATTCTGAAAATTTAATCGAGTTATCAATCAGATTATCCAAGATTTGCTGAATTCTATTGCCATCCGAATACAATTTTAAATCGGCAAGCATAGGGTTTACCTTAAAGGCTAATTTTAAATTGGGTTTGGTTTTAATGAGTTCATTATTTTTATTGATATCAATACTTTCTTTAATTAGATCAACTAAATTAAAATCTGACTTCTTAATTGCAATTTGATTCATCTCTAATTTCGAAAGATCCACAATATCATCTATAATCTGCAGCAATCTACTTCCTGATTGTTGAATGATATTTACATATTGCATTCTTTCTACCTGCTCAATATCCGAATCTATTATAAGCTCGGTGAATCCCATAATAGCATTCATTGGAGTACGAATTTCATGACTCATATTTGCTAAAAAAATAGACTTCAATTTATCTGATTCTTCTGCTTTTTCTTTTGCTTGTCTAAGTTCCTCTTCCGCTTTCTTTATTTCCGTTATATCCCTTGATACACCCAGTACACCCACGATTTCACCTTTTGAGTCGTACATGGGCGTTTTAATGGTTTCGGTGAGAATTTCCTTATCCGATCTGGCAGAATTTGCGATATTAACAAATCGAATAGTGCTGCCTGATTCAATCACCTCCAAATCCTTTTTATAGTAAAAATCTGCAATCTCTTTCCCTTTATAAATGTCATGATCCGAATGACCTATAAGGCTTTCCTCTTTTACTCCAATAAAATCTGCAAAATTTTTATTACAATTAAGATACTTACCCTTGCAGTCTTTCAACCAAATCATTTCGGGAACTGTTTCCAGAATGGTTTCTAATCTAGCTCTCTCATTATATATCTGCTGTATAGCATTTTTTCGAAGACTAATATCCCTAATAATCGCCCAATAACCTTTAGGTTTTTCGTATTCATCTTTTAAAAGATGAACTCTTATTTCAATTGGTATGCCCCCTCCATCTTTTTTCAGACATTCTTTTTCGTATACTTTAGAATTCCCATTCTTTAAAACTTCATTACTTATAACTTCTTCATCAACTTTTAACCATTTTTTAGGTGTTATATCCTTACAATTGACTTTAAGTAGTTCTTCCTCTGAAAAGCCCAATAGCTGTTGTAAAGCTTTGTTGCATTCCAAAATATTTAAGTCGATATCCATTACCATATAAGCATCCGACATGCTTTCGTACAACCTTGAATACTTTTTTTTGGCAGTTGACAAGTTTTTTCTATTATTTACATTTTGTAATTGACGATTCATAAACAAACCCAACAGCATGTTTACGATTGGAAATAATGTAAGAACTGGCAATATTTGATAGGATAAAGTCGAATTAAGCTCTTCTGCAGAAAAAAGATACGTGCAAAATAACACAATAATATGAACCACAAAGCCCATTAAAAGTAATTCAATCCAGTTTAGTTGATTATCGGTTTTTAGAAACTTATATTTCCAAATCATTCCAATGCTACCGGAAAAGATAATCATAGCAACTCCCATTAATACTCCATCGCCGCCCATAAACAACTGGTATGCTGTAGTAATAATCATTGCAACAATAGTAGGCAATGCGCCAAAAAATAAACCCGATATGGATAAAACTACTGATCGGGTATCAAATACAATTCCAGTTGTTGTCTTCCAAGAGGTCATCATTAAAATGATACCAATAATACCTATAATGCAGCCAATTACTACTTTCCGTAATAATGATTTTATTTCTGCTTTATTTACCCACATGTATTCGTAAAGAATGCTAAAACTAAATAGTAATGAAGCATTCTGAACAAGTCCTAGCAGCATCGAGTCGTTCATAAATAAATTCTCAAAGTGTAATTTATTAGTAATAGTCGGTTATTGCCAATTTGCACAACGGCAATTAAAAGACTTTATACTCGAATAATGTAAAAAGGTTTTCATTCACTAAACTATTTCATAACAAACGTAACTAGACAAAGAACAAGGGGAACAGATACTTTCTGATTCCCCTGGTTCAACTTTTATTTATTTTTTAATTACTCAACGGTTTCATTTATTAAACTATGATCTTTTATAAACTGCTTGATGATATGTGACATTTTAGGATATCCTATCTCTTCTAAATCATAGTAAACACGAGTATTTGGTTTTTTGATATTAATAATTCTATTCAAATCTATTGGTGTACCTATCACAACAGCATCGCAATCACTAGCATTAATTGTGGCTTCAAGGTCTGCTAATTGTTGATCGGAATACCCCATTGCTGGTAGAATGTTTCCAATCTCTGGATAGATTTCATAAGTTCCTTTCAACTTACCAACCAAATATGGGCGTGCATCTATTTCTTCAGCAGCTCCAAATTTACGAGCAGCAATTGTCCCTGCACCAATCTTCATCTCTCCATGCGTTAATGTAGGTCCATCCTCCACAATTAAAACACGTTTGCCACGTATCATTTCAGGATCATCAACGCTAATTGGCGATGCGCCATCAACAACTTGAGCTTTAGGATTAGCATATGAAATGCTTTCTCTAACCTCTTGAATACCCTCGGGAGCCGCTGAATCCATTTTATTAATTACTACAACATCTGCCATTCTTAAATTTACCTCGCCAGGATAATAACTCAATTCTGCTCCCGCACGATGAGGATCGGCTACGGTAATGGTTAAATCAGGCTTATAAAATGCGAAATCGTTATTCCCACCATCCCAAAGAATCACATCACATCCATCGGGATCCTCTTCTGCAGCACGCACAATTGCTTCATAATCAACTCCTGCATATATTACGTTACCCCTTGTTACATGTGGTTCATACTCTTCCATTTCCTCAACAGTACATTTGTGTTTCTTTAAATCTTCAACTGTGGCAAAACGCTGAACTTTTTGAGCAACCAAATCGCCATAAGGCATTGGATGACGAATTGCGATTACTTTTAGTCCTTTAGCCATCAATTCTTCAATTACCTTGCGAGATGTTTGTGATTTGCCGCAACCTGTTCGGGTGGCTACTACAGCAATTAACGGCTTATGGCTTTTTATCATTGTATCACCCGGACCTAATAACTTAAAGTTAGCTCCTGCAGCATTAACAATGGCACTAACATTCATCACTTTCTTATACGACACATCAGAATAAGAGAAAACGCAATCATCAATACAAAACTCCTTAATTAAGTTGGGCAGATCATCTTCTGTATAAATAGGAATTCCTTCTGGATACAAAGATCCTGCAAGTTCAGCTGGATATTTTCTTCCATCGATGTCTGGAATTTGAGCAGCTGTAAACGCTACTACGTTATACTCTGAATTGTCTCTGAAGTAAGTGTTGAAGTTGTGAAAATCACGACCGGCCGCACCAACAATAATAACATTTTTCTTAGCCATAACTTCTCTTTCTTTAGTTTAAAAATAATTTTAGTTGTCTGAACCTTTAAAATTATTACTTTAAAGGAATTTAGCTAATCTGACAAGCTTTTAATTCCTTATTTCTAGAATGTTGCTTAACACAGAAAAAAAACTTGACATTAAATTCAGTTAAACGTAACTTATTTAGTTATTCCAAAAACTACCATGAAATCATTCTCATTCTTTTGTCAGCAACGACGCCCAATTTGAGTGTAGCTGCAAGGCTCTTATATAGTTTAGGCGTTTTTTGAAAGGCTCCGATCCTACAATGCCATTCATAAAGGTATTCACAGTGTTCTGAATCTTGACAGTTACGCTTACAGTAGTTTTATAAAACAAATCGCCATAATTTTATGCCAAGACAATATTCCAAACCAGTATCAGTACAATGCGTGAATATGAACTGATGTGCGGCGGCAAATTTCCAATGTATAAAGTCAGCGTAAGCATAAAGACAAGGTAATAATTCGTAGTGTCGGGGTATTCTTGCTAAAAGGCAGCGTTCTCATGTTTGGTAGCATTGTTCTTGATCCTAATGAGTTAATTGTCATCCAGATGAAAAGTAAATTTAGCAGGAACACCAATTATGAATCAAAATAATTGATATTTACTTCTCAGGTTCATCTACTTATATTTTTAATTTGCCAGATGGAAGCCGCAAGATCAAAATAATCATCGCCATGTATATCTGGCTCGTTTCTTTATAAAACTGGTGTAAATAGCTTTTTGTATTTTTGAGAAATGAATTTTTTAGCGCATTTATATTTATCAGGCAATTCTGACAAGGTGAAGGTGGGAAACTTTATAGGTGATTCTATCAAAGGCAAGAAGTATCTGAACTATCACCCGGAAATTCAGAAAGGGATCATCTTACACAGAAATATAGATTACTTTACGGATAAACATCCGCTTATAAGCAAAAGTTCTCAAAGATTAAAAGAAGGTTTTGGAAGATATTCAGGTGTTGTTGTTGATGTTATATACGATCATTTCTTAGCTGAGAACTGGAATAGTTACCATATCAATCCAATCAGAAACTTCGTTAATCAATCGCATGAAGTTTTGGTTAAAAACTATTTGTTGCTGCCTCATCGTGTAAAAATGTTCCTCCCTTTTTTGATTCAAAGCAGAAGGCTTGAGAGCTATGCAAGCTTTGCTGGTTTGCAAAATGCACTGGACATAATGGCTAAAAGAACCAGTTTACCTGATAATTCGAACTTTGCTATTGAAACCCTAAAAAATCATTACCTGGAATTTGAGGATGAATTTAAGATATTTATGAATGAGGTGTTGGACTACGTAAAGAGCGCGCACAATATTAACGTAGCAACTCCAAACGATTGGCATCCAAACGAAGGAAAATAAAAAGTAAAATTGTAAATGACCATAAAGATGAGCCTCCATAACTAAAAAATGGCAAGGGGATCCCGATTACAGGTGCCAGACCAACTGTCATGCCAACATTAATGGCAAGATGAAAAAATAGGATACAGGCCACTCCATATCCATAAACACGACTAAATGAAGAACGTTGACGCTCTGCCAAAAAGAGCAATCTCAAAATCAGCGTAAGCAAAAGAAGCAATACAACACTTGAACCCAAGAAGCCCCATTCTTCGCCTACTGTACAAAAAATAAAATCGGTGCTTTGCTCGGGTACAAACTTAAATTTAGTTTGCGTTCCATTTAAAAAGCCTTTGCCGGAAAATCCGCCAGAACCTATTGCTATTTTAGATTGAGCCACATTATATCCTGCACCAAATGGATCAGATTCAATGCCTAAAAACTCGTTAATTCTTGTTCGTTGATGAACCTCTAATATGTTCTCGATAATATATCCTACCGAAAATGTATAACAGATACTTGCTATAGCAATGAATATAATCCATGCAACATGCATTAATTTGTTTTTATATGTATGTACAAAAAATGGAATTGCACTAAGAGCTAAAGAAATTAATAAAATCAGATAATTAGACAATTCAATTTTTATGCCCTTACCAACTAACCAAACCAAAACAAAGCCAATTCCAATCATACCAAGTGCCTTCGCAAATGCCAGCCACTTAAGTCCATTTGCCTTCGACATTAAAAGGCTTGCACAGACAATAATAAGAAGCACGGTAAACTTTTGCCAAATAAGTGTAAATATAAATAAGAGAGCAGCCAAAAAAGCCAAAAACAAAACAATCTCAGAAAGCCCCTCTCTATAAAGTACCAGAATAAAAACAGAATATACCAAAGCCGATCCGGCATCACCTTGTAGCACAATCAATATCATTGGTGTGAATAAAATAATGAAAGAAATGAGGAGGGATTTTAAATTGTGTATTTTAAAATTATACTGAGTAAGGTATCTCGAAATGGCAAGGCAAGTGGCGAATTTTGCAAATTCGGCAGGTTGAAAACGAATTGGTCCCAATTCGAACCATGATTTCGCTCCCTTAATATCGCGCCCAAACACAAGCACTGCTACCAGAAGAAAAATCATAAAGATATAGGTAGGATAAGCAAATGCCGAGTAAAACTTACTCTCAATTATCAGAATAACTATTGCCAGTACCACTGCGGCAGCAATCCACATAAGCTGCTTTCCATATCTTTGGGTAACATCAAAAATACTTTGATACTCTTCGTTATAAACCGCTGCGTAAATGTTTATCCACCCCAAAAAAACAAGAACTGTGTATAATAAAATTGTCCACCAATCTACATTTTTTAGCAAACTTACTCTTCTGGTCATATTTCTTTCTAATGATTACTAGATTCTGAAATTTTCTTCTCCTCATCAAGCTGGTGGATCAGATCAGCCTCCAACATGCGCTTCTCGATCCATTTTTTGCTAACCGATATATCTCCGCGAATGTACTTCTCTATCATTAAGCCTCCAATTGGTGCTCCATATCTCGATCCCCAAACTCCGTTCTCTACATAGACCAAAATTGCGATTTTTGGGTTTTCGCGAGGAGCAAATGCTATAAATACAGAATGATCATCACCATGAGGATTTTGCACCGTTCCTGTTTTACCACAAACCCTAACTCCGGGAATTGCTGCCAATCCACCCGTACTTCCTTCGCCACCTATAATTACCATTTCCATGCCATCAATTACAGGTGGAAAATAGGACGAATCAATACTTGTTTCATGTCTTACAGTATACTTTTTAGCAATCTCTTTTTCTTCACCAACCGACTTTATGATATGCGGGGTATAAAAATACCCTCTGTTAGCAATAGCAGCACACATATTTGCCATTTGCATCGGAGTAATTAACAATTCCCCCTGGCCAATTGACACTGAAATTATATTCAAGGCACGTAAATTTTTTCGTCTGTATTTTTTTAAATAGTAATCAAGGTTCGGAATACTCCCTTTTCTTTCATGGGGTAAATCTGTTCCCAAAGTCTGCCCTAAACCAAATGACATTACATGATTTCGCCAAACATCGTAACCATTATTTACAGAGCCAAACTTTGGAGATTCAACGATATAGCGAAATGTATAAGCATAATAGGTATTGCAGGAATGCATGATAGAATGCCGTAAATCCAGAGGCGATACATGATGGTGACAACCCATTTTAAAAGACCCCACGCGATATTCTCCATGACACTCAAAGCGTGTAAAGGGACTAATCACTTTTTCTTGCAAGCCAATTAAGGCATTTATCATTTTAAAAATTGATCCTGGTGCATATTGAGCCATTAAAGCTCTATCGAAAAGAGGTTTTAAACTATCATTTCGGATCAAAGTTGAGTAGTTTCTTCCCATTTCCCTGCCAACCAGCATGTCCGGATTGTAATCTGGGCTGGATATCTTTGCTAAAATCTCACCTGTTGATGGTTCCAGAGCCACAATACCTCCTTTTTTATTCTGCATCAAAAGTTCGCCATACTCCTGCAAATCAATATCCAGAGTAGCTACCAAATCTTTTCCTGAAACCGGCTGTTTATCAAACTTACCTTCTCTATAAGATCCTTTTATTCTGTTGTAAACATCAGCCCAATATATTTTTTTCCCCTTCTCTCCTCTTAATGCTTTTTCATAAGTCAGTTCAATTCCACTTTTACCAATATAGTCGCCCTGACTATAATATGGATCAGCTTTAATTTCTTTGTTATCTACTTCGTTTAAATAACCCAAAGTATGCGCAGCACTCTTTCTAGGGTATTTTCTCAGTGTTCTTGGTTGAACAAAAAATCCCGGAAACTTATAAAGTTTCTCCTGCAAAACAGCGTATCGTTCCGATGACAACTGCTTCAAAAAAACAGATGCTTTGCGATAAGAATACTTCTTTGCTTTTCCCAGTTTTTTAATAGCATCTTTCTTTTCAATTCCAAGTAGATGGCAAAAATCTAGCGTATCGAAAACATGTACTTGCCTTGGAATAATCATTACATCGTATACCGCTTGATTATATACCAAAAGTTTCCCGTTACGATCGTAAATTAATCCACGCGCCGGATACTGAGTTACTTGTCGCTGAGAATTATTCTCTGCCGATAATTTATAAGAATCATCTAGAATTTGCAGATTAAATAGTTTGATCATAAAAATCAGCACAACAAGTACAAAGATTCCTCCTATTACATATATCCGATTTGAGAAATTATTCATTTATCTATTGTTGATCTATTTTTTGAACATTAAAAACTGAGAAGTAAGTATTAAAGTTAAGGAGAAAAATGTACTGAAAATGATCCGCATCATAGTTTCACTAAAGTTAGCGAAAGAAAATGACTCGATAATAAACAAGAAACTATGATGAGCAAAAATTAAGCTTAGCGCATATTTAAAGAACCAGCCAAATCCGAAATGAGCAACCCCAGGGAATGTTCCTACCTCGTACCCATCGCGAAGCGACAAGTAATTCAGAATATAAGGACGGATATATCCCATAAAAACGCAAGCCGATGCATGCATTCCAAATGTTCCGCAAAAAACATCAATGCAAAAGCCAAGGAAAAAGGAAAGTAGTAATAGTAGCCAATTGGGGATTTCAAATGGCAATAATAAGATGAACAGAATGTACATATACGGATTCACAAATCCACTTACCTGAATGTTATTCAAGATCGTTACCTGTATTAGAATCAAAACTACAAAGCGGATGATATTTTTTAAGATGATATTCATTCTAATGCCTCCTCCTCAATATTTAATCGCTCTTCTTTCATCAAATCACTAACCACTTTCACATATGAAATGCTTTTAAAATCGTTGGAAAGCAATACTTTTACATCCTGAAAATTACTTCCCGATGCTGACAGAACTTCATCAACTACACCTAACGGAATACCTTCTGGAAATATAGCAGAAAAACCACTGGTAACAATGCTATCTCCTTTGGCAATATTTACATGAAAAGGAATGTCTTTTAGCTGCGCTCTTCGGTAATCAATTCCATCCCAAATTAATGAGCCGTAATAGTTGTTTCTCTTTAACTTTGCAGAAACTCTAAGGCGATTATTTAAAAGTGATATCACCGAAGAAAAGTTATTGGAAACACTTTTCACTACTCCAACTACACCATGATCTGTCACAACTGCCATTTCACTCTCAATTCCATGAATTTTTCCTTTGTCAATCGTGATATAATTCAACTGTTTATTAACAGAGTTGTTAATAATTTTAGCAGTACGATAGATGTATTTCTGCTTGTAAATTGTATCGGTAAAGGAAAAAGAAGAATCAGCCGATAAGGAGTAAGATGATTTCAAAAGATTTCTTAACCTGGCATTTTCGCGATTCAATTCTTCATTCATCTTGACCAAAGAAAGATAGTCAGTGATAGAGGATACCTTTTGGTAGATGCCTCCGCTAATGGCATTACTCGAATTCAGGAATTGTGATTTCTGATAGTTATTATAGTTGACCAATAATAACAAACAAAAAAATTCTATTACAATAAATAAGATCGTAAAGTGAAATCGTACAATAGAGTGCAACAGATTCTTCATTCGAAAATCAATTCCTGACTATAACACATGCTTTCGTCCCCGATTATCTTCTCAGGAACGAAAATTTATCAACATTCTTAAGGGCTATTCCCGTTCCACGCGCTACCGCTCTCAATGGATCTTCAGCAATATGAAATGGAATATTAATTTTATCGGTTAATCTCTTGTCAAGCCCACGCAGCAATGCTCCTCCTCCTGCCAAATAGATCCCTCTATTTACAATATCCGCATACAATTCTGGTGGTGTTTGCTCTAAAGCACTTAAAATTGCAATTTCAATTTTAGAGATTGATTTCTCTAAACAATGGGCAATCTCTTGATATGAAACAGGCACTTCAATTGGCAGCGCTGTCATTTGATTTGGACCTTGAACGCGGAAGTCAGCTGGTGGATCTTCGAGCTCTGACAACGCTGATCCTACGTGAATCTTAATTTCTTCGGCTGTTCTTTCCCCAATTTTAATATTGTGCTGATGACGCATGTATTCCTGAATATCAACAGTTAAATCGTCGCCCGCAATACGAATGGATTTATTGGTAACAATTCCTCCTAATGAAATAACTGCAATTTCGGTAGTACCACCACCTATATCAACTACCATGTTTCCTTCCGGAGCTTCCACATCAATTCCGATACCAATAGCAGCTGCCATTGGCTCGTAAATCATGTAGACATCTCTACCACCTGCATGCTCCGAGGAGTCGCGTACTGCACGCATCTCTACCTCGGTACTACCCGAAGGAATACACACAACAATTCTTAATGAAGGAGGAAATAAACGAGGTTTTTTGTTAATCATCTTAATCATCCCCCGTATCATCTGCTCTGCCGCATTAAAGTCGGCAATAACACCATCCCTCAGCGGACGAATGGTTTTTAAATCTTCGTGTGTTTTACCTTGCATTTGGCGAGCTTTCTCACCAATCGCAACCATTTTTTCGGTGCGGCGATCAAGAGCTACTATCGAAGGTTCATCAACAACAATTTTATCATTACAAATAATGATTGTGTTAGCAGTACCTAAATCAATAGCAATCTCCTGAGTTAAAAATGAAAATAATCCCATATGGTAGCTATATCTCTGTTATCTTTTTAATGTTGCAATTCGGATACAGTAGGAATTCCATATCCGAACCAGCAAATTCTTTAGTGTTTAAAATGTCTCATTCCGGTAAACACCATAGCAATACCGAATTCGTCAGCAGCTTTTATTGAATCTTCGTCCCTAATTGATCCTCCTGGCTGAATAATAGCGGTAACACCTGATTTATGAGCTGCTTCAACACAATCCGAGAATGGTAAGAATGCATCAGAAGCCATTACGCTTCCCTGAATTCTTTCTGCTCCCTGACGAATTGCATTTTCCAAAGCCCAGATTCGACTTACCTGTCCTGGCCCAACACCAGTTGAAGTTTTGTCTTTTGCCAAGGCAATACCATTCGATTTTGCATGTTTCACTGTCTTCCATGCAAACATTAAATCCTCCATCTCTTTTTCAGATGGTTGTCTTTTGGTCACTACTTTTAGTTCTTCTCCAATCAGTTTCTGATCCTGATCCTGAACCAATAATCCACCCAATACAGTTTTGCCTTTCATTGCAGTATAATCTGATTTTAGGATCTCAGGCAATTCCAAAAGTCTTAAATTTTTCTTCTTGGTTAATACTTCAAGAGCTTCCTTGCTAAATGACGGAGCAACAATTACTTCCAGGAAGATTCCGCTCATGATTTCGGCAGTTGCCTTGTCAATTTCACGGTTAGCTGCTACAATTCCTCCAAAAATTGAAACCGGATCGGCATCATAAGCTTTCTGAAATGCTTCAGAAATGCTATCAGCACTACCAATTCCACATGGATTCGCATGCTTTGCAGCTACAATTGTTGGCTCATCGAATTCTTTCAATGTTTCCAATGCTCCATCAGCATCTCCAATATTGTTATACGATAATTCCTTACCGTGAATTTTATTCGCAGCAGTTAATGTACCTTCTGTCTCCTGAATTTGAGTGTAGAAAGTTGCATTCTGATGCGGGTTTTCACCGTAACGTAAATCCTGTTTCTTTTCGTATGTAAGTGTTAAAGTTTTTGGCGATTTTACTTTCAGTTTTTTATTAAAATATCCAGAAATCAATGCATCGTAATGTGCTGTGTGTTCAAAAACTTTCGCTGCCAAATATTCTTTTGTTTCATGGCTTGTATCTCCTGATTCTTTTAACTCAGCAATTACTTTGGTATAATCCTCAGGATCGGTAATCACTGAAACAAAATTACAGTTCTTTGCAGCAGCTCTCAACATGGTTGGACCACCTATGTCAATATTCTCAACGATATCTTCATGGCTTGATTTCGGGTTTAAAACAGTTTGCTTAAATGGATAAAGGTTACAAACTACAATATCAATTGGAGCGATACCCAACTCAACCATTTGTTTTTGATGAACTTCATTATCCCGAATGGCAAGAATTCCTCCCTCTACATGCGGATGTATGGTTTTTAAACGACCATCGAAACATTCCGGAAATTTGGTCAAGTCCGAAATATCCATAACCGAAATTCCTTCTGCTTTAAATCTTGAAGATGTTCCACCGGTGGAAATAATTTCCCAACCCAGTTCGGTTAGATTTTTTGCAAACTCAACAACATTAGTTTTATCAAAAACACTTATTAGAGCTCTCTTCAT
The DNA here is from genome assembly GCF_965230805.1 of Marinifilum sp. Classification (NCBI taxonomy): domain Bacteria; kingdom Pseudomonadati; phylum Bacteroidota; class Bacteroidia; order Marinilabiliales; family Marinifilaceae; genus Marinifilum; species Marinifilum sp. The sequence goes on along the minus strand of NZ_OZ246019.1, from coordinate 2,704,963 downwards.
AATTCTATTTTTTGGAGATATTTTATAAAATGGTATAGATTAAATTCTCTTACGAAAAAACAATTCTGGTTTATTGACATTGCAAATATCTAACTTCCAGTAATTTACAAGGTCTCGAATAACCCCATGCAAAGTTAAGAAAAACCTAAAAGAAATCCGACCATAGAAATTCCTTTCTGGTCAATATTTTTATATCCCCAATTGATCGCTTTGCAGCCAAAAGAAATAAGAAACAATTTTAGCTATAGAGTCATTAAAAAATAAGCTCCTATGGTCAAGTAAATGAATAAACCAACAATATCATTTAATGTTGTAATAAATGGTCCTGTTGCAACAGCAGGATCAATCTTGGCTTTATTCAGCATTAATGGTATTAATGTTCCCCCAAGCGCAGCAAATATTATTACTGAAAACAATGCTACCGAGATAGACAATGTTAACTCCACTGAATTATCGGTGAGAAAATATGCTCCTACAAAAAGGATTAGAGAGCATGTTAAGCCATTTATTAAGGCTCCGGCCAGTTCTCTTAATATTCTGCTAAATGTACTCTCAAAACCCAATGAGTTATTTGCAATGGCTTGCACAATTATTGCTGATGACTGCACGCCAACATTACCACCCATCGCAGTTATCAACGGGATAAAAAATGCCAATTCAGGTGTATGTTCAAGCCCATTTTCATGAGCAGATATAACCATTGCCGCAAAAATACCACCTAAAAGCCCAATTAAAAGCCATGGTAATCGCGCCCGGGTTTGAAGCCAGATAGAGTCACTAGCCTCTACATCCTCAGTAAGACCAGAAGCCATTTGATAGTCTTTTTCAGCTTCGTCCCGAATTACATCTACAACATCATCAATCGTGATTCGTCCCATAAGTCTTCCAATACTATCAACAACCGGAATCGCTACAAGGTCGTATTTTTCCATAATCAAAGCAACTTCCTCATCTTCAGCATCAGTATGAACCGACATTACATCTGGCTGATAAATGTTTATAATTTTAGCTGAAGTTGAGCTCAAAATCATTTTCTTTAATGAAAGAGTTCCCTTTAGAATACCATCATCATCAACAACATACACATAGTAAATCTCATCAATATCTTCAGCCTGACGACTCAATTCTCTCAAACAAGTTAAAACCGTCCAGTTTTCATTAACAATTACAAGCTCCTTGGCCATAAGACCACCAGCAGTGTCCTCATCATAATGCAAAAGATCTACAATATCACCAGCCTGCTCAATATCCTCTATGTGTGAAAGTATTTCCTCTTGTTTCTCATCAGACAAACCACCAATAACATCAGCAGCATCATCCGAATCCATATTATCGATAAATTTTCTAGCAACTACCTCTGCGGGAAGAGCTTTCACAAAGCGATCTCTATCATCCTCTTCAAGCTCTGCCAAAACATCGGCTGCGGTATCTCCATCAAGAAGCAGATAAAGAAATTTTGCCTCATCAATACTCAATTCATCATAGATTTCGGCAATATCAGCTGGATGCAATTCTTCCATTAATCCAATTGCCTCCGCCTCATTCTTTTCTTCGATAACTCTTTTTACTTCATCGATATATTTGCGAGTCAATTCAAATTGCATAACAAAAATTTTTAGGTGTAACTTTTATTCGTTTAACTGCACATTCAATACCCCCTGAATTTTATTTGTTAAACTTACAAACTCAGTAATAGTTAACTGTTCAGGTCTTTTCGACATTAATTCATCTTCAAGTTTATTTTCGCATAAGATTGGTTTCAAGGAGTTTCGTAATGTTTTACGGCGTTGATTAAACCCCGTCTTTACGACTCGAAAAAATAATTTTTCGTCACAATCTAAATTAGCAGTGGAATTGCGTACCATTCTAATTACTGCAGATTTTACTCTTGGAGGTGGATCAAATACTTTTTCACTTACCGTGAACAAATATTCGATATTATAAAACGCCTGCATCAAGACACTCAAAATCCCATAGATCTTATTCCCTGGATTGGCACTCATGCGTTCGGCAACTTCTTTTTGAATCATTCCAACTACTTCAGGAACCTGATTACGATTTTCTAGGATCTTAAAAAAAATTTGGGAAGAAATATTATATGGAAAATTTCCTATCACAGCAAAAGGCTCATGAAAATGAGATGATAAATCATACATCAGAAAATCTTCCTCAATAATTCGATCCGATAATTCTGGGTAATTCTCTTGCAAATAAGCTACAGATTCCGTATCAATTTCCACAACATGAGTCTCAAAATTGTCATCTTTTAATAGATACTGAGTCAGAACTCCCATTCCCGGACCAACTTCCAAAACTTTGGAAATATTATCAGCCTGCAAGCCTGCTACAATTTTTTTTGCAATATTGAGATCTTTTAAGAAATGCTGCCCCAGATTTTTCTTCGCCCTAACGTATTCCATACATATCTTTTTTATTCTCTTTTTATAATTGCCCCCAAGATTAACAGAAGTTAAATTCAGAAGCTTTTAAAAGGAGATTACAAACATTTACTTATTTTTGTAGCTTATTTTAACGCTCGGTAAAATTAGGACTTAATACCGAATAAGTCGGTATTCGCACTAAAAAATTAATCATTGTTAGTTTTTTTAGGAAAAATTCTAACATTAAAAATATTCAAATTGAAGAAAAAGCTTGCAATTACTCTTAAATTTTTAATCTTCTTTTCGATAGGAGCGCTTTTATTTTGGATCACATATCGTGACCAAAATGCCTCTGAACTGCTTCACACTATCAAAAATGACGTTAATTATTACTGGATAGTACTATCATTGTTCTTTGGCCTATTAAGTCATATCAGCAGAACCATCCGGTGGAATTTACTAATAGAATCACTTGGTAAAAAACCACGCACAGTTAATACTTTTCTTGCCGTAATGGTTGGTTATTTTGCTAACCTTGCCCTGCCCAGAATGGGAGAAATTTCAAGATGTGGAATCATCAGTAAATATGAAAAAATTTCCTTTTCTCAATTGGTAGGCACTGTGGTACTCGAACGCGTTTTAGACATCATTATGCTTTTCATTTTCCTTTTGATTGCATTGTCAACTCAATTTTCAGTTATCGCTAACTTCTTCAGCAACAACCCTGAGGTAAGTGCAAAACTATCCAATATCTTTGCCTCCGCATACACCTTATATACTTTATTTGCGATCATTCTAACCGTTTGGTTACTTAGAAAGAAATTTAAACACACTAGAGTTTTTAAAAAAATAGATCAAACTCTAATAAATTTCATGGATGGTTTTAGAACCATCAAAAAAATTGAGAACAAATGGCCATTTGTTTTGCACACAGTGTTTATTTGGCTGATGTATTACCTAATGACATACATTTGTTTCTTTAGTTTTGGCTTCACTTCAAACCTTCCAGCTTTGGCGGGACTAACGGTGTTTGTGATGAGTGCTTTAGGAATGGTTGCACCCGTTCAAGGTGGAATTGGAGCATGGCATTTTATGGTAATTGGCACACTGCTTGTTTACCTCCCTGAAGTTCAAAACATTGAGAGCATGTCAAGAAGTTTTGCTTTGGTGGTTCACGGGGCACAAACTGCCATGATCATAATTGTTGGAGCACTTTCTGTAATTGCCCTTCCCTTTGCAAATAAAAAAGAATTAATCAAAAACCAAGCTTAAGCTTAAATGGGACGTTTTACAATCATTGAGATAAAAGATCATAAAACAAGGAAGGAATTCCTCGAATTGCCTGTTCGATTGTATCAAAATGAAAAAAACTGGATAAGACCTCTCGATTTTGAAATTGAAAATATCTTTAATCCCAACGAAAATAAGATGTTTCAACATGGAGAATGCTGTCGCTGGATCATCATCAACAGTTCGAATGAAACTATTGGCCGCATTGCTGCATTTATCGATCACAAATCCAAAGATTTAAGCGATCAACCAACAGGAGGCATAGGTTTTTTTGAGTGTATCGAAGATAAAGAGGCAGCATTTACTCTTTTTGATCACTGCAAGAACTGGCTTCAAAAGAGAAAAATAGAAGCGATGGATGGGCCAATAAATTTTGGAGAAAGACATCAGTGGTGGGGATTGCAAGTAGAAGGAGAACATCGACCTGTTTACAACATGCCGTACCACAAGGCTTACTATAAAAGTTTCTTTGAAAGTTATGGTTTCAAGGTTTACTTTAAGCAATTTACTTACAAAACCATTTTCTCTCCAGATAGCTTAAGCGATATCATAAAGTGGAAAGCCGAAAGATTAAGTAAAAATCCAAATTATAGAGTGAAACACTTTTTAAAATCTAAAACAAAACAATTCATTAAAGATTTTGTTCAGATTTACAATGAAGCGTGGATAAAGGAAATTCCTGGAATAGAGGGAATCACAGAACACCAAACAAAAACTCTTTTCGATGAACTAAAACCAATTATTCATGAAAAATTAATGTGGTTTGCCTATCACAACAATCAACCCATTGGCTTTTTTATCATGATACAGGATTTGAATGAATATTTACAGCACATTAATGGTAAAATTAATTTGTTTGGTAAGCTTAGATTTCTTTTTTACAAATATTTTCAAAAAAATAAGAATGCCATTGGTCTGATATTTGGTGTTGTGCCAGAATTCCAAAAAAGAGGAATTGAAGCTGCCATGATTTATGAATTCTCAAAATCAAGCCTTGACAAAAAGTTCCCATTTAAAACCTTGGAAATGAATTGGATTGGTGATTTTAATCCAAGAATGAGCCATTTAATGAAACACATTGGCGCAGAAGTATACAAAACTCATTACACTTATCGAAAACTCTTTGATGAAAACAAAATATTTAAACGATCTGAAATTATACAATAATAATGGACTGTAAATTTACAGCCCATTATTATTAGTTTGATTTTCATCCTTACAATCCATTTTCTGAATGGAACAAGATCCTCATTAAACGTATGTCTTCTTCAGAATAATCTTCCTCTCCCAGTTCATCAAGGGCATCATCAATATTATCTGTTTCGGCCTCGTAAAAATAGTCCAGAATTTCTTCTTGCTTATCTTCATCGATAACTTCATCAACGTAATAATCTAAGTTGAGTTTTGTACCAGAATAGACAATTACCTCCATCTCTTTTAGCAAATCTTCATAGTCCATTCCCTTTGCTTCAGCAATATCTTCAAGATCCAACTTTCTATCGATACTTTGTATAATATATACCTTGAATTTCGATTTATCAGCGACCATACGCACCACCATATCTTGTGGTCTTTCAATATCATTTTCCTCAACATGTTTACTGATCAGGGCAACAAAATCTTTTCCAAACCGTTTGGCTTTTCCAGCTCCGACTCCATGAATATGACCCAACTCTTCAATCGTTGTTGGGTAATGTATAGACATTTCTTGCAAAGAAGGATCCTGAAAAACCACATAGGGAGGCACATCCTTTTGTTTGGCAACCCTTTTTCGAAGATCTTTTAGCATTGATAATAGTTCTTCATCCATTACTGCAATGCCACTACCTTTGGGCGCCTCCGCATCAACCCCTTCAAAATCATGATCATCAGTCAACATAAAGGGAAATGGGTTTTCAATAAACTTATCCCCTTCCGGTCGCATCTTAATCACTCCATATTGCTCAATATCTTTTTCAATAAATGAATTGATAAGCGCTCGACGATATACCATATTCCAAAAGTGCTCATCCTTTTCATCTCCACTCCCATACAAATCAAGTTGATCGTGTTTGTAAGATTTTATGGCCGAATTCTGAGATCCAATTAAGATATTAACCAGATGATCAACCTTAAATCTTTCCTTAACTTCTTTAACCAGATTTAGCGCTTTGACTACATACTGCTCTCCCTGGAATTCTTTTTTCGGATGTAAGCAATTATCACAAGTTCCGCAATGATCCTCGTTGTGTTTTTCCCCGAAATAATGCAAAAGAACTGTCCTTCTGCAAACAGCAGACTCTGCATACGAAACAGTCTCCATTAATAATTGCTTCCCAATCTCTTGCTCAGCAACTGGCTTACCTTGCATAAACTTTTCAAGTTTCTGAATATCTTTGTAACTATAGAACGTTATGCAGCGACCTTCTCCACCGTCACGTCCTGCTCTTCCAGTTTCCTGATAGTAACCTTCCAAACTTTTCGGTATGTCATAATGAATAACAAACCGAACATCTGGCTTATCAATTCCCATTCCGAAAGCGATAGTTGCAACTACAACATCAACATCTTCCATCAAAAATTTATCCTGATTTCCAGATCTTGTAGTGGAATCCATACCCGCGTGGTATGGCACAGCCTTTATTCCATTTACCAGTAGAGTTTCTGCTAACTCTTCAACTTTCTTTCTACTCAAACAATATATAATTCCCGACTTACCAGGATTGCCCTTTATGAACTTTATTATTTCTTTGGTAGCATTTATCTTTGGACGTACCTCATAATATAAATTAGGCCTATTAAATGAAGATTTAAAAACCTTTGCATCCAACATGCCAAGATTTTTTTGGATGTCATGTTGCACTTTAGGAGTCGCCGTTGCCGTTAGAGCAATTATAGGTGCATTTCCAATTTCATTAACAATAGGTCTTATTTTTCTATACTCTGGTCGGAAATCATGCCCCCATTCCGATATACAGTGAGCCTCATCCACTGCATAAAATGTAATCTTAACCTGTTTTAGAAATTCGATATTACTCTCCTTTGTTAGAGATTCAGGTGCTACATACAGCAACTTTGTACGCCCTTCTAATACATCCTCCTTAACTTTTAAAGTTGCTGATTTAGACAAGGATGAATTTAGAAAATGTGCAATTCCATCATCCTCTCCGAAGTTTCTCATTGCATCAACCTGATTTTTCATCAGTGCAATAAGTGGAGATATAACGATTGCGGTACCCTCCAGCATCAATGAAGGTAGTTGGTAACAGAGTGATTTCCCTCCTCCTGTCGGCATCAACACAAATGTGTCGTTCCCATCTAGTATATTTTGAATTACAGGCTCTTGATTCCCCTTGAAATGCTCGAATCCAAAATACTTCTTTAAATTAGATGATAATTCAAAGTTTTTTCCCATACTTTAATTTGATATGCTTACTAATATGCTAAGTGGCTTGCTAAATTAATATTTTATTAGTGACATTAAATGTTTAGCTGATGATTTTTACACCATCAGCAATCCCCGAATTACAAAAATTAGATACTTTTGTATTTTAAATTTAGATAAACACTTGTACAATTCAAAACCGTTTTAACTTTTAACAGATTTTAACTAGAAAGTAGTAAATCAATACAAATGAGTTTAGTTAGCTTTGTACAAACAAAAAATCAATATACTGTGAAGTCAGCAGAGGATATAAAGAAAATTGCAATCAAAACGATTGAAGAAGAAGCAAATTCCATTTATCAATTAAAAAATTACATTGACGGAGATTTTGTTAAAATCGTAAAACTTATTCTAGAAAGCAATGGAAGACTTGTAATTACAGGGATTGGTAAAAGTGCCAATATTGCAAACAAAATTGTCGCAACACTTAATTCCACAGGCACTCCTGCTCTATTCATGCACGCAGCTGATGCAATTCATGGAGATTTAGGAATGATTCGTCCATATGACATCGTAATCTGCATTTCAAAAAGTGGAAATACTCCAGAAATCAAAGTTTTGGTGCCATTGATCAAAAATATGGGTAACATACTAATTGCAATGGTATCTGGACTGGATTCTTTTCTTGCCCTAAATTCCGATTATGTTCTTAAGGCAAAAATTAAAAAGGAAGCTTGTCCAAACAACTTAGCACCGACAAATTCAACAACTGCGCAGTTGGTTCTTGGAGATGCTTTAGCTGTAGTTTTGTTAGAATGCCGTCAGTTTACGGATAGAGATTTTGCCAAATACCACCCTGGTGGGGCATTAGGTAAAAAATTATATTTACGTGTTAGCGATTTAGTATCAAAAGATAATCCCCCAAAAGTTACCATAGATGAAAAAGTAAGACCAATCATCCTTGAAATTTCTTCGAAAAGAATGGGCTCAACAGCTGTTGTTAACGAAAAAGACGAACTTTTAGGGATTATTACAGATGGTGACCTTCGTAGAATGTTAGAAAGAAATGAGGATGTAAGTCAGCTTACAGCTAAAGATATTATGACACCCAACCCAAAAACAACCAGTTCTGATGTATTAGCTGTTAACGCATTCCAAGCGATGGAGAAAAACAACATTACAGGCCTAGCCGTTGTGGACGAAGGAAAATATATTGGCATGGTTCATCTGCACGATATTTTGAAAGAAGGAATTGTTTAATATCTTAGCCTCTCAAAACAACTAATCATGTCTGAAAAAGAACAACAGTCGAATGAAAATCAAATGAGTTTTCTGGAGCATCTTGAAGTGTTAAGATGGCATCTAATGCGATCCATAATAGCAGTTTTGGTTTTTGCTGTTTCGGCTTTTGTATTTTACGATTTCATATTTGACTTCTTGATTTTAGCTCCAAAGAATCCAGATTTTTTAACAAACCGAATGTTCGCTCAATTATCAGATTTAACAGGAGTTAAAGCATTAAAAATTAATACAGCACCCTTCCAGGTAATCAACATTAATATGGCAGGTCAATTTGCCACACATATTAGTGTTTCGTTGGTTGCTGGAATTATTGCAGGATTTCCATATATTTTTTACGAGTTTTGGTGTTTCATAAAACCAGCACTATACTCAAACGAAAAGAAACATGCACGAGGATCAATTTTTTACACCAGTTTTTTGTTCGCTTTAGGTGTTCTTTTTGGCTATTATATTATTACCCCACTATCGGTTCACTTCTTAGGATCCTACAGTGTAAGTGATCAGGTTATGAACCAAATTAATCTAAAATCCTACATCTCATCGGTAACTTCGATTGTATTGGCAAGTGGAGTTATTTTCGAGCTGCCAATTCTAATTTTCTTTTTGAGTAAAATTGGCTTGGTAACTCCTGATTTCTTGAAAAAGTATAGAAAGCATTCGGTTGTTTTAATTCTGATTTTATCAGCAATTATTACTCCTCCTGATATTTTTAGTCAGGTTTTGGTTTGCTTGCCATTAATGTTGCTTTACGAAATCGGAATTAAAATCTCAAAGCGAATTCAGAAAAAACAAGAGGCTGAACTTGCAAAAGAGTAAAACTAAAATTATTTAACTTTTTAAGTCTGAGTGCGATCTCTTAGACATTATTTATTTAATCAAGATGCAGATATTAAAAAAAGGATATTTCTTTTTAAGCGTTCTGATATTGTCCTTACTAAACTTAAATGCAATTGGACAATCTACTAAAGTAAGAGGAAAGGTTGTAGACTCAAAAACAAAACAAGCCTTGCCTTTTGTAAATATCGCCTACAAAGGCACAACCATTGGCACAACAACTGATTTTGATGGGAATTACTTTCTGGAAACCAGAACTCCGGGAGATTCAATCTACATTTCATTTGTAGGATACAAGGAAAAAGTTTTCCCTGTTCAAAAGGGAAACTTTCAAACATTAAATGTAGAGCTTGATTCTGAAACCATTGATCTGAAAGAAATCGTTGTAGTTCCGGGCGAAAACCCAGCTCATGTTCTTCTGCGTAAAATTATTAAACACAAAAAGAAAAACAACCCGGCGCGATTCAGTTCCTTTCAAGCAGAAACCTACACAAAAATGGAAATGGATCTGAACAACATCAAAGATGATTTTAAAGACAGGAAAATCATGCGTCAGTTCCAGTTTGTTTTCGATTATATGGATACATCCGTAATAACAGGAAAGCCGTATCTTCCAATTTTTATTACTGAATCATTGTCCGATTACTATTATCAGGATAAACCCAGGGTTGAATGCGAAGTCATAAAAGCTTCACAAATGTCAGGAATTCAAGACAACGCTAGCCTGGCTCAATTTACAGGTCAGCTGCATCAAAATGTGAATATTTACGACAATTATATCGATTTATTCGACATGGGTTTTGTCAGTCCAATTGCCGACGGAGGATTACGATACTACAAATATTATCTTACTGATAGTGCTTATCGTGATGGAAATTGGTGTTATCATTTGTCTTTTAAGCCAAAACGAAAGCAAGAACCAACTTTTATTGGAAATTTCTGGGTTGCTGACTCTACTTTTGCCATACAAAACATGCAAATGAGAATTGCCAAAGATGTTAATCTAAACTGGGTTAAAGATTTGGTTAGCAATAATGAATTTCAAAAACTAAACGATACCACCTGGTTCTTGAAAAAATCAAACCTCTTTGTTGATTTCATGCTTACTGAAAAAGACTCTACCAAACAGATGGGTTTCTTCGGAAGAAAAACAGTATCGTATAAAAATGTAAAAGTAAATGTTCCTTTACAAGAAGAAATCATTAAGCTTGATAATAATGTAATTGTTAATGAGGATGCGTTAATCCAGCCAAAAGTATTCTGGGACAATGCTCGCCCCTTTAAATTATCCGAACGTGAATCAGGAATATACGCTATGGTTGATTCCATTCAAAACGTTCCGCTTTATAAAAACATTGTGGATGTTGTCACAACTTTTATTACGGGTTACTATGTTCATGGTAAATTTGAATACGGACCTTATTACAAACTCTACAGCTTTAATGAAATTGAAGGAAACCGATTCATGTTTGGAGGACGAACTTCGAATGCCTTTAGTACCAAGATCATGCTGAATGGTCATTTGGCATATGGCACAAAAGATGAAAAACTGAAATATGGCTTGGGTTTTTTATACATGATTAAGAAACTACCTAGAGAAACCTTCGGCATGCAATATAAACATGATATCCATCAATTGGGGAAAAGTCCAAACGCATTTACCGAAGGAAATATCTTGGCCTCATTGCTTAAACGAAATCCTAACAATAAGCTAACAATGCTTAATCAATTTGAAACTCACTATGAGAAAGAATGGTTTCAAGGTTTTTCAAATACTTTAAAGTTTAGATATCGTGATATCAAACCAACAGAATTTGTTCCATTTCTGGATCGTTTTGGCAATTCAATATCAAGAATTACCACCGCAGAATTGGAGCTGAGAACTCGTTGGACAAAGAATGAAAAAATTGTTATGGGTGAATTTGAAAGAGTTCATCTTGGAGGGCCTGTACCGATTATAAACTTATACCTTACAATGGGCATGAAAGATGTGCTTGGTTCCAACTACGACTATCAGAAAATAGATCTAAGTGTTGAACACACATTTGAACTTCCCCCAGTTGGAAACCTGTACTTTTTAGCTTCAGGGGGCAAACTTTTTGGTAAAGTCCCGTATCCTTTATTACACTTACACGAAGGAAACGAAACTTATGCTTTCGATCCTTACGCTTTCAATATGATGAATTACTATGAGTTTGCAAGTGACCAATATGCAAGTTTATTTGTAGAACATCATTTCAATGGATTAATCTTAAATCGAATTCCACTTTTCAGAAAACTAAAATGGAGAACTGTAGTTTCAGGGAAAGGATTGATTGGCAAGTTGAGCAATAAAAACAATGGATCACTGCCCAACACAGAAACATACATGCAATTTCCCCAAGGCTTGTCGGACCTAAGTAAACCATACTTTGAGGCTAGCGTTGGAATCGAAAATATCTTTAAATTTATTAGAATTGACGCCATGTGGAGATTGACCCACTTGGATGACAATCCTTATCAGGATTTTGAAGATTTTGGCATCCGTGCGATGCTACAAATCACATTCTAATAATATCATTTTTATATTTGCACAATTCCAAACGATTAAAAAATTGGATAAGTATGATTTTAAGAGCTGAAAATTTAATTAAACGATACAAGAGCCGCACAGTAGTAAAAGGCGTTTCTGTTGATGTGAAACAAGGCGAAATTGTTGGATTACTTGGCCCGAATGGAGCAGGAAAAACAACATCTTTCTATATGATTGTTGGATTGATTCAACCAAATGGTGGTAGAATTTTCCTTGATAATCGTGAAATTACTCAAGAACCAGTGTACAAAAGAGCTCAACTTGGTGTTGGATATCTGGCTCAAGAGGCTTCAGTCTTTAGAAAGCTAAGTGTTGAGGACAACATTAAATCTGTTCTTGAAATGTCTGATTTCTCAAAAGAATATCAGGCGCATCGACTGGAAGAAATGCTTAACGAATTCAGTCTTCAAAAGATTAGAAAAAGTCTTGGAATACAACTATCAGGAGGAGAAAGACGAAGAACTGAAATCGCCCGGGCACTTTCAATCAAACCTAAATTTATTCTTCTGGATGAGCCATTTGCAGGAGTTGATCCAATTGCAGTAGAAGATATTCAAGAAATTGTGCGTCATCTTAAAGATAAAAATATAGGCATATTAATCACCGACCACAACGTGCAAGAGACACTTTCTATTACCGAAAGAGCATACCTATTATTCGAAGGAAGTATCTTAAAATCGGGGACTGCAGAGGAATTAGCTGCCGACGAAGACGTAAGAAGAGTTTATCTCGGAAAGAATTTCGAACTTAGAAAACCAGTAAAATAAGCGGATACAAAGTGTTAAATGCCTTACATTTTAGTTCCGGATTTTCTTCTCAGATTTTTTCGTAAAAAAATCTTCATTTTTTTCTTGATTGTTATTGCAAATTATAAAAAACAACTCTATATTTGCACCGCAATTAACCTGCGGATGTGGCGTAATTGGTAGCCGCGCTAGACTTAGGATCTAGTGCCGTAAGGCGTGGGGGTTCGAGTCCCTTCATCCGCACTACATAAAAAATAACCTTAAACCGCCCATACTACGATACAATGTGTCAATGGTTGAGCGGTTTTTTTTAATTAATAAGGTTTTATCTTTTAATAGCTAAAAAATGAACATCACAAAAACCAACATTGATGATTTAAACGCTGTAATAAAATTACAGATTGTTAAAGAAGACTATGAAAGTCGTGTAAACGATGTTTTAAAAGACTATCGTAAAAAAGCAAATATCAATGGTTTCCGCCAAGGTAAAGTACCTATGGGTGTGATCGAAAAAATGTATGGTACTCCTGTTTTAGCTGAGGAAGTGAACAAACTTCTTAGCGAAGAGCTAACGAAGTACATTCGAGAAAATGATTTGAAAATTTTAGGCGAACCACTTCCTAACGAAACTGAACAAAAAGAAATCAACTGGGGAACAGATACCGATTTCGAATTTGCTTTCGATATTGCTTTGGCTCCGGAATACAATCTTAACCTTAGCAAAAGAGATAAGCTAACATTCTTCAAAATTGCTGTTGATGAAAAAATGATTGAGAATGGCGTTGAAATGCACGCTCGTCGTTTCGGTTCAAACCAGCCAGTTGAAGCTGTTGAAGAAAAAGAACTTTTGAAAGGTAACTACGCACAAGTTGACGCTGAAGGTAAACTTGTTGAAGATGGAATTACTAGTGAAGATGTTGCAATTTCATTAGAATATATGGCTGATGAAGATGCTAAGAAGAAATTTATTGGTGCGAAGAAAGATGACGTTGTAGTATTTAACCCAGCTAAGTCTTTTGCCAACAAAACTGACTTAGCTTCTATGCTTAACATCTCTAAAGAAGAAGCTGAAACTTTAGATTCTGATTTCCAATTTACAATTACAGAAATTACCAAGTTTGTTAATGCTGAACTAAACCAAGAATTATTCGATAAAGTCTTTGGTGAAGGAACGGTTTCTTCTGAAGAAGAATTCAAAGCTAAAATCAAAGAAGATATCGAAAAACAACTAGTTAACGATAGCGATTACAAGTTCTTAATTGATGCTAAGGAAAAATTGATTAAGAAATCTAAAATGGAACTTCCTGAAGCATTCTTGAAACGTTGGATTACTATCAGCAACAATGAAATTACCAAGGAGCAAGTTGAGGAAGATTTCGCAAACTATGTGGATGAGTTTAAATGGCAGTTGATTAAAAATAGATTGACTGAAGAAAACGAACTTAAAGTTGAGCAAGAAGAAATCATGGCCTTTGCCAAGCAACAAGCTTTGATGCAATTCCAACAATACGGTATGATGGATGTACCTGAAGAATACTTAACAAACTACGCTCAACAAATGATGCAAAATCAGGAAGAGCAAAGAAAGATCTACGAAAGGATGATTGATAACAAAATTGTTGAGTTCCTGAAAGGTGCAGTAAAAATTGAAGAAAAGGAAGTTTCTACTGAAGAATTCAACAAGATGTTTGAGTAAGAGAAACTATTTAAATTTGTTTTAAAATATAGAAAAAACCACGCCTCCTTGGGACGTGGTTTTCTTTTTGATCCTTAAACTAGTTTTTGTTAAGCTATTCTTTTCAAATGGAGAAAATTTAACTAATTTAGGTCTACGAAATTTAAAATCTCATCTATATGGTAACAAAAGACGAATTCAGAAAATTTGCCACACAGCACATGGGCATCAATAGCCTTACATTAGATAAATATACGTCAATTAGCAACAGCTATATTTCTCCAACAATTATCGAAGAAAGACAGCTTAATGTTGCATCAATGGATGTTTTCTCTCGTCTGATGATGGATAGAATCATCTTTCTTGGTGTGCCGATTGATGACTATGTTGCAAACATCATCATGGCTCAACTACTATTCCTTGAATCTACCGATCCTTCCAAAGACATTCAGATATATTTCAACTCACCAGGAGGTTCGGTTCATGCTGGTTTAGGTATTTACGATACAATGCAGTACATCAAATGTGATGTTGCAACCATTTGTACTGGTATGGCTGCTTCGATGGGAGCTGTATTGCTAACTGCCGGAACGAAAGGAAAACGTTCGGCACTTAAACACTCGCGAATCATGATTCATCAGCCAATGGGCGGTGCTCAAGGACAAGCTTCTGATATCGAAATAACTGCTCGCGAAATCTTGAAATTAAAGAAAGAACTGTATACCATTATTGCTGATCATTCGGGTAATACTTACGAAAAGGTTGAAAAAGACTCTGACCGTGATTACTGGATGACAGCGATGGAAGCAAAAGAATATGGAATGATTGATGAAGTGCTGATGCGCGAGAAATAATCAATCATCTCAAAATCAAATCAAACCCAATGCAGAGTTAATCGTAAAATCATTAACTTTGCATTTTTAGTACTATAAATCAATATCATGGATAAATGCTCGTTTTGTGGGAGAGAAAAGAAAGATACTAATCTTCTGATTGCAGGAATCAGTGGTCATATATGCGACAGCTGTATTGATCAGGCCTATTCGATTGTACAGGAAGAATTAAGGAATCAATCGGATCTCGACCTGAAAGAGATTAAATTGTTGAAACCAATGGAAATTAAAGCCTTCCTCGATCAATACGTAATTGGTCAGGATGAGGCCAAAAAATACCTTTCCGTTGCCGTTTACAACCACTACAAAAGATTACTTCAGGAAAGAGATGACGAAGATATCGAGATTGAAAAATCAAATATTATTCTAGTCGGAGAAACAGGAACTGGTAAAACTCTTTTGGCAAGAACCATTGCTAAAATGTTGCATGTTCCTTTTACCATTGTCGACGCAACCGTTCTTACCGAAGCTGGTTATGTTGGCGAGGATATCGAATCAATTTTAACAAGACTGCTTCAAGCTTCGGACTACGATATTGAAGCTGCCGAAAAAGGAATTGTTTTTATTGATGAGATTGATAAAATAGCACGCAAAAGTGACAATCCATCAATCACCCGCGATGTTTCGGGAGAAGGTGTTCAACAAGGATTGTTAAAATTATTGGAAGGTTCGGTTGTAAATGTTCCACCTCAGGGAGGCCGAAAACATCCCGACCAGAAAATGATTCCTGTGAATACGAAAAACATTCTTTTTGTTTGTGGCGGTGCTTTCGATGGTATCCAAAGAAAGATTGCACAAAGAATGAACACCCAAGTTGTTGGCTTTAACGCAAGCAAAGAAAAAGAGCAGGTCGACCAAGAAAACTTCCTGCAATATATCGCTCCACAGGATTTAAAATCCTTCGGTTTGATTCCGGAAATTATTGGACGTTTACCAGTTTTAACTTATCTGGAGCCTCTTAACCGGGAAGCTCTTCGTAACATCTTAACAGAGCCTAAAAACTCAATCGTAAAACAATACACCAAACTGTTTAAGATTGATAATATCGACTTAACTTTTAAAGAGAGTGCACTTGAGTACATTGTTGACAAAGCCGTAGAGTTTAAACTGGGAGCTCGTGGATTGCGCTCAATTTGCGAAGCCATTATGATGGATGCAATGTTTGAGCTGCCTTCGGGTAAAGAGAAGAAAATTTTAATTGATGATAAATACGCAAGCGAGAAATTAGAGAAAGTTAATCTAAAGCGCTTAAAAGTAGCATAACTGATATTTAAAAGTTTGTATAGCGATCATACAAAAAACACCAGGCTTTCATCAAGCCCGGTGTTTTTTATTTAATGTAATTTCGACATAAAAATTTTCTACAAACTCACGCTAATCGTCGACCCTTCGGCAGTAACACTTACAATGCCATCGCAATTATCAAGGGTATTGCCTCCACCATAATTAACAAGTCCTTCTCCTATATCCTGCAAACTAAAGAATGCAGTTCCTCCAATAATATTTTCGCAAGAATAGGCATACACCAAATCCGATTCACTAGTTAATGACATCTGTGCTCCATTTGGATCTGTAATATCAATATCGCTTGTTAGATTGTAAATATCATCTACATAATCAATATCATCATTCTCACTTCTTATATAGGTGTAATCAGCTTCGAAAGATGGAACTGTAAAAGTAAAAACCGTTTCCTCTGAATCAGAGAAAGAAAATTTGATAGCATCAGTTGATACCGAAAAATTACGACCAGCCTCTCTTCCTACAATATTAAAACTGAAACCACCCGTAACATCAAAACCATTTGCAATAAAATCTGAAAGTCTTATATCAAAATCCTGAAGGTTTTCATTAGTAGGTTCTACAATTATCTTACCTCTAAAACTTCCTCCATTTGAACTACAGTTTGATGATGTTCCATAGTCAATAACTACTGAATCAATAACTTCTCCTGTTCTATGTATCACGGGAGTAACACATTTTGCAATTTCATCATCAATTGTATCCTTCTTGGTATCCAGATTATTCATTACAATGGCATTTACATCCATTACAATATCATTAATGCCATTATTAATTACTAAGCAGTATTCTGCTGGCACCGAAAAAACTTCTTCTATAATATCTTCAGGATCGGAACCTGTATAGCAAGAATTCGAAACTCCTATCAGGAATATGCCAAACAGTAATAATTTTAAACATTTACTATTCATTTTCTATTTTCTTTTATAATCAATAAATGAATAAGGATATTCATTCTTTTCATCTGGCAAACAATCTTCTCTTGCCACCGACTCCCACTCTGTTAATTTAATTTTAGGGAAGAATGTATCGCCAAAAAATTCTCTATGCACCAGTGTCAGATACAATTCATCAGCTTTATCTATAGACTGTTCGTAAATTGTTCCTCCTCCAATAATAAAAACTTTCTCCTGATCTTTTACCGTTTCCAATGCTTCCTCTAAGGAATGCACTACAATGCATCCTTCCTGCTGATAATCTTTTTGCCTGGTAATAATTACCGAAGTTCTGTTAGGAAGCGGTTTTCCAATGGAGTCGAATGTTTTTCGTCCCATAATAATGGTATGCCCCGTAGTTAAGGCTTTAAATCTTTTTAAATCTGCCGAAAGGCGCCAAATAAGTTGATTGTTTTTCCCAATAACATTATTTCTTGATGCGGCAACTATAATAGCTATATTCATAGAATTACAAATTTATAATTACGAAACGAGCGGATTAAAATAACACATACAAAAATGATTATTTTGATCATGCGTCTTCATCTGCCAATGGTAAAATTTATAAACAGATGAATTACGTTTCTTTACTGCTTTCTGATAAGCAATTGTTTGCTTAAATTTACTTCTTTTATTCTCGATGCGAGCTGCGTATTCAAAATCCTGCTGTTGCAGTATACAGTTCATTCGCTATTGGCAATCATACCGAAATTTCCCCTTTGATATGTGGATGCGCCTCGTAATTTTCCAAAGAGAAATCCTCATATTTAAAATCAAAAATACTTTTCACTTCCGGATTAATTTTCATTTGAGGCAAATCTTTTGGCTCACGAGTCAATTGCAGCTTTACCTGATCCATATGATTCAAATAAATATGAGCATCACCTAAGGTATGAACAAATTCGCCTGGTTCAAGATCACAAACCTGTGCCATCATCATATTAAGTAAAGCATAGGATGCAATATTAAAAGGCACTCCAAGAAAAATATCTGCACTACGCTGGTACAACTGACAAGACAATTTTCCATCGGCCACATAAAATTGAAACAAAGCATGACAAGGAGGCAAAGCCATCTTCTCGATATCTCCCGCATTCCAAGCACTCACAATTAATCTTCGTGAGTCGGGATTGTTCTTGATATCCTGAACCACCTGCTTGATCTGATCCAAGGATTCTCCATTTTCCTTTGGCCACGATCTCCACTGGTATCCGTATATATGCCCCAAGTCACCGTTTTTATCCGCCCATTCGTTCCAGATACGAACTCCATGATCCTGAAGATACTTCACATTGGTATCGCCATTCAAGAACCAAAGCAATTCGTGTATGATCGATTTTAAATGTAATTTCTTAGTGGTTAATACCGGAAAACCTTTCGACAAGTCAAAACGCATCTGATGCCCAAAAACACTAATGGTTCCCGTTCCGGTCCTGTCTTCTTTCCTATTTCCTTCCTCCAGAACTCTCTCTAATAACTGATGATATTGTTGCATAATCTATAGTCCAAATTTTTAATTTTTAAAGATAAGGAATACACTCTAGTATCAATAAAATCATGACATTTTTCTTGTGGCATCTCCCCTGCAAATGAAAAAAATTATAAATCGGCAAAATGAGTCTTAAATTCTTTTGGGAATTTTGAGTAGAATCCAGACAAAAAGTAAAGCCCGGCTATGGCAATAGGTTTTAACCAACAGCAAAGCATCACCAGCAAGATTTGGGTCTTGCAAGAGCGACCAAATTGCATAAAATTGTTGCAGTGGCGGCCAAATTGAGCGTTTCGGCGAACAAAAGAATGAGATTGATTTTATGCTAATGCCGCGATTAACTTCAGTTTCATTTAAAGCAAATCTTAATCGCTTTTAGCTTTCTCCTTTTTTTGTTAGATTTGACTCTTTCAAAATTGATATCCAATCATAAGCGTATAGATTGCCCTGTTAATTTTGAGCTGCTAGAACAACCAATCCATTTAGAATAGCAAATACTTATCTTACTTATTTAATCTACAAATTATGGGAATTAAAGGTCGATTGACACTATTAAACTTCCTTCAGTTTTTTATCTGGGGTGCTTGGTTAATAACCATTGCCAATTACTGGTTTGGAACAAAACAATGGTCGCCAGCCGAATTTGGTGCCGTATTCTCAACCATGGGAATCTCTTCTTTATTTATGCCTACACTTACTGGTATTATTGCCGACCGATGGATGAATGCAGAAAGATTATACGGTATTCTTCATTTGCTTGGAGGAGCAGCTTTACTGTATCTTCCGCAGGTTGAAACACCAAGCATGTTCATTACTGTAATTCTTTTGGCAATGATATGCTACATGCCAACCATCGCATTAATGAATACCATTTCATACACAGTCTTAAAAAACAACAACTTCGATGTGATTAAAGTTTTTCCTCCCATTCGCGTTTGGGGAACCATAGGTTTTATTGCCGCCATGTGGGTAACCAACCTTACGGGATCAAAAGCTTCGGTTAATCAGTTCTATATTGCCGGATTTGTATCCTTCATTTTGGCCGTCTATTCATTTAGTATGCCTCAATGCAAGCCACAAAACAAAGGACAAAACAATGCTTCGCTTACCGAAACACTAGGACTCAATGCCTTTAAATTGTTCAAGAATTACAAAATGGCATTGTTCTTCATCTTCTCCATGTTTTTGGGTGCAGCCTTGCAGTTAACCAACATGTATGGTGACCGATTCCTTACCGAATTTGAAAAAATTCCACAATACGCCGATTCATTTGTTGTAAAATATTCAACAATCATCATGTCGATTTCTCAGATATCCGAAACCTTATTCATCCTGGCCATTCCATTCTTCCTAAAGAAATTTGGTATCAAGAAAGTAATGCTGATCAGTATGATTGCCTGGGTACTTCGTTTCGGATTATTTGCTTATGGCGATCCTTCCGGAGGATTATGGATGATTATCCTGTCGTGTATCATTTATGGTATGGCTTTCGATTTCTTTAACATTTCAGGCTCTCTGTTCGTCGAAACGCAATGCGATTCAAATATCCGCGCAAGCGCACAAGGATTGTTTATGATGATGACCAATGGCTTTGGTGCCATTATGGGATCGTGGATCAGCGGAATTATTATTGGAACATTCTTTACCGCCAGCGATGGTAAATTTATTTGGATGGACATTTGGAACACCTTTGCAATCTACTCCCTGGTAATTGCAATATTCTTTGCCATAATGTTCAAACACAAACACGACCCAAAGCAAGTTGAGAACATTGCACATTAATAAGAGTAAAAACTTAAGGAGAAAGGCAGGTTAATCCCTGTCTTTTTTTGTTTTTATACTAATTTTATCAGAAACATTTGCCGGGCTCGGCAAACTCCTTCCTCATCCCTTTGTGGTAAAGTTTTTTCTTTGGGAATACAAGAGAGCATCAAAACAAATAATAACTTTTGATTTAGAAATGATATCACAAGTCCGCGAGCGTTTTTAAAGCCTTACACTGCTTAACACATCAAAACAACACAGCCTTTCGCCACATTTGCTTTGTTAGATAAAACACTTGGATAAATTTAGCCCGCTAAAAGCACTTATTTCATATAAAATAAGCGAATGAGTGACCCAAAGAGACCTATTTAACCTGAGTTCATTCTAATTCAAAACCAATAATTTAAGATATTTATTAAAAAATAAATATAACTTATTTATTAATCGTTATATATAATTTAATAATCTTTATAATTTAAATATTAATCTTTATTATCAATTTATTTATAATTATATATTATTACTGAATAAATAAAATACATTTATTTATAGTTTTTATTTATTTAATTATCATTCTATTTTATTTCTTTATTTGATTTTTAAATAACTAATACATAAATTGTAAAATCCATTTATCTTATTTAAGAAATAATAGTGCACATGAAAAATGCAGAAATTAAAGATCTTCCGTTTAATCTCAGAAAAATGATTGAAAATGCCATGCACGATAAGTATATCAACAGACCGAAATTACAAGACATGTTGAATCTTTCTCAGCCTGGCATGCATTATATCCTGAAAAGAAATGACATGAATGTCAGTCGCTTGTTCTCTATTTGCAAAGCTCTGGATGTTAACATTTTCAGACAAATTGCCGATAGAATAGAAATTGAATATCCGGTATCTACCGAAAGCAATAACATGCAGGAAGAGAACCAAAGAATGAAAAACCGCATTGCCGAATTGGAAAAAGAATGCGAAATTTTACGAGATGTGATCGGCTTGCAGAAAAAGTAGCGATAAGCTCAATTGGCTTATCGCATGAAGGGAAATTCGCAAATAAGTGCAATGCCGGTAAGTTAGCGTTTAAGCCTTTTTAAATTAACGTGAGTTCGACGTAAAATTCGTTCACAGTTTGATCTGATTTCTGTGGCGAATCGTTTTAATGGAGCTTATATTAAAAGTTCATTCAATTTATTTGCCCGTTCAATCATCAAATCTTGAGCAGTTTGTAAACTCACTTCCTTAAATTTAATTTGATCACCAGGTTTCATTTGTCCCAGTAATGGCAAATCGACGGCAATTACCTGTGCAATTTTGGTGTATCCACCAACGGTTTGATGATCCGACATCATGATGATCGGCTCGCCATGTCCCGGAACCTGAATTGCTCCCGTTACAATTCCCGAAGAGATAATATCAGCCCCATTGGCATGCTCAATTTTTTTGCCCGACAAGCGGTAGCCCATTCTATCGCTTTGCGGGCTAAGCGTATAAACCGAACACAAAAAAGTCCTGATGCCATCCATGGTAAAATGCCTTACCTCAGCCCCTGTACTTACTCTAATCTCTGAGAAGGCTGAATATTTTAGCAGCAACTCATCAGCTACACTTCTGTTTTGTCTCTCCTCACAATCGTTAAGCACCAATTCATCAGCAGGCTTAAGAGCTCGTCCGTTAAAACCTCCTAATTTCCCACGCAGATAAGTGGATTTACTTTCCATCAATTCTGGTATTTGAAATCCTCCGGCAACTGCAATGTATATTCTACAACCTGTTTGAATACTTCCAAAACTCAAAACATCGCCCTCATTTACCTCTATGCTGGCATTCATCTTCACCGCTTTATCATTCAACAAGGGCTGAATTGTAGCCCCGCTTATCGCGATATAGGTTTTAGATTGAAATTCGATTGCAGGTCCAAGAAGGGTTGCCTCAATACAAGCTTCACTTGCGTGATTTCCCACGCACCAGTTGGCCAATCGCAACGAATACAAATCCATAGCTCCGGCTACCGGCATACCATATTGTTGATATCCAAAACGACCTCCATCCTGAATGGTACTCAGCAATCCCGGATTCAATATCTTTATCTTTCCCATGCTTAGTCGTTTTCGTTCAGTTTATGATATTCCTCTTCACTTATCGGATAAAATTTTAGATAATCCCCCGCTTGCAGCAAAAATTCAGGCTTCCTGTTCGGATCGAACAACTTAATTGGTGTTCGCCCAATAATCTGCCAACCTCCCGGACTCTCGATCGGATAAATTCCTGTTTGCTCAGCAGCAATTCCAACCGAACCCGCCAAAATTTTCTGGCTGGGCACTTGTTTTCGTGGTGTAGCAATACTTTTTTCCATCCCACCCAGGTAACAAAATCCGGGAGTGAATCCAAGCATGTACACCAAATAGCTATTCCGGGAATGTTTCTCAATAATCTCCTTTGCCGACAAGCCAGTATGTTTTTTTACGGCTTCCATATCATCGCCAAATTGCCCGCCATAACAAACAGGAATCTTAACGGTTCTGGCTTCGGGCATTTCAATATCCGATCTATTTTCCGATACGGATTTCAAATGCCTCAACACCTCTTTGTATCCAATTACCAAAGGATTATAGAGTACCATTAAATCGGTATAAGAAGGAACACATTCTATAATTCCCTCAATATTCTTCTCGTTTAGCGCGATAAAGTATGCTCTTACTTTTCGATTGATCTGCTCGGAGATCTCATTTCCAAATTTTACAAGAAATGCAGAATCTCCTGATGGAATGTATTCTATCATCTTAATGCCTTAATTTGGATTTTATTCTCATGCAAACTTTCATAAATCTTCACAGCCAAATCGAAGGCTGCCGGATTATCGCCATGAATGCATATTGTATCGGCATTCAATGCCACTTCTGCTCCTTCAATGCTGATTACTTTCCCCTCTTTCACCATTCGCAACACACGTTCGCAAACCACTTTAGGATCATGAATTACAGCTCCTTCTTCGCTCCTCGACACCAATTTACCTAGCTTGTTATAGGCTCTATCGGCGAACACCTCTGATGCGAAAAGTAAACCTGCATGTTCTGCTGCAGTATGCATATATGAATTTGCCAAGCCCATAAAAATAAGCTTGGTATCAATTTCTTTTATTCCTTCGGCTATTGCCAATGCAAGATTCAAATCGGCTGCAGCCTGATTGTACATGGCACCATGTGGTTTTACATGTTGCAATTTGCCTCCCAATGATTCGGTCATTCCTTTCAGCGCTGCCACCTGATACTTTACCATGGCTTTTAGCTCCTCAACCGAAACCTTCATATTTCTTCTTCCAAATCCCACCAAATCGGGATAAGCAGGATGTGCACCAATGGCAACATCATGATCCAAAGCCAAACCAATGGTCTTTTCCATTATCATTGGATCACCGGCATGAAATCCACAAGCAATATTGGCAGAACTGATGTATTTCATCAATTGCTCATCCATACCAATTTTGTAGTTGCCGAAGCTTTCTCCCAAATCACTATTTAAATCTATACGAATCATATTGTCTGAATTAAAATACACCTGCCACGTGCAAAATGCTCTTTGCGCCTAAGCCAATCATTACACAAACCACAATGGCTCCAATAATATTTTGAGCCAACTTATTTCGGTGCGCACCCAACACCTTGCTGCTGTTCATGATAATCAGCAAATAAATAGCAATAACAGGCAGAAGAATTCCATTGGCTATTTGCGCAAACACAATGGCTTTTATTGGGCTAAAACCAATGGCTGAAAAAACAATTCCTATCAACAGAATCACCATCCAAACGGCTTTAAACTTTATCGATTTTAGATCTACTTTCCAACCCAATATTCCTGAGGTAGCATAGGCTGCTGCCAAAGGAGCGGTAATTGCCGACGAAATACCGGCAGCAAACAATCCAAGTGACATGATAATGCCTGCCCAATCGCCAAGCAAGGGTTTCAACTGTGAAGCCAGGTCGCTGGCTCCCTTTATTTCAGCACCTGTTCCAAAAAATGCTGCCGCAGATGTTATCACAATCGACATGGAAATAACACCCCCCAATACAACCGAATAAAACAAATCGGTTCTTGCTGCTGACAGATCTTCTTTTTTCGACCACTTTTCCCTAACCACCGAAGCATGCAGAAAAAGATTGTAAGGTACTACTGTGGTGCCAATCAATCCAATTAGCATGTAAACACTTTTTGCCGGAAGCGATGGAACAAACATTCCCTTTATTATTGGCAATAATTCGGGTCCTATTATTAACATGGTAGATATGAACGAAACACTCATCAGCAAGACCAGTGCGATTAAGATGCGCTCCAAGCTTTTGTAAGTGCCCGCAATCAATAAAATAAAAGCAATCGTTCCAATAACCGGTCCCCAAATTTGAACCTGCCATCCACCAATATTAATTGTCGAAATCTTGGTCATCTCAATCATTCCAAGCGATGCACCAAGAATATTTCCTGTTTCGTATGCTGCATTTCCGATTAGGATTGCCGAAAGTACAAGTACGATTGCCAAAATCTTTAAAAACGGATTTTGAAACTGCTGCCTCAATGCTTCGCCCAATCCTTTCTGACCAATGATGCCCAAACGAGCAGTCATTTCCTGCAATACAATTGTGGCAAGAACACTAAATACAAGCCCCCAAAGTAGGGCATATCCAAATCCGGCTCCGGTTAAAGTACATGTGGTAATGGTTCCCGGACCAATAAATGCAGCTGTTACCAGTATGCCCGGACCAAGGTTTTTTAGTTTCTCTTTTAAGTTCATAGGGTTATTAAGCTTAGATCAATGCCCATAAAAATAACTTTTTTTTAATCCGTACAGATATTTACATCGGTTTTATCAACAAAAAAGAGGCAGGTTCATCACCTGCCTCGAACAAATATTTATACTTTGAACTAAGCCCCTCTTTTATCTAATTCATCTCTTATCAGTGATGCTCTTTCGTAATCCTCATCGCGAATGGCATCGTCAAGCATTCCCTCTAGCTGCGTGATTGTATATTCATTATACTTGCTACTTGAAGTAGACTCAGCAGTTCCAAACTCGGCAGTAGGTGCGGTAATGGTAGGTTCTTGTGGTTCTCCCTCAATCGATAAAACAATTCCTGCTTTATTAATTATATCATCTGTGGTATAAATGGGACATTTAAAACGAAGTGCTATGGCTACCGCATCCGAGGTTCTGGAATCAATCCGAATTCTATCAGTACCCTTTTCACAAATCAATTCAGAATAGAATATTCCCTCTTCCAATCGATATATATTCACCTCCGTAACATTAACGGCAAAAGCCTCTGCAAAACTTTTAAACAAATCATGTGTTAAAGGTCTGGGAGGATCTAATTCTTCCAATTGTATCGCAATGGATTGCGCTTCCACTCCTCCTATTATAATAGGAATTCGTCTATCGCCCTCCTCTTCGGATAAGACCAATGCATATGCACCTGATTGAGTCTGGCTGTATGACAATCCAAGAACGTTTAATTTTATTTTACCCATAGGTTTCTACAAATTTCCATCTTTTGTGTAGCAAATATAATAATTGTTTTGAAGCTTATTAAAAATAATGGAAAACAAGATATTAATTTTATTTGCGCCCCAGAGATTCAGAATCTATTACAAGATCAATTAATCAATCACTAAGCAAACTTAACCTGTAAATTTATTTTATATCCAGTCAATTGCTGTAGTTGAATTATATGAAGATACAATTATTAGCCTACAAAATCCAAACATGAATCAGGAAACTTTTAAACCCCAAGTCAGGAAATTCGGATATATTGTCAGTTTTGTTAAAGCCAATCCTGATTAAATCTGAGCTTATATGGCAGATATCTTTAAACAAACCAGAACCGATGTTGCCAGGTATAAAAAAGTTGATGAAAAATCGCATTTACATTCATAAAACTTTGTTTATCAATTATTCTTTTCTATTTTTGCAATCCGAAAAATAATTTCTTCGGGGGTTTACCAAGAGGAATAAGCTGATTAGCAAGTTGCCCACCCCCTGGAACAAATCGTAAAATTGTATTAAAATGTACGCAATTGTAGAAATCGCGGGTCAGCAATTTAAAGTTGAAAAAGACCAAAAGATTTTCGTTCACAGATTAGAAGCTGAAGAAGGTGGACAAGTTGAGTTCGCTAAAGTTCTTTTAGTTGATAACGAAGGTGAAGTTGTAGTTGGAGCTCCTGCTGTTGAAGGTGCTAAAGTAACTGCAAAAGTTTTATCACATATGAGAGGTGATAAGGTTAAAGTATTCAAAAAGAAAAGAAGAAAAGGATACCAAAAACTGAACGGTCACCGTCAGTACCTTTCACAAATTCAAATTGAAGAAATTGTAGCTTAATCCTTAAAAATATTACAAAATGGCACATAAAAAAGGAGTTGGTAGCTCGAAGAATGGTAGAGAATCGGAAAGTAAACGATTAGGAGTTAAAATTTACGGCGGACAATTTGCAAAGGCTGGAAATATTCTTGTACGCCAAAGAGGAACTAAGCATAACGCAGGCGAAAATGTAGGTTGTGGTAAAGATCACACTCTATTCGCACTTGTTGATGGTACTGTTGTTTTCAGAAAGAAAAGAGACAACAAATCTTACGTTTCTATTGAACCTCTTGCTGAATAGTTTGTTCAGTATTAAAATATTTAAATCTCCTGCTTTATCAAGGTATAAAGACAGGAGATTTTTTTATTTTTACACTTCATAAAATCAGGGAATAATCATCATCAAAAGAAAATAGATGCTAAGCCTAAAATATTTACAGGAAAATCAAGAGGAAGCCATTAAGGCTTTAAAGATCAAAAATTTCGATGCCAGTGAAATTATCGAAAAAATCATTGATCTTGATGAGAACAGAAAAGCTACTCAAGCTGAACAAGATGCTGCTCAAGCAGAAATGAACAGCTTATCGAAAGAAATTGGTATGCTTTTTAAAAGTGGAAAAGCAGAAGAAGCAAATGCAGCAAAATCGAAAACAGGCGAGTTAAAAAACACCATTGCAGAATTAAGTTCGAAGCAAAACTCCATTGTTGAAGAATTAAACGATTTGCTATTGCAAATTCCTAATATTCCACATTCATCGGTACCTGTAGGTAAAGGCGAAGAAGATAATGTTATTGAAAAAACCAATGGCGAGGCTCCTAACTTGGCTCCTGATGCCATTCCGCATTGGGAATTGGCTAAAAAATACAATTTGATCGATTTTGATTTGGGTGTAAAAATTACAGGTGCAGGTTTCCCATTGTATCGTGGAAAAGGTGCAATTCTTCAGAGGGCTTTGATCAATTTCTTTCTTGATGAGAACCGCAAAGCAGGTTATGAAGAAGTGATCCCTCCATTGGTTGTAAACGAAGATTCAGGATACGGTACCGGACAATTGCCTGACAAGGAAGGACAAATGTATCATGTAACAGAAGATAACTTGTATTTGATTCCAACCGCAGAGGTTCCCGTTACAAACATTTATCGTGATGTAATTCTTAAAGGAGAAGAGTTTCCTGTTAAAAACACAGCCTACTCGGCTTGCTTCAGAAGAGAAGCTGGTTCGTATGGTAAAGATGTTCGTGGTTTAAATCGCTTGCACCAATTCGATAAGGTGGAAATCGTTCAATTGCAACATCCTGACAAATCATATGAAACTCTTGATGAGATGGTAAAACATGTAGAAGGCATTATCCAAAAATTGGAGCTACCATATCGCTTATTACGACTATGTGGTGGCGACACAAGCTTTACAGCTGCTCTAACTTTCGATTTCGAAGTGTATTCTGCTGCTCAAGACAAATGGCTGGAGGTAAGTTCGGTTTCCAACTTTGAATCGTATCAAGCAAACCGTTTAAAACTTCGATTTAAAGATAAGGATATGAAGAAGCCTCAAATGGCTCACACCTTAAATGGAAGTGCATTGGCTTTGCCAAGAATCGTAGCTGCTTTATTGGAAAATCATCAAACACCAGAAGGAATTAAAATCCCAAAAGCATTGATACCTTATACAGGGTTTGACCTTATCGACTAGTGGATTATCAAAATATTTACATGAGCCCGAACCTTAAAGTCGGGCTTTTTTTTATTTTTATGGTGGTGAATTCTTACAGATTGCATTTTGAAACGAGCATGATTAAAATAATGATTAAACCTAGACGGTATTGACTATTTTGATCTTGTGGCTTCCATCTGACAAATGGAAAAAAAATATACGCAGATGAAAAAGATACTTACAAGCATATTACTGATTTTAATGTTATCGGTAAGCCTTTCCTCTTTTGGCCAATTGAATATCCAATCGGGAAGTGCATTGGCATTTAAATACTTCCGTGACAAAGAATACAAGCCTGCTTCAAGTCTTTTTTACGATTTGTATGATGTTACAAAATCCAAGACCTATTATAATTATTACATAAATTGCTTGCTGGCACTGGAAGAGTTTAAAGATGCTGAAAGCTTTGCGAAGAAACAGATTCGCAAAAATCCTACAAACAATAGCTTTACAATTAGCTTGGGCTATGTATACAAGAAATGGAATCAGGAAACTACAGCAATAATTCAATACAATAAGGCATTGCAAAAGCTAAAGCCCATTAAGGTAGATATTAATAATGTGGCCAATGAATTTGTTACCATTCGGGAATATGAGTTTGCAGTCAAAACTTATGAAAAAGGACGTGAACTTTTAAATCAAGCTCAGCTTTACCATATCGAATTGGGAAATATCTATTTCTATCAAAGAGATTATGAAAAAATGGTCAGAGAATTTTTACTGGGAGTTTCAGTGGATCCAAGTAAAGTAAGTACAGTTCAAAATCGTCTTCAATCAGCACTTAGTCAAGACATCGATTCAAGCCTTGATCCCATTATTCGAAATCAGCTGTTGAATAAAATGCAGTCGGAACCAGATAATTTTGCACTCAAAGAACTACTGCAATGGTATTTTATGCAGAAAAAGCAATTTCAGCCTGCCTTGGCTCAGGCACGATCAATCGATCTGATTAAAAAAGAAGATGGCTTTCGATTAATGGCTTTGGGACAAACAGCAAGAAGCAACAAAGATTTTGAAACTGCAATACAATCCTTTCAGTTCGTAATTGATAAAGGTCCCGAAGCATCGAATTATATCAAAGCTAAAACAGAACAATTAGAAACTCAATTCTTACAATTAAAAGAAGCTAATGACAAGTCTTTGGAAAGTTGGAAAAACTTGGCTTCAACTTACGAAAACTTCCTAAATAAAGAGAAAAACACTTCTCAGATTTCGGAAGCAATCGTTCGATTCTCCCATATCTTATCTGCCTATTTAAATCAGAGCAATAAAGCAATTGAGAAGCTTGAATCTGCTCTAAAAAATCAAAGTATTCATCCTCAATACAAATCGCAAATTAAAATGGAATTGGCAGATATTAAATTGTTTGCCGGCGAAAAATGGGATGCAATCCTTCTTTACTCGCAAATAGAGAAAGCCAACAAAAACAATGATATCGGTTATGAAGCCAAATATAAAAAAGCAAAGGTTTCCTATTATTTGGGAGAACTAAAATGGGCCAAGGCACAATTGGATGCGCTCAAAGGTAGCAGCTCAAAATTAATTGCCAATGATGCCATAGCCCTTTCGCAATTAATTAGCAACAATACCACTTTAGACACCAGCTATACGGCTATGAAAACTTATGCTGCAGCTGATTTTCTACTTCTTCAGAAAAAGGAAGAGGCAGCATTAAATAAGTTGAATGAGTTGATTCGAAATCAACCGGCTCACAGCCTTATTGACGAGGTATACTTTAAGAAGTATGAGATTTACTTAAGCCTGAATAAAAAGGATGAGGCCTTGGAAAACCTTGAAAAAATAATTGTTGATCACCCCTGGGATTCTCTTGCCGACAAAGCACTTTTTAGAAAGGGTGAATTGCTTGAGAAGATGAAAAAGACATCAGCCGCAATAGACTGCTACAAATCCATAATAACAGATTACCCTGGCAGTATATTTTCAGTTGTAGCCAGAAAAAAAATAAATGCTCTTAGGGATTAATTTTTTTACATTTGCGCAAATTTTAATATCAAGCACATGTTATTGTATAATACTACTTATTTATTCGACAAGCAATTGGACGAGGTTTTTGTAGCATGGATGAAAGACAAATTTATTCCTTTGCTTAAAGAAACCGGAACATTCTCTGACCACTATTTTTGCAAAGTAATGCTTGCCAAAGAAGATGGTGGACTCACCTACTCCTTGCAACTTTTGTTTAAATCTCGTGAGCAACTGGAAAAGTACATCAATAGTTTCGAGCCCAGAACAAAAGCAGTTTTTAAAGCACGATTTCAAGATCAAATCATCTGCTTTTCATCACTTTTACAGGAAATATAAAATTCATTGACACAACAAACAAAAGCCAATCTCTACGCTTTGTTGGCAATCTTATGCTGGTCGACAGTCGCCACGGCATTCAAGATTGCTTTAATTGGCATGGATTTTTTTCACTTGTTGTTGATCTCTTCGGGAACAGCCCTGATACTTCTTTCTTCCTTATTGTTTTTTAAAAAGAAGCTTGCTAAAAGTATTCGAGTCAGTAAAAAGTACTATCTCAGTTCTGCAATTTTAGGATTGCTCAACCCATTTTTGTATTACCTGGTATTACTAAAGGTCTATGAAATATTACCCGCTCAATTCGCATTGAGTTTGAATTACATTTGGCCAATCAGCTTGGTATTACTTTCTATTCCATTGCTTAAGCAGAAGATCAGTATCAAAAGTTTCCTCTGCATTTTCATTAGTTTTTGTGGTGTAATCGTAATCGCCAACAAAGCTTCATTTGCATCCATTGAAACTCCAGATCCTTTTGGCGTTCTGCTTGCCATCGGAAGTTCAATTTTTTGGGCTTTGTATTGGATTTTTAATGTTAGAGATAACCGAGAAGAAGTTGCCAAACTATTTTTGAATTTTATTTTTGGCTTTTTCTATATTGCCATTACAATTGCGCTGTTTTCAGAATTTACAATTCCCGAAACAAAGCCTTTAATAGCGGGAATATACATCGGAATTGTTGAGTGCGGAATTTCTTATGTGCTCTGGCTAAAAGCAATGAAATTAACTAGTTCAACGGATAAAATTAGTCATTTCGTCTTTTTAAGCCCTTTTGTTTCGCTACTGTTTATTCATCTCATTCTCGGAGAATCTATCTATCTTAGTACGCTGGTCGGACTAATTCTTATTATATCCGGAATTGGGCTGCAAAAACTTGTTCAAAAATAAAATTCAATTGAGTAACGACAGAATAATTATGGGAGTTGATCCGGGCACCAGTTTAATGGGATACGGATTAATCAGGATTGTAAACAAAAAGCCTGAAATCTTGGTTTCGGGTGTGGTTGATTTAAAGAAGATTGGTGATCCATACATTAAACTTCAAAAGATATTCCAGCGAACTTTACAAGTAATTGATGAATACAAACCCGATGAATTGGCTATTGAATCACAATTTTTTGGTAAGAACATTCAATCGATGCTAAAACTGGGACGAGCACAAGGAGTTTGTATTGCTGCTGCTCTACAACGTAACATTCCTATTTTTGAATATGCTCCACGAAAAATTAAGCTGGCCATTACAGGAACAGGAACTGCCTCGAAAGAACAATTAGCAGTTATTCTTCAACGCTATTTTAAAATGAAAGAATTTCCACAAAATCCAGATGAATCGGATGCGATTGCAATAGCGATGTGCCACTTTTTTCAGAGTAGTAATCCAATTAAAACAGGAAAATCTTCTTCTTGGGCCGATTTTGTAAAGAGTAATCCCAATAGAGTAAAAAAATAAATTCCTTACAAAAAAAGCCGCTTTACAGCGGCTCTCCCAATATTTATAAGCTATTGTTTCAATCTATATTTTTACGAATTGCCTCGGCAACTTCTGCTAGTTCTTCCTGACTTAGAGATAATTTAGGATTATCGAAATTTAAATCTCCAATATGATTTAAAGGTACCAAGTGAATGTGAGTATGCGGAACTTCTAAGCCAATAACAGCAACTCCAACTCTTTTACATTCCAAGCTTTTATCAATTGCTTTAGCTATTTTTTTAGCGAATACATTTAAGCCTGCCAATACATCATCTTCCAAGTCGAAAATATAATCGACTTCCTGTTTTGGAATTACCAATGTATGTCCTTTAGCCAATGGACTAATATCTAAAAAAGCAAAGTACTTATCGTCTTCTGCAATCTTATGGCAAGGGATCTCGCCTTGAACTATTTTTGTAAAAATTGAAGCCATTTTATCTTGTTTTAAAAAGTTTTCAATTCGTCTTTGCTAGATTGAAATTTCAACAATTTCGAAAGGAATAATTCCATTAGGAACCTGAATATCTACAACATCTCCTACCTTTTTACCAATTAATCCTTTGGCAATTGGTGTATTGATAGAAAGTTTTCCTTTTTTTAAATCTGCTTCCGATTCAGATACCAGAGTATAAGTCATTACAGCGCCATTCTTTTGATTCTTAATGGTCACTTTATTCATCATCTGCACCTTTGAAGTATCAATTTTTGTTTCATCAATCACTCTACTATTTGCAATTACTCCTCTTAATTGAGCAATTTTTGCTTCCAACAGTCCTTGAGCTTCTTTAGCTGCATCGTACTCTGCATTTTCCGACAAATCCCCCTTGTCGATAGCCTCCCCAATTTGTTTTGAAATTTTTGGACGCTCAATCGTTTCAAGCTGTTCTAATTCTTCTCTTAGTTTTTTTAAACCATCTGCTGTTACATATGAATAACCAGACATAATATCCTCCTATTTATTTTTTCTTGATTTCTTAATTCCCGGATCACCAAAGACCTATAAAACAAAAAGAATCCCGACTGCTCGGAACTCTTCAGGGTACAAATATATAAAAATTATATTTATGCTCCTTTTTTCTAAATTTACCGGGACTTATAAAAGTACTAAAAATTAAGCTAATTGTACTTTCTATCTAAAATTTCCTTGTAAATAATAGCTTGACGCCAATCCATCCCCTCGATTTCTTCTTCTTCTTCCGATTCGTCTTCACTGTAAAGATCCTTTAAAGCATCCAATGATGATGTTTTGTGTTCTTCTACATATTCAATACTACTTTCTCTTGGGTCTTTCTGCTCTGGAACCGAATCTAAAATCACTTCTTCTTCAACACTTAACTCATCCTCATCCATTATTTCTTCCTGAAGATAAGGTTCCGGAGTTTGCTGCCCTAACAAAGTCTCAAACACCGATTCAAAATCACCTTGAGACTTTGGTGCCTGAGGAACCGTCTGCTCAGGAATTTCGCCATCATCGGGTGGAGACATTGGAGCAGCTTTCTTCTTGTTCTTTCTGATAGAACTAAAAATTCCTACAACTGCCAGTAAGATCAAATATATAATATTTCCCCATCCTTCATCCATGAGAGTTCTAATTTTTAATTGTTAGTTTTACAGTTAATCAATACTAATCAGGCTTTGCCTGCGTTTAAATAATGCAAACTACAAAATCATGTTAGTCAACAAACCAAATTTACTATATTTTTTCATTTTCTTTTCATTGTGTCTGGGTATTTATTCTTGCAGTAAATCCACAGATGAAGACGAAATCATTCCGGATGTATATGTATCTGGCACAATTCATTTAGAATACTACCCTGATTTGAATGCAGTTGGAAATGCACTGTATTTTGATGAAATTGATACTTCCACCGCTTACTTGGGCCATGGATTTTTGGTTGTTAGAACCAGCAATACGGAATTTGCAGTATACGATGCTTCATGCACACATGATAAAGATGCAAATGAACATTTAAAAATTGATGGAAGTTTTGCCGAGTGCCCTATTTGTGGCAGCAAATTCAACTTATTTACAGGTTGGCCATTTAATGGTTCGGTGGCAACTCATAAATTAAAAGAATATAAAAGTTCTTATTCTGTTCAGAATAATACTTTAAAAGTTTCCAATTAATAAGCCCGGCATTTCGAAAACTAAAAAATAGCCCCATTCGCGACAGAACTAATTTTGACATCGTAAATATAACAAAATCAGCATACAAAGCAAATCACCGAAATTTTTCCTAATTGCATATTTCTTTAAAAAAGCCTTGACTAGGTAAACAATAATGCATAATTTGAATAGAAATTCACCTATTCAAATTAATTTATAATCTTATGAAGAAAGCATTATTACTACTTGTGTTAGGGGGTTTATTGGCGCCCTTAGCATCTTTCGCAAGTGAAGCCGATTTGGTGGTTCCTGATTTAAGGCAAAGTGTTTTTGATGGAATTGGAGGCATTCATGGTTGGAACTTGCTCCTTTACGGAATTATCATCATTGTGCTGGGGCTATTGTTTGGGATGGTTCAATTCAATAGAATTAAAAAACTTCCTACCCATAAATCAATGGCTAAAGTTTCCAATATTATTTATGAAACCTGCAAAACCTATTTGCTGCAGCAAGGTAAATTCCTGATTATTCTATTCGTGATTATTGGTGTGGCAATTGCTTATTACTTTCTTGCACTTGCTGACCTTAGCATTCCTAAGACCTTGCTGATTCTTCTGTGGACCGTTCTTGGTATTCTTGGATCATATGGTGTTGCATGGTTTGGAATAAGAATTAATACCTATGCAAACAGCAGAACTTCTTTTGCTGCTTTA
Source organism: Marinifilum sp. (assembly GCF_965230805.1). NCBI lineage: Bacteria > Pseudomonadati > Bacteroidota > Bacteroidia > Marinilabiliales > Marinifilaceae > Marinifilum > Marinifilum sp. The sequence continues at coordinate 2,669,744 of NZ_OZ246019.1, read as the reverse complement.
AAGAAAAAGCCATTCGATGTAATGTCTATCCCTCTTCAGGCAGGAATGAGCGTTGGTTTGCTGCTGATTTGTGTGGAGTTAATCATGATGATTGCCATTCTTCTTTTCATTCCTGGTGAAAGTGCTGGTGCATGTTTCGTTGGTTTTGCAATTGGAGAATCGCTTGGTGCATCTGCCCTTAGAATTGCCGGTGGTATCTTTACTAAGATTGCTGATATTGGAGCTGATCTGATGAAAATCGTTTTCAAAATTGGAGAAGATGACCCAAGAAACCCTGGTGTAATTGCCGACTGTACTGGTGATAACGCTGGTGATAGTGTTGGACCTACTGCTGATGGTTTTGAAACTTATGGCGTGACTGGTGTAGCCTTAATTACTTTCATCATTCTAATGTTTGGTGAAACTGGTTTAATGCCAAATGTTGGCTTCGCATCTACTTTAATTGTATGGATTTTCGCAATGCGTGTTTTAATGATTTTCACGTCAGTTTTGGCTTATTTGGTAAATCAAGGCATTGCAAAAGCAAAATATAGCAAACTTGATAGTTTCGATTTTGAAGCTCCATTAACCACATTGGTATGGATTACGTCGATTATTTCAATTGTTGTAACCTACGCTCTAAGTTATGTACTTATTCAAGATCTTCCAGAAGGACTTTGGTGGAAACTTTCAACCATTATTTCTTGTGGTACATTGGCTGCTGCAATTATTCCTGAATTTACCAAAGCATTTACAAGTTCAAGTTCCCGTCACGTTCAAGAGGTAGTTAGTGCTTCGCGCGAAGGTGGTGCTTCTCTTACTATTCTTTCGGGTATGGTTGCTGGTAATTTTTCTGCATTCTGGAAAGGAATGGTTATGATGGCACTTATGGCTATTGCATTCTATACCGTTCAGGATATTGCAATTTTTGGTGAGTATCCTGGTATTTTTGCATTTGGTTTGGTTGCCTTTGGTTTCTTAGGTATGGGACCTGTTACAATTGCTGTAGATAGTTACGGACCTGTAACCGATAATGCTCAGTCGGTATTTGAATTATCTCAAATTGAAAAAATCCCTAACATTAGCGAGGAAATTGAAAAAGATTTTGGTTTTGCTCCTAATTTTGAAACTGGGAAACACAACCTTGAGGATAACGACTCGGCAGGTAACACATTTAAAGCAACTGCAAAACCTGTATTAATTGGTACTGCGGTAATTGGTGCTACTACCATGATTTTTGCAATTATTCTTCTTCTTAAAGGTACTATTCTTTCAACAGGAGAATCTTTATTGCAAATTCAATTGACTGATCCTTCTGTAATTCTTGGTCTAATTACGGGTGGAGCTGTTATCTACTGGTTCTCGGGAGCTTCTATGCAAGCTGTAACTACAGGTGCTTATAGAGCGGTAGAATACATCAAGAAAAACATTAATCTGGATAAAGAAGAAGCCGACATTGAGGATTCAAAGAATGTTGTTAAGATTTGTACTCAATATGCACAAACAGGAATGTGGAATATTTTCGCTGTTATTTTGAGTTTAACTTTGGCATTCGCATTCTTCAGTCCTAATTTCTTTGTTGCTTACTTAATTTCAATTGCTATTTTCGGGCTGTTCCAGGCGATGTATATGGCTAATGCTGGTGGCGCATGGGATAATGCTAAAAAAGTGGTTGAAGTTGATTTAAAAGAGAAAAATACGGCACTTCATGATGCAACTATTGTAGGTGATACAGTTGGTGATCCATACAAGGATACTTCTTCGGTAGCTCTAAACCCGATTATTAAGTTCTCTACTCTATTCGGTCTATTGGCTGCTGAAATTGCAATTGAATTGATTATTCATGCTGATAAAACTGGGGAGGCAAATATGGCTCCATACATTGGAGGTATATTCTTGCTAATTGGATTGTTCTTTGTTTATCGTTCATTCTACGGAATGAGAATTCCTGATAAGCCAATAGAACAGGGAAGTACACCTGAAACCAAAACAGAAAAATCAGGTATTAACCATCATAAAGATGTAAAGGCTGAAGCTAGCAAAAATTAAATATTTGCTTTCAAATTGTAATGACCCCGAAGATTTTCTTCGGGGTTGTTTTTTATTTAGACGCCGATTATTGATGATTTACCCCCAAATCCCCTGAAGGGGACTTTGATATACAATATGGCTAAGGTTATTAATAAACGTGAGTTCGACGTAAAATTCTATTCACTCCAATCTGGTTCTCCTAATTGCCCTAATAACTCAACAACAGCTTGCTTATCTTTAGCCAACTGTGCCTTTAGCTCATCTATCGAGGCAAAGAATTGCTCATTACGTATTCTTTGGTAAAAATGAATGGTAATGTTCTTGTAGTAAATATCTTTATCAAAATCCAGAATGTGAACTTCTATAGATCGCTTATCCAATTGATTGTTTACTGTAGGACGCACCCCAATATTCAACATTCCCAAATAACGTTTATCATCAACATCAACCTTAACGGCATACACTCCATCTTTTGGAACAAGTTTATAGCTTTCCTGCGGATTGATATTAGCCGTAGGAAAACCTATTTTACTGCCTAACTTTTGTCCGTCAACCACATCGCCTTTAATAAAGAATCTATAACCCAGATATTTGTTTGCCGTTTTGATATCTCCTTCGCCAATGGCTTTGCGGATTTTGGTTGAGCTTACATTAATGGCATCCATATTTAAAACATCCTGACGCTCAATCTTAAAGTTCAACTGATCGGCAAAAACCTTTAGATCCTCGTACTTTCCTTCCCTGTTGTGTCCAAATCGGTGATCGTAACCTACAACCAGGTATTTCATTCCCATTTGTTTTACCAAAATCTGTTCAACAAACTCAACATACGACAATTGCGAAAACTCTTTGGTAAATGGATAAATTACAAGATGATCGATACCAGCCGCTTCGAGCAGAACTTTCTTCTCTTCCAAAGTATTAATCAGGCGAAGTCCGTTGTCTTCCTTGTTTAATACCAAACGAGGATGTGGATAGAAGGTGAAAATCACGGTCTCGCCTTTCACCTTATGAGCCAATTCCTGTAATCGCCGAATTACTTTACGATGACCTAGATGAACTCCATCGAAAGTACCAATGGTAACCACCGGATTAAGTGCAGAGAAATCTTTAAGATTCTTATATATTTTCATCAGATATATTAGTTGTAAGAGGCGAAAGTCAAATCAATTTATCTACCATTTATTCTGTCAAAAGCAGAAAATTTCACCTTTTTAATCTGAAAGCAAAAATATGAAAAATTCCCAAACCTGATCAGCTCATTACATTAGTTGATCTAAACCATACCCATTAAGAAATGAGAATCATTTCATGGAAATCCGGGTATTACAGGAAACAAATCACAACTTTTGCTTTAGCGATGCTGTTATTCCGTTGAGCTAAGTTTTTATTCGAAGAAGAGGCAGGCTAATGCTTAAAATGCCTCAAGTACTTAAAGTTAAATTTGAATATTTAGTTTCCTTATTTCGCTGTAATAGTTCATTTAATGATTGTAAGCTCTTTTTTTGCAAGCATCGAAACTTTATACATTAAGTACTTTCAACTCCTGATTCGTATGACTCGATAATGATTATACAGGAAATTATTAGTAAATTTCCGCCTTAAGTTTCGCACTCCTCTTGCTTTGTGAACACGCACCCTTCGGGCTTTAGTAAGGCAAGGCTTTTGAAATAAAGCAATTTAATCGCGAAACAAATATTTTTTAAATAACACAATCTAATCCATAAGTATGAGAAAACTATTATTTGTACTTCCACTATTTTTATTCTGGGCCTGTGGTCAAAAAGGAAATGTAAGCATCGAAGGAAAAATCGACAATGCAAATGGCAAAACTTTGTATTTTGATCATCTGCATATTTCCGGAACAACTACTATTGATTCGGTTAAACTTGACAAAGAAGGTCGATTTGAATTTGATTGTAATGTAACTCAACCCGAATTTTATTTGCTGCGTTTATCGAATGGTAAATTGCTTACACTTTTGGCAGAGGAAAACGATAATATGCTAGTTTATAGCAAGGCTGAGAACATGAACAAAAAGTATATTGTTGAAGGGTCGAAAGGTTCGAAGCTGGTAAAACAAATCAACGATACTTTAAATGTAACCAAGGCTAAAATTGCTAAAATCCGCAAGCAAATGGAAGAGAAAAAAAACGATGCGGATTTCTCAAGCGTATCGCAAAATTTGCTTGCCAAATATGTGGAAGCCATTCAAGCCCAAAGAGAATTCTCTATCAATTTTATCATGGAAAACGCTACATCCTTGGCTAGCTATATGGCATTGTATCAAAAAATTGATGACAATACTTTTACTTTGAATGAAAACAAGGATATTCAATTTGTAAGAATTGTTGCCTCTTCGATGAAAGCACTTTATCCTGAACATGAATACACCAAAGCTATTTTGGCCAACTACAAAACCCTTGAAAAGAGAATGGCCAGTTTGAGTATTGCCAAAATGATTGAAGAAAAGGGATCCGGTTTCCCGGAAATTACATTGCCGGATACCAATGGCAAAGAGCTTAGCCTTTCGTCGTTTCAAGGAAAATTTATTGTTCTAAGTTACTGGGCTTCTCAGGATGCCAGGTCGCGTAAGCAAAATAAAACCTTGAAAAAAATCTACGATAAGTACAAAAGCAAAGGTTTAAGAATCTATCAGATTTCTGTCGATCAGGACGAAAATCTTTGGAAAAAGGCAATTAAAGAAGACCAGATGAACTGGACAAATGTTTGTGATCTTAAAAACGGAAGTGCCAATGCCGTGCGCTTATTAAATATTCAGCAAGTGCCTGCAAATTATCTTATCGACCAAAGAGGCGAAATTGTTGGTAAAGATCTTTTTGGAAGACGACTGGAAGAGAAAGTTGCTGAGTATGTGAAATAGTACTTAAAGTTTATGAGTATTTAAAGTGCCTTAGGTTATCAGTGATTATTGCTAACTTAAGGCATTCTATATCTGTAGCAATTAACAAATGGTTTTAATAAACTTTAGGTTCTTTCAGTTTTAGGCACTTATAAGTACAATTTATGAGGAATAAAAAAATATATTTTGCATCGGATGTACATCTGGGTGCACCAGCTTTGAACAATAATCGTGAGCGCGAATTGTTGTTTGTAAAATGGTTGGATATGGTAAAAGCAGATGCCGAAGCCATTTACTTGATGGGTGATATTTTTGACTTTTGGTTTGAATACAAACGTGCCGTACCAAGAGGGTTTACAAGAGTTTTAGGCAAACTTGCCGAAATTACCGATTCCGGTATTCCGGTGCATTTTTTTACTGGAAATCACGACATTTGGGTGTTTGATTATCTGCCAAGCGAAACAGGAGTTATTGTACATCGTGATATCGTGAAAACAGAATTACACGGAAAGAAATTCTTTCTGGCTCATGGCGATGGAATGGGGCCTTACGACAAAAGTTATAAAATCCTGAAAAAGATATTTACCAATCCTTTTTTACAATGGGGCTTTGCCAGGATTCATCCGAATTTTGCAATTTGGTTGGCACTTAAATGGTCGGGACACAGCCGCCTGAGCAATGGCATGGTTGAAGCAGATGATTTTAGAGGTATTGATAAAGAATGGCTTGTTCTTTTTTCCAGAGACGAACTAAAGAAAGAACATTTCGATTATTTTGTGTTTGGCCACAGGCATTGGCCATGCGATATTGATTTGAACGGCAAAAGCAGATACATTAACACTGGTGATTGGGTTACACATTTTACCTATGCAGTGCTGGATAATGGCTTAATGGAACTGAAAGAATTCGAAAAACCTAAAAATTATCACTAAGTAATGATTTTATAAATTGTTATTTTTGATCGAACAAATAAATCATAAATAGACACACACAAAGCACAGAAAATTAGCACAGGATACACAGTACTTTGTGTTCCTTCGCCAAATACTTTGTTCTTAAAGAAAAACGGATGGAATATTTATATATTGGAATTGGAATTCTGAAAGGCTTTATTATTGGATGGCTGGTGATGAGAAAAAAAATCACCCAACAAGCTACTTTGAGTCGCGAAGAATTGTTGAAACAAGAAAATGCTTTTATAAAGGAAAGATCAGACTTATCGCATCAATTATCGATACTGGAAGAGCGTGCAAACAATTCAAAACGGGAAAAAGAAGAATTGTTGAATTCATTGAGCGAAGAAAGAGATAAAAATGAAAAACTAACCCGTTCGGTTTCAATATCGGCTACCGAAAGAAAGAACTTGGAGGAGCGTTTAGAGAATCAAAAACAGGAACTCCTGGAATTGCAAAAGAAATTCACTACCGAATTCGAAAATATTGCTTCTAAAATCCTAAAAGAAAACACCAAAGAGTTTACTTCTTCGAATCAGAAGAACATGAGTGATATACTGGGACCAATAAAGGAAAAACTGACTTCGTTTGAGAAGAAGGTAGAGGAAACCTACGACAAAGAGCTGCGCGATAAGATCAGCCTGAAAGAGGAAGTGAAAAAGCTTTACGATTTAAATGCCAAAATAAGCGACGAAGCCAACAACCTTACAAAAGCCTTAAAAGGTGATGTAAAAAAACAAGGAAATTGGGGTGAGGTTGTTTTGGAAAGAATACTTGAGCGTTCGGGGCTTACAAAAGGTGAAGAGTACGATCGCGAAGTAGTTACACAAAACATCGAAGGACAGACCATTCGCCCGGATGCGATTATCCGTTTGCCTGATGAGAAACATGTGATCGTTGATTCGAAGGTGTCGTTGGTTGCCTACGAGCGTTTTGTGAATTGCAAGGGCGAAGAGGAAAAGGCTAAATACCTGAAAGATCACATTAGTTCGATGAAAGCACACGTAAAAGAATTGGCCGATAAGCATTACCAAAGTGCAGAGGCTTTAAACTCTCCTGACTTTGTTTTGATGTTTGTTCCGATCGAATCGTCGTTTGCCATGGCCGTGCAGGCCGATCAGGAACTGTTTAGCTACGCTTGGGAAAGCAAAATTGTAATTGTAAGTCCATCCACCCTATTGGCTACATTGCGCACCATCGCCTCAATCTGGAAACAGGAACACCAAAACCGAAATGTATTGGAAATTGCACGCCAGGGAGGAGCTTTGTACGACAAATTTGTAGGCTTTGTTGAGGATATGATTAGCTTGGGCAGACAGATGGATACGGCCAAAAAAACTTATTCAACTTCGATGAATAAACTTACCGAAGGCCGTGGTAACTTGATACGTAGTGCCGAAAAAATTAGGGAACTGGGCGCCAAGGTAAAGAAAAAATTGCCTCAAGCCTTAATCGACAGAATGGATGATGCTCCTGGTTTGAAAGAATAATTTTGCGCAAAAATAAGATATGGGAAGAAGCATAAGTAAGGCCTGAGGTTCTTAGCAGTAAAGTATTTATCCCCTTAGCCAAGTGGGAAGCATCAAAGCTTTTTTCGAGAACAATAAGAGGTGCCAGCCTTGACATCTATTTATTGATTATTCTGAATTAATTCCTTCTTATTTTATCAATGGGCAGTTTGCAAAAGCTCTGGTAAAACTGAATGACATTGCGCTTACCGCTGATAATTATGTAGCCATTAGCCCTACCCGATTAGAAGATAAAGCGGATTTGGTGGTGTTTAAATTGAGCTTTTAAATGTTTCTCGCAGATATCGCAAATCTATTCGCTGATTTACGCAGAAAATAAACAGTGAATACTATTAAAGGTCTTAGATTTTATAGGGAAGGGCAAGTTTTGGCTTGCCCTTTGGTTTTTGTGTAATGATAAGAAAAGCCCCGTTTGGGGACTAATTATCTTAACCTTTCATAAATATTGAGTGTTCTTCTTATTTCCCTTGCAATTAATTCTGCTTTCCTTACGGGCACTCCATTTCCTATTAATTTAAATTTATGCGTCAAAGGAACAGAACTAGGAAGTACATATTCATCAGGCACAGATTGTAATCTTAGAGCTTCCCTAACAGACAATCTCCGTGGAAGCGTCGGGTGTAGATGTACTTCATTATTTCCATATGCTACGGTTGGACTAAATCTATACCTGTGAAGCCTTTTAAATGATTTTCTGTTCGTATCACCCTCTTCTATAAATTGAAATTTATTTGATTTAGGGATAAAGTGTTCATTTTGATTTGGATCATCATTTTTAATTGACTTAAATACTTCCTCCACAAATAAACAACGATATTCCTTCGGTATTAACTCTATTTCATCTTCTATAATATCAGAGCCAAATTTCCATTTTTTAGGCCAAATCAAAGATTTAGGTTCAATTAAATTACCTTTAGGAAATCTAAACACTAATTGATCAGAATAATAATCATCTCTAATTTTCCTCCTATAACCATTTGCTTCTAAGATCTCAACTATTTCTCTTTTAAAGCCTACTAAAGCTATTCGTGGACGATCTTGAGGTATACCGTATTCAAGAGAATTCAAAACTTTATACCATACACAATATCCATAGCTTTTTAGTCTTCTTAATAATGAATCAAAACCAATTTTGTGCCTCCTTGTTTTGATTAGACCTTCTACGTTTTCAAAAAAGATAAAGCTAGGACGAACCTTATTCACAATATTTGAATAAGCAAAAATTAACTTTCCTCTCTCTCCATCCATACCAAGGTTAGACCCTCCAATTGAAAAATCTTGACAAGGAGGACCACCTATTATGCCCGAAATACCATGAAATTCATTACGTAATTCATTTTGAATATTTGCGGATGAAAGATCTGCTGCTTGTGTTATCGGATTATGGAAAGAGATTTTACTCTTTACAAAGAAATTTTCAGATTTCTCAAAGTAAGAATTCAAACTAGCATTATAGGCATCAATAAATGGTTCATGAATTTCATGCGCTCTTTCAATTTTAAAGCCATTATTTATGAAACCTAAATCAAGAAATCCGCCTCCTGAAAAAAGTGATATTATTTTGTTTGATCTTGACATTCTCCAACTTGTAATATTCCGCCGTCAAGTTTAATGATTTTATTTTCTTCTTCAACTATTATCCCCCCATTAATATTTGCAATATTTATTCTATTCGGCAAAATGGTTTCTCCTTCTTCAGTCTTAAGTTCTTGACTTTTTAACTTCAAATCACTACAAGTTATTCGGGATTTCCTATGCGGTAAATTCTTAACATGATTATAGTACGCTAGCTCCAATCTAAGCTTATCATCAGACTGAATTAGTTTATATTTTTTAGATTCCTCTATTTTAATTTCCTCTGGAAGATCTAAAAAACCTAAGACATTAAAATCTCCATAAATCTTAGAAGTCAGCTCATCTAATTTAATGAACCTATTTCCTTTTGATTCCCATAAGTTTATATCATATGCCCTTTCTAAATGATTCGAAGGGTAACTGACATATATTTTTTTCAGAACAGCTATTTCAGCTGCTGGAAATAAATTATTTAAGCCTACTCTACTCTTAAACTTACTATATTCATTGTATAAGGAGGAAAGGAACTCACCTTTAATTCTACAAACTCGATTTGCTGACCAATTAAATGTTCTACCATCGATAGAACCATTCCATATATTAAAATCATTCAAATGTTGCGTAATAATTTGAGGAATTTCAATATCCTTTACCTCATTTAGCATTCTATTTATGTCATTGTAGTACTCGATTCTATTGCTAGCTAATACATTTGCTACTTCACCACCCAAATCTGTATTTATTTCAATAGATGACTTGCCATCATTGTTATAAGAGCAAAGATCTAAAACCACATAATCACACGTCTTAATATCATTAAACTTCACAGAAATAGAACCAAATATTCCTTCCGATTTAAAATAATTTAATCTAACTACACTCTCGCTTTCATTAACATCTATTACATATTTATTCTCTAAAATCCCTTCTCTAAATTTAATCCTTACAAGATCTGCATTTTTAAGTTTTCGCTTATTATTTGAAGCTCGTAATGAAACATCGCAAGATTGAGCCATCAGAACGTAATATTCATCTTCAATTTTAAAAACATCACCATTACCAATTGGAGAGTATTTTTTATTAATTGAATAATCAAAAATCTCAAAACAATTTAATTGCTTAAGGTCTTCGCTAATATCTTCCAAACCCATATGATTTTGAAAAGCATTAGTATTAATACTATTGGCCATTAAAAAATCATGCTTAAAAGTTTGATTTATTTTATTTGATAATTTAAATGTATGGGCAAGATTGAACGAATCTAAAATTGCATCAAACGAAGAAATTCCTTCATTCTTTGATTGATATATAATTTTAGCAATGTTGTTAGAGTTTCCCAAAACAAGTTTAAAGGCTTCATCAATAGCTTCTCTTGATTTATTCTTTACTCCATTAAACATAGACACATAAGCACTTTGAGCTAAAGTAGAAACCAATTCCGCTTCAATATCATTTGATCCCTTCTCAATTTCGGTTATAAAATAGTCTTTTGCTTCTATTTTTACGGTTTCTTCAAAATTTGAAGTTAATATTACTGATGAAAAGTGAATGTTATTCTCTGAACAGAATTTGTATAGATCTATTGCAAATGCTTTTCCATCATCTCCACCTTTTAATTTTTTATCTATTATTGCAAGACTCCATCCTCGAGATTCCCTTTTTAATATCTCACAAATTTCCTTAAAATTACCTGTTGAGTCAAATATTGTCAACCCCAACTCTTTCTTATACAATATATCTCCTACAATCTTCTCATATTCACCACCAAACCCAGCAACTCCATGTTTTTTAAAAACATTTTTATATTTTGAATATTCCTTTTCTAATAATGAAACATACTTTAAAACTTGTTCATATTCCGGAAGCCCATTCTTCTCAAAAAAGCGGCATAACTCCATATTTAATAGGAGCTCTCTACTAGTTTCATCATCACAATATTTGTCTGTTAGATATTTAAGTTCTATCAAACCTTCAGCAATATTACCTAGCTCAAACAACAACAGATTACCTATAATCTTATTTGTTGTTTCAGAATTGCTCAAACAAAATTTTGTTAATGCCTCTTCAACTTGTTCAATACACGCAATACTATCTTCAATAATTATTAGGCTTTCAATATTAAAATCATTAACTACTTCGTGTATCATTCTTATTTTTTTAGAGAGTTAAATTCTATTTCAAAAATGTACCTATTCCCATACTCATTAACATCATCCGTTAGGCGTATTTTAGAATCAAATGAATCCAAAAAATTACTAACAATGTATAACCCCATTCCTCTACCATTAGACTTTTTACCTGATTGTAATGGTTGAAATAGTGTGTATTGAAAAGCTTCCAACACTCCTGTGCCAGAATCTAATATTTGAATAGTATTTCCATCCTTTTTTCTAACTTCAATAAAATCTTCTCCTTCTCTTTGATATGTTGAATCTAACATAGCTTGACGCTGTCTGTAACCAATCCAATAAATTGAATTTTCAATTAGGTTATAAAAAATATGAACTAAAGATCCTTTAGGTACTAACACCTCTAAATCTGCAAAATCAACTCTTAATTCTATATCATTTTCCTCTAATCTTTCTGAATACCTATCCAAAATACTATTCTGAAGAAAACTCTTAATATTTTCAGAGACAAACTCATCCATTGTTCCTTTATACAAGAAAGTTTTCTCTAAAAATTTATAGAACAATTCTATTTCAATGAATTTCTTATTCATTGAATTGTACTTATTTTCTATTGGCTTTAGATTCTGTTTATTTAAGTCGTACGCTTCTGTATCTAACAAATAATCCTTTAATCCTTTGAACTTATCTTTATAATCACCATCACTAGCTTGGTCTTGCATAAGCGAATGGAACTCATGCGTAATTGTTTCTGTAATCAAACCATTAGCCATTAATTTATAGTTATTATATGCATCAACTTTTATCCTGTTTTGCTCTTCTCGAGCAATAGCTAAAATTTTGTCAATATCCTTAAGAGATTGAACAGATGCATTCATAGTATCAGAAAAGGAAGATGACATGGTATTTATCTCCTTTATAATTCTTTTTGCTGCATCAATTTTATCTGGAGTATCCAACTCCTTATTTTTTTCTAAAACTTTAAATGTTGCTTCAAATGCTTTTAATCCCTTTTTAGCAGCAACTAATTGTTCAGAGATTTGATTTGATGCTTCTTGAACTTCCTTTTCCTTTGACTTTGGAATTAATCCTTTTTCCTCAAGTATCTGTTTTGTAATTAGCGAAGCAGTTCGAGAAAATTCATAAAACATGTCATTGAAGATGAAGTCTAACATTATTTGGAGTGCCTGTGTTACCTCATTCTCATTAAGATGTTCCCTAGAACTGGTTTCTGTTATATACTTTTGTTTAGGGTCATTTACAGAAACATATCCAATTACATTACCTATATCAAATCTAAAAAACTGTTGTCCTTTTGTCCTTTTCTGTTGCAATTCTAACCAGTCATTATCTTTATTTCCTAATGTTGCAATTCTATGTTTATTCCTAAAAAGTTTTATTCCATTATGTGATTCTAATAGTTCCGGTAAACCAATTGACTTATTATCCCTATTCGCTAAATAATTATTCTCTATTGCAGATCTTATGGCCATTCCTCTTAAAGCTGCATCCCGTTTAAAGGAATATACTTTACCCATCACAGGTATTAAATTTCTAAGTTGCTCAATAAAATCAATTTCATTTTTACATTTTTTATTAAGTCGAATGTTTAAATCATTTAAAGAATATTCAAGACACAAGTTCTTTTTATACCTTTCCTTTAAAGGCTTCAAAATATCCATTGAATAAAACGTATGATCTTTCACATAACTACTAATCAACAACTTTTCTTTAATCCAACTTCTATGTAATCTCTCAATAAACCATGGTTTAACTTTCATTTCCATTTTTAAGACAACATCATTATCCTTCTCTTCAAGTGTAAAAGAGTGAATTGATTCTGCAACATCTAGTGCTGTTGTATTAAATTTAGATGATACTATTTTATCATTATAAAAAAACTTGAGGTTTAAAAGTGACTTTTCTTTTTCAAATGGTGAGTATAAAAAGCTTATTGTAGATTGAAGAGAAGGAGTAATTTTTAATATTTTGAATCTAGCTCCTACTGGATTTTCCCAAATATCTTTTTCCTGCTGTATTAATTCTTCAAAAAAATTATCAAAGGTTATCTTTTTGTCAGTGTCCGAAATTAACCAAAGCCTAGTGAAGGATCTATTATTAATATTTTTATAGGTGAATTCTGGTGCATCAAACTGCCTGTCTGAAATAAATTTTTCCCAATCTACTTGAACCAAATTAACATCTCCATTACCATCTGATGTTTCAATCCAAAGAATCGGTGCTATTTTTTGAGCGGATAAACGTCCAATCCCTTTTTGTCCTAGGAAAACCTTATTATTTTCATTTATCTGATCAAACTTAGAGGTAGTTCCAACTTCAAAAAAAGCATTCTTTAATCTAAAATAATCCATTCCTTCACCATCATCTTCAATAACCATTAAATTTTGAAATGAAGACTCTATTAGCAACTCCTCTACCTTCCCGAAGAATGGCACTAAAAATTTCTTTGGGTTCAAGTCTTCGATACTATCAAAGAAATGGATTGTAACATTTTCAGCCTTAGCATCATAAGAGTTTTTAATTAACTCTGAAATTGCAATTTCATCCTTCGTAATTAATTCAGTACCTAATTGTTTTAGAATTCTAGGATTGTATGTTAGTTTCATAATATAGATTTTTTACTAAAATAACTTAATTCTATGCCACTCCAAAAACTCCCTCTTCGGCAACCATTTATCGGGCAAGAGCATTTCCTGTCCTTCCAGTTTTCCGAAATGGGTTTGGTAGTATGTTTTGGTGCAGTGTTCTTTCAGCTTTGTTGAGAGGATAAGTCGGTAATCCTCATCGAAACTTATTAGGTGTTGGTCGAAAGCCTTGTCGTAGAGTGCCGAAAGGCAAATGCCATTTTCGGGGTTCAGGCGTTCGGCCTTGTTTTGTGCCCATGGTAAAATGTGGCTGGCTATTAATAGCTGTGGCAGGTCAATGCCTGTTACCGCACATTTGCTTTGGTAGTTGGTAAGGATCATCTGGCGGAAAAAGTTTTGGTTTACTCGCGTTTTCACATATCGTTCTTTGGTTTCTCCTACCAAATTGTTTGCTTCTGGCAATTCTGTTTCGTACTTCATTTCGAGGCTTCTTCCTTCTCGTTCGGCCAGTATCTTTTCGCTTTGGTATATTAAGCCTTCTCTGTCGTTCTGGAATTTTTCGAAAATCTCCTCGGTTGCTTTGCCTGCATTGGCATGTCCTTTTTTACCTGCCCTTTTTACCGCAGGGTCTAAACTCGCCAAATTTGATAACTTAAAACTTACAGCACCTGGAGTTCTTCCAATAATATTGGCCAGCTCAATAATTTGGAGATTGCTTGGAGTTATCTTTCGATACTCAGTTTTTAAATAGAGGTTAAAAGCAAGAATGAGTTCTTCCTCACTCCAGTTAGGGCTACGCATAAGTAATAGTCTTTGTTTTTTGCTTATGTAAAAATAGAAAAAAACTCAGAACAAATAAATATTGTCGGGAATAATCCTATTTCAAAAGAATGTTACTACTGCTGGTAAACTCTAATTTTCGTAATCGGCTAAATAAAAATACTCGAAAGTCCTTTTATGTTTGCAGGTGTAATCTCACCTTCCGTTCATGCACATCTGCCATAATCCATCATCTTTCTGCGGACAAGTTACAAAATTTCGTAAATCGGTACTTCTAACTTATCATTGGTAAGTAGTCCTTTGAGAATTGTTGCCAATGATCCACACTTTTCCGCTGTCTGCCAACAGCTTGCGTTTGCCGACAAACCATAGGGAAGCGACGACAAGCCTTAGGGAAGTGGCGACAAGAGATAGGGAAGTGGCGACAAGCCATAGGGAAGTAACAACAAGAGATAAAAAAATGGCGACAAGAGATAAAAGCATTGCGACATGAGATTTAGGGATTGCGACAAGAGATGGGGAAATTGCGACAAGAGATAGGGAAACGGCGCCTAGCCTTAGGGATGTGACAACATTTTACACGCATAAATGGCAGATTCTGTTTATTAAAGCGTGCCTGGTGAAAGAGATTGTGTACATTAAAATGTATCGAGCCAATTGTCTCAAACTTTGTGCATCTGTTGTTTTAAGCCAAGCGCATCATCTTAAATTTTGTAGTAGTTACTTTTGGCTCGTGCATTTCTTCTTTTGGCTTGTACGCTCCATCTATTTAAAGGCGTGTTTTTAGTGAAAAGATGCTAGTAAAATGTATCGAATAATCAAGAATCATAACAAACTATCCGCAAGCATCCATTAAAACAGATGATTATCTATACATTAATAAGCGCTCCTATATTTCACATAGTTATTATAAATAAGCATCATGATCTTGATAAGAAAAATCTATATGCACTAAAAACATAGCAATAACAGGAGCTAGAAGTGTTTTAACAAATTTAAACATATCTTTTTGTTGCCTTTTTGTTGCATTTTCAGAACAAAGGTATTACTTTCAATTCCGAAAAACATAAAACAAAAAACTATGAATATGAGCCAAACAAGAGCCTACAGCGGTAGTGATGCTAATTTCATTATTTTTTCGGGACACAGAATTACAATTCTTAAAGAAAAACACACCGATTTTGAATCATTCTCACCGCATTTTACTCCAGAAACTTTTAGCGAGTTGGAAAACATCTTCGAAACAGCCAGTAATATCCCTTCGGACAATACCTATATCGACATTCAGGCCAAGTCTACCGAGGATGTAATGAAGCAGGTAAATGTTTGTGGCAAGCTTTTTCAGAGAAGCAAGTTCGATATCGAAATGGCATTTCCGAATGATAAAAAAATATGGAATCAGTTTGGTTTTAATGACTATGAAGAGGCTCGTCGCAATCCCAAGCTGATGTATATGTTTCTTACCGATTTTCACATGATCGCAAATAAATACAAAGCAACTTTAACCGCCAAAGGGTGGACCGAAGAGCGCTTTAGCAATATTCTTGATCAACGCAACAAGCTAAAAGCTTATATGGATGAACAATCGGATTGTATCTTAAAGCGTAATCGTGCCACCGAAGAACGGATGCTTGCACTGAATAAGCTGTACGAAAAGCTTAGCACGTACTTTAAGGCAGCAAAATCCATTTACGAAGATGATGAAGAATTTTTAAAGTGGTTTAAATTTCCTACTCCCAGTTCGAAAGCAAGCAACGAAAAACCGGAAGACAAGAAAGACGAGTTAACCGACGAAAAGCAGGAATAAGTTATTGTTATCAATATTTAAGGATCGAATCCTCCGAACCATATGGTTTGGGGGATTTTTTTGCCGTATTGTTTGTTACACTTGTATTACTTAAGGTGAGTTCAACATAAAATTCTATCCACAGTAAGTTCTATTTGCGATAGATTTGCATTAAAAATATGGAAAGAATAGCGGGCTATTTTGAGGAATTTTTAATATGAAGATGTCGTAAAGAGAACTTTCCATTATGTGTTTGCCTGCTTTAAGCATAAATTTCCTCAAATCTTCTTGAAATATCCCGATATTCCTTCGAAAATTTGAGAAAATTTCTACTCAAAATCAGATCAAACTGTGAACGAATTTTACCTCGAACTCACGTTACCTATTCCCAAGCATAAGCCCTGAATCACCCTTAGCGCATCACCACCTCAACTTAAACACGGTTTGATTGGGTTTTGAACTGCAGTACAAACTACCCCCATGGGCACGGATAATCTGTCGGGAATAGCTTAAACCTACGCCGCTGCCATTTCTTTTTGTGGTAAAGAACGGAATAAAAATTTCATCGGCTATTTCGGCAGGTATTCCCGGGCCGTTGTCAATAACATTGATCTCGCAAATGGGGCCTTTTTTGTTGCAGTTCACACTTATTTTTGCCCCCTCAGTTTCACCATTAAATGCTTCCTGTGCATTTTTTACCAGGTTAATAATAACTTGAACAATCATCTGTTCGTCGGCAACAAAATCGAATGATCTTTGCGGGCTTTGAATGTTTAATTCTCCTAAGAACTTCTCTTTTATTGGCGAGAGAAGAATACTTAGCCTATCGAAAAACTCAATGGAGTTTACATTTGCCAACATGGGTTTTGGAGGCTTGGATAACATTCGATACGATTTCACAAAATGAATCAGAGCTTCACTCATCTCGCTAATTACTCCCAATCCGTTAACGGTTTTGTCTACTTCTGTTTCCAGATTTTGCGCAATCATCTTCTGGGCTTTCTCTTCCCAAATCCGCTTTAGCGATTGTGCAATGGAAGTGACCGGTGCCAGCGAATTCATAATTTCATGACTCAGTACTCGTATCAGTTTTATCCATGCATCAACCTCTTTGCGTTCCAGTTCTCCACGAATATCCTGTAAAGTAATCAGCTTAATGTCTTCCTTCCCAATACGAATTTCGGAACATGCCGTATTGATTTGTACTCTTTCCTTTGGTGAAGATAATTCGAGCACCTGCTTTTGCTTATTGGATATCTCTATTAAGGAATTGGTGAAGCGGGTATCTAAACGTTTTAACTGACTGATGTGTGTTAAGGTAGGCAAACCCAACAGTTCCAATGCTGCTGAGTTAACATCGGTAATGTGTGTATTTTCCGATAGCACAATTACCCCTGTTGAAATGTTCTGCAATATTTCACCAAAATACTTCTCCTTAATTCTCGATTTGGTTTGCACTTGCTGAAGTATTCCATTTAGTTCGTTTAAACTTCGGTGCAATTCATTAATAATTTTATTGCCTGATTTTTCAGGAAAACGCAGGCTAGTATCTTCGTTTTTAATGGCTTTGATGAAGAAATCTATTTGCTTATGAGTTTTATTTAAGAATCGAAGCAATTCGAATACTTCGGCCAGAATAATCGGAACTAAAAAAGCTAATGAAAGGTAGCTGTTAGTGGCTATGGAATAACCACAGCAAATTGCTGTTGCCAGCAACGCTGCAATACGCAAGAAAAGCGCCATCTTGTAATTTTTATAGCCCATATTTCTTGATTTTATTGTAGAGCGTTTGTCGGGATATTCCCAACTGGCTTGCTACGGCTGATAAATTTCCTGCATGTTTTTCGATGGCCGAGGCAATTAATTGTGCTTCCATATCTTCGAGTGTACCACCAAAGCTGGCCACATTGCTTAAGTCATCGCTCTTAAAAACAAAATCGCCAGCCTTTAGTTGCTTGGTATCGGATAGTATCACTGCTTTCTCGACTGCGTGTTGTAATTCTCTTACATTTCCAGGCCAGGAGTACTCGCTTAGTTTTTCAATAGCCTGATTTGTTAATTGTATTGATTTGCCATATTTGTCGGCATACTTATTCACAAAGAAATCTGCCAGTTCAGGAATATCATCTTTTCTATCGCGCAGGGGTGGCACTTCGATGTGAATGGTATTGATTCGATACAAAAGATCTTCACGAAAATTTCCATCGGCTACCATCTGTTGCAAATTGCCATTGGTAGCACAAATCAATCGCAAATCAACTTTTGTTTGGTGATTATCGCCCACTTTTGTTAGTACCCTGTTCTATATAACAGAAAGTAGCTTTGCCTGCATTGGCATACCAAGGTTTCCTATCTCATCCAAAAACAAGGTTCCATTGTTTGCGGCCTCAATCTTACCCATTCTGTCGGAATGAGCATCGGTAAATGCACCTTTTTTGTGCCCGAACAATTCGCTTTCGAATAAGGATTCGGTAATTGCGCCCATATCCACACTCACCATCACTTTATCCGACCGTTTCGACAGGCGATGAATTTCTCTGGCAATCAATTCCTTTCCTGTGCCATTTTCGCCGGTAATCAATACATTGGCATTGGTATCGGCAACTTTACGAACCATTTTCATTGCCCTTTCCCAACTAGCCGAAGAGCCAATCAAATCTTTATTGGAACCATTAATTTCTTCGATAAGCTGTTTCTCTTTTAATTGCATCTTTTTCAGCTCCTTCTTCGATCGACTCAGTTTGCAAGCCGTATCTACAGTTGCAATCATCTTTTCGTTGTCCCAGGGTTTTAAAACAAAATCGCTTGCACCGGAACGTACGGCTTTAACTGCCAATTCAACATCGCCATAAGCGGTAATCATTACTACGCTTATACGCGGATATTGCTCTAATATCTGGTTTAACCAATAAATTCCCTCATTTCCATTATTGATTCCGGCCGTAAAATTCATATCTAACAATACCACATCGTAATCGTCGGTTTGCATCTCGGTAAAAAGGGTTTTGGGCGAGGATAAACACTTTAGGCTTGCACAGTGTGGGGATAACAACAGATCTAATGCACTTAGTACACTTCTGTTATCGTCGATAATTAAAATATTGGACTTTTTCATGAGTAGAGTGAATGAGTATTACAAATAATCATTTTCCCTCTAAATTAATCAGCTTTTCAAAATACTAGACAAGCGGTGTCTAAATATTTTACACCTTACTTTTGCTCTTGTCTCCATTTATACTGATATATTGCCACTTACAAATAGCGGCACAGAGTTCGCAACCATAAGCAATAAATTGATAAAAATGTTATTTATAAAAAGACGAATATGATTTCTACTAACAAACTTTCGAAAATTTTTAGAACCGATGAGATTGAAACACTTGCATTAAATGATGTTAGCCTTACTATTAGAAGTGGCGAATTTGTAGCCATTATGGGACCTTCGGGTTGTGGCAAGTCTACCCTTTTAAACATACTCGGTCTACTCGATAATCCTTCGGAGGGTGAGTACACTTTTAATACCACAGAAGTATCGAAGCTAAAAGAAGGGCAACGTACCGATTTGCGCAAAGGGAACATTGGTTTTGTGTTTCAATCGTTCAACCTGATTGATGAGCTGAATGTGTTCGAAAATGTTGAAATGCCTTTGGTTTACCAGCGTATTAGCTCGAAAAAGAGAAAAGAAATGGTAAGCAAGGTTTTGGACAGAATGAACATGAGTCATCGTGCAAAACATTATCCTCAGCAACTATCAGGTGGTCAGCAGCAGCGTGTTGCCATTGCCCGTGCAGTTGTTTCAAATCCTGGTTTAATACTTGCCGATGAGCCTACCGGTAATCTGGATTCGAAAAACGGACAAGAGGTTATGGAACTACTAACCGAACTCAACCGTGAAGGAACAACAATTGTAATGGTTACCCACTCCACAAAAGATGCTGGTTATGCTCACCGAATTATCAATTTGTTCGATGGTAAAGTAGTGACTGAAGAGAATTTGGTGGCAGATCAGGTTTTTTAAAAATAATCCCAACATATTTTCACAGGCCTGATGAAATGGATGGCAACTAGGCTGCTAACCGTTTCGTGGCAATCGTGGAGGGCGGCAAGGAGGAATCCTGTTGAGAGTTTGAGGTATGAGTAAAAAAACAATCTAAATCAATAATGATACTATTCAATTTAAAATCGACATTTAGAAATATTGCCAGGAGACCATTATTTTTTATCATTAATATTTTTGGTTTATCGGTAGGAATTGCTTGTGTAACCTTTATTTCTGTTTACATTTTTAATGAAATAGGGTATGATCAATTTCATGATAATGCTGGCAAAATATACCGAATAGAAGGCAAGGTTCAATCACAAAGTCTGCCAATAACACCTGCACCAATGGCAAAATGGTGCGAGGAAAATTTTAATGAAATAGAATCTATCACTCGAATTTTTCATCCCTTTTTTAAAACATACAATTATGTTACCATTGGTAAGCATTCCTTTCGAGTAAAAGAACCATTATTCATAGATCCTGATTTTTTTGACATATTCTCTTTTGATATTCTTCAGGGCAATCCAAAGTCTAATTTTCTGGATAAAAAATCGATTGTTCTTTCTAAAACCTTAGCAGAAAAAATATTTCCAAATGAGGATGCTGTCGGTAAAACAGTAAAGTACAATGGTAAAGAACTTCATACTATAGTTGGAATTATTGAGGATTCCCCATCTAATTCTTCAATCAAGTTTGATGTTTTATTACCATTTGCAAGTTTTGAAATATACAATGGATTTGATCTTGATAATTGGTTCAATTCTGCCTACCATACTATATTACTGAGCAGCTCTAAGCCTAAAATTATTAGCGACAAGATTAATAAGCTAATGAAAAATCAAATTGAGGCTAATGAAATAGATTACAGCTTAACCCTATTTACCGATATTCATTTTTCATCGGAAGCTCAATACGATAAGCTTATTCTTCGAGGAAGCAAAACTCAACTTACTATATTTTTATTGATTGCAATTAGTATTCTTAGTCTGGCCATCTTTAATTTCATAAACATGTCTGTTGCCAGTTCTTCGTTAAAAATGAAAGAAATGGGGATTAGAAAGGTTGAAGGAGCTAGTAAATATACCTTGATAAAAAAATACATTGCCGATTCAGTAGTTATCAGTTTAATATCAACATTAATTGCGACAGTATTCATTGTATTTCTGTTCCCAGAATTTAATCAACTGTTGCAAAACCAAATTCCAATTCAACAAATTTTCAATTTTAAATTTTTTGCTCTTCTATCAATTATCGGATTGATAACTGGTATTATAGCAGGCCTTTATCCCGCTTTAAAATTTACCAGAAAATCAACGCTTGTACTTTTAAAAACAAATCAAACTGGTAGTTCTAATACCAGTAAATGGAAAGGTGGACTTGTTGTTCTTCAGTTTGTTATTTCAGTTTCATTAATTATTACAACCATATTCTTGTACAAACAGATGGTTTTTCTACAAAGCAAAAACCTAGGATTTGATAAAGAACAAATACTGAATATCCCGTTAACAGATAATTTATTGAGCAAAAGAGAAGTCTTGCAACAAGGTTTAAATGATATTCCTGGTGTAATATCTACTTGTTTGTCTGATTGTTTACCTGGCCAGATTTATTCAAACTGGCGCTTTACAATTAATGTGAATGGGGAACAACAAGATATTGATGTAAATCACTGTCAAGTTAGTAGTGAATTTGTTCAAACTCTGGGATTGGAGATTGTAAATGGTAGAAATTTCAAAAACTACTCGGCCGATAAAAACTGCTATCTCGTAAATGAGTCATTTATTAAAAAATTTGGTATAAGCTCTCCTTTTGACATTTGTTTACATGATAATGAAGTGATAGGTATAGTGAAAGATTTTAATTACACCTCATTACATCAAACTATTGAACCATTAGTAATCAAATACTCAAATTATAATAGTCAACTTTCTATTAGACTTGCAAAAAACTCAATTTCTCAAATAGAAAATATCAAACAACAAATCAAAAATGTATTTGTTAATGTTGATCCTGATGTGCATATGGAAGTTCAATTCTTGAATTCCTTACTTGAGAAACAATATCAAAAGGAGCTAAAAGCACTAACATTGGTTAGTTACTTCTCTGTATTGGCAATATTAATTAGCTGTTTGGGATTATTAGCTATCACATTCTTAAGTATTAACAACCGAATAAAAGAAGTTGGTATCAGAAAAGTAAATGGAGCTGGTAAACTGGATATTTTACTGATGCTAAACAAGGACTTTCTGAAATGGGTTATCATCGCTTTTGTGTTAGCATGCCCAATTGTCTATTACGCCATGAACAAATGGCTCCAAAACTTTGCCTACAAAACCGAACTCAGCTGGTGGATATTCGCACTGGCTGGAATCATTGCCATGGGAATTGCCCTGCTAACTGTTTCGTGGCAATCGTGGAGGGCTGCAAGGAGAAATCCTGTTGAGAGTTTGAGGTATGAGTAATTCTAACTGAATGCAAGTTTAGCGCAATAAAATAACTAAGAAAAACACCTATGATTCATCTAAAAAGCAGCCTTAAGTTTATTTTAAGAAAGAGCAACTATTTGTTCATTAACATTTTCGGTTTAAGCATTGGACTATGTGCCTTCCTATTGTTATGCATGTATCTTTATCATGACTATAATTACAATAGATTTAATGATAAGCTGTCAACTATTTATAAAATTAAAGAAGAAGGATCAACACAAACCAAAGGTCTTCTGCTGCCTCGAATATTGGAAGATATTCCTGAAATTAGCAATGGAACCCGAATCTTTAATTGGGATAGCTATCGGATAAGTTATCAGGAGAAAGCTTTTTCTGAAAATGTCCATTGCGTTGATACCGGTTACTTTTCAATTTTCTCATTCCCTTTTGTTCAGGGTTCGCCTACAATAGGAATAAAAAAGAAATACGATGTTGTGATTAGTTCGAAGTTTGCTTATAAATATTTCGGAAAAGAAAGTGCTATCGGCAAAAAACTTAGAATAAACTTCGACAATACATTCCTAACCGTTACTGGAGTGGTAGACATACCAACAAATTCTTCTGAAAAATTTAACATTTCAACTTCCTACGAAACTGGTTATGAAATAAGTCCTAATATGAAAGTAGTTCATGATTGGTATAACACTTTCTCCGCTACATATGTTGTGCTGCCCAATCATTCAGATCAAACGATGGTAGAAGAAAAACTTCAACAAATTGCAACAAAATATTTTTTCCCTGCCGGAAAAGAAAAAAAAGGAATTCAACTGATTCCTTTTAAAGAGTATCATTTTGAGTACGAAACTAAAAAAACACTTTTAATTATATTAGCTGTTATTGCATTAAGTATATTAATTATAGCTTTATTGAATTTTATCAATTTAAACCTTACAAGTTCTTTTGAGCGTATCAATGAAATTGAAATAAAAAAAGCATTAGGAGCTCATAATCATCATATCCTTATACAAGTTTTTGGAGAATCATTATTAATAAGTAGTATTGGGGTAAGCCTTGCATGTATTGGCGTTTACCTTTCTCTTCCTTTCTTTAACGAATCGTTCAATGTAGCTTTGGAATTTCGAAGCCTAAGCAATAAAATATTCGTTACAACTTTACTCCTTATTTGGCTTACAATAGCAATTATTTCAAGCATTGCTCCATATGTATTATTGCGTAAAATATCTTACCACAAAAACTCCAAGTCAATAAAAACAAAATCTAAGCAATCTTCATTTTACAAATACACATTACTAGTTCTACAGTTTACCATTGCTATTGTTTTGATTTCAGGCAGCTTGCTAATGAAAAAACAAATAAATGGAATGATTAATATTGATCCTGGATTCGACAAAGAAAATGTATTGGTAGCTGCAATTGATAACTGGCAATTTAAGGATAAAGAAGATGCATCAAACAGATATCAACAATTGTATGATGAATTAGAAAAAGATGCACTTGTAAAATCTGTTTGTTTCTCCAATAATATTCCTGGATCTTACAGTGAAAACTACAATTCATTCTTTCCTGAAGAGATAATCAATACAGACAATAT
Organism: Marinifilum sp.; assembly: GCF_965230805.1. Taxonomy (NCBI): domain Bacteria; kingdom Pseudomonadati; phylum Bacteroidota; class Bacteroidia; order Marinilabiliales; family Marinifilaceae; genus Marinifilum; species Marinifilum sp. The sequence goes on along the minus strand of NZ_OZ246019.1, from coordinate 2,645,433 downwards.
ACATTTTCGAAAGGCATATGTTGGAAAAAAATACTTTGAAACTTATGGGATGAAAATTCTAAATGGTCAAGGATTTAATAAAGATCATTTATACTATAAAGACAAAATAATAGTTAATAAAAAGGCCATGGATATTTTGGGCTATAAAAATGCTAATGAACAAATTTTACACAGCAGCTCTAAAACAGGCAAGGCATTTCAAATCATTGGAACGGTAGACAATTACAGTTATCAAAGCAAACAAAGAGAAAATCAGGCCATGGCTCATTTTTTTAGGGAAAATGAAAATGCCAGCTCTTGGAATTACTTGTCTGTAAGAGCCGTAAAAGGAGCTTCCATCCAAGTAATTGAATTAATGAAAGAAAAATGGAAGAAATTAATCCCGGAAATTACTCCAAACATTCTTTTTGCAAAAGACAAACTAAACGCTCACTACAAAGAACTCAAAAGATTAAATAAGATAATAAGTGGCTTTACACTTCTAGCATTTCTTCTATCATGCTTTGGTCTTATAGCAATAGCATCGTATTCTATTAACCAAAGAACAAAGGAAGTTGGCGTCAGAAAAGTAAACGGAGCCAAAACTTTACAAATAATCGTAATGCTCAACAAAGATTTTCTGAAATGGGTAGCTGTTGCCTTCGTAGTGGCATGCCCAATAGCCTATTACGCCATGAACAAATGGCTACAAAACTTCGCCTACAAAACAGAACTCTCTTGGTGGATTTTTGCCCTGTCAGGAATCATTGCCATAGGAATTGCCCTGCTAACTGTTTCGTGGCAATCGTGGAGAGCTGCAAGGAGAAATCCTGTTGAGAGTTTGAGGTATGAATAATTACAAAATATTGATAAAATATGACCTTTTATAATTTCAAAATAGCACTGCTTAATCTTAAGTCTAAGTCGCTTATTACAATAGGCAGTTTACTTACTCTAATTTTTGGTGGAATTTGCATTGTGCTATTACTTTCCTATGTAGATAATGAACTCTCGATGAACAAGTTTCATAAACGAGAGACAGATATTTACATTGCTGTTTGCAAAGTAACACCTCAAAGCGATTGGCGACCAATTGACCTTAGCCATTTCTTTAATCTCGATTATACCGCTCATCCCGAAGTGGAAAAAGTTGCCAAAGTAGCTCAATTTAAAGAAGGAGATTTTTTAATTAATGCGAACCAAAAAACCTTAGAACCTAGCGGTATTTTTACGGATAGTACATTTTTTGACATATTAGATTTTAACCTAATTATTGGTGATAAAAAGGCGTTTTCTAATCCTGATGCTATTTTTCTTACTGAAGATCTCGCCAGAAAATTTTATGGTGACACAAATCCAATTGGCGAAACTGTTGCTATTTCAGGCAGAAATAGTCAAACTATGACTATTGCCGGGATTCTCGAAAATCCCAAGTCAAACAGTTCTTTAAAATTTAATTTTATAGTTCCTTACAAAGAGAAATATAGTAAAACTGGTGTTGATTTTATCTTATTCAAAAAAGGTGTAGATAAAAAGCCATTTATAGAGAAAATCAAAAATGCAGGAAAAAATCATCATCAGTTTTCAGAAAGTGAGATGAGTGTAATTCCTTTCAGGGATATCTATTTTCAGCATTCAAATAGTCGATTCGAGCATCATTTTTCCAAATCAGGGAATATGAAAAACATTTATATTCTGCTGGCTTGCATTCTGCTATTGTTTATTATTTCCTGTTTGAACTTTTCAAACTTGCAGCTTTTAGGAGTCAACTCAAGTCTCAAGAAAAATGAAATATTCAAAGCAAATGGAGCAAATCAGTTGCACTTATCTGTTTATTTAATCCTTGAAAATATTATTATTTCCATTCTTTCAATCGGCCTAATCCTTCTGGGAGTCTTTATGTTTCTCCCCCATTTTAATCAGGTGATTGAAACCAACTTAGAATTGAGTGAAGATTATATACTATTACTTTCAACTCTGTACGTTACAAGTCAGCTCATAATTGCCTTAATTTTTCCTCTATCTATTATTCGCAGAAATCATTTTAAAAAGAATAAAATGAAAATTATTGGCCAGAAACAGCTTGTGATTTTTCAGTTTATTCTTTTGGTATCTTTTCTGATTTCATCAATTGTAAGTACAAAGCAAATCAATCTACTTCTCAATAAAAATTTAGGCTTTAATTACAGTAATATAATTAAAACCAGAATGTTTTATGAAATCCCATTTATAGAAAACCGAGAAGAATATTTCAAAAAATCGGATGAACGTAAGGATAATCTCAAATACGTAAAAGATCAACTTCAATCTTCTCCACTTATTACTTCGTTTACACAAGGCAATTCACCCATAAATCCTTATGCGGCACCTTGGAAAATTCAGGAAGAAGGGAGCGATTATACCTCACAGGCAATGTTAATCGTAAATCCAATACATGCCAATGTATTCGAATTTAAAGTCGTACAAGGTAGGTTTTTCGATGAAGAGTTAGACAAATCGAGAGAAGACAAAATGGTAATTAATGAAGCTGCCTTAAAGTTTTGGAATGTTAAAGATATTGAAAACACAATACTCAAAAATCGGTATTGGCAAAAAGGAGACTATGAGATTATTGGTGTGATTAAAGATTACCATTTTGAGCATCTTTCTGCAAAACCCAACCCTTTAGTCATGCTCTATTTTTACGATATTGAATCTGATTTTTTCATACGATTAAACGACAAGAATATTCGCGCAGGAATTCAGTATGTCGAAAAATTATTTAAGCAGTTTAATCCTCAAAAAACTTTCGAATACTCTTTTGTTTCTGATCAAATTCAGAAAATGTATGCTGGTGAGAAACGTTTAAGGTTGGTTTATATCATATTTACCATCATTTCTATCCTAATTGCATGTTTGGGACTGTTTACCATTGCACTATTCGACACCAAAAAGAAAACCAAAGAAATTGGCGTAAGAAAAGTAAATGGTGCAAAAAATTATGAAATCATGCGATTGCTAAATAAGGATTTTCTAAAGTTGGTTTTTACCGCATTGATAATTGCTATTCCAATCTCCTACTTCGCCATGAACCAATGGCTCCAAAACTTCGCCTACAAAACAGAACTCAGCTGGTGGATATTCGCACTGGCCGGAATCATTGCCATGGGAATTGCAATGCTCACTGTTTCGTGGCAATCGTGGAGAGCTGCAAGGAGAAATCCGGTGGAGAGTTTACGATATGAATAAAATCTTCATGGATTGTGGTCAATCCCGAATAGGTAATATCAGGTACATTTAGCCTGATTTACCTATTCTATGTAACTGTCCTCTACAAAGAATAACAATCAGTTTTTTGATCGTTTGTACCAGGTAATTTCATCACCTTGATACATGAACTTTCCGTCAAGCTTTAAACCGAGTTTATCAAGTACCCGTTGCGACTTTTCATTACTCACCAAGGTCATGCTGCAAATTTCTTTGATATCCAGTTTTTCGAAAGCATACTCAATGGCTGCTTTGGTAGCTTCGGTAATATAACCTTTGCCCCAGTATTTTCTTAGCAGTCTGAAACGCAGATCGTAATAATTGCTGTTTCCGTTCAGCTCCTCTTTTTCGAGCTTAAACCCAGTCCAGCCCATAAAATTGTGACTTTCCTTATCGATAATGGCCCATCGGCCAATTCCATTCTCCTTGTACTGTCGGATGATATTCTCTATCATCTTTCTGCTCTGATCAATATCACGAATAGGTTTGCTTCCTAAAAACTTATACACTTCCGCATCCGAGTCCATTTCAAACATTTTTTCATCGTCGCTTGGTAATATTTCTCGTAGGTATAGTCGGTCGGTTTCCAATATAATATTCATCTCTGATTTCTTGTTTTTAAGGTTTTACTCAGAGATTTAATCTCGTACAAATCTACCAATTGTGCAAGTTTTTCTTTAAAATGATTCTAATTTAGAAATATGGAACATATCTAAATGCAAAGACACAAAGACACGAAGTGTTTTATTAAATCTTCTCATCTTTGTGTACTCGCAAGCTTTGTCATCAAAATAATCACCCTCCTTTTATGCATGAGAACTTGCATGGCTTGTCCTTATGGTAAATCTTAATTACCAATTGAATCAAGGGCATTTCCAATCCACCCTTTCAATTTCTCAATATTCTCAATACCAACCGATAATCGAATGGTTCCAGGCAATGGATATTTGGCTCCCCAAACAGGTTCAACAGGCAGTAGAATGGTATCCACTTCGCCAAGAGTTGGCACTAAAGGAATGGTCTCTTCTAAGGCGGCTATAAAGCGATTGCATTTTTCACGTTTGTCCTCATCCGACTCTCCTTTAATATCGAATGTTACCATGCCACCAAAGCCTTTATCTCCGAATAAGGCTACAGCTTCGTTTCGTGTTGGATGTGATTCTAAACCTGGGTACAATACTTCTTCTATTTTTGGATGATTTTCTAAGTATTCTGCCAAAGCCAAGGCATTATCACAATGTTGTTTAAAGCGCAAGTCGAAACTTTTTAATTGCGATCCTAATCGGTAGGCATCATCAGGACTTAAAAAGTGTCCTGCCCATTTGCGGTATTCAATGGCTTCTTTCATCAACTCCTCATCGTTACCACATATTACTCCGGCTGTAATGTTACCATGTCCACTCATGTATTTGGTTGCAGAGTGAATCACCAAATCTGCACCATCTATTAATGGCTTCCACAAATAAGGTGTTCCGAATGTATTGTCTACAATAATTTTACAATCGTACTGTTTTGCCAATTCCATGATTCTTTTTACATCAGCCACAATCAACATGGGGTTCGAAACCGCTTCGAAATACAGGAATTCCGGTTTGATTTCCTTTAGCATTCTTTCCAACTCCTCGAAATCATATAGCCCATCATTGGCGTAAAATCGGTGCACATCCAAATTTCTTCGTTTGATTAAAACCGTATCGATAAAAGAATTGGTTCCGCCGTAAATTTCATGAAAGAACAGCCACGGACGGGTATCTTTTCCTTTTTGGAATACCGATACTGCCACATCGATAGCCGCCATTCCTGTTTCTACCAACAAAGCCCAATTGCAACCTTCCAACTCCATGATTTGTTGCTCCACTGCAACTGTGCTTGGATTTCGGTAGCGAGAGTAGATATAGTTCTCTGGCTCGTGCGGATGATCTAACTCTGCCGCAAAAGCTTCCTTTGTAGTTCTCGAATCTTTTAGGTTGAATCCCGCTTCACGGTAAAGCGGTGTGTGATTGGCGTTGATGTTTTTTTTCATGGTATATGAGTGAATGAGTAAATGTGTTAATGAGTGAATTAAACACCCCTCTGGCTATCGCCATCTCCCCTAGAAGGGGAGAATCAAAAGATTAACTGAACCTCAATTTTCAGTTTTTCCCTTTCAGGGAAAATGCCGACAGGCAAAAGGGTGAAATTATTTTTTTCTCGTAAATCGTAATTGCTAATTCGTCATTCGTAATTTCTTTTCAGGTGTAATGATATCCGATTCGTAATAGAATTCTGCCCTATCGATTAATTCTCCTCCGAATATAATGGCTAAAGATATTGCTAAGCTCAATTCCCATTGCGTACCCAACAGAAAATATGGGATTAATAAACAGAGTATTCTTAGCAATGAAAGAGCTGGAAAATGGCTCAATCTCAATAGGCGTAAAGATATTTTCCTACTAATGTATAAACTTCCTTTTAATAGAATTATAAGTTCAATAGCAATTGACACGTCGATCAGCCACATAAAAAATAAAATCCCCGTAAAACTTACCATTCCGGAATGCACAAAAATACCATCCTTTCGAGTCAGGAATTTGTATACCATATCAACAGAAATCAGACTAAAGATTCCAAAGGCCATTGCCACATAGCCCAATATTTGATTTCCGGTTATTAGCTGCAATCCTGTTAATCCTAAAAAAGCGGAAAAGGAAAAGATTTCTCTACTTAGCCATGACCCTTTTAGGTTGAGAATGAATCGCCACATGCGCATCTTTTTCCCAATATGTAGTGATGTTAAGGCAATTGCCAATACGGATACAACGGCAAAAGGAATTAACTGCATTTCTATTCTTCCCATTAAATGTGCAGCTTGCCAGCTTACCAATCCTGCAACTGCTAGGGTAAACAAAACCAAAGTCCATTCCTTATCCAATGCTACCTTATCTTTTGGTTTTGGTAACCACTCCTCTATCTTTTTCTTATCAATCTCTTCCTGATCGATATTCTCAATTTTTGGGGCTGTATTCTCCTCTCGCAAAGGAATCAGTTGAATGGATGGTTTGATTCCCATATCCACAAAACCAGGAGTAACTCTGTCCTCATTACTCAAAATCAATTGTCCAAAGTCCAATGCTCCCACTGGGCAAGCTTCCACACAAGCTGGTTTTTTACCATCTGAGATTCTATCTACACAGAAATTACATTTCTCAACAATATTCGTCGTTGGATTAAACTTTGGTGCATCGTAAGGACAAGCCCATGTACAATAGGTGCATCCAATACAAGCTTCAGCGTGATGAATAATTGCACCCGTTTTCTCATCGCGAGTATAAGCCAAAGCAGGGCAATTTTTCATGCAAGGAGCATCCTCGCAATGATTGCAAGCCAATGAGAAATGAAATACAGGTAAACCCGGATGTTTGATTTTATTGCCTGTATTCACCTCGCGCCAATTCATCATTAAATCGGTGCCATTTTCTATGCTGCAACCCGCTGCACAAGCATTACAGCCTACGCATCTGTTGGTGTTGAATATGAATGAGTTTTTTTCCATATCATTATTAGTACTTTATGCACTATTAATAAATTAACTTTATCCTCAAGCCGGATTAGCTCTGACTTTTTTCATTGATAAAAAAGTCAGCAAAAAATCTAGGGCGTGTAAGCTCAAATTACTTCTACTTGAAAACTTTAAGTGCGGCGGGGTGATCTTCTCAATTCTTCGAAGCTTCCCCTTCTTTCTAAAAGTTTTCTGCGGATAAGCATTTTGATCTTCCAATGCCCATTAAGCCTCTTCCACCTTTGATCTAAATCTTATTCTTTATTATTCATTACTAATTTTCTTCAGGTCAACCCATGTATTGTGAAAAGCAGTTCCGTGTCCCATGTCAGTTTCGCATCCCTTTGTAAACAGGTTTGGTGCTGCTCCCAAGTGCGATTGATGTCCGTTGGTTAGTACCACATCACCCCTTCGCAATCCCAAATCGTATTGCAATTTCACTTCTGCTCTTCCCTGGTGATTGTAAATCTCAACCTTCTCACCATTTTTCATTGCCTTTTCCTCCGCATCCAATGGATGTACAAAAAGAAAAGCTTCTGGCTCAAATTGTTTTATCACATTTAAATTTCCAAACTGAGAATGAATTCTGTTCTTTGAGTTTGGTGATATCAATTGTAAAGAAAATTCAGTTTGTTCTGGCAAAGGGACATACTCTGGCAGAGGATCAACTCCCCAAAGTTCTTGCGCCTGCTCATTATACAACTCAATTTTTCCTGACGGAGTTGGAAACTGATGATCTGCAAATGGAATTTCCTCAAAAGATTTTGCCAATTGCGGCCCTTTCTTTAGTTGTTCCAGACTCAATTCGGGAAAATCTTTTAGAAAGCCATTTAAGTATTCCTCTATTGATTCATCGGTAGGTTCGGGAATATTTCCTTTGATCTCCTCATCGGTGAATCCCAACTTCTTTGCCAGTAGATAATAGATTTCCGTTTCTGGTTTTACCTCGCCTGCCGGTTCCATTACCTTCTGCCTTAATTGCACGTATGGATTCCAATATGAACCAACAATATCTGTTTGCTCGAACATGTTTTTGGCTGGCAGAATGATATCTGCTTCCAAAGTGGTATCAGTCATGAACTGATCTACGACCACTCTAAAATCCACCTTCCTAAATGCCTTTTTGATTTTATTGGTATCTGGATTTTGCGACAAAGGATTTCCTCTTTCTACCCAGATAAACTTCACTTCCGGATCTTTGATATTCAATAAATCCTCACCCAATTTGGCTACAGATATTTTCCTCCTAAAACTTGGATGCTCGCATCCCGGGAAGTATGATTCTGGTTCTTTTAAATCATCAAACACATAACTTTGCAGATTCGCATAATGAAAGCAAGCTCCCAGTTTACCAATATTTCCTGTTATCACCGAAAGAGCAAGAATGCAGCGTGTGGTCTGACCTCCATTTTCGTATCGCTGCAATCCATAGCCAGGGATCAGCGTCATGGCATCAGTTGTTCCAATTTGCTTTGCCAGTTCCTGAATGGCTTCAACCGGAATACGACAAATTTCTGATACCTTATCCAAAGTATATTCCTCAGTACGAGTCTTGAATTGCTCAAAGCCGATAAGGTATTTTTCTATGAATTCTTTATCAATCCAATCATTTTGAATCAATTCTCTTGCAATTCCCAAAGCCAAAGCAGCATCGGTTCCCGATTTAATTTGAAACAAGTAATTTGCCCTCTCACTCGAAGGAGTTCTTCGTGGATCAATCACAATCAGTTTGGCTCCTTTTTCTTGGGCTTTTTCAATGGGGATCATTTCCTGAATATTTGTTTCAGCAGGATTCTTTCCCCATAAAACAATCAATTTGGCATTTTCCAAATCCCAGGGAGCATTGTGTTTATTAGCTCCTAAAGTCAATCTAGTTGCTTCCAAACCTGCTGGCCAACAAAGATTCCCATAGGTTGTTGTTGCGCCACCAAATAGTTTCCAAAAGTTTGAACTTACACCATTTAACAGTCCAGACATGCCACTAGCAGCAAAGTACAAAACCGAATGCACACCAAAATTATCTTTACAAGATTTCAGTTTCTCAACGATACTATTCAAAGCTTCATCCCAAGATATTCGCTCATACTTACCCTCTGCTACTCTCTTTAAAGGATGTAGAATTCTATCTTTTGAATTTGCTCGCTCAACATAAGCCAAACCTTTTATGCAAGGTCCTTCGGGTGTAGCCCTATTTTCAGGATGCGGATCAATTCCAATGACTTTGTCATCTTCCAAGCGAACTTTTATACTACAAGTACTATAGCAGTTACGTGGACAGACGGATGAGAATTCCTTCATAATGGTTAGTAAATTTTTGGAAAAATTACTCAAAAAAAACAAAAGGGAGTGAATACATAAGCAAAATCATATACTACACTCCCTTAATAATATTAAAATCAACCTCGGGTTAAAACCCAAGACAATAGAAATAACAATTCTAAGAAGGAGTTACCCCAATTTCGTCGCAAGATTTCATCCACAACAATTCACCTAGCAGTTGCAACAATGATTTAAAACATACAATAAACCCAGGGTGTTTCCCTGGGCTATAAAGATTACAGCCCTACAGGCTTATTTTTTTACTCTCGGGTTAAAACCCGAGGCAAAGGATAATATAAATTTCCACTACTCCTTTGCCTTAACTCGAACTTTTATGCTTCTTCCAATACTTCAGCTTCAATGATTTCTGCTAATCGTTGAATACCTGCAATTGCTTTTTCGTTGTTCACATACGAGAAATTCAAACGCATGGTATTGGTTCCTCCACCATCGCAATAGAAGACATTACCTGTTACAAAGGCAACTTTTTTCTCAATTGCTTTGTGGAATAATTCCAAAGCATCCATGTGTTCTGGCAAAGTAATGAATAGGAACATTCCTCCTTCTGGACGAGTCCATTTAACGAAGTCTGGCATACATTTTTCCATCTCTGCCAACATCACATCTCTTCGCTGGTGATACAAATCGATAGTCTTTTGCAAGTTCTCTTCGAAAACTCCAGAATTCATGTAACGAATTGCAATTTTCTGAACGAAAGTTGGTGTACACAAATCAGCCGATTGCTTGGCAACAACAATTTTTTCATTCACATCTTTCGGACCTAGAATCCAACCAATACGGAATCCAGGAGCAAAAATCTTTGAGAAAGTTCCCAAAGTGATTACATGATCATCATTGTCCAAATCGTACATCATTCTTTGTGGCTCTCCATCGAAACGAACCTCTCTGTATGGGCAATCCTCAACAATCAACACATCATATTTGTGTGCCAAAGCAATGATCTCCAATCTACGCGATTCAGGCATTGTAATACCTGTTGGGTTCTGAAAATCAGGAATCACATAAATGAACTTTGGTTTAATGCCTTGCTCTCCCAACTCTATCAACTTCGCTTCCAATAGCTCTGCGCTCATTCCGTACTCGTCCATTGGTACACCTTCCATTGTAGCTCCATAAGCCTGGAAAGCACTAATACCACCCAAATATGAAGGCAATCCACAAATCACAACATCACCTTGATTCACAAAAACTTTTCCTACCAAGTCAAGTCCTTGCTGAGATCCTGTTGTTACAATCATATTCTCTAAAGAACACTGAACACCTTCGTTCTTATACTTTTTTACAAGTAGTTCTCTAAGCTCAGTAACTCCTTCGGTTGCATCGTACTGTAATACTGCTGCACCTTCTTCTCGCAACATATCCGATACGATACTATCCAAAGCATCTACAGGAAATGATTCCGGTGCTGGTAAACCTCCTGCAAATGAAATAATCTCAGGATTTTGAGTCAATTTCAAGATTTCACGAATTGCTGATCGTTTATTGTTGTTGCTGATTTGGGAAAATGTTCCTTTTAAATCGCTGATCATTGTGTTTGGTTTTTGTTTAGTTCTGTTTGTTTGGATTCTGATGTATTTAAGTTTTGTATAGCAATCAACAAGCTAAAAGCGATTAGGTAAAAGGTGAAAGCTGTCTTATTACCTTTTACCTTTATGCTTTTACCTTAAGTTTAAAGCCAATTTTTGCGCATGCGCTCCCACTTCTTGTCGCGGTTTTCGATTACGCATTGAATATCTGCTTCGCTCATGTGTTTGAATCGGCCTTGTTTTTTTAGGTATTCTGTAACCGATTTGAATTCCTTTGGATTACGGTTCAATTTGTATTCTCCAACTTCATATTCCGCAAGGAAAATCAAACCTGCATCAACTGCATCCTTAGCAATTTCTACCGATGTTTCGGTTGGTGTTCCCCATCCTGTTGGACAAGATGCATACACATGAATAAAAGTTGCACCTTTAATGTGCTTTGCTTTGTTCACCTTGTTCAAGAAATCCTGAGGATATCCAATACTTGCAGTTGCAGCATACTGAATATCGTGAGCAGCAATAATCTCGAACAAGTTTTTCTTGTGGGTTACCGTTCCTGGGATATTCTGACCAGCCGGAGTTGTAGTGGTTTTGGTTCCGTAAGGAGTTAATCCACTTTTCTGAATTCCAGTGTTCATATAGGCTTCGTTATCATAGCAGATGTATAAAACATCATCATTACGATCGATCATTCCTGATAAAGCCTGGAAACCGATATCTGCTGTACCACCGTCACCGGCAAATACTACGGTTTTGAAATCTTCCTGTCCCAATGCTTTGGCACCGGCAGCAATACCTGCAGCCATACTAGCCGATCCCGGGAAAGTTGTTATAATTGCATTTGAATTGAATGCCATTTGTGGATAAATGAATCCTACTGCCGACATACAACCAGCTGGAAGAGCCGAATAAGTTCGCTCGCCCAATACTATTAAAGCCAAACGCACAGCAATACTACCGCCGCATCCGGCACAAGCTTTATGACCATAGAAAAACTCCTTCTCGGTCATGTTCTTCGCATTCACTTTTGGGATATCTAATACTTTAGTCATTGCCTTCTACATTTAAACTGAAAAATTCTACTGTCTCTTCACTCTTGTTTTCCAATCCTGCAAACAACTTGTTGTACATGTCTTCAATGTCGTCTTTGGTGATATCGCGACCACCTAAACCACCAACAAAGTTGCTTTTGTATACATATTTGTCAATCTGAGAAATGGCTGAGTTGACATTGGTATAAACCGTTCCTTCGTATCCAAAAGAAATATCTTTATCGATAACACCTATTGCTTTCACTCTCTTTGCCAAGCCTTTCACTTCTTCAACTGGGAATGGACGCATGTAACGGATTTTTAACAATCCAACTTTCTTGCCTTCAGCACGCATTTTGTCAATCACCACTCTAACAGTACCACAAACACTACCCAAAGCTACCAATACCACTTCAGCATCTTCGCACATGTATTCTTCCACCATACCATGATACTTTCTGCCAAACATTTTGGAGAAGTCCTCATCCGTTTTGTGAATTACATCAATGGCATTAAACATTGCTTCGTTCTGCTGATATTTGAATTCGGTATTGTCATCCGGACGAGAACTGAATCCAAGGTTTTTTGGCTCTTCGAATGACATTTTGTTTGGTGTCTCGAATGGAGGCAAGAAGTGATCAACCATTTCCTGATCCGGAATTTCAACCAATTCATAGGTATGAGTTAGGATAAATCCATCCAAATTCACCATCATTGGAGTTAAGACGTCTTTGTGTTCCGCAATTTTATATGCCTGTATGATCATGTCCAATGCTTCCTGTGCATCCTCAACGTACACCTGAATCCAACCCGAATCCAAAAGAGAAAGAGAATCTCTCTGATCGCCATATATACTCCAAGGTAAGGCAACCGAACGGTTGGCATTCATCATCACTACCGGCCATCGTCCACCACTACAATAGTGAAGACCTTCTGCCATGTACAACAATCCTTGCGATGATGATGCAGTAAATGTTCTTGCACCAACTGCACTAGCTCCCATTGTAGCTGAGATTGCAGAGTGCTCAGACTCCACGTGCATGTATTCTCCATCCATCTCGCCTGCTTCTACCATTTCTGATAAACGCTCAACTGTGATGGTCTGCGGGGTGATAGGATATGCAGCCACTACATGTGGACGTGAAAGTCTCACTCCTTGTGCTACTGCCTCATCACCGGAAATAAAAATCTTATTATTTTTCATCTCTTTAAATATCTTTTTTGATTTGCTTGCCAAGCAATTCTAATTGACAAGCTCTTAGCTGTTAGCCTTTAGCTTGCAGCTTTAAAACACCCCTCTCCCTGTCGGGATCTCCCCTGAAAGGGAGAAAACTTCAATTAAACTTTTGTAGAACTTGAAGCTTGTGACTTGGAGCTTGGAGCTTTAATTTTTACTCCTTTTCCATTTTAATTGCATCTTTAGGGCATTCGTAGGCACAAACTCCACATCCCTTGCAATAATCCATGTCAATTTTAATTTTGCCATTGTCTTTCATGATGGTTCCATCAGGACAAAGCAAATAGCAGCGTAAGCAATAAACGCATGCTTCGTGATCTACAACGGGCTTGAAAGTTCTCCATCCTGCATTCTTTTCTGGAAGAAAACCTGCATCGTATTGTGGCCCTGTTGGGTAATCATCAATATGAGTTGGAGTTTTATATTCTGTATGTTTAGGTCTGTTCATATTTGTTCTTCTTAAACACCCCTCTGGCTGTCGCCATCTCCCCTAAAAAGGGAGAATTTCGAAATCAAGGTCAAATCTTAATTTTATCTTCTTCCCCTTGAAGAGGAAGTGCCGATAGGCGAAGGGGTGAACAATTATTAATTACTCATTCTTAATTGTTCATTAATTCAAATGCTCTCTCTACAATTTTCTCATTAAGCTGAGCTAGTTTTGGCTTCATTTCGGTATGAATACTTGCAATTGCCGCTTCCTTACTTACCAAACCCGATGCTGCCGCCAAAGCTCCATACATTGCAGTGTTGGTAATTGGGCGACCCAAAATTTCCATCGCTAAAGATGTAGCATCAATACCTTGTAAATCAAAACCTTTTAATTGCTCGGCATATTGATTTACATCCTGAGTATTGATAAGAATACAAGCTCCTGGTCTAACTCCTTTGTCAAAACCTGGAACAATTAAAGTTTCATCCATCACCACTACGAAGTCGCTGTTCTGAACCTCACTTCGATCGTGAATCTTCATATCGTCAATCTTTGTAAATGCCAATACTGGCGCACCTCTTCGCTCAGGTCCAAATGATGGAAAAGCCAAAGCATGTTTTCCTCCGTGAACGCTGGCTGCAATTCCTAACAAGCGAGAAGCGGTAAATCCTCCCTGACCTCCTCGTCCGTGCCATCTGATTTCTTTCATGATTTTAGATTTGAGATAGAAGATTTGAGATTTTTAGATCTCTTTAAATCCTCATCTAAGTTTCTATTAGTGTTTTTTAATATTTTGTGAATTCTCATATCTAACATCTCTTGTCTTATATCTATCCAAGAGATTTTGTCTTGTAAAAATACCCAACAGCCAAATGATTTACTAGTAAATGAAATAAATACAGAAAACTACTCTATAATACACATGCTTTTAAAGAATTTATATCTTTACAAAAGCTAAAAACAGGTATATCAATAGAAAATTTTTCTCCTATGGAAAAGCTAGACAGAACCGATCGTAAAATTTTAGAGCTCCTTCAGCAAGATTGTAGAATCACCATCAAGGAGTTAGCAGAGAAGTTACACCTTAGCAATACACCCGTTTATGAGAGGGTAAAAAAGCTTGAAAGAAGTGGAATTATCAAAAACTATGTTGCCATGCTCGATCCTGAGAAAATCGATAGAAGCATGACAGTTTTCATCTCTATTTTGCTTACAAAACACACACGGGATGTGGTGGATTCGTTTCGAGAACAAGCTTTGGCATTACCCGAAGTGATGGAATTTTATTACACCTCAGGAAATTTTGATGCTATGCTAAAAATTATGGTGAAAGACATGAATGAATTTCAATATTTTATTCAGGAAAAACTTTCGAAGTTCGAATTTCTTACACGATTCAACAGTACTTTCGTGATCGCTTCCTCGGAAAAGGTTGGGTTTGATTTGTGATGTATTACCGTTAGGCCATGCCATGACGTGGCCGCATATAACCTTGCGTGTCCGCTTATTGCAATACATGAAAAATAAAACGACAACCTAAATAGATCGATCACCCATGCCATCTATTTTATCTTCAAAGGTCAGGTCATCAATTTTATCAATGGACATGCCTATTATTGAAAACGGTCACGCCATTATTATTAAAAATGGATACGCCTTTTATTAAAGAATGGACACGCCATGGCGTGTCCCTACAGGGAACATTTTATTCATGGTTCAATTGGTAGGATTCTTAATATAGAAATATTGTTGATAATATTGTTTAAAGTATGTTTTGTTAATACATTTGATTCTGGAGGATAAAGACTTAACTACAACTTTACTTATAATGAAGAACATTTACCTAAAGTATCTCATGGTATTGAGTGCTATTTTCACCTGGTTTGGATCATATGCCCAGGAGGAGAATATGGTGCTTAATCCTAGTTTTGAGAAGTATGATGAATGCCCTCAAGGCTACACTTTTATGGATAAGACCCACAAGTTGATTCCGCATTGGACCTATCCATCATTTACCACTCCCGATTATTTTAACGAGTGCAGCACTGGAGAAGTTGGCGTACCCGATAATTTTGCAGGCTACAGCAAAGCCAAGTCAGGAAAAGGCTACATGGGCGCAATTCTAAGTGGAAGCAATCGCAATTTCAGGGAATATTTTCAGGGTACTTTAAGCAGTCCTATGATTGAAGGTCAGAAATATTGCGTTTCCTTTTGGTACAAATTGGCATCGGGAAGTAAGTTTGCTGTGGACCAATTAGGCATGCATTTTTCTGAAACAGAAATCGCCAACGGCAATAAAAGCTTTTTAAATTTTAAAGCCCACTTGAGCAATAAAGAAGGTCTATTTTTAGATAATACCGAAGAATGGGCTCAGTTCTGTATGGTATATACTGCGCAAGGTTTCGAGGAATACTTTATAGTAGGAAACTTTAAGAACTATGAGAACACCAACTACGTGGCTACCGGTCGTGATACCAAAAATAAAAAAGGCAAAGAATACGCTTACTACTTTTTCGACGATTTTGAGATTCGTCCATTGGTTGATTGTACCTCATGCGCATGTGTTCCCCAAGGATTAGAAACCGTGGTAATTGATTCCTCTTATACAGGAGGTAAAAATCCAGTTACCGGTCAAATTAGTAAAATTATAAACGATGGTGTAATTAGTTTGGGAATATCTGGCGGACAGCCACCTTATAACATCGATTGGAGCAATGGAATAAAAAACAGCACAAAACTTACGAATCTGCAAGCTGGAACATATACTTATCACGTAAGTGACCAAAACAATTGCCACTCGAAAGGAAGCATTACTTTTATTGAGCCTGAATTGCCTAAAGATTTGTTTACCGAAGAACTGAGACAAATTGAAGAAGGGGCTGCATTGATTCTCGACAATATCTTTTTTGAATTCAACAAAAGTACGCTTTTACCCACCTCTTTTGAAGAACTCGACAAGGTTGCCAATTTCTTACAAGAAGGAATTGTTAGCCAGATTCAAATTAGCGGACATACCGATAATGTGGGCTCTGATGAACTGAATGAGGGCTTAAGTCAGCGACGTGCCGAATCGGTGGTGAACTACCTTGTTGGCAAAGGAATAGATGCCAACAGTATGAAAGCGGCTGGCTACGGAGCTTCAAGACCGATAGATACCAACCAAACAGACAACGGACGCTCGAAGAATCGCCGTGTGGAATTTTTAGTATTAAAAAAATAAGCCCCTACATGAACTCCAAAAAAATAAATATACTAATTGTGTTCATGCTAATCTCAATGCTTAGCGTGGCGCAAAATACGAAAAGGATATACAACAATTCTTTATTCAAAGGCATGGAAGCCCGGGCAACAGCCGATATCAATTCTGAGCTTGCCAAGGCCAAAGTAAGTTTTGAAAAAGTTTTGGTAAAAGAGCCTGAATCGGCAATGGCAAATATTGGACTGGCTGCCCTTTACGCTTTCGATAAATATTCTAGTAAAGATTACTTTAAAGCCTTTGCCTATTTTCAGAAAGCATACGATGCAAAGCCTCAGTTCACCGATGACGAGAAAGAGGTTTTAAACGAATTGTTTACCAAACAAGATAAAAGACGAAAAAACAGACCCATAGCTAAAAACATGGACTGGGAATATCAGCACATCGAAGACAAGTTGATTAAGTTCGTGAGAGAGGAGAACAATGCCGATCATGCAACAAGGTTCTTACAAGAATTTCCCGATTCCAAATACAAAGGCAATGTGGCTCACATTTTAACTTACATTAAATTTCGTGAAGCTGAGAAGAAAAATACGGTTGATGCCTTTAATCAATTCCTAAAAGATTATCCTGAATCAGCTCAAGTGAATACGGCAACAAAATTGCGAAACCAGTTGGCTTACCAAAATGGGATCAGTAAAGGCACAGTAAAGGATTTGCACGATTTTGTTGAAAATTATCCGGAAGCACTACAAGTTAACAAGGTAAAGAAACAAATGGCAGAAATGGCCTTTAAAGAGGCAGCGGCTAAAAAGACATTGGAGGCCATCGACAAGTATATTGCCGACTTTCCCAATTCATCGAAAATAGCTGCGGCTAGAGCATTAAAGAAACAATTGCTTTTTGATTGGGCCAAGAGCGTAAAAAGCTTAGAGGCTTACAATCAATTTGTGTCTTTATACCCTGAAGGGAAACAGTACGTCGATATTTTTAATTTGAAAGCCAGCATATTGGGCGATGAGATTCTGAAAGACTTTCCAGAAGAAAATTACCTCTTTGTAAAAGGATTCGACAATCAAGAGTTCAAGGATTTTGGTGGTGGAATTGCTACTCGCCCCAATGGAGAACTAGTGGTAGTTTCAGCCACACCCAAAGCCGAAGGAGAAATGTACGACTCTTGGATTTTAGGTTTGGATGCCAATGGAGAAATGCTCTGGAATAAGATTTTAGGAAACCCTTTCGATGACCTGGTAAATAAGGTGAACGTAAGTGCCGAAAATGAAATTTATGTGGCCGGAATTACCAATGCAATTGTTGATAGTGTGGATGGTGAGGCATGGATTTACAAGTTAGCCGCCAATGGGCAAAATGTATTCAATCAGAAAGTGAGCATGGCCGAAGCACTCGATTTTGTGGTATACCCCGACAACAACATTTTAATTGCCGGATATACCAAAAACACCCAAGACTCCTTGTTCACTCCTGCCTTGGTGAAGCTAAATGCCAATGGTAAAAAGCTATGGTCGCGCAATTATACCAATAAGGGTAAGGTTTATGCTTTGGCTAGCGATACTGCCTCGAACACTGCTTTTGCTGCAGCCGGAAACTGGATTTTTGCCATAAATGAAGCTGGTTATTTACAATGGGATGTTCTATTGCCCGAGAATCAACAGTCCACTGCCATAGGTATAAATGCCAACAAGCAAGTTCTATTTGCTGGTACAACGACTGGTGGAACCTTTGCTGCAGCTTACGACAGCTCTGGTAAAAAACTTTGGGAATTGCCCCTAAATCTTACAGGCCAAGGCATGCCCGAGCATCTTGTGGCTTTGGCCGATAACAGTTTTGTTCTTGCAGGTACCTACAATAACAAAATTAAACTGGTACAAATTGATGATTTGGGTACTGTAAAAAGCGAAAAAGAATTTGCCTTGCCACAAGGCGTGAAGCTAAACGACATCTCGCTTACCGATGGCAATTCTGTAGTCATTAGCGCTACCCGATTAGGGGATAAAGCGGATTTGATTGTTTTTAAATTGAATTTTTAAACAAGATACTAGCGTATATTAAAGGGCAAGCTTTATTCAAAGTCCCAAATAAAGTACCCTTCTTGCGCACTGGAATACTGACATAACTACTTCATTTTAAGCTTTACCTCTCGTTTCGAAACGAAAATATTATAATCTTTCGTTTGATATTTTGCAACAATCGTAAGGCTTGTATCAATTCTACTTTTTGGAGTCAAAAGAAATTCGTAACGTGCAGATCCTCCTTTGGCATATAATGGCTTAGCCATAAGTGGAATGTATTTGTCTTTCATTAGTTCAGTAACATAGAATATTACATTTTTGGAGTAATTGCTCAAAAATAATTTTAGAACTATCCGATCAGATTTTATAAACTTTTCAATCTCAATTTTTGGAAATTTTTTTCTTAAACTGCCATCTCGCTTGTACTCTTTTAAGCCAATTCCTGGCTGACCTTTCATATAAGAGGTTTCGGCCCAAATCTTCCCATTGTCGTAGTATTTTTTCTGAATCCCATCTTTTTCGTCGTTAATGTATGGCGTTAAACTGTATATATTACCATTCTTGTGATATTTTTTAGCCACTCCATTCTTCTCATCGTCAACGTACATGATTTCATCACTCAATGCACCTGATGAATAGTAATATCTGGCGGCTCCATTGCGAACTCCATTTTGGTAGGTAATTTCGGCTGATAGTTTATTTTGTTCGTCATATTTCTTTACTACACCATTCTCAACAAAATTCGTGTCGTTACTCGAATTACGATCTGCCTTTCGCTGGCAAGCAAATAAAATAAAAATAAGAAGAATGATAAATCTATATTTCATCTGGTTATAATTTTATCTCATTTGTCAGATGGAAGCCGCAAGATCAAAATAATTATTAGCCTGTGTGATTAATAATTATTTTAATCATGCTTGTTTCATCGAGAGATCCTTAAGATTCAGATATTCAAAAGAATTTGAAAACCGCCCAATAAAAATAAATTAAACCTCGAGAACTTAAAAATTATTCGAAGAATAAATAAGGTGAGCACTAGGCAAAATAAGCTACATTAGCTTCTTTCTCTTTAAAAGATAGGTTTGGAGTACATTACTGAAACCTTTTCTGATATCTGCCTCAACAAAATCAATAGAAAACTGCTTGCACAACAAGTTTAATTCGTTGAAGAATTTTTGCTGTTCTTTCTGATACATTTCCTTTATATCAGTTGGATTCAACTTTACACTATCTCCTGTTTCCAAATCAACAAAATGACTTGGACGGTTATCAAAGTTAAAATCCAATTCTAATTCCTGATCATGAACAGCAAATAAAATGACTTCGTGTTTATTGAAACGCAGGTGTTGCAGGGATTCCATAATTTCCTTTGCTGATTCGCTGCCAGTAAAATCTGAAAAAACAATAAGCAAAGATCTACTTTGCAATCCTTCGGCCAGCTTGTGCAGCGTATCCGCAATTTTGGTTGTTTTTTTGTGTCCTATTTCCTCTGTTTTATATGCCTTGTACAAGTGAGAGTACAACAATTGTGCATGCGTAAGTGATAGTTTGGAAGGTGTAAGTATGTTTATTTTATCTGAAAATGTACAGAGGCCAACGGCATCCCTTTGTTTTCTTAGCAAATGAATTAAGGCAGCAGCACACAAGACCGAATAACTTAGCTTTGTTTGGTGTTTTAGCTGGTAAGGAAAAAGCATGGACGAAGAAGTATCCAATACAATGTGGGCACGAAGGTTGGTCTCTTCTTCAAATTGTTTTACAAACATTTTATCACTTCGGGCATACAGTTTCCAATCGATGTGCTTTGTTGATTCTCCTTTGTTGTACAGACGGTGTTCAGCAAATTCTACCGAGAAACCATGGTATGGACTGCGATGCAGGCCAATAAGGAAACCCTCTACAATTTGATGCGCAAGTAATTCTAAATTATCGAATTGCTCGAATTGAATCAAGTCTGATAATTGCTTTACCATTTTATTTTCAGATTGTGTTAACAAGAAAACTGCTCATTCAACAGTCTTTGATAAGAAAGCTCAAAAGACAAGGCTTTCGAAGTTTTGAAACCAAGGAGTTTACTGGTGCAAATGACTGTTTCAAAAATGAGAATAACGCAGTATTTGGAGATTTCTTACATTGACAAGATAAAAAAAGGGCATAGATAAAACTCTATGCCCTAAATATTTTTATACTCTTATTACAATAGAGCATCAATTTTTTCTGCCAAGCTTGATTTTGGAACTGCTCCAACTTGTTTGTCAACTACCTCTCCTCCTTTAAAGAAAAGAATAGTAGGAATATTACGAATTCCAAACTTAGCCGAAGTTGCAGGACTGCTGTCAACATCTACTTTAGTTACTACGATTTTTCCATCGTAATCAGTTGCCAATTCGTCTACAATTGGACCAACCATTCTACATGGGCCACACCATTCTGCCCAAAAGTCCACCAATACCGGCTTATCTGATTTCAAAACAACTTCTTCAAAATTAGAATCGTTCACTTCAATTGTCATGGTAATCTATTTTTTAGCGTTTATGTATTTTATTAAAAACTAGTGCAATTTAGTTAATTTTGAATTTAATTTCTGCATTATTTTCAAAATATTCTATTAAATCATTTGTTAGTTCAACTCTATAGCTTCGAGAGAACATCTTCAGAGCCTTTTTACCATTGTCGAAGATTTCGAAATTGAGTTTCATGCTTCCCTTGTTTTCATCAACACAAGTATAGATTTCGCTAACCAATTCATCTGTTAATGCCGATAAAGGAATTTCCAAGGTAAATTCTTTTGCTTTCTTCTCAAGAACTTCAGATAGCATCATGATGTTTTTTACCTTATATTCAAGTTCGGTAGAATCTTTGGGCCAAGATCTGGTCTGCACCCGCCCGCTGATATAAATTGATAATCCCTCGACGAAATAATTTCCAAATTCGATAAAGTCTTTTCCAAAAAATGCCAATTCGTAAGAATCCGAGAAATCTTCCACTGCTATAATGGCAAATGGATTACCATTTTTAGTGGTTCCCCTTCGGATGGCAGTAATCATACCTGCAATATTTACATCTTTATTTGCAAAGCTGTCAAAATCGGCTGACAGCTCTGATATACTGGCATTACAGAAGTTATTAATTGTTGTTTTGTAATCATCCAGTGGATGCGCAGACAGGTAAATACCGATAAGCTCTTTCTCTTTGTTTAAACGTTCTAGCTTACCCCATTCAGCACATTCGGGAGCTTTAGGAGGTGTAACTACATAATCTTCAACCCCTCCAAACAGGGTTTGCTGGTTATTCATTTTCTCGGCCTGAAGTTTATTTCCATATTTCACCAAATGCTCCATAAAGCTTACATCATTTTCATCAGACTGGAAATACTGACTTCTTTTTAGTCCGAAGCTATCGAAACCTCCTGACATGGCCAGATTTTCGAGCGTTCTTTTGTTTACTGATCTTAAGTTTACGCGCTCTACAAAATCAAAAATATCTTTAAAGGCGCCATTCTTACGCTCTTCGATAATATCATGAACGGCTTGTTCACCAACACCTTTAACTCCAGCCATTCCAAAACGAATTTCACCATTCTTATTTACCGTAAAACTTGAATACGATTCATTCACATCAGGGCCAAGTACTGGTAGTCCCATTCGCTTACACTCATCCATAAAGATGGTTACTTTCGTAATATCGGATAAGTTACGAGACAGAACGGCAGCCATAAATTCTGCCGGATAATGTGCTTTAAGGAATCCTGTTTGATAAGCAATATAAGCGTAACAAACCGAGTGAGACTTGTTAAACGCATATTTGGCAAATGCTTCCCAGTCCGACCAGATTTTCTCGATCAGTTTATCAGCTTTGACATTGTCGCCACCAACACCTTCCATAAACTTGGGGTTATCATGGCAACCATTGATAAACTCAACTTTCAGTTTATCCATCATTGCAATGATTTTTTTACCCATTGCCTTACGCAAGGAATCGGACATCCCACGAGTAAATTGCCCCAATGCTCTCGACTGGAGCATCACTTGCTCCTGATAAACGGTAATCCCATAGGTATCCTTAAGATAATCCTCCATGATTGGATGATCGTAGGTAATCTCCTCTTCACCATTTTTTCTTCGAATAAAGGATGGAATGTATTCCATTGGACCCGGACGGTACAAAGCATTCATGGCAACCAAATCTTCGAAACGGTTTGGTTTTAGTGCCCTAAGATGCTTCTTCATCCCCGGTGACTCGAACTGGAAAATGGCAGTGGTTTCACCACGGCTAAATAGATGAAAGGTCTTTTCATTTTCAAGGTCAACATTATTAATGTCGACATCGATACCTTTGGATAGTTTTACATTGGACAGCACCTCTTTGATGATGGACAAGGTCTTTAAACCCAGAAAATCCATTTTTAGCAGACCGATATCCTCTACAAAACGGCCATCGTATTGGGTGGTTAACAATTCCTCGCCCTTGGTTGGCATTACCGGAAGATGCTCGTCGAGTGGATTTTTTCCAATAAGCACACCACATGCATGCACACCAGTCTGACGCACCGAACCTTCGAGCGCTTCGGCAAATTTAATTGTTCTTGCAATTAAAGGATTTGGTGAATCCTTCTCTTCCAACAATGCTGGTTCCTCTTCGTAAGCTTTCTTGAAGCTCATTTTTGGAGCTTCGGGAACCATTTTTGCCAGTCGGTTTGCTTCAGCCAGATCTAATCGAAGGACACGAGCCACATCTTTAATGGAACTTTTTGTTGCCATGGTACCGAAAGTACAGATGTGAGCGACTTTATCCTGTCCGTATTTCTCGGTTACATAGTCGAGAACTTCCTGTCTTCCATCGTCATCGAAGTCGATATCCACATCAGGCATGGAGATACGATCGGGATTCAGGAAACGCTCGAACAGCAGATCATATTTAATAGGATCAACATCGGTAATGGAAATGCAGTAAGCCACTGCTGAACCTGCTGCTGAACCACGACCTGGCCCAACAATTACACCATTGTTTTTGGCCCAATTGATAAAATCCTGGGTAATCAAGAAATATCCGGGGAAACCCATTGTTTTTATGGTATTCAACTCAAAATTCAGGCGTTCAACAACGTGATCTTCCAGCTCTTCTCCATATCTTATTTTGGCGCCTTCAAAAGCCAGATGCTTTAGATAATCCGCCTCTAACTTAATTGGCAACACTTTTTCGTAGCCACCTAACTTTTCGTAACGTTCTTTTTCAAATTCCTCAATTAGCGCAGCCTCATCATACTTTTTGCTGTAGCCTTCAACAGTTCCATATTCTTCGGGGATATCAAAAGGAGGCATAATGGGATTACAATCCAAGTCGAAGGCTTCCACTTTTTCGGCAATTTCCAAAGTATTTGCAAGTGCATCGGGTACATCAGCAAAGAGTTCATTCATTTCTTTGGTGGTTTTAAACCACTCTTGTTTGGTGTAGCGCATACGAGTTGGATCGTCGTAATCTCTACCCGTATTCAAACATACCAATACATCATGCGCTGCGGCATCTTCAGCTTCTACGAAATGGGAATCGTTGGTGGCAATTACCTTAAGCCCAAGTTCGGCTCCCAGTTGTCGTATTACCTTGTTAACTTTAACCTGGTTTTCCCAGACATCGGTTTTTAGTCTGGGGTCATCGTTTGGATGACGTTGGATTTCCAGGTAATAATCTTCTCCGAATACATCTTTGTACCACAGAATGGTTTCTTTGGCCTTTTCAATGTTTCCAGCCATGATGAGTTGCGAGACTTCACCTCCCAAACAGGCGCTACTTACAATTAATCCTTCGCTATATTGTTCCAGTAGGTCTTTATCGATACGTGGTTTATAGTACATCCCATCGGTATGGGCTATGGATGTTAACTTGAGCAGGCTTTGATATCCTTTATAATTTTTAGCCAATAGAACAAGGTGGTAACCCGATCCATCGGATTTGTTTTCTTTTACCAAATGTCCGCGCTTTGCCATGTACGCTTCCACCCCAATAATGGGTTTTATGCCTGCTTTGTTGCAGGCAACATGAAACTCTTTGATGCCGAACATGCTTCCGTGATCGGTTAAGGCCACTGCAGGCATTCCATCTATTTTTGCTTTGTTAGCGATAGCTGATGTTTTTGCAGCCCCATCGAGAATTGAATACTGGGAATGAACATGCAAATGCACAAAGGGCTGTTGGATCATGTTTTTGGCAGCCTCTTTTCTTTTGCGCTCTTCCTTCTCGATTGAAATGTCGTCGAAAACCGTCTTAATCTTAAAGGATTCGTACTGGATTCCGACCAGTTCAATAGGTTTTGGATTGTTGATTTTAAAAGCCTGAACCTGCTCTGCTGTCATTTTATGCAAGTGGGGACTTAATCCATCGACTCTTATCAACTCGAGAAAACAACGAGATGTGGCTTCCACATCGGCTGCTGCATTATGAGCTTCGGCAAAAGGAACACCAAACAGTTTTGTGTGCAGTTCGGTTAGTGTTGGATTTTTTAGTTGTCCTCTACGTTTCAAATCACAAAACTCCTTACTGCCAAGCATGGTATCTAATGAAGCTGCTTTAACAAGATCCTTCTCGTCCATTTTGCAGCGCAACAATTCGCAAGCCACAATGTTAATATCGAAGGAAACATTGTGCCCAATGATGAATCTTGATTTGCGAACATCTTGCATGAAATCATTCAAGGCCTCGACTAGTGGAATTCCTTTTTCATGAGCAATTTCGGTGGAGATACCGTGTACCGCAACTACATCCTCGGGAATTGTATATCCATCGGGAGTGATTACGTGGTTTTTGGCGAACAGGAAATTCCCTTCGATATCGTGACATTGCCATGCCAGCTGAACCATTCTTGGCCAGTTGTCAAAATCATCTAAAGGGGCTTTCCATTTTTTGGGTAAGCCTGTTGTTTCGGTATCAAATATTAAAAACATCTTGGTATCAGGATTAATCTGTTTTATGCCCCTTTTAAGGGCTGAAATGCGAAGATAAGGAATAAATTTGTGTGAATTAGAAGATTCTATAGTTCTTTGATATCTCTATGTAACGGATAGGTAGGTGCAATGATTGAACAAGTTGTTAGCTGTTGGCTATAAGCTTACAGTTGCAAGCTTTTTAATTAAAATATGATTGCATGGAGAATCGCAAGTGGTAATTCGTAATTTAAAATTTACTTGCTTTTGAAAAAGCGATATTCCGTTTCAGTTTTATTTGCGTGAGGGATTACAGTGGAAAGCCCGGAGGGAGGAACGAGCGAGGACTTGGAACGAAAAGCCCGACCCGAAGGGACACGCCCAAATCTACTTGATGCTTGAGGAGCTGAGAGCAATGCACTTAGAGGTTTAAATTATTCTTAAACAGCTGTTTCGAATCAAAAAAAATTGTATCTTTGTCGCGCTTATAAAACGTGGTATGTATGCCACATCTATAATGTAGGCAAATTTATTAATCTTATTTAAAAGAGTTATGCCAGTAAAAATTAGACTAGCAAGACACGGTCGTAAAAGACGTGCATTCTACCACATTGTGGTAGCAGATAGCAGAGCGCCACGTGATGGTAGATACATTGAGCGTATTGGGTCGTACGATCCAAACACCAATCCTGCTACAATTGACCTAAATTTTGACAAAGCCTTAGCATGGCTTGGTAATGGTGCTCAGCCTACCGACACTGCAAGAGCAATTTTATCGTACGAAGGTGTGATGATGAAAAAGCACTTGTTAGAGGGTGTTAAAAAAGGTGCTTTTGATGAAGCTACTGCTGAAGAAAGATTTCAGGCTTGGAAGCAAGAAAAAGTAGCCAAGATCAACGCGAAGAAAGATGGTCTTACAAAAGCTTCTGACGAAGCTAAAGCTGCACGTTTGGAAGCAGAAGCTAAGATTAGCTCTGATAGAGCTGAAGCTATCGCTAAAAAAGCTGCTGAAGCTGAAGCTGCTGCTAAAGCTGAAGAAGCGGGTGACGATGCTGAAGCTGCAAATGAAGAAGGAGCCGAAGGAACTGAAGCTTAATTTGAATTGCATGCTTAGAAAAGAGGATTGCTATTTAGCTGGTTCGTTTACAAAAACTCATGGAGTTAAGGGTGAATTGGTGGCTAAGACCAATGGTGATCTTCTTGAAAGAAATAAATTGGAATCAATCCTTGTTGATATCGACGGGGGATTGGTTCCTTTTTTTATCCCTAAAAACGGACTGAGCTCGAGAAATCATTCGAGTGTGAGAATTTTATTGGAGGATATGGCAACGGAAGAAAAGGCCAAAAGGTTTATTGGTTGCGATATTTATATTCCGATGAAAGATGTGCCTGACTTTATTGAGGCAGATGATGAACTTGATCCGAATGTGTTAATTGGTTTCACCTACGAGGATGAAGAAAAAGGTGAACTTGGCGAGATTATAGACATTCAGGATTATGCCGGCAATATTGTGATGGTGATTGAAATAAACAATGAGGAGGTGATGATTCCTTTTGCCGACGAAAACTTTATCGACCTTGATGAAGAAAACAAAACCATTATAATGGAAACCCCGGATGGTTTGATTGATTTGTACCTTGATGAATAGTGTTTGAAGTACTTGAAGTGCTTATAGTACTTGGAGTTTTTTTAGCATCTAATAATTTTCACTTACAAAATCACGCATTTACAAATAGTGATGCAACTTTTGGGTAGGTTGTTCGTCCTTTAAAAAGTACAAACGATTATTTACCTAAAAGCATAAGATATGAAATCAAAAGGTATTACTTCCCTACTTGCTATTTTTGTTTTTATTTTAAGCAGCACAATTGCTTCTGCTCAAAAAACCGAAGATCGTAAAGTTCGTTCTTTCGAATCGATTAGCCTTTCAATAGCAGCAAAAGTTTATGTGAGCCAAGACAATAAAACATCCGTAAAAATTAAGGGATATTTAGATGATCTGGATGAGATTATTACAGAAGTGGAAGGATCAACTTTAAAAATTAAACGCAAAAAGAACAAAGGTTGGGGATGGAACTCCCGCTCGCTTAAAAAAGTGGAGGTTTATATCTCTACTCCTGATGTTGAAAACTTAAAAATATCAGGTTCTGGAAATATCATAGCTAAAACACCAATTAGATCAGGAAGTGTTGATTATGCTATTAGTGGAAGTGGAAACATTATTATTGATGAGCTAAAAGCTGATAATTTGGAGTGCCATATTTCGGGTTCTGGAGACATTCGATTAAAAGGAGTATGCAAAGATGAACTTGAAATTCACATCAGCGGATCTGGCGATGTTGAAGCTGGTTATTTCGAGGCAAAATCGGTAATGGTTAGAATTTCGGGTTCCGGCGATTGCAAGGTTTACGCATCGGAAAGAATTAATGCTCGTGTAGCTGGTAGTGGAGACATTTATTACAGAGGTAATCCAGAGTATGTTGATAGCAAAACGGCAGGATCGGGTTCGATTAAATCGGTTGGAGAATAGTTGTTGAGTTTCGCTGCATGGCATTTGTAGCAAGTTTTAATGTACACAATCTCTTTCACCAGGCACGCTTTAATAAACAGAATCTGCCATTTATGCGTGTAAAATGTTGTCACATCCCTAAGGCTTGGCGCCGTTTCCCTATCTCTTGTCGCCGTTTCCCTATCTCTTGTCGCAATCCCTAAATCTCATGTCGCAATGCTTTTATCTCTTGTCGCCATTTTTTTATCTCTTGTCGTTACTTCCCTATGGCTTGTCGCCACTTCCCTATCTCTTGTCGCCACTTCCCTAAGGCTTGTCGTCGCTTCCCTATGGCTTGTCATCGAACGCAAGCTGTTGGCAGCCAGCGGAAAAGTGTGGATCATTGGCAACAATTCTCAAAGGACTACTTACCAATGATAAGTTAGAAGTACCGATTTACGAAATTTTGTAACTTGTCCGCAGAAAGATGATGGATTATGGCAGATGTGCATGCACGGAGGGTAAGATTACACCTGCAAACATAAAAGGACTTTCGAGTATTTTTATTTAGCCGATTGCGAAAATTAGAGTTTACCAGCAGGAGTAAAATGTGCCTAGAATAATATTATACCCGATAATACTTATTTGTTTTGAGTTTTTACATTTTTACATAAGACAAAACAAAGCCCCTAAAGTAAATATCGAAACCCCCTTTAACACAAAATCATGAGTCCAAAACAGATCGTACAAAAATGGGTAAAGGCATTTAATAGAGGAAATGCCGAGCAAATTGCAGAATTTTATCATGTCAATGCCATAAACCATCAGGTGGCAAATCATCCGATAAATGGAAAAGAGGCAATTCGCAATATGTTTGCCGAAGAATTTGCTGCTGCCGATATGACCTGCATTGTTGAGAATATTTTCGAAGATGGCAATTGGGCCATACTGGAATGGAAAGATCCTTTGGGACTGCGAGGTTGTGGCTTCTTCCAATTCCAAGATGATAAAATAATTCTTCAGCGAGGTTATTGGGACAAGCTGTCTTTTTTGAGGATGCATAATCTGCCTATCCCCAAAAAATAAATAGAAATTTATTCTGAATCCTCAATAATTAAGCATAGATTTATTTCCGCTACCACAATTCTATTGTTTAAAAATGTCTTAATAAAAAATCCCATGAAAAAACTTTTAACGATTGCTTTAATTCTTACGGTCACATTTTGTGTTCAAGCTAAAAAGTACAAGTTGGCTTTACATCTTGAAAAAGGAAAAGAATACACTCAGAAAACCACTGCCAACATGACCATAAAACAGGATATTAATGGCATGTCGGTTGAAATTAAGATGATGATTAAAGGAGATATCCTATATACGGTTAAAAGCAATGATAATAGCCAGTATACTATGGATGTTGTATATGAAAACATGATGATGGATATGGATACCCCTCAAGGCAAAACATCCTTTAGCTCGAACAATGTTAAAGAGGGAGATATCATGTCGACCATGCTTTCGAGAATCACCAATAAGCCATTCGTGCTAAAGATGAGTAACACCGGAAAAGTGATAAGTGTAAATGGTTTGGAAAAAATATTCGAAGGCATGTTTGAAGGTTTCGATTTTAATACACAGCAAAAAGAGCAAATTGTTGCTCAGTTGCGTCAATCGTATGGCAAAAAAGCATTTAAAGGCAGCTTTGAGCAGATAACAAATATTTACCCTGAGGAGATGGTAAAAATCGGAAGCCAGTGGATGACAGAAACAAATATCGAAGCAGGGATGTCGGTAAAGCTGAGAACCAATTTCGAATTGAAAGAAGCCAGCGACAATTACTATTTGATTCATGGAGTTGGTGATATGGCAAGTGATCCGGATGCTGCATTCATGAAACAAAATAACATGGACATGAAAATAGAATTGAACGGGCAATTGATTTCTGATATCAAAATAGATAAAACCAGCGGATGGATTATTGAAGCTACAATAAGTCAGGATCTGAGCGGAACAACCCATATTAAAGGAAATGCCCAAATGCCCGATGGAATGAAAATTCCTATGAGCCTCAAATCAAAATCTATCATCACAAAATAATATTGTTACAAGCTACTTATCGTGAAACGGGTCTTAGCTTATTTTAGGTATTTTGAGTTTATTCTTCCTTCATAATTATTGCAGCCACCAAGGCGATCCTTGGATCTGTTGTCTTTACAACAACTCAATATAGTTTAAGGCTCATTTCACGACAAGCTGGCATTAATGCGAGTTCGAAACAAAATTCAATTCGGTAAATACGGGAAAATGATCTGAATATTTCTTTTTAATCCTTTTGTAGTTGGAGCAAACGATCTTGTGGTTGTGCAGCACAAAGTCTATTCTAAATGATGGAAAATCACCCGAATATGTGGTTCCAATTCCTAAACCTTTTTCTCGGAAACAATCGGTAAAATCATTTTTTATTTTGTGGTATGCATAAGAGTGCGCAGTATCGTTAAAATCGCCACAAACAATAGTTGGATATGGAGATTTTTCGATATCCCCTCTAATAATTTCAGCTTGCTTTGCTCTGCGAATAAAGGCATGTCTAAGCCTAAAAGAAATGTCTTTAATTTCTTCCAATTCCAGATCGTCAGCCTTAAAGTCTTTCTTGTTGATAAAGGTATAATTTCTGCCACCTAGCCTATTGGACTCAAGGTGCAAATTGTATACACGAACCATCTTCCCATCCTTTTTAATATCTGCATAAATGGCATTACACCTGTTGTCCTTATCAAAACTGATCTCTCCCCTATTAACAATTGGGTATTTAGAGAAAAGAGCCACTCCATTGGTTTTGCTACCTAAAAAAAGATATTTGCAGTTTGTGGCTTTTTTTAAATTGGAAAAGCTAAGAAGCCCCTTTTTTGTATAATGAAATTCCTGAAAGCAATAGATATCTGCTTGGTTTTGTTTTAAAAGTTCAAGCATTTTACCCGGAGTCTTCTTGTCATTGCTCCATTCGTATCTGTCGAACGCACGCACATTATAGGTCATCAACTTTATCGAAGCAGATTCATTGGATTCTGTATTTGACCGGCTAATTTGTATGAAATCCTGTAAATGACCATATCCAATAAGAATTGCAATCAATGGAATTAAAAAACTCCAGCGTTTTCTTAGCATCCAGTATACTGTAAACACCACATTAGCCAAAAGCAAATACGGATAGGCCAATCCCCAAAAGGCAGGTAGCCAATACTCCTCGGGACTGATGTGTGGTGCACCATAAGCAATGAGCAATGAGCCTGAAAAAATCAGGCTGAAAATAACCAAGCTTTTATGAAGAATGTTTTTCAATTCAACTATTTATTTTGATTGCTCGATTTAAACAGAATCTCTTTTTCTGTCTTGCTTAAACTATCATAACCCGATTTGGCTATCTTCTCCAGAATTCGATTCAATTCATCCTGGTTTACTTGTTTGGATTTGTTGTATTGCTCATCGGTCATATTGCGAGTGTTCTTATAACTCACCTTCATTTTCTTTTCTCTTCTGAACAGATTGAAAAAAGAATCCATTATGGAGTTAAAGCCTCCCGAAATATCTTTGCCCTTGCGCAATTGTGAAATAAACAACCATCCATAAAAAGCACCTCCTAAATGGGCTATGTGTCCACCAATGTTTACGTTTTCCGACAAGTAAAGCAAATCCGTAACAATAAAGAACAAGGCTACGAACTTAATTTTTACAGGACCTAAAAACATTAGATGAATGTTGTGGTTTGGCGCATATGAAACAACTGCAAAAACTACTGCCATAACAGATGCGGAAGCACCCAAGGCGTAAGATATATGCTTAACATCCTGTAGTGCAGGAAAAAGATTGTATGCAAAGATGTAAACAGCCGCTCCAGTTAATCCACCTATCAGGTATACACTCAATAGTTTCTTCTGATCGAGATAGGTAAGAAATATCTTCCCAAACCAGAAGAACCAAAGCATATTCATAAGAATATGCAAAAAATCGGTATGCAGAAACATGTACGTGAATACCGACCATGGTTGCGTAATGATGTTAGCAGGATCAGCAGGAACCATTAATAGGTTTGTTACAAGATCTTCAAGATTCGATTTTGTAAGCAAAGTCAGAATTCTGAGAACCAGAATCAGAAGATACACACTCAGGTTGATATAAATCAACTTGGTAAGATGGCTTCCTTGTTTAAAGGAATTCTTGATTCCTTCCCAAATGTTTTGGTTGGAATAGCTCTGATATGGATTGTTAAAGTTCATGTTCATGATTCACCTTCATTATCGATATAAACTTCCTTACTTCATTTTTATTGCAAACAATTTAATAAAAGCGGTTAGAATTTTTCTGCCAATATTTAATTAAGATATATCCAAACAACATGCCTCCCAAATGGGCAAAATGGGCAATGTTATCACCAGGTCTATTTAAAAAAGCGAGGTATAATTCAATAACACCATAGCCAATTACAAAATACTTGGCTTTGATCGGAATGGGAGGAAAAATTAGCATTAATTCAGTGTTTGGGAATAGCATTCCAAAACCCAGGAGGATACCAAATACAGCTCCTGAAGCCCCAATTGTTGGAGAATACATGATCGATGTTATTTTTTCTGAAACTGTGCCGGGAATATATTTTCCTTGAGCAGCTAGTTCCTTAAAATAATCTAATTGATCAGCTCCAATAGATGATATTGCAACTTTATACTCAATAAATGCAACCAACACGTGTAGTAGTGCTGCTCCAAGACCAGTTATCAAATAAAACGATAAAAAGCGTTTGGGTCCCCACACACTTTCCAATACTCTACCAAACATGAACAAGGCAAACATGTTAAAAAATAAGTGGGTGATATCAGCATGCATAAACATGTGGGTAAAAATCTGATGGGGTCTGAATAAATCAGATGCAGGGTAGAACAATCCCAGCTGTTGTCTCAAATCAATGTCAAATTTTGATTTGAACAAATAAGTAGCAAGGAGTAATAGTACATTAATTATCAAAAGATTTTTAACCACTGGAGGTAAATTCAAAAGTGGTGGTCTGTATTGTGTCATTCGTTATGCTTTTAAAAATTAGTTCTAGTCTAACAATAGTCAGACCATTTTAAAATTACAGGCTTCGGCTCATAATTGCAAGCCAGTTTGTCAGGCTAAACGCCATGTTTGAATAATTTATTAATACTATTTAAATCGATTTTCTAATTCCTGAGTTTCCAGAACCGAGATCACAGGTTTACCATCGGGCGTAAAGTTAGGAAGGTTACAAGCAAAAAGTTGATCAATTATGGAACTCATTTCCTCGTTGGTAAGTGATTTTCCATAGTTTACTGCCGAAGCTTTTGCCAAGGATTTCGCCAAATTCTCACGTACTTTCAATTTCACGTCGAGCTGATTGCTTTTGTAGTTGGCCAACAGATTTTCCAGTAACTCCTTTGGATCACAATTCTGAATATCCGCAGGCGTTCCGTTTATCACAAAAGTTTTCTTTCCAAATTCCCGGATATCAAAACCCAAAGCCTTCACATCTTCCAAAATCACCTGCAAAAGAGTATAGTCCGATGCATTCATCTCAATAGTCTGAGGAAACAAGTTCTGTTGAGCAATTCCTTTCTGATTTTCCAATGAGTTCATAAACTTTTCAAACAAAATTCTTTCGTGTGCCTTTCGCTGATCAATAATCATTAAACCCGAACGAATGGGTGTTAGAATGTATTTGTTCTTAAGCTGGAAAAAATTCTTGGTTTTATTGGGCTGTTCGGCAGCTTGGATTTGTGCTTGCTGAGGAGTAGGAATCTCAGGAGCCTGAAAATAATCAGGAATATTTTCTCTGTCGATTACCGGCTGCTTTTCAGGCTTTTCCTCTTCAGGCAATACTTTTTCTTCATACAGTTTTTCCCAATCTTCAGGAACTTGTTTCTTGGCTGCCCTGCTTGAGCCTGGCTCGGGTGTTTTAGCTTTAAACTCCTGAAAAAACGGATTAGACTCGATAGAACTTGCCGATTGCTCGAAAGGATTGTAACTTTTTTCGGCCTCGAAAGGGTTAAAGTTCGATTCGGCATCAAAAGGGTTAAACTCAGGGTTCACCTTAATCATTGGGGCTTCCACTTCTGTATTTTCATCGACAACCGGAATTTCCAAACTTGTATCCTCATCAAAATCGATGGAAGGAACGATATTGAATTTTCCTAAAGCCTCGCGAATGGAAGCCTGAATGATTTGATAGATCGCTCTTTCATCCTCAAACTTGATTTCGGTTTTGGTAGGATGAATATTGATATCGATGATTTTAGGATCTACCTCGAAAAAGATAAAATACGGAGGAATGGTTTCGGGAGGCAAAATCTTATCGTATGCCTGAATCACCGCCTTATAGAAATATGGGTGTCGCATAAAGCGCTTGTTCACAAAAAAGAACTGTTCTCCTGTGTTTTTCTTTGCATTTTTTGGCTTGCCAATAAAGCCGGTAAGTTTTACAATGCTGGTATCAGTTTTAATGCTGATCAATCGGGCATTCATACTTTTCCCAAACACATTAATAATTCGCTGACGAATATGCGATGCAGGAAGGTTGTATACTTCGGTGCCGTTATGTATCAGTGTAAACGCAATATCAGGATGCGAAAGAACAATCCTATGAAATTCGGTAATGATATTTCGAAGTTCGGTAGAGTTTGCTTTCAGGAATTTTCGGCGGGCAGGAACATTAAAGAATAGGTTTTTCACAATAAAGTTACTGCCATTACTACATGCCGAGGCTTCTTGCGAAACCAATTCCGAGCCATCAATTACAATGTGAGTTCCCAATTCATCCTCGGTACGTTTTGTTTTTAGCTCAACATTGGCAATTGCAGCAATGGAAGCCAAAGCTTCGCCACGAAAACCCATGCTACGAATTCCGAACAGATCGCCTGCTTTACGGATTTTTGAGGTAGCATGACGCTCGAAAGCCAATCTGGCATCTGTAAGCGACATGCCACAGCCATTATCGATTACCTGAATCAGGGTTTTACCCGCATCTTTAAGATTAATTTTTATGGAACCAGCACCCGCATCTATTGCATTTTCAACAAGCTCTTTTACCACCGAAGCTGGTCTTTGAACCACCTCACCTGCCGCAATTTGATTGGCAACGCTGTCAGGTAGTATCTGTATCAAATCTGACATATATTCGTTTGAAATTTGATGTTAGCGATTGAATTTTAAACTTTCCATACCGCTAATAATTTTCCCCAACAATTCATCCCAGCCAAAAACATAAACATATGCCACAATCGCCAGAATCACAAAAATGAATAATAGCCTAAAGTTTGATCTTTGTCTGGCTCCTCTGGCATCTGAATGTTTATGACGAATTTCACTTTTCATTCTGCCTTTAATGTTAGGGATGTACTGGTCCTTTTCATCCTTAATCCCAAGTTCCAATTTTATTCTTCGCTCACGATCTTCTCTTTCTTCTTTTGCAGGATCCCAGTATCGAGGCTGCAAATTGAATCGTTTATGTTGTGGTTTTTTAAAGAAACCGCTGGTAAATCCCATAATAAATTGTTTTACACCTAATTTGTTGATAATGTGGTATAGGCAAATTTTTTGTCTTTAAAAACAGAGAATAAAAATTCCTCATCCTCCCTTGCGTAATGAGAGCTACAAATATACCGATAAAATCTTAATTTGCTTTTTAATACCAGCATTAGCATAAAACAAGTCTCATTCTTTTGTGAGTAGAGGCGCCCAAATTGTATGTCTTTAACAAGAGCCCTTTATAAATTGATGCGTTTTTGCAAGCCCCTATCCTGCGTGATGCGATGGTGATTAATTTAACGCGAGTTCGACGTAAAATTCGTTCACAGTTTGATCTGATTTTGAGTAGAAATTTTCGAAGGAATATCAGGATATTTCAAGAAGATTTGAGGAAATTTATGCCGAAAGCAGGCAAACACATAATGGAAAGTTCTCTTTACGACATCTTCACATTAAAAATTCCTCAAAATAGCCCGCTATTCTTTCCAAATTTTTAATGCAAATCTATCCCAAATAGAACTTTCTGTGGATAGAATTTTACGTCGAACTCGCGTTAATTTAGTTTTGATCCGCATTCACAGCAATATTTTGCATCATGATTATGCCCTTCAGCCAAACATTCGGGACAAACTTGTGTTGAGATTTCTTTATGGCTTTGTTTGGTAAGCTCGGCCGTTACAATGCCTGTGGGTACGGCTATTATAGCATAACCTATAATCATAACCACACTGGCAAAGAATTGCCCAAGCGAGCTTACTGGAGATATATCGCCATACCCCACCGTTGTTAATGTTACAACAGCCCAATAAATTCCGCGAGGGATACTTGTAAATCCATTTTCGGCGCCTTCGACAAGATACATCACCGTGCCAATGATAATGACCAGAGTTAAAACACCGAATAGAAACACCGAAATTTTATATCGGCTTTCACGAAGCGCCTTGATAATAATTGCACTCTCTTTTAAATACCTGTTCAGCTTCAGAATTCTAAATACACGAAGTAAACGTAAAGCTCTAATCACCATTAGGCCCTGCGTTCCGGCAAAAAATAGTGCCAAATAACTTGGAAGTACCGATAAAAAATCAATAATCCCATAAAAACTAAAAATGTATTTCTGCGGATGTCGCACAATCCATATTCTAATCAAATATTCCATACTAAAAATGATGGTAATGATCCACTCAGCTATTTTTAGAAAATCATGATATTTTTTTTCGATTGTAGGAACGCTTTCCAGCATTACGAAAAGAATACTAAGCAGAATTACAATTAATAACAACAGGTCGAATAGTTTGCCTGCCCTGGTATCAGCCTCGAAAATTACATTGTATAGTTTCTCTTTTAACAACATGATATGCTTATTGGATTTTAGGTAAACTTAGTAAGAAAAACTAAACCATAATCCTTTTGGGCTGAAAGAGAGTATTTCTGATTTTAAAATTGATACTGATAATTCTTGATTCTGAGCAGCATTTCTTACTTTTGGAAAAATTTTAAATCATGATAATAAACGATATAAAACAAAGTTTTCTTGATGCACAGGAGGTTTTAAATCAATTTGTTGCCAATGAGGATAACTTTAAAGCCATTGAAAAAGCCGGAGAATTTATGGCAGATTCAATTCAAAATGGCGGAAAAATAATTTCTTGTGGTAACGGTGGCTCTATGTGCGATGCCATGCACTTTGCCGAAGAATTAACGGGTCGTTTTCGCGACGATCGCCCCGGAATAGCAGCTATTGCCATTTCCGATCCAAGTCATATAACATGTGTTGGCAATGATTATGGTTTCGATTACATTTTTTCGAGATATGTTGAAGGTATGGGACAAAAAGGTGATGTATTCTTGGGAATCAGTACATCCGGCAACTCGAACAATGTGATAAATGCCATAAAATCTGCCAAAGAAAAAGGAATGACAGTTGTTGGACTAACAGGCAAAACAGGAGGTAAAATGGCAGAGATGTGTGATGTTGAAATTAGAGTGCCTTGGAAAGCTTATTCCGACAGAGTTCAGGAAATCCATATTAAAATAATTCATTGTTTGATTCAGTATATCGAAGCCGGAATGAAGTAAAAGAAAGAACAAAAATATTTAAAGCTGTAGCAGATTTATGTTGCAGCTTTTTTATGTGCGCTTATATCGCTAGTGCTGATTATGTTTTGATGAATGATGAATTCTTACTACATTCAACGTTTATTTCGTTTATTAAGAATCCAAACTTATGCTTGTTAAAACATATGGTAGCGCCGTTTATGGTATCCATGCAACAACTATTACAATTGAAGTAAATGTATTTCAGGGTGTTCGCTTTTCGCTGGTAGGATTACCCGATAATGCAGTTAAAGAAAGTCAGCAAAGAATCGACTCAGCTCTGCGCGAAGCTGGCTATAAGATTCCAGGTAGAAAGATTATTATTAATATGGCTCCGGCTGATATTCGAAAAGAAGGATCGGCTTATGATTTGCCACTTGCCATTGGTATTTTAACGGCTACCGAACAAATACACTGCGATAGCCTAGAAAAATATTTAATTATGGGAGAGTTATCACTTGATGGCAGCTTGGTTCCCATAAAAGGAGTACTGCCCATGGCAATACAAGCACGAGAAGAAGGCTTTGAAGGATTGATTCTTCCCAAAGCAAACGCCCGGGAAGCTGCTGTTGTTGACAAATTAAAAATATATGGAGCCGATAACATTAGCGAGGTCATTGCATTTTTAAAAGGAGATGCAAAAATTGCACCCACTTTAGTGGATACAAGAGCAGAGTTTTATTCTCATTTAAATAAGTTTCCTCATGATTTTGCTGATGTAAAAGGACAGGAAAACGTAAAAAGAGCTCTGGAGATTGCAGCAGCAGGCGGTCATAACATCATCATGATTGGTCCTCCTGGAGCAGGTAAAACCATGTTGGCAAAAAGGATTCCCGGCATATTACCTCCACTAAGTTTGCAAGAAGCATTGGAAACAACCAAGATACATTCGGTTGCGGGAACATTAGAAAAAGATAGCGCTTTAATGACTCAGCGTCCGTTCCGTAGCCCTCATCATACCATATCAGATGTTGCTCTGGTAGGAGGCGGAACCTATCCACAACCTGGCGAAATTAGTCTTGCGCACAATGGCGTGTTATTTTTAGATGAACTGCCCGAGTTTAAAAGAACCGTATTGGAGGTGATGCGTCAGCCTTTGGAAGACAGAACCATTACCATTTCCAGAGCAAAATTTACGGTAGATTATCCGGCAAGCACCATGTTGATTTCATCAATGAATCCTTGCCCTTGCGGATATTACAATCATCCTGAAAAAGATTGTGTTTGTGCTCCCGGAATGGTTCAAAAGTACCTAAGCAAAATTAGCGGACCTTTACTCGATAGAATTGATATCCATATTGAAGTAGTTCCCGTCACTTTTGATAAGATATCAGATACCCGACTATCGGAAAAAAGTGAAGAGATTCGTGCCAGGGTTGAGAAAGCCAGACAAATTCAGGAAAGCAGATTTAAAGAAGAGGAAGGCATGCACTGTAATGCTCAAATGAGTTCTAAACTGCTCCGAAAATACTGCCAGCCCGATGAAGCAGGAAAAGCCTTGTTAAAAACCGCTATGGAAAAAGTAGGTTTATCGGCTCGTGCTTACGATAGAATCCTTAAGGTTTCGAGAACCATAGCCGATTTATGCGGATCCGAGAATATCGAAAGCGAACACTTGGCCGAAGCCATTCAGTACCGAAGTTTAGATCGCGATGGTTGGGGTGGATGATGAAAGAATGATTTTGCTGAGAGCCTAAGCCAAGCAGATGGCTCAGGCTGAATTGCGAAAGCAGTACGAATTCAATTCCTTGGATGCAATCAAGTTGTTTGGGAAGAATTATGCCAATCGACTATTTCCGAAGTTTGCAAGCGGAAAGAAAAAGGCGGAAGAAGAAGTTGTGGAAGAGAAAGAAGCCCCAATCAGTAAGGAATAGCCCCTCACACAAGAAATGTATTGTTATCGACAGTAATGCACCTGAAGTGCATTACTGTTTGTGAGAGCATAGCCGGAACGATTCTGAGAGTATTACCACAAATTTCGGCACGAATATGAAGGAAATCACCCAATTGCAATGATCATCTGAGTGCAACTAAAATTAAGACTCGTTTTATCGGTTTATTATTTTCTTCCCTTTTCCAGACGGAAGCCGCAAGATCCAAATAATCATTAGTGAGTGTGTTTAATAATTATTTTAATCCTGCTTGTTTCCTAATAAAACTGCTATAATATCGTGCAAAAGAAAAAAATATCGGGCTAGATATTTATATTGTTTTGCTACATTTGTTAATATCAAATGAATTAAGTTCATTTTGTTAAAATGATACTTGTAAAGAAACACTTACTATGGGAAACAAACTAAACGATCCGATTGCAAGACTAATGGGCTTGCGATACAAATCACATCCATGGCATGGATTGGATATTGGTGATAATGCCCCGGAATCGGTAATGGCATTTATCGAGATGGTTCCAACAGATACAGTTAAGTACGAGGTGGATAAGGTAAGCGGATATCTTAAAATTGATCGTCCGCAAAAGTACTCGAATGTAATTCCGGCATTATACGGTTTCTTGCCACAGACCTATTGTGGCAGTTCGGTGGGTGAATTCTCAAGCGACAAATCAGGTAAGCCTGGCATTCAAGGTGACTCCGATCCGTTGGATATTTGTATCCTTACCGAGAAATCGATCTCGCATGGTGATATTATTGCCGAGGTTCGTCCTGTTGGAGGATTTCGTATGATTGATGGAAACGAGGCCGACGATAAGATTATTGCAGTGTTGATTAACGATGCTACATACGGTGAGTTTACCAATATACAGTGCTTGCCGGATGTAATTGTTGATCGTTTAAAACACTACTTCTTAACTTACAAGGATATGCCAGGATTGGATTCTCAAGCTGAAATTACTCACATTTATGGAGTAGATGAGGCACACGAAGTAATTCGCCGATCGATGAACGACTACAAAATCAAATTCGAAAATTTGGAGGATATTTTAAAACACGTGTAACAAGGAAAAAGTGATCGTTACCTGATATTTAATCCCGGTATTCAGCTTTTATATGAGGATACTTGGTAAAGGCTGTCGCTTTTTAAGGCAAAGACGCAAAGGTGTAAAACCTCCTTTGCGTCTTTGTATTTTTTATTTGCACTTATTCTACTTTCGTAAGATTTGGATTTCCCCTCCTAAGCCTATTTTTATGATACTTGAGGCATTTGCTTTTTCGATATCGTCTTGTCGATACTCTACTACGTAATTAACCAAGTTTTTTAATTTCTCATTGATTTCGGTAAAATTTGCCGGCGAAGGATCGCCACTAATATTTGCCGATGTAGAAACAATGGGCTTTTTGAATCGTTGAATCAGCTTTGAGCTAAACTCTTCCTCGGTAATACGGATACCAATCGTTCCATCGGAATTGACCAGGTTTGGCGCAAGATTCTTAGCTCCCGGATAAATGAGTGTCATTGGTTTATCATTGGCATCAATCAAATCCCAGGCAATTTCAGGAACTTCTTCAACATAGGAGTTCAGTCTATTCGGATTCTCCATTAAAACCAACATGGCTTTGCAATCTTCTCGCTGCTTTATTGCATACACCCTTTTCACAGCATCTGCATTGGTAGCATCGCAGCCAATTCCCCAAATGGTATCGGTAGGATATAGAATTACACCTCCCGATTTTAAAACCTCCAATGCTTTGTTGATGTCCTTGTTCATGTTTTAGTATTTAAAGTACTTAAAGTGATCTAACAACTTTAAGTACTTATGACTCATAAGTACTTTCAACTTATAAGCATTACAATTTACACCGCTACGTTGTATTCGCGCAATGCGTCGTTTAATGATGTTTTCAGATCGGTTGATGGCTTGCGTTTACCAATAATCAATGCACAAGGAACTTGATACTCGCCTGCCGGAAATTTTTTGGTTCTGGTTCCCGGAATCACAACCGAACGTGCTGGAACAAATCCTGAATATTCAATTGGCTCCTCTCCTGTAACATCGATAATTTTAGTTGATTTGGTTAGCACAACATTGGCACCCAACACAACCTCTTTTTCGAGATGTACGCCTTCTACAACGATACAACGAGATCCGATAAAACAGTTGTCTTCCACAATTACCGGAGCAGCCTGAATTGGTTCCAATACTCCCCCAATACCAACACCACCACTCAAATGAACATGCTTGCCGATTTGAGCACAAGAACCTACTGTTGCCCAAGTATCAACCATGGTTCCCTCATCAACATAGGCTCCAATGTTTACGTATGATGGCATCATAACCACATCTTTTGCCAAGAAAGCGCCGTAACGCGATACTGCATGAGGAACAACACGAACTCCCAAATCGGCATACTTGGTTTTCAATGCCATTTTATCGTGAAATTCGAATGGTCCAAGCTCTATGGTTTCCATCTTACGAATCGGAAAATATAAGATAACCGCTTTTTTTACCCATTCGTTCACCTGCCATCCACCTTCTATTGGCTCGGCAGTTCGCAAGCTTCCTTTATCCAAAAGCTCAATAACTTGCTCTATTTTTTTTTGAACCTCAGGAGTAGCCAAGAGTGAGCGATCCTCCCAAGCAGCTTCGATGCTTTGTTTCAAATCTTCGTACATACTTTTTATTTCTAAAATTTTGGTTAATCCTCACAAAACTAATTAAAAGTAGATGAGTGGGAAAGTGAAAAGTGAAAAAGTGTAGCGTCTATACTTATGGTGTGAATGAGTTTCTTTCGTGCAATTGGCAATTTTCCGTTCCATTTTTTACTTTTGGGCAAACAAATTATCTGAACATGCAAAACTCTATCTTTCTGTCAAGTTTAAGCATTCACGAATCGTGGAATTCCTTTCTAAATGATGAACTTATCGATTTAATCAAGCACATTGAATCATCCATTGACCTGAAAAGCGCCACACCAAAAAAAGAATGGGTACTTCGATTTTTAGAGATGAATTTACATGCAATTCCTGTTGTAATTCTTGGACAAGATCCTTATCCTCAAGAGGGAGTTGCCACAGGCCGTGCATTTGAAGTAAACGGACTGAATTCGTGGTTCGATAAATTTAGGAATGTTTCGTTGAAAAATATCTTAAGAAGCATTTACAAAGCCTACAATTCGGAAGAGTTGAAGTACTCTGAAATATTAAAGCAGCTAAACGAGGGCGATCGTTTGCCAATGGATGGGGAATTTAAGCTGCTTCCGCCCAACCAACTGTTCCGATATTGGTGGGAGAAAGAAAATGTTCTTCTTTTAAATACAGCATTTACCTGCGAAATTGGCAATCCGAATTCTCATGCCAAAATCTGGGCAGAATTCACTCAAAAACTTCTTGCCTACATTGCTGATAAAAATAAAAAGGCCGTTTGGTTTCTTTGGGGGAATAATGCCCAAAATATCGTTACTGATATCCCTATCGAAAATAAAATTGAAACCTCACACCCAATGATGTGCTATCAACGAGACAATGACATTTTGTTTGGAAAAGTAAATCCGTTTAGCGAAACCAAAAACAAAGTAAATTGGCTAGGATATCGGTAATCCCATTATTATTAAACCTGTAACATTTTTAAGCTTTTCTCCGATATTGTACAATATCTGCTTAATTTCAGTTAAAGTGTGTTAAAAAGTGTAATAATTTTGAATTAGGATCAATAAGTGAATTATATTTAATGCTTGCAAGAAAATTCAGATAAGATGTAAGGCTCTTTTTTAAAATTGTAGCATATTGAAAACCTATATTAGCTCCATATTATTACTGCTTGCTTTTAGCAGCTCTTTTTCACAGAACAAACAAGACCTAAGTTTTATTGTATCGGGTAAGGTAATTAACAACGAAACAAAAGAGGGAGTTTCTTTTGCTAATGTGCATTTGGAAGATACTTATTGGGGAATTATCTGCGATAGCTTAGGATTTTTTAGAATCAGAGTCAATCCCAACCAAACGCTTAAAGTTACGGCCATGGGATTTAAACCTCAAATTGTAGATATTCAAACTCCGGATCTAGAAAATGAGATATTCACAGAAATTGTGATGGAGAAGGAAAGTTACATGCTAAGTGAAGTGTGGGTATACTCTTGTGGTAGTTGGAACGATTTTAAACAGCAGTTTTTAAAAGCAAAAGTACCGGCAGATCCTGATGCTTTAGGTATTAGTTTTGGCGATTTCACAATGGACGAATATACAGGCAGAGCCACTAGAAGACAA
This sequence comes from Marinifilum sp., assembly GCF_965230805.1. NCBI lineage: Bacteria > Pseudomonadati > Bacteroidota > Bacteroidia > Marinilabiliales > Marinifilaceae > Marinifilum > Marinifilum sp. The sequence continues at coordinate 2,601,685 of NZ_OZ246019.1, read as the reverse complement.
GGAGCAGGTGTAAGTATCGGTTTTGGGAATTTTAAAAAGAAATTTAAAGGGATGAAAGTTCCTGGCAGGTTAGAAGAGGTTCATTCGTTGCTTTTGGCTCAAAAGTTCAATCGCAATATGGTAAGCGAAATTACAAATGAACATGGAAACCGGCTAGACCATCTAATGAAATACATCAATTCAAGAACTTCGTTTTCGTACCAAAGTAGTGATATGTATATCTTTCTAAGAATAAAACAATTGCACAAAGAGTTTTTGCAAGAAAAAACAGATTGGGATCTCGACCTTACCTTTACCGATTCGTTAGGAAAAATCCAGAATCACCTTAGACCTTAAGTTTTTTATAATCCATTTACATGAATACAAGATATATACTTCTTTTACTATTACCATTCATTCTATTATCAAGCAATTGTTTTGCTCAAAGCAGTATGCTAGAATCAACCATTAGCATTTCGGGCTTAATTTTGTCGGAAAAGAATAAAAATGGAATTGAAAATGCTATTGTTACCATCAAACGAACACGAAGAGGTGTAATAAGCGACAGCTCCGGTGTTTTTCATTTGCAAATTCAGGCAAATGATACCTTAGTTATTAGTTCGATGGGTTATGAGATAAAAGAATGGCCTGTTCCATTTATTATCGATCCAAATTTCCCTCCTTTTTTTCAGATCTATTTAAAAAACCATGCAGTTTTATTAAAAGAAGTGAATGTTTATGCTTTGGGTACTTGGGAGGATTTTAAAAACGATTTTGTAAAAGCAAAAACACCTGCTAAAAAGAATATGGGCGAAGCCTATAGGCTGAACAAATCGCAATTACAAAAGGTAAAGCTGAAAGAGCTTGAACGTACTCCGCCAAATGTGGTTCAGGGTTTATTGAGCATTGGGAGTGGCCTATTTAAAACCAGGAGAAAAGACAAGCCTGTTTACTCTGATAAAATCAATTCTTTGCATCAGCAAAGGTTGTACGAAAAGTTTAACCGAAAAATTGTAAGCGAACTAACGAATGAAACCGGTAAAACTTTAGAAATAGTATATAACTATATTAGTAGAAAAGGCAATTTTATCTATCACGACAGTGAGATAGAAATTCAAAAACGAATTTTAAAACTTTACGAAGAGTACAAGCTCGATCCTGAAAAGGCAAATTCGAATGTATTGGATCTTGATGCCAATCATAAAATCCCCAACCACCTGCGTCCTTAAATTGGTGAGCATGAAAATCTTTTTCGGAATCATTATTATTGTTGTATTCAGTATGCAATCTTTGTTCTGCAATGCTCAATCTTTTTTACAAGATTCTGTTATTAGCATTTCGGGCTTGGTGTACTCATCGAATACTGGTAAAGGCATTTCAAATGCTGTGATTACCATTAAAAGATCAAGAAAAGGAAATATTTGCGATAACAAGGGTGTTTTTCATTTGCAAATTCAACAAAAAGACACACTTATCATTAGCGCTTTGGGTTATGAAATGAAACAGTGGGTAGTACCTGTAATCCTTAACCCTGATTTCCCACCATTTTTTAGAATCGAACTGCAAGACATCTCCTACTTATTAAAAGAAGTGGATGTTTATGCATTTGGTACATGGGAAGAATTTAAAAATCAGTTTATACAAACAAAAGTGGAGGAAAAGAATCCCATTAACAAAGACATTTTAAAAGAACTTGCTCCCTACAATACGAAAGCGCCAAACCCTGTTCCTGCGCAATACCGCCCTAAAATAGATCGAAAATTAGACGTTTGGGATGCAATTTTCAGACCCACGGATTTTCTTCACAATAAGCTCAGCAAAAAGGAAAAAGCTAAGAAAAAGCTCAGTAAATTGATTAGAGCAGAGATCAAAAACAAAAAAACAGATGCGAAGTACAATGCCGAAATTGTTTCGGAAGTAACAGGTTTAAAAGGTGACGAATTAGAAGCTTTTATGCCGTATTGCAGTGCCAATATAGAACTTAGCGAGAACTCTACCGACTATGACATCATAAAACAGATTTTTGAGCTGTTTGAGAAATACGCTACAAAAGAGGAGTAAACAATCGAGCAACCGACTCTTTTATTTTTTGCTTTTTCGATCGATGAATCCATTGTTCCAATATCACTTCATCACTTTGTGTTAAATCCTGAAGGAATCTCTCTCTTAGGTCCAAGGTAATTCTCTCGTCGTATATCAAAGCATTCACTTCAAAATTTTGTTCAAAACTGCGAACATCCATATTGGCGGTTCCCACTGTCGATACAATTCCATCAACAGTCATAATTTTACTGTGATTAAAACCAGCCTTGTAAAAGTAGATTCTAACACCTGCTTCCAACAATTCTTCAATGTAAGATAAGGTTCCCCAATATGTCATTACAGAATCTGATTGATTCGGAATTAAAATCCGCACATCCACACCACTCATGGCCGATGTTTTTAAGGCCATTAAAATGCTACCGTTGGGCATAAAGTAAGGTGATGAAATATACACGTTGCGTTTTGCCGAAGTAATGGCCGAAAAATAAGCTTGCATGATACTTGCCCAATCGGAATCGGCTCCTGAAGCTGTAATTTGTAACAAGCATTTCTCTTTAGCCCTTATATTTGGAAAGTATTTTTCGTTAAACAACACCTCTTGGCGAACAAAATACCAATCGAATAAAAATACGATTTGCAAACTGGATGCTGCTTCGCCTTTTACTTGCAGATGCGTATCGCGCCAAATGCCTATTTCAGGAATTCCATGCAGGTATCTATCGGCTAAGTTTAATCCGCCAACAAAAGCAGTGAGTCCATCAATCACAATAATTTTTCGGTGATTTCGATAGTTTACCCTACTGGTTAGTATTGGAAACCGAACCGGTAAAAAAGCTTGTACTTTAACACCCGCTTCTTTTAAAGTTTCCACATAGTTTTTACTCAACTTCCAACTTCCAACATCATCGTAAATCACTCGCACTTCTACTCCACTCCTGGCTTTTTCAACCAGGATATCCAATAATTGAGATGCCAATTCGCCTTCTTCGATGATATAATATTCAAGATGAATATGATCTTGAGCTTTGCGGAGTTCACTAAATATTGCTGTGAACGTTTCTTGTCCATTATTTAAAACATTTACCTTGTTGTAAGCACTCAACAAAGCTTTTGAGTTATTCAAAAGCAAAGTCATGATGTTTTTCTTTTCATGGATACGTTCATCCTTTAAAAAACGACTTTTTTCCAATTGCAGCTTTTGATCCTGACTCATCACCTGTAGCCATTTTAAATCTCCCAAGCCTTTTCTGCTAAACATTTTTTGTTTGCGGAAACTTTGACCAAAAACCAGGTAAACTACGAAACCAAAAATCGGGAGAAATATCAAGACCAATATCCAGGATATGGTTTTTAAAGGGCTCCTATTCTCAAGTAAAACGATGATTATGGTAGCAATAATGCTAAGTGAATACAATATACCCAGTACTACAAAAAGCTGTACCCAAAAATCCGACCAATTAATTGATAGTAACATAAAACTACGAGAACAGAAGATTAGTATCTTTGTGCAATAACAAGCTTGAGAGATGATACCAGTATTAGTATGAAAGGAGTCTCGTTCTTTTGAGTTTATTCTTCGTTAAGAATTATCGCCTTAGCTATGGCTGTGCAACTATTTTTTTCCTTGACTAAACTCCAAATTCTCAAAATAATTTACGACTCATTTTATAATAAAGCTGGTGTTAGATATGCGAAGAGAGATTACTTTGTTTATAATCTTTCAACTAATAACTAAAATCCCAATCTAATTATTCAGAAAAGATGTGTCAATTAAACAGCATACAATCTACAATAAATTATATCAAAAAGGAACTTGTAGGCATTTATAGTTTAAGAGAGAGTGAAAGTATTGCCTATATTCTGATTGAGAATGTTTTGGATTTTTCTCGAACTCAAATTCAACTGAATAAAAATGAATCCTTAACAGAAAATCAATTCGAAAAAATATGGAATTATCTTGCAGACTTACAAAAAAGTAAACCCATTCAATATGTTCTTGGCGAAGCCGATTTTTACGAACTGAAATTCAAGGTAAATGAACATACATTAATTCCCAGACCCGAAACAGAGGAGTTGGTTCATGCGATTATTAATGAGAATCACGAAAAAAATCTGAATGTGTTGGATATTGGAACTGGAAGCGGCTGCATCCCCATTTGTCTGGCCAAACATCTTGTAAAAGCAAATGTGATTAGCGTGGATATTTCGACCGAAGCCATTAAAACCGCAAGAGAAAATGCAATACGAAATGAAGTTGAAGTGCAGTACTACGAGAGAGATATTTTAAATTGGGAGAAATTTGAGTGGCGAAAATTGGATATCATCGTAAGCAATCCGCCATATGTTACCGAAGCCGAACAAGAAAAAATGGAGAAGAATGTATTGGACTATGAACCACATACAGCACTTTTTGTTAGTGATCGTGATCCATTGATTTTTTACCGCAAAATTGCAGAACTGGCACTTTCGCATCTGAACCAGGGAGGCAAACTGTATTTTGAGATCAACGAAAGTTTAGGTGATGAAATGAAACAATTGCTTGAACAAAAAGGCTTTTCGGATATAAAATTACGTAGGGATATTAATGGAAAAGACCGAATGATGTCGGCCATTAAAAGATGAATTACTTACGAATTCAAATTGATTGATATGCATAAAAAAAAGCCCTTCAATATCAGTACACAGGCTGCTCTTTCGAAAGTGCAATTTATTTGCAGCAAACAAGAAAAATGCTGTAGCGATATTCGCAAAAAGTTACAAGATTGGAATATCTCTGTTGAGGATCAGGATGAAATCATAAATTCCTTAATGGAAGATAAATTTATTGACGAAAGTAGATATACCAACTTTTATGTGCAAGACAAATGCCGATTTAACAAGTGGGGAAAAATAAAAATATCGCATCATTTAAAGCACAAACACATTCCTGAAGGCATAATACACGAAGCTTTAGAACAGATAAATCAAGATGAATATCAAAAGAATCTTCGAGATCTATTACAAAGGAAACTAGAAAGCTTAAGACATGATGATCGATATCAATTAAAAACGAAACTATATCGTTTTGCCCAAAGCAGAGGTTTTGAGTCTCAACTGTCTTTAAATCTGATTGATGATTTGCTTTCAAAATCAGAATAATATTTTAATCTGCTTTTGGCAAGCTTATTGTTAAGGAATGTTTATCTTTAATTTCGCTATCGAAAATTACTTTAAATGCATACAAATGATTAAAATTTTACACACAACTATTCATTACATTCTGATATTGCTTTTGCTTGTAGGTTGTTCTGCACAGCAGAGTATGGCAAAAAGAAGGCCTCCGAAATGGGTGCAAGAAAGACCTATTACGCCCGAATACTATGTGGGAATTTCTGTGGTTAGAAAAGATAATTCGAAAACCAATTACATTCAACTTGCGAAAAACCAAGCGCTGCACGATTTATGCTCCGAAATCTCGGTGAATATCTCAGCCAATTCTGTTCTTCAGCAATTCGAAGATGAAAAGGCTTTTCGTGAAGAATTCCAATCAGAAATAAGAACCTCTTTAATGGAAGAACTGGAAGGATATGAAATTGTAGGATCATGGGACAATAAAAAAGGAAATGAATATTGGGTGTACTATCGCTTATCGAAGTCGCAATATGAACTGCAAAAGCGGATTAAGCTAAACAAAGCAAAGAAATTGGCTCAGAACTTCTTTGAACAAGCCAAAGCCAGTGAAGAAAAATTAGATATTTTCCAAGCCCTTAGCTATTACGCTAAATGTCTTGATGTAATTAAGAAACATTTGGACGAAGATTTATCGGTTATGACTTTCAACGGAAAAATCAACTTGGGAACTGATATCTACAATTCCATCCAGAATATTTTTAAGCGTACAGAATTGACACCAGACCGAAAAGCAATCCAAATTGAAATTTCGACCTCAAAGAAAGAGCCAATCATGATTAAAGCAGAATGGTTGGGAGAAAGTGGAAATCGTTTAATTCCAGGTCTTGCTCTGTCCATCAATTTCTCGAAAGGAGAAGGTGTTTTAAACAACAAAGTTAGCACCGACGAGTTTGGTTATGCTGCTTCGCAACTTTCCAAAGTGACTTCGAAAAGAAAACTACAGGAAATAGAAGTTGGCTTAGATCTGAGCTCTATTCTGAACGAAGAATTGGAGAATTATCAGCTGAATAAATTGTTCTTTACGCCAGAATCGGCACCCAAAAGCAAAATTATTATCAATGTTGAGCGATTAAAAGCATACTTAAATTTTAGTGAGAAAATTTTTGGGAAAGATTCGAATAGAGAAATCTTAAAAAACAACATGAAAAAAGAACTTTCGGAAAATTTCTTCTCTTTCACCAGTGAAAAAGATAAGGCGAAAGTGATTCTGGATATTAATACCAATGTTACCAAAGGAGAAATTAAAGAAGGAAGAAACTACAAAATATTTATCGTTTATCTGGATTGCTTTTTTTCGTTGACTGATGCGAAAAGTGGAATGGAAATTTTTAACGATGCCATTTACGAGGTGAAAGGAATGAAACCCATTAGTTACGATTATGCTGTAAAAGAAGCTTACGAACAAGCCGTTGAAGAAATTCACAACAGTATTATTCCGAAATTAAATCAACTCGACTTATAATATGTAGTAAGTAGATATGAGGCATTGTACTCAAAATCTAATAAGTATAAAATAATGCTGAGAGTAGCGATTTGAGAATCTCATTTCTCTCATCTCACATCTAAAATCTAAAAAAGATGAAAACAAGAAAATTACAATCATTATTCCTTGGCTTAGGAGTTTTATTTTCTGCGGGATTAAGTTCATGTGGATCGGCTGAAAAAGCTGTTTCAACAAAAGCACAAGGCGAAGAGCTTATCGAAGTTTATTGCACAGGTCCTGATTACCAAAGTGACAAAAACCACTTTAGAGCGTCTGCCATTGGCGAGAGTTTAGATCAAATGGTTGCAAAGAAAAAAGCAGGAACCAATGCTCGTGCCGAATTGGCTACTTTAATTCAATCTACTGTTCAGGGAACCATCGACAATTACGTAAATTCAACAGAGTTGAACAATGTTGAACAAGTGGAGGAAAGATTTGAAGGATTAACCAGAGAAGTTATCAATCAACAATTAAATAACATCAAGGTAATCTGCGAAAAGCAAACCAAAACTGCTCAAAACAAGTACAAAACTTATATGGCAATTGAAATGAGTTCTAAAGATTTGGAAGAAGCGATCAACCAAAAGTTATCGAAAGATGACTTGTTGAAAGTGGACTACGATTACGAAAAATTTAAGAAAACTTTCGAAGCGGAAATGCAGAAATTGCAATCTCAACAACGAGGATTCTAAGATATTTCAAGGCATAAATTAAAACAGCGCATGGATTGAATTCATGCGCTGTTTTTATAATAATAGTAGTAGTGTAGAGTAAAGGTACAATCACTTTTAATTCAAAACTCTCGATAGTTCCTGAACTCGATTCGGAGACATCGGAAGTTTATAAATTTCATTATTGCAGGCCAGCAAACATTGTTTGTCTTTTCGATTTACCGATTTTAAATAATCCAAATTAATTACCGCCGATCGGCCAATTCTGAAAAATATTTTGCTGGTTAGTTGTTGCACTACGCTTCCTAAAGTAGTGGAGGTTGTTAAGCTTGAACCATCCACAAATTTGATGTCGGTGTAATTTCTATCGGCCTTGCAAAACAGAATTTCCTCTGGTTTTATGACCTCAAAACCCACACGATTTTTAATGGTAACTCTCTTCTGCGTTCTCAATTTCAGAAACAGCTCGGCTATTCTCTGTTTCTCCATCTCCTCGTATTCTATACTGTGAATACGATTCAAACAAAAACGCAAATCCTCCATGGCTACTGGTTTAAGTAAATAATCAACTGCCGAGGATCGAATAGCTTTAATGGCATAAGCTTCTTTTTTGGTTGTAATGGCAAAGTTGGGACGCTCTCCTAACTCCAACAATCTATACAGTAACTCAAATCCATTCTCATTTTTAAGATTCACTTCTAAAAAAACCAATTTTGGCTTGTGCAATAGGTAAAGCGTTAAAGCATTTTCAACAGTAGTAGAATGGTACAACATGCACTCTGGTTCGATTTTACTTAGCTTCATTTTTAGATCTGCAATTTCCTTTTTGCATTGATCTACGATTAAATAATCATTCATGGCCGGGATGTTTAAGTTCGATTATCAATTAAAACAAAGCTCCGCATTTTCTACTCTCCAAAAAATAACCCGAAGTAGTACATTTTGTCCACCTGAAATGATCCAATCCTTATTTTTAGATATCCAATGTACCATTTAAGTAATTAAAGCACAAGCTCTTTTTTATAAAAATCTGCATCCAAAAGCTCATTACGGTAAAAATAATTTATACTTTCGTTGATAATCTCATCCGCCTATAATTTTTGATATGAATATTGTTGTAATCGAAGATCATCATTTATTAAGAAAAGCAAGTGCCGAGCTATTGGCTGACATGTATCCCGATGCTAATATCAATACCTTTACTTACCCTTCAAAAGCCACGGCCTACATTCAAAACCGTGAAATCGATTTAATGCTGGTTGATTATGAGTATACCAATTACCCCAATGAGGATATCATTTCATTCGTAGCAGAGCTTAAAGAAAAAAGGAAAAATCTAAAATGCATAGCCTATACCAATTACAAACTTAAAGTGATTAAAAAAGACATTCTTAAAGCCAAATTCAACTCCTATTTAAATAAAGATGCAAAAGTTGCGGATATCGTTACTACAATTGATGCAGTTATGAATCAAGATTCGGATATTTTCTATGAATCTCCATCCTATTTGGAGCACAAGCAAAAAAGTGCAGATGAAAATCAAAAATTTTTTAAATCTGATAAGGAAAAAGAAAAACTGCTAACCAACACCGAATTAAAAGTGGTTCAAACCGTATCGGAGAATAGTAAAAGTAACAACGATCAATTGGCAAGTATGCTAGGAATTACGCTAAATACTATAAAAAAACACCTCAGTAATATTTATTGCAAGTTAGACGTAAGAAGTAAGGATGGTTTAAAACACTTTTATGATAGGATTAAAGAGACCAATCCTTAGTTTTTATTTCAGGCAAACCTGATGAAAGCTCTACCTATACTTTTTGGGGTGATCATGCAAATATGAAAACACTAACTGAAGTTTGGGAATGCCAACTACACAATCAACTTAAAGCAAACACCATGGCCAGAAGCAGTTTGCCATTCCAGTTTTGCTGCGAGAAGCTCTACTCGCTCTTGGATATTGTACAAACCATTGCCTTTTTTTGCTTCCTTCAAGTCGAAGCCGATGCCATTGTCGGTATAATCTAAGCGCACTTTATTCTGCACTCGTGCAAAACTGATGACTATAGAAGATGCTTTGGCATGCTTTAAACTGTTCGTTTTTAGCTCCTGAACAATCCGAATCAGGTTGATTTTCTTTTCGTAATCGTCGATTTCAAAGCCCTCGGGAACAAAAATTTTCAGGTCGACATCTTCCGGGAAATGATCCAATTGCAAGGAGTCCGACAATGCATCGCGAAATTCCTGGTTGGCAATTGCAGTCATGTTCAGCTGATGGGAAATGCCTCTCACCTGGTCGCTTACTTTTCGCAATTGATCAACAAAAGCATCACCTACTCTTTCCTTTTCCATGCTTCTGCACAAATAAGTCAGGCTGCCAGATATTGAGTCGTGCAATTCCATGCCTAGTTTTGTACATTCCCTATTAGAAGCCGCTACCCTTTCCTTTAAAATTCTGTTTTTCTGTCTTTGTTTTAAAAAGAAAGCTATCGGTAAAAGGGAAAATAAAAACAAGCCGAAGACAATTTTTATATAAAAACTTTCCTTGGCTTTGGCTTCCTTTTCGATATGCAAGACCTCTATTTGCTGCTCCTTTTCGCGGGTTTTGTAGCGGGTTTCCATCTCTTGCATGTGCTGCATGTTCTCGGTATTGAAAATGCTGTCTTTAACGCTGATATATTTATCGTAGTAGACTAGCGCTTCTTTTCCTTTGTTTTGGGCTGCGAAGAGGTTTTTTAAACGCAATAACACTTCTTTTTGTAAATCCAAGGCTTTGATAAGCTCAGCCTTTTTATGGGCTCGGTGTAAAAACAATTTGGATTGTGAAAACTTATTTTTGTAAATCAACATCTCCCCTAATAAAAAGCAACTTGTAATTTCCAATACGATATCATTAGAGTCCTGACTATAATTCAATGCCTTCATTAAACTAATTTCTGCATTTATGAAATCGTTCAATTTCATTTGAACTTCACCAACATTAATGTAAGCAGATGCCAAATACCTTTTATCCCCTAATTCCAGTTTAAGATTTAAAGCCTCATTAAAATACAATAATGCTTTTGAAAAATTCCTTTGTTCTTTGTATACATTGCCGAGGTTATTTAGCGAACAAACAATTCCTTTCTTATAGCCTAGTTCTCTGCGGATCTCTAATGATTTTTGATAGTAAGAAAGCGCTTCTTCATATTTCTTTTGTAACTTTTTTATAATCCCAAATTCATTATAGCAGGCAGCAAGCTCTTTATTTCTTTGCAAACTTTCCGCAGTATTTTTGGTTTTGTGCAAATAACTTAATGCTGATTTATAATCTGCCATCTTGCGGTAAGCCTTACTAAGATTTAAAAGTGTATTTAGTTTTGAACAATTGCTTTTCGAATTATATTTCAATGATTTTTGGAAGCATTCAATACTCTTCTCATAATTTGCTCTCGAAGTTTCAAGCAATCCCAAATTATTCAAACTCACCACTATTAATTGAGTGTCTTGAGCCTGCACAGCTCTTCTTTCCGATTCTAACAAGTATACATGAGCACTATCATAAGAATGTCTCTTCCAATGTTCCATTCCTAAAGTAATTTGCTTGATGATTTCTTTACGTTCTGATTTGTTTTCTGCTAAAAGGATTTCCGATATGCACAAGACACATACACAAACAATCAATTTGCAAAATAAAAATTTAGGCAGTGAATACAGTTTCATTGGGTTTAGGTGAAATGAACAAAAGAGAGCCATAAATATGGCTCTCTTAATTTATTAAAAATAACTGAATGTGTTATTTTATTCTAAACTTATCTCAAGTTCTTCGGCAAAACCATCTTGATGATTAACCTTAATCAGATATTCTCCTGGTTCTTCAACATCAAAATAAAACACGCCACTATCATCAGATGTTGTTTGTTTCATAATTTCAGGTTCCGGCTTAGATTCTAAAGTGACATTTAAATTCCTCATTGTTTTGCCTTCAAGAGTTATTGGCCAATCCGGTATTTGAACATCATCATCACCATATTTTAGATTTGATTTTAAAACCTTTATTGAAATGGAACTTTGAGCCTCTCTCTGTCCAAAATCATCATCCGAATGATCGCAGCTAACAAGAGTTAAAGAGCATAAAGCAATTAAAAGCGTATAAAAAAATGTATTTGTTTTCATTGTATTTTAGATTTAAAGTTTTGACATAGCTCGCCTATTACGATATAGTGAGCGTTTGATTTAACAACCAGAAAATTTTCTGGCTAAAATGGTTTGAAAGGATGAATGAACAGTAAGCAAAACGAAAAATCGTCCTTTCAAAGCAATTTTTCAGATTGCTTATGTTCACTCTTTGAGAATGTTTATTATCTTTGGTAGCCAACCAAGTTCGAACGAGATAAACATTCGATTGAAATTTCTATGAACAAATCTAAGCAGAACTCCTATCTTAATTTTGGAAATGATTGGAAACTTCCATTTCCAAAAAAAGAATGGCAAATCAATTGAAACCCAAACAATATGCTTACAACAGAAATCCCTACCATTAAATACTTTACAGAGGAGGAAGTAAAAGCCAACGGTTGCGAAATCAGAACACTAATCCGTAAAGAATTTCTGAATCACAAATGCGAAAAGAAATTACAAACCGCCTCAAGAATAAAAAATCATGTAAACCATACACTTTTCAAATACGTACAGTCGATTTGGAACGCTTCCATGATCAATTGGCAAAAGCAAGTGCAAGTACTATTGGCACATGAAAACATACAAACTAATTTCTGTGCCAAGCGCTGCCTGGGTATATTAGCTGATTATACAAACTGGGATACTTACGAGCAAAACCACCAGTTTCTGATTGCTCAGAGCAGAGAGCTAAAAATCCTTATTGAAAAAAGTGCTGTAGCATGGATAGAAAAAGGCAAACAGGATAAACTCTTACTTTTGCAGAAAGAGCTAAATGAGTTTATACAAGAAAAGATACTACTTGATGCCATCAATACTTTGAAAGGCCACAGGATGATTACCGATAAGTTTTTAAAGGAAATTAAAAATCTGACCGACAAGGAAATCCTGACTAGTTTTAATTTGAAGGCTGATCATTTTAAACAAACCATAAGTTTACTAACAGGCAATTGCAACACCGAGTTTCGTGAACACACCATCAACTTTGCAGTGGGTCTTTTGATGTTGAATCTGCAAGAGGAATATACCATTATTGAAGCAAGAAAAAAGGTAGGCATATCACTTTTGCAAAGCAAGAAAAAATGGGCAGACTACCTAAAGGAATCAAAAAATCAAACCAATGGATTTTTGACTGAGATGTCGAAAGAAAAATACGACGCCGAAGTTTTTACCGATCGCAAGCAAGTTAGTATTTCGTTTGAACGGTTTATTGAATCTACAGCAAGTGCATTTGTTCTTTTGGGAAGTGCAGGCAGCGGTAAAACCAATCAAATATGCCATTGGGCTTGGGAATTACAACGGCAGAACGAATGTGTTATTTGTGTCAACAGTAAGATATTCTCGAACATAAGTGTGGAAGAGTATTTTCAAACTGCATTTGGAGAACTAAAACTGGAAACATTCTTGGTCAATTTGCAGATTTTGGCTAAACATCAGCAAAAGAATGTCTTCTTCTTTTTTGATGCCATTAACGAATGCGTAGATTATTTTGATGAGACATCGCAGAAAAATCAGAAAGGTCCGATTCAGTTGTTGAAAGCAATCGACAAGTATTTCATCAAACACAATTTGCCCAAGCTAAAGGTTGTTATCAGCTGCCGTTCCTATACCTGGAAAGAACTGATTGAACTGGAAGCATCAAGAATCAAGCATGATTTGTATTTCTCCAACCAAATAAAAGAAGAGCATACTACCATTCAACATTTGAGCGAAACCGAATTGGCTAGCACTTACTTAAAATATCAGCAAAAATATCAGATCAAAACCAGTAAGGAGGAACTCTTTCATTCCGATTTTAATTTGATCAGGAATCGTTTAACCGATCCGTTGATCCTAAAAATGTCGTCAGTGGTTTTTCAAAAGCAAGCTTTGCCAAAGGACATTCGTTTGTTCCATTCCAATCATCTATTCGAAAATCTGCTAAGGGAAAAAGGAATTAGCCTGGCAGGAAAAAACAAGCGTGAATATGTTCTGCTCAACAAAATTGCCAAATGCCTTTGGAAATCGGATCATGATTCCATTTCTATGGAACAACTGATTGCGGCATTTGATAATGAAGATGATCGTTTGAACAGTCTAAGTAAAAGTATTTTTGCCAACGATGATTTTGAATTCAGTACTCCTTTTGAAGCATTAATTGAAAAGGGAATTCTGAAAATTGAAAAGAAATATGGCATTGATGAAATTCGATTTGTTTATGAACGTTACCAAGAGTACTGGTTTGCCCGAATTTTTAAAGATGAGGAAAATAGAAAACTGGATCATCGGGCATTGCCTATTCCTGCCGAATCGTATATACAAGCATTGCACACTGGTAAAAATTATGCGGTTGTTCGCAACGCCTTGCGCTCTGCCTTGCTTCAAGATTATTTGGACAAACACAACGATCCTAAAACCATATTAAGCTTGGCTTGCGACAATTCTTACGAGGCGCAGCAGTTGGTAATAGATGCCCTTTCGGTGATTTTACAGGAAGATTACAATCAAGTCTGGAATTTGCTGGAACAATTGCTATCGCATGATCACGAACTTTCGAACGAAAAAGGAAAACGCCTCGACAAATTGGACAAATTACTGGAAGATTACAGCAAAAAAAAAACCAATAGCCAATCCACAAAATATGAAGATCGTTTGCAAGAACAAAATCAAATATTAAACGAATTATTGCCTACCATACAGGTAAAAAAGATTGCTATTTATGCTATTTATGAAATCTTTAAATCGGATATCTACCAAAACCATTTGTATCCGAAAGACAAGCATCCGGTTAATGCTTTGTTGCATGCCATGGCCAACCCGCTTTCAAAAGTAAGGGATATCGTGAGCTTATATGTTTATTACATCAGCAAGATGGACAAAAATCTGGGATTCAAAATTTTGGATCATCTTACAGGAAAAATGTCCAAATCGAATATACTCTTTAATTTCCGGAGCGATTTGTTGAAGAAAAATGTGTTTGATCCTGCCATTCGAATCAGTATACTTCTAATTGTGGAAGATCTTTCGAGTAAAAACAATATAGATGGTAGTAAAGATTACGAATTCTCTTATAAGATTATCAATCAATGGATCAAAATCCTTAATGAGTTTAGCTTTATATTTCCGATTTTAAAGAAGTTTACGCTGCGCAAATTGGCCACCATTCAGTCGGAATATGTAAACAATGGAATTGAATACCAACATTTCTGGGATCAAATTCCTGTTCACAGCAAGAATGGAGAATGGTCGCACAAAGGCTACAACCAACTTCTGGATTACTTGACTAATGACAGGGACGATTTTAAAGACCTGCATCCTTTGGTAATGAAAGCCATGTATTCGGGAGATGCTTACAGCTTTTTTATGTTAGAAAGAGTGTTGATTATGCAAGCCTTTAAAGATTGGAAACGCATAGAAAATATCGTGAAACAGGTTGAACAGGCTGATGTTTCACACCCAAGTGTAAATTACATGCAGATGTCTATTTTGTATGTGTTATTTAGATACATCATTAAAAAGGAGAAACCTGAAAAGGAGTCTATACGTTTATTTGCAACACTTACCTACAATTGGACAATTAGGTGCAAAGGTGTGTATTTCGCACACAACAATTACGAAGCCAACAATAACAAACCCTACAAGCAATACACGCTAAATTGGTATGGTGCAGCCTTCTGTAGGCATTATGGCGATGGCAATAAACGAGAAGAAGATATATATCCTATGCCTATTTTCTACCAGTTGATTGATGA
Organism: Marinifilum sp.; assembly: GCF_965230805.1. Lineage (NCBI taxonomy): Bacteria > Pseudomonadati > Bacteroidota > Bacteroidia > Marinilabiliales > Marinifilaceae > Marinifilum > Marinifilum sp. The sequence goes on along the minus strand of NZ_OZ246019.1, from coordinate 2,586,449 downwards.
GGCTATGCAGAAAATGGACAAAGAGTTGCTTTACTATTGCATCGAAAACATTGCTGTTTTGGTTACAGATTTTGGTTACTATAAAAGTGCTTTGCAACTGCTTGAATACAGCATGAATAAAATACAATACGAATCTACAATTCGGGATTTGGATTCCATAGAAGTGGATCGAGCCAATTACCAAGATGATATAAGAACCTTTTTGTGTAAAACTCTGGGTACGATTAAAAGTTACCATCACAAGGAAGTGGATTTCTTTGTCAACAACAATCTACGAACTTCATCTTTCCCGGAAATCGACAAGTTCCGTGAAGATTTGATTCATTACAATCAATCCTATGAAAACATTGGGGATTTGTTAACCCATAAATTTGGTAATTTCATCATTTGGTCTTTACAGAACAATCCACAAATTAGTGCTAGTTTAAAGCAAATTATGCAATATGGAACCGAGGTAGAAAATTACAAAGGATGGTTTAAGAAGCTATCCACATATGTGTTTGATAAACTTTTTGGTATCAAATTTTAAAATCAAAAAAATCATGACTAAAAAAAGAAAATTCAGGAAAAGCCTCTTATTAATTTTATGCGTCCCCATTTTATATGGAGCATTTCATTCCATCAAACTCACTACTTTTTCGAAAAACACAAGCCCGTCCTCCCTATCGGTGATCGCACATCGGGGCGCTTGTGCCAAGGCGCCCGAAAATACTTTGGCTGCGGTGAAACAAGCACTAAGCGATGGTGTTGATATGATTGAAATTGATGTTCATCTGTCTAAGGATGGTGAAATTTGTGTAATGCATGACAATAAGGTAAATCGAACCACCAATGGCAAGGGAAAAATTAAAAATCTGAATTGGAAATACATTCAAAGTCTGGATGCTGGAGAGTGGTTTTCCCCGGAATTTAAAGATGAAAAGGTGCCATTGCTGCATGAAGTCTTAGATTGTGTGAACGGACAAGCGAAATTGATTATTGAAATCAAGAACAATAGCCCCTACTACCTGGGAATCGAAAGAAAAGTGGTGAATTGCATACATCAACACAAAGCCAAAAATTGGTGCATTATTCAAAGCTTTCATGATAATGTTTTGGCAAAAGTTCATGAGTTGGATCCCAATCAGGAACTCCATAAACTGGAAGTATTTGTTATTCCCTCCCTAAAAATTGCCTTCGATACGGCACCTCATCTTTTCGAACCTAAAGATTATATCCGATCATACAATGTCAACTGTTTTTTCCTTTCCAGATCAATCATTAAAAGAATACATGCGCTCAACAAAAGTACCAATGCATGGACCTGCAACTCACTTTCAGTAATCAACAGGATGGAATACATTGGAGCAGATGGAGTAATCACCAATAAACCGTGGAGATCTCAACAGAACAAATGACATTGTCTAGGAGAAAGCCTGTCATCGGTTTTAAAACTTGCCGATTGCACCAGTAGTACCGATAAGTTTCGCAATTTTTTGCGGAATACTTGATTTAAACACTGCCAAAGCTGGCAGCGTTTTTGATTTAAGCAAGGAATATTTTTTACAGCTTTCAAAGCAATTCATCCTTCTTTATAGCCTGAGATTTCAATTGAATCAAATAAGATTGGCTACGAAAAAACTGAGAGCCTCAAATCTATTGAGACCCTCAGCAAAGTGATTGCAAACTTTATGCGAGTTAAAAGAGTTTTTCTTATGAAACAACAGCAACTCTTTGTTCATTAAATTTTGCTTGATACCAATCTTCCGGTTTTTTTAAAGGATTAACAAATGAAGTTGAATAGTTGATCACGAAATTCAACACACCGAAAAAGGCGACTAAAAATCCAATAAAAAAGGCTGCCATTATTATAACCACAATTAGCATGAGTGTTGATGTTCCTTCCGATTCATAATCTCTTTGCCATGGGCCACCATTTACGCTTACATATTCTTTAATCGAGAATCCTGCAAACAATGCTGCCATAACACCTCCTATAATACCCAATTTCCGAGATTTAAAGTTATCCATTCTTTTTTCCAAAGCATATTTGGCTGTTCGACTCGATAGGTAATAGAAGGCAATCCCGATAAGATGAATAAAGGTAAATGGTTCAAGTAACATGGAAATATCCATAAAACCCATAAAAACCAAAATCCCTATGGCACATCCTAAAATCCAATTGGAACCGGTATACTCCCTTGTAGTTCTATCCTTATACACTCCTAAAAACTCCTTAGTCCTTGCTTTTAAAAGTGGGTCGGTAGGACACAGTCTGGTGTGAATATAGTTTAAACCATTTCGCACATACTTTGCTTGAGCACCGCTGGTAATGGTCACCATTTCGTTGCCTTCATCATCGGTAAAAGGAGTTAACTTATCCTCAATCCCCTGCAAAACTTGTTCGGCTCTGTCGTTTCTCTCATTTTCCGATAGATCCTCAGGTATTTTGTACTTATCCGGATTTTCATCGCCCAGCATCTTTTCATGATAATTGGTGTAAACCACCAAAGGAAACAATATAAAAACGCCCAATAAATAGCTTCCTCCAAAAATCAATTGCATCCAAACAATGCCGCCACCCTTCGATTCAGCTTCGTTATCAGTAGGTGTAGCAGTTTGTTCTGTGTCTGTCAGTTCCTCGGTTTGTGCCGATTGTTCTGTGTTTGTCGAATTGGTTTCATCTGTTTGGACTAAAGGATTAGCCTGTACCACAATAGTTCCAAAAAGAAATACCAATAGAATAAAAAAAATCAGTTTTTTCATGATTTGGGATTTAAAGTTCCTACTCGTATAGCTTTTCAGTTCCGCTTCGTTTTTTTACATGGTTTCTGAACTCCATTTTTTTACTATTAATATGATTAAACCACTCTTTAAAGGTTTATGATTTTGTCATATCCAATCCCATCAGCACCAAGCCCTTTAGTATTTCATACAGCTCGATAATATGATCAGTACTCATTTTTACATAGCTTACCAACATGGGCATTCTGCCAATTACGAATGAAATGAGCAGACCCCAAATCAAGATTTGAAAAAACAAGATGATAAGATAAGACCATGCGATGCCAAACACATGCAAATCGGGCTGATGTGGTTTTCCCTGACGAATGGCAATGGAAAAGGAGAATCCAAGCGTTGCTCCCAGTAGTCCGAAATAGATCTCGGCTCCCGAACTGGCCAAAATAAAATAGACCGGAAAAATTAAAACGGTGAGCAATGGGAAGAAATAAGGCGACAATACCGATAGGATATTCTGTTTTCCTTGGTAGGCAAAATAACCTCCGCTATTGGCTTCAACATTTAATGCAATGGGCTTGTTAAAGGTTAAAACGCCCAGTACATTGTGAGTTAATTCGTGGGTTAAAATGGCCAGGTAACCATGGGTTTTTATAAAAAGGCTTGTAAATAAAAATCCACCTACCAAGGCGATAAAAAATATTTTCTGAAAAACATCTGCAAATGATACCATCTGAATCGTAGCCATCAATTCACGCCCAAAAGCATAAATCATCAAAGGGGTAAGTATTTTAAATAGTTTGGTGATCATGAGTATTTAAATTATGAGTTAAGAATCAGAATTATTTTTCTATCCAAAGAATCGCTCAGGGTTCACCCGCTTTTTGTTTTTAATGATTTCGTAATGCAGGTGAGATCCCGTTGATCGGCCAGTGCTTCCTACTTTACCAATTACATCTCCTTTTTTCACCTTCTGCCCCTTCTTCACACTCACTTTAGATAAATGGCCATAAACCGTTTCATAGCCATTGCCATGCTTTACTTTGATGTAATTGCCATATCCACCGTTCCATCCCGATTTTAAGATTACCCCATCGGCAGGCACATGAATATCGGTGCCCTTCGGACAAGCCATATCTACTCCTCCATGGAAACGCCATCGATGCAATATGGGATGAAAGCGATTGCCAAACTTTGAACTCAATCGGTACTTGTCGTAGATTGGTTTTGCAGAAGGAATGCTTCTCTTTTCAACTTCGATTAAACTGGCTTTATGATTCTCGATTCCCACAGCTTTTTCGGCAGAAACATTTACTTTGCTGTTCATCATATTGCTTGCCTTTGCCAAAGGCTCACTTATTTTTAGCTTGCTTATATTATTGGATTTTACCTTTTTTGCAGCTTGATTTTCCAACGGATTCGACATTTGATTCGAGTACGTATTTTTATTTGCTACCTGTTTGGAATTGGTCATTGCCTGCGCTGGTTCCACTTCCTCCTTAACCTTTTCTTGCGGTTTGGTTTCAGCTTGTACTTCGTTAGGTTTGTCAGCCTCAACAAGAGATTCATCAATCGTAATTTTCTCTATTTTGCGCTTAATCTGTTTGATTTCGTCGTCTAAACTTGCCGTTAGATTTACATAGCTTGGCACTGCTGGCTTTGTAATCAAATCCTTGTCTTTTACATCTACTTTTTCCGATACGGGAGTTTCCACTTCAATCCCCAGGATCTCCTTGTTCCAGTCGAGTTCATTCTTTTTAAAAGCTTCGAACTGGCGCTTGTATTCTTCCTTGTATTTTTCAAATCGAGCTTTCTCTGCCTTTTTGTAGGCTTCGAACGAATCGTACTCTTGTGCTCTAACTTGTCTGATATTTACAAGCAGAACAACAGACAAACAAGCCATTATTGATATGTACTTTCTCATCATCGTATTCCTATATTAATAATCGGTTTTCATATAAATTCGGTTTCCCTCTATCTTTAAATCAGTAATGCTAAACTTCATCTTCTGATAATCTACAAGTCGGAATAAATTCTTAAACATGCTATTGCACTGATTGCCTAATGAATTTACCTGCCCGCCATCCTTGGTCATTAACAAAAGGTTGTTTAAAATTACATCGAGGTATGCATTCCAAAACGAATAATGCAAGGATGCATCAATCAGTCCTTTTTGATAAGCGCTTGTATCAGTTTGTTGAAATGGCTGATACCTAAATATCCCGGAAGGAAATTTTATTTCGAACTGGTTTATTTTTGAAACAATATCCTTTCCTGTTTTGGTATTGTAGGAGTAGTATTTCATCTCCTTAATGGGATATTGATTTGGTGTTTTGATGAAAAGCTTGATAAAGTTATAGCTCTCCTCTCCTGATCCTTTGGTTTCACTTTGCAGCAAATCTACCGATATTCGAATGGTATTTGTACTGTCGCATTCGCTTGTTATCTGGTTGATATTTGACGATTTCAACAAAACAAATACCTCATCGAAACTTGAAGTAAAACTCTTTTCAATGGGCAAAGCTTTTAGGTCAACCTGTGCTGCCGAAAAAACATTGGTTAAACTCACAAATTTTGAACTGGCATATCTTTCTCTTTTATCAGATGTGTAATGATCAACTATCGACCGATAAGCAAGATTCTTTTTTAAACATGCAATGGCTACCGCTCTAAGTTTTGCTTGCTCAAAGGCCATGTACGAATCCATATAAGGGTCGGAAATTCCAATGCACAACTCATCGGATGTTGCCAGCCCAATCCAAGCCGGATATTTTCCTTTTTCCGAATCTTGACAAAATTCAGCTTGCAGAGAATCCGCAACCAAAGGGCAAGCATCCCGAACCTGCCCTTTTGGTTGTAGATTACCTAAAACAATTAAGAATAATATCAATAATGATTTGATATCCATTTTATGAAGGAACCCTCAATTAAGATCCTGATTTAGCCATTTCTTCTTTCAAATCTTTTTTGAATTTTTCGTACTCAAAGTCGATTTTTAATTTATCGTCCTGGCTGATTCTATCTTTCATGTTTTTAACAATCTCTTCACCGGCCAGTTCCATACACACATAACAGTGAAATTTACCTTCTTTGGTTTTCTTCATTTTCTCGCAAATCACACGAGTACCACTTACCACCTGTTTTACCACAATTCTTGGAAGATCCTGAAAGCGCTGTTTTGCTTCTTGATTTCCATTAAAATCATGCTGCGATGAGTAATTATCTGTTACTCTTTCCACTTTTGCCTGAATGGCCGTGGCCAATTCTGCCCGTGCATTGGTATAAGCCATTTTCTTAGCGATATCCATATTCGGACTTAAGCCGTCAGACGATGCTCTAAAATATTCTGCATTGGTAAAATATTCTGGTCCCGAGCAAGGAACATCAAAGTCTACCTCATCAGGTTGTTGTACTTGTGCTACCTGCTGTGGTGCCGAACATGCAAACATTGACCCCATCAATGCAAAAGCAAATAATTTTCCTAAACGTGTTTTCATTTCTTGATAATTTTATAAGTTTTAATGTATTGTGTAATTCTTATTGATGCTTGAAATAAAGCTGTCTGATTTCCTCCTCGCGCAACTGGCGATTGTATATTCTTAGGTTATCGATCTCGCCCGTAAAATACCTTTTCGCACCAGGGTCGTAACCAATAAAGGCTCCTTCGCCACTCTGGATATTGCCTCGCATCCTGGTATTTTCGACCAAAACCATTTGGCCATCTAAAAACAATTTTGAACGCGATTCATTTTGCAGCACCTCAACGGTTAAGGTTAGCATGTGCCATTGGTTATCCAATAACATTCGGTTGGCATCAAAATCAAATGTGATGTATCCTCCATTATCATACTTTTTCTGATAGAACAGCTGGTTTTGAACTGTGGTTCCTAAAATGGTACATCCTGCTGCTTTTCGCCCAAGAATAGCTCCTCCCGAACTTGTTTTTACCCATGCACTAATGGAATAAGCACTCCAGTTCTGAATGGGATGTTGTGGAATAGCCAGATAAGAATCGCCATTGAATTGTGCTGACTTGCCTGCCCCACTTAAAGTGCTTATAATTACCATCGGAGTATGATCTCCTTGTACCAAGGCATTGTAATTGCTCATGCCCATAATGTTCTTCCCGGTTCCATCGTCGAATGTGTAGTAAGCCAATAAGCCAGAAGGAACAAGTAAGTCCGGAGTTGGTGTTGTGTTGTTTTGCTGAACCGGAATTCTCTCAGGCTGAACTTGTGGCTGAACCTTTGGAGTAAGATCGGCATGATAAAAAGTCATCTGCAACTTTTTTAACTCTTGATTGAGCTTACGCTGCATCTTTTTTAGAACATTCCGACTCGCCGACATGCGTGCTGCTGATTCAGAAGTACTTTCGGGAGCTAAAGACCGTTGATCTTTTACCGAATACTGAAAAACAGTTTCCTGGGTATTTCTTTTTACAATCTCTAAACTTACCGAAGTAAAATACTCCTTCATATTGTACATTTCGCCACTAAGCATTCCTCCTTGTCGAAACTCTTCGCTTAAATCAACAATGATATCTGCCGATGATTCGTTGGGAACAAAATTGAAGTAGTTGTTACTTAAAATCCTTTTCAGTGATTTGATTAAAGCTGAATTGCCATATTGTCCCTGCCTTAAAAAGGCTTTAAGAGCTTGCGCTTCCAAATTAATACTTACCTGCGCCTCTGGTATCGATTTGATGTTGGCAATCAGTTTTCGAACCACTTTATCGTTGGCAGCACATAGTTTTTCTATATCAGGTTTTATGCTAACAATCTGTCTGCTTTGCTTACTACTAACATTTAAAATCTGCAATTTTGCACTTCCATTGTCATTGGTTAAAAGATTCGCATTCAAATCACCCGAACCAGAAGTAAACTCTGCCTTTAAAGGCAAATTTGCTATGGAGTATGCCCCTTGTTTTACGATTATACTAATTGGCTCTTTCACAGCCTGAAAAGTTTGTGCACTAACAGAACCCGGGATTGCCGACAATTCAATATCGTCGAAAGTATCAAGTAAAGCCTGATACAGCTCATTACCCAAGTATATGGTTTCTCCATTCACTTGGTATGCCAAGTTCTTGTTCAAATCACTTTGTATAAGCCTTAAGCCTTCAATGTAATTAAAGATGGCTGCCGAAATATTTCCAGAGATTTTATGTCTCCTTGCTTTTTGCAAATTATCGTAAGCCTTTTGTTGAATGCGCTCAATTCGTATGCGCTCCTTTTCTTTATAATCGTATTTATTCAACTGATAAAATACCCAATATTCTGTATCATTCTCCCACGCTTCCACCAATTGATAATCTCCAATGGTGTGTTGAGCCTCAACTTTAATATCCTCCTGAAAAGAAGTTGAAACCTGGCCATTCTCATCTAAGGTATTTAGTAAAGAATTACTGGCAACCTTTACTTCTATCTCAGAAATCAAATCGCTTAATGCTTTTTGTTTGGCTACTTTCATATAGTCTTCCTGCGATTTTTCGGCATATCCAATACCTGTATAATACATGGTATTAATTGGTCGACTAATTACCCACGAAGGCCTATTCTGCCCAATCATTTGAATTGGAATAAACAACAAAAGGAATAGGGTCAGAATCCTTAAAGAACTCCGACTCATACCATTAATATTTAAAACAAGAAAATTCATATTTGCTCTGTTTGTTTAAAGTCAACTATTCCTGTATGGTGATGTAAACCGTATTGCCATCAACCCTTTTTTTGCAAGCAATACCCATATCACTCCTTAAATAATCCCAGAGGTTGAATGCAAAATCACTCACACTAAACAGATTTCCATTTTCATCCTTAGGTGGTACCTGAATCTGATCGAATATCACCCCTTCTGCAACCGATCCCTGAACATGATACCTGCCTTTAAAAGCATTTTTTTTAACCCAAATACGCAAGAGATCTGATAATGGAATCATGTCTTTACCAAGTTCTGTATCCATATCGGTCATGGAATCGCTGGCAATGGATATATTTAAAACAATGCTGTTTCCCCTGTCTGCTTTCTTTTGGAAATTTGTTGATACTTGGTTCAGGAAATCATCCATTACAGACCTTATGGCCATCACACTTAATTGATCGATTGCACTGGTTCTAAACCTTCCCGACCAATTTTGCTTATTCGCCAAAACATTTCCTGTCGAAGTTTCATAAGCTTTAAGAATTAAAGCAATGCGATTCCCCGCAGTAGTAAAATCCTTTTTCAAATCAACCGTTACGTAAATATCCGAACCCGAATTTCTCAACAGCTGCTTATCAATAGTTTGTGCATCATTCATTTCAAAGTTGGCAGAGCGAATCGCCGCATTCAATTTGGCTTCAAAATCGATGGTATTTACTCCTTTTTTGTTGAAGCTTTCCTGCACTTTAGCCACTGCAATACGACGATCGAAATCATTTTTTAATACATCTTTAAACGATTTCCCCTCTGGTCGATATGGCACAACCATTATTGTTGGCAATTGAATCTGATCTGCTAACTCACTTGTCGCCTGTCCAAATGATGGACTAATGTTATAGGTTTTCATATCACGCTCCAGCGAGGCAATATAAATCTCAATACTTACAGTAGACTTAAAAAGCTTTCCTTCCCTTTCGGGGCCAGCCAAAATTCTGCTTGTCTTTACAAACATGTTATACCTTGCTTCCGAAAACATTTTATCGAAGTATTCCTTGTTTTCCTTTCTGCTATTGGCATCAACCAAGGGCTTTCCATTGTTATAACCTTCAAGTCCAATATTGAATAAAACCCGAAAAGCAGTTTTTTGGGCTTCCTCTTCGGTCATTTGCTTTTTTTTATGACATCCCACAGCCCTTAAAACAATCGTATTATCAGTTTTCGAAACCAATGTTACATCCCCACTTTTATAATTTTGAGCAAACACGGTATATGCAACAAGAAAAAAGAACAAAACGGATATTAGATATTTCATCTGTATTTATTTTTTTCTATTTGTCAGATGGAAGCCACAAGATCATAATAATCATTAGTGCGTGTAATAATTATTTTAATCATGCTCGTTTCAATGCCAAATATTTTTAAATTTTACTATCATCAATTACAAATTATTCAAGCGATCTTTTAATGAAATTTTAGCCTTGTAAACTATTTTCATTCTTTTCTGTTCGTTAAAAGCAGTTAAAATCTTATCTCCTCCTCCTGAAACTTTGCACTGAGAAAAATCTTTACCATCCACTTTGGTAACTTTCAATTTTCCTAGCTCTATCAACCTTGTTTTTGAGCCTATTTTTTGTTCCTCATTCACAATAAAAACATCATTCTTTTTCACTCCCATATCCGATCCGGCTTCCACCAATACTTTCGAAGCCTCTTTCCCGGATTTTTCGAGGATTTGAACAATCTGAATCTCAAGCTTGAATGTATCACCAATAAACTTTTTGATTTTCATGCCACAGGCCTTTGTAGCTTTGGCAATGGCTGCTGTTTTGGTATTGCAAGGAATGGTTGTGCGCGAAGTAAATGTGGTAGCACCCTTTGCACTTGCATTAATTACCTTTACTGCTTTTATGCTTACACTTATATTGGCATCGTAACTAATCGATCCATCCTCACTTTTGATTGTTCTTATCGCATAATCTGCCACAGTTCCATAAACAATATAATCAGCCCCCATTTCGGTACACAAAGCCAATCGCTCCGAATTTAGATCATTCATACCAGCTTCGCCTGACTGTCTGTATTTTTCTTTATGCACCGCTGGCAAAGCATGTAAGTCAATCACTTTATGCATACCTTTATTTGTAAATTCCTGAATGGTTATGTCTCTTACATTTTTGCTTATTGCTTTCGCATCGGAATGTCCACTGCTAAACTCGCCAATTAGCACAGCTTCTTTCTGAGCAAATGAAACACTCGCAATGATGATTACGCTTAAGAAAAGAGTTAATTTTTTCATTTTTTTCTTTTTAAAGTGATGTTATTAGAATTGATTAACCAGATCATCAAATACTTAATCTGACAATAAAATAAGGGAAAGAATTGCTTTCTTTGGTAAGGCAAACAATGCTATCTATCGAATCAAATTGCTTAATTATTAAAACGTGCTATTGAGGAATCAAGAGTGCAGAATCATTCTATTGAAATTCCCTTAATTGGCTATTTTACGATCTGTTTGCATCAATCAGAACACAGGCATTTATAAGTATTAACTGCCCACATAACTTTCGGGATTGCCACAGATCAAGAAACACATGGTTTTCTGCGTGTATTTGTGACACTGGATCTGCATTCAACTGCATGAAAAAACCAATTTCTCTTTCATTCAACACTTGCAAAATATTATCATCTGAATAACTAGTTTTTAATTACCTTTACATTCCAATTCTTAAAAACTACAAATGATTACAACAGACCAGCTAAAGAGTTTAGCGGAACGCACGGAAGCGTTAAGGAGGTATCTTTGACATTGATGCCAAACTAATTCAGATACAAGAAGAAGAAATGCGGACTCAGGCTCCTGGATTTTGGGATAATCCAAAGGAGGCAGAAGTTCAAATGAAAAAGGTTCGTGGCCTTAAGTCATGGGTAGAATCCTACGATGAAGTTAAAGAGTCATATGATGATTTGGCCGTTCTTTTCGATTTTGCCAAAGAAGGAGAAGCCGAACCTGAGGAAGTGGATAATCAATTTGTTGCAACCGAAAGCCTAATTGAGGAATTGGAACTGAAAAACATGCTTCGCAAAGAGGAAGATAAGCTGGGGGCCATTCTTAAAATTAATGCAGGTGCTGGTGGAACCGAAAGTTGCGACTGGGCCGACATGCTGCACCGAATGTACCTTCGTTATGGAGAATCGCATGGCTATAAGGTAAAACAATTGGAATACCAGGAAGGTGACGAAGCTGGTATTAAATCTGCCACCTTAGAATTCGAAGGTGATTTTGCTTACGGATACCTTAAATCGGAAAATGGTGTGCACCGTTTGGTACGCCTGTCTCCTTTCAATTCAGCCAATAAACGCATGACCTCTTTTGCCTCGGTATATGTTTATCCTGCCATTGATGATAGCATTGAGATTGAAATTAATCCTGCTGATATTTCATGGGATACTTTCCGTTCGGGTGGTGCCGGCGGACAAAATGTAAACAAGGTTGAAACCGGAGTTCGATTGCGACATGCTCCTACAGGAATCATTATCGAAAATACCGAAAGTAGATCACAGCTTGGGAACCGCGAAAATGCACTTCGCTTATTAAAATCTCAGTTGTACGAATTGGAGTTACGCAAACGTCAGGAAGCCATTGATAAGATTGAAGGTTCGAAAATGAAAATTGAGTGGGGATCGCAAATACGTTCTTACGTTATGCAACCTTATAAATTGGTGAAAGATGTAAGAACTGGCCATGAATCATCAAATGTTCAAGCCGTTATGGATGGTGATTTAGATGGATTCATCAAAGCTTTTTTGATGGAATTTGCAGGAGAAGAGAAAAAATAAAAACGACTCTTAGAGACGTTGAATGCAACGTCTCTACTTCTTTTTAGGCTTTACAATTCCACCCATCAGAATGCCAAATAATCCGCCATAAGGCACCATAGTATACCAGTTGGATTTTATCGCACAAGTTCCCGAAACACATCCTACATATCTCCAATATAAATATCCCCCAAGTAAGCCTAAAAGTGCACCTATAATCTCAAATTTTCTCTTTTTCAAAAAGTTCTTCATATTTCTTTATTCTTTCTTATTTTCAAACCTAATAAACGTGAGTTCGAGGTAAAATTCGTTCACAGTTTGATCTGATTTTGAGTAGAAATTTTCTCAAATTTTCGAAGGAATATCGGGATATTTCAAGAAGATTTGAGGAAATTTATGCCGAAAGCAGGCAAACACATAATGGAAAGTTCTCTTTACAACATCTTCACATTAAAAATTCCTCAAAATAGCCCGCTATTCTTTCCAAATTTTTAATGCAAATCTATCGCAAATATAACTTTCTGTGGATAGAATTTTACGTCGAACTCACGTTAATAAAGATATTCCAAAAACAATGTCAATTGCATGACAATTAAGGCTTGCGAATTTCATCTTTACATATCTGTTAATCTTCTCGAAAGCTGTATATTTGTACTCACAAAAACTTAAAGATACACAACAACACAATGTTAAAGATCTATCACAATCCGAGATGTGCCAAAAGCCGAGCCGGATTAAAATACCTTCAGGATAAAGGTTTGGATCCTGAGATTAGATTGTATTTAAAAGAAGAATTTACCGAAAAAGAACTTACTGATGTACTGATGAGAATGAACAAAGAGCCTCAGGAAATTATTCGTACTCAGGAAAAAATATACAAAAGCGATTTTAAAGGAAAAATCTTTACTAGTGAGGAGTGGATCAAAATATTGATTGAGTGCCCAAAGCTAATCCAACGCCCTATAATCGTTAAGGATTGTAAAGCCGTTTTTGCCGACCCTGTCGAAACCGCTGATGCGATTTTATAATCTCTAACAATTTAAATCTTTCTTAAACACCTAATTGAGTCTTGCAACAGAATTCAAAGGTAATTTTATTGCCAGTTATTATCCAGTAAAATCAATTGAGGAACATGAAGATCTTAAAAAAATATTACCTGATTTTGCTCTCTGTAATTTCAACAGCCTGCGATCCTTTTAGCACAAAAATTGGACATGAGGTCACTCTTTATCAATCTGCAGAAATTAAAGAATATAATTTCCCCGATACGCTTAAGGTGATGACCTGGAACATTAAGTTTGGCGGAGGACGTATCGATTTCTTTTTCGATTGCCATGGCGATAGAGTGATCATGGAAAAATCGGAAGTGCTAAGCCACATGGATGCTTTGGCTGAGAAAATCCGTGAAGTTAGTCCCGATATTTTATTGATACAGGAAGCCGATGTGAATGCCAAGCGCAGTGCCTTTGTCGACCAAGTGCAATACTTGCTCGACAATACTGATTTTAATTATGCAGCTTATGCATCGCAATGGAAAGCATCTACCATTCCAAGCGATGGAATCGGCAAAATGGATTCCGGAAATGCAATCCTTACAAAGTTGAAATTTACTAATGCCAAACGAATCGCCCTTCCCTTAATTCAATCACAGAATTTTATAATCCGCTATTTTTATCTGAAAAGAAATATTCTGGATGTACAATTTGAGCATCAAAACAAAACACTGCATATTCTAAATACTCATGCCTCGGCATTTGCAAAAGATGATACCAAGAAAAAACAATTGGATATTATTAAAGCATACGCTGATGCGATATCCCTTAAAGGAGATCAACTTATATTGGGAGGGGATTTCAACTCACTTCCGCCCTACACCAAACAAACCAGCAAGTTTGATGATTCAGCTTGCACAGATGAAGAATTTGAAGCAGATGATTATTCAGATGAAACCCAATGGATGATACCTTTCTATGAAAATTATCAGGCAGCCATTGCTTTGGATGAATATCAGAACAATAATAAAGATCATTTTACGCATACAACGGACAAGCATGGCTTTTGGAACCGAAAACTAGACTTTTTATTTACCAACGGAAAGTTTGTGAAAGGTAGCGGAGCCACTTTGCAGCAATGGATGCAGGTATCTGATCATGCACCAATTATTGCCAATTATGAATTATGAATGAAGAAACTAAAAAACCCAACAAACACTTTACACATTTAATAATCAACAAATAAAAGAATTTTAATTGTTAATTCATGGGCGACTTTAGTTTCATTTATAACTCATCATTATTCATTAAATAAATGGTGTTGCAAAAGTATGATGAAGAACATTTTTTAAACTTTTTCTAAGTGATAAAAAGGGCTTATTTTTAGACCCTAATTTTTAAACAGTTACACTTATGGCAGATAATAAACTTTTTAGTGAATTTGTACCACAATCAACACAGGAGTGGGTCGACAAAATCACTAAAGACCTTAAAGGCGCTGACTTCAACAGAAAGTTGGTTTGGAGAACAAATGAAGGATTCAATGTTCAGCCTTTCTACAGACTGGAAAACATGGGTGATAAGATGTACATGAACACTTATCCTGGAGATTTTCCATATGTACGAGGAAACAAGAAGGACAACAACGACTGGTTTATCCGTCAGGATATCATTGTTAAAGATGTTAAGGCTGCAAACAACAAAGCTCTTGAGGTTCTTTACAAAGGTATCGACTCATTAGGTTTCGTTTTAAATTGGAAAGACCTTAGCAAAGAAGAATTGGCAACTTTGCTGGAAGGTGTTTACATGGATTGTGTTGAGCTTAACTTCGAAAAATCTCATGGCACTGTGGAATTAATTAAAAACTTACAGGCAATTGCAGGTGAAAAAGGGATTCCTCTTGACAAAGTTCAAGGTGGTGTTGCCATCGATATTTTAGGCGGCTACAGTATATGCGGTAAATTCTGTACTTCGGAAGAAAACTCTTTCAAGCACTTGAAAGAAGCTGTTGAAGCTGCAAAAGAACTTCCCGGCTTTAAAGTTGTTGCTGTTGGCGGTAGATTATTCAACAACTCAGGTTCATCTATCGTTGAAGAATTAGGTTTTAGTTTAGCTGCCGGTGCTGAATATATAAGCAAGTTGATGGAAGCTGGTTTGTCAATTGAAGAAATTGCTCCAAAAATCCGTTTCAACTTTGCAACCAGTTCTAAATATTTTATGGAGATTGCCAAGCTAAGAGCAGGTCGTATGCTTTGGGCTTACATCCTAAAAGAATTTGGTGCTTCGGAAGAAATGTGTAAAATGAACATCCACGCTGAAACTTCAGACTGGAACAAGACGATTTACGATCCATATGTAAACATGCTTCGTACTCAAACCGAGGCCATGTCATCTGTTCTTGGCGGATTGGATTCATACACAGTTAAACCTTTCAACTCGGTTTACGAAGATACTACTGATTTCTCGGAGCGTATCGCACGTAACCAGCAATTGTTGTTGAAAGAAGAATCACACTTCGGAAAAATTGCTGACCCTGCTGCAGGATCATATTATATTGAGTCGCTTACTGAGTCAATCAGTGAAGAGGCATGGAAATTATTCCTCGAAGTACAGGAAAAAGGTGGTTACCTGGCTGCATTCAGAGATGGTTTTGTTCAGGAAACCATTAAAGCTACAGCGCAGAAGAGAGATATGGCAGTTGCTACTCGTCGAGAAAACTTCTTAGGAACGAACCAGTTCCCTAATTTCGGTGAGGTTGCAGAAACTGAATTGGATGCTGCATTATTTGAGGCTGACGATAATGCTGACGCAAATGCAGAATGCGAAACTTTAAAACCATACCGTGGCGCTCAGGCTTTCGAAGCTATGCGTTACAAAACCGATGTTTACGCAAAACAAAACGGACGCCCTAAAGTGATGATGTTCCCAATGGGTAACCTAAACATGCGTAAAGCTCGTGGCCAGTTTGCTTGTAACTTTTTTGCTTGTGCCGGATTCGACGTAGAAGACCACAACGGATTCACTTCGGTTGAAGAAGGAGTAAAATTTGTAACTGAGAAGAACGCAAAAATCGTTGTTGTTTGTTCATCCGATGATGAGTATGCAACTATCGCTCCCGAAGTTTATGAAGCATTAAAAGGAAAAGCTACAGTAGTTGTTGCTGGTGCTCCTGCTTGTGCCGAAGAATTAAAAGCTAAAGGTGTTGAAAACTTTATTAACGTGAAGTCGAACGTACTTGAAACATTAAAAGCTTACCAAGCCGAGTTAGGAATTTAATTCAACGCAAAGACACAAAGACGCAAAAGATGATTTCTAAAAACAGATATGAGGAAATAGGACGTAAAGTTGTTCAAGCTTCTTATGAAGTTCATAAAGAACTTGGTCCTGGTTTACTTGAATCAGTTTATGAAATTTGTCTGGTTGAAGAATTACAAAACTTAAACCTAAAGGTTGAGCGACAAGTTAAATTGCCTGTCAACTTTAAGGGTAAAGTTTTAGAAAAAGAATTTATCATTGACCTTTTAGTTGAAGATTGTATTATTATTGAATTAAAAGCAGTGGAAGTATTATTACCTGTGCATGAGGTTCAATTAGTTACTTACATGAAACTTGCAGATATAAGACTTGGTTTTTTAATCAATTTTAATGTTCCCTTGTTAAAGCAAGGAATCAAACGAAAAGTCAATAATTATTTTTTAATAAAGTAGCGCCTTCGAACCTTAGCGTTCAAATAATCAACGCAAAGACACAAAGACGCAAAAATGATTTCAAAATGGAAATAAGAAAATTTAATTGATAATATTTTAAAAATTCCATTTTCCTGTAATCATCAAAAAGTAAAGTAATATTTAAATTAATTCTCGGCGTCTTCGCGCCTTAGCGTTTAAAAACAAAAAGAAAATGAAACCAAATTTTAAAAATATAGATATCAAGTCATCTCAAAGAGCTGCTGCATCTTCTCAAGAATGGGAGAAGGAAAACAGCATCGAAAAATCTTGGATGACACCTGAGCAAATTCCTGTTAAAACTGCTTTTAACAAGGAAGATTTAGAAGGTATGGAACACCTAAACTTCGTTTCCGGTTTGCCTCCATTCCTTCGCGGACCTTATTCAGCTATGTATCCTTTGCGTCCATGGACCGTTCGTCAGTACGCAGGTTTCTCTACTGCTGAAGAATCGAATGCATTCTACCGTCGTAACCTTGCTGCTGGTCAGAAAGGTCTTTCTGTAGCGTTCGACTTGGCTACTCACCGTGGATACGATTCAGATCACCCACGTGTAATTGGTGATGTAGGTAAGGCTGGTGTTGCTATCGATTCGATCTTAGATATGGAGATCCTTTTCGATCAAATTCCATTGAACAAGATGTCGGTATCAATGACAATGAACGGTGCTGTTCTTCCTGTTTTGGCTTTCTACATTGTAGCAGGTTTGGAACAAGGAGCTAAATTAGAAGAGCTTTCAGGTACCATTCAGAATGATATCTTGAAAGAGTTCATGGTGCGTAACACTTACATCTACCCACCAGAGTTCTCGATGAAGATTATTGCTGATATCTTCGAATATACTTCGCAGAAGATGCCTAAGTTTAACTCTATTTCTATCTCGGGTTACCACATGCAAGAAGCAGGCGCAACTGCAGATATCGAGTTGGCTTATACGCTTGCCGATGGTTTAGAGTATTTGAAGAAAGGTGTTGCTGCTGGTATGGATGTTGACGCTTTTGCCCCTCGTTTGTCGTTCTTCTGGGCAATTGGTATGAACCAATTTATGGAGATTGCAAAAATGAGAGCGGGTCGTTTGCTTTGGGCGAAGATTGTAAAACAATTCAATCCTAAGAACCCTAAGTCTATGGCATTGCGTACTCACTCGCAAACTTCAGGTTGGTCCTTAACCGAGCAGGATCCATTCAACAACGTAGGTCGTACTTGTATCGAAGCAATGGCAGCTGCATTGGGTCACACTCAGTCTCTTCACACCAATGCATTGGATGAAGCGATTGCACTTCCAACTGACTTCTCTGCACGTATTGCACGTAACACTCAGATTTATATCCAGGATGAATCAACTATCTGTAAAGCAGTTGATCCTTGGGCAGGTTCATACTACGTAGAATCATTAACTCAGGAATTGGTAGACAAAGCTTGGGCTCACATCGAAGAGGTTGAGAAACTAGGTGGTATGGCTAAGGCTATTGAGTCTGGTATTCCAAAGCTTCGTATCGAGGAAGCTGCTGCTCGTACTCAGGCTAAGATTGATGCAGGAACCCAAACCATTGTCGGTACCAACAAATATCGTTTGGCAAAAGAAGATCCATTGGATATCTTAGAGGTTGACAACACTGCTGTACGTACTGCTCAGATTGAGCGTTTGGCTAAGCTTCGTGCTAACCGAAACGAAGAAGAAGTACAGAAAACTCTTGAAGCCATCACTGCTTGTGCCAACGGTGGTGAAGGTAACTTGTTGGATCTTGCTGTTAAAGCTGCACAAGCTCGTGCTTCATTGGGTGAGATTTCAGATGCTTGTGAGAAAATTTGTGGTAGATATAAAGCTGTTATTAGAACCGTGTCAGGAGTATATTCATCAGAATCGAAAGAAGATGCTGACTTCGCAAAAGCGAAAGAATTGGCAGATAAATTTGCAGAGCAAACAGGACGTCGTCCACGTATCATGATCGCAAAAATGGGTCAGGATGGTCACGACCGTGGCGGTAAAGTGGTTGCTACTGGTTTTGCTGATATGGGATTTGATGTGGATATGGGACCATTGTTCCAAACTCCGGAAGAATCTGCCAAGCAAGCTGTAGAAAATGACGTACACATGGTTGGTGTATCATCATTGGCTGCTGGTCACAAGACTTTGGTTCCAGCAATTATCGGGGAATTGAAGAAATTGGGTCGCGAAGATATCATGGTAACTGCAGGTGGTGTAATTCCGGCTCAAGACTACGATTTCTTATATGAAGCAGGTGTTGCTGGTGTATTTGGCCCTGGAACAAAAGTTTCAAAATGTGCGATTCAAATGCTTGAAATCTTAATCGAGCAATACAAAGATTAATCATTACGGTTATCAAGATACTTTAAAGACAGGGGGTTTTACTTCCTGTCTTTTTTATCTATACAAATAACCTGAGCTCTAATGCATATTGTTGTTTACTTGCCAATCTATATCAGTGTGGCTCATAATTAAATATTGCAACAAACAAACTGACTTACCAGACCTTTTAAATAACTTGCACAACTTGAAAGTTTAACAAGAGACACTTCAAAACTTTTGGTTTAAGAATGGTATTGTCCCTAAACTGGCATTTAAAAATCCTATTTTTTGCTTTGCCTAAACTGGCATTTGAAAATCTTATTTTTTGCTTTGCCTAAACTGGCACGAGGCAAAAAATCATTTTTTTGGCTTTGCCTAAACTGGCAAGAGGCAAAAAATCAATTTTTCACGCTTTGCCTAAACAGGCATTGTTCAAAAAATCAATTTTTCATGCTTTGCCTAAACAGGCATTGCTTAAAATATCATTTTTCACGCTTTGCCTAAACAGGCATTGCTTAAAATATCATTTTTTGATTTTCCCATTTAGGAAATCTGAAACGAAAATGATTTTCTCTTATACAAAAAGCCATATTGAAACTTAAAAGAAATCCTATCGAAAAATTAGTATATTAGCGCAATAATCAGCACTTACATAGACATGGAACAAGTACGCTCAAACTCTGGTCAAACAATAGGAATCATTGCTTTGGTTCTGGGAATTATAACTCTGTTTATTGGATTTATTCCTTGCATTGGTTTTATCGCCTTTGTTCCTGGAATAATCGCAATCATTCTTAGTGTTATCGGCCTTAGCCAGGCCAATAGAGAGAGTGGAGCAAGAGGCATTAACATTGCTGCTTTGGTTGTTTCGGTTCTGGGTGTTTTGGTAGCATCTATTTGGCTATTCTTTTTTGTTGGAGTTGCCAGTATGAATGAAGATGAAATCGGAGGCTTTGTAGAAGGTGTAATTGAAGAGGTGATTGAAGAATCTGTTCAAAATCCTGATTTGCAAGAAGCTTTGGAGGAGCTGGAACAGCAACTTGAAGAAATCAATATCGATTCAATAGCAAACGAAATTGATAGCCTTGAAATGAAAATAAAAGTTGAAATTGAAGCCAATAAAAAATAGTGATCGCATAAAAACATATCAAATCATCAATTTAATTTTTGTGATTATCATACTGCTGATTTTTTTGTATTCGGCATTCTATTCCAATAAACAACTTCAACATCCCATTCCATCCTTTTTTACTCAAATCACAGGATCAGATAGTCCGTCAACGGGTCTTTCCCGTGCATTCTCGGCTCTTGTTCTATTCGATATTAAATCAGCTAAAGAATTCAATCCATTTGCAGTTCAAATCTTTTTATTTTTTGTGTTTCAGTTGGTTTTTAGGATTCTTACTTTTTTCCTGATGAAATATAATATTTCTTGGATCAATACATATATTCTGGCAGATATCTGCCTGTCGATCTTTGCATTTTCATTGGCTTTCAGACCCTTGATTCTATTCTCATTTAAACTATTCAGAAATTTTATCGTAAATTGAATCGAGTTAAATATTTATTAAACTTTTGCGATATGTCATTTATTCTGGTTAGTTTATGCTTGACCCTGCTAACAAGTGTTATGGTGCTACATGTTCATAACGAGAATAATCTTTCAAGAAGGATTATTAAGGCAGGAGTTATTATTCAGGAACTGTTAGATCAAAATGGAATCAAACATATTGATCTCGAAAAGAAATTTGCCACCTCAAGTCTCTCAACTCAACTCAGATTGGTTGAATACCATATGAGTTATCTCGATTCTAACTATACTGATTTCGGCACCGCAAAAACAGTATTTGAAAGAATTGACAATATTGAAAATGCATTGAGTCATTATCAAGGCTATCATACAGAATTAAAGCTTGCATCCTGATGCAAGCTTTTTTGATATCCTCATTTGATCTCGGAAAGGGAGAAACATCGATCTACCTTAACTCCTTTCTCTGTTTTTTTAAGACTACAACACTCAGTCGTGATGTCGTGTTGCAAAAATAAAATTGCATTGTTTTCTACAGCTTCTGCAAGGAACTCTTGCTTTTCGGCTAATGATGAACTTGGATTTAAATCGTAACTCGCTAACCATTTTACAGGAACATTGGCTGCTGTTGGAATAAAGTCGCCTGCAAAAACTACTTCCTGTCCATTGAAATTTAGAACCGGAATCATTAAACCAGGTGTGTGTCCTTCAAAAATCTTTACCTTAAAATTAGGGAATAGCTCCCCTTCCGACTCCACAAAATTTAACTTCCCGGCTTCTTTTATTGGCATGATATTTTCATCGAAAAACGCATCGCTTTCGCGCAAATTAGGATTCAGGTAATTTTCCCATTGATGCTTGCTTACCCAATGTTGAGCATTTTTAAAAACCAACTCATATCCTTTTTGATCAGCATCCCATTTTACTGCTCCCCCACAATGATCGAAGTGCAGGTGAGTAAACACAACATCGGTAATATCCTTAGCGGAAAAACCAGCATTTTTCAATGATCCCAACAAAGTTTCATCACCATTTAAATGTTGATGTTTAAAGAAATCCTCACTTTGCTTGTCGCCTGCTCCATTATCAATTAAAATCTTTCTATCACCATCAACAACCAGCATGCTTCTCATGGCACAGTTGCAATAGTTGTCTTCGTTAACCGGATATTTTCTACTCCACATCACCTTAGGAACCACACTAAACATTGCTCCTCCATCGCACATAAAATTTCCTGTTTCTATATTATATATTTCCATGATTCCTTTTTTTTCCAGTATCTTTATTTTTTTTTAAATACACAATATCACTTGTGCACTGCGGGTTTTAATGCAGATCAAAAATACAATTTTATAAAAGATAATCAATGAAAGTTCATTTTATAGCAATTGGTGGCAGCGCCATGCACAATTTAGCAATCGCATTACATAATAAAGGATTCGAAATTACCGGATCGGATGATGAGATTTTTGAACCATCAAAATCAAGATTAGAGAAATATGGAATCCTGCCTAAGGAGTGGGGATGGTATCCCGAAAAATTAGATACAAGCTTCGATGCAATCATTCTTGGCATGCATGCAAGAATTGATAATCCGGAATTATTAAAAGCACAGGAACTTGGCCTAAAGATCTACTCCTATCCCGAATACATTTACGAACAAACAAAGGATAAAACCAGAATCGTTATCGGTGGAAGCCACGGAAAAACAACTACCACTTCAATGGTAATGCATGCATTAAAAGACAATAACATCGAATTTGATTACATGGTGGGTGCACAGATTGAAGGTTTTGAAACCATGGTCAAATTAAGCCAGGAATCTAAAATAGCCATTTTTGAAGGAGATGAGTATCTTTCTTCTCCAATTGACCGTAGACCAAAATTCCACTTGTACCACCCTCATATCGCACTGATAACAGGAATTGCCTGGGATCACATCAATGTCTTCCCTACCTTCGAGAACTACCTTAATCAGTTTGAAATATTCACTCAAATGATTCAAGAAAATGGTTCTTTAATCTATTTTGATGAAGATGAGCATATCGCAAAGATTATAAAGAACAAGAGAGAGGATATCGAATATATTCCATATCATTCACACCCGTTTAAGATAGTTGACAATTGCAGTATTCTTAAGACAAATAAGGGTGAAATTCCTTTGGAGATATTTGGAGAACACAACCTGCAAAACCTAATGGGAGCTTTTCATATTTGTAGAAAAATTGGATTAAGCGATGAGAGTTTTTACCAGTCGATTCAATACTTTTCGGGTGCAGCAAAACGCTTGCAAAAGTTGGCTGATAAAAACTCATGTACCGTATTTCAGGATTTTGCACATTCTCCTTCAAAGCTAAAAGCAACCACTGAGGCAGTAAAAAAGCAATTTACCAATCGAAAATTAATTGCTTGTATGGAATTGCACACATTCAGTAGCTTAAAGAAGGAATTTCTTCCTCACTATAAAAACACAATGGGCTCAGCCGATGAAGCAATTGTTTATTTCAATCCCAAAACCATTGAGCACAAAAAACTTGAGCCAATTACTAAAATCCAGGTTGCCGAGGCTTTTGGAGGAAACAATGTTACAGTGTACACAGATTCTGATCAAGTTATTACTGATTTACTAGAACATGATTTCAATCACACTAATGTTTTACTAATGAGTTCTGGTAATTTTTCGGGTCTCAATTTGATTGAACTGGCAGAAAAAATTGTCAACAAATACTAATTGCAAAAAATTACATCCTTTTGTCTGTCAACAAAATAATGGTATTTTTATTGTGAATCAGATTAAACAGATTAAAATCCATGTCTGCTTTACGCAAGTTAATCCTTCTTATATTTCTTATCCTTTCGTTTGGTCTTGGGAGTTTGTATGCCCAAGGTCAAATCCGGAAAGCTGAAGAATTATTGCCTAAAACCGAAGGTGAACAACGAATTTTGTTACTGCAAGAACTATCAAAACTCTATTTGGATGTTAATATTGATAAAAGCATTGACCATTTAAAAGAAGTGGTGATTTTATCATCAGGAAATCCTACAAATCATGCCAATGCCTTATATGATCTTGGGAATCTGTATCGAAAGATAAACAATTTAAGAAGAGCCTTAGATTGCCATTTACAGGCTCTGAAAATTCGTAAAAGTGAATCTGATGAACTGGCCGTTTCAGCGTCTTACAATAATTTAGGTGAGATACATAAGATCCTGAACAAACATCAGAAAGCTCTCGAATATTTCAATCAATCACTGGAAATTAGGCAAAAAGAAGGATCTGAAAAAGAAGTAGCCTATACCTTAAACAATATTGGGAGTGTTTATTGGCTTGATAAAGATTATGCGAATGCATTGGAATACTACTTAAAATCTTTGGAAATCAGATCCAAGCTTGGCGATAAATCGGATATTGCCTCTTCATTGAACAATCTTGGTAATGTGTACAAAAACCTCAACAAGTACAATAAAGCCTTAGATTATTATAAGAAAGCCCTATTCCTTCGTGAACAATTAAATGATGAATCATTAATTGCCTATACCTTAAACGATCTTGGTGGAATTTATTGGAGGTTGAATAATTTTAATGAATCACTTCATTTTTATAACCGAGCTTTAAATATTAGGAGAAAATTAGGAAGCAGCGAATACACAGCGGCTACCTTAAAGAACATAGGTACAGTTTACAAAGATCTAAACGAACTCGATTTTTCTTTAAAGCATTATAATGAGTCCCTAAAGCTATATAATGAAACTGGTGATGTGAAAGAACAAGCCAATGTTTATTCTTTGATCGGAAACTTATATCGTAGTTTTAACAATTTTGACAAAAGTCAGGAGTACCATAAAATTGCTCTCAATTTGTACGAAAAAATGGGCAATACAATTGGAGTTGCTTACTCCTCAAATAGCATAGGTGAAATTTTAATGGATTATTATAAGAGTGATGATGCCTTAAATTATTTGCAATCGGCGTATAATAATGCTCAGTATTCAAAAGATAGAAACCTACAAAAATCAAGCTCTGAAAATCTATTTGAATACTATTCGAATAAAGGTGACTACAAAAAAGCACTTGAATACTATCGGAATTACTCTAGTTCGAAATTTAAAAGCATTGCCGACAGATTTGACAAAGACAGAATCAGCGAATTTGAGGCCAAGTATGAGATATCAAAAAACAAAAAAGAAATTAAAGGCTTAAAAGAGTACAACAGAATGCAAAGTATTTTAATTTACTTGTTTATTGTATTGATATTTTTCGCGGTAATAACCGGCTACATCGCATATAAAAATATACAGATACGAAAACAGACGACTGAAGCACTTACATTTAAAAACCAAGAATTAGAAGATATTAATTCACGCTTAAAAGAATCGGATATTATTTTAAGGGATCTAAACCTAACCAAGGATAAAATTTTTAATATTATTTCAAGAGATCTACGTGATCCTTTTATCGATCTCAAAAGTAGCAGTTCAAAACTTATCTCTAGCTTTGAAAATAATGATATTGAAAATCAAAAATCATTAGCTGTGGGCATTCGAAATTTGTCTGCTCACACCAATGAATTGGTCGAAAATCTTTTACTATGGTCGGCATCTCAAGCTGGGAAAACTGATTTCTCTCCCAAGTATTTTGATATACGAGAATCGCTTAATGAAATCCTCCAAAAACTTTCGGGATCTATTATTGAAAAAAATCTAAAGTTTATTTTTAAAATGAACAATACTTGTATGGCTTATGCTGATCCTACTGCCATGTCCGAAGTATTTAAAAATATCATTTCAAATGCGATTAAATTCTCATATCCCGAGAGAAAAATAACTCTTTCGGCAAGAGAGAAGAAATATCTTGTTGAATTAGAAGTTTCTGATGAAGGAATTGGAATCAGCAAATCGAACTTGAATAAGATATTCAGGCTTGATAGCAACTACCTTGCCTTAGGAACTGCCCAAGAAAAGGGAGCTGGAATCGGGCTTCTTCTTTGTAAAGAATATGTAGAAAAAAATGGAGGTAAAATTTGGGCCGAGAGTGAAGAAGGAAAAGGAAGTAGTTTCTATATCACCATACCTAAATCAGAAAAGATATTGGAATCTATGCCAAAAACAAATGCATAAAAAAGAGGCAATCATTAATTTGATGCCTCTTCAAGTATTTTATATCTGCATAAGCTACTTAGCAGCAACTTTATTTACAAAATGATAGTGAGATCCAAATCGTTCGAATGCAGCCCTATCAAGCTCTTCTCTAAAGTCAGGGTGAGCAACCGAGATAATTGCCTTAGCCCTTTGCTGCAACGATTTGCCAAACAAGTTTACTGCACCATGCTCCGTTACAAACCATCTCATATTGTTACGAGTTGTTACAACTCCCGAACCAGTTAATAATGTTGGTGTAATTTTAGAAACCCCTTTACCCGTTACAGAAGGCATGGCAATAATAGGCACACCACCTTCCGAAGCCGCTGCACCGCGCGTAAAGTCTATTTGTCCACCTACACCTGAATAGTGTTTGGTGCCAATTGAGTCAGCACAAACCTGACCGGTAATATCAATTGATAATGCCGAGTTAATAGCACAGACCTTAGGGTTTTGTTTAATAATGTGAACTCCATTAGTATAGGCTACATCCATCATTAGTACTCCTGGATTATCATCAACAAAATCATATAAGTCTTTTGTTCCCATTAGGAAACCAGCTACAATTTTACCTGGATCTAATTTCTTGTTTTTACCATTAACAACACCATTTTCAACCAAAGGAAGAAGACCATCTGCAAACATTTCTGTGTGAACTCCAAGATCTTTGTGATTACCCAATTGAGCCAAAACAGCATTAGGAATACCGCCAATTCCCATTTGAAGACATGCGCCATCAGGAATTAATTCTGCCACATTCTTACCAATTGCAATATCAAGATCTGATAATGGCGCATTGTTGTGCTCAATGAGTGGTGAGTTATCTTCACAGAAAAGGTTGAATGCTGTCACAGGCATCATTGCGTCACCAAATGCACGAGGCACATTAGGGTTGATAATAGCAACAACTGTATCAGCTTCTTCCACTGCTGCCTTACTTGCTTCCACTGATGTACCAAGCGACACATAGCCATGTTTGTCTGGAGTGCTAACTTGCACTACCGCAACATTAACTTTTAAAATTCCTTCGCGAATTAATTGTTGAGTTTCTCCAAGAAATACAGGAATATAATCGGCATAACCAGCTTGAGTTTGTTTTCTTACGTTGGCTCCAACAAACAATGATTCAAGATTAAAAATCCCTTCAAATTCTGTATCAGCATATGGAGCTGGCCCTTCGGTGTGTATATGCTGAATCGTTACATCGTAAATTTCTCCATTACGACCACGATCACACATTGCATTAATGAATTTATGAGGTGTTAATGCAACAGAGTGTAAGTGCACTCTATCGCCAGACTTTATCACCTTTGCAGCTTCTTCAAAAGAAACTGTTTTAATCTCTTTGCGCATCTCTAATCGGTTTTTATATTGAAGTTTATAAATTTTAAATTGCCGACCAAAGTAGTATATTTTTTAGGTGCAATTTCTGCTATTCAGCATAGATGCTACACAACATGTGATGGATTGCATTCATAACTAAAGCATTAAGTCTAGCGTGAAGAGTGTTAATAAAACGAATTAAAGTTTTTGAAAATATTTTTCTTTTTACAAGGCAAGGTTTACAGGCATAGCCGTAGCTACGGCGAAAAAGCTTAACGCAGTAGAAAGGAAAATAGGTCAAAAAATTAGTCCGGGGAATTAGCATTCTTTACACTAGCAAGCAAATGTCCACGTCAAAACAATATCCCACCAAATTAAAATGTAATCTAAAAAGTGCCATAAAGTAAAAATCAAATAGAGTGCTTAATTATAAGCAAAAAAGAAGCCGGGAGACCCAAACTCCCGGCTGCAAAACCCAAACATCTAATAAAACTTAAATAACAAAAACTATCAAACTATTATTTTTCTAACCCTATTAAATAAGGTATACTATTTTTAAGTACTTGTGAAAAATAGTTTTCCTTTTTTCTACATCAAATATACGAACCAATATTACATCAATCAAATCAATATTGTTTATAGTGTTATAGATAATGTTTATATTTGGAGGAATCTCAAAAAAAACACTAATCCATGATTACAATTACTCAACTTGAATACATCCTGGCCGTGGATACATACCGCCATTTTGCAACCGCCGCTGAAAAATGTTTCATCACTCAACCAACTTTAAGCATGCAAATTAAAAAATTGGAAGAGTTTTTAGACATTACAATATTTGATCGAAGTAAGCAGCCAATTATTCCAACCGATGTTGGGAAGAATATAATTGAACAAGCCCGCATTATACTGAGTGAAACAAAAAAAATCGATGAAATTATTACCGATCATAAAAACACAGTTGAAGGTAATTTAAAAATCGGAATTATACCAACATTAGCCCCTTTTCTACTTCCGATGTTTATTGGTGATTATATCAGAAGATATCCATCGATTAAAGTTGAAGTTGAAGAACTGGTTTCTGAGGAAATTGTGCAAAGTTTAAGGAAAGATAAGATTGATGTTGGAATTTTTGTAACGCCAGCAAAAGATGACAGAATTCGTGAAAGACATCTTTTTTATGAAGAAATGATGATTTATGCACATAAAGATCATCACTTATTAAAGCAACCAATTGTTGAAGTTAAAGACATTGCTACTCCGGAAATTTGGATGCTTAGCGATGGACACTGTTTTAGAAACCAAGTGATTAATCTATGTGAAATGCACGATTTACAGCACCAAGAACTACCTTTCGAATTCGAAAGTAATTCCTTAGAAACATTAATGAAAATTGTTGATCGTGAAGGTGGATTTACCCTTATTCCTGAATTAGCTACGCAGTATCTACCAACTGAAAAATTAGCACAGGTAAAAAAATTCACAAATATTCATCCTTTAAGAGAGGTTAGTTTGGTTTATTCTCGCCACTATTCAAAAAATAAGCTTCTCGATTTATTAGCTGAACAAATAAAAAGTATTATCCCAAATAGTTTTTTAAGTAGTGACAGGGGAACAATTGTTGAATGGCGTTAAATCCATTTTTAGCTTATAACGAAGCAGTTAGTTTCACTCACAAGAAAAAGTGTATTTTTTTTCGAAAAAAGTTTTGCAGGTATAAGGAATTATATCTTTCTTTGCAGCGCTAAAGAAAAAAATGAGAGCTCAAGTCTTAATTATTTCTAAGGCTTTTTACCGAGATATTTTGCAAAGTGTTTGCAGGTTTAGAAATTTGATTTATCTTTGCAGCTCTGAAAAATTAGATGGTCCGTTCGTCTAGGGGTTAGGACGCCAGATTTTCATTCTGGTAACACGGGTTCGATTCCCGTACGGACTACAAAAATTTTGCAGCAACTTGATTTTAATTTATCTTTGCTGTGCTTTAATTAATAAACAATGGTCCGTTCGTCTAGGGGTTAGGACGCCAGATTTTCATTCTGGTAACACGGGTTCGATTCCCGTACGGACTACCAAGATAATAATTTAGATAACTTTTAAAAGGATGGCAAATCATCAATCTGCAATTAAGAGAATCAGACAGTCTGAGAAAAGAAGAGTACACAATAAGTATTACGCTAAGACTGCAAGAAATGCTGTAAGAAAGTTACGTGCTACTTCAGACAAGGAAGCTGCTACTGAATTACTTCCTAAAGTAACTGCAATGTTGGATAAACTTGCGAAAACTAATGTAATTCATAAGAATAAAGCTGCTAACTTAAAATCTAAATTAGCATTACACGTTAACAAGCTTTAAGACACTATAACTCTGTATTAAAGGGTTCTCAATGAGAACCCTTTTTGTGTTTGTACTGGTTTCATATTTGTAATATTTATGTAAATTTCTAACTTAGCTTGGTATTTACAAGAAACATATATGGAAGAATACAACAAACTTAGCATTAAAGACTGGGCACTAGAAGATCGCCCAAGAGAGAAATTAATGTACCATGGAGTTAAAAGCTTATCGTCGGCTGAACTTTTAGCTATTATTATTGGCAGTGGTAATCGCAATCAATCTGCTGTGGAACTTTCCAAGTCGATTCTTTCTCATTGCAATAATGACTTAAATGTGTTGGCTAAAAAATCAATTCATGATTTAATGAAAATGAAAGGAATTGGTGAAGCTAAAGCCATAAGCATTATTTCTGCTCTTGAAATTGGAAGAAGACAAACAGCTTTTCAAAGCAAACAAAAAGAAAAAATCTCTTGCAGTCGAGATGCTTTTGAAATCTTGTCCCCGTTTGTTGAAAACTTAGGACATGAAGAATTTTGGGTCCTATTTATGAATAGAGCCAACAAAGTTATTGAAATAAAAAATGTGTCTTCTGGTGGGATTACAGGAACTGTTTTCGACATCAGGCTTGTTTTAAAAGATGCTTTACAGTTGGAAGCAGTTAATTTAATATTATGCCACAATCACCCATCAGGAAATCTTTCTCCATCTACCGCTGACAAAGACATAACAAACCGTTCAATAGAAGCTGCCAAGCTGATGAATATCAACATTCTTGATCATTTAATTATTGGTGAGAACAATTACTATAGTTTTGCTGATGAAAATTTAATTTAGGAAGAAACAAGCATGATAAAAATAATTATTAAACACACACGCTAATGATTATTTTGATCTTGTGGCTTTCATCTGACAAATAGAAAAAATTATAAACAGATGAATTATATTATTGTTTTTCCTAACTTTCTTTCCTTAATATTATTGAAATATGGTTATATTTGCGTTCAGCTAATTTTTAAATAATAAAAACATGGTGGTCCATACTTTAGGAAAACAAAACTCCCTTTTTAACCAATTTATAGCTGAAATTCGAGATCTTACGATTCAAAAAGATCCCCTTCGCTTCAGAAGAAATCTTGAAAGAGTAGGTGAAATATTCGCTTACGAAATCAGTAAAACTCTTGACTTTGAAGATCAAGAAGTAGAAACTCCACTAGGAACTGCGATTTCGTCTCTTCCAAAAGATGAAATCGTTGTAGCTTCAATATTAAGAGCTGGTCTTCCTTTACACAATGGCTTGTTAAGCTATTTCGACAAATCAGAAAATGCTTTCATCTCGGCATATCGAAAGCATACTGAAGATGGAAAATTTAAATTAATTTTGAATACATCTCATCTCCTTCTATCGATGGTAAAATCGTTATTCTTGCAGATCCTATGCTAGCCACAGGATCATCAATGGAACTGGCTTACAAGGCAATACTAACAAAAGGTACTCCTAAGCACGTACATATTGTTTCTGTAATTGCAAGCCAACAAGGTGTTGATATGGTAAAGAATAATTTACCCCAGGAGAATACAACCATTTGGAATGGAGTTGTTGACGCTGATTTAAATTCTAAATCATATATTGTTCCTGGCTGTGGAGATGCAGGAGATTTGGCGTTCGGAGCTAAATTAGGATAATAAATGTTTTAATAATATATCAAGGGCTGTTATTGTTACAGTCCTTTTTTATACAAGTTTTAT
This sequence comes from Marinifilum sp., assembly GCF_965230805.1. Classification (NCBI taxonomy): domain Bacteria; kingdom Pseudomonadati; phylum Bacteroidota; class Bacteroidia; order Marinilabiliales; family Marinifilaceae; genus Marinifilum; species Marinifilum sp. Next base: position 2,555,176 of record NZ_OZ246019.1, on the reverse strand, counting down.
TCTGAGGTGAAGCTTATGGCTTCATTGGTATTATTCCTTAAACACACATACATCAGAGGTATCAGGACATCTATCTTTCATTTCTAAGATACTGTTCCCATTTGCTGGATGAATCATTTCGGGAGCTAGTTCAGCCAAAGGAGCTAAAACAAACAACCTCTCTCCCATTCGTGGATGTGGAATTTCAAGCCTTTCAGTATTTACGATTACCTTATCATAGAATAAAATGTCAATATCTATGATTCTTTCACTATAGCGATTTTTCTTTCGCACACGACCAAGAGATTTTTCAATATCCTGTGTCTTTTGAAGTACATTTTCAGGCAACAATTTAGTTTCAACCACTACAACCTGATTTAGAAAGCTCTTATCATGATTAAAACCCCATGGCTCGGTCTCATATACGGCCGACTCTTTTACAATTTTGCCAACATATTTTGCTAATGCATAAGTTGTTCTTTTAAGAACCAATTCACGATCTCCTAAATTACCACCTATTAAAAAATATACTTTTGCCATCATTTTCAATTTGATCGGTAAAAGAAACAAAGAAATCTTTTCAAACAAAATATACATCGAAAATAATTAGCTTTTGGAATTTCTATCAGTTTAATTAAATATATTTGCTTTAAGCCGATTTACATAAATTGGCTTCTTTTTATAAATTAGAATAATCAATTTAAAGTATATTAATATGAAAAGTTTTTTCAAATTTACATTTGCCTCAATACTTGGGGTTATTGTTGGTGGGTTTCTTCTTTTGCTTCTTGGTTTCATGATAATTGTTGGTATCGCATCAAGCGCTGATAAACCTGTTACTGTCAAAAACAAAAGTATCCTGGAAATTAAACTGAATAAATCTCTGGCTGACAGGGGATCTGAAAGCCCATTTGATGATCTGGACATTCCTGGTTCTGGTAGTTCCAGTATCGGTTTAACCACCATATTGGAAAGCATCGAAAAAGCTAAAACAGATGAAAAAATCAAAGGGATCTATCTAAACGTAAGTGATGTTTCTGCAAACTTTGGAGGTATCGCTTCTATTGAAGAGATCAGGAACAAGCTAAAAGAATTTAAAGAGACTGGAAAATTTATTGTAAGCTATAATAATTTTGGATACTCACAAAAAGCTTATTATCTGAACTCCGTTTCAGATAGTATCTATCTTAATCCTGAAGCCATGATATTTATTCTTGGTATGGGTGGAGAAAAAACATTTTACAATAATTTTCTGAAAAAAATTGGCGTTGAAGCTCAAGTGATCCGAGTTGGAAAATACAAATCGGCAACCGAGCAATTTTTTAGAGATAATATGAGTGATGAAAGTCGCGAGCAAACAATGGCTTATGTTAGTGATATTTGGAATCAAATTTTGAAAGGAATCTCAGAAGAAAGAGGAATCTCAATTGATGAATTAAATGATATGATTGATGCTTTTGCCATTAAAAAGGCGAAGGATGCTAAAAATTATAAGCTTATAGATGGCGTCATTTATCAAGATGAAATGAATTCAATATTAAGAAAGCTTTCAGACATTAAAGAAGACAAAAAGCTACGCTTGATTAGTGTGTCTGATTATTCTAAATCTCCCGATCCCTCTACAAAATTCTCTAAAAACAAGATTGCTGTTGTTTATGCATCAGGTTCTATTGGTAATGAGCAAAGTGAAACTGCCATTGGTCCTGAATTGGCTGGTACTATCCGCAAAGCAAGAAGAGACTCTACTGTTAAAGCTATTGTTTTACGTGTAAATTCTCCAGGAGGTAGCGCTTTAGTTTCAGATATCATCTGGAGAGAAGTTGAGCTAGCATCCCAAGAAAAACCCGTAATTGCCTCAATGGGTAATGTTGCTGCTTCAGGTGGTTATTACATTGCTTGTCCCGCCGATACCATTGTTGCTGATAAGAATACAATTACAGGTTCAATTGGGATTTATGGCTTATTCTTCTCTGGTGAAGAATTAATTAAAAATAAAATTGGTTTTACAACCGACTCCTATGGAACAAATAAGCATACTGCATTTGGCGGAAGTTTTCCGTTAATGGTTGTTCCTGTCTCTTCAAGAAAATTTACTGAATCCGAAAAAATAATACTTCAAGACATTATTAATGATGGATATGATACTTTCCTTACAAGAGTTGCCACTGGTCGCAACAAATCAAAAAAAGAGATTCATGAAGTTGCTCAAGGAAGAGTTTGGAGTGCGATTGATGCCAAAGAAAATGGTCTGGTTGATGTACTTGGTGGACTAGAAACTGCTATCGAAATAGCTAAAGAAAAAGCTGGTTTAGAAGATTACAGAATCGTTTCTCTTCCAAAACAAAAAGATCCGATTGAAGAAATTATTAAAGATCTTACCGGAGAAGCGAAAACAAGATTCCTAAAATTCGAATTGGGTGAAAATTACAAATATTATAATAAAGCTAAAAACTTATTAAATTTAGGAGGTATTCAAACTCGTCTGCCTTATGAAATCGAATTGAATTAATTTTAACACCATATGGTTACAAGAATCCTCAAGAAATCGAGGATTCTTTTTTTATCTCACGAATAACAATATTTTTGATCTATAACTAAAAAATAATTGTCATATTTAATTCGTTTTAAATCCTAACAGATATTTATTTAATTTTTGTGACTGTTCTGGATTTTATAATAGATACATGAACAATAGGTCAAAATTATAACTAATGAAGGCATTATTACGTTTTTTCAGAGTTCTTCTATTGCCATTAAGTTTGCTTTACGGTTTAATTATGGCTGTGCGAAATATGCTTTTCGATTTAAATTTACTTACAAGCACAGAATTTAAAATTCCAATCATTTCGGTGGGCAACATTACGGTTGGAGGTACTGGAAAAACTCCTCATATAGAGTACCTTATCACTTTATTAAAAGATGATTACAAACTTGCTACTCTTAGTAGAGGATACAAAAGAAAATCCAAAGGCTTTATCTTATCTAATGAAAACTCTACAGCAAATCAGATAGGCGATGAGCCAATGCAGATTAAACGAAAATTTCCCGAGATCCTAGTATCTGTTGACAGTAAAAGGGTAAATGGGGTTAAGAACCTTTTAAAAAGTGAACAAGGAAATGATTTGAGTGCTATTCTTCTGGATGATGCATATCAGCATAGACATATTAAACCAGGTTTATCAATTCTGTTAATTGATTACAACCGTCCGATTACTCGTGACTTTATTATGCCATACGGAAGGCTTCGAGAAAATGCTGAGGAGCGAGCTCGCGCCAACATCATTATAGTTAGTAAATCACCAGCCTTAATGACTCCGATTGAAAGACGCATCATAGTAAAAGAACTAAAGATATTACCTTATCAGAAACTGTATTTCACCTGCTTGGATTATGGACATTTGCAGCCTGTTTTTCCAGAAGAAGCCTTAAGTATAGATGATAAAGAGTGGACTAAAGAGACTTTCTCAATTCTTCTTTTTACAGGTATTGCTAACCCAAAACCTTTGCGCGAATATTTGGATAGCTTTTCTGACCGAATTGAGGAATATCATTTCCCCGATCATTATGCTTTTAATCAAAAGGATATTGAAACAATCGAAAAAAGATTTAATGAACTAGAAGGCTATAATAAAATCATTATTACTACCGAAAAAGATGCCACTCGTATTTTAGATATGGAAATCAAACAAACGTGTATTAAAAAACACCTTTTCTTTGTTCCATTATGCATCAAATTCCTTAAGGAGGATAAATCTAAATTTGATCATCAAATATTAAGCTACGTAAAGAAAAATAAACGATCGAGTAATTTGCACAGTATCAAAAAAGATTAAATGTAAACATTCATTAATAAGAGAAAGTAGTTCTTTTTGTGGATGTGTCTTTGTAAATGTTTGGTTTTGTTCAAAAAACTTGGGAAGGGATGTGCAAAAGCTTGGGCATGCTAAAAAAGTTGAAATAACCAGTAAGCACCGACGGGAATAATATAGAGACATTCAGAAAAAAAGGGAGAATTCAAATTCCCCCTTTACTCTACCATTTAATTAACCACTACATTAATTAACAGCTATTGCTAAAGCATTTTGGCTTTATCCAAAATTGCACTTTCTCAAATGCTCTATGCATCATCAATTTACAAAAATCAATGTAAACACACAAGAACTAACGTTCATTTTTAGTTCTAACATAATAGTCAATAATTATTTAAACTTTCCTCCAATTACACACGTTTTTTTGAATACTTTTACTTGCCCCTCAGGATTAAACAACTCAATATAAACCAAGTATATTCCTATAGGTAAGCGCTCTTTTTGGGAACTTAAACCATCCCAAGATAAACGCTCAACATTAGCTAGATAATAATTACTGGCTAAATTTCTTATTTCTATTCCCTTTGAATTGTAAATTCGGATGTTGGCAACATATCCATCCTCATGTAGATTGAAATTGATGTACAAACGATCATCAACACCATCATTATCAGGGGAGAATATTTTCTTAGATAAGCTAACTTCCTCCTCTGAAACATCTATTGCATCGAATGCAGAATTTTTTAATCCTGGGGTTCCAAAACCTATGCTTTGAGCAGCCGACTGCCAATTGTTTTTCATATTGGTTTCTCTATCAGGATTTACTCTTTCCAATGCTACCCCTTCTTTAGATGCTAACAATTCGAACTGCATATCTTCACTGTATTCTAAATCATCAATTACATCATATTTGGTAAACAATACAATTCTACCTCTATTATCTGGATAATTTGGCAAAGCAACTTGATGAAACACTCTTGTATTAGAAGTAAGGTACATGCTGACAACATGAGAAGTATCGGCACTAAACAGACAATATTCTTTAGGAAATATTAGTTTCAGATTCTGTGACAATCTAACACTATCAATTAAAATATAGTTATCATCTTTTTTTCCTAGATACAACTGTGATAAATCATAAATATTTCTTGTACGATTATAAAGCTCGACATAGTCTGAACCTTCGGAAAAAGGATTAAACAAGATTTCATTAATGACAATATCGCCCTTTTCAATTGTAGCAGGCACATAAAATTCAATTTCACTACTTTTAAGTTTATTTGAAGCCAAGTCTGTTACATTTTCAGATATCTCCAGATTGTATTTTGAATTTTCAATTAATTGTTCCTCAAATACTATTTCAAATTGCGTTTCACTTATCTTACTTACTGCCATTGCGAGAATATTATCAGGTTTCAATAAATAGTTGGCTTCTAATATGGTTTGACTTTCAAGCATCGGCTCAGTAAAGGTAAGAAGAAGTGAATTAGTACTATAAGCCTGGATAAAATGAACTTCAGGAGAAGTATAATCCTTATTGTCTGAAAAAACAGAATTTACACTCCCTGGAGTACCTCCATCTTGTGATAATGAAACTGTCCAGTTTGGCTCCTGCCATGCAAAGTTCATTGCATCTATTCGCTCCAGACTCCAGCCTCCCTTACTTTTATCTTTTGATTTGTACCAGGAATCAGAATAAGTGATTTCATCAATTTCTACTCCTTTGTCTGAATACAGTTTTATACTGTTCCCGGAATTGTTCAGGCCTGTAAAATTTGACATCCCCATTGTTTGACCATATTCCGAAAAGGCTTCAACCGCTGAATTCGAACAAAGAATCAAATAGGAATTGGATGAAAGGGTATCTGCAGAAAATAACAATTCCTTACTGCCAACCTGCAATTTCCATCCTTCCAATGAAACGGGATAATCATTTGTGTTGTAAAGCTCAATGTATTCATACTCCGGTAAGCCTTGCACTGGACTTTCATCGGCCATGATTTCGTTGATCACAAGGTCATGTTCATGAACCTGATGGTACACAAAATTCAATGTGGTATCCAGGTAATTGTCACACTCATCCGCTATGCCTGAAAGCTCAAAATGAAGTTGCTTGCCATCAGTGAAATCTTTTTCAAACTTCAACTCCACAGCCTGCAAACCTATCGCACTTATCTCTGCAACAGGATTTGAGCTTATCGCATAATTTTCTGTTCTGATTAAGGATTCTTCTTTTACTATTTCATCAAAGCGCAGGGATATACAATTTTCTGACAAAAGCCTGAATGAAACAAGCTGAGGAGCTTTATTGTCGGTATTGGATGAGTTTACCGAATTAACACAACCGGGTGTTCCGCCATTTGCATTGGTTGAAGCCGACCAGTTGTTATAGCTGCTGCATGTATTCATCGCATCGATTCGTTCCAGACTCCAGCCTCCCTTACTTTTATCTTTTGATTTGTACCAGGAATCAGAATAAGTGATTGCATCAATTTCTACTCCTTTGTCTGAATACAGTTTTATACCGTTCCCGGAATTGTTCAGGCCTGTAAAATTTGACATCCCCATTGTTTGACCATATTCCGAAAAGGCTTCAACCGCTGAATTCGAACAAAGAATCAAATAGGAGTTGGATGAAAGGGTATCTGCAGAAAATAACAATTCCTTACTGCCAACCTGCAATTTCCATCCTTCCAATGAAACGGGATAATCATTTGTGTTGTAAAGCTCAATGTATTCATACTCCGGTAAGCCTTGCACTGGACTTTCATCGGCCATGATTTCGTTGATCACAAGGTCATGTTCATGAACCTGATGGTACACAAAATTCAATGTGGTATCCAGATAATTGTCACACTCATCCGCTATGCCTGAAAGCTCAAAATGAAGTTGCTTGCCATCAGTGAAATCTTTTTCAAACTTCAACTCCACAACCTGCAAACCTATCGCACTTATCTCTGCAACAGGATTTGAGCTTATCGCATAATTTTCTGTTCTGATTAAGGATTCTTCTTTTACTATTTCATCAAAGCGCAGGGATATACAATTTTCTGACAAAAGCCTGAATGAAACAAGCTGAGGAGCTTTATTGTCGGTATTGGATGAGTTTACCGAATTAACACAACCGGGTGTTCCGCCATTTGCATTGGTTGAAGCCGACCAGTTGTTATAGCTGCTGCATGTATTCATCGCATCGATTCGTTCCAGACTCCAGCCTCCCTCACTTTTATCTTTTGATTTGTACCAGGAATCAGAATAAGTGATTGCATCAATTTCTACTCCTTTGTCTGAATACAGTTTTATACCGTTCCCGGAATTGTTCAGGCCTGTAAAATTTGACATCCCCATTGTTTGACCATATTCCGAAAAGGCTTCAACCGCTGAATTCGAACAAAGAATCAAATAGGAGTTGGATGAAAGGGTATCTGCAGAAAATAACAATTCCTTACTGCCAACCTGCAATTTCCATCCTTCCAATGAAACGGGATAATCATTTGTGTTGTAAAGCTCAATGTATTCATACTCCGGTAAGCCTTGCACTGGACTTTCATCGGCCATGATTTCGTTGATCACAAGGTCATGTTCATGAACCTGATGGTACACAAAATTCAATGTGGTATCCAGGTAATTGTCACACTCATCCGCTATGCCTGAAAGCTCAAAATGAAGTTGCTTGCCATCAGTGAAATCTTTTTCAAACTTCAACTCCACAGCCTGCAAACCTATCGCACTTATCTCTGCAACAGGATTTGAGCTTATCGCATAATTTTCTGTTCTGATTAAGGATTCTTCTTTTACTATTTCATCAAAGCGCAGGGATATACAATTTTCTGACAAAAGCCTGAATGAAACAAGCTGAGGAGCTTTATTGTCGGTATTGGATGAGTTTACCGAATTAACACAACCGGGTGTTCCGCCATTTGCATTGGTTGAAGCCGACCAGTTGTTATAGCTGCTGCATGTATTCATCGCATCGATTCGTTCCAGACTCCAGCCTCCCTCACTTTTATCTTTTGATTTGTACCAGGAATCAGAATAAGTGATTGCATCAATTTCTACTCCTTTGTCTGAATACAGTTTTATACCGTTCCCGGAATTGTTCAGGCCTGTAAAATTTGACATCCCCATTGTTTGACCATATTCCGAAAAGGCTTCAACCGCTGAATTCGAACAAAGAATCAAATAGGAGTTGGATGAAAGGGTATCTGCAGAAAATAACAATTCCTTACTGCCAACCTGCAATTTCCATCCTTCCAATGAAACGGGATAATCATTTGTGTTGTAAAGCTCAATGTATTCATACTCCGGTAAGCCTTGCACTGGACTTTCATCGGCCATGATTTCGTTGATCACAAGGTCATGTTCATGAACCTGATGGTACACAAAATTCAATGTGGTATCCAGATAATTGTCACACTCATCCGCTATGCCTGAAAGCTCTAAATGAAGTTGCTTGCCATCAGTGAAATCTTTTTCAAACTTCAACTCCACAACCTGCAAACCTATCGCACTTATCTCTGCAACAGGATTTGAGCTTATCGCATAATTTTCTGTTCTGATTAAGGATTCTTCTTTTACTATTTCATCAAAGCGCAGGGATATACAATTTTCTGACAAAAGCCTGAATGAAACAAGCTGAGGAGCTTTATTGTCGGTATTGGATGAGTTTACCGAATTAACACAACCGGGTGTTCCGCCATTTGCATTGGTTGAAGCCGACCAGTTGTTATAGCTGCTGCATGTATTCATCGCATCGATTCGTTCCAGACTCCAGCCTCCCTCACTTTTATCTTTTGATTTGTACCAGGAATCAGAATAAGTGATTGCATCAATTTCTACTCCTTTGTCTGAATACAGTTTTATACCGTTCCCGGAATTGTTCAGGCCTGTAAAATTTGACATCCCCATTGTTTGACCATATTCCGAAAAGGCTTCAACCGCTGAATTCGAACAAAGAATCAAATAGGAGTTGGATGAAAGGGTATCTGCAGAAAATAACAATTCCTTACTGCCAACCTGCAATTTCCATCCTTCCAATGAAACGGGATAATCATTTGTGTTGTAAAGCTCAATGTATTCATACTCCGGTAAGCCTTGCACTGGACTTTCATCGGCCATGATTTCGTTGATCACAAGGTCATGTTCATGAACCTGATGGTACACAAAATTCAATGTGGTATCCAGATAATTGTCACACTCATCCGCTATGCCTGAAAGCTCAAAATGAAGTTGCTTGCCATCAGTGAAATCTTTTTCAAACTTCAACTCCACAACCTGCAAACCTATCGCACTTATCTCTGCAACAGGATTTGAGCTTATCGCATAATTTTCTGTTCTGATTAAGGATTCTTCTTTTACTATTTCATCAAAGCGCAGGGATATACAATTTTCTGACAAAAGCCTGAATGAAACAAGCTGAGGAGCTTTATTGTCGGTATTGGATGAGTTTACCGAATTAACACAACCGGGTGTTCCGCCATTTGCATTGGTTGAAGCCGACCAGTTGTTATAGCTGCTGCATGTATTCATCGCATCGATTCGTTCCAGACTCCAGCCTCCCTCACTTTTATCTTTTGATTTGTACCAGGAATCAGAATAAGTGATTGCATCAATTCCTACTCCTTTGTCTGAATACAGTTTTATACCGTTCCCGGAATTGTTCAGGCCTGTAAAATTTGACATCCCCATTGTTTGACCATATTCCGAAAAGGCTTCAACCGCTGAATTCGAACAAAGAATCAAATAGGAGTTGGATGAAAGGGTATCTGCAGAAAATAACAATTCCTTACTGCCAACCTGCAATTTCCATCCTTCCAATGAAACGGGATAATCATTTGTGTTGTAAAGCTCAATGTATTCATACTCCGGTAAGCCTTGCACTGGACTTTCATCGGCCATGATTTCGTTGATCACAAGGTCATGTTCATGAACCTGATGGTACACAAAATTCAATGTGGTATCCAGATAATTGTCACACTCATCCGCTATGCCTGAAAGCTCAAAATGAAGTTGCTTGCCATCAGTGAAATCTTTTTCAAACTTCAACTCCACAACCTGCAAACCTATCGCACTTATCTCTGCAACAGGATTTGAGCTTATCGCATAATTTTCTGTTCTGATTAAGGATTCTTCTTTTACTATTTCATCAAAGCGCAGGGATATACAATTTTCTGACAAAAGCCTGAATGAAACAAGCTGAGGAGCTTTATTGTCGGTATTGGATGAGTTTACCGAATTAACACAACCGGGTGTTCCGCCATTTGCATTGGTTGAAGCCGACCAGTTGTTATAGCTGCTGCATGTATTCATCGCATCGATTCGTTCCAGACTCCAGCCTCCCTCACTTTTATCTTTTGATTTGTACCAGGAATCAGAATAAGTGATTGCATCAATTCCTACTCCTTTGTCTGAATACAGTTTTATACCGTTCCCGGAATTGTTCAGGCCTGTAAAATTTGACATCCCCATTGTTTGACCATATTCCGAAAAGGCTTCAACCGCTGAATTCGAACAAAGAATCAAATAGGAGTTGGATGAAAGGGTATCTGCAGAAAATAACAATTCCTTACTGCCAACCTGCAATTTCCATCCTTCCAATGAAACGGGATAATCATTTGTGTTGTAAAGCTCAATGTATTCATACTCCGGTAAGCCTTGCACTGGACTTTCATCGGCCATGATTTCGTTGATCACAAGGTCATGTTCATGAACCTGATGGTACACAAAATTCAATGTGGTATCCAGATAATTGTCACACTCATCCGCTATGCCTGAAAGCTCTAAATGAAGTTGCTTGCCATCAGTGAAATCTTTTTCAAACTTCAACTCCACAACCTGCAAACCTATCGCACTTATCTCTGCAACAGGATTTGAGCTTATCGCATAATTTTCTGTTCTGATTAAGGATTCTTCTTTTACTATTTCATCAAAGCGCAGGGATATACAATTTTCTGACAAAAGCCTGAATGAAACAAGCTGAGGAGCTTTATTGTCGGTATTGGATGAGTTTACCGAATTAACACAACCGGGTGTTCCGCCATTTGCATTGGTTGAAGCCGACCAGTTGTTATAGCTGCTGCATGTATTCATCGCATCGATTCGTTCCAGACTCCAGCCTCCCTCACTTTTATCTTTTGATTTGTACCAGGAATCAGAATAAGTGATTGCATCAATTTCTACTCCTTTGTCTGAATACAGTTTTATACCGTTCCCGGAATTGTTCAGGCCTGTAAAATTTGACATCCCCATTGTTTGACCATATTCCGAAAAGGCTTCAACCGCTGAATTCGAACAAAGAATCAAATAGGAGTTGGATGAAAGGGTATCTGCAGAAAATAACAATTCCTTACTGCCAACCTGCAATTTCCATCCTTCCAATGAAACGGGATAATCATTTGTGTTGTAAAGCTCAATGTATTCATACTCCGGTAAGCCTTGCACTGGACTTTCATCGGCCATGATTTCGTTGATCACAAGGTCATGTTCATGAACCTGATGGTACACAAAATTCAATGTGGTATCCAGGTAATTGTCACACTCATCCGCTATGCCTGAAAGCTCAAAATGAAGTTGCTTGCCATCAGTGAAATCTTTTTCAAACTTCAACTCCACAGCCTGCAAACCTATCGCACTTATCTCTGCAACAGGATTTGAGCTTATCGCATAATTTTCTGTTCTGATTAAGGATTCCTCTTTTACTATTTCATCAAAGCGCAGGGATATACAATTTTCTGACAAAAGCCTGAATGAAACAAGCTGAGGAGCTTTATTGTCGGTATTGGATGAGTTTACCGAATTAACACAACCAGGTGTTCCGCCATTTGCATTGGTTGAAGCCGACCAGTTGTTATAGCTGCTGCATGTATTCATCGCATCGATTCGTTCCAGACTCCAGCCTCCCTTACTTTTATCTTTTGATTTGTACCAGGAATCAGAATAAGTGATTGCATCAATTTCTACTCCTTTGTCTGAATACAGTTTTATACCGTTCCCGGAATTGTTCAGGCCTGTAAAATTTGACATCCCCATTGTTTGACCATATTCCGAAAAGGCTTCAACCGCTGAATTCGAACAAAGAATCAAATAGGAGTTGGATGAAAGGGTATCTGCAGAAAATAACAATTCCTTACTGCCAACCTGCAATTTCCATCCTTCCAATGAAACGGGATAATCATTTGTGTTGTAAAGCTCAATGTATTCATACTCCGGTAAGCCTTGCACTGGACTTTCATCGGCCATGATTTCGTTGATCACAAGGTCAAAAGCTTTAGAGGGACATAAATAATCAAAATCAATAAAATCTGTAACTAAAACTGCACCACCTTCATCAAGAATATTCTCAACTTCCACTTGATAATGGCCATTTGTTAAATTAGTTCCCAAAACAATTAAAATCTCATTCTCTAAATCTGTAAATGAAGGACTAAATGAACTTAATTCACCTCCATTACAATTTACTGTGAAATTCTCTGTGGTTAAATTTTGGTATACATCTAAATTCTCAGAAAAAATAATTAAAATAGAATCTTGTCCAACTATTTGGTGCGATTTGATATAAGGAGCTGTATTTACAGATTGTACACTAAAATTATCAAACCATAATCTTCCAGCCCTGGAAGCTGTTTCGAAATAATATTCCAATCCAGAATAAAATACTTCTGCATCACTAGCAATTTCTGAATAAACTTCTCCTATTCTAAACCAATTCTCTGTTTCTCCTAACCGATTGTAAGCTAGCTCCCATTTGCCATGTTCATTGTAATCAACTTGAACGGCTACTAATTCATTTTCGTTCCAATCTAAATTGGTCTGCAATAATAAGTCTGGTTTTTGATCTTTTTGGCTTTTCCATAAACTTAACAAATCGCTAGAACCATTCAGATTTACACCAACTGAATAAAGATCTTCTGCTTTTGTCGGATCATCCTGATCCATACATAAATGAAATACAAAATAGTTTCCGGAACTAGGATCCCAATCTCCATTCTTCAAGATGAAACTCCACCTAGTAGACCCTTTTCCTGGTTTCCAACCTTCCAATTTGCGAGATATATGACTACTCCCTACCTGATTACTTAAATTGTGTTTTAACGATTTACTATCTTTTATTGATTGATATGTTGATAAAGCCCAATCATTCACATTTAAATATTCGCTCAAGTCATTTGATTCAAAATCATTACTTATGCCTAAAACACTGTTTCCTAACATTATATTTATAGTATCAGGAAGCAAATTTGATGTGGCTTTTAATACAAACTCATCATTCCCTTTATATTTAATGGCTTCCAGTTCTGATATCCCTTTTTTAAATTTTAGTTCATAATTGTGAACTATTTTTCCATCGCCTTTAAGCAATTCTAAATGAAACTTATCAATATAATCCATATCGATATTATGATACTGATCACATGCTATAAGATTTAGCCTAAAATACTCCGAACTATCCTTTACAAATAATGGAGCTGAAACAAACCGAATCCGATCGGCTACCACATTTAAATGAAATGTATCTGAAGTAATATCTTTGCTCAAACTTTTTACCAACTCAGAACTATTAACTCCTGTCTTCCAACCTAAAATATTTTGGGGGATAAAGACTTGAAATTGCATATTATCAGGTAAACACGACTCTCTAAAAAATACTGCTAACTCAAGATCTCGATTTTTTCCATTATCTACACGAAATAAACCTTTGCTTGAGTTAAATTTGATGCATTCATTATCAATATCTGAAGTTATTGCAAGTATTTCGTCTTTACTTTTAATGACTGCTCCTGCAATGTGCTTTTGCCAGTCGAAGGACTCGGGAAGCTCCTTTTTATAAAATACTGCCGTTTTAATTATGGTTGGTAAATCGTCATAAAAAGCCGAATCTACTATAGTAAATCTAAGAACAGAAACTGCTTTTTCCTTACTTATAGAATTAGACGGCAATTGTTGATTTGAAATTATTTCGCTTGTTACAATGGCAGAATTCTGATCTACACTGGATATATCATCAGAAAGTATCGTTTCAAACCCATCTGCTTCTGCTTGAATGGTGAAGTGCTCCGCCCTATCATATATCAAATCTTTCCATATAATCTTCCCATTCTCAATAGATTTTTTCATTCCTGAAGAGGACTTCAATTCTCCAGTTCCTGCTGCTAAACTAATATTGACTTTCTTATTAGAATTTGCATCCTGATTCATAAATTCATCAAGCAACTCAATTTCAATTGTAAATTCCTCATTAGGCTTTATCGATTTTGGAACTTCTGAAAATTGCATCTGTGTCGCCTCTACCTCACAAATAAATTGAGGGCCCAATATGTCCTTGTCAAAATCAAGTCTAAGCCCACTGTTTTCTTTTGATACTTCCCAATCGCTGCTAGATTTATTAATTTTAAGCTGAATTAAATCTCCATCTATCCCTTCTCCTTCAGCAAAGTATGAATACAAAGAAAAATTAGCAGTGGTTTCACTTTCAATAACAGCTTTTGATTCCGATTCTTGAAATATAACCTCAATCCTGTCTTTTGAAACTTCAAACTCTGTGTCCAGCTCCTTATCATCCCTCGTAAAATAAAAACCTCCAAAAGTATTCTTAAAATCTATTTGATTGATTTCACTGCTTGCAATAGAAACTTTCTTAAGTTCTGTTGGTGCATCATCATCACCAGCATCTTTAACTGTAAATTCGAATAACTTAAATGCTTGTTTCTTATGCGTTCTCAAAGTGGATAAAATTGTATCCTCAGGAATCCAAGAGGAGTTGATGGCCTGTGATTCATATGTGTTTTCAACAATAATTTCTGACGAAATAATTTCAGCCAAATTTTTACCAGATAATTTAAGCTGAATCGTATCTACAATTCGATATCGAAGAGAATCAAATACTAAAACTCCTTGATCTAAAGGTCTTTCAAATTGAGAAGTTGTTATAAGCTCTCCTTTTCCTATACATAAGGACAGTTTTATTTTATTACTTTGATCAGAATCAAGATTGCCGAACTGATCAACAGCATTGACAGTAAACTGGAAATGTTGATTTCTTATTACTGATTCAGGAATATTAAAAAGTATTAAGCGAGAAGCTTCTATATCAACGGTATAAATTTCGGATTCAATCATTTTATCATTATCAATAAAGCCAGATCCACTTGGGTAAGACAAAAAGCCTCTTGCATTTTTCCCTATGGCTAATTGAAATCTGCTATGATCTGTTAATTCGACTTCTGAATTCAGATAAACCTTTAATTCAAACTCTCTTTTTTCTCCATCCGGAATTAAAACTTGATTTTCTATAAAATCAAAATACAAGGAATCAGAACTTATTTCCAGCTTGTTGTAGTTCAGTAATGTTCCTTCAGAATAAATTAAGACACCGCCTAACTCCCTATTCCAATCAATACCTTTAAGCAGTTTGGTATTGTAGAATGTCATACGCGAAATATTCGTTGGGACACCATCACCCGCTGAATCTGTTTCATCTATTACAAATCTAAAACACGAAACAGCCTCTTCTTCTGAATCAATATCTGGGCTTATCGAACGGGCTTGAGCTTGACTTGCAGGTGCCGATACTTCTGTAAGCTTATCATTTTCTATTACTATTGGCTCACCAGTTACAACAATATCATCGAAATAGACTTTATTGCTTGATAAAGGATTGTTAATTCGAATCACTATGACCATCTCTTTTCCGGAAATACCAGCTGTTGATGCTTCTACACTTCCCCAATTCCCAATATTTTCTCCATTCTCATCGAAAGCATGCTCGCTGCCATTATCAATTTTATAGAACAGTTTAATGTACTTGTTAGTATTTGATGAAGTCCCTGTTTCAGAAGCCAATACCGAGATGTTACAATTTTTAAACTTCGAAATATCAATTGAATTACTCGTCCAGATTGCTTCACCATCACAATCTACAGCTTCCAACCTTCCTCCGCTCGTTTCAACTACTTTCACGTAATCTGCATCTTCCGATAGCTTGCAATTAGATATATCCAAATCCCAATGAACTCCAGACATATCTGCATTATCACCCCAGTAACCTTTGTTTAAATCCGTTGAATCTGAAAAATTTATTGTCCAAATATCCTCTGCATATAGATCTGCATTTACTTGCAAAACCAAGAGAAAGAACAATTTCAGGCTTAGGTTTTTTTTCATAGAAAATTAATTTTAACTTTGACTTGCTTTTTTAATAAAAAGCTAATCTAACTATAACCGTAATTATAAACAAGGAGTTAAAGCTTTATTATGTTATGAAAATAGCAATTGTTGGAGCTACTGGATTGGTAGGCCAAAAAATACTGGATGTAATGGAAGAAAGAAATCTTCCGGTTAGTGATTTATATCTGGTCGCAAGTGAAAGATCAGTGGGAAAAGAGCTTACTTTTAATGGCAACAAGTATAAAGTTATCAGTATAGAAGATGCAATTAAAATGAAACCACAAATTGCAATTTTCTCAGCTGGAGGAGAGACATCATTAAAATGGGCTCCTGAATTTGCCAAAGTTGGAACTACTGTAGTAGACAACTCCTCGGCTTGGCGAATGGATGCATCTAAAAAATTAGTTGTTCCTGAGATTAATGCTACAGAATTAACCAAAGATGATAAGATTATTGCAAACCCCAATTGTTCAACAATTCAAATGGTAGTAGCTCTAGCTCCTCTTCATGAAAAATACAAAATTGAACGCTTGGTGATTTCAACTTATCAATCAATTACCGGAACTGGAGTAAAGGCTGTTCAGCAATTTGAAGCTGAACGTATAGGAATTAATGGAGAAAAAGCTTATCCGCACGAAATTGATAAAAATTGCCTCCCACATTGTGATGTATTTACTGAAAATGCCTACACAAAAGAAGAGATGAAGTTGGTTAATGAAACCAGAAAAATCTTGAAAGATGATAACATCAGAGTTACAGCTACCGCAGTACGTGTGCCTGTAGTTGGAGGTCATGCTGAATCAATAAACATTGAATTTGCTAATGATTTTAATGTTGAAGAAATAAAACAGCTTCTATCGGAAACGGATGGTGTTATCGTACAGGACAATCTTGATAATAACGAATATCCTATGCCAAAATACTCTCATGATCGCGATGAAGTTTTTGTTGGCCGAATTCGACGCGATTACTCAAATCCAAACAGCTTGAACATCTGGGTTGTTGCAGATAACTTAAGAAAAGGAGCTGCTACTAACGCAGTCCAAATTGCAGAATATTTAGCCAAAAATGAGCTGGTTTAAAGAATTAAAAAAAAACCGATGCTTTTCTCTGCATCGGTTTTTTTGAATACCTTCTATCTAATCCATTAAATTTGAATAATCCTGATATAGGAAGTCATTATAAGGAAAACGTGCAGAATGAATTTCACGAATTACACCATATACTTCCTCTCTAAATTCCTCTATATTTTGTTTCTCAATAGCTGAAATAAATAAACAAGGTTTCTCACCTTTAGCAATCCACATCTGTTTTAGTTCATCCAAACTAAAGTTTTCTCTTGTTTTAGGTAACAAATCATCCTCATCTTTCTTCACGTAGGTAAAGGCATCAATTTTATTAAACACAAGAAAGGATGGTTTCTCTCTATTATCAATTTCAACCATTGTTTCATTTACAACCTTAATGTGATCCTCAAAGTTAGGATGCGAAATGTCCACTACATGAAGAATCACATCTGCCTCACGAACCTCATCCAAGGTTGATTTAAATGATTCTACCAAATGGTGAGGTAACTTCCGAATAAACCCGACTGTATCTGCTAAAAGAAATGGAACATTCTGAATAACAACTTTACGCACTGTTGTATCAAGTGTAGCAAAAAGCTTATTCTCAGCAAATACATCAGATTTACTAAGCATATTCATTATTGTAGATTTCCCAACATTGGTATATCCTACCAAAGCTACACGTACTAGTTTGCCACGATTTTTACGTTGGGTTGCCTTTTGCTTATCAATTTTCTTTAGATCTTGTTTCAGCTTTGCAATTTTATCCAAAATGATACGACGGTCAGTCTCGATCTGAGTTTCCCCAGGGCCACGCATTCCAATACCTCCTCGCTGACGCTCAAGGTGAGTCCACATGCGAGTTAATCGTGGTAACATATATTGATATTGTGCCAATTCAACCTGTGTTTTAGCATGCGCGGTCTGAGCTCTGCTGGCAAAAATATCAAGAATCAAATTGGTTCTATCCAAGATTTTTCTCTTCAATATTCTTTCAACATTTCGGAGTTGAGTTGGAGTTAATTCATCATCAAAAATTACCATGCCAACATCCTCATTTACTTCTAGAAAATCCTGAATATCCTGAAGCTTACCCGCTCCAACAAAAGTTTTTGGATTTGGATATTCTAATTTCTGAGTAAATCGTTTAACAGTTTTTGCCCCAGCAGTTAAAGCCAAAAAATCCAATTCTGCTAAATACTCATCAACTTCTTGCACAGTCATACCCTTTGACTGATCAATCACTCCTATTAAAATCGCCTTTTCTTTCTCTTTTTTTGTTCTAAGATAGTCTCCCATTTATTTCTTTTAGGAATATTTTGTGTAATACCAGTTTCTCCTGTAAAAAGGCAAAAATACACAATATTCTGCAATACTTTCGTTTAGCCACAAAAAAGAGGTTTCGAACAATCGAAACCTCTTATAAATATTATCTTATAAAATATAGTATATTACTCTACTGCAATTGGAAGTTAATAGGTACAGTATAAGAAACCCTTACTGGTTTTCCACGCTGCTTACCTGGTTTCCATTTTGGCATTTGGTTAATTACACGAACTGCTTCTTTATCTAGAGATGGATCAACTCCACGTATCACACGAACTTGTTCAACTCCACCAACCTTGTTTACTACGAAAGTAACAAATACACGACCGACAATCCCATTCTCCTGAGCAATTACAGGGTATTTGATAGACTTGGCAATCCACTTCTGTAATTCTAGCTGACCTCCTGGAAATTCAGGCATATCTTCCACAACAACGAATACTTGGGCTTCATCTTCTTCCTCCTCCTCTTCTACAACTTGGATATCAACTTCTTCATCCATATCAGCATCGGAGTCTTCAATTTCAAGCTCATCTTCAATCTCTTCATCGTTATCCACAATTTCCAATACCTCAGCTACTTTAGGTGCTGGTGGTGGTGGTGGTGGTGGCTTAATAGGTTCTTGTCTGGTAACAGGAATCATCTCCTCTTCAGCCTCCATCTCTTGTTGATCTTCCAAGCCTGTAGCTTCCGCAGAATCTACACGCCATTCAAATGCAAGAAATACAAAGGCAAGAGTCAGTGCCAGACCAATCTCAAGAAAGAGACCTCTCTTATTTTCAAGATCTGCTTTTGGTGACTTCTTAACTTCCATAATTTTCTTTTAATTTTCTTTTAAATTCAGCGCTTAAAAGTAAGTTTTTCAATTCTATAATCAAAATTCTATTCTCAGTGAAATTATTCGAGGCATAAAGATATAAAAATAACGGGCAAATCATTTTTCTTAATCCTATTTTTTGATTTTCAATGCTTAAGAACAATAAAATCTGTGATAATAATATTCAAGAATACCCATTTTTAAGAAGCATAAAACCCCTGTAAATAAATCAACTATAAATTTAGTACATTTTTCTCTTTAAAGCCATTCTAAATTATATTTTTAACAAATAAGAGTGAAAAATCCATATTATCCGAACTCATCCTACCTATACACACACTATACATTGCTACCAATCAATTGTCTATTGACAAACAATTTTCGGACTAAAATAGATTCTTCACTCCAATTTTCCTTACGTATAAAAATAAAAAATGTTTGCTTTTCTAAAAAAATCACTGTCAAGTTGTTTAATGTGCCTCATTTTAAATTATATTTGCATGCGTTATCTTTATTCGGTCAGATCAGATACAAAGAAACTGATTATTATAAACGGGGGGTTAGCTCAGTTGGCTAGAGCGTTTGACTGGCAGTCAAAAGGTCACCGGTTCGATTCCGGTACTCTCCACCCTCAAATCAAGGCGGTTATGGCATTTATGCTGTGGCCGCTTTATCTTTTGCACTAACAAAAGCACTAACATTCGATTCTTAATTTTCTAAAAGAATTTTATTTTTTAAGTCCTCAGAAGTTAATTTTTCTTCACTATTATAAGATATTGCACTTTTCTGTGTAAACCTGTAAACCACCTCCACTACAGACTGCCATCCAATAAGTTACTAAATTACATTAGGATTTACACAGTTTACACCAATTACTAACCGCTTGATTTTATGCGACCTTTGGTTTACATAGAAATAAGAACTACCATCTGCACTTTTTAAAATCTGTTTCTGGTAAAACCATACAATATGGCCAGTATTGCATTAACATATATACCATAAGAAATTCAATTTTTTTCCTTTGGTAGACAAATTTATACCAGTCACTTATTTAAGATATTTCACAACAACAAATCACCAATCTTCCTTTCCAATCGAATCTCCGGTATTGGTCTCAGAGTGAATATTATCTTGATCAACGTCCTTCAACAAGTCATTCAAACCCCTTTTTTTATCACTATTAGGCATTAACATTTCAGCATCACCTTCTATGGAATCGGACTTTATTGCATCATCAAATTGCACACATTCTGAACTATATTCTTGAGTTTTATGAAATGCTCTCCACTTTTCATAGTCCAATTTATAGCAGCAATCCTTAGGATCAATTCTTTCATCATCAATTATAGGTTTATCCTTTCCATAAAGCCACTTTTGAAAAGGTTCCTGTTCCTCACTTGAAAGTTCTGAAATTAAAATGTAATCCTTTCCCTTTTTCATCATTTTTAAAACATTTATAGCACTCATGGTAAAGTCATAATAACCCTATAAGAATGTATATTTAATTGAATTGTATAAAGTCAAGTATATAATACAATATAAAAGCACTAACCAGTTTAAGTCAATTCTCGATTTGAAGAACTTTAATTGATGTTAAACTCCAATTGTAAGTTTGTACTTTCTCATATCAGGTTTATGAAGAGATTATCCATATTTCATCAAAATACCCCAAATTCTAATCGTATTAGCTCCTGATAAATCTTCTTGATTCCACCTGATTCAAACATCAAATAATATGGTTTGATTTCTCCAAAAAAGGAATTAGGGCAATTCATCCAATGATCAAACCTTACTTTCGATCCAAACAACTCCTCTCCTTTTGCCAACAAATCTTCAGGAGTAGGTTCATTTTTAGTTTTATTTTTGTCCTGCTCCATAATCTACTCGATTAAACGATGAGAATAAGGTGACAGAATAAAAGCTTCTTTACCAAATCCCAAAACAAGATCATAACAAGAATTGGTAAAATCAGAAATTACTCCATAAAATTTCATTTCATTCACAACTTTAAAATCTATATGCTTAACTACCGTAAAATAAGATGAAAGATCTTCAACTAAATCCATAAAAAACCACTGCCTTGAAACATCTTCTCCTTTGAACTTGGTTTTCTTTTTTTCAAGTAATTCATGAAACACATTATAAAATTGACTGACAGAATAATCCATCAATATCTCTTTGATAACTTTTCTATCTGTATCTGTTGGAGTCCATACAAAACCTTCCATCTTACAATGACACTCAATAACTCCAATACACTCCTCAATTGATAAAAATTGCCATAAGGTTTGAATATCAGCCAGAGGAGTATTTTTTAGGTCAGAAGAAATCAATTCCAAATATAAATCCCTACCGTATAACTCATTTTCCATTACAAAACGGAATTCAAATTGATCCAGGAATTTATCAATTACATTAGTATTTTTTGATTCATCAATGGAAACTTCAATAAGTTTGCGATTTATAAGAAACTCTACAATATCTTTTATAAAAAACGAATTAGGGCTTAAGTGCCATTTCACATTATCATAGGTATAAACTTCATAATTTTTATGGTCCGAACCTCTCAACAATGCACTCAACAAAAACCTTTCAAAAAAACTAAGCGAATCAATATTTCTTACTGTACCTTCTTGATAATTAACTTCAGAATCAAAAATGTTTGGCAAAATACAATTCTCGTATTCCTTATCTAATAGCCTTTCACTTTTACAAGTTGTGTGATCACAGTTTTTATTAGAAATTTCAGGTGTTTCGTACTTTTTCATTTGTGGCAGTTTTAGCAGGCGCTACCAAAAACGAAAAGAGGCATGTCCTCTATCCCATTGAGTCTTCTATAGGTACCGCCAAGCACCCTGAACCAACACAACGAAACAAGAGAACACACCGTATCCTGGTGCGTTCACCCGTCCGTTTCTCTGGTTCGTTAAAATTGGCGGTTTTATAGAATGAGAAACTTCAGTAACGCAATATTTTCTTGTTGTATTTCTATCGTAAAGATAGAGGTTTTAGACTATGGAGCAATAAAAACTATCGTGTTTTTATTTTACTATATTTGCAATAATTACCATATAATCTGGCATTTAAATATACGCCATACAGTATGGCAAGTATTTCACCATTTTAATTTATTGGATTTCAGACTTTGCCTTTAAAAAGTCCTCTTTACAAACCTTTATAATTCAATTCATTTGTTTACTCGTATAGAATTTCAACAGCTTTTCCTAATTAATCATACCAGACGCAATTCGACAACTATGCATAAATTACTGCATCTATATCATTTTTGCATGATTACATAATACCATTTCTTAAATAGCCTAATAGTCCAAACGTATGAAATTAACTAAAAAAAGACCGTTAAGTTAACGGCCTTTTCCTCTCTATTATAAAGGTGAATCCTGAATCAAAACTAAGCATTTAATCAACTCCTCCTATTCTTCTCAGCA
Source organism: Marinifilum sp. (assembly GCF_965230805.1). Taxonomy (NCBI): domain Bacteria; kingdom Pseudomonadati; phylum Bacteroidota; class Bacteroidia; order Marinilabiliales; family Marinifilaceae; genus Marinifilum; species Marinifilum sp. The sequence goes on along the minus strand of NZ_OZ246019.1, from coordinate 2,532,567 downwards.
TAGGAAGTAATACAATTCTCCTTATAATATTTAAATCAAAAAATTAATGCTTATGATCCATCTGATCTTTGTTGGACCTTATATATTGGCAGCAACCATGAAGTTTGTTATAAACTTCATCTTTGGCCTTGTGCATTTCTGTATCATGACCTGAATTGGCAATTGCCATATGAATTTTATGCACATCTGTTTTAGATTTGTCAAATTTAACATTAATCATTTTTGTAGTTTTATCCCAATCTGCTATTGATACTCCTTCTACCGATAAGGCAGCTTTCTCAATTCGACTCTCACACATTCCACAGTTACCGTATACCTTAAACTTCTTTGATGTTTCTTGAGCCATCAAGCCTAAACCACTGCACAATAATAATCCTATAAGTGCTATTTTTTTTAAAATCATCTTATTTTAATTTTTAATGTTAATATTATTCTTTCGTTTTGTTACAACATGAACTGCTCTGCTTTTTATGTGCATGTGAACATTCTGACTTTTTAGAAATATTTTTTCCTTTATGGCTACATCCTGAATGATCAGAAGATTTTTTATCTGTATTGTGACTACAACCTGAATGTTCCTTGTGATTATGAGAATGTCCAGATGTTAAAGCTACTCTCTGATATTGGCAGCATCCTGGAAGTTTACTATAAACCTCATTTTTTGCTTTATGCATCTCAGTATCATGGCCTACATTAGCAATCGCCTTATGAATCTCATGAACTTTTGTCTTTGAACCATTAAATGTCACGCTAATAATTTTTGATTCCTTATTCCATTCTGCAACTGTTACTCCTTCTACCGATAAAGCTGCTTTTTCAATACGATTCTCGCACATTCCACAATTACCATATACTTTAAATTCTTCTTTTTTTGATTGTCCGTTAGCAATTGCAGTCCCCATAAGGAGCACAGTTAATACCAAATAAAATGCTTTAATTTTCATGTTTTAAATTTTAATTATTACTTACTCTTTTATTTAATAGTTGTTAATATCAGCACCTATTCATTTAAAATCAGTTTCAAATATTGATCATATGTTTCTTGTGATTCAAAAAACAATACCTTATTAGAATTGATAGGATTAAGCTTAATTAGAGCTTCTGCTTTATTGATCATTTTGCCTGTTGCTGGATCAGAAGCATACTGAACATTGTTAACATTGTTTTTTAATTTAGATAAACACTTCTGACAACAGCCAAAGTATACTTTATCACCAATACGAAGCATGTGAGTATCTTTAGCTTTAATATCACCTCTAACCATACATACTTTATTCAAAGGGATATTTTTGCCAATATGTTGAGAAGCAATAATTTCACTTTGATTAGTTCTATTAAATAATTTAGGACCGTACAAAGCGACTGTAACAAGCAATAGTATACCTCCCAGTAGCAAAAATCCATTTAATTTGTTTGTTTTCTCTTGTTTTGCTTTTGCAAGTTTTTTACCAACTCTTCGTCTCATGATACCTAATTTTTACTATCCACTCGAATTAGATTGTTAATCTATAGACTCTATGAAATTTCTTAAAAGAATTGTAACATCATTAGCTATCTCTTCTACTTCCTTATTGTCAACGACCGTCATGCTAGCAATAGGATTAATCACAGAAATTTCAATTTTAGAATTATCTAGCTCCTGTATTACTACATTACAAGGCAAGAGCGTTCCAATCTTATCCTCCAACTTCACCGCCTGATAGGCAAATTGCGGATTACAAGCACCTAATATCTTGTACCTACGAAAATCAACTCCTAGTTTTTCATTGAATTTTTCCTGAAGATTTATTTCAGTAAGAACTCCAAATCCCACCTTACTCAACTTTTCTCGAACCTGTTCCTCTGCCTTTTCGAAACTTGATTCAATTACTTTTGCATTATAATATGTCATCTATTTTTGATTTTAATTATGATTAAATTTTTCTTAAACGTAATGCATTTGTTATGACAGATACAGAACTAAAACTCATTGCAACGGCAGCTATTATGGGACTGAGTAACAAACCGAAAAATGGATACAACAGACCCGCAGCAATAGGAATTCCAAGCGCATTATATATGAACGCAAAAAAAAGATTTTGCTTTATATTACGCATTACATGAATACTTAATTCTCTTGAGCGAACAATTCCATTAAGATTCCCTTTTACAAGGGTTATTTCTGCACTTTGCATTGCAATATCAGTTCCTGTCCCCATTGCAATTCCAACATTTGCAAGTTCCAGAGCAGGAGCATCATTTATTCCATCTCCTGCCATAGCTACAACGTGTCCCTTTCCCTGTAATTCTTTTACTCTCCTAAATTTATCCTCAGGTAAGCAGTCGGCTGTAAACCCATCCAACTTAAGCTCTCCTGAAACTGCCTTGGCAGTATTCTCATTATCCCCAGTAAGCATATATACAGAAACATTCATCTTTTGAAGTTTCTTAATTGCTTCATGTGAGGATGGTTTTAATTTATCAGAAACACTAATTATTCCTTCCAACTGATTATCGGCAATTAAAAACATTACCGTTTCTCCCAAACTCTGTTTTTTGATAACAAGATCGACCTGAAGTTCTGTCAAATCAATCTCACACTCTTCCAACAAACGTTTATTTCCAAGGTAAATAGGCTTTTCCTTATAAATGGCTTTCACTCCTTTCCCAGTAATTGATTCAAATTTGCTAACCGCAAAAAGTTCAATTCCCAGATTTTTAGCTCCTTTAACAATGGCTTCCGCCACTGGATGTTCACTATGAGCATCAACTGAGGCTGCCAATTGTAAAACCTCCTCATTGCTTAAGTTTGTAAATGAATGATAGGTTTTAAGCGTAGGTTTTCCTTCTGTAAGCGTGCCTGTTTTATCAACAATCAAAATATCTACTTTATTCATTTCTTCAATTGAACGGGCATCCTTAACCAAAACCCCAGACTGAGCTCCTCGACCTGTTCCAACCATAACAGAAACAGGAGTTGCTAATCCCAATGCACAAGGACAGGCAATTATTAGAACCGATACAGAATTGATAAATGCATATACATAAGCTGGCTCTGGACCAAAAATAGCCCAGACAATAAATGTGCTAATAGCAATTATTAAAACAACAATTACAAAATATTTTGCCACTAAATCAGCAATCTTCTGAATTGGAGCTTTTGAATGACTTGCTTCATTAACCATTGCAATAATTTGAGCCAAGAGGGTATCCGAACCAATTTTTTCAGCTTGAAAATCAAAAGATGTTTTTCCGTTTATAGTGCCTCCAGTAACTTTATCACCTATAAATTTTTCTACAGGAATTGACTCTCCGGTAATCATACTTTCATCGATTACTGCCTCTCCCTTAATTATACATCCATCAACGGGTATTTTTTCTCCAGGTTTCACTCTCAATACATCACCTATCTGAACCTGATCTAAAAGTATTTCCTCCTCTTGACCATTTTTAATTCTATTTGCCACTGGAGGAGAAAGGTTTAGTAAAGCTTTTATGGCAGCATTGGTTTTGCCATGTGCCCTTAATTCAAGTAACTGACCAAGTAACACAAGAGTCAAAATTACTGCAGCGGCCTCAAAATAAAGATGAACATTACCTGAAACATCTTTAAATTGATGTGGAAAAATATCTGGGGCAACAATTGCAATTACACTAAAAACATAAGCACTACCTACTCCTATTGATATTAAAGTCCACATGTTAGGATTCCAAGTTTTAATTGACTTCCAACCACGAATAAAAAAAGTCCAGCTTGAATAAAATACAATTGGTGTAGTCAAAATTAATTCCATCCATCCCCACAAATATTTTGGTGCTATCAAATCTAAGTTTAGAGCAAAAAGATCAGACATTGCGATCACAAAAACAGGAACACATAATAATAAAGCAACCATAAATTTATGCTTTACCTGTGTGTAAGTTTTATCATCTCCTATTTCTTCTGCTTGTTCAGCAACAAGGTCCATTCCACAAACTGGGCAGTCGCCCGGCTTGTCATATTTTTTGTCGCCCTCACACATCATTGGGCAATAATATTTATTACCAAAATGATTTGTCACCTTACTTCCTTGAATGACTTTTTGAGAAGATTCTTTCTGATTATTTCGAATAACAACAACATCCAATTTCATCTTACACACTGGACATTTCCCTTCCTCAGGATACACTTTGTCACCCTCGCATTGCATTGGACAAGAATAGCCTAGAATAACATCTCTATTATTTTCATGCTGAGATGAACAACAATCATGACCCGCTGTATTACTTTTATCATTCATATCTAATAATTTTAAAACTATTCACCACTATCACAATTGGGCATTTTGACTTTTTAATTTAGTCCAATTTTATTTCGTCCCGCTAAACAAATAATCACCATCTTCCATTTTAAACAAAAAACTAAATGAATGTTTTTGTAGATCAAAACCACCAAAGTGTTCATCATTTAATTCATGCTCATCATTTAAATGATGCATCCACTCTGTCTCATCATCATGCATATCATCCATCATACCTCCAGACATGTGTCCTTGCCCTTTCATATGACCATATAAGTTTTCGAATTCCTCACCAGTATGACAAACAAATACACTATCTCTATGATGATAATAATCTAGGATAAGAGTTGTATCTAATGCTTCACCAAAGCAGTGTACTTCTATTTGGTCTCCTTGAAATTGCACTATAGTTGTAGCATCAGAACCATTTAGATCATTACTTGATTTTAAATTGTTACTTATTGCGATTGTTCCGATATATGTACCTGAGATATCATTAAATTCCGAATCAGAACTATCACTACAACTCATTAAAAAAGAAACAACTATAATTAAAAACATAACTAGCTTAAATTTCATAACTCATCTTTTTAAATTGTTAAACAACTGTTATTGTTAATATCCTTAAAAATGTAAATCCGAATTGAAAATTTCATTTAAATTCCATTTACTGTGCAGAAGAACGTAGGGGATCTGATAAAGATCAACATTGACCCCCTACATTACAGACCTAAACTATCCTGCCGAATGGCAGGTACCAAACTATGAATCTAACCATTACATGGATTTATATATTTATTAAAACTTTATTATACTTTTAATTGAAGGAGTCAACCAAGGATCAATTCAAAGCTGACTCCTTCTCCACTAGTTAACCTACCACAGTTAACAACCGAATTATCACTCAATTCAATTTAGTATACATTAAATCTAAAATCACTGAAGTCAATATTAAATTGATCTTCCAACAGTTCTGATTTATTTCCTTTGTATGAATTGATACCCAAATCAATAATGAATTGAAACATTTCAATGGAACTTATTACCATAGGGTTATATGTAAGTTCAATACTATTCTGATAGCAAGCCAAATCCTTTACTCCATCAACTCCAAAAAATAACTGATACACTGATAAGGTTTCAGAATCTGACAAGTGATTTTCTGCAACAAAAATTGTTGTTTTATAATCATTTTCCATATCATTATACTTTAAGGTAAATTATAAATAAGAGTTTGATCTTCACCACTAAAACTTTCACCTATATGTTTATATACAAGTAATTTCGTTCCTCCTTTTGACTTAACAATTTCCATCTCATTACTATCCTCCACTCTTAAAAGAGATTCTCCCATTTCGTTAATGATATTCAAAGTGAACTTCACCTGACCAAAATCTACAGTGGGATCTTCGTAATTATCAGGCACAGTATGTTCAACGCATGAATAAACAATCTCAACCAGATCATCTTTATTAAACACTTTTTGAGAGATTAATTTTACTTCATCCAGATGATGATTTTTAGGCAATGGAAGATTGATAGTTCTCCATATTGTATTGTCAAGATTATAGATATAAATTGCCTCTTTCTCACCATTATATTTCGCATATCTGAAGGTTCCATCATCCATCTGTATTGATTTATACTTAGAATTAACCGTTCCTTCAAGCTTTATTTGAGATATCCCATCTATATTTAAAATCAGAAGGAATATCATTGTGACTATCATTGTTTTCATAACATTCTACTTTAGCAATTGACGCGATTGTAAATACCTAACCGTTTCGCTAGTTGTAAGGGGATTGGTAACATTTCCTGTCCTCAAATAAAATATAGTCCTTGAATTTTCATTTAAGTAAACTGGCCTTTCTGATGGCTTAATTACAACCGTACATATTTCGCGTTTATTTATTACATGAAATGAAATATTCAAATAGGCACACATATTTTTCCCAAATGTTTTTGCTACCAAAGTGATCAATCTTTGTTGAAAACCATCTTTATCATTTTTCTTTAGAGTAAAATAATCATTATCAAGCCCCAAAACTTCTCCAAAATCATTAACTCCAATAATTAATGTTCCGCCTTTGGCATTTAAAAAACCTGCAATTGATTTCATTATTACCAGTTCTAAGTTTTTGTTTGTTTTTACCTGATAATAATCATGTCGTAAAGAAGACTTAAACTCAACAAATTCATTTTCACCTTCCTTGATCAACGAGGGAATGCTTTGCTCTAATAATTTCCTTTTTCCTAAAAGCACTCCTTCCTTTCTTTTTAAGGATCTATAATAGAGACCTGATCCAAATCCGATTAGAGTTCCTAAAATCGAAAATGCTATTGACATTCCAATCATATGAAAACTAAAAGTGTGTGCAATACTTTCAGTAATTATCTTACTCACATTAATTAAACTGTAATCGATTCCATTTGTATCGAACCAATAAATAATCATACTTATTGGATGTAGAATAAAAAAGCCAACTAACAGTCCAATTATTGAGTGAATCAATAATTCTTTATTTCGAATTCGAAGATTTGCAACTTTATAAATATTCATGATAAATAATTTTAGATTGCAATTATTTTGGAGGGAGCAGATACTCCCTCTCCTAAATACCACTATTTAATGGTTTCCTTCACTTCTCCACATTTCAGCATCATATCCCCAAAATATGGATTACGAATTTCTTCTGAATCACTAAACCAATAGGCACCTTTATCTCCATTAGCCATAGGACAATACTGGAAATAAACTGTTACCTTATCCAGACCAAACGATTTTATACTTTTATACAAAGCCTGATTAAATGGAGCAAACGCAATTCTTTGCTTATCAATATCGTTCACATCTGAAATTTCTTTTAACTTCGATTCAAGTACTTTCAAATCCTCCATCCACGACATATGAGCATCTCCCTTCAAAAGTGACATGTCTATTGATTCAAGCTGATCTAATAATTCTTTAGACTGAGATACAACTTGATTGGGATCCGAACTCACAAATGCTTTATTTAATGACAAATACGCTTGATAAAACTGAGTAAGTTGATTCTTGAATTTACTGTCAACATTGTAAGTTTGAATTTCATGCTTCGAATGATCAACAGACATTTCACCATGATTATGACCTGTAGACATTTGTCCTCCTTCAGGATTCATCATACTTGGTAAGCCAATCAATTGAGCTGCTGCATCTATTTTAAAGACTCCATTAATCGCAATTTCTTCGCCTTGACTCAAACCTTCTTTTACTACAAAGAATGATCCTGCCTCAGGTCCAAGAACCACTTCACGATATAGAAAAGATGGACTTTCTCGATCTGGTACTTTCACATAAACTATAGCTCGCTTACCTGTCCATAAAATTGATGATTTTGGAATAAGTAACTCATCACTATCTTCGGCAATTTTTGACACAACTACTCCATTTACAAACATCTCTGGCTTTAACAACTGTTCTTTGTTTGAAACTTCAGCACGCACTTTCGCAACTCTTGTTTTTCCATTAATAAATGGATCAATATAAGTTACTTTCGCTTCGTAGTTTTTCCCAGGTATTGCCTGAACAGAAAATTCAACCTTATCATTCAATTTCACCCATGGCAAATCACTTTCATAAGCATCAAACATCACCCAAAGTTTAGATAAATCAACCACTTTGAATAGCTTTGTTCCTTCCTTAATGTAATCACCTATTGCCACATGTCTCATTGTAACTGTTCCTGATATTGGTGAAACAACATCAAAATATAAGGTAGGCTCCCCCTTTTTCTCTATTCCTGCAATTTGTTTCTCGGTTAAATCCCATAACTTCAGCTTTCCTCTTGCAGCTTGGTACAATGATGGCCTGGTATCCTTAAAACTAATAGCTTCCAAAAGCTCCCTTTGCGCAGTGACCAAGGCAGGCGAATAAACCGTTGCTAATTTTTCACCTTTACGAACCGTTTGACCAGTATAATTCACAAATAGCTTTTCTATTCTACCTCCAAATCTTGCAGTTAATTCTGAAATATTTCTTTCATCCGCATGAATTTTCCCTTGCAAGCGAATTGATTTTTCGGGAACTCCCAATTGAACCATCATGGTTTGAATATCGGCTAATTTTGCAGCCGATTCAGTCATAACAATTTCATTAGGGTCTACATCGTCACCGCTCGATTGCATTGAAGTAAGAGGAATTAAATCCATCGCACATATTGGGCATAACCCAGGTTTATCCTGCTTAATTTGTGGATGCATTGAACATGTCCAGGTAGTTGGATCTTCAGATTCATGATTATGTCCTTCATGTCCTTCAATATTACTTGAATTAACTACATATTTATCCGATGATCCTGAGAATATCAATCCAAGAAGTATTCCTACCACTAAAACTGCAATTACTAACTTGTAATTTTCTTTTATATTATTAATTATATTTTTCATGACAGTACTATTTATTTACCCATTAAGTAGTTGATGAATGCGATTGCAGCTTGTTTGTCTGCTCTGGCTTTTTCCAGTTCCAAATTGTACTTCAAAACCTTTCTTTCCATTCTTAATATTTCCTCAAAGTGTTTATTCCCTGTTGCGTAATCCGTTTCCAACAGATTTAGAGATTTATTGGCTAACTCTAATTGTGAAATGTATAAAGCTATCCTACGATGTCCATCTCTATACTCTTTCCAGGAGTTTTCAAAAATAGATTCCAGCATATTCATTGTATTTGCTTTATCCATTTCTTTGGCTGTTTCCAAGTAAACCACCTCATTTACCATTGCCTTATACTTGTTTCGATAAAGAGGAATAGTTATTCCAACCTTGGGAAAAATAAATGCATCCTTACCCTCCAAATTATTTTCACCCTTACCTACAATCGTATAATCAAGACCTAAATTAAAACTAGGTTTCCCCTGTTTTTCAGCCAAAATCTTTTTGTATTTAAGCGACTCCTGCTGAAGTGAAATCCCCAATATTTTATGATTGTTATTTCTTACTGAGTCCAATAAAGCTTCCTTTGTATAGCGAATATCATCTTCCCATAAAACCTCAGGTGTTTGAACTATTATTGATTCATCGGTATTTAATAAGTTGTTAAATGAAACCTCCAATACTTGTTGCTTGTCTTTTAAAAGAGCCAGTTGATTTTGTAAATCTCCAATTTCCATTTCAATTCGATATTCATCGACAGCTGAAACTAAACCAGCCTCGACTTTAATGGTAGCCAGTTTCTGAAATGCCTTTAAAATATTCAGATTGTCATTGGTTATCGAAATGGCTTTCTTGTTAAAATAGATATTATAAAAGTTCGCACTTATATCACTAAATAATCTCGATTTTGCATCCTCAAACATTTCATACTTAGCCTTGGCATTCATAACAGCAATGTTTTCTTTGGCCTTTAATGTTCCAAACCATGGAAACATTTGAGAAAGTGAAAACTTAAATTCCTGGGGTCCCATTCTGGTTTCAACTGGTTTTATAAAGTAAGCAAATGCCAATTGAGGATCAGGTAATGCTTTCACCTGTGGTGCCACTTCTAAAGCCGCCATATACTCATTAAAACGGGCTTTTAACTCTGGATTATTTTCTGCTCCTAATTTCAGGTAAGATGTCAACTCCTGCTGACCCAAAACAACCGACGATGTAAAAAGGAGTAAGAATGTTATGTATATTTTTATCTTTCTCATGATTTTATGCCTTTTGTTTTTTTAGTTCTAATTTCAATTTTCTTTCCTGCCAGAAACCATACAACACTGGTACAACAAACATGGTAAGTACTTCAATTGTCATTCCTCCAAACAATGGAATGGCCATTGGCACCATAATATCAGATCCTTTACCTGTAGATGTAAGAACAGGAAGCAGTGCAATAATTGTTGTTGCTGTTGTCATCATTGCAGGACGAACACGCTTAGAACCTGCTTCTAAAATCAAAGCTCTAATCTCTTCAACCGATTTTGGCGTTTTTTTATCCTGTAATTGCTTTATGTAGGTACTAATTAACACTCCATCATCAGTAGCTACACCGAACAGGGCTATAAATCCTACCCATACTGCAACACTAAGGTTAATCGTTTGGACTTGAAACAGATCCCTTAAATTCATACCTGCTAAAGTTCCATTCATAAACCATGGTTGTCCATACAGCCACAACATTATAAAACCTCCTGATAATGCAACAATAATTCCACTGAATATCAAAGTTGTTGAGGTTACAGATCGAAACTGAAAATATAGAATTAAGAAAATGACAATTAAAGAAATTGGAACCACTATCATTAATCGTTTTGTTGCACGAATTTGATTCTCATAATTTCCAGTAAATACATAGCTCAATCCAGCTGGAACAACAAATTCTCCATCATCAATCTTCTTCTTCAAATAAGCTTGAGCATTTTCCACAACATCAACTTCTGCGTACCCTTCCTTTTTATCAAAAATTACATATCCAACTAAAAATGTATTCTCAGATTTAATTAGCTGCGGTCCTCTCACATAATTCACTTTCACCAGTTCCCCTAAAGGAATTTGAGATCCTGATGATGTTGGAATTAATATCTTTTTTAAATCTTCAGGATTATCTCGATATTCTCTTGCATATCTTAAGCGAACAGGGAATCTTTCACGACCTTCAACCGTTGTGGTTAATTGCATACCTCCAATCGCGCTACTTATTACTGCCTGCAGATTTTTAACGGTAATTCCATGACGAGAGATCGCATCTCTATCAATTTCCAATTCTAAATATGGCTTACCAACAACTCTATCAGCAAAAACCGACATGCCCTGTACACCTTCAACCTGTTTAAGGTGTTTCTCTATTTCATATCCAACTTTCTCAATTGATTCCAAATCCGGACCGAATACTTTTATCCCCATTGGAGCTCTCATTCCTGTTTGCAACATTACCAATCGTGTTTGAATTGGTTGCAATTTAGGAGCAGAGGTCAAGCCAGGAATTGTCGATTGATTGATGATTTCATCCCAAATGTCATTTGGTGATTTTATTTCATCTCTCCATTGTCTGAAATATTCTCCATTTTTGTCAACGATTAAATTCTCCTTATCAATTAGCTTGAAACCCTCTTCGCTTGGGTTGTAAGTGGATCCATCTTTTAAAATAAATGCATCATTCTTATCAACCTTAAATCTCATTCTATGCCCTGATTCATTTAGAATATATTCAGATTTGTAGTTGATTACATTTTCATACATGGATGTAGGAGCCGGATCCAGAGCGGAATTAACTCGTCCCCATTTGCCTACAACATTTTCAACTTCAGGAATGGAATTGATTCTTTTGTCAAGAATTCTTATCACTTCCAAATTCTCTTCGATACCTGAATGAGGCATTGTTGTTGGCATCAATAAAAATGATCCTTCATCCAGTGATGGCATAAACTCTTTCCCAATACCTGGTATGGATTCACTTAAATCCTGGTACACCTCCGTCTTTTTTACAAAACCTGGCATGAAACCAAATATTTTATCAAATCCTTGCCAAACAGAAATACCAAACAAAACAATGAAAATTGGCACTGTCATAAACTTCCACTTGTTGTTTAAACACCATTTTAGAATTCTTGGATAGAACACAACTACCATAGAAAGAGCTCCTAAAACTATTGTCACAATCGCAATAACAAATAAAAAGTTAGCGAATAAAGTATTTTGTGCTCCAAGTGGCATCCAGGCTTTCGTAAGAAAGAAAACAACGGCGACAACTGTTATGGCTATATTAATATAGTTTACCCATGACTTCTTATTTTCTGGCCAACGATCTGAGAGTAATCCATTAATTCCATATGCCGTTATAATCAAAGCAATATAATACCCACTGTAAATTGATAAAAATACGCCCAAAACAATCAATACGATATTCCAGACTTTTTTGTATTTATTCTTATCGAATCGTATTGAAAAAATTAGATGAGCCAGGGTTGGTATTATTATTAACCCAATCAACAAGGCTGCCAACATCGTAAATGTCTTTGTAAAAGCAAGTGGCTTAAACAGTTTCCCTTCTGCAGCTTCCATGGCAAATACAGGTAAGAAACTAATAATAGTAGTGGCCAGTGCTGTAACAACAGCTCCTGCAACCTCGACGGTGCCCGTATAAACAATTTCCAATAGCCTTTTCCCTCTTGCACCTATATTCTCCGGTGCTTCGGCATGCCTAATAATATTTTCCGTGAAGACAACCCCAACATCAACCATTACACCAATTGCGATGGCAATACCTGATAGTGCTACAATATTGGCATCAACACCAAATTGTCTCATTGTAATGAAAGTAATTAAAACACCTATTGGTAGAAGACTTGAAATTAAGAAAGAGGCTCTGAGATTTAAAACCAGCACAATTACAACAAGTATACTGATTAATAATTCCAGGGTAATTGCCTCCTCTAAAGTTCCTAAGGTTTCTTTTATTAATCCGGTTCGATCATAGAATGGGACAATTGTTACCTTAGATACCGTTCCATCAGCTAATGTTTTAGAAGGTAAACCAGCTTCTATTTCTTCAATTTTGCTTTTTACATTATCAATGGTATGCAAAGGATTTGCACCATATCTAGCTACAACTACTCCTCCAACAGCCTCAGATCCTCCTTTATCTAATCCTCCTCTTCGAGTGGCTGGCCCAAAATTTACCTTCGCAACGTCTTTTAACCTAATTGGAATGTTATTTCTAACTGTAACAACACTTTTTTCAATGTCTTCCAGATTTTTGACATATCCTAATGCCCTAACCAAATATTCAGCTCTATTGAATTCAATTGTTCTGGCACCAATATCAAGGTTGCTATTTTTAACAGCAGCCATAATTTGTGGTATATTGACACCATGTGCTTTCATAGCATTTGGATCAATATCGATTTGATATTCTTTAACAAAACCACCAATTGAAGCCACCTCAGCAACTCCTTTAGCTGATGTTAACGAATATCGAACATAAAAGTCCTGAATGGTTCTCAGCTCATGTGGATCCCAACCACCGGAAGGATTTCCATCTTTATCTCTACCCTCTAATGTATACCAGTATATCTGCCCTAATGCCGTTGCATCCGGCCCTAAAGCTGGTGTTACATCCTCTGGTAAGGTACCTGCCGGAAGAGAATTCAACTTTTCTAATATTCTTGTCCTGCTCCAATAAAACTCTATATCTTCTTCAAATATGATATAGATACTGGAAAGACCAAAAATAGAATTACTACGAATGGTTTTTACACCAGGAATTCCTAACAAGGATGTTGTCAATGGATATGAGATCTGATCCTCAATGTCTTGAGGAGATCTCCCAGGCCATTCTGTATAAACAATTTGTTGATTTTCTCCTATATCAGGAATTGCATCAACCGGTACAGGATCCTTTGGCAAAAATCCAGTATCCCAACCAAAAGGAGAATTGATAATCCCCCAGCTAATCATTACAATTAGCACCAAAAAAGTAACTAGTTTATTCTCAAGGAAAAAACGAATAATTTTATTAAGCATACTTATCCAATTATGATTTATTTTTAACTCTTAACAATTTGATGAACAAGAAATTATTAGACACAACAATTCTTACGCACCAATCAAAAGATAAGTTTCAAATCATAATCTATAATTCTGTAAACTAGAAAGTATGGTTTGGATTTTAAGCGGCGGGCTTAAGTGGATTAGGAAATAAATTTCTGCACTTGCAATAGCTTCAATATCTACGAGCTCAATTATTGCAGGCAATTCTAATACCACTTCCGAAAAATCAAAAGAATAAGATGAAATCGAGAAGGAATCTTCGATTTTTAAGGTGATTATTTCATCATGACAACACCCATCTGGCATTTCACAACATGAATCAACTTCTGATAAAAAAGACAAATCCTTAACTCTCTCTCCACAATAGTGAGTAGAAATTGTCATTCCAGTTGTTACAACAAATAGAATGAGTGCTAGAATTATATGACCAAATCTTTTTATCATCTTAGAAAACTAATATTACAAATGTAGAGATACTTTGTAAATGTAATGTGCATATTTTTTTAAAAGATGTGCACAATTTCTGTGTTTTGTAACTTACAAGTCTGAAATAGGATTTCTTCCCTTATTTTTGTTCTTACTAAACTCACTTGGTGTTAATCCCGTTATAGATTTAAATTGACGAGAAAAATGTTGACTTGAGCTATAATTTAATTGATACGCTATTTCACTAATCGTTAACTCCTCGTAAAATAAAAGCTCCTTCGCTTTCTCCACCTTTTGAAGGATTAGGTATTTTTCGATTGTTATGCCTTCAATTTCTGAAAATAATTTACTCAAAGAGGAGTAACTGTGGCCAATTGCATCAGGAAGGTGTTTTGTAAGATTTCCAATTTGCTCTTCACATTCCGGATGATGAACAAATCTTATTATTTCATTCTTGATTTGTTCAATCAGTTTCATTCTTTTGTCATTCAGGATTTCAAACCCAAAATCTTCCAACTTACGTTTGAACTCACTGAGCTCTGCATCGGTTAAACTTTTAGCTAAATTCACATATCCAAGATTAACATCATTATATTGGATATTTAATTCATTTAGAATGTCTTGAACTGCCATGATGCACCTAGGACACACCATATTCTTAATATTTACTCTATACTGTTTCATAAGAGGCTAATGTAAAAAAAAACTGATTAATACCATCTTTTGTAATTAACCAACAATCAAATAAATCTTAAATCGAGCACCACACTTTCAATAAAACACTAAAGATCTTAGACATGTATTACTATCGCTATTTTTCATCTCTTCAATTGAAAATTCACGATCACTTCCCCTGTTTCATCAACTGTAATTTGTTTTGATTTAGCGTCAAGTTTTTCGTTCCAAACACTCAATTTGTAATTGCCGGGAGGTACATTCTCAATGAAAAACTCTCCCTTCTCGTTGGTTATGGCAAAATAAGGATTTTGCAGAACAATTACATAGGCCTCCATTTCTGGGTGGACATTACAAAGGAGAACTGATACACATTCAATTTTATCATATGTAACAGACCTAACTTCTCCTTTTTTCCATGTTCCCAGATTAAATTTATTAGCACATGAATCTGGAGAAAACACATTATGCAATACATCGTCACTATTCAAAAAATCAACCGTAGAACCAACTAAAACAGGAAGAACTTTAGGTATGAATTTTAACTCCTTTTGGTTCATAACAGGATTTTTCTCAGGCAGTTCAAAGCGAGCATCGACATTCTCAATATAGACCACAGTATTATTTTTGTATTTCTCGTTACCAGGATCCGTTACAACTTCCCCTAAAATTGTTTGAGAAGCCACAAAACCAGGTAGAAATAATATAATTATCAGTAAACAGATTCTTTTTAAATTTTCCATACTCAAAATTTATTGATTACGATATATTTTAAGAAACATCAAGAAATTTCTTAAAAGGCAAAATCCAATCCAAGAGCAAAATAATCAAGCTCTTGATCGTTGGTATCAAAACTGGTTTCCACATAGAACTTAACATTAGCTACCACAAGAGCACTCATGTGTGGTACAAGTCTGTTTATGGATTTCCCATCTTCAGGCTTAGCCTGTTCATAACGAACAAGACCAATTAACCAAGGATAAAACATGTAACTAGCCTCAGCAAAAAAGAGGTGGTATTTCGTTTTCAATTCACCTTCATCTGTTCCACCTATTACGCCTCCAATCAAATTGAATTGGTTAATGATGAGATTAAAATCTGCACCAATTCGATGAATGTTATAATTAATTGTATCACCTACCACTCCGCTCCCCCTGTAAGCAAAAGTTCCAAGAGATACCGAAACTTCCTTGTCAATTGGCACATTCTCCTTTAAACTTCCATCAAAAGCCATTCCACCAATTTTATAAGCCAATCGTCCATAAAAATCCTTTTTGTTATTGGTATCATGCTGTGCACCACCTCCATTAATGATTCCACCGACATATCTTAATCGAGGAGTGAACAATCCGCTAAACTCCATACCCAATTGAAAATTCTCGATGCCAAAAGGTACTTGTTCATGAACATAGGCTCCAACAAACTCATTCCCCTGAGAAGGAGCATAGGTATTAAAGGCATATGAAGTTTGAGTAAGTCCCCTGTGATTAGAAGTAAAAGGGACCACCTCTGGTATAAATTGACCAACTCTAACCGATAATGACTTTTCAGGTAGAAAACCATCCAATAGATTACTAAATCGAATAAAAAAACGATCTATATTACCAGTTTTTCCCTCTTCGTATAAGTGGGCTCCCAAAAATATGGAAATGTCTTTACCCAAAGTGTTTGCCGCCAAAAACTGCAGACTTGGCAAGCCAAATTCCGAAACTAGATCTCCATTCTCAACCCGCTTTCCATCGTATGAGGTTTTCCCTCTTAACGAAATGGGTGATTTAGCAGGTATCGAATTGGGCCATACAGCATCAGGCCATATTTTTTTATAGGCTTCAGCTCCAAGTGTTACTCTATCTTCCTTTATGTTTTCCTGTTCTTTTTCAGGAAACTGATAACCATTTATTCGAAAAGATTCTCCAAAAGGAGTTAACTTAGGATATACTGAATGACAGGTAATACAACTTGTTTTATATTTCCTGGAAAAGGAAGGAATTGCTTCACCCTTTTCCGGTAAAAGAATACTTATAAGCAAGAGTAATAGCGTAACAAATTTAGCTTTCATAGTCCCTTATTTTGAGGATTATCGTAAAACTGTATCACCAACACCAATAATAAATGTTTTATGACTGAATATCTATTCTACAGAATTAGTTTACAGTTTTTTACTTCACTGATTTAAGAAAATGATTGTCTGCACGAATCACTTCTCTTTGTATTGATTTGGATTAACATTATTCTTTTTTAGCATTCGATGAATCGTTCTTCTATCAACACCTGCAATTTTAGCTGCCTCAGAAATTTTCCCCTGGGCTTCTTTAAGCAAGCGGTCAAGAAACTGCTTTTCAAACATATCATTGGTACTCTTTCTGGCTTCACTCAAAACCAATGAGGGAAATTCCAGTTGACACTCTTCTTTTGCTGAATAAAATGAATTTAAAACCGATTTTTCAATCACCCTTCCTTTTGTCATTACCACCGCCCTTTCAGCAATATTTTCTAGTTCACGAACATTGCCTGGAAAGTTGTGTTTGTTTATAAATTCATACACATTTTTTGATACTCCATTTATTTCCTTTCCCTGCCGCTTGGAATATTTATGGATAAAATAATCAAACAGAAGAGAAATATCTGAAGCCCTTTCTCTCAAAGGTGGGACATGAATATGCATCACATTCAACCTATAAAACAAATCTTTCCTAAAATTTCCCTTGCTCACTTCTTGTTCGATATTTCGGTTAGAGGAAGCAATAAAACGTGCTTTTACCTTGATTAGCTGGTTACCACCAACTCGGTAAAATTCTCTCTCTTGCAATACCCTTAATAGTTTAACCTGTAACTCTTTCGATATCTCGCTGATTTCATCCAAAAAAATTGTACCAGATTCCGCAACTTCCAATTTACCTTTTTTTCTTTCCCCTGCTCCTGTAAATGCACCCTTTTCGTGACCAAATAGTTCGCTTTCCAATAAACTTTCCGAAAAAACAGAACAGTTTACTCCAATAAAAGGTTCATCCTTATGATTTCCATTGTTATGAATTGCCCTGGCCACCAACTCTTTACCAGTACCACTCTCACCAGTGATCAATACATTAAGAGTGTTAGGTGCTGTAGTAACTGCACCAATAACTTTAAACACTTCATGCATACCAGGGTGTTGGCCAATTAGTTCCCTATCATTTGTTTTACCTCTTTGTTGACTCTCCAGTTCCTGAATTTTTTTTCTAAGAGAAACCATCTCAATGGCCCTTTGTGCAATCACAAAAATCTTATCAATATCCAGAGGTTTTGTCAAGTATTCATACGCACCCAATTGAACTGCTTTTATAGCGGTACTCATCGTCCCATAACCAGTAATTACAATAATAGGTATCTTATTATTATCCTCCTTTAGAAGTTGAATCACCTCAAGACCACTCAATTCTGGCATATCAACATCCAAAAAGATCAAATCCGGACTTTCCTTTTCAATTGCAGTAATTGCTTCCTTTCCTGTTCCTGCCTGATGAACAATAGCGGACAGCGATTCAAAAGTTTTTTTAAACGCATAACGAATATTTTTATCGTCATCGGCAATTAAAATCGATTTCCCTTTTAGTTTCATAGGCATTTAACTTTTACAAATAGGTAGGTAGACTGTAAAACAAGTCCCCTTAGAATACTCAGAACAAACCCTTACAATTCCTCCATGCTGATTAATTACTCTTTTTACTTGCGGTAAACCCAAACCTGTTCCATTTCTTTTGGTAGTAAAAAAAGGATCAAAAATTCGCTCAATATTGTCCTGAGGTATCCCAATTCCGTTATCCTCTATTTCAATGCAAATAACTTCCTCACCTTTTGAAAGATGAATTTCATTCTCTTCCACTCTGAATTCTCCATCTTCGTGGATACTTAATTCCTGTAAATCCTTCATTTGTTGATTCAAGTTTTCTTTCCTCGCAATTACTTTAATTGTTCCTTGCTTTTCTATCGCCTGAAATCCATTTAGAATCAAATTAATAATGGCCTCTTTTACCTGATTCTCATCTAATTTCAAGGATGGAAGCTGCTTATCCAATTGAATTTGAATTTCAGCTTTATCTTTTTCCATTTGATGTCGAACAAATTTCACACAAAATTCAAGTACCTGGTTAATGTTACATCTTTCTTTAACCGGCAACTGTGGACGAGCAAAGCCTAACAAGTTTTTTACCACACTCTCTAATTTTTTAATTGAATCAAGAGCAACATCAACAGATTCTGCATCCTTAAGTTCTTCACTTCTTTGAATCAATTGCAGAATCATACTTACAGAAGTTAGTGAATTTCTAACTTCATGCGCAATTACAACAGCTAATTCTCCAGTGACAGCGAATTTTTCACTTTTTATCAATTTATCTTGAAGCTTTTTCTTTCTGGTATTATCTGTAATGATTGCTAAAACTCTCTCTCCAATACCATTTTTATAGATTGGTATCAATACATGTTCAAGATATTTTTTATCACTCTTGTCTTTGGGGTAAACCCATGATGCTGTCTTGAATTCGTTGGATTGAAATAATTCATTCAGAAAACAACTTTCCAAATCGTGATTACAGTCAATAACATCACAATATTTCCTTCCTACCAAATCCATTTTTGATTTATTCAGAATTGTAGTCAACACAGTGCTTGCTGATAGTATTATCCCATTTTTATCTAACATCAAAATTCCATTAGGAATATTGTCGAGTATGGTCTGTAGCTTATTTTTTTCCGTTTCGAGTTCGAAAGTTCTTAATTTCACCTTTTCCTTAAGCATATCCTGATGCATACTAATCTGTTTTTCCCTTTTCTCCAGAGATTGAGTCATTACATTAAATTGTTTTGCCAGATCTGCTATTTCATCGTGCGTTTCAACTTCGACACGTGACGTATAATTGCCACTTGAAATGAATTTTGCTTTTTCAATCAAATTTGTAATTGGCTGTACAAATTGCTTTGTAGCGATTAATGCTACCAGAAAGGAAATAAGGACAAATCCACTAAGAATAGATGCGAAAAGGATAAATTGAGACCTGATTTCTGAAAAGATTACATTTTTGGAAATTGCAATTAAGAGATTATACTTTTGCTCAAACTCTGAATCTGCTTCAAATACACGTGCACTTCCTACCAAAATGGAATCAAAATCAAAAATGCTATCCTGAACATTTAAAAATATCCTCTTGGTAAAATTCTGTCCATAGTCTACATTAAGATTTGATTGTTCTTTAAAGGCAGAAAGTTTATTCCATGAATCTTTGTATTCGGAATGGTATACGTAATATCCATGATCATCAACCAACATGATTTTCCGTGGAAAAAGATTTCTTGAACTCTCAATGATTCGATAAAAACTATCTGCCTTAATATGAATAATTAAAGCTCCTTTGAAATCTGGCTGTTGCACGTGATAAATGCAACAAATGGTCTGAATAGGCGTTGAACCATTAACAGGTATAATTTCTGTTGGACTAAAGGTCGCTGAATTTGGCTTGGTCTGTTGGGCAACATATATATAATACCTACTTCCTCCTTGATTGAGATCACCAGGCTTTACCAAATGATAAGAAGAGTTTTGCTGGACAACCTGAAACAATTCTTCTCCTTCAAAATCTATCAGTTTTATTTGATAGAACATATCTTTTTGTCGGGTAAAAGTTAATACTTCAGGAAGCAATGATGTTACAATTTCCTGTTGTTGGTAATCATTATCACTTTGATATTGCTGAGTAAAATTTTTGAAAGAATTCGAAGAGGTTAGAAAATAAATATTCTCTTCCAACCCATAAAAGAAGTGTGCCAACTCTCCCTTTATGTCTTTCAATTCATTGTTAAGGTCATTTGTAGCAAGTTCACGTTGAAGCTGAAGGTTGGAATGAATTCCCCAACTACCTACGATAACAATTGGTAATAATGATAATGTAAGGAATGCCACAACAAATTTGTCCCGAATATTGATATGAAGTATTTTATTAAAATTTATCATGTAAAGTGGCTTCTTCTACTAAAAGTACGAAAATCATGCAGATATAGAAAATATTAATCTTAGGGAAAAAACTTCAATCCTATGGTTATCTTGACATGTAGCAAAAGGTGAACTTTTGGAATTTATAAATCCTCAATTAGACTAAAAATACATGAGCTTATACATATAAAAATCGCTTCAATAGTTATGACAACTATAAAAGCGATTTCGTGTTTACTTATATTTACCTGCTTTTGTTTTTGGTTGAATTTCAGTTGCATATAATTATTTAGAATAAAGATTACTTTAAGCAAATCGTTTACAAAACCAGTTCATATAAGATTCCTTGATGCTGTTATTGAGTTTTATCAATATCCAATCCTAACAAGAGTTATTATTCAGCTTCCATTCAATTTTGATATTACCAGATTAAATTTTCCTTTTTTTGTTCTAATCAATTGATTAGATTCTATTTTTTCAAATAGTATACCACACTCTAATCCTATAAGATCCCGTAGGTTTTTTTCAATTGAATTTAAATCAGAATTAGAAAATCCCTGATCAGGTATAAAATTCACATGGATTTCATTTTTCTTATTTTGGATAATTTGTGCTGCTAATAATCTTTTTATTTTTTTAAATGCCAAATCTAATCGGCCTATTCGATGACCATTTTTCAATACAATATAATCATCATCACGACCTTCAATTTTTTCTACAATACATTCTTCTTCACAGTTAGGTGCCAACCTAATCACATCATCAACTTTATAGCGAATTAAAGGAAAAACGGAATTCACAAAGCTAGTTGTTATCAAATGCTTATCTTCAACTTCAACATGAGAATACAATGGGAGTTCACGATAGAGTGAATCTTGACTCTGACCTAAAGCAACTGTCCTTTCAGCATTACCATACCAGTCGAAAATTTTAGTATTCAAAACTTTTTCAATAATTGATTTTTGAAAGTCGTGCAAAACTTCGGAAGATGTAAAAGCTATTGGAATGTGTAATTCTTTGCCTAATTTATATAGTTCTGTTGCCAATATATGCATGGAACTAGGATAGGCTTGAATTACTTTGGGTTGAAATTCTTTAATTGCATTATAATATTCAATGATTCTGTCTTTTTTTAAATGGAAGCTTGATAAATACAATACATTATTGACCTTATCATGATGAGAAAATGTCTTGCGATCTAGAGTACCTCTTAAAGATACGACCCGATCACCTAAATTATAACCATGCATAGCTTGAAAAAAGTATACATATGCATTTTCTTTAATTGTTGAATTAAAATCGCGATAAACCTGGAGAGGAGTTCCTGATGTTCCACTGGAATATGCTTTAAAAACAGTAAATTTTGATTTCGTTAGCATTTCTTTACCATACTCCTTCACTTCTGATTTGGTGAGAATGGGAATTTTTGAAAGATCCGACAAATCTCTTACTGAATTTAGGTTTAAGCCATGTTTTTGATAGAATCTTTTGTAAAAGACAGAATTTTCGAAAGCATTTCGATAAAGTTTAACCAGTTCGATACTTTTAAGTTCATTAAGTTCCTCTTTTGAATAATTATTTAGCTTAGTTATTCGTTGAAGTTCTTTTTCAAAACCAGCACCAAATTTTATTTTGTGAGTTATTAAATCTTTTATAAAACGGTATGTCATAGTGAATAGTTTATTAATTAAGAATTCAGGGCAGGTCAACATATTATTATCGCCCCAATCCCTTATAATTAGCACAAATGCAAAACCAATAAATATGCCAAGAACATGATCAATTGTTACATCCCTCTATACATCATACATACAAGATTCACTAGTATTAATAGGTAGTTTTAGTAGAAATAAAAATGAGACTTTGAATGTCACATTATTGACCTTTAAATGTCTCGTTTTCGTATTTGTTATGACTCTTTCCATGTTGAGATAGAAACTTTATATACTCTTTGAATAAGCCAAATTTGTCATCTATCAATAATTCTAGAATTTCATAACTATATTTTAATGATTTCATTATTTGATCATCAAAAACATGACCTATTCGTACCAAATAATTTTTTCAGGTTCAAATTATGTGTAGACTAAAAAAAGGAGTCAATTTCTGTCGAATTAGACATTAAAGGAGGTTGATTTTGGGTACAGTTTGAAGTGTACACCAGTTTTAGGCTAAATCAATTTAAATCTGATTAAAAAAAATCACAAATTACACTACGTTGTTTATTTAAATCCTTTTTTATACTTAACTAATAAAACCCTGAAATACAACAACTTTCAAACACATAAGACAAAACAACAGTCTCCTTCCAAGGGTTTGAGTACTGTTGTGCACTTTCACATTCATAAAAAACTGGTAGGTATTTATTCTTCTTTTTGATAACCACAAAAAGGGCAGATAACAACAGAGTGTAGTTCGATTGTTTTCATAGTATTGAGCTTGAACCAAAACTAGGACGCAATTCGCAATAGTAAGATGAAGTGGTTGTTGCCGGGAGTTGTTTTGGTTTTACTAATAGGCATAGCATAAAGGGAGCGGAGTTCCTAACCCTTGATGACCGCAACACTTCCACTGGGCCATGAAGATAAAAAAATGTAAGTTGAAGATATTGCCATAATTATTGGTAAAAGTAGAGCTACTTTTTACAGGTACCTTAATAATATGGATGTCAATTTTAAAATAATCCCTAATAAAAATATCAAGGATTATAAAATTTTTCAAGCAAATGCTAAAATTGAATTAATTCGTCTGAAGTCAATCTGATATTATATCCTAGATAATTGTTTTAGTCTTCATCCTAAAAGCGGAGACAAACAGTAATTAGCATTATCGTACCAATTCCTTTATGTAATAATATAAAAACTGAGAAGCTTTATTAAAGGTATATTTAAAAACGTTTTTCTCAAATCTTAATTGGTGTATTTTCTCAATAATAATAATTAACTCCCTGGCCATTTCTTCATATACATGTCGTTTGTAATGCCGAATGCTGTGGTTGATATCAGTTTCTGTAACAATCTTCCTTACATCAAGTAAATATACATTATCATTTTTGGCACAAAATTCATCTAATGCCTTATTCATCAGGATATGTCGTTCTCGCGCTTTGCCAAATTCTGATTTGTTATCTACTGGTGAGTTTAACTCAGCTCCATTTATAAAAATTATGGGTTTAGTAATTTTTGTTTTAAGGCTCTCTAAATTCTTACGGAATGTATCTGGAGAAATCTGTCCAAGAAATGTAAATTGATTTTTAAAATTATCGTAGAATTTCCCATTCATATTACGAAACCCATGTTTTTGACATCTTTCAATAAATTGTTCTTTACTTTCTTTTATAAAATCTGAATAACTCTCATACGGTACAAGTTCACCAGTATTCTTAGACTCATAAAGATCCATTGTATAATCGACAAGCAGACTATAGACAAGAACATCATACTTTTCGTCAAACACTTTAGTTGAAAATATATCCTTATCGAAAAAAGGGAGGTTTCTGATCAGATGTGACTTATTTTCTTTCGGTAGGGATTGTGATTGAAGCAATATGACTGAACTCGCCTGCGGAATCGGGTGGTTATTGAAATTAACTCCATTAAATTCAGTTTGAATTTCAATATTCTTGTAACATAGATAATGAAGCATTTGATTTAAATCACATGCTCCTTTTAATAAAAGCTGAATTGCTTTTTTGTCATTTTCACTGTTTGGTAAATTCTCGCTCCAATCATCTCGGACTTGGATCCAATCCGGTTTAGTCCACTTATCCAGATCTGCTGTAACCTCCCCAACCACAGAGATTTTAGGGAATTCTAGTTGAGCATATACAAATTGCTCAACTCCAACATTCATCGATCTACATGAAAACAGAAAATGTTCAAGTGTATTTGTTGGCTTATGTAGAGCATAGAATCCTACGATTCCATACTCTCCAAATCTATCCTTGACCTTAACCATTTTGCATTCATAATTGGAATTTGAAAGTAATTTATTTAATTCATCTCGATCAATTCTTTTCTTTGTGTAGTTGATTTGGTTTGTTCTTTGAATTAGCTCTAGAACCCTATTGATATTAGGTGTAAAATCTTCTAAAAAAGTTAGTTTTATTTTGGAGGACCTTAAGAACTCTTTATTATCAGAAAAATTAGATCGTTCCTTCACTTTTTTTTCCAATACCCGATAATGTGATAAGCGTTCATGCGTAGCATCATCCTTTCCAACGAATGATTTATGTCCCCTTATTTTTGCAATAAATGCTGGATCTTCAACCCATATGTGTTGATTGTAAAATTTGACTTCTTCCAAATTTAAATGATTATCATCCAAAAACAAGACATTCTGAGCTCTTAACTGAGCATTTTCAATGATACTTTGGATGTTTTGTCCCTTTGGCTGCCAGTTGATTTTTGGAAAAATAAAATAATCCCAAACTTGAAGTTCTTGCAATTTTTCTTTTGCTTTTTCGAAATCATTTTTTGAGGATATGGAATTCATGACCCCCCTACCTGTTAACGACTTTACCAATTCAATATTGGTTTGAATAGGACTAATTTCTCCTTCAGAAAGTGTTCCAGACCAGAACGTATCGTCCAAATCCCATATTATGAGTTTTATTGTATCCATAGAATAACTTTTTCATTATAAAATACTTAATATTTCTAATGGATTCAATTTAAACAGCGAAATGATATTCTTAACTTATGCAATTCCTACATATTAAAAACTCTAATTAAAATAAAGATGATATTTTTGATATTATTTCTTTTTCGAATCTGGTATGTCTGATAAAAATCTCCACAACAATCTCTAGCAATTACGTGATAATTGTCTATTTTGGAAAATTTCGAAAGAGGATAATATGAATGACGTAAATAGATCTAACAGCCAGTTCCAAATCATTTATAGAACTATGTATAGATGATGCAATTAAAGCTTTGCCTGTCATTAGAAATGTTATTAGTCTCAGTTTCTTTAATAAATAGTTCGGATAAAGAAAGTTGATTAATAACAGAAAGTAACTTTCTATTTGCATCATCTATATTTCCCCATCTTACTGAGGCCAATATTGCAGCCTAGTACAATAATGGATGCATAGAATGTTTGGCCTTTGGTTTTTTTACCAGTTTTTACGACTATAGTGCAAAAACGAATAGATAAAGCCAGGTAATAGCAACAGCACAACCTACTAACCTCTTAAAACACGTGTAGCGTTCAATATTGCAATTATAGCTACCCCCATATCGCCAAATACCGCTTCCCACATGGTTGCAATTCCGAAGACACCCAGGACGATAAAAGCCAGTTTGACCCCCAAGGCAAATATGATGTTCTGCCAAACAATTTTTCTTGTTTTGATTGCAACACCTATGGCAGTAGCCACTTTTGAAGGCGAGTCTGTCATTAAAACAACATCTGCGGTTTCAATTGCGGCATCAGAACCTAGGGCCCCCATGGCAATTCCTACATCAGCACGGGCAAGCACAGGAGCATCGTTTATACCATCGCCCACAAAAGCAACTTTGCTTTCCTTGTTCAACATTCTTTCAATGTGTTCAACTTTACTTTCCGGAAGCAAATCGGCATAATATTCTCTAATCCCCAACTTTTCAGCAAAAATGTCTGCTGCATATTTGCTGTCGCCGGTGAGCATAACGGTATTTATTTTATTTTTATTTAACCGCTCAATGGCTTCAAGGGCATCGTCTTTCAGGTTATCTGATATAAGGATATGACCAGCATATTTTTTGTCGATAACAATATGAACAACGGTTCCTCCCGCTTCGCATATATCATGTTTAATATTTCCTTTATGAAGGAGCTTGTCATTTCCAACAAAGATTTCTTTATTATCGATGTATGCTTTCACTCCATGTCCTGATATTTCTTCCACTTTCCCAATTCTCGAAATGTTAAAATCTTGTTTATAAGATTCGAATATGGATTTTGCAATCGGATGGTTCGAATTATATTCAGCATAGGCAGCATATTCTAGTATTGTTTTTTCGTCGAAACCGTTTGAAGGAGATATACTGGAAACTTTGAATTCGCCTTTGGTTAATGTTCCTGTTTTATCAAATACTACTGTTTTTACCTGTGTCAATGCATCCAGAAAGTTGGACCCTTTCACTAAAATTCCCCTACGGGAAGCCCCCCCGATACCACCAAAATATCCCAGCGGAATGCTGATTACAAGTGCGCACGGACAAGAAATAACCAGCACGACCAATGCCCTGTAAATCCAATCACTAAAGGTTGCTCCAGTGATTAAAAGAGGGGGTAAAACAGCTAGTAGAAAGGCAATAGCCACTATTACGGGGGTATAGAATTTAGCAAATGTGGTAATAAACTTTTCGGTTTCTGCTTTCTTTGAAGTTGCATTTTCAACTAGTTCTAGAATTTTAGCTATGGAAGATTCACCAAAAAGTCGTGTGACTTTAACGGTGATTAATCCGGATTGATTGATCATGCCCGCTAACACTTCATCTTTTGGTTTTATTTTTCTTGGGACACTTTCCCCGGTAAGTGCTGAAGTATCAACAAAGGAATCTCCATCAGTTACAAGTCCATCCAAAGGAATTTTTTCTCCTGCCTTTACAATTATCAGTTCACCAATTTTTACATTTTCCGGTGAAACCCTCTTTATGTCTCCGTTTAATTTAAGATTCGCAAAATCCGGTTTTATTTCTAGAAGCGATTTTATTGACTTTCGGGATCGATTCACTGCAATGTCCTGGAACAATTCACCAACCACATAAAACAACATTACCGCAACAGCTTCGGGCATTTCATCTATTGCGAGAGCCCCCAAGGTTGCTACAGTCATTAAAAAATGTTCGTTAAAAACCTGCCCCCTAATGATGTTTTTAACAGCCGCTGCAAGGACTTTCCATCCCACAATCAGATATGCCGCCACAAATAATGCATATTCTGCGATTTGAAAAGGCGTATTGTGTATTTCCTCCTCAAAAACCAGGCCTGCAAGTAGAAGAAGAAGACCTGAAACCGCTTTAATTAATGTCCATTTGTTTTCAGCAATTTCACTTGTTGAAACTATTGTTTTCTCTTTGTCGGTTTCTCCAATTTCAACTTCCGGTTCAATCTCTTTTATTTTGCCTTTCACCTTTTCAAGGTTATAGGTATCTATTGTCAGCAAAGAGGTGACAAAATTGATATTCACAAATTTTACTTCATCCAATTTAGCCAAACTGCTTTCAATTTTTGCGGCGCAAGAAGCACAATCTAGATTTTTTAATTTATATTTTTTCATATCTTCTTTATACAATTTTTATCCGGAGAAATACCACGTATGAAGCAGCAGATTGCTAGGCGTTGCTGCAACCTGCTATCTTTTGGAAATCATTCCTCTCCGTTTTCCAAGTTTGTTTTTACACGAAATGCTCTTTCAACGTCAGATACATATAGAATCCCATCTCCGGGATTGAGTGTTCTAAGGTATTCTGAAATAATATTTACTACTTTTTCAACTTCATTATTATTGATCACCATTTCAATTTTAGCTATCAGACTATCAGTTACGGAGAACTTTCGGGATACAAACGCATTTTCATCCTGTAGTTTTCCTGTTCCTTCAGCTGAAGAAATAGTAATATTCTCAAATCCATTGTCTATTAGCCGATGAACAATCTCATTTACCTTATTGGGCCTTATAAATGCCTTTATTTCTTTCATAACTTCACTTTTTTAATGTTCGTGTTCTGTCTCTTCTTTTTTCATATCGGCTAACAAATAGTAGGCAGCATTCATCACAATCTGAACATTTTCCGGTAAAGAATCTATCAGATGTATTTCTGTATAACCGTCATCTTTTTGCCCTGGAATGACTTCAACCATCCTGAAAGCTTTACTATGAGCATCTTCATTATCGTGACCGCCATGTTCATTCTTAATTTCATCGTCACCATGTGTTGTATGCTCATGTTGTTTTGAAAGGGCTATCTCATCATAAATAAAAATATAAGATTTTGTACCCTCCGTAACGATTGCCTCCTTGGGTAAAGCACGGGTATATTTCTCATCGGCATGTAAATGTCCGGATATATACATACCAGGGATTAAGCCGGAAACTTGTTCATTAATTTTTGCATGAATATGAACTGCCCGGGAATTGGCTTCAAATTCTTTCCCTATGGCAAAAACATACCCGGTGTATTCTTTTTCAGGTCGATTTGAAACGGTAAAATGAACTTTCTGTCCTTCTTTAACGAGGTGTACATCCTTTTCATATACCATAAAATCAGCATGAATGGTACTGTTGTCTGTTATAGCAAATAGCTTATCTCTGGCATCGACATAGGTGCCCACTTTAATATTTACTTCATTTACATAGCCATTAATAGGTGATAAAATGTTGACCGTATTAGAGATCTTTCCCTCGATTACTTTTTCGGGGGAGAGATGCAATAATTGCAAACGGGATTTCAATCCTTCGTATTTCGCTTTTGCAGTTTTGTATTCAGCCTTTGCCTGTTGATAAACTTTGCCTGCTCCTATCTTATTTTCAAACAATTCCTTTTGACGCTCATATTCTTTTTCCAAATATTCGAGTCTATTTGCTATCTCAGAAAAATTTTCTTGCAACACGATGTAATCGGGATGTTCAAGAACGGCAAGCAGTTGTCCCTCTTTTACTTTATCTCCATGGAATACCCTAATTTGTTTAACGTTTCCACCAATTACAGCTGTAATGTCTGCGCTATTGGCCGGAGGAACTTCTAACTGACCATTGGTTTTTACTACAGAAGTTAAATTTCTCATTTGGAAATTGCCTAATTTTAAATTAAGGGCTTTTTGTTGTTGCTCGTTTAAAACAACTACACCTTCAGGGCCATGTTCTTCATGCTCTTCTCCTTGATGTTTGTTTTGCTTCGTTGAATTGCACGATAGTAGGGTTGCCACTGCAAGTAACGCTATGAATATTTTTGTTTTCATTTTTTACACTATTTTGTTGATTATTTTCCTGTTATGAATTTTAATTGGGTAGACAATTCATAATACTCTGCCTGTTGGTATAGAAATTCCTGTTTGGTATTTATGGCAGTTTCCATATTTTGGATAAATTGGACGTAACCTATGCTTCCAAGGCGATACGCCAGATTGGAGGCCTCTATTTGTTCATCGGCCAATGGTAATGCCTCTTTTCGATAATAATCGAGTACCTCTTTCAATGTCATATATCTGCTAAATAACTGGTTGTACTCTGCCATGATTTCCAAATGTATTTGCGCAAATTGATGTTGAGCCATTTTATAGGTAAGTTTTGAAGCCTTGGTTTTTCCTGCTTGGGAGAAAAATAGTAAAGGAACAGATACACCAACTTCCCATCCATAAAAACCGGATGTTCCATCAACCGATTGTTTTACATAGCCGAGGTCGATCTTGGGAAGATACCCCGCCCGTTCTGCTTTCCAGGATGATTTGGCAACATCGGTGGTATAGGAAAAAAAATCTAACACAGGGCTTCCTTTTAATGAATCTCTTACAGATAAAACTGAAAAATCATTTTGTTCCAATCCTTTTACATCTACATCAAATTTGCCAGGGTACATTAAATATTGATTTAAAATTTGTAAAGCTGCCGAATAGCTACTTTCAGCTTTTTTGATATTTACCAGTAGCTCCTTGTATTTTGCTGAAGCAGACAGATATTCAATTTTGGAAGTCTGCTGCGTTTTAAACCTTAAGGCTGCCGCTTTTTCAAAATCTGCATATAGGCTATCAAGTTGTTTATATAGAGATAATTGTTGCTTGGCATTTACAGCCTCATACCAAGCCTTGCTAACATCTCGAGTCAATGTAAATTCGGTTAAGTTTTTCCCAGACACCGCCAAATTGGTCCTGGCGTTGGTCAATTGGATCTTTGAAGGAATCGCAAAAAGATCAATGCTAGATTGTTCAATACCGATCTGATTTTGGACGCCCTTTGTACCATCTTTAACTTCTTCTCTGCCAGTAAATAATTTAGTGGAACCCAATTCGAAAGCTGTAGATTTTAAGGCTTGTTGCTTTTCAACTTCCATTTGGGCAGCCTTAAGGGACGGATAAATTTCTTTGGCCCTTTCAATCGCTTGTTGTAAAGTGATGGATGATTCCTGGGCTTTCAATGTTCCTGAAAAAAACAGTCCCGTTATTATAAATACAACCGACAAAACAGCGGTATTTAATTTAGGTTCTTTTAACTTTTTCTTACCAGATTCAACCCACCGGTACAGTACAGGTAAAACTACCAGAGTAAGTAAGGTTGAAGTTAGCATACCGCCTATTACAACTGTTGCCAAAGGTCGTTGTACTTCAGCACCGGCCGAGGTTGAAACCGCCATTGGGAGAAAGCCTAATATATCGGTCGATGCAGTCAGAAGAATTGGACGAATACGTCTTATTGAGCCTTTTTTAATGATTTCTTTGATGTGGAGTTTACCTTCTGCTTTAAGTTCATTAAACCCACTAACTAACACCAAACCATTCAGTACCGCTACACCAAACAACACGATAAAGCCAATTCCTGCTGAAATACTAAACGGCATATCCCTCAAATACAACGAATAGATTCCACCAACAGCAGCAAATGGTATCGCTACGTATATCATCAATGTTTGCTTAAGAGATTTCACGGCAAAAAACACCAACATGAATATTAGTGCCAAAGCGAGGGGAACTACTAAAGACAATCTTTTTGAAGCTCTTTCCAGGTTTTCGAAGGCCCCGCCGTAACGGATATAGTAACCTGAGGGTAATTTCAGCTTTTCATCCAATATTTCCTGGATCTCCTCAACAAGGGATTTTATATCCCTGCCTTCAACATTAATCCCTACATAGGTACGCCTGTTTGTATTGTCACGGCTGATTTGCATGGGACCAGGCTGGTAATTGATATCAGCCACTTCTTTCAGAGGTATTTGATTACCATCCGGAAGGGTGACAAATAAATTTCGAATATCACTAATGCTTTGGCGATGTGCTTCACCTAACCTCACCACAAGGTCGAACATCCGTTCCCCCTCGTAGATACTTCCGGCAACACCACCGCTAAATGCTGTTTCAACAATTGTATTCAGTTCCGTAATTTTCAAGCCGTATCTGCCTAGCTTATTCCGATCGTAATGAACAGTAATCTGGGGCAGTCCCCGGGTTGCTTCCGCTTTAACTCCTGCAATTCCGTAAACCCCTGAAATAAGCCCTGCAATTTCCTGGGCCTTGTCGGCCAATAGATCCAAATCGTCACCATAAAGTTTAATGGCAACATCTTCACGGATACCTGTCAGCAATTCGTTGAAACGCATTTCAATAGGTTGGGTAAATTCAAAATTGATGCCGGGTAACACACTGACTTTTTCTCTTACCTTATCAATAAGTTCCTGCTTCGATTCAGCTTTGGTCCACTTTTCCTGCGGCTTGAGGATAACAAATATATCAGCAATGTCAATTGGCATTGGATCCATTGGCAAATCAGCTACTCCTATGCGGCTTTGGATGGATTCAATTTCGTCCGGAAAGTTCTCCAGCACAATCTGCTCCAGGCGGGTAGAAGCTTTCCGCACTTCGGAAAGCGAGGTGCCCGGTTTCAAGAAGGCCTGAAAAGCAAAATCGCCTTCATCCAATTGAGGAATAAATTCAGCACCCATTCGTGTGAATAACCCCCCCCCTGAAATTAGTAATACAAGAGCAATCGTTAGTACTATACGACTTTTGTCAAGCGCCCAGTCAATTACCGGCGTATAAATACTTTCAAGCTTGCCAATCAATTTATCTCCCCAAGATTTTTTATCCGTTTTAGGGGGTTGAAGAAATAAGGCTGCCATCATGGGTATATATGTAAGGCAAAGCACTACCACTCCCAATACAGCGAAGCCGAATGTCATGGCCATAGGAATGAACATTTTACCTTCAACACCTTGTAATGCCAATACAGGTATGAAAACAATCAAAATGATTAACTGCCCGAAAAAGGCAGAATTCATCATTTTACTCGCCGAATTATAGGCAATTTCATTACGTTTTGAGGAATTTAGTTTTGTTCCGATATATGATTTCCTATGCAGGTAGAAAATCATGCTTTCCACAATAATGACAGCACCATCCACCAGAATCCCAAAATCAAGAGCACCTAAGCTCATAAGGTTCGCCCACACGCCGAAAAAGTGCATCATAATAAATGCAAATAGCAATGCCAATGGAATGGTTGATGCCACTATCAAACCTCCCCGAAGATTACCCAAAAAAAGCACCAATACAAAGATGACAATCAATGCACCCATCCCAAGGTTTTCTGCTACCGTAGTTGTTGTACTTTTTATCAGTTTGCTACGGTCAAGAAAAGATTTTATTACAACACCTTCAGGCAATGATTTCTGGATTAAAGCTATTCGTTCTTTTACTCGATCAATAACGTCATTAGAATTTTCCCCCTTCAGCATCATGACAATGCCACCAACTGCTTCACCTTTTCCGTCTTTTGTAAATGCACCGTAGCGTACAAAACTCCCGTATTTTACATCCGCTACATCCCTGATAAAAACCGGTTGTCCTTCAATGTTTGCCACTAAGGTGTTTTTAATGTCATCCAACGACCTCATTAAACCTTCGCCACGAATAAAGTTGGACTGAAAGTTCTTCTCGATATATGCACCACCGGTATTCTGATTATTGGCTTCCAATACTTCAAAAACATCAGTAATTGTTAAACCCATACTGCGGAGCTTATCCGAATTAACAGCAACCTCGTATTGCTTACCTCTGCCACCAAAAGTATTAATTTCAACAACACCTGGTAACATGGCCATTTGCCTTTTAACAATCCAGTCTTGAATGGTTCGAAGTTCCATATCATCATACACCTTCTCATAACCGGCCTGCACTTCCAGTGTGTATTGATAGATTTCACCCAATCCGGTACTTATTGGAGCCATAAATGGTTCTCCAAACCCTTCGGGGATTTTTTCTTTTACCTCCGTTAGAGCTTCACTCACCAATTGGCGGGGCAGGTAAGTGCCGGCTTCATCCTTAAAAACGATGGTTACAACCGACAGTCCAAACCTTGAAATGCTACGAATTTCTGTAACATCGGGCAAGTTAGCTACTGCCAGCTCTACCTGGTAGGTAACAAACTGTTCAATGTCTTCTGTTCCCAGATTAGGGGCTGTGGTAATTACCAATACCTGGTTGTTGGTAATGTCGGGTACGGCATCCAGCGGCACTTTGGTCATGGAGTATAAACCACCTATAATCAGGCCAATTGTCATAAGCGAGATCAGTGCCTTGTTTTTAATTGAGAAAGATATTATACTGTTTATCATTTCATATATATTTTACTTATTAAAACTCTGATATTAGCTACTAGTTTTTTCTGTATAATAATTTTTGTGGTTTTTCATGTTTTCAAAATAGACCAACATTGGTTGATTCTTCTCTTTCAAGCTAATTGCGGCATTGGATTTACTGATGGTTTTACAGGAAAATGCATCTGTAACAAAGGCAAGTTCCCGAAAGTTGTTAACTAGATGTTGATGGCATCTGGTACTACAGATATAGAATACTCTGTTTGCATACACAACTTTTGAGCTTTCGTGATATTGCAAACGATCACTAGACATACAAACCAAATGTTTAGGAACTGTCTTGCGTATAATGCGAATTTTCTATAGGAATTTTGGTATCACACCAATAAGTGAAAAAAACAGAATCAATATTAGAAACAGGAAAAACAAACTGAAGGTAGTTAACAGGGTTTTATTGAATTTTTTGTTTTCAACAATTTGCATGTCCCTCAATTGTTTTTTGTTTAATTTCCTGGTAGCCATGGTCCCAAATAGTTATTTATGAGTCTATAATCCTTTGGTATTTCTTAAAATGAAAACCAAACAGGAATTCTAACTTATTAGAGTGTTGTTGAAATCTGCAAGTATATTCACAGAGCTTTGAATAAAAGGTGCAATTTCTAAGGACCAATAAAGGTTCATTTTTACCGCAATCAAGAATAATGTGGTTAAATGATGGTTCCTCCGAAGAATCATTAACAGTAATCATTAGGTAGGCATATTGTCCATCTTTATCGTGAATAGCCTGAAGAATTTCTTTTTCACTTGCAATTTTTACTTGTCCCTCATAGAATTGCTGAAGATATTCCTGAGAATAGCCAGTTAAATTTTCAGATACCAATAGTATTTTTTCTGAGATTATTTTGGCATTTGAATTAATCTTATTGGCATACTGCCGGATGTTTTTGAATGCCTCCACTTTATTGATAATGCTTTGGAGGGTTTTAATGGCAAAGTGCAACTCAAGCTCAGACAATTCTTCACTGACTAATGGAATTGAGATGACTTCAATTTTGTTTTCGACTAGAGATAATTCATAATGTGAATAGTTGAAGTAAGAATTTCGCTTAGCACTCCTTCTGTAGAAGAAACTATCTGCATGTTTACTGAAAGCAATGTACCAAATTTCTTCCTCTGCCTTAAGTTTTCTTTCAATCTCTTTGCGACTTAATTCTCCTGCTAAATTTGGAAGATACCAATGGTCCTTAACAACTTTCCTAAACAGCATGTCGTCATGTTTATTAAGAGTTTGGGCAGTGTTTTTTTCATCACATTCTGTGAATGGTTCATTTTGGTTTACAATGGATTCCAGTGTTTGAACATATACAGGAGTATTTTCTAAATCAATTTCCTGTAAGTGTTTCTTTTTTACCCTAAATTGAGCGTTAGTATTTCCAATCGAAATGAAAAATACCATTGCAATTGATAAAATTAATCTTATTGTTTTCATGGCATTCAGTTTTATAAAATAAATAGCTACAATTCATTAAGACACAAGTATTCTTCTCATGTCCACCAGAAAATAAAACTGAATTAAACTTTGGGAGGTCGAAAGAATGAAATTATACATTCCCTTTCATTCTGTACAATTGATGGCATTATTAAATTAAAACCTGCAAAATCAATTTGGAAGGTAAAGTATGCAACAGGATTGGGGTGTGTTTGACAGCAAACACAGAAGCAAAAGGGAGAACATAAATCAACATCATATGAGTGATACTGGTTTTGCTCGAGTAATTCCAAAACAACTAAACTAGTATCAGCAGCATGTACATCATCACAAGGCATGGCTGTTAAAACCATTACATACACCGATAATATGACTGCTATGAATTTCATACTTAAATAATCAGTTGCTTTAAATTCCTACTACAAATATCGGAAAAAGTTTGTGCAACTGAGTTGCAAAGTTATTTCTTGCAATTGGAACAGATTCCTTTTACCACCATGTTTACGCTTGCAAGAACAAAACCATGTGGAAGATTGATAACAGGAATTTGAATTTCCTCCAAGCAATATGTATGATTGCATTTAGTACAAAGAAAATGGACATGCAGATCTTCCGGATAGCAATTGCATTTTTCATGGCACAAAGCATATTTTACTGCCCCGGATCCATCCTCAATACGATGGATTAGTTTTTTCTCTTCAAAGGTTTTTAATGTCCTGTAAAGAGTAGCCCTGTCAACTTTTTCAAATTGTAGCTCCAATTCAGGCAGACTGATGGCCGTCTTTTGCTTGACCAACATCTGTAGAACCAACTTACGCATTGCGGTTGGTTTAATATTTTTGGATTTGAGTTTATTATCTAATTCCGAGATCATTTTTTTCCAAATTAACAACAACTTTTATTTTTTTGAATCGGAGGACATGGAACCGCCCCATAGGAGCAATAAACACAGCAGTCTCCTGGCTTCGGTTTAAGCAAAGCCTTACAATTCTTGCATTCATAGAGAAATTGGCAAGCATCCGTGGGCATTTCTTCCTCTTTTTGGTACCCACAGTTAGGACAAGTAAAGACAGAATGTAGTTCGATGGTTTTCTTCATTAGTTTTTTCTTTTAATTGCAATTACTTTATACCCAGTTTTATCAATCACTAAAACTATACTGTCAATCAAGAATTTGGTGTTATCAAATGTAACAGATGCTTCTTCTGTAGCATAATCAGCACTTGCCTAAATAAATCCCCTAAATTGGGACACCTCATATACTAAATGAGATTCACAGCTGATGCAGGTCATACCTTTAATGTCCATTTTCACGATTTCAATTTTAGAGCTTTCCAAAATAGTGATGTTTCCTTTTGCTTCAGGGTAAAACACCTGAGAATACCAGGGAAAAGCAAGCATTACAGCAATAAAGAGGGTAACCAGATTCAAAAAGAATCTACCTTGAACAAAGGGAGTTTTCTTCTCTTTCTTGTCACAGGCACATTCAATTGACTCGCTTTTTCGGGGTTTCAATTTTTGGTACCAGGCAAAGCCCAATACAATCACTGTTAAAGCAATGAGATAGGGGCGCACCGGTTCCATAAACGAAAAAGTAGATGCTAGACCGCTGCTTCCTGTAAGTAATACCAATACAGGGGTTATACAATAAAGCGAGGCTGCAACTGAGGAGAGGATACTAACTCCTATTACCCTTCTGGTTGATTCTTGGGTTTTCATACGGTTTCAGTTTCTAATTTATTTGCAAATTCCATTAAAAGAAGAACGATTATATCGGACATTTGAGGATGAATAAAATAGTAGAGTGTTTTTCCCTCCCTTCGAAAGTCGACCATTTCCAAATCCTTAAGCTTCCTTAAATGCTGGGAAACGGCAGGTATGGTCATCTTTAAGATGTCGCTTAAGTCACAAAC
Source organism: Marinifilum sp. (assembly GCF_965230805.1). Classification (NCBI taxonomy): domain Bacteria; kingdom Pseudomonadati; phylum Bacteroidota; class Bacteroidia; order Marinilabiliales; family Marinifilaceae; genus Marinifilum; species Marinifilum sp. The sequence continues at coordinate 2,495,039 of NZ_OZ246019.1, read as the reverse complement.
ACATAGTTCACCCTGCTGAAGCAGCCAAAGAATTTTTAAGCGGACTTCGTTTCCAATCAGACTCAATTGTTTGCCTACCCTGGTAAAATTCGATTTGTTAGTGTTAATCACGTTTGAAAATTTGGAAATCTTCACAGGGTCTGCTTTCTTTCGTATACACGTCATAGTTTTCATATCCATCCTTTTTGCTGAAGCAAATTTAAAAACAAATAAACATTTAAGCAAATGATTAAATGATTGCAGCTTAATCGGGAAGTGCTTATATAAGAGTGACCTAAATTAAAAGAAGCTCTGGAGTAACCATGATGAGCGTGCACAACAAACAACACACCTTATCAGCTAGAAAAAAACCGATATAATGGAACAAGAGGGATATCAATTACCCAAAGACTTAACAAAAGACATAAAAAACAGATTGAATAATTTAATGGAGGAATTCCCACACCTGCAATTGGATGATGTGACCGAAAAGTTGAAAGAAATTCGTCAAATTGAAGAACAGCTAAGGTAGTACAATTCTCAATAAGAGTGATTTTCCTGAATGAATTTGTTTACCGCCATCTCTGTCATCTCATCTTTGTTCCTCGGTTAACTAAATCTTAAAAAATATGAAACGACAAATCGAAACCTTTATAGCAGTCTACCCAATGTGTGAACCTGTTGTGCAATTAGTAAGAGATATAGCTGTCGATATTTGTTAAATCACTATTCATAATCTTTCAGATCAATGCGAAACTAAAATTTGTCTTACCAAAATAAAGGGATATGTAGTTAAAAGATTTCCTGCCATTACAGTTGACGGGAAACTATTAGGTTGCTGTGAAAATATGAAATCAAAAAAGACACTTTAGTTAAGGCAGGAATAGGAAATTGTTGATTTATGGCAATAATAAAGAAAAGATCCAATCGAAGGAATATACCACTTAAAACATTATCTATGACTGATTGATAATTAAATTCATAATTGTTTTCACAGCAACGACTTTGTTTGCACAAGATCCTCCCATCACAACTGAAACGCCCATATTACTAAAATTAGAAGGAAGTGGGATTCGAACTTTTGGTAAATTCGTTTCAAAAGAAAATATCAATGTTTAGGTGCAGCCTTTCGATGTTCCTTAATATTACATCAAGGTTTTCGTTATTATATTAATACAAGATTAATATATTCACCTAATTCAACAATGGCTCTTCTTTTCAATAATTCAATAGTATCTCACCTCAATAGTCAAACGAACAAAAAGAGCTGTTTTATCAGAATAAATTAGATTATCTTAATAGGAAACTGTTAACTAGATTAATTGTTCGGAATAATAATTCTGCGATTGACCATCCTGGAAATTTAGTCTTTCAATTTCTTCCCTTACAGTATAATATTTTCATCCTTACGAGCTGTACCGAGTAATAATTTTTCAAACGAATGTGAAGAAAATTTCAAGTAGTTGTGCAAGGGTTTTCCGTAGCTAAAACATGGCTTGCTCTTAACCAAATGTTGTTCGCAAATCACTCTGATAAAAAATTACTAAATCAAGAAGTATTTTAATACAGAATCCCAATCTGGAAACTCATCAGATCCAAAATTTATTAGCTTTCCTTCAACCTGACCCTGACCTTTTCCTTCGATATAATCATCAATTAAATAATCGCCTTTTAACAATGCTTTATTTGGCGAAAGAGTCAATTTATTCACCGCTCCATATACTAGACGACTCTCAACCCTAATTCTTTTTTCCATATAGGATAAAGGATTCATTTCAGATGGAGCTGACAAAATACAAACTTCAGAATCATTCAGCTTGGGTAGTTTTTGAAAAGCTTCAACTGCTCTTTTTAGCGGCTTCAGGTTTCAAAAAAAATCAATCTGTGCTTGTGGATATTTCATCTCAGGACATGCGTTAATATGTGCCTTATACAATCACAATATAATAATCCAAAAAAGAATCTGATAAAGAAAAAACAATGTAAACCCATAATCCATTAATTATCTTTACATTAAAATCCCATGTAAACCTGTGTAAACCCATTGTAAACCTTAATGCAATCACACAAACGACTGATTATATATACCTTATAACCAATAACACCATAATGATTTACAGGTTTACAATGAAATTTCAATTTTTCTATAATGAAGTTAATTCAAGGCAAAAAAAAATCCACCATACAGCAGATTCTTTCCTTTTAATTTAAACAGTTTTAACGCTTTAACTTTTGGGCTTTGGTCATGTTCTTATACGATTGAATATACTCTTCCAATGCCTCCTCAATCACTTTTCCGATAGGTTTTCTATCGTAATAGGCAATTGCTTTTATTTTATCCAACTGTGTTGCATTGTAGTAATAAGTTGCTTTAATCCCCGTCTTTATTTTTTTAACAGTTTTATTTTTTTCTTTATCAGATTCTTTTTTTTCGGAAGTGCTGGCCTGTAATAATCCATCAATACCCGATTTAAAATTCTTTCCTGCCATAGTATATGGTTTTAATGGTGTTTATGGTATCAATTAGAAAAATATTAAGATTGCTTGCTTAAAAATTCCTCACATAGCTTTAAATAGTCTTCAGCTCCATTACTATTGGGTGCATATCGAAAAATATCTAAGCCAGCAGAAGGTGCTTCTGCAAGAGAGATATTCTCTCGAATGGTGGTGTTATATAACCTTCCCTTAAAATGATTTTTCAAAGCCATCTGCACATCACGATGTAAAACCTTACGATGGCTAAACTGAGTAATAAGCACTCCTTCGAGTTTTAATCTTGAGTTAATTCTGGATTTAATTTTTTTAGCAACATCTGCTAACCCACTTAAACCTTGAATACTCAGATGATGGGGAAGAACCGGAATTATAAATGTATCGCAAGCAGAAAGAGCATTTAATGCAATTAAACCAATCGAAGGAGAACAATCAATTAAAATAAAGTCATATTGATCCTTAACTGGCTCTAACAGTTCTTTAAGTAGATATTCCCTGCCTGGCTCATTATTCATTTCGTTTTCCAATGCGCTCAAATCCATACAAGATGGAACAAGACTTAAATTATTCATAACCTCTATTGGTAAAAATTCAGACTCCCGTTTTAAAGCTTGATATATATTATTTTCGAAATCGCCGATTCCCAACGATTGAGATAGGTTGGATTGCGGATCCAGATCCACAAGTAATACTTTCTTTCCTTTTAAACTGAGGGCAGTAGCTAGTGAACAGGTGGTTGTTGTTTTCCCCACTCCTCCTTTTTGATTGATGATTGATATTATTTTAGCCATAATTCTTTTTCTAATGGTAATTTTTCAAATTCAAATAAATATGCACTTCCTAATCCTTTAATTGTATGAGAATCAACTCGACCCTTTTGCCAGGTCTTTACAAATGACTTCTGGTCTTTCAATAGGGCCAATAATGTTCCAGAGTCTAGAGATGGTTGATTTTGATTAAGACAGAACCTTCTGTACAATGGATATATTAGTTTGAAATGGATTCCTAACAATTCTTTTCCATCATGCTGAATGAACCCAAAATGTTGCTTTTTCAATTTAGATTCAGATTTGAGTGATTCAACTACTTCCCAAAACTGATTAATCTCACCTACACGTTGCAATGACTCTTCTTGCTCTCTTGCATTTTCCAATAAGCAATCATACAACTCTTCGTATTTCATTGGAAAATTCAACTTAACACTCATTATTTTATAAATCGCTAAGAGCAAAGTAATATGCTTTACATTTCGTTCAGAGTATTTTGCAGTTTTTGAATTCTGAAACTTCAATTCATGATAAACAAGATCGAATTGTTCCCTAAACTCTCTAACAAAATGTGATCGGTGATTCAATATTTCTAATATCACTTTACCAAAACCAGCTTTTGCCTCTTTTTTAAGAATTTGAAAAGCTTCTGTTTCTTCATCTGAAAAGAGATGACTCGAAAAGTTTATAATGATCATTCTACTATACAAGGCTGATGACATGGTAGGCAAGTAATTTCCATCTAACATGATTGCTGAATTAACCTGAATATCATGAGTCTTGTTATCATTGGAAAGTTGAGCTCTTGAATATCCATCACCATCATAAGCAGTCTTTAAGAATCCTGTAATTTTAGATTCAATTTTTGCGTTTAACTCTTTAAGATACAATAAGGCATTTCGTTGTTGATCCGCACTTCTCGCAACGGATTTAGAAGTCGATCCTCCCTCTAGTGAAATCCCTCTGCTCCCTGGTCCAAATAAGCTTAAGAAGAATTCTGAAAATGTAGTTTTACCAACTCCATAATCCCCAAATAGAAATAGAAAAGGATAAAAGCCCAATTCCCTGAATATATAATCTCGAAATAATCCCCCTATCACAAAGCACATTCCAACCACTGCTTTATCATGATAAGCTTTATAGAGTAAATCAGCCCATTCCGCAAATTTTATCCTACCAGATAAAAATTTGAATCTTTTTTCCTTGTCATACCATATAGAATGCTTGTTAATTATACTAAAAGCTGGAATATATAGAGATTTTCCATTAACTTTTACAACACCAAACCTATCAACTTTACAAAAACCTCCTTCATGAATTATTCCATTACTGAAGGCATACAAATTATATTCGGTTTGATACCCTAATATGTCAATATTATTGGCTGTTTCCTCCCTTTCCCTTAACGATTCAAGAATAACATCCAACTCGTATTGTGACCCCAAAAAGGAAAAACCACCAACCGATGCAATACTGGATTTGAATGATTTTAAGTTTAAATTTTTTGAAGATATTGTTAAAAGTACAGATTTACCAGATCTGTTTTGAATTAAAAAAATTCGTTTAGCATCATCCGATCCATCCGGTAAAAAGTAAAGAACTTTCATGATAAAATTAGAAATTCTTCTCTCTCGCACTTTCCCTTTAAATTGATCCTCTACATAGTAACAGCTATTTCTTTTAAAAAATCCAACATCATTAATGTCTCTTTTCTCATCTTCCGAATTGGACATATATTCAGGGTAAAGCTGCTTGTAGTTTTTAACCTGCTTTAAGAAAGAGAACAAATTATTATCCTTTAAAAGATCATTTATATCCTTCCCCTCTGGAACTATCAATTTGTGAATAGAAATTACCGATATATCCCATTTCATTATTTTCTGATAGAGAATTTCAGCAGCTTCATTCCCTCCTTTATCGTTGTCTAATGCTATTACAACCTTTTTATTTTGAATAAATGATGCAATTCCTGACTTTGAAACTTTATTAGTAGCACTAAAGATTGCTATACCTGAATAAACAGGATACAAAGACAAAGTATTTATAACACCTTCCGTAATAAAAACAGTATCCTTGTTTTCTTGATAACATTTAGTATATAAAGACCCGTTTAAATCACCTTGATTAAGATAATTACCTCGTCCTTCTTTGTCTTCAAAATATCTCTTATTTATTAATCTTTCTTTTGAATCCAGAAAAACTATTCCATCTAGCACTCCATTTTTTGAATTGTTCTGATAAAAGGAATTGGATGGTAATTTATCACATCCAATACCTCGCCCTTCAAGATAAGCTTTAGCTTGAGTTATTGGATTGTTTTTTATTGCAAAAATTTGCTTTTCGACAACAGTTCTAGGTTTTGTACCATATTCCTTATAGCAGTACTCAGGAAATAGATTACTTGTCAAATATTTAAGAACTTCCGACATTTCTACTTCTAACTTCTCCCTTGCAATATTAAAACAATCCATTGCCTTATCTGAAGAAGCAAAGTTCTTTAGCCAGTATTTACCATCACTTAATTTAATAGATGTAGAGGGAGTCTTCTCTTCGTGAGTCTTAAACTTTTTCTTTAATGTAGCTTGTGGAAAAAAATGCTGAATAATTTTCAATTGCATTTCAGGACTTTGATTTATCCTATCTATTAGGTTAATAGATCCATTTTTGTTATTTTTGCTCATAGATTACACATGAATAATGTGGCGTATTTAAATTATAGGTGAATGTGGCGTTCACCTTTTTTTTATTTTCTACATACTCATTCCCTTTGAGGAATCTAACTTTTTCTTCTTCCGTTTTTTCTTTTTCTCTTTCTCAGAGTTGTCATAGTTGTTTTCTAGTTGTTTATTATTAAGTTCAGAAACAAGGCGAGAAAAATCATCGCCCCAGTTATCACTCCCACTAGCAAGGAGAATAGATATGCTTTCATTTTTAGTGATATTCTGGCTGCCTGAACTTCTTTGCTTGCTTCTTTCATTTTTTCGATCTGGAACTCTGCCTTTTGAATCATTTGACTTAGATTCTTTTGTTGCACTTGAGTTTCGAACACTTCCTGTCTTATCGAAAGTACTATCCCATTCAGATTTGCAGTAATGGGAAGAAGAGCCTCTGTTAATTCTTGTATGTTTTTCCTGTTTGTATTCTGCAAGCGTTGTACCTGCTGATCTAAGAGCTCTGTCTTCTCCTTTAATTGTTGTCTGGCCTGCTGTTTTATCTTTTCCATTATTTAATTGAGTTTTTATTTTATTCCAGGAATAAGCTTTTCCTAGCTTAGAACCTTTAAACGAAACTCCTTCATATTCGAAACTTATACCAAAAGTTTGTCCTGATTTTGATTTATGAAATTGCACATTAGCGCCCATTTGATTCATAATATTTTGAAAATGCTCTTGATCTGCACTAAATTTTAGAGCTTCTTTTATCATTTCCTGCAATTGGACTTTTATTGGTGCTAAAGCTGTTCGCTTATTAAATTCAAACTCTCCTTTAGAAAGAGCTTTTTCTTTTGCCTCAGAAGATGATTTTACTTGTTGAAGCCCAAATTCTATTTCCAATTCTCGAATTATATTTTCAGAACGTTTAAAATTCCATTTATCACTAACAACTTTACCTTCCATATCGATACGATTAGCAATAATATGAATATGGGGACATTCCGTATCTGTATGACGATAAATCACAAATTGACTATTTCGATAGCCCATTCCTTCGAGATATTTCTCCCCTAGCTCCTGAAACTGATCATTGGTTAGATTCTCTTCAGGAGAAATGCTTAATGATACATGATAAACAGCCTTAGAAAGATTGGGTTTTAAGGCTCTAATCATACCAAACTCTTTTGCTAAGGATCTAGAATCTCTGCAGAGCATATTGCTACCAATTATTTCAGCAACGCCTTTTTTGACTTTTTCTTCATTATAGTTTAAAACAGATCGGAAGGAAGTGCCTGTAACCTGCTTACCTATCATTTATGAAACACTTCATTAATCTTTACTAATAAACTTTTCACCTCCAATAATTGCTGATAAATTTTTGGATACTGATGCTGATTAATTTTTCTAGTCAACTGATTCACATTACTCCCTAAGCCTACCAATTGCCGATAGTAGGCTCGATGCATTGGAGAAACTTTTATCTGTAAAGCCTTTTTTGAGAATGCTGAAGTTCTTATCCAATTAGCAGGAGATAAACCTGCCATCTCAGCCTGTTTTAAAGCGTAGGATTGTTCGCTATCTGTTAACCGAATATTTAGCTGATGAATACGTAATTCCTCTTGCAATTTTCTAGGTCTCGCCATATTAAATTACTTAGACAATTCATCATCAATTTCTTTATCTATTTCAGAGTGAGTTTTAACTTTATATTTATGCATAAACTCATCTAAATCTTCTGTGAAGAATCGCCATGACTTACCTATTTTTGCTCCTTTGATTTCTCTCCTCCCTAAATATTCCCTAAATGTTGGAACAGGCATTCTGCAATATTCTGCAGCTTCTGACAAGACAAGGACTTCATTTATCTTTTTAGAATTCTCTTTTAATGGCTGTTCTGATAAAACATTTTTAACAGCGACCTCTATGAATTCTTTTAAGTCATTTGGACTTACTACTATTACACTGTTCATATCTCACTATTTTTACTATTAATATCCATTAACTATTATTACTAATCAACACAACATAGTGTATGATACAATGATAGATAAAACCTACTACAACAAACTTTTATTCCTAATTTCTTACTAGTAATAAATTAGGAAAGCCTTCATTTGAAGACAATTAGCTTTAACGCTCAACAAAAAAGAGTATTCCTTTTGAGGAATACTCTCTTTAAATCAGTTATTAATAATTATTAATTAACAAATAAATCTACCTTCATCTTTTCTTTATACAGTATAACATCTTTATCTGCCTTTTCCTTAGCATTAGAATCCAACAATGGATAAACAAATAAGAAATCTGAAGCAAAACGACTAAAACCAACTCTTTTACAATCCTTTTCTACATCCATATACATATATTCAAGTTTCTGTGATGCTTTAACCTCAAACTTACCTCCTATCCTACTTGCATTATCTTTAATTATCTTAATTCCATTATAAAAACAATACATACAAACTATTCTTTCCTTATTCTTTCCCTGCGCTATCTTCTCAATCGCATACTCTTCCGATTTACCTAGGGCTCCAAAAAGTTCCATAATCTGGTCCTTCCCATTTTTTTCAGCTTCAACTTGACTCTTTAACCTTCCTATAGTATTCATGTATCCAGCTATTTCATCAAGTTCATTATATAAAAGTACAAAGTCATTTCTTAAGTGATAAAACAAATAAGAAGTATACTTCAATAATTCATCTTCATTAAAGTGTGTTGCATGGATACCATATAAATCATCATCTTCATTTTTCTCCGTATACTTATATTCAAGATACCTCATTTTTCTTCTTATAATATCTATCATCTTATCAATAGTATCATTACTGAAAGTACTCTGAGTATTTTGATTTAGATACCAAATAAGTGCCCTTACTTCCTTTTTCAGTTTATTAAAATCATATTTCATATCACCCTCTTTTATCTCAAAATCATCAGAAAGAAATTCAACATTTGCTTTCTTAATTTTAGAATAAATTTGATCTCTGGTTAGAGGTACTTTTATAGGTGCAATCATCATTCAAATTTTAAAAGTTTATTAGCATTCTTCACTTTCTCTTCATTAGAGATACTCGCGATATATTTATCAATTACTTTCATACTGGAGTGGCCAACACTTTCAGCTATTGTATGGATATCAACACCTGAACGCACAAGTACAGTAACAAAAGAATGTCTCGCATAGTAAGTGGTTACCGAAACATTTAATTCCAATTTTTCAGAAATCCGTTTCATATACTTATTCACTTGCTTAACAAACTGCTGCACTTTTTTCTTTATTTCCTCCTCATTTGGTTTTCTCTCGAGAATAGGAAAAATAAAATCATTCTTCTTCTTTGATTGGTTACCCCAACGTTCAATTATTTCCTTGTTTTTATCAATTAGTGCAATGGAGATTGTTTTAGCCGAACGATTTGTATTCTTTACCTTTTCACGAGCATATACAATACTATCGGCATAAATGTCTTTATATTTCAACAAACAAACATCCTTCATATTGATACCATTCCCCAAGTAAGAAAACACCCACATATCTCTGTAATAATGTTCTGGTGACCCAGGTTCCGGAGAATAATTGATAATCTTCCCAATTTCTTCAAGTGTTAAAGCTTTCTTAGGGTTTTCAGGTTCGGGTGATTTGTAACGACCTCTTTTAACATCTCCAAACGGACTTTTCTTACTATCAAGAATACCATCTTCAATAGCATCATTAATTATCTTTTTTAAAGGACGGCAATAGATCCCAACTGTAGTTCTACTATGACCTTTTGCTAACATCCAATTCTCATACTTTCTTAAAAAGGTTGGAGTAATTGTCTCAAATGCAATAGTTTTCTTGCCATGAAATTCTTTTAGCTTTTTCATGGAGTACTCATAATTCTGGGCAGTTCCTAGCCTATCTTCCGATTTTAATTGAGCTATGTATCTTTCGTAATAAGTGTAGACACTTTTTGCATCAACACGCTTCTTTTTGAAATGCTCTTTAAACTCACTAAAAGAGAATTCATCCATCATATTAATGATGGAATATGCTCTCATTAAGTATGTATGAATAATAACCTTTTTCTCTTTTAGATCAGAACTTATTCTTCGTTCAAATAACTTCAAGTAATCCTTCTCTGTTAAAGAAATTTTAGTTGTAAAATAAGCTGGATAGCGTTGATGAATTATTTTTAACTTTACAGAAGATGTTCCATCTTTTCGTTTTCGAACTGTATCTAGAAATGCCACTAATGAAACTCCCTTTTCACTTCTTAAAGCTTCTTCATTAATTTCTGGATGAACAATTACAGGTAGTTTTTCCGACATTTTAATATTTAAATAGATTTTGCACTAACAAAATAACTAACAAAATCTATCTACAACTAGTTATTTTGAAATATCAACTATAACAAAACTAACTAAAAGCCCTATAAAATCCAACATCTATAGGTAACTATAAGAAACAATGTAATAAAGGAATTTGACTGGCAGTCAAAAGGTCATCGGTTCGATTCCGGTACTCTCCACCCTCAAATCAAAGCGGTTATGGCATTTATGTCGTGACCGCTTTTTGTTTCTTCGCAAACAGATTTCCAAACCTCCAACAGCTATTTTCTTCAGGAATCGAATATTATTTTGAAGAGCTTCTCGTTTAAGGGTAATAAATGAGCTTCCTTGCATTGTTCAATTGTTTTGTAATGGTTAGCGTTTCGGATTATTTACAAGTGATTTTGTGATATACTGAAAAGAATACATTTATTCCTGTATCTATAATCTCATCAGGGAAGTTGTGATTGAGATTGTGCAGAGTAGCTTGATTGATTCCTGCTCGCAACCCAAAAAAACCTCTTTTGTATTTTTGGGTTTAAAAGCCAAAGTCTTCTGACCATTTAAAATGGTTTTGAAATGCTTTCCATTGACAACTGATTTTCCCTGGCAGCTTCCTGAATGAATTTAACACATTCCTTATCATTCACTGTAGCGGGAAAACTTCTGAATATTTCAGTGTAAATTTTAGGTTTTTCTCTCTTGCAATTCGTTTAATGTTTTGCTCGGTCTGACTTGAAAGCAGATCCATATCATTGTTTTTAAAAGAACGAAGAGTAATTCTGATTTCTGCATATCCAGTTGAAGTTCCAAAAGCCACTTCTCCCAATTGGATATGAATAATTGTTAAAAGGATGAGATCTTCAAATTGGTTTTTCCGATTTTTTAGCTGGTGAAGTTCCTGAATTATTTTAGATATTGCCTGAGCAGGATTAATTCCGTTTTCAGGTTCTGCGGCATGAGAAGTTTTACCATTTAACTTAACAGTTAATCCCTTTGAGGCAGCAGAAAAACTACCTTCTTTGATTAGGATTTTATGCTTTTCCTCTCCCGGAATATTGTGTAAGGCAAATATATAATCCGGTTGTATTGTAATAAAATCAGGAAGATTAATTACATCATATGCTCCATGTTCGACTTCTTCTGCTGGCTGAAAAAGTAAAACAACTTTACCTTTCTGAGGTGGATGAGCTGATATTTTTTTTGCAAGGCCCGAAAAGATTGCCATGTGCCCATCGTGTCCGCATGCATGCGCTATTCCATTAAGGGCCGAAGCATAGGTCAATTTGTTCGCTTCAGTAATTGGTAATTCATCAAGTTCGGCACGAAACATTATGGTTTTTCCACTTTCCTTTTTATTAAAAACAAAGGCAAGCCCTGTAGAACCACGCTTTACAATCTGATTGGGAGACAGATTTTGAAAAAAACTGGCAATGCGCCCAGATGTTTCAAATTCCTTATTAGAGAGCTCAGGATATTTATGTATTTCTCGTCTTAATGCGATTATATTTCTCATATTTTTTCTTATAAATTAATGAGGAAATTAGATAAACAAAAACAGAAGTTGATATCCCAAAAATATTTGCATCCAAATCGAATGGCAACTTAACGTTTAAAGTGGTTAAAAGAACTGTAGTTACACCTCCTGAAATCATAGAAGATATAGCTGCGGTGGCATTAGGTCTTTTACCATACAATGCAGCAATTACTGGAACAAACAAACCTGATACCATAAACGCATAAGAGTAAAGCATTAACTCAAGTACATTAGTCATTCGTGATGCAAGGAACAATGCCAACCCTCCAATCACAAGTGTAATAACCTGTGAAACTCTCAATTGAAATTTAGCATTTTGCTTAAATTTGAAGATTTTCCCTAAGATGTCTGTTTGTACATTTCCAGAAGCAGCCATAAGACAACTATCAGCGGTTGAAAGAATAGCAGAAAAATAAGCCGATAGCATTAGTCCCATGATACCTGCAGGAAGAACTGTATTAAGCAAAACAGGCAATCCCATCTCTGCATCTAAAGTCGTGCCTAATGCATTTCCAAAGTCTGCGAACATTCCATTTTCATAAGCTACACGAGAAAACAGCCCTAAAGTCACCCCCATAAATGCCATTAATGGCCATTCGAACAACCCGGCAATAAACCATGCCTTTTTTGCTTCCTTTTCATTTTTGGAGGCATAAATACGCTGATATAGGGTCATTCCAACAAACCAAATGGGTATAATCGTAATTCCCCAATTCACAATTTGTTGCCAAGATACATTCCCCAATGAAAGAAATTCCTTTCCAAGTGTTGTTCTGATTACTTCTATTCCACCTATTTTGTAATATGATACAGGTAGTCCAATAAATAGTAGTCCTGCCATTAAAATAATCCACTGTACCGTATCAGTATAAATTACAGCCTTTAAACCACCTATACTGGTGTAAACCACTGCAAGCATGCCCATTATTATTAATGCGGCATTCAAATCAATTTCGGTAAAAGTAGCTGATGCCAATTTAGCACCGGCCAGAAGTTGTGAGCTTGTAAATCCAATATATCCAATTGCCGAAATTACTCCGGCAATAAGTGCTACCTTATGGTTGTAGAAGTACTCGAATATTTGAGGAAATGTAAATAGTTTATTTTTTTGGGAAAGCTTACTGATAATAGGAATTAGTACAACGGCACTTAACCACGCGCCAACCAAGCCAGTAAATAGCATCCAGGATCCACCAAGTCCAATAGCAAAGCCCAAACCTCCCAATCCTATTGAAAACCCTCCACCTACATCGGTAGCCACAACAGATAATCCTATATGCCATGCACCAAGTTGTCTGCCACCAACATAGTAGTCTTCATTGTTTTCATTTTTCTTAAAGAAATAAACTCCAATACCCAGCATAGCTGTGAAGTAGATGACAAAAATGATAATATCAATAATATGCATAGAAAAAAGTTATAATATAACACAAGTACTAGTATTCACTTCTTACTTATAAGTCATATCCCTGAGCTAAATATTTGTTCCACCAAATTAAATAACGTCACCATGTTCCTGGTGACGTTATGCATTTTTAAGCAATTGGGAATAACTTCTATAACATGGAAAAAAATATTGACTTAGTACATCTCAATTACCTAAAAAACGACTTTCGTTGAAATTAATTAGTATTGACTATTTGATCAGAATTCGCTTTCCACTATCTGAATATTTTAATTTCTCCTTTTGAATTAGGCCAAGAACAATTTTTGCACCGGAATAATGTGACAAATTTAAACCTGCTAAAATATGGCCCAAACCTACAGGTTGATTTAAACGAACAAATTCTATTATTTCCTCCTCTAATATTTTATTATTTCTCATTTACAATACTCTTTTATAACGATAAGTTTATTCAACTAATCTTTTTTCAATATACATGGAAGACATAATGCGCAAAACGCCCATATAATCCATAGTAAATTCAATTAAACCACCTACCTTATACTTATTTTTATTATCTCCCAAATCCACTACCAACATATCTGAGCTAGCCCCGACAAGTTCTATTGAGTTATCCTTAGGGTTGATGTGTTTACTATCTACATCCAACATTCCCAAGTCGATAATTGCCCGATAAGAAGTCTCACCCATTTGATCGACCTCCAATGAATGACTTTCACCTTCGACATTGGTGCCCAGTTCGCCTGCGGGCACCATAGGTTTCTCTATTAGCTCAATAATTTCAGCATATAATTTAAACACATCGGTATTTAATCCTTCAAGAGCTGTGTCGTTGTATACATCGGTACCCAGAAACAATGATTCACCAACTCTGAAATGGTTGACACCCCTAGGTAAAATATCATGAAGCAAAAGCGGAATGGTTACTGATGACCCCCCGGAAACCAAAGGGATTTTTTTATCAAACTTGGCCTCTATAAGTTGTCGGTACAAACTAAGCTGTATTAATTTATCTTCGTTAGGAAGCACACCATTTAAGCAAGTTAGATTTGTTCCGATGCCTACCACTTCAATATTCGGCAAATCAAAAACCTTCTTATAGAAGTCGATAAAATCTTCACGCATTACTCCTTCTCTTAGCTCTCCCATTTCAATCATGATAATAATTTTATGCTTCTTTTCTTGCTTTAAAGCCTCACGAGAAAGTAAATCGATGGTTTTTAATTCAGTGTTTACACTAACATCTGCATATTTAATAATTTCACTAACAGATAATTTTGGGGGAGGTTTTATGTAAATCGTCTCAATGTTGGGATCTAGTTTCTTAATCATTTTCAGATTAGAAACCCTGGAATCACATAGACTCTTAATTCCTAAGGAAATTAAATTTTCCAAAAACAATTTGTTTCCACACAACAATTTTGAAACCACGGTCCATCGAATGCTATTTTCTTTAAATAATTTATCCAAAAAACAGTAGTTTTCTTGTAATTTGGAAGTATTAAGAGTTACAAATGCCATTACATTTTATTTTGTGAACCTCATTTCAAGGTATTTATTCTCAAATCCCATTTTTTCATATAAATGTTTTGCAGGATTATCCGGCTCAACATGTAAAGCAATTGAACCTTTCGCAATTTTTATGGTTTCTTCCATTAGTTTTTTACCAATTCCCTTTCCTCTGCGATTCTTGTGTGATGCAATGTATACAAGTATGTTTTCAGGTATATACCCTTCCATTCCAGTTCTATTTACCACTACAGCTCCAACAATTTCATTGTCCAATTTTGCAGCTAGAATAAATCCTCCCATCGACGGCATTTCTTTTAATGCATATTGCATTGCTTTTTCAATATCCGCCTTGTCATCGCCATACTCTTCAAGATGTTCATGGAGAAAATTAAGCAGTTCTTTCTTTTCATAAGCATCGGGGCGAAGAAAGGAAGTCATAAGTTTAATAGTAATCATACTTATACATTTAAGTTTTTTGTTTCTATAGAACAAATATAACAATTCAATTGGCTTAGGCAAAAGATGATTACATTAATGATATATTGCAACACATCAACACATACGACACTTATATGACCTGCATTCATAATGCAACTTTACTTTAAATTACTTGCAAATCTTATTTCTTGTATATATTTTGTTTGCATAGAACTTTTATCTTGTAAAAATCATAAGCAATGAGCTATTACTTAGGGTTGTTAATCTATAAAGACATACTTTGGAAAAAGTGGCAAAATGATCAGAGCAAAAAAGAAGTATTCTAAAAAGAAAAAGGCTTCAGATAAAGCAAACAATTCTTCTTCAAACCAGAATGAGAATCCTAAAACAATTCATTAATAATTTACAAGAAACAGGCACAAAAAAAGCCATCATGTTATGACAGCTTTGGTATGAATTCTATGACCTGCTTTCTACAAATCTATATTTTCTTCTTCAGAATTTAGTTCTTCTTTGATGATATCTTCTGCGGTAAGTACTGGAGAAGCTTCCAGTTCTTCAATCTCAAGCATATTTACCAGGATTTCCAAGGTCTCTTCTATTTTTTCCAGATCTGAATCGGCAATTTTCTTCAGCTTTATAGCTAGCCGCTGCTGCAATAAATCAGGTGTATTTTTTAGTAGTTGATCTCCGAGTGAAGTTAAGGCAATTACCGTTGTTCTTCTATCACCAGTCTTTGGCAAACGAGCAAGAAATCCTTTTTTCTCAAGTCGGCTAATAATTCCTGTCACTGTGCTTGAATTTAAGTTTAAGTGAGCACGAATAGACTTTTGTGTTTCCTGATAATTAGGAGAACCCTTTAAGTATTCCAAACACAAAATTTGTGGAATGCTTACCCCATAGTCTTTTTGAATTTTCTTAGACTCAAGGTTAATCGAACGAACAATTCGTCTAATTTTTATAATGATATTCTTATAATCCATAGATCTATATGTAAGTAACTTCTTGCCTTAATGTTTTGCAAAAATAGTGATTCTATCACTAAAATAACATTCATTGTTTAATTATCACAGATAAATGAAGCTTTAGCATGTCTTCAAATAAAAATGAACTTTTAAGCTGTATATTATATATTCAAAGCTTTTAATATTGTAGCTAGCAATTGAGTAAGTAACCTTAACTTGTTTGTTCATCAATTAAAGATCTGGTCTTCGCCAGAAGCGATTTAAAAAAAGTTTATTTGTTGTCACTGGAAATTTCCTAAATTAAAACTTAGTTATTCCCTTTTCTATCAATTCTAAATATTTATAACACTCGTTTTATAGCTATAATGCTCCCCAATCGAAACATATCCCAACTGATTGGTGAGAAACTTTGTATTATACAATTCAAATTCTTCCACATTAACATGATGATATCCAAATATCCAATAGTCAATTTCGTGTGCCTCAATTAAAGCTGCTTGTTCTGAAACAAAAGCATCATTGATTATACTATTTTTCATATTCCCTTGGTTAAGAACTAAAGATATGTACATGGTAAGTTGCAATCATTTTCACCATAGATGTAGATTTTAGTAAAGCATCCTTTATGAATTGAACAACATTTTTGTGTAGTATAGTGTGTATTACAATTTTCTGTTTAAACCTGCAAACCTCCTTTGCTACAAACTGAAACACAACTAATTACTGGGTAACATTAGGGTTTACACTGTTTACATGAGTTATTAACTAGCTGATTTTCAAATAGCATCTGGTTTACACAGATTTAAGAAATTAGCATACCTAACCTATATGCTCTTTCGTGAATCAAAGCGATATATTGCTCCTTCATTTCTTGTGAAAGAAAACTTACTTCAATAAGATCGAACCAGGATGGAAATGTTTTCTGAAACTTAGCAAAGATTTTGTCTTGTGCCTTTTGTGGGATTTCAAATAGATTAAAACTAGCTTCAAAATCTTTTCGCCTAATTTTCTTTTTCTTTGCATTAAGAGTTAGAGCCAAATCTTCATCATCCTCTTCCATTACCAAAGCTGCAGATAGCATATCATATGCTGGAGTTAATACATACCCCATGTCTGGTTGATTTATTAACGAAAAGTTCTTTAAGTGCATGTCAGTATTTCCCGTTAAAAAAGAAAATACAACTTGTTCAAAGAAATTGATCAAATCCAAACCCGGATTACTTGAATACTTTAAAATTGCCTTTCCTATCAGCTCGTAAGATCCCCTATACTTAAATTCCGTCATTCGTTCCGTGAGCTGGCACATATCCTCCATATGGAGTTTTTTCCCTTTTACCCTATCTATACGTTTTGTAATATAAGCCAACTTGCCATTTTTTAATCGAATCAAAGAATGTGGAACTTTATTTATCTTCGAAACTTTAGCAAGATTCATTGTCAGATCCTCTAATTCAGGAAGAAATGGAAACTGTTTAATATGTATCCACCCCACAACCCGACAATGGTAAATCTTTTATTGGAGTGCTTTTACTTAACACCTGATATTTCTAGTGATAACTTTGGCTGAACACCAGTAAGTGCAATCAAACTTTTTATTACCTGATCAGCCAAGTCCAACATTTGCTTTTCTCATTGAATTTCAGATTTATTAATAGGTACAGGTCCTAATTCTTTACCAAACAAAATTAAAACCTTATTTAACGTGAGTTCGACGTAAAATTCGTTCACAGTTTGATCTGATTTTGAGTAGAAATTTTATCAAATTTTCGAAGGAATATCGGGATATTTCAAGAAGATTTGAGGAAATTTATGCCGAAAGCAGGCAAACAAATAATGGAAAGTTCTCTTTACGATATCTTCACATTAAAAATTCCTCAAAATAGCCCGCTATTCTTTCCAAATTTTTAATGCAAATCTATCCCTAATATAACTTTCTGTGGATAGAATTTTACGTCGAACTCACGTTATTTACCTTATCCATTCTTAAAGTTGCTTTGCCTTGCTCTTAGTCACGAACAAACCTTAAACCTACTCCAGCTTTGTCTGCGAAATCCTGTTGAGTAAGGTTTAATAATTTACGTTTCTGTTTTACAAATTCTGATAGCGACATAAATTAATCTTTTAGTTTTTATACCTTATTGAATATAAAAACTAAAAGAATCCATCAAATTATACCCTATCGGGTACAAAAAATGTCACCTTTCACCGTTAATATACCCGTAAGGGTATAATGTAAATTAAACTCTTTCCTAAGTATGTAATGTTTTTGATTTTTCTGTGTAAACCTGTAAACTATCCTTATTGTTGTTTAAAATACAGATGATTATAGGTCTACATTGAGCAGCCTCTTT
The DNA here is from genome assembly GCF_965230805.1 of Marinifilum sp. Taxonomy (NCBI): domain Bacteria; kingdom Pseudomonadati; phylum Bacteroidota; class Bacteroidia; order Marinilabiliales; family Marinifilaceae; genus Marinifilum; species Marinifilum sp. Next base: position 2,476,630 of record NZ_OZ246019.1, on the reverse strand, counting down.
ATTTTGTGGAGTTATTTTATAAGCTCTAAACATCTCTTTTTAGCTGCAAACTTTCCAATCAACATTACATTTAGTTAATCAGAATTCGACCTCAGCCCAGTATTTACCGATACGAGTCAGGTACAATAGCGTCCGAGTAGGGTACAGACCCATCCGAGTCAGCCAAAATGGCATACGAGTAGGGTACAGACCCATCCGAGTCAGCCCAAATGGCATAAAAGTTAACAATTTACCCATCCGAGTAGGTACAATCACCTTCCGAGTTGAACTTAGATGATATTTTCAAAACTTTTAGGGCGGTACGAATTGATCCTTATTTGATTTTAATAATAATTCTTTCGGAAGTTTTATAATTAAATGGATAATGTTAGTGTATAAATCGATAAATATAACACTTTGGCTTTGCATTAATTAAAAAGATAATGATACGAACAAAGCTTCGTTAAATTGTGGAGAAATGATATTGTAGAGATCGAGCATAAATATGTATCCACTCATTTTAAGACGCTCAGGCGCAATTGTAATTCCAATAATAGGATTACCACCAGAACAAGAACAAGTATAAGCTTAGCAGGGGCTTGGCGATTTCCGGTAAATATTTGCATGTATAATTTTTGCGGAACTTACCGATAATTTTACTCTGGCTCATGCGAGGAAAACACATTAATTAACTAAGGATTTAACCTTCTTTAACACTTTTTCTTGTGCGGGAAAATAACTTATGCATACATTTGTACTGTCCTTTCCGAGAGGATTAGGTTTTCATAGATTAAAATGGGTTAGAGTAAAGTCCGGGGTGGTTCCCGGACTTTTTTTTTCAGTTAATATCCTTTCTGCTATTAGAATTAATAAATAAGATATTTCCCAAGCCATCATAGCCTTTAAACAATCTTGATTTTTCATGCTTCAGGCTTTCTCCTCTAAATCCCAAAATCGTTAATCCGGCCTCAGCCGATCTTTCATTTATAATTTCGCGTGAAGCAACATCTTGCTGCTCATGTATGATTTCGATATTTGAATTTGTAATAGCTAATCTTCCACTCTCAACCAAATCATTAAGCTGTTTTCTTGTTTCGCCCGCCTGATCTTCCTTACAAATATTAAATATTTTAATATCTGCCTTGTTCCAATCCGGATGTCCTCCAATAATGAAACTCAAAAGTATCATCAAATTTGCATTATCGGTATCTGATGATTTTATCCAGACATGGATATTATTATTATAATTGAATTTTCGTCGCGAACTTCCCAGAATACAGAAATCGAAATTTCCTGCACGTGCCAAAGAGTAGTTTTCGATAATCAAATCAAGTCGATTCGGCAATTCCTTATCAAACTCAAAGATTACCATATTATTTTCCATACCGGCTATCCCGGGCAACTGAATGGCCTGTGCTATTGCCGAGGTATATGAGGGAGAAATAATAGTATCGATATATACATGATTTTCGACCTTATCGAAACTGTTAATTAGTTTGTTTAACTCCTTTTGCGATTGTTGGTAGGTTGCTTTGGAGTAATAACCTTCGATTCTATGTAAATAGGTGCCAAATCCATATTTATACGAAATCCAATTCAATAATTTAAATGCCGTATCACGTTCAAACGAATCTTTAGAAATACAAATTGCGCTTGGCCTCCATTCCCTTGTTTTTTTCTTTCCTGCTTTTTGTAAAAATACCTGCATGTTTCGGTTTAACTGATATAGGGAATTTAAAAAAATCGATTCCAATCCATTTCTGTTTTTGTGATATCGGTTAATAAACAAATAAATCAAACTCATAAAAACAACTGCGCTAAAAGCATAAAGTGTATTGATTTTAAACATCACCCAAATAGAAATTAAAAATCCGATAAGAGACAACAACCACTTAGACTTAAAAGAAGGTCGGTAACTTGGCGATGATCCAAAATGATTTAAAAAAGAAATTAAACAAAGTGCACCATAGGTAAGCATGAAAAACATGGAAATAATTTCAGCAACCGCATTTACATCTCCAAGGGCTACAAAAACCAATGCGATAATGCATGTAATTAGCGATGCATTAATAGGTTCACCATCTTTATTCCGTCCTTTTGCCAACCAAGAATTCAAGCCTTTCGAAGGAAAAGATTTATCGATAGACAGAGCCTGCAAAGTTCTTGGAGCCACCATTACCGAACCAATTGCCGATGAAATTGTAGAAGCTGCCAAACCCAAGGGAATAATTACGCTTCCTCCTAAGGCTATTTTAGACATGATTAGCTGATTTCCTATCAGTTCATCGCTGCTTGCCGATCCTGCTAATTTATATACAATAAAGAAATAGATAATCATACCTATTAATGTTGCCGCAGTTGTTCCCAATGGGATCGCCCTCGATGGATTTTTTAAATCTCCCGACAATCCAACTCCGGCTGTCATTCCTGTAAAAGCCGGAAATATAATGGCAAATACAATAAAAAAACTATCGGCATTCTTAAAATCGGCATTCCATAAGTTAAAATCGCTAATTGCTGAATACTCTGTAGATCCCAGAAAAAATAAAGCCAGTGAAATAAATAGAATGGCAACAACAAAATAAAGCGCTTTTACCCCCAGATTTGCACCTTTTTTCAATATCAGAGCCGAAAGCAAAAGCATAGCCGGAATACTAATTACTTGTCTGGGCAGCTGATATCCGTATGTTTCTTGCACCCAATTAAAAACTGGCTCAAAAGCTTCGGTAAAAGCAATAACATAAAAAGCAACACTAATGGCTTGCGACATAAACAAAGCCATACCAATGGTTGCACCAATGTTTAATCCAAAAGATCTGGATATGATAAAGTATTCCCCGCCTCCTTCTACTCTTTTATTGGTAGCAATTTCTGATATTGCTAAAGCAGTTGGAATTGTAACTGCATGGCCAAGTAGTATTATTAGTATAACACCCCAAAAACCCAAGCTACCGACTGCATATCCAAATCTTAAAAATAATATGGCGCCTAATATGGTAGAAATTGCGGTGAAGAATACAGGAGCTGTTCCAAATTTTTGAATTGAAGTATTTGTCGACATAGTAAGCTGTATAAAATTAGACTACTAAAAATAGAAAAAAGGATGGAATATCTAAGTCTGGTTATATTTGGATAATTTTAACAAATACTTTACCACTTCATTGTGATATAAGTTTTTTATTTGTGTAATTTTATTTTTCCATATAACCTAGCATGACAACAAAGAAAGCAAACACATCAAAGAAACTGCTTGATGGAGTTAAACCAAGTAGGATTATTTATCCAATTTTAATTGGAATAGCCGTTGTTATCTACATGCTGGTTAAAGAGGTAGATGTAAATACATTTTCTTTAATCGAATTTACATGGTATTCGGTATTTTGGCTCTGCATTGCTCTGCTTATGATGCTTATTCGCGACCTCGGTTATATGGCTCGCTTAAGAATCCTTACTGACAGAAAATTTTCTTGGGGAAAAGTATTTCGCATTATCATGCTTTGGGAATTTACGTCCGCAATTACACCCTCGGCCATTGGTGGTACTTCGGTTGCCATTCTATACCTTAACAAAGAGGGGCTTAAAGTTGGCAAAAGTTCTGCAGTTGTCATGTCAACATCATTTCTCGACGAACTTTATTTTATAATCATGTTCCCATTACTGATTTTACTATTAAATGTAAAACAGTTGTTTATGGTTGCATCTCCCGAACACTCCATTTGGCTTGATTCATTATTGTATTTTGCCCTTGGGGGATATACAGTAAAGCTTATCTACCTTATGGTTCTTACCTACGGACTGTTTTGGAACCCCAGAGGACTAAAATGGTTACTTCTATGGATTTTTAAATTGCCGGTTTTACGAAAATGGAAACATGGAGCCAATAAAGCCGGTAGCGATATTATCGACAGCTCTAAAGAACTTAGACAAAAACCTTTTTTATTTTGGCTAAAAGCCTTTATGGCAACATTCTGGTCTTGGACAGCCAGATATTGGGTTGTAAATGCTATGCTGGTTGCATTTATGTTGGATAGTTATACTTTCGCCGATCACATCATGATATTTGCTCGACAATTGGTCATGTGGATTATGATGCTGGTTAGTCCTACTCCGGGAGGAAGTGGATTTTCGGAATGGGTTTTCACTCAATATCTGGGAGATTTTCTGCCAAGCACAGGCCTTGCTGCAAGCATGGCACTTATATGGCGTTTAATATCATATTATCCTTACCTATTTATTGGCGTATACCTATTGCCAAGATGGATTAGAACGCACTTTAAAAGCAACAAGTCATAAAAACATATCAAACAAGCGATTAGGGGTTTTAATAGATAAAAACCTTTTTTTAATCAAAACTTTATAAAGTTTTAGCATAATCCTATTCCAGATTCAACTAAAGGATGTAACTTGCATATTATTAAATTTAGCAGGATAATTAAATACTATATACTTATGAAAAAATATTTACTTTTTTTAGTCTTTTTGACTGCCGTAATTACTTCATGCTCTGATGACGATTTTAAGGAGTCTGATAAGCCACAGGATAAAGGTGATGTAATCAAATCAGTAAGTATTACGAACAATACTTCCGATTTAAGCTCTCGTGTTAATTATAGCAACGAATTGGTAATCGTTAATGATATTAATACGGGTAAAACCAAATCTTTAAAGACAGATTTTGATATTGATCCTACCAAAAACTACGCTTTTAAACTTAAAGCAGAGGTGGATGCACCTAAAGTAGCTGGTGAGTTTGTGCAGGCTACTCACGTTAAAATTGTTGATGACATGGCCTTTGTTTCCTACAACACAAAAGGTTCGGAATACAATGGTGGTGTTGAATTGTTTAATATTGCTGACGTATCCACTCCTATTCTTAAAGCGCAAGCGATGTTTTCCGACGTTGACGTTAGTGCTGTAGATTATTACGATGGAAAATTATATTTAGCCGGTGCTCATGATATGGATGCTCCTGGATTTCTTTACCAATCACCAGCAATTTTAATTGAATTAAAAATTAGTCCTTCGGGAGAAATTCTTTTTGTATCGAACACCTACGATATTGACTCCTATGTTGCCACTGATGTTAAGGTCGATGACAATTATATCTATGTAACAAGCGGATCGAATGGTAAACTTACAGTGCTAAACCACGATTTCACTTTAGTAGGATCTAAGGATATTAATGAAGCAAGATCAGTAGCTATTAATACTGATCACATCTATGTTTTAGAAGGTTCAGAAACAGCGCCTCAGTTGCAAAAATTCTCTATTACAGATCTATCGGGACCAGAATTTATAGATCTTAACGGACCTGTAACTTCGGATTCAAAAACTGAGATTGATGTTACTGACAATCTATTATTAGCTGCTTTAAATGAAGGGGGACTGGATATTAGAGAATTGAATGGTGATTTGAAAGAGCATATCGATCGTCCTGCAACTCCTCAAGGTGAGTTAGATGAAGATTTTGTAACCAATTCGGTTGCTCTTAACGATGAGTTATTGCTTATTGGTAATGGTGGAGCCGGTTTATATGTTGGAGCTATTATTCCAGACATTGATGATGAAGTTTTGTTAATGGGAAGTATGGACTTTGATGTTTCCGTGAACTATGTAGAATCGAAAGGGAATTGCATTTTTGTTGCAGCAGGTACTGGCGGTCTTAAAATATTAAACATCGAGATTGACGAAGGTATTCCTGATGATATTATTACAACTAAACCATGTGCCACATTGGTAGATAACATTATTGCTATGTTCCCTGAGAGAATAGACAATAGTGATACCCACTCAGATTTATTTGCTGATGAAAATAAACTGACCCTAAAATTAAAGAAAGAATCTCCTGTTTATTTGACTTTTATTGATGAAGGAGCCGGATGGAGAAATTCTTTGGCTTACTATACTTACGATGCTGGCAACCCTCCAACAGGTGAAGATGAAGTTGAGCTGCACATGCTTTTCCCCAATGTTTCGAAAAAAGGTGAAGGTGGAGGATTAACTTCAGGAGACCGAGTTCAATTGGGTGATAAAGCTTTCCCTGAAAATACCGTTATTGGTTTCTGTTTAATTGCTAAAGGTTGGAAAAACGGGACTACTACCGACGGTTTTTACAGGCATTATACAAATGTTGAGTTAAATGAAAATGATAGTCAGCAACATATATTATTCATAGAACAAAACTGTAAAGACATTGTTCTTTGTTTTGAAGACGTAAAATTACCTAATGGAGATAAAGATTATAACGATATTATTTTCACTATTACCGATAATGAAGAAGACAATGTAGTGTCAACTGCTTTTGATACGGAAAACATTATTGAGAAATAGTCACAACCACTTTGTTATTGAGATGCCAACTCCCTGGAGTTGGCATTTCTTTTATCCCAAAAAATGAATAAGGATGCCAGCCCCTATAAATATTGCAAATAGCAATTCTCCGACCCACGAGTATCTGCTCTGTACAAAATAGTGACTAATTATAAACGTGATTGGTATTAATACAAGAAAGTAAAGCTCGGTACCAGCGCCAGAAAATAAAAAAAAGCTGGTAACTGCGGTTAAAAAAAACACAAACAGGATTATAAAATACTTTCGTGAACTAATTTTTTTCTCCTCAACTACTTTAACCATAAATGCCGATGACAAGAGAACAAATCCAAGTATAATTCCCCAATACATCATCTGGATAAATGAATATTCTGCTTTGAATTCATAATTTACTAATCCCTTTATGGTATCAATAAATACACCTAACTCATCTTTTAGGTAGTAAAAACTAACTACAATAAAAATTGGAACTAAATAGCCTATCAGTCCAGCCAGAATTTCTCGAATACGAAAATAGCCTAGAAAAGCCAATGCAATCCAAAACCAAAATATAAATACAAAGGCAAAGAGGTAAGAAATTGCAGCTAGTCCTACGAACAAGCCTACCTCAAAGGATTTGGCCAAAGTTCTTGATCCATGATAAATCGCAAAAATACCATCAATCGCAAAAAAGAGAAGAAAACTTGCCAATAGCGAAGGATGCATACCATACAAGGAAACCGTACCTGTAGCAATTAAAGCAAATATAAAGGCTGGTAAATCGGTTCTTTGCCTTATAAAATTGTACTTCTCGTTCAATCGAACTACCAGTAAAGACATCAAAATAAGCAGAATGCAACCAATAATATTCATTGCAGTAACACTGCCTCCTGTAACACTTTCAAGTAAACGATAAAGCGGCATTTGATTCTGTCCATAAGTTAAGGAAACAGGAGAAATGAAGGCCTTAATCCATAGCAGCACAAGAAAAACCGGAACCATAACCAATAGCAAATAATGCCTTCCTTTCAGTGTTTTAAGCAGCATTTCGAAAATTTTAATAACGGTTCCCGGAATTCAATTCTCCAGAAACCGTATAAGATTTTGTGATTATAAATCGAAACCGATATCTCGACGGTAATATTTACCTTCAAAATCGATTAATTCTGCATTTTTAAATGAAGATGTCAGAGCCTCCATCATGCTGTTACCGTATGAACTCACCGAGATGACTCTACCTCCGTTTGTAAGAAACTCGCCGTTCGCATTGCTTGTACCTGCATGGAACACGATACTTCCTTCCACTTTTTCAAGGTTCTTTATGACTTTCCCTTTTTCGTAGGTTTCAGGGTAGCCTCCTGATACCAGCATCACCGTAGAAACGGTTCTTTCGTCTATTTCGAAATCGGCCTTGTCTAATTCCTTCTTCGCTACGGCTTCCATTAATTCTAAAAGATCGGATTTCACACGAGGCATAATTACTTCCGTTTCAGGATCGCCCATTCTCACGTTGTATTCAATTACATAAGGGTTACCAGCAACATTCATCAAACCTATAAATACAAATCCTTTGTAAGGGATCTTGTCTTTCTGCAATCCGTTAATGGTAGGAGCAATTACACGTTCTTCCACTTTTTGCATAAACTCCCCTTTGGCAAATGGAACAGGAGAAATCGCACCCATACCACCCGTATTCAAACCAGTATCGCCCTCACCTATTCTTTTGTAATCTTTTGCTTCGGCAAGAGTGCGGTATGATTTTCCATCGGTTAAAACAAAAACAGACAATTCAATACCTGACAAAAATTCTTCAATAACAACTCTATTTCCGGCATCACCGAACATTCCACCTAACATTTCTTTCAGTGAATTTTTCGCTTCCTCAAGATCTTCAATAATTAAAACTCCTTTCCCTGCAGCCAAACCATCAGCCTTAAGAACATAAGGTGCTTTCATACTTTCAAGAAATGTTAAGCCTTCCTCCAGATTTTCATTGCTTACACTTTTATAGCCTGCGGTTGGAATGTTGTGACGGAACATGAACTCTTTGGCGAAGTCTTTACTCCCTTCTAACCGGGCACCTAATTTTTCAGGACCAATAACTGGAATTTCCTTGATCTCGTCATCGCTTAAAAAGAAATCGTGAATACCATTTACCAATGGATCTTCCGGACCAACAACCACCATATTGATTTTATTCTTCAAAACAAATCTCTTTATGCCATCAAAATCATTTGGATTAAGATTTACATTCTCTGCAATTTCTGCTGTCCCGGCATTTCCAGGTGCAACAAAAAGTTTTTCCAGTTTTTTACTTTGTTTGAATTTCCATGCGAATGCATGCTCACGGCCACCAGACCCCAAAAGAAGTACTTTCATCTGTCAATTAAATTGAAAATCATCATCTATATAAACTATGTAATAATGATTTTGTTATAAAATGGTATTAACCAAAGTTGGCATAAAAATATTGACACAGTTTGAACTGATTCTGATTAAAAATTTTCTCAAATTCCCGAAGGAATATCGGGATATTTCGTGGGGATTTGAGGAAATTTATGCCAAAAGCAGTCAAACGTGTTGAAAAAATCACCTTCCTCCATTCTTTACTTTAAAAAATTTTGAAAATATCCTGATAATATTTCACACTTTTTAAAGCAAGTCTTGACTAAACCTGACTTTCTGTGGCTGATATTTGTAACCGAACTCGGGTTATTATAAGTTTGATCGACAGCAAATTTAAGGATTCAATTGCAGTTATCCAGATTGAGATGCAATGAATTTGAATTTTTCTAATGACAAATCCCAAAATCGTAACCCTGTTCCTTTAATTCATCTATTAGTCGAGTAAGCGTATAGCGCATGTTCCTCTCCGACTTTATGTGATTATGAAACAGCAAAATTGAACCGGGTCGTACCTTTTTCATCACATCCCGGTAGCATCTTTCCGGGCTAATGTCCTGTCTGTAATCTCCACTTAACACATCCCACATAATCACCTTATAATCCGCAGATAGGCACTTAAGCTGTGAGGATTTAATTAAGCCATAAGGAGGACGAAAGAGCTTTGAATCGATGTATTCCGAAGCCATAATTACATTTTCCACATACTTTGGAGTATTGTTGTGCCAAGCTTTTAAATGATTGTGGGTATGATTCCCAACTGCATGACCATCTTCTATAATGCTACGGAATAGTTCGGGGTATTTACGCACATTATCGCCCACGCAAAAGAAGGTTGCCTTTACTCTCTTTTTTTTTAGTAAATCCAAAGTCCACGGGGTTGATTCCGGAATGGGTCCATCATCAAAAGTCAGATAAACCCTTTTCTCATCTGCATTATACCTCCATACAAAGTCCGGAAATAACCTCTTAAGTATTCCCGGAGCTCTCAACCATCTTAGCCTCATCATCCTTTCTTATAATCGCCTAACAATCGTTTAAATTCAAATTCTATTTTCTCGTTCAAATCTGTTTGTTCGTAATGATCTGTAATTTGATACAGCTCTTGCATTAAATACAGGTTTCTTTTTTGCCAACGCGGAAATTCAGAGGTAGAAACAGGTTTTAAATTCGCATAGTAATTTAACTCTTTTACCAAACGTTTCGTAACTTCTTCAATTATCTGATTCGCCTTTTCATATTCAGCTGCACGATAATATGCTTTCGCAATCAAAACTCCCCAGTAATCTAAAGGAACTCTTTTGTTAGGAACGATTTCCATACATTTATCCAAAGTCATAACTGCTGAATCTCTCTTGCCCTTATCCATAAAGGATTCTGCCAGGCGAAGGTAATTATTACGCATACTCATTGTCATTCTTGAACAAGTTTCATCCAGATAAACATTAGGATCTTCAATATTTCCCCACTTGAATTTTTCCAGCAAATTGGTATACATTTTCGATACATTCACTCTTCCCACCTGACCATCTTCATTAATGGTCTCAATTGGTACCAATCGATATGCAAATCCTTCTAGCTGAAAATAGTTTTCCAAACCAAAATAACCACTCGAAGGAACTGTAATGGCAAAATACATTGGACGTTTCCAATTGTTTTCAACCAGCATATTGTACAAGGCTAAGCCCGATTTTTCAATGTGGTTTGCTTTTACTTCCCATTGCATTTGATCCACAATCAGGTCTGCATCCTTCTCGCTTACTGCACCAGTTTTCAAAATTTGTTTTTTATCTACTTCCATTCGGAATTTACTTGCAGGAAAATGATCAATTCTCTCATCGTAACCATATATAGTTTTGGTGCTCTTCTTGTCACTTAAAACGTAATCCAATGCTTCTTTAATATCCAAGCCATTGTTTTTTTCTACATAAGCTTTTAATCTTGGATCATCCACCAGATAAACAACATCTCTCTTACCTTCCAAGTATTTTTCTTTCGGCATGGATATTGGCAATGGAGCCGAATCGTAATTCTGCTGTTTCATTTGGTCGATATACCAATCGGTGGATAAATAACTCAAATTGCAAACGCGAACGTCAGTTCTTACTCCTTCAACTTCCTGTAAATACCAAAGTGGGAAAGTATCGTTGTCGCCCATGGTAAACAGAATGGCATTGGGTTCGCAGGAATTTAGATAATTATAAGCCATATCTCTTGCAAGATATCTTCCTGATCTGTCATGATCATCCCAGTTTTGTTGAGCCATTAGTACAGGAACAGCAGCACAACAAAGCACAAATACCAATGGAACCGCAATTTTCTCTGATTTTAAAACTCTTTTGCAAGCTTCCAAGACCGCTAAAAATCCTAAACCAATCCAAATGGCAAATGCATAAAACGATCCTGCGTAAGCATAATCTCTTTCACGTGGCTGCAAAGGAGGTTGATTCAGGTAAAGAACAATCGCCAATCCTGTAAAGACAAACAATAACATGATTACCCAAAAATCTTTCTGCCCTGTCTTGTTTTTTCTGTATTGATATAACAAGCCTGCAATTCCAAGCAAAAATGGCAAGAAATAGTACTTATTATTTCCCCTGTTATTTTTCATGTGATCGGGGCGTAAGGCCTGATCGCCCAGGCGCATATTATCGATAAATGGAATTCCAGATATCCAATTGCCTTCAACTACCCCACCATAGGATTGTTTATCAGATTGTCGTCCTACAAAATTCCACATGAAGTAACGCACATACATATAGTTTACCTGGTATGAAAAAAAGAATTTCAGGTTTTGTAAAAAGCTTGGTTTCTCTTTCTGATTGGGATCAACTCCTGTCCACTTTGCGTATTCAACAGGATTTTTGCCGCTCATGCCTTTGGTATGCATTCTTGGAAAAATAGATTTATGAGAGTCTTTAAAATTGGCTTTCTTTTTCTCGTAAGAAATCACATACTTTCCATCCTTTTTGATGTATACATTCTTATCCTTCACATATCTTTCATTCTGATCTAAAGGTGCATTAAAATACTGTCCGTAAATTAATGGGGTATCGCCATACTGCTCACGATTTAAATAGGATAAGAGGGTATGCAAATCTTCTGGATTGTTCTGATCTAAACTAGGATTTGCATTAGATCGAATCATGATTAAAGCATAAGACGAATATCCTATTAAAACTACAGTAAATGCCATTAATACAGTATTAGCAAGAATCTTTTGCTTATTAATGGTATAACGAATTCCCCAAACAATGGTGGCAATCACTACTAAAATGAATATGATTAAACCCGAATTAAATGGCAAGCCTATTACATTTACAAAGAACAAATCGAATAGAAAAGCCAGTTTTACAACTCCGGGAATAATTACATACATGGCTCCTCCAAGTAATAATACCGACAAGCCAAGAGCTTTTATAATTCCATTTCTTGTAGGAGTATAGTTCTTAAAATAATACACCATTACAATTGCGGGTATTGCTAAGAGGTTAAGCAGGTGAACTCCTATCGATAAACCCATAAGATATGCAATCAGGATGATCCAACGATTGGCATAAGCTTTTCCTGATTCGTTTTCCCATTTCAAGATACACCAGAATACAACTGCCGTAAATAATGAGGATGTTGCATACACCTCTCCTTCCACTGCCGAAAACCAAAAAGTATCCGAAAAAGTATAAGCCATTGCTCCAATAAATCCGGCAGCAATAGCTTTCCAAATTTGCATCTCGCTTGGCTCTTGACTATTGGAAATAAGCTTTTGAGCCAAATGCGTAATGGTCCAAAATAAAAAGAGAATGGTAAAAGCACTAAGCATCCCCGAAAGTGCATTGATCATGTGTGCCACATTCTCTGTTCCTCCGGCAAAAAGTGCAAAAAACCTTGCTAATACCATAAAAAAAGGAGCTCCCGGAGGATGTCCAATTTCCAATTTGTATGATGCAGTAATAAACTCCCCACAATCCCAAAAGCTTACGGTAGGCTCCAGGCTTAAAAAATAAACTATGGCTGCTATAGCAAAAGACAACCAACCAACAAGTACATTAATTTTTTGATATTTACTCATATCAGATAAAATAAGTGTGATACATAGTTTCGAAGATACTATTTTCCACAAAAGTATGGATTTGTATGATGTGAGAAAAGCTTAAAATAAAGGATAGATTGACAAAATACTACATTCATTGCTGCTGAAAATCTATCAATTATAGAATATCAAACTGGTATTACCGTCTCTTTTCTTGCTGTGTTTTCCTGTATGTCCTGCCATCTGCACTATTCAAGCTGGCATTGTTTCGCTATTTGTTGATAAGTGCACCAGTCTAATTGCCATCTGCGTCATTCTACCTGTCAGGGGAAAGGTATTTGTTGATATCTGCACCGTATTTGTTAATATGCGCTATTTCATCAGGAAGTAGGGAAACAATGGCTGGCAGAAGAGGCAGATGACAGGTCTCGTACAACAATTGGTAGGCCGGAGGCTAATGTTGGCAAGTGGAACGAGCACAACAGAAAGATATTTGAATTAAGCATACACCTAAGCGAGAGCATCAAACTGTTCGTCTTATTAAGCTGCTCTTGAACGCATGTTGATGAATGCGGATACGAAAAAAAATTGACCGATAAATTATCAATCTGCGGTTCTGAATCGGCGTTGCCCTATCGGTTTTACATTTTATTCAATAAAAATGACTGCCATTATAATGACAGTCATTCCAAATATTATTTTTTCTTTTTATTCGGTGTAAGATTTAAATAGAAGTTCGAACTTTTGTTGTGCTTTTTCTTTTAATTCGGTTTGTTTTCCCATTTCAGCCAGACCTAACAACATTTGAACCACTCTTATTTCTCTCTCCTGTTCGTTTCTAAAGCTTTTGGCTAAAACTGGCTGTAACGAGAAATAATAATCCAGTTTATCGTAAGACTGTTGTGCCATTTCCTCGAATAAAGCATTCCCCTTTTCAATTGCACCAGCTCTGTAGTATTCCTGTATAAATCCAATTAAACTGTTATCGTAAGGAATCTTGCTTGTTGGTAATTCTTCCATGCATTTATCCAATACTTTAACGGCTTTTTCTTTTTTGCCTTCATCGTTTAGTTGACTTGCCAAACGGCTGTAGTTAGAACGAAAACTCATGATATTAATCGTTAAAATATGAAATTGATCCACATAAACATCAGGTTCCTTGATGCGGCCAAACTCAAATTTATTAACGAAATTATTATACAGAATATCACTATTTATTCTTCCTATTTCCATTCCGTTCGATTCAGATTCTATTGGCACAAGACGATAAGCAGCACCTTCTAACTGAAAATAATTCTCTAATCCAAGAAAGCTGTTAAGCCCCATACCAACCGAGAAATAAATTGGACGCTCCCAATTGTTTTCAGCAATGATATCATATACCATAATATCATTTTTATATAGATAGTTTCTCGTTATCTTCCAATCCAATTTATTCTTGATTAAATGAGCATCCTCAGGTTGAACCGTTCCGTTGTTTACTACCTTGGCAGAATCAACAGGGATGTATACATTCCTTCCCGGAAAGTAATCAAGCATTCTTCCGGTTTGCATTTCCACTTTAGAAGCCTTATTGTCGCTTGCAACAAACTGAAGCATTTGTTGTAAGGATTCTTCACCTTTTAAACGTTCAAGTATTGGCACCTGATCACGCTTTCCAGGTTCAATTTTATCAGCTGTAATACTCATAGGAATCGGATCAGAATCATAAGCTTTGTTTCGCATCTGATTAATATACCAATCACCCGCCAAAAGGCTTAAATTCACAATTCTGATATCTCTTCGAATGCCTTCAACCTCCTGAGCATACCATAGCGGAAATGTATCGTTATCGCCATAAGTGAACAAAATGGCATTGGGTGCACAAGAGTTCAGGTAATTTTTAGCATAAGCCAAGGTTGCATAACGACCTGAACGATCATGATCATCCCAGTTTTGCTGTGCCATTAATCCTGGAACTGCAAGCAAACAAAATGCTGTAATTAATACGGCACTAAGCACCTCAGGCATTCTCTTCTTTAAAGCTTGATACAATCCCATTACGCCAAAACCAATCCATATTGCAAAAGCGTAAAACGAACCTGCATAGGCATAATCACGCTCACGTGGCTGATACGGATACTGATTCAAATAAACCACAATAGCCAATCCTGTAAAGAAGAACAACAACATTACTATTATGAAATCCTGCTTTCCTTTCTTCCCTGCCCTAAACTGATAAATCAGTCCTATTAAGCCCAATATAAATGGCAAGAAAAAGTAGGTATTGCGCGATTTCTTATTTTTTAATTCGGGATATAGTTTATCTTCGTTTCCTACTTTATTCCTATCGATAGCAGGAATACCAGAAACCCAATTGCCATGAAGAATTCCTCCATGTCCTTGAATATCATTCTGGCGCCCCACAAAGTTCCACATAAAATATCTCCAATACATCCATCCAACCTGGTATTTAAAGAAAAACTGTAGGTTAGATCCGAAACTTGGCTTGTAAGCTACTTCTCCGTTTCCTAATGCTATTGGATTATTTTTCTTTACTCCTCCCCAAGTTTCATATTCACGAACATGGTTATCGCGAGAGCTATACATACGGGGGAATAAAGTCTCAAAACGTGAATCGAACTCGTATTTTTGCTTGCGCGATGCAATTACATATTTGTTGTTTTTTTGAATGTAATTTGGCTTTGTTTCTATTAAGTCAACTGCTGGAGCATTATAATACTCTCCATAAATTAAAGGTCTGTCGCCATACTGTTCACGGTTCAAATAAGAAAGCAATGCGAACACGTTATCCGGATTATTCTCATCCATGGGTGGATTTGCCGTAGAACGAATCACAATCATTGCAAATGAAGAATAACCAATCACAATCACCATAAAGGCTGTTACAATGGTATTTAATACCACATAATTCTTCTTAACAGTGTAATTAATTGCCCAAATCACAAAAGAAATAAGTAAGGCAGAATACACCAGTACCCCCGATTTATATGGCAATCCAAAACCATTTACAAAAACAAGTTCGAACCAAGATGCTACTTTTACAACCCCTGGAATTATACCATACATGATAACGCCAAGTATAGCTACTGCAATTGCGATAGCTGTAATAATCCCATTACGGCTAGGCTCATATTTTTTGAAGTAATACACAAAAACAATTGCAGGAATCGCAAGTAAATTCAGCAAGTGAACACCAATCGACAATCCCATTAAATATGCAATTAGTATTATCCAACGATTAGCGTTTTTCTCATGAGCTACATCTTCCCATTTCAGGATTGCCCAAAAAACAATTGCTGTAAACAATGATGATAATGCATACACCTCGCCTTCGACCGCCGAGAACCAAAAAGTATCGGAAAAAGTATAAGCCAATGCTCCCACCATACCGGTTCCCATAATTGCAAACAGATTGCCTTTTGACAGTTCTTCAACATTGTCAACCAATTTTTTTGCAAGATGAGTGATGGTCCAGAACAAGAACAGAATTGTAAATGCCGATGCCAAAGCCGACATTACATTAACCATTAATGCAGCCTCGGAAGGACTTGGTGCAAAAAGGGCAAAAAATCGAGCAATAATCATGAACAGAGGTGCTCCTGGTGGATGACCAACCTCCAAACCATAGGCCGAAGTAATAAACTCTCCACAATCCCATAAACTGGTTGTTGGTTCAACAGTTAATAAATAGGTAATAGCTGCTATAAAAAAAGCTATCCAGCCTAACACATTATTAACCAATTTGTAATTAGATCTCATCTTGTGTGTATTTTTATTTTTGTATTGATTCTTAGCTGAAGAAACGGTTTAAATAATCTGAACGAAAATAGTCAAATTTCAGTGTTTCCATTGAATTCCGGCAGAATATTTTTATGATTTTGTTTGCACACAAAAAAAAATTACTACATTTGCAAAGTCTTTACGAAAAGACGCATTATGATTGACCCATGGTGTAATGGTAACACATCTGGTTTTGGTCCAGACGTTTAAGGTTCGAGTCCTTATGGGTCAACTTAAAAAGCTTCGAAATTAATATCGAAGCTTTTTTTGTATCTGGATTTATGTCTTATGAACTCTGAGTTAAATTCAGAGCTATTGATTTTTTTACTTCTCTGGCAGATATCTAAGATTATCAAACAGTACCACTTTTCTACTCTTCAAGACTTTTCGAACAATAGACAGTTTAAGCCTTAAACCATCTTTGTAAACCTAAAACTCCCGGCTATTCCTTGATCATCCAAACTTTCTCCTTCGATAGTGGTTTCGTTAATCATCATTCCTTCCCAGGAATCCAATTCATAGCTGATGTCGAAATCAGCATGGATGACATCATATTCCGTTGCTCTTATTTTGATTCGATTCTGATTAATCTCTCCCTCTATTTTTTCCTGAATCATAAAAGGCTCAGCGGAGTCAACATTCTCCGAAAAAATAATTTTACCAGATAATTTCTTCCCTTCCTGCACCAAAATCAATTCCCCCTGTGCTACTCCATAGCCATAATCCTCTTCGTAAATCCATTTTCCAGTTAAAGATTCAACTTTTTTTTCTTCCATTTCCAAACCTTTTTAAATTGACAATGAGAAGCATTCAACTTCTCAAACTTCCTAACGCAAAATACTGCGCAATATTTTTGTAATTTTCCACTTTGACGTATAAATATTTCCACTATATTTGCAGCGTCTTAGTCAAAAAATGACTGTATGGTATTGACCCATGGTGTAATGGTAACACATCTGGTTTTGGTCCAGACGTTTAAGGTTCGAGTCCTTATGGGTCAACTTAAAGCTTCCTATTTTGAGGAAGCTTTTTTCATTTTACCTGATCTCGAAAGCTGAATATTCCTTCACGCCAGCTTCGCAAATACTTATTCGATCAACTCTTGCCCAATCAGGTCCTTTTTTACACCATTCACAAAACAAATCAACAGCCATTTGATCACCTTCCGCTTCAGCATACACCGCTCCACTTACTTGGTTTTTAACAAAGCCATTAATACCAAAACACTGCGCTGCCTTTCGGGTATGATACCTAAACCCAACACCTTGTACTTTTCCATACACTGTAATCCTCACAGCTTTTTACTCATTGCATTTTGATTTTTTTGCAAGATAGAAAATAATTGCTGTTGGCTGTTAGCACACAATTAAATTACCTGAATTAGATTTCACTTTAAACTTTACACCTATTACTTTGAACTTGATTATTTTTACCCCATGATCCAATACAACGAACCACTATTCCGTCCGCCAAGCGAGGCATACTCATTTATATTACAGGTAACATTAGGATGTGCCTGGAACAAATGTGCTTTTTGCGAAATGTACAGCAGCAAACAATTTCGTGCTCGAAAAGAGGAAAATATTTTAGCAGATATCGATTCCATGCAGCCATATGCAAATCAGTATCGCAAGGTATTCTTAGCCGATGGAAATGCAATGGTACTTTCTTTCGACAAGCTTTCGCGGATTTTGGATCAATTGAATGAAAAATTTCCTCGCCTAAATCGTGTTTCGTCCTATGCTTTACCAAAAGATATTGAAGCAAAAACAGATACAGAGCTTCAGCAATTGGCCGCCAAAGGATTAAAACTTCTGTATGTTGGAATAGAATCGGGCGATGATGAATTGTTGGGCAGAATTAACAAATCGGAAAATTACGAAAGTACGGCCAAAGCTCTTAAAAGAGCTCGAGCAGCAGGAATCAAACTTTCGGTAATGATTCTAAACGGACTGGGTGGTAAAAACTACTCGCATCAGCACGCTATAAATTCGGCCAAAGTAGTTAACGAAATTCAACCTGAGTTTCTATCCACATTGGTTTTGAGCTATCCGTATGGCGAAGATCATTTTGCCAAAAAGTTTGATGGAGAATTTATTCCACTAAACACCCTAGAGCTGATTGCCGAAATGAAAGTATTCATCGAGAAGTTGGAACTGGAATCAACCATCTTCCGGAGCGACCATGCCTCCAACTATTTGGTGTTGCGAGGTAATTTCCCCCGCGACAAGCAGGAAATGCTCAACAGAATTAATGTGGTTTTGGATGATCCTGCCAATGCAAAGTTGCGTGAGGAGTGGATGAGGGGATTGTAGATAAATCGCAAGCTTAAATGAAAGAAAAAAATCAGCATGAAAAGAACTTAATCGGCCTAGAAGCTCTTCAACAATCTTTTAAAGCACTTCATTTAAGAATCTACTTCGTAATAATGATTATTCTTTTATAAATTCATTTGTGAATATATTAGATTCATCATTGGAGCTGATGGAATTTTATTGGAAAGTACGCTATACGCAGTTGGAAAGAGCCTTGTAATTTTTGATCAAAATAAATTCGACTGTATCGATGTTTTTTGTAGAAAAGTATCGAGTATTGAAATCCAATCTATAGATATTTGATCTTATTCTAAAAAAACTTTTTTCACACCCAACTCCCCAAAGTTGGAATTTTTCTTTTCCCTATTCATTAAAGACATGGAATGCCATGTCCCTATGGTGTAAGCAATAAAAACAAGCTCCCACCACCCATCTGCAGCCTATTTTCTAATTTTGTTGCCCTCATTCCTGTTGTTGACAAACTACTTCCTCTCATCTGCAAGCTTCTAGCTGTCTTTGGAATCATATGAGCAGGCAAATGCAAGCTTGCTCATGGCAGAAGTTCTGTACTAGCTGCCAAGTGCATTGCGGTTATTAACAAATACCGTGCGGTTATTAACAAATACTGTGCAGATGGCAGGTCGAACGATGCAGATGGCGGGTCGAACGGTGCACTTATTAACACGAACGGTGCATTTATTAACACGAACGATGCAGATGGCAGGTAGAACGATACAGATGACAGGTAGAACGCTGCACTTATTAACAAATACCCAAACATTAACAGGTCGAACGTTAACGCTAACGAGTCGAAAAAGAAAAATGACATCCTAGCCGATATTTTTACCTTATTGGACTAGAGAAAAAGGGCAATTTATCCCCAATTTACGGGGTAATATCCTTAAAATTACCTGCCAAAATCAAGTCGAAACTTCTGCTAATCAACGCTTAATGATCCACCCTCTATCTTTTTAACATATCTTAGGTTGATTCTTGCAGAATAATTACTACTTTGCCCCTCTATTTTTAAGAACATATTAAAAAGTACGGTAAAATATATCAATCACCCTAATTTCAAAAAAATGAAACAAGTAAAAGGATTCAAAATGCCCTACTCTGAGTTAGGACAACGCGGAGATAGAGTAAAAGCAGTAGTTAATCGTGATGTTAACGAATTTGTAAAGTTCGGATATGACGAAACCATCCCTACTAAAGTGGAGGAAAAAACAAAACAGTTTAAAGACATTTTGCCCGACATGTATTGGGAAGGTCAAAAAACTTTAAAAACCAATGCAAAGGACGAATGTCGCAGTACTTTGGTTGGATTGTTGGGCGAAATTGCTTTTAAGTCGAAATTGGCTTTAGGAAGTGGTAGCAAAGAATATGCAACCTTCCGTTTTAGTGGAGTAGACAGAAAAACTGATAGCGAATTGGTGGCCTACGCGAAGCACGTTTGCCAGACTGCCGATTTCTTTACAGATCAGTTGAACACTCGCAATGTAACAACCGAATTAATTACACAAACCATTGATGCAACCATGGCTTTGGATGATGCCATTGATGCCCAAGCCGAAGCAATATCGGTTCGTGAACAGAAAAGTGTTGAGCGCCTTGCAATTGGTAATGAGCTTTACGAATTAATTGTTGAGCTTTGCGAAGTTGGAAAAAGAATCTGGGAACACGAAAACGAAGCTTTTTACAACGACTATGTGCTGTATGCTTCGAGCAAATCGACAACACAAACCGAAGAAACCGAAGATGTAGTTGAAGAAACTACGAATGAAAAATAGAATGTAGTATAATATTGATATATTTGCCGTAGCGAATCCCAAGATTGTTTGGGGTTCGCTTTTTTTTAGAAACTCTTGAAAATACGAAGTGTTGAATGGCCGAAGTGAACTGTTATGCCAGTTTTATAATGAAGCGAACATTATTAAACATACATAGTAATGATTATTTTGATCTTGTGACTTCCAGCTGACAAATGGAAAATAATTATACCCACATCCTTAATTTGTGGGTGCCAAACAAAACAGATATCGTTTGCTCAACATGATTTAGAAGCTCGAAAAGAAATAATATCATTTAATCAGTTCACCAAAAACAAAAATTTTTAATGCTTTATTTCATGTTGTATATTTATTAACGTGAGTTCGAGGTCAAATTCGTTCACAGTTTGATCTGATTTTGAGTAGAAATTTTCTCAAATTTTCGAAGGAATATCGGGATATTTCAAAAAGATTTGAGGAAATTTATGCCTAAAGCAGGCAAACACATAATGGAAAGTTCTCTTTACGACATCTTCACATTAAAAATTTCTCAAAATAGCTCGCTATTCTTTCCAAATTTTTAATGTAAATCTATCCCAAATATAACTTCCTGTGGATAGAATTTTACGTCGAACTCACGTTTATTTGAATCATTTTAAATAGATATACAATATGAAGTTTCTAAATACAATTGCCCTGCTATTGGTAACATTCTCCTTTGCCCTAGCACAGAAAGTACCCGCAGTTTACAGCAATATTGGTTCTGATGAAAATGGCGTTTTTCTGCAAATAGATGATAGAAAAATTTATGCAGAAAAAGCTAACGATTTATTTCGATTTGAAGATTTATATTCGGCTGCTACAGGAACCACAGAAGGAATAAGCTTCAACTTTAAATTTCCCGAACTGAGCGGAACATTATACTTTGGCTTTATCAATTACAAGGATGGCAAGCATCCGCAACCTGTATTTTTTAAAGAGAGCTCGCCTATATACAATGGAATTAGCAACATCCCTGTAAAAAAATCTTTATCGGGCAAGTACGATATGATTCATTGGGAAAAAACCGGGCAAGGTGTTATTGCTTATCGAATTGTAACAGATAAAGGCAATATGCTTTACGATGGAAGAGTTGCTTTCTCTTATACAGATGGTATGTTTAAAGTTGAACCTACTATTGTCGAAGGGCCGTTTATTAATCAATTATCGCCTAAGGGAGCCATAATTTCTTTTACTACATCTAACGAGATTGAAGGAAAAATCATTATTGATGGAAAAACCTACAAAAACAAAAAGCCAGGCAAACATCATGAAATTAAAATTGATGATTTACAAGCTGCAACAAAATACAAATACACTGTATCTGTAGGTGATTTTGATTTTGACTTCAGTTTTGAAACAGCTCCGCAGGCAGGAAGCAGAACTGCTTTTAGCTTTGCCTATGCAAGTGATTCTCGTGCCGGCAAAGGTGGTGGCGAACGTAGCATTTTTGGAGCCAATGCATATATCATGAAGAAAATTGCTGCTTTGGCTAGTGCCGAAAAAATTAAATTCATGCAATTTACCGGCGACTTAATTGACGGTTACGACACTAGCCATGAGCGAATGAACCTTCAATATGCAAATTGGAAACATGCCGTTGAGCCGTGGTGGCATTACATTCCTTTTGTTCCTGGTTTTGGTAATCACGAAACCTACAACTATGTTTTTAAGGATACCCAAACCGGTAATGTTTATTTAATCGATCACTTTCCCTTTACAGATGATTCGAGTGAATCGCTTTTTCAGGATAATTTTGTTTTGCCCGAAAATGGTCTGGTTAGCGAAGATAATTCTAAATACGACCCTAATCCTGAATCAATTGATTTTCCTTCCTACAAAGAAAATGTTTATTGGTATGCCTACGATAATGTTGCAATTGTTGCATTAAATTCAAACTACTTTTATGCTCCTCACGGACTCACCACAACTAGCGGAAATACTCATGCTTTTATCATGGATAATCAACTAAAATGGCTACAACAGACTTTAAAAAAGTTAGAGAAGAATAAAGATATCGACCATGTTTTTATCACCATTCACACTCCGTTTTTCCCTAATGGTGGTCATGTTAAAGATGACATGTGGTACAATGGCAATAATGATTACAGGGCTTTTGTAAGTGGGAATGCATACGAAAAAGGAATCATTCAACGTAGAGACCAGCTTTTAGACCTGATTGTAAACAAGAGCAAAAAAACAGTTGCCATTTTAAGCGGAGACGAACACAATTACAACCTGCTTACCATTACCAACAAAATGGAAAGGTATCCTACAGATTATGAATTTAAGAAGCTTAAATTGTCTCGAACTTTCTACCAAATCAATAATGGTGCTGCCGGAGCTCCATATTATGCACAGGAAAAAACTCCATGGTCGGATCATGTTCGAAACTTCTCAACACAAAACGCCCTTGTTCTTATCGATATTAATGGTGAAAAAATAGAAGTAAGAGTTAAAAATCCGGATACTTTAGAATTAATCGACGAATACATGCTTAGAGAATGATATGCGTTTTACCCTCATCATACTACTATCAGTAGTCTTTGCATTGCCCGTATGTGCACAACGCATTGATTCGATTGCTTATGCATCTTCGCCACTTTTCGAGAGCGAAGAGGTTTTCGAAATAGTATTGAAAGGAGATGTAAGAAAACTATTTAAGGATCGAAGGGATAAACCAAAATATCATTCCTTTATACTATCATATGAGTTACAGGATGAGCGGTATTCCTTACCTGTTCGGTTAAAAACACGGGGACATTTTCGAAAAAAGCGAGAGAATTGTTACACTCCTCCTTTACTCCTAAATTTTGACAAATTACCGAATTTGGCTAAGACGATTTTTATAGGACAAAACAAGTTAAAACTAGTTACAAGCTGCATTCATGAGAAATATGTTTTACGTGAGTATTTGGCCTATAAAATTTATCAATTGATCACACCCAAGAGTTTTTGCGTGAGACTGGTAAAAGTAACTTTTGAGGACACAAGCAGAAATAAGGTTATAACTGCCAAGTACGGGATTATACTTGAGGATCAGAATAAATTGGCTACCCGAAACAATTCATCCATACGCAAACAATTGGAACTAAATCCTGAATTAATTGAAAAGGACGAATTCCTTAAGATGTCGGTTTTTCAATACTTGATCGGAAACACCGATTGGTCCATACAGTATCTCCATAATATTAAAATTATTAATGATAACGAGGATTCATCACTTTATGCTGTCCCTTACGATTTCGACATGTCGGGCATTGTAAACACTCCTTATGCATTACCTGCAGAGGCTCTCCTGTTAAAATCGGTTAGAGACAGAAGATACAGAGGCTATTGCATTGAAGACATGGGTGATTTTGAGTCGACTTTCAAAACCTTTAATGTTTTAAAAGAAGACATTTACGCCATTTACGAGAACAATTCATTAATTGACAAAACCTACCAAAAAAGAACACTTAAATACTTGGATAAATTCTATGAAACCATTTGGGATGAAAAAATAAGCAGAAGTGAATTTCAGTATCCTTGCAAACCTAATGGAACTGGAAATATTATTATTAAAGGCTTGAAAAAACTTAAAATTAAGAGCAAGCAAAATTCCGACTAATAGTTAAAATCAATTTCTTACGAGTTTACCAAGGCTCTGACTAATGCAATTGCATAACTTGCCGTAATCTTTTTTAATCTGCTTCGAATACACCATCTGATTAACATGAAGTTCTTCTTGGCTTTTAATCGATTCCAATCTCTGGAATTCATCGATTGAATCATTTTTGTGGTAAAATCAACAAGCACAAAATCTTCGTCAACCGATAAAGCAGTTCTTATAATTTCTTGAATAGTTTCATTCAGGCTTAAAACTTCTTTTTGAAGAAAACATTTATCCTGAAATATAATCTACATAATTGCTTGAGCCAATAATAACTCATCAATTTCCAGTGTATTTATGAAAATAACAATAATTTTTTTGTGATTATTTTTTGGATAGTTAAATAATTTCCATAAATTCGAATTGACTATTTAAATATGCTAACTTATAAAACAACAAACATGATCACCCGCATTCAAAAGAAACAAAAACGACTCCGATTCCATTCTCACCATCCATTATTACAAAAAATGAGGAAATAAGCATCAAATTAAATCCTAAAGTATCTTACTATCTGTTTTTCAATTTTTTAAGCCCTGCAATTAATTTGTGTCGACCGACTTAATCAATGCTGAAATTTTACAGAATGTAGATAAAATTGAATTTAGATTTGAACAAGACTTGTTCAGCACCCTATTGCAATTGTCTTAAGTACTATAGGTGTCTTTATTTTTATTACTTGATTTTTCTAACTATTGCAGTAATGATATTAAAATATAAAATTAACATACTTTTGTTCTATTTCATATTATTGCTTCTATAATAATCATTATTTACACAGTAAAATATTGACTTAATAAACACATTCGCATCATCTATTATTTGCAACAATAAACACAGAATACGATAACTAATGCGTTAGCCGAAAAGCGTATAGAGTAGGCATTAATAAATTAAATTATTCAAAATGAAAAAAACATTATTTTTTGTAGCGACCATCATGACAATTCTTTGTGCAAGCTATACTAGCTCGCATGCTCAAATTCCAGAAGCATTTACGTTCAGTGATGCTTATGGCCATTGGGAAAATCCATGGAACACCGTAGACTATTCTGAGGCACCTGCTATTTTAGAAGGCAGAGGAGCATTGCTTTTAGATGCTTATAATTTAACAGAACTGAGAGGATTTGAGATACTCTTTTTGGATTATTATGAAGGAGAGCTTCATTACAGATTTTATGATTCTAGAAACAGAGTGATTTTTGAAGATGGAGACTATATTTCAGGGGATTATTACATAAGTAACTTACCTGATACTATTAGGACAATAGCGAGAATAGAGTTTTACTTTGAGAATCGTGATTTGACTGTTATTGAGGAAATTCTATTTTATGCCAATTAGATATATCTTAAAATAGCCAAATTCTAAATATCACAAATATGCTGGCGAACCTCAATAATTTTTGGGGTTCGCTTTTATTATTACAGTTAGTTCGATTAAAGATGTTGCCAAGTTTCAAGCTTGGTTGAGTACATTACTTGATTACCATGTATTTTTTTTTGTCTTTTAATCGATTCCAATCTCTGGAGTTCATCGATTGAATCATTTTTGTGGTAAGATCAACAACCACAAAATCTTCGTCAACCGCATAGAACAATTCTTTTAATTTCTTGAATAGTTTCATCGCCAAAAGTTTAACTGTTTTACTTCCATAAAATTAATAGGAATACGATTGCTTTTCAAGTCGACATTGCACGAATTAACCATTACGTAATATGAATTTATGAATGCGTTGTTTCAATTATTCGTTGCGTAATTTTCACAAAAAAAAGATAGAATTAAAGTAGATGTTTTTTTTATTAAGGAGTATCTTTTTCATTCGAGAAGGCCCACCAATGGTAATTTGATAAATATACTTGCCACGAAAAAAGAATCTTTTAAAATAAGTGTACTCATGCTTACCCACCATTTGAGTATACTGTATCTCTTTACCTAGCATTTTTTGATAGGCTACTGAACTTTCTCCAATCAAAATGGTTCCTCTGGAAACCAAACTCCCTTCTTTCATTTCCTGATAATATGCCGAAGGATCAGAATAAGTAAAATCCAAACCAAGCTTTGACAAATCGGAGGCTACCAATCCAAAAACGGTAATTGCATCTTTAAAACTAAAAACCTCTGTCGAAATACCATTTAGCATTTTATTCTGAATAAAGGGTTGATCAGGAATTGAGAAACTGATTTTTGATTTCTCGGAGGTAATTTTCTCCCATTCTGTTTGAGCCTTTGCACTTGTTAAACATACAAAAGCAAGAATATAAATAATTAAGGCTTTCTTCATAGCTTACTTTATTTCCGGTAATTCTATTCCTTTAATCTTTCTATACAAACCAAGAGCAAAAACATCAGTCATTCCCGACACAAAGTCCAAAACCGACATTACTTTCTTATAGTCGCTTTCTCCTGATACATCATATTGCTCGGGTATCAATGATAATAGGTTTTTGGAGTAGAAATTCTCAGGTTCCATTACAGCTGTAACGAACTCCTCCAACAAGGTTCCCAAAATTTTATACCCAGCCAATTCAATCTCAATAACCGATCGGTGCCGATAAATTCTTTTTACAGCTGCATCTGAACAAGTTTTGTATGCTTGTTTGCAGGTAGGTTCAACTCTTTTTATTAATGAACCTTTAAATGTTCCATTTAAAATTGCATTATAATTACTCAAGAAAACTTCGACGCATTCTCCAACTAATTTACCAATTACACTAGCTCTAATAAATGCAATTTGCTCATTGGTATCAGTAACCTCCCGGCAAGTATCCTCTATCCTTTCAATAGTTGAGCTGTCCCTTTCAGAGTCATAAAAATTCAGAAGCAGCTCCTTGGTTTCTGCTGTACTAAGAATATTTAATTTGTGTGCATCTTCAATATCCATTATTTGGTAACAAATATCATCGGCCGCCTCAACCAAATATACCAATGGAAAGCGTGCATAAACCTCATTACTTAGCTCGGGTATTCCGAGCTCCTTGGCAATTTTTATGTAACCCTTCTTTTCTGTTTGAAAAAATCCATATTTCGGCTTTTTGGG
Source organism: Marinifilum sp. (assembly GCF_965230805.1). Classification (NCBI taxonomy): domain Bacteria; kingdom Pseudomonadati; phylum Bacteroidota; class Bacteroidia; order Marinilabiliales; family Marinifilaceae; genus Marinifilum; species Marinifilum sp. Next base: position 2,449,313 of record NZ_OZ246019.1, on the reverse strand, counting down.
ATCGGGTATTGCGGGAGAATCCCAAGGATACTTTACAATTGAAGCAATGGTTGAATAAGTAAGCGCATAACCACCTTTTCTCCTCCCCTTAAATGCATGCGTTAACAATCGTAAGGCATTGGCATTTCCTTCAAAATTGATTAAATCACTCCATTCCTCTTTGCTAAACTTACTTTTGAGTTTCTGCCCTTTGCCAGTTTCAAAATAATGCGACAAGGCCTTTTCGCCAGAATGACCAAATGGTGGGTTTCCCAGATCATGCGCCAAACAAGCCGCTGCCACTATGCTACCAATTTCTCGAATACCTGAATCAGGATGTACTTGCTTTTTGGCAATTAATTTTTCTGCCAATAAATTTCCTAGCGATCTTCCAACACTCGACACCTCCAAACTGTGCGTTAATCTGTTATGAACAAATATGCTTCCCGGCAAAGGAAAAACTTGTGTTTTATTTTGAAGTCGACGAAATGGCGATGAAAAAATCAACCTGTCGTAATCTCTCTGAAATTGTGTTCTAATATCAGCTCCTGCTGATGAGTATTTATCTTCTTGCCCGAATCTTTTTGTTGAAAGTAATTTTATCCAATCCATAATGTAGATTTAAAGCACCTAAATTACATTAAAAATACAAGCTACCCGATCTGTTTAGCATTTATTAACTATATCAGTAATCGGGTAAAAGCATATCCCTCCAAAATTGTACGATTACGTACAATATTTGTAATACCATCGTACACACCTTTCTGAATAAATTAGTAGTTGTAAATTTCATTCTGCTGATTTACTGGTAGTTTTATTCAGTGGCACGAGTATTGAAAATGAGCATACCATTGGGGTGAAGGTTTTCTATTATATTATTATGCTATTTGATTTCGACATCATCAGTTTATAACACAGGTTTGTCGATAATTATGTGCGTTGGTCTAATTTTATTTCAGATCAAACCACATAAGTTTATTATTGTGTACAGATTATTTTAACACATCAATATTATGATCCGATTACAAAATATCCATAAATCGTACATTACCGGAACCAACAAGTTGCACGTACTAAAGGGTATCGATTTGCATATTAAGGAAGGTGAATTGTTATCAATTATGGGATCTTCCGGTTCTGGAAAGTCGACATTGTTAAACATTCTCGGGCTCTTAGACAATCATGACAAAGGTGTTTATGTACTGAATAACGAAGAAATTAAATCGATGAGCGAGACAAAAGCTGCTAAACTTCGCAATAACTTGTTGGGTTTTGTCTTTCAATCATTTAATCTAATTTCTTTTAAAAACGCCATGGAAAATGTGGCATTACCCTTATACTATCAGAAAGTATCAAGAAAAAAAAGAAACAATCTTGCATTGGAATATCTTGATAAAATGGGTTTAAAGGAATGGGCACATCATATGCCAAATGAACTTTCGGGTGGACAAAAACAAAGAGTTGCCATTGCCAGAGCTATGATTACTCAGCCAAAAATTATTCTGGCTGATGAGCCTACCGGTGCTCTTGATTCAACAACTTCGATTGAAGTAATGGAGCTTTTAAAAGAGATTAACCAATCAGGAATAACTGTAATTATTGTTACTCACGAAAACGACATTGCCCACATGACAGATCGAATCATCAATCTTAAAGATGGTGTTATTGAATCAATCGTGGAGAATAACCTAATTAACAACACAGAATCGGTTAAAATTCCTCATCAGGAATAAAAAAAACTAATATCAAGCTATGTTTGACAGAGATAAGTGGCAAGAAATATTTAGTACCATTCAGAAAAATAAAACCAGAACAATTTTAACGGGATTTTCGGTAGCAACCGGAATTTTTATGTTGATATTTCTACTGGGAGCTGGTAGAGGGTTGCGCAATGGTATGACATCTGTATTTGCCGAAGATGCCAAAAACAGTATGCAAATATATGGTGGACGAACCACAAAAGCATACAAAGGTACACCTGAAGGCAAATACATACAAATGGTTAATGATGATTTCTTGAATCTTAAGAAATCAATTCAGAAAATAGATGCCATTTCGGCCATGTCCTATATTCCAGGTGCGGAAATCATCTCCTATAAGAACAATTTTGGAAATTTTAATGTTTCTCCGGTTCACGATACTTACAAAAAAATCAAAAATTTCGAAATAATTAGAGGAAGATTTCTTAACCAGAACGATTTGGATGAGCATAGAAAAGTTGTTGCCATTCAGGATGAAGTGAAGAAGGTTTTGTTCCCTAACGAAACGGCGATTAACAAATTCATTAACATCAACAAAATAAAATTTAAAGTGGTAGGTGTTTTTCACCAACAAAGTTTTGATGACAACTCGAGAGAAATTTATATTCCGATTACCGTAGCACAGAAAATATTCAACAATAATGACCACATTCGAAGAATCTCATTTACGCTTGATAACGTATCTGTAGAGGAAAGCAAAAATATCGAAACGCAGATTACCTATAAATTGGCTGACAGACACAATTTTAGCAAAGAAGATAGAAATGCGCTTTGGATTCAAAATAATATTGAAAACTCTCAAACTTTTGCGGGTTTGTTCAGTGCTATAGAAATGTTTGTTTGGATAATAGGAATATTCACTATAGTGTTAGGAGTAATTGGAGTTTTCAATATCATGATGATTGTGGTTAGAGAGCGAACAAAAGAAATTGGCATCCGGAAAGCAATTGGTGCATCGCCTCAATCGGTTGTAGGATTAATATTAATGGAGGCAATATTTATTACCGCTGCTTCCGGATATATTGGATTAATTGCTGGTGTAGGGCTGTTGGAGGCCATCAATCAATTTAATGTTATCGAAAAAGTTTATCCTCCGGCAGCAATATATTTTCTTAACCCACAGGTTGATCTTGGAATTGCTGTAGGCGCAACGGTTGTTTTAGTAATTACTGGTGCTTTGGCAGGTTTCTTTCCTGCTCGAAAAGCAGCAGCTATTAGACCTATTGAAGCTTTAAGAGACGAATAATTAGATTTTTAAACGACATTACAATGTTCGATCTAGATAAATGGCATGAAATTACTGCCGCATTGAAAAAGAATAAACTACGTACCATCCTAACAGGTTTGGGGGTAATGTTTGGTATTCTTATTTTGGTAACACTGTTAGGTATTGGCAGAGGATTTCAAAATAATATCGAATCATCATTAGGTAATTTCGCAACCAATTCAACCGTATTTTGGGTAGAAAGAACAACAAAAGCTTTTAAAGGCTTACCAAGAAACAGACGATATCATTTTACCAATGATGACTTGATAGCTCTGAAGAAAAATATTCCGGAATTGGAACACATTGCTCCTGATATTAATGGCTGGAGCGGCGGTGCAACTCACAATACATTCCGAAAGGATAAGAAAGGAAATTTTAGAATTAAGGGCACTTCACCAGAAATGAACAAGGTAAATCCTGTTGAAGTTATTAATGGTAGATTTATCAATGAAAATGATTTAAAAGAATTCCGTAAGGTAATTACCATTGGCCCCCGTGTTAAAGAGTTAATGTTTGAGGAGGATGAAGATCCTATTGGACAATACCTAAAGGTAAATGGTATATTTTTCAAAATCGTTGGCGAGATAAAACCTTTAAGCAATAATATGGGTAATCGTGATGACATTATTCAACTGCCCTACACTACCCTTCAGCAACTATATAATTACGGAGATAAATTCTATGTATTTCTTGCTACTGCAAGAGTTGGAGAATCAGTAGCTGAATTGGAAGATAAAATATTTGAGGTGCTTGCTCGTCTTCACTCTATTCACCCTGAAGACACACAAGCCATCGGACATTTTAATATTGCCAAATTATTCAACAAGATTTTTGGCTTGTTCAATAGTATCGGGTTCCTATTTTGGGTGATTGGATTTGGAGTTCTCATTACAGGAGTTATTGGTGTTAGTAATATTATGCACGTAGTTGTAAAAGAAAGAACGAAAGAGCTTGGGATAAAACGTGCAATTGGAGCTAAGCCTTCATTGGTTGTGGGTCAAATCATTAACGAATCGGTGTTCCTTACCTCCTTTGCAGGATTTTGGGGTTTAGTTTTTGGGGTAATTATTGTGGAGTTAATTGGCAAAGCAACCGAAGGAGATCCAAATCCACAAATATTAAATCCATACGTTGATATTAATGTTGCATTTATTGCACTTGGCGTTCTTGTATTCTTTGGTGTTCTTGCCGGATTATTGCCAGCTCAAAGAGCCATTAGAATTAAACCCGTTGATGCATTAAGGTTTGAATAATAAGTCATAAATCTGAAAATAATACTAGTCATGAAAAAAGTTCTTAGAATTGTTCTCGTGGTATTCTTCATTGCACTTTTTGCAGGAACCATAGTTTTCCTATATAAAAAGTCGCAAAACAAACCTGAAGTTTATCATATTAAATCACCTGAAGTTACCGACATTGTCAAAAAAACAATTGCCACAGGTTCGGTTGTACCAAGAAAAGAAATTGAAATCAAGCCACAGGGGGTTTCGGGTATCATCGAAAAATTATATGTTGAAGCTGGTGAAATGCTGAAAAAAGGCGATCCAATTGCTAAAATTAAGATCATCCCAGACATGATTAACCTAAACAGTGCCGAATCTAGGGTAAATGTTGCTAAAATTAACTACGAAGATGCAGAGATTAATTTCAATCGAGATAAAGCTTTATATGACAAGAAGGTAATTTCCGAATCTGACTTTCAGAAAACACAATTGGCTTATCGCAATTCTCGTGAAGAACTTCAGTCGGCAAAAGATAACCTACAATTGATAAAAGAAGGTGTTACAAAGAGCTCTGCGAATGCCACAAACACAATCATTCGTTCAACCATTGAGGGTATGATTTTGGATATTCCAATTAAAGAAGGTAACTCAGTAATTCAATCAAACACTTTTAATGATGGTACAACTGTTGCAATTGTTGCAGATATGGGAGAAATGATTTTCCAAGGTAAAGTTGATGAAACGGAAGTTGGCCGAATTAACCAGGGAATGAACTTACAACTAACAATTGGTGCAATTGAAGATGTTAAGTTTGATGCAGAACTCGAATATATATCTCCAAAAGGTGTTGAAGAAAATGGTGCAATCCAATTTGAAATTAAGGCTTCGGTTGAGCTTAACGACAAGTACTTCATCCGCTCAGGCTATAGCGCAAACGCCGAAATCGTTCTTGAAAAAAGAGAAAAAGTGTTAGCTGTAAACGAAAGTTTGCTTGAGTTTGAAAACGACTCAACTTTCGTTGAAGTAGAAACTTCTCCTCAGGAATTTGAAAGAAGATTCATTAAAACTGGTCTATCAGATGGCATAAATATAGAGGTATTAGAAGGAATCACTAAAGATGAGAAGTTAAAAGGTGAGAAGAAGAAAAAATCGGATATGATTAAGGAAGATAAGAAAAAAGAAAAAAAGAAAGACTAAGCTAACTTTGTTATAAGTGAATTTATACTCATATTTATCATATCCAAAAAAGTTTTTATAATTGCTTTTTCCCTTTAACGGATTATAAAACAAACACAAATGAAGAAATTAATATTACCGCTTATCGCACTTGCATTCTCCTTCTCTTTTGCTAATGCTCAAGAAAAATGGAGTTTAGAGAAATGCATCAACTATGCGAAAGAACACAATATCGATCTGCAACTTCGCAAGTTAGATGCTGAAATGCAGTCTAACAATACCAAGCAATCAAAACTCGACCTCCTCCCAAGCCTGAATGGTAGTACCAGCTATAACTTTAGCTATGGACGTACCTTGAGTGCCGACAACACTTATGCGGATAACAACACTCAAAGTGGATCCATAGGCTTATCAGCTGATTTAACACTATTTAATGGCTTTCAGAAATTCAATTCAATTAAGCAAAACAAATTGGATTTGAAAGCCAACCTTCAAGATGTTGAAAAAGCAAAAGAAGACTTGGCCTTAAACATCACATCTTCTTATTTGAGCATCCTTTTTAACAAAGAATTGCTGCAAGTTGCACAGGAGAAGTTAAAAGTAACCAAATTGCAAATTAAAAGAACAGAAGCTTTGGTGGAAGCAGGAACACTTCCAAAAGGAACTTTAATGGAACAAAACGCCCAGGCTGCAAGAGAAAATCTTGAAGTGGTTAACGCATCAAATAATTTAACTTTAACCTTATTGGAACTGGCACAATTGTTAGATCTTGAAAATCCTTCAGAATTTGATATTAGCGTTCCTGAACTACCTGTTTTAAATGCAACTCGTTCTATGGTAGACCCCGAATCGGTATTTATTAATGCATTAGAATTCAGGCCTGAGATGAAGGCAGCCAGATATAGGTTAGAAAGCTCAGAACAAGGACTTGTAATTGCAAAAGGCCAACGATCTCCTTCTTTGTCAATGTCAGGATATTGGGGATCGAGTTATTCTAAAGATTTTCCGGAAGTAGGACTTCTAAGAAATAATGCGGGCATTCCCATACTTGATGATACTGGAAGAACACAAACAATTTTGATTCGTGAAGAAATGAAACTGAGTGATCAGTTATCTAATCGTGAAAATAAAGCCTTTGGTTTTAGTCTACGTATTCCAATTTTTAATGGTAGCATTGTTAATCGAAACATTGCAAATGCTAAGATTAATATCAACCGTTATAAGTTGAATATGGAAAATTCGAAAAATGTATTGAGAAAAGAAATTCAGCAAGCTCATGCAAATGCAAAAGCTGCTATGAACAAATATTTCTCAAGTAAAACTGCCGTTTCATCAACCGAAGAAGCATTCCGTTATACCGAGGAAAAGTTCAACTTAGGTTTGGTTAATTCAGTAGACTACAATCAAGAAAAAAATAATCTGTTTCAAGCAAAATCCGATCTCTTACAAGCAAAATACGAATACATTTTCAGAACAAAGATTCTTGACTTTTACAATGGCATCGAAATAAAATTATAATCAAGTTTACACATAACAACTCGAAACTCCCGGCTATAATTCCAGTTTTATTAGTCGGGGGTTTTACTTTTAAAACGGTACTACATAAAAATTAAAATTGAATTAATACAATCACAATATCATGCAAGCCTAATATCAATAAGTTTGTTCACAATTATAATTAATCCATTTTCTTGATAATTCTCGCACTCGTTTTCCCTTTTTATCATTTATTTTGCAATGATTAAATAAATTGAACATGGCATTACTTTTAAACATCGAAACATCAACAGCAGTTTGTTCTGTTGCATTAGGGAAAGACGGGAAATTATTGGCATTAAAAGAAAATAAAGAGGGTATGAAACATGCTAGCAATCTAACAATTTTTGTAGAGAATATTCTAAACGAAAATAATTTAACAATTGCGGATTTAGATGGTGTGGCTATTAGTATGGGACCTGGGTCTTACACTGGTTTGCGTATCGGCGTTTCAACTGCTAAAGGAATTTGTTATGGAGCAGGCATTCCTTTAATTGCTGTAAGCACTTTACAATCGATGACAAAAGCCCTACATGATACAAGTAATGTATCTGATAGTTTAATAAACAAAGAAAAAGCTTTGTATTGCCCTATGATTGATGCAAGAAGAATGGAGGTATATACAGCTTTCTATAACTCAAATGCCAAACTAATAAGAGAAATTTCTGCTGATATTATTGATGAAAATTCTTTTGCAGATGAACTTTCGAATAATGAGATTGTTTTCTTTGGTGATGGCTCTTCTAAATGCAAAGGGGTTATCAAAAGCGAAAATGGCATCTTTCTTGATAATATTAATGCAACTGCCTTAGGAATGGTCGAACTGGCAGAAAATAAATTTAAAAACAACGAATTAGAAGACGTTGCATATTTCGAACCCTTTTATTTAAAGGATTTTGTCGCAACAAACCCTAAAAAAAATATTTTTAAATAAGAACTAATACAATGCGTATGCTCAGGTTTACTCTATTTTTTATTTGCTTCATGGTGCTTTCATCTAGTACCTTTTCGAATTCGGCTACATTAGCAGCTGAAAAAGAGGAACATTTGAAATATGTAATTCATTATGGCATTGTACGTGGAGGAAAGGCCAGTTTAAAATTAAAGTCAGACAAAATGAATGGCAAGGAGGTATTTCATGCCACCTTAACTGGAAGAACTGTTGGTCTATTCAACACCCTTTACAGGGTTAAAGACACTTACGAGAGTTACTTTGATAAAGAAACCCTACTGCCTGTAAAAGCCATTCGTAACATACGCGAAGGAAGTTACAAAAGATATAACGAGGTAACATTCGACAGAGATAATAATCAAATTAATAGCCAACGTTCTGGCATTAAAAATGTCCCTGAAGGAATTCATGATATTCTTTCTGCGTTTTACTTTGCCAGAGCCTACCATTTTAATTCGGAATTGAAGGTAGGACAAGTAGTTAAAATCCAGACTTACTTTGCAGATGAAGAATTTCTTTTACAGTTCCGTTTTATGGGCTACGATCACGTAAATAGTAAAATTGGCAAAATAAAGTGTTACAAGTTTATTCCTGTCGTACAAACAGGAAGAGCATTTGAAGATGAAGACGACATGAAAATCTGGATTTCGGCTGATGCCAATAAAGTTCCAGTTCGTGTTCAATTCGATTTATTTTTAGGATCACTTCGGTGCGATTTAACCAACTTCTCGGATTTTTCAACCAATTCTTTGATTAAAAAGTAAACCTCATTCCCTCCATATCACTTTATTAATCAAACAAAAGCACTGAATATTTTAGATTATTGATTGTTTCGATTACTTTTGCACCCATTAATGGGTTGTTGGCTCATTGCAAATTGAAAACGATTAATAAATAAAATTTCTTTATATCATGGCAAGTACTGCAGATTTTAAGAATGGAATGTGTATCCACTACAAGGATGATCTATATACCATTGTACAGTTTCAACATGTAAAACCAGGTAAAGGCCCTGCTTTTGTTAGAACTAAACTTAAAAATGTTAAAACTGGTAAAGTAATCGATAATACTTTTAACTCTGGCGTGAAGGTTGATGTTGCGAGAATTGAGAGACGCCCTCACCAATTTCTATATAAAGATGACATGGGGTACAACCTGATGCATACAGAAACATATGAGCAAATTGCTTTAGAAGAGTCTTTAATCAATTCTCCTGACCTTTTAAAAGAAGGAGATTCTGTAGAAGCAGTTTTCCATGCTGATACTGAAACCCCATTGTATGTCGAACTTCCTGCTCATGTAACCATGCAGGTAACTTATACGGAACCTGGACTAAGAGGAGATACTTCATCAACAAACTCTTTAAAACCAGCTACTGTTGAAACTGGTGCAACTATAATGGTTCCACTTTTCATCAATACTGATGACATCATTAAAATTGATACTCGTGATCACAGCTATGTGGAACGCGTAAAAGCATAATTACTTTTATCTTATCATATAAAAAGGATTCTTCATGGAATCCTTTTTTTATTCCTCTTATTCAAATTGTGGATCGCCTTATTATTTATTAAATTGGAACTCTAAATCTCTAAAAACCACTGTAGTGATTAAGCAACAAGTTGTAAACAGTAAATTTAAGCTAGATCTTATACTAAAAATAACCCAAGCAATCAACGAAAACTTATCGATTGAAGATTTACTAAAAAAATATGAAAGCATCCTATTCAACGAGCTTAAAATTGGAAAAATCGCAGTTTTTAAATTCAACTCTTCATGGGAAAGGTTATTGATCTCGGGAATAGATAACAAGATAACGGATCGGATTAAAATTGAAACCGACTTGGCTAGTCACGATGACATCACTTATATTTCTACAGATTTTCCAGAACATCTGTGTTGTTTTGATTTTCTAATTCCGGTTTTTCACAAAAATTCGGTTCTCGCTTATATTCTAATTGGTGATCTGGATGAGGAAATGGAAGGCATGAGCCCCGCAATCAAGCATCTAAGCTTTATACAGACCATTTCGAATATTATTATTGTGGCCATGGAGAATAAGCGCATGCACAGACAATTGCTTGCGCAGGAGGCGATTAAAAAGGAAATGGAATTAGCTTCAAAAATTCAAAACCTATTAATCCCTAATCATAACTCCTTGCCACAGAATGAATACATTTCATCGCAAGGCTATTATCAGCCTCACTTCGAAATAGGAGGCGATTATTACGACTTTATCAATTTCAATAATCAGGAATTAGGTTTCTGTATTGGCGATGTATCGGGAAAAGGAATTCCTGCGGCATTAATCATGTCAAATTTTCAAGCAACATTGCGTGCACTATTTAATCCAGATACTCCCCTAGATGAGTTGATGAATAAATTAAATAAAAAAGTATGCGACAGCTCGAGTGATGAGAAATTTCTGACTCTCTTTATTGGAGTATACAATTATACAACCCGAAAGCTGCGATATGTTAATGCAAGTCACCATCCTCCCATCTTGTATAACTATAAAACCAAAGAAACAACCCATTTAAAAAAGGGCTGCATTGGTTTGGGTATGCTAGACGAAATTCCCGCTATTTCTGTTGGTGATATTTACATACAGGATCATTCAAAGCTACTTTGCTTTACTGACGGGCTAATAGAATTAGACAAGGGAGATAAGATGCAAATTGGAATGCAGTTAATCAGCAATCTGTTTTCTAACAATAAAAATTTGCATGATACTTTTCTTGATCTGACAAGGCACATTGAATTAGGAAAAAAGAATAAGGCAGTAGTAGATGATATTTCTTTATTTGGTATAGAATTTAAAGCATAAAAAAAGGATCGGGTCTCCGATCCTTTTCTGTATGTATTTTTAACAATTTAATCTTGTATTTGGAATGTCTTCTCAAATGAATCTGTTTTATTTGAAGTATCAGTAACTGTAACTGTAAGTTGATACATACCTTTAGTCGCAACAGTATTCTCTCCAAAACTAGTTGATATTGGGAAATTAACACTAGCACTCTTATCACCTACTGCAATTACCGGAAGTGATTCATCATTTGCGTCGGTCAGATTAACATTAGAATCAAAACTAAATGATTGATAGCTTTTAACTGACATACCAGTGGCATTTACAATAGATATTTGAACTCTGTATGATTTCAATCCAATATCATCACTAGCAGAAAAAGTAACGTTAAAGTTTTCTCCTGTTGTTACTGTATTACCAGGACTGCTAATTGTTGCCTTTGGCTTTTCTATATCTTCCGGTTCATCGCTCCCACCGCCACCACAGCTCATTATTCCGGCAGAGAACAATAAGATTAAGGTATACTTTAAAAGTTTCATAAAATTAAATTTTTGGTTATGATTTGGTTTTTAATTTGACTTTATCTGTTAAAAATAAGGCAATAGCATTAAATTAACAAGCCACAACAAGGAAATAATTCTTTTTACCTTTCTGAACAAGAAAATACTTATCAGCAATCAGATGTTCCTTTGTAACAGTTAATTCGGCGTTCTGGACTTTCTCTTTGTTGATACTTATTGCATTCCCTTTAAATAACCTTCTCAATTCTCCCTTTGATGGAAATACATCTGTTTTTACTGCTAAAAGTTCAACTATATCCACTCCTGCTTCAAATTCAGATTTATTTACATTAAATTGAGGCACTCCTTCAAATACGGATAAGAATGTATCTTCATCCAGTTTTTTAAGCACATCAGCCGTTGCTTTTCCAAATAGAATTTGAGAAGCCTCAACAGCAGTGTTGTAATCTTCTTCGGAATGAATCATGATGGTAACTTCCTTAGCCAATCGCTGCTGAAGTTTTCTTTGGTGAGGTGCTTCTTTGTGCTCTTCCACCAAGGCCGCAATTTCTTCACGTGGAATCAAGGTAAAAATCTTAATATATTTCTCTGCATCCTCATCCGAAGTATTCAACCAGAACTGGTAGAATTTATATGGAGAAGTACGTTTAGGATCCAACCAAATATTTCCTGACTCGGTTTTTCCAAACTTACCACCATCTGCTTTTGTAATTAACGGACAGGTAATTGCCCAGGCAGTACCCCCTTCTTTTCTTCTGATCAACTCAGTTCCTGTAGTGATATTTCCCCACTGATCCGATCCTCCCATCTGAAGCTTACAGTTTTTCGAACGATACAACTCCAAAAAGTCTGTTCCCTGCACCAACTGGTATGTAAATTCGGTAAACGACATTCCTGATTTAGAGTCAGCACTCAACCTCTTTTTCACCGAATCCTTACTCATCATATAATTTACAGTAATGTGCTTTCCGATATCGCGAATAAAATCCAAGAAAGAGAAATCCTTCATCCAGTCATAATTGTTTACCATCTCGGCAGCATTTTCAGCATCTGAATCGAAATCCATAAACTTCGAAAGCTGAGCTCTTAAACACTCCTGATTATGACGTAAAGTATCTTCATCCAAAAGATTTCGCTCTTGCGATTTTCCTGAAGGATCACCTATCATACCTGTTGCTCCACCTACCAAAACAATTGGTTTATGACCAGCAACTTGGAAATGCTTCAACATCATTACACTCACAAGATGACCAATATGCAAAGAATCCGCAGTCGGGTCAATTCCCACATATGCCGATGTAAGTTCTTTCTGTAGTTGTTCTTCGATTCCGGGCATCATATCGTGAATCATGCCACGCCATTGCAGTTCTTCTATAAAATTCATTCCTTCTATTTTTAGTCGAAATCAGATTAGTAACAAATTTATTCAACCACCAAAGATAACATTTTAGCTTGTTAAAAAGGAGGCTATTTTCGTATTATAACAGTTTTATCATGAAGTGAGTCTTAAATTCCTTTGAGAATTTTGAGTTTAATCAAGGCAAATAATTGAGGCTTAGCATTAGCTACAGCAATATTTTTTAACGAAAATTAAACTCAAAAGAACAAAAGAAGGAGAATTATTTTATGCTAATGTGCTATAACAAAATCTTGCTTAGCAATGTTATCTTTATCCATGTTGATCTTAAAAATACTATTTTATAGGAGTGTGTCGGAATTGCGTTGTTAACGTGAGTTCGACGTAAAATTCTATCCACAGAAAGTTATATTTGCGATAGATTTACATTAAAAATTTGGAAAGAATAGCGGGCTATTTTGAGAAATTTTTAATGTGAAGATGTCGTAAAGAGAACTTTCCATTATGTGTTTGCCTGCTTTCGGCATAAATTTCCTCAAATCTTCTTGAAATATCCCGATATTCCTTCGAAAATTTGAGAAAATTTCTACTCAAAATCAGTGCAAACTGTGAACGAATTTTACGTCGAACTCACGTTTGTTAATAATTTGAGAATTTGGTATTTTACTTTCGCCTCTGATAGACGTCCCAAGAAAAAAGTTAAAAAAGGGCTAAGTCAGACAGGTTTCTAGTTGAGTATTACGTGTTTTTGAAGAGAGATAAAGGTGCATCATACTTCAACAGGAAGTTGCTTTTGCACCTCTTCTTTTACTTTACTTGCGGCATCTCCTAAGTCAGAATCCAAAATGTCAAACATTGTTTCCGAAATGATTATTAATGGCTGATAAAAAAAGCTATTATTTTTCTTCTCTTGAGAAATAAAATGGAACTTTTTATCCAGAATGTTTACAAAGTATATCACAATACTTAAAATGATAATTCCCTTCAACAATCCAAACATTGCCCCTAATAATCGATTTACCATTCCCAAAGCAACAGCTTCGATTAATGAATTCAGCATTTTGCCTAAAACATTAAGTACGATCACAATCACTATAAATGTTATTACGAATGCCATAATACCCATATAGTTGGAATCATACTCAAATCGCTTATTTATAAACTCTGCGGTAAAGTCCGAAAAGTGAATTGCTCCATAAATACCTAGAATCAATGCTAGTAAAGTAGCAACTTCAACGATGAGTCCTTTTGTAAATCCTTTGTATATGGCATAAACTAAAGGTAAACCTATAAGGATATCAAGAATAGTCATAATGGATTAGTTATTGTTAGCAACAAACGATCAAATATAAGAAAAACCTTTACAATGACCTTAATTTAGAATGAACTAAGATAATGTACATGTCAAAAATATTTATATTTAAGTCAGCAAAAAAAGAAAAAATGGCATTTATCAACTCTCTTGTCAGCTGGTTAAATACCAAAAGACTTTCGCAAATCGAGTTTTTCAAGGAGCATCCAATTGAGATACAGAAAGAAACACTAACCCAACTGTTGGATCAGGCCTTTGATACAGAATGGGGACAAAAGTACGATTTTAAGTCTATGGAATCGCTCAGCGACTTTGAAGAAAGACTCCCCATACAAACTTACGAAGACATAGAAGTTTATATTGAACGTTTGAGAAATGGAGAGAAAAATATTTTTTGGCCTTCAGAAATCAAATGGTTTGCTAAATCATCAGGAACCACTAATTCTAAAAGCAAGTTTATTCCGGTTAGCAAAGAAGCTTTGGAAGATTGTCACTTTAGAGGAGGTAAGGATATCTTAGCAATTTACACATCTCTTTATCCAGATACTGGAATTCTGTATGGAAAAGGACTCACTCTTGGAGGCAGCCATCAAATAAATAACATCCAAAATGATTCCTACTACGGTGATTTATCAGCCATTATCATACAGAACCTTCCGTTTTGGGCTGATTTTATAAGAACTCCGGATACTTCAATTGTATTGCTAGACGAGTGGGAAGAGAAGTTGCACAAAATGACCGAGGCCACACTCAACGAAAATGTTACCAGTCTATCAGGTGTGCCTTCTTGGTTTCTGGTATTGCTTAAACATATTTTAAAAGTATCCGGAAAAAGCCACATTCATGAAGTTTGGCCAAACCTTGAGCTTTTTGTGCATGGTGGTGTTAGCTTTACTCCTTATCGCGGGCAGTTTAAAGAAATTTTACCGCTAGAACAGATGAATTATCTTGAAACCTACAATGCTTCTGAAGGATTCTTTGGGATACAAGATAATCCAGAAGATGAATCGATGCTATTGATGCTTGATTATGGAATTTACTACGAATTTATTCCTTTGGAAAATGTGAATGACGAGCATCCAAAAGCAATTAGTCTGGAAGAGGTAGAATTGTATAAAAACTATGCGATGCTAATTACTACCAACGGAGGTCTTTGGAGATACCAGATTGGTGATACCATTCATTTTACCTCTAAACTACCATTTAAGTTTAAGATTTCGGGAAGAACAAAACTGTATATCAATGCATTTGGAGAAGAACTAATTATAGACAATGCTGAAAAAGCTATGAAAATAGCTTGTACCAAAACCAAGGCAGTGATAAAAGAATACACAGCAGCTCCGGTTTTTATGGATACAAACCAAAAAGGTACACATCAATGGTTAATAGAGTTTGAACTGGCTCCAATAAGCATCGAAGAATTCAATTTTGTGCTTGATAATGCCTTAATGAGCTTAAATTCGGATTACGAGGCGAAAAGATATAAAAACATTACTCTTGAAAAACCTATTATTACTATTGCCAAGAAAGGCTTATTTTATGATTGGTTAAAATCGAAAGGAAAATTAGGAGGACAAAATAAAGTTCCCCGATTGTCTAACAACCGCACATTAATAGAAGAATTGCTTAAGGAAAATCAATAATTGCATGCAGATTTTAACCATTTGGATTTTATCTTTTTTGAGTATTCCTCAAACAATTGAAATTAGCACATCATCTGATTTTTTTGAAATTGATCAGCTTGGAAATCTATATGTGGTTCTTGGTTCCGAAATATCAAAATATGATTCTTCTGGAAAGAGAATCTGTAACTTTTCTGATCTCACTATTGGAAATATCTCTTCAATTGATGTATCCGACCCATTAAGAATTCTCTTGTTCTATCGAGATTTCAATCAAATTGTTTATTTAAACAATAAGTTATCCCAAATTGGAAGTGTAATCGATTTGTATGATTTTTCAGATAATGAAACCGAATTGATTAGCAACTCACATAAAGGTGGATTTTGGATTTACAATTCAATAGAGAATCAAATTTTTCGTATATCAAACCTTGGCATTAAATCAGGAGAATCAATTCTGTTAGGATCTTTTTTTGATGAAGCTAAAATTGTTAAGATTGTTGAATACAATAGCAATCTATTTTTACTTTACGCTAACAAAGGCATTCTGCAGCTTGATCAAAACGGGCAATTTGCTCGAAAGCTTCCTCTTCCTAATATTCAGGATTTCCAGATTTTTGAAAACAAAATTTATTACCAAACGAAAAAAGGCTTATATCAACACCAATATTTAAGTCAATCTGATCGATTAATATATTCAAACGAGAAATCACTTAAGAAAACAATTCGATGCAATAACGGGAAGATTTTCATTAATAATGAAAAATCAATCGCTATTAAAAGCTTAATTTCTAATTCAAAATAGTGCGGATTTATTCTTGACAATAAGAAGTTGATATACAAAAATTATTACTAATTTTATTTTCTTGCTTTTTAAACTAACCTAACATAAATATGCATATTGCTGTAGCGGGGAACATAGGAGCCGGTAAAACTACCTTGGCAGAATTATTGGCAAAACATTACGGATGGGAAGCTCATTTCGAAGATGTGGATGACAATCCATATCTGAATGACTTTTATGACGATATGAAACGTTGGTCGTTCGCTTTACAAATATACTTTTTAAACTACAGATTCAATCAGGTTTTAGCACTTCGTAAATCTGGAAAAGATATCATTCACGACAGAACTATTTATGAAGATGCATATATTTTTGCTCCTAATTTAGAATCTATGAATCTAATGCCCAAAAGAGATTTCGACAACTATTTATCTCTTTTTGATATCATGAGTCCTCTTATACAAGCACCTGATTTACTAATTTACTTAAGAGCATCTATTTCTACTCTCGTAAAACATATACAAGAAAGAGGTCGCCATTACGAAGAAACCATACGTTTGGATTATTTAAAAAGGCTTAATGAAAGATACGAGGCTTGGATTAACGGTTATCAAAATGGAAAACTTTTAATCATTGATGTTGATGATATGGATTTTCTTAACAATCCAAAAGACTTAAGCTCTGTAATCACCAAAATTGACGCTCACCTTCACGGACTTTTTAAATTATAAATGATAAGTTGTACAATAGTGCTTAAAATTTATAATTCATATTCAAAACTAATCATTCTATTAAAATGCATATAGCCATAGCTGGGAACATCGGATCTGGAAAAACCACCCTAACAGAACTATTAGCGAAACATTACAGGTGGGAAGCCCACTACGAAGATGTAGATGAAAACCCATACCTAAATGATTTTTACGACAACATGCAACGCTGGTCGTTCAACTTGCAGATCTATTTCCTTAAAAGCCGCTTTTCTCAGATAATGCAGATTCGTAAATCGGGTAAAAATATAGTTCAGGATCGTACAATATTCGAGGATGCTAAAATTTTTGCTCCAAATCTGTATGATATGGGTTTAATGTCGGAGCGTGATTTTACTAACTATTGTAACTTATTTCAGTTGATGAGTTCGATGGTTCAGGCTCCTGATTTGCTAATATATTTGCGATCATCAGTGCCTACTCTGGTGAATCAAATTCAAAAACGAGGTCGAGATTATGAAGAAACCATCCGCTTGGATTATTTGAAAAAGCTTAACGACAGGTATGAAAACTGGATATCAAATTACAAAAACGGAAACCTGTTGATTGTAGATGCTGATAATATGGATTTCCTTGAAAATCCATCTGATTTAAATGGTATAGTAGATAAAGTTGAAGCTAAGGTTCACGGACTGTTCTAGCAAATAAATAAGAAAAAAGCCACCCTAACGGATGGCTTTTGTTTGCTCCCCCTCTAGGACTTGAACCTAGGACCCCCTGATTAACAGTCAGGTGCTCTAACCAGCTGAGCTAAGGAGGAGTATAACTCCTAAATCATTTTACAACCCATTAAGAAAGGTTTTTTTTGCTCCCCCTCTAGGACTTGAACCTAGGACCCCCTGATTAACAGTCAGGTGCTCTAACCAGCTGAGCTAAGGAGGAGTATAACTCCTAATTTATTTTACAACCCATTAAGAAAGGTTTCTTTGCTCCCCCTCTAGGACTTGAACCTAGGACCCCCTGATTAACAGTCAGGTGCTCTAACCAGCTGAGCTAAGGAGGAGTATAACTCCTAATCATCCCCTGCACTTCTTATGAACTGCGTTCTTGAGGAAAATTGCGATGCAAAACTAACAGGATTTACCCAATAATGCAACAGCTATTTCAATATTTTTTCAAAAAAGAATCATTTTTTTTATTGCTATCCTTCAATCAATAATTCAGTTTTATATCTATCTGTTTGTTTATCAATATCAAGTGTAAGAAAAGAGTTAACTAGTAATATTGTTGTGAAAAACACGAAAGCTCAGTAAACTTTACTCCACTAAGGGGTAAAAGCCATCTAAAAAACAGTTTTTCCTTTCCTTTTGAGACGAATTTTATTGTAATTTTGGATGGTTAATTATCAAACGATAATCAAATATCTAAAACAACAGACACATGTACGGAAAATTCAAAGACTATCTTGCAGAGGAGATACAAGGCATTAAAGATGCCGGATTGTACAAAAACGAAAGAATCATTACCACGCCACAAGGAGCAGAAATTAAAGTGAGTACTGGCGAAACAGTGTTGAACTTTTGCGCAAACAACTACCTTGGTTTGTCCTCGCATCCACGTGTGATGGAAGGAGCTAGAAAAGCTTTAGATTCTCACGGATACGGAATGTCATCGGTTCGGTTTATTTGCGGAACTACTGATATACACAAAGAGTTGGAAGAAAAAATTGCTAAATTCTGTGGCATGGAAGATACCATTTTATATGCTGCTGCTTTCGATGCTAATGGTGGTGTTTTCGAACCTTTATTCACAAAAGATGATGCAATTATCTCGGATGAATTGAACCACGCATCTATTATTGATGGTGTTCGTTTGTGTAAAGCGGCTCGTTACCGTTACAAGCATGCTGATATGGCTGATTTGGAGGAGCAATTGAAAGTTTCTCAGGCGCAGCGTTACCGAATCATAGTAACCGACGGTGTATTTTCTATGGATGGCGATATCGCAAAATTGAATGAAATTTGCAATTTGGCTGAGAAGTACAATGCATTGGTAATGGTTGACGATAGTCATGCTTCTGGTTTTATTGGCGAAACAGGTCGTGGTACTCACGAATACCACAAGTGCATGGATCGTGTAGATATCATTACTTCTACTTTAGGAAAAGCATTGGGTGGAGCATTAGGTGGTTTTACTACTGGTAAAGCAGAAATTATTGATATGTTGCGCCAGCGTTCTCGCCCATACTTGTTCTCAAACTCATTGTCGCCAGTTATTGTTGGTGCTTCCATCTCGGTATTCGATATGTTGAGCGAATCAACTGAGTTGAGAGATAAAGTTATCTGGAATGCTCAGTATTTCAGAGAAGGATTGTTAAAAGCAGGTTTTGATGTAAAACCATCTGATTCTGCTATTAATGCTTTGATGCTATACGATGCAGTTCTTTCACAACAATTTGCAGCTAAATTGTTGGATGAAGGAATTTATGTAATTGGTTTCTACTATCCTGTTGTACCTAAAGGACAGGCTCGTATCCGCATCCAGCTTTCTGCGGCTCACGAAAAAGAGCATTTAGATAAAGCATTGGAAGCATTTATCAAGATTGGTAAAGAATTAAAAGTGATTGAATAGAACTCACAATAAGTTTTAAAGCCGGGCGCTCATTTGAGTTTCCGGTTTTTTTATAATTTAGCCTCTACGAATCTAAATTTTGAAGATAATGAAGCGATACATTTTTATTGTTCTGGCACTTATTTTCTCCACAGAATCCTATTCTCAATATTATAAAGATCAAACTTATTTTGTGGGCGGATCGATTGGATACCAATTTCCTCTGGGCGATTTTGGTGATCAGGCTAATGGTGGGCCTAATTTTCGTTTATCAGCTAGAAAAATGCTAAACAAGAAGATAAGCGTTGGAGCCGAAGTTTCGTTCAGTATGCTGGGACAGGATAAATTCTGGGACGGAGACCATCGCGGAAACTACGATGTGGATTACAATATCGGTTCGGCCTTACTGCGTGCATCTTATTATTTTGATGTCTGGGATAGGGATTTCAGACCTTATGCGTCATTGGCATTTGGCTATTTTTACTACCGAAATAAGGTCGATTTCATAGCGAATTCAGCAGGAACAAACGATTTTAAAAATACATTGACTGATCACAAAGTAGGTTTAGCCCCAAACATTGGCTTTCTGTATCACATTTCCGATGAATGGAGCTTTGATATGAATCTTAGGTACATGTACATTCCTAATTTATCTGATTCGATTACATCGTATTCAGGTTTAGATAAAATTTCACTCCCCGAATTATCAATCGGTTTCTATTACAGATTTTAAATAGCAGCAGTTTAATTCAGAACTGAGTTTTATTCTGTTTTGAGAATTTTGAGTTTAATCATGCTCATTTCATAACTCGTATAATTTCTAATGGCTATCCATTTTGGGTGGCTTTTTTCGCATCTCCCCAATGCTATCCAAAAATTCTTCTATTTTTGTTGGTTTCTAAAATGTAACCTGTGAAGAATAAGCTTTTACCACTCATATTTCTTTTGCTGATCGCTATACAATCAAAAGGATTTAAATTGAATCAGCAAGATTCTATTCCCTACTTTAAAAGCTCACGAAATATCTTAAACCCTGGTTTGGGCAAAGAGGTTTTCAGCAGTAAGAATCTGATTGTTTTTGGCGGATTACTGGGCAGTGCATTCCTGATTGACGAATGGGCAAATGACAGAATCAAAGACAATCAATCTTCCTTTACCAATGCATACACTGATTTTTTTAACGAGTTTGGCGAAAAGAAAATCATTGCACCCTCTATTGTGGCTACTTGGGCAATAGGCAGGGTAATTAAAGATGAACGACTTTCCAACACTACTTTAAACTCAGCAAAAGCATTACTTACAGGAGCAATTTTAACCGAAAGTGTTAAGATTATCGCTGGCCGTTCGCGTCCCGATCAAATGAATGGCAATATGCATTTCGATGCTTTTGGAGGCAACACCAACAACAGCAAATCTTTTCCATCGGGGCATGCATTTGTGGCATGGTCTGTTTTCACTCCTTTTGCCGAAGAATACAGCAAATGGATCTATGCAATTCCTGTATCGGTAAGTTTAGCCAGAATGTATCGAAACCGACATTGGTTATCAGATGTTGTTTTAGGGGGCGGAATTGGCTATTTTGCAGGTCTCTATTCTCACAAACGAAAAAATCAGAGGGTATTGTTTAGCGGAAATGGAATAATTATAAAGTTTTAAGTACTTAAAGCACTTCAATAATATAGCCACTAAAAACAAACAATCTTTATAACTAAAAAATATAGATATGAGTATCGCTAATGTATTTAAGAAATTCCCCAAAACCTTTTGGGTAGCCAACACAATAGAACTTTTCGAAAGATGGGCCTGGTATGGCTTTTTCATGTTATTTGCCAACTATCTAACAGGTTCATCAGATGCAGGAGGGTTGGAATTTACCCAAACACAAAAAGGAATGATCATGGGAATAGGAACAGGTATTCTATATTTCCTTCCTGTAATTACCGGTTCAATTGCCGATAAATATGGTTACAAAAAAGTCCTGTTCATAGCATTCTGTATCTATACATCAGCGTTTATTTTGCTGCCTATGTTCGATACTTTTACAGGCGTGTTTATCATGTATTTATATTTGGCATTGGGTGCTGCCTTATTTAAACCAGTTATATCTGCTACCGTAGCAAAAACAACAAACGATGAAACAGCCTCCATTGGATTTGGAATCTTTTACATGATGGTTAACATTGGTGCCTTCTTTGGACCTATGGTAACCCTACTTTTTAAGAACTCATCTTACGATTTGGTTTTCAATATTTCGGCGGCCATTGTTGCTGTAAACTTTATTTTACTGATTTTCTATAAAGAACCCAATCGTAAGCCAAACACTGATTCATTAGCAAAGTCAGTCATAAACGTATTCAAAAACATTACACTTGTTATTTTAGACTTTAAATTCATTCTTTTCCTATTGATTGTTGCTGGTTTCTGGACAATGTACAACCAACTGTTCTTCACCCTTCCGGTATTCATCGCACAATGGGTAGACACATCTGTTATCTACAACTTCTTTCATAACTACATGCCATTCTTTAGTGAAAACTATGGAGCCCACAATGGGCAAATGGAAGCCGAGTTCATCGTGAATTTCGATGCCATGTTTATTATCCTGTTCCAGATCATTGTATCGAGCATCGTAATGAAATGGAAACCTCTTCGCACCATGATGACAGGTTTCTTTGTTTGTGCAATTGGTATGGCCTTAACACTGTTTACTCAGAATGTGCTATTTACAGTTGCAGCTATTTATATTTTCGCAATTGGTGAAATGGCCGGTTCGCCAAAAATTACAGAATACATTGGCCGTATTGCTCCAGCCGATAAAAAAGCACTTTACATGGGATACTCGTTTATTCCTGTTTTCTTAGGGAATGTATTCGCAGGTTTTATTGCAGGTGGTGTTTACCAACAAATGTCAGACAAGACTGCATTTGTAAAACAAGAAGTTGCAAAAAGAAGATTAAGCCTACCTGAGAATTTGTCGCAAAATGAATACTTTAACCAAGCTGCCGAACGCATGAACATGACAAGCCATGAGTTAACCAATTACCTTTGGACAAGCTACAATCCTTCTAGAATCTGGATGGTAATTCTGAGTATCGGTTTGTTTGCTGTAGTTGCCTTATTTTTATACGATAAATTTATAATGAATAAAAAATCTTAACAAATACACCAATTTATTAAGATGGCTCTTGAGTCTTCTATCCCGCTTTGGCGGGATTCTTCTTCCTTAATTTTTCATCAAAATAAGCTTAAAAATCAATGCTGTCTGACGGATATTTCATATTTTAACGACATTATTCCGTGCTACAAGAATCGCACTTCTGTGAATTGTTTGTAGCATATGCAACCACAACCATTTAATGCTGTCAACCAAGTATTTTACAAATTTGAGAAGGCATAACATATGACAAAACTTTTACGCTTAAAAACTCTTTTTATTCTTAATGCACTGCTTCTGTGGAGTAGCATATTGCTTGCACAAGTAAGTATTGAAGAGTACTACCAATCGGCCACCGGAAAAACCGGAAGTGAGTTAAAAACCTCATTGCACAATATTATTAAGGGGCATACCGAACTTCCATACACATCAAGCGAATATGATGTTTGGGATGCATTGGATGAAGCTGATCAGGATCCGGACAATGAAAACCATATAATCCTCATCTACACCGGCAAATCAATCCCTAAAGCAAATAAATCTAAAAATAACCAACAAGATTATTGGAACAGAGAGCACATTTGGGCCAAATCGCATGGTGATTTTGGAACAGATGAAGGACCCGGTACCGATATACATGCTTTAAGAGCTTGCGATGCAAGTGTAAACTCAGATCGTAGCAACCGCTTATTCGATAATGGTGGTACAGCACACAATGAAGCTACAGATTGCAAGTATGATGATAATGATTTTACCTGGGAACCTCGCGATGCAGTGAAAGGAGATATTGCTCGTATGATATTTTATATGGCGGTTCGCTACGAAGGCGAAAATGGTCGCCCTGATCTTGAACTGACCGATGACCTAAGTTACAGCACGATATCAAATAAAGATCCGCTGTTTGGTAAACTTTCCACTTTAATGGATTGGAACAATCAAGATCCTGTTGATGCTGCTGAAAAAGCCAGGAATGAAAAGGTTTATACCATACAAGGAAATAGAAATCCTTTTATCGATCATCCCGAATGGGTTGATGATATCTGGACTGCTGCTGTTGATACTGAAAGTCCCGCTATTACTGAATTAAGTCCTGCCAATGGGGTCGATGGAGTATCATTAACCGCAAATCTGATCATTAAATTTAATGAAGAAGTAAAAGAAGGAACCGGTTCGGTTAGCATTAAAAGATACCATGATGATTCGGTATTCGAAACCTTAAGCATTCCAAGTACGCGACTGCAATATTCTAGCAACCAACTCTTAATTAATTCGGAAGCAATGTACGAAGAGGGAGTTAAGTACTACGTTTTAATTGATAATGGCGCCATTACTGATGCTTCTTCAAACACTTTTGATGGAATATCCGATAAAGATTACTGGACATTTACAGCTACATATACCCCACCCGAATTGGTAAATTTCTCGCCCGATGACGATAGCAATAACGTGTCGGTTGAAACCGATCTTCAATTGACTTTTGATAAGAAGGTACAAGCCGGAAATGGAAGTATAACGATTAAAGCCGATGGCCTTGACCCAATTGACATTTTGGCTTCAAACGCCAAATTCGAAGGAGAAAATGTAAGTATTGATCTTTCTGAGGATCTTGAAGGTGCTACTGAATACACCGTTTTAATTGATGAATATGCATTTGTGAGTACAAATGGCGTTGCCTACCCGGGAATTTCGGATGATACCTGGACCTTTACAACAGAGGTGATTACGGGTATCAAGGATTTATACGCCAAAGGAAATCCTTCTTTCTATCCTAATCCGGCAACCAGCGAAATTAAGCTAACCAATATCAGCAATATTATTTCCATTCATATCACCAACCTTACAGGGCGCAATATCATGGAAATAAAATCGCCGGATACGCGTATATTAATTGGAAATTTACCAAAAGGGATGTACTTCGTTACTTTCATTACCGATGATGGTAATAGAATCACTAAAAAGCTACTGAAAAGATAAATCCTGAAACCTAACACCCTGATTTTGAGTAGAAATTTTCTCAAATTACCGAAGGAATATCTCGATATTGCGAGGGGATTTGAGAAAATTTAGCCAAAAGCAGTTAAATTCTTTGAAAACCCATCTTCAGCCAATCTTTGCTTGAATAAATCTGACTTTCGTTATCAAGTATTTTTAGTCGAACCCAGGCTAACACCTACGAGTGCCTCTCGTACGTACCTACGAGGGTCTGTCATTAGTACCTACGAGGACCCCTCGTAAGTACCTACGAGAGCCTACCACGAAAAAATCCGGATAGCTATACAACTATCCGGATTGTTTCAAATTATACGTATTCTTATTCTACAATTAATACATGCTCGAACTGAGTACTTCTTGGCTCTTTTACAGTGCTATTTCCCGATGAGTACTGCGTTACTATTTCCAATGCATAATTCCCGGCCTCCAGAGCAGGAACCATTACCAATAATTGCTTGGGCTCGTTAGATATAATTTGTTCGCACTTATGTCGAGTGTTATCGGCCTGATTAACTAAATAGACGCCTACCGAAGCATCGCTGCCAGCTATTTTTATACGATTCCCGTTAATTAAAATCACATTATTAGGTGTGATAGTACTATCCTCAACTTGGCTTAAACTATCAATTACTTTACCAATAACAGGTTCGTTGGTTATGGTTCCAACAATTTCAACCTGTGTTTTCTTAAGTTCGGCACGTAATTCATTGCTACTGGTAAACGAGGCTATTAAGCGATGTTCTTCGGGATTGAACCGGTCAGTAGCTCCGTTAAAAACGCCATTAACCGAAATGTGTCCATAAAATACACCTGTGTTTACACTATAGCCTTCGGCCATTTTCTCAATAATAATTCTATTACTTCGCGAAAGAATATCAACAATGGTTTCTTTCTTGTACTCTGTTCCCTCCTTAATAATTTCTTGAGCGATATCATCTATTTTTATGGTTCCCATTGGTTTTACTCTTCCATAAAAATCGTTAGGTTTTGGAGTTAAAAGGTTGTCTTGCAACCAAACATTCACTTTTGTCATTTTGAATCGTTTTAGTTATTTCTTTTTGATAATAAACTCTGGGTTTTGCAGCACTAAAACTAATCAAAATACATGAGCTATAGGTTTGAAATATGTTAATAATTGTAAAATTATATTAAATCCACCCCTTTCCCAGAATATTTAATCAACGTAGTATGATGAAACCCATTTTCCGGAAGTCTTACCTAAGGTGTTAGGATAGAAAAATCCTTAAGTACCTTAAAAGGAACCTTAAATTGTTCTGCGATTTGTTTGTAGAGGGAGAATCGCCTTAGCAAGTTCAAGATCATAGGCCAAGCCACGCACCTTATTGTCAATGTAGCAAAACATAAGGGCAGCGCAAGTCATCCTTACCCACTAATGGATGAACCGAATAAGCATCCCGGGCTTATGCTAACTGATATGAACGCTCAATTCTTCGAAAGAAAAGAGCTAGCCTGATGAAAGGCAATTTTGATACAGAAAAAAGAATACCTAGTCTTAAAGAAGATATAAGCCCGTACCCAAAACAATGATGAATTGTGAATCTTTTTGGAGGTAGACACTGCAAATTCCATTCGAATTGTCAGGAAAAAGGCTCGGGAAGCAAAAGAATAAGCAACAACACAAAACCGACTACCTATTCCCATGCTATGGGAGAAGTATGAAAAATTAATTTTAAGGCATAAAAACAGTTAAAATCTATCTGAAATTAGTCCAAACAAAAAAATGGGTACAACTTCAATCTGAGTTGCGCCCATTTTGTGTTTTTTAGTTGTACTTCCGAATATTATAGCCCAAGCACTTTAGTACCTTGCTTAAATACTACATCTTTAGGAATACCTGCATTATTTACACGATCCAGATCTTTTTGCAAATCTTCGCGGATATAACCTTTATCAGCAATCATTTGTTTCGCCAATTCGTAGTTCCCGTCACCTTGAACAATTAAAATTTGTCTTGCCAATTCTTTCATAGCAGCTTTCATTCTTTCAAAATCAACTTTGTAGGTTCCAGTTTCAGGATTTCTGGTAAATGCACCTTGCTCTTCGAAGAAATAGAAACGCATCATGTTTGCTTTACCATGTGCACTTGCAACACCAAAGCGAACCGAACGGAAGATACCAGCCATGAAAGTAACATAGTTGTCCATCAGTTTGCTTTTGTCCATTTCGCCCCACTCAGCCATTTGCGTAATCACATACAAACCTAAAATATCAGCTTTTCCTTCTTCAATAGACGTGTAAGCATCTTTAAGAGCATTGCGAATGCTAATCTTATCTTTTAAAGTATACTTAATTCCCAATCCGTGACCTACTTCATGAAACATTACATTTTCGAAAAAAGCATCGAAAGTTACGTTTTTACGTTGGCTCTCGTCAATCAGTAAATCAGAAATAGGAAGCAGAATTTTATCGAATTTAGCCTGCATCGCATTTTTCAACTGCAGCTTTCTACTTCCTTTGGCTACATGTACACGAGGATCGTTTGGTAAGTTAATCGCAATGTTTTTGCTACCTGAATTGCAATCACCAGCGTAATAAATTACATCGTAAGCATTCATATCAGCATTGGCTTTGGCTTTTTCGGCTTTGTACTCTTCAGGCACAGGAAGTCCTTTTTGCAATCGTGGCAATAAGGAAGCAAACTTCGATAATTTTTCACTCCATGCTTTGTCTTTCACCAAAATCTGACCAGAGTGAGAAGCTTTGTATCCGTAAAGGTCATCTTCATAGGTTTCGATTGGGCCAACAACAAAATCAATGGTGTTGGTTTTCATGTCCATCCAAGCCAAATCCGAAGCCAAATAGTCATCGGTTAAAAGAGCTTCTGCACGAAGTTCAAGATAGTTTTTCAAGCCTTTATCTTCAGCCAATTCAGCCGCTTTTTTTAACAATTTAGCAGCTTTGGCAGTTTCTTCAGGATATACTTTGTGGTACGGAGCAACTCTTAACGATCCATCAGCATCACGAATGATTTTTGTATACCAATCCGTTTTCATTTCATCCTTAATGGCCTCGAACTCGTCGGCTGTCATATCCTTAGGATAAAAATTAGCACCTTTGGGTTTTTCACCAAACCCTTTCAGGAAAGCTTTGTTGTTATCTAACCTGTCCCAAGGGCCATAGTTGATTTTGGCATAGGCAACAGCTGCAGGATCATTTAATTGAGAAAGAAATTCTGTTTTGTCACCAATGGCATCTTTCCAGAATAACTCTTCCATGATATCAGCTACTTCAATCAGGATAGGAATCATCTGCTTTTCCTTTTCGGTTAAAAGATTTAAAACAGTAGTTAGTTCAAATTCCGCATACTGATCGACCAATTTTTGCGTTGGTGAAACTACCACCTCTTTTTTTTCTTTTGGATTACAAGCTGCCAAGCCAACAATAAGGCCTAACAACACTGCAATAGATGTGAGTCTTTTCATTTTTACAATGATTATTAAGTTAGAAAATGTTGTTTTTGGTATTTGAAATAATGGTAAAAATTGATTGATTATTTTTACCATACTAGATCTTTCAAAACACTCAAAAGTACAAGCATAGATTTGTATTATCAAGCCATAAGCATGAAAAACCAAAGTTTTGTTCTTACAATAACCAATCTCTGTTTTTTTTATGAGGTGCGTATTAAATTGTTTTAAGAATTTTGAGTTTAGTTAAGCAAAAAACAGACGGAAATCTATAACCTCAGTTCAACTTAAAATATTGTAAAAGTTTGCACTGATTTTGAGTAGAAACTTTCTAAAATTAACGAAGGGATATTGCGAGGGAGTTTATGCCCAAAAACAGTGAAATTCTTTGAAAAGTCATCTTAAACCAATCATTACTTTAAAAACCTGACTTTTTATGGCGAATATTTTTAATCGAAATCAGGCATAGTAGTTAAGACAACATTTTTGAGAAATAATGAGACTTACTTTATTGCAATACTACGATCAGATTGTGTCTACAAAAACACCTCCTCCCAGCGTGGGAAGGAGGTGAAAAAAAAATTCGAGGAAAGGCTTCCTCAAACAGGTATTATTATTCAATCTTTACTTTGTCGGTTACAACATAGTAACGTGGATCATCAATATCACGAATAATCACAGTTCTGAAATGATCGTCGGCACGATTAAGCAATTTAATGCAATCCTCGCTCAAATGCTTTAGTTTAATGATTTTACCTGCATCTTCGTACTTCTTTACCAGATTACGGATGGCTTCAATCCCTGAGTGATCCGAAACTCTCGACTCAATAAAATCTATCTCAACCGAATCCGGATCATTGGCTACATCAAACTTGGTCATAAAGGTAGCAATTGATCCGAAAAAAAGTGGTCCCCAAATCTCATAAACTTTGGTTCCATCTTCTTTTAATGATTTACGGGCACGAATTCTTCTGGCATTCTCCCACGAGAACACCAAGGCACTTACAATAACACCTACCAATACTGCTATTGCCAAATCAAAAAGCACGGTTAAACCGGATACTAAAATCAATACAAAAGCATCTGATTTTGGGATTTTATTAAGAATACGGAAGCTTGACCATGCAAAGGTTCCGATAACCACCATAAACATTACACCCACCAAGGCCGCAATGGGTACCATTTCGATATATGAAGCAGCAAAAAGAATAAATGCCAATAGGGTAAGCGCAGCTACGATTCCTGACAATCTTCCGCGACCACCTGATTTTACATTAATTAAGGATTGTCCGATCATGGCACAACCACCCATTCCACCAAAAAAACCGGTAACGATATTGGCAGCACCTTGCGCCATACACTCCCGATTACCATTACCACGACTGTTGGTAATCTCATCCAATAGGTTTAAAGTCATTAAGGATTCGATTAGACCAATTGCTGCCAAA
Source organism: Marinifilum sp. (assembly GCF_965230805.1). Classification (NCBI taxonomy): domain Bacteria; kingdom Pseudomonadati; phylum Bacteroidota; class Bacteroidia; order Marinilabiliales; family Marinifilaceae; genus Marinifilum; species Marinifilum sp. The sequence continues at coordinate 2,419,676 of NZ_OZ246019.1, read as the reverse complement.
ATAGAAGCATATGGCAATACAAATTTGATTGTTTCCCAGTTTAAGGGAACCATGGTAAACAGCTGCGATTGGAATGTTGGCAAACCACCTTTTAAGCCAGAACCACCACCTTCTTTAATAAACGAGCCAACAGTGCTTACATCCAGTCCGCCAAATATTACAACGGCCGAAACTACAACAATCCCAGTTAGTGCAGCCGGAATTTTAGAGGTTATTTTTGGCAAGAAGAACATGATTGCCATGGTTAAAACCACCAGGCCGATCATAGAATAAAGTTCGATTCCGTGCAACCAAACCGCTTCTCCTGCAATTTTTTCGGTAAACATCCCCAATTGAGAAAGAAAAATTACAATTGCCAGGCCATTTACAAATCCCATCATTACAGGATGAGGAATCAGGCGAACGAATTTACCAAATTTAAATACCCCAGCCAGGAATTGAATAAGCCCGGTTAGCACAATGGTAGCAAAAAGGTAATTTAAGCCCATGTTTTCAACGGGTGTAGCCATGGCCATTCCCATTTCGTTTCCTTCTTTTACAAGATTTACCAATACCACCGCCATAGCTCCGGTTGCACCCGAAATCATTCCTGGCCTACCACCAAATACCGAGGTAATCAATCCGATCATAAAGGCGGCGTATAAACCTACCAAAGGATCTACTCCGGCTACAAACGCAAAGGCTACTGCTTCGGGAACCAATGCCAATGCAACGGTTAAACCGGATAAAATATCATCTTTAGAATTCTTTGCTTTCTTTTTAAAAAAATCTACCATGTTTTAAAACCTAAAATTGTGATTAAGGGCGCTAAAATAGACTTTTGGCTCGAACAGCATGCACTGTTATATCAAGAAAGTGTAAATACTTTGAGCGAAAACGATGGAGTACCATTTTGATTTTAAAAACCACTGTATCCAAATCTTTGTAAGCACGACTTCTACAAATGGCTTCTCAAATTCTAAAAACAAGTTATTACCAGTACTTGGCTAAAATAATTTTTCCAGATATTTCGAATTTCCTTAAATTGACATTAGCAAAACAATCCTGATTAAAAACACTCTTGCCCGTAAGGGAATGCATGATTTTGGTTTGATAAAATTTGTTTATCGAAAAGGAGATGAAAAGAGTTATTAAGGACTATAAGAGCATAGGAATGGATTTGTTACAATTGTTAATCAAAACATTCCCTGATGGAATTCACGTTGAGGATTTAATTAGCATTACCAAACCTGATGGCAGCAAAATTAAAGTATTGGAATTACTTACCGAAGATACTGTTTACCTAATTAAAATGGATAAAGAAATGCAATCGCAAATCGATTCCTTTACAGGCGATTTTGAAGGACTGGATCCTTATTCGGATGGCTACAGGGACAATCCTTAAAGGCATGTTTTGGCAATAAGCTGACGAACAGATTTAATAATGCCTTGCTTGTCGTATCCACACTCTTTGTAAAGCTCTTGCTGAGTTCCTTGCTCTACCCATTTATCAGGAACTCCCAAACGCATTACACGGCTTTGGTAGCCTTTGTCACTCATAAATTCGAGAATAGCTGAACCTAAACCTCCAACAATACAGCCATCTTCCAGGCTAATTATATTTTGATGTTTCGCAAATACTTCGCACAATAATTCTCCATCAATTGGCTTCAAATATCTCATATCGTAATGAGCAATAGATATGCCTTCTTTTTCAAGTTCTTCAATGGCATCCATGGCTTCTGTTCCGATTGCTCCAATTGATAGAATGGCTAAATCTTCACCCTCTCTCAACTTTTGACCTTTTCCAACAGGCAGAATTTCAAAATCTTGTTTCCAATCAATAATTCTACCTCTTCCGCGAGGGTATCGAATACAGAATGCACCCATATTTTCTTGCTGAGCGGTAAACATGAGATTTCGCAATTCGATTTCGTTTAAAGGAGCCGCAATGATAAGATTAGGAACACAACGCATGAACGACAAATCGTAAACACCATGATGAGTAGCCCCATCGGCTCCAACCAATCCTCCTCTGTCTAAACAAAACACCACATTTACGCCTTGCAAAGCTACATCGTGAATTACCTGATCGTAGGCTCGCTGCATAAACGATGAATAAATTGCACAGAATGGAATTTTTCCTTGTGCGGCCAATCCACCAGAGAAAGTAACAGCATGCTGTTCTGCAATCCCTACATCGAAAGCTCTTTCGGGCATGGCCTCCATTAGCTTGTTCATAGAACTACCTGTAGGCATTGCCGGAGTTATTCCAACAATCTTGTCATTGTTCTTGGCAAGTTCTACCAATGTTTCACCAAACACATCCTGAAACTTAGGAGCTTTCGGTCCATTATCTGTCGATTGAATGATTTCTCCGGTTTCGATATCGAATTTCCCCGGTGCATGCCAATAAGTTTGGTTAATTTCGGCTTGCTTAAAACCCTTCCCTTTTGTTGTAATGCAATGAAGTATTTTAGGACCAGGAATTTTTTGTAAGTCGCTTAGTACTTTTACCAAATGATTCACATCATGCCCATCAACCGGGCCAAAATATCTAAAGTTAAGAGCCTCGAAAAGGTTACTCTGCTTAAGAAGAATGGTTTTTATTCCATTTTCTACCTTCTGAAATAATTTTTGTGTGTTTGGATTAATTCTGTTGAATTTTCCAAGAAATCGCCAGACATCATTTTTAACCTTATTATATGTTTGCGAGGTAGTGATATCGAGTAAATAATTATTTAAACCCCCAGTATTGGGATCTATGGCCATATTGTTATCATTCAGAATAACCAGCAAATCGGCATTATTACCAGCAGCATTGTTTAAACCTTCGAAAGCCAATCCTGCAGTCATCGAACCATCACCAATTACAGCAACCGTTTTTCTATCGATTTCTCCTTTTAATTGAGCAGCTACTGCCATTCCCAATGCCGCCGAAATAGATGTTGAAGAGTGCCCAACAGTAAAGGAATCGTATTCACTTTCATACCGATTTGGAAATCCACTAATTCCTTTGTATTTGCGATTGGTATGAAAAACATCTTTTCTTCCTGTAAGAATTTTGTGTCCGTAAGCCTGATGACCAACATCCCAAACCAGATTATCGTATGGAGTATTCAACACATAATGAAGTGCAACAGTGAGTTCTACAACACCCAGACTAGCTCCAAAATGCCCTGGATTACAGGAAACTTGTTCGATAATTTCTTGTCGCAATTCAAAACAAACTTGAATCAAATCATCTTCCGAGATTTTTTTCAAATCTTCAGGATAATTAATTTGATCCAATAATTTTTTATCTGCTTGCGTCATGTAAGAAATTTTCTGTTTAAGTCGTTAAAATATTGCACGAAGATAATAAATAAATAACAAGTAATATTGGCATGGTATTCGTGTATAAAACGCGGTATTCATATATTTGTTTACAAGTAAGTTCCATTACTAATAAAAGTATTATTAAAAATGTTCAAAAAATTAAGTCCTTCAATAATCGCATTGCTAATAGCGATGAGTCTTTTTTCATGTGTTCCAACCCGTCAGTTTCAAGAATTACAAAATAAACAGGCAAATTGTTTGGAAGAACTTGAAATGCAGAAAGAAAAGAATCTTGAATTGAGTGAAAGCAATAACGAATTGCAAGGCAAACTGGATGTTCTTAAAGGGAAACATGATAAGGTTTTATCAGATACCATATCATTATCCAGAAGATTACAATCAGCTCGTGAAAGATTAAGCCGCGCCGAGCGAAGCAATCGTGATTTAATGGATCAATTGGCCGGGATTCAGGCTGGCAATGCCAAGGAAACAAAAGCTTTATTGGAACAAATCCGTAAAGCACAAAACAATCTTCGATTAAGAGAGGACGAAGTTTCAAGTCTTGAGAAGAAGATGGATGCCCGAAAGAAAAAGTTGGATGCATTGCAGCTTGAGCTTGGAAAACGAGATCAGCGTCTTCGCGAGTTGGAAACCGCATTAAAAAAGAAAGATGAGGCTGTAAAAGCTCTTCGAAATAAAGTAATGAGCGCATTAACAGGTTTCGAAGGAAATGGCTTGTCAATTAGTACAAAAAATGGAAAGGTTTATGTTTCTATGGACGAGAAACTATTGTTTAGATCTGGTTCTTATACTGTGGATGAACGTGGAGTACAGGCATTGGATCAATTGTCAAAGGTATTGGCTCAAAATAAGGATATCAATGTAATGATTGAAGGACATACCGACAATGTACCATATAATGGGAGCGGTGTATTAAAAGACAACTGGGACTTAAGTGTAAAAAGAGCAACTTCAATTGTAAGAATCATTATTAAAAATAAAGGAGTGGCTCCAAAACGATTAACCGTGGCAGGTCGTAGCAAGTATATTCCGGTCGAAAGCAACTCAAGTGCGGCAGGTCGAAGTAAAAACCGTAGAACGGAAATTATTTTGACCCCCAAGTTGGATGAGTTGTTTCAGATATTGGAAACAAATTAATTTAAACGCTAAGTCGCTAAGGCACAAAATTCTTTTAAAATGTTGGATGAGATGTTATCTTTTCTTTGCGTTGAAAATATTTTATAAAAGCAATAAGGATGAACTTAAATAAAACAATCATCGGAATGGTGCATGTGCAGGCATTGCCAGGAACTCCGCAAAATAAATATAGTATCTCACAAATCTGTGATATGGCAGTTGAAGAGGCCAAAATATATACTGAAGCTGGCTTGGATGCCATTATGATTGAGAACATGCATGATGTTCCATATCTTAAAGAAACTATAGGACCAGAAATTGTTGCAAGTATGACTGCGATAGCTATAGCGGTACGTGAGGCAACGGATTTAGATTTGGGCATACAAATCCTGGCTGGAGCCAATAAGGAAGCATTGGCAGTTGCACAGGCAGCAAATTTCCAATTTATTCGAGTAGAAGGTTTTGTGTTCGGACATGTGGCAGATGAGGGGTATATGGATTCTTGCGCTGGTGAGCTATTGAGATACCGTAAAGCAATAGGTGCAGAAGATGTAAAGATCTTTACTGATATAAAAAAGAAACACAGTTCGCATGCCCTTACTGCCGATGTTGACATTGATGAAACCGCAAAAGCTGCTGAATTTTTCTTGAGTGATGGTGTAATCGTTACTGGTTCTTCTACAGGCAAAGCTGTTTATTTACATGAAATGAAAAGTTTGAAGGACAAGCTTAATTTGCCAATTTTTATAGGATCAGGCATAACAGCAGATAATCTTTCCGAATACTGGGATTATGCTTCTGGTTTTATTGTAGGTTCACATTTTAAGGAAGGTGGTTATTGGAAGAATCCAATATCGGGAGAACACTTAAATATGTTCATGGAGAAGGTCAAGCTACTAAGGAAGTAGATTTTCAGAAATTGATGATGGAATTACAAAAGTCTAAGAGATAGTACCTCTTAGACTTTGTTGTTTATAGATATTGGATATTAATAATTTATAAGCTTATCATGCAAATGAAACTAAAAAACTCGTTAAGCAACGAAAAGAATAGTTGGAAGAACGAAAAAAATAGTTATCTTTGAATTGTCAACATTATTCATGGTATATAAAAAAGGCAATTTAAATGCATACAAAACGATTAACGAAACGGGAAGAAGATGTAATGAAGATATTGTGGGATGCTGGTAAAGGTTTTGTAAAGGACCTGTTAAAACAACATTCCGAACCCAAACCACACTACAATACTTTTAGCACAATTATTCGCGGATTAGAGGAAAAAGGGTTTGTATCTCACAATTCCTATGGTAATACTCATGAATATTATCCGGTAATTACAAGAGAGGAATATCGGAAATTATTCATCAAAAATGTAGTATCGGATTATTTTGAATCTTCCTATAAAAATGTGGTTTCATTTTTTGTGAAGGAAGAAAAACTAAACGTTGATGACCTTAAGGAGCTCATTGATCTGATTGAAAAGAAAGAAGATAAAGAGTAAGCTATGATCGAAATGTTTTGGGAATATCAAATAAAAGGAGGAATTGTATTAGCTGTATCAGTTCTTTTGTATGTGCTTGTATTATCGAACGATAGTTTTTTTAAACGAAACAGGATTTGGCTGATTGGTAGCCTTTTATTGCCATGGATAGTGCCATTGCTTGCCATGCCTGTTTGGATGAAAAAAATGTTGTTCACAGATATGGGTGCCACTGTACCTTTACATACTTTTGTATCGGTCGGTCAAATGAATACAGATACAGTTCAGGTAACGAATCATTTTTCTTTTTCAATGGAGTTTTGGGGTATTGTGCTGTATGGTCTAATTAGTCTTGTATTGTTAATTCGGCTTTTTTACGGCTATGCATCTATTATAAGTCTGAAAAGAAAAGCAGAATGTAAATCTTACAAAGGTTTTTCATTGGCTGTTCTACCAGATTCGAAGCTGGGACCTTTCTCTTTTTTCAGAACAATTTTTATTCCGGAAGAATTGGAAAGAAGAGAAGATAGTAAGCTTATTTTAGAGCACGAAAAAACTCATTGTGCCGGTTGGCACTCTATTGATCTGACCTTAATTGAAGGTATGCTAATCTTTCAATGGTGGAATCCTTTTGCATGGTGGTTACGAAATTTAATTGCCAATAATCATGAATTTTGTGTTGACAACATCATGCTTAAGAGTCTATCTGAACCGAAGGATTATCAATATTCCTTGCTCAATCTTGTACAAAAGCAAGGACAAAATCACTTGGTTAATAATTACAATCAAAGTCTTACTAAAAAAAGGATAATAATGATGAACAAATCAGATAAAAATAGAACAATTGATAGATTAAAAGGATTACTCTTATTGCCTATTTTGGTTTTTAGCCTGTTGGCATTTACCAACCCTAATCAGGCTGATGAAGTAAAGGTGGAAAAGAAGTCTGAGAAGACAATATCAAACTCTTTGGATTTACAAAAGTTCATTGCCAGGTATGTGAAGTATCCTTTGGTAGCTCAAAAGAACAACGTACAAGCAGATGTAATTGCCCGGGTTGCAGTTGATAAAAACGGGAAAGTAAAGGGAGTAAATATTGTGCAGCAAACTGGGGCAAATCTAGTGAAAATTGAAGAAGTCGTAATCGTTGCTTATAAAAGCTCAGAGGATGGGCAGAGTGATTCTCAGGCTGGTCGTAAGAGTCTGGAAAAAGAGGCTAAGCGAATTCTCAAATCCATACCACGTATGACCAATCAAAATTGGATTGGGAAGGAGCTTGAGTTTAAGCTTAAATTTAGATTGGAATAGTATTTTGATAGCATATTTGTTAGATGATAATTAAACCCACGGAAAACAAGTTTTCCGTGGGTTTTAGTTTTTATATCTGAGCAAAATGTTTTGGAATGAATAAAATTACTAAGGACATACTGAGCATATATAGGTAAATAACGTGAGTTCGACGTAAAATTCTATCCACAGAAAGTTCTATTTGGGATAGATTTGCATTAAAAATTTGGAAAGAATAGCGGGCTATTTTGAGGAATTTTTAATGTGAAGATGTCGTAAAGAGAACTTTCCATTATGTGTTTGCCTGCTTTCGGCATAAATTTCCTCAAATCTTCTTGAAATATCCCGATATTCCTTCGAAAATTTCTACTCAAAATCAGCGCAAACTGTGAACGAATTTTACCTCGAACTCACGTTAAATAACATAAGAAGAGTTTAATGTGATAATAAGATCACAATTAAGTAAAAACTATATTAAATATTGGAGTTTTTCATTTTAATTGGCCAATATGGCAAATGGATATAAATACGCGATTAAAAACCCATATTACGTGATTATATACTAAAACAACGCATTGACAAATTGTTACAATAAAAAATTTTCGTTAAAAAATTATTTTTATAGTTTTAAAAAATGTTAATAATAAAGCAATCCTAACTCAGTTCAAGTATTAACCCTAAAACATTTAAGAAATGAGTATTAATTTCAAACCAGTCGGACGTAAAAACCCAAGAGATCCGCAAGCACCAGCCAAGTATTATGCCTCTATTAACACAAAAGGCAAAAGAAACATTCGTTTTATAGCAGAAGAAAAATTGCCGATCGCTCCAGTTTAAATCAAATGGATATTATATCTGTAATAGAAGGCTTTCTTCAGATTGTTCCCAAAACCTTACTCGATGGTTATACAGTTGACCTGGGTGAGTTTGGTAATATGGGTTTAATTGCCAAGAGCGAAGGCGTAGAAAAGGAAGAAGACTTAAATGCCCACCATATTGATGGTGTAAAAGTAAGTTTCCGCCCAGGAGTATTATTTAAAGATGACCTGGCTAGAGCAAAATTCGAGAAAATAGCCACTCCGCAAGAAAGTTCCGTAGAAAGCGAATAATTAGATCAAGTTATTTTTAAAAATAGTCTAGACTTTATTAAAAAAAGTCTAGATGTAAAAAAATAAAGTCTAGACCTTTTTTCAAAAAGGTCTAGATGTTTTTACACTAAAGTCTAGATCTTTTAAATGGTAAAGGTGATGATTGTGGTCATACAGATAAATGCTGGAAGTATGACAGGAATTGCAGCAGATAAATTTAATAAAAATGAAGATGGTTGTTTACAGCCATCTTCTTAAATATCAAGTAATGAGATCTAATTTGTTCGGTATAATTGCCTTATTCATTTTGTTTGTCACATCATGTAAAGATGGAAAAGAAAGTTTTTATAAATATTTTGATGGAGAGTATGTAGGAAGTAAAAACATTCAAATAAAAAAAATAGAATTAGAAGAGATCAAGCTTGGATCAAATGAGTTTTGCTCATTTGAAGGGAAAGTGTTGGTTAAGGATTCTAATCTTATTTTTATTGACGAAAGGTTTTGTTTTGCTTACGTATATGATAGAAATGGTAAATTTATTAGCACACAATTAGGACAGGGAAGAGGTCCGATGGAATTGAGTGCCGGAAGGCTTGAAATGGCTTCCCTATTTAAAGATAAATACGTGTTTTTGGGATCTGGAATGGATATGCACATTCATGACTCTGATTGGTGTAGACTTAGTACAACTGTGAGCAACTATAACAAGAAGGGAAGAAATCAAAATAATAGCAAACCAGAAGATATGGACCCATATAATTTTCACTATGGAAATATGTACGCAAGAATAAACAGTAAAAATGAAATGTTTATCCCTATTTATGCTGAGTGTAAAAATTTTGGAATAGCATCTGGTGAGAACTATTATTTGAATGGTAGAATCTTAATGAAATATAATTTAGATAAAGGTGAATATGATGGAGTGTTTGGAAGAATTTCTCCAGAATATTATAAAAGATTACCTAATGTTTTACCTTATCATATGTATTATGATTTTGAAATTGATAGAGATGATAGCTTTACCATTTCATACGAAATAGACTCTTTGATTTATCATTATTCAAAAGATTTTAATTTGAAATATGTGTTTGGTAATGCTGGTTCTGATATGGATACAACTTTCCAGACTGTAAAATTACCAATTCGAAAAGCAATCAATCCTGATGAATTAATTGCCAGTCGATCGACTAAGGGATATTATTCGCATATTGAATATTTTGAAGAATATGATTTAATGTTTCGATCATATACTAAAGGAGGTGAAGCAAATGTTGATGGATTACAAATTTATAAAGGAACCAGCTTAATTGGTGATATTGACGTTCCCAAAGGATTTAATTGGGTAAAAGGTTGCATTCCACCTTATTTTTATTCCAATGTACTTCTGAATGATGAGGAAGAAAGCATGAGGATTTATCGTTTTGAATTACCAAAATCAATTTTAAAAAGAATATAATGAGGCTACTATTGATAGTTGTTGTTATTAATTGGTTTTTCATTTTCAACGACAGTGAAAAAAAAACGAATATCATATTTGAAAATAAGATAGTAAAGCTTGATAGTATTGAACAAGGAACAATTGTTAAAGGGGAGTATAGCTTTAAGAATATTGGCCAGAATGATTTGGTGATTGAGTATGTTAATCCTGATTGTATTTGTACGGGATATCGTTTGTCTGATTCTATTATATGTCCTGATGACTGGGGAGTTCTTGAACTGGAATTCGACACAAAAAAAGATTTAGGAAACAAGAAGTTAGTTGCTATAATGAAAGCAAACACAGAATGTAAATTTTATAAGTTGATACTGAAGGTTAATATTATAAAAAGTAAAAAATGAGGATATTTACATTATTTTTTGCGATGCTTTTGATGGTCAAGGTATTGTCAGCACAAAATACTATTGAATGTAAAATTGTTGATGTAGATAGTAATGAAAGTTTGCCATATGCAAATGTATTTTTGCCAAAGTATAGTATAGGAACTAGCACAGATGATAAGGGCATATTTCATTTGCAGATAGAAGGAAAAGAAAAACATGATACAGTAATTATCTCTTATATAGGATATGATTCTAGAGTTATACAGTTTGGAAAAATATTTAAGCAACAGTCTATATCATTAAAACCTATTGTAAGTCAACTCCTAACTGTTGAAGTGATAGATGAGAAACAAAAGCTTAATGCTAAAAAAATTGCTATGAGTGTGATTGAGTTATATCACAAGAATAGACCAAAATATACTCACCTTTCAAAGTGTCAAGCAGCACAATACATTAAAATTGATAGAAGTTATTGCTTTTATATGGAGAGTTTAGGTTATGCAATTTATTCTGGAGATGTTGTTACTAAAAATCCATTGGTTAATTATAAGTTTTTTGCCGAGAATACATGTCTGGCAGATAGAAAAGAGAAGATATTGCATACTGTAATGAAAAAAACAGGTAATAATGTTGGCTTGCAATCAAATTTAGGTAATGGCTTACGTTCTTTTCAAATTCTTAATTATTACGGTGTGCTAAATCCAAAACATGCTAAAAAGTATTCTTTTAAAATTGATAGCATCTATAAGAAAAAGCAGGAATATTACTATTCAATTTCTTTTAAGAGAGGAAAAAGTGAAGGTAAGTTTTTATTTCATCGAGAAAGCTTGCAACTGATTAGTTTAGAACAGAAAAGTGAAAAAATATGGTCTGTATTAAAATATAAAAATGTTGCAGGTAAAGAATATTATACTTTTAATTATTTCGATGAAAAACCATTTTTTAATAGCATTAAGTGTGAAATCAAGAAAGGTAAATTGGAAGAGCAAACCATCATTTCAAATAAATTTCAGAAGGCAACTAATTTCGATATAGATAAGGAAGTGTGGTGTTTTAATAGCTACTCAATTAATCCTTTCATAATCTATAGTCCGAAAGCTTGGAGTACTACTCAGTCATTATTTGATGATAGACAGAGTATTGTCAATGATTTGAAGGATCCTTCTTTAGGTCATAAATCATTGGAATATCAATACATGCATAATTGTGATAAATGGTTTGAGAATGATAATAATCAAATACAACAAGGAAAAATCGCGATACAGTATCTATCCAAGTTGTTGAAAGAATTTTAATTAGAAAACAGAAAAGTAAATAGAAAATACTTAGAGAGGTTTAAGGCACTTAAGAAGTGTGCTTAATATGGAAGACATCTCAATACCAATGGAACTGTTCTGCCAGATATAGCAGAAAAAAAGAGCACAGCACAAATGCTTTTATGAGGAAAGGCAAGTGTACTGTGCAAAAATGTAATGTAACACTGCAAAGTTAATACTTTGCTAAATTTTTTTATTATGAAGAAAAAGATTCTTTTATCATTAGTGGGAGCAGTATGTTTTGGTTTTTTATTTAGTTATAACCTTGTAAATAACAATAGAACTCTTAAGGCAGATAATATTGATGCACTTGCAACAGAAATTCCTAAAAAAGATGATAATTATAAATTTTGGAGTGGTAGTGATTGTGAATTTGCAGGATCAATTGTTTGTTATATACCATAAAACTTGATTGATTTGGAGAAGAATAAATATTTAAGTTGAAAATATTCTTCTCCACGATTTAATTATCTTTTTTACTTTTTAGTGTTAAAATAAATTAAGAATAACAATGAATAAACTTATTCCTATTTACTTCATCATATTCTTGCTTTTGTGTTTTTCCTGTAGTCAGGATAAATTAAAAAAATGCGAGTATAAACCTGGGTTCGATTTAAAATCAAAGAAAATAATTAAGAAATTTTCATTTCCCAATGATGTTGATTCGAGAGTATACAAGCTAAGCTGTATCAATAATAAAGAAGATAAAGAATTGCTCTATTTTTTAAATAAAAAAAATCAATTGTTAGTTTATGATGTTGAAAAACAAAAGCTATTAAAACAAATAAATATTGCAGAAAGAGGTCCACATGGATTTGACCGTATAGGAGGTTTTAAAGTTATAAATACAGATTCTATTATTGTTACACCTTTCTTTAAATTTAAGCTTGGTATTATTAACTCGAATGCAGAAAAAATAGATGAAATTGATTATAGCGAGGGTAGAAAGTATCCAAGAACGCTTGACAATAATAATACTCATATATATATTGATGGCGATGATTTGTTTTTACCAATGTATTTAGAGGGAAACTGGACAACAAAAGATCTTAATGAATTTAAAGAGTACAAAACAACGCTAAAATACAATTCCAAAACTCAAGAACATAAACTGGTAGGAATGCATATTCCTTATGAATCTTCAAAATTGAAATTAAAAAGGCATTTTAATTTTTCATCTCAATTTAATAATGGATATATAATTGCTTTTGCCAGTACTCATAACATTTACTACACACAAGATTTTGAAAACTTCGTAGAATTTGAATGTCGAAGTAAAAATATTAAATCGTTAACCGAATATAGATTTACGAATGATTTTAATGAGAATTTGTATAAGCGTATAATCAGTACTGAATATACTAAGCTACTATGGGATCCTTATAGAAAATATCTTTATCGTTTTTATAAATTGGGTAAGAAGAATGTGTCTAAAAATAGTGATCTGATGTTGATTAATAAAGAACCGACTTCTTTTGGTATTATGATTTTAGATAGCTCATTAGACATTATTGCAGATAAAGTATTTAAAGACAATAAATATGATTGGGAGAAGAGTTTTGTAGGTAAGGATGGTTTATATTTATCTCCAGATCATCCTAATAATCCTAATCTTGATTTATCATCGATGAGTTTTGAACTTTTTGAAGTAAAAGTAGAGTAGAATGTAGTAATTCAATACAAATACTTATGAGGAAAGGCAAGTGTACTGTGCAAAAATATAATATAACACTGCAAAGCTAATACTTTGCTAATTTTTTTATTATGAAGAAAAAGATTCTTTTATCATTAGTGGGAGTAGTATGTTTTGGTTTTTTATTTAGTCATAGCCTTGTAAGTAATGAAAATTCCATTGAAACCGATAATTTGAAAGTTCTAGCAAAAGAAGTAAAACCTGATGAAAATAGGGCTTGTGCTCATGTAGTAACAAGATGTTAGTGACGAGAGAATATTTGCATTATATACTGATAAAACTATTGAGCAATATGTTAAAAATACATTTATTGGTAACTATCTTTTAGTTTATGATTGGAATGGAATCCCTCTTAAAAAATACAAGTTAGATAAACCTCTGGTGTGTTTTTCGTATGATAAAAGTGATAATTCTATATATGGTTTGGCTCTTGAAGAAGATATTCAATTGGTAAAGTACGATCTCAATGATTGAATAAGATCTAAAGCACTTTATTTTTCGTATTGATATGATTATTAATAACTGAATGTGAGCAGATTATTTAAAGAAAATTATATACAAATGAAGCAAATATTTCTTCTGCTAATTTCTTTTTTATTGTTTGTATCGTGTGATGGATATAAAAGAAAAACGGATATTAAAAATGCTATTGAAGCACTTGTTGGTAATAATGTTATAATTCCTGATTCCTTGGAGTTATTCTACCCGGAGAATTATATTGAAAAACCAAGAGATTTTAATATTCAGGTTTATTCGTGTATTAATGGGAATTGTGGCATATGTTTAGAAGATTTAAAACTTTGGAATGATTTTATAATGCAAAATGAAATGGCCAATGAAGTAAATTTCAATTTTTTTGTAAATGCTTATAGCTATAGCGAATTAGAAAAATTTTTTTAACAAAAAGAGACTTACATTTCCTTTTATCAAAGATCCTAATTCTGCAATGATTAAATTAGGTAAATTACCGGAAAGAAATATTTTTCATACTTTTTTAGCCATAAATAATAAAATTGTTATCGTTGGCAATCCAATGCACAACGAGAAATTAAAAGAGCTTTATCTTCGTACAATTAATAAGGAACTTTTTGGAAAAGAAATAGTTGGATCGGAATGAGATTTTTATTGAAAGGATTATTGTGTTTGATTATACTTTATGCTACAGTATTATTGTTGCGAGTATTTGTAGCAGAAGTATTTTGGGTACCAACAGCTTCAATGAAACCTAATATTGAAGATAAAAGTTATGCGTTAGTCGAAAAACTAAGTTATGGTGCTGTATTACCACAGTCTTTAGATCAAATACCTTGGACAAATTCATTACTTTTTATTTCAAGAAAATTTGAAGAATTATTGGCAAAAAATCGTTGGAGTTACAAAAGAATACTTGCTTGTTCAAAACCCATAAATGGTGATGTATTGGTTTTTCATTCTATTCAAGATTCTTCTTTTTTAATTAAGAGGTGTGTAGGTATTCCCGGAGATAAATTAACTGTTGAGAACAACATATGGTATTGTAATGAAGAGAAGTATGATTATTCAAATACCATAATTTGTGATTTTGTAGTTCGAAAGGATAATAAAAAATTAAATGATTTTTTTATTAAAAATAATGTATTGCAATGGAGTGAATATATAAATGGAAAAAGTGTTAATAAGGTTAAATTAAGTGGGGATAAGATAAAGAAATTAGAACAGATTGATTTATTGCAGTATCTGGATTTATCACACAATAAGGATATTAGCATATCTAAAACTTTTCAATTTAACTTTAAAATACCAGAAAAAGGAGATACCATTTGTTTGAATAATGAAAATTACAAATTTTATTCTGCGTTTATCAACAGGTATGAGCAGAAAAAGATTGTAAAAAAAGATTCAAATATTTTTATAAGTGGAGAAGCAACAGATAAGTTTATTATTGAAAATGATTATTATTTTATGATGGGAGATAATAGATCTCATTCTGTAGATTCAAGAAATTTTGGATTGATTCCATTTCAAAAAATAATAGGAAAAGTTTTCTATACTTTCTAGTTGCTTTAACGAAGTAATTTGCATTTTTCAGTACAAACTAATTATCAATATTTTAAAAGTAAAATCATAACTAATCTCGGTTTATTTCGATATAAATTGAAATAGTTGCAGAATAATACATGTAATTCATAAACTATGAAACAAACCCTAATTCTTTTAAGTGGAATTAGTCTTTTTGTTAGTGCTTGCACTTCCACTCAAGGTAAATCCTCAGAAAATACTGTCAGGGCATCCACAATTGTAGAAAGTAATCCTGTAAAAACAATTCCACTTGAGCGTAGCAATTTTAAACAGGAGATTATCAGTAATGGAAAACTGTGTGCTTTGTACAAAACTGATTTGCCTTTTAAACTATCAGGAAAAGTAAAGACTTTGTTGGCAAAAAATGGAACCTATGTTGAAAAGGGTGATCTTATTGCCAATCTGGAAGATTTTGAACTTGTCAATCAATTGGAAAAGAGCAAGCAGGCAGTTGCCAAAGCCAAGTTGGAAATGGAGAATATTTTAATTGGTCAGGGCTACGATGGAAAGGATACCACAAATATTCCAAGGAAAATATTAAACATTGCCAAATTAAAGTCAGGGCTAAATGATGCTTTGATTGATTTCAAAAAGACAAAGCACGATTTGGAATCTGCACACTTGATAGCACCTTTTTCAGGTGTAATTTCTAATTTATCTGCTAAAGTTTATCAGCAAGTAGAGGTTGGAAAAGCATTTTGCACTTTAATTGATACAAAAAGTTTTGAAGTGGAATTTACTGTAATGGAATCGGAAGTTGATCAGTTGTTTGTGAACCAGGAAGTAAGTATTTTACCTTTTGCCTTTGATCAAGAAACTTATAAAGGTAAGCTATCACAGATTAATCCCGTGATTGATGAAAATGGCTTGGTAAGTGTAAAAGCCTTGATTCAGAATACCAATGGCAAGTTAATGGAAGGAATGAATGTGAAAGTGGTGATAGAAAGGAAGCTGGAGCATCAATTGATTATTCCCAAATCGGCACTTCTGCTGCGACAAAACAAACAAGTTGTTTTTACCTATAAGGAAGGAAAAGCATTGTGGAATTACGTAAAAACAGGGCATGAAAACAGTGAGTCCTATACAATTTTAGAAGGTTTAAACGAGGGAGACAAAGTAATTGTAGAAGGAAGTTTAAACCTTGCCCACGAATCAAAAGTGCAACTCGTACAATAAGCTCAACATCCAAGTAACTATCTTCAAGGAAGCTTGCAACTTGAAGCTTGTAGCTTGCAACTTAAAAAAATGATAAAATTCCTACTAACCCGCCCCATTGCCGTAAGCATGACCTTTTTAGCCATTTTGCTATTGGGTTGTGTGGCGATTGGATTGTTGCCAATATCCTTATTGCCTGATGTTGCCATTCCTGAAATAAGTGTACAAATTTCGCATGAAAACCGTTCGGCACGTCAGCTGGAAAATACAGTTGTAAAAACCATCAGGCGACAATTGCTTCAGGTTCCTCAGCTTGAAGATATCAAAAGTGTAACTCGCGATGGAAGTTCTTTCATTCACATGAAAATGGCTTATGGAAGCGATATTAACCTTGCCTATATTGAGGTGAACGAAAAGATTGACAAATGCATGTCAATGCTTCCTAAAGATATGGACAGGCCACAGGTAATAAAGGCAAGTGCAACGGATATCCCGGTTTTAAAACTGAATTTAAGCTTACAAAAAGAACAAAGTTCACAACAGTTTATGGAGTTGAGTCAGTTTGCCGATGCAGTAATTCGCAAACGCATAGAACAACTTTCACCTGTTGCCATGGTTGATATTACAGGCAGAACTTTTCCTGAAATCTTTATTCAGCCCGATTTGGGGAAAATGAAGACTCACCAAATTAGCCATAACGATATTGAAAACCTGATAAGTAAAAATAATATCGACTTTGGAAATCTGATTATTCGAGATGGACATTACCAGTTCAACATTCATTTTTCAAAGAGTTTTCAGAATGTAAACGATATCAAAAATCTTTACTTTAATGTTGATGGAAGGATATTGCAGTTAAAAGATGTGGCTACAGTTGAATTAGTTGAACAAAGCAAAAAAGGCCTGGCAATGATTAATGGTAAAGAGGCAGTTTCTTTATCTATCATTAAGCAGGCTGATGCCCGGATACAGGATATGAAAGATGAATTGAAATCTTTAATTGATCACTTTCATGAAGAATATCCAAATATCCAATTTGAAATATCCGAAGATCAAACCAAACTATTGGACTATTCCATTGACAACCTTAAACAAAGTCTGTTGCTGGGAGCAAGTTTGGCTTTTCTGGTCATGTTTTTCTTTTTAAAAGATTTTCGTGCACCTTGGTTAATTGGTGTGTCAATACCTGCATCACTTATCATTTCCTTACTGTTTTTTCACTTGGCAGGATTATCTTTAAACATCATATCACTTTCGGGTTTGGTTTTGGGAATTGGAATGATGATTGACAATTCCATTATTGTTATTGATAACATTTCGCAGTTTAGGTTGAGAGGTGAAAACCTTTTGCAGTCATGTATAAAGGGAACCAATGAAGTAATAAGACCCCTGCTAAGTTCGGTACTGACTACCTGTTCGGTATTTCTGCCATTGATTTTTATCTCAGGCATTGCAGGAGCTTTGTTTTACGATCAGGCTTTGGCTGTGAGTATTGGTTTGTTTGTGTCGCTTTTGGTATCCATTAGCCTGCTTCCTGTTTATTACCGATTATTCTACAAAAACGAAAAGCAAGGAAAGTTAGATAAATGGGTAAATAATTTGAGTAAACTTGATTATGCAGTTTTGTATGAATCAGGCCTTAGAAAAGTATTTAGAAATCAGAAATTGTCATGGTTTCTGTATTTGCTTTTACTGGGAGCTGCCATCACATTATTAATCTCATTGCCTAAAAAGAGATTGCCTGAACTTACCCAACACGAAATGATACTAAGAATCGATTGGAATGATCGGATTAACATAGAAGAAAACAAAAGAAGAACCGAGCAACTGATTGGACAAATAAAGCCAGGCCTGGCACAAACTTCAGCTTTAATAGGTGAGCAGCAATACCTTTTGAATCGCAGACATGAACTTTCTGCTTCCGAATCATTGGTTTATATCAAAGTACAGAATAGTGTAGATATAGATCCTATTAAAAATCTTTTCAAGCACCATTTGCATGATTACTACAGGGAAGCCAGCTTTTATTTTACAAGTCCGGAGAATCTGTTTGAACAGGTTTTTGCTGATGACGAATCTCCTTTGCTTGCCAGGATAAATTTTAGGAATGGAAATGAAAAAGAACAACTATTACAGATAAAAGATTTGCAGCAAGACTTTAAAGATACTTTTCCGGATGAATTTAACACGTCGCAAACTTTTCAGGAACAAGTAAGTCTGGAGTTTGATCCGGTAATCTTGATGCTGTATAAAATTGATGTCAATTCATTTTATAAACAATTACAAACCGCATTTAATCACAACCAATTGGATGTGATTCGAAACAATCAGGATCAGATTCCACTTGTATTAGGCGATAATAAGAATACTTTGTTTGAATTGATTAACAAGAATAGAGTGGTGAACAGCGAAGGAGTTTGGTACAACTTAAACCAACTTGTAAAGCAACATCCTTATGAGTCTCTAAAAAGTATTACGGCAGGTAAAGAGGGAGAATTTGTCCCTTACGAACTCAATATTAAAGATGATCAACTTGTTGCAGTAAAGAAGAAAATAAGGCAAATACTTGGCAAGTACAAGGATGTGGACTTGAGCTTTTCCGGTAGCATTTTTTCCAATAGAGCACTTGTAGAACAGCTGGGATTGATATTAGTGATTTCACTGCTCTTGTTGTATTTTATTTTGGCTTCTCAATTCGAATCCATTACTCAGCCATTAATTGTATTGCTCGAAGTACCTATTGATATTGGTGGAGCATTGCTGATACTTTGGATATTCGGTGGTGATCTAAACTTGATGTCATTAATCGGTTTAATTGTGATGTCGGGAATTATTATTAACGATTCCATATTAAAGATTGATACCATTAACAGATTAAGAAAAGAAAATGGTTTTGGATTAATTAAAGCCATTCTGGTAGGAGGACAAAGACGATTGAAGCCGATTTTAATGACTTCCATAACTACCATATTGGCTCTTTTGCCATTCTTATTTTTAGATGGCTTGGGTGCTGAATTACAAAAACCACTGGCAATTGTTGTAATTGGTGGAATGTTTATCGGAACACTGGTAAGTTTATATTTTGTACCGCTTTGTTATTATTATTTAAATAGAAATAAAAATGCAGATTTTAAGTTACAAGCTGTTAATAGGAAAATATGACTTGTAGCTGAAAGCTATTAATATGAAACGAACATGAATTTTAACCTTCTATAATATTGAATAAGAATGATTAAAATTCATCGAGAGTTCCATCTGATAAATTAAAGAAAATTATAACCAGATGAACGTAAAATTGATCATTTCTATATCCATGGTAATCTTGTTGTGTAGGAATATACTTGCACAACAGAACAAAATGAGTTTGGAACAAGTCTTGGATTTGGCACAGACCAAATCTCTTGATGCCTTTCTGCAAAGAAACATGTTTCAGTCCAGAAAGTGGGAGTATAAATCCTATTTGGCAGATCGACTACCTAACTTATTATTAGGTATGACACCTTTCGACTACAATCGCTCTTTTGTATCTCGTTACAATTCGGTCAGTAATCTTGATGAGTTTAAAGAACAACAAAGTTTATATTCATATGCAAGAATGTCACTTACTCAAAATCTATCATTTACAGGAGGAACAATCTATGTAGATTCTGATTTTGGCCGTTTGGAAAATTACGGAGATGGTGATTCTAAGAGTTACACAACAACGCCGGTTAGAATTGGATTGATTCAACCAATTTTCGCATACAACGAACAAAAATGGATGAGCAAATTGGCTCCCCTGAAGTTTGAAAAAGCCAAAAAGGAATACATTTCAAATACCCAGGCTATAAATCTAAAAGCCATTGAACTATTCTTTAATCAGGTATTGGCAAGTTTAGATGAACAAATTGCCAGAACGAATAAAAAGAACTCAAACCTACTTTATGACATTGGGAAAAAAAGATATGAGATAGCAGCCATTAAGCAAAGTGAGTTGTTGAATTTGGAGTTAAATGTGTTACAAGCTGATATTGATCTTGTGAAAAGTGAAAAGCTCTTGCAGCAAGCCTGTTTCGATCTGAATTTATTTCTTGATATAGACGAAGAGAAAGTTAATGAACTCGTATGGCCTGAAAATATAAGCAATCTCAGTATTGATGCTGGTGTTGCTATGGATTTGGCTTTAAAGAATAATCCTTTGTTACTAGAGAATAAGCAAAATCAAATGCAGGCGGATATGGATGTTGAGAAAACAAAAAAAGAGAGTCGATTTCAAGCTACATTAACGGCAAGTTATGGATTAAATCAACAGGCAGAATCATTAAAAAGTGCTTATGAAAAACCCTTGGATCAGCAGAAAGTGAAGCTTAGTATTAATATTCCTATTCTGGATTGGGGAAAGAGAAAAGGGAAATATAAGATGGCCTTAAACGATAATGAAGTAATTCGTTTGCAGGCGAAGCAAAGGGAAATGGATTTTAAGCAAGAGGTAAGTCAAAAAGTGATCGATTTTAACTTACAAAAAAGTTTGGTTGACAATGCCCAACGAGCCGCTAAAGTTGCTCAAAAATCATATAAAGTGAATCTGAAACTGTTCAAAGAGGGAAAACTAACGGTTCTTCAGTTGGATGATGCCCTTAAAAAACAAACTTCCGCTCAAAAGGATTATTTATACCATTTGAAGGATTATTGGTTGTATTACTATGGTATTCAACTATACACGCTTTATGATTTTAGAGCCAAACTCGAATTGGAAGAGTTATTTGATAAACAATTAAAAGAAATGTAATCTCGTACCATCTCACTTGCAGCCTATATTTATGTAACGAACATGAGTTTTAACATCCCAAACTACATATATGAGAATGATTAAAATTAATCGAGATCCGTCCAGTAAAAAAACTGAAATTTAAACGGATGAAACCACAAAGTAATCAGTCTTTTTCTATTATTATCCTTTTTGTTGTACTAACAATAATTGGAGTATGCTTTGTGCCTTTGCTAAATGTGAAGTTCACGCCTTCTCGTTCCTTACCAGAGATAGGAGTAAATTATTCCTGGGTCAAAGCCAGTGCAAGAGTAATTGAAAAAGAAGTCACCTCTAAGTTGGAAGGTGTATTCAATTCAATGCAGGCCGTTAAGGAGATCAGATCTAAATCTTCTGCCGGCTATGGAAATATTCAGGTTGCTTTCGATAAAGATGTGGATTTGGATATGGCACGCTTTGAGATGGCTACCCTGATTCGACAAGTATATCCTGAATTGCCCGAAGGTCTTTCTTATCCATACCTAAGTATGAAAACTGAAAATGAAGACAGGCAGTTTTTGAAATCGTATACTATAAACGCTAGTGCCAGTCCCTATTTCATACAGCAATTTGCAGAAGAAAAAATCGTTCCTCAACTTAGTCTGGTTGAAGGGATTAATAATATTGAGGTGTATGGTTCAGTTCCTTTTGTTTGGGAAGTGAAATATGATAGTCGTAAGTTGATGCAGTTGGGAATTAGTTCACAACAAATAATTCAAGGCATCAATAACTTCTTCAAGAAAAAAGAACTTGGTGGCGTAGTCTTATCCAAACAAGAAGGGACTTATACTCAAATTCATATTAAAAGTAGTAATAATGATCAGCTCAATCCATCTGCATTACCTTTGGTTAAGGTAGGTGATCGAATCATTTATCTTTCTGATGTTGCAAAACTAACTTACAGAGAAAAGCAACCCGATTCTTATTTTCGGATTAATGGTTTGAATACGATTAACATGATTGTATATGCAGAGAAAACGGCTAACCAAATTGATGTTGCCAATCGTTTGGAATCGCAAATGGAAAAGTTTAAAGCGGATCTCCCATCCGCTTATTCTATAATACAAACTTATGATGCTACCGATTACATTAGAAAAGAGCTGGAGAAGATTGCCTGGCGTACAGGTCTGTCCTTGTTCATATTGTTACTATTTGTATTGATAATTAGCAGGCAATGGCGGTATCTATGTATCATTATTGTAAGTCTTGTAGTTAATTTGAGTATTGCAGCGATATTTTATTATTTGCTGAAACTGGAAATTCATCTGTATGCATTGGCTGGAATTACTATATCGCTTGGGATAATTCTTGATAACAGTATTGTGATGTTGGATCATATAAAACATCAACAAAACAAAAGAGTGTTTATAGCTATTTTAGCAGCAACTTTAACCACAATAGGATCATTAAGTGTAATTTTCTTTTTAAGCGAAGAGCAAAAACTAAAGCTGATTGATTTTGCCTTGGTAATGATTGTAAACTTATCAGTATCACTAGTGGTCGCAATTCTATTACTGCCTGCAATACTCGATAAATTTCCATTGGCACAAAAGAATAACAAGAGATCGTTTAGAAGGAAAAAGATAATCTTCAGGATCGGAAAATTTTATGAGAAAGTCATTCTGTTTATTAAGCGTTGGAAATTTGCCTTTATCCTTCTTATGATCTTGGGATTTGGTCTGCCGATTCACCTTTTACCTGATGAAATGGAAGAAGAGGGAAAGTTTTCTGAACTATATAAGAAAACAATTGGTTCTTATTGGTTCAAGGAAAATATAAAACAACCAATGGAATATGTTTTGGGTGGAAGTTTAAGGCTTTTTGCGGAGAATGTATTCGAGCAATCTTTTTATACTGAACCTGAGCAAACAAAGTTAAATATTGTCGGAAAAATGCCTGAAGGTAGCACGCTCTTGCAGCTAAATGATGCCATGATGTACATGGAAAATTATTTGTCGCAGTTCAAGGAGATACAGCAATATCAATGTAAGATATACAATTCTAGAAATGGACGTATCAATATTACATTTACCGATTCTGCAGAATATTCCTCTTTTCCTTATGTACTTAAGAATATGATCACGGAGAAAGCCATTAACTATGGAGGAATGGATTGGGGAGTTTATGGAATTGGACGAGGATTCTCGAATGCCATTGGAGATGGAATGCGCAATTCATGGATCACGCTTTACGGATATAACTATGAGAAATTATATGCCTTGGCAAATGATTTACGAGAGAAGGTTTTAAAGAATCCTCGTGTGAAAGAATGTGAGGTGGTTGGAAGTTCTGGTTGGAATACCCGTTTAAAATATGAATTTAACTTTAGTGCCAACGAAGAGCTGTTAGCCTTATATGGAATTAATTATTCAGAAGTCTATTCCTATTTGAGAGAAGTACTAGGAGCTTCTTCTTCTGCGAGAATAATGATAGGGGGGCAGGAAAATCAACTGGCTTTTGTTTCCGATAAGGCAGAATCTTTTGACCTTTGGCATTTGAACAATGTTCCTTTACAGATTAGGGAGAAAAAGTTAAAGCTTTCGGATTGTGCTAATATCAATAAAGAAAGAGTTGGTAACGACATATATAAGAAGAATCAGGAATATCAAGTGGTGGTTCAGTACGATTTTATAGGACCGGGGAAGTTGGGAAACCGGGTCATGAAAAAGTATATTGAAGAAACTGAAAAGACACTTCCTCTGGGTTACAGTATCAAAAAACAAGGCTACTATGGCTGGTGGGGTGACAAGGATAAAGCTTCCTATTGGTTAATTGCATTGGTAATTTTAATTATCTATTTTATCTGTTCCATACTTTTGGAATCATTCATGCAACCATTGGCAATTATTGCCATGATTCCCATTTCATTTATAGGAGTATTTCTAACTTTTTACCTTTTTGATTTGAACTTTGATCAGGGAGGATATGCGGCCTTTGTTTTGTTATGTGGGATTTCAGTTAATGCCGCACTTTATATTGTGAATGACTGGAATAATATAAGGCAACAAATGAGTGGATCTAACAAGAAAACTTATATAAAAGCATATCAGCGCAAGATTGTTCCAATACTACTTACCATTATATCTACCATTTTAGGTTTAGTTCCCTTTTTAATTGCTGGAAAGAATGAGGTGTTTTGGTTTTCATTAGCAGCGGGAACAATAGGAGGGTTATTGTTTTCACTATTAGGTATTATTTTTTATTTACCATTGCTGATGCCACTAAAAGATATGAATTCAAAATAAATGCAATAAGATATTTTATTAATACATTGGCTTATGCTTCATTTTTTATTGTGAGTTCAAACTTTAAGGAAGATGGTTATTAGAAGAGTGATTTTTCAAGAGGAAAATTCAATGTATATGGATAAGGTAGAGGCACTTAAAAGCATAAAAAAAGCTGCCAAATGGCAGCTTTTCTCTATTATATAGTCATTATATCTTTCTCTTTATCGGCAAGCATAGCATCAATTTTTTTACCGAAGTTATCGGTCATATTTTGCACTTCTGCTTCAGCATCTTTCTCAAGATCTTCTGATAATCCTTCTTTTATCAATTTTTTCAGCTCAACATTGGTATCGCGGCGAGCGTTACGAATACTAACTTTAGCATTTTCACACTCTGCTTTCGATTGTTTTACCAAGTCACCACGACGTTCCTCAGTTAAAGCAGGAATATTAATCCGGATAATTTCACCATTGTTATCAGGGTTGAAACCTAAATTTGCATTTAGAATTGCTTTTTCGATAGGAGAAATCATGCTTTTTTCCCAAGGTTGAACAGCAATTGTTCTAGGATCAGGAACACTCACATTAGCAACTTGAGCTAAAGGAGTCATGCTTCCATAATAGTCAACCATAACACCATTTAACATGCTAGGACTAGCTTTTCCTGCACGAATTTTAAGTAATTCTTTTTCAAGATGGTCTACTGCAGATTCCATCTTTTCCTTTGCATCATCCAGATACATTTGAACTTCTTCGGTCATAGGAGAAAGATTTTATTGTTAATATTGATCAATGTATGTGTTTACAAAAATATAAATTTTTAGCTATTGGCTTTTAGTATTTCGCTATTAGCAAACAATAAATAAAGCTAAAGTCAGTTTAACTTCTTTTAAAGATACTATTTTTATTTGCTAACAACCAATAGCCTGCGGCTAACAGCTTAATTGTGAACTACAGTACCGATTTTTTCTCCTTCAATTACTTTCTTTAAATTTCCTTTTGTATCCATGTCAAATACAACAATGTTCAAATTATTTTCTTTGCACATGGTTGTTGCGGTCAGATCCATTATGCGAAGGTTGCGATTGTAAATCTCATCGAAAGTAATATTTTGAAATTTTGTGGCTGATGGATCTTTTTCAGGATCTGCTGTATAAATGCCATCAACCCGAGTTCCTTTTAGCATAGCATCCGCTTCGATTTCAATACCCCGTAGCGATGAACCTGTATCGGTTGTAAAGTATGGATTTCCTGTTCCTGCCGAGAAAATCGCAACATAGCCATCGTTTAGGTAATCAATGGCTTTTTGCTTTGAGTAAAACTCGCCAATAGGCTCCATCCTAATGGCTGTAAGCACTCTTGATTTACATCCAATTGCATCCAATGCAGAGTTTAGGGCTAAGCTATTAATAACGGTCGCCATCATACCCATTTGGTCTCCTTTAACACGATCAAAACCTTTTGCTGCTCCGCTTAAACCACGGAAAATATTTCCACCGCCAATAACAATTCCCACTTGAACGCCAAGTTTGGTGATTTCTTTAATCTGCTCTGCATAATCGTTTAAACGTTGCGAATCAATACCATAATGTTGTTCTCCCATTAATGATTCACCACTCAACTTTAAAAGTACTCTTTTGTATTTAGCCATGTTTTGTTCAGCTGTAAGCTTCAAGCCATCAGGCTCAAGCTTTGGTTATTTATATTTTTAGCAATTAACTTAAGGCAATTAAATTTAAGCCAACCAAAATTAACTAAAAAATAAGAAACTGTTTAGAATTTATCCCTCTGATTTTTAATATGAAAATATTCCTGTAACAAGTTAAGACTCATGTCATAATAAAACAGGAATTAGATTTTCTCGATTTGACAAAAAAAAAGAGTCCCATTCGGAACTCTTTTCATATGTAATAATAATTGTATTAAGCATTCAAAGTAAAGCGCTTCATTGCAGTAACCGTAAGGTCTTTGTCAGCTTCAGTAAGATACTGCTTAACTGATTTTTTACCATCTTTTACAAAGTCTTGGTTCAATAAAGTAACCTCTTTGAAGAATTTACCTAAACGACCTTGAGCAATTTTGTCAAGAATTTGTTCTGGTTTACCTTCAAGACGAGCTTTTTCTTTACCAATCTCCAACTCTTTTGCTACCACATCAGCTGGAACTGCATCTTCGTTAATAGCAATAGGAGCCATAGCTGCTGCTTGCATAGCAACGTCTTTACCCATTTGTTCTTCAACTTCCTTGTTGAATCCAATTAAAGTCGCCAATTTGTTACCTGCGTGGATATATGCAACTGCTGATTCAGCTTCGATTGTTTCATAATTACTTAAATCGATTTTTTCGCCGATTACACCAGTCTGCTCAGTAACATGCGCTTCAACTGTTCTTCCATCCATTTCCAGAGCTTTCAAAGCTTCCAAATCAGCTGGCTTGTTTGCTAAAGCAAGATCAAGGATCTGTGTAGCGAATGCTACAAAGTTTTCATTCTTTGCTACGAAATCAGTTTCACAGTTCAAAGTAATTAATGCACCTGTTTTCTTGTCTTCTGAAACTTTTGCTAGAACAACACCTTCAGTTGCTTCCCTGTCGGCACGTTTGTTAGCAATTGCCATCCCTTTTTTACGAATGATTTCTACTGCTGCATCAAAATCTCCTTCTGCTTCAGTAAGAGCTTTTTTACAATCCATCATTCCTGCGCCAGTTGCTTTACGCAATTTGGCTACGTCTGCTGCTTTAATAGACATGATATTTAGAATTTTTTTATATGAATAAATAATTACTCCTTATCATTCTGTTCTGCTTCAGTAGCTGGAGCTTCTGGTGCAGCTGGAGCTTCTTCTTTGGCTGCTGCCTTTTTCACTTTAGCTGTTTTTTTATCAGCAGATTCTTTTTCTCTCTCTACTTTTCTTTCAGCCAAACCGTCTTTAATTGCTCCTGTAACTTTATCAAGGATAATAGAAATTGAGTTAGAAGCATCGTCATTCGCTGGAATTACGAAATCAACACCTTCCGGGCTTGAGTTTGTATCTACCATAGCAAATACAGGGATACCCAAACGATTAGCTTCTTTAACTGCAATGTATTCTTTCATTACATCAACTACAAACAAAGCTGCTGGTAATCTGGTCAGATCAGCAATAGAACCCAAGTTCTTTTCAAGCTTAGCTCTCTGACGAGAGATTTGTAGTCTTTCTCTTTTAGAAAGGTGGTTAAAAGTTCCGTCAGCTTCCATTTTATCAATCGAAGTCATTTTCTTCACTGCCTTTCTGATGGTAGGGAAGTTAGTTAGCATACCACCTGGCCAACGCTCAGTTACATATGGCATGTTTACAGCACTTACTTTTTCTGAAACGATAGCTTTGGCTTGCTTTTTTGTAGCAACAAAAAGTATTTTTCTTCCTGATTTAGCAATTTGACTTAACGCTGCTGCTGCATCGTCAACTTTAACTGCTGTTTTGTGTAGGTCTATAATGTGAATTCCGTTACGCTCCATGAAAATGTAGGGAGCCATTTTAGGATTCCATTTTCTTGTTAAGTGACCGAAGTGACATCCGGCTTCTAACAATTCTTCAAATGTAGTATTTGACATTTTTTTGTTTTTTTAATCGTTTACATTCATTTTATGGCAATTGTCAAGTAGTTCGAAAAACGAAGTCTTAACAATTTAGATACTAAACCTGCCACAAAAACATTAACGTTTACTAAATTGAAATCTTTTACGTGCTTTAGGCTGACCTGGCTTCTTACGCTCAACCTCACGAGGGTCACGTGTCATGAAACCTGCAGTTCTAAGAGCAGATTTTGATTCTGCATCAATTTTTACCAGAGCTCTAGCGATAGCCAAACGAAGTGCTTCTGCTTGACCTTTTACACCACCACCATCAAGGTTAACTTTGATGTCGTACTTATCAGCAACCTCAAGAAGATTTAATGGCTGAGTAACGATGTATTGTAGAGTTCCGGTAGTAAAGTACTCTTTAAGCTCTTTTTTATTGATGGTAATCTGACCCTTACCTTCGCTAACGTATACACGAGCAACTGCTGCCTTTCTACGTCCGATAGCATTAATTACTTCCATACCTCTTATTTAATTTTGTTTAAATCTAATTTCTTTGGCTGTTGTGCTTCGTGCTTGTGTTCACTACCTACATAAACGTAAAGGTTAGTGTAAAGCTTTCTTCCTAAACGGTTTTTTGGAAGCATACCTTTAACAGCTTTTTCAATTAATCTCTCTGGGTGCTTTTCCATAAGATCAGCAGGAGATTTAATTCTTTGTCCACCTGGGTGTCCGGTGTAAGAGAAAAACTGACGGTCAGTCATTTTGTTACCAGTCAAACGAACCTTTTCAGCATTAATAATAACCACGTTGTCTCCACAATCAACATGAGGAGTGTAGTTAGGCTTGTATTTACCTCTAAGTAGTTTAGCTACTTTTGAAGCAAGTCTACCCAACACTTCATTTTCTGCGTCGATAACAACCCACTCTTTATTAGCAGTTGCTTCGTTAGCAGAAACAGTTTTGTAACTTAATGTATCCACTTCTAAAACTTTTAACAATTAATACTTTAATACAATTATTCCAATTTGGCTTGCAAAAGTACAAGAATCTCCCAAATACACCAATTTTTTTCTTGATTAATTGATGGATACTTAATCAGTTGTGGATAATCGGGATAATGTGGAGTGATTAAGTGAATCAAAAAAATCAAAATTGATATATCACCCAGTATTGAATTTGGTACTTGCTAAGGGTAGTCAAATCAACATGTTGGGGAGGGATTCGTTCTCAAGAAAGCCCATTGTCACAATTTCACTGCAAAAGTATGAAATATATTTTGCTTGATCTTTAAATATTTATCTTTTTTTGTAACAAAATCATTTCACAAAGCTTTCTAGGCAATTGTTAAGCATGTTTTTTTTAATTTGGAAGTCTATGAATTAGAATTTAAATTAATGGGAAAGAAGTTAAAAGAGGATTTTTTCCAAAGAGAAATAAGTTTAGTAGCAAAGGATCTTGTGGGGAAGTTGCTGGTTCGAAAATTTGACGACGAAAAAATCAAAAAATACAGAATCACTGATATTGAAATGTATATTGGTGAAGAGGATCTTGCTTGCCATGCTGCCAAAGGGCGAACTGAACGAACCGAAGTAATGTATGCTGAAGGAGGTTTGGTATATGTTTATTTGATTTATGGTATGTACTGGTTGTTAAATATTGTAACAGGATCAAAGGATCAGCCACAGGCAATTTTAATTCGTGGAGTAGAAAATATTGATGGTCCTGGCAGAGTAGGTAGATCCTTACAATTAGATAAAAGCTTTTACGGAGAAGATTTAAGCAAATCGCATCGAATATGGATAGAGGATGATTCTTATCAAGCAAGCTTTACACTTCATCCTCGTATCAATATTGATTATGCTGGAGAAATATGGAAAAATAAACTTTTCAGGTATGTTCTGGAATGAGTTTTATTTGTTCCATTTCACTTTCTTTAAAAAGAAATCGCCGTTAATTCTAAGATAAATAGCCGCAGCCCAATTCTCTTTCGAATTTTTTAGATCATAATACACATCTAACTTGCCTCCAAAGTGAATTCCACTGGCAATTTTATGCTCATGATAATAATTTAGTGTTGCCAATTCTCTCCTGTCTTCAAAATAACCTGGTGTATCAATTGCTATGGTTTGAAATAACTTCGATCCACGTGATGATGCAAAATGATATGCATTCCAATATCCAAGATTTAATTGAGCGTTTTTTGTTGTAAATCCAACTTGTGGGTATAAAGCATGTCCTTTGTCGAATATGAATTCTTTTTCGGATGAATTATCCGAAAAATAGTAAGCCATTGCTTTTACATACCATGATTTAATTGTGGAGTTCTCGATTTGCTTTTTGAATGCAAGCCCCGAACCATAATTAGCTACAGTTTGAACCGATCCATCAGAACTATCTATTTCTCCACCACGATGGGTAATAATTACTTCTAAGGGAACGAATAAATTGGATTCTTTGGAATGGTTTAGTTTCCATTTTCCAGATATACCGAAGGTAAATCTTTCTTGAAAAGGATCATTTTCGAGTATGAATTGTTCCCAGTTAATCCATGTTTGGAAATCCAATTTTTGGGTATTGTATAAAAGCTGAAATCCATTCTCGGCAGTTTCCATGAAATATCTTTCAGGCTCAAACATTGGTTCAGATAGATCATGATTATTATTCTGGTTTAAACTTCCCATAATAAACTCAATTTTATTGGATGGTTTATATATGGCTGAGAATACTGGTTCCGTTTCAGTAAAATTTACTCTTCCGGAATATTTTTGCAATCGAACACCTGCTTCAATTCTAAAATTAGAACTTGGATAGTAAACTAATTTTGGTGTGGCCAAATAGCCTACCCAGGTTGCACCCTTTGAAAACTCACCATTGTATTCATTGTTTTTAACAAAGTTCAGGTTTTCAAATCGAAGAAATAATTTACTACTATCTGCTTTATTAAAATCTTTAAAGTGGAAATATGGATTTATTGCCTGGCCAAAAGAAATATTTACAAGAATTGTAAGAAGCAATATCAGGATAGTTATTTTTTTCATCTGCTTGGTTTAGTTTATTCGCTGCAAAGGTAATTTAAAGCATTACTTTTCTAACTTAAAAAGATCTTAAAAATATAAATGTTGAATTACAAAAAAAAGACCTCTTCCAAAATTGGAAGAGGCCTTACGTTTTGAATACTTTTGGTAAAGCAGGTGAAAAAGACGAAGCCCTTCTTCACCAAATTGGGGTAAAGATCGCATTCAAATTTTAAATCGTCTCGCAGTTTGCATCAGGCAATACCATCGCCAATATGAAGTAAACCAATAGCATTAGCGGATTAAATAATGTTAGGATTAAATATCCTGCTCTTATAATAACCGGATCTAATTCGGGATTAATATATTGTGATATGCCACCGCAAACACCTGCAATTTTTTTATCTCTTGATCTGAATAATTTTTTCATAACCTTTATTTTTAATCTTCTTCATCTTTGTCGATGCTGTAATGCGACAAAGTTTCTAATTCATCAACATGAAAATCTCCGAAAAATGAAATCAAAGAGGTTCTGTTTTCATTGTAATGTAGAATGTGAAATTCGCTAAACTTTTTTCCTTTTCCTTTGGCAAAGAAATGAACGTCATCGCAATCCTTGTCTCGTTCTTCAGTTAATACTTCTTTGTATGAATTACCTTTCGAAAGTTGCGAAACTACAATCTTTTTAAATTTGGATTCATTTCCCGTTTCGTGCTTAAAGCTTAAGAATTTAATATTTTTGCAATCGCCTGTTACGTTTTTTTCCAGTTCATCTTCATCAACATCAAAATCTAGATTCTTCAGAAATGATCCTGCAAAACTAAAACTGTTAAAGCCATCAATGTTTGAATATTTGGCGTGCAATTTTTCTCCTTTTGTTTGTGCCTGTGAAAGTAAAGGCAAAGCAAACGCTACTAATATTACTAGTAATTTTCTCATAATTTTTGTTTTAAAATTAGCCATGTTTGCACCGATTTAATTGTGTGTGATGAAAAAGGTATCGGTGCAAAACATGGATAGAACAACTATTTATTATTTAACGAGGCTTAAGCCTTCTTTTTTCATTATCCACATCTGGTCCAACATGTCAAAGTCCCAGGTGTTATTAACATTATCTATGTCATGAATGATTTTTCCCATAGAATCATCAAGGTAAACAATTTTTCCTTCTGGTACTTTCACTGTGATGTGTAGTCTTTGATTACGCCACTTAACATCTTCTCCTAAGGTGAAGTATTCATCAAATACTAAAACTGAATCATTTTGTGTCCATTTGTACTCTATATTTTCAGCGTTCTCAACCGCATTATCAAGTGTTCGGCCACGAGCTTTTTTCTTAAGTTTTACTGCAAATTCATCTGAATAACTTCTTTCGATATCTAGAGTTGGTTCGCCAACAACTATTTCTTCATCATCGTTAATGTATACTTTAACATTGTCTAAGTCGATATGTCCTTCGTACCAATCACTCCCAATGTTATTGGTGCATTGTAAATAAAGAGTATCGCTACTTAACTGTTCAATGGACTGTGTTTCTGAATATCGGGTGCTGCTGTGCATATACCCTTTAATTTGGGAGAAACTTAAGCTGATTAATAGAATGATTCCTGTTAGCCATACTGCCAATGCTGTAAAACCGATTATCTTATTATTGGTTTTAAAGTTGAATAGTAGTTTAATTCCTGCGAAAATTAATAACATTAAAGGAATTGCAATGACTACAACAATACCAATGGTGAAGAGTGTGATGCTAGTTCCATCTAGAAACAGTTTAGGAAACATTGCTCCAGGGAAATGGAAGTCGGCAAATGGTCCAAAGAAACTATGTGCAAAAATCATGGAGCCTATAAAGCTGATAAGAGAAACAAAGCCGGCAAAAATAAATCCAATTCCTAGCAAGATTATAATCACCTTAAGAACCAGGCGAAGTGCAGATCCAAGAAAATCAATCGATCTGTCAAATCCATCTTTTACCTGAGGCCCATTTTTCTCCCTCATTTTATCAAAGTTCTCCTTTACCTCCTTGTATTCATCTTTTATCGATTCCTCGATATTGGATATGTTGACCTTTTTACCTTTCATTTCCAATTTTTGACTAGTAGAAATGGCTTTAGGAACAACAATCCAAAATATGATGTATAGAAGTATAGGAAATCCATGTCCTAAGATTGTGAATAGCACAAAGAGAAGTCGAAAGACTACTACATCAATTCCAAAATAAGCAGCAAGTCCACTCGAAACTCCACCAAAAACTCTATGATCAGGATCGCGATACAATCTGCGCTTTTTCTTTCCATTAGTCGTGGTTTGAGATTGAGTTTGGGTATCCTCGGCACTTTCTACATCGGTCTCAAAAATTTCTTCAGGTTTACCCATAATGGTGATCACTTCTTCAACCATTTCTACATTTACAACCTGATCTTTGCTACTAAGTTTTTCCTGGAAAATCTCCGCGATTCTGGATTCAATATCAGAAATAATTTCTTTTCCTTCCTCGCCTGAGCCGAAGTGACTATTGATCGTTCGCAGGTAATCTTGTAATTTTTCAAAAGCATCTTCATCAATGTGAAATATACTTCCGCTTATATTAATTGTTAATGTCTTTTTCATAGTGTTAACAGTTTTTGGACTTACTTTTTAATTGTATTAACGGCATCAACCAATTCTTGCCACGAACCATCAAGTTCTTTCAAAAAATCGTTTCCTACATCGGTACTTGTATAATACTTTCTTGGAGGTCCTTGTGTCGATTCTTCCCATCTGTAGGTTAATAAACCTGCATTCTTAAGTCTGGTTAGTAAGGGATAAAGTGTCCCTTCCACAACTATCATTTTGGCCTCTTTAAGTTCCTTAATGATATCTGATGCATAAGCATCACTTTTAGAGAGAATGGAAAGAATACAATATTCCAGCACTCCTTTTCGCATTTGGGCTTTTGTGTTTTCTATTTTCATACTTGGAATATTTATACTGTTTAAATCATATTTGCTGTTTTAAATTCTTGATCTAATGTTTCCAGGGAAATTTCTGAACTTTTTAGATCGCTTCTTTTTTGTTCTTGCTACTGTGTCTTGTTTAATGGCAGTATTGTCTTTGCAGTTAATGCATTTGTTTTCAGTATTTAAAATTGTTTGTTCATTTAGATCTTTGTTTTGAGAGCTTCCTGAAACTATGTCTTTGCAAACTTTTAAATTTTCCTTAAAAATTAATATGCCATTATCTAGGTATCCTTTTTCATTGTTCAGTTCTTCCGATGGAGACTCTTCACCACTCATGGCTTCAGAATTAAAATTCAGAAATGGCTTTATAAGTCTGTCCATTGTTAACAATTGAGCCTTCGACTCAATGGAGAAAGCAACCACTACTAATGTTAGTAGTGTAATTCTCAATATTTTGTCTTTTAATAAGGATTTCATTTGTATAAAATTAAATAATACTATCTCTAACCTATAAGTTTGTTATACAAACATACATAGAAAAAAAGGTAATATGCAATACATAGTACTAAATATTTTCAAAATAAAATCGTAACTTCCAGTAAATCAACAAGAAAAAATTAAAAAAATAATTATACTATTTTTGAGAATTATTAAAATTCTTATTTTAAAGAAGACTTTTTACGTATGAGAAAAGTATATCAGCGAAGAGAAAAATGCATTGGCTGTGCATATTGTGTTGGAGTTGCACCAGGTTTTTGGGATATGAATGAGGAAGATGGAAAGTGTGATTTGATAGGTGCTTATCATTTAAAAAATGAATTTGTGCTTGATATACTTACTGATGAAGAAGAGCAAAACAAAAAAGCAGTAGAAATTTGCCCTGTCAATTGTATAAGAATAGAATAGTATCAAAACCAAATATGTATTTGAGGGGTGTTTTTGAGAAAACACTATTTTGGTGATCTGGCTCACATTTCTTTTTTAGTTATAGTTTGATATTGCATATAGAAGTTGAATTAAAATATCAAACCATATGAAAGCAAAAATTACTTACCAGATATTATTATCAGTTATTGTTCTGATTCTATCTGCTTGTTCCTCCGACGAGAAGTTAGTTGTAGAGGATAGTCCGAATGAAACCTCAGGAGAAGAAAATACCGAAGCTTCAGATAGTGGAATTACTGTTGTCAAAAGAGTATTAATAGAAGATTACGTGGCCACTTGGTGCGGCAATTGTATTTTGGCCATAGAAAAATCAGAGAATGCAGATAAGAGTGTATTTGTTCCTGTGGCCATTCATTTTTTGGGATCAGAACTCGAAAATGAAACAGCGATTAATGTTGCCAGCGAAAATAAAGTAAGTTCTCAAACCACGGTTATTGTAGATAAACATACCAGTCATTCGTTTAGAAATGATTTTAGCGCTTCCGATTATACAAGGAGCTCAAAAGTGGCCATTGCCATCAATCCGGAAGTGAACGGAACCAACTTAAATGTAAACCTTAAGTTTAAATTCTACAAAAATCTTTCAACCTTAAATTATACTGTGTATTTGTTGGAAAATAACATTGTTGCAACACAAACCAATTATCAGTTTAGCGGTTCTGAATACCAATCTTCACCAAGATCTATAAGCAATTTTAATCACAATCATGTTCTTCAGCAAGCTGTATTGCAACAAAATATTCCGGGTTCAGAAAGTGCAAGTGAGAATGTATATGAAACAAGCCAGACCTTTAGTATTGCAGGTAAGAACTCAGATAATCTTGAAGTGGTTGTTTTTGTTGAATCTTCTGATGAGGTATTAAATACACAAATCGTCTCGGCAAATGAGCAGGTTGATTTTCATGCAGAGGAAGAGTAACGAAAACCAATATCACATTTCCAAGAATAATTTATTTGTGAATGCTAATAATTGCATTAACTAGAAAAACAATAAACAAATGAAACGAATAAAATTTTTTTCAGCATTCATGGTCATGTTTGTGTTTGGGATAAGTGCCTTTTCACAAAAACAAATTCCCGAAATCAAGATCAAAGATTTAAATGGGAAAAGTACCGATATCAAAACTATATTGAATGATAAAGCAACGGTAATTTGTTTTTTTGCAACTTGGTGCAAACCGTGCTTAATCGAAATGAATGCAATTTCTGACGAATATGAAGATTGGCAGGGTGAATCGGATTTTGAAATGATTGCCATTTCGGTAGACGATAGCAAATCGAATGCAAACTTAAAGAGTCTTGTAAATGGCAACGATTGGCCCTTTGAAGTATATTCTGATAGCAATAGCGAATTAAAACGTGCCTTAAATATAGGCTCCATTCCTTACTCTCTGATTGTAAATAAAAAGGGAGAAATCGTTTATGAAAAAACATCCTATACCGTAGGAGCAGAATATGAATTGTATCAGAAATTTAAAGAATTGAACTCGAAATGAGAAAGTACTTATATATCCTACTCGTAATTTTTCCCTTGGCGGGATTTTCGCAGCAAAAAGGAGTTTTAAACGCCTCCCTTGAGTCGAACTCGCAATATTATATTAATGATATTGCTAAAAATATCAGAGACAAAGATTTTGCCTCCAACAATTACTTGGATTTATCGTACCGATATGGAAAATTTGAGGCTGGAGGAACCTTTGAAAGTTACTTTCCAAATCCTTTGCTTGGATTTGCAATTGCTTATGATGATCATGGATTAACGAAGAAATACGTTTCTTATCAATCGAAGAAATTAAATGTGCGCTTGGGTGATTTCTACGAACAATTTGGAGGAGGTTTAATTTATCGATCTTTTCGAGAAAGAGACATTGGGATTGACCAATCGACCTTTGGGGTGAGCGTAAATTACGCACCGTATGATTTCTTGCGTTTTAAGGCTATTGCCGGAAAGCCAAATTTTTACTTCGACACCCAAGATGTTACTTTATATGGAGCCGATGCCGAGTTAAATTTTGATATTAAAAACACGGGATTAACTCTAGGATTTTCGGCTCTGCTAAAGCAAGAGGAATTTACAAATAGGAGAACAACACAGCATGATAATGTAAAATTGTATTCTGGAAGACTTGGTTTAAACTTTGGCAATTTTAACCTGAATACAGAATTTGCTTATAAAACCCCTGACGCCAATGTTTTAAATTTATATAGCAGAAGCAAAGGGAAGGCTTTGCAGATTTCTCCATCGTACTCTGTTAAAGGATTTGGTATCAACCTAAATTTCAGAGCCGTTGACAATATGCAAGTGCTTTATGAAAGGGAATTGGATGGAAATGGAGATGGCAGAAAGGATGAAGATGTATTTAATTATAACATGAATTACATTCCTAGTATCGCCAATATTCATTCGTACAATATTTATAACATTTACACTTATCAATCGAAGCAAAACAACGAGATAGGCTTTAATGCTTCAGTTTTTTATAAGTTCAAAAAGAATAGTTCGTTGGGTGGTAAATATGGGACCAAACTAAAATTGAATTCATCGGTTTTTTACAGTCAGAATGACTTGGAAAACAACGAAGGCAAGTTTTTGTACTGGCGCGAAAAAATGCTAAGCGAACATGGCTTACAAATCGAAAAGAAAATAAGCAAACGCTATAAGCTGATCGCAGAATATACCTATCAGGAATACAATAAATTCTTAGTAGAGGATGATATTCAAGGGAAAGAGTTGGTTTATTCACATGTTTTTCTTGCTGATTTATTAACCAAAATCAATAAAAAGCATTCTGTAAAAACAGAGTTTGGATTTATGTCTACCAAAAACGATTTGGGAAACTGGGGTTCCTTTTTAATTGAATATGCCAACAGTAAAGGTTTCTCGGTATTTGTTTCCGATCAGTATAATTTTGGAGAAGAAGAGAAACATTATTATTTGTTTGGTGCCGCCTATGCTCATAAAAAATCAAGAATAGCATTGTCTTATGGGGAAACACGAGATGGTTACACCTGTGTAGGAGGAGTTTGTAAATTTTTACCCGGCGCCAAGGCTCTTAGTATGAATTTATCTTGGAAGCTTTAATTCCAATTCAATTATAAATCAACATGATTGATATTTTACGTCGAACTCACGTTATTTAACAGCCAAAAGTGAGTGGTAACTTACCAGTTTACACTACTTGCTTAGAAAAGGGAATCTTTGGATTCCCTTATTTTATAGGCTCCTTACCACAAGGCAGTCCTTCCTTACCACCAGGCAATGGCATATTCCTGTCCGGGACAACAAACCTCCTGTCCGGGAAGCCGTACCCCCATGTCCGGGAGCTCATGACTTGTGTCCGGGAAGGCTTACCGTCTGTCCGGGAAGTGACTCTTCCTAGAATAGCCGAAGCATATACTTGATTTGAAAATTGCCAAATCAAGTACTTGCAAAGCTTATTGATTTTTATTTTGCCGCTCTTTTTCTATCGTGTTCTGATAGTAAAATTTTACGAATTCGAATACTATTTGGTGTTACCT
The DNA here is from genome assembly GCF_965230805.1 of Marinifilum sp. Taxonomy (NCBI): domain Bacteria; kingdom Pseudomonadati; phylum Bacteroidota; class Bacteroidia; order Marinilabiliales; family Marinifilaceae; genus Marinifilum; species Marinifilum sp. The sequence continues at coordinate 2,381,354 of NZ_OZ246019.1, read as the reverse complement.
CAACATACTCATCACCTTGGATGTATTCCAATGCTTCTTCCAATGTAAAGATAACAGGAGGAGCTAATCGAATCTTGTCATCAGTACCTGAAGTACGCATATTGGTTAGCTTCTTGGTCTTGGTAACATTAATATCCAAATCGCCAGCGCGAGTGTTTTCTCCTACAACTTGTCCTTTGTAAATTTCAGTTTGAGGTGCTACGAAGAAACGTCCACGATCTTGCAGTTTTCCAAGTGCGTACGCGAATGTTGTGCCAGTTTCCATTGCAATTAACGAACCGTTAATACGTCCAGGAATTTCACCTTTATGAGGCTGGTATTCATGGAAGCGGTGAGACATTACAGCTTCACCTGCAGTTGCAGTAAGAATCTGATTTCTCAATCCAATAATTCCCCTTGATGGAATGTGGAATTCAAGGTGAATGCGATCAGCTTTACGCTCCATAGTTAACATTTCGCCCTTACGCTGAGTAATCAACTCAATTGCTTTTCCTGATACATCTTCAGGAAGATCAATATATAGTATCTCAATTGGCTCACATTTCTCACCAGCAATATCTTTAATAATTACCTGTGGTTGTCCAACCTGAAGTTCATAACCTTCACGTCTCATTGTCTCAATTAAAACAGACAAGTGAAGTACACCGCGACCAAATACATTATAAGAGTCAGCAGAATCAGTAGGAACGACACGTAATGCAAGGTTCTTTTCCAATTCTAACTCCAAACGATCTATTAAGTGACGAGAAGTAACATATTTACCATCCTGTCCATAAAATGGAGAGTTGTTAATAGTAAATAACATACTCATGGTTGGCTCATCAATTGCAATTGGATCTAATGGTTCAGGATTTTCAATATCACAAATTGAATCACCAATATCAAAACCATCAATACCAACTAGTGCACAAAGTTCACCAGATTCTACGCTAGAAACTCTTTCTTTTCCTAAGCCAGTAAATACATGCAACTCCTTAATTCTTGATTTCTTAACACTACCATCACGTTTTGCAAGGCTTACGTCCATTCCCTCTCTTAATTGACCTCTGTGAACTCTACCTACAGCAATACGGCCTACATAATTAGAGAAATCTAAAGATGTAATCAGCATCTGTGGAGTTCCTTCTAAAACTTTTGGTTCCGGAATGTATTCCAGAATTGCATCAAGAATTGCAGTAATATCATTGGTTGGAGTTTTCCAATCTTTCGACATCCAGCCTTCCTTCGCCGATCCATAAATTGTAGGAAAGTCCAACTGCTCTTCAGTTGCTTCAAGGTTGAACATCAATTCAAACACTTGTTCCTGTACTTCTTCGGGGCGACAGTTTGGTTTATCAACCTTATTTACAACCACAACAGGTTTTAATCCCAAAGCCAAAGCTTTTGACAATACAAAACGAGTTTGAGGCATGGTTCCTTCAAAGGCATCAACCAATAAAAGTACACCATCGGCCATATTTAAAACACGCTCAACCTCGCCACCAAAGTCGGAGTGACCAGGAGTATCAATAATATTGATTTTAACATCCTTGTATTCAAGAGATACGTTTTTCGATAAAATGGTAATCCCTCTCTCCCTTTCCAGGTCATTGTTATCCAGGATCAAATCACCCGGATTTTCATTCTTTCTAAAAATGTTGCTGTGCATTATCATTTTATCAACCAAGGTGGTTTTTCCGTGGTCAACGTGAGCGATAATTGCAATGTTTCTTAGTTTCTTCATCTCGTATCTTCTTTATGACTCTATGTCTTAAAAATCAGGTAATATCAATTGAAAAAAAAGACTGCTTTCATTGTAAAGCTTCTCCTAGTTAATGTCAAGATTCGCACACAAAAAATTTTGAATTAATTGTATCAGAATCGATTGCGCTACTAAAAATGCGGCTGCAAAAGTACGTTTTATTTTTGGGAATAAATGTTTTGGTAGTGATTTATTTAAGTCAACCCAAAAATGTAAAACTTAAATTAGCACTTATTTAAAATTCGCTTAACAGGATGAATGGGATAAATCCAATAGATTTGCAATGCGATTTGGAGATATAATTTAATTTTAGAATCAAATCCATTGCGGATAACATCAATTATATCTTCGTAGCTTTATTAACTAGTTTGAGATTTGTATTGTTTTATGGGTGAAGTATAATCACTTTTAAAAGAATCATTTGGCAGATTGCCTTTTTGTTATGAAAATCGACAAAAGATACTTTCTTCCAAATTCGGAATGCAAGAGTGATCAGCTTAAAACTTGATATAATATTTGGTTACAGGTAAAAATAACCTCGGTGATTGAGCCAGCGATAAGTTACCGGTTAACCAATTGTTTTATCGAATGTACCATAAACATATGATGGCTGATGATTTGTTAATAAATTTTGACCAAACCATTTTATAATCCTTTACTCCAAGGAAAGTGTAATGATTTTGTGGCATGTTGCCACATGATTACTAACCTAACAATTCGTTTTTATGAAAAATGTTATGAGAAGTATTTTGACAATGGCAGTTGTATTAATGCTGTCCGTTGCAGCTATTGCTCAAACCACCTTAAAAGGTGTGGTCGTAGACGGAGGTTCTGGTGAGAGTTTACCAGGGGCTTCAATTGCTGTACCAGGAACAACTTTAGGTACAGTTTCAGGTTTTGATGGTTCTTTTGCTTTGCAAGTGCCTCAAGGAACATCAAAAATTATTGTAAGTTTTGTTGGTTTCCTCGATAAGGAAATCACCTTAGTAGGAGCACAAGATTTGGGTGAAATCAAACTGGAATCGGATGCTGTTGGTTTGAATGAAGTAAGTGTAATGGCTTCGGTTGTTACTGATCGTCAAACACCAGTATCTGTTTCTACTGTTAGTGCCGATCTTATTGAGAACAAATTGGGATCGCAGGAGTATCCTGAGATCTTAAAAACGACTCCATCTATTTACACTTCGAAAGAAGGTGGTGGATTTGGTGATGCTTCTGTTTACGTTCGTGGTTTCGATTCAAACAATGTAGGAGTATTGATTAACGGTATCCCTGTTAACGATATGGAAAATGGTAAGGTTTACTGGTCGAACTGGGCTGGCCTTTCTGATGTTTCTAGAACTATGCAGGTTCAGCGTGGTTTGGGAGCATCTAAATTAGGTCTATCTTCAGTTGGTGGTACAATCAATATCCTTACAAAATCGACTGATGCTAAAAAAGGTGGCGTTATTAAAACCGGTATTGGTAACGATGGTTATAGGAAGCAATTGTTTTCTGTTTCCACAGGTTTAATGGAGAATGGCTGGGCTGTTACTTTATTGGGTTCTCATACTTATGGTGACGGTTATGTTAGAGGTACTGATTTTGATGCTTGGTCTTACTATGCAAATGTTTCAAAAAAGATCAACGACAAGCACACTATGTCATTCATGATTACTGGGGCTCCACAATGGCACAACCAGCGTGGTAACAAGCACACAATCGAGCAGTACAGACAACATAAACACGAGGAGAAATTCAACTCTGACTATGGTATCCGTGAAGGTAAGATTTATGGTGGTGGATATGGTTACAATTACTACCACAAGCCACAGGCTCAATTGAACCACTATTGGAATATTAACGAAGAAACCTTGTTAACAACATCTCTTTATGGATCTATTGGTTCAGGAGGTGGTCGTCGCGTTTCAGGTGAGCAAGATAATTGGCTGAGTGTGAATGATGATACTGGAGAAGATGAAGTTGGTATTATGAGAACAGCAGATGGTTTATTGGACTTTGAGGGCGTAGCAGCATTAAATGCTACATACACTGCTGAAGGATCTCAAGCAATTATTGGTAACTCAGTAAATAATCACTCTTGGATTGGTTTATTGTCTTCATTAACAATGACCAAACAAGCGATTACTTATACTGGTGGTCTTGATTTAAGATATTACAAAGGAGAGCATTACAGAGAAGTTGAAGATCTTTTAGGTGGCGCATTCTTCCTTGATCATAAAGATCTAAACAGAGATGCAGATACTTGGTTGAAAAAAGGTGACAAGTATTCTTACTACAATGATGGTAAGGTGATGTACACTGGTCTTTTCGGTCAGGCTGAATATGCTGGTGACAATGTAACTGGTTTCGTTTCTGCTGCGATCTCAAGAAAATCATACAAAAGAATTGATTACTTTAACTATGCACCAGGTGAGCAAGAAACTGATTGGGAGCATTTCTTCCCATGGAATGTTAAAGCAGGTGTTAGCTATAAGTTCAACTCTATTCACTCTGTATTTGCAAACGGAGGTTATGTACAAAGAACTCCATACTTCAACAACGTATTCTTAAATTATAGAAACGATGTGAATGAAGATGTGAAGTATGAAAAAATCATCACTGCTGAACTTGGCTATAAATACACTTCATCTAACTTCGATGCTCAAGTTACTCTGTATAGAACCAATTGGAGAGATCGTGGTTTGATACAGACTTTAGTTCAGGAAAAAGTAAACTTGAGTGGTTTGAATCAATTGCACCAAGGGATTGAGTTTGAAGCAAGTTATAAACCTTCTAAGAAAATAAGCATTGATGCCATGTTCTCATGGGGTGATTGGATTTACGAAGATGATGTATATGCTGCTATATTCGATGAGGATACAAATGAATTAATTGATGAATTTAGTGCTGTTATTAAAGATGTACACGTGGGTAACTCTGCTCAAATAACAGGATCAATTTCAGTAGGATATGAAGTACTCCCTAATTTGACCATTAACGGTGATTACTTATACTATGGGAAACACTATGCTAATTTTGACGCTTCGAAACGTAGTGCAAAATCAGTTCCAGGTGATGCCTGGAAAATGCCTGATGTTGGTTTGGTTGACTTAGGTTTCAACTACAGATTTGAAATTGCAGGTTTAAAAGCTTCTGTCTATGGTAACATGAACAATGTATTCGATACAGAGTATATTTCTAAAGCACAAGATGGTACAACTCACGTTTCAAGTGATGCTTTGGTTTACTACGGATTTGGAAGAACTTGGTCAACAGGTTTAAAAGTGAAATTCTAATCTAACTTGGTTTAAACTTAAAAAATAGACAGATGAAAAAAATATTATATATGGCATCAGCTCTTGCATTGATGTTCACAGCTTGTGACCCAATGGAGGATGTTTATGAAGAAGTAGATAAGGCTTATGCCGATGAATACGAAGAGCAATTATTTTTCTCGGATAAAACTCTTATTGAAGATGGTTATGAATTAATCGAAGCTGATTATGCTTTGTCTTCAGACCAAGGTGTTAAGGACTATAAAAACTTTTCGAAGTATGCACCAGTAGCAGATTTTCTTCCTGAAATTCTAAATAATAAATTATTCTATGGAGAGCCAGGTCTTGAATATACTGTGAGTTATAATTTCTATATTCCTAGTTCTTATGATAGAGATATGGATCCAGAGGCTCATAAACTAACTAATAATGATTATGACCTTCTTGGAGATGGTGAAGATGAGCCTGGTGAATATGGTAGTTTTAATAAGAATATGCCTATTGATGAATATTTACTTGCTTTCATGGATAGAAGATTCCCAATTGCTAAAGTAGGTGACTATAAATTATTGAACTACAAATTTTATGGAACAGGAGACAGATATGTAGAGTACGAATATAATGGTACTGTATGGGTAAATTCTGACAAAGATTATGGGTATGATGAAGATACCGCTTATGAAATGACTTCAGATGATTACGATTCATTTGGTGAGGATTGGGGAGATCCAGGTAAGTTTGATAATTTTACATCATCAATTAAGGTTGATGATTATTTGCCAGATTTCTTAATAGCAAAGTATCCTGATGCTGTGGTAGGTGATAAAAAAGAAATTAAGTATGTATATTATGGATTGCACAGAAATCTGTATGTAGGTTATACGCTTGAAGAAACTGGCTGGAGAAAAAGTGTTAATGTTGAGTTTGACTGGGCAACAGGCGAATATGTACTTAAAACTTTATCTCAAACAATTACTCAATCATCTTTAGTTGCATATAAAGATAGAACTTGGGTGTTTGTGCCTCCAGTAAAACTAGTTGTTTCAGAAAAAGCTGCAACAGAAACTTATACGTTAGTTAATGCAGATTATGAATTGGTTGGTGATGGTAAATATCATAATTTCTATACAAAAGATATGAGCGAAGAAGAGATTGTTGCGGCAATCCTTCCAAAAATTACAAAGATCTTAAAAGCCAATTTTGAATTAGCCGTAGGTGATGTTTACGAAATTACTTATGCCTATTACAATGGTACCGGAGGAAGTGATGCTATTACCCTTGAGGTTGTAGAAGATATTTAATCTTTTATTGATATCAAATATAAACCCCGAATCACAACGATTCGGGGTTTTTGTTTTGGATATCATTTCAATTCTTTAGCAGGGCTTACATTCAAACTTCTGATTTTGAATTGGTATTGGTATAGCCAACCATGCTCAAAACCCACTTTATAATGGATCTTGATGAATTTGCTACCCAATTATTGTTTAATCTAAATTCCATTTTGTAATTTTATTCCTTTCATACTGATCTGTACAAAATGGAATCTAATAAACAACTCGAACTAGCACATCAATTCGTTAGAAATACCAATGCAACAATTTTTCTTACCGGAAAAGCCGGCACTGGCAAAACCACCTTTTTAAAGCAACTTAAAAACGAACTTCCCAAACGAATGGTTGTAGTTGCACCAACTGGTGTTGCAGCTATCAATGCAGGAGGCGTAACCATTCATTCCTTTTTTCAATTGCCATTTGGCCCTATTCTGCCAAATCAAATCCTAAACGATAAAGGAAATTCGGCCAATGTAAAAGGCAATACCTTTATCAAGAAATACCGAAAAGAAAAAATCAATCTGATAAAGTCTTTGGATCTACTGATTATTGATGAAATTAGTATGGTTCGAGCCGATTTGCTGGATGGAATTGATGAAGTTCTGCGGAAATTTAAAAACCAAAATCTGCCATTTGGTGGTGCACAAGTTTTAATGATTGGCGATTTACAACAATTGCCGCCAGTTGTAAAACACGAAGAATGGAGCCTTTTAAATCAACACTATAAAACTCCTTTTTTCTTTAGTAGCAGAGCCTTTAAGAATTCACAGCATGTTAGCATTGAGTTAAAACATGTATACCGCCAAAAAGATCAGGATTTTATTCAGATACTGAATGAAATTAGAAACAATCATCTCTCTTCTGAATCGTATCAGGAATTGGAAAAGAGATATTTGCCCGATTTTAATCCCTCTGATAAAGATGGCTACATAACACTAACAACTCACAATGCCAGGGCACAAAAAATTAATGAAGAGAAACTGGATGTACTCGAAGAAAAACCCAAAAGATTTACTGCCCGTATCGATGGACAATTTCCTGAATACTCCTACCCAACCGATGAACATCTTCTATTAAAAGTTGGAGCACAAGTCATGTTCGTAAAAAACGACAGCTCTCCCAAAAAACGATATTTCAATGGCAAAATAGGTAGCATTAGCCAATTTAAGGAAGATATGATTACCGTTATTTGTCAGGGTGATGATTCTGAAATTGATGTTACCCCCGAAGAATGGCAAAATATCAAATACAGTATTAACGACAAAAGCAAAGAGATTGAGGAAGATGTGGTGGGACAGTTTACTCAATATCCTTTAAAATTGGCTTGGGCAATTACCATTCATAAAAGCCAGGGCTTGACATTCGAAAAAGCCATTATCGATGCCAATGCTGCCTTTGCACACGGGCAAGTTTATGTGGCACTAAGCAGATGCAAAACATTGGACGGAGTGGTATTAAAATCGAAATTGAACAGAAGCGGAATCATATGCGATCATGCGGTTTCGAGCTTTACCCAATACATTGAGCAAAACCCTCCCGTAGAACAAGATTTACTTGCTGCCAAAGCCCATTTTCAGCACCAACTCTTAGAGGAATTGTTCTCGTTTAAGGAAATCAATAAAAAATTTGCTTATACCAACAGGTATTTGACTGATAATGGTAAAAGCATTCATGGCGATTTGGCTGAGAAAATGAGAAATGCCGACAATGCCGTAAAAACTGAGCTATATGATGTAAGTGAGAAGTTTCTGCCGCAAATTCAAAATTACTGCAGGCAAACTGTTTTGGAAGAAAACGATAATGCGCAAAATAGAATTAAAAAAGCTGCTGAATATTTTTCGGAGAAATTAGAATCATTGCTCATTTCGATTTTAAAGGATTACAGTTTCGATACCGATAATCAGTCCATTGAAAAAACCGTAAACAAAGATTTAAAAGAATTAGACGAGTTCGTTTCGGTAAAATACACTTGTTTAAAAGATTGTATTACCGGATTTAATTTGACTGATTATTTAAATACAAGAGCTCAGGCTATGCTGCAAAAGCAAACGAGCAAAACCAGAAGAAAGCGTGATGTTGCAGATGAAAAAGCAGAACATCCGGCCATGCTAAGAACATTAAACAATTGGCGCAAAGGAGTTGCCGAAAAAAATGATATCCCTATCTACTTTATAGCAGCTCAAAAAAGTTTAATTGATATTTCGAACAAGCTTCCCTACTCTCTTGAGCAGTTAAATACCATTCATGGATTTGGGAAAAAGAAAATTGAACGCTACGGACACGAAATTATTGAATTGGTTTCGGAATATCGACAAGAAAAAGGTTTGGGACTATTAAATTTTATTCCCGAACCCGAAGAAAAGCCCAAAAAACCCAGCACCTACGAAATAAGTTTTGAACTGTTTCAGGAAGGAAAAAACATTAGAGAGATTGCAGCTTTTAGGAATTTAAAAACAACTACCATTGAATCGCATTTAGCGCATTATGTGGGCTTAGGCATGCTGGATTTAAAAGATTTTGTTGAGACTGATAAAATTGAAAAGATTAAAGAACAGTTTAAAATTAGCGGACTTGAAACCTTAAACCCCGCAAAAGAAGCATTAGGTGATGATTATTCTTACTCGGAATTGCGATATGTTCAGGCTTTTTTGAAAAATGCGAAGGAGTAAGTCACAATTAAGCTAAGTCTGCCCTTTCATTTTAAAATTTCCCCTACTAGGAAACCGGAACGAAGTGGAACTCTTGAGCATATTAATATGAGACTTAAAAGTGAACCAAATTCCAACAAGAAAAAGAGGCACAAAATAAAATCTCTATCCTCTTTTAAACTTCTTTAACATTTATTCAAAGCTTTTAGCACACTTACAGCCTACATTTGTAATGTACAAAACAGAGAAGTTTTTTCATAGATTAGATTTAGGTTAGTAATTAGTGGTTAGAAGAAGTCCCGAACTTGAAGAAGTTCGGGATTTTTCTTGGTTGGTATTCTGCTGTTAGAAGTGATCCATTTGCTTTCAGGTCTCTTTCTTATTTAAATTAGCTTAGCATCTACTTCCTCATCGCTTTTTAAGCAACAGAGCTTTACCAATTCTTTGTTTTTATCTTTTAACTCGGCAATGGTATTTGCTGTCGTCTTGCACGTATCCGGATCAACCTTTGCCATGGTGTTCATATAACCTACTATATTGGCGTTTAATTTTTTAATGGCTGCTTTCTTTAACTTAGTGACATTTGCCGGATCTTTTTTGGCTACTTCACTTTCGGCTTGTTGCAAAGCTATGCTTTCAAAATCGTTTAATTGCTGCAGTACAAATTCACAATCTTTACATTAGGCATTAATGGATATCAGTCCGATTCAATTATTTTGAAAAAAAGACTTTTTAATCTTTATTTGTAATCAGTTTAAATAAAACAATTCAAGATATGGAAGAAGTAAAATCACCTTGTATTCAAATTTGTCGCCAAGATTGTAATGGCGTATGTTTCGGATGTCAGAGAACTATTGAAGAAATAGGAAACTGGTCGCTTTACAGCGATGCTGAAAAGAAAGAAGTGCTGGAAAAAGCTCGCAAAAGAACCAATGCTCCTGATACCTCATCAGGCGTATTCTTTAGGTGAAACAAAAGCTTAACAAAACGACATTGTTCTTTTTTATAACTTTAAGCTTATTTCAAATCACACTAAAAAACAGCCAATAAAATGTACTTAAAGTGGATATTTTATTCTTTGATATTGATGCTGATTTTGTCTGCATGCGGGCATCACAAAGCAGATCAACTACAGTTAAAAATATATGCCACCAGCGATGTGCACGGAGCATTATTTCCTTATGATTTGGTAAACGACCGGGAAACCAATACATCTTTGGCGCAAGTTTATGAATACCTTTCGCAAGAAAGAGAAAAATCTGATGCCGAGGTTATTTTATTGGATAACGGAGATATCTTGCAGGGAGATCCTTTGGTTTATTACTCGAATTTTGAGAAAACAGACAACACGCACATTTGTGCTGATGTAATGAACTTTATGGCTTACGATGCTGCCACAGTTGGGAATCATGACATTGAACCCGGACACGAAGTTTACGACAAGCTGGTAAAAGAATTTAATTTTCCTTGGTTGGCAGCCAATGCTGTTCGAAATTCCGATGGCAAACCCTATTTTCAACCCTATTCAATTATTGAAAAACAAGGTGTTAAGGTTGCTGTTTTGGGCATCATAACGCCTGCTATTCCCAAGTGGCTGCCCGAAAAAATATGGTCGGGAATGCACTTTGAACCCATGATTGAATCGGCAGAAAAGTGGATCAAAATCATTAATGAAAAAGAACAAGCTGATTTTGTAATCGGATTGTTTCACTCCGGTGCTGGCGAAGAGCAGAAATCTGAGCTCAGTCACGAAAACGCATCTATTTTGGTTGCCAAACAAGTTTCGGGTTTCGATATGATTATTTGCGGACACGATCATCGCGAAAGAATTTCATGGTTTAAAAATCCCGAAAAGAAAAACGTTTTGGTAATCAATCCGAAAAACAAAGCAGAATTTTTAGCCGAAGTAATTGTTGATTTAAGCTGGAACAAGGTGAAAAAAGTATACGATAAAACTCTACACCCAAAGCTTGTTGAAATAAAGAATGTGCAAAGCTCGAAAGCGTATGTCGATCATTTTGCTTCGAGGTTTAAAGAGGTTGAGGCATATGTTTCGAGAGAAGTTGGCCGTTTTGAAAGAAGTATCTCTGCCAAAGATGCCATGTTTGGCGATTCTCCTTTTATGGATTTGATCCAGAACATACAAATGGATTTAACCGATGCAGAAGTGTCATTTGCGGCTCCCCTTTCTTTTAATGCAACAATTGATTCGGGGCAACTGCAAGTGAGAGATTTATTTAAGCTCTATCGATACGAAAATTTGTTGTATACCATGAACCTCAGCGGAAAAGAAATTAAAGATTTTCTTGAGTTCAGTTATAAGGATTGGTTTCAACAAATGAAATCGGCAAAAGATCCGATGTTATATATTTCTGCTGCGGATAAGGGCAGCAAGCTGAGCACCCTGTATTTTAATTACGATTCGGCCGAAGGAATTGATTACACCCTTGATATCTCAAAACCTTATGGCGATAGAGTATCTATATTGGGTATGAGCTCGGGTGAAAAATTTGATGAAAATAGAAGCTATAAAGTTGCTCTAAATTCTTATCGTGGAAATGGTGGCGGCGATCACCTGACTAAAGGCTCCGGACTAAGCAAAGAAGAATTAAACAGCAGATTAATCAACTCTACGACCAAAGACCTTCGCTACTACCTAATGAAATGGATAGAAAAAAAAGGAACTGTTGATATAGAGTGTAATCACAACTGGAAAGTTGTTCCGGAAAAATGGCATGCAACAGCAAGTAAGAGAGAATATGAGTTGCTTTATGGAAATTAAGCTAATAATAACGTGAGTTCGACGTATAATTCGTTCACAGTTTGATCTGATTTTGAGTAGAAATTTTCTCAAATTTTCGAAGCAATATCGGGATATTTCAAGAAGATTTGAGGAAATTTATGCCGAAAGCAGACAAACACATAATGGAAAGTTCTCTTTACGACATCTTCACATTAAAAATTCCTCAAAATAGCCCGCTATTCTTTCCATATTTTTAATGCAAATCTATCCCAAATATAACTTTCTGTGGATAGAATTTTACGTCGAACTCACGTTAATAATAAAAAGCTTAAAGAATCCCGATAGTAATGCATATTATCGGGATTTTTCTTTGTGCTATTCGTGATATCCTAAGCTGTACTTTGTGCTTGCTTTAGCATTCGTAAATAATGCGGAAAATCTCACGTAAACATTCCTGCCTTTGCTCGATAAAGCCCATATGGCCTGATGTTTGCAATACAAATGGAGTCAAATTGGTTTCTTTGGCGATTTGTCCTGCCAACTGAAAAGGAATAAAATTATCCATCTTCCCTATGATGCTAACTTTGGGCATATCTAATGCTTTTACCACATGATTACGATCTGGGCGATTTATCATGGCTTCCAAAGCAGCTATCATTCCTTTATCAGAAGTATTGCAAGCAAGCTTTGTTATTCTTTCGATTTCGTGTGCATATTTTTTCAAATTATTATTCGAAAAAGTATTTGGAATACTGCTTTTACAAATCAATTCCTTTTTGCCACTCTTTACCATTTCGATTTCTTTCCTGCGATTTGCTTTCTTTTCTTCTGTATCAGGATTGGGGCTTGAATGAAACAAGCAGAAACTTTCCAACTTTTTGGCGAACAAATCAGCGTAAGCTAAAGCAACATAGCCGCCCATGGAGTGTCCTACGATATTGATGCGCTCCAAGTTCAAATGCTCTGCCAGCTGATCTACAGCTTTTGCCATCTCATCAATACTGTATGAATCACTTTTTAATTCAGAAGATCCATGTCCTGGTAAATCAACTGTAATCACCCTTGCCAAGCGGGCAAGATCATTGGCAAAAGTTTCGAAAGTTTCTATTGATTCGAGATAGCCATGAAGAAGTACTACGGTATTACCCTTTCCTTGATCTCGATAACGTAAACGACAATTTTCCAGTTCTAAATACTGATCCATCTTCAATTTATAATTTAATTATTTGATTCTTCATTCAGATTTACCCCTAAGGGTGACTTCAATTCTTGCACTAAATAAGCCCTTTTATGGGTTTAGGGGGTATTCTAGATTGCAAATACTAACGTATCACCCTAAATTTAGGTCACTTCGTAAAAACCTTATTCTAAATTACAAGAATATAAAAAAGCTTGTTCTATAGCATACAAATATTTAATAAATTGCACCGTTTAAAAAAAATTCATTACAGAATTTATTCCTTAATTGGTTTATAGTTAGAATTATAAGTAGTTTTATATTTCTGATTTTCAGAAACCTGATTTTCAGGATCGTGCTAGAATCAATCTAAATAAATTGTATATGTTCCTAAATATTGTTTCAGCAGTGGGCAGCATCTACTTTTGCAAAAAATTACAGTAAAAGCTTATAATAAACAGTCTAATTAAATCTTTAAACTTATGAGCAGTTTTTTAAGTTCATCTATTGGGAAAAAGTTGATAATGAGTTTATCAGGTCTCTTCCTTGTACTATTTTTATTGGTGCACCTGATCTTGAATTCCTTCTTGATGTTTGATAGCACAGGAGAGTTATTCAATGCCGGAGCACATTTTATGGCAACACCAGTAATTCGATTTGGATTACAACCCGTATTATTTGGTGGTTTCATTGTACACATCATCTATGCAATCATTTTAACATTGCAAAACCAGAAAGCTCGCCCTCAAAAGTATGCTACGCAGAACTTGGGTAACAGCAGTACCTGGTCTTCGAGAAACATGTTTGTTTTGGGTGGTTTGGTTTTGGTTTTCATTGTAATGCACTTGATGCATTTCTTTGTGCCAATTCAGATTCAGGGAAATGTACATGACGATTATCAATTGGTAAAGAACTTATTTACTAATGGATCAACAGGCCTGGTATACACTGGTCTTTATGTAGTTGGTGCAATCTTATTGGGATTACACTTGGCTCACGGTTTCTGGTCAGCATTCCAATCTATCGGAATGAGTAATATTATTTGGAGAGCTCGTTTGGAAAAAGCGGGTTATATCTACGCAATTATTATTTCTGGCGGATTCATTATTATTCCTTTGTATTTACACTTTTTTGCTTAATTGTTAATATTTAAACGGTTATGACAGTATTAAATTCGAAAATTCCAGCCGGACCATTAGCTGAAAAGTGGTCGAAACACAAAGCTACTATTAAAGTAGTTAGTCCTGCGAATAAGAGAAAATTAGATATTATCGTTGTAGGAACCGGATTGGCCGGTGGATCTGCTGCCGCTTCTTTGGCAGAGATGGGATACAACGTAAAAGCATTTTGCTATCAGGATTCAGGTCGTAGAGCTCACTCTATTGCTGCTCAGGGTGGTATTAATGCTGCTAAAAACTATCAGAACGATAACGACTCTATTTATCGTTTGTTTTACGATACAATTAAAGGTGGAGACTATCGTGCACGTGAGGCAAACGTATACCGTTTGGCCGAGGTAAGTGGTGACATCATCGACCAATGTGTTGCTCAAGGTGTACCTTTTGCACGTGAGTATGGTGGAACATTGGCTAACCGTTCATTCGGCGGTGTATTGGTAAGTCGTACTTTCTACGCACGTGGCCAAACCGGACAACAGTTGCTATTGGGTTGTTACGCTTCTATGAACCGCATGATCGGACAAGGAAAGATTGAAATGCACGAGCGTAACGAGATGCTTGACATCGTTACTGTTGATGGTAAAGCTCGTGGTATCATCACTCGCAACCTGGTTACCGGTGAAATAGAGCGTCACGGAGCACATGCAGTGGTAATCGCTTCGGGTGGTTACGGTAATGTATTCTTCCTATCAACAAATGCGATGGGATGTAATGGTGGTGCTGCATGGCAAGCATACAAAAACGGAGCATTCTTTGGAAACCCATGTTTCGTGCAGATTCACCCAACTTGTATTCCTGTTCATGGTGAACAGCAGTCTAAACTGACCTTGATGTCTGAGTCCTTGCGTAACGACGGACGCGTGTGGGTTCCAAGAAAAAAGGAAGATGCTGAAAAATTACAGAAAGGTGAGATGGGGCCAAACGATATTGCTGATGCAGATCGTGATTTCTATTTGGAAAGAAGATACCCATCATACGGTAACTTGGTACCACGCGACGTTGCTTCTCGTGCTGCTAAAGAGCGTTGTGATGCTGGTTTTGGTGTTAACGCTGAAGGTAAAGCTGTATTCCTTGACTTTAAATATTCAATTGAACGTTTAGGACAGGATGTAATCGAAGCTCGTTATGGAAACTTGTTCCAGATGTACGAAAAGATTACTGACGTAGATCCTTATAAAGAGCCAATGCAGATTTATCCTGCAATCCACTATTCAATGGGTGGTGTATGGGTTGACTACAATTTAATGACTACAGTTCCTGGTTTGTATGCAATTGGTGAAGCTAACTTCTCTGATCATGGTGGTAACCGTCTGGGTGCTTCTGCTTTGATGCAAGGTTTAGCTGATGGTTACTTCGTATTGCCATACACGATTGGCGATTACCTGGCTGACGAAATTCAGACTCCACGTATTGATGTAAATCACCCTGAGTTCGATAAAAAAGAGAAAGCTGTTGCTGATCGTCTACAGAAACTTTACAATGTAAAAGGCAGCAAGTCTGTTGATTCATTCCACAAGCGTTTAGGAAACATCATGTGGGATTACGTTGGTATGGCTCGTAACGAAGAAGGTTTGAAATTCGCAATTGCTGAGATTGCTAAGATCAAAGAAGACTTTTACAATGATGTTCGCATCCCTGGTGATTTTGATGCAATGAATATCGAACTTGAAAAAGCAGGTCGCGTTGCTGATTTCATCGAATTAGGTGACTTAATGGCTCGTGATGCTTTGAATCGTAACGAATCATGTGGTGGTCACTATCGTGAAGAATCAGTAACAGAGGAAGGCGAAGCAAAACGTGACGATGACAACTACACTTATGTATCAGCTTGGGAATACAAAGGAGAAAACCAAGAACCTGAATTGCATAAGGAAGAGTTAGTATTTGAAACTGTAGAACTTACGCAGCGTAGCTATAAGTAATTTAATAGGTAGTAACTAGTATCGATTATTTCTAGTATCAAGTATTGAGACTCAAGTATCAAGAAAAAAATCAATAGACATTATGCATAATTTCAAAGATTTAATTGTCTGGAGAAAAGCAAGAGTTCTTGTTAAGGAGATTTATTCTATTACGGTCTTGTTAACTGATACAGAAAAATTTGGTCTTGTATCTCAAATGCAAAGAGCCGCGGTTTCAATTCCTTCAAATATTGCAGAAGGATGTGGAAGAAAAACCAATACTAAAATGGCTAGATTTTTAGACATTGCAAATGGCAGTTCTTTTGAACTGGAATCGCTTTTAATTCTTTGTATTGATTTAAAATTTGTTCAAGAAGTAAATTGTAATGTTGCATTTCATTTAAACACTGAAATTCAACGTATGATCCATGCTCTGAAACAAAACTTTAACTAATTTTTCTTGATACTTTGTACTAATATCTTGATACTAAAAAGCTAAAAAAATGGCAGATAAAATAATTAAAGAATTAACTATAAAGGTTTGGCGTCAGAAGAACGCTAAAGCAACAGGTAATTTTGAGACCTATAAAATCAATGACATCTCAGGAGGTACTTCTTTCCTTGAAATGTTGGACATTTTAAATGAGCAATTGATTAAGGATGGGCAAGAGCCTATCGCATTCGATCACGATTGTCGCGAAGGAATCTGCGGCATGTGCAGCTTGTTTATCAACGGACGTGCTCATGGACCAGACGACGACATTACAACATGTCAGTTGCACATGCGCAAATTCAAAGAAGGCGAAACAATCACGATTGAGCCTTGGAGAGCTGGGGCATTCCCGGTAATTAAAGACTTGATTGTTGACCGCTCTGCTTTCGAGAAAGTATTGCAAGCAGGTGGTTACATCTCAGTAAATACCGGTGGTGTACCTGATGGTAATGCAATTCCAATTTCTCAGGACGATGCAGAAGAAGCAATGGATGCTGCTGCATGTATTGGTTGTGGTGCTTGTGTTGCAACTTGTAAGAACTCTTCGGCTATGTTATTCGTTTCAGCCAAAGTTTCTCACTTGGCTAAATTGCCACAAGGACGTATTGAAGCTTCTCGTCGTGCGAAAAACATGGTAGCTAAAATGGATGAGCTAGGTTTTGGTAACTGTACCAATACTGGTGCTTGCGAGGTGGAATGCCCTAAGGGAATTTCTATTGCAAACATCGCTCGTTTGAACCGCGAGTTCTTATCTGCCAAGATTAAAGAATAATTAGACTGAAATCCAAATATGGTGAGCGTTGCCTTAGGGTAGCGCTCTTTTTTGGTGATTTGATGTAAATCGTATCCTTTTGATAGATCTTTATTTCCACTTGGAATACGCCTTCATTTAGATTCCCAATCTTTCTGGCAGCTGATTTCGATAGGTCGATAATCCTTCCCTTAACAAATGGTCCCCTATCATTAATACATACAATTACAGAGCATTTGTTCCGCATATTAATCACTTTTACCCAGGTACCAAATGGAAGGCTTTTATGAGCTGCCGTAAACTTGTTCTGTCTAAATATTTCTCCGCTAGCAGTTTTTCTCCCTTCAAAATACTTAGAATAAAAACTAGCTTTACCAGCTTCCGCTTCTTCTTTTAAATCCTGAGATATTGCAGCAAAACTTAAAAAAATAAGTGCCATAATAAAACCAAGTAATTTCATCTATTTAGAAGTTTCATAATAAAACTGATATTAAAGGTGTATAAAAAAATCCGGCCAAATGACCGGATTTTAATTTGTAAATTCTGTTTGCTGAAACTATTCCCCAAAATTTTGTTGCGTGTTCTCACGATATGCTTCTCTTGCTACTCTGTCAACCAAGTTCTTAACAAAGTACATATCATACATTGAGCTGAAAATTTCATCAAGATCATTTAAAGTATCTTCTCCAAGAAGTTCCGACAAGATTACAACGTCTTCTGTACCGTCGTCATTGGTAAAGGTAATTTTGATATCGAATCCACCACGACAGAATGCATCCTCTGACTCATCTTCATCAAATTCTCCTTCATCCTCATCATTCTTTGTAGCATCATCTTCTTCTTCAAGAATCTCGATAACAGCATCTTCTTCAAGCTGCCCATCGCGATATACTTCGTATTCGTCACTTGATGATTTTTTTACAATTTTAATGTTACCAATGGTTAAAGCATATTCATAATCAGCATCATAATCTTCTTCTGAACCTCTATTGAACTTTACTTCCTCCATGAAAAGAACTTCCTCATCCTTCTTCAGGTTGTAAGCGAATTCTACAGTTTCTCCTAAAATGAAATCATGTCCTACTGAATAACCATTATCCAAGCCAAATTCTGACATATATGTCCAAGTCATTCCACTACCTGGCATTTCATCGTCTAACATTTCCTCATCCGACATTTTAAAACCAGGCATATCTAAAGTCCAATCCACAATAATATTACCTGCATCTTCTTCTTCAATAGACAAGTCAGCATTTAACATGTAATCAAACTTGATCCCATCATTGTTCGTTTCAGTTGACGAATTGTACTCTGAAGCTTTGATGTGGAAATTATTCTCTAATTCAGCATCATCATCTTCTTCAACATATAGTTTCCATGGTCTTTCTGCTTTTTCTTGAGGAAGATTGATTTCAAAAAATTCACTATCGTCAACTCTGTCGAAAGCATTATGCCAAAAACCATATCCCATTTTAGTATTGCTTTCTTCATCCTTAGCAGGAAGAATATAATCATATACCCCTTTAATATCCTCTAAGGTGATTGACTGGGCTAAAGAAAATCTCTCGTCTGAGCCATCTTCTTCCGTTCCTTCTTTAACTGACGATCCTGATTCACTCATTGTAATCAGTTCAAAACCAGGAGAACTAGTTATTTCTTCGACGGCTGCAGCCAAACTTGCTGCTTCAGTAGCAACAGTTTCTTTATCCAAAACTTGATCTAGATCCGGAGTTTTATCATCCGAACTTGAACAACTCCAAAGTGCAGCTGAAAAAGCTAGCAACATTCCTACGGCAAAAATGTTTCTCTTCATATTATTAAATTTTAGTTGATAATCGTACCCATGTAAATTTTTAATTATTTTTTGCATCTGTGTTTGATTAAAAAATTCAGTTTAATTTTTGACTTTTTACACTATTACAATTTAAATACCGAAATAAAAAGATATGACCCTACCTTATTTCTGAAACAATTTTAAATCCCTGTAAACGTATAGCTTATAAAAGATAATGCAAGCGTAGGCAAATTATCAGTTGAACCAATAACTACCTACAATCGTGGAAGTTTTGGAACAAACCTGTGTGGAAATATTCTACAAAATCACACCAATTACAGAACAACGGCTCTGCGAACGGTAAAATAGGCACATAATTTTTTTGTATATTCGTCTATCACTATACCATTATTGCTTAATCCAACTTAATTAATGCCGTACCGCCGACTTCCGAATACAGATACAGCACGTGTTCGTGCTCTTAAAGCTGCGTTGAGTATTAGTATGAGAGTAAATCGCTTCGATTTGGCTTTTTCTTACTCATTATATCAAAGAATAGAAAGCTTTCTACCCCACTATGAACTTGCGATTCGAAACCACAGACAAGCACTAAGTCAGCAATCGAGAAAAAGCAAGGAATACAATGAAAAATTGCGAAAAGCACGTTTGTATGTTTCTCATTTTATTCAAGTATTGAATTTCTGTATCATCAGAGGTGAGATGAAGGAAGATGTACGTGAATTTTATGGCCTCAAAAAGCATTCAAAAGCTACTCCTTCCTTGCTAAAGGATTCGAAAGTAATTGAATGGGGAGAAAAACTTGTTAAGGGCGAACAAGAAAGAATCCGAATGGGAGGCAATCCCATTTACAGCCCTTCCATTGCTTTGGTGCGAGTAAACTGTGAAAACTTTAATCAGGCCTATAATTATCAGAAAACACTTCAAAACAACACACATCGGTTCTCTGAAAAGGTAGGAGAATATCGTGAAGATGCGGATAAACTTATTCTGGAACTTTGGAATCAGGTTGAGAAAAAGTTTAAATCGCTCCCGGATGAAGACAAACGTGAAAAATGTTCTGAATATGGTATTGTTTACATTTGGCGTAAAAGTGAACGAGAGAAGTTAGAACAGTCGAAAAAGGCCGAACAAGCTTCGTTAAGTCTCCCTTTTGCAAATGGCTCGGAAAATATGCAACAAGATTAAAACAAGCACAATAGATATTAGTCCTGAAATCCAATAGTTTCCATTGGTGCCTATTGTTTCCACTTCTTTAGGTAAACTCCCTTTAAGAATGTAATATTGCGTGATTACAGCCATAGCGTTATTTGCCAAGTGGGCAATAATTGGAGCCCATAAACTTCCTGACCAAACCAGTAGATAACCAAACAGAATTCCCATTGCCATTCGAGGTAATAAACCGTAAAACTGCATATGAAGCGCAGCAAACAAGAATGCAGTGATAATTATTCCCCAGTGAATATTTTTGGTCAGCTTAGCAAAGATTCCCTGCAAAACTCCTCGAAATAATAATTCTTCACCAATTGCAGGAATAAGAGCAATTACAATCAAGTTCACCCACAAGTCCGAATAAGAGTTCATAATCAAAAACTTCTGGGTTACAATCTTTGCTTGTTCCTCACTGTCTTTCATCCAGGTTTCGATTCCCGACATAAACTCAGGCAAACTTAAATAAGAATTTACCTGCCCCAGAAGATTAATCATTGGCAATGAGATGATGATGATGAAAGTTGCCATTAATGCAACAGGAAGCTTGGCTCCTTTATGCAGGAATAAGGATTTTAAAACATCTTTATTAAAAAGGAAAGCAATGATAAAGGGTGGTATAATAAACATTCCTGTCGAATATATCGATTGATAAAATTTAAGAACCGAAATATTAACCGCATCGCTATAAATATTCAGTGTTTGAGTATCAGTAAAGATATTGATATCAAAAAGTAACAAGGCAATTACTGTACCCACAAACATGGCTAATAGAAATGATCCTAAAACAAGCAATAAGCTTATTAGCAATTGATAAAATGGAGAATAATGCTCCATAGATCCTTTTAACATGATTCTTACATTTGGATGAAACACAAAAGTAAGAATAGATTCTGAATTTACGAATGTTTAATTGAGTGAGTGTTCGGCATAAAACCTATCATCACCCTTTCACTCATTTTCTCTTTCATTCATTCATTATAATTCTACTATCTTTGTGCACTAATATAAAAGAAGCTGAAGTGAAGATAGGAAATTTGGACTTGGGAAAGCAGCCGGTTTTGTTGGCTCCAATGGAAGATGTTACCAATCCCCCGTTTAGAGTTTTATGTAAGAGATATGGTGCCGATTTAATGTATACCGAATTTATCTCATCAGATGCACTAATTCGATCGGTAAACAGAAGCATGAAAAAGCTTACCATATTGGAAGAGGAACGTCCGGTTGCCATTCAAATATATGGCAAGGAGGTAGATCCAATGGTTGAAGCTGCCAAAATTGTAGAAGAAGCGAAGCCCGATTTTCTTGATTTGAACTTTGGTTGTCCGGTTAGAAAAGTTGCTGGCAAAGGCGCAGGCTCGGGAATGCTGCAAAACCTGCCCCAATTATTAAAAATTACTGAAGAGATTGTTAAGGCAGTAAATATCCCGGTAACGGTGAAAACAAGATTAGGTTGGGATGCCGGCTCGAAGATCATTGTTGAGCTTGCTGAACAATTGCAGGATATAGGAATTGCAGGACTTACCATTCATGGCAGAACTCGATGCCAAATGTACAAAGGTGAAGCAGATTGGACCCTAATTGGGGAAGTGAAGAACAATCCGCGAATGCACATTCCCATTATTGGAAACGGAGACATTACAAATCCTGTTAAGGCAAAAGAGGCATTTGACAAGTATGGGGTTGATGCCATAATGATTGGGCGTGCTGCTGTTGGAAAACCTTGGATTTTCAGAGATGTTAAACATTATCTTAAAACTGGCGAACTACTTCCAACAGCAACTGTGGCACAGCAAGTCGACATGCTAAAAGAACAAATAGATGCCGCCATTGACTGGATAGATGAGAGGCGAGGCATTTTACACATGCGCCGCCATATGGCAGGCATGTTTAAAGGATTATACAATTTTAAACAAACTCGTATCGATATGCTTCGTGCAGATCACTACGATGACCTGATCCTAATCCTAAATAAAATTGCTTCGGAATGGGGTAACTTACAGGTTGAAGAGGAATAGATAGTTTTGTTCAAAGTTTAACGTGAGTTCGACGTAAAATTCTATCCACAGAAAGTTATATTTGCGATAGATTTGCATTAAAAATTTGGAAAGTTGGCTTATAAAGTAATCCGGATCGAAAACAGCATATTCTTCAAGCCTTCTGCTCCATTGCATACTCGATTTGCTAATGTATCCTTTTTGCAAAGCTCTAATTTGATCTTCGCTAAGCGTAAGCTCTGACTTAAAAATCGTAAAACCATAATTTGGATACTCTTTGGGTTCAAAATCTTCTGCATAATTCAAACTTACTATTTCTCCATTGGATAATTCCAAGTCGATTTTTGACTTTTTGGTAATAAATCCAAAGAAACGAAATCCTTCTTCATCCAAGATTTTCCAATTGGTTTTCAGAACAAATTTCTCTTCATCTGAAACCAACTGAAAATCGCACTTCACGGTATTTTTGCTCTTAGAGAATTTGCTCAGTTTTGCACTCTCTCCCTTAATCACGGTTTGCACTTCTAATTCTGCACTTTTAAGCAAAACCGGCTTTCCAATTTAACCTGAGTCCGTTTTTTCGTCTCTGCCTTCTTCGCTTCTTCCTATTTCCAGGTCCCATTATCAAAAAGCAAAACAAACCTTCCATCGGGAGTTCTTAGTCTCATCTGAGCATCTACATGGCCAATGCCACAAAAAAGCAATATCATAAGAACAAGAAACGACCTCATTATTCCAAAATTTTTGGTAATGATTTCATAAAATAAGAAGGTGCAATAACCTTGTACTCCTCTGTTCGGCGTGACCAATTCATATGAGCTTTAAAAACAATCGAGTTTTTTAACATCCGAATTTGCTCTACGTTTAATTCCAATTCAGCCGAATAAGTTGAAAAACCATATTTCTGATATTCTTTCGGCTCAAATTCTTTAGTATAAACCAAATCCAACACCTTTCCTCCAATCAGTTCCAAGGAAAGTTTGTTCCCCTCCTTTATAAACCCAAAGTATGAATAAGCCTCTCCGTTCATGATTTTCCAATCGGTTTTCAAATAAGCTTTTCCGCCTTTCGACGTTAAGGTAAAGTCGCAACGAACAATGTTCTTCTGCTTAAAATACTTCGATAATTTCTTACTTGGACCTTCAATAAAAGCTATTTTTTCAACCACTCCATCTTTTAATACAATCGGACTATTATCCAAAACAGGCATCCCAAGAGTTTCTTTTTCTGTCTTTTCGTGAAGTTTATTTTCCGCATCTTTACCTTTTTTCTCAGGTACTTTTACATCGGCATATTTCCATGTGCCATTGTCGTAAAGAATAACAAGCTTGCCATTGGAAGTTAAAGCGGTTTGTTGCGCATTTACCAAAGTAGAAATCCCAAATGCCAACATGCAGAGTACTATTATCTTTTTCATTTCTAAATTTTTTTCAATTATTA
The DNA here is from genome assembly GCF_965230805.1 of Marinifilum sp. NCBI lineage: Bacteria > Pseudomonadati > Bacteroidota > Bacteroidia > Marinilabiliales > Marinifilaceae > Marinifilum > Marinifilum sp. The sequence goes on along the minus strand of NZ_OZ246019.1, from coordinate 2,357,693 downwards.
CAATCAAATCGATTTTTGTTCATCAATAGCAGGTAGTCTTATCAGCTAAACTGCAAGTAACGTTTGGTAATGTACTGAACGGGAAAACGCGAAGCAAAGAATCCTATTAATACAACCGTTATAAAGATGATAAAAATATCAGTAAAATGAATACTCACCGGGTAGGCGTTCATCATGAAGTTTCCGGCAGCTAACTTTACAATGCCAAATTTAATTTGTAGCAAACAGATTGTAAGCCCTAAAACCAAGCCAATAATCGCTCCGGAGAAAGAAATTAAACATCCTTCTATCAGGAACAATTGTTTGATTGTTTTTTGATTTGCGCCTAAGCTCCTTAAAGTGCCAACATCTTCTTTCTTATCCAAAATTAGCATGGTTAAAGAGCCTATGATATTGAAAGAAGCAATGAGCAGAATAAAAGCCAGTATCAAGAATACCACAGCTTTCTCGGTCTTCATCATTTTATACACTACATCATGCAATTCGAAGCGGTTCTTCACCTGATATTCATCACCCAGAATTTGTTGCAATTCATCTTTTACATCTTCAACATCTACATTGTCATTAATTCCTAGTTCAATTGCACTTACTTCATTCTCATAATTGAAAAGCTTACGGGCAAAATCAATTGGAACCAAAGTGTATTGCATGTCAAAATCAATTTGAACTTGAAAAAATCCGGATGGATACAAAACTTCGGTATTAAATGCATTCATTGGATTGTGTCCAAGTTTGGCATTGCGTTTAGGCACATAAAATTTAATTGGATCAACAAAGGTTAAACCTACTCCCAAGTCGAGTGCAACACCATATCCCAAAACTACAAACTGATGCTTAGGCGTATCCAATACAAAATTGCCATCCATCATCAAGGTATCAATACCAGTCATCAGGGTAAAATTCTCATCAACTCCTTTTACAATGGCCGGACGCTGACGATTTCCATATTTCAAAAGTGCATTTTCTTCCAGAACTTCAGCAAAAAATGCCACTTGTTCCCTATTTCTGATTTGCTCAAATCTTGCATCGGGAACAAAGGTTTTGCCTTTTGCCGGAAGAATTTTTAAATCAGGATCGAAACTACTATACTGCTGATCGAGAAATTGATTTAAGCCATTAAAAGCAGAAAGAACAATTACCAAAGCCATTGTACCAACGGCTACACCAACTACAGAAATCAGCGAAATAATATTGATCACATTCTGCTTCTTTTTTGAAAACAGATATCGCCTGGCTATGTGAAAAGGTAGGTTCAAATTTAGTTGAAGTTAAGACAATAGATTATCGATGTTCTCGATGTAATCTAAAGAATCATCGATATAGAAAGCCAATTCAGGAACTACTCTTAGTTGTTTACCCACTCTTGCTCCAAGTAATCTTCGGATGTTTTTGGTGTTCATTCTCACCACCTCCAGAGTATCTTCCGATTTATCGGATGGAAAAATACTAAGGTAAACTTTGGCAAGACCCAAATCAGGACTAATTCTTACAGTAGTTACCGATATCATTTTACCACCAAATAGATTTCGCCCTTCCTGCTGAAAAATTAATCCTAAATCCTTTTGCAATAATCTTGAAACTTTGCTTTGTCTTGTGCTTTCCATAAATACTTTTCTAAATTTTTTTTACAAAGATATAATAAAGTCTGTAAAAGTGTTGAATAGCCAAAGTGTTGAAAAGTTAAACTTGTTTAATAAAAATAATTCCTTTTTATACTTTTGCAGCATGGCAGAATTCATGGAATATGGATATTGGGGACTGTTTCTGGCAAGTTTTTTGGCTGCTACCATTCTACCCTTCAGCTCAGAGGCAATTCTTAGTCTTTGTGTTTATTCCGGATACGATATTGGCCAAACTGTGGCAATTGCCAGCCTGGGAAACTGGCTGGGCGGACTAACGGGTTACTACTTGAGCTATTGGGGCAAACTGGAAAGAATTGAAAAATACTTGAGAATTAAACCTGATAAAGCCATTAAAGCCAAAGAGTTTTTGCGAAACAAAGGAAATGCATTGGCCTTTTTTGCTTTCCTTCCCTTTGTTGGCGACTTAATTCCTATAGGCCTGGGACTACTGCGAACCAACCCCTACGGGATGGCTTTGTTTATGGCTGCTGGTAAAGTAGGCCGATACATGCTTTGGGCTTACTTAAGCGTGCAGGCTATGTAATACCGATATTAGCATGAAATCAATTTCATTCTTTTGTCCTTTTGATTTGATTCGTTGTTAAAAAATATCGCCTTTGCTAAGAATTTGATAAAAGAGAAAAATGCTTTCCTATTTTATTTATCGGATAGGTTTCATAATTTTGTCTGACAAATTTTTCAAGTATAAACGGCTCATTTAATGAGCCATTAATGAATTAACTAATGAAAACAGTAGTAAGTGGAATTCGATCGACAGGTAACTTACACCTGGGAAATTACTTCGGAGCAGTAAAGAACTTTGTGCAAATGCAAAACGACAACAATTGCTTTTTCTTTATTGCTGATTGGCATTCCCTAACTACACATCCAACTCCCGAAGATCTTCATATCAACGTAAAGAGAGTGCTTGCTGAATACTTGGCTTGTGGAATCGATCCGGAAAAAGCAACTGTATATGTGCAGAGTGATGTACCTGAAATTCCTGAACTGTATTTGTTGATGAACATGAATGCTTATTTGGGAGAGTTGGAACGAACAACTTCGTTTAAAGACAAAGCTCGTAAACAACCCGACAATGTAAATGCAGGTTTGTTAACTTATCCGGTATTAATGGCTGCGGATATTTTAATTCACAAAGCCCATCAGGTTCCCGTTGGAAAAGATCAGGAGCAAAATCTGGAAATGGCTCGTAAATTTGCCCGTCGTTTCAACAATATTTATGGCGAAGAAACATTCCCAATCCCTCAAGCCTATTCGTACACAGGCGAGTTTATTAAAGTTCCCGGATTAGATGGATCGGGAAAAATGGGAAAATCCGAAGGAAATGCCATTTGTTTGGTTGATGATCCTAAAGATATCCGCAAGAAGGTGATGAAGGCCGTTTCGGATAGTGGCCCTACCGAAATGAATCAGGAAAAACCTGAAGCCATTCAGAACCTGTTTACTTTAATGGACATTGTATCTGCAAAGGATACTTACGAGTTTTTTGACAACAAGTACAACAATTGTGAAATTCGCTATGGCGATATGAAAAAACAATTGGCCGAAGATATCATTAACTTTACAAGTCCTATTCGTGAGCGTATTTTGGATATCATGCAAGATGATGAATACCTGCACAAGGTAACCAAATTAGGTGCTGATAAGGCACGCGAAAGTGCGGCAAAAACCATTGAAGAAGTTCGCAAACTAATTGGCTTTAAAAAATTCTAGAATAAAATCGATTCTCGATAATGATGAGACTGTCCAAAAAGTAAAATAACCTGAGTTCGACGTAAAATTCGTTCACAGTTTGATCTGATTTTGAGTAGAAATTTTCGAAGGAATATCGGAATATTTCAAGAAGATTTGAGGAAATTTATGCCGAAAGCAGGCAAACAAATAATGGAAAGTTCTCTTTACGACATCTTCACATTAAAAATTCCTCAAAATAGCCCGCTATTCTTTCCAAATTTTTAATGCAAATCTATCATCCCTAATATAACTTTCTGTGGATAGAATTTTAAGTCGAACTCACGTTAATATATTTCATAAGTGTCATTCCTAGGAAAACAAAGAATCTCTGCAATTGAGAATCAAATGTTTTTCTTTGTTCAGCATTACACTGCAAGATTTAAACTTACTTTTTGGACACCCTCAGTCAATATTCCAATGCCAGTTCCTTACCATCAATAACTCTAAATGCGCCTTCGGCCAAGGCTTCCATTTCATTCTCTCCGGGATAAACGAAAAATTCGGTCAAGCATCCTACATATTCCTTTAAATCTTCAATAAATCGATCGGAGTAAGCAATCCCACCAGTTATAATAATTCCATTTGCCTTGCATTTTATTGCTGCATGATAAGATCCTATCTCTTTGGCAATCTGATAAACAAATGCATCGTAAATCAATTGCGCCTTTTCGTTTCCAGAATCGATTAGTTTGAAAACATCACGCAAATCATCAACCCCCAAATAAGCTTTTAAACCACTGTTCTTACTTAAAAGATTTTCCACTTCTTTTCTTGGTTTCGAATAGCACAAATCCATAATTCCACGGGTTGGAATCGCTCCTGCCCTGTTTGGTGAAAATGGTCCCATCCCCATTAATGCATCATTAACGTCAGTAATTTTTCCTCCTTCAACCGAAGCGATGGAAATTCCACCTCCCAGATGCGCAATTACATATTTGGCATCATCGTATGATATTCCTTGCTTTGCTGCAATCTTTCTGGCAGTCATTTTCATGTTTAAAGGATGCCCCCGACGATTTCTTTCGATTCCGGGAACTCCCGAAATCTGAGCTTTTTCAACAATATTACCTGCCGAAACCGGGTCGACTGTATAACTTTGCTGCAAACCAAAATGAATGGCCAACTTATTTGCCAGCAAACTTCCCAAATTCGAAGCATGGTCGCCGTATTTACCGGTTTTAGCATCATCCAAAAAATCATTATTAATTCGATAAGTTCCTCCCTCAAGAGGCTTTACAATTCCACCTCGGCCAACCACTCCTACAATTAACAAATCTTTTCCTGCAAGCATTTCATCAATCCCTTTTTTCACCATTTCGTACCTGTATTCAAACTGATCGGTAACTCGATTAAATCGATCCAAATCTATCTGCAAATGTCGGATCACAAAATCTTTAAGTAATCCTTTGCGATTGTAAACTGCTATTTTTGTTGAGGTTGAACCAGGGTTGATCACAACAACTACTTCATTTTTATCCATAAGTATTTTATTATCTGATTATTCTATTCCTGACTTTTAACCATTGATCTGTAGTCAAAAAACTTTCATCCATGTTGGCTAGCATTATTTCCATCTTTTTCATTGGAATTGCCAGGCTTAATGTATTCTCGCCAACAAAAGGCCGGGCTGAAGGATCAAACATCCCTAAAATTGCTTTTGGATTTTCTTTAATCGCTTCCTGATATGGAAATGTAATAATTGATCCACATCCTGAAGAGAAAGGAGCAATTATTGCCTGCAAATCAGTCTGATCAAAGCTTGCCAGAGTAAATAGTCCTGACAGCACATCAGGTTTTGCAAAAAAAATTACCACCTCAGGATGATCCTCTTCCAATAGTTGATCCCATCGTTTAAAACTGATGTATTTTCCCGGAGCATTATAAACCGGAAACTGATGAATTACCTCTTGGGCAATATCTTTGTTTTTAAGATACCGCTCCTCACCAGTTGAAAGGTAGTCAGCCAAACCAGGCATAAAATCTGAAAATCCGCAATAAGCTTTTCCTCCGGCACAACTTACCGATTCGGAAGAAAAACTCAAACTCTCTCCTTTCCTTATTCTGCTAAGCTGACCAATTATACACATCCAACTTTTAGGTTTGATTTGCTGTTCTTGAATTTGATTGTTGTTGTACCAAAAAGTGATAGGAAGATCTGTTTCTTCTCCAAAATACTTCCAATACTTTTCAATAAAATCCCTTTTTAACTTGATATCCATTTTACTTTGTTTTTGATTCATATAAAAATATCAAATTTGAACTTACCATCATCAAACAAGATCAATTAAGTCCGTTAAAGGATATTGGTAAAAAAAGATATCTTTGTATGAAATTAGGCAAAAGAATTTTTCATGAACAAAGAGCACTTAATTGAAAAGTATAATGTTCCTGTACCGCGATACACAAGCTACCCCACAGTTCCTTTTTGGGGTGATACTAAACCCAATGCCAGCGAATGGTTAAAAGTAGTAAAACGCACTTTCGACGAATCGAATTCTACAAACGGAATCAGCATTTATGTACATTTGCCTTACTGCGAACAGCTTTGCACGTATTGTGCATGCACCAAAGTAATTTCTCGCGATCATGGTGTTGAGGATAACTATATTGATGCATTAATTCGAGAATGGAAAATTTACTTAAATACTTTTGGCCAAAAACCTATTTTAAGAGAGTTGCATTTGGGTGGCGGTACCCCAACTTTCTTTAGTCCTGAAAATCTGAAAAGACTTATTAATGGCTTAAAAGAAAATGCTGATCTACATCCTAAGTATGAATTTAGTTTCGAAGGTCATCCCAACAATACAAGCAGGGCACATTTGCAAGCCTTATACGATGTAGGATTCCGAAGAGTAAGCTATGGCGTTCAGGATTTCGATCCCGAAGTACAGCGGGTAATTAACCGCAAACAAAGTTTCGAAATTGTAAAAGAAGTTACCGAAGCTGCCCGGGAAATAGGTTATCATTCGGTAAATTTTGATTTGATTTACGGATTGCCAAAGCAAAAAATTTCATCGGTTCGCGATACTTTTAAAAAGGTTGCCGAATTAAAACCAGATAGAATTGCCTACTATTCGTATGCACATGTGCCTTGGAAAACGAAAGGGCAGCGTATGTTTACCGATGCCGATATTCCGGACAGTGCCGACAAACGTGCTTTGTACGATTTGGGAAAAGAAAAACTTGCCGAACTTAACTACAGCGATATTGGTATGGATCACTTTTCCTTGCCGCATGATGAATTGTATGCTGCACGAGAAGAAAAGCGACTTCACCGAAATTTTATGGGTTACAACACTTCTCACACCGAATTATTGATTGGTCTGGGCGCATCATCAATTTCTGATGCTAAATATGCTTATGCACAAAATCCGAAGGAAATTAGCCGATACATCACCGCCTGCAAAAAAAATGAATTGGATTTGGTTAAGGGCTATTTTCTTTCCGATGAAGACTTAAGTGTGAAACGTGCTATTCTGGACATTACCTGTCGTCGCGAGCTGTTCTTTACCGATGAGTTAAAAAAACACCTCCCCGATAAGATTACCGAAGAGTTAAGTGTGATGAAAGAAGAAGGAATTATTGAACTGGACAAGGAAAAATTAATCGTTACCGATTTGGGTATGATTTTCCTGAGAAACATTGCCAAACCATTCGATAACAAACTGCGCTACTCACAAAAAGGGAATAACAATATGTTTTCGAAAGCCATATAACAGTTTACAAATAAGAGTGAAGACTTAAATTTTGATGTTCAGCAATTTGGATAAAGGTATCAGTGGTTTAGCACCAAGAGCCTCATTTCGAATAAGACCCTAAGATCCTAACTTCTGCTTTTTCCTGCACTTGTTTTTTTGCAAAGATATTAGAACTAAGGCTCCCCTTCTGTTCTTTGTATTCCTTTTTGTGCAACCAATAAGAAAATGGATAAAAAGGCCAGGAAAAGAATTAAATGGCAAGAAAAATGAAAAGCTAATCTGTTTTAACCAAAGTACATATTGCAAGCTGGATACCGCATTGTATCATACCTTGTTGCAGGACATAAAAGTCCGTTGCTATCCAAAAAAAGCTGTCCTTTCGGGATTAAATAACGTGAGTTCGAGGTAAAATTCGTTTGAGCAAATTTATGCCGAAAGCAGGTAAACACATAATGGAAAGTTCTCTTTACCACATCTTCACATTAAAAATTCCTCTAAATAGCCCGCTATTCTTTCCAAATTTTTAATGCAAATCTATCCCAAATATAACTTTCTGTGGATAGAATTTTACGTCGAACTCACGTTAATTTAGGCTACAGGCGACTTATTTTTGCTACAGGAGGGTGTTTTTTGCTACAGGCGCCTCCTTTTCGCTACAGGAGGGTAATTTAGGCTACAGGCGACTTATTTTCGCTACAGGAGGTGTAAATTCGGCTACAGCCGACTTATTTTCGCTACAGACGTATCAAATATCGCTACAGGAATACCTAAATTGGCTACAGGCGATATATTTTGGCTACAGGCCTCGGCTAGCGCGAGCTCAATGTCATTAAGTTAAGGTCACTTCACAATGCATTGCGTTGGTTTTTAGTGACCTTTGGTTTAACTCTATTTCTGTATTTATCCTTATGCCTTTCAAAACTTCGATTGGGTCTTATTGGAATCAGATGCTTTCTGAAAATATCTTTAAGTTCTGAAAAAACGGTGTCTATATCTTTGTTTGAAAGAAACAATTCTACAATTCGATCTTTCAAGAATCCATAGGATAAATTACTGTTTACTTTGTATTTATACTTTGTTGTTTGATTTTCCTGTAATTCATCATTCAATTCTGTTACCATCAGAGTTTGAATATTTGAGATGAATAGAGCTGCATAAAAATCTTGCAGAATGCACTGATTTGAATAACCTGAAAACAATTCTACTTTTATCTTATTCTTTAATTCATCATAGAAATTTTCTACTCCCCATCGTTTAAAATACAAATCCTTGAAAATTCCCGTAGGATAGTTTTTACTGCATAATAAAGTTGTCATTAACAGTTCTGTTGTTCCATCAGCGAGATCTACTCTAATTAAGCGTACTTTTATCGAATCATTTTTGGAGTAAGTTTTATTCTTTAACGATACATTTTTGCCCGGCTTCATATCAATGATGCTTGAATATTTACCACTTGCAATAAACTTTTGTGTTGCAGCATTAAAGCTAATTTTTGCTCGGATTAAACAATCAATTTCTAATTGTAAGTGTTCATAAATCAAATCGAAAGAAGGATATCCTCTATCATAAATAACCAAATCATTGCTTTGAGTAGTTTGTAAATGGTCTATTGCTAATGATTTTTCGCCTGTCGACAAAGCTCCTAACTTTCCATCAATCACGTAATTGTTTAGTACGTCATATAAAACAGACAATCGGGCTTGAGCCACAGTTGTTTTGGTTTGATTTTTTGTAGCGCCATAAATGGATCTTAACTCTTTTGTATCAGGCAAAGATATTCTGGTTCCATCAACAGCTAATAACCGAAAGCCTTTCCAGAGTTTTACAGACTCATCATTATCGGTATAAAATTCATGAGTTAACACCTGAGAAAGTTCCTTAAAAACACGAGGATCAATTTTCTTTCGGCTCTGCACAAAGGCACTTTTCGAAAATGATCTTATATTGATATTCTTAACGAAACTATAAATCTCTATGGCAAGACTTTTTCTTAAAAAATTCATCATGAAGACTAATGTGGTTGAGAATGTTAAGACTCTATCTCGGGTAAAATCCTTTTCATTCATTCGAAACTGAAACTTTAATTGTTCCGAAAATAAATGTTCTCGTATTTTTTCTACAATAAATTTAGTAGTTTTTTTTCATCATAATAACTCTCTGAATACTATATAAATATAGCAAAAAAATGCCTAAAAACCTTGCTATTTATGCTGTTATTCAGCATTTTACATCCTTAACTTAATGACATTGAGCGCGAGCTTGTACCTAAAATCCGCAAGTAGATAAAGTAAAGCAAATTTTTGAATTTTATTTCATAAATAATAATCCTGATAAGATAAATAGCAAGTCAAAAATTCATTATTAGCATGCAATGAACCAATGCTCATGTGGCGGACTAGTCCTGAGGTAAAAAGATAATAATCAGTTCTCCAAAAGAATAACTGTTATTTAAGTGCCAATAAATAAGAAAATCAACATACTGTCAGGAAATACTATGTCTTGAAAGCTATCTTTCCATATACTTTCAGATATTTGTACCTGGCATGGCTGATCCATTTAGCTGGAATGCAAATAAATCGAAAAATAAATTTCTTGATTCTAAAATTTGATTTCAGATTTTGATAACGAGATGAGAATTTTTGAATAATATAATCATATAAATTTCTACACATTGCAGTAAGTATCAGAAAAACTGTGTTTTGTTCAAGTTTAGAGAATGGTAAGTGTCTCCATCCAAAATCATTCTTTAATACATCAAACTCTCTTTCGATAGTACCTCTTTGATTATAAAAGAAGACAATTTCATCATCAGTTTTTTCAAAATCAGAAGTCATTATACAACTATAAACACATGCTTCATTGGTGAATACATTTAACTGTCCATCCAGATTATTTTCTTTGGTAACAACAATTCTATACTCTTTAAGTAATCCTTTTTGCTTTTGATTTTGTGCCGCTCTTTTGAAAGGAGTAAATTTAGATGATCCACGAAATAGTGTTCTGCCATCTTTGGTTTTTATTTCCTTCCAATTATTCACCTTATTAATAGCTTGATAAATACTAGGTCGCATTTTTATACGAACGTAAAACTTATTGACATACCTGTTTACCGTATTTATAATGTCAAATTTATAAGAACCACTATCAGCTCTGAATGCATCAATTGAAATACCTTCTTGTCTTAGATTTTCAAACATTGTTTCCAATGTCTTTTCTTGCAAGGCATAGGCAACACTATTGCCATTTCTATTTTGAATGCCTACAATGTCACTACCAATAATCCCAACACCCGGACAGTAACCATATTCTCTTTTATAGGTCATTTTCGCATCAGCTTTACCTGTAAAAATAATTGTGTTATCATAGTCAAGTATCAAATCCCTTTTAAGATATTTTTCTGGGTTTAACCTTTTTAGCAATTTAATATTCAACATATCCAATGTTGGGTTTTCGCTAAATTCATTTATTGCTTCTCCGCGTTTGGTTTTACACACATATTTTGCTTCTGAGAGTTCTTTAAATCGACTAAGTAATCTATCTGGACTAGGGGCTTTTAGATACGGGCTATCTGTTAGAAAACCTCTAAAGTTTTCTCCCAAATCCTCAATGCAACTTCCTCCGCAAAAGTAAACAGACCAGAAGGAAAAGATCAGATCTTTCCATGAGTAATGACTATTGCTGGAAAGTTTAGGTAGGCAGGTGTATAATAGTTGATCAATTTTAAGATTTTCAAATTCTTCAAGTACAAAATTTAAACCACCAAAAGGCGATAAATGAGAACTTTGTTGTATTTTCATAGTGCGAGGTTTTATCACCAATTTAGGTGAAAAAATCAAAGTTGTAAAGCTTTGAAATATTAAGCTTTACAACTTTTTTACACTTTTACATGCGGATTTTAGGGAGACGCTCGCACCATCAGTCAGTACAAGCTCGGACTATCTGGGGTACAAGCTCGGACTATCTGGGGGTGCAAAAGTTACAAGCTCGGACTATCTGGGTAATGCGATTCCAAATGGTTCACGAGTTTATCATACTTACCTAAAAAGCTTGGTTTTCGTTTCCCAATTATTTCTCTATAAATATTATAAAGCTCTAATAATTTTGGATGATTATCTAATTTGGCGACAATAATTGCTAAATATATTGTTTGATATGGATTATAAGCTACATAAAGCTCATTTCCGGGATTTATATTCAATATTTGATTAAGCTTTGATATATTGCTTCTTTCTTCAAAATACTGTTTGCCATAATTAATATAGAATTCAATTTCTTTTTTTACAGAGTATCTTATATTTGACTCATTGTCAGTCCAACTAATAGCCTCTTCAGGATTTTCAATTAAATAGGATTTTTGTCTTCCAACAGAAATATTTTTTATATATTCTTTGCCCCAAGCCTTTTTCTTGATATCCTCAATTTGCTTAATTACTATTTTTAGATTTGCTTCAACCTGTATAAAACTCGGCCAAATATTAAAGTCAATTATATAATCTCCACTATTACTCCTTTTCACAAACTTATTTTTAGATTTAAGGTATTTAAAACCATACTCTTTAAGTTCTTTTTCAAGCAAATGAAAAAATAGTTCTTTTCTAGTCATTATATTTATTTATTCGTTTTACGTCAGCTTTTACTTTTTGTCCAATTTCATCAAATAGGTTAAGTGCATTGTCTCCAACTGCAATAGCTTCTCCATTTTCCAATGCTTTATAGACAATTTTTTGATTCTTAGTAAGCTCTGTGGTATTTCTTAATTTAGTTTCAATAAATGTAAATGTGTCATCACCATTATCAATTACACCATCTACTACTGCTCTAACCCATTCTCCGTCTTCATCCAAGGCTTTAAAAGAAACTCTTCTATGTACATTTTTTCCAGATTTAATTAGATCACTGAAATATTTATTTTCAAACTTTATTCCTTCTAAAACCCAAGATGGCATTTTATTTAAACCACTAGACAGTACTTTTAAAGTAAGAGGTGAAGCTTTTGCCATAAAACCAGTTACTTTATCTGGATAGAGTATTGCGGCTAGATCTACTGTAGCAATGAAAGTATCAGTTACATCTTCTATATATCCCATTCCCGTTACTTCAATCTCTGGCTCTCTATCTCTAAAACGGACTTTAAAAATATCGCCTAACTCTTCATTAGGAATATCATTAGATAGAATAATTCCTTCATCTTCAAACATTTTTCGAATTACACTACCCTCTTTTTCATCAGTTAGAAATATTTCAATCCAAATAGCGGCAATATTATTTAATCCATTTACAGCAGTATCCCATATTTGATCAGGTAAAAGACCATATTCTCTTTCAAATTGTAAATCGTCACATGAATTCGAATATAATCCAGGAGCCTCCTCCAACCCATCCAAATCAATATAAGTAATCGGTTTGTTCCCGGCATATTGGAACGGTGTATAATGAGGATACTCAAACTGCAAAGGATCCACACTCACAAACCTACAAATCCAGGCCGCATAGTAACGGAAACCATAATAGTACAGGCCAGTCTCCTCATCTCTTTCCTTGCCTACATATTTGTAACGCTTTTGAGAGGTTTCGGTCTCGCTGCGTCCACTTCTGTACGAGGTAGTTCCAAAAGGATGGTACTCTTCGTAAGAAATGATGTCGGCACTTTCGTCTAACTCTAAAGAGGCAGAACCCAAATGATTGTCGTACTGATAGCGAATAACTGCTACAGGATTAACTGTCAAAGAACCTTGATCAATGGTGAGCGTTTCGGCTGTTGCTATCTTTTTCTTATCGTCTGAGATATTAACAGTTGTGCGCTCAGTTACCAACGAACCGCTAACAAATTTATGATATATTTCGAAATCACCAAAATAAAATCGTTCTTCGTGGATATTGTCTTTTATTACAACTTTTCGCACGCGCTCGCCAGCTGCATTGTACACATAATAGGCTTTGTTGCCGCTTGTATCTAAGTCTACCTGGGTCAGCCAATCGTTGTAATCCCAATGCATGGCTTGCAGGTGAGGCATGTTTAGCATATTGCCGTGGGCATCGTAGCTATATTCGTTTACCAATACCGTATGCCCTTGCAGAAAATTGTTGTGGGTATTGTAAAAGTAGTCGCGGGTCCAATCGCCTTTGGCATTCACGTTTAGCATATTCCCCAACTCGTCGTAAGTGTAGTTGTGCGTATAGTTTTGCATGGCATTGGCAGCTGTGTTGGGCAGACCAATGTTATTGGCAAAATCGCTATGTGTTGGCACGGCCAAGCTGTTTAGCTCTCGCCCTGTGGCTTTTACCAAACGGTACAAGGCATCATACTCATATTGTCCTTTTGGTTCTATTACGGTGTTGCTGTAGTAGAAAGTTTGCTTTGCATTGTCAACCTGTTCCACAATATTTCCAACCGGATCGTAAGTGTAATTCAAATCCTGCAAAATATCAGCACCCGTATTACGAGTTGTCAACAAACGTGTTAAACGAAAGTTTTTAGCATCGTATTCGTATTTGGTTTTGCTGCCATTGGCATAATAAATATCAGTACGTTGCCCTTTTTCATTGTAGTTAATATTATTTATGTAGGCCTGTCCACCAGATGTTAAACTTTCCAACAAACCCGCTTTGTTGTATTGGTAGGTTTCTACCGAACCATCGGGCAAAATTTTGCTTACCGGGCGATTAAGGGCATCAACACTTATTTCGTTGGTGTGGGTTGTTGGCATATAGGCTGGGTTGTTGTTCAGGTTTTTATAAGCTTGGTAAGCTGCATAAAAAGTATATGCGGTCATTTCAGGATTTCCTTTAAAATCGTAGCTTACCATTTGTGTACGACCACTTTGGTCGTATTGGAATTCCAACTGACCGATGTTGTTCAGAAAATCGGAAGTACCATATACTTGTTCTTGTACTTTTATTTCGGCATTGTTTCCTTCTTTTAAGTAAGTAGCTAATGGGCGTCGCAAAGTATCGTAAGTCATACGAACCTTATGGTTACGGCTGTCCCAGGAATAAAGGGGCTGTCCGGTAGCATCATTTAACAATGTGCGAGTACCCGAATCGATATTGTGCACCTGCAAAGCTTGTTGCATGGCAAATGTATTGGTAGTCATAAGCCTGCCTTTTGCATCGGTAACTTCTACCGGACGACCTGCAATATCCAGTTTTGTGTGAACGCGATATTTACCATAGTCGCCATTGTCGTCTTCTACCATGTACTCTCTCCCAAGATTGTCGAAATATCGTACCTGAGGAGTGTTGGCATGTTTTTCAGTCTGTAGTACTACCCTTACATTGGATTCGATGAGTTCTGTGTCAATAGGGTATTGCGGATTTTCCGGATCAATTGGATCAGTAGGATCTGGTAAGTCAATCGAGCCTCCCGGATTGTTTGGATCTGGGGAAATATTATCGCCTATATTTCCTCTGTCACCCTTAATCTTATCGCGCAAATCAGGGCGATCACCTAAGCCCGAATTCGTAACCTTGTTTTCCTGATACCATTGACTTTCCAAAACAGTATCGTTTTGATCGTAATTGTATTGCTCCCAAGGGGTAAATTCCACTTTAGTTAGGGTGCCATCCGGCAAATCAGTTTTAATGTTTCGTCCCAGGGCATCGTAGTGTAAAACAGGACCTACTCCATGTTGTACAAGCACCTCTTCATCTTCGTATTCGTGTGTGGTACTAAAATAAGGTTCGTATTGTCTTACTACCTCACCTTTGTTGTTATACACGGTACGCCCTGTGCCTACCCAACGATTTGTTGTATATACCGTTTCTACATGACCATCGGTTATCTGCATGGCATCGCCATCTTCGGCCTGTACTTTAGTCATTACCAAATTTCCCCAACCTCCGGTGTATTCGTAGCTTTCCATCCAACCTGTATTGCCAGTGCCGTGCTTAACTCGCAACTCTACATGTCCTTGCGCAGGTTTTTGATCGCTTAACCATGCATTTAAATCGTAGCTGTATTTCATGCTTGGATCGGACAATGTATCGCCTTCGCCTCTCGAGCCTACCAAAGCTACAGCCGATACCATACCAAGGGTATCGAAAGCCAATTCCTGACTATTGCCGTTGGGATCTGTTAGTTTTTTTACCTGCAACACCCGGTAATCAACCTCAGCTGTACTCTTATAACCAAGGGCATCTATGGTTTCGGTAAGTAGCAACTTGTAATTGTCGTAATACATTTGAGTGCTGTTTCCAAATACATCGCTTTGTGTTTTTGGCAGATAAAAGGCTAATGGATCAAAGCTAATAACTTCAGAAGGAATCCACCATACTCCTGGTTTCCCATTTGCACCAGGTTCAAATACATAGGCTGCTTCGTTGCTCAGACGGTCAATGGTGTATTTATCACCTGCTGCATCTAAGCTATTAAGCAAATCTTCAGTTAAATCAGCATTAAGCGATTTGTAGAGCAGAGCATGAGAAGCGATTTCGCCTAAAGGCAAGCTATCGGTTAAAGCTTCATCGTAGAAAAATGATTTCTGATGTTGGAAACAACGTTTCTCCAATCCGCTCGACGGAGAGGCTGAGAAATTAATTTCAGTAGCAAAATCCAATGCTGCCTGTAAGCTTTCTTTGCTAAAAGGTTCATCGTTGTATACCAGGCCCGTAAACTCAAGCTGTTTGCTTTCGTACGGAACTCCAATAATTTGAAGATTGGTTTCGGAGCGATTGATATAGCTATTTTGTGTGCAAACTACTTTCAAGCTTTTTTGCTCGTTTGTAGCATTGGTATCACGTCGTGGATAAGCAATATTGAAAGCTTCCAACACATTGCCATACTCATCGGTATTTAATGTTACGGAATGCGCTATTCTAGGATCATCAGCATCACGTTCGTAATGATAGGAGATGGCCTCGTTGTTAATTGGCAAAAATACGGCATGCTTGTTCTCACCTTTTGGCTGTAGGAGCTTAACAGTCATGTTCTTTTCTTCCACCAGGTAAGGGATATCTTCCACTGCCGAAGCATCTTGGCCATAAATTTCCGATCGCAGCAATTGTCCGCGCAGAGCACGGCATGCTTCACGTTCTTCTTCAAAGGTCAAGCCTGATGGAAGAACTGAGTCTGCTAACTCCCAGGAATCATTGTCGACCGAAAAATATTCCTGTACAAATTGAGTAGAAATGGCTTCTCTGTTGTCGTAAGCGCCATTGTGAAACCAACTTTTGGTATAGACAGGATCCTGATGATAATCACTTTCTTGTGAATAGGAATCGATTAGGTGCTCGGTATCCCATTGTTCTACCATACCAAAACCACGAAACTCACGTTCGTGAACATCGTAGTGCCCGTGATGATATGCGTAAAGGCTCACCAATTTTGTATCGCTTACTTGTTCGTGATCTTCCACACGCTCCAAAACCTGAACAGGGAAGGGCAGACGAGTAATCCATGGCTTTCCAGCCAATTTATCCTGCATGAAAAACTTGCTTGACGGAGCATACTGAAGGCTTACCTTTCGCCCCATATTGTTTTCGAATTGGGTAAGTAAGTAAGGCTTCACGCCTGATGTTAGCTCTACAAATAACAGGTGATGCTGATGATGCTGTAATGGTGATGACCATACCAAACAAGATGTACCATTCCCCATTAAATCTGTAACAGAAACCTGTGATAAATTGTCAATGGTTGGAAAAGCAGAAATATGGAATGCATCGCTCCAAGAGTTACCAGCCTGATTTTTAGAGTAAGTAACTTGCAAAGCATCCAAATAGATGATGTCGGTTGTTCCTGTACCATCAACATCTGTAAGAAGTACTCTTGATGGATTAAAACGATCAGGAGCATCCAACAAAGGAGGATTGGCCATTAGTACTTTTTCGCCAAAACGTCCGTAACCCATATTTGGCCAGTAACACACTGAGTTGTGAGTAATGCGTACAATATCACTCAAGCCGTCGCCTGTCATATCTGTTAAGTAAACAGAGTTTTTGGCATCGGAGAAGAGAACTACGGGAGCCATGTCATCATCATGTCCCAAATCCACCTTGCGATAACCTTTGTAGCCTTCTTTTCCGGCCGACAGGTATAACTCAAAATAATTTCCACGACTGATTAACAAATCACCCAATCCATCACCAGAAAGGTCTATTTGTTTTACATCGGGATGGCTCATTTCTATATTAGGCATGTTGTCGAAAGCCTGGAAATTCTGCCATTCTCCGTCTTTATAGCTGTAATAGCCATTTACGCCTGGTGCATTTACTACCAGTTCTGGCTGCGAATCGCTATTTACATCGCCCAGGTAAAAAGATGCAGCCTTGGCTTTGATGGCATTTGGCTTTAGGTCAATTTGCTGCACTTCTCCAAAAACAGGGGTTGGTTCGGCAATGCTTTCTGTGCTGTCGGTCCAACGTGCATCACCCAAGTTTGGTTTGTAGTACCAGGCTTCGTTCTCTGTTTTTAGCAGAGAGCTGATGCCTTCCCCATATAAATCGGCCCATTGCCAACCAGATGTTGCCAGTCCATTGGGCAGATGATTCAAATGATCTTGATCGATACTATGAAGTTTGTCGCTCACTTGCGCCTCACTGTAGGTAAAAGTGAGTGGTGGCATGCTCGCTGTTTCCGCGCTATCATGTGATTGATGTTGCACTTGGATCAACTGTGCCATGTGCTCATCTTTGTTGTACTGCAGATTGGTGGATTTCACCAAAGTAGCATCTGCTGCCAAATCATCAGCAAAATAATGGAACATTAGTACACGTTGACACAAACGGTAAGTTCTCATTTCGAAACCTGCACGGTAAACCGAGAATGGATCTTGACGTGTATCCCAATTGGATGTTGGCGTTAGCGCACTTCCATTGCTCGAATATGTGCTGTAGTTGCCATAGTCAAAGACCAAAGCAAAAAGCCAGTCGCCATTATAAGTACCTGCAGCCGGGTCGTACATGGCTGTATTGCCATATTGCACCTGGTCGGGATAAATATTGGTAAAGGCTTTGTTGTTTGCCAAGCGGTGCTTTTCGTATACCTCTGGCGAAACATTATCGCTGTTTTCTTTTAGATAAGAATAGCGCATTAAGTTGCCTTTGGTATCGTAGCTTTCCTGAAGGTACCAGCTAAATACTTTTCGTGCATCCTCGGGATGAGCTATTCGAGCGCTAGCATCTTGTCCGTAAACCGAAATAAGATTTTCTTTGGAAATGGTACGCCAATGTATATCGCCGTTTGTGGTGTTGCGCCATTGTTCTATTTGCACAAACAAACCTTCGGTGCGCGGCATATAGCGTTTGATGCTAAAATTGTCTATAGTTCTTGGTGCCTCATCAACGGGGACCAAATCTTCAGCACCTGAAAGGATGAAAGTATCAGATTCGTTGATGTCGTCATATTGTGGCAAACCTTTGTCGGTTTTGCGGGTGATATTTGGGACACCAACACCCCAGCCTAATCCAAATGGAGAATTGCCACTGCCAGAATTATAGGATAATCCCAGTTGTGGTGTAAAGCCATTTCGACCAGGACTAATGGCCAGTGGCGCACTCATTGAGAAGGTACCGGTAACCGGATTGGTTTCGAACTTTTCGCCAATCCCTTTGATTGCACCACCACCTTTGGGCAGATTAATTAATGATTGAGATCCTTTTTTTGCACCATCGTTTTTATCAACATCTACAGCTTGTCCTATCGGAGTAATATTCGATTGTGGCAAGGCTGATGACTGAGTATTTTTATTTTGTTCGGATTGTTCCGATTGATTGAAATTCATAAGAATATTAATTGTCATCAAGTACAAAGTATTAAGCTTTAGGTTACAAGCTCCAAGAATGATGAAGGCTGTGATCTTGCTATTCCATACTTTATCATGATTGTTTATTGTACAAAAATTTAATAAGCGTATCCGAATACAATTCTTAAAAAGCGATGGAAGTCCCGTTGCAAGAGCTGATTGCTCTTGCATTCTTTAGTTCTATACCACACGCAAGGACTTGTGCGAAGTTATAGTGTTTTACAGGACTTCCGGGAGGAATTTATCCCTTAGATTTGTTAACCTTTACATGAAAGATCAAACTCGTCTTGAAGGATTAAATTCTTGCTTTATGCAACTTTGTATTTCATTACAACCATCAGGTCATCTGCTTCTCTTATATCAGTCATTGGAATAGTTATGGTATTATCTTCTTCCATTGGATCTGTACCATCGAAAAGTTCTCTGGTAATCTGATTCTTTCCGGAAAGAACAACTGTATCAACTCCTTTGATTTCAATATTTTGCTCTTGCAAATAGAATGGCAATTGAGATTTGCTAACATCAATAATCACTTGTTCTGTGAGTATTTTAGCCCAGGCATCTGGATATTGCGCTTTTAGACTGAACATGGTAACAAAGACTTCACCTTCTACCAAGCTATTTAAATTGCTAACCAGATTGTTTTCAACAGTTGTCCTGTTACCAGCATCCTCTGACGTGTAGTTAATGTGCATAATTACATCATTTATACTGTTGTAATCGAACTGGCGAACTGTATTTGGCAATGTAATTACCCACTCACTAGCAGCTCCTGCTCCTTCAAATGGCAAATAGCGTGCATCGTTGAAATTCAACTCGAACAAACCACTGTCATTTACAGCATTGCTGGTAGCCATTCGCGTAACTTTCTTTTTAGGAGAAAATACGGTTCCCTGATCATCTGTTACAATGGAGCTGTTAATTAAGCTCAGGTCTGCTGAAATAGAGGTGTAAGCACCTGCTACACATGGAATGCTTAAGGACACACTCTTAATGCGACGTTTAAAATGTCCTGGATGATCTATGTCGAATAATACTTCCGGCAGATCGATGGTACAGGTTCCTCCGCTGCGTAAATCCAAAATCTTTTGAGGATTTAATAGAGCCAATGATACATGCTTGGTCAATTCAAACTTGCGTTTGTTATTTGCCAGGTAATCCGCTTCCATCTTCTTCAACTCCATGTACAGTTTTTCACCTGCCAATAAACCTTTGTTCTGTGCATTAAAGAAATCAGTTGCCAATGGCAATCTTGGATTGTCAGGACACAACTCAAAGTTGTAAGCACCTTCGGCCTGTTTTGCCATTTCATAGGCCATATCAAAGGCAGAGCGATAAAGGGTATTAATCTCCCCAGCCATCCACAAGTAAAGTTGTTCGTTGGTAAACTTAGTGCTTAATACATCAAAGCTTTCTTGGCTTTGCTCTACCTGTAGCTCATGGTTCTGTAAATCTTTTAAAGCAATTGCCTTGCGAATTTCAGCAGATATTTCCTGTTGCTTCAATAGCTCCAGATCTTGCTTGGCTACATCTGCCTGGAAATTCCAGTCTTGTTTGCGGCGTTCGTATCCGGCTACAATTCCAGTACGTGTACCCATATGACTGGAAATTGATCCTAATAGACTTAATGCATCAGCAAATTTTAGTCCGGAGTCTGCTATCTTTTTACCACCGTGATGCGTAACAAAGTGAGGTGAACCACCAAAGCCTGAGCCTCCCCATGTAATATCAGGAAACATTGCAGCTGAAGCCGCAGTAACCTTCATATACTGAGAAGCAGTTTGTAATGCCATTCCAGCATCCATAAATAATAACTGCTGCCTTTCCTTGCCACTAATTTTCTTCTTCTTGCGATAGTATTTTTCCCTGAATTGGGTATTTTCCTGCTGCAATTTCAGTTGCTCAATGGCTTCTTCGGCTTCTTCAACACTTTTCTCTTTAATTTCTGTTACCTGCTCGGTTAATGTTTTTTCGTGGTTGGCACGCAATACACTAATTTTTTCGGTATCTCCTTTTTCAAGTGCCGATAGCAATTGTGAACCCAATGACTGCACTTCGCTACAAATCTCTAATGCACGTTGCAATAAGGTCTGGAAGCGATATTCAGTTGGATTGGCATCCTTCTGTTTCATTACTTCACCAATGCTGATACCAGCCAAACGAGCGCGAATCAACAATGCCGGATCAATTGGCGGTGCAAACAAGGCTACGGTTCGTTTGATACCATCTATGTTCAAGCTGTTTCTAATTTTGAACAGTCTGTCGGCCACACGATCCCAGTAAGCCAGCATTTTATCATTCTTTGGAATGCCAAAGTACAACTTGGCCACATCACCTTCATGTTCAAGTGTTCCGTAAATATCGGTAAGTAAGCCTTTCTTGTCTTTGTCTTTGCTAAATGGTTTCGAGGCAACTTCCAGCTCGTTCGACTCAACATATTTTTCCAAATAAGCTGCGTTTTCCGGCTTAATAATTCCTTCTTCGAAGTACTCGATGGCTTTGCTCATGCCATCTGTTTCCATCTGCATGTACGACTTAGGCTCTAAAATTTCAGTTTCAACAACTTCTGGTTTGCGTCCTAACAATTGAGCGGCAATCATGTAATATTGCGTCGCTTCGTTAATGGATTCAGTTGTATCGATACGGAAAAGGTTATCGCCATGAGCAATAATAATGTCAAGGTAACGCATTATAACTGCTTTCATATAAGCACCCGGACGCATTTGCGCAATATTATGTGGCTTAAACGGATCGCTGCTCCACATTTCAATTTGCTTGTTTAACTCAACGTTCGAAGGATCGTCTTCGTTGTTCATATTCAAGTCGAACAGAAGATCGTCGATACCTACAGTAGAATTGTAATCGGCAAAAGGTTTGAATTTCCAGTATTTGGCCGCATCTTCTCCCTCTGTTTCTCTTGGATCGAAAATGTAATGCATCCATCTTAAGGCTTCGTCGAAGTTGCCTTCGATTAAGAAGCGGTTCGCCAATAGGAATGGAATGTGGAAAAACAGCTCCCAGTTGTACAAGGAATAGGATCCACTTGAGTCGTATTCAAATTGCTCTGCGATGTACTTCATGTTGTCTCCAGGATTTTCATCTTCAAGTACATTTTTCACCACTTCACTATTCAATTCAAAGTCTCTTAGGTAATCTTTATTGGCCTGTTGTGGCAAAAGTTGATGATTCTTATCGTCAACACCTAAAGGATCCAGAATTCCATCTATACCATACTTTTGTAGGTTAGAACGTAAAGTTTCCATATAAGGATGATAAGCCAGATTGGCCTTCATATCCGGTTTAAAGATTGGTGCTTCAAGAAGTCTTACTTCCTTATTTATTAGTTCGAAAGAAATTACTTTACGAGTTGGTGTTTCTTTAATTACAGACAAGTATTCGTGCTCCCAAGTGTAAAATTTTGGAATCCTATATTCACGACGTTCTCTTCTTTCCCAATGGTCATGATACCTTTCCCAATTGTCGTGATATCTTTCCCAATTGTAGTAACGACAACTATATTCAGGTCGATAATACCTTCTTAACACTCTAAAATAAGGATATGTATAGGTATAGCGAATTACTTTTTTAAGGAGTACTGAACTTTTTTCAGCTTTTACTGTTGGAACAAAAACAACGGATTGCATGTTGGTTTCAACTACAAAAGGAGAATTACACATAAAGTGTTTGTATTGGTGTGGATACACCAAACGTGTACGTCCCTTAATGTTCTCGACCACATTGTTGGCATAGGCAACTCCGTTGGTGGCTGCTACAGGTAAGGATAACCAAGCTTTGCCGTTTGTCATTTGTGCTTTTTGTCCGTAGGTACTCATGCCTTGTGGCATAACATAGCTTTTGCCCTTGAAATAAGATTGTTTTGTTAGATGAATATGATTAAAGCATTCTACAGTGAAAGTAAAGCCTTTGTTTTCACCAAGGTGAGACTTTGGTGCATTTAAAATATGCAGATAGTTGGTGTCTCCTTCCTCATAAACCAAACGGTAGTCAAACTTCTCATCTGTTCCTTCATCGTCAATCAACACTTTATCCTCACATGAGCGTTTACGAGTCCATTTGTTATCAATTAATTCACTCCAACATAATTGCATTTGCAATTGTTTTTTAGTCCGTTTAGGAGTAATTTTTGATGTGGTATTTGGGTCTACTGATAAATCATCGTCAGTTGGTTCTTTTGCAGAATCAGTACATTCTAACCAGAATGCTACCAATCGGTCCTTAATAATTGCAGGGGCAATGTGCTCAGTGTTGATCTCAATTCCCATTTTCTCCCAAGGTGTCCAGTACGATTCGTTCACCAATTTGCGATAGAAATACTCGCGAGGCTCGAAACGAGAACGTCCAATAACATGTAAAACTGTGAAGTTGTCATGCTCCTCGTTGTACATCTGGCAGATTTCGATATTGGCTACTTGTTCGAATTTGGAAATGTAATCCATATAAGAATTTTCCACGGCCTCTTTGGTAATTTCTTTACCTGTTAGCTCTTTTTCCAGTTCTTTAAAGAATGGAGTTTTGTTATCGCGCAATTCAGGTTCCAACCAGTTTTCGGGGTATAAGAAAATTTTACGATTGGCTTCCCAAACTCGGTATAAACTCATCCACTCCCATTTTTTCGCATCTTTTTTGGTGAATGTGATGTCTGTTTCAAGCCCTAGCTGAATTCGTTGAATAAATGCCTGTACAGTTAATGTAGCCTGTAAAATACGGCTGCTCGAAACTGCTGGGGTCATTTGTGTATCAATCAAAAAGTAAGAATACAGGTCGTAGATGTCGGTAAATTGTCCACTGTTTTTTTCAAACAAGTAATGTACCAATGCATCGCGTTGTTTTGTACGGAGTTTATCACGTCCTGCAGTCATTTCTGCATTGTAAATTCCTGAATTTGCCTTATCCTGAGCAATGGCTGCTATGCTTTTTACACTTTGTTCTGCTTCAGTTGCATTGGCCCAATTCCATTTAATCAGCTTAAGAGCATCTGCAGAAGAAATACCATATCTGTTTAAAAACTGATTGATTTCTCCAGCCTGTAAGAACCAGTTCAGGTTGCTGTTGTACTTGCTAGACTCTAATTCATCATTGTGCTCCCAATCTGATAAAATTGAGAACCAGTCAATATAATCTGTAAGAGTAAGACTCGCTTTATCAACAGTAAGAACTTGATTGTAAAACTCGAATCGGTTTTTCTCTTCGTTAAGGTATTGCCCGGCTTGGCAAATTGCTGAAAGTTTACAAAAATTATCAAAAGATACAGCTTGTGCTTCATCCAATGGTAAGTTAAAGATATCAACTGGACTGCTTGCGATATTAGCTAAATCGTTTTCCTCAATACCCATTTGCTCGCATAGAGCCAGCGCTTTTAAACAGTGCTTTAAAGCAATGGATAATTTGTCGTAAGCATCAGTTTCCACTGTTGGATCACTTGCGATTACATAGTCTGTAACTGTTGAAGCATCAATTGATTGTTCGGTAATAGACTTGCTAATAAATGCAGCTTCCAATGGAGTGTTTAGTTGTAATTGCTCTTCGATAATTGCACTGACTTTAGCAGATAATTCAGGATCATCAGCATCAATTTCATCTTTCTTTTCGAAGATGTTTTTAGCCATGGTAAGGGCTTTCTCATCGAATTTTTGCAATTCTTCTTCAGTTCCCTGATGATTTAACAAAAACAATAACTCCAGTACATTCGTCTGGTTGGCGATTGCTATTTTCTGAGCAATTGTTAGGGTATCTACACTCTTAACCAACGATTTTGTAACATCAAACTGAATGAACTGACAATACTTTACAAACTCATCAATACTCAGTCCATAAGCTTCAGCCAATTGCCAGCCTGTAATCATGTTTTGAATACCAGTAGCAGTTAATTTTGGTGCATTGTTATCTAATTCCAATAAAGATGATAATGCCAATAGCTCATCTTTATCCAAATTCATCGCATTTTGCAAGTATTCCAGGAATACATGAGGTTCTCCTTCTTTGTTATATGCCAGGGCATTAACAGGAGCACCACTATCATCATCAATGCTTAACCATTCTTTTAATGTTTCTTTATGCTCTTTTGCCAAGTCATTATTAATAAAGAATCGGTTGATAAAGGATGTGATTTTTTCATACTCCAAAACAACAGCTTTTCCAAATACACCAGCTACCTGATTGTCATTTAAGCCCAAATATTCCTGAACCATTTTAGCATGGCCAATACGATTCACTGCATCCGAGGTAATCAAATTGTTATTACTGTTTGTAGTGTTGTAATAAGCCTTGTACTCAGTATTAACTAAAAGTGCATCTAAAACTGGAGCCGACCATTCTGTTACCATCATCAAACGGCGAAACTGGAACATACGCATTAAAAAGGCTTTCAATCTTGATTCTGAACCAAAATCAAGATAAGCTGTACTTAATTCCTGTTTTCCGCTGTAGTGAATTGTAAATCGTTGAAAGTCTTGTCCATCTGTCACATAAGGATTCACATAGTAAGAATCAATTAAAGCCTTGAATTCATCAAGTGTCATTATTGATTTTTCAAGAAAATCTTTAATCGGTAACTGAGTAGGTGCAGGATCAGGATTTACTCCAAAAACTGAATCAAAAGCAAAATCAAGAGCAGCATCTGTTTCCACAGAGCTTGCAGGGAACAGAACTTGTTCTTCCTTTGTTAGCCCTAATACATCGAAACAAGGATTGGCTGCATTGCTTAAGTTGCTATAAGGTTCAGCAAGTTTAGTACGGTTAATGCCCAATGCTTTACCAAATAACTTCAGCTCTTCGCTAAACAAGTCAAATGGTTTAGACAACCATGAGCTTATTGTGTTTTTCTTGATCTTGTCGTATACAGCATACTGCGTATATTCAGGATCGGTTTTTAGCTGTTCTTCGGTTTTAGTGGTATCCCAATTTGTAATCTGATAACTACCATTTTCATTGTAATAAACAGCACTTTCGAGAATTTCCATTACCAAATCAATGTATGGAATTCGCGTTACTGCGTTAGTACAATTTAAAGGGATTTGCTCAATGTCTGGACGGCGTTCAACAAGCTTATCGTATAAGCTTTCTTTGCCAGCGGTATCGCTCACTTTAAATTGTTTCAATACATTTAAAACATCTACCAAATAAGCAGCAGGACCTAATACAGATTCTCCATGTTTGGTATCTGTTACATCCTGATCGCCAAAAAGTATTGACATTTCCGGAAGGCTTAGCAATTGAACCTTGCTTGCATCGCCAGATTCTAACTTTTTATCCTTCACCACAATTGGCATTCCTGCATTCGAATTGCCCGAATATTTGTTTAGAATAGTAAGTGCTTTGTTCACCTTGTACTCGGCAGCCTTGTAAATTTTCAGGCTTTTTGCCTCGGCTAACGTACCATTCATCGTATTGATAAAATTGCTTCTTCCGGCTTTAACAACGTCGTAAGCCGATAGGTAATCTTTTTCAATTAATGCCTTAATGGTTTCAAATTTACCCTCTGAAGTAATACTGTAAACACGCTGAATAATGGTCATAAATTGAATCCAGTCCTGCTTATCGTATGGAGTTAATCCGCTGTAGAAAGATGCTAAAGCTGTATCGACCTCGCTGGTTTCAAGAAAATCGCGAACAGGTCCTTGCTCAATATTAAAAGTATAACCAGCCGTGTAAGCAATATCATAAAAATGAGAAGTACTATCTAACGTTTCGGTGATTAGTTTTGCTCTTAAACTGTTAAACTTTGTTGTTAATTCAGTATCGCCTTCAATGGTAAAGCTGGTGTTCGCCAAATCATAAAGAAGAGATTCTGTAGCAAACTTATCTTCTATCTGAGTGTAAATATAATCAGCATATGCTTCAGCAGTAGTAATGCCATCTGGCATGTCTTCTGAAGCCAATACTCCTGATGTAATCTCAGTTTCAATTTCTGCTTTGGTTTTGCTCAGAAGTACACTGAATGACTGTAAGGTTCCTGATACAACATAGCGGTTAATAAAGTCTTCGTTGTTGTTACAGACTTCACTGTATTGAACGGCTCTCATCAGCTGCTGTTCTTCTTGTGCACTAAAGCTTAATTCGGCCCAAAAGCTTGCATCCAGTCTTTTATTATCGTAGGTATACTTTACCATTGTTTTAATAAAGCTAGTCTTTTTGGTCGAGTTAGCATTAACTGCCTGAACAGTAGTATCAGTTATTCCTTCAAAAATGTCATCGTATTTCACTGTAACAATCTCGATCAGGCCTTCTTTAATCTCATCTAAAGCTGCTTGTATGTCATTTAGTTCAGGAATAACATTGTCATTAACTGCTTCTTGTATTTTTGATTTTAAGTTTGTTTCAGACATGCTAAAGAAAGCAGTAATATCTAATTCTACTCCTTTTTTAATTAGTCCGAATAGGATACCTTCATGATTTAATTTCATTTGGGTGTTAAAATCTCGTGCCTGGCTTAAATCTTGAACATCTTCTTCGGTAGCACCAATTAATGATGCAACAAATGGCGTATCTTCTGCACTATAGCCTTTAATCAAGCTTCGAACAGGAGTAGCACTATCGGTTGATGCACTTGCAGGAATAAGCTCTTCTTCACGATGTATAATTTTTGTATAATCATCAAGAGTATTGTTTGTAAACATATAGTTTACTTCTTCTTCCTGATTGCTTGTCACCAATAAAGGAGACCAATATGCCTTGTAGGTTTCTGTTAGTTTATCAAGAATAGTTTGGTTTGCAGGATTAAATGATTCTTCTGGAACTCGTGTATAACACTCTCTTGATTTTCCATCTGCTTGGTATACAACTTTTCGGTCTAGCACCTGATAATTCTTACCATCAGACCAGATATATGTCCATAAATATTTCGCTCTGGGAGTACTTTCATCGCTCCAGGAAACAAGTCTTTTGGTGAGATCGCTTCCGTTGATTGCTACAACTTCGAAGATTTTACCATTCTCTGAATCTTCAATTAATTCTCCAATAGTAGGAGCTTCGCCAGTAAATGGTTCGGTGATATCTGCAATTTCGACAGGCGTACTAGTTAAACTTGCCGGATCGCTGGTACTTGTTTCAATATCTTCATTGTTATAGAACTTTAATCGCAAAGAGTTTCTAATATTACCAACATATGGAATTTTATATTCTCCGTTAATGTTGGTAAATGCATTTGCATTTTCAATTAATTCTGCAGTAGCAGGGTCGTTGTTTGTATCTTTGTAAAGTTCAATTAAACATCCCGAAGCATTCACAAGGTTTTGGCGTTTCACAACACCGCTTACAGAAGACCTTGTGGCAATGAAAAGTCTTTTTAAGTAGAGTGGCTGAGCTGCGGTAATATAAACATTGCCATCGCCAACTAAACCTAGCTGTGTGCCTCCCTGGTAAACGAAAAGTTCAATTGGATTTTGATAGTTGTCGGTAATTACTTCACTCTCCAAAAACTGGATGCTAAAGCTTCCATCAGCTTTACATGCAACTTTTTTCTTGAATACCAAGTTTTCAGAATCATGTTGGTAGGCATATATATCCAACCCCCTTCCCAAACCTGATGTGGAATGATCGTAAACTCGACCTGAAATCATAAAGGAATTGTATTGATATCCCTTAATTGGATTAGGACCACTCAGTTCTCCACCAGGGCCTAACTCATCGTATAAATCAATTTTATCTGTCATATTTAAATAAATTATTTCATATCGATTGTGTTTTCATAAAATCGATATTGGTGTTTCAAATTATTATACTGGCTTTATAATGAAATGACTCTTAACTTGTTTTGAGAATTTTGAGTTTAGTCAAGGTTAAAAATAGAGTCATAGGCGTAGCTACTACCATATTTTTTAACAAAGAATAAAGCCCAAAGAACAAAAGAAGGACACTTATTTCATCGTAATACCAGTATTACAAAGGATACCCAGGGTAGACCCACGGCATTTGTTACTGTTGATCTACCAATTTTCAGCCTGTTCAGCAGAAAATTAAGGGTATTCGATTTCTTGAATTAAATCCCTTGAATGCCAATTAATCACACCCTTGGGGAAAACTTATAGGTGATCAATTGTAATAAGATCCGGTTATTCTTGTCTTACTACCACTTTTAACTTGAAATGGTAAGTGATAAGGGATTGTTATTTTGTATTATTCAGAAAATAATACGTTTATTTGTTTCTATTTTTCGATAAATGGCATTAGCACCTTCATTTCTTCATACTCAATTTCAGGAATGCAGTCGAAGGAAACTGTACTAAACTCAATGGCAGGTTCAACATCCTGGTTTATGGTTTCAACAAATTCAGATTGCTTTTTAACTTCTGCATCAATCACTTCCTTGTTTTCTTCCTGTAAGGAGTTGAGTTGTTTTTCGTATTCCTTTTTTTCTTTTACGATGTTTGGGTAACCATAGCCATCATTCGAGATGCCACCTTGTCCTTCAGGTTGAGAGTAAACAACTACCTGTCCATTATCGTCCAACTCAGCATGTGCAGAAATCAACTCATGTCTGTTCTGTTCAAAAGCTTTGTATTCTTCCGATTGCTCACGTAATTTTTCAATCGACTCAATACGCTCATCAATCATCTTTTCATTTAATAATAATGCCAATTTGAACTTGTTGTTTCCTTTGTTGTTCACTCGGCTGATTGCCTCTTTTAATTCGTACAAATTTTTGTTTTTCATTTTGTTAAAAATTTATTTTTAAAGTTGAAATAACCAATAGTGGTATTCTTATAAAATTGTAATATTCCAATTCGTAGTTTTTTGGGGTGCTTACCAGTTTTGATTCCATTTACTGAAACAAATCCAATGACCACCTGTTGCTGTTGGCCTGTATTTTGTACCGGTATCATATATAAAACCAAAAGCACAACCTCCAGGGATTTCGAAATAACCATCTTTAGAATCTAGAGTACCTTTAACATAGCAGCTATCACGATCATTTCTATTGAATATAATTATCATTTGACCATCTACTCCACCTGATAATTGAAAGTGTCTTGAGCTTGAACTTGAACCAAGTGCAAAATAGGATGCTCCATTAGCATATAAAGTTGTTGGAGAACCAGAACTAGTGCTACCTGTACTAGTATGTTTTTTTAACTGCAATTGATTTACTAATAAAGTACCTCGGGCATTAATGTCAGCGGCTAGGAATTCTCCCAATTGGTGTTGAATTCTACCATTTTGTAGATATAATAGGTTTTCACTAGTGTTATTTCCTCGAATATCAATGTATCCACCACTTGATGTTTGAGAGTTGCCAAGTGTTACTCCAGTATTTCTTGGACTTGATCCAGACCACATTTGTGAGCCATTAAAATTAAAGGAAGCAATTTTACCACTGGTGGAAGTAACATTACCACTGAAAGTACCGGATGTAGCGTTTATTGTTCCAGTAATTGTAGCACCTGTAGCAGTTAAATATCCATTAGCATCAACTTTAAACTTATCATTGATGTTAAAACTACCAGCATTTACTGCTCCTAGTGCAGTAATATGTTTACCGTTGATATACTCTGTTGTGATAGTATTTTGAGTTAATGTAGTTACCCAATTATCATCTTTATCATTAATATCATCCTGAGCTGCTACTGCTTTATTGTATGCATCATTTGCTTTATCTTGTGCTGTAGTTACTGAGATTACTGTTGGTATACTTGGTTTATTTTCTACATTGCCCCAAGTAATTTTAGCTGAGTTATCTAGTCTAATACCACCATCACCCACATACAACGTACTTACATCTATTTTATCAGCTGTTAGTTTGTCTTGAATGTTCGCAGCTTTTACTTTTAAGTTGGTTGCAATAACATTTGTGGTTGAAAGTGTGTCGTTAGTGATTGTTGTTGCCAAGTCACCATCCACATTTCTGTGTGCTGTAATCAAGGCTGAAATAGCACTTCTAACGTTTGAACTGGCGCTATCCTTAGGTGATGGGGCATAAGCATCATAACTGTTATTAGTATGGTCATAGATTTTATCCTGATTTAAACATACCTGGGCATTATCTACGGTCTGTTCTGAATAAATATGGTACACAGCTCCACCACCTCTAAGAAAAATTGCAAAACCCATTTGGTGCATACAGTTCTCTGCTCCACCGAAACAACCACCATAACTAGTGTTATACTGCTGTTTTAAGTCGTCTACAGTCCATCCATATGTAGTACCACCCCAACCTCCAAAGTTAGCTCTAATGTCAAGGCCTAAAGCTCCAAAGTGAGTTGTTGAGTTGTTCCAGTATGTATTATTATGAGGAGCAGTTTCATTATAGCCTCTTTTAACAACAATACGTCTTTGTACATATTGATTACCGTGTTTAATTACAACTGGATAGAAATATCTTGCGTCGCCACCAACTGTAATGGTTTTGGAATATGCCATACCTTGAGTATCTCTCAGAGTGGTAGCTAATGAGTTTGCAATATCTGCCGTATTTTGAGCTGCGTTAGCAACATTGGTAGCTGCTGTTTGGGCATTGTTTGCTTTTGTTGTAGCATCAGAGGCTGCAGTGCTAATTGCTTGTGATTTAGCTGAATCAGCTTTTGACTGCGCACCTGCTGTAGTTTCAACACCTGATGTGCCAGATACTTTAGACCAGCTAATAGTCGCATTAGACCCCATGGCAATGTTATCACCCACCACCAGTTCGTTAGTTTTAATTTTTGATGCACTAATGGAATTTACACCAATTCTATCAGCATGAATGGTTCCCGCATTGATTTTATTGGCTGAAATTGTTCCCGTATATAAACCTGTAGCATCAATATAGGTATTTTTAATAGGTTCTGCTTTCACTATAATTTCATATACTGAACCTCCATCAGCAGTGGTTGACCAGATTGAGATCTCATTTGAACCAGTTGCTAAAGTACAGTCAAATTTATACCATAATGTAGCATTATCTGGTCCAGACATAGTCCCTAAATCAGAGTTATTTAATCCGCAATGCACGGCACCTTCAGCATCTAAAGCTCTTATCCATATTGTTGTTGGTCCACCCCAGGCAGAAGTGAAAGTATATTTAGTACCACCAGCATAATTCGTGTTTGTAGGAAAATCTCTGGTTTCTGTATTAATGTATAGTACTGGAGAGTCTTTTCCGTCGCGTCCATCAGTACCGTTAGTTCCGTCCTGACCATCGACTCCATTAGCTCCATCGTCTCCTTTTAAACCTTGTAGACCTTGCGGTCCCTGATCTCCTTGGGGACCTTGAAGTCCTTGTGGTCCTTGCAATCCTTGTGCCCCGTCTTTTCCATCTTGTCCAGGCTCACCTTTTAAGTTGGCTTTAGATTCAGCGCTTAGGTGTTCCCACTGAAGAGTAACGCCTGAGCCCAGAGTTGTATTGCCTGTGGCGTCCCAACTTATATTACCGTTTGCCAATCTACCACTACCATCAGCGGCTAGCTCCCATTTATAAGTGCCACTAGAATAATTGTATACGGCACCAGTACTCTTAATGTGAGTACTTCCTCCTGTTAATTCTGTACTTGAAAAATTCCAGCCAGCGATTTTGTTAGTGCTTCCTAATTGAAATAATGTGTTTCCTCCTTGTCTGCCAATAATACCAAAATCATCGCTATCAGTTCGGTGGAACATCTTTACATAGTTACTAGTATCTTTTAGAATTTCTATACGTGGTTCTACTGTACCAACACTATTAATTATTCGGGTTGTAAAACCATTTGCTACTGATCGTATATCATATGAAGAAATATCCCATCCTCCAATCTTACCAAAAGTAGCATTGATGCCACCTTCTAAATATGAATCTTGAGCCCATAGTCCATAACCGGAAAGATTTCCAAATGTTGGTGATGTAATGCCATCTAATTTTCCTAAACGAACTTTTGTTTTATTAACAAAAGAATCAGAATTAACACCATCAAGAACATCAATATATGGAGCATTGTTGTCATTGGATGTGATGTAAACAGCACCTTGTCTATCGGTATCCGTAGTATTTCCAATTCTTACTAATTCATCACCTATCTCTGGTACTCCGGAACCAGTTTTGCTTGATTTTGGGGCTCTAAAATATGTATTATCACTTGGGATAGCATCAACTGTAAGTGTATAGTATTTTATCCCTGACCCAGTCCAAACCTGACAGCGCAATATATCACCTACTCTAAAAGGTTGTCTTTCGTCCGAAGTATCTTGATCTAATCCTATTCTATAATAGGTAGAGTCAGTACCCCAATCTTTTTCAAACTTCATCCCATCAGAGAACCAATAAGAGCCATTTCCAGAGCGAATTTTATTCACATTCAATTCATAGACGTTGAATGTTTTTCTCACTGTAAGTGAATCGAAAGTTGAATTACCCAAATTATCAGTCCTCCAACCTTCACCACTAAAACCATCTTTAAATGTTTCGGTACCAACGTAGCCAGTAAACATTGAATCTCCAAAGTGTTTAATTCCAGTTCCATTACTCTCTAAATAATGACTATCTGAAAGATTTAATATTTTGTCACGTAAACTGGTAGTTGTGTTATAAATTCCTAATTCAGACACGGCTGATATTCCACTATCAAAGTAAAATTTTGATCTGTCAGTATAAAAGTGTGCCCAGCTTGAATTACTTGCACCCATTTTAATATAACCATGATCTGTTTGTAGTTTTAATAATCCAGAATCATTATCGTTAACAAGTTTAGTTGAACCAATATTTACCGCAGGCCTAGTACCTGTCCAAATACTAACCATGTTATTAGGATCAGTTCCATAAGTAGAACCATTTGTAAATTCAAGGAAACCTCCTCTAACTGTTTGCCAGAGTACAGTATCGCCTGACTTCCCTCTTCCCCACAACAAAGGGTGTCGTTCCCCATAATTTGTATTATCACCTGTTATTTTAACAGTACCTTTAATATTACTGACACCATCTGTGTATGTACCATCTGATGTTGTGTTGAATTTTACATCACCTGAATATCTGAGGTAAACACCTGAAGTGGTAGAATTAAGATTTAAATAGCCCGTTTCAGAAGTCAGTTGCATTCCGGAGGAAATAGCTTGTAAATAGCCAGTTCGGCCAGCTAAACTGGATCTATAAAAACTGATGTAAGGATTGGTATCTGTACTTGAAGCTGGTCTAACTCTAATTGATTCTCCACCATCCCCTTTGGCGTAAATCCTACCTTCTAAGAACGAATATCCTGTAATAATATGTTCACCAATAGTCTTAGAACCCTCATTTGTTGTTTCAAATTTCGTATTTCCGTCATAGTTTGCAATTAGTCGGTTCAGAGTTACTGAAGACTGGTTAGAAGTATCAGTCCCATTAGGGTGAATTTCAAGTGCCTTAAATTCTTCACTTCCATTTCCGTATTCAATATAGAATGGAGTATAAGAACCAGTTCCTCTTTTCTGAAGTCTGATCCCCATTTCAGGTTCACCATAATCCAGGTTATTTCCCTGATCTGAGTTTCCATAGTCCATGTTGTAGATATCCATGAAGTACTCATTTCCATCACCACGAACCAATGCTATAGTACTCTCTTTAGCACCGCCCCATGCTGTTTGTGGTGGACTCCAAATGTTTAGTACAGTATGATCATTGCCATATCTGCGAATGTTCATGATGTCAGTTGAGGTTTCAGGCGAGTATAGTACAGTTTTATTAAACTTTGCAGAAGAATGAACTGTTGAATCAAAAATTAGATTACTTTCTCCTTCGTCGTATTCAAAAACACGAGTAGTTCCGTGATTTAAATAAAGATCGTTTGAGCTGTTTAAACCTAGACTTGCAGTAGTACCACCACCACCTTGAGAAAGGTATAGTTCAACATTATCTGATTCGTTTGAGTTATCAGAGTCTGCTTCCAAAGAAAATTTTAAACTTCCGCTTACGCTTAATTTAGGTTCATTAATGTCGTTTCTCAAGTATTGAGAAGCCGTGTATGTTCCAAGTTTGTTAGCGTTGGCAGCTTGTGCTACCGATAAAGTAGATTCATCTTTGGTTTTAAATTTTCTCGTGCCATTATCATAATAGGCTACTCCGTTTGGAAGAGGAGAATTTTCGCGAGTTGCAATCATTTGTAGGCTGTCCTTATCACCTACACGTGCATATCCATCGGCATCAAACACAAGTTGTCCATCATTTACTCCATCGTATTTTTTTGCTATTAAGCCAGCAAATTTTGTAGAACCTAAGCCAAAATCCGCATTGTTACGTAACGTA
Organism: Marinifilum sp.; assembly: GCF_965230805.1. NCBI lineage: Bacteria > Pseudomonadati > Bacteroidota > Bacteroidia > Marinilabiliales > Marinifilaceae > Marinifilum > Marinifilum sp. The sequence goes on along the minus strand of NZ_OZ246019.1, from coordinate 2,322,700 downwards.
ATGATATCTGCTGAGGTATAGATCTCACCTGTATGAGTCTCATAGCCATCTCCATCTTTATTAGGAACAAGACCAACCTCGTGCTTAACCTGCTCTATTTCATCTTGCTCTAATAGCAAGGCTAATATGGCATTGTTTGTAAATATATTTTTATCATTCATAGTTAATATCTTTTAATGCTTTCTACATATAATTATTAATCCCTTATCTAAAGACTTTTGAATAATACCGATTACCAATCGAAACGAGCGATGAAAACAATGGCTCTGTGATTGCATATCGGTATTAACCATTGTAATAAGCAAAATGATTTATTAATCATTTTGGAATACAATTGGTATAACCGGATCGTATCAACCTTAGAAAAATAGCTACAACTTTCTGTCGCTACCTGCGTTTCGCAATTGTCTATTTTTTTAGCCGAAAGTGGAATGCTACTTTCCAGGTTGATATTTATTTTCACTCATATATGGTGATGTAATGATGAAATCATTTCATCTAGGAAAGGAGGGACTTATTTTAAATGAATGTCTTGTGTTTTGGTTATTTACTTTGCCTTTTCTTTGGTTCGCCCTTTTCCCCAAATGTGCGAACCTATCATATAAGCTCCGAAAAAGAAACCTGCAACCATCATCACCAGTGTGTTTAGTGAATTAACTAGCTCGAATAGAAATTTAGCATATTCTTGATTTATTGGGTAGACCATACCTGATCCTAAAATGAGAAACAAGAATACACCTACTATTGCTAGAGCAAGATATCTGCGAGTTACCGATCTTGCTGAGCTTTCACTTAATGTGGTTTTTAGGAATTCCATTTGTGCATCGGCAACTTTTAATGATTGTTGTGCTTTCTCTTCTTTTGTAAAAAAAAGGGCATCAATTCCTTTAATGGCTCCGTCTAATATTCTTTCTGATCGCTTGCTTGATAAAAATCCCATTGTTGAAAATTTAATATGTAATTAACTCGAAATGAGGCATGTCCCATCCATTAAAACTATCGCTACCAAATGTGCCGCCCCATCTTACATTCAGGTTCATTCGATTTGCTTCTCCAAGAATTACTCCTGCAATTATTGCCAGATGAATTTTGTTCCAGGATGCTTTGCCATTTATATAGGCATAAATATCAATTGCATTTCCTGTTTGATGGAAGCTTTTGATCTTGTATCCATCGCACTTTGAGAGACCTTTTCTATAAAGTTCTTCTTGTTCTTTCTCGGTTCTTAAACCTCCAAATTTTGGTATTCCAAAATCTATGGGGCTTAAAGCAATGGTATTCTTTATTAGTTCCTGTAATCGCGGATCAACTTGAAGTAGTCTGTCCATTGATTTTTTACTAAATGTGAAGGCCATTTTTTAATTCTCCCTGTCTTTTTTGTTTTCAAGAACAATTTTCACTTGTTGTACTTCATCTAGTATTTTATGAAAATAATCCCTGTTCTTCTGCACTTGTGTCTCTAGCTGTCTGATACGAATATCTGTTTCTACTTCAAGAGCTTTCACTCTGCCGCTCATGTTAAACCACCCCCCAAGTGTGATTATAAAAACGGTTAATGCCATTGACAGCACTTGGCCAAGTGTAATGTTCATTTTTTTTTCCATTGGCTATAAAATTTAAATTGTTAGTGTATGGATGTCCTCTTCAAGTATTTCGCTGAGGTACTTTAAGCCATTCTTTCTATTTATTGCCCTAAAACATTGCTGTCTTAGACTATGGTGTTGTTCTTTCCAGTAATCGGCTTGCGCTTTGTAAATACCAGCACTCTCGGCAACCTTTAATCTTTTTTTCAGACTATGCAATAAATTTTCTTCTGATATGTCTTCTTTCTCATTCAGTATTGTTGCGATTATATTTTTATTCATTTGGTGAGTTTTTATATGTTACTACAAATTTGTTAATCTAATATTTGAAACCATTTTCAATCTAGCTTCGGGATTTCATAAATAATTTGATCAAAACTTGTATCTCTGAATAGAGGCATAAAATTTCTTAATGACTATATACAGAAACAGTAATTGAGAAACGCTTTTTGTTTGTTTCGATTTTAAAATTGCAAATCATTTGTATGTCCTCCAAAATACTATATAACAGTTGTATAAATTGGTCTAATGGTTAGACTTCCTAAATTATATTTGATTTTTCACAAAATGTATTTTTGTTTGCTTCAAAGAAAAAGAGTATCTCTCAGAAGCATAAGTAAATCAATCATAATCGAAACAGTTGTTTTTTTGGATTTAGAGAAGATGGAATAAAGTTGTTTGTTGGGAGTGTAACTTATAAACCGGTATGTTAATAAGTGGATTGCATTATAGTTTTGATCGAAATTATTACAATAAAATAAATCCACATTTTTGACCATTTGAGTCGATTCTTTACTAAAGAATATCGACTTAGCAATGGCTATGCCTCTACTTTTGCACTTGATTAAACTAAAAATAGTTTAAAACTCATTCCAAATAAAACTATTATAACATAAATGCTTGGATCGAATAAAAGCAATGTATTTTCTATATTACTTCTAATGTTGTATACATTGGATGAAGAGATTTTCTTGTGAATATGATTTTCGGATGACAAAATGACAAAGTAGCTATTTAATAGAATACGAATAGTGAATTCTATGCCGCAAGTCTTCTTGTTTATTAAGTCGGAAAGGATGAAGTTGATTATATGCTTATTAATGTAATTGTAGTGCAGAATTAAATAAGAAGAAGCATCTGAGCCATCTTTAAATTATGGTTTTACTAAATACAGTGCAGCTATTTTAAGAGTCATTAGTTGAATGCAATTACAATAAAAGTATAGCTTGTTAATATTGAAGCCCAAGGTGAGCTGCGCATCCCACCTTGATCTATTTGAATTGTATGTTTACTACCTTTGGTTTAACAATGCAAGTGTTTTTCTTAGTTATTCGCATCTAATTCCTTTAATTCCTTTTTAGCATTAGTAGCAAGATAATTGTAAAAAGTAGCTCGGCTAATTCTGAATTTAGGATGAATTAGCTCGTTAAAAATCCATTTCCCAGTAGCTCCTCTTTTTGAGTGTTCAATATAGATATTTTGGACTTCGATAATCTTGATTAGTAAATTTCTTTTGTTGTAGCTCATTTTTAAGTATGTTTTAAATAGTTAGTTTAATGGATAGATAACTATTGGTATATATTTCAGATAGACTTTCATGGCAAGTAAAAGGGTCAATAGATTTAGTACGGGTGTATTTTTGATGGAGTCAATCATTAAAATCATTGTTTCTATTCGTTCTTATTTTATACAACCATGTCTTATCGAAAGTTTATTACGGATAACAATCGAGCCTACTGTGACCCTGTTGAATAAGCTGAAGTAAAATAGATAAAAATGTAATAAAGTAAATTCCGGTCATCAATTAGTCTGTATTTGTTGCAAATTAATTTATGATTTTATGATTAACATATTGACGTCTTATTTTTAGATCAATATTTTCACATTCAATTTTTAACTATAAAATAAATTAACTTTGTTGATTGTCACAAAATAAATAGTTGCAAATAGCTAAATCATACTTTAGTCATTAAATGCTTTACAAAAATTTATTATTGCCTAAAATAAAACAACTTCTATAATTATTGTAATGGAATAAGATTTTCTTCAGTCATTATTAATCAATGACTTGCTGTGATAAAAACGCTTAATATCTGATATTCTAATAATTACAAAGCATGGTCATTTGACAATTCATTGTATTTTTATTATATTCGCATAAAGTATCATTACAAACATACAATAAATTTGGTACTAATCAAATCCAAAATAAACTTTATGAGCTATAATTACAATGATTACAGTAAAAGGTTTGAGCTAATTATAAGTGGAATGAATCTTAGCCCACTTGCCTTTTCCAGGAAATTAGGCTATTCTCGTGCTGATAAAATATACAATGTCCTTAATGCAAAAAATAAACCAAGTTTTGATATTCTATCTGACATTACAAGAAAGTTCGAATCAGTCAATATTAATTGGCTTTTAACAGGAGAGGGTGAACCTTTTAAAAATCTTTCCGGAATAGATCAAATCAAAAATCATAATGATAATGATCGTTTGCAGAAAGTACAAGTGCTTCCAAGGTGTATTACAGTAGACAGCAATGAAAGAGAAAATATTTTAATGTTAGATGTCAGAGCAGCTGCTGGTTATCCCGAAAACATTGACAATGTCCACTTTATAAAACAACAACCAGCATTTAACATTCCTCGCCCAGAGTTTCAAGGGGCTACCTTTAGAGGTTTTCAGGTTTCAGGAGATAGCATGGAACCAACTTTATCCAATAATTCTTGGGTGTTTGCAATGGCAGTAGATGATTCGGATCTGATTAAAGACGGATTGGTCTATGTTGTCGTTCTTAAAACAGGAGTGGTTGTTAAGCGTGTTTTGAATCGTTTAAAAGAGCGAGGTCAGTTCATCTTGAAGAGTGACAATGCCAGTTATTCTGTCAAAACGGTTAATCAAGATGAAATATTAGAGGTGTGGGCCGTTAAGGCTTTTATGAGTTTTGACCTAGGAAATCGTTCTGCTGATTTATACCAGATGATTAACAATTTGGAAATAAAGCAGCTGGACTTCGAAAATAAAATTCATCAACTGACAAAAATGATTGAAGAGTCAGACAAATGAAGTAATTTAATTATAAACCCAATTGGATTTCAGAAATATTGACTGTTTTGGATTTCAAAATATTCTCTTTAGGTTTCGAATAGAAGTATTTGGATCTCTTACTCATCTGTTTCGGCTCCTTAATCAAACGCTTAGGTTCGAAATATAAGAATTGGGGTTTCTATACATACATTTGGCTTAGATAAGCTAAATTTTGACGTTGACAGACCAAATCCTTTAATTCGAAACAAAAACTCTTTTATTTGGAATCGAAAGGGAAGTAACTCACGAATACATCCAGACTTTATATCATCTGGTATTAATCATTATTCATGCGGGAAGTTACTGCTTCATTTTTTTTACATTAAACCAAATATGAATCTATCCCTAAAGGGCATTCAAAAAAAAGAGGTTCCTAAAAAAGAGGGCACTGAAAAACCCCTGAATTTTGGATAGACCGATAAATTCAGATGTAGAATATCAGATCTTGACTTTTCCACTAAAGCATAAGATACACATATAGTGCTACTTATGATTTAATAAAAAAAAAGCCATTAAAAGGAAAAATATCATCTTTTTAATGGCTTTTCTAAATTTTAGTACTTTTTCAGTGCCCAACTAAAAAAGAACCTCTCTAATCTAATTGTATTACTCTGGTGTTACCACCCTCTGTGGCCTTTATGAAAAGCTTTCCCCTTGCCAGCTCGGCTTAGGAAAAGTACTAACTGATCCTCGTTTAAAATTTTGCGAACCTCCATTTGGTGATCGAATTTCTTCTTAACTAAACTGTTCTGAATATCCGACAAGCGCTTTACATTAGCAAGCAATATCGATTTATCAGGATCTTCGTCAGTCATTAGGTTTCTTTGTTTCAGTCTTAGTTCTTCGGCCTCATCTCTTAACGATTTGGTATCCTTCAGATGAGCCAAACGCAATTCTTTCATCTGACCTTTCTGCTCTTCACTTAAATCGAGCATGTTTCTTTTGCCTTTGTCAGCTTTCATGTCTTTTATAGCTTGCACATGCTCTTTTTTTGCTTTGGCATGCATTCCCTGAGCCATAGCTCTCTTTCCTCTATGGCCTTGTTTCATACCCTTGCGGTGATTTGCTTTAAAATCTGCTCGCAACAATTGCTCTTCACTTAAAAAAGAATGCATTTCCAGTCGCATATCTAATTTCTGAACTTGCAATTCTTTCTTTAAAGTAGTCATCTTATCGATATTAGCATAAACCTTTGACTTATTTGGCTGTTCGGCCGAAACCAAAGTTTTCTGTTTTGCCCGCAGCTCGTTCAACTCATTCTTTATATTTAAAGATTGTTTCGCATACCGGGTGCGCACTTCTTTCATTTGCTCTTTTTGTTCCTCTGTTAGATTAAAAGCTTTCCCTTTTTTACATTGTAAATTTCTTTGTCCTCCTTGTCCTCTGTTTTGCTGCGCATATAAGTTCGACATTCCAGCCACTACAAACATGCAAATTATTCCAACTACAACTGGTTTCTTCATTTTGTCTAATTTTTTAAATGGTTCTTAACTTGATAATTCCAGCGCTATTTTAAAATCGAATTCAGTGCTTGGACTTGCGAATCGTTGTAAAGTTTAATTGGGATTGATTTTTTTTGAACCGATCCAAATGCCTGTGTTATTATAAAATGAGGTCTTTTCCTTAATTTAACGTGAGTTCGACGTAAAATTCGTTCACAGTTTGATCTGATTTTGAGTAGAAATTTTCGAAGGAATATCGGGATATTTCAAGAAGATTTGAGGAAATTTATGCCAAAAGCAGGCAAACACATAATGGAAAGTTCTCTTTACGACATCTTCACATTAAAAATTCCTCAAAATAGCCCGCTATTCTTTCCATATTTTTAATGCAAATCTATCCCAAATATAACTTTCTGTGGATAGAATTTTAAGTCGAACTCAGGTTAATTTATTTTGGGACTTATTGAATGTAAAAAAGAGACTCACTGTTCAGCAAGTCTCTTTCTCATATCTTGGTATATATTAAACTAAAAATGTGTTTCGGCCTCGATTAAAGTTTTATCCAAGTCTCGAATGATGGGATAAAATCCAATGTCATCGATCAAATCTCGGGCAATATATGCTTTCAACTGGGTTTCGATTACCTTACGGGATTGTCTTAAGCCTTTTGAATCTGGTTTTACTCCCTTTTTATCAGCGTAAGCTACCAAATTTTTGATAATGGCTTTGTCCTTTACAAAATTTAAAACATCGCTGTGGGATTCTAAGCCCTGCATTTGTTCTCTGTACCGATCGACAAATGCAAATGCATACTGGTAAATGATACCTTTTCTTCTCAAATCACGAAAGTAATTCGAATATCCCGAAGTATCAACCGGAATAAATACATCAGGCATTATACCACCGCCACCATAAACTGTGTTTCCTCCAGGGGTTGTATATTTTAATGAATCATTAAAATGAATGGAGTCTTTCTTCTGAAATTCACCATGAATAAATCGAAGGTTCAAATCGTTGTAATAGGCTTCTTTTCCGTTGGTATATGGTTTTTGAATACATCTTCCGGTAGGCGTGTAGTAACGAGCCACTGTTAATCTTAAAGCTGAACCATCAGGCAAGCGTCTTTGCTCCTGCACCAGTCCTTTACCAAACGAGCGGCGACCCACTATTTTACCTCGGTCGTTATCTTGAATGGCTCCCGCAAAAATTTCACTTGCCGAGGCCGAAACCTCATCAATCAGAACAATTACCGGTAAACTCTGGAATCTGCCACTTCCGTTTGATTTGTAATTTGTTCTGGCTTGTGATTTTCCTTCGGTATACACCATCATTTTATCTTCGGAAAGAAATTCGTTGATCATGTTTGTGGCTTCAGAAAGATATCCACCTGTATTTCCACGCAGATCCACAATCAGTTTCTGCAATCCTTGCGATTCCAATTTCTCAAGTCCTTCTGAAAATTCGAAATAGGTGGTTGCAGCAAAGCGACTCACTTTTATATATCCAAGCAAATCATTAATCATATAAGCAACATCTACGCTTGGAACCGGAATGGATCCCCGAAGGAGTTCCATTTCAAGATTCTCATTGGAGCTTCTGCGATAAACTCCAACTCTTACTGGTGTTCCTTTAGGGCCTTTCAGTTTACTTATAATATCGTTGTCTTTTAATTCTTTACCGATTATGGAAGTATCGTTAACCGTTACCAAACGATCGCCGGCTTTTATACCAGCCAATTCCGAAGGCCCACCAGGAATTACTCTTACAATTGCCACAGTATCCTGATACCTGATAAATTGAACGCCAATTCCTCCAAAATTTCCTTTCAGTTCGTCCTCAACTTTCTGTAGATCCTTTGCCGGAATATACACCGTATGCGGATCCAGATCTTTTAACAAAGCCGGGATTGCTTGCTCAACCAAAGCAGTCGAGCTAATTGTATCTACGTAATCCGATTCAATCATATCCAATACAACATCCAACTTGTTTCCTGCTTTGGGCAATTGAAATATGGCTGAATCTCCATGCTTGTTTCCTGAAAACAGGGAATTTATGAACATACCTGCTAAAATGGCTAATGCCAATAATATAGGCAGAAATATCGCACTTCTTTTATTGTTATAACTCATGTATTTTGTTTTAATTTTCTTCGTTCAAATTGATGTATTTTAATTCGATACCTGCTCGGTCTAACAAATCGATTCCATCGGAACTATGATACTTTTCGGAATAGACCACACGCACAATTCCGGCTTGAATTATTAGCTTTGCGCACTCGATGCAAGGAGAAGCGGTAACGTATAAAGTAGCATTTTCGCTGCTATTGCCCGACTTGGCAACTTTAGTAATGGCATTGGCTTCCGCATGTAATACGTAAGGTTTGGTTTTAAAGTTCTCATCCTCGCACACATTTTCGAAGCCGGATGGTGTTCCGTTATAACCATCAGAGATAATCATCTTATCTTTTACAATCAAAGCCCCTACCTGTCTTCTCTTACAATATGAATTTTCGGCCCAAACCAAGGCCATTCTTAAATATCTTCTATCCAATTTCTCTTGTTTACTAAGTGCAATCACCGATTCTTTATTCATCATATTTTCAACTCATATTATGTAATTCTAACAAATGTATAAAAATATATTGGGAGTTCATGCTGATTTATAAGGAATCCCGGAGCAATTGTATTTAACGTGAGTTCGATGTAAAATTCGTTCACAGTTTGATCTGATTTTGAGTAGAAATTTCCTCAAATCTTCTTGAAATATCCCGATATTCCTTCGAAAATTTGAGAAAATTTATGCCGAAAGCAGGCAAACACATAATGGAAAGTTCTCTTTACGACATCTTCACATTAAAAATTCCTCAAAATAGCACGCTATTCTTTCCAAATTTTTAATGCAAATCTGTCGCAAATATAACTTTCTGTGGATAGAATTTTACGTCGAACTCGCGTTATTAAAAAAATGAATGCCAGAATATCTAAAAAACAGTCTGATTTATGCCTGAGTCTGCTGGCATTGACCTGCACCAACAAAGATTGGCAGAAGCAGAAGTTAAGACCTTAGGGTCTCATTATAATTAGGTTCATTTTAGTAAATCATTTACACACCAAACCAAGTGAGAGCATCAAACCTCTATATGGGATACCAAAGGTGTTCCCACTAAAAGATTTGTATTTATATGTGTGCGGATAGATCTACTTTACGTATTAAAAATCGTAAACACCAAACGCCCTGATTACAAATCAAGACTGGCTAAATAAAAATAAACGTGGGGCACAGTATCAAAAATTTGATTGCTTTTTGAATCACTACTCCAATTCATCTCAAAGGATAAGCATTTTTACAATCCAATTCGGCTTAATAGCTTACCATAATGGGTTGACAGTGAAATAAAATACACTCATCCGCATTATTTGTGCTTTTGTCAATTTCTCATCGTATTTTAAAGCCATCCCTTTATCCCCTTATTTTAGTACATACTCGTTGGTTTGCCAGTCAATCAAGAATAGTTGTATAAATCTCATAAAGATCTATACTACATTATTTTTAGGACTATAGAAGGGATATGGCATTAGTAGGAAGAACTTTCTCAAAATCTTAAAAAATCAAAAAACAGGACCTCATGTATTGTATTCATTTTTCATTCAAGTATTTTTTGCAAGCCCAATTATATTATAGCTATAAAATCTAATCGATAACATTTGAATGAAACACTTTTACCCCAATCAAAATACTACTCTTTTACTTGGCCTTAGCAATAAAAGCACTAATTTATACAAGCGTCTGATAAGTAAGCCACAAGAACAAAGCCCGGACTCTTTCAAAACCAAAGAGAGTACTTTCGTAAATGACTGTTTTCAAAAAGGGCATAAGTCAGTTATTGGAGTTTTATTGCAATTATTAGTAATCTTTTTTTTTCTTATTCGCCTGATTCCAGCACATGCTGCACAAGCTCCACCGGATAATACAATTCATGTAAGTGTGGATAAATCATCAATTTGTGTTGGAGAAAGCATCACTATTTTTTTGGAGAGCAGCGAAACAGGAGTTGAGTACCAGCTAAAATCTGATGGGATCAATAGCGGAACACCACTTAGTGGAACTGGTTCGCAAATTTCTTTTACACTTTTACCAACGACAAGTGCTACCTATACCATTACTGCCACGAACACTACAAGCAGCGAAAGCTCTGATTTAACAGAAAGTGTTACCGTTGCGGTTAGTCCGGGGCCTGATTTAAATTTATCGGTTTATTCCTCGGATACTCAGATCTGCAAAGGTGAGGGTGTACTCATTTCTGTTGACAATACAGAAAATACTTACCAATACCTTTTAAACAATGGTCCTGATGATTTTCCGCCATCCATTGCAGGAAATGGAGGAACTATTCAATTTCCGCAAGTATTTCCTCAAGCCAATACCAGCTATCAAGTTTTTGTAAGTGGTGGCAATTGCCATAATCAGATCAAGTTAAACCATACCGCAATCATTAATGTTGCTCCTTCTCCTAAAACCGATTTGGTAGTATATGCCGACAACAACCAAATCTGCCAAGGAGAAAATGTAAAAATAACCATCGAGAACTCAGAAATAGGTATTGATTATCAGATATTCGACGGAAGTTCCTATGTAACCGGACCTTTAAGCGGAACCGGCAGCAACCTGGTTTTTACAATTGCCCCTACATCAACAGAACTGTATACAATTAGAGCTTTTGGCGCAAACTGCTTGAGTTATTACAATCTGGACCAGAAGATCATGGTAACAGTAGGTGCAAGCCCACGAAGCAACATCAATCTGTCGGCAGACAAAAATGAAATTTGCCTGGGAGAATCGGTTTCGATTCAACTGGATGAATCGGAAAATGGTGTTGAATATCAACTTAGCGACGGAACTAATAATATAGGCTCTCCCATTACAGGTGATGGTGCAGCCATTTCTTTTACAAATGTTAGTCCTGCTACCCATACAACTTACCATGTAAAAATTAGTTCTACTTCCTGCTCGGCAAGCAAAACTCTTGACAAAAGCATAGAGGTAAATGTAAAACCCCAAGCGGATTTAGATTTAAGTATAAGCCCCGCTGCCGCTGATATTTGTATCGGCGAAAGCATTTCCATTGCTGTAAATGCAAGCGAAACGGATGTAAGTTACCAGCTAACTAACGGAACAACAGATATTGGTGTGCCACAAATTGGCAATGGAAGCAGTATTGAATTTACTGTGTCGCCAACAAATAACACAAGCTACGAAATTGAAGCAGTTAAAAATGGGTGCAGCACGGTAAGCACGCTCCATCAAAACTCAAACATTACTGTAAATGCTCTACCGCAACTCGATCTTGTATTATCGGCAACACCTGGCGAAATATGCGAAGGCGAATCGACTGTAATTGGTATTGCCAATTCCGAAAACAATGTGCAATACCAATTAAAAGATGCCTCAGGAACCATTGGGATTCCGGTTAATGGCAACGGTGCACAAATAGATTTCCCGGCGGTGAGTCCGCTAAGCAATACCAACTACTCTGTTGATGTAATGAAACCAAGCTGCTCTTTGGTTTACGAAATCACCAATCAAGCTGTGGTAACTGTAAACCCGCAACCTGCAGGAAGCATAAGCTATACAGTAAACCCAATAGCCATTTGTGATGGCGAATTAATTTCCGTTACCATTAATAATAGCGAAAGTGGGATTCGATACGATGTGATAGGTAGCCTTGAGGGAAATTTAGGAGGCGTAGAAGGAAATGGTACCGATATTAGCGTGCATATCAAACCAAGTCAATCGCAAAGCCTGAGTATACAAGCCCAAAGTTTGATCTGTTCATCACCCATTACTTATCCCAACACAAGTAACATTACCGTTCATGGAGGCCCAAACCTCGATTTAGTGGTTTCGGCAAGCCAAAATCAGATTTGCGAAAGTTTAAATACTCCGGTTGTAATCTCGGTTGAAGCTTCGGAAAATGGATTGTCCTATTGGTTGAAAGACCATAAAGGCAATGTTCAGGATGTAGCCACAGGAAATAATGGCACCCTCGATTTTAATTCTGTTTTGCCTGACACCACCACAACTTACATTGTTGAAACAACTAAGGCTGGCTGTAACGACAGATTAGATTTAAAGAACAGGATTGAACTTGAGGTTGTAAAATTGCCACTCTCTACTATTGGAGTCAGCATTTCGGAGTCTAAACTTTGTGTAGGCGAAAATACAATCATTTCAATTGATTCGAGCGAACTTGGAGTGAATTATCAGTTGTTTGATGGCACTTATCCGGAAGGCGATGCAATAGCAGGAACTGGATCAGTCATATCCTTTTCGGAGTTTTCGCCATTTCGTTCGGTTACCTATCAAGTAATTGCCACCAATCAAACCTGCGGAACTCAACAAACTCTTGCCGAAACAACAAAAGTAGAAGTAGGTTTGCAACCGGAAATCCATCTGCATCCAACCATCGACAAACATACAATTTGTGAAGGAGAACAAGTAATTGTATCGCTAACGCCTACCGATACCAAAGTTCAGTACCAGCTTTGGGATAAAGACACAGCCCTGGGAAATCCAATATGGGGAAATAATCAGGATATCCATTTCGAACCCACTTCGCCTGCCAATTCCACTACCTACAGAATTGAAGCCTTGGGAGAAAAATGTTTGTCTCCAATTGATATTAGATACACCGTTGATGTAGATGTACACCATGCTCCTGAAACAAATCGATTGTTGGTTAGCAACAGGGATACGGTTTGTATGGGGGAAACTGTTCACCTTTCGGTTGAAAACAGTCAATCGGGCATACTCTACGAATTGCATGATGGGATTAACTTTATTGAACCAAATGTACTTGGCAATGGTGGAACAATTCAATTCCCGGAAATCATTTTAAATGCAAGCAAAACATTTACGGTTTTTGCTCATGAAACGGTATGTTCAGACCCTCTTGCTTTAAATAATACAAAACAGATTACGGTTCCTGATATTAGCTACAATTCATTGGAAAACTTTGCTACTCCTGATGAATTTTGCGAAGGCGAATCCATTGATATCGAGCTAACCGGTTCTATTAATGGAATAAGCTATGTTCTTCAGGAAGGTGATGATGTACTAGCTGAACTTATCGGTAATGGCGGACCTCTGTTGTTTGAAGATATCCTGCCAACGCTTAGCTCAAACCTATATGTGAGCATTGGCAATTGTATGGATCAACTTGTAGCTGCAAGGCCAAATTACAATCTGCAGCCCAAGCCTAAACTACAGATTTTTGCAGGTGATGTGCAGTCGGGTTACGATGGAAATTTGGTGATTTCGGTTTCGGAAGGCATAGCTCCCTACACCTACATCGTTAATCCCGGGGAAACCGTCACTACGGATGATCCTATTCTGGAGCTATCGGGGCTTGAGGTAGGCACATACCAGGTAATGGTGGTTGATGGAAATGCATGTCGTTCGGCAGATGCAGGACAGCTTGTACAAATAGAGCTGGATGAGAATCACCCGGTTATTGTAAACAATGCCCTTACACCAAATGGCGATGGCATTAACGACAACTGGATGATTCATTATGAATCAAGCCTGGGTAATCCTGAAGTTTATGTTTTTAACATATATGGGCAGCAAGTTTATCACTCAAAATCATACCAAAACAATTGGCAAGGAAACTTTAATGGCTCCACTCTCCCTAATGGTGCATATTATTACTTAATCGAATTTAATTCGGAAGATATTAAACCCATAAAGGGAAGCTTATCCATTCTGGGCAATTAAAAACACTCACCTATGAAACAACTTTACTTCTCAAAATACATTCTGCTTTTCATTTTTACCTTTAGCCATTTTTCTGCTAAGGAACTGAAAGCCCAGCAGGTGCCCTTATTAGATCAATATTACATTAATCCAACAGTTTACAATCCTGCTGCAGCAGGTGCAAGTGGATTATTTAATGCCTATTTGTTGAGAAACCAAAAATTTGCTGATTTTGATGGTGGCCAGGTAACACATGTTTTCACGGCCGATGCAGCCTTACGCCAATCCAAATATGGTTTAGGATTTAATCTGGTAAATGATAATGTAGGTATTTTTGATCATACGCAAGCACTTGTAAGTTATGCCTACCAATTGCAAATTTATACCGATCATTTTTTGAGGCTTGGCTTATCGGCAGGGATATCAGACTTTAGGGTAAACATGAGTGATTTAAGGGCAAATCCATCCGATCCCTATCTATTAAACAGCAACTATAAGAATACCGAATTCATGGCAAACATGGGTTTGTATTATACCCATAAAAGCTTAGCTATTGGACTAACAATTCCGCAACTTTTAAACAACTCGGTGAGTGAAAACAATAATGGAAGCGAATCGTCGTACCATTTGGTTCGCCACGCCATGCTTAGTGGAGCCTACGAGTTTAAAATCCGCAGCATTAAAGATCTGAGCATTACCCCATACCTAATGATGCGATATGCAAAAAATTCTCCCGTTCAGTTCGATGTTAATGTAATCGCGAAGCTTTACGAGAAAGCTTGGTTTGCAGTAAACTATCGCGATGATTTTTCGCTTGGATTGAATATAGGTATCAATGTATTAAAAAACTTTGTTCTTGGATATGCATATGATATTGGAATTCAGAAAACAGGCAGATACGCTTCAAACAATCATGAATTCCTTATTGGTTATCGCCTGAAAAGCAAAAAGAAGAAGGAACCGGAAAGAATCTTAAATAATGATATCAGCACACTAAAAACATTATTGGCTGAGAAATACAAGAAAATAGATCGTTTGCGTCATGAACTGGAACAAATGGAGAAAAACGACAAAATGGCTGATGAAGATCGTGATGGTGTGCCTGACGAACAAGACGATTGTCCGAAAACCCCGCCTTTTTACATTGTTGATGAACGCGGTTGTCCTATAGACACCGACCAAGACGGCGTGGTTGATAGTGAAGATTTTTGCCCTGAAATTCCGGGACTAGCTGCCAATAACGGATGCCCGGAGCAAAAAGAAGAAAGAGTTGAAATGGAGGAACGCCTGGAAAATATTTACTTTGCGTTCGGAAAGTATGAGCTGACTGAGTACTCGCGACGAAAGCTTGTAACCGTTATTAGTATGATGGTTGAGAATGCATCCTATATTCTAAAAATGCATGGCCATACCGATGATATTGGTTCTGATAACGCCAATATCGAATTGGCCTATAAACGTCTTACCACAGTTAAAAACTATCTAATTTTAAACGGGGTTCCCGATAATAGAATTATTATTATACCGCATGGCGAAAGAAATCCTGTAGTGGCCAATACCGACAATCAAAGCAGAGCCAACAACCGGCGAGTAACTTTTGAAATATATGACTATCAATAACAAAAAATGAGGCTTCTGTGCTGTAATGCAAGAGAAGCCTCATATCTGTATCAAATCATTTCTTACTTAAACAAGAATACTTTTCTCTCCTGTGAACCAGGACGGCCAATGATATTCTTGATGTAGTCTTTCTTTTCATTTAAAACACCGGATTTTTGAACATAGCCTTTTCCCATTGGCATGCATGCTCCCCAAGCTCCACTCGGACTGCAATCCTCAAAATCGGTAACTTTAACAATGGTGTGAACTCCAACGGTAATGATACAAGTTTTGTATGACTTTGCAATTTTTAGCGTTTCCTCAATGTTATCCTTTGTCAGTTCAATTGTTTTATCAGCTTGAGCTTCGGCCAATTTATTGATTGTCATTATTGGCTGACCCAAATCTGCAAATTCGTCATTAAAGTTAATGGTACCTGAAACAAATTCCTTTAACACCTCAAGTTTGGTGTTTTGTGCACTTAAGGAAAATCCGATTAGTAAAAATAAAATAACAATAGAGTTTTTCATATTTGAAATTTTAGAGATTAAATAAGTTTCAATTTTCGTTTACACAAATCTACAAAATATGTTCACCCTATTCTAAATCAATTGCCAATAAATTTATATTTAACGTGAGTTCGACGTAAAATAAAACGTCACTACAAATAAATTGCAGATACTTGAAACAGTAGATAGCTGATTAAAAAACGAACTCAGGCAATAAGTAATACAAAATAAAAAACCCGGCATAAAACCGGGTTATTTATCTAAACTCTACATCTATTATTCTATGAAAAAAACCTAATCTACTTCTTTTGTGCCTTACAAATGTATTCAACATATGGGTTAACAAATCACAAGGAGTGTTAAAAAATGTAAAATCGTTACGATTAGCACTTTTGCAGAATACATTCAACTTGCCCTGCAAGACCAGGTTTTTCAGACGGAAACAATTGATTGAATGCTGCTGTACCCACTGTAAATGCCGATACTCCAATTTCTTTTACAAGTTCAACTCTTTCCAGCCTATCGATACTACCCGCTACAATAATTGGTTTTTTTGAACATCTCGAAACCTCTTTAATAAGAGCAGGAATATCATCACCGGTATGACGATATGCCAAAAGGTCTATGCCATCAACTCCTTGGATGCTTGTAATTTTTTCGGCATGCATAGAAATCTCAGGTATTGATCCTATTAAAACACTTGGATGCTTTTCAATTTGTCCAACAAATGGGTAATACTTTATTGGATGATTTTTAACGACTGGAGCAATGGCCTCGGGTCTGGTACCTCCCAGCAGATAATCAACATTTAAATCCATTGCAATCATAGCCGAGTTCTTTTCGGTATGCTCATCCAGGCTTACCACCTCAAGATATATTGTAACATCTTCCTTTCGCAATTCCTGAGTAAGGGCTTGAAGTTCTTCAAAAGGCAAGCCCACATCCTTAAATCCAATGTGTTTTACTCCTGCCGCCACAATTTCCTTCACATACTTTCTTGCATCAGGAACGGTTTGATCATTTTTGGTTAGCATGAAAATAAGGTCTATTCCCATAATTTTTGTTTGTTGTTTGTTTTTGCGTTTTAAATTAAGATAATTGTTTTGCAAATATAAGGGATCAATTAATTTGCGAAAAAGTAAACTTGCACAAATCAATTTACAACAATCCTTAGCCATAAAATAACGTGAGTTCGACGTAAAATTCGTTCATAGTTTGATCTGATTTTAAGTAGAAATTTTCGAAGGAATATCGGGATATTTCAAGAAGATTTGAAGAAATTTATGCCGAAAGCAGGCAAACACATAATGGAAAGTTCTCTTTACGACATCTTCACATTAAAAATTCCTCAAAATAGCACGCTACTCTTTCCAAATTTTTAATGCAAATCTATCCCAAATATAACTTTCTGTAGATAGAATTTTACGTCGAACTCACGTTATAATAATTTATAAAACCACACGAAAGGATTGATTACATCGAACTTCGTTTCGTGCGACAGCCTCGTTCTTTGATGGTAATATTTAAAGACGCATCTGTGATGGGTTGCAACAAATAAAGCATAGCTTATATTTTTTAGCTTTAAAAAAATTACATTACTAATCATGCACACAGCAGTGTACATTTTAAAATTTCATAAGCCTGTCTGAATTCTAATTGAATAATTCTGAGATTTAAAGGGGTCTGTCGCATTCAACAGCTATTTGAATTTTTAACTTCGATAGGTTGTCGATGTGCGAGATCAATATATTTGTAAATTTCATAAGCCTGTCTGAATTCTAATTGGGTAATTCTGAGATTTAAAGAGGTCTGTCACATTCAACAGCTATTTGAATTTTTAACTTCGATAGGTTGTCGATGTGCGAGATCAATATGTTTGTAAATTTCACAGGTCTGTCATAGTCGACAGCCTGTCAAATCTTTGCGAGATAAGCATATTTATCCAGAAAGGATACATTTTTTGGGGCACCAACGGACTTTTAAGTCCTACAACAAAACATTATACAATGCGTTAGCCAACTAGAAATATGTACCCGCTACCTGTTAGGTATTCACGAACCATAGTTTTTTAATTGATTAGTTGCTTCATATGCGAAAGGTTAATATAAGCCGAGGCTTTCGTGGCGTTTATTTAAGCCCACAAATAAATCCGAATCACTGCCACCAGCATGCACAAACTTTAGCTATAACAAATATTTCGGCGGTTCAATCTTTTAGGTGTGTTCTTAGATTTAGATGATATCTTTCAATATGGTTGGTTCCAAAGCGTTTAATTTTGTGAACATTACTTCCAATAAGCGTTTTGTATTGCTTCAAACCATCGGTATATATGTTCTTTGCTTCCGATAGTTCCAAGCTTTCTGTTACTCGTTTTAAGGTTTTGTTGGTTCTGCTACCAATATTGCAGCGTACTATTTCTCCGGTATCTTTTCGTAATGCGCTCACTACCCAAATTAAACGACTCTTGGTTTGTATAAAGGTTCGCAATTCATCTACTTCGTATTCTTTGCCTTTTACCAATATCGGTTCTTTTATTTGTGAGGCAATAGCTTTTATTCTCGACAGAACGGTATTTTGCGAAATACTTAATAATCTTGAAATACCACGTATTCCAACTCCCTCTTTGGTTAAGGCTACTATTTTATAATTTAGTGAAGTTTGATATGCATGATAAGAATATGATATTACAACATACTTTTTACACTGCTTACAATAATATTGCTGTTTTTGTGTGTCCATTTTTAACCAAATTTTCGTTACCACAATATTTACATTTATTGTCATCAGTAAATTTGAAGCACGAGGTCGAGTTTTTTCCCATTTTAGCTGTTTTAAAGCCTTAAAATAAAATAAGCGATACATTGTACCGCTTATTTTTTTACATTTTTATTTATTTTTCTGCTGAATATTAACCTCTTACAGTTTCACATTATTTATATTAGTCAATTTGATGCATTACCTAATTTACGGAACAGTAAATAAAAAAATATACAATGGTAAACCAAAAGAAATAGCAAGATATACAAATACTAAAAATTTAGAAAAATTAAGTTGATTGCTTCTTTCCTGAGCAAATTTTTTAATGATTTTATTGTGTTTGTCTTTTTTTGCTAAGAAAGTATAATTTATGATTCCTACCATGATTAGGAGTAATACAATTATAACTTTAGATTTTAACTCTGGCATAACAACTAAATCTTTTTTAAGGAATGCTAATGCAATAAGAGGTGTGCTCAAAATATTTAAATACATCGCAAAGGTTATTGTAAGTATAGCATTTATCTTTGCATTTTCAGGTTCATCTTTTTTCTTTTGCCACAAAAGAAAAAGTATATAATATGTGTATTTGTAAATCTTCATACTCGTTTTTTAATAAATTGGAGGTGCAACATATGTATTGTCTCTTTTTATAATATTAGGAGCTTGATATCCTGGACCTTTATATGGTGACGGATCAAAAATCATCATATATCCACCATATATAATAACTCCTTGTATACCTCCCACAAATGCCGCTCCTAAGCCCACTCCTAAATCTAACCCTGCTTTTCTTGTTCCCATGATATCTCCATTTTGATAAGAAACATAACCATCATAAACAGAACTCGCTGCACCTAAAACCACAATACCTCTACCAACCCATTTGGTTATAGTAAGAATCCTATTTATTTTTCCTATTATACCATCAATAGCTTTTGTTGGCATATTGTTTCGAATTGCAGCAGCTTTAATTCCTACATTACTTCTTTGATAGATGTCAAAAGTGCCAATAGTTCCGTCATTTGCCAAACCTGTTCCTAACAAAAATAACGTTCGATTATCTGAATCCGCTAAACTAATCCCACTAAACGCCTGTTCAGCATACGCCTCAGCCCTTTTATTCCTCGCCCTTTTTTCATTCAAATTACCCTCAACCTGATGCCCATAATGATTCAACAAAGCCACAGTAGCCCCTTGCCCAGCACCACGCCAGAAATCACCACCAGAAAGTTCAGCACCAATACCACCAGATAATGCACCCACAAAAGAACTATTCCATGCTGATTTTCCAAAATTAGGATCCACAGCCTGAAAACCGGAGGATGCAAGTGAACTTATTGCTCCACTGGCAAAACCATTAAAAAAATTATCTCCTTGAACTGCTCCTAATCCCCCTTGTGTGACTCCATGCATACCTGCCCGTAAGGCTTCCGTGCCAAAACCGCTCATACCTTGTAAGGCATTTCCAATACCAGCAGTAGCAACTCCCGAAACAGCTCCCATACCTGCCGATTGAAAAAATCCTCCCCAGCTCCAATTATCGAAACCTCCTTTGCTAAAGGCAATGCTTGCTGTGTAACTACCTGCACCTATTAATGCTCCAACTGCCAAAGCAGCAAAAAACCACTCCCCATCTTCATCCACCATCATCATGGGATTGTTCCCCATTGCCAAATATGGACTTGAAGCCTGCAATGCAGGGTCGATGGCAAACCAGCGGCCTATTTCGGGGTCGTAATACCTTGCATGATGATCGTACCAATTTACACCCAAACTATCAACCAGCTCCTTGCCTGTATAAAGATAATTATATTTGCTTTTGGTAGAAAGCCCGGCAATTATTCCACCATATGGGTAATAGGCAGTTTCCTGTATTACATTCTCTTCTTCGTCAACCACTACACGGGTGTGCCCCAAATGATCTTTAAGCGTGTAAAAATAGGTGCCAAAATCACTTTTCTTGGTTTTGGTAGCCCTTGTTGGCTGGTAGTAACCTTCTTCGGTAAATATTTTATCCAGCTGCCCGTTTACAAAGAGGAATTCGCCCTGGTAGTCGATGCGTTTTACTTCGTTATCGTCTTCGTCGAAAAAGCTACGGCGCAGCAATGTTCCATCAGCCAAATACTGGTTTACAATTTTTCCTTGTCCTGCAACACTTAAAGTATCAGGCAGGTTAAAAATATTGTAGCTAATTCGCAGTTTTTTGTACTGGTCGTACACCATATTGCCGTTCTTGTCGTACTGGTACGAAAAGGGTTTGGCGGCTGTTGGCTCGGCAACATCATGCGTTTTCAATAGGTTTTGATGTATGGCAATGGTGTCCAACTCGTTTATTTTTCCGTCACCATTGGTATCCGAAAAAGCCAAATCGTCGCCCTTGCGCTGTATGGCCAAAAAGGCTTTCCAGGCGGTGCTGCGGGTATCTCTTGCCTTGGCTTTTAGCTTGTAATTAAAACCAACCGGGTGCTGGTCGTCAACATCTACTTTACCATCGTTATTGGCATCGCCGGGCCAAACTTCTACCTGCTCGGTGTTTAGCCTTGTTAACTGGTGCAACTGGTTGCCCTGGTAATCGTATTCGAAATGCTGGTAAACATCTCCGGGTTGGGTGCACAAGCTATCGCGGCGTTTCAACCAATCCATATTCCCATTTCTATCGTAATGGTACACCGTTGTGTAAGGGTGATCGGTAGAATTGGCCTCCGAAAGGTTTTTCCAATTGTCGTAGGTAAAGGTGTAGGTATATCTTTTCTTGTTGTTGCTTTTCCAGGCCATGGCACTAAGGCTGCCATCGTAATACGATTGGTTATTGCTGCCTTTTAGCGAAGAATCGTAGGCCAGTTCGTACTCAAACAACTTGTCGCTTTTGGCTTTTACCATGCGGTCTAACTCGTCGTAAGTGTAATTGGTTTTAATTGTGCCGTTATGCACACGTTTTTCTTTCAGCGATCCATCGCTGTTGTAGCTAAAACTTGAAAGCACAATACTGCTTTGTCCGTTTACCCCATGGTGCACATTTTCCAACTCGCCGCTTTTGCCGTAATCGTATCGGCGAAGGCTGGAATAATCTTTGCCGTTAAAAGTTTTGCTTACCTTGGTTTCGGTAACTTTCCCCTCAAAATCGTAAACTGTTACTACCTTATCGGTTCCACCTGCATTGTTTTGCGATATGGCTTCAATTACCCGGCCTTCCTTGTCGTAGTAACTTACGGCTTTTATCCAGGTGTCGCTTCCTAATACACGGGTCTCGCTTCCTGTAATTCTTCCCAAATTATTTTCGGTATGCTCCAAACTGCAAGCATTTGCCTGTGCAAATGCAAACTCATAATTGTCGTAGTAGGTTCGGCTTAATACGGTTTCTTCACCTGCTGATTGCTGATCGCTGACCGCTGACTGCTTTTTTAAATATCCTGTTTCTATTGGTCGGCTTAGTTCATCATACTTAATGTAAGTGGTCAAGCCTTTGGCATCGGTTTCTCTTATTAGCCTGTCCAGCTCATCGTATTCCAATGTAATACTTCCGGCTCCGGGAATTTCCTTTTTTACCAGTCGGTTGCGCTCGTCGTAATGGAATTTGTATACATATTCCGTTTTGCTGATATCTCCCTTTGCCTGTGGTGGTAAAATGGCTCGCAGGTTGCCGTAATCGTCGTACACGTAATCGGTAATCAGTGCCGAAGCATGGTTTACATCTCCTCTTTGGTTTCCTTGTGCTGCTCCTTTGCGCACCACTTGTCCGTTCATGTTTTTGTACACCACATTGGTAATGCCCTCGTAGTAAACTGCTGTTTTTAGGAGTGTTCCTTTAGCATAATTCTTTTTTGTGAATTGTTCTGAATTTAAATCAGCAGTATAAGATTCAACAGTCTGCTGGTTCATACCATAGTGTGTAATTTTCGGGCGTTTGTTCAATGCATATTCCTCTCCAAAACTCCCCTGCTTGTCAATCCGGTTAAATTCATCGTAACTGCTTTCGGCCTTATATGTATTTTCGTAACGGTCTTTTAAATACTGTTTCCAGTCTTTTTTGTATTTCGAATCGCTAAGCATTGGCAGGCTTCGGTACTGTACAGGCTGTCGCCCCAGGCTATCGTACTCGAATGATTGCACAACACTATAGCCTTGTGGCAGGGTATTTAGTGCAACTTGCTGTGTAGGCCGTCCTAATCCATCCTGGTATTCAATGGCAGTATTTGCCTTATCGGCATTGTTACGGTCGAAAAATGTGGCATTCTCCTTTTTAAATCCATAAGTAGCAATGTAGTTTTTCCCTGCCGATGGCAAGCCTTCCGTTTTGCTTTTGGTATAGCCACCCACTACAAAACTCTCGCCCAATACCATTTGGCCTATTCCCAGCTTTTCTTCACTTACCTTTTCTTGTCCAACTTTACCATACTGATAATCGTAAGCTTTTACAATGTTTTTATCATGATCGCGCAGAAGTTGTAAGCGTCCAAAATCGTCGTACTCATAAAACACTGTATATCCATTGGCATCGGTCTGGTCGGTTAAAAATCCTTCTTTCGAATAGTTGGCCGAAGCAATCATTGCAGCTTTAAGATTGTTGCGTAAATCATCGACTTTACCATATCTAATTTCATCGTAAGTAGCATTCTGTGCAGACAAATCGAGAAAATTTCCCTTGTAACGATAAGATGTTGGAACACCATCGCGTCCGTGCGCTTGTAAAATTCTTCGCTTGTGATCGAATTTATCGTAAGTTAAACTGGTCTCATATTCTCCATTAATCCATGTTTTTAACTCTTTTGGCAATTGAGTGTTCTCATCGTAAATTACCTGACTTCCCGAAAGTTGTTTTCCATTTTTAAAACTTTCCTGCTTTTGTACTGCATATTTTGCGTAAGTATTGTATTTAGGATAACTGGTATTGCTTCCTCCTGTATTATCATCATCCGGTTCTATTACATCCTGATCTGTCTCCGATTTTATTTTTGACTTAGCTGTTGATTTACCAGATTCACCAAATACCAGATAGGAAGAATTGGTTTTCCAAATATCTCCGGTGTTCAAATTCTTTTGTGTTACAGTTTCAGGCAATAAGGGAAAAATATCAGAATAGGATTCTACAGTACTTTCCTTTTCTATTTTTTCGTTTTTTGTGATGTAGGAGATGGTTTTGCTGCTTTTTAAACGCAGGGTTTCATAATCGATCTTGTAGGGAACAATGTACTTAACATCGTTGGCTTCGTAATCACACTGCGAAACTATAAAAGCCTTTTTTTTGGAACTGTATTCATTTAATGATATTAGAGAATAATTATATTCCTGAATAGCGGAAATTTTTCCATTCAAATTATAAGTTTCGTTTTTTACAACTCTTCCTCTTAACTGATCGCATTCTGTGGGTCTTCCTACCTGATGTTTGGAACTGGTTTGTAGTTTCTTTCTTTTTTTATAGTAAAAATCAAATGATGGATAAATCTTCTGTTTGCGTAACTCAGCCAAAACAAAATCAACACATTCATATGTGTCTTTATCATCAGGATAAATTCTTAAAGCTTCCATCACGGCATGCTTGTCTTTACTTTTCAGAAAATCGAGGAATTCTTCAAAAGTATACAAATCATACCTGTCTCTTTCATCTTCATCATATCCATTCGTTCTTCCATTAGCTACATTTACACCTGTAATTACATCCTGAAAACTTGTTGAAGACTCCAACTTGTTATTATAATCCTTAGCAGTTGTGAAATAACTTACATTCTTTACTCCATTGGTTAATACTATAGCTTTTTCAAATCCAAATGGAGATCCTTGTGTTAACAGTGTTTCGGTTCGTCCCCAAGGACTTATACCCGTTTTAAATTCTCCTAATTTGTACAAGCGTGAACTAAATCCCAAAGGTTGAATGGGATTTTCATACTCATATTTGATTGTTTGAATTTTCTTTGCGCCATCGTAAGTAAGAGATTGTTTTAAAATGGCTCCTTCAGGTGTAGCATCATACACAAATTTTGTGAGTGCTCCTGTTGCATTTTGCATGGATATCAACATGCCATTCACTACTGTTGTATCGGATATGGACAAATTACTGCCGTCATCATCAAGATTAGGAGTACCCGGACCAATAATCTGAATAGGACTATTTGATGTTCTTACTCTGTTAGGTTTATACTCATCAAGCGCCAGGATTGGGTAATATATTGAATTTTCGTCGATATAAAATTGCGACTTGAAACTCGGATAGTTTATATAAAAGCCATAATGATTCTGAAATTGGGAACAAAACTCAGGCAACAATTCAGTTTTATGATATTCGAATTTAAATATTTGTAAGGAATCACTATTTGTTTTATTGATTTCATATATTTCCGTCAAAAACTTTCTTGAAGAACTTCCTTTCTTACTTTCATTACTACTTATTCTCCTTGAACCTGCATAAGATCGACCTCGTGCTGTATAATAGTTGGTTAAAGATGGATATAAAGGTTCAATTACTTTATTGATTTCTTCTGTATACCTAAGATGATATGATTTTACAATCGTCTTTTTGTCGCTTCCATACAATTTTACTTGCTCTATACACTTTCTTTCTTCAACTGCATACAAGAAATCAACTTTTCCTGCCGAACTGGTAATACTTTTTAAACGCTTAGGGGCATATATGCTTGTTGTTGTTTGTTTCGAGGTAAACACCTGTGAAAGGTAATCTTTATCTTTGGGATAACGATTCACTCGAATATTCGATTTGCTTCGGTTTGCAAAGTAATAATCATTAAAAGAATTATCGATATGTACATCTATCGATTTTGCCTGTTCCTCTACTCTGTCTTCATCAGATTGATAATTGTAATAGATAGCATCAGCATTGTAGGGTGTAATAATTCTTTTCAAATACCATGTTGAAGTATATTTATTCTTCTCGTCCAACCAGGTTTTTGTAAAAATGCAATCTTCAAATGTAAACTCCGTTTCATAAAATTTATCTTGTATTTGCTTAAACCTTGCCTCACTAATCTTGCTTTCGGTAATAAAAGACTGTTTTTCCAGATAGTTTTCCTTCATACCAAACTCATAACAAATTCCCGAAGCTGCTTTAATAACAAATCCATTTATTTTTCCATTCAAAATGTGAGTTTGAATATCGATATCTGCATCGCAATGAATTATAGGGGCAGAGGTTTTGCCAGGAATATAAAAACTACCAGACAAACCAGGAGCACTAAACAAATATTTATCTGGTTCGGTATCCCAAAGGTTTTCATCTTTCCCTTCCGAGCGATCAATAACCCGATTAAAGCTTTCCAGTTTGCTTTGATAATCTACTGGTATTTTATTGTACCAAAATCCGCTTACATTTACTTCTTGCTTTTCTTTTTTTTCCGGATCTGTTTCCAACCAGATTTCTTTGTAAATTTTCCCTTTAAACTCATCGGGATAGCCCCTCACAATTCTTGCTACAGCACCACCTCCCTGCAAACTCCAGGTCATGCCCAATGGTCCGTTTTTATCGTTTACTTTCACTCCATTGCTCTGGTATACCAGGCCAATGGGAATGCTCATTCCTTGTGCCGGGAGGGTATACAAGGGTATGCTTACATTAACTGCACCGGTATATAAATTGGGACTGGCTGTTGCATTTCGCACCAACGATGCTGCTGTTGGCGATGGCATAATGGGCATGGAAACCGGGGCCAATCCGCCTGAGCTATTTCCACCACCACTCCCCGATTTTGTGGAAACAGCAGATTTTGCCAATGGTTTTTGCAGACTGTCTTGTTCTGTTGCTAAGTGCTGAGAATAAACAAAAACAGTATTCAGGAAAATATATAGAAATGGTAAAAGTCTTTTCATGTAATTTGGTTTCGTTGCTGTAGTACGGCATAAATAAACTATTCCACTCTCATAATAAATGCTAACACGTAGTAAGGAACTGTATGCACGTGCGACCCATCAGAGGAAATTGTATGCTTATGAGCATTCATGTTTGAGCTTGACCTACCTGTATAGCCGGTATAAGATGTAGAAGCAGCCTCTGTTGAGAAATTATAGTCCCTTGTATTGTTCATTGTTCTTCTGCTTCCTTTGCCCGATCCACCAGGATTACTCTCATCGGTGGTTGAAGAATATCTGGCTCCTTTCTTTGCCGGAATTTTATGGGTATGAGCCATATTATGCCTATGTTCCGGTAAATCGCTTGAAGTTAGTTTGTACCCTCCGGTATTTCCTGTATGATTATGACCACCAGAAGTAGATGTTTGCCCGGCATTAGTAACAATTCCTCCAGAATTACCAACATTAAAACCTGATTTTCCGGCATAACTTCCCACAATAAACCTACCTCTTAAATCAGGTGTTACTTTTCCATTTACCGTTTGTCCGTTACACAAGGCCCAACCGTTAGGAACAGTGGTTCCGTTCCACATAATAATTCCACCAACTGGTATTTGCCCTGCATTCCAATTGTCTTTTTCGCTTTGGCTTACAAATTGTTTATCGGTTGTGGTGCTAATCATATTGGCCGAATGATTGGCTGGGTGCACATATTTGTTGGCTCCTGTAGCAACTCCATCGAGTTTTGATTTATAGGCACTGGTAAAATCATTGCTCGACAATGCTTTACCCGACACTTTATTTACTTTGTTATTCCAAGTATTTCTTTCCGAATCGCTAATAAAGCGGTGGCTTGCATCTTGAATAATCATATTGGCCGAATGATTGGCTGGATGCACATATTGATTTGCTCCTGCTGCAATCCCATCCAGTTTCGATTTATGTGTGCTGGTAAAATCGTTAGTAGATAAGCCTTTACCCGATACTTTATCTACCTTGTTGTTCCAAGTGTTTCTTTCAGAATCGCTAATAAATCGATGTGTTGCATCTTGGGTAATCATGCTTGCCGAATGACTGCCTGGATGCACATATTTATTTGCTCCGGCAGCAATTCCATCCAATTTCGATTTGTAGGCAGCGGTAAAATCCTTACTCGACAATGTTTTACCCGATACTTTGTCAACCTTATTGTTCCATTTTGTTTTATCGGTATCGCTAACAAAACGGTGGCTTGCATCTTGCGTGATCATACTTGCAGAATGGTTGGTAGGATGCACATATTTATTTGCTCCGGCCGCAATTCCATCCAGTTTCGATTTATAGGCAGCGGTAAAATCCTTACTCGACAATGCTTTGCCCGATACTTTGTCAACCTTATTGTTCCATTTTGTTTTATCGGTATCGGTAATAAAACGGTGGCTTGCATCTTGCATGATCATACTTGCAGAATGACTGGAAGGATGCACATACTTATTTGCTCCTACTGAGATTCCATCCAGTTTCGATTTATATGCAGTTGTAAAATCGTTAGTCGACAGTGCTTTGCCCAATACTTTATCAACTTTATTGTTCCAATTTGAGATATCAGAATCTTTTACAAACCTATTTTCAGTGTTGGTTGATATTTCTGCTGGCAAATGAATATGATTTTGAGTAGCGTACCTCTCTGTAATGTTTGTTCCATCGTGTTTTACGATATCGATACCTGCAACCTGAAGAGATTGAGTAAATTTTGCAGTGTTTGATTGTAAATCATTTGCAGTAAGATTAGCATTTGTGCTGATATCCCCAGTAGTATTTACACCCCCGGAACCAACAAATTCGGCAGTGCTGTTTACAACTTCACTGGCGCCTATTTGTATCGACTGATTGGCTGATACATATTTTGCATTCACAGTTCCATTAGGAGCTGCAATTGCTGTTGTTGTGCTTGCTTTCGAGTTTGCATAGGAACTTACGACTCTTCCTGGCGTATTTACTCCTCCCTGCCCAACATATTGCGAAGTGGCATTAATTACTTCGTTGCTGCCTATCGAGTAAGAATTTGAACTGGAATTTACGACCTCTAAATTTTGTGTGTTAAGTTTATTTATGGATACTGTGTTAGCAGAAAAATCGCCCGAAATCAGAACATTGTTATTATTTCCGATTAACAGCTTATTATCCCCATTAAGCTCCATATCATTCCCAATAAACAGGTTTCCACTTCCCTTATTGCTTTTGCCGCTGCCATGTCCAATAAAAATGTTACCTGTGCCCGATTCGTTGCTAAAAGCAGAGGAGTCTCCTACAAAAATATTCCTCTTGGCATAACTTGTATTGAATGCCGAACGATATCCAATGGCAATATTATTGTTTGTATTTGAACCCGGAATAGAATGAGCAGCCTCATATCCTATAGCTATATTATTAGAACCGGAATTTGAATTTGCAGCCTTATATCCAATGGCAATTGTTGAGTTTTGTTCTCCTAACTCCATAGCAGAATAACCAATTGCCACCGATTTACCACTTGCATTCCGTCCTTGCATGGCCTTGCTTCCAAGTGCTACATTTCGCTCTCCATTGTATTCTCCACTAATTACAGATACAATATCAGGATCTCCAATCGATTCACCAGCCTGGTTACCAATTAAAACATTATCGGATATGCCTTGAGAACTTCTACCAGCAGATTTGCCTAGCAAAACATTTCTATCTCCACCTTTGTATAGTGTATAACCGGCACTATGACCAATAAGCGTATTATCTTCTCCTAAAAACTTTTTATTCTTTTCATGAATCCCAAGAATTACATTTGTTGAGTCTGTTGCATTAAATTCATAGTAAGAGGTCTCAAGGTCATCGTAAATAAATTTGTATGCCTGATTCCATTCTCCATAATCATACAGCTTATTTCCTTCTGCATCAACCGATCCATTTTCCATCTTGTAGCGAAGCCTGGTCCATTGGTCCCCATCCTTCATTTCCGATGTCCAATTCTTAATAATGGTATCAGTAGCATATTGTCTGTCAATTTTATCTGCATCTAAAGCGTTATAAGCCTTACCATTGTACAATACAAAATCCTGGCTTAATTGAATTCCTCCTAACTTTCCGTGTGTTCCTAAAGGCAATTGATAATTGTTAGCATTGTTTTCTATTCCATCTAATTTCGATTTTAATTCATCTGTAAAATTGTTATCGCTTCTTGTGGCTCCATCATCAATATTTAAAAGCTTTTCTTTTAAGGTGTTGGTAAAGTTTTTTTCTGTATAATTCAGTGTATCAAGCTTTACCTTCATTTTATAAACGGTATCTCTTACATCCTGATGGTTTTCCTCAATTGCCATCATCCGGTTTTCTTGCGCAATTCGATCCAGATTATGAACTTCAGCCAAAGAATCAATTTTCTTTCTTAAGCTTAACTTGGCATCAGTAAGAAGAAGTTCTAAATCAGCATCTCCTGTTTCTATTTTTAGTTGTAAACTCTCATTTAAATCACTAATGCTTTTGCGAATTACTTTAGAAGTATCTTGCAGTGCAACTTCCAGGTATTCTAATTTGATTTTAAAATCAGATCGAATTTGTAATGCCGTATCCTGAAGTGCCAATTCTGCTTTATTAATATTAGCATCCAGTCGGATCACTTCATCAGAAAACTTCTTATCCAGATTCGAATTTAAATGTGAAATTGTGTTTCGAATACTATTGGCAGTATCTCGTAAGTTATCATTCTGTTGGTTTATTTCCAGGTTAAAATCAGTTCTTATGTTTTTAGCGGCATCGAGCATTTTATTATTGTTGTCACTCAATAAGTCTTCAATCCGACTAACTTCATCAGATATTTTTTTATCTAAGTTCGAGTTTAAATGTGTAATTGTGTTTCGAATGCTATTGGCAGTATCTAGTAAGTTATTATTCTGTTGGTTTATTTTAAGGTTAAAATCAGTTCTGATGTTTTTAGCAGTATCAAGCATTTTATTATTGTTGTCACTCAATAAGCCTTCAATTCGACCAACTTCATCAGATAATTTTGAATTGGTTGTTTGATTCAATAAAGAAAAGTTTGAACGAAGGGATTTAGCCGTATCTGCAATTTCATTTGTTTTGTTCTGATCAAACTGAATAAAATCATTTTCAACTGCGCTTTGTAAACTTCCAATTTTACTTTCTAAACTGAGATTCTCCTGCTGAATGTATGAACGCAAAGAAATTGTGGAATCCTTCAAAGACTGAACGATTTCATTCTTATTCTGTTTTACTTTATTTGAAAGAGAATTATAATCGTTTTGAAGTGAGGCGTTAAATGTATTCAATGAATTCCTAAAATCCAGTCTAATCTGAGTCGCAGTGTCTGAGTGTTCTGCTCTCATCCTATTTTCCAGATCAATAATCTTTCCACTTAAATTAGTTTCGCTGTTTGATAAAGAATTTTTTAAAATGGTGAACTCATGCGTTCTTTCCTGTCTAAGAATTCTTGCAGTATCTGAAAGCTTGTTGTAAAGAACATTCAATGGAACTTCTGATTTTAATAAATTATTTGCGGAATCATATATCAAACCTTCTCCGACAGAATAATTATAGCAGGCATCAATTAAATATCCGAAGTGTATTGCTCCTGGGGCATTTCCATTTTGAAAATGATTTTTAATTTCCTGTTTCCCCTGAATGCTCTGTGCATTTGCAATTGGAATATTAAGTAATAGAATAAATATTAAATAGTAGATTTTCTTCATATTAACATAAATTAAACTCGTTTTTTTCAAAAAAATTAGTCTTGGATTAAAGTTTTACAATCTTAACCACATCTTTATCATATTTTGAATAAATGATATTCAGGTAGTAATGCCCGGAAAGCAAGCAATCCAGGTTTAATTCAAGCTCCTCATCATTAAGCTGGGAAGTAAAACTTTGTGGTTTTCCGGCTGTATTATATAATACTAAAGTTTTAACATCCTGTTTTTTCTCAGTAGGTAAGTGTACCCAGCAACGTTCTCTAGTTGGATTTGGTGCTGCAATTAACAATTGACTCTCTCCTTTCTCTTCGCATTCCAACTTTATTGGTAATACGAATGGACTTAGTTCAATTTCGGTTTTATTATTGTCATAAGCAGTTACGCTTTCAGCCTGAAATTCAATAGTATATTCACAATTGTTTGCAATAAGGTTATAATGTGTTTCTGGCTTAATAACAAAATTTAATAATATTGGAAGAGTATCAAGTTTCAACGCCTTATTTCTTCCTTTTAAAGTTAGAGAATACAATACAAAAGAACTGTCGACTCTTTGCATTTCGAAATATTCATCATTTGCTAATCCAAGTAAATTTCTATCTGCTGAAATAAATACTGAATCTGCATAAATAGCTTCTGAATCAAAACTTAACTTATATGTAATACCATGTATCCTCTGTAATTCCCTTACATCAGCACCAAGATTTGCAAAATATGAATCAAATTTTTCACTATCTCTTACTTTTAGACTTGCAACTAATGATTTCATCTTAATCGATTGAGTTTTACCAACAGAAACGATCATACAACAAAGCATAAAAATTAATGTTGTTCTTATTACAGTATTCATAGGTTAGTTATTGACATTGTATTTTTATTGGTATATAATTTATTTTTCTTGATTAACGTCAAACATACAAAAAAAATAAATTAATCATCAATCTATATGTAGAAATAATTATATTCTATTTTATTTACTCATTTGTAATTATCTGCATCTTAATTATATTAGAATTAATATCAAAAACAGATTCTAATACCAATAGCCCTTCTGAATCACCCCCACCACAAGCTTCAATATATCTAAATTTCAAATCATTATCCTTTAATTGCTTGTTGTTTACATACAATCCAATCATAGGCTAAAAAACAGAAGCGATTGATTGCCAAATAATTAGTTTTCCAAATAACGATTTTCTCTTTTTATGTTCCTTAACCAGCTCCCGCACATTACGTCTCAATTCCACTATCATGATCCCCTGATTACTTGAAAGACCCAGATCATGATCCAGTTTTCCGCTTGATCCCAATCTAAAGCAATTTCCTTACTGTAGTGCATAAAAAAAGATCCTTTCGAATATCTTCGAAAGGATCTTTTTGTACCCAGGGCCGGGATCGAACCGGCACGGGTTGCCCCACTGGTGTTTGAGACCAGCGCGTCTACCAATTCCGCCACCTGGGCATTGCTTTTGAATGCGATGCAAATGTAGATAATTGTTTGATTCTCGCAAAACAAAATCTACATTTTTTCGAAAAAAATACTTAAAAAATCTCAGTGGAATAAAGAGAATATCCTACATGCACTGAGATTCATATTTTTACACCCAAGTATAGATTTTGCTTCGGGTGGTGTTTTTATAAAAAATTATTGAGGCATGGTATACTCCAATCCTGCCCCCGGTCCTAATGGAAGGCCTAAAAAGATCCATGCCATTAATAGAATTACCCAAACCACAAAGAATACCACCGAATAAGGCAACATAGTGGCTATAATGGTTCCAATGCCAGAATTCTTTTCGTATTTCTGAAAGTAAGCTATGATTAATGCAAAGAAACTCATCATTGGAGATATTACATTGGTAACACTATCCCCTATTCTGTATACTACTTGCGAAAGTTCAGGGGAGTAGCCCATCAACATAAACATCGGGATAAAAATGGGTGCCATAATCGCCCATTTGGCCGAAGCCGATCCCATAAGCATATTAATGATTGCCGATAGCATTACAAATAATATCATCAGCGGAATCATACCTATTTCGGCAGCCATTAAAGCTCCGGCTCCTTTAATTGCCATCACTACACCCAAGTTCGACCATTTAAAATAGGCAACAAACTGAGCCGCAAAAAATACCAAAACATAGTAGCTAGCCAGAGTTTGCATCGATTTAGCCATACCATCCATGATATCTGCATCGTTTTTAAAAACCTTGGCTCCAAATCCGTAGGCAATACCACAACCTCCGGCTCCCAACAACAATATGGCAACAACACCCTTAAGCAATGGCGAAGTTAAAAAACCACCATCAGTTCCTCTAAGGAATCCATTTTCAGGGATTAATCCCCAAAGGGCAACGGCTATTAAGAAAAGAGCTACATACAAGGCCCAACGCAGTCCTCTTCGCTCCAAAGCTGTTAACTTGTGAATTTCCTCTTTGTGCTCGCTTGCATCTTTGTAAACGCCAAGTCGTGGTTCTATTACTTTATCGGTAACCAAAGTCCCTACAAAAGCAATTACAAAGGTAGATACTACCATAAAGTAATAGTTAGCGGTAGGATTTACACTTACCGTTGGATCAACAATACGTGCTGCCTCCTCAGAAAGACCGGCCAACAAAGGATCTATGGTTCCTAAAATCAAGTTGGCCGAAAACCCACCCGATACACCGGCAAAAGCTGCCGCCATACCTGCAATAGGATGTCGGTCTACTGCAACGAAAATCACCCCGGCAAGTGGAATCAGGAGAACATATCCTACATCCGAAGCAGTATTTGATAAAATCCCAGATAAAACCAATACAAAAGTCAGCATCTTTTTTGGAGCCGATAGCACCAATTTGCGGATGAGTGTGGCAATTAAACCACTGCTTTCGGCAATACCAATTCCCAACATGGCCACCATAACAATTCCCAAAGGCGCAAAACCGGTAAAGTTATCAACCATTTCGATCAGCATGCGATGCAAACCTTCTACTGAAATAAGGTTCACCACTTCGATGGTTTCTTTTGTTCCAGGATGTACAGCTTTCCAATGAAAAAGGGAGGCTAATCCGGATAATAATACTGCCATTAAGGCAAAAATTGCAAATAAGGTAGCAGGATGCGGTAAGGCATTTCCAAACTTCTCGGTTAGATTCAAAAATCTATCGGTCCAACTTCTTTTTTTCTTTACTGAAATATTCATTCTAAATGGGTAGTTTTAAAGTGTAATCTTCAAAACAAGTGAAAAAAGAGCTATACTGCAAGAAGATTTGCAAAGCTTTAAGATCAGGATTTTCTATCTTAGTATAAAGATTATTGATTTGAAATAAACTGCAAGCCCATTTAAATTTGATTCAAAATCAAAATTATCGCAAAAACAAAACTTAACTGATATGCCAAACTTAACTACAAGCTATTTAGGACTTGATTTAAAAAATCCAATCATTGTTGCCAGTTCCGGTTTAACCGATTCTATTGAAAAATTAGTTGAATTAGAAGCCAATGGAGCAGGTGCAATTGTTCTTAAATCTCTTTTCGAGGAAGAAATTATTTTGGAAATGGAAGAGCAAATGCATGCCATGACCAGTCGTCCGTACATCTATCCCGAAACCTTTGATTATATGGAGGAAGATCCGCACGAGGATATTCTAAGGAAATATCTCAGATTGATTGAGGAAGCCAAAGCTGCCGTTTCCATTCCGGTAATTGCAAGTATCAACTGTGTTAGTGCTCAGAAATGGACTTACTTTTCGCGCGAAATTGAAAAAGCTGGTGCCGATGCATTGGAAATTAACCTGTTTGTATTGCCAACCGACCTGAACAGATCGGGTGAAGAAAACGAACAAATCTATTTTGATGTTCTTAAAACCGTGAAAGATCAGGTTGCAATTCCTGTAGCACTAAAAATTAGTCCTTACCACTCTAATCTTGCTAAGCTTATTCAGAAATTAAACGATATGGATGCTGATGGAGTGGTAATGTTCAACCGTTTCTACAGTCCTGACATTGACATACACAATTTAAGTGTTACCAGCGGACAAGTGCTATCGCACTCCGATGATTACAAAAATTCGTTAAGATGGATTGGCATTATGTCGGAACGTGTTAACTGCTCATTGGCAGGAACCACGGGGATTCATACATCCGAAAGCATTATCAAACACATTTTGGCCGGTGCTGATGCCGTTCAGCTGGCTTCGGTAATTTACAAGCATGGCCCCGAATATATCGATATCCTTTTAAAAGAAATTTACTCGTGGATGGAAGATCACGAGTTTGAAAATATTCGTGACTTTAAAGGGAAAATGAGCCAATCGAACTCTAATGATCCTGCGGCTTACCAAAGAGTTCAATTCATGAAACACTTTAGGAATTTTATTATGCATTAACATCTTTTATCAGAATACAGTAAGCCCGAATCAAGCATTGGTTCGGGTTTTTTATTGCAAAAAAAAGGCCTAATGCATAAGAAGAAAGCTATAAAGCTGCCCTTCTCAAAATTCTGGAAAGAACCTCATCCTCCTCTGATAATAAAATTGATAAAAATCATTACAATTTAAATTGGCTTTTACTAAATTGTATACTTCTCGTTATAAAAATTGCTTATCACAATTAAATCATAATTATATGGAAATTATAAAATCACACGAACTCGAAAAGAATTTTGGAATAGAGGAAACGCTAAAACGATTGGGCATATCGGATGTCAATGCCGGAGTATCAACCGGAACCGAATGGTTCGATTGCAAAGGTGCTGTTACCGAATCCTACTCGCCAATCGACGGATCGTTAATTGCAAAAGTTAAAAATGCCGATAAGAACGACTACGAAAAAGTGCTGGTAAAAGCCCAGGAAGCCTTTAAAGTATGGCGCAAAATGCCTGCGCCAAAGCGTGGCGAAATTGTGCGCCAAATTGGTAATGCCTTGCGCGATGCCAAAGAGGATCTGGGAAAATTGGTAACACTCGAAATGGGAAAAATCTATCAGGAAGGACTGGGCGAAGTTCAGGAGATGATCGACATTTGCGACTTTGCAGTGGGGCAGTCGAGAATGCTTTACGGATTTACTATGCATTCCGAAAGGCCAGACCATAAAATGATGGATCAGTATCATCCGCTTGGTTTGGTTGGGGTTATTTCTGCTTTTAATTTTCCGGTTGCAGTTTGGGCATGGAATGCCATGATAGCCGCTGTTTGCGGCGATGTGGTAATTTGGAAACCAAGCTCGAAAGTGCCTCTCTGCGCCATTGCCTGTCACAACATCATTCAAAAGGTATTAAAAGACAATGATGTTCCCGAAGGTGTTTTCAATCTGGTTGTAGCCAAATCATCGGTAATGGGAGATAATTTTATTGAGGACAAGCGCGTTCCTTTAATTTCTGTAACCGGATCGACTGCTATCGGGAAAAGAGTTGCCGAAAAAGTGGGTGCACGTTTGGGCAGAACCATTGCCGAATTGGGAGGTAATAACGCAATTATTGTAGCTCCATCAGCCGATTTGGATATGGCCATTCCCGGCATTGTTTTTGGGTCGGTAGGAACGGCAGGACAGCGTTGTACCTCTACCCGCCGTTTGATTATTCACGAAAGCATTTACCATGATGTAAAAAACCGATTGCTAAATGCATACAAACAGGTTGAAAAGAAAATTGGTAATCCGCTTGACGAAAATACTTTGGTGGGGCCGGTAATTGATGATGGAGCTGTTGATGTATACCAAACGGCCATTGCTGAGGTGAAGAAAGCAGGTGGTACAATTGTATTTGGCGATAAAGTTTTAGGAGGAAACTATGTATTGCCAACTTTTTGCGAGGTAGAAAATCATTGGCAAATTGTTCAGGATGAATCGTTCGTACCTGTGCTGTATATCATGAAATACAAAACTCTTGACGAGGCCATTGAACTGCACAACAGTGTTCCACAGGGTTTGTCCTCATCCATATTTACCTTGAACATGAGAGAAGCTCAAACCTTTATTTCTGCGGTTGGCAGCGATTGTGGTATTGCCAATGTAAACATCGGAACATCGGGTGCTGAAATTGGCGGTGCCTTTGGTGGCGAAAAAGAAACTGGTGGCGGTCGCGAATCGGGTTCTGATTCCTGGAAAACTTACATGAGAAGACAAACCAACACTTTAAATTTTGGTGCCGATTTACCATTGGCACAGGGAATCAAGTTTGATTTGTAGATTGTATCGGAATACATGCATTCGTAGCTTGGCTAAACTGAGCTCTGTTTATAGCATGAGTTCAACTAATAATAACGTGAGTTCGGGTTCTTCCTCTTCGGGGAACGAATCGGAACATGATAGAAAAGGAATCTCATTTTGGGGAAGGCATTTTTTTTTCAGAACTACCTTCCCCAAGTTGGGGAAGCCTTCTTTTTTTTGAAGCAAGCTTTCCCAAGTTGGGAATCGCCCCTTTTTTTTAAAATGTGTTTTCCCAAGTTGGGAAAGGCTCCTTTTTTTTTAAAATCACTTTCCCAAGCTGGGAAAGCTATGTTTTTTTCAATTCAAGCTTTCCCAGCTTGGGGAAGGACTTTTTATTTTGGTTTTGAACTTTCCCAAGTTGGGGAAAGGCAGAGGGGAGCGATTTTAAAACAAAATGCCAGCATTTACCGCATTTTTTTGTACCCAGAGCTTTATTTCGAATGAAACAAAAAAAGGACCACCCATAAAGGGTAGCCCTGAATTTAAATTGATGTAAACACTCTGCTCACACAGAGCAATATAAAGTTACGACTTTATTTGTACAAGGGTTTCTTTTTGTTTCTGATGGGCTCGCTCCAAGAACATTCGTCCCACTTTTTCTTCTTGTTCTTGCAGCCAAACAGGAAGTTAAATCCGAAACGAACATTGGCAAGTTGTGCACCATTTGGTTTTATTGCTGCAATTACATTATCGGTTACGGTATAAAACTGCAAAGGCCCCAGTTTTGCAGCCAAACCAAAGCCAATGTTTGTATAAGAATTATTCAATACCGAATAGCTTAAGCTTGTGCTTAGGTTTCTTAAAAATCTGGCATTAGCCGATAAAGTAAGCGAAGACTGAACTTTACCATTAAAAATTTCGGTACGACTTAAGGCTCCAACATTCATTTTTTTATGAATTTGATGTGTTCCTCCCAAGTAAATTTTGGTTGGTAAAGCTACCGCATAAGATCCCACCAAATCCGAAACCCTAAATTCATCTTCAATATCATCAACCAAATCATCAAAAACATCTTCTATTTCTCTGTAATTCGGATCGTTTGAGTTCCCAGACTGTGACCAATCTGCACCATTGTAAGTGAATGATCCATCCTGAACAAATTCGTAGCCGTTAGATTTCCAGTTGATGGCTCCGATATCCAAAACACTTGCATAAAGGGTGGTTTTTTCGTCCATTTGATAGCTCATTCCTAAATCAACAGCAAAACCTTTGTTATCCGTATTCAGGAAGAAATCTTCATCAAAATCATCACCATCAAAATTAATATCGTCGATAAATCCATTGGCATCGTAGCTAATTTGGTTGATCGGTATTGAGGCTCTTAATCGATGCTTCGAATTTAGGATTACCTCATCGCCGCTTAAGGATGTATAAACCGACATATCCGATTCGTTCATGTGCAGATTAGCGATTCCAAACAACATTTTCCCTTTTACACCCACTGTCCACTTGTCGTTGATTTTTTTGGAAACGCCCAATGCAATTTCATGATAAGCATTGGCATCTACACCCAAACCACCCCAATTGGCAGTTCTGCCTCTGTAATCGTAGTTCCCATCTTTCAAAAAGGAAATCATTTCTTTGTCGAAAGAAAAGCGGGAATCTTCTTTTTCGATTACATCCAATGTAAAATAGTAATCTTTGGCACGAACGCCCACTGCCAAAAGAGTCAATTCGAACTGTTGCGAAACAAAATTTGTAGTTTTTAATGCATCGTGAAAGCGATTTACGTTCACCACCAGTGAATCGCTCCTGATGCCTGTTCCATCGGTAATTACATCATCATATGCAAAGCTGCTGTTGCTATAATTAAAGTAGATCGAACTTAAAGCCGGAAATCCCACAAATACTTTACATTCGGGTTGAATTGCCGGATTCAGCTGGTTCGATTGAGGAACATTCTTCATCAAATATAAGGTATTGTTCACTTTTTGAGCAATACCATTAAATGTCAGGATTACAAGAAGCAATCCTGTTAGAGATATTTTAGTTAATAATCTGGTCATTGTAGGATGTTTTAAAGTGCTTGTTTAGTTACTTAAATCGAGTTGGGCTTGAACCGAGATGGTAAATTTCAACTGGTAATCGCCTTTTAATTTAACCGGGAATCCTCCATTTTCGGTACTTACAAGTGCATTGATAATGATATTTTCGGTGAAATCGAGATTGGCAATTTGTGATTGAGTAAGCTTTATTTCGTGCGATACCTCTTTGATTGAATTGGGATCTACCTCACCAATCATTGGACCAGAAGTGTATACCAAAGCTGCATCAATAATTTCATTGTCTTTTATTTCGTCAATCACATTGTAATTGGCATCGGTAAGTAGGATGCTCGCAATGCTTGCATCAAGAGGGTAACCATTTTCGGCTGTAACCACAATTGCAGCATTCATTACTTTATCAGCATCATCAATGTCAACATCGTCAATTGTATCCTGCAGGCTAAGATTTGTTGCTGTAAATTCAAGTGGGATTTCGATTTCGATGTCTGCATCAATTCTTGAACTGCTGCTTAGAATGTTTGGTTTGGTAGGAATATCAACAGGATCAGGATTTAAGTTTACATTACCAAAATAATCCAATCGATTGGATGGAGGTAAAGCCATTAAATTTACAATATTTGAATTGCTCTTGTCGTAAGTAAGCTTATTATTAAGTACATCAATTGTATTGGGATTGCCAGCAGAAAAATTGCTTGGATAACCGGGTTGAAGAGCCTGTGGATTTAAGTTTGCAGATCTGCCACTTGAATTGTAGCCGGTAATGTTTGCTCCAATTTCGAAAGGAACACCAACCGAATTGCGCAAGTACAAGTGAATTTTAGGATTTGTAAATCGATATTCTCCATCTACATCATCCCACAAATCAACACCTAAATCAATACTTCCCGTTCCGATATTGATGGTCTGTTGGCCAAAATCGCCCGCTGCAGTTATAAAATCAATATTCTGTACATTTAAATTGACTCCAAGATTTCCAAGGCCATTAATGATATGGCTGGCATTATCATGAATTGATACGGAGAAATTAATATCTAATTCGTTGCTGGCTGAATATGGTGTTTTGAAAGCAGCCGTAGCTCCGCTTAGGTTGATGGTCTCTAATTGATTGCTCGTAAATGCCGGAAGGTTAAACGTTCTGGTAACCATGCTTCCCCCTTCCATTAAACTCGGAAACGTAACGGTTAAATCCAGATCTGTATTCAACGGATTAGAAAGTGTAAACTCGAGATTTGCATTAAATTGCAATTCAGAAAGGATGATGTTATTGCCTCCTGCATCAATTGAAATAACCTGTGAAAAATTCATAGGGTTTGGGATTGAAGCATACGGAATACCCGGAAAACTTCCTAAAAAGATGCTTATATTTTGGTTTAACTGATTTGGAAAATCCAATACATCATCTACCGAATAAGTGAAAATATCATTTTCGCGATGTTTGATCACCAAATTTCCATTTTCGTTAAAGATGGTTTGATCATTAATATCTAGTTCGTGCTCGTTTAAAAGATACCAAAGCGAGTAGGTTCCGTATCCTACCGGAGCAATCATGTTAGGCGTCCATTCTACTTTATCAGATAATCGATCCATGTCATAATCGTCGGAATCGAAGCATGATTGGGCGGTAATGGCCAGTACTCCACATAGCAATAGTGGAATCAGAAATCGTGATTTAAATATCATAGTAATACAATTAAATAGACAATAATAGTTTTGAACCGTACTCAACAGCTTTCACCCTAGCTGTAATGCTACAGTTTTAATCGAAATCAAAAAAACAAATAATCATGTAAACAAATACTTATATTACATGAATTACCTGTTATTATTGACAAACGGGTTAGTGTACGGAATAGTTTAATAAGAAGTTTCGGCTATCCCCAACATACAGATTAAATGATTTATCTCCTGGCTTAGCAAAGCCTATCGAGAATTCTGTATTTCCTTTTAAAGGGAAACCGGAGTGATTGTTCCCTTTAAGATCAATCAGGTAAATTTTATTTTCGTTCTCAACACAAATGCCTATTTCGATTTTTCTGCGCGAGAACTTGTAAACATTAGGCCTGTAGCTAATTCCTGAATCAAATTTTTTCTCAAGTTTTTGATTCCCATTGCTATCAAAAATTTTAAGAAAGTTGTAATCGGCAAACAGGTATTCGTTTCTTCCATCTGCATTCATATCGGATGCTACAAAAAAATGTGCTTCGGAAAGTTGTGTGAATGATTTTGTTTCTACTTTTCCATTGAAATAGATGTAATGGATGTTTCCATTGGTATCGCTGGCAAGCATTCTGTTGTGCTGCTTTTCAAGGTAAAATGGGTTTTTCTCTGATTTTGAGAATTGTTTTTTTAGTTTCACTCTTTCAGCTCCTCGCCTGTTTAAGATATAAATACGGTATTTATCGGCATATACAATGTAGTCTTTTCCTCCTACCCTAAAATGCTGTACCTCGCAAGTAATAGGATTTTCTGCTCTTTTGGCATGCCAACCTGTTATAATTTTACCCTCTTTAGAGTATGCATAAATGCGCTGATCCTTACAAGGAATAAAAATGCGGTAGTTCTTGTTTTTGTCGTAATCGAAAATGGAGATTCCTCTGGTCGCTTCGGCTTTTAAACGAATCGGATAATTTTTAACGTAGTTGCCGTTTCTGTCGATTAAATGCAAATGCTTTCTGGTGGCAAAAAGGTATTGAAGTTTATTATTTTTAAAAAAATCAATTTGCTCAACCTTTCCAACAATCTGAGAATCCAAAGTTTTTTTCCACAGGATACGACCCGATGGATTTACCAGGTAGATCTGCTTGTTAATATCCTGAACAAAGATTTCATTCTCTTTGGTGTAATGGTTTTTTACCAAATAAGGCTTGTGTCGGAAGCAAGTATCAAGTCTTGACTCCCAGTCGGTTTGTGGAGCCATTTCCAAAACCGGATCATACTCAATAAACAAATTGTTGTATATCAGGTTGCGATTCGAGCTTAGCTGCAAGCCAACAGCCTGAAATTTATTCACGCTTTCCTTATGATTTTGAATTACCGATTGAAGCTCGGTATTAAGAAAGCTGGCAATAAAACGGTTGGCCTTTGGTGTTGAGGTATAAAGAAAGAAGTTGGCCTTGTTGGATAAAAACTCTTTGTTCTCTTGGTAATTTTGGTTGCTATCAAGTGTTTTGCCAAGAACCGATTCTTTTATAAACTCTGACAAAGCATTGATGCTAGGCCCCATTACCATATAGTTGTTTATAAAGGTAAAATATGCCGATGAGGCATCCGTAAAAAAGCTGCCGAATAGTTTCTCAGGCAAACGATCGTCGGGCAAACGGTAGATCTCGAACAAGGTTTCAGAATCCAACTGATAGGTTCTTTTGTAATAGGACAAAGTTCTTTTCTTCTTTTTGGCATAGTTTATAATTGGTTTTAACATCTTATCCTTAGCAATACTGGCACTTTTGGTGCGAACTACCGTAAACCTTTTGTCTGCATTTCCTTCTGCAAAAGCCAAGCCTATTTCCTTGTAAATAATCGAGAAAAAAATCTCCTCAAAATCTTCACCTGTTTTCTTTTTAAGATTGTTAATGTCTTTTTGATAATCAGAAAGTTTGCCCATCTGATCTAAAAACTTACGGTATTTTCCTTTGTGAAGCAGGGGATCATCCATTCCCAAAACAGCCAAAACACCAATATTCGCCGGAAGAACAGATTCCATTTCCATTTTTACAGGTTCTTGTTGCAAAAACAAGTTCATTAGGTTTCCCTGATTTGGATCGCTGTATGTAAATCCATTCATCAGGATAATTCTGTTTCTAAAACTCAAGTCGAGCTCGGTCCAATTTCCAATATTCGTGTAGTTGCGAATAAACTTGCTGAATTTTTGATTTAATGAAAATGAAACTTGCTTTGGGAATGTTTTTAGGTTCAGAAAGATATTGGCATCAACATTTTTTCCAATGGTTCTTTTTATTTGCTCGAATCCTTTTGATTTAGAGATCGAATTATCGGTACTCAATTGTCTTACC
Organism: Marinifilum sp.; assembly: GCF_965230805.1. NCBI lineage: Bacteria > Pseudomonadati > Bacteroidota > Bacteroidia > Marinilabiliales > Marinifilaceae > Marinifilum > Marinifilum sp. Next base: position 2,279,248 of record NZ_OZ246019.1, on the reverse strand, counting down.
GAGCTTTCAAGTAAAAGCATCGATCTGCTGGCAAGAAACAAACCTTTCGAAAAGGCAAAATGAATTTCATTATTATTTGCAAAAGGAATAGTATAAAGGCTAGTGTTTTGGTAGTTGCGCTCGCCTAAAGTCAAATCAGGGCCAATCCAGTTCGACACGGCGGTTCTTAGTTTCTTTTCTTCCAAGTAATCTAAAATGGGTAGAATATACAGGTACTCAATATCATTCTTGCCTTGCAGATGACTTGCCAATGTAAAGGATCTATCAAGCGAAAATTGGTGATCCAAATCGATATTGCTCGCTAAACTATCTATAAATTGCAGGTTGTTATTGATTTTTGCAAGCGCATCGAAATTGCTTAGCTCTTGCCAGGCTCCTGTATTGTTATCAAGCTTTTGAATGAGCTGTTCCAAACTTTCGAACTGAACAATTAATTCTGAGTTAACGGGAATGGCGGAAAAAGGATCAACTCCTTTGTATTCCTTTTGTTTTTGAAGATACAGATAGCTTAAAACAATAATTGTTAATAACAAAACAATGAAAAAAGAGATCAGAATTTTTCTTAGCATAGTTTATGGATTGCAAAGTACAGTGTTGCTCCAAAAATAAGAATTTATGCAACGTTAAAAAATGATGTGACTGGCTTTTATCTGTAGAGTTTTAACTCTCAAGACTTAAATTATCAGGAAAATTTGCTTTTTGTCCGGTACAATATGATACCAGCATTGGTATAAAACCAGCATGATTAAAATAGGTCTCGATAGCTTGATTCTTTACTCTATCAATTAAAACATCAAATGATTGAAATAGAAATTTCAATTGGTATAATTCTTTTATCTTTGTCACTCAAAATAAAAGAATATGGCATTTTTAAAGTTTATCATTGTTGCTGTCGGCATTTATTATTTGCTAAAACTGATCATTCGTGCAATGTTCCCGTTTTTGGTGAAGAAGACTTTTGACAAAATGCAAAATGAGGCTAAAAGACAGCAGCAAGCGCAAGAAAAAAAAGAAGGTGAAGTTACTATCGATAAATCCACTGATAAAAAAAACAATCCCAACAAAAAGGACATTGGCGATTATGTGGATTTCGAGGAAGTAGATTAAATTCAGCCTTTCGCTATTTGCTTTTGGCAATTAGCCAACTAAATCGGTTACGATTACATCTCATCAAATTTATTATCAAAAAGACTCAAAATTAATTGAATATAATGCTTTCGAATCGTATTTTTGCCTTTCAAATTGTAATAATAAGTATATTAAGCATTTCAGTTCTATGTAATGCTTTTTCATTTTAAAGGCTAACAACCAACTGCTAATAGCTAAACGAAAATAATAATCTCAAAATATAAAATTTATGGCTCAGGAAGATGTTTTCAAAAAACTGGTTGCCCATTGTAAGGAGTACGGATTTGTATTTCAATCTTCAGAAATTTACGATGGATTAAGTGCTGTTTACGATTACGCACAATTGGGTGTTGAATTGAAAAACAACATCAAAAAATACTGGTGGGATTCTATGGTAAAATTGCACGAAAATGTTGTAGGTATCGATTCTGCTATTTTTATGCACCCAACCATTTGGAAAGCTTCGGGCCACGTTGATGCTTTTAACGATCCGTTGATTGACAACAAAGACTCAAAGAAACGTTACCGTGCTGATGTTTTAATCGAGGATTTGATGGCTAAGTATGAAGCCAAAATGGATAAAGAAGTTGCCAAAGCAAAGAAAAAATTTGGTGAATCTTTCGATGAAGAACAATTTAGAGCAACCAACCCTCGTGTAAAAGCAAACCAGGAAAAAATGGATGCTATTCACAAGCGTTTTGTTGATGCTTTGGATAAGAATGATCTGGAAGAGTTAAAGCAAATCATTATCGATAACGAGATTGCTTGTCCAATTTCAGGAACTAAAAATTGGACCGATGTTCGTCAGTTCAATTTGATGTTCTCTACCGAAATGGGATCAACTTCTGATGGAAGTAGTAAAATTTATCTTCGTCCGGAAACTGCACAGGGTATTTTTGTAAACTACTTGAACGTACAGAAAACCGGTCGTATGAAAATTCCTTTTGGAATTGCTCAGATTGGTAAAGCATTCCGTAACGAGATTGTAGCGCGTCAGTTCATTTTCCGTATGCGTGAATTTGAGCAAATGGAACTTCAGTTCTTTGTTCGTCCAGGAGAAGAAATGAAATGGTTCGAAAAATGGAAAGAAACTCGTATGAGCTGGCATAAAGCTCTTGGTTTTGCTGATGACAAATACCGTTTCCATGATCATGATAAGTTGGCTCATTACGCTAACGCTGCAACTGATGTTGAATTTAAATTCCCATTCGGATTTAAAGAGGTTGAAGGTATTCACTCTCGTACAGACTTCGATTTAAGTCAGCACCAGGAATTCTCAGGAAAGAAAATTCAGTATTTCGATCCAGAATTGAACAAGAGCTACGTTCCTTATGTAGTTGAGACTTCGATTGGAGTTGATCGTATGTTCCTTCAGATTATGTCGGAAGCATATGCAGAAGAGAAAATCGAAAAAGAAGATGGTAAAACTGACGAAAGAGTTGTTCTAAGATTACCAGCTGCTTTAGCTCCAATCAAATTAGCAGTAATGCCATTAACCAAAAAAGATGGTCTTCCTGATAAAGCTCGTGCAATTATCGATGATATAAAATTCGACTTTAATTGCCAGTATGATGAAAAAGATTCTATTGGTAAGCGTTACCGTCGTCAGGATGCTATAGGTACTCCTTTCTGTGTAACAGTTGATCACCAATCGTTGGAAGACAATACCGTTACCATTCGTCATCGCGACAGCATGGAACAGGAACGTATTGAGATTTCAAAACTAGCTGAAATCTTAGATTCACATGTTAGCATGAAAGCTTTATTCAAGAAATTGAAATAAGCAGATCAATCATATTCAAAAGCCATTCTCAAACGGGAATGGCTTTTGTTGTATAATCGTGTCATCCTAACCTTCTCCTTGAGGAGAAGGAACAAGAACTGCAAAAATATTATTTTTCAGCTTGAGGATCACACTATAAGTGAGGCTCTCGATACAATAAGCCACTCATAGTCATACCCTGACACTTACAGCTTGCTTAAAGTCAGAGCATGACAAATCGACTTTGGATAAGGTATTTTCAATTTCACTATCTTTAAGCTTAGCTTTTAAATCCCTTAAACTATGCCAAAGCTCAAATTCGCCGCCATTCAGATCGACAATTGCGATGCAAAATCTGTAGCAGATAGAGATGCCAACCTTCATCGTGCCAAAGGAATCATAGATCAGCTCGAAGCTGTTGACCTCATTGTTCTGCCAGAGCTTTTCACCTGTGGATATTCACGAGAAACATTTAATGAGCTTACCCATTTAGCAGAAGAGGTGGATGGAGCTGGTTTTCGATTCTTCTCAAAAATTGCAAAAGAAAAGAATTGCTATATCTGTTATGGGTTTCCACATAAGAAAAATGAGAATTACTACATCTCGCAAGCCGTTATCAATCCAAATGGAGAAATAGCATGCATTTACAGCAAGCAACACATGGCTCAATTTGGCAACTCTATGGAAAAGGAATATTTCCAAAGAGGAGACCAAACGGTAAGTTTTGAAATTAATGGACTTAAAATAGGTATGATTATTTGTTACGATATGCGATTTCCTGAATTAACAAGAAGTCTGGCATTTGATCACAATATTGATTTCCTTCTTCATCCGGTTGCCTTTTACAAGGATAATAGTTTCCCAAGTTGGCATCATTTTGTCATTACCCGGGCATTGGAAAACCAAATCTACATGTTGAGTTTAAATCGAGCTGGCGATGAATATGGCAAGTCTATATTCTGTCCGCCCTGGATTGACTACAACACCTCTCCCACCATCCTTAAAGAAAAAGAGGAAGTAATGATAGCTGAAATAGATACAGATGTTATTGATACAATCCGTGAAGAATACCAATTTAGAAAAGACCGAAAAGAGGATTACAAGTGATCTGTTCTTCATCTTAACCTACAATTTTAAGCACTTAAGACATATATTAAGTGAAGCACTGGGCAATTTTGTTCTGTGCTTTTTGTATTTTAGAGCCTGAATTTTAAAATTACGAATGAATCACTGCGAATTACAAATCTCGTATGTTCTGCTCGTAATTTGTAACTCGTAATTTGTAATTAAATGGATATAAAATCGATAGTTAAGTCAGCATTACCCCATCTGGTATCAATACTGGTATTTTTAATTGTAGCATTTATGTATTTCCAACCTGCACTGGAGGGAAAACAATTCAAAAAAGGCGATTCGATTCATGCCTGGGGTGCTAAAAAAGAGATTATTGATTTCCGTGAGAAAACCGGTGAAGATGCCTTGTGGACCAACTCCATGTTTGGAGGAATGCCATCCTATCAAATTAATGTTGATTACCAGGCAAAAGACATGTATACCTTTAAGCAGATGATGGAGCTTTACACTCCCGATCCTGTGAAGTTTCTAATGTTGTACATGATTGGCTTTTACATTCTGCTCATTAGTTTACGAGTAAATCCATGGCTATCCATAGCCGGATCGATTGCCTATGCATTCTCCACCTATTTCATCATTATCATTGGGGCAGGTCACTTGTGGAAAGTAAACGCTTTGGCCTTTATCCCTCCTGCATTGGGTGGAATCCTCATGGTTTTGAGAGGAAGATATCTGTGGGGTGGCATTATTGCGACTTTCTTCCTGATCATGGAATTGTATTCCAATCACATTCAGATGACTTATTATTTCATGTTAACGGTTGTCTGTATCCTGATATTTGAATTCTATCACCAGCTGAAAGAAAAGAATTTGAAGCATTTCTTTAAGGCTATGGGAGTACTTGCCATAGCATCAATTATAGCTTTAGGTGTGAACTTTACCAACCTGATTAGCTCATATGAATACAGTAAATCAACCATTCGTGGTAAATCTGAATTGAGCCTGGGCAATCAAGACAATCAAACTACCGGTGTTGATAAAGATTATGGTACCATGTGGAGCTATGGCATTCAAGAGACTTTGAGTTTATTGATTCCAAATGCCAAAGGTGGCGGTGGATCCCCACAGGAAGGAATCCAAGTGCTAAACTATGTGAATGGAGGTCAAATTAAATCTGTTGCTGATTATTACAATATGGAACAGGTTAAAAACCACCATTATTGGGGAAATCAAATCTTCACTGTAGGACCAGTTTATATTGGTGCTTTTATATTGTTTCTATTCATTTTAGGATTATTTATTGTTGCTGGACGCTTAAAATGGGGATTATTAACAGCCACAATTTTAGCAATTATGCTTTCATGGGGACATAACTTCCCTGCTCTGTCGCATTTTTTCTTCGATTATGTACCTCTTTACAACAAGTTTAGAGCCGTTTCTTCAATCCTCATCATTGTTGAGCTTTGCGTTCCACTTCTTGCAATATTAGCACTCAAAAAGATCATCGAAGAACCTGAGATTCTGAAAAAGAAAGTTAATATCTCATCATTCAAGCTTAATGTGTTAGTTCTGCCATTTGCTTTAACTGGTGGTGTTGCAATTCTTCTGTATCTAATTCCAACTTTTGGATTGGATTTCCTAAGTGATGTTGAGAAAAACTATTTTACCCAAATCAGTGCTTCCAATCCAAATGCAGTTTCTTTTATTACTAAGATTCAGAATGATTTGATGGATGCTAGAATCGACATGTTTAGAGCTGATGCACTTCGAACAATTCTATTCATTGTTGTTGGTATTGCTTTAATTTGGGCATTCTCAAAAGACTACCTAAAAGCAAAATTCTTTATTCCAGCGCTTATCATTTTAATTATAGCTGATCTTTACCCGGTAAACAAGCGATTTACCAACAACGATGCGTTTGTAGAAAAGAAAGAATTAAAGTTGGCCTATATGCCTAATATGGCAGATTATCAGATCTTGCAAAACGAGCTAAAGAACAATCCTGAACTAAAAGCCATTGCCGATCAGGCACTAAAAGAATATACCAGAAAGAACAGAAAAGCCAGCGATTACGAAAAGGTAGCAGCACAAATTTGGGCCGTAACTTACAACACCAACTACAGGGTGTTTGAGCAAATCGGAGGTCCTTTTCAGAACGCACGTCCTTCCTACTTCCACAAATCAATTGGAGGGTACCATGGAGCGAAGCTTCGTCGTATTCAGGAATTGTACGAATATCATATCGACAAAGGCAATATGAAAGCCTTAGACATGCTGAATGCTAAATACATTATTAGTCAGGGTGAGAAAGGTGCTCAGCTAAGCATTAATCCTAATGCTTTGGGAAATGCCTGGTTTGTTGATTCGTATAAACTTGTTCAGGATGCAAACGAGGAGATCATGCTTTTAAATGGATTCGATCCTGCCAAAGAGGCCATTGTTGATCAACGTTTTAAAGATCAGCTTAGCGGATTAAATATTGTAGCTGATTCTGTCGCCAATATCAGCATGACAGCATATTCGCCAAATCAAATTAGCTACGAATACGAGGCACAAACAGATCAACTGGCAGTTTTCTCTGAAGTGTATTACCAACCAGGTTGGAATGCCTATATCGATGGCAAGCCCGCAAAACATTTTAGAGCAAACTATGTATTGCGTGCCATGAAATTACCAGCAGGAAATCACAAGGTGGAATTTAAATTTGAACCTAAGGGATATATCATTGGAGAGAAAATATCTCTTGGAAGTATGATTCTTTTCTTTCTTGCTGCATTGGGTGCAATTGTTTATGGTATCAAATTCTATAAAAAAGAAAATGTCTAGCGGATACAATAAAACACAACAATTTGTAAACTTTATGCAGAAGATTGTATTTCTGCATATCGTTCTGTTTTTTATGCGTTGCTTCTATCTTTTTATCGAGAAGTTGATGCCCAAAAACAAAAGGATCGCACTTTTTTTTCTGACCGAGAAAGTGTTTTTCGATAATTCGAAATACCTGTTCGAATACATGAGGGGAAAGAACGACTTCAACAGCATCCTGTTCACTTCTAACAAGAAGCTTTACAAGCAACTGCAAGAGAAATTTCCGGGTGAAATCGTTTACGCACTGTCATTAAAAGGATTCTTTTTATTTCTGAGAAGTAAGCATGTAATCATTTCATACGGCATTAGTGCCGCTGCTTTTGCGCCTTACTATCTGCATCAAAAATGCAAGAATATTATTTATCTGGGACACGGAACGCCTATGAAGAAAATGGCTTTGCAAACGCCTGTTTGGAGAAAATATGGCAAACGCAAACAGTTGCAAGGCTATTCTTATATGGTGGGAAGTTCACCTTTGGAGCAAATTATTCATGCTGCAGGATTTGATATCGACATGAACAATGTTTGGGTAACAGGCTTGCCTCGCAACGATTATTTGACTGATCAGCTAAAACTAAATACCGATTTATTGCTTAAGAATCCATTCTTGGATCGGAAGATTATTCTTTACGCTCCAACCTGGCGCGAAGAAGGACACAAAACACACTTCTTCCCTTTCGAAGATTTCGATGGCGATAAACTGGCGAAGTTCCTGGAGGAAGAAGATGCATATATTTTGGTTCGTGGGCACAAGGAAGATATCAAACGCAAATCGGTACAAAAAACACACGATTTCTTTGCAATAGAACGAGTAATAAAAGCCGATCAGGATCGATTCGAAGATGTGTATGAATTGCTTCCTTACATTGATATATTGGTAACCGATTACTCTTCGCTTTGGATCGATTACTTGTTATTGGATCGTCCGATTGTATTCTTGCCATACGATTTGGAAGAATACAGCCAATACAAAGGCTTTTTTATCGATTTCGAGGAAAATTCCCCGGGGGCAAAATCAGAAAGTCAGAAAGCGTTTATCACAAATTTAAAACGATATTTCGATCAGCCGCAAACTCACGCCAAGTGGCGCAAGAAAATTCGTGATATGTATCACACTTATCAGGATAACGGAAGCTGCGAAAGAGTGTACAACGAATTACGAAAACTAAACAATTAAATATGAAGCGTGTTATCACATTTGGAACATTTGATCTCTTCCACATAGGTCATTTAAATATTCTTGAACGAGCTAAACAATTCGGAGATTATCTGATAGTTGGTGTTTCAACCGATGCCCTTAACTTTTCCAAAAAGCAAAAAAATCCAATTCATAGTCAGGAAGAAAGAACACGAATTATTAACGCACTTAAAGTTGTTGATGAAGTATTTTATGAAGAATCGCTGGAATTAAAAGGCGACTATATCAAAAAATACAATGCTGATGTATTGGTAATGGGTGATGACTGGAAAGATAAATTTGACGAGTTTAAAAGTTTATGCGAAGTGATTTATCTTGAACGTACACCTTCCATTTCAACCACCGAAATCATTGAAATAATAAAAAGATAGAATTCCATACCTATCTTAATGAGTTAATTTCCTTTACATTATCCATGGTAAGCTGGTAAAGCATATCCTGTGCCAGGTTAATTTTCTTTTGTACAGCATCATAATCAGAAATTAGTTTCTCAAGTTTTTCTTGCAGATCCGATTCGAACTGTTCCGATAAGATTTCAATTCCCCATTCGGGATGTTTGATATCATCCAAAAACCATTTCATTTTATCATGCGATATCAAGGAAAGAATTCCATTCCCAATTCCAAATGGTATCATTTGCGCATGACCTCTCATTCCTATTGTAATCGGAACATTCTTGTAATAATCAATGATTTGATCATAAGAATCGTAAGTTAAATCCTTAAATGGAAATTTCGATTTAATGTATGGTTTTATTTTTTTATCCACTTTACAATGGCCTACAAATTCTACTTTCCAAGCTTCTGCTTTGTAGGATTCACAAATAGAGACCAAGGATGCAAGTATACTCTTAAATCGTCCTTTAAATCTCATTTCTTCGCGGTCAAAGGCAATGTTTATGGCAATTTTTTTATCCCTTTTGCGATTAAAATTAAAGCTCTGTTCTACTTCGGGATGAAGCTTTTTAATAATGGTTGTCGGACAGGGCTGAAATTTAATCTTAGATTGTAATTCTTCGGGCAGATAAGTTTTTATCGCATTGATGCTCCCTGTATTTCTTAAACCAACAAAAGCGGCTTTTGAAATGGTTTTCAGCAAATGACTTTCAAATACCTCATCAAACTCCTCTTGACCTCTAAAACGGTTATACCCTACGGCAAATAGTACCAATGGGACATGCAATTTGTCAAGCCTGCTTTCCTTTATGTTGAATTGCCATCCGGAATTTGAGTTTGAATTCGAGTCTTTAAGAAAAAGTCCACCACCACCAAGTACCAAAACCCTGGCTTTTTTATTCAGCAATTCAATTTCCTCTTCACAAATTTCGCCAGTTCCTAAATCTCTTTGGTAAAACGGATGCTTTTGAATCGTATTCTCTACTTCTTGAAAGAGAACAATATCGCCGGCATTTCCTATACCCCACACACCGTAATGGAAATCTACCTTCCCACTTGAGCTCAACAATCTTTTGTTCAGCATCTTGCTTCTCCTGTATCTTAATAAAATCTTTCCTTTGCGATATACTTCAAACGGATTATTAATGATCCTTAGAATAAGCTTGTTTTTCATTTTACAAGTTTTGGGTGATGATTCCTTTACTTTTCAATGCAGTCTGCTGCAAAAATGATTAATTTTAAGCCGAATCCCAAATCAAATAGACATCACATACTCGGTAATGAATAAGAATCAGGTTTATGTTTGCACTAGCATCTTCAACTTATACATAAGTGTTTTGTTGGCTATCGCAAATAAGCAAAAAGGAATAAAGTCAAAGCTTATCTATTTTAATATGGATTCCGCCTTCGATGCATACGAAGCTCAGCTATTGTCATGTTCTTACTTTGATGATGTAATTGGTGTGAAGGATTTACGCAACCGAAAAATAAAAGGTTTAAAGGAAGTTCTGGCTAATATTTTTTTCTATCGCAAGCAGGTAAATAAATATTTCGATCGGTTTGTGGAGAAAGGTAAATTAGAAGAGTTAATCGGTGATTCTGAAATCAATGTATTTTCAACTACTCTGCTATTTCAGAAATATCTGTTTTTTAACTTTGGTAAAAACTACTTTAGGATTTTGGAAGATGGTTTAATTGTCTATCGCGAGATTAAAAATCCAATAACAAGAGCAATTAAATTGATTCATGGAATTCCCGATCGTCCTGCCGATTCCTTCTTTAAAGAGATATGGGTTTCTCAACCCGATCAGTTACCTAATAAAGCTCGTGCAAAATCTAAAAAATTCGAGCTAACAGATTTAGTAGAAAACTTAAGTCGGGAAAAGAAAAAAGAAGTTGTAGATTTTTTCCTGAAAGATCTTAGCATTCAGAAAAACAACATAAAAAATGCACTCATAATTACTCAGCCTTTATCAGAGGATAATTTTATTTCAGAGCAGTATAAGATCAATTTATACAAAAAAATAGCCCGTGAATACAAAGCCAAAGGCTATCAGGTATACCTAAAAAATCATCCCAGAGAAAAAACAAGTTATCAAGAAGTCATTCCGGAAATAGATGGAATTATACCTGGCTCTTTTCCTTTAGAAGTTTTAAACCTCAACCAATCTGTTCAGTTTGATAAAGGAATAACCATATTCTCATCTGCACTTCATAATTGTAATTTTATCAATGAAAAAGTCTTTTTAGGCGAATCTTGGGATCCCAAGATCCATTCTGAACTGCAAAAGAGGTTCAAAATGTAGATTATTCCGAAAATTGTTTTTAACATTAGTATCTCAAAAAATAAATCGACACAAGCAAAAAGCATTATGAAATCAGTTGCTATTATTCCACTTCGAGAAGGATCAAAAGGTATTCCTGGAAAAAATAAGGTCAAGATACTTGGCCGGCCACTATATCAATGGTGTTTGGGAGAAGCAATCTTTTCGGATCTTGACGAGATATATGTTTTTACCGATGATAAAGAAATTATTAATCAGGTTAGAAATGAATATTCCTGGGCTCCTAAGGTAAAGGCTATTGAAAGAAGCGAAGAAAGCGCTTCAGATACTGCCAGCACCGAGCAAGCTATGCTTGAATTTTCGGATCACTTAAAAAATGATTATGACATCATTTGTTTGCTTCAGGCAACTTCTCCTTTAACCACAAGGGAAGACATTAATAAGGGACTGCGAAAAATAACAAGCGAAAAAAATGATTCTGCCTTATCTGTTGTCAATACAAAAAGGTTTATCTGGAACCGTAATGGGGAAAGTGTAAACTACGACTATGCAAATAGACCGAGAAGACAAGATTTTGATGGCCTTTTAATAGAAAATGGTGCTGTTTATGTTTCTTCGAAAGATGCTTTCCTTAAAAGCAAAAACAGACTAAGTGGCAAGATCGGGTTGATTGAAATGCCGGAAGATAGCTTGACTGAAATTGACGAAACCAGCGATTTACTAATGATTGAAAAGCTACTTTTGAACAGGCTTCATCAACACAAAAGAAATCCTAAGAAAATTAAAGCAGTTGTGCTGGATGTTGATGGCGTTTTTACCGATGGAAAAGTGCAGGTATCACCGGAAGGTGAATTAGCAAAAACATTTTCGATGCGCGATGGAATGGGCTTGGCTATTTTAAGAAATTCGGGTGTCGATATCATGGTCATGACCTCTGAAAATTCGCCCATAGTTGCTCAACGAATGGAAAAACTTGGCATCAAGAATTTATACATGGGCGTAATGGATAAGTATACTCGCTTAAATCAAATCCTATTGGATAAAAATATTTCACGTAATGAAATTGCCTATATTGGCGACGACATTAATGATATGGCAAATTTAAATGCTGTTTCGTGGGGAATATGTCCGAATGATGCCATTCCCGAAGTGAAACAATCCTGCGATTTATCGCTTACCAACAATGGTGGTAATATGGCAATTCGTGAGGCTGTTGAGTTTATCATTAATTACAACAAAAGATTTAAATAAAATACAATGAAAGAGGCAAAGGTTATTGCAGAAATTGGTTGCAATCATAAAGGAGATATCGAAATTGCAAAAGAGCTAATTAAAGTAGCTAAGATATTCTGTAATGCAGATGTGGTGAAATTTCAAAAACGAAATAATAAGGAATTACTTACCGAATCGCAATACAACGCACCACACCCTAATCCTGCTAACTCGTATGGTGATACTTACGGAGCGCACAGAGAATATCTGGAATTTAATTTAGAAGAGCACAAACGCTTAAAAGAGTATTGCGACGAATTGGAAATTACTTACTCTACCTCGACATGGGACTTAAGTTCTGCTCAGCAAATTGCAAGTTTACAACCAGAGTTGATAAAAATACCTTCTGCTTGCAACAACAATTACGAAATGCTTGGCTGGCTGTGCGATAATTACGAAGGTGAAATTCATGTTTCAACCGGAATGACCAGTAAAGACGAAATTGAAGATCTCATTTCATTCTTCGAAGAAAAGAATCGAAATCAAGATATTGTGTTATATGCATGTACATCAGGCTATCCGGTTCCTTTCGAAGATGTTTGCCTGCTCGAAATCAGCAGACTTAAGGAAAAGTATCAAAACAGAGTGAAGGAAATTGGATTTTCGGGTCATCACTTGGGAATAGCCGTTGATGTGGCTGCTTATGTATTGGGTGCAAATTGGGTGGAACGACATTACACACTCGATAGAACCTGGAAAGGAACAGATCATGCTGCATCTCTTGAACCTGCCGGCGTTCGTAAACTTGTTCGCGACCTGAAAGCTGTAAACAAAGCAATGTCGTTAAAGAGTGAAGATATTCTTGATATTGAGAAGGAGCAACGAGAAAAATTAAAGTATCAGAAGTAATTTCTGATAGAACCTTAAAAACTTATTGGCAATCTATCCTTTAATATTGTTGCTGGAAAAATGGCTCTATGGAATTTCTGCAGCCAAAGAACATGCCTGTCCAACTCACGTTAAAATAACGCACGAAACGCAAGAGAAGAACCTCTCACACCACAAGCCCCCCGGGCCTCGATTCGTTATTCGCTAATATTAAAAATCAATGTGATTTTTCATGCAGGGCAACACAATCATTTTTCCCATACCCTGTAAAGGCTTATACAGGGGTATGCCTAAAGCTTTACATGATCAAAGTAAAGGCTTATACAGGGGTATGCCTAAAGCTTTACAGGGTATGGGAAAAAATTTATAGCTCTTTTAAGGCTGTAATATCTACATTCCAATTGCTTTTTTTACAAATTGATTGAAATCTTTAGATATCCTAAAAACAAAGGATAGTAACACATAAACTCCACCAAGCACTGCTGATCGCAGTGCAATGTCGATTACAAACCAATCTGATTTGGGCACTAAATAGCCTGCACAATAAGCAGTAAAAGCCACTAAAATCACTAATAGATATCTGTAATTGAAGGGTTGAAACTGATATCTTTTTAATAAAAACAGATATTTTGACAGATTAAGAAAGAAAGTTGCTGTTAAAGATGCAACAGCTGCTCCTGTTATTCCCCAAATTCGTATCATGATTATATTGGAGGTGATTACAAGTATACCATACATTACCATAAAAACGGTTTGCATTTTGTAGTATGAGGATGATTGAATAATCACCCCACTTACTCCCGAAAGCATCTGAACTACATTTGATAAACCAATAAAAAAAACGACATATTTCCCATCAATAAATCTATCAGAAACTATTTCGAGGATATTATCGATATTAATCCAGATGCCAATAAACAACAGGCATCCGAGCATAAACTGATGTAATCCGCTTTGAGAATAAATCTGAGCAATTGTTTTTAAGTCATTCTTTTTCCATGCTTCGGCAATCACAGTACTGGCAATTTTTCGAAGTGTACGCGATGGCATCGAAACCAATGTTCCAAAATTACACATGGTTCCAAAAATCCCGGTAGGCCCAAGTCCAATGTAACTCACAAGCATGATTCTATCAATCTGATTGGCCAATTTATCGCTTAAACCATTCAGTATTCCAAAGAAAGAAACACTGCACATCGACTTTCTAAGATCGGGCGTTACAAACTTTAAATTTGAGGCAAAAGAAATGTGCCCACGTACCCACAATAAAATAAACAGAAATACACTTGGTGAGCAATATGCCAATACATACAGCAAAATGAACTGGGAAAAATCAATCACATCTTGCCAAAATAAAATCAGAAAAGTGAGGTTTAGTACCTTAAAAACAATATCTCTAAAAAAAGTTCCGGAAACTGCATCGTACATCACACGGTTATATCCTTCGAAAAGGTTGTAAAACAGAGTGAAAAATACCAATGGAATTAAATAGATGAGATAATTCAAATACAATGGCGATTCATCCTGATACATTTCAACTGCAAGAGGTTGCAATACAAAATACCCAATCAGCGAAAGGGCAAAACCAGCCATTCCTACCCAGAAAAGAATAAACAAGTACCCATTGTGGTTTACATTCTCGTTTCTGAAATATGGAAACAATCGTGCTGTTACATTATTGAATCCCAAACTTGAAAATTGAGCGGCTAAGGTTGTAATTGCTCCTAACCAGGCAATTAAACCAATCTGATCGGTGGCAAAAAAATTGGGATATAAAATCCCGGTATTAATGAAACCCAAAATAGCTCCTATATATGAAATGAAGCTTCCCTTAATGGTTTGTTGTCGAATAATTCCCAATGTAATGCTATGTTTTGCGATATTACCAACACAAACTTAACAAAAAACAAATAGAAACGAAGCAAATCTACGAATGCGTAAATGAGTAAATCTAAATACTTTCTATCAGCTTAAAACTTGTAGCATGTAAGAGGAAGCTTTTCGCTAAAAAATCGTATTTTCGCAAGTGATCCATTCATTACAGGTCATAATCGATTTTAAATAAGCGAGCAAATGGCAAAAAAAGAAAAAGGCACAACACGACGATTGCGTTCCTCATATATCACATCTGTAATTAGTATTTCTCTTGTCCTTTTCATGCTAGGACTTATGGGTTTACTGATTTTAAATGCTAATCAACTTTCAAACTATGTGAAAGAGAACATAGGTGTTTCCATCATTCTAAAAGACAATGTAAAAGAGGTTGAAATTAGACGTCTGCAAAAAAATCTGGATGCAAGTGAATTTGTAAAAGCAACTGAATTTGTTGATAAAGCAACTGCAGCTAAAGACCTGCAAAAAGAATTGGGTGAAGATTTTATCTCCTTTTTGGGCTACAATCCATTACAAGCTGCAATTGATGTAAAACTATACGCCCAATATGCCAACCCGGATAGTATTGCCCTTATCGAGCAAGACCTAACAAGATACTCACAAGTGCAGGAAGTTTACTACCAAAAATCACTGGTACATTTGGTAAACGATAATGTAAAGCGCATTAGTTTCATCCTTTTGGCTTTTAGCGCTGTTTTATTTATTATTTCGTTTACACTGATTAACAACACAATCCGATTATCAATTTATTCTCAACGATTAATCATTAACACCATGCAGCTGGTTGGTGCCACCAGAGGTTTTATTCGTAAACCATTTATGGGAAAAGGTTTACTTCACGGATTTTTAGGTGCATTATTCGCAAACGCAATGCTTTCTGGCACTATTTATCTTTCTCAGAAGGAATTGAGGCAAGTCATTAGCTTTAACAACACCGAGTTGGTAGGACTGTTATTTTTACTAATTATTTTAACGGGTTTATTCATTACCTGGATTT
Organism: Marinifilum sp.; assembly: GCF_965230805.1. Lineage (NCBI taxonomy): Bacteria > Pseudomonadati > Bacteroidota > Bacteroidia > Marinilabiliales > Marinifilaceae > Marinifilum > Marinifilum sp. Next base: position 2,263,548 of record NZ_OZ246019.1, on the reverse strand, counting down.
CTACTTTATTTGCAGTAAATAAGTATTTAAGATTGGAATCAAGATCATTATATTAGCCTCTAGCTTTTAAGATATTTTAGGCAGAGCAAAAATAATGTAAGTCATCCATTATAATTTTAGGCACTTTAAGTACTTTAGGCACTAATATTTTATAAATTTGGCATTGATTTTCCAACACGGATATATTTTGAACACATGAACAAACAAAATAACAAACCAGGTTTCGCTCTTGGTAGAGAAAACTACAAACTTCTTCTAATTGGTTTTGTAATTATAATTATTGGTTTCGTTTTAATGATGGGCGGTGGCTCCGATGATCCTAATGTTTTTGATGAAAGTATCTTTAGTTTTAGAAGAATTACACTTGCTCCACTGGTGGTTTTATTCGGATTTGCGTTCGAAATTTATGCCATTATGAAGAAACCAAAAGAAACAAAATAGCGTATTACCTATCTGATTCCGAAATACATATCGGAAAAAACGCACTACTTAATTTTATGAATTGGATTGAAGCTTTACTTCTTGGATTGCTACAGGGACTGACTGAATTTTTACCTGTGAGCAGCAGTGGCCACCTTGAACTTGGAAAAGCTCTATTGGGTGTCGACACAGAAAATAATCTTGCTTTTACTGTAATTGTACATGGAGCAACAGTTCTTAGTACCATTATTGTTTTTAGAAAAGATATTCTTGCCCTTTTCAAGGATATTTTCCTTTTTCAATGGAATGAATCCACCCAATACCTTTTTAAAATTGCTGTATCTATGATTCCGATTGGAATTGTAGGTGTTTTCTTTAAGGAAGAGGTATCTGCTCTTTTCGATAAGAATGGCATTTTGCTTTTGGTAGGTTGCATGCTACTGATAACCGCCACTTTGCTGGGATTTACATACTATGCAAAACAAAAAGACAAAGAAATATCATTTAAAGATGCTTTGATAATTGGTGTAGCACAAACATTTGCCATTCTGCCGGGAATTTCGCGTTCCGGGGCTACCATCGCAACAGGACTATTGCTTGGAAATAAAAAAGCAGATATTGCCAAATTCTCTTTCCTAATGGTTTTGGTTCCTATAATTGGAGAAAATATTTTGAGTTTGGCCAGTGGTGAATTTACATCTCATGGCAACATTAAACTAACACCTTTAATTGTTGGATTCATTGCAGCTTTTATCTCCGGATTACTGGCTTGCAGCTGGATGATTAAACTCGTTAAAAAAGGAAAACTAATCTATTTTGCCATTTATTGCCTGATTATCGGAGTAATTGCTATTTTTGCAGCCTAATTGTAAAAAAACTGTTTAAAATTTATCCTTTAGTTTTTTTAATATGACGAAATGAAGCCTAACTGCGTTAAATTCTATTTAAATAGAACCACTATTCGCATAAAATTTGCCTTGTTATACTTCATTTTTCATGGATAAAAAATTCTAAAATCAAATTCAAACAGTTTTTAAATGGCAAATCACTTAGCTGATGATTCGATTCGAAACCGATAATGACTTTCAACAAGGTGCTTTTATTCTATTGAATAAGCCATATGAGTGGACTTCGTTTGATTTGGTGAACAAAATCAAGTTCAAAATCAAGCACAAGCTTCGCGTGAAAAATATTAAGGTAGGTCATGCAGGAACATTGGATCCTTTGGCCACCGGGTTGATGATTGTCTGTGTTGGCAAGTACACCAAGAAGATTGATACCTATCAGTCTCAGGTTAAAGAATACATTGCCACTTTGCAATTGGGAGCAAGCACTCCATCCTTTGATTTGGAAACAGAAATTGATCAAGAATATCAAACAGAACACATTACACGTGAGCTAATTGACAAAACTTTAAAAGGATTTATTGGAAGCATAGAGCAACGTCCACCCGATTATTCGGCTGTAAAAGTAAATGGAAAACGTGCTTACGAATATGCCCGAAAAGGTCAGGAAGTTGAAATCAAGAAGAAAACATTGGTGATCGATGAAATCGAAGTTCTTGAATATGAAGAAAATGTTCTGAAGATTAGAGTGGTTTGCAGTAAAGGAACCTATATCAGAGCTTTAGCACGCGACATTGGTCAGGCTTTAAACAGTGGTGCTCATTTAACTGCTCTGCAACGTACTCAAATCGGCGATTTCAAAATCGACGATGCTATTGAAATTGAAGATTTTATAAAATTCTTAGGAAATTTATAACTATCTTGCAACTTTTTCGTAGAACGAAAAGCTTCGCTTTTTGCAATAACAAAAAATACATATTAAAAGTCAGTCAGCCTTATGAAGTTATCTAAGTTTAAGTATAAATTACCTACAGAACTTATTGCTTTACATCCAGCCTATAACAGAGATGAATCTCGTTTAATGGTACTTCACAAAGATTCAGGTAAAATTGAGCACAAAATCTTTAAAGATTTAATCGAATATTTCGATGATGAAGATGTAATGGTGTTCAATAATACCAAAGTATTTCCTGCTCGTTTGTATGGTAACAAAGAGAAAACAGGTGCCGAAATTGAAGTATTCTTGTTGCGTGAATTGAATCGTGAGCAAAGACTTTGGGATGTTTTGGTTGATCCGGCTCGTAAAATCAGAATTGGTAATAAATTGTACTTTGGCGAAGATGATTTGTTGGTTGCTGAGGTAATAGATAATACAACATCAAGAGGTAGAACGCTGCGCTTTTTGTTCGACGGACCATATAACGAATTCAAAGAAACTCTTTTTGGATTAGGAGAAACACCCCTTCCAAAATTTATCGATCGTTCGGTTGAGCCTGAAGATGCAGAGCGTTACCAAACCATTTTTGCAAAGCACGAAGGTGCTGTTGCAGCTCCTACAGCAGGTATGCACTTTAGCCGCGAATTGATGAAGCGTTTGGAGATTAAAGGTATTGATTTTGCTGAGGTAACTCTCCATGTTGGCTTGGGTAATTTCCGCTCAGTTGATGTTGAGGATTTGACCAAACACAAAATGGATTCGGAGCAAATCTTTATTGAGAATGAAGCTGTAGAAAAAGTCAACTCTGCGAAAAAGAAAAAGAAAAATGTTTGTGCTGTTGGAACAACTGTAATGAGAACTCTTGAAAGTTCTGTATCCACAATGGGAACTCTAAAACCTTTTGAAGGATGGACGAATAAATTCATTTTCCCTCCTTATGACTTCCATGTACCAAACAGAATGATTACAAACTTCCACTTGCCTCTTTCTACCTTAATGATGATGGTTTGTGCATTTGGTGGTTACGACAATGTAATGGCTGCTTACGAAGAAGCAATTAAGGAGAAATACCGATTTGGAACTTATGGGGATGCAATGTTGATTTTGTAAGTCTGATAAAGTAAAATATTTAAAAGCTGGTGATTTTATAATCATCAGCTTTTTTCTTTCCTTATTCAAATTGCAATTACTCCTCAGTATTAATCATCCAAGTGGAAAATACATTTAAGTAATTCCAATAAGACATAAGCAAGTCCTCAGAAAGTCCAAGTTTCGGCAGTAGTTTCTGATAGCATTCCAACCAAATTCTTCTTCCATCGGCAGTTATTTTAAATGGGCGATGGCGACGAACCAACATCGGTTCCCCTCTATTCTGATTAAAGTATTGCGACCCTCCTAAAATCTGTATAAAAAAATCAGATGAGCGTAACTTGGCAGCTTCAAACTCTTCTTCATCCGATGGAAACAACGCTCCTATTTCACTTTTTCTTAATAGATTATAATGGTCGTCAACTAATTTTCTTACTCCTTCTTCGCCAAGAACATTTAATATTTCTCGATTGGGTCTGGTAACCTGAGGTCTTTCTCCGAATTGATATTCTTTTATTTCAAGATTCATCTGTTTATATATTTTTCCATTTGCCAGATGGAAGCCGCAAGATCAAAATAATCATTACGGTGTATGTTTAATAATTATTTTAATCATGCTCGTTTCATCTGTTTATATATTTCATTTTCTCTCTTAATTTACATTTAAAAGTATCAAAGATTTTTTAATTAAAGATGAGTTCATCTATAAAAAGACGAATCAGTCTTTAATATCTCTCCTCTCTATCAAATTTATTTTTCTGCCAATCTGTTATTACTTAAATTTAAAATTCTGAAAGCAGAACTCTCATACTCTTTGGTCGCCAATCGGTGACATTTGTTTTTTCACTTTAAACCATGGCCTTAAGCCACAATTTTTATTATCATGAAAAAGATATTATATCTGATTCTTATTCTAATCTGCACAAGTCAATTTTGCATTGCACAGGAGTGCACCATTTACATTCCCAACACTGTTGGTACTGAATTGCATTACGAAATGACCAACCAGAAAGGAAAAGTTCTAGGTTCCTACACACAAAAATTATTATCGATTAAAAACAAAGACGATGAAACCATTTATTCTATGCTGCACACCACAATGGATGGCAATTCTGCTGATAAAATACTAATGCAGGACACCATTACTTTTCGTTGCAAGGGCAATGAGTTTTATATTGATATGGATCAGTACTTGAACGAAAAACAGATGGAAGCCTTTCAGAATATGGAAGTGAAAGTTATTACCGATGACATAAATTATCCTGCCAATTTAAGTCCGGGGCAAAAGCTAAAAGACGGATCTATAACAGTATCAATAGAAGGCGGAATGATGAACATGAGTTTTACTACAAACATCACAAACCGTAAGGTAGAATCGAAAGAAAACATGGATACCCCAGCCGGAACATTTAAGTGTTATAAGCTTTCAGAGGAAATTCAGAGTAAAACAGGATTTGTGAACGTCACCATGCGCAATGTAATTTGGATTTCAAAGGATATTGGAACCATTAGAAGTGAATCTTACAATAAGAAAGGAAAGTTAACGGGCATTACACAGCTGGTGAAAATTGTAAAGTAAAATTCCTAAATACAAATCCCAAATTCCGGAATATGGAGCTTGGGATTTTATTTTTAGGATTTATTAATTCATTATATTTCTTGGCTTGCCCTGTAGCCAAAGCTTAATATTTTCCATTACGATATCGATTCGTTTTTGGAAGGATTCGTTGGTAGCATAAGCAATGTGTGGCAGCATAATTAGGTTTGGTGCTGTAAACAGGATATGATCCCTATCCAAAGGAGGTTCTTTTTCGTAAACATCTAGTGCTGCTCCAGCAATTTCTGCCTCATCCAAAGCCCAACACAAAGCTTCGCTATCCACAACTGGTCCGCGTGCAGTATTGATTAGAATGGCTTCTGCTTTCATCAGTTTAAATTCCTCTTTCCCCATTAAGCCCTTTGTTTCATTGCTTAATGGTACATGCAATGAAACAATATCCGACTCCCTCAGCAAAGTTTCCTTATCAACAAAAGTTACACCTTCTACACACTTTTCGCTTCTACTATAGGCAAGTACCCTACAATTAAAAACTTTTGCTATTTGAGCTACTCTAAGACCGATTTCACCAGCTCCAATAATCCCTAAAGTCTTTCCATTTAATTCAGTGCCTAAAAATCCGCCACGACCACCACCAAAACGTGTCATGGCATCGCCTCCAACAATCTTGCGATACACCGATAATATCATGCCAATGCAAAGTTCGGCTACCGATTCGGTAGAAAATCCAGAGGCATTGGAAACCAAAACATTTCGCTCGTTACAAGCCTGCATATCAATATGATCTATTCCTGTAAAGGCAACTGAAATCATCGAAAGATTGGGGCAGGCATCAATAAAATTTTTCGTGATTGGAATGTTGCTTACCACAATGGCATCGGCTCCCTCAGCACGCTTAATCATCTCTTGCTCGTCCTCGTTTCGATCTCCAAAAAACACCAGCTCGTGTCCCAGATCTTCAAATTCTTTTTTAAACTGACCATATTGGCAGGCGGTCATTCCTATTGGTTCAAGTATTGCGAATTTCATTTCATTTATATTATCAGGCAGTAAGATGATCTACATCTCCACAACTCATTAAACAAATATCTTTATAAAAATCAGACTGCTAAAGTAAAGATTTCATTGTTCAGAATCAATGCAATAAAGATTTCCATTCTAAACTGTGTAAAAAATAGATTGATCAGCCAATAAGGCATTTTGACCGATTAAAATTTTAAGACTCCGTTTTTTTTATGAATTTGTATGAGCTAAATTAACCCACTAAATTATGATTGAACACCAAAAAACATACAATAAATTCTTAAATCAATTCATAAACAAATGGCTTAGCTGTGCCGAAGACTTCCCAAAAAACAAAAGGAAATATTCGAGTATCGAGAAGTTTATTTGGGAAATGAAGTGTGAACGATTCCTGAATTTTGCCAAATCCTTCAGCCAAAACGAAATCAATGAAAATGATATACTGCTCAACAAGTGCAAATCCTTTTTCAGAGATGAACTTTCCTATACCAGAGATCAATTGCAATTGATTTTTTCGGATGATATGATTGTGGCTACAAAAGATTTTATCAGAAGAGCTCTACAGTTTGATTCTGAGCTAAGCAATGAAGAACTTTTTCAGGCATTAAGAAATCAGTGGATCGTCTTTGGTTTACAATCCTTATTCAATTATCCTGTTCAAACCACCTCATCAACACTGGCATATAGCTTGCTTTATCCGTATTCCGATAATTTCATCGATTCGAGAAGAATCTCCTATCAAGACAAAATAGAGTTCTCGAAACGATTTGAGCTACGTTTACAGGGCGATAAGGTGATTGCAAAAAGCAAAGCAGAAGAGAGAATCTATCAATTGGTAAGCATGATTGAGGATGATTTTGATAGAAATGATTTTCCTAAGCTATACGAAAGCCTGCTGGACATTCATCATGCACAAACCAGGAGCATAGCCTTAACCAGGCAAAGCGTATTAAGCGATATTAAATGTTTCGAAATTGCAGTTACCAAAGGTGCAACATCGGTGATTGCCGATGGTTATTTAATTGCAGGAGAATTGAGCTACGATCAACTTCATTTTCTGTATGAATATGGTGCCTATTTGCAAATTCTTGACGATTTGCAGGATGCCCGGGATGATTTGTACGAGGGTGTATTTACATGTTTTTCGAAAAATCTTCATTCACAATATTTGGATAGCATGTTGTGCAAAACCTACTATTTGGGAAAAGAAGTTTTGGCAACTATACAACAAATATATCCTGGCAAAATTGCGTTCCAGGGTTTAATTAAACGCAGCTTTAGCCTGCTTTTCGCCTCATCGGTGCTTACCAACCCAAAAGACTTTAGTCCTGCATTTATTCAACAATGCGAGCGACACTCTCCTTTTCGCTTTTCGTTTGCCGAGAAACACAAAGCTGAACTGAATCATTCTCAGGTATTATTTGATAAAAAATTGGAAGAGTTTAAAAACACAGATCTGTGTATGATTAATAAGCCGATCTCGACTAAAAAAACGGTTCCCCTTTACAATGATTTTGAGTAGAAATTACCGAAGGAATATCAGGATATTGCTAGGGGATTTGAGGAAATATATGCCAAAAGCAGTTAAATTCTTTGAAAGCTATGCCTCTATATTTTGCTTTGACAAAGCTCAACAGCATTTTAAGGCTCATTTCGTGGTAAACCCGGTATAATCTGTAATGCCGGTTTTATTATGCTTGTGCAAGCTGTTTTATGGTATTGCACAAAAAACGCCTTTATCCTGTTAAGAACAAAAGCGTTGATTTAAAATTGATCAGCTTACAATTTTCTCATTTGTCAAATGGAAGCCGCAAGCTTTTTATGCTCTTCGTAGTGTATTAGGCGTGTAATCCACACTCACGGTTGCCAAGAACTTTTGTAGGATCATAATACTTTGTTTCGATACCTAAATTGTGTTCTTCAAGGTATTTGTCCATTTGCTCATCGCTCCAATCGTAGAATGGACTAACTTTTAGTAGTCCATCAGCCGAAAGTGAAAGGATATCAATAGAATCGCGGAAAGCAGTTTGACCTTTTCTTAAGTTTGTAAACCAAACATCTGGCTTGTGCTCTTCCATAGCTCTGCGGAATGGCTCTAATTTTACCTGCTCGGTAAATTCTTTGTGCTTCGGATCATTAATATCAGGAATCCCCATTACCACATCACGATGTGCTGCACTTTGCTTGGGTACATACAATTTCACATTCAGATCCAATTGCTTGATGGTTTGTTCGGCATGGCGATAGGTATTGGAGGTATTGTATCCTGAATCACACCAAATCACAGGAATATCCTTTTTAACTTGAGCACATGCATGAAGAATAACAGCTTCATAGGGTCTGAAGTTGGTTGTAACCACAGCCTTTTTTCCATATTCAACTGCCCATTCAATAATCTCCTTTGGGGTTTTACCTCTTAAATCCTCGTTAAGTGCTTTAATATCCATTTTTATGCTTATTAATCGTTTATTTTTCTGAATTGCACCAACGAAATTATAAAAAAAATCTGCTTTAAACTTTTAAAACAAAGAATAATCCAAAAGTTGCTATGTGTTTTGATGATCTGTTTTTGATGTTTTCCATAGACTGAGGGTATCAATTTTATAAAAACAGTAAATGTCTTTATAAAAAGCTTAAAACTAAATCCAAGATATTCTTGTCTTGTGCCGATTAGGCATAAAATCAGCGGCTACATCCCAACATCAATCTTCGGGTATTAAATCCTTACATCAACTAGGCTTAATTATACCTTCCGATTGCAGCAAAGCCGCTGCTTCGAGCAACATGACACCGCTTAACTGAACGGTTAAATCTACTGTAGAATCAGGAGTGATATTCCAGTATGTATTAAAAAGATTACTTTCCTTATCTCTGCCATACGCCCATAAACTATCTGCATTATGCTCTAGGAAATTAGCATATTGATTGCGCATATTTTGGGATAGGTTTTTGTTTCGGATCAATTGGGTGAAATACCTTACAAATATACCTTTGAACAATCCTCCATCTCCATCGCCCTCATCTTTCAATAATCCGGCCGTTGTAGATAGTGAATTTATAGTATAATTAGCTGCCTTTTGCGCATCATTTAAATAGACTGATTCGCCTGTAATTTTGTAAAGCTCTAAAGCTGCACCCTGATATACTCCTTGATTGTATGTAAAAATCCAATCCTTTCTAATGGATAATACTCCACCATTATCAACTACATGATCCCATACAGCACCTGTTGAAGGGTCCACCAAATTGCTCTTTACCCAATTGTAGGTTTTTAAAGCCCATTCCAGGTCATCCTGATCTTTATCGAGTTGATACAAGCGAGATGCTAAAATGGAAGCCGGACTATTGGATATGGCATTTTTACCATTAGGCTTAGTTTTCACCCACATTAATCCTCCACCTGCATAATTATTCCAACCTGTTTTAATATCCTCCCATAGGATATCCACAGCCTCTTTAAATTTTTGATTACCGGTTATTTCATAGGCTCTTAACATGGCCAGAGCATTCCACTCCATATCGTCATAGTAATCATTGATCCAAGTATTGGCATTCTTGGCTTTTACTCCTTCGAACCAATTGTTGATATAGCTGAGATAAAGCTCGCTATTGGTTCTTTCATAGGCATCCAATAAAACATCTAATGAGTGTGCTTGAGGCCAGTAGTGAAATTCAGAATTTCCCTGATTATTTTTATTGAAATACCTGCCTTGGCTGTTCCAATAGCTAGTAATAAAAACTTGTGTTGCCTTATTTGCATTTAGCAACCAATCCATTTGCTCTTCCTGTTCGGCACCTGCAGCAGGATTATCCCCATCGCTACTACATGCTACTAAAACATATAGTAACATCACAAATAAAAACCAACTAATTTGCCTCATCTTCTTCATTTAAATAGGAATAATCCAAAAGTAAACTTCTGTTATTTGATTAAAACTTAAGGGTTGATAAGCATTTTGAAAGCAAGCACAAAAAATATAACATACCATCCTATATTTGATGGGTTGAGAATTTTTTCATCAAAACCAATCTCGTCTTCATGAGATAATTTTGGTGTATGCTGAGTACTTCAATCTACGCCTGTGCCAAATATAGTAGTTTTTTTAAGTGAATAACAAACTACTCTACCTGCTCAGAAACAAGTAAAGCCATGAAACTAGCGCTTGTGCAAGCCAGCTGCCTGTATTTAACAGCTAAATTAACGTGAGTTCGACGTAAAATTCGTTCACAGTTTGCACTGATTTTGAGTAGAAATTTTCGAAGGAATATCGGGATATTTCAATAAGATTTGAGGAAATTTATGCCGAAAGCAGGCGAACACATAATGGAAAGTTCTCTTTACGACATCTTCACATTAAAAATTCCTCAAAATAGCTCGCTATTCTTTCCAAATTTTTAATGCAAATCTATCGCAAATATAACTTTCTGTGGATAGAATTTTACGTCGAACTCACGTTAAATTAAATAGAGGAAGTGATTAAAATTTAGTTTAGCTGCCTGTAATTATTTGGTGTTATACCCGTTTTTTGCTTAAATAATTTTGAGAAATACTGCGGATACTTGAATCCCAGTTCATAGGCGATTTCGCTTATGGTATCCTCACTTTGCAATAACTTCTTTTTGGCAAATTCAATTGCATAAAAATGAATGTGCTCTTGAGTGCTTTTACCAGTTTCTTTTTTTAACAAATCAGAAAGATATCCGGTTGATAGATTTACATATTTAGCACATTGCGTAACTGTTGGCAGTCCCTCGTTTTTTAAATTAGATGAATTAAAACTTTCCAATAGAAAGGTTTCAATCTTTGCCAAGGTATCACTATTTGAATGCGACCTTGTATCAAACTGGCGGTCATAATAGCGCAAACAATGATTTAGCAAAAGTTCCAAACTTGAAATAATAACACTTTTGGTGTGTTTATCTGTTGCCCTGTTTAACTCTTGGTCAATTCCTTGCACAATAAGGGTTAAACGACTTGCTTCCTCTTCGGAAACATGCAAGGCCTCGTTGTTCGAATAGCTAAAAAATGAATAAGTTTGTATGTTCTTGTCTAGTGAAGTACCATATATCAAATCGGGATGAAACACGATGCCCCAACCATAAACTGCATGCGCATCGCCTAACTTAAAAACCTGATTAGGTGCTAAAAAAAACAAGCTCCCATCTTGAGAATCATAATTTTGACGACCATATTTTAAAATGCCGTCATCCAACTTTTTAATTATAAGTGAATAAAAACTCAAGTTAAATCTAGCATCAATTGGAAATACTCCATCGGTAAAATTCACTTTTGAAAAATCAATCACACTAATCAAAGGATGCCTTACAGCCCCTTGATTTAAAAGAGAATGTATTTTACTTACAGTGGTAAGATTAATGGTTTTTTTATCCATTAGGCTTATTTATTCATTAAGTTGATTAAAAGTAAATCATCCTTTAAAATGACAAGGATTATCCTAATCTCCCAAGTTAGTTGAGTAATCTTATTTTCGGTGATGCGATTTGATATTCCCTCGTGGCAAGATAAAAAACGCTGATCTTTGCGCCAATTATAATGGTTTGAAAATACTTAATCCACCACCGAAATATAATAAGAACTATGGATTTAAATTGTTTTGATTTAAGAATTCGCATGCCTGATCTACAATAGGTTTTACAAATTCAGGTTTGTAATATAAATCAAAGTGCGTTGAGTTTGGGCATACCATTATAAATTTCTCATCAGCAGGAACATCATTGTAAAATTGCTCAATTTTATCTGTTGAATAGCCACCATCAGCATATGCCATAAAAAATGGTTTATTAATAAATCCCTTAATGTAATTGAAAGGATTGTATTTTCCTGTCATAATATAGCTTGCATGATAGAAATTTCCCTTATTCTTCCAACTTGGAACGCTACCAGGTTTATTTTCATATCCGTAGTATTGTTTCATACCTGTTTGTGTTTCAGTTGCAGGTATCAATTCCATCCATTTTTTTAGGGGCACAATCGGAATATAAAAATAAACTCCCAACATTTTAAAAAGCTTAATGATGGGGTCTGAAATTCCCATCATAATTTTAGTCAACATTCTTCCACCAAATGCTTTCGGATAATCAATTTGCGACGTAAGGTAAGGGCTGATAGCAAGTGTAGCTTTTACTCTTTGGTCGTCTGAACTAGCTGCAACTGCATGCCCTGCTCCCATACAAATACCGGCACTAATAATTTTATTGGCATCTACTTGCTGCAAAGATTGGAGGTATTTGTAGGCGTTTTTATTATCCGAAATTATTGAAAATGGATCTTCCATTTGTGGAACTCCTTCGCTTCCTCCGTATCCTTTTGGGTCGAAAGCAAGAGTGATATAAGATTTTTCTGCAAATTTCTCGGCATAAAGACCTGCTGTCTGTTCTTTCACTCCGGAAGCAGGCCTTGTTACCACAATAGCTCCACGCTTTTCGCCTTCTTTGTAATCCTCTGGAATAAAAAGGTGCCCTTCAAGTTTAAAACCATCACTTTCGAAACAAACCGTATTTCGTCCTGTTGTTAGTTTTTCCATCTTTATTTAAAATCTTTTTTAAGTCTTAAAATCGCATAAAGAGCAATTGGAAGCATTGTCCACATCCCAACCAGCAAAAGTGAGCCATAAATATCTCCCGTCCACCAAGTGTGTCCGTCTTTTGATACTACTTCCAAATTTGGTTTGCTTATGTAATTCGTTAGTGCCTCAACCAAAACATGAAGATAAATAAGAGGTGCAAAAATCCAATACTTTCTGTTCTCAAGCAATTTGAATTTTACCGGTACAGTTTTATATCTATCCATTAAGGCAAAAACAAAATAGAAAATAAAGACTACAAAAAACCATCCAAGATAATTGGTAAAAGGAACACCAAAATATTCACCTCCATCAAACCAAGTCCATCTTCCAACAATACTTGACCATTGAGGATCTCCGGTCACATCCCAAGAAGACATTACAAAAGAAGCTACTAAAGGCATGGTGATTAGTTCACTACCTTTTATTGTATTGTCGGTTTTAGAATGCAGAATGGAGGCAATTGTCCATGAAATAAAACCCATTGCAAAGTAAGCTGGCATTATTGCAAATGGAACGGTTCCCAATTTAACACCTAATAAATCAGAGTATTCGTAATTACCAAAAGGAAAGCCGGTAGCAATACTCAAACTTTCAAAGATCCAACCAGTAGCAAATACAATAACAAACATAACTAATAATCTTCCCCATCCATATCGATATACGCCATGATACAGAACAAAAATTGTTAGAATTACTGTTTGCATGAGATTTATCAGCTCATTCTGCATAATTGAGTTAAAAAAAGCCTGTAGAAATGCTAACAATACAAGTAGTGTCATACTTGCAAAAAATGTTTTTTCTTGTTTCATAATTTTTTTATTTAAGAATGCATTTAAAAGTATGTATATCTAAACAAACACTTTTAATCAAAACATCTTTTTTTGTATACATTTCTTAGGCCATTTCGGCGGTAAGTTCCACCTATATATGAGCCAGTACTGATAAATTGTGAGTAGGCTGTTTTTAAAATACCATGTAATCTGTAGCTTTGTTTTTGCCTTAATATTAACGTGAGTTCGACGTAAAATTCTATCCACAGAAAGTTATATTTGCGATAGATTTGCATTAAAAATTTGGAAAGAATAGCGGGCTATTTTGATATGGAGGGACAAGGAAGGTAAGCGCAAGCCAATTCGCCGACGGGTTTATGCTTTTAACCGAAGTTCGATAAAACTATTCGCCACAGAAAGTCAGATTTATTCAGGAGTTTCTTTAAATAAGCTGAAAGAATATCGGGGGATTTTTAAGAATTTTTGAAGTAAAGATTAGGTGAAGTTGACTTTACAAATAATTTCACTGCTATTGGCATAAATCTCCTCGAAATATCCCGATATTCCCACGGTAATTTGAGCAAATTTTTACTTAAAATCAGTGAAAACCCTTACATTTTTTTTAGTAGAACTGCGGTTTTTAGGGTTTTAAGATCCGATGCGAAGTTCGAATAAAGAGAGGGTGTCCCAAAAGTATGGTTTCACTGCTTTCAACAACTTATAGACTTAAGTGAAGATTGACATTCAGATTCCCTTTAGGGGCTAGGCAAGCTGAAATTTAATACAGAGAAATTACTTTTTGAACACCCTCTGGGTAAATAGCATATAGTAAAGGTGATTTAGTTATAAAGCACCTTCATCATATGCGCGTTCTCCATGCAATGATGCGTCCAGGCCTAGATCTTCATCTTCCTCGTTGACTTTTACAGGAGTTATATAGTTGATAATTGCAAGCATTAAATATGTAAATACAAATGCGTAAATAGCTCCGATAAGCACAGCTGTTACCTCTTTTAAAAAGAATGCAGCATCTCCTTCTAATAAACCAGATTGGTTATTGATTGCCGAAGAAGCAAACACCCCTAATGCGATGGTTCCGAATACACCGCCCATGCCGTGTACTCCCCATACATCAAGAGCATCATCCCAGCCCCATTTGTTTTTAAACTGCACGGCCACATAACAAAGTGCACCTGCAACAATACCAATAAGCATAGCTGCCCATAATGGTACAAAACCTGCTGCCGGAGTTATGGTTGCTAAACCTGCAACTGCTCCTGTTAATAATCCAACAAATTTTGGTTTGCCCTCGCGTGCCCATTCAATAATTAACCATGTAATTGCTGCAAAAGAAGCGGCAACATCAGTATTCAAAAATGCCAAGGTCGAAATTGCATCAACATCCAATTCGCTACCTGCATTAAATCCATACCAACCAAACCATAGCAAACCTGTACCAATAGCTACCAGTGGAATGCTATTTGGAGGTGTTTCCTTATCGCGACGTTTTCCTACATAAAATACCGAAGCCAAAGCCGCAAAACCTGCTGTTGCATGAACAACCACACCTCCGGCAAAGTCAAGAACACCCCATTCGGCAAGTATTCCTCCGCCCCAAATCATATGCACAAACGGATAGTATACAAACAATTGCCATAACACCAAGAAAATAAGATAAGCCTTAAAGGTAACCCGATTTACAAATGCACCTGTTATAAGAGCAGGAGTAATAATGGCAAACATCATTTGATACGCAATAAAGATATACATTGGGTATTTGCCGTCGGCCCCACTGAATGGTGCATCGAAATCAATCCCATTTAAAAATGCCAGGTCGAGATTACCAATTATTCCTCCTTCTCCGCCACTAAAGCACAAAGAGTAGCCTATTGCAACCCACATTATGGTTGTTATTCCTAACGACACAAAGGTTTGCATCATTACACCTAAAATATTTCTTTTACCAGCTAAACCTCCGTAAAAAAAGGCCAATCCAGGTGTCATTAACATCACCAGGCTGGTACATAAAATCATAAACGTTGTTGATCCTGATTCAAACATAGTATATTGTTATTTGATTTATTAAAATGAAAATCCGAATACAAAATAGATTTTCTCATCTACTGGGTTGGTAATTAATGAAGCGGATACCGGCAATGAGAAATTGTCATTAATTGCCACTTCCTTCGACAAAGTCATTCCTAAATTAACCACACCTGCCTTGCTTCCGTAGTAACCACTTTCGCCTACAAATCCCGAACTTTGATTACCCTCGGCCGGATCGGTTAAGTTGATTCCCAAAAATGCGTCAAGAGTCACATCATTTTCCATCGTAGTACTGTAGGACAATTCGGCATAGGTAGAATATTGCAATCTTGTTTTCTGGTTAAAATCAGCCTGAGATGCATTATCACCTAGTCTGATTGCATCTGCTCCCCAAAAGTTAACAGCTACCATCAGGCCAAATGGGATTTTATCGTTTCCATTAAAACTAAGGGTTCCCTCCAATACATGACCAGTCATATCGTTATCAAATTCAAAATAGTTGTAGTCAGCTCCTTCGGTTGGAAAGTAGTAATCCGTTAAGCTTAAACTAAATTGATCGTCAGCAAAAGTGTAAGCTAAATAAATATCAAACTCCTGACCTTCATTGTTTCCTCCTAATGAGTATGCTCCCCAAGCTCCTAGCTCCCATCCTTTGTAAGTTAAACTTACCGAAGGTTGAAGACTTGGACTCGTTCCTCCAAACTGTGTTCCGCGCCATACATAGCGACTCATCACATCGGCACCAAAATCGAGGATAGGTTTTTCTTCCTGACCAAAAGAAAGATTGCTAAAACAAACCATAAAGGTTACGCATAAAAATAAGCCTAATCGTTTCATAGAATTAAATGTTAGATTTTTGTTGTGTTTTAATTGTGCCAATATAGGCTTGCCACGAAATATTTGAAATAGAGAATTTCTCTTAATATGACTTACGAAAAATGGCTATTGTATAGGTGAATTACCTAGTAAAGTTGAAGCAATGGGAGCCTGAATTATACCATTTCTAAACCAAAAGTTTCTTTTTGTTTTTGATGTGCTCACTTTAACAAACACAAAGAAAAATTTACCCCGTTGTATTCAAAAAGAATAATCTACCACTAAGGAATAAGGAAGGATTTCACCAAGGGACACAAAGGTTTTTTGCTAATGATTAATTTCTGTTTTGATGCTCTCACTCTAAGTTGAGGGTATCAATATTAAAAGCACAAAGAAATATACCAACAAGGAATATGATAGGATTTTGGATGCTCTGGCTTTAAAAAGCACAAAGAAATAATTTACCACTAAGGAATAAGGAAGAAACCCACCAAGGAACACAAAGCTTGTTTGCTAATGATTCCTTTCTTGATGCTCTCACTTTAAGTTGAGGGTATCAATAATTTACCACTAAGGAATACAACAAGGACTCAAAGCTTGTCTGTTTTAGAAACCAAGCTGTCTAAGAAATTTATTAACTGCCTTGATCGATTGACAATGGCATATTAAAATTCTCTAGGAGCGTTGATCGAAAGGAAAAAGACCTTTTGAATTTAAAAACGCACTTTGATCGACTGACAATGCCAAAATTAAATTCAAAATGGCCATTGTTCAAGTGACAATGGCCATTTTAAAATTCATACAGACATTGTTTAAGTGACAATCCGCTTTTTTAAGTTCAAAAACCGTTTTTCTCAAAAGTCAAAGCCCTAAAAGTTTTAAAAGCCCTTTTTCCTTTCGAACAATGGCCCTAGGGAATTTCATAAGGCATTGTCTTTTGAACAATGCGCCTAGAGAATTTCATAGGGCATTGTCTTTTGAACAACGCCCCTAGGGAATTTCATAGGGCATTGTCTTTTGAACAACGCTCCTAGGGAATTTCATAGGGCATTGTCTTTTGAACAACGCCCCTAGAGAATTTCATAGGGCATTGTCTTTTGAACAATGCCCCTAGAGAATTTCATAGAGCCTTGTCTTTTGAACAATGGCCCTAGGGAATTTCATAAGGCATTGTCTTTTGAACAATGCCCCTAGGGAATTTCATAGGGCATTGTCTTTTGAACAATGCGCCTAGGGAATTTCATAGGGCATTGTCTTTTGAACAATGCTCCTAGAGAATTTCATAGGGCGATTGTCTTTTGAACAACGCTCCTAGAGAATTTCATAGGGCGTTGTCTTTTGAACAACGCTCCTAGAGAATTTCATAGGGCATTGTCTTTTGAACAACGCCCCTAGGGAATTTCATAGGGCGTTGTCTTTTGAACAACGCTCCTAGAGAAGTTCATAGAGCCTTGCCTTTTGAACAATGCTCCTAGGGAATTTCATAGGGCATTGTCTTTTGAACAATGCTCGTAGAGAATTTCATAGGGCATTGTCTTTTGAGCAATGCCCCTAGAGAATTTCATAGAGCCTTGTCTTTTGAACAATGCTCCTAGGGAATTTCATAGGGCGTTGTCTTTTGAACAACGCTCCTAGAGAATTTCATAGGGCATTGTCTTTTGAACAATGCCCCTAGGGAATTTCATAGGGCATTGTCTTTTGAACAATGCCCCTAGGGAATTTCATAGAGCCTTGTCTTTTGAACAATGCTCCTAGAGAATTTCATAGGGCATTGTCTTTTGAACAATGCTCGTAGAGAATTTCATAGGGCGTTGTCTTTTGAACAATGTGTGCCTAGAGAATTTCT
Source organism: Marinifilum sp. (assembly GCF_965230805.1). NCBI lineage: Bacteria > Pseudomonadati > Bacteroidota > Bacteroidia > Marinilabiliales > Marinifilaceae > Marinifilum > Marinifilum sp. The sequence goes on along the minus strand of NZ_OZ246019.1, from coordinate 2,245,611 downwards.
ACAGTCATTTTCTCCGACAATGCTTTTTTGTTCTGTTTTCAATTGCCATACTGTTGCAAATCATCCAGACCTAAAGGTATGATATGTTTATTTTGATGCATCAAAATGGCATTGATCCGTGTTTAACAAACCCAATGCGAATTGTTGCCTGTTGAATCGTGATAATATTGATTATAATTCTTAGATTTGGAATCGTGAATCAAAAATAAGTGCACAATACATACCAATATGGCGTGTATTGTGCACCTTTTTACTCTGAGATAAGAAAAATAAGTGCACCAGTGCACAAATTAATAGTTGGCGTGCATTAGAAAAAGGACATGAACATAGAAGATGTTAAAAATATAATTAAAGAAGAATTAAAAGATAATCCTGATTTATCAAATGCTCATGGAGTAGAACTTGATAGATGTTTAATAGAGCCCGTTAAACAGACATATTTAGATTCGTTCAATGATAATAGAGAGATTAGACTCTGGACTGTACTTGAAGAAACTGAAGATGGTAATGGATATAAAATCATATATGACCAAGAAGATAATATGTTTGGACTAGGAATCAAATCAAACAAAGATGAGTTGGTTTTTATTGGATACTACGGGACATTTGTAGAGACATTAAAAGGAATGTAACAATTTTGCTAAACATTAAATGAGAAACCTGATAGAGGAATATAAGGAGTTAACAGCTAATTGTGCAAGAACTGATTATGCTGATAAAAAATCTGTAAAAAGACATAATAAATCAGTTGATAGGATGTATGAAATTGCTGAGAAAATAGGATATGAAGACACGACCGAAACTATAAGCGATTTTATTAAACTGCTTGACATAATTGAGAATAAAACTAATGTATGGGCTGCTGTTCACATATTAGAAAGGATTCCAATTGATTCAAAAATAGAAAAAAAAGCCTTAGGCATAATAAAGCAAATAGCTAAAGGTGATAGTGCTGAAGCAATGGGATTTCAAAGTTGGTTAGATGATTATAAAAGAAAAAATAAATAGATGATAAAAATAACGACACGCCAATCGAGTAGATGGCCAGTGAGCTAACAGCCCACTGGTACACCTCTCACACCACCGTACGTACGGGTCTCGTATACGGCGGTTCGTTAGGTATCAGTGTCATCGCTCTTTACACCAACAACACCTTTGCCCGATTTTAGAATAAGGCTAGACTCAAATAAATGAGAGCTTCCTTATTGAATTTAAGACAACCTAACGTTCAGCCCTTCGCTACTTTGTGAGACCTCCACAGTTTCTATTTGTGGCTCATTTCCCGTAACTACTATGGCTTCTGCTGACTTCTTGCCATAACCAACTCGTGGTTGACAAGATCTCCCCTGGTAAGAGCATTTTCCTTCCTCCAATTCCTGCCTGATCTACTACTTTGGTGTTTCTCTAAAAAAGAGTTAGGACGTCGACATGATGTGCTGCCTTATCCAACCTCATAGCCTCATATCAGGTTCCTGTTCGTCAGTACCGGATTTTGTAGTCTCGCTTCCTTCAGTGCATACCTCACGGTAAACCACCTTGCGACTTACTAATGCTTCCGAGAGTCACCTCGGCACATAAGGGACTTGCACCCTCTGGAAAATTAACATACTTATTGTTAGCTCGTTTGATCAAATATTTGCATATTTAAACTTTTTCAAGAGCTTACAAATAAGTGTGCTCTTGCTCATGCAGGGCACACACAATGTGTATAATTCATAAGGGTTTCAGAGGTTATCGAGCGGCATCATCCACATCACATTTGGGTAGTAACTTGATAGGTTTGAAGCCCGAAATCCCTTACGAAATCATACACTCAACGTTGTAAAACATTTATAAATAAGTCTTTCATTAAAAATAAAGAGTGAAATGAAACAAATAGAAAGACAAAAGACACAAAAACTTATCAATAAAATTCAAGAAGGGAATTTTGACGAAAATGATGTTGACAATTTATTCATGAAATTGAGAGCTTATTCTAATGGTTTTAAGGTCTTTCGAGAAATATCTGATTTTGTGGCCCATAATGATATTAGAGATAGAGGGCTAACTAATCAATCATTGGAAGGTATGTATTTGAGTATTAAATATTTCTTAGAATTCACCTCAAATAATAAAAAACTCAATCTAGCTAACCCATTTCCGACTTGGATAAAAAAACTGATGATTTATCAAATTGAAAAATCAGATGAATTAAAATTGAAAGAAAGTTTTAAGACTAGTAAGGAACGACTAAAGTCAAGAGTTGGAAAAGGTTTTAAGGATAACAAGAATGGATATTCTATACTTTTAAAGGGGAAAATTTCGAATCTTACAATTGAAGCAATTGCTTTTGTTATGAGCTTTATTAATGCAAAAGAAGCTTATTCACAGACTGAACTTCTAGAGGAAACTATAGATATAATCAAAAAAAATAATTTTGAAATAGATATTTCTGATTTTAGAAAACAATCAAATTATTTTACACTCTGCACTTTACTTTTATTACATAATACAGTTTTTAGCTTCAAAGGCTATAAAGATGGATATTGTAAAATTTCACCTGAAAAAAACACCATTTATTCTTACGACAAAACAACATTAGATGAAAATGATACAGAAGTAGAAGCCTTTGAATCATTCGGAAACCTTAATATATTAGGTTATGTCACTCTACCTAGAGATGGTAAAGATGTAACAATTGTTCAAACAATTATGTCGACTAATTTGAAAGCAGAAAAACATTGTGATGAAAGTCTATTTCAGATTGAATCGTCATTTCATGGTGATAGATCAGGTAATATAATTCGACTTTTAGAACTCAATGAAAATATTAAAATATCACAGAATAGACAACTCATAATTGATTAGTATAAAAAACGTTTTACAATCGAGTAGATGGCCAGTGAGCTAACAGCCCACTGATACACCTCTCACACCACCGTACGTACGGGTCTCGTATACGGCGGTTCGTTAGGTATCAGTGTCATCGCTCTTTACACCAACAACACCTTTGCCCGATTTTAGAATAAGGCTAGACTCAAATAAATGAGAGCTTCCTTATTGAATTTAAGACAACCTAACGTTCAGCCCTTCGCTACTTTGTGAGACCTCCACAGTTTCTATTTGTGGCTCATTTCCCGTAACTACTATGGCTTCTGCTGACTTCTTGTCATAACCAACTCGTGGTTGACAAGATCTCCCCTGGTAAGAGCATTTTCCTTCCTCCAATTCCTGCCTGATCTACTACTTTGGTGTTTCTCTAAAAAAGAGTTAGGACGTCGACATGATGTGCTGCCTTATCCAACCTCATAGCCTCATATCAGGTTCCTGTTCGTCAGTACCGGATTTTGTAGTCTCGCTTCCTTCAGTGCATACCTCACGGTAAACCACCTTGCGACTTACTAATGCTTCCCAGAGTCACCTCGGCACATAAGGGACTTACACCCTCTGGAAAATTAACATACTTATTGTTAGCTCTTTTGACTAAATATTTGCATATTTAAACTTTTTCAAGAGCTTACAAATAAGTGTGCTCTTGCTCATGCAGGGCACACACATTTTGTATAGTGCATAGGGCAGATAGTGAGTATTTGAAGTTTTGCTCTCATATCAGCACCGCCGAAGCGCAGCTTCGACGGCGTGTCACATTCGCAGGTGTCAAACCTGCGCTTCGGCTACTTAGCAACTTGACAGGGAAGTGCCTTGAAATGCCCTACGACACCATACAATTTACCGTTAACAAACATAAACCAAAAATGCAGATGATTTGAATTAAGTGAAATACAAAATAGTGGTTTGTAAGAACCTTGGATTAACCTTAAAAATGTGACATCAGTTAAATTTATACCTAAAATGAAAACAATACAAAAGTCAAATTTCAAGTTGTTAAATGCATTTATACTTTTGGTGACTTTAACTTCTTTTTCCTTGTATACCCATGCGCAGGTTAACGAAGAAATTTCGGGCGTGTATTCTGGAATAGTGCGAACTCAATCGCAGAGAAAACTAACAAAAATTGAACTTTATCAGGGATATTCTCCAATATATAAAAAACCTGCTAAGGTAACTGAATGGGTATCGGTTTTCTTAAGAATTACTCAATATGACAACAAAAAAGGCAAGGGAGAGCCATCTACAATAGTATATCATGGTCGTATTAATCAAAAACTTATCGATGGTTATCATTCCCTTGACCTAAAAACCATTCAAAAGGATAAACGAACCGGAAAATTTAGAGGTAATACCGGAACTAAAAAAATATTATTAAAATATTTGAGTGATGGAAAGTTTGAAATAAAAAATATTGGCTTACACGGTGAATACGAAAAAGTAGGTGATGCAGCCCAAGTGGAAGGTTTAGTTAGATTTGTCTGTAAAATTAGGTTACAAGAAAGCATTGCAAGAAATGGATCTCTGGTACTAGGAAGTTTAAGTAAAGTTAATGAAGATGTATTCGATCCTCTAATAAAACCTGGACAAAACGGAATCAGTATTTATATTGATTCATCAAAAATAGACAATGTGTTGTTCGATAAAGAAATTCATGCAAATTATAAATTAGAAAGAAACAATTCAGCTAGGCGGTCTCAAAGTGATATTTCTTTAAGTTATAAAATAATAAAACCTGCACTAGGTGTATCCCCAAATGGAAATTATGGTTTTATACCCTTGGTAAGCTTTCCCAATGTAGAGAAACTTATTTTACATGATGCGAAAACCTCAGAAGCTCATTTTATTGTCTCTATTCACAAATCAAGAAGTCGTGCAACATTATTCGTAAAAAAAACAACGGAGGCAATAGAAAATCATGATTCCTATATAACATCTTATAAAATAGCAAAAGATAAGGCAATCATGGCTGAGCATGAATTTAAAATGAAACGTAAGGAGAGGCTAAGAAATAAGGAATTTAATCCTTCTGGAGTTGGATTAGATTTTGGTTTTGGTATTGAGGGATCTTATCTAAATAAAGAAATGTGGTCAACAATTAGAAAGGTTTTCTATGGAGAATTTGAACTTGTCGACAAAAATTACTTCCCTCGTTTTCATAACACTTTTTTATGGTACGCAAGCAAAATCTACGGTCCTTCATATTCTAAAGAAAATGTTAAGGAAGATGTACATTTAGAGACTATAGAAGAATATCCAAATGGGCATAGTGAAGTTGTTCAGACACATCATTTTGAAATATGGATGCAGCCAAGATTCGTTAATAACTTCAGGAGTTTTAAAGATGAAGGAGATTTCACTTTAGTAAATGTTGCATTTGCTTGGGGTGAAAAGGTCAATCAATTACTTACAGAATATACCGCAGAAAGTCTAATGTTTAAGCAGTTACTAGAAAATGTTTATCGTTATTCGGAAGGTTTACCTCCGGTTAAAACAATAGAGGAACTTGAAAAAGTCTTGTAAACATATAGTGTGTTAAATTAATTATATATAGTGCTTTACCATTACTTAGATTGTTTTTAATATAAATATCTCTAATGTAAAATGTAATCGCAATTTGCTAGATTCACCTAATTCTTATACTTGAAATAGGAAAATGCTAATTGATAAAAAGTGGAAAATTTTAAAATAACGTTTGTTAATCGAGTAGATGGCCAGTGAGCTAACAGCCCACTGGTACACCTCTCACACCACCGTACGTACGGGTCTCGTATACGGCGGTTCGTTAGGTATCAGTGTCATCGCTCTTTACACCAACAACACCTTTGCCCGATTTTAGAATAAGGCTAGACTCAAATAAATGAGAGCTTCCTTATTGAATTTAAGACAACCTAACGTTCAGCCCTTCGCTACTTTGTGAGACCTCCACAGTTTCTATTTGTGGCTCATTTCCCGTAACTACTATGGCTTCTGCTGACTTCTTGTCATAACCAACTCGTGGTTGACAAGATCTCCCCTGGTAAGAGCATTTTCCTTCCTCCAATTCCTGCCTGATCTACTACTTTGGTGTTTCTCTAAAAAAGAGTTAGGACGTCGACATGATGTGCTGCCTTATCCAACCTCATAGCCTCATATCAGGTTCCTGTTCGTCAGTACCGGATTTTGTAGTCTCGCTTCCTTCAGTGCATACCTCACGGTAAACCACCTTGCGACTTACTAATGCTTCCCAGAGTCACCTCGGCACATAAGGGACTTGCACCCTCTGGAAAATTAACATACTTATTGTTAGCTCGTTTGATCAAATATTTGCATATTTAAACTTTTTCAAGAGCTTACAGATAAGTGTGCTCTTGCTCATGCAGGGCACACACATTTTGTATAAAAATAATAGCCGTGACAGTGGTTTGCGAAGGTCTGAGCTATTAATTAACACCGCCAAAGCTTTTGCTTCGGCTAACAATAAAACTTAAATTAGTAACCAAAACAAAAGCTTCGGCTCGTAGTATTTGGATGGTGATGTGTTTCAAACTCGGCTACTATTCTTATACTCAGCGTTGTGCTCTATTAAAACAAACATTTGGATTAGATGAATAAATTACCAAAGATTGAGACGGAAAGACTAATGCTAACCGAATTGAAAGCCGATGATATCGAGGACATAGTAAAATATGCTTCCAATAAAAATATATCGGACTATACGCTCAATCTTCCACATCCTTATTCCGAACAGGATGCTATTTACTGGATAAATCTTGCTAATCAGGGATTAAAATCTGGAACCAATTACATTTTCGCAATTCGATTAAAAGAAAATAACGAATTTATTGGCGGAATTGGATTGACTGTAGAGAAAAGATTTAATCGCGCTGAAATCGGATATTGGATTGCGGAACCGTTTTGGCGAAAAGGTATAGCTACCGAGGCAACCAAAAAGATAATTGACTTCGGATTTGACAACCTCGGACTAAATAAACTTACATCATCTCATTTAGCGAAAAATCCAGCCTCTGGAAAGGTTATGCAAAACAGCGGAATGACAAAAGAAGGCGAATTGAAAGAACATGTTTTAAAGAAAACAGAGTATCACGACTTGATTTTATATGGTATAACGAAAAAGCAAGTTGGAAAATAACAGAGCACAATCGAGTAGATGGCCAGTGAGCTAACAGCCCACTGGTACACCTCTCACACCACCGTACGTACGGGTCTCGTATACGGCGGTTCGTTAGGTATCAGTGTCATCGCTCTTTACACCAACAACACCTTTGCCCGATTTTAGAATAAGGCTAGACTCAAATAAATGAGAGCTTCCTTATTGAATTTAAGACAACCTAAGGTTCAGCCCTTCGCTACTTTGTGAGACCTCCACAGTTTCTATTTGTGGCTCATTTCCCGTAACTACTATGGCTTCTGCTGACTTCTTGTCATAACCAACTCGTGGTTGACAAGATCTCCCCTGGTAAGAGCATTTTCCTTCCTCCAATTCCTGCCTGATCTACTACTTTGGTGTTTCTCTAAAAAAGAGTTAGGACGTCGACATGATGTGCTGCCTTATCCAAGCTCATATCCTCATATCAGGTTCCTGTTCGTCAGTACCGGATTTTGTAGTCTCGCTTCCTTCAGTGCATACCTCACGGTAAACCACCTTGCGACTTACTAATGCTTCCCAGAGTCACCTCGGCACATAAGGGACTTACACCCTCTGGAAAATTAACATACTTATTGTTAGCTCGTTTGATCAAATATTTGCATATTTAAACTTTTTCAAGAGCTTACAAATAAGTGTGCTCTTGCTCATGCAGGGCACACACAAAAGTTAAAATTCAAGGGCGGTGACGTTCAACTTGATAATACAACAAAATTTTAAACGGTAACGGCTTTGATAAGGTGGTGGTTGTATATCGCCCTCAAATTTTAGCCAAACCGTTAGGCTTCATGCGGTACAAAAAGTCGCACAATATTGTTATTTGTACCTAATTTTATATTTTTGGGACAAATAAAAAGAACATGGGACAGAATGCACCATATATTAAACTGGAAAAGCTTCCACCTCTAAGAGACAAGGTTGAAACAATTGAGATACTTAGACAAACAAACAAGGCAACTGCTGCCTTGGCAGAACTAAAAGGGATTGCAAAAACAATACCCAATCAAGCAATGTTAATTAATGCAATAGTATTACAAGAAGCTAAAGACAGTTCCGAGATTGAGAATATTATAACAACTCAAGATGATTTATATAAAGCGTTAACTGTAAATAAAACTACAGTATCTGCAGAGACAAAGGAAGTTGTTAATTACAGAAAAGCAATATTTCATGGATTTGACCTTGCACAAAAACAAGGATTCTTAAAAGTCAATGATATTGTGAGCATTCAGCAAGAATTAGTTGATAACACAGCAGGGATTAGAAGTACACCTGGAACTGTATTAAAAAATGACTCAACAGGAGAAGTTGTATATACACCACCTCAAGATAAAGATGAGATTTTAGAGCTTCTAACAAATTTTATTAATCATTACAATCAGCAAGACGACTTATCTCCATTGATTAATTTAGCAATATTACATTTTCAGTTTGAAAGTATTCACCCATTTTATGATGGGAATGGCAGAACTGGTCGAATCCTGAATATCTTGTATTTGATGTTAAATGACCTAATAGATGTTCCTATTTTATATCTAAGTTCTTATATCATTGATAACAAAGCTGAATATTATAAACTCCTTAATCAAACAAATAAAATAGGAAAATGGGAAGAATGGATAATGTTTATGCTCAAAGCTGTAGAAAGCACTTCAAAGAATACGATTACAAAAATAACAAATATTAAAAATCAGCTTGACTTGACAATATTAAAAGTTCAAGAGAAAGCACCAAAAGTTTATAGAAAAGAACTTGTAGAATTACTATTTGAACAACCCTATTCAAAGATTGAATTTGTCGTTAATAAATTGGGAGTGGAAAGAAAAGCAGCATCACGATATTTAAAAGAATTAGAAAATATTGAAGTGCTAAAATCTCAAAAAGTCGGTCGAGAAACTTTATATGTGAATAAAGAACTGATTGAAATATTAAAACAATAAAGCACGAAAGCCTAATCGAGTAGATGGCCAGTGAGCTAACAGCCCACTGGTACACCTCTCACACCACCGTACGTACGGGTCTCGTATACGGCGGTTCGTTAGGTATCAGTGTCATCGCTCTTTACACCAATAACACCTTTGCCCGATTTTAGAATAAGCCTAGACTCAAATAAATGAGAGCTTCCTTATTGAATTTAAGGCAACCTAACGTTCAGCCCTTCACTACCTTGTGAGACCTCCACAGTTTCTATTTGTGGCTCATTTCCCGTAACTAATATGGCTTCTGCTGACTTCTTGCCATAACCAACTCGTGGTTGACAAGATCTCCCCTAGTAAGAGCTCTTTCCTTCCTCCAATTCCTGCCTGATCAACTACTTTGGTGTTTCTCTAATAAAGAGTTAGGACGTCGACATGATGTGCTGCCTTATCCAAGCTCATAGCCTCATATCAGGTTCCTGTTCGTCAGTACCGGATTTTGTAGTCTCGCTTCCTTCAGTGCATACCTCACGGTAAACCACCTTGCGACTTACTAATGCTTCCCAGAGTCACCTCGGCACATAAGGGACTTGCACCCTCTGGAAAATTAACATACTTATTGTTAGCTCGTTTGATCAAATATTTGCATATTTAAACTTTTTCAAGAGCTTACAGATAAGTGTGCTCTTGCTCATGCAGGGCACACATCGAGTAGGCAGCCGCTAGGCCATTAGCCTAGCGGAGAACCTCTCACACCACTGTACGTACGGGTCTCGTATACAGCGGTTCGTTAAGTTGTGGGGAAATTTTCTTGTAAATGTCAAGCATTGATTCGTAGCCTCGCTTCTTCAATCGGTCAAGAGTTATTGTAGTTCCAAGTATTGGACTTTGAGCAATTGCCCAACCTCCCATTCGAGAACGAGACCATGCATAGGCTTGACCCTGTTCTACTCCTAAACGAATCAGGTTTTTCCTTTTTCGTTCAAGCTTTTTCCAATGATGCCAGATACAATATCTGAGCCTGTTACGAATCCATCCATCAACATCTTGAAGTTTAACCAGCATACTAGCCATTCGGAAGTTGTTTACCCAACCTCTTTGAACCTCAGCAAGTTTTTGAATACGTTCTTCAAAACTCATAGGAGTCGTTTTTCGGGTGATGGTTTTTAGCTTTTGCTTTAAGTTTTTCCAACTCTTTTTGGAAACTACCAATTGATATTTGCCTCGTTCCCCTTTCTTGTAGGTTGGTACAAAGCCAAACCCTAAAAGGGTGAAGTGAACTGGTCGGCGAATTCCACTCTTTTCTCTGTTGATTTTTAATTTTAGCTTGTCTCTTAAAAACTTGTAAATCGAATTCCCAACTTGTCGGGCTTGCGATTTTGTTTTAAAATAAATGCTAAAATCATCCGCATAGCGTACAAAGCGTAAGTTCTGGAGTTCCAGTTCTCTGTCCAGTTCATGCAACATGATATTGGACAAAAGAGGACTTAGTGGACTACCTTGTGGTACTCCTTTTCTTCGTTTGACCAGTTTGCCTTCAATTAAAATCGGGGCTCGAAGCCATTTACGAATCAGGCGCATTGTTTCTCTGCATTTTATCTTTCGATAAAGTAACTGCAATAGGTAGCAGTGATCCACTTCATCAAAGAAAGTTTGCAGGTCGATATCTACAATATGCTGAAAGCCATCGTTAATATATCCCTGTGCTTTCATGACTGCCTGATGCAGACTTCGCTTTGGTCGAAATCCAAAACTATTGTCTGAGAATTCAAACTCGAATTTTGCCGGGATGATCTGCAATACCGCTTGCTGAAGCAAACGATCGGTTACGGTCGGAATACCCAATAAGCGCATCTTTCCGTTCCCTTTTGGAATCTCCACACCTAAAATCGCATGGGGCAAATACTTTCCTGTACGAACCTTTTCAGTCAGCTCATCCCGATTAATCGACATGAGGTCTGTAAGTTTGGTTACAGGCATATGATCAACACCTGCAGAACCGTGGTTCTTTTGAACCCCGTACATGGCTCGTAATAAGTTCTTGCCTGTTAGTATTTGCTCAATCATTTTAATTACTTTTTCCCTGTTCCGCTTAATGCAAGGCTAGAATCATAAGAAAGCTTCCTTGCAACATTTGGAACAACTTAACGTTCAACCCTTCACTATTTTGTGAGACCTCCATGGTTTCTATTCATGGCTCGTTACCAATAGCTAATATGGTATCTGCTGACTTCTCAGTACAACTAACCCGTAGTTCCTGAGATATCCCCCGGTAAGAGCATTTTCCTTCCTCCAATTCCTGCCTGATCTACTACTTTGGTGTTTCTCTAAAAAAGAGTTAGGACGTCGACATGATGTGCTGCCTTATCCAACCTCATAGCCTCATATCAGGTTCCTGTTCGTCAGTACCGGATTTTGTAGTCTCGCTTCCTTCAGTGCATACCTCACGGTAAACCACCTTGCGACTTACTAATGCTTCCCAGAGTCACCTCGGCACATAAGGGACTTACACCCTCTGGAAAATTAACATACTTATTGTTAGCTCTTTTGACTAAATATTTGCATATTTAAACTTTTTCAAGAGCTTACAAATAAGTGTGCTCTTGCTCATGCAGGGCACACACAAATTGTATATGGCAGGCGGGGCTAGTATCGGTTTGACTGGTCAAACCTTCCGGCTACTCACCTGCGGGTCTGACTGGATTTCTGCACGAAATCCCGCCCGACCACATACAATTGAACGTTGACATTCATTAGAAAGCTAGTTTTATCAGAATTAATACTAAATAATTATAAATGAAATATATAAGCATTTTTTTTACATTATTCTTATTTGCAATCTTCTCTTGCAATAAAGATCTACCTATTGCCGAAGCCAATTTTGAGCTAGACAAAAATGTTGCCATTACAGGTGAATTAATTACTATATCCAATCTTTCTATTAATGGTACAGAGTACGAATGGAACTTTGGTGATGGAAAACCAATGATTAAAGATGAACATCCAACATATCAATATGAATCACCTGGGCAGTATAATATAACGCTAAAAGCTATTGGAAGTGGTGGTAGCACCGAGGCGACCAAAATTATGGACATTGAAGAACCATATATTTACGATGGCAAAAAATGGGGAGGTTGTATCATTAATGATACTTGGGGCAATGTGAAAAAGAACATTGAGGATAAGTGGATGCTGGAGAGGAGCAGTAAAAACCAATATAATGATAGATATTCATTATCAATAAAGCTCCTTAATAAGGGTGTCTGGCTGAATTTATCTTCCAAAAATTCAACTATTGATGATAATGACATATTACAGCAGGTAATAGATTTAAACTTTAACGGAGCTAATCAAAATGGTATCAGGTATGAATCAGACTATAACTTAATAAAAGAATATTATGGAGATCCAGATGCCAAAGACAAGATCAATTACTCTAATGCTTGGTGGTATTTTTACGATGGTGTTGCTTTTGTTCATCAAAGAGGAAAAGTAATTGGGATTTCTATTTTTTCTTCATTTACAAATGAAGGCTCACAATTGAAATTTTCTTCTACTGTAGTTCATTCAAAAGCTGAATTTGATGCGTATAAAAAGCGTATTATAAATAATGTATCTCAGAATATTTATCAATAGAGATACAGTACTAAAAGATAACACTACAAGTACTAATGAATTTAAAACAAATGAATTATTGGTTATTTTTGCTAAAAATAAGACCACTAAGAAAGAATTTAACGAATGTCAATGGAGTAGGCAGCCGCTAGGCCATTAGCCTAGCGGAGAACCTCTCACACCACTGTACGTACGGGTCTCGTATACAGCGGTTCGTTAAGTTGTGGGGAAATTTTCTTGTAAATGTCAAGCATTGATTCGTAACCCCGCTTCTTCAATCGGTCAAGAGTAATTGTAGTTCCAAGTATTGGACTTTGCTAGGAATGTATCTAAAAAATTAGAGGGAGTTCTTTTGGGAACTCCCTCTATTCTCGTTGTAAGGTGAGAATTAGGATTTATAATTATAAAAAATGTGTTTGGTTCATACTGAACACAAACGATTAAATTTCCACTTGTTTATTCATTAATGTATTTATAGATTCGGCCAATCGTTGAACACCAATTCGATTTTGCTCTTCATCCATAAACGAGAAATTAATTCTCATGGTATTTTTTCCACTTCCATCGCAATGGAAAACTGAGCCTAGAACAAAAGCCACATTCTTTTCAATTGCTACCTTAAAAAGATCTTCAGCACCCATACCTTTAGGTAAACTCAAAAATAGAAATAATCCCCCTTCTGGTTTTGTCCAACTAACGCCTTCGGGCATATAATCCTCAAAAGCCTGTAACATCACATCTCTTTTGCTGTGATACATTTCGATAATCTTCTTCAAATTCTTATCGAATAATCCATCTTCAAGATACTTAGCTGCAATCTTTTGAACAAACGGAGCAGTGCACAAATCTGTTGACTGCTTTGCCTTTACAAATTTATCAATTATTGCTTCATGTGCAACTATCCAGCCAATTCTGAACCCAGGAACAAAGATTTTAGAGAAAGTTCCCAGGCTCAATACCAGACCTTTGTTATCGAGTTCGTACATCATTCTCTGGGATTTTCCTTCGAATCGTAACTCTCTATAAGGGCTGTCCTCAATAATTAAGACATTGTATTTTCTGGCGATATCAATGATTTCCATACGACGGAATTCAGGCATTGTAATTCCTGCAGGATTTTGAAAATCCGGAATCACATAGATGAATTTGGGCATTTCACCATCCTTTTTCATTTTAAGCAGTGTATCTTCAAGCAGGTCGGAACGCATCCCATGATGATCCAGTTTTATTCCAATTGGGATTCCTCCATAGCTCGAAAAGGCACTTAATCCGCCTAAATAGCTTGGTAATCCACAGATGTATTTATCGCCACGGTTTAAAAATATTTTTCCAGCCAAATCCAAACCTTGTTGCGATGAGGTAAGAATCACCAGATTGTCGGTTGTAATCTGTAATCCTTGATCTTGATATCTTTTGGTTAGGATTTCCCGAAGTTTACGATCACCTTCGGTTGCACCATATTGGAGGGCTGAACTTCCTTCGTGGTCAAGAATGGAACAAGATATTTTTTTTAAATCATCAATTGGGAATGAATCAGGAGCAGGTAAACCTCCGGCAAATGAAATAATATCATCTCGTTGAGTTAATTTTAATAATTCTCTAATTACAGAACGTTTCATTCCTTTTGCACTATCGGAAAGAACATCTTCTAAATTTGCAATCATTTTAATCTCCCTTTTGTTTAGTTTGTTTATCGTGATTTCATTAAAAATCAAGAGGTTTAGCACTAATAAATTTACGTTTTTATCGTGTTAAAACCATAGATTTATAAACAAATGAGCTATACAAATGACAATTTATAATAAATATGAGTTGAAAACTTAAGATTAATCAAATCAGCTCTCTAAGCTTTTCAAGCTGTTTGGTTTTGTTTACATTTCGCATACTTCGAGCAGTTTTTGTAAAGTACTGATGATTTTCGATGAATTTTATTTGCAAGCGATTCCACTCATCGATACTCCTAATTTTACCGTACTCTTTTAGCTCGCGATATAAATTACCCGATACCGGTATAAAATCCGTTCTTCCAAGGTAATCCAGATCTGCATCGCACATAATCATTTCTAAAAGAGTTTCAGGCTTTGGAGGATGCTTTGTATGCATAATTAGATTGCAAACTTCTTCAATTTGGTTTTCCTGGTATTTGTATTTAGGCAGAATGTGCTTGGCTAGTTTTACACTAAATTCTTCGTGATCCTTGTAAGAAAGTATAAAGCCCGTGTCGTGAAAAAGTGCTGCAGTTTTAATGATCAGCATTTCGGCTTCGGTAATACCTTCTTTACGACCGATAATTTCTACTTCAGTGATTACATCAATGGTGTGTTTTAAGTTATGATAGTAAAGATTTTTTGGAAGCTCGTTTTCCATTTTGGTCAGAATTGTTTCTTCCAGATCATCATATCTCAGCATCTGAAAGCAAGTAAGAAAATAATCATTCGACACTAATCCTTTTAGGTCGCTTGACATTTTGGGCAAGAAACCTTTTACAAAATACATATCGATATTTCCTTTGTATTTTACAGGCATTCTGCCGCGGTATTCGCAAATAAAGAAATCTTTTACCAGCATGTATGTCATTCCCGATATATTGATTTGATTAACAGCACCTGAGGATTCCATTCTGCTTGCGGTATTTACTGTATCACCCCAAATATCATAGCTAATTTTTTTAGTACCTACCACACCGGCAATTACAGGACCCGTATGAATACCTATTCGCAAACCCCAAATGGCTTTCTTGCCATCTTTCGAATTGATTATCATGTTTTTCATATATTGCTGGATCTCCAATGCTGCCAAAATTACCTCGATAGGGTTGGTTCTGTTTTTGTTAGGAATACCTCCAGCGCACATGTAAGCATCACCTACGGTCTTAATTTTTTCGATATTGTATTTTTCTACTACTGTATCAAAATGCACAAAGAATTTGTCCAATTCATCAATTAAGTCTTCAGGATTCATTTGTTCCACAATTTTAGTAAAGCCGTGGATGTCAGAAAACAAAACCGTTACCATTCTATATCTTCGAGAGCTTACCTTTCCTTTAGATTGGAGTTCCTCAGCCGTTTGTTTTGGCAATAAGTTGGAGAGTAACTTTTCTGCTTTTTCCTTTTTAAAAATTAGTTCTTGATTCTTATTGTAAAACTCTCTTTCAATTTCGCTTCTTTGTCTTCTAAGTTCAATCCTAAACCAAAGAAATAGAAATACAACAATTATTGGGAGTAGCATTGCAAAAAGAATGAAGTTCTGAGACAAGAATTCAATTTCAACTTGTCCGATAAAATTGCATGTGAAAATTGTTCTAACAAGTAAAAAGAGAGTAAGATGTTCCATTGTGGATTTATTATTTATCTAAGAAATGCGATGACACTAAAAATAGGGAAGAAATTTGAATTCTATGGCTTAGCAGCGCTTTAAAATCTATTCTTTAACCATTTTTAATGAAGAAGCGGGCATGATAAAATCATTATTAAACACACAGGCGAATGATTATTTTGATCTTGCGGCTTCCATCTGGTAACTGGGAAAAAATCTAAACAGATGTAATAAAGAATAATACTGGGGTACTTCGTTAAATTTTATTTAGACAGAACCACTATTCGATTTGTTATGCTTCCTGTTTTATCAATTAATAAAAAGCTAAAAACAAATTGAAATTGTTTGATAAATAGAAAATAATAAGCAGACTTTTACTAGTGGAATAAATTTGTTGTTTTAGTAAAAATTACCTAAATTGAACTCCTGTTATGTTAATACATATATTTCACTGTTTCCCCTTTAAACTAAACTATGGAAAGTATAAAAAGATCTTTACTTGTAGCTTGGGATTTTTCTAATGTTGCAGAATATGCATTCGATCATGCATCTATTTTTGCTGAAAATGTTGACGCCGAGGTTATTTTGGTTCATATTGTTAAAAAAGAGTCTCAAATAGAAGAAGCAAAAAATAAAATGGCTGAAGCTGTTGAAGGAATCTACAAGGAAAAGAATGTTCGACCTGATTTTATCGTTCGCGATGGAAGTATTTTTACCACAATAAATGATGTTGCAAAAGAAATGAATGCCATGTTGGTGCTTATGGGTACACATGGCATTAAAGGTATGCAAAAACTTACGGGTAGTTGGGCACTTAAGGTAATTGTAGGTTCAAGAGTCCCATTTATTGTGGTGCAAGCTCCACCAGTACAAAAGAAATATTCCTCTGTTGTTCTTCCTGTCGATTTTAAAAAGGAAAATAAGGAGAAATTAAGCTGGGCAGAGTTTTTAGGTAAGTTCTTTAGAGCAAAAATGCGCATTATTACTCCAAAGATGCCCGAAGGACAGATGCTTCAAAGAACAAAAGCCAATCTGGTTTTTGCAAAAAAATACCTTGAAAACAGAGGAATTGATTATGAAATTGATACCGCCGATGGAGGTAATGATTTTGCAATGGAAACTGTTGATTTTGCCAAGAGGATTGATGCAGATATCATCCTGATCATGACTACCAAAAATATCTCATTCCAGGATTACATGCTTGGAGCACATGAACAGTTTGTAATTGCCAATTCAGCTCACATTCCGGTAATGTGTGTCAATCCAAGAACGGATTTGTCTAAATACGGAAGTTTTTATTAAGGCATATTTTATTAATCTCTATATTTGAACAACGGTTTTTTAGCCGTTGTTTTTTGTTTGAAATAATTGTAAATATACATATGAACCGAGCATGATTAAAATAATCATTAAACACCCACGACAATGATAATTTGTGATCTTGCAGCTTCCATCTGGTAAATGGAAAAAAAATATAAACAGATGAAATTAGTTTTTGCTACCAATAACCAAAATAAAATGAAGGAGTTACAGCTACTGCTTGGCGAAAAAGTCGAATTACTAAGTTTAGCAGACATTAATTGTAATGAAGAAATTCCCGAAGACTACGAAACTCTGGAAGAGAATGCGACACAGAAAGCTGAATACATATACAAAAAGTACAATGTAAACTGCTTTGCAGATGACACTGGCTTGGAAATTAAATCCTTAAATGGGGAACCTGGAGTTTATTCAGCACGCTATGCCGGGGAGGATAAAGATGCCACAGCGAATATGAAAAAGGCGCTTGAAAAGCTCGAAGGGGAAAAGGATAGATCAGCAAGGTTCAGGACAGTTATTTCCTTATTTTTAAATGATAATGAGTATCAATTTGAAGGGATAGTGAATGGCAATATTCTTGATTCGCAAAGGGGAAAAGATGGATTTGGATATGACCCTATTTTTGAACCAGAAGGATATTCTGTGTCATTTGCAGAAATGGAGGTGAGTGAAAAAAACAGGATTAGTCATAGAGGATTGGCTGTTCAAAAACTGGTTCAGTTTCTATTGGAGTATAATGCATAAGAAGTTGCCATGAGACAGGTTGCTATATTGGTTTTTCTGATTTCTTACTTTATGTCATCGTTCGCACAGAACTTTGTGGGTTGGAGTGAGCATTTACCCTACCGAAAAGCATGGCAACTGGTAGCATCATCGAATCATGTTTATTGCTTAACTGAATCAGGATTATTTTCTTATTCATTGTTGGATGGTGAAATAAGGACATATGGCAAAACCAATACTTTGTCTGATAATGAAATTACCGCTGTAGGCTGGTCTTCTGATCATGAATTACTTATTTTGGCTTATAAAAACGGAAATGTTGATCTCTTGTCTAATGAGGATGTGCTTAATATCTCGGAAATTAAAAATTTTGCAGGCTTTTCGGATAAGCAAATCAATTCGATATATATTAGTGAGGATCTTGCTTATTTGTCTACCAATTTTGGAATTGTTGTTCTTCATTTAAGTCGGCAAGAAATTGCAGATACTTATCTGATAGGTTTAAATGGCAAACAAATACAAGTAAATGATGTGATAAGCAATTCATCTTATTTGTGGGCTGCAACAGAAAATGGACTTTTTAGAGCCGATTTAAACTCGACAAATTTAGCTGATTTTAATAATTGGGTATTGGTTTCTGAAATTCCTAATTACAACAGGGCATGTAAGGAGCTATGTATAATGGATCAAGATCTTTTTGTTCTTAGACGTACATCAGAAATCGGAAATGAAATCTATAAGCTCAGTCAACAAGTTTGGCGTGAATTTCTCGTGGAATCGGAAAGTATTTTTTCCATATCGCCTCACAAGAGTTCCTTATATGTTGTTTTAAATAGCAGCATAAAAGAATTTAATACATCAGGGGATCAAATTTCAATTATTTCTGGAGTTCAATCCAATTCTTTCAGAAGCATTTTACAAATCGATGACAGAACGTTTATTGCAGACAATGAGCATTCACTTTTGGAAAAGCAAGGTGGGGAGTTTGTTCAAATCAAGCCCGATGGGCCTTTGCGATCTGATATTACAACCGTCTGTTCGGTTGGAAAACAAAGCTGGGCAAGTTCTGGAAGCATTAACAAGAATTTGCCTGCCGAACTTTATTTGTACAATGATTTAGAATGGAAGAATTTTACAGAATCGAATGTTTCGGAGTTGGCAGGGAAAAAAGATATTATCTCGATACGCTCTAACAAACGAAATGAATCTAGAATTTATGCTGCCTGTTGGAGGGATGGATTGTTCGAATTTCAGGAGGAGGAATTCACTAACTATTATCATTCCGGGAATTCTCCATTGGGAAATGAGGGGATCAACTCTATGGATTCAGATGAAGATGGAACTCTCTGGATTGTAGAGGCAAATTCGAATAATGCAGTTAAGGCCTTGACCTATGAAAATGAATGGGTTTCCTTGTCGTATGGTAGCTTGGATAATCGATCTGATTCACGAAAAATAATAGCACTGCAAAATGGCGACAAATGGGTGTTAAGAGGAGTCGGCAGTACCTTATTTGCATTTAACGAGAATGGTACGCTTGCGAATGATGATGATGATGTGCACGGTAATTTTACCCTTCGAGATGAAAATAATTCAAGCATTAGTTCCCGGGTTTATGACATTAAGGAAGATCAAAAAGGAAGTGTATGGGTTGGAACATCAAGTGGAATAGCAGTTTATTCAGATCCGGGAAACATTTTTAGAGATGGTAATTTTTTTGCCTATCGACCAATAATAAGTATTGAGGGATCTACGCAGTTTTTGCTCTCAACGGAGAAAGTGCAGTGTATAGAAATAAATGGTGCTAATCAGAAGTGGTTAGGGACGGAAGATTCGGGTGCTTTTCTGGTATCAGAAAATGGTGATGAACAGCTTGCACATTTTACAATGGAAAACAGTCCGCTCCCATCGAATAATGTTCAACAAATATCGGCAAATCCCGGCACCGGAGAGGTTTTCTTTCTTACCAATAAGGGAATGGTTTCATATAGGGGAAAGGTTACCGAGGGAACAGAGAATTACAACGATTTGTATGTTTATCCAAATCCAGTTCGAGAGACTTATCGTGGCGATATAATCGTTAGTGGCCTAATGGATAATTCGACTGTTAAAATTACCAATGTAAGCGGAGCCTTGGTGTGGGAAGGTAAATCGGAAGGTGGTCAGTTTATTTGGGATGGGCGAAATTTTAGCGGATCGAGAGTTCATACCGGTGTTTACCTAATTTTTTGTTCAAATTCCGATGGGTCAAAGTCAAAAGTGATTAAGCTGTTGTTTATTAACTAACTTGCAAAGCAACATTCCAGAGACAAATCGGTATTATACCTTAAAACGAACCAGAAGAAATGCTACACCAGACAAAAGGCATTGTATTAAATCGTGTTCAGTACGGAGAAACCAGTCTGATAGTACATATATATACCGAAAAATTTGGTCGCCAGAGCTATATAGTAAAAGGTGGGCATTCCAGGAAGTCTAAAAGCAAGAGCAATCTTTTTCGTCCTTTTTTTCTTCTTGACATGGAGGTTTATCATCGTGAAGGGAAAAATATTCAATCACTTAAAGAGGTGAGGCTTTCGGAAACTTTAAACAGTCTGATTTTTGATGTTCACAAAAGCACCCTGGCACTTTTCTTAACAGAAGTTCTTTCGAAGGTGTTACGAGAAGAAGAAGCAAATAAAGACCTCTTTGTTTTCCTTTATAACAGCATTCGCTACCTCGATTTAACAGATGAGCCTTTAGACTTGTTTCATCTTTATTTCTTAAGCAAATTAACTCGATTTTTAGGTTTCTACCCACAAACGAACTGGTCGCAAATCAATAGCAATTTCGATATGGACAATGGTCGTTTCGTTAGAGAAGAAAATGCTCATGCACATTGCTTGGGAAAGTTAGAGAGTCAGATCCTCTCACGCTTATTCAATACTTCTATTGATCAGTTAAACACCTTAAAAATCAATAAAAAACAAATTGGAACTATTTTGAGAAGCTTGCTCAACTTTTATGCTCTGCAAAGCCAGGGGTTTTCATCGCTTAAGTCGCTTTCTGTAATTGAAGAACTGTTTAATGGTGATGAATGATAAACTTTTTTTAAACTCGGTTTTGATCTTCGATCTTGTTTAAATACATTTGCATGATTCAATTGGCCCCATAGTTCAAGGGATAGAATAGTTGTTTCCTAAACAATAGATCCAGGTTCGAGTCCTGGTGGGGCTACTTTGAAATTGTCGAGTTAAATAAAATAGACAGCCTTTAATGTATTAAGCCTTAGGAAGTTGTAGAGCTATCTGGGGCTTTTTTTTGTTTTTGCCAATATTTAAATGTATGTGCAAAATGTGAAAAAGTGTGTAAAAAGATGTATGTTTGTATAGTGTTAAGGGTGCAAAATAGGGGACACTCTCACATTGGGGGACAAAAAAGGGTACATATTTTATACATATATAAAACACTAGTAATGAACTTGAATTTTCAAATAAGAAGAGGTTTTATTGTTGCAAGAATTAGGCATTTAAATACAGAAGTTCAGTGCAGTACAGGTATAAGGCTGAAAAAAGAATATTGGAATAAACACACTCAGCAAATTAAAAACATAACTAGTATTACAAATAAAGTTGATATAAACCGCTATTTATTAGATTGCAAGGAGCGTTTTCAACTTTTCTACTTGGATAAAAAGCCTAAAACAAAGGATGATGTAAGAGAACTTATTCAAAGGGCTTTAACGGATGAGAAGGCGTCTAAAATTAATCTGTTAAGTTTTGCAAAATCATTCTCTGATTTACAAATCAAAAAAATTAATCCTAAAACTGGTAAACCTCTGGCAAAATCAACAATTAGTAAATTTAGATTGCTTCATGAGCATTTAAACGGTTTTCAAAAGTATAGAAATGAATCTCTAGACTTTGAAAATATTGATGTTGCCTTTTACTATGATTTTTTGGAATACTTAAAAGGAGAGTATAAATATAGCCCTAATACACTTGGTAAATATATTCAGGCACTAAAAACCTTAATGAATGAAGCAATAAGCCAAAAACTTACTGATAATATAGGATTTCGAAGTAAGCATTTTAAGCGAATCGCAGTTGATGCTGAGAATATATATTTAACAGATCAAGAAGTGAGAACTATTCTTTTGCTTGATTTATCCGATAAACCACATCTAGAACGGTCTAGAGATGTGTTTATGATTGGCTGCTATACAGGCTTAAGATATCAAGATGTAATTAACTTGAATAGGGGGTGTATTACTGGGAACTATATTAATACCATGCAGGCTAAAACTGGGGAGCGTGTTACAATTCCCCTATTATCTCAGGTTGTCCAGATTCTAGAAAAATATAATTATAGTTTAAAGGCCAATACTAAGATAAATAAACAGTTAAAAGAGGTGTGTAAGTTGGCTAAAATAAATAATGTTGTTTGGCGAAAATCATACATTGATGGTGTATTAGTAAATAAATCCTATAAAAAGTACGAGTTAGTTAGCTCACATACTGCACGAAGATCATTTGCAACCAATAGTTACCAGAAAGGGATTCCTGCGGCAACAATTATGAAGATTACTGGACATCGTACAGAAAAGAGTTTCTATAAATATATCAAGTTGGACAACAAGGAGCATGCAGATATTGTACTTAAAGCATGGCAATCTGAAAATGTGCTTGATATTGCAAAATAAGATTTAGTTATCTATAAGAAAATGATCCATGTCCATGAAAGTGTTCATGATTACTATCAATCATTTCTGAAATATAATTATGCATTTTAATACTAATTTCTAAGTAGGCTTGAATTGTACCAGTTAGTTCAGATATTGGTTTATTTTCCAAATGAAGGTGTTTTAATATTATTCTATATAATTCACTTTTTTGCTCGCCGAGATTCCAAGCTGTCTTATGTTGGTCTTCGAAATTTGCATCTTTAATAGCCTGTGCAGCTTTTCTTTGATCTGGATAAGAACTATTTCTTAATAATTCATATATAGTCCAAGAGGCTATTAATGTTTCCCTGTCTGCTGTATCTAAAATAAGTGCCATTTTAAGGCTGTCTTCTAGATTAATTGCTGCTTTCTCTCCAAATAATAACCAATCTGCTGAGATATTATATTTTTCTTTAAGTGCATTTAAGAATTTTTGATTTACACTATTTCTACCCATTTCAAGCCCTGCAATGTATGGAGCTGACACTCCTAAGGCTAAAGCAAATTCTTTTTGAGAAACTTTATTATTTTTTCTAATCTCTTTAACTCGTTCAATTACAGTGGAATCCATGTTTGCGCTGTGTAAAAGTGTGAAAAACATACCAAAAACATGTAAATAATATACCAAAACACATATATTTGTACATCTAAAAATAATTATTTACACTGAATTGCACAAATATACGTAAAACACTATTCGAATGAAAGCACAAATTGAAAGTCCGTATTTAAACACAGCAGAAGCTTTAAGTTATTTAAAAGTATGTCGAAAAACACTTCATAACTGGATTGGCAAAGGCATTATCACAGCTTATAAAATTGGCAATACAAATCGATTTAAGCGTACTGAATTAGATGCTGCATTGCGTCCTGTAAAACCGTTAACTTAAACTCGTTTGTGTAGCAATAAATTTAGGCGTTGCAGAAGTTTTGCACGCAGAAAAACTGTTACAGACACACCAAATTTGAAACGCCTGTTTTTTACAAAAAAAATCTCATTCCGAGTAAGGCACACGCACGGTTTTTTGTTACGCACACACCATTTTTTTAAAACAATTAACTCTCTACATTTTATTACCTCCATTACCATTGATAGACGGGATAATCATAGAACTTATTGACTTCGATTCTAACCTTTGGAAATTTAATCCAAAGCTTAGTTTTGATTATACTATCAATGAGGATACAAGAGAGATTAAAGGTAGTAAAGTATCTATTTACAACGGGTTGCGGTTTATTATTGAGCCAAAAGGGAAAGTAAAAATAAAAGGATCAATACATAAGTTTTACAATAAAGGAGAACACAATGGAGACCGCTTTACTTACGATGATTTTCAAAAGGCGGTAAACCAGTTATCCGAGTTTGGAGTAAATCCCGAAACGGCAATTTTACGGGGTTTTGAAATAGGTTTAAACCTCGATACAAGTTTGTGCAAAATAGACACCAAGACATTCTTGGACAGTATTTTGTACTGTCGTGGTGCTGAGCGTTCCGATATGGAAATAAATGGTAAAACTGGATACGGATATAGCTATAAAAGAACTAATACTACCTATAAATTTTACGATAAGGCTGAGCAAGCCTGTTTGCAGTCTGAAATGCTCAGGATTGAAACCAAGTTTACCAAAATGAGATCGGTTGAAAGCTACCAAATACATACCCTTTCAGACCTATTGGATAAGGAAAAATTTGTACGATTAATAAAAGATAAGTTCCTCAAATTCATAGATGAAACAATATTTTTCGAATGGAGACAACTTCCAACTACTCACAAAATTCCTAAAAAATACAAAGGTAAGTTTAAGGATTTGCGAAATCCTAATTGGTGGTTAAAAGATGAAAGGAGTCGTATAGATCGTCAACGCTATAAGGAATTACTTGAAAAATTGGTAAACAAGTATGCAAAACGCAACATTAAAAATATCCTGAAAGACCTTATTTCATTGGAAATTTCGAATATTGCACGCACAAAAAACTGTTACGAATACACCGAATTTCAGGTCTTGAATGGTTGGAATAAATTAAAAAAACACGCACAAAAATCTGTTACAAACACACCATGTATTGTATGGTGCGAATCCACCGAACAAGGAGAGGTGAAAAAAGAAAAAAATTACTGTTTGGTATGCGATAAGGAAATTAAAGGGAATAAAAAGTCAAAATATTGCACTGATCAGAGAAAATGTAGGGATAAAGCCTATAATCTTAAAGTATCTGAGCAAAGAAAAGCCAAGAGAACCCAGAAGCAAGAACAAATAGTAAAGCTCATTAATGAGGTAGGCGAAAACTTGAAACTGATAAAGACTAATAATCCAGATCGAAAGAAAAGAATTGGAATACCAAGTAGAAAAACTTCAATAATTGTAAAAATGAATGGAAGAGAAAGGCTCTATAATGGCGATGACGCCCGTTTTTTTCTCAAAGAATTTGACAAGAGAACCAAAAAAGAAAAATTAACCAAATGCCCTGTTAACAGGCTTAAAAAAGCATAATTAAAATGATTACTACGAAAAAAGAAAATTTGATTATCGACTTATTGGAAGATACTGTAACGGTAAGTCGAATCTTTGACAATATCGAAAAGGTAACAGGTTGTGATTTAATTGCTACTAATGGTTGTTATCCGATTATTTGCTTAATGGGACTTGATTTAGATAAGTGTACAAATCATGATTTACTGGATACATATAACACGATCTTTAGCAACTACACTTCAAAAGACAATGATAATCGGGATACGGCAATATTGATCTACAATAAATTCAAAGGAAATATTGCAGACGATTTAAAGCACTCTCCTCATTTAAGCATTAGTTACGACAATTAATAGGTTTTACTACAAGTATTTGCTCATGGAAAAGAACGTATACAAGTATGCCCGTGTTTCAACCACAGGACAAAATGAAGAAAGACAGGTTGACGGTCTAAAGGATGTTACTGGCAAATTGGTAATAGATAAGTATTCAGGTATGATACCGTTTGCCGAGCGTCCAAGTGGAAAAATAATTATGGATGCAGTAAATAAAGGTAAGATATCTGAACTTGTTGTTTATGATTTTGATCGACTGGGTAGAAGTGTTCCTGATGTTCTTCAAACTTTGGATGTCATGAAGAAGAATAAAGTTTCGGTAACAATCTATAAAATGAGCCTTAAAAGCTTTATTGACGGAAAATACAATCAAATATTTGACTGGATTTCCGCTGTTATGGTTATGGCTTCGCAAATGGAATATGAACGAATTAAGGAAAGACAGGCAGAGGGTATAGCCATTGCAAAAGCAAAAGGTGTTTATAAGCTTCATGCAGGGAAAGGAAAATTGACGGCAGAGCAGTTTGAAAAACAACATGCCGATATCATAGAACTTTTGAATGATGGAAAATCGATACGAAAAATTGCCAAGCTTGTAAAAAAATCTCCCTCCACCGTTCAACGGGTCAAAAAGCATTTAGACACACAAAAAGCGTATTCAAATTAGCCTAACCACAATAAATACACAAAAAGCCTCAGTATTGATACTTTTAACTAAGTTCAGGCGTGATGACAAAAGGGTATACGCTAAAGTGAATACAAATTCAATCAGATCAAAAATTTAAAACTTTATACAATGAATAAATATGAAATGATAGAAGCCAGCTTTATTGGCTCATTTTTATTTGATGCAAGTAATACTTGTATGAATGTTGCCGAATGTGCAGAATTTTTAGGAGTTCATGAGAAAACTGTAAAAAATAGAATCCAAACAAAGAATATGAGCAAAAAGATATTTGCTAAACCATATGGCAAAGGTTGGAAAATCCCCAAAGCCCAATTTGTAAAAGAAATAGTTGAACATTACAAAAAGATGCAGAGCGATGAAGCAATATCGAATTATTAAAGAAACAGAAGAGAAACTGACTATTGATATGGTTGGAATAAATCGTCAATGAGGCGATTAACCACGAATTATCGAGTTATACCCTTTAACACCTACCAACTCTAACTAAGAATAGAATTCAATATCAAAAGTTAGTAGGAAAATAAATACAATAAAGAATGGAAGAAGCCCAATGGGCTATAATCGCCTGAAATGCAGATGTATAAGCAATTTATATTTAGTGAGTAATTAAATTGCAACAAGGGTGAAAAAAACTTATTTTTGCTTTATGAAGAATCGTTTAAAACAGCTTTATCAGAAACTTGGATTAAATAAAGATAATGGATTATTTTATTTAAGTGATGCTGATTTCTGGGTTCATAAATTTCCTTATAGAATTAGTCGAATTCTTAAAGATGTAATAAAACCAGACGCTTTTTTTTGTCTCTATCAAAATAATTCTGAAACAGAAGACAATCATCCCAAACCTTTTAATCAATCGTTTATATTATTTTTTGATAATCCAGATAATGAGAAAGAAGACCTAATTCATAAACAGGTTATTAATTTTGGTTTAGCTCAAGTTGTATTCATTTGCAAACCAGACACTCTTGATATATATCATGGAAATGATACTAATAGTTTAGACCTAAAAAAGCTTAGGTCTTTAAACGATTGCAATTTAGATGATTTTACCTTTATAAATCTAATTCGAGGAAATGTTTATAAATCTATTGGTGAAAGGAAAAATACAATAGACAAGTATTTATTGAAAAACATTACCGACGCGAGAAGAATTTTGGTTGCAAAAGATGGATTAAATTTACTTCCAAAAGCCGCAAATAGGCTAATTGGTAGATTGTTATTTGTAAGTTATTTAATTGATCGAAATGTAACTTTTAGTGATCAAAGTTTTATTACAGGAGAAAATAAATTGGAGCGTAAAGAATCTTTTAGAAATCTGATTCTGAAAAAAGACGACTTGTATGGATTCTTTAATTACTTAACCCATAAGTACAATGGGGATATGTTCCCACTTTTTGAAGAAAATGGGTTGTTTAGTTATTACGAAATAGAAAATATTAATGATGATCATTTAAAAGTATTGTATAATTTATTTACTTGTTCTTCTTTTTTCTCAGGAGGTAAAAAATTTGGAACCAACTATGTGGTTCAACAATCCTTATTTGATTTATATGATTTTGAAATAATCCCAGTAGAATTAATTAGTAGTATCTATGAAAGTTTTATTGGTAATAGTGATGAAAATGATGATGTAGAATTATCGAAACAAAAAGATATAAAAGCGTACTATACACCTTCATATATAGTAGACTATATCTTATCACAAACCGTATCTCCTTTTCTTGAAAATGAAGAAAAGCTTAATTCAGATTGTAAAGTACTTGATCCTTCTTGTGGCTCTGGAATATTTCTCGTAGAAACGGTCAGGAAAATTATTGAAAAAGAATTGTTTTTAATAGGAAACAAGACATTATCAGATTCAAGATTATGGAGACTTATTAAATCAAATATATATGGTATTGATATTGATTCTGATGCTATTGATATTACTATCTTCTCACTATACATTACGATATTAGATTACAAACAACCTGCCGAAATCGAAAGATTTAGATTTGAAAAACTTAGAGAAGAAAATCTTTTTGGTGGATTAGAAGCCGATTTTTTCAATACAAACCACCCTTTTAATACAATAATTCAGAATGTAGACTTTATTATTGGTAATCCTCCATGGGGAAATATTCCTAATTCCAATTATAATAATTACATAAAAGATAGAAATGCACGAGAAAATAAAGGCAAAGCACCTGCTGATCGGCTGGCACTTCAAATTGGTGGCAAGGAAATATGTCAAGCTTTTTTAATCAGGTCTAGTGATTTTGCAACCAAACAAAAAGCTCCTAAATGTTCTTTTGTCGTTTCTAGTAAGGTACTTTATAATACTGGGAAGACTTCAAAGAATTTCAGGAATTATTTTTTATCTAAATATAACATACATCAAGTAGTAGAATTATCTCCTGTTAACAATAAGCTCAGAGGCGGGAATCATATTTTTGAGAACGCAAGATATCCTGCTGCAATAATAACTTACATACCTGAAAAAAACAATGGTAATACTTCTAAAAATGTAATACAACACATTACGGTAAAGCCAAATTCTTTCTTTTTGCATTATAAAACAATTTTGGTTGAGAAGCATGATGTAAAGAGAATAAAACAAGAGTACTTTATGGAAAGGCTTGGTGGAATAGATTGGTTATGGAAAACTCTGGTTTATGGTAATGTGTTGGATGTTCATCTTATTAAAAAACTTAAAAATAAAAAGCTTTTTAAAACAGCAAAAGAGTATTTTGCAGAATTAGGCTACGAACAGAATGGAGGATTAAAACTTAAGGATGGTGTTACGAAAAAAGATGCATCACACCTTCTCGATCACAAATTTCTGGATGCAAAAAACGAATTTCGTCCATATTTTGCTATGCCGAATAAATCCTTTAGAAAATACTTAGAACTGGAAAATAATACTGATTCTAGAGTTGGATATTTACCTAGCCAAAGATATTTTGAAGGTGATAAGTTATTATTTAAAAAGGGCGTTGTTCTAAAAAATTTAAAATATGATGAACACCTCTTTGGTGCTGTTACAGCATTTAATACGGAGAAGGTGACATTTACGTCTACTGTAGGTTCACTAATATCAACTAATAAACATGTTGATTCAAGTAATTTTTTAAGTGCACTATCTTCAATTTTCAATTCAAAACTGTTTACCTATTTCACCTTAAACACGGGAGCTTCATTAGGTGTAGAAAAAAGCCGAATCAATTTTGATGAATTTGAGAAATTCCCAATAGTGATAGACAATGAATTAAGTACTCTATCTAAAGAAATTGTAATCAATATTAATAATCCAGAAGTTGTAGTTGATAACAAAAGGAAAATTGAAAAACTAATAAATAGGCTATATAACCTTGATGAAGAGGAACAAGCGCTTGTTGATTATTCCATGAATGTTTCCATTCCTTTACTACTCCGTGAAAAAAAATCAATAATATTCAAACCATTAAACCTTAATATTGCTAACGATGAATTATATATTGTAAGTTATATTAACGTGTTTACTAAGTTTTTCAAGTCTAGATTTGATAAAATAAATAAATCGCTTCAGGCAGAAGTGTCATATACAAATGAATTTTTACGAATTAATTTCAAAATTGAATCAAAGCAGTCTATTATTATTAAACCAAATAAAGACAATGTCGATTTATTAGGAGACTTAGGAATATATGAAGTATGCAAAAATTTATACTTTCAGCAAGACGTAAGAGGTTTTACTTCGACTTCTTTTTATATTATAAAACCTAACGAAAGAAAGCTTTGGCATAAGGCTGTTGCATACCTTGATGCATTGGAATTTGAAGAAGAAATTGTGAAAGCTGAAATGAAAACAATAAAAGTTGCCTTGTAAATTATGGTAGGAGTAGACAGTTTTGTCCAAAATAATTTCAATGAATATGATTCTAAGTTTGATTCATGCATTAATGCAATAATTTATGGTTATAAATTATTAGAAAAAGATCAATCATATTCACGTGAGGAAATTAAAAATACTGCGACAAAAGTAAGAGGAAAAGTAGCTAAATCCGTTGAATTGGAAGATTTCTTACGAAACGATTTGATTGTAAATTATATAGAACCATATCGTTCTTTTTTTGATCTTAAGCATTATCTTTTTCAGTCAGGTGTTGAAGAGTTTTCAAGTAATATAAAAACAGGAATTTTAGATATTAAGGTTTGTTCACCATTACTGAACGGTGATGCATACTTTATCTTTGAGTGCAAAAGATTTAACAAAAAGATTGCAGATAAATATATAACAGAAGGGGTCTTACGTTTTATTAACGAACAGTATTATCCAGAAACGAATACACCTGTAGCTGGTATGATTTCATTTCTTGAGTCATCTGATGATAGGAATGAAATTAGCGCTTCTAACTCTTATGATGCTATACAATACCTATTAGAAAAATACGAAAATGATGTGAATTTGATTGCTGAATTAAATCGATATCATATTAATTGTCCAAATAAGAAAGAAATAGAAGAATATCAGTTTATTTATAAAAGTGTTCACAAGAGAGTCATTCGTAATTATCCAATCCTAATAGCGCATATTGTTCTAGATTACAATCATTTAATCAATTAGTTTAAATGTGATTGTTTAGATTAGTAAATGTTCGATACCCTATAATTATTCCGTCTTTATCTAGCAGATTAGCTAGTATCTACGACATAAACTATCCTGATGGGTGGTTTGATATGGTTAAAGTCTAGAAAATACGGGAAATTAGCGGTTATGACTATCTTGCTATTACCTATGTATCCCGTTTACCACCTTTAGATGCTATTAATTGATAATTCAGAAGTGAAGAATATTATTGACGATATAGTAAAGTTGCTGATAGTCAATCGTGCAATTGTTTTTATAATGCTATAATGCCCTATAATTATTCCGTCTTTATCTGGTAAATTAGCTGGTATCTACGACATAAGCTATCCTGATGGCTGGTTTGATATGGTTAAAGTCTAGAAAATACGGGAAATTAGCGGTTATGACTATCTTGCTATTACCTATGTATCCCGTTTACCATCTTTAGATGCTATTAATTGATAATTCAGAAGTGAAGAATATTATTGACGATATAGTAAAGTTGCTGATAGTCAATCGTGCAATTGTTTTTATAATGCTATAGCGCCCTATAATTATTCCGTCTTTATCTGGTAGATTAGCTGGTATCTACGACATAAACTATCCTGATGGGTGATTTGATATGATTAAAGTCTAGAAAATACGGGAAATTAGCAGCCATGACTATATGGCTATTACCTATGCATCCCGTTTACCACATTTAGATACTGATATGAATATCAAATAAAATGGTTGAAAAACTACTCAGTGACTCTAGTCTTAATTGCTCGAAGTCTAAGTAATGATTCAACCTTACTCCAAAAATAGGTAAAATTTACAAACCAACGCAAAAAAAGGGGATGTTTGCCGCACATTTAAAACTTATATGTGTCTACATTTAACTTTTCATGTAACGTATCCTCGTTACATGAAATTAAAAAGTACGAGAATTATTTATTGGGGACAAAATAGGGTGTTTGCTCAATGCGAATAGTGTGTATAAGTCTCAAAAACAGAATATTACAACTACTTAACTAGGTTCTGGTGGGGTCACAAGTAATTGAAGCTGATATTAAATACTATTCTTTGTCAAATCCATCCACAATTACACCACCCATTGAAGCAGGGAAAGAGAGAATTATAATTCTTTTTAAAGCAATAAGAGGTTCCTCTAATATTGGCATTCTATTTAATGCAAATAGTATGATAAATACTACAATAAAGGTGACTCCATAGTCTATTAAGGTTCTGAATAAAAAATGAGATAATCGATTCTTTACGTTTCCTTGAAAAATTCCCTGAAATGAGTAAATATTTATAAAAATTAAGGAAAGAAGAATGATAACAACCAGGTTTAGAGTTGGTAAGGTTTCGCTTAGTCGCCAGGATTCCTCTGAAAATGCAACTGGTATTGTTAGAGCGGATGAGCCGACAACAACTTGTATAATATCTTCTAAATTAATTGTATCCTTACTCATGGTTTGACTGATATTAGCAACTATAGTTAAATGAGTATTTATGAAACACGGGCAATAAATCAGAACCATTCTTTCTTTAGAAATATATGCATTCGTGTTTGGCTACAAATCGCCACGTGGCGACTTGTGTTTATTTTTATAGCTATTAAAGATATAATGAATTTCAAAGAAATATGATAGCGCAATCATTTTTGAAGAAATTTTGTACGTTAAATGTTGAAATAAAGCTATTGTATCAATTATCTTATTTTATTTCGCTTTTTTGTTGTAAAATGTCATAATGTCCTAATAGGTAGATGATTGTGTCAAAATATCATGAGATTTGTTTTGGAAAATGAAAAAATGTCAGTTAAGCATAATTTCTTCTTTTGAATTAGCTTTTGATTTTCAGAGCTCTACGAAAATTGGATGGATTTGGCATTTAATTTGAAAGGGGTAAAGTGAATCGCGATTCTAATTTTATTGAGAATATAAGAATATATTAATTTAAATTAGGGAGGGTATAATTATGACTTTAGTTAAGAAAAATACCGATAATTTTTTCCCATCCTTCTTTGATAATTTTTTCTCCAGAGATTGGATGGATTGGAATACCACAAATTTCTCTACCACAAACACCACTTTACCTGCGGTGAATGTGAAAGAGGATAAAAATGAATTCACTATTGAGGTAGCAGCTCCAGGAATGGATAAGAAAGACTTCAATATTAATTTAGACAACAATCAGTTGACTGTTTCTTCTGAAAGGAAGAGTGAGGTTGAAAATAAGGGGGACAAATATACCAGGAAAGAATTCTCTTATTGTTCGTTCCAGCGTTCGTTTCAATTGCCTTCGGATGTAGTCGATGGTGATAAAATTAAGGCCAATTATTCTGATGGGATTTTGGTAATTCACTTACCTAAGAAAGAAGAAGCAAAGCCAAAGCCAGCCAGAATTATTAAGATTTCCTAAGAAAATCAGACTGTTTATTAAAAAATATGCTTGCCACTTACTCTGCAAAAGGTAGGTGGTAAGCTTATGGATTAGAATGTGATTTGCTTGTTAACAATTTGTTGCATTTAGACGTGGTTCAAGAGCTTTCACATTTTAATATCAAGCTAGTAGTAAAATTTTAAAGTATTTATTATGAAGAAAATTGCTCAATTATTTATAGTTGCATTCATTGCCAGTGTAGTTACATCTGTTGGATTTATTTTCTTTAATAAGGAAGATAAAACCTATACCATTAAACATATAGATTCTGCACCCGTTGTTGGTGCAGCATACACGGTAAACCATAATGGAGAAGTGGTTCCCTTGCAATTTACTGATGTATCAAAGAAAGTGATGGATGCAGTAGTGCATATAAAATCGACTCATATTCCGGGTGCTCAAAGCAGACAGAAAGTTCCATCTCCTTTTAGAGATTTTTTCAACGATAATATGCTGAAAGATTTTTTTGGTCCACACTTTAAGTTTGAACAAAGAACACCACAGCAACGAGGTCCATATACTCGGGTAGGAACTGGCTCGGGAGTAATTATTAGCTCTGATGGGTATATTGTTACTAATAACCATGTAATTGATGGAGCTGAAGATATTGAAGTGAGTTTACACGATAATAGAGTATATAAAGCAAAGGTGATCGGAACTGATCCAACAACTGATTTGGCTGTGATACAAATTAAGGAAAGGAAATTGGCACATGTCCCATTTGTAAATTCTGATGATGTAGAAATTGGAGAGTGGGTTTTGGCAGTTGGAAACCCTTTTAATTTAAACTCGACTGTAACAGCTGGTATTGTTAGTGCAAAAGGTAGAAATATTAATATTCTGCAGTCGCAATCAGCTATAGAATCCTTCATCCAAACCGATGCGGCAATCAACCCCGGTAATAGTGGTGGAGCACTGGTAAATCTAAAAGGAGGATTAATAGGTATTAATACTGCTATTGCAAGTCCAACAGGTTCTTATTCAGGTTATGGGTTTGCCATTCCATCGAATATTGTGAGTAAGGTTGTGGAAGATATTCTAGAATACGGATTTGTACAACGTGGTTATATGGGAATTACCATCCGAAGCGTAGATGGAAATTTTGCCAAAGAAAAAGACTTGGATGTTACTGAGGGGGTTTATGTTGATAGCTTAATGACTGAAAGTTCTGCGAAAGAGGCAGGGCTTCAAAAAGGAGATGTGATTGTTAAAGTGAACAAGAATAAGATAAAGACATCTTCTGATTTACTCGAAATAATTGGTCAACATCGTCCTGGAGATCAATTGTTGGTAGGAGTAAATCGTCTTGGAAAAGCCAAAGAATTTGAGATCACATTAAAGAATGCACAAGGCGAAAGTGAAATTAGTAGTAACAATCATAGAGATATACTTTCCAAACTTGGAGCTGAAATCATTGAAGTAGATAGAGAAAAAGCTTCAAAACTGGATGTGCCAACAGGATTAATGATTGAAAAGCTGAATTCTGGTATACTGCGAACTCAAACCAATATTAAAGAGGGATTTGTAATTACTCATGTTAATGATAAAAGAGTAGAAAGTTTGAAAGAATTAAAAACGATCCTGAAAGGGAAATCGGGTGGAGTGATGCTAAAAGGGGTTTATCCTGATTATCCTGGACAATATTATTATGCCTTTGGTATTAATGAATAAGCATAATTGATTAAAATGTGACTAGAGAGTTTAAATAGATTTTCTTATAACTAAATAATCATCAGATATGTTAGAGCATCAAAAGTTTGTTTTAGAGGCGGTTGCCGATCAGGAAAGTTTATTTCGAAAGGAGTTGATTAAATCTATGAATTGGTTGGATGAAAATGATCAGGAAAAATTAATAAACTGGCTCAAGAATCGTTTTAACAATCGTTTAGATGTTATCGATGAGATAATCAATACTAGCTTGGTTCCATTATCATAGTCTCTTTGCAAATTTTCTAGTAAGAGTCTATTCGGTGAAAGCTGGATAGACTCTTACGCATTATTTCAATGCAATAACTCTATAGCCTTCAAAATGAACAGGGAGTAAATTAGGGTATGTCTACAAAATTTAATACTTGTAAAGTGCATAAAATCAATCGAATATAACTAAGAATTAAGGTTCTGGTGGGGCTACTCCATATTATAAACTCCGTATACCTTTTTTGGGGATACGGAGTTTTTTTATGGATCAAGCTAAAGTGTTAATAAACAAATCAAATCCCTTACTACGGAATAGCTTAAGCCAGTTTATTGTTTTAAGATGTAGATTATTTTAAACCATTCACTATATTTGCAACGGTGTTGCATTTGACTGGTTGTGGCAAATGTGAAGCCTAGGTAAATTTGGAATATAATGATATGCGTGAGCTGTGAACCTATGCAATAGAGCTTTTAAGAATCGCATATTTTACAAATTGTAAATAATCAAAGATATGGATATGAGAATTCCGGTAACAATTATAACGGGCTTTTTGGGAGCTGGTAAAACAAGCCTGCTCAATCAATTGATAAAAGACCAGCCTGAAAAAAAGTTTGCTATTATTGAGAATGAGTTTGGAGAAATAGGAATTGACGGAGGTTTGATTGTAGGCACAGACGAAAATATTTTTGAACTTTCGAATGGATGTATTTGCTGTTCGTTAAGCGAGGGTTTCTATGAAACAATCAAAAAGCTTTTAAATAGCCCTTATCCATTTGACCATTTGCTGATTGAAACCACAGGAATAGCCGACCCGGATTCGATTATTAAAGCATTCCTTGCATCGGAAAGTATACAATTAAATTTTAGGATCGACAGTGTTATTTGCCTTGCCGATTGTGAAAATATGGAAGACCTTTTAGAGGAGCAGGCTGAAGTTAGGAAACAACTGGCACTGGCTGATGTTGTGCTTCTGAATAAAGCAGATTGTGTTCAACAGGATTACTTGAGCCAATTGGAAAGCGTAATTGGCGGTATAAATCCCATGGCTAAACGATACAAGGCTGAATTTGCAAAAGTTGAAAATGTTAATTTATTGGATTTAAACGCTTTCTCGGCAAAAACCATTGAGAAGTCAACCATGTCATTTCAAAACTTATCGGTTTTTGGAGAAGGAATTATTAATCAATCGTCATTCGTAGCTAAGTCAGCACATCATCAGCATAAGCACGATATTAAATCATTGGGATTTATCATACCGGGAAGCTTTGATACGAAAAAATTTAATGTTTGGATGCAGAATTTTCTATTCTTTAACCAAGATACTGTATTCAGGGTTAAAGGGATTGTTAGTTTTTCCGATACCTCCGAAAAGCAAATTTTTCAAGCGGTTAGGAGTAATTTTATGATTGAAGATGGAGAAAACTGGGGAACAGAAACCCGTTTTAGTAAGCTTGTTTTTATAGGCAAAAGATTAGACCACGACAAACTGGAAGATAACCTTTATCAATTGTTAGAATCACCAGTACAGGAAAAGAATTAGGAAATTGAACATTTAAGGGATATCAGCAACAAAAGTTCCTGTATACCTTAGGGTGATAGTTGAATCGTATAAAAGCAAAACAAAATGACTAAAAAATTACCGGTTACAGTTTTAAGTGGATTTTTAGGAGCAGGAAAAACGACTTTGCTCAATCACATATTGCACAACAAAGAAAATCTGGCGTGCAGCAGTTATCGTAAATGATATGAGCGAAATAAACATAGATGCTCAATTGGTTGAAAACGAAAATGTACTGTCGCGTACCGATGAGAAACTGGTTGAGATGAGTAACGGTTGTATTTGCTGTACCTTGCGCGAAGATCTTGTAAAGGAAGTAGAAAAACTGGCACAACAAAATCGCTTCGACTATCTGTTTATTGAGAGTACAGGGATTAGTGAACCCATTCCTGTTGCTCAAACATTTACTTATGCTTTTGAGGAATCAGGAATTGATCTTACACAATGGGCAAGGCTAGATACTATGGTAACCGTAGTGGATGCTTTTAATTTTGAAAAAGATTTTGAAAGTCTGGATACCATAGCCAAGCGTGGCATGAATGATGATCCGGAGGATCAACGCACCATTGTAAACTTATTGACAGACCAGATTGAATTTGCAAATGTGATCATCATTAACAAAGCCGATTTGATTGGCAATGAAAGATTAGAACAACTTAAAGCGGTAATTCATAAACTGAATCCCGTTGCCAAAATATTGGTATCGAGCTATGCAAAAATTAATCTTGAAGAGATCGTAAACACGGGGCTTTTTAATTTTGAAGAAGCTGCATCAGCTGCAGGTTGGATGAAAGAACTTGAGGGAGAGCATACTCCCGAAACCGAGGAATACGGGATTTCTTCCTTTATTTTTCGTAACAAGCGTCCTTTTCATCCCGGACGATTCTGGCATTACGTCAATTTGGAATGGGATGGAGCCATTATCCGAAGTAAAGGGTTGTTTTGGATTGCCTCTCGACCCAAGGAGGCCATAAACTGGAGTCAGGCCGGAGGATCGCTTCGAGCAGACAAAGCAGGGGTATGGTGGGCTTCACTCGATATCATAGAGCGCAATCAACATCCTGCTTTTCAGCAGAACGAGGAATATATTATGAGCAAATGGGATAAGCGTTTTGGCGATAGGCAAAACGAACTTGTAATCATTGGTCAGGATTTGGACGAAGAGGCGATAAGGCAAGAATTGGAAGCTTGCTTATGTACCGAATCAGAAATTAGAGCGATGGAATTGAATACGCACGAATTTGAGGATGAATGGCCTCTTTAATGATTGTTAACGAAGAATATACTCAAAAAAGCAAATATGCGACTTGTTTTTATCTGTAAGATGCAAACCGCAAGATCAGAATAATCATTGTCGTGTGTTGAATCATGCTCGTTTCATGGTAATACTGCAATTGGTACTTCTAATCTGTAAAAATCAAAAACAATAAAACATACGAATTGAATAATTATGGGCTATATCAAAACGGAAGGTCTTTCCTATCAATATCCAGAGGGTAAGATCTTTAATTTCCCCGATTTAAAAGTTGAGGAAAATGAATCCTGGCTGCTTACAGGAAACTCAGGCAGTGGAAAAACTACATTGCTTCATTTAATTGCCGGTATTTTAATTCCGTCAAGCGGAACTCTGGATATTGCCAATACATTGCTTCGCGATTTAAAACCTACAGAACTTGATATTTTCAGGGCAAAACACTTTGGTATGATTTTTCAGAAAAACTATTTTATCGAGGCCTTAAGTATGCACAAAAACCTATTGTATTTTACCGAATTATCGGGGAATAATGCAGACCTAGAGTTTATGGATAAACTGTTAAATGATTTAGGCATAGCTGATTTGGTTCTTAAGAAACCAGCCACTTTAAGTAGTGGCGAACTTCAGCGCTTTTCAATTGCACGAGCAATGATCAATAAACCTGGTATTATTTTGGCCGACGAGCCTACATCAAGTTTGGACGATGACAATTGCAAACGGTTTACCGAACTAATAATGAGTATTTGTAAAACTTACCATGTTACACTTCTGCTTGCAACGCACGATGCACGATTAAAAAAAGAATTTACAAACAAAATCCAACTAAATTAAGTATGCTAACCATCCTAAAAATAGCAGTGGCAAAATTGCTTCATAAGCCATACAATAGTGCATTAAGTGTGCTTTTATTTGCAATTGGAGTAGCACTTATTTCGCTTATCATCAAAACAGAAAGTTTTCTCAACAATCAATACAAAAGCAATTTGGGAGGTATCGATTTGGTAGTTGGAGCTAAGGGGAGTCCATTGCAGCTCATCTTATCTTCGGTACTGCATATTGATGCCCCTACAGGAAATATCGCGCTTAGCGAAGTGGAAAAAGTTCAAAGAAATCCTTTGGTGAAACATAGCATTCCAATTGCTTTGGGCGATAGTTATAAAGGATTTCGTATTGTAGGTACTCATAAGGATTATTTAAAATTATACCAATGCGATTTTGAGGAAGGTAGTTCATTCAACGAACCTTTAGATGCTGTAATTGGAGCAAATGTTATCAAAAAAACAGGATTGAAGATCGGAGATACATTTACCGGGGTTCATGGCTTTTTAGAAGAAGGACACAGCCACGACGATTTTCGATATACGGTAAGAGGAGTACTCAAGAAATCAGGAAATGTTACTGACAATCTGATTTTAACACCTGTTGAAAGTGTTTGGATGGTGCATAGCCACAAGCATGAGCATGGTGAACATGGAGAAGAACATGTTCATGGTGAATGTTGCGATCACGATCATCACGGACACGGAGAAGAAGAACATCATGAGACATGTATGCATGAGCATGAAAATCATATCCATGAAAATGAAAAACTGGAACATTTGCAACATAAAATCTCGCATGGAGAAGAATTGAATGAAGAAGAGGCTAGCTTGTATCTGGAACTGAAAGGCGAATTGGTTGTTAAAAACACAAAAGCATCCGAAGCCATTACTGCTTTGCTGGTGTTTTATAAAAGTCCACAGGCAGCAATAAGCCTGCCTAGGGCAATTAATCAAAACACCACAATGCA
The DNA here is from genome assembly GCF_965230805.1 of Marinifilum sp. Lineage (NCBI taxonomy): Bacteria > Pseudomonadati > Bacteroidota > Bacteroidia > Marinilabiliales > Marinifilaceae > Marinifilum > Marinifilum sp. The sequence continues at coordinate 2,205,963 of NZ_OZ246019.1, read as the reverse complement.
AGCCGCTTCTCCTGCAATCGAAATAAACAGGCTTATTTCGCTTTTGGGAATGGGACTTAATACCTTAAGGCTGTTGGCATGGATCATCATATTAATTTCATCAATCAATATTTTTATTTACCTGCTAAATCTATTTAATCAAAGCATTTTCGAAATTGCGCTTTTGCGTCTTGCAGGGGCTTCGCGACTTAAAGTCGTAGCTTTGCTTTATGCTCAGGGAATTATTATGGCAGTTTCAGGCTGGTTTACAGGTATAATTGCTTCGTACTTGATTTGGATGTATTTGCCTCAGTTTTACCTTGGAACTTCGTTCGATTCCGGCGTTTTTTACAAAGAATTGATTCTATTGGTATTTTGTGCGGGCATAGGTTTGTTGGCTGCCTTTATACCTGCAATAAAGGCCTATAAGAACAACCTGCATTTTACTTTAAGCCATTAATCATGAAGATAAAATTCCTTGTATTTTATTTTGTTATAAGTTCTGCCTTTTCGATAAATGCACAAAAGCTAACGAATGATAAAGTTTGGGATGTACTACTGAATGATGTTAAGATCAGATACTTTTATTCCCTTACGTACGAAACATTGCTACCAAGACCAAAATTTGGTAAGGAATTAAAACGATTAGATGGACAATCTCTAAAAGTGAAAGGATTCTTTCTGCCTGTTAATATCACCGGAAACATATTTGTACTTTCATACAATCCCATGAATACATGCTTTTTTTGTACAGGCGATGGACTTCAGACCATAATTGAATTAAACGTTTCGCCCGAGCATTTGCAAAGATTTAAGCGCTTAAAAACAGATGATTATTTTGAAATAGAAGGGAAATTAAGACTCAATACGAAAGATTCAGAACATCTGATTTATATCATGGATGAGGTTGAATTTGTAAAACTAATAAAATAGAAAACAAGATGTTATTGGGAGAGAACAACAAACTGTTTTTAATATTTCCAATACACCAAAATCATACGAAATAATGATGCTAAACAGACCCAGAAGAAACAGAAAGTCGGAAGCCATAAGACAGATGCTTTGTGAAACCAGATTGGATGTTGCTCATTTAGTGTATCCACTATTTATTGTAGACGGCAATGGCATTCAAGATGAAATAAAATCGATGCCAGGTAATTACAGATGGTCTTTAGATTTGATTCTAAAAGAAATAGACTCTTGTATTGCACTAGGCATTCAGCAATATGTATTGTTTCCCGCAGTTAAAGAGCATTTAAAAGATAGCATTGCTTCTTATAGCTATTCCAATGATAACTTCTATTTACATGCCATTAATAAGATTAAGACCACATTTCCGCAAATTACTCTGATTTCGGATGTTGCCATGGATCCATATTCATCCGATGGGCATGACGGTTTTGTAAGCAATGCTAAGATTGAAAATGATGCTAGCTTGCCCATTTTGTCTAAAATGGCTATTGCCCAGGCACAAGCCGGAATCGATATGATTGGTCCATCTGATATGATGGATGGAAGAGTTGCTTACCTTAGAGAAGATCTGGATAAGGCAGGTTTTATGGATACAAGTATCATTTCCTATACAGCCAAATACGCATCGGCTTATTATGGCCCTTTTCGGGATGCTTTAGATTCTGCACCAAAAGCAGGAGATAAGAAAACCTATCAAATGAATCCTGCCAATAAGATGGAAGCACTAAGGGAGGCAGAACTGGACACAATGGAAGGAGCTGATATTTTAATGGTGAAGCCCGCTACATTGTATTTGGATGTAATCCAGTTGCTGAAACAGAATTCACATTTACCTATTGCAGCATATAATGTAAGTGGAGAATGCTCTATGCTAATGGCAGCTGCCCAGAAAGGTTATCTGGATTATGAAGCAGCAATGCAGGAAATGTTGATTAGCATCGCAAGAGCTGGAGCAGATATCATTTTAACTTATTTTGCGAAAGATTATGCCGGATTGATCAAGGGATAACAACGAATATTTTTTATCGAACTCAGGCTAATACCTACGAGTGTCACCCACGAAAAACAATCCGGATAGCGATAAAACTATCCGGATTGTTTTGAACTTTTTGAGAGCCAATCTTTTTGTACAAATACGCTTCCATACTTTATTTAAGTCTTTTATACATGCTTGCTTTTGTTCAAAAAACTTGGGAAGCAATATGAGTAGTTATTCATTCAATCAAAAGAGGGAAACATCTAATCAATTTCTACTTCGATAATTCTATTTTTAATGGCATATTTTACCAATTCGGCGGTTGTATTCAATTTAAGCTTGCTCATGATATGATTTTTATGGCAATCAACCGTACGTACACTTATGTTTAACTGCTCGGCAACCTCTTTGTTCATTAATCCATCGGCTACCAATCGAAGCACTTCAATTTCCCGTCGCGTTAACTCATTGCAGTTCTTTTCAGCTTTATTGTCTCGCATTAAGCTTCGCATAATGATATTACTAATGGACTGATTAAAATACTCGTTTCCTAAACTCACCTCGCGAATGGCATTCTTCAACTCATTTCCGGCAATATCCTTTGGTAAATATGCCTTAGCTCCAACCTCCATTGCACGTAGAATAAACTCTTTGTTATTATGCATAGATAGGATAATCGTTCGAATGCATGGATGCATTTCGCCCAGATACTGAGTAAGTTCAATGCCATTTTTTCCTGGCATACTAATGTCTGTGATTACGATATCCACCGGCACTTGGTTGATTTCCATAATCAAATCATCTGCCTTGCTGTATTCTCCTACAATCCGAACATCTTCGGTATTGTGTAACAAAGATTTCAAGCCATCACGAAATAGTTTGTGATCATCTACCAAAACAACATTAATCTTTTTCATCTGTTTGTAGTTTTTTCCATTTGTCAGATGGAAGTTGCAAGATCAAAATAATCATTACAGTGTATGTTTAATAATTATTTTAATCATACTCGTTTTATACCAATAATTTTGATAACGGAATTTTGCACATTACCCTAAACCCTACAGGTTGAATATTCTTTAAAATTGCTTGCCCACCTAAAATCGAAATTCGCTCCTTAATATTTGATAATCCATTTCCATTTTTTTTATTATCATTTAAACCAATGCCATCATCTTCGATCTTGAAGAAAAGAAAATCAGACTTTTGATAAATAAAAATGCTTACTTTGCCGGCATTGGCATGTTTTATAATATTACTAAGAGCTTCTTGAGCAATTCTGTATAGATAGGTTTCAGACTTCTTGCCTATTTGGGGTAGTAAGTCTTCGTGAACTTCCAAATTCGTTTGCAAATGGGTATTCTCTTCGATCTGATGGAGCAAACTGCATAAGGCATCTTTCAACCCGAATTCACGCAATACTGCTGGCATTAAATCGTTCGACATCACTCTAATTTCAGCCAGCAAATCGGAAAGCATTTCCCTGGATTTTTTCAATACTTCTACCGAATTTTCGGTAGCCGCATTTTCCAGATGCATTTTAATTGCAAGAACCGTTTGAGCCAAACCATCATGCAGTTCTCTGGCAAGGCGGTTCCGCTCTGTTTCCTGTCCATCTATCATCGATGATATGCTTTGATCTTTTGCAAGCTGAATATTCTCTTTTTGCTCCTTGATCTTACTGGTCATTTGATTAAATGCGGTTACCAATTCCTGAATTTCGCCTTCGGCTTTGATATCCGAAACAGGCTCGTAAATTCCCGATGAAACCTTTTCTGTCTCGGCTTGCAGTTTCCTTATGGGAGCAGTTATATTGCTTGCAATAATGCTAACAACACCCAATAGCAACAAACTAAGAATAATTAGAATGTATACCATTGAGTTTCCGTAATTCCGAATCGGAATCATGGCTTCCTGATGATCCATTTCAGCTAAAATAGCCCAGTTCAAGTCAGGTAAATTCATCTTGCTAAAGGAACTCAATACCTTTATACCTCTGTAATCCTGAAAAATGGCTGAACCGATACTGTCCTTGTATGCCAATTTTACGCCTTTGGTTGCCGACTTTAAGGTAAACACAGCATTCTCTTTAAATCGGCTTGCACTTCTTAGGAAATGGTCTTCGCCAACCAAATAAGCTTCGCCGGATTCGCCAAGGCCATTTAAGGGATTTCTATCGAGCATAATAGCATTAATACCATCCATATTAAGGCTAAAGGCGATGACTACACTTTGTTGTTTAATTTTTATCGATTGACAAATTAATACTTCAGTATGCAGCTTATCCGTGTTTACAAACAGTTCATGAATCGAAATCCCGTTGCCGGCAAGCAAACTAGAGAATAATTGTTTATACTCGGCAGTAATGGATGCGCTACTTATGCTCTCTGCCCTGCCATCGATATTAAAAGCAGTGTTTTCGAGCTCCGACAAGTAAATGTAAATGTTGTGATAGGTGTTGTTATTCGATAGTAATGAGGAAAAAGCCTTATTGATAATGCTATGCTCAATTTTGTCGTGTAATAATTCAGGGGTGATTTTTTGCAATGAAGGTTGAAAATCAAGATTACACAATGCTTTTACTTCATTTATTCTTTGTTGAAAGAAATGTTCAACTCGCTTTTGTTTTTCAATTCTAACAGACGTAAGCTGATTGTAAGTGCGCAATATTAAAGCATCTTTTGCCTGTTTATAGGCAAAAACACCAACAATTAGTATCGATAATAGATTTAGGACTACAAAGTTTACAAGAAGTTTTTTAGCCAATGATTTTCTCATACCCAATTGCGCTTAAGTAATATGTGCTTATGCCAGTATTACCATTAAATCTGTCTCCTTCACTTGTCCTTTTGAGTTTATTCTTCCTAAAAAATATCGCCCCAGCTAAGCTTATACATTTATTTTTTAGCCTGGCTAAACTCAAAACACTTACAACAATTGAAGAATCATTTCACAATAAAACTGGTATTAGATAAGCGCAAAGGTATTATATTCTATTCAAACAGCTGTCGAAAACGATTGAATAATTGTTCCCAATCATTCCATATCTTGAAATTTCATAAGAAAATGCCAACGATTAAGGTATGATTTTGGAAAAACAGGCTGTTTATTAAAGCATGTTAAAGTTTTTCAGCTATAGCTTGATGATCTTACCACCTCTTCCATTTTCTGAACTTCTTCATCCTGCACTTCCGTCTGTTCTTTCTTTAGTCTTTTTACAAAGGTCTCTTTAACACGTTGCGATTTCATCATGTATGGAATCCATATGGCAGCACTAATAATACTTCGAGTGAGTGCATTTTCGTCTATACTTTCGAATCCGGCAATTTCTGCGGACCAAATATTGTCTAATATGATTCCTGCAAGAATAGCTACCCTAAAGTAGATATAGAGTTTTGGGAAAGTAGTTCGTTTTTTGTGCATCAATACAATCATGAATATTGCAAAGATGATGATTCCCATATTAAACATCAATTCATAAAAATAAAGTGAGCCGGCTAAAAAAGGATTATCAGTATACATGGCAATAAACTGATCCCACATGCCTTTGTTAAAATAATCGTTATCAATTAAAATGTAAGTTATAGAAAAAGGAGTGACATAAAGTCCAAGAGCCACCAGTCCCAGCCATCCGCCAATGCTCTCTCGAATCGACCCATAGGATACCTCACGCGGAATGTCCCAGCGGTAGAGTTTACGAAGGAAGAAGAAACTTGCAAGCAGCAGCAGTAGACTCACAAAAATAGCCGGGCCAAAGATTTTAAATTCAGGATCGACATCCATTCCCCACTGAACCGGATATTCGCACTTGTCGGACAAACGATCGTAATCTTTATAGTAAGCCTTTAATTTATCTAGAGGCACATGGTCTTTCAAGCTTTTGTATTTGTAGCTAACCGTTACAAAATTTGACAGCATATTATTTGAAACGCTGTAATTAAAATGAAAGAATTCGTTGATGATACTGTCTTGTTCCTCCATAAATCCAACCTGCTTGTGCTTTGGAAAGTGAAGGTTCATTTTCAATTCCACATCAATGGGATGAGTTATTTTTAGGGGTGCGCTTCTTACCTTATCATTGGTTGAGTTTAAAAACTCGTACATATTGTAAGGGAAATAGCTCGAATACAACTCTATGCTGTCAGCTCCCCTATGTTCCCACGGGCTTTCTATTTCGTACTTTTCAATAATTCGGAAAATATTCTTTTCAGGATTGTCACGAAAAATCAAAGATGAATCGTTTTTCCAATTCATGTTTTGGTAGAATCGGGTGCAGTAATCCAAATAAGCATCTTTGTTGTTAGCCAATGAGATTCCCAGGTTCCAGCTTCTTCGATCGTTGGCAATTTGTCCGCTAAAATGGCTAACTACCTCGTATCTGATCTTTGAAATGCTATCGGTAAACCAAAAATTTTCGTTGATTAGCACTTTTCTGAGCTGGTCTTCGGGGATGAGTTCCAAATCGCTATCACCCTTGTCAATCACAAGAGCTTTTCCATACATCGGATTCTGCAATTGATCGATTCCACCCTTCTGATTGTTATAGGTAGGATCTACCCAATAGGTTTTACCTTTCCAGTTGATTTTTACAATTACATGGTTGAAAGCAAAAGGCGAAGGAGCGTAACGATCGACATATCTTTTGGCCGTGGTATTCACAATTGCCGGCCATGCCTCTATACCTATCTGCCTAAGCATATAGCATAGCAAATATGACTTGTCTTTGCAATCGCCAAACCGTTGTTTAAATACCTTTTCGGGATGGTGTGGTTTATGCGAATTTACACCATTGCTCATGCCCAGATACCTAATTTCATCCTGAACAAAACGGATGATCTGAATGAGACCTTCATCGGTGGGGCTGTATTTTTTTTGGGCAATGAACCTGCTAATCATCGGACATTTTACATCCATAGGATAGAGTTTCTTCATAAATGCACGCACCTCTTTCCAGTTTTGGAATGAACTGATTTCGGAAGCCGGATAAGGATCGTACCATTCCGGACTATCTTCATCGGTAAAAATTGGGGCTACATTTTTTAAATCCCAGGATAGCGATTGCACGCCATTTCGAGAATTTCGTATAGGCTCAACTCCTCCATACAGGTTTTTCACCAGATATTTTTTATGCTTTGGCAACAACATCTGATAATACATGTGTTGAACTTCGGAACTGTAAGCCTGAGTATGGTAATTGTAAAAATGATCCTTAAATAAAGGATTGGCTCCCTTTAAGGTATATTCGTATTCAAGAATATCGCCAACCTGCACATCTTCGAGTATGCTCACCGCCGAATAACTTCCGTCATAGATGTAGCGCTCCGCATTCTTCTCGTTTCTGATGAGTTCGATTTTATTTCTGTTGAGTTTATCGATGATTTTGCCATTGCGATACAGCCTGATGGTATGGATATACAATTCCTGATGGCTTGGATCGAAAGTAAAATACAATTGTGAGTTGGCCTGTACGGCATCTTCATTATTTAAGCGAATGCAGTAACGGTAATTGTACTCTTGGGTAATCACGTTGTCCTGCCAATCGAGCAACAGATAACTCACCGAGCCCTCGTTTTTATAATCATGTGCTTTTGGATCGAATTTAATCTTGGTTTTCCAAACCGGAGAAGCTTTAATCTTAAATGTGGGAGTGGAAAAAGATAAACTGGATTGAGCCGTGAAGATCAGTAGCAAAAAGAGTTGAATTAGTTTCATTGCGTATGCTTTTAACAGGATTAGGAGCTCTTAATTTATCAAAAAAACTAATGCAATATCTCTGACTTGCTAAATTAGAATGATTCCTGTTTGCTGTATCACAGCATGGAGGTCTTTCCTACAGGACTGATTTCAAAAAGAGCCTGAGCCGCTTATCAGAGCCTTTTTAAAGGCATGAAGTATTTGCAGCTTGCTTTTTAAGCTTTTACAAAGAGGTGTGTGGATGCAAAGTAGGAGATAGTAGGCTTCACCTATCAAACTGCGTAAAAATTGAAGAGGTCTATAACTAACGTGAGTTCGAGGTAACCTCATCCCTATCGCCTATTCTGTTTATACATTGCGTGCCTTGAATGAGCAGAGCACATTTATCCGTAAGCTCTGGAAAAAGTTTTAACATGCAAATGCTTCCCCAAAAGAGTTAATAAATAAGTATAATCGAATGCTTTCGTATGGGTATGCATTGGCTGGATTTAGTTCAGATTTCGATATTCAGCAGGAGACATTCCCGTTTTCTTCTTAAACAATTTACTAAAGTACTGGGGATATTTGAATCCCAGATCATAGGCAATTCCGCTAATCGAATTTTTTGTGCTTAAAAGTTTATGCTTGGCAAGCTCCACCACATAGTAATGTATATGTTCTTGTGTGCTCTTACCTGTTTCTTTTTTTAATAAGTCGCACAAATAGTTTGGAGATAAATGAACTTGTTCGGCACACTGCTTTGCAGTGGGTAGTCCATTAGTTTGTTGCTTTTTAGATTTAAAATAATTGGTTAAATACTCTTCCAATTTTACGATAACATCCTGATTGAGTTCTGAACGAGTAATAAATTGCCTTTCGTAATAACGCAAGCAATGATTTAACAAAAGTTCAATAGCTGAAACAATTACGGCTTTGCTGTGTTTGTCAATTGGATGATTTAATTCTTTGTTGATATCTGACATAATGTTTCCCAAGGTACATTTTTCTTCATCAGATAGGTGTAATGCTTCCTTTAGCGTGTAGTTAAAAAATGTGTACTCTTTTATTTTTGAATTTAAAGAAGTACCTCTTATCAGATTCGGATGGAAACTTAACCCCCAGCCATATACATCTTCATGGTTTATATTTTCCAAAGTTAAAACTTGGCCAGGTGCCATAAAGAATAGACTACCATCCTGAAAATCGTAATTATTCCTACCATACCTCAAGCTTCCGGGCACTAAATTTTTTAAGATAATGCTATAAAAATTATAATTAATTTTTTCCACTCCAAAATTTTCAAATACTTGGTAGTTGATTTTTGAGAAATCAATTATACTTATTAAAGAATGCTTAGGCTTATCCTGATTGAGCAATTTATTTAATTCACTTATATTTTCTATTCTGATTATATTGCTCATAATCCTTTCTTTTTTAAACAAAAAAAACAGCTGGTTAAAGTTACTGATAAGAATTTATTAAAAGTAATTAATAACCAACTGTTAAAGCTTATAATCTATGATTAATTTATATCATAGAGTTGTTTTTTCATCTGTATGTAATTTTCACTATTTGCCAGATGTAAACCGCAAGATTAAAATAATCAATACCGTGTATGTATAGTAATTATCTTATTCATGCTCGTTTCAGATTATTTTATTTGCTCTTTGAAGAAATCTGAAATTTCATCAGAAATTCTCGCTACATGCTCTGGCTTCCAATATAAATCGAAGTGTCCTTCACCTTCAATAACCGTTACTTTTTCAGGATTGGTTGCATTTACGAATTTAATAGCTCCACCTTTTGAAACAGCTTGATCTCCATAAGCTACATATTTAGGTGTTGATTCAAGTAATTTTGTATAATTGAAAATTGAAAATCCGTATAAAGTGTAAGACTCATTTAAACATCCCTTATTCTTCCAGTTTGGAACGTCACCAGGTTTTCCCGGTAGATAATAATCTCTCATACCTATTGAAATAGGGTCAGCCATTTTAATTTCTTCCTCAGTTTCAGGTACGGGTTTTATATAAAAGTCTTCTCCCGATTCAAATTGTGATTGTGCAGCCGGTAGGGTTGGAGCAATTAAAGTGGCTCTAAACTTATCAGAACCGCCCATTAAATCAACCAATTCGTTAAGATCTAACAAGTATGGGCTGATCATTGCCAAGCCTTTAATTCTGGTATCAAATGCTGTTTCATAAGCGGCCCATCCTGTTCCCATGCAAATACCTAGGTTAAAAACATTATCCTTGTTTGTTGCATCAAGAGTCATCACGTAGTTTACGGCATTTCTGCAATCTCGCACCTGATAGTCAGGGTGAACAACAAAAGGTCTGCCTCCACTTTCTCCCCATCCTCTTGGATCAAAGGTTAGTGTCAGAAATCCTTTTTTACTAAGCGCCTCTGCATAAATACCTGCGGTTTGTTCTTTCACACCTGTTGCAGGAGGAGTAACAATTACTGCTGGATAGTTTTTACCTACTTCATAATCGGCTGGTAAAAATAAATGTGCTGCAATTTTTTCACCATCGCTGGTAAAGCTTACCATGTTTTTACCTGCTTTGAAAGTCTGTGCTTTCGTCTCTGCTAATGTCATCTTAAATAATGTTATATTAATTAATACTATCGTTTAATAACTTTAAATGTTACATGTATAAAAGTACTCCGATCTTAAATAAGTATTTAATACTAATCCCTGATAGTTGTATACTAATCTCTGAAATGACAAGCGTATTATTTTGTATCAGACCGCATGCCCGTTTCATGCTGATACTGGAATAATAAGTGAATATTGCTAGTGTGAAGAGTGTTAATAAAACGAATTAAAGTTTTTGAAAATATTTTTCTTTTTACAAGGCAAGGTTTACAGGCATAGCCGTAGCTACGGCGAAAAAGCTTAACGCAGTAGAAAGGAAAATAGGTCAAAAAATTAGTTCGGGGAATTAGCATTCTTTATACTAGTATGGGCTAAGGCTTGCGCATTACGGCAGTCTGTCTAAAAAGTAATAAATCTGCCCAATTAAGACTTAAATAACCTGAGTTAGACGTAAAATTCTATCCACAGAAAGTTATATTTGCGATAGATTTGCATTAAAAATTTGGAAAGAATAGCGGGCTATTTTGAGGAATTTTTAATGTGAAGATGTCGTAAAGAGAACTTTCCATTATGTGTTTGCCTGCTTTCGGCATAAATTTCCTCAAATCTTCTTGAAATATCCCGATATTCCTTCGAAAATTTGAGAAAATTTCTACTCAAAATCAGATCAAACTCTGAACGAATTTTACCTCGAACTCACGTTAAATACAGCAGTTTTAAGGATACATAAATCTTATCCTTCTTTAAGCTTTTCTAAAAACTTGAATCGAGTATGCCTATTATTTTGCAATGAAATTGTTGCCCAATCTTTTCTTTAATATTTTATAATCATTCGATTTAGAACATGGTGAACCTTTAATATTTACTTTATTTAAAGGAAGAGTTGCAAACCCTTCAGGAAGAGATGTAATGCCGGAATTGCTAAAATCAACCTCTTTTAATGAAGTTAATTTTGTCACAGATCCCGGAAGAGATTTGAAATCATTGTAACTCAAGTTAAGCTTTTGAAGCTTGTTCAAGTTACTAATTGATTCAGGAATTATTGTAACCGTGTTCATTGCAATACTTAAACTCTTTAAACTTGTCCAATTTGTAATAGGGCTTATATCGATAGGAGATTTTGAACCTATATTGACCTCTTCTAAAGTTGTTATATTTTCTAAACCAGAATTATCAATATTTTTAAAACAATTTCCTATGGCATTTAACTTTCTCAGGTTTGAGAGATTACCGAGATATGGTAAAGTTGTTAAGTCCGAATTTCTTAAATCAAGCTCTTCAATACTTCTTACTTTAAGAATATTAGGTGAAATATAGTCAGTAGATTTAACTTGACATTTACGGATCGTATTGTTCAAACTAAATTCTTCTGAAAACTCAACTTTTTTACCTTGAGCTGTTAATAGTTGAAATTCATACAAATCAAGCTTTGCTATGGATGCCGGCACTATTTCGAGACTATAATTTCCAATGTCCAATCGTTTAAGGTTAACGAATAACCCTATCTTTTCAATCATTTCCAAACTGATCCCATCACAATGAAGCATCAAATAGTATACATTTTCAGGATCTTCTAAGGCGTCCTCTAATTTAGTGAAGAAACGCTTATCTTTATACACTTTTTGTTTACTGTACTCTTGCCATTTCTCCCAACTCATATCTACTTTGTTAACATTTAAATTGTTTTGGATATCAGCTACATTAATTTCGAGCTTACCTGATACTGTAAAAGTTGATATACTTTGTGATAATTGATAAACACTCTTATTGCTAGCATATGCCTCTTTAATAAGTTTAGGCGATTGGTTTTGCTTATAACTAAATTGGTATTTGCCAGATGAATTTAGTTTAAAAAGGCGGCTTTTTAGATTACGCCTTTCACCAGGCATTAATTTAAGAATTGATTTCTCGGTATATTTACCTTCGTGTCCATCATTGAAATTATATATTTCTAAAGGTTTCCCTTCAACACTAATTGTCCACTCTTCAGTATAAGAATCCCAAGAAGTATACCTTGAATCGAAATAGCTGATTGGCTGATTCGTATTGTTTACTATGAATACTTCTACAAGTACGTTATCAAAAACTTTATAAGGTGGTGGTGTTTCAATCTTTAACTCAACTTCTTGAGCAACTGAAACTGTTGCAATAAACAATAAAAGGATACAAAATAAATTTTTCATAGAACAATTATGTATTTAATATTAAAATTTGAATTTGTGTATTATATAACTACTAGTTTATTGTTTTTAGAAATCTATCTTAGGCTATAATGGTTAAATGGAGATTATTAGTTTTAATATCCTCGCAAACTTAACTATTAACACTTGAAATACCGCAATAATTAAAGCATAGCATTTTTATGATACTAATTATTGTTGATTTTTGAAATAGACAGGCTTTTTAAAAAATGTGAGTTTATAGCTTGAATGTCTCCTACATTTATCTGTAAGCTTTGGAAAATGCTTAAATATGCAAATATTTGGTTCAATTAGCTAACAATAAGTATTCTATTTTCCCCGACCAAGCCCATGCTTGGTCTCGTTCTCGAATAGATGGTTAGACAATTGCTCAAAGCGATTAGAAAAGAGGGAACTCCCAAAAGAATTCCCTCTAGTATCATAAAAACCAAAGGCTAACTGCCAATAGCTAATTCTTAAAACTCGATAATTGTATTCCAATTGTGCTTGTCTTCAACAGTACCATACTGAATTCCGCGAAGAGTTTCATAAAGCTTAAAGCTTACTTCTCCGGCTTCATCACCATAATTATAATCAATGTTGTTGTCTGCATCAACAATTTTGCGAATTGGTGAAATTACAGCTGCTGTACCACACGCTCCTGCTTCTGAAAAATCTGCTAACTCTTCAACAGTGATAGGACGACGCTCCACATTCATCCCCAAGTCCTTAGCAATCTGACACAAGCTCTTGTTTGTGATCGAAGGAAGAATTGTATTTGATTTTGGAGTCACATAGCTGTTATCCTTTATTCCGAAGAAGTTAGCCGGGCCACACTCATCGATGTATTTCTTTTCCTTAGCATCTAAGAATAATACTGCCGAAAAACCTTCGCCATGTGCTCTATTACCACCTCTTAATGAAGCTGCGTAATTGCCACCTACTTTGTAAGTTCCTGTTCCTTGCGGAGCTGCTCGGTCGTATTCACGATAAATAACGTAATCGGTAGGTTTAAACCCTTCTTTAAAATATGGCCCCACAGGCATTACAAATACAGCAAAAGTATATTCGTCTGAAGGTTTTACTCCTACTTGTGCACCATTACCAAACAACACCGGACGAATGTAAAGAGAAGCTCCTGATTCATATGGAGGAACCCATCTTTCATTTAATTTAATCGTTTTGATTACAGCTTCGCGAAATAAATCGAAAGGCATTTCAGCCATCATAATCCCGTGAGATGAACTCTGAAGACGCTTGCCATTTTCATCGATACGGAAAACTCTAACTTTACCATCAGGCCCTTTAAATGCTTTTAGACCTTCAAATGCTTGCTGTCCGTAGTGCAAACCTGTAGATGCAATGTGAACATTGATTTGATCAGATGAAGAAACTTCTAATTCTCCCCATTTTCCATCACGATAGTGACAACGAACGTTGTAATCAGTTTTAGTATATCCAAAACCAAATTCTTTCCAGTTAATGTTTTCCATTTCAGATTTGAATTTATCGATTAATGATATTGCATATTTTTTATCCAGACAAATGTATTAAGAAATTTGATCTATTTGCCTACAGTTTTATACTTTTTTTCTTATTCTGCTTTCAATTCGATAAGATATCCGTTGTGTTTTCGAATATTTATAACTTTACCTCCTTCAAAAATTAGATACTGCCCTTTTATTCCTTTCAGTATCCCTGTAAATTCCTTCGTTTTATCAAAACCGAAACTAGTAATCTTTTCAGGAACTTCATCAACCGGATAGTTAATATCATAAACCTTATCCTCACTGCAAACATACTGCCTTAGCTCTGGATGCAAATTCTCTACAGCCTTTTTCTTCTCTTCCAACAAATCAGTATCTGCAGATCCATCTTGCTTCAACATTTCTCTCCAATTGGTTTTATCGGAAAAATGCTCTTTCAAAGCTACCTCAATTACACCAGCTATATGTCGGTTTGGTGTTTTAGCTAGTTTGATTGCCCTGCTTGCCCCTTGATCAATCCAACGGGTCGGTATTTGCGATTCGCGGGTTACTCCAACTTTTACATGGCCTGAATAGGCCAAATAAACGTAATGCGGACGTAAGAAATTCTCTTTTGCCCATTCCATATCCCGCGAAATACCCAAATAAGACAAATCCAATTCAGGACGAACAATACTCGGATCGGTTTGTGGTAAAATCATAAAACATGAATAACAATATCCTTGCGAAAAGGATGTTTTTGTCTTTACACCGCAATGGATGCAGTTGATCTGATCCAAATATTTTAAACTAATCTCTTTCCCAATTAGTGAGTTCATATCTCTTAGGCCATCGCCAATAGGCAAATGATATTGCACCTTCTCACCCAATTGAGTGTGCATTTTCCTGATATTTCCTTGCATGAATTATAAATTTTCCTGAATGGTTTTCATCATCTCATCCAACTCCTTCCGATCGAAACCTACTCCTTGCCAGATGATCTTTCCTGATTTATCGACAATAAAGTTACGAGGAATGTACTGATTGGCAAATTTTGAATAGACTTCTCGCTTAGGATCCGGAGCAATAGGGAAAGTAAAGCCTTTCGTCTTGTTCCACTTCATTAATTCCTCTTTGCTATGCTGACGTCCAATCGAAATCATTACAAAATTTTCATCTTTAAATTTTGGCCACAATTGCTTTTGAACTTCAGGCAACTCCTTCATGCATGGCCCGCACCAGGTAGCAAAAAAATTGATCAATACAACTTTGCCCTTTAGCTTATTAATAGCCATTTCTTCTCCATCAAGAGTAGTGACTGTGAATTCAGGAACATTATCTCCCTTTTTTAGTAAAGATCCTTGGTGATTGTTGGCTGTAAGGGATAGCGCAACAAATAAGGACATCAATGTTAAAACAAATTTATTCATGTCTGTTTTGCTTTAATTATTTTGGATTCCATTTAAAGTCGCATGAAGTCATCCTAAAACCTTAACCCCAGCAGATGCGACTATTAAAAAACTACAATATCACCTTGGGCGTTGCCCTAGGCTATAATCATTTTAACTTTTCAGGGTAATTCTTTATTACTGAATAATTTCTTTGGACTATTTGACCTTTCGACTGTTTGACTGTTTGAATCTTCAACTTTTCCACACTTTCTACTGTATCAGATCATTGCTTACTTCAACAATCTTGTATAGTTTGTCTGATCGACGAATCATTGTATCCAGAGCAATTGAGAAGCTATCTCCTTTAACTGCTTTTTCAACTGGTTTTAGATCTACACGGATCTCTTTAATTGTTGTTTCTACAACTCCTGTTGTTGGGCCTGTAATTAGTATATTATCGCCAACCGCAAGTTCATTCGATTCCAAAAGGAATTCGGCTACTTTAATCTTGCCAAAGTAATTGGTTCCCTTTCCCACCAACATTTTACGCTTGGTGGCACGGTTTCCATATTCGTTACTCCATTCTCCCAACTTTTGTCCAAGGTAATATCCATCCCAAAACCCACGATTGAAAACCGTTGACAAACGTTCCATCCAGACCTCAATTTTTTCTTTGTTATAAGATTCATCCAAATAGGAATCAACTGCTTCGTTGTAACAACTAACTACAGTCTTCACATATTCCGGAGAACGTGCGCGACCCTCGAATTTAAGAACTCGGACTCCTGCATCCAACATTTTATTAAGAAATCCAATGGTACACAAATCTTTTGGTGACATGATGTATTCATTATCAATTTCCAATTCGTTACCAGATTCTTTTTCCCTTACCGAATAAGCTTTTCTACAGGTTTGCATGCATGCTCCGCGGTTTCCTGATGAATTTTTTTCATGCAAACTCAAATAACATTTTCCTGACACTGCCATGCACAAAGCTCCATGAGCAAACATTTCAATCTGAACCAATTCTCCTTTAGGACCGCGAATATCTTGCTCTTCAATCTGATCGTAAATGGCTTTTACCTGATTCAAATCTAACTCTCGAGCCAAAACCACCACATCGGCAAATTGGGCGTAGAATTTAAGCGCTTCAATATTGGTGATATTGCACTGTGTCGAAATGTGTACCTCAACATCAATCGATCGTGCATACATAATTGCCGAAACATCCGATGCAATAATAGCAGTAAGTCCGCTCTCCTTTGCTGCATCAACAATTTTATACATCAATTTGATATCATGATCGAACAATACGGTATTCACTGTTAGGTAAGATTTTACATGCTTCTCTTTGCAGATGCTTGCAATTTTTTGCAGATCTTCAAAGCCAAAGTTATTTGCCGATCTTGATCGCATATTTAATTGTTCGATACCAAAATATATCGAGTTCGCTCCCCCCTGAATAGCTGCCATTAAGGATTCATAAGATCCTACCGGAGCCATTAAGTCTATATCACTTCTTTTCATTAAAAATAAGAGTATGAAAAATATTTATTTAGAACGCCGGCACAAGCTGTTAAATTAAGCATTTAACACAACACAGCCTTCTTCCTGATCCTCAGCAAAAGTAATCTTTATAGCTCATTCCTGCAATATAAATTAGAGCTACACTAAGGTTAAATCTAACAGGATTACAAATACTTAAGCTCCAAACAAGCTTGTTTAAAAATTTTAATTATTATACTTTTGTGCCACAGCTATTTGATACGCTGGGATACTAGTCTTCCTTTACATCTGACGATGAGCAGTTTATGTGGAAATTATCCCAATTTTTCCCTATCTTAAAACTGGGGAATCTCATTTGTAGCCTTTTTTAACTCAAACGAGTTACACACACGTCATGCTACCATATCCTAATAGCTTGTTTGTTAATAGAATAATTGCAACTAGGGGGCAATCGTTTTCAATAATCGATGGCTGCTAAAACATTAAACTGGATATTAGCCTATGAAGTATAGAGCTTACACACTGAAGACCTTTAAAAAAATTCCTCAGATTAGTAACCTGAGCGACGAACAAATTTTTGACATTGAAGTTGTTGGAGAGGTTCTTCCTTTTAAAGCAAATAATTACGTTGTAGATGAATTGATTAATTGGGATAAGTTCGAAAATGATCCGATTTTCATCCTTACTTTCCCTCAAAAAGATATGCTTTCGGCCGAACATTACAACAGAATGGCTGAATTGGTAAGAAGTGGTGCTTCAAGACCTGAAATCACAAAAGCTGCCAACCAAATTAGAATGGAGTTGAACCCTAATCCGGCAGGACAGGTACACAATGTTCCTGAACTTAACGGAGAAAAATTAGTTGGCATTCAGCACAAATACGACGAAACCATGTTGTTTTTCCCATCGCAGGGACAAACTTGTCATGCATACTGCACTTTCTGTTTTCGTTGGCCGCAATTTACAGGTATTGATGAGCTGAAATTTGCCATGAAGCAGGTGGATTTAATCATTGAGTATTTGCGTCAAAACCCGTCAATTACTGATTTGTTGTTTACAGGCGGCGATCCAATGGTGATGAAATCAAAGGTATTCGAACAATATATCGATGCGATTATTGCTGCTGACATTCCAAATCTTAAAACAATCAGAATTGGTACAAAAACATTAGCTTACTGGCCATATCGTTACACCAGCGATGATGATGCCGGGCAATTGTTGGATGTGTTCAAAAAGATTCATGATAATGGATTGAACCTTTCTGTAATGGCACACTTTAATCATATCAACGAAATGAGCAGCCAAGCTGTAGAGCAAGCTGTGAAAAATATTCGAGCTACAGGTGCGGTAATTCGTACTCAATCTCCATTAATGAAACACTTGAACTTTGATGCCGACATGTGGGCTCGCATGTGGAGAAAACAGGTAGACTGGGGAATGATTCCTTACTACATGTTTATTGCTCGTGAAACAGGTGCTCAAGAATACTTTGCCGTTACTTTGGAAGAGGCTTGGAATATATTCCGTAGAGCCTACTCTCAAGTTAGTGGTGTTTGTCGTACAGTTCGCGGACCAAGTATGTCGGCCAACCCCGGAAAAGTTCAGGTTTCCGGTATCAGCGAAATCAACGGAGAAAAGGTTTATGTTTTGAACTTTATTCAAGGAAGAAACTCCGACTGGGTTGGACGTCCATTCTTTGCAAAATATGATCCTAAAGCACTTTGGTTAGATGATTTGAAACCAGCTTTCGCTGATAAATTTTTCTACGAAGAGGCTTAAACCATCAAGATATTATATTTCAAGTTCTAGACCTGTCAGTTTCTGATGGGTCTTTTTTTTGAATTCAATATCAATTATTACCATCCCACAAGTCATGCTCTGACTGTCATCAAGCGGTAAATGTCAGGCTATGACTCGAAAAACACAACCTGCTTTCTGTCTTACATCTTCGAAACCTGGTTCCCGGCAGTAAACCATTGATACCCTCACTCCAGTGAGAGCATCAACCACAAAAAGAAGAACCATCCCACAAGTCATGCTCTGACTATTACCAAGCTGTAAATGTCAGGCTATGACTCGAAAACACAACCTACTTTCTATCTTACATCTTCGAAACCTGGTTCCCCGCAGTAAACCATTGATACCCTCACTCCAGTGAGAGCATCAACCACAAAAAGAAGAACCATCCCACTAGTCATGCTATGACTATCACCAAGCTGTTAATGTCAGGGTATGACTCGAAAACACCACCTGCTAACCGCGCCAATCTCCAGGAAATATCAACCACAAAAAAACACCATGCCCCAAGTTATGCTCTGACTATCACCAAGCTGTAAATGTCAGGATATGACTCGAAAACACCACCTGCATTCTGTCTTACATCTTCGAAACCTGGTTCCCCGCAGTAAACCATTGATACCCTCACTCCAGTGAGAGCATCAAACACAAAAAGAAGAACCATCCCCCAAGTCATGCTCTGACTGTCACCAAGCTGTAAATGTCAGGGTATGATTCTAAAAATGAAACTGGTATCAGAATTTTTAGTCTGATGTTATAAAACAATACCCACAGATATTTGATAAATTTCCTTTGGATTTGATTTAATAATAAATACTTTTGCCACCACAAAGGTTTTTCACTTTTACCGCTAAAAGTGTAAAATTAAAAGGGAATGCCGTGAGATTCGGCAACAGTTCCCGCTGCTGTAAGTTCCATTCCTTAGGGAAAAATTACTTAATATCCTACGCCACTGGTTAATTCAACCGGGAAGGCTTTTAAGTATGGAATAAGTCAGAAGACCTGCCTTTGTTGACAATAGATTTTGCAGTCTACGGGGATATGGACGATAATCAACTATAATATCAGGTTTTCACTGGCTTTTCATACATGCGTTAGAAAACATGACTGTTATCTGTAAAATCTATAATTTATTTAAGATGATTATGATTTGTAAAGAACAGGCATGTATACAAAACAAGCAAGCAATTCAAGCATAGGATTAATGCTAAAATCCTTTCCTACAGTTCATCTATCGATAATAGGCAGAACATGTATTCAAACATATCATTCTAAAAATGAAGCAAACAACCTCATTCCTAAAGGCTTAAACAACACAAGCCTAATCGTTAAACTAAAGATTCGCTCTATCTCTTTTAAATAAAACCATGAACAAATTCCTAAAAATTAGTTTGATTGCAATCTTTATTCTTAAGCTCAGTCATACAGCCACTTCGCAAACGAAAGTAGATACAAGCAAAGTATACAATCTTCATGAAGTTAATGTTGTCCGAGACAAAGTTCAGAATGAAATTATTCCTGTTCAAGTTTTATCAGGCAAGAAGCTTAAAAGTCTTAATGCTCACTCTGTTGCAGATGCTATCAGATATTTTTCCGGTATTCAAATAAAGGACTATGGTGGTATTGGTGGATTGAAAACCGTTAATGTTAGGAGTATGGGAAGTCATCATGTTGGTGTTTTTTATGATGGCATTCAAATTGGGAATGCTCAAAATGGCATTGTCGATCTTGGCAGGTTCTCTTTAGATAATATGGAAGCAATCTCCATTTACAATGGACAGAAAAGTGCTCTTTTCCAGCCTGCGAAAAACTATGCTTCAGCAAGTGCTTTATTCTTAAGAACCAAGACTCCGATCTTTAAGGATTCGAAAACAAATCATCTAAACGTAGGATTCAAAACCGGATCTTTTGACTTGTATAACCCGAGTGTGTTGTGGGAACACAAACTCAATGATAAAATAAGCTGTTCTTTCAACACTGAATATATGTATACATCCGGAAAATACAAATTTACCTATGCAAAAAAAGATGGATACAAAACCACTGAAACCAGAAAAAACGGCGATGTTAAAATGATACGTGTTGAAGGAAGTTTATTCGGTAAAATTAAGAGTGGAAACTGGAAAACAAAACTGTATCTATATGATTCAGAACGCGGATATCCAGGTGCTTCCGTCAGAGAAGAACCTGGTAAATTCAGACATCAGGACAGACAGTGGGACAATAATTTTTTTATTCAGGGATCCTTTAAGAAAAAGCTGACAACCAATTACAGCCTATTGTTGAATGCCAAATATGCTTATGACTATATGCACTATTTGTCAGATCCCAGATTAGATGTTTCTACCATGTATGTGAATAATCACTACAAACAACAAGAAGCATATTTCTCTGCTGCTCAACTCTACAGTGTAAATGATTTGTGGAGTGTTTCTCTGGCAAGCGATATACAATACAATACCCTTGATGCCGATTTAATCAATTTTGTCTACCCTGAAAGATATACCTACTTGAATGCTCTGGCCAGTTCTATCTGTTTTACAAGATTAAAAGTTCAAGGAAGTTTACTACATACAAGGGTTATAAATTCAACAAAAGTTGAGGGGGGAAAAGCGAAAAACATGAGTGAATTTACTCCAACGCTAGTATTCTCCTATCAACCTTTCTCTGAAAACAATTTTCATATTCGAGCTTTTTACAAACGAGTTTTCAGATTGCCCACATTTAATGATTTGTACTACACTTTTATCGGGAATAAAAATCTGAATCCGGAATTTACCACACAGTATAACATTGGAGCAACCTATCATAAGTTATTCGAATCAGGATTGATAAAAAGCATTAAACTTAAAGTAGATGCCTACTACAACGAGGTAGAAGATAAAATCATTGCCATGCCCACCTCAAATCAATTTAGATGGACAATGATTAATCTGGGAGAAGTTGAAATTAGGGGCATTGATGCTTCTATTTCTACAATGTTCAAGTTCAGAGATGTTTCTATAAATACACTATTAAATTATACCTATCAAAAAGCACAAGACTTTACAGATAGAAGCAGTGAGTGGTACGGTGGGCAAATTCCTTACATCCCTTGGCACAGTGGATCGGTAGTTTCTAACATTAGTCATAAAGGTTGGGGGCTAAACTATAGCTTCATCTATACAGGTGAAAGATATGAAGCTGTTGCAAATATAAAAGAAAATTATGCTCAGCCATGGTACACTCATGATCTGTCCATTTCTAAAGAGATCCAATTCAGTAAATATTCTTTACGATTAACCGGAGAAGTAAACAATTTACTAGACCAACAATATGAGGTGGTTCAGTGTTATCCAATGCCAGGAACCAATGTCAAACTTAAATTCAATCTTATCTTATGAGAAAAGCCTATACAAAATTTTCTATTTTGTTGCTAATGGTGGCAGTATTTCTTGCATCCTGCCGAAAGGACGAAGAGATAATTAGCCCAACCGAAACTGAAATCACTACACCCGAAGAGTCTGGTCCCATAAAAGGCTTTTTCCTCTTAAACGAAGGAAATATGGGGAGCAATAAAGCAACATTGGATTACTTCGATTATGAAACCGGAAAATACCACAAAAATATATATGCGGATAGAAATCCAGGTGTAGCAAGAGAACTTGGTGATGTAGGCAACGACATTCAAATTTATGGAGACAAGTTATACGCCATTATCAACTGTTCGCATTTTGTTGAGGTAATGGATGTACGTAGCGTGAAGCATATCAAAGCTGTATCCATTCCCAATTGTCGTTATATCACTTTTAAAGGTAAATATGCCTATGTTAGCTCTTATGCCGGCCCTGTAAAAATTGATCCCAATGCTCGTCTTGGGTATGTTGCCAAAATGGATACTACCAACCTAACGGTTCTTGATACCTGCGTGGTGGGATATCAACCAGACGAAATGGTAATTGTTGGTAATAAACTGTACGTAGCCAATTCTGGCGGCTACAGGGTTCCCAACTACGACAGCACAGTTTCAGTAATTGATTTAGATAGCTTTAAGGAGATCAAGAAAATTGAGGTTGGCATTAACCTACACCGATTGGAACTCGACAAGTATGGCAACATCTGGGTGTCATCACGCGGTGACTATTACGATACTCCTTCAAAAACCTTTGTAATCGATTCGCATACGGATATCGTTACTGATAAATTCGATTTGTTACCCAATAGCAACATGACTCTCTGTGGTGATTCCCTTTACATTTACAGCACAGAGTGGAGCTACCTAACAAACAGCAATACCATAACTTATGCCATTATGAATGTTAAAAGCAAACGTGTTGTCACACGAAACTTTATTAAAGACGGAACCGACAAAAAAATTAAAATACCATATGGCCTTATGGTGAATCCTGAAAGTGGTGAATTCTTCGTTACAGATGCCAAAGACTATGTGACACCAGGAACACTCCACTGTTTTACCAGTGACGGAATTAGAAAATGGTCTGTAACCACCGGCGATATTCCTGCTCACATGGTATTCACCCATAAAGCAGTAATAAACAACTAAATTTTTAAATAATGAAAACAACAATTCTAAAGGGCGTGCTATTGCTACTATGTGGCATGGTACTTTGTTTGCACTCATGTAGTGATGATGACGATGTGGAAATATTAGCTCCTACCATTGGATTGGAGGGAGATAGTGTAAGCTTTAAGGTTAAAATAGGGAAAACCTTAAACATTTCACCTTTCTACAAATTTGCTGAAGATGCGGTATTTGCATGGAAAATTGACGGAAAAATTGTGAGTACTTCTCCAACTCTTGAATACGAAGCCGAAGAGCTTGGAGATAAGTTCTTAACACTGGATGTGGTGAACAGTGTGGGATCAGCATTCCTGGAAATGAAAATTGCTGTAGTGGATCTTGTTTTACCACAGATTTCTATCAACATTCCTAAAAATGGTTTCACCATTGTAAAAGGATCTAATTTAGATTTAAAACCGAATGTCGAAAATGGTGATCAATCAACTTATTCATGGACAATTGATGGACAAGAAAAGGCAACTAGCAAAGATTATTCATTTTCTTCAACTGAGCTTGGTGAATTTAAACTAACCATTAAGGCTACCAATGAGGATGGATCTGATCAGCTAAGTATTCCAATTAAGGTATGCAATGCTGAAGATTTGCCTTTCTCCTGGGTATTCGATCAAACTGAATACAATATGTCATCTGGCAGAACTATCAGGCTAATGGCTTATGATATTAGCAATGCTCTAGGTGGTGAGTTTATTTGGACCGTGGATGGTGAAGAAAAACAAAAAGGTGATCAGGAATGGTACGCTTTCTCTAGCAGCGAACAAGGTAAACACTCCGTTTCTGTTAGCATGAAAAACGACTATGCACAAGTTACGCAAAACCTTATCGTTAATGTTTGTGCTCCTGAAGGAACTTATAAACGAAAAGCTTCTTCGGCAAATTCCAAAAATTGGAACCAAGTATATAGCTTTTTACCAGCTCCCGGACAGTTTGTAAACGAACATTATACTGTGTATACAAATGAAGAAGCTGCACAATATGCTGAGGATCGATTAGAAAAAAATGCATATGTTTCGTTAGGCGGATTTGGAGGTAGCATTGTTGTAGGTTTCGATCACAGTATTGAAAACGACGGGGACTACAATATCCAAATCAAAGGAAATTCATTCAAAGGATCTTCTGAGCCTGGAATTGTATGGGTAATGCAGGATGAGAATGGTGATGGACTACCAAACGACACTTGGTATGAATTGAAAGGATCTGATACAGAAAACAGTACAACGATTAAAGACTATGCAGTAACCTATTACAGACCAAAAAACCCAGGATTACCAGTGCAATGGACCGACAATCAAGGAATGTCCGGATGCATCGATTACCTGGGCGCTTGGCACAATCAAGATTATTACTATCCTCTTTGGGTTGAAGCTGACACCTATACGTTAAGAGGTACTCGTCTTAAATCAAGAACCAAAGAAACTTCTCCGGGATACTGGCACAACGAAGAGTTTGAGTGGGGATATGTAGATAATTTTAGCTCTATTGACAGATTAACTGATGATATTAATTACAGTGCTGCAGCAAATGGCAATCACTTTAAGATTAGCAATGCCATTAAATACGATGGTTCACCCGCAAATTTAGAATATATCGATTTTGTTAAAGTTGTTGGAGGTTTAAACATTAAGGCTGGTTGGCTTGGTGAAAATTCTACAGAAGTATTTGGTTTTATAGATTTTAACCTGATTAAGTAAAAACAAATCCATAAACCGACCTGTACTGGTTTACAACGAAGCATTCAAATGATAGATTTTAATAAATACTGAAATACATCCAATTCTTGAAAACCTTCGAGACCAGCTGACAATGTAAAATTTAAAACAGATGAAACGAGCATGATTAAAACAATTATTGCACACACGATAATGATTATTTTGATCTTGCAGCTTCCATCTGTCAAATCAAGAGAAATTATAAAACAGATGAAAACAATTATAAATAGATTTTTATTAATCTTCTTAACAACCACCCTACTCTTAGGCTGCTCTGATGAAGATAATCCATTTAAAGGAGATAATGCTCATGTCATTTCTTTTGCATTAACCGTAGATGGTGTAAAATATCCGGCTTCAATAGCCAAAGATGAAATCATCATCACTGTACCGCAAAATATTAACTTATCTGCAGCCAATGCTGATTACACTCTAAGTGAAAATGCTAGTCTTCAACCAGATCCTAAAACCGTAAACAACTGGAACGAAGAACAAATCTTTAGAGTAAATGCCTGGAACAATGAATTTGCAAGTTACAAGTATACTGTACACAGAACTGATGTGGTTGATCCTGATAATGTGGTTTTATTAACCCAAGCCGATCTGGTAGAGTTTGCCAAAAAAGGGATCACTAAAATCAATGGTAACTTGATTATTGGCCACACAACCACTCCTTCTGTTGAGTTTGATACCATTAAAGACCTTACGCCCCTTAGCGAGCTTACTACTGTTGATTTAAACATTGTAATAAACAGTTCGGCTACATCCGCTAATTTTGGAGGATTAAGCAATATCAACTATGCAGGCGGCATCTACTTAGGTTCAATTAAAGAGCAAGCTAATGCAATTAAAGTATCCGATTTGGAATTTTACAACTTAGAACAGGTAAATCAATTGATAATTAATTCTGATAGCATTCAATCTTTGTCCTTTCCAAAACTGAACAAAGCTAACGAGATCTATATCAACTCAAAAGAACTAAAAAGCATAAACTTCTCTTCTTTAGAGGAATGTACAGCCGATTTTAGTTTGAAAGCAGTTCGCAATAAAAACTACCAAGAGATCAATTCAAATACATCTCTTAGAGCAATCAAGCTGCCTGAACTAAACCATGTAGGAGGAAAGCTGTGGATTGAGAACTTCTGGGAAGTGAAAGAGTTGAATTTATCCAAGCTAAAAAAGACAGGTGGCGATTTGCAATTGCAGTATATCAGATCAATACCGAAAATCGATTTGCCTGAACTTACTTCAGTAGGCAATCTCCTAAACATTAAAAACAATGACGGAATGACTGAGTTTTACGCTCGAAAGCTAGATTCCGCTTCTTCTGTTTACATTTCAAGTTTAAACATATTTAGTTTAAACCTGACAAGCATCAACTTGCCGGCCTTGCGCACAATCGAGGAAGATTTTACCATTCGTTTTGCTTCTTCAATAAAACTTGAATTTCCAGAATTAAATTGTATTAAAGGAGAACTGTCAATCGAATCTACTCCGTTTTTGGAAAGTATTTCGTTACCGAATTTAAATACTTGCAACAGCATAGCGCTGTTAGGAACCAAAAGCCTTTCAAGTTTCGAAAATCCTAACATAACAAACCTGAGTAACTTAAAGCTTGTGGAATGTAGTAAACTAAGCGTGTTTAAAACACCTCCGGTATTAAGTGGAGACGTAAACATTGATTTCCGCAGAAAAACTTATGATTTCCCAACACTTAAAGATCTTGAAGAGATTAAAGGTGTTCTGGATATCAGATCATGTTATGCGAAAACGATAAAAATTGATGGAATTAAAAAGATCAATAAATTATACATCAACAATACAAACAAATTTGAATTGGTAAACCTCTTAAGCTTAGAAGAAATTGATGAAGATCTTGAAATTATCAGTCTTCAAAATCTTACAAGTTTGTCAGCTCCTGACTTAACAACCGTAGGTAACAACTTCTCCATTAAAGGGTGTACGCTTTTAACAGATATCAAATTACCCAAACTAACAAATATTAACGGACAATTAAATTTCTTTGGTGGAAACAACAAATGGCAAGCATCCAGAAGTATTATTGAAAACATGGATGCTTTCTCAGCATTAAGCAATGCAGGCAGCGTAGAAATAAAATTTGCCGGAAAATTAAAAGATTTTTCAGGCTTAAAAAATGTGATCGGGTCGTTAACAGCAGACAAGTGGACTGTTCAGGATTGTTTGTATAATCCTGATTATACAGATATGAAAGACGGTAAATACAGCAACAATTAAGTCGGAACAGAAGAGATTAAAATGGTGAAATGATTCGTACAAAACCTATTATTTCACTCATCCATCTTCTATTAGTTTTAATAAGAAATCATACAAAATGAAGAATAAAATCATAATGGCCGCATTGGGCCTTTTCATCGGTCTTTGCAGTTGTAGCGATGACGATAGTCCTTTCGAAGGAACAGACAATTATATCAGCTTTTTTCAGTTGGTAAAAGATGGCACACAATACGATGCTTTAATTACAGGCGATAGCATTACCATTGAAATTAACGCAAATGTAGATTTAAGCAATGCCAAAGCAGAATATCAAATCTCCGAACTATCAGAAATCACGCCAGATCCTAAAACCATAAGCGATTGGGATAAAACGCTTGATTTCAAGGTAAAATCTTACAACAACGAAGAAAAAACCTATTATTTTTCCCTAATTAAAAACCAAATAAGCAGCAATGGCGACGTGAGCCTATTAACACAAGCCGATGTTGATGCTTTTGCAAGTAAAGGTGTCACAATAATTGATGGTAATCTTATTATTGACGATGTTGAAAACCTTGATGCACTGAATAACATTACAGAAGTATCGAAAAACATTGTAATTAAAGATTCTTTTGGCTTGGATCAGTTCAATGCACTTAAAAAGCTCAAAAAAGCCGGAAACATCTATTTTGGAAACCAAGACAAAGCTTTCAATCCCAAGCAAAAAGTCGAGATTCAATTTGAATCATTAGCTTCAGTTGGTAAAGTATATGTAAATACTGCAAAAGTGAGTAGTGTTGATTTTCCAAAACTTGAAAATGCATATGCTGTTACCATTAACTCAGACTCTATCGAATCCATTGTACTTTCATCTCTAAATAACATTTATGGAAATTTTAGTATTCAATCAGAAAAAAATGAAGCCGTTGCAGGATCAAACAATGTGCTGAAAAAACTTGAGTTAAGCAAGCTTACATCGGTACTTGGTTCAGTCTCTTTTACTCATCTGAAAACAAATGAAGAAATAGATTTATCAAAACTGACTAGCATTGGTGGCAATTTAAAACTAAGCTCTCTTACACAATTAAATAATCTAAAACTTGATGAGCTAAAAAATGTTAATCAAGTTAATTTAAAAGGCCTTGATTCATTACTTAGCTTAAATTTGCCAAAACTAACACATGCCAACTCAATTGTTTTTAATGTTGGCTCGAATGGGATTCTTGAAGAATTGTACCTTCCCGAACTTACAACAGTAAACAATAATTTAGATCTAATTGGCCTTATTGCTTTGCTTAAAGTGGAATTGCCAAAATTAACGAGCACAGGTTCTCTTAAGATTTCGGGTACTTGGGACACAGCATTTGTTAAAGAGATAAAATGTCCTGAACTTACAAATATTGGTACGGAACTCTATATTTCTAACGTGGCTGCTGAAGAGATTGCTTTTCCAAAACTTAGCGCTTGCCCAATGATAGAATATAGTAAAATCGCAGAAACTAAAAGTCTTGACTTTTCAAAAATCTCAGATCTTGAAAGTATTGAATTAGGAGGTGCTTATGCGTTGGAGAACTTAAATTTACCAAAAAGCCTAAACACACTCATTTTGAATGGATATAAATCAGCAACTGCATTCCCAACTCTTCAGGGAATAGAAACAATATCCGGAGAGCTAAAGGTATCACAATACAATCTGCCCAAGATTACCATTGAGTCGGTAAAAGACTTAAATGCATATTCTCAAACCTCTGGTTCTGATCAAACCGAATTGGAATTTACCGATTTGGAAAGCATTGGTGAATTAAAAATAGGACTGGTTGATTTGATCAGTATAAAAGCACCAAAGCTCAAAAAAATGGACCGATTCAACCTGATGGTCCCATGGGCTTTGAAAACCCTCGAATGGCCACTTTTAACCGAAATTTCAAGTGAACTGAAGATAAAAGGAGCCAATTGGACAGGAGCAGCCTCCAGATGCCCTATAACAGATCTTAATGCATTTACTACTGTTACAAAAATTGGAAGAGTAGAGATTATCAACTGTGCCAACCTAAACGATTTTTCAGGTCTGCAGAATGCAGTAGCCTCTCTATCCGAAGAAAATTGGAAAGTAAAAAGCTGTAAATACAACCCAACTTTCCAAAATATGAAAGACGGTGAGTTTATTGGCGAATAATTAAAACAAGGATATCTAAACCATTACTTCCCCTTGCATTCATCCTGCAAGGGGTTTTTTATTTGTCATGATCGAAAAGAGTTCCTGTGTTTCGTTTCTATTCCAAGAAAACACAAAAAAAAGCACCATCCCCTAAGTCATGCTCTGACTATTACCAAGCTGTAAATGTCAGGGTATGACTCGAAAAACACTACCTGCAAACTGCGCCAATCTGCAAGAAAAATAGCATGCACATATTTTAACCAAGTCCCTTTTCAATTCAACAACTCCACCACCTCATCATAAGCATGCGGAAGCTTCTTTTCCAGGATCTTCTTATCCCGATTCACAAGAAAAAAAACAGGAATTCCTCCTGTGTAGATCTTATCATCAGGAAAATTAGAAGTGAGAAACTGCCTAATCCCTAGCGATTGGAATTTGCCTTTATCGGGACCAATAAAATCCAGAAAATAAGAACTATTGCTTAAAGCACTGGCGGCTACCAATGAGTCTACCTCTGCCCTGTTTTTGCTAACCGCAATCAGC
This sequence comes from Marinifilum sp., assembly GCF_965230805.1. Classification (NCBI taxonomy): domain Bacteria; kingdom Pseudomonadati; phylum Bacteroidota; class Bacteroidia; order Marinilabiliales; family Marinifilaceae; genus Marinifilum; species Marinifilum sp. The sequence continues at coordinate 2,176,203 of NZ_OZ246019.1, read as the reverse complement.
ACCAGCTGATAATCTTCTGTATTGATATCGTGCATAAGCTTGGGCAAGGTTTGCTCTAAACTTTTGCGGCAACCGCTGCACCAAGTAGTATAGATGTAAACCAGTGTTTTGTCTTTCTGTGATACGATTTCGGCGAATTGCTCCGAATCGATGATTCTATTCTCATCAACAGGATTACTGCAAGAAAAAGCAATAATCGAAATGGTAAGGGCGAGCAGGAATTTCATGGCAATATGGGTATTATGAATTTCGCTTTCAAAAATTACGAATTGTTTTCATTTTCATCACCACATCCAGCCTGCAAAGCTTATCCTTTACAATCATCACTTCTTTTGTCACACTTTCATAGTTCTTGCAGGTAAACACCAAACTATGCCGGCCTGCGCTTAGGTTTTTGATAAAAAAGTTACCCTTTGCACCTCGTTTCACCATGGTTTTTTTATTGTCTATCGTTAGTCTTGGCCGATGCACAGGAACACCCCGATCATCCTTAATCGTTCCTACCAAACTGATTTTTCGTCTGGGGATCTTTTCATATCTCAATACATTTTCCACATCAAAAAGCAAGTCGGAGTCGGTGCTTGCATACTTGCCCTTTACATAGGGCACGATTACATGATTCAGCAAATTTTGGTATTGCTTTAATCTATCCTGTATACTCTCGCCTGTTGCTTTCAGTTCTTTCTTTCGCCATTTCGGATCATCCAATAATTTATCGAAGGTGGCTATGCTGTTCTTCAATTCCTGTTCCCAAAAATCCCCAACCATAGCCTTCTCACTCTCCTCAGGATATTCCTCGATAATTTTCTGCAGGCTTACCGAACTTGATAATAGATTATTTCCGGAATACTTGTAAAGCTGGTTTTTTCCATATCCTTTTAAGCAAGCAAAAGGTACAAAATGATAAAAGTTACCATAGCTTTTTAACAAACAAGCCACCTGAAAACAATGCGACTCTAATTGCTCACGACTTTTCTGCTTGTCGAAAGCCATTTTACCCTTGTTTTGATATTGCATCTGATTCAACTCTTCCAGTTCATTCACCAAAGCATGCAGTTTTTGGTAAGCCTCCTGATAGAAAGGATCGCTTTGTAATATTGCACTATGTGCGCTAAACTCTTGCAATCGTATGGCTTGTTTGAATATGCGTTTTTGGGCTTTGTTCATAAGTCTGATATCTGTATCGGGTTTATCCTGATTTAAAGTATTGTCTTCTCTTAAAAGATCTTTACACAAGCAGTAAAGTTATATACCATTTTTATTAATTAAGATACTTGCGTAGATTTTTCTTTAACTATCGCTTATCTATAATCGTGGATCGTTAACCAAACAGAGGCTTTCGCATAACATTGTTTAGACTTCGTACACTCCTCAAATACTTTCGAACTACAATGCTTTACTTTCGATTTATCATTATCAACCTTCCTTAATCAAATTTATGCCTGTTTTCTTTTCTTATAATGAATTGTGATACCTTTTAACATTGTAATTTTAAATTTTACAATTATTTATAAAACACACACCATCATTTTAGCATCATCTACTTCTAAAAGCAACAAATTCGTTAGTGATTTAACTTTCTTTACATCACTTTACTAAAATAACAAAAAGTTTTTTAGGATTGTACAAATGATTTATACTTTTATCAATGATATTTCCTCTGGTTTATGATTGATTTCTTTTCTGTTTAGCATGTAAACACAAGCACACAATAAGGCACAAAAAAAGACGCACTGCCGTGCGCCTATACCTAATAACGTGAATTCGACGTAAAATTCGTTCACAGTTTGATCTGATTTTGAGTAGAAATTTTCTCAAATTTTCGAAGGAATATCGGGATATTTCAAGAAGATTTGAGGAAATTTATGCCGAAAGCAGGCAAACACATAATGGAAAGTTCTCTTTACGACATCTTCACATTAAAAATTCCTCAAAATAGCACGCTATTCTTTCCAAATTTTTAATGCAAATCTATCCCAAATAGAACTTTCTGTGGATAGAATTTTACGTCGAACTCGCGTTAATAGGTAACTGTTGTGTTTTATTCGTTCGCCAATGGAATCATGCGAGCCGACAGGTCGGGATCTTCCATATCAGCATCGAATGGGAACATCGGGCGTTGTATGCGTTTGTGCCCCAAGCGAATTAAATCCTGATCAACACCTCCTGGAGTAAGGGCCATCAGCCAATCACCACGCATCTTGTACAGTTCTGGCACCAAATAGCCGATTTTCACCATTACAATATCCGTCTTACGCGGATTCAATCCCAAATTGGTAAAATCAGCTTCGTGATGGTATGGCTTACGAATTTTTGTAACAATTACATGCATGCTTCCTACTTTCACCACCACTTCGGTTTCGGCATGTTTATCGCCATGTCTTATTTTTTCAATCTTTCCTTTCAGCAAAACTGGCCCCGAGTAACGTGAATCAACATTTGCACCGGCCTCTGCCTCAATCATCGCGCCTTCTCCCAATTTCACAGCCTTCTCAACGAATTTTGGTCCTGGAATTGAAGCATAAATTAAGCTAGGCCCATTTGCCTTTTTAAACTCCGGTCTTTTTAAAAGCTCGGCAAGTGTCCAGGTCACATCACCGGCACCTCCTGCTGTTGGGTTATCGCCCATATCACTAATGATAAAAGGCTTTTTATCGCTATTAATGGCTGCATGTAAACTTTCATCCAAACTGGCTACCGGAGCTACAAACTCGAATTGTTTTCGCACATCCCAAAAGCTTTTTGCAAGGTATTCGGCTGCTTTGGCCACTTCCTCCTTGTTATCGCCATAGGCAGTAACTGTTGCAATGTTTCGTGGTGCATCGCCCCATGCATAGCCTACCCATATTGCAGCGTCAATCACGCCTTCCTGTTTGCTTAGCGGATCAACTTTAGCATACAGACTTTTGCCCGGTTCAATGCGAGTACTGGTTTTTTCGCCGGGCAATAGCACCGGAACCGGAATCCATGCCTTGTATTTAGGTTTGCCTTTTCCGCTCTCTAGTCGATCTACAAGATTCTGAACGGCTCTTCTTCTGGTCTCCATGGCATCTTCGTGTGGAGCCAAACGGAAACAGGTTATTAAATCGGTTTGTTTTACCAACTCTTTGGTTACATTCCCATGCAAATCCATGCTGGTTGAAATCAAGCAGTCGGTTCCTACAACCTGTCTAATTCTGCTAATCAGATCCCCTTCCGGATCATCCATTCCCTCAACGCTGCTTGCGCCATGAATATCTAAAAACATGCCATCAAACGGACCGTTCACCTTAAGTTTTTCCAATATCTCTTTCACGAAGCTTTCGTAAGTTTCTTTGGTAACTACTCCGCCAGGAATGGCACGAGCCCTTAAGGTTGGCACCCAATTGGCTTGTTTTCTTAGTGTAGAGTCTACACCAAAAAACGGATAATAATCGAAAATCTCATCTCCTCTTAATTGCTTAAAGGCTTTAGCCTCGCTCTTGGCAGGCGAAAAAGTACTGCATTCAATCCAGAATCCTGCAATAGCAATTTTAGGCAGTTCTTTCTTCTCTTTCTTCGCACATGATGAAATCAATAATATACACAAGGCAAAGATGGCGATAACAGTTTTGTTGTTCATTTAGTTGAAATTTAGGTACTCAGACTTGGCTTTTGGGATACCTTAATATCTCAATCCTAGGATAAACCAGTAATTATTAATTGGGAATTGAGTAATTACCTCAATCTTTCATATTCCTCTTTCTCCAACTGCCTTCCATTTTTGCAAATCGGACAATAATAGATGTACCTCGTTTTTATTGGGAAAACCGAGATAAAAAACAAACTGGCATAGGTAGCATTCTTTTCCAAAATCCAGTGAGTTGTATTGTTGCAATTGTAGCAGTGTTCCTGCTGAAATGATTGACGTTGTTCTATTACTTTATCGTTGGCTCCAAAGATGAAAATCATATTTTTAGTATTGAGTAGCGAGATTATAGTATCAAGACTATAACTGCTAATATTAATTTACACTATATTCTTTCTATTTTGCTCACATAATCACATCATACTTTTCTTGATACTTGATACTTGTGTCTTGATACATTCTAAATGTCCTTCAACAAAATCTCTCTTCCCTCAACCGAGAAAGATTTCCTGTACTCTGCCACAATCAGTTTTAAATCGGCATACACTTCGGTTTCCAGAACCGGAATCTTATCAGATCCCCATTTCTCCAATAAATCAATCACCTTACTAACGGTCATTTCATTAATGTCGAAGGCAGGCTGATAGGCCATTTGTTTATCTTTCTCGGTGGTTAGCTCCGAAATCAGACCGGCACTAAGCAGATTGAATAATATCTCTCGCACCAAGCGAATTGGCATTTCCAACTGGTGAGATATTTCCTGAGAACACAAGGGCTTTTTGTCTTGTTTGAAATTTTGCACAATCAAATTCAAAACATACAAACTCAATAAACGCTTGTAATCGTAGGATATCTCTGTCGTTTCGGCTTCGTACTCGTAATTTTCCACATTCTGCTCGGCAAAGGATATTTCTGCTCCAAACAAAACCACCAGCCAACTCAATTGCAACCACATTAAGAACAATGGCAGGGCAGCAAAACTACCGTAAACAGCATTGTAGGTGGTTACCATTCCCTGAAACTCGATGTACAAGACCTGGAATATTTGATAAATGGTTCCGGCAATAATCCCAGCTATTAATCCCGATTTGAACTTTACATGCGTATTAGGCATGAATGTATAAAGCAGAGTAAACAGCACCCACACCAAAAAGAAAGGCGCTAAATTGATCAGGAAGGTAAGAAAAGGGCCTACGGTTTCCATCAAGCCACTCCCCTGTGTAATTTGTTGAATCATGGTTTTCAAAACAACGGTAGCACCACTGGAACCAATCAAAAGTATTGGGGCAAATATCATTAGTGCAGTATAATCGCTAAACTTTCGTCCCCAGGTTCTTGGCTTTTTAATTCGCCAAACATCGTTAAACGATTCCTCGATATTGCTTAAAACCTTTACCACCGACCAGAATAGGATTACAAATCCTAATCCGGCAATCAGCGATCCTTTGGTATTCTCGAGCATTTTATTGGCAAACTCAATCAGCCAGGTTAAAACCTCTTGCTGACCAGCCAAATTAGCTTTCAATTCCGCTTCCAGTTTTCCTTCCAAATCGAATCCTTTGGCAATTCCAAAACCCATTGCCAAAACCGGAACTACCGAAAGCAATGAGTAAAATGTTAAGGCCGAAGCTCTCAACTGGCATTTGTCCTCATAAAATCCTTTCACTGCCAACAGGTAAATTCGCAATTGCCTGATCAGAAAATAACGGTGTCCCGATAAATCTTTCAAACGCATGTTCCACACTCCCCTACTCAGGAAGTTCATTGTAATATCAAAATATTCGCGAATTTTGCCCATCCGTATTGTTTTTTATGAATAGCTTATGATTCGAAATTACTTAAAAATGTAAAAAAAAACTTGATCGTTAAAATATTCTTTGCTTTTCGTAAGTTTGTTATTTGATATAATCTGAACAGAGATTCAAAAATGAAACGGGCACGATCAGAATAATTATTACACACAAGCGGCAATGATTATTTTAATCTTGCGGCTTCCATTCGGCAAATGGAGTAAATTTTAAACGAATGAAAAAAGAAATCCTAATAATCGAAGATGATTTAAGTTTACAAAAAACCATTGTTGAGTTTCTTGAAAATTCAGGATTTGTATGCACAAAAGCCACAACGATTTCGATGGCTAAGGAGATATTCGAAAAGAAATTCTTTCCAATTATTCTTCTGGATCTAGGATTGCCCGATGGCGACGGACTTGATTGTATCTCTTTTATCAAATCCAATTGGGATGATACCGGAGTTATTATTATTTCTGCCAGGGAAAAACTGGAAGATCGTGTAGATGGATTAAATCTGGGTGCCGATGATTATCTGGTAAAACCGTTTCACTTATCGGAGCTAAACGCTAGAATTAATGCTCTGTTACGTCGTAATTTCCACACCGATAAAATCAATATTATTTTTGAAAACATTGAAATTGAAACACAAAATAGATCGGTAAAAATTAATGGAAAGAATGTAGATCTTAGCAAAAAGGAATATGATCTCTTGCTTTATTTTATTGAAAGTGAAAACAGAGTGTTAACCAAAGAGAGTTTATTTGAACATGTGTGGGGAGAAAATTCAGTTTTTATGGATAATTCTGACTTTATCTATACTCACATTAATCGCTTGCGAAAAAAATTGAAAAAATACACTGGTAAAAACTACATTAAAACCGTTCATGGCTTCGGCTACAAAATTGAAATTCATTAAACATGAAACCAGCATAAAAAGATGAAACTTCTAAGCAAAATTAACCGCACCTACCTAAGATATGGCATTCTTGTCTTTTTAATTGCCGACCTTGTTATCATCTTACTAAGCAATATCATTCTAAAAGAAGAGATTGATCAACAACTGCTAATGGAGGCTGAGGTAATTGCAGAAACCATAGAAGAAAAAGGTACTTTTTTAAGCGTTTACCCTACTGATATTGCTGAAGAGATTTCTTTTTCCGATATCAAAAATGAAACAACAAAAGACACATTAATCTATGATCCCAAAGAAGATGAACTTGTTCCTTTTAGAGAACTAATTACATACAAATCAATCAAGGAAAAAAATTATCAAATTATAACTCGCCAAATGCTAATGGAATTTGATGATATTTTTGCCTTATTCACAGCGCTTATCACTACCATCCTGGGATTAATATTTATACTTGTTCTTCTCTTTACTCAAAAAATGAATGCCATTCTTTGGAGAACCTTTAATAAAAATGTGGAGTTGTTAAAAGAATATTCATTTGCCAACAATAAACAATTGAAGCTAAATGATACAGGTATTAATGAGTTTGATGATCTGAACCAAGTGATCACAAAAATGTCGGATCGATTGGAAAAAGATTATAAAGCATCGAAAGACTTTTCGGCCAATGCTGCTCATGAACTCCAAACTCCATTGGCAATTGTTAGAAACAAGTGTGAAAATCTTTTTTCGAAAACTGATTTGGATGATGATACAATTCAGTCTATACGAGAAATATATCTTTCAACCGACCGATTATCGGGAATTACAAAAGCTCTTCTGCTTCTGGCTAAAATTGATCACGGACAGTTCAACGAAACTGAAGAAATTGTCATGCTGGATCTCTTTCGCTTGCGAGTGAATCATTTGGAAGATATCCTTCAGGATCGGAACCTTAGTGCAGATATTCAATACTCCGGCTCGTGTCGAATGAAAATGGATAAGCGACTTGCCAGTCTACTGATCCAGAACATTACAAGCAATGCGGTTAATCACAGTCCTGCCAGCAAAATTATTGAAATAAAATTATTCAAAACACAATTCAGTATTTCAAACTTTGGTGAAACACCAATAAAAGAACCCAATTTGATATTTAAACGCTTTTATAAAGAAAGCAAAAGCAATAACTCCACTGGCATTGGATTGGCAATTGTAAAAAAGATTGCAGATCATTATGGGATGAAAATTGAATACTCTTTTAAGGATTTTAAACACACTTTTACCTTCATGTTACCTAATTGTTAGGTTTTTGTTAGATCTGCTGCTTTCCTTTATTCCATAATATTTAAACGGAAACCAAACAGCAGATATGAATCACAGCATTTTCCAAGCTAAGTTTGAACTTACTATTGTAGTTCCTGTTTTTAACGAAGAGGATAATCTTGAAAGAGTTAAGGATGAATTTACATCCTATTTTTCCACTTCTCCGCACCCATCGCAGGTGTTATTTGTAAATGATGGATCTACTGATAACAGTCAACTATTTATTGAAGCCATTTGTAAGAGTTCTGATCGGTTTCATTACCTGCAACTGAGCAAAAATCTAGGTTTAAGTGCAGCTCTTAAAGCGGGCATCGATCATGCAAACACCGAATTTATAGGTTATATTGATTCCGATTTACAGACTTCTCCTTTCGATTTTGACTTACTCATGAAATATCGTCATGATTATGCTTTGGTAACAGGATATCGACAAAACAGAAAAGACAGTTTTGTAAAAAACATGAGTTCGACCATAGCCAATGGCTTTCGCCGATTTATGACAAAAGACAAAGCCATAGATACCGGATGTCCTTTAAAGATATTGCAAGCAAAATATGCCAAAAAGATTCCTTTTTTTAAAGGTATGCATCGATTTATTCCTGCTTTAATCATGTTGCAGAAGGGTAAAATTAAACAAATTCCCGTTCGTCACTTCCCAAGAGTTGCTGGCGAAGCCAAATACCACTTTTTTAATCGTTTGGTTGGTCCGTTTAAAGATTGTTTTGCTTACCGCTGGATGAAAAAACGCTACATCAATTACGAAATCGTAAATCAGGCTTAATGGAAAACTTATCTGTTTATTCAATTGGTTTTTTAGCTCAGGCACTTTTCTCTGCGCGTTTAATTGTTCAATGGATAAAATCAGAAAAAGCCGGCAATTCCATTTCGCCAAGTATTTTTTGGCAATTAAGTATTCTGGCTTCCTGGTTATTATTCATATATGGTTTATTGCGAGATGACTTTGCCATCATTCTTGGACAAATTATTGCTTACAGCATTTATATCCGCAATTTACAATTACAAAACCGATGGAAAAAGCTTCCCTTAGTTACTAGGGTTATCGCATTAGCAACACCACTTATTGCCTTTGCAAGTATTCTTAATCATTGGGATATACATTATCAACAATTATTTAAAAATGACGATATCCCCTTATGGCTTTTAATTTGGGGAATTGCCGGACAAATCACTTTTACTTTCCGATTCATATACCAATGGATTTACTCCGAGCGTAAAGGGGAATCTATTCTTCCCATGGGATTTTGGATCATTAGTATTACAGGCTCGTGCATGATTTTGTCTTATGCCATTTATCGTGCCGATCCGGTATTGTTTATCGGACAAGGATTTGGAATCATTGTTTATGCCCGAAACATCATACTCATCAGAAAAAATAAACTTCAATTGAACTCTGCAAATCAACAAAAATGACTCTTGATTCAATACTGGATAACAATCGATACACTCATGTTATAATTCTGATTATTGCATGTTACATCTCCTTTTTTCTTTTCAACAGCGAGTTTTTTGTAAATATCATGGAGGCAAGAAACTTTGTTACCGCCCGCGAAATGATTGAAAAAAACAATTGGCTGCTACCGACCATGAACGGAGAATTGCGATTGGCTAAACCTCCGCTACCAACCTGGATTACCGCAATATTCGGCAGTATGTTCGGTATGGAAAACTTAAGCATGCTTCGTTTTCCTGCTGGAATAATGGGTTCCTTAATGGTTCTTTTCATGTATCAATTTACCCTTAGTTTAAATGGAAACAGAACAAAAGCGCTAAGCAACAGCCTTATATTGCTTACAAGCTTTTATGTGCTATTTATGAGCAGAACAGGAACCTGGGATATTTATTGTCACTCTTTCATGTTAGGTGCCATCTGGCTAATCCACAATTCCTTTAAAAATAGTAATGGTTTATGGCTTAAGTTCTCTTTTGCAGGCGTTTTCTTAGGTTTATCCTTTCTAAGTAAAGGGCCAGTCGCATTTTTTGCTCTACTTCTGCCCTTTTTCATTGCTTATTTCACAATATACAAGCCTAAGAACCTAAGGCGATATTGGAAGCCAATTGCACTTTGTCTATTTATTTTTGTAGTCATCAGTTTTTGGTGGCCGGTTTATATTACACTTACACATGCTCAGGAAGCAGCGACAGTATCCAAACTCGAATCAGGATCGTGGATGAATCGTCATGTTCGTCCGTTCTATTACTATTGGAATTTTCCTATTCAATCGGGAATCTGGACGTTTTTTATAATCACCAGCTTGTTTGTTCCCTATGCTCTTAAAAATTTTAAAGCAAAAAAGGAATACAAGTTTGCACTGATTTGGACTTTATCTTCGATCATTCTTCTATCCATTATCCCCGAGAAAAAAGACCGATACCTTTTACCAGTCTTAATTCCTTCCGCTTTATTGACAGGACAGTTGCTTCATCATTTTTACATTGTTTTTAAGAATGATTGTTCCAATAAAATGGATCGTTTGCTGTTTGGCATCAACATTTGGATCATTGCCATTCTTGCTTTTTCAATTCCGATTGCTGCATTTTTTATGTTTCAACATGAGAAATTAATGTCATTTCACTCTTTTGCTCTATTCTCCATTTTCTCAGAACTCATTGCTGTGAGTCTAATCATCTGTTGGATCAATCGAAATATTAGGGGTATGATCATAAGCACAACTGCCTTACTATTAATTGTTGTTATTTTCATTATTCCGCATACAGGAGGCATTTTAAATCGAAATCCGGAATTCAAGAGTATAGCTGAAGTTAGAAATATAACAGATATACAGCATTGCAACTACTACAGCATTGGAGAGCACCAGTTTAGAATTGAACTCGTTTACGAAATTGGAAAAGAAGTAAAAGAATGGAATACTAAAGAACAGATTAATTTGCCTGAAAAAAAGCCCTTTGTAGTAATCTCAACCGAAAATCCAGAGGATGTATTCTTACCTGAGCAAATAAAGAAGATGCAGATCTCAATAATTGATCAGTACGACAATAATAAACAACGAGCAGGTAAGAGAAGAAACAAGACGCATTTTAAAAAATATGTCAGTTTGATTACGCCTCTTAACGATTCCGAAACAAGTCGAAAGAAACTTACCATATTATCAAATTAGTATTAAGAAATCATTTCCAATTGATTGTAAAAATGAAACTTTTATTAATTCAATACCAGAGTATTAAACTCTCATTGGTTTAATGATTTGAGATTGTCAATTTTGACAAATCATTTTTGAACGTATAAGACGAAAAGGCTATGAAAATTGCACAGAGAAGAGATAATGAGAAAACAATCCTGGTAACAGGTTGTGCTGGTTTTATTGGCTCACATTTAACTGAGAAACTGTTAAATGAAGGTTATAAGGTGATAGGTGTGGATAATTTTGATCCATTTTATTCTCTTGACATCAAAATGGACAATATGGAAGGCTTTATTCGCAATCGTGATTTCGATTTTTACGAAATCGATTTGCGTGAAAGTGAAAGTTTGAACTGTATTGATGAGGAGATTGATTTAATTGTGCACCTGGCAGGAAAAGCAGGAGTAAGACCATCTATCGAGAATCCGCAAAGTTATATTGATAGCAATATCACGGCAACGCGAAATGTATTGGATTTCATGAATGAAAAAGGAATCCGGAAACTTGCCTTTGCCTCATCATCATCGGTTTATGGAAACAACAAAGTGGTTCCTTTTACCGAAGATCAGAATGTTGACAAGGTAATTTCTCCCTACGCTTTCTCAAAAAAAGCATGCGAGATCTTAAACCACTCTTATCATCATTTGTATCATCTGGATATCATTAACATGAGGTTCTTCACAGTGTTTGGTCCTCGTCAGCGACCCGATTTGGCCATTCATAAATTCCTAAAGTTAATGACAAAGGAAGAAGCCATTCCGGTGTTTGGCGATGGCAGTACCGCCCGCGATTATACCTATGTAGAAGATACTGTTGATGGAATTTTGAAAACTTGCGAATACCTGTTTGCAAATGACAAAGTATTCGAAACCATTAACCTGGGCAACAGCTACCCTGTTCGCTTAAGTGAAATGATTGAATGCATTGCCGAGACTTCAGGCATTAAACCCATAATCAATCGTATGCCCATGCAAGCCGGCGATGTAGACCAAACCTATGCTGACATTACCAAAGCACAAAATCTAATTGGATACGATCCAAAGGTATCATTCAAAGAAGGAATGAGCTTTTTCGTAGATTGGTTTAAAAGAATTCACATTAGAGAAATTGTAGCATAATACAGACCTGAAGAATTAAATCAATAAAGAAGAGCTCCCTTGGGAGCTCTCTTCATTTATAACAGTTTCTTCACATCATCTTCCATACTTTCAGGAGCAATGTTTGGTTCAATTCTCTGAACCACTTTTCCTTCTCTGTCGATTAAGAACTTTGTGAAGTTCCATTTTACACCATCCCCTTCGTAAATTTCGGGGAATCTTTGGCTGATAAAGCCTTTGAACTTTTGGCCTGATGGTGAACCATCAAATCCTTTAAAAGACTTTTCTGATGTCAACATCTTATACAATGGATGAGCATTCTCGCCACGAACTTCAATCTTTTCGAACATCGGGAAACTTACCCCATAATTCTTTTGGCAAAAATCTCCAATTTCCTTAGCTGTTCCGGGTTCCTGCCCCAAAAACTGATTACAAGGAAAACCCAAAATTACTAAACCTTGATCCTTGTACTTCTTGTACATGGCTTCTAAACCCTTGTATTGAGGCGTTAAACCGCATTTACTTGCAGTATTCACCACCAAAACAACCTTCCCCTTGTATTTCTCCAGATTAACCTCTTCGCCTTGCAGAGATTTCATTTTGTAGCTGTAAAAGCTTTTGCTGTCACACTTTTGTTTAGAACACTCTTTTTTGCATTCTTTTTTCTCTTTGCTTTGTGCAATGGTTTGGCTGGTATAAACTCCTACTAAAACCATTAGTAGCAATGCTAAGTTTTTCATCCTGTTTAGATATTAGATTATAGATGTGAGATATTAGATCAGAGAAATTTGTTTGGTTTATTATTCCAATTGATAATCAAATTTCGCTGCTCTTATCTCATGACTAGTCTAAGGTATCATAAAAAATAAGAAGTAGAAAGAATTAAAATACCCTAAAGTCCGATTTAAGAATTCATTAACATTTTCACCTCATCGGCCACTCGCTTCGGATGAATGTCCACCATGCATTGTTGGTAGATTTTCATCTTGCATTTGCCCGATCCGTCCTTGGTGCAAGGGCGACATTTCATATCAACTTCCAAGGTTTTTACATGCTCTCCGCTTGTAAATCCAAATGCAGTTGGCCCCATTAACGAAAGTGCTGGTATATTAAATTTATCAGCAGCATGCAGAAAACCCGTATCTCCTGATATCACCAAATTCGACTTTTGAACCAAATAACAAGATTCCAAGAGATTGGTTTTGCCACTCAAATTAAGCACTCGCTCCGGGGCAACTTCTTCTATTTCTTTGCAGAATACATCATCCGGCCCTGCCAGAATCATAAAATGGTACTCCGGAAGAAGTTCTACTAATTTTTGCCAATGCGAAACAGGCCATCTTTTCATTTGCCATGCCGCCGACGGAACCAAGCTAACAAGCTTTCGCTGATCGCCTTTCAGCTTTCCAAAAACCTGTTGATCCATTCTTTGCTTCAAGTCCGAAGGAAAATACCAATTCTCATTTACCTTAGAATAATCATCAATTCCCCATTTTATAAGAGGCTTGCGGAAGGATAACATTCCTTTAAATGGCATTGGAAAGCAATCAATTCTGAATTTGAACAGCAAAATTCTTTTGATTCGATCTTTGCTCCGCATGGTAAATTTTGGCCCAATTCCAAACCATCGCTTCCAACGTGGCACCAAAACTGTTTTTAGAATGATAGAGCGAATGTTTGAGTGCGCATCATACACGTAGTCGAACTTTTCCTGTTTAAGCTGCCTTGCTTGCTCCAGAAGGCCTTTAAAACCCTTTTGACGATCAAATCCCCAAACCTTATGTATTCGTTGATCCATGGCCAGGAAGGAGGACATGTCCTTTCTTGCGATCCAATGAATTTCAGCATCAGGATAATGGTTTAGTATTCCGTCCAAAACGGTCATACACTGAATAATATCACCAATCGAACTGAATCGAATGATTAGAAATTTTTTAGGCATGTTTTTCAGAGTATCAAGATTTTAGTATCGAGTATCAAGATGCTTTACAGCTTTGACAATTGCTCTAATGAGAAGCAAAAGTAACAAATTTTTAGTGAACAGCTTGGGATTCCGACTTAAGTTCGGATTCACAATAGCTCTAGAAAAAACAAAAGAGACTTTGAAATATCTTCAAAGTCTCTTTTTAATATCTAGAATCAGTGCCAGCTACTATAAATGCTAGCACCAACTACTTTTTATTTAACTATCAGCCAATACTGAAATTACATTTTTCTTGCATTCTATAACTCCTCCACCAATCTCAAAATAGATGTCATCTCCTTCTAAAGGTCTCAACTTAATGGTTCCTTTTTCAAGGGTAGAAACAATAGGAGCGTGATTATTCAGTATCTCGAAAGATCCATCTTTACCAGGTAATTGAACTAAAACTACTTCTCCTGAATACAGATTTTTTTCCGGTGTCACTATTTCTAAATGCATATTTATCAATTATCAGTTAACAATGATCAGTTATCAGTAAAAAGCTACAAATAAAGTGTACTTATAGCTTTTAGCTCTTAAGCTTTATACTTGATTATGCTTCTGCTTCAGCAAGTAATTTCTCACCTTTTTCGATGGCTTCTTCAATGGTTCCTACAAGGTTGAATGCTGCCTCAGGATATTGATCCACTTCACCATCCATAATCATGTTGAAACCTTTAATTGTGTCTTCGATTGATACCAAACATCCTTTTAATCCTGTAAACTGCTCAGCAACGTGGAAAGGCTGCGATAAGAATCTCTGAACACGACGAGCACGGTGCACAACCAGCTTGTCTTCTTCCGAAAGTTCTTCCATACCCAAAATGGCAATGATATCCTGAAGCTCTTTGTAACGCTGAAGAATCTCTTTTACTTTTTGAGCACAAGTATAATGTGCTTCACCTACTACATCCGGAGTTAGGATACGAGATGTAGAATCCAATGGATCTACCGCAGGATAAATACCCAACTCTGAAATTTTACGATTCAATACCGTTGTTGCATCCAAGTGGGCAAAGGTTGTTGCCGGTGCAGGGTCGGTCAAGTCATCCGCAGGTACATAAACTGCCTGTACCGATGTAATGGATCCTCGCTTGGTAGAAGTAATACGCTCCTGCATGATACCCATTTCGGTTGAAAGTGTTGGTTGGTAACCTACTGCTGATGGCATACGACCCAATAGTGCTGATACCTCAGAACCTGCCTGAGTAAAACGGAAAATATTATCAACGAAGAATAGAATATCGCGACCACCTGATTTCTCATCACCATCACGTAAACTTTCTGCAACTGTTAGTCCTGACAATGCCACACGAGCACGTGCTCCAGGAGGCTCGTTCATCTGACCGAAAACCAGTGATACCTGTGATTTATCTAAAGCATCTTTATCTACTTTTGATAGATCCCATCCACCTTTCTCCATGTCTTCTTCGAACTCATCTCCATAACGGATTACTTTCGATTCAATCATCTCACGAAGCAAATCGTTACCCTCGCGAGTACGCTCACCTACTCCTGCAAAAACAGACAAACCATCTTGTCCGATTGCAATATTATTAATCAACTCTTGAATCAATACAGTTTTACCTACACCAGCTCCACCAAACAAACCAATTTTACCACCTTTTGCATATGGCTCAATCAAGTCGATTACTTTAATACCTGTATAGAAAACTTCGGATTCGGTACTTAATTCTTCAAAAGCAGGAGGAGTTCTGTGAATAGGGTATCCACCTTCCTTGTCTACCTTATCAATACCGTCGATGGTTTCACCAACAACATTCAAAAGTCTACCTTTGATTTTATCACCGGCAGGCATAATTATCGGAGAACCTGTTGCAATTACATCCATTCCACGGCGTAACCCGTCAGTAGAATCCATTGCAATTGCGCGCACAGTATTTTCACCAATGTGCTGTTGACACTCAACTATCAAATTTTTACCGTTTTCCATCACGACCTCAAGAGAATCGTAAATCTCAGGAAGCTTAGCGCCTTCCTTCTCAAAACTTACATCGATTACAGGTCCGATTACCTGTACAATTTTGCCTGTATTGTGTGACATTTACTATTTATTTTTGGATCATTAATATCGCGTGATGACAAATTTAGAATTTTTTACCAATAAAGGAGAATGTTATCTTAACAATTTAACACTCTTAAACGGAACGATTTACTAATTTCTTCACCATAGAGTACAATTCCGACTTCTTTTCGGCAGGAACATTTACTTTATCCAAGTACTCCAAGCAAAGGCTAAAATACTCATCAATCTTAGATTGTGATTTATCTTTCACATTAAGTTTTTCGTAAATTGACCTTACTGCTTTAATTTTTTCTTCCGGATTAAAATCTTTTGCAGTAATCCATGTTTCCAATTCTTTTTTATCATCAGCTTTTGCCAGCTCAAATGCTTTAATCAACAAATAAGTCTTTTTATTGCAAAGAATATCCCCACCAATCTTTTTACCAAATACTCCTTCATCACCAAAAACATCCAGGTAATCATCTTGTAATTGGAAAGCCATTCCCAGATTTACTCCAAAATGGTACAACAGTTCTGCGTCTTTTAAATCAGCATCGCCCATGATAGCACCCATCTTTAAGCTTCCTCCCAAAAGAACGGCCGTTTTTAAGCGAATCATTTCCAGATATTCATCGATCTGCACATCAATTCTGTCCTCGAATTCCATATCGAACTGCTGTCCTTCGCATACCTCAAGTGCTGTTTGATTAAACACTGTTAGAACATCTCGTAAATGTTTGTCTTCGCAGCTAACAATGTACTGATAAGCTTTAATCGACATCGCATCACCCGAAAGAATGGCCACATTGCTGTTCCATTTTTCGTGAACAGTAGCTTTGCTTCTTCGAATTGGAGCATGATCCATTACATCGTCGTGCAATAGGGTAAAATTGTGAAATACTTCGATACCAATTGCGGGCAAGCAAACTTTCTTTAAATCTTCTTTAAATAGATTGGCACTTAGCAGTACTAAAATCGGGCGAAGGCGCTTACCTCCTATCCCAAGGATATACTTCATGGGTTCGAACAAACCTTCGGGTGGAGTAGAAAACTCCAGTCCATCAATTTCATTCTGAACGATTTCCTGAAGTTCTTTAAAACTATACATGTTCTTATTAGATTACGATTCCGATAGCAATCGGGATGAGACATTGCCCGAAAGTTTTCGGGATAAAATTGATTGCTTAGACCTCAAGCAAAACCACAACAATTCGAAACTCGGCATGATACCTGAGCATGCTAATAGCTTTAGTCCAGCAAGTAAAAGCTTTTTAAAACAGCTCACTAAAATATAAAAAATTAGTTAGCAGCAGATTGTTTTTCGGCTTCTTTGTTCTCAATAATTGCAATTCGTAAATTATCCAGTTCAATATCCTCCTCTTCATCGTAAATATGAAGCAGTGGTTCCTTAAATGAACGGTTTGTAATAGCCTTTTCAAGCGTTAGCAATAAGGATGGCAATAGTACCAAATTTGAAAGCATGGCCGATAGCAAAGTAATGGAAACCAAAACCCCAAGCGATACAGTACCCCCAAATTCAGACAAAGCAAAAATACTGAATCCAAAAAATAGGATTATAGATGTGTACATCATGCTCTGCCCCGTTTCACGTAATGCCAAAACCACCGATGACCGGATGCTCCAATTGGTTGCTTTTAGTTCCTGACGATATTTTGCCAAATAATGAATGGTATCATCTACCGAGATTCCAAAGGCAATGCTAAACACCAATATGGTAGATGCTTTGATGGGAATCCCAAAATAGCCCATTAAGGCGGCAGTAACAATTAATGGCAATAGGTTTGGAATTAAAGCAACCATAACCATTCTTTTCGATGAGAACATCCAGGCCATAAAAGAAGCAATTAAGAATATTGCCAAGGCCAAACTCAAAAACAGGTTTCGAATCAGGTATTGGGTTCCTTTAAAGAATACTATACTTGATCCGGTTACATGCACATTGTACTTGTCTTTTGGAAAAATTTCATTTACATGTTGCAGTATGGTTTGTTCCATTTCTGCCATCCTGGTTGTTCCAATATCTTTCATTCTAAAACTCATTCTTGTTACCGATTGAGTAGAATCTACGAAAGTTTCCAAAACTTTAGAATCAGCGCCTGTTTCGGCCTTTGCCAAATAGGACAGGATGATGTCTTTGGTTTGATTGCTTGGTAGTTTGTAATACTTCTCCTTGCCATTAAAATAGGCCTGATTTGCAAACTTGGCAGCCTCAACAATTGAAACCGAACCTGATATTTCGGGATAGGCCTTTAAGGAGTCATTCAGTTTGTTGAGCCGTTTTAAAGTAGACGATTTTAGAATCCCTGATTTTTTCGTGGTTTCAACCATTACCTCCAATGGCATAATCCCATCCATATTCTTTTCGAAAAATTTAAGATCCTGATAAATTTCATTATCGTGTGGCAAATCATCAACCATGTAACCGGTACTCTTCATTTTGCTGATCCCAAATCCTCCTAAAACCAACAAGGAAATCGCAACAGCATAAACCATATTTCTATGGTTTAAAACAATTTTTTCCAATCTGCCCACAAACCACACTGTAAGTTTATTATCCAGGTGCTTGGTGGCCTTATGATCAGGTGGTGCCAAAAAACTAAAAATAATAGGAATCAATAATAGCGATAGCATAAACACTACCATGATATTTAATGCCGCAATTACTCCAAACTCCTTTAAAATCTGACTTGAAGTCACAATAAAGGTTGCAAAACCCGATGCCGTAGTAAGATTGGTTAAGAAAGTTGCATTCCCAATTTTAGCTACCACTCGTTGCAAAGCCTTTATTTTATTATTGTGGCGAATGTATTCTCCGTGATATTTATTAATCAGGAAGACCGAGTTCGGTATCCCAATTACCACCAGAAGAGGTGGCAGCATTGCAGTAAGTAAAGTGATTTTGTAATCGAACAGCACCATTGATCCTACTGCCCAAATCACACTTAAACCCACCACCAGCATACAAAAAAATACCACTTTAAACGAACGGAAGAACATGAACAAAATAATGGCCGTAACCAATAGCGATAAGTAAATAAACATGTTCATCTCCCCTTTAATCATCTGTGCAGTAACTACACGAATGTAAGGCAGACCCGAATATTTCATATTCAGTCCGTATTTCTCGGTAAAATTATCGGTTATTTCACGAACCTTTGCAACCATTGGTTCACGCGCTTTGGAGTTAATGATTTTGGCATTAACCGTAATCCCCATAAGATAAGTGTTGCTTTCTTTGTTGATAAAGCTGCCGTGATAAAATGGCAAGGCTTCGGCAATGGCTGCCAAGCTATCCAGTTCGTGCTGTGTTTTAACTTTGTGTGGAAAAATAGGATCAAATTCGAAACGCTTTTTTTCCTTGTTCTTGTTTATGTTCCAGGTATGAGCAATGGATACCACTGCATCAATTCCATCCAATGAACCAAGACTATCTCCCAGTGCTATCCAATCATTAAATTTTTCCAACTCATAAAAATCAGGATCTTGCACGGCAAAGAACATCATGTTCCCTTCCTGTCCAAAAGTATTTCTAAACTTCTGATATTCGATTGATGCAGGATCATCATCAGGCAGTAAGGCTGCATAGGTATAGGACATTTCAACAAACTGCGCTTTATAAGCCATAAACGATGTTACAAGCCCAATAACCACTAAAAGTAAAATTCTATTCCTTAGAATTATTCCTGCTATCCTATTCCACATACGATTCTATATTATTTCCCAATTTCTTTTAGAGTTCGGCGAAAATACGACTTAAAATCTTCATTTCAAAAGATGCGAATAAAGCTTGTACATGTTCTAAATAATCAATTTACATTGATAAGAATTGGGCCTAAAACATAATGATGCCAAAATACGGAAAAAGTATGAAATCATCTGAGTTTTAACAAATTAATTGCTTGCAGAATATGGTTAAAATCCTATTGCTATGTGATCTGTAAGCTAGGCGAGTACATCCTGTTTTTATAGGCTACTTAATGATTCTTGCCCTTACTGCTTTATGAATGGCTTCGAATGTATTGCTTGCATGTAGTTTTCTTAGGATATTCTTTCGATGATTGTTTACGGTGTTCTCACTGATAAACAATCTGTCTGCAATCTGTTTGCTGGCATATCCATCCGAAATTAGCTTAAGCACTTCCCTCTCCCTTTTCGAGATCAAACCACTTTCTGTATCACCATAAATGGTATAAACAATTTCGTTCGTTTCTACATGCTGAAGAAAGGAAACAGCAGGCTTGTCCATCCCCTGATCCGGGTCATAATCTATTTTTCGCAAGCCCAACCAGATATTGCCTCGTTTGTCCATTTCCAAAATAGAGTGCTGTACAAATATGCGAACGTATTGTTTCGACTCATTGCAAACTCGAAAATTGTTTACCAAACGATACTTCTTTCTCTCGTCAATTGCTTGACTGCAAATGTATTTTATGGCTCTATCTAATGAATCGATAATTAAATGATCATCGGGATGTATCCGGATTTTTTTTGCTACTGCATCTGTCGAATCAGAGTCTAATCCCAACTTAATTTTTACTTTTTCTGATATATAAAAATATTTGCTGTGGTAATAATCAATAACCAATAAAGAACTTTGACTTATTGGGTCAAGCCTTTTAAATAATTCTTGATACTCTTCCAGTTTATGCAAGTCGATATCACTTTCTTCTATTTGATATGATTTGTTAAAAGCCACTATTCTATTTGCAAAATTCTTAGTCAGTTCGACTTATGAGATACAGCAGGTATTTTGAATTCATAAAAATAGCTAAAAACGGCTATTGCAAAACATTTTCTATGACATAATTTTGCTTCTGATTTTGTTAATACAATTATTAAAACCCAATAGAGTATGAAGTACTATTTAAAAGAAAACCAACTAACCGATGAAAACAATTATGCAGCTCGCATATTAACCGAAAAATCGCACGACCTGGATGCTATCATTCAACTGATGCTTGAGAAAAGAAACGTATTGAGCAGAACTGATATTAACGCCGTTTTGACTGCCTTTTTCCAAATCATTGAGGAATGCATACGTCGAGGCGAAAATATTAATCTGCCTATCTTTAATCTTGCTTATTCCATTACAGGTGTATTCGATGAAGATACAGATGTATTCGACCCTGAAAAACATCAAATCAATGTGAATCTTACAAATGGTACGCAGGTAAGAGATGCCATTGAGCAAGTACAATTAACCAAGGTAGACAGTGTTGAAACCGATCCTGTAATCTCCAGTTTTATCGACATTGCTACGCAAAGTAAAAACGATAAACTTACAAAGAACAGCTTATTCGAAATACACGGCAAGCGACTAAAAATAGCAGGTGAAGATGCTGGCATAGGCTTTTTCTTTGTAGCCGAAGATGGCACAGAAACAAAAGTAACACAGATTGCTGATAATGGACAAAAGAAAATCGTTGGTTTAATTCCTGATCTTGCTATTGGAAAATATAGAATAAGAATAAAAACCCAAAGTACATTTGGGGCATACACAACCAAGGGAATAAAAGAAACTACAAGTAAGTTTTCATTGACCATTAGTTAAAGAAACTGCCTACTGAGTGTTTTAGTGCATACACTTTGAGTGTCAAAGTGTATGCAGTTGTCGACTCAAAGTGTATGCAGTTGTCGACTCAAAGTGTATGCAGTTGTCGTCTCAAAGTGCATGCAGTTGTCGTCTCAAAGTACTGGCAGCTATGAAAAGAAAGTTATTCCTCACTTTAATTGAAGTGGGGATTTTTGTATTTGTATGTTTCACTGGTATATAACGTGAGTTCGACATAAAATTCTATCCACAGAAAGTTATATTTGCGATAGATTTGCATTAAAAATTTGGAAAGAATAGCGGGCTATTTTGAGGAATTTTTAATGTGAAGATGTCGTAAAGAGAACTTTCCATTATGTGTTTGCCTGCTTTCGGCATAAATTTCCTCAGATCTTCTTGAAATATCCCGATATTCCTTCGAAAATTTCTACTCAAAATCAGATCAAACTGTGAACGAATTTTACGTCGAACTCACGTTAGTATAGAAACAAACATCGCTTTTTTTAGGATGAAGTGTTAACTGTATTATAAATCTTTAAAAGAAGTTAGAATCATATTGTATCTTTATTGGTCATCTCATCAAGCTTAGCTCTTATTTCATTAATCCATTTAGCAAAACGTGGGCATTTATCAAGCATCGCCTGTATTCCTACCATTTCAAAAATCATTTCACCATCACCAGTTTTATCGTAATTAAATATTCCTTGTAAACGTTTCGATGGTGCTGTTTCTGGAGAATTGTTAATATCTTCAGGATTGGGATATTCATCCATAATCTGTTGTACCTTTTCCAATTGATCTTCGTCATCCATTACCAATTCAAACCCATCCATATTTGAATACATCAAAGCCTCTACCTCATGTCTTTGAATGTATGGAATTAAATTTGGGTTACTGTCAAAGTCTTCCAATATACCTTTCTCGATCTCTTCTATCCTGTTGGAATCATTTTTAAAAGAAGGAAAATCAGTAGGTAATTTAAAGAAATCAATCAGGCTTGTTACCAATACATCCCCTTGAGCAATGGTTCGTAGTATCTCATTTTTGAATTTTCCATAACTTCCTACTCCTCCTTTTTTATGCTGCTTTCTATTGGTGGTAATGGTCTGGCAATTGTATGAGATTTGATAACCCAACTCATAGATGTATGGCATTATGACTTTTTCAACCAAAAGTATTTCTGTATCACCTTCTACAATGAACACAATTCTATTCATACTCTAAATGTTATTGTATGGTTGAGCTCCAAATAAATTCTTTCCCCAAATATCACCTAAAGTGTATTCTTCAAGCCAAGAAGATAGTTCATCTGAATTAAGTCTTCTAAATGTAGAACTGTTGTCTTTTCTATCGGTCACAATGATATTCTCTGGCTCGAAATTATCAATTAAATTGATGGACTGAGTTGACACAATAACCTGACTTTTAGAAGAGATTTTACGGATTAAGGATGCTAGTTTATTCACTGCAACAGGATGTAAACCCAATTCAGGCTCATCAATGATTATAGTTTTGGGAGGCTCTGGCTGCATGAGCAATGTGGCTAGACAAATGAAACGAAGAGTTCCGTCAGAAAGATGATAAGAATCAAAATAAGCATCTGGAAAACCCTTTTCTTTCCACTCCAACTGAATTTTTTGCTCATTTAAGCGATTTGGTTTTAGATCGAAGCGATCAAAAAATGGAGCTATTGACCTAATGGTCATCTCTATTCTTTTAAAATGTTTGAAATGTCTTTTTTTTAGATAATACAAAAATGCAGCTAAATTTGATCCATCTCTTTTCAACCTATAATTATCATCAATATTACATTTCCCCTTCATTGGAGATTGATCTCCTGTATCATGAAAGTGATAAACATCAAACTCTTGTAAATAATCATTAACGTAATATGCTTGCCCTGATCTAATATTTGCAAAATTAGATTCACGTACATTACTCTCAAAATAATTATAATGCCAATTTGTTACAGGTTTAAATGCTGTGTCAATCGATTTTAATATGAATGAGTCCTGAGCAGCCTCTATGTCTACTATAAATCTATTTTTATCGTTATTTTCCGATCCGAAACAAATATCAATACCAATGTTAGAAGTATGTTTTCTTCCAAAATGAAGAAGGCTATCAGCGCCACCTTTTATCTCAACATAGTTCTGAAAGTTACTCTGATACAAGTTTCGCAGCAGAGAAAAAAGAGAAATAAAATTACTCTTTCCTACCCCATTGCTTCCCAATAAAATATTAATGGATTCTAAACGAATATCTAGATTCTTTATGGATTTATAGCCACTAAGTTGTAGTCTGGTTATCATTCTTTTCAGTATAATTCGGTATAAATGCAAAGATATAAACTATAGGATAGCTTATGAAGTATTAAATGTATTCAAAAATCTCGATAATAAAAACGCCCCACTCTTTCGAATGAGGCGTTTGCAGCAATATAAATCTTTTAAATATGGTCGTTTTATCCCTTTTAAACCACTTTTGGGTCTTATTGGGCTAAGGCGTTTGCTCCTGATACAATTTCCAAAATTTCGTTGGTAATTGCAGCTTGACGAGCTTTGTTGTAAGTTAAATTCAAATCCTGAAGCAAATCAGATGCATTATCGGTTGCTTTGTGCATTGCGGTCATTCGCGCGCCATGCTCCGATGCAAAGGAATCTAACATTGCTTTAAAGAATTGTGTTTTTAAGGATTTAGGAATTAAATCCTGAACGATCTCTTCTTTATTTGGCTCGAAAATGTAATCCGAATGAACATGATTCTCCTCCTCTTCGTGCTGAACAGGCAGGAATTGTTCGGTGGTTAGAATCTGCACACCAGCATTTTTAAACTGGTTGTACACCAATTCTACCTTATCGTATCTGCCGTCAACAAACTCTTCCATGATCGATTCTGCCAGTGCCGAAACATTTTCAAAACTCAAATCATCGTATAAGCTGTTGTGCTCACCAATAACCTTATGAGTTTTCTTTAATATCTCGTAAGCCTGTTTTCCTATACAAAGTACATCAACATGTCCTTGTTGACTCTGACTGGCATATACCCCTTCGGTAAGGACATTAACCTGCTTCATCACATTTGAATTAAAAGCTCCACAAAGTCCTTTATTGGAAGTAATTGCAATCAATAATATCTTGTCGGCTTTTCGCTCGATGCCATACAAATTGTCATCAGGTATTAAGCTCCCGGTAAGATTCGAAAGAATCTCGTGCAATTTATCGGCATAGGGACGAATTTGTACAATGGCGTCCTGAGCTTTTTTCAGTTTTGCAGCAGAAACCATTTTCATCGCTGCAGTAACCTGTTTGGTTTTCTGAACCGACGAAATACGAGTACGAATTTCTTTTAAATTAGCCATTTGTCTTAATAGATTTTTAGATATGAGATATTAGATATGTTTTATCCAACATCAGAATTCATCTATCGTTTTTTATAATAGGCTTTAGCCGCCAACTATGAGCTAACGGCTAACAGCTTTATTTATACTTTGCAGCAACTTCTTCAGCTACCTTACGCATAACATCCTGAGCTTCCTTGGTATATTTACCTGCTCCTAGCTCATTCATCACATCTTTGTGTTTCAAGTCCATGAACTGAAGGAAATCACTCTCAAATTCTTTCACCTTCTCAACAGGAACATTTCTCAATAATCCTTGAGTACCACAGTAAAGAATCGCAACCTGTTTATCTACTGTAAATGGTGAGTATTGACCCTGCTTCAAGATTTCAACGTTCTTGGCTCCTTTATTCAATACAGCAAGTGTTGCAGCATCCATATCCGAACCAAACTTGGCAAATGCTTCCAATTCACGATACTGCGCCTGATCCAACTTCAATGTACCGGCAACCTTTTTCATCGATTTGATTTGAGCTGACCCTCCCACACGAGATACCGAGATACCTACATTAATTGCCGGACGAATACCAGCGTTAAACAAGTCTGATTCCAGGAAGATTTGCCCATCGGTAATCGAAATTACGTTGGTTGGAATGTATGCAGATACGTCACCCGCCTGAGTCTCGATAATTGGAAGTGCAGTTAATGAACCACCACCCTTAATGATTGATTCTCCATTTTCATCCTTGGCGTTCTTCAAACTCTCAGGCAGATCATTCATCTGACGAGCAATATCATCAGAATTAATCACCTTAGCAGCGCGTTCCAATAATCTTGAGTGAAGATAAAATACGTCTCCAGGATAGGCCTCACGTCCTGGTGGGCGACGAAGCAATAATGATACCTCACGGTATGATACAGCCTGTTTAGATAAATCATCGTAAATGATCAATGCCGGACGACCTGTATCACGGAAGAACTCACCAATAGATGCTCCTGCAAATGGTGCGTAAAATTGCAATGCAGCCGGATCTGATGCGGTTGCAGATACAATTGTTGTATAAGCCATAGCTCCGTTTTCTTCAAGAGTTCTGGCAATATTCGCAACGGTTGAACCTTTCTGTCCTATTGCTACATAAATACAATAAACAGGCTCACCCTTGTCGTAAAATTCTTTCTGATTGATAATGGTATCAATTGCAATTGCAGTTTTACCAGTCTGACGGTCACCAATGATTAACTCACGCTGACCACGTCCGATAGGAATCATCGCATCGATTGCTTTCAAACCTGTTTGCAGCGGCTCGTTTACTGGCTGACGATAAATTACACCCGGAGCTTTACGTTCCAATGGCATTTCGTAGGTAGTGCCTGTAATTTCACCTTTGCCGTCGATCGGTTCACCAATGGTATTGATAACACGTCCCAACATACCCTCACCAACATTGATAGAGGCAATGCGCTTGGTACGTTTTACCACGTCACCTTCTTTAATACCTTGTGTTTCACCCAAAAGTACTGCACCAATATTGTCTTCCTCTAAGTTCAATACAATACCCAATACACCATTTTGGAATTCGATCAACTCATTTGATTCAACATTCGATAATCCGTAAATGCGAGCGATACCATCACCTACTTGCAATACGGTTCCGACTTCTTCCAGTTCTGCTTCGGTTTTTAATCCTTCTAATTGCTGCTTTAGAATTTCCGAAACTTCTGCAGGTTTAATACTAGCCATATTTATTTGATTTTAGTGCCTTAAATACTTAAAATACTTATGATTGCCTAAAGTTTTAAGTACGTACAACTTAAATATTTTATTATCTGAATGCCTAAACTTACTTTTTAAACTCTAAGTACTTTAGGCAGTTTAAGTACTTTTAACTTATTCTGTTCGTTAGTAATTCTCGTTTGATTTGGTTCAATTGATTTGCCACCGAGGCATCCAACTGCTGATCTTCCACACGAATCACAAAACCTCCAATGAGATCTTCATCAATCACTTCGCTTAGTTCTATTTTGGAATCGAATGATTTTGCAAGAAGATCGGATATTTTCTGCTTGCTTGCCTCTTCAACTTTAGCGGCCGATGTAAGAGTTGCCGATAAGATGCCCATATCTTTTCTGCAAAGAGCCAAGAAGTTTCTGGAAATATCTTTGATATAGACTTCTCTTCTATTTTGAAGAACCAAATCCAGAAAATTCAATGTCATTGCTTCGATTTTACCAGAAAATATCTGCTTTACAGTCTCCCTTTTCTGAAGCGTTTTTACCACAGGACTTTCAATCATCAGCCAAAAATCAGAACTTTCCTTAACCAGATCATCAATAACTTTAATATCTGATATAAAAGTTTCGATCATATTATTCTCTTTTCCTAATTCGAAAAGAGCTTTGGCATATCGAACCGAGATTTTACTTTCGTTCATTTTTTTTTAGATTTTAGATATGAGTATCGAGCAGCAAGACCATTTACAGCTTCAATAAAAATTGTGTGCTAAAATTCTCCTTCACTCATTCACTCTCCCGATAGCTATCGGGACACTCATTCACTAATTCAATTTTACTTCGTCCATTAATTTCTTGAAGTAATCTTTTTGTTGCTGATCATCTGCAAATTGTTGACGAAGTACTTTCTCTGCAATCTCAACAGAAAGATTAGCCACTTGAGCTTTAATTTCATTTAAAGCTGCCGCTTTCTCACTTTCAATGTTAGCTCTCGCTGATTCAACCAGCTTGTCGGCTTCCACAGTTGCTTTTTGCTTTGCTTCATTCACAATCTTAGAACTCATTTCTTTTGCCTCTTTAAGCATTCCTTCACGCTCTTTTCTGGCCTCTTGAAGTATTCTTTCGTTGTCGGCTTGCAATTCAGCCATTTCTTCTTTGGCACGATCAGCAGAACGCAATGCATCTTCAATCGAATCTTCACGTTCTTTTAAGGCATTCAATATCGGTTTCCAGGCAAACTTTTTAAGGATAAAAAGTACAATGGCAAAAGCCAAAAACATCCATATAAAAGTTCCTAATTCAGGTGTTACCAAGCCCATACTATTCTATTTTTTTCACCTAACGGTGGATTTTAATAATCAATTGTAACCACAATTTGCCTCAGGCAATCCCATCTTGGCAAATTGTGGGTAATGCTATTACAATACGATAGCCAACAAACAGATGATGATAGCAAAGAAAGCAGCACCTTCAATAAGTGCAGCAGCTACAATCATGTTTGAACGAATATCTCCAGATGCTTCTGGCTGGCGAGCAATACTCTCAAGAGCAGATCCACCAATTTTACCAATACCGATACCAGCACCAATAGCAGCCAAACCAGCTCCGAATGCAGCACCCATTTTAGCAACTGCCATACTAGCTGCAGCCTGAAGAAGAATTGATAATGTAATCATAGTGTTTTTATATTAATGATTAAAAAACTATAAATAGCTCCTTGTAAGGAGTTGAAAATTCTTAATGATGCTCTTCCGTAGCCATACCAAAGTAAAGCGCTGAAAGAAGCGTAAATACATATGCCTGTATCAATGCTACAAGCAGCTCTAACATATTCATAAAAATCACGAACAATATCGAAACAATCGAGGTACCATATCCTAACATTGGACTGATTTCTCCGAATATGAAGATCAAACTCACAAATGCCAAAACGATCATGTGACCTGCCGTAATGTTAGCAAACAAACGAACCATCAATACAAATGGTTTTGTGAACACACCCATTAATTCAACCAATGGCATCAAAGGCACTGGGAATTTTAACCACCATGGTACCCCAGGTGTATTAAATATATGCACCCAGTAGTTTTTATTTCCACTAAAGGTGGTGATAATAAAAGTAAATACAGCCAATACCATTGTAATGGTAATATTACCTGTTACGTTTGCTCCTCCCGGAACTAATGGAACCAAACCCATTAGGTTATTCAACCAAATAAAGAAGAAAACAGTTAATAGGAAAGGCATGTATTTTTCGTGTTTCTTTTCACCAATAGCAGGCTTTGCAATCTCGTCGCGCACAAATAAAATTAGTGGCTCCATAAGCGATTGAATTCCTTTCGGAGCTTTACCTTTTCTTCGTGTGTAAGCTTTTGCAACTGAAATGAAAATCCATAGAAGGATCACCATACTAACTAACATTGCAACAACATTCTTGGTCATTGAAATATCAAAAGGACGAACTTCCTGTCCATTAATCTTTTCGACAAGTTTGCCTTTAAATTCACCTTCATGTGCAATGTAAAATCCTTTGTAAGCACTGTGACCATGATGAAGCTTACTTGACATAAATACATTGAGTCCCGACTGCTCCGAAATCACAATTACGGGAAGAGGAACCGATACATGCTTGTCTTTATAGGATAGAACATGCCAATCGTAAGCATCAGCAATATGATCCATAATAAAGCTTCCGGGTTCAAATTTTTCATTCTTATGAGTATCGTGGTGAGCATGTTTGTCATGTTCATCAGAAGCAAACGCAGTAGCAGCGCTGGCAATAAAGAAGGCGATTAGTAGTAATCGATGAATGTTTTTCATACTTACATCACTTGCTATGAATTATTCTTCCTTTGGGAGAGAACGATTCAATCTGTTATTTTAATTGTCAATAGACTTGTTATCAATATGGTCTCTCTTAAGATCCTCCATATTTGATTTTTGTCCCTCAAATTTAATAAAAAAAGTTCTCCGTAAAACTTTTTTAAATTATTTAACGTGAACTTGTCAAAAATTCCACACAAAGACAATTCTGTTTACCATAGATTCGAAATAAATTCATAGATAATGGCAAGTTATTTTGAGGATTTTTTTATTGTGAACATGTCATATAGAGAGTTTCTCATCCTGTTTTAAACTCCTTAGGCATAAATCCTCTGCAATGTTCGTTCTAAATCCCGATATTTGTTCATAAAGTTTGAGGAAGTGTTCTACTTGAAAAGCGAACCAATTGTGACAAAAGTTTAGGTTGATCTTTCCTTATTCAAGATCTCAAAGTTCTAGTGAGCGCAATTACTTCGAAGACGGTGTAAACCACATAGCAAAAGGCAAAAAACAAAACGAAGCTCAATGCCTGCGCCCTGTTCAATAAAACGTAAATAATTATAAAACTAAGATTCAGGAACAATTTTATTCCAAACCAAGCCATGTAATTTGTATGGAAAACCCGGGGTTCGCCCTTCGATAATTTTAACAACTTATAATGCTGAAAACAATTAAATAGAAAAAAATACAAAATCACGAAAGGAAATACATAATTGAACCATTGTTCGAAAACAGTTAGAAACAAGCTAAACGAACCAATTAGCAATACAAGCGAAATTAATCCCAACCTATAAATGTACAATCTGTATCTTTTTTCCATAAATCTGTATTACTTCATCTTGATGAAATCTTTAACTGCAAAGTACAAAGCCAGAAATACACCGAGTATTGCACCTATAAATGTAAATAAGGGAAATTCTTTTTGCAGATACTCATCCAATTTTATACCAGCATATAAAACAAGCAGAATAACTACTATCATTTGAAAAGCTAAGCCTGAATATTTAATTGCAGAACTTAGCTGTTTCTTCTTTTTATTTTCTTTAGGATTACTTTTTCTTTTCATCCTTTGCAGGTGCTGCCTCACCCATTTTACAAGATCCTGTAAATTTAGCTCCAGGTTCAACAGATATCTTATCTGTAGCAATGTTCCCCAAGATTAATGCTGTCGACTTTAGGTTTACCATTTCCGATGCAATAATATTGCCTTCTACCCTACCCGATACATCAATCGTTTTACAATTTACATCTCCTTCAATCTTACCGGTATTTCCTACAACTACCTTTCCGTTTACCTGCATCTTACCATTTAAATAGCCATCTATGCGGATGTCTCTTGAGGCTTGAATATCTCCTTTTATTGAAGTTCCATCACAAATAAGATTAACGGCTGTTGGTTGTACTTCGTTGTTTCTGCTCATTTTATTTTTTTTACTAAACATATTTGAATTCGTATTGATATAACAAGACCAATCGCTAAACACAACCAGTCTTACTTTGTCCTGAATTGATAAAATCTCAACTCAAAAAAAACCTAAAAAAGTATACGAACGGGTTCAATAATTTGAAGGTTCTACGGCACTCACGTCTGCGGACTCTACAAATATAAAAATTTGAGTAAGAAATCCCATTTCAAACCACTGATTCGAAACAAAAAAAGGCTTCTAAATAGAAGCCTCCGTAATATCTTGTAATCATATCACTCTTACTTGGGATCGTAACCCCATTTCAAAAGAATAGATCCCCAGGTAAAACCAGCACCAAATCCTGAAAGAATAATATGATCTCCTTTTTTCAATTGCTCCTCCCATTCCCACAAACACAAAGGAATAGTTGCAGAAGTTGTGTTCCCGTACTTTTCGATGTTAATCATCACTTTTTCCTTCGCCAAGCCCATTCTTTTTGCTGTAGCTTCAATTATACGGTTATTTGCCTGATGCGGAACCAACCAAGCCAAATCATCAGCAGTGATGTGGTGTTTCTCCATCATTTCAACAGAAACATCAGCCATGTTAGAAACAGCATGTTTAAATACGTGATTTCCTTCCTGATATATAAAATGTTCTCGAGCATCAACCGTTTCATGTGAAGCTGGCTTGCATGAACCACCTGCCTTTTGATGCAAATGCTTGCGCCCAAAGCCAGCCGTATGCAGAATTTCGTCAATTACCCCAACTTCGTCGCTGGTTGGCTCGAGAAGTACTGCTGCCGAACCATCACCAAAAATCGCACAGGTTTGTCGATCGGTGTAATCCACAATTGAAGACATTTTCTCTGCTCCAACAATCACAACTTTCTTGTACATTCCTGATTGAACATACTTCGAACCTGTTGCCAAGGCATACAAAAAGCCTGAGCAACCTGCATTCAAGTCAAAACTAAATGCATTATTAATTTCTAGCTTATCGCTGATAATGTTTGCTGTTGCAGGAAACTGCATATCAGGAGTTACTGTTGCACAAATCACCAAGTCAACTTCCTCTGGAGATGTTCCTGTTTTTTCGAGCAACTGCTTAACGGCTCTTGCTCCTAATTCTGATGATCCTTGTCCTTCACCTTTTAGAATTCTTCTTTCTTTAATACCAATACGAGTCATGATCCACTCATCTGATGTGTCAACCATGGTACTTAATTCGTCGTTGGTAAGAATATAGTCGGGAACATAAGCCCCAACTCCAGTTATAACTGCATTAATTTTTGACATTGTTTAAGCTTACTTAGTGTTTATCAGATAATTCAGCTTACAAGTATACATATTTTTCTCTATCTAAACACTGAATTCACTGCTTAATCTTAAAACAGTAGACTCAAAAAGTTGGGCTATAGCGAGAAGAATCATGTATAACGCAAATTTGCCCCTGAGAAGAATCTAAGGAGCAAATTAATATCGCTTCAAACCTAATTAATTGTACTTAGGCTATGCTGTAACTTCTTTTTCAATAGCTAATTTGCCTCTGTAATAACCGCACTCAGGGCAAACAGTGTGATATTTAACAGTTGCTCCACAATTTGAGCAAGATGCTAAAGTAGCAGGAGTTGTTCTAAGATGACTTCTTCTCTTATTTCTTCTCTGCTTCGACGTTCTGTGTTTTGGATGTGCCATTTTTCAACCTATTTAACTAATTATTATCTATCAATTTTCTTAATTCATTCCATCTCGGGTCAATCTTCTCTTCCTCATTCACCGAAAGGTCATTCAATTTTTGAATCATTATTTCATTACAAGTGCTGTTTCCATCCTCATCATCGGGATGCACAAAGCTTAAAGGTAAACTTAATTCAAACAGCTCATAGATGTATTGTGCTACATTGATCTCGTTCTCTGATTCAGCCAGAACAATTACATCATCTGCCAGCTCTTCGTGTTCTTCACCAAACTTTAAATGAAGAGAGTTTTCACCCTCAACTTTTATTTCCAGATCTTCCAAACACCTGTCGCAAGCAACTTTTAAGCTTCCTTTTAATTTAAATTCCAGAGTGGTTACCAAAGTTTTTTTGTTGAAACTAACTTTAACATCGGCTTCAGCTTGGTAAACATCGTCCTCCTGAAAATACGCAAAGAATTTACGATCTACTTTGAACTCGAATTCATGTAAACCATCCTTTAAACCCTTAAAAGGAATCGTATATTTGCTTAGATATTCCAAAATATTCAAATAAAACTTTGCAAAAGTATAAAAATTAATCTTACGTATTCACAAATGATTGCATCTTTTTTGTCAATTTCAAGCAATTACCAATCACAAACCGACAACTAATATGCGATCCCGCCTAAAAACGGGCTGCAAAAATAAGGAGTTCTTTTTTGGTTTCAAAACTTTTTGGAAGATTTGAAAACCAGTTATTTCACTTTAGAGGTAAAATGATTCTAAAAACTGTTCCCTTTCCCAATTCAGAGCTGGCAACAAATATTTTTCCACTATGATAATTTTCAATGATCCTTTTGGCGAGTGACAGACCTAAGCCCCATCCTCTTTTCTTTGAAGTATAGCCCGGCTTGAACACGGTACTAAACTGACTTTTAGCAATCCCCTTGCCGGTGTCTTTAATATCCAAAACAATTTTATCCTTGCCCTGACGAAGTAAAAAATTTAGCTCACCTTTGCCTTCCATTGCGTCCACTGCATTCTTGGTAAGGTTTTCTATCACCCAGGAAAACAATTCTTTATTTAAAGGAACCGATTCATTTTTTGCCTCATTCCTAAAAACAAAATCGATTTTACCCGATGTTCTTTTCTTTAGGTATTCGATACTGCTTTCTAAAATCTCTCTTACATTTTGATCTTTTAAGATAGGCTTTGATCCTATTTTTGAGAAACGCTCTGCGATCACCTCTAAGCGTGTTACGTCTTTCGACATTTCGTCTATCATTGATTGACTTGGGCTTCCTGCTTTCATTAGTTCCATCCAAGCCATTAAGGAGCTAATTGGTGTACCCAGCTGATGAGCCGTTTCTTTCGACATCCCAACCCAAACACGATTTTGCTCGGCTGATTTGGAATATGAAAAGGCCAGAAATGCAATAATTATGAATGTGATAATGGCTCCCAACTGGATAAAAGGATACCAAGCCAATCGTTTTAAAAGATTAGAATCATCGAAATACAAATAGTTTTTTCCATTAACAATCGGTATTTCTATAAAATGATTCCCAGCTTTCATTTCAGACAGCTTCTTCCGTAAAACTTTATCCTCTTGCCCTGTGGAATAATTGATGTTACGATGCGCTACAATACTATCATTATCATCAACCAAAATAACCGGGATCGTTTCATTCTGCTCCATAATTTTAAGAATCAGCTCTACATCTTGATTAGGATTAACATCCAGTTCGCTAATGCCAATAGCCCAAAGTTCAACCTTCTTGGCCTCTTCGTAAGCCAGTTTCTTCACCAAATTATTGGTATATAGAATCGATACTACTACAATAATAAGAGCAATAAACAGAAAATAGTATTTCCAATTCCGATTCTTAATGTAAAAGTCCAATGTTGAGTATTAATGGTTTCTGATAAAGGTAACGACAAATCAAAAATTATCTTATCTGAGCGGGAAAAAATATCTTAGTGATACTTGTATATCATTTGTCGGCTAGTTTACAAATCAAGCAATTAGTTTCTCTTCGATCAACCATTATGGATTATATTTGTTTTTAAGTGAAAGCCTTGTCCCATTTTCCTAATTAATAACTATTTAAATTCATAAAAGATGATAAAAAGATTAGTCTTGTTAGCAGTTTTTGTGGGTGGTATTCTATTTACAAGCTCCTCTCAAAATATAGTAATGGATAAATCTAATGTTGAATTTCGTGTTGCCAATCTTGGCGCCAATACAGTAAAAGGCAAGTTTACAGGGATGACTGGAAATGTAACATTTGATCCTAAAAACATTGCGAAAGCTAGTTTTGATGTTTGTATTGATGCAACATCAATAAACACACGAATGAAAAAAAGGGATACAGCTTTAAAAGGGCCTAAGTATTTCGATATAGCCCGCTATCCTGAAATTTGTTTTGCATCCAAAACAGTTTCTCGCACAGGCATGAACTATAAAGTAATCGGTTCACTTTCCATGCATGGCGTAAAAAAGGAAGTTGAGATCATTTTTAATTCCTCTCGCAATACACTGACAGGAAAACTCAAAGTCAATCGCTTAGACTATAAAATTGGCCCAAAAAGCGGCGTTTTTGTTGGTAAACAGGTAGACATTACGATTACTTGTGTAGTTGAATGATTTACTTTTTTAAAGAATTGTAATACGCTATCACTTTTTTTGCATTTTCTTTCGGATCATCTTTATCCAATTCCAAGTAATGAATTGTTTGACCTTCTCTTTTTGACAAGCCATGTTTGTATGCTTTATCGTAATAGTTCAAGCTTATATTGGCAGCTGTTGCATAATCTCCCTTCACTAAACTTTCTGTAGCTAATGTTACATTCTGTCCTCCTAACCTCTTTCCAATTTTTAAGATCATTTGTGCCAATACTTCCGCATCGAAACAAGCATATTCTTTTACTAAGCGCTTTATTCTTTCGGATTTAGGTACCTGAATTTGAATTACATCGCTTTGTCGCATTCGTCGGAATAATGCATCATTTATCCACACTGAACCAATTGATTTGCTCTCATCTTCAATCCAAATTGCTTGGTTTGGATCTAAATCTAACCAAACATTGGCCAGTAAATTTTCAAAATTTTCGTTGCTGGGTTGCTCAAGCTGACCCAATGATCCAAAAACAGATCCCTTGTGATGTGCAATACCTTCCAAATCGAGGATTTGTGCCCCAAGTTTTTTCATTTCATGCAGCACCGCTGTCTTCCCACTTCCAGTCATCCCTCCAAGCACAAGCAATTCCGACTTTTCAGTAAATTGTTGACGAATATACCTTCTGTAAGCCTTATATCCTCCTTCAAGTACATATACTTTACATCCTGCTGTTTCGAATAACCAGGCCATACTTCCGCTGCGCATTCCTCCACGCCAGCAATGCACCATAATTTCCTTTTGAACTGCGTATTCCATCGCCGCGTTTACAAATGAAGTCAGCTTAGATCCCACCAATTCAAGCCCTAAGAGTACTGCAGCATCCTTACTTTCTCTCTTGTACTTCGTTCCTACTAAAACCCTCTCTTCGTTCGTAAAAATTGGAATGTTAAATGCACCCGGAATATGTCCCTCCTTAAACTCTGCCGGAGTTCTAACATCAATTATCGGAATTGATTTACCCATTTCCAGGAATTCTTTGGTTTTTAGTACTTTTGCCATTTTTGCGGTGGTTTTCAGCTAATGCCTTATGCAAAAAGCACGTAATAACTACGTGCTGAATTATATCTTTTTAAATAAAAATCTTTTACTAAATTCTGTATTTGCTATCCTCATCCTCCATAACCATTCCAAGGTAACTTTCGTATCGGGTGATACTAATTTCTCCTGCTTCAACAGCAGCCTTTACTGCACATTTGGGTTCATGAATGTGACTACAATTGTTGAACTGACAATGTTTCGATGCCTCAAAAATTTCAGGAAAAAAGTGCGAGATTTCTTCTTTTTCCATATCAATTGTTCCAAAACCCCTGATCCCGGGAGTATCAATAATATAACCACCAAAATCCAACTCAAACATCTCTGAAAAAGTAGTTGTATGCTTTCCCTGTGAATGGGCTTCGGAAATCTCTCCGGTTTTTAGATTCAACCCAGGTTGGATGGCATTAATTAATGTTGATTTGCCTACTCCCGAATGTCCTGATAAAAGGTTGATCTTATCTCTTAGCGCTTCTTTTATAATATCGAGATGTGTACCGTTCTTTGCTGAAATTTCGTAACATTTGTAACCAATCTTTTCATAAATTGCCTTTAACCCATCCAATCGATCCATATCATTGGGTCGATATCGGTCAATCTTATTAAAAATAAGCTTTACAGTAATATGGTATGCTTCGGCTGTAGCTAAAAATCTATCAATAAAGGTTGTTGTTGTAAGTGGGTAATTTACGGTTACAATTAAGAATGCCTGATCGACATTGGAGGCAATAATCTGACTATGCTTGGAAAGGTTAGATGACTTTCGAATGATGTAGTTTTTGCGATCGTGAATGTTAACAATCACCTTCGATTCTTTATCTTCTTCGAAATCTACTTTATCGCCCACCGAAATTGGATTGGTGGTTCTGATTCCCTCCATTCTAAATCGCCCTTTAATACGGCAATTGTGTACTTCTCCATCGTTGGTTTTTACAGTATACCAACTCCCTGTTGATTTTATTACCAGTCCTTCTTTCAATGTCTATTGGTTTTTGTACAAAAATAGTTGATTTTAAGTAAAAGAGAGCATTTTGTGAATGTGTAATTTCGTGATTTTGTAATTTTGGTTTTCATATAGCTTCTTCGAAGTAAAGCTTTTTTATATCTTCACAATGGTAAATTGACAAATACTCAATTTTACTAATACACAAACTCACGAAATAATATGAAAAAAATTATAAGCTACAATGTTAATGGCATACGTGCTGCATTGGGGAAAGACCTAATTGGTTGGTTAAAGGAAGAAAATCCGGACATATTATTGATTCAAGAAACCAAAGCACAACCTGAACAAATTGAATCTCATTTGTTTGAAGAATTGGGATACCATTGCTATTGGTTCTCTGCTGAAAAAAAAGGTTATAGTGGTGTTGGAATTTTAAGCAAACAAAAGCCAGATGCTATCGTCACAGGTGTGAGCAACGAGAAATACGACATTGAAGGAAGAGCTATTAGAGCTGATTTTGGTGATATTTCGGTATTTAGTACCTATCATCCTTCAGGAACAACCGGAGGTCCTCGTCAGGACTATAAAATGGAATGGTTGGCCTATTTTCAGGAATATATCAATGAATTGAAAAAGGAACGTCCAAACTTGGTTATCGGTGGCGATTATAACATCTGTCATAAAGAAATTGATATCAGCAAACCCGAAAAGAAAAAAGGTGTCTCGGGCTTTTTACCTGAAGAAAGAGAATGGGTAAGCAATTTTATTGAAAGTGGTTTTATTGATTCTTTCCGTGTTTTCGATCAATCACCAGACAAATACAGCTGGTGGAGCTATAGAGCTGGTTCCAGAGCCAAGAATCTGGGATGGAGAATAGATTACCACATGGTAAGTAAGAGCTTACAAGATAAGCTAAAAGGAGCTACCATTCTTGCCGATGTGGTTCACTCAGATCATTGTCCAATTGTATTAGAAATTGATTTTTAATTAAATAACAATCGTCCGTCAGGCAAATAAGTTCTGACGGATTTTTTTTAGAATAAACTTAAAATCTGAACACAAACAATAAGAAATACCATAGCAATTGGATAAACCGTAGCATAAGCTATGGATTGTGCGCTTGAATCGGACATGCCATCAACAGCGGCTAAACCTGGTGTACTGGTCATGCTGCCTGTTAAAGCTCCCAGTAAATTGAGAATATTCATTTTTAATACAAAGTGCCCAATTAGGGTGGTTAGTATCATTGGCATTAAGGTAATACCAATGCCTACGGAAAATAGTACCCATCCTGATTCCTGAAAGGTTTGCTCTAAATGAGCTCCTGCACTGGTTCCAACCACGGCCAAAAACATGAGTAATCCCAACTGCCTGAGTAGTTGGTTAGATGATCCTGACATGGTCCAAAGAATAGGCCCAGTTTTTCCTATTCTACTCAATATCAGAGCCACAATAAGTACACCTCCCGTTAATCCCAAACCGAAGGTAAAATCATCTGAAAAAGAGATTTTTAACTTCCCCACCAACACGCCAAGTACAATTCCTGTTGCAATTGGGAAAAAATCGGTATCAGACAGTTTCTTACTGTCGTTACCAAACAAGTGACGCACGTTATTAATATTTCCGGTTCCACAGGCTACCACCAGTTTGTCTCCAAAACGAATTTCCGATTTTGAACTGGCTACCATATCAATTCCGGCTCTGCGGATGCGTGTAATACGGGCATTGTAATTGGCCAAAACGTTTAACTGCCCAATGGTTTTATTTACAACTTGCTTGTTTGTTACTAAAATTGATTCAACCACATAATCCCTGCTCAAAGGGATATTTTCTTCTGTTGCTTCACCAATTATCATTTTAGCACTTTCCAAAGCCTGTTCGGTACCAATTAGTTTTACAATATCGCCACTTTCTAAGATGGTATCGGGTGTAGGAACAATTGTTTTACCATTGTGCATGATTCGGGAAATATTGGCTTGAGTCATCGATCGAATTTTTAACTCGGCAATGCTTTTACCAACAATATTTTCATTCTCAACTACAAAGTTCTTATTAAAAAGCTCAGGGAAATTTTGCTGAGCCGCATCTTCCAGCTTTTGTGTTTCTTTGCAGATATCCACTTTAAACAATTTAGGATACATTCTCACAAACAATATTACCCCAATAACTCCAAAAGGATAAGCAATACCATAGCCTATTGATGCCATTGCCGATTGCGTAGTTTCAATGGCAGCGGCAAGTCCGGGTGTACTGGTTAGCGATCCGGTTAATAATCCGATAGCTATGTTGGTATCAATATTAAAGATCAAGGCAAACAAAACAGTAATTAAGGAAGCACTTCCCACTAAAATAATGGCAAGTATAACCAACTCTCTCCCATTCTTTTTAAAGGATTCAAAAAAACCTGGGCCAGCTTGAATTCCTATGGTAAAAATAAAGAGTGTTAATCCTATTTTTTGAATATCCTCAGGAATACTAAC
Organism: Marinifilum sp.; assembly: GCF_965230805.1. Classification (NCBI taxonomy): domain Bacteria; kingdom Pseudomonadati; phylum Bacteroidota; class Bacteroidia; order Marinilabiliales; family Marinifilaceae; genus Marinifilum; species Marinifilum sp. The sequence goes on along the minus strand of NZ_OZ246019.1, from coordinate 2,136,650 downwards.
TCCGTAATGACCAAAAACCAAGGCAACAAAAATTACTGCTGAAACATCGAGTGAAATGCCTTTTACTTTGATGTTACCTACAACAAAGCCTATTGCAACGATAAGAAACAAAACAAAATAAGCCGACGCGAATAAGTCCATGAGTGTATGGTTGTTTATGTTTTTACTTTAAAGTGATTTTGGCACAAATCTTCTCAATTCTCTTCGAAATATCCCGATATTCTTTCGAAAATTGGACAAATTTTCCAATCAAAATCAGACCAAACTGTGCCAGAATTTTAGAGCGAACTTAGGTTACTTTGGCAGTAAAGTTAGAAATTCAAAACAAACAAAGCGATTAAGTTTCCCTAATCGCTTTATTAATTTTTTTAGATGAATCTTATTTCAATAAGAAATTAAAATCGTCATTTGCACCTAATTCATAAGTTTCGATGCCATTTTTAAATATTCGGCACTGCCTTTTACCAATCAGTTTAATCTCGTTGTCCTCTACAAGAAACATGGTGGCTTCCCGCAATCCTGCCACATAAACATCTCGATTCAACACCATGAATTCGTTAATTCGATCTTCACGTGTTTCCCCACCATGTCCATCAGGATTTTTATCCAGATAATGAGGATTAATTTGAAATGGAATAAGGTTTAAAGCATTAAAACTCATCGGATCTATTATTGGCATATCATTGGTAGTTTTGATGGTAGGGCAAGTTAGGTTTGATCCTGCACTCCAACCAATGTATGGTGCTTTTTCATTGATCACCTTATTGCGAATTGGCTCGGTAAGCTTGTACTTGTGAATCAAGTGAAGCAAATTCCAAGTACTTCCACCTCCTACTACAATTGCCTCTGCTTCCTCTACTGCCTTAATGGGATTCTCGAAACGATGAATGGATACCACATCATGTCCTACTTCATTAAACCTTTCCTTTACTTTAGCCTCGTAATCATCGAAAGATACAGTTACTCCGGCATAAGGAATGAACAATGCTTTTACGGGCTTATCTCCTAAAAACTCTTTGATATTGTGCTTTGGATAATCCAGGTATTCCTCCCCCGGATTTGTCGAATTACTGATCAGTAATAATCTCATTAGTATTTAAATTTTGTTTAAGCTAAGTGTTTTTCAGATCTAAAATACTTATTAATCAAGAGAAAGAAGTGTTTCTTTTTCTAATAATTCCAAATATTTTTCCTGATTCATAGGTCGCCTAGGAATAATAAATGCAAAGGTACTTCCTTTGTCTATCTCGCTGCTTACAATCATCTTACCATAATTCTTAGAAAGAAAATCACGACACAAAGTTAATCCCAATCCAGTACCTTTCTCCGCCGCTGTTCCATCGGTTGTTTTTCCATCGTATATATTATCGATCTGATCGGGTAACATGCCAATCCCATCATCTATAACGGATATTTTAACAAAGTATTTTCCAAGCTCGGATTTGATCTCAACACTTCCATCTTTTCTGGTAAATTTAATGGCATTGGAAATCAGGTTGCGCAGCACTGTATTAATCATATTCCAATCAACAAAAACCTCTATGTTTGGGTTTTTTGAAGTAAACAGTTTTATCGATTTAATTTTAGCCAAATCGCTCAACAATCCAATATTAGAATTGATTATTGAACTGGCATCAACCATTTGTTTATTGGCAGATAAAGTTGATGTTTGATTTTTAGCCCAAAACAAAAGGTTCTCAAGTAACTCGTATGCATTATCCGAAGAGTGAAATAATGCTTGAAGGAATTCCTCCTTATCTTGTTCGGTAAGATTTAAATCTTCTTCACCCAGGTACATTCTCAATCCATTACTGATATTGCCAATGGCTCCACGTAAATCATGTGCAATTAACGAGAACATTTTATCTTTGGTATCATTGGCAACACGAAGCTTGTCTTCACTAATTTTTATACGCTTCATCGCTTCAATCAGTTCTTCTTGATGCTGGTGCACCAAACTATTTTTAAGGTGAAGCAGTTCATTATCTCGTAAGTTGTTACGATATCTAATGATCAGCATAAACATGATCAAGATAAAAGCCAACAATATCAGCAATCCTATGATGTATTGGCGAGTGATTTTTAACTGCTGCTTTTGGTTTTCATCCCTTAATGCCTGGTTTTCATGATTTTTAATGCTCATGGCATGACGAGAATCCAAATCCTCAATTTTATTACTCAGCTTTTCGTTGGCAATTGAGTCTTGAAATTGCAGTAATTTTTGAAAAGCAATTACCGATTCTGATTGATTTCCTAGTTTCAAATTGTAATCAGCCAAAGTCCTGTAATAATCTCTAAATAACTTTTTCGATTTTAATTTGATGGCTATTGAATAACAATTGTCTAAATGTTTTTTTGCGTTTAACAGCTCTGCCTTTTTAAGATAATGTTTGGCCAGTTCCAACTCAAATGAACCTCGCTTGAAATTAGCATGTCCTGATTTATTAAACGGATCCTTTTGATAGGTCAATATGGCTTTTTCTGTATCGCCCATTTCGGCATACATCGAACCCAAATCATTTATGATTGAATTGATTAAAGATTTTTTATTAAGAGTTTTTGCAGATTCTAATGCACTCTCAAAATACTCTTCTGCTCGTTTATAATCTTTGTTGCCTTTATAGTAGAGCCCAAATAAATTCTTGCAATTTGCAATTCCTTTAACATCCTCCAACTTTTTATAAATTCCGAATGCCTCATTTGTATGCTCATATGTTTTATGCAGCTTATTTGTTTCATAATAAACCAATGCCAATTCAACATCTACATCGGCTGATTCTTTAATAAAATTGTGTGTTTGTGAATAATAATGAGCTCTTAACAAATAATCCAAGGAATTATCTAACTGGTTATCGATATGATATGCAATACCTAAATAATACATGGCCTTAAGCATGCTTTTTTCATTTTCGAGAGTTTGGGCTATACCCAATGCATGCTTAGATTTCTCAATTGCCAGAGAAGGATCAGTATTCCAGTAATATTTACTAAGATTCAGCAGTGCATTTAATTTGTTGTGACCTGCAGCTTTATCATAATTTTTTTGCAGACTATCTAAACTAATCTGAATATCAAAGTTTGCCTGGCTCGAAAAGATGAAACAAAGTGATAATAATAATGTAAGGGGAATTTTTTTCATGCCCCTAATATACTATTTTATGCTAAAAAAATCAAAACATGCCCAAATGGCTTACAAACAATAAAAAACGAGGCTGTCTCAAAAGGATTTTGTATTCGGGTAGGTATCTGTAAGATTTTCAAATACTCTACTCACCAACACATAAATCTACTTTTAAGACGGCCTCGTTTGATAATTATTATAATCGTGCTCGTTTCATTTTAAAAACTAATTAATGTAATACCCACTGTAAACGGTGTTAAATCTGGCCCTTTATTACTCTCAAATAACTCTGTAAGACCATAAGTGGCAAAAAAGTTTAACGAGCGATAACCGATTCTTGCATGAGCTGCATATCTTAAGGTTTTCAGCTTAAAATCATCATGATCTTTTACCTTATCACCATCATGTTTAATTTTTGTATGCGAACCAAGACGTAAACCGCCCACTACACCAGCCGACATGTGAACTCTTCTCTTCTTGTATTTCACGGGTATCTGAAACTCTAACAACAAAGGAACGGTAAGGTACAAAGTAGTTAACTTGGTTTTTTTAATCTTCCAATCTGGATAGGTTTCGAATAAATCAACCAGTTGAATAACTCCATTCTGTGTAGCTAAAGTAATATCATTATCAAAACGATAGTTGTTCCATTCCAAACCTAAACCCGTTATCAAGCCAATGGTATTTCTCTCCTTTTGTAAACTGATATCATATTGCAGAAAATTTAGGTTTACCGCTATTGATTTCGCCATATCCAATTCCATAAAATCATAAGCATATCCTGTATAACTTTCGTCCGAAAATCCATTTACTCCCATTTCAAAACCAGCCCAATGCCCCCTAAAGCCTGGCTCTTTTTCAAGAAAGAACTTGTCTTGATTGGGATCCCAGGGATGAACCCTTTCAATCTTGATTCTGGTTCCGTGCCACCCATCTATGATATTAATTTGTTTTCCTCCAATTCTAATTTTAGTGGTATCACGATCTTCCTGATAAGAAAATTTGCCTATTTTGCCAAGCTTAACTTTTGCTCCTTTGTCGGTCTGTACTGCCTTAACCACATTCTTGTTCATAAATTCTACCTTAACGGTGTCTTGGCTATCAGCTTTATGCAAGGTATGGGTCTTTTTTTCATTAGCTTTTTCCTTTTTATTCGACCAACTATCTTTTATCAAGACTTTTTTCTTCTTAAGAGTATCGGTTTTTAAGGTATCGATTGTATGCTGAGCATAAGCACCAAAGCCTACAACCAATGCAAAACACATAACAAGTAATTTTTTCATAATCATTTTTTTTAGATAATTCTATGGGTAAGACGATTTGTTGGTGTTTTTGTTACAGTGAACTTTTATTTTATTGATGTAGAAAAGCCTATCCCTTTGGTATTGAATTTTACACGCATTTTTTCAGTTTCAGAATCGTATTGTTTTTCTAATTGAACTTTTTTTCCTGTTATTTCCCCTAACTTTTCAACTCCCATTTTAGCTACTGCGTAAAGTATCGATTTGTTCCTTTTCTCAGGAATACTTGATTTCCATGCCATTCCTAAATTAGCCAATCCACTGCTAACAGGTACTTTATTTATTGTTTCAATTTTGTATTCTTCTATTTGAACATTTGCCAAAGCCTCAATTTCAGTAGTTTTTATAATATCAGGCAAACTGATTTTCTTAGGTTCTGCCTTGGTATTTTCTGTGAGGGTATTAACAATTGTATTAGAAACAGAAGGTTCTTCAATTTTATTCAATTTTGATTTACTTAAAGCAGTTAACTTATCCTGTGGGTCTTTCATATCAATTAGCAAGTTATTGCTCGCTTCTTCTAACTTTGAGTTGCTTGCAAAAAATTCTTTTGCAACATCATTTTTAGTATTTGTTTCGAAAATTGCTTTATTTACCGAATCTTTAAGTGCTAAATGATTATCCAAAATCTGCTCATCATCTTTTACAGATATTAAAACATCCAAAACCGAAACCAAAACCAATATAGAGGCTGCAACTCTAACTCCCGAAAGGAGCCAGTGAGGAATAATTTTTCGATCTTTTCTTTTTAATTCATCCCTATCAGGATAGAGAACCTCCAAATTGGCTTTTAGCCTTGTTTTTTCGAATTGCTGATATTGTGATTTTTCTATTAAATTGTTGTTTAGATAATAAATAAAGGCTTGATCTTCAATTCGCTCCAAATCTCCTTCTAATTTGGCAATACAGAATTCATCAAAGTCAAGCTTGAAAGGAATTTGTTTTAGTGATGATTTGTCAAGCTCAAGCTTATCCTCTTGCAATTCAAGTAAACACATTGCATCTAACTCTTTCTTTAAATCAGGATGATCAGAAAGGAAGTGTTCCAGTTTTTTCGTTTCTGAATCACTTAAATTTCCTTCCAGATAGTCAAGAAAGAACTCTTCGTAGTTGTATCTGTCTATTTCTCTCATCCTAAATATCTCTAAACCAATGTTTCTATACTTCCTATAAAATTTTTAAGATTTTTTCTTGCCCTGTATATATAAACCTTCACTTGCGATTCATTTAAGTCTGTAATCTTGGCTATTTCTGCATAAGAATATCCTTCATAATCGCGAAGCAAAATCACAGCACGTTGTATGTCCGATAATTTTTCGAGGGCAATGTTTAGTAGCTCTTTCAAATCACTATACTGACTGGAATGCGAATATTCTTTTACATCAACATTCTCAAAATCCTCTTTTCTTTTCTCTCTTCTTATCAAATCAATCATGGTACGATAAGCAGTTGTGAACAAATACGACTTTACTTTCTGATAATTTACATTCTCAACATTACGCCACAACTTCTCGAAACTATCTTGTACAATATCACGAGCTTTATCCTCATCTTTAATGTTTTTAAGGATAAAGCGAAACATGCCATCGGCATATTTGTCTACGCTTTTATTGTACTCTAAAGTATTCATTTAGGCTAGTTTCGTTTCTAGGACGCATAATACATTTGAAATGTTACAAGAAAATTGAAGAACCAATTTATTTTTCCTTTCCGTGTAATTCTATTCCCCAATATTCGAAGTGAATCATTAAAAATATAACACATAGTAAAATGAGAAAAATCTTTTTTCGTTAGTGATAATTTTGATCTAGCAGCTTCCATGTTGCAAGTTAAAAATATTATAAACGGATGAAATGAGTCTTACATTATTTTATGCTAATACAGGCATTGCTAAAGAGTAACCAAAAATTGAACATAACAGAGAAAACGAAATTAAGAATTAAACGCTTGGTTGGATATGAGAAGATTCAAGCTTTAAGAATTTTACTGGCTTTCTTTTTCTTCATGCACAAGCTCTTCAAAATAAATTTATCTTTGTAATTGTGGAAATGGTACACAAATTATAATGGCTTTCATCAATTCATCAGTCTCTCCCGTTCATAAAACGGTATTTCAAGATTCTACTCCTCAAGTTAATTTTAGGCAACAGCGCTTAAACAAAGGGAAAGTCATAAGCGATAAGACAGCGTTAAATCAACAAGGGGTTAAGCTAGCAAACGACTATGAATTAAAAACTTTGCTTGCTTCTGCTGATAGCGTAAGAACTGACACTATTTTTCTGAATCTTATCCCAACTCCCGAGTATATAAACGCTGAGTATTCAGTTCGTGATAATAATATTGAAAGACCTTTAATCAAAGATGGAAGATTAATTGAAAAAAATCAGAGTGACTGGATGTCTGCCGTGGGGATTTTGATTCTCATTCTTATGGCAATTATTCGTTTTTCGTTTAATAAATATCTACACAGACTAATTGATTCGATTTTAAACTACCAGGTTTCTAACACTTTGTTTCTCGAAAAAAATATGAGAAATCGGCGCGGAGGTATTTTTCTAAACGGACTGTTTTTTGTAAACTTTTCTTTCTTTGCTGTACTGTACTACAATTATATACACACCGGCATTGATCAAGAATCATCAATCTTAAGATTTTTTTCTGTTTTGACAGGATTATCATTGATCTATTTTGGGAAACTTATTGTGGTTAGAACCATTGCTTATATTTTTGATGGTGTGAAAGAAGGGAAAGAGTATTTATACAATGTATTTATCTACAATAAAAATCTGGGAATCTTTCTTTCACCAATTACCTTAAGCGTTCCATTTGTAGTCGAATTTGCTGCCCATTTTTTATTACATGCAGGTTTAATTCTTACTTTAATTTTTTATTTATTACGCCTGTTTAGAGGCATTAAAATATTATTTCGCAAACATGTTTCAATATTTTATATGATTTTGTACCTTTGTGCCTTGGAAATTTTGCCCTTACTCGTGATTTACAAACTGTTAATATCATTGGTATAAGGCGGTGTAAAGAATTGTTGAACTAAACTCTAGTGTTTTGCGAATCAAGACTATCCTGGTATCACAACCAAAGCCCCAAACAGAAAAATCCCCTTATTTTGATTTGGCCGAAAAATACAATTTAAAAATTGATTTTCGCCCTTTTATTCAAGTGGAAGGTGTTTCAACCAAAGAATTTAGACAGGAAAGAATCAATATTCTGGATCATACAGCGGTTATATTTACGAGCCGTACAGCCATTGATCACTTTTTCAGAGTTTGTGAGGAATTAAGAATTGCTGTTCCCGATGACATGAAATACTTTTGTATTTCCGAATCAACTGCTTTCTATCTTCAGAAGTACATTGTTTACAGAAAACGTAAAATTTTCTTTGGCGAAAAACGTTTTGAAGATTTAATGGATATCATTGTGAAACACAAATCAGAGAAATTCCTGATACCACTTTCAGATATTCACAAACAATCCATCCCAACTCTTCTTGATAAAAACAAAATCAATTATACAAAGGCAATATTGTATCGTACAGTTAGCAGTGATTTATCTGATTTGGCAGATGTGAATTACGACATACTTGCTTTCTATAGCCCATCTGGTATTACTTCGCTATTGCAAAACTTTCCTGATTTTGAACAAAATAGTACCATTATAGCCGCATTTGGTCCAGCTACTTCAAAAGCAGTTAACGATGCAATGTTAAGACTGGATATTCAGGCTCCAATGCCACAGGCTCCTTCAATGACTATGGCTCTGGATCAATTCATCAAGAAATATAACAAAGACAATAAAGACAAGTAGCCTGCCACAACATAAAAATTAAGAAGGGGAATTTGTTTTCCCCTTTTTTTGTCGATTTTTGTATTTTAATCCAAACTGAATGACACGTAAAATACGTTTTACTTTCGAAAAAGCTGAAAGACTTACACACAAGATTCTTATTGGCAAACTATTTTCTGAAGGAAACGGTTTTTCCTGTTATCCTTTTCGAGTGGTATGGAAAGCTGCTGACCTTCATTCCAATTATCCGGCACAAGTTGCCATAACCGTCTCGAAAAGAAACTTTAAACATGCGGTAAAGAGAAATCTTTTAAAAAGAAGAATTCGGGAAATTTATCGATTAAATAAACACAAGCTTTACGAAGAACTAGAGAATAAAAATGTTCAGATCGCCTTTATGCTCGTATATCTTCCAAAAAAAATTATGGAAACTGCAGATATGGAAGATTCACTGAAAAAGGCATTGCAACGAATTCCTAAAGAGTATGAAAAACATTCTAAAAATACTAAAACAGGCAGTTCTATTCATCATGATTCTGCCGATTAAGTTTTATCAGTATTTTATATCTCCACTAACTCCTTCTACATGCAGGTACACTCCTACCTGTTCTTCGTATGCCATTCAGGCATTAAAAAAACATGGTCCCTTCAAAGGGGCTTATCTTGCTATAAGAAGAATTCTATCCTGTCATCCCTGGGGAGGACATGGCCATGATCCTGTGCCTTAAATCAAAAGAATCTGAACTTGAAAAACTATCAGGTAAGACAATTCCTATTTGATAGCTAACACCATTGGTATTATTCAACAATTGGGTTAACAAATGTTAAAGGTGATAGATTTACAATGGGATTAGCTATATTTGTAACTGCCTACTAATAAAATTATTCTGCTAAACAATTATTTTGAGGAAAGGAAATCTTCGCAGGGTTAGTTAAAATATCAATTAAAAAAAGAAAAATATGAAGCTTCGAGGAAAAAGAGGAGCCATATGGATGCTGGCTATTCTACTATTTTGTAGTGCTGCATTCTTCGGGTTCAGCAGGGATGAAAGAAATTTTGAAATCAGTAAAAACCTGAATATTTATTATACCATGTTCAGAGAACTGAACTTGTTTTATGTAGACGAGATTGATCCTGGTGATTTGGTAAAAAAGAGTATGGATGCCATGCTGAAAACTCTTGATCCTTACACCACATACATATCCGAATCAGAAATTGAAGATTTTAAACTGATGACAACCGGAGAATATGCAGGTATTGGAGCCTTAATTAGCAAGCACAAGGATGAAGTTATTATTGCAGAACCTTACGAAGGATTTCCTGCCTACAAAGCAGGATTAAAAGCAGGTGATGTAATGCTTGAAATTAATGGCACACCTACTAAAGATAAAAGTACCGATGATGTTAGTAATCTTTTAAAAGGACAACCAAACGTGCCACTTACCATTAAAATTAAGCGTCCGGGTGTTAAGAATATAATGGAAAAAAAACTGGTTCGTGAAAAAATTCAGCTTCAATCAGTTCCTTACTTTGGAATGATAAGCGATTCAATCGGATATATCCACCTAAATCAGTTTACAAACAAATCGTCTGGAGAGGTAAAAGAAGCATTAAAAACTTTGAAAGAGCAAAATGCCAAATCGATTGTATTGGATTTAAGAGGAAACCCTGGAGGTTTGCTCGATCAGGCAATTGATATTACAAACTTGTTTGTGAATAAGGGAGAAGGTATTGTTAGTACAAAAGGAAAGGTTTCGAAATGGGATAAAAGCTATAAGGCTACAAAATTGCCTATTGATGCAGAAATTCCTATTGCTGTTTTGGTGAACAGAGGTTCGGCTTCTGCGTCGGAGATTGTTTCTGGAGCAATTCAAGATCTGGACAGAGGAGTTGTACTTGGCAATAGAACTTTTGGAAAGGGATTGGTTCAAACGACCCGAAACCTTACTTACAACACCAAATTAAAGGTAACTACGGCCAAGTATTACATTCCCAGCGGAAGATGCATTCAAGCTTTGGATTACAGTCATAGAAACGAAGATGGCAGTGTTGGTAAAATTGCTGATTCCTTGATTACAGAATATCATACAAAAAATGGTCGCTCTGTGTACGATGGCGGAGGTATTCTCCCTGATATTAAGATTGAACCTGAAACTTACAGCATTTTAAGTGTAAATATGATTCGTGATTTCATGTTTTTTGATTTTGCTACGCTATACGCAAACAATCACGAAAGCATTGCTTCTGCAAAGGAATTTGAAGTTAGTGATGAACTGTTTCATGAATTTGTAGAATTTGTGAAGTCAAAAGAAGATTTTAAATACAAATCGGAAAGTACTGAGATTATAAAAGCCTTAAAAAAATCTGCAAAAGAAGAGAAGAACTTCGATATTTCAACTGATGAATTTGCTGCTTTAGAAGCAAAATTAGCTCCAAATTTAGATCGTGACTTACAAAGATTCAAAGATGAATTAAAAGAGCTTTTGGCTCACGAAATCGTGAAAAGATATCATTACCAAAAAGGTGGAATTGAATTCAGCTTGCGCAATGATAAAACTCTTTTGCGAGCCATTGAAGTCCTTGAAAACAATAACGAGTACGCTGGTATTTTGGATGGTAGTATTGGATTACATGCGATTAACAAGTAAAAAGATAAAGGCAAAATAAATTGTCAGAAGCTAAATAAAATTGATATAAAAAAGCTCATTCTTTCGTTGGAAGGAATGAGCTTTTTGTTTCTATAAGATTACTGATTATCTCAACAATTTATTCATCATATTCTCAAAGCGTGTATTGCTTATGGGATGATGACTGATTACTTCTCCATTGTAAATCATGCAAAACGATCCAAATGCACAAGGCGCTTGCTGAACGGATTCTGGATTTTTTAAGTCAATCAGTTTTGCAGTGAGATTATATTTTTTCTGAGCAGTTTCGAGAATTGCATTTACGTTCTTCTCGATATAAGGACATTGAACAGATCGCATAATTACCAAACCTTTCTGTTTGATATCCTTATTTTCAGTAATATGACTTTTAAAACTTGGAATTATTAAATCTTCATTGAAACGAAGTGCCAACAGTTGAAAATCTGGACTTGCTTTGCCTACAATTTCAAATCTGTGCTTCAGGAAGATATTATTATCACTCATAAAAGAACCTTTTCTTGTGACTACAGCGACTCCTCTCCTATTTTGTTGCTTGGCCTCATTAATACATTCTTTTAGTAATGCCGATGCATATCCTTTTTGTTTAAATCCCTTTTTAAATCCTACAAAAACACAGTGAATAAACAGGTAGCCTTCGGCATTTACTGGTCTGTGTGCCAACTCTCCTGGAATGTATTCCAACATTCCCTGGTATGATAACCAAAGCTTTTATTCTCAATCCTTTTGGATAATATTCCTTGAACCAATCAATCTTATTTCGTAGCTCCTTGTGCATTTTTACATCCTTATAACCGCATACACCATATTCGGCGATGTTTTCGGGAGTTAGGTTAATAATTTGGTAGTTTTGGGTCATACCTAATTATGAGTAATTATACTTCGGTTTATAATCAGGTTCATGATATTTATTTTTCCCTTTCGTATCTCCACCTTGCAATTGATATATCGACTCTTTTGGGCAGAAATTTACACATCTCATACACTGTTCACAAGTTTCACTCCAAACAGGTTTCTGATTTATAATTTGGATACTATTGGATGGACAAATTTTAGCGCAAAGTCCGCATGCATTGCAACTATTATAAACCTCAAACAGTCGCCACATGTTTTGCACTCCCAGGTACTTAAATAGCAAGTAATCCCAGTAAAACTTAAATATTGAAAACCTTTTGGGATAGTTAAAATCGTGATGTTTTACTGTTCCGTCTAATATATCTTGTGCTATTTCTTTGGTCTTAATTTCAGCTTCTTTAATAATTTTTATTGCTTCTTCCTTTGAAGGAGGGTATGGTGGTTTTGGAGATGTTGTCCAATTTATTGGCATTTGAACTATCGCAGAATAAATAATCTCACAATTCTTTTTGCGCAATATCTTCCTGCATTCGCTAATTGCAAATCCTGATTCTTCAGAATCACCCGCTGTAATTAGCAGAAAGACATTCTGTTTCATTTTAAAAGGTTCCAATCCTTTTAAGTATTTGCGACAAATTCTTGGTATGCCAAAAGCATAAACCGGAAAACAAAAACCAAGGAAGTTAGATTCCGGAAGGCTTTTTTCATTTAATGAAATTTCGGAAATACTGGTAGCATGACCTGAGTTCTTGAAAATAGAATTGCATATCTCTAAAACTTTTAAAGAATTTCCTGTTCCCGTAAAATATTTCAATTCTATATTCATCGAATCTTTTCGATTGAGTATTAATTAATTCTGATTTGCATACTAATCTACAAAAAACATAAGATTATCTAAAAAAAGTGCCGAACAAAGAATCAATCTCTATTCAGCACTTTTATATCGTAAAACTAGAATTAATGCGCTTCCAGCCAGTTCTCTCCCACTCCCATATCCACGGTAAGTGGAACGATTAGTTGAACTGCGTTTTCCATTTCTTCACGAAGAATTACTTTCATTTGTTCCAGTTCGGATTTTAGGCAATCGAAGTTCAATTCATCATGCACCTGAATGATCATTTTCGATTTCATTCCCTCCTTTTTCATCCGCTTGTCGATGTTTATCATGGCAATTTTAATTACATCGGCTGCTGAACCTTGAATTGGTGCATTAATGGCATTTCGTTCGGCTACTCCACGTACAATTGCATTGCTAGAATTGATATCTTTTAAATATCTGCGTCGGCCCATCAAAGTTTCTACAAACTCATCCTCACGTGCTTTTTCAATACTAGCATCCATAAATGCTTTCACTTCAGGATAGGACTCAAAATAACCATCTTTAAGCTCTTTCCCTTCTTTTCTTGAGATGTCCAAGCGTTCGGCCAATCCCCATGCTGAAATGCCGTAAATGATACCGAAATTCGCAGTTTTTGCACGGCTACGCATGTCTTTGCTTACCTCTTCGATTGGCAATTTGTAAATTTTTGCTGCAGTTGCCTGGTGGAAATCTGCTGCATGGTTAAAAGCATCTATCATGTTCTGATCCTTGCTCATGTGCGCCATTAAACGCAATTCAACCTGCGAATAATCGGCAGAAAGGAAAATGTGATCTTCTGTAGATGGAACAAATGCCTTACGAATGTATCTTCCCTGCTCTGTTCGAATTGGAATATTCTGCAGGTTTGGATTTGTAGAACTCAAACGACCAGTTGCTGCTTCGGCCTGATTGAACGAAGTATGAATTTTACCAGAAGCTTGGTTGATATAGGTTGGTAGAGCTTCTACATAGGTTGAAATCAATTTCTTCAATGATCTGAAATCCAAAATCTTTTGAATGATATCGTGCTTGCCTTTTAATTTGGTAAGTACAGCTTCGGAAGTAGAATACTGCCCTGATTTGGTCTTTTTAGCTTTACTATCCAACTCCATTTTCTCAAACAGGACTTCTCCCAACTGTTTTGGCGATGCAACTTTGAACTCTGCATCCGCCATTTCTTTGATATCAGCCTCTATTCCATTTACCTCTTCGATAAGTACCTTGGCATAATCATTCAAGGTTGGAACATCTAAAGAAACACCATTGAATTCCATATCAGCCAGAATGCTCATAAGAGGCATTTCAACCTCGTTAAACAATTTGCTTAGACCATTGGCCTCCATTTGACTCTCAAGCTCTGATTTTAGCTCTAAACCAAGCACAACTTCTTCGCAATATTGATCGTGTTTCACTGGCTCTTCCTCCAGCATTAAACTCAATTGTGCTTTTTTGCCTTTTCCTTTCTCCTCTTCCTGAATTACGTTGTAGTTTAAAACAGAATTTGCAACAAAAGAAAATTCATGCTTTACTTCTGGTTGAATCAGGTAATGAGCAATCATGGTATCGAAAATTGGAGCCTTCACTTCACAATCCAACCAACGAAGTGCTAAAATGTCCTTTTTACAATCGTGACCAATTTTTATGATTTTCTCATCTTCGAAAATGTATTTGAATTCCTTAACAACTTTTTTGGCTTCTTCAACATTATCCGGTAACGGAACAAAAAAAGACTTGTCGTTCTTAAATGAGAAGCACATTCCTCTCAATTTTGAGGTGTTTGGATCGGAATCAGTCAAAATTGTTCTAAATGCGAACTCTTTTTGAATGCACAATTCCGCCTTTAAGTCGGCTCTTACCTGCTCATTATCAAGCACAAAAAACTTGGAGTTTAAAGTATTTATGTCTCTGAGAATGACTTCTTTTTCTTCTGTAGACTCACTGTCCGTAGATTTTTCAGTCTGAGCAGTGAAAAGATCACCTTGATTCTTGAACACACGTTCAGCAAGCGTAAAAAATTCCAATTCCTTAAAAACAGCTTTCAACTTGGCTTCGTTAAAATCTATCATTTAAATTTTTCTTCATCGAAATCTATCGGAGCATTCAATGCAATTTTTGCCAACTCTTTCGAAAAACGAACTTGCTCTTCTGAGGCTATAATTTTTTCTTTCTGTTTTCCTTTTAGATGGTCTGTATTCTCATAGAGTCCATCTATCGATTTGTATAATCCTATCAATTTTTGTGCAGTCTTAGGTCCAATACCCGGGCAACCTGGAATGTTATCGGCAGAATCACCCATCAATCCCAAATAGTCGATGATCTGATCGGGTTGATCAACACCAAAATTTTCTTTTACTTCCTGAATTCCCCAAACTTCAACTTCTTTTCCCGAACGTTTTGGTTTATACATAAAAATATTTTCACTTACCAATTGGGCGTAATCCTTATCGGGCGTCATCATGTAAACTTTATAACCTTCTTTTTCGGCCTTTTTTGCCAATGTTCCAATTACATCATCTGCTTCAAATCCTTTCACATCTATTTCAGGAATATTAAATCCTTGAATAATGCTTTTGATATATGGAATTGACTTGCGAAGATCTTCTGGCATTGGCGGGCGCTGTGCCTTGTACTCTTTAAACATCTCATGACGGAAAGTAGGACCTACAGGATCAAAAACAACTGCAATGTGCGATGGTTTTTCCTTTTCAAGCACTTCCAAAAGTGTGTTAGTAAATCCCAACATTGCTGAAGAATTAATGCCTGTTGATGTAAACCTTGGATTCTTGATAAATGCGTAATATGATCTGTATATCAAGGCAAACGCATCTAATAAAAATAGTTTTTTGCCGGAATTACTTGCTGATGAGTGCATAAAATTGAATGTATTAATGTATTCAAACAAAAATACAAGATAATACCGCTATCGCAATTAACATTGATTAATTATTAATGAATAAAGTAGACCGAATTACAAATCAATAGATAACAAAACAGCCCGAATAATGTATTCGAGCTTAACATATCTTAAAAAGGTGTTATTTAATTATCAGAAGCATACCATTCTGCAAATGAGGTTGCTGTTTCATGCAGTTTTAGCGAATGCAATTTTACCTCTTTTGGTAATCGGACTTTTATTCTTTCTGCAAAATCAGCAATCATATTTTCACAAGTTGGTTGGTAATCCATCACAAAAAACCGATCGAACATTTGAGGAATATTCAGTTGATCGATATTTGGTGTGTCTTTGCTAAGAACCAATGCATGATCTAACTGATCAACAATCTCCTCAGCTACAATCCCTTTCAAATCTCCAAAATCCATAACCATTCCCAACTTAGGATTTGCTTTATCTGTAATCGGTTCTCCAATTACTGTAACAAATAAAATATAAGAATGACCATGTATGTTTTTACACAATCCATCATAATTCCATAAGGCATGAGCCATTTCAAAATGGAACTCTTTTGTTAATCTAATCTTTGCCATTTTTTATGTCATAAAAAAACCGGATGATACCGGTTTACATTTTATCCATTTGTACAATTGCTGATACAATCAACAATATTACTCAAACTACAGTGCTTAAGGAAATAGTACGTATTTTTTCCTTCGCGTTTTGAAGATAAAACACCTTTATCCTTTAAAATTCCTAAATGATGAGAAGTTGTAGATTGTTCTATCTTAAGTAATTCATGAATTTCAGTCACCGTAAGTTTCTTACCATCTTCCAGATAACCCAAAATTGCAATTCTCATTGGATGGGCGATTGCTTTTAGCATATTTGCCGCCTGCTCCAGTTTTTCAGGTTCTAATTCTTTAATTTTCATATACTAAGCTTATTCACGTAAATTATCAAATGCAAATATATAAATATATTCGTGAATCAAAACTACAATCATATCGAAATATTTAAATTTCTCGTTTTGTAGATAATTTATTTGTAGTCTTAATAAAAAAGAGATATTTGTATCTAAAAATTAGATTCAGTAAGGCTTTCAAGAGAGGTTTAAATTGTTAACTTTGGTTTCTATGGGTTTGAAAAAAAGCAGTATTCGTAATATAAAAGCTCCTATTGAAAAGGAAATGGAACAGTTCGATTCTTACTTTAAGCAATCGATGAAAAGCAAAGTCCGCTTACTGGATATTATCAATAATTATGTTGTTAAACGAAAAGGTAAGGAAGTAAGACCCATTCTTACTTTTCTTAGCGCCAAATTGGTTGGAGATATTGTAGAATCGACTTATGTTGCTGCTGCTTTAACTCAATTACTGCATACCGCAACGCTTATTCATGATGATGTTGTTGATGAAGCCTACGAAAGAAGAGGGTTTTTCTCGCTAAATGCTCTTTGGAAATCAAAAGCTGCTGTTCTGGTTGGAGATTTTTTACTTTCGAAAGGATTATTACTTGCCTTGAAAAATAAAGAGTATGATCAGTTACAAGTAGTTTCGGATGCTGTTAAAGAAATGAGTGAAGGTGAACTGCTACAACTCGAAAAATCACGTAAACTGGACATTACAGAAGATATTTATTTTGATATCATTTACAAAAAAACTGCAAGCTTAATTGCTTCTTGTACACATTTGGGAGCTCTTTCGGTAGGAGCAAATCAAAAACAGCAAGAAGAATTAAAGAAATTTGGTGAATATTTGGGTGTAGCCTTTCAGATGAAAGACGACTTGTTCGACTATGAAAAACAAGGAAATATAGGAAAGCCCACTGGGAATGACATTAAAGAAAAAAAACTTACTCTTCCGTTGATTTACGTACTACGTAATGTTTCTGATAAAGAACGAAAGTGGGCTATTAAAATTATCAGAAAACACAATAAAAATTCTAAAAAAGTAAGTGAATTAATTCAGTTTGTGAAGGAAAAAGGAGGTATTGATTATACTCGGAATAAAATGCTTGAGTACAAAGAAAAATCCTTAGCTATTTTGACTGATTTTCCTAATTCTGAAGCGAATCAATCATTAAAGGAATTGGTTGAATATGCAATTTCCAGAAATAAATAACTCAAGTAGCTTTCGGCAAACAAATCGTGAACTTACTCCCTACTCCTAATTCACTTTCTACAAGAATTGATCCGCCATTTTTTTCGATAAACTCTTTGCATAAAATCAACCCAAGGCCAGTTCCTGTTTCATCCAAAGTTCCCAAGCAGCTACAATTGGTATCTGTTCTAAAAAGTTTTTGTTGATTTTCAGTACTTATTCCTACCCCATTATCTTCAATACTACAGTAGATTTCGCCATTCTTCTCACCAATATTAATATTAATCGTACCTCCAATATTTGTAAATTTAAAAGCATTTGATATAAGATTTCTAATTACAGTTTCTGCCGTATATTTGTCTGCAAGTACTTCAAAATCTGTTTCACTATTTATTTTAACCTCAATATTCTTGCTTTCTGCCTTTACTCTGTGCAGTAATAAATTAGAATCTACTAATTCTCGTACTTTTATTTTTTCGGTTTTTAATTGCATAGCACCTGTTTGAGCTCTAGACCACTCCAGTAGATTATTAAGCAAACTGTATTCTTGCTTCAAAGAAGAATCAATTAAGTCAATCATACTGGTTAATTGCTCTTGTTTCATATGGGTGTGATTCTCTTTTAAAATTTGAACAATTGGCAACATCGCATTAAAAGGATTCTTTAAATCATGAGCAATAATTGAGAAAAATTTATCTTTGGTTTTTATAGCCTCTTCCAAAGCTTTTTCGTTTAACTTGCGAGTTGTTATATCTCTGGCAATAGCCATTATGGTAGCTACCTTGCCATTGTCATCAAATTCGGGAATCAATTGCCAATCAAAATATTTCAGTTCGCCATTTAACTCAATCGAAAACTCAACTACATTTATTTCTGAACTCTGAAACACAAATTCCATTTCTCGTTCCCAGAATTCACACAAAGATTTAGGAAAGCCAATATCTTCATTTCTTTTACCAATAAACTCTTTTTTTTCAATGTGTAATAGTTTAACTGTAGCATTATTAACAAAAAGGAATCTGTATTCCCTATTAAATCTCATAATTATATCCGAAGCATTTTCTACCAAAGTTCGGAATCTTTTCTCGCTTATTTTGAGTTTATCCTCGGCCACTTTTCTCTTCTCTAAATTGCGAATTGAAACAAAGAAGATTCGTTCACCTTGCAATGGAATTAAAGTTGCACTAGCTTCAACAGGAATTCTTTTTCCAGATTTCTTAATCAATTCGGTTTCAAATAAAACATGATCTTTGTTTTTCATTTGTTGTTGTCTAGCATCAAACTTTATTGAGTAAGTGGGGTCATCTATATCATCAATTCTTAGTTTTTTAAATTCCTCTTTTTTATAATCAAGCAATGAAGGTAAGTTTGAGCCAAAATCAAGAAAATTCCCTTTAGAATCATGAATTAAAAAAGCATCGCCTGCGGATTCAAAAATGTTTTTAAAAAAATCGTCTCTTTGCCCTACCTTATCAACCAATTGATAATAACCAGAAATATCTTTACTCTCAATAACCAACCTTTCAACCTCTCCATGCTCATTTAGTACAGGATTAATTAGCTTCTCTTCAAAATTTATTGAATTATTAACTTCAGAGGATTTTAAAAATCGATTTGCTTTTTTCGATGCAACGACATCTTTAACAATACATTCCTCACATTCTTTCTGTAAACCATAAATCGCCTTGTAACACTTTTGTCCTATAATATCCGCTCTTTTTTTTCCAATTTGCTTTAACTGATTATTATTCACTTCTACTAAAGTAAAATCAGTATCGATTACGGATAGATTATCCTGAGTTCGGTTTTTAGCATTTCGAAATAAATGTTTAAATAAACCAGACTTGGCTTCATAAGATTGCTTTACATTCTTTAGTTCGGCTTCCAGTTGTTTTATTTTCTGTTGTAGATGTTCTGAGGATTCTCTAAATGTCTGTGTCAATTGTAAGCAGCTTAATAATATTATCAATAATGTTTCAACGATAAGTATTGTTGGCCTAATATAACGCAAAAAGTCGGAAAAAGTTTCCGACTTTTATGAAAAATTACAATTAGTATCTCAAAAATATGTGATTGATTTTTCTTCTCCTGTTTCCATTTTGTGAATCTCACTAAGAAGATTGTTAGCCAAACTCGAAGCCCCAATTCTTAAGTATTTATTATTTAACCACTTTTCCCCTAAGTTGTGATTTGATATGGTATAAAATTCGATAGCATCTTTTGCAGTGGAGACTCCTCCTGCTGGTTTAAATCCTACCATACGACCTGTTTTCCCGTAATATTCGGTAATTGACTTGGTCATTATGTATGCAGCCTCAAGTGTAGCGTTAACAGATACTTTCCCTGTTGATGTTTTAATGAAATCTGCACCGGCTTCCATTGCTAAAATTGAAGCTGTTCTAATATTTGAAGCTGTTTCCAACTCGCCAGTTTCCAAAATCACTTTTAGATGTCCTTCTCCACATGCTATTTTCTGAGCCACAATCTCATCGAATACAGTTTGATAATCGCCCGCAAGGAAAGCTCCTATTGAAATCACGATATCAATTTCGTCGGCTCCTTTTTCAACAGCCATTTTGCATTCTAATGCCTTAACTTCAATGTATGATTGTGAAGATGGGAAAACACCGGCCACAGAAGCAATATTAACACCTTCTGCTTTTAAGTTTTCATTTAATGTTGGAACTTGGTATGGATATACGCAGATTGCAGCAACATTTGGCATGTCAAAATCATTCCGGAAGTTATTAACATTTTCAGCAAAACTTTTGGCTCTTTCGTGTGTATCGGTAGAATTTAAAGTTGTTAAATCGATTAACGAAAAATTTTTCTTTAAATTCTCTACACTGTACAATGAATCGTAATCAGAAGCGATAATCTCTTTTACCTGATCTGCCACTTCTTGATCGTTCAATTCCAGATTGTACGTTTTCAAGATCTCTAAAATGTTTTTCTTCATTTTTTGAAGTTTCAAAATGTCATTAATTATTTTTTTACCGGTTGCGAATCTATTCACTGATTTCTCCATTTCGTACTTTTTAGTACTCTTCGTTAAGTCACAAAACTATACAAAAAAACAGTTCCTAATGTGTGATTTTTATCTTATTTCATTAATCATTAGAAAGTTTGGTGTTTTGTTTATGTCGAGTCGAGTCACGATTTGTTTTCTTTTCGAGATTTTTGAGCAGTGCCTCATTTAAATCAACACCCGTTTGATTAGCAAGGCATATCAAAACCCAAAGTACATCTGCCATTTCATCGGCCAAATCAACTTCTTTATCTTTTTCCTTGAATGATTGTTCGCCGTACTTCCTTGCGATGATACGGGCCACCTCTCCTACCTCTTCGGCGAGAATGGTCATATTGGTGAGCTCGTTGAAATAACGAACGCCATATTTTTTGATCCAATCATCTACTCTTTTCTGCGCTTCCTTTATCGTCAATTCATCCATTTATTCCTTGTTTTTGGTATCGATTATAATTGTTACCGGTCCATCGTTCACTAATGCCACTTCCATATGAGCACCAAATTTTCCAGTTTGTACATTTGTGCCTGATTCTCTCTCCAATTCTTTCACAAAATACTCGTAAATGGGTACAGAAATATCAGGCTTTGCTGCCGCGATATATGATGGTCGGTTGCCTTTTTTAGTTTTGGCGTGCAAGGTAAACTGACTTACTGTTAAGATATTCCCTTTCACATCAAGTAAGGATTTGTTCATTACACCATTTTCATCATCAAAAATTCTAAGATTGCAAATTTTCTTAGTCAGCCAATCTGCATCTTCTTTGTTGTCTTCATTTTCGATTCCTACCAAAATCATCAAACCTTCGTTAATTTGCCCAACAATTTCATTTTCAACGGTCACAGAGGCTTTACTTACTCGTTGTATTACAACTCGCATAACTAAATATTTATAAAGATGTTTATATTAGGGGTGCTATTTAAAGCAGATTTTAAAGATAAGTCAGTCTGATTAGGAATCATTGATGAAATCGATGACATGTTAAAAAAAATCAGCTTATCAAAATTAAGTCTAAATTAATATCTTTCATAAATAATAGTGATATTTGTGATCGGAAAAAAATATTAAAATCATGAATTATTTTATTAGTGAATCAAACGATCCTTACTTCAATTTGGCCTGTGAAGAATATCTTCTAAAAAATTACGATGAAGATTTCTTTTTCCTTTACATTAATCGGGATTCACTAGTTGTTGGAAAACATCAGAATACCCTGGCCGAAATCAATCTTGATCGTGTGAATGCCGAAAATATTCCGGTGACTCGCAGGTTGTCGGGAGGAGGAACAGTATATCATGATTTTGGGAACCTTAACTATTGCCTGATCAAGAAAGGAGAAAAAGGAAAGCTGGTCGATTTTAAGGCATATAGCCAACCAATTATCAACTCGCTTCAAAAGCTAAATGTAAATGCCAAGTTTGAAGGCAAGAGCGATTTGACCATTGATGGGAAGAAGTTTTCGGGAAATGCATCGCATGTATATAAGAATAAGGTGATGCAACATGGCACAATGCTATTTTCAAGCGATTTAAAGCGCTTAAACCAACTCTTAAAGGTAAATCCATTAAAGTATAAAGACAGAGGCGTAAGATCCATTAGAAGTCGTGTAACCAACATTGCCGAATACTTGTCCTCTCCTATTTCGATAACAGATTTTGCTGATTTGCTTATCCAGGAATTTGAAAATACCTATCCTAACTCCACAGCATTTACATTCTCTGAAGAAGATTTAAATGCAATTGAGAAAATAAAGACGGATAAATTTCTAACCTGGCAATGGAATTATGGATATTCACCCAATTATCAATTTGAAAAGTTGTGCGCCTATTCTTCCGGTAAAATTCTTGAAATTGAAATGAAAGTGGAAAAAGGTTTTATTATAGAACTGGAAATTACAGGCAATTGCATTAAAAGAGAGCAATTTCAAAGCTTTTTAGATACCTTTAAAGGAATAAGTCACATTAATACATTGATTTTCAAAACTATTGAATTAATTAATCTAGACTTATACTTTAATAATATCAGCTCTAAAGAACTATATCAGTTATTTTTTTAATAAATTATTTGATAGTAAGTATCTGAAAAGGAGTAATTTACAATCTACAATTTAATACAGATAAACTCATTTAATTAAAATATTTCCAGACACTTAAAGCTTTTGAATTACCAATTTCTTCAGAGATTTCATTCAATGTGGCCTTCTTCACATTTTCAACCGACTTAAACCTTTGAATTAACTTTTGCACGCTTTTTGGACCGATTCCTTCTATTCGATCCAATTCCGAACCAATAAATGCTTTGGATCGTTTCTGCTTGTGAAATGTAATGGCAAAACGATGTGATTCATTTCTCAAGTGCTGAATCGTTTTTAATGTTTCAGAATTCTTGTCAAGATATAATGGATAAGGATCGCCTGGAAAATAAATCTCTTCTAATTTCTTTGCGATTCCTATGAGTGATATTTTTCCTCGCAAATCCAATTTCCCCAAACTATTTAAGGCCGCACCCAATTGTCCTTTCCCACCATCGATTACGATAAGCTGCGGTAATGTTTGGTTTTCTTCCAATAATCTTTTGTACCTGCGATAAATAATTTCCTCCATTGAAGCAAAATCGTTTGCACCAACTACCGTCTTTATATTATAATGTCGATAATCCTTTTTATAAGGCCTGGCATTTCGAAATACAACACAGGAAGCAACAGGATTTGTTCCCTGTATATTCGAATTATCGAAGCATTCAATATGAACCGGAAGATCTTTTAATCGTAAATCTGTTTTCATCCTTTCCAAGATTCGATCAGAATTGGATTGCTTTTTGGATTTTTCACCCTGCTTTAACTTCTCGAGACGGTAATATTTGACATTGCGTAAGGATAAGTCCAATAATTTTCGCTTGTCTCCACGTTGAGGAACCAAACATTTGACCCCAGAGAATGGCAAATCTATTTCGAAAGGAACGAGGATTTCATTTGCAGTACTAAAAATCTTTTGTCTGATTTCAGTAATGGCAAGAAGCAACAGATCTTCTTTACTCTCCTCAATTTTCTTTTTTAACTCAATTGTATGAGCCTGGATAATGGTTCCATTTACTACCTTTAAAAAATTGACATATGCCGATTCTTCATCATCCAAAATAGAATACACATCAATATTATTAATGGATGGATTTACAATGGTAGATTTACTCTGGTATTTATCCAGCAATTCAAGCTTTTCTTTAATTACATGTGCTTCTTCAAACTTAAATTCTTCTGCAAGATCTGTCATTTTATTCTTAAGGTGAGAAGTAACCATTCGGATGTTACCTTTCAGAATATTTCGAATCACCTGTATGGTTTCATTGTATTCATCCTCCTTGATCTTCCCTTCGCATGGGGCCTTACAATTACCAATATGATATTCGAGACAAACTTTAAATTTACCATTTAAAATTGATTCATTGTTTAAACTTAAATTGCAGGTTCGAAGCTTGTATAATGAACGAATCAAGTCCATAAGTGTTTTCACCATCTTAACACTTGTGAATGGACCAAAATATTCCGAACTATCTTTCACCAGATTCCGGGTAACAGAAACGCGAGGGAAATTTTCTTTCTTGATGCAAATCCATGGAAATGATTTGTCATCTTTTAGTAAAACATTGTACCTGGGCTGGTGCTTTTTAATCAGGTTATTTTCTAGTAGCAATGCATCTTCTTCCGAGTTTACAACAATATGCTTGATATCCGAAATCTTTCGAACCATGATATTGGTCTTTGCATTGTCGTGCACTTTGTTAAAGTAAGAAGCTACCCTACGCTTTAACCTTTTTGCCTTCCCTACATAGATAATGGTATTGTTCTCATCGAAGAATTGGTATACACCGGGTTCTTCAGGTAAAGCTAAAATCAGAGATTTTAAATGGTCAATGTTTTTGTTTTTAATCATCGATTACTATACAGAGAATTATTAATCATTGGTGAATAAATCTACCACTTTAAATTGGTCTACATCGAATAATCCCTTATCGGATAATTTTAATTTTGGAATAACCAATAGAGACATGAATGCAAGTGTCATGAATGGAGATTCAAAATCTGATCCCAGAACCGAAGCGAAATCTCTTAGCTCTGAATAATCATTCAGTAACTCCTTTCCTGTTTTATTCGACATCAATCCTGCTACTTCTAATTTTACAAATTTGCTATCGCCCTTGTTCACTGCCACAATTCCACCCTTTAATTCAATCAGGGTATTTATGGCATGAATCAACTCTTCATCGCTTGTACCAATAGCTATAATATTATGACTGTCGTGAGCAATACTTTCAGCAATGGCTCCTTTCTTAAATCCAAAACCTTTTACAAATCCAACAACCGGCTTTCCATTATCGTAACGACTCATCACAACCATTTTTAGCAGGTCATTCTCAACATCTGCAATCAGATTTGAAGCTTCTATTTTTGGATCGCATAAAATGGAATCGGTAATCAAATCTCCATCCTTAGCAACCATTACTTTTATTCTGCCATTTTTAGGTTGGACATTTAAATCCGATAACTGGATTGCTTTTCGACTGAAATTATTTAATAAAATTTCGTTATGAACTTCGAATGAAGCTTTTCCATTTTTATAAATACACTCCCCTTTTCGATATGACTCGATCACATCAAAGGAATCCAGATTGTCCACTACAATAAAATCTGCTGAATCTCCATTTTGAATCAGACCCAAATCCAACCCGTAATGATGAATTGGATTGTAACTGGCTGCTCTCAATAAATTAAAAAGATCATATCCTTTTTCCAATCCTTTTTTTATTAGATAATCGATATGCCCATCTTCAGCCATATCATCAGGATGCAAATCGTCGGTACACAACATTACCTTTTCTGGATGAGTTTCAAGCAATGAACATAGAGCATCAAAATCACGCGCCGCACTTCCTTCTCTAATTTGTATCATCATGCCCAAAGCAATTTTATCCAATGCTTCTTCCAATGTAGAACATTCATGATCTGTAGAAATTCCAGCGGCAACATATTTTTTCAGATCCGCACCTTTTAAGCCTGGTGCATGTCCATCGATTTTCTTTCCTAACTTTTTACAAAAAACTATTTTTTTGAGTACTTCCAGATCCTCCTCTACCACGCCAACAAAATCCATTACCTCGGCCAGGCAAACTACTTCTTCTCTTTTAAGCAAACTTTCCACGATATTACTATCCAAAACAAAACCTGAAGTTTCATGTTCTGTTGCCGGAACACAAGAAGGCACTCCAAACTTTATTTCCAGTGGAACTTTCTTTGCATCGTTGATCATGAAATCAACTCCAATCTCGCCAAGCACATTTGCAATTTCATGCGGATCGGTTACCAAACCCAAGGTTCCACACTTTACTGCTTCAGCTGCAAATCGACTTGGAATTAAAAGCGAACTTTCGATATGCATATGAGAATCGACCAATCCAGGCAATATGTACTGATCGGGAACATCTGCTTTTGGCAATATGAATTTTATTCGGCCATCAACTACTTCAATTTCACCTGAAACAATTTCACGTGAAATTACATCTACAATTTTACCCGATATTTTAAAATTTTGATCTTTCATGTTAGAGAATTTAAGAGTGCAAATACACTTACAAAAAGGCCCGAAACTATCACTTTGCTTTTGACAAGGAGATCGATTTCGGGCGTTTTAAGGAGTAATCATTTGAAAAATACCCCTTGGTTCCACGTGGAACATTATCGTCCCATAAGTACCAAAAGAACGTTTATGTCACTTGGCGAGACACCAGAAATACGTGATGCCTGCCCTATTGTCTGTGGTTGAATCTTGTCCAACTTCTGTCTGGCTTCGGTTGATAAAGACTGTAATGTCATATAATCAAACCTACCTTTTATGTCGATATTTTCCAAACGAGTCAATTTATCCGCTATTAATTTTTCCCTATCGATATATCCACTATACTTTATCAATACCTCGGCTGCTTCAATAATTTCATCTCTTCGATTTGGGATTTCGTTTATAACCTCTTTTAATGGAGTAACATTCTCAATTAAATCGTGAATTCCAACCTGAGGTCGTAAAATAATATCATACAATTTTACACCTTGCTTTAACGGACTTGTTCCCAATTTTTCAAGAACCGGATTTAGGAATTTAGATTTACAACTAAACTCTTTACAGAAATTAAATAGTTTATCCCTATAGCTAATTTTTTCTTCGAGCAAATCCATTCTTATCTTTTCGGCCAATCCCAACTCAAATGCTTTTGGAGTTAGTCTAACATCTGCATCGTCCTGACGTAATAATATTCGATACTCGGCACGAGAGGTAAACATTCGATATGGCTCATCAACTCCTTTTGTTACCAAATCGTCGATTAAAACTCCAATATATGCTTCATCTCTTTTAAGAGTAAAATCCGATTTTCCCTGAACTGATAATGCTGCATTTATTCCAGCAATCATACCTTGAGCTCCTGCTTCTTCATAACCGGTTGTTCCGTTAATCTGTCCTGCAAAATAAAGCTTCGAAATAATTTTGGTTTCCAACGTGTGATACAATTGAGTTGGATCGAAGTAATCATACTCGATTGCATATCCGGGTCGATACATTTTTACATTTTCCAATCCAGGTACTTTTTGCAGGGCTTTAAGTTGAATATCCCAAGGTAAACTTGATGAAAATCCGTTAATGTAATATTCATGCGTATGTTCCCCTTCTGGCTCCAAAAATAACAAATGCTCATTCTTTTCAGAAAAAGTAGCAAGCTTCGATTCAATACTGGGGCAGTATCTTGGACCAGTACTTTGTATTGTACCATTATACATTGGAGAGTCTTCAAATCCTTCACGTAAATTATCATGTACATCAGGATTTGTATAGGTAATATAACAAGGCCTTTGAAGAAGTTTTCTATTGACATGATCTTTTAAATAAGAAAATTGGTAAAAACCATCTTCACCACCTTGTTCTCTCATTACAGAAAAATCAATAGTTCTCCCATCCAAGCGAGCTGGTGTTCCGGTTTTCATTCTTCCTACTTTAAAGCCGAAAGATTTTAACTGTTCACTAATCCCAACAGATGCAGGCTCTGCAGATCTACCTCCATTCTCCTGTGCTCTTCCAACATGCATTAGTCCATTAAGAAAAGTTCCATTAGTAAGCACAACTGTTTGAGACAATATCTCAATTCCAAGTTTGGTTTTTACACCTTTTACAGTCCCATTATCTACAATAAGGCCAATCACAGCATCCTGCCACATGTCTAAATTATCTGTATTTTCTACAATTTTCCTCCATTCAGAGGAAAAGACCATTCTATCACATTGGGCTCTTGGACTCCACATTGCAGGGCCTTTCGATCGATTCAACATTCTAAACTGAATGGATGAACGATCAGTAACAATACCTGTATATCCACCTAGTGCATCAAGCTCGCGAACAATTTGACCTTTCGCAATTCCACCAATTGCGGGGTTACATGACATTTGGGCAATCTTATTCATGTCCATTGTAATCAAAAGAACTGATGAACCTAGATTTGCCGCTGCTGTTGCTGCTTCACATCCCGCATGCCCAGCTCCTACCACTATTACATCATATTTAGGCAACATACTACAATCAGATATTTGTATTCTTAATTCCTTGTTTAATTTTAAAAATATTTTCTTTACTCTTATCCAATGTATAACAAATTGATAGAAAACTATATTTGTTTCTAATCACTTGTTATTCAAAAAAAATGTAAAATTGAACAAAGTTAATCAATCTTGGAAAGTAATACTAATGATTCGTCCTCCTTTTGTGTCATAATAGTCTGCTCTTCATCTGTTTTATCGTTAATTCCCAACAAATGAAGTACACCATGGATAATAACACGATAGAGTTCTTCTAAATATTCGCATTTGTATTGGCTTGCGTTGTCTCTAACAGTATCGACACTTATAAAAAGATCACCTGATATGATATTGGCTATTGTGTAATCGAAGGTAATTATATCAGTATAATAATCGTGATTTAGGTGCTCACGATTCATTTTTAGTAGATAATCATCTGAGCAGAAATAATAATTAACCTCTCCTATTTCCCCCCCATTATTTACTACAACGCGATTGATCCAATCGCTTATGCGTTTTTGATCAATCGCGGGAATTTCTGTTTCACACGAATTATATGTAATCAACATTTAGGCAAATCTAAATTTCATATCAACTAATGCTCCATTTTCGCAAAATTCAATATCATCAGCCAGATGATTCATTAAGAAGATCCCTCGACCATGCGTTTTTTCAATATTTTCAGGTAGGGTTGGATCTGGAATGTTTTCAAAGTCAAATCCACTTCCTTCATCTTCGATAATAAACTGAATAGCTTCATCATCAATATTGAACTCAACTTTTACATTCTTTGAGACATCCAATCGATTACCATGTAAAATTGCATTATTTACAGCTTCAATAATAGCTACAGAAATTTTACCGTAAATTTCCGAGCTTAAATTGTAGGAAGATGAAATATCGTCAATCAATCTTTCAACCCTACTTATGTTCTCTAATTCAGATGGAAATACCAACAAGTTTTCAGATTTAGTCATTATTTAGTTTTATCATATAATCCAAGTACAACTTATTATAATAGTCAAACAGTATTATATTTGAGTCATCAAATACGCCCTCATAATTTATTCGTACTCTTTTATACTCAAATATTTCTCTAGGGTTACTCAATTTTAAAATATTTCCTGTCTTACTTTCACGTCTCTTATCAAAATCTTTTTCTCTATGGGCATTTTCGGCTTCTAATAATTTTGAAAAAATCTGATTTTGTCGAAATATCATTGACGAATTTATTGAAAAATTAGAAATGTCAGACTCATTTTGGTCAATCATTTTGGCAACTTCACGTAAGATTTTTTCACTTTCGTTTCCCAACCTTCCATTTTGAAGCAATTCATTTAAACTTTGTTGATACATTTCCTGATACTGTAAAAGCTTTCCAAACTTCACTTTTGAACTATTTTCTAAATTACCATTTTTCATTTCGGAAATTAATTCTTTCAGCATATTTTTTAAAGATTGTTGCTGAGATTTGAGTCCGGAGAATGACACCTGCCCCTGTTTTTTATCGCCTAACTGATCGCCAGGCATAGCATTAGCCATTTGTTCCATCATTTGTTTTAAAGCTTCAGATAGAAATACACTCAATTCATTAACGTCGGCTAATACTTTTTGTTGCGCTGTTGCAGATTGAACTTTTCGCCTTTCACTAGCTTCCTCAATTACCTTTTCCAATTCATTTTCAATATTCAATAGTCTATTTCCAATCATCGACGCAACCTGTGGTGATCTTGATGATAATGCAAGTAATGAATCCTGAATCAAATTGTACTCTTCTTTTAACTCACCTTGCTCCTCTATCATTCGGGTATATAATGGATTCAAATACCCAACTCTCTTAAAGCGACTTAATGCATCTTCCTGTTTAAACGAAAACTCAATTAAATTGTTCATCAGCAAAACTAAATTTCCTATGTCTTCAGTCCTTTGAGCAGAAGTGACATTGGAGATGCTTTCTTTTAATTTATAGGCAAAACTCTTGAGCTTTGAGGATGTTTTTTTCATATTTTTTACACCCTTGCCCACTTTTCTATTTTGCAACAACTGACCAGATTCTTCAATCATTTCATTGATTTCTTCCTGTTTTTTGCTAATATCTTGATCGAAATCATATGGTTGATGGTTGAAAGAGTTCTGATCTAAAACATCGTCCAAGTCTTTTGTAATTTCTTCCCATTGTTCCTTATTACTATACCGAATTTCGTTTAGCATTTCAAGATTTCTAGATTCTTTTCCCAAAGCATTTTCCTGATCCTCAGCCAACTTATTAATCCTGTCCGTCAGCTTCTCCACTCGAACCTCAATCTCGAACCTTTCAAGTAATTGTAGGTTTCTATCCAACTGCTTCTGAAAATCATGTACCGACATTTTTAATTGGTTGCCAAGTTTATTTATGTCCTCAGATTTTAGATCTTCAGCTAATTTATTAAACTCATTGAATAGTTTCTGCAAATCAGAATCCATTACTTTTTTTAACAGTTCTTCGATCTGTGCTTGTTTCTCCTTTAGAACACCAGAAGAATTCATTAGACGATTCTTACGCTCATTCTGTTTCCTTACTTCATGGAGTAATTCATCCAGTTGCTTCTTCTTATCCCCAATCCCTTTTAGGAGTTGCTTCTGTTGCCATTTTTCCGACGATCCGTTTAAAACATTTCTTTGCATACGAAGAATATCCTTTTTTATCGATTCGCTCAATTGCATTCCGGTGTTAATTTTACTATTAATACTATCTTGAATTGCAGCGTTTAAATCATAAAGTTGGTTTGAATCAGGAATGTAATAATTGAATCTTCGTGAAATTGCTTTTTTTGATCCATTGATTCCATCATTATCAAATACTTCGAAATGATACTTGATATTACTCCCATCCTCAAAATTTTCATTGGCAAAATTGAACGAAAAGAAAAATTCCTGTGAACTTAAATTTGGATCAACAGAGATGGGAATGTAGGTTGGCGTTTGATTTTCTATTTGATAAACAAATCTCAATTTTGAGAATCCATAATCATCTTTAATTTGTCCTAAGAAATAATATCCGGATTCAATAATTGAATCCTGAATGCTTGAAATTTTTATTTGGGGATACAAATCTGGAATGATATCAATATTGTATTCGGCATAAGAATATCTATTAAAATCATCATTCATTAGAAAAACTCTATACGAACTCTTTTCATTGATTTTTTTAGAAAATTTAAACGAATTTCTTTCCAAAATTAATGGTGTAGGGTTTAGTGAATCAGAAAAAATCAATTCTCCTGCACTTGAAAAGTCTGTTTCGAACACCCATTCCAAAACAGAACCCATTGGAACACTGACATTTCCAATGTTTTTTTCAGTGCGTAAAGGCAGTTTTGTATAGCTCGGTGATTTGATCAAAATAGAAAATTTTTTAATGCTTGGCTTCGAAATTAGCTTGATTTGAAATTCTTTAGAAATTATATTCCCAGATTGAAGTCGAAATGAAATATTGGAATTGATATTCCGGAACAAATATGAAAAATTTCCGAGTTTTTCAGTTTTCATTAAGAACCTGGAATTATCTGTTACCAAGTATATCTCTTTCGGAATATACTTCCCCTCTGTATGCGCTTTTAAGGAGAAATCCGCCCCTTTAGTAGCTATGCCAGACCAATCGTCCAAATGGAATGTAAAATCAGCAGGAGGAGTATATTTGATGTTAAAATTAAGAAGTCTTTCCGTACTGTTAGAGTACATATCCGGAATTAACAAATGGACAAAAATCAGCACTGAGATAACAGCAAATAAATACTTCAGATACTTAATATTGGCCTTGAAAGAAATTGCTTTTCGGAAAGAGATAATTTTTACTGAGTCAATCCTCTGATTGATACTTGCTAACAGCAACGAATTTTCGTCTTGATTAATTTTAGAAGCTTGAACTGATAACTCTAGCGTATTGATCAACTTATCCTTAAGCTCAGGAAAATGTTTGGAGATAATTTCAATCGCTTGCCGATAAGAAATTCGCTTGCCGACTTTTAGCAGACCTACAATTGGACGAACTATAAGCTGAAAAATCAATGCCACAATAAAAATAGCCGTTAAACTAACCAGTAAGGTCCGCATTGCAACAGACAGGTAAAGAAAATACTCAGAAAACGAGATGAGAAAGAAATAAGAGAAAAACAATACAAGACACAACAGAAATCCACGTAGTAGTAGATTCTGATAATATTTACGAATAAAGCGATCGAGCTTCGCAATTAAAGTATTCTGATTATTTTCCATTTCTTACCTGTACGCAATAAAACTAGTTACGATACAACCACAGCGCTGGATTTAATTTGGTGCTTCCTTTCCACAACTGAAATTTAAGAACCGTTTGATCCTGAGAATTATCAGTATATACAACTCCTATCTTTTCTTTCGATTGAACAACATCACCCTTCTTCACATTTACCGAAGCAAGATTCGAATAGACCGAGAAGAACTCTCCATGTCGGATAATCACCACATTATTTAATCCAGGCATAGAAAGTATATGGGTCACCTCGCCTTTGAAAACCGACCTGCATTCCGATTGTGCATCCGTAGTAATATTTACACCATCGTTTCGAACAGTTACATGTTTCAGAACTGGATGTGGATGTTCTCCAAATTTTTCAGAAATAAATCCAGTTTTTGTTGGCCAAGGTAATTTTCCCTTATTTTTATCAAAAGATAGAGAAAGCGTTTTATCCTCGGGGGTAATCGCATATTTACCTGATGAATTGCTAGACTTTTTTGCCAATAAAGCTTGACGTTCAATTACTTTTTGAATTTCCTTTTGCAGTTTCTGTGAGTATCTTTTCTGTTTTCTTAGATCATCGCGCAATTGCCTTTCACGCTTTTTTAGTTTCTGAACCAAAGCTGTCTGCTGAGATTTTTCTTCTGATAACTTTAGGTTTTCTTGATTTTTTTGGGACAAAAGCTCCTCCTTCTCTTTCTTAACTTTGTTGAGCTCTACAACTTTTGCCGCTAAAGATTCTTTTTTATTTCCAATTGATTTACCTTGATTTCTGCTGTATTCAGAAAATTGTTGTAGGTATTTGTATCTCTTATAGGCCTGATTAAAGTCCTTAGAAGACAAAAGAAACATTAACTTCTCATATGAGTTTCTCTGCTTATGCGCATAAATAATTACCTTGGCATATTGAGTCTTTAATTTGGCTAGCTCATTTTCCAGCTTCTCAATATCCTTATTTTTTTGACGGATTTGCTTGCCAATGTGCGATACCTCACTCTCAATTGAGATAATAAGAGCTTGTCGTGATCGAATTCGTTGATTCAATAAATTCAATCTGCCTAAACTTACTTTTTTATTTTTAATCGTTTTATTGATGAGCGTATTGGTATAGGCAATGTCCTTTTCATTCTGCTCTTTTCTCTTCTTGAGAGTTGACATACTAATCTGTGAAAAAGCATCTACAGAACCACTTATCAGTGCAAGCAATAAATAAATAATGATAAATGAGGATCTTATTTTTAACACACGCATCTTATAAATTAAGGATATATTCTTTCGTACTTACTTGAAATTTTAAAAGAAAACTTAAGCTTTTCGTCAAAAGCAATCTTATTAAATTTAACACTACAATATAATAAATGTTTCGGATCAGCCACCTCGAAACTCAATCGCTGAGGAAATTTTCTATCCTCAAACATTTTAAAATCGCGATATTTTACATTAACATCCCTTGAGTCATCAAAATCTTTTACCAATACATCGGTAATTCTCATTAAAGCAGGATCAATTTGAATTCTCTGGTAACCAAATCTGCTAAGTTTTCTTAACTTATCTTTTCTTAATTTACGATCAACTTTTCGGGATTTTTCAGATGTAAAAACATACATATTATCAACAATACGTCCGTTAAACCCACGAATAAATGACTTTTCCTTATCATTATTTGTGGCCTGAAAAACAGAGTTAGTGATGATGGCCTGAAGAGACTCGAAGTTAAGATCTACGTTTAAGTGATCCCTAAAGAAGTCGTAATCATCCACAAAATAAGTCTTTTTCATTCGGTTAATCATTTTGACCGAATCTTGGCTAATCATTAATCTCGCAACCTCAAGTCCTCCTATAGGTGCCGTAATGGTAATCCAAATCAAACTATCTTTTTGTATTTTAATTGCGCCTTTAAAACTCTTTTTTACTCCATCGACCGAATAATTTGCTGAGAATTTTTTTATAAACAAAGTTTCGTAATGAAGACTACTGTCCAACATGTGCCGATACAGTTTTGAATCAGACATTGGTTTTGCCTTTATCACACCAAGTTCATATCTTGTTTTACACGAAAACTGAATAAAAGCCATGATTAAAACCATGGCTCCCAAATACATTTTTGAATTTAATTTACTCTTCATCTTTCTCTTCTTCAGGAATTGATCCTGTTTTTACCTTCTCAGCTAAGTATTCCGATCCTTCACCTAATTCTAAGGCTTTTTTCCACTCTTCCAATGCTTTGTCATCTTCACCAAGTCTGTATAGAATGTCACCATAATGCTCAACCTGCACTGCAGAATCGTCACCTCCAAATTTTAGTGCTTTTTCCATTATTTTTTTTGCTTCATTGTATTCTCCCAAACGATATAAAACCCAAGCATGAGTATCCAGATAAGTTGGGTTTTCAGGCTCCAATTCAATGCACTTTAAACTCATTTCTTTTGCTTTCTCTAAATGTTCACCTCGCACTGACAAATAGTAGCTGTAATTATTTAGTATGATCACATTTTCAGGATCATATAGCAAAACTTCATCATATGATTTAAAGGCCTTTTGAAACTCTCCTGTCTGATAATATGCATCTCCCATGTAGCTTTTAAATTGGATGCGCAAGCGAACATTATCACCAACGTAGATTATCCCTTTCTCGAAAGTACTTATGGCCGTATTGAAATCATTTTTCTGTGCCTCCGCAACACCTTTAAAAATATATAGTAAGGGCTGACTTGGAAAATAGGCTAAAGCTTCTGAGCTTAACTTAAGCATGCTATCGAAATCTAACAATTCATTATGGATCAATAATAACTCCTCCCAAACAACATAGTTTGATTTATCATCTTCCAGAACTTTTTGAAGATGATGTTTGGCTCCTTCGTTATCTTTTCTTTTTCTTAAAAAATCGGCATATAATGCATGAACCCGCACATGACCAGGATGAATCTTAACAAGAATGTCAAGTAATGACCTTAAATAATCATCTGATAATTCAGGTTGATCCGGAGCCATGAGCATCGCAATCAGGTACTGAATTTTTTGATCAGCCTGAACCTCTTCTTGGCCGAAAGCTATTAATAAGGACTCTTTGGCCTTATCGATTTCGCCTTTTTTTCTGTAAAAATCCGCCAGATAAAAATGAACCAATCCATTATCAGGATCTATTTTTAAGATTTCCTGATACTGCTTAAAGGCTTTTTCTTCTTCATTATCCGCTAGATATAAATCCGCTAACACTCCGTAAAAATCAGCACGATATGGATATTTTTTGATAAGCATCTGAACTTCGGAATAAGCAGATTTTTTATCTCCCATTTTGAGGTACAACCTCTCTTTTTCAAGCGAAACACTTTCCTGAATCCCTACTTTCTTCTCCAGACGATTATATACTTCAACAGCTTCTTCAAACTTTTCAACTGATGCAAATAAAGCAGCCTGCAAATAAAAAAAATCAAGACGATCAGGATACATCTCAATTAATTCACCATACACCTTGCAAGCATGATCAATCATTCCTTTTTGCTGGTATATATTAGCCAATTGAATTTGATACCATAGGTTACGAGGCTGCTGTGCCACCGCCCCCCTGGATAATTCAAGAGCTGAGTTATAATTCTCTTTGCTTAAATAAACATTTGCTAACTCATATCGAACCACCGCACTCGATGGATCAATTTTAAGGCAGGAAACATACATCGAAATACCCTTTTCTATCTCTCCAAGTAGGATTGCTTTAGTTGCTTCGGCAAAAGCATAATCAAACTCAAGCCTTTGTTGCTCGGTTAGTTTAACCTCCTTTTGAAGTTTATCTTTCTTTATTGACTTGATATTCCTTGCATGTAAAGGCACTCCCAAAAAAACAGAAGACCCTAACAATATTGTCATTAACAATTTTCTTCCCACCTTCATCCTTTATCTATTTTGAAAAGCTCGCATAGTCACCAACATTCAGTTCAGAAACATCCCCTTGAATCTCTACATGATTTCCTATCATGGAATTTTCCAGATTTAAATGCTCTAAATTAGAATTGCGTTGGACAATTGTATTGCGAACCAATGTATTATTAACTACTGTTCCAGCACCAACCGAAACGTGAGGCCCTACAATAGAGTTCTCAATTTTTACGTTTTCGCCGATATAACATGGAGGAATGATTACTGAATTCTCAATAATCGATGAATTACAAACCAGTTCATCGTCCTTATGATATTCCAGAATTCTTTGGTTTGTATGAACCGTTGCATCCTTATTCCCACAATCCATCCACTCAATAACCTGACCTGACTTAAAAACCAATCCTTTGTTTTTCATGTTTTCCAAGGCATCAGTAAACTGGTATTCCCCTTTCACAAGAATTTCATTATCTAACAAGTACTGCAATTCACACCTTAGGTTTTCACCATCTTTAAAATAGTAAATTCCTATAATTGCCAAATCAGAAACAAACTCCTTTGGTTTCTCTACAAAATCAGTTATTCTATTCTCAGCATCCAATTTTACAACCCCAAACGCCGATGGATCCTGAACTTTCTGCACCCAGATTACGCTATCTGCTTCTGAATCGAGTACAAAATCTGCTTTAAACAAAGTATCTGCGAAAGCAACAACAACATGCCCCGATAGAGATTGCGCTGCACAGTGAATTGCATGAGCCGTTCCCAAGGCCTCTTCTTGATAGTAAATGCTGCATTCGGCACCTATATTTTGAGCTATATCGCTCAGTTGTTTTTCAACATCCTTGCCAAAATCTCCAATAATAAAAGCAATTTCTTCTATGCTTTCATTCGAAACTTTAGCAATTTCTTCAACCAAACGTTGCACAATAGGTTTTCCTGCAATAGGAATTAACGGTTTTGGCACTGTTAAGGTGTGAGGACGCATTCGTTTCCCCATACCTGCCATAGGTACAATAATCTTCATTGTTTAAAATTTGTAGTAGTGTTGTATAAAATAAATTCGCTTCAAATTTAAGATTTAGACTTTACAATCAATCGGATTTAATATTTTTTAACGATTAAGCTTTGCCTGTATGTCCAAATCCTCCCTCACCTCGTTCAGATACTTCCAATTCCTCAACAGCCTCCCATATCACTTTTTCGTGAGCTGCAACCACCATCTGACAGATTCTATCCCCATCATTAATTTCAACAAGTTGGTTCGAAAGATTAACCAGAATCACCCCTATTTCTCCACGATAATCAGCATCGATTGTGCCAGGAGTATTTAAAACTGAGATCCCTTCCTTTAATGCCATACCGCTTCTAGGTCGAATTTGAGCTTCGTAACCAGCCGGCAACTCAATAAATAAACCCGTGGGTATTAACTTTCTTTCCAAAGATTTTAAAAAAACAGGTTCGTTGATATTGGCTCTTAAATCCATACCTGCTGATAAGTCCGTACTATATTTTGGCAAACCGTGTTTCGATTTGTTAACGATTTTCACTTTCATTTGTCTATAATTTAAGGTTTGATGCTAATTTTTATCGATTCGCTAAGATACACTATTCATATCTCTTATGAAAGGTAATTGCGGTATTAAGGAGCATCCAAATTCTACCAATAGGAGTTACTTATTTACCCAGCTTTTTATCTTTCCCCACAACTTTTCCTTATGAATTACCAGCCCAATAAAGGCAAATAAAAGAGGCGTCTTTACAAGCATTCTTAACCATTGATTATCGATGTTTATTTGGGTGCCAATGGCAAAAAGAATCATCGCAAAAAGAAAATAGAAAAGAATCCTTTTAATGTCGTAAGGGATCGGATAATGTTTTTGCCCCAATAAATACGAAACCACCATCATCATAGCAAAACAAATCAAAACAGCATAAGCTGCTCCCTGATATCCCATTTTAGGGACAAGAAGAATATTTATAAGGATGGTTACTATTGATCCTGACATTGCCAATAAGGCACCGTATTTGGTTTTATTACTTAATTTGTACCAAAGCGATAGTGAAAAGAAAACACCGAAGAATAAATTACCCAAAAGAACATAAGGAACAATTTTTAATCCTTCGTGATAACTCGATTTTATAAGAAGTTTTACGATGTCGATATAGAACATTACGCCTAAAAAAATCAATAAACAAAACACAGTGAAATATTTTAGAACATCAGCGTAAATTTGTTTTGAATTCTCCTTTTTAGCCTGTGCGAAAAAAAATGGCTCAAATGCATACCGAAATGATTGAATAAAGAGGGTCATAATTACCGCAAGTTTGTAATTCGCCGCATAAATTCCGGTTTGATACATCGGATCTAATTTGGCTGGAATTAAATTTGGCATTAGCATTTTATCCAAATTCAAATTAATTTGTCCACACACACTAACCACAAGGATTGGCCAAGAGTAAGATAAAAGCTCTTTGAACAATCCAAGATCCAATTTAAAACTTACAAACTTAAAATCAGGCAATAAAAGAATGAAATTTAGAAGTGAGGCCACACAAAAAGCAATAAATATATAACCAACCCCAATGTGCGGATTCCAGATTGTTTCAATCGGAATGTTAGGAAAGTTTATATTAATCCACGGGCATAAAACAAGGAAAAACAAATTTATTCCCAAATTTGTAAAAATATTAATCAATTTTAAGCCCGCATATCTAAACGCTTTGTTTTGCAAGCGGAGCTTAGCAAAAGGCAAAGCTGTTATGGCATCAAACCCCAAAGTTGCTGCTAGCAATAACAGATATTCTTTGTGGTCTGCAATGCTAAGGTAGTCTGACAGAGGCTTGACAAATACAAGAATCAATATCCAAAAAACAATTGTCGATAAGCATAAACTTAAAAAACCTGTGCTAAAAGTAATATCAGCTTTACCTTCTTTGTTCGCAAAGCGAAAATATCCAGTTTCCATTCCATAGGTAAGTAAAACCAGGAAGATAGCAACGTACGACATTAAATTGGCAACAATTCCATATTCGTTGGGTGCAAAAATATAGGTGTATAAGGGAACCAACAGCCAATTTAGAAATCGGCCAACAATGGAGCTAACACCATAAATTGCCGTTTCGCCTGCAAGTTTCTTAAGAGGATTCAATTTTGTGTAATGTTTTAGTTAAAAAAGCAAAGGTATCAGAATAATATCATTGAGCCTTAAATAAGCAATCTTCTGAAAATGAAATAAAAAAAGAACAGGAATGTTCCACGTGGAGCATTTTTGTTTTTTGAGTAAAAAAGATCTAGTAGTATTTAAATTGAAAATAAATAAGGACAACACAAACGTTTTCGACCTAAGTATTTGATAATTTAGACATTATAAGCTCTCAATAGCTTTTATTTCCAAATTATTCTTCTCATATTTGTAACTCATACGCGTTAGGAACGTTTATGTTAGTGTTTGTTGTTTAAGTATTTTGTGAAAATCCCGTGCCTCTTCGGCCGGGATATTTCTTTTTAAGAAGTTTAGTTTTTTTCATCCTATGCTTTTCCCAAAAGGTGTTAAAGCAAATCCCGCAAGTTTTACATGTTGAGCTGCAAATGGAATTCCAATAATGGTGATCGCAAATAGTAAGGCAAATAAAAGGTGAGTTAAGGCAATCCAAATTCCTCCAATAAATATCCAAATCACATTTAATAAGGTACTTAAACACCCACCGGCATTATCGTTGTATTGCACCCGTTGACCAAAAGGAGCCAATCCCAAAATCGACAATTGCATAATTTTAATTCCGAATGGTATTCCTATAATGGTGAAACACATTACTAATCCGGCAATTAAATACTGAAAGAAAATTAAAATTCCTCCAAAAACAATCCAAATAATATTTCCTATAATGCTCATAATTTTTGATATTAAAGTTGATATGAAACCCCAAATTGTAAAACAAAATCAGGTGCTGTATTAACAATTAAATCCTCAGAAAAGGCCGCCGATAAATTCAATTTTTTCGATAAGGAAAAATCTGTTCCTATTACCAATTGAATCGACTCCTCCCCCAATTGTCGCGTTGTTGATCCTTTGTAAAACCCAGTGTGAAAATCAAACTGCACCTTAGGAATCCACCTCTTACTTAAATGATAAGCCGTCCCAATACTCCCAAATATCACATTATTACTCAGCACATCATTCAAAACCGCCCCTGAGCCAATGTGCAAATATCCTAGTGAATAAAACCAAGTAAAAGTTTGTTCATTTTGCTTAGAAAAAGAGGAAGCGGAAAGGTTAAAACTCACATCATTTGTACCACTACCTATCAAATTATCCTTTTTTCCGGTTGACAGTTTAAAAGATGTACTAAAAGATAACTGAAAATAGCTTTTTTTTAGGATCGGAGTAGTCAAACGTACTGCAATATCCCCAATATCAAGCCTTCCTTCGTCCAATAACAAATGCGTGGTCTCATTTTCACGATATAAGTAGGTAAGATTGTGATTAGACATTACTTCACGCGATTTTCCAGGTAATCCAAATGTTTCATGCCATCCTGAGATAAACGGATCCATTAAACCAGTTGAGTGACGAATTAAAGGTACATTTACTTCAACCTGTAACTTATTACTTACACCATAACGAAAAAACAAATCGTTTCGGTACATTTCCCCATCCAAATAAATGGCTTCCTCTTGCAATTGGGAAGAGGTAGCATTATTGGCTATATTAAGGCAATTGCTGAAGATAAACTGCTTTTTCGACAGAACATTTCCTCCACTACTATTTGGAATACCAAAAAAATGAATCAACGGACTCTGGTTGTGGGTCTTAAATGGTTCTACCTGTTGTTGTGCAGCAGCACTTGCAATATCTAGCAGAATAAAAATGATCAGAACTCTTATCTTCATCTTTTAAATAATAGCTTTGCTTAGTAAAAAAACCAAAACTACAAATAATTAAGAAGGAATCCATACACTTTCTTATGTACCTATATGAATGTGATTGCGCTGCATATAGTTTCTCACTGCAGCGCTTCTATTAAGAATCTATAAAAAAATATCCCGACTTATAACCTCTCTTTTAACAAGGCTCGAATTGGATTAAAAATTCTTTGTAACAATCGCAGATCTTCAGTAATAATTTCAGCATTCCCTTCAATTTTTTGAGCAAATTCAAGTTCAATCCCATAATTGGTTACCAATCCCTTCGGAAAATCCACATCCAAACTATATTTCTGATCTTCGGGAACTTTTGAAATCGATCGTATGGTTCCTTCAAGCATGCCATATTCTAAATATGGATAATTATCCAATTTAATATTCACCCTTTGCCCGACTTTTACTTTACCCGCTCCGGTAATACCTAACTCAACCCTTGCTACAACTTTAGTCGAATCAATCGGAAGTACCGTAAAAACACGTTCCCCTTCCTTAACATTCTGGTTTGAGGTATAAAATCTATTGAAACTTACCCTACCATCTATAGGTGTTCGTATCAGATAGTTTTGTTCCCAAATATCTATTTGAGCCTTTAGCTGATCAAAAGATTGTATCATTAAATTTTGAAGATCTTTCCTTTCACTTTCCTTCTTTAATTCCAAATCAATGATCTGCTGTTCTACATCCGAAATGTTAATTTGTGTAGAAGCTAAGGCAGATCGTGCACCATGAAAAGTGTATGAACTTTCTAAATATACCTTCTTCGAATTTTGAAACGCTTGCTGCGCAATTACGCCCCTTTCATATAGCGAAGAATCTCTTTCGTATTGTTTTTTAGTAATGGCCAATTCACTTTCCAAAATTTTCTTTTGCTGATACTGACGATTGTAATACATATTGTATTTACTGATTTGCTTGTTATAGGAGTCAATCTTTCTGTCGTAATACTCCAACTCAAAAAAGCGCTGATAATCCGCACACGACTTTAAAAATATATTGTAATAAGATTGAACAACTCCCAACCTAAACGGTCCTTCTATCATAGATGCATCAATATCCTCGCTTCCCGTAATATGAGCTTGAAATGTTTCCAGTTTTTCTTTTAAAGCAAAAACATCCTCATTAAAAGCAGGATTTTCAATAATCGCCAATAAGCTTCCCTCTTTTATTTCTTCATTATCCTTTACATACAATTCCTGTATCTTTCCACTGGATCGAGCCACCAATTCGGCAGGTGGATTTAATGTGGTTAGAATCAACTTGGAATTAATTATATCAGGGTATCGAAAAAAATAACTACCAATAACAAGGGCAGCAATCACGATAAAAAACAAAGTAGTTCCACTTCTAATAATCCAGTTTGGAACTCTTCCAAGTATCTCTTTTACTTCGTCTGATCGTAGTTCTATATTCGGGTCTTTTTCCATTTTTTGACGCTGATTACACAGAAATTAATGATTCTGTATGATATTTTTTTGTGAAAACTTTTCTCTTCTATTGTGGCCTAAGTACAAAAATATGAAGTAAACCAAGCTGTATCTCGTATTTGCGAGCTAATTTTTCAACTGCCTTTAGCTCAATAATTATCCTTCCTTTACTATCATGTCAGCAAGGCAAGCT
The DNA here is from genome assembly GCF_965230805.1 of Marinifilum sp. Taxonomy (NCBI): domain Bacteria; kingdom Pseudomonadati; phylum Bacteroidota; class Bacteroidia; order Marinilabiliales; family Marinifilaceae; genus Marinifilum; species Marinifilum sp. Next base: position 2,093,748 of record NZ_OZ246019.1, on the reverse strand, counting down.
CCTACAACTTGATCTTTGTAATATACTTCAATCTTTTTCCTAGCTTCTAAAGCCCAATCACTTAACACATTAATAATGCACGTTTATCTATCCTCTCGTGAAAACCATCTCCTAACTCATTGTAAAAACTAATCAATATCAAGCCTGTAGGTTCTGAATACAAATAATTTTCTTTCTTCTTAAAATATAATACTCTATGAAAATCATATCTCTCATAACAATCAGGATCTAATTACCGAGCTCCAGTTGATTTTTTACCAACTGATAATACTTTCCTTGAAGTGCCGTTAACTCTTCATGACTGCCTTCCTCTACAATTTCACCTTTCTCCAAAACAATGATTTTATCCGCATTTCGCACTGTGCTTAAGCGATGCGCAACCACAACAACCGTTCTGCCCTTGTTGAATTCATTTAGCTTCTTCATAATGGCCATCTCGTTATTGGCATCCAATGCATTGGTGGCCTCATCAAAAAACAGAAATTCCGGATTTTTATATACTGCACGAGCTATTAAAATTCGTTGTTTCTGCCCTTGACTTAATCCATGTCCGTTAGCACCAATATTGGTATTGTAACGCAATGGCAAACTTTCGATAAAACTATCGATACATGCCACCTGAACAGCATATAACAACCTTTTTTTATCGATATGCTCAACTCCCACAGCAATATTTTTGGCAATGGTATCGGAGAAGATAAAACCATCCTGCATTACCACACCACAGTTTTGACGCCACATGGCCGAGCTATAGTTTTCTATTGTTGTGCCTCCCAAGGAAATTCTGCCTTTGGTGCTAGGATAAAAACCAAGCATCAACTTAATTAAAGTGGTTTTTCCACTTCCCGATGCACCAACAATTGCCGTTGTTTTGCCTTCTTCTACTTTTAGATTTACCTGATTCAACACCATTTCGGAATGCGGACCCTCATACTGAAAGCTCACATTTTCAATATCAATGGTTTTTTCATCGGGGATTTCGGTGAGTTTTTGATCCGCCTCAATCTCTTCCTCTTGCATTTCGTGGATTTCACCCAAACGCTCTAAAGAGATCTTAGCATCTTGCCAGGAATGGATGACCTGTACCAAATTATCAAGCGGAGAATTCAACTGACCAATGATATATTGCACCGCCAGCATCATACCCAAAGTCATTCCGCCATCTAATACTGCTTTTGCAGCAAGAAATGTGATAATGATATTCTTAGTTTCATTAAAAAAGATCGATCCTGAAACTTGATATTGATTCAACGCCAAGCCTTTGGTACGAACCTGAAACAATTCAGCCTGTATCTGCTCCCACTCCCAACGCTTCTGCTTCTCGCAATTGTTCAGCTTAATTTCCTGCATTCCGGTAATCAGCTGCACCAAGGAATTCTGATTGTTCGACATTTGAGCAAATCGTTTGCCATCCAACTCTCGACGTTTTCTCAGGAAAAGATTTACCCAAATGATGTACAAGGCTGATCCCAATATAAATACCAGGAAAATAGTCATATCGTAAACCGCCAGTACAACTCCAAAAATCAATAAGTTCACCATCGAGAACAATACATTCAAGGTAGATGATGTCAAGAAATTTTCAATTCTTGTGTGATCCTGAATTCTTTGTAACAGATCCCCAATCATTTTAATATCGAAGAAACCAATTGGCAGCTTCATCAATTTAATCAGGAAATCAGATATTAAAGAAATGTTGATTCTTGTTGAAATGTGCAATAATATCCAGGAGCGTATAAACTCAACCGACATTCGGGAAATAAATAGCACCAATTGTGCTATCAACACCAAATAAATAAAGTTAAGATTCTGAGTATTGATACCAATATCGACAACAGATTGCGTTAAAAATGGAAAAATTAGTTGTAGCAAAGAGCCAAACAGCATTCCCAAAACCAACTGAATCATGAATTTGCGATAAGGCTTAAGATATCTTAACAAAAAACCAATGCTTTTCTTACGAGATACATCTTCATCCTTTTGCTTGTAGAAATCAGGTGTGGGTTCCAACAACAAACACAGGCCTTTTAGCTCTCCTTGACTTTGCGTACTTGCCCATTGTTTAATAAATTCATCTTTGGTGAATTTAAGCAAGCCCGAACCAGGATCGGCAACATGTACTGTTGTTTTGTTCTTCTTAATTTCCACTTTATAAACTACTACAAAATGGTTTTGTCCCCAGTGACAAACAGCTGGTAATGGCGCTTCCTTGGCCAACTGATCGAACGAAATGCGTACACCTATACTACGCATTCCGATACTTTCAGCAGCATCAGCAATTCCCAACATCGAAACCCCTTCGCGGGTAATGTGCGATTTATCGCGTAAAGATTGAAGTGTATAATTCTTGCCATGGTGCTTGGCTATCATGCGCAAACAAGTTGGGCCACAATCCATGGCATCCAACTGACGAAAGTGAGGAAATTGCTTTTTCAAGGTAAATAGGAGTTCATAATTTGTTTCAAGCCTAAAAATAAACAAAAATAAGCCTGAAACCATAAGGTTTCAAGCTTAAGAATTTACTACATGAATACCATAAGGTTTATTTCCTTTGTATATTCTCGTAGTAAAGTTCTAAATAATCATTCAACCTGCCTTTAAAAGGAGTACAACAATCATTAGACTTTCCATGATATTTATTTTCCAGTCGCCTTAGAGGACATCCGCCATTACAAATTGGTAAATAAGAACATTTTATACATTTTGGATCATTATAATGATCAATTCCCACAGAATATTTAGAAATAAGCTCTTGATTTGTCCAAATATCTTTATCATGCAAACTCCCTACAATTAACTCTTCATTTCCTAAATCCTCAAAACATTTATAAATCTCTCCCTTCCATCCTACAATTAAACTATTAGGATTCCTAACCAAACATTCCATATTAATATCATCAGGAAATATTTTTTCTGAAACGATACCATTATTTTTACTTAAATCTAAACAAAAATCCGTAGCCTCATTTCTTCCGAAACAATCACATTTTTTCTCATTGGTTTCATCTAAATAAATCCAACCCGGATATACCAGTAAATTCTCCTGGGGATAGCGACTTTTAAGCCAATTGTATGTTTCCAAGTATGTGTCAGAATTTGACTTATCAATATTTACCCTCAGAGCAATTGTCAATTTATCCTTATTCTCATTTGCAAAAAAGAAATCCAGATTTTTGATGATTTTATCAAATGTACCAATACCACTCAAAAGTGGACGTCGTTGGTCATGAATTTCCTTAAATCCATCAATCGTAATCTGAACCTGATTAACACCAACATCAATCAAAGTTTGAACATTCTTCTCATTAAACAAATAACCATTAGTGATAATTTCACATTCAATAATTTTTATGCCTAGTTTATTAATTTTTTTGCCTAATGAAGCAATTCTCATATGCTCCAATAAAGGTTCACCACCATACCAAGTAAGATTAATAGTTTCAAGTCCAAATGTTACTTTTAGCTCATTCAAATGTTTAATTAAAGCATCCTCTGTCTCATCGCTCATACTTCCTGAATTACGCCATTTTTCATAACAATATGAACAATTGAAATTGCAGTTTTGGGTTGGAGCTATTGTTAATACAAGATGTTTTTTATCAAAAATTCTTGCCATACTTTGATGATGCATTATATCAACCAAATCATCATCACTTTCATTTAGTATATAGTTATCCTTAAAATACATTAACTCTTCTTGCGAAAAGATATCTCTCAGATCTTTTTGTACACTTTTGGATTGAGATAATGAATTAAAATCTTCAAACAACGAATCATCCAATTCTAAAAATGTATTTGTATAAGAATTATAAATAAACTTCCCATGTCGACTAGAATTCAAAAGGAAATTATATCTAGACCATTTTAAATTTTCCATTATTCTTTTAATTTTCTTTTGAATTAGCTTTTATTAAATCTAAACATTCTTCTAAAACAGGATCTCCACCTTTAAGATATTCATTGGCTTTAAAGGGGATATAAATATCTGGGTACAGTATCCCATCCTGTGAATTTGAATGTTCAACATATTCAATGGTAGAAATAACCCATCTTGAATTGTCTCTTTTGGCAATTATAACATCACCATACTTTAAGGCATTATGCGACAATGGTTCTCCCACTAAAGTTCCTATATTATTATAATTCATAATATTGGCAAAACTAGCAGCCACCGATCCTGTATCACGACTAACCAAAACGAAACAATCTATTTCCCCAATAAGTTTTGTAGAATCTAAAGCAAATTCCTTAACCAATTCCTTCTCTGGTAATGAAACTACTTCTCCAATCATATCTTTATTAAAGTTGTATTCCTTATAATTATCATTTGAAATTTTAATCTTAGCATCTGATTGGTATATTAATTTCTTTTTATTTGATAACATCGAGAAGATTTCATCAAATCGATCTCCTGAACCACCTTTATTCTCACGAATATCAATAATCAAATTCGTTATATTATCCCTTTCTAATTTCTTAAGAAAACGACGTAAACGAGTAACTAGATGCTTGTTGAAATCAAAATTACTAATACGAAAGTAACCTGTTTCGAAATCCGAAAATACCTGTTCAAAAAAAGGAGCTTTATTATAAATGGTTTTTGTAAGTGATATTCCATCTACATTTATAACCTTCCTCTTCCCATCTCTTTCAATTAATAAATTATAACTATGGCTAAACTTTAAATGGTGCGGGGCTTGTAATAAAATAGCAGGTGAATATCTATCTCTGTAAGATGAGTTTAAATAGTCCTTAGAATTTTCTCCATTTATACAAATTATTCTATCTCCCTTATTAATAGAAGGACTATAGGATTTATGAACAAGCAAAGTATCATTAATACATAAAAAATCACATGGTAATACTTTTATACTCTTAAAGTTTAATTTTTTGCCACTTACTGTAGTGAGTTTAGGAACAAATCTCAGGTGTGGATCCTCATACATAATAATATCAAGCACCTTACGCCTTATTAAACTTTTTTGAGTTTCAGTAACGGAATCCTTAGGTAAAGTTATAGAAACGGCTTCGATTAATGAATCGTATTTACGTTCAGAAAAATTCTTAAATACGCCAGGATGAAACTTTTTAAGTGCATTTTTATCTTTTAGCAAATCATCTTTTGTAATAATGCTTAACGGGTTTAATAATTTTAAATGATTTTCACTAGTTTGAGCAGATGAAGTTAGTGCAGAAAAAATAGCAACTACTGGTATAATAAATTTATACTTCTTATTCATTTTTAAAATAAAAAAAGTGGCTGATAACCAAATATCAGCCGTTAGTTAAATCATCAATTAAGCAGATTTACCAATAACAATAGGTACTTTCCTTTGTCTTTTTTTGCATGAAACACAAATCCATCCTCCTTTAGAGTTTTGCATATCTTTATTTGATAATCTTTCAAATTTGGACTCATTAATTACATTAAAACGATTCTTTTTCATCTTTTCTTATTATTAGATGGCACTTCCTTCCCCCTACAATAGCCAATTGCACAGGTCATCTCGTTTAGCTAGATTTGCCCTTGATCAGAGTAGCTCAGCTACCAAAGTCGTTTCCGGGTTGAGAATGGACAATTTGTTTGCTTGCTCCCGAGCGATTTTATAAATGCGCATTATTATTTTAAGCATACTAAATTAAAAAAGGTTCACCGCCATTTTTGGCAGTGAACTTTGCTATCATGCGCAAACAAGTTGAGCCACAATCCATGGCATCCAACTGACGAAAGTGAGGAAATTGCTTTTTCAAGCTAAGTAGGAGTTCATAATTTGTTTGAAGCCTAAAAATAAAGAAACATGTTGGAAAGGTTATAAATTATTTATTAGCTTAATTAGTTAGAATCATCAGTTTTATTCCCCCCACAATTGTAAATTAAGGGAATCTACTTTTTCCTGAGTTCCGCACTTTTTTCAGGCAAAAAGATTTAAGTCGCACTATTACAGGGTTATAAGTTCTTTTTAGTTGGATGTTTGGGTGTCCCAGGCTTATATTTGCACTATGTTTGTGAGAAAAAAGAAGAACAATAGTGGTGTTGTCAGTGTGCAAGTCATTGATAAAAGCTCTGGAAAATACAAAGTGCTTAAAACTATCGGCAGTTCTTGTTCTGATACTGAAATAGAAACTCTTTACCAACAAGGACTTGATTATATCTCGCATTATGAAGGTCAACAATCTTTTGATTTTACAGTACAGGATTTCAAGGAAACCGTCAAACAAAGCATACGAAACATTTCAATTGAAGGTGTCCACCTGTTACTTGGCAGGATTTATAATGAAATTGGATTTGACACTGTTTGTAACGACCTTCTAAAACAATTAGTACTGGTTCGACTGTCACACCCGGCAAGTAAGTTAAAAACGACTCAGTATTTACACAGATACTTTTCGATAAATATAAAAGAAGACAGGATATACAGGTATTTGGATAAAGTCTATTCTGATCACAAAGAAACGCTTCAGCAAATTAGTTATCAGCATACCAAAAAGATACTTGGCGGTATCATCAGGGTTGTTTTCTACGATGTTACAACAATTTATTTTCAAATTGATGATGAAGATGATTTAAGAAAACGAGGCTTTTCCAAAGAAGGAAAACACCAGAATCCGCAAATCGTATTGGGGCTACTTGTTGGTGTTGAAGGCTATCCGTCAGCATATGAAATTCATGAAGGTAACAAGTTTGAAGGCCATACAATGCTTCCCATTATTGATGTTTTTAAAGACAAATATGATCTGGATAAGCTAGTTGTTATAGCTGATTCCGGCTTACTCTCATCTTCTAATGTCAAAGAACTTCAGAAGAAAGGTTATGAGTTTATTCTTGGCGCACGCATTAAAAATGAAAGCAAGGCGATTAAAGAAGAAATACTCGCTCTGAATCTCAAAGATAAATCCAGTGCAATTATTCCCAGAACCGATGGAACAAACTTAATTGTCGGATATACTGACAGAAGGGCTAAAAAGGACAGGCATAATAGGGAAAGGGGGCTGATGAAGTTGGAGCAAAGGATCAAATCAGGTAAGCTGACCAAGTCATCGATAAACAATAGAGGATACAATAAGTATTTACAACTGGAAGGAGATATAACTATCAGAATCAATCATGGAAAATTTGAAGAGGATGCAGCATGGGATGGACTGAAAGGTTACATGACCAATACAACACTTTCAAAGGAAGAAATCATCAATAATTATGGCCAGCTATGGAAAATCGAGAAAGCCTTTAGGGTTGCAAAGCATGACCTGAAGATCAGACCAATCTACCATAGACTGCAAAAAAGGATTCAGGCGCTTATCACCATCAATTTTGTAGCCTATAAAGTTTACAAAGAACTTGAGAGGCAACTGAAGTTAAAAACAGACAAAATGAGTCCCGAAAAAGCCATCGACATCGCCAAATCAATCTATGCAATCGAAATCTCAGATCCCAAAACTGGCAACACTTTTAAAGAAACTCTACTTCTAAATGATGAACAAAAACATCTAGCTAAATTATTTGATTTCTAATTTGGGTGTCCCTGTGCGGAACTCAGGAAAAAGATAGCAAGAAGAAAAGTATAACTTATACTAATACCATTAAGCAAGTTGGCTTATTGTTCTTTTGAGTTTATTCTTGTTAAAAACGAAACCGTTACTAGCGCTCTTCCTTTTTTTTTATCATCACTAAAAGGTTCTTAAAGTGATACACATTTCCTTATATAACTGCTATGATGTGTATAAAAGCTGTGTCTAAGGTCATAATAAAGAAAGCTGCACAATTAGATTGTGCAGCTTTAATATATGTGTAGATGAATGAGTATAATCTATTCCAACTTATTAAGAATTTCCTGAGCTTTCGCCTTATAGAAACTATTTCCTTTGGCAATGATATTGAATTGTTTAATGGCTTTTTCTCTTTCATTAGTCATTAAATAGCAAAAACCAAGATACCATTCGGATTGCTCTATAAACAGGTTATTCTTATGACGAATAACTTTAGTAAAGTTTTTATTCGCTTTTTGATACTCGCTTATTTCAAGGTTGGAAATTCCTGAATAAAAGTTACTTGTAATATTTGTACTGTCCTTATCTAATATTTGTTTAAACAACTTAAGGGCAGTCCGATAGTCCTTTGCTTCGTAGCTTTTTAAAGCAGTTACCAGCATATTATCTATATTGGCGTCTGCCGAACGAGTATTTACTACGATTTCATAGGGCTTATAATAGTTACTATATACCTTCTCATTGGAGTATGTACCCTTGTTATTTACCAGGAACATTAAACTACCCAATCCTATGAATAAAGCCAATGAAGCAGCAACAATATTCCACTTGGTAAGGTATTTATACTTGCGCTTTTGCTCCTCTTTCTTGGGTAACTCTATTGCCTCTAATTTACTTCTAAGGTTCATAATGTCATTTTCGACTATGGCCTCGTCAACCTCTTGATGTAAATCCAGATCCATCTGTAAATCCGGATCATCAAGCAGATCCTTCTCAAATTCCTTTAGCTGATCGTCAGACAATCCACCATCAAGGAAATCCTCAATACGGTCAAAATTCATTTCATTCATCATATACTTCTTTAAATTCATTATCATTTTTGATACTATCTATCAGCGTTTGTTTACACTGAAATTTCCTTTTTTTCGCATACTTCTCACTTTTAAAGCCCATAATTTCGGCAATTTCCTTAAGTGAGATTTTGTCAAGAGCAAGCTGAAGAATCTTTTTACAATCCGGTCCAAGATTTTGGAAATGTTTCTGATAAAGTCTGTACTTCTCAGTTTGGTCATAAGTTTCAGAAACTTCATCTAATCTGTTATCCAAAACACCTTCCGAATTAATTTCATTACTGTTCTTTCTCCTCTCAAGCTGCTTTAACCACAAAAGTCTGCAAATGGAATAGATGTATGTTTTAAAGTTACAAGTAAGAACCAACGGCTCTTTTTTCATTTTTCGATAGATTACAATAATGGCTTCTTGGAAAAGATCGCGTGCATCTTCCTCGTTTCCATTATTGTTCTCAATAAAATTGCGAATACTAGGGAAGAATTTTTTGTAGATGTAGTTTAATACATCGTTGTTGCTCATACTTATTCCCTCAAGTATCGCTTCAGTAGTGTAATCCATATTTTCTATCCCTTTATTCCTTTTATGGCAAAAAGGTAACCCTCAAAAAGTAAAAAAAATTAAAAAAATATCAATCCTACATGTAAATGATTGAAAATGAATAAAATAATGTTTAAATGATTTTATAGAAATTTGTGTTTTTTTGAATTTATTATCATAAACCTCAGCAATATACTATTAATATTGGTTTTAGGTTACGGCAAAAGCTTATTTTTTTGTGATGAACTTGTAAGGAATGAATGTAAGAGTTTTGTACAATTTGAATATTTAAGTTCTACATTAAAATAGCATAATAAACTATTCGCTTTGTTGAATTACTTATTCTTTAAATGGGGCATTTTGGATTGTTAGACCGGAGAAACATATGCATGAAATATACACGTCCCACACGTTTTCCGCTTGATCCGATTTTAGAAGGCAGTTTGCTTGATCCAGTTTGATCCGAAATAATAAAACTATTAAGCAAAAAAAACGACCCTCTTGCAAAGATCGTTTTTTGTGGGCGATATAAGATTCGAACTTATGACCCCTTGGGTGTAAACCAAGTGCTCTGAACCAACTGAGCTAATCGCCCTTTGTTATTGAAATTTTGCTTTTGTGGGCGATATAGGATTCGAACCTATGACCCCTTGGGTGTAAACCAAGTGCTCTGAACCAACTGAGCTAATCGCCCCTTGCCCTTAAAAGCGATGCAAATATAAGTTGGAATATTTTTATCTGCAAATTTAAATTTTAAAAAAATTAAAAAAATATTTCAGTTGTATGATAGTTTTGGTGGAAAGCTTTATTTTTATCATTCTTAAAAAATTGATACAATGGAGAATAATTTGGAACGAGACTGGAACAGTCTTTTATATAAAATTTCGGAAGAATTTAATGTTGATGCTGATTTGAATGGAACACTACTTTTAATTGGTATACAGGAACGAGGTTTAGGTTTTCAGGAAAGCTATTCAAAGGAAGAAAAATGGGATCATATTGATTTGGCGACTTGTACTTTGTTGATGAAATGGAACTATTACTCGATTAAAGGATATGATGATGACAATTGGCCTATTTTTATTAAAAATAAAATGGTTCCTCCTTTTTCTAAAGACAAAGAGGAGAAATTGCTAAAATCCTCGATTGTGGAATATTTTAAAGATAATGGATATTTAAACGATTAATTTATACTTGGTTCATTTATGAGAAAAATAGTTTATCTAGCAATAGTATTCGCATTTGTTTCTTGCCAACAAAAATTGGAATTAGGCAAGAAAAATAGAATAGTTCAAATCGAAACAGAATATGGAGGCATTGAAATCAAGTTATATGACGAGACTCCTTTGCACCGTGATAATTTTATAAAACTGGCACATGCTCACTATTTTGATGGTACCTTATTCCACAGGGTTATTGATGGTTTTATGATACAAGGAGGCGATCCTGATTCTAAAAATGCTAAAGCTGGTACCAGATTGGGAGAAGGTGGACCTGGTTACCAAATCGATGCAGAATTCAAACCGCATTTAATCCATAAAAGAGGGGTTATCGCAGCAGCTCGCGAAGGAGATGATGTTAATCCAGATAAGAAATCTGCTGGTTCTCAATTTTATTTGGCACAAGGAATGGTCTATTCCCAAGAGGGCTTAGATTCTTTAAGGGTAAAATTAAATGATAGGCTTAAGAATCGTATTTTTGAAAAAGTTCAGAAAGAAAATGCTAAGGATATAATGAAGTATCAAACCGAAGGTGAATTGGATAAGCTTAGTGCACTTATAGATGGAATTCAATTTAAAGTTGATTCAATTTTTGCCACTGAGAGAATTAACTTTTCGCAGCAACAAGTGGATACTTATACATCAATAGGTGGAATACCACATTTAGACGGTAATTATACCGTTTTTGGAGAGGTTATTAAAGGTATTCAATTCATAGATAGCATTGCAAAAGTTAAAAAGGATGAATATGATCGTCCATTGAAAGATGTTCGTATGAAAATAAAAATCCTACAATAGAAATTAACCCTTCGGAAATTGTTTTGAAGTTATTTGAGTGATGCTTTTTTAATGATAGAAAATGAGAAAGTTCAAAATCTTTATAGCACTTATTATATGGCTACTGAATTGCACTCCTGTTTTAGCTCAAAGTACCAATTCAATTGTTCTTATTGAAACCAATTTAGGGAATCTAAAAATCATGCTATATAAAGAAACCCCGAAGCATCGACAAAATTTTTTACAGTTGGTCGAGAATCAGCATTTTAATGGTACGCTCTTTTATCGCGTTATTAAAGGTTTTGTTGCACAGGGAGGATCACAGGATTCGAGAAATGCCCCTCCGGGCAAGATGATTGGTTATGGTAGTGCCAACAGAACTATAGAATCGGAGTTTCGCCCTGAGTTTTTCCACAAAAAGGGAGCTTTGGCTTCGCCACGCCAACCCGATAAGGTGAATATCTTTAAAGAATCGGATGTATCGCAATTCTATATTGCACATGGACGAGTATTTACCAATGCTGAATTAACAGCAATGGAAAAGGAAGTAAACGTTCCATTAAGAAAGCGAATTGTGAAAAGATACCTTACTCCAAATAAAAGGCATATTCTTGACTCACTCAAAAAGGCTAAGAATGTGCCGGAATTTCGGGCTATTGCGAATAAGATAAAAGAATCAATCGAGTTTGATTATAATGCATCCAGTGAAAGATTGGAGTTTAGCCCTGAACAAAGAAAAGCATATACTACAATTGGCGGCGTTCCGCATCTTGATTATAATTACACAGTATTTGGCGAAGTAATTGGTGGCATAGAGGTGTTAGATAAAATTGTAAATCTAAAAACCGATGGAAACGATAGACCTTATACTGATGTAAAGATGAAAGTGAAAATTTTAAAGTATTAGTTAACGTGAGTTCTAGGTAAAATTCGTTCACAGTTTAATCTGATTTTGAGTAGAAATTTTCTCAAATTTTCGAAGGAATATCGGGATATTTCAAGAAGATTTGAGGAGATTTATGCCGAAAGCAGGCAAACACATAATGGAAAGTTCTCTTTACGACACCTTCACATTAAAAATTCCTCAAAATAGCCCGCTATTCTTTCCAAATTTTTAATGCAAATCTATCGCAAATATAACTTTCTGTGGATAGAATTTTACGTCGAACTCACGTTAAATAGATATTTGCTTTTGTCTCGATAAATAAAAGTTTTGTAACTTTGCGCACTGTTGCAATAAATAAAGAAGTTATATCATGCTTGACAAAATTAAAGATCTGCTTGATGAGCTGAATGGATTTTCGGCCAGTACACTGGAAGAGGTAGAACAATTTCGAATTAAACACCTTAGTAAAAAAGGTAGTATCGCTTCCTTGTTTGCCGATTTTAAAACGGTTCCTAATGAAGAGAAAAAGGCTGTTGGACAAGCTTTAAATGAGCTTAAAACAGTTGCAATGGATAAAGTAAATACCTTAAAGGAGAGTTTTACTGGTGCTGAATTCGTTAAGTCGGGATTGGATTTAACTTTACCAGGCGACCCGATTGAATTGGGGTCTCGTCATCCACTTTCTTTGGTAAGAAACGAGATTACAGAAATTTTTGCCCGCGTGGGATTCACCATTTCCGAAGGACCCGAGATTGAAGATGACTGGCATAACTTTTCGGCTTTAAATTTCCCCGAAGAGCATCCGGCTCGTGATATGCAGGATACTTTTTTTATCGAGAAAAATCCGGATGTGATTTTACGTACACATACATCATCGGTGCAGGTTCACGATTTGCAGGAAATGGAATTGCCAATTCGTTGCTTAACCCCGGGTAGGGTATTTCGTAATGAAGCAATTTCGGCTCGTGCACATTGTATTTTTCATCAAATCGAAGCACTTTACGTGGATGAGAAAGTTTCGTTTGCAGATTTGAAACAAACACTTAGCTACTTCGCAAAAGAATTTTTTGGAGAGAAAACCAAAATCAGATTGCGTCCTTCCTACTTCCCTTTTACCGAACCTTCGGCTGAGGTTGATGTTACCTGTTCGCTGTGTGGAGGAAAGGGCTGTAATGTTTGTAAAGGTACTGGTTGGTTGGAAATTTTGGGATGCGGTATGGTTGATCCAAATGTTTTGGAATTAAACGGAATAGACAGCAAAAAATATTCAGGATTTGCTTTGGGAATGGGAATTGAGCGCATTACCATGCTAAAATATGGAATCAAAGATCTTCGATTGTTTTTCGAGAATGACATTCGATTCCTGAAACAATTTACAGCAGCAGGTTTTTAAAAAGGTTTATCAATTGTCTTCCAAAATTGGTGGGAGGCTTTTTTTATATAAAACCAAATCCCAAAATTCAATAAATAACTTTATTTATTGAATTTTGGGATTTCGATTTTCTGGTTTTAATCTTCGTGATATATAATCTCCGAGCTTACCGGAATGGCTTTTTTGTATAAAGCACTTACCCCACAATATTCTTCTTCCGATAATTTAACGGCGCGTTCTATTTTTTTATGGGGTAAATCCTTGCCGGTAAATTCATAAATTACATGCATGTTTTTGTAATAACTTGGCTGTTCTTCGCTTAGTTCCCCTTCAACCCTTACCTTGATATCATCTACAATTACCCGCATTTTTTTAAAATCATCGCCATATCAATGCCTGTGCAACCGGCTAGTGCCGTAAGCATTAATTTTTTTGGACTAACACCCTTGCCTTCACCACCAAGCTGTGTTCCTGCGTCGGTTATTAATTCGTGCCCATCCATATGGGTTTTATAGGCAAGATTTCCCAGCCATTTCATTTCAATTTTGTGTTTCATTTGTTTATAATTTTTTGAATTTGCTACATGCCAACCACAGAATCCAAATAATCATTATCGTGTGTGTTGAATCATTATTTTAATCATGCTCGCTTCATGATTGATATATTATTGTGAGTTATAATTAAAATACCATCTTCGGAAAGTTCTATTTGTGATAGATGTCCGTGATGCTTTTCGCATAAATTTCATTAAAAACATTTGAATAATGTGCTTTTCCTCTCAAAAATTAAAATAAATTTACGCATCACGAGAATAAATTGTCACTGTTTTTTTGCTCAACTTTAGCTTAAACTAAAAGTAGACAAGTGCAATTTATAAGATTTTGAATCTGGATATAATGGGTTTGTTGGTGATACTTTTGGACTGTATTGGGTATGATTTTAATTGATATAAGTGCTGCAAAGCTTATTGGAGAAATAAATCTGAAATTGCTATATTTAGACCTAATTCTAAAAGAAATTAAACTACAATTAAATAATGATTAAAACTTCTGGAGACTTCTGTTTTGAATTGTTTTTCGGATGGTATAAAAAATGGATTTATAATAAGTTTATAGAGTAAAGATTGAAATAAAACAGGCATTGCTGAAATTCTTATTTCAATCTTTCAGCTCTCACCCGATTGCTATCGGGATAATAAATGGATATAGATTATCGGCTGATGAAAAGAAAAATTAATCTTCCAAACTGCAATCAGTTGGCTAAGAAATTCGGTGTTAAATTTCCAAACCTTCGTGTAGAAGATCAGAACCTTTTATTTTTGGATAAAAATGTACTCTTTGAAAAAAGGGGAAGTTTAATCTATAAGGAAGGGGATTTTGCCAAGGGTTGCTTTTTTCTCTTTAAAGGGATTTTAAAGGTATTTAAAACAGGAGTTGAAGGTAGAGAACAAATTATTCGATTCGCCAAAGAAGGCGATTTAATTGGATTTCGATCGGTTCTCAGTCACGAACGTTTTTGTACCTCGGCAAAGGTTATTGATGATGCAATAGTATGTTTTATTCCTGCCAACATTCTTACCAAGTTAATCCAGGAGAATTCAAATTTTGCTTTGCAGTTAATGAAAATTACCTGTGCCGAACTGGGTGAAGCCAACAATCACATTACAGATATTGCACAAAAATCGGTTCGCGAACGCCTTGCCGAAGTGCTGGTTCAATTGGAAGATACATTTGGATTAGATCATGACGGTACAATAAACATATCGCTCAGGCGTGAGGAATTAGCGAATATGGTTGGCACGGCTACCGAATCGATAATACGTTTGTTATCGGAGTTTAAAGTAGATAATCTTATCGAAACCAACGGCAGAAGAATAAAAATATTAAATATGAAATTGCTACGAAAAACCGGAGGTTTAGACTAAATAACGTGAGTTCGACGTAAAATTCGTACACAGTTTGATCTGATTTTGAGTAGAAATTTTCTCAAATTTTCGAAGGAATATCGGGATATTTCAAGAAGATTTGAGGAAATTTATGCCTAAAGCAGGCAAACACATAATGGAAAGTTCTCTTTACGACATCTTCACATTAAAAATTCCTCAAAATAGCCCGCTATTCTTTCCAAATTTTTAATGCAAATCTATCGCAAATATAACTTTCTGGGGATAGAATTTTACGTCGAACTCACGTTAAATAACTTGCTATACCAAAAGAGACTCGTTCTATGATTAGAACGGGTTTTTGTTTCTAAATTAAAGCGGTATAAATCATTGCAGAAAACAAAATAGTAAATCTGATATTTTCGGTTCGAATACTAAAAAATACATAGCATGAGCGCTGGCCTCGGCATTTACATCATGCTTCGAGCTACTAAGATCAAGGAGCTACCCCCCTTTTTTTTACTTCTTATAAGAATATTAACAATAAAGCATGAGTCTGTTAGAAGCAAACAATTGATTAAGGGCATCAAACATCATTTTAAAAATTTCAGACAGGTTATGCTCTGCCTATAAGCAAGTTGTACCTGTCAGGCTATGACTTTTAATTTGATTGTGTTTTATTACCAGATGACTATTTTTCAACCTAAAACTGCGAATAACTTCGAGAAAAGAGAGAAAAACATTACACATATTTTTTACATCCCTGTAAAAGAAGATATTAGCAGGACAGTGCTATTTTACGACGAACTCACGTTATTTACAAATCCAATGAGTGCGATGTTATTCCTGTCAGAAAAGGCAGGAATCTTACAAAAATAAGGGTAAGAATCGAGGTTGGCAGTAATTGCTAATTGTTCATAAAATCTTCAAAAAAAATTTCTTCTGTATAGCCCATAAAATCTGGTATTATTCCCTATAAGTAACAAAGTTAAGATGATAGATGAACAAATAATACGCTTTTGTTTTTCATATATTCGAGATTATTCTTACTTTGATTCTCGTTTTAAATATTTTTAAGATAAAGTTATCTGAATTTTTAACCCTAAAACATCATGAAAATGACAGAAAAAGAATGTTACGAATTGTTATTGGAAAAATACACTGCAATCCGTAAAGAGGATGTAAAATCTCCTAACCTACCAGTTGAAACCGCAATTAATGAGGCTCTTAAGTTGAATCAAAATGCGATGCAAGACAAGGATCAGCTTATTAAAACAGATATTGACCTTGTATTGATTGATGAGTTGGAAACACGTGCTTTTGGCTGCAAGTATGCCCAGATATTGTGGGACGAAGTATTTAAAGGCAAATCGGATGCTGAAGGAGAGTGGAAGGTTCTGGCTCCAAAAGCTTATGATTTAAGAGATACCTTGTTGCACTACTGTAGGTTTGCCTATAGAAACGATAAAGATTTAAAAGACAGGGTCGATCGCATTGCTGAAGGTAACGGACACGACGATTTGGCGATGGATTTAGCCTATTTGGCCAATTTAGGAAAGGGTAATCCCGATCAGTTAACAGCCAATAGTATTGATATGGCGCTATTCGATCAGGCTGAAAGCATGTCTCACGAATGCAGCGATTTACTGGCAGGTGTACACGGTGCAAAAACTGCAAATGCTACTTCGGCTAAAGATATGCGCGACAGAGCATATACCATTTTAAAAGAAGCCGTTGATGCAGTGCGAACTGCCGGACGATTTGTTTTCTGGAGAGATGAGGAAAGAATTGAATTATATGGTAGCGAGTATTTCAGAGAATTAAGGGCTAAAAACAAAACGGATAAGGAAAAATTGGAAGCCTAAACCTTCTGAAACCCTTACGAAGATTGATTTGTTTAGGCTATGGACGAGCTTTTGAGGCTATGGACGGCTTTTTTAGGCTATGGACGATGTTTTTAGGCTATGATTTTACAAATGCAGGCTATGGAGGGGTAAAAGCTTCGAAGGAATCTATTTTTAAGGCTATGGACAGCATGTTTTACCCTATGGATTCCATAAAATTGCGAAGAATTATTCAATTTTCGCGAAGGAGCTTGAAATACAATCGAACTGTAGTGAAGTTGCATGCTGTATAGATTTTGCATGCAACTACTCTACAAAAATAAATGATGAGCCATCAGCCACAGATCAAGCCAAGGGATTATCATTAAAAATTAAATGATTTTCGAATTCTAACATTTTACAGACTTACCTTTAAATTTTACTGTAATTAATAGGTGTAGCCTAAATGATTTAACCACAAACGATGAATATTACAGAAAATGAATTTTTGAAGAAGCAAATATTAAAATTGGCGGAAAATAAATCCACGGGTTGTCCAAAAGAACTTGCCGGTCTTTTAGGTATTTCTGAGCGAAATCTTTTTAGGTTAATAGAATCGATAAAAGATGAAGATTTTAATATTAGATACTCTAGAGTTTTAAGAACTTACATTATAGAATATATATAAATTGCAATTTTTGTTCAATAAAAAAGGTTCACTGCCCAAAATGGCGGTGAACCTTTTTTATTTAGTAGACTTAAAATAATAATGCGCATTTATAAAGTCGCTCGGGAGCAAGCAAACAAATTGTCCATTCTCAACCCGGAAACGACTTTGGTAGCTGAGCTACTCTGATCAAGGGCAAAGCTAGCTAAACGAGATGACCTGTGCAATTGGCTATTGTAGGAGGAAGGAAGTGCTGTAATTTTTATACAAATGAAAACTTTAGATTCAAAATTGTTTGAGAAGAGTCAGATTAATAAAAATGAACTTTCCTCAATTTCTGGTGGTGTTCAGTGTAAAGAAGACGTTTATACAGGCAGTGGTCCAACTGGCGACGGTGGTTATGCTCATGAATTTTGTGATGGAGATGGTAATTTGTGATATATTCATGCTAACCCATTATAGTCTTTAAGAAGTTAATTAAGTATCATCCAAGAAATTATTTTCTTGGATGATGTAAATTGTTATTACCATGAAAAAAATAGTGTACCTAATTTTAATAGTTTGTTATTTCTATAATAACTCATATTCCGAGAATAATTACATCACTTATCACAAGAAGTGTAATACTGCTAAACTATTAATTTCAAATTACCAATTTGATGAAGCTTTGAATTTATATAGCCAAATATTTAAGGAGTATGAAAAGGGTTTTTATAAGGATATTCATAATGCCTGTTTATGTGCTATTCGTTGTAAAAAGTTTGATTCTGCTTTAGAATTAGCAGAAAAATTGGTTTTGCATGGTTATTCAAAAGAGGATTTTGAATCCAGTGCTTTTTTAGATTTAAGGAATAGTAATGAGTGGAAAAGTTTTAATAAAAAATTTCCAAAACTTCAGAAACAATATAATTCTACACTGAATATAGATTTGCGAAGAAAATATTATCAAATATTTCTCAAAGATCAAAATATAGTAAGTACTGGAAAGGGATATGGAACAAATGAGAATGATGGAAATATGATTCAATTATCTCAAAAGTTATATGATGATTATATTATTAATGGTATCCCAGATTTTTTACACAATAAAGATACGATGAATCTAAAATATTTTATTCTTCATCGTCATTTTTTTGGACTAAAGAATAATGCTAAAAATATTGTGAAAAACGTAAAAGATACTATTTATCAAATAGCTAATAAACTAAATTGGAGAAGTTTATTATTTGAAGAATTGAAGAAGGGGAACATTGAACCACAATTTTTTGCAGATGCGGTTACTTATAATGATAAAAAAAGACCATTTGGGAAGCCCGCATTGAAAATTGACTTTGAAAATGAAAAAGTATCATTGTATATGAATCTTAAACCAGATGAAATCAATTTGAAGAATGAAAATAGAGCGGCAATTGGTTTATTACAATTAAATGAAAACAATAGTGATATTTTAAAAAATAGCTGGTATATAAAATATCCTTTTCAAAAAATAAAGGATTCATTAAAATTGGTTACAGATCCTAATCCAATGGCCAAATTAAAGGTAATAAGAAAGTTTGAGGCAGATGTACGTAAAGGAAATCCTACTTCCGATTTGGATGATTTTTATCTTGGAAGTTTAGGAGAAATTAAGGAGACTCATTTTTTTGGCTTAAGATTATAATGAAAGTGGAACATTTATACTAAATAAAGAAAAAGTAGATTCCCTTAATTTACAATTGTGGGGGGAATAAAACTGATGATTCTAACTAATTAAGCTAATAAATAATTTATAACCTTTCCAACATGTTTCTCCTGAGTTCCGCACTGGGACACCCAAATTAGAAATCAAATAATTTAGCTAGATGTTTTTGTTCATCATTTAGAAGTAGAGTTTCTTTAAAAGTGTTGCCAGTTTTGGGATCTGAGATTTCGATTGCATAGATTGATTTGGCGATGTCGATGGCTTTTTCGGGACTCATTTTGTCTGTTTTTAACTTCAGTTGCCTCTCAAGTTCTTTGTAAACTTTATAGGCTACAAAATTGATGGTGATAAGCGCCTGAATCCTTTTTTGCAGTCTATGGTAGATTGGTCTGATCTTCAGGTCATGCTTTGCAACCCTAAAGGCTTTCTCGATTTTCCATAGCTGGCCATAATTATTGATGATTTCTTCCTTTGAAAGTGTTGTATTGGTCATGTAACCTTTCAGTCCATCCCATGCTGCATCCTCTTCAAATTTTCCATGATTGATTCTGATAGTTATATCTCCTTCCAGTTGTAAATACTTATTGTATCCTCTATTGTTTATCGATGACTTGGTCAGCTTACCTGATTTGATCCTTTGCTCCAACTTCATCAGCCCCCTTTCCCTATTATGCCTGTCCTTTTTAGCCCTTCTGTCAGTATATCCGACAATTAAGTTTGTTCCATCGGTTCTGGGAATAATTGCACTGGATTTATCTTTGAGATTCAGAGCGAGTATTTCTTCTTTAATCGCCTTGCTTTCATTTTTAATGCGTGCGCCAAGAATAAACTCATAACCTTTCTTCTGAAGTTCTTTGACATTAGAAGATGAGAGTAAGCCGGAATCAGCTATAACAACTAGCTTATCCAGATCATATTTGTCTTTAAAAACATCAATAATGGGAAGCATTGTATGGCCTTCAAACTTGTTACCTTCATGAATTTCATATGCTGACGGATAGCCTTCAACACCAACAAGTAGCCCCAATACGATTTGCGGATTCTGGTGTTTTCCTTCTTTGGAAAAGCCTCGTTTTCTTAAATCATCTTCATCATCAATTTGAAAATAAATTGTTGTAACATCGTAGAAAACAACCCTGATGATACCGCCAAGTATCTTTTTGGTATGCTGATAACTAATTTGCTGAAGCGTTTCTTTGTGATCAGAATAGACTTTATCCAAATACCTGTATATCCTGTCTTCTTTTATATTTATCGAAAAGTATCTGTGTAAATACTGAGTCGTTTTTAACTTACTTGCCGGGTGTGACAGTCGAACCAGTACTAATTGTTTTAGAAGGTCGTTACAAACAGTGTCAAATCCAATTTCATTATAAATCCTGCCAAGTAACAGGTGGACACCTTCAATTGAAATGTTTCGTATGCTTTGTTTGACGGTTTCCTTGAAATCCTGTACTGTAAAATCAAAAGATTGTTGACCTTCATAATGCGAGATATAATCAAGTCCTTGTTGGTAAAGAGTTTCTATTTCAGTATCAGAACAAGAACTGCCGATAGTTTTAAGCACTTTGTATTTTCCAGAGCTTTTATCAATGACTTGCACACTGACAACACCACTATTGTTCTTCTTTTTTCTCACAAACATAGTGCAAATATAAGCCTGGGACACCCAAACATCCAACTAAAAAGAACTTATAACCCTGTAATAGTGCGACTTAAATCTTTTTGCCTGAAAAAAGTGCGGAACTCAGGGGTATTAGTATAAGTTATACTTTTCTTCTTGCTATCTTTTTTCTGAATATGAATAATAAAATGATGAATAAACCTCCCAATCCCATGTATACAATATTATTATTTAAATCGAAATCGTATAGTGGATCTACATCACCCATGGTAACATATCCTGACCAGAAATATGGATGAGATTTTAAAGGATCAGAAGTTTCTAAATACTTTAATTTAGCCTGTCTTAAGGCTTCATCTTTTTTCAATCCTTGTGATAAAAAGGTATAGAAATTAGTCATTAAGTTAGATCCCGTTTGATCTTCGACAGTCCATAATGTCATAATAATACTAGGACATCCAGCGTAAAAGAAACCACGTGCTAAACTCATTACCCCTTCACCTTTTAAAAGTTTACCATCTCCAGTATTACAAGCACTTAATACAACCATTCTTGAGTTGAAATTCATATTATAAATCTCATGTGTGTTTAGTAGACCATCTTGCAATGAATCATGCGTTTGTGTAAACACAAGTTTCGAATACATCGGGTTCTCATCATCAATTATAGTGTGCATGGCAAGATGAAGAATATCATAATCACTTGCATGGTCTTTAAAATTTTGTTCTGTAGCCAGATCATCAAGATATAAATCTCCCTTCATTACATGAGAGATATTATTCACTTCTTCCTTAGTATATGGAAGAGGATATAGCTTATCTCTATAGGTGCGTTCTGTATATAGTATTGAATCATTAATACCCTTATAAGATGGTGCAAAAGCCAAAACCGATTTGGAAGTTGAAAAGCTGAAACCTGCAGATTCAACAGAATATCCGATAGTAGCAGAGTTTTGATATGTAATGGCATGCGATTTTAATAGATAGTCCAAATCACGATAATTCATTCTATCTAGATTCGCCTTTTGCTTGATTAATACACCAAAAGGAACGTAAGCCATTTTTCCATCCGGTACAATAATTAATTTTTTATCTTGAATTGATACACTATGAGGCTCTATAAAAATCTGATATAATTCATATGCAGATTTGGTATAACTCCGATAATATTCAGCGCTGTTTTCGGCGAATTCATTTGTTCTTAAACAACTCCTAAGCTCCTCTATATGCTGATCTAAACTATCAATATCCAAATTTCTAGTTATGATATCAAAAGAATCTGTAGTAATAACAAATGTGAATAAAGAAGTATCAGAGACGGAGTATTCCAACAGTATTTCATCAGAGGCCAATTTTGATTGTAAATCGGAGAGCTTAATGGTTGCATTCTTATACTTCAGTTCATAATACTTGGGATATTCTTTCTCAAATCGTAGAACCATTTGGTCGTATCTTTCGTTCAGTTCGAACAACTTTGCCTGCCATTCTGAAATTGTCTCTCGATTTGGTTGAGCTTTTTTTCTTTCTTCGTATACTTTCTCACGATAACTGGCTATATCTTTTCTAAGAAGCATCTCCTCTTCTTGCAATTCAAGAGGAATTCCTCCAATATTCTTTGCATTCTCATCATTCAGAGAGGACATCAAACTTGCCGCTTTTGATCGTTCCGAATATCTAAAAGCTTTCTCTTTATAGATAGGATCTTTCGTTATCTCATAAAGCCGGACAGCTATGTTAATTGCCTTTGTATAAGTTTCCTTTTCATTACTGGATAAAGTTAATTTACTCTCTTCATCTTGATAACCAATCCTGATCTTATCAATGATATCAAAACATAAATCGTAAGTTTCAAGACTAAATTTTAAGTCATCCAGATTTTCTTTTTCAAAATAGAGTTGAGCAAGGCCATTGGCTTTTGATTTTAGAATCGTTAAAATGGAAATTTGTGGTTCAATCTCGCCTAAAATGGGGTTAGTATAAATAGTAGTGTCAGAAAAATTATCTAATTCAGAAATTATTGCTTTTTGATAATATCGCAAAGCAAATTCGTTCTGTTGGTTATCCATATAAAAGTCACCAAAATTTAACAAACAATGAGCAACATCTGGATGATTTTGACCATAATTATTTAAATAAATATTATAAGCTAATTTCAAAAATTTTAATCCATTCTCTTTATTATTAATCTCGTTTTGAAATATCCCATAGTTCAAATATAAGGTTCCTAATTTATAATGATTTTCGTCACCAAAACTTTTAATATTATTAATACTTTGTAAATAATATGAATCCGCTTCATAAAAATTTTTTAATTGTTTATAGCAATTTGCAATTCCATTTAGGGTTGATGTAGTATTCCTATCATTATTATTATTTTTTATAAACAATGATTTTTTGTAAAAATTTAATGCTATTTCATATTCTTGCTTTTTGTAGTGTATATTTCCAAGGTTATTGTTTATTTGAGGTAAATATCTTGATTCATTATCCCCAATTAAGGATAATGCTTTCTCGTAATATCCTTGGGCTTTAAATAGATCTAACAAATCATTATACATATTACCGCTATTAACATAAATTGGCACGAGCCTAGACGACTTACCTCCAAAATTCTTTATTGTTAACTTTTCAGCATAACTATAGTACCTTAGAGCATCTCTTCTCTTTCCAAGCCTAGCTTTAATAACACCAAAATTTACATAAGTACGATAAATCATATTTTTATCAATTACTCCGCCTTTTTGAATAGTTTTTATCGCATTATCAAAACATTGCTCAGCATATACAAACTCCCTAGATTTATAAAATTCCAAGCCCCGATTTACCTGATTCACAAGAGTAGTGTCAGGATTAATCATTAGAAGTTTTTGATCTTTAGTATTAATAGAGGAAGTAAAAGCCATATTCTTGTTCTCACCAATTAGTAAAACAAGCAAAACAGAGAAAAGCAGAACTTTTTTTAGATTTTTTTTCACGCTTAAGTAGTTTTTCTTAATCTTCTTAGAAACAATGCTTTATATACGCCTTATTTCTTTAAAGGATTTAAATATATACAGTTTTTTTTAAAAAATCTTCAATCAGAGGGTTACCTTTTTCTAAAAATCAGAATAAAGGGGTGTAATTATTTTCTTAAAAACTAAAAAATATCCAATAGCAATGAAAAATTTTGAAGTATTAAACACAGAAGATCTTAAAAATATTAATGGTGGGTATCATGATAAGTGCATTAATGATGAAATTCTAGTGTAACTCCAACTCGACCATAGTAATCCAAATTTTCAAAAAATTATTTCCCTAGTAATTAACGACCAAATAAAATAGCAATGAAAAATTTTGAAGTATTAAACACAGAAGATCTTAAAAATATTAATGGTGGGTACCATGATAAGTGCATTAATGATGAAATTCTAGTGTAACTCCAACTCGACCATAGTAATCCAAATTTTCAAAAAATTATTTCCCTAGTAATTAACGACCAAATAAAATAGCAATGAAAAATTTTGAAGTATTAAACACAGAAGATCTTAAAAATATTAATGGTGGGTACCATGATAAGTGCATTAATGATGAAATTCTAGTGTAACTCCAACTCGACCATAGTAATCCAAATTTTCAAAAAATTATTTCCCTAGTAATTAACGACCAAATAAAATAGCAATGAAAAATTTTGAAGTATTAAACACAGAAGATCTTAAAAATATTAATGGTGGGTACCATGATAAGTGCATTAATGATGAAATTCTAGTGTAACTCCAACTCGACCATAGTAATCCAAATTTTCAAAAAATTATTTCCCTAGTAATTAACGACCAAATAAAATAGCAATGAATAATTTTGAAGTATTAAACACAGAAGATCTTAAAAATATTAATGGTGGGTATCATGATAAGTGCATTAATGATGAAATTCTAGTATAACTCCAACTCGACCGTAGGAATCCAAATTTTCAAAAAATTATTTCCCTAATAATTAACGACCAAATAAAATAGCAATGAATAATTTTGAAGTATTAAACACAGAAGATCTTAAAAATATTAATGGTGGGTACCATGATAAGTGCATTAATGATGAAATTCTAGTGTAACTCCAACTCGACCGTAGGAATCCAAATTTTCAAAAAATTATTTCCCTAATAATTAACGACCAAATAAAATAGCAATGAATAATTTTGAAGTATTAAACACAGAAGATCTTAAAAATATTAATGGTGGGTACCATGATAAGTGCATTAATGATGAAATTCTAGTGTAACTCCAACTCGACCGTAGGAATCCAAATTTTCAAAAAATTATTTCCCTAATAATTAACGACCAAATAAAATAGCAATGAATAATTTTGAAGTATTAAACACAGAAGATCTTAAAAATATTAATGGTGGGTACCATGATAAGTGCATTAATGATGAAATTCTAGTGTAACTCCAACTCGACCATAGTAATCCAAATTTTCAAAAAATTATTTCCCTAATAATTAACGACCAAATAAAATAGCAATGAATAATTTTGAAGTATTAAACACAGAAGATCTTAATAATATTAATGGTGGTTTTAGAGAAAGAATGATCGATGACGATATTCTGGTATAAATAGTTGAATTAGTAGATGGTAATGTATATATTTACCTGTATCATATCCATCCATCATACTATGAATACTACAGAAGTATTAACAATTCAAAAGTTAGACCATATCCTTGGAGGTTTCCAAGACAAAATGATAGATGACGACATCTTAGTCTAACCAATTCTCATAATCTATTTTAATAATCACATTTTTTTAGATGTATTTGATTGAGCCTACATTAGGCTTTGATCAAGAAATCAACAAAATTAAAGTCCAATTCATTTACATGGAGAAACGTCCTACATATAAAGAATTGCAGCGACAATTGAAAGAAGCGCAAACACAGCTGAAAGAGACCGAAAAGCTGAAGGATGCATTCCTTGCAAACATGTCGCATGAAATTCGAACGCCTATGAATGCGATTGTAGGGGCATCGGAACTTCTTCGTGACGATTCTTTATCGAAACAAGATCGTAATGAATTTACAAAAATACTTACATCGAGTAGCAAAGAGCTACTGGAGCTTTTTAATAGGATTCTTGAGCTTTCACAATTAGAAAGCGGTGTGCAAGAATATATTGAATCGGAAGTTGAAGTTCACGAATTACTTGTCAACTTGTATTCTTCCTATACTCAAAAAATAAATATGAGTGGTAAAAACTTAGTTTTAAACTACACAGAAGATTTGAGTGAAAACAAAATATTTACTGACCACAAAAAGCTGAATAAAGTTTTATCTTATTTACTAGATAATGCCATTAAATTTACCATCTCAGGAGAAATAGACTTTGGCTGTGCAATTCAGGATCGACAAAATATTCTTTTCTATGTGAAAGATACAGGACCTGGTATCAGTGATCAGGAACAAGCAAAAATATTTAATAAATTTACCCAAGTGGATAACTCTTACACAAGAGAACATTCAGGTGCAGGATTGGGATTAAGCATCAGTAAGGAAATTGTAGAATTTCTTGGTGGTAAACTATACATCGATTCTAGTTTAGGTGATGGTTCTATATTTTATTTTACCATTCCTTTTAAATTCTCAGAGTCAAATATTGTATTGAAAGAAAAAATTGAAGCTGTATTAAAACAAAATATTAACGAAATATATTCTTCGTCGAATACTCGAAAGAATATTGCTATTTAGGAAAATAACTAGGGATGTTAAAAGGAGCTTGCTGGTCACAAGCTCCTTTTTCTATTGTGTTTTCAAGGTAATTTCTTTATAATTAATAATCACATCTACAATCACGGATAAAATCAATATATTAAATTTATACTCGGAATTAGTAAAAATCAATACACAAGCAAAAATCATAATTAGTATTCCTAATAATTTTAGAAAATCGTGCAATTTAAATACTTTGAATTTTTGCAGACGTAAAATTAGAATTCGATATAAGATATTTAAACCAAGCCCAGAGGTTAACAATGCTAAACCATAACTTTCAGCCTGCAAAATAAATAGTGCTCCCACAATAATAAATACAGTGGCAAGTGCATACAGGATTGATAAAAATCTTTTCATCTGTTTATAATTATTTTCATTTGTCGGATGCAAGCAGCAAGTTCAAAACAATCATTAGCATTTGTGTTTAATCATTCTTATTTCATTCTACTAAAACAGTAATTCAGGATCGTCAAACCTATTTTTCCCAAGATGTGAATAAGCCAAAGGAGTTACTTCTCTTCCTCTTGGTGTTCTTTTAATAAATCCTTCCTTTATTAAAAATGGCTCATAAACCTCCTCAATCGTTCCACTGTCTTCGCCTACTGCTGTTGCAATGGTTGAAATTCCAACTGGTCCGCCATTAAACTTATCGATTACAGTATTCAGAATTCGATTATCCATTTCATCCAAACCGTGCTTATCGATATTCAAGGCTTCTAATGAAAAATTTGTGATATCTAAATCAATTGATCCATTTCCTTTAACCTGGGCAAAATCCCTGACTCTTCTTAATAGCGCATTTACAATTCTCGGTGTTCCTCTACTTCTGGAAGCAATTTCTCCAGCTGCCTCATGCGTGATCACAACATTAAGAATACTGGCACTTCGTTCAACAATTTGTGTTAAAACCGGAAGATCGTAATACTCCAGATGGGAATTGATCCCAAATCTTGCACGCAAGGGAGATGTTAATAATCCAGATCGGGTAGTGGCGCCTATTAGAGTAAAAGAATTTAATTCTAACTGAATAGATCTTGCAGCAGGTCCTTTATCAATCATGATATCGATTTTAAAGTCCTCCATGGCGGAATATAAGTATTCTTCAACAATCGGGCTTAATCGATGTATTTCGTCGATAAAAAGTACATCATTGGGCTCTAAATTGGTTAATAAACCCGCAAGATCACCAGGCTTGTCAAGAACCGGGCCCGAAGTAACTTTAAGACCAACTCCTAATTCATTAGCTAGAATATTTGACAGGGTTGTTTTTCCAAGGCCAGGAGGACCATGAAGAAGTACATGATCTAATGCTTCCTTGCGCATTTTTGCCGCAGCAACAAAAATACTGAGGTTTTCCACAATTTTCTTTTGTCCACTAAAATCGGAAAATTGTAAAGGTCTTAATTTATTATCAAACTCTTTTTCCCTATCAGAAAAATTATGATTTCGTATATCCAGATGATCATCCATTCGCCAAAATTAATTTGAAATCTTTAAACAGGAGAGCAAATCTTAAATAAATTAAAAAAAGTCGGTTGAAAGAAATAAGTAACTACAATTCCATTTGAGTTAAAATCTTAAAAAGCTGCTCTAAATCGAACGGTTTTGACAAATGAGCATCCATACCATGTGCAAGGCATTTTTCTTCATTAGCCACCATTATATCTGCTGTGAGAGCAATTATTGGGATCCTTTCGTTTTCATTCTCATGTTCTCTTATAATTTTTGTAGCCTCCAGTCCGTCCATTTCAGGCATCATTACATCCATAAGGATAAAATCATAAGTTCCATCTTTAAACATTTCAATCGCTTCAATGCCATTATTAGCAACATCGATATGGTATCCATATCGCTTAAGTGTAAATTTAACAACAGTCTGGTTAAGTTTGTTGTCTTCAACAAGAAGTATGGAATAATTTTTCGTTTCCCAGCTCATTCTCTTAAGTGTGGATTCTCTATAGTTTGCAAGATAACAAAATCATTGAAATAATTAAGTAAGCACAAAAAACAATTTAACATTGAATCTTTAAGGAAATAAGCAAGTATGCATTTATCAACACATCATTAATTAATATTTTCTTTCTTTAAATTTCTAAAAAATTATAATGATAATGATATCCTGTTGATAATGTTGGTAAGAGGTGTCTTTGAAAATTGCTTTTCTTGCAAAATATAGTATGTTAACGTGATATGAACACTATTTGTTAATATAGAAGTGTTGTAAAACAGTGAGATATACATCTTATTAACTTCTTGTTGATAAGATGAAGTTGTGATAATTTTATTCTTCTACTATATCAACAGTCTGTTGAAAAGTGGTTAAAAGCTTATAATTCTCTGGTAAAAAATAAAATTGGAGCTGGTAAAGAATTTTTATATACAAATGAGTAGTCATTACTTCCAAAAATATCTTTTGATATTTTAATAAGGAAAAATCAACAGAGTGTTAACTGAATGTGAACAACTTTGTGTATAAGTGAATTTAAGGTTATTAAACCATTCATAAATAGGCAAATGCGAATTGCAGTTCAACTTGCTAATGACTTGTAATCTCATTGATAAAGGAATTTAGTAAGTAGAAAAGCTTTTTGAAAGCAAATCGCTAAAATTACTTAGTTTTGTAGCTTTAATTAATAGCTACAAAGAAGGAAAATGACTACCATTTAGTTGTAGTTGGAAAAGGGGGCATTATTATAAGAATTATTCAATAGACAGGTTAATAATTATCTTGATATTTCGGCTTCCATCTTACAAATAAAAAAAATATAAACAGATGAAAAAAATTAGAATTGCTCTAGCTGCAGATCACGCAGGATTTCAATTTAAAAATAAATTGGCTGAAATATTAAATAATGATGGTTATGAGATAAAAGATTTTGGTCCCAATTCTGCAGTAAGTATGGATTATCCTGATACAGCTCATCCTTTAGCTGTAGCTGTGGAATCAGGAGAATTTGATTTTGGTTTTACTTTGTGTGGCAGTGGTAACGGTATAACAATGGCAGCAAACAAACATCAAAAAATTAGAGCTGCTTTATGTTGGACGCCGGAAATTGCTAATCTGGCAAGATCACATAATGATGCAAATGTATGTGGAATTCCAGCAAGATTCGTCTCATTTGAAGAGGTTGAAAAAATTGCTAAAGTGTTTTTAAATACAGATTTTGAGGGAGGTAGACATCAAAAGAGAATTGATAAAATACCATTATAAATAAGCTCGGCTTTTTAATAATAAGAATCATCATAAATAAGGAAATAAAGAATTAAAGATGCTAATTAGTGCTAATTATTGTTATCTTTGCTCTGATTGTTTTTTGAAATGTGGAGTTAAATTAAATTTTTAAGATGTTATCGAATACTTGTAAATATGCAATTCGCTCAGTAATTTATTTGTCATTAAATGCTTCAAAAGAAGGTAAAAAGATTGGTATTAAAAAGATTGCAGAAGAATTAGAAATTCCGACTCCATTTCTAGGAAAAATTCTGCAAAGTTTAGCAAGACAAAAATTACTAACATCAACAAAAGGACCACATGGAGGATTTGGAATGGGAAAAGATCCATCTGAAATTACTTTAATGAATATTGTTGAAATAGTTGATGGATTAGATATGTTTGAAAATTGTTTAATTGGTATTCGCCCATGTAAATCAGATAGTAAAGCTCAAGCAGCTTGTCCGGTTCACAACCAATTCGGACACATAAGAAAACAGATTTACGATTTATTTCAAGGAAAAACAATTGGTCAACTGATTACAGAAATGGAAAATACGAAAGAGTACATCTCTTTATAGTATTTTTGTAAGAATTGATATTTTACTAAAGGGCTTGCGATTAATTAACAAGTCCTTTTGTTTTTTTAACCATGGAAATAAAAAGACAGCGAAAATACCTCCGAAAATATCTGCAATTAAATCGATATAATCACCACTTCTGTTTTTGAAATAATGCTGCTGTAAATATTCTATTATACCGCCATAAAGACCTATTAATAAAACCGTAATTAATACGATTTGAAAACCTTTTAAACGCGTTTGGAAACGAAGTTCGGCAATTAAAAAAATACCCATAATAAAAAACATTCCAAAGTGTACGATTTTATCGAAGTGGGGGATATGAATGGCTGATGTTTTTGGTAAATCGTCTCCTGGAATGGAACAAAGAATCAAAATGATTATTGCCCATATGATATTGCGCCAAAACAATTTAAGCTTCATAAAGATTATCACTTAAGTAAATAGTTACCCAAAGTTAGCAAGCTAAAGTTAGTAAGCAATACTAAAATAAATAAGTTAGCAAAAATTAATATGGTCAATTTCGCTCAGATAAAAGTTACGCCAGTTTTTTATTTTTATTACTGGTATTATTTTATAGATGCAATATTTATTTTTTATAAGCTATGGAATGTTTTAACTGAGAAAGTTCGAAGAGGGGTGATGAGAATAAAGCATTATAAATATATGGCCATTCAAAGCGAATTAGGAACGAAATGTAGTACTGGTATCTTGGATAACCATAAGAGATTTTAATGCTCTTACAGGCTATAAAAAAGTATGAGGAAAAGAAGAAATTTGTGCATGATTCAAAGAAATTTCAAAAGAGGCTTCTTCTAATATTTTTTTAAACTTCCCAGGAAGGAAATATCACTGGTAACTTTCGGATCTCCTTTGTATTTTACCGAACCGATTCCCGAAATACTTACTCTTAATTCTTCTAATACATAAACTTTTCCGCTTCCAACTCCACTGATATCAATTGTTCCTTTTAATGCTTTCATGTCAATGGCGTTTACGCTTCCGGCGCCCGAAATGTCAATATCAAGTTTTTCAGACTTACCAGCAAGCTTTACAGTTGAAGCACCACTATTATCAATACTTAAGCGATTAGCTGTTAGTTGTAAATCTGCAGAGGAAGCACCATTAATTTCTATTTCCAATTCATCAAATCTTAAAACTTGTTCTGATTTTAAAGAAATAGCACCATTCGCTTTGATTTCATTAAGGTGTTTAAAACCGATGTAAAGCTTTAAATTGGTGGATTTATAAATGCTTTTTTCGGTTGCGATATACAAAACATCTCCCTTTATCTTACTGGTGATAATATCTAATAGATTCTCGTCGGCAACAACTTTTAGGCTGTAATCATCATCTTGTGACAAATAAATTGTGAATGCACCATTTACTTTTATGGTTTTAAAATTACCAACTTCTCTTTCTTCCGATTTTACATTGCCATTGCCTTTAATACCATCTGCAAAAGTGGATAGGGTAGTAGCAAAGCTGATTAATAAAATCAAAATTGGTGAAATTATTCTAATATATCCTTTCATGGTTCTTTATTTTAAATGTCAATGTTCGATGTAAAGACCCTCATATGTATAAAAATGTTGCATAAAATCATTTCTTTGCGCCAATTTAGATGTTTTTATTTATACAAAATATTAGCAAATATTGAAAATAAAAGAAATGCTTCTACCTTGCAAGAAAAATGATTCAATATGTCTGGAATTTATTTTCATATCCCCTTCTGCAAGCAAGCTTGCCATTACTGTGCTTTTCACAAAAGTATTTCAATGCAGTCGATTTTAGATATGCTTGATTGTTTTAAAAAGGAATTGCAATTAAGAAAGGAATACCTGGATCAAAAATCTTTATCTACAATTTATTTTGGAGGTGGAACTCCATCTGTATACCATCCGGAGCATATTCAGATGTTGATTGATGAATGTTCGAAATATTGGAATATTGATATGGATGCCGAAATTACTTTGGAGGCCAATCCAGATGATTTAAATCAAGAGTTTTTAAGCGAATTAAAAAAATCATCGGTAAATAGGTTAAGCGTAGGAATACAGTCTTTTCATGATGAAGATTTAATTTTGATGAACCGCCGACATACAGGGAATGAAGCTTACCAGGCCATTAAAAGAGCTCAGGATATTGGATTTAATAACATTTCGGTTGACCAGATTTATGGTGTACCTAGCTTGAGTATGGCGAAATGGATAGAAAATCTCAATTTGGTATATGAATTAGAAATTCAACATATCTCTTCCTATCATTTGATGTACGATGCGAATACCGTATTTGCAAAAAAGCTTCAAAAAGGACAATTGATTGAGATTGAGGAGGAGGAAAGTTTTAATCAGTTTAAATATTTAATAGATTCGGCGCGCGAAAATGGTTTTACACATTACGAAATCTCCAACTTTTGCAAAGAATCTTACATATCAAAACACAACTCTGCTTATTGGAAACAGAGGCAATACCTGGGAATAGGCCCCTCGGCTCATTCATACAATTTTAAAGAAAGAGAATGGAATATTGCTCACAATTATAAGTACATGAAAGCGGTTAATGAGGGTGGTATTTTTTCTGAGAAAGAAGATTTAAGTTTTTATGAAAGATTTAACGACTTGGTACTTACATCGCTACGAACGTATTGGGGTCTTGACCTTGATGTGGTAATGGAACAATTTGGAGATCAATTATACAGGCATTGTATTATAAAGGCGGAAAAGTATATTCAATGCAAGCATATTAGAAGAGAAAAAAACTGCTTAATTTTGAATGATGAAGGGGTTTTTATTTCTAATGATATCATGTCTGATTTTTTCTTTATTGATGATTAGTTTATTTCAGTAATTTGCAAATTAGAATTGAATAAGAATGAAGTTTATAAAAATTGGTTTAGTATTATTATTTGTACTGATGTTGCAACAGTATGCATTTTCGCAACGGGATACAGTACAGGAACTAAGTCCGAAACAGTTTTTGCGGGTTTCTAAGTTAAATCCACAAGCAGTAATTATAGATGTGCGTTTAAGAAAAGACTTTAAAAAAGGGCATATCGAAGGTGCTATACTAGCCGATACTTCCGATAAATTATACCATATTATTGATTCCCTGGGCACCAAGAAGACTTATTTGCTGTATTGTAAATATGGCGAAAGAAGCATTACTGCAGGAAAAATCATTTACCAAAAATACAAGATTCATGTTTGTTCGCTGCAAGATGGATTAGACTATTGGAATGAATTAAAAATGGAGCTTGTTAAGTAAGATGTGTGCATTATTTGCAGAGTGTTTTACGTTGAAACCTAAGCTTTGAATATAAAAACTTAAGGTTTTACCATTGAAAGCTTAGGTTTCTACGTTATTTGGTGAGTGCTGAACGTTTTAAGTTGAGCTTTGAATATCTGTGGTTCATGTTTCAATATAAAAAGTTCAACTTTTAACGAAAAATCAGGTTCTATAGCTGCGAAAGAACGGCTAAAATCATGAAAACTTAAGCTTTTGACATTAAAACTGGATGTTTTAACGATGCGACTTCAATGGTTAACATTGAAAGCTCACTGCTAAACGTTAAACGATGAAGTTTTTACTTTACAACTTCACCTTTTTATATTGAAAGCTCATGTTTTAGCCTTAAAACATGAGCTTTCAACGCAAATATATTGCGTAAAACACAAAAAAAGCAGACTCATTTGAGTCTGCTTTTATATATTATAGAAATGTATTGCGAAACTTATTGCACAATTGTTGTTCCGTTGTATGCTGTATTTAAAGCATCAGATAACCAGCTTGGTTTGTCTTTACCGTTTCCAGCACCTGTAGCACTATCATCTTCACCTACAGTTAAACCAGAAGCAGCTTTAACTGTATTTCCGGTACCCATTTCAATGAACTTAGCTTTGGTAATTTTAATATCACCATCAGTAATTCTTTGAGCAGCAGCTGTATCATCACCATCAGTGAAGAAATATGCTTGTGCTTTGTTGTCATCAAGACCACCAATTACGATATCTTCGATAGTTTGCATTCCAGCACCTTCTTTCAAGTAGAATGGTTTTTCAGTCATACCGAAAACAGTTAAGTGTTTTAAGGTTGCATTAGTCATAGGAGTTGCAGCTCCATTATCACCATTGTTTGAACCTTCGATACCTGATTTAGCAGATTTTAATGACATCCAGTATTCACCAGTACCTGACCATCCGTCAGCGAAGTCGATACCATCATCACCACTTTCGTAAGAAACAAGGTAAGAAGCATTAACAGTTCCACCGAAGAACTCCATTCCGTCATCACCACCTTTGTATGAAACAACATACTCGATTGTAGTACCTGAACCTACTCCGAAAAGTGAAAGACCGTTGAATTCTTTTTCATTAGTATACTTGTAACCAGTGTATTCAAGACGTAAATATGAAATACTACCTGAATCATCATTAGAAACGTCACCACCGTAAGATAAACCTGAAACTTCAGCACCTGCGCTACCAGCATTTGCCTTATTAGTTGGAGCTTTTCCACAAAGAACTAATCCTCCCCATGATTCTGGTTCTTCAGTTTCAGCAGTCATAACAACTGGCTTTTCAGCAGTACCGTTAACAAAAATCTGACCGCCTTGCGCAACAGCAATGTAACGAACATCAGTATCTTCAGCTGTAACATCAGTAGCAATAATAACTGTTCCTGCAGGAATCGTTAAGCTACCACCATCTTTTACAACAACAGCACCTGTTAGTTTATATTTGTTATTAGCGTCTAAAGTAATATCAGTTGTAATATCGCCTTCGAATGCTACCTCAGCAACTACAGGATCACCAAAAACGGTTGTGGAACCATCTACTGTATTTAATGCATCTGGCATCCAGTCTGGTTTGTTAATTCCATTACCAGCACCTAAAGCTTCAACATTTTCGCTAATAGTTAAACCGTTAACAGCTTTTGTTTGACCAGTCTTCATATCAACAAAATTTGCGTTGGTAATAACGATTTCACCTGCATTAATTCTTGCAGCAGCATCAGCATCATCATCATCAGTAAAAAAGAAGGCTTGACTTTTTTCAGCAGCTAAATCACCAATTACAATATTGTTGATTGTTTGCTTACCAGCACCTTCTTTCAAGTAGAATGGTTTTTCACCCATTCCGTATACAGTTACGTTTTTAAGAGTAGCATCCGTCATAGGAGTAGCAGCTCCATTATCACCGTTATTTGATCCTTCGATACCTGATTTGGCAGAGTTAATAGAAACCCAGTATTCACCAGTTCCTGACCATCCGTCAGCGAAATCGATACCATCATCACCACTATCGATAGAAACAAGGTGAGAAGCGTTTACTGTTCCACCGAAGAACTCCATACCATCATCACCACCTTTGTATGAAACCACATAATCAACAACAGTACCAGCACCAACACCGAAAAGAGAAAGTCCATTAAATTCTTTTTCGTTAGTATACTTGTAACCAGTGTACTCAAGACGTAAATATTCTATAACACCAGAGTTGTCGTTAACGTTGCTTCCACCATAAGCCAAACCTGAAACTTCGGCACCAGCACTACCCGCATCAGCTTTGTTTGTAGGAGCGCTACCACATACTACTAAACCACCCCAAGCTTCTGGCTCTTTTGTGTCAGAGGTCATTACTACAGGAGAAGAAGCAGTACCGTTGATATAAATTTTACCACCTTGTGCAACAGCGATATAACGTACATCAGTATCAGTTGCTGATGGCGAAGTAGCTTCTATTCTTGTTCCTGCAGGAATTGTTAAAGTACCACCGGTTTGTACCACAAGGGCACCTGTCAACTTGTAAGTTGTTTTTGAATCCATGGTGTATTCCTCACCATCTTTGATTTCGCCTTTAAAATCTGCAGGATCAAATTGATCAGTCGGATCTGGATTTGGATTTGGATCATCATTATCATCATCCGAACAACTAGAGAAAGTGATTACGGATACAGCTAACATTGCTAACAATAAATTTTTCATCGTTTTGTTAAATTAAATTATAAAATGAAATTGTTTTCTAATTAAAAAGTGTAGGATATTCCTAAACCGAATTTTATTCCGTTTTTATATGACTTAACAAGCCAATCCTGAGTTTCATTTTCCTGATATCTTTCGATATCTTGATCTAAAATGTTTTTAGCCGAGAAGCTAACTCCCCATTTATTGAATTTTGATTTAAGTACAAAATCCAGATTGTGCAACTCATTATCAACTTGGTTACCAAGGCTTGAATAGCCAATTAAATACATTCTGTCTGATTCGTATCGGTAAACTAATGATGAAGTGATAGAGTTTTCACCATCTTTCCACGAGTATTTGTAGTTTAAATTTGCATTGGCTAAAAATGAAGCAGATCCCTGAAGGTCTTCTTCGTCTTTATTAAAGTTTGCAGTATAACCTCCTTCTGATTCTTCTTTTAGTTTATCAGCATCTAATTCTTGCTTTGTATCCATTATAGTGAAATTGGCTGAAGCATATAGTTTTTTAGAAGTGCTTTCTGCGGTTGCTTTCCAGATTGTTTTTTTGGTTTCAAATTCTAAACCATAGATATAAGCCCAATCTCCAGTGTTACCAAAAGTAAACTCATTACCTGCTGATGCTCTTACAAATCGGTTAATTGGATTTGAAATATACTTACCAAAAACAGCTACCGATAATAATTCGCTAGGCTTAGGAAAATATTCCCACTTTAATTCTCCATTGTAATTTGTAGATGGTTTGAGGTACGGATTACCTATTGACACATCTGTTATACCTTCGAAAATAAAAGGGGCGGTTTCTTTAAACTGAGGCAAGGTGTATGTAATACCTGATGCAAATCGAATATTTGCCTTTTCTGTTAACTCATATTTTAATGATAAACTTGGTAATACTTTGAATTCTGTAAAATCTTCTTTTCCTTCACCCAATACTGTGTTGAAGTCAATTTCCTGATATACATTCTCAGCTCTAACACCTATTAATGCTAAAAATTTTGGACTAAAGTTGTACTCTAAATTAGCAAAACCTGCATTAATTATTTGCTCTCCGTCATAAGTAGATAGGATAATAAATTTACTTGATAGAACTCTCAGATCGAACAAACCGTCTTTTAGGTTCTCATTGTTAAAATAGGAATCTACATTATTAATATCGGTAAGCTGATTCGTGATAATTTTATGGTTGAACTGTGTAGATTCAAAGCTTCTGTCTTTGTATTTACCGTTATAACCAATTGTTAATTTTCCACGGTAATCAGAATCTTCAAATCCTTCTCCAAAACTATAATCCCAACTAATGTTAGCTGCAATTTCATCTTCTTTTAAATCGTGGAAATAACGGTTATTATTGGCCTGGTCATTGGTGGCAAAGAATTTTTCTGATTCAGTACCATTTTCCATGGTATTGTGACGTCGGTCGGGAACAATGTTGTTTACAGTATTGTAGGCAATCCCCCAGTGTAGGTTCATTTTAGAATTCAACTTATGCTCACCTAAAAGTTGGTTTACTAAAACTGTATTTCTTTCGTATTCTGATCTTCTAACAAATCCACCTTCTTCTGCTAAATCGAAGATAAATCCTCGAAGATTTTTTAGTGATTGTTCGGAAGTGTTCAACATCATCGAATTAAAATAAATATTATTCGATTTCCAGTTGTAGTTTAAATTCAACATCCCGGTGGTTTGAGTCATGTACTTGTACTGCTCACCCAAAAGATCTTTTCTAAAGAAATCACTACCATTAACCTGTCTTTGCAATAAATCACTATACTGGTATTCATTATCGAAACTAACAGTTGCAAATGCATTTAATTTAGAATTTTCAAACTCAAAAGTTTTACCTGCCGAAACTGAAATATCAGTAAAAGGATAAATGGTTTTCTTTTCAGGATTCCAAGTTGTTTCAAAGTCATAAACATCGAAATTATCTTGGTAGTCGAAATCATCGAATCCTAACAGTCCAGGTCCATCACCCAAGTAAAACTGATCTGCATCAGACAAACTGGTGTTGTACCCGGTTTTTAGGCTAATTTTTAAGAATTGATCTCCACTATGAACCTTAGAAACTACGTTTACATTTGCACCAGCAAAGTCTCCATACAAATGTGCTCCCGGAACTTTTTCGATATCGATGAATTCAATAATGTCAGTCGTAAAAAGTTCAAGATCGATATTTTTATATTCTGCATTGTTTGATGGCAGAGGTAAGCCGTTTAAAGTAGTTGTGTTGTAACGATCTCCTAAACCACGAACGTTTAATCCCTTGGTATCGTTTTGTTTGCTCACCCCTGTTATTTTCGTTGCAGCTGCCGCTGCATCAGAGACCCCTTGAGTTGCTAATTCTTGTGCCCCGATAGATTGTTTAATTGTAGCAGATTTTTTCTGATCCAAGAGAAGCACAACTTCTGATTCCCTTTTGGCTTTTGCAACAACTTTAACATCTTCAAGAGCAACGGTTGATTCTCCCATTATAAAATCAACAACTGCCGGAGTTCCTTCACTTACGCTAACATTTTCTTTTGAAGATGTTTCGTAAGAAATGAAAGAGCATTTTACAGTTACAGTACCTACAGTAACATTTGGAATGGTATAATTACCATCAAAGTCGGTTACTGTTCCCAAAGTAGTTCCATCAACAAAAACAGAAGCACCAATTAAGGCTTCGCCAGTTTTTGCATCCTTTACATTTCCGGTAATGCTTCCCTTCTGCGCATATAACCCGAATGAAGAAAGAGTTAGTAATAAAACTAAGAATAATTGCTTTGTCATGTTTTTCCTTAATAAGTCAATACGATTTTTACTTTCAAATCACAATGCGATGTTAGGAATGATATATGAGTAGAACAATAAGGTGGCTTTAAATAAAAATTATCAAAAAATGCCTGATGTGTTAAGGGGAGGTTAAAGTTTGTGAGTAATGTAAACGAGATGTAAAAAAAACGTTAAAAACTCAATACATAGTTGATTTAATATCAAATGTAATTGACACATTATCAATGTGCAATGCATATATGCTACGATTTAATTACATTGCAATTACAAAAATTTTACCCGTCTATTATTATTCGAATTTCTACAAAAAAATGAATGAGTTTGCTAAATTCTTACTTGAAAAATTTCATTCAAGAATTCTTAATTTTAGTACTTGTATTAAATGTGAACAATTTTCTATGCAGAATTATTTAATAATGATTAAGATTTAATTAAAATTTAAGAGCCTGAATTACAATAAGGTTAACGAAAAGTTAACTTCCTTTTCGGAAATTATCATACTTTTATTCAAATATTTGCAGCGCATTATAAAATACAATATGCAATGCTAGTGACAGAACGAAATATCTTGAATTATAGTTGTTCAGGTAAGATAAAAAGAGAAATGAAAATTATTTCATCAACAAAAGTCAGTCTATTTGTAAGTTTATTGGCGGGAAGTTTAGTAATGGTTTTTTGTACCATGTATCTATTATTTCCTTTAAAGCCAAGCTATATGATATTATTTGGATTTTTAACGGTTTGGACTATTTATAAACTTAGTAAGGCATTGGTAAATAGATTTTTATATTCGAAAGTTAGAATGCTATATAAAACCATACATGATACTCAGGTAATCGACAAGGATTTGGGAGATAAAGTAAGAAGCACTGATATTTTGGCGGAAGCTGAAAAAGAGGTTAAAATCTGGAGCGAGAAAAGAGGTTCTTTAGTTGCACAATTAAAAAAACAGGAGAAATTTAGAAAAGAGTTTATTGGTAATGTATCACACGAATTAAAAACTCCCATTTTTAACATCCAGGGTTATATTTTGACACTACTTGATGGAGGTCTTGAGGATAAATCAATCAACAGAAATTATCTCGAAAGAACGGAGAAAAGTATCAATCGGATGATTACAATTGTGAAAGATTTGGAAGTTATTTCGAAGCTGGAATCAGGAGAGTTAAAACTCATGTTTGAAAGGTTTAATATAATAGACCTGATTAACGAAGTTTTAGAGATGCAAGAAATTCGAGCTCATAAAAATGGAATTAAACTAAATTTTAAGCAAACAGCTGATGCACCACGATTTGTATATGCAGATAAAAAAGAAATCTTTCAGGTTTTAAATAATTTAATTGTAAATTCGATAAAATACGGAAAAGATAAAGGTACCACTACAATTGAAGTTATGAGTATGGATAATAAAGCTTTAATAGAAGTAAGAGATGACGGAATAGGTATCGAATCTGATAATTTACCACGTATTTTCGAACGGTTTTATCGAGTGGATAAAAGTAGAGCCAGAAATATGGGAGGTTCGGGTTTAGGTCTGGCAATTGTAAAACATATAATTGATGCTCACAATCAAAGTATAAATGTAAGCAGTACTTATGGCGAAGGTACTAGTTTTACTTTTTCTCTTGATAAATCAAAATAATAGAAACTAAACAACCAATACCAAATGGAAAGTAGTAATTACAAAATTTTATTGGTAGACGATGAGTCTGATATTCTTGAATTCCTTAGCTATAATCTAAAAAAAGAAGGCTTTCAGGTATCAACGGCAAATAATGGTAAAGAAGCTATCGAAAAGGCAAAAAAAATGCATCCTCATCTAATTATTTTGGATGTTATGATGCCGGAAATGGATGGCATTGAAACCTGCGAAAAAATTAGATCATTACCTGAATTTTCAAATGTGCTGATTTCGTTTTTAACAGCAAGAGGTGAAGATTATTCTCAAATTGCAGGGTTCGAAGCGGGTGCTGATGATTATATTAGTAAACCTATTAAACCGAAAGTTTTTATCAGTAGAGTAAAGGCCTTATTGAAAAGATCGGGTCGAGTGCTAGAGGAGGGAAAAAATGCAAACAACGGACTAATCACCATTGGAAACATTTCAATCGACAGAGAGCGCTATCTAATTATTCAAGACGGCAAGGAATTTTCGCTTCCTCGAAAAGAATTTGAACTTTTAATTTTGTTGGTTTCTCGTCCGCAAAAGGTTTTTACCCGAGATGAAATTTATTCTTCTATTTGGGGAGAAAAAATTATTGTTGGGGATAGAACTATTGATGTGCACATTAGAAAATTGCGCGAAAAGATAGGTGATGAATATATCCAAACCGTAAAAGGTGTGGGTTATAAATTTGTTGATGCTGCCAACTAGATCTTCTGAGTTCATTAAGAAGTTCCGTGCAGGTTTTGTGCATGGCTGTAAACAGATGACTTCATGCATAAGCCAAGGTAGCAATACTCACTTTGCTACCTTCAACATCTAATATCGCTTGGGCACAAGCTTCTAGAGTTGAGCCGGTGGTAACAACATCATCAACCAATAGTACATGTTTGTCTATCAATTGTTCGGGATTGTGTAGCTTAAAAATTTGATCTACATTTTCCCAACGTTCGAGTTTTGATTTTCTGGTTTGGGATTGAGTGTGAACAGAACGGTATAAATTAATATAGTCGGATTCTATTTCCAGAATTTCTTTCATTCCATCTACTATTACCTCAGCTTGATTATAGCCTCGAATTTTTCTCTTTTTTGGATGAAGTGGAACTGGAATGATAAGGTCTATATCCGTATAGAAATCGGATGTTTTAATGGTATAGGCAAGTAACTTGCCAAGTTCGATTCCGATATCTGTGCCAGAATAATATTTTAATTTGTGTATTAATTTCTGAAATTTACTACCTTTGGCAAAGGTAAAATAGGAGGTAGCATATTCTATTTTAACTCTGCCCCAAAATAGAACGGAAACGGGGTTGTTTTTTTGTAAATGAAAATCTGTTTTTGGAATCTGATGTAAGCATTTACTACAGATGGCAGTTTCGTTTTTATACAAAACATTGCCACAGGCCTGACAGATATTTGGGTAAAACAAGTTGATAAAATCGTAGCATAAGCTTGATATATTGCGTTTTAAGTTTGTGGTCATTACTTGTAATAATTTCTCAATATTAAATTAACTCACAATTAAGGTTTAGATAAGCTTCTTCTAATATAAAGAAAAAATTATCACCTTACTTTTGTGATGTAATTGCAGTGAAAAGGCGCTTGCAATTAATAGTATCTAAAGATAAAAAAGATTAATAGTTATTGGTAGATACTTTTTAAACAACAAACTGAAATTATTACTAAGACAAAAAAATTTAAAGCAATGAAAAAATTTGTTTTCATTTTTATCGCACTAATGACACTTGGATTTGGAATTCAAGCGGTGAATTTAGTTACACCTGAGGGTGACAAAGAAGTTAAGGCTGAAGAATTAGCAAATATTGAAACAACAAGCTTATCTGGAATTGTATTAGATAATGAAACTGGTGAAGCTTTGGTTGGTGTTGCTATCCGTTTCGAAGGATCTAAGGAAACGGTTTATACGGATTTCGATGGTAATTTTAAAATCGAAAATGTAGTACCTGGAAAATACAATGTATTGTCAAGCTACATTTCGTATACAGATAATAAATTAAAAGAGGTGAACGTTAGCGGAAAAAATAATGTGATCCGCTTAGTACTAAAAAAGCACTAATTTAGAGTACATGATTAAGAAGCTTGGAGTAATCTTGGGCATATTATTTTGTCTGGTTGCGAATCACTCTTTTTCACAAGTGATTGAGGAAGTTGAGGGATTATATTACACAGATAATGGAGACCTTTACACGGGAACATATACAGAATTTTATGAGAGTGGTGTAAAAAGAATTGAAATGAATATCGAAGAAGGAAAGAGGAATGGAAAGATTACTCTTTACTTTGAAAATGATAAGGTTCAGGAAATTCGCTCTTATGTGAAAGGTTTAATGGATGGTACCTGGATCACTTGGAATGACAAATCGGTAAAAATAGCCGAAGCTAATTATAAGAAGAATAAGAAGCATGGTAAATGGTACATTTGGGACGACAATGGAGTAAAACGTTATGAAATGGAGTACTCCGAAGGAAAAAAAGTCGGAAATTGGTATATTTGGGATGCTAAAGGAAAGCTTATCAAAGAACGGAAGTTTTAGTAAATTCAGATAATAGAAGTTCTCTAGAGAGTCGCTTAATTTTTATTAAGCGGCTCTCTTTTTATATTTATTTTTAAGGAATGTCTGCCTTACCAGTATTAGTTTGAGTTCAATCTTATTCTTTGGTCCTTTTGTTTATCCCTTGAAAAATATAGCCTTAACCAGTACTATGCCATTATTTTTTGTTTATTAAATTCAAGATTCTCAAGATAAGTTAAGACTCATTTCATCATAAAACTGGTATACTTTTGAATAAGATTCGCTAATATTGCGGAATCTTTATGTATTGACGATAGAAATTATGAAACGAGCATAATTAAAATGGTTATTATACATACACGGTAATGATTATTTTAATCTTGCACCTTCCATCTGGCAAATGGATAAAAATCTAAACAAATGAAGTTATTTTCGGATAAAGGGAAACTAGTTGTCAAGCAAATCAGAACATTTGCTTTTCATCTGCTATCCGAA
Source organism: Marinifilum sp. (assembly GCF_965230805.1). Classification (NCBI taxonomy): domain Bacteria; kingdom Pseudomonadati; phylum Bacteroidota; class Bacteroidia; order Marinilabiliales; family Marinifilaceae; genus Marinifilum; species Marinifilum sp. Next base: position 2,049,747 of record NZ_OZ246019.1, on the reverse strand, counting down.
TTCAATGGATTCTTAAAGAAAAATAAGTATGGTGTGATGGGAACCATGGGTTTTCACATGATATTATTAATTCTTCTTTTTTCCAGTAAATTGCGTACAAGGAACTTGTTTCTGGAATCAGAAATATTTATTGATATTCCACCGGAAGTTGCCGAACAGATCCTGGAAGAAAAACACAAAAAGATTAAAAAAGAACTAGATAAAAAAAATTCCGAAATAAGCGAAACGGTTGACAAACTTCTACGATCGATAGCCGTAAACCAAAACGTTAAAAAATCAAATGCCGATCCAAAGAAAAAGGTGGAGGATATGATTGATGAGATAAAGAAGAGTTTGGATGTATATGGATCTGACAATATGTTTGTTGGCAAGAATGGATTGAAAGAATTTAAGAAGGATAGTTTAAGCCTTGTAGAAGAAAGAGAAAAGCAAGAAGTTCTGGATTCTCTTCAAAGTATTGAGTATTGTGGACCTAGTAGTGTTTATTATAGTTTGGAAGGACGCCATAAGACTTATTTACCAATTCCGGTTTTTAAGTGCGAAGGACAAGGCAAGATCGTTGTTAGAATTGGGGTAAATCAAATTGGAAGAGTTGTTGAGTCAAAAGTGATTGAAGAGCAATGCAGTATCATTGATGATTGTTTGTTTGATGCGGCCCTTGATGCAAGTAATCGATCAAGATTCAACACAAGCAAATCAAGCTCTGAAATACAAAAAGGGACAATTACTTATCAGTTTGTCAAGCAGTAGCATATTTTGTATCTACGCTAATTCGGTTTATGGTTATTTATGCATATTGTATAAATTTGGCATTTATTTTATCCTAAAGAATTGAAAATATGGGCTTTTTTCTAACATTAAAACTTCGCAAAGCATCAAATACAGTTGCGATTGAGAAAAAAAGAGATGAACTAAGAAGCGATTTTGAAGAGTTCGAAGAGTTTTCTAGATCCGAAGAGTTAAAGCGGTTTAGTCAACTTGAATTATTTGTGCTGTCTGATGATTTCAGGAATAATAAGAAAATGATTGAAGGAAAATCTTTCAAGAGGAGTGAACTCTACCAATCAGAAAAGCTTTTTAAAAAATATCAGAGATCACGAAGGTTTAAAACCTACTTTCGCTTGAAGGACTCATCCGAATTATCAACCTATGAACTGGTTGAAGCATCGGACGATTTGACTCGTTTCAAGGAGTTGGATCATCTTAAGAAATCAGCTAAGCTTCATAAAAAGAAAAATGCAGAGGAGATTGCTGAATACAAAACATTAAAATCTTCTTCTCGACTTAGGGAATATTTTAAGTTTCAAAGATCAAAAGCATTTAAAATTTATAAAGAGCTGGATACATCTGCCGAACTCAAAAGTTACTACAAATTGGAGGAAAGGATAAGTTCGCAAGAGTTTAAAGATGAGAAAGCTTTCCTGTTGGATAAAAAACGATTCGAGAAGACGGATGATTTTAAAAAGCATCAGGAGTATGTAAAACTCAAATCTTCAGGTCAGTTTGTAAAATATTTTAAGCTCAAGAATAAAAATCCTTTTGCAGAGGTCAAGCTATGGAAGCTTACTTTCTCTGAAGAATTTGATTCAGGAAGTCTAAACATAAATAAATGGATTACACGCTATTTTTGGGGAGATAAATTATTGGATCGGTCTTACAGTCTTGAAACCGATCTCCACACTTATACCGATGGAGATAATTTAATATTTTCAGGATCTTCGGCTAGTTTAATTGCCAAAACAGAGAAGAAAGAAGGTTTGATCTGGAACCCTAAGCTAGGATTTGTGCCTAAAAAATTCGATTACACTTCTGCAATTATTAATACAGGAAATTCGTTCCGACAAAAATATGGGCGTTTCGAGGCCAAAATAAAAGTTAATAACCCTTCGCAGGTGCAAAACGCATTCTGGATGGTAGCGGATAAGAGTCTTCCTCATATAGATATATTTAAAACCTTTAATGGTGGCAAAATCATGAATGCTAACTTTTGGGGAAGTGAGACAGATCCACAGAGAAATGAGTTTACTGTGAAAGGAATTGATTTAAGCAAAGGATACTTTATTTATACTTTGGACTGGAGTGCAGGTGAATTGGTTTGGAAGATCAATGATGTTCCTGTAAAAAGACAAACAACAGGTGTACCTCAGGATGCTATGTACCTGAATTTTAGTGTAGCCGTTAAAAAGCCAATGGGCAATTTACAAGCAGGCATGGAAATAGACTGGATAAGATGTTACCAAAAAAACAGACAATAAAAAAAGAGGCTGTCTCAAAAGGATTTTGTATTCGGGTAGGTATCTGTAAGGTTTTTCAAATACTCAACTCACCAACACATAAATCTACTTTTAAGACGGCCTCTTTTTTAGTTTAACGATGTTCCCACATTGAATACACTAAAATAATTATCAATGGAATCGGCCAATTGGTCTTTTAAATCATCCAACTCTTGTTTTTCCATTTCATCTTCATCCCAGTAAGTTAGAATGATGTTTAGATAATCCTTGATCTGTTCAGGGGAGGTTTCCAATCCCAAATCTTTACGTAGCAAAACATTAAACTCGGCAAACCACAATAAAGCAATTTTATGCTCGTGTACTGTTCCTTCTACAAAAGAACTTAAAGATTTAAATTCTAAGAACTTTCGAATGGTTAGTTCAGAAGCTAAATAGTACAATCGCGTTCCCAACTCCAAAAATTCTTTTTGAAGTCTTTTAAAATTACTTTTGCTTTTTTTCTCGCATAAAATTTTCATGAAAAAAGCATTGATTCGAAGAAATTCTTCTCTCTTCTCATCCGAGGAAACAAGTAAACTTGTGGTTGATTCTTTTACTTCTGTTTCCTGTTCTGCTTTATCCGACATCGAATGTGCAGCATTTCTTTTTTCCTGAATCAGGAATGAAATGATAAAAGCAAGTGCTGATAAAATTAAAATTTGCAATATTACCGAGACGATTTCCATGTTTAGAGGTTTAGTGAATATGATTAATTTGGTTGATTGGAAACAACAAACTCATTTCAAAAAAATTTACGACTTATTATGTTTTTCCCCAAAATCAATTAAAGTGATTTTATTTATCTGCATATTTTCTGGATAAACAAGCCTTAATTAATGATGAAAATTTGATTTTAATTTTTAATAAATAATTGTCTAAAATTTGTTAAATCAATAAGTTATCGCTTATAGTTTATGCTAATATCAAGATAATAAAAGCAATTGATATTTGCCTAATATTTTTTTCGCATTGACATACTGTTTAGTGTAATGTAGATATAATGGTTTGTTTTAAAAGTTCACACCTTAGGACATGAAAAAAGCCGACTTTTGATCGGCTATATTTTCATGATATGCATACCATTATTTCTTTGAAAAAATGTCGTATAGCTTATGTTCTACTTGTGTGGATAATCGAAACATCACAGGAGCGATTACCAAAGTTAAAAATGTGGCAACTGATAATCCAAAAATTACTGTCCATGACATGGGACCCCAGAAAGAAGTACTATCACTGCCGAATGAAAGATGTGGATTGAATTCGCGCAACAAAGAGAAGAAATTAAAGTTCATACCAACTGCCAGCGGAAGTAAACCTAATACTGTTGTTATGGCTGTAAGTAATACAGGACGCAAACGTGTTTTACCAGCCTCTGTAATACATTCAATTTCTTCAGTCGGACTCAGGTATTTTCTTCCTTTCATATTAGTATTTTTAATCTTTCTTTTTCTCAAAAGATCAATGTAATCTACTAATACAATACCATTGTTTACCACAATTCCTGCAAGAGATATAATACCTATACCTGTCATTAGAATTACAAATGGCATTTGAAAGATCCCTAAACCAATAAATACACCAATTGTACTAAAAAGTACTGTAATCATTATAATTAAGGGCTTGATAGCCGAATTAAACTGAGATACTAAAATCAGACTTATTAAAGCCAAAGCAATCATTAAAGCTTGTGCTAAGAAAGCTTGAGTCTCTTCTTGCTCTTCTTGTTCACCAGTTAATTTGTATGAGTAAGCTTTTGGCATTGAAAAGTCTGCCAATAACTCCCTTATTCTTGTGTTAATGATATTTGCATTAAATCCTTCTTTTACATTAGAATAAATGGTTACAACACGAGTATTTTCGATACGATTAATTCTTTCGTATGTTGATCCGTAAGAATAAGTTGCAAGTGCCGAAATAGGAACTTGTACCATTTTATTGCTGATCGGACTCAATACACTTATTTTCTGATTCATTAGTGCTGGAACATCATAGCGGTATTTGTCATTTAAGCGAAGCATGATGTCGTATTCGTCTTCTCCATCTTTAAATTTGGATACTTCTAATCCGTAAAGAGAGTTACGTAATGCCCTGGCTACTTGATTTGTGGATAATCCAAAACGTCGAACTTTATCACGATCTATATTTATTAGCATTTCAGGTTTTCCCTGATCCAAATCTAGTTTTAATTCTTCAACACCCGGAATTCTATCATCATCGAGCAGTTGTTTAACTCTATTCGCTTGAATTAATAATGTTTCGAAATCATCACCTGAAACTTCGATGTTGATTGGATATCCTACTGGTGGTCCCGAGTCGTCTTTTTCAACAAATATTTTTGCTCCTATAAACCCATCGAAGTTTACAGTTAATTCCTTCATAATTTCCGAAGTGCTTATTCCATTTCGCTCTTTAAACTCAACAAATGAGATGGTTGTTAATGATTTATTTGGAGCGCGGTCAGCCTCGAACATTGCTCCTTTACCTGAACCAACATTTGTTGATTTGGAACGAATGATATCCTCATATGGTTCCATGGTTTTATTCACAATAAGTTCAACCCTCTTTGTCAATTCGTTGGTTTTATGAATATCTGTACCCAATGGCAATTCCATGGTTACGTAAATTGATTTTGGCTCGTTGTCAGGGAAGAAAACAAAAAGAGGTTTTGTACTAAAATAGAATGAAATTGAAACAATCATCAAAACGAAAGTCCCGGCAAAGAATAGAAATGGCCGGATTCCTTTCAAAGCAAAACGTAATGTTTTCTCGTAGCGGTTTTCTAGAATCACCAACAATTTTGTTTGAAACCAACGTGCAAATGGCTTTAGTGCTGCCAAATTAAATAGCACCATCACACCTATCAACATCAGTAGATTTGCCAATATAAAAGATTCCAACACCCCAAATATTTTCATGAGGTAGAAAGGCATAGAAGCTACTATAAAGGCAGAACCGATAAGAATGAACTTTTGCTTGTTCATTTTTTTGTTTACATCATCAAGCTTTACAAATGTTGCGGTAAATACAGGGTTTAGAATTAATGCTACAAATAGCGATGAAGCCAATACTATAATCAGGGTAATTGGTAGATATTTCATAAACTCGCCCATGATTCCTCCCCATAGCAACAAAGGGAAGAAGGCAGCCAATGTTGTTGCCGTTGACGATATAATGGGACCTGCAATTTCACTTACCCCTTTCTTTGTTGCTTCAAGTTTCGATAAACCTTCTTCGTGCAATCGATAAACATTTTCCACCACAACAATCGCATTATCCACAAGCATACCAAGGGCCAAAATCAAAGAAAATAGTACCATCTGATTTACGGTATAACCAATTTGGTTTAGAATGATCATTGAAATCAGCATCGACATGGGAATGGCTAAACCTGAGAATAAGGCATTTCTTAGACCCATGAAAAGATATAGTACAATAATTACCAGTAGCATTCCCATTATAATTGAGTTTTCTAAATCGGTAACTTGGCCACGTACATCCTCCGAAGTATCGTCGGTAACCGTAACCACTAATCCACTGGGAAGCGTACCATTTTCTTTCTCTTCGTCAATAATTTTATAGATCGCGTCGGTAGCAGCCAATAGGTTTTCACCAGATTTTTTAGTTATTGATAAGGAAACCACTGGCTGATTATTTAATCTCGAAATGGAGGACAACTCTTCGTAACCATCTTCAACTTCTGCAACATCTTTTAAGTAAACAACTCTACCATTTGAAACTTTTACAATAGTGTTTTCAATTTGCGTCATGCTGGTATAATCGGCACTTGTACGAATGCTTCTTCGAGTATTATCAGTAATTAAAGTACCGGCACTAACAGTTACATTCTCATCGCCAATGGCCAATTCAATATCATGGAAACTAACACCATTTGCTTCCATCTTATGCAAATCAGCATTAATCTTAATCTCTCTTTCGTCAATACCTTTAATATCGGCTTCCGAAACCTCGGAAAGAGACTCGAATTTGTCTTGTAAATCTTCTGCAAACTCTTTTAAGTCTTCCAATCCAAAATCACCCGAAAGATTCACATTTAGGATTGGGAAATCTGCAAAATCAACATCTTCAACAATAGGATCAGTATCCAAATCATCAGGCAATTCGCTTAAAGATTTGTCAACCTTATCTTTGGTGTCTTGCAGGGCTTGCTTTATAGGAACATCTGTATTAAATTCTACAACAATTAAACTCATATCTTCATACGAAGCAGAACTTAATTTTTTAACCCCTTTTAGCGACTTTAATTCCTTCTCTATGGGTCTTGTCACAAGGTTTTCAATATCAATAGGAGAGTTGCCCGGATAAGGTGTTGATATCATGATATTGGGTATAACTACCTCCGGAAAATATTCTCTTGGCATACTTTGGTACGAAAACCATCCGAACAGAATAAGGATGAATGTTAGAATAAAAATCGAGTTCTTATTCTTTAAGGCACCAAATGTTGGTTTAAACTCCCGCTGAATTTTTTCGGCAGAAGTATGATCTTTTATATTGTCCATTTTCTTCGAATTACTTAGTGCTAATTAGTGTTCCATTCACAACTTGAGAATAACCTTCAGTAATAATTTTATCGCCCATTTGAACGCCCGACTCGATCAGAGAAAGATTGTTGTACGTTTTGGAAATTTGGATGTACGTTTTTTTTGCAATCAAATGATTAGCTTCTTTTTTAGCAACATATAAGTAGCTACCTTCAAAATCTTTCTTCACGATTATGGATGGAACCACGATTACATCATCAATTTCGTAATCTTTAATTTTAAGAACAGAGATTAAGTTTGGCTTGATTTTATGACTAGGATTATTCAAATTGATTCGAACTTTAAAACTTCTGTTACTTGGATCGATAATATTTGAGGTGCGATAAATTGGTGCTTTTGCAGTAAAACCAATGGCAGGAAATTCAAGTTCTGCAGTTTCACCAGCCTTAATATAGTTAAGGTACGATTCGGCAACATCGGCTTCAACATAAACCTGATCGATATTTACCAACTGCGCGAATGCTTCCGTTGGTCCAGCCAATTCACCTTTTTTCAGATAAATTTCGTCGATGATACCATTAAATGGAGCAGTAATAATTGCCATATCCTTTTGAGCTTCCAAAGCTTCAATTTGTCTTTCTAACGATTCTTTATTAGCCTTAGCAGTTAGAAACTCAATTTCAGAGCCTATTTTTTGATCCCATAATCTTTTCTGACGTTCGTAAACTGTTGCAGACAATGCCAAATTCGTTTTTGCTTCATCTATATTTCTTTCAATTTGTTCGGTATTTAACTTTCCTAAAACATCTCCTTTTTTCACTCTTTGCCCTTCGGTCACATTAATGGAAATAATGTTTCCATTCGCCTCAGGTTTAATGGTGATATTCTTATCCGCTTCAACATTACCTGTAAGTTGAATAAAGTGTTCAAATTTTGAATTTGTGAGCGTAGTAACCGCTACATTAACCGCTTCCTCAGTATTACTTTCTTTCTTAATCTCTTTCTCTAATTCTGAGATTTTTTTCTTTAAAATGGCAAGTTCCGACTTGTATTTTTTTAACTGATCTTCCTTGCTTAAATCCTTATCAGCATCTTTGGCAGAACAAGCAAATAGCAATGGAATAATTGCTGTAATTAATATCTTTTTCATCTGTTTGTATTTTTTGTAGGATGTTTGTAATTATAATTTACCAAGAGCTTTATCGAAAGCAATTTTAGAATTCAATAGGGATAATGTAGAATTGATATAGTTTGAATGAGCAGTTAAATACTGTTGTTCATTCTCAGATAATTCAGTGCTTGTGGAAATACCCTCATTGAATTTAATAATGGTTCTATCGTATATTCTTTTTGCAATTTTTACCGCCTCCAGGTTATTTTCATAGGTTTCCTGAGCATTCATTAAGTTCGAAAATGATACGCTTAATTCTCTTTTCAGATTTTGTTCTGTCATTGCCATATCATTTTGGATACTCATGTAATTAATGCGCTCTTGCTTAATTTTTGATCTTCTTTTGCCTGCCGAGAAAATTGGCATATTTAATTGTAAACCAATTACCGAGGATTTGAACCACGGTACATCAGATTTAAATACATTTCTAAAATCAGTACTTGTATTTTTGCCATATCTATAAAAAGCAGAAATATTTGGTAAATATTGAGCTTGTTCATTTTTAATGATCAAATCCTGAGCTTTTAACTGAGTTTCTAATATTCGGTAGTCAATATGTGCAGAAGCATCGTAACCTCTAAGTTCAGGAGTTGCTGATCGAATAGGATCTACCAGATTTTTTAGCTCGTTACTTAATTCAATATTTTCATCAATGTCCATTCCCATACTATACTTTAATAGAGTGAGCGAAGTGGATATTGCCCTTTTGGCATCAGACAATTGGGTTTTGCTAGCATTAAGATTTAAACGAATCTGATCAACATCCAATTCTTCTCGAAAACCATTTTCCCAATAGGCTTCTGTTTCAGTTAGTAATTTCTGGTTGATGGCTAAATTCTCTTTAATGGTTTTATAGTTGTCTCTGGCAACCAAAACAGTATAGTACGCCTGCGCTACAACATCTTTAATTTCGATTTCTGTCTTTTCTTTTTGGTCTTTCGATAACTGAACAAAAACTCGGGCGGCCATTGTTCCTACAATATAAGAACCATCGAAAATTTTCTGACTAACACTAAGCGAAGCAGAACTGGCATATTGCTGTCCAAACTTAATTGGAGTATAAGTTCCAGGTTCGCCACCAAAAAATTCTGCTGGAAGTAAGGATACAGCAACATCTAAATTATTGTTATAATCCATTGCGAAATCTACTTGCGGTAAACCATCAGCAATGGTTTCCCAAACTCTTTTCTTTGCCACTTTTAAATCATAATCAGTCCCCTTTACCGAATATGAATTTTCCAAAGCATATTGCTGAGCTTCGGCTAATGTGAAACTTTCAGGATTTTCGGTTTGTGCTTTTGTGGGTAAGCTGAAAATCGAGAAAATCATCACGAATGTTAGTAGGATGTTCTTCATTATTTCTGATCTATTTAAAGTTGTTTTTAACGTATTCTATTCCATTGCTTGTGCATATGCCATGTAAATGGTATAACACCAGTTCTTTGTGATAGTCAATATTCGCCATATCATCTTTTTCAATAATTATACTATCCGATTCAGCCATATTCATATAAAAACGAGCAATGGTCTTGCTGATCCATTCAATATTCATTTCTGGCCTAAACAAGCCTTCTTCAGTCCCTTTCTTCAAATTCAGAAATAATTCCTTCTGAAACTTTGCAAGTGTAGTAAGGTGAAATTTATTCCAAATCCTGGGATAGTATTTGCGTAAATCGTACATCATAGAATCACAAGAATTCTCTATTTGTGATATCACGAACTTGTAAAATGCTATGTATTGATCAATGGCATTTAGATGACTAACTTCCATTGATTGAAATGAAAAACTAGGATGGTTAATTTGCCATTCCAAAGCTTGTTCAACCAAATCGTTCTTATTATTAAAGTGCTGATAAATGGTTTTTTTAGAAATTCCAAGTTTGCATGCAATATCATCCATGGTAACACTCTTTATTCCAAACTGGAAGAAAAGTTCCCAACAAACTTCTATAATATCTGTTTTCTGATTTTTCATGTTCCAAATATAACCACACTATACTTGGGAAACTATAAAAGTTCTTAAAGTTTCCTGAGATTTTAGATAATTCATGTTAACACCATAATTCATTGAAATTGTATACATTAACAATCCAAAAATAGAACCAAAATCAGACTGTGTATCTAATAATTAGGTAATTAATTCAATTTTATCGGTAAATGGTATTTTTAAAAGGGCGATAGAATTTGGTGATTTTTTTTTTCGCCTTATAATAAAACCCGATTTTTTACGCTTATTATTTGAATTGGATTTATAGATAAGACCTTCTATAATTGATATGCTAATGCAAATTGTGGGTTAAAATTGAAAGTAATGAAGAAGCTATTTTATTTGTTGGTAATATCTTTTTTCTGTGTATTTGTGTCGAAAGCTCAATCGCCGGTTCCTGGAAAAAGAGTTGATTATTATGCTTCATGGACGGATAGGGGTGCTAAAGTAGTTCCTATGGGAGAATTGCATCTAAGTGCTTTGGCAAAGAGTAGATATGGGAATTACCCTAAAACCGAATTGAACTCAGAATTGTTACTTTTTCCATTTGCGCCTAATATCGGATTTAAGCATCAATGGCTTGGGAAAAATACATTATTATCAAGTCAACACTCCTTCTATTATCCAAGTTTAGGATTAAAATGGGCAAAAAGTTCCGGTTTTAAGGATCAAATTCCCAAATCTGCAAATATCCCGCATCTATTCACGTTTCGAAACGAACTAATTTTGAGCCGAATGCTTAACCCCCAACCCGAAGATTGCTTTATTCGCATACCCGATTTAATACTAACGGCACGCATTGGTTTCGATTTTTCTTTAAAGATGGGAGATGACAATTTTCCGAAACTCGATTATTATTTCTTATATCAACGCTCGGCATCATTTTACGATGATCAGAAACTATATTTTGCTGGTTTGGAGTTGGCTGGAAATGTATACAGGAATTTTAATTTTTCTCTTTCTGCTGACTATTACAATATCAATTTTGATGGCGAGTATGCATTCGAGAGTCAGGGAAAGATTCATTGGCATCGAGACAGTAGGTTTTCCATTTCGGCAGGCTACAAGGCGTATTATCTGGATAATGATTCGCAAACACAAGTTTTCTTAAGCCCTATTGTTGATTTGGTTTTTAAATTAAATCACAGAACCAGGTTACAACGTGGACTATTTAACGTGAGTTCGAGGTAAAATTCGTTCACAGTTTGATCTGATTTTGAGTAGAAATTTTCGAAGGAATATCGGGATATTTCAAGAAGATTTGAGGAAATTTATACCTAAAGCAGGCAAACACATAATGGAAAGTTCTCTTTACGACATCTTCACATTAAAAATTCCTCAAAATAGCCCGCTATTCTTTCCAAATTTTTAATGCAAATCTATCGCAAATATAACTTTCTGTGGATAGAATTTTACGTCGAACTCACGTTATTTAGGAATTAACACCGGTATACGATCTGATAATAAAAAATAACTTGTTTCAGGGGATCTAAAAAAAGAGACACCGAAGTATCTCTTTCATTATTAATTCTTTATTATTCGCGATACAAATTTGTATACAAATATCTTTTAATATTTCGTTTCGGTGTTTTCTTAAACTCTTCGGGAAAGAGGATGATTCTTGAAATCTGCATGTAAGCAGGCATTGTTTTATTGATGATCTGCTTGTCCTTATCCAAGGCTTGCTGAATTTCATCTTTGTTTAAACCTTCGGCATCACAGGCTTCGTAATCAGGGTAAATCAAAGCAATTAGTTTGTGATCTTTATCATCGGTTACAATCGACTCCTGAACAAAAGGCATGTTATTTAATGCTGCTTCAATTTCTTCGGGATATATGTTTTGACCCGATGGCCCCAAGAGCATATTCTTGCATCTGCCACGAATGTAAATCACATCATCGGTATCAATAATTCCCAGGTCGCCTGTTCGTAACCAGCCATCTTCGGTCATCGCTTCGGCAGTAGCTTCAGAATTTTTGTAATAGCCAGTCATTACATTATCGCCCTTCACTTGTATTTCTCCCACAACACTGTACTGATCTTCGGAGTCGATTCGTACCTGCATGCGATCTACCACTTTACCGCACGAGTGAGAACGAAATTGTTTGGTAGGGCTATAACTAATCAGGGGGCCACACTCGGTCATGCCATAACCTACAGTAAACGGGAATTCAATTTTCTTTAGGAAATCTTCAACCTCTTTGTTTAAAGCAGCCCCGCCAATAATTACCTCTATAAAATTACCTCCAAAAGTTTCAATTAATGAGTTCCTTATCTTTTTATAGATTTTTTTCTCCAACAAAGGAATCTTTAGCATCAATTTAACTCTGCGGCTTTCGAGCACAGGCAAAATCCTCTTTTTATAAATCTTTTCCATAATTAAAGGAACCAGACAAATCAATCGGGGTTTTACATCCTGAAAAGCTTTGGTAATGATTTGCGGAGTAGGAACTCTTGATAAAAAAGTAACATGACAACCAATACAGAACTCGGTTAGGAATTCGAACAAACATCCAAAAACGTGAGCCAATGGCAAAAACGAAACCACTTTATCCTGTGGTTTAAAGTCGATGTAATCAAATCCTATTTGTACGTTGGAATGCAAGCAACGGTAAGTAAGCATTACACCTTTCGAAAAGCCCGAAGTTCCCGATGTGTAGGATAGTACGGCGATATCATCCTCTTTTGGATCGGCATAGTTTAACTTGTCTATATCAACAGGATTTTTTGCTGCTTTATCATTCGCAAGCTTATGGGCTTTCTCCAATTTTTCATCAGAAGAGCAAAGGATCTCATAATCACCCAAAGAAAGAATCCCTTTCAGTTGTTTCATCTTGCTATCGTCAATCTTGTTGAAGATATTTTCTGTAGCAAATAGCAGTTTCGAATCGGAATGAGTTGCGATATGATGAATATCGCTAGAGTTAAAATCTGGTAAAATTGGAACGATAATAGCTCCATAACTAATTGTTCCTAGATAAGTGATGGCCCAATTATTTAGATTGCGACCGATAACGGCAACTTTGTCTCCTTTTTTAATTCCCAGCTCTTTAAAAAGAATGTGTATCCAATGAATGCGTTGGGCTACATCTGCATATGTTACTGTGTCTTTTTGGTAGTTTGTGAATGCCGGAAAATCCCGGTTTTTTTGAATCGCTTCTTGCAAGCAGTTGACTAACTTATTTTGAATCATTGATTTACTTTGATTGATGCAAGCGCTAAAGTTAATAATCTTGTTAAAAAATCATAAACTACGCATTGGCAATTTTTATATGTGCATATCTAAATGTCATTAAATCAATCGTTTTCGGAAATAGAGTAAATCTTGAAAAAAATAGTTATTAATTAAAAAGAACCTTACTTTATTTTTTACTAGATGCCTTCTTAAACCTAATATCTTGCAAGTCTTTCTTCACCCTTGGACTTGGCCTGAATGCCATATTTACACCTTTTACATTATGGCGGCTAACCTTTTCAGGAGATTCCGATCCTTCAGCATTGATATGCAACGAGAATGTACCCAAATCGCCTAATTCTACTGAATAATTATTCTTTAAGTAATAGGGAATTAAGCTGGTGAATGCTTCCAAAACTCCGATTACATCAATGGTACTAAAGGTTGACATTTGGGATATGTCCTCAGCCAAACCTCTTAAATCCATTTTATCTCTTTTTGTAATTCTAGGATAATAAGGTTTACAATCTTCTTCCTTTTTACTAGGAGGAACTATCTTTACCACTTTGTATTCAACACTCATACAGTATTTTTATTTTTGAACAACCTTAGGTTTTAATTAAAACTACCCTAAGTTATTAAATTTTTATCATGGTTAAAAGTTATAATGATTATGGTAAAAATAAATTATGACCATGATAAAATTATAAGAAATAAAGCAGGTTTTGTTTTAATTGTGCTTTGGTTTCATTTAAAACTACGGTATATAGTTCAAATTATCTCTTGTAAAAGGAATAGAAATGATAACATGCACTAAGCATTTCCACAATAAAGCTATTCCGTCTTTTTTTCAATTAATTAGCATTGAGTAAACAGTAATGCAAGCAATTTTTATATTTTTGTAGTTCGATTTTGCGCAAAGTGATTTTTGATGCAATATCGATCGCAAATAGAAATATTTACAATGTGTTATTCTTGTTTGAGAATAGCTGAGGGCTAACAGCTTGGTGCTGCTAGCTAAAAAAGTCTAATTAAATGGAACAGAAAAGAATTAAGATCAAAGATCTGTTGGCTTCTGTAGAAGCAGGCAGTACAGTGAATGTGAAAGGATGGGTAAGAACAAAGCGCGGAAACAAGCAAATTAATTTCGTTGCTTTAAATGATGGTTCTACTATTCAAAATCTTCAGGTTGTTGTTGATGTTCCTAATTTTAATGAGGATTTGTTAAGAAAAATCACAACTGGTGCAGCCATTTCGGTTGATGGAGAAATTATCGAATCGCAAGGTAGTGGACAATCGGTTGAGATTGCTGCTAAAAATATTGAAGTATTAGGTGTTGCCGATCCTGAGAAATATCCGCTACAGCCTAAAAAACATTCTTTGGAATTTTTAAGAGAAAAAGCGCATTTGCGTTTTCGTACCAATACATTTAGTGCAGTTTTTCGTATTCGTCACGCAATGGCTTATGCTGTGCACGAGTTCTTTAACAAGAAAGGATTCTACTACATGCACACCCCATTAATTACTGGATCGGATGCCGAAGGTGCTGGTGAAATGTTTAGAGTTTCAACACTTGATCCTAAAAATCCACCTTTAAACGAGGATGGAACAATAAATTATAAAGAAGATTTCTTCGGAAAAGAAACCAATCTAACCGTATCGGGTCAGCTTGAAGGTGAGCTGGGAGCAATGGCTTTGGGTGAGATTTACACTTTTGGTCCTACTTTTCGTGCCGAGAATTCGAACACTACGCGTCACTTAGCAGAGTTTTGGATGATTGAACCCGAAATGGCTTTCTATGATATCAATGATAACATGGATTTGGCTGAGGAGTTTTTGAAGTATATGATTAAATATGCTCTGGAAAATTGTATAGAAGATCTGCAATTCTTGAGCAAACGCCTGCAAGAAGAAGAAAAAGGCTTAAAAGCAGAAGATCGTCAGATGGAGTTGATCGAGAAATTAAAATTTGTATTGGAGAACGACTTTGTGCGTTTGACCTATACCGAGGCCATCGATATTCTTCGTAACTCTAAACCAAACAAGAAGAAAAAATTCCAGTACTTGATTGAAGGTTGGGGAGCTGATTTACAATCGGAGCACGAAAGATATTTGGTTGAGAAAAAATTCCAAAAACCTGTTATCCTGATCGATTATCCTAAAGATATCAAGGCATTTTATATGAAACAGAACGAGGATGGAAAAACAGTTGCTGCCATGGATATCTTGTTCCCTGGAATTGGTGAAATTGTTGGTGGATCGCAACGTGAGGAAGATTTGGACAAGCTAACAACAAGAATGAAGGAAATGGATGTTCCAGCAGAAGAAATGGATTGGTATTTAGATACTCGTCGTTTTGGATCTGCAACTCACGCAGGTTTTGGGCTTGGTTTCGAAAGAATGATGTTGTTTGTTACTGGTATGGGTAACATCCGTGACGTAATTCCTTTCCCAAGAACACCTAAAAATGCTGAGTTCTAGGAAGTGAAATTCAAAATCTCAATATCCAAAGTCCAAATGTGAAAGTATTGAGATAATTATAATATTTGAAAGACCGTGTCACACAAGTGATGCGGTTTTTTGTTTTAAGAATTCAATTGAAACTGTTTTGGATTTGATTTTTGGCCATTGTGTTTTCGAAATTCTCTTTAATATTTTTTAACTTTTTAGTTTTGGCTTGATATTTGTTCGTTCAGCGCAGATTATGTACCTTGCTCCAACGAAACCAGAATACAAATAGGGATGTTAAAGCAAAGTTTACAGCAAAAGTTATTACAGAAATTATCGCCTCAGCAAATCCAGGTGATAAAATTGTTGGAACTTCCTACTTTGCAGCTTGAGGAAAGAATTAAGAAAGAACTGGAGGAAAATCCGGTTCTGGAGGAAGGAGAAAAGGTAGAGGATTTTCAAGAATCGATACAAGCTGATGACAATAGTGAACAAGATAATGATAAAGAAGAATTTACTTTAGAGGATTACATGAACGATGAGGACATTCCTTCCTATAAATTATCGGCTCAAAACTATTCAAAAGATGACAAGCACGAAGAGATTCCTTTTTCGGGGGGAACTACCTTTCATGAATTACTGATTTCTCAGTTGGGATTAAGAATATTGCAGCCTGAAAAAGCTGCTTTAACCGAATACCTAATTGGCAATATCGACGAAGATGGTTACCTGAGAAGAGAAATCGATAATATTGTGGATGACTTGGCTTTTTCAACCGGAATCGAAACTACTTTTGAAGAACTTGTTGAGTTGCTAAGAATCATTCAAGATTTCGATCCTGCAGGAGTTGGTGCACGCGATCTGCAAGAATGTTTGTTGTTACAGATATCCCGTAAGGGAAAACACAATCCTGATATTAAGTTGGCACACTTAATTCTGAAAAAACATTTCGAAGAGTTTACCAAGAAACATTACGATAAAATTCAGAAACGTGTGGGAGCTAATGATGAGGATTTTAAATGTGCCATTGATGAAATTCTTAAGCTTAATCCTAAGCCGGGAAGTGCATTTAACAACCCTTTGGTGAAAGCTTCGCCCACCATTATTCCTGATTTTATTCTAGAAGAAGAAGATGGGGATTTGCGATTAAGCTTGAATGCACGAAATGTTCCTGAGTTGCATGTAAGCCGTACCTATTCCGAAATGATTCAGGATTATGCGGGGAACAAAAAAAATCAAACCAAAGAGCAGAAAGATGCAGTAATGTTTGTGAAGCAGAAGCTCGATTCGGCAAAGTGGTTTATCGATGCCATTAAACAGCGGCAAAATACTTTAATGGTTAGCATGAATGCCATTATCGAGTTTCAACGAGAATACTTTATGGAGGGTGACGAGAAAAAGTTGAAACCGATGATTCTGAAAGATATTGCTGATATTACCGGATTAGACATTTCAACCATTTCGAGGGTATCAAATTCAAAATACATTCAAACACATTTTGGTATTTTCTCTTTAAAATATTTCTTCTCGGAAGGTTTGCAAACCGATAGCGGCGAAGAAGTATCAACTCGTGAAATCAAAAAGATTTTGCAGGAGTGTGTAGACAATGAGGACAAGAAAAAGCCACTTACCGATGATAAGCTGGCAGCAATTTTAAAGGAGAAATCATATAAAATTGCACGCAGAACGGTGGCAAAGTATCGCGAGCAATTAAATATTCCGGTTGCCCGATTAAGAAAGGAACTGTAAGAAGGATAAAGTAAAAAATAGAATATATTCCCAGACTGCTGCAAAAGTATTATTTTTGCAGCTTTGTTTTATATCAGGATCTAATTAAAAGGCATTTGCTTAAACGCTACGATCTTAAATCTCAAATTAAAAAAAATGAATTTTTCAAGAATCATATCCGGAATCGCACATCCAATGCTGATGCCTTTGTATTCAATTTTTGTGCTATTTCACTCCGGAACCTTTCTCGATTTTGCACCTCCTCAATTAATCCGTATGGTCTACCTAATTGTTGCAATTACAACTATACTTCTTCCCATTAGTGCATTGCCACTTTTAAAGGCTCAAAGCTTTGTTTCCGATTACGGGTTAACACAACGTAGAGAAAGATTGGTTCCCTTGGCCTTAAGTCTTATCTTTTATTCTTTGGGTTTTTATTTGTTAATGAAATTCCCGTTTACACGAATTGTAGCTCATTTACAATTGGCAGCAATCATCTCCATAGCTGTAATTGCTTTAATTTCTACGAAATGGAAAATAAGCATTCATATGGCTGGCATTGGTGGATTTATAGGAATGATTTTGTGTTTTACCATTCTTTATGCCGGACAGATGAGAATATATTTTATGGCTGGAATTGTATTTGCAGGCCTTTTGGCATACTCCCGCTTAAAATTAAACCTGCACAGTCCTCTCCAGGTATATGCAGGTTTTGTATTGGGTTTTTTTGTTGTTTTCGCTAGCCTTATTTTTCTTCAACTCTATTGACGTAGTAACCACAAATCGGGTCTTTTATTGAGTTTTCTCAGGCGTTTTAATTCTTTTATAGCAGATTCTTTGTTGTTAAATGATTGAAGAATTACCCTGAATTTGCCGTTCTTCTCTAAAACAATAGCAGGATAACCTTTTTCGTACAATTTGTTTTTAAAATCGTCGGCTTGTTTTTGGTAGTTGTAACTTGCTGCTACAATATGGTAATCGAAAATTTTCCTGTTTTTGGCAATTTCAGCCTTGCTCAATTTTGGTTCTGGTTTTTCGGGCGGAGGAGTGAGTTCAGGCATCTGCCTTTTTGCTGTTTGTTCAACAACATTTTTTTTACTAACAATAGTTACCTTTTTTTCATCTTTACACGATAGCATAAGAAGAATAAGAGGGATGAGTAAATAGCTTAGTTTTGCCAT
Source organism: Marinifilum sp. (assembly GCF_965230805.1). Classification (NCBI taxonomy): domain Bacteria; kingdom Pseudomonadati; phylum Bacteroidota; class Bacteroidia; order Marinilabiliales; family Marinifilaceae; genus Marinifilum; species Marinifilum sp. Next base: position 2,031,281 of record NZ_OZ246019.1, on the reverse strand, counting down.
GTTCTAAAAATTATCGTTTGATATAAAGCCACGTGTCTTTGTGTTCTTCCGTTGTGCGAACCGATGCCAATTCTTGAAATGCAAGTTTTCTATCCGAAAAAGCTTTGTATGAAACACGATAGAATCCGTTTTGGGCATCATGAATATTTGATGCATAACCTTCGCTCTTTAATTTGGACTGAAGTCTTTCAGCATTCATTTTCTCTTGAAAGCTTGCAACAATTAGAAAATATTTCTTAGGAATCTTTTCCACAACGGGCATTAAAGTTTTCTGTTCAACAGATTTTGGCTTCGGCTTTTTTACTGTCTGCTTTTTGGCCACCTTTTTGGTTGTTTCTTTTTTTACAGGATCTTTCACCTCTTTCTTGCACGAACTTAAGCCAATTCCACAAATAAGAATAGATAATAACAGAATTCTAGATAGGTATTTCATATTGTATGCATTAATATAATATTAACAAATTTACTATTTTATTACTGATTTGAAGAATACTTCGTTTATTTGTTATACTGTTTTAAAATTTAATATTAACAATGTAATGTCTGCTAATATCTGATAATCCTAATTCAAATAGTTGAAAATCCAATCAGATAATATCGGACTTGGTAATAATCAGAAAAATACAAAAAACTTGATTGATTAAGTAGCAATTTTTTTGAAATAAGATGTTTTTTTGATTATATACTTAGGAACTTTTTTAAAGGAGAAGAATATAACATTAATTCAAAATAAGACAATAATAATATGGAAAGTAGTAAAACAATCGCTTTGGTTGCTCACAACGAAAAAAAGAGTGTGATGCTTGCTTGGGTGAAAAGACATCTGGATGAGTTAAGGAATCACAGATTAATTGGAACAACCAATACTTCTGAAATCTTAAGTTCGGTTCTCGATCTTGAAGTAGAGCCGTTTGGGCACGGACCCAATGGAGGTGATATCCTTTTAGCAGCTCAAATCCTCGAAGGAAAGGTTGACGAAGTAATTTTTTTAATTGATGCCGAAACACCTCACGGTCATGAACATGACATCCAAACATTAATTCGAACCTGCGTAATTAATAATGTACCTATGGCTTTGAATGTTGCTACTGCCGATTATTTAGTGAAGCTAAACAAATCTGAAGAAGAGAAAAATTAACATGTGGTTAACGCAAACGTAAGAAATAATAAACACACCAAACTTCATGTGTTAGTATGTTTGTGATGCATTTATGAACTTAATCAAATGGAGAACTTTTATCTATTAATTGTGGTGGTGCTCTTTGCATTAGCCATAAGCGATCTAATCGTAGGCGTTAGTAACGACGCTGTAAATTTTCTAAACTCTGCTTTCGGATCTATGGCTGCTCCTCGTTGGGCAATCATGATAATTGCCAGCATTGGAATTCTGATAGGAGCAACTTTTTCGAGTGGTATGATGGAGGTAGCCCGTAAAGGAATTTTCCATCCGGATCAATTCTACTTCGCAGAAATCATGATCATTTTTATTGCGGTAATGCTTACAGATATTATTCTGTTGGACTTTTACAACACAATAGGCTTGCCTACTTCAACTACAGTATCTATTGTATTTGAGTTACTGGGGGCTGCTGTAGCCGTTGCCGTAGTTAAAATTATGAACTCTTCGGATCAAACTTTGTTGGATCTGGGAAATTACATCAATTCAGCCAAAGCCCTGGCCATTATTACGGGTATTTTGTTGAGTGTTGTTATTGCCTTTTTATCAGGTTCATTGGTTCAATGGGTTACGCGATTAATTTTCACCTACAAATACGAGAAAAAATTCAAGTATTTTGGTGCGATTTTCGGTGGGTTTGCAATTACTGCAATCACCTACTTTATCCTGATTAAAGGAGCTAAAGGATCCTCTTTCATTACCAAAGAAACTTTAACTTGGATTAAATCAAATACCTTAACAATTATTGCCGTTTCATTTGTGGGATGGACAATTTTGTTACAAGCCTTGGTTTGGTTTGTTCGATTAAATATCCTTAAGGTGATTGTTTTGGTAGGTACATTTGCTTTGGCTATGGCTTTTGCAGGTAACGACCTTGTAAACTTTATTGGTGTACCTTTGGCCGGATTCAAATCGTTCCAGGCATTTGTAGCCAATCCGGGTACCGATCCTTATGGAATGACAATGGGTATTTTAAGTCAGAAAGTACAAACTGAAACTTACTTGTTAATTGTGGCGGGTGTAGTTATGACCGTTACACTTTGGTTTTCTAAAAAGGCACGAACTGTTACCGAAACAGAAATTGGCCTAAGTAGCCAGAATGAGGGTGATGAGAAATTTGGTTCGTCGTTCTTTGCGCGTTTATTGGTTCGTCGTTGCTTATATATTAACTGCCGACTTAAAAACATGATGCCAGCTGGTGTTCATCAAGTTATTTCAAACAGATTTGAAAAACCCGCAGAAGTACACACTGCTGGTATTGATGCAAAGGATAAGCCTGCTTTCGATATGATTCGAGCATCGGTGAACCTTACTGTAGCAAGTATATTGATTTCTATTGGTACGTCTCTTAAGTTACCACTGTCTACCACTTACGTAACATTTATGGTGGCAATGGGTACTTCTTTAGCGGATAGAGCCTGGGGTAGAGATTCGGCAGTTTACCGTATTACCGGTGTGTTAACTGTGATTGGAGGATGGTTCTTTACTGCATTTAGTGCATTTACAGCAGCTTTTATCTTTGCTAACCTGATTAACTGGTTGGATAGTTTTGCAATATTTGGATTGTTAATCATTGCTGTTATTTTCTTGGTTCGTTCTCATGTAATTCACAAGAAAAAATCACAAGCGAAAGGGAAAGAAGTTACTGCTGATGATGATACCATTATTATAAAAGGCGGAATATCCGAGCAAATAACTTTTGCGGTTACTGGTATCACTGAAAAGATTCCGAACCTGTTTGGTAAAATTATTAATGGCTTGGCTTTTGAGGAGCGTTCAAAATTGAAGGTTTGTAATAAAAAGGCAAGTAAGCTGGATATAGAAGCAAAACAAATGAAGCATCAGATTCCTGCAATGATGAAAAAGCTAACTGAAGATAGCATTTCAACGGGACCTTTCTACGTTCAATTGATAGATTATCTTAGAGAAATGGCTCACTCGATGAGCTTTATTGCTGGTCCGGCATTCGAATATGTGGATAACAATCACAAGACTCTAATCAAGGAGCAGGTGCATGAATTGAATACCATTCAAACCAGTCTTGATGATTTCTTTAGAACAATTAATCGTTTGTTGAAAGAGAACAATTACGATACGGCTGAAATTCAGAAAGCAATATCTAAACAAAAAGATCTTTTGGTATTGCTTGGAAAGTTCAGAAAAGAGCAAATCAAAAGAATTAAGGGCGATAAAGTTGGAACCAGAAATTCAGTTCTATACTTGGGTATCTTGAGCGAAACCAAAAACCTTAGCTTGCATGCAGGAAATTTATTGAAAGCCTCAAGAGATTTTTCAGGCGGCAATATAGAAGAGCTGGAATCTTTGATGGAAGAAGATAAGATGAACGATTAATTTGAGACTTTATAGATATTTGGAAGCCGGAATTGTTTATTCCGGCTTTCTTCACTTTTCAATTTTACGACTCAGTATTCCTTCGGTTATAAAAGTTTTATTAAACTCTTTTTGGTTATTCTCGACAAACTCGCGAAATTCATCTGCCGACTTAAATTGCTTGTCGAAATGATCCTTTGCCAAATACAAAAGTTTATATCTGTTTCCGGAAATGGCTTGTAGTTTGTAAATCAAGAAGGTGTTTTTTTTATTCTTGTGGAGCAATTGGATATTATAATAACGTGAGTTCGAGGTAAAATTCGTTCACAGTTTGATCTGATTTTGAGTAGAAATTTTCTCAAATTTTCGAAGGAATATCGGGATATTTCAAGAAGATTTGAGGAAATTTATGCCGAAAGCAGGCAAACACATAATGGAAAGTTCTCTTTACGACATCTTCACATTAAAAATTCCTCAAAATAGCCCGCTATTCTTTCCAAATTTTTAATGCAAATCTATCGCAAATATAACTTTCTGTGGATAGAATTTTACGTCGAACTCACGTTATAATAAAAGTCTTTATTGATTTGGCAAGGAAACATTCTACAGTTCATGATGGATTGAATGAATTCGGTACTGTCGGCATATTCGGTAATTTGCACCAGATATTCTTGCGAATTGAAAGGAATAATCTCGATATGACCCGAAACTTCTTCAGTGTTCTTTTCCTGATTAAGAATCTATTTTCCAAGAAATTTTTCATCCAGTTTACTGCCCCCGGGATCACCCAAAGGGATTTCCGATTCGAAATTGCTGCATGAGGCAAGGGCAATTATCGATAATATTGTTATAAATAGATTTTTCATTTGGGTATAATTTTTTAATCGTCAGATCGAAGCCGCAAGATCAAAATAGCCATTATCGTGAATGTTAACTAATTGTTTAAGCAGGCTCGTTTCACATTTTACGATTTAAGATTCAAAAGTTCGAAAAATTTATCCAAACCAACACTTGCCTTCTCACTTATAAAAGTGATGTTATTTTTGGTGCGAATGGCTGGTTGCTTAGGGTCAATAATATATACAGGGCTGTTGTTTGGCATATAATTAATAAGATCGGCAGCCGGATATACATTTAAAGAGCTGCCAATGATTAAAAGAAGATCTGCATGAGAAACAATTTCGGCGGCTTTCGATATGGCTGGGACACTCTCGCCAAACCAAACAATGTGTGGGCGAAGCGGGGATCCTTTTTCACAAGTATCTTCCAAACTTAATTTCCATGTGTCTAACTCATAAACGAGACGTTCATCAACTGTGCTACGTGCTTTCTTTAACTCGCCATGTAAATGCAATATTTTGGAACTACCAGCTCTTTCGTGTAAATCATCCACATTTTGTGTTACAATGTGAACATCAAAATGCTTTTCCAACTCTTTAATTAGCAAATGCCCCTTATTCGGAGAGCAGTCAAACAGTTGTTTTCTTCTTTCGTTGTAAAACTGATGAACCAGATTGGGGTTTTTAGCCCAGGCTGTAGGACTGGCTACTTCCATTACGTCATAATCATTCCATAAACCTCCCATATCACGGAAGGTTCTAATTCCACTTTCAGCACTCATTCCGGCACCGCTTAATACAACAAGCTTCTTCATAGTTTTCATTTATTGGGAAATTCTTCTAAAATCTTTTGCTAAAAAACCATCGGTTTGCTTTTTGTTGATCATGTGATAATTGAAATAATAAAATTCAGAATCGCTTGCTCCTACCAAAATCTTAAAACAACGTGCTTTAATTTTTAACTGTTCTGGTCCTACTTTATGCAGAAAAACCACTTTATCCATTCTGTTCGCAATGGCCTGTTCCAATTCTTCTTGACTCACAATTTTCACCTTTTCTGGATACACTTTGCTGATTTTATCCAGGCTGTTCACCTCTTTCTGCAATTCATCCTTTAGTATGTAAAGAGTTTTACCTTTTAGCAAGGCAGCGTTCTTGTTATAGTATTTCAGCATGTTTGCCGATATCATTTTAGGGTTTTTAATAATCAGTTGCACATGCTTTTGAATAAAGCGGATAAAACTAGGCAACTTATATGCATACACATCTTCGTGCACATGTTTATACGATAATGGTACTGAGCACAAATCGGGCATATTGGCAATCTTTTTCTCCTTTCCCCCCATTACCAAACTCAAGAAATTGTATCTGGCTTTGGTTTTGTCTTTGTTAAAAGTTACTATGGTATTCATGATAAAAGAATAGTGTGGGTCGAATCTTTTCTTTTCAAATTCAGCATTGGAAATAAACTTATATTCGGTAATGTTCCAGTTTTTTTTGATCACATCACGAATTCTGAAATTGTATTCACTCATGGGATTGTCATCGAGTACAACCAGAGTTTTTGTTTTTAAAAAAGCCAGGTAATCGGAATGATTTGGTAGATGCTCTTGCGATAAAAGTGGCATACATAGTGAGCAAATTAATATGGTAAAAAGTAGTTTTTTCATCTGTTTATAATTTTTTTATTTGTAAGGTGGAAGCCGCAAAATCAAAATAATCATTATCCTGTGTGTTTAATCGTTATTTTAATCATGCTCGTTTCATCATGGCTAACAATTTGGTTTTATTACACTTATTATCCTTCAATAAAAAATATCAGCCACAGAAATTGTTATGGTGATATCTGATTATAAAACTCTCAAATCCTAATAAAATTATATTTGACACTCGAAGTATTTTAAAATTCTACATTCATTGGATGTATATCAATCATGTTTTCTATTTTTGTTCGTATGATTGATCAGGCTACCATATCAAAAATTTTTGATGCTGCGGAGATAACTGAAGTTGTTTCGGATTTCGTAACGCTGAAGAAAAGAGGAGTGAACTATTTGGGTTTGTGTCCCTTTCATAACGAGAAAACTCCTTCTTTTACGGTGTCTCCAGCAAAAGGAATTTATAAATGTTTTGGATGTGGTAAAGGTGGAAACGCTGTTAACTTTATCATGGAACATGAGCACCTCGATTATGTGAGTGCTTTAAAATTCCTTGCCAAGAAATATCATATAGAATTCGTTGAGCAGGAACTATCTGCAGAACAAGTTAAGCAAAAAAATGATCGTGAGAGTATGATGATTGTTAACTCCTTCGCTCAAAAGACTTTTTCTCATAACTTACATCAACATCCTCAAGGAATGGCTGTAGGAATGAGTTATCTCAGAGAACGTGGCTTTCGCGATGATATCATTAAAAAGTTCCAGATCGGATTTTGCCTCGAAGAATGGGAAGCATTCTCGAAACAGGCTATGGATAGTGGATACAAAAAAGAGTATCTGGTGAAAACAGGTTTGAGTATCGCTAAAGAGAGCAGGTTAATAGATCGATTTAAAGGAAGGGTGATTTTTCCTATCCATGGAATTGCCGGTCGTGTTCTTGCTTTTGGCGGTCGTACCTTGAAAAATGATAAGAAAACTGCCAAGTACTTAAACTCTCCCGAATCGGAAGTTTATCACAAAAGCCGTGTTTTATATGGTATTTACCAAGCAAAGAAATCAATCGTTCAGAACGATAAATGTTTTCTTGTAGAAGGTTATACCGATGTGATTTCTTTTCACCAGGCAGGAATCGAAAATGTTGTTGCATCATCTGGTACAGCATTAACTCCTGATCAAATCCGTTTGATAAAACGATTCTCAAACAATGTTACTATTATATATGATGGCGACCCGGCAGGGATAAAAGCATCATTACGAGGAATCGATTTGGTTTTGGAACAAGAGCTTAATGTTAAAGTCTTACTTTTACCGGATGGAGAAGACCCAGATTCATTTTCTAAGAAAATGGGAGCATCAGATTTAGTGGAATATATCAATAGAAATGAAAGTGATTTTATTTTATTTAAAGCAAAATTACTTTTAGATGATGCAAAAGGAGATCCTATTAAAAGAGCTAATTTAATTGTTGATATAATAAGGTCAATAGAAAAGATGTCTCCTCCAACTCGACCTCCTTACATAAAAGAGTGCAGTAGGATACTAAATGTTGATGAAAGAACTTTATATTCTGAGTTAAATAAAACGGAAAAGAAAAGAAGAGAGAGTGGCACTGTAGCAGAAATAAAGGAACTTGGTAGTTTTGATAGATCTCGAATTAAAGACCTTGCTAATGCTTGTGATACGGAGGAAAGAGCGCTTGTAAGTTTTCTTTTAAATTTTGGTTCAGAGGTGCTGTTTGAAGAGAAGGATGAAAATGATCAGGATGTGGTTACTAATGTAGGTTCCTTTATTGTGTCAGAATTACAAAAAGATGAATTGGAATCGGTAGATCCATTATATCAATTGGTTTTTGATCAATATAGTTCGAATATGGGTATTGAAAATTTCAATGCAAAAACCTTTTTCCGAGATCATACGAACGATAAAGTAAGTCAGTTAGCCGCAGATATTTTGAGTGAACCTTACGAAGAAAGTAAGATTTGGACCAAAAACGGGAGTTTTGTGGAATCTATTCATGAGAAATTGAAAGATTTAGTTCCAAAAATGGTAAATGAATACAAAGGTAAAAAAGTGCGTTTGTTAATGAATGAAGTATTACAGGAAATGCGAAAAGCTCAAGAAAACGGTGATGCCGATCGCATGTTGGAGCTGATGCAACAAAAAATGGTACTCGATCAAATCAAAAATGCGATTTCAAAAGAGTTGGGAAACCGAACAATACTATAAAACTGTACATAACCAATATTGTAAATAGTCTCTGTACTAATTACTCTGTACTTGATACTGTATTAAAATGAAAACAATATTTATTGAAGACAGAAAACGGATTGATGAGATTATTCGTTCATGTGATATCTGTAATCTTGGAGTTATTGATACTGAAAACAGACCCTATGTTGTGCCGATGAATTTTGGTTATCACGATGGTTACATCTATATGCATGGAGCTGATTTTGGAAAGTTAATTGATTCTATGAAAGCAAAGCCTGAGGTTTGTGTTACTTTTTGCACACCGGTAGAACTTGCTGCACAAGATGCTCATGTTGCATGTAGTTACCGAATGAAAGGAAAAAGTGTTGTTGCAAGAGGAAAAATTGAATTCATTACCGATTACGACAAGAAAGTTGATGCTTTAAATATTCTTATGGCACAATATACCGATAGAAAATTTACTTACAATTCACCGGCGGTTAAGAATGTAGAAATTTACCGATTAAAACCCGAAGAGTTAACAGCTAAAGAATTTGGTGCTCCGCATGGGAATAACTTTCCATGGCAAATCGAAAGGGATCAAAAAAAATCAAAGAAAGATTTATAACAGCAAAGCCTTCTTACTTAAGAGGGCTTTTTTTGAGTCCAGGTACATCAGGGATGGTGTCGATTGAAAAAAGTTTAATTTTTTTCGATTTTTTTACTCAGGTTACCAAATAGTTAGCCTAGTGTTAAGAAAAAGTTTGATTTTTCGATTTGGAAAAGAGGAAAAGTATCAGTTATCTTTGCACCCGCTTTACAAGGGTAAGGCGTTAGAGTAATTCTTGAGGGAAGAGTGGTTGAACCGCGTTAAGATTTTTGAGAGGATTACGATTTTGAAAAGTTTTAGATTTTTTTTGAAAAAAGATTAGGATTTGTAAAGATAAAGTATTTATATTTGCAGCCGCTTTTGACAAGAGATAATTCTTTGGAGCACTAGTATCTATGAGGCTTTCGAGAGGATGAGGCTTGGGAAAAAAAGTTAAAAAACATTTGCAATTATAAATTAAAAGTATTTATCTTTGCAGCCGCTTCTCAAACGAGGGGAGTTTAAAAAAAAGTTTTGTGAGTGAGGTGTTGATCTGATGGAGATCACATCGGGTAAAAAAAAACTTCAAAAATATTTCAAATTTTATTTGGATTTAAGAGTAAGTTTCATTTATCTTTGCACTCGCTTTTCCGCCTGATTTTTCAGGAGGTTTAGAAGGAAAAAAGCAGAACGGAACGTTCTTTGAAAATATTGAAAACAAGAAGTTAGGTAAAAACAAGAATACAACCTTGTCAATAAAAAATTACCATTAAACTTTGATAATCTGAATGAGACAGAATTATAAAAACTTTTATACAACGAAGAGTTTGATCCTGGCTCAGGATGAACGCTAGCGACAGGCCTAACACATGCAAGTCGAGGGGTAACATTACTGCTTGCAGTAGATGACGACCGGCGCACGGGTGAGTAACGCGTATGCAACCTTCCTTGTACAGGGGGATAGCCCGGAGAAATCCGGATTAATACCGCATAACAATCATATTTCGCATGGGAGATGATTTAAACCTTTTTGGGGTACAAGATGGGCATGCGTAACATTAGCTAGTTGGTAAGGTAACGGCTTACCAAGGCGATGATGTTTAGGGGGTCTGAGAGGATAGTCCCCCACACTGGTACTGAGACACGGACCAGACTCCTACGGGAGGCAGCAGTGAGGAATATTGGTCAATGGGCGCAAGCCTGAACCAGCCATGTCGCGTGCAGGATGACTGCCCTATGGGTTGTAAACTGCTTTTTTACGGGAATAATTGCATCTACGAGTAGGTGTTTGAATGTACCGTATGAATAAGGATCGGCTAACTCCGTGCCAGCAGCCGCGGTAATACGGAGGATTCGAGCGTTATCCGGATTTATTGGGTTTAAAGGGTCCGTAGGCGGGCTTGTAAGTCAGTGGTGAAATCTCACAGCTCAACTGTGAAACTGCCATTGATACTGCAGGTCTTGAATTTAGTTGAGGTGGGCGGAATACGTTATGTAGCGGTGAAATGCATAGATATAACGTAGAACACCGATTGCGAAGGCAGCTCACTAAACTGATATTGACGCTGATGGACGAAAGCGTGGGGAGCGAACAGGATTAGATACCCTGGTAGTCCACGCCGTAAACGATGATTACTCGTTGTGCGCGATACACCGTGCGCGACTGAGCGAAAGCATTAAGTAATCCACCTGGGGAGTACGTTGGCAACAATGAAACTCAAAGGAATTGACGGGGGCCCGCACAAGCGGAGGAACATGTGGTTTAATTCGATGATACGCGAGGAACCTTACCTGGGCTTAAATGCATTTTGACTGATCTGGAAACGGATCTTCTCTTCGGAGCAAATTACAAGGTGCTGCATGGTTGTCGTCAGCTCGTGCCGTGAGGTGTCGGGTTAAGTCCCATAACGAGCGCAACCCCTATCGTTAGTTGCTAGCAGGTAATGCTGAGGACTCTAGCGAGACTGCCACCGTAAGGTGAGAGGAAGGTGGGGATGACGTCAAATCAGCACGGCCCTTACGTCCAGGGCTACACACGTGTTACAATGGCCAGTACAAAGGGCAGCTACCTGGTGACAGGATGCTAATCTCAAAAGCTGGTCTCAGTTCGGATCGGAGTCTGCAACTCGACTCCGTGAAGTTGGATTCGCTAGTAATCGTATATCAGCAATGATACGGTGAATACGTTCCCGGGCCTTGTACACACCGCCCGTCAAGCCATGGAAGCCGAGGGGACCTGAAGTTCGTAACCGTTAAGGATCGACCTAGGGTAAAATTGGTAACTGGGGCTAAGTCGTAACAAGGTAGCCGTACCGGAAGGTGTGGCTGGAACACCTCCTTTCTGGAGATTCAGGATATCGACAAAATGTTTATGGTGATAAGACAGAGTATTGTTCTGTTTTGCCTGACTTTTTACTTGTTTTCATTTTAATATACCATAACCCATAGCGTTAGGGTGATTAACCGCTAGCATATGGATTATTAATTTAGTCCTGTAGCTCAGTTGGTTAGAGCACTACACTGATAATGTAGGGGTCCGCAGTTCAAATCTGCGCAGGACTACAGGTTTAATTAATAATTATCAATTAATAATTAACAATGGAAAGCTGTTGTAATTATTAATTACACAATATTCATTATTAATTAAATAAGTGAAACGTAATATGGGGGATTAGCTCAGCTGGCTAGAGCGCTTGCCTTGCACGCAAGAGGTCATCGGTTCGACTCCGATATTCTCCACGAAAGATACAAAATGGTGTATTTTAAAAGTTCTTTGACATATTGAAAGTAGTAAAGTAGAAGTAACCAAAGTAAAGAAACAACGATTGATTTCGAGATGAAAGTTTAATACTTTTATTGGCACAAAAAGAAGTAATTAAGGGCGTATGGCGGATGCCTGGGCTCTCAGAGGCGAAGAAGGACGTGATAAGCTGCGATAAGCTATGGTGAGGTGCAAATAACCTTTGATCCGTAGATTTCCGAATGGGGCAACCCACTCAGCAATGAGTATCCTGAAAAGGAGGCAAACCCGGAGAACTGAAACATCTAAGTAACCGGAGGAGAAGAAAACAAAAGTGATTCCCCTAGTAGTGGCGATCGAACGGGGATTAGCCCAAACTGATATTGTTTCGGCAATGTCAGGGTTGTAGGACTGCAATATGAAGATCTAAGTGAAGTGGAACTGTTTGGAAAGACAGGCCATAGAGAGTGATAGTCTCGTACACGTAAGCGAAGTAATTCTAGCAGTATCCTGAGTAGCGCGGAACACGAGGAATTCTGTGTGAATCTGCCAGGACCATCTGGTAAGGCTAAATACTCCTGAGAGACCGATAGCGAACAAGTACCGTGAGGGAAAGGTGAAAAGCACCTCGAACAGAGGAGTGAAAGAGTACCTGAAACCGTACGCCTACAAGCGGTAGGAGCACCTTTATGGTGTGACTGCGTGCCTTTTGCATAATGAGCCTACGAGTTACTCCTCACTAGCGAGATTAAGCACTTCAGGTGCGAAGTCGAAGCGAAAGCGAGTCTGAATAGGGCGTAAAGTTAGTGGGGGTAGACGCGAAACTTGGTGATCTACCCATGGTCAGGCTGAAGCTCTGTTAAACCAGAGTGGAGGGCCCAACCGTCACACGTTGAAAAGTGTTCGGATGAACTGTGGGTAGGGGTGAAAGGCCAATCAAACTGAGAAATAGCTCGTACTCCCCGAAATGCATTTAGGTGCAGCGTCAGAGTCGAGAGTTATAGAGGTAGAGCTACTGATTGGATGCGAGGGCTTCGCCGCCTATCAAATCCAGACAAACTCCGAATGCTATAACTTATATCTGGCAGTGAGCCTGTGGGTGCTAAGGTCCACAGACGAGAGGGAAAGAACCCGGACCATCAGCTAAGGTCCCCAAGTGTATGTTAAGTTGAACAAACGAGGTGAGATTGCTTAGACAGCTAGGATGTTGGCTTGGAAGCAGCCATTCATTTAAAGAGTGCGTAACAGCTCACTAGTCGAGCGATCTTGCGTGGATGATAATCGGGCATAAACATACCACCGAAGCTATGGATTTAGAATTTATTCTAACTGGTAGGGGAGCATTCTAACGGCGCAGAAGCAGTATGGTAATGTATTGTGGAGCTTTTAGAAAAGCAAATGTAGGCATAAGTAACGATAATGCGGGCGAGAAACCCGCACGCCAATAGACTAAGGATTCCTGATCAACGCTAATCGGATCAGGGTAAGTCGGGACCTAAGGGGTAGCCGAAGGGCGAACTCGATGGACAACCGGTTAATATTCCGGTACTTTCTATTACTGCGATGGGGTGACGAAGAGATGACAATGCCGCGAACTGACGGAATAGTTCGTTGAATGACGTATGCTATGAGAGGGCCAGGTAAATCCGGTCTTTGAGCTGAAATCAGATAGTACAGCAATGCTACGGCAGCGCTGATAGTGCATGTAATTTTACTTCCAAGAAAAACCTCTAAGCATCAGGTAATAGAAACCCGTACCACAAACGGACACACGTAGTCAAGTAGAAAATACTAAGGCGCTCGAGTGATTCATGGCTAAGGAACTCGGCAAAATGGTCCTGTAACTTCGGGAGAAAGGACGCCTCCTTCGGGAGGCCGCAGTGAAATGGCCCAGGCGACTGTTTACCAAAAACACATGGCTTTGCAAAATCGAAAGATGACGTATAAGGCCTGACACCTGCCCGGTGCTGGAAGGTTAAGTGGAGGGTTTAGCTTCGGCGAAGATCTGAAATGAAGCCCCAGTAAACGGCGGCCGTAACTATAACGGTCCTAAGGTAGCGAAATTCCTTGTCGGGTAAGTTCCGACCTGCACGAATGGTGTAACGATCTGGGCACTGTCTCAGCCATGAGCTCGGTGAAATTGTAGTATCGGTGAAGATGCCGATTACCCGCAACGGGACGGAAAGACCCCGTGAACCTTTACTGCAGCTTCACATTGATTTTGGGTAAGTGATGTGTAGGATAGGACGGAGACTATGAAGGGGCCTCGCCAGGGGTTCTGGAGTCATCCTTGAAATACGTCCCTTTGCTTATCTGAAGTCTAACGTCTGACGACGGACAGTGTGTGGTGGGTAGTTTGACTGGGGTGGTCGCCTCCAAAAGAGTAACGGAGGCTTCTAAAGGTACCCTCAATACGTTTGGTAATCGTGTGAAGAGTGCAATGGCACAAGGGTGCTTGACTGTGAGACAAACAGGTCGATCAGGTACGAAAGTAGAGCATAGTGATCCGGTGGTTCCGTATGGAAGGGCCATCGCTCAAAGGATAAAAGGTACTCCGGGGATAACAGGCTGATCGCTCCCAAGAGCTCATATCGACGGAGCGGTTTGGCACCTCGATGTCGGCTCGTCACATCCTGGGGCTGGAGAAGGTCCCAAGGGTTGGGCTGTTCGCCCATTAAAGTGGCACGCGAGCTGGGTTCAGAACGTCGTGAGACAGTTCGGTCCCTATCTGTTGTGGGCGTTGGAAATTTGCGAGGATCTGACTCTAGTACGAGAGGACCGGGTTGGACTAACCTCTGGTGTATCTGTTGTGGCGCCAGCTGCATAGCAGAGTAGCTACGTTGGGCAGGGATAAGTGCTGAAAGCATCTAAGCACGAAGCCTACCTCAAGATGAGATTTCCTTTAAGGGTCGTTAGAGACGATAACGTTGATAGGTTGCAGATGTAAAGGTGGTAACATCAAAGTCGAGCAATACTAATTACCCGAAAGCTTCTGAGTGGCGAGGTCAATCGCTGAATCGAACGGCGGTTATTTTTACTTTATTTTCAATATGTCTATGATATTAGATTGACGGTTAATCACAAAAGAGATGATTAACAACAAAAAGTCAACAACGATTTTAGGTGTTTACAGCGACGGGGTTCCACCTCTTCCCATTCCGAACAGAGAAGTTAAGCCCGTTAGCGCCGATGGTACTGCAGAGATGTGGGAGAGTAGGTCGATGCCAACCTTTAAAGGATAGTAAGTCTTATGATTTACTATCCTTTTTTTTATGCCCTAAACTCAAAAAAATAGAAATACTGTCCTAAGCTCCCTGAGCGGAGTCGAAGGGGCGAAGTCGAAATAGTCCAAGGAATTCCAAATGGAGTGAGACTCTTTTTTTTTGTCCTAAAGTCACAAACAGGCTGGTACAATACTCTTACACGCTTAAAAACACTCCCTGCAAACTACAGGGAACCCGGATACTAAAAAAAACCTGGTACCTGTAAAAACTTTCCTCCTGGAAGGCTTTTCTTGCAGGTTAAAAATATGGAGAGTCTCCATAGCCTAATGTGGAGAGTCTCCATACTATGCTGTGGAAGATGTCCATAGCCGGGAGTGGAAGCTCTCCACAGCTGGCTGTTGAAAGCTTCAATTTTAATCAGTTTCTAATAATACAGACTCTATTCCCCAGCTAACAGACTGTCTATTACGAGGCTAATACAGTGTGTATCCTTATGCTGATGGACACTCGATTCTTTAATAAAGATGAATTCACCCCCGCTAGCGCGAGCTCAATGTCATTAAGTTAAGGATGTAAAATGCTGAATAACAGCATAAATAGCAAGGTTTTTAGGCATTTTTTTGCTATATTTATATAGTATTCAGAGAGTTATTATGATGAAAAAAAACTACTAAATTTATTGTAGAAAAAATACGAGAACATTTATTTTCGGAACAATTAAAGTTTCAGTTTCGAATGAATGAAAAGGATTTTACCCGAGATAGAGTCTTAACATTCTCAACCACATTAGTCTTCATGATGAATTTTTTAAGAAAAAGTCTTGCCATAGAGATTTATAGTTTCGTTAAGAATATCAATATAAGATCATTTTCGAAAAGTGCCTTTGTGCAGAGCCGAAAGAAAATTGATCCTCGTGTTTTTAAGGAACTTTCTCAGGTGTTAACTCATGAATTTTATACCGATAATGATGAGTCTGTAAAACTCTGGAAAGGCTTTCGGTTATTAGCTGTTGATGGAACCAGAATATCTTTGCCTGATACAAAAGAGTTAAGATCCATTTATGGCGCTACAAAAAATCAAACCAAAACAACTGTGGCTCAAGCCCGATTGTCTGTTTTATATGACGTACTAAACAATTACGTGATTGATGGAAAGTTAGGAGCTTTGTCGACAGGCGAAAAATCATTAGCAATAGACCATTTACAAACTACTCAAAGCAATGATTTGGTTATTTATGATAGAGGATATCCTTCTTTCGATTTGATTTATGAACACTTACAATTAGAAATTGATTGTTTAATCCGAGCAAAAGTTAGCTTTAATGCTGCAACACAAAAGTTTATTGCAAGTGGTAAATATTCAAGCATCATTGATATGAAGCCGGGCAAAAATGTATCGTTAAAGAATAAAACTTACTCCAAAAATGATTCGATAAAAGTACGCTTAATTAGAGTAGATCTCGCTGATGGAACAACAGAACTGTTAATGACAACTTTATTATGCAGTAAAAACTATCCTACGGGAATTTTCAAGGATTTGTATTTTAAACGATGGGGAGTAGAAAATTTCTATGATGAATTAAAGAATAAGATAAAAGTAGAATTGTTTTCAGGTTATTCAAATCAGTGCATTCTGCAAGATTTTTATGCAGCTCTATTCATCTCAAATATTCAAACTCTGATGGTAACAGAATTGAATGATGAATTACAGGAAAATCAAACAACAAAGTATAAATACAAAGTAAACAGTAATTTATCCTATGGATTCTTGAAAGATCGAATTGTAGAATTGTTTCTTTCAAACAAAGATATAGACACCGTTTTTTCAGAACTTAAAGATATTTTCAGAAAGCATCTGATTCCAATAAGACCCAATCGAAGTTTTGAAAGGCATAAGGATAAATACAGAAATAGAGTTAAACCAAAGGTCACTAAAAACCAACGCAATGCATTGTGAAGTGACCTTAACTTAATGACATTGAGCGCGAGCTTGTAGGTCGTGCTCTACGAATGCAGTATAAGATACCAACCCCACAGTTATCTTGAAATTCTAATATATAATAAATTAATCTGATTGATAATATCTTGTTGGTAGTTGAAAACTACTTCAACAAAAAAGCCTGACATTTCTGCCAGGCTGTATTTAAATTATTTTCTTCGAAAATAGATACGAGCGTCTCCCTAAAATCCGCAAGTAGATAAAGTAAAGCAAATTTTTGAATTTTATTTCATAAATAATAATCCTGATAAGATAAATAGCAAGTCAAAAATTCATTATTAGCATGCAATGAACCAATGCTCATGTGGCGGACTAGTCCTGAGGGAAAAAGATAATAATCAGTTCTCCAAAAGAATAACTGTTATTTAAGTGCCAATAAATAAGAAAATCAACATACTGTCAGGAAATACTATGTCTTGAAAGCTATCTTTCCATATACTTTCAGATATTTGTACCTGGCATGGCTGATCCATTTAGCTGGAATGCACATAAATCGAAAAATAAATTTCTTGATTCTAAAATTTGATTTCAGATTTTGATAACGAGATGAGAATTTTTGAATAATATAATCATATAAATTTCTACACATTGCAGTAAGTATCAGAAAAACTGTGTTTTGTCCAAGTTTAGAGAATGGTAAGTGTCTCCATCCAAAATCATTCTTTAATACATCAAACTCTCTTTCGATAGTACCTCTTTGATTATAAAAGAAGACAATTTCATCATCAGTTTTTTCAAAATCAGAAGTCATTATACAACTATAAACACAAGCTTCATTGGTGAAAATATTGATTTGACCATCATTGTTATTTTCTTTGGTAACAACAATTCTATATTCTCTAAGTAAATCTTTTTGCTTTTGGTCTCGTGCTACTCTTTTGAAGGGAATGAATTTAGATGATCCCCGAAACAATGTTCTACCATCTTTGGTTTTTATTTCTGTCCAATTATCTACCTAATAGCTTGATAAATACTTGGTCGCATTTTAATACGAACGTAAAACTTATTGACATACCTATTTACTGTATTTATAATATCAAATTTATAAGAACCACTATCAGCTCTAAATGCATCAACTGAAATACCTTCTTGCTTTAGATTTTCAAACATTGTTTCCAATGTCTTTTCTTGTAAAGCATAAGCTACACTATTGCCATTTCTATTTTGAATTCCTACAATGTCACTACCAATAATTCCAACACCTGGACAATAACCATATTCTCTTTTATAGGTCATTTTTGCATCGGCTTTATTTGTAAAAATAATCGTGTTATCGTAGTCAAGTATCAAGTCCTTTTTAAGATATTTTTCCGGGTTTAGCCTTTTTAGCAATCTAATATTCAAAATATCCAGCATGGGATTTTCACTAAATTCATTTATTGATTCTCCACGTTTTGTTTTACATACATATTTAGCTTCTGAGAGTTCTTTAAATCGACTAAGTAATCTATCTGGACTAGGGGCTTTTAGATACGGGCTATCTGTTAGAAAACCTCTAAAGTTTTCTCCCAAATCCTCAATGCAACTTCCTCCACAAAAATAAATGGACCAGAATGAAAAAATCAGATCTTTCCATGTATAATGACTATTACCAGATAGCTTAGGCAGGTTAGTTTTTAGTAATTGGTCAATTTTTAGTTTCTTAAATTCTTCAAGTACAAAATTTAAACCACCAAAAGGCGATAAATGAGAACTTTGTTGTATTTTCATAGTGCGAGGTTTTATCACCAATTTAGGTGAAAAAATCAAAGTTGTAAAGCTTTGAAATATTAAGCTTTACAACTTTTTTAAGTTTACACTTGCGGATTTTAGGGGAACGCTCGCACCATCAGCGTTAGACTACCCGGTACGAGGTATTGGAATACCTTAAGCGTGTTGTAAACTACAGTATATAATCTAACACAGATGTAATTCTTGGACAGTTTTTTGTTTTGAAAGAAAAAATCCACTTACAAATTTCTGCAATTGGGTTGTGTTTACATTATTTTATTTGAAAATAGATACGAGCGGAAAACGCTCGCACCATCTGTGCAGTTGAATTTTTCTTATTCAGACTTTCCAAAATTTATGCATGAAATATACACGCCCCACAAGTTTTTTGCTTGATCCCTAGAAAAGGGATCAATAATAGGTCCAAACAAAAAAAGCAGCCACAACATTGTTGTGGCTGCTTGATTCAGAGGGTGGGCCCACCTGGGCTTGAACCAGGGACCCCCTGATTATGAGTCAGGTGCTCTAACCAGCTGAGCTATAGGCCCTCGAAAAACTTATAAAATAAAATCAATGTCTTATCTTTGTTTTCGGTGTGCAATATTACATATTTGTAACGAATAATTCAATAAAAGAAGAAAAAAATTTATGCAAAAATATGATTCAATCCCTAATATAATCTTCGATTTTGGAGGGGTGTTACTAAATATCGATCCGCAAAAAGCGGTTAACAGTTTTAAGCAGATAGGTTTACACGATGTTGATTTGATAAAAAGAGAATATTCTGAAAGCGGATTGTTTGATAATCTTGAGAAAGGATTTGTTTCGCCAGAGGAATTTCGAAGTCAAATTAGGAAATATATTTCTAATGGGGTAAGTGATGCCCAAATCGATAATGCTTGGAATGCTATGCTTTTGGATTTGCCATTTGAGCGTTTAGAGCTTCTGAATCGTTTAAAAAAGGATCACAGACTATTTCTATTGAGCAATACAAATATCATTCACTGGGAAGCTTATATGGATATGATTAAGCAGGTACATGGAGTATGTTTGTCTGATTTTTTCGTGAAGGACTATTATTCGCACAATATGGGTTTGCGAAAACCAAATCCTCAAATTTATTCCGAGGTGTTAGAAGCAGAAGGCTTAAAGGCTGGTGAAACTCTATTTATTGATGATATGCTTGCAAATGTCGAAGCAGCAAGATCTGTTGGTATGTTGGCTCATCATTTAAAAATTGAAGAAGGGGAAACCGTTTTGGATCTATTTTCGAATTAGGATTATTTCTTCCGAAAACTTCCCATGGTATTGTCATAGTTAAGGTAATACAATCCTGATTGAAGACTTTCGAGATATACCTTGCGTCCGAAACCTTTAATAACGATATTACCGTATTTGTCGTAAATCTCGTAAAGGGTTTCGGATGTGAATAGAAGTTCTTCTTTCACTTTTTCCGGTTCGAAGCTGACTTTCGGTTTTTTCGAATTATAAATTATACGACTTGAATACTTCGGCTTTCCCGTATAATCGGTTTGAGATAATCTGAAAATATTCTGCCCAGAGTGAGTTTTGACTTTTAGTTTGTATTTATTCAGGCTGGGTAAGCCTCTTCCTTCAAGTTCGCCAATTGTGATCCATTTGTTCCATCTGTACTGTTGGACAACAAAAGCTATCGAACCAATTTCGTTGCGAGTTGTCCAATTTAGGATGCCATTTTTATCAACTGTGGCCGATTGAACTTCAAATGTAGCTTTGGGTTGAATTGCCTCAGGATTAACAATGCGAGGCAAACAACCGTTTTTATAGTTTAGAACAATATGAAGCTTCTCTCCTATATCAAAATTAAATTGCGACAGATCTATCTCAAATGCGCTGCTGCCTATCTCATCCGATACGGCTTCACCATTAACAGTAACTTGATAAATGCAATAGCCTACTCCTGTATCCGAAAAAGGATTCATTACATACACATTTTTCCCAAGGTAGATTCCGTTAAGTTCGAGCTTATCGGCATACACAAAGGAAATCATACTAATGAAGATAACAAGAAGTAAGGCTTTTTTCACGCTATTTGTTTAGGAATTAAGTTTATATGCAAGATATAAAACAATGCGTAGTAAAAAAAGACTAATCAATATTATCTTCAATCCAGTCGCCATTATCTTTAATGACACTTTTTAATTTCTCAATAGCTGTTTCGCTTGGGATGTTTTTGATTAAAACAGTATGGCCTTTGTACAATGACACTCTGCCAGGCCCTGCTCCTACATATCCGTAGTCTACATCGCCCATTTCGCCGGGACCGTTTACGATACAGCCCATAACACCAATTTTTAGATGGGTAAGATGAGAGAATGTTTTTTTAACTTCGGCAACCACATCTTGCAATTGGAATAGGGTCCTGCCACATCCCGGACAGGATACAAACTCTGTTTTTGTAGTCCTAACCCGAGCTGCTTGTAAAATTCCAAACTCGGTTGATAATACTTCGTTTTGTGGCAGATTTCCATGGTTCACAATGCTGATTCCATTGCCCAATCCATCAAAAAACAGGCTGCCCAAATCGCATGAAGATTTTAAGTGAAGATTTTCCAGATTTGCATCGCTAAATTTACGTTTAAAAATTACTGGAGCCTTACATTTAGCATGAAGTAATTTGATTACAAAGGCTCGCTGTTCGGCAAAAGCATTTTGATGTGCAGATTTACAAATCAAAACTACCTTTCTGTTCTCTTTTAGTTTGGAAATGAAATTTTCGCTTAGGTCTTTATATTCACATTCTACAAAATGAATGCTACTGGCAAATGCTGTAAGATTGTCGTGAAGAAATTCTTCGCTTTGAAATAGGGGATAGGATTTATCGGTATACTGATCGGAATATTCCCAACATTCCTGGTCGACAATGATCCCCAAATCTTTAGGATAATCGGTGAAAACCGGATCGTAACCACTAACATAGATATAATCGGCAGCCAAGTTTCCCTTTTCCCATTCCAAACTATCCTGATCTTGTATAAATCCTGCTTTTGCGGGCAAATCAGTAGTTAAATATTTTTCGTGCGACAAATCAGATATCACTACGGGAACTTTTGTACTTGCTATGTTTTCTACCAGATTTGTAGGTCGTTTGTAGAAATTAATCAAATCAAGCTCTGTGTTTTTAAGCGGAGCAATCGGGGGGTGATTTTCTTTTGCCAGTACATAGTCCACCAATTTTTTTCCTACCGGCGATTCTATTTCAGGATCTTCGGTAAGTGATATTCTAACCGTATCACCTATTCCATCGTTCAGCAAGGCTCCTGTTCCAACAGCCGATTTGATTCTTCCATCCTCTCCTTCTCCTGCTTCGGTTACACCCAGGTGCAATGGGAAGTGCATGTGTTCTTTTTCCATTTCGCAAACCAGCAAACGAACGGTTTTCACCATCATTACTGTATTACTTGATTTAATGGAAATGGCAACATCTTTAAAGTTTTGTTCTTTACAAATGCGAAGAAACTCCAAAGTGGCTTCAACCATTCCTCGGGGAGTATCGCCGTAGCGACTCATGATCCGATCTGACAACGAGCCATGATTGGTTCCAATTCGAAGAGCGGTATTGTGTTCTGTGCAAATGCGTAACAATGGAATAAAGTTGTCACGAATCTTTTTTAGGTCTTCCTGATATTTTAAATCTTCGTATTCGATGTTCTTGAAATCGGCACGTTTGTCAACAAAGTTTCCTGGATTTATTCTAATCTTATCAACATATTTTGCAGCAATGGTAGCAGCCTTGGGGTTATAATGAATGTCGGCTACCAGAGGTGTTTCATATCCCCTTTTTACCAATTCCTCTTTAATAAATTTTAAATTTTCAGCTTCTTTCGTCCCTTGTGTAGTTAAACGAACATATTCTGCTCCCGACTCTATCATTCTGATAGCCTGCTCAACACTGGCTTCGATATCATTGGTATCGGTGTTGGTCATCGATTGAATTCGGATGGGATGATTGCCACCCATTGGAGTGTTGCCAATATTTGATTCGCTGGATTTGCGACGAGAATAATTGAAAAGGTCTTTACAGAAATGATTAAGCTGTGAAAAACTCATGGTTATTGATTTGAATTGAGAAACAAAGGTAGTTAATTCAATTATGAATTGTTAATTACGAATTATGAATTACGATTTACTCAGGAAAAAGAATTGCAGATTTATTAAATTCACAACATATTGTGCACTATTAACTTTGAGTACTGATAACTCGAAGTACTTTAAATACTAAAAAAAATGTCGATTAGGGTTCAGGAAGTAAGCAAACGATACGGAAAACAAAAAGCACTTAAGCATGTTAGTTTTGACATTCAGAAAGGCGAAGTGGTTGGGTTTTTAGGTCCCAATGGGGCGGGAAAATCAACAATGATGAAGATTATTACTGGTTTTGTACCACAATCTTGCGGTTTGGTTGAAGTAAATGGATTGAATATAGAGAAGCATTCTTTGGAGGTGCGAAGACAAATTGGTTATCTGCCAGAGCATAACCCGCTTTACCTGGAAATGTACGTGAAAGAATATCTCGATCATGTAGCCTCTATTTACAAATTGGGAAAATCGAAAAAAACTAGAATTGCCGAGATGATTGATCTGACTGGCTTAGGCTTGGAACAGAACAAGAAAATTGGTGCGCTTTCGAAAGGATACCGACAAAGGGTAGGAATTGCACAGGCTTTGATACATGATCCTAAGGTTGTGATTTTGGATGAACCAACTACAGGTTTGGATCCCAATCAATTAGTCGAGATCAGAAATTTGATTCAGGAAATTGGTAAGCAAAAAACGGTAATGCTTTCTACTCATATTATGCAAGAAGTGGAAGCCTGTTGCGAGCGAGCATTAATCATCAGCAAAGGTACTTTGGTTGCAGATAAAAAGATCGAAAACCTAAGCTCCGAATTGTCTTCAAAGATAATTGAAGTGGAATTTGCGAGTGAGATTTCACTGGAGATCCTAAATCAACACAAAGGGATTAAAGAGGTAATTGCTTTGGGAGATAATCGGTTTGGTATTTCTAGCTCAGAAGATATCCGTAAAGAAATATTTCAAATGGCTGTGAAAAACAAGTGGGAACTTCTCGAAATGAAGAGCCAAACTCAAAGGCTGGAAGACTTGTTCCATAAACTAACCAGATAGATTATGCACCGATGAACACAGCCAAACACAGAGGATTAAATATAGATTGGAGGAGTATTTTAAACTAAGGTATTTCTCTGTGTACCTCCGTGCTCTCTGTGGTGGAATAAGATTAAAATTACCACCGAAATTTTTAATTCCGGATCTTAGATTAATTGAATTAAAAGGATTCTTAGTTTCAGAAAATAGATTATCAAGACATAATATCTTCTTCGTGCTTTGTTTCAATTTTAGTTCGATAATAAAAATCAGTATAATTTGTAGTTAAATCAATAGGAATAAGACTTTGCAGTCTTTTTCACTCTGAAAACACCTCGTTATTAGCATTCCAAATTGTTAAAAAGCTTTAAAAACTCTTGTTGTCATATTGTTTCTTTCGGAAATATTGTTTTCCTTTGCGGAGAATTAAGTGGAAAGATTTGGCTGCTTGCAACCACAGAAAAAAATGCTAAATGGTGTTATTATCCTTTTTCTGCGTTAATACAACAACCAATTACTTTCCCGTATTTTTTAATAATAGTACTTAAGTACTTTAAGTTACAAGTACTTAAAGTTGATAAGCTTTATAGGTTATATCTATTGGTTTGTACTTTAAACTTTAGGCACTTTAAATACTTTAAACTTAAAATAGTATGGGATATTTATTTACATCAGAATCTGTTTCTGAAGGGCATCCAGATAAAGTATCTGATCAGATTTCAGATGCCATTTTGGATAAATTACTGGCTTTTGATGCGAATTCGAAAGTTGCAGTAGAAACTTTGGTAACTACCGGTCAGGTAGTAATTGCCGGTGAGGTAAAAACCAAAACTTATATTGATATTCAAGAAACTGCTCGTAAGGTAATCAACCGCATTGGGTACACAAAAAGCGAATACATGTTCGATGGATCATCTTGTGGTGTTTTAAATGCACTTCACGAACAATCAGATGATATCAACCGTGGTGTGGATCGCGAAGATCCAATGACTCAAGGTGCTGGTGACCAAGGCATGATGTTCGGTTATGCCTCTAAGGAAACCGATAATTACATGCCCTTGTCCTTGGAATTGTCGCATCGTTTGTTGGTTGAATTGGCTTCTATTCGTCGCGAAGGCAAGGAAATGACTTATCTGCGTCCTGATTCAAAATCACAGGTTACCATTCAATACAACGATCAGGATACTCCTGAAAGGGTTCATACAATCGTAGTATCAACTCAGCATGACGATTTTGGTCCGAATGATGAAGAAATGTTGGCGAAAATCAAGAGCGATGTTCGCAATATTCTAATTCCTCGTATCGTAAAACAATTACCGGAAAGGGTTCAGGCGCTTTTCGATGATGAGTTCATTTTGCATGTAAACCCAACGGGTAAATTTGTGATTGGTGGTCCTCATGGTGATACAGGATTAACAGGTCGTAAGATTATTGTTGATACTTACGGTGGTAAGGGTGCTCACGGAGGTGGTGCTTTTTCAGGTAAAGATCCCTCGAAAGTAGACCGTTCGGCAGCTTATGCTTCGCGCCATATTGCAAAAAATATGGTAGCAGCCGGGGTGGCCGATGAAATTTTGGTTCAACTTTCGTATGCTATTGGCGTTGCCGAACCGGTAGGAATTTACGTGGATACTTACGGGAAGAAGAATGTAGAATTAAGCGATGGTGAAATTGCTGAAAAGGTAAAAGAACTTTTCGACCTTCGTCCGGCAGCAATCGAGCAACGCTTAAAACTGCGTAACCCAATTTACGAAGAGTCTGCCGCATATGGGCATATGGGACGTACCCCAAGAGTCGTTAGCAAAGAATTCGAATCGCCATATTTCGATAATATCGTAAAAGAAGTTGAATTGTTTACTTGGGAAAAACTCGACTATGTTGAGAAAGTAAAAGAAGCTTTTAACATATAAGCCTGATTTCTACTTAAAAGCAGTTAAATTCTTTAAAAATATCCCGATATGCTTTCCGATATTTTAAAGCAAATTTTGAATAAATCTGACTTTTTATGGCGAATATCTTTGGTCGAACTCACGTTAGTTTATAAAGAGAATCACAAAATATTTTGAGAAGCCATTCCTTTCGGGATGGCTTTTTTTCTTGCTTATAAGATTGATAAGACAAGCAATAAGCTCGATGTGTAAAGATTTTTTCGATAAAATAATAGATAAATTCTTGAAATTCATTCATTAATTTGGAAGATTCTCGAAAATATCTATGAAAATGATGTATAAATATTCATAAATCAATATTAATTCATCAAAAATGAAGAATTAATCATTAATATCTACTAAAAAATCGTAGAAAATATATTAAATTTATATGTAATTCAAAGCTAAATCCATTAAAATCGATCCTAAAATGAGTAAAAAGAATCCTATAAACGAGATCATCTTAAAAGAAATGAAGAGACACGGGATGCGACCACCCGACTTGGCTCGTAAATTGGGATTAAGTGTATCAACAACCTATTATCTATTGAGTAGAAATACCATACAGGTAGATCGATTGCGTGAAATTTGCAGGATTTTAAATACAAACTTCTTTCAGATATTGGCCGACCAGATGAATATGGATAACGATTCGGAAGCTTTTAAAGATGAAGAAAAAGAAGCATTAAAAGCTGAAAATGAAACTTTGAAGACTGTGATTAGAATGCTGGGGGGAAAATAAATTTTCACCTAAAGCCCATAAACGTTTATTCGCAAATAAGGCAAAGTTTTATCGAAAATAATTTTCGAAGAATTTAATTGCTTTTGGCTTAAATATCCTGGCAATATCCCGATATTCCTTAGGTAATTTTAGAATATTTCTACTCAAAATCAGTGCAAACTGCCACAATATTTTTAGTCACACTCTGGTTAATTGTTAAGCAAAATGAAAAGGAAGTAAATTTTCTACAATTACTTTTTCTTCAACCAATAAAATCTAAGCCATACCCAATATCTTGCGTTTTTACTGCCTTAATTCTTTGAGATTTTTGCTTGGATTGGATAGTGCTGCACCGTATCCTTTATGCTTTTTTCGATATCAATAAACTCAAAATTAAGAGCATCTTTTATTTTTTGGTTCGAAAACCTTCTGATATTGTGCGATGCCCGTGCTGTTTCTTTTGTGAAACTTGCAGGTTTCAATAAAAATATCTTTTTCAG
Organism: Marinifilum sp.; assembly: GCF_965230805.1. Classification (NCBI taxonomy): domain Bacteria; kingdom Pseudomonadati; phylum Bacteroidota; class Bacteroidia; order Marinilabiliales; family Marinifilaceae; genus Marinifilum; species Marinifilum sp. The sequence continues at coordinate 2,004,531 of NZ_OZ246019.1, read as the reverse complement.
ATATGCCAAACGCCATCCAACTTCAGTCATCTTATGCGAAGCATATTTTGTAGGTCCTTTAGTACCAATGTTTTTTGCGATGGTCTTAAATATGAATTCATAAGTGCAGTTGTCGCCATTTAAAACAAAGCGTTCGTTCACAATATCACTTTCCATCAATTTAATCATAGCTTTGCTCACATCCCTAACATCAACATAACCGGTAATTCCCCTGGTAAAATACTTTAAACCATTGGCAACCGTATTAAATAATTGCGAGCTGCCCTTGTCCCATTGTCCCGGACCCAAAATAATAGATGGATTCACAATTACTGCATTTAAGCCTTCTTCTATTCCACGCCACACTTCCAGTTCCGAATTAAATTTGCTGAGCGAGTAACCCGAACGTTTATCTTCAGGGCTCCATGGCGTTGTTTCGTTAACTAGATCTTCTCCTTCTTCGGGAGTTCCCAAAGCAGCTGTGGAACTTACCATACAAAACTTACGGATTTTGAATTCTATACAAGCGTTTACCAGATTGCGGGTACCCTCAACATTAATGTCTAGAAGGTTTTTCCTGTCTTCTTTCTTAAAAGAAACCAAAGCTGCACAATGATATACCTCTTCAATGCCTACCAAAGCTTTGTCCAGGGAATCAGGATCCAACATGTCTCCCTCAAACCATTCAATCGAATTGAATAAATCATCAGCTTTATGCGAGTAGAACGAAAAAGTTTTTCGAACCAATTCAGTATTACTGCCCGATCTTTTTAAAGCACGTACTTTTTTGCCTTTCGATACCAAATCAAAAAGTAAATGAGAACCTACAAGACCTGTTCCTCCGGTAACTAGAATCATGGTTTAATTAGTTAATGAGTCTTTAAACGCTAAGTTGCTATGACGCTAAGGCGCAACGAAGAAAATATATCTTTGCGCCTTTGTGCCTTTGCGTTTTATCTATTGTGTCTTATTTCACCCAATTCATTTTAATGCTTTGCTTCAAGTTGTAATGCACACTTAAAGGAACCGGGCTGGTTCCGGCAACCGATTCAATAATCTTTTTTTCTTCGTCGGTATATTCCTTATCCGGGAAATTGAATTCTACAATCACTTCCGATACTCTTCGCGGATCGCTAGCCATTATTTTGGTAATGTCCAGTTCAGTACCTACAATATCGATATCATTATCGCGAGCCACAATCCCCATAATGGTCATGATGCATGATCCTAACGAAGTTGCCAATAAATCGGTTGGCGAAAAAGCTTCTCCTTTTCCTTGGTTATCGGTGGGCGCATCGGTAAAAATTTTGTTTCCTGATTGTAAGTGAACACATTCGGTTCTTAAATCTCCCAAATATTTTGATTTTATAGTAGCCATTGTATTTTGATTTAAAATTTAAAGCTAAATATATCTAATAATTTCGAATTATAATCTGTAAAAAAAATGTTAGAAATTGGTATGAGTGGTATGCTGATTAAAAATCTGTTAAGGCTTTCAATATACTGGAAATATGAGTATTCGCTTTTGTATTTTTTCTATATTTGTAAACTTTTTAGAAAATACAAGATTAAATTCATATAAATGAGCACGAAATTTCCGGAATACAAGAACTTTGATCTTTCACAGATCAATAAGGACATCTTAAAAGATTGGGAAGAAAATAAAACTTTTGAGAAGAGTTTGGAGACCCGTGAAGGTCATCCATCATTTGTTTTCTACGAAGGGCCTCCTTCGGCAAACGGAATGCCGGGTATTCACCATGTTATGGCTCGTGCACTTAAGGATATTGTATGTCGTTACAAAACCCTTAAAGGCTTTCAGGTGAATCGTAAAGCAGGTTGGGATACACATGGCCTTCCTGTTGAACTGGGTGTAGAAAAAGAACTGGGAATTACAAAAGAAGATATTGGTAGCAAGATTTCGGTTGATGAATACAACGAAGCTTGTAGAACCAATGTAATGAAATACACTCGCGAGTGGGAGGATTTGACTTCGAAAATGGGTTACTGGGTGAATATGGAAGATCCTTATATCACTTACGATAACCGTTATATCGAAACACTTTGGTGGTTATTAAAGCAATTGTTCGAGAAAGATTTGCTTTACAAAGGATATACAATCCAGCCATTTTCGCCTGCTGCAGGTACTGGTTTGTCAACTCACGAGCTAAACCAGCCAGGATGTTACAAAGATGTAAAAGATACCACTGCTGTTGGTATGTTTAAAGTAGCTCGCGACGAAAAGAGTGAGTTTTTATACGAAGGAATTGATTGTGATGCTTACTTTATTGCATGGACAACTACTCCTTGGACACTTCCATCGAACACTGCGTTGGCTGTTGGTCCTAAGGTTCACTATGTAAGAGTTCGCACTTTTAACCCATATACAGGAATTCCATGTGTGGTGATTCTTGCAAAAGATTTGTTCTACAATTTCTTTAATAAGAAATATGAAGGTCTTGAGTTGGGCGAATACAAAGCCGGTGACAAGCGTTTGACTTACAAAACACTTTCGGAGCACAAAGGAACCGATTTGGAAGGAATCCGTTACGAGCAATTGATGCCATTGGTAAAACCGGAAGGCGATGCTTTCCGTGTAATCCTTGGTGATTTTGTAACTACCGAAGATGGTACAGGTATTGTACACATTGCTCCTACTTTTGGTGCCGATGATGACAGAGTGGCAAAAGCAGCAAATATTTCTCCATTAATTCTTCGCGATAAAGAAGGAAAGATGCAACCAATGGTTGATCGTACTGGTAAGTTTTTCGTGATTGAAGATTTGGATCCTGAGTTTGTGAAAAACTATGTGAATGTTGATGCTTATGCTGAGTATGCAGGCCGTTTTGTGAAAAACGCCTACGATCCAAATTTAACAGAGAAAGATCCTACTTTAGATGTTGATATTGCTGTTGATTTAAAAAAGAACAGTTTGGCATTTAAAGTTGAAAAGCATGTTCACAACTACCCTCATTGTTGGAGAACTGATAAGCCGGTATTGTATTATCCATTGGATTCATGGTTTATCAAAACTACGAATGTTCGCGATCGCATGATCGAATTAAATAAAACCATTAACTGGAAACCGCAATCAACCGGTGAAGGTCGTTTCGGAAAATGGTTGGAAAATCTGCAAGACTGGAACCTTTCTCGTTCTCGTTACTGGGGAACTCCACTGCCTATTTGGGTGAGCGAAGATCGCACAGAAATGAAATGTATTGGTTCGGTTGCTGAATTAAAGGCAGAGATTGAAAAATCAATCGAAGCTGGTTTCATGACAGAAAATATTCTTGCTGATTACATAGAAGGAGATAACAGCAAAGAGAATTACGAAAAATTCGACCTGCACCGTCCGTATGTTGATGGCGTTTATTTGGTTTCTGATTCAGGGAAGAAATTGGTTCGCGAATTAGACTTGATCGATGTTTGGTTCGATTCAGGTGCGATGCCATATGCACAGCAGCATTATCCATTCGAAAACAAAGAGAATTTCGATAAATTATTCCCTGCCCAGTTTATTGCTGAAGGGGTTGACCAAACTCGTGGTTGGTTCTTTACACTTCATGCAATTGCGACCATGTGTTTCGATGGTGTTGCTTTCGAAAATATCATTTCTAACGGATTGGTATTGGATGCAAAAGGCAACAAGATGTCTAAGCGTCTTGGAAATGCTGTAGATCCGTTCGAAACCATTGAGAAATATGGTTCAGACCCTTTGCGTTGGTACATGATTACCAATGCTCAGCCTTGGGATAACTTGAAATTTGATTTAGGCGGTGTTGAAGAAGTTCGTCGTAAGTTCTTCGGTACATTGTATAATACTTACTCCTTCTTCCAGCTTTACGCTAACATCGATGGATTTAATTATTCAGATGCAGATATCAAAATCGAAGAGCGCCCTGAAATTGACCGCTGGATTCTTTCTCTTCTTAATTCCTTGATTAAAGAAGTTGAAGAATGTTACGAAGCTTACGAGCCAACACGTGCAGGTAGAGCCATTCAGAATTTCGTAAACGAAAACCTTTCGAACTGGTATGTTCGTTTGTGTCGCAAGAGATATTGGGGTGGTGAGTACAATGCCGATAAAATTTCGGCTTATCAAACACTTTACAAATGTTTGGAAAGCATTTCAATTCTTTCATCACCAATTGCTCCATTCTATATGGATCAGTTGTTTAAAGATTTGAATTCTGTTACCGGACGTTATTCTGAAGAATCAGTTCACTTGGTTGATTTCCCTAAATACAAGGAGGACGAAATTAATAAGGCATTGGAGGAAAGAATGGACATGGCTCAGAAGATTTCTTCGATGGCCTTGGGATTGCGCCGTAAGGTGAAAATCCGTGTTCGTCAGCCATTGCAAAAGATCATGATTCCTATCTTGGATGAAACAATGGTTCCACAGCTGGAAGCTGTTAAGAATATCATTCTTACAGAAATAAATGTGAAAGAAATGGAATTTATTACTGATACTTCCGGTGTATTGGTAAAGAAAATCAAGCCAAACTTTAAGACTTTAGGTCCTAAGCATGGTAAAATCATGAAGCAAATTGCCGCTGCTATTGGTCAAATGAATCAAGAGGATATCGTGGCATTTGAAAAAGCTGGAAACTACTCAATCACTGTAAATGAAGAGAATGTTGATTTGACTTTAGAGGATGTGGAAATTATTTCGGAAGACATTCCGGGATGGTTGGTTGCCAATGAAGGAAAACTTACTGTAGCAATGGACGTAAACATTACCGATGAGTTGAGACATGAAGGTATAGCGCGTGAATTTATCAACAGAATTCAAAACTTAAGAAAGGATAGTGATTTTGATGTAACTGATAAAATCAAACTTGAAATTATGATGCATGATTCTATCAATGATGCGGTTCTTGCTCATAAAGAATACATTGGAAGTCAAACTTTGGCTGTAAGTGTTGAGTTGGTAGAAAGATTAGCAGAGAACGAAGCAAAGGCAGTAGAAATTGAACAAGGTGTTGAAAGCTTCATTAAGATTGAAAAAATTAGTGAATAATCGATTTTTTGTTACCTTTAAAGAACGAAAAAAACTATAGAAGCAATGACTGAAAAGAAGCGATATACGGACGAGGAGTTGCAAGACTTTAAAGACTTGATTAACTCAAAACTTGAGAAAGCCAGAAAAGATTACGATACTTTAAAAGCTGTTATTTCAAATAGCTCTGGTAATGATATTGAAGATACTTCTCCAACTTTTAAGGTGTTGGAAGAAGGAGCATCTGTTCTTTCAAAAGAAGAAGCTGGCCGCTTGGCTCAGCGTCAGGCAAAGTTTATTTCTCATCTGGAAGGAGCTTTAATTCGAATCGAGAACAAGACCTATGGTATATGTCGTGAAACTGGCAAGTTAATTGCTCCGGAAAGGTTACGAGCGGTGCCACATGCTACTTTAAGTATCGAAGCTAAAAACAAGCAATAAGTTATTCATTCTGAATATATAAAATGATTGGAAGAGTATATTCTTCCAATCATTTTTGTTTAGAAGCAAAGGTTTTTATTTCTTTAAAGCCTTAATAAATAAGATTACACATTTAAAGTTAAGATATGTCGCTATTTAAAAAATCGGTAGCATTTATTGTTGTACTTCTGATACTCGATCAAATATTAAAAATTTGGATTAAAACCCATATGATGTTGGGAGAATCCTATAATATTTTTGGCAATTGGTTTCAAATCTATTTCATAGAGAACAATGGAATGGCGTTTGGAATGGAGTTGGAAGGTGAATGGGGCAAAATGCTTTTAAGTTTATTTCGTATCATAGCAGTATGCGGAATAGGATGGTATTTACGTGATATTTGCAGGAAAAAAGCACCATTAGGATTAATTATTGCCATTTCATTAATTTTTGCAGGAGCTATGGGTAATATTATTGATAGTGCTTTTTATGGAATGATATTTAATCATAGTTACTACCAGGTGGCGCAATTTCTGCCCGAGGGAGGTGGTTATTCTGATTTTCTTCACGGAAAAGTAGTAGATATGCTCTATTTTCCTTTGATTAAAGGTACATTTCCTGATTGGTTTCCATTCTGGAAAGGTGAGCAATTTGTATTCTTTCGACCGGTATTTAATGTAGCCGATTCATACATCACCATTGGCGTAGCATTTATCTTACTCTTTCAAAGAAAGTATTTCATAAAAGATCAAAAAGATTAAATTTTCTATAGAGCCTTGACAAAAGCACTTATGGTCGGAAGAAATTCCGGCCATTTTTTATGATGGAGAGTAAAATCTGGTTTTTTTCGCTACATAATCGCTCAATCAAGCACTTTATTTTCAATGCCTTCTTGGTGCTGATCTCTATTAGTCTGATAGTAAAGTTTTAATTGTCAACTATTTTCAGAATTAATCACTCAGTTTAAATTTTGATTAAGTTTTAAATAAATCATATAATGTAATGAATTAATATTTGCATGGAATTGTTCTTTGATGTAAATTTATTATTAAATTCAGTAGGTGAAATTAAGTAACCTGAGAGAGAGAAAAAACTTAATAGAATAAGAAACTGCTACTTTGACTAATAATGTACTTATGAATGATTTACGAACTTACTCTGTAAGAAGACTGCTTACTGTTAGAGGTTCCTTTTGCTTATTTCATATTTAACTAATACATGTTAATAGTTTCATAGAGTATGTAATGGTTTTTTGTAATGAATAAATAAAAGGAACATGAATAAATTGTCGAGAATCCTAATTGTTGAGACTGAATATGTTTTGGAAGAGGAAATTCTTTGCCGCTTGTTTGAATTGGGACATGATATTGTAAAAACGGTTTATACTGCAAATGATGCCTTGAATTATTTGAATAATAATGAGGTGGATATCGTTTTGATCGAGATGAATATGGAGGCAGAATTAGATGGGTTTCAGTTGGCTGAAACAATTGATGGTACATTTAAATTGCCATGTATATTCCTAAGCTCTAATTCAATTCAAGCAAATATCGAGAAGGTGAAAAATGCGTATCCCAGTGCTATTTTAATGCATCCATATTCCTTACAGCAAATCCATCTGTCGATTACCATTGCAATTAATAATTATCGCAGATCCCTAAATTCATTCGAACCTGATAAACTTGATAATGTTTCGCTCGACCTGCTTAATAATTGTTTGTTCTTAAAAAAAAATAATTTATTCGAAAGAGTGGATTTAGACGAAATATATTGGTGTAAAGCGGAAAGTAATTATACTCTTATACATACCGAAAAGGGGGAATACATTTATTCTATGGTTCTAAAAAAAATTGAGGAAAAACTAACTTCGTCCCATTTTTTGCGAGTTCATCGGTCTTATTTGGTTAATCTTTCAAAGATAGATGGCTTCGAAGGCAAAATGATTATTATAGATAACACACATATCCCGGTAACAAAGTGTTACCGGGAAAAGGTTTTTGATTTACTCCATATTATTTAACGTGAGTTCGACGTAAAATTCTATCCACAGAAAGTTCTATTTGGGATAGATTTGCATTAAAAATTTGGAAAGAATAGCGTGCTATTTTGAGGAATTTTTAATGCAAAGATGTCGTAAAGAGAACTTTCCATTATGTGTTAGCCTGCTTTCGGCATAAATTTCCTCAAATCTTCTTGAAATATCCCGATATTCCTTCGAAAATTTGAGAAAATTTCTACTTAAAATCAGATCAAACTGTGAACGAATTTTACGTCGAACTCGCGTTATTTAAGATCGAATTTGCTGTAATTAGAAAATTATAATTCATACATGAATTTGGTTTTCTTTTATGTAATGAATCATTTGAGATTGGATATGATCTGTAACGGCTTTGATTGAATCTTCTTTTGGAAGGTTGGCTACAATTTTATGATCATATAACGATTTCCACCATGCAAGAATTTTAACTTCCGCTTTTACATGAAAGCTTAAACTTGTTTCCGACTGATTCCAATCATTAATAGATGCTTTATATTGGAATCCCTTGTAGGTTCCCGATATACTTTCGTTTCCTTTTAGTTGGTACTTTCCTTTGAATTCTTGACCAGCTACTGAGATATCGTAATAGGTGTAAAATGAGCCATTATCATCAACCAAGCTTATGCTACCAGTAGCATGTATGCCGGCAATTGATATATTTACGTTGGGGTCTTTCCAAATAACTATTTCCATAATATTCAAGTTAGTTTTAAATAAAATTTTTAATCGAACCTTGGTTATGTGAGTTTGGAAGTGATAGTGATTTGATCAGTTATCGGTAATAAACTCTGCCTTTCATCTTCAATTTAATTTGGGATCACATAATTTGAGTGCGTATTAAATATTGTTCAAAAATTACTGTAATAAGAGAGCTAATTGTTTCTTGAATGGACCTAAGAAAATACCTAAGCTGTTATCGTTTTAAGCAAAATGCTTGTAGTGCACATTAAGAGAGTTTACAGTCGTGTTTTGGTGCTGTAACTTTTTGTAGCCTCATTGATCAATCTTATTAAATCACTCATTTGATTAAATTTTTATGCCCATTTTCTATTGGTTTTACGGCAAGCACCACAAAATCGTACAGTAAATAACGATAAGGAATGATAAATGTCAATTTAATCAGCTGAAAATCAAAAAATAATGAGTGAACAGAATCTATTTCTTAGTAAATGATTTAAAGGCTTGAGTAAGTAAGCTATCGGGTTTTAATTAGAATTGTATGAGTAATAATTCGCTTATAAATTAGGAATTCGCTTTTCTTTTGCGTTGTGCTCTAAAATAATTAATCTGGCTTCTTAAACTCCATATTCCGCCAAGAATAACAATTAGGAAGATCCATTGTTTTCGTCCCCAATCAGCATCTCCAAAAATCCCTTTTGATAGCATTACTACTGAAGTGATTACCAATAAACAGGTTAGCAATGCTGCAACATGTCCGATCACTGCATTTTCCTTTCTGATACCTGGGGTGCAAAATAACAAGATCACCCCAAAGAAAAGAGGAATAAGGGCGGTAAATTGCCAATCACCTATTTCGTAGTATCGGGCAACAAAACCAAATGCACCTGCCAATATTAATATTAAGGAGTATACTTTATTAATTTGATATGCGTCTTTCATATTTGATGTATTTATTTAGAAAAAATCTAAATACTAAAATACAAAAACTCTGGAAGAATCAAAATGAACTTGATAACAATAAGAAAGGCCGCCCTGCCGGACAGCCTTTCTGTGACAACCTTAAAACTCAACCATGAATTGATTATCTTACCGCAACTACCAAATATTTCGAAGATTTCCAGAACTCGGCCGGATCAAGAATGGTAATGCCTTCAACCGTTTCTACTCCTTCAACCTTATAAGAGTTAGTCGGATGACTTGTTACCAAACTTATCTTCTTTCCCTTAACAGGAATGGTGGTAATTTGGGTGATATCAATTTTTTTAAATTCACTTTCTTTAAAATCTTCATTTAGAACTGCAGTTTTACCAATGCCGATAAACCCACCGTCTTTGGTAATCACATTCTTTTCTTTTAATTCTTTACTGGTACCACAAACATAATAACCTGTGTTAAGTGTTGTAGTTTTTTCAGAAATCTCTTTGGCTTTGGTTTCATTTTCAGTATTAAGAGCCATAACAGTTCCGTTTAATTCGGTCACTTGTTCGTGCAGATTTTCTACTTCGATGTTAAGCTTAGCTACTTTTTCATTTAAAGCAATAATTTCCGTTTCTTTTGCCGCTAATTTTGTTTTTAGACGATCGGTTAACTTGCGTAATTTTGAATTTTGATACCAGCTATTATTTAGTTTCTTTTCTAATTCTGAAATTTTTTCTCTGTTTTGCTCTAGTAAATTATTTATCGAAGTAAGATCACTAGCGATTTTTTGCTTCTGTGATTTACTAGGGTTCTCAGAGTTCACCGAAATAATTGTTTCCTTTTCTTTTATTATTTCAAGGTTTTCCTCAATGGTATTTAAGGACTCTATAAAATCATTAATTGTAGAGTCTTTTAGCTTAGCCATTGAAGTCAGTTGCTGATTTTGGTCTCTTAGTTGCTTTAACTCCTTTTGGTTACAGGCAACAAAAAATGGAAGAATCAACAATACGAGTAATAGACGTTTCATATCAATCAATTTTAGAGATTTGATTTTGCAATGCATGTGTACATTTTCATATGTGAATATCGTGCCGAAAGAATTAAATGTTTAGGAAAAAATAAAAAATACATCATGTAAGTACCATTAAATCTGGCTAAGCTTAATTGGGCATTGATATTGCGATTTACATTCTACAATAAATTTTAGAAGTAAAGTTGTGGAATTGTTCTACACATTTCGTGTAAATATTCCCCATTCGTGGGTATGGTAGTTCAGCATTTATACCACTTTATTATGAAACTAGTATGATTAAAATTCTTATTAACTTTACTAAGCTGTCAGAAACAAACTTATAGCTGTTTTATGGTGTCGGAGAAAAGGAATAATATCAAAGTCAAAGTTGTTTCGGGGTACATTTTTGTATTCCTGGCCATTGCAGCTTCTTTGTTGATTGCTAATGGTGCTTATAATAAATTGTTAGATTCGGTGGAAATTCTTTCAAAACCAGATGTTGAAATCACAAGAATGAATCGTGTTCTTACGAACTTATCCGAAGCTGAAAATAAAATAAGGGTGTACTCCTTAACAAGAGAGGAGAAGTTCTTAGTTAATTTTAACGAAAATATCATTGATATTCAGAATGATTTGGATTCTTTAAGAAGGTTCAGCCCTGATTCAAGTCGAGCTTATATTTTAATTGATTCGATGAATTTGCTTCTTGTGGATAGAGCTGAAAGATTGGAGAACTTTGTACAATTAAAAAAGGCAAAAGAGAGAGTTAGCTTGGAACAAAAACAGGCCATGGCACAACTTAGCGAAGCTTCGGATGCGGCAAAAACTAAAATTAAAACTACAACAACCACAACAACTATTCTTGATACCTTAAAATCTGCAAAAAAAGTAAAAATCAAAAAGGATAATTTCCTTAATAGATTATTAGGGAAAAAGGAGAAAGTTGATACCATAGAAACAGTAATCCAACGAACAGAGGTTCAGGTTGATACGAGTTATTTGCCCCAATCCGATAGTTTGCTCCAGAATTTGGAAGGGATGTTGAAAAGAGCCCAGGAAGTGGAGAAATTAAATCGAGATATCGTTTATAACGAGGAGTTAAAACTGGTAGAGGAGAATACAATTATTTGGGATAAAATTAAGCTTTTGCTAAGACAATTAGAGGCAGAACGATTTCTACAGCTTCAAGAAGAATCTGATAAAGCAAAGCAAATTGCCAGCAATACGATTTCAATCATTTCGATCATTATCATTGTGGGATTTGTGCTCGGAATTCTATTCATTATTTTTATTCTTACCGATATTTCAAAAAGTAACTATTATCGATCTGAGCTCATTATTGCGAAAGGAAAAGCCGAAAAATTAGCTAAAGTAAAAGAGGAATTTTTAGCTACAATGAGTCATGAAATAAGAACTCCTTTAAATGCGATAATTGGATTTACCAACCAGCTTACCAAAACCAACTTAGAAACAACACAAAAGAATTTTGTGGATGTTTTAAAGAGTTCTTCGAGACATTTATTGGGCTTGGTAAATGAAATTCTTGATCTTTCTAAAATAGAAGCAGGAAAACTTCACGTCGAGAATATCAATTTTAATCCAAAGAATTTGTTTAATGAAGTTTACGATTTGCTAAAAGTGAATGCGAGTACTAAAAAGTTGCAGTTCGAGTTACAGTATTTCGGACGTGAGGATATCAACCTGTTAAGTGATCCATTTCGCATCAAACAAATTCTTTTAAATCTTGGATCAAATGCCATAAAGTTTACAAATGAAGGATCCGTAATTCTTCGTGCAAGAGTAATTAAAGATCGGGACTTGTATTTATTAGAGGTTGATGTTGAAGATACAGGAATTGGAATTTCAGAAGATAAACTAGATGCAATTTTTGAAGAGTTTAAGCAAGCTGATTCTTTTTTAGCCAGAAAATATGGAGGAACAGGGCTTGGATTAGCTATTAGCAGACGATTGGCTGTTTTGTTGGGTGGCGATTTATTTGTTGAAAGTGAGCTTCATAAGGGATCAACTTTTACATTAAGACTGCCGCTAATTGAATCAAGCAAGCAAGTTGATGAATCAAATGCTAAACAAACAGTTTCCATATCGGAAGAATTAATGGATAAAAGCTTTTTAATTGCTGATGATGATCAATACAGTTTGTTATTGTTGCAAACCATTTTTAACACCTGGAATTTAAAAGCTGAATTTGTTGACAACGGCGATAAAGCCTGGAAAATGATTCAAAATAATCATTACGATATGATTCTTACAGATATTCATATGCCAATAATGGGAGGAATAGAGCTTTGTAGTAAGGTGCGAGAATTAAATAATAGCTATAAAGATATTCCGATTGTAGCGCTTACTGCAAATGTGTTGGAATCTGATTTAAAACAATACATATCATCAGGAATGACAGAATGTTTGGTTAAACCTTTTGATGAAGAATTTCTGCTTTCAATGATTAGCGAGTTATTAATTGAGGGCTATAAAACTCCTCTTAAGATTAAAGAAATAGATGCTAATTTGATTGAAGATGATGCTTTGTTTGATCTTTCGCAGTTAAAGCAATTCACCGACGAGGATCCCGAATTAATCAATCAGATATTAAGTCAGTTTATCAATTCTGCAAAAGAAAATTTAGTAGCAATTCGACAAGCTACAAACGAACAAAACTATCTCGAAATTGGAGCAATTGCTCATAAAATGCTGAGTTCTTTTAATCAGTTAAAAGTTATAAGTGTAACTCCTTTACTAAAAGAGTTGGAAGGGATGCTGCATAAAGAATCCGGAGCTGTTGAATCTCCAGATTATATCGTTGAGTTGGTTGATGAGCTTGAACAGAACTCTCAGATTGTGATTTCTTCTATAGCAGAAGAAATACCCAACTAAAAAGTGCAATTACACTTCAATTCCATATTGTTTAATTTTATTGTAAAGTGTTTTTCTGTCTATGTTCAGTAAACGAGCGGCTTTTGATTTGTTGAAATTCACTTTGTGTAAAGTTGAGATGATTAGTTCCTTTTCGTTTGCTGCTTGTATCAATTTTAAGTTTGAACCTTCCATCACAACATCATTTTTAGCTTGGTCATTCAGAATTTCTGAAGGCAAACTAATTATTTCCACCTCTTCTCCCTGGCTCAATAAAACCGAACGACGAACTACATTTCGAAGTTCTCTTAGGTTTCCAGGCCATGAATAGGTTCTGAATTTGTCTAATACTTCATCGGAGAAGTTCTCAACATCCTTATTCAGCTCACTATTTGATAAGTCTAAAAAATACTTGGCAAATAATATGATATCTTCTCCACGATTTCGAAGGGCAGGAACCGTGATTTTAAACTCGTTTAATCTGTGATACAAATCTTCCCTAAAATCACCTTTGTTTACTGATAAAGCCAAATCTTCATTGGTTGCGACAACAATTCTAACATCCACATCAATGTCTTTATTGCTGCCAATTCTACGAATTTTTCTTTCCTGAAGGGCGCGTAGTAACTTTACCTGAATTTCGTAGGAAAGGTTCCCGATTTCATCCAAGAAAAGAGTTCCACCTTTTGCAGCTTCAAACTGTCCTTCCTTATCGGTAATTGCTCCAGTAAAGGATCCTTTCACATGACCAAACAATTCACTTCCTGCCAGATCGGTTGATAATGCTCCACAATCAACAGCCAGGAAAGCTTTTCCTTTGCGATTGCTTTCAACATGAATTCTTCTTGCAGCAATTTCCTTTCCCGTTCCACTTTCGCCTTCAATAATTACCGACATATCGGTAGGAGCTACCAAGCGAATGTACTGATCGATTTGTAGAGAACTTGAACTTTCACCACGTACAAAATCAATAGCAGGTTTCTTCTTTATCTCCTTTTTCTTTGGAGCTTCTAGCTTCTCCTGTACTTTTTCCAATGCTGAGTTGATTAGCAATAAAATCTCATCAGGATTTAAAGGTTTGGTTACATACTCGAAGGCTCCCATTTTTATGGCACTTACCGCAGTGCGAATGTCCGCATAAGAGGTCATGATAATGACAGGAACAGATGGGTGCATGGCCTTGATTTTTTGTAATAATTCCAAACCATCAAAATCAGGTAATCGAAAATCACTTAGAACAAGGTCAAATGTTTCGTCCTCTAATTTTTTAATTGCTTCGCCGGCCGAAAAAACGGTGTCGGCATCAAACCCTTTGCGTTTAAGCAGGCCCTGAAGCATAAGGCATATGGTGGCATCATCATCTATAATTAGTATTCTCTTCATGTAGAATGGGATTGTTTTGTTTATTAGTTTTTGAGCTTAGTAATCCTATATTCTTCGAAAAATAAGCCTTTCAACCAAAATTACGCAAAAAGCCCGGACGAATGAAATCCCGAGCTTGCTTTTATATTTTTAACTTAAGCCCTTTAAATTTTAAGTGCTTTCGGTTCTTATTAGTATGCGGATTTGTCTGCCAGTACAAAATCAATTTGTTTAGCAACCAGATTGGCCTTGGCAACGCGTATGTTAATTTTATCTCCCAATTGATACATTTTGCGATGATGACGACCAACAATGCAGTAGTTGTCTTCGTCGAATTCGTAGAAATCATCCTCCAACTCTCGGATGGAAACCATCCCTTCGCATTTGTTTTCGTCGATTTCCACATAGAATCCCCATTCGGTAACACCAGAAATGCTTCCTTCGAATTCTTGCCCCAAGTGATCTTGCATAAATTCAACCTGCTTGTATTTGATGGAAGCTCGTTCGGCATTTGCAGCCTTCTGCTCCATTTCGCTACAGTGCTGGCAGAATTCTTCGTACTTATCGGCATTCACCGACTTTCCTCCAGTCTCATATTTTTCCAGTAAACGATGCGCCATCATATCAGGATAACGACGAATTGGTGAAGTAAAATGAGAATAATGATCAAAATGCAATCCATAGTGGCCAATGTTCACGGTTGAGTATTCGGCCTTGGCCATTGATCGAATAGCCAAAGTTTCTACCAGATTCTGAATGTTCTCCCCCTTCACACTATGCAGCAAATTGTTCATTGAGGTTGAAATGGCTTTTGGGTTTGCAGTTTTAATGCCATAGCCAAACTTTCGAATGAATTGGTTGAAAGAATTCAACTTGTCAGGATTGGGCTGATCGTGTGTTCGGTACACAAAAGTTTTGGCTTTTTTCCCTTTCGATACTCTTCCAACCGATTCTGCAACCTTTTTATTAGCCAATAGCATAAATTCCTCAATCAGCTTGTTTGAATCTTTTGATTCTTTAAAAAATACGCGGGTAGGCTTGCCTTTTTCGTTTATTTCGAATTTTACTTCGTACCTGTCAAAGTCGATGGCACCTTTCTTAAATCTTTTTTCACGAAGTATTTTTGCCAATCTATCCAAGCAAAGAACCTCTTCTTTAAAATCACCTTCGTCGGTTTCGATAACTTCTTGTGCTTCTTCGTAAGTAAATCTTCTATTCGAATTGATTATGGTTTTGCCAATCCAGCTATTTAAAACTTCTGCATTATTATCCATTTCAAATACTGCCGAGAAAGTTAGCTTTTCTTCATTTGGCCGCAATGAGCATACTCCGTTTGAAAGTCTTTCTGGTAGCATTGGCACTACTCTGTCAACCAAATAAACCGATGTGGCTCTTTCAAATGCTTCCTGCTCAATAATACTTCCTTTCTTCACATAGTGCGTAACATCGGCAATGTGAACACCCACTTCCCAATTGCCATTTTCCAACTTTCTTAATGATAAGGCATCATCAAAATCTTTGGCATCATGCGGATCGATGGTAAATGTGGTAATCGGTCTGAAATCTCTTCGCAAGGAAATTTCTTCATCACTAATTTTATCGGAAATTAATTCTGCAGCTTCGTTTACTTTTTCAGGAAACTGGTAAGGTAAATCGAATTCAGCCAAAATTGCATGCATTTCCGTATCGTTCTCACCAGGTTTACCAAGAACACTTACCACTTGCCCAACCGGATTTTTCGATTTCTGAGGCCATTCGGTAATTTGTACAATGGTTTTTTCGCCATGTTTTGCACCATTTAGTTTGGTAAGTGGTAAAAAAATATCATAAGGCATTTGTTTGCTATCGGAAATCAGGAATGCATAGTTTTTCGATATTTCGATGACACCCACAAAAGTGGTTTTCTTTCTTTTAACAATTTCTACAACTTCGCCTTCGGGCGACTTGCTTTTCTTTCTGGCGTACAAATATACTTTTACGATATCGCCATGCAAAGCGTGATTCAAGTTGGATTGCGAAACAAATACATCTTCTTCTATATCATCAGAAACAATAAAGGCAGCACCTTTAGCGGTCATATCAACTGTACCGGTGATGTGGCCAATCTTCGATTTTAGCTTAAATTTGCCAGTAGAAACTTCATGGAGAAAATCCAAATCGGTAAGGTCATACAAAATGCCAACAACCAATTGTTTTACTCCCATTTCTTTTATTTCCAGTTGCCTGGATACTTGTTTGTAGTTAAATGTTTTCTCAGGATTATCGCTAAAAATCCCTGCAATAAGATTTTCTAAGCTTTTGCGATTATATCTTTGACCTGATTGTTTTCTTCTATTTCTAGTCATAATTTTTAAATCTTGTGATAAGATTTTCTGAGTTTTTACCCAGTTCTCAAAGTAGTAATAATAATCTTAAAATGGGTATTGAACTCGTCACTTCTCTTTTACTATTTCATTAACTGCAGTTAAATATAAGTGCAGAATTGTACTATCAATCTTTATTGTAGCATGTATTGTTGAGTTCTGATAAAATTCCGTAAGAGGGGAAAATCCGGAATCATCAATCTTGTTATTTTTCCCAAAAACAAGATGTACAATTGTGGCATAGCTGGGGCAAATATAGAAGTACAAATTTGTTTATACAAAAAACATAGGTAAATAATTGCTAAAGAATAGGTATTATCTATCAGGATTTAAAGATATTGACAAGAATAAGGCACAAGAGCCATAATTTTTTATAATTTTACAAGCCCAAATAAAAATTCGAATCATTTTACGGATATGGAAAACAAGCTGTTCATTTATAATACACTAAATCGAAAGAAAGAATTGTTCGTACCACTAAACGCACCATTCGTTGGTTTATATGTTTGTGGTCCTACAGTATATGGCGATGCTCACTTGGGGCATGCTCGCCCTGCAATCACTTTCGATTTATTATTCAGATACCTGACTCATTTAGAATATAAAGTTCGCTACGTTCGTAATATTACTGATGTTGGTCATTTGGTAGACGATGGCGATGAGGGAGAAGATAAAATTGCTAAAAAAGCTCGTTTAGAAAAGCTTGAACCAATGGAAGTGGTTCAGTTTTTTACGGATCGATATCATAAAGATATGGACGATTTGAATGTGCGTAAGCCAAGTATCGAGCCACGTGCATCGGGTCATATCATTGAGCAGATGGAAGTAATCGACAAATTATTAAAAAATGGTTTTGCTTACGAAAGCGACGGTTCCATCTATTTCGATGTGGAAGCATACAGCAAAAAGTATGAATACGGAAAATTATCGGGGCGTAAAATTGATGAACTAATCTCTAATACCCGTGAGTTGGAAGGACAGAGCGAAAAGAAAAATGCTTTCGACTTTGCACTTTGGAAAAAAGCTGCTCCAGAGCATATCATGCGTTGGCCATCGAAGTGGAGTGATGGCTTCCCGGGATGGCATTTGGAGTGTACGGCTATGGGAGAGAAATATTTAGGTGAACAATTCGATATTCACGGAGGTGGATTGGATTTACAATTTCCTCATCACGAGTGTGAAATTGCACAAGCAACAGGAGCAAACGGGAAGGAAGCTGTAAAATACTGGATGCACAACAACATGATTACCATTAATGGTCAGAAAATGGGTAAATCATTGGGCAATTTTATAACACTTGCGAATATGTTCTCCGGCGAAAACGATGTTCTGGATCAGGCATACAGCCCAATGACAGTTCGTTTCTTTATGCTGCAGGCACACTATCGCAGTCCGCTTGACTTCTCGAATGATGCACTAAAAGCAGCTGAGAAGGGTTTCAACAGAATGATGGCAGCAATCGCTACTTTAAATAAAATTCAAGCATCAGATTCATCAAGCATTAAGCTTGATGATTTAAAAAACAAATGCTACAAGGCATTGAATGATGACTTGAACACACCTATTTTAATCGCTCACCTGTTTGATGGTGTAAAAATGATTAACTCTTTAGCAGCAGGAAGCGAAAGAATTTGTTCGGTCGACTTGGAAAATCTCAAATCATTGTATAATAACATGGTGTTTGATGTATTGGGATTAAAGGAAGAAGGATCGGCTGATTCAGATAAGAACGAATTGCTTGATAAGCTTATTGCTTTTTTACTTGAAACCAGAAACGAAGCAAAAAAGAACAAAGACTGGGCATCTGCTGATAAAATACGAGATGAATTAACCAATTTAGGCATCAGGGTAAAAGATACCAAAGATGGTTTTGAATGGGAAATCACAAAATAATTGAAACTGTCCTGACTAATCGGGACAGTTTTTTTATTTTTATCAAAGCTAACTCTAAACGAATAATTACAATGAAATTTCAAATTCTCATTTCTTTTCTTCTTTTTTTTCTAACAGGATGTGGTAACAATGGAAGTACGAAAGCTGAACCCGAGAAAAAAGATGCTATAGCTGCTACTCCAACCATCGATTTTGTAAATAGTATGAGATTAAAAGCTCCGAAGAGAGGTGACTTGTTTGCCTTTGGCAACGAAATTGAAATTTTGGTTCATGTCAAGAAAAAGGCTGGCGATATTGATTCTTTGCAATTGTGGGGTAATGGCGAATTGGTACAAACCCTTAGCTCTAAACCATGGCATTTTAAATGGATACCTACAAAAGATAAAATGGGTAAGCACAACATAAAGTTGTTGGCTTATCATGAAAATGGTAAAGTTGGATTGGTAACAAGCTACATTAATTTAAAGTCTAATCAAATTCCCGAAGAATATACTTACAAAATTATTAATTCATTTCCTCACGACAGAAGAGCCTATACGCAAGGTTTGTTTTTTCATAAAGGATTTTTGTACGAGGGAACTGGTCAGCATGGCGAATCTTCGTTAAGAAAAGTACGTTTGGAAAATGGTGAAGCCATTTCAATTAAGAATTTGGAGCAAGAATATTTCGGTGAAGGAATCACCTATAGCAAAAACAGAATCATTCAATTGACTTGGAATTCGAAAAAGGTGTTTGTGGTTGATCCTGATACTTTCGAGCAAATTGATTTCTTCGAACCTCAAACCACAAATAATGAAGGTTGGGGAATTACAAGCATGAAGGATGAATTGGTAGTTTCTGATGGCTCAAACGTACTTACCATTCTTGATGATACCAATTACAGTAAAAAACGCAGCATTGAAGTGTACGATAACAATGGTGCTGTAACCAACTTAAACGAATTGGAATACATCAATGGTAAAATTTATGCGAATGTGTGGCTTACCGAACGAATTGTAATTATCAATCCTGAAACAGGAAGAGTTGAAGGAAGTATTCATTTGGGATCTATTTTGAAGAAAAAGGATAGAATCAACCTGGATCAAAACGATGATGTATTAAACGGAATTGCTTGGGATTCGGCTAAGCAAAGAATGTTTGTAACTGGTAAACGTTGGCCTAAGCTATTCGAGATTGAACTTGTAAAGAAGTAGAAGCTTTATCTATTTTTTAATTTTGATAATTCAAATTCCTGATCGAAAAATTAATTTCTTTTTTTTATTCAATTAATTAAAACCTTTATAAATACTGACTGCATTTAACTATAAAGGATAGAAAACCTTTATAAACACTGACCCCGATAAAGTTTTTACTCGCCATCGGGGAATTTTTCAACCCCCTTTAAGTTGGGAAGTATCTCAATTTCATTTTTCACCTATCCCCTCGGTCAAATTTCGAACTCAATTTGAAAAAAGCACCCAATAATTGACTTCCCAATGCATCCCCTGACTTCATTTTCTATCTTAATCGAAAAAAGTACAATCTCAATTTATTGTTTTACCATCCCCATTGAAAAAAGTACGATCTCAATTCGATTTTTTATGCCAATAATTGATCAAATAGATATTCCACTTGGTATTTTCTCTATCTCAATTGATTATTTTAACGTGAGTTCGACGTAAAATTCTATCCACAGAAAGTTATATTTGGGATAGATTTGCATTAAAAATTTGGAAAGAATAGCGGGCTATTTTGAGGAATTTTTAATGTGAAGCTGTCGTAAAGAGAACTTTCCATTATGTGTTTGCCTGCTTTCGGCATAAATTTCCTCAAATCTTCTTGAAATATCCCGATATTCCTTCGAAAATTTCTACTCAAAATCAGATCAAACTGTGAACGAATTTTACGTCGAACTCACGTTAAAATAAGGGAATCCGATGTTCTACTTGGCTACGCAAGTGATTTAAACTGGTATTCACAATGAATAGTAGAATTTAAATATCAGTCATTTTAATTCACAAAAAACACCAAACAGAGATTAAATGAATATAAACCACTCTGTCTGGTGCTAAAAGGATCCTTATACAAAGGAAAAAATTATATTTTTAGTGTTCTGATAGAACTAATCTTTAGCAAAACTTATAGATACAAACATGTGTATACCTTTCTCCGGGCTTTAACAATGCATTAGGGAAATGATCGTAGTTTGGCGAATTTGGGAAAATTTGTGTTTCCATTGCAATCCCTTGACATTGCTGTATAGGATTTCCATTTTTTCCTCTCTCTGAGCCATCAAAATGGGCACCGGTATATATTTGAATTCCCGGTTGATCGGTATAAACCTCCAGTTTACGTCCCGATTCCGGATCTGTAAGTATACCTGCTAACTTAACAGATCCATTAAAATCATCTAATACAAAGTTGTGATCAATACCACCGATCATATTAATCTGTTCGTGATTGGCATCACAAGCAAGTTGTACTGACTTTGGTTTTGTAAAATCGAAAGGAGTGCCATTTACTCTTGCAATTATTCCGGAGGTAGTACCTAGTTCAGCTGAAATAGGAGTATAATAAGAGGCATTTATTTGCAACTGGTGATAAACTGCCGAACCATTTCCAGCTCCATTCAAATTAAAATAGGGATGGCTCGTTAAATTAATTACTGTTGGTTTTGAAGTTTCAGCTGCATATTCAATTACAAACTGATTGTCCTCTGTCAAACCATAAACAACTGTAACATCCAGTTTACCCGGATAATTCTGATCGCCATCCTCACTAGTTAAACTTAGCTTATAAGCTTGCACAAATTGCCCAAGATCTACTTCTGTAACATCCCATATTTTGGCATGAAAACCCTCGTGTCCACCATGTAAATGGTTGGTGTTATCGTTGCAATCCAGTTGAAACTTTTCTTTGTCAATCTCAAATTCTCCTTTTACAATTCGGTTGGCATACCTACCACATATGGCTCCAAAATATCCATCACCATTTAGAGTTTCTTCAAGGCTATCGTAGCCAACAACTACATCAGCAATATTGCCATTTGAATCGGGAACTCGTATCGAGATAATTTGTCCCCCTCTTGGGATAAAATCAATCTCTACTACATTATTCTTGAGTGTGTAAACCTTCATTTTTAATTCTTTATTGCTGATGAATGCTCTGCTTGATTTTTTGATTACCTATAAAGTTTGTTGCCAGTTCCATGCCGAAAGTAAAGTTTCATCTATGCTTTTTTCCGCTTTCCAGCCTAATTCCTTATTTGAAAATGAGGTATCTGCATAAATTTGTTCGATATCACCTGCTCTTCGTCCTACAATTTTATGAGGAACTTTTTGGCCAGTTGATCTTTCGAATGATTCAATAATTTCAAGAACTGAAACACCAGCACCGGTTCCTATATTAAAATATTCGTAATTGCTTTGGTGTTGATCCTTCAACAATCTTTCAATTGAAACAACATGGGCAGCAGCTAAATCAACCACATTAATGTAATCTCTAATACATGAGCCATCAGGCGTGTTGTAATCATTACCAAAAACACTTAATTCAGGCCTAATTCCTGCTACTGTTTGAGTTAAAAATGGAATCAAGTTATTGGGAACCCCCAATGGAAGTTCACCAATTTTAGAACTTGGATGTGCTCCAATTGGATTAAAATATCTTAACGCAATCCCTTTTAATTCAGGATGTGCTTTTACAGTATCACGAATAATATCTTCGCAAATGGACTTTGTATTTCCGTATGGTGATTCTGCTTCTTTTCTTGGAGTAGATTCGGTTACAGGTAGTTTATCAGGTTGTCCGTATACCGTGCACGAGGATGAAAACACAAGGTTAGGGATCTTATAGTTCTTCATCGCCTCCAAAATATTGATTAAGGAATTGATGTTATTTCTGTAATACAACAGAGGATTTTCAACAGACTCGCCAACTGCCTTAGATGCGGCAAAATGGATAATTGCTTCAATATTATTGTATTTTTTAAAGAATTCATCGCATTCATTCATGCAGCTTAAATCCACTTTCTCAAACAATGGGCGAGTTCCTGTAATGCCTTCGATTCCATCCAGTACTTCAATCTTAGAATTTGAAAGGTTATCGGCAATCACCACATCAAAACCATGATTTTGAAGTTCCACAGCTGTATGCGATCCGATATAACCAGTTCCCCCACTTACTAAAATTCTTTTTTTCATCTGTTTATAATTTCTTTTCGATTGCCAGAAGGAAGCTGCAAGATTAAAATAATTATTGCCGTGCAGGTTTAATAATTATTTTAATCTTGCTCGTTTTATTTCCTTGACTTTATTAATTCGTGGAATAACACATTTGCGCAGGCAAGCGTATTATTCCACTGTTTTTTTACTTTTTACCAGAAGATTGCATATAAGGCAACCAACAAAATACAAATGGTGTAGGCCACAATATTAAATACTCTACCTGTTGCAAATGTTTCCCTACTGATTTCGATTCCTTTGGAATCATTCTCTCCCTTATTCTGTATGTAACTTACCAATACTATAACTAAGGCAGAAAGAATTGCAGTATAGCCCATTTGATCCATAAAAGGAACATTTACAAATAGGGATTCAACACTGCTTCCTTCAAGCCATCCATTTGGCGCAACTTTAAAATACATCGCAATTGGTATGGATGCCAGTACTCCGGCGATTGCACCTTTATTCGTTGATTTTTTCCAGAATAATCCTAGCATAAACACAGCTAAGATACCAGGACTTACAACCCCTGTATACTCCTGAATAAATTGAAATGCTTGATCCAAACCGGCTAATTGTGGGGCAATACAACCGGCAATTAGCAATGCTATTGCTGCCGATATTCTACCTGTATTCACAGTCTGTTTATCACTGGCATTTGGATTAAAATATGGCTTGTAAATGTCCATGGTAAAAATGGTTGAAGTAGAATTCAACATTGATGCCAAGGAAGATACAATCGCTGCGGCCAATGCAGCAAAGGCCAAACCTTTTAATCCTACAGGTAAAAACTGCAACAGCCATGGATAAGCTTTGTCTGCAGATTCGATAGTTGGAATATTATTTTGAGCAGTATCGCCTAATGAAGCCATAATGCTTCCATCGTTTACCATTACAAAAGCGGCAATTCCTGGAATTACTACAATTAGTGGGATGATTAACTTCAAAAATCCTGCAAACACAATCCCTCTTTGTGATTCTTGTAAGGATTTTGCTGCCAAAGTTCTTTGAATAATGTATTGGTTGAATCCCCAATAATAAAGGTTCGCAACCCACATACCTCCAACTATTACACCCAGGCCTGGAAGATTTTTATACTGATCATGAGCCTTATCCAAAATCATATTGAAACTATCAGGTGCTACCTCATAAATGTGTTTAAAACCGGCTAAAACACCTTCTCCTCCCGATACCATATCTAAAGCCAAATAGGTAGTTACCAATCCACCTAAAATCAAAAACACTACCTGAATCACATCGGTCCAGGCTACTGCGGATAAACCACCATACAAAGAATAACTGGCAGCAAATAGTGCTAATCCAATCACTCCATAAATCATAGGAATTCCCATAATGGTTTCCAGAGCCAAAGCACCCAAATACAATACCGATGTAAGGTTTACAAATACGTATAGTGCAATCCAGAAAACCGCTAAAATCGTTTTCAGATTTTTTGAGTAGCGTTTCTCAACAAATTCAGGGATGGTATACAATCCTTTCTCAATAAAAATTGGCAAGAAGTACTTACCAACAATAATAAGAGTTAGAGCAGCCATCCATTCGTATGACGCAATTGCCAGTCCGATTGCAAATCCGGAACCAGACATTCCAATAAATTGCTCTGCCGAAATATTTGCAGCAATTAAGGAGGCTCCAATTGCCCACCAAGGTAAAGATTTAGATGCCAAAAAGTAATCATCAGCATTTTTTTGGTGACCTTCTTTGTCACGGGATACCCACAATCCTACTCCAACAATCACAATTCCGTAAACGATAAAAATCACATAATCAAGGAAAGAAAATGTATTCGCCATTTTATTAGATTTAAAATCCCGAAGCTCTTCGGGTTGAGATAAAAGATTAGTTAGAAAATAATTGATACTTATAAAAGATCTATTATCTCGATTTATAATGAGTCTTTGATAATTCTCTTAATCGTTTTGCTGCTCCTTCTGCTGTAATATCTCGCTGTGGCGTACCCAGCATTTCGTATCCTACCATAAATTTCTTAACACTAGCCGAGCGTAACAACGGTGGATAGAAATGCATGTGTAAATGCCACTCAGGATGCTTTTCTCCATCAGTTGGAGCTTGGTGCAATCCTGCCGAATATGCAAACGATACCTCAAATAAGTTATCGTACATAATGGTTAATTTCTTATAAATATCAGCAAGATCTGTTCTTTCTTCATCAGTCAATTCCAGTAAATTAGATACTGCTCTTTTACTAATGATCATACTTTCGAAAGGCCAAACTGCCCAAAACGGTACTAAAGCTACAAAAGAATTATTATCAACCAAAATTCTTTCTTTCTTCTCTAATTCAGATTGCAGATAATCCGACAACAGAGTACGTCCATATTGCTCGAAATATGCTTTTTGGGTCTCCGACTCTTTTGATGTTTCGAGAGGAATTAATCCTGAAGCCCAAATTTGTCCATGGGGATGCGGATTGGAGCAACCCATAATGGCTCCTTTATTTTCGAATATCTGCACGTAACCGATATCCTTGCGTTCTCCCAATTCCTTATATTCCTTACACCAAAGATCAACAACCTTACGTATCTTTTCTACTTTCATTTCAGGAACGGTAAGACTATGATCCGGACTAAAGCAAATTACTTTACAGATTCCCGATTCACTTTCTGCCCGAAACAAATCACCGTCTCTAAATTCTCCTTCCGGAGTATCTTGTAATAAAGCACTAAAATCGTTCTGAAATGAATAAACATCTTCATAATTGGGATTTTTTTCACCTCCTATTCTTTCATTCCCTGGACACAGATAACATTTTGGATCATATGAAGGCCTTTTTTCTTCAATCACCTTTTCAACCTGTCCTTGCCATGGTCTTTTTGATCTGTGCGGCGATACCAATATCCACTCACCAGTTAATGGATTGTATCTGCGATGTGGGTTTTCGATATAATCAAACTCTTTCATCAGAAATCTATTTGTAATTATTCAATTCTTTTGCCTCCGTCACCTATTTGGGCAACATAAAAGTCTGCAACAATGCCTGTTTTTTCGAGATATTCAGCACCTACTTTACTAATAAATTCATCAACATACTCATCTTTAACAAGGCTTACGGTTGAACCTCCAAAACCACCTCCTGTCATTCTTGCTCCTATTGTTCCCTCGATCTTTCTTGCTGCGTCCACCATGCAATCGAGCTCATTTCCCGTAACCTCATAATCATCTCTAAGGGAATCGTGTGAACCATTCATTAATTGTCCAAATTCGCTTAAGTTCCCTTTTTTAAGTTCGATTACCGCTTTTTGAGTTCTTTCAATTTCAGTAACCACATGACGAGCCCTTTTTCTGATAAGCTCATCCTTTATATTACCGGATAAAGAGTTGAATTCTGTCGGGCACAATTCACCTAAATTAGCAATCTTTTTGGAGGGGTTGATTGCTTCTACAGCTGCCCGACATTCAGCAACTCGTTCATTGTATTTTCCTTCGTCCAAACTGTGCGGACTGTTTGTATTTCCTATTACTATTTTAACACCATCTAGTTTTATGGGCACCAACTCATATTCAAGGTTATCGCAATTTAAATAGATCGCATGATCCTTTTTACCCATTCCTGAAGCAAACTGATCCATTATACCGCACATTACTCCGGCAAATTCACGCTCTGCAGTTTGGCTATATTTTACAATACTTAGCTGATCTTTCTTGAAATTGTATTCCTCATTTATAGCTACACCTGTAACTACTTCCAAAGAGGCTGAAGACGACAATCCGGCTCCATGGGGTACATTTCCCCAAAAAAGAAGATCTGCTCCGCAATCAGGAATTAAGTCGTCCTTTATAAATTGAGCGATTACACCTAATACATAATTTGCCCAATTTCCTTTTTCCAAAGGCTGAGTCAACTCACCAAGTTTAAGTGTGTATTTCTTTGCCTGATTTAAGGATGCTAGTCGTATTACACTATCATTTGTTTTTCTAATCAGGCAATAAGTTCCAAACGACAAAGCACAAGGAAAAACAAATCCTCCATTATAATCGGTATGCTCTCCTATTAGATTTACTCGTCCTGGCGAAAAGTAGATATGACAATCTCCCTTTCCGTAGTAATTTTCAAACTCTTTTTTTAATTCAGCAACTTGCATAACTTATTCTTACTGGTTGGTACTGGTTGGTAAATGTAAAGCTTTTTTATAAAAAAACAAAAAGCCAAAAAATAAAGTAGGATGCAAATAGAATTTTTAATATGAAACGAGCTCGATTAAAATAGTTATTAAATATACACAGTAATGACTTTTTTGATTTTGTGGCTTACATCTTGGAAAGAGATTATAAACAGAAATTAGTCCAAAACTGCTAAAATAAAGAGGCTACCTCATTTGAGATAGCCTCTTTCTTATAGAATTTTATTTTTTTAGTATTCCCATAAATCATGTTCGTATTCGAAGATATTATTCTTAATTCTTTCTGCCTCAAGCATCGAATTAATTCCGACAGTGTATTCACTAATTCCTCTATTGTTGTGTACATTCGAGATTTGAGTAATAAAGCTTGAGAATCTTCTCTTCAAAAAAAGATCATCGAATGAGTAACGAGCAGCATCATTAAAGGGATTAAACACTTCATGAGTTGCAAGCAATGGCCTTGCCTCCGGGAAGTAAACCCAGAAAAGCTGCTTCATTTGCACTCCATCCATAGCAGTATCACCATCTTTTACATACTCGCGAATAGGGCAAATACCAATAATTCGTACTTGCATGGTTGATGTTTGCTTGTCGAAGAACCATTGTTCTTTTACCATGTAACGTTTTACATCGTCGGTATGCATTTCACCAGGGATAATTTTTTCTTCCAATTCGCCTGTTAACCTATTGCGTTGCATGATAGTATCTGATTGCGCATCAAATTTTCCATGAATTTCATCCAAGGTCATAGGTTCTTTAAATTCATCATCGTTGGTAGAGTAGGCTGTCAAACCTTCGTTTTCTATACCATACATCAGCAAATCAATTAAGCTGTAGCGATCGTCCTGTGGTGTGGTTGGATAATACATCGGAAGGTTCATTTTCTCTCGCAAATCAACGATTCTCCATACCAATTTCGACCACATTACATCCGATTCGCGGATATTTGAATAAGGAATTGGTTTACGATTTTTAATGTGATTCTTGCTGTATACACTTGTTGGATTGGTTTGCGACATTACATTCGCAGAACAAAACAGTGCAAGACCAATTAATAGTAATAAGCTTTTTTTCATGGTATGTAAATTTTATTACTCTATTCTAAATACAATAGCAGGTAGATTTCTGGTTACACCATCCGGACCTACTGCCCTAATGTCTTCTATATATACTTTATTATTTCTTCTTAAATTTCTAAGTAGTCGCATTTGCTCATCAGTAAAGGTATCTGATCTAGATTCCTCGTCTACCGTAAAACCTTTTTGAATGGTTGATACGGTAAAACCAGTAATTTTAAATTCAAGATCGAAATCGAAGTTGTCCATTACTGCATCAACGCCAGATTGTGCTAAAAGTAAATTCTTCTTGATTCTACCACCATTCTTGTCTGCAATCTTAGCCACAGGATCGGGAATTGGTTTTACTCGGAAATCTACTGTTCGCAATGGTCTCCATTCATCGTCGAATTTGGCTTCAACAAGAACTTTTGCAGTTCTACCAACTATTTCTGGTTTTGCAATATATTCATCATCACTTCTTTTTACCAAGCGACCATTTCCATTAGAAATAGATGCTTTAATTCTATCTGATGTAAATCCTGGAGCGGATACACTAACGGGATTATCTACACCAACATAGAACACATTCATTTTGGTCGGAGATACAACTACATTTGGTTCTGCAACAATATACTCACTTTTAAATCTTCTTTCAACCGTTCCTCCTGATGGAGTTTGAAAGGTTAATAAACCAGCCCATTTTTTTACTCCCACTTCATTAGCAGGAACTCTATAGATTCCACGACCTTTATCATCAAACTTAGATAGCCTTCCATAATCATTAACAATTACTGTTGGGTCTTGAGTTGTATCCACAGCAGCTAAAAATACTTTAGCTTCGTAGGTATCTCCCTTTAAAATATAGCTTGACTTAGCATAAACCTCTGCTCGTAAATCATTAAATTTGAATGATTCCGCTTCAATCTGATTGAATAAATAGTTAATGATATCGGCTTCTGTATTTCGAATATCCGATTGAATCTTTGATAATAATGTTACCGCTCCGATCAATGGTGTATTGGAAAACTGTTGAGATTCCCAAGAATGATTAGGATCTGACTTTTTACTTTTGGATGGTTTGTCAGTGTTTAAATTACTCTTAATTGAGTGAATTAATGCAGTATCATTTTCATTAACTAAACCTAAAAGTAGTTCCCTGTACTCAACTATAGTTTCTTTAAGTTTTTTGCCATGACCACCCACAATCATGACTTCTGCTGGTATGTCCAGATTATCTTTCTTTTTGATTGTTTTCAATTCAGGATCGTATTCATCACCATCGGCTTTTTTTACAATCTTGTGTTTTAAACTATCAATCATACTAAATAATTCATTTGAAGATTTTCTTACCTTTTCAGAATTATCATATGATAATTGAACCTTTGTAGGATTTACATCATATGCAGTTTTAAATGCATTATAGGTGATCTGATTTTTCTCCTCAAATGTTGTAGTCGTTTTATTCAGACCATCATCAATAATCGTAAAAGCATCCAGTACTTCGTCCGATACATTTATCGCCAACATTGCTGTCAGAAATAAATACATCATTCCAATCATCCTTTGCCGTGGCGTTTCTTTACAATTCGTTGCTCCCATTTCAGCTAAGCTTGACTGTTACTAGTTCTTTTTAGATTGATCCATTGCACTTAGCATGTTACCATAAATGGTATTTAGTGCCGATAGATTTTGGTTCAGTTGTTCTGTTTCCTTACGGTAAACCTTTGCATTTTCCAGGCTTGCTGTCAAGGTCTGAAGTACTTGATCTAAATCTTGATGTACGGTTTTAGAGTTCTCCATTTGTTGATTACTTTGCTTCAATTGCAGTTCATAAATCGCATTCAGCGATGATAGGTTTTTATTCATTGCTTCCATTGAGGTATTAAAGCTTCCAGTATTTTCGGAAATCTTACCAAAATCGTTTTGCAAAGACTGGTCGATTTTCTGATATGAATTCAATAGGTTGTTACCTGACTCGTTTACCTTGTTTGCAAAATCCTTACCTGAACTTTCAATCGATGATGCTGTAGCCTGGTAAGAAGCTTGCAATTTATTAGCAAAATCTTTTCCTGAGTTTTCAATGTATGAAGCTGCACCTTGGTAGGAAGCACTTAATTGATTTGCGGATTCAGACAACTTCTGATTTGTATCTGCATACTTACCAGAAAATTCTCCAACCGATTCAGAAGCTTTCTGAATGGTCTGAATGTAACCATCTGTTACTTTGGCAGCATCTGACAGATTAGATAAATTATTAGCTGCATTGGTTAATTTTGCTAAACCAGCACTTAAGTGAGATAATTTATCTGGCTCAACACTTATTTTTTCCAATAATTGTTGCAATTGCTCTAGTCCTTCAAGCTGAACACCTCCTCCTGAAACCATTGTTTCTCTGGGTTCTAAACCTATAAGTTCGGGATAAACCAAGCTCCAGTCCGGTTGTTCGTGTGGAGGTTCAAAAGCTGAAAAGAAAAAGATAATTGCCTCTACAGACATACCAATGGTTAATAATAATCCTGCGTAAGGATAATGCATAATTTTAAATAAGGCACCGATAAGTACAATTGAAGCTCCCCAACCATAAACGTAGCCCATAAATTTCTTCCATCTCGGAGATTGTACCAGTTCTGTAATATTCATGTCTGATCTAATGAAAAGGTCTTAAAATAAAATGTTTATGAGTAGATTATCTACCTAAATGAGTTCTTACACAGCGAAAGCCGATATACGATTTTGCAGTATCCTGATATTCGTAGGTTCTGGTTGCGCATTGCAAATAGTAACCAATGTCTTTCCATGATCCACCTCTAATTACTTTTCTCTTTAATGCCGGAGGATCATCCGGAAGTGCATTGTATTCATAATTCGGATTCATATCGTGTGTAAAAGAATAGGCTGATTCATCGTAAGCCCCGGAAGTCCATTCTGCAACATTACCTGCCATATCATAAAGGCCAAATTCATTTGGTTCATAGCTTCCTACAGGAAGAGTTACTAAACCACCATCATCAACATAGTTGCCACGCAATGGCTTAAAGTTGGCAAGGAAACAACCCTGATCGTTTCTTGTATATGGACCACCCCAAGGGTACATATTTTGAGAAATCCCACCACGAGCGGCATATTCCCATTCCGATTCGGTAGGCAAACGGTAATCCTGTACCGGGTAATCACCTTCCTGTTTTAATGCAGAATTGTGGAATCGAGTTCTCCAGATAGAGAAAGCGCTCGCCTGCTTCCAGGATACCCCAACAACCGGGTAATCATCGTAGCCTGGATGCCAGAAATATTGCTTGGTCCAAGGGTCGTTATACGAGTAGGTAAAATCTTGAATCCAACAAAGAGTATCTGGATAGATATTTAATGCTTCTTTCATGATAAAAGAAGATCTGTCTTCAATCTGTTTTCTTCCTCCTTTGTAATCATCAACCATTCCTTCGTACTCACCTGTTTCGTAGTTGTAACGATTTGATTTTTTTGCTGCTTGTTGCAAATCAACCCATTCGTACTGATATTTCAGTTTTCTGGTGTCAATTTCTTTGTTGCGGAAAAATCTTTCGTGTTCTGGCAAATACATTTCTTCCAGAACTTCAATGTACTCTTCGTCGTCCCATTCTAATCTTTCTTCCCAATTAATGAAAGGAGGATCAATGGGGTTGCCATTTTCGTCTTCGGCAATTAGAAATGATTCGTATTGTTGTCCTAGTAACTGACGGGCTATAGAGTCTCGCACCCAGTATACAAACTGACGATATTCATTATTGGTCACTTCTGTTTCATCCATCCAAAAAGATTCAACAGAAACATTTTTAGCTGAAGCATTTAGCGCCCAAGCTACGTCTTGATCATTGGGTCCCATTGTAAAACTTCCTCTCGGAATTTGTACCATACCATAAGGTTTTGGCTCAAACCATTTTCCTCTTTGACCGGCACCAACAAGTTCTCCATTACCTGTGCGGCTTCCACACGATGACAAGAACAATAAAACAATTACACCTAGTGTTGTAAGTAGTTTATTCATAGTGGTTTTGTAAATTGTGCTAAAAGCACAGATTTTTAATCTTTTTTATAAAAATCGAATACTCTTATATTTTTGATTTCGGCTTTCCAATTTAGTATTGAATCTGTACGTTAACAGAAACTCGTGCGACGCTTTTGCAATTTTTGATGTTGAAATGTCATAAGCATATCCAATTTGAATTCCATTGTTGAATAAAACTCCAACCATCCCAACAATTGCATCGTCGACTCTATATGAAACGCCTCCCCAAATCTTTTTATTGTATCGTAATAAACTGTTTATATCAATTTGTGAAACAACAGCATCAGTTTTGTAAAAAACGGATGGTAATACTTCCCAAGTTTCATCTAGCTTAAGCGTGTATCCCGCAGTTGCATAATAATGTCTCGCCAAATATATTTCAACCGATTCACTATAGGCAACAGATGGCTCCGTGACATGCAATACGGAAAGACCTGCATAAAAGTTATCGCTTAGGTAAAAAAATCCTAAACTTGGATCCAATACCATTTTACCTTCATCAATTGTGGCCGATCCTAAATCATCCTGAACAGAAGTGAAATCATTCCCTTCAGGCACAAACCAATCTCCTTTTAATGCGTTGTTTTGAAATCCAACACTAACACCAAAATGCAAAGAACCATTATTCATCTTGTTTTGATAAGAATAACTGAATTTTACTCCTGTATTCTTTTCAAAACCTAGCTCATCTCTAACAATTGAAAGCCCTAAGCCATGACTCGTACCTCCAAATTTAACTGGTACGCTTAGGTTTACAACTGTAGTAAGCGGTGCGTTATCGAATCCGACCCATTGCTGGCGGTTAATTACCGATACAAGCATATCCTTTTCGGCACTGGCATAAGCTGGATTCACGGAAAGGATATTAAACATATTCTGACTGAACTGTGGGTCTTGTTGTGCTCTCAAAATCAGAGCAAAACAAATAAACATTATGCAGAAAATTATTCTTTTCATGAAATATTATATAGTTCAGTATTGGTCAAAAACTGCGAGGAGTAAAGTAAATAAAAATAAATCGTCCTTACAAGTTTTATCAGAGCTTCAAGCACTTTTATCAACTAATTTCAAATGTCTATTTATGATGTATTATTTGTTATCAAAACATTAAATTAAACGATTGAAAAGGATAACGAATACTATATCAATGGCCTTTGATTAGATTACGCAATTCCTATTTACGGTGATTTCTTTATTTTGTTAATGCATTTTTAAATTTTATAATTAGCTTTAACAATAAAGCCATGTAGCATAAAAATGCTTCATTCAAAAACTGCAATAAAAAAGGGCTGTTCATGAATTAAGAACAGCCCTTTAGTTTTTAGAAGATTATTTCTTAGTAACGGTTGACTTTTTCTTTGTCGTTGCCGTTTTCCTTTTTGTAATAGTCTTTTTGGCACTTGTTTTCTTTTTAGGAGCTTCTTTGATAATTTTCATGCAATCTTCAAAGCTCAAAGCTTTAGGGTCTTCGATATCTTTTGCCAAACGGAAATTCTCTTTCTGATATGCAATGTAAGGTCC
Source organism: Marinifilum sp. (assembly GCF_965230805.1). Taxonomy (NCBI): domain Bacteria; kingdom Pseudomonadati; phylum Bacteroidota; class Bacteroidia; order Marinilabiliales; family Marinifilaceae; genus Marinifilum; species Marinifilum sp. The sequence continues at coordinate 1,971,006 of NZ_OZ246019.1, read as the reverse complement.
CCAGCGGCCATTTAGGATTTGTAGGTCCGGATCTTCATCAAATGCTTTAATGAATTTTTCCCTATCCTTTTTCCTCTTTTCTTCAATTAATTCGATTGCACGTGGCAAATCAATTTCCATTGGATCATCTACATCTTTCTTAAGCGATGCGAATTTGCCATCGTGACGAACATATGGCCCAAAACGACCAATTGCTACAACTACTTTCTTGTCCTCATACAAACCAAGGTCTCGGGGTAGTTTAAACAAATCAATAGCTTCCTCAAGGGTAATGGTTTCCAAATGCTGACCTGGACGTAAACTTGCAAATTTAGGGGCTTCACCCTCTTTATCTTCAGGAGTTTCGCCTAATTGAGCCATTGGGCCATATCTACCGATACGCACTAAAATTACTTTCCCTGTTTTAGGATCTTCGCCTAAAATTCTTTCTCCTGTTGATCTCTCAGAATGTTCAAGTGTTTTTTCAACATTATCATGAAATGGATTATAGAATTTACCTATCATTTCATGCCAGATCATTTTACCCAAAGCGATGTCATCGAACTCTTTCTCAACATCAGCAGTAAAATTGTAATTCATTACATTCGGGAAATGTTCGTTCAAGAAATCGGTAACCACCATTCCTATATCTGTGGGGAAAAGTTTTCTTTTTTCGGCTCCTGTAATTTGTGTTTTTACTTCCTCCGAAATGTTGTTGTCTTTCAGATTAATTACCTGATACTTTCTTTCGAACCCATCTCTGGATTCTTTAACTACATAGCCACGATTTTGAACCGTTGTAATTGTTGGTGCATAGGTAGATGGTCTGCCAATACCAAGTTCCTCAAGCTTTTTCACGAGGCTTGCTTCTGTATACCTTGGAGGACGATAGGTAAAGTTTTCGGTGGCATTCAGGAAATTCTCATCTACCACATCATTGACTTTAACTGCCGGCAATAAGGTTTCTTCTTGTTTGCCATTCTCATCATCAGTTGATTCCATATAAACTTTTAGGAAACCATCGAATTTGATCATTTCTCCGGTAGCCACAAACTCTTCACCATTTGTTGATGCTGCGATCTTTATATTGGTTTTCTCTAATTTGGCATCACTCATTTGCGAAGCAATGGTTCTTTTCCAAATTAGGTTGTACAAACGAATTTCATTTGACCCTCCTTCAACTACATCTTTATTTAGGTAAGTAGGACGGATTGCCTCGTGAGCTTCTTGAGCTCCTTTATTTTTGGTTTGGTATTTTCTGATTTTTACATACTCTTCGCCATGGCGATTGGTAATTTCTTGTTTTGCAGCAGCAAGTGCAGTGTCCGCCAGATTTACCGAATCTGTTCTCATGTAAGTAATATTTCCGGCCTCGTACAAGCGCTGAGCAACTGCCATGGTCTGTGATACCGAAAATCCTAACTTTCTACTAGCTTCCTGCTGCAGGGTTGAAGTTGTAAAAGGAGCTGCAGGCTTACGAGTTGATGGTTTCTTTTCAATATCGCTAACCTTATATTCTGCATTTTTACAACTTTCCAGAAAAAGAAGAACTTCTTCTTTGGTGGCGAAGCGTTTTGGATATTCTGCTTTTAAGGTTTTGGTATTTCTATTTTCTTCGGTAATCAAGAAATTGGCTACCACTTTGTAGTATACTTCATGTTTAAATGCAATGATCTCTCTTTCTCTTTCAACCAAAAGACGCACGGCAACAGATTGAACACGTCCTGCTGAAAGTTGAGGCTTTACTTTTTTCCACAATACCGGCGAAATTTCGAACCCCACCAATCTATCTAAAATTCTTCTTGCTTGCTGCGCATTAACCAAATTGTCATCAATATCACGAGGATTTTCGATTGCATTTAAAATTGCATTCTTTGTAATTTCATGGAATACAATTCTCTTTGTGTTTTCTTTTTTCAATTTCAACACCTCGAATAAGTGCCAGGCAATGGCCTCTCCCTCGCGGTCTTCATCGGATGCGATCCATACTGTAGAGGCTTCCTTTGCCAATTTCTTTAACTCAGTAACTACCTTTTTTTTGTCAGTAGATACAATATATTTAGGTGTGAAATTGTTTTTAATATCAATCCCAAAATCCTTTTTTTCCAAATCCCTTATGTGCCCAAAGCTCGACTTTACCAAGAAATCCTTACCTAAAAATTTCTCGATTGTTTTTGCTTTTGCAGGGGACTCAACTATTACTAAATTCTCTACCATCTCGAATCTATTCTTTGGAAAGTTTTGGTTAAAATTTTTTGCAAAGTAAAACAATAAGCGAGCTAAGTTCAAAATTTTGCGCGAATTATTTTAAGAAAGGATTATAAGAATGTAGTCTAATAATCAAATAAAATGAAGAAAAATACGTCTTAAATCTTAGAATTTAATTTGCTATTTTTACCACGCAATAAAAACTTACGGACTATGACAGAAATCAATCCTAATATGGAAAATGATCCTGGAAGGGAAACATGTAAAGAGTCGCCTTTTAAAACTTACAAGAAAGCTTTTTTCATTTTTTGGTCGGTTTTTTTAGTAGGGCTTACTGCTATTGTTCTTTTGTTTACGGGTGTATCTAACGGGACTTTTGGATTCATGCCTACATTTGAAGAGCTGGAGAATCCCAAAAGCAGTTTGGCAACAGAAATATATACTTTTGATGGAGAACTTCTGGGAAAATTCTATTTCCAGAACCGTTCTTTTATCGATCATGATGAATTGTCACCTTACTTAATTGATGCTTTAATTGCTACCGAAGATGTTAGATTTGAGACCCATTCGGGAATCGATCTACGTGGTTTAGGACGTGTGGCCAAAGGATTAATCACAAGAGATAGAAATGCTGGTGGAGGTAGTACCATCTCGCAGCAGCTTGCCAAAATGCTTTTCCCAAGAGAAGAATTTACAAGTAAACTCGATATTGTTTTTAGAAAGTTTAGGGAATGGATTATCGCTGTAAAGCTTGAAAGAAGTTATACTAAAGAAGAAATCATGACAATGTATTTTAACAAGTATGATTTCTTAAATCTTGCGGTTGGGATTAAATCGGCTGCTAATGTATACTTTAACACTACACCCGATTCTTTACGGATTGAACAAGCTGCTATGCTGGTGGGAATGGCAAAGAACTCTTCCTACTACAATCCGCTTAGAAGACCGGAACTTACCCAAAGAAGACGTAATACAGTTCTTTCGCAAATGGTGAAGTATGGTTATTTAGAGAATCAACTTGCTGATTCATTAAAACAATTGCCATTGGGTATCGATTACCAAAAAGTGGATCATAAACGTGGAATGGCTCCATACTTTAGAGAGTATTTGCGAATGTCTCTTACTGCCAGGAAGCCGGAAAGAAAGAATTATCCTTCATGGAACATGCAAAAGTTTAAGCGTGATTCTTTGGAATGGGAAATCAATCCCTTTTATGGATGGTGCAATAAAAATCAGAAATCAGATGGTACACCATATAATATATATAAGGATGGTTTAAAGATATACACGACTCTTGATTTGCGAATGCAAAAATACGCTGAACAGGCAGTAGAAGAACATTTGGGGCTTGATTTACAGAAGGCATTTGACAGGGAAAAAGAGAGTCATAGAAACCCACCATTCTCAGATGATTTAAGTGATAAGGAGTTCGAGCATCAGATGGATCTTTCCATCCGCAGAAGCGAAAGACATCGTGTGCTAAAAAAGAAGGGCTTGTCTTTTAAACAAATCAAAGAAAACTTTAAAAAGCCTGTTAAAATGAAAATATTTACATGGAAAGGCGAACGAGATACCATTATTTCTCCAATGGATTCCATGTTGTATTACAAAGGATTTTTGCGAGCTGGTTTCATGTCGATGGTTCCCCAAACAGGAGAGGTAAGAGCTTATGTTGGCGGACCTAACTACAAGCATTTTATGTACGATATGGTTACTCTGGGGAAGCGTCAGGTTGGTTCAACCATTAAACCTTTTTTATATACCTTGGCAATGCAGGAAGGTTTAAGTCCGTGCGACAAGGTGCCAAACATACCTCAAACTTTTATTTTGCCTGATGGAACTCCATGGACTTCCAGAAACTCAACCAATAAAAAGGCAGGAGAAATGGTAACACTAAAATGGGGATTGGCAAATTCTGTAAATAATATTTCAGGATGGGTTTTAAAACAAACCAAACCTGAAGCGGTAGTTTCGATGGCTCGCAAAATGGGTGTTGTGAGTCCTATTGAGGCTGTACCTTCAATATTTCTTGGAACATCCGATATTTCGGTTTACGAAATGGTGGGCGCTTATGGATCATTTGCTAACAAAGGGGTATATATTAAGCCTCGTTTCATTACCAAAATTGAGGATAGTAGAGGCAGCTTAATTGCTCAGTCGGTTCCACAAAAATCAGAGGTAATGAATGAGAGAACTGCTTATTTGATGGCAAATTTGTTGCAAGGTGTTGTAAATAAGGGTACAGGAGTTCGTTTAAGATCAAAATATCATTTATATAATCCAATTGGAGGCAAGACAGGTACAACTCAAAATCACTCCGATGGTTGGTTCATGGGAATCACGCCTGAATTGGTTTCTGGTGTATGGGTTGGTGCTGAAGATAGAGCTGTTCGATTTGAGACAATTGGATTAGGACAGGGGGCAAATATGGCCTTGCCAATTTGGGCTTTGTATATGCAAAAAGTATATAAGGATAACAACCTGAATTTGTTGAAAGGTGAATTTGAGAAGCCAAGAGGAATGAATTTGAATTTAGACTGCGATGAGCCGGCAAATGCTGGTTCGAATGCTGGTTCTGACGACTTTGATGAGGAAGATTTCTTCTAAAATGAATTCACTACTGAGATAATAATCAGATTTGAAAACTGTTGTAAGATCAACTTATTTTGATTAAAATTGTACTGCGATTCAGGTTCTCCGACAGGAGAATAATAGGGAATCCTGTTTAAATCAGGAGCTGTCCCCGCAGCTGTAAATTCCGATTCAGAAATGAATCTGTGTTTCCGACAAGTGTCCACTGACAGGCAGTTGCCTGTTGGGAAGGAGTTGGAAACCGGAATAAGCCAGAAGACCTACCTGAGTTATGGATTTTAGCTTTCGGGCATGAAAAGCGGAAAGGTTCAATTTATTCTTTCTATTCCGATGCTAGCAGATTCGATATGCCAATTCGAATCGAAAAAAATTCATAGTAACTGTTTTACTATAGAGGATGTCTCGCCAAGGCATCCTCTTTTTTTGCCTAAAAGTCTGGAAAAGTCAAATAGTCGATATAATCATCTCTTAATATTTCTTGCCTTTATAAACTTCGTACCTGATACTTCAGTTTTTAATCTCTTACTTGGACGAAAGGCAATTTTGGTATTTGTAATTTTTCGTGCAGTAACTTCCTCTTCGGTATCGCATCCTTCTCCCGACGCATGAAGAGAGAAAATGCCTAAGCCTTCCAGATCAATACTACAATTGCTTTTTAATAGAGTAGGCATCTCTGATATAAAAGTATATAGAACAGCCATCACATCAGCCTCGCTACAGGTCGACATTTTTTCAATGTGTTCACAAAGCTCCTTCATTTTAACCGTTCTTCGATTGGTTATTCGGGGATAATATTTGTATTCTCCACCGCCTTTTACTCCAGGACTTGCATGCTTGACTACCTTATATTCTATACTCATAACTGCTTAATTTGGTTTAAATGAAGAGTTGTTTTTGTTGATTTATGCTTAGAAATAAAACCACCAGAGGTTAAATTGAAATTAATTATAATACATATTAAAGTTAATCGTATCGCTTATTGTAATATACTTTAATACGTATTAAAATCTCAAAATGAAGCGTAAGAATCTACAAGTTTACAGCTAGGAATGTTGATTTGTTACAGTGCATTTTGCAAATGGTTTACTATCTGAATAGGGTTTGAAACACCTGACCAACCTTACTTACCAAGTGCACCTTGATATTGAATTTAGAAATATCCAATCCTTTCGAATTGTGTTTAGGAATAAAGATTTGCTTGAATCCCAATTTTTCAGCTTCGCTAATTCTCTGATCGATGCGATTTACGGGACGGATTTCTCCTGACAAACCAATTTCTCCGGTAAAACAGACTTCTTTCTTGATCGAGATATCTGTATTGGAAGAAAGTACGGATATGATGACGGCCAGATCAATGGCTGGGTCGTTTACTTTTATGCCACCGGCGATATTTAGAAATACATCTTTTGATGATAAGCGAAATCCTGCGCGTTTTTCGAGTACAGCCAACAGCATGTTTAGCCTGCGCAAATCAAATCCGGTTGACGAACGTTGAGGGGTACCATATGCAGCAGAGCTTACCAGTGCTTGTATTTCGATCAGGAATGGACGCATGCCTTCAATCGATGCTGAAATGGCGGTTCCACTTAAGCTGTCATCTTCCTGCGAAAGTAATAATTCTGATGGATTGGAAACTTCTCTCAGACCTGTATGTTGCATCTCGTAAATCCCCATTTCAGATGTTGATCCGAAACGGTTTTTAGTTGCCCTAAGAATTCTGTACATATGGTTTTGATCTCCTTCGAATTGGAGTACGGTATCTACCATATGCTCCAGGATTTTCGGTCCGGCCAGATTGCCATCTTTGGTAATATGTCCAATTAAAAGAACCGGAGTAGCCGATTGCTTGGCATATTGAAGCAATTGCGAAGTGCATTCTCTGATTTGAGATACGCTTCCCGGACTTGCTTCTATTCTTTCAGTAGCAAGCGTTTGGATAGAATCGATTACAACAATATTTGGATTGGTATTTTTAATGTGAGAGAAGATATTTTCCATTGAGGTTTCACTCACAATCAGACAATTATCGTTATCCGAATTTATTCGGTTTCCTCTTAGTTTTATTTGCTGAGCACTCTCTTCGCCAGATACGTATAGCGTTTTATAGCTTTTTAAATCTAGTGCAATCTGTAATGCTAAAGTAGACTTTCCAATTCCGGGTTCTCCACCAATTAAGATGAGTGATCCAGGAACCAATCCACCACCCAGAACTCGATTCAACTCCAAGTTTTGGGTATTGTATCTTTTCTCTTCCGAGGATGAAATTTCAGTAATCTTTAAAGGTTTGTTCCTTGGATTGCTTGCATTGCTGTTTGAGCCAATGCTTACATTTTTAGATTTTACAACAACTTCTTCAACAAATGTATTCCATTCGCCACATGATGGACATTTACCTACCCACTTGGCCGACTCAAGTCCGCAATTCTGACAGAACCAGGCACTTTTTGTTTTTGCTTTTACAACCAACTTTTTACAATTAAAAATTAACGCTTTAAATTATCCTTCTTGTTGTATTTTTTTAATGATTCCTGTTGAAGAGAAGCCTTCTATAAAGTCTAGGGTTTTGATCTCACCACCTTTTGCTTTAACGATATCATATCCAACAATATCTTCGGCATTGTAGTCGCTTCCCTTCACCAAAACATCAGGCTGAACGAAATCTATTAAATTGTATGGAGTGTCTTCTTCAAAAAGAATAACTATATCAACATATCCAAGTGAAGCTAACAGAAGCGCACGTGCATATTCGTCGTTAATTGGCCGAGTAGGACCTTTTAATCTTTGTGTTGATGAATCAGTATTTAAACCAATAATCATTTTATTTCCCATTGATGCTGCAGAAGCCAGATATTCAAGGTGACCTCGGTGAACAATGTCGAAACAGCCGTTTGAGAATACGATTTTTTCTTCCTTAAATCGCCAGGTTTGTAATAGGTTAAAGACATCTTCTTTTTTATTGATGATTTTATTTTTTATCAATTGTAATTTGTCCATTTTTTTAAGATTTTGCCTAAAGTTAAGTTATTGGTGAGAGAGTAACAAGAGGGATTGTGAATGAGTGAAAAAACTTACTAATTGGATGTTGATGTTCTAATTTAAAACGAAGGTATCAATGATTACAAATTATTATAATGAAAGCTCAACTCGAAGTGAGATCATGTATTGAGATCTGTTTTTCATTTTTTTACAAAAAAAAGCTGATCCTGAAGGATCAGCTTTTGCATTTATTCTAAATAAAATCTAAATCAATTTATTAGTTGCTGTGTCTGGGAATACCAGGCTTGGCTCCCAATTTTTAGCTTCCTCAAAATCCATAGATGCATACGAGATGATGATAATCACATCACCAACAGCACATTTTCTAGCAGCAGCTCCGTTCAAGCAAATGGTACCTGAACCTCTTTCGCCACGAATAATATAGGTCTCTAAGCGTTCACCATTGTTAATATTCACAATCTGAACCTTCTCATTTTCAATAAGGTTTGCCGCATCCATTAGATCTTCATCAATGGTTACGCTACCAACATACTGAAGATCTGCACCTGTTATGGATGCTTTGTGAATCTTCGATTTACAAACTTCAATGTACATTTTAATTTTAACTAATATTTAAAAAGTTATATTATCAATTAATCGAATCTTACCTACCTGAACGGTGATACATCCAACTTTAACATTGTTTTCGTCCCAACTTTCAATTGGCTGTAGGTATGTATCATCAACAATTTCAAAGTATTCGATGGAAAGATATGGGTTTTTATTGATTTCATCAACAACCCATGCTTTCAATTCATTCACGCTAAATTCGGCCGCTAAGTTACAAGCTTTAAATAAAGTTTCAGATATTTTAGAAGCATTTTTTCTTTGCTCTTCATCAAGCAACAGATTTCTTGAGCTCATTGCCAAGCCGTCTTTTTCCCTAATAATGGGGCATGGAACCACGTTTACACTTGATTTAAGTTCCCTAACCATCTGCTTAATAACAGCTACTTGCTGAAAATCTTTTTGGCCAAAATAGGCATTGTCAGGCGTAACAATGTCGAAAAGTTTGCTTACCACCTGTGCAACTCCATTAAAATGACCTGGTCTGTTTTTGCCCTCCATTACCAAGTCAAGATGTCCGAAATCAAACACTCGAGTGTCAGGCTCGGGATACATTTCTTCCACTTCAGGAATAAAAATAAAATCAGGATGATATTCCGAAAGTTTCTCCAAATCTGCATCTATGCATCTTGGATAAGTTTCTAAATCGTTCGGATTATTAAATTGTGTTGGGTTAACAAAAATACTTACCACGGTGATGTCATTTTTTTTAACTGACTCTGCGGTAAGTGATAGATGACCATCGTGCAAAGCACCCATGGTTGGCACAAACCCTATGCTTTTTCCCTCCTTTTTCAACTTGCTGATTTTCCCTTTAGCTTCAGCAACGAGTTTGATTATTTCCATCGTTTTTCAAAAATCTTGCAAAACCTTTACGGTTTTTGGTTGTGACTGCAAATAAAATAAATAATTAAATACCTGAGAAGCAATAGTGCATATAATTGTTTTGTAGGTGCTTTAACCTTTAATGTAAATCAAATTTGTTAAATATTTTTATTAATTTTGCGCAGATAATCTGTATTAATATTAAGCGACTATATGGAAAAGACAAAAGTATTGTTTGTTTCACAAGAAATTACCCCTTACCTTCCTGAAACTGAAATGTCTAAAATTGGAAGGTATCTTCCACAAGGAATTCAAGAAAAAGGAAAAGAAATTAGAACTTTTATGCCAAGATATGGCTGCATTAATGAGAGAAGAAATCAGTTACACGAGGTAATTCGCTTGTCTGGTATGAATTTAATTATTGATGATACGGATCACCCGTTGATCATCAAAGTTGCTTCGATTCAGGCTGCAAGAATGCAGGTGTATTTCATTGATAACGAAGATTATTTCCACAGAAAACAAATTTTAACGGACGAAAACGGAGACGGGTTTACTGATAATGATGAGAGAGCTATTTTCTTTGCCCGCGGTGTGTTAGAAACGGTTAAGAAATTGCGCTGGGCACCCGATGTGGTTCATTGTCAGGGATGGTTTACAGGATTAACTCCATTGTATTTGAAAAAAGCTTTTAACGAAGATCCTTTGTTTACCGATACAAAAGTAGTTTTCTCTGTTTACAATGATGAATTTGGAACATCGTTTAGTTCTGATTTCAAATCAAAAGCGATAATTGAAGGAGTTGAAGAAGAGGATGTGAAAATCCTTGAAGATGCGAATTATGTAGCACTTCACAAATTGGCAATCGATCAATCGGATGCCATTATTATGGGTAGTCCTAATATTAATGAGGAGATTAAGGCTTATGCTGAAGCTTCGGGAAAACCATTCATGCCGTATAAAAATACAGAAGAGTATGTTACAGCTTATTCCAATTTTTACGATGAATTAGTAGCTGAATAGTAAAGATGTTATTATAGATGAAACGAGCATGATTAAAATAATTATTATACACGAACGATAATCATTATTTTGACATTGCGGCTTCCATCTTACAAATAGGAAAAAATATAAGTATATCAAAGTGCATTTTAAACTCTGTTAAAATGCACTTTTTTATTTGTATATAAATTGCCGTTAAGTTTGGTGAGTAGACCAACTTATTATATTTTTAGGTGACATTTATTGATAATTTAGACAACTCTAAGAGCGCAAGGCGAACTCTCAAAAAAATAAGCTCTTAGGTTATTCTAATTTAGAATTATAAACCAATCTCGAATTGTATTGAGATTGAAATATGTGTATTTATGTGTGGAATAGTTGGTTATATTGGCGATAAGGATGCTTATCCTATTTTGGTCAATGGCTTAAAAAGATTGGAGTATCGTGGATACGATTCTGCTGGGATTGCGCTTCGAACAAATCAAACTCAGGTATTTAAGTGCAGGGGTAAGGTAAAAGATTTAGAGGATTATGTAAAGGGTTATGATATTTCAGGATCAGTTGGAATTGGACATACCCGCTGGGCAACTCATGGTGAACCGAATAACGAGAACGCTCACCCTCACCGATCAATGAATAATAAGTTTGTGATTATTCACAATGGGATTATTGAAAATTATTCGTTCCTAAAAGGAAAGTTGATTAAAAGAGGTTATTCTTTCGAAAGTGAAACAGATACCGAGGTATTGGCTAACCTGATAGAATATATCTATCTAAAAGGGGAAGTTACTGCCGAAATAGCTGTTCGTTTGGCATTAACGAAAGTTGTAGGAGCATACGGACTGGTTGTGATATGCGAAGATGAACCAAATCAGTTAATTGCTGCAAGAAAAGGGAGTCCGCTAGTCGTTGGTGTGGGTAATGGAGAATATTTTCTGGCTTCCGATGCTACTCCAATTATCGAGTATACTCAAAGTGTAATCTACCTTAACGATGATGACGTAGCAATTATCAATCGCGATGAATTGGTACTTAAAACACTTCAAAATGATAAATTAACCCCTCATGTTCAGCATCTGGATTTAGATATCGAGCAAATCGAAAAAGGTGGATATGAGCATTTCATGTTAAAAGAAATTTTTGAACAAACCAGCTCAATTCACGATACCATAAGAGGTAGAGTATCTGTTCAGAACAAAGAAGTCTTCCTTGGCGGGATTAATGATGTAATTCCAAAGCTTGTAAACGCCAGACGAATATTGATTATCGGTTGTGGTACTTCGTGGCATGCCGGAATGGTTGGCGAATATTTATTCGAAGAGTTTGCCAGAATCCCTGTTGAGGTTGAATATGCTTCGGAATTTCGTTACAGAAATCCTGTTATTTTTGAAGATGATATAGTGCTTGCCATTAGCCAGAGTGGTGAAACTGCGGATACATTGGCTGCCATTAAGCTCGCCAAAGAGGCAGGAGCAACAGTTTTGGGAATTTGCAATGTGGTAGGATCGAGTATACCAAGAGAGACTGAAGCCGGTGTTTATACCCATGCCGGACCTGAGATTGGTGTTGCATCAACCAAAGCGTTTACTGCACAAGTTACTGTACTTAGCATGATGGCTATGTTGGTTGGTTATAGAAAAGGAACACTGGTAAAAGAAGAGTATCATGGCTTAATTGAAGAGTTTGCAAATCTTCCTGAGAAAATTGCTAAGATTCTAGAGAAGAATGATGACATTAAGGAATTATCGAAAAGATATATTGAATCTACAAATGCCTTATACTTAGGTCGCGGATTCTTGTTCCCTGTAGCTTTGGAAGGTGCATTAAAACTGAAAGAAATTTCATATATCCATGCCGAAGGTTATCCTGCGGCCGAAATGAAACATGGTCCTATTGCTTTGATTGATGAACACATGCCGGTATTTGTTGCTGCTACAAAGGATAAATCTTACGAGAAGATTGTCAGCAATATACAGGAAGTAAAAGCTCGTAAAGGTCATGTAATTGCAATTGTTACCGAAGGCGATACTGTAATTGCTGATATGGCAGATTACGTAATTGAAATACCTGAAACATTGGAAGCGTTAGCTCCTTTGTTAACAGTGGTTCCGTTTCAGTTGATCTCCTATTATATTGCGGTATTGCGTGGCTGTAATGTGGATCAACCCCGTAACCTTGCAAAATCTGTTACTGTTGAGTAAATAAAAAATACCCGATATAAAGGTAGAGCGATGTCAATTAGGCATCGCTCTGTGTTTTTTATCTCTTTTCGTATTGCTGTTCATAGTATTTCTCGTAATCTCCCGAAAGGATATGCTTTAACCATTCGGAGTTGGCAAGATACCAATCAACGGTTTGCTCAAATCCTTCTTCGAACTGGATAATAGGTTCCCAACCCAATTCATTTTTAATTTTGGATGCATCAATGGCGTATCTCATATCGTGTCCCGCACGATCTTTCACGAATGTGATTAGGTTTTGAGAAGTTCCGACTTCTTGGCTTAACTTTTTGTCCATGATATCGCATAGTTTTCTAACCAAATCGATATTAGCCCACTCATTGTTTCCGCCAATGTTATAGGTTTCGCCGATTTTGCCAAAGTGGTAAATCTTATCAATAGCCAAAGCATGATCTTCTACAAATAACCAATCTCTAACATTCTCCCCTTTTCCATAAATAGGAAGCGGTTTAGAGTTTTTAATATTGTTGATTACCAATGGGATCAATTTTTCTGGAAATTGATTGGCTCCATAATTATTGGAACAATTTGATAAAACTACAGGCATTTTATAGGTATGAAAATAAGCTCTAACCAAATGATCAGAACTTGCCTTTGAAGCAGAATAAGGACTTCTTGGGTCGTAAGCTGTGGTTTCTAAAAACTTCCCTGTTTCCCCCAACGAACCATACACTTCATCGGTAGAAATGTGATAAAATCGCTTGTTGTCCATTTTGTCCTTCCAAATTTCCTTAGCAGCATTTAGCAAGTTAACGGTCCCAACAATGTTGGTTGTAATAAATGCCAATGGATTTGAAATGGAGCGATCAACATGCGATTCAGCTGCAAGATGCAGTACCCCGTCAAATTGAAAATCTTTAAACAGCTCGCTTACAAAATCCAAATTGGTAATGTCACCTTTGACAAAAGTATAATTTGGTTTTGAATCAATATCCTTTAAGTTTTCAAGATTGCCGGCATAAGTGAGTGCATCAAGGTTTACGATTTGATATTCCGGATATTTGTTTACAAATAAGCGAACTGCATGTGAGCCTATAAAGCCGGCACCTCCTGTGATAAGTATTTTCTTTTTCATCTAGATATAAACTTAATTCATATGAAAGATGGAAGTCGCAAAATTAAAATAATCCTTGTCATTTATGTATGATAATTATTTTAATTATGCTCGTTTCATTTGTATTTATTTAAGCATCTTGGTTATTCTGTCAGATGTTCCAAAAGGCTCACTTGCCAATTCCATGCAGATAGTAAAGTATCATCAAGTGTACTTTCCGATCTCCAAGCTAAATTTTGGGTAGCAAATGAAGTATCAGCGTAAATTTGTTCAACATCGCCAGGTCTTCTGTCAACGATTTTATGCGGAACTTTTTTGCCTGTTGCTCTTTCAAATCCTTTAATTATTTCAAGTACCGAGACTCCTTTACCAGTGCCGATATTAAAATATTCATAGTTAGATTTGTTTTGATCTTGTAATAACCTTTCAATTGCTACAACATGAGCTTTTGCCAAATCAACTACATTAATATAGTCTCTGATACAAGATCCGTCAGGTGTGTTGTAATCGTTTCCAAACACATTTAGTTCAGGGCGAATTCCGGCTACTGCTTGAGTCAGGAAGGGAATAAGGTTGTTTGGAACACCCAATGGCAATTCACCAATTTTAGCACTAGGATGTGCTCCAATTGGATTGAAATATCTCAATGCAATACCTTTCAATTCTGGATTAGCTTTAAGGCAATCACGAATAATATCTTCGCTAATGGATTTTGTATTACCGTAAGGAGATTCGGCCTCTTTTCTTGGAGTTGATTCGGTTACAGGAAGTATATCAGGCTGACCGTAAACAGTACAGGATGAAGAGAATACCAAATTTGGAATATGATGATTCTTCATAGCCTCCAGAATATTCATCAAAGAGTTTAAGTTGTTACGGTAGTACATTAATGGTTTTGCAACCGATTCGCCAACAGCCTTATTAGCAGCAAAATGAACTATTGCTGATAATTTGGGATATTTCTTAAAAAACTCTGCTGTTTCTTCTGCCTTGCTAAGATCAAGCATCTCGAAAATTGGCCTGACTCCAGTAATGGCTTCGATACCGTCTAAAACCTCGATTTTTGAGTTAGAAAGATTATCGGCTACAATAACTTCAAAACCGTTGTTATGTAATTCTACAGTAGTGTGTGATCCAATATATCCGGCACCGCCGGCAACTAAAATTTGTTTTTTCATAATTAGTATAGTCTATTAATGTTATAAGTAAAATTAAGTCCTTTTTCAGTAAAACGATCCAGTAATTTAATTAATTTAAAATTAATTGCGGAATGTATTGATTTAGAGTCAATTGCTTTTTGCACGAAAAGAATCCATTTGAGCAACATTTATTTTTACTTATATTTGTGTACTATGCTTGAGATATCAAAATACATACAAGATCTATTGTTTGTGCACGATTGTGTAATTCTACCAGGCTTTGGTGGATTTGTTGCGAACTATCGCCCTGCTAAAATCGATGAGAATAGCCAAGTCTTTTTTCCTCCATCAAAAGATTTAGGATTTAACCGTAATCTAAATCAGAACGATGGATTGTTGATTAACCATTTGGCTGATTCTGAAAATTTAACCTATACCGAGGCTGAAAAAGCTGTCCTGTTTTTTGTTGAGGATATGCGTGTTAAAATTCAGCGTGGAGAAGAAGTGGTGATCAAAGGAATAGGTACATTTGTCAAGGATAGGAAACACAATTTACAATTTGAACCTAAAACAGATCAAAATTATTTGGTTGATAGTTTAGGTCTTGGGCAATTTGATATTTCAATCTGGAGTCAGCCAATTGAAGAGAGAATTTCATCTGTTTCGGAAGATACTAGAAAATTAAAAGGTTTATTTACAAGAAAACGCATTTGGTATTCGTCGGCAGCAGCTTTTTTATTGGCTTCGGTTGGTTTACTACCAATGAATTCGGAAAGAACGTCACTTCTAGATTCGGCCTCGATGCCATTTACCAGCGAGAACAAATCCTTAACGGAAAATAACGTTCAATTAAAAGCTCAAATTTCTCCTTTAGAGGAATTGGTAAAGTTTGAACCTAATATTAATAAGAAATCGGAGTCTGTTAAGATTGAAGAACCTAAAGGAAATAGGTTTTATTTGATTGCAGGAAGTTTTACAAGCATGGAAAATGCGAAGATTCTTCAAGAAGAGCTATTGTCAAAATCATACCCTGCTGTTATCATTAAAAATAAAAATTTGCTTTCTGTTGCCTTAAACCAATTTGATTCAAGACAGGAGGTTGATGCTTGTAAGAAAAAGGCAATTGCGACTAATCCAAAATCATCTTATTGGGTTTTGAAGAAATAACATTATACTGCAGATAAAAAAGAAAAGCGCTTTCCAAAAAGAAGCGCTTTTCTTTTTTATAATTACTTAATTTCCGAACCTGGTTTAATTGTCTGATCAGGAGAAACAAATGATAGTTTACCATCTGCATCTTCAGCCATAAGAATCATCCCTTGAGATTCGATTCCTTTTAACTTTTTAGGCTCTAGATTCACCAAAATACTTACTTGTTTCCCTATAATTTCTGCTGGTTTATAATATTCAGCGATTCCTGAAACCACTATTCTTTGATCTATTCCAGTATCAACTGTTAACTTTAAGAGCTTCTTAGTTTTAGAAACTTTTTCAGCATCTGTAATTGTACCAACACGAACATCCATTTTCATAAAATCATCAAAATTGATGTTATCCTTAGCTGGAGTAACTGGTTTGTTTGCAGCTTCATTCGCTGCCTTGGTATCCAATAACTTATCAACTTGAGCTTGAATTGTTGCATCTTCGATCTTTTCGAATAACAAGGTAGCTTTGTTAATGTTGTGACCTACTTTAATAACATTTTCTCCAACATTTTCCCAAGCTAACGGTTCGATATTTAAAAACTCTCTCACTTTTTTAGCAGAGAATGGCAAAAATGGTTCCATCAATGTTGAAAGGTTGGTGGAAATCTGAAGACATATGTTCAGTATGGTTTTCACTCTTTCCTCGTCGGTTTTGATAACCTTCCATGGTTCAGTATCAGCCAGGTATTTATTTCCTAAGCGGGCAAGGTTCATTGCTTCTTTCAATGCTTCACGAAAATGGTAGGTATCAAGGTTCTTTTGGACATTGGACTTAATAACAGGAATTTGAGCTAAAGTTTCCTTGTCAAAATCATTTAGCTGGCCAGCTGGAGGAACGATACCACTAAAATATTTGTGCGTTAACACCAATGCACGGTTAACGAAATTTCCTAAGATCGCAACCAACTCATTGTTGTTTCTTGCCTGAAAATCCTTCCATGTAAAATCGTTATCCTTTGTTTCTGGTGCATTTGCAGTTAGTACATAACGCAATACATCTTGTTTTTCAGGAAACTCTTCAAGATATTCATGTAACCAGACAGCCCAGTTTCTTGAGGTTGAAATTTTATCACCCTCCAAGTTCAAGAATTCGTTTGATGGTACATTCTCAGGAAGAATATAAGAACCTTCAGCCTTAAGCATAGAAGGGAAAATGATACAATGGAAAACAATATTATCTTTTCCAATAAAATGTACCATTTTTGAATCTTCAGCTTTCCAATATTTTTCCCAGTTAGTAGTATGCTCTTTTGTTGCAGAGATGTATCCAATAGGTGCATCAAACCACACGTACAATACCTTGCCTTCTCCTCCTTCTAAAGGAACAGGAACCCCCCAGTTTAAGTCTCGAGTTACCGCACGCGGATGAAGTCCATTGTCTAGCCAGGATTTACATTGGCCGTAAACATTGGGTTTCCATTCCTTGTGTTCTTCAAGAATCCATTGTTTTAAATGTGGTTCATATTTATCTAATGGTAAATACCAATGCTTGGTTTCTTTTAATTCAGGCTTGTTTCCAGTGATTGAAGATCTTGGATCAATAAGGTCGGAAGCATTTAAGGACGTGCCGCAACTTTCACATTGATCGCCATAAGCTCCCTCACTTTTACAATGAGGACAAGTTCCTGTAATATATCTATCTGCTAGAAATTGGTTTGCTTTAGCATCGTAATACTGTTCACTTGTCTTTTCTACAAATACTCCTTTTTCATGCAAAGTCTTGAAGAATTCAGAAGCTGTTTCATGATGTATTTTATTACTGGTTCTTGAATACACATCAAAGGAAATACCGAATTTCTCAAACGAATCTTTAATCATGTAGTGATATTTATCCACAACATCTTGTGGACTAATTCCTTCTTTCTGGGCTTTAATGGTAATAGGTACACCATGCTCATCGGAACCACCAATTAAAAGAACATCTTCGCCTTTCAATCGAAGATATCTTGCATAGATATCGGCAGGAACATATACACCTGCAAGATGACCAATATGAACTGGGCCATTTGCATATGGAAGCGCTGTAGTTACAAGAGTTCTGTTAAATTTCTTCATACGAGATCTATTTTTACAATCGGAATAGATATGATATCTTAAAATCTATTCTTCAATACATTATTTGCTTACTTATGATTTGAAAAAACACTTGTTTCGATAAATCGTTGGCAAAGATAAGATAGAATTATCAAAAATATTGTCCTTCGTTTGTATTTTATTCTTAATTTGAACACACTTTACAATAAAGCTAAAATTAATATGTATCAACCTGCTGCCTTACAAAAAGGAGATAAAATTGGGATTGTTTCGCCGGCCGGAAAGATCGAACAGGGAAAAATTGATGCTGCAGTAAACGCACTCGAGAATTTAGGTTTAAAAGTTGTGTTAGGCAATCATATTTTTGACGAGTATCATCAGTTTGCCGGGAGAGATTTGAATCGTTTAAAAGACTTTCAACAAATGTTAGATGATTCAGAGATAAAAGCAATTCTTTGTTCAAGAGGAGGGTATGGCTGTGTACGATTGCTTGAACTCGTTGATTTTGACCTCTTCCTTCGCAAGCCGAAGTGGATTATCGGATATAGTGATATAACGGTTTTCCATAGTTATTTAAATAACATTTTAGAGGTCGAAAGTTTACATTCTGTTATGCCTATTAACTTCAGGGATGATCCTACTGGAAAATCAACCGAAACCTTATTTCTAGGGATGTTTGGTACTATAGAAGACTACAATATTCCCCCTCATAGTTTTAATCGTTTAGGTGTGGCTGAAGGTGAAATAATTGGAGGAAACTTGTCGATTCTATATAGCTTAAGAGGTACGATTATGGATTTTGAGATGCATGGGAAAATACTTTTTATTGAAGATGTTGGTGAGGAACTGTACCATATAGATAGGATGATGCATAATTTAAGGTTAGGGGGTAAACTATCAGAATTGCAAGCCTTAGTTGTTGGAGGTTTTAGTGGCATGAAAGCAGGTAATCCTAAATTCGGCAAAAGTGCTTATGAAATCATAAAAGAATCTGTATCCAATTATTCTTACCCTGTTGTATTTGGATTTCCTGCCGGACATCTTAATGACAATTGGACGATTCCACTAGGAAGATACGTGAAAATTAATGTTGATGAAGAAAAGGTAGGTTTTACTTGGTATAAAAATAAAGGATATTAATGGCAAAGCACAACGACTTAGGAAGATTAGGAGAAGATTTGGCAACCAATTATCTACAAAATATAGGATTCGCAATTCTTGATCGAAATTGGATTTACCAGAAAAAGGAGCTTGATATTATAGCTTTAAAAGATGATTATCTTGTTGTGGTTGAAGTTAAATCGCGTTCTACGGATTATTTTGAACATCCTTCGGATGCTATTACACTATCGAAAATAAAGTATCTTACAAAAGCTACACAGGCGTACGTAGATTTAAAAGAAATTAAACAAGAAGTAAGGTTTGATGTTGTTAGTGTAATTAAGGATAATGATAATTTTAAAATTGAACATATTGAGGATGCATTTATAGCACCAGTTGATTAGTCAGCCATATATTTATCGATTGTAGAAAGCAATTCTTCAAATCGTATAGGCTTAGCAAGATAATCATCACAGCCAGCGTCTAAAATGCGTTCTCTATCTCCTTCTAATGCGTAGGCAGTTTGCGCAATTATTGGAATTTTGCTATGACGTTTTTTAATTCTTCTGGTAGCTTCGCATCCATCCATTATAGGCAAACGAATATCCATAAGAATAACATCTACATCTTCAGTAACATCCACAATATCCACGGCTTCCTTTCCGTTTTTTGCCCATAATAATTCAGATTCAGTTCTACTTAAAGCAGCATCGAAAAACATATTATTAATTTCCTCATCTTCTACGATAAGAATTCGCTTATCTTTCCAGTTGTATTTTTGGGTGTAGTTAATTTGATTCATAACTAAGAATACTTTTAAATAGCGTTATAGATTTTCTAAATATACAAAATCAAGGCTAGTTAAAAAAAAATCATTTTAAGAGCTGATATTCGGATTTTATAACAGTATGCCGTAAAACTCAGTGTCTTACAGGTTTTTGAGATGAAGTATGCAAAATATTAAACAAATCCATAACCAACATAACAGTACGTTAAAATTAAACAGAATCCAATTAAGATTTTTGTTGATACGCATTTATCTTTTCTTTGTGTTCAATTGCGGTCACTTTGTCAAAATTCACTTTGAACTGAAAAATTGATCCAATTTGAGGAGAGCTTGTAACATTTATCTCTCCGTTCATTAATTGTACAATTTGCTTGCAAATTGCTAAGCCTAAACCTGTACCCCCATATTTTCTGGTTGTGGAAGGGTCAACTTGGCTAAACGACTTGAATAATTTAGGAAGATCTTCCTTTTTTATACCTATTCCTGAGTCAATTACTTTAAATATAATCTCAACCTTTGATTCATTTTCATTCAAAATTTCTGCTTGAAGTACTATTTTACCTTTGCTAGTAAACTTTAAAGCATTATTGATAAAATTAGATAATACTTGTTTCAGACGAACCTGATCGCCAAGAAAATAGGGAATATTCTCGTCTATGCTAACCTGAAAATTCAATCCTTTTTGAACTGCTTGTTTTTTGTAGATTTTCTCAACATCACTTACAATTTCATAAATATTAATCGGTAGTTTTTCCAATTTAAGATTGTGGGTTTCCATTTTGGAAAAGTCAAGAATATCACTTAAAAGTGCTAGAAGTTGTTCCGAAGATTGATGAAGAATATCAATAAAGCTTTTTTGTTCTTCGGTAAGCTCGGTTTGATTAAGAAGCGCAGTGATGCCACAAATTCCATTCATTGGTGTTCTGATTTCATGCGACATGTTCGCCAAAAATAGTGTTTTGGCATGTGCACTTGCTTCGGCTTCTTTCCGTGCTTTTTTAGCATGTGCCGCCTGTTGTTCGAGTTCTATCGACCTAAGCGAAATTAACTGACTTTTCTTGTGATTGTTGATTACTAACCATGCTAAGCCTAACAGGTTTAGGTTGATAAAAACAATTATAATTAAGAATACGAGATTTTCATTTTCCTTACTTTGATTTTCTGATATAGAACAAATGGATGTAAAATTTTGGTTTTTAAAGTTGTTTATTGGATTAACAATTAAATCGAAATACTTTTTGTCTAGCTTGAACGAATGAATTTGAGCAGTTGTTTCACTTCGTTTAAAAAATAAAGGATGGATTTGATGCTTAATATTACGGAATTTTATATCAGATATTTGATTAATATTTAGCTTACTATGCACATTCTTAATTTGATGAAAATCTTCGAGCAAGAAGAAGAACTCATTGGGATAAAGTTGATTAAGAGAATTTAATAATTCGTTTATTGGATGAGAGATTTCAACGGTGCCCAAATGTTCATTTTCAAATTTTAGTGGATATACAATCCTATATCCAAAGAAGCCTTCACTATTCTCGAAGCCTTTCACTTTAATTTGTTGGATGTTAGCTAATTCAACTGAAAACTGGTGATCGAACAAATTAATACCATATTCATTTAGCTTATTAAAGTAAATAAACTGTTCCCCATCTTTCAAATGAATCTGAAATTCTCTTATTCCAAGTTTATCAAGCTTCTGATAGATTTGATCGTACATATTAATGATACTATCCCTTATCAATTGGATATTATCAGGTTTTGAAACGTATACTTGTTGCAGTGATTTTAGAAGAGTGGGATTGTTTACTTCAAAATTGAAAAAATAATCTGAAATTTCTTCCGATTTTGTCGTTACATTATTGATATGCTCTAGTAATTCCGATATTCTGGATTGATTGTATTTATCGGATGAAAGGTTTTTTAAATAGAATAAAGAAATGATTAGCGCAGCCCATGTAATAACAAAGGTTACAACTAATTTGGGCCTTTCGAACCAAATATTTTTAAAAGACATATCAACTATAGCTAAAAGATGTGTGCAAAACTATCTATATTTGTTAGTCTTGAGTTTAAGAGACTTTTAATAAACTATTAAATCGTGAATATAGAAGAGCATAGATTGTTTTGCTTATCTAAAAAGGCAGTAATAGAAAGTTTCCCTTTCGATAATGAAGTTTTTGTGTTTAAGGTTTTGGATAAATTGTTCCAGCTTGCAAATATAAATTTGAGTATGAGTTTAAAATGTGAAAAGGAAGTTGCAATTGAACTGTGAGGGCAATATCCAGCTGTGCTGCCAGGACTTTATATGAATAAGAAATATTGGAACACTGTAATAATCGATGGAAGTATTCCAGATGACTTGCTTAAGAGTTGTTTCGATAAATCCTATCAGCTTGTAATTGAAAAAATGCCTGATAAAAAGCAGGCAGAGTTAAATATTTTTGTAAACTAAATCAAATGAATAAATTACTTCTTACATTATTTTGTTGTAGTAGTTTGCTTGTAGCAAAAACTCAAAACAAACAGAAGGTAAAGAAATTTACAACAGTTACAGAAGTGCATACAACTTCTGTAAAAAATCAACAAAGTACTGGTACTTGCTGGTGTTTTGCCACCGTTTCATTTATAGAAACAGAACTATTAAGAATGGGTGCACCTAAGTTGGATTTATCTGAAATGTACATCGTTCGAGAAGCCTACTCCCAGAAAGCTAAACGTTATTTTCGTGTTCATGGCAAAGGCAATTATAGTGAAGGCGGACAAGCTCATGATGTAATGAATGTCATTAGAACTAACGGATTTGTTCCTGAATCAGTTTATTCGGGTAACCTATATCAAGGAGATTACCATATCCACAGAGAAATGGTTAAGTCAACAAAAGCCATGATAGATGAGATTGTCAAAAATCCAAATAAAAAGATTACACCAGTTTGGTTTGCTTCCATAAATGGAGTCCTTGATACGTATATGGGTAAGCTGCCAGAAAATTTTGAGTATAAAGGTAAAACTGTTAGTCCTCAAAAATTTGCCACTGATCTGGGTTTTAATACGGAAGATTATATTGAGTTAACATCATACTCGCATCACCCGTTTTATAAAAAGATTAATTTGGAAATTCCAGATAATTGGTCGAATGATTTATATTATAACCTGCCGATTGAGGAGCTAATGGAATTAGTGAATTATGCTTTGGAAAATGGTTATTCTATCTGTTGGGATGGAGATGTTAGTGAAACAGGATTCTCGCACAAAAATGGATATGCTGTACTACCAACAATGAAAGAAACTGAGATGAGTAATTCTGAGATTGCAAAATGGGAAGATGAGGTTGAGAATAAGAAGCAAAAGGTTCAAAAGAATATCAAAGAACAGGAAGTGACTCAAGAACTGCGTCAGATAACCTTTGATAATTTTGAGACAACCGATGATCACCTCATGCATATTATCGGAATTGTGAAGGATCCACAAGGAATTAAATACTATAAAACGAAGAACTCTTGGGCTGCTGATAGTAATAAATTTGGTGGATTTTTGAACATGAGTGAAGCATATCTAAGATTAAAAACAGTAGCTATCATGGTACATAAAGCTGCTTTACCGAAACATCTTAAAATCAAATTGGGATTATAGGGATACTTTTTGATCCTAAAGAGAACCTAAGGCAGCGTCTTTAATTATCGGTACATTCTATTGTTTTAATATATTTGATAATCAAATTCATTTAATGATATGATTTCCTATATTATTTTATAATATTGTTAGTCCAGTAATAGATTTGTACATGCAAATACACAGCACGATATCTATAGAAAAATTCAGAATTGGTAATCAATCCGCTTTTAGGCATTTGTATGATAAATACTATGAGGCCTTATTACTTTTCGGACAAAAATATATTCTGAATAATGAAGCTGTTGAAGACATTGTACAAGATAGTTTTATTATAGTTTGGGAAAAGAGAACATCCTTTTTTCAAGAAGCATCTATCAAATCTTTTTTATACAAAGCTGTTCGCAATTCATGTTTAAATTATCTCGACCATCAAAAAGTAATGAGGAAACATGAAACTCAATCAAAAGTTGATGTTTTGAGTGAAGAGTATTTTTTGAACAATGTGATTGAGGAAGAAGTAAATAGAATAATTGCAGAAACTGTTGAGAGGCTTCCCGAATCGGCAAGATTTATTTATTTGTTAAGTTTAAAAGGGCTTAAAAATGCCGAGATTGCAGAAGATCTGAATATTTCCATAAATACTGTTAAAACACAAAAGCAACGTGCTAATAAATATTTAAAAGAGAACTTGAAAGATTTATTTACATTGCTTTAATCCTATAGATTACAAAGAATTAGAAAGGTGACAAAGTTTTAAAGTATTTTGTCACCCTTTTTTAAAGCAAGCCTGTTTTAGCACATATTAATGAAAAGAACACGATGAAAGATTTAAATTCAGGATTTAAAATTGCTGATTTAATTGCTAAACGATTGGCGGGTCGATTAAGCCATGAAGAAAATCAGTACCTGGAGGAATGGAAGAATACCAAAGAAGAGAATTTGGCTTTATTTCATAAACTTTCAATGAATCCTGAAAAACAATATTTTAATAGACAAACCAAGTTGGAGCGATCTAATAAAGATTTGGGATGGGATAAAATTCAATCAAGAATAAAAAAGAATAGACATAGAAAGTTAAGGTTAAATGTAATGAGAATTGCAGCAGTTCTTATTCTAGCCTTAGGAACTACATATTACTTTTCAAGCATCATAAGTAATAGATCTGCGAGCATAATCAAACCGGGAACTCATAAAGCTCTATTGATTATGAGCGATGGTGAAATATATCACCTTGATCAACAAGTCACTTTGAACGAGGGGGGGGTAATCATATCAAATAACACTCAGGAGTTAATTTATAAGAAAAGATCAGATAATACCATACCACAATTAACCTTTAATACCATTATTATTCCCAGGGGTGGGGAATATCAGTTGACACTAATGGATGGAACGAGAATTTGGCTCAATTCAAATTCAAAACTTAGATTTCCATCAGAATTTGGATCAGGGCTAAGAATAGTAGAACTTGAAGGGGAAGCCTTCTTTGAAGTAGCTAAGGATTCTGTTCATCCATTTGTTGTCGACGTAAATAAATTACAGATAAAAGTGTTAGGTACTTCATTTAATGTGAATGCGTATTCCGATTCATATGAAATTGTGACTACTTTAGTTGAAGGGAAAGTTATAGTTGATGACACTTTGTTCGAAAATAAAGTTTTATTATTACCGAATGAGCAATGCATTTTCAACCCTATATCAGGAAAAACATTAAAACAGGAAGTTGATACAAGAATTTATACTGCTTGGAAGGACGGACGATTTGTTTTTGAAAATGAAAGCTTGGAGGATATCATGAATAGACTTTCCAGATGGTATGATGTGGAGGTATTTTTCTTAAATGAATCGATTAGAGAATTGAGATTCACCGGAGATCTTACACGATATGATAATATCAATCAGATATTGGAGTTGATAGAGCTAACACAGAAAGTAAAATTTACAATAAAAGACAAAGGTCTTCTGGTGGAGAAGGTATAAAAAACCGGGATTTGCTGCCACAAACCCCGGACAAAGCCAATAAACACAGCTATAACTAGCAGTGTAATACTAACCAAATCACAGCTCCAAATTATGAAAAAAAATTGAATTAGTCGATTATGCAGAAAAGAAAAGAGTTTTTTGTGATTAGGCTCCTGTTTTTCTTTTTGCTATTTGTATTTTTCGGACAAAAGTCTAATGCTTTAACGCAGGAAGAAAGTATAAGGTTGAGAATGAAAGGTGTTAGTTTAATTGAGGTAATGAATGCCATCAAAGAAAAAACGGAATACACATTTCTGTATAATGTAGGTGATATTAAGAAGATTAAAGGGCTTAATCTTTCTGGTTCACCTAAAAGCATTAAGAAGATTCTCACCGAATGTTTGTTAAAAACAGGCTTAACATACGAAATTAGAGATAAAGTCATTATAATAAAGCCAAAAGTTAATCGATTAAATTTTGAACCCAATTATGTTTTTCGTGTAAAAAATCTTAAAGGGAATGTTACTGATAATAAAGGTATGGCTGTACCTGGAGTATCGGTGCTAATAAAAGGAACATATTTTGGCACTTCGACAGATATTAAGGGGAATTATTCCTTGTTAACAGCAAATGATTCCAATTCTGTTTTGGTTTTTTCATTTATAGGCATGAAAACCAAAGAGATTAATATTGGTGACTTAAAAGAAGTAAATGTTGTTTTATACCCCTCCGATGAAAAGTTAAGAGAAGTAATTGTAACTACAGGTTTTCAGAAAATCGACCGTAGCTTATTTACAGGTGCAGCCAATAAGTTAGACCAAGAGGATATTGCTCTTTCAGGCATTGCTGATGTTAGTAGGTCGCTGCAAGGGCATGTGTCTGGTGTGCAGGTTGAAAACATCTCCGGTACTTTTGGAACTTCACCAATTGTACGTATTCGTGGAAAGGCCTCGGTGAATGGTAGCAACAAACCTCTTTGGGTGGTTGATGGAGTGGTGCAGGAGGATATTGTTGAACTTACTAACAATGATCTAACTTCGGGAAATTTATCAACGGTTCTTAGTTCTGGTTTAGTTGGAATCAATCCTGATGACATTGAATCATTCCAGGTTTTGAAGGATGCTTCGGCAACTGCTCTGTATGGAGCTAGAGCGATGAATGGTGTAATCGTAATTACCACTAAGAAAGGAAAAACGGGTAAACCCCAAATTACCTATTCCGGTAGTGTAATAATTCGTCGAAAGCCAAACTATTCCCAATTCGATATTTTACCTTCAGATCAAGAGATGTCGGTGTATGAAGAACTGTATGAGAAAGGATGGATCGATATTGCAAAAGCATCATCTGCTTCTAATCATGGAGCTTTAAGTAAAATGTTTCATGAGATTGCAAGCAACAATATAAGTTGGGGATCAGATGGAGGGCTGAATTATCAGTTTTTGTCAAAGTATGCAAATTCCAATACCAATTGGTTTGATATTTTATTTAGAAATTCCATATCCCGGCAGCATTCATTTAGTATCCGAGGCGGATCTGATAAGTCAAAATACTATACTTCTTTAGGATACTATCATGATAATGGGCAAACAGTTGCTGATCATGTAAAGAATTATACCGCTTTGGTAAAAGCTGATTTTGATATTTCTAAAAGGTTGAAGATAGGGTTCAAGTTGTCTGGAAATAAGCGAGATCAGAATTTGCCTGGATCGAAGGATAGAAAATTTGAACCAATAACTGGTATATATGAACGCAATTTCGATATTAATCCTTTCAATTATGCCTTATATACTAGTCGAAGTATAAGGCCTAACAGTGAGAATGGGGAGTTGGAATACTTTAGAAGAGATTTTGCTCCGTTTAATATTTTATATGAGCTGAATCACAATTATGTGAATGTTGATGTTGATGATGTATTGTTCCAAGGAGACTTGCATTTTGCATTAACTTCAGAATTAAGGTTCCGAACAAAATTTCAAGGGCGTTGGGTCAATACTATGCGTGAACAAAAAATACACGAAACTTCAAATCATGCTGAAGCATACCGCGCAGATAACCCACTTTTTGTTGATAATAATAGCTTTCTTTTCGATGATTCTGATTCACCAGAAAGAGATCCTTATACAATTTTGCCTCACGGAGGATTTTATAACACTACCAAAAATTCACTAACCAGTTATTTTATTAGAAATATAATTGATTGGAAAATTAGATCAGATCATAATCATATTGCCAATTTATTATTTGGACAGGAAATCAGATATACGGATAGAAAAGAAATTCATAATGAGGAATGGGGATATTCTTATAAAGAAGGAGGTATCACAATTACTGATCCAAACCTTAACAGGTACCTTAAGTTTCGCGATCAGGAAGATTACTATAGGAACAAGGAAAGGTATAGGTTTACAGGGGCTTTTTTAACAGCATCTTATACTTATAAAGGCAGGTATATTATCAATTCTACGATTCGGCATGATGGAGATAACCGCCAAGGAAAAGGCAGTGATTCAAGATATTTGCCTAGTTGGAATGTTAGTGCTGCTTGGAATTTACACGACGAAAACTTTATGAGGTCTTACGATTTTATCAATAGATTAAAACTGAAAACAACTTATGGTTTATCCGGAGATAATGGAACTGGTGTAAGTCCATCTCTTATTTTGAAAACCGACAAGCCTCTAAGGCCTTCTGCTGATGATGGTGAAACCGTTTTGTATATAGAAGAGTTGGCTAATAAAGATCTTACTTGGGAAAAATTATTTGAGTTTAATTTAGGACTGGAGCTGGAAGTTCTTGACGGAAAATTTTATGCGGATTTTGAATACTACAGAAGAAAGTCAAAAGATTTACTTGGCTTTGTTACCACAAGTGGTATCGGAGGAATTCGCAATAGGTATGGTAATGTAGGCGAAATGGAAATTAATGGTTTCGAATTTACTTTTAGTTCTCGAAATATTAAGAAGAATTACTTCTTATGGGATACCAGATTCACTTTTAGTTATGGAAAAGATAAGATAACTGAGTTTTATAATGAGCCAAGAATTGGAGATGCAATTCAACCATTGGGAACGAATATAAAAGGATATTCTTCCAATAGTTTATTTTCGATTCCTTTTGCGGGATTAGATGAAAAAGGTATACCTCTTTTTTATGGATCCGATGGAGAAATAATACAAAGAATAAATTTACAGAACAGGATAGACATATTAAACTATTTAAAATATGAAGGCCCAACCACTCCAAAAGGGTTTGGAGGATTAGAGAACATATTTAAGTTTAAAAGACTCACTTTATTAGTTGGTATAAATTATCGATTTGGAAATAAGATTCGATTAGAAGATGCGTTTAACGATAACTATGATGATTATTCGAGTTTGCCAGGAGGTTTAAAGAATAGATGGATGAAAGCTGGTGATGAGAATATAACTGATATTCCGGCGATACTTACGAGGTGGGATTCAGAGTCTTTAAGCAATGATGGATTAAATCCTTATCAACTTTATAATAAAAGTTCTGCAAGAGTTGCTGATGGGAGTTTTGTCAGACTAAAGAATGTTAGTGTGATATATCAGTTGCCTGATTTATGGTTAAAATCTTTGAGTTTAAGTTCTGCTAAAATTAAATTGGAGGCTTATAATATAACCTTGCTGTATTCCGATAAAAAATTAAATGGAATTGACCCCGAATTTTTTCAATCCGGAGGAATTTCTTTGCCAATGGCCAGAACTTACAGTTTTTCTGTAAATTTAAGTTTTTAAATATCCCATATTTGTTTTGATGAAAAGGCGCTTGCTTATATTGTTATCTGCTTTTCACTTGTTTTCTTGTGATTCATTCTTAGACGAAAATCCTGACGATAGACAAGAGTTAAAAACTGTTGAAGATGCATCCATGCTGATAGCAAATTCCTATAACCAAGGAACTTATTTATTTGTGGAGTGGATGACGGATAATGTTGTGGCTATTCCAGGTAATTTGCAACGAGATCATATGACAGAAGCTTTTACATGGGCACCTATGGATTCATACGAATCTCAGGAATCACCAACCTTCTTTTGGGAAAATGCATACTATGCAATTGCCCATTGTAACGAGGCTCTGGCTGTAATTGATAAACTTAATGGCGACGATGATTTAAGATCTGCAATAAGAGGTGAAGCCTTAATTTCCAGAGCTTATAATCATTTTATATTGCTAAATATTTTCTCTAAACATTATAATGCAAATACTGCCGATAAGGACTTGGGAATTCCTTACGTAGAAGATATAGAAGATGAGTTGTTTAAAAAATATTCGAGAAGTACGGTAAAGGAGGTGTACGAGAAAATTGAAAATGACCTTACAACAGGTTTAACATGGTTAAAGAATGACTATTTTATTGGTTCAAAAAAATATCATTTTACAAGAAAGGCAGCATATGCCTTTGCTGCTCGGTTTTTCTTATATAAAAAGGATTATCAAAAATGTTTGCAGTACTGTAATTTAGTTTTGGAAGAGAATCCTTCTGCTTACGTTCGAGATCTTTTTCAAATATACAAAGGAACAAGCTTTAGTGATATGGCAGCTAAAAATTCAGATGTTAACGAGATTTTTAACCTTTTAGTT
This sequence comes from Marinifilum sp., assembly GCF_965230805.1. Classification (NCBI taxonomy): domain Bacteria; kingdom Pseudomonadati; phylum Bacteroidota; class Bacteroidia; order Marinilabiliales; family Marinifilaceae; genus Marinifilum; species Marinifilum sp. The sequence goes on along the minus strand of NZ_OZ246019.1, from coordinate 1,941,055 downwards.
ATGCGAAAAGAAACCTTTTATGCGAGAGTAAACTATGGCTACAGAAGTAATACAGACATCTTTATAAATATTTTTGAAAACAATATTCAGAAAGAGGATGACATTAGAAATCAGCAATGGGATCATATATCTGGAGCAACGGTTGCTCCCAAATACAACGAACTTTTTCGATATGTGACTTCTAATACAGGTTATCCATATTTCATTCAAAGCGAGCTTAGGGGTGAAGAGGTTCTTTTGAATAGAATGGAGTCTTACATCATGCAAGCTGAATATCAGAAGGCATTAGATGATTATCACACGCTGGCAGACAAGAGGTATAAAAATGGAGGTATCCTGAATGTTGAGCAAATAAAGGAGTTTTATTCTTTAGCAGATACTAAAAATGCTATGATAAAGTTCTTGCTTGATGAGAGAAGAAAGGAATTTCTTGATGAGGGCTTGAGATGGTTCGATATCAAAAGATTTGAGATACCGGTTGCTCATATAGATTTAAATGAGAATGAATTTCAGTTAATTCCCAATGATATCAGAACTGCAATACAATTGCCACAATCGGTAATAACAAATGGATTACAACCAAACCCCAGATAAAAATGAGATTGAAGCCATTATTTCCATATATTTTGATTCTTGCATTGTTCGCAATAAAAATATCATGTGATAATGGTGAAAAAGTTAATTATATTGATCCGGAGATTGTTTTATCAAAGCATCCGAATGATATATACTTGCGCGAAAATATCCTTAAAGAATACGGAACTGCAATTCGTTGGCGGTTGGATCAAAAATATTTAAGTAAAGGTCAAACTGCTGATTCAATTCATGAGAATTTGGTAATTCCAGTTACAAAGTTGGTTGAAAATTTATGGATTGAACCATTTATTCTTCTATCTATCCACTCCGAGAAGTTTATACGTGAACATATGCCCAAAGAGTTATTGTATTTGGGTTCGTATATATACAATGGTAATGGAGATACAATCCAAGGGTATGCCGAGAGTGGAGCTAGAATAAGTTTGATGAATTTAAACTCGTATGATTTGGAGGATCGGCTTTGGTTAGATGATGTTTTAATTAATATGCATCATGAGTTTAGCCATATAGTGTATCAGAATCATGGATTACCCGAAGAATACGATCAAATTTCCTCGGATGGATACTTGGGTGAAGGTTGGAAGAAAGGAGTATCGCTGTCCGATGCCATCATAAGGGGTATGGTATCAGCATACGGCACAAAAAATCAGTATGAGGACTTTGCAGAATTAACATCAAGATATCTGGTATTGGATTCCACTTACTTTAATTCCACTTTTTTAAAAGATTCGGAATGTGATTTATTCTCGGAACCCGACTCATGCAAAAGAATTAATAAGGGACGAGAATTAATAAGACAAAAATTGAGCTTAATTAGAAAATACTACTTCGAAAAATTCGAATTAGATATTGATGATTTAAGAGATACAATACAAAAAAGAATGCCCGTCAGCAAGGATGTAATCAATCAACCATAGACAAACTGGTTGGCATCGGTATGGATTTTATTACCTTTGCATTAAGTTACAATATACAATTTAATTCAATTGAGATGCCATCTGAGATATTTAAGGTTGACACTGAATCAGGAACCCCAAAGTACAAGCAATTAATCAACTCTTTACTGCAATCAATCGACATGGGACAGCTTTCTGTTGGAGATCGATTGCCATCAATAAATTCAATTTGTAAGGAGTTTGGTTTATCCAGAGACACCGTTTTGGTTGCATTTAACGAACTTAAAGTACGAGGGGTTATCTCGTCTGTTCCTGGTAAAGGGTATTATTTGGCTAGCACATCCACTCAGTTTAAAAAGAATGTTTTTTTGCTTTTTGAAGAATTTAATGTTTTTAAAGAAATTCTTTACAACTCTTTTATTGAGAACTTAAATGATAAAGCAATTGTCGATATTTACTTTCATCACTTTAATAGATCCGTTTTTAAAGAATTAATTGAAAGCAATAATGGAAAATATACCTCGTATGTTATAATGCCTGCCAAGTTTAACGATGCTTATAGCGTATTAAAAGATTTGCCTCAGAATCAAGTTTATATCCTAGACCAAACCAATTCAACCCTAAAAAGACATTACCCTGCTGTTTACCAAAATTTCGAAAAAGACGTATTCACTGCTTTAGAATCAGGGGTGGATTTATTGAAGAAATATAAAAAGATCTATTTCGTATATCCTGGTGGCAAGGAACCTCTTGGGCAATTAAAAGGATTTAAAATATTTGCAAGTCAATATCAGGAGCAATGGAGAATGTTGGTTATCGACTCTTTAAAAGAACGTAAAATTTGTTCAGGAGAAGTATATATTGTGCCAAACGACAATGATTTGGTAACCCTTGTGAAAGAAGCCAAAAAAGAGCAACTGGAAATAGGTTCCGAACTAGGAATTATTTCCTATAACGATACTCCACTAAAGGAGGTTGTTGCAGATGGAATTACAACAATTAGTACCGACTTTAAGGAAATGGGAAAGATTTTGGCCGATTTGGTTCTGAATTCAAAAAATAATCTAATCGAAAACAAGTCCCGATTGATTAGACGCAGCTCACTTTAAATTGTATACCAATTAAAAAATAAGCCTTTAATTCTGTCAGCATTGATAAAAAAAGTTGAAAGCAAGAATATTATGCGTTGTATGAATCGATTTTCTATATAGAAATTAAATATTATACACAGCATAAAAATACTATCTATTATAAAATTGCATATATAACATCGCAAAAACACTATAGCTCGTAAGAAAATGCTAGTTTCACAACGTATTCTGAATTTTTACATAGCAAATATGTCTTCAAAGAAAAAAGGTGACAAATTATTGTCAGAATGCTCTTTCGAGAGAGAGGAAGGTCAAATGCAACTCATAATCTTAGCGTGACTAAAAAAATTGTCACAGTTTTTTACTGATATTGCCTTTATGCGGCGAATAACTTTAATTGAACTCAGATTAACAATCCGTCAGTTTGGTAAGAAAACGTTCTTTCAGAGATGACAATTGCATCAAAAAAGAGGATATCACAATTTTGGACATCCTCGTTCTTTTATAAGTCACCCTTATTGGTTCTTCCATATTATCGGTCAGAAACAGCAAGGTCCAAATAATCATACTTGGTGTATCTATTCAATTTTAGATAAACTCTTCTCCTTTTGCGATTTTTACATCATTCACAAACTTTCGAATCTCTTGCTCATCTTTTTTACGGCAAATTAATAAGGTCTTTTCAGTGTCTACCACAATGCAATCCTTTAAACCTTGAACAACCACCAGCTTCTCGTTTGGTGCGTTTACCAAACAATCTTTCGACTCATAAATCATTACGTTTTCTCCCTGAATTGCATTTTGGTTATCATCTTTAGCAGAATGTTCGTACATCGATCCCCAGGTTCCTAAATCGGACCAACCAAACTCGGTGCAATAGACATATACGTTATCTGATTTTTCCAGAATACCATAGTCAATCGATATATTCTGACATTCAGGATATATTTTGTCAATTGCATTCTGCTCATTTTCCGTATCAATATCCTCAAAAATAGAATCGAATAAAGCACTTACATCGGGCAAGAATGTATTAAACGCATTCTGAATGGCTTGTAAAGACCACAAGAAAATTCCAGAGTTCCAGAAAAATTCCCCGGATTCATAAAAAATCTTAGCCAAGTCAAAATGTGGTTTCTCGGTAAAAGTCTTTACAGGATAAATGTCCATTGATTGTTCGACTGAATTTTTGCCTACCTGAATGTAACCATAACCCGTTTCTGGCCTGGTTGGTTGCATTCCCAAAGTCATCAGTTTATCTACATCCTTTATAAAGTTGATTCCCTCCTTTAATACTTCAAGGAACTTTACTTCATTCAGAATTAAATGATCGGCGGGAGTTACAACAACCGAGGCATTCTTGTTTCGCTTTAAAATTCTATAATTTGCATAAGCAATGCAAGGAGCTGTATTTCTTCTCAAAGGCTCTAACAAGACTTGATCCGATTTCAGTTCCGGGATCTGCTCTAGCACCAAGTCTTTGTAGATGGCATTGGTTACTACTAAAAAGTTTTCCACAGGACAAACCGGCGAAAATCGCTCGAAAGTATGTCGAATCAATGTTTTACCTGTTCCAAGAATATCAAGAAATTGTTTGGGTCGTAAATTTTTACTTAATGGCCAGAATCGAGAACCGACTCCCCCTGCCATGATAACGCAGTAATTGTTAGTATTCATACTGATTTTTAATATTTTGCATTTAAATATAAGTTATCCTAAAATACAGAAATCCGTGTTCAATTCAAAAAATGTTAAGCTATAAGCTAAGTTTTATTCAAAAAATTATTACCGATTGCATTGATTTTTTAGAAAATTGATGCCAAAAGCAGTCAGATGCTTTCAAAATGTAATTTTTACTTTAAAATAACCCATACTTTTTAAAAACTTTTAAGAAAAAGCTCTTAAAACTGACATTCAGTGACGGATATTTTAAATCAAATTTTGGATATTATAGCCATTTTATTTCAGGTTAATGCTGGTATTCCTTAGCATGAATTAAGTAGCCGCTGGAATAAGCAAATTATTTGTACTTTTATCGTAAACAAGATTATTTATGACTCTTTTTGAACACATCGGCAAATTCTTTAAATTTCTGCTTCTGGTTATTTCCAGACCAGAAAAGGGCAAACTTTTTTTTACCCAAATTGTAAAAGAAATTCATAAGTTGGGAATCAATTCCATTGGCATTGTTGTTATTATTTCGTTGTTTATGGGAGCTGTTATTGCCCTGCAAACAGCATACAATATGCTTAATCCTTTATTACCAGATTATTTGGTTGGATATACAACAAGAGAATCGATGCTATTAGAGTTCTCATCTACTATTGTTGGGTTGATACTTGCCGGTAAAGTGGGATCAAATATTGCATCAGAAATCGGATCAATGCGAGTAACCGAGCAAATAGATGCTTTGGAAATAATGGGGATCAATTCAGCCAATTATTTAATACTTCCTAAAATTGTAGCTGCAATTTTTATCAACCCGTTTTTGTATATTCTAAGTGTATTTGTTGGAATACTTGGTGGATTATCGGCAGGTCTTTTAACCAGAACGGTGCCTGTTTCCGAATTTATTTATGGGATACAATATGGTTTTATTCCTTACTATATTAGCTATTCTTTAATTAAAACAGTTGTATTTGCCTTTATCATTACAGCCGTGCCATCATATTATGGATATTACGTAAAAGGTGGAGCTTTGGAGGTTGGAAAAGCCAGTACCAAAGCAGTTGTTAACAGCAGTATTTTAATTTTACTGGCTAACGTTATACTTACTCAAATTCTCTTAAAATGATTAGACTCGAAAACGTAAATAAATCGTTTGGTAATTTAAAAGTCTTAAATGATATCTCTATTACATTTGAATCGGGGAAAACGAACTTAATTATCGGACAAAGTGGCTCGGGAAAAACTGTACTTTTAAAATCGATAATTGGTTTACATGAGGTAGATAATGGTGCAATATTCTATAATGATCGGAACTTTACACAATTGAATCGAAAAGGTAAAAAAGAAATTCGTAAGGAAATGGGAATGGTTTTTCAAGGAGGGGCACTGTTTGATTCCTTAAATGTAGAGGAGAATGTAAAATTTCCTTTAGAAATGTTCTCCACAATGTCCGAGAAAGAAAAAAACAATAGAGTAGCTTTCTGTCTTGACAGAGTAAACATTAACAATGCCAATCATTTATACCCGGCTGAAATAAGCGGAGGAATGCAAAAAAGAGTTGCCATTGCCCGGGCTATTGCCCTAAATCCTAAATATTTGTTTTGCGACGAACCTAACTCGGGTTTGGATCCGGTAACCGCAATCGTAATTGATAACTTGATTCAGGAGATCACCAAAGAGTTTAATATTACAACAATCATAAATACTCACGACATGAACTCGGTTATGGAAATTGGAGAGAAAATTCTTTTCATCAGCAAAGGATTTAATGAATGGGAAGGCACTAAATACGAGATTTTTAATACCGATAATTCTACATTAAACGATTTTGTATTTGCTTCCGATTTGTTTAAAAAGATTAAAAAATCGACCTGATTACCGCTGAACTTAAAGATTAAGCAAGCATTTGTTATCTTTGCCACACAAACCAGTTAAGTTTTCGATGAACAAAGTATTGATAATTGCTATTGCCGCCGTACTGGCCTTTCTTTTTTCCTGCTCAAAAGAAAAAAAGGGTGAACCAAAATTAAATCAGGAAGAATTTATTCATATGCTGATTGATATTCATATTGCAGATGGAACCATGTCAGCTCAGAATATTTATCGTGCCGGTAAGAATTATCGCCCTAGTTATTATTACAATTCTATTTACGAAAAATATGGTATTCAGCCCGATGAGTTTGATTCATGTGTAGCCTATTATGCCGATAACACATCAAATTTTACAAAGATATACGATAAGGTGATTGATTCACTAAACAGGCTGGAGACTAAATATCGGATTGATATTAAAAATGCAAAGCTTGAACAGGACACAATTAATTTGTGGCAGCGAAAGGACAATTATAGTATTTCAAATAATAGAAAACTCAATTTTCAATTTAGAATCCCGATAAAGGAAAGAGGAATTTATACAATATCTGCGGACATCAGAATTTTTAGTAAAGACCAAACTCTTAATCCAAAGATGGAAGCTTATTTCTGGAAAAGTGATACCATCAATGGACCTCAAGAAATTCATTTTGATCCTAAAATGATTGAGAAAGACTCTATTTTCAAAACCTATTCCATACAACTTGAATATCCTGATACTATTTATACTGAATTGCGAGGAAATTTATTTAGTTGGGAGAATGATCTGAAAATATTTACTCAAAAATATGATATCAAAAATATCAAGATTTATAATCCGGAAATGAAACCGGATACTGCCGCAATTGAGAATGAAATAGAAAAACATTTGAGTCGGGACAGGATGTTGCACGATTATGATGCAAGATGAGAAAAATAACTGCAAACTATATTTTTCCGGTAAGCTCAGCTCCATTAAAAAATGGAATCATAGTCCTTGATGATAAAAATAAAATCATTGATATTATCGATACTAAAAATAAATTCAAGGAGATTGAGAACCTTGAATTCTATAGTGGTGTAATCGTTCCTGGATTTGTGGATGCGTTTACACTTCTTTCATACAGTAATTTTTTAGGCAAGGATTTTACAGACTGTATTAGTGGTGATTTTTATTCAAACTTAAGTGCAAAAATATCCATAATAAAAGCCGATCTGCAATCTGTTCAAAGAGCAATTAATCATCTTGAAGCCTATGGAACAAAGGCTGCTTTAGATTTATATCCTCATCCCGATTGTTCTCCACAAAAAATGAAATCTAAAATTTATTTTTCTGACTCCAATAGGAATTTATCCTTAGGATTAGATGAACAGGAAGAAAACTCCAACTCCTTTACTTTGATTAACCGATATACCTTAAAAGAAAATTCAATTCTTCCCAAAACATCCAATCATATTTGTATTGGTACCGGATCACTTGGTACTCACCAAAAGCTATCTGTTTTTGAAGAGATGAAATGGATTCAAGCTCGGTTTTCGATCTTACTGCCTGGGAAATAATTAAATGGACATGTTTAAATGCTGCCAAATTTTTAAACATCGACAATGTTTTTGGCTCTTTGGAAATTGGAAAAAGCCCGGGATTAAATATTGTTTCGGGTATTGATTTTACAAAGCAGCAACTATCTAACGAAGCTGAATTAAAAGTTCTTATTTAACGTGAGTTTGAGCTAAGCTACTTTGTTAAGGTTAACATTTTCAACAATATCGACGTTAATGTTGGGCTTTTTTGGCAAAAAATGATATGCTATTAATCCCGAGATTAAATTGGCAAGGAAATTTTCAAAGCTCCTGTGTCTGGTATGTTCTATCTGACAAATATTTTTTAATTCATCGTTAACAGATTCAACCAAAGCCATTTTTCGCAATAAGATCTTGTCATTGATATGCATAAGGGAATTCTTCATATTCTTTCGAATTTTAGTAATCATGTGTATGCCATCTACGAAAAGCTGCTCAAAGAGTGTTTTGCTTATATAACCTTTGTCGGCTATTAATTTTCCAAATAGTTTGTCATGGAAGTCTTTGTTCTTTAATGGCGACCTGTCATCTACATTCCCCTGAGTGAATAGAAAATCTATGATTTCTCCTTTGTCGTTGATGACAATATGAAGCTTAAAGCCATAAAACCAACCCATGGAACACTGCCCTTTTGTTGCAATACCCTGAAATACCTTGTTTTGCTTTTCCCGGCGGATATGACAAGCTCTTATTGGCGTTGAATCAATAAAGGAGATGCCTGTACATTCACCCAGACAACAAGTTTGAAGAAAAACACTCATCGGCAGAAAGACCTTCTTCTGTAGCTCCACAAAGCGATTATAGGATACCGTCTGCGGAAACTCTTCTTTCATATGCTTTTGGACGTAGTTTAGATAGAAGTGTTTTAAGTTTCTGTACTGTCCCAAATGGAAAAATATCAAAATAGTAATCACCTCACTATCTGACAATTTAAACTTTCGTTTTCTCCTGTTTATCCCTGTTTCAAGACTTAAAACATGTCCTTGTCTGGCCTGTTCAAATTCTTTGCAAAATTCATCTGCCAAATAAAAAATTTCTGTAAGTTTAGACAACATCTTAGAATAAGGTTTTTGTTTGATACATATTTAAATATCAGAAACTTAAATATAAACAATGCCTTATTCTTTTTTTACTTTGATCTGATTTTTCTTACATGGAACTCACGTTAATTAAGTATTTAAAAAGGGCCTAAGGCAGTATTCCCGTTTATACAAATTGCATTTCAAAACATCTGGTAAACCAATCTATTTTCTTGCAATCATTAATTCTTTTTGTATTGATTTGTATTTTCTCCATCAAATTGTAAACAATCAATAGGAGAATAAAATACAAATCATTTTGATTCTTAAAATGTCAAATCAATTACGCAGTATCAATTACTCAATATACTGCATACAGAAACTTTTGGTTTACAATCAGTGTAATACCAGTTGAATAGCCAAAGGATTCTAACTTATTTTTGCTAAAATCTCTACAAATTTTTTGTGATTTCTAGAAAACCGCTGCTTTTGTTCTTTTCGCACTTGCATTTGATTACTCTGCATGTTGTGTTGATTTCAATTTCAGATGGTTTAATTGTGTCCGCAGCTTGTTTTGTATCAAAACCCACTGCATTTGTTCTTTTCGCACTTGCATTTGATTACTCTGCATGTTGTGTTGATTTCAATTTCAGATGGTTTAATTGTGTCCGCAGCTTGTTTTGTATCAAAACCCACTGCATTTGTTCTGTTCGCACTTGCATTTAATTGCTCTGCATGTTGTGTTGATTTCGATTTCAGATGGTTTAAATGTGTCCGCAGCTTGTTTTGTATCAAAAACCACTGCATTTGTTCTGTTCGCACTTGCATTTGATTGCTCTGCATGTTGTGTTGATTACGATTTCGGAAGGTTTAAGTCAAAAATTTACTCCTTATTGAGAACTTCTGTTAATTTTTCATCTTGCTACAAGTATTCAGGTTAATGTCAAAATCCTTATTGTAACTTGCTATGTACGGCAGATGTTCCCAATTGTTTCTTCAGCTTAAGAGTTTTTTACAGAAGGTTGGATATCTTCTTTTTTTGCTTGCTTATTGGTGTTAAAAGTATAACTTTAAGCTCTTTACCTTTTCTAAATCAAGAGAAACTATATCAACTATGTTAAAAATAAACATTGGAATAATCTGTCTTTTACTGATTTTTACAAATTCCATACATTGCTTTTCGTGCAACAGCAAAGCCAATTCAAATTCCACTTCGGTTCAAAATAAACTTTCAAAGCCGCAGAAATTTAGTCAAGTTAAAAATCTGTTCTATAATGTTCCCAGTCCGCTGCAAGTAACAGACTTGATGAAGAAAATGAATTTGCCTTATCAACCTGATTTAATGAATTCAGTCAAAAATGCCGACAACTATTTGACCCAAGCGGATATGGCCATTAATATTGGTATTTATGGTGCTGATTTAAGTTACATTCGCATTTACAATCAATTTCAGGATGCAGCGCGATATCTTGCGATTATTAAAAAATTTACTCGAGAGTTGGGGATTCCTGAAGAACAAGAGAAAATTACTGCACAGCGAGTTGAAGCCAATATCGAAAATCAAGATTCGCTCCTAAATATTATATCAGAAACTTTTACCAGATCAGATAGTTACCTAAAACAAAATCAACGTGGTGGTACTGCCGCTTTAATTGTATTTGGGGGATGGATTGAAACACTATACTTGGCAACAAATATTATCGATCTTAATCACCCTCAAAAAGAGTTGGTTCGTCTTATAGCAGAACAAAAGCATTCTGTGAGAAATTTAATTGGTTTGTTAAACCAATATCGCAATAACCCCAAAATAAATGAAGTACTTCCCGATTTAAAAGAATTGGATGCCAAGTTTAGAGAAATTGAACAGCTTAAAAAAACACCTTCGAGTGTAAAATCGAAAAATGGAAAAACAATAATTCAAAATAAAGTGACCCTTACAGCTTCGAACGAAACGATTAAGGGCATTTACAAAATTAACAATCGAATAAGAGCAAAGCTTACCGAATTATAGCTGCCACAAAACTTACTACTTATGAAGATATTAATAAGACTTAGCATCATAACCACTTGCATTGTAGCTTTGCAACATGTTTCGTTGGCGCAATGCAATGAGTATACAAAGAAAGAATGTATTCCCCAGCTTAATCCTTACACATTTAACGGGCAATTAAACAATGCTGTATTATCGCAAGGAGAAACGGCAGAACTTCAATTAACTTTCTACAAAGACCAGGAATACAGAATACTTGTTGAAGGAGAAGATCAATTGGGTAACTTGCACTTTCAATTATTCGATACTGAATACAATTTGCTGTACGATAATGCTGACGAAGATTATACCAACATATGGGATTTTATGGTTGAAAGCACGGATGACTTTATTATTCGTGTATTGGTTCCCGAAAATACGGGTAAATATGAGATTGAAAGTGGATGTGTTTCGATTCTTGTCGGATTTAGAGCCTTTGGGTCAAGAACGATCTTTAAATAAGATGAGTTGTTCAATCAATTCCATCAAATTCTTCAAAATATCCTTATGTTCTTTAAAGATTTTTAATTCAAATCTGTAATAATTATGTCTTTCCATAATGGTATCTCACTAATAGAACTCCAATCCATACCTTTTAAATTCAGCTTGTTTACATCCATTTAGGCTCCATAACCATTCGTTTGGGTTCTTTCATCATCCATTTAGGTTCCCGAAGTATCTATTGAGGTTCGGCAAGGTAAATTTTAGATTTCCTAAGTGGCCTTTTAGGTTGAGATACCTCAATGTTTTGCTTACATGAGCCGCGATTTAGCTTAGAGAAGCTATTATTTTATAATTACAAGCCAAATAGTTCTATTCGGAACTTAAATGCTTTTATTCGGATCGTAAATGCAGGTAAAAATTAGCTATTGACTTTTATTCATAAGCTTTTTTGTTATCAGCTAAACACTGTGCAAAAAAAAAGCTGCCATAAAAAGCAAGCTTTATTGATCTATGGTTATTGCAGAATCTTCTACTTCAGTAAAAACTTAGCATTTCCAATGTGATTCCCTTCTGCAAATACATCCACTTTGTATTCACCGGCAACAAGGCTACCATCATTATCCCAGAAAATTGCTACCTCCAACTCGTCTCCTTCATAATCGATTTCGCGTTTTGCAGAATAAACCAATTTGGTATTCTCGAAGTCGAATAAAAGATTCTGTGGATTGCCAAGAACCACTTCGTCAGGACGAGTTAAACGCACAAAAATTTCTTTTGCACCTGTTGATGCAGTAATGTTTTTACGCAAGGTAAAACTAGTTTTCAGCTTAACAGTCTTGGTAATTTTCTTAACCGTTTTTCCTTTTTTATTAATCGGTTCACAAATTAAAGCGGCAACGTCTAAAGCAGAAGCTTTACTAATCACCTCTTTCATATTCTCTGTAGACTCCTCAAGTTTTTGGTTTCTTTCCTTTACCCAATTTATCTGCTTCTTCACCCTAACATTTTCAGCTGTTAGCAGCTGATTACGGGTGTTTAAAGAATCAATTTGAACAATATAGTCCCTTAAAACTTCTTTTAATGTTCCTAACTCCCGCTTGTATTTGTTAATCTCGGCATATGAGTTATTTCGGAAAACTCTCATTCTTTCCAGAAGCTCAGCGATTTTTTCCTGCTCCATTTTTAGCTGAACATTCAACGTATCGTTACTGGTTTGTAGAGAATCGTAATCGGCCGAAAGCAGTTGCAGTTCATTCTGCAAGCTTACTTTCTCTGCTGTTATCTCACCAATATATCTTTTGTTTTCGCGATGTTCTGAGTAATACATTACTGCAACAACTATCAAAACAATTCCTAATCCAATTAGTACTCCTTTGTAAATTTTATCTTTCTTCTCGTTTTCCATATCTCCTGTGGTAATTCAGTCTTTTTACTGTTTCGTGCAAATGTACTTATCTTTTTTAAAAAATCGTTGTATCCATCATGTAATCAGGACATAATTTTTGATTTCTACAGAATTCACATTAAAGCATTGGGCAATTATTATACCAAGTCAAAAACTGATGCATAAAAAAACGGAACTGCCATAAAATGTAACAGTTCCGTTAAAACTAACCCACAGTTTTTATAATATGTCTATGTAGAATATTTCTACAATAAGTTTCCAATTTTAATACCGAAGTAAATTGTTCTTGGGTTTAATGGACCATATATATATGCAGGATCTCTATCAATTCCACGATCATGATCATCCTGATACGAATTGAAGATATTCTTAACACCTGTGTATAACTGAAGTTTTGCACCATTCAACTTGATGTTGTAACGGAACTTCATTCCTAAATCGAAGAATGAATCAGATTCCTCTAATACAGTATCATAGTGAGGTACTAGCATCGAACCTGTATAATTTCCTGTTGATGAAATACCCAATTTCTTAGTTGGTTTCCAATCTAAAGTAAAGTATCCGTATTCTTCAGGAGTTCTGAAGAATTTCTTCTCATCAAATTCTTGTGCCTCTTCGTATTTACTGCTTTGTAAAGTAAATCCACCTTTCATCGAGAATTTATCACTTGGCACAAAATTTAATTCCATGTTTAAACCTTTTACAACAGCACCTTCCTTGGCATTCACACGTGTATAAATTACAGTACCATTAGCATCTGGATCACCAAATTCATTAACAAAAGGATTGTCAAGTTTTGTATAAAAACCCTCAACAAGGAATCCAACGAAAGTATTTCCAATTTTCTTGTTAAAGTCTAGAGAAGCCATATAACTGTGACTTGTTTCCTGCTCTAAATCATCAGAATTTTCATGAAGTACTTGTCTTGAACCTGAAGTCTCGATATGAAGGTCTTCGTCGAAAATCTGCGGAGCACGATATCCTTTTGAGTAACTTGCTCTAGCTTGTAAATGCTCTTTAATATCATATTTTAAAGTTACACGCGGAGAAAATACATTTCCTGTTTCCTTTCCACCGTGACTGTGATATTTGTCTTCTACCGAGTAGTGATCGAAACGAGCTCCAATAGAAACGCTTAATCTGTTAAAATCCATTTCGTATTGTGAGAAAATACCTACAGTATTTTTATCCTGATCCGCAACAATTGTATTATCAGTATGTGGAATTACAATTTCACCTTCCCCATTTTCGAAAGCATTGTCGAGATCTGCATACCCCAACTTCTTATCTTTCAGCCACTCTCCAACATTTTCTACTCCTAAAGTAAGGTTTGAGTTTTCGAAATTAGCATTGTACTGAGAACCTACTGTGTAAGTAAATCCTTCTGTACTACCATAGTCGCTTAAGGATTGCTCTGCACCATAATAAGAATCTCTATCGACTTTTTGTCCTGATACATATACCGACCACAGATCTTTTTCTCTAAAGAATTGATCAAAAGTTAGAGCTCCTGTTGTGATATCGTGTTCTAATGCCTCAGCTATTCCAGCTTCATGCTCTACATAGCTGAACTTATCACCACCTCTACGAGTCTCCTTGATATTAAAGAAATCAAGAGATACTTTGCTACGTGCACTAAATCTGTGGAACAATCTCGATCCTATAGTTGTATTTTTCAATAAAGAAATCTCTGAGTAAGAATCATCATTTGCATCAAATGGCTGTCTGTCACGATAAAAGCCATATACAGCCAAACCTGTTTTACTATCTGAAGATACCAAAGAAGTATTCATACTTACTGTATAATCTTCTGCAGGATCGTCAGCGCCGTCAACTCCAACACCAATTAAACTGCTGCTAGCTCCAAATTCATATGAATTGTTTACCGGATCTTTTAAGATTAGGTTGACTGTTCCTGCAATTGCATTGCTACCATATAAGGCAGATCCACCGCCACGAACAACTTCAACACGTTCAATCATGTTGGCTGGCATTAATTCCAAACCATAAACCCCAGCTAATCCACTAAAAATGGGACGACTGTTAATTAAAATTTGTGAATAAGGACCTTCCATACCATTCATTCTTACCTGTGTAAAACCACAGTTCTGACAGTTGTTCTCCATTCTTAAACCAGGAGCAAAGTTCAAACTCTCTGATAAAGTAACCGACTGAGTAGCTGTAAATAGTTTTGGAGTTAAGGTATTTACAATTGTAGAAGCTTCAATTCTGTTGGTTTCATTTCTGTCACAGGTAACCACAATTTCCTCAAGACCTAAAACATCTTTCTCTAAGTCGAAATTGATTTCAATTGATTTTCCTGATACAATCTCTATTTCTTTAACTTCTGGCTTGTAACCAAGAGATTGAGCTTTGATTTTTACTTTACCAACAGGAAGGTTCACAATTTGAAAGTGACCCGTTTCATCGGTGGTAGTTCCAATTGTTGTTCCTTCAATACAAATGGTTGCAAAAGGCAAATGATCGCCATTTGCAAGAACATGTCCATAAATATTTGCATCAGTCCTTTTGTGCTGAGCAATTGATACAAGAGATAATGCCATAAGCAATACGCTTAAGCAAGTTTTTAATGTTGTTTTCATTACAGTTTAATTATTGATATGTGAAATTTATCGTATTTTCAAAATAGGAACATAGAATTAAATAATTTTTGGGGTGCTAGAATACTTTTCGACTGAATAGGGAATTACAGGAGCAACTTCTTCCAGTTTTAACATGAAATAAGTAAATTCTATGGTTCTTTAAAGTCTATTCTTCGTTAAAAACTATAGCCGTGACAATAGTCATACCTCTATTTTTTAACTTGACTAAACTCAAAATTCTCAAAACAATTTAAGACTCATGATAAAACCTGTAAACTTTATACAAGTTCAGTTTTAACCCAAAAAACAAAAAAAACTATGATAAAACAGGAGGTGCCCGGTTAGGCAGAAGACTCTGCAAAAGACTCTTTTTTGTATGATAGCTATAGTCTTTTGAGACATCGACAATCTCTTTTGATTCGAATGCAACAATAAAAATAGCTGCAAGAAGAAAAAAGAAGTTGGTAATTTGATGAATGGAAAAGTACTCATTTGACTGGTGACTGTGAGTATTTCCGTTTGAATTAGCATTTGCACTTTTAAAAGGGTGAGCATGAACAATTAATTGTCCCTGATCATTTTTATGAACATGCCAGTTAAACGCAGCATTGCCTGCCAGCAATAAGAATGCTGGAATTAGAATGCAAATAACTGCGGTTTTATATTTCTGGAACAAATTCAAAATCTACAATTTGTGCTTATTATTGTATTACCGCACAAAAATAGATTGAGCATAAATAGTAAACAATACCTAAATGTAGGTATAATTGTCAATTAGTATGTTTTTAAACATATTTTTGGCACTTATACGAAAAGGCAACTGTTCATTACCTCTTCATCAATAATTAAATTGGATTGATTGGCATTATCGATAGTGCCAATTCGTGCATAATAATCATATATGCTGCAAATCATTTCATGCTGGTACAGATACCACAACTGAACATTCTGCCACAATTTTTCTCCGGGACCATATTTTGCTCTCCACTCGTAAGCCAATTCGGTAAGTTGTTCGGTATCGGACCCAAAGCGATAAAACACGTTTTTAAACGAAATCGGCTCAATTCCAGTTTGTTTGGCTTCATCGAATTTGAAATCAGCAAATTCTATCAAGTCTTGAATCTCTTTTCTTCCTTCAAAGTTTGAATCAATAATGAGAAACTTATTCAATCGGTCAACAAATTGAGATCCTGATAAATCTAAATGCAGCTTGCAAAATTTCTCCAAAGCCAAAAGCTGATCTTTCAAATTTGAATTGCTATTCACCTGAACAATTTTAGAAGATAGAATATCATCCTCGCAAAAAGAGACATCATCTCCAAACATGGAACTCAATTCATGCAACACGGTTTTAATAAAATCAAGATTCATATCCTCGCTTTCGCAGATCAACAGAAAATAGTCCTGATATCGAATCAAACGAACCAGTTTATTGTGGACATGAAACTTTAAACTTCTTTTCAGGAATATACCATTTTTATCGAGGTAGATGTAAAGTACTGTTCTCCGCTCTCTTTCTGCACTCGCAAAACCGACAAGCTTATGGTAACGAATCGAAAAAGAATTGGAGATTAAATTTAGTCGATCCGATACAATCAGCTCTATTTCATTTTCTAATTCACATTTCACATGATTTAAAATGCTAACCCCGTTGGCAAAAGCCGATTTAATAATCGACATTAACAATCGATTGGCGTTTATTTTAAATTCGCTTTCAAGAACAACAGAATAATCTTTTGCCAATTGTAATGCCGATTCGTAGCGTGGAAGATCCTTTTCTGTTATGGTATTCGAGAACATTCTGCCAAATCGATTTTTCTCTTTCTGAACGTGCAAATATTCATCAGGAAGAATCAAATGAGGAAATCTTTCGCGCAAATTGATTATGGGTTTCAATACCGCATTTTTAGTATCAACCACAGTGTCAAGTTCTATTTCAAAATCTTCTTCACAGAACATTGCACATTTAAATCCTAAACTCGAAGCCAATAGGCAGAACAGAGCTTCTTTAAAGCCGCAACTGCTAAATACAAAATCAAACTTGCTGGCGGTAGCTTCTTCCAGAATTTTTTGTCTGTTTTCTATCGAAAATGTAGATGAATCAACCATTTTACTTTTATTAACCTATTTTTGTACTTAATCTTTGTAATTTTGTTGCCATTATCAAATATCAAAACCAATTAATTTGAAAAAGATAGCATTAAATATCCTTATGGGATTATCGGTTTCCTTATTAATTTATTCTTGTGCAAATCAGGGTAACCCAACTGGTGGACCTATTGATGAAACTCCTCCACGAGTGGTCGAAACCAAGCCTGAAAATTATGCCTTGAACTTTAAAGGGGGTAAAATCGAAATATTTTTCAACGAATTTGTACAGCTTGAGCAAATAAACGAAAAGTTTGTGATTTCCCCACCATTAAAAAAAGCTCCCTTGGTAAAATTAAAAGGAAGATCGATATATATAAAATTAGAAGAGGAATTAAAAGAAAATACCACCTACACGCTTGATTTTAGCGATGGTATTGTTGATAACAACGAGAGGAATCCTTTGGGAGATTATCAATTTGTATTCTCTACAGGTGAAGCGATTGATTCTTTAAGTATAAAGGGAAAGGTAGATAATGCCTTCGACGAAAATCCAGTTGAAAAATCGATGGTGATGGCATACTTGAACACTAACGATTCGGTGCCGCTAACTATTATTCCCGATTATATTGCATTAACCGATTCTGCAGGATACTTTCAACTGAATAACCTACGCGAAGGTACTTACAAATTGTTTGCAATTGTTGACGGAAACAGGGATTATTTATACAATGGACCTGGCGAAATGATTGCTTATTTCGATGAATTGATTGTTCCTTCGGCTCACCGATATGAGCAGTTGGATTCAATTGGTGGCGATTCTATTGTAATTAGGAAAGCAACTGCTTTGGAGCCCAACAATATTCACATGAGAATGTTCGACGAAGAAAATCCTTTGCAATACCTTACGGGATATAAAAGACCAAGACGAGAAAAACTTGAATTCGAATTTAATGCCAGAAGAACCGATAGTATGATGATTGATTTTGTAGGTTTCGAAGAAAATACGGATTGGTTTATGGCAGAAATTAATTCTCGAAAGGATACACTTTCTTTTTGGATTACAGATTCTACCATCTACAAAAGAGATACTTTATTGGCTGCTTTGCAATACCTGAAAACCGATACAACCAACCAGCTATTCCTTTTTCAGGATACCGTAAAATTGAATTTTAAAGACCCCAAAAAAGCAAAGGCTAAATCATCGAAAAGAAAGAAAGAAAAGAAAAAAGCAAAGCTTAAGAAACCACACTATAAATTCAGTTTTAAATCAAGTTCATCGCAGGATTTGAACAAACACATCCCAATTGTCTTCGATGAACCTTTGGCTAAGATCAATTATGATAGCATTCATTTTTATCAGCTGAATGATACTTTGGAAATTCCTTATGATTTTAAGATTGAAAAAGATCCAAACAAACTTTTGCAATACAATTTTATAGTTGACTGGCAATCCGAAAGCAGTTATAAAATTGTTATCGATTCAACAGCATTCCAAAACATTTATGGATTGTACAGCGACTCTTTCCAAGGAAAAGTAACAACCCGGGAATTTGAATATTATGGAAAGTTGTTTATTAATGTGTCAGGTGTTAAAGGCCCTAGTTTGATACAGTTGCTGGAAAGTGGAAAAAGCGAGAAAGTAATTCAAACCAAGAAAATCGAATCAGATCAGACTGTTATTTTCGATTACCTGGAACCTAAAACTTATATTTTTAAGGTAATAGAAGATCGCAACGATAATGGTGTTTGGGATACCGGAAACTATCAAGAAAAAATTCAGCCTGAACAAGTGTTTTATTTCCGTAAAGAGATAAAAGTGCGTTCGAATTGGGAAGTTGAAGATAAAATCGTGATACCCGCAAGAAAAGAAGTAATGTTCCAATTGCATGATCAAGTAGATGAACTCATCGAAGAAATGAAAGATGCGATTAACCAAAAAGCCAAGAATAACAAACGCAAAAAGAAAAAATAATGTCTGTACTGATTGAATTTGCTATTTTCCCAACCGATAAGGGTGACAGCGTAAGCTCAGAAGTGAGTAAAGTGATCGATTTAATCCGCAAGAGCGGATGCAACTACCAGCTTACTGCAATGGGAACCTTAATTGAAACAGATACTATGCCCGAGGCATTAGATATTGTAAACAAATCGCATGATATTCTATCTGAGAACTCGAATCGAATATACTGTTCTATGAATATTGATAGCCAAAAAGGCAAAAGTAATCGCTTAAAAACAAAGGTGAAAGCCATAGAGGGTAAAATCGGAAAAGTTAACAAATAAAGGCTATAAATTTCTGACAGTGTTTTGAAACCTGTAAGCGTTTATGTATTTGAAAATGTCCAGTTCATGTACACACCCTTCTCAACATCACTTTTTGTTAAAATCGCTATAGTACTACTATTGCTTTTTATCGTAAATAGTAAGGCAAGCGCACAATGCATCGAAAAGAATTTTGCTTTCGAGTCCGGCGAAAAATTAACATACCGTGGTTATTACAATTGGGGCTTTATTTGGGTAGCTGCCGGAGAAGTAAACTTGAGTATTGAAAATAGCCGATACCAAGGAAAAGATGCATACAAATTTTATGGTACGGGCAAAAACCTTAAAGCATTCGATTGGTTTTTTCACTTACGTGATACGCTTTGCGCTTACGCTGATAGAGAAACTTTATCGCCATTTTATTTCGATAGAAGAACCCACGAAGCAAAATACCATGCGCATCACGAATATTGGTTCAACTACTCCGATAGCACGATTTTATCGAAAATTCAGAAACGAGAAAAGCCTGTAAAATTTGACACTCTGGCCAACAAAGCATGTACTTTCGACATCCTGTCTGTGGCTTACTATGTACGCAATCTGGATTTTAGCAAATACAAAAAGGGCGATAAAATTCCGCTATCGATGTTGGTTGATAACGAAATCCACTCTCTCTACATTCGCTACAAAGGCTTGGAAACCATTAAAACAAAATCGGGCGAACGATTTGAAAGCCTGAAGTTTTCGCCTTTGTTGGTTCAGGGAACCATGTTTAAAGGTGGCGAAGACATGACTGTTTGGCTCAGTAACGACAACAACCGAATTCCCATACAAGTTGAAGCCAAAGTTTTGGTTGGAAGTGTAAAAGGTATTCTCGATTCGTACGAAGGCTTGCGCAATTCTAAGAATTCTTTCTTTAAAAGACGCAACGGAAAGTTGAATATTCAGGAATAATATAGTTCTTTATGAATAATCCATTTTTTAATCATTATTACAACAGGCAAACAGATGTACCAGATCTTTTGAAAAACAATTGGCAGTGAGCTTTATCCAAAATTTGAATTCTTATTCGTTCACTAATAAATTACATCCTCTGATGTCAGAATTATCGAATCGGCCAAGGATCTCAAACTTTCCATTTTTGTGGATTTTACCAAGATCCTGAGTTTCAATAAACGAACAAGAGTGAACATTGGCCAAGTCAATAACATTTACACCTCCTGTTCTTCCGGTTTTTTCGTACGAAAAGGGATCATATGCATCACGAATCATAACCTTCATCCAATTTGGAGTTTTGAATAAGCTATTCCCTTTCGAATAAGCTTGCGAAAGCAGCTCCGTCATGCCATATTCAGAGTGAATTTCGTTTACATTGAATTGGGCACAAAGAAAGGTATGCAGCTCCTCGCGGGTAATTTCTTTTCTTCTGCCCTTCATTCCTCCTGTTTCCATGATGATTATATCGGAAAGATCCAATTCATAATTTTCGGCCAAATCAAGCAAAGCAAAGCTTACACCCAATAGTAAAACTTTTTGTTTCGATTTTTTTAATTCAGCAATGGTTCGAATCAATTCTTCATGGTTGTGGAGGTAGAATCCACTATTAGAATGTTTGCTATGCTTAATCAGGTGTTCCATCATGTAGATTAAGGATGAACCTTCACGCTCAAGATAAGAAGGGAGAAGAGCCAAAACGCAATAATCAGTAATGGATCCATAAAAATCTTCGAATCCTTTTGTAAAACTTTTTTCGTAAATACCAACATCCGACACAAAATGCCTGCTTGTTAATTTGCCGGTAGTTCCGCTACTGGTAAAAATTTCTTGGGCAGGATGATTCGAAGAAACAATTTTTCTGGATTTAAAAAACTCTATGGGAAGAAATGGGATATCTATAATTCTATTGATCTGATTTACGTTCTTTTTCAGATGCTGAAGATATTCACGATAATCAGCATTGTTTTTCGCTTGGTATTGAAAAATCTCTAATGCTAGTTTTTCAAATTCAATTTCGTTTCCTATCGAAAATATCTTGTTCTTCCAGTTCATTTATGCCAGTTCTTAAAATTGCATCGGCTGCAAAGTTAATCGATTTTTGGGATGTCTTTCTGTTTTTAACTGATTCTGTATTCTGAGTAAATACCTATTATGAAACGAACATGATTAAAGATTTAAGGCTCTTATTTCATGCTTAAAGTCACCCGCATTTGCCAATGTTCTTATTTTGGTATTATTCTTATAAGTAATTATAGTATTGTCTTCAGTGGCAACAATTAGAGCTCTCTCGTTGTGCTGTGCTCCTCCTAATTTTCCCTCACCTTTTATTAAAATAACGTGAGTTCGACGTAAAATTCTATCCACAGAAAGTTCTATTTGGGATAGATTTGCATTAAAAATTTGGAAAGAATAGCGTGCTATTTTGAGGAATTTTTAATGTGAAGATGTCGTAAGGAGAACTTTCCATTATGTGTTTGCCTGCTTTCGGCATAAATTTCCTCAAATCTTCTTGAAATATCCCGATATTCCTTCGAAAATTTGAGAAAATTTCTACTCAAAATCAGATCAAACTGTGAACGAATTTTACGTCGAACTCACGTTAAAATATATTCATCTCCTACAAGCTCGGTTGACACCAACTGATCAAAACCAACATCACGATCAGGATTTTTTTTCTGTGGATTACCTGATGCACACATCGATCCCGAATTTACAGCAATGGGTTTGTTTGATATTATGTGAGTTCCATTTACAACATTAAGATTTTTTGTGCCTCCCTGCTGAGATTTGATCTGATTAATACTTACACCAATAACTATTGATTGCCCTTTGTTTAAGCTAACTGTAAAGGTGTTTGTTGATCTTCAGGCAAACAGAACGTTTGGATTACTAAAAGAAATGTTTGTATTATTTTCGGTTGCCATGGCCGATATAAAATGACCATTGTGCTTATCAAAACCACCAGCACTAGAATACATATGGCCACTGTAAAAATCGGTACCAAAACCAGTTGTACCCTTTGATGTAAGCAGATCACCTTGAGCATTCGATTTGTTTTGAATACTTACAAAGAATTTTTTTGAGCCAGACACAATTAAACCTTCAGTATCAAGTACTTTATTTAAATCTTCAGTTCCGATAATTCCTTGAGATTCAATTATGGAGCCAGGTGTGTTATCGGTGTCTGATAAGTAAGCAGAGTAATTTAAGTTAATCGTTTGTGGTGTAGAACTTGACAGGCTTACCGTTTTCACAAATGTTCCGTTGTTGTTTCTAATGGTAACATCGAATGCTTCGGTTTCAGTTGTTGTTAGAACCATTCGATGATCGTCAACCTTTGCTTTATCCTTTGTAAACGAACACATTGGTGGAATATAATGAAGTTTGTCAACTTGTGCTTTTGATAGATTGCTGACTAGAAGTAACAGCACAATCAACGTAGGATGAAATGTAAGTGTAGATTTTTTCATAGTAAAGCAATAGTTATTAAGTTTGATACTACGAATATAATCTTAATTTGTGTAAATAGGGATATTGTAAAATAAAAAAAAGCAGTCTTTTTAAGACTGCTTTAGAATCCCCGTAAGGGAAATATTTAGGATTGTATTATCCTCGAATTGCTGCTACCCCTGGTAATTCTTTGCCTTCGATATATTCAAGAAGTGCACCACCACCTGTTGATACGTAGCTTACCTTATCAGCTAAGTTGTATTTATTGATTGCTGCAACAGAATCGCCACCACCAATTAGCGAGAAAGCACCTTTTTCGGTAGCAGTTACAATTGCGTCGGCAATGGCTTTGGTTCCTTTGGCAAAAGTATCCATTTCGAATACGCCGACAGGGCCGTTCCAAAGAATTGTTTCTGATTCTTCAATAACGCTTTTAAAGTTTTTGATTGTGTCTTCGGCAACATCCAAGCCCATCCAATCAGTTGGAATTTCGGATACATTGCAAACTTTGGTATTGGCATCATTTGAGAAGTCATCAGCAACCAAAGCATCAACTGCCAAGTGAAGCTTTACATTGTTTTCTTCAGCTTCTTTCAAAATTTCTCGTGCAATATCTAACTTATCGTCTTCAACCAGCGAGTTCCCAATTTTACCACCCATCGATTTAACGAAAGTGTAAGTCATACCACCACCAATTATCAAGTGATCAACTTTTGGCATTAATGTTTTGATGATATCAATTTTTGAAGAAACCTTAGCACCACCCATAATTGCTGTTAACGGGCGCTTTGAGTCTTTCAATACTTTATCAACGCTTGATAGCTCACCTTCCATTACGTAACCGAACATTTTGTTTTCCGGGAAGAATTTAGCAATCACAGCAGTTGAAGCATGAGCACGGTGTGCAGTCCCAAATGCATCGTTGATCCAAAGATCAGCCAAATCAGCTAATTTTTTAGCGAAATCTTCGTCACCAGCTTTTTCTTCACTGTAAAAACGAAGGTTTTCCAATAAAAGAACTTCACCATCTTTTAATTCTGCAGCCATTGTTTTTGCGCTTTCGCCAATACAATCATCAGCAAATTTTACATCAACACCTAATTTTGCCGAAAGGTGAGCAACGATGTGCTTCAACGAAAATTTTTCATCAACACCTTTTGGTCTGCCAAGGTGAGACATCAAAATGACTGATCCGTTTCCTTCTAATACCTTTTTGATGGTTGGAAGTGCAGCACGGATACGTGTGTCATCGGTAATTTCGAACTGGTCGTTCAAAGGCACATTAAAATCAACTCTGATAATCGCCTTTTTTCCTGAAAAATTGTATGAATCAATTGTTTGCATTGGAATAAATCTTTAATTTTTTTCTTCCAAACAAAGGTATGTTTTTATTCAAATTGCTGCAAAAAAGATATGTAAATCATTTGTAAGTAATAGAATTTCAGGTGGTAAGTGTGCTGTGGCTTCTTGCGTTGAAACGATTGCATAAATTTTTCTTTATTGTAAATTAATGGTCAAAACGTCAATTTTTATTCAATTCCAATTGATCTGAAACCAATATGATAAAGCTCTGCTATATTTTTTTAACTTTGGATACCCCGATGTAACTTTGAGCCATATTCGGGATTAAAATATTTTTGATCAACAGATGGTGCTTACAATTATCTGTTCGAACCCATTTCATATTCAAAATTCATGCAATTTAAAGATATAATTGGCCACGATGAGGTCAAGCAAAGATTTATACAAACAGTTAACGAGAATAGAGTAAGTCATGCTCAGCTATTGATTGGCCCCAAGGGGGTTGGGAAACTTTCCATGGCAATCGCCTTTGCTCAATACGTTTCATGCCTCGATAAACAGGGCAACGATTCTTGCGGTGTTTGTTCATCGTGTAAAAAATATTCAAAATTAATTCATCCCGACCTGCATTTTGTTTTTCCTGTAGTTAAAGGAAAAGGCTTTACCAATCCGGTTAGCGATCATTTTATTGAATTGTGGCGTTCACAAATTGCAAGTGATCCATATTTTGACATAGGTGATTGGTATCGTACGCTTGGAGTTGACAATTCGCAAGGGATGATTTATTCAGGAGAAAGTAATGAAATCATCAAGAAATTGAGTTTAAAATCTTATGAGTCGGATTATAAAGTAATGATCATTTGGTTGCCTGAAAAAATGCATGCTTCGTGTGCCAATAAATTGCTTAAAATGATTGAGGAGCCTCCTGTAAAGACATTATTTTTTATGGTTTCCGAAGAACCTGATAAAATACTTCAAACCATTTTGTCTAGGACTCAGCTGATTAAAATTCCGGCAATTGATCAGGAATCATTGTCGGTAGCAGTTCAAAATGAGTTTGACCTTAGCGATCAGGAATTAAAAAATGTAGTGCGCTTATCAGAGGGAAGTTATCGTAAGGCTAGAATTCTTATCCAAAATTCAGATGAAAACGCAGAGAATTTTGAGAGTTTTGTCGCTATCATGAGGCATTGTTATGCCCGAAAGGTACTCGAGATTATGGATTGGGCGGAAGAGATATCAGCAATTGGCCGCGAACGTCAGAAAGGTTTCCTGAATTATTGTGTTCGAATGATACGCGAAAACTTTATTCTTAACCTAAAGCAAGCCGAAATGGTTTATTTAAGTGGAGAAGAAATGGATTTTTCGCAACGATTTTCACCTTTTATAAACGAAGAAAATGTTTGGATGATTTCCGACGAACTTTCGAAAGCTTATACCGATATAGAAAGAAATGCAAATGCAAAGATTGTCTTTCTTGATTTGGGATTAAAGCTGGTTAAATTATTGCGCCCTTAAAAGTCCAATAATTACCCGAAATAATTACCTTTAAAGGTTTTGTAAATTAAAATTCATTAATTTCGCAGTCGATTATCGACTAATAATCAATATATATGACAGAAAATAAGGAACTAAAAGGAAAATGCGTAGGCTGCGCATCTAATAAAAGGGACCATCGTTTGTTGGCTGGAAAGCTTGATGTTTACGATTGGTTGAAAGATGTTCCTGAAAGTGCACAATGTCCGGACGTTGTTGAAATCAAATTTAAGAATACCCGTAAGGGATTCTACTCAAATACAAATCAATTAAGATTACAAAGAGGTGATGTGGTTGCTGTAGAGTCATCGCCCGGGCATGATATTGGAATCGTATCTTTAACCGGCGACTTGGTGGTTGAGCAGATGCGCAAACATAAATTGGATCCCAATACATACGAGGCGAAGAAAGTATACAGAAAAGCCAAGCCCGTAGATATTGAAAAATGGCAGGAAGCCATTGCACTGGAACACAAAACAATGATTAAAGCGCGCCAAATTTCAGCCGAGCTAAAGCTTGATATGAAGATTGGTGATGTAGAATATCAGGGAGATAAAACAAAGGCTATTTTCTATTATATTGCCGACGACCGGGTTGATTTTAGACAATTAATTAAGGTTTTGGCAGAGCAGTTCAGAATCAGAATTGAGATGCGACAAATCGGTGCTCGTCAGGAAGCTGGCAGAATAGGAGGGATTGGCCCATGTGGTAGGGAACTGTGTTGCTCTACTTGGATTACCAACTTTGTATCGGTTACAACCAATGCAGCTCGTTATCAGGAAATATCTTTAAATCCTCAGAAATTAGCCGGGCAGTGTGGAAAGCTGAAATGTTGTCTGAACTTTGAGTTAGATTGTTATGTAGATGCTCAAAAGGATTTTCCGAATACCAGTATTCCATTGGAAACAAAGGATGGTACTGCCTATCATCAAAAAACAGATATCTTCAAACGACAAATGTGGTATTCATTCGACAAGTTTAATTCGATGAATATGGTTCAGGTGTCTGTTGACAGGGTGAAGGAAATTGTCCGACTAAACAAGAAAGGAATAAAAGTAGATAAGTTATTGTCTGAAAAATCGCATGCTTCTAAAAAATCTTTGGATTACGAAAATGTAGTAGGTCAGGATAGCTTGAATCGTTTTGATAAAAAGGAGAATCCTGGCAGACGAAGAGGAAAAAGAAAATACCGTCGTAAACCAAGAAAACCAAATAAGCCAACACAGTCATGAATAAACTGATTTGGATTTGCAGCCTGATCGTATTCGCATGCTTTGTCCAATCGTGCGATTCAAATCGTGTTTACGAAACCTATCAGGAAATTCCGGACTACAAATGGAACATGAATCATAAATTGCGGTTCGAGATTGAAGTTACAGATACTATCCATGCTCACAATTTGTATGTAAACATACGAAATACAGGCGCATATGCGTATAGTAACATGTGGTTGTTTATTAAAAGAACATCGCCTGAGGGAGCTGTAATCGAAGAACAATTCGAATGCAATTTAGCTACCGAAAAAGGAGAATGGTTTGGAAGTGGATTCGGAAATATTTTCGACTTGCAAATTCCTTATCGGCAAAATATCGTTTTCAAAAAACCGGGAAGCTATGTTTATGAAATTGTGCAGGGAATGCGCGATGAGGAATTAAAAGAAGTAGTGAATGTTGGATTAAGGCTTGAAAAAGCAAATCAATAAAATATTTAGCCATTAGTCGTGGGAAAAAATAAATTACAGCGTTTTGCTGAGATGAATACTTTTGATAATGTGTTTCAACCTACTCACAATGAGGTTTGGGAAACCAATTATCATTTAAAAGGAAAATGGAACAAAGAAGTTTTTAAGAATGATCATCCAATTGTACTGGAGGTTGGATGCGGAAAAGGTGAGTATACTGTTGGTTTAGCTTGTAAATTTCCGGATAAAAACTTTATTGGTATCGATATCAAAGGTGCGCGAATGTGGAGAGGCGCAAAAACGGCTATTGAAGAAGGCCTGGATAATGTTGGATTTATCAGAACCAAAGCCGAACTGCTAGAGTCAATTTTTGAATCAGGAGAGATATCTGAAATTTGGATTACATTTCCGGATCCACAAATGAAAAAGGCACGAAAAAGACTTACGGGCACGCGTTTTCTGAAACTCTATTCAAACCTGTTGACTAAGGATGGAATCATCCATTTGAAATCGGATAGCAATTTTCTCTACGAATATACATCCTATGTAATCAAAGAAAACTCTCTTGCCGTGGATGTAGATACCAACGACTTGTACAATTCGGGAAAGGCTGATGATATTCTTTCAATCAGAACCTTTTACGAGCAGCAATTTCTTGATCGGGGTATTCCGATTAAATACCTGAAATTTAAATTGGAAGGGAAATCGGAATTTACAGAGCCTGATGTGGAAATAGAAATGGATTCCTATCGAAGTTTTGGCAGAGACAAGCGCATTGAGTAATGTCTGATTTGTATGATAGAATTTACGAAGTGGTTCGGCAAATTCCGGCAGGAAGGGCTACAAGTTACGGAGCCATTGCCAAATTTGTAGGTTCGCCACGAGGTTCCAGAATGGTAGGTTGGGCCATGAATCAATCGCATTCCTGCAAGCAATATGTGCCGGCACATAGGGTAGTTAATCGTTTGGGAATGCTTAGTGGGAAGCATCATTTCCCTGGTGAAAATGTTATGCAGGAATTGCTTGAAAGCGAAGGGATTGTTGTAGTTGATGATCAAATTCAAGATTTTGATAGAATATTTTGGGATCCGACGAAAGAACTTGATATGGATTTTATTTAAATCTGTTCTAAATATATACCTTTGCAGTTATGTTATCGAATTATAAATCAATGTAAATTGAAAAGGAGTTCGATCAAGAATTACTTTAAAGAATTAATAGTCATAAATCATGAGTTACACTCAAAAACAAGTTACGGACGCTCTAAAATTGGTTCATTACCCAGGTACCGATAAGGATATTATGGGTTTGGACATGGTTCGTAATATTAAAATCGAGGGAAAGAAAATTGGGTTCGATTTGGTTGTCCAAAAGTCAGACGATCCGAATATCATTCCATTAAAAAAAGCTTGTGTTTCAGCAATTTTAAAGTTTGTTGATAAAGAGGCTCAAATTAAAGGAAACATCAAAGTTAAAGCAATGCATGTGGTTGATGAACCAACTGTTTTACCGAAAGTGACCAATATTATTGCTGTTGCTTCGGGTAAGGGTGGCGTTGGAAAGTCTACGGTTGCTTCGAATTTGGCAGTAGCTTTGGCAAAATCAGGAGCCAAAGTGGGTTTAATTGATGCCGATATCTTTGGTCCATCGGTTCCACTGATGTTTGGAGCCGAAACGGCTCGTCCTAAGTTAATAAAGCTTGATGGGAAAGATCTGATTGAGCCACACGAAGCATATGGTGTTAAAATGCTTTCGATTGGTTTTTTTGTTGATCCTGCGCAAGCAACGGTTTGGCGCGGACCCATGGCTTCGAATGCCTTAAAGCAGATGATTGAAGAAGGTAATTGGGGCGAGCTGGATTATGTGTTAATCGACTTGCCACCAGGAACCAGCGACATTCACCTAACTTTGGTACAAACCGTGCCGGTAACAGGAGCCATAGTGGTTAGTACGCCGCAAGAGGTTGCATTGGCCGATGCTATTAAAGGAATTAGCATGTTCGAAGGGCCAGGTGTTAATGTTCCGGTGCTGGGGATGGTTGAAAATATGGCTTGGTTTACTCCTGCCGAGTTGCCTGAAAATAAATACTACATTTTTGGCAAAGATGGTTGCAAGAAACTAGCTGAAGAAAAAGGTATCGAATTGTTAGGGCAAATCGCGATTGTTCAGAGCATACGCGAAGGTGGCGATAAGGGTAAACCTGCCGCTGTAAACGAAGACTCGGTTGTTGGTATGGCTTTCGCCGATTTAGCAAAAAAATTGAATGCAGTTGTTGATGCAAGAAACCAAAATGCGGAACCTACCGAGCGTGTGAAAATTACACGATAATGGATAGAATTTAGCTTGATAGACTCCCTCGTTTGCATATGCAAGTGGGGGTGTTTTGTTTGTGGGATTAAAATCCGTAGCTCTACGATAAGCTGAGTTGTTGACGAGTTGAAAGCCCTTGCGGATGGTTTGAACGAGTCGGTTTATGAGTTGAAACCTTTCGGGGACAGAACCAAAGCACTGGTTTTTAACTTGGATTGTATGGTCAAGGACTTGACAAGCCCTTGCGGATGGGTTGAACGAGTTGGTTTATGAGTTGAAACCATTCGGGGATAGAACCAAAGCACTGGTTTTTAACTTGAATTGCATGGTTAAGGACTTGAAAAGCCCTTGCGGATGGGTTGAACGAGTTGGTTTATGGGTTGAAACCATTCGGGGATGGAACCACAGCACTGGTTTTTAACTTGAATTGTTTGGTTAAGGACTTGACAAGCCCTTGCGGATGGGTTGAACGAGTTGGTTTATGAGTTGAAACCATTCGGGGAGACTGTTTAATTAAGTGTGTCAAACAAGTTTAATCTTTATAAGATAGAACCAAAGCACTGGTTTTTAACTTGAATTGTATGGTTGTTTACAAAAGCCAAGTTTAAAGACTTCTTTAATAAAAATATTGCCACTTTGTAGAACCGTTCTAAATTAAAGAAAAAACTCACTTCTTATATTTGTACCTTTTAGGTCATATTTGAGCACTATAAGTCACAAAAAAACAAAGCCTACTCGCATTACTGCAAGTAGGCTTATATTTTACTTTCCGATGACCTGCTACGCAGAGTCCGAGTCACAGACTCGAACTAGCGATCAACTCGGACCATCAGGGGAAGTCAGTAAAACTTGCGGCATTAAGAGGATAATCAATACTCTTCTACCAATTTATACCCACTAGAGTCTCCATCAAAATAACCCTCTTGTTTAAATTTACTTAGTTCTTTAATAAAACCTCTAGTATTCAATTCATATTCATAACTAGTTTCTAATAAATGAA
The DNA here is from genome assembly GCF_965230805.1 of Marinifilum sp. Taxonomy (NCBI): domain Bacteria; kingdom Pseudomonadati; phylum Bacteroidota; class Bacteroidia; order Marinilabiliales; family Marinifilaceae; genus Marinifilum; species Marinifilum sp. The sequence goes on along the minus strand of NZ_OZ246019.1, from coordinate 1,910,242 downwards.
AATATTCTGCCTGCAGGTCATCATTAAGCTTAAAATTATACACCTTACGGCTAATCTTATAATTTTCATCTATCGCCAAAAAAGCTTCCCAAACATCTAAATTAAATCCTGCTAGTTCTTTATAATCCAAAATATTTCCAGAATTACCATATATAACCATATACACCTTAAATACATTTGCATCATATTGATTTATAAATTTATGTAACAATAAAACAACTTTATTATTGCAGTGTTTCGGTAATAAATATAATCTTTTAAATGTACTACTAGTGAAGTTTTTTCTTAATTCTGATGGAATAAAAACAAGCAAGCTATCCTTTATCTCAGTCAAATTATTATTTAAATCTTCTAACTCTAATACATGTTTTCTACTTAATTTCACTGGCAAAGATTTTTCCTTAAATGTCCTCAAATAATCTGAGAACAAATCTTGCTTCATACAATTAGAACTTGTTAATAATTTAGTTGACATCCCTAATCCTGCACAAAGGATCAGTATCGGTATGATTAAAAAACGTTTATTTTTTCTCATATCTTTTTTAAAAGTTTCATTACATTCTTTCATTACTTTTACTGATTTCGTCTTACAGCCGTTATATTGTAAGTTCGACCACTATAATTAGTTGTTCCTGATAGTGAAGTTGTTCCTATGTTGAATACATTTGTATTATGAGTACCAGCAGTCTTACGCCAAGTTCCTGGATCATAGAAATTATATGTTGAAGTATTAGCTTGTATGTTGGTAGATCTCGAAGAAATTGTAACCCAATGATCTCCAACTCCATCATTATTATAGTCCACGTGTACTCTTACAGCCTTTCCTTGATCAATTTGAGAATTCATATAACGTATCATAGCATTATAATCATCTTCATTATTAGCTGTGCCGCCTAAAGAAGTAGCTCCACTATTACTCACCATCTGGCCAGCTTGATAGAAACAGTTACCTTCCTCTCCAGCTTTATTTCTTGAACCTACAACAACACCATCATCATTATAAATTGGATCACGCTGGCTCTCCCAGTCATCCTTATCTAATACCTTTTCATCAAAAGATGTTGCTTCTTGTTGATTCCATGTCAATGTTTTACCATCTCCTAGATCTTGTGTGTAAGTTTCTCCTTGATTAGCATACATTTTATCTTCAACCATAATAACACTTGCACTTCCTTCTTGCCAATGCCAATATGTTACTCCATCCTGAGTATACGAATACCAATCCATTCCATCTGGATCAACATTTAATATAGGATTGTTTACACAATAATTGTATGGACTCATTGAGAGATTGTGTTCTTCTGTAGCCATCGGATCAACAGTATGCCACTTCCCCAGTTGAGCGTCATACATTCTGGCTCCATAATCCAACCAATCCAAGTTTACTCCATTGTCAAACAAGTCATCCTGCATTTCTTTTCCATTGTACAGGTATTTGTTGTCATGATTGGCAAATTGTTTGTCCAACTGCATTCCAAACGGATAGTAATCCATTTTTTGTTTCTGTACTACTACACCGCCATCTACCTGGAAGGTATTACGCATATTGCCCAAATGATCTTTCAGGTAATACTCATAAACCATGTTGTTACTCACATTTACCAATCTTCCTTCAGGTGTGATGATATCATCCAATTCACCATTATCCTTGTAAACGAAATTACCCATGTAAGGGTTAATCAAAGAACCTTTGCGATACTTATCCATGCACTGTAAACATACTCAGCATCATCCGACGATTTAGCTCGATTTGTAATCTGCTTTGGTAAATTTATGGAATTGTAGGCAATATTCAAGTTTTTGTTTAAATCCACCTCCATGTTACCGTTGTCATCATAGCTGTACTCGGTAGCCGAGGTACTGGTCGAACGCTCACCAAATCCGTTGCTTTGATTCGAATAATCCCGTACATTGGAAAGTTGATTGGTACTATTGTATATCAAATTATCTATCAACGTACCTGATCCTCCGTTTCTTTTCAGCGATTCGATATTGCCATTCAGATCATACCCGATTTTTCCAGATGCATTACCATACACATCAAACTTACTGCTGGTTGCATAACTGGTGTTATAGGTTCCGTAATCGGCCTTTGCCAGTCTGTTCAAATTGTCATACTCAAACTTATAGGCATGTCCCACTGAGCTTCCTTCATCCTGGTGGTTCCATTTCATGGCAGAAATGTTGCCGTTGTATTGTGCAATGTTAGCTGCACCGTTTAAAGTGTTGTTATAGTAAAGTTCCATTCCAAACAATCGGTTCGGTGCAAGGGTTTTGCCTTTGTTGATACCGGTCAGCCAACCTCTGATATTGTAGGCATAGTCTATCTCCTGCTTGCTGTTGTGCAGCTTCTTGTTGATTAGCTCACCCAACTCGTTGTAGGTGTTTTCAAGCATTAGTACACGCTGGCCATTGTGAAGACGAGAAAAATGCCCTCGTAAAAATCATTAACTCCATGCTTACTAAAAAACGCATGAAGGATTTACTGGACGGTAAGATTAATTTGAGTCATTAAAAAATCCCAACACTTTTTTCTAAGCGTTGAGATTTAAACTTTATAGCCACAATTCAGGAAGACTTGCGGCAGATGGGGCTTTGTTTTGGTATAAAGTACACTTATTTCCTCTCTTTAAAGGCATGTTTTTGATTTTGCGAAAATTTGTACGAAAAATCAGTGCAAACGAGAACAATATTTTTAGATGAATTTTGGGTAATATTGGTATAAATCAGGTAAAACAGCTGTGCTTTTTAAGATATAGAATTGAGGGGTGTTTTTTGCTTCTTTTTTATTCCCTGAATAGAACTATTTTTAGATTTTATTTAATAAATTTCAGCTTTTGGAATAATAAAAATCAACAGATATCTGTTATACCATTTGGGAAATATAATAAACTCAGGATAATACCGATGGCTACGCTTAGGGTGTTATCAAACAAAACATATAGCCTTGACTCGTAAACTTATTCAACAAGCCTTAACGATAATTGCTTTTCTGATTTTTGCTTATGCATGTTCGAATCAGAAAAACACTTTTATGAGCCGCAAGTATCATGCTCTTAACACCCATTACAATGTGTATTTTAATGGTAAGGAGAGCTTGAAGGAGGGGCAGCAGAAAATCAAAAACGGATTGCAGGAAAATTATACCATCTTACTTCCGGTTTTCGAATACCAGAATGAGACGGCCAGATCTTTGTCTTTTTCGAATATGGATAGGGCATTGGCAAAGGCAACAAAGGCTATAAAAACTCACTCTATAACGCGCAAGCCGAAGCGTAAAAAAGGAAATCAATCTGAAAAATATAAAGAATTTAGAAAGAAGAAGGAGTACAACAATTGGATTGATGATTGTTACCTTCTGATTGGAAAAGCCCGGTTTTACAAAGGGGAGTATCATGTGGCCGAAAAAGCTTTTGATTTTATCCTTCGCGAATATCCCGAATCGGAATTGATATCGGAGGCCAAGCTTTGGAAAGCGGTTAGTTTGATTGATAGAGGAGAGTTTATTGCAGGTGGTGAAATTTTGGAACGTTTGGATGATAGAAGTGAGCTATCGAAAGATGATTTGCTAAGAATTGAGGCTTTGTATGCCGATATGGCCATCAGGCAAGAACAATTTGAGGAGGCTGTACCGGCATTGGAAAGGTGCATTGCGATATCAAAAAACAAACACAAGAAAGCACGTTACTATTACTTATTGGCTCAAATATATCAGAAAATGGATCAAGCCGGAGAGGCTTCGCAAGCTTTTCAGGAATTGATCGACTTAAATGCCAATTACGAGATGACCTTTAATGCCAAAATCAGTCGTGCATTAACTTATACAGGTGCTGAAAATGGTGAAGAAATCAGAAAAGGCTTGCGTAAAATGTTGCGCGACCAAAAAAATAAAGAGTATAAGAATCAGATTTATTATGCCATGGCCGAAATGGATGTTGCAGATGAGAATATGGAGTCGGCAATATCGAATTATTGGGAGTCGACAAAGGTTTCTTTGTACAACGAAAATCAGAAAGCAATTTCATTCTTAAAATTGGGAGATCATTATTTTAGCAAAGAGATTTATCCAAAGGCACAGATGTGCTACGATAGTTCAATGACTTATTTGGGAAGCGATTATCCTAATTATATCAAAATTTCGGAGCGTGTTGGGAATTTAACCGAACTGGTGAATAATTTGAATATGGTTGTTCGCGAGGATAGTTTGCAAAGAGTTGCATTAATGGGTAAAGGCGATAGAGATCGATTGATTAGTGATTTGATTAAGAAAATTAACGAGAAGGAACGTGAAGAGCGTTTGCAAAAAGCCGAAGCTCAGTCGGACAGGGCATTCTTTAGCCAAAACAATTTGTTGGGGAATAACTTTAACAGGAACCAGGGACAAAGTCAGGGCAATTGGTATTTTTATAATCCTACAAATATAGGTTTGGGAAAATCAGAATTCCAACGCAAATGGGGGCGTAGAAAATTAGAAGACAATTGGAGACGTAAAAACAGGTCTACATTTAACTTGGATGATATTGAGATTGCTCTGGAAGAGGATTCGGGAGATGGTATTAGCTCACAATCTCAGAAAAAGGATCCTAAAACCAAAGAATACTATTTGGTTGATTTGCCTATGACAAAGGCTGCAATGGTAAAATCTAATGAAAGAATTATGAAGGGCTTGTTCCAAGCGGCTTTGGTTTACGAGCAAAAACTTAATAATAAAGAAAAAGCTTTGGAGAGCTTAGAAATTTTGTTGGAAAGATTTCCTGAGAATCCATATCTGCTTTCGACCTATTATCATTGCTATGCCATAAACAAATCGCTGAACAGAACTGCCAAGTCTGAATTTTACAAGCAGAAAATTATAAAGGAGTTTAAAGGGAGCGAATATGCCAAAGCTTTAAGCGATCCAAACTATCAATCTAAGCTCGATGCTGAATATCAAAGAGCAAATCTGCTTTATGCGAAAGCATACGAAGAATTTCAGAACTACTACTATTTTAAGGTGCTTACACTTTGTAACGAAGGCTTGTTAAGATATCCTGAAAGTGAATTGCGCCCAAGGTTTTTATTCCTTAGAGCCTTAAGTATAGGAAGAACCCAGAATGTAAATACTTTTAAACAATCGCTCGACCAGATTTTAAAATCGAACCCTACAAAGGAAATTGAGCAGACCACAAGAGCGATTCTTGCAGGATTGGAAAAAGGAGCTGTTCCGGTAGTTTATACTGCTAAGGATATGGAGATGGCTCGCCAAAACAGGTTGCTTCGGAACTGGAGAATTGAAGGCGATCAGGCAATGGTTGAGGTAAAAGATGAAAAGGCTAAAGAAGAAAAGCCTAAGAGCTTGTACAAGTTTAAAGCCGATGATGAGTACTATTTTGTTCTGATGTTTTCAAAGAATGATGGAGATCCTAACAGAACACTTTTTAATGTATCGCGATACAATTCGGATGCTTATGACAGTCGCACCTTTAAAGTTGATCGTCTGTCGCTTGATAAAGATCAAATCATGATCATGGTAAAAGGATTAAAGGATAAGGATGATGCTTTAAATTACTTTAACGGAATTATTACCAACGGCAAAGCATTTAGCGGATTAGAGGATGTTGATTACAGAAACTTTGTGATTTCCAAGCCAAATTTTGATCAGTTAAAGAAAACGAAGGAGGTAGATCAATATCTTGATTTTTATACCAAAACTTATTTTAATGTTGAGCGCAAGCCAAAACAATCAACGGTTAAAAAGCAAGGTAAACTGGTTGCAGTAAACAACAATTTAGATTCTACTGCGTTTGTTATAAATCAGTCAGATAATCACAAGTTTATTTTATTGGTTCCTGCGCGTAAGGTAAATATTAGCAAGTTGAGAAATGATATTTACAATCATGATAAAGATTACAGTGTGTTGAAAGAACAGTACGACAATGATTTGAATATGATTGTGGTAAATAATATCGGGTCTAAAACCGAAGCAATGAAATACTTTAGAGAATTGATTACCGATGATGCAATTTACAAGCAATTGGAAAGCGTTGATTATCGGAACTTCGTGATTAGTGAAGAGAATTTCAAGTTGTTTTATGTAGAGAAGACCTTGTTCCCTTATCTGGAATTCTTTAAAAAGAACTATTTGGATAAAATGGAGACTTCTGCGGTTAAAACGGAAGAGAAAATGATTCAGGACGGATTGTATCAGTTCAATCAAAGCTTGCCACATTATTTTGTATTGGTTTATTCAACCGAAAATGTGAACAAGAAGCAACTGCTTATGGGAATTAAGAGGTACAATACCGGACCATTAAAAATAGAAGTTCGTAAGCTGGATGATCAACGTGAAGTATTATTGGTAACAAACATGAGAAATAAAAAACAGGCAATGATGTATTTTCGCGCCATTGTAACCAATAGAGATTTATTTGCTGCTGTGGAAAAAGTAGGATATCGCAATTTTGTGATTTCCGATGAGAACTTGAAAGTATTTATGGAAGATGGAGATACGGCTAAGTATCTGAAGTTCTTCAAAAAATACTATTTGAAATAGATTTTTTGCTAAGATTTAATTTATTGTAAGCGTGAAAGAAAGTACTATACTTTGGGTAGATGATGAGATTGAATTGTTGAAACCTCACATTATATTTTTAGAAGAAAAAGGATATGAGGTTGTATCGTGTAATAATGCTTACGATGCGCTCGATTTGGTGAAAGAATCGCATTTTGATTTGGTATTGCTAGATGAGAACATGCCGGGAATGAGTGGTTTGGAAGCTCTTAGTGAAATCAAATCGGTAGATTCGGCCTTGCCTGTTGTAATGATTACAAAAAGCGAGGAAGAAGACATTATGGAAGAGGCAATTGGAAAACAAATCTCCGATTATCTGATTAAACCTGTAAATCCCAAGCAAATTTTGCTTACTCTAAAAAAACACATCGATAAAAAACGTTTGGTTTCCGAGAAAACAACCATGGCCTACCAATCGAAATTTGGCCAAATGGGAATGGAAATTAACGATTGCCGCGATTTTGAAGACTGGATGAAAATGTACCGGAAGTTGGTATTTTGGGAGTTGGAGCTTGCCAATATCGAGGATTCGGGAATGGATGAAATTCTTCGCATGCAGAAAACCGAAGCCAACAATCTTTTTGTGCGTTTTGTAAAGAAAAATTATATCGATTGGATGGATCCCGAAGAAGAGGACAAGCCCCTTCTTACACCTGATGTTTTTAAAGAAAAAGTGTATCCTCTGCTCGATAAAGGTCAGAAGGTTGCATTCATATTAATTGACAATTTGCGTTACGACCAGTGGCAAACGCTCTATCCTGTAATCAGCGATTACTTTGTTGTTGAAGAAGATACAATGTACTATTCCATTCTGCCAACCGCTACGCAGTATGCCCGTAACTCAATGTTTTCGGGATTAATGCCTTTGGATATTAAAAAAAGACATCCAAAGCATTGGATTAATGAGGATGAGGAAAGCAGCAAGAATATCCACGAAGAGGATTTTATTGGTTTTCAGTTGAAACGACATTATAAGGATTATACCTACCACTACGAGAAGATCAATAATGAAAAAATGGGAGCCAAGGTATTGGATCATCTCAATTCCATTTTAAATTCTCAATTGAGTGTTTTTGTCTACAATTTTGTAGATATGCTTTCGCATGCCAGAACAGAAAGTGAAATGATTCGTGAATTGGCTTCGGATGAGGCAGCCTATCGTTCTTTAACCCTTTCCTGGTTCGAACATTCCATGTTGCTGGAGTTGATTAAAAAGCTTTCGGAAAAAAATGTAAAGCTTGTGATTACTACTGATCATGGCTCAATTCGAGTGCAAAATCCCCTTAAGGTAATTGGTGACAGACAAACCAATACCAACCTTCGTTACAAGCAAGGGAAAAACCTGAACTATAAGTCGAAAGAAGTATTTGAGGTAACAGATCCTCGAAAAGCAAATCTGCCTCAAGTAAATGTGAGTTCTTCTTATATCTTTGCATTTGGAGAGGACTTTTTAGCATATCCGAACAATTTTAATTATTACAGCTCTTACTATCGAAATACCTTTCAGCATGGAGGAATCTCGTTGGAAGAGATGATTGTTCCACTGATTACATTAAGTCCAAGGAAAAGTTAAAATACAAAGATTTAGCAGGAAATGACCGAATTAAAAATCAATTCGCTGGAGGATATTAATTCTGTTGCAGCCGAATTTATTAAGCTGGTAGGTGATAAAAGAATATTTGCCATGCACGGTGCAATGGGCGTGGGAAAAACCACATTTGTAAAGGCAATCTGCGAAGAAATGGGAGTAAAGGATACGATTAACAGTCCAACCTTTGCCATTGTAAACGAATATCATACAGCCAAAGAAAGTATCATTTATCATTTCGATTTTTATCGTATTGATGATGTTCAGGAAGCCTATGATTTTGGCTATGAAGATTATTTTTACAGCAATGCCATGTGTTTTATCGAATGGCCCGAGAAAATCGATTCCATTTTGCCCAACGATACAGTTGAAGTCCACTTTAAGGAAGAAGCGGATGGGAGTAGAAGCATCCGTATCTTTTAATCATAAATTGGATAGACTGAAAACCGCTAAAAATTTCTTAAATTGTAATGTCTTACCTAGGGTAAGTTTTCCGTTTAAATATTACAATATCGCATATGGCGCCGTTAAGTGAAGGATCAAAGAATTTTCCTTTGGGGTATGGATTTTTTCAGCCTAAGGAAGAAATGTTGGAGTTAGATCGCCGACGCAAGCAATTGGTTATAGGGATTCCCAAAGAGGAATGTAGAGGAGAGAATCGAGTAAGTCTTACCCCACAGTCCGTTGAGTTGCTCGTGAATAATGGACACGAGGTAGTTCTTGAACGTGGTGCAGGTTTGGCATCCAATTATACCGATTCGGAGTATAGTGAAAATGGAGCTCGCATTGTAATGGAGAAGGAAGAGGTGTACCAGTGCGATACTGTGATGCAGGTTTCTCCTTTCTCAAGTAGCGAGATTGATATGCTTAGGGGCAATCAGATCCTGTTTTCGGCTTTGCAAATAAAGAGTCAGTGTGGCGAGAATGTTCGAAAATTAATGCAGAAAAAGGTAACTGCCATTGCTTTGGAACTGATAAAAGATTGTAATAATTTTTATCCGGTAGTTCGATCAATGGCAGAAATAGCAGGAATATCCTCAGTAATGATTGCAGGAGAATATCTTAGCAAGGCTCATGGCGGCAAGGGCGTGATGCTGGGAGGAATTACCGGAATTACACCAAGTGAAGTTATTATATTAGGAGCAGGTACTGCAGCTGAATATGCCACAAGAGCTGCTTTTGGCCTTGGTGCCATGGTAAAAGTCTTCGACGATTCAATATATCGCTTACGCAGATTGGAAGATCATCTTGGTCATCGTGTATTTACTTCAATATTCCATCCTCATGTTTTAGAAAAAGCCTTGGCTTCGGCAGATGTGGTAATTGGTGCTTTGCGTCATGGGATTGAACATTCGGGATATATGGTAACCGAAGAAATGGTGCAAAAAATGAAACCAGGTTCTATTATTATTGATTTAAGTATCGATCAGGGCGGATGTTTCGAAACTTCAATGCTGACCAACCATAAAGATCCGGTTTTTAAAAAACATGGCGTACTTCATTATTGTGTGCCGAATGTACCTTCTCATGTTGCACGAACTGCTTCGCTTGCCTTGAGTAATATTTGTGCACCATTACTACTCAATATTGGTCAGAATGGTGGTGTTCACAAGTTCATTAAAAATGACAATGGCCTTCGTCATGGCACTTATGTATATCGTGGCATTTTAACCAACCGAAGATTGGGAGATACATTTGGAATTCTTGCTAAGGATATCGATTTGTTGTTGGCAGCAATGTAGCTTTATTTTACCTCACATTCGCTCAACACCTTTTCAACAGCCATTGCAAAGCCATCTTTAATCACATTTTCGGTGACCTGATATTTGTCCTTAAGTTCGTGTGGTGCATTCTCAACTACATAGCTGTGTTTTCCCCATTCCAGAAGGTCGATATCGTTGTAGTCGTTACCAATAACAAAGGAATTGTTAGCATTTAGTCCTAATTTATTGCACAACCATTCGCAACCATGACCTTTTGAAATGTGAAGAGGGAAAATTTCCATCCAAATTGATTCATGATCCAAGGGAGATGTAGCCCGTATGATTTTAATGTCGTCGAATTTGGTTTTGATCTCTTCGAACCAATCTATTTTATTGGGAAGAATGGCAAGAATCTGACATGCATCCCGTTTGGCATCTTTAAGGCTACCAATAGGTGTAGCAAATTGCTTGTAAAGATTTAGTCGTCTGTCGAAATCAGGATTTTTATTTCCGGTTTGATAATACCAAAACTGATGGTTATTTGGAATTGGATCCAAAATCATAAAATCAATATCGTGGTCGACAAGAATTTTTGAAAGTTCAAGAACTTCATCTGCCTCAATCTGTTGGGAGTAGATCAGCTCTTTTGAATGCCAGTTCATGATGCCTGCACCAGAAGAAAAAATCAGGTAATCAATAGGAAAATCATCGGGCAAAACAGCCATGGCAGAATATAATGTTCTTCCGGTGGCAATTACTCTTGTGATATTCGATTTTTTAAGCTCTTCCAAACACTCATAATTCTTCTTACTTACTTCACCCATTGATGGTAAAAGTGTGCCATCTAAATCGCTAACCACAATTTTAATCTGATCTGCCATAAACTTTTTTTTACACAAAAGCTAAATGTACATTTTTAAGTTGAAAGATAAGAACAGAATCATGTTAAATTAAAAATAAGCCCTTACTTCCATGCTTCCTACATGAATGGTTTTTCCTCCTTCGCTTTGGCGACCATTGTAGGTGATATTCATCTGTAATACTTTGGAAAGTTGCTGATTATAACCCAAGTTCCAGGTGGAGTTGTTACCAGGCAAGAAACCTTCCAGCATTTCGTAGGCTATGGAGCTATTGGTGTTGGCATTGTAATCGAGATGTAAGTAGTTTACACCTGCCATTAGTTTCCCGGTTTTGGTAATGGCGTATTGACAGCTGGCTCCCAAATTATGCATTTTTGATTTTTCGCTGGCCAGTTTGTTTTCTTTTTGCTGGTAGGTATGCTTCAAGCCAAACTGAAATACCAAGCTGGTCTGAAACTTAAGACGAAGTTCATTCTTTATTTCATTCAGCCTGTAATCCTGGTTTGCAAATACTTCCTGGTAAAAACTTTTTTTGCTATAGTCTGTGCGATTCATCAGTTGACTGGATTTTCCAATGTTCCAGTTAAAGCGAAATCCGTTTTGACTTAATCGCCTTCTCTCGAATCCTTGGGTGAGCAATTGCTTGTTCCTGCTGCTTAAATGAATAAGATCCCAATTTGTTTTGGATTTAGTTTTACGATAGGAAAAGGTGTTTTGAAAGCTGGAATTAATTGTGATAAGGTTTTCATCTGCTGAATTTGTTTTAAATGGATTTGCATACAGCTTAAAATTATTGCTTAAGCTTTTTTTGGATAATCTGTAGGCAAAGCGATTGCTAAAGCGTGAGAAAAAATTGGCAACTTTCGATTTTGATTTTATTCTTCGCAGTCCAAGGATAAAACTTTGCCTAAAATCACTGTTGTACACCTTCTCGTAATTGTTGGTGTTGGTCCCAATTCGAATGTAATTGGCTTCGTCTTTAAAAGTGGCGATTTCAAATTCATTTAGTTCCTTTACATCATTTTGGTTGTAATCGGTCCACCGGTATGCACCTTGACCATTGTTTACTTCAACATATGAAAATTCTTTCTCGCTCTCTAAGCCCGAACCCAGTTCATAATAGGTAGATGTTTGCAAGATCCCCTTCTTTATTCTGGCTTGGTGCTCCAGTTTCCCTAAAAATGTATTTTCGGGCTCTTCCTTAGTTACAGAATTCTCTGAAATCGACAATCTTCGATAGATGCTCTCTATTTTTAATTGATGATTCCTGTTTTTCTTCAGCCAGATTTTACCTCCAAAATCCTCCGATTCACTTTGCGATTTTAAATCATTACCCTTGGGTAGATAGTCTTTTCGTTTTCTGTAGTAGGCCTGAAATTGGTTTTGACTTGAGTCACGGTTTTCCAGGTAAAATTTATAGGAGTAAAACGAAAAGCTACTTGATAACAAAGTATGTTCCTTTGCATCTTCAATCTTATTGTTCTCATTTTCCATTTCAATCCCTATTTTGGCAATTTTCCCCATAAAGGCAGCATCGAAGTGATGGCGATAAAATTTACTTTCCACTTCTTCCTGGTCGGTATGCAGCAAATCCCCATTGACTTGTACTAACAATTTCTTTTTCTGATAATTGAAGTTTACATTCTGTCGAATTCCTTTATAATTTGCCCCTCTGTTTAAAACCGAGATATGGTAAGAACTTGCACCCCACTTCGAGTTATTGAATTGGTTGCTAAGCGAAAGATAGGTTTCATTCTGTTTATTTTCTGTATTGGAGATGTTCCAGTCTCGATTGAACTCTACCGATCGAAAGTTTTCAATTTCAGCAAAATCTTTCTGTATAAAATGCATCTTGATTTGTGAGTTGAGCACTTTTGTGCTGTCGGTGAGCAAGCTCTTTTTACTTAGCAATAAATCGGCAGCAAACCCTTTATTGTCTCTGTCGTCATTCGATGAGAAAGTATTAAGATCTCGATTGCTTAAAGCAATTTCGAATTTTGACTGAAGATTTTTTGCAAGTTGGTAATCGGCACCCAAACTAATCATTTGTTGTTTTTGCGGAGCGATAAGTTTGGACACAGGGGCATACCCTCCCTGAGGCACACCGTCAATCGGGTCGACCCATTGATACACCCGGCCGTTGGCAAGTCCATTCACCTGTATGTAGTTGCCTCCATTGTTTCCTACAAATGAAAAATTTATCCTGTAGATTGCCTCCTCGGGTTCGATAGAGTACTCATAAACATCATAAATGATTTGATCGACTTCTTTTGAAATTTTTCGATAAAGTACAAAGTCGTTGGAGTATTCTACAATCTCTTCGTTTGGTGCATTGGCTAAATCGAGATTATCGCCAATCTCACTAAGCAACCGTTTGTTTTCCTTGCTAAGGCTTTGATCCAATGGCTGATTTTTGCTGTCCTGTTCATGGTAAAAGTTGAACCAGATTTTTCCCTTTTTACTCCTGTATTGGTTCGTATTAAAAATCAGGTAACGAGAGTAATTTTCTTCTGAATACTCAAACTCCACTACAATTCGAGAATTTCTTGTTATGGGATGTTGAGTGGTAAAACTCAATTCTGCGGTATTGTAATTAATCACATACTCATGGTTTTCGCCCCGGGTTAACTTTTTTCCATCCACAAATACCTTTTCCGAACCTGCCAAAACAACAATGTAGCTTTCGTTATTCACTCCTGTTAACCTGTAAGGGCCTTGGATTCCTTCCGACCCCTGAATTTCCATTCTGCGAAATTTTCCTTTGGCTATGGATGTACTTATGGTGGATTTTAATTCCTCACCATTTTTCCCCTTCGCAATTAAACCGGAAAATTTTCCTCCTTGTACATTTTTATAAAAACGCATAAAATTGCCTTGCGGCGATTCAATTTCATAATCTCCCAGGGTAAGTTCTGTTTTGTCATCAAAAAGTTTGATGTAAATTCTGTCGAAATCCTGTATGGATTGAGTGTTGCCATCGGGTTGTATAGGAATGTTACTATCAGATATGGCAGCCAGGATGTTGACATCTTCACTTAGTTTCCCCGAAAGCTGCAGGTTCAGGTTCGAATTGCTTACTACATTTTGATTGTTTCCATAGGAGATTGCACGAGAATAGTTCCCCTGTTTGTGCAACTGGCTGCTGTTTAAAATTCCCGGTTTGTTGTAAGCGTATTGCGTTGAACTTATTCTTGAGCGGACATCCCCGGCTAGCTTTATGTCGGTTATGTTGCGGGTGTAGATCGGTTTGCGAATGTTATAATCGTAAATTCTATATTTTACCAGTATTGAGTCGCCTAGCTGTATGAGTTTTTGATTGGCAATCAACAAGCCTTTGCCTGAATTGATTTGATACCAGCTTTTATCGATTTTCTGCTTATTGTGAAATATTTGTACCGTAGCAGGCAGAATCAGCAATGAATCGAGCTGAGTGCTATCTTTTTGGATTAGAATACGCTTAATTCTTAGGTTGTTTTGGGTAAGTGCAGTTTCTTGAATGCAACAGATCAGAGCTAATATGAAAAGAATTCGGGCTTTCAAGAGGATGTATTGCTTTTGGTCAGATTTTAGGATTTATCATGATTCACTTCATCAATAACAGAATCTGATCTTTAAAATTATTAGTTTTGCAAAAAATAAAGATAGCGAAGCTGCTCCTTATAAATATTAATTTTTTTCAAATATGGTTCTTTTTTACAATCTGTCGATTCGAATGTATGTTCTTTTGGTAAGAATTGCAGCTTTTTTTAATCCCAAAGCCAAACAATGGGTTGATGGTAGACAAAACTGGCGTACCAGGCTAAAAGAAGCAGTCGAAGGAGAAAAAAATATTGTTTGGTTTCATTCAGCATCGCTTGGCGAATTTGAGCAGGGAAGACCCGTAATCGAAAGTTTTAAGAAACAACATCCCGATTGTAAAATACTCCTAACCTTCTTTTCACCTTCGGGATATGAGGTAAGGAAGAATTACGATGGTGCTGATTTTATTTTTTATTTGCCGGCCGATTTTGCCGGGAATGCAAAACTTTTTATGGATATCGTTCAGCCTCAAATGGCATTTTTTATCAAGTATGAGTTTTGGCACCACTATTTAAAAGAGTTGAAGAGAAGAAATGTGCCCACTTATCTTTTCTCTGCCATTTTTAGGCCAAATCAATTGTTTTTTAAGAGCTATGGTGCCTTTTACAAGAAGATGCTTTCTGCTTTTACTCACCTGTTTGTGCAAAATCAGGAATCAGTAGATTTGTTAAAAGGAATTGGTTTTACGAATGTGACATTGAACGGAGATACTCGATTCGACCGAGTATATACCATTGCTACAGGATCAAAATCATTGCCTAAGCTGGAAAGTTTTGCCAGGGGAAGAGAGGTTCTGATTGCCGGAAGTACTTGGCCTAAGGATGAAGAGAATATTATCAGGTATTTAAATACAAGTAAAAACTCCTACAAATATATTATTGCTGCTCATGAGGTTGATGAGGATCACATCAACCGTATTACGTTTAAGATCGAAAAGTTATGGGTAAGATATACCAAGGCGACCAAAGAAGAAATAGCTGCAGCCGAAGTGCTTGTAATTGATTGCATTGGAGTATTGTCATCATTGTATCGATATGGAAGTGTTTCGTACATTGGAGGGGGATTTGGACGAGGCATTCACAATACGCTTGAGGCAGCAACTTTCGGTTTGCCCGTTATATTTGGCCCTAATTACCACAAGTTTCAAGAGGCAACAGACTTGTTAGAAATTGGGGCTGCAAAATCTTATCAAAGCTATGAAGACTTAAAGAGCTTGCTCGATTTGTACTGCCAGGATTCAAAAGAAAAGCTTTCCGCTGGAGAAAAGTCCAAAAACTATGTAGATAAAATGAGAGGGGCAAGCAATAAGATTTTATCAAAAATTAATTCTTAGCTCAGCTTAAAAAGTAGGACAAAAGAGAAAATAACAAGAATATCATAGCTCAGAACGGGTCTGTTCAATGAAGTGCTAAATCGAATTCAACTTGCTTTTGCGATACGGTTTCCACTTTACCCTTCGAATTGTATTGGCCTTTTTTCTTCAGCAAAAATAGCCGAAAATAGTGTGTAATGAATTTGTTAATCTCGATAAGTTTGTTAATTAAAATATGGATTGAGTTTTTCTTTTGGACAACTTTTTTAATTTCCATAAAATTTAACATGCGCAAAATCAATCAATTAACAATGTGTTGTGGATAACTTTTTATTAAAAAAATATTTCGTTGTTGTTCGATAAGGGCACTTTTGCGTAAATTGCGTAAAGAAAAAGTAGACTGGGTAAAACCAGTCATTTTTAATATAGATACATTACAGACTCACATTATAAACCACATTATTTTAAAACCTGAATGGAAGTTAAGGAGAAGAAGAAACAAGCAGAAGAAATGAAAGAAACTTTCAATCCTGAAGAAGCCTTTCAAGCGTCGTTCAAATATTTTAACGGAGACGAATTGGCAGCACGTGTTTGGATAAACAAGTATGCATTGAAGGATTCGTTTGGAAATATTTATGAAAAGACTCCAAATGATATGCATCGCAGAATCGCAAGTGAAATTGCCAGAGTAGAAAAGCGATATCCGAATCCTTTAAGCGAGGACGAAATTTTAGCTGTGTTGAAAGATTTTAAATACATCGTACCACAAGGAAGTCCGATGTCAGGAATTGGCAACAAGTTCCAAATAGCATCTTTGTCGAACTGTTTTGTAATTGGTAACGATGGTGATTCTGATTCATATGGTGGAATCATGAAAATTGATCAGGAGCAAGTTCAGTTAATGAAGAGAAGAGGTGGTGTTGGACATGATTTGTCGCACATCCGCCCCAAAGGTTCTCCTGTTAAAAACTCGGCTCTGACCTCAACAGGCATTGTTCCTTTTATGGAGCGTTATTCCAACTCAACTCGTGAGGTTGCTCAGGATGGTCGTCGTGGAGCACTCATGTTAAGCGTTTCAGTAAAACACCCTGATTCGGAAGAATTTATCGATGCCAAAATGGAACAAGGTAAGGTTACCGGAGCAAATGTTTCTGTAAAAATTCACGATGAGTTTATGCAGGCGGTGATCGATGGTAAGCCATATACTCAGCAGTATCCAATTTATGCTGAAAATCCAAAATATAAGAAAGATATTGATGCTGGTAAACTTTGGAACAAGATTGTTCACAATGCATGGAGATCGGCCGAGCCAGGGATTTTATTCTGGGATACGATTGAAAAGGAGTCAGTGCCCGATTGTTACGCTGATTTAGGATACAGAACGGTTTCCACCAATCCTTGTGGTGAAATTCCTTTGTGTCCATACGATAGTTGTCGTTTGTTGGCAATCAACTTGTATAGCTATGTTGAGAATCCTTTCACGAAAAAAGCCAAGTTTAATTTCGATCTGTTTAAAAAGCACGTAGCTCTTGCGCAAAGAATTATGGACGATATCATCGATTTGGAATTGGAAAAAATTGATGCCATCATCGAAAAGATCGACTCCGACCCTGAAGGAGGCGAAATAAAAAGAGTAGAAAAAGAGCTTTGGAGCAATATCAGCACCAAAGCTAGAGAAGGAAGAAGAACAGGTGTTGGTATTACTGCCGAGGGTGATATGATTGCTGCTTTGGGAATGAGATACGGAAGCGATGAGGCAATTGATTTCTCGGAAGAAGTTCATAAGACAATTGCGGTAGAGGCATATCGTTCTTCGGTATATCTGGCAAAGGAACGCGGTGCTTTTGATATACACGATATCAGCCGGGAAAAAAATAATCCATTTATTTTGCGCTTAAAAGAAGCAGATCAAAGTCTTTATGAAGACATGGTGAAATACGGTCGTAGAAATATTGCGTGTTTAACCATTGCGCCTACCGGAACAACCAGTTTGATGACTCAAACCACTTCTGGTATTGAACCTGTATTCCTTCCGGTTTACAAGCGTCGCCGTAAGGTTAATCCAAACGATAAGGATGTTAGGGTTGACTTTGTTGATGAGGTTGGCGATAGCTGGGAAGAGTTTGTTGTTTTTCATCATAAATTTGTTACCTGGATGGAAGCAAATGGAATAAATGCAGCACAGCATTTTACAGATGAAGAGGTGGATGCATTGGTTAAAAAATCACCATACTACAAGGCAACTTCTAATGATGTGGACTGGTTACAGAAAGTTCGTATGCAAGGAAGAGTGCAGAAATGGGTAGATCACTCCATTAGTGTTACTGTAAATCTTCCTTCTGATGTGCCAGAGTCATTGGTTGGCGAATTGTATATCGAAGCTTGGAAGAGTGGTTGCAAAGGATGTACTGTATACCGCGACGGATCTCGCTCTGGAGTTTTAATTTCCAACGACAAGAAAGAAGAAAGCAAAGGAATGCCGGAAAAACGTCCTACTGAGCTAGAGGCTGAAGTGGTTCGTTTTCAGAATAACAAAGAAAAATGGATTGCTTTTATTGGCTTGTATAATGGGCAACCTTACGAAATTTTTACGGGTATTGCTGATGATGACGAAGGTATCTTATTACCAAAATCTGTTAATAAGGGTGTGATTATTAAACGCAAAGACGAGGAAGGAAATACTCGTTATGATTTCCAATTTTGTAACAAGCGAGGATTCAAAACCACTTTCGAGGGATTATCCTATAAGTTCGATAAGGAATTCTGGAACTATGCAAAATTAATATCTGGAGTATTGCGCCATGGAATGCCAATTGAGCAGGTGGTGAATTTGGTAGCTGGACTTCAGCTAGATAGTGAAAACATCAATACTTGGAAAAACGGTGTGGAACGTGCTCTTAAAAAGTACATTCCAAATGGCACCAAGGCAAAAGGGATAAAATGTACCAGTTGTGGATCCGATCATATTATTTATCAGGAAGGATGTTTAATTTGCCAGTCTTGCGGCAATTCAAAATGTGGATAAGCTCTCCATAATATCGAACCACTTTAAATTAAGGAGTCTTTTTTAAAGGCTCCTTTTTTTGAATATTTTTAATTTACCTTTATGCCATAGTTCTGAATGATAAGCCTTTTTTGCTTTGAGCTTAGAGAAGTTCAGATTCCAATCGGATTTCTTTTATCTTATCATAAAAGATTCTAACTTTGATATAAGACTATCAATTTATTTAAAAGCGGAAAATTTACATATGGACAATTCTCAGGAATACAATTGGGAAGGAAAAGTATTGCTTATAGCCGAAGATGAGGATTTTAACTACATTTTTCTCGAAGAGGTTCTGATTGAAACAAATGCACAGTTAATTAGAGCCAGAGATGGAGAAGAAGCAATTCGACTGTTAGAAGCAAATCCTAATATCGATTTAATTCTTATGGATATGCAGATGCCTGTAATGAATGGTTATGATGCGACCCGGAATATCAAAAAGAATAATCAGCAAATACCTATTATAGCACAAACGGCATATCATTATGGTGAAGCATATGAAGAAATCATGTTGGCAGGCTGCGACGATTTTGTGACCAAGCCGCTTGATATTATCGGCCTAAAAGAAGTAATTGCACGTTTTCTATAGTTAATCATTTTTAAATTCTCACATTACTTTTCTTTTTCCATTTTCTTATCTTTGCTGCCAAATTAACGGATAATAAAATGAGCGAAAAGAAAGTCAGAGTTCGATTTGCACCAAGTCCGACAGGACCATTGCATATGGGTGGTGTAAGAACAGCCTTATTTAACTATTTATTTGCTAGAAAGCACAAGGGTGAATTTTTGTTGCGTATCGAGGATACCGATCAGACAAGATATGTGCCTGGTGCCGAAGATTATATTGTAGAAGCACTTAAATGGTGTGGAATTACAATTGATGAAGGTGCTACTGCAGGTGGTGAGTATGGTCCTTACCGCCAGTCGGAGCGTAAGCCAATGTATAAAGAATATGCTGATCATCTGATTGCTTCGGGCGATGCATATTATGCTTTCGATACTGCTGAAGAATTGGATGCTATCCGTAAAAAATGTGAAGAAGAAAAGAAGACTTTTATCTACAATCACGAAACCCGTGATACTTTAAATAACTCACTTGCTTTGCCTGCCGAGGAAGTTCAAAAAAGAATTGATGCTGGTGAAGCCTATGTAGTTCGATTTAAAATGCCTGTTGGTGAAGAGCTACACATGGATGACGAAATTCGGGGTCATGTGGTATTTAATACATCAACTTTGGACGATAAGGTATTGTTCAAATCGGATGGAATGCCAACCTACCACCTTGCAAATGTTGTAGATGATTACCTGATGAAAATTTCGCACGTAATTCGTGGGGAAGAGTGGTTGCCATCGATGCCATTGCATGTGTTGTTGTACCGACAATTGGGCTGGAGCGCCGATATGCCTAAATTTGCTCACTTGCCGTTGATTTTAAAGCCAGTTGGTAAAGGGAAACTAAGCAAGCGTGATGGAGATAAACTGGGATTCCCTGTTTTCCCATTGCTTTGGACCGATCCTAAGAGCAATGATGTTTCTTCGGGATACCGCGAAGATGGATATTTCCCTGAAGCATTTGTAAACATGTTGGCTTTCCTTGGATGGAACCCTGGAACCGAGCAGGAAATTTTCTCAATGGAGGAATTGGCTCAAGCCTTCTCGTTGGAGCGCGTAAACAAGTCTGGTGCGAAATTCGATCCGGAAAAAACAAAATGGTTCAATCGTCAGTATTTGGTAAACAAATCAGATGAGGAAATTGGTGGCCTATTTGCAGATGAGGTATTAAAGGCGAAAGGAATCGAAGCTGATCAAACTACTGTGAATCGTGTTTGCGGAATGGTAAAAGATCGAGTAGATTTTATTGCTGAGCTTTGGGATCAGGTGAACTTCTTTTTTGAAGCACCAAAAGAATATGATGCCAAAACAGTTAAAAAAGGTTGGAAAGAAGATACTCCATCTCTTATGGCTGAACTAAAAAGCATTCTGGAAGGAATTGAAGATTTCTCATCTGCAAACTCTGAAGAGATCGTAAAAGGATGGATCACTTCCAAAGAAATTGGCTTTGGTAAGGTAATGAACCCATTCCGTTTGGCCATGGTAGGTGCCGGAAAAGGTCCTCACATGTTCGATATCATCGAGATTCTTGGAAAAGAAGAAACCCTTGCAAGATTAGATTTTGCAATGGAGAACATTAAGAAATAACTGAGATTTAATCTCTGGTATGAACCACTTCCAATTCTGGAGGTGGTTTTTTATGAACCATAGGTTTTCCCATGGCATTATAAATACCAATAAAAAAAACCTGTCAGGATTTTAAATCCTGACAGGTTTATATCTTATCTAGCTAACAGCTTAAATTATTTCTTTTGCTGTGCCTTTGCCCACGAATCTTTCAGCGAAACCGTGCGATTAAACACCAACTGATCCGCATTGGTATCCTTATCAACCGAGAAGTATCCCAAACGTGTAAACTGGAAGTGATCTTCAGCTTTCGCATCTTTTAAGAATGGCTCAACGTAACATTCTTCTAAAATCTGTAAAGAATCAGGGTTAATGAATTCTTTAAAATCTTTGTCTTTGTGTCCGTCAGGAGCTTCATCGTTGAATAGGCGATCGTAAACACGAACTTCAGCTTTTGCAGCATGCTTTGCAGAAACCCAGTGAAGTGTTCCTTTAACCTTACGCTTGCTCTCTTCTGTTCCGCTACCACTCTTGGATTTAGGATCGTAGGTACAGTGAATTTCCGTGATGTTTCCATCGGCATCCTTCACTGCTTTTTCACACATTACAATGTAACCCGCTTTCAAACGAACCTCACGTCCAGGAGTCATTCTAAAGAATTTGCGTGGCGCATCTTCCATAAAGTCGTTGCGATCGATATACAATTCATTTGAGAATGGAATCTCGCGAGTTCCTGCATTCTCATCTTCCGGGTTGTTATCGATTGTCAACCACTCTTCTTCTCCCTCTGGATAGTTTGTGATCACCAGTTTAACTGGATCTAAAACACCCATTACGCGAGTTGCTGTTTTGTTTAAATCTTCACGAACACAGAACTCTAACAATGAAACATCAATAACATTGTTACGTTTTGCCACACCAATGGTATCAGCAAAATTACGGATAGATGCAGGAGTATATCCTCTTCTGCGCAAACCCGAAACGGTTGGCATTCGCGGGTCGTCCCATCCATTTACATGTCCATCGTTTACCAACTCCAATAGCTTACGCTTACTCATTACAGTGTAGCTTAAGTTCAAACGTGCAAACTCACGCTGTTTTGGACGGTATTCAGTATCGGTTAAGTTCTCAACAAACCACTCGTAAAGCGGACGGTGAACTTCGAATTCCAGTGTACAAATCGAGTGGGTAATTCCCTCGATATAATCCGATTCTCCGTGAGCATAGTCGTACATTGGATAAATACACCAATCATTACCTGTGCGGTGATGATGCGCGTGCATAATACGATACATCAATGGATCGCGCATGTGCATGTTTGGTGAAGCCATATCAATTTTAGCACGCAATACTTTTTCTCCATCCTTAAACTCACCATTCTTCATTCTTGCGAACAAATCAAGGTTTTCCTCAACACTGCGGTTACGGAAAGGACTTTCGGTTCCTGGAACTGTTGGTGTTCCTTTTTGCTCGGCAATTTGCTCTGCTGTCTGATCATCGACATAGGCTTTGCCATCTTTAATCAATTTTACGGCCCAATCGTACAGCTGGTCGAAATAATCAGAGGTGTATAATGGATCGCCATCCCATTGGAAACCTAACCATTTAATGTCTTCCATAATGGAATCAACATATTCGGTGTCTTCCTTTACTGGATTGGTATCGTCGAATCGTAAATTGCATTTTCCCTGGTATTGTTGGGCAAGGCTAAAATTCAGGCATATTGCCTTTGCGTGACCGATGTGAAGATACCCATTTGGTTCTGGTGGGAATCGGGTGTGTACTCTTCCATCATTTACATTGTTTTGCAGATCCTCCTCGATGATCTGTTGGATAAAATTCAGAGATTTTTCGTTAGCACTCTCTTCCTTTACATTTTTGTTATCCATGTTTTTCAATTTAAAATGATACAATGATTTGCCTCGGATTCGATTGAATCCTGCCTTGCTTTTCGTTTAGAAATGCACAAACATAAATTTACAATAAATCTTTACATCTGAACTGGTAAGAAACGAAAAAACAAAAGTAGCTAAAATCCCAAAATCCGAAGCTCAAAACCCAATTTTTGTTATTTGGAATTTGGATTTTCTTACTTTAATTTCGCCACAAAATATATAAGAGCAGACAGATGGGAATTATCGAATTGGAAGGCATGGAGTTTTATGCCTATCACGGATGTTTTAAAGAGGAGCAAATTGTAGGAAACAAGTTCACGGTATATGTTCGTATGGAATACGATGCAACAAAAGCTGCAAAAAGCGACCATATTGGTAATGCTTTAAACTACCAACGTGCCTACGAAAAAATTAAAGAGCAACTACAAATTAAATCGCATTTGTTGGAGCATGTTTGCGAAAGAATTTTGGATATGCTGTACGAAAACTTCTCAGAATTGAAGCATGCAACAGTGAAAGTATCGAAAATGAACCCGCCAATGGGCGGACAAATAGAAAAAGTTAGCCTAACATTAAGCCGTTAAGCTATTGATAATACTGGCTTTGCATTTTTACCGTAATTTTTTTGTTACAAAAGCTTCCAAAAAGTTTGCACAGGTAAAACAGAAATTTATATCTTTGCAACGCCTTTAAGGAAAAAGGGTCTCTTGGCCGAGTGGCTAGGCAGTGGTCTGCAAAACCATCTACGGCGGTTCGAATCCGCCAGAGACCTCAAAACAAAACCTCATTTGCTAATGCAGATGAGGTTTTTTGTTTTACAATGAAACTTGTCCATTCACATCGTCTTTTTTATTTTTTGGATTATTGTGTTCGAAATAAATCTTTTCCTTACAGAGATTGTATTCCTTTCTAAGATCAGTCACATCCTTATCTGTGAATTCAGAATAATCACAATCAATAAGCTGATTTTTCGCAATTTTTATACCTTCTAGATTTGAATTCCTACTATTCTTAAGTATAACAATAGAGAGTTTATCTCTGTAATTATTTGCAATTCTACAGCCTCTAAGTAAAGACTTTTCAATGTTTATTTTGATATTAACATGTTTTAATCCCGTTAATCTAAGGTCATTCCGACTAAACTTGTTAAGAGAACACCAATCAATATTTGTCAAATCAGAAGCTGCAAAGCTAGTTGAGGTTATTTGTGATTGCACCTGTCCACAAACACTTTTTTCGAATGTATTTGCTCTTCTAAAAGCTATTAATACCCCAATAAATATTCCGATACCACTTAAGAAACTTAAACAGATTTTTAAGAATGCTCCATTTCTGTCTAAATTATTTGAATACAACTATTTTGCAAATTCCTCAAAGTACGATTTGGCTAAAGGAAAGAAGAAATATACCCAATGGATAATGAGTATCGAAAATGATATTGTAAGGAAGGTTTTTAAACCAGTTTTGTGTGTAGCATGCATTAAATTAAGTTTTATTCAAATATAACTAAAAGTAACACTCTTAAGGTTGAATCGAGTTAGGAAATCTTAACCAAGCTTTTTCCCAACTTATTCCTTACCAACTCTAAATTGCCATCGAAAGCTCCGCATTAGCCAATTTCATCACTAAGCCCATAACTTCTTTATGATATTTTCCCCTGATACTCCGAGCTTACCCCTAGTTCGAGTGTTTCGTTGGGACTCTGCGTATTCTGTTTTTACAGTAATACAGCAGTAATTTGTCCTTTCTACTTGCCAATGTTAGCCTTCTCACTTATAATTGTTTCGAGCGATCTGTCATCTGTACACTTCTTCTCGCCATTGTTCGCATAATTTCTGTGATATGCATGCTTCTACCTGCCATTGTTGCCTTACTTCCTGATAAAAGCACTGTTCAACCTGGCATTGTTTCCCTACTTCCTGTTAAATGCAGTGCACTTGTTAACAAATACGGTGCAGATATCAACAAATACCTTGCACTTGGCAGCTAGAACAGTGCAGATGGCAGGTAGAACGGTGCACTTATTAACACGAACAATGCATTTATCAACACGAAGGATGCAGTTGGCAGGTAGAAGGGAGCAGACGGCAGGTAGAACGATGCACTTATTAACAAATAGTGAAACAATGCCAGTTCGAACGCCGCAGATGCCGGGTAGAAGGGTGAGGATCATCGCTCTTAGTATGCACTTTACTGGTGGGGCTCTGTAAATAAGAAAAATGTCGAACCAATTACACCCAAAAGCAAGGCCGATCGAAGATTACTCTCCGACCGACCGATCCCTAAAAATATTTCAAAACTAAAATCTAAACTTTAGTATCCTGTATTCTGATCAAATCCCTTGTTTACGTCTAGTTCAGACTGAGGGATAGGGAAAATTCTTAAGTACGGAGATGATACTGCTTTTGCTGTATACGCATCTTCGTAGGTTCCAAAGCGAATCATTTGCTGACGTCTTTCTCCTTCCCAGTAGGTTTCGTAGCTCATTTCGTTGTAAAGAACTTCCTCGGTTAGAGCATTAATTTCTTCGCCATAGTACTGGTTGCCGTCAATATCAATGCTCCATCGGCTTGTTCTTAATTTATTGATATCGGCAAGTGCACCCGAGATGTCTCCTTTTCTGAATTTAGCTTCGGCTCTCATGGTGTAAATCATCCCTAAACGGAAAACTGCAATATCAACACCTCCATATTTACGTGTGTTTTCGGCATCGTATTCTTGCTTAAATACGCGAATTCCACGGTTGATTTGGTTTTGTGAGAATGCTGCGCTTGCCGAATTGTCGAAGTTTAATTCACGAGTGAAATCCAACAATAGGTCTGGTGTTTTTTCGGTATATAAAGTTTGTACCAAAACGTTTGACGAGTTGTTAGGATCCATTTCGAAAGCTCCATCGGTAATAATTGGTCCGTATTGCTGTCCTTCCTGGAATCCACGGTTAAAGTGGAATACTCCGTTGTATGGAAGGCTTACATCGGTACCATCGTTTCTGAAAGCTACACCACCATTTTTTACAGTGTGTTTGTGAAAACGTGGATCGGTTCTGTTGTTGTCCCAGGTTGCAAAATAATCAGGAGTTGTACAAGTAGCGTTTGATCCACGGTTGTTATCGGGGTTGGCCTTTTGGTTACGACCCATCGATAGGTAAGTGAAATCGTTCTGCCCTCTGTTCGATCCTGTAGCTTTTTGGATAACTGCGAAGATATTCTCGGAGCTGTTGTTGTTATCTACACCAAAAATCTCGAAGTAATCATCTTCCAATTCAAATTTTGATGATGAGATTAACATGTCGCAATATTTAATTACCTCATCCATGTATCCGCTCGATACAAAATCGAATGATGCCGATTCGTTGTAACGATCTTCGTAAACAGCCATGTTAAGGTAAATTTTAGCCAATAGTGCATATGCTGCTTCTTTGGTAAATCTTCCTGCGTGAGTGGATTGTTGACCAAATTCAGCCAATGAAGGAATGATTTCTTCCAACATGGTAACACAGATATTTAAAGCATCTACCGAATTCAAAATTTCAGGTACATCGCTATAGCTTAGATTCATTGGATCACGATATGGAATCTGACCAAATAAATCAACAATATTGTATGTATACAAAACCCATAAACCTTTTGCTTCGGCCAGATATTGCTCTTTTTGTGGAATAGAGCTGTTTTTTAATACATCAATTGTACTGGCTGCCTGAGCAACGGCTTTGTTTAGGTTGTTCCAATTGTCTCTTACTTTAGGAGAGTTTTCGTTCCAGTTAAATTCGTGAAGAGTTTTCCACTTTCCACCATCATACCAGTCTTCACCTCTTGCAGGAAGCAATGCTTCGTCGGTAGTCATTTGCTGTAAACACCATGTTCCACCATAGTTTGCAAAAATTCCTTCTCCTTTGTCGTAGGTTGAAGCCAACAGGCTTAATTCGGCTCCGGCAACAGTATTAATATCTTCTGATATAATCTCGTCGATAATCTGTTCTTCCAAATCAGTACATGAATTGAAAAGCATTGATGAGGAAAGAACAATTAATAATGCAATATTCGATATTTTAAACAGTTTCATCTTCTTTAAAATTTAATAGTGGTACCAAATAAAAAGGTTCTTGAACTTGGATAACTTGCATAATCCATTCCTAATGAATTGTTACCGTTAACATTTTTAGCTGTGTTTACTGCCGGGTCGAATCCTGAGTAATCGGTAATGGTAAATAAGTTTTGACCAGTAACGTAAACATTTACTTTATCAAGCCAGCTAAGTTTGTTGGTATTAAATGTATATCCTAAACGCAATGTGTTTAATCTTAGGTAATCCGATTTCTCAAGATAATAATCGGATACAACCAAGCCATCGTCTTTCGATTGTCCCGAGTTAAGAACATCGTAAGTAATGTTTTTGCTACCCGAAAGGTTGGCCATTACGTTTGTAGCTAATTTTGTGTTATTAAACAGATATCCACCATTTTGACCTACAAATGAGAACGAGAAATCGAAATTCTTGTAATTCATCTGGCTGTTTAGCGAGTAGGTGAATTTTGGCAGTGCACCTTCGGTAATGTGTTTTTCATCCGATAAAATAGAAATTCCATTTTCGTCGAAACCCATGTGTTTTCTTAGGTAGAACGAGCCGGCAGCGTATCCGTTGGTGTAAATGTTAACCGTTTCGCCTGATACACCCGAACCAGATACATTTCCTGAAAGAATTTCACTTACCGGAAGATCTTTGATTTCATTATCAAGAGTTGCTCCGTTAAAATCAACCGACCAGTTAAAGTCATCAGTTTTAACAAGATTACTTCCAACTGTAAATTCAAAGCCTTTGTTGATAATCTCTCCTTCCATATTTGTCCATACGTTTGAGAAGTTAGGCTGAATTGCAGGAAGAATCAGAATGGCATCGGTAGTTTTCTTGTTAAAGTAATCTAATGCTCCGTAAAGTTTACCGCCAAATAGGTTAAAATCAATACCAAGGTTTAACTGGGTTACTACTTCCCACTGTAAATCAGGATTTGTAGTACGTGTATAAGTAATACCATCGGTGATATCGGCATTTTCGCCATTTAAGTAGTATCCGTTTCCGCTTGAAATAGAGTATGTTTCCTGTGTTACTTTGTTAGGAACTTCCTGGTTACCGGTTTGTCCCCAGCTACCTCTCAGTTTCAAGTTGTCGATGCTTTCAATGTCTTTGATAAACGACTCTTCGGATATGTTCCAACCCAATGCGAACGAAGGGAAGTAACCATACTTGTTGTTTTCACCAAAACGAGTTGAACCATCGGCTCTTAACGATGCAGTTGCAAGATATTTGCCTTGGTACGAGTAATTGATACGTCCGAAATAGGATTGTAGCTCGTTTACTTCCGCAAAACCTCTTGTTTCAATTGCATTTTGATCATTACCTACAGCAGGATTGTTTGCAGGATCGATACCGTTATCTTCGATGTTTTTAACTCCGAAAGTAGTTCCTGATTTGTCGAACTTGTGGTACGAGAAACCCGCTAGCAAGTCAAATTTATGCTGATCAATTGTTTTTGCATAAGTTACATAGTGCTCTAACAAATAATTGAAAGTTTCGTTGTTCTTTTGGAAATATGCTCCGGTACTCTCAATCTCGGTAGTATTCGGATAGTAAGTTGTGTTTCTTTCCGATGTTGATTTGTCAACACCATACTTAAATTGATATTCCAGCCCGTTAATGATTCTGAATTTTGTTTCGATGCTACCCAAAATACGTGTGGTTTTGGTTTTATCCGAAAAGAAATCAAGCATATACAATGGGTTGTAACTTCCTTCGGTATCAAAATCGAATAATTCGCCATTTTCGTCGTATACCGGACGAGTTGGGTTAGCCTTAAGCATGTGAGTGATAAGCTCACCGGTTGCACCTGCATTACTACTTGATGGAACACCAACGTCGGTAGTTTCGGATGCAGTTAAATTTACCTTAAGCTTTAATCTTTTGTTATCGAAGAATGATTCGTTTACATTTACTCTACCTGATAATCTTTCGAAATTACTCTCTTGAATTGTACCTTCCTGGTCGATGTGACTTACAGATACAAAGTAGTTTCCGGTTTCGGAACCTTTTGAAAACGAAAGGTTGTTGCTTTTGGTAATTGCAGTTCTAAAAATTACATCTTGCCAATCGGTGTTTGCGTTAGGCGTAAAAGCATGCTCAGAGTTGATATCGGCATATTTATCGCCCGATAACAAATCCAACTTATTAGCTACTTGCGAAATTCCCAGATAGGAATCAAGAGAAAACTGAGGTTTTCCGAACCTACCTTTTTTGGTAGTGATGATGATTACACCGTTTGAACCTCTTGCACCATAAATAGCTGCAGCCGAAGCATCTTTTAAAACGTTAATAGACTCGATGTCGTTCGGATTTAAGAAGTTAATTGGATTTTTAGCTCTGGAAGAACCAACTCCTCCATCAGGGCCGGAAGGGCTAATGTCATCGTTGCTTAATGGTACTCCATCAACAACAAATAAAGGCGTACTACCACTTCTTATCGAACCTGCACCACGAATCATGATATCAACAGCTGCTCCCGGTTCACCACTCGAGTTGATAATTCTAACACCAGGAACTTTACCTTGCAGCAAGTTGTCTGCCGAGGTGTTGATTCCTGCTTTAAAATCATCTTCGCTTATCTTTTTTAAAGCTCCGGTAACATCGGCTTTGGTCTGACTACCGTAACCAATAACCAATACCTCGTTAAGACTTTCGGTAGCAGGTTTTAGCTGAACTTGCATGTCGGTACCCGCTTCCATTTCAACATCTTCGTAACCAATAAACGAAAAGATCATTTTTGTGCTAACTCCCGAAAGTTGTAAGGTAAAATTACCGTCAAAATCGGTGATTACACCATTGGTAGTTCCAAGTTCAATAACACTGGCTCCAGGCAATGGCAAGTTGTTTTCGTCAACAACAGTACCTTTAGCAGTGATTTTTTCCTGAGGTAATTTTTTTACAAAAACATGATTCTCTTTGATTGTGTAATCAAATTTTGCTTTCTCAGATAAATCATGAAGAACAAGATTTAATTTTTCATCTTCTTCATTTACAGAGTATCTTTGTTTGTCGGAGATAATGCTTTCTCCGTAGCTAAACTTATAATTTGATTGTTTAGATAAATCAGAGAAAATAGTTACTAATGAAGCATCTTCAAGTTGGATGCTGATATTTGGATATGTGTTGTTTGCATTTGTTGCCCAACTCATATTAAAGGCACACAAGCTTAAAAGCAAACAAATAATTGTTTTTCTTTTTAAAAGAGTTAATTTTGAGTACATTTTTTTAGTATTGATTAATTTAAATACTTGATTAAATTAACTGCGGTTGTTGCACCAACTGCAGTTTTCTTTTGGTTTTTTTAGTGTTTAATAGATATTATTTTCCCATTCGCTTCAAATTTTAGGTTGGTTATATAGTTAATCTGATTTATTATTTCTTGAATTGAATCTTGTCGATCAATATTAATTGTAGCTCTTATTCTTTTTACTTCATCCGAAATATTCCTGAATTCTACACCATATTTGTACTCCAGTGTATGAATAATATGCTCTATGCTTGTATTGTTTAGTTCCAAATCTTTTAGGAACCATTCGCTGAGCTGACTTTTTTCAAATATATTTTTTGTAAGGGTATTAGTAATGTTATTAAAGCTTAGCTCTTGTAGCGGTAGTATATTTATGCTTTCGTAAGGGGATGTTACATTCACTTTGCCTGTGTATACAGTTACCTTGCAATTTTCATGAAGCAAGGAAACATTAAAAGATGTTCCTAAAACTTTGGTTACAACTTCTCCGGAGTACACAATAAAAGGTTTGTTTGGGTTTTTAGCTACTTTAAAAAATGCATTGCCCGACAGCAAGTCTATAGCTCTAAGCTTTTTATTGTAATTGGTATTGTATTGAATCTCGGTATTTGGACTAAGATATATTTTCGATCCATCCTGCAATAAAATTGAGTCCATCTGGTGTAAAGTACGGAATGAAATTAATTCAGGATTTTTTATACGGCTATTAAAGAATAAAGCAATTGCTGCAAGCAATAAAATGCTAGCCGCTGCCGAAATGCTGTACCTTAAAAGTTGAATCTTTTTGCCCGATTTTTCAGGTTTGATTCTGCTTTTTATATTTTTCAACATTGAATCGGCTAACTCTTGCTTGTTGCCCAAGTTTTCTTCGTTCCATTCATGATCACTTTTAAACGAAGAGCTGAAAGTTGATAAAAGATCACTCTCTGCTTTTGAGTTCTTTCCTAGCAATTCATTATTAATAAGATGTTCTAGTATGTTCTTTTTATTGCGCATTATTAAATTGTGTTTCCACTCTTAAGTACCAACGAAGTGCGATTTGTACTATCGCAAAATGTTATGAAATGATTAAGTGTATGTAAGTTTTAGAATAAGAAGTATACCAAACTAAGAAATAGGTATGTGGCTTCGTTAAGCATATGACGAACTTGCTTGATTGCTGAAGAAAGCTGGTTTCGAACGGTTTGATTGCTGATGTTTAATTGACGCGAAATTTCCTCTGAATTTAAATTGTCAACCTTATTCATTAGCAAGATTTGTCGTCTTTTTTCGGGCAACTGATTGATTGAGAAGTTTAATTGTTCGATAAGCTTGTCGTTGATGTCATCAGTATTTTCTTCGATAAAAAGATCAAATTCGGTTTCCAATATTTCCCTATTCAGTTTGTTATCCCGATAGTATTTAAAAACCTGAAATTTTGCAGCCTGAAACAGATATGCAGATAGGTTAGAAATGTTCGCACTTTTCCTGTTTTCCCACAAGGAAACGAAAACATCTTGTGTGATTACTTGAGACAAATCCTTGTCTGAAGTCATACGATGAATAAAGTTGAATATTCTTTCCCAGTACTTTTTATAGATACACTCAAAGGACTTCTCGCACCCTTCATTCAACTTTGAAAGCAATTTCTCGTCACTCATCTGGTAGTTATTTAATGGTGTAACACTTAAGTTACGCGACAAATGTATTGGAAGTATATGTCCTTAATCTAATATCAAGCTTATGTAATTGTGAAATCTAAGTTGCAATGCAGATTAAAATAATTTGTAAAAATGTATTATCTTTCAGATCCTTAACTCAATAAACCCACCTCATGAAGAATTTTTACTATTCACTTTTTCTATTATTAGCTTTTCTTTTTACCAATGCCACGAATGGAAACGCTCAAAGTAACTATCAACATAAGCTCGATGATTTGGTGCAACTGTTGGATTTGCCTGGGGCGAGATTTTCTATTATTTATCAGGATGGCAGACAGGAGGATTATGTTACAGGATATTCAGATTCTATTCGCAAGGAAAGACTAAATTTGCATCATTTAATGTTTTCGGGAAGCATAGGAAAAACTTATGCCGCAGCAGTTTTATTCCAGTTGGTTGAAGAGGGGAAAGTCGGTTTAAAGGAGAAGTTTTTTAACTACTGCCAGGAGTACTGTTGGTTGTCTAAATTGCCAAATATTGGCGATATCACCGTGGAAATGCTGTTACAGCACACCAGTGGTTTGCCACGCTATGTTGACAATGAGCAGTTGTGGATCGATATCAAAAATAATCCCGATAAGGTATGGAACTACAAGGATCGCTTGTGCTACGCATTCGAAATGGATGCAGTGCACAAAGCTGGTGAAGGCTGGGCATACTCCGATACCAATTATTTGTTAATTGGCATGCTTATCGAGAAAATCACAGGAATGGATTATTACGAGGTGGTAAATGCCAGGATTTTGGCTCCATTGCATATGGAGCAAACTTATGCGGCTACACGAAGAGATATGCCAAGATTGCCAATTGGTTATTCGGGTTTAGATCCTTTTTTTCATATGCCTAAGCAAGTTGTGGTTGATGGTAGGTATGTTATGAATCCACAAATGGAATGGACTGGTGGAGGATATGTTTCAACAACTTCCGACTTGGCTAAATGGGCCCAACTGTATTACAAGGCAATGCCATTTTCTGATGAAACACTTCGTAAAATTGTAACGCCTAATCCCAATGGGGTTTTAAACGAATACGATTCTTACGGAATGGGAAGCTTTATTTTTAAAACCAAGCATGGAAAAGCTTATGGTCACACAGGATTTGTACCAGGCTTTCGTTCGATTTTTCTTTATTTCCCTGATCTTAAAATTGCGGTAGCCTTTCAGACCAATTGCGATACCTACAAGGGAAAAATGACATTACTTCATTGTGTGGAAGAAATGTTAAAGGATGAATTTTAAAATAGATCTTTATAAGTCTAAGCAGAATGATCTTTCGCTGCTATGCTAAGTTTGTCTGTTTAATACTGGTATTACCACGAAATCAATCACATTCTTTTGTCCATAGAGGTGCCTAAATTGGATGTCTCTGCAACTTTTTTAAATAATTGGGGCGCTATCGCAAGACCCCATGCTGTAAGAGCACATTAATAAAAAACTTAGTGGTGCTCTCAATCATGCCAGTTATGCATTCAGCAATTGTTATAAAAATATCGCCGTAGCTATTGATATGCCGTTTTTTGCCTTATCTGTACTCAAGGTCCTCAAAACAACTTAAGACTCGTTTCGTAACAAAACTGGTATAATTTCTCTAAATTTGATAGTGGTGTGAGTTTACCGCCTTTAAAAAGTTTTAAACCCAATTAAATTAGACTTTTAAGTATGAATATTTTTACTTCCAATAATAATGGTCCTAAAACCAGCTATACTGCTCTTGAATTGATGGAGGAGCTGGAAAAAAGAGATGATATTTTGCTAATAGACATTCGTGAGCCACATGAATTGGCAAAGCAAGGCCTCAAGAATTCCATTCACATTCCTATGGGTGATATCCAAAATAGGATTCCAACGCTACCAAAAGATAAGGATATCATTATATTTTGCCATCTGGGATTTAGAAGCAAACAGGTAAGAAATTATTTACGAAAAATAGGATTTCATAAAACTGCACATTTAAAAGGTGGCTTATGCAGTTGGAATCGCCAATTGAAAAAACTAAAAGCTACAGTTTATTAAGATAAGTAGATGTTTGCCGCTGGTTTTATTATAAAACGGGGATTATTAGATGTTCTAATGCATATTGAACTTTTGTAAATATCTGTTATTATCTAAAGATGACCATCCATCAGAAAAGGATAATCCCCTTGTCAAAAGCAATGCTTAGAATGCATTAGGGAGGTTTACATCGGATCATGATATCTCTCAGTGCTTATTTAGCTTGTCTATCGTCTTTGGCACCAAGCATAAACAGGGTTTTAGACCTTTTGCTCCTTCTGTTTCTTTATTGTTTTCACGAATTTCTCTGAAATATCGAGAAGCTTTGTCTTTATGCTATTTTTACATGTGGATCAGGATTATCTTGACCTAAGACCGAGATATCTGCAAGATGCTGCAGCATATCAGAATTGTCGGCTGCTTAAATTAATTCGGCATGTAATTTCCTGGCATTTCGATAAGCATGCTTGAAGTAGTGTAAAAGTTTGTTATGCAAATCGAAAGCCTTTTTTCAAATGAGATTTCATTAAGCTTTGGTATTGATAATTGTCAAAGGCAAAGGGATTTGCAAGATAGTTTCAAGTGCAATTGGGATTATTTGTCTGGTTTTTGGTTTATTAAAATCTACTAATAGAAGATTTGATTTGAAAACGGTATAATGGTATCGATAACTCGTTCTTTATATTTCTTTAACGGTTAGCTCAGCATCCGTAGAATCTAATATCTTAACAAAAGAACCTTCAGGTATCGTTTCTCCATATTCAGTTTTTGCTTTTTTACCTGTACCTGCAATGATTACTTTTCCACAGTTTTTGCGTGGGTTGATTTCTTCAACAACATAGGCTTCATGACCTATAAAACTGTTATCAATCTTTGTTTTTACTCCTGTTCTGCTTACCAGCTTTTTGTTTAAATAAGGCTTAAGCAACAACATACCAATAATTGCTAGTGCAGCAAATACAATAAGCTGAATAGATATAGAATAATCTGAATAGGCAAGAATTCCTGCACTTAACGAGCCAATTCCAAAGCAAAGGCAAGCAAATGTAGAGGTAATAATCTCAATAATAAATAATCCAATTGATAGTAACATCCATAAATGCCAAATTTCAAGTTCCATAATTGTAAATTTGTTTACTTCGAAAAGTAAAATTATGGCAACTTTACTTTTGTTCCTAGTGCCAAAAATGTCAAGTTGTCAAGGCTTCATTAAAGTAGCTCATTATCAACACATAAGATGTGTGTTTAAAGCTTTTTTATTAAGAATGATTCAAGATTAGTTTGTGAATGAGATTAACGGTTTGGGTTCGAGTTGAAATTAATGTGTTATATTAGTGAACACTTGAATTTTTACTTTTACAGGTTCGCATCAATGATGTTGAGACCGGATTAAATATCCATATTTAAATGACCGATAGAAAAAAAGATCATATCGATTTGGCTTTTCGTTCACAAACAGAGGAAAGTTTGATTGATGGTAGATTTTATTACGAACCATTTATCGATTCTCATCCTAAGAAAGAATTGAAACCATTCACTTTTTTAGGCAAGGAAATGAGAACGCCAATTTGGGTTTCGAGCATGACAGGAGGAACTAAATTGGCAAGTAAAATAAATGCAAACTTAGCTAGAGCTTGTGCTGAATTTGGTATGGGAATGGGATTGGGCTCTTGCCGATCTCTCTTAGATAGCGATAAGCATTTGCGTGATTTTGATGTGAGACATATTATGGGTTTAGATTTGCCTTTATATGCCAACTTGGGCATTTGCCAGCTTGAAGAACTGATTAATAGCAATGAACTGCAAAAAGTTTCTGATTTGGTAGTTAAACTTCGGGCAGACGGACTGATTATTCATGTAAATCCTATGCAAGAGTGGCTTCAGCCCGAAGGAGACAGAATCTTTCAATCGCCAATTAAATCGATTAAAGAGCTTTTGAATCATGTTGATTTTCCGATCATTGTAAAAGAGGTAGGACAAGGTTTTGGTCCAAATAGCATAGAACAGCTTCTAAAATTACCATTACAGGCAATTGAATTTGCCGCTTTTGGAGGAACCAATTTTGCTAAAATTGAGATGCTCAGAAATCCAGAAGTCGAGGTTCAGCTCTTTGAGCCTCTTGCTAAAATTGGTCACTCAGCGGAACAAATGTTGAACTGGACCAACGAAATTGTAGAGAACAGCAAAGACATAAAGTGCGAGGAAATCATTATTTCAGGTGGAATTCGGAGTTTTATTGATGGCTTCTATTTAATGGAAAAGAGTAAGCTTTCTGCAATTTACGGACAGGCTTCTGAATTGTTAAAATATGCCCGGGAATCATACGAAGATCTTCAAAAGTATCTTTATACTCAGATTGAAGGCTTAAAAATATCTAAAACTTACCTTAAGCTGAAATAATCTAATTTTATTATGAAACTAACATGATTATACTGGTATAAGTAGTATGGGATTGTTAAAATTCTTTTTCCTGATTTTGGTTCGATGAATAAAAAATGTAATTTAGGATCTGTAAGTATTCTATTATTTACGAATATTTCCTTTGATTAGGAATTAAATTTTGATTTATGAAGCGAAAATCAATTATATCAGGTTTTTCAAAATTATCTAGAGAAGAAAAGCTCCAAGCATTAACAGGAAATGCAGACAAAATTAAATCGCAGTTGGATAGTTTTCGCCTACAGGATAAGGAGCAACAAGATCTGCTTGATGAGATTAGTGAGAATACCCTTTCAAATTTTTATTTGCCTTTTGGAGTTGCACCAAATTTCTTGATCAATGAGCAACTGTATCATATTCCTATGGTAATTGAAGAAAGTTCGGTAATTGCTGCTGCATCTCGTTCGGCAAAGTTTTGGGCCAATCACGGAGGTTTTCAGGCAAGGGTGGTTTCTGTTGTGAAATCAGGGCAGGTTCATTTTCTTTGGAAAGGTACAAAAGATCGTTTGGTGGATTTGTTACCTGAATTAAAGTATGAGCTATATAGGGGGACTGCAGAGTTGACCAGAAATATGCGACAACGAGGAGGTGGCATACAGAATATTCGCTTGGTCGATCTTTCTGAAGAAATGGAATATTACTATCAGATTCATGTTGAGTTTAATACTGTTGATTCTATGGGAGCTAACTTTATTAATTCTTGTTTGGAGCAAATGGCTCAAACCATGAAGAAATTTTTTAAATATTATAAGGATCTCGAAGAGCAGGAGCGGGAATGTGAAATTATCATGTCAATTCTGTCGAACTATACACCCGATTGTTTGGTAGAGTCGTGGGTGGAGTGTGACATCTCGGAGCTAGATAATATTGAACCTGGTATGAGCGGAAAAGATTTTGCCGAGAAGTTTGCGAAAGCTTCAAAAATTGCTGAGATCGATGTGTTTAGAGCAGCAACCCACAATAAAGGCATTTTTAATGGAATAGATGCAGTGGCTCTTGCTACTGGAAATGATTTTAGAGCCATCGAAGCCAATGGTCATGTTTGGGCATCTAAAACAGGGAGTTACAAGAGTCTTACGCAGGCTATGATTTCACGAAATCGCTTTAAATATAAACTTACTGTTCCTCTTTCTTTGGGAACTGTTGGAGGCTTAACCAGCTTGCATCCTTTGGCTAAATTTGGATTGGAACTTTTGGGTAAGCCATCGGCCAAAGAATTAATGATGATTACTGCTACGGCAGGATTGGCGAATAATTTTGGTGCCCTAAGATCCTTGGTAACTACAGGAATTCAATATGGGCATATGAAAATGCATTTATCCAATTTGCTGAATGCCTTAAAAGCGGATTACGAAGAAAAGAAACAGGCATTGGAGTACTTTGCGCATAAAACTGTATCATATAGCGAAGTAGAATCATTTATTAAATCTATCAGAACCAAGCTGCGCTAAATTGACACCCATTAAGAAATATTATTCGAATGCTAAATTTCTGATTACCGGGGAGTATTTAGTTATTCATGGTGCACTGTCATTAGCCATACCACTTCGCTTTGGTCAATACATGGAAGTTTATGAATCGGACTCTGATGTGATGGAATGGGTTGCATTTGAACGAGCCCGGGAATGGCTACATTTTTCTATTTCATTAGCAGAGGTTTTACAGGCAGATTGCAAAGGAGAATCTGAGAAAGATTTTGTTTGTTTTCTTCTAAACTGTGCGAAACAGTTAAATTCGAATTTTTTGGAAAAATTTTCATGGGTTGTAAAATCAGAAATCAATTTTGATAGGAAGTGGGGATTAGGAAGTAGCTCAAGTCTTATTAATAATGTTGCTCAATGGGCTGAGGTGAATCCGTATGAATTACATGCAATGGTTTCAAATGGATCGGGCTATGACATAGCCTGTGCAAATTATTCTTCGCCAATACTGTTTCGAAGAAATGGTTCACATCCTATGATTTATCCAGTAAACTTTGATCTTGATTTTAAGGAGCAACTTTTCTTTGTGTATCTAGGAAACAAGCAAAATAGCGAAGAAAGCGTTAAGATTTTTTTAAATGGCAACTCTGTAACAAAAATACAGGTCGCAAGTATTTCACTTCTGAGTAAAAAAATCTTGCAATCGAAGAATACCATTGAATTTGATGCATTGATTTCGGAACATGAGAGATTTATTTCGGAGGTTTTAAATTCCAATACGATTAAAGCAGAAAGATTCCCCGATTTCAAGGGCTCGGTAAAGTCACTGGGTGCATGGGGAGGTGATTTTGTACTGGTTCGATCGGAGATGAAAAAACAAGCAGTTCATCGATATTTTTGGGAAAAAGGGTTAAGCACTATATTCTCGTGGGACGAGATCATTTTAAGTAAAAAAATACAATTTAATGAATAAAGGAACTGTGGCTTGGGAAAGCCCTTCAAATATTGCTTTGATAAAATATTGGGGAAAAAAGGGCAGGCAATACCCATGCAACCCTTCTGTTAGTATGACCCTTAAAAATGCAGTGAGCAGAACTTGCTTGTCTTTCACCGAGAGAAATCAGGAATGGCTGACTTTTGAATTTGAAGGCAAAAATGTTGGGGCTTTTGAAAATAGAATTCAAAACTTTTTGGAAGAATTAAAAGATGAGCTTTCATTTATCAATGATTATACTTTTCATATTAAGTCTGAGAATACCTTTCCACACTCCACGGGAATTGCAAGTTCAGCATCTGCAATGAGTTCATTAGCAATGTGTTTGTGTAGCATGCAGGAACAAGTTACAGGCAAAAAGTACGAAAAGGATGAATTCCTTAAAAAAGCGAGCTATATTGCTCGTTTGGGTTCAGGTAGTGCTTCACGTTCCATTTATGGTTCTTATGCTACATGGGGAAAAAGTAATGCATTCTCGAAGGCTTCGAGTGATTATGCAACTCCTTTTTCGAAATATGTTCATCCGATTTTTAAGGATTATCAGGATTTTATTTTGATCGTGAGTTCAGAAAAGAAAAAGGTATCAAGCACAGTTGGACATTCTTTAATGAAACATCATCCATTTGCAGAAGCAAGGTATGATCAGGCTCATGATAATTTTGAAAGAATGCTTGGAATTTTGCGTAGTGGCGATCTGAATGGCTTTATTGAAGTTCTGGAGAACGAAGCATTAAGTTTACATGGATTGATGATGAATTCGAATCCATCGTTTACCCTATTAAAACCAAATACATTACTGGCTATTGAACTGATTCGAGACTATAGAGAAACCACTAAAACTCCAATTGGTTTTACCCTTGATGCAGGTCCGAACATTCACTTAATGTTTCCCAAAAATGAATTATCTGTAGTAAACAAATTTGTTGACGAGGAATTAAAGCATCTACTTGAAAATGGCAGATACTTGAAGGACGAAACGGGTTTAGGTCCAAAACAAATAATGTGAGCTTATGTTGGGTAAATTCGACAATTGGTTTTACGGAAAACTTCTCCTTTTTGGTGAATATTCAGTTCTAATGGATTCAATGGCATTAAGTGTACCATGCCATATGTTTAAAGCACGATTGGTTTTTGAGTCTAAAGAAAAAAATGCGGTAAGCAGGAATTCAAATTACCACTTACAAGTTTATTTGGGATATCTAAAATCAAATTCCAACTATTTTAAACCTATTCTCGATTTGGCAAAACTTGAAAACGACATTCAAGCGGGTTTATATTTCGATTCATCCATTCCTATTGGGTATGGTTTAGGTAGTTCGGGAGCCTTGTGTGCAGCATTGTACATGGCTTATGGCATGAACAGACAGAAGGAAGAACTTGATTTATTCACCTTAAATAACACTTTGGCTTCGATGGAAGGAGGATTTCATGGGAGAAGTTCAGGTTTGGATCCACTAATTTCTTATTTGAATAAACCAATATTGGTTTCAGAAGAGAAGGAGATTAGAGTTCTTGATGCTCAGTTTGATGAATTTAATAGAGAAGTAGTAATTATTTTAATCGACAGCAAGCAGAAAGGGGATACCGCGCCATTGGTAACTGCATTTCTAGATCATTGTAAAAACCTAGAGTATAAGAAGCAAATTACTGAGAAATTAGTTCCTGTCACCAACCAATGTATCAAGAGTTTTTCCAATAATAATATGAATTCATTTTTTCAAGCTATTCAAGTTTTATCAAATTTTCAGTACATTCATTTTGCTGATAAAATCCCAAATGGCTTTAAAGAGTTATGGAAAACGGGACTCGATTCTAACAAATTCTATTTGAAGTTATGTGGCTCTGGAGGTGGAGGGTTTTTATTGTGCTTTAGCAATAATAACTCAGAGACCTTATTATTTCTCAATAAAATGGGATATTCATACCAAAGTGTAGTTCTTAATTTAAAGATCTGATTATTGGAATGCAATAACTAACCATGGTTCCTGTTTTATTCTCGTCAATAGTTTTCAAATCCATAATTTCAAAATACATTTTTTTGGAAGATTTAAAATTATAAATCTTTACTCGATCTAAGGCAATTGAAGTAGCTAATGATTTATGCGTTTTACGATTATGCTGTTTTTTAGACTCTTCAATACCAATTCCATTGTCGATAATACTAAATTTAATTGCTTTTTCATCCTCGGTTTTCGCTACTTTGATATTGATTAATGCTTTCGGGTTATCCCTTAATCGACCATGAATTAAAGCATTTTCGATAAATGGCTGTGCAAGCATTGGTGGTACCATTACTTCGTTCTGGTCTAAAGTAGCGTCAATTTCAAATTGATAAGCAATATCGTTATCGAATCTAAGCTTTTGCATACTAATATAGTCTTCTAGTGTGCTTAATTCGGTGCGCAATGAAACAAACTCCTCGCGCGAGTTTTCCAAAATCCCTCTTACCAAACTTGCTAAGCTCGACAGGTATGTATTGGCATCCTCATTCTTTTCGTCTAGAATAAAACTTTGAATAGCAGTTAATGAATTAAACAAGAAGTGTGGATTCATTTGTGTTAATAAAACCTTTTGGCGCAAATCCATAATTTTATGATCGGCTCTTAATCGATTAATTCTAAGTGAAACCAAAATAGCAATAACACCAAGAATCATCACAGCCAACAATACAATAATCCATGCATTCTTTTGTCCTAATTCTAGGTTTTGAATTTGTGTTCGCTGTTGTAGTAGTTCGAGTTCTTTTTCTTTTTGTTCGGATTCGAACTTAGCAGTAAGTTCTGCTATCATATCATCCCTAAATGTTTCAGTAAGAGAATCTTTTAAAGTATAATATTTCCTAAGGTAAAAGATTGACTCTTTTGGTTTGTTTAAGTCTTCAAAAAGTTTGGAACAGAAATGGTATGTTGATGCTAAATCATCTTGTAAGTTTTGTTTTGTGCAAAATTCCTCTGCTTTTTGCAAATAAACCTCCGCATTATGAGATTGTTCTAGTTCATGTAAAACAATGGCTTTTTTAATGTATAACTTTCCTATTCCCCAAATATCATTAAGTTTTAATCTAATTTTTTCACATTTATTGTAATACTCTAATGCTTTTAATGGTTTTTGTAATGCTTGATAACATTCTCCAATATTTAGTTGAATAATTGCCTTGTGTTGTAACATTCCATTCTTTTCATTCAACTTTAATGCTTCAAGCTGATATTCTAATGCTTCATTATATAAACCTTGCTCGAATTTAATTACTCCGATATTAGTTAGAACACGAGAATATCTTGATGTTTCACCAATTTGAGAATAAATGCTCTTTGCTTTTAAATAGAATTTTAGAGCCTTTTTTAAATTATTAAGTGTTTGATATACACCTCCAATGTTGGTATATGCGGCTGCTTCTCCTTTAGGATATTTTAAAGCTTCATATATTTTTAATGCTCTTAAATATTGTTGCAGGGCTTTATCGTATTTGTTTGTTCTTCTATAAACAACGCCAATATTCGAATTTAAAATGGCAATGTTTAAACTGTCATTAACCGATTCAAATTCTCGCTTTGCTTTATTATAGTGTAGATAAGCTGAATCAAATAAACCTTGGTAGAAAAAAGTTGTTCCTTGGGATTTATGTGCAAAAGCTATAGCATCAGCTTTATTGGTTTTATGTGCTAATTCTATTGCTTTTCTTCCAATATCTACACTGGAATCGAATGATGAATCTCTTAATTCTTTAGCTCTACTTAATAATGAATCAATACTTGATTCTTGTTTGTCAGGAGCTTGATATATATATCCCAATGAATATGATTGCAGTGAAATAATTAAACTAGAAATAAAAAGAAAAAGTTTCATAAATACAGTTTTAAGCAATGCAATATGGCGAAAGTATGAAATAAATGGAATAGAATAAAATTATGATGTTTTTTTATATATTTGATTGATGTTTAATTAAGAACAATATATAAAATGAAAAACTTAAAAGAATTCAAGTTGACAGTTAAAGAACAAAGTAATGTTAAAGGAGGTACTATTAATATTCCAGCTAAAAAAGTTATTAAGTTTAAAGCGGGTAGTGAATTAGCTGATTCAGTACAGTAAAAAATAAAAAAAGCCTGATCATCGATCAGGCTTTCGTCATTTGTAGTTCAAATGATTTTAGAAATTGTATGTAATACCAATACCTGGCAACCAAGCTCTGTATTTATATTCTCCTGCAAAACCTTGTTCTCCGTAAATTTGTTGCGTAGAAGCATTTGTTTCAGCAGCTGTAACCTTCTTTCCTTCATTGTAAAGTAACGAAGCATCAAGATTTAATTTATTTGTTAGTTTATACGAAAAACCTGCAGAAACACCCACTTTGTTAGCCCCAGGTGTTTCAGGAGAATAGTACATTTTATTCGTTGGAGTTTCATCAAAGTATAAACCTGCGTATAGATCTAATTTTTCGTTAGCAGTATATCCGGCACCAAATCTCCAAGTTGTTGTATTGTCCCAATTTCTTGCGCTAGGGGTTGATAATCTTTCAGTTG
The DNA here is from genome assembly GCF_965230805.1 of Marinifilum sp. Classification (NCBI taxonomy): domain Bacteria; kingdom Pseudomonadati; phylum Bacteroidota; class Bacteroidia; order Marinilabiliales; family Marinifilaceae; genus Marinifilum; species Marinifilum sp. Next base: position 1,867,142 of record NZ_OZ246019.1, on the reverse strand, counting down.
GATCATTTTCGAAATCAAAAGCCAGAGATTCGTACTCACTCCATCCAATAAAGTTAACATCTGCCGAAATCAACCATTTATTATTTATTTGGTATGCAAATCCTAAGTTAAAGCTGGATGGTAAAGGAAGTGTTACCGCTACATTTCCGTCAGGAAAAGCAGCTTGGAATGGTGCAGGAATTTCCGAAGGGAAACTAAAATCTGCACTTGCATCTAAATGATTGAGAGACATTTCAACTTTTGAACGATACGATATACCTAGGCTTAATTTTTCATTTGGTTGAATAAAAATACCAAGGTTGTAACCATACTCTATTTTATCTCCAGTTATTCCAACCTTTCCTGATCCAACTAGACTACCATCATTCGGATTTATAACAGGTACAGCTCTATTTAATTCAACATCACCCTTTACAATCATCATACCTGCACCAATGCTCAACCAATTATTAACTTTATAAGAAACAGTTGGTTGTATAAAAATTGCTTTTAGGCTAAGATCTTGAATTAAATAACGGCCAGACCATTTATCTCCCCATTTAACTTTATTTCCAAATGGAGTGTAAGCACCTAATCCAAAAGCCAAATTGTCGTTTACTTTTATTGCACCATAAAAATAAAATGGTGGTCTTGCCGGATTATCGGTTTTTTCAGTTCCGCCTAGTCCTGTATATTCTGTTTCTGTTAGCGTAAGAGAAGCTCCTAAAGAAAAACTGTATTTATTGCTTAGGGTAGCTAAAGCTCCAGGATTCCATTGCATACTGCTTGCATCAAAATTTAAAGCAGTACCAACATGTCCCATTCCTGTTTGTTTATTTCCTTGTAGATTTACTGCGAAGCCTTCTGCTTTTAAATTGTATGACATTGCAATAACAGCTATGGCTAAACAAATTCTTTTAATCATAAGTTTATGTTTTAAAATTCGATCGGAATATAAATCAAATTCTTTGTCAAGCAAGACTAAAACTATTAAGTTAAGACTGGGGATTATATAATATTCAGATAATCAACAAAATGGAAGTTTTTGTATTTGCAGATATGGAAAAGCAATTGATTTTATATGTTGCGTTTTATTAAAATTTAATACTTTTATCTTGAATAAGATATCTTTATTCAACTAAAATTGTATAAACTTGAATAACAAAACACAAGGTAATTATGCCTACCAAAGCTTTAAGGAGGGTTATAAAAGTGTTACACCTTCTCTTATTAATCGTTCGTTTGAATGGAAAGACAAGCAGATCAATATTCTATTGGAGAAGGCAATGCTTGAACTGGGAGAATTAAATGCATTTTCCAAGTATTTTCCAAATATAAGTAGATACATCCCACTTTTTGTTGCCCAAGAAGCGCTTGCTTCTAACATGATTGAAGGGAGTAAATGTACCCTGCACCAAGCTTTTGTTACTGAAAGTTCAAAAAGCTTTAAAAGGATTTACGAGCAAAAGGAAATCACCAATCATATCGAAGCTATTAAATGGGGAGTAAAGGAATTAAAACGATTCCCATTGTCAATTCGTTTGGTAAAAGAGGCACATAAGATACTTTGCTCCGATCTTCCTCAGATGGAAGATTATGGAGGAAAGATACGACCATATTATCGATCGAATGATAACAGATTTGATGATGATTTTGAATACACACCTCCTAATAAGCATGAACTAAAAATTTTAATTAATGATGGTAAAAAGTTCTGGCGAAATGAATCTTTGGAATTGCCTCAATTAATTAAAATGGCTATATCTCTATATCAGTTCGAGAACATTCTACCTTTTTTAGATGGCAATGGCCGAACAGCTCGTACTCTGATACTATTTGAGATGATGGAGTTAAGCTTTGTACACAAACCAGTATTTTGTTTGTCTGTATTTTTTGAACGCAATCGCTTGGAATACTATCATCGTTTAAACTTAATACGATCAAAAAATGATATTGAGCAATGGATACGCTTTTTCTTGACCGGAATCAAAGAATCGGCTCGTTATAGTAAAGAGATTCTCGGAAATTTGAAAGTTTTGGTCGACAGAAACGAAAGATTGATTGATACGCAAATGGGCAAAAAAAGACACCAATCTGCAAAGCAATTGATAGCTGAATTCTATTCCAAACCATTTTTATCGGTTAACGGGATAAAAGAAAAATTGGGACTAAGTTTTCAGTCGGCTAATCAACTTATAAAAGAGTTTGAGAATGTAGGATTGGTAAAGGAGTTGGTAGGCGCAAGAAGAAACAGAATATTTTACCTTTGGGAATATCTACAATTATTTGAGTTATAAAAAATGCCGATTCTTATCTTAAGAATCGGCATTTCGTTATTTGTTTGGCTTTTAGCCCAAAACTTCTTTCATCTTTTTACCGATATCGGCAGGAGATTTAACCACATGAATTCCAGCTTCAGCCAGAGCTTTCATTTTTTCCTCGGCAGTACCTTTTCCACCTGCAATAATAGCACCAGCATGTCCCATTCTTTTTCCCGGAGGGGCGGTCTGACCGGCAATAAATGCAACAACTGGTTTATCAACATTTTCGGCAATGTAAGCTGCAGCAGTTTCTTCATCCGATCCTCCAATTTCACCAATTAATACAATTGCTTCTGTTTTAGGATCTTCGCTTAATAATTTTACTGCGTCGATGTGCTTGGTTCCAATAATTGGATCACCACCAATACCAATTGCCGTTGATTGTCCGAATCCTGCTTCGCCTAATTGGTGAACTGCTTCGTAAGTTAAAGTCCCAGAACGAGAAACAATACCAATTGTACCTGGTTTGTGAATAAATCCTGGCATGATACCAATTTTTGCTTCTCCCGGAGTAATAACACCTGGGCAATTAGGACCAACTAAAGTTGTTTTTGGATATTTCTTAAGGAACTCATGAACTTTTAGCATATCAAAAGTTGGAATTCCTTCGGTAATACAAATTACCAATTCAACACCAGCTTCAGCAGCTTCCATAATTGCATCGCCTGCAAATGGAGGTGGAACGAAAATAACAGAAGCATTAGCACCAGTTTTTTCAACAGCACCTTTCATGGTGTTGTAAATTGGAATTTTATCCATAAATAGTTGACCTCCTTTACCAGGAGTTACTCCTGCAACTACATTTGTTCCATATTCAATCATTTGTTGGGTATGGAAAGCCCCTTCGGAACCAGTGATTCCCTGAACCACCAGTTTGGTATTTTTATCTACTAATACACTCATTACGCTTCAATTGTTTTAAGAGTTCCTACTACTTTTTCAGCTGCATCTTTTAATTCTGTAGCTGCAATAATATTCATTCCTGATGCCTCAAGAAGCTTTTTACCTTCTTCAGCATTGGTTCCTTGTAAACGAACCACAATTGGTACTTTGGTGTCGATATTTTTAATTGCTTCGATAACTCCTTTAGCTACGCGATCGCAACGAACAATACCTCCAAAAATATTAATAAGAACTGCTTTCACATTTTCATCCGAAAGAATAATTCTGAAGCCTTTTTCAACTGTTTCGGCTGATGCTCCACCCCCTACATCAAGGAAGTTAGCAGGCTCGCCACCGGTAAGTTTAATGATATCCATGGTTCCCATTGCCAAACCGGCTCCGTTTACCATACAACCAATATTCCCTTCTAGTTTTATATAGTTAAGACCAGATCTTCCAGCTTCAATTTCTAAAGGTTCTTCTTCATCCAAATCGCGAAGAGCAGTAATATCTTTATGACGATATAAAGCATTTTCATCGAAATTTGCTTTAGCATCAAGTGCAATAACATCTCCTTCTTTGGTTACAACCAACGGGTTGATTTCAAAAATTGAGGCATCGGTTCCCATGTATGCTTTGTAAAGTGCCATTAGAAACTTCACACCATTTTTAAAAGCATCTCCAGTTAAATCAAGAGCAAATGCCATTTGTCTTGCTTGGAATGATTGTAGGCCAACCGCGGTATCAACTACTACTTTTACAATCTTTTCCGGAGTTTCTTCAGCAACTTTTTCAATTTCCATTCCACCTTCGGTAGATACCATAAAAGTTACAGATGAAGTAGCACGATCCATAACGATACCTGCATACAACTCACGATCAATATTCGACGCTGCTTCAATAAGAACTTTCTTTACTAGTTTTCCTTCTGGACCAGTTTGGTGAGTTACCAATGTCATTCCCAAAATGTCGTTTGCATAACGAGTTACATCTTGTGCAGTAGGTGCAAATTTAACACCACCACCTTTTCCTCTGCCACCTGCATGAATTTGGGCTTTTACTACTACGGGCAAACCAATTTCGGCTGCAGCTTCTTCAGCTTCCTTTACCGAAAAAGCAATTTTGCTTTCTGGTACTGGAACGCCAAACGACCGTAAAATTTCCTTTGCTTGATATTCGTGAATCTTCATTCTATAAAAATTTTTGTTAGGCTTGGAATGACCTGCAAAAGTTCTGCTGGTATTGTTTTAATTGATTTTGAACAGATTTAGGCAAGTCGGTTAATAAAAATACAAATGTTTAATTGTTTGATGAACTTAAATATATAAATATCTGCATGGAATAAAAAGGTGATCTCTTAGAAATTTAAAGATTTTGAAGTCTTTAAATGTTTATAGCGTTTAAATGGCAGGATATCAATGTGTAAGATGGACTTATTCTTTATCTATGCAGAGATAGAGACAAACTATATGGTTTTGGATTTAGAGCAGTAATGGTAAAAACATGTAAAAACTCTCATTTATCGATTTTTTTGAATATTCTCCCGATTAAATGTCTTCTGAACGCTTTGTATTTTGTAATTTCAAACTCAAATGAAATAAATGGGTATCCAACTTTATCATTTGGAGGCCATGGATGATAATTTTAATTCAGAAGCAATAAATACCATTCTGGATTATTTCCCGGTGACAATAAATTGTTCTAATTTTAATTAATTCAATTTTAAAACTGATATAAAAATGAGTGCATACTTTAACAAGGTAAAAGATTACCTATTGAACCTAGAATACAACATTGTGCAGGAAGATTTAGCGGAAGAACTATTTATAGTTGAAAATCCTGAAGGCGGAATTGCAAATTTGGTTGTTGATTGTGAGGATCCGATTCTTGTTATAGAAGGATTACTATTCGAAATTAGTGATGATCAGGATGATATTTTTAAATCATTGCTAATAAAAAACAGAGAAATAGTGCATGGTGCTTTTGCTCTTGACGAAACTGGAACTAGGGTATTGTTCCGTGATACGCTTCAATTAGAGAATTTGGATCAGAACGAATTGGAAGCTACTTTAAATTCATTGGAATTGTTGCTTAGTGAGTACTCCGAGGAAATTATTGCATTTTCAAAATTGTAAACGACTAAAAGAAGAATAAGATATGGGAATTTTTAGCAGATTATTCAATGTGGGTAAAGCAGAAGCTCACGCAGCGATTGATAAATTAGAAGATCCTATCAAGATGACTGAGCAAGGGATTAGAGATCTTAAAAAGGATTTGGATAAGAGCTTACAAACTTTGGCAGAAGTAAAAGCCTTGGCAATTAGAAGTAAAAGAGAATTGAACGAACAAAAGTCGATGGGACAGAATTATGAGCAAAAAGCGATTCTTCTTTTGCAGAAAGCCGAGAAAGGGGATTTAGATGTTGCAGAAGCAGAACGTCTGGCAACTGAAGCTTTGGCAAGAAAAGAAGAAGCTGTTGCAAATGCTGCCCGTGCTCAGGAAGAGGTGAATCGATTCGATCAAAATATCAGCCAACTTGATGCCAATGTGAAGAAGTTGAAATCAACCATCTCGCGTTACGAAAATGAATTGCGTACTTTAAAAGCTCGTGCTCGGGTAAGTTCTGCAACACAGAAAATCAACAAACAGCTTTCGGGAATTGATAGCTCAGGAACCGTTTCGATGTTGGAAAAGATGAAGGATAAGGTAGCACAGCAAGAAGCAATGGCTGAAGCTTATGGAGAAATTTCTGTTGAGAACAAGAGTTTGGATGATGAGATTGACGCTACTTTAAATGAAACGAATGTAAAAGCTTCGAATGCCTTGGAAGATTTAAAGGCAAAAATGAAGAATAAGGAATAGCTGTTTTTACAAATTTGAACGAAATTAAAAATGGGATTATCTGATTTTTTTAAAAGGAAAAAACAGCCCTCGTACGACAGCACCAATATCCGGGTAACCGACCTGGATATTGGTTTTGTTTTTGAATATGATCTTGAATCATGGGAAGTGCAGGCTTGTTTTGAATACGATTGGGGGGACAATTTCTTCACTCAGGAATTTAAGATTTATAATGGTTCAAAAACATTGTTTTTGTCTGTTGAAGATGATGATGAAATTTATCTGTCGGTTTCAGAAAAAATAAAAACTCGTCAATTAGGCGAAGAGGTTCATGAATCTTTACTGTGCAAACAGAAGGCTCCGGCTTCTTTTGAGTACGATGGTAGAAAATTTTTTATGGACAAAGAATCACCTGGATTCTATAATGATGTAGCCAAAGGTGATGAATGGGTTGAATTCATTTCGTGGGATTACGAAGATGAATCGGGAGAGTATATTGTGTGTATCGAACAATGGGATGAACAGGAATTTGAGGCTTCTGCCGGAAAACGAATCAAAGAATTCGAAATCTCTAATATCTTACCAAAATAGAAAAAGGAATTATGGAGGATGAATGCGATCGTTAATTCATAACTCCTAATTTATAATTCAAAATCAGATTTTATGAACAGCACAGCAAAACTTGTACTTGGGATTATCGTTTTGTTTTTTATTGTGAAAACCTGTGGAAGCTGCGATTCTACTTCTACACGCCAGCAATCATCAAGCTCTCAAGTTGCAAAAACATGGAGAAAATCGCCAGTTGATGATTTGATCAAGCAACTGAATGATGAGCCCAATTTTTCTATCATTTTATTTGATATGGATGCGAACGAATCGGGAAATGACTACAAGCATCAATACCAGATATTGATACAAAAACCAGACACTGTACTTGAAAAGAAGACAGATTGGAAAAAGGTTGATGAGGCATTTTTCTCGCAACATATCAATGATATGGGAATGGAGATTGCTTCGAAAAAGGATGGTAAAGTTACCAAGCAAGCAGTTCCTGCTGGTTACAACCACTATGTTGGAAACGAAAAATATGGTCGATGGGAAAACCATGGAGGTTCTTCGTTTTGGGCATTTTACGGGCAATATGCTTTTATGTCTTCGATGTTTAATATGATGACTTACCGTCGATCTTATTGGGACGATTACAATCGTGGTGGATACTATGGCGGTTCTAGAGGTTATTACGGACCACGTGGTAGCAGTCCGGTTTATGGTACCAAAAGCTTTACCTCTTCAACATCGGGCAATAAGAGTACTTGGGCAAACAAGCCAAATACTTTTAAAGATCGCGTAAGGAACAAAGTAAGTCGCTCTTCCAATCAATCCAGCAGATTTAGCTCTACTCGCTCAAAATCTTCGAGTACTGTAAACAAGAGAACAAGCAGAAGCTCTTCACGATACAAGTCGAGTCGAACAATACGTTCGCGAAGTGGAGGATTTGGAAAATAAAATTGGTGTATAATTCATAGACTTAAAATTATGATTTCATTGTCAGAGATTTCTTATATCATTTATGATGCTGTGGTTTATATTACCGTGGCTTTTGTTATTTTCCTGATCGGAAAATTTGTTTATCAACTCCTTCATCCGTCGTTTAAAGTGAAAGAAGAGTTGGTGAAGAAAGATAATTTTGCTTTTGCAATTGCTCATGTTGGATACTACATTGGTTTGTTACTAGCTATTGGTAGTGCCATTGTAGGTCCTTCGAACGGATTGGTGAACGATGTTATCGATATTGCTGTTTACGGTTTATTGGCTATCGTACTATTGAACTGTTCAATTTTCCTATCGGATTTTTTAATGCTTCGTAATTTTTCTATCCGTAAGGAAATTATTGAAGATCAGAATGCTGGAACGGGAATTATTGAAGGAGCAGTTTCCATTGCTTCTGGTTTAATCATTTTTGGTGCAGTTTCAGGAGAAAGTGGCGATATGCTATTCGGAATTTTAACTGCAGTAGTTTTTTGGGCTTTTGGTCAACTGGCTTTAATTGTAACAACACGTTTCTATAATTGGATTACTCCTTACAATATTCACGAACATATCGAAAAGGATAATGTTGCTGTAGGTATCGGTTTTGCCGGAGCAATTATAGCAATTGGAAATTTAATTCGATTTGGTTTGGTGGGAGACTTTGAAGGTTGGTTACCATCCTTCACCGAAACAGGTTTCGAATTATTGGTTGGTTTAATTCTGCTTCCGGCAATGCGATTAATCACGGATAAAATTTTACTGCCAGGAGAAAAATTAACTGATGAAATTATCAATCAAGAACATCCAAATATTGGTGCAGCTTTGGTTGAAGCATTCGCATACATAGGAGGATCGGTATTGATTACATGGTGCCTTTAAAAATTACGAATTCGGAATTACTAGGGTGATTCCAAATGAGATTCTTAATAAAGAATGGCGTAAATCGTAATTTGAAATTCGTCATTTGTAATTAGAAAGATTGTGTTTAAGAGTAAATCAACATTATTAAAAGCGGCAATTTTTGCTACTGGTTTTTCCGGTGTGGTGGCAGAGTATATCTTGTCTACATTGGCAACTTATTTCATTGGTGATTCAACATTGCAATGGGTGATGACTATTTCATTGATGTTGTTTTCCATGGGACTTGGTGCTCGATTTAGTAAGGTTTTTGAAAAGAACTTGTTGAAGATCTTTTTGCTTTTGGAGTTTACACTGTCCATTCTGGTTTCATTTGCACCATTGCTTGTTTATACTGCATCAGCCTATACTCAGGCAATCGGGATATTGATTTACTCCTTGGCTATATTGGTTGGTTTACTAATTGGAATGGAAATTCCTTTGGTAATTCGAATAAATGATGAGTACGAAAAATTACGATTTAATATATCCAATATTCTTGAGAATGACTATTATGGAAGTTTATTAGGTGGAATATTTTTCGCGTTTATCGGTTTACCATTCTTTGGTTTAATTTATACACCATTTATTCTAGGCTTTGTAAATTTCACTGTTTCTATTGTCGTAATGATTTTCTTATGGGATCTCTTTAAAACTAGTGAACGAAGAAGTTTAGCAGGGATAGGTACTTTTATTATAGTGTTTCTAATTTCAGGAACAGTCATTGCTGATAAAGTTATTAGCTATGGAGAGCAGTTAAAGTATGATGATAAGGTAGTATATGCCGAGCAGACCAAATATCAGCGCATTGTAATTACCCGATGGAAAAATGATTACTGGTTGTACCTGAATGGAAATCAGCAATTGTGTACCCGCGATGAGGTGATGTATCATGAACCTTTGGTGCACCCGGCAATGAGTTTACACCCTAATCCTGTAAATGTTTTAGTACTTGGAGGTGGCGATGGCTGTGCGGTGCGCGAAATTCTAAAGTATTCAAAGGTTGAAAAAATTAGTTTGGTTGATTTGGATCCGGCAATGACAGAACTGGGCAAAATTCATCCGGTTTTAACTAAACTGAACGAAAATTCGCTACACAACGAAAAGGTAGTTATTAATAATGTCGATGGATATACCTTTATGCAAGAGAATGATGATTTCTATGATGTTATCATTCTTGATCTTCCTGACCCTCGCACAGTAGAGTTGGGCAGATTATATTCCTATGAATTTTATAAACAATGTTATCGACACATGCGACCAGGAGGTGTTGTCGTAACTCAGGCAGGTAGCCCGTACTTTGCCACACGTGCTTTTTCGTGTATTGTTGAAACCATGAAAAGTGCAGGTTTTGAAACCGTTCCTATGCACAATCAGGTAATAACACTTGGCGAATGGGGTTGGAGTTTGGGCGTGAAGCAAGCCAGTGGCGATGTAAAGAAAAATCTCAGAAGTTTGGATTTTGAGATCTCTACCCGTTGGATCAACAACGAGGCAATGGCTTTGATTACCTCCTTTGGAAAGGATTATTACCCATGGGAAAAGGATACTGTATTGGTGAATCGTATTCATGAGCCAGTGCTGTATAAGTATTATTTAAAAGGAAATTGGGATTTGTACTAATGAAAGAAAAATCAAAAATATTAGCAGCCAAAATACACAACCTTAAGTTTTGGATTACAGAATGCGATCCAATGCTTCTTAAAGTATGGTTTCAAAATTATCTGGAAAAGGTAGGTTTTGTAATTTTAAATTGCTCTGATCATCATTTTCCTGTACAGGGGTATACCGCTTTATGGATGTTGGCCGAATCGCATTTGGCCATTCATACTTTTCCAGATAAAGGATATACATACATTGAATTAAGTTCTTGCAATCAAAGTAAGTCTGAACATTTTAAAAAGGTGATTGAAGAGAGTGATTTAAAAGTGAATTGGAATGGGGAAGGCATTGAAATATGCAAACCAATAAGTAGTTAAAATTGGATAGATAGAATATGAGGAAAAAACTTATATATCTGGCAGCATTTATAGTGTATGTATTGGCAATTCTGTCCATTCAATGGTTCGAAAGTCAATCACCTGAATCGAATATTAAAACTATTGGCGATGCATTTTGGTATGCAATTGTTACCCTAACCACGGTTGGTTATGGCGATTTTTATCCGGTAACCCTGCCGGGTAAAATTATAGGCTTGCTTGTAATTATAGGCAGTTTAGGAATATTAGGATTTTTAATTGGTGAAATAACGGTAAGATTTAATCAGTATATGGAAAAGAAAAAATGTGGTTTTTGGGGAACCGATTTCGAGAATCATTATGTGATAATTGGGTGGAGTGAATTTGCGCAAAAAGTGGCGAATCAGATTATACATGCAGGACAAATAGTTGCAATCGTAACCAATTCTAAAACCGATTTGGATTTAATTTCAGATCTCTATTCATCGAAAGATGTTTTTTCTCTTTTTGCTGATTTCTCTAATATTGAGGCTTACCAAAAGGTGAATGTAGATAAAGCCAAGAGAGTTTTTGTAAACTTTGATAATGATTCAGAAACTTTGGTTTTTGTGATCAACCTTAAAAAGCAATATCCAGTGGCGAATGTGGTGGTTCGTTGTTCAAATCCCAGTTTGAAGGAAACTTTCATAAACGCTGGAATCGATCATGTGATTGCTCAATATGAGGTGGCTTCGAAATTGGTTGCTTCTTACCTTTTTGAACCACATGTTGCCACTTATACCGAAGATTTGATAGCTACCAGTGTTTCTGATGAGGATTCGGATATCCAACAATATCTGATTACAGAAGAATGTAAGTTTGCCGGAGCTGATTATATGGATGCATTCTTAAAGCTTAAGCTTGATTTTAATGCGATCCTAATTGGTTTGGTGCAAGGAGGTAAAATTATTAAAAATCCTGTAAAAGGGACAAATGTACAAACCAATAATTACCTGATCTTAATATCAAGTGGAGATACTAAAAAATCTTTGGAAAAGTTCTTTGGAGTAAAAGAGGGAGAATAAAGGATAAGATTCCAGGATGGTACAGTATTGTAATATCACACACCACAGTAGCCTAATGCCCTGGACTAGGGTGTTCTAATACCGTAGAGTGCATTAGTCTGAGTGTTACTGATCTTACATTATAAGTGTTTTGCTTTTCACAGCCTAAGTGTGAACACCCTTATATTTTAATAAAAGTGAAGAAATGTGATTTATTCAGGTTGATAACCCAAATCATCAAGTAAATTTGGAGCTTGTGAGGCCAAAACAGCCAAATCATCTGCACGTTCGTTTCCCGGAATATTGGCATGCCCTTTCACCCATACAAATTTTACATTGTGCTTCTTGTATATTTCCAGAAAACGCATCCATAAATCGGCATTTTTCTTTCCCTTGAAACGCTTTTTTACCCATCCGAATACCCATTTTTTCTCTACTGAGTCAATAACATATTTAGAATCGGAATAAATGGTAACCTCACAACCTGGACTTTTAAGTGCTTCCAGTCCCACAATAACTGCCAGCAATTCCATTCGGTTGTTGGTGGTAAGTTTGTATCCTTGATTTAAATCCTTACGATGATTTCCCGAAATTAAAACAACTCCATATCCTCCCGGACCTGGATTTCCACTTGCTGCACCATCGGTAAACATGGTGATTTTTGCTGACATTTTGTAATGTTTAGATTTTCCAGTTCAAAAGTAAGAAAAATATAAAGGGTTTTATACAAAGAACGCCAAGAGAATTTGTAAAGAGAGATCGAAAAGCATTTAGAACTTGTTTAACACATAAAATCTTACGACTGTTTGACTTTTGGACAGTTCCAGACTTTAATAAAAAAAGGATGTTCGATTTTTCGGACATCCTTTATGTATTATATAGTGATTAATGAATTACTTCACAATTGTCAATTCATCAATAATGTTTTGGGCACCAGCAAACTTATCGATAATGAAAAGAGTGTAGCGTACATCCAGATTGATACATTTTTGAAGGTTATCTTCGAAGTCGATGTCACCCGACATGGCTTCTGAGTTTCCATCGAAAGCAGTACCGATTAATTCGCCGTTTCCGTTAATTACTGGAGAACCGGAGTTACCCCCGGTAATATCATTGTTTGTTAGAAAGCAAGTGTGTAGTTTTCCATTTGTATCGGCATAAATTCCGTAATCCTTAGCTTCGTAAAGCTCTTTTAGTTTAGCAGGAACCTTGAATTCATAACTTGTTGGATTTTCTTTTTCCATTACACCTTTTAAAGTAGTGTAGTGATAATAGTATACGCCATCCCTTGGTTGATAACCACCTACATTACCGTAGGTTAAACGAAGGGTTGAATTGGCATCTGGAGCCATTAGTTTCTTTTTGTTGATTTGCAATAAACCATCTACAAATAAGCGTTTTCCTTTTGCAAGTTCTTTAGCACCTTTAAGAGTAGCCTGATATGCCTTCCAGCCAGCATTTTCAATTGAAATGCCTGTTTTATATAGGATATCATTTTCTAATGCCTCAGCTTTAGGAGCTTCAAGGAACTCGTTGAATTTAGCTTCGGTTGCAAATACAGAGTTTGCATAAGCTTTTTCGGCAAATTTGCTAAAATCATTAGCATATTCCTTTTCGATGGTTTTGAATATGGAAGGGCGGTTTTCCATTGCAATGCGATCGGCATAGAAAGCAAATAAACCAGCCATTAGTTTCTGATCGGTTGGAGCATTGTAGTCTTTGTAAAAACCCTTACCTGCTTCTTTTATTGTTTTAATTGCTTTCTCAATTGCTTCAGTATCCTGATTTTCAGCTTTCAAAAGATTCAACAATCTTCCAGCTTTTGCAGCAAAACCAGGAGCCTCAGCTCCATTTACCAATGCTTCTCCAATGTATGAAGCCTGATAGGCGGCATGTTTTCTTTCTGCAAAAACTTTTTTGATCAAGTTAAGAGCTTCGCTATACTTTGCAGCACGTTTTTTCTTTTTGTTAGCCCATTTCAAGAATTCTTTTTCAATTTCTTTTTTGTGAGCCATTGTGTTTAGCTTCTTCAGAGCTTTGTTTTGCTCGTTTGAGTATTTCCAATAGTTGGCACTGCTTGCATGTTTCGACGAATATTGAATTCTTACCTTAGGATCTTTTAACATATCATTCATCATGATCTCCAATTTTACAGTACGGATATCGTAACGATTCTTGTTAGTTATATTCATGGTTTCTTCCAAACCGTAGGAGGTAAGGTAACGATTTGTAGTTCCAGGGAATCCCATAATCATTGCAAAATCACCTTCTTCAATTCCTTTAATAGAAATTGGTAAGTGATGCTTTGGTTTCAAGGGAACATTGTTTTCTGAGTAAGCAGCTGGTTTCCCGTTGGCATCTGTGTAGATACGAAATAATGAGAAATCAGCGGTATGACGAGGCCACATCCAGTTATCAGTATCTCCACCAAATTTACCCATCGATTGTGGAGGAGCACCAACCAAACGAACATCTCTGTATATTTCGTAAACAAATAAGAAGTATTGGTTGCTGTTAAACATACTCTTTACACTGGCTTTGTAGTCAGTTCCTTCTTCAGCATCTTTTTCGATAGATATTGCTACTTTTTCAATTGTTTTGTAACGATCCTCTTCCGACATATCATCTTTAATGTCTTTTAAAACTTCTTTGGTTACATCTTCCATTCTTACCAGGATAGAAGCAGTAATTCCAGGATTTGATAATTCTTCTTTTTTATTGTAAGCCCAGAATCCGTCTGATAGGTAATCATGTTGCGGACTTGAGTGAGATTGAATGGCGCCAAATCCACAATGATGATTGGTTAAGAATAAACCTTGGTTGGAAATAATTTCTCCTGTGCAGAAGTGACGGAAAGGTCTTCCTTCCCTACCTAAACCCACAATAGCATCTTTAATACAAGACTCGTTTACTTTATAGATGTCTTCAGCTGTAATTTTAAAGCCTTTTTCCTGCATTTCAGCAGTGTTCTTTTTTAAAAGAGATAAAAGCCACATTCCTTCGTCTGCTCTAACACTAGAGAAACAAAGCAAAAGACTTAATCCCAATACTAATGATTTTAAATTCCTCATTTTAGTTGAATAATTTTAAGTATGATCCAAGTTGTTGACAGTGATTAAGAACTCGGAGCGTTTGTTGTGTTAAATTATTTTGTTGACAGGCAAAGTTAGTATTATTCTGAATTATTTACCGATTGATTAGAAATATCAGATCGAGGTGTAGGTCTTAATTGTCACAAAGTCAGTAGAGTAATTTTCTTTCATAGAAAGAAAATTAGATGAACAGCTTGATTTTCTCGTTAAAATATACTTATAATGGCTTGTTAATCATACGTTTGTTAGAATTTTAATTCCATTTGATCAGGAAGTAGCCCAAAACTTTTTCGATGATATTGACTTATGCCAAATTCTTTAATGGCTAATCGATGTTTTTTTGTAGGATAGCCTTTATTGTTGTTCCAAAGGTAATTAGGAAATTCCGAGTGTATTTTCAACATGAAATCATCTCGATAGGTTTTCGCCAGGATAGATGCGGCGGCAATTGCGGAATATTTTCCGTCCCCTTTAATTACACAGGTATGTTTGATATTCTTGTAAGGATTAAATCTATTTCCATCAATCAGAAGATGTTCGGGTTTAATTTTCAATTGATCAATGGCTCGATGCATGGCAAGAAAAGAGGCATTCAGAATATTAATCAGATCGATTTCTGCATGATTGACAATGCCAACTGCACAGGCAATAGCTTCTTTTTCTATTTCAGTTCGAAGCTGATATCTTTTTTTCTCAGAGATTTTCTTGGAGTCGTTGAGCATCTCATTTGAGAAATCAGAAGGCAGAATTACCGCAGCGGCAAAAACAGGCCCTGCCAAACAGCCACGGCCAGCTTCGTCGCATCCGGCTTCAATTGTATTATCATGTAAAAATGGGGCAAGCATACTTATCAAAATTAGATTTTCGCAAATATAGTTCAAATCAATATTTCGGAGGAGATGGAATTTATTTCTTATACTTAATGGTTCTGGAATTATTAATGAACTCTGCTTTAACTTTTTTGGGATTATCAATAATTTCGTAAAACTCATCGAAGTAATTCAATACACGCTCTTTTTCTTTATCGTTTAAATACGGATTATTTATATATATATCATAGAGTGCTTCTTTTTTCATTTTAAACTCTCTAAAAATATACTCCAGGTCTTTGGCAGTTCTTTTGTAACCTCTATACAACCTATCGTGAATGCTCTTAATATTTAACTTTTCGTGTGGTATGGCATAAGGAGCATTTACCAAACTGGCCCAATCAAAATCATAGGGTACAGGTATTGGTCTTGAGGTTGGCGTTTTTGCTATTAGCTTGATGTTGTGAAGGGTGGGAACTCCCCAATCAGTATTGCCTACTAAATATTGAAAAATAGCAAGTTTGGTTACCTTACCAATAAGAGTATGATCCGGATGAATTTTTTTCTCATAACGGGGGATTTTACCGTTTCGATTAGCCATATCCTCTAAATCTTCGATAAAAAAGGCATATTTTTTGAAAGGCCCCATTTGGTTTTTACTGTCTTTATAGGTAATCTCGGCCAGTCGAACATTAAAACTTTCAGGAGTAAATAAGTTGTATGCTTTATAAATAAGATATTCCTGGATTAGCATTTGTTGGTATTTCTCATTTTTATTTTGGCAATGAGTTACCATTTTTAATTTTCCTTGATTATGGAAGAGGGTATAGCTGGATTCTACCTTATTGAATTTGATTCTCATTGGAGGAAAAGCACAAATGCCTCGATCTTTTCTAAAGTTACCTCGTGTTTTTATTTGCACAATCATGGAGACAATAGAATCGCTGAGATAATACGACAAGCGTGCACGGTAGTATTTGTTTTTCTTACCAACATCTCTTACCAATGACCTTAGATCTGTTGTGATAGAAAGTTGAATTAAAGTGTCTGATTCGAATAAATTGGGAGAGCGATATATGGTATCAACATTCGGATTTTCCTGAGATTTTCCAAGAGTACGAGTTGTACTTATAAGGATCAGGAAAAATAAAATAAAGATTTTTTGGATATATGAATTCATTGTGCAGTGGGATTGTTGGTTTAAGTCATTTCTCACTCCATGCCTTTATCGCTTAATTCTGCATCGGTAAGTACATTATTACCAGGTGCGTCTTTGTAAAAAATCGTCAATCTGATACTGTTTTTGGCTAAATCAATTTGACCAATCTTAAATCTTGTAATTACAAGCCCTGTTCTTTCTTTTATATCTTGTCTTAGTAAATCGTGTTTATCCGGATGAATTAAATCCATTCGATCGTAGATGATTGTCCTGCGAGCCATATGCCTTCGCATCCAAACTCTTTCCATAACCCAAGTGGTTAGCATGAAAGTAGTATTGGTTAGAAGGATTTCACTATAACTTACATCTCTTCTTGCTAATGCATTAATTATTGAAATGGTAATTACCAAAAACAGGTAGGTCATTTCACGAATAGGTATAGTATCTGTACGGTATCGTATAATACCGAATATTGCGAAAAGACCAAGTGCAAAACCAAGCTGTAAATCAATGTTTCCTAATAGAAAACAAAGGAAAAAAACTGTGGTACTTATCATGATATAAGTAAAAACATAAGTTCTTTTTCCTGTTGCCTTAAAATACACATAGTTCACAACAAAAACTGTTACCAAAAGGTTTAATAAATATCTTAACAGAAGTTCTACCAAATTATTTGAAATGATAACAGTACTTGGTACATCTATGGTACTTATTAGATTGGTGAGTAGTTCCATTTTATTTCAACTTTATCTTAATCGTTCTTTCTCTTTGTGAGCAAATATCCGATAATATTTTTGATTCTCAATCAATAGGGCTTGGTCAATGAAATTGGGATCACCAATGGGAACATCCATTGCTATTAATTTAAAAGAGTAAAACGGGTATACTCTCGAAACCGGTGTGTGCCCAAATATTATTACTGTTGCTTCATAAAAAGCAAGAGTTTTTATTACCTCGGTAATGGAAATTTTATCGTAATTAGGTGTTCTTGATAAATATCCTCTATACCATAAAGGACTGCATGAATATAAGAATAAATCGACTAATGCTGTATCCTTAAGTTGTGTATAATTGTTTAAATGATAACGCATTTTCACATTTACATCATCGATTTTCAATTTTTTCTCTAAAAATTGAGGAGAAATGCCACCGTGGACAAAAAGTTGATCCCCTATCTTCATTATAGTATTTTTGGATCTTAACCATTCTCCAAGAACTGTGGATTTATTAAAAAAGTTAGAATAATGCCATTTGAGGTGTCTGGCGGTATGCTTGTATGTATTATTCACATATCTATCATCATTTAATAATACCATCATTTCATGATTTCCAATGATGTAATGAACTCTCCCCCCTGCTTTTTTGGCCTGAATTTCTAGTTGAAAGATTAACCAGAGACATTCACTTACTTTAGCTCCCCTATCAAAAACATCACCCGTAAAAACAATATGGCCATTGCCAAAAATCCATTTGTTCTTTTCATCAATAACCTTGTTGTAGCGCAGTAAACCTTTTAAGGCATTAAATTCTCCATGTATATCTCCAAACACAATTATTTTATCAGCCTTTTTGTAAATACCTGATTGCGGTCTGATATATTTAGGAATGATATAAGTGGCGGTATCAGAGCCAGCAAAGCCTTTAAATGTTAGGGTGTCATTCTTGTATCGTAAAGATTTTGAGATCTTCTTGGTTACATTCTTTATGCTATCGTGTTGGATATAAAAAACTTCAATTCGATTTTTGCTATTATACTTTATATGTGGGCCTTCTAAATAGGAGGAAACCACCAAGCTATCGGTTTCTGATTTATCTTGCGAAGATCCAGAAAAGCTAAAAGAAATCAGGATAAACAAGGTTAAAAAGGAATTATATACAATGGATAATCTCATTAAAATCAATATTTTCAAGAATAGTTAAATATAGGATTATTTTTATTCTTATAATCAGGCATTTTTCAGGGTGGTTTTAATAATGCTGGTAGAAGTAAAGAAAAGAAGCATTAGTTTTGTTAAGAAAATAGGCTTGCTGATGTATACGAGAGAAGAAAAAAGAGCATATCGAATTCAATTTTGGGAAGGATTTAAAGAATACTCAAAGAATAAAGGTCGTAAAATGACTTCCTGGGTTTTAAAAGGGACTCAGATTAATGAAGCTCAATTAAAATTTGATTTAAATAATAAAGGCGCTTTTGTAATGTTGCAAATTGATAGTAAGTCAGCTGTAAAAAGGCATTCTGTTTTTGATAGGTTTCTTAAATTCAAACCTGTTGTTCAGGAAATCTGCGGTGAGGAAATTGTTTGGGACAAGAATTACTTTATCGAAGGATTTAAGGAAGTTAGTGTAATTTATTTTCAAATGAAAAGAGCTTCGGTTTACAATAAGGAAAATTGGGAAGAATATTACCAGTTTTTGTTCGAAAAAATGAACTTATTAGAAGAAGCATATCTCGAGATTAAGGAAGTTGTTCAAAATGGATAAATTTTTTGTGTTTTATCTTGTTGATTGACAGATATAAATGATTTTAAAGGAATCATTCTGTCTGGGTTTGTTAAAAAATTATTACGAAAATTTTGTTTTAGAATAAAAGGCTCTTATCTTTGCAACCGCAAAACGAAAGAGATAAGTCTTAAGATATATTGCGGGGTGGAGCAGTTGGTAGCTCGTTGGGCTCATAACCCAAAGGTCGTCAGTTCGAGTCTGGCCCCCGCTACTAGGATTAAGCTTTGATTAGTCAAAGATTATTTTTTCGCCAAAAGGCAAATGAATTAAGACAAAAAGTATCTAAAATTATATTGCGGGGTGGAGCAGTTGGTAGCTCGTTGGGCTCATAACCCAAAGGTCGTCAGTTCGAGTCTGGCCCCCGCTACTATGAGCAAGAGACCGTTTCAAAATAACATTTGAAATGGTCTTTTTTATTCCACCAGATTTCAAACATGCAATTTCATTGATTTCTGTTACCTTTGCGTAAATATTTTAGATACTATCGGTATGAGTAGTTCAAATGAGAATACCCCTTTGATTGAAAAACTAAAGAATAAATATAGGTTGACCATTTCCAATGAGGCCACTTTTGATGAGGTGTTATCCATTCGATTATCACGATTAAATGTTTTTACAGTAACAGGTGTTTTTTCAGTTGTTTTAATTGTTTTGGTTATCCTTTTAATTGCATTTACACCTTTGCGAGAGTATATTCCGGGCTATCCTGATGGAGAAATGAGAAGAAATATCGAGAATAACGATATTTTGGTTGATTCGTTGATTCTTGAATTGGAAAAACGCGACCGTTTTTTTGTTGGGATTAGAAATATAGTTGAAGGAAGGGATTTTGACAATGTAGTTCAAAGTGCTTCTGATTCGATAGTTGATCCTAAGTATAAAAATTTAAGCTTTGAGCGTACCGAATCAGATTCTTTGTTTCGTTTGGATCATGAGGAAGATGAAAAATACAATTTAACTCTTGAGGATTCTCCAAAATCGAGAGGATTATCGAATACACACTTCTTTGCCCCAATTAAGGGAATGGTTTCCAATCAATTCGACAGTAAGTCTCAACATTATGGTACTGATATTGTAGGAGGAGTTAATGAACGGATATCCTCGGTTTTAGATGGTACTGTTATTTTTGCAGAGTGGACATTAAATACTGGGTATGTTATTCAGATTCAACATTCCAATAATTTGCTATCTGTATACAAACACAATTCAGAGTTACTTAAAAAAGCTGGCGAACAAGTAAAAGCAGGAGAAGCTATTGCTCTTTTAGGAAATTCAGGCGAATTGACTTCTGGTCCTCATTTACATTTTGAGTTGTGGCACAACGGTCGGCCTTTAAACCCCGAAGACTATATAAAATTTTAAAAACAAAACTCGAATTATTAATGAGTAAGCATATTGCTATTCTCGGATCAACGGGTTCGATCGGAACCCAAACTTTAGAAGTAGTAGAGGCAAATCCGGAGGAATTTGTTGTGGATGTACTAACAGCAAATAATCAGGTGGAACTACTAATAGAACAAGCTAAGAAGTTTAAGCCGGATGTTGTTGTTATTGGCTGCGAAGAAAAATACCCACAATTGGTTGAGGCATTAAAAAGTGAGCCTATAAAAATTTATTCAGGACAAGATGCAATTGCACAGGTTGTGCAAATGGGAGCCATCGACATTGTTGTAACAGCAATGGTTGGATATTCGGGTTTGTTGCCAACGATTAATGCCATTAAAGCCAGAAAAAATATTGCTTTGGCTAATAAGGAAACCTTGGTGGTTGCAGGGGATATCATTCAAAAATTAGCCTTAGAGTATGGCGTCAGTATTTATCCTGTAGATTCTGAACACTCGGCAATCTTTCAGTGTTTATTGGGCGAGTTTGATAATCCCATCGAAAAAATATACCTAACCGCTTCGGGTGGGCCATTTAGAGGAAAGGACAAGAGATTTCTTGAAAAGGTAAATGCAAAACAGGCATTAAAGCATCCTAACTGGGATATGGGAGCTAAAATAACAATCGATTCGGCAAGTATGATGAATAAGGGCTTTGAGGCAATCGAAGCCAAATGGTTATTTGATCTTCGTCCCGATCAGGTTGATGTGATTGTGCATCATCAGTCAATTGTTCATTCTATCGTTCAGTTTCAAGATGGCTCGATGAAAGCACAGATGGGTTTGCCGGATATGAAATTGCCAATTCAGTTTGCACTTACTTATCCAAAAAGATTGAAAACGGTTTTTCCTCGTTTTAGTTTTTTGGATTATCCTGAATTAAATTTTGCTCCTGCTGATACCAAGAATTTTAGAAATCTAGCTCTTGCTTATGAAGCCATGAACAAGGGAGGAAATTTACCTTGTATTATTAATGCTGCCAACGAAATTGTGGTTGATGCTTTTTTAAAAGATAAAGTTGGATTCCTAAAGATGAGTGATATAATTGAGGAGGTAATGAATAGGGCAAGTTTTATACCTAAGCCTTGTTATGAAGACTATGTTTTGTCTGATTCAGAAGCTAGGAAATTTGCACAGTCTATGTTATAAAAAATAATTACCTTAGGCAGCTTTTAGGAATTGTAAGAAGTAAGACAATTCATTAATTAAAATTTGAAATTTGAATGGATGTATTAGTTAAAATAGGACAGTTTTTATTGAGTCTGTCTATTCTTGTGGTATTACACGAGTTAGGGCATTTCGTTTTTGCAAAATTGTTCAAGACAAGGGTTGAGAAGTTTTATATGTTCTTCAATCCAGGATTCTCACTGGTAAAATTTAAGAAGGGAGAAACAGAATATGGTATTGGGTGGATTCCGTTGGGTGGATATGTAAAAATTTCCGGAATGATTGATGAATCAATGGATAAAGAACAGATGGCCTTGCCTCCAAAATCATATGAATTTAGGTCTAAACCGGCTTGGCAAAGACTATTAATAATGGTTGGGGGTGTTTTAGTGAATTTCGTTTTAGCCTTTGTGATTTACACAGTAGTATTATTTTATTGGGGTGAGCAATATCTTCCAGCTGAAAATGCTAAATACGGAATTGTATGTGATTCATTAACGGAGAGTATTGGCTTAAAAGATGGTGATATTATCATTGCTTTGGATAATAAAAAAGTAGATAGATTCTCTCAGATAATGCCTGAAATTATTTTAAATCGTCCCAACACGATTCAAGTAATTCGTGATGGAGCAAATATGGATGTTTCGGTTCCATCAAGTTATATTCCGGCATTAATCGAACGTAGTAGTAAGAAATTTGGAGTAGAGCCCAGCATTAGCTTGCGTTATCCATTCCATCCAATGAAAGTTGGGAAAGTTGCCAAAAATTCGCCAGCTAAATCTGTCGGGTTAAAGAAGGGAGATGAGATTAGAAATGTAAATGGTGTTAGCTTTACATACTTTGATGAATATAAGGAGTACTTGGAAACGCAATCAGGTAAAGAGATTGAAGTTCTGATTTCAAGGGATAATCGGGAAGTGAAATTAAAATTAACTACAACAGAAAAGGGCTTAATTGGTTTTCGACCGTTGTTAGATCTAAGTGGATTCGAATACAAAGCGATTGAATATAGTTTTGCAGAGGCTGTTCCTGCTGGCATAGCAAAAGGATTTAAGAAATTAAATGATTACCTAAAGCAGTTCGGGTTAATATTTGATAAAGATATTAAAGGGTATAAATCCATTGGTGGTTTCGGGACAATCGGAAGTATCTTCCCGTCGGTTTGGGATTGGCACGCTTTCTGGGAACTTACAGCATTCCTTTCTATTATTCTTGCAATTATGAATATTTTGCCTATTCCTGCTCTTGATGGAGGTCACGTTTTATTTTTAATGTATGAAATGATAACAGGAAGAAAACCTGGAGATAAGTTCATGGAATATGCACAGGTAACGGGTATGATATTGCTATTCGGCTTGCTGATATTTGCAAATGCCAACGATGTGGTGAAATGGGTATCCAATTGGTAATTATTACTTTAAAGTGCTATATTAGCACTGTTAATACTAAAAATCAACAGATATGAACCTTTTTGTAATAGCGGGAATGATTGGTCCTTGGCAAATTGTAATAATTGTTTTTGTCATCTTACTTCTTTTTGGTGGAAAAAAAATTCCTGAGCTAATGAAGGGATTAGGACAAGGAGTAAAAGAGTTTAAAAAAGCTACAGATCAAGACAAAGATAATAATCAAGAAAAGGATTCGACAGAAAACTAATATAAGGCAGGTTTTTTTACCTGCCTTTTTTCATTTTTCTGATAAAAATCAAACAAACTAAGAAGCTAGTTTAAAATTTGTGAATTCACTTGGATGCTAGCTTTAAATTAATTATTTTCAATTCGAATTTGGAAAAAATCTAAACCGCTCGATTGCATGAAGAATTTCATATTTCTTTTGTTAATTTCTTCTTTAGGGAGTTCTGCTGCTGCTCAATCTTTATTTCATATTTTGCAAAAAGATAAACCTGAGAATGAAGAAGAAGTTAGTCAAAGGTTAATGTATTTTACAGATGAAATTCTCAAAGAAGAGCTTCCCGAGAATAAATTATTAGATGCAAACTATATTCCTGTGTTTGCGGATGAAGTTTACAAAAGAAGAATACAACTCTTGGATAATCAAACTCCAATAAAATTAGATTACAAACCTGTTGTACGTCGTTTTATAGAAGCTTATGCCGTTCGTCATCGTGAAAAAACGAGTAGAATTATTGAGCGATCCGAATTGTATTTTCCAATTTTCGAAGAGTGTTTGGATAAGTATAATTTGCCTTTAGAATTAAAATATCTTTCAGTTATAGAATCAGCACTGGATCCCAAGGCAAAATCACGATCAGGTGCTGTGGGACTATGGCAGTTCATGTACAATTCGTGTAAAATGTTTGATTTAAGGGTTACATCCTATGTAGATGAAAGAATGGATCCTGAAAAATCTACCGAGGCAGCATGTAAATATTTACAGTATTTGCACAGAATCTTTGGGGATTGGCAATTGGCAATAGCTGCTTATAATGGTGGCCCTGGGGTAGTGCGTGAAGCAATTCAGCGATCGGGAGGCAAAACAGATTTTTGGGAGATCGCTTCTTACCTGCCAGAACAAACAAGAAATTACGTCCCAATTTTTATTGCTGCAACCTATATCATGAATTATAGTAGGGAGCATAATATTATATCTAAACCTAATCAATATCCTTACTTTAGAGTTTCAGCGGTTAAAGTTAAGAAAAGACTAGGTTTTAAATATCTTGCAACTGTAATCGATGTTCCATTGGAAGAAATTCGAATACTAAATCCAATTTACAAGCATGATGTTATTCCTGTTGGAGAACTTCCAGCTGAAATTGTTATTCCTGTTGAGAAAATAGGTTTGTATATTGATCATGAAGATGAGATTTATGCAATGAAAATGAAAGAGCAACCTAAAAAGTATCTGGAACTGCAAAAGGAGCTATCTTCAATAAAAGGAAAATTTCCGATATATCACGAAGTCAAAGCAGGGGAATATTTTCATAAAATCGCTATGAATTATTCATGTACCACATACAATATTATGGAGTGGAATAACATGAAAGATCAAGATATTTATATTGGTCAACGTTTGAAAATTTGGGTAGAACCATCCGAGAATATAAAGCAAAGACCTGAAAGAGATTCACTTTTAAAAAAGAGTAAATTTTTGCTTTACGAAGTGCAGGATGGTGATAGTTTACAATCTATTGCTAGTAGATTTCAAGTTGAATCTGTAAAGGATTTGGTCGAGGTAAATAACATGATTCATTCAAATGCGGTTGAACCAGGTATGATTTTAAAAATAGTTCAGTACGAATAATAATTGAATTCCAAATAAACATCTAATTATGAAAAGAATTATAAATATAACACTTCTTTGTGCATTTGTTATTCTAATTGCAGCGTCATGTAAGAAGACTACAAAAGGCTTAAGGCCTGTAGTTACTGGTGGTTCCGGTGAAGTTTTGGTTTTGATTAACGATGCGCTTTGGGAGAGTGCTGTTGGTGATACTTTAAAGTCTATTCTTAACGATACACAATTGGGTTTACCGCAGGAAGAGCCAGTTATGGATATTATACATCTTTCACATAACGGATTTGGCAGTATGTTTAAAACGCATCGGAGTATTTTAGATCTTAGGGTATCTGCCGAAATTGAAAAGAATAATCTTGCAGTAAAAGATGAGCTTTATGCAAAGACCCAATCTTTTATGAAATTAGAAGCAAAGGACAATCAGGCAATGATTCAGTTATTATTGAAGAATAGGAATAAAATTGTTGCTTACTTTCTGCTTGGAGAAAGAAATAGAAAGATTAAAACATTTAAAAGAAGTGTTGTTCAGGAAATTTTTGAGAAAGTAAAATCAAAATATCAGTTTACTCTTTCCTTTCCAGCAGGTTATAAAATCAATAAAGACGAAGCAGATTTTCTTTGGATAAGTAATGAAACGCCAACAACGAGTCAAGGAATGTTTATTTATTCATATGAATATCTTTCGGAAGATATGTTCTCAAAAGATAAAATCATTAAAAGAAGAAATGATTTATTAAAAAAGTATGTGCCGGGTCCAACAGATGGAAGTTATATGGGCACAGAAAGCCTTTATCCGATTTTGTCTCGACAATTTGATTTTAATGGTAACTATGCTATTGAAACACGTGGCCTTTGGAAAGTAGAAAATGACTTTATGGGAGGTCCATTTGTAAGTATTACCTATCTTGATGAAAAGAACAATAGAGTAATTTGTATGGATTCCTATGTATACTACCCAAATAACAATAAGCGTGAGATGTTAAGGGAGTTGGAAGCGATTATGTACTCCCACGAAAATTTGAATAAATAATCAATGAGTTTACCCGATTTTACCAATTTAAGCATAGAGCCTTATCGTGGTCGTGAAGAAATTATACGACAGGTTGTTGCACAGATTGAGAAGGACTTTGCTCAGTTTGGCTTAGAGGTGCAGTTTTCGGGAAATTTTGATTATGCTTATGATGAACTTTTTTTACAATTAAAAGAGCATTTAGTATGGCTTCTGGATCGCGATTACCACAGGCTGATTTTATTGCTGTATCAAATTGATTTAAGCGAAAAGCAATTGATGAATGCAGAAGCTCAATATCCTGATGTTCCCAAATCAGATTTATTGGCAGAACTAGTAATTCTGAGGGAACTAAAAAAAGTTCTAATTCGAAATTACTTTAAAGAGAATTCAGATTAAAAACGCGATTCTAACGTAAAATTATAGAATGAAACGAGCGAAATTAAAATAATTATTATACACTCGATAATGATTATTTTCATCTTGCGACTTCCATCTGGCAAATGGAAAAAAATAAACAAATTAAACCGTGGTAAAAAGCTACGGTTTTTCTTTTTGAAGATTTGAAGCCACGAAAAGATTTTTACTACTTTTACTTTAGTCTGGACATGTATGTTTTAACAAGTGGATAAATTAAAAAAATATACTCAAATGAAAATCAGTTTACTTACTGCAAATACTTCAGTAGATTCAAAAAATGTAGTCTACCTGACCAACAAATATAATTACAAAAGCCTTCCCTTAAGCGAAATGGAACTTCTATTTATTACTGATCAAATTAAAAATGAGGATTCGTTAATAGAGATCAATCAATATGGGAGAAAGGTGTTTGTGCATGTAAATTCGAATGACGAACCTAATCATAAGGATTATGAAAAAATGAGAATTACAGGTAGTTCTTTGCATAGCAAAGTTCAAGAGAGCAAAATAGCTGAACTTGTGGTGGTGGATTTAACTCTAAAAAAGGAGATGGTTTTACCATTGTTAGAAGGATTGTCATTAAGTAATTATCAGTTTATAAAATACCTAAAGGATTCGGTTAAGGTTCAGCATCACTTAAAGGAGATACAGGTTCAAAGTGAAGTTTTGGACTCTAACAATATTGAAGAACTACAAGCAGTATGTGAAGGTGTAAAACATGCTCGAAATTTGGTAAATGAACCGTTAAGTTATCTTACAGCCCAACAGTTGGGTGTTGAAATTAAGAACTTGGCTGTAGAATCTGGTTTTTGTGTTGAAGTTTTTGAAAAAGCTAAGATTCAAAGTCTGAAGATGGGTGGACTTTTAGCTGTGAATAAGGGAAGTATAGATGAACCTACTTTTTCGATTTTAGAGTGGAAGCCTGAAAATGCAAAAAATACAAAGCCATTAATCTTTGTTGGTAAGGGAATTGTGTATGATACAGGAGGGTTAAGTTTAAAACCTACGAAAGATAGCATGGATTTAATGAAGTCGGATATGGGTGGAGCTGCATCCGTAGTAGGAGCATTGTATGCAATCGCTAAAGCTAAACTTCCCGTGCATGTAATTGGCTTAATACCTGCAACTGATAATCGACCAGGGGGCAACGCTTATGTTCCTGGCGATATTATTAAAATGTATAATGGTATGTATGTGGAGGTTTTAAATACAGATGCTGAAGGACGACTGATTCTTGCAGATGCTTTGAGTTATGCGAAACAGTATAATCCGGAATTTGTTGTTGATTTAGCGACACTTACTGGGGCAGCAGCCGTTGCAATTGGAAAATATGGTTTGGTGGCTATGGGGAACGAACAGAGTGAAACTAAAATGTCGCAATTGAAAAGATCCGGGGATATGACGTATGAGCGATTAGTTGAATTTCCATTTTGGGAGGAATATGGAGACTTAATAAAATCAGATATTGCTGATTTGAAAAATATAGGGGGTCGTGATGGAGGTGCTATTACTGCAGGTAAGTTTCTTGAGCATTTTACTGATTATCCTTGGGTTCACATCGATATAGCCGGGCCAGCTTTTTTAGGAGCATCCGACAGCTATCGAGGGAAAGGAGGTACAGGAGTTGGTGTTCGTCTAATATACGATTTTGTTAAAAACTATCAGTCATAAGGAATAGTTGAAAAGATAGCAGGGATTAAAGGATTCTTTCTATTTTTGTAGACGCAAGTAAAGCTAATATTTGAATTGCAATATCTTGCCAAAAAGAACTGATAGGTTCTAAATTCTGTTTGGAGTGAATTAATTTTGTTTTGTACAATCGTTTCGCACTAAACTAAATACCTTAAACTTATGAAGAATACCAGAATAAAGGTCGGAATAACTCACGGTGATATTAATGGAATAGGTTACGAAGTAATTATTAAAACGCTAATGGATAATAGATTGTTTGAGCTTTGTACTCCAATTATATACGGATCCCCAAAGGTTGCAGCTTATCATCGGAAAGCATTAAATATCGATAATTTTAGTTTGAATAATATAAAGGAGGCTCATGAAGCTCATCCTAAACGAGCAAATATTATCAATTGTGTCGACGAAAATATAAAAGTTGAATTAGGAAAGTCTACCAATGCTGCGGGAGTATCTGCTTTTCAGGCTTTGGAATCAGCTGTTTCTGATTTGAAGAAAGGAGCTATTGATGTTTTATTAACTGCTCCAATTAATAAGAAAAATATCCAATCGAAAGATTTTGAGTTTCCCGGACATACAGAGTATCTTGAAGCTAAATTAGAATCGGGAAAATCATTAATGCTTTTGGTAAGTAACAAACTTAGAGTGGGAGTAGTTGCAGGGCATGTTCCAATTTCAAAAGTACCCGAAAAAATTACCAAAGAAGCTATTCTGGAAAAACTTGAAATCTTAAACATGTCATTGATAAAGGATTTTGGAATACAATGTCCTAAGATCGCTGTTTTAAGTTTGAACCCTCATGCAGGAGATGATGGTTTGATTGGAACTGAAGAGCAGGATATTCTTATACCTTCATTGAACGAAGCACGCGAAAAGAGCATAATGGCTTTGGGACCTTTTTCGGCTGATGGTTTCTTTGGTTCGGATGACTACACAAAATTTGATGCTATTTTAGCCATGTACCACGATCAAGGCTTAGCACCTTTTAAAGCTTTGGCTTTCGATTCGGGTGTGAATTTTACAGCAGGCCTTTCAGGCATAAGAACTTCACCAGCTCATGGAACAGCCTATTCCATTGCTGGAACAAAAGTAGCCTCAGAAAGCTCGTTCCGAGAAGCTCTTTATTTGGCATTGGATGTTTTCAAAAACAGAAGCATTTATAAGCAGATAAATAAGAATCCGCTTAAACCTGCCGAAAATGTGAAAAACACGCAATAAATTCTTAACAAAATGATAATAGGAGCGGTTAAATGTTAATCGCTCTTTCTTTTTTTGTTAAAAGCCAATATTTCATTATTAAAATTGCATAAATTTGCATATTTTAAAATCCTAAAATTCCAGATTAATCTAATTCATAATTTATGTTTGAGTACATTAAAGGTGAACTCACTGATTTAACACCAACTTCCGCTATTATAGAAAACAATGGGATTGGATATTTTATTCATATCTCATTAAATACATATACACACTTATCAGGTCATAAATCTGTCCAATTGCTACTGCATCAGGTAGTGCGTGAAGATGCACATATTCTTTATGGATTTATTGATCATGGAGAGAGAGAGATTTTCCGTCATTTAATTTCAGTTTCAGGAGTAGGAGTTAACACAGCAAGAGTAATGCTATCATCATTAAACCCTGTTGAAATTCAAACTGCTATTTTATCTAATAATGTAAAAACTTTGCAAGGAGTAAAAGGAATAGGTGCCAAATCAGCTCAAAGAATTATCATTGAACTAAAAGATAAGCTTGGAAAAGAATCCGAAATTCTGGAAATATCGCTTCCTCAAGACAATACCAACAAAGAAGAAGCGTTATCAGCTTTAGTGATGCTAGGTTTTGCGAAAAATGCAGCTTATAAGGTAGTTGATAAAATATATAATGCTCATCCATCATCAAGTGTTGAAGAAATAATAAAATTAGCACTGAAACAATTGTAAACGAAGAACGTAATTGCTTTTCTAACCTTAAGGAAAATAAGCTTAATTGAAAAAACTATCTAAATATACACTAAGTCTCTGTATTGTTATATTTTGTTTTGTATTAAAGGGAAATCAATTTGCTAATGCTCTTGCACATAGGATTGATTTACAATTTGGAGAAATTCAACAACAGGATACTACTACTCTACGTTCAAGGAATAAAAATCAAAGGATCATCAACCCAAGATCTCCATTTATTAAAGATAATCCGAATGCAAAAAATGATTCCCTACCATATCCCTTCGACGATGAGAATGACAATGTTGAGTTTGGATCTAAGCAAAAATCACCTCTGTATTTAAAAGATCCGAAGAATATTCAAACTACAATTAGATACGATGCGGAAACGGGTAATTATATTCTGGTAAAAACCATTGGTAATATGAATTATCGTCGTGCTACTGCAATGGCTGCAAGAGAATATGAGCAGTTTGTTGCAGAAAATACGATTCGTGATTACTGGATGCAAAGAAGTCGAAACGAAGGTGTTGGAGGAACCAATGAGTTGGTGCCTGATATTAATTTTGGTGGACAGTTTATTGATAAGATATTTGGAAGCAATACGATTAAAATAAAACCTCAAGGATCCGCCGAGCTTACATTTGGCATTAACACAACTAAAGTTGAGAACCCAACATTACCTGAAAATTTAAGAAAAACGACTAGTTTCGATTTCGATGAAAAAATACAGATGAACGTTACAGGTACTGTAGGTGAAAAGTTGAAGATGGATGTGAATTACAACACCGAAGCTACTTTCGATTTTGAAAACCAAATGCGTTTGGAATATACTGGAGATGAAGATGAAATTATTAAAAAAGTAGAGGCAGGTAATGTTTCTATGCCAATTTCCAATACTCTGATTACTGGCGGACAGAATTTATTTGGTGTAAAAACGCAAATGCAATTTGGAAAACTATCGATAACATCGGTATTTTCGCAACAAAAAGGGGAAACATCGGTTATAGAGATGGAAAATGGAGCTCAGAAGAATGAGTTTGAACTATCCGTAGATCAATATGAGGCCAATCGACATTTTTTCCTTTCCAAATATTTCTATGATCATTACGATGAAGCTCTTCGTAATTTACCAGTTATTAATTCTGCAGTTTCAATTAATAAAGTAGAGATATGGGTAACCAATAAAACGTCTAATTTTCAGGATTCAAGAAATATAGTAGCCTTTGTAGATATTGGAGAAAGTGCCGGAAATATTTTTAATACAGACTTGTTTTCGCAAACAGATCCGGGAAATCTGCCGGACAATAATCGGAATGATGTTTACGATCAAATGACCAATAACTATTCTGGCATCCGGGATATCAATCAGGTGACAGGAACCTTATCTCCTTTGGCTCCTGGCTTTGTTAGTGGTAATGATTATGAGAAAATTGAAAATGCACGTAAGCTATCAGATTCTGAATATACGGTAAACGAAAAATTGGGTTATATCTCCTTAAATCAGTCATTGAATGCTGATGAAGTGCTTGCAGTGGCTTATGAGTATACTTACCGAGGCGAAGTGCACAGGGTGGGTGAATTTACCTCTGATGGAGTTAGTGCACCTCAATCCTTGGTAATGAAACTTTTAAAAGGAACCAATCTGAGTCCTAAAATGCCTACCTGGACTTTGATGATGAAAAACATTTATAACATTGGAGCATTCCAGGTAAACCAAGATGATTTTGTTTTAAATATCCTGTATCAGGATGATCAGGCTGGTTCAAAGATAAACTATATTCAAGTGCAGCAAGACGGAGCTAATCAAGAAAAAAATGAAATTCTGCTTAAACTATTAAATCTGGATGCATTAAACTCTCAATTGGATCCAGGTGCCGATGGAATGTTTGATTTTATCGAAGGGGTGACCATTAACAGTAATAACGGCCGAATTATATTTCCAGCAATCGAGCCATTTGGTTCCTACTTAAAGGAACAAATTGGTAGTGAACAGATTGCCAAACGATATGTTTTTGAGGAATTGTATCAGTTAACACAGAACGAAGCTCAGCAGATTGCCGAGAAGAATAAGTTTTCTTTAAAGGGTAGCTATAAATCATCAAAAAGTTCCGAAATTTCCTTAAATGCTCTAAATGTTCAACCTGGATCTGTTCGAGTAAAGGCTGGAGGTAGAGAATTGGTTGAGAATATTGATTATACAGTTGATTATACTTTGGGGCGTGTGAAGATCATCAACCAAAGTTTATTGGAAGCGAATACTCCGATTAGTATCGAATCTGAGAACAATTCATTATTTAATATTCAAACCAAAACACTTCTGGGTGTTCAGATGGATTATCAGGTTAATGATGATTTTAATTTGGGCGCAACGGTAATGCATTTGTCAGAACAGCCCTTAACACAGAAAGTGAATATTGGTGATGAACCGATTGCAAATACCATATGGGGTTTTAATGGTAGCTACCAAACTGAATCGATGTTCTTAACCAGGATGATTGATAAATTGCCATTTATCGAAACCAAAGAACCTTCGAAAATTTCTGTTGAAGGTGAGTTTGCTCAATTAATGCCAGGCCATAATAATGGCATTGGTAATTCGGGGACAGCTTATATCGATGATTTTGAAGGAACTGAAACTTCAATTGACATGAAGAGTTTAAGTTCATGGGTTTTAGCCAGTACTCCGCAAAACAATGATGAACTTTTCCCCGAAGGGAATTTAAATGAGGATTTAGCCTACGGTTTTAACCGTGCAAAACTGGCTTGGTATGTAATTGATCCTTTGTTTTTGCGCAATAATTCTGCTACTCCAGGGCATATTAAGGGCGATAAGGAACAGCAATCAAATCACTTTGTTCGTGAAATATTTGAAGAGGAAATCTGGCCCAATAAGGAAAGAGCCTCAGGTGTTCCTACAAATATTTCGGTATTAAACCTTGCCTATTACCCTGATGAAAAAGGACCATATAACTACGATGTAGATGGTCGTGCTGGAATTTCTCAGGGGATGAATCCAGATGGTACACTTGAAGTTCCCGAAAGTAGATGGGGAGGGATCATGAGAAGGATAGAAACAAATGATTTTGAAGCAGCAAATATTGCATACATTGAATTTTGGATGATGGATCCTTTTGTGTATGATCAGGATCATAAAGGAGGAGATCTGTATTTTAATCTTGGTAATGTATCAGAGGATATTCTTCGAGATTCAAGAAAATCATTCGAAAATGGATTGCCAACTGATGAGGATGTGACATTAGTTGATACAACTGTTTGGGGACGTGTTCCACTGGTTCAATCCTTGGTGAATGCTTTCGATAACAATACGGAGTCTAGAAGATATCAGGATGTTGGTTTGGATGGTTTAAGTACTGATGATGAGTTGACCTATTTTGATGATTATATTCAGGCCATTGGCTTATCGGCTAATTTAGGAGTAGGTTCAGGGGCATATGTGAATGCAATTAACGACCCATCGAGTGATGATTATCATTATTTCAGGGGCAGCGATTACGATGCAGATGAGCTTGGTGTGTTAGAACGATATAAAAGGTTTAATGGGCCTGAAGGTAACTCACCAACCTCTGAATTATCATCCGAATCTTATCCAACATCGGCTACAACTTTACCTGATGTTGAGGATATCAATCATGATAATACTTTGAATGAAACCGAAGCATATTATCAATACCGAGTGCATTTAACGCCTTCGGAGATGGAAATTGGTAATAATTTTATTACCGATAAAATTACAAGTAATGTAGATTTGGCTAATGGAACAGAGGGAACTGTGAATTGGTATCAATTTAAAATTCCTGTGAATGAGTTCGAACAGCAATTGGGTAACATATCAGATTTTACTTCTATTCGATTTATGAGAATGTTCATGAAAAATTTTGATGAAGATGTTATCCTTCGATTTGCAACACTTGACTTGGTGCGCGATGATTGGAGAAAATATGAACAAGCACTAAACGAAGATGAGAATGATGCTGATGTTTCGGATGCAAGATTTGATATAAATGCAATTAATATTGAAGAAAATGCATCAAAAGAACCAGTTAACTATGTTTTACCTCCTGGTATTGATAGGGTAGTTGACCCAAGTAACCCACAATTAATCCAATTGAATGAACAGGCAATTTTATTAAAAGTTACTGACCTGGAAAATGGCAAAGGAAAAGGAGCTTACAAAACTTTGAATATGGATGTTCGCAAGTACGGTAAACTTAAAATGGATGTTCATGCCGAAGAGATTGATGGGTTGCCATTAAACAATAATGAATTGACGGCCTTTATTCGCTTAGGGTCGGATTATCAGGATAACTATTACGAATATGAAATCCCATTAAAATTAACTCCTCCGGGATTATACAATGGGGAAAATGAAAATGATAGGTTAGCGGTTTGGCCTGATGAAAATAGATTTGATTTTAAATTAAGATTGTTCCAAACCATTAAGCAGTTGCGGAATGATGCCATGAGAGCTGTGGGATCTACAGTTGATTATTTGACTGTTTATGAAGTTAATGTAAATGATATTTCAAATGATAATGATCCAATTAAGGAAGGTCATAGGCTTCGAATAAAAGGTAACCCCAATTTGGCCAATATTCGTACCATAATGATTGGAATAAAAAATCCATTGGAAGACCTTACAGGAATTGATGATAATTTACCAAAGTCGGTAGAAGTATGGATGAATGAATTGCGCTTAACCGATTTTGATGAGGACGGTGGTTGGGCTGCAAATTTAAGAGTAACAACAAAGTTGGCGGATTTGGGTACTGTAACCTGGGCAGGAAGTCAAATAACATCCGGTTTTGGTGGGATTGAAGATGGGGTAAATGAACGTTATAATACAGATATTTTCCAGTATGATTTATCAGCAAGTTTGGAGTTAGGGAAGTTCTTCCCCGAAAAATCAGGAGTTAGAATTCCAATGTATTATGCAATATCTGAGGAAACGGTAAGTCCGGAATACAATCCCTTGGATCCGGATATTCCTTTAGATGTTGCTTTGGACAATGCGGATTCTAAAGCGGAAAGAGATTCGATCAAACATATGTCGCAAGAATATACAAAGCGAAAAAGTTTCAATTTAACCAATGTTAGAATTGAAAAAAAAGAAGGAAAATCAAAGCTATTGGATGTTTCTAATCTGGCATTAACTTATTCTTTTAACGAAACCTATTCTCGTGATGTGAATACAGTGCGTGATGTAGAAAAAAATTATAGAGGGGTACTTAGTTACAATTATACCGAACGTCCTAAACTTGTAGAGCCGTTCAAAAAAGTAAAAGCATTTCAAAAACCGACTTTTAGATTGTTAAAGCAATTCAATTTCTATTATTTGCCTACACAGCTGTCTTTTAGATCAGATATTCAGCGTTACTATCGTGAAATTCAAAAACGAAATATTAATGAACCAAGATTAAAAATTGATCCATCATATGACAAGGACTTTATTTGGTATAGATATTACGATTTGAAATACAATCTTACCAAAGGATTAAAGTTCGATTTCTCTGCTACCAACACTTCTCGTATCGATGAGCCAGAAGGATTAGTAGATAAGCACAGAGATAGGGAAGCTTATGATGTTTGGAAAGATTCGATCTGGAATAACATTATGGATGGGGGGAGAAATATTAAGTATCACCATAAGTTTAATGTTACTTATAATGTGCCAATTAATAAAATTCCATTGTTCAATTGGACATCTTTAAATGCACGTTATTCTGGTTCTTACGATTGGAATGCAGGTGCAATTACGGCCGATACAATTGTGTTGGGAAATACCATACGTAACTCAAATAACATTCAGTTGAATGGTCAGCTAAAAATGGTGAGTTTGTATAACAAACTTGGCATATTGAAGAAAATAAACAGGAAATATAATTCAAACCGAAAGTATAAGAAAAAAACAAAATCTTATAAGAAGGTCAATTATGAGGGAGGAGTGGACGAATTAAAAGCAGGCGAGCCCCTTTCCATTTATCACAAGCTAATGACCGAGGATATAGCCATTAAAGCATACGATAAGCAAGGAAAAGAAATAAAAATAAAAGTAAAACCGGTTACAGGCAATCGTGCAAAAATAACAGCATCGCGTAATGTGAAAGATGTAAGAGTTCGGGTTACAGGTAAGCTTAGCGAAAGGGATAATGTACTTACTGTAATTGGTGAGAATTTTTTGAGGACATTGATGAGCGTGAGAAATATAAGTATCAATTATTCTGAAATCAACTCAACCACTTTACCGGGATATTTGCCACAAACCAATTACTTTGGTGGAGAATCATTCAATGGTAGCAAAGCTCCGGGATTCAGATTTTTAACGGGTGGCCAGGATATCAACTTTGCACGCAAGGCAGCAGAAAAAGGTTGGATTACAACCGATCCAACAATGAATGACCCTTATGTGATGAGTCATACTCAGAACTTATCCATTCGAAGTACCATTGAACCTGTTAAGGGGCTAAAAATAGATTTAAATGCCAATCGTAACTATTCAAGAAACCGAAGTGAATACTATATTTACAATAATGAAGATGGTGGGTTTGACAATGAGAACCTTGTTAAATCAGGAAACTTTAGCATGAGTTTCTTAAGTTTAAAATCAGCATTTTTTGCCATTGGTAATACTGGTAATTATTCGTCGGAGTATTTCAACAAATTTTTGGAAAATCGCAAAGCTGAATCATTAAGATTAGCTCAGCAACGTTATGGTACATCTTATCAGGACGAAGAAATTATGAATGCTAATGATGAAGGAACAGGATATTACAATGGGTTTACTGCAACTTCTCAGGAAGTTTTGGTTCCTGCTTTCCTTAAAGCATATGGAAATGTAGGGAGTGGATTCAATAAATTGTTTCCGGGAATTGCTAAAATGAAACCAAACTGGGGCGTGTCCTTCGAAGGCTTGTCTAAAATTCCATTTATAAGGCGTTATTTCAGATCCATTAACTTGAATCATAGATACACATCATCTTATAATGTTGGTTCCTATACAAGCAATTTATTTGCAGAGGTGGATGAAGATGGATTTCTTGAAATAAATAAGATTACTGGTAATTTTTACAACTTGTACGATGTCAATTCGATATCGATTAATGAACAATTTAATCCTTTGATTAATGTGGATATGATTTGGAAGAACAATTTCTCAACTAGTTTTGAAATCAAGCGTACACGAAATTTAATATTGAGCCTTTCGAATACGCAGCTTACCGAAGTCGCATCGGATGAAATGATTTTTGGAATGGGATATCGCTTTGATAATTTTGGAATGATTGTTGGTTCGGGTTCACGCCAAAAGAAATACAATTCTGATCTGAATTTACGTGCCGATTTATCAGTTAGAAAAAATAGTACCATCATCCGTAAAATTGTTGATGAGGTAGATCAATTAACCTCGGGACAAAAGGTGGTAACATTAAAGTTTAGTGCAGACTATGTCTTAAGTAACCGTTTTAACTTGCGTTTGTATTATGATAGAATTGTTAATACGCCATATATATCACTTTCTTATCCAACTACAACAACAGAATTCGGTGCAAGTGTTAGGTTTACACTGGCAAATTAAGTTAGTCAATTTGTTTTGATTGTTGTCTAATGAGAAGGAGCAAAACAAGTAGCGGGATCAATTTTTTTGAGAGCTAAAACTTCATAAAAACATCGCATTAACGCATTACTACATTTCCACAATTACTATTTTATTATTGAAAAAAAACTGTAAATTTGGGTCTGTTTATAAACCTCTTTTAAAACAACATACTATCATGAATGTACCAGAAAATTTAAAGTACACAAAAGATCACGAATGGGTTCGTGTAGAAGGTGAGAAAGCTTTTATTGGTGTTACTGATTTCGCTCAAGGAGAACTAGGAGACATTGTTTTTGTTGAAGTTGAAACTGAAGGCGAAGAATTAGATAAGGAAGAAGTATTTGGAACAATCGAAGCTGTAAAAACAGTTTCTGACTTGTTTATGCCTATTGGTGGTGAAGTTTTGGAGTTCAACGAGAAGTTGGAAGATGCTCCGGATCTAATCAACTCGGATCCTTATGGCGAAGGTTGGATTGTTAAAATTAAATTGGATGCTGAAGACGAGCTTGAAGAATTACTTACTGCTGAAGCTTACAAAGAATTATTATAAGTTATTCTGAAAATATTATGAAACCCTCGCACTACCGGTGTGAGGGTTTTTTTGTTTGTAGCTCAAATCTCTACTGGCATAATGCCAATTACGGATTATAATGATTGATATTTAACGTGAGTTCGACTTAAAATTCGTTCACAGTTTGATCTGATTTTGAGTAGAATAGCCCGCTATTCTTTCCAAATTTTTAATGCAAATCTATCGCAAATATAACTTTCTGTGGATAGAATTTTACGTCGAGCTCACGTTATTTATACTCTTATTCATGCCTAACAATTGCAAAGATAGAGGGCATCAAGGTTTTGCTATGGAGAGCTTCATCTTGAATGAGCCCTCAGGTCTTAACTTCCCATTCTTCAAGTTATTAGGGGTATTGATAAAAAAAGCAGCCTGTTTGGACTGCTTTTCAAATATATTAGAGTTTGTGTATTACAATTTCTTTTTCACTTCTGTTTCTTCAAATGCTTCTACCATATCACCAACTTTGATATCGTTGTATTTGTCGATATTTAACCCACACTCGTATCCTTTCACAACTTCCTTCGCATCATCTTTGAATCGTTTCAACGAACCAAGTTCACCTGTGTAGATTACAATACCATCACGGATTAAGCGGATTTGAGAGCTACGCTTGATTTTACCTTCACGAACAATACATCCGGCAATTGTACCAACTTTGGAAATTTTGAAGGTTTCAAGAACTTCAACAGTAGCCACAATCTCTTCCTTGATTTCAGGAGACAGCATACCTTCCATTGCTGATTTCAACTCTTCAATTGCATCGTAGATAATAGAGTACAGACGGATGTCGATTTCTTCTTTCTCAGCCAATCTACGTGCACCTACCGATGGACGTACTTGGAAACCTACAATAATTGCATTAGATGCTGTTGCAAGCATTACATCCGATTCCGAAATCTGACCAACGGCTTTGTGAATTACATTTACCTGAATCTCTTCAGTAGATAGCTTGATCAATGAGTCGGAAAGTGCCTCGATAGATCCATCCACATCACCTTTTACAATCACGTTTAATTCCTGGAAGTTTCCGATAGCAATACGGCGACCAATTTCATCAAGAGTAATGTGTTTTTGAGTACGAAGACCTTGCTCACGCTGAAGCTGTTCACGCTTGTTAGCTATACCACGGGCTTCTTTCTCACTTTCCATTACGTTAAAGTTGTCACCTGCTTGAGGAGCACCGTTCAAACCAAGAATCAATGCTGGTTCAGATGGCCCAACTGAATCTATCTTGTTTCCCCGTTCGTTGAACATGGCTTTTACATGCCCCGTGTAGCTACCTGCAAGTAACACATCACCTACTTTCAAAGTACCAGCTTGTACCAATAAAGTAGTAACGTAACCACGACCTTTATCAAGAGATGATTCGATTACAGAACCAACTGCACGTTTATTAGGGTTCGCTTTTGCTTCTAATAGTTCAGCTTCAAGCAATACTTTTTCCAGTAAGTCTTCGATATTGATTCCATTCTTAGCCGAAATTTCCTGACATTGGTATTTACCACCCCAGTCTTCAACCAAGTAGTTCATATTAGCCAATTCGCCTTTAATCCTTTCAGGGTCAGCTCCCGGCTTATCAATTTTATTGATGGCAAATACAATGGGTACACCTGCCGCACTTGCGTGATTGATGGCCTCGATGGTTTGTGGCATCACGTTATCATCGGCTGCAACAATAATGATTGCAATATCGGTTACTTGAGCACCACGAGCACGCATCGCTGTAAAGGCTTCGTGACCTGGTGTATCAAGGAAAGTTATCTTTCTTCCGTCATCCAACGATACATTGTATGCACCAATGTGCTGGGTAATACCTCCAGCCTCACCAGCAATTACATTGGCATGACGTATGTAGTCCAACAAAGAAGTCTTACCGTGGTCGACGTGACCCATTACTGTTACAATCGGTGGGCGTTCAAGCAAATCTTCTGCTTTGTCCTCTTCTTCTTCTATTGATTCTTGAAGTTCTACACTTACGAATTCGGCGTTGTATCCAAATTCATCAGCAACAATGGCAATGGTTTCTGCATCCAATCTCTGGTTGATTGATACGAATAAGCCCAGTCCCATACAAGTTGCAATAATGTTGGTTACCGGCACATCCATCATGGTTGCCAATTCGTTTACAGTAACGAACTCAGTCAACTTCAATACATTCTTTTCTGCTGCTGCCTGTTCAGCTAATTCAGCTTGTTTAGCACTTGCTTGCTCTCTCTTCTCACGACGGTGTTTCGAACCTTTAGACTTACCACCTTTCGAAGTTAATCTTGCAAGTGTATCTTTTATTTGCTTTTGTACATCTTCATCGCTAACCTCTTTCTTAACTATTTTTTTCTTCTTTAGTTTTTTAAATCTGTTAGCTTGTGCATTTTGGCCTTGCTGACCACCTTGTCTTTTCTGCCCCTGACCTTGTTGTCCGGCTTGTTGTCCGGCTTGTTGTCCGGCTTGACCTTGTTGCTGACCACCTTGCTGTCTGCCTTGACCTTGCTGTCTGCCTTGACCTTGTTGTCTGCCTTGACCTTGCTGATTGCCAACATTCACTTTTTCGCTATCCTTTTTAATTCTTTTGCGTTTTCTGCGTTGCTGGTTGCCTTGTTTCTCTTTGTTTGGAGTAGGTTTCTTTTCTACTGGTAACTCGATTTTTCCGATAACAGTAGGACCAGAAAGTTTTTTTGTAGCAGATTTAAAAATCTCTTCTTTTTCTGCAGGTTTTTCCAGCGCTTCGGTCTTATGCGATTCTTGTTTACCTGGTTCTTGTTTACCTGGTTGTTGTGCTTTAGGTTGAGGCTGAGGAGCAGACATTTTCTTGACCTTTCTCTCTTCCTCTTTCTCCGCTCTTGTTTTTTTAGTAGGCCTTGTTTTCTGGTTCAATGAGTCCAAATCAATTTTCCCTACTACTTTTGGCTCTTCCTTATCAGTATGAGCTTGTTCCTCTTTTTTAGGGCTTTCCATTTTAACAGTTTGATCTTCCTTTGCAGGCTTAGCCGGCGCTGATGGTTTTTCAGTTACTTCGTGTTTAATGGGTTGAGGTTTTTCCTCAACCTTAGAAGCTTCTGCAGAAACAACTTTCTCTTCAGATTTTGAAGGAATTTCGCTTTCTGTTTTTTCTTGTTTTGATTTTGGTTTTAATGCGTCCAAATCGATTTTACCAACAACCTTAACAGGATTTTTTGCCGGAGCTTCTTCTACAATTTTTTCAACAGTTTCCTCTTTAGCACCTTCTACTGATTCCGCCTCAATAGATACAGCTTCTTTTTTCTCTCGGGTGCTTTTTAAATTTACTTTCTCCGATTCTTTTTTAAGATTCAAATCAGAGCTATATTCTTTCGCTAGAATATCATAGGCATCTTCCGAAACTTTTGTATTAGGATTAGAATTAATCTCAATACCTTTTTTATTCAGAAAATCGACAATAGTAGATATCCCAACATTAAATTCTCTTGCTAGTTTACTAAGTCTTATATTTTTATTGACTTTTGTCATATTTTGAAGTTAACTGTTAAAATGTGCCGTTTTCAATAATTTGTGAGCAACTGTCCTGTATAAATCGATTATTCAAATTCGGATCTAAAAATATCTAAAATTTCGTTAATAGTCTCTATTTCAAGGTCAGTTCTTTTTTCTAGTTCCTCAGCTGAAAGCTCTAATACGCTTCTTGCGGTATCACAACCAATTTTCTTTAACTCATCGATAACCCAAGCTTCGATTTCGTCGGTAAATTCTGAAAGATTTACATCTTCCTCAGCTTCTTCCTCTGTTTTTTCACGATATACATCAATCTCGTATCCTGTTAATTGGCTTGCCAGTTTAATGTTTAAACCACCTTTACCAATGGCCAATGATACTTCTTCAGGATTCAAATAAACATTTGCACGAGCATCTTCTTCGTTAATTTGGATCGAAGATATTTTTGCAGGGTTAAGAGCTCTGGTAATATAAAGCTGCTTGTTGGCAGTGAAGTTGATTACATCGATATTTTCGTTTCTTAATTCACGAACAATACCATGAATTCTTGAACCTTTCATACCAACACAGGCTCCCACAGGATCAATTCGTTCATCATACGATTCAACAGCAACTTTGGCTCTTTCACCTGGTATGCGAACGATTTTCTTGATGGTAATCAATCCATCAAAAATTTCTGGAACTTCCAGCTCAAATAATCTCTCAAGGAATACCGGAGAAGTTCTTGAAATAATAATAAGCGGGCTGTTGTTCTTAACTTCTACACGAACTACAACTGCTCTGATTGATTCTCCTTTACGGAAGTAATCAGAAGGAATTTGTTCTGTTTTAGGAAGGATCAGTTCATTTCCTTCATCATCCAAAATCAAAATTTCTTTTTTCCATATTTGGTATACTTCACCAGTTACAATTTCGCCAATTCTGTCTTTATAATTGTTAAAAATGTTATCCTTTTCAAGTTCCAAAATTCTTGCCGATAGATTCTGACGTAAGGTTAGGATAGAGCGTCTACCAAAATCAAGGAACTTTACCTCGTCGGTAACTTCTTCTCCAAGTTCATAATCTTCATCAATCTTCTTGGCTTCAGTAAGTGAGATCTGAAGATTAGCATCTTCTACTTCTCCATCTTCAACCACTTCTCGGTTTCTCCAGATTTCAAGGTCACCCTTGTCCGGGTTGATAATAATGTCGAAATTTTCATCGGTACCATAGTTCTTTAATAGAAGATTTCTAAATACATCTTCCAAAACACTCATCATGGTAGCACGATCGATGTTTTTCAATTCTTTAAATTCTGAAAAAGTCTCAATAAGATTCATGTTATTCAGCTGTTTACTTGTTAAAAAGTAATGATATCTTTTGTTGATTTAATTTGATCAAAAGCAAAACTATAAGGACTAACAACAATTTGTTTTTTCTTTTTTCCTTCAACTTTTACTTTTTCTTCAACTTCAATTTCTATTTCGTTTTCACCAACTGTAATTAACTTGCCTTTGTGTTTCATTCCGTTGGTGGTAAGTACTTCAACATCTTTCCCAATGTTTTTGTGGTATTGTTGAATTACTTGAAAGGGTTGACCTATTCCCGCTGAAGCAACTTGTAGTTCAAAATCTTCAATTTCGCGGTCAAAGTTCTTTTCAATTGCACGACTTAACTCAATACAGGTGCTAATAGGAACACCATTCATGCTGTCAATCATTACCGAAATTGTATTACTTGCAGATACGCTAAGTTCCACTATAAACAGATCGGTGTTAGCAATTTCTTTTTCAACAATTTCAAGTACAATTTTTTTATCAATCATATATCGGTTAATGTCAATAAAATAGGGGACTTCCTGCCCCCTAAAGTACACGTTATTCTTACTTTTCGATGCAAAATTAGAGATAAATGTTTTAAAAAACAAATGGCATTCCCCTAAATTATTGTATTCTAACTGCTAAAGAAAAATTTTTTGATTTTTATTGGTAGTTAGAGGTAAAATCTTATGCATAAGAAATCTATAAGGAACAGTCTCCTAAATAATTATCCGTTTAAAAGCTTTTTGGGGCTTGTCAGTTTGAAGCTGGCAAGCGTATAGCGAAACGCTTGAAATGGTTTGTCTGTGGCTTGATGGGATGAAGCAGTATGGTGAATTTGCTTTGATGATTGAATATGACTAGCGTATAGGCTTTTATATTGGGTTTTTATACATTTGTTTACTAGCAAATTCTTATTGATATGTCAGAACAGTTTAATCCTAAAAAAAAGATTGTAAATGATCCGGTTCACGGATTTATTCATATTCCAAGTGGCATTTCGTATCACCTGGTCGAGCATCATTACTTTCAGCGCTTACGAAGAATCAAGCAATTGGGATTAACCTATTTGGTTTTTCCCGGTGCATTTCACAATAGATTTCAACATGCATTAGGGGCTACTCATTTAATGGGAATGGCTATTGAAGTGTTGCGATCCAAAGGCAATGAAATAACGGATAAAGAGGCAGAGGCGGTACATGCAGCCATATTGCTCCACGATATTGGTCACGGACCATTC
This sequence comes from Marinifilum sp., assembly GCF_965230805.1. NCBI lineage: Bacteria > Pseudomonadati > Bacteroidota > Bacteroidia > Marinilabiliales > Marinifilaceae > Marinifilum > Marinifilum sp. The sequence continues at coordinate 1,823,066 of NZ_OZ246019.1, read as the reverse complement.
TCTCATGCCCTGGAATATAGCATCGTTAATGGAATTACTCACGAAAGGCTTTCCGAATTGTTAATGAATCGTTTAAATAAGCAATTTGAAGGTGATTTGGATACCGCAATACAAATTTTTAATCATCAATACCCGAAGCGTTTTTTGAATCAATTGGTATCTAGCCAGCTTGATATGGATCGCCTTGATTATTTGAGGAGGGATAGCTTTTTTTCTGGAGTTACCGAAGGTGTGGTAGGATCTGCCCGGATTATTAAAATGTTGGATGTTCGCAATGATAATCTGGTAGTTGAGGAGAAAGGCATCTATTCTATCGAAAAGTTTTTGATTGCACGAAGACTGATGTATTGGCAAGTGTATTTGCACAAAACAGTAATTGCTGCAGAGGAAATGTTGGTTTATATATTGAAGCGGGCAAAATATTTGGCCGAAGGTGGAGAGGAATTGTTTGCTACCCCTGCTTTGCGATATTTCCTGTTCAATAAAGTGGGAATTGATGATTTTGAAAGTGAAAAGGCTCTGTTTGACGGAAATAGTGCCTTGGATATTTTCGCTATGCTTGACGACGATGACATTATGGTAGCCATTAAGGTATGGGCCAATCATTCGGATAGGGTTCTCTCATACCTGTGCAAATGCATCAGAGACCGTAGGTTGTTTAAAATAGAAATGCAAAAAACACCATTTTCGCAAGAATACATCTGTAAAGTGAGATCAGGAATTAAGAATTATTTTGGGTGTTCCGATCATGCTTTGGATTTTATTGTGATTAATGGAATGATTAGTAATAATGCATATTCCTCCGAAGATCATATTAACATTCTTAATAAAGATGGATCTGTTTGTGATATTGCCGAAGCATCGGATATGATGAATATTGACATGCTCTCAAAAACGGTCAAAAAATTCTATTTGTGTTATCCAAAGATAAATGTATTGTGACGTTTAATTTCCCTTGTCTTAAAGAGCATTAAATCAGTTGTATATATTTGTTATCTGCCGTCTGCAAGGCAAAAAAATTTCATGGGCATTAAATAATTATTAGATTTGCAGAAATTTTTTTTCGTATTAATCAGATATATTGGACCATGTGTGCCTAATAAAAAATGAGTTTGAAAATAATACTGGTATAAGCCGGCAAACTTGTAATCTGAGATAAAAGCAGAACAAATGAACTTTACAGCGCAAGATATTGCAGACTTTCTACAGGGTGAAGTTGATGGCGATGCTTCGGTTGCCGTTAACAATGTTTCAAAAATTGAGGAAGGAAAGCCTGGAACTCTTTCTTTTTTAGCAAATCCAAAGTACGAACATCATATTTATACAACCAATTCTTCAATTGTATTGGTAAACAAAGATTTTAATGCAGCCAAAGAAATTAAGGCTACTTTAATTCGAGTGGATGATGCCTATCAAGCTTTGGCCAAATTGTTGGAAATGTATGAACAAAGCAAGCCTCAGAAAGTGGGTATTGAGCAAGCTTCTTTTGTTAGTAAATCGGCTACAATTGGCGAGAAGATTTATGTAGGAGCCTTTGCATATGTTGGTAGCAATGTAAAGATTGGAAATAATGTAAAAATTTATCCACACACATATATCGGCGATAATGTAATTATTGGAGACAATACAATTCTTAATTCAGGTGTTAAGATCTATGAGAATTGCAAAATTGGGAAGGATTGTATCATACATTCGGGTTCGGTGATTGGTGCCGATGGTTTCGGCTTTGCCCCTTCATCGGCCAACGATTATAAAAAAGTTCCGCAAGTTGGAAATGTGATTCTTGAGGATCATGTTGAGATTGGAGCAAATACTTGTGTCGACCGTGCAACCATGGGATCTACCATTATCCGAAAAGGAGTGAAGTTAGATAATCTGATTCAGGTAGCTCACAATGTAGAAATTGATGAAAATACTGTAATAGCCTCCCAGTCAGGGATTGCAGGTAGTTCTAAGATCGGAAAGCATTGTATGTTTGGGGGTCAGGTTGGTATTGCGGGTCACTTGTCGATAGCCGATGAGGTGAAGATTGCTGCACAATCGGGTATTGGTCGAAATATCAAAAAGCAAGGCGAAGTTGTTCAGGGATCGCCGGCATTCGAATTTGGTCCTTACCAAAAATCATATGTATTGTTTAAAAATCTGCCAAAAATGAGAGAGCAGATTATGGATTTGGAGAAACAAGTTAAGAAACTGGAAGAGGATCAATAGGAATTCATTTCCGGAATAAGAAAAAATATTGAATTGTGTATGGCTGATAAGCAGAGAACATTAGCGAAAGAATTTACTTTAACAGGAAAAGGGCTTCATACAGGCTTGGAAGTATCAATAAAATTTGTGCCTGCTCCTGAAAATCATGGATACAAGTTTAAGAGAGTGGATGTAGAAGGTGAACCCGTAATTGATGCAATTGCAGATTACGTTGGAGATACTTCGCGAGGCACTGTATTGGAAAAAGGAGACTGCAAAGTTCAGACCATAGAGCATGCCCTTTCGGCATTGTACGGAATGGAGGTTGATAACTGTATGATTGAGATGAATTCTCCTGAACCTCCTATTTTAGATGGTAGTGCAAAATTCTATGTTGAGGGAATTGAGAAAGTAGGAATTGTGGAACAAAAGGCTAAGAGGGATTATTACCTAGTAAAAGAGCCAATTGTGTACAAAGATAAAGCCCGTGGTTCTGAATTAACCATTCTGCCGGATAGTGAGTATAGCGTTGAAACTATGGTTGCTTACGACTCAAAAGTGTTGAACAATCAGTATGCTCGATTAACATCATTGAACGATTATAAGGATGAAGTTGCGATGTGCCGTACTTTTGTTTTCGTACGCGAATTGGAGTTTCTGCTAAATAACAATTTGGTCAAAGGGGGAGATCTTGATAATGCAATTGTTATCATGGACCAAATGATGGAACAAAAAGAGTTGGATCGTATTGCCGACTTGTTTGACCATCAGCATGTAGAAGTAAAAGAAGGAATTCTGAGTAATCTTGAGCTTTACTTTGCAAATGAATGTGCTCGGCACAAATTATTAGACGTGATTGGTGACCTTGCCTTGTGTGGTAAGTTTATTAAAGGAAAAGTGATTGCTTCTTGTCCTGGTCATGGCCCTAATACCCAGATGGCAAAATTATTAATCAAACGAATAAAAAAAGAAATGGGAAAAGATTCAGTTCCGGCTTATGATCCAAACCAAGAGCCTGTGTTAGACATTAACGGGGTAATGAAGCTATTGCCTCACCGTCCTCCATTCTTGTTGGTTGATAAAATTATCGACATTCAGGAAGATACGATTGTTGGGGTAAAGAATGTTTCTATGAACGAGCCTTTCTTTGTGGGACACTTCCCTGGGGAGCCTGTAATGCCAGGGGTTCTTATGGTTGAAGCGATGGCTCAATGTGGTGGTATTTTGGTATTAAATCAGGTTGATGATCCTGAGAATTACTCAACATACTTCCTAACTCAGAACAACATTAAATTCAGAAGAAAAGTTGTTCCCGGAGATACTCTGATTTTTAAATTGCAGTTTTTATCGCCAATTCGTAGGGGCGTTGCTAATATGCGCGGTTTGGCTTTTGTTGGCGATACTGTTGTTGCCGAAGGTGAGTTTATGGCTCAAATCGCAAAAAATAAATAAAAATTAACTACTACAAGGCAAATTTCTGATGTTGCAGAAGTTTGTGTAACACCTAATACAAAGAAAATGAAGCAACCGTTAGCATATGTACATCCCGAGGCAAAAATAGCTGATAATGTAGTGATTGAGCCATTTGTAACTATCGATAAGAATGTAGTAATTGAGGAGGGTACAAGAATTGGTTCGAATGCAACTATTTTGGAAGGAACCAGAATAGGAAAAAACTGTACTGTATTTCCTGGTGCAGTAATTGGCGCTATTCCGCAGGATTTAAAATTTCGTGGCGAAAAAACGACCGTTGAAATAGGAAACAATACAACCATTCGTGAGTGTGTTACCATTAACCGTGGTACTGCTGCAAAAGGCAAAACCATTGTTGGAGATAACTGTTTGTTGATGGCTTACGTGCACATTGCACACGATAGTATTGTAGGCAATAACTGCATCATTGGTAATGCAACGCAAATTGCAGGAGAGGTAGTAATCGACGATTACGCTATTTTAAGTGGTTTGGTGGCTGTTCATCAATTTGTTCACATTGGATCGCATGTAATGGTTTCGGGCGGATCATTGGTTCGTAAAGACATTCCTCCGTTCGTAAAAGCGGGTCGCGAGCCGGTTTCATACATCGGTGTAAACTCAATTGGTTTGCGTCGTCGTGAATTTGGAAACGAAAAAATCCGCGAGATTCAGGATGTTTACCGATACCTTTACCAAAAAGGAATGAACAACTTTACAGCTTTGGAAGCTATCGAAGCCGAAATGCCTGCATCACCGGAGCGTGACGAAATTATTCTGTTTGTGAAAAACTCAAAACGTGGTATCATGAGAGGATACTTCCCTGAGTAAACACAAAGCAAGCTAGAATATAAATTAAAAAGTTTAATGAGATCTCGCCCTGAAAGGGCAGTTTATAACAATTCAACAAATAGATTAGCTGCGTGAGAGGATCTCATTTTTTTGTTTCACCAATTTAATTAAAACGATAATAGGACGAATAGAGTTTAATTCAAATGATTAATGTCACGAAGCGGCCAGTTTAATTCGGTCCAATGCAATTCATTCGACCATAAAACGATAATTAACCATCGCCCTGAAAGGGCAGTTTATAACAATTCAACAAATAGATTAGCTGCCCTTTCAGGGCGCATTCTTCATTGATTGATTTCCCGAGCCGCTGTCTCGGTCTAAAATAAATCAGGCTTTCAGCCTAATTCCCAAAACTAAGGAGATTAAATTTTAGAACCCCCACGAAGCGGCCTGTTTAATTCGGCCTAATGTAAGGCCTTAAACAGTTTATCATTCTTTATATTCATCAGATGGAAGCCACAAGATCATAATAATCATGACCGTGTATGTTTAATAATTATTTCAATCATGCTCGTTTCAATTTTAAATAAGGATTAATTATAATTAAATAACTTATTAGTTGTTTTTAACGCCACAAAGTGGCAATTTTATTTCAGCCCAAAGCAAGGCATTGGGCTATAAAATATGAATTAAAGATCGCCCTGAAAGGGCAGTTTAAACTAAAATCTCATGTCACAATCACTTTCAAAATTATATGTGCACATTATTTTTCATGTGAAGCATAATACCATTAAAATCAAAAAAGAAATTCGTTCAGAACTGTATGCATATATGGGAGCAATAATCAAAGACAATGAATCAATTCCAATTGTCATAAATGGAGTCGACAATCATGTGCATATTTTATGTGTGATGTCTAAAAATATTACTTTGGCGAAGTTAGTTGAAGAGGTTAAAAGACATAGTAGTCGCTGGATCAAAACAAAAGGGTCAGCTTATTCAAAATTTGCATGGCAAGCGGGGTACGCAGGATTCTCAGTAAGTTCTTCATTACATGACAAGACTAAAGCGTACATACAAAACCAGGAAACTCACCATAAGAAAATGGGTTTTCAAGAAGAATATCTCTTATTTTTAAAGGAGTATGGTTTAGATTATAATGAAGACTATTTGTGGACAGATTAATTTGCCCTTACAGGGCGAGCCTTCCATTGATTTATCACCCAAGGCGATGCCTCGGGCTGAATTAAATCTGACTTTCAGTCCGAATCAACTAAACTTACTGTTAGGAAGTGGTAGTTTAATTTCTAAATAAAAGAAAACCCGAGGAAATTCCCCGGGTTGATTTGAGTTGTGAACTCAAAATATCTTTTCAGAAAAGAATGAGGTATTTATTACTCCTCCTTCAAAGGATTCCACCCCTGGGCTTGCAAAGCGATTTCGCTATTGTCACGGGTAATCATGTAAATGCCTTTTGATGCTTCGGTAATGTGTCCAATAACCTTCACATCTTCAATTTTCTCAACATCATCAAACTTGTCTAATGGAACTGTGAACAGCAATTCGTAGTCTTCCCCACCATTTAGCGAGAAGGTACTGTAATTCATGTTCAACTCTTCGGCCATTTTATGGGTTTCATAGTCAACAGGAATTTTTTCCTCATAAATCTGACATCCCACTTTCGATTCCTCACAAATGTGCATCAACTCTGATGACAAACCATCCGAAATATCAATCATCGAACTAGGAATAATTTGAGCCTCTTTCAATCTTTCGTAAATGTCTTTTCTGGCCTCAGGCTTTAACTGACGTTCCAAAATGTAATCGTGCCCCGATAAATCAGGTTGCATGTGCGGATTGTTTTCGAAGATCGCTTTTTCGCGCTCCAACAATTGCAAGCCAGCATAGGCAGCACCTAAATTTCCGCTTACGCAGATTAGGTCGTTCACCTTAGCACCACTTCTGTAAGCCAATTCATCCTCTTCAGCTTCGCCGATGGCAGTTACCGAAATGCACAATCCGGTAAGCGACGAGGTGGTATCTCCGCCAATCAAATCAACATTGTAATTTTCGCAGGCCATGCGAATTCCGTCATAAATCTCTTCAATGGCTTCCACAGTAAAACGTTTCGAAATGGCAATGGAAACCGTAACTTGTTTCGGACAAGCATTCATGGCATAAACATCCGACACATTAACGGAAATACTTTTGTAACCCAGGTGCTTTAGGGGAGTATACATCAAATCGAAATGAATTCCCTCTACCAATAAATCGGTAGTAACCACTGTCTTTTTGTTATGATAGTCTAAAACAGCAGCATCGTCGCCAATACCTACTTTTGTACTACTATTTTTTATTTCGATGCCCTTTGTCAATTGCTTGATTAAACCAAACTCTCCCAATGTTGAGATATCTGTTCCTTGTGCTTTGTTTTCCTGCATGATATGCTAATTACGATATTTTGAATTCGAAGGCAAAGGTAGAGAAAATTATTTGACCTGGCAGGTTTCTACTATTCCCCGACTTTGCAGATAAAGTTTAACGATAATTTTTTGCCTTTTGCTTAGGTCTTTTTATCGAAGTGATTGGTTGAAGATAGAAATTCAAGCTTCTTTTGGGTGGAAGTACGGATTGAAGCTTGACAATCAATCTTGGAAGATCGAAAATCATGCTTTTATCTTTGATTGTCTATCATGGAAGCATGAAAATCAATCTTCGAGCTTTGCCATTCGAGCCTTTATCTTTGCGGATCAATCTTCGAAGTATGCTAAGCTATGGTATAAGGATGTTTGTTAAAGCTCTATCATTCTTTATCAATCTACATGTATATAAAAACAAAACGGAACCTTAAGTAGTTAAGATTCCGTGATTGTAAAATAATAGGGTGAGATGAGGATTTAGTTCTTTTCAGTATCAGTTTTTGTTTCTTCTTTCTTTTTGTGCGGAAAGAACTGTTTTAGTTCTTCGTAGATTGGTATAGCCATTTGTTCTTGCTCACTTGCGTAATATCTAATGGCGCGATAGAATGCCATTGTATCATGATAATTGTCGTTATCCAGTAGGATTTTGGTATCACTCAATCTTCGGGTAATGATTTCGAGCTTTTGCAGCATAGCTTCAATGTCTTCGCGAGCCTTAAAATCTCGTTCAAATTCTTCCATGTTTACAAACTTGGGTATCAAGCCTGGGTTTTGTAGCATGATCAGGTAAGACTTATCTACCAGCAATTTGTTTGGACCACTAATTTTCCCATAAAGAGTTCTCTCTTCCGACGATAGTTCGGGAGCGTCTCTTGTCGATGTGGCTACTAGTGCATCTAAATGACTGTGAATTTCGGTCAATTCTTCTTCGGTAAATACTACTTGTATTAGGTCGTTGTTTTTCATTTTGGATAAGTTTATTGGTTATTATAAAATGTGAATTGTATGCGTACTCAATTAATTGAACTCGCCAAGCAAGTTATGTATGTAAACTATCACTATGTGACAGCCTACTTATTCTTATTAAGTCTACATTGTAAAATAAAAAACTTGATTAAATCCAATTTAAATAGTGCTTACAAAAGATTTGTGTATAATCAATAAAAAATCCATTCTAAATAAGAATGGATGTAGAAGTTCGTAAACTTTAAATAAATAAAGGATTATTTATAATAATAGGTCTGTCGAATTTTCGAATATACAATGGGTTCTCCCATTTGTTTTAATGCCCTTATCAATCGGAATACAGTGCTGATTGATGTGTTTAATTTTGCTGCTAATTGGATAGGTGTTCCTGTGCTTTCCTGTTTGATTAATTCTTTTAAATGCTTTTCTCTGCTAAGAGTTGTTTCGTAATTCATAAAAATCCTATAATATTTAATTTGTATTCATTAATACCTGTAAATGCGAAAAGGTAACCCTGTACGAATCATTTTTTGATGAACGAAATAAAAATATTCGTCATGCATCAGGTTTGTGAGTTGAAAATCACTCGGCAATTACTATGTAAATTCAAGCTTTCATTTGCTGTAAAAAATTGATTGATTGGATGAATGGGTTTTCCTATTTCGGGTTTTCTTAATGGTAAAGTTTCTTGTTGACTTGCAACTATTCCTTTTACGCAAAGGGATCAAGACATTAAAAAAAATAGGTGATCCGGTAATACAGACTTGGAAGTATTTTATTACATCATATCATGAAGATATTTAAATACTTTCTTATATTTGCACTTGATTTCAGAGGGGCTTGAGGGGAATACATCATAAATTCTTAATGGCGTTGCAGAACATTGGTTTTTTAAGGCCTATGAAAGAATCGTTTCGAGAACAAAATTGAAACTAACTTGTATTTAATTTATATCCCTAAAGTGAATGAAATCGGTCAGGATCTAATATTTGGTATTATGGCGAAAGAAGAACAAGATAAGATATTAAATGAGGTTACTGAGAGCGAATACAAATACGGCTTTGTAACCGACATTGAGAACGATGACATAGGTAAAGGATTGAATGAAGATATCATTCGCATGATCTCGGCTAAAAAGAAAGAGCCTAAGTTCATGCTCGATTTTAGATTGAAAGCTTACCGTCATTGGAAAACGATGAAAATGCCTAAGTGGGCATATCTTGATATTCCTGAAATAGATTATCAGGATATCATATACTACTCTACTCCAAAGCAAAAAGCAAAATTGGAGAGTATGGATGATGTTGATCCGGAAATACGTGCTACTTTCGATAAGTTGGGTATTCCGTTGGATGAGCAAAAAATTCTAGCCAATGTGGCGGTTGATGTGGTAATGGACTCGTCATCGGTGAAAACCACTTTTAAAGAGGCTTTGGCAGAAAAAGGAATTATTTTCTGTTCGTTTAGCGAGGCAGTTCAAGATCATCCTGATTTGATTCAGGAATATATGGGAACCGTGGTTCCTATTCAGGATAACTTTTATGCAGCTTTAAACTCGGCGGTATTCTCCGATGGTTCTTTTGTATACATTCCTAAGGGTGTTCGTTGTCCAATGGAGTTGTCTACCTACTTCCGTATTAATGCAGAAAATACAGGTCAGTTCGAAAGAACTTTGATTGTATGTGAGGATGAATCATACGTTAGTTACCTGGAAGGATGTACGGCACCAATGCGCGATGAGAACCAGCTGCATGCTGCTATTGTCGAAATTATAGTGAAAGACAATGCAGAGGTAAAATATTCAACAGTTCAGAACTGGTATCCTGGCGATAAGAATGGTAAAGGAGGAATTTACAACTTTGTAACCAAGCGTGGTATTTGTGAAGGGGTGAACTCGAAATTGATGTGGGCTCAGGTTGAGACTGGTTCTGCCGTAACATGGAAATATCCTTCTACCATTTTAAAAGGTGATGGTTCATCGAGTGAGTTCTATTCGGTTGCGGTAACCAACAACCACCAGCAGGCCGACACAGGAACCAAAATGATTCATATTGGTAACAATACCAAGTCTACCATTATCTCGAAAGGGATTTCGGCAGGGAAGAGTAATAACTCGTACAGAGGATTGGTGAAGGTTGTTAAAAATTGTGAAGGAGCACGAAACTTCTCGCAGTGTGATTCTTTACTTTTAGGAGATAAGTGTGGAGCTCATACTTTCCCATATCTCGAAATTGGAAACCAGTCGGCTAAGGTAGAGCACGAAGCTACGACTTCCAAAATTGGTGAAGATCAGATCTTTTATTGTAACCAACGTGGTATCAATACCGAGGATGCAATTGGTCTGATCGTAAACGGATATGCAAAAGAAGTAATTAATAAAATGCCTATGGAGTTTGCTGTTGAAGCTCAGAAACTGCTTCAAATCAGTTTAGAAGGCTCGGTAGGATAAAAATATAGCGATTAGCTATTGGCAGTTAGCTTTTAGCTGATTTAAAGAGTAAAGTTGGGAAATGCTCAAATCTAAAGTCTTATTTCTCAAATCTTAATTATAAATGTAAATAGCCTATAGCCAATAGCTAAAGGCCAAAAGCTAAATATAGAAATGTTAAGCATTAAGAATTTACACGTTTCCATCGAAGGAAAAGATATCCTTAAAGGAATTAATCTGGATGTTAAGCCAGGCGAAGTTCACGCAATAATGGGACCTAACGGTGCCGGTAAAAGTACTCTTGCTGCAGTTTTGGCAGGTAGAGATTTGTTTGATGTAACAGAAGGTGAAATTCATTTTCAGGGCAAAGACCTTATGGATATGGAACCTGAGGATCGTGCCAAAGAAGGTGTTTTTCTGGGATTTCAGTACCCTATCGAAATACCGGGAGTTTCTACCGTAAATTTTATGAAAACTGCCGTAAACGAGCATCGTAAATACAAAGGTTTGGAACCGTTGTCGGCTTCTGACTTCTTAAAATTGATGCGTGAGAAGAAATCATTGGTTGATATCGACTCTAAATTAACAAACCGTTCGGTTAACGAAGGTTTCTCGGGGGGAGAGAAGAAGAAAAATGAGATTTTCCAGATGGCAATGCTAGAGCCTAAATTGGCAGTATTGGATGAAACCGATTCAGGTTTGGATATTGATGCACTACGTGTGGTTGCAAATGGTGTGAACAAATTAAAAACACGCGATAATGCAACAATTGTAATTACTCACTATCAGCGTTTGTTGGATTACATTGTTCCCGATGTAGTTCATGTATTATATGATGGACGTATTGTGAAAACTGCAGGAAAAGAGTTGGCTCTTGAACTGGAAGAAAAAGGATACGACTGGATTAAAGAAGAGAACGGGAAATAGTTGATGGTAAAGAGATCAGAGAAAGATTTATCTCAAATCTGAGATCTCAGATCTCACATCTCAAATCTAATATCTAAAAATATGGCCGATATTAATTCAATAAATAAGGATTTCGCTGATTTGTTTAGTCAAGGAAATGAATTGTTGTTAGAGGGGTCGTCGGATCTTATGAACGAAACCCGCAAGAATGCATTTCAGGACTTTTCAAAATTAGGCGTGCCTACTCGTGCCAACGAGAATTACAAGTACACCAATTTGATTCCGGCTTTTAATCATCCATACAATGTAAATCTTAAGTATCAGCAGGTTGATGTTGATTTGAATGAGATTTTCCAGTGTGATGTGCCTGAATTGGATACCAATATGGTGTTGTTGACTAATGGTTGGTACTACGGAAATAATAAAGAGTTTACTGAACTGCCAAAAGGAGTGATTGTTTGTGGTGTTCAGGAAGCAGCGGAAAAATATCCTGAAATATTTAATGCGCATTACGGCAAATATGCCAAAACCGATGAAGACGGTGTGGTTGCCTTAAATACTGCATTGGCTAAGGATGGATTTTTTATTTACGTGCCAAAAGGGGTTGTGATTGAGAAACCGATTCAGGTAGTGAACCTGCTTCGTTCTGATCGTGACCTAATGGCTACTCAAAGAAACTTAATTGTAGTTGAAGAAAATGCACAGGCAAAAATTATTGTGTGCGATCATACCTTAACTCATCACAAATATTTAACGAATTCGGTTACAGAAGTTAATGTGGCTAGAAATGCAATTTTTGATTTGTATACCTTGCAAAATCAGCATTTAAATTCTGTGATTTTGAATTCAACTTTTATTCGTCAGGAATCACAATCAAATGTATTGTCGAATACCATTTCTCTGTACGGAGGAACCATTCGTAACAATCATCATGTGATTTTGGATGAGGAACATTGCGAGAACAATACTTTTGGGATGTATTTGATGGATCGCGATCAGCATGTGGATAACTTTACTTCAATTGATCATGCCAAAGCAAACTGTTTGAGTAACGAGCACTTTAAAGGAGTGATGGACGACCAGGCTTCGGGAGCTTTTGCAGGTAGGATTTTCGTTAGAAGAGATGCGCAGCAAACTCAGGCTTATCAGTCTAACAACAACTTGTTGCTTTCGGCTGATGCGGTGATCAACACCAAGCCGCAATTGGTAATCGATGCTGATGATGTGAAATGTAGCCATGGTGCAACCGTAGGTCAAATGGACGAGGATGCATTGTTCTACTTGCGTGCAAGAGGTATCGAGGAGAAAGAAGCCCGTCAGATGTTGATGTTTGCTTTTGCTCACGAAATTATCGAGAAAATCAGGGTTGAGCCTTTGAAAGAAAGAATTGACGAATTGGTTGATAAAAGATTACGTGGAGAAATCTCAAAATGTAATACTTGCGCAATAGCTTGCAACAATTAAATATAGAATGACCATAGACATTCAAAAAATACGTAAAGATTTTCCGATACTTCAAGAAAAAGTACATGGAAAAGATCTTGTGTACTTCGATAATGCTGCAACCACTCAAAAACCTAGGCAGGTAATCGATGAAATGGTGAAGTATTATTACAAGTACAATTCTAATATTCACCGAGGGGTTCATTACTTGAGTAATAAATCTACCGATGGAAACGAGAATGCGCGTAAAATTGTGCAGAAATTCATCAATGCAGAATATCTTCACGAAATAATTTTTACCCGAGGTACTACCGAATCGGTAAATCTTGTTGCCAATTCTTTTGCGGATAGATATATCAGTGAAGGAGATGAGGTGATTGTTTCTGAAATGGAGCATCATTCTAACATTGTTCCATGGCAACTGGTTTGTGAGAGAAAAAATGCTGTATTGAAAGTTCTTCCTTTTAGTGATAATGGTGAGCTACTTGTTGATCAGCTGGATGATATGATTACTGACAGAACCAAGATTGTAGCAGTAAATCACATCTCCAATTCATTGGGAACTATCAATCCAATCAAAAGGATTATCGATATCACTCATGCACGAGGAGTAAAAATATTGGTGGATGCTGCCCAATCGGTGCAGCATGTAAAAGTGGATGTGCAGGAATGGGATGTCGACTTTTTGGTGTTCTCTGGTCACAAATTATATGGCCCTACAGGAATTGGTGTTTTGTATGGTAAGGAGGATTTACTGAACGAAATGCCTCCATGGCAAGGTGGTGGAGAAATGATTAAAGAGGTTCGATTCGAAGGAACAACTTTCAACGAATTGCCATTTAAATTCGAAGCAGGTACCCCTAATTATATTAATGCGATAGGATTGGGTGCAGCCATTGAGTATGTAGAAAATATAGGTCTCGAAAATATCGATGCATACGAACAGGAACTGCTGGCTTATGCAACCAAAAAATTATCAAGTATCGACGGACTAAAAATATATGGAACTGCCGAACACAAAACATCTGTAATCTCTTTCCTTGTTGATGGAATTCATTTCTACGACATGGGAATGCTTTTAGATCAGATGGGAATTGCCGTTCGAACCGGAACACATTGTACCGAACCGGTTATGCAACATTTTGGTATCGATGGAACCGTTCGTGCATCCTTTTCGTTCTATAATACAAAGGATGAAATCGATGCCCTTTATAATGGCATCCTAAAAGTTTGCAAAATGTTTGTACATTAGTGCCATTAAAATAAATAGAGTATTTAATTCTAAAAACTAGTTACTAAATACTGCTTACTAAGTACTATTAGAGAAATGACAATAAACGAGATTCAGGAAGAAATTATTGAAGAATTTGCAGGATTCGAAGATTGGATGGACAAATATGCATATCTAATCGAGTTGGGAACCGATTTGCAGGGATTGGATGCAAAGTACCAAACCGATCAGAATTTGATTAAAGGTTGTCAATCGAAAGTTTGGTTCAATGCATGTTTGGAAGAAGGAAAAGTGAAGCTTGAAGCTGATAGCGATGCAATAATTGTAAAAGGAATTGCTGCATTGTTAATCAGAGTGTTCAACAATCAATCTCCTGAAGATATTATGAATGCTGATTTGAACTTTATTGATGAAATTGGTTTAAAACAGCATCTTTCACCAACCAGATCGAATGGTTTGGTATCAATGGTGAAGCAAATTAAGATGTACGGAATTGCTTTCAATCATGTAAAATAAAATGCAAGATGGGAAAAAAGGAAACAGAAGGAATAATCGTTGAGGTTCTAAAAACCATCTACGATCCGGAGATCCCGGTAAATATCTACGACCTGGGATTGATTTACGAGATCGACTTTTATGAAGAAGATGAAGTAAAGGTATTGATGACTCTTACTGCTCCTAACTGTCCGATGGCCGATCAGATTTTAGAAGAGGTAAATGAGAAAGTCAAGGCTCTGCCAATGGTCGAGGATGTAACGGTTGTGCTTACATTTGACCCTCCCTGGGATAAAGATATGATGACAGAGGAAGCAAAACTCGAATTGGGTTTTCTTTAAGAAATTTTTAAAAGGACTGTTTTTACAGTCCTTTTTTGTATTTATGCAAATAGTGTCTCATGTAAAGATCTAGCATGTTAGGTCTCTATTATTCACACTTAAAAAATGAATCTAGCTCTTACAGCAAAATCAAACCTGATAAAGTCCAAGGCAAAAGAACTTGGGTTGGATTTGTGCGGAATTGTAAAGGCAGAACTGCTGGAAGATGAAAAAGAAAAATTCCTTTTATGGATAGATAAGGGCTATCATGGCGAAATGGGCTATATGGCGAACAATATCGAGAAGCGTTTGGATCCAAGACTCTTGTTCGAAAATACAAAGTCCATTGTTGTTGTGGGCTTAAATTACTTCCCAAAAGAACAACAGACCGATCCACAGGCGCCTATCATTGCCAAATATGCCTACGGGAAAGATTATCATTTTGTCCTTAAGGATAAATTAAATCGGCTACTCGAATATGTCAATACAGAAATAGGCAAAGTCTCGGGTCGTGCATTTGTCGATTCGGCTCCTGTGCTCGAACATGCATGGGCAAAAAAAGCCGGCTTGGGTTGGATTGGGAAAAATTCACTCCTCATTAATCGAAAAATTGGTTCCTTCCTTTTCCTAGGTGAATTGTTTCTGGATATGGAACTGGAATACGAAAATCCTACTTATGCCGATTTTTGCGGTGGATGCAATCGCTGTATCCGATCTTGTCCAACAGGAGCCATCACTGAACCTTACGTAGTGAACGGCAGCAAATGCATTTCTTATTATACCATCGAATTAAAAGGAGATATTCCAGTCGAAGAAAAGGGAAAATTCGAAAATAGGGTCTTTGGCTGCGATATTTGCCAGGATGTATGTCCGTGGAATCGCATGTCGAAAGCTCATCAGGTTCCCGAATTCGAACCTAATCCCGATTTGTTAAGCATGTCAAAAGACGATTGGCAGCAAATGGATGCACATAAATTTGGCGAAATATTCAGAAATTCGGCTGTCAAGAGAACAAAATTTAAAGGAATCAAACGAAATCTTGATTTTCTGGATTTCTAAACAACTCACAATAATATTTCTCTCCTCTCGGGGATTATCAAATTCACAAAAGAAAATAGCTTACCAGGTCGACAAACCTATTTTGCCCTGAACAATAGGAATGCATTCACTCGGATCAACAATTCTGGCTTTTAAATGCGAATTGCCATTACTACCCGGGTATCGTGCTCCCAAACCCTTGAAGGGGTTCGCTTTTTCAGAAGTTTCACCACATCGTTTTGCTCGGAATCTTTCCAGTTCTCCTGTATCATGATTGCGGCAGTTGCTACCTGTGCATATCCATTTACAACTCCAGATTGAATGCAACTTTCTGCAAGAGTTTTTTCAAGCTGCAAAATAATATCGTACAAAGCATTGTGCTTATCGGTGCGAATTATGATTTGTTTTTGCATTTTCTTTCTACTTTTATATCATTTAATCAATACAAATCATTCTTTCAATGCAACACAAAATTTTCCATCTTCAGGCTCACGATCATACCCAACTATTTGTACAGGAGTTTCTTCCCAACGAGGAAATCAAAGCGCTTGTTGTATTGGTGCATGGCATTGGCGAGCACAGTTCGAGGTACTTGCATTGGGCAGAAAAATTTGTGAGTAAGGGATTTGCTCTGATGTCCTACGATCAAAGAGGTCATGGATTATCCGAAGGAAAGAGAGGAGTGATTTCTTCTTATGAAGATTTCATGAAGGATATCGATTTGGTTTTGGAAACAGCAGAGAAAAAATATCCCAATTTATCCACTGTTTTGTACGGGCATAGCATGGGAGGCGGAGAAGTGTTGAATCACTTGTTAAAGAGAACTGGCAATTATATTGGTGTCATTTCAACCTCCCCTTGGATCATTTCACAAGCAGCACCACCAAAAAATCTCATTCCATTGCTCAGGTTTTTTAATGCACTCATTCCTCAATTCAGGCTCAAAACAAAATTCGATTCAAGTATGTTATCGCATGATCGGGAAGTTGGCCGAAAATACGATGAAGATGAGTTTGTTCATCATTGGGTATCTTTTCGTTTGTTTATGGGGGCTTACGATGCAGGTTATTTGATTTTGAATTCAAATCAAAAAATTAAAAAGCCTTTGCTGCTAATTCATGGCGATGAGGATGAAATAACTGATTCTGCTGTGAGTGAACTTTTTGCAAGTAAGAATCAGGAAAACTGTACCTTTAAGTTATGGAAAAAAGCTTTCCATGAATTACACAACGAACCATTCAATCAGGAAGTGTTCGATTATATTTGCGATTGGATTAATAAACTACTCAAGAAATAGTTGACCATGGATCAGTTCAGAACGATTGTTGAAATTCCGGAATCAGATTATAAGATTTCCTACCATTCAAAAATACTAATGTTGGGTTCTTGTTTTGTCGAGAACATCGGGAAACTGCTTGTACAAAACAAATTCAACACAAGCCTGAATCCATTTGGAGTAATTTACAACCCCATAAGTGTGGGGAACAGCCTTCAACTCCTAATCGAGAACAAAACATTCGCCGAAGAGGATCTGAATTTCGCCAACGATTTATACTTTAGTTACTCACATCATGGTAGTTTTTCATCCCTTTCTTCTGACGAATGCTTAAAAAAGATCAATACACAAATGCAATCGGCATCCCTGGATCTCGCTACAGCAGATATTTTATTTATCACATTTGGTACTTCCTGGGTATATGAACTGATTGATTCGGGAAAGATAGTTTCCAATTGCCACAAGCAATCGGCCAAATCATTTAATCGATACCGTTTAGAGGTAGACGAAATAGTCCGATTCTATAAAGATTTGATCCTGTCCTTATCTCTTTTCAATCCACATTTAAAAATTGTTTTTACCGTAAGTCCAATTCGTCATTGGAAAGATGGTCCCCATGGCAACCAGTTGAGTAAATCTACTTTGCTGTTGGCTATTAATCAGTTGGTTCAGTTGTTCGATCATGTGAGCTATTTCCCTTCCTACGAAATTGTGATGGATGAACTAAGAGATTACAGGTACTATCATGAAGATATGATCCACATGAATTCTACTTCGGTAAACTACATATGGTCTCGTTTTACCGATGTATATATGGATAAGCCAACAAAAGATTACATGAAAAAAATTAAAAAGATGATCTCCGCAGCAGAACATCGTCCGTTTAATCCAGACACCGAATCGCATCAAAAATTTATTCAAAATACCATTTCTGGGATGGAAATTTTGGAGAAACAACTGCCAAATCTATCATTTGAGGAGGAGAGAAAGTTAATGCGAAAAAATCTTCAAAATTAAGTTGGACTTTCTCAACTAGATTTCGTAA
Organism: Marinifilum sp.; assembly: GCF_965230805.1. NCBI lineage: Bacteria > Pseudomonadati > Bacteroidota > Bacteroidia > Marinilabiliales > Marinifilaceae > Marinifilum > Marinifilum sp. The sequence goes on along the minus strand of NZ_OZ246019.1, from coordinate 1,805,046 downwards.
TTTGGAGTTCCCTTTCCACATAAAAAAATAGCTACTGATTTTCAGGCAGCTATTTATTTTTGCCAATAAACTTGAAGTTTTAATTTGGAATTAGGAATTATTTTCAGTTATCTTTGCACCCGCTTTACAAGGGTAAGGCGTTAGAGTAATTCTTGAGGGATTTTGGAGTGGTTTATCCACGATAACATTTTAGATAGCAATTACAATTTTGAAAAGTTTTAGATTTTTTTTGAAAAAGTTTTGGAATTGTAAAAATAAAACGTTTATCTTTGCAGCCGCTTTTAACGAGAGATGATTCTTTGGAGCACTAGTATCTATGAGGCTTTCGAGAGGATGAGGCTTGAAAAAAAAGTTAAAAAACATTTGCAATTATAAATTAAAAGTATTTATCTTTGCAGCCGCTTCTCAAACGGGAGGAGTAAGAAAGAGTTTTGTGAGTGAGGTGCTGATCTGATGGAGATCGCATCGGGTAAGAAAAACTTCAAAAATATTTCAAATTTTATTTGGATTTAGGAGAAAGTTTTATTTATCTTTGCACTCGCTTTTCCGCCTGATTTTTCAGGGGGTTTAGAAGGAAAAAAGCAGAACGGAACGTTCTTTGAAAATATTGAAAACAAGAAGTTAGGTAAAAACAAGAATACAACCTTGTCAATAAAAAATTACCATTAAACTTTGATAATCTGAATGAGACAGAATTTATAAAAACTTTTATACAACGAAGAGTTTGATCCTGGCTCAGGATGAACGCTAGCGACAGGCCTAACACATGCAAGTCGAGGGGTAACATTACTGCTTGCAGTAGATGACGACCGGCGCACGGGTGAGTAACGCGTATGCAACCTTCCTTGTACAGGGGGATAGCCCGGAGAAATCCGGATTAATACCGCATAACAATCATATTTCGCATGGGAGATGATTTAAACCTTTTTGGGGTACAAGATGGGCATGCGTAACATTAGCTTGTTGGTAAGGTAAGGGCTTACCAAGGCGATGATGTTTAGGGGGTCTGAGAGGATAGTCCCCCACACTGGTACTGAGACACGGACCAGACTCCTACGGGAGGCAGCAGTGAGGAATATTGGTCAATGGGCGCAAGCCTGAACCAGCCATGTCGCGTGCAGGATGACTGCCCTATGGGTTGTAAACTGCTTTTTTACGGGAATAATTGCATCTACGAGTAGGTGTTTGAATGTACCGTATGAATAAGGATCGGCTAACTCCGTGCCAGCAGCCGCGGTAATACGGAGGATTCGAGCGTTATCCGGATTTATTGGGTTTAAAGGGTCCGTAGGCGGGCTTGTAAGTCAGTGGTGAAATCTCACAGCTCAACTGTGAAACTGCCATTGATACTGCAGGTCTTGAATTTAGTTGAGGTGGGCGGAATACGTTATGTAGCGGTGAAATGCATAGATATAACGTAGAACACCGATTGCGAAGGCAGCTCACTAAACTGATATTGACGCTGATGGACGAAAGCGTGGGGAGCGAACAGGATTAGATACCCTGGTAGTCCACGCCGTAAACGATGATTACTCGTTGTGCGCGATACACCGTGCGCGACTGAGCGAAAGCATTAAGTAATCCACCTGGGGAGTACGTTGGCAACAATGAAACTCAAAGGAATTGACGGGGGCCCGCACAAGCGGAGGAACATGTGGTTTAATTCGATGATACGCGAGGAACCTTACCTGGGCTTAAATGCAGTTTGACTGATCTGGAAACGGATCTTCTCTTCGGAGCAAATTACAAGGTGCTGCATGGTTGTCGTCAGCTCGTGCCGTGAGGTGTCGGGTTAAGTCCCATAACGAGCGCAACCCCTATCGTTAGTTGCTATCAGGTAATGCTGAGGACTCTAGCGAGACTGCCACCGTAAGGTGAGAGGAAGGTGGGGATGACGTCAAATCAGCACGGCCCTTACGTCCAGGGCTACACACGTGTTACAATGGCCAGTACAAAGGGCAGCTACCTGGTGACAGGATGCTAATCTCAAAAGCTGGTCTCAGTTCGGATCGGAGTCTGCAACTCGACTCCGTGAAGTTGGATTCGCTAGTAATCGTATATCAGCAATGATACGGTGAATACGTTCCCGGGCCTTGTACACACCGCCCGTCAAGCCATGGAAGCCGAGGGGACCTGAAGTTCGTAACCGTTAAGGATCGACCTAGGGTAAAATTGGTAACTGGGGCTAAGTCGTAACAAGGTAGCCGTACCGGAAGGTGTGGCTGGAACACCTCCTTTCTGGAGATTCAGGATATCGACAAAATGTTTATGGTGATAAGACAGAGTATTGTTCTGTTTTGCCTGACTTTTTACTTGTTTTCATTTTAATATACCATAACCCATAGCGTTAGGGTGATTAACCGCTAGCATATGGATTATTAATTTAGTCCTGTAGCTCAGTTGGTTAGAGCACTACACTGATAATGTAGGGGTCCGCAGTTCAAATCTGCGCAGGACTACAGGTTTAATTAATAATTATCAATTAATAATTAACAATGGAAAGCTGTTGTAATTATTAATTACACAATATTCATTATTAATTAAATAAGTGAAACGTAATATGGGGGATTAGCTCAGCTGGCTAGAGCGCTTGCCTTGCACGCAAGAGGTCATCGGTTCGACTCCGATATTCTCCACGAAAGATACAAAATGGTGTATTTTAAAAGTTCTTTGACATATTGAAAGTAGTAAAGTAGAAGTAACCAAAGTAAAGAAACAACGATTGATTTCGTGATGAAAGTTTAATACTTTTATTGGCACAAAAAGAAGTAATTAAGGGCGTATGGCGGATGCCTGGGCTCTCAGAGGCGAAGAAGGACGTGATAAGCTGCGATAAGCTATGGTGAGGTGCAAATAACCTTTGATCCGTAGATTTCCGAATGGGGCAACCCACTCAGCAATGAGTATCCTGAAAAGGAGGCAAACCCGGAGAACTGAAACATCTAAGTACCCGGAGGAGAAGAAAACAAAAGTGATTCCCCTAGTAGTGGCGATCGAACGGGGATTAGCCCAAACTGATATTGTTTCGGCAATGTCAGGGTTGTAGGACTGCAATATGAAGAACTAAGTGAAGTGGAATTGTTTGGAAAGACAAGCCAAAGAGAGTGATAGTCTCGTACACGTAAGCGAAGTAATTCTAGTAGTATCCTGAGTAGCGCGGAACACGAGGAATTCTGTGTGAATCAGCCAGGACCATCTGGTAAGGCTAAATACTCCTGAGAGACCGATAGCGAACAAGTACCGTGAGGGAAAGGTGAAAAGCACCTCGAACAGAGGAGTGAAAGAGTACCTGAAACCGTACGCCTACAAGCGGTAGGAGCACCTTTATGGTGTGACTGCGTGCCTTTTGCATAATGAGCCTACGAGTTACTCCTCACTAGCGAGATTAAGCACTTCAGGTGCGAAGTCGAAGCGAAAGCGAGTCTGAACAGGGCGTAAAGTTAGTGGGGGTAGACGCGAAACTTGGTGATCTACCCATGGTCAGGCTGAAGCTCTGTTAAACCAGAGTGGAGGGCCCAACCGTCACACGTTGAAAAGTGTTCGGATGAACTGTGGGTAGGGGTGAAAGGCCAATCAAACTGAGAAATAGCTCGTACTCCCCGAAATGCATTTAGGTGCAGCGTCAGAGTCGAGAGTTATAGAGGTAGAGCTACTGATTGGATGCGAGGGCTTCGCCGCCTATCAAATCCAGACAAACTCCGAATGCTATAACTTATATCTGGCAGTGAGCCTGTGGGTGCTAAGGTCCACAGACGAGAGGGAAAGAACCCGGACCATCAGCTAAGGTCCCCAAGTGTATGTTAAGTTGAACAAACGAGGTGAGATTGCTTAGACAGCTAGGATGTTGGCTTGGAAGCAGCCATTCATTTAAAGAGTGCGTAACAGCTCACTAGTCGAGCGATCTTGCGTGGATGATAATCGGGCATAAACATACCACCGAAGCTATGGATTTAGAAATTATTCTAACTGGTAGGGGAGCATTCTAACGGCGCAGAAGCAGTATGGTAATGTATTGTGGAGCTTTTAGAAAAGCAAATGTAGGCATAAGTAACGATAATGCGGGCGAGAAACCCGCACGCCAATAGACTAAGGATTCCTGATCAACGCTAATCGGATCAGGGTAAGTCGGGACCTAAGGGGTAGCCGAAGGGCGAACTCGATGGACAACCGGTTAATATTCCGGTACTTTCTATTACTGCGATGGGGTGACGAAGAGATGACAACGCCGCGAACTGACGGAATAGTTCGTTGAATGACGTATGCTATGAGAGGGCCAGGTAAATCCGGTCTTTGAGCTGAAATCTGATAGTACAGCAATGCTACGGCAGCGCTGATAGTGCGTGTAATTTTACTTCCAAGAAAAACCTCTAAGCATCAGGTAATAGAAACCCGTACCACAAACGGACACACGTAGTCAAGTAGAAAATACTAAGGCGCTCGAGTGATTCATGGCTAAGGAACTCGGCAAAATGGTCCTGTAACTTCGGGAGAAAGGACGCCTCCTTCGGGAGGCCGCAGTGAAATGGCCCAGGCGACTGTTTACCAAAAACACATGGCTTTGCAAAATCGAAAGATGACGTATAAGGCCTGACACCTGCCCGGTGCTGGAAGGTTAAGTGGAGGGTTTAGCTTCGGCGAAGATCTGAAATGAAGCCCCAGTAAACGGCGGCCGTAACTATAACGGTCCTAAGGTAGCGAAATTCCTTGTCGGGTAAGTTCCGACCTGCACGAATGGTGTAACGATCTGGGCACTGTCTCAGCCATGAGCTCGGTGAAATTGTAGTATCGGTGAAGATGCCGATTACCCGCAACGGGACGGAAAGACCCCGTGAACCTTTACTGCAGCTTCACATTGATTTTGGGTAAGTGATGTGTAGGATAGGACGGAGACTATGAAGGGGCCTCGCCAGGGGTTCTGGAGTCATCCTTGAAATACGTCCCTTTGCTTATCTGAAGTCTAACGTCTAACGACGGACAGTGTGTGGTGGGTAGTTTGACTGGGGTGGTCGCCTCCAAAAGAGTAACGGAGGCTTCTAAAGGTACCCTCAATACGTTTGGTAATCGTGTGAAGAGTGCAATGGCACAAGGGTGCTTGACTGTGAGACAAACAGGTCGATCAGGTACGAAAGTAGAGCATAGTGATCCGGTGGTTCCGTATGGAAGGGCCATCGCTCAAAGGATAAAAGGTACTCCGGGGATAACAGGCTGATCGCTCCCAAGAGCTCATATCGACGGAGCGGTTTGGCACCTCGATGTCGGCTCGTCACATCCTGGGGCTGGAGAAGGTCCCAAGGGTTGGGCTGTTCGCCCATTAAAGTGGCACGCGAGCTGGGTTCAGAACGTCGTGAGACAGTTCGGTCCCTATCTGTTGTGGGCGTTGGAAATTTGCGAGGATCTGACTCTAGTACGAGAGGACCGGGTTGGACTAACCTCTGGTGTATCTGTTGTGGCGCCAGCTGCATAGCAGAGTAGCTACGTTGGGCAGGGATAAGTGCTGAAAGCATCTAAGCACGAAGCCTACCTCAAGATGAGATTTCCTTTAAGGGTCGTTAGAGACGATAACGTTGATAGGTTGCAGATGTAAAGGTGGTAACATCAAAGTCGAGCAATACTAATTACCCGAAAGCTTCTGAGTGGCGAGGTCAATCGCTGAATCGAACGGCGGTTATTTTTACTTTATTTTCAATATGTCTATGATATTAGATTGACAGTTAATCACAAAAGAGATGATTAACAATGAAAAGTCAACAACGATTTTAGGTGTTTACAGCGACGGGGTTCCACCTCTTCCCATTCCGAACAGAGAAGTTAAGCCCGTTAGCGCCGATGGTACTGCAGAGATGTGGGAGAGTAGGTCGACGCCAACCTTTAAAGAGTCTTATTCCTGATGGAATGAGACTCTTTTTTATATACATGAATTTATATAATTATTACTACAATAATTACACAAGAAGAAGAGGTATAATTCTTCTTTATCTGCAATTAGGATTCATTAACTAATGCTTAATGTTTTTTAACCTATATTTGCATTCATTCTGTTTAAGTTCACTTCAGTTTGTATATCTTTGTACGCTATGAAAACATATTTCATAATAATAGTTCTCTTATTTGGGTTTTCGGTAACTTCTTTTGCACAAAGAGAATTAACTGGAGCTACAATTGGACCAGATGGCAGACAGATAAGGCAACAACAAAATAAGGATGATTCAGGTATGTTGGATAGTCTTGGATATAATGTGGAATCGGTTATTAAAGCTTGGAAATTAACTCATATGAATTCTAGTATTGAATCATTCAAGTTGGATACCATATTAGGAGAAATTCAAAACTACAATCCTATTTATCAAACAAGTATTTCAAATTCGTATTTAGGGAATTTAGGATCAGCATATCAAAGCAATATTTATATTGATAGAACAAATAAGGAAAACTTCTTGTTTTTTAAACCTTATCGAGCTTATATGTTAAAGCCTGATGATATTGTGTATTTTAATACTACTACTCCTTACACGAGATTATTTTATGAAACAGGCGGCCCAAAGGGGCAATCCGAAAATTTACTAAGAGTATTGCAAACTCAAAATATTAATCCCAATTGGAATGTTGGAATAAGCTACGATTTGATATCAAGTGATGGTCAATATCAAAATCAAAAAACAAAATTATACGATTTTACGATTTTTTCTAGCTATAAAAAAACAAATTATGCCATGAACATGGTGCTTAACGTGAATCGTATAAGTGCGGCTGAAAATGGTGGAGTAATTAGGGATTCGTTAATTACAGATACCGATGAAGAAGCAGAGAATATTCAAGTTAATCTAACTGATGCAAGATCCAAATTGACAAATTTTAATTTGTTCATAAACCAGTCTTATGGCATTGGAAAGGAAAAAGAAATTGTATTTGAGAAAGATACTACCTACTCGTATCCGATTGACCTATTGTACACTTTAAGCTATGAGAATAATAGTTGGCAGTATAAGGATGATAATCTGAATACAGATTATTATGGTACTAATTTTTTCTTGGATCAAAATACAACCTTTGATAAGGTTGAGCAATCATCGATTAAGAATACTTTTCAGATTGTTTTTAATGAAAATGAGAATAAATGGATTCGTTTAGGAGCCAGGTTTGGAATTGAAAGTGAATTTTTGAAATATAATCTTAGGCGAAATGTATCTCAATATGCATGGCAGCAAAAAGATGAGAACATCCACAACAATGAACTTATTGCCAGCTTATTTAGTTTATCTGGAGGATCATTAAATTGGAAAGCGGTCGGTAAGTTTGTTTTTGAAGGATATCGGCAAAATGATTTCGAACTGGATTACCAAATGACAAAATGGATAGGTCAAAAGGATTCAGGAAATGGTTTTAAGCTTTCGGGAAGATTAGAATCAACAACTCCGGATTTTATTTTGGAGAAGTATTACGGAAATCATCAGCAATGGGATTTAGATCTTGATAAAAGAACTGAATTGTGCGTTGGGGCTGAGTATTTTAATAAGAAATATAAATTTAAAATTGGAGCAAAGTTCAGTCAGATAGACAATTATACCTATTTTGGTTTGCAAGCTACACCTGAGCAAGCTAGTAGTGGAATTTCTGTTTTAACTGGTTATTTACAGAAAGATTTTAAGTTGGGGAACTTTTATCTAAACCAAAGCTTGGTTGGTCAAAATAGTTCGAACGAAAGTATTTTACCACTCCCATCTTTATCGATCTATAGTAATAACTATTATAAAAATGAGTTTTTTGACGGGGCACTAGGATTACAAACTGGTGTGTCGATTCGCTATAATACAAGTTTTTATTCTCCCAATTATATGCCTGCTACAGGACAGTTCTATTTGCAAAACGAAAAGGAACTGGGAGATTATCCTAAAGTGAATGTGTACTTTAATTTTAGAATTAAACGAACGCGATTATTTATCATGTATGAACATGCCAACGCTTCTATTGGTAGTAAAAACTATTTTTCAGCACTTCATTATCCAATCAATCCATCAATGTTGAAGTATGGTTTGATTTGGACTTTTTACAATTAAGAATTCTTAAAAATAACCAAGAATATAAATCAAATATTTCTTGGTTCGAGACCTGATTATTTCTAATTTAATATTAGGAAGGGAGAATTTTATGTTACAAGTAAAATATATTAAGCTACTTATACCTGTCATTTTCATGATATTTCTGCAGACGTGTAATCAACAACGTAAGCTGGTTCAGGTGGAAATGCAGGAGAAACCTGTTGTGGAATTAAAGCATGTAAAATTGCGTGGTAAACTAAGAGTGATTACTGATTACAATTCTACCAACTACTTTATCTATAAGGGAAGAACTATGGGTTTTCAGTATGAAATGCTAAAAGCTCTTGCTAAGCATTTGGATGTAAAACTTGAACTAACAGTGAATAATGATCTGGTTTCAGCTTTTAATGCTTTGGAACATGGTGATGTGGATTTGTTAGGTATGAACTTGGCGGTAACCGATGATCGAGTAGAGAAATTTAATTTCACGGTACCACATAGCCAATCGCGTCAGGTATTAATCCAAATTAATGATTCAGTTCACCCAGTAGGTTATGTGAGCGAAAAATCTCAACTGTTTGGGAAACAAATCCATGTACCTAAAGGATCATCATTTGAAGAGAGATTGCATACAATTTCAAATACTGGTAATGATGATATTAAAATTATTCCTGTTGATAAAATTGAAGTCGAGGAGTTAATCTCGAAAGTAGCGAACAGAGAAATTTCATATACAATTGCGGATGAAAATGTAGCGATGGTCAATCAAAGCTATTATCCGCATATTGATATCCAAACTCATTTGAGTGATCCTCAGAATTTGGCTTGGGCCTTACGAAAAGGTACAGACCAATTAACAAAGGATATCAATATGTGGTTGATTGACTTCCAAAAGACAAAAGAATATCGAATGATTTACAGGAGGTATTTTAAAAGTAGTAGAATTGAACAGATGCTTCAAAGTGAATATTTTACCTTGAAAAGTGGTAAGATTTCGGAGTATGACGAATTGCTAAAGAAAAATGCCAAAGTGATTGGCTGGGACTGGAGGTTGCTATCAGCACTTGTGTATCAGGAATCAAATTTTAATCCTGAAGCTCGTTCATGGGTTGGTGCTTTTGGTTTGATGCAGCTAATGCCTGAAACTGCCTACAGGTATGATGTTGATACACTTTCATCACCACAGGAGAATGTAGAGGCTGGTGTAAAACACCTAAAATACTTAGAGGATAAGCTTGATAAGACTCTTGTAGATAAAACGGATAAGCTAGAGTTCTTGTTGGCATCCTACAATGTTGGATTGGGACATATTCTTGATGCACGTAGATTGGCACAAAAGAATGGAAAAAATCCTGATCAATGGAAAGGAAGTGTAGATTATTATCTTTTGAATAAATCGAAACCTGAGTTTTATAATGATCCGGTGGTAAAATACGGATATTGCCGAGGCCGGGAACCTTATTGGTATGTAATCAAGATCCTCGATCGATATAAGCATTATAAAAATATGGCTTTAACGGATCAGGTCAGCACGTAGAAACAACTCACGAAGTTCAGATAAAATCATTGCAGTTGCTCCCCATATTTTGTGCCCATTGGCATCGAAGTATGGGGCGTTTATTGCAAGCTTATTTGCAGTAAAGCTAAATTCAGAAATATTGTCTTCGGATAGAAGTTCTGAAACAGGCATCTCAATTACTTCTTCCACCTCGAACGGATTCATTTTGAACTTAGGACGCTGTTTGCAATATCCCAAAACAGGGAGAACCATAAAATTGCTTACCGGAATATACAATTCGGTTAAGAATCCTAATATCTTAATCTTCTTACAATCTACACCAAGTTCTTCGTTGGTTTCACGAATGGCAGTTACAGTCCTATTGGTGTCACTCTCTTCGTATTTGCCGCCTGGAAGACTGATTTGTCCACTATGACTGGTGTTGCCAGAAGTTCTTTTGATAAAAGGGAGATACAGTTGACCATTCTTTGGATAGAAAAGTAAAAGTACACTGCTATCCATAGCTATAGAAGGATCACTTTTTTTTAGGGCATGTTCACGAATTGAGGGTGACATTATTTTTTGCGCACCGAAACCAGGAAGACCTTTATTAAGTTCTTTATTCAACTGTGCTTTGAACACCTCTAAATCAAAAGTAGTATCTAATAAACTCATAAAACCTTTTTCAAATCTTACTTAAAGATAGAAATAAAGTTTTCCTGAGGTGTCAATAAATGATTAATCTTTACTGAAATCATAGAAAGGCCTGGCATATGACCAGGCTTAGATTATTTCCTAAAATTTTTAACGAACTGTTCAACTTCGGGAACCCCTCCTTGATAAAGTAGGTAACCATTGTATGGCTCTCGTTTCGTTATCTCATCGTTTATTGGAGTTTGCATCAAATCAATTATCTCATTTCTATTGTTGGTTTGCCCCAGTGCCCAGCCCAATTTAATGTAAGCTGCTTCGGGTAGCATATTGTCTAACGGAACAATACCCATGGCCATTAAATCTCTACCGGTATCATATACAAACATATGGGTGTATCCCCATAGGGTTTGAACAGTCATGAAGATATGAACACCATTTTCAACCGCTCGTTTTAAGGCCGGATACACGGGTTTGTTTACATGCCCAAGCCCTGTCCCAGCAATAATGATTCCTTTATATCCGCAAGCAACCAAGGCATCAATTACATCAGGTTGCATGTTAGGATAATAGTAAAGGATTGTTACTTTTTCTTCGAAATATGGAACAATTTTCACATTCTTGTCTTTTCGGCGGTGATTGTATTTTTTCTTGATGGCTTTCACGCCTTTTCTTGTAACTGTTGCCAATGGTGTATCTCCTAATGTTCTGAAAGTAGAACGATAACTTGAGTGCATTTTACGTACTCTGGTACCTCGGTGAAGAAATCCATACTCATCGGATGTTGGACCGAACATACAAACCATAACCTCAGCGATATCTCCATGACCAGCTGCAATTGCGGAATGCATCAGGTTTAAAGCAGCATCGGAGGATGGTCGGTCTGATGATCTTTGCGAACCTACCAAAACTACAGGAACAGGTAAATTTTGAACCATATAGGTAAGTGCGGCTGCTGTATGATGCAGCGTATCGGTTCCATGCGCAATGATGATTCCATCTACACCATTTTCTATTTCCTTGCCAATGGCAATGGCCAACGAAATGTATTGTTGTGGTCCCATGTTCTCGCTAAATACAGCAAATACTTTTTCTGTGCTTAAGTTACAGATATCGGCCAATTCGGGAACCGATCCGTACAATTCTCCCGGAGAAAAGGCTGGTATAACAGCACCCGTTCTATAGTCCAGGCGCGAGGCAATGGTTCCCCCAGTGCCAAATAGTTTTACTTTTGGCTGGCCATCGGTGTAAGGAAATTCTTTTTCCGGAACTTTGTAATTGGCTTTTTTGTAGCCTTTTTCCTTCATTTCCTTAATGGTTGTTACATTAATTCCAATGTTGTAGCCAGTAGCTATTTTTAATACGATGTGCTGGTCGTCGTCATTTTCGGCACGTGGCAAAATTGTTCCGTCAAATTCACCTCTGGTTGTTACGATATGTGTTTGTCCCCATACGCGAACATTATATTTTTTTAGGGTTTCCAGAGCATCGCCCTTATATCCTTGAAAAAGATCTTCCATTATTGTAAGCGTTTATCAATGATTTCTCTTAAGTCTCTTAATTCAATATTTCCAATAGCCTGTTTGTGAAGTTGTCCCATGATCCAGTTAGCAGCTTCATCCTGATCATCTGTTTTCTTGATGTCACGGAATTTTTCAGTAAGGAAGTCGATTGGAGCAATTAATTCATCCAAACTACGTTTCTTAAATTTTAAAGCGGTTAGCATAGAATTAAATTCCATACTCGGATTTTGATACAGTATTGGCAGCAAGTACTTTGCAATATTAATGTGCAAATCTTTCTCGTGGATAAATTTAAATAGGCCTACCAATTTTCTGTAACTAAAATCGGTATGAACCTTCTGTTTTCCTAAAATATTTTTATAAGTATGACCAAAGAAAATTGATACACGTTTTGGATCGAACTTAAAGCGTTCGCAAATTTCTTCTATTACAGGGAATATATTCTTACTCAAAATAAAATGGTACGCATCCTTGGGTACTTCCCATTTATTTAGCAATTCAATTCTCTCTGATATGTCTTGCGGTAAATCTTTACCTAATTGGGCGATGTATTCATCGGATAGTGGAATTGGGCATGAATCCGTATCGGGATACATTCTATCTGCTCCGGGCAGCACTCTTTCGAATATGGTAGTGCCATCAGGGAGTGATTTTCTGGTTTCATTCGGAACCCCTTCAAAAATCATTTCACAACGTTCAATTGCGGTTTCAATTGCTGTTTCCATATCCTCTCCTGGACCCCAGATTATGATTTGTGCATCATTGTTTTTTGCACCCATTTTGGTTCTTAGGGTGGCAAAATCATGATCCGAAATAACCCACTCTTCCTGCTCTGAGTGCACCATGTTTGGTTTCTCGATACAAGCAATCACTTTTAATCTTTGCGAGATTTCATTAGCAAAAACTTGGTTTGGCTGTGTAAAATGTGAAAGAAATCCTTTAAACTCAGGCAGGTTAATAGCAACGATTTTGTGCTTTTTCTCTTTGCATTCAACCAATGGTAGATACGTGAATTTAAACTCATGGGGATCTAATTCCATGTGTTTGGCCTGCCACTTTTCCTTTGTTATTCTTTCCATCAATAATTTTCTGATGTGAAGCAATGCCCATTGCCTAAAGGCTTCGTTATGCGAAAGTTCGGGAATCCACTTGTTGTGGGCTACCCCTTTGATTTCGACTCTGGAACCGCCACGACAGCTCACATTTACATCTTCGCGCCCGGCTCCCATTCCGGTTCGTACCAAACCTGTGCTTCTGTTTAAGAAGCGAATGTACTCAGCAGCTTCTCTCAATTCATCGGGATTTACCAGTTCGGGGGCAGTAACCGTTTCTATTAGGGGCATCCCTAAGCGGTCTGTTTTGTACCATCTTTCGTGACCGATATCAGCAATTTCTCTGCACGAATCTTCTTCGATACTCAACTGAATCAGATTTACTTTTTTGTTGCCAAGTTGAATGTGACCATTTACACCAAGAATTGCAGTTCGTTGAAATCCGGTTGGGATACTTCCATCCAGATATTGCTTACGGGTAATATGTACTTCACCTACAATATTCAACTTGCTGAGCAAGGATATTTTAAGTGCAATTTCTAATGCTTCAGGATTAATTTTAAATGGTGGTGTATCATCCACTTCGTAGGTACATGCCGTTTCGTTGTTGATCCGATAAATTATGTTCTTACGGGTTTTAAACTCCATAAGTGCCGTTCCATCGTATCCTCCCAATTCACTCATGGCAGGTCGCATGTGTCGGATTACTTCGGCATCGTAATCTTCGTTTTTTTGAAATACCCCACAAGGGCAATGACAAAACAACTTCTCTTTGGTAGCAAGTTGTTGATGAACTTCTAAACCCGACTTAAATCCAATTCGACGATAGTCTTCAGGTTTTGCAAACCTTCTGTCTACATAGCCAATTTGTTGTCGGGTGAGTTCATAATTTTGTTTGGGTGTGATTTTCGTACTCATTTCAGGTTAAATTAATAAGCACAAAAATTACGTATAATTTATATCACAGGAAATGATAAATGACAGGTTATTACAAATAATCAATCTAGTTAATTGATAATACCGGTATCGTACCAATCACGAATCAAAATAATTGGTAGTATTGGCAAAGCAAGCAGTTGCTGTAAAAAACAAGCTTAATAAAAGTGGTTTTGATATACTTTATTGCTGGTTATAATGTTTTTCATTTGTCAGACCTAAGCCACAAGATCAAAATAATTATTAACCTGTTTGTTTAGCCATTATTTTAATCTTGCTCCTTACTTTAGACTTTCACCAATTGGCTTACAAATGTGTTAATTTTAAAGTTTCTAGAATTTTATTGGTGATGGCTGTTCGCTTTTTTGCTTGCTTGGAGTTTTTAATATCCATATTAAGAGCAAAAAAGTATACCTTATTTTTATTTTCCAAATAACCAACATACCATCCTATTTGATTCTTGCTGCGCATAGCCCATCCGGTTTTGTCTCGTATGGTGTAATTCTTTGTCTGTTCAACGATTAAAATATCCTTTACTGTTTCCTGATTTTTTTGTGAAAAAGGCAGCTGATTTAAATACAGCCTTTTCAGAAAATCAATCTGCTGATTTGTTGTAATTCTAATATCTCCATTCAACCAGAAAAAATCTATTTTGCCACCAATATTTTGATTACCATATTCTGCTTTCTTAAGCCAATAACTCATTCTTTCTTTGCCAATCCTTCTTGCCAGCTCCTGGTAAAACCAAACAACAGAATTTTTTATTGCTGATGCTAAGTTATGATCTTGATTCCATGAATCAATAAATCTTTTTTGTCCGTCCCATTTGATGATTTCCTTTTCATTTTTAATCACCTCGGTTTCCAACGCAATCAGCGAATTAATAATTTTGAAAGTGGAAGCAGGCAGAAATAACGAATCTATTCGCTCCTGATTGTGAATCAGCGATTTGTTGGCCTTTAAATCATAAATGATAAAGCAAGCTTTAACATTCTCATGGTCAAAAATGTTTTTAATATCCTTTGGTGAGTATTGATCTAGAATCGATTTTTCCTGAATGTTGCAGGATACCAGTAGGAAAGGAACGATTAGGGAAAGAAGTTTTGTCATCAGTTTAGGATTTTTGCAATCTGTAATCTTGTTTTTTATAGATATACCAAAACAGAATGATACAGGCTGTACAAAGAATACTGGCCAGTAATGATCCTTCGAAACCAAATTTACCACCAGTTAGCCAATCATTGCCTGCTATGCTTTGAGTGATTATAGTTTCGGTATTTGCACCACTTACTTCGAATCCAAAAATAGGTCCTTGAAAAAAGTTCCAGCTAAAATGCAATGCCAGTGGAAACCATAAGTTTTTCGTGAAAATGTACCCAATTCCTAATAGCATTCCGGCAAGAAAAATATTTGTAACTCCCAAAAATGATAGATTTGGATTGAACAAATGTAATCCTGTAAAGATTAAGGAAGAAAGAACCAGGGCCAGATACCTGTTCATAGAATCCATAAAATTGGGAAGAATATATCCGCGTACCAAAACCTCTTCGTTTACAGATACAAGTACAAATAGAAATACAGATTGCAAAAAGCTCTGTAAAGCAAAATGAACCGAATGGATGCTAAGGTTGCCAGTTGCTCGCAGAATAATTGTACCAAACCCCATCATTAAAAATCCGGCAAGCAAACCGTAAATGATATCTTTCGTTCTGTTCTTTATCGAAAATCCCAAATCAAGCATTCTTTTTCGATCGATGAATCGTGTAAAGATCCAAACTATAGCTAATGTGGCAAAAGTTCCGGAAAATTGTGCTGTTAGCATGATTCCACTCGACATGTTAATATTTTGAAGACTGTTAATATCAAGCTGGCCGGTTACAGCGGCGTGAATCATAACTCCAATTGCCTGAAAGATTGCAGATGCAATAAAAAAGGGGATAATAATTAAAATTGCACGCAGCCATCCTTGTTTGATGACTGGGTTTAAGTTCATTTGGTTCATAATTGTACAGGATTTAATAAGAGATTTAAAATTAGCAGAATAATTTCAAACATTTTTGATTTCTCCGAAATAATACCAGTTTTAATAAGCTGTGTTCGACTAAAAATATGGTCGCAGTTTGCACTGATTTTGAGCATAGATAAGGCAAAAAACAGAGGCATAGCCTAAACTATGTCCATATGTTTTAAACAACAGCAAGGCATCAATAGCAAGATTGGGAACACTTTGAATACTATTATTTTACGTCGAACTAACGTTAATTATGGTATTGCAAAATTGCGACTTTGTATAAATATCCCGATTATTATAAGCATGTAGCAGACACAACTAATTTAGGCGTCTCTACCGTCAAAAAAATCAGATTGATTTTATACCAATACTGGCATGAATCAGCATGATTTCAAAAGAACCACAACAAGTTTGAGAGTTTGATAATTTCACTCCAGTGGGGATATCGATTCTTTCATAAAAGCATGCAGCAGAAAGCACCTAAGTTGTTTTTATGCCTAAGGGTGCCTAATCCAAACATTGTATTGCTGTACCCTTTCTACTTGTCGTCTGCACTCTTCTACCTGACAATTGTGACGAGAGACCTGTTGTCTGTACTCTTCTACCTGCCATTGTTCTCATAATTGTTGCAATATGCATGCTTCTACCTGCCATTGTTTCCCTACTTCCTGATAAAAGTGCTGTTCCACCTGGCATTGCTTCCCTACTTCCTGTCAAATGCATTGCACTTATTAACAAATACGGTGCAGATATCAACAAATACCTTGCACTTGGCAGGTAGAACGGCGCAGATGGCAGGTAGAACGGTGCATCTATTAACACGAACAATGCATTTTTCAACACGAAGGGTGCACTTGGCAGATCGAAGGGTGCAGATGACAGGTAGAACGATGCACTTATCAACAAATAGTGAAACAATGCCTGCTCGAACAGCTCAGATGGCAGGACATACTAATGCATCTTGCGCTTTAAACGCTCCATAAAAAACACGCTGTGAGTCGGTATCGGAATCAATTATTGAAACAGGCAAACTGATTCATCAGATCTTTTAAAATACAATTGGGATTAAATAACGTGAGTTCGACGTAAAATTCTATCCACAGAAAGTTATATTTGGGATAGATTTGCATTAAAAATTTGGAAAGAATAGCGTGCTATTTTGAGGAATTTTTAATGTGAAGATGTCGTAAAGAGAACTTTCCATTATGTGTTTGCCTGCTTTCGGCATAAATTTCCTCAAATCTTCTTGAAATATCCCGATATTCCTTCGAAAATTTGATAAAATTTCTACTCAAAATCAGTGCAAACTGTGAACGAATTTTACGTCGAACTCACGTTAAATATCAATGTTTTTGATTCAGAGTTGAGATTAGGGATATAAAAAAGCTTGCTCCGTAATGGGAACAAGCTCATTTTAAATATTACCAATCAGGTTAGTTATACAATTCCTTGCGCAATCATAGCATTGGCAACTTTTACAAAGCCTCCAATATTTGCACCATTTACGTAGTTCACAAAACCATTTGAGGTTTTACCGTATCGAATACAGGTAGTATGAATATCTTTCATGATGCGTTTTAGCTGATTGTCTACTTCTTCGCGAGTCCAACTTAAGCGCATAGCATTTTGCGACATTTCCAATCCTGAAACTGCAACACCACCTGCATTTGCTGCTTTACCAGGGCCAAATAAGATTTCATGTTTCAGGTAAACTTCAATGGCCTCGGGAGTTGATGGCATATTGGCTCCTTCCGAAACGCAAATACAACCATTTTCAATTAAAATTTTAGCCTCTTCATCGTTAATTTCATTCTGAGTTGCACTTGGTAAGGCAACATCACATTTTACACCCCAAGGTCTTTCACCTGGGAAGTATCCAACATTGTATTTTTTAGCATATTCTTCAATTCTGCCTCGTTTTACGTTTTTCAAACGCATCACATAAGTCAGTTTTTCTTCATCTATTCCATCCGGATCATAAATAAATCCCGAAGAATCGGATAGGGTAACCACTTTTCCACCAAGTTCGTTTACTTTTTCTACTGTAAACTGAGCCACATTTCCCGATCCTGATACACTTACAATTTTGCCTTTTAAACTGTCCCCCTTGGCATTCAGCATTTCTTCGGCAAAATAAACATTACCGTATCCGGTTGCTTCAGGACGAATTAAACTTCCTCCCCATTCGGCTCCTTTACCGGTAAGAACACCTGTAAATTCGTTACGCAGCCTTTTGTATTGTCCAAACATGAAACCAATTTCGCGACCACCAACACCAATATCTCCGGCAGGAACATCAGTATTCGGGCCAATGTGTTTCGATAACTCGGTCATAAAGCTTTGGCAGAATCGCATTACTTCGCCGTCCGATTTTTGTTTGGGATCAAAGTCTGATCCTCCTTTACCACCACCCATTGGCAGAGTGGTTAAACTGTTTTTAAAAACTTGCTCGAAGGCTAAAAATTTTAGAATACCAAGATTTACCGTAGGGTGAAAGCGAAGCCCTCCTTTGTAAGGCCCAATTGCGCTGTTCATCTCTACTCGATACCCCCTGTTTATCTGCACTTCTCCTTTGTCATCAACCCATGGAACTCTGAATATAACTACTCTTTCAGGCTCTGAAATGCGCTCTAAAATTTTTGCTGTTCTGTACTTAGGATTTTCCTCCAGAAAAGGAACCAAAGATTCTACAACTTCGTGAACTGCCTGATGAAATTCAGTCTCACCGGGTGTTCTACTAATAAGATTATCCATAAATTCTTTACTGGATGGGGCTTTGAACATGGTTGTCATGATGCAAATTGTTTAAGTTAGACATGAATATTATTTTGGGTAAAATATGAAAGCAGATGCTTGTATTACTGCTCGATTGATTAAAGGTATGAAAGAATTCGTTCAAGGTCAAGCTGTTATATTCGTTTAAAATCCTTAATTTTAAAAGAGTCCGTTTTTTGCGCTAAAGAATTGAATTTTATGATTTAATTTTTATTGTATCTAAGTAAGCCTCGCACCTATGAATTCAGAATCAGATAATAATCAAGGTATTAACAGAATTATTGCAGAGAATATCGAAAGACTTAAAGAACTTGCTGCAATTAATCAAACCACAGGTATTATTAAGGAAGGAAGATCTATTGAAGATACCTTACAGCAAATTTGCTTTATACTTCCGAAAGCCTGGCAGTATCCTGAGTTTACCGTAGCCAGAATAATTTTTGACGGAAGCGAATATCTAAGCTCGGGTTTTAGATTGTCGCAGTGGACCATGACCCAGGAATTTTTAACCATCGACAACAAAAGTGGAAGAATTGAGATCTGTTACGTAAAAAAATTTCAGAATCTGGATGAAGGTCCTTTCTTGAAAGAAGAAAGACACTTGATTGAGAATCTTGCTAATATTATTGTTGGATACATCAATAGTGAGACCGGCAAGCAGTTGCTTACGCAAGTAAAAAAGAAAAAGGAGGAAAAAAAGGAAATTATTGGCCCTTATGTTCCTGTAACCAATCGTAAACTTCTTCAGAACTTCCTGAATAAAAACAATGCGGATAGAGATATTTATCATGATTTAATGCCTTTTAAGGTGAAAGAAATTCTCTTGGTGGCGAATTTATACGATGCCTATTGCATTGAGAGGGAAGGGCGATTTGCAGAGCAGATTTCAGGTGAATATCAGCAATTGAATCTTACCTCTATGCCTCGTATTACCGGAGTGTCTACTCTTGAAGAAACCATGGAGCAATTGCACAGTAAGCATTTCGATATGATTATCCTGATGGTTGGTGTGGACAAGAAAACCCCGATGGAATATAGCGAGAAAATTAAGAGCCAGTTTCCATACATTTCTATTTTTCTTCTTTTAAATAATGATGCTGATATTGCATTGTTCGAAGAACAAAGAAATGAACTGAAAGCAGTTGATAAATTGTTTGTATGGAATGGTGAATCGCAGGTGTTTTTTGCCATGATTAAATCGTTGGAAGACAAAGTGAATGTTGATAATGATACAAAAATTGGACTTTCGAGGGTGATTTTATTGGTGGAGGATTCAACCAAATATTATTCACGGTATATGCCAATGCTTTACCAAAGCGTTCTGGCACAAACCCAACGAATTATTGATGATGTTAGTACCGATGCACAATACAAAATTTTAAGGTTAAGAGCGCGCCCGAAAATCTTATTGGCTTCGAATTACGAAGAGGCAATGAACATTTACTACAAGTTTAAAGAGTATTTGTTGTGTTTAATTTCGGATGTGAAGTTTTCGAAACAAGGTGTTTTTGAAGAGGATGCAGGAATTCAATTGGTAAAGGAGATTAAAGGCGAATATCCTAACCTTCCGGTGATTTTGCAGTCTTCGGATGTTACCAATGCAGCTCATGCTTTTACACTCAAATGTAGCTTCATTAATAAGAACTCAGAAACCTTGCGTCATGATATCCGCTTGTTTATTCGCCAGTTTCTGGGATTTGGCGATTTTATATACAAAGATGCTGATGGAAATGAAATTGCAACGGCAAAATCATTAAAAGAGTTTGAGGAATATCTTTACCACATTCCTTCAGAATCGTTGGTTTATCATGCCAATAAGAATCATTTTTCGCTTTGGCTGATGGCACGAGGCGAAATTCGCATTGCCAAAATGATTGCTCCCTATAAAATTGGGGATTTCAAATCAGCCGAAGACCTTCGCGATTACCTGATTAATGTGATTCAAAATTATCGTAACGAGAAAAATAAAGGGAAGGTGGTTGAGTTTAATTCCGACCAGGTGCTTAATGCCAACAATATTGTTACTCTTTCAACCGGTTCGTTAGGAGGAAAGGGTAGAGGATTGGCATTTATCAACTCCATGTTGTTTAATCTCGAATTAAGTAGATACATCAAAGACATTAACATTAAAGCACCTATGACAGCTGTTATTGGTGTTGATGAGTATGAATCCTTTATCGATAGAAATAATCTATTGGATAGGACGAAAGACATGCCCGACTTTAAAGAGATACAGCGATTGTTTTTGGCTTCTGACCTTACCATAAGGTTGGTACAGAAAATCAGGATCATGTTAATGAATTTTAATCAGCCATTGGCCATTCGTTCTTCAGGATTGTTTGAAGATTCTTTATTACAGCCTGTGGCAGGTGTATTCCAAACCTATTTGGTTCCCAACAATCATCCCGATTTAAATCAGCGTGTAAAGCAGGTTACCGATGGCATAAAGTTGGTGTATGCTTCCATCTTCTCCGAGGAATCTCGCGCCAATGTTCAGGCCTTAAATTACAAACTTGAAGAGGAAAAAATGGGTGTAGTCATCCAAGAAGTTGTAGGCAATCGGTACGAAGATACTTTTTACCCCCACATTTCGGGAGTGGCTCAATCCTACAATTATTACCCTTACGGGCATATGAAACCCGAGGAGGGCTATGCTGTTATTGCAGTAGGATTGGGAAAATATGTTGTTGATGGAGAAAAAGCCTGTAGGTTTTCACCGATTTTCCCAAATATTGAAAACAATTCGCCTAAAGATCAGTTTAAAAACTCTCAAGTAGAATTTTATGCAATCGATTTAAAAAAGAAAGATGTTGATCTGCTGGAAGGCGAAACTGCAGGATTAATTCGTTTGGAAATTGATGTTGCAGAGGAGCATGGAAACCTTACTCATTGTGCTTCGGTTTACAATTCGTTGAACGATACCATTAGTCCGGGATTAGATTCCTACGGACCACGAATTGTAAATTTCGCCAATATCCTAAAATACGACCATATTCCGTTGGCCAAAACCATCGAATTGGTTTTGGATATTGTAAAAGAGGCCATGGGATCGCCTATTGAAATTGAATTTGCAGTTGACTTGACAAAAGATAAGGAAGGAAAGGCGTCTTTTTATTTGTTGCAAATTAAACCTTTAATTGGCAATGTGGAAGATTATAATGTGGATATAGACCAGGTAGATCCAAAGAAATTAATGCTGCTCTCCGAAATGAGTATGGGAAACGGACTGGTAGATCATGTTTGTGATGTAATTTACATTGATCCAGGCCGATTTAAAAAAGAAATGACTCCCGAAATTGCAAGGATAATTTCTTCGGTGAACGAAAAAATGAAATTGAAGGATAAAAACTATGTGTTAATTGGACCTGGAAGATGGGGTACCAGAGATCGATGGATTGGGATTCCTGTAAAATGGAATGATATTTCGAATTCAAAATTGATTGTAGAGACCAGTTTTTCTGATTATCCATTGGAGGCTTCATCGGGCTCGCATTTCTTTCACAATGTAACCTCAATGAATATTGGATATTGCTCAATACATCACCATTCCAAAACTTCGTTTGTGGACTATGAATTATTGAGCCAGCAAGATCTGATTGCTGAATATGGAGCCGTAAAACATGTAAGGTTTAAGAAAGCTCTTACCATAAAAATGGATGGTAAGAAAAGCTTGGCGGTTGCCAGTTGGCAGAAATAAAACTGGTATAATTAATCGAATCGAATTGCTTTAGCCGGACTGATTTTGCTGATTAAATAGGAAGGAATTAACAACATGGAAACTGTGGCAATTGCACTGCCAATGTTCAATAATATCAAATGACTAAGTTTTAAATTTATGGGTACGGTGTTAACGTAATAATTGGTTGGATCTAAAGGGATAATTTCAAAGTAGTGCTGAATAATACATATACTTATCCCAATAACATTTCCCCAAAGCATTCCCTTTCCAATAATCATGCTTGCCTGGTACAAAAATATTTTACGGATCGACCAATTTGAAGTGCCTAATGCCTTTAAAATTCCGATCATGTTGGTTTTTTCCAATATGATGATGAGCAATCCGGATATCATGTTGATACCTGCCACCAGAACCATTAGTGTAAGAATAATCCAAACATTGATGTCCAGCATTTCCAACCAACTAAAAATTTGAGGATATTTTCTAATAATATTTCGAACTTTTATACTACCACCTTCTTGTGTAAAAGAGCTAGCTGTGCTTTGTTTTACCAGGTAGGTAAGTTTCGATATTTCATTAAAATCTTCAATAAACACTTCATATCCACTTATCTGATCTTCGTTCCAATCATTCAGTTTTTGAATATGACGCATATCGCAAACCAAAAAAAGTTTGTCGAATTCTTCCATTCCGGTATTGTAGATGCCCGAGATCCGGAATCTTCTTTCGCGTGGTGGTTGCTGAATAAAGAAAACGGATATTTTATCGCCAACTTTTACTTGTAAAAGCTTTGAAAGCTTTTTGGATATTAGAATTTGATTAGTTTTCTTTTCTCCAAGTTGGAAAATGTCTCCATCAACCAGATTCTTTTCAAAAAAGCTCCAGTCAAAATCGTTCCCTACTCCATTTAAAACTATGCCTTGTATTTCCGATTTTGTTTTCAGAATTCCAGGTTTTGTGGCAAATGATTGGATATGACGAATACCATGGATTTGTTTAATTAACTTCGTGTCGATGATACTCTTGCTGATGGGTTGTGTCTCAAAAGAGGAGTTGTTATCGTAATTGGTAATCTGAATGTGAGATCCGAAACCAGTTACTTTGTTTGTAATTTCTGATTTAAAACCGGTAACTATGGCAATGGCTAAAATCATTACACTGATTCCAAGGGAAATACTAAGTTTGGCAATTTTAATAATCGGGCGAGACATTTTTATTTCGCCTTTTTCACCAGTAGTAATCTTGTTGGCTATAAATAATTCCAGATTCAAATTGATATTCTTTTTGTTAAGATTAACACAAAAGTAGTAATTTCATCTAATCAAAAATCGAAAAGAGAAATATGGTGAGAAATTATTTGTTTACAGTTTTGATGTGCTTGATTTATGGAAGTTCGTCATGTGCAATTCAAAAGGACGCGAGGCCAATACCCGCTGCCGAAAGATATGATATCTACCTACCCATTTTAGCCAATAAGTCGATTGGTGTTGTTGGCAACCAATCGTCTTGGGTTAAAAATATTCATTTGGTTGATTTTTTGCTCTCCAAAGGGATCAATATCAAAAGAATATTTAGTCCTGAACATGGATTTAGAGGAACAGCCGATGCCGGAGAAAAGCTGAAGAATAGTAAGGATGTAAAAACAGGTATTCCCATTGTTTCATTATATGGAAACCATTTTAAGCCCAGCGCAAACGAAGTTCAAGATCTCGACATCATACTTTTCGATATTCAGGATGTGGGCGTACGATTCTACACCTATATTTCTACATTACACTATGTAATGGAAGTTTGTGCTGAGCAAAGCATTCCTTTGCTAATTTTAGACAGGCCAAATCCGAATGCATACTATGTTGATGGCCCTGTTTTGGATGTAGACTATGAATCTTTTGTTGGGATGCATCCGGTGCCGGTTGTGTATGGATTAACAATTGGTGAATATGCACAAATGATTAATGGGGAATTGTGGCTTAAAGGAAAATTACAATGCGATCTTAGGGTAGTACCTTGTAAGAACTGGAATAGAAATCAAATTTATGATTTACCTGTAAAACCATCTCCCAACCTTCCAAATGCTTTGTCCATAGCCTTGTATCCATCCTTATGCTTTTTTGAAGGGAGTGTGGTAAGTGCAGGGCGAGGTACCGATCAGCCATTTCAATGTTTTGGACATCCTAAAATGAAGGCATCAGGTTTTACTTTCACCCCTAAAAGCATTCCTGGTGCAAGCAAGTATCCAAAGTTCAAGGGTGAAATTTGCAATGGAGTCGATTTGTCCAAAATAGAATTAAAAGAGTTTAGAAATAAGAAAAGACTGGATTTATCCTATTTATTACTGGCGTACCAGCAATTGTCGGCAAATACGAATTTTTTTAATGCTTTTTTTAAAAATCTGGCTGGAAGCAATGTGTTGCGGAAGCAAATAGAAAAAGGAATGAGTGAAGAGGACATTAGAGCGTCCTGGCATGATAAACTTGAGGCCTACAAACAAATTCGAAAAAAATATCTGATTTATCCTGATTGGTGAAATCGGAAACAGAACCACCGGTGGCGAAAGGAAAGTAGTATCGACTTAATTGACAAAACCGGTGGCCTGTTTCAGAGGGATTTCTTATCAAAATACATAGCAGTTTGGAGTACTTGAGTTCCACTTATTGAATCAAAATCCTTTAAACGTCTATTCGCAATTCTTTTTTGAAGTTGACACTTTAATAAGTTGCGATATGACTGCTGAATAGCAGGAATAAGTATATACGCTTGCTTAAGATCGGTTAAATTAACTTTATTTTCGACCAAAGCTTTTTGATATTTAGAATCTTTCATCAATAAATCATAGAATTTTTTCATATGATTTAGCCAACCAGTAAATGCTTTTGCGTTTTGTTCTGACTTTTCTAATGATTTCCAAAAGCTTGGATACTTATTTAGAATAGGCTTTATTAATCTCAAATGCTGATTGTAAAGAAAATTCATCTTTCTCCTCATTGAGTAAACCAAACTACTGGCTACAATTTCTTTCTGTGCGAATTTTCTTGATATTTCATACAATTGGAAAGAGTCAGTGATTTGATCATCAACCTGACCGGAATTGAGTGCAACTTCCTTACTCAAAGCAACTTCTTCGTCAATATTTACTCGCTTAAAAGTACTTTCCATCTTCTTACAGTTGTGAAATGTTTCGTATACAAGTTTAAAAAATACTATTCTGTTGTATCTAAATCCTCCATTAAAAGACTGTTAATATTAAATGATTTTAATGAAGTGCATAATATTTAATTAATAGAAGTTTAATGCAGAAAATGAGAATAATTTATTTAGAACTCATCAAAATAATCGGTAATTTTAGTGTAGTACGAACTAAAACTAAATTGAAAATGGCATTTACCTTACAAATTGGAGATAAAGCTCCAGAATTTAATTTGATTGCAACGGATGGTATTAGATATAAGTTAAATGATTTTAAGTCATCCAAACTATTGGTGGTCTTTTTTACCTGTAACCACTGTCCCTATGTTACAGGTTCAGATGAGGACACAAGAGCCATAGCAGATAGATATATTCCAAATGGTGTTGAGTTTGTAGGAATTAATTCAAATTCACCGAATACATACGAAGAAGACGATTACGACCATATGGTTACCCGAATGGAAGAAAATGATTTTCCTTGGGTATATTTATATGATGAATCGCAAGACGTGGCCTTAAGTTATGGAGCGCTTAGGACACCACATTTTTATTTATTCGATGAAAATAGAAAACTAATATATACAGGCAGGGCAGTTGATAATCCAAAAGATACTTCTAAAGTTACAGAGCGCAATTTGGAGAACGCAATAGATGAATACTTACAAGATAATAAAGTATCAAATCCTGTTACCAATCCTATTGGTTGTAATGTAAAATGGGATGGAAAAGACAAACACTGGATGCCAGCAGATGCATGCGATTTGGTTTGATCATGCTATAAGCAGAAAGGTACAAGAAAAACGGCTCCCAATCTTGGAAGCCGTGTTCTATATATTTGCTTTAGCTGTTATTATATTAAAGGGTTCTTCCCGGATAAACCTTTAATGCCTCGGCAAGAGTTTCCATAGCATTGGCAAGATCTTCCTTCTTTAATACATATGCAATACGAACTTCGTTTTTACCTAAACCTGGAGTGGCATAAAATCCGGTAGCGGGAGCAACCATTACCGTTTGGTTTTTATGTTCGAACTCTTCCAAAATCCACTGCGCAAATTTATCTGCATCATCAATTGGAAGTTTTACCACCGTGTAGAATGCACCTTTCGGGCTTGGGCAATAAACACCTTCCATCTGGTTTAAAGCAGCAACCATAAAATCACGACGAGCAATGTATTCATTGTAAACTTCATCAAAATATTCTTTTGGAGTATCCAAAGAAGCTTCGGCAGCAATCTGTCCAAATGCTGGTGGACACAAACGAGCCTGAGCAAACTTTAATGCAGTATTGATTACATCTTTGTTTTTAGTGATTAAAGCACCAATACGAACACCGCATTCGCTGTAACGCTTCGAAACAGAGTCCATCATTACAACGTTTTGCTCGATACCTTCCAAGTTCATAGCCGAGAAATGCTCTTCACCACCATAACAGAATTCGCGATATACTTCATCAGAGAAAAGGAACAAATCGTGCTTCATAACTAATTCACGCAATTGATTCAATTCATCCTTTGAGTATAGGTAACCAGTAGGGTTGTTAGGATTACAAATAACAATAGCTTTTGTGTTAGGAGTCATCAATTTTTCGAACTCTTCGATTGATGGCAATGCAAAATCGTTCTCGATATTAGAAGTAATAGGAACAACCCTAACACCAGCTGCAATTGCAAAGCCGTTGTAGTTGGCGTAGAATGGCTCGGGAATCAAAACTTCATCGCCGGGATTCAAGCAAGTCATTAAAGCGAAAGTGATTGCTTCCGATCCACCAGTTGTAATCAACATCTCTTCCTCGTTTACATTAATACCTATGCCTTGGTACATTTTGGCTAACTTCTTACGGTAAGAAATATTACCTGCTGAGTGAGAATATTCAATTACTTTCTCGGTGCAATTTCGGATTGCATTCATTGCAACTTCCGGAGTTTTAATGTCAGGCTGACCAATGTTCAAATGATAAACTGTTCTGCCTTTTGCTTTTGCGCCTTCTGCGTAAGGAACCAATTTACGAATTGGTGACTCAGGCATCAATCTTCCTTTGTCTGATATCTGTGGCATTTGTTATAAATATGTTTAAGTGTTTGAATAATTTGTTAACGAGTGCCTAAATACTTAAAATGCCTAAAGTACTTATAGTTGTGTAAGTCGACTTGAAGTGAGAAATTCTTCTAAATCAGCTTAACTTTAAGTACTCATAAGTACTCGAAGTACTTAGAAACTGAGTTTGCCAAAAATAGATAAAAAAGAAGGTAAAAAAAATCATTTTTATTGCTTTTCAGCATACATTTAAAAAACTGTCCCTTAGGAAGAAGCAGAGGATGATCTTAAAGGGAAAAACAATTGCGAAATCAGATTTTTGATTCCCCTCATTTTATTGTCATTCAGTGAAGTAATATCCCATATAATTTCTTAATTTTGAGCCAAATTTTTTTTGAAATTATAGAATTAACAAATTTTAGTTAAACAAATGGAAATCCCAACGAAGTACAATCCTGCAGAATCGGAGGACAAGTGGTACAAGTATTGGATGGATAAAGGATTCTTCCACTCAGTACCTGACGAGAGAGAGGCGTATACAATTGTAATACCGCCACCAAACGTCACTGGTGTGTTACACATGGGGCATATGCTAAACAATACAATCCAAGATGTATTGGTCCGCAGAGCCAGATTGCAGGGAAAGAATGTCTGTTGGGTACCAGGAACCGACCATGCGTCGATTGCAACCGAAGCTAAAGTTGTAAATAAACTAAAGCAAGAAGGAATAGCTAAAGCAGATATCACTCGCGATGAGTTCATGAAACATGCTTGGGAGTGGAAAGAGAAGCACGGTGGAATCATTTTGGAGCAGTTAAAGAAATTAGGTGCTTCTTGTGATTGGGAGCGTACTGCTTTTACCATGGATGAATCTCTTTACGAATCAGTTATCGATGTATTTATTGATTTGTATAAGAAAGATAAAATTTACCGTGGTATTCGTATGGTAAACTGGGATCCTTCTGCACAAACTGCGGTTTCTGATGAGGAGGTTATTTACAAAGAACTACAATCGAAACTTTATTATTTAAGATATAAAATTGAAGGAAGCGAAGATGAGTATGTAACAATTGCTACCACTCGTCCGGAAACCATTCTTGGTGATACCGCTGTTTGTGTGAATCCAAACGATGAGCGTTTCACTCACCTGAAAGGCAAGCGTGTAATTGTTCCTTTGGTAAACCGTTCTGTACCTATTATTCAGGATGAGTATGTTGATATGGAGTTCGGTACTGGTGCCTTAAAAATTACACCTGCTCACGATTTGAACGACTACGAAATTGGTGATCGTCATAATCTTGAATCAATCGATATTTTCAACGACAATGGAACCATGAGCGAAGCTGCTCAATTGTACATTGGCAAAGATCGTTTCGAAGTTCGCGATTTAATTATTCCTGACCTGGAAGCCGCTGGTAACCTGGTAAAAACGGAAGATTACGTGAACAAAGTTGGTTTTTCTGAAAGAACCGATGCCGTAATCGAGCCTAAGCTAAGTATGCAGTGGTTCCTGAAAATGAAAGAGCTTTCGGCACCAGCATTGGAGCATGTAATGAATGATGACATTCAATTGCATCCTACTAAATTTAAAAACACATACCGCCATTGGATGGAGAATGTGAAAGATTGGTGTATCTCGCGTCAGTTGTGGTGGGGACAAAGAATTCCTGTTTACTATTTGCCTGAAGGTGGATATGTAGTTGCCAAAACTGTAGAGGAAGCTATTGTTGAAGCGAAAGCAAAAACAGGAAAAGAATATAAAGCAGAAGACTTGCGCCAGGATGAGGATGTATTGGATACATGGTTCTCGTCGTGGTTGTGGCCAATTTCGGTTTTCGATGGTATTCGCAAGCCTGGTAACGAAGAAATTAAATACTATTACCCAACCAATGACTTGGTGTCTGGTCCGGACATTCTTTTCTTCTGGATTGCACGTATGGTGATTGCGGGTTATGAATATATCGGCGAAAAGCCATTCAGCAATGTGTACCTAACAGGAATTGTTCGCGATAGCCAACGTCGTAAGATGTCTAAATCATTGGGTAACTCACCAGATCCACTGGATTTGATTGCCAAGTATGGTGCTGATGGTGTTCGTGTGGGTATGTTACTTTGTTCTCCTGCAGGTGGTGACTTGTTGTTCGACGAGAACTTGCCTGAGCAAGGACGTAACTTTACTACCAAAATCTGGAATGCATTCCGTTTGGTTAAAGGTTGGGAAGTTGCTGACATTGAGCAGCCTGAATCGGCAAGAATTGCAACCGAAGTATTCCATGCTCGTTTGAACAAAACCATGGCAACATTGGATGAGCAGTTCGAACAGTACAGAATTAGTGAGGCTTTAATGACTGTTTACACCTTGTTCCGCGATGAATTCTCATCCTGGTATTTGGAAATGGTGAAACCAGGATATCAGCAGCCAATCGATAAGAAAACCTACGAAGCTACAGTTGGCTTGTTCGAGAAGTTAATGCAGTTGCTACACCCATTCATGCCTTTCCTTACCGAGGAAATTTACCAGCTATTGGCTGAAAGAAATGATGAGGATAGCATCATGATTTCTGTGATGCCTAAGCCTGAGGCTTACGATGCAGCATTATTGGATAAATTCGAGCAGGTAAAGGAAGTAATTGTTGCTGTTCGTAATATCCGCAAGCAAAAGAACATTGCATTTAAAGATGTATTGGTTATGAATTACCGTTTGAAAGAAGGCGATTACGATGTTTCTTTCGATACAGTTATCGCTAAAATGTGTAATCTTAACGAGATTTCAGCTACCAATGATGAAATGACAGGAGCAATGTCGTTCATCGTTAAAGCAGTGGAGTATTTTATTCCGCTTGGCGATTTGGTTGATGTGGAAGAAGAACTGAAGAAATTGGAAGAAGAGTTGAAATATACTCAAGGATTCCTTGCTTCTGTTCAAAAGAAAATGAGCAACGAACGCTTCGTGAACAACGCACCTGCTAAAGTGGTTGAAATGGAGAAAAAGAAAATGGCAGATGCCGAAGCCAAAATTAAAGTTTTGGAAGAGCGCATTGCCAGCATGAAGTAATTGAGATCATCTCAACTGTACATATAAAATGCCGTTTCGTTTGGAGCGGCATTTTTTATTTGCATAAAACACTGCAGAAACGCATAAGATTCGTACAAATTGGTCCGATCAGTTAAATCTGTGTTCCAGATTTTGCATCCTCTTTGGGGCAATCTGTTTTTCCTTAAAATACTTTTAGTTTTCATCTTATCGCTTTTGCCTTTTTTATATCTTCGCCCCACAAAATGACTTAAACATTAATCAAAATGAGTATCAAAAGAACAGATTCAACTCCGAGAATGAGCCGTATTGTTGAGCACGGCAACACCATTTACCTTTGTGGACAAACAGCAAAAGATGCTAGCAAGGATATCAAAGAGCAAACCGTTACAACACTTGAAAAAGTAGAAGAGTTATTGAAAAAAGCAGGCTCTGATAAAAAACACATCCTTTCGGTTACCATTTATGTTCGTGATATGAAAGATTTTGCTGCTATGAACGAAGTATGGGATGCATGGGTTGTGGATGGATATCAACCAGCTCGTGCTTGTGTGGAAGCGCGCATGGCTCGTCCTGAATTATTGGTAGAAATGTCGGTAGTGGCTGCTAAGAAAGAGGCTTAATAACAGGGAAAAACATAAAGCGCAATCCGAAATATCTTCTTGGTATTTCGGATTTGTTGTTTCATGTAAAAGCAAGACATTGTTTAGCTATTGGTCTCTTTTTTTGCAGATTTTCATTTGTATTTTGTGCCACCTGCGCTGTTCGGGCTGGCATTGTTTCACTATTTGTTGATAAGTGCACTGTTCTAACTGCCGTCTGCACCCTTCGATCTGCCAAGTGCATCCTTCGTGTTGATAAATGCATTGTTCGTGTTAATAAGTGCACCGTTCTGCCTGCCATCTGCGCCGTTCTACCTGCCAAGTGCAAGGTATTTGTTGATATCTGCACCGTATTTGTTAATAAGTGCAGTGCATTTGACAGGAAGTAGGGAAACAATGCCAGGTGGAACGGTACTTTTATCAGGAAGTAGGGAAACAATGGCAGGTAGAAGCATGCTTATCGCATAAATTATGGGAACAACGGCGGGTAGAAGAGTGCAGGTGGCAGGTCTCTTGCAACAATTGGTAGCTAGAACGATGCAGTTGACAAGGGGAAGTGGCACAGCAGGAGGATGTTTGGATGAATCATCATCAGGGATTACAAGCGATGACGGGCTTACTTCGGCAGAGCTAGATTACAGGATTTTAATGGGGTTTTGGTTCTAAGATCTAAGTAGAAAAGAGAGGCTTGCAGATGCGAGGGGGCCTTAGTCCTGATCTCTTAAATTTATACCAATTGCAAATGATGTGTATTTGATGTTTTGAATGAAGCACCCTTGGGGTTTACAAGGAATGAAGGGCTTTTTTCGGGAAGTTTTTATAAAAGAGTTGATACCCTTACTGTAATTGCAGCATCAAACTTTTTATATTGATGCGCTGCCCATGAACCTATGTTAACGTGAGTTCGACTTAAAATTCTATCCACAGAAAGTTATATTTGGGATAGATTTGCATTAAAAATTTGGAAAGAATAGCGGGCTATTTTGAGGAATTTTTAATGTGAAGATGTCGTAAAGAGAACTTTCCATTATTTGTTTGCCTGCTTTCGGCATAAATTTCCTCAAATCTTCTTGAAAGATCCCGATATTCCTTCGAAAATTTGAGAAAATTTCTACTCAAAATCAGATCAAACTGTGAACGAATTTTACGTCGAACTCACGTTATGCTAATTAAAAGCTTTGCAGCTGCCTTGCGTTAGGGATTGTAGTGGATACCCCGCAGCGAGGAAGGAGCGAGGAGTAGGAACGGAAAGCCCGACCGAGGTAGGAGGGAACGCCCTAAAACAAAAATCCCCCGAACCAAAAGGCCGGGGGATGAAGCTTATTGAAAGTTCAATTATTTTTTTCTTTTGTCTACTACTTTCTGTACACGCAAGCTTGTGTCGTAAGCAATAGGTGATGCAATAAATAGTGATGAGTAGGTACCTACCATAACACCAACTAACAATGCGAATGTAAATCCTTGAATTGAAGTACCACCGAACAAGAAGATGGCCAACAATACCACCATTGTTGAAAGGGATGTACTAAATGTACGACGCATTGTGCTGTTTAAGGCTTTGTTTACGGTTTCTTCACGATCGCGTTTAGGATATAATCCCAGATACTCACGAATACGGTCGAATACTACCACGGTATCGTTAATTGAGTAACCTACTACTGTAAGGATTGCTGCGATAAATGCCTGGTCGATCTCTAATGAGAATGGAAGAATTCCATAGAAGATAGAGAAGATACCCAATACGATGATTGAATCGTGAGCCAATGCGGCTACTGCGCCTAAACCATACTGCCAGTTCGAGAAACGAATCATGATGTATAGGAAGATCACGATTAATGCTCCTAAGATTGACCACAATGCAGAAGTGCGAATATCATCAGCAATGGTTGGGCCAACTTTTTGCGACATTTTACGGTTGTTTTCCAAGAAATCGGCTTTGGTTGTTCCGTCGGCCATGTAGGATTTTAATCCTTCGTATAGTAAACCTTCTACTTCGTCATCTACTTCGGTTCCCGACTCGTCGATTTTGTATTTGGTAGATATTTTAACCTGGTTGTTGCCACCAAATGTTTTTACTTCGGGAGCGTGATCATAAACTTTTTCCAATGATTTGGATATATCTTCAACACTAACAGCCTGATCGAATGCTACAACGTAGGTTCTACCTCCGGTAAAGTCGATGCCTTGGTTCAAACCTTTTGTAGAAAGGGATACCACACTTAAGACGATAGCAATAGCAGAAACTACGTAGAATACTTTTCTTTTTTGTAGGAAAGTAATGGCAGAATTTCTTAACCAGTTATCGGTAAATTTAGTTGCAAAAGTAACTTTACGATTGCGAGATGTTTGTGCTTCGAAAATTAAGCGAGTAATAAAGATTGCAGCAAACAGTGATGAGAAGATACCGATTACCAATGTAGTTGCGAAACCTTTAATTGGACCTTCGCCAAACAAGTATAGAATGATACCTGTTAACAAGGTAGTGATGTTACCATCGATAATTGCAGAGTAAGCATTTTTGTAACCATCGCTAATGGCAAGGCCTAATCCTTTGCCTGCTTTGAGCTCTTCCTGAATACGTTCGTAGATCAGTACGTTTGCATCCACCGACATACCGATTGTTAATACGATACCTGCAATACCTGGTAAAGTAAGAACTGCACCTAATGATGCTAACACACCAAAGATGAAGAATAAGTTGGTAATCAATGCGATATTGGCGGCTAAACCAGCACCTTTACTGTAGAAGAAGAACATATAAACCAATACCAACACGAAAGCGATGATAAAGGAGTACATCCCTTTTTGGATTGACTCTTTACCCAAAGATGGACCAACAACTTCGTCGGCAATAATATGTGCAGGAGCAGGAAGCTTACCCGACTTTAAGATGTTTGCCAAGTCTTTTGCTTCGGCAACAGAGAAGTCGCCACTAATGCTTGACTGACCACCTTTAATTTCAGAAATTACGTTTGGTGCAGAATAAACATATCCGTCCAATACAATTGCAATGGCACGGTTTACGTTGTCTTTAGTTAAGCGAGCCCAGGTTTTAGCACCTTCGCCACTCATACTCATTGATACTTCGTACTTGGCGGTTTGTTGGTCAACTTGTTCGCGTGCTGAAGTAACAGCATCGCCATCCAATGGGGCTTTGCCATCGCGGCTTGTTACTTTAATTGCAAACAATTCGAATATGTTACCACCTTCGTCGATAGATTTAACTCCCCAGAAGAATTTTAGATTACGAGGTAGAACTGATTTGATTGCAGGCATTTTAAGAATGCTGTTAACTTCAGAAGTATCTTTAATGTGAGATCTACCTATTACAGCCTTAGAAGATCCACCTTGTTGAGTTGGGCTTAAGATTGAGAACAATGGATACATTTTCGCCATTGCCTTGGCATCTTGCGATGTAGCCAATGAGTCTTGAGCACCTTCTTCTTCAATTTTATCTAAAAGGGCAACTTCTTCTTCATTTGCCTCTTCTTTTACTTCTTCTTCCTTAGCAGTTTCTTCTACAACTTCTTCGCCTGCATTTTTAATTTCGGCAAGTTTGGTATTGGCTGCATTTAAATAAGCCATTACCTCGGGAGCGCTGTAAGTTTCCCAGAACTCTAGACTAGCAGTTCCTTGTAGAAGTTTACGAACACGAGTTGGATCTTTAATACCTGGCAATTCGATAATGATACGACCCGATACGTCGGCTTTTTGGATGTTAGGCTGAGCAACACCAAAACGGTCGATACGAGAACGCAGGATATTATAGGTATTGTCAATGGCGCCGTCGGTTTCTTCTTTGATCACCTTTAACACATCCGCATTTGATGCTCCAAAAGGAATTTTGTCTTTCATCTCAAGAGTACCAAAGATATCAGGAGAAGATAATTGTGCGTTGGGATCGATTTTCTGGAATGCTTCGCCGAACAACTCAACGAAACCTTTACCACTGTTTGCTTGCATTTTTTTAGCTTGGGCAATTGCAGCATTAAAAGTTTCATCTTTTGTGTTGTTAGCCATCGCTTTGATGATATCAACAACAGAAACTTCCATTGTAACGTTCATACCTCCCTTAAGGTCAAGCCCCAAGTTCATTTCCAATTCCTTACACTCTTTATAAGTGTATTTTTTCAGCCAAAAGAAATTGTAAACCTCTTCTCCTCTTATCGAGTCAAGATAGGTTTGTTCTTTCTTCATGTCGCCAGCTCCAAACTCACGAGCTTCCTTTTCAACTTTCTTCGTTACGTAAGTAAAAGTCAATTGATACAAACTTACTAACGCAAGAACAATAGCGAGTAGACGAATCGCTCCTTTATTTCGCATGTGTTTAGGTTTAAATAAATTCTTACTTTATGTGGTATTTTATATTTCCAACCGCAAATTAACGCACAAATATATTAATTTTTTTCAAATTCCTTTGTCCCATAATAACTAGCATTTTATGGATTTACAGTCCTTTGTAAATTCAGCCAACTCTGTCTGTGCTTAATTGTAAAACTCTTCTGCTGTAATCAATAATTCCATTATACTTTAAAAGGAAGTCGCTACCAAGCAATCCGCATATCTCTCGATTGCAATACTGGCGATACATTTCGTTAATTCCGGATAGATCAATTAGGGCGCAAGAAAATTGATTTATGCATAGAGTTCCCACTTTAAACCTGTCGATTTTGGCCATCTCTGTTTCTATGCTTCCTGCTCCTAAGCCTCTTGATTTTACTTCAGATTCTTCTTTTTCTATTTTTTGATAATCATCCACAAAGTTATTATCAAGCACAGTTTTCGAAGCACCTGTGTCAATCACCATTTCACCTTTCTGATCTGAGTTGATCTTACACTCAATCAACAAGTGAAAACTATTCTCTTCCAGCTCAACAACTTCTATGGGTATTTCAATCATTTTTTTCATTTTGTGCAAAGGTGAGCAAATATAGCAAAAGCAAACTTATTTTGTGCTAAGATTACTGAACTAAAAATTCTTGTTGATAGACGGATTTAATTTTGAATTTTGCGATTTAGTCTGGTTTTATTAATGCAAAAAAAGAGGTCATCTCATATGAGACAACCTCTTCCCTTTAATAAAATGAACCGATTAGGCCATAATGTTCATTTCATCCAAAACTTTCATAACCGACTTCACGGCTGCTGCTGAATCTTTCAGCAATGCCATTTCGTCTTTGTTTAATTTAACTTCAATAATTTCTTCGATACCATTTCTACCAAGTTTTACAGGAACTCCAAGATAAATATCTTTCATTCCGTATTCACCATTCAATAGAGCACATACTGGGAAAATTCTTTTTTGATCACGAACGATAGCTTCTACCATTTGTGCTGCTGCCGCTCCCGGAGCATACCAAGCCGAAGTACCCATTAGGTTTACCAGTTCGCCACCACCGAACTTAGTTCTTTCAATAATGACATTTAATTTATCTTCATCAATCAAATCAGTAACAGGAATACCGGCAACGGTAGTATATCTTGGAAGTGGAACCATAGTATCACCATGGCCTCCCATCAACAAAGCGCGAATATCTTTAGGAGATACATTTAACTCTTCTGCCAAAAAAGCACGGTAGCGTGCTGTATCTAATACACCAGCCATACCAAACACTTTGTTTGATGATTTTTTTGCTGTTAAAAATGCAGCATAAGTCATCACATCCAAAGGATTTGATACAATAATAATAATGGCATCGGGAGAGTAAGCAATTACATTTTCGGTAACTGATTTTACGATACCCGCATTGGTTGCAATTAGGTCATCGCGACTCATACCTGGCTTACGGGGTACTCCCGAAGTAATCACTACCACTTCGGATCCAGCTGTTGCAGAATAATCGTTGGTTACACCTTTAACTCTTGTGTCGTAATAGATAATTGGAGCAGTCTGCCACATATCTAATGCTTTACCTTCTGCCAATCCATCTTTAATATCCACCAGTACCACTTCGTTAGCCAACTCTTTTTGAGCGATACAATTTGCACAGGTTGCCCCCACATTCCCTGCACCAACTACGGTAATCTTCATATCAGTAAGTTTTTAGTAAGGCGCTTTACAATCTACTTAAAATAATCCCAGTTATCAGGAGTAAATTGATTAAGCAATATTCATTCATTATTATTTGGTTCTTAATTAATATAGATTTTTTTCTTTAATTCGTCAGCAAATATAAACACAATGCCATATTTAGAACTAGAAAAAGACCTGCTTTTTAACAGCTATTTTTAAATATATAAAAAATACTCAATAAACATCCAGTTTCTGACATATTTAGAGATTTTAAGCTGGACGAAAACACCATTATATCGCATTTTAAGAATAAACGATAAAGAGGTCTTCTAGTATTAACAGCAATTGCACCGAAAAGCAAGCCCAATGTTAAAGGGTGTTTTTGCCGACATGCAATTTATTTCTGACGCTGGGGAAGATTGAATCGACAATACGCAAACGGTTACGGAATTTTTTCTTTTATAAACAAAAAAAGCGCATTGAAATAAATCAATGCACTTAACTTAAATAAAGCTTGTATTTTCTTAATTAATGATCTCTTTGATTTCTGAAATGATTTTTTCGGCCAATTGGTTTGCTGTTTCTTCATTTTCACTCTCAGAATAAATTCTGATAATAGGTTCGGTATTTGATTTTCTTAAATGCACCCATTCATTGGCAAAATCAATCTTAACGCCATCAATATCATTTACTTTTTCATGCTTGTACCTTTCTTTCATTGCCACAAGCACTGCATCAACATCAATTTCCGGAGTTAACTCGATCTTATTCTTAGATATGAAGTAATTGGGGTAAGAAGCTCTCAATTCAGAAGATTTCATTCCTGTTTTTGCCAGGTGACTCAAGAACAAGCCTACGCCAACCAATGCATCACGACCGTAATGACTGGCCGGATAAATAATTCCTCCATTACCTTCGCCACCAATTACGGCATTGTTGGTTTTCATTTTTGTAACCACATTCACCTCGCCAACTGCTGAAGCCTCATAAGCACCCTTGTGTTTTTCTGTTACATCTCTTAATGCCCTTGTCGAAGAAAGATTTGAAACGGTATTTCCAGGAGTATTAGCCAATACGTAATCGGCACAAGCAACAAGAGTATACTCTTCTCCAAACATGCTTCCGTCTTCGTTAACAATAGCCAGTCTATCCACATCAGGATCGACTACAAAACCCAAATCAGCCTTGCCTTCTTTCATAACATCAGCAATGGCAGTTAGGTTTTCGGGAAGTGGTTCCGGATTGTGTGGGAACTGACCATTTGGCTCACAGTACAATTCCACAACATTTTTCACTCCCAATGCTTTTAGCATGCCGGGAATTGCAGTTCCACCAACTGAATTTACAGCATCCACAGCAACCGAAAAGTTTGCCTTTTTAATGGCTTCCACATCAACTAAATCAAGTTGACAAACATGGTCGATATGCTTTTGAGTATAATCTTCTGCATAAGTAATCTGACCTAAATCATCTACTTCGGCAAACAAGAAATCTTCTTGCTCGGCAATGCTTAGCACAAGCTTACCATCCTCATCGTTTAGGAATTCACCTTTCTCGTTTAGTAACTTAAGTGCATTCCATTGCTTTGGATTGTGACTAGCAGTTAAGATAATACCTCCCTCGGCTTTTTCTTCGGTTACCGCAAACTCGGTGGTAGGAGTTGATGCCAATCCAATTTCAATCACATCAATTCCTAATCCCATTAATGTGCCTACAACCAATTTATCTACCATTTCGCCAGAGATGCGTGCGTCGCGACCTACAACCACTTTTATCTTTTTTCCTTCGTGTCGGCGCAATGCCCAAGTGCCATATGCAGCAGAGAATTTGACTACATCAAGAGGACTTAATCCTTCTCCTACTTTTCCACCAATCGTACCACGAATACCGGAAATTGATTTAATTAATGCCATTTTATTATTTTAATTTAATGTTTACAGTCAATACAATATTTGGCTTTTGAACTATTTGTAATCTACAATATTCACTTCGCACAAATGTAAAAAAAACTAGAATATTATATGGAATAACTAAAATCAACTTTTTAACATTTTATACCAGATGTTAGCATGAAATAAACCTGGTATTCTTATCCTTTTAAGTTTATTCCAGGATAAAAGATATCACAGTAGATAGGATTATGCCTCCATCTTTTAAAAAGAATAAATTAAAACAATCATTATTGTAACGTGAGTTCGACGTAAAATTCTATCCACAGAAAGTTCTATTTGGGATAGATTTGCATTAAAAATTTGGAAAGAATAGCGGGCTATTTTGAGGAATTTTTAATGTGAAGCTGTCGTAAAGAGAACTTTCCATTATGTGTTTGCCTGCTTTCGGCATAAATTTCCTCAAATCTTCTTGAAATATACCGATATTCCTTCGAAAATTTGAGAAAATTTCTACTCAAAATCAGATCAAACTGTGAACGAATTTTACGTCGAACTCACGTTATTGTACATGTTTATTAATGATTTTAATCATGGTAGTTTCATAATAAAACCGGTATTGCTTAAATATATTCTTTGATAATTAATACCTTTGCAAGTTCAAAACATTGATCATACAGTCAAAAAATGGAAGAAAAGACTTACGGTAAACCAAGGAGAGAAAAGACAAACTACCGATCAAAAAGATATAGCGGAAATAAATCTGATGAATCGAAGTCGGATTTTAAGGGTGATTCAGAAGGAAGGGAAAGAAGGAAGAAAGATTTTTCAGAAAATCCGGATGGCAAGAAAAGGTTTTCAAGACAATCGGATCAAAAAAAGCCATTTAAAGCCAGATCAAAGAAAAGGTTTGATGAAAATGGTCCGAACAAGGAGGAATTGCAAAAAAGACATTACAGCAAGAAGAAGCAGCTAGAGCATGCCAGAATGAGGGGGCCAAAAGATGGCATTCTTAGATTGAACAGATTTATTGCCAATTCCGGAGAATGCTCAAGACGCGAGGCAGATTCAAGAATTGCAGAGGGGCGAGTAAGTGTAAATGGAAAAGTAGTTACCGAGGTTGGCACCAAAGTAAATCTTAAAGATAAGGTATGTATGGATGGTAATTTATTGAGTCCGGAAGCCAAAGTGTACCTTGTTCTGAACAAACCAAAAGATTTTGTTACCACCTTGGATGATCCGATGGGAAGAAGAACTGTAATCGACCTGATTAAAAATGCTTGCACCGAAAGGGTTTACCCTGTAGGAAGATTGGATAGGATGACAACCGGAGTGTTGCTTTTTACCAATGATGGTGATTTAAC
The DNA here is from genome assembly GCF_965230805.1 of Marinifilum sp. Lineage (NCBI taxonomy): Bacteria > Pseudomonadati > Bacteroidota > Bacteroidia > Marinilabiliales > Marinifilaceae > Marinifilum > Marinifilum sp. The sequence goes on along the minus strand of NZ_OZ246019.1, from coordinate 1,764,763 downwards.
CAAGCGTTTGACTCACCCAAGCTATAATAAGAAAAAGATCTATCATGTATTTCTCGATCGTGAAATCTCGCAAGAGGAACTGGATATGGTGGATAAAGGATTGGAATTGGAAGATGGCTTTATCAAATCGGATGCTATTAGTTTTGCAGATCAGAAAGACAAGAAACAGGTAGGTATCGAAATTCACTCTGGCAAAAACAGAATTGTACGCCGAATTTTCGAACACCTGGGCTATACGGTTGAAAAGTTGGATCGTGTTTTCTTTGCAGGAATTACCAAGAAAAACATTCCAAGAGGGAAATGGAGATTCCTAACTCAGGAAGAAGTTAGAATGCTAAAGCTTTTTTAAGACAGCTGTCGCTGATCCACTCACAGCACGCAGCTAAAAAAACTGCCATCTACTGAGAAAAAATCTCAAGCTAGATGGCAGTTTTTTAATCTGGCAACTTGTTGCTGAAAACAAATTACAACTGCTTTAATAAATTAGCCATTTCAATACCCGAAACAGCAGCTTCGTAGCCTTTGTTTCCTGCTTTGGTACCTGCACGCTCAATTGCCTGTTCGATGGTATCAACAGTTAATACTCCAAAAATTACAGGAACTTCCGATTCTAAAGAAACACTTGCCACACCTTTGGTTACCTCGTTAGATACATAGTCGAAATGAGGAGTAGAACCTTTAATTACAGCGCCCAAACAGATTACCGCATCATATTTACCACTCTTAACCATTTTTTTTGCGATCAAGGGAATCTCGAAAGCTCCGGGAACCCAAGCAACATCCACATCATTTTCTGATGCTCCATGACGCTTGATTGCATCCAATGCGCCACCTAATAATTTACTGCCAATAAATTCGTTAAAACGGCCAGCTACAATTCCAAACTTAAGGCCTTCGGCAATTAATTTACCTTCAATTGTATTCATATCTTTTAATTTTATTTTTCTCTTTTATTGTGAGTAGTGAACTTTTTTAATCTAAACAGATATTATAAAAACTGCTTAAAGTAGCTCGAGTACTTAAAGTTATTCACTCATCCCACATTTGCTATTTTATTTTCTTATCGTCGTTCTGAAGGTTCCACTTCACATCCTGGTGCAACATGTGACCCATCTTCTTCATTTTGGTCATCATGTAAAATTCATTCTTTTCGTGGTGTGACATTTCGATTTGTTCTCTTTCAACAATCTTGATTCCATAACCTTTTAAGCCTGCAACTTTTAATGGATTGTTGGTCATCAGGTTTAAGTTTTTAACCCCTAAATCAGCCAGAATTGCAGCTCCAATTCCATAATCACGCAAGTCAGCTTTAAAGCCAAGAGCAAGGTTCGCTTCAACAGTATCCATACCCATATCTTGCAGTTGGTATGCACGAAGTTTGTTGATCAGGCCAATTCCACGACCTTCCTGGCGCATGTACAAAAGAACACCACGGCCTGCTTCTTCTATTCTTCTTAAAGCTTCCTGCAGCTGTTCTCCGCAATCGCATCGAAGCGAACCAAAAGCATCACCGGTAAGGCATTCGGAATGAACGCGAGTTAAAACAGGTTCGTTGGTGTCTACATTTCCTTTTACCAGGGCAACATGATGCTCGCCAGTAATTTTATTGATATAACCATGAGCTCTGAACTCGCCGTGCTTGGTTGGCATAGCAGTTTCTGTAATCTTTTCGATCATGCTTTCTGTCTTACGACGATACTCAATCAGATCAGCTATAGAGATCATTTTAAGATTGTGCTTTTGGCAGTACTCCTTTAGTTCAGGAACACGAGCCATAGTGCCATCTTCGTTCATGATTTCGCAGATTACGCCAGCCGGGTAACAGCCCGCCATGCGAGCCAAATCAACAGCAGCCTCGGTATGGCCTGCACGAACCAATACTCCGTTTTTACGAGCCACCAACGGAAAAATATGCCCTGGGCGAGTAAAATCCTTAGGCTTGGCATCTTTTTCCAATACTCTTTTAATGGTGTGAGCACGTTCGTGAGCAGAAATTCCGGTTTTGCAATCAGCTGCGTCAATACTAACGGTAAAGGCAGTTTGCTTGGCATCGGTGTTATTGTATACCATCATATCGATATCCAACTCATCCAAACGCTCTTTAACTATTGGCATACAGATTAACCCTCTAGCCTGACGTGCCATAAAGTTAATTGTCTCAGGAGTAGCCTTTTCGGCTGCCATTAATAAATCACCTTCATTCTCGCGATCTTCATCATCCACCACCACAATCATCTTACCTTGTTTGATGTCTTCAATCGCCTCTTCAATAGTATGAAATTCCATTCCTTATCTGGTTTGTTGTTTTGTTTATACAAATCCGTTTTCTCTTAAAAAATCCATCGAAATATCTGTTTTCTGTGATTTTTCCTCTTCTCGGTGAAACATGAATTTTTCGATGTACTTCGCCGTCATGTCACACTCGAGATTTACTTTTTCTCCGACCTTTTTAGCTACTAAAGTAGTGTCGTCCTGTGTTAAAGGAATAATTGACACCTTAAATACCTTATCATCTACATAAGCCACTGTTAGGCTAATTCCATCAATGGCAATTGATCCTTTCTCAATTACATATTTCAGGATGTTTTTAGGAGCAGCAATACTTACCCAAATGGCATTATCATCTTTTTCCTGGCCTAGGATTTCGCCTAATCCATCAACATGACCGCTTACCATGTGGCCTCCCAACCTGTCGCCAACGCGAACAGCTCTCTCCAAATTCACTTTGCTACCAAGCCCGAGCGATCCAAAATTGGTTCTATTCATGGTTTCAGGCATTACATCCGCTGTAAAACCGGCCGTGTCGAAGCTTACCACTGTCAGACAAATGCCATTGGTAGCTATACTATCGCCCAATTTCACATCATCCATAATTTTACTGGCAGCAATACTCAAACGAATCGATTTTGCTCCTTGTTTTATGGCTTTTATCTGTCCTATTTCTTCTATTAGTCCTGTAAACATTTATCAGTTATCGGTTGTCAGTTATCAGTTATCGGTTATCAGTTATCGGTTATCAGAAAGAGCTACTTTTTTATTTTTCCTATTAGCATCATGTCTTGTCCCAATTGCTCGTATCTTATCTCATCCAATTCAATGGCATCTTTCATCAATTCAATGCCTTCTCCTCCTACCGGGGATTTTGCCTCTGTACCTCCGATAATTTTTGGTGCTACAAAAGAAATCACCTCATCAACTACGCCCGATTGCAAAGCTGAAAAGTTTAAACTAGCTCCACCTTCCAACAATATCCCATCGATATTTTGTTCGCCCAGCTTTTTCATTAAACTGTTTAAATCTATTCTCTCATTTAAAGCCTCTACCTTTAAAACTTGATTTCCTTTCTTTTCAATCTGTTGGATTTTATCAGCATCTGCACTTTCCGTTACCGCCAAAATGGTCTTTGCCCGATCGCAAGTATTTAAAATCTTCGAATGTAATGGGATTCTTGCTTTGCTATCCACCACAATACGAATAGGATTCTTTCCCTTTCCATTTTCGAGTCGTGTGGTAAGCATGGGATCATCAGCAATTACGGTATCAACACCAATCATGATTCCGGCCAGCTTGTTTCTCAATTCATGAACTTTGGCTCTCGATTTTTCATTCGATACCCAACGGGAATCGCCTGTTCTACTGGCAATTTTTCCATCCAGGGTCATGGCCGTTTTCATGATCACGTAAGGTGTTTTAGATTGGATGAATTTTAAAAAAGTGCGGTTCATTTCTCTTAACTCTTCGCACAAGTAACCAAAATCAACATCAATCCCATTTTCTTCTAAAATTTTTACACCACGTCCAGCCACCAATGGGTTGGGATCGAGCATACCAATTATAACTTTCGCAATTTTGTTTTTTACAATGGCTTCGGCACAAGGAGGTGTTTTGCCATAATGCGAACAAGGCTCAAGAGTTACATACATTGTAGCACCTTCAACCGATTCTTTGGCCGAACGAAAAGCATTTACCTCGGCATGAGGGCCGCCGTAATATTCATGATAACCTTCTCCTATGATTTTGTCATCTTTTACAATTACAGCACCAACCAAAGGGTTAGGATTTACTTTCCCAACTCCTTTTTTAGCAAGCTCGAAAGCCATGTGCATATACTCGTAATCTTTGCTCATTTTTATTCTGAATGTGTTAATGAGGATTGTCTTACATTAAAAATCAATCACACATTTTAAATTCTAATTACAAAAAAAAACCTGAACAGCATTCACTATTCAGGGCATTTAGTATACGGTATGTCAACTGGAATTAATTTTCCAATGACATGAATCAATCAAATCGATCAATTGTTTTTCTTCTCCCATCCAGACTATACTGTCGGTACTGGAATCTCACCAGTTCAATCCTTTTACAGATTCGCGGACTATTACCGCCGGTCGGGAATTACGCCCTGCCCTGAAGAAACAATAAAATATGTTGAAACAGAGTTTGAAGCACTGTTTCCGCTACAAATATAGATGTTTCAGTTTTAAAAACAAATGCCGATTTGTTTTGTGGATTAAAATCCTATGCGCCATATTTCCTGAGCTTATTTAACCTGCTATTGTGTCATTTCAGAATGGTGAGGAATCATTTTCAACTGCCACTCTGTCATTTCTTCTTGTTAAAATATAATTTCAGAATGCTAATTTATGATTTCAGATGGTTCAAATGCGATTTCAGATTGCTCAAGTGTGATTTCGGAACTTTCATTTGGCATTTCGGAATGCTAAAGTAAGATTAGATAAAAAAAAGCTGATTCCGCAGAATCAGCATACGTCTATATGATTTTACAAGTAAGTTGAATTTTATGAGTTTGATCGAACCAATATGCCTAATTTTTCGAGCAATTGGGCATCGTTTTCGAACTCAATTTTTGCAACTTCGGACAATTTGTAGCAAAACTCTTTTAATAGATTGTAAGAATTCCACTTTTGATTGGTTGCTTGCTGAGCATCACCAATTTCTTGTTGTTGCACTTGCCTCAGACTTTTAAGATTGTGCAACTTGTTTTGCATGCTGGTTATGGTTTCATTGCTGTAACCAAAAGTTTGCATGCTGGTAATCCACTCAGGGTGATCCAAAATATTGGTAAACACCATATCGGCATCGGCATACCAATCGGTGAATTTGGCAATATTTAAACGATCGAGCTTTAGCATGTTCCATGCATTGGGTTTGGTATCGAATACCAGGCGTGCTAGTTTTTTAAACTTTTTAAGTTCGGAAATGGACTGTTGCAAATATTCGTTGAATTGATTTGTAGCTTCTTTTTGTTCGTCCATTTCTTGGTCTTGCATTTGTGCCAGAGAATTTGTTTTTTCCCAAAGACTTTGACCTTCCTGCAATTTTTCAGAAGTATATCCGTAAAGAGCTAAACGGGGTTGAATGGCGGTATCGCCGGAAGCATTCCATAGTAAAATACGATGCTTCTCCATGTTTTCATTAAATGATGTATACATTATAGTTATTTTAAATAATAGACGTTCCGCATAAATTTAACGATTGTTTATATATCATACAAAAAAAATATTAATCTTTTTCTAATATTAAATTATTTATGGGTATTTCTATTTTATATGACAAGCGAATTGATTGAAATTATTAATTCGTTCTCCTAAAAATATTAAGGCATGAGAGGAATTCTAGGAATTTATTAAACTTGCACCTATGCAGTATGTTAGATATAAATCATGAAGGAATCGATTCTGATTAAACTGTTATGTAGAACTCTGGAGGATACAAACGGCATAAGTCTTCGATGGACATCCATTTTCGTTAATCACATTAATTATTCTATCTTTGCAAAAATTTTTAAATCACTTAATTGGAGTAGTTATGCCTCACAAGTCAGGTTTTGTAAATATCATTGGAAATCCGAATGTTGGAAAATCGACATTAATGAATCAACTGGTTGGAGAGCGCATTTCGATTATTACCTCGAAATCGCAAACTACACGCCATAGAATTAAGGGAATTGTAAATGGTGATGATTTTCAGATTGTATATTCTGATACTCCGGGAGTTTTAAAACCGAATTACAAACTTCAGGAATCGATGATGAAGTTTTCTACATCTGCATTGGTTGATGCTGACATTATTTTATATGTTACTGATGTTGTAGAAACCATCGATAAGAATGAGGAATTTCTTAAAAAGGTTCAGAATACTGATATTCCGGTACTCCTGATTTTAAATAAGATTGATTTAACCACCCAGGATAAATTGGTTGAATTAATGGATTTGTGGAAAGAAAAATTACCTAATGCTGAGATTTTTCCCATGTCGGCAAAAGAGAATTTTAATGTGTCCAATTTATTTGATCGAATTTTGGAGCTTTTGCCTGAAGGGCCTCCTTACTTTGCAAAGGATGAATTGACTGATTTGCCATCTCGTTTCTTTGTGAATGAAATCATCAGGGAAAAAATTTTGATGAATTACGATAAAGAAATTCCGTATGCTGTGGAAGTGGAAGTGGAAGAGTTCAAAGATGAACCTAAAATTATCAACATTATGGCAGTGATTAATGTTGAAAGAATGTCACAAAAAGGAATCATCATAGGCCACCAGGGTAAAGCACTTAAAAAAGTTGGAACCGAAGCCAGAAAAGACATGGAAGCATTCTTTGGTAAGAAAGTATTTTTAAAGATTTACGTTAAAGTTGCCAAAGATTGGAGAAATAAAGAAAATAAATTAAAAGGATTCGGGTACAACCAGTAAAACAGTTCACAATTAAGAGGTATGAGTAATATTGTTGCAATAGTAGGTCGTCCAAATGTTGGAAAATCTACACTTTTTAATCGATTAATAGGAAGCCGAAAAGCCATCGTAAACGAAACTGCAGGGGTAACTCGCGATCGTAATTACGGAAAAGCAGATTGGAACGGACAGGAGTTTTCGGTAATAGATACAGGTGGATATTCTTTCAATTCGGAAGATGTATTCGATGAAGAAATACGCAAGCAGGTAATGTTGGCGATAGACGAAGCAGATGCTATTTTGTTTGTTTTGGATGTGCAACATGGAATGACTGATTTGGATGAAGCTGTAGCCGGAATTCTTCGCAGAACTAGCAAAAAGGTATACTTGGTAGCCAACAAAGCCGACAATAGCAATTTGATTTTTGCTGCCAACGAATTTTACTCGGTTGGTATTGGAGATGTTGTTTTTCCAATTTCCTCGGTGAATGGTTCGGGAACAGGAGACTTGCTTGATGCTGTTGTTGCAGATTTTGAAGAAAAACCCGAAGATGAAGACAGCGATTTGCCAAGACTGGCATTTGTTGGCCGTCCTAATGTTGGAAAGTCGTCAACGGTAAATGCGCTAATCGGCATCGAGAGAAATATTGTTACCGATGTTGCCGGAACAACCAGGGATTCGATTCACACCAGATTCCAAAAATTTGGGCACGACTTTGTAATGGTTGATACTGCCGGGGTTCGTAAAAAACCAAAAGTTAACGAAGATCTGGAATTCTATTCGGTAATGCGTTCGATCAGAACCATCGAAACGGCTGATGTTTGCGTGTTAATTCTTGATGCAACACGCGGTGTGGAAGCCCAGGATTTGAGCATTTTTGATTTGATTATCAAAAACAGAAAAGGTGCGGTGATCATGGTAAACAAGTGGGATTTAATAGATAAAGAAACCAACACCATGAAGGAGTTTGAGCAGGAAATCAGAAACAGAATAGCTCCTTTTAACGATGTACCAATCATTTTTACATCTGCCATTTCGAAACAACGATTATTGAATGTATTGGAATCTGCTCTGGAAGTTCACGAAAACAGGGTTCGTAAAATCCAAACTTCTGAACTAAACAAAGTAATGCAGGAAGCCATTGATGCATTTTCGCCTCCTTCGGTAAAGGGTAAATTTATTAAGATTAAGTATGTAACACAATTGCCTACTTTGGCTCCTACTTTTGCATTCTACTGCAATTTGCCTCAGTATATTAAAGATCCTTACAAAAGATATCTTGAAAACCAGATTCGTAAAAACTGGAAATTTACAGGTGTTCCTATCCAGATTTTTATGAGAAAAAAATAACTCTAAAGTGCAATTATAGTAACCGATTCAGATAGTCTGAGTCGGTTTTTTTTTTCTCAAATTTGTACAATTATTTTTCTAAACTAATCATTTAGTTATCTTTATATGATAATTGTAAAAAACAGGAAAACTATGAAACATTTAATTTTAACCCTTGTACTAGCAAATATTTTATTTATTCCCAATGCATTTTCGCAACGCATCAATAAGGTAGACCAAATGCTTTTTAACGGGCAATATGAAAGTGCAATTCCAATTCTTAAGCAGATGATTACAAAGGATAGTACCAATGGTAAATTGTATTTTCGATTGGGGAAAGTTTATCAAAATCTTAATCAGTATGTAGCTGCCATAGAGAATTATCAGGTTGCACACAAATTGCAAGCAAATTCAACTGCAATACTATTTAATTATTGCAGTTGCCTTTATTCATCGGGGAATTTTCCTGAATCGCAAAAACAACTTTTAAAACTTCAATCTATTGATTCGATGCACTATCAAGGCAATTTGTTACTGGCAAAAACCTATGCTAATCTTAGTAATTATCGTAAGGGATTGGAAATCTATAATAAATTAATTGAGCGCGACTCTTTAAATCCATATCTTCATAAACAAGCAGGTAATTTAAAAGATAGAATGCAAAATTACCTTGGTTCATTGGCATCTTATTTAAAAGCATATGAGCTTAATTCGAAGGACTTATCTACAATTCTGCATGTGATTCAGAAATTTTACGAAATGCAAGGTCTTGAACAAGCTTTGGAATTTTGCAATAAAGGACTTGAAGTTTACCCAAATAATCATTTGATACAAAAAAAGAAGGCACAATGTTTGGTTGGCTTGGAATGGTATGAGAATGCTTTAAACATGTACAAAGATCTGGAATCGAGAAAAAAACTTAATCAGAACGGTTACAAACAATTAGGTGTTTGCTACATGCAAACCCGACAATATGAAAAAGCCATTAAATCTTTTCAGACTTGCGTCAAAGCATTTGAAAAAGATCCAATGTTGAACTTTTACCTGGGGGTTTGTTACTCGCGTTTGAACAAGAACGAAAAGGGCATTGTATACCTTACAAACGCTTTAGATTACATTACTCCGCCTATTATATCATCCATGCATTTGTATCTGGCTAAAGCCTATAGTGCAAATCGTGAGTTCGGGAAAGCAGTAGCAGAGTATAAAAAGCACTTTGAGCTTGATGATTCGAATCCGGAAATTCTTTACGAAATTGCTACCACCTACGAAGAGTTTGGCGACAATAAAAAGAAGGCGCTTCAATACTATTCGAAGTACATCAACCAAACCAATGATATTGGTGGCGAGCGTTATGAGTATTCAAAATCAAGAATTCTGAATATAAAAGAGAAAATCCATTTCGAAAAATAAAAACCTGATTTCGATTAAAAAAATTCGCCACAGAAAGTCATCTCACATCTTTTGGCATAAACATCCTCAAATTCCCTTGCAATATCCCGATATTTCTTCGGGAATTTGAGAAAATCACTACTCCAAATCAGTTCAAACTGTGACAATATTGTTAGTCGAAATCAGGTTAAAAGCGATTATACCTAAATGTTGGTATTGCGAACTCAAGTTTAGCTGATTAAGTTTGTATTGACTTAAAAACAAGCTCCCGAAACCGAGGCCAAGTGAATTCAGGAAATCTTTTGCCATGGTATTTCTTTTTTAGTGTTATTACTCATTTGGTTTCGGCTTTCGATTGCTATTTTTCCCTTCTTCTGATTCGATTTCCTTTTTTTTACTAATTTAGATTCGATAAAAACACCGACATGCACATAAAAGAGAGTATGAAAATGGCAGATGTGATTCAGATGAATTACATGCTGATTCCTGTCATTCATCGATTTGGAATTGAATTAGGATTTGGAGATAAAACCGTGAGTGAAGTTTGCCAAGAGAGCAATGTAGATTTAAACTTTTTTTTGCAATTGCTAAATGCATATCACGATCAGGATTATTTCCCAAAGGAAGAATTACAAAGTATACCTGTAGGCGAGATTGTTGCTTATCTTAAGATGACTCATGCAAGCTACCTAAACGATACGGTAACTGATATCGAGCAAAAAATAAAAAGCCTGGAGATGGAAGGTAGTGAAGATAAAAAACACATAGCCTTAATCAGAAACTTTTTTGAAGGATACAAATCGGAGCTTACCGATCATATTATGAGAGAAGAAGATGTTGTATTTCCGTATGTTTTGGCTGTTGACGAAATTATTAAATCAGAGTCGATGTCTGATATCAACAAGGAAATATTTGAGCAGTTTTCGATTGAGGAATATGAAGAAGATCATGATGATGTGGAAGAAAAGCTAATGGATTTGCGTACCATCATGATTAAGTATGTGGCTCCGCCTTCAAATTCGACATTATATCATAGCATTATTCTTGATTTGTTCAGACTCGAAGAAGATTTGAATCACCACTCAAGAATTGAGGAAAAGGTTTTAATTCCCAAAATTATATTAATGGAGAAATCAATTCAAAACCTGTTTTAATCTTCAAATATGCCTAGAACCACCATTCTTATTGCAGAAAACACATGTTTGATTCGTAAAGGGCTTCGAGCTATACTTCATAATCTTGGAAATGCTGAGATTCTTCATTCAGTTACTAACAAAAACGAATTGTACGAACTTGTAAACAGATTGAAACCGGGAATATTAATTGTAAATCCTAACATGCTTAATTTTGAGGATGAGGATGCAAAAAGGACTTTTGTATCAGCAGAAGATATGAGTTTGGTTTTAATATCCGGTGATGACTCGATTCGCAGAAAGTACAAAGCTGACGCTTTTATCCATTATCAAGATAACCAGAAAGATATCTTAAAGCTTTTAGAGGAAATTATTGAGCAAAAATCTGGAAAAGATCGGAATACTAAATCAAACGAAACACTTAGCGCCAGAGAACAAAATATACTAAAGCACATTGCTCTTGGATTTACAAATAAAGAGATTGCCGATCAATTATTTATAAGCATACACACGGTTGTAACCCACCGAAAGAACATAACCCACAAATTGGGGATTAAATCTGTTTCGGGCTTAACGGTTTATGCAATTTTGAATAATCTCATCTCTATGGACGAAGTAAAATAACGTGAGTTCGACTTAAAATTCTATCCACAGAAAGTTATATTTGGGATAGATTTGCATTAAAAATATGGAAAGAATAGTGTGCTATTTTGAGGAATTTTTAATGTGAAGATGTCGTAAAGAGAACTTTCCATTATGTGTTTGCCTGCTTTCGGCATAAATTTCCTCAAATTTTCTTGAAATATCCCGATATTCCTTCGAAAATTTCTACTCAAAATCAGATCAAACTGTGAACGAATTTTACGTCGAACTCACGTTAAAATAGCTAAAGCTCTAAGACAGTTCCAGCTGCCAATTCTAAAACATTAAAATGCTTTGCAAATTCATCGCGAACTTTAAAGCTTGTGCAATGGGTTGGTCCCAGAAACTTGATGTTTTTGGAATGCAGGTAGTCAATCGTTTTGGAAGTAAGTTCATCTATTTCTTTTAGGTGAAAACCACCTAATACAGCGTAAACCTCGTTGCATTTGCACACTTTTTGGGCATAATCAACCGTGTTGCAAATGCCTGCATGCGCACATCCGCTAATTACCACCAAACCTTTATCCATAGTGATTGCGATGGCTGAATCATCCGGAACAAAATCAGGCGAACCGTCGGGCAAGAGAAAGGGACTCACCTGAGACTCAAAATCATTGTTTCGTGGAATTTCGCCCAAAAAAACCATATTTTCCGAAATCTGGTAAGGATGTTTACTTTCTTTGATTTTATAATTTTTGGACAGCTCTTCTTTTGATTTGGATAAGCCAACAGGAGTATTATTTCGCTTACGATATCTTGTAATGAAGCAATCAGGATGCAATAACAATTCCTTACCCGATAAATGCAACAATCCATTTCCATGATCCCAATGTCCATGACTCAGAACCACATATTCAATATCCGAAAGATCTTCAGTAAGACGGCGTGCATTATCCAAAAATAAATCATTTGGGCCAACATCGAATAAGATCTTTTCATCGGCTTCCACAATCAAAGAGAAACCATGAACCGATACAAATCCGTCTAGCGCAGTATTATCTAATAGTACTTTGATTCTCATTACCAATCCCTCTTTTTAGGAATTCTAAGATTAAAACATGAACCAACTCCTTGCTCTGAATCCACCCAAATATCTCCTTTGGCATTTTTTACAATATTCTTCACAATGGCCAAACCTAAACCCATTCCTCCCGATTTGGTGGTAAAGTTAGGATTAAAAAGTCTTTCTTTATCCTCATCGCTAATGCCATTTCCATTGTCAATTACACAGGCCTTATAATAGTCTTTTTCCTCTTCCAGTTCTACAATTACTTGTCCATTGCGGTTGTCAGGAATGGATTGAATGGCGTTGTTGATTAAATTTACAAATACACGAATAAACTGTTCCCGGTCTACAAAAACCCTAGCCGATTCGATTCCATTCAACTGAAGTTTTAAATCCAATTCATCGTTTCGGAACAGCGAAACCACATGATTGAGAACATCAACCAGATTAAGTGTTTTGTTATTGGCTGTAGGCATTTTTGCAAAATTTGAGAAAGCTGTTGCAATAGAAGACAAGGCATTGATCTGATCAATTAAGGTTTTGCTTACTTGTTGCAAATGCTCTTCACGGTTTTCCGATTTATCTTCAAATCTTTTTTGCAAGAACTGTATGCTTAACTTCATTGGCGTTAAGGGATTTTTAATCTCGTGCGCAATCTGGCGTGCCATTTCTCTCCAGGCTGATTCGCGCTCGGAACGAGCCAGTTTTTTTGCGCTTTCTCCGAGCTCCAACAGCATTTGATTGTATTCTTTTACCAAACTGCCAATTTCATCGTCTTTTGAATATTCTATTTTATCTCCGTAAGAACCAAATCGAGTTGCTTTTAAGCGATTTTGTATGATCCGAAGGGGGTAGGTAATCTTATTGGAGATAAATACAGATAGGAATATGGCAAGTAAAATCATAAAAACATGCAAATTTACTCCTGCCAGTACCAAATTAAACATCTCTCTTTCCAGCTCCTGACTCTTTATAAAATAAGGCAAATTTACAAAAGCGATAATCTCATTGTTATCATCAACAATGGTTTCGTATGCAGAAAGATAAGACATTGTGCCAATCTCTTCCTTGTGGATGAAGCTTGTTTTTTCTTTAAAAAACAGCTGATAATAGGCTGCAAAGTTCATTTTATTGTATTGCAGGTTTTTATCAAAAATTTCTCTACGCGATGAAGTGATCAGCTCTCCCGATAGATCATACAAATGGATATCAGCATATATTAGGCTTGATAATTTCCGTAATCTATCCGTTAAATAATCAATATTTAAATTTTCACCTAATCCTGAAACCACTTCCTGCTTTACCAATTGAAGTTTTTCTTCAAGCTTTTTATTATTTGTTTCTTCGGCTCTTTCAATGGTATAGTAAACAGTTCCTCCGCCCAACAACAAAAAGAACAACATTAATAAACCCACAATTGAATATTGAATTCTGTACTTAAAGCTCATGTTGAATTTAAAATTCCAAGGAAAGTTTCTTAACAAATAAATGAACAGCCCAAACAAATACAAAAACACAAAAATGTATGGAACGGTTATCAATCTATTGTACCAATTAACTATGGGATAACTAACAACCACAGTATTATTATCGAATCGATATACCAAGTGGTCATAATCATCCAGCTTTACATGTAAGTATTTTTCGCTACTCTCGCCAAAAACGTTCTCATTCATATAGTAATTGAACTTACCCGATGAGGCAATCAATTTGCCATCTTTATATTTCCCATACGAATAGTAATTTCCTTTTTGTTTTAAAGCAATCTTTTCATCTAGCAACAAATCGGGATATCCGATACCTTCGTTGCCAAGCTTTGAATCGAGACGAATAAAAATTTTAACTGCTCCCGATTGTTTTGTCTTATATTCAAGCTTCCCCAGATAGGATACCATTCCATCAAAATCATTTAAGTAATAAAATTTTGTATTGGGAATTTTCTCGCCCGATTCAAGAATCATTTCTTCGAAGAATTCAAAACAATTTCGAGTTTCATTGTCGGGTTCAATTTCTAATTTATCTATGCGATCACAAATGGTAATCTGCAAGTAATACTGTTCCCAGAATCCCGAAAAATATTTTGATGCGATATATTCAATTATCTTTGATTCGTTATCGTTCCTAAATGGAATTTGACACATTTGCTTCAATTGAATATCAGAATCAATTTTTCTTTGCATGTTTATTAATAAGTTTGCTGAAGTTGGATCATATTCAGCAGACAAACCAATTGCTACTTCCTTTCTATCAAGTGCTTCTTTTTTATCAGAGAGCACATTAATTCGACCGGTAAGAGCCACTGCTACGAACAAAAGCAAAACAATCATTAAAGAATGGTAAGCTCCTTTTTCGGCTTTATAATTTGCAAAACCAACAAAAAGTAAAATTACCAATGGCAAAATAAGAAAAAGGTAATCTTTAGTATCGTAAGAAAACAGAAGGATGTATATAATCAATGGCACAGATACACCTAAAGTAAATATCAAATACTTTTTGATTGACCAGTTTGACTTTGCCAACTTGGCAATAAAATGTGCAAAATACCCCAAAGCATACATTAGCAAAAGTAATATCAGGAAGCCCACAAAAACATAAAAACCATAATCTTGAAAAACAAACATTTGCAAACTAAAGCTTGAGTCAATCATCAAGCTATTTACCCATCCGTTTGTGCAATAGAAAAGCAACCAGTATAATAAAAGGTGTAAGCTTAAAAGTGCTGCAGATCCCATTTCAGATACTCCTTTTAAAATATCATGCTTACATCCATAAGATACATAAGTGCATGTAAATAAATACAGAAACGAAATGTTCAAGAAGAAATCACCCAAGGATGGAAAGAAAAAAGACTTGGCAAAAAGCATGGGTGAGAATATTTCCAAATTGGAAAAAACAGACGGAAATGAGTACTGAATCATCAAGTATCGGAGAACTAATAATAATATTCCCCAAGCTATTATAACACTTAAACCAACTCTTACATTAGTGATTTCAAGAATTAGAACACTGATTAGAATTAAGAGTAGCAATATAAAAACTCCGTAAAAGATCCCTATTCTGTTTTGAAACCTTGGAGCACTGTATCCAAAGTCGCGATGCTCCAGCGAAAATAAGTAGTTCTCATCTTTATCATGTATTGGAACTCCCTTTTTTTGATTCAAAGAAATGTTAAATTCTGCAGGAATATCAAACTCTCGTTCGAAATGATTCTTTAAGTATCTGTTCTGGTAAGGGTATATTTTTTTAATTAGTAATAAGGCGTATAAATCAATAGAATCATATGCTTGTTTCTGAATGTAATACCATCCATTTTCAAATCTTCTGACTTTGCCATGTGCATCTTCAAATTGATTCAGTTTAGGTATAATAAACGTATTGTCACTCCAAAAAACCAGACTGTCCTTTTTAAAGGCCAAAAGAACAAAGCCATCCTTTTTAAGGTCGTGCTCAAATTCAGTAAAATTATCGTAGTTGCTTAAACCGCCATTTTTATTGGCGATTGCATTGCGCAATTCAGTTAAATCTTTTTTTAATGATGGTTCCTTCTCTTGAAAGATTTGTTGAATTCGATTGGCAGATCGCATCATACTATCCTCCCTGTTATAGAGATAATCCGAAGAGATGGCCAATAGGAAGAACACCAGTACAGATATTCCCAGAATGTATTTGAGAAGTTTATTTTTCAAGTTGAATCGTTTTGAATTTCTTGTTTCGATTTGCAAAATTCATGCTAAACCTCCCACAAATTAGTAGAATTCAATTAAATCATCAAACATGATGATAAGGCTCTCCTTTAATAATTGTCATTGCACGATAAAGTTGCTCAATAAATATCATTCGAATCATCTGATGAGAAAAAGTCATTTTTGACAATGACACTTTTCCTTGAGCTTTTTTATATACATCTTCGGAAAAACCGTAGGGGCCACCAATAACGAAAACCAGATTTCTGGTACCACTAATCATTTTTTGTTCTATAAATTTCGAAAAACCTATCGATGAGAATTCTTTGCCATTTTCATCAAGCAAGATTAAGGTATCCGAAGAATTTATTTTTCCAAGAATTAACTCTCCCTCTTTTTGCTTTTGCTGATTCTCACTTAAGTTCTTCGTATTTCTTAAATCGGGTATGATTTTAATATCGAAAGGCAAATAATGCACCAAGCGTTTTTGATATTCTTCAATGCCTTTTTTTACAAAGTCCTTATCTGTTTTCCCAATAACCAAAAGAGTTGCTTTCATATATCTATTAATTTTTCGAATCTAATCTCAACAAAATTTACTATAAACCTTAGCAATGCATTATCGCATAGAACAGCTTAATGGTTTGTTTTAGAATCAAAACTCTACATAAAAAAAGGATGAAGATCAGATTTTTTTTATCTTGCGATAAGTTTTTCGCACAGAATTTGTGTAAAGGTAAATGATATTGAATTAAAACTATTCAGATGAGAATCATTAAATACATATTTATAGGAATTCTATTTGTGCTGGTCTCTGTATCTGGAGCTCATTCGCAAAACAATAACGATTTGCCAAATAACTTAATATTGGCTTTTAAAAAAGGCAATAGTGTAAGTTTATCAAATTATTTTGGCGATAGGGTAGAACTATCTATTCAAAATAAGGAAGCCATATACAGCAAGTCTCAAGCCAAACAGATTATTGGGAAATTTTTTAGAGATTTTCCGCCAACGGATTTCAAAAAGAAGCATACCGGAGGTAAAACTGGCGCCAGGTATGTAACAGGTGACCTTCTCACCCGAAAAGGAAATTTCCGTGTAAGTTTCCTGCTAAAAAAACAGAATGGAAAATTCATTGTTCACCAGTTGAACATCGAAAAAGATTAACGAATCAGTTAAATAACGTGAGTTCGAGGTAAAATTCGTTCACAGTTTGCACTGATTTTGAGTAGAAATTTTCTCAAATTTTCGAAGGAATATCGGGATATTTCAAGAAGATTTGAGGAAATTTATGCCTAAAGCAGGCAAACACATAATGGAAAGTTCTCTTTACGACATCTTCACATTAAAAATTCCTCAAAATAGCCCGCTATTCTTTCCAAATTTTTAATGCAAATCTATCGCAAATATAACTTTCTGTGGATAGAATTTTACGTCGAACTCACGTTAAAAATATCAAAGGCTCCAATCAATTGGGGCTTTTCCTTTTTTCCTTAAATAGGTATTGGCTTTGCTAAAGTGCTTGCAGCCAAAAAAGCCCCGGTCGGCAGAAAAAGGCGATGGATGAGGCGATTTTAATACCAAATGTTTGCATCTGTCAATCTGCTCTCCTTTTCTTTGTGCATATGCCCCCCAAAGCAAAAAAACAAGTCCATCTTTTTCTTCAGACAAACACTTTATCACGGCATCGGTAAATTGTTCCCAGCCTTTGTTTTGGTGAGATCCGGCCTGATTGGCACGAACGGTTAATGTAGCATTTAAAAGCATAACGCCCTGCTCGCTCCACTTTTCCAGATTTCCATTATTTGGCACAGATAAACCCAGATCTGAATGAATTTCCTTAAATATATTCTGCAAGCTGGGTGGCAGAGCCACGCCATGATTAACCGAAAAACACAAACCATTGGCTTGTCCCAATCCATGGTAAGGATCCTGCCCAATTATCACGAGCTTTACATTATCGAATGCGCACTTATTAAAGGCATTAAAAATTAGCTTGCCTGGCGGATAAATATTCTTGCTATGATATTCTGATTTTACGAATTGAACCAATTGTTTAAAATAATCTTTTGAAAACTCATCTTGCAACCTCAGCTTCCAGGATTCTTCAATTTGCACATTCATATTTCGAAATTTTTCTTTCGAAGATAATAAGCTTCTATGTTGTAAACCAAATTTATTAAAAGATAGAAGCTTAACAGCCCACAAAAACAATCGCAAACCCATTCAATACTCTTTGTATGCAATTGAGTAAGGTGATGCTGGTAATAGATGTATAAACCACAAAGAGTTTTGATTAAAAAAAATCCTGCAACAATTATTTGCAGGATCTTTATTTTTAGATGATTCGATTAAGTTGAGTTTGATGATTACATACAGTGGATGTACTTATCTACAATCTCCATAATCTTATCCACTTTCCCCAATATGCGGTCGTTCAGACCATTGTCTTCGTATAGCTTTAAGTTCTTCGCAACTGAATCGATTGTCCCTTTTGGGAATACTCCATTGTTTTCAAAAATTTCTCTTTTCTCTAATAAACAATCAGCACTCTCCCAACAACAAGTTGGTAATTGTTCAAGTTTCTCTAATTTATCTTTGTAGTGAGGAGCAAAAATATCTACATCAGCATACAATTCTTCTGCAATTTGCAAACTATTTTCCATTTCTATACCATGTTGACCTGCGACAATCAGGCCTGCAATCAACTGATAGATATCAGCTGATCCATCTGGCACTCTAAACTCAAAAGTCTGCTTGCTCGAAAAATCCCTTGGGTCGGCATCCTGCTGGGGATTCACATCCTTGATCATATCTGTTGCTCCTACCCATCCTAATGGAACACGCACCAAAACCGAACGGTTACGATCTCCCCAACACACATATGTTGGAGCTTCCTGATGCGGAACCAATCTTAAATAAGAGGTTGGTATGGTGTTGCCAAATGCAGTTAATGCACCTGAAAGATCCATGATGCCTGCAATCATTTTTTTTGCTGTATCACTTAACTTACCATCTTCAATGCAGATGTTTTTGCCATCTTTTTCAACCAACATGTGAATATGCAATCCGCTGCCAGCCTTGCCTACCGTAATCTTTGGCGCCCAGCTTACCAATGCTTTTTCTCGGGCTGCAAGCATTCTAACAATCCACTTGGCAATTAACAATTGTTCAACCGCATCCTCAGCCTCTACCGGTAAAAATTCAATTTCATGCTGTTCATACCCATCATCGCCAGCCGTAAAATTCCCTACCTCCGAGTGTCCGTATTTTATTTTTCCACCACATTGGGCAATTAAAACCATTGCCTCTCTGCGCAATTGCTCCCACTTGGTAAATGGCTGAGAGCTATGGTAACCTTTTTGATCAATATCAGGGTAAAGTGTATGGTTGGCACTTTTAATATAGTACTCCAACTCACCCATTGCCTTAAATGTAAGGCCAGTGGCTTTTTTAAACTCCCTGTTTGCTTTTTTAAGGATATACTCAGGTGCACTTTCAAGTGGTTTCCCTTCTGCTGTGTAAAAAGAACAAAGAATATCCAGGCTTGGCACTTCTGAAAATGGGTTAACAAAAGCTGTCTTGAATCTTGGAATTACGTACAAATCGCTCGATCCTGCTCCAATATATGAGAACAAACTTGAACCATCAACACGTTCACCAGTCGACAAGATACTATCTAAATGATCTAAGCCTGTGATAATAAAATTTAAGGTTTTTAACTTTCCATCTTCTGCAACATATCGAAAGTTGATCATTTTAATGTCATTCTCTACGATATACTCAATTAAATCTTCCTTTGTAAACTGCGAACTTGGTTTTTTTAGAAACTGAACCAATTTATTAGGATCTAATCTATAATCTTCTCTGGTCATATGCCCACTTTTTTAATAGTTGTTGTGTTTGTTAGCTGTTGTGATAAAAATAGATGCGAACACAAATATTTTCCAAAAAGTTTGGCGAATTTCGGATGTTAGCCTAAAATCATTCAAATACCCAATAAAATCAGGCGATTCAACACTTTATCTTTACTTCTGAAACAATAAAAAAAGCTGTTTTGCAACAGCTTTTCGAAACCGTTTTCGACGGTTAAAATCTTATTTTTTTGGTTCACCCCCTTTCAAAAGGCATTTAATCATTAAAATCATCAATATTTATGAATCTCATCCTCTTTTTACCGTGGCGTGAACTTGAAGAAAAATAACAGATCTTTAATGCGCCCCGTTTTGACTTAACCTATCCTAAAAACGTCATTTTTTAAAGCTAAAGGGGTGCATTTTCGTTAAAATCGAATAGAATTTTGCAGGATTTTTAATGTTAACCCCTCTGTGTGGATTTTATAAAATATTCTCCAATTCAATACTGTTAAATATAAGCCTAAAATCGGATCGAAAAATGGATTCCCTTAGGTGCAGTTATCAATCTGAATCCTTTTCGGTATCTAGCAAAACACAAATCGCCATTGGTGTAATATACATCACCCCGAATTCGTACCCTATGACAATCTCCTGGCAAGCGCGTAAAATATACCGATCTTGGTGCTTCTACATGAACAAATCCAAATTCAGGGTAGTACCTGTAATAATATCCGTCCGAATAGTAAAAATCCCCATCGTGATGGTGAATCACCCTTGGCTCACAAGCAAAACTCCAAACTACCTCACCATATCTCGAATGCTTGTAACAAGAGTGCCCATATTTATTGTAATAGTGCTTGTATCTGTAAAAGGGATAATTATGCTTGCGATGATACCTGTGTTTGTGTCTACAGTAATCACCATGATAATGCCTGCTTTCTACATGCCCATGTTTGTGATACTTGTGATACTTATCGTGTTGGTGCTTTTTGAAATGCTTTTTGTGCTTATAATGTTTTTTGTGTGCATCGTTGTCACGATTCCTGATAATACGATTTCTTATGCTTTGATCGATTGTCTTTTTTGTGTGATTTTCGATCATCATCATACTTATAAATACTTTTTTTGTATCGATCTCTCTTGTTATAGTCGTATAGCGGTTTGTTTCTTTTTCTTTCCTCGTATCGGGCAGCTTCCTCGTTGTGAACTCTTCTTTGAGCAAACACATTGCTGGTTGATAATGTGATTGTTGAAACCAATACCATACTGGCTAGCAACTTGTAATACTTCGACGTTCTCATAGCTTTGGCATTTAAATGTTAGAGCCATCCTGCTCTCCTCAAACTAGCAGCAATAAAACATTACTTGTGTAATTGTTTTTGGCAAAATATCGTCATCCTATGGTAGGGATGAATCCGTAAAGTAATTACCCGGTATACTTTGGCTAAGTTTTTGCAAAGCGTGTGCCAAAAAAATAAAAAGTGCCGAATCCCTTATGAATCGGCACTTTCAGAAAGTATGATTGTTTTAATTTTAATCAGGCCAGCACATTGTTTTCCTTCCCTTTTTGCTTGGCTTTATCGGTAAAACTTCTTTTTTTAGGTCGGATTAAAACCCGCAAGGATTGATCGGAAGTAAAATAATTCCAAACCCAATTGATCAGGATAAAAAATCGATTTTTTACGCCAACAATTGCCATAAGATGCACAAACAACCACAGTACCCAGGCAAAGAATCCTTGCAGCTTTACTCCGGGAAGATCGGCAACAGCCAAATTTTTACCTATGGTGGCCATCGTACCCCTATCCTGGTAGCGAAAAGCCCTCATCTCTTTGTTTCGAACGATTCGGTTAAAGTTTTTTGCAAGATTTCCAGCCTGTTGCAAACCAACCTGAGCTACCTGTGGATGCCCGCTTTCAAACTTTCCTTCGGTCTGAAAAGCAATATCGCCAATGGCAAACACATTGTTCATTCCTTCAATTCTGTTGAAGCCATCAACTTTAAGCCTTCCTGCATGAACAGCGGCATTTTCGCTGATTCCTTTGATTGGTCGCGCCGCCACACCTGCAGCCCAAACCATGGTGTAAGACCTAAATTCTTCATCATCATCCAAACGAATGCTTAGCCCGTCGTAATCGGCAACTCTAGCATTGGTTCTTACAATCACGCCCAATTTTTCAAGAAATTTTTTCGCTTTCGCTGATGCTTTATCCGACATTCCATTCAACAGCTTATCCGAAGCCTCGAACAAGTACACATTCATTAAACTAAAGTCCAGTTCAGGATAATCTTTCGGAAGGATGTGCCTTTTCATTTCGGCTAAAGCTCCTGCCAGCTCAACACCGGTAGGGCCGCCACCAACCAAAACAATGCTCATGTAGTTGGCAGCTTTTTCGGGGTCAGACTCATTCAGTGCTTTCTCATAATTTCTTAAGATTGAGTTTCTCAGAAAAATGGCTTCGGATACTGTTTTCATTGGAATCGAAAACGCTTCGATATTTTTATTTCCAAAATAATTGGTGTTTACCCCGGTTGCCAAAACCAAATAATCATATTTCAGTTTTCCCACACTGGAATAAATTTCGTTTTGTTCCGATTTCACTTCCAATAAATCGGCCATTCGGTAATGCACATTACTCTTCTTCTGAAATATTTTGCGTAAAGGAAATGCTATGGAACTTGGTTCCAATCCAGAGGTTGCTACCTGGTAGAAAAGAGGTTGAAACTGATGAAAGTTGTTGCGATCAATTAACACTACTTGATATTTTGTTTTGGCCAATTGTCTTGCCAGCTTTAAGCCCGCAAAGCCTCCGCCAACAATTACTACTCTGGTTTTTCCGTTCTCGAGAATGTGTTTTATGCTATCCATCATTGCATTTGATTTTTAAAAAAAATGTGCCATTTTGCCCGTTTATTCTTCTTTTCGGATTAAGGACTCTTTTATCTTTTACAAATTAAAGAATCTTTTCTTTAATTTACGAATCGTCAATGTATTTCTAACAATTGAGCGTATAAATTTGTTTTAAATTGAGGTAAAATTAAGTTCATACCTCTCAGCCTGCCCTTACATATTGTGCTTTCTTGCATCCGCAATTTCTTTATAAAGCACTTGTGTCAGTATTTTTATGAAACGAGCATGATCCACGCAATTCGAAAAAGATATTTGGTAATGATAATGTTGATTTAGTGGCTTCCATCGGACAAATGGGAAAAATGATATCCTGGTAAAATAAGCCATCTGTTTTGTTTTTTAAGAGATCAGGGCTAGCGCCCCTTCGCATTAGCAAGTCTTCTTTTATTCTGCTAAGATCTTAGGGCTAAAGCCCCATTAAAATCCTGTAATAAATACTTGCAGCAGAAAGCCCGTTATTGCTTGTAATCCCTGAAGGTGCTTAATCCAAACATCCTTCTGCTGTGTACTTTCCCCTTGTCAATTTTTGCATTCTGCCTAATAGTGCTTGCAAGAGACCGGCCATCTGCACACTTCTACCTGTAATTGTTCCCATAATTTATCCGATACGCATGCTTCTACCTGCCATTGTTTCCCTACTTCCTGATAAAAGTACCGTTCCACCTGGCATTGTTTCCCTACTTCCTGTCAAATGCACTGCACTTATTAACAAATACAGTGCAGATATCAACAAATACCTTGCACCTGGCAGGTAGAACGGCGCAGATGGCAGGTAGAACGGTGCACTTATTAACACGAACAATGCATTTATCAACACGAAGGATGCACTTGGCAGATCGAAGGGTGCAGATGGGAGGTAGAACGATGCACTTATTAACAAATAGTGAAACAATGCCAGCTCGAACAGCGAAGATGGCGGGTGGAAGGGAGGCGATTATCGCCAGAAGGATGCACTTTACTAGTTGAACGCTATAAATGAAACAATTGTCGAATAAATTACACGGCTTGCTGCTTTAACAAAGCATACATTGCACTACTCAGATAACGTGAGTTCGACGTAACATTCTATCCACAGATAGTTATATTTGGGATAGATTTGCATTAAAAATTTGGAAAGAATAGCGGGCTATTTTGAGGAACTTTTAATGTGAAGATGTCGTAAAGAGAACTTTCCATTATGTATTTGCCTGCTTTCGGCATAAATTTCCTCAAATCTTCTTGAGATATCCCGATATTCCTTCGAAAATTTGATAAAAATTCTACTCAAAATCAGATCAAACTGTGAACGAATTTTACGTTGAACTTACGTTATTTATGCCAATATTTTTATGAATCAAAGGTACCTGCATTATCCTGAAAAGAGTTGCCTGCTTTTGTTCTAATGAGTTTATTCGTCCTTAAAAAAATACCGGCCTAGTGTAAAGAATGCTAATTCCCCGAACTAATTTTTTGACCTATTTTCCTTTCTACTGCGTTAAGCTTTTTCGCCGTAGCTACGGCTATGCCTGTAAACCTTGCCTTGTAAAAAGAAAAATATTTTCAAAAACTTTAATTCGTTTTATTAACACTCTTCACACTAGTTAAGGCTATGATTCCACTTTTATGCCTTTATTAAACTCAAAAATATCAAAACAAGTTAAGGCTCTACCCATAACAAAATTGGTATTAAAGGAGCATGTATCCCGAACTATCGTCTTAATTTGAAATTTCTTAGGTATATTTGTGAAAAATATTCATCAGATGGAAAGCATACTTTTATTTATTAGTGGAGCCGAGATTGTAGTTGTTTTGCTTGTGGTTCTTCTACTTTTTGGATCGAAAAAAATTCCTGAATTGGCGCAAGGATTAGGAAAAGGAATGAAGGAATTCAAACGAGCGGCCGACGATATCAAAAAGGAAATAAAAGATGAAACTGATATTCTTGATACCATTAAGGATTTTAAGGATGATATCAATAAAAAGCTATAAAAATTAAGCAAATGGATCTTTAGATTTTTTATCGATGAAAATCAAGAGAATATTTTAATCAGTTTCTTAAAACAGACAATTGCCATTCTTATCCTTTCCGGATAAATTTATTTGTATCAATGGACTATATCTATTTATTACTAGGATTTATAATCCTATTGTATAGTGGTGATCTTCTTGTAAAAGGAGGGGTTGCCCTGGCTTCGCATTTTAAGGTTTCAACCTTGGTGGTTGGGGTTACCGTGGTGTCTTTTGGTACTTCGGCGCCCGAATTATTTGTTAGTTTAGGAGCTGCTCTCGAAGGTAGTCCGGATATATCAATAGGAAATGTTGTTGGATCGAACATATCGAATATTGCATTGGTGCTTGGCTTTACAGCCATTTTGTTGCCTTTGCCGGTTCGCAGTAATTCTATAAAGTACGATTGGCCTGTAATGATGGGAGCATCAGTACTTTTCTACATTTTAGCCTTAAACGGGAAATTGCAAACCATCGAAGGAATTGTTTGTGTGATATTACTGATTTGCTTTATGGTTTGGACCATTTGGAATTCGAGAAGAGAAAACCGAAAGCTTTTAGAAGAAACAAAGCCTGGCAAATATTCCATTCCTGTATCTGTATTGCTTATTGCAATTTCGTCATTGGGATTGTACTTTGGTGCAAACCTATTGGTGGGAAGTGCCAAAACGATTGCGTTTCAATTTGGAGTAAGTGAACGTGTAATTGGATTAACCATTGTTGCTTTTGGAACATCGGTTCCCGAATTGGCAACATCTGCTGTTGCGGCTTATAAAAAAGAAATGGATATCTCGATAGGAAATATTATTGGTTCGAATATTTTTAATATTCTTGGTGTATTGGGTGTAACATCTATAATAAAGAACATAAGAGTAAGTGCCGAAATTATTTCTTTTGATGCATTGTTTATGCTGGCGGTATCGGTGCTGTTGTTTTTACTGATTTTGCCATTAAAAAAAGGGAAACTGCATCGCTGGAAAGGCATATTGCTGCTTTCTTCCTACTTTTTGTATGTATATTTGGTTTTTGTAAAATAATGGATGAGATATGATTATTGCAGAGCAAATCAAAAAGAGTTTTGGCGAAGTAAATGTTCTTAAAGGGGTTGACCTGACCATTAAAAAAGGAGAGATTGTATCGGTGGTAGGAGCCAGTGGGGCAGGAAAAACTACTCTGCTTCAAATTTTGGGAACCCTTGATCGGCCTGATAGTGGTGCTATTGTTTACGATGGGCAAAATGTGGCTTCTTTAAACGAAAAAGACTTGTCGGCATTTCGCAACTCTAACATTGGTTTTGTTTTTCAGTTTCATCATTTATTGCCAGAGTTTACTGCTCTCGAAAATGTTTGTATTCCTGCGTATATCGCAAAAAAATCAAAAGCAGAAGCAAGTGGAAGAGCGAAGGAATTGCTGGAAATGTTAAAGCTTGGCCATAGAATCGATCATAAACCATCGGAATTATCGGGAGGAGAAAAGCAGAGGGTTGCAGTGGCCAGAGCATTGATTAATGATCCTTTGGTGATTCTTGCCGATGAGCCATCAGGAAATCTGGATTCCAAAACTCGTCAGGAACTGCACGAACTGTTCTTTGAGCTGAGAGATAAATTTAATCAGACCTTTGTAATTGTTACCCACGATTTGGAGCTGGCTGAGATGTCGGATCGAAAAATTGTGATCTCGGACGGGCTGATTGAAAATTGAATGTATGAATTTTACTGATTTAAAGGATTTTCTGGAAGAGAAGTATGACTTGTACAATCGTGAAACTTTTATTGAAACAGATCCGATACAAATTCCAAAACAATTTACTGGTAAAGAAGATGTTGAAATTGCGGGATTTTTGACTGCCAGTATTGCCTGGGGGCAGCGGCCAACAATTGTTCGCAATGCCAAGCGATTAATGGAGTTCATGAATCAACAACCCCATGAGTTTTTAATGAATTCAAGCGAGAAGGATTTAGAGGTGTTCAAGGAGTTTAAGCACAGAACTTTTAATGGCGATGATTGTATTTTCTTTATCAAATCATTGAAAAATATTTATCAAAAACATGGCGGACTGGAAGCTGTTTTTACCAATGCTTATCGGCAAGCCGGGGATGTGAAATCGGCTTTGGCTTATTTTAGGGAAGTATTTTTTGAGCAGGAACACCTTTTAAGAACTGAGAAGCATATTTCTAATGTTTTAAAAAAATCATCGGCAAAACGTTTAAACATGTACCTTCGCTGGATGGTTAGGGATGATAAAAGAGGGATAGATTTTGGTTTGTGGAAAAACATTGAAGCAAAAAATTTGTTCTTGCCATTGGATGTTCACACAGGGAATGTGGGTAGAAAACTGGGTTTGCTAAAGAGAAAGCAGAGCGATTGGTCGGCTGTGGAAGAAATCACCATGAATCTGCGTAAATTCGATCCGCAAGATCCTGTAAAGTATGACTATGCACTATTTGGCCTTGGAATATTTGAAAAGTTTTAAGGCTTGCATCAATTCATTCACTTGCATTTTTATTTATTTACTCTTTTACTTATATCAATGCCAAACAATTATTTCAAATTCAAGCAGTTTACAATTCATCAAGAAGCTTCGGCAATGAAAGTGGGAACCGATGGAGTTCTTTTGGGTGCCTGGGCAGATGTAGAACAATCAAAACAACTACTTGATATTGGAACAGGAACAGGTTTAATCGCCATTATGTTGGCCCAACGTACCAATTCTGATAGCATTATTGATGCCATTGAAATAGATGATTCGGCATATCGTCAAGCTGAAGAAAATATAAATGCTTGTCCTTGGAAAGATAGAGTAAACGCCGTGCATAATTCATTTCAGGATTATAGTTTGATATCAAAAAAGAAATACGATGTAATTGTAAGCAATCCTCCCTATTTTATGAATGGTTTAAATGCCAAGGAAGAATCGAGAACCAAAGCCCGTAATGCCAACCACTTGCCCTTTGAAGATTTGCTGGTAGGGGTAAAGAAGCTACTTAATATGAAAGGCAGTTTTTCTGTTGTACTGCCCATTGAAGAAGGAGATTTATTTATTCGGCTGGCAAAACTAACAGGTTTTGGCTTGAAAAGAAAATGTAAAGTTTTGCCAAATCCCGGGAAACCGGCAAAAAGATACTTGCTGGAGCTTTGCTTGCAGGATTGTGAATGTTTGAATGAGGAACTTATAGTAGAGAATGGCCAACGTCATGTTTATTCTCCCCAATATATAGAATTGACAAAGGATTTTTATTTGAAGTTTTGATTGTTTTCTAATAAGCGAAGCAAGTTGAGACTCACTTTATCATTAAACCAGAATTGTCAGCCAGTATAAAATTCACCCACCATTCGTCCAATTCAAATTTATTCTGGTAAGTACCCGCTTTTAATTCGTCAAGGTTTTTTTGAATGACTTGCTTGCTGCTCATTGCAGAATAGTATTCTTCGTTGGCCATGTTTACACTGCTAATTCCAATACTAATTACTTTTTTATCAGTATCAATTGGGTATAAAATCTGAACAGGTATTCGGCATTGATAACTGAACAATACCTGATCGGTGGTTTTTAGTTTTACTTTAACTATTTCGTCGTTTGCAATGGTACTGGTTAAAACACTTTCATTAATCCGGCTGTCAATAATCTCATAGGCTTGAAACCGGTCTAACAATTCTTCCTGGTATTCAACTTTATTGAAACCCGAAAGATAGGATCTGAATTGTTTATCGGTGTAAGGGAAATCAGTTGGCAAAGGAAAATTTACAGCATAAACATTTTTCGATTTTCCATTAGGATCTATCCACAAGCTTAGTCCGAGGTTGTAAATTTTTCTCAGCGTAAGGGGCGAATTGGTCTCCAGAATGATATCAACAAATTGGTTGTTGTTGAAAACTTTAATCGAGATTTTATCTGCTGAATGATAGAATAAAGCTTGTTTCTGAGAAAAGGAATCGTGATTTGAATTCCAATAGGAAGTAAACTTGACTGAGCTGGCACAAGCTTGCAATATCACTGCGATAAATATTACTAAAATATGTTTCCTGGTCATATCCTGAGAATTAAACTTGAATGCCAGCAAAACTAAGATTTAGAATTGAGAATGCTAGCATTCGTAAGAAGAAAAACGGATCACTAAATGATACTTTCTTCTTCAATAAATTTAAGCCCTAAATTATCCAGCTCCTTTAAAATAGGCGAGTACAATTCGGGTGTGGTAGGAATGTGAACACCAGGCAAATCTATTTTTCCTGCGGCTAAAAGCTTGGTTGCAATGGCCAGAGGCGTACCCACAGTATATGACATAGCAGTGTGGTTGCGATCGGTTCCTTCATATGTCATAGATGATATGATTCTCTTTTTCATGCCAGTATTTTCGTATTCGAACTGATGTTGCATAACCAATAAATCCCGATCCTTATCGCCTAAAGCCCATTTTTTCTCAAGTATTTTTTGCAAGAAATAAGCTGGAGTAGCTTCCTTTATTTCCATTACATCATCAGAGAAAAGTTCCAGCCACGATAATTTCTCCATGATTTCTGATGCTGGATCAATCTCAATGAAATTAGCAAGCTTTTCTTTTGTGCAGTTGCCATTTTCAGGGAGAAAGCTTTTTATAAAATCGTTATTTGATAGCTTGTGCGAATCTTGCATGATGTAGGAATCGTCGGTACAACCCAGCCGAACCAATACATTCCATGCTTCGGCATAGCCGGGACGCCTCATGGTTCCGCGCATAATGGTAGGAATGTCTTCTATATCATATAACTTGCAATACTTCAACGAATCGCGATTAGGATAAACTTCGAAATCTCCGTATCCATTTACCGAAGTTTTTGTAAGCTGGTGAAAAAGATTGTTATAAGCAACGTATTTGTAATGACCATCTTCTTTGTATTGTGCAGTTCCTTGTCCGGCAATCACCACATTTCTTGGATTCCAGGAAAATTTATAATGCCAAGGGTTATCATCGCAAGAAGGAGCAACTAAACCGCCACAAAAAGATTTAAAGGACAACAACTTGCCACCCTCCTTCTTAATTCGATCGATTACCTGCATGGCCGACATGTGATCGATACCCGGATCAACGCCCAGCTCGTTAAGAAAATTAAGCCCCAATTCTTTTGCTTCTTCATGTAAATCCAACATTTCCTGGCTTACATACGAAGGGCTTAGCATGTGCTTTTTGTACTGAAGACATTCGCGAGCCACAATAATATGCATAGAGGCAGGAACCATGCTGATTACTATATCAGCAGCAGAAATCTCCGAGGCTCTTTGTTCCAAATCTTTTAAATTAAATCGGAAAGCTGATCCATTAGGATGATTTCCAACTTTCTGTCGGGCAAGTTCGAGCGACATATCACCAACGCTTACCTTCCAATTGTATTTTTCGGAGTGTTTTAACAAATACTGTATCAGATCTGTGGATGAAAGACCAGCTCCAATGATAAGAATGTTAGTCATGATTTTTAGTGTCAAATTTTAGATGCGATCAGCTTAAAATTACAACATTGTATATTGAATTGCCATGAGATTTTGGCTTTTTTTCTTTTGTTGAATCATAAAACCTCTCCGCTACTTTCTTGTGGAATGAGTATATTTGTTCGAAATAGAAATAGAGTTCCAATCATACAAAATAATTTCCCTTGGCAAAACAGAAGAAAGCAGTCGAAACTCCCTTGATGAAACAATATTATCAGATGAAAGAAAAGCATCCTGATGCAATATTGTTGTTTAGGGTTGGAGATTTTTATGAGACATTTGAGAATGATGCCATTCGTGCATCTGAGATTTTAGGGATTACTTTAACCAAAAGAGCGAATGGTTCGGCTTCTTATGTTGAGTTAGCGGGATTTCCACATCATGCCATAGATACTTATTTGCCAAAACTGGTTCGTGCAGGGATGCGCGTTGCCATTTGTGAGCAATTGGAAGATCCGAAAAAAACAAAAAAATTAGTAAAGAGGGGTATTATTGAGTTGGTTACCCCAGGTGTTTCGTACAACGACAATGTGCTTGAGCATAGAGAAAATAACTTTTTGGCATGTATTCATTTAGAGAAAAAATCTGCAGGGATTGCATTTCTTGATGCGTCGACAGGTGAGTTTCTAACAGCCGAAGGTAATTTTGAATACATTGATAAGCTATTGGGAAACTTTCAGCCTAAGGAAGTTTTGTATCAAAAAGGAAAAGAAAAGATATTTCATGAAATGTTTGGCGGCAAGTTCTATACTTTCACAATGGACGATTGGGTGTTTACCGAAAGTGCAGCCAAGGATAGGTTGTTGCGCCATTTCGAAACCACTTCGTTAAAAGGGTTTGGCGTGCAAAGCTTAAGGAATGGGGTTATTGCTTCGGGTGCAGTTTTGCACTATTTGGATATCACCAAGCACAGTGAGGCCGGACATGTTACTCAGCTTTCTAGAATAGAGGAAGATCGTTATGTATGGTTGGATAAGTTTACTGTTCGAAACCTGGAATTGTTTGGTGTTTTAAATGATGGTGCTCATACGCTTTCGCAGATTATGGACAAAACACTAAGCCCGATGGGTTCTCGTTTATTAAAGCGTTGGATTGCGTTACCCTTAAAAGATACAGCTCGTATTAATAGCAGATTGGATGTAGTGAAGTACTTCTATAATAAAGAATCCGAAGCCCTAACTTTAGAAGATGAAATCAGGCAAATTGGCGATTTGGAAAGAATTATCTCGAAAGTAGCTGTAGGAAGAGTCAGCCCAAGAGAAGTAGTTCAATTAAAAAATGCTTTGCTTGCCATTGAGCCAATAAAGAACTTTTGTTTGAACTCTGGAAACGAAGGCCTTGTTAAAATTGGTGATCAGCTCAATCCTTGCCTCAATGTCCGCGAAAAAATAGAAAAAGAAATAAAAGCTGATCCACCCAATATGGTGAGCAAAGGAGGTGTGATTGCCAATGGAGTTTCCGAAGAGCTGGACGAGTTGAGAAAAATTGCCTTTTCAGGGAAAGATTACCTGGTGCAAATGCAGGTTCGCGAAAGTGAGAGAACTGGAATCCCTTCGCTTAAAATAGGCTTTAACAATGTGTTCGGATACTATATCGAGGTGAGAAATACTCACAAAGATAAAGTGCCTGAAGAGTGGATTAGGAAGCAAACCTTGGTGAGTGCCGAGCGATACATTACGCAGGAGTTAAAAGAATATGAAGAAAAAATTCTTGGTGCCGAAGAAAAGATATTAGCACTGGAAACCAGGTTGTACAACGATTTGGTTTTAAGCATTGCAGATTACATTTCTTCTATTCAGTTAAACGCATCCATGATTGGCCGTTTGGATTGTTTGTTGTCATTCGCTCGTTTGGCTAGAGAAAACAATTACTCTTGTCCTGAGATTAATGAGTCGCAGGTGATTGATATCAAACAGGGAAGGCATCCGGTTATCGAACAGCAGTTACCAATTGACGAGCAGTATATTGCCAATGATGTTTTTTTGGATAATGAAAACCAACAGGTGATTATTATTACGGGTCCGAATATGGCTGGTAAATCGGCTTTGCTTCGACAAACTGCTTTAATTGTGTTAATGGCACAAATTGGAAGTTTTGTTCCAGCGGAATCTGCCAAGATTGGCTATGTGGATAAAATCTTTACCCGTGTAGGAGCGTCGGATAACATCTCGCTTGGAGAGTCGACTTTTATGGTTGAAATGAATGAAGCAGCGAGTATTTTGAACAACCTTTCGTCGCGAAGTTTAATTCTGCTAGATGAGTTAGGTCGTGGAACCAGCACATACGATGGCATTTCCATTGCCTGGTCGATAGTAGAATATATTCATGAAAATGTAAAAGCCAAAGCGAAAACATTGTTTGCTACTCACTATCATGAGTTAAATGAGATGGAAAAATCATTCAACCGGGTGAAGAATTACAATGTTTCGGTAAAAGAAGTGAATAACAAGATCATTTTCCTAAGAAAATTGGTGTCGGGAGGGTCAAATCACAGTTTTGGGATTCATGTAGCAAGAATGGCTGGAATGCCAAAATCGGTGGTTAAGCGTGCCGATGAAATTTTAATTCAATTGGAAGGGGACAAGAATAGTGAAACATTAGCCAAGCCGGTTGATGAGATTGCTCAACAGAGAGAAGGTTATCAAATGAGCTTTTTTCAGCTTGATGATCCGATCCTGCAACAAATTAGAGAAGAGATTACAGGTTTGGACATTAATAACCTCACTCCAATTGAGGCACTCAATAAATTAAATGAGATAAAAAAGATATCTGGTATTTAGAAATGGGGAAAAGATAAAAAAATGTGAGTTGCGCATTTTTAAAGGCTTAAGCAGTGTAGTGTCTGACTTTCAATCAATCAGAAAATGTTAATAAGAAAAAGTATTTCGATAGATTAAAAAAAAGTGACAGAAATGTTTTTTTTCTTTTGCGGAATAAAAAAATACGCATATATTTGCATCGCAATTGAGGGAACAAGGGTTCACTCTTAAAGCATTGCAGAATGCGAGAATAGCTCAGTTGGTAGAGCATAACCTTGCCAAGGTTAGGGTCGCGAGTTCGAGTCTCGTTTCTCGCTCAAAATCCAATAAGGATGCCCAGGTGGTGGAATTGGTAGACACGCTGGACTTAAAATCCAGTGGCCTTTTGGCCGTGCGGGTTCAAGTCCCGCCCCGGGTACTTAGGATGAAAGCCGTTTCAGAAATGAAACGGCTTTTTTATTGCATTAAACTTTCCTGTTTCAGGATCTGGGATCATGATAAAAAAAATCTGGGTCTTTCAAGCAATCAGGGAACAGTTTATTTTTCTGGAGAAAATGGAGCTGTTTTTTTATTGAGGGCTTTTGCTCTTTACTGAAAATATAATCTACAAATGTATAAACATAGGAGATTCGTGATTTTAGATCGTGCACAATACCTCTGACAGCTTGTTCACGCCATTATAAATGATCTATATGTTGGTGAAGTAGCCAAAGTAACCAAAGCGTAAAAATTGCAATCAGGATAATCGCAATTCCTGAAATACTTATGGTATACAACATTTGTTTTAGGAATGGGAAAGTTCTCAATTTAAATGTGAAACGAAAAGTATAAGTGTCGGTTGTTCTGAGAGGAAAACTAAATTGAGTTTTGTTGAAGATATTTTGTGATTCCTTGTAGTTAGATCCTTTAATAAATAAACTATCAATTATGTTTTTTCGTTTAATTGTTGCCAGAGCCATAACCCCTGCGAAAAAATAAGTAGCGCAAGAACTAACATCATAAAGGCTACAAGCCGACTAAAAAAATCAGTATTCTACAAGATATAACATTGTTAACAAAAGTACAATAATGGTCTAATTAGAACTAATCTAAATTAATTAAAAGTAAAAAAAAGATTGTTTCTTTTCTATTCATATGTTCCGTTAATTCTAATTGTAATGATTCAAAAATCTAACCAAGTAATTAGAGAGAAGAGTGCATTTAATACTCTTAGCTATCAGTAATTATTTCCCAACGTGAAAAATGCAACATAAGTCTTTTGTGGTGCACAATGTAATAATTTCTAATTAGAAAGAAGATGTATTTGTAATTAGATTTCTCATTGATTTGAAGTTGAAACTTATTTGCTATTAGGGTTTTGGATTTCTAGTTTTGTGTGTATTAAACCAAATTTATAACACATTAAAAACTAAAAGAATTGAAAACAAAATTAAAATCAGGTGATATTCTTAGTAAAGATGGATTAGCTAAAGTAAAAGGTGGTGATGGAGATGACAGAGATTATGTTATTGTTATTGATGATGGCCAGAGTATTAGGACATGTATATATAGTTATGCGCAATTATTATATTATGGATATTGATCAAATTAGGCACTATTCTAAACTCCTTATTTTTTATATTAAGATCATTAAAATATTACATATTAATCATTTAAATTATTAAAATGAAAAGAACATTATTATTACTTTTAATTGCTTTTGTAGCACTAACAACTACTGCTCAAGAAAAAAAAATAACTGTCAGTTATTATAATTCGAATGAATTTGGATTGGCCATATTTAGTAATAAAGGCATTTACCCTGAGTTAAGAATTGCAGCAGATAATGAACAAATCAAAGATGCTACATATTCATTTTTTTTAAGAAAAGAGTATATCCTTGATGAGTCTATGGGGGTTGATTTATCGTGTGGATTAGGTTTTTCTTATTCAGATTTGGATGAAGAATATATGCGACTTCCGGTTTATATTACTAAAAAGAAAGTGTTTAGTGGCAACCTAAAACTAATGGTTGGACTTGAGTTCAAAACTGAATTTGCTGATGAATTTAAAGTATTACCCAAAATAGGGGTAGGTATTAATTTTTAAATGATTTAATAAAATGTGAAAAACTAAATTTTACTTCATTGCAGCTATTGCTGTTTTTGCATTTGCATCATGTGATAACAACACAGATGTTGAGACTGTTGAAAATGAACATCACATCAACAAGATTAATGCGTCTGAGTTTATAACATTTGAAAATAATATAGATGTAATGATACCTTCTGGAAAGACTAAAGCTAATGCTAAGGTTGAAACAATGTGGGATGCTTATCAGGAAATCGTTGAATACTCTGTAGATTCAACAAAACAAACTGAATACCAAGAAGCTATAGAACAATATTCGGATATATTAAAGCCTATAGGTAATAACGAATATGAACTTATCATTAGTGACCCTGTAGTGGCTCAGAAATTTAATTCTAATGGGGTTTTAGCAGTTGATAATAATGTGTATCTTGCTGAAGAAGATAAGATTACAAAGTATGAACAAGAAGGAGAAACCTTAAGGATGGTTGCAGAGTTTGATAGATTTGCTGAGATTCCTGATGGAGGTGGAAGTGGTGGCTACACCCCAGTCGATTTTGTTATTACAAAAACGGGAGAATGGTTAAGTAATCCAATTGCAGTAAATGTAAGTAGCCACAGAAAGGTGAAAGTGCGATGGACAACACTAAAGATAGGGTACACTTATATGCAGCAAATAGATATGTAAATATGGATGGTGATAAGTCATTCACTATTACTAATCCAGTAGTGAAATTTTATAGAGGTTCTAGTGCATCAGGTACGGCATTTGTTTTTGATGACTTTAATTAGATCGAATTGTAAATAATTGTGATATATTTTGGTGTAAATTTTATTATCCAGTGAGGCTAGCCTCACTGGATTTCATATCATGTAATATGAAGTAGTTTTAAACTGTCAAGTTTTGAAATAGGTTGGAGGTGCGATTATATCGACTTAAGAGAGAATTGTCCTTAGAAATATTGGAAGCAAAAATGCTTAATACATTAATCGAAGTTTCTGAGCAAGAATTAGATTACCCTGTTAGAAACATATTTTTATACAAGCAATTGAAAAAATCAAAGAAAACACTAGGCGGAAATAGTGTTTTGTATGTATTGTGGACTCTCTCCTATCATTATTTCTTTACAGTGTAAATTAAGATAAGTAGATAGTTTCAGAGACACAAAATCGACACCATCAAGAAATCGGTCTTAAAAAACATTGAAAATAAGCGATATAAAGGGTAGGGTTCAAGTCCCGCCCCGGGTACTTAGGATGAAAGCCGTTTCAGAAATGAAAACGGCTTTTTTATTGCATTAAACTTTCCTGTTTCATAGCAGCCTTGTATGTAAAAAAATAATATCTACTTTTGCCAGCATAATGGTTCCAAATGCACCTTCTTGTGCATGAAGGATTAAAAGGGAATGCAGTGAAAATCTGCAACAGTTCCCGCTGCTGTAAGTCTGGTTCCTATTTTTGGAATCGTGGTTTTTATACTACAGCCACTGACAGGAAAATGCCTGTTGGGAAGGCTTAAAAACCAAGATAAGTCAGAAGACCTGCCATTATGTAATTAAACATTTTGCTTCCGGGACAGAAGTTTGTGTTTGGGACTTATTGTATACTGTTCTGAATATCTCTTGTCGTAAGTAGGATTGCAAAGTGAAGTTATTAATGTTTTAATATCTTACGATGCAAAAGATTTACTTTGTAGCAATCATGCTACTTGTTAGTGCAGGAATTGTTAATGCACAAAATGCAGTACTAAAAGGGGTGGTAACCCAAAAAGACAACCAGCAAGCTATGCCAGGTGCTAATGTGTATTTCTCTGGAACTACAAAGGGAACAGCGACCAATAACAAAGGCGAGTATAAAATTAAAAATCTTAAACCGGGCGATTACGATTTGGTTGTATCCTTTTCAGGATTTAGTCGCCAAAAGCACAAAATTACCATTAAAGAAGGGCTTAATGTACTAAACTTTGCAATGGAGGAATCTAAAAGTCAGTTGGGAGAAATTGTAGTTACAGGAACAGGTACGGCTCACCATCTAAAAACGGCACCAGTGCAAACTGAACTTATAAGTAAGAAAACCATTGCTAGTATTGGAGCTTCAGACTTTAATGATTTGATGATGAATGTGAGTCCTTCATTCGATTTTAATCCTGGAACTATGGGTTCATTTATGACGATTAACGGATTGGGAAATGATTTTATTCTTGTGCTTGTGGATGGCAAACGTATGTATGGAGATGTTGGTGGAAATAATGACTTAAACAGAATTAATCCTGATGATGTGGAGCGCATTGAAGTGGTAAAAGGTGCGTCCTCTTTGCTTTATGGATCGGATGCTATTGCGGGAGTTGTTAACATCATTACCGAAAAATCAAAGCAAAAGGTAAATGTTTCCAACACCAGCCGTATTCGCGAATATCGAACCTATCAACAAAGCAATACGGTTGATCTTAACCTGGGTAAGTTCTCATGGAATGGAAATTTTAATCACAAAAGAAGTGATGGATGGCAATTGAGTCCTTTTGAAATTGACGATGACGAATTGGTTGAAACAGAGGCAAAAGCTCAGAATAAATACAAGGATAAAACATTCAGCCAATGTTTAACTTTTAGGGCTACAGATAAACTAGAGGTTTATGCAGGGAACTCATATTATGAGAAGGATATGTATCGGCCACAATCTGTAGGAAAATATGGCTATCATTTTACAGACAAAACTTTCGAAGTTGGTGCAAAATATCTATTGAATAAGAGAGACTATTTGTCTGTTGATTACAACTATGACAGATTCCGTTATTATTACAGATACAATCAGGAGTATAAGGACTATATGCCTGGTGATAAATCTATCAATAATGATCAGCGAATGAACAATGTGCGTTTTAAATTCGTGAAAGAGATTTCTAAAAACAATAAATTAACAATAGGGGAAGACTATTTGGAAGAGAAAATGGTTTCGAACCGATTGAAGGAAGGCCGAGCGGAATCGCATACTATATCTGTATATGCTCAAGATGAAATGACATTTTTTGATAAGCTAAACATTGTTGCTGGTGCAAGAGTAGTTAAGCACAAAGAATTCGGAAGTGCCTTCACTCCAAAAGTATCCTTACTGTATAAGTTAGATCAGTTTAATTTTAGAGGAACTTATGGATATGGTTTTAAAGCTCCGACTTTAAGAGAATTGTATTACGCTTACGAAAAACGAGGGAATTTATTTTTGGGAAATACTGATTTGGATCCGCAAAAATCACAATTTTCTTCATTGGGAGTAGAATTTCACAATAGTTTCCTTACTGCTAGTATTACGGGTTACATAAATAATGTAGATGACTTGATTGCCTATGAAACAATTGATCTGGAGCCAGATGATGCGGATAATGGAATTAAAAGAAGACGCCAACATTATAATGTTGATGAATCAAGATCTCAAGGGATTGATTTCTTAATGAACGCAAAATTAGGAGCTGGCTTTACTCTAGGTGGTGGCTACAGCTATGTTGATGCTAAAGATGAAACCACGGGAGAAAAACTAGATGGTGTTGCCGAAAATTACGGGAATGTTCGCTTGGCTTACGATCGTTCGTGGAAAGGATACTCATTTAGTGCGAATATTATCGGTCGTATTCAAGATGAAAAATCTTACGACAATGGTGAGGACAATGCAAAGGGATATGACCTTTGGAAGTTTACTACAAATCATAGATTCCTGAATATGGGTTCATTCATTATAGAAGCTCAACTTGGGGTTGATAATATCTTTGATCAAATAGATGATAGTCCTTATGGTTCGCACTATGGTACAATCAATCCAGGGCGTACATTCTTTGCAGGTATAACCATCAACTTTGCGAATTAATCGTGAAAAAGATAAATAAATATCTCATTCAAATCCACAATCTATCAGGTTCAGTATTGAGCCTGATGTTTGTGGTTTGGTTCATTTCAGGAATAGTTCTCATTTTTGATGGATTCCCGCATGCATCGCGAGAACAACGATTCTTTCACCTTTCCGAGTTTACGCCACAACAATTTGAAAACTTGCAAGCTCCTCCTAAATCATTTAAAGGAAATCTTGCTCTCGAAATATGTGATGGCAAAGCTGTTTATAGAGTAAGATCAGGCAGAAAGGCGCAGCAAACTTACGATGCAAAAAGTTTGCAGTTGATAGGCTCCTTTGATGAAGAATATGCAAAATCGCTAAGTGAATCGTTTAATGGTTATTCATTAAAAGAACTGAAAAAGATAAGTAAACTGGACGATTGGGTGCCTTGGAGTTATTACAGGCCATTACTGCCAATTTACAAGTGTTATATGGATGATCCCGGGCATTCAGTTCTTTATATTTCCTCAAAAACAGGTGAAATAGTTCAGGAAACCAACAGAAGAGCCAGATGGAGTGCTAGAGTTGGTGCCATTCCGCATTGGATTTACTTTAAGAGGCTTCGACTGGTAAAGGACACTTGGAAACTTGTTGTGATTATTTTATCCTCCTTTGGTGTTTTGTTATGTATTAGTGGGATTTATGCCGGCTTTGTAAGAATGAACAGCCGTAAAAAGAAAGGAATTACACCTTACAAGAAATTTTGGTACAAGTGGCATCATCTAACAGGTTTCTTTTTTGGATTGTTTGTGTTCACATTTATTTTAAGTGGTTTGTTTTCACTGGCATCGGTTCCCGATTGGGTGCTTGGTGTAGATCCTGAGAAAAAGATTGAAATAGAATGGAATCAGAACTTGGATTTATCGAATTGTGAAGACATTAGCCCAAGTGATATTTATTCCGCTATTGACAATAAAAAAGGGATCCGAAAGATAGAATGGAAAACGGTCTTTAATAAAGCTCAATTCAGAGTGTACTATAGCCATTATCAAAAAGCAGATATATATACTTTACAGGATGGTAAGATTGTTCCGCAAAAAGATTTTACTCTGGAAGATATTCAGGCAGAAGCCAAAAATATACTGGGGAATAATTCATTCTCGGTAAGCAAGCAGAATGGCTACGATAATTATTACTCAGGATCGACAATGTATTATTTGCCAGAGCAGGCTTTTAAAATTGAAGTTGATGATGCTGCGAGAACTCATTTGTATATTAATCCTGCAAATGGGGATCGTGTTAAAAAGCTTACTAAAAATACACGAGTACGCAGGTGGTTGTATCGCTTTTTGCATACCCTTGACCTTCCAATTTTAAAGAAAGTGGATTGGTTGCGAAAAACACTTTTAGTTCTCTTATCCTTACTGGGTTTATCGGTTAGTATTACTGGTTTTGTAATATCTTTAAAATGGTTTAAACGAAATTTTCGTAGAAGAAAATTGCATTAATTACATATATGATGAGATTATTTATAGTTAAGATTTTTATTCTATCGCTATTAACAATGAGCATTCAAGAAGTTTCGGCACACAAAAAAATAGAAACGAACAATGGGATTTTATTGGTTACTTTTGGAACCAGTTATCCTGAGGCGCGTGTTGCATTTGCCAATATTGAAAAGAAAGTGAAAGATGCATTTCCTGATGTAGAAGTGCGTTGGGCATACACCTCAAAGATTATTCGAAGAATCCTTAAAAAGCGTGGTAATAATATTGATTCTCCTTCCGAAGCTTTGGCAAAAATGGGGGAAGAAGGATTCACGCACATTGCGGTTCAATCTTTACATGTTATTCCGGGTGAGGAGTTTGAAAACCTGAAACTTACCGTAAATGCATTTAATAAGATGCCTAAGGGAATTCAAATTGCTAAATTGGGAAATCCTCTTCTTTTTCTTGATGAAGATAACCAGGCAATGGCATCATTTTTAGATGGAAAATTTGCTGATATTACCAATTCAAAAAGTGCATTGCTTTTCATGGGGCATGGAACACATCATGCAGCAAATATTTATTATCCGGGATTCCAGTATTACCTGCAACAAAAATCAGATAAATATTTTTTAGGGACTGTTGAAGGGTATCCAATGTTAGAACAAATAATTCCGCAATTAAAAGCACAAAAGATAAAAAAAGTAGTGCTTACACCATTTATGACTGTTGCTGGAGATCATGCCCGAAATGATATGGCGGGTGATGAAGACGACAGTTGGAAAACAATTTTGGAAAAGGAAGGGTTTGAAGTGGAGTGTATTTTAAAAGGTATGGCCGAGTACGATGATGTCGTAAATATTTGGATAAATCATTTGAAAAAGGTGTATGAGAACTTATAAGCAATGAGAATAGTGGCTTTTTTAATTTTACTCGGGATGCAAAGTTTTTCTTTTGCCCAGGATATTGAAGCTTACACTTTGATTGGCTCGCGCAAGTACGCTTACAACAAAAAAGGAGAAAGAATTGAGAAACAAAGCTTCGACGCAGAAAATAAACGAATCAGTTTTGTGCACTACATCTTCGATGAAAAAGGGAATAAAATTGAAAGTTTAAAATATCATGGCGATAGCACTTTGTTATCTCGCTATATATACATTTATAGTCCCGAAAATTTGCGTATTAAAAGCATAAAGTGCGATTACATAAAAAATACCGAAAGCCGCAAAGTTTATATCAATAACGATAAAGGGGAGAATGTAAGAATAGAGTATTTTAATGATAATGGCTTATCGAAATATACTGTAATTACTTACACGGAAAAAGGAGAGTACGAAAGTCGGCTAAACTATAATGAAAATGGGCTGTTAACTTCGGAAACCTACTACAGATATATTTACAAGAACAATAGAATTGTTGAGAAGGATAAATACAATGGAGCCAATGAGCTGACATTACATTCTATTTATGAATATGATGAAAAAGGACGGAAGCATAGCTATTCCAGCAAGTATGCATCAAGCCGAAGGAAAAGTAAGAAGCGAATCTATCAGTACAACTCTAAAGGACAATGTGTGCGTTCTCTAGTTTATGAATCCATTAAAACAAAATAGATGCAAAGGATTTTATTTTTTTTGAGTATTGGTTTGCTGATATCTCTATTTTCATGCAAAGGCCATTCGTCAAAGTTGGCAGATAAGAAAGGGAAAGATCGATTTACCGAAGTGCAACTAAAACATGCGAAAGAGTTTAAGTTCGAAAAATCGGGTGATAAAACCATCCTTCATATCCACCGCAAAGGAGAAGAGAATGAGTTCGATACTTTTCATCTGGTGGCGGAACAAAAGGATGTTAAAGATCCTGCTACTATAATAAAAGTTCCTTGCAAAAGAATTATTTGCTTGTCGAGTACCCAGCTTTGTTACTTCTTTGCTCTGGACGATATTGATGACATCATTGCCATAAACAGTAGTAGATATCTGCGTCATGAAGGAATGAAGGCATTGGTTGAATCGGGAAAAGTGAAGCGAATTGGCAAGGAAGGAAATTTCAATTTGGAGATGATAGCAGCTCTAGATCCTGATGTAATATTTGTATCCCCCTTTAAAGTAGGAGGGTTTGATGCACTCAGAAACCTAGGTATTCCTTTGGTTCCAATGGCTGCGTACAATGAAGAAACTCCATTGGGACGTTCGGAATGGGTGAAAATGTTGGCGCTATTTGTTGGAAAGGAAGAAAAGGCCGATTCTATCTTCGATGGAATTGAGTCACGATATCAGAATTTGAAAGAGCTTACCTCGAAAGTAAAAGAACGCCCAACCATTTTCTCAGGCAAAATGCGTTCGGGGAGCTGGTATGTGCCAGGAGGGAACAGTTTCTACGCACACTATTTTCGTGATGCCGGGGCAGATTATATCATTAAAGACAACAAGCAGGGAGCTTATCCTGTAGACTTTGAAACCATATACAGTAAGGCTTCCAATTGTGATTATTGGAGAATCATCCACCCTGAAAAATCTGGTTTAAGCCTAAAAGATTTGGGAGAACAGGATTCGAGGTACGAAGATTTTAAAGCATTTCAGCAAAAGAATGTGATTTTGTGCAACATTCGTGAGAAACCATATTACGAACAGGCAGGAGTGAAGCCTGATGTTTTACTTGCCGACTACATTTATTTCTTTCATCATGAATTGCTACCCAAACACCAACCCTACTTTTACCAAAGGCTGAAATGATTTATAAACTAGGCAGAATATCAATTGTAATTATGCTGGCAATACTCTTGCTGGCATTTCTTGTTTTATTGAACCTTGTATTGGGATCGGTACATATTCCTATTTTAGAAATAAAAGCCATCCTGTTTACAGGCGATGAAGCAAATCGCATTTTTGAGAATATCATCCTAAAAACCAGATTGCCACAAACCATGGTTGCTCTTGGAGCGGGAATGGCTCTAGGGGTTTCTGGTTTGTTAATGCAGACCTTGTTTCGAAATCCTCTGGCAGGTCCTTCGGTTCTTGGAATTTCTTCCGGATCGAGCCTGGGAGTAGCTTTTGTAATGCTTTTTACAGGGAATATTTTAGGCTTTACATTTACAAGTTTGGGTGCTTGGGGCGATTTTGCTGTTGTATTTTCATCCTTAATTGGTGCAGGATTGGTTTTGACATTGATACTTTTTATCTCTCATCGAATAGGTGGAACCTTAAGTGTGTTAATCATTGGAGTGATGATTGGATATTTAAGTAGTTCACTGGTTAGTTTATTGAAGTTTTATAGTCCGGAGGAAGATGTGCACAATTATGTGATTTGGGGCCTTGGAAGTTTTAGTCGCCTGGCATCCGATCGAGCCATGCTGTTTGGACTTATCACAGTGATACCTTCTTTATTGGCAAGTCTATTGAGTAAGCCATTAAATTTATTAGCACTAGGCGATCGGTATGCTGCCAACCTTGGATTGAATATTAAAAGGGCACGTTTTTTAA
The DNA here is from genome assembly GCF_965230805.1 of Marinifilum sp. Taxonomy (NCBI): domain Bacteria; kingdom Pseudomonadati; phylum Bacteroidota; class Bacteroidia; order Marinilabiliales; family Marinifilaceae; genus Marinifilum; species Marinifilum sp. Next base: position 1,721,053 of record NZ_OZ246019.1, on the reverse strand, counting down.
TCATTGCCTTTGCGGGATTCTTAACTGCTATCGTAACCTCTTTTTGCGGGCCAATCATATTTATTGGTGTAGCAGTTCCACATTTGGCAAAGTTATTATCCAAAACTTCCAATCACTTTTACCTGATTTTGAATGCTGCATTACTGGGGGCAGCAACAGCTTTGTTGTGTAATCTTATTGCTAGAATGCCGGGAATGGAACAGGAGATGCCAATTAATTCGGTAACAGCATTTATTGGTGCTCCCGTGGTAATTTGGGTAATCTGGAAACGTAGAAAAGAAAATCGACTCGAATAAAATGGCAGACAAGGAAATCTTACATATCAATAAATTAGGCATAGGTTATGGCAAGGACAAACGGGCTAAGGTTGTTCATGACAAACTTGATGCTAAAATGTTTCCAGGCGAATTAGTTTGTCTGTTGGGCGAAAATGGAACAGGAAAAAGTACTTTAATAAGAACAATTTGCGGTTTCCAACCAGCATTGGGTGGAGAAGCCACATTGCTGGGTAAAAATCTATTGCAACTTTCGGAAAAAGAATTATCCAAATTGGCTGCCGTAGTGCTAACCGATAGAGTTATTGTGCCTAATGCAACGGTTGAAGAATTAGTTGGACTAGGAAGAAGTCCGTACACAGGAACATTTGGAATTCTGAATGATGAGGACAAAGAAATAGTTCATACTTCTATTGAGAAATGTGGAATTCTGCATAAAAAGAAGGAACGATTATCAAATTTGAGTGACGGGGAAAAGCAAAAGGCGTTTATTGCAAAAGCCTTGGCTCAGGATACTCAAATTATTATTCTGGATGAACCGACTGCCTTTCTCGATATGCCTGCAAGAGTTGAGATCATGCAACTTCTTAGACAAATTGCGAATAAATCTGGCAAATCGGTTTTAATGTCTACTCACGATTTGGATTTAGCATTACAAATGGCTGATAAACTTTGGCTGCTTTCTCCTGAAAAATCATTGTTATCTGGTACACCGGAAGATTTACTATTGAAAAACGAGTTTCAGAGTATTTTTAAAAATCGAGGCATCGAATTCGATAATAAAACAGGTTTGTTCCGAGTTGGTTACGATTTCAAAAAAGCAATTCCGGTTCAAGGACATGGTTTTGAATATGTGCTTTTAAGAAGAGCTTTTGCACGGAATGGAGTAAGAACCATTCGAAAAAAAGATGATGATGCCAACTGGTTAGAAGTTTGTAATAATGGTAATGTTAGTTTCAAATATTATCAAAATGGAACGTGCATTGGTCAGGAAGAATCGATAGAGAATTTATTAGCACTAACATTAAAATCCCTTCAATAATGAGAGTTGCAGCTGTAAGTTCAAAAAGTATTATCGGAAATGTTCAAGAAAATCTTTCAGTTACCATTAAATGGATTAAGGAGCTGAACAAAAAGGGAGCAGAATTTATTCTATTCCCGGAAATGAACTTATCAGGCTATAGCAAAAATAAAACTGTTGTTGATAAGGTGCTGTTGCAGAAAGAACTGTTGTTTTCTAAACTGTTGGAAATCTCAAATCAAGTAAAACTTGCTTTTGCATTTGGATTTCCTGAAGAGGAAAAGGGTAAATATTTCATATCACAATTCATCCTGTCTAATGGGAAGATAATTGGCAAACACAGGAAAACACATTTAAGCCCGAGCGAAAAAGAACTATATTCTGAAGGCGATGAAATTGAAGTTTTTCTGATAAGGAAGTTAAGTCTAGGCATTCAACTTTGTTACGAAACCCACTTCCCTGAAATTAGTGCGATTCAAGCACAAAAAGGAGCCAATGTGATGGCAATGGCCTTTGCATCTCCTAAAGAAACTTGTAGGGCAAAAATAGATAGATTCAAAAGATATATCCCCGCAAGGGCATACGATAACTCTTGTTTTGCGATGACTTGCAATCAGGTTACAGAAAATGAAAGAGGAACCGTTTTTCCCTGTGCCAGTTTGATTGTTGACCCCAAAGGAAATGTTTTATCAGAGTCATTCGTTGAAGAAAATGAATTTGCTTTAGCAGATATTAATTTAGATGGAATCGAAAGGATAAAACAATCGAAAATGGCATGTTTTAATGCCCATAAAAGAACGGATTGGTTAAGAGAATATTATGAATAAAATAGATACAAATGCTTTTTTAATTGCAGCACCAAAAAGTAATTCGGGAAAAACCATGATTACATTGGGCTTGATGCAAGCATTCGTTAATCGAGGTTTAAAAGTTCAGCCATTTAAATGTGGCCCTGATTATATCGATCCCATGCATCATACAAAAATTGCTGGTCAGCCTTCCTACAATTTGGATATGTGGATGGCAGATAAGAATCATGTTCAGGAGATTTTTAATCAAAATGCTTCAAGCTCCAAAGTTTCGATTGCGGAGGGTGTTATGGGTTTGTTCGATGGAGCACAAAAAGATGTAGGAAGTTCGGCGGCTGTTGCACGATTATTGGACTTGCCGGTAATTCTTGTTGTTGATGCTTCGAGCACGGCATATTCGGTTGCACCTTTATTGTATGGATTCAAGAATTTCGATAAAAGCGTAGATCTTGCAGGAGTTATTTTTAATAAGGTTGCAGGTGAATCTCATTTTCAGTTCTTGAAAGAAGCAGCCATTGATGCTGAAGTTCCTGTTTTGGGATACATGCCAAGAGATCAAAGATTGGCAATAGAATCAAGACATTTGGGTTTGCATCTTCCGGGTGAGAATCAGAATCGTGAAATTGTAGATGTTGCTGCAGATTTGTTAGAGAAACATGTCGATATAGATTTGCTTATGGAGATCACCAAAAAAGAGATTCAGTCATCAACAAATCAAAATATTGATGTAAAGAAGCGTTTGAAAATTGCATTGGCTTACGATGAGGCTTTCAATTTTTCCTATCAGGCAAACCGTGATGTTTTGGCGGAATTGGGAGAACTTTTGGAATTTAGCCCATTGAATGATGAAGAATTGCCTCAGGCAGATTTGCTATGGTTGCCGGGAGGATATCCTGAACTATTTGCAGATAAATTATCGAGTAATGTAAAAATGAAGCAAGCCATTGCTAACTATATCAACGATGGCAAAGTATTAATTGCTGAATGTGGTGGAATGATGTATTTGGGAAAAAATATCATCACAAAGGAAGGAGAAACATACAGCATGACAGGTGTTTTTGATTTTGATACTTCCTTTGAGAATATGAAATTACACTTGGGTTATCGTGATTTGAATGGATGTGATATCAATATCAAAGGACATGAGTTTCATTATTCGAATTTGATAGGAGAAGAAAAGGCAGGCACAGCGTATAAAGCCAAAACAGCCAGAGGACTTGATGTTGAGATGCCGGTGTTTAGAAAAAAGAACTGCTGGGCTTCGTACATGCATCTGTATTTGGGGGAAAGAGTGAGAATGTTGGAATTATTAAAGGAATTGGGATTATGAGTTTGGGAAAGTTAATAGGAGTTGGATTGGGTCCTGGTGATCCGGAACTAATCACTCTTAAGGGTTTAAATGCCCTTAAAAGTGCAGATCTGATATTTTATCCGGCATCTGATATTTATAAATCCAATACAAAATCATTTTCACTGGAAATATTAGACCAGTTAGAAATAGAAACGGAATGCGTGCCTCTTCTTATTCCTATGACTGGAAAAAATAGAGATGCTCATTATCGGAATGCATTCAACAAGATTCAGAATGAACTGGCAAAAGGCAAAAACGTGGCAGTAGTTTCGGAAGGAGATGCACTTTTTTATAGCACATTTGGTTACCTGATAAAATTGGCTCAGGATACAAATGTTGAATGTCAAGTAATCCCTGGAGTTCCCGCGTTTATTGCGACTGGTGCGGAAGGAGAAAAGCCAGTTACTGAAGGCAATCAAACATTAAAGGTAATAGCCAGACCAAATAATTTTGAAGAAATAGAAGAAGCTTTGAAAGAAAATCAAACATTGGTTGTGATGAAAATGAGTGTTCTTGATAATTGGCATGATTTCCTTAAAAAACAAAATAGGTCATTTTTTTATATCGAACGTGTGGGAACAGCGCAACAGTATTCCACAAGCAATGTTCAGAATTTGAAGTTGCGAACAATACCTTACTTTTCATTAATTATTATTTATGGCTAAGAAAATATACAGCATAGGAATTGGACCAGGAAATGAGAAATTTCTTACTCCACAGGCTTTACAGGCCATACAAGATGCAGAAGTAATAGTTGGATACAGTTTTTATTTTGAACACATCAAGCAGTTGTCAGGAGGAAAACAACTGATTGATACTGGAATGAAAAAAGAGCGTGAAAGAGCTGCAAAAGCATTCGAATTGGCTGATTCAGGTAAAACCGTTGCTGTAATTAGCAGTGGCGATTCGGGTGTGTATGGAATGGCTCCTTTGTTATGGGAAATGAAGGCTGAAAAAGCTTCGGAAGTTGATTTGGAAGTTGTACCGGGGATATCTGCAATGTTCGCCGCTGCATCAAAATTGGGAGCACCACTAGGTCATGATTTTTGTTCTATTTCTATGTCGGATTTGTTAACTCCGTGGGAAAAAATTGAAAAAAGAATTGTGGCAGCAGCTCAGGCTGATTTTGTAACTGCCGTGTACAACCCACTAAGCAAAGGCCGATTTTGGCAATTGATGAGGCTGAGGGAATTGTTTTTGGAAGTGCGTTCGCCGGAAACTCCTGTTGGAATTGCCCGAAATGTGGGAAGAGAAGATGAGAGCATTGAGGTGATTACCCTTGCCGAATTGGATGTGACCAAAGCCGATATGTTTACCGTTGTAGTGATTGGTAACAGTCAAACTTTTAAGGCTCAAGATAAGATGGTAACGCCAAGAGGTTACTATGCCAACAAGAACAATAGCCAGGATAAGCTTGGACGTCGCATCATGAACGCAAGTTTCCAAACCATTTTGGATAACATCGATATTACGGATAAATCCTTGGCTCATGTGTGGGTGGCTTTGCACTGTATTCATACTACTGCTGATTTTAAATTGAACGAATCAGTAGAGTTAAGCAATAATGTGGTTGAACAGCTACATAAGAAATTCTATTCAGGTAAACCACCTGTCATTGTAACCGATGTATCAATGGTTACAAGAGGAATTCGCAGGGCAACGGCTACCAAATTGGGTCTTGAAATCAAATGCTATTTAGATGATGAGCGCGTAGCTGAAAAGGCTTCACAGAAAAATATTACAAGAACTCAGGCTGGAATTCAATTGGCAGTAGAAGAACATCCCAATGCAATTTTTGCTTTTGGAAATGCACCAACTGCATTAATCGAGTTGATCAAATTAATCCGAAATGGAAAAGCAAATCCTGCTGGAGTAATTGCAGCTCCGGTTGGTTTTGTAAATGTAAAAGAAAGCAAGTGGCAATTAAAATATGGTTGCCCTGATGTTCCTGCAGTTTTTGTAAATGGCAGAAAGGGAGGAAGTAACGTGGCAGCAACCATTATCAACGCCATATTAAGTTGGAACGAAGCGGAAGAAATGCATCCGGGTGAAGGATTATAGATATTAGGTAATTTAAACAGTTAATATTTTGCTTTGCCTATTTAGGCAAAGCAAAAAATCAAAAAGAGTTTTACCTAAACAGGCAAAGGTCAAGATTGAATATTTCGAGCTTTGCCTAAACAGGCATGCATCAAAAAACATTTTTTTGGGCTTTACCTAAACAGGCACGCGTTAAAAAATCAATTTTTCATGCTTTACCTAAATTGGCAAAGGATAAAATTGAATATTTTGAGCTTTACCAATACTGGCAAAGGGTAAAATTGAATATTTTGAGCTTTACCAATACTGGCATCGCAAAAAAAGAAAAAAAGCTTTACCTAAATAAGCATTGTATAACAAGAATTTTCCAATAGTTAATCTGCGAGCAATCAAAGAAAGAAACATGAAAATAAGCATCATAGGAATATCAGATTTAACTCCTGATTTTACAAAGAAAGAGTTGGCTCTGATTCAATCGGGAAAATATTTTGCCGGGGGAAGTCGTCACCGCGAATTGGTGGGCGATTATCTGCCAGAGCAATACCATTGGTATGATATTGTAGTGCCTTTGTCAACATTGTACGATGCCATAAACAATTCAAATGGCGATTGGATTGTGTTTGCCTCGGGCGACCCATTGTTTTATGGAATTGGCATTACATTAAAACGTGAGATTCCAAATGCAGAGCTTGATATCCTTCCTGATTTTAATTCCCTGCAATTGCTTGCGCATCGTTTTAAATTGCCTTATGGCGAGTTTCAAACCATTACGCTTACCGGCAGATCTTTCGAGCGATTCGATCAGGCAATGATTAGAGGTCAGGAGAGAATGGGAATTCTTACCGATAGAAAAAATACACCCAAAAGCATTGCCGAGAGAATGTTACAATATGGATATTCGAACTACAAAATGTTCTATGGCGAGCGCTTGGGAGGAGAAAGGGAAATGGTGAAGGAATTGAGTTTGGAAGAAGCCTTGGGTTTGGATTTTAATCATCCCAATTGCTTTTACCTGGAAAAAACCGATGAGGCAATTCCCAAAAAAGGAATTAAAGAAAGTGATTTTGAACCCTTGGAAGGTCGACCAATAATGATTACTAAAATGCCCATTCGTTTGGCTACTCTTGCGCTGATGGAATTGCAAACGAAAAAGGTATTTTGGGATGTGGGAGCATGTACTGGAAGTGTTTCCATCGATGCTCGATTAAATCATCCTCACCTAAAAATAAAATCTTTCGAAATAAGAGAAGAGTCTAGAGGTATTATTCAAAGAAATACTGAAAAATTTCAAACGCCGGGAATAGAACTTTTTATTGGTGATTATTTGCAAACCGATAAGGTAGAAATAGAAAAACCAGATGCCGTTTTTGTTGGCGGTTATGGTGGAAAAATGGACGCAGTTTTGGATGATATAGATTTGCATTTGTTGGATGGAGGAATCATAGCTTTTAATTCGGTAAGTGAAAAAAGCAAACTGGGATTTAAGCAATGGAGCGAAACAAATTCCTATTACATAAAGCATGAAATGCTTGTGAGTGTTGATGAGTTTAATCCGATAAGCATTTTAGTAGCTGAGAAAATAAAAGAAAATTAGATATATGCTTTGAGGGTCTCACTTCAAGTGAGGCTCTCAATAAAAATATTGAATTCTCCCCTTTTAGGGGAGATGGCGACAGCCAGAAGGGTGCTTTTTGATTATATTTTTCTTATTTCACCCTTTTCCCTAAGAGGGAAAAACTGAATTTTAAACGAAGGTTCTTTTCTCGCAGATTCACGCTGAAAATAGTGCAATGATTTGCGAGAATCAGCGAATTTAATCAGTGAAGATCAGCGAGAAATAAATCATGTAATCAGCAAGAAATAAAACAGAACAAAATACATCATGTCAAAAATAATAATCACACATTCCGATAAAGGTGAGAATCTTGCCAAAAGAATTATAAGTAATGGATTTGAGGCTGAAATGATGCATTCGCCAAAGAACTATCAGGAGCTTTGGAACAATTACGAAGCCTTAATTTTTATTGGAGCTTTGGGCATTTGTGTACGCGAGATAGCACCTTTTTTAAAGGACAAAAAAACAGATCCTGCGGTTGTTAATATCGATGCCAACGGACAATTTGTTCAGCCTGTTGTTTCTGGACATTTGGGTGGTGCAAATCAACTGGCTGAGGATATTTCTCGTTTGTTAGGAGCAACATCTGTTATCACAACAGTAAGTGATACATTTGGATTGTGGGCATTGGATCTCTTGCCGGAAAAACACAATTGGATCATTGACTGTAAAGGCAATCTTACCCAACTGATGGCGGCTTTTGTAAACAGAGAAAAAACAGCTTTGCTGCTTGAAGTTCGCGATAAAGGAAGTTTGATTTTAGAGACAGATACACCCGATCATGTGGATGTATTTTTCAATGTCGATGATATGAAGCCGGAAGATTACAAAGTGGTTTTGGCAGTAACGCCATTTGTTCATGATTTTGGAACCAAGGTAATTTATTACCGTCCTAAAGTGTTGCAATTGGGGCTAGGTTGCCAGCGAGATCTTCCTTTTGAAACTTTTGAAACAGAATTGCTTTCCAAATTGGAGTCGCATAAAATTTCTCCATTGTCTATTGCGGCAATTGGAACTGTTGACTTAAAAGCCGATGAAAAGGCATTTATTAAATTGTCTAAGGAGTGGAACCTTCCAATGAATGCCTTTTGTGAGGATGTACTTTCTAGATATGATATTCCAAATCCATCGCAAAAAGTAAGCGAGGTAACAGGAAGTTACAGTGTTTCAGAAGCTGCTGCTATGCACCTTTCTGGAAATACTTTGTTGATAGAAAAGCAAAAAGCAAAAGCTGGCGATAAGCATTTTACCTTTGCTGTTGCAATGGATAAGAACAGTGAAAGAAAAGGATTTGTGGAGTTTGTTGGTGCAGGGCCAGGTGATCCTGAGCTTGTTTCAGTTCGTGGGAAAAGAATGTTACAAACGGCTGACATGATTTTGTATGCAGGCAGCTTGGTTCCAAAAGAATTGACCAATTACGCTAAGCCTGGTTGTGTGGTAAAAAGTTCGGCAGGCATGGATTTGATTACACAAATAGAAAGCATGAAGCCATACTACGATCGTGGATTGTTTGTGGTGCGTTTACATACTGGTGATCCCTGTATTTACGGTGCCATTCAGGAGCAAATGGCCATTATGGATCACTTGAAATGGAATTATCACATTACTCCAGGAATTTCGTCATTCCAGGCAGCAGCGGCAGCATTGGAATCGCAGTTTACCATTCCCGAGGAGGTGCAAACCATCATTCTTACTCGCGGAGAGGGAAGAACGCCAATGCCGGATCGAGAACAATTGAATAAATTGGCTAAATCGCAAAGTACAATGTGCATTTATCTAAGTGCTTCTATTGCTGATAAAGTTCAGGCACAGCTTTCGGAGCATTATCCACCAGAAACGCCCGTGGCCGTTTGCTACAAACTTACTTGGAAGGATGAAAAAATTTACCGTTGTACCTTGGAAACATTGGCAAAAACAGTTGAAGAGAACAATTTGAAAATGACAACTATGATTGTTGTGGGGAAAGCTATTGACAATCGATCGGGCTTTTCAAAACTGTACGATAAGAAATTTACTCATGCATTTCGCGAAGGAAAATAAAACTTAGTTTGAGGGTCTCACTTCAAGTGAGGCTCTCAATAAAAAATTTGAATTCTCCCCTTTTAGGGGAGATACCGACAGGGAGAGGGGTGCTGTTAATACATTTCTTTCACTCTTTAGTCTGTGGACAGTTTGTTCACATTAAACTCAATTTTCAATTGTGTTCACGAGCTCCGCTTCGCTACGGTTCCCTTGAAAAGGGAAACATTCATTTAGAAACGCAGAAACTTATGGTACTGATTTTTGGTGGAACAACAGAAGGAAAAAAAGTAGCTGAACTATTCGATATTATAGGTCAGAAATATTTCTATTCCACAAAAACCGACTCGCACAAACAAATTAAAGGCGAGCGTGTATTTGGCGATATGGATGGCTCTAAAATAAAAGAGCTTTGCCAAAAGAAAGACATTCGACTGATTGTTGATGCTGCTCACCCTTTTGCGGTTCATCTACATGGTAACATTTATCAGGCAGCTCAGGATTTGGGCATTGAAATCATTCGATACAAACGTGAATTTCCTGATCTTCAGACATCGGAATTGATTCGTTTGTTCGACTCTTACGAGAGCATGACGGAGGCGCTTTTGCAATCGGAGTTTAAGAATATATTGGCTTTAACGGGAGTTCAAACCATAAACAAATTAAGGTCACTTTGGGATCAAAGAACTTGTTACTTTAGGATTTTAGATACAGATCTTAGTCGTCAAAAGGCCAGAGAAACTGATCTGGATTATCAGTTTGTGATTCCTATGGATCCAAAGGCTGGAGTTGAGGAATTGGCAATTCTAAGCAAGAAACTGAAAGCTGAAATCCTACTTTCAAAAGAGAGTGGAGAATCAGGATTGTTCGAAACAAAAGTGAAAGTTGCCGAGCAGTTGAATATTCCTTTGTGGGTGGTAAAGCGCCCCCAATTACCTCACTTCGAATATGTGGCGGATCATCCCAAAGCATTTTTGCAGCAATTTTATAAAGTAAAGAAATCGAACCTTAAGATTGAAGGTCAATTAAGAAGTGGATTTACTACAGGAACTTGCTTAACTGCTGCAACAAAAGCCTGTTTTATTGCCTTGGCAGAACAGAAATTTCCCAAATGGGTTGAGGTTGAATTACCGGGAGGTGAAAAAGTAAAGTATCCTGTTTTTCCTGAAAAGCTGTCAAGCAAATCTGCATCATGTGTGGTGATAAAAGATTCTGGTGATGATCCGGATGTGACCCATGCCAAGGAAATAGGTTGTGAATTGTCTTTTTCTGATCGGCTAGGAGTTCATTTTGTGAGAGGAAAGGGTGTCGGCTTGGTTACATTGCCAGGATTGCAAGTGAAAGTAGGAGAGCCAGCTATTAATCCTGTTCCACGAAAAATGGTTGCCAATATTCTGGAAAGTTTATCTGATCAATATGAAATAGACTTGGCTTTTGATGTAAAAGCCTTTATCCCGGAAGGGGAAGAATTGGCAAAGCTAACCTTTAATCCACGAATTGGAGTAGAAGGAGGTATTTCTATCATTGGAACAACGGGAATTGTTAAACCATTATCGAATGAAGCATTTTTAGCAAGCATCAAGCAGCAGGTGAAAGTGGCCAAAGGAAATCAATGTTCCGAGATCGTACTAACATCAGGAAAAAGAAGTGAAAACCGTTTAAAGAATAAATTCCCTCATTTGCCATCAGTCGCATTTATTCATTTCGGGAATCTGGTAGGCGACACCATTCAGTTGGGTGTTGATGAGGGAATGGAAAGAATCAATCTGGCCATCATGTTCGGGAAATCGGCAAAACTAGCCGAAGGACACTTGAATACCCACAGCAAGAATGTGGTGTTTAATGCTGATTCTGTTGCTGATCTGGCCAAGCAATCAGGCTATTCGGAAGAAATTCAAAATAAAATCAGGCAGTTGAAATTGGCGAATGCAATATTGGATATTATTCCTTTTTCAGAGAATGAAGCATTCTACAATTTGGTTGCTAATAAATGTTTTGATACTTGCCAGCATTTGCTTAATGATTCTTGCTCACTTCGGCTCTTCCTTTTGGTGGGTGATGAGGGAATGATTATCACAAAATAAAATTGATAATTCATTAATGTTTTAGCTTTGTCAATTTTGTAATTTTAGTGAAAAATAAATTCCGATGTATAGATTATTAATATTACTACTTCTGCTAAATATCAATTTATCCGCTCAAAAGGTAGATATTCTTTATTTTACTGATGCTCATCGAATATTTCCTGTTGATGATGTAGAAGGAGGCCGAGGTGGGGTGGCTCGTTTGAAGACTATTGTAGGTAAAAGCAAATCGGATAACTCAAATACCCTTGTAATTCATGGTGGCGATTTATGTGGCGGTGTTTTGTTTGGAGGAATGTACAAGGGGTTTCCTATGATTGAAGCTTTCAACGACGTTCCTGTAGACATCTGTAACTTTGGTCAACATGAGTTTGATTTTGGGGTAGATCATACTTTGGAACTATTGAGCAAATCAAAATCGGAATGGTTTACTTCTAACCTAAAAAACAGAGATGGAGATGTTTTCGCCAACTTGCCAAAATACCTGATAAAAAAGATGGGCGGAATTAAAATTGCTTTTATCGGTCTAACCGATGCGATGAACACGAGCATGAAAACCAATCGCGTAATACAGGAAGATTTGTCTGTTGCGATTTCTGAGATTATTGAAGAACTGCAAAATGTTGACTTTTTAATCGCTATCACTCAAACGGATTTGGAAACCAACCGAAAGCTTTTGGAACAATTTCCTGATATCGATTTGGTGCTTACCGAGGAGCAATACGAATACGAAAGCAATGTATTTTACAAAGGAAACAAGCCTATTGTGGCTACGGCAGGGAACATGAGTTCGGTTGCTAAAATCAGTTTGCAAAAAGATAGAAGGCCTTTGATTGATATCATTCCACTGGATAATAATATTGTCTCGGAGAAATATTTGCGTGACATGGAAATCTACTACAAGAAAGATATGGAACTGAAATTGGCTGAGAAGATTTCTTATTTAGAAGTGCCATTGAATTTTATAGATGGCATTACCAAAGAAAGCGCAGCTGGTAATTTGGTGAGTGATGCCTATAGGGAATGGCACAAATCTGATGTTGGCCTGATTAATGGTGGTGGAATTAGAGCTGATATTCCTAAAGGTGATTTTACTTTAAGATCGGTCCGATCCTTATTGCCGTTCGGTAATAAGATCTGCCAGATTTTAATAACAGGAAAGGAACTTAAATCTTTGTTAAAAAATTATGCAAGCAATACCAAAGGACAATTGCTTCATGTGTCAGGCATTTCGTATCAATACGATCAAAAAACGGATTCTATTCAAGTGGAGTGGAGAGGAAAAGCTCTTAGTGATGATGAATTGCTGACAGTATCATTAAACAATTACTTTTTAAAGAAACTTGAAGTAGATTGTGAGGTTTTAATTGATGAGACAGATTTGAAAGCCAAAGAGGATTACGAAGTGTTGCGTTGGTACTGTAAAAAACAAAAAGCCTTGCATCCGAAGATACAAGGACGATTTGTTATTGTTCGTGAATAGTTTACAGATTCAAACCAAGTGTAAGGTAAAAGCTTCTGCCTGGGGCATAAATTGCTTGATTGCTTCCTTTTACCGATCTGCTTAAATGTTCGTAGTAAGCTTCATCGAATAGGTTTCTAATCCCTCCGATGATCTGAAAATGATCAGTGATCTGATATTTTGCTTTAAAATCTACAACTGTAAAATCCGGTGTTTCTGTTTCTCCATAATTTTCTGCAACTCGATTTTGCTGTGCTGCATATCGTAACATCAACTCGGGTGTAAACTTTTGTTTGCACAAATGTGCACCCAAGCTGTAGCGGATATCCAAAGGAGGAATTTCAGGCAAGGGTTGATTGATTTCCTTGTTTTTGCCGTAAGTATAAGCCAAGTTCAATTTGTGATACAAATAGCTAGTAATGGATTGATTAAAACCAATTTCGAATCCTCTCATTACTGCTTTGTTAATGTTTACAAATTGCTTTACTCCGGGAGCGCTTGCCATTAATGGCGTAATGTCCGATCTGATTTCCGAACTGATATAATCGCGCAGCCACGAATTGAACAGGTTAATATTTAAAGAGAAATGTTCTGTATCCCAGTTGATATTATAGTCAAGTTGGTAGTTAATTTCCGGATCTAATTCAGGATTACCAATTCTTTCGTAAGGATCAACATCAACAGGAATATGATTAATGAATCGTTCGGTTAAGCTTCCACTTCTCTCTGCTCTTCCAAACCAAACACCCATTCTTAGGTTTTCCGATAAATCTTTGTTTGCACCAATGCTAAAGGAGAAATTCATTTCATCCGATGGATCATTGGGATTGGCATTTATAAAGTTTGCAGCTTTATCATTGCTTTCAGCAGAATTGTTTTCTATTCTGGATGAAGCTACAAAGTAGGTTTCATCAATTGTAAAATGATACTCTCCAAATAGGCCAACCTTTTCAATTTTGCTGTCTTGCCAAATGTTGTCATACATCGTGTTGCCAGCCATTGGTCCCATAAGCATTTCACGTGAACGAACTCCCTCGGCTTGTTCCGATTTGTAATCAACGCCAGCAAATAATGAACTTTCTTTGAATTGAAAAGCTGCTTCGGATCTAAATGCATAATTTTTTGTTTCAGCCTTGGTTATTGCATTCACTTTTCGTGGATTCAAATTCTTGGTAAGATTATCCATTATATGATCTACGAAAGAGGCATTTCCTGATGTTGAAATAGAAGCCAAGGCTGAATTTTTGAATGTAATTTTGTGTGCAAGACTAATTAATTTTGTGTCATCTTCTCGCAAATCCATATTCAAAGCTGGAAAATCAACATCTTCGGCATAATTGCTATTTGCAGATATTTGTATGTTCTGAGATTCAGATAATTTAAAGTTACCGCTTATACCAATATTTCGGCGATTAAAACTTGATGCAACTATATCACCATTGCCATCTTCGTAATCAGATCCTTTGCTGTAAGCTCCAAAAATTCCAAAATTATAGAACTTGCCTTTGGCTCCTGCCAGTGCTTCGGTTCTGTATATTTCTCCGTTACTTTCGTAGCTTCCGCTTGCACGTCCAAATGCGCTAGCCTTATCTGCAAATCCATTTGTGGATGATTTAAAATGGATACTGCCTCCAAATGAGTTACCATATCGCAATGAATGAGGGCCTTTCATGATTTCTACTTTATTAACCATGTTTAAAGGGATTTGACTAATAGGAGGATCCATTCGATTAGGGCAAGCAGCTGTGGCACACATTCCATTATCCATTACGATATTTAACTGATCGTATTTGAAACCTCGCATTACAGGATCGAATCCATAACTACCGCTCTTGCGTATCCCGCCAATTAAGCCCGATTGACTCAAGAATTCACCTGCGTCATGCGACAATTTATCGCTTGAACTAATTTGCAAGGTTTCAGATTCTTTGCCAGTTGTTTTTCGTGCGATGATGGTGGTTGGTAACAAACTAACGTAGGTTTTATACAGAGATAACTTTCCAGACTGTAATGCAGCTTTTATTTTGCTATCTGTAATAGAAACTTTTCCATAGTTTACATGTGATAGGTGAAGCGTTGCACCTTCGATATATTTAATGGTAAATTCACCATCTGCATTGGTATTTCCCTTCTGATTTTGATAAAGAAAATGAGCGTATGCAATGGGATGTTCAGCTTCCTGATCTAAGAGCTGAATGGTTTTTTGAGAATATACCTGCATGCAAATTAGTAGCATACAGATAGTAAGTAATTTTTTCATTCTTTATTTTTATGCGTTCAAAACTATTGAGCACCTGAGTTATTGGTGCACAAAACATGACAATACTGTAGTGTTTACAATATTGAATCCATCAAATAGAAAAAATTAACGATGTTGCGGAGGGCGAAAAATTTCTGATATGTGCTTCTTTGTTGGCTGAATATGAGGAAGAATTACATCAGCTTTGGTAATAGAAATTTTTGGTTTGGGAAGTAAATCGTGACAATCAGTAATAAAGTTTATGCTCTCCTTTTCAATACAGATTTTTTCCTTCTCCGATTGTTTCTCCTTATGTTGTTTTAGTTGTTTTTTAAGATGGCATTTTCCATTACACTTCATTTTTGGTTTGTCCTTGTTCTCACAAATTACAGAATAGAATTCTTGATTGATCACAAAATGAGACAATATAAAAACCTGTTCACAAGTCTGGCATGTAAACAGGATAATGAAAAAATATGTGAGTGCTTTTTTCAAGTATGTGTAAATATAAATGCAATACTAAAGATACAATGCTTGCTTTAATTTAATCATATCAAGTAAAAAAAACTCACATTCAGATGTGAGGGTAGCAGCTTTCGTGTCCTTGTTACAAGTTAATCACCTTATCGGCATCAGCCTGCAGAGTAATGATATCAGGCATGCTACCTACCGAACCAATTTTAATTTTATCTGATAATTTGAAGAAATCAAGACAGGTTTTGCATGCCAACATTCTTACTCCCCTATTTTCAAGTTTTTGCAATGCTTCTAATGCAGGCGAATTTTCACAAATCAACTTTACGCCAGCATTGTAGAACACAATTATTTTTGGCAACCTGTTTTCTGCATCCAATAGTTTAAAGTAATTGGTAGCCAATTTTAAACCCAATTCTTCGCTGCCATTACCCATTCCATTTTGGGTAAGCTGAATTAATGTATTTCTGTGCATAACTATTCTATTCTGATAAATGGTTTGTTATTCTCTTTTCGTTCTTCCAGCTTTCCAATAGGATGGAGATCAAATCCTTCTTTTTTTGCCAGACTGATAAATTCATCAATATGATTGTTGTCAACAGCAACCAATAATCCACCGCTTGTTTGTGGATCGCAAAGCAGCGCTTTTTGCTCTTCGGTGATTTTGCCAATCAGGTGACCGTAGGAAGCCCAGTTCCTGCGGGTTCCTCCCGGAGTACTTCCTTTCTGAATTAATTCTTCTACGCCATCAATCTTGGGTACATCTTTGTAATTGATTGCTGCATTTACATTGCTTCCTTCACAGATTTCGCTTAGGTGACCCAAAAGTCCAAAACCTGTTACATCAGTCATGGATTTAATGTATTCTTGCTCTCCGAATATAACACCAACTTTATTTAGACTACACATTAAATCCACTGCAATCTGATTGTCTTCATGAGCGATTAATTTCTTTTTTTCGGCAGTAGTTAAAACGCCAATTCCAAGAGGTTTCGTTAGGAACAAGGTGCAGTTTGGACAGGCAGTATTGTTCTTCTTCACTCTTTCGGTTGCAACAATTCCGTTTACCGATAAACCAAATACAGGATCGCCAATATCAATGGAATGACCTCCGGCTAACTGGATTCCGGCATCGGCACAAACATCTCTGGCTCCCTCAACTACTTTCTGTGCCATATCAGTAGATAGTTTTTCCAATGGCCATGCAAGAATTGCTAAAGCCATAATTGGTTTTCCTCCCATAGCATAAATATCGCTGATGGCGTTGGTTGCAGCAATTCGCCCAAAGTTGTAAGGATCATCTACAATTGGAGTAAAGAAATCGGTGGTACTGATTAATGCTTGGCCGTTACCCAAATCGTAAACGGCAGCATCATCTTTGGTATCGTTACCAACCAACAAGTTTGGGTTAGGAATTCTTGGTGTGCTGCTTTTTAAAATGCATTCTAAATCTTTTGGTGAGATTTTACATCCACATCCTGCTCCCGGACTAAACTGTGTCAGTTTCTTTGTTTCCATTTTTTATAAACTGTTAAATGATTTGTAAAGATATCACTTTTTAGTATGCATTGTCATTCAACTATCGGTCTAATTTTTACAATACTTATTTGCTCGAGATCACTTAAATCAATTAAATTTGATGTTTGTGAGTTAAAACTGTAGAGAATTGAAAAAGTTTATTCCAATATATTTGTTATTGATTATTTATGGATTTGTAATGCAATCATGTGTTACGCAGAATAAATATCTTCAATCAGTAAACACTTGCGATGCATTTACATGTGTTACCGAGGTTTCTGAAGGTGAGCAGTTGAAACTGCAAAAGCAGGGAAAGAAGAAATTGCAGATTTACTTGATTCGTCATGCGAAGCCAAACCTTAAAAAGAAACTTTTTTATTCTGCAAAAGAGGCTGAGCAATATGTTTGCGATTACAATTCTGCACCAATTGTTCCTTTCGGTTCTGAATTGGTAAAGGTGAATTTGAATCCCGATCACTTCATATATTGTTCCAACTTGCCACGTTCTCAAGAAACGGCATTGGCTATTTTTGGTGACAAATATCCAGTGGTTTCCGACTCTATTTTTCGAGAATATGAGATCAAAATTGTTAAGGCCACTAGCTTCATAAAGCTTCCTCTGCCAGTTTGGCAATTTTTTAGCCGTGGTAGTTGGTTATTGGGTTTCAATCACAAAGGAATTGAAAGCAGGAAAGAGGCAAAACAAAGAGTAAAGTATGCAGTTGAAAACCTGATTAAGCTTGCCCAAAAAGAAGAAACTGCGGTGCTTGTAGCTCATGGTATGCTAAATCATGGATTGGAAAAAGAATTAAAAAAACAAGGCTGGCAAGTCATTCAAAAAAACGGACAAACCAATCTGGGAGCAACGGTGCTTATAAAGCTTGTTGATTTAGAATAGAAAACTATTTTTTTCTAATCATCATCAGACCATGTCGAATAGGAAGCATTAAGTTTTCAATTCTTTCATCATTGTGAATAAAATCATTAAATGCTAAAATTCCTTGTGTTTGCTTGTCTTTCGATTCAACTTCTTCCAGAACCTTACCATCCCACAATACATCATCAGCCAAAACAAAACCACCTTGCTTTAGTTTTGGGAAAATGGCTTCGAAATAATCAATGTATTGCCTTTTGTCAGCATCGATAAACACCAAATCAAATTCTTCATCGATATTTGGAATGATTTCTAAAGCCTCGCCAATGTGGAACTTTATTTTGTTCTCTTGGCCCGATTGTTTGATAAATTTACGGGTGAAGTATTCCAGTTCATCGTTGCAATCAATTGTATGGACTACGCAATCGTCAGGAGTTCCCATAGCCATACTAATTGCTGAATAACCAGTATAAGTTCCTATTTCCAAAATGCGTTTGGGACTCATCATCTGGCAAATCATTTTCAGAAATTTACCTTGCATATGCCCCGAAAGCATTCTTGGGCGCAGCATTTTAACATGTGTCTCCCGGGTAAGATTCTTTAAGATTTGATCTTCGGTTTCGGTATGTGTTAGGATGTATTCCTCCAGCTCTTTATTAATCTCCAACATGATTATTTATACATCAAAGTGGTTAATTTCTCTTTATTTAAAATTTCGTTGGCAACTTCAATTAATTGCTCCGATGTTATCGATTCAACTTTTTGGTAGATCTCCTCTAAAGAATCCACTCTATTGTAAAGAAGGAAGCTTTTGCCAACATTTAGCATTAAATTCTCGTTGTTTTCCGACGAAATGGCAATCTGTCCAATCATTTGATTTTTTGCTTTGGTTAACTGTATTGGACCAAGTTGTTTTGTGCAAAGCAAATCCATTTCTTTATGAATCAGACTCAGACATTTGTCCAGATATCCTTTATCGGTTCCAAAATAAATGCTAAAAACTCCTGTATCGGCATATGGTGTATAATTGGCTTCTATATTGTATGCCAATCCATGTTTTTCGCGTAAGGAAAGATTCAAACGGGAATTCATACCAGGTCCGCCCAATATATTTGTTAACAGCGACAAGGAAATTCTTCGATCATCATTTGCATCATAAGCGATATTTCCCAATACACAATGTCTCTGATAAGTATTTTTAACTAAAGTTTGTGTTCTTGCTTTGTAAGAGTTTGGCCTTATTCTTTTGTTGAGACGAGAGTTTTCAGGTATGCTTCCAAAGTATTTTTCTACCATCAGCGCCAACTTATTAAAGGGAATATTACCAACAGAACTAATTACCATCTGATCGGTATGGTAATTATTATTGATAAAATTCAGGATGTCATCACGCGTAAAAGCTTTGATGTGCTTAGGAGTTCCCAGGATATTTCTGCCGATGGCATCTTTCTTGAAAAGTAACTCTTCAAAATCATCAAAAATAAGTTCCGAAGGGGAATCTTTGTATGAGTTGATTTCATCAAGGATTACTTCTTTTTCCTTTTCCAGCTCCTTTTCAGGGAAAACAGAGTTGAAGGTGATATCGCTGATTAGTTCAAGAGCTCTGTTGTAATCTTTATCCAAAAAAGTAGTATAAACGCATGTTTCTTCTTTGGTGGTGTAGGCGTTAAGCTCTCCACCTACATCCTCCATACGGCTTAATATGTGATATGCTTTACGTTTTGTAGTTCCTTTAAACACAACATGCTCTATGAAATGAGCAATTCCCCATTCGTCCTCTTTCTCATCTCGGGAACCAGTATTCAAAATAATTCCGCAGTGGGCAACGTTTGCCTTAACAGGGCGATGAATTAAGCGGATACCATTTGATAATGTGTAAGTTTCGAATACCATATATTTTTTATTAGGATGCAAAGGTAACAAGAAGTTTACAATACCTTAAAAAATCCCTTCTAATTTTCTTTATTTTATTTGGTGATGTAATTTTTTTACGTAATTTTGCATCGCTCAAGTAAAGAGGGTACCATAGCTCAGTTGGTAGAGCAATGGACTGAAAATCCATGTGTCCCTGGTTCGATTCCAGGTGGTACCACTTTCGTTTTTTGAGAATCATAATGGTAAGGTACCATAGCTCAGTTGGTAGAGCAATGGACTGAAAATCCATGTGTCCCTGGTTCGATTCCAGGTGGTACCACAAAAAAAGGGAAAAGCATTTGGTTTTTCCCTTTTTTAATTTTCTTGTTTATGGCTTAATTCGCATCAATCAATAATTCAAACCCTTTTTTCTTAAATTCTCTTTCGGTTGTGGATAAGGATTTGATAGCAGTAATTGCAGGGAAATTATCTTGATCGATATATTGAAGTGCAGCCTGAAGATTGCTTTCTTCAGGATCTCCAAAATCATGACTTAAATCATCAGAAATCTCAAAGTCAACTTGTATTCCATCAAAGTAATTGCCTTCGTCATTTGCATTGGTAATGGAAAAGCTAATGGGAACAATCGCCAAATTTAAAGCAGGCTCTTCGAAAACATACATGCCAACAGGTTTTCCTTGTGTTTGACTACCAATTAAGATTACTTTATCACTTCCCAAGTAAGGCTTTAATCCATTTATAACCATTTCGCTGGCCGAAGCAGTTCTTTCCGTTGTGATTATAAATACTCTATCAAAACCATGAGCCGATGGTTGATCAAAAAATGCTTCTGAAAAATCCTCAGTGCTTTTCGAAGTATTGTGAAAGGTCTTTGAATAAACATCCCCTTTGAATGCATTTCCAGTAATTAATCCAGCTAGCTGATTTGAGATATAGTTACTACCACCACCATTGTAGCGTAAATCTAACACCAATTCTTTAGCCTGATTCTCTTTAAAATGGTCAAAAGCTTCGTTTAATTCATCTTCAGAGCTTCCTAAGAAACTATCAAAAGCTAGATAAGCAACTTTGGTTCCTTCATAATCGATTACTTTTCTGCTTAGCACAGAATTCTGATCCAGTTCTTGTTGGCTGGCATCAATTACTTTTTGTTCGCCCAAGTTGTTTTCAAATACAAAATTAGAATTCGATTTATCTAATTCGTTCAATACCTCATCCTCACTGATATCGGCAACGAGTTTACCATTTATTTCAATTAATTTCCACCCTCTGGTAATTCCTTTTGCTGCCAAAGGTGATTCTTCAAAAATTAATTTTACACGAAGTTCATTATTGTTATCGTATTTAAATGCAAGCCCATAACCTACATAGGTCCCATTTTCAAGATAAGCCAATAATGCATCAAGATTGGCAATATAACTCCACCTGTCTTGCGATACCAGTAAAGCTTCAAAATAATCATTCACCGACGAATAGCTTGATGGAGTAATATTTGGAAGATCTTCATTCCATAAATACCATTCACCCATTGTTTCATCAATACTTGCGTAGATGGTGTTCGAATTTCTAACAATGTTATAAGTGCCATCATCATCGCACGAAGCCAATAAAAATGAGGCTGTAAAAAGAAAGAAAAAGAACTTAAATGATTTGATTGATACGTTTTCAGTCATAGATATGTGGAATTAGTGATTGAATATACGGATTTGGAAGTTACAAAAACCATACCTTGTTTATTTTAAGCTGGCAAAAACCTTGGTATTGCGTATAAGTGGCGTTTGTTATTTAAATTAATTCTAAAAAGAAAGAGAAAAAATTGATATTGAATACTTTTCAACTGTAACATGCTTGGTAGAGGTTAGTAAGTTAAATGAATTATTTTGCAGGAAGGTATTTTTACTTACTTTTGTAGCACCAAAACAAAGGGTACCATAGCTCAGTTGGTAGAGCAATGGACTGAAAATCCATGTGTCCCTGGTTCGATTCCAGGTGGTACCACAAAAGCCGATCGTTTGATCGGCTTTTGTGTTTTTGTAGATTTTATCCACAGTTTGTTCAATTTCTCATCAGCTTTGGACGCTTTCTGTTCTGGCTTAAACTATTTTCGAATTACAAACGTTTTCGTCCTAAAATAAAGACTTTCAATTCTCTAAGTGCTTTTTTAATTAGAATTAATAAGATATTTTTGCATCACTAAGACCGAGTAAAAACAGAAATTAAGACATAAAATACTTTAGAATGGCAGATAGTAAAAAAGCACTATTGATGATCCTTGACGGATGGGGGATCGGAGATAAATCAAATTCAGATGTAATTTCATCGGTGGCAACTCCTTATATGGATGGGCTATTGCAGAAATATCCAAATTCGCAGCTGCAGGCTGCCGGCCGATTTGTAGGATTGCCGGAAGGACAGATGGGTAACTCGGAAGTTGGTCACCTAAACATTGGTGCGGGACGCGTGGTATACCAAGATCTGGTAAAAATCAATATGGCAGTAGAGCAGGATACTTTAAAAGATAACGAACAAGTTATTAAGGCATTTACTCACGCTAAAGAAAATGCAAAAAAGGTTCACTTAATCGGTTTGATTGGTGATGGCGGGGTTCACTCTTTAAGTAAACATGCATTAGCTCTTTGCGATGCTGCAAAGGCTTTTGGAGTGCAGGATGTATTTGTGCACGGATTGACCGATGGACGTGATACAGATCCGAAATCGGGTTTAGGTTTTGTAAAAACTTTTGTAGAGGACATCGAAAGCAAAGACACAGCTAAATTTGCATCTTTGATAGGTCGTTATTACGGAATGGATCGCGATAGCAACTGGGATCGTGTAAAACTGGCTTACGATCTTTGCACCAAAGGCGAAGGAAAAGCGACCACTGATGTTCTTGCTGCCATCGAAGAATCGTATGCAGAAGGCGTAACGGATGAATTTATCAAGCCGGTTGTAGTGGTTGATGAAACAGGAGCTCCATTGGCAAAAATCGAAGAAGGCGATGTGGTAATCTGCTTTAATTTCCGTACCGACCGTTTGCGTCAGATGACAACGGTATTCTCGCAGGAAGATAAAAAGGAGTTTGGCATGCACACTATTGATGTTGAGTGGTATACAATGACTTGCTACAACGCTAACTTTAAAGGTGTGCATGTAATTTACGATAAGGAAAATGTTCAGAACACAATGGGTGAAGTTGTGGCTGCTGCCGGTAAGAAACAAATTCGTATTGCCGAAACCGAAAAGTATGCTCACGTAACCTTCTTTTTCTCGGGTGGCCGCGAAGCTGAGTTCGAAGGCGAAAGCCGCCTTTTAGTTCCTTCGCCAAAAGTAGCTACTTACGATCTTCAACCCGAAATGTCAGCTCCCGAGGTTGCCGATAAAATTACTGCTGAGTTGAAAGCTCAATCGGCTGATTTTGTTTGTTTGAACTTTGCCAATGGCGATATGGTTGGACACACAGGAGTTTACGAAGCAATTTCAAAAGCTGTTCAGGCTGTTGATAAATGTGTTGAGCAAGTTGTTGAAGCTGCAAAAGCAAACGGATATGAGGTAATTATTATTGCTGATCATGGTAATGCGGATTTTGCTGTGAATGCTGATGGTTCACCAAATACGGCTCATTCGTTAAATCCTGTTCCTTGTGTTTGGGTTACCGAAAATCCAAAAGAGATTGAGGATGGTATTTTGGCTGATGTGGCTCCAACTTTATTGGATATCATGAACATACAGAAGCCTGAAGAAATGACAGGAAAATCTTTGATAAAATAAGAGATCGTAACTGTATATATAACATTCCGTACTATCTTTGCGCGATGGTACGGATTTTTTTATCCGTTTAAGGGTAAATTTAAATAGGGAAATAGTGTTACAGATAGGGAAAGCCATAGTTAGCCTCGATGTGATTGAGAAAAAGTTTATTTGCGACATTTCGAAATGTTGCGGGGCTTGCTGCGTTGAAGGAGATTCGGGAGCTCCGTTGGATGATGATGAGAAACAAATAATCGAAGATATCTATCCTGATATTAAGGAATATCTTAACAGGAAAGGAATTAAAGAGATCGAAAAACAGGGAACTTCTGTTATTGACAGCGATGGTGATTTGGTTACTCCAATTATTAACGGCAAGGAGTGTGCATATACGATTTTTGAGAATGGCACTGCCATGTGTGGGATAGAGAAAGCATTTTTTGACGGCAAGATCTCGTATCGCAAACCAATTTCCTGCCAACTGTATCCAATTAGAATTGATAAATATGCCGAATTTGATGCGGTAAACTACAACAAATGGGATATCTGTAAACCAGCCCGTGAGCTTGGCTTTAAAAACGGAACCCAGGTATACAAGTTCCTAAAGGAGCCGTTAATTCGGAAATATGGCGAAGATTGGTACAACGAGCTGGAGTATGCTGCCGCTAATATCGACGAAATCATGAAAATGAGATAATCAAAATAAATTGACAAGAGATTAGGAAACAGTAATTATGTGGCTTACTGTTTTTTTTGTTTTGCAGAGGGTGCTGTGTTAGAATGCTGGTTTTAACAGTGAAATCAACCTCGTTCGTTTGTTCTATAGAACCTATTCTTCCTTTAAAAATATCTCCCTAGCTATAGCTGTAGCTCTGTTTTTAGCCTGACAACCGGCCAAATTCCCCAAACCATTAAAAACTTATTTCGCATTAAAACCGATATTAGCAGGCTTTAGCAGATTGAATTGTTTAGGAAATGTTTTAACGAGTAAACTACATTTTGCCAATATGATATATATTAAAATCAATTCTAATATATATTATATATCTAAATGATATACATGAAAAAATAATCTGATATATATTAAAACTACAATAACCAACTGGTTTTCTAAGAAATCGAAAGTACAATTATATTGAAACTACATATTAAAATGTTGGGGTATACTTGACTTATTTTGTTATAAATCTTGCATGATGATATTTATATTCTCGTGATCTATTGTATATTTACCTTTCGAAAATATTTAAATCCAATAAACACAATTTAGTATGGAGAATATTAAATCATATATCGAAGAGAACAAGGAAAGATTTCTTGAAGAATTATTTGAATTAATTCGAATACCTTCTATTAGCTCGATTGAAGCAAATAAACCAGACATGTACAGAGCTGCGGAATGCTGGAAAAAATTAATGCTTGATGCAGGTGCTGATAAGGCTGTGGTAATGGAGACAGAAGGTAATCCGGTTACTTATGGTGAGAAAATTATTGATGCAAGTTTGCCAACAGTAATGGTTTACGGTCATATGGACGTGATGCCTGTTGATCCTATCGACCTATGGGATACTGACCCATTTGAGCCGGTTATTAAAGATGGCAAAATTTGGGCTCGTGGTGCCGATGATGATAAAGGTCAGGCATTTATGCACGCCAAAGCTTTCGAATATATGGTAAAAAACGATTGTCTTCCATGTAATGTAAAGTTCATGATTGAGGGTGAAGAAGAAGTTGGTTCGCCAAATCTTCCTAAGTTCTGCGAAGACAACAAAGAAATGTTACAAGCAGATGTTATTTTGGTATCTGATACCGGAATGATTGCTCCTGATATCCCATCTATTACAACTGGTCTTCGTGGATTAATGTATTGGGAAGTTGAAGTAACCGGCTCTAATCGCGACCTGCACTCAGGATTGTTTGGAGGTGCTGTTGCCAACCCAATTAATGTATTGGCAAAAATGATTACCGAAATGGTTGACGAGAATGGTCATATTACCATTCCGGGATTTTACGATGATGTAATTGAAGTGTCAGCTGAAGAAAGAGAAATGATGGCTGAAGCTCCATTCGATGTAGAGGAGTATAAAAAAGCAATAGATGTAAAAGCATTGGCCGGCGAAAAAGGATATACGCCAACAGAGCACACCGGTATTCGTCCATCCTTCGATGTTTGTGGTATCTGGGGTGGCTATATTGGCGAAGGTGCGAAAACAGTACTTCCTTCAAAAGCACATGCTAAAATCTCTACTCGTTTGGTTCCAAATCAAAACTGGGAAAAGATTTCAGTTCTTTTTAAAGAGCATTTCGAAGCCATTGCTCCTGATTGTGTTAAAGTTGAAGTTACTCCATTGCACGGTGGTCAAGGATATGTTTGTCCGATTGATTTCCCTGCATATATTGCAGCCGAAAAGGCTTACACCGAAGTTTATGGAAAACGCCCTGTTCCTGTTCGTTCGGGAGGATCTATTCCAATTATTTCTTCTTTCGAAGAGATTTTAGGAATTAAATCTGTATTAATGGGATTCGGTTTGGAAAGTGATGCAATTCACTCGCCAAATGAAAACTATCCTTTGGAGCAATTTTTTAATGGAATCAACACGATTCCGCTATTCTACAAGCATTACGCTGAATTGTTAAAGAAATAGTTTTTTAAATGATGATAAAGTAAGGGTATTTCTTTTGGAGATACCCTTTTTTATTGGAATTTACATTTTGGTATGATAACTTTGTGCGCTGCTATAAATTAAATGATATTCTTCATATTATTGAGAAAATAATTATTATATTTCTTTTCTGATTTAGCGGAACAGGTTGATACTTACTAATAATATTATAATTGGTAGGATTTATTAGCTAAATTGGTATAGTATCTTAAAATTAGGTTTGACTCATGCTTTATCTTCATTCGAAGTTCAGAAACATGATGTAATTTAAGAGATCATACAAGTTGAAGTAAATTTGAATACATGGACGAAATATTTGGAAAAATTGGTACAACTCAAACACTCAGTCAAAAAATTGAGCGAAGAATTGAGGAAGCAATCCGACAAAAAAAATTACTTGTAGGAACAAAATTGCCTTCGGAGCGCGAGCTCTGTGAGATGTTTGCTGTAAGCAGAACTGCATTGCGCGAAGCCCTACGTAGATTAAGTGCACGTGGCTTAATTCAAATCAAGAAGGGGAGTGGAATGTTTGTAACCGAGCTAAGGGTTGAAGATGCCATTGAATCTTTAAATCTGTATTACGATCTTAGTTTTGATAGTGATTTGATTTCTCAGATTATTGAAGTTCGACGCGTATTTGAACCTGAGATAGCCAGAATGGCTGCTTCAAATAGAACTGATGAGGATTTGATTGTTTTGAATAAAAATATCAAAGACCTGGCAGATTGTGATCCCGACAATACCCAAATGGAGGCAGATATTATTAATAAATTTCACTTAAATGTAGCAAAGGCAACCGGCAACAAAGTGATGATTATTTCTATGGAACCAATCTATTCCTTGCTACCAAGAATGCGTAATTTAATTTACGCCAATGTTGATGGAGAAAAGGATTTTACTGTAAAAGCACATCGTTCAATTTATGAGGCCATTCGTGATAAGAATGGAGAACAAGCTTACAAGGAAATGGCCGGACAAATTGATCGTACACTGGAATTATATACGCAATATTTGAAGTAAGTTTCGAGTAGCATAGAATTATAAACAGATGAAAAGCGGAGCTTGAAGATATTTTTTCAGACTCCGCTTTTTCGTATTTACTTGTGTGGTATTTTATTAAGAATTTTTGTAGGCTTCAATTGCTTTCTTTACAGAACCATGTTGGAGCAACAAATTTTTCGAGCTTTCGTTGTCAAGCTTCAATTCCTCCATTATCATTAAGGTTCCTCTTTCAACTAACTTTTTATTGGTTAGTTGCATGTTTACCATTTTGTTGCCTTTTACTCTTCCCAGTTTAATCATCAAACTGGTTGTGATCATATTCAAGATCATTTTTTGGGCAGTTCCTGCTTTCAGCCTTGTACTTCCGGTTACGAATTCAGGTCCCACAATCGCTTCAATCACAATCTCTGCTTCTTTTGATACAGGAGCATCCGGATTACAGGTAATACAAGCGGTAAGTAGTCCATTTTCTCTGGCTTTCTTCACGCCTCCTATAACATATGGAGTTGTGCCTGATGCAGCAATTCCTAAAACGGAATCATTTCCATGTATATCGTAGTCTTGAAGTTCTTGCCAAGCTTTTTCAGGGTCATCTTCGGCAGATTCAACAGCACTTCTTAATGCTTTTTCTCCTCCGGCAATCAAGCCAATTACAATATTGGCAGGTACTCCAAATGTTGGAGGAAGTTCAGAGGCATCCAATACGCCTAATCTTCCGCTGGTTCCGGCTCCCAGGTAAAATAGCCTTCCTCCGGCTTTAATTCTGTCAATTAATCGGCTTACAAACTTTTCTATTGCAGGAATGGCTTTATTTACTGCCAGATGAATTTGTCCATCTTCCTGATTAATTCCATACAATAATTCGTTTACCGACATTTGCTCAAGATTTGAGAAATTGGATGGAGCTTCTGTTACTTTGCTGTTGGTTTTCTTATTTGGTGTGTTATTCATGATTCAAATTTAATTCTGCAATATGGTATTCAACTAATCCTTCGAGTGGGCTTTTGATAATTTTACCAGTTAGTAGGTTTAACTTCTTGGCCACTTTCATTAATTCATTCTTAAAATAGTATGCAATACTACCTATAAAGTGAATGGGGAGTCTTGAATGGTTGTCGTATTGTTTGATATTTCGTTCAAAGAACTTCGTGAACTCTTCCTGAAGTAGACTTGATACATATGGATGCTCCACATTTTCAGAAAGGAAAACTGTAAACTGTGCCAAAAATCTACTTGGAGCTTCTTCTCTGTAAACATTGTTTATGATATGAGCATATTCCATATTGTGCTTTTTGTAAAAAGCATTAGTGATGTCTTCAGGAGCAACTCCTTTTAACAAGTCTGCAATCAATCTCTTTCCTAGTACAGCACCACTACCTTCATCACCCAGGATGTATCCTAAGGGACGAACGTTGTGGGTAATGTTTATGCCATTGTATAGGCATGAGTTTGATCCTGTACCTAAAATGCAAGCAATTCCATTTTCTCTTCCGCATACCGATCTTGCAGCTGCAAGTACATCGCTCTGAATATCGCAAGAGGCGGAAGGGAATACTTCCAACAATGCATCTTTTACCTTTTGTTTTGATTCCTGGGTTGCACAACCAGCACCATAAAAAAAGATTTGCTCAATGGGATGTGCATTTTCAAGTGATCTTAGGTTATCAATAATAGAACTCATGTCTTGATGAAAAGGATTTATTCCCAAAGTCTGTTGCTGCTTTTGGATTTTTCCCTGTTTTAATAGAACCCAGTCTGTTTTTGTAGATCCGCTTTCGGCAATTAAAATCATATCCTTCTTTGTTTTTATAACATGTATGATGAATTTTGCAGAAAAATAAAATTACAATTTAATTAAAGATTCGTGTTTGTTTTTTTAAGGTAATTCTAAGAATCTATTACATCAGAAACCCTTTGCTAAAAGGAATTTCATTTACATGATACAAATATAGAAAAATAAACTCCATCCGAAAAGTATTATATAACATGTAATACCAAATTTGGTTTTTTTAATTTTCTGTTCTATTTTTGATGCGAAGGTAATTTAAATCAGGAGTTAGCAATATGGAAAATCAAATATTACAATTTAGAGGAGAGCTGAATAAGGCTAAGTTGTATTACCAACCATTGGATGAGTTCGATAAAACGGTAAAAACAAGATATGAGAAAATGCCTGCTGATATTTTTGCTACGGCCGAAAAAGGTGCAAATTGGGTAGCTCATGAAATCGCAAATCTGATAGTTGAGAAGGCAAAGAATAATGATTCTTGTGTGCTTGGATTGGCTACTGGTGCAACACCACTTGGGGTATATGCCGAATTGGTGCGCTTGCACAAAGAAGAGGGATTGTCTTTTAAAAATGTAATTACATTCAATCTTGATGAATACTATCCAATGGCAAATGAGAGTATTCAGAGCTATAACTATTATATGGATGATGTTCTTTTTAATCATATAGATATTCCTCGCGATCAAATTAATGTTCCTGATGGTGAGGTTAGCAAGGAAGGGATTTTTAAATACTGTTCTGATTACGAAGCTAAGATCGATTCTTTTGGAGGACTCGATATGCAAATCTTAGGAATTGGTAGAACAGGTCATATAGGTTTTAACGAGCCGGGTTCACAATTGGATTCGAAAACTCGTTTAATCATGCTTGATGCTTTAACCAGGCGTGATGCAGCAAAAGATTTTAATGGGTTAAACAAGGTGCCAAAGGCAGCAATCACAATGGGAGTGGGCACCATATTTAAAGCAAAACGCGTAATTCTGATGGCATGGGGAGAGGGTAAAGCCCCTATCGTAAAGAAAGCATTGGAGGAAGGACAGAGCGATTCGGTTCCTGCCAGTTATTTGCAACGCCATACTGATGTGCAGTTTGTACTGGATGTGCCAGCGGCAGGAGAATTAACCAGAGTAAAAAATCCATGGCTGGTTGGAAGTGTAGAGTGGGATCGCTATTGGATTCGTAAAGCTGTAGTTTGGCTTTGTAATAAATTGGAGAAACCAGTTTTGAAGTTGACAAACCGAGATTATAACGATAATGGATTGAGTGAGCTGCTTGCTTGGTATGGATCGGCTTATGAAGTAAACATTAAAGTTTTTAACGATTTACAGCATACAATTACGGGTTGGCCTGGTGGTAAACCTAATGCTGATGATTCGAATCGTCCGGAAAGAGCTGAACCGGCAAGGAAAAAGGTTTTGGTGTTTAGCCCGCATCCTGATGATGATGTAATTTCGATGGGTGGAACGTTGAAAAGGCTGGTGGGTCAAAGTCATGAAGTGCATGTTGCTTACCAAACCTCTGGTAATATTGCTGTGGCTGATGATGAGGCTATTCGTTATTTGTCGTTTGTAAGGAGTTTTGCACAAACACATGATACCAATGAAGGCAATTTACCAAGTGTTATCGAAGATATTCGCAAATTCTTATTGGAGAATAAATCTCCCGGAGAGGTAGATACTGTTGAAGTACGTAGAATGAAATCTTTAATTCGCAGAGGAGAAGCAAAAGCTGCTTGCAGGTTTGTTGGTCTTCGTTCTAAGAATCTTCATTTCCTCGATCTTCCTTTTTATGAAACCGGTAGGGTGAAGAAAAATCCATTGGGAAAAGAAGATGTTCAAATAATTGTGAATTTGTTGAGAAAGGTGAAGCCTCAACAGATTTTTGCTGCTGGAGATTGGTCAGATCCACATGGAACTCACAGAGTTTGTTGGGAAGGCATTTATCAGGCACTTCAGATTGTAAAAGATGAAGACTGGATGGAAGATTGCTATGTTTGGCTTTATCGAGGAGCTTGGCAAGAGTGGGATTTGGATGAAATTCAAATGGCTGTGCCTATTAGTCCGGAGGAATTGCAACAGAAAAGGAATGCAATTTTACGTCACCAATCTCAAATGGAAAGCGCTCCATATATGGGTAATGATTCAAGATTGTTTTGGCAAAGATCAGAAGCCAGAAATAGAGCGACAGCCAATTTGTTTAATAAGTTAGGCTTGGCAGAATATGAAGCAATCGAAGCTTTTGTCAGGTTTATTGTTTAGATTTATCCGTGCAGGTAAAATTACATTGAATACTGGGATTATGGATTTTTTGTCAAACAGACGTGTGAAGTCGAATTTACTTTTACTATTTATTTTTTTGCTGATAGGTTTTTCGGTTCAGGCAGCTGAAAAATCAGATCGTTTGAATAAGAAAGCAGAGAAGGCTGCTTTAGAATTTTTAAAGCAGGCTTCGGATGGGTTTGTTTATCGTTATAAGTTGGATAGCTTGAGTTTAAATCCGGATCAGAAAGAAATTACGGTTTATGTGAATTCAACTTTTTCCTATATTCCTTTCAGGCCTGCTACGGTAAAGCAATATCATAATGAGTTAAAGGAAATTTTGGGTCGTAAGTTTAAGAAATACAATGTTTGTATCGAAAGTATGGGAATGGAAATAGGGGAATTGATTCCTAATTACTACAGAGATGAAACATTTCCTTTGGCAAAAGATCGTTTGTCTGTTAAAAGTGATAACACGAAGCCTTTGGTAAGAAAGATTGGGAATGAAACTTATCAGCATGGATTAGAGAGTAAACACATAGCCTTGTGGCATTCACACGGTTGGTATTACGAGAATACATTGGATCGTTGGGAGTGGCAAAGAGCTAGAGTATACACCACAGTAGAAGACATGTGGACCATGGAATTTGTGGTTCCTTACATTGCTCCTATGTTGGAAAATGCAGGTGCAAACATTTTGTTGCCAAGAGAACGTGATGTTCAGACCCATGAGGTAATTGTGGATGCTGACTGGTGTTCGATTCTTTCGGATTATAAAGAATCAGGAAATTGGGAAATCGGCTCACAAGCTGGATTTAGGAACAAGTACCCATTTTATATTGAAGGAGAAAATCCATTTAAAATGGGAAACAGTAAGCAGGCGAAGGCGTTTTTAGCTGAGACTGCAAGAGTGGAGTATATACCTTACATTCCTGAAAAAGGGGAGTATGCTGTTTACCTGTCTTATTCCGTTAATGATGATAATGTGTGTGATGCACATTATACAGTTTATCATGCCGGGGGAAAAACAGATTTTCTTGTAAATCAGAGTATGGGCGGAGATACCTGGATTTATCTGGGAACATTCTTGTTTGATAAGGGAAAAAATCCGGAAAGTGGAAAAGTCTTGCTTACTAATGAAAGTAAGGAAGAAGGCCATTGGGTTTCTGCTGATGCGGTTCGTTTTGGTGGAGGCATGGGCAATATTGCCAGAGGCAATGTAGATGAACTGAATGAATTAGTAAAGGAAAGAAACAAACTTGGCTTTGCAATGGATTCAGCCAAGTGGCAAAGGTATACCAGTAATCGCCCGAGATATCACGAAGCTGCACGGTACTATTTGCAATATGCCGGTATGTCAGATTCAATCGTGTATAGTATCAACAAAAATTATAAGGTTGATTATAGCAATAGAGGAAAGGATGCAGCGAAGTTTCAAAAGCGAGAAAGTGGAAAAACCGATTACAAGGATGATTATATGAGCCGTGGTGAATGGGTAGACTATTTAATTGGTGCTCCCAACGGACCAAGCAAGAATATAAATGTAAAAGGGCTTGGTATTCCTGTTGATATAGCCTTGGGATTTCATACTGATGCAGGCTTTACACCAAATGATTCCATTATTGGAACTTTAGCAATTTATAACACTACCCGTGATAATAGGGATAAATTTGTTAACGGACAGTCGAAATGGGCGAGTCGTGATTTGGTTGACATTGTACAAACACAGGTGGTGGAAGATATCAGAAAACTGTTCGAGCCAAAATGGACAAGAAGAGGAATGTGGAACAAACAGTATTCAGAAGCTTATCGTCCCAAAGTTCCTACCATGTTGTCTGAAATGTTATCACATCACAACTTTGCAGATATGTATCAAGGTATGGATCCGAAATTTAAATTTCATATTAGTCGTGCCTATTATAAGGGAGTGTTGAAATTTTTAACATCGCAGGAAGGAAAAGAATATGTGGTGCAGCCTTTACCAGTTGATCATTTTAGAATTGATGAGAATGAAAATGGAGTCAGACTGAGCTGGAAAGCTGTAGCCGATCCTCTGGAAAAAAGTGCAGTTGCAAAAAAATATAAGGTGTACACCAGGTTGAATGATGGAGGATTTGATAACGGTATATTGGTTGAAAAAGAGGAATTGTTACTTGATAATTTAAGTTCTGAAATCATCTACAGTTTTAAGATAACAGCATTGAACGATGGAGGTGAAAGTTTCCCATCAGAGATCTTATCCTATTGTAAACTAGCTAATGGTGAAAAGCCTGTTTTGATTGTAAATGGTTTCGACAGAATTGCTTCGCCAAATGGATTTGATGATGGCAAATACGCTGGTTTCAATAGTGCTGTGGACGAAGGAGTAGCTTATAAAAGAAACATTGCCTATGTGGGTGATCAGTATGATTTCGATAGAAAATCACCATGGTTGGATGATGATGCTTCAGGTCATGGTTCATGTTATGCTGATAAAGAGGAAAAGATCATTCCGGGAAATAGTTTCGATTATCCATATGTGCATGGTGAAGCGATTAAAGCTGCCGGATACGGATTTGTATCGATGAGTGATGAGTCTTTTGAAAGAGGAAATTGGAAAGCTACGGATTACAAGGCTTTGGATTTGATCTTTGGAGAAGAAAAAACCACCAGAAGGATTTATGGGAAGGAAAATAAAGATTTTACGATTTACACTCCTGATATGGTGAGGGCAATCAGAAAATACATTCTATCAAAAGATGCAAAACTGATCCTTTCGGGAGCCTATCTGGGAACTGATGTTATAGAGTGTGGAGATACATTGATGAAAGAGTTCATTGAAAAAGAGCTGCATTTCTTATTCAGAACCAATTATGCAAGTAAATCCGGAGCCATATATCATCCCAACGAAGTAAGAAAAGATTTCTCTGGTGAATACCAGTTTGAAACAGGATACAATCGAAACATATACAAAGTGGAAGCTCCTGATGCTATCGAGCCTGTAGGTAAAAATGCGAAGGTATTTTTACGATTTACATACAATTCCAAAAGTGCAGGTGTTGTTTACGATGGAGACTATCATTCAATCATTTTAGGATTTCCTTTCGAAACTTTAAGAACAAAAAAAGATCGAAATGAAATGATGAGCAAGATCATGCGATTTTTTAATAAATAATAAAATAACAAAAGCCATATAATAAAGAATGAGTGCAAAAATTACATGTTTTCTGCCTTTTGGAACAAAAGAAGAAACAACAATTACGGTAAGAGAGTTGAGAAAATCTGGATTGGTATCGAATGTTTTTATTGTTGGTAACAAGGCTGAAGAAATTGAAGGTGCAGAAGTTTTAAATTCTGATCCATTGGCTAATGGAAAAACCATTCAGCTAATCGCAGAAAAATCAGATTCAGAATATGTTCTGCTTTACACCAAAACAAGTGCTTTAACTTTGGGGCAGTTGGCTCTTGAGCGTTTCTGTCAAGTGGCTAGCGATACCAATAGTGGCTTGGTTTATTCCAACCATTGTGCTATAAAACAAGGTAGAGTGGAAAACCTTCCGGTTATCGATTATCAGGAAGGTAGCTTAAGAGATGATTTCAACTTCGGATCGGTTCTTTTCTATGATGCCAGTGTTTTGAAGAAAGCTGTAAAAGATGTAGATGCAAAATATGAGCATGCTGGTTTGTATGCATTGCGTTTGGCAGTAGCAGCTCGTTCTGAATTTTTGAGAGTTCCTGAAGCATTATACACCGAGGAAGAAATGGATACCAGAAAATCAGGGGAAAAGATTTTCGACTATGTTGATCCTAAAAACCGTGCTGTACAAATCGAGATGGAAGAAGCATGTACCGAGCACTTGAAGAGAATAGGCGCTTATTTAGAGCCTAAATTTAAGAATGTAGCATTTGATGAAGGAAACTTTAAGGTAGAAGCTTCTGTTGTAATTCCGGTTCGCAATCGTGTTAAAACAATCGAAGATGCAATCAAATCAGTTCTTTCTCAAAAGGCAAATGTTGATTTCAACTTGATTATTGTTGATAACTACTCTATTGACGGAACTACTGAAATTATTGCAAAATATGCTGAGCAAGATGAGAGATTGATTCACGTGATCCCGGAAAGAAAAGATTTGGGAATTGGTGGATGTTGGAATGTGGCAGTAAATCATGAAGCTTGTGGTAAGTTTGCCATTCAGTTAGATAGTGATGATTTGTATGCTGATGAAACAACAGTGCAGCAGGTGGTAGATGCATTCTACAGAGAAAATTGTGCAATGGTGGTTGGAACATATCAAATGGTGAACTTCAAACTGGAAGAGATTCCTCCTGGAATTATCGATCACAGAGAATGGACACCTGAAAATGGTAGAAATAATGCACTTCGTATTAATGGTTTGGGTGCTCCACGTGCATTCTATACACCTGTTTTGCGCAAGAATCCAATTCCTAATGTGAATTATGGTGAAGATTATGCATTGGGATTAGCGATTTCGCGAAAGTATCAAATAGGAAGAATTTACGATCCAATTTACTTGTGTCGTCGTTGGGAGGACAACTCAGATGCATCATTGGATATTGAGAAGATGAATGCACACAATATCTATAAGGATAGAGTTCGCACGATTGAGCTAAAAGCAAGAAAGCTTTTAGTAAAATAAAATTGTTAGGCTTAGTGAGGAATCAGGAGTGAATTCTCTTGTTTCCTTATTATAGCAGTTATATCTCAGAAAGAATATTGGTATAAAATTAGAGTTATGAGAATATTCAGTTTGCAAATTTTAATGCTCTTGCTGGCTTTTGTTTCATGCAAGGGAAAGAGCGATCAACAAAAGGAATCAAACAAGACGGTTCAATTGGCAAATAAAATGGATCAGTCTATTTTTAATTCGATTAGCGAAATAGCCAAAGAACAATCTTTTTCTAAACTTGGAAATGCCGATAGAACTGTAGAAGTAGGAAAAATGTTTTTGCAAACTCCTTATCTTGGTGGAACTCTGGAAACAGGTGATGATGAAAAGTTAGTGGTAAATTTAAGAGAGCTGGATTGTACCACTTATCTTGAAAATGTAGTTGTGCTTTCATCAATATTAAAGCAAAATAATTTTTCGGTAAATGATTTTCTGATAAAACTAAAAGAACTCCGCTATCGAAAAGGAGAAATTAAGGATTATGCCTCCCGATTACACTACTTTTCTGATTGGATTTATGAGAATGAACAAAAGGGGATTGTGCAGAATGTAACTTCAGAAATTGGGGGAGTAGAATACAAGAAAGAAATCAATTTCATGAGCAATCATGTTGATTCGTATGCGGCACTAAAAGCAGACTCTTTATTGATTGTATCGATTCAAGATACCGAAGATGCAATCAATAGGCGTGATCTGTTCTACATTCCGGAAGATAATATTCAGGCTGTGGAGAATAAGATTTATAATGGGGATTTAATTGCCATCACCACAAAAATTAAAGGTTTGGATGTTTCGCATGTAGGCATTGCAATTCATGTAAATGATAGATTGCACTTGATGCATGCATCGAGCCTGGCAAAAAAAGTTGTGATTTCTGATATTCCATTGTACGAGATGTTAAAGACGAATAAATTGCAATCGGGGATTATGGTGGCCAGGGTAGTAGATTAGTATTTAAAGTGCCTATAGTACTTGAAGTATTTAAAGTAATAAAGACTTATTGAGTTTTTTTTGCTTGAAAGGCAAACAGAATTTAGCCCAGGGCAAGTGAGCGATAGCGAATGCCACCCTGAGGATAAAAGTCAATATTTGAATCGTCGCAACTGCTCAGTTTAATAGAAGTGTGAAAGTTGAGTGCGACGAAATAAGAGTATTTTTTAATTGTGGGAAGATTAAAAAAAATGAATATAGACAGCATAGATAGAATAGAGTATCTGTTAAAAGAAAAATCTTCAGTAGAGATATTAAGTGATTTTATTAATCAGCAAGTAAGAGATTGGCCTCTTGCCAACGGGAATTTTAAAGGATTGGAAAAAGTAGAGGAAAAGGAATTCTCTTTTGATGGATTTAAAATGAGGGTTCAGTTTAATCCGGAAAGAATTCGTTCTTCGGCAGCAAAAGTTGACAAGAAAAGCATTAAAAATCGTACTTGTTTTTTGTGTTTGGACAAATTACCGGCAGAACAGGGAGGAATTGCTCAAGGTAAAGAGTATGTGATTTTGGTAAATCCATTCCCAATTATTCCTCAGCATTTCACCATTCCAAAGGTAGCTCATGTGGATCAATCCTTCATGGATAATCTAGAAGGGATGCTGTCTTTAGCTAAAGATATGCAAGGATATACACTATTCTATAACGGGCCAAAATGTGGAGCTTCAGCACCAGACCATATGCATTTCCAAGGAGGAAACAAAGGTTTTATGCCTGTTGAAGAAGAGTATTTTGCCTTAAAAGATAAGGCTGATTTGCTTGTGAAATCAGATGATATTGAAGTTCGGGCATTTAATCATTACTTAAGAAAAATGATTAGTGTTCAGACTGCTAGTAATAAAGAGTTGGTAGCTGTTGTAAGTAAATTTTACAATGCCTTTGCAGAAATGCAGTCAGAAGAAAAAGAACCAATGCTAAATGTGATTTGCTCTTATGTTGATGATAAATACATTATGCATTTGTTCCCAAGAAAATTACATCGTCCAACTCAATATTTCGCAGAAGGGGATGATCAAATTCTAATTAGTCCTGCATCTGTTGATTTTGGAGGTGTATTTATTACCCCAAGGCGAGAGGATTTTGAGAAAATTACTGCTGAGGATATAAAGGATATTTTCAATCAGGTTTGTGTTGATGAAAAGTTATTCTCTGCTCTTTGCAAAAAAATAAAAGCTTAATCTGGGATCCTTATTTGGAGTGAAACTTTTAGTAAAAAGATATTGATAGTCCGACTTGGTGTCGGAAAGCCAAACAGAAAAAACAAAATATGAGCTACAGCATTCGCCAATATCAGGATTCAGATTTTGATCATGTATTATCATTGTGTCAGAAAACTTATCATTTGGATGTGATTAGTGAGGATTTGCTAAAAGAGAAAATCTACGAGGATCCATTTTATGAGCAGGAATTAGTTTGGCTTGCTTGCGATCAGGAGCAAATTGTTGGATTCCTGATGGGAACCTGTCGAATGGATATTCGGGGAGTGAACTATGGCTATGTTAAAATGATGGCTGTGGATCAGGATTATCGACGAAATGGAATTGCAAGAGCGATGTATGATTTATTGGAGACAGAACTAAAACAAAGAAAAGTAGATGTAATGCGATTGGGCGATGTGCCAATGAATTATTTCATGCCAGGGATTGATCCAAGATATACACCAGCTCTTTGTTTCGCCATTCGAATGGGATTCGATAGATTCATGGATACCTCAAACCTATTGGTAGATTTGGATAATAGAGATTGGAATGATCCAGAAAAGATAGAAGCTCTAAAGGCAGATCAAATTGAAGTGAGCCGGGCTACACCTGAAGACAAGCAAGAATTAATGGCATTTGTTAAAGAAGAATGGAAGTTGTGGCAATATGAATTGGAAATGGCCTACAAACCAGAACCAATAGGCATTCATATCGCAAAACTAGATGGCAAAATTCGTGCATTCTCAGCACATTCTGCAAATAACAAAGACTTGCCTTGGTTTGGTCCAATGGGTACTCATCCCGATTTAAGAGGAAAAGGAATGGGAAGAGTGTTATTGTACCATTGTTTGGAAGACTTGAAAAATCTGGGGTATCAAACAGCTATCATTCCTTGGGTTGGTCCAATTGATTTCTACTCGCATCATACGGGTGCTGTTGTAGAAAGAATATTTTGGCGATACGAAAAGAAAATTAATCTAGATATGAGACGTGAGATGTAAGGAAGTTAATTAAGGCTGTAAATAATCTAATATCTCAAATCTAACATCTAAAATCTTTTAAAGAAATGGAACCACAATTACGAGTTGGAATCATGTACGAAAAGGAGATTTCGTTTCAGTTGAACGGAACCTACGTACTACAGCAAAATGGGAAAGAATATACAGGAAAACAACAAGCAAAATACATTGATGGTAAAATCTCTTTCGATGGAATCATTGAGGAAGAATTGGTTTTCAATCCCAAGGAGTATGATGTGAGTAGTTTCGATTTGTTCGGAGTTACTATCGGGATTAAATTTCATTGGGAGCGCAAGGAAGATCAGAGATTTAAGGGGAGTTTGCATTTTATTTGTGAAGATGAAAAGCTAACTGCAATCAATGTTTTATCTCTTGAGGATTATTTGGTAAGTGTGATTTCTTCTGAAATGAGTGCTACAAGTAGCTTAGAGTTGCTAAAAGCTCATGCTGTAATTTCTCGTTCATGGTTAATGGCTCAGGTAATTAAAGGTGAAGAATTGCAGAAATCAAATACCCAATATCAGAGTATTGTAGAAACAGAAGATTCTTTTATTCGTTGGTATGACAGAGAAGATCATGTAAACTTTAATGTTTGTGCTGATGACCATTGTCAGCGTTACCAGGGAATGACCAAGCAATCGACTCCATTGGTAGTTGATGCCATTCATGCAACTCGTGGTTTGGTGTTAACAAGTGAGGGAAGAATTTGTGATGCACGATTCTCAAAATGTTGCGGAGGTGTAGCAGAAACTTTTGAGAATGTATGGGAACCTGAAAATCACAAATATTTGCAAGCGATTATCGATAACCCTCAAGCTCCGGAAGGATATGATATGGATTTGACCAAGGAAGAAGCTGCAGATAAATTTATTCGTACTTCACCAGATGCATTCTGTAATACTACCGATAAGGAGATTCTATCTCAGGTATTGAACGATTACGATCAGGAAACCATGGATTTCTATCGCTGGAAAGTTGAATATACTCAAGAGGAAATTGCTGAATTGATCGAAAGAAAAACAGGAAAACAATTTGGTCAGATTTTGGATTTAATTCCAGGCGAACGTGGGGAATCAGGTAGATTAATCACCCTAAAAATTGTAGGGAGCAAACGCTCATTAACCATCGGAAAAGAATTGGAAATTCGCAAAGTGCTTTCAGAATCTCATCTTTACAGTTCAGAATTTGTGGTAGACAAGCTAAATGTAGTTAATGAAGTACCTTCGAAATTTGTACTGATTGGTGCAGGCTGGGGACATGGTGTTGGACTTTGCCAGATTGGAGCTGCGGTAATGGGTGCAAAAGGATATAAATACGATGAAATTTTGCTTCACTATTTTAGAGGGGCAGAATTAGAGAAAAGATATTAATAAAATAGATGTGAGATTTTAGATGTGAGAGATTTGAAGAATCTCAGATCTATTGTCTTATGTCTCAAATCTAATAATAATGAAATCAAAAACTCGCTCGCCTTGGGCATGGATTCCATCTCTTTACTTTG
Organism: Marinifilum sp.; assembly: GCF_965230805.1. Lineage (NCBI taxonomy): Bacteria > Pseudomonadati > Bacteroidota > Bacteroidia > Marinilabiliales > Marinifilaceae > Marinifilum > Marinifilum sp. The sequence continues at coordinate 1,680,562 of NZ_OZ246019.1, read as the reverse complement.
CTGAGGGAATTCCATATGTGGTTGTGATGACAGTTGCTGTTATCATGTACAAACGATTGGGGATTTCGAATTCCGATATTGCTTTGTACACATCATGGTTGTATTTGCCATGGGTAATTAAACCATTTTGGAGTCCATTGGTAGATGTACTTAAAAGTAAGCGTTGGTGGATTGTGACCATGCAATTGTTTATAGGTGCCGGCCTGGCAGGGGTTGCTTTCACAATTCCTACAACACTCTTTTTTCAGTCGTCACTGGCTTTTTTCTGGTTGTTGGCATTTAGTTCTGCTACTCACGATATTGCAGCTGATGGTTTTTACATGTATGGAATAGACGATAGTCAACAGGCCTATTTTATTGGAATTAGAAGTACCTTTTACCGATTGGCTATGATTACAGGTCAGGGAGCTTTGGTTTATTTAGCAGGGGTTTTCGAGACTACAAACCTGTTTGGAAAAGGAGGTAATATTCCAATGGCATGGTCGATGATTTTTGTGATTTTGGCTGGTTTGTTCCTATTGTTTACATTCTATCACAAGTTTGCTTTGCCACATCCCAAGGAAGATGAAGACAGAGAAATAAAGAGTTTTTCAGGAGTCTTCTCAGATTTTGCAGAGACATTCAAAACATTCTTTTTCAAAAAAGACATCTTGCTGATTTTGGGAGTGCTACTAAGCTATCGATTGGGGGAATCTCAGTTGGTTAAAATGGCTTCACCTTTCTTGTTAGATGGAAGAGAACTTGGTGGTTTAGGTTTGTCAACCAGCGATGTGGGGATTGTTTATGGAACCATTGGAGTTTTGTTCCTAACCATAGGAGGAATTCTTGGTGGATATGCAGCATCGAGAAAAGGTTTGAAATATTGGTTGTGGCCAATGGTAATTGCCATCAACCTTCCCAATTTAGTATATGTGTACCTATCATATGCATTGCCGGAATCATTTGTTTTGGTTTGTGCATCGGTAGCAGTTGAGCAATTTGGTTATGGATTTGGTTTCACGGCTTACATGTTGTACCAAATTTATGTATCGGAAGGAAAACACAAAACTGCTCACTTTGCATTTTGTACTGGTTTAATGGCTTTGGGAATGATGGTGCCAGGTATGATTTCCGGATGGATTCAGGAAATGATAGGATATCAACATTTCTTTATTTGGGTAATCCTGTGTACCATTCCAAGTTTTATAATGGTTAAACTCATTAAGATTGATCCTCAATATGGGATAAAGAAAAAATAGAAATTAATTAAAGAGAGCGTTAGGTAATTGTATGATTATTTAGCGCTCTTTTTTATCGTTTAAAAAGAAACTTAAATTAAGATCATGAAAATCGCATTTTTAGGGGATAGTTTAACATACGCAGGACGATGGGAAGATTTCTATCCCGATCATGAAATCAGCAACCATGGTATTCCGGGAGAAAAATCGAATGAGATACTGATGCGACTGCCTGAAGTATTGGATGAAAACCCTGATCAGATATTTTTAATGATGGGCATCAATGACTTGGGAGATGGTATCGAACCACGAGCAATTATTAACAACTTTTCGAAACTGATTGCCCAAGTAAAGAATGAAACCACTGGCAAGTTGGTTATGCAGTCATTATTGCCGGTTAATTTTGAAATGTATGCAAGTAATGTATTTGATTCTTTAAAAATTAGAGATATTAACAGCTTGTTGAAAACTATGAGTATACAAGAAAATGTCACTTTCGTGGATTTATATCCTTCTTTTTCTACCTATTCTTATGATCTTATAAAGGCATATACCTATGACGGACTTCATTTAAATGATGCCGGATACCGACTCTGGAGAAATTGCTTGCAATCCAATAAAATGATTTAAGATTATGAGAGAATACAAAAGTCAAAGGGAGTTTGTTTGCTTTGTGTATACCAACATTATCAAATAAGCCAAAGGTTTGCAGTACATTCCTGTTCGCTTTTTAAGATTGTACTTTGAGAATATTTCTACTCAAAATCAGATCAAACTGTGAACGAATTTTACGTCGAACTCACGTTAGTTATTCTTTACTTGTATTCCGAGATAATAATCGGTACGCATAAGCTCAATACAAGTAATATTTTTTTGATTTTTCTTTAAAATCTATTGCTGGTTTATTCCACAAATCTTCAATGTCCTTCACCAAGAAGTTTTCAGAGAATTGATCTCTAATTTTTTTGTCACCACAAACTTTATCGAACATGTTTAGGCGGGATTTATTGCACATTTCAAACACATTTTTGTTGGGATATAGTTTATGCAATTCTTGTAAAACATAGAATTGTACCAAGGATAGATTGGCTTTTTTCACATCGGTAAAATGCAATTGTACACCATGTATCATTTTGTCTTTGCCAACCGAATAATATGGCTTGTAATGAACAGGACGAAAAATGACTCCGACTAGCGACAGTCCATTTAAGTTATATGCTAGCTTGTCGGCATCAATCCATTCGGCAGCAAATAGTTCAAAAGGCTGAGTGTAACCCACGCCTATCGATATAGTATAAAGCTCACCCAATATGCCTGAAATGGCATAATAAATTGCGGTATTCGAATTTGGAATGTGAGGAGATGTTGGAACCCATGGCAAACCTGTTTCGGCAAAAACCATGTCTCGTTTCCAACCATTCATTTCTACAACAGTGAGTTTGCATTTCTTGCCATTCTTTAGCATGCCCTCTTCGTTTAAATAATTGGCAAGCTCTCCGCAAGTTAAACCATAAACATAGGGTATGGGAAATTGGCTAACAAAAGAAATATAATCAGGTTCAACCAATCCGCCTTCAACTTTTAATCCACCAATTGGGTTAGGGCGATCCAGAACAATGAATTCAATATCGTTTTCCAGACAAGCTTCCATTGCCAATCCCATGGTGCTGATATAAGTGTAAGATCTTACTCCAATGTCTTGGATATCGTAAACCAAGGCATCCAATCCTTTTAGCATTTTAGAGTTAGGTTTTTTATTTTTTCCGTAAAGAGAATAAACGGTTAATCCGGTTTTCTTATCAGTATAGGTGCCAACTTTTGCACCAGCAGCATGATCTCCCCTAATTCCATGTTCCGGACTGTACAAAGCCTTCACTTCAACATTTGGAGCTTCGTGGAGCAAATCGATGCTCGATACAAGTTTTTGATTCACCCCTGTGGGATTAGTGATAACACCAATTTTTTTACCCGATAAAATATCAAAATTGGATTTTTGAAGTACATCTATACCACTTTCTACCATCTGGGCATTTGATTCTAAAGGGAAAAGCCGTAAAGCAATTATAAATGCTGAAATTGTGAATGTTAGTGTTCTGGATGTTCGTGTCATTTTGTGATTTGTTTTCATCGTTTCGATAAGTGTTTTAGCAATTTAAAATGTTGTTTGTTACTTTTTTTTATTGCAAAACTAATAAATTTTTTATTTTTGTAAGATGTATGACATATTAATAAAATTACTATGATGATAAAGCTCGTAAGTCACTATTAAATCATTGGCATCATGCAATTTTTTTTTCGCTTGCGATTTAAAATATAAGCAAAACGACAAGTTAAGTCATTTAATTGAAAGAGTTGAACATGCAGTGGCCTCCGGAATAATTAATGACAAATTGGAAGGTGTAAATCTGAGTGAAACGAGAAGAAGGGAATTTTTGCATCAATTGGATATGATGCATAGAATGGGAGTAGAAAGGTGGAAACCTGTATTTAAGCAATTGGTCATACAATACAAAAGTTAGCAATGAATAGTATGAAAAAACTGATAGCAATAGTATTACTTTTCTTATTCACTTTTGGAGCATTTGCAAAGAGGAAATCTCCTAAAAGAGAAATGCGTGCAGTTTGGATCGCAACGGTTGATAATATTGATTGGCCATCGAAATCTGGCTTAAGTGTTGAGGAGCAAAAGAAAGAATTGATTGCACATTTGGATCAGCACAAAAAGAATGGAATGAATACAATAATATTCCAGATTCGACCAGCTACTGATGCCTTTTACCATTCGCCTTACGAACCATGGTCGCAGTGGCTCACGGGCGAACAAGGGAAAGCTCCTTCGCCTGTTTACGATCCTTTCCAGTTTGCTATAGAAGAGTGCCATAAGAGAGCGATGGAATTGCATGCCTGGATGAATCCTTACCGAGCTGTGTTTTTATACAAGCAAACAAAAACAGATGCGAATCATATTACCAATAAACAACCGGAATTGTTTCTTGTCTATGGAAAGCACAAGTACTTTAATCCCGGACTACCGGAAACCAGAGATTACGTGTCGAAAATTGTAGGTGATGTGGTTCGAAGGTATGATATTGATGCCATTCATTTCGACGATTATTTCTACCCATATAAGATAAAGGATGAGGTTTTTCCTGATTCCGAAAGCTTTGCCATATATGGAGGAGAGTTTTATCCGAACCAAATTGACGATTGGAGACGTGAAAATGTAAATCAGGTAATCAAGCAAATTAATGATACCATTAAATCAATAAAACCATGGATGCCTTTCGGGATTTCTCCATTTGGTGTTTGGAGAAACAAAAGTGTTGACAAATCAGGATCCGGAACTCAAGCGGGTCAAACCAATTATGATGATTTGTATGCCGATGTTTTGTTGTGGTTGAAGGAGGATTGGATTGATTATGTGGCTCCTCAGATTTATTGGCACATAGGTAAAAAAGTAGCCAATTACAGAGTGATAGCCAAGTGGTGGAATAAGAATTCGTATGGTAAGCCATGCTACATAGGTCAAGGAGCATATCGCTTAAACCCTAAATCAAGTATTAAAGCTTGGCACAATGCGGATGAGATTATTCGTCAGATAAATCTGAATCGCAAACTTAAAAACATTGATGGTAGCATGTTTTTTTCATCGAAAAGTTTTGTGGAAAACAAGTTAGGAATAAATGAAACTTTAACCAGTAGGGTGTATGATTCTCCTGCATTAAATCTGCAAAATACTTTATACGATGGCGATATTCCCAAAAGGCCAAAATTAAGGCTGGATGGAAAAATGTTGAAGTGGACAAAAATTGAAAATGCAAAATACTACGTGGTTTATTTAAAATCAGGAAAAACAGAAAAAGTATTTTGTACTACAAGTTTGTCGCAAGTAAGCTTGGGGAGAGGTCAAATTGTTGGTGAATACCATGTTTGTGCGGTGAATAGAGGACATTTTCTAGGTGAGAAAAGTAATGTAGTACTTTATAATTAATCAGTAAGATCTGTAGATTACTTCGAAAGATGTTTACTGGTATTATAAATATGTGTTTTTAAACATGTATGGCTTGTCCACTTAATTAATGGATCTGTTTTATTTTTGAGGATCATGTAAGATGTAATACCAATTTATTGAAAATGAAAATGAGATGTACTTATTACATATTGATGTCTTTCATTGTATTTGCTTGTTGTGATAACAAAAAAGTATTGCAGAAAGCAGAGCAAATATCACAGGAAATAGGTGAAGAATTTGCACCTGACGCTAGGGAGGCAATTTATACTACAAGTTTTACAATGAGTAGCAATGGTAATTTAATAGTTAATGGAGAAACATCTTTGCATGAAGCTAAGTTAGCCTTGATTTCCTCTCTGGAAGGCTTGAGTGTTCATTTGGAAGATAGTTTGGTTTTACTACCAGAGAAAAAAATGGGAGAAAAGGTTTGGGGGTTGATCAATTTAAGTGTTGCGAATCTAAGATCTCAACCGAAACATTCGGCCGAACTTGTTTCACAAGCCATTATGGGAACTCCTGTTAAGATCTTAAATACAAGGAATTCTTGGTATCAAATTCAAACACCTGACAGATACATTGCTTGGGTGGATAATGCTGCATTGAATTTACGAAGTAAGGACGAAATGAAGGATTGGAGAAAAGCCAGAAGAGTGATTTTTCTGCCGCATTTTAAAGTAGCGAAAGATGAAAAAGGTCGGGAAGCAATAACGGACATTGTTGGAGGATCAATATTGGAAGTAAAGAGTGAAGGTTTAAAGTATTGGTTGTTAAGTCTTCCGGATAAAAGAGAAATCAGATTAAATAAGTCTGATTGTATTGATTTTGATATATGGAAATCAAAAGAAATTACAGACCCATCAATGCTTACTCAATTCGCCAAAGAATTTATGGGAAGACCCTATTTGTGGGGAGGAACATCTTCGAAAGCTGTTGATTGCAGTGGGTTTGTAAAATCCGTGTATTTTATGAACGGAATAATATTGGCTCGTGATGCTTCATTGCAATTTCTTCATGGTGACACCATATCTCCTGAACAAGGGGTTAAAGATTTATTAGAAGGAGATTTGGTGTTTTTTGGTAGAGAAGCTACAGAAAATAAAAAACAGAAAGTTACTCATGTAGGGATGTATATTGAGGATGGAGAATTTATTCATTCCTCGGGTAGAGTTAGAATAAACAGTTTTGATCCTGTAGCAAAAAATTATAGCAACTACCGAACGCTTACATGTTTGGGTGGTCGCAGAGTTCTTAACAGAATTGGGGATGAAGGAATTGTAAAAGTTTCGGAGCATCCGTGGTATTAAGATTGAAATAGAAATGAAGTTGGATAGAAGAAAATTTATTGGAAGTGGGGGATTACTTGCCGGAGGAGCCTGCTTACTTCCTTTGTTTAATACATGTAATAGTGGTAAAGAAGGAGCGGAATCAAATTATTCAGGTTTAGGTTTAAAGTTGAGTTTCGAGCCATACAACTTGCAGTTAAAACATGTATTTACCATTGCATCATTTTCCAGAACTACCACACCTGTAATGTTGGTCAAGATCGAGTGGGGCGGATTTGTTGGATATGGTGAAGCTTCTATGCCTCCGTATTTGGGCGAGTCTCATGAGACAGCTACAAAGTTTTTAAGTGGTTTAAGGCTCAATCAATTTACTGATCCATTTCGTTTAAACGAAATTTTATCCTACGTTGATCGATTTGCCGATGGAAATTGTGCAGCAAAAGCATCGGTAGATATTGCATTACATGATTTGATTGGAAAGATTGTAAATAAACCTTGGTTTAAAATCTGGGGGTATAATCAGGAAGATACACCGATAACCACTTTTACCATTGGTATTGATAAGCCAAATGTGGTGACCGAAAAGGTTAAAGAAGCCTCTCCATATAAAATGCTTAAAGTAAAAATTGGACGAGGAAACGATGAGGAAATGATTAACACAATTAGAAAGGTTACCGATGTTCCTTTGTGTGTAGATGTAAATCAGGGGTGGAAAGACAGGCAGGAGGCTTTAGATAAAATTCATTGGTTAAAAGAACAGGGTGTTGTGTTTGTAGAGCAACCAATGGACAAATATGATTTGGATACTATGGCTTGGCTAACGCAACATAGTCCGCTTCCAACAATTGCCGACGAAGGGGTTCAGCGTTTGGCAGACGTTCCCAAATTAAAAGGAGCTTATTCCGGAATCAATATCAAACTGATGAAATGCACCGGAATGCGCGAGGCTCATAAAATGCTGAATGTAGCCAGAGCCTTGGGTATGAAAGTGATGATTGGTTGTATGACAGAAACTTCGTGCGGACTTAGTGCTGCCGCTCAACTTTCACCAATGGTAGATTGGGCGGATTTGGATGGAAACTTATTAATCTCTAATGATCCTTTTAAAGGGGTTACGGTTAAAGATGGTAAGGTAATACTGCCAAGCCGTCAAGGTATTGGAGTAAGCAGATGATAACTCTAAAATAATTTTACTAATCTAAATTTTAACACTATGAGAAAAATTGCATGCTTGGCGTTAATTATGCTGCTTGGCTGGCAGGTATCCTGGGCGCAGGATGTGTTGGTTAAAGGTATAGTTACCGATGCAGAAAACGGGGGGTCTATCCCGGGTGTTTCGGTTGTAGAAAAAGGAACAACCAACGGAACAACAACTGATTTTGATGGAAAATATCAGATCAGTGTTAAATCGAATGCCATTTTGGTATTTTCGTATATAGGAATGAAAACGTTTGAGATAGCTGTTGGTACTCAAACGGAAATTAATGTAGCACTGGAAACTGATAATTTTGCAATGGATGAAGTTGTAGTTGTTGGTTATGGTGTTCAGAAAAAAAGTGATATAACAGGTTCGGTAGCTAGTGTAAATGCAAAGGCTTTGGAAGATCAACCTGTGTCAAATGCAGCAGCGCTATTGCAGGGTAGAGCAGCAGGTGTAATGGTAACTCAAACTTCAGGAGCGCCTGGAGCTGGTTTGTCTGTAAGAGTGCGTGGTACTGGAACAGTGAATAATTCATCGCCACTATATGTTGTTGATGGAATACTATTGGATGATATTTCACACTTGAATCCAAGTGACTTTAAGAGTCTTGAAGTGTTGAAAGATGCATCTGCAACTGCAATTTATGGTTCACGTGGTGCGAATGGTGTTGTATTGATTACAACAAAAATTGGTAACTCTGAAGATGTTAAAGTACAAGTTGAATTGATGTCGGGTATTCAAAAAGCTTGGACAGAGCCAGACCTAATGAATTCTAAAGATTGGTTAGAAACTTATAATACAGCGCAAACAAATGCTGCTAATTTTACAGGTTCAACAGCTTATCATCCTCTAGAATTAAAATCACCTTCTGATGATGTAAATAGAACAACAGATTGGTTTGATGAAGTTACTCGTGTGGGTAAAATCTATAAAGCGAATGCAACTATTTCTAAAGGGAATGCTGAAAACAATAATTTGTTTAGTGCTGGGTATTTTCAGAATGAAGGGATTGTTTTGAATTCTAAATACGAAAGAATCAATGCGCGTTTGAATAACAATTATACTTTAAGTCCTAAATGGAAGGCTGGAGTTAATGTTTCGCTTTCACACACCACCAATCATCAGGTTACTGGTAATGCAATCAACGGGATTCTTACTTTAGCTCAAAGAAATGATCCTTTAACACCTGTTTATCAGGAATCAGGAGAGTATGCTTCAACACCCTATTCGGATTTAGGTAACCCAGTTGCTCAGCTAAACAGAGATGTTAGAGAAAGAAAAGCATTGTTAATTCTTGCTAATTCATATTTGCAGTTCGAGCCGATTAAAAATTTATTCATTAAATCAGCAGTAAGTTTAAACATTTCAAGATCGAAGAGTAAAACTTATTTGCCTGCATTTGACTATGGCCAGGAAATTAATGCTGTAAATAAAATTACACGAGGAACCTCTGATTTTAATGGATATCTGACAGAAAATACCATTAATTATACTTTTGATGTAGATGATCATAGCTTTAATGTGCTAGGAGGTTTTACTGCAGAAAAAAATGAATCAGATTATATTAATGTTTCTAGGAATAATATTCCTAATGATAACGAGGAGTTACAGTATATAAATGCTTCAACTGATATCGAAAGTACACTTGCATCTAATTCAGGACAAGAAACTACAATGTATTCCTACCTTGCTCGTGTAAATTACAATTATGCTGAGAAATATTATTTAACGGCCTCGTTTAGACGAGATGGGTCTTCTGTATTTGGTCCAGATAAGCGATTCGGAAATTTCCCATCTATGTCATTGGGGTGGAAATTAAGAAGTGAGAAATTCATGGATTTTCTTCCTGAAGAAATCGTAAATAGAATTAAAGTACGTGCCGGATGGGGACGTGTTGGTAATGCTAAGATTGATCCTTATACATTTGCATCTACCGTTCAAACCGGTGATTCAAGAGTGGAATATAGTTACGTATTTGCAGGAAAGGACTATGCCAATGGTAGAGAATATGCTGGAGCTGCTCCTGTAAAAATGGCAAATACCAAAGTACAATGGGAAACTGTGGAATCAACCAATTTTGGTCTTGATTTAGCCTTTATGAATGATAAGATTACTTTCTCTGCGGATTACTTTAAGAAAGAAACCAAGGATATGTTGGTTAGAGTTCCAATTCCTGAGTATGCAGGTTATGATGGAAGTCCATTCGTAAATGCAGGTACTGTTGAAAACAAAGGTTTTGAGTTAAACCTTGGTTATCATGGGAAAATTGGTGAAGATCTGAAATTTACTGTTAATGTAAATGCTTCACATGTTGATAATGAGGTAACAAGTTTAGGTGGAGGTGCTCCGATTTGGGCCGGTAATGTAAGTCTAGTTGGTAATACAACAAGAACTGCTGAGGGATTCCCAATTGGTGCTTTCTATGGTTATGAAGTTGATGGAGTATTTCAAACTGACGCTGAAGTTGCTTCTAGTGCTCAATCAGGAGAGCCAGTTGGAGCAGGTGACTTCAGATTTAAAGATCAGTGGACTGATAAGGATAATGATGGTGTTCTTGAAGCTCCTGATGGTGTAATTAACGGTGATGATAGAGTACAGATTGGAGATCCAAATCCAGACTTATTCTATGGTGTTAACATCGATTTAAACTACAAGAACTGGGATATGAGCATGTTCTTCCAAGGTGTTACAGGAAACGAAATCTTCAACGGATTTAAATATTATAACTACGCTGATATTAAACGATTCGCTTTAGCTGAAGATTATAAAAATCACTGGACTCCTCAGAATGGATCTAATACAATGTTCGGATTAAATGCATCTACTGTAGAGAGAAACTTAAGAGCGTCTGATTTTTATATTGAAGATGGTTCATACCTAAGATTAAAGAACATTCAGATTGGTTATACATTTAGAGATGTTGCTCCTTGGTTAAATAATGTAAGAGTTTATTTCTCTGGTCAAAATGTATTTACAATTACTGATTACTCTGGTTTAGATCCTGAAATTGGTGCTTCTAGTTCAACTAGTCCTTCATTAACACAAGGTATCGATTATGGTACATATCCACAAGCAAGGATTTTCTCAATTGGTGCTAATCTAACTTTCTAATAATTGATGAAGATGAAAAATTTAAGAAATATATTAATAGCAGGACTTGTTGTTTTTTCGATGACAGCCTGTGATGAGGAGTTTCTTGATACCGTAAAAATCGGGGAACAAACAGCTGGAAGTTTTTATTCTAACGATGCAGAATTGATTAAAGCTGTTAATGCATGCTATGCTCCTTTATGGGAATACCATTACAATTGGGGACGTACTACCTTTGGTAACTCAACGACAGATGACGCTGTTGATAGAGAAGACTTGAAAATGAGAGAATACTCTTTTGATGCTACAGCTTTCTTGTTCAGATATAACTACAGATACAATTATCGTGGAATATTGATCGCCAATCAACTTATAGCAAATGTTGAAGGGCAAGATATTGCAGGTGTTGAGGATAAAAACTTGCAAAAAAGAGTGGTAGCGGAAGCTAAATTTATGAGAGCTTATTACTATTATGATTTGGTTAAAAATTTTGGAGGAGTTCCTCTTGTTACAACTCCTTTGTTAGGAGACGAATTAAATAAAACAAGAGCTACAGCAAAAGAAATTTATAATCAGATAGAGACTGACTTAAAAGATGCGGTTGAAGTATTGCCATTAAAATCAACCTATTTTGATTCAAATGAAATAGGCAGAGCAACAAAAGGTGCAACTCTTGCAATGTTGGTAAAAGTATGCGTGTCACAGGCTAGTTCGGGCTATTCGGCTCAGGATTTCTACAATGAAGATAAATGGGCGGAAGCTAAAACGTATGCTGAAGATTTATTTTCTCTAGGAGAATATGATCTTTTTACCGGGAATTACCATGATTTGTTTACTGAGGCAGAAGAGAACAATGAAGAGTCTGTTTTTGAAGTGCAATTTTATGACTCCCCTAAAGATGATGGCGCATTTACCAATAATGGAAACTTTACAACATTCCTAAATATGCCATGGTTAGGAGGAGCTGATCCTTATGGGCGCTATCAAGCAACCTACGATTTGTATCTTGCATTCGAAGATGATGATCCAAGACGTGATGCTTCTTTAATCAATTCATTACAGTTTGCTGATCAGTGGATATTGGAAGGAGAAACACCTGGTGCTGTTGCAGAAGACCTTACCAGTTTTAGTAACTATAAGCATTATTTGTCTAAAGAAGATTATAAAGCACTTGGCAACTTTAGAAATTCACCTATCAATGAAAGAATTATTCGTTTGTCGGATATTTATTTATTATATGCCGAAGCTTGTTACCACACGAATGCTGAAGGTGATGCCAGAACTTATTTGAATAAAGTGCGAGAAAGAGCTAGACAAGGAAATGCGGCAATTTTGCCTGATGTTACTGCATCAGGGGCTGACTTATTAAATGCAATTTATCACGAAAGACGTGTTGAGCTATGTGGTGAAGGCCACAGATTCCACGATTTGGTTAGAACTGGTCGCTTAGAACAAGTGTTAAAAGTTGATGGCTATAAGGTAAAAGCTTCATTGACTCGTAATGATGATGGAACTTACACGGTATCAGATTCAGGTAATCCTGTTTACAAAGCAACAAATTTAAACTTACCAAAGCATTTATTCTTCCCTCTTCCTCAAAGTGAGGTTGACAATAGTGGAGGTTTGATAATCCAAAACCCTGGATATTAATTCAGGTACATTGTAGTAGTAGTAGTAGTAGTGCAACAGGAGTTCGAAAGGACTCCTGTTTTTTTGATACCGCTTGTAAAGACAATTTTTAAAAATCAAAGAACACAACAACAGTCTGCGATTGCATTTTTGGCATACAAAAAGTGCAACAACAAGCTGTTGTTGTCAATTCTGTGTCGTGATTTTGCTCTTGCAAGCTGCGAGAAGGAAAAAATGAGCCCGATTTGCTTCTCGCTACTTGTTGTTGTCGATTTTTTGTCGTGGTTTTGCTCTCGCAACTTGCGAGAAGGAAAAAATGAGGCAAATTTGTTTCTCGCAACTTGTTGTTGTGCTTTTTTTGTCGTGACGAAGCTCTCGCAGCTTGTTGTTGATCAAAAAATAACACCTCCATTTAAAAGGCATGTGGTTTAAAAGCTTATTTTTCCCTGCTTGCAAAATAACTTTGGGCTCTTCTATGAGTTTTTTTACTAACTTCATGCAGGTTCATCATTTGTTCGATTTCCGGCAAATGGTGTTTTGCTTACGAATATTCAGGATGTGCCATTTCCAATAAAATTCTTGTTTAGTTCTTTTTATTTAAAGCAAGCTATTGGATAATGCTATTCGGAATGATACAAAAAGAAAGATTTTATGAATTTAAATCAGTATGTAAAATATTTATTGCTTTTATTATGTATTTGCGTTTTGTGTCCACTTAATGCCCAAAAGAAAAGCTTAAGTTCAGGCACATTCTCTAAGTATGATAAAGTGTTTAGGGGTAATATTAATGATATCAATTTACCAGATTATATTGATGGGCCACATTTTTTCTGGATCGATTCCAAGGAAGTTAAAATGTGGTATGTCGAACATTTGCATGAAGGAAATTCAATAGGAATTAAAGAGAAGAGAGTAAAAGTTAAGACCGATTCTGCTTTAATAAAAGGCTTTAAAGGAGATAAGAACAAATACTGGTTAAGAAAAGGAGATTATCCCATTCAAAAGGCCGAGTATAATGGCGTGGAGAAAGTTTTGCTTATTGGTGATGTACATGGTCAGTATGGTATAATGACTGACTTATTAAAAGCAGCCGGAGCCATTGATCATGAATTGAATTGGTCTTGGGGAAATGGACATATTGTGTTTATAGGTGATGTTTTTGACAGAGGAGATAAGGTTACAGAAAGCCTGTATTTGATTAAGAAATTACAGCATCAAGCGAAAGCGAAAAAAGGTAGAGTTCATTTCTTATTGGGGAATCATGAAATCATGGTGTTAATGAATGATACCAGATATATTGCTCCAAAGTATAAGAAAATGTGTAAGCGTTTGATGATAAATTATTCGCGCTTTTTTAAGGAGGATACCGAGTTAGGTAAATGGCTAAGATCACTCAGCACAACAGTTCAGATTAATGATTTATTGTTTGTACATGCGGGTATTTCGCCTAAAATGATCGAAAAGGAATTGTCATTAATGGATATTAATGAAGGGATTAGAAAGAGTCTGAGGTCTGATCAGGGAAAATCACAGGCAGAAGTAATGAGAGAGGTATATTTTCCGGGGAATCCTCTTTGGTATCGCGGATACTTAATGAAAACAAGGAATTATTCAATAATTACTGATGATGAGCTTGAGAAGATTCTGAGCTATTACGATGTGAATAGGATATTTTTTGGTCATACCGAAGTAGAAGCGATTAGATTTTTAAAAAATGGAAAATTGGTTGCGGTTAATGTTCCCATGGGATTTAAAAACATAAAATCGCAAGTGTTGCTTATCGAGAATGATAAGTATTACCGCATTTTTGTTGATGGATTAAAAGAAATAATAGAATAAAAATAGCTTTAAAATGGAGACTGGAAAAATCAAAAAAAGAGGCCAATTTAAAATTTTATTATTATTCATTCTGGTTGGTATTGTTGGCAATACATTGGCAAATCCCACTACAGTGGAGATTAGAGATAGCTTACTCAACCTTCCTTTATTTAAAAATGAAGATCTACTAAAAATTGAATTAAAAACCGATTTGGCTGCATTGATTAATGATATAGCCGAAAAAAGAAGCTATCATCAAAGTGAGTTGAAAATACTGAATGCAAAAGGAGAGTTGGATCAATTTAGCCTTAAAGTAAAGACAAGAGGTAATTTTCGTCGCAGAAAGCAAAATTGCAATTTCCCACCATTACGCTTTAAAATTCCGGTAAAAGACGCTAAAGAAACCGAGTTCGAAGGACAATCAAAGTTAAAATATGTAAGTCATTGCCAGTCTTTTATCGATGGCTATGAGCAGCATACAATTGAAGAATATCTGATTTACAAGATGTATAACCTTGTTTCCGCACATAGCTATCGAGTGCGATTGGCACAGGTTTCCTTTATTGATACCAATGCATCTGATACCTTAACCAGGTTTGGTTTTTTTCTTGAAGATAAGGATGATGTTGCCACACGCAATGGCAAGCAAATAATGAATTTCAAAAATATAAAGCAATATGAAATAATGCGCAACAACATGGTAATGCTTTCTTTGTTTCAATTGATGATTGGAAACGCAGATTGGGATGTTGGGAGATTGCACAATATAGATGTCATGTCGGTAAGTGAGCATAGTATCCCTGTAGCTGTTCCTTTTGATTTTGATTGGTCGGCCATTATAAACCACTCTTATTTTACCTTGTCTCCAAAAATATCTCCCAATGCCAAATACAAAAGATTGTATAAAGGAATGAAATGGAGTTCCGAAGAATTGCAAAAGGCATTTGCGAATTTTAAGGAGCTTAAACCATTATTTCTTAAAGTTCTTAATCAATGTGAATACTTAAACCAACCCAATAGAATTAAAATGATTGGATATATTGAAGAGTTTTATCGTTTAATCAATTCTAAAAAGGACGTAAAAGATGTGATTGAGAAAAAAGCACCAAAAATTCCAAGGAAATGATAAAAAAAACAGTTTTTGTTTAAAAAAAGCTTAAAAATATTGTCACAATTGATAAAAAATGGGGGTGTTTCTATAAAATTTATCAATTTTTACAACAGTACCCCATTAAAAGTTGCATATGGTTTTGTAGAGTTTATTTTTTTTCTCACTTTTGTATTGTGTAGGAAGGGGGGTGTTAAGCAAAAAGTCTGTTTTTTTTGCTGAAGACCCCTAAATAATTGAAGATTATAAACAATTAACTAAAATTCTAAAGTTTATGACCACCATTAGATTTCAAGCGTTGAATGAATTGCTAACTAGACAGCCAAAATCGGTATCGTTGCCTTCTAATAAGGTTACAGACTACTATGGTGATTTAGTTTTTAATGTAGAATCAATGCGAAAGTATCTGTCAAAAGATGCTTTTAAAGCAGTAATGATTGCTAACCAAAAGGGAGGATCTATCGATCGAAAAATGTCAGACGGTATTGCTTTGGGGATGAAATCCTGGGCAATTGAAAAAGGAGCTACGCATTACACCCACTGGTTTCAGCCTTTAACAGATGGTACTGCCGAAAAACACGATGGATTTATCGATTATGGTGATGGTGGTAATATGATTGAAAATTTTTCAGGTGAATTGTTAGCTCAGCAAGAGCCGGATGCATCATCTTTCCCATCAGGTGGGATTCGCCAGACTTTTGAAGCTCGTGGTTATACGGCCTGGGATGTTTCCTCACCAGCATTTATCATCGGAACAACTCTATGTATTCCAACTGTATTTATTTCCTATACAGGAGAGGCTCTTGACTATAAAACCCCTTTATTAAAAGCCTTGGCTGCTGTTGATGAGGCTGCTGTTGATGTTTGCCAGTATTTCGATAAGAACGTAACAAAAGTAAATGCCAATTTAGGTTGGGAACAGGAATATTTCTTGATCGATGAAGCATTGTATCAAGCTCGTCCGGATCTTGCGTTAACGGGTCGTACACTTATGGGACACTCATCGTCTAAAGATCAGCAGTTGGATGATCATTATTTTGGATCTATTCCAGAGCGTGTGTCTAAATTCATGATTGATTTAGAATTGGAATGTCATAAGTTAGGAGTTCCGGTTAAGACTCGTCACAACGAGGTTGCTCCTTCTCAATTCGAGCTGGCTCCTATTTTCGAAGAAGCCAACTTGGCAAATGACCATAATCAATTGGTTATGGATGTAATGAAAAGAATCGCTCGTCGACATAAGTTCCGTGTTTTATTCCACGAAAAGCCATATGCAGGGGTTAACGGATCAGGGAAGCACAACAACTGGTCTTTAAGCACAGATACTGGTGTTGTTTTAATGGCTCCGGGTAAAAATCCGAAAGGAAATATGCAGTTCCTTACTTTTGTTGTAAATACATTAATGGCTGTTTATAAGAATCAGGATCTTCTTCGTGCATCAATTTTAACCGCATCGAATAGTCACAGATTAGGAGCTAACGAAGCACCTCCATCAATTGTTTCTGTATTCTTGGGTGACGAAGTGTCTAAGATGTTGAAGAAAATTGTAGAAGAAGTTGGTGATAAGAAAATGACCCCAGACGAAAAAACAGCTTTAAAGTTAGGTATTGGTCGTATTCCCGAAATTATTTTGGATAATACCGATCGCAACCGTACATCTCCTTTTGCCTTTACAGGAAATCGTTTTGAATTCCGTGCGGTTGGTTCTTCTGCAAACAATGCTGCTGCAATGACTGCATTAAATGCTGCAATGGCTGTTCAGCTGAAAGATTTTAAAGCTGCAGTAGATCGATTGGTAGCCGAAGGAATCAAGAGGGACGAAGCCATTTTTCAGATGCTTAAGAAAATGATTATTGAATCGGAACCCATCCGTTTTAACGGTGATGGTTACTCAGGAGCTTGGGTGATCGAAGCTAAAAAACGAGGTTTAACTAATATTACCAGTGTACCTGAATCTCTTTCGAAATACCTTGATGCGCCAGCGAAAAGATCTTTGGTGGAAAGTGGTGTAATGACAGAGAAAGAATTGGAAGCTCGGGTTGAGGTTGAAATGGAAAAGTTCACCATGAAAATTCAGATCGAAGCACGTGTATTGGGTGATTTAGCGATTAATCACATTGTTCCAACTGCTGTTGCTTATCAAACCAAACTAATCCAGAATGTTCAGGGATTAAGAGACATTTTCTCAGAGGAAGAATTTCAGGAATTGGCTGGAGCCAGAAAAGAATTGATCAAAGAAATTTCCGGACATATCTCTTCCATTAAGGCTAAAGTAAAAGGCATGGTTGAGGCTCGAAAAGAGTGTAACGTGATTGAAGATGGACATAAAATGGCTTTCGCTTACGATCAGAAAGTTCGTCCATTCCTTGAGGATGTTCGTTACCATATTGATAAGCTGGAGCTTGTGGTTGATAATGAAATGTGGCCATTACCGAAATATCGAGAATTGTTATTTAATAACTAACCCACAATTATATTATTTAAAAGGATGTTCATCTATATGGACATCCTTTTCTTTTTGGATGTACCATGTCGATAAAATATTTATTTTTATACCCTATAATCGAAGATACTATCTCATGAAAATTTTTTCTTTTGCAGGATTATTTTGCACCATAGGCTTATTTATATCATGTTCTTCTCAGTCATACATAAATCGGGGGAATAAAATGTTGGAATCCGGAAGGTATTTTCATGCACAAAATATGTATGAAAAGGCATATAAAAAGGAGAAAGACAGGGATCGAAAAGCCGAAATTGCATTCAAGAACGCCAATTGTTTTGATGAAATCAACCAATTAAAAAAAGCTGCTTCCTGGTACAGAAAGGCAATCATGAATAGGGATACTTTTGTTGATGCGGTGAAAAACCTGGGATATGCAGAGTTAAAGAATTACAGACTGGAAGAGGCAGAAGAGAATTTCTGGGAATATATCGATTTAAAACCGGAAGTAGAAGAGAGTGATGATGCAGCCAAAATATTAAAAAGAATTTCGTATTGGGAAGAATTTCCAGGTAGATATAAAGTGGAGATTTTAAAAGAATTTAATTCTTTAGCCAGCGATTTTGCTCCTATTTATATGGGGCAAGATACCAATGTGATCTTTTTTACCTCGAATCGAAAACTGAAAGATAAAATTAAGAAAGATGGCGTAACTGGCGAGTATTATTCTAACATACTGGAATCGCACTATTCAAATGAGGTGGTTCGTAAATCTAGAAAGAAGAAGGGGCGCAAAGCCAAAACTCGTAAGTTCTTAACCGACACTTATCAATGGAGCAAGCCTTTGGGAATTGGCGATACCATTAATTCGGAATGGAACGAAGGTGCAGCTTGTTTTACTTCCGAAGGTGATATTTTCTATTTTACTTCTTCGCAAAAAGTGAATAAAAATAATCAGGGGACCAAGATTTTTGCCGTGCAAAGGCAAAATGGAGAATGGGGAAGAGTTGCTCTTCAGGAATTGGTTCCGGATTCTTTATCTGTAGGACATCCTTCAATATCTGCTGATGGATCAATTCTGTATTTCGTTTCGGATATGCCAGGAGGTTATGGAGGAAATGACATCTGGATGAGCAAAAAAAGTGGAAGTGGCTGGACAGAACCTCAGAATTTGGGGAAACCAATCAATTCTGAAAAGGATGAGCTTTTTCCTCATATCCGTGACAACGGAAATCTTTACTTTGCATCCGATCGAGATGGAGGCATGGGAGGATTGGATATTTACATGGCAAAAAGAAAAGAAAGTGGAATGTGGGAGGTTGACAATATGAGATACCCAATCAATTCAACTGCTGATGATTTTGCCATTCATTTTCAACCAAATAATGAGAAAGGCATGTTTTCTTCTTCACGCAAGAAAGGAAACGATGACCTATACCGATTTGATTATGTGCCTTTGCAGTTCACCTTTTTGGGTCAGGTTGTAGATTCTGAATCCAAAGAACCGATCAAAAGAGCTGGTATTAATTTGGTATCGACGGATGGAGAACAGCTTGATGCAAAAACGGATGATCAGGGTAATTTCCATTTTAAATTGAAACCTGATTTGGAATACATTGCAATGGTATCGAAGGATGGATATTTGAATGGGAAAGAACAGATAAGCACCATTGGAATCCAGGTAAGCAGAAATTTTAAATCGATGATCGGTTTAAAGCCAATCGAAAAGCCAATTGAACTGCCAAACATATTCTACGACTTTGGAAAATGGAGCCTTCGTGAAGAATCGAAAGAAGCTTTGAATGGATTAGTGGAAACTTTAAATGATAACCCTAAAATTACCATTGAACTGGGATCGCATACTGATTTTGTGGGAAGTGAATCAACCAACAAAGGCCTTTCTCAAAAAAGAGCACAATCGGTTGTTGATTATTTAATTGAGAATGGCATTTATTGGGATCGTTTGGTGGCACATGGTTACGGAGAATCGCAACCAAGAGTGGTAAGCAAGGAGATATCAGAAGAATATGATTTTTTAGCTGAAGAAACCGTTCTTAGTGAGAAAAATATATGGCAATTGACTTCAAAGCAAAAAGAAATTGCAAATCAATTAAATCGAAGAACGGAGTTTAAGGTCTTGTCTACTGATTATGTGCCCGGCCCAAACTCAAAAGTAAAACCAGGTTCTTCACCAAATCAGCTGGGAAATACATTAATTAAGGATTTGAATAAAGTGCAAGGCGTGTTTTATACTGTCCAGATTGGTGCATTTAGTGAAAGAACCGTTCCGGGAGTAATTCAAAATTTTAAGGTAGTTTTTAAAGCTCCTCTAAATCAAGGATTACTTAGATATACCACTGGAATTTACGATAGTTACGAAGAAGCTAAAATCGAATCACAAAAGATAAATAAGAAAGGAATTAAAGCCTTTGTAATCGCATACTATAAGGGTAAAAAGATTACCTTTGCCGAAGCAAAAAAATTGAAGGAGTAATTTGTGTATAAGATTGACAAACCATTGTGGATGTTTTCATTCCAGGCATTAAAATCCCAATCGATTACCATTTTACTTTTACCTTTTATTCTAAACAAGCATGAGAAAAGACGAAAGATATAGCCTTAGAGGAGTTTCGGCTTCAAAAGAAGATGTGCACAGTGCAATTAAAGATCTTGATAAAGGACTGTTTCCAAATGCCTTTTGCAAGGTAATTGCCGATTACCTAACCAATGATGATGAATATTGCAATATCATGCATGCTGATGGTGCTGGAACCAAATCATCACTGGCTTACATGTATTGGAAAGAAACTGGAGATCTTTCTGTTTGGAAAGGAATAGCTCAGGATGCCTTAATCATGAATATAGATGATTTACTTTGTGTTGGGGCAGTTGATAATATTCTTTTGTCATCTACCATTGGAAGAAACAAGAACCTCATTCCGGGAGAAGTGATTTCAGCCATTATCAATGGAACCGAAGAATTGCTTGCCGAGTATGCCAAACTAGGTGTAAACATTTATTCAACAGGAGGCGAAACTGCTGATGTGGGCGATTTGGTTAGAACCATTATCGTTGATTCAACTGTTACTTGCCGAATGAAGCGTGAAGATGTAATCACCAATGAAAAAATTCAGGCTGGCGATGTAATTGTTGGGCTTTCATCTTCAGGCATGGCAAGTTACGAAACCCAATACAACGGAGGAATGGGATCGAATGGCTTAACATCTGCTCGTCATGATGTTTTCTCGAAATATCTGGCGGAAAAATACCCCGAAAGTTTCGATAATGCAGTTCCCGCAGATTTGGTTTATTCGGGTAAGTGTAAATTAACAGATTCGGTTGAGGGAGTTGATATCGATGCTGGAAAATTGGTATTATCGGCAACCAGAACCTATGCACCAATTGTCAAGAAAATCTTAGATCAATATCGTTCTCAAATTCATGGTATGATTCACTGTTCGGGTGGAGCGCAAACAAAAGTGATGAACTTTGTTGAGAATCTACATGTGATTAAGGATAACATGTTTGATGTGCCACCGTTGTTCAAACTAATTCATGAGCAAAGTGGAACCGCCTGGGACGAAATGTATAAAGTATTTAATATGGGTCATCGATTTGAATTGTATGTTCCACAAGAAATTGCAGAAGATATCATTGCCATTTCTAAAGAGTTTAATGTGGATGCTCAAATTGTAGGCCGATGCGAAGTATACGAAGGTAAGAAACTAACGATTAAGAGCGAATTTGGTGAGTTCGTTTATTAATCGATAATCACGAAATAAAAAAAAATGAGGCTCTCTCAAAAGGATTTTGTATTAGGGTAGGTATCTGTAAAATTTTTCAAATACTCAACTCACCAACACATAAATCTACTTTTAAGACAGCCACATTTTTTTAATCATTTATTTCGAAGCCCCATTCTTTAATCACTTTGGGCTCGTCAGGATAAACAGCAAGAAGTAAATTTCTGATACTGCGAATTTCACTTGAGATAAACTTTAAATCGTTAATTTTTGTGTGATCAAAAGATTGTTTTTTAGTACTTGGTTCTGAATCCAGATCTTTAAATTTTCTGATTTTTTTAGATTTTTCAACTAGGCGATCCATGTCAACAGCTCCGTTTAAAAGACTCTTTTTCTTGTTGTGTTCGTGTCTTTTATTAATTTTTCCTAACAATCCCAATAACTGATCTTCGTTCCGGGGTATTCTAACTTTAACCATAAGCATTAGATTAGGTGGTGATAACTAATCGAATAATAAAATTCAAAATTATGTTGTTACAGATAAAATTAGAAGTTGCAATTTGCTTCTTTAGCAAATGTAAAATTTTAAAAAAAACTATTCTGGTTAAAAGGTATTTGGGTTTGTAAATAGGTTTTTTAAATTTTTGCTTCTTCTTAGTAAATAAAATTAGGTTTTGATCTTTAAAAAGTAAATAGGGAGATTAAATTTTTTTCAATTTAAAACCATGATAATTTAAGCTTGAGTAAACTCAATGTTAATATTTTGGTAAGCTTTTTGTTCGGTTGGAATTTTAGTAATTTGATCTATTTTAAGTTATTAATAACCTATAATTCCCTACTTGAGTCTTAAAGTCGTATTATTTTTCTAATTTTGTCCAAAATTTAGAAGCATGAGCAATAATTTGATCCTGGATAAATTAGAGGGTGTCTTTATCAGATTTAATGAGGTTGGTCAATTGATTACCGATCCTGAAGTAATGGGAGACATGAAACGCTTTGTTAAGCTTAGCAAAGAATATAAGGAATTGGAAGCAGTTACTGAAGCTGCGAAAGAATATAAAAATGCCGTTGACACAATTGCAGAGTCTAAAGATATCATTGCAAATGAATCTGATGAGGAGTTGAGGGAAATGGCAAAAATGGAATTGGAAGACTTGGAAGTGAAGTTGCCGGATATGGAACAAAATATCAAATTGTTATTGGTTCCTGCTGATCCTGAAGATTCTAAAAATGCAATTCTCGAAATCAGAGCTGGAACAGGTGGTGATGAGGCGAGTATTTTTGCAGGTGATTTAGCTAGAATGTATACCAAATATTGCGAGTCGAAAGGATGGAGGGTTTCGATTTCAAGCTTCAGTGAAGGGACTTCGGGAGGTTACAAGGAGATTGTAATGAATGTAAATGGAGAAGGAGTTTATGGAGTACTGAAGTATGAATCTGGTGTTCACCGAGTGCAACGTGTTCCACAAACCGAAACTCAGGGACGGGTTCATACAAGCGCTGCTTCAGTGGCTGTATTGCCCGAAGCTGAAGAGTTTGATGTGGATGTTAAAGAAAGTGATATCCGTAAGGATACATACTGTTCTTCTGGTCCTGGTGGTCAGTCGGTAAATACAACCTACTCGGCAATTCGATTGACTCACATTCCAACTGGAATTGTAGTAACATGTCAGGATCAGAAATCGCAGTTGAAGAATCTTGCCAAAGCAATGGTAGAACTTCGTTCGCGTATTTATGCAATGGAGCATCAAAAATATTTGGATGAGATTTCATCAAAACGCAAGACGATGGTTTCAACAGGTGACCGTTCGGCTAAAATTAGAACTTATAACTACCCACAGGGTCGTGTAACCGATCATCGTATCAATCTAACCCTTTACAATTTGTCGGCAGTAATGGACGGGGATGTTCAGGAAATTATCGACAAACTTCAGATTGAAGAAAATGCAGAGCGACTTAAAGAAAGTGGTTTGTAAATATATTTGGCAGTGGTGTTTCCACTGCTTTTTTTGTATTAACTGGTAAATAACCAATAGCAACATGAATTATAGGGCATTATTTGAACAAATCAAGAAAAAGAAAAGTTTCCTTTGTGTAGGTTTGGATAGCGATATCAAAAAAATCCCTGCTCACCTTTTAGGTCTAGAGGATCCGGTGTTCGAGTTTAATAAAGCAATTGTTGATGCAACAGCAGAATATACTGTGGCTTATAAGCCAAACATTGCTTTTTACGAGTGTCGTGGGGCTCAAGGTTGGATTAGTCTGGAGAAAACGGTGAATTATATCAAAGAAAATTATCCTGATATTTTCTTAATTGCTGATGCAAAAAGAGGGGATATTGGGAATACATCGAAAATGTACGCAAGTGCATTTCTGGAAAATATGCCTTTCGATTCTATTACAGTTGCTCCTTATATGGGTGAAGATTCGGTAACTCCATTTCTGGAGTACAAAGATAAATGGGTAATCTTGTTGGCTTTAACATCTAACAAAGGAGCTTTTGATCTTCAGTTTTTCCAGGAAGGAGAGCAAAAGCTGTTCGAAAAAGTACTGGAAAAATCCCAAGAATGGGGTACAAAAGAGAATATGATGTATGTGGTTGGTGCTACAAAGGCAGAAATGTTAGGGGATATCAGGAAAATTGCTCCTAATCATTTCTTGTTGGTTCCCGGTGTAGGTGCACAAGGAGGAAGCCTTCAGGAAGTGGCAAGATACGGCATGAACCAGTCGTGTGGCTTATTGGTGAACTCCTCAAGGGGTGTAATTTTTGCTGATGTTAGCGAAGATTTTGCAATTGTTGCTGGACAAAAAGCAAAAGAGTTACAGTTGGAAATGGAAGATCTTCTAAAAGAAAAATCGGTATTGTAAAAAGTATCTATGATGATTGTGAAGCGGCGGTGATAACAAACGTCGCTTTTTTGTTGTCTTTTTATCAATAAATTCTTAGATTCACACACTTATGATAAAAATATTATTGTATGACTGAAGAATTTTTGCAATTTATTTGGAAGCACAAGCTGTTTAGAGATCAAAATCTATATTCAACCTGTGGAGATAAGATTGAGGTAGTTAATGTTGGTAAGCAAAATTTGGATGCCGGTCCTGATTTTTTTGATGCTCGAATTAAAATTAACGAAGTGTTGTGGGCAGGTAATGTTGAGGTTCATATCAAAACATCCTTATGGTACCAGCATAATCATCAGAAAGATCCTGCCTATGAAAATGTAGTATTACATGTTGTTTATGAAGATGATGCTGAGGTGTTGTTAGTGAATAGAAGATTGCCTTGTTTGATGTTGAAATTTGACCAGGAGCTTCTGAGTAATTACAATCGACTTATGCTTTCGACCAGATGGATTCCATGCTTTGATGAGATTCGTTTGGTTGAAAAATTTTTTGTCCGCAATTGGTTGGATAGGATGATACTTGAACGACTGGAAAGAAAATCAGCGGATGTGAAAAAAATGTTACTCCTTAATAAAAATTCCTGGGAAGAAACGTTTTATCAGATTGTTGCCAGGTACTTTGGGATGAAAGTAAATTCCGACCCTTTTCAACAATTGGCACAGGTACTTCCTTTAAAGATTTTGGCTCGTCAAAAGAATTCATTGTTGCAAATAGAAGCATTGTTGTTTGGACAAGCTGGTATGTTGAATGATTCTGTGGAGGATAATTATTATATAGAGCTTCAGCGAGAATACTTGTTTCTTGCAAGTAAGTATGAGTTAAAGCCTTTGCCTTCTCATCGATGGAAATGGTTGAGGTTAAGGCCGGGTAATTTTCCTACTATTCGGATAGCACAATTGGCGGCTCTTATCCATAAATCATCTTCCTTATTCTCGAAAGTTCGGGATTGTTTAAATTATAAAGATATTCAGCAATTGTTCGAAATCCAGGTTTCAGACTATTGGAAGAGACATTATCAGTTTGGAGTTGAATCAAAGTTAATAAGTAAGAAACTGGGTAAAACGATAATCAATTCAATCTTAATTAATTCGGTTGTTCCCATTTTGTTCTGTTATGGCGATAGGAATGGAGATGAGTTGATGAAAGAAAAAGCTTTAAGTCTTTTGGAAGAGATCCCTGAGGAAAAGAATTCTATCATCGATAAATGGAAGGAATGCGGAGTGATGGTTAATTCATCTTGGTATTCTCAAGCTTTATTGCAATTAAAAGTGAATTATTGTGATAAATTCAGATGCTTGCAATGTGAATTTGGAAATCGAATTATTCGATTGAAGAATTATGAGCCGCATACCAAATAAGTGTATACACTTGTAGCTGATTTATGGAGATTGATTATCTTAGATTATTATAGATTTGCTCCTATGAATAGACAAAAAATCTGGGAAGAAAACATTCGAACGTTAAGTATAGCCATGTTTTTTCTTGTGCTAACCGTTATGGTTGGTACAGCTGGTTTTATGTATCTCAATGAGGCATATAGCATTGTTGATGCATTGTACATGACAGTTATAACAATTTCAACTGTCGGGTTTCAGGAAGTTCATCCTCTTTCAGATTCTGGAAAATTATTTACTGTATTTTTAATATTTATAAGTTTTGGGATTTTTGGATATTTAGCCTCAGCTGTAACCAGATTCATATTGGATGGAGTTTTTCGTAGAAATTTAAAAGATTATAGGATTGTGAGGAAAATTGAAAAATTAAGCGGTCATGTAATAGTCTGTGGTTTTGGCCGAAATGGTAAGCAGGCAAGTTTGGAGCTCATTCAACATGGCGAGGATGTTGTGGTTGTGGATTCAAATGAGATTGCAATTGAGAAAGTCCGTACTTTCCCTGATTTACTTTTTATTCAGGGGGATGCCACTATGGAAGAGGTGCTTGATATGGCAAATATATCCGAAGCTAAAGCATTGATTACTGCAATTCCCAATGATGCAGAAAATGTTTATGTGGTTTTAACCGCTCGTGAAATGAATCCGGGTTTAAAAATTATTTCACGCTCTTCCAATAGTCAATCTGATAGTAAGCTGAAAAGAGCTGGAGCTAATAATGTAATAATGCCAGATCGTCTGGGAGGTCAACAAATGGCAAAGCTGGTTGCCCAACCTGATGTTGTTGAATTTTTGGATAATATTCTTTTGCAATCAACAAAAGGAGTAAAGCTGGAAGAAGTAAGTTGCCAAGGACTATCGGGTTGTTTTGTAGGTAAATCAATAAAGGATTTAAATGTTAGGAATAGATCTGGAGCTAATATCATTGGTTTGAAGGATAAAGATGGTGGATATGTATATAATCCATCTCCCGAATTGGTGCTCGAAAAGAATTATCATCTTTTTGTGTTGGGAAATAAAGAACAGGTCAATAAATTGAAGGAACTTTTACTGAATGGAGCGTAGAAAATCGAGGATTATACAAAGCACATAAAAATCACAACTTAGTTGTGGTTTTTTTTATTGTTGTAAATCAATGGTTTGCAACTTTTCTTTATTTTTTTTTGAAAATATTTGGAAGTGTGGACTTGCATCTATTATATTTGCATCCACTTTCAACGGAGAGTGGATTTATAAAATGGTTGTTTAGTAGTATTTTATAGGCAGTGGTAGGGTGGTCGTAGGAATCTTTTTTATGATTGTTTACACCTACTAAGCATACAATTTTATTTTTTAATTTTTTTTGAAAAAGTTTTGGAATTGTAAAAATAAAACGTTTATCTTTGCAGCCGCTTTTAACGAGAGATGATTCTTTGGAGCACTAGTATCTATGAGGCTTTCGAGAGGATGAGGCTTGAAAAAAAAGTTAAAAAACATTTGCAATTATAAATTAAAAGTATTTATCTTTGCAGCCGCTTCTCAAACGGGAGGAGTAAGAAAGAGTTTTGTGAGTGAGGTGCTGATCTGATGGAGATCGCATCGGGTAAGAAAAACTTCAAAAATATTTCAAATTTTATTTGGATTTAGGAGAAAGTTTTATTTATCTTTGCACTCGCTTTTCCGCCTGATTTTTCAGGGGGTTTAGAAGGAAAAAAGCAGAACGGAACGTTCTTTGAAAATATTGAAAACAAGAAGTTAGGTAAAAACAAGAATACAACCTTGTCAATAAAAAATTACCATTAAACTTTGATAATCTGAATGAGACAGAATTTATAAAAACTTTTATACAACGAAGAGTTTGATCCTGGCTCAGGATGAACGCTAGCGACAGGCCTAACACATGCAAGTCGAGGGGTAACATTACTGCTTGCAGTAGATGACGACCGGCGCACGGGTGAGTAACGCGTATGCAACCTTCCTTGTACAGGGGGATAGCCCGGAGAAATCCGGATTAATACCGCATAACAATCATATTTCGCATGGGAGATGATTTAAACCTTTTTGGGGTACAAGATGGGCATGCGTAACATTAGCTTGTTGGTAAGGTAAGGGCTTACCAAGGCGATGATGTTTAGGGGGTCTGAGAGGATAGTCCCCCACACTGGTACTGAGACACGGACCAGACTCCTACGGGAGGCAGCAGTGAGGAATATTGGTCAATGGGCGCAAGCCTGAACCAGCCATGTCGCGTGCAGGATGACTGCCCTATGGGTTGTAAACTGCTTTTTTACGGGAATAATTGCATCTACGAGTAGGTGTTTGAATGTACCGTATGAATAAGGATCGGCTAACTCCGTGCCAGCAGCCGCGGTAATACGGAGGATTCGAGCGTTATCCGGATTTATTGGGTTTAAAGGGTCCGTAGGCGGGCTTGTAAGTCAGTGGTGAAATCTCACAGCTCAACTGTGAAACTGCCATTGATACTGCAGGTCTTGAATTTAGTTGAGGTGGGCGGAATACGTTATGTAGCGGTGAAATGCATAGATATAACGTAGAACACCGATTGCGAAGGCAGCTCACTAAACTGATATTGACGCTGATGGACGAAAGCGTGGGGAGCGAACAGGATTAGATACCCTGGTAGTCCACGCCGTAAACGATGATTACTCGTTGTGCGCGATACACCGTGCGCGACTGAGCGAAAGCATTAAGTAATCCACCTGGGGAGTACGTTGGCAACAATGAAACTCAAAGGAATTGACGGGGGCCCGCACAAGCGGAGGAACATGTGGTTTAATTCGATGATACGCGAGGAACCTTACCTGGGCTTAAATGCATTTTGACTGATCTGGAAACGGATCTTCTCTTCGGAGCAAATTACAAGGTGCTGCATGGTTGTCGTCAGCTCGTGCCGTGAGGTGTCGGGTTAAGTCCCATAACGAGCGCAACCCCTATCGTTAGTTGCTAGCAGGTAATGCTGAGGACTCTAGCGAGACTGCCACCGTAAGGTGAGAGGAAGGTGGGGATGACGTCAAATCAGCACGGCCCTTACGTCCAGGGCTACACACGTGTTACAATGGCCAGTACAAAGGGCAGCTACCTGGTGACAGGATGCTAATCTCAAAAGCTGGTCTCAGTTCGGATCGGAGTCTGCAACTCGACTCCGTGAAGTTGGATTCGCTAGTAATCGTATATCAGCAATGATACGGTGAATACGTTCCCGGGCCTTGTACACACCGCCCGTCAAGCCATGGAAGCCGAGGGGACCTGAAGTTCGTAACCGTTAAGGATCGACCTAGGGTAAAATTGGTAACTGGGGCTAAGTCGTAACAAGGTAGCCGTACCGGAAGGTGTGGCTGGAACACCTCCTTTCTGGAGATTCAGGATATCGACAAAATGTTTATGGTGATAAGACAGAGTATTGTTCTGTTTTGCCTGACTTTTTACTTGTTTTCATTTTAATATACCATAACCCATAGCGTTAGGGTGATTAACCGCTAGCATATGGATTATTAATTTAGTCCTGTAGCTCAGTTGGTTAGAGCACTACACTGATAATGTAGGGGTCCGCAGTTCAAATCTGCGCAGGACTACAGGTTTAATTAATAATTATCAATTAATAATTAACAATGGAAAGCTGTTGTAATTATTAATTACACAATATTCATTATTAATTAAATAAGTGAAACGTAATATGGGGGATTAGCTCAGCTGGCTAGAGCGCTTGCCTTGCACGCAAGAGGTCATCGGTTCGACTCCGATATTCTCCACGAAAGATACAAAATGGTGTATTTTAAAAGTTCTTTGACATATTGAAAGTAGTAAAGTAGAAGTAACCAAAGTAAAGAAACAACGATTGATTTCGAGATGAAAGTTTAATACTTTTATTGGCACAAAAAGAAGTAATTAAGGGCGTATGGCGGATGCCTGGGCTCTCAGAGGCGAAGAAGGACGTGATAAGCTGCGATAAGCTATGGTGAGGTGCAAATAACCTTTGATCCGTAGATTTCCGAATGGGGCAACCCACTCAGCAATGAGTATCCTGAAAAGGAGGCAAACCCGGAGAACTGAAACATCTAAGTAACCGGAGGAGAAGAAAACAAAAGTGATTCCCCTAGTAGTGGCGATCGAACGGGGATTAGCCCAAACTGATATTGTTTCGGCAATGTCAGGGTTGTAGGACTGCAATATGAAGATCTAAGTGAAGTGGAACTGTTTGGAAAGACAGGCCATAGAGAGTGATAGTCTCGTACACGTAAGCGAAGTAATTCTAGCAGTATCCTGAGTAGCGCGGAACACGAGGAATTCTGTGTGAATCTGCCAGGACCATCTGGTAAGGCTAAATACTCCTGAGAGACCGATAGCGAACAAGTACCGTGAGGGAAAGGTGAAAAGCACCTCGAACAGAGGAGTGAAAGAGTACCTGAAACCGTACGCCTACAAGCGGTAGGAGCACCTTTATGGTGTGACTGCGTGCCTTTTGCATAATGAGCCTACGAGTTACTCCTCACTAGCGAGATTAAGCACTTCAGGTGCGAAGTCGAAGCGAAAGCGAGTCTGAATAGGGCGTAAAGTTAGTGGGGGTAGACGCGAAACTTGGTGATCTACCCATGGTCAGGCTGAAGCTCTGTTAAACCAGAGTGGAGGGCCCAACCGTCACACGTTGAAAAGTGTTCGGATGAACTGTGGGTAGGGGTGAAAGGCCAATCAAACTGAGAAATAGCTCGTACTCCCCGAAATGCATTTAGGTGCAGCGTCAGAGTCGAGAGTTATAGAGGTAGAGCTACTGATTGGATGCGAGGGCTTCGCCGCCTATCAAATCCAGACAAACTCCGAATGCTATAACTTATATCTGGCAGTGAGCCTGTGGGTGCTAAGGTCCACAGACGAGAGGGAAAGAACCCGGACCATCAGCTAAGGTCCCCAAGTGTATGTTAAGTTGAACAAACGAGGTGAGATTGCTTAGACAGCTAGGATGTTGGCTTGGAAGCAGCCATTCATTTAAAGAGTGCGTAACAGCTCACTAGTCGAGCGATCTTGCGTGGATGATAATCGGGCATAAACATACCACCGAAGCTATGGATTTAGAATTTATTCTAACTGGTAGGGGAGCATTCTAACGGCGCAGAAGCAGTATGGTAATGTATTGTGGAGCTTTTAGAAAAGCAAATGTAGGCATAAGTAACGATAATGCGGGCGAGAAACCCGCACGCCAATAGACTAAGGATTCCTGATCAACGCTAATCGGATCAGGGTAAGTCGGGACCTAAGGGGTAGCCGAAGGGCGAACTCGATGGACAACCGGTTAATATTCCGGTACTTTCTATTACTGCGATGGGGTGACGAAGAGATGACAACGCCGCGAACTGACGGAATAGTTCGTTGAATGACGTATGCTATGAGAGGGCCAGGTAAATCCGGTCTTTGAGCTGAAATCTGATAGTACAGCAATGCTACGGCAGCGCTGATAGTGCGTGTAATTTTACTTCCAAGAAAAACCTCTAAGCATCAGGTAATAGAAACCCGTACCACAAACGGACACACGTAGTCAAGTAGAAAATACTAAGGCGCTCGAGTGATTCATGGCTAAGGAACTCGGCAAAATGGTCCTGTAACTTCGGGAGAAAGGACGCCTCCTTCGGGAGGCCGCAGTGAAATGGCCCAGGCGACTGTTTACCAAAAACACATGGCTTTGCAAAATCGAAAGATGACGTATAAGGCCTGACACCTGCCCGGTGCTGGAAGGTTAAGTGGAGGGTTTAGCTTCGGCGAAGATCTGAAATGAAGCCCCAGTAAACGGCGGCCGTAACTATAACGGTCCTAAGGTAGCGAAATTCCTTGTCGGGTAAGTTCCGACCTGCACGAATGGTGTAACGATCTGGGTACTGTCTCAGCCATGAGCTCGGTGAAATTGTAGTATCGGTGAAGATGCCGATTACCCGCAACGGGACGGAAAGACCCCGTGAACCTTTACTGCAGCTTCACATTGATTTTGGGTAAGTGATGTGTAGGATAGGACGGAGACTATGAAGGGGCCTCGCCAGGGGTTCTGGAGTCATCCTTGAAATACGTCCCTTTGCTTATCTGAAGTCTAACGTCTAACGACGGACAGTGTGTGGTGGGTAGTTTGACTGGGGTGGTCGCCTCCAAAAGAGTAACGGAGGCTTCTAAAGGTACCCTCAATACGTTTGGTAATCGTGTGAAGAGTGCAATGGCACAAGGGTGCTTGACTGTGAGACAAACAGGTCGATCAGGTACGAAAGTAGAGCATAGTGATCCGGTGGTTCCGTATGGAAGGGCCATCGCTCAAAGGATAAAAGGTACTCCGGGGATAACAGGCTGATCGCTCCCAAGAGCTCATATCGACGGAGCGGTTTGGCACCTCGATGTCGGCTCGTCACATCCTGGGGCTGGAGAAGGTCCCAAGGGTTGGGCTGTTCGCCCATTAAAGTGGCACGCGAGCTGGGTTCAGAACGTCGTGAGACAGTTCGGTCCCTATCTGTTGTGGGCGTTGGAAATTTGCGAGGATCTGACTCTAGTACGAGAGGACCGGGTTGGACTAACCTCTGGTGTATCTGTTGTGGCGCCAGCTGCATAGCAGAGTAGCTACGTTGGGCAGGGATAAGTGCTGAAAGCATCTAAGCACGAAGCCTACCTCAAGATGAGATTTCCTTTAAGGGTCGTTAGAGACGATAACGTTGATAGGTTGCAGATGTAAAGGTGGTAACATCAAAGTCGAGCAATACTAATTACCCGAAAGCTTCTGAGTGGCGGGGTCAATCGCTGAATCGAACGGCGGTTATTTTTACTTTATTTTCAATATGTCTATGATATTAGATTGACGGTTAATCACAAAAAAGATGATTAACAATGAAAAGTCAACAACGATTTTAGGTGTTTACAGCGACGGGGTTCCACCTCTTCCCATTCCGAA
Organism: Marinifilum sp.; assembly: GCF_965230805.1. Lineage (NCBI taxonomy): Bacteria > Pseudomonadati > Bacteroidota > Bacteroidia > Marinilabiliales > Marinifilaceae > Marinifilum > Marinifilum sp. The sequence goes on along the minus strand of NZ_OZ246019.1, from coordinate 1,647,807 downwards.
CAGAGAAGTTAAGCCCGTTAGCGCCGATGGTACTGCAGAGATGTGGGAGAGTAGGTCGATGCCAATCTTTAAAGAGTCTTATTCCTGATGGAATGAGACTCTTTTTTTTTTTGCATTAAACTTAGGCACGCTAATGTGGTGATATGAGGTGTTAGACTAACCCGGTACGAGGTATTGGAATACCGCAGTGCAGGGTATTGGCAGAAGAATGAAACTACTTCTTTTTCCTTTTTATTGTATTCTTGTTCTCAACAATACTTCAACATCATAATCCTTATGCTTTTCAATCCAAACATCATCTTTGTGCTCATTAAAAACTGTATCGATACTTTCTTCAATCAGTTTAACCTTAACATGTAGATCATTTTGAATAAAACCAAAGTGAATATCATCAGGAAGAGTGAAAATCGTCTCATAGCAGTTGCATTTAAACTTGACCTGAATGATCTATCATCAAATTCATAGAATCACTGAAACAAAGGATGTTTAGCTGTAGCTAAAAAGAGTTAAAGAAAGCTTAAAAATAGCTGTTGGTTATTAACGTGAGTTCGACGTAACATTCTATCCACAGAAAGTTCTATTTGGGATAGATTTGCATTAAAAATTTGGAAAGAATAGCGTGCTATTTTGAGGAATTTTTAATGTGAAGATGTTGTAAAGAGAACTTTCCATTATGTGTTTGCCTGCTTTTGGCATAAATTTCCTCAAATCTTCTTGAAATATCCCGATATTCCTTCGAAAATTTCTACTCAAAATCAGATCAAACTGTGAACGAATTTTACCTCGAACTCACGTTTATTGGCATGTAGAATCTAATCCACAAAAAAAGCCACCCGAAAAATCGGGCAGCTTATATATTTTATAGGAAAGCATTTAGCTAATACCTCTCATACTTAGTCTAGTTTTAGAACCGCAAGGAAAGCTTTCTGTGGTACTTCAACATTACCTACCTGTTTCATTCGCTTCTTCCCTTTCTTCTGTTTTTCCAAAAGTTTACGCTTACGCGTGATATCACCACCATAACATTTTGCGGTTACATCTTTACGAACAGCCTTAACGGTTTCACGAGAAATAATTTTAGCCCCAATGGCTCCTTGAATGGCAATATCAAACTGCTGTCTTGGAATCAGTTCTTTCAACTTCTCACACATACGGCGTCCAAAAGTCTGTGCATTATCGAAGTGAATCAAAGTTGAAAGGGCATCAACCCCTTCACCATTCAGTAAGATATCAAGCTTCACCAATTTGGCAGGTTTAAAACCGATCTGGAAATAATCGAAGGAGGCATAACCTTTCGAGATGCTCTTCAACTTATCGTAGAAATCGAATACAATTTCGCCCAATGGCATTTCGTAAGTAAGCTCTACCCTGTCGCTGGTCAAATATTGCTGGTTGGTCATGATACCACGCTTGCTCATACAAAGAGTCATCAAAGGACCAACAAACTCCGATTTGGAGATAATCTGAGCTCGAATAAATGGTTCCTCGATAAAATCCAAAGCATTCGGATCCGGCATATCGGAAGGGTTGTGCATCTCAAACTCTTCACCTTTTTTGGTATGTGCAATATACGATACGTTAGGAACCGTAGTAATCACGTTCATATCGAACTCTCGATCCAAACGCTCCTGTACAATTTCCATGTGTAGCAGTCCTAAAAATCCACAACGGAAACCAAAACCAAGTGCCAAGGATGATTCAGGCTCAAAAGTCAAAGAAGCATCATTCAGCTTCAATTTCTCCATAGCTGCACGTAGGTCTTCATAATCTTCCGAATCAATCGGGTAAACCCCGGCAAACACCATTGGTTTTACCTCCTCGAATCCTTCAATGGCAGCATCGCAAGGATTGGCTTTATGCGTAATGGTATCACCAACCTTAACTTCGGTTGATGTTTTGATACCCGAAATGATATAACCTACGTCACCAGTTTTCAGAACCTTTCTTGGTTCCTGAGTCAAACGTAGCACACCAATTTCATCGGCCTGGTATTCCTTCTCGGTATTTACGAATTTTACCAAATCACCTTTGCTGATTTCACCATTCAAAATACGAATGTAGGTAATGATACCACGGAACGAATTGTATTCCGAATCGAAAATCAAAGCTTGCAATGGTGCATCAGGATTTCCCTCCGGAGCAGGAACACGCTCAGCAATGGCTTCCAAAATATCAGGAACCCCCTCACCGGTTTTTCCACTAGCTGCCAAAATCTCGCTCTCGTCGCATCCCAACAAATCCAAAATCTGATCCTTCACATCCTCAGGATTCGCATTTGGCAAGTCAATCTTGTTCAAGACCGGAATAATTTCCAAATCATTTTCGATAGCCAAATAAAGATTGGATATGGTTTGTGCCTGAATTCCCTGGGTAGCATCAACAATCAACAATGCTCCCTCGCAGGCAGCAATCGATCTTGACACCTCGTAAGAGAAATCAACGTGACCTGGTGTGTCAATCAGGTTTAAGGTATACTTTTCGCCATTTCTCTGGTAATCCATCTGAATGGCATGACTCTTGATGGTAATCCCACGCTCGCGTTCCAAATCCATATCATCTAGTACCTGCGCCTGCTTTTGGCGGTCGGTAATGGTGTTGGTAACGTCAAGTAAACGATCGGCCAGGGTAGATTTACCATGGTCGATGTGGGCTATGATGCAAAAATTTCGAATGTTCTTCATTGTCAATTACGAATTACGAATTAGAAATTACGAATTGTATATCACAAATTACGAAAGCTTTTCTGTACTATTCGCAATTGGTAATTATAAATTCCTAATTGAATCCGCAAAGATATTCAAATCCTTGGAATTTTGGTATGTTAAAAGGTTAAATCGTCCTGAAGAAATGGCCCATTGGTTTACCGAATATCCAATTCAAAAGGTAAAAATGGTATTCCCGAACTCCAAGGAAGTATTTTCACAGGTAGTTGTGCGTCATTGGTTCTCCGGAACAGCATTTCTATACGTAAAGTGGCACAATCCGAAAACCTTTATACCTTATTGAAGCCTTGAAATGCCCTCTTGGTTTTCCGAACTCCCTATTTAAAGCGTTAAAATGGTAGTCCGGAACTCCAAGGAAGCATTTTTACAGGTAGATTTACCTCCTTGCTTCTTCGGAATACCCATTTAATTGGTAAACTACATATTCTGAACAAGCATTATTTTACGTCGAACTCACGTTATTATAGATCAATAAAACAAACATCTCTCTTTTAAATTAAGTCTAAATAAGCTTCTTTCCACACTATTACAAGCTTTTTCAAAAGAAAAATAGATAAACCACTGATCATATGAACTTATTTTTATCATATTTTAATTGCTGAATAAATTCTTTATTCATAACTTCATTGAATTTTAAATAAAATTAATCCTACATCTTAAATTTTAAAAATATGTTTTACTCTATTAAGTTTCACAAGATGCATTTGACAGACTATCTATTATTAGGATCGAAAGCATCGAACATTTTGGGTAAATACGACGAAACAGAACTCCAGTTAGTCAAGCCCAAATCCAAAGTTAATCTTGCTTTAAACAATTTGGAAGATAACCTTAAAATCTCTCAAGGCAGTTTGCGAACCAGTGAACTTGCTGCTAAGGATCTCAGAAGAGATAACGGATGGAAGTGTTTTATGTACTTTGTTATTTCGCAATCGTATAATGAGGATGTTGAAATACGTGCACATGCAGAAAAATTGGTAACTGTAGTTCGTTCACCTGAAATGCGAATTTACGACATGGGTTATCAGGATCAGACAGCTAGCATGATTAATTTTTTCAATAAAGTTGATTCTAATGAAGAATTAAAAGCAGCCATTACTGGCATTGGCGCCGATAATCATTATGCATTCCTTAAAACTTCTCAGCAAGATTTTATTGCCAAAGAAGAAGAAAAAAACAAGGAAGAGGCTGAAAAGCCAAATGCTGAAGGGGCAAAAGCAGCCAAAGAAGTTCGCAAGGCCATTGAATCGCTCGATCAATTTTTATCAGTAATGAAAGATATGACCGAAAAAACAGAATATGATGATATAGCTGCCGAAATAAACGAAGTAATAAAAGACATTAATTCCCGAATTGCAGCACGCAAAACCAGACGCGAAAACGCAAAAGAGGAAGAAGAAACTACGCTTCAGGAATAGTCTATCGTTTTTTGGACATTTAAGTTTGAGAAGGACGCCACAGGTTGGGGTCCTTTTTTTACATTCTTTTCTCAAAACTCATTGATGAGAAAATAACTCAAACTCCTTTAACCTTAGCTTTTTTTATGAGATACAGATTCATGGAACTCACGTTAAAGAAGCTCCCATTGTAATAAAAAGAATTCCTAATATTATCGGCAAATCTTCAATCAAGTAAAGTTTTAGCAGCATAATGCCTAAACCAATTACATTCATCAACAATTACATAATTGATAATGCCTTATTCATTTTTGGTTGCATATTTTATCTATTAAAAACAAGACTATCAAATTACAAGATTCTACACTCTTGTAATTCATTAAAATGCAAATCGTATTCCTGCTTTCAAATAAAAATCATCGGTATCGAAACTGGTTTTGGTGGTTTGTACTCCATTTTCGAAATATTGAATTGAAGAATCGCTTAAAGAAATATCTGTTGTTTTACGAGTTAAAAAGAAACCTGATTTTTCTTTAATGAACAATCGGTCACGTTCCTCGGTATTAAACTGGTAACCTGCCATAACAAACACACTATACAATCCGCTAAGTTTTGTTCTTAATCCCAAATCAAACGAAACACCTTGTTTTTTCTTTCCTATGTATAAGCCTATTTTATCAGCTCTTATCTTTTTGCCTCCGCCCTTAAATGTATGCGAAGATTTAAAATCGTCTATATGGTTGCCATTCCGGGAAAAGAAATAATTAACCCCACACATCAGGAACAATTGATTTCCCCTGTTGATGATTGGAGTTTCGTAGGCAATTCCCAATGATTTGAGTTCAGATAGATTTCTACCAATGTTTTCTTGCTGTCTAAAATTGACATCAAAATAAGGATGCAATTTGTAGCCCATTTTCATTCCATAGGAATAAGTTCGTTTTTCTTTTATATTAATATTGCTAAAGCTCTGATTTGAGGTAGGTGCATACAAAATACTAGCATTAGTAATTTCGGAAGTGGGTTTTATTTCGAAATCAATGTCGAAATACATTCGGGTAATGATTTCAATCAATTTCTGCTTAAACTTATATCCTTTTGGTAAAGAATGCTTCTTAGTTAAAAGCTGGTTAGCCTCTTGAGAACTGTATTCTATTAATTTGTTTAAGGAGCTATCAGGCACAATGTTTGTTTGGTTTTTCCATTCAGATTCAGAATATTTTTTCGCCTTCACATAAAACACATCTCTTAACTCCACCTGATCTTTAAAAAGAATTGGTTCAACATTCTCTGAACTAATTTTAGTTGTGAGGTATTCGTTAAAATGAATTAAATCAGATTGAGTTTTATTGTCATAAAGTTTTTCTTCACTTGAGATATAGGAAAGATAATACTTCCCATTCCAAAACTTGTACTTAAGTTTCTCTTTTCTTTGTTTAACCTTTAAGCCTTTCAATGCTAAATATCTGTTTCTTTTTTTAAAGCCATAATCAGAAAATTCACATTCACTATACAAATACGCTAATGAATTTATGTCAAGATAAAATTTGCCTTTATAACTCGCCTTTTGATTCTCTTTAGGTTTAAACTCAATTCGGTAAACTGGTTGGTTCTCTAGTTTGTCTTTATAGATTGTGTAGTCATATTTCTTAAAACCTTTAGGCGTGAAATAAGAAACTTGACGTTTAACATCATCAGAATTTAATGGAAAATGCAAGCCCCCATACCACATAACAGAACTATATTGATGATATAAAGGGTGTTTATTCATTCTACTCTTCACCAATTTCACCTGTCCCGGTGAAGAATTCGAATATGCCGTTTTGAATATATCTAAGATTGCCTCGCCAAAATAAAGATATTCATTTGTTTCTGGCATTAAGTATGATTCTCTATAAAAACCTTTCATCCTGGTATCAAAATCAGGATAATTGTCTTTGATTTTTCCATAAGCCTGGCGAAGTAAGGCAAGTAAGGTGTCTTTTGGCATTACTAATACTTCTGCCAAATTACAGGTGTCTTTTTGTAAGCTAATTTTAATAGGAGATTTTATGGCATCGATAAGGATTTCTTTCTTTTGATAGCCGATGCACGAAATACACAATATACCAGACTGTATTTTTTGAGGGATTGTAATGGAGAACATCCCATCTCGATTTGAAATGCTTCCTAAGTAAGAATCTTTTATAAAGATTGAGCTGCCTGCAATTGGATTGCGGTTTTTGTCGGTAATGCTTCCTGTAATTGTTTTTTGTGCCAAAAGGGTTGAAGGGATAATTGCTATAATAATCGCAAACAAAATTCGTCTCATAAAATCCAAGTAGATGATTAATGTTAATAAACAAGAGGTAAACTTACATTTTTACTGAACCATATCCAAGAATGTAATGATTGTTATGCTTGCTATTATTATATGTTCTATTTTTCTTTTATTTGTCGGATTCACTCTACAAGATCAAAATAATCATTAGCATGTAGGTTTAATAATTCTTTTAATTATGCGTGCTATATAAGGAAAATAAAACTTTTTTGTAGGGTATTATTCTACAATCTCGGTTCAGAAGTAAATGAGCTCAAAAAGACAGAAAAAATAAAATATAACAATTTACAATCATGAAAAAATTATCATTTATATTATTGGCCGGATTGGCAGTATCTTTTTTCTCTTGCGACAATCATGATGATGTTGAAGAAATTAAACCAGAAGAACAAATAGTTCTGAATAACGATATTGAAACCGTAGTTTCTACCGAAGAAGCATCTGAGGCTGTGATGGAAGTAGCCGATTACGAGGTTGATTTATTCTCTTTTATGGAAAGTGAATATTCCGGGCCTACTTCGAGTACGAAACAAGGAACACGCAATTTTTATGGTAATTTTGCTCGTGAGTGGAAACGCTACAAGAGTGAAAAAATGCCGGAAATTACAATTGAATTTGGCGATGAAGGAAGATTCCCAATGACCATTAAAGTTGAATATGATTCGACAGAACTGTACAACGGAAAAATTATTGATGGCGAAATTGAAATTGTAATGACCGCAGCTCCCTGGACTGATGAAGCTGTTCGGGAAATAGAGTTGGATCTTACGATTGATTCGGTAGAAATTGAAGGTGAAAAGAGAATTGAGTTCACAAAAGAAGAAGGCGAAACCCGAAAATGGGAAATCACAAGCGAAATCACTTTTACATATCCTGATGGCACAGAACTAAGCCGCGTGGCTGAAAGAACAAGAGAATGGATTGCGGGCTTGGATACCAGGTGGAATTTAGAGGACGATAAAGTACGAATCACAGGTAAAGTAACTTGTGTTGATACCGAGGAGAATGAATACACCAAAGAAATAGATGAAGAGAATCCGTTAATCAGAATTGGCACTTGCAGACTAATTGTTGAAGGTAGGGTAATCTACTCGCAAAACGGTGAAGAATTTGCATGGTTTGATTACGGTGATGGAACATGTGACAATATAGCTACTTACACCTACATTGATGAAAATGATGAAAAAGTTACCAATGAAGTGGAAATTGGCAAACACAAAAGACACAGAAAGAAATAAGAAAATAATCAGGTGACAAATGCAAAAAGGGTGCAGAATAAGATAATTATCGCTCTGCACCCTAAAATAGCACAAAAACCATTATTTTTATTCAAATCAATCCTCTGGCCTTGACACAAGAAGAATTTAAAATCTTATTTGACAAGCACTTCGACAGCATTCGAAACTATATTTATTATCGTTCGGGTGATGAAGAATTAGCAACTGACATTGCTCAGGAAAGCTTTATGAAAGTGTGGGAGAAAAATTTATCCTACGACGAGAAGCCTAATAAATCGTTATTGTATAAAATTGCAAGCGACATTTTTATCAGCAAATACCGAAGAGATAAGGTAGCACAGAAATATTTGGCTAAACTGGGACCTTCAATCGATAATTATTCGCCGGAAGATCAAATGCAATACGAAGAGTTAAAAAACAAATACGAATTGGCTCTTAGCAGCTTATCGGAAAAACAGCGAACTGTATTTTTAATGAGTCGTAACGAAGGCTTAAAATATCAAGAAATTGCAGACAGACTGGAATTAAGCGTAAAAGCAGTGGAGAAAAGAATGACACACGCTTTGTCGTATTTAAGAAATGCTTTAGGAAAATAATGGAAAACGATCATAAAAATATCACCCCTTGTTCGGATATGGATTTTATAAATTCCCTGCCGACTATTGATGTAAGATACTCAAAATCGAAAGATGAAGTATGGAATGAACTTATGGCTTTAACTGCTGCTCAAAAGCCAAAAGTTAAAACCATTACACTTTCGTGGATAAAGTATGCAGCAGCTGCTTGTATCCTTTTATTAATAGGCTTTGCAGGGTTTTCCTATTTCTATACCAGCACTACCTATTGTCCAAAAGGCAAACATTTGTGTGTTACCTTACCAGATAATTCTAAAGTAGAATTAAATGCCAACTCAAGTATTCGCTATAAACCTTACATGTGGAAATTTATCAGAAAAGTAAAATTTGAAGGAGAGGCATTTTTCGATATCACAAAAGGAAGCAAATTCGAAATTGAATCGAAATACGGAAAAACTTTTATTTTGGGTACTAGCTTTAATATTTATGCAAGAGGCAACGATTACAAGGTGACTTGCTACACAGGAAAAGTAAAGGTGGTATCTACTCTTACATCCGATAAAATATTACTACTGCCTAACGATCATGCCTTTATTACCAAGAACGGAAAACTGGAAGTGATAAAAGATGAGAAGGCCGAAGAGAAAGTTTTATGGAGAGAGCATTTCTTTTTATTTAATGCTACCCCTTTAAAAGATGTTTTTAAGGAAATAGAGTTGCAATACAATATTAATATTGTAGAAAAAGGTAGATTTGAACAGGCTTACAATGGAAACTTTGCTAAGGGAATGACTGTTGAACAAGTTTTATACAATGTATGCAAACCCAATGGACTAAGCTTTGTTAAAGGCCCAAGAAATAACTATATCATAACCTCAAATGCCCAATAAGTGAAAAAATGTATCGCCCTTATATTTTTTTTCGGTCTGTTTACATTCTCCTCCATAGCTCAGAAAATTGAAATTATAGCCAGGGATAAGGCTCTGAGTGATATTCTTATCGAATTAAGAGACAAGTACAATTATCAGTTTTCATACAATACCGAATTATTATCCAGTTACAGAATAAGCATAAACAAAAGCTTTCAGGATAAAGAGAAAGCCATTTCTCATTTGTTAAAAAAGTTTCCTCTAAATTACGAGATATCAAGCAACGTATACCTTATATATCCTGAAAAAAAAGTGATTCAGTATAGAGTTTTAGGGCAGATTCTCGACAAAGAAAGCCTGGAACCTTTACCCTTTTCCCACATTACCATAAACGACCATCCCATGGCTACCGACGAACTTGGGAATTTTTCGTTTACTTCAACTTCTGATAGTACATTTAGAATTTTGGCCTCCCATTTGGGATATTTTATACATGATACCATTGTTGGATACAACACAAGTCATCAGTTATTGCTCACGGCCGCCAGTACCGACCTGGAAGAAATTACGGTTACCGATAAAATTGTACAAACCTTTATTAAAGAAAGTAACCAGGCTGGCAACTTGAAGATTAATCATAAGATTGCTGGTTTTTTACCTACCAATAACGACAATTCGGTTTTTGAGCTCTTGCGCCTTCAGCCGGGAATTTTGGCAGCCGGAGAGCAAAAGGATTACCTGATTATCTGGGGGTCATACGAAGGAGAAAGCCAGGTTTTATTTGATGATATCACCCTTTGGGGTTTGAAAAATTTTTATGAAGATATTGGTGCGGTAAATCCTTTAGTTGTAAAAAATATAGAAGTATTAAAAGGGGGGTTCGACACCAGATATGGGGATCGTGTTGGTGGTATTGTGCACATTACCGGAAAGGATGGAAGTAAAATTAAACCAACTCTAAATGTGGCATTAAACAATATCACTGCAAGTGGATCATACGAACAACCCATAGGAAACAAATCATCTTTACTCTTTGCTTTTAGACACACTTACTACAATCTATTTAAAGATGAACAAATTAGGTATGCAACTTCTAATGTAAACACAGATGTGATAAATGACAGAATGCCTGATTTTATTGATTTTGATGTGGCTCCAAATTATCGTTTTAGAGATGCGAATCTAAAATTTTCAACCAAATGGGATAATGGAGACCAGCTAAATATTAGTTTAATGGCTGGTGAAGACCGTTACTCCTACGATATTACCAATGATCTGTTAAGCTCTGCGAGACGGCATATTTTTGAAGGAAGCTACCAAAATGGAGGTTCATTAAAGTACAGTAAAGTTTGGAATAATGGTAACTCAAGCTCTTTATCTGTATCCCGATCAGAATTAGACCGCAATACCACCGAACAAACCTTAATTAAAAGAGTACAACTTAACGAAATTAATGTACGCCGTGATGATCGGTCCTATAACAACATACAAGAATACAAAGCCAAATTGCAAAACCGTTTTGTTTTAAACGAAGATCAGATTATTGAGGCAGGACTACATTACTCTCAAAATATTGTAGACCTTCAAGAGGATTCTTTAGGGATTAATATACTACATATGGATTCCAGGCTTAACAAAGTGGGCGGGTATTTCCAAAATATTCTTAATGTTAGCAACGGCCTTACTATTAAGGCCGGATTTCAGGCAAACTACCCGATTAATTTAAAGAAACTCTATTGGGAGCCGCGAATTTCGGTGAGCCTAAAAGTAAGCGACGAGATATCGTTTAACGGGGCATGGGGACTCTATAAACAATTTATTTCTAAAAGTTCTGTGTTAAGTCGAACTGGTAAATACAGATATATCTGGGTTGGAGCAGATGAAGAAAATATTCCTGTATTAGAATCTATTCATAATGTCATTGGGGGTTCCTATCACAAAAACGGATTTACATTTAGTGTTGAAGCATATCATAAAAGAACTGACGGGCATACAAGGTATTATCGCTGGAGAAACCAAGGAAATATATCTAGTGGTAAAAGTAAAAGCTTGGGACTCGATTTCTTTGTTAAGAAAGATTTTGGCGAACACACTTTTTGGGTTTCTTATACCTTAAGTAAAACAAACGAAAACTTTGATTATTTCAGACCAGAGGGAAGATACATAAGAGCTTTACACGATCAAAGGCATGAAATTAAAACCGCTGGTTTACTTGCTTTAAAACCATTTTACTTATCAGCTAACTATATCTATGGATCAGGTTTTCCGGTTTATGCCAGAGGTAATATAATTGCTGAACCCAATTACAACAGATTGGATGCTGCATTAATCTACAAGTTCTCGCACAAAAAAATTAAATCAGAAATTGGGATATTACTTCATAATGTACTAAATAAAGACAACCTAACTTACGAATCTTTCGAAAGAATACCGCTTAGTCAGATTAATAGTATTAGTGTTTATACCGAAACGGTTCCTTCATCGGTAAGGCTATATTTCAAGATTACAATTTAGTGCAAATAAATACCAGGCTAGAATTGATCTAACCTGGCATTCACAACTAAATATAAAACATAATCAAAAAGATGGTCTAAATAAAACAAGAAGAATCTAAGCGCTATGATAAAACATTGAATGTTTCTTAAAAAAGTATAATCACACCTAACTTACTTTTAAACTTCTAATTCTAACGGATTGGTTTATTTGCTAACAAACAAGCCAAAAAGAAATCAACTTTTCAGCGCTTTACCGTCACAACTTAGCTTCTTCATGTTGGTTAATAGTCAGATCCTTAATGACACAAGGGGGATAGTGTCAAAAATTCACTGTCTTAAGTAACTGAGTTAATCAATTACAAATGGTTTTCAAATTACGTTATCACCGGAAACTTCTTCGAAACAACTTTTTAGTGTATCCAAACGTTTCTGGTAAATTGGAGCTTTTGTACGATTACAAGTACGATCTATTTTTAAAGACAATTCGTGTCTAAAACTTTCCAGTTCCTCTGCACTTATTAAATCTATAATCGATACAGCCAAACTTTTAAAGCCAACCAAGTCAATAAACTTTTGAACTATTAAGTGCTCAATCTCATTAAGCTGATTTTGATTTAATAACTTTGAAGGCTGATCAACTCCAATACAATCAAGAGCTTGATTTAATCTTTTAACTGTTTCAAGTTTATCGGATTTTATTAATTTTGATAACAGATTTGTTGTATCCATGTTCTGTCTCAAGATTGTTTTCTTTGTCATTCTCTTGATTTGATATATCAAAAATACGCTCATCAGCAAGTTTTTGAAAATCGTTTTTTATTACAATCTACGAAGTTCAAGCAATATGAAAATTAAAACCCGTACTGTTTACCAAACAGTTACATTATATATCCATTACAATGCCTAAACAACAAATAGATCCTCTGTTTCAATTAATTAAATCGATTTCGAAATCTGAGAAACGCAATTTTAAGTTGTATGCAAACAGAATAAGTAGCGAAAAAGAAACTAAATTCCTACAACTTTTTGATGTTTTGGATAAAATGGAAGAGTACAATGAGACTACAATTCTTAAAAAAGCTAAAGATATTAAACAATTGCAGCTGCCAAATTTAAAGGCTCACTTGTACAAGCAGTTACTTACTAGCTTACGGTTAACCCAAATCAATCACGATATAAGTATAAGCATTCGTGAACAGATTGATCATGCCAAGGTGCTATACAACAAAGGTCTTTATCAGCAAAGTCTACGATTATTAGACAAAACAAAAACACTAGCACGCAGAAACAAGAAAAATATTTTGGTATACGAGATCATTCAGTTCGAAAAGCTGATTGAATCGCAATATGTAACAAAAAGTTTTGAGAACAGAGCAGAAGAAATTACCAGAGAAGCCACCGAAATAAGCAAAACAATGAATGGTGTTGTGTATTTTTCTAACATGTCTATTCGTCTTTATGGATTGTATTTAAAGGTAGGGTATGTGCGTAATGAAAAAGATCTGTTAATGGTGAAAGAATTTTTCAATACCAATCTTATTCCACATCATACGGAAAACCTCAGTTTCTTTGAAAAGCTTTACCTGTTCCAATCCTACGTATGGTATTATTTGATTATTCAGGATTTTTTGATGTGCTACAAGTATGCAAAAAAATGGGTGGATTTATTCCTTTTAAATCCTGAAATGATAAACATTCATATGGATTTGTATTTAAAAGGATTGAATAATGTTCTGGTTGCTTTATTTTACACCAACCACGTAAGTAATTTTAATAAACATTTACGTTTGCTTAGAAAGTTGGAGAATGAAGATCAGTTTAAACACAATTCGAACCTGAACATTTTGTTGCATATGTTTTTATATGTGCACAGAATCAACCGCCATTTTATGGAAGGAACCTTTGATAAGGGATTGCACTTGATTCCTAAAGTTGAAAGCTACCTTTACGAGAACAAATTTGGTATGGATAACCACAGAGCATTGGTGTTTTATTACAAAATTGCCTGCCTGTATTTTGGGAACGGACAGTATCGTGAGGCCATAAAATACTTGAATCGGATATCAGATGTTCGTGACACTTCTTTGCGTGGAGATATTCACTGTTTTGGTAGGATATTAAATTTAATTAGTCATTACGAACTGGAGAATACAGAACTTTTAGAATATCAAATTCGATCGACCTATCGCTTTTTAGCAAAAATGGACGACTTACAAGAAGTGCAAAAATACATTCTCCGATTTTTACGAAAGCTAAGTTCAATTAGCCCTGACCAATTAAAAGATGAACTAATAAAGTCAAGAAAAGATCTTAAGCAATGGGTAAATGATCCCTACGAGAAGAGAGCTTTCTTGTACTTAGATTTGATTTCATGGTTGGATGCAAAGATTGAGAACCGACCTGTGCAAGATGTTATCATGGAAAAAGTAAATAAAAACAGAAGATAGGAGGATAAAAAATAGGGCACTTAAAAAGTACTAAAATTTAGAAAAGCCATTAAAAAGATGATACTTTTCCTTTTAATGGCTTTTTTCGTTAAATCATAGCAGCACTATATGTGCATCTTATACTTTAGTGGAAAAGTCAAGATCTGATATTCTACATCTGATTTTATCGGTTTATTCAAAATTCAGGGGTTTTTCAGTGCCTATATAAAAAACCCCCTTTTTCTTTCATTTCTTTTTATAAATGTTAGTATTGATATAATCTTCCGGATTTACATTTTTGCCGTCTTTCTTTATTTCCAAATGCAAATGTGGACCTGTAGATATACCCGATGAACCAATAGTTCCCAACACATCTCCCGCTTTTACTTTCTGACCTTCTTTTACCGAATAAGAATTCATTTGTGAATACAAAGCTGATAGTCCATCAGCATAATCCACAATAACGAATCTTCCATATCCTTTTCCCTGTTCATAATTCAAATTAACTTTTCGAACAACACCATCTGCAATTGAAAGAATTCTGGTTCCTTTTGGTGCTGCGATATCAATACCTCTGTGGAATATTTTTTTCTTCTTAATAGGATGATATCTTTCTCCATATCCCGAAGTCATATAAATCTTATTACCAGTTGGAACAGGTTTATGGAACTTTTCAGATTCGTAATAAGTATCGAAATTACCTTCCAATGCAGCGGGAGTGGATTTTATAAATCCAAAAGAAACAACTGCAAAGAACAGAATTGGTAAAACCAAAATCAATTTCAAATTAGAAAAATGTGAGCTTTTTATTTTTTTAATCATTTTAATTCTCTTTAATGTTAACGACGAATTGAATGCACTTGTAAGGGCAAATCTCATTCGCCCTTCAATATTTTGTACCAGTGCATTCTGATATTCAATTCTATCAGTCCCCGATTTTATACAAGCTCTATCTGCAAGATATTCATGCATTTCAACTAAAGAATGCTGAATAAAGTATATGAAAGGATTAAACCACATCAGTACTTTTACAATTTCAAGAAATATCAGGTCAATAGTATGACATTGCTTTACATGTACCGATTCGTGCAGAAGAATGTGATTTTGTTCAGATTTGCTTGTTTTATGAGGATTCAGAAAAACATATCGAAAGAACGAATAAGGCGAAGTATTTTCCTGAACAGATACAATTTTTAAATTGTTCTTTTCTATAATTTCATTGGCAAAAATGGTTTTTATAATTCCAATTAAATGTTTTGAAATTCGAATAAATGAAACCAATACACCTAATAAATAAATCAATAATAGAATTGATATTGGTGTTATAATATAAGTTTCCTTAGTTAATTCTATTCTTTCAACTATTGCTGTTTTAACACCTTCAACAGGATCTAAAGCAAACTGATTAAAAACATTAATTTGTTCGGTTTCGATTGAAAAAGAAATAAGCGGAATTAATAAGGAAATCAGAACTGAGAAAAGTAAGTAGATACGATTACGCATAACAAAAGTATCTCTGGACAAAAAAAACTTGTACAGAAGATAAAAAGCAGCCATGCATAATGAGCTTTCAATTATATATTTCAAGAACTCAGTCATTGTCTTTTTTACTTTTAATTTGCTCTTCTATTAGTGATTTCATTTCTTCTAATTGAGAAAGCGTTAAATCCTGCTCTTTGGCAAAAAATGAAGTAAAACCTCCAACCGAATCGTTGAAAAAACTTTTTATCATTCCTTTCATAAAGTCGCGAGTGTACACTTTCTTACTTACTAACGGATAGTATTGATTTACCTTTCCAAAGGTATCATAACCTATAAAACCTTTTTTAACCAATACTCTCACAACAGTTGATATTGTTGTATATGCTGGTCTTGGTTGTGGAAACTCTTCAATAATATCCTTTAAAAAAGCTTTTTCAAGCTTCCATAGGTATTGCATGATCTGTTCTTCCGCCTTAGTTAATTCTTTCATGCTGCTAATATATGACTATTTTTATAGTCGCACAACTATTTTAATAGTCGAAAAGTCGTTTTTTTCTAATTCTTTACTCTAAACGAAAAATGGCGACACCAAGGCCGCCATTGTAATATCTGATTTTAATGATTCTTACATCATCCCCGGCATACCGCCACCCATTCCAGGTGCGGCTGGCATAGCAGGAGCTTCTTCAGGTTCATCAATTAATACGCACTCAGTAGTCAAGAACATTCCTGCAATAGAAGCAGCATTTTCAAGGGCTACGCGAGATACTTTAGCAGGATCAATAACACCAGCTTCAAATAAGTTTTGGTATTCATCCTGACGGGCGTTATAACCAAAATCTTTTTCTCCTGCTTTTACTTTATCGACAACAACTGCTCCTTCGCCACCTGCATTAGCTACAATCTGACGTAACGGCTCTTCAATTGCACGTTTTACAATCTCAATCCCTGTTGTTTCATCGTCATTCTCGCCTTTAAGGCCTTCTAAAGCTTCAATTGCACGAATGTAAGCAACACCACCTCCGGGAACAATTCCTTCTTCTACAGCGGCACGAGTAGCACTTAACGCATCGTCTACACGATCTTTTTTCTCTTTCATTTCAATTTCAGAAGCAGCACCTACATAAAGTACAGCAACACCACCAGCCAATTTTGCCAATCGTTCCTGAAGTTTTTCTTTATCGTAGTCAGAAGTAGAGTTCTCGATTAAAGTTCTGATTTGAGCAACACGAGCATCAATAGCAGCTTTATCGCCTGATCCGTTTACTACAGTTGTATTTTCTTTGTCGATTGTAATTTTTTCACACTCGCCAAGCATGTCAAGAGTTGCTTGTTCAAGTTTCATACCTTTTTCTTCTGAAATTACAACCCCACCCGTAAGAATCGCAATATCTTCCAACATCTCTTTTCTTCTGTCACCAAAACCTGGAGCTTTAACAGCAGCAACTTTTAACGAACCTCTCAAGCGGTTTACAACCAAAGTAGCCAAAGCTTCACCTTCAACATCTTCTGCAATAATCATTAATGGGCGACCTGATTGGGCAGCTGGTTCCAAAACCGGCATCAATTCTTTCATTGTAGAAACCTTCTTGTCGTATAACAAGATATATGGGTTTTCAAGATCAGCTTCCATTTTATCACCATCAGTAATAAAATATGGAGAAATGTAACCTCTGTCGAATTGCATACCTTCCACCACTTTAACATGAGTTTCGGTGCCTTTTGCTTCTTCAACAGTAATTACACCTTCTTTGGTAACAGCTTTGAAAGCATCTGCAATTAATTCACCAATCTGTTTATCGTTGTTTGCAGAAATTTGTGCAACCTGTTGAATCTTATTCGAATCATCACCAATAATCTGCCTCTGAGCTTTGATATTTTCAACAACAGCAGCTACAGCAGTATCGATACCACGCTTTAGATCCATTGGATTTGCACCTGCAGTTACATTCTTTAAGCCAACATTTACAATTGACTGAGCCAATACAGTTGCAGTAGTTGTGCCATCACCTGCATCATCACCAGTTTTTGAAGCAACTTCTTTTACCATTTGAGCTCCCATGTTTGCAGCCGGATCTGATAATTCTATTTCTTTGGCAACACTAACACCATCTTTAGTGATTTGTGGTGCACCAAATTTACGATCAATAACAACATTTCTTCCTTTTGGTCCTAATGTTACTTTAACTGCGTCTGCCAACTCATCAACTCCTTTTTTTAGCAAGTCACGAGCTTCAATATTAAATTTAATTTCTTTAGCCATTTCTTTTAATTTTGAAAATTCTTTTTTCGATTCAGATTATACGAAATATAAAACATCAGATTGTGACATCAATAAGTAGTCTTCACCGTTAATATTCAATTCTGTTCCTGAATATTTTCCATAGAAAACTGTTTCACCAGCCTTAATTTCCATTGGTTCATCTGCTTTATCAGCTCCAGTTAAAACAACTTTACCCTGTAAAGGCTTTTCTTTCGCTGAATCTGGAATGATAATACCGCTAACAGTTGTTTCTTCTGCTGCCAAAGGCTCTACCAAAATCTTTCCTGCAAGGATTTTACCTTTTAATTCTGCCATTTTTCAAAATATTTAAGATTATTATTTCCAATTTTTACGAACTCTTTTCTTTCACAATCTGTGCCAAATCAATTCTATTGTCAATATTTCCGAATTGATGTAATAGAATTTCAAAAATCGCTTATGGTAAGATTAAATATACTGAATTGCAATAACATATAAGCATAAAAAAATGTCAGCATGTTATGACATACTGACATTTCTATATTTTAAGAGTAAATCTTTTTCTTATTTAGCTGTATCCTGTTCGGTTGCTATAGCATCAGTTGGGAATGCCGGCATTTCCGGAGTAGTTTCAGTCTCGTTTAATTGTTGTTCAATTTGAGACTTGTCTTCACGAATTTCTTCACGAGGGATTGTTACCGCAGCTACAAGACAAAGGAACAATAAACCTCCCGCAAGAGTCCAAGTTGCTTTTTCAAGAAAATCTGTAGTTTTCTTAACGCCCATAATTTGGTTCGAAGATGAAAAGTTAGAAGCTAACCCACCTCCTTTTGAGTTTTGTACTAATACAATTAAGATTAGAAGTACACAAACAATCAAAATCAATACTGAAACAAAGGTATACATACTTATTTACTATTTTTTTAATTTTTCTATTTTCTCAATCTGACTCGCAAAGTAAACGTTTTTTTCGGGATTTTTCAACTCTAATTTACGGTAAACAGCTATAGCCTTATCAAATAGTCTCTGTTTCACATATATAGATGCTAAAGTTTCACTCATGAAATTGTCATTTTCACGTACACTGTCAGCTGAAATATCCTCTTGTTTATCAGCTACTTTAATATTTCGCTGAATTGATGGCTCATTTTGGATAAAATGATCAATAAGATCAAGGTTTTTCTTTTTTGATTTTCCAGAATCTAAAGGTTCAGATTTCAACTTTTCTTTTCCTTTACCTAAAACTTCCATCCATTCAGTAAAGCTGTGATTCTTTTCTTTGGGCTGATCCTCATTTGGGTCTTCATTTTCGTTTAAAGTATAAAGATTGCCCCCATATATAGGAAACATTTCCGTTCCTTCAACTAATAAATCCAAATCTGACTTTTCCGGAGTATTCTCCTCATTTGAAATATCACAATTTTTTATTGGCTCGCTATATGGTTCATTCAACTCAAGTATTTCAGAGTCCTTAGCGGCAATATTATCATTTAAAACCGTATTGTTTTCTGAATTATCGCCAATAATTAAATGATCTGATAGTTCAAACAGTTCATCAGCATTATCCTCTTCATCGACAAGCTTAATATTCAATTCTGATACATTTTCCTTTTCTTGCTTTATAATAGTCTTTTCGGGATCTAAAACTTTCTCCTTTCCGGTATTTTCAAATGGAATCAATTTTAGCCTATCGTTTAGCAACAGGTACAATTGTCTTCGATCCGAAATGTAAAGTGAAGAATATCTTAGTTCTTCCTTAAGTCTAATGCTCTGACTATCTTTTAAATTTTTTAGCAGTAACAAATGAGCAACTTCAAAAAACGGATATTTATCAACCAGAAATTTTAATTCCCGGTAACTATACTTATCCATTGTTTTTGAATCTTTAACCCAGTCTTGTATTCTGCTCTGTTCCATAATCATTACCAGTTTACAACGGCTTCGTTATAAATATCATCAATAATTTGTTCTAAAATATCGTTAAGAAGATTTTCCTCAACATCTGCCAATTGATTTGTACTATCATAATCTGCAAATGCGGAAAAACTCTTGTCAAAATCATTCTCACTTTCAATCTCATTTGTAAAACGCACCTTAATGGTTACCGTTAATCGGTTCGTTGCTGCAATTTCACCAGCTTTAATATCTAATGCCTGAGTTCTATAACCTGTAATTTCTCCTTCGAAATTTAAGTGACCTTCCCCATCTACAATCTCATCCAAAGTGGTTTGACTTCTGAATCTTTCCTTTAATTCTTCAGTAAATCGATTACTTAAATTCGGATTTACCAATGGGGCACGATTGGGAAAATATTGAACCGAAAAAGTTTTAACATCAACAGATAATGTACCACCTGTAAACGAATAAGAAATCTTGCAAGCAAAAGCTGCGGCCGCAATACAAAGGCTCAGAAAAAAATTTTTTATAAACTTCATAAATGAAAATAGCTATAATTTAAAATAGTTAAGCAATATCATATTCCTTGATTTTGCGATACAATGTTCTCTCCGAAATCCCTAAATCCTGAGCAGCATATTTACGTTTGCCATTATGCTTTTCTAATGCCTTTCGAATCAATTCAATCTCTTTTTCTTCCAGCGATAATGATTCTTCAACAAAAACTTCGGTATCCTGAATGACTGAATTATCCGAAGAAGATAGATTTACAGTTGGCTGTTTTGTAGGCTGCTGCTGAACAATATCCATATTCTTATCTTCGTATAATTTACGGATCAGCATAGCATTATCTTTCTTCAAATCAGAAGAATTTTCGCCTTTTTGCATCAAATCAAATACCAATTTCTTTAAATCCGACATGTCCTTTTTCATATCGAATAAAACTTGATAAAGAATCTCTCTCTCAGATGAAAAGCTTTGTTCTTGCTTTTGGTTCTCTTTATACAAGGCTGGCAAAAGCTGCTCATCACTCATTGGCAGATAAGTTTGCAAATTTTCAGCATTAATTTGCCTATCTTTTTCGATAATAGAAATTTGTTCGGTAATGTTTTTTAATTGTCTGATATTACCAGGCCAACGATAGGATTTCAACAGTTGCTGAGCACTTTCATCGAGTCGAAGAGGTGGCATACGATATTTTTCTGCAAAATCCTGAGCAAATTTTCTGAACAACAAGTGAATATCTTCTTGCCTTTCTCGCAAAGGAGGCATAGAAATTGGAACTGTATTCAATCGATAGTACAGATCCTCACGAAACTTTCCTTCTTTTACCGATTTTGGAATATTTACATTGGTTGCAGCAACCACTCGAACATTTGTTTTTAAAACTCTCGAAGAACCAACTTTAATAAATTCTCCTGTTTCTAAAACACGCAACAATCGCACCTGCGTTGACAATGGCAATTCCCCAATTTCATCTAAAAAAATAGTCCCTTTATCGGCAACCTCAAAGTAGCCTTTTCGATCTGATAATGCTCCGGTAAAAGCACCTTTTTCATGACCAAATAATTCAGAATCTATTGTACCTTCCGGAATTGCTCCGCAGTTCACTGCAATATAAGGGGCATGTTTTCTGGAGCTGAACTGATGAATAATTTGAGGGAATACTTCTTTACCTGTGCCGCTTTCTCCTGTTATCAGTACAGATAAATCAGTAGGAGCTACCTGAACCGCAATATCTATGGCACGATTCAAACTATACGAATTCCCAATTATTCCAAACCTTTGTTTTATTTTTTGAACTTCCATTAAATCTCAAGTATTGAAATTAAAATTTACAACATGAAATTTTTTCATACTACCTGACAAAATTACAATTTTTTACTTTTAGTTGAATCTACAATCATTCTTAATATCTGTAAAGAGGGTTAAATTTTATTATCTATTCTATGATTTAACTCCAAACCATTTAAGAATTACACATGTATTGTTTAATACGCATTAAATTGTCTAGCAAATTCTGCTTGAAACGATTCAAAAATCTCGTTATAAGAAAATTGAACGAAGGTTATGAATTTTTATTTACTTTGTCCATGTAAAATATAAGATCAAAAATAGATGAAACTAGCATAATTAATATAGTTATTAATTACCCAGGATGATGATTATTTTAATCTTGCAACTTCCATCTGGCAAATCAGATAAAAAAATAGACAGATGAAATTCATAGGAATTATTCCAGCTCGATATGCTTCTACCAGATTTCCAGGAAAACCTTTGGCTGATATTCATGGTAAAACAATGATTCAGCGCGTGTATGAGCAAACCCTTCTTGCCGTAGGCGAAGTTTGGGTGGCAACCGATGACGAAAGGATTAAAAGGACAGTAGAAAATTTTGGCGGAAATGTAATCATGACCTCTCCTGATCATCAGAGTGGTACGGATCGTATCGCCGAGGCTGTTTCTAAAATATCTAATTCAAAAGGAATTGATTTTGATGTGGTTATTAATATTCAGGGTGATGAGCCATTTATTCAGCCAGAACAAATTGAGTTGATCATGAAATGTTTCGAATCTGAGCATACGCAAATTGCAACCCTTGTAAAAAAGATCAGCAAGCAGGAAGATATTTTTGATAGCAATAAGGTAAAAACAGT
The DNA here is from genome assembly GCF_965230805.1 of Marinifilum sp. Taxonomy (NCBI): domain Bacteria; kingdom Pseudomonadati; phylum Bacteroidota; class Bacteroidia; order Marinilabiliales; family Marinifilaceae; genus Marinifilum; species Marinifilum sp. Next base: position 1,625,487 of record NZ_OZ246019.1, on the reverse strand, counting down.
TATTAGTAAGAGTAAAAAAGCCCTTTACTTTAGCCGATCTCCAATTCCTTTCCAAAGAGGAGTGGAGAAGGAAGATTGGCTTGACAAGGGAACTTTCTATAAGCACATCGGAATGTATGCCTACAAAAATAGCATTCTACAAGAGGTAACCCAAATAGCCCAAAGTAGTCTGGAATTATCAGAATCCTTAGAGCAACTGCGCTGGCTCGAAAATGGATATTGGATTCAGACTGAAATTACGAAGCATGAATCAATGGGAATCGATACACCTGAAGACCTTGAAAGGGTGAAAGAAATGGGACTTTTATAGTCCATTTTTTATGCTTTAACTTTTCTTATAGGATTATTTAGGAGAGTTTAACTTCCATGGATCATTCCTGGTCGTAAATTCGTAATGTATTTTCAAGACAACTATATAGTTTCATGAGCAATAGACTAATTTTAGCTTAAATCATATTAGAGTTTACTGAAATTCTATTTCGGGTTTAGGACTAATTTGTTTATATGCTTGTTTCCTACATATAACTGGTCTAAAAGTAAAATGAAGAAACAAAAAAAGTAGTTTCGATTTCTAGTAATTAAAAAGAGGCTACCCAACGAGTCAAATAGTAATGTCATCCCAAAGAAAATGCAGAAACTCTGCAATTTAGAATCGGATGTTTCACTTTGTTCAGTATTTCACTACATCATTTAAACTAACTTTTTGGGAAGTCTCTTTTTTGTTGAATGTAAGCGATTACATAATCAGTTTGTATCCTTTTCCATGAACGTTTATGATTTCGATACCAGGCTCCTTCTTAAGGTGTTTACGAAGTTTGGTAATATAAACATCCATGCTTCGGGCATTGAAATAGTTATCGTCTGACCAAATTGTTTTTAAGGCTAAATTGCGCTCCAAAACCTTATTCACGTTGTTGCATAAAAGTTTTAAAAGTTCTGCTTCTTTGGTGGTTAGTTTGATGGTTTCATCTCCATCATCCAAGTGTTGCTTGTTGGCATCGAAGGTATAGCGTCCTAATTTATATTCTTGCTGATTGTTTTCTGACTTAAGACCTGAGGTTCTTCTCATCACCGCCTCGATTCTAACCAATAGCTCTTCCATGCTAAAAGGTTTTGTCATGTAGTCATCGGCACCAAGTTTGAAGCCTTCCAGAACATCTTCTTTCATCGATTTAGCAGTAAGGAATATAATTGGTATTTCGCTATTAATTAGCCTAATATCCTTGGCAAGTGTAAAGCCATCACGATGTGGCATCATGATATCGAAAATGCACAAATCGTACGGATTCTTTAAGAACTCATCGTAGGCTTTGTCACCATCTTCGCAAAGTGTAGTGTTGTAATTTTTTGCGATTAAATATTCTTTAAGCAAAAGGCCTAGATTTGCATCGTCTTCGGCTAATAAGATTTTAACTTGTTCCATTGCATTTATTTTTTTAGAGGAAGATATACTTCAAATTTTGATCCCTTGTCGATAACACTATCAACATTTACTTCACCATGATGAGCATCAACTACTTTTTTTACGTAGGATAAGCCTAAACCAAACCCTTTAACATTGTGGACATTACCAGTGTGAACACGAAAAAAACGTTCGAAAATCATTTTTTGATCTTCTTTTTTAATCCCAATTCCATTATCGGTAATCGAAATTACGATGCCTTTGTCTTTGTTTCTTGTGCTAATGCTTATTTCCGGAGAATCTTTACAATACTTAATTGCATTGTCTAATAAGTTTGATATAACATTGCTAACATGAACCTCGTCAGCCATAATTAAATCATTACCGGCATCTAAGTTTTGATACATGTTACCGCTTCTATCTTCAACCTTAATGGTAAAGTTAGGCAATAAATTTTGGATTATTTTATGAACATTAATAGGTTTCAACTTTAGCTTCATTCTAGCTTCGTTGAAGATTGCCATTTGTAATACTTTTTCAACCTGATAAGTTAAGCGTTTGCTCTCGTCGTTTATAATTTTTGCAATATGATCGATAAATGACTGCGTAGTTGTAACGCTATTGTCTTTTAGCATTTGAGAGGCTAAAGATATGGTAGAAATTGGTGTTTTAAACTCGTGGGTCATATTGTTGATAAAGTCGTTCTTAATTTTCGATAGCTTTTTCTGGCGGAAGATGATGAAAATCGTAAAAGCACTGCATAGGATTAAAACCAAGGTAAGTACAAAGGAGGGAATTAACATGGAGTATGATTGAATCATATACTTTTGCTGTCTTGGAAAATACACACTCAACTCATTTCTCTTGTAAAAATGATCGGTGGGAAAGAGTTGCTTTGTATGCTTATTTTTTTCGTATGAAGGATTTTTAAAATAATTCTTTGATCTAAATTCCACCTTACCAGTAGATTTTACTACATATTCATAATGAAGCTTAATTCCTTTGTCAATAAATTTCTCTTCAATTAATTGCTCTAACTTTGTTTTGTCAATACGCTCTTGTAAGCTTAGACTTTCTTGTTTTATCTTACCCAAAAAGAGGCGAGTTTGGTAGCTTTCTGCTGAGATGTTGCTTAATTGTTGTTGGAGTTTAGCAATTCCTAGTCCGCCATTTGCTCCAGGTTTTAAATAACCAGAGGCTATACTAATAGTCCTGTTTTCTTCCGTAATACTAATTGTTGCTTTGCTGTGTTTAGTATCTAAAGGAATACCAAAAATGAGTTCGGATCTTTCGGAAATCATAGTTTGTTGTCCGGAAGAATTTGAATATGTAGGCATTTCACTACCAACCATTATTTTTGTTTCTTCATCACGTTCTAGTCTGGAAACAACCTCGTCTAGAGCCTTATTTACGGTTAATGTAAATTGTTCTTCTTTAAATTTTGAGGCCGATTGGAAATATTTAATTTGAACCAAGATCAATCCAAATAATGATAAACACAACACAATCGTAACCAACCAAATGTACTTCTGATTCATCTATTTATAGTTTTCGTCCTTTTTTATCCCCAAATTAAGGAAAGGAGGGCAAGCTTAGAATAATTTTGGGGTGCGTGTCAATTTTATTTTAATCTTGCTTGTTTCACGTATACAAAGATAAAAAAATCGGTATGCTTCAATTGTCGCTTAACAATCTTTAACACAATTGATATTGAAGATTGTTATAGATCAGGATATTGTAAAATAATAGGCAAAAAACTTCTCTATATTAGGACTAATTATAATTAGGGAAAAGTTTCTTTATTTCAACAAATTTTTACCTTAAAACTGTTTGAAGTTTATAATTTGATACTATATTTGCTAACGGAGTGCGAATCTGTAAGGAACAATCTCCTTGATTAAAAATTTTGGTTAATAGTTAGATGAAAGGGCGGTTGTGGTTACCGTCCTTTTTTAGTAACTGTTAACTTGTGATACTAGTTTTTATTATTGTAAGCTTTCCCGAATGTTGACCATTTGAAATTTGAGTTAAGTCAAAGCAAGAAAATAGATGCATGGTCATAGCTATGGCGATATTCTTTAAGGAAGAATAAACTTAAAAGGATAAAATGAGGGGACTTCTTCCATAATGAGTGTTACTGGATTTAAATTCGAATTAAGCTTGTAAACAAAGTGCTTAGTAATTTCAGCTCAGTCTAATCCGAACTTAAAGAATATGCTATGGTAGAAACGAAAAATTGAATTAAGATGCCAACTCTTTTTGGTTGATTCTTTTAAGTGCTTCGCGTGCAGCTTTCTGCTGCGCTTCTTTCTTCGAGGTTCCAATTCCTTTACCCATTTTTACTTCCTCTACTTCAACTTCAGAAATAAAAAGAGGCAAGTGCAAAGTTTTGTCAACACCATCCTCCTGAGTGTCAAAATAAACGTCTTTTTTGTTTTTTTGAGCCCACTCAATCAGCTTGCTTTTAAAATTGGTTTCTATAGTAACCACTTCTTCTAGGTTAATGTATTTTTTAAAGATCTTGTCTTCAATAAAGATGCGTGTCTTAAGGTAACCTTGGTCTAGATAAATTGCACCAATTAATGCTTCGAATGCATCGCCATAAATATGTTTGTTGTTGTTCATATTTACATTGGATACAACATGATTATTCAAACCTATCTTCAGAGCAAGTTTGTTTAGGGATTCCCTGCTTACAATTTTCGATCGGATTTGGGTTAAAAACCCTTCATCTTTATTGGGAAAGTATTTGTAAAGGATATCGGCAATAATGGCACCAAGAATTGCGTCTCCAAGATATTCTAGACGCTCATTATTCATATTGTAGCCATCTTTTGGGATGCTGGCCGATTTGTGTATGAAAGCTAGTTCATACAAGTCGGGTTTGTTTGGATAAAACCCTAAAAAATCAAACAACAATCCATAAAACTCCCTTCCGGGAAAGAAAAAAAGTTTTATGGATTGAATAATAGACTTAATCACAAATTATTCACTGAATGATTTAAAAACTACGGATGCATTGTGTCCGCCAAAACCAAAAGTATTACTCAAAGCAGCTTTGATGTTGCGCTTTTGAGCTTTGTGAAGTGTAAGGTTTAGTCTTTCATCGATTTCCGGATCTTTCACCTTGTGATTGATTGTAGGAGGAACTGTTTGATTGTTTATTGCTAAAATACTAGCAATGGCTTCAACAGATCCAGCAGCACCTAACAAGTGCCCTGTCATCGATTTTGTAGAACTAATGTTTAATTTATATGCATGCTCGCCGAAAACAGATTGTACCGCTTTTGTTTCAGGAATATCACCAACAGGTGTTGATGTACCGTGAACATTGATATAATCGATATCTTCTGGTTTCAGGTTTGCGTCATTCAAAGCCATAGTCATTGAGTTAATGGCTCCTCTCCCTTCAGGGTGAGTTGCAGTTAGGTGATATGCATCACCAGACATTCCACCACCAACTACTTCGGCATAAATTTTTGCTCCTCGTGCTTTGGCGTGTTCATATTCTTCAAGAATTAAACAGCCAGCTCCTTCACCCATAACAAAACCGTCACGGGTTTTACAGAATGGACGAGATGCAGATTCACACTCTTCGTTGTTTGTAGAAATAGCTTGCATTGAACTAAAACCACCTAATCCTGCTTCATTAACTGATGCTTCAGATCCACCTGTGATAAAGACATCAGCTTTACCCAAACGGATATAATTAAGAGCGTCGATAATAGCGTGTGAAGAGGAGGCGCATGCAGAAACTGTACCGTAGTTTGGTCCTTGGAATCCATACTTCATCGAAATATGGCCGGCAGCAATATCCGAAATCATCTTAGGAATGAAAAAGGGAGAGAAACGAGGAGTTCCATCCCCGTTTGCATATCCTTTAACTTCATCCAAGAAAGTTTTAATACCGCCGATACCAGAACCCCAAATTACTCCGGCTTTTGTCAAATCTTCCGATTCAAGATCTAAACCGCAATCTTCCATAGCTTGTTTAACAGCCACAAGTGCGTACTGAGTGTATAAATCCAGTTTGCGCACCTCTTTGCGATCAAAATGCTCTTTGGCATCGAAATTTTTAACCTCGCAGGCGAACTGAGTCTTGAATTTCGAAGCATCGAAATGAGTAATCATTCCGGCACCGCTTACACCATTCTCCAAATTCTCCCAATATTCGGCAATACTATTACCAATTGGGTTAATTGTTCCGAGCCCAGTTACTACTACTCTTCTAAATTCCATAAAAAAGGGATCTGGTTAATAATTACTTAGCGTTTTCCTCGATGTAAGAAACAGCGTCACCTACTGTACCGATGTTTTCTGCTTGATCATCTGGAATAGCGATGTTAAATTCTTTCTCGAATTCCATGATTAGCTCAACTGTATCCAATGAGTCAGCTCCTAGATCGTTAGTGAAGCTTGCTTCTGGAGTTACTTCAGTTTCGTCTACACCCAACTTATCAACAATGATAGCTTTTACTCTAGATGCAATATCAGACATAACTTTAAAATTTAAATGATTAATATTAAACTAATTAATTTTCAACTGTGCAAAGAAATAAATTTACTTGAAAAAATTCAAATCTTTTTTACAAAGTTGGGGACAAATGTAATTCTTTTTCCTTTTCCAGAGAAATTATTTTACTTCCAATGCCTTTTATATACCTTTGTCAACAATATTTTAACAACAAAACACCATGAATAGAATTGCTGTATTTGCCTCGGGATCAGGAACTAATGCTGAAAATATAGCCTTGTATTTTAAAGATAAGCCAGATGTTGATATTGTTTGTATTCTCACAAATAATGCTGAAGCTTTTGTAATAAAAAGAGCTGAAAAATTGGATATACCTACTTTGGTTTTTTCTAAAAAGGACTTTAAAGAATCAGATAAGGTGATGGATTATTTAAAGGAAATGAAGGTTGATTTTGTTGTACTTGCTGGTTTTCTGTGGTTGGTACCCAAGTATCTGATACAAATGTATCCCAATAGAATTGTGAATATTCATCCTGCACTTTTGCCAAAATATGGAGGAAAGGGAATGTATGGAATGAATGTGCATGAAGCTGTGGTGGAAAATGAAGAGGATGAGTCAGGAATTACGATCCACATGGTAAGTGAGAATTACGACGAAGGTAAAGTAGTGTTTCAGGCAAGGTGTTTCGTCAAAGCTTCAGATACTGCCGAGGATGTGGCAACTAAGGTTCACAAATTGGAATATGAACATTTCCCTAAAATAATAGAGCAATTACTTTAAAGTAATTGCTCTATTATTTTAGGTGTGATCTTTACTTTTGGTCGTCAATGGCATGGTATAATGAATCTGGATTTAATGCTTTAGGAGTGAGATCTAAGCCATGTAATTCATGCATTAGTTTGTTTTTAAGAACTTCAAATTGATCCCTGTTTTCTTTCTTTACTGGGGCAACGGGAGGGGATTTTATTTTTAGTGGGTTAATCGGACTTCCGTTTTTATGAACTCTAAAATCGAGATGCGGACCAGTTGCTAATCCTGTGGAACCTACATAACCAATGGTTTGTCCTTGTTTTACCCGAACTCCTGATTTCATTCCTTTTTCGAATCTTGATAAGTGCATATAAGTAGTGGTGTAAACACTATTGTGTTTAATTTTTAAATATCTTCCACCTCCATTCTTCTGATATCCTTTTTTAATAATTACACCGTCGCCAATCGTATGGACAGGTGTTCCTGTAGGTGCTGCGTAATCAACACCATGATGCGCTCTATATCTTTTTAGGACTGGATGGAATCTTCGGTTCGAGAATCTGGAACTTATTCTTGAATAGCGCAGAGGTGCTTTAAGAAATGCTTTTTGCAAACTTTTTCCTTCTTCATCAAAAAATCCTTGCTTATCATCTTCTTTAAAAGCAAAGGCATAATTATTTGATTTGTGATGAATAAAATTGGCAGCCAGCACTTTTATTTCATGAATTGGCTCATCATCAACAAAAGCTTCTTCGTATATAATATTAAACTGATCGCCTTTTCCAATGCCGAAGAAATCAATGGTCCAAGCATAGATTTCTGATAACTCGATGGATAAAACAGGATTAGCCTTAGCTTCTACCATTGCATTCCAAAGCGAACTTTCTATGGTTCCTTTAAGTTGTTTGCGTTTATATACAATTTCTTTTTCTCCTTTGTATACATGCAAAGTATCGCGTAAATCAAAAACAATATACTCTACGGGTGTGTTTTCGTATACAAAATATTCAGCAGCTCTTAAGCTATCTTTCGAAAACAAAACAGAATATTCTCGTCCTGATTGGATTCTTCTTACATTAAAAACCTTTTTGGCTTTTTTTGCAATCTTATCAATTGCAGCATACGATACATTGTATTGTCTTAATATAGTTGACAGACTTTGGTTTTTCTTTACCTTGTTTTCTTCAACTTCAAAATCATCAATAGGAAACCCGTATTTTAAATTAACAGGTGCAAATTCTGTGGAATCTATTAATTGATGACTTTCTTTTTTTACTTCTTCTGGTATATCCGATTTGTATTTTTTAAATAATAACGATCCTATTAATACTGTACTGGCAATAATAATGGTTTTGTAGTTGAAGAATCTTTTCATCTGTTAAAATTTCTTTTAATTACCATCCCAATAGACATTGAGAGTCGTGTAAGATTAAAATCATTATACTTGGGGATGTAATAATAATTGTAGTCAGGCTTTTACTTTTCGGTATTTTCAATTGCACCCAAAGGTATAACTGTTTTTATAGTCACACAACAAGAAGTAGGTTTGATTCTTGGATTTAAGTTTTTTTAAGAATTTAAGACTTAATGCTATCAAATCCCTTTCCATAAACTCCCATTACACTGCCAAGAGAAATAAACGCATCAGGCTCTATATTCTTTATCATTTTAAGAATGGTTTGTGAATCTCTTTTTTTCGCCAACACCATTAGGATTTTAACATCCTTGCTGCTGTACCCACCTTTAGCGTCAATTATTGTAAGACCTTGATCAAGATTATGAATTAAGTTATTACGAAGTAATTCAGGTTTTTGCGTGAAAATAATAAATTGAACAGACTGCTTGCTACCTTCAATTATCATATCAATACAATAAGCACTAACTCCCATTGTTACAAATCCGTAAACCACTTGTTCGATGGAATTTTCTAAAAAATAGGAAGAGGAGATGATAACTACATCAATGGTTAAGAGCAATTGCCCGGGACTGTAGTTTTTATATTTGTTAATCATCATGGCAAGAATGTCGGTTCCTCCTGTGCTACCACCACGAGATAAGATCATCCCTGCACCTGCGCCAGCCATAATACCTCCAATTATAGAGCACATGAAACGATCAGAAACCAAAGGTTCGGGGATTATTGATTGGAATAACCATAGAAAAAATGAAATCACTATAATGCCATAAAGGGTTTTAATTCCAAAAGAGAAACCAAGTACCCTTAATGAAACAAGAAGGAATACCGTATTGATAAGAAATACACTATAGCCAACTTTTATACCTGTAACAAAATAAATCATGGTTGCAATTCCGCTAACACCTGATCCTACAATTCCTGCCGGGATTATAAATCCCGTCCATGCTAATGCACCTATTAGCAAACCAATTGTAATAATGAAGTATGATCGAATATTTTCTGATAATGATGTTCTTGTGCTCATTTTTCAATCGTTTTAAGCTCTTATTTCTTCAAATCCCAGACCATATGCCCCCATTACCGATCCCATGGAAATGAAGGCTTTGGGATCAGTTTCTTTGATTATTTTAAATACATGGCGTGTTTCGTGTTTTCTTACCACGAGCATTAGCATTTTATTTTCTTCCTTCGTATACCATCCGGTGATATGAACCATTGTTAATCCTCTTCCTGTTTCTTTGCTTAACAACTCTGCAACTTTCTCGTAGTTTTTTGAAATGATAAACAATTGAGCCGATTGCTTGGCTCCAGAAATTGTTATGTCTATGGTGTATGCAGCAATAGCCATTTCCACATAACCATAAACAAGTGTAGAAATATCCTTAAAAACTAGGTAGGATGATGCAATGATAAATATATCGATATAGAGAATAATTCTACCAGGACCAATATTTTTATATTTGTTAATCATCATGGCTACAATATCTGTACCTCCGGTACTTCCGCCCTGTGTTATGGTTATTCCAACTCCAGCACCTGCCAAAATTCCACCAATAATACTAGCCATAAACTTTTCGTCGACCAAAGCTTGGGTAATCCATCGTTGCTGAAGAGCAAGAAGTAAAGAACCAACTACAATGGCATATATGGTTTTGATTCCAAACCGGCTTCCCAAAACCCGAAGTGCGATTAATATCAATACGGTATTTATAGCAAAAAAGGAGTATCCAACAGGAATACACTTTTCTGTTGCGTAATAAATAATTGTACCAATCCCTCCAACACCTCCTGCTACAATTTCAGAAGGAATTAGGAAAGCAGTCCATCCAAAACTATAGATAAACAATCCTAAAGTAATAATCGCATACGATCTTATTTCAGAAATTGATATTTTCATTGATTTGTTACTATTTGGATGTAAGAAAAAAGACTTCATCTTAGAAAGAAAACGAAGCCTTTTGCGTGATTTAAACTAAATGTTTTCTAATTTATACAACTATGTTGATGATCTTTTTAGGAACGATGATCACTTTCTTAGGAGTCTTACCATCAATCCATTTTTGAGATTGCTCGCAATTTAGAACTTCTTGCTCAATCTCCTCCTTACTCATACTCAATGATAACTCTAACTTAAACCTCATTTTACCATTAAATGACACGGGATAAGAATGAGTATCTTCAGCTACGAAACTTTCATTGAATTCAGGAAAACTTGTTTTGGTAATGCTTTCACTATTTCCGCATAGGCTCCAAAGTTCTTCTGAAATGTGAGGGGCGAATGGAGCAAGAAGTTTTAAAAAGTCTTCTAATATGACCTTGTTGTTGCACTTCAGGCTGCTTAATTCGTTTACACAAATCATGAAAGCAGAAATAGACGTGTTGAAAGAAAATCTTTCAATATCATCCTGAATTTTCTTGATGGTTTTATGAAGAATCTTCAATTCATCTTTGCTCGGCTTTTCTTCAGAAACTTCAAAGGTATCTTCTTTAAAGAATAATCTCCAAAGTTTCTTTAAGAATTTGTGAACCCCGTCGATACCATTAGTATCCCATGGTTTGTGGGCTTCTAATGGTCCAAGAAACATTTCGTACAAGCGTAGTGTGTCAGCACCATATTCTTCTACAATTACGTCTGGGTTAACAACGTTAAACATCGACTTCGACATCTTCTCAATAGCCCAACCACAAATGTATTTGTTATCTTCAAGAATAAACTCAGCATCTTGGAATTCTGGTCTCCAGGCTTTGAATGCGTATGTATCTAAAATATCGTTTTTTACAATGTTAACGTCAACATGAATAGCAGTTGTTTCGTATTCCTTTCTTAATCCGTATGAAACAAATTTGTTGGAGTTTTTTACTCGGTATACAAAGTTTGATCGTCCCTGAATCATCCCTTGGTTGATCAACTTTTTGAATGGTTCATCTTTACAAACCTCATTGATGTCGAATAAGAACTTGTTCCAAAAGCGTGAATAAATCAAGTGTCCCGTTGCATGCTCTGTTCCACCGATATACAAATCAACATCTTGCCAGTATTCGTTAGCTTCTTTAGAAACCAATTCGTTGTTGTTTCGAGGATCCATATAGCGCAAATAATAAGCTGATGATCCTGCAAAACCTGGCATGGTATTCAATTCAATGGAATAGCCTTCGGCTGTGGTCCAGTCTTTCGCACGTCCCAAAGGTGGCTCACCACTTTCGGTTGGCAAATACTTGTCAATTTCTGGTAATTCCAAAGGCAACTTATCCATCTCCATCATGTAAGGCATGTTCTCTTTGAAATATACAGGGAATGGTTCTCCCCAATATCGTTGACGAGAGAATATCGCATCTCTTAGGCGATAGTTGATTTTTTTCTTACCTAAGCTTCTTGCTTCTATCTCTTCATTTGCTTTTACAATCGCATCCTTAACATCTAATCCGTTTAGGAAATCCGAGTTCATCGATTTTCCTTCCTTAGCATCGTATGATTCTTCAGAAATATCTCCACCAGATACTACTTGGATAATTGGCAAATCGAAATGTTTTGCAAATGCATAGTCACGGCTATCGTGAGCTGGTACTGCCATAATAGCACCGGTTCCATATCCTGCCAATACATAATCGCTTACCCAGATTGGAATTTCTTCTCCTGTAAATGGATGAATTGCATAAGCACCAGTGAACTCGCCGCTAACCGTTTTTACATCAGCCAAACGTTCTCTTTCGGTTTTCTTCTTTGTAGCTTCAATATATGCATCAACTTTTGCTCGGAACTCAGGAGTGGTTAAAGTATCAACCAATTCACTTTCCGGGGCAAGAACCATGAAAGTAACTCCAAAAATTGTATCAGGTCGAGTGGTAAAGATTTCCATTTTGATGTCTGAATCTTTTACACCAAAATTTACTTCGGCACCTACCGAACGACCAATCCAGTTTTTCTGAATTTCTTTCAAAGAATCCGTCCATTCCAAATTGTCAAGACCATCCAATAATCTTTTAGCGTATGCAGATACTCGAAGCGACCATTGACGCATTTTCTTTTGAACAACAGGATGACCACCTCTCTCAGATAACCCATCTTTTACTTCATCGTTGGCCAAAACGGTTCCTAATTCAGGACACCAGTTTACCATTGTATCGGCAAGGTAAGCCAAACGATAATTCAAAAGAATTTCTTGTTGGTCTTTATTTGATAACTTTTTCCACTCTTCAGCTGTGAAAATATCAGTTTCCGAGCAGACTGCATTTACATTGGCATTTCCTTCTGTTTCGAATTTCGCTACCAATGCTGAAATTGGTTGGGCTTTTTCTGTTTCGTTATCGAAATAGTGATTGAACATTTGAATAAATGCCCACTGTGTCCATTTGTAATATTCAGGATCACAAGTACGCACTTCTCTGTCCCAATCGAAAGAGAAGCCGATTTTATCCAACTGTTCTCTGTAACGAGTAATATTTTGCTCAGTTGTAATGGCAGGATGCTGTCCGGTTTGAATAGCGTATTGTTCTGCTGGCAGTCCATAAGCATCATATCCCATTGGGTGGAGTACATTAAAACCTCTTAGAGTTTTGTAACGAGAATAGATATCTGAAGCGATGTAACCTAGAGGGTGACCAACATGTAATCCCGCTCCAGATGGGTATGGGAACATGTCAAGCACATAAAATTTTGGCTTGTCCGCATCTACATCAACCCTATAGGTTTTATTGTCGTTCCAGTATTTTTGCCATTTTTGTTCTATTTCTTTGAATGTGTACTCCATTGTAGTATTGATAATGTTTGATGATTTCAATGTATTTAGTTCGCAAAATTAGTAAAAGTTTATAAATATAGGAGCTGTTTTGGAGTCATATGGTGTATTTATTAGAAATTGGTTAATAGTGATTTACACCTTTTAGGGAAAACAATTTTATATTGAGAGTTGCAGTAGGAGAGAGGAATAAAATAATTTTATAAATTTGTGCTCGCAATTGGTCCCGTAGTTCAGATGAATAGAACGTCAGATTCCGGTTCTGAAGGTCGTGGGTTTGAATCCCGCCGGGATCACAAATGCCTGAAGTAATACTGGTATAGTACTTCAGGCTTTTTTGTGCACTTATTTTTAGTCATAAAAAAAGGAGCCCTGATGGACTCCTTTTAAATCTTAAAGCTCGAAAATATTAATTTTCTTCTGCACCTTGTAATGCTGAATAATTCAGCTTCAAAGCACTTGCCTTTCTTAATTCTTGTTTAATGTCAACAATAATACCCATTTTAGTGTATCTGTCAACTTTTAGAGATGTTGTCAACTTGTTACGCAACTCTTCTTTTCTTGCTTCTCTTTCTGAAGCGATAAAAGATTGAATATCGTCAACGGTTGCAAAACTATCGTTCAGCTGGATTCTAGGTTCTGATCCAAAAGTTTTTCTATACTTGCTTAGTGGAACACCAACATGGATGTTACTAACCAAATCTTTCTTTTCCAGCTTAGTCAGTTCCTTAGCCTGAGGCTGTACATAGCTTACGTTCAATTCTACATCACGCATGGTAGTTGATACCATGAAGAAGAATAAAAGCATGAATACAATATCAGGAAGCGACGCTGTTGAAATTGCAGGAAGTTCCTTACCGCCTTCTTTTCTAAATTTTGACATCTACTTTCCTCCTACGTTTTTAGGTTCAGCTTCAGAAACTTGCAGAGGAACGTATTTTTTTACAGCATCTTGTTGTTCTTTCGTCAACTCACTATAAACTTTTCCCCATTTTTGCATTGCTTTTTCGTCTTTAATTTCACGACCAGCAATTGCAAGCTCATCTTGCACTCTGATATATGTTTCGTAACTCGTACCACGGTCATTCTGCAATGAAACCAATCCTTTAGAAACTTGAACATCTCCAAAGAAAGGAACTGTTTTAGTTTGTTTTTCAGGAAGGTTTTCATCGTTGTTTGGGTTCAAGATAAATTCCTTGGTTTTTTCACGCAATTGTGAAATATCAAGTAATTCACCATTTACCAACAACTCGTTGTTACGGTTTACCAATATTGCTAGAACATTACGTTTCTTAACCTTCACATCTTCATCAACTTGATCTTTTTCCGGCATTGGAGGTAACTTTTTATAGATACCTGTATCCACGTCCATGGTAGTTGATACCAAGAAGAAAATCAGCAACAAGAATGCAATATCGGCCATCGAACTTGAGTTAATCTCTGGTGTTTTTCTTGCCATAATAAAGGTATTGCGATCCGAATCCGTAAATTCGGATCATATTCTTAACGTAATCTTCTAATAATTTCAGTTACTACAATTGCAACAATTGTTCCTACACCTAAAATGTACATAGTGTATAAAACTGTATCTGCAAACTGTAGCGAAGCAGGGTTGTTGTCAGTTCCTGTGTAACCAGGTAGTTCTAACAAAGTAGCATCAGACATACTGTAAGACACCAAGATAACCAATCCTAGTAATACCAATCCCATCAATCCTTTTACTGCACCCTTAGGATTAGTTACCAATTGAATAATTGGGAAAAGGATAGATAATCCTGCAGTTGCGAAGCAAAGAATCTTCGCCCAATTGATCAAAAGATCACTGTAAACAGGAGTTGGATACGCCTGATTTGGGATTTCTCCACCAAAGTAAAACATGGCCACAAAAACGGCAGTAAGACCAAGCATTACAATGGTAAGAATATTTAAATATTTACTCAATGTATTTGACATAGTCTAATGTTATTTTTTCAAGTTGTACTTTACAAGGATATCAAGAAGAGAGATTGAAGCATCTTCCATGTTGTTTACGATACTGTCGATTTTTGCAGTACAGTAGTTGTAGAATACCTGAAGGATCATAGCTACGATCAAACCAGATACAGTTGTAATCAAGGCTACTTTAATACCACCTGCTACAGCTGCTGGAGAAATAGTACCCATAGACTGAATCGAGTCAAATGCACCGATCATACCGATTACTGTACCCATAAATCCTAACATAGGAGCCAAACCAATCATCAAAGAGATCCAAGAAAGACCTTTTTCCAATAGACCCATTTGAACTGATCCGTAAGAAACAACTGATTTTTCTACTACTTCGATACCTTCATCAATACGGTCAAGACCTTGGTAGAAAATGCTTGCGATAGGACCGCGAGTATTTCTACAAACTTCTTTAGCTGCTTCAACGCCTCCGTTGTTTAATGCATCTTCAAGGTTAGCAATTAATTTCTTAGTGTTTGTTGTTGAAAGGTTCAAGTAAATGATTCTTTCAATTGACAAAGCTAGACCTAAGATAAGAGCCAACAATACGAAGCTCATAAACATTGCACCACCTTGGATGAACTGCTTCTTAACAACTTTGTGGAAAGAGGTACTTTCAATTACTTCTTCTTCCATAATTGGAGCAGCAGTCTCTTCAACAGTAGTTTCTTCTGCAACCTGAGTTGTATCCACGGTAGTTTCTGCTGTCTCGTCCTGAGCAACTACATTGAATGATAGCATTCCGATAACTGCTATAAATGCAAATAACTTTTTCATAGTCTGTTTTTCAAATTTTAATTAACGAAATTATTTTTTACAAAATTAAACGATTGTGATTTCTAAAACAACTAATAAGTTAGTTGTTTATATATTCTTCTATAAACTATTCTATTTATAATGCTTTCAAACACTCTTGCTTAGGGTTTTATGTAATATAGAATGCTTTAAACAGTGCACCAAATTACAAAAAAAATGCGAAAAACAAATATTCTATTGTGTTAATTCTCCCTTTAACGATTTATTTAAAAGCAATTTGGTTTGTTCAAGCTTTAGCTTTTTTCCTAAGGTGAACATTAGTTTAGTAATTGCTGCTTCTGATGTGATGTCGTGCCCACTTATAACACCTGCTTTAAGTAGCTCTAAACTTGTTTCGTAAAGCCCCATTTCAACGTTGCCTGCTGCACATTGAGTGATGTTATAAATTACGATACCTCTGTTAATCGCATTCTTGATTGATTCAATAAACCATTTGTCGGTTGGAGCATTGCCAGCACCATAAGTTTCCATTACCACTCCTTTTAAGCCATCAATATTTATAATTGAATCTACCACCTGTTTAGTAATTCCGGGGAATATTTTTAGAATGGCAATGTTGGTATCAAATTCTGTGCTTATTTCTAAATTTTTCGAATGACTCGGGTAATGTATTGCCGAATAATTATAATTGATGTTGATACCTATTTTCGCTAGATCTGGATAATTGTATGAATGGAAGGCATTAAAGTGTTCTGCATTATGCTTTGTGGTACGATTGCCTCTGAATAATTGATTTTCGAATACAATACAAACTTCAGGTACCATGGCTTGGCCATTTTTATAAGCGGCGGCAATCTCAATGGCTGTTATTAAGTTTTCTTTTCCATCAGTTCTTAACGTTCCTATTGGCAGTTGGGATCCCGTTAATATTACTGGTTTTTGTAAATTATCGAGCATAAAGCTTAATGCTGATGCGGTAAATGACATTGTGTCTGTTCCATGTAGCACCACAAATCCATCGTAATTTTTGTAGTTTTTTTCAATCAGTTCTGCAATTCTAATCCATACATCAGGATCTAAATTTGAAGAATCGATTAATGGCTCAAAAGCAATGGAGTTGAGTTCATATCCGAACTCCATTAATTCCGGGACTTGTTTTACTATGTGATTAAAATCAAATGGGATTAAAGAACCTGTTTTAGGATCATTTACCATGCCAATTGTTCCGCCGGTGTACAATATTAATATAGAGGTTTGTTTGTTGTCCATTAGGAAGTATATTATAATTTGAACAATGTTCTAGCATTTTGACTTGTGACTTTAGCTACATTACAGATATCGGTTCGATAAATCTCGGCAATTTTATTTGCTGTGAATGTAACATATGAACTTTCGTTACGTTTTCCTCTTTTGGGAACTGGAGCTAGATATGGTGCATCGGTTTCCAGCATTAGATTTTCTAGTGGTATATTGGCAATGGTTTTGTCTAAACCCGAATTTTTAAAAGTAACAATGCCATTAATGCCCAGAAAAAAACCTAATTCGATTGCTTTAGTGGCCTGCTCTAGCTTTCCCGAAAAACTATGGAACACACCTTTTAAGGGGGAAGTTTTATAATTTTCCAAAATTTCGAAGATTTCATTGAAAGATTCCCTGGAATGAATCACAATGGGCAAATCGTATTTCAATGCCCAATTGATCTGGGTGTCGAAAGCAATTTGCTGTTCAGTTAAAAAGCTTTTGTCCCAATACAGATCGATTCCTATTTCACCGATCGCACAGTACTTTTTAGATTCCAACCAATTTTTGCAAAGTTCAAGTTCTTTCTGATAATTTTCCTTGACCGATGTTGGGTGCAAGCCCATCATGGGAATGCAATATCCGGGAAACATCTTTTCCAACTGGTGCAAAGGTTCAATAGATTCAGAGTCGATATTGGGAAGTAAAATTTTTCCTACTCCTGCTTCTTTTGACCTTTTAATGGTTTCATGAATATCCCCATTAAATTCCTTGGAGTAAATATGTGAATGCGTATCGATTAAATTCATGCCTTTATTTTTGGTTCAAACTTATTGAATCGAAAGAGGAATACAAAAGGAATTTGAATAGAAATCAACAAAAAAAAGCCGGCTCGGCCGGCTTTTTATATTTAGGCGTGATTGTATATCATTATACGCAACCTTGTGCAAGCATTGCTTCGGCAACTTTAACGAACCCACCAATGTTAGCACCTTTAACGTAGTTGATGTGACCGTTTTCTTTACCAAAACGTACACATGTATCATGAATGTCTTTCATGATACGACCCAGTTTTTCGTCAACTTCTTCGGCTGACCAACTGTAACGCATAGAGTTTTGTGACATTTCCAAACCTGAAACAGCAACACCACCAGCGTTAGCAGCTTTACCAGGAGCGAATGCGGCATTCTCTACCAAGTATAACATCGCTTCAGCAGTACATCCCATGTTTGAAGTTTCTACAACATATTTACAACCGTTTTCAACTAATTGCTTCGCATCTTCTTCGTTCAACTCATTTTGAATTGCACATGGGAAAGCCAAGTCTACCTTACATTCCCAAGGTTTTTTACCAGGGAAGAATTCTGCACCAAATTTTTCAGCGTAAGGAGCAACAACGTCGTTGTTAGAAGCTCTAAGATCTAGCAAGTAATCAATTTTTTCAGCGTCTAAGCCTTCCTTGTCGTATACGTATCCGTCAGGACCCGAAACTGTAACAACTTTAGCACCTAGCTCAACCAATTTAAGAGCAGCACCCCAAGTTACGTTACCGAATCCTGAAAGAGCAACCGTTTTACCTTTGAAATCTTCGTTGTTTTCAGCCAACATGTGTTGAGCAAAGTAAACAGCACCGAAACCAGTAGCTTCAGGACGAATTAATGATCCACCGTACTCAAGGCCTTTACCAGTTAGTACACCAGTAAACTCGTTACGAATTCTCTTGTACTGTCCGAATAGGTATCCAATCTCGCGACCACCTACACCTATATCACCGGCAGGTACGTCGGTGTTAGGACCAATGTGTTTGCAAAGCTCAGTCATAAAACTTTGGCAGAAACGCATGATTTCGTTGTCTGATCTTCCTTTTGCATTGAAGTCAGAACCACCTTTACCACCACCCATCGGAAGAGTAGTTAATGAATTCTTGAAAGTTTGCTCGAAACCTAAGAATTTTAATGCACTTAATGTTACTGAAGGGTGAAAACGTAAACCACCTTTGTAAGGTCCAATTGCACTATTGAACTCAACGCGATATCCACGGTTGATTTCAACTTCGCCGTTATCGTTAATCCATGGTACGCGGAACATGATTACGCGCTCAGGCTCACACATTTTTTCAAGAATCTTAGCTGCTTTATACTTTGGGTTAGCATCATAAGTTTCCCAAACTGTTTCTACTACTTCTTGTACTGCCTGATGGAACTCAGCTTCACCTGGAGTTGTAGCCTTAAGGCTATCCATGAATTCAATTATCTTTGCTTCCATATCCAAACTTGTTATGAAATTAAAATTGTTTGTTGTGTTTTAATTATTAGTTTCTTGGGGTCAAATGTATATAAATTTTCATAATCCCAAATTAAAAGCTCTTTTTTTTTACAACGTTTTCGCAAAAGCTAAAGTGCAGAAAAACAATTGTTTGCAAACTGGCTATTTCTGTTCTACAACATGAAGCACGAAAAAATGACAATTCTCATGGATTTAGAGAGTAGATTTTTCCGGGGTGAGATTTAATCATGCCATCAAATTCTAATTTTAAGAGTAAGCTTGATACCTTACTCATGGGCAAAGAACTTTTTAAGCAAATAAGATCGATTGGTGTTTTTTCAGAATCTTTAAGTGCTGAAATTATTTGTTCTTCTTCCTTTGTAAGATCAACAAAAAGTTTTGTTTGTATTTCTTTTGCTTTATGCACTTGTTCATCCCAGCCCAGTATGTATTCCAAATCATTAATATTTTCTATCAGGTGTGCCTGATTTGTTTTGATAAGAAAATTACAGCCTTCGGAATATTGGTCGCTGATTCTTCCGGGGAAGGCAAATACATCTCTATTATATGAATTGGCAATTTGAGCAGTTACTAATGAGCCTCCTTTTCTTGCTGATTCTATTACAATGGTTGCCTCCGACATGCCAGCAATGATCCTGTTGCGGCGAACAAAATTTTTAGGGTCGAATTTGCTTTTCGAAGTAAATTCACTGACAATTGCTCCATTGTTATTTATAATTTCCTGAGCGTACTTCTTGTGCTGTGCCGGATACATTTGTTGAAAACCGTGACCGATGGCTGCTATCGTAGGCAGCTGAAATCGCATGGCTGCTTTGTGCGCACAGATATCAATGCCATAAGCTAAACCGCTTATAATATTTGTTTTAATTGATTTTTTTGAAAGCTCTTGAATAAGAGTGTTGCATTGATTTTTACCATATTCACTGGCATTGCGGGTTCCTACAATGCTGATGTTTCTTACTTCATTAAAATTGGCATTTCCCTTATAATATAATACGCAAGGAGAATCAGGACAGGAAAGCAATCTTTTGGGGTAGTTCTTATCCAAATAGAAGGCGATCTCTATTTTATTTCGTTCCATAAACTTCATCTCCTCTTCGGCTTGAATAAGAGCTGATTTCCTGTCTAATTTTTGAATACATGCCTGACCAATGCCAGGAATTTTTAATAGGTTTTGACTTTTCTCGGTAAAAAAAGCTTGAATATCTCCGGTGTATGCAATGGCTTTTTTAAGATTGACAGGTCCAAAGCCACTGATAAAGCTTAATGCTATTTTATAAATTTCATCCATACATTAATTGAAAGAGGGGTAATAATGAGGATGTGAACTTACAAAATATTTATAAAGTAAATGTGGTTCCCAGGCTTAAAAAGCCGGCATTAGCCCAACCTATTTCTGTAAATAAGCCAAATTGACTGGAAAGATGATAACGAGCACCAAGAACCAATCCCAAGTCAACTAATAATTCATTGGATGTGCGATCTGAAAATACCGGATTTGAACTGGCATCCGGAGAAAGACTTTCAAATTTTTTGTGTTCTAGTGATAAGCCGACTTTTATTGAGGCATATAAATCAATGTCATATCCCGTTGAGAGGTTCATATCCGATAACCAATCATTTAATTCGTAAGTAAGAACACTTCCAAAACGGTAATAATTATATGTTGTTTTGCTATGTCCAAAATTGTATTCATGTTTTTGGCCTGCATACCCAAGATAAGCTCCAATGTCTAAATTGTCTTGCCATTCTTTTTCGAGTTGGATTAGTAAAGATGGATGATTGCTTTCATCCGATCCTGCAAACTTGTGATCGAATTTACCATATTTGCCTAGTGGAATTCCAATGCTAAGGCGTAAATCTTTTTCTTGAGCAAAGGAAGATAGAGATAGTGCGCATAACAAAAATGCTAAAAGAGTTCTAAATTTCATTCTTATAAAGTGTTTGTTAATCGTATGGTTAACGATTTATATTTTAAAATGGTGTGTTGATATTACTTTTCTTTGCTAATCCTCGAAAGAGATTGAATGATTTGTTTTCTTTCGGTTTTAGAAAATGCAGATAAGCATACGGGTGGATATTTTGCAATTCCTTTATCGGTGATTTGGAATAAGGAAAGCTTTGGTTTTAATCCAAAAGTTTTGTTTTCTATTTCGAATTTAGCCAATAGATTTTTAGGTATTTCGATGGATTTAAAGTTATCATGAAATGGATGTAGCGGATAGTACCTTAGTATTATCTTGTCATCACCTTCCTTATATATCAGGAAATTAAAATTTAAATGAAATGAAAAAACAATAATCAATAAGAAAACAGCACTCATTATTCCTATGATTTGATATGGTTTGTTAACATTTAAATACAATAATAAAACAATGGTAGCCAGAAATAAAAAGATAAGCAGATAATAAGAAAGCTTGATCCAGCTTGCGCGATTTTGATTGTTAATTGTCATATTTTTTGTGTGTAATTCAAATTCAAAGGTAAAAACTAATCAATATCGAACAAGGGACGAATACAAAATATATTCTTAAATGATCTTGATTTTTGGTCGAACTCATGCTCTTTAATTCTCTGCAAAAAGTTTGTGCGATTTTTTCAATTTATAATGCTTATTTAAATGGACTTTTCTATTTTTACCCGGGATTATCCCACACTTTATCAGGTAAATATTTTGAATAATTAAGTGATGAGGGGGTGAAGGTTCCACTTCTTCCGAATTGCTGTGTTTGAACGAAAAACGGAATGGTGTTTTTACTCCCGAGAAAAATAAAATAAAAATGGAAGCAAGACTTCAAGAAGCAAAAGATTCGATAAGAGACGTGATTAACTTCCCAAAGGAAGGAATCGTTTTTAAAGATATTACTACAATGTTGAAAGAAGAAAAGCATCTGGCAACATTGGTAGACACATTATACAATCAATATAAAGATAGAGGAATTACAAAAATTGTTGGCTTGGAGAGTCGTGGTTTTATTTTAGGAACTGTGTTGGCATACAAATTAAATGCAGGATTTGTACCTATTCGTAAGCCAGGTAAATTGCCGGCAGCTACTTTTTCAGAAAAATATACTTTAGAGTATGGCGAGGATGAAATTCACATTCATCAGGATGCCTTAAATGAAAATGATGTTGTTTTGTTGCACGACGATTTATTGGCAACAGGTGGCACGGCTGCAGCATCAATTAATTTGCTTGAAAAATGTGGTGTTAAAAAGGTTTTTGTAAATTTTCTTGTTGAACTTGACTTTTTAAAAGGTCGAAATAAGCTAAATACTGATTTCGAAGTTGAATCTTTGTTCCATTTTTAAAAGGTTTAATTGATAATGATATTTTGGCCGGCAATCATTTTTAATTGTTGGCTTATTTTTTAACCTGAAATTCAATAGCAAATGAAATACTCCATTTCTAAAACCAATAAAGTTCTGGAAGGAAGAGTTGTGCTTCCATCATCAAAAAGTATTTCGAATCGTGTTCAGATTATTAATGCCTTGAGCAATAGCTTTGAGCCAATAAAAAACCTTTCGGATTGCGACGATTCGAAGGCCATGAAGAATATCTTGTTATCTAATACCAATACTTTTGATGTTGGACATGCGGGAACGACTATGCGTTTTTTAACCGCTTATTTGTCGAAGATTGTGGGAGAGTGGACTTTAACCGGGTCGAATAGAATGAAGGAGAGGCCAATTGGTGTTTTGGTTGATGCTTTGAATTCGTTGGGTGCACAAATTTGTTATCTGGAGAAAGAAGGATACCCTCCTTTAAAAATATTTGGATCGAATATCACCGGCAAGGAAGTAGAACTAAAAGGAGATACCAGTTCGCAATACATCTCTGCTCTTTTATTAATTGCTCCAACTTTAGAGAATGGTTTGCGAATTAAGCTGAAGGGTGATATTGTATCCCGATCGTACATCGAAATGACTCTGAATATTATGGAAGAGTTTGGGGTAAAATCGGAATTTAAAGGACAAGAGATATTTGTAAGCAAGCAAGAGTACAAAAGAATTCCTTATACAGTTGAAGGCGATTGGTCGGGTGCATCGTACTGGTGGTCGTTTATAGCTTTGGCCGGGGAAGGCAAATTGTATTTGGATGGATTGAAAAAGAATAGCTTTCAGGGGGATTCGGGATTGATGCCTGTTTTTGAAAAATTAGGAGTGAAAACTCAGTTCTCGAAGCGAGGAATGTTTATTGAAAAGAAGGAGAGCGATTGCAAAAAGTTGGTTTTCGATTTCTTGCAGATGCCCGATTTGGCACAAACTTTTGCTGTGTGTTCCTGTTTAAAAGATATTCCTTTTCATTTTAAAGGATTGGAAACCTTAAAAATTAAAGAAACCGATAGAATTTTTGCTTTAATTGTCGAGCTCTCGAAATTGGGATATGTGCTTTATGAACCAGCAGATGGAGAATTGGCCTGGGATGGAGATCGCAAAAAGGAAGATGCGAATATTGTGATTGAAACCTATCATGATCATAGAATGGCGATGGCTTTTGCTCCGGTTGCCATGTTGCGAAACGATGTTGTAATAAACGATCCGGAAGTGGTGAACAAATCTTACCCTAATTTTTGGAAAGAGTTAAAAAACTTGGGATTTACTGTTGAAGAAAAATAGTTCTAATAAGCGTGAGTTCGAGGTAAAATTCGTTCACAGTTTGATCTGATTTTGAGTAGAAATTTTCTCAAATAGCCCGCTATTCTTTCCAAATTTTTAATGCAAATCTATCGCAAATATAACTTTCTGTGGATAGAATTTTACGTCGAACTCACGTTGGTAAAGATAACTTATCGTAATTCAAAGGGTGGCTAGTGTAAAGAATGCTAATTCCCCGAACTAATTTTTTGACCTATTTTCCTTTCTACTTCGTTAAGCTTTTTCGCCGTAGCTACGGCTATGCCTGTAAACCTTGCCTTGTAAAAAGAAAAATATTTTCAAAAACTTTAATTCGTTTTATTAACACTCTTCACACTAGCTTACAAAATGTAAATAGTCACCCTTTGATTTTTATAAAACAAGTATCTTTCTTCACTCATTTTAAAAAATCACCAACAAAGCATTGTGCCGTTGGATTGCTATAATTTAAGGGATTATCAAGACAATATATAAATTCCGGGCACAAACATATTGCAATGCCATAGGTAGGCTCGAAAAAAGGAGTAATACAATGTGTAATTGTACAAATGTTAAGGTAATTATTAGAACAACAACTTGCGAGGGCTTGCTCGGAACATGAAAATGACAACAACAACTTGCGAGAGCCAAATCGCCCTCATTTTTTCCTTCTCGCAAGCTGCGAGAGCCAAATTACGGCAAAAAAATGCATACAACAGCCTGCGAGAAGCAAATTGCCCTCATTTTTTTGCTCTCGCAGGCTGTTGTTCGGCTTTTTGTAACCGAAAAATGCTCTCGCAGCTTGTTGCTGAGCTTTTGGATTATTCAACGTGAGTTCGACAACAAATACTGGTTAAGGATAGGAGTATGTATACAAAAAAATAATTGAATTTGATTACATCATGATTGCGACTGGCAGCTTTAAAAAATAACGATTATTAACGACTTACAAAAGGAGATATATCATGTATTATGCTTTGTTTTTATTTTTTATAACAGACTCGTTTATGTTGTAATTATTTGAATTAACGTTACCTTTATTCGTATAAATATTAAGTGTAATTAATTAAATCATTTTGTAATGTTAAAGCAGTTATTGGCTAATGCCGATTCAAATGATACAGGGAGTGTATCAACAGAAATTATTGATGAATCAAAAAAAAGAGATTGGGAATTTGATCTATACTTTAAGGGGGTTTTAGATACTACTGAAACAGAGTCGAACCA
Organism: Marinifilum sp.; assembly: GCF_965230805.1. Lineage (NCBI taxonomy): Bacteria > Pseudomonadati > Bacteroidota > Bacteroidia > Marinilabiliales > Marinifilaceae > Marinifilum > Marinifilum sp. The sequence continues at coordinate 1,600,597 of NZ_OZ246019.1, read as the reverse complement.
TTTATTAGCCATTACTGGCGAAGTTAGAAAACTATCTTATACTAAAAGTTTGAAAGATCTGGATAAGAAATTTGACAGAAATTTTCTTTACTCTAAAAATCTTGCAGTAGCATTTACCTACTCTCCTGTAGAGCTTATTGCTAAAAATGCCAGTATTATTATGGATAAGTTCGATGCTCATAACAATCAGCTTCATCGATTGGGCTATGGCAAACAGATTTATCTATCAAAGTCTTTAATTAATGATTTTAAAGAAAAAGATTTAAAAGAGGTTGTTGATTCTATTCCTGTTTTTGCAGAATCACTCTTAGAGCTAGAGAAGGTCAACAACGAATTAGATGCCATTTACAAGTTGAGCAAGGATGAAAAGTCTGCAATTGAGGATTTGCTGCCTGCATCAAAGCAAAAAAATGTTGTAATGGATTTGATTAACGATGAAATTCTACCTTATCTTAATGTTATGAGTAAGAAAGATCCGGAGCATTTTGAGGAGTTTGCTCAATTGGTTTTTATCTATATTGATGATACCAATACTGCTATTCGAACTAGGATGACAAAATCCGAAAAGGATAAAGAAGTTTCTCAGGAATAAGAAAAGTCTTTGAAAGAAACTAAAGTTGTTAAACCTGGAAACCAATAAGTTTTCAGGTTTTTATGCCTTGTACAAATTTAATTTAAAATTTTCCCAAAAAGGAAGAGGAGCACCAACAGCTCCTCCATTTCGTAAATTTTAAATGTATCTGATCTAATTTAACGTGAGTTCGACCTTAAATTATTGCCTAATTGCAGTTTCCAAACCAATTTCAATCATTGTGTTCAAGGTGGTCTGACGCTCATCGGCACTGGTTTCTTCTCCTGTAAGAATGTGATCGCTTACAGTCATAATTGCCAGAGCTTTTGCTTTATAACGCGCAGCAAGAGTGTATAAAGCCGTAGCTTCCATCTCCACAGCAAGAACGCCGTAATCTGCCCAAATTTTAAATGGCTCAGGATTATTGTCAAGGTCGTGATAGAAAATGTCAGAAGTTAAAGTTGCTCCAACTTGAACATTCACACCTTTGTCAAGCGCAGCCTGGTAGGCATCGCTTAAAAGGCCAAAATCTGCACAAGGAGCATAATCCATGCCTCTAAACAAATTTTTGTTAATAGCAGAATCGGTGCACGAAGTCATTGATAATACAACATCACGAACCTGAACATCATTGTTAAATGATCCACAAGTTCCTATTCTAATTAAATTTTTAACGCCATATTGGTTAATCAGTTCATGAGAATATATCGAGATGGAAGGTACTCCCATTCCTGTTCCTTGTATCGAAATTCGTTTACCCTTGTATGTTCCTGTAAATCCGAGCATGTTTCTTACTTTATTGTAGCAAGTAACATCTTCAAGAAAGTTGTCAGCAATATATTTTGCTCGCAATGGATCGCCTGGCAAAAGAATAGTTTCGGCAATTTCGCCCATTTTCGCTTCGTTGTGTGCACTCATGGTATTTTCTATTTTATTTTAAGAATAAAGATAATCGTTTTCTGTATCAAAACTGTTACAGATTTAGTTCTGCGCATAACTCGCTTTCTAAAAAGAGAATGGAAATAAAAATGCTTGGATGGCAGTGTGCTTTGCAGAATTGTGCCAACTTTAATTGCGACACAAGCCTTTATCACTTTTTTAGCCGGGGTCAAAAATAATCTTTTTTTAAAGAAATGCTTTGTTATGTATTGGATTATTTAATTTCTTTTTTTTGCAAAGAAATCTCGGATTAAATCAGTGCTTTCTTGCTCTAATATGCCAGACAGAACTTCCGTTTTTGGATGGAGCATAGGAGGCGAGAATTTTGAGAAACCTCTTTTTTCATCACTTGCACCATAAACAATTCTGTAGATTTGCGACCATGCCAATGCACCCGCACACATATTGCAAGGCTCTAAAGTAACATATAGGGTACAGTCTTTTAAATATTTTCCGCCCAGATAATTTGCTGCTGCTGTGATGGCTTGCATTTCGGCATGGGCGGTAACATCATTCAGTCGCTCGGTCAGGTTATGTGCTTTAGCTATAATCCTATTGTTGCACACAATTATTGCACCCACAGGTATCTCATCAGCTTCAAAGGCTTTATGTGCTTCCTGCATGGCTTGTTTCATAAAATATTCATCAGAAAATGGCGCAATTGTATCGCTTGAATTCATAGAAAATCTTTTTTACAAATCTGTTAATGAAAGCTATTCGGTTTCGCAAATTGTTATTATTTTCGCAAAGTTAACAAAACCAGTAATAAAGAATAACTCAGTATAAGAATTGACGATATGATTCGAATTTTCTGGTGAAGAATTTTAAAAGCTAAGAGCTAATAGCTAAAGGCTAAAAGCTAATTTAATTCAATTAATTGGTAAAAGATGTACAGAACTCATACTTGCGGAGAATTAAGAATTGAGAATGTAAACGAAACGGTAACATTAAGTGGTTGGGTGCAAAAAGCACGTGATTTGGGAGGAATGACTTTCGTCGATCTTCGAGATCGTTACGGAGTTACTCAGTTTGTTTTCAATATGGAAACAAATGCTGAATTGTGTGAGCAAGCCCGTAAATTGGGTCGCGAATTTGTTGTTGCCATTACAGGAAAGCTTGCCGAAAGAGAAAGTAAAAACAGTAAAATGTCTACAGGTGATGTAGAAATAATAGCTGAAAAACTTGATGTATTAAGCAAATCGGCTTTGCCTCCATTCACAATTGAAGATGATACCGATGGTGGTGATGAGTTGAGAATGAAGTATCGTTACCTTGATTTGCGTCGCTCTTGTGTGCGCGAAAATCTTGTGATGCGTCACAAAATGGGTATCGAAGTTCGTAACTACCTTGACCAATTAAATTTTATCGAAACAGAAACTCCTGTACTGATTAAATCTACCCCTGAAGGCGCGCGCGACTTTATTGTTCCATCAAGAATGAATCCGGGCGAGTTTTATGCTTTGCCACAGTCGCCACAAGTATTTAAGCAATTGTTGATGATTTCGGGTTTCGACCGGTATTATCAGATTGTAAAATGCTTCCGCGATGAGGATTTACGTGCCGATCGTCAGCCAGAGTTTACACAGATCGATTGCGAAATGGCATTTGTTGAGCAGGATGATATCCTTGATACTTTCGAAGGATTAACAAAGCACTTGTTCAAAAAACTGAGGAATGTGAATATTGATTACGATTTCCCACGCATGGATTATGCTGAAGCAATGGAATGCTATGGTAGCGATAAGCCGGATATTCGTTTCGATATGAAATTTATTGATCTTAGTGTAATCGCAAAAGGAAACGACTTTAAGGTATTCGATGAGGCAGAATATATTGGTGCAATTTGCGCTGAAGGATGTGCAAAATATACTCGCAAGCAGTTGGATCAATTAACCGATTTTGTAAAGCGTCCTCAAATTGGAGCTAAAGGCTTGGTTTACGTGAAATACAACGAAGATGGATCGTTTAAATCTTCTGTAGACAAGTTTTATAGTGCTGAGGATCTTCAAAAATGGGCTGAGGCTTGTAATGCAAAACCAGGTGATTTGATCTTGATTTTGGTAGGTGACAAATCTGCTGTTTTGTCTCAACTTTGCGAGTTGCGTTTGGAAATGGGAACTCAACTTGGCTTGCGTGATAGCAATGTATTTAAACCCTTATGGGTTGTCGATTTTCCTCTTTTAGAGTGGGATGAGGATTCGAAAAGATTCCATGCAATGCATCATCCGTTTACCTCTCCTAAGCAGAAAGATTTTCACTTGTTGGAAACTGATCCCGGAAAAGTTCGTGCCAATGCTTACGACCTTGTTATTAATGGTGTTGAAATTGGTGGTGGCTCTATTCGTATTCACGATACAGAATTACAGGCACAAATGTTCAAGCATCTTGGATTTACCGATGAGGAAGCAAAAGCTCAGTTTGGTTTCTTGATGGATGCTTTTCAATATGGTGCACCTCCTCATGGTGGTATTGCTTTTGGTTTTGATAGATTGGCATCATTGTTTGCAGGAATCGAATCCATTCGCGATGTAATAGCATTCCCTAAGAACAACTCAGGTCGCGATGTAATGATCGATTCGCCTTCTGCAATTGCCGATGAGCAAATGATTGAGTTGGGATTGGATTACCGAAAAGAATAAATAAAAGTTTAAATAAAGCAAAACCCGATCAATCGATCGGGTTTTTTGTTGCTATAATATTGTTTCTTCTTCGTTTTCTTCTGCTGATAAATCTTCTCGCTTCAACATATCTTGATACATTCGCCTCATGAATCGTGTACCATATTTTACAGCTTCATCCTTGCTTGTAAAGTTTCCTTTTATTAACTGATGAACGCTTAGTGCTTCGTTTGGGTCGTCGGTATAGTAAAAGATACTTACATTTGGCTTGTTGCCTTTCTTTTTGATATCCATCCCAAACCAAGTTTCAAAGACTTGATTATCAACTTTAATGTGACGCTTAAACTTTATCATTTTCTATAATTTTTACTGCTGCCAAGTTAAGCTAATTTTTCAAATAGGAAGCAGTTCAATTACAGGAATTTACAAAAACAAAAAAAGAGAGGTTTGCTATAAACCTCTCTGTAATATTTGTTGTAATTATTATAAACACAATTGTGGATGGAGAACCTCAGATACAATTTCATCAAATCTTCCTGAAAAATTTTCCGAGCACCAATTTTTAAGATCGGCAACTTCTGATGGCTGTAACCATTTAAGAGCCTTAATAAGTTCTTTTCTAAATAAGCTTAAGTCAAAGCTGACATTAGATAATACAATTTTTGTTTGTTCAAGCATTTGTTTTTAGTTTTTGTTTATGAGCCTGTGCTCGAATTTACCACTTTCTTTTCTGAAATAATTAGTGTTTTAACAAGTCTTAACATTATTTAGGATTTTGCTAATTCAGGATTTTTATTTTTTTAAAGTTTAAAACTTGCAGGTTACAGGTATAAAAAAAGGAGCTGTTATAGCTCCTGATCCTTTTTGTTTTCCATTTGTTTCATCTTTTTTTCCACGTTGTTTAAAAGTACCATCGAAAGGGTAAGGATGAACATCACAACAAGTTCGATGTATATTCCTGTTCGATCAGGCAATTCGCTACTGGCATTTAAAAGATTAAAAATAGCGGCTACCATAATTAAAAAGGTAGACATGATCAGAAGAAACTTTATCAATTTCATATTTATAATATATTGATTTGTGCTGATCGAAATTATTAAAAATATCAATCAATAAAAAGGAATTACAAAATAAAAGATTTTCAGAAGGAAGCCTTATGCGAATTATATGATGATTAAATTTGGGTTAGAATTTTTTATCAGCACAAAACTAAGTTAGGCTTCATTTTTTCATATTAAATGCTGAAAGTTAAATTTTAAAGAGTTCTTTAGTCTGAAATAAAATCTGGTTTTGTCAATTCTAGTCTGTTTTTAACAGGATTTGCATAGATCTCGAAAAAGATTTGATGTAATCTTTCTAAATCTTTACCGCGATCTTCAATGGTTGCAATCTTCTTCTCCATATGTTTAAGGAATAATTCTTTTTCCTCAATGGTATATTTATCCAGGAATTCGTTGCTATTGTTTACGATATCGTAAGCAATGTAATTATCGGGCCACAGTTTGTAGTTTTTGTGAATTCGGTAATCAATTAAATCAGCAAGGGCTTTGTATTTGTCTCTGCTTTCATCCATCGTTTCGATTACATCTATCATTTCTGATATTGGTTTACCAATATGGAAATGAACGCGGCCTTTCTCGTTAAGCATCCCACGAATCATGCTTCTTAAGTCATCTTTGGCAGTTTTTTGGTAGCCATCGTTAGTTTCCTTAAGGTGAACTTCGAGAGTTTTTAGTGCGTCGCAAGGTTCGTATTCATATGAAATGGCAACAGGAACAATTCTTAAATTTTTAAAGTGAGAGCTAAAGTTTTTGCCTCCACTCATTTGTAGCATTTTTAATAAGCTTTGCTGTGTTCTGTCGTCGCCATCTTTTGTTCTTCCTTCTCTTTGGGCAATCCAAATGGATGATTTTTTAGTGTTTATAGCATAGTTTATGTAGTTTGAAAGTTGCTTAGAACTAAGAAGCATCTGTCGAACAGAGACATTTCTGTTAACAACAAAGCTTTTGTTAAGCTTAACCAAATCTTCAATCCAGGGTTGAATTAAAAGATTACTTCCGATGGCAATTTCTGTTGTTTCAAAACCACTTGTAAACAGCATTACATTTAATAAAGCGGAGTCTAAAATTATATCACGATGATCAGAAATGAATAGATAACTTTCGTTTGGATCAAGATTATCCAGTCCATCTATTGTAATGCCTTTTGTAGTATTGTCAATAATATATTGAGCTAAGCGTACGATAAATTTACTTTGAAAGTCTTTTATGCTTTTTACTTCGCTTAAAGTTTTAATCAGCATTTCTTCCGAGAAGCCAGGGAATAATTGCTGAGCGAATTTAACAAAAGACTCTTCTTGAATAAGGCGATTTAGTACTTCAACTACTTCTGAATCGTTGTACGGTCTTATGTCATCAAAATCTGATTCGGTGATCATTCTACGGTTGAATTTGTTTTTAAGGAGATGCAAAAATAAGCATTATATGTGTAAATCTATGAAAATGATAAATTTTTTTGGCTTCGTTGGCGTTAAATCTATCTGAAATTCAAACATTTGGATTTTTAAATTAGAAGTTTAGGATTGTGATTAGCATACTGATACATGCTTGAATTTTGTGATTAAACTGACAAATCGGCATTAATTTATGGGTGCTTATACATTGGCAAAGAATTTGAAAGTGATTTTCCGAATTCAAAATGAAACGAAAATGATTTGGATAATTTTTATAGGATTTACATTATTGAGTTGGTTGGTAAGTAATCAGCTCAAGTCACGATTTCATAAATACTCTCAAATTCCAACCTCTAACGGGATGAGTGGACGAGAAGTAGTTGAGAAGATGCTAAGGGATCATGGGATAAGTGGAGTGAGAATTGGTTCGGTTGATGGGCAATTGTCTGATCATTATAATCCTGCTGAAAGAACCATTAATTTAAGTCAAGAAGTGTATCATGGACGGAATGTGGCAGCAGCTGCTGTTGCGGCACATGAAACAGGACATGCAATTCAGCATGCACAGGCTTACTCGTGGCTGCAAATGAGATCGGCTTTGGTTCCAGTAGTGAGTTTTAGCTCAAAATGGGTGCAGTGGATTCTGCTGGCAGGTATCATCATGATTAATTCTTTTCCTCAGTTATTACTTGCTGGAATTGTAATGTTTGCAGCAACTACTTTGTTTAGTATTATTACCTTACCAGTTGAAATTGATGCTAGTAACAGGGCATTAAAATGGTTGAAAACAACAGGGATAACAACTTACGAATCACAGAAGAGTGCTGACGATGCATTGCGTTGGGCTGCTTATACCTATATTATAGCTGCGCTTTCCTCATTGGCAACGCTAATGTATTATGTGATGCTTTATATGGGCAGAAGGGATTAGTGTTTGGAATAAATGTTTAAAAGGGGCTTCGTTAATAATGGAGCCTTTTTTTTGGCTAAGCTGATTTTGATTAAGAATATCCACTTCAGAAGTCTGACATATTCAATCTTTTCTTATTTTTAATCATTCAAAATAAAAAATCGGAAAATGGGTAGGTACATTAAATATGGATTCGTTGTAACGTTTATATGGGTAGGATTTATTCTGGCTATTAGTTTTATGGAGTCTTGGGTTAAGTTTCGGGCTGAATCTTTAGAGCTTGCAACAGCTTTAGATGTTGGCGTTCATGTGTTTGGAGCATTAAATTTGGTGGAACGCATTTTTACAGCGATAACATTGGTATATGTTTTTGTTTACTATACAGATAAATTTGTTGTGGTATATGGATTGACAATATTTACTTTCGTAGTGGCTCAATCCGGATATTTGTTGCCTGAACTGAATGAACATGCTGTTCTTATTATGCAGGGAATGCAAGCTCAAGAAAGTTCTGTCCATCTTTTATATGTTGTAATGGAAGTTATTAAGTTGATTTGTCTGTTACTTCTTGGTTTTAGGCAGGTTAGGCTATATAGAAAAGGTTAAATTTTTAACTAGCCCCTTGTTTGGGTTAACCAGAACAGTTAGAAAAACAGAGATATAATAAAAAACAATGCGAAGATTATGAGGTCGAGTCAGTTGGATTTGACCTCTTTTTTTTGATCTTACTCTAAAAAAAACTAAGATTTTTTCACATCAAACATGTTTTACAGCATAGTTCTTCTGGGTTGGCTGAGGAAAAAACACACAATAATGTTAAAAATACAACATCCATAAATGTAATTTTAACGTATTTAATTCAATTTTCCATCTTGTTTAGAATGAGTAAAAGTAAAATACTAAACAAGGAAATTCCATTTAGATCGAGTCTAAATATCGACGAGTGCAATCGTTTCCAAGTATTAATTATTCCTATATCTTTGTGAATGAATTAATCTATGTGATTTCTGATTTTCCACAGTAATGTTGGGTTGAGATGAAATCCACAAAATAATATTCCAATGAACAAGATAATCTCAATGATCGACGCTGTTGATAAGCTAAAAGATGGAATGACCATCATGATCGGTGGTTTTATGGCCGTAGGAACACCAAATAATCTTATGGATTTTATTGTTTCTTCAGGTGTTAAAAATTTAACTATCATTTGCAATGATACTGCTTTTATCGATAAGGGCTTGGGTAAATTAATCTCGAACAAGCAAGTGAAAAAGGTGATCACTTCTCACATCGGAACCAATTCTGCAACTATAGAACAAATGAACAATGGGGAAATAGAGGTTGAATTTAGTCCTCAAGGAACACTTGCAGAGCGTGTGCGTTCAGGAGGAGCTGGTCTTGGTGGTGTTCTTACTCCAACTGGACTTGGAACCATTGTGGCTGAAGGTAAGGAAGTAATTAATATTGATGGAAAGGACTTTCTGCTTGAAAAGCCATTGCGTGCTGATGTTGCATTATTAGGAGCAAGCGTTAGCGACAAAGAAGGAAACCTGATTTACAAAGGTACAACTCAAAATTTTAATCCATTAATGGCTACTGCAGCCGATTTGGTAATTGCTGAGGCTGAAAAAGTGGTTGAAGTAGGAGAAATTAGCCCTGAGCAAGTTAGAACTCCTTCAATTTTTGTGGATTATATCGTAAACAACAACTAAACTAATATAGACAAATGGAAAAGGCAATGATTAGAATGCGTATGAGCTCTCATGATGCTCATTATGGTGGTAATCTTGTAGATGGAGCAAAAATGCTTCAGTTATTTGGTGATGTAGCAACTGAATTATTGATTCGTCGTGATGGTGACGAGGGATTGTTCGCTGGTTACGAAAATGTTGAATTTTTGGCTCCTGTTTATGCAGGTGACTACATCGAAGCAGTAGGTGAAATTATCAAAGAAGGAAATTCGAGCCGTAAAATGTCTTTCGAAGCTCGCAAAGTAATCGTTCCTAGAACTGATATCTCTGAATCTGCAGCAGATTTTCTTGAAGAGCCTGTAGTGGTTTGTCGCGCTACGGGAACTTGTGTTACACCTAAAAATTGTCAACGTAAATAGTATACTGCCATGGAAAAATTGATCATCACAGCTGCAATTTGCGGCGCCGAAGTAACAAAAGAGCATAATCCTAATGTTCCTTATACAGTTGAAGAATGTGTACGTGAAGCGAAATTAGCTTACGAAGCCGGTGCAAGTATTATTCACCTTCATGTTCGTGAAGATGATGGTACACCTACTCAAGACAAAGATCGTTTCAAGGCAGTTATGGATGCTATTTATAAAGAGTGTCCTGATGTTATTATTCAGCCTTCTACAGGTGGCGCAGTAGGAATGAGTAATGATGAAAGACTTCAGCCTACTGAATTGAATCCTGAAATGGCAACTTTAGATTGTGGTACTTTAAATTTTGGGGGAGACGAGATTTTTGAGAATACTGAAAATACGATCAAATATTTTGGTGAGAAAATGATCGAGAGAGGCATTAAGCCTGAGTTGGAAGTGTTTGATAAGTCGATGATTGACATGGCTCTTCGCTTGCACAAGAAAGGATACATTCAGTCGCCTATGCACTTTGATTTTGTAATGGGTGTGAATGGGGGGATTTCTGGTACACTTCGCGATTTTACATTCCTGCGTGGATCTATTCCTGCTGATGCTACTTATACAGTTGCGGGTATTGGTCGTTACGAATTCCCATTGGCTGTTGCTGCCATTATCGATGGCGGTCACGTTCGTGTAGGATTCGAAGATAACACCATGATCGCAAAAGGTCAGGTAGCTGAATCGAATGGTCAATTGGTTGAGAAAGTAGTTCGTTTGGCCAATGAATTGGGTCGCGAAATTGCTAATCCGGCTGAGGCAAGAGAAATTTTAGGGTTAAAACAAAGATAAAATGCCATTGGCTTTTAGCGATTTCCATAATGAAAATAACTAATGTCTGACAGCTAATAGCCAACAGCTTTATAATAGAAAAATGAACAAAGGAAATAAATACGGAACTCACAGGGTACTTGAACCAAAAGGTACTCTTCCACAACCAGCTAAAAAGTTGGATAATACCATGTCGATTTACGACAACGAATTGTTGATTGATGTTCAGACTTTGAATATCGACTCGGCAAGTTTTACGCAAATTAAAGGGGCTTGCGATGCCGATACTGCAAAAATGGAAGAGATGATTCTTTCTATTGTTGGTGAAAGAGGTAAAATGCAAAACCCTGTTACGGGTTCGGGTGGAATGTTGATTGGTACCATTAAGGAAGTTGGTCCAAACTTTCCGAATCAGGATTTAAAGGTTGGTGATAAGATTGCAACTTTGGTTTCTCTTTCATTAACTCCTTTAAAAATTAACAAAATCAAGAATATTAATGTTTCTAACGATCAAGTTGATGTTGATGCAGAAGCAATTTTATTCGAGAGTGGTTTGTATGCAGTTCTTCCGAACGATATTCCCGAAAAATTGGCTTTAGCTGCTTTAGATGTTGCTGGAGCTCCTGCTCAGGTTGATCGTTTGGTTAAAGAAGGCGACACGGTATGCATCATCGGGGGTGGTGGTAAATCGGGTGTGCTTTGTTGCTACCAGGCAATGGAAAAAGTTGGACCTAAAGGCAAGGTAATCGTTGTGGAATATTCAGAAGAGAATGCACAGCGTATCAAAGATCTTGGTTTGGCTCACGAGGTATTAATTGGCGATGCAACTGATGTAATGGATATTTACACTCGTGTAACTGAAATTTCAGGTGAAGAAGGTTGCGACGTTGTAATTAATAATGTGAATGTAGCTTCTACTGAAATGTCATCTATCCTGATTACAAAAGACAGAGGGTGTGTTTACTTCTTCTCTATGGCAACTTCATTCACTAAAGCGGCATTAGGAGCTGAAGGTGTTGGAAAAGATGTTGACATGATTGTAGGTAACGGATATGCTATTGGCCATGCCGACCTAACTCTAGATATCGTAAGAAAATCAGAAGGAATTAGAGAGTTGTTCGAAAAACTATACGTATAATGGCTAACAACAATAGAAGAAAGGAATTATTTCCAGAGGTAACCGACATTCAGTGGAACGACTGGAAATGGCAGGTAAGAAATCGTATTGAAACTTTAGAGCAACTAAAGAAATACATTCACTTAACAGAAGAAGAGGAAGAAGGAGTTAAGAAGTCATTGGAAACATTGCGTATGGCAATTACTCCATATTATTTGACTTTGATTGATCAAGAAAATCCAAATTGCCCGGTTCGTAAGCAGGCTATTCCTACAGGAGCAGAGGTTCATAAAGCTGATGCTGATTTGTTGGATCCATTACACGAGGATGAGGATTCACCGGTTCCGGGATTAACCCACCGTTATCCGGATCGTGTATTGTTCCTGATTACAGATATGTGTTCAATGTATTGTCGTCACTGTACCCGTCGTCGTTTTGCTGGTCAGTCTGATGCATCAACTCCTCAGGATAATATCGAGAGAGCAATTGAATACATTGCTAACACTCCACAAGTTCGAGACGTTGTTCTATCTGGTGGTGATGCTTTATTAATCAGCGATGATAAATTAGAGTATATCATCAGCCGACTAAGAGAAATTCCTCACGTTGAAATTATCCGTATTGGTAGCCGCACACCTGTTGTATTACCTCAGCGTATTACAGAAGATTTGGTTAACATGTTGAAGAAATATCATCCAGTTTGGTTGAATACTCATTTCAATCACTCAGATGAAATTACTCCAGAAGCAGAGGAGGCGGTAGCGCGTTTAGCAAATGCTGGTGTGCCATTGGGTAACCAATCAGTGTTGTTGAAAGGTATTAACGACTGTGTTCACATTATGAAAAAATTGATGCACAATCTTGTTAAGAACCGTATTCGTCCATACTACATTTATCAGTGTGACCTTTCAATGGGACTTGAGCATTTCAGAACACCAGTATCAAAAGGTATCGAGATTATCGAGAACCTTCGTGGTCATACTTCTGGTTTTGCTGTTCCAACTTTTGTAGTTGATGCTCCAGGTGGTGGTGGAAAGACTCCAGTTATGCCTCAATACGTTGTTTCACAAAGTCCAGGTAAAGTGGTGTTGAGAAACTTCGAAGGTGTAATTACCACTTATACTGAGCCTACTCATTACGATGACAATTGTACTTGTCCTGATTGTACAATGGATGAAAAACACGAAGGTGTTGCTTCATTGTTGAATGGGGAAAAATTGTCAATCGAACCAGATCATTTGGCAAGAAAAGAAAGAAACAAAAAGACTGATGCCCTTTCTTAAGGACATAGAAAACTATAAAAGTCTTTCTATTGTAGGACTTGAAAAGAATACCGGGAAAACCGAGTGTTTGAATTATGTGCTGTCCCGATTAAGGGGCAGCCATAAGCAAATTGCTTTGACTTCCATTGGTATTGACGGTGAAAGTCGTGATCAAGTCACACAAACACATAAGCCTGAAATTGAATTGAGTGAAGGAATGATGTTCGTGACTTCGGAAATTCATTACGCGAAACGCAGATTGTTTTCAGAAGTAGTTGATGTCTCTTCTCAATCGACCAGTTTAGGACGATTGGTAACAGCAAAGACAATTCATTCAGGGAAAGTAATGTTATCAGGACCAGCTAATAATAGCGAAATTGTCAGGCTGATTGCTGATTTAAAAACAAAAGGTGTTGATCTTACCATTGTGGACGGAGCATTGTCGCGCAAGAGTTTGGGATCACCTGCAGTAACCGAAGCCATGATTTTGGCAACAGGAGCAGCTTTATCAGCAAATATTCCTCAATTGGTATTCAAAACACAGTATGTGTATGATTTGATTCAATTACCTGAGATCGATTCAGATTTGAAATCTAAATTAAGAGGAATAGAGAATGGCATCTGGGTTATTAATGAGACAGGAGAAATAAAAGATACAGGTATTGCTTCTGTATTGATGATCAAAAATAAAAAGGACCAACTATTTCAGTTTGGAACCGATTTTTTTGTGAGTGGAGCAATAACCGATCAGTTTTTAGATTTCCTGAAGAATCAAAAGCAGGTTGATAAAATTAGACTAATTATTAGAGACTTTACAAGAGTCTTTGCAAATCCTGAAACCTATTATGCCTTTATTAAAAAAGGAGGAAGAATTCAGGTATTAGATAAAACCAATTTGTTGGCGATTACCATTAATCCGGTTTCACCCGATGGTTATAGATTAAATTCAGATGAATTAAAACTGGCTTTGGAAACAAAATTACAAGTGCCGGTTTACGATGTAAAGAAGATTGAGAATGCAGTTTCGTAAAGCAATATCAGAAATAAAAGGATTGCAATATCTGGCTGAAGAGTTGGATTTGAAATCGCCAATGGGAAAGAGATTCCTGTTGGATACTGATATGTTCTGCTTCGAAGCTGAACTGAATATTGAATATGCATTGCTTAAGCAAACTGTAAATTCTATTGAAAAAGATGAAAAGATAATTTCAGCTATTCAGAATAAACTTTCTCACTTAAAAGAAATTCGAGCTAGTGTAAGCAATTTGAAAGCAAGCTTGGTTTTGGACGATGTTGAACTGTTCGAGATTAAATCTTTTGCAATGAATTGTCAGGGAATTTTAAATCTGCAAAAGGAGTTAAAACAGGTAGTAATTGAATTACCAAACTTAAGCGGATTGGTTGAAATTCTTGATCCTCAAAATACAGGAATTCCATCTTTTTACATTTACGATGAGTATTCATCACAATTGGCAGAAGCAAGAAAGAAATTGAAACTTGCCAAATCAACGAACGGAGATTCAGAAGAGAAGTTAGAAGACTTGTTCTGTAAAGCTGAGGAAATTGAGTCGAAAGTTCGTGAAGAGATTTGTACCAAGATCCGAAGCTTTGCAAGCGATTTGGCTTATGCAGTAAAGGAACTTGCACATTTGGATTTGTTGATTGCAAAGGCAATGCAGGCAGTTCAATTGAATTTAGTTCAGCCACAGATAACAAAGGTTGATACACATTATAAAGGTATGTTCAACCCTTTTATTAAAAATGAACTAGAAAAGCAGAAGAAGCAGTATCAAGCAATTGACATTGAGCTTCAAAAATCTGTTTGTTTGATTACAGGTGCAAATATGGCAGGCAAAACCGTTGTTTTAAAAACATTGGCTCTTTGTCAGTATCTGTGTCAATTTGGATTTTATGTTCCGGCTAAATCAGCTCAAATTTCTTTGGTCGATCAAATCATGCTTTCTGTTGGTGATGAGCAATCAGAATTGAATGGTTTATCATCATTCGCCTCAGAAATGATGAATGTAAACCAAATGGTTGAGATGTCTCAATCGCATGAAAATGTATTGGTATTGGTTGACGAGTTGGCAAGAACCACAAACCCGGTAGAAGGATTGGCAATTGTAAATGCTGTTGCCGATATTTTTTACCAAAACAACACCCGTAGTGTAATTACAACGCACTACAGTGGATTATACTCCAGGTTCAGAAAATTACGTGTTAAGGGTCTGGATAAGGATTTGGGTGATCAGAGAATCACCGGGAAGAATATAAACAGTTATATGGATTATTCGTTGGTTGAGGACAACACAGGGGAAGTTCCTCACGAAGCGCTTCGAATTGCATCATTATTGGGAATCAATAATAAGATAGTAGAAGGAGCACAAAATCAATTGAATAAAAAAGCTAGTATTAATAGAAATTAGATGTTAGAAATGAGATGTGAGATTAGTTAAGAAGGAGTAAAACAACCTTTCTCAAATCTAAAATCTTAGATCTCAAATCTAAAAGTAAAATGGATAAATTGAATATGCAAAGGAGTAAACTAGGTCTTGATTTTGAAAAAGTTGGACACGCCAAAGAGGTGTCGAAGCGAATTGCAGATGATGTTCAGAAATTCGTAGACAACTACTCAACCGTTGCTGTTGAGCGTACTTTGTGTCGTCTTTTAGGAATCGATGGAGTTGATAACAACGAAGTGCCACTTCCTAATGTTGTGGTTGATGAATTGAAGGACAAAGGAGTATTGAGTGAAGGTGTAATGTTCTTTTTGGGAAATGCTGTTTTGGAAACAGGATCGAACCCACAGCAAATTGCTGAAAAGATTGCTGCTGGCGAATTGGATATCACCACACTTCCAGTTCATACTTCTGAAGAAATTCAGAGCGCAATTCAACCTTTTGTTGAAAAGAGCATTCAGGTAATCAGAGATCGTAAGGCGAAAAGAGACAATTATATCAATACAATTGGTGAAGGAAATAAGCCATATTTATATGTAATTGTAGCTACAGGTAACATCTACGAAGATGTTGTTCAGGCTGAAGCGGCAGCTCGTCAGGGTGCTGATATTATTGCTGTAATTCGAACAACAGGTCAGTCTTTGTTGGATTACGTTCCTTATGGTGCAACTACCGAAGGTTTTGGTGGAACTGTTGCTACTCAGGAAAACTTCCGCATTATGCGTACTGCCTTGGATAAGGTAGGAGAGGAAGAAGGTCGTTACATTCGTTTGTGTAACTACTGTTCTGGTTTATGTATGCCAGAAATTGCTGCAATGGGAGCAATCGAAGGTTTGGACGTAATGTTGAACGATGCACTATATGGTATTCTATTCCGTGATATTAACATGCAACGTACAATTGTTGACCAGTACTTCTCAAGATTACTGAACGGTTTTGCAGGTGTAATTATCAATACTGGTGAGGACAATTACCTTACAACTGCTGATGCTTTCGATGAGGCTCATACTGTATTGGCTTCCGATTTTATCAACGAGCAATTGGCATTGGTAGCAGGTTTACCTGAAGAACAAATGGGATTAGGTCACGCTTTTGAGATGACTCCTGATTTAGAAAATGGTTTCCTTTTTGAGCTTGCACAAGCTCAAATGATCAGAGAGATTTTCCCGAAAGCTCCTCTAAAATATATGCCTCCAACGAAATTTATGACTGGTAACATTTTCAAAGGAAATGTTCAGGATGCGTTATTCAATCAGATTTCAATTTGGACAGGACAAGGAATTCAGTTGCTTGGAATGCTAACTGAAGCAATTCACACACCTTTCATGTCCGATAGATATCTTTCTATCGAGAATGCCAAGTACATCTTCAACAACATGAAGAGCATTGGTGACGAAATGGAATTCAAAGAAGGTGGTATCATTCGCAAGAGAGCTGCTAAAGTTCTTGATGATGCAACCGAATTGGTTGAAAAAATCGAGAAAGAAGGATTGTTTACTGCTCTTGAAAAAGGAATTTTCGCTGATATCAAGCGTCCTTTAGATGGTGGTAAAGGATTAGATGGTGTTGTAGAAAAAGGAAACAACTACTTCAATCCTTTCATTGAAATATTGCATAAGAAATAGATTTTAGAAATGAGACATGAGAAGTGAGAGTTTAGATTTTGAGAAATCTCATATCTATTATCTCAAATCTCATATCTAAAAAAAGATAAAAAAATGAGTGGAGGTCTTTATTCAACTGATTCCAACGATTTTGATAAAACGTTAGATCTAACCAAGATCAAACCTTATGGTGATACCATGAACGATGGTAAAACTCAGGTTAGTTTTACTCTTCCTGTTGCCAAAGGTGAAGAAGCTATTGAAGCAGCCAAGCAGATGATGCGTAAAATGGGTTTTGAAAATCCACAGGTTGTTATGGTGCAGGAATTAATGGAAGGATTTACTTTTTTCAATTGCTATGGAAATTGTAATCACACTGTTGATTACACCAGTATTCATGTACCAAAAGTAGAATCAACTACTATGGATATGCATGAAACTGATGATTTTGTAAAAGAAAATATTGGTCGTCCTATTCGAGTAATTGGTGCTAGTACAGGTACCGATGCACACACAGTGGGAATCGATGCAATTATGAATATGAAAGGATTTGCAGGTCATTATGGCTTGGAAAGATATGAAATGATGGAAGCCTTGAACATGGGTAGCCAGGTGCCAAATGAAGAATTTATTGCTAAAGCTATTGAGTTTGAAGCTGATGTTCTTTTGGTATCACAAACGGTAACTCAAAAGGATGTTCATATTAAAAACCTTACAGAATTAGTGGAACTAATGGAGGCAGAAGGATTACGTGAAAAGGTAATCTTGATTTGTGGAGGTCCTCGTATCTCTCACGAACTTGCAAAAGAACTTGGTTACGATGCAGGTTTCGGAATGAACAAGTATGCTGATGATGTAGCTTCTTATGCTGCTCAGGAATTAAGCAGAAGATTGAATGGATAGTATATAGTCAAACTGACCAATAACTAATAAAACATGGATAAAAAAGAAATCAGAGAGGTTATTGCTAAAAGAGCTGCTCTCGAATTAAACGATGGCGATGTGGTAAATCTTGGAATCGGTTTACCTACAATTATCCCTAACTATGTTTCATCTGATGTAAATGTGGTTTTACAATCAGAGAATGGAATGCTTGGTATGGGTGCTGCTCCTGCTGAAGGAGAAGAAGATCCTGATTTTGTAAATGCAGGAGGTGGATACATCACTTGTAAAGAAGGAGCTAGCAGTTTCGATAGTTCTGTTTCTTTTGGAATCATTAGAGGTGGTCATGTTGATGTTACCATTCTTGGAGCTTTGCAGGTTGATGAGCTAGGTAACCTCGCCAATTGGATAATTCCTGGTAGATTAACTCCTGGTATGGGAGGAGCAATGGATCTTATTGTTGGAGCCAAGCGTGTTATTCTTGCTATGGAACACACCGCCAAAGGACGCCACAAAATCTTGAAGGAATGCAATTTGCCACTTACAGCTGCTGGTCAGGTAAATCTGATTATCACAGAAATGGGTGTATTGGAAGTGGTGCAAGAAGGTATTTTACTTAAAGAGTACAATCCATTATTCACTTTGGAGCAAATTCAGGAGGCAACAGATGCAAAGCTGATTATTGCTGAAGACTTAATTGAAATGAGAAAGAATTAGATATGAGATAATAGATATGAGATATCAGAAAAGAGAAATAAAACAATTCTCAAATCTCACATCTATAATCTCAAATCTCAAAATCTAAAAAAAATGAGCAAAGTATATATTGTTGCAGCAAAACGTACTGCAATCGGGAAATTTTTAGGAACATTAACTCCTGTTAAAGCTGCTGATTTAGCCGCTACAGTAATCAAAAATATTGTTGAAGAAACTGGTGTTGAAGCATCAAAACTAGACGAAGTAATTGTTGGTAACATTCTTTCGGCTGGTCAAGGTCAGGGTGTTGCTCGTCAGGCTTCTATCAAAGCGGGTATTCCACAGGAAGTTCCTGCTTACGGAATCAACATGATTTGTGGTTCTGGAATGAAGACTATCAACCTTGCTTATGCTAACATCAAGTCGGGTGAAGCTAACATGATTCTTGCTGGTGGTACAGAAAACATGTCGAATTCAGGTTTTGTTATGCCAGGTCAGGTTCGTGGAGGACACAAAATGATGGATTTAAAAGCAGTTGACCACATGGTATTTGATGGTTTGACTGATGCTTTTGAAGGATATCACATGGGTATTACAGCAGAAAACATTGCTGAGAAATACAACTTGACTCGCGAAGAGCAAGATGTATTTGCATTTGCATCCCAGCAAAAAGCTGCAGCAGCTCAGGATGCAGGGAACTTCAAAAATGAAATTGTTCCCGTAGAGATCAAATCTCGCAGAGAAACAATAGTATTTGATGCTGATGAGTTTATCAATAGAAGAACCAGCGAAGAGAAATTAGGTGGATTACGTCCTGCATTTAAGAAAGAATGGAACTGTAACTGCTGGCAATGCTTCAGGGATTAACGATGGTGCTGCTTTTGTATTGGTTGTATCTGAAGAGGCAGTAAAAGAGCATGGTTTTACTCCATTAGTAGAAATCGTTGCTACCGGACAAGGTGGTGTAGATCCTGCAATTATGGGTATGGGTCCTGTTCCTGCTGTAGCTAATGTTTTGAATAAAGCTGACATGAAATTAGAGCAAATGGAAGTGCTTGAATTGAATGAAGCTTTTGCTGCTCAATCATTAGGAGTTGTGAAGCAATTGTGCGAAGATCATAATGTTGACATGGATTTTTTTAAAGAAAGATGCAATGTTAATGGTGGAGCTATTGCTTTAGGTCACCCAATTGGTGCATCAGGAACACGTATTACCGTTAGTTTGATTCACGAAATGAAGCGTACCGGTAAAGAGTACGGTTTGGCTTCACTTTGTATTGGTGGTGGTATGGGTACTGCAATTATATTAAAAAACGTGTAAATAGATAGGAGGTATGAGATGTTAGATATGAGATTTCTCTCATGTCCGGATATTGTTTTTTCTCATATCTCGATTCTCAAATCTATGATCTAAATAAAAGAATGGATTTTAGCTTAACAAAAGAACAAGTGTTGTTTCAGCAAATGATTAAAGATTTTGCTGAGAGAGAAGTAAAGCCTTTGGCTGCTGAGGTAGATGAGCAGGAACGTTTTCCTATCGAAACAGTAGAGAAAATGGCGAAGATTGGAATTATGGGTATTCCAATTCCAAAGCAGTATGGTGGTGCTGGTGGTAACAATGTAATGTACTCAATGGCTGTTGAAGAATTATCGGCAGTTTGTGCTACTACAGGTGTTATTGTATCTGCGCATACTTCGCTATGTGCTGCTCCTATAATGGAAAATGGTACCGAAGCTCAGAAACAAAAATATCTGCCTAAACTTGCTTCTGGTGAGTGGATTGGTGCTTTTGGACTGACTGAGCCTAATGCAGGTACCGATGCTGCTGGTCAGCAAACTACTGCTGTTGAAGACGGTGATAACTATATCATTAATGGTAGTAAGATTTTTATTACCAATGCAGAATTTGCTCACGTTTACGTGATTTTTGCAATGACTGACAAGTCGAAAGGAACTCGTGGTATTTCTGCTTTTATCATAGAAAAAGGAACACCTGGTTTCTCTATCGGGAAGAAAGAGAAGAAAATGGGTATCCGTGGTTCGGCAACTTGTGAGTTGATTTTCGAAAATGTAGTGCTTCCTAAAGAGAACATGCTGGGTAAACTGAACAAAGGATTCGGTATTGCTATGAAAACTTTGGATGGTGGTCGTATTGGTATTGCTGCTCAGGCATTGGGCATTGCTCAGGGTGCAATCAACGAAACTGTTCGCTACGTGAAGGAAAGAAAGCAGTTCGGTCGTCCGATTTCAGGTTTCCAGAACACACAATTCCAGTTGGCTGATATGAATACCAAAACCGAAGCTTCTCGTATGTTGGTTCGCAAAGCGGCTAACAAGAAAGATCAGAAGTTTTCTTATTCGGTTGATGCGGCAATGTGTAAGCTTTATGCTGCTGAAACTGCAATGGAAGTTACCAACAAAGCAGTTCAGCTTCATGGTGGATACGGTTATACAAGAGAATATCCTGTTGAGCGTATGATGCGTGATGCAAAGATCACTGAGATCTACGAAGGAACTTCCGAAGTTCAGAGAATGGTGATTTCAGCGAATATGTTAAAATAAGTATCAAGACACAAGTATCGAGTATCAAGACAAATGATTTTGCATGATCGGTACTTCTAACTGATATGAAATACAAATAATTGAATTTTAAGTATCACACATTAGGTATGGATATAGTAATCTTTCTTGATACTAACATCTCAATACTTGATACTCAAAAAGAAAAAAATGAATATAGTTGTCTGTATTAAGCAGGTACCGGATACTACCGAAATTAAAATAGATCCAAAAACGGGTACTTTGATCCGTGATGGTGTGCCAAGTATTATGAACCCTGATGATAAAAGTGGTTTGGAAATGGCACTTCAATTAAAAGATGAAAAAGGGGCTCATGTAACTGTAATTACCATGGGACCTCCTCAAGCTGATTTGATTCTTCGTGAGGCCTTCGCTATGGGTGTTGATCGTGCAATCCATTTGACTGACAGAAAATTTGCAGGAGCAGATACTTTGGCTACATCTCATGCTTTGGCAGGTGCTTTAAGAAAGATCGATTTCGATTTGTTGATCACAGGTCGTCAAGCGATTGATGGTGACACTGCTCAGGTAGGCCCTCAGATTGCTGAACATCTTGATTTGCCTCAGGTATCATACCTTGAAGATTTGAAATTCGACGGTGACAAAACTTTCACCATGAAGCGTCATATCGAAGAAGGATACCAGATGCTAGAGGTGGAAGCACCATGTGTGGTAACTGTTCTTTCGTCGGCAAACAACCCACGTTACATGAGTGTTGGTGGTATTGTTGATGCTTACCAGAAAGAAGTTGAGGTTTGGGGATTCAACGAAATTGAAGTTGATGAGAAAGATCTGGGACTTAAAGGATCTCCAACCAGTGTACACAAAGCATTTGCCCGTGGTTTAAAACCAGCAGGTGAATTGTACGAGGTAGAGACTGATGAGGCAGTAGGAATCATCATCAAGAAATTAAAAGAGAAATTCATTCTTAACTAATATATAGCCATGAATTTAGAAGATTACAAAGGGATTTACGTTTTCATTGAACAACGTGAAGGTGTTATTCAGAATGTAGCTTTAGAGTTGTTAGGACAGGCTAGAAAATTAGCTGATGAGTTGAACGACAAAGTGTATGCAATGTTATTGGGACACAATATTGCCGACCAGGCACAGAGCCTTATTGCTCGTGGTGCCGATGAGGTAATTGTTGTTGATGCTCCTGAATTGAAAGAGTACACTACAGAACCATATACACAGGCAATTTGCCAGATTATTGAAGACAGAAAACCAGAATCGATGTTGATTGGTGCAACTACTTTAGGTCGCGATTTAGGACCAAGAGTATCGGCACGTGCAGCAACTGGTTTAACTGCAGATTGTACCAAAATCGAAGTTGGAGCAAAGAAAGAGTTGCTAATGACTCGTCCGGCTTTCGGTGGTAACCTAATGGCAACCATCGTTTGTAAAAACCACCGCCCACAAATGGGTACAGTTCGTCCGGGTGTATTGTTCGCAATGGATGCCGACGAAAGCCGTACTGGCGAAGTGGTAAACTACGAGGTGAAATTCAAGACCGAGAAGTTTAAAGTGAAGTTGTTGGAAACTGTGAAAGAAGATACCGACCTAATTGATATTACTGAAGCAAGAATTTTGGTTTCAGGTGGTCGTGGAATCGGTAACAAAGAAGGCTTTGAAGCTATGGATGGATTGGCAGATGCATTGGATGCTGAAGTTTCTGCTTCTCGTGCAATGGTTGATGCTGGTTATATTGGACACGAACGTCAGGTAGGTCAAACAGGTAAAACTGTTCGTCCCGACTTGTATTTCGCATTTGGGATTTCAGGAGCAATTCAACACGTTGCAGGTATGGAAGAATCAGATTTGATTATTGCTGTGAACAGAGATAAAGATGCTCCAATTTTCCAGGTAGCTGATTTGGGTATCGTGGGGGATGCCAAACAAGTTATAAAGAAACTTACCGAACAATTGGAAAAATAGATTCGGTGATTAACCACTACACTAGTAAAAGGCTTGTTCGATTCGTTTTGGGCAGGTCTTTTTTTTTAAGTCAAAGGGTGACTATTTACATTTTGTAAGTCAGTCACCCAGTGACTAAAGAATCCAATAACCCCAACTCTTCTGCCTTAATTTTATTTACAAGTTTCCCATTTCTAATAGAAGCATAATCTTTTGCAGAAGAAAATTCCCAATCAGTACTCCTTGTTACTAGACCAGCCTTAACAGGATTTTGATGGATATAATCAAAACAGACTTTCGGATAATCTTTAGGCGACAGATCAATCTGAGTAATTCCATTTTGTATGAACCATGCTGCTGATACTTTATCAATTTTATTTAGACAATTTGCTTTGGTTGTCATTCGAAATAAGGAACCGCTGCGATTTTCTGCTTTGTTGATGGCTCGTGTATAGGATCGAAGTAAAATTGCAATAGAATCGTTTATGCTACGAACTATTTTAGCTTGTTCAGGATTTAATACTTTCCCATTAGTTATGTCCTTTAATGATATATTGACTTCACGAACATTTATCATCATATGAAAATGATTAGGCATTAAGCACCATGCAATAATATCAGAATAAGGAGTGATGTACTTTTGCATTTTCCGAAGAAAAAGAAGATAATTGTCTCTATTGAAGAAAATATTTTGTCGATTGTTGCCTTGGTTATATATGTGGTATAGGTAGTCTTTCTCAAAGTTCATTGTTATCTGATTTGAAATTTGATTTAAGTTAAGCAAATATTGGAAGTAGGCAAGATATCAATTCCAGTTAAATCAAGGGGTGACTAACTTACAAAATGTAAATAGTCACCCCTTGATTGGGAAATGACTACAAGATTCCCACTTTTTAGGGAAAGACATTAATTTTTCTGAAAAATTAATCTCCCAACAACATTTGAAAATAGCAGAATGGACTTAACTAACTCAATTCAGTTCCTTTAAGGAGCCTTTTAATATTTGCAGTATGCCTAACAAATATAAGCAGGGTACATGCCAATAAATAAAGTATGGTATTTTGCTCGTGCCCAAGTATATATGCCGATAATGGCAAACAAACTGCAATTGCCAACGATCCTAAGGATACAAACTTAAATCCCTTTTTCACAATAAAATAAACTGCAACAGAAATGAGTACGGAAATAGGTGCAATTAATACTGATGCACCCAGTGTGGTATTTACTCCTTTTCCACCTTTAAACTTCAATACAAAACTAAAGTTGTGTCCTAGTATTGCGGCCAATGCTACAAAGTAAATCAGTAAAGGAGAAATATTTAGGAATTGATATCGGTAAATAAGAATAACAAGTAAAACAGGAATCAAACCCTTCAGCATATCTGTAATTTGGGTGTACATTGAAATTTTACTGCCCGCAATTCTTTTTACATTGGTTGAACCGATATTGCCACTGCCAAAACTCCGAATGTCTTTACCTGTTGTAATTTTGGTATAGATATATCCGGCAGGAAAAGAACCCAATGAGTAGGCTAAGAGGATAAGTGCGTAGTTCCAAAATGTCATTCGAGTTGTTTTAAAATGTTTTTGGCTTGTTCGATATGTTCTTCTGCTCTGAATTGTGAATTAAAGATATAAACAATTTTACCTGATCGGTCAGCAACATAGGTAACTCTTCCGGGCAAAAGACCAAAAAAGTTGGTTGGAACACCAAATAACTTGCGAATTTCATTATTCTCATCGCAAAGCAGATTAAAATTCAGTCTGTGCTTTTCTGCAAATTCTTTATGACTGCTCACCGACTGACTGCTAATGCCAAATACTTCGGCATTTAAATCATTAAAATCTTCATATTGATCACGAAAAGTACAAGCCTGCTTGGTACAACCCGGAGTGTCATCCTTAGGGTAGAAGTAAATTACAAGGTTTTGTTTGCCGATATAATCTTTGATATTGATCATTTTGCCATCCTGATTTTGGAGCTGAAAGGCAGGAATTTGATCGCCTTTTTGTAATTCTTTGGATTTGTTTGCCATTGCTGATACGGGAAAAATAAATGTGAGTACTACAAGTAAGGTCTTAAACTGTAAACAAAAATAATGTTTGTTATAAGATTGTAATTTGATATGTTTTGATGTAAGATACATGCCGAGAATGATTTATTGTACTTGTTTTTTAGGGAACCAAGGGAAGAATGCACTGGTTCTTTTTTTATAATCTTTGTAGGCAGGTTTATCGGTGCTTAAACTTTTTTCCAGCATGGCTACACCAGAGATTTTAATGATTAAAAATGTCATTAAAATGGATCCCAAAACAAACCAATATTGTTGGGCTGCTATGGCAAATAATGCATAACTCCACCAAACTGCCGCATCACCAAAATAATTAGGATGCCTGGTATATTTCCAGAATCCGCTCGATAGCACTTCATCCTTGTTTTGTTTTTGGCTTTTAAACTTGGCTAGCTGATAATCTCCGCCGGCTTCGAAACTAATACCGATAAGCCAAATGGCAATAGCCACAAAGTCAAACATATTTAAAGGAATATTTTCTTCTGCCATAAATACCCCAAACAGAGGAGAGGCAATCATCAGCATTAGTATTCCCTGCAAAAGAAAAACCTGAAAATAACTGAACCACCAATAGCGATGTGCACCATAATCTTTCCTGAATTTTTGATACCTGAAATCCTCAGGTTTGCCCACATTCCTTATGAATAAATGGATGGTGAGTCGCAACCCCCAAATGGCAACCAAGATCGATAAAATCATTTGTCGCAAGGATATTGCTTCGGTCGTAAAAAACAGATAGGTTGCGATTACCACAAAGCCAAAACCCCAGAAAATATCAACGATACTTACATTTTTAATGGATACACTGTACATCCACAGAAGTGTTACCAACACGATAATCAAGATGCTTGCATTGAGATATAAAATCATAATTCTTTAGCTAAATGTTCTCCTTTTAAACAAATAAGTTATTGATTTTGTTTTCGCTTTGAATTTTATTCATACTGAAAAGCAACAGCAACGGAACCTTCGCCTGCATTCATACCAATAACAGGCGAAATGTTGATTACTTCAACCGGAGCTTTGCCTAAGAGAATGTTTAAACGATTGCCATATTTTTGTGCCACCTCGTAATTATTGGCATGTAGAATAATATAATTCCAGATTTTCTGATCTTCCTGCAATTTTAGTACATGCTTAATTACTTTATTGATATTCGCTTTCTGTCCGATGGCCTGTCCAAACAATTTAGATTCGCCCAATTCGTTTAGTGATACTATTGGATTGATTCGTAAAAACATGGCAAATTTCCCAACGACAGCAGGAACACGACCTCCTTTAATCATAGCGTTCAAACTTTTTACGCTTACAAATATTTTGGTTTTGTTTAGCCAGGAATCTACATTCGAAAGAATTGTATTAATATTTTCTCCTTTCTCAATTGCTTTCGCGATACGCAGAACAGCCAGACCTAATCCCCCGGAAACATTTCTTGAATTGATTACATGAATGGGAATGTGCAATTCTTTTTGAACCCTTTCCCCAGCTTTTTGAGCACTTCTAAAGGTTCCACTAAATTTCTCAGAAAGGTGAATGGAGATAATGGCATCGTAGTTTTGAGCCATTTGAGAGTAGGTGTTTACAAAACTATATTCATTGATTTGAGAAGTTTTCGGAAAATGTTCCGATTGATCTAAAAGCTCATAAAACTCTTTGGCTTTTAAAGTTACCCCATCAAGGTATTGGCTGTCGCCGAATGCCAGGTGCATAGGCATTACATTCACTTGGTAGAAATCGATGAGTTCCTGAGACAAATCACAAGTTGAATCGGTAACAATCCCTATTTTCCATTTCTGGTTCTTACTGATTTCACTCTGTTTGATCATATCATCCACCTTGGGTGCTGTAATGGTGGCAAAGCTCTCCAAGTTGTGAAAAAGTTCGGAAGGCTTATTGGTATGCACATGAATTCTACAGCTACTCTTTCCTCCGTTAACTACAATGGAATCGCCATGATTGTTTAAAACACCTTTTATTTCAGATAGTGATCGGGTGGAATTCTTTATGATTGCTTCGGTGCAATACCTGTAGTTTAAATCTTCAAGATGATCGAAGGATTCGCTTAGCGAAGGGATGAGCTTAGGTGCTTTTATTCTATCAATAATGCCATGATTTACAAAATCCATAACTCCTTCGATAAATACCACAAAACCTTTGGCACCAGCATCAACAATATTGTGCTTTTTTAAAACAGCCAGCTGATCTGTTGTTTTTTTAAGTGATGTATCCAATACCTGCATCGACTCGTTCAGCACTTGTTTGAACTCTTCGAGCTGCTTTCGTTTCGAATAGAGAAAATCCGACCAGTCTTTGATTACCGTGAGCATGGTTCCTTCAACCGGATTGCCGATAGATTCATACATGTAGGGAATGGAAGACTGAATGCTCTCTACAAACTCCAGGAAACTGATGCTTTTCTTCTGCGATGTTTCACAACTTAATCCGAATAGAAACTGAGCCATAATGATTCCTGAATTCCCCCTTGCACCCACTTGTGCCGCTTCTGCAATCTGATCAACCATTAGTTTATAGGAAACATTAGGTGATATGCGATCCATTACCGATCGCATGGTAGAAGCCATATTGCTACCCGTATCTTTATCGGCAACTGGGTACACATTTATGCGATTCAGCTCATTCAGGTTTTTAATCAACTTATTGGCACCAGCCAGAAAGGCGAAGTAGAGGTAACGGCCATCGATATATTGTGTCGGATTCATATGAGCATTTTAAGGTTTACTTTAAGGTAATTATATTATTGCATTTTGAAAACTACTTTTCTATAAACAATGATTAGCCCCTAAAAGTTTAACGCAAAAATCATATCTGTATTCTACCTACACCTTATCCTTATAAGGTTCGATTGTTCTTCCTTATAAGGATTGATTGTCCTTCCTTATAAGGTTCGATTGTTCTTCCGTATAAGGGCAAGGGGTTTGGAGTACTAAGGATAAGAACCCCATAGGAATTGAATTTAAAAAGAAAGGAACCTGTCACTAAACAACAGATTCCTTTCGAGCTAACTTAAAATGTACTACTACTAGCTATTGCCTAATGATTTTAAAGCTTAGGATTTCGCTCTGGTTTATAAAGTGAATAAAGTACAGACCGGCCGAGTACGAACTTAAGTCAATTGTGGTTATAGGGTTTAATTTCTGTTGAATAATTAGTTTACCACTTGCATCGAATAATTTCAATTGAATATCGGTATTGTAATCGAAGTTTTTACTTAAATCAATAACCACTTTACCCTTGGTTGGGTTTGGATATATACTGATGTTTTCTTTGATTAAATCTTCAATGCCTACAAGGATAACTTCAACTTTTTCAGACCGTTCCGATTTACAGCCATATTGACTCCAAACTTCCACCGAGTAATTACCATCCTGCTCAGGAGTAAATTCCTGCGAAGTTTGCCCACTTAAAATTTCATTATTCAGGTACCACTGGTATTCCTCTTCATAGCTAGAGGAAAGAATACCATCTAAATAGCTTACCACAGGTTGTACAGGTAAATCCTGGAAAGTTACACTGGCTTCATCGCTTGCCGAACAGCCATTATCGGCCACCACTCTTAGCGTGTATGTTCCAGTGGCAGACACATCGAAAGTATGGTTTCCTTCCACATCGTTCCAGAAGTATTGGGCATATTGATCTGATACATTGAACGAGAAAGTTTCTCCTTCACAAACATCCACATCGTTACCCAGATCAATATCCGGAACATCCAGAAAAGTAACGGTAACTGCATCATTAGCTTCACATCCATTATTATCTACTACCCTCAATTGATAATCTCCATTAGCAGTTACCGTTATCTGGCTCGATCCTTCTGTGTTATTCCAGAAATATTTAGAGTGGTTGTCCTCAACTGATAAAACTATTTCTTCGCCTTTGCAAGCTGTTTGGTCATCACCTAAATCAACGATTGGCAGATCGTTAATACTAAGTGTGGCCTGATCGCTGGCTTCACAACCATTTGCATCTATTACATGAAGGGTGTAATTCCCTTCGGTGTCTGCTATCAGTTCATTGCTTCCTTCCAAATCATTCCAGAAGTATTGAGCGAAATTGTCTTCTACACTAAATGTGTGTTCATCCCCATCGCAAATGGCTACATCATCACCTAAGTCAATAATAGGATTTGTGAAGAACGAAAGGTTAACCGCATCAGTAGCTTCGCATCCATTTGCATCAATAACTCTTAGGGCATAATTACCTTCAACATTAGCAATGAGTTCATTGCTACCTTCTATATCATTCCAGAAGTATTGAACAAAGTTGTCTTCAACGCTAAATGTATGTTCGTTGCCTTCGCAGATTTGAATATCATTACCCAAATTAACTGTTGGAGAAGAAAAGAATGATAAGTTCACCACATCGCTGGCCTCGCAGCCATTGGCATCTACTACTCGCAGAGTGTAATTTCCTTCAGCATTTGCAATCAGTTCATTGCTGCCTTCCACATCGTTCCAGAAGTATTGAATAAAGTTGTCTTCAACGCTAAAGGTATGTTCACTGCCTTCGCAGATTTGAATATCGGCACCCAAATTAACTGTGGGAGCAGGAAAGAAGGAAAGGTTCACCATATCGCTGGCTTCGCAAGCATTGGCATCCACCACTCGAAGGGTAATATTGCCTTCGGTCGAGCCTGTAAACTCATTGCTTCCTTCTACATCGTTCCAGAAGTACTGAACAAAGTTGTCTTCAACGCTAAAAGTATGTTCACTGCCTTCGCAGATTTGAATATCAGCACCCAAATCGACTGTTGGGGTAGTAAAGAAGGACAAGTTGGCAAGGTCGCTGGCCTCGCAGCCATTGGCATCTACTAC
Source organism: Marinifilum sp. (assembly GCF_965230805.1). Taxonomy (NCBI): domain Bacteria; kingdom Pseudomonadati; phylum Bacteroidota; class Bacteroidia; order Marinilabiliales; family Marinifilaceae; genus Marinifilum; species Marinifilum sp. The sequence goes on along the minus strand of NZ_OZ246019.1, from coordinate 1,570,764 downwards.
ACGTAGCGTGTAATCACCTGCTATGCCGGTTGTGAATTCGTTGCTTCCGCTTGCATCGTTCCAGAAGTACTGCTCAAAACTATTAGCAATACTAAAGGTATGTTCGCTGCCTTCGCATATTTGAATATCAGCGCCTAAATCAACTGTTGGGATTGTATGTATGGTAATAAAATCGGTCATAGTAGAAACATCCGATTTGGAATAAGTGTCGTTTGTAGTGGTTAACGAAACGGTAAACGAACCGGATGCTTCATATGTGTGATTTGGATTTTCTTCTGTACTTGTATTGCCATCGCCGAAATCCCACTGGTAAGTTTCACCATCGGTAGAATTGTTGGTGAACTGAACCGTTGTTGGTCCGCAGTGCTCTGTAATGTCGGCGGTAAAGCTTGCTTTAACAACAGCTATTCGGTTAATGGTTTGGCTCACTGGTACACTCCAATTGCCCTGATCATCTTTAAACTGGTAGCAAATGCTTTGATCCGCTCCGGGAGGGATGGATAAGATATCCACCATTTCATTGACTGAAAACTGTTCGGTAAGCGGATCAATATTTATCAATTCCGCATTTTTAATATCATCGTTGAGCCAGTACCTATATTGTTGAAGCTTTGCAGCTATCAGCGCAGGACGTTTTACAAATTGCTTGCTCACCACCGTAGACCAAATGTTGCTTTCGTCCATAACACGGGCATGGATCGTGTGTAATCCTTCTGTTAAATCGGCTAAATCAATTAGTTCATTCATGTCTAATCGATCTGTGGAAGCAATATTGTTGCTTACCACATTTTCGATATCATTATCGAACCAGTACTGTACTTTTGTAAGTTGACGTGCCTGTGTATTTCCTTCTCGTTTGATAAATTGTTTGGAAACAACAGTACTCCAGGTATTCGACCCGGCTTTAATTCGATAACTTATCAAATGAATCCCATCACTTAGGCCTGTTAAATCAATCAGTTCGGAATGATTCAATTCGTCTGTTGCAACAAAAGTGCTTGTTACTGAATTTTCAATGTCATTATCGAACCAATATTGGATTGTATTTAGTTGTTGAGCAGTGGTAATTGCTTCGCGCTTGATAAACTGTTTGGAAACAACCGACGACCAAGCTTTGCTTTCATCTTGAATCCTGTAACTAAGCAGGTGTACTCCATCACTTAGCGACGATAAATCGATCAGTTCGCTATGATTCAATTGATCCGTTGGTGTAAAGCTTGTTGTTACTGCATTTGCAATGTCGTTATCAAACCAATATTCCATTTTGGAAAGTTGATGCGATGCTGTACTTGCAGTTCTTTTTACAAATTGCTTGTTAACAACACTGCTCCAGGCATTATTTGAATCTTTGAACCGAATTTCTACCGAATGCAAACCATCAACCAGGGCGTTGATATCCAGCAGTTCGCTAATATTGACTTCGCTTGAGGGAGAAGACAATACTACAAGCTGACGATTGGCAATATCACCATCGATCCAATATTCATATTCTCTAATCTGATTCTGAGCCATCACTGGCAGAGTGATGAGCCACAGAATGCAGAGATATAGTATTTTTCTCATGCTAATTTCCTCCATTGTATACCATGTTATCATATTTGTTTAAAAGGTATCTTTCGATGTTTCGATACATCGACTGTAAAGGAATTAGCGCTCTTGAGCCTGCACACCTAGTTCTACACTTAGTTTGCCATCCGCATCATTTTCGGTGGCAATGTTCACCTTAAAAAAATGTGGATTAGATGGTACTGCAGATGCTTTATATGGAATTGCACTTCCGTAGATTCCAATGTTGGTGCCGTCAGAAGCTGCACCTACACCTGGCGATGAAGATTGCAGATGATAATCGTTTCCAAAATGAAACTTGTATTCCTGATCGGTTTCAAGATGTTCAAAAATGCTTGTGATGTCCTGATCGAAGATGTTATTGGTATCATCCACATCCATATGAGTAGCATAATTTACTCGGAACAAATTGTTTGTGAAAGTGCAAGTGTTAGGGATGCTCGCGTACTGATCGAGAATTACATTGGAATTGATATTCATTCCTTCACAACTGTAGAAATTATGTCCTGCTGTGGAACTTCCACTATTCTTAACCAGCAGTACACAATGTTGCACTTTTGAGGTGTTTCTAAAATACCTGATGTTTCCCTGGACAATAGAATTTTCAACAAGAATATTTGTTGCAGTTCCATTCGAAGTTGAATTGATTCCACCAATAAGAACACATTCTGAGATTGTAAATCCGTCGATTGTGCCTGTTAGTGAAACCAATCCACCAATTCGTGATCTGATTAATTTGATTTCATTAATCGTTTGACTGCTTGTGTTTACAGAACTACTGAGATAAACTCCTTCTACCTTAGTCTGGTCGCAACCCGTGTTAAAATTGATTGATCCCTTAATCTGAGTCATACCCGATGCCGATGTAGAATCCTGATAATGTCCTGCTCCAATAATGGTAAGTTTCTTATCAATGGTAATACTTTCATTATAGGTAAAACCTGGAATATAGATGGTGTCGTTGGCTACTGCTGCCGAAATTGCATCGGAAATTGTAGTGTGCAGACTTGGAGTTCCTGCATGTTGGAGTAACACCTTTTGCTGAGCCTGAGAAACAAAAGAAATTGTTACAATAATTACGCTTAAGAGTAGAGATTTTTTCATGTTTACGGTTTTATTGGATTTTATAATTTGTAACTAAAATAACTTGATCGAAGCAGAGGAAATAGCAAAAAATAATAAGTGGGAGAATTTGATAATAAGTGGGAAATTGGTAGTTAATAGTTAATTATTAATTACTCATTGCTAATTGTTCAAGTCCACTTGTTATGCTATTTGCTCACTTGTTATCTCGTAAATCAGATTTCGGGATAGATTTCTTATCTTGAGCATGTTATTCCCAAACCCATCTGTTCACACTTAAATGAGACACTTCTGTTTTGTATTGATATTAACCTGTATAAACCTCGTGGTATTGGGGCAGCAGCGTCCGTATATTAATTACACAACTCACGATGGTTTGCCACAAATACAGGTGATGGCAGTGCATCAGGATAAAACAGGTTACATTTGGGCAGGTACCAAGTCGGGACTGGTAAAGTTCAATGGTGAAATGTTCGAACATTTCCTTTCTAAAAAAAGAATCTACAACCTTTACAGCGATGAGCGCAGCAGGGTATATGTACAAACCTACGATGAGCTTTTTCGTTACGACGGACAAGAAATGAAGTTGATGACTAAGTTCAGGTATCAGTCGGCGGTTCGATTGGCTGATGATCGTGAATATTGGGTTTTATCGCCGGATTCTTTGGTACATTACAGGGATACCCTGGCCTTACAAAGCTATCATTACAAAAAAGATATTCCCGCTATAATGAATTCCATTGCCTGGAGCAAGAAGGAAGGGAAGTTGTATCTTGGTGTGAAGGATCAAAATAAGATCATTAGTATCTGTAATGGTAAAATTGAAACAGTCAACTTTCAAACAAAAGCAGATGATATCGCAGTTAACTCTTTGGGCGATCAATTGGTGTTTATCGAGTATTATGACAGCAATTTAAAATGGATCAATCCGGAAACAAAAGAGGAGTATTTCACCATTTATAAAACCAATAATATAGTTGATAGTATAAGCGTTAAATCACTACCTGTAAAAAGGTATGTTCATTTTAATGATTATTCCTACTACCTAATCGATAGTCTGACAAACACAGGGAAAAAGGTGGAGCTCGACTTTATCAAAGCACCATACCCTGTAATTTTTGATGAGGATGATAATATTTGGTCAGGATCGGATAATGGATTGTACCAAATATTTAATGGTCCAGTAAAGAATTATCCTCGTAGCTTTATGAATGATGTCTGGACTTTAATTCAGGGGCGTGACAATGAAATTTATGGTGCCGTGTATAAGGAAGCACTCTACAAATACCACCTGGAAAGCCAAAAGAAAACAGAGATTATTGCCCCGGGGCAGTTTGGCAGAAAAGAGACTGATTACTACTATGGATCATCAAAAGATGGAGAGGGAAACTTGTATTTTCCGACACATTATGGTCTTGTAAAATATGATTACAGGAAAACCAGGAAATTTGATACGGGTATTTCCTTAATTAGCAAATACGATAGCATATCGGGCCAGATTGTTTTTGGACAAATGCATGGATTAGGATTGATTGATGAGAACGAAAAGATTACTTACCTGCACGATAGCACGAAAAATTTTGTGACATCCCATCCTTCTGCATTAGAGTTTGATAGCGATGGTAACATCTGGATTGGCACAAAAGCCAGCCTTTGTAAATGGGATAGAAAGAAGAAGGAATTTAGCCAGGCAATATCATGTCCGTCGAGGGCAGCCACTGTTATTCAACGCGACTTCCGCAATAATATTTGGATGGGAGGGAAAGATGGACTTTGGCTTTTCGATGAGCTCAGCCGCGATTGTAAAAGGGTTGATAAGGGCATTATCAATTCAAATATTACCGGCATTATCATCCCCAATCAAAACTACCTGGTTATTGGAACCTCACTGGAAATTTATGTCATGGACCTGAAGGCATTTTATCAGTCGGGAGAGATCAGGATGCGCCTCTTCAACTTCCGAAATGGTTTCTTGTCCGAAGAGGTTTGTCAGAATGGCTTTATGCTGGATGGAAGCCGCTTGTTTATTCCTTCAACAACAAGTACATCGGTACTCGATTTAGAGAAAATTGATTTCGAGCCCGAATTTTATAATGTTAGAATCTCCACCCTAAATGATATTGGTATTCGGTATACCGATTCGCTTGATCGACCCATAATAAAACTTGAGAAAGGGCAAAACGAGTTGGATTTTTCTTTCGAAACAGTAGGCTTCGGTTTACCTACAAAACCAGTTTTTAGATATAAATTAAGTGGTGTAGATGAGGATTGGAGCGAATGGACCACCAAAACCTATGCAAATTACAGGAATTTATCATCAGGCAAATATCACTTTCATGTAATGGCACGTGCAGGTGGCAATCCAAATATTATCAGTTACAAAGAGGACTCGATCAGGTTAATGGTTTCTAACCCTTTCTACAAAGAGCCTCGTTTTTACCAGCATGCCTTTTTTGGCTTTTTATTTTTGGTTCTGATACTGGGCTTTTTCGTGCATTCCCGTTTCCATATCAAATTAAAAATGATCGATCGTGAAAGAAAGATCAAGTTGCTCGAAATTGCTACCCTGCAAGCACAATTAAATCCACATTTTATTTTCAATATCCTTTCTTCAGTACAGAACCTAATCAGTTTGCACAAGCAGGAAAAGGCAAATGAATACCTCATTAAGTTTTCACGATTGATACGTTCCTATATGGAAGCATCTATAAAATCTTCCAAAGTACTTTTGGGATCTTCTGTGAGTAGCGAAATTAGTGTAAAAGAGGAGATTGAATTGCTGAAAATGTACATCGAATTGGAGAAAGTAAAACATGGTAATGAAAAATTCGATTTTGCCATTGACATTTGTTCCGATGCCATTTTAAACAGAACTATACCTCCTATGATAATACAGCCTTTGGTAGAAAATGCAATTAAGCATGGTTTAGAGCCTATGGAAAAAAAAGGATTTTTGCAAGTGCAGTTTTTAGAATTGAACGAAGGGGTAGAGTGTTTGATAAAAGACGATGGAATTGGTCGTGCCAAATCTCAGGAAATGAAAAAAGAATCGATAAAACTATATCAGTCGAGAGGACTGGAACTGATTAATAAAAAGATTGAGATTCTGAACGATCTCGATTACCAAATAAATATTGAGTATGTTGATTCGGAAGAGGGGACAGAGGTTCGAGTAAAATTTTTAAACTAATTGGTTATGCAAGAAGTTTACACAGCATTAGTAGTTGAGGATGTTAAAGATACATCAGACTATATCAGACAAAGAATAGAAAAATTATGCCCAGCAATAAAGGATATTCAGCAAGCTTTTAGTATTCAAGAAGCTTACGATAATATTATTTCTCGACATTTTGATATTATTTTTCTCGATATTCAGTTGCCGAAAGGAACAGGTTTTGATCTCTTGCGACGATTATCTGATGAAGGGAAAATCGATTTCGAGATTATCTTTATTACTGGTGAGAGTGCAAAGGAATTTACTTTGCGTGCCATTAAATATTCAGCTCTCGATTTTCTTTACAAGCCATTAGATGATACTGATCTTATTCATGCTGTGAATAAAGCAACCGATAAACTGAAAACTCAATATTTTAATCGTCAAATTAAACTCTTACTGGATAGAGTAGGAGGCGATAATTTGAACAAAACCAATAAGATTGCATTGCACTTGCACAACGGAATTGTTGAGTTTGTAAATGTTGACGAGATAAAATATCTGGAAGCCGACGGTGTTGTTGCTTACGTTTATCTGAATAATGGCGATAGATTGACTACTACTCGTAACTTGGGATATTATAAAGAAATGCTGATGATGGATTATAATTTCTATCCAATTAGTAATTCTTTGCTGGTAAATCAGGAATATATTTTACGATACAATCACAAGGAGTTGCAGCTCACTTTAAACGATGGCACGGTTCTGTTTGCATCAAAACGTTTTGGAAAAAGTTTTAAGGATACTTTCTCGAACCAAAATCAAAACAGACCTAAAGTTTTTAAAAGTATTGCCAATTTGTGGCGAAAAATGCTTGAATAACTAACGTGAGTTCGAGGTAAATAATTTATTCCTGTTTATGATTTTTTTCTATTTGTCGGATGGAAGTTACAAGATCAAAATAATCATTACCGCATATTTTTAATCATGCTTGTTTCTGATTTCCTAAATGGGAAAAGCAAAAAATGATATTTTAAGCAATGCCAGTTTAGGCAAAGCTCGAAAAATTGATTTTTTGCCTCGTGCCTGTTTAGGCAAAGCAAAAAAATGATTTTTTAGTTGATGCCAGTTTAGGCAAAGCAAAGAATTGAAATTTTGGAATGCCTATTTAACGTGATTTCGACGTAACATTCTATCCACAGGAAGTTATATTTGGGATAGATTTGCATTAAAAATTTGGAAAGAATAGCGGGCTATTTTGAGGAATTTTTAATGTAAAGATGTCGTAAAGAGAACTTTCCATTATTTGCCTGCTTTCGGCATAAATTTCCTCAAATCTTCTTGAAATATCCCGATATTCCTTCGAAAATCTGAGAAAATTTCTACTCAAAATCAGATCAAACTGTGAACGAATTTTATGTCGAACTCACGTTATTTAGGGATCATACGATTTCTAAACCAATAATTTCGATGTGTTTCCTGTTAAACTTGCAAGTGGTATAATTGATTTGACTTTTTTCTCATCTAAAAACAAGCAGCGGAGGTAGCAAATGAGATTATATAATTGGAATAAAACGAGAACAAGGCTCAATTCATTTGAGGTGAATTGAGAAGTATTGAGCCCTGCCTCGCATGTTTTTGTTAGCCCTTATGATTTCCTGAAAGCACAATCAAACGTTTCATGTGCTTTGCAGGATATCATTAAATACACAGACTATTTCTTTTTAATTTCTTCAAGCAGGTGTTCTACTGCCTTTTCAAGTTGCTGATCGCGTCCCTGAACCACCATTTCGTAATCATTACGAACTTTAATATCTGGTTCAATTTGTTGGTTTTCGATATAATGGCCATTCATATCCTTCATGCCAACCATTGGCATACCAAAATACAGGCTTCTGTCCTGAAGTGTTTCCCACCAAACAGCAGTCATGGTTCCCGGAACAGGCATTCCAATTAGTTTGCCAATTTTAAGGGTCTGATATGCATAAGGAAATCCGCAAGCATCAGAGTAATTTCCTTCATTAATTAACACAGCCGAAGGTTTTTTCCATTTGGTCATGGGTTCAGTTCCAAGATCCTGCCCTCGTGGCGAAAAGGTTGAGTAAACCTTACCACTTAGCAAGGTAACCAAGTCGTCGTGAAGCCAGCCACCACCATTAAATCTGGTGTCAACTATAATTGCATCGCAGTTGGCGTATTTGCCAATCATCTCAGAATAAACTTTTCTGTAACTAGGCGAGTTCATTCCTCTAACATGAACGTAACCAATCTTACCATTCGACAAGCGTTTTACTTCTTCCTGACGACTTTTAACCCAACGTTCGTAAAGTAAGTTGTAAATGCTTGATACTGGTTTTACAATTTCTTCCCAACGTTTTTTCGTGTAAGGGCTGTAAAGGCTTAACAGAACTTTTTTGCCTGTTTTGTGGTTTAGTAAAGGATAATGACTCTTGTCTTTTGTTATGGGAGTGCCATCAATTTTTTCGATAATAACGCCAGGTTTAATTTTTGAGTCGGCTTGGTTTAGGGGTCCTTTTTCAAGGATTTCGGTAATTCTTAAGCCGTCGCCTTCGTAGTTCCAATCGTAGAATGCGCCTAATTTGGCAGTTTTGTCAGCATTTTTTGCACTGTATCGATATCCCGAACCAGTGTGTGATGCATTCAATTCCCCCAACATCTCGCTCAACATTTCAGCATAGTCGAAGTTGTTGTTAATGTGAGGCAAGAATTTTTCATATTCCGATTTGTAAAAATCCCAGTCGAGTTGATGCATTTCCGGATCGTAGAATTTTTTAAGCATGGTTTTATATATATGTTCGAACATATATGCGCGTTCTTTCGATTTGTCGAGATACATCTCAGCTGAATAGCTAATGTTCTTGCGCTTGTTCGAAGCAACATCTACCTTAATAATGCTTCTTCCCGACATCAGGAATAAGTTCTTTGCATTTTTATCGAACTGCATGGCTCCACCGCCACCTTTCAAATCCAATATTTTTTTAGTCGATTTCTTTTCCAAATCGTTTACCCAAAGATCATAACCATCTTCGAATTTACTTAGATAGAACAATTTTTTTCCATCAGGAGTTAAAATTGCATCCGATAGGTTCGATGGATTTATTGTCAAACAAATCTGACGATCTTCCATGCCTGAAAATTCGATATCAAGATCTTTTTCTTTTTCCTTGTCTTTCTTATCCTTGCTATCCTTTTTGTCTTTTTTATCTTTCTTTTCTTTTTCTTCTTTTTTGTCTTTTTCTTTTTTTGCTTTTTCTTCTTCTTTACGCAATTCTCTTTCTTCTTTCGATAATTTAAAATCGTCAAAAGCTTTCTGGTTGAAGAACTGAATGTAAACATCCGATTGAGAACCCCAGCTACCGTGAGAACGATATCCACGGCGATCGGTAAACCAAATCATGGCATTTCCATTTAACGACCACTTGGCATTAGTGTCGCTGTAACCACTCTCGGTAAGGTTATGCATTTTTCCATTTCCTTGGGCATCAACAATGGCAACATCCGACATGAATAAAGTATGGGGGTAAAAATCAACCAAGAACCATTTTCCGTCGTTAGACCAATCGTAGTGCTGATCGCCATCAGAATAGGAGTAGTTGTATTTTTTGCCCAGAATCTCACGAACTTTCTTTGTTTTTAAGTTGATCACTTTAAGGATAACTCTTTCTTCAAGAAAGGCCACTTCTTTTCCGTCAGGCGAGAATTTAGGTTGGAAAGTTTCGGCTTCTGTTTCCAAAATCGCTTCTTCTTTTAGAATAGTAGCATTAGAGAATTGAGTTTCGCCTTCGCGCACCAATTTTGTTTGATAAAGATTCCAGGTTCCATTGCGTTCCGAAGCGTATAATAATGCTTTCCCATCGGGGCTAAAGCTAACCGAACGTTCCTGTTCGGGGGTGTTGGTAATTCTTTTGGTAGTTCCGTATTCAACCGAAGTAACAAAGACTTCACCACGCACTATGAAAGCAAGCTCTTTGCCATTAGGCGACACTTCCATTTCGCTTGCTCCACTGCTAAACTTTTCAAAACTTACCGCATTTTCTTTGTTGTCAACTGCCAAACTTACCTGCAGTTTTACAGGTTTTTTGCCTTTTTCTTGAGTGTAAATTTCACCATGGTATGAATAGCACAGTTTGTCGTCATTCGAAATGCTTAGGAATCGAACCGGATGTGTATCGAAGTTTGAGATTTGGGTAAGATTTGATTTATCAGAAACAGGGGCTTTCCAAACATTAAAACTTCCCGATTTTTCTGATAAGTAATATATTTCTCTATTGTCTGCACTAAATACAGGATACAAATCTTCTCCTTTAAATGTAGAGAACATGCTGTGCTTTTTGTTTTTGGTGTCGTATAACCAAATGTCCCGTGTTACTGCTGATGTATGGTGCTTTCTCCAATGATCTTCATAACCTTTGCTGTCGTGATACAGGATGTATTCCATGTTATTGCTGTAGCGAGCGTCAAGAGCAGGAGTGGTTAAAATCTGAGAAATTTTTCCACCATCGCTTGGCACACTGTACAGTTCAGAAAGTGCACCCGAAGGGAACATTACATTTTTAGTGTCATCACTAATCAATGCAGAAAATAAAATGTGCTTTCCATCAGGGGTAAACGAAGATGGAGATTCTCCCCCGGAATAAAAGGTTAATCTTTCAGGAGTTCCACCATTGGCAGCAACTTTATAGATATCAAAATTGCCAAATCGATTTGATGCAAAAGCGATGCTTGAGCCATCGGGAGACCAAACTGGTTTGTAATCGTATGCTTTATTTGTTGTAAGCGGATAGGCTACTCCGCCTTTAGAGGAAACGGTAAATAAATCGCCACCATATTCGAATACAATGGTTTCACCATTTGGTGAGATAGCAGGATACCTTAACCATAGAGGTGTATCCATTGCGAGTAAACTTTTTGCAAGTGCAATTAAAAATGTAGTGAGGAAAAATAATTTTTTAATCATAATGAATTGGTCTGATATTAAAATTTTTAAATTGTGATTAGATTATTTATAGACTAGACTTTGGTATCAGATACTATACCAAAAAATGTAAGGGCAAGGTTATCAGGATAATTTGTATATTTTTTATGAAAAAGTTGTTCGAATGTGAACAAAATCATGTTCGTTATCGTACTAAGATATTTAAATCGGATCAACTATAAATAAGAAGCTTAAGCTTGATTATTTAAGAAATTCCGTTTTCTTTGTTTTGTACTAAATTGCTAAAAATCAATTAGAATTGTATGTTGAATTTTCGGACACAAGAACAATCTGTTATCGCTTCTTTAGAAGGAACGCGCAGAATAAATGCTATGATTTCGGAAATGGTGAAGAAGGAAATCATTGATTTTATTGAGAAATCAGGAAAGCAAATTGTCCTGGATCTAAAGGGGGTGAGTTTTACCGATTCACAAGGTTTAACTGCCCTTAAAGCAATGGCTGAGCTTGCTCAGGCCAACGAACGACTTTTTTCATTAGCAAACTGTTCAGAAAATGTACTGGAGTTAGTCGATCTTGTTGGGATGAGAGAACCATTTTCGATAGGAAAGAACTAGAGATTCTGATACTGCATTAAATGATTTGGATACTCAATGGTTCCTTAAACTATTGAGTAGGATTTTAGGCCAATTGTAAAGCCATAAAAGCATTCGGAGAACATTTACTTATGTTATTATAAAAAATAAATGTAGAGTCATGCGAAAGCATGACTCAAGGTTTTATACCAGTTTTAGCATGAAATCATTATAAAGCAGTTGTTATACGGATTCTCCCCGTAGTGTAGCTTGCGTGCAACTGCTAACCTTTACTTGTACCAAATCACCAATTTTATAGTCTTTGCGAGGGAATACGATTACTTTGTTTTGAGAACTTCTTCCGAATAACTCTTGATCCGATTTCTTTGAAACACCTTCAACCAAAACCTCAAAAACTTGTCCAATATCTTTTTGGTTGCTTTCCAGCGACAATTGATTCTGGAGCTCGATCATCTGGGTTAGACGTTCACTTTTAACCTCTTCAGGAATGTTATCAGCCAGATTTTTATAGGCAAAAGTTCCGGGTCTTTCGGAGTATTTAAACATGAAAGCCAAGTCGTACTTAGCCCATTTCATCAATTCCAAAGTCTGATTAAAATCTTCTTCACTTTCGTTGTGGAAACCACAGAAAATGTCGGTTGAAATACCACAATTTGGCACAATTTGGCGGATGGCCTCGATTCTGTTCATGTACCACTCGCGTGTATATTTTCTGCGCATATTTTTTAACACCGAATCGCTTCCTGATTGAACAGGTAAATGGATGTGTTTACAAATGTTAGGATATTTGGCGATTATTTTTAAAGTATCATCACTCATATCTTTAGGATGCGAAGTGGCAAAACGAATTCTCATGTTGGGTTCGGCCTTGGCAACCATTTCGAGTAATTCCGGGAAATTCACTTCAGCAAGTGAGTTTTTGAATTTGAATGAGTTCACATTTTGTCCTAACAAAGTAACTTCCTTGTAACCTCTCCCAGACAAGTCTCTCAACTCTTTGAGTATGCTTTCAGGATTGCGACTTCTTTCTCTACCTCTGGTGTAAGGAACAATACAGTAGGTGCAGAAGTTATTGCATCCTCGCATGATGGAAACAAATCCAGAAATAGCAGTTTCATCTATTCTGGAAGGACAAATGTCTTTGTAAGTTTCAGTGAGCGATAAATCGATATTGATTGCTTTTTCTCCCTTTTCAGCTTTTTCAACTAGCATGGGTAAATCCATGTATGCATCAGGACCAACTACAATATTAACATTTTTTTCTTGCTCAAAAAGTTTACCGCCTAAACGTTCAGCCATGCAGCCAATAACACCAATTAATAATTTTGGGTTCTTTTTCTTTAGTTCTGAAAATCCCTGAACTCTACCTCTTACTCTTTGCTCTGCATTCTCGCGAACAGAGCATGTATTTACTAGAATTACATCTGCTTCTTCTCTTGTTTTGGTAATTTCAAATCCATCATGTTGCATGATTGCAGCAACTACTTCGCTATCTGCTACATTCATTTGGCATCCATAGGTCTCCAAAAACAATTTCTTACTTATTTCGCTCATTCTGATATCCTCAGTTTAAAATTTCGGGCAAAGTTACATTATCTCAATTGATTGGCAAGAAGCGGATGACGCATTTCTGTTTATAGTTTTTCCCATTTGTTAGATGAAAGTCGCAAGATCAAAATAATCATTAGTGTATTTGTTTAAGAATTATTTTAATCATGCGCGTTTTAGACTAATGCCGGAATTATAGAAACTTTGATGATAAAAATAGATCAATAGGATTAAGTGATAAATTCGTAAATTTAATTGTACTGATAAATTTTATGATCGCACTCATGACGCATTTTTTAAGATTGCTTTGGGGAGAAAATAGTGTTTGTTGCTAAATAATTTTGTGTATTTTTATCCCGCAAATTCAGCTATTTGAAAAGTATTGATTTTGAGTGAGTTTAGAAAAGGATTCTCTTTTTGTTGCCAATTTTGGGTATTGTTGAAATTGGGAATTGCTTTTGATCGCAGATTAATGAAAAACTTTGCAAAATGAAACGTATTTTGGTTCCGGTAGATTTTTCGGGTGATTCGCTTAAGGCTTTAAAGTTTGCGTTAAACTTGGCAAACAACCTCTGTACGGATTTAAGAATGATTCATGTGAAAAAATCAATGAAATTTGAAATTCCTTTTCACTTTGATGAATTTGAGGATCAAATCGTACATACTGTTCAGGAATATTTTGAAAAGCTGATAGAACTTCATTCGCCTGCTTATATTGTAGAGAATGGAGTTTTTGATTTTAAAATAAGGACAGGTACCGTTTATCGTGAGATTGTAAATCAAGCTAAATATGGAGATTCTTATTTAATCGTGATGGGTGCATACGGGGCTTCGGGTTTCGAAGAGTTTTTTATCGGGAGTAATGCATTTAAAGTGGTAAATAATGCCAACTGTCCTGTGGTAACTGTTCGTGAAGAATTGCAAGCTGGTGGTGTAAAAACGATTTTAATGCCCTTGGATGCTACTAACGAAACAAGGAAAAAAATACCTTATGTTACCGATCTTGCTAAAGCATGTGGTGCAAAAGTTCATGTTTTAGGAGTGCATGAGTCTTCTGACTCTGCCATTGTCGGAAAAATTGAGCACTATATAAGACAGACAGAGGAATATTTGACAGATAAAAATATTGAAATGGTAAAAAGTATTCGACAAGGTGAGAATAATACCATCACAGCTCTTGAGTATGCAAGAGAAGTAAATGCTGATTTAATTGCCATTATGACTGAGCAGGCCGAAACTTCATTTAGTATGTTTTTTGGTTCATATGCTGAGCAAATGGTGAACAAATCGGAAATTCCGGTTCTTTCGGTTCCGAATTGGAGTTAAGAGCTTGGTTATTGGTTGGAAGCTATTTAGAATTTTAAAATAAGTACATATGAAGTATTGTTGGTTGGTAGCAGTTTACGTATTAGTAATGTTTATGAATGATTTGAATGCTCAAAATTATGTGGAACTTGAGAATGAAAAGGATTCGCTGGGGATTGTCAATATTATTCAGGATGAGCGCATAGAACAATTGTTAAAAACCGATAGTATTATTAATTCTCAGAAACAAAGATTCACAGGCTATAGAATACAGATATTTTTTGGAGGTAGCACCGATAGAGAGAAAGCTTTCCAAATAAAAGAAGAGTTCTTGGAATTGTTTCCGGAAGAAAGAGCTTATGTTGTGTATACGGCTCCTGATTTTAGAGTTAGAGTGGGTAATTTTAGAACAAAACTTGAATCAATAGAGTTGTATAAAGCATGTTCTGAATTTTATCCAAATTGTTATCCGGTTAAAACCGAGATCATGTTTTCCGAAATGGAACCATTAAAAAAAGAGGGTGAATTAACTGTTAACGAGAATATAGAATAGCAAAATACATACTAAATAACCATTTTAAGAAGTAAGGAATGAGTGATCAGTTAAAGCATGAGTGCGGAATAGCAATGATACGATTGCTGAAACCTCTCGAATACTACAAGAAGAAATATGGAACTTGGCAATATGGTATTCAAAAGCTCTATTTGTTGATGGAGAAACAACATAATAGAGGACAGGAAGGTGCAGGTGTTGTAGGGTTAAAGTTAGATCAAACTCCCGGAGAAAAATATATTTCCAGAGAAAGATCTTGTGGAAACCAGCCGATTAAGGAAGTTTTCGAAAATATTTACAATCGCTTATCTTTGGGGGAACAGGATGATCCTGAAAAATTCGAAGATCCTGTTTGGGCGAAGAAAAATTTACCATTTGCAGGGGAGTTGTATTTAGGACACTTAAGGTATGGTACATTTGGGCGAAATAGCATTGATTTTGTCCATCCTGTAATGCGTGAAAACAACTGGAAATCGAGGAATTTGGTTTTAGCAGGAAACTTTAACCTTACAAATGTTGATGAGCTTTTTAATCTATTGGTAGACTTGGGACAACATCCAAAAGATTATACTGATACGGTAACAATCCTAGAAAAAGTCGGACATTATTTAGATGAAGAAAATCAATTGTTATTTCGTCAATATAAAAATGATGGTTACTCAAATAGAGAAATCTCACCATTAATTGAGGATAGTATTGATATCCAAAAAATTCTATCAAGTGCAAGCAGATCTTGGGATGGAGGCTATGCTGTTGGAGGCATTTTTGGTCATGGTGATTCATTTGTAATGCGAGACCCTTGGGGGATTCGACCTGCATTTTATTATCAGGATGATGAGGTGGTTGTTATTGCCTCGGAGAGACCAGTAATCCAAACTACTTTTAATGTTCGAGCGAATAGCATTAAGGAAATTTCGCCGGGGAACGCTGTTATCATTAAAAAAGATGGTAAAGTTGAAGAGCTTCCTGTTCGCGTTCCTCAGAAAAGAAGGTCTTGTTCATTTGAGAGGATCTATTTCTCGAGAGGTAGTGATAAAGACATCTATAAAGAAAGGAAAAAACTAGGGCAATTGCTTACTCCAGCCATATTAGATTCTGTTAATCATGATATTAAGAATACTGTATTTTCATTTATCCCAAATACAGCCGAAACAGCATTCTATGGAATGATGCAAGGTCTTCAGGAGAAATTAATGGAGGAAAAAAAGGAGAAAATTCATGAGTTGAATGGGAGTTGGACCGAAGAGAAGCTCCAGGAAATTATATCAGTAGAGCCTCGTGTCGAAAAAATTGCCATTAAAGATGTTAAGCTTAGAACCTTCATTACTAACGATGAAGGTAGGGATGATTTGGTTGGTCATGTTTATGATGTTACTTATGGAGTTGTTAAGAATAAGGAAGACAATCTGGTAGTGATTGATGATTCAATTGTTAGAGGGACTACTCTTAAAAAGAGTATTTTGAGGATTTTGGATCGACTTCACCCAAAAAAAATTGTAATTGTATCATCTGCTCCGCAAATCCGTTATCCGGATTGTTATGGAATTGATATGACCAGAATGGGAGAGTTTATTGCCTTTAATGCAACCATTGCCATGCTAAAAGAACGTGGAATGGAAAATGTTATTGAGCAAACTTACCAAAAGTGTAAAGCACAGGAGAATCTGCCGAAAGAAGAGATTGTGAACTACGTTAAAGAGATTTACAGACCATTTACCGCTGAAGAAATTTCGGCCAAAATTGCTGAATTACTTACTCCTGTAGGTATGGATGCAGAGGTTCAGATTGTGTATCAATCTATAGAAAATTTACACCAAGCATGTCCTGAAAATAATGGAGATTGGTACTTTACCGGAAACTACCCAACTCCCGGGGGAAATAAAGTTGTGAATACTTCATTTATAAACTATGTTGAAGGAAATGATAAAAGGTCTTATTAGTTGAATTTAATAACAGAAAAGCCGATCAGTGTTAGATCGGCTTTTTTTATTTTTATGAATTAAGTTTATTATTTCTTCTTAAAGATTTTAAGGTGGGGCTTTTTTGGCAATTTGATGTTTAAAAAGGATAAATAGGATGAAATGTGTCTATCCTTTTTGTTTTCGTAAACATCGGCAATGGTAATCATTATTCCCGTTTCTTCAACATCTCCAAAGTGCGTGTTAACTGCAGTTCCAAAACACTTCATTGTTGGCGAAAGTCCCATATAAGCGTTAATTAGCGGTGGAATATTCTCACCATTGCCACGTACGTTCTGAGATAATACTTTGTAGTTATCTTCGAAGGTGTCGTAACAAAAATCCTTAGCTAGTTTTTCTTCATCCATATGGGTAACTAATGGAGTAATAGGTTTGGCAAGCTTATCAGGATCGTTAAACATTTTATCCATGAAATATAGAATATGATTTCTTGCATCTCTATTATAATCAGGATACATGGTTACCTTACCAAAGAAGTATTTAATTTTAGGATAGTCCACAATTAAAGCACCAAGTCCATCCCACAAATTATCTAATGCATATAAGCTTTTTCTGCCTTTTTTTATTGATTGATAGTCGGGTTGGACAAAAGAACGGCCAAGTTCAATCATGTGTGGCATGTAGTTCTTCTTAAAATCATCTGAGAAGTTAAAAAGTCTTGAGGTTGCCAAATACGTATTCCCATTTTCGTCAACAGGAGCTTCGGTACAAAGAATATATCTGTAGCCGCCTAATATTTCTTTGGCTTTCGGATCCCACACAATTAGTTGGTGGTATGGTTTTTCGTCGATATCAAATTTATCGATATCAATTTCTTTGCCTGTCCCTCCACCTGCTTTTCGAAAGGTAATTTCTCTTAGGCGCCCTACTTCTCGCATTAGATTTGGTGAATTGTGATGAGTGAAACAGTAAATATCATTTGACCCCTTGTTGGTCCTGCGAACAAATCTCTCTTCTGTCAACTCTTTTTCAAGCTCTTCTCTTGCTACAGGGGGTATAATCTCTTTCATTGTAAAGTGTTGTTAATCCTCGGTGTGGTGTTTTATTATTGGTTTTTCTGAGAGATGAAAATAATTACTTATTTAGACAAATAAGACTAATGTTATTTGATTTTTGATTAGCGTATTTTTTTTTGCTTTTAGGTATCTGCAAGTTTATAAGTTTCTGTTTTCATCTTTTCAGCCCATTTATCATACGATAAGCTCTTGTCAAAAGTTTTGTAAGAAACGGGTTTCCCAATTCTAACGGTAAAAGTTCTTCCTCTTTGCTTAAAAAGCTCGTTTGGCAAATATAACATTTCCAAATTAGATTTTAACCTAAGGAACTTTCTAAGATTGGCTAAATTGTAGAAAAAAAATGAGTTTCTGCCATCTATGTGGATTGGTACAATATCTCTTTTGTGTTTTATCGATTTGGCAATAAAGCTCTTTTTCCATTCTAAATCTTCGATTTTACCTTTTTGTTTTCTGGAAACCAGGCCTGCTGGAAAAGTAAGGATGGTTGCATCTGATTTGTAGGCATTTTCCAGTAAAAGAGCTGCTGTTTTAGCTTGCCCGCCATGTTTGTTGATTGGTATAAAAATATCAGATAAGTTTTTGATATTCATAAGAATATCATTTACCAAAAACTTAATGTTGCCAAACACTTTTCCGAAAATGCTGATTAGGATAATGCCATCGGGTCCTCCTAGAGGATGGTTGGATGCAAATAAATATCTGGAATTCTTGTCTAAGTTTTCAAGTCCTTCAACTCTGAAAGTGATGTCAAGTTCTTCCAAAACGCTTTCGGCAAATTCAACACCTCGTTTTTGATGATTTCTCGAAAGGAAGTCATTGATTTCATCCTGATGCAAAATGCGTTTCAAATAGCGAATAATAAAACCAGGAAGAAGTTTTGCTAGTTTTTCACTTTTGCTGGCAAATACTTTTTCAATATCAATTTTCAAATAATTATCTGAATTACTTTCCATAAAAGTTTAAAATAGATTTATTAGGCTAGCAAATATCGCAAATTTATTGCTTTGTTAGATCTGTTTTAGGTCATAATACAACATGTTGAAGAATAATTACTTGCCTGGTAGAAGAAAAGTTATCAACAATAGTCTAAAAGTGGGTGCATGTGGTTGAAAGTGGGAGTTTTTTTATCTAATTTTACAAATGTAAATTGATTTATTTAATGCAAACATTCATAGGCGATTATCAATGTAAGTTAGACGCAAAAGGTCGGGTTTTATTACCTTCGGCGTTTCGGAAATTACTAAATGGAGATTCTGAAAATCGGTTGGTGCTTAGAAAAAATCTTCATGACAGGTGTCTTGATCTGTATCCAATGAAAGAATGGGAAAGGCAAATTGAAATGGTGAGAGTTCGGGTGAATGCATTTAATAAGAAGCATGCCGCCTTCCTTCGTGAATTTTATCGAGGAACGGCTGAAGTACAGATCGACAATAATGGAAGGATTTTGATACCGAAAAAGTTTTTTGATTTTGCTGGATTTAAAAAGGAAATAACTTTAGCTGGGCAGGATGACAAAATTGAGATTTGGGATACTGAAAGCTATGAGAAACCTGCATTGTCGGATGAGGATTTTAGTAGTTTGGCTAATGAGATTTTAGGAGGGGATATTCATCAGGAATTGTAATTAATTTAGGTGAAATATTGGTTTCTTAGCACTTGAATTGTTAAAGTGATTAAAGGTTAAAAATGAGTGAATATCATATACCAGTTTTGTTAGATGAGTGCATAGAAGGATTGAAAATAGATCCTAAGGGAATTTATGTGGATTTAACTTTCGGAGGAGGTGGGCATTCCTGTGAAATTTTAAAGCACTTAACCACTGGGAAATTGATTGGATTTGATCAGGATGAAGATGCTGAAGCTAATGTTCCTGTTGATGATCGTTTTATTTTTGTTCGTCACAATTTTAGATACTTTAAGAATTTTGTGAAGTATTTGGGCTATGATAAAATTGATGGAATACTTGCCGACTTAGGAGTTTCTTCTCATGAGTTTGATGTTGCTGAGCGAGGTTTTTCATTTCGATTCGACGGTGAACTTGATATGCGAATGAACCAAAGTTCTGACTTTACTGCTGCAGATTTACTGAATGAATATGAAGTGGAGGATTTGTTTAAAATCTTTAAGATGTATGGTGAAGTAAAAAATCCGGGCAAGTTGGTAAAATTAATAGAGAATTACCGAAAGAATAACGATTTTGAAACCATTCAGCAGTTTAAGGAGGTAATTACTCCTTGTGTGCCAAAATTTAAGGATCACAAATATTTGGCGCAGGTTTTTCAGGCAATCCGAATAGAAGTAAACAAGGAGATGGATGTGCTGAAAGAAATGTTAGAACAATGTGCCGATGTGTTGAAGCCTGAAGGGCGATTGGTAGTTATTACCTATCACTCTTTGGAGGATCGCTTGGTGAAGAATTACATTCGAGATGGAAAGTTTGAAGGTGGAGCAGAGAAAGATTTCTTTGGAAATGTTCAAACGCCATTGGCTAGTGTGAATAGAAAAGTGATTCTTCCAACAAATGAAGAAATTGAAAGAAATGGTCGTGCAAGAAGTGCCAAGCTAAGAATTGCAAAGCCTAATGTAAAATAACATGTTCAGATTTAGAAAGAAATACAAAGATTTTGTAAGTCCAAGAAAGGAGCAGAAGGAGATTTCGAGTGCTTCGTTGAAGGATTTTATTGATGGGAGTATTTTAACTAAATCGGCAGTTGTTCAACAATTGCCTTTTGTACTTTTTCTTGTCATTCTTGGGATTTTCTATATCAGTAATCGCTATAAATCCGAAAAGGTTTATAGGAATATGGTAAGCCTAGAAAAGGAATTAAAAGATTTAAGATTCGAGTCGATTACAACGGCTTCGGATTTAATGTACATGAGTAAGCAATCGGAAGTTTTAAAACGAGTTCAGAAAGAAGGGTTGGGATTGACAGAATCAATCGAGCCACCTGTTAAAATTTACATCGATAAATAGTGCCAATAAAAAAAGATATCATATGGCGAGTTGGTTTGGTGTATGCAATTGTTATGCTATTTGCATTTATGATTGTGGGACGTGTAGTGACCTTACAAATCTTCGAAGGAGATCATTGGAGAGGAAAAGCTCAGAAAATATCGCAACGTGATGTAATTGTGCATGCCAACCGAGGTGACATTTGTGCCGAAGACGGACGACTTTTGGCTACATCATTACCTTACTATCAGTTGCGCATGGACTTTAGAGCTTCAGGATTAACTGATAAAGTTTTTAAATCTAAAGTTGATTCATTAGCACTATGCTTATCCCGATTTTTCAAAGATAAATCCAAAAATGAGTACCGTCGCTTTTTATGGAACTCAAAATACAAGAAGAAATCAAACCGATATGTGCTAATCAATCGCCGAAAGGTAAATTACAATGAGTTGAAAGTGTTAAAAACATTTCCACTTTTTCGTTTGGGCAAAAATAAAGGAGGATTGATTTGTGAACAAGAGAACATCAGAAAACAACCTCATAGGAATTTGGCCACCAGAACCATTGGTTATCTAAATAAAGAAGATAACGATCAACAGGTTGGCAGAGTTGGAATGGAAGGAGCCTTCGAAAGTGAACTGAAAGGAGTTGATGGTGTTAGTGTTATGCAAAAAATGTCGGGTAGGTGGTTGCCCGTGAATATGGTAGAACCAAAAGACGGTAATGATTTGATTACCACCATTGATGTAAACTACCAGGATGTTGCTGAAACTGCTTTACATCAGCAATTGTTGAAGTACAATGCGCATCATGGATCGGCAATATTGATGGAAGTGAAAACAGGAGCCATAAAGGCCATTGCTAATATTGGTTACGACGAGAAGCTAAATGTTTATCGTGAGATGTACAATTATGCCATTGGAGAGGCAACCGAACCAGGTTCCACCTTTAAGTTAGCATCAATGATGGCCTTGC
The DNA here is from genome assembly GCF_965230805.1 of Marinifilum sp. Classification (NCBI taxonomy): domain Bacteria; kingdom Pseudomonadati; phylum Bacteroidota; class Bacteroidia; order Marinilabiliales; family Marinifilaceae; genus Marinifilum; species Marinifilum sp. The sequence goes on along the minus strand of NZ_OZ246019.1, from coordinate 1,549,082 downwards.
TTGAGGATGGTTATGTAGGACCAATGGATTCGATCGATACAGGAAATGGTGTTTATAAATTTTACAATGTCAGAATGAGGGATTCTCATCATGGGGGTTATGGTAAAATTACAGTTCAGGAAGCTTTTGAAAAATCATCAAATGTTGGAATCTCTCGTTTGGTGGATGAGCATTATAAGAATAAACCAAGATCATTTATTCAGCGGTTGTATAGTTTTCGTTTGAATGAATCTCTTGGACTAGAAATCAAAGGAGAAGGAATTCCGAAAATTAAATATCCGGATGATCCTACTTGGTCTGGAATATCGCTGCCTTGGATGTCGATAGGATATTCGGTTCATCAAACACCATTGCAGACCTTGACTTTCTACAATGCAATTGCAAATGATGGTAAGATGATGAAGCCAAAGTTTGTGAAGGAAATTAGATACCATGGTGAGGTGATATCACAATTTGACGAGGAAGTTTTGGAATCAAAGATTTGTTCAGGGCAGACCCTGGAAACAGTTCAGAACATGTTGCAAGGAGTGGTATCAAGGGGGACAGCCAGAAATTTGCGAAACTCAAACTATAAGATAGCAGGCAAAACAGGAACTGCACAAATTGCTGATGGGAAAAAAGGCTATGGGCATAAGGTATATCAGGCTTCATTTGTTGGATATTTTCCTGCTGATGATCCGATGTATTCGTGCATTGTGGTGATTAACCGCCCAAATAAAACAAAAGGATTCTATGGGAATCAGGTGGCAGGTCCGGTATTTAAATCTATCGCCGATAAGGTTTATGCCATGAGTTACTCAATGCATCCTGAAAAAGAAAATGAAGGGAAAGAGGGTCAAAAAGTTCCGGTTTCGCTCAATGGAAGCAAAAGGGATTTAGACGCGGTCTTCGACGATTTAAATATTGAGATTACAAATCAGGAAATACAAACCGAATGGGTAGTTACATCGCGTAAAGATTCAGTGATAGAATACAAATATCGAAGAGTGAAGGATTTTTTGGTTCCAAATGTGAAAGGAATGGGTTTGCAAGATGCATTGTACATTTTAGAGAATGTTGGTTTGCGTGTAAATGTTCGTGGAGTTGGATCAATTACAAAGCAATCCTTACGCCCGGGTTCGACCTTTCGTTCCGGAGATAGAATAACAATTGATTTATCTTAAAAGAGTAAGGTATGAGTATGAGTATGAATGAACTTTTTAGTTCAGTTAAAATAGAAAGTTTAAAAGGGAATGGTGATGTTGAGATCAATCACATCCATTTTGATTCTCGAAAGATAGAGGAAGGAGACTTGTTTGTTGCCTGTAGGGGAACTGTGAGTGATGGACATCAATTTATTGAAACTGCAGAGAAAAAAGGAGCAAAGGTAATTGTTTGTGAGGAGTTGCCTGCGGTAAGTAATTCCGAAATTACCTATGTGATTGTTGAAGATTCATTAGCTGTTTTATCGGTATTGGCTCACAATTATTATGGAAAACCCACAAAAGAGATTCAATTGGTTGGGGTTACCGGAACCAATGGGAAGACGACAATTGCTACTTTGTTGTACCGTCTCTTCAAGAGATTGGGGTATAAAGCAGGATTGCTTTCAACAATAAGAAATTATGTGGATGACAAGGAGATTGCAGCGACTCATACAACTCCGGATCCATTGCAATTGAACGCATTGTTGGCTGAAATGGTTGCGGAGGGATGTGAATTTTGCATTATGGAAGTGAGTTCTCATGCCATCGATCAAAAACGAATTGGGGCATTGCAATATAAAGGGGGAATATTTACCAATATCACTCATGATCATTTGGATTATCACAAAACATTTGATGCTTACCTTAAAGTGAAAAAAAGTTTTTTCGATAATTTGGGTAAAACTTCTTTTGCCATTACCAATGCTGATGACAAAAATGGAAAATTGATGTTGCAAAATACCAAGGCTCATAAGTTTTTGTATTCATCAAGATCCTTTGCAGATTTTAGATGCAGAATTCTTGAAAAGCATTTTACAGGAATGCTTCTGGAGATCGATGGCTTAGAAATATGGACTAATTTTATTGGAGACTTCAATGCTCACAACCTCTTGGCTGTTTATGCTGCTGCTCGTTTACTGAATCAGGATAAAGAGGAGGTGCTTCGTGGAATTAGTGAATTGACTTCGGTAGATGGACGTTTTGAAAGCATAATATCCTCGAATGGTGTTATGGCCATTGTAGATTATGCACATACTCCGGATGCCCTAAAAAATGTTCTTGAAACCATTGAAGCTTTGCGAACCGGAAATGAGCAGATAATTACCGTTGTGGGTAGCGGTGGAGATAGAGATAAAACCAAACGTCCGTTAATGGCAAAAATAAGTGCTGATTTAAGTGATAAGGTAGTTTTAACCTCGGATAATCCGAGATCGGAAGAACCAGATCTGATCATATTGGATATGAAGGAAGGTGTTGATGCCGACAACCTTCGAAAAGTTTTGACGATAACCGATAGAAGAGAGGCCATACGTACAGCTTGTATGTTGGCACAAAAAGGAGATATAATCCTTGTGGCCGGAAAAGGACATGAAGATTATCAGGAAATCAAAGGAGTAAAACATCATTTTGATGATAAAGAAGTAATACAAGAATTTTTTAAACTGTAGGTATGTTTTATTATTTGTTCAGGTATTTGAATCAGTTAGATTTTCCAGGAGCTGGAATGTTTGACTACATTTCATTTCGTGCTGCGATGGCAATCATGCTATCACTGTTTATTGCAACAGTATTTGGAAAGAAAATCATTTTATTACTGCAAAAGCAACAGATTGGTGAGATTGTACGTGATTTAGGTCTTGCTGGTCAGCTTGAGAAAAAGGGAACACCAACAATGGGAGGAATCATCATTATTATCTCCATTCTGATTCCTGTGCTGCTTTTTGCCAAACTGGAAAATACATACATCATTCTGATGATAATTACTACGATATGGTTAGGTTTTATTGGTTTTGTTGATGATTACATTAAGGTTTTCAAGAAAGACAAAGAGGGATTAAAAGGAAAATTTAAAGTTGCTGGTCAAATTGGATTGGGATTAATAGTTGGACTGACGCTTTATTTGAGCGATGATGTTGTGATTCGTGAAAAAGCAAGCATTGATGAGATTGGGGTGCAAACTGAACTGGTAGATGAAGGATTTACTTCTGAGCAACCGGGTACAACTCGATTGACAATGGATGTGAAGTCAACAAAAACATCCATACCATTCTTTAAGAATAATGAATTTGATTATGAATACCTGGTAAGTTTTGCAGGTAATAATGCGCCAAAATTGGCTTGGTTAGTATTCATCATCTTCACCATATTTATTGTTACAGCAGTGTCGAACGGAGCCAATATAACAGATGGGTTGGATGGCCTGGCAACAGGATCTTCTGCAATCATTGGTGCAACTCTGGGGATTTTGGCCTATGTATCGGGTCATGTAGTGTATGCCGACTATTTAAATATCATGTACATTCCAAATTCAGGAGAATTGGTGGTGTTTATTGCAGCATTTATTGGTGCAACCATTGGTTTTATGTGGTACAATTCATTTCCGGCACAAGTGTTTATGGGTGATACAGGAAGTTTATCACTGGGGGGAATTATTGCTGTATTCGCAATCATCATTCATAAGGAATTGTTGATTCCTATTTTATGTGGAATCTTCTTGGTAGAGAATATCTCGGTAATGTTGCAGATTTCTTGGTTCAAATACACAAGAAAGAAATTTGGCGAAGGCCGAAGAATTTTTAGAATGGCACCTTTGCATCATCATTATCAAATGAAGGGATATCCGGAACCAAAAATTGTAACTCGTTTTTGGATCATTGGAATTTTCTTGGCAGTGATCACAATTGTAACACTTAAAATCAGATAAGGATCTAGATGGCAGCACAATTTGAAAAACCCATAGATAAGATTAAGTTTATTAAAAGTGTAATTTAGAATTTAAAGACATCATTAATAATTAAGCATTGAATAAAAGAGTCGTCATATTAGGTGGGGGGGAAAGTGGAGTTGGAGCAGCAGTTCTTGCTAAGGCTAAAGGACTTGATGTGCTTGTGTCTGATATTGGTAAAATTAGCGACAAATACAAGAATGCACTTCAGGAATATAAGATTGACTTTGAGGAGGAAAAGCACAGCAAAGAGCTAATTCTATCGTCCGATGAAGTGATAAAAAGTCCGGGTATACCAGATAAAACACCATTGATTGTGGAGCTAAGTGAAAAAGGAATTCCTGTGATTTCGGAAATCGAGTTTGCAGGAAGATATACAAAAGCCAAAATGATCTGCATTACAGGAAGCAATGGGAAAACCACAACTACCTTAATGCTTTATCATATGCTTAAAAAAGCTGGGTTAAATGTGGGTTTGGCTGGCAATGTTGGAGAAAGTCTTGCCTGGCAGGTAGCAGAAAAAAAATTCGATCACTATGTGGTAGAATTGAGCAGTTTTCAGTTAGATGGAATGTACCGGTTCAAAGCTGATATTGCGATATTATTGAATATTACGCCCGATCATTTGGATCGGTATGATTATAAAATGCAGAACTACGTCGATTCGAAATTTCGAATTACACAAAATCTTACAGAAAGTGATGCTTTTGTGTATTGCCAGGATGATGAGATCATTGGCAAAGAGATGAAGAATTGGAACTCTATGGCTCAATTATTCCCATTTTCGGTAAAAGAAGAATTGAAAAATGGTGGATATCTTGAGAACGAATTGTTAACAATTGATTGTAACGAATACAAAATTTCTATGGATAAAAAGGATTTATCATTGCAAGGAATACACAATGTATATAACTCACTGGCATCAGGAATTGCAGGAAGTGTACTGCGGATAAAAAAAGATGTGATTCGTGAGAGTTTAAGCGACTTCCAGGGGGTAATGCACCGATTGGAAAAAGTCGTGAAAGTTCGTGGTATTCAATTTATCAACGACTCAAAAGCTACAAATATCAATTCAACATGGTATGCTTTGGAAAGTATGGAAGAACCTGTAGTTTGGATTGTTGGCGGGGTTGATAAAGGTAATGATTACTCAATCCTTTTTGATTTGGTAGATGAAAAAGTAAAAGGAATTGTTTGTTTGGGAGTTGACAATGCAAAGATTCACGAAGCTTTTGATGGAAAGGTTGAAACCATTGTCGATGCAGATTCGATGGAAAAAGCAGTGCAGTTATCTTATGAGATTGCCAATAAAGATGAAATTGTATTGTTGTCGCCAGCGTGCGCAAGTTTCGATCTTTTTAAATCCTACGAAGATCGCGGCGATCAATTTAAAGATGAAGTAAGAAACTTGTAATAATAATATAATGCCAGATGGAGACTTGGTTGTCAAGAATATTAAATTGGGTAAGAAACCCCAGATTAAGAGGTGATAAAGTGATATGGATCATTATTTTACTTCTTTCTCTAGTTTCATTGCTTGTGGTATACAGTTCCACAGGCACCCTTGCTTATAAAGTGAGAGGAGGGAATACTTCTTACTTCCTAATTAAGCAACTGATTCTTCTGGGAGGTTGTTTCTTTATCATGTACATTGTGCATGCTATGCCTCATCGCTACTATTCCAGTTTTGCAAACATTGTCTTGGTGATCTCTATTGGAATGCTGATACTTGCCAAGCTCATAGGGACTAACTTAAACGATGCTTCCCGTTGGATTACCATTCCTGGGATAGGGTTTAATTTTCAGCCCTCCGAATTGGCAAAACTTGCGTTGATATTGCATGTTTCACGAACTCTTTCCCGCTTTCAAGGGAAACAGGAATGCAGTAAAGATGCTTTTATCCGTTTAATAGTTCCTATTGGTGTAGTATGTCTACTGATTTTTTTGGATGACTTTTCAACTTCAGTATTATTGGGAGGAATCTGCTACATCCTCATGTTTATAGGACGTGTGGCCTATAAGTATTTGTTTGGAAGTATTGCTGCTGTATTACTGGTTTTGGTATTACTTATAGCCTTGGCTCCAGTGATTCCTAGTTTGGGTCGTGTACAAACAGTGCGAAGTCGTATCGAGAATTTCTTTAATGAAGAGCGAAGTATCAATAACAATCAGAATTACCAGGTAGAACAAGCTAAAATTGCAGTTGCTTCTGGTGGGATATTTGGTAAAATGCCTGGGAATAGTACACAACGAAACTTTTTACCGCATCCATATTCCGATTTTATTTATGCCATTATCCTTGAGGAGATGGGATGGATGGGAGGTTTTGGAATTCTTGCACTATATCTGTTTCTGCTCTATCGGGCAGGAATCATAGTCCGGAAATGCAGTAGGACATTCCCGGCATTTCTGGTCATCGGTTTAACCTTGAGTATCGTATTTCAGGCCATGACCAATATGGCAGTTTCTGTGAATTTAATTCCTGTAACGGGACAACCTTTGCCACTGGTAAGTATGGGAGGAACATCCTTAATATTTACAAGTGCAGCCTTTGGAATGATATTGAGTGTGAGCAATTGGGCAAACGAAGAAGAAAAAAGATTGAATGAAGCAGAAAATTAAAATAATAGTTAGTGGTGGAGGAACGGGTGGACATATCTATCCGGCCATTTCTATTGCCAATGCCTTAAAGCAAAAGCATAGCGATTGTGAAATATTGTTTGTAGGCGCTGTGGGGAAAATGGAAATGGAAAAGGTTCCGGCTGCCGGATACGATATCATTGGATTGCCAATTCGTGGTCTGCAACGAAGCTTTTCAAAAGAGAACCTGAAATTTTTCTCACGATTGTTGAAAAGCATTTGGAAAGCAAAGGCTATTGTGAAAGGATTTGAACCTGATGCTGTAGTTGGAGTAGGTGGTTATGCCAGCGGTCCGTTGCTGCATGTGGCAGCCAGACTGGGTGTGCCTGCATTAATTCAGGAGCAAAACTCCTATGCTGGAATCACCAATAAACTATTGGCCAAAAAGGCAAAAAAAATATGTGTTGCCTACGAAGGTATGGAACGCTTTTTTCCGAAAGAAAAGATTGTGATGACAGGAAACCCTGTTCGCAAAGACCTATTGGAAATTGAATCGAAAAGAGAAGAGGCAATTAAGCATTTTGATCTGAAATCGGGTAAAAAAGCAATTTTGATTGTAGGAGGTAGCCTGGGAGCCAGAACCATTAACAATAGTGTTCTGAAATCTTTAGAGACCATTTCAAAATCAGGAGTACAAATCATTTGGCAGACCGGTAAATTTTATATAGAGAAGGTGAAAAAAGAACTTGAGAATTGGGATTTGCCTGATGTGAAAGTTACCGATTTCCTAAGTCGAATGGACCTGGCTTATGCTACCGCAGATATTGTAATCTCAAGAGCAGGGGCAGGAACCATTTCTGAACTGTGCCTGGTTGAGAAGGCTTGTATTTTGGTGCCATCTCCAAATGTATCGGAAGATCACCAAACTAAAAATGCCATGGCTTTGGTAAATAAAGATGCAGCGGTGATGGTGAAAGACATAGAAGCAGAAGAGGTTTTGATCTCGAAGGCTTTAGAATTGATAAAGGATGAAGAAAAATGTGCGCAGCTGGCTAAAAACTGCAAGTTATTGGCTAAGCCTGATGCAGCAGATGATATAGCAGAACACATTCTAACAATGATTTAATATGAAGTTAGAAGATTTTAAAAATATTTATTTCGTTGGAATCGGTGGAATTGGAATGAGTGCAATCGCACGATATTTTCATTCTATTGGTAAGAATGTATATGGATACGACCGAACATCTACCAAATTAACTGGAGAGTTAATGGAAGAAGGCATCAAAATTACCTTCAAGGATGATTTGGATACCATCCCAAATGATTTTCTGGTGAAGGAGAATACTTTGGTTGTATTTACGCCTGCAATTCCTAAGGATCATCAGCAGTTGAGTTATTTTAGATTGAATGCTTTCACCATTATGAAACGTTCTCAGGTTCTAGGATTGCTTTCGAATGATTTACATGGTGTTGGAATTGCCGGAACTCATGGGAAAACTACGGTTTCGACCATTACGGCTCATATTTTTAAAACTTCCCAATTGGGTTGCAATGCTTTTTTAGGAGGGATATCCAGAAATTACCAATCGAACTTATTATTGACAAAAGATAGTCCGTGGGTGATTCTGGAAGCCGATGAGTTTGACAGGTCATTTTTACAGCTACACCCTAAAATCGCCCTGATTACATCCATGGATGCTGATCATCTGGACATTTACGGCGATAAATCTGAATTGGAAAAGAGTTTTCATGAATATGCAAGCCAGATCAAAAAGAATGGCATTTTAGTCTACAAAAAAGGGCTGAGAATAGAAAATATTGAAGCTAAGAATTATACCTATTCACTGAATGATATTGCAGATTTCTATGCAAGGAATTTAAATTTAGTAGAAGGTTTTTATGAGTTTGATCTTGTTCATCCTACTGGGGTATTTGAGAAATTAAAATTTTCTTACCCAGGAAAAATTAATGTAGAAAACGCCATTGGAGCATGTAGTGTTGCCGTCCTTGCTGGAGTAAAAGAGGACGAAATTAGAGCTGCACTGTCATCATTCGAGGGCGTTCGCAGAAGATTTGATTATCAAATCAGGGAAGACAAATTGGTATTTATTGATGATTATGCCCATCACCCAAAAGAATTGAAGGAGAGTATCTTGTCGGTAAGGGATATTTATCCGAACAAGAAGATTACTGGTGTTTTTCAACCACATCTTTACACCAGAACAAGAGATTTTGCAGATGGATTCGCTGAGAGATTAAGCTTGCTTGATGAAGTTATTCTTTTGGATATATACCCGGCAAGAGAATTGCCAATTGAGGGAGTCAATTCAGATATGATCATGAAAAATATTACTGTACCAGTAAATAGGTGTACTAAAAATGATTTGATTGATTTGTTGAAAGAAAAAGAACTTGAAGTGCTGTTGACTTTAGGAGCAGGGGATATCGATAAATTGGTCGAACCAATCAAAAATATGTTGATAGAAAAATAATAAGATGCTTAGAAAAATTACTGTCATATTATTCTGGATTTTACTATTGGGCTATTTGTTTGTGAGCTTTTCTTTTGTAAATGATAAGAAAGGTGCCATCATTTTGCACGAAATAAAAGTGAAGATTAAGGATAGCCTCGACAGTGGTTTTGTATGCTTTAAGGATGTTGAGAAAATTGTAAAAAAAGAATATCCCGATTGGAAAGGAAATTCGGTATATGCAATCAATAAAGAAATTTTAGAAGAAAAGATCAACCAAGTGCCTTACGTAAAGAAATCGGAGGTTTATAGCTCTTTAGCGGGAAATTTAGTTGTAGAAATACACCAAAGAAACCCAATTGTCAGGGTATTACATGGCCATGGATATTATATTGATGAGGAAGGAAAGAAAATGCCTTTATCAACAAAATTTACATCAAGGGTTTTGGTGGTTTCGGGGGCAGTAAATGAGCAACTGATAAAAGAAGAACTTTTTGATTTGGTAAAGTTCATTACTAATGATGAATTTTGGAGATCTCAAATCACTCAAATTCATGTTACCAGTGGAAAAGAATATATTCTGGTTCCACGAGTTGGAGCACATAAAATTGAATTGGGTCGAGTTGATCATTACCAAAAGAAATTCAAGAAATTGTATGCCTTGTACACCAACGGTTTTTCAAAAACCGGGTGGAATAAATACAAAAGAATTAACCTGAAGTACGAAAACCAGGTTGTTTGTACAAAAAAGAACTAGAATGATTGGGAATAATAATATAGTAGCCGCAATTGATATAGGAACAACGAAAATTGTTGCCATTCTTGGAGAGTTTACGCCTCAAGGGAAGCTAAACATTTTGGGAATGGAGAAAACTGTGTCGAAAGGTGTTAAAAGAGGGGTAATTCATGATATTGAACTTACCACTGAGGCTATTAATAATGCTATAGCTCGTTTAAAGGCAAAAACGAATTATGAAATCTCCAAGGTGTTTGTAGGCATTGCGGGTCAGCATATTCGCATTGTTAAGGAAAGGAAATTTAAATACATAGAGAATTCGGTTGAGGAAATCACTAAGGACGATATAGAACAAATCACAAACGAAAATTACAAACACCCGGTAGAGATTGGGGAACAAATTTTACACGTTATTCCGCAGGAGTTTGTTGTTGATAAAGAGATTGGAATTAAAAACCCATTGGGAATGGCAGGACGTCGTTTAGATGGCCATTTTAACATCATTATTGGTAGAACTGCTTCGGCTCGAAACATCGAAAAGTGTGTAAAAGAAGTTGGATTAGAAGTGGAGGAGTTGGTGCTTGAACCTTTGGCTTCGTCTCTGGCAGTTTTAACAAAAGAAGAGAAAGAGGCAGGTGTTGTTTTGGTTGATATCGGAGGGGGAACTACCGATGTTACTGTTTATTTTGACGGTGTGCTGAAACACACTTCGGTAATTCCCTTTGGAGGTGATAATGTAACTCGCGATATTAAAGAGGCATGCTCGGTGCTATTACGACAAGCCGAAGCTTTAAAAATACAATTCGGTGAAGCTATTGCCAATCTTGCTTCTGATGATAAAGTAGTTACAATTCCTGCTACTGGAGGTTGGGATGAAAAAGACATTTCGTTTAAATTCATTGCTCAAATCATTCAGTGCAGAATGGAAGAAATTATCGATTCGGTAAAATTTCAGGTCGAATCAACCGGATTAATGGATAAAATAGGAGCCGGAATTGTGTTAACAGGAGGAGGAGCTTTACTTGCTAAGCTTGATTTGTTAACCGAGCAAAGAACTGATCTTGATGTTAGAGTCGGCTTTCCAAGGAATTTAAAAGTAAATCTTGATGAAAATTTAGATCATCCGATGTACTCAACCTCTATTGGCCTTTTATTGAAAGGTATGGAAAAACCCAAGCCAAAACCTGAAGTAAGAAGCAATGTAAATGGACATAAACCTAAGAAGAAGAAAGGGATCACTGCATTTCTTGGATCTTTATTTGATACCAATGATGTGGATATGTAAATAAGATTTTTAACCCTAATACTGTGAGATCATGATTGACGAATTATTACCGGTTGATTTTGTGCCAAAAGAAAAATCCATTATAAAAGTAATTGGAGTGGGAGGCGGTGGAGGAAACGCTGTCAATCACATGTTAAGAGAAGGGATTACCGGGGTTGATTTTGTAATATGTAACACTGATTCGCAAGCACTCGAAAATAGCCCTGTACCCATTAAAGTACAATTGGGTAAATCGTTAACCGAAGGAAGGGGAGCAGGAAATAAACCTGAACGAGGTAGAGAATCTGCTATCGAGAGTTTGGAGGATATCAACAAAGTGTTGAGTGAGAAAACCAAAATGGTTTTTGTGACTGCCGGAATGGGTGGTGGAACCGGAACAGGTGCCGCTCCTATTATTGCAGAAGCAGCTCGTCAACAGGATGTACTAACCGTAGGGATCGTTACCATACCTTTTCGTTTCGAAGGGAAAAAGAGAATACAGCAGGCACTTGAGGGAATCGAAAACCTGGAAAAGCACGTGGATGCATTGTTGATTATTAACAATGAGAAGTTGAGATTGATGTACGGCGATTTAAAACTTTCCGATGCTTTTGCCGAAGCAGATAACGTGCTTTCGGTAGCAGCCAAGAGTATTGCGGAGATTATTACCGTAGCCGGATATGTAAACGTCGACTTTGCCGATGTTGAAACTGTAATGAGAAATAGTGGTGTGGCTGTCATGGGATCAGCATCTGCTTCTGGACCCGATCGTTCCATTAGGGCTATCGAAGAGGCTTTAACGTCTCCATTATTAAACAGCAACAATATCGTTGGGGCTCGAAATATTCTTTTAAATATCATATCGGGCAACGAAGAGGTAACCATGCAGGAGGTAAGTCAGATTACCGATTATGTGCATGATGTTGTAGGTGATGATGTGAGCGTAATTTGGGGGAATGGTTACAATGAAAAAATGGGAGATGAGTTAAGCGTTACCATTATTGCAACAGGATTTTCAGAAAATCCTATTCCTGAGCTGATGATTGAACCAAGAAAGCGAGAAGAGGAAGCTCCTAAATTGGAATTGATTATAGAAAATCCTGCCGAAGAGGAAGAAAAAGCAGCTGCAAAAAGACGCGAGGAAATTCAGCGACGCGAGGAACTGATGCGAAAAAGATCCGAAGAACAGAAAGATGAAAAAGAAGAAGAATCATTTGAAGTGAATAGCAATCCGGAACCAAAAGCAAATCAAAAGCCAAAAACTGAACAGCCTAAAGCTGAAGAAGAAAAAGATGGTGAGTCACTCAATAATTGGTTTAAGGATCAGTTTACAAAGATTTTTGATGGTGGCGACACTTCAATGTAATACCAATTATTGTAAATAATACAGGTATAATTACCATTTGTACGCTTTACTTTAAATGGTATAATTTAGGATAATAGAATTAATAAATAATGACAGAAGATTTAATAGATTTTAGCTTACCCGAGAATGAATCATCAATTATTAAGGTAATTGGTGTTGGTGGAGGTGGTGGTAATGCTGTCAATTACATGTTTAAGCAGGGCATAAAAGATGTGGATTTTGTGATCTGTAATACTGATGCACAGGCGTTGGAAAATAGTGAGATTCCCGTTAAGATTCAATTGGGTGAATCTTTAACAGAAGGACGCGGAGCAGGAAACAAGCCTGAACGAGGGGCTCAATCGGCTATCGAGAACATTGAAGATGTGAACGAAGTTTTGGCCGATAACACAAAGATGGTATTTATTACTGCTGGTATGGGTGGAGGAACTGGAACGGGTGCTGCACCTGTTATTGCCAAAGCAGCAAAAGAGCAAGGGATATTAACGGTTGGTATTGTTACCATTCCCTTCCGTTTCGAGGGTCGTCAACGACTGAACCAGGCAATCGAAGGAATCAACAAACTAAAAGAAAATGTTGACTCATTGCTTGTGATTAATAATGAGAAATTGAGTGAAATATACGGCGATTTAAAACTTTCTACAGCCTTTGCCAAGGCCGATGATGTTTTGGCAACAGCAGCCAAAGGAATTGCCGAAATCATTACTCTTCACGGATATATCAACGTCGACTTCGAAGATGTGAAAACAGTTATGACGGATAGCGGCGTGGCTGTTATGGGATCGGCATCATCCGAAGGAGAAGACCGATCGGTAAATGCCATTCGCGAGGCTTTAACTTCACCATTGCTGAACAGTAATGATGTTCGTGGTGCCCGAAATATCCTTCTTAACATTACCTCGGGTGAAGAAGAAGTAACCATGGACGAGGTAGGTGAAATTACCGATTACGTGCAAGAGGCGGTTGGTGACAGTGCTTCTATCATCTGGGGAACAGGACAAGATTCAGCACTTGGAAACAAAGTATCGGTTACCATTATTGCTACAGGTTTCGAGAACGGGGGACTTACCGAAGAGGTTGACCAAGATAAAGTCACCAACTTTAAAGGAGGTAGAATTAATCCTCAGCAAAGCAAAATGCCTTTGGGTGATGAAGTTAAAGAGCCCGAAGAGAAGAATTTCGTTTTAACCGATCTAAAGGATTCGGATATTGACGAGATGGAAAGCATTCCCGCTTATAAAAGAAAACAAAAGAAGCTTGATCAAAAGCGATATCATTCCGGAAATGTAATTAAATTTACTTTGGATGATGAGTAATCTGCAAAGCTTACAAACAAAAATGCCAATGGCTGCTAACAGTCATTAAAGATTAAAATATATACTATGAGCTTACTTGAACAAATTAATGCAGATATGAAATCTGCAATGAAAGCAAAAGAAAAAGATAAGTTACAGGCCATAAGATCAGCAAAAACTGCGTTTACACTCGAAATGACCAAGACAGGTGCAGCAGAAATTGAAGATTCGGCCGCTGTGAAAATAATCCAGAAATTGGTAAAACAGCGCAAAGATGCCGCTGATACTTATAAAGTTGGCGGAAGAGAAGATTTGGCTGATAAGGAATTGCTTGAAATGAGTTTCCTGAAAGTGTATTTGCCAGCTCAAATGAGCGATGAAGAGCTGACTGCAGCAGTCCAACAGATTATTGCGGATACAGGAGCTTCTTCGATGAAAGAAATGGGAAAAGTAATGGGAATTGCTTCAAAACAACTAGCTGGAAAAGCCGATGGAAAAGCTGTTGCTGATAAAGTAAAAGCTTTACTTTCGTAGATATTAGGAACGAATAATTAGGAAGAGTTGTCATTTTTTGGCAGCTCTTTTTTATAATCTAGCCATGGTATGATTTATAATACCAGTATTACCATTTTTATGGAGTGCTTCCGCTGCCCCATATTCAAAATCACAATAGCATGGTATGAAGAGATTTCATGGCACGCTAAGGCAATGGGCTATGCTCCAAGGCATGCAATGATAATGTGCTTATCGATCGATAAGATGAAAATCCAAAATAAATTAAGATTATACTAAAACTGATATAAAGCAATGATGGCCTCATCAAACCTTTTGTCGAACTCGCGTTATAATAAGATCAAACTTCCCATCTGTAATTAGTCGGTGATCTTGAATTACAATTTTATGCATAAAAAAAGCGAGATGAATGAATCACCTCGCTTTCTTTCTGTCCTACTAGTTTCTAGTAAAACTTATATCTTTTATCAACAACATTCGCATTTTCTCTTAATGCCTGAAATGCCTGATAGTTGGTACGATACTGTTGTCCTTGCTCTAATCTTGTTTTCAAAGCTTCAACAGTAGTTTCAATTACTTCGTCGGTAGTTTCATTGGTAACTACTAACATGTAAACTCCTTGATTGCCTTTAATCGGAGCAGAAATTTCCCCTTTTTCAATAAGACTTGCAGTACTAATTACGTTTGGTTCAATACCTGCACCTGGAATTTGGAATGACGAGAAGCTAATGTCAGATGCATTTTTCACTTCCAAATTTTCTTTTTGTGCAACAGAAAGAAGAGATTGTGCGCCTTGACTGTTTTTACTGAGTTCAGCCATCATTTGCTCTGCTTTCTTTTCTTTTCTGATCTCACGTCTAATAGTATTTGCAACATCATTAATTTTTGAAAAACCTTCTTCTTTAATATCAGAAAGAATGGCAACCACAAACTTATCTCCAAATTCAAAAACTGCCGATTGGTCATTATTTAGCAATAAGGATTCCATATCATCCGTTTGATAGGCTGCTCTAACCAATTCTCTTGAATTTTCAAGACCCGGAATATTCTTGGTGTCTTTTTTAAGATTAGCAGTTCTTCTTTGCAGGTTTTGTTCTGATATAGATTTTAAGAATGCATCTTTGCTTAGGTTGTTACCTGCAAATGTGCGTGCTTTAGCATATGCTTCCTGAATGGTTTTGTTGCTTGCCTCAACCTTACGGTCAATTATTGCTAGTTGTACTTTTTTAACGGCTTTTCCTTTGTTGGTTACCTGAATAACATGAGCTCCAAATTGTGTTAAAACAACTTTAATTTCGTTCTTTTTAGAATCGAATGCTGCTTCGCTAAATGGAAGAACCATTTTTCCTTGTGTAAACCATCCTAGATCACCACCGTTAACCGCTGATCCTTGGTCATCCGAATTTGCTTTTGCCAAATCATCGAAACGAGCTCCTTTATCCAATAGTGCTTTTAGGCTATCAGCTTTAGCCTGTGCAGCAGCATAGTCACCATTTACCGGTTGAATAAGAATATGACGTGCTTTAACTGAATCAGGAAGCATTTTAACTTCATTGATTTTAGCAATTTTGTAAAAATCACCTTCTTCGTAAACGTCATTAACATCCCCTTTACTTCCCGAGAAAGCAAATTCTGCTAATTCAGCATTTGTAATTTCTTCTTTTTTAAAGTAGAATGGATTAAAATCGGTATCCGCATTCAATTCTACAAACTGAATGTTGTTCGTTTCAGTAGTAAAATCAGCTTTAAGATCAGCAATCATATCTTTTGTTGCCTTGTAATCTTCAGTTGATGGTTCAATTAGGAAAGGAACGTAATCAATTCTTCTCGATTCCGATTGCTCGAATAAATCTTTGTGTTCCTTATAGTAATCTTTGATTTCAGAATCGCTAACCGTAATGGTACTATCAGGAATCAAATTGTAATTTTTAACGATATAGTTGATATCTACTTTTTTGCTTCCTTTTGCAGCAAGATCTTTAGCCAAGGCATTTGGCATATACAATCCTTTTTGGATTAAAGAATTGTACTTGCTTAAAGTTCTTTGAGTAGTCATTGCATTTTCGATGTTCAACCAATAATTTTTCTGTGGAGTTCCTGCAGGAGCTTTAATTAACTGCTGAAGGGTTGCAACTACCTGTTCTTTATTGAATGATCCGTCCTGGCCTTGGAACAATTGACGAATTGTAGGATCGATATTTCTGCCTTGAACCATGTCGAATAACTCATCAGAAGTTACTGAAATTCCCAACTCATCATATTCGATATTCATTACCATTTCTTGAACCATTTGTTGCCAGGTTTGCTCTCTTAATCTATCCATCTGTTCTGAAGGAATTGAAGATTGACCAGACATCATTTTTGCTACTTCAATATTATGGTTGAATCGATTCTGAAAATCACGAATGTTTACTGATTCACCCGCAATTTCTGCCATTTCGTTTCGTGAATTCGTCAATAAGGAACCACCCGATTTTAGAGCGTCACCAGCAATAAATGCAAACAAAGCTCCCCCAATGATGATCCCAATAAAAACACCACGGTTTCTTATTTTCTGTAATGTTGCCATCGAAAAAGATTTAAATATTTCTTAATTAGGCTACGAATATACAAAAAAATGGGAAATGATAGTCTTTTAAGTCTATCAGTTTGGAGTCTTTTATAGTAAAGTAAAAATAACTTGATGCATGTGAAAAAATGCAATTTAACCGAATCAAGAATCCAGAGGTTTTATAGGAAAACAAAATATTTGATTTACACCTCAAACATTCTTTGTAATAGGCGGAAGATGAATAGAAAGGACTTAGTCTATAATTGTCAGCTTTATTTTCTCCACACGTGTATTGCTTACTTCTACAATTTTAAAATTGAAGTTCTCAATCCTAATGGTTTCACTGTATTTAGGAATACTCTCGTGATTAAATAGAATGAATCCATTCAAGGTTTCGAAATCTTCTGATTCAGGTAGGTTTAATTCGTATTTGTCGTTCAGGTAATCAATTTCTAATCTTCCCGAAAACACATATTCATTATTAGAAAGAACTTCCTCTTCCAAATCAACACTATCGTGCTCATCTTCTATTTCACCAAATATTTCTTCCATGATATCCTCAATGGTTACCATTCCTGCAGTTCCTCCAAACTCATCAACAACAAGCGCAATGCTTTTTTGTTCTTTGGTAAAAAGATTTAACAGTTTATGAGCGGCCATTGTTTCAGGCACAAATATAATTCGGCTTAAAGCTGATTTAATGCTTTGGGGTCTTTTAAAAATTACGGATGAATGAACATATCCAATAATATTATCTATCGATTCTTTGTATATCAAGATTCTTGAATAACCTGTTTCTATAAATCGCTGGGTTAGATCTTCGATTTCACCGGTGATTTCCATTGCTTCTATTTCATTTCTGGGAACAATACATTCTCTCAGCTTTACTTTCGAGAAATCCAGTGCATTCCGGAATATTTTAATATCATGCATTTCATCTTCGGCAATGGCTTGGGTGTCTTGTCCTTCTTGTACCAAATGATCTAAATCTAATTTGCCAAAAGCTTGCGTTTCTTCATCTTCTGATATTTCGGTTCTGAACAGCCGGTGTATGATATTTTTGGATAACATCATAGTGATAATGGTTACCGGGTAGAAAACAATGTAGAAGAACATTACCGGTAAAGCAAAAAAGTTCAGAGCAAAATTGGGATTCAGCCTAAACAGGGTTTTCGGAATAAATTCGGCGGTCACCAAAATTAAAATGGTAGATATGATGGTCTGAATACTGAGTACCAACGATTCTGAATCCACCCAAAGCTCAATCGAGGGCTCTAAGATCTTGGCCATTACAATACCATAAACTACAAGTGCGATATTGTTACCTACCAACATGGTGCTGATGTAATGGCCTGGATATTTCGAGAAGATTGAAATGATTTTGGAAGAAACAGTATTTTTATTCCTATCCAACTCCATGCGAAGTTTATTGGCAGCAATAAATGCAATTTCCATTCCTGAGAAAAAGGCGGAAAGGGCAAGCATGGCAAAAATGATGATCAGATCATTCATCTACTTCTTGGGTTGGTTTTTCTCTCGGGTTCTTCTAAGATATCTGCGCGAAGTATACATTAAAGCAGCCAATATGGCAATAACGTACAATAAAAGGTTTTCGGTAAAATTAGTTTGCATTGTACGATATACAGCAAGCGATGCACTGCTAATCATTACAATTAGCCAGACGATTTCTAATACAATGGGAAGTTTTTGATTCACTTTTCTGAGTTTTGTTAGCAAGATAATAAGCTTTGTCGATTATTGCTTCGTTTTGTCTTCTAAATATACCTCACCAGAGACATCTTTCATTTTGAATTCAATCATGTCTTCGTCAGTCGAGAAGTTCGAACCTTCTATAACTTGTCCGTCGGGGGAGATTATTCTTGTGTACTGGTTTGAATAAATGGATTTCTTCTTGTGATCCCAAAACATTAATTCTGAACTAATGGTTTTTCCGTCAGCCGCTTTAGCAACCACATTGTTTCGCAATTCCCAAAGTTCTTTATCAGGATAGTGTTTTGCATAGTTGGCTTTAATTTCCCATGCAACACTTTCATCCTTATTATAGGATATAATTTTGCCCCCTTTGCGGAACTCTTGCAATAGGCCTTCTTCTTCCGATTCGGTTTCAATAAACTCTATGGCAAAAGCCCGATATTGAATTTTTGTTGAATCGGTAAAAATAAACTCAACGTCTTTTCCCTGCTGAACAGGAAGATTTTGATTGTTTGTAAGACTCTGCACTTCTTTCATGCTGTTCTCACAAGACAAAAGCATCGTAATCCCCGAAAGGATTACAATGCTTTTGATAATATTGTATTTACTCTTTGGCGTACTATTCATTAAGTCTAGCCTTTGTAGATTCATTAATCCAATCACCAATTTTAATTACATCACCATTTTTAATTCCTTCGAAGAATGCTTCTTCTTTTCCCGGGAAATGTCTGGAGTAATCATTGATAAGCTTATTAGCCTCTTCTGAACAATCAGGATCAATTGCTTTGGCTCTCTTAAATTTATCAACTGCTACCCAGAATACTTTCTGATGATCAAGAGCTGATGATCCGTATTTTTTACTGTATGAAGCGTAAGCTTTACCAATTAAGATATAAGGTTGTCCCCAGTTCGATCTCAATTTAGCAGCTTTTAAAGCATTCGACTTAGAAGAGCTTAACTGACCTTGCAGAAATAGAATGGTTGCTAACTTGTAATGCAAGTCTGCTTTGATATCTGCATCTTCTTCCAATTCGATAGCTTGTTCCAAATATCCTTTACTTTTGCCAAACTCTTTTTTCTTGATAAACATTTTAGCCAAGTTGTGAGCTGCATCAGCATTAGGGTCTAACTCGTACTTTCTTTCAGCAACCTTAGCATACAATGCACCATCTTCACACTCCTGACGGTTCAACATACGAAGGATTTTGTTGATCAAAACCATATCGTCTTTGTTTGCTTCGAATTTTGGAGTAAAGATATTGCTCAAAGTTTCGCAGTCAGCAACACCAGCTTTGAAGAAAATTCTCTCAACATTTAAACGAGCGTTTTCGATATTTTCTCTTTTCTTTTCGTTTGTTTCAGCTTTCTTTTTCTTTTCAGCCATATCCATAAAAAGAAGGTAGTTGTCAATCACTTCTTCCGGCTCAATTTCTCCAGCTTTTACAAGAATACCTGAAGCTTCCATTGTGTAGTTAATGATTTTAGCTTCCGATTTCAATTGTTGCATTTCAATGGATTTCTTCAAGATGCCATAAGCTTCTTTTACCGAAGGGATGTGCTTTCTCTTGTAGTTGAAAAGGTCACCACCTTTGCGACCAAGAATCCATCCTTCAGGATATTTGCGGTCTTTTCCGAAATACTTGATACGCTGATCGTAAACCATCATCAAAGTATCAACATACTTTGGGTTTTTGGTTTTGCGAAGCATGCCACGCATAATTGTAACACCTTTGATGTAAGTTGTTTTTTGAAATGCAGGAGCATTTTGATAAACGTATCTCCAACCCGGAAGAGCTTCTTCATAATTTTTTTGCTTCACCATTTCTACATATAGCGAAGCGTTCAATACAGTCTGAACACTATCCAATCCATATTTTGATTCCAAAGTCTGTGCCTTAACGGTAAACATACTTGAAAGCAATAGAACCACAGTTACGATCGTAAGTCTTGTCTTCATGTCACTAAATTTTTTATAATCAAGTTTATTTGTTGCAAAACGATAAGAATGGTACTTATTATATCCTTTAAAATATCATATTTATTCAGTCGAAATAAATACAACGAAACTTTTAGTTTTGTCGGAACTTAAAGTGCAAAACTCATACCAAAAAATCAGTACAAGTTCTGAATCCATTATAAATAACCATCTTAAAGCTCAAAAATTAGCCTCTTGCAAAACTATAAATAAATTGGAAATCAACAAAAACTTTATTTGTTATTAGATGGTTTCGAAATGTTAAAGTCAAGTATATGATTCAAGCCAATGGCTAATACATTTGGCTCGTAGCTTGAGTTGTTGTTTGTGTTTTTATGAAGAAACTTAGCATCTCCACCTGTTAATAATACTTCAAGATCCGTGTATTGGCTCTTTAAATTGGTGATATAGGAATCAATTTCGAAAATAATGCCATTTTGAACACCTCCGGTAATTGCTTCCTCGGTGTTTTTACCTATCAAATGATAATTCTCATTTAAAGAAAGGAGAGGGAGTTTTTTCGTAAACTGATTTAATGCCTTGAATCGCATACTTAGCCCCGGAGAAATGCAGCCTCCTTCATACTGTCCTTTGCAATTTACAAAATCAAAGGTGATTGCTGTTCCGGCATCAATTACAAGTATATTCTTTCGAGGATATATTGCATTGGCACCAATGCATGCGGCAAGTCGATCGTAGCCTAAGGTATTTTTCGATGCGTATAAATTATCGATTGGTACCGGAAGATCCATGTCAAAAAAGAAAGTACTTTTTGTTTTCCAATATAGCAGATCCATTAAATCAAAAGGAAATTCTCTAACCGATGATACAATGGCGTGAGTAATATTGTAATGGTCTGTAATTTCTTGAACAAATTCCGTATCAGTCTGATCGGAATTTAGAGTATGCATTAATTTCCCGTCTTGAAAAAGACTGGCTTTAATTTTTGTGTTGCCTATATCAATAATAAGATTCAAAAGAAAGTAATTAACGTGTAAATTATTAAATAGCTTGTAAAATCGCATAAAATTAGTAAACTTTAGGCATATTAAATAAAGTGACCCACTGGTTTTTTACTCGTTATATATAATAGACTAATTTACTTTAACTAATTTTAGAGAGAATAACCAAATGCCTTAGGCATTAAATTTTGTGAGTATCGATAAAATTTTCAATTACTGCTTAATGAAAAAAAAGATTTTAATCGTTGAGGATGATAACTTAATTTCGACCATTTTTAGAATGTTTTTAAAGGAATTGGGTTACGATTTGTTAGGAATAGTAGAGGATGGTAAAGAGGCCATTCGTATATGTGAAAAGTTAAGCCCGGATATTGTTCTAATGGATGTGCATTTGGGAGGCGATTTAGATGGTATCCAAACAACCGAACTGATAAAATCCAAATTTGATATTCCTGTGATCTTTCTTTCCAGCGATACTGAAGAGAGCACCATTCAGCGTGTAATTAATACGCATTCTTACGGATATCTGGTTAAACCAATTGATAAAAAAGAGCTTGGAATATCAATCGAATTGGCATTTTATAAGCATCAGTTCGATTTGGATCAAAAATTGAGAGAGAAAAGATTCCGTAACTTTATTACCGATTCGCCGGAGGCAATTCTGGTAATTAACGAAGCAGGTGGTATTGAGTATTTAAATTGCCTGGGATTAAAACTGTTTAAAACTGCATACATCGAAGATCTTATGGGGCTTCAACTTCTTTCATACATCAGCGAAGAGTACCAGGAAGAATTTAAGGAAAAGTTTGATACTGCAGTGCAGATGGGGCAAGGGATAGAGTACACTCATCTTAAGTTTAAAACCATACATGGCGACCTGTTTGATGCAGGATTAACTGCAGCACATATCGAGTTTAATGGAAAAAATAATCTTCAATTCATTATTCGTGATGTAACTCAGGAATATGCCTATCGCGATATGTTGGTCGAAAAGGCAAATATTATCAATCATTTTCATGATGGGGTGCTTACTTTTGATTTGAATGGATTGATAACATCATGGAATAAGGGCTGCCAAAGAATTTTTGGAAAGCAAGAGGCGGATATGATTGGAAAACCATACCAGGATTTGTCATTGTCGGCAAAGGAAAAATCATTTGATGATGATTTGTTGATTCCAACCGAAAAAAATAGCAATTGCGAAGTGGAACTCCTGTTTGATATCCATGGGAAAGAAACCTATTTGCAGTTATATTCTTCTATGCTAAAAAGCGAAAAAGGCTTGGATAAAGGAATTGTTTGCTACGTAAGGGATGTTACCGTGCACAAGAAAAGCCAGATGATGCTCGAAGAGAGTGAACAAAGGAATAAAGACTTATTAAATGCGATCCCGAATTTAATTTTTGTGGTGAACAAAGATGGTATTTTCGAAGATTATAAATTGGATGATGATTCATCCTTGGTATTGCCTAAAAATGAAATTGTAGGTTCTCACCTCAATAAAGTTTTTACAGGTGATTCATTGCAAAAGGTAGAGGAGAAAATAGAGAAAGTTTTAAGTGTCGGATTCATGGAGAAATTCAAGTACGAAATGGAAACGGCTAAAGGAAAGCTCTGGTTCGAAGCTCGAATCACAAACCTGGGTAACGATAAAGTTTTGATTTTGGTAAGAGAAATTCATGAGAATTGATGATCTACTCAATAAAATAAAAAGATCGCAAAAATTATACTTTGCGATCTTTTCTTTTTTGGTTTATACACCAGTCTTATTTTTTATTATTGATCTGCTTTAGAATTTCGCTTGCAGCAACAATGTTCGATACATTCTCGAAACTTAAGCTCAAGCGATTTTTTGCTTCTTTCATTTTGCAAGGCACAGTTTGGCTTTGTAAAAATTGCAATACCATGCTAAATTGCGGCGATTGATAAAAGGGAGAATCCTGATCGGAAACAAAATAAAGTACCAGCTTTTTGCTCTTCAAGATTAGTTTTTCAATTCCCAGGTCAAGAGCCAACCAGCGCAAGCGCACAACATTAAGCAATTCGATACTGGGTTCAGGTAAATTTCCAAAGCGGTCTTTCAGTTGAAGCTCAAATTTTTCAACCTCCTCTTCGCTTTGTATGTTATCCAATTCACGATACAAACGCACTCTCTCCGAAATACTTTCAATATATTCTTCGGGGAATAAGATTTCAAGATCCGTATCAATCTGGCAGTCGTTTATAAATCGGATGATTTCTTTTTCATCTTCCTTCTGCTCGTCGGCAAACACATCCTTAAATTCGTTTTCCTTGAGTTCAAGCATTGCCTCATTCAGAATTCGCTGATAGGTTTCGTAACCAATATCAGTAATAAAACCGGATTGCTCGCCACCCAATAAATTTCCTGCACCACGAATATCCAAATCCTGCATGGCAATATTAAAACCACTCCCCAATTCCGAGAAGTTTTCGATGGCTTGTAACCTTTGCCTTGCTTCCTGAGTCATCGATTCCATTGGAGGCGTTAGCAGGTAACAGAAAGCCTTTTTGTTCGAGCGTCCAACTCTGCCACGTAGCTGATGAAGCTCGCTCAAACCAAAATTCTGTCCATTGTTTATAATAATGGTATTGGCATTCGGGATGTCTAGTCCCGATTCAATAATGGTTGTTGCAATCAGCACATCGTAATCGCCACGGATGAATTCCAACATGATTTTCTCTAACTTGGGTCCATCCATTTGTCCGTGAGCTACCACTGTCGAAACACCGGGAATTGTGCGGTGAATCATATCCTGAACCTCTTTGATATTCTGAACACGGTTGTGGATGAAAAATACTTGTCCGTTGCGCTCCACTTCGTACGTAATGGCTTCGCGAATGATATCCTCATTAAAATTGTGTACCTCCGTTACAATTGGATAACGGTTGGGTGGCGGTGTGTTAATAATTGATAAATCGCGTGCACCCATTAATGAGAATTGCAAAGTTCTCGGAATTGGTGTGGCTGTAAGTGTTAAGGTGTCTACATTTACTTTCAGCTGCTTTAGTTTTTCCTTTACGGATACTCCAAACTTCTGCTCTTCATCAACAATCAGCAGGCCCAAATCTTTAAAGTCGATATCTTTTCCAATAATCCGGTGAGTACCGATTAATATATCAATCTGTCCTGCTTTTAGGTCTTTTAAGATTTCTTTCTGATCTTTCGCCCTACGCATGCGACTGATGTAATCAACACGGCAGGGGAAATTTTTTAGCCGATCGCTAAAAGTTTTAAAATGCTGGAATGCCAAAATGGTAGTGGGTACCAATATGGCCACCTGTTTGTTATCGGCCACAGCTTTAAAAGCAGCTCGAATGGCAATTTCGGTTTTCCCAAAACCAACATCGCCACAAACCAAACGATCCATTGGGAATGGCGATTCCATTCCTTCCTTGGTTGCCTTGCTTGCTTTTACCTGGTCGGGTGTATCTTCGTAAATAAACGAAGCTTCCAATTCCTGTTGCATGTATGAATCGGGACTAAACTGAAAACCTTTTTCGGCTTTTCGTTTTGCATATAATGCGATTAATTCCTTGGCAATATCTTTAACCTTGCTTTTGGTTTTCTCTTTTAGCTTTTGCCATGCTCCGGTTCCCAGTTTATAAATTTTGGGTGCCGATCCATCCTTGCCTTTGTATTTTGAAATTTTGTGCAGCGAATGCAAACTCACAAACAATATGTCGTTGTCTTTGTACACCAGGCGAATGGCTTCCTGATCTTTTCCATTTACATCAATTTTTTGCAGGCCACCAAAACGGCCAATTCCATGATCGGAATGTACAATGTAATCGCCCGGATGCAGTCGGTTAATCTCCTTTAGGCTAACCGATTCTTTTGCTTTGTGAACCGTTGCGGTCTTTAATCGGAATTTATGATATCGGTCGAAAATCTGATGATCGGTGAAAACAGAAATTCGCAGATCTCTGTCCGAAAATCCTTCATGTAAAGTATGATTAACACTTTGGAATTCAACTTCTATTCCTTTGTCATCAAAAATATTTTGAATCCGCTCTATCTGCTTGTCATTGTCCGATAAAATATAGTTGTGTTCAGCTCTTGCGTTGTTGTTTAGCAAGTGTTCGCCCAATAAATCGAAATTTTTATTGAATGCCGGTTGTGGAGTTTGGTTGAACTGAAATTCATTTTTGCTAGGGAAGAAGAATTTCTGCCCAAACTCGATGCAAGAATATTGGTTTAGCTGGTCGATAAAATCCATACCTTTTATCAGGTAATTTTTGGTTGCCACCTTATCTTGGCCCAGCTCAAGGGTGGGAACTTTCTCGATCGTGTTTTCGTAGATTGCCTGAATTCTATCGCATATGAATTGCACATTCTTACACCAAAAAGTAGAATGTTCGGGAGCGAAATCCAGGAATGATATTCTGGAGTTTTTCAACAGATTTTCCTGGATATTTGGAATGATATCAACCGCATCTAATTTTTTAATCGAAAGCTGGTTTTCCACATCAAACATGCGAATGGACTCAACCTCTTCACCAAAGAAATCGATTCGGTAAGGATGTTCATCCGAAAAGGAAAAGATATCGATAATGCTACCACGAATCGAAAACTGGCCTGGCTCTACTACAAAATCGGTGCGTGTAAATTCATAGTCAACCAATATTTCCTCAATAAACTCAGGCGATAGCTTTTCGCCCAGCTTAATTTTTAAAGTGTTTTCGCTTAGCTGATCTTGGCTGATTACTTTTTCAACAATTGCCTCGGGAAAAGTAACAATGTATGTTTGATGACTGTTGGAATTGAGCCTGTTTAGCGTTTCGGCCCGCAACACAATATTCGAAGCATCCGTTTTTTCGTATTGTATGGATCTTTTATAGGATGATGGAAAGAAAAGAACAGATTGTTCGTCAATCAGGCTACACAAATCATTGTAAAAGTATGCAGCTTCCTCTTTATCGTTTAAAATAAACAGCTGAGTTTTATTCTGATTTTTTAAAGCAGAAACAAGCAAAGGTAATGAAGACCCAATCAATCCACGCAAGTGAAAGTGAAAGTTGGTATTGCTTTGTAAGTGTTTTTCGATGCTGAATCGTGCCGGGTGCTCAGCAAAAATCTGTACAAGTTCCTTTAGTTCCAAGATCTTATTCGTTATCGTGAGTCGCAAATTTAGGGAAAAGTTTTAATCTCGATTCGTATTGCGGCTAAAAAGCAAGTTTGATGTTCTCACTTTTAGTTGAGGGTATCAATCCTGTAAAGTGAAAAACAAAGGGCTTTGTTGGCTAATAGCGCATTAAGGAATTTAGCTGCTTTTTGGCGTAAACTTCCTCAAATCCCCTTCGCAATGTCACGATATTGCTTCGGAAATTCAGGAAAATATCTACTCAAAATCAGTGCAAACTGTTACAAGCTTTTTAGTAGAAGCCAGCTTAATGTTTGTGTTTTAAGATGAACTAAGGCCTGAATGGCTTTTGTTGCAGCCAGCTTTTCTTATACTAAAACATCAGGCAGCTTGTTCTAAAATTATGAATTTAACCTCCGTATATGTCACATTTATATAAGGCTATTTATATTCCTGACAAAGTACATAGATAAGCTGATTAATAAATTTTTTAAAAAAAATCAGGGTTTTTCTTTTTCGATAGAAAATAAATGTTAAATTCGAAACTTGAATCATAAGAAAACATATGGAGATTTAAAGCTTAAAAGCAGGATGTTTGTTGGTGTTGAGTAAGGGTGTAGAGTTTATGATTGGTAAAAATGAGAACAGTTAATCTGAATAATAAAACTTTTAAAATTTAAAAAAATGGCAACATTACTTAACGACAATATGTCGTCGCAAACACAAATTAGTAAAGGAACTCGTCATGTAAGATTGTGTAATCGCACACAAGGAGCTGAACAATTGGTTGCAAACATTCAGCCTGCAATTGATTCTTTAAAAGCAAAAAAGCTGGAAACAGAAAAACAAAAAGATCTGAGAGATGCTGCGCAGGATGATGTAATTTATAACGATGCTATTCTCGACGATGCCATTCGTAATATTTCCGACGAAGCAAAATTGTACGACAGAAAGAACCCGGGCAGGCCTGTTTACTTGCTTTTGTTTCCAGATGGTAAATATTCCGATATTGTTCGTGCTGCCCATAATAAAGAAGTACAGCTGGCCGAACAGCTAGCCAAGCGTATCGTAAATTTGGGTGCTGAACATGGGTTGAATTCGTGCCTTGAGCCCTTGAATACTGCTATCGCAAATGTGCGAACCAGTATCGGTAATTTAGAGACTCAGGATACAAATGTAAAAACGGCTATTGCCGATGAGGAAGGTGCACAGGCAGAGTTAAGAAAGCAATACGAATTTAATTTCCACGATGCAGCAAAGATGTTTGGTAAGAAATATGCCGATAGGCTGTTCCCTAAAACCGCTACTAAAGTTAAAAAAGAAGAAAATGAGATGCTTGAAGCCAAGCAAAACGATCAGTAAAGTATTGAAGCAGGCAGTGCATGCTTGCAAACCACATTTTTTTACTTTTGATTAATAGATGTAAGCCTGCATAAAGGATCTGAAAAAAATGAGACCTTGTTTGCAGGCTTACACATGCCTCAGGAAAAAAATAATGCAAGACTTGCATGCTTGCAATCGCCAGCTAAAAAACAAAAAAGTAGGATTTGCATGCGTGCAAACAGCTCAGGAAAACTTTTTTGCAGCTATTGCAGGCATGTAAATACAGCATCATTGTTTTGTGGAGTGAAATGTTGGCGTGTTCAAACTTTTTAAAAAGATATGGCCTCACTTTGCGGGAGATTCTAAGCGTGCGATTCGATTTTTAATTAAAAACCAAAGCCACTTCCCTAACAGGAAAGTGGCTTTGTATTTTGAGCTTTGCTTCAAAGATCAAATATTATTAAAGAAGTGTAAAAACTCTTCTGTTTTTTGTACCATTTTGGTAGAGCCGGTATAAAATGGTACGCGTTGGTGAATCGATTCGGGTTTAATTTCCAGAATTCGTATATCGCCATTGGTAGCCATGCCGCCAGCTTGTTCAGCAATAAATGCAACAGGATTACATTCGTAGGTCAATCGCAGTTTGCCATCGGGATTCTTATTGGTTTGTGGGTAAATAAAAATACCACCTTTTAGCAAGTTGCGATGAAAATCGGCAACCAGCGAACCAATGTAACGCGAAGTAAATGGTCGTTTGCTGCGAGGATCTTTCTCCTGGCAATACTTAATGTACTTTTTCACACCCATTGGGAAATTAATGTAGTTCCCCTCGTTAATGGAGTAAATGGTTCCTGACTTTGGTGTTTTAATGTTTGGGTGCGACAAGCAGAACTCTCCGATTGAAGGATCGAGCGTGAATCCGTTTACACCATTCCCGGTGGTATACACCAACATGGTTGACGATCCGTAAATTACATATCCGGCGGCAACTTGCTTGGTTCCTTCCTGCAAAAAATCTTCCATGTTGGCAACTTGTCCGCGAGGGGTAACACGTTCAAAAATAGAGAAAATGGTTCCTATCGAAACATTAACATCAATGTTTGAAGAGCCATCCAGCGGATCCATGCAAAAAACATATTTTCCGTTTTTGCCCATTTCATCTTCGAAAATGATGATGTCTTCGTTTTCTTCCGAAGCTACAGCTGCACATTCTCCGCTTGCTTTTAGAGCATCAATAAAGTGTGTGTCGGCAAAAACATCCAGCTTTTGCTGATCTTCTCCTTGTACATTCTGATCGCCATGTTCGCCGAGAATATCTACCAAACCGGCTTTATTAACAGCACGGTTCACAATTTTGGCAGCAATTCCGATGTGATGAAGCAAGCGAGACAACTCTCCTTTTGCTCCCGGATGATCAGACTGACGCTCAATAATAAACTGATTGAGTGTTTGAACATTGTTGTGTTCAGTCATTTTAAAAAGGCTTTTGGTTTACATTCATTTGGTGCATAAAGTTATGCTTTTTTATTTAAAGCCAAATCATATTTCAAACGTTTACAGAAAAGTTTATCTGTTTGCATAACAAAGCTACTTTTGGTTAAATCGGTTTAGTAAGCGCATATCATCCTGTTATCTTAAGAAATGTTGAAAAACCTAAAAAGTTGATAAAAATTTTGTTTTACACATGTTTTATTTAGTACCTTCAATATTTGTAAAAAAATAGGGGAACCAAATATCCAAAAAACTTAAGCCATTCTCAATGAACATATTTAAATTTGGAGGCGCTTCGGTAAATAGTGCCGAAGGGGTCAAAAATTTTGTAAAGATTGTTCAATCTTTTAAAGATGAAACAATAGTTGTTTTATCAGCAATGGGCAAAACAACCAATGCTCTGGAACAAATAACCAAGGATTTTTACGAAAAATCAGATGAAGTTGAAGCAAAGTTTCTGGAGTTGGAATTGTATCATCTTCATATTACCAACGAGTTGTTTCCGAACAAAGAGGATGTTGTTTACAAAAAAGTAAATCAACTGTTCGATCAACTGAGTAATTACTTGCAAAAAGAACCAACTCTTGATTATGATTTTGATTACGATCAAATTGTATCCTTTGGCGAATTGTTATCAACATGCATTGTTTCGGAATACCTTCGTTTATGCGGATTGCCAAACATATGGGTGGATATCAGAACCTGTTTGAAAACAGACAATACCTACCGCGAAGGAAAAATTGATTGGGAATTGTCGCAGAAATTGGTTCCGCAAGTCTTCGGTTTCAACAATACCTTTGTATATGTTACGCAAGGTTTTTTGGGCGGTACAATTACCAATCAAACTACTACTTTGGGGCGCGAAGGGTCGGATTACACGGCAGCCATATTGTCATACATTTTAGATGTTGACAAGCTTTCGATTTGGAAAGATGTTCCTGGTATTATGAATGCCGATCCGAAGTGGTTGGATGATGCTGAGAAATTGGATAGAATTTCATACCAGGAAGCCATTGAGTTGGCTTTTTACGGCGCAAAAGTGATTCATCCAAAAACCATTCAGCCAATCAAAAGAAAAAAGATTCCATTGCAAGTTCGATCTTTTATTAACTATAACGAACCCGGTACTTTAATCAGTACGGCATCAAAACAAATGGAACAGCAATTGCCGGTGTTTATCCGCAAGCAAGATCAGGTATTAATATCAATTCGGCCTGTCGATTTTTCATTTATTTTAGAAGAGAATTTAAGCGTATTCTTTGCTCTTTTTGCAAAGCATCGTATGAAAGTAAATCTAACTCAGAATTCAGCAATTAGTTTCTCGGTTTGTGCTGATAGATCAGAAAGAAGATTAAAAGATTTGCAGGACGAAATATCTGAACATTTTGAAGTAAAATACAATGATAAGGTGGAGCTGATTACCATTCGTCATCATACCAAAGAAGCCGTTGATAGAATGACAAAGGGTAGAGAAATTATACTGGAGCAAAGAAGTAGAGATACGGCTCAGTTTGTGATTGTATAAATCAATTTATACCAGTTTTATAACTAACGTGAGTTCGACGGGGACATGCCATGGCGTGTCCTTTTTTTGTGTCAATGCCATGGGTAAATAGGGGCAAACCCATGTATTATACCAATTTTTGATAAAACGAAAGAAGAGGTAATGGATGGGTTTGAAATTTTTTTTTGCACAAAAAAAGACCTGTGCAAATATAAGGTATGGTTTGCACATTTTTAGTTTTAAAAAATTAAGACTTTTGCATCTTTTATTTGGAGATTAAAAAATCATGCCTATATTTGTTGCAGATATTTAAGGTAATACTCGCAGGAGGATATCATTAATTTATACAGAAGAAGTGAGAGACCAGGCTCGATGACCTTCTGACAACCCCGGCAAAACCAAAAGCTGAAAGGTGTCAAATCCTGACCATTTAATTTGGTGAATATAAATTAAAAGATCATGAAGAAGACAGAAATTCACACACAAACAAAACAGGCTCGACAAGAGCAAAACATTCAGTTGCAATCTTTGGCATCATCAAACACAATGATGCGAATGCAAGGAATGATGCGTATGCTGTAACGCATTCTGTCTAAATTCTTTCCCAATTTTTTAGATGCTGGTGCGTATAAAAGAACTCCGAAGCAGGGAATTCAAATTCTAATTTATTTTTTTTCAATGGTTTCTGATTTTCAGAAATGTGAATGAATGCAAAGTAATCTGAAATGGAAATGTTCAGCTTGTTTGTAACAGGAGATAAATAAAGAATTTGCGACAATCCGAAGCCATTCGCTTCTGCCAATTAACTAATTTTTAATAATCAAGGAATTAATCCAAAGTTGTTAACATTTATATGGTGTTATTAAGCGCCGTGTAAATTTCTAAAGGCTAATGGCTTTTGGTAACAGCTTATAAAAAGAATCGCCATGTCGAAAAATTTAAGATACGAAACATTACAAATCCACGCCGGTCAGGAAGTTGAAGAAACAACAAACTCAAGAGCAGTTCCATTGTATCAGACTACTGCTTATACTTTTAACAACTCGGAGCATGCTGCTAATCTATTTGGCTTAAAAGAGTTTGGAAACATCTATACTCGTTTGATGAATCCAACCAACGATGTATTTGAGAAGAGAATTGCAGCCCTGGAAGGTGGAGTTGCAGCGGTAGCAACCGGATCGGGACAAGCAGCCCAGTTTCTGGCATTAACCAACATTCTTGAATCGGGAGATAACTTTATTAGTGCGTCGCAGATTTACGGAGGAACTTACAACCAGTTTAAGGTGCAGTTTAAGCGTTTGGGTATTCAGTGCAAGTTTGTGGATATCGACGAACCGGAAACAATTCTTCCTTTGATCGACGAAAATACCAAAGCCATTTATGTAGAGGCATTGCCTAATCCAAAGTTTTCTATTCCTGATTTCGAGAAAGTATCAGCCATTGCCAAAGAGCACGATTTGCCTTTGATTGTGGATAATACTTTAGGTGCCGGGGGGTATTTATTCCGTCCCTTGGATCATGGAGCCAATGTAGTGGTTGAATCGGCTACCAAATGGATTTGTGGTCATGGTACTGCAGTGGGAGGTGTAATTGTTGATGGTGGAAATTACAATTGGGGTAATGGGAAATATCCTCAGTTTTCCGAGCCATCGGAAGGATATCATGGTTTGGTGTTTTGGGATATTTTTGGATCGGAAGGGCCATTTGGAAACATTGCCTTTGCCATTCGCGCCAGAGTTGAAGGTTTGAGAGATTACGGTTGCAGTCAAAGTCCTTTCAATTCATTCCTGCTTTTACAAGGGCTGGAAACTCTTTCGCTCCGTTTGGATCGTCATGTTGAAAATACCCTGGCTTTGGCAGAATGGTTGCAGGAACAAGACTGGGTTGAACAGGTAAATTACCCCGGATTGCCATCGAGTCCGTACTACGAACGAGCAAAGAAATATTTTAAAAAGGGTGCTGGTTCGGTTTTAACTTTTAAAGTAAAAGGGGGCAAAGAAGTTGCCGATAAGCTTGTAAATGGAGTTGAATTACTATCGCATGTAGCTAATTTGGGTGATGCAAAAAGCTTGATCATTCACCCAAGCTCTACCACTCACGAACAGCTTTCGCTCGAAGAGCAAAAAGCATCAGGGGTTGAACCTGGTTTGTTGAGAATATCGGTGGGGATCGAGCACATCGAAGATATTAAAGCGGATATCAAACAGTCGGTAGAAAAGGCAATTAATATAGAGACAATTAATTAGTTTTCAAATCAATCCCGATCGGAATTCTTTGCAAGGAATTTCGATTGGGATATTCCTGATCTTCTTATCAGAAAAGAGGTTCTCACAAAATCAAACAGCAACAACAACAAACAAAACTTTTAAACAGTGAATCCAAATTGTTACATCCATAAAGAAGGTTTACAACTTGAATCGGGCAAACGCCTAAAGGAGTTGACCATTGCTTATCACACCTATGGGGAGTACGATCCATTGCGAAATAATGTAATTTGGGTTTGTCATGCGCTTACTGCTAATTCGGATGTTTTCGATTGGTGGGCCGGGCTTTTCGGCGAAAAGGATTTCTTTAATCCAAAGGATTATTTTATTGTATGTGCCAACTTTCTTGGCTCGTGTTACGGTACAACAGGACCCCTTTCCAAAAATCCGGAGAATGAACAAGCTTACTATCATGATTTTCCGCAACTGACAGTGCGCGACTTGGTGGCAGCACACGAAATTTTACGAAAACATTTAAATATAAAGCGAATTCACGCAATAATTGGTAGCTCACTCGGAGGCATGCAAGCTTTAGAGTGGGCTTACTTGTTAAACGGCAGCTTGGATCATTTGGTGGTGTTGGCTTCAAATGCCAAGCATTCACCTTGGGGAATTGCCTTTAACGAATCGCAAAGAATGGCAATTGAGCTTGATCCTTCTTGGAAAGAATCGAGTGATGAGGCAGGTTTGCACGGAATGCGAGTGGCAAGATCCATCGCACTTTTGAGCTACAGAACTTATGCAACTTACGATCATTCGCAACAGGAAAATGAGGAAGGAAAAACCGACAATTACAGAGCAAGCTCTTACCAAAGATATCAAGGAGAAAAGTTAGCTCGCCGATTCAATGCCTACTCGTATTGGCATTTGTCAAAAATCATGGACAGTCATGATATCGGAAGAAATAGAGGAGGATTAATCAAAGCGCTGAATGAAATAAAGTCGAGAACATTGGTGATCGGTGTCGATTCAGATCAGATTTTTCCAATAAACGAACAAAAATTCATTGCAGATAACATACCGCAAGCCAAATATTTGGAAATCCATTCGCTATATGGTCATGATGGATTCTTATTGGAACAAGAACAATTAAGCAAAGTGTTACAATCATTTTTAATAGAAAGCAAAATCAATGAGCAATAAACTTAAAATAGGTGTATTCGGATATGGAGTTGTGGGTTCTGGATTGGCCCATGTTCTTAAAAACAGTAAAGGATTGGATGCCTCTATTGTTAAAGTGTGTGTAAGAGATGAAAGTAAAATCAGAGATATTGACCCTAAAGTTGTAAGCTACGAGCCTAATGATATTTTAAACGATCCTGAAATAAATGTTGTTGCTGAATTGATTGATGATGCCGATGCTGCTTATCAGATTGTAAAAACGGCTTTGCAAAATGGGAAACATGTAGTTTCGGCCAATAAAAAAATGTTGGCTTACCATATCGAGGAGTTAATTCAGCTGCAATGGAAGCACAAAGTATCATTTGTATACGAAGCTTCGGCTTGTGGAAGTATTCCTATTATCCGAAATCTGGAGGAATATTACGACAATGATCTTCTTCAATCGGTAAGTGGAATTCTTAATGGCTCATCGAACTATATTCTTACGAAGATTTTTAATGAAGGACTGGATTATGATCTTGCCTTGAAGCAAGCACAGGAATTGGGATTTGCAGAGAGCGATCCAACATCTGATGTGGATGGTTATGATACTTTATACAAGTTGATCATTTTAACGGTTCATGGTTTTGGTCTTTTTGTGCATCCCGATCAGGTTTTCAATTCTGGAATTTCAAATCTGTCGCCAAAGGATATTGAGCTGGCTTCGCAAAAAGGATATAAAATCAGATTGCTGGGCAAAGTTACCAAGGTGAATGGAAATCATGTGAACCTTTTGGTTGCACCAAAGTTTGTGAAGCCTGAGGAACATGCATATACAGTAGAGAGTCATTACAATGGTGTGTTGATTCAAGGAAATTTCTACGATAACCAGTTCATGTATGGGAAAGGTGCCGGAGCACACCCAACAGGTTCGGCTGTATTGTCGGATATCACGGCTTTGGCTTACAATTATAAATATGAGTACAAAAAGTTAAAATATTATGGAGGTTTGGAGTATACCAACGATATGAAAGTTGAAGTATACTTAAGATACACGAATAAGGAGGATTTGGCTTTGTTCGAATTTAAAGATATCAGCGAATCTCTTACAGGGAAAGAGTTCAATTACGTAATTGGAACATTGAACCTTTCTGATTTGATAAAAATTCGTCATCAAATTAAGGGGAGAGATATTTTCCTTGCCTATTTGGGCGACGAATAATTGAAAATTTCGTTTTCATCTTCACGATGAGTTTTTCTTTTGTAGAGAAAATGCCGATAGGCAAAAGGGAGGAAGAGTAGAAAGAAATAATACAAACAAAGCCCTCTGGCTCTCGCCATCTCCCCCTAAGAGGGAAGAGCGTAATAATTCAACAGTTTCTCTTTTTATACGATTCACTTAAGTGATAGATTATTAAAAATGGAAGAACAAAATAAGAATTGTGAGAATACGATAATTTCTCATGTCTAAGATCTAATAGTCTAAAAAATGATAATATACAAATTCGGTGGAGTATCCGTAAAAGATGCAGCTGCCATACGAAACATCTGTCAGATAATTGCTAAGGTAAAGCGACCCCTTACTGTTGTGATTTCGGCGATAGGTTCAACTACAAACCTGCTGGAAGAACTGGTAGATGCATATTTTTTGGGGAGTGATGAATGTTGGAAACATTTTGAGACACTAAAGAAGAATCACCTGTCAGTGCTTCACGATTTATATGAAGAAGTGCCGGAGCACATTGCATCGGAAATAAACGCTCTTTTTATCGAGCTGGAAACCAAAATGTCAAAACCATCATCCGATCGATTTAATTTTGAATACGATCAGGTGATTGGTTTTGGAGAGTTGCTTTCAACTACCATGATTTCTGCATATTTAAACGAAACAGGACAGAAAAATAAATGGGTTGATATCAGGAGTTGTTTGGATTCGGATAACAATTATGTGGATGCCAATATTAACTGGGAATCCTCAAAAGAGAAAGTGAATGCAAAATTTGTTGATGATCCGCAAGCCTTATACATCACTCAAGGCTTTATTGCCCGAGATAAGGAAGGATTTACCACATCGCTGGGGCGCGAAGGTTCGGATTATACAGCAGCAATATTGGCTCATTTGCTTGGCGCTGATAAAATGATCATTTGGAAGGATGTGTTGGGAATTTTAAATGCCGATCCTGACTATTTTGAAACAACTACCAAACTGGATTTGATTCCATATCACGAGGCAATAGAATTGTCGTATTACGGAGCCAGAGTAATTCATCCCAAAACCATAAAGCCATTGCAGGCAAAACAGATTCCTCTTTGGGTAAAATCATTTATCGATCCATCTCAGAAAGGAACATTAATAACAAAGGGAGAACAGCCGCAGCCAATGCTGCCAAACTATATTGTGAAGAAAAAGCAGGTGATGGTAAACCTAAAACCTTTAAATTTCTCATTTATTGGTGAAAAGGATCTGGTTTTTATCTTTTCGCTCGTTACAAAGTTTAGGATTAAGCTTAATTTTACTCAAAACACCGCAGTTAGTTTTGCATTTTGTGCCAATAGTTCGGCACGAAATATTCAGGAATTGATTGATGAACTAAGCAAAAAGTACGAAGTAGATAGAAGTGAAGATCTGGAATTGATAACGGTTCGACATTATACACCAGCAACCATCGAAGAGATTCAAAACAAGCATCATGTGCTTGTGGAGCAAAAAAATAACAATACAGCTATATATTTGACCGTAGCAAATTAAATTATTAAGAATCAAGCTAATTGCTACAGGCTAATAGCTAACAGCTTTTAAAAAAATATGAAGCAAAAGTATACAATAAAGCAGGCATTGGAAAATCAGATTTTGGTTCTTGATGGAGCTATGGGAACCATGATTCAAGCTCATAAGTTGAGCGAATCTGATTTTAGAGGCGAAAGATTTGCTAATATTTCTGCTGATCAAAAAGGTCATAATGATTTGTTGTCTCTTACTCAGCCGGATATCATTAAGAATATTCATCTTGAGTTTTTAAAATCAGGAGCTAATATTTTAGAGACCAATACTTTTAATGCAAATGCAATTTCTTTGATTGATTATGAGCTGGAAGAATTAGCTTACGAGCTGAATTATGAATCGGCAAAGAACGCAAGAGAAGCAATCGAAGAAATTCAAAAAACAGATCCACATACTCCAAGATGGGTTGCCGGTGCCATTGGTCCAACCAACAAAACAACATCCATGTCTCCAAAGGTTGAAGACCCGGGTTATAGAGATGTTGGTTTTGATGACTTGGTAGAAATCTATACAGAACAAATTAAAGGTTTAATTGATGGTGGTGTAGATGCCTTATTGATAGAGACAATATTCGATACATTAAATGCGAAGGCTGCGGTATATGCAGCAGATCTACTTCTGGATGAGAGAGGATTGGATCTGCCCATCATGATTTCGGGAACAATCACCGATAAAAGCGGAAGAACCTTATCGGGGCAAACCTTGGAAGCCTTTGTTACTTCGATGAAAAGTGACAGGCTGCTGAGCATGGGCTTGAACTGTGCATTTGGAGCCAAAGACTTAGTTCCTTTTATTCAGCAATTGGATACTTTGTTACCTGCCTATGTTAGTGTTTATCCAAATGCAGGTTTGCCAAATGAGTTAGGCGAGTATGATGAAACTCCTGAAACGATGATTAGCGATTTAAAGGAGCTTCTGCAGGGTAGGAAAGTAAACATTGTTGGTGGATGTTGCGGAACAAGGCCTGATCATATTCAGGTAATTGCAGATCTTGTAAAAGAGTGTGCCCCAAGAGAAATTCCTTTGATCGAAACAGAAACTCGCTTAAGCGGATTGGAAATGTTACGCATCAATTCGATGAGCAATTTTGTAAATGTTGGTGAGCGTACAAATGTTGCAGGATCCAGAAAGTTTGCACGATTAATCTGCGAAGAAA
Source organism: Marinifilum sp. (assembly GCF_965230805.1). NCBI lineage: Bacteria > Pseudomonadati > Bacteroidota > Bacteroidia > Marinilabiliales > Marinifilaceae > Marinifilum > Marinifilum sp. Next base: position 1,511,024 of record NZ_OZ246019.1, on the reverse strand, counting down.
AATACGAGGAAGCATTGTCAGTTGCTCGTTCTCAGGTCGAAAACGGCGCTCAAATCATTGATGTAAACATGGATGATGCCATGTTGGATGCCGAGAAAGAAATGGATACGTTTTTGAAATTATTGGTTTCGGAACCGGAAATTTCTCGTGTGCCAGTGATGATTGACTCCTCGAAATGGTCGGTGTTGGAAGCCGGGTTGAAATGTGTGCAAGGCAAATGTATTGTAAATTCCATCTCCTTAAAAGAAGGGGAAGAGGAGTTTATAAAGTATGCTACTCGAATTAAAAGGTATGGTGCTGCAGCAGTTGTTATGGCTTTCGATGAAAAAGGTCAGGCCGATACCTACGAGCGTAGAATCGAAATTTGTGGAAGAGCTTATAAAATACTGACTGAGCGCATTGGTTTTCCTGCTGAGGATATCATCTTCGATCCCAATGTATTGGCAATAGCTACGGGAATTGAGGAGCACAACAATTATGCAGTAGATTTTATCAAAACGGTAAAATGGATTAAAGCAAACCTTCCTCACGCCAAAATAAGTGGAGGAATTAGTAATCTTTCATTCTCATTTCGCGGAAACAATGTGGTTCGTGAGGCAATGCATTCGGTGTTTTTATACCATGCCATTAAAGAAGGCTTGGATATGGGAATCGTAAATCCGGGAATGCTGCAGATTTACGATGAGATTGAACCGGACTTGCTACAGAAAGTTGAAGATGTTGTTTTAAACCGAAAGCCTGATGCAACGGAAATCTTAATAGAATTTGCAGAAGGCTTAAAATCATCGGGAACAGCTCAGGTAAAAACTGATGCTTGGAGAGCTAAATCTGTTAATGAAAGATTGTCCTACTCTTTGGTAAAAGGAATTACCGATTACATTGAGGAAGATGCAGAAGAAGCGCGCCAAAATTACCCACGTGCATTAGAGGTTATCGAAAAACCTTTAATGGATGGTATGAATGTAGTTGGTGATTTGTTTGGTGATGGTAAAATGTTTCTTCCACAGGTTGTGAAATCAGCAAGGGTAATGAAAAAAGCAGTTGCTTATCTTCAGCCTTTTATCGAAGAAGAAAAAAGCAGTGCTGCCGATGCAAAAAATGCCGGTAAGATATTAATGGCAACTGTAAAAGGCGATGTTCACGATATTGGGAAAAATATTGTTGATGTGGTTTTAGGATGTAACAACTTTGATGTTATCGACTTGGGCGTTATGGTGCCATGTTCCGAGATTTTGGATGTGGCCAAACGAGAAAATGTGGATGCCATAGGGCTGAGTGGCCTGATTACCCCATCTTTGGAAGAAATGTGCTTTGTGGCCGAAGAAATGCAACGCGAAGGATTCGATATTCCGTTGGTGATAGGTGGTGCAACGACTTCCGAACTGCATACTGCGGTAAAAATAGAGCCAAATTATAAGAATGGTGTTGTTCATGTAACCGATGCCTCGCAATCTGTTGGAATTTTTAAGAAACTTTGTGATACAAGCAAACGGGAAGAATATCTAGACATTGTGAAAGATCAATATCAACATGTTCGTAATGATCATGCCAAGCAAAAATCAGCAGAGTATTTTTCATTGGAAGACGCCAGGGCAAATGCCGAAGCTATCGATTGGATCAACTCGCCAATTTATAAACCAAAGAAAACAGGCTTGCAAGTGCAGAAGAATTTCTCGATCAATGAAATAAGAAAATACATCGACTGGACTTTCTTTTTTGTGGCTTGGGAGTTAAAATGCATGTATCCCGAAATCATGGAGGATCCTGACTATAAGGAGGAGGCAAAAAAACTATTCGACGATGCCAATAAAATGCTCGATGAAATTGCCAGAGAGAATTTACTTGAGGCAAGTGCTGTATATGGTTTATTCCCTGCAAATGCTGTGGGCGATGATATCGTAATTTATGCTGACGAGGAAAGAAGTTCGGAGTTGAAACGCTTTACTCAGATTCGCCAACAGGAAAAGTTCTCGAAAGGCTTAAGCAATTTGTGTTTGAGTGATTTTATAGCTCCCCTTGAATCAGGAAAAATAGATTATGTAGGTGCTTTTGTGGTTACTGCCGGACTTGGCATTGAAGAAAGTCTGAAACGATTTGCCGATGAAAATGATGATTACAATAGCATCATGATAAAAATACTAGCGGATAGATTGGCCGAAGCATATACCGAATTATTACACGAGCAAATCCGAAAAGAAGATTGGGGCTATGCGATTGATGAAGAACTGGGCATTGAAGAAATGCTGCGCGAAAAATACCAGGGCATTCGTCCGGCATTTGGATATCCTTCTCTGCCAGAACATTCAGAAAAACAAGTGCTTTGGGATTTCTTGAATGTTGAGGAGAACATAGGAGCAACATTAACCGAAAGTTTTGCCATGTATCCGGCAGCATCGGTAAGCGGATTGATTTTGGCTCATCCCGATGCTATTTATTTCTCTATCGATAAGATCAAGGAGGATCAGCTTAAGGATTATGCCGATCGTAAGGGAATATCAGAAAAAGAAGCAAGAAAATTATTAAGTGCAATTATATAGGATATATCGCAATGCATATCAGGTTTTTAAATGTAAACTAACTACCAATTGCAAATATCTAAGGAGGCAGATGAAAGGTTCATGATTAAAAGAATTATTGCAGATCTTGAGGCTTCCATCATACAATTGGAAAAAAAAATAAACAGATGAAAGTAATCGAACATTTAAATAAAGCAATTGAGAATAAAGCCACTTATTTCTCTTTCGAACTCTTGCCTCCATTACGGGGTAATAGTATTGACAAAGTATTTAATACCATAGAAAAACTTCGTGAGTTCGATCCGAAGTACATAAATATTACAGCTCACCGCGATGAGGTGATTTTCGTAGAATCACCAAATGGCGGATTCGAGAAGAAGATTACGCGCAAACGTCCCGGAACTGTGGCTGTGGCTGCGGCCATTCAGAATAAGTACAAACTTACTGTTGTTCCGCATGTAATCTGTAGCGGTTTTACTCCCGAAGAAACCGAAAATGCCCTTTTGGATCTTAACTTTCTGGGAATTCATGATCTCCTGCTGTTAAAGGGTGATTCTTCGCCTCGTCATGATTTTGTTTCGAATAATGGAGAGCACAAGTATGCCATTGATCTGATTGGGCAGGTGAACGATATCAACAATGGAACCTTTTTGGATGGGACTCATGTTGATCCATTTGAAACTCCTTTTTCTTTTGGTACGGCTGGTTATCCCGAAAAACACGAAGAGGCTCCCAATCTAGAGTCTGATTTGTATTGGCTGAAGAAAAAAGTTGATGCCGGAGCCAAGTACATCGTAACGCAAATGTTTTTCGATAATCAGAAGTTTTTCGATTTCGAGAAAAAGGTTCGAGAAGCTGGTATTACAGTTCCTGTTGTTCCCGGAATTAAACCAATATCTGCTTTGTCACAATTAAATGTGCTTCCGCAGATTTTTAAAACAGAAATACCCGAAGCCTTGGCCTCAGAGGTGCGAAAGTGCAAAAGCAACGAAGAAGTAAAACAAGTTGGTGTTGAGTGGGGAATTCAGCAAAGCAAAGAGTTAATTCAACATGGTGTGCCATCATTGCATTTTTATACATTAATGGCGTCAAACTGCGTTAGAGATATTGCAAAGGCTATTTATTAACGAAATTATAAACGCTGCCTAAATCCCTTTTCAATCTTTGAAGAGGGATTTTTTTTCAAACTGCAATGAAAAATTGTGGTGCTACACTACCACAAAATGTAGTCTGCTTCTGACGGTCAGAACAGCATTTCCGTATTTATCCAACTCATTTTTTTAGCATCAACAGCAATAAAAACAGTTCTCATTCAGTTAAAAAGTTGAATTGATAACAAATGAACAAAATGAGAAAGACAATTATTCTAATTCTATTGATGAGTGCGGCTTTTCTTACAAAAGCACAGGTTTTTAATACTTCCCGAATCTTAAAAGGGGGTGAAGCTGCCATTGGTTTCGAACCATCCTTGTTGGTGTATGATGGCGATACCGATTTTATGATGTTTTTTCATGCAGGTGTTGGATTGGGGCAGAATATTGACTTGGGAGCAAAGTTTGGTGCTTTTGGCAATGAAAATTTTTATGGGGGTGATTTGGAATTTGGTTTCAGTAAAACGCTTTCCTTGTCGGCAGGAGCTCACCATTTTCACGATTTTGCATTGGATGGTACAGCAAATGTGACAGTGCCATTAGCCAGAGGAACAAACCTGATTACAGGTTTGGATATGGACATTGTTTTTGGCAATACAAGCAAAATTCCTCTATGGATTCCTCTGGGAATACAGGTTTCGGTTGGTAATGGTTGGTCTCTGATTATGGAGTCGGAAATTGAATTAACCGATGAGGCTTATCATTATTTTGGAGTAGGAATGGCTTATGGATTTTAGTTTGATTTGTAATGGTAATAATGGTATTTATAAAAATCAACGTATCTTGATAATCATTAAAGCTTTGAATCTATTAAAACCACCATAGTCAAATGAAAAATGAAGAATCAAGCATCGAAAAATTAAAAGATTTTGCTTCTAAAACGCATCGAAAAATTAATTGTTGCGAGAAATTACACCCTTCTAACAGCCTGCATCCTGTAAGCTATTATCGAAGATTTATTAGTATTCCGGAAAATGATGAGAAGCAAGTTTTTTTTGCTTGCTTTGCAGATTCTCGCAAATTAGATCATTTTTTTTCTTACAGTGGAGTGTTTTTTCCCATTGATGTAGCAACTGAAACGAAAATTTGTATTCGTAAAATGAAGGTCTTCGATAAAATGAATTTGTTTAGTAAGAAGATTCATTACAAAACGGGCATTAATGCCTTTGATTCGCAAGTAGTGTTTGAGGATTTTACGGCCATCGGCACAAATCAAATTTTCACCAATACAAAAATTCAAGAAGTAATTTTAAAGGTGTTCGATTTTGATATGCGCTTAAAAGTGGGTGTAAATATGTTGAATATCGATTTCATTCCTGAATTAAAGGGAAAATCGCATATTGGAATTTATCTTACCAATGAATGGTACTCTGATTTTTCTATGATTGAGCTTTTATTCAATTTGGCTGAGCGATTAAAGAGTCGGGTGATTAAATTAAAAACAGTGTAGAATGGCCTGAGTTCGAAAAAAATCGAACTCAGCTTATTGCAAGATTGTAATTTACAGAGCAAATTCATCAATTATTTTCTGTGCAGTAACTTCTGATAATTTAATATTCGATTCGTGGGTCCAACCTCCAACATGCGGACTTAACAAGACATTCTCGGCTTCAATTAAATATTGAAATTCGGTAGGAAGTTCACTAGCATGCAAATCTTCGAATGAAGTTTTTTCGTATTCCAAAACATCTAAACAAGCACCTTTTACTTGTCCTGATTCAATATTTTTAACCAAATCAGCAATTCTTACTACTTTTCCTCTTGCTGTATTAATTAAAAAGATTGGCTTTTTAAATTTATTTAAGAACCCATCATTCACCATAAACATGGTTTCTTCTGTTTGTGGAACATGCAGACTTAAAATATCACATTGTTCAAACAAATCTTCCAATTGTTTTTCAGTGCAAAACTCATCTGAGTAATCAAATTTGTATTTATCGTAGGCAATTACTTTGCAACCAAATCCTTGCAACCTGCGAGCAAAAGCACCGCCCATATTACCATAGCCAATTATACCAACGGTTTTACCCATGATCTCTATTCCACGATTCTCTTCGCGTCTCCACTTTCCATTTCTAACTTCCCAATTGCAGCGGCACAGGTTGTTAAATAAAGTAAGCAACATGCCAACAGCATGTTCTCCAACTGCATCGCGGTTTCCTTCGGGAGCATTAAAACATCTAATACCTTTGCTTTCGGCATATTCAACATCAATGTTTTCAAGTCCGGCACCAACACGACCAATAAATTTTAGCTTAGAGGCAATATCCAGTTCGGTTTTGGTAAGCTTGAATTTACTTCTAATTATAAAACCATCGAACTCTGGAAAAATTTCCAGTAATTCATCTTTATTTTTTTTAGGAGCATATGTGCAGTCAAAACCAGCATCCTGCAACATTTCTAATAATCGAGGATGTGTTGAATCTATAAATAGTACTTTCATTGTATTTTTAAAATTGAGAATCAGGATGAACTTCTTCCTGAAATTAAAGTTTTGGTGATGCAAATGTAGTGAAAAACCTTAATCAGTTTTTTCTAAAACAATTACGAAACTGGCTTTTTAGCCATGTAACTTACCAGAAGCATCATATATTTCAAATCCAAACATTAACTTTTTGACTTCCTTGAGAAGTTTTAACTGATCTTTATCCCAATACCAATTTTCCTCGAATTGAATTTTTCCTGTTCTTGTATTTAATTCATTCTCCTCAATAATATTTTTAATTTCTTTCTGAGTTAAGAGATGATTGTCGTAATAATCGTAAGCTTTAAGATCTCCTTTATTAACGGCATTCAAAATCTCTTTTATTAGAAATGAACTATTTGTGTTTTCTAAACATTCATTTAGCCATTCGTCATCCGGGTTTGGATTTTTTACGATCACTTCATATATAATAGGATCAGCAATAAGCTCACCTTGCGCTTTCGTTGGCAAGCTTTCTGTTTTGTTTTGGCAAGAAAACAAAAACAGCCCCGAGGTAATCAGAGCTGTTAATATATAATAGAATTTTTTCATGTTCTATAGGTATATCATGTGTTTATTAACGATCGAAACTCAGGCGCATCCCTTTTTTACTTTCATTAAACTTACCATTGTCATACACCAGATGTCCATTCACAAAGGTTTTTTCAACCATATACTGGAATTTCTCTCCATCAAAAGGAGTCCAGCCACATTTGTACAAGGTATTTTCTTTCTTGGCAGTCCAATCTTCTTCCTTAACAAGAACCAAATCGGCAAAATATCCTTTACGGATAAAGCCTCTATTAGCAACCTGGAAAATTTTAGCAGGAGTGTGGCACATTTTCTCAACAAGCTTTTCCAAACTAATTTTACCACGTCGCGACTGTTCAAGCATTGCGATCAAAGAGTGTTGAACCAAAGGGCCTCCACCAGCAGAATTCAAATAATTGCCGTCTTTCTCTTCCTCGGTATGCGGAGCATGGTCTGTTGCAATAACATCCAATCTGTCATCAAGCAATGCTTCCCAAAGTTTTTCTTGATCTGCTTTTGTCTTGACAGCTGGGTTCCATCGTATTCTGGCTTTCTTGGTCAAATAGTCTTTGTCATCAAACCACAGATGATGCACACATACTTCGGCAGTAATTCTTTTGTCTTTCGATGGAATCGAATTGTCGAATAAATCCATCTCCATTCCTGTCGATAAGTGAAGGATGTGCAAACGGGTGTTGTATTTTTTGGCCAATTCAATGGCTTTCGATGACGATTTGAAACAAGCCTCTGCACTTCTAATAATACCATGGTATTCCATAGGAATGTCCTCGCCATATTTTTCTACAAATTCAGCCTGATTTTTTTCAATCATCGGACTGTCTTCACAATGCGTAGCGATCAAAAGAGGAGCTTTTTCAAAAATCTGCGAAAGGGTTTCAATATCATCCACCAACATATTACCCGTTGATGATCCCATAAATATCTTAATTCCGCAAACCGATTTCGGATCGGTTTTTAAAATCTCTTCTAAATTGTCATTGGTAGCTCCCATGTAAAAGGAATAATTTGCTAAGGATTTTTCAGCACCTAGCTGATATCTTTCAGCTAGCAATTCCTGTGTTACTGTCTGGGGCTTCACGTTCGGCATGTCCATAAACGAAGTGGTTCCTCCAGCGACAGCAGCTCTCGATTCAGTATATAAATCACCCTTGTGTGGCATTCCCGGATCACGGAAATGTACTTGATCATCAATTACACCAGGCAATAACAATCTGCCGCCAGCATCAATTACAATCCAACTTGGATCAATGTCTGCTATATCCGATGTGTATATCTCTTCAATCAGTTGATCTTTAACCAAAACACTTCCTGCGAATTTCTTGCCTTCATTAATGATTAAGGCATTTTGTATTAAATAAGTCGACATTTTGCTTGCTTAGTTTTAAGTATAGTGACAATCTATCTTTCGTATTTCGTAAAGAAGCTACGTAGCTTCATTTTAACAACTCCCCAAACAGCTTCATTAAAAATACCACCACTCATTTTTGATGTACCTTTTGTTCTGTCCGTAAAGATGATTGGTACTTCAATAATGTTAAAGCCAAATTTCCAACTTGTAAATTTCATTTCAATCTGAAAAGCATATCCCTTAAATCGAATCTTGTCCAGATTGATGGTTTCCAGTACTTTTTTGGTATAGCATTTAAAGCCGGCAGTTGAATCGTGAATCTTCATCCCGGTAATCAACCGTACATATTTCGATGCAAAATACGACATCAAAACTCTACCCATGGGCCAATTTACAACATTTACACCAGAAACATATCGCGAACCGATTGCCATATCTCCACCTTGTTTTGCACACGCTTCATATAAACGGATCAAATCTTCCGGATTGTGCGAAAAATCAGCATCCATTTCAAATATGTATTCATAATTGTTTGCAATAGCCCATTTAAAACCAGTAATATAAGCAGTACCCAAGCCAAGTTTTCCTTTGCGCTCAATCATGTGCAATTGTGAAAACTCCTTTTGCAAGCTTTTCGCAATATCCGCCGTTCCATCAGGAGAATTATCCTCAATGATTAGGATATCGAATGCCGTTTCCAGCGAAAATACTTTCCTAACAATGGCCTCAATATTTTCTTTTTCATTGTAGGTTGGAATAATAACAAGTCTATCTGTCACCTTCAGAGAATTAAAGTGTAAAACAATTTATCTGCACGAAGATAGTATATCTGTAATAAAACTGTCATTTCCATTTGTTAAAAAGAGTGAAAAGCCAATATTTATTATGCCGGTTCCCTTCGGGTCGGGCTATCCGCTCTATCTTTTTTCTAAGAATTAAAAAATGGATGCCGCTACTATCCCTACCGGAGCATTGTGGATGCTTATAATTGGAAAATGATCGAATAGACATTTTAAAAGAGTAAAAAACACATTCGTTGAAAATTTTTCTAATTTTTTTCTTTCGGGTTATCAGGATGTTAGCTTGGTGTTAAGAAAAAGTTTGGAAAAGTCGATTTGGAATATTGGAAAATGATGCGTTATCTTTGCAGCCGCTTTACAAGGGTAAGGCGTTAGAGTAATTCTTGAGGGATTTTGGAGTGGTTTATCCACGATAACATATTAGATAGCAATTACAATTTTGAAAAGTTTTAGATTTTTTTTGAAAAAGATTTGGAATTGTAAAAATAAAACGTTTATCTTTGCAGCCGCTTTTGATAAGAGCTAATTCTTTGGAGCACTAGTATCTATGAGGCTTTGGAGAGGGATGAGGCTCGGAAAAAAAAGTTAAAAAAACATTTGCAATTATAAATTAAAAGTATTTATCTTTGCAGCCGCTTCTCAAACGAGGGGAGTTTAAAAAAAAGTTTTGTGAGTGAGGTGTTGATCTGATGGAGGTCGCATCGGGTAAAAAAAACTTCAAAAATATTCCAAATTTTATTTGGATTTAGGAGAAAGTTTTATTTATCTTTGCACTCGCTTTTCCGCCTGATTTTTCAGGAGGTTTAGAAGGAAAAAGCAGAACGGAACGTTCTTTGAAAATATTGAAAACAAGAAGTTAGGTAAAAACAAGAATACAACCTTGTCAATAAAAAATTACCATTAAACTTTGATAATCTGAATGAGACAGAATTTATAAAAACTTTTATACAACGAAGAGTTTGATCCTGGCTCAGGATGAACGCTAGCGACAGGCCTAACACATGCAAGTCGAGGGGTAACATTACTGCTTGCAGTAGATGACGACCGGCGCACGGGTGAGTAACGCGTATGCAACCTTCCTTGTACAGGGGGATAGCCCGGAGAAATCCGGATTAATACCGCATAACAATCATATTTCGCATGGGAGATGATTTAAACCTTTTTGGGGTACAAGATGGGCATGCGTAACATTAGCTAGTTGGTAAGGTAAGGGCTTACCAAGGCGATGATGTTTAGGGGGTCTGAGAGGATAGTCCCCCACACTGGTACTGAGACACGGACCAGACTCCTACGGGAGGCAGCAGTGAGGAATATTGGTCAATGGGCGCAAGCCTGAACCAGCCATGTCGCGTGCAGGATGACTGCCCTATGGGTTGTAAACTGCTTTTTTACGGGAATAATTGCATCTACGAGTAGGTGTTTGAATGTACCGTATGAATAAGGATCGGCTAACTCCGTGCCAGCAGCCGCGGTAATACGGAGGATTCGAGCGTTATCCGGATTTATTGGGTTTAAAGGGTCCGTAGGCGGGCTTGTAAGTCAGTGGTGAAATCTCACAGCTCAACTGTGAAACTGCCATTGATACTGCAGGTCTTGAATTTAGTTGAGGTGGGCGGAATACGTTATGTAGCGGTGAAATGCATAGATATAACGTAGAACACCGATTGCGAAGGCAGCTCACTAAACTGATATTGACGCTGATGGACGAAAGCGTGGGGAGCGAACAGGATTAGATACCCTGGTAGTCCACGCCGTAAACGATGATTACTCGTTGTGCGCGATACACCGTGCGCGACTGAGCGAAAGCATTAAGTAATCCACCTGGGGAGTACGTTGGCAACAATGAAACTCAAAGGAATTGACGGGGGCCCGCACAAGCGGAGGAACATGTGGTTTAATTCGATGATACGCGAGGAACCTTACCTGGGCTTAAATGCAGTTTGACTGATCTGGAAACGGATCTTCTCTTCGGAGCAAATTACAAGGTGCTGCATGGTTGTCGTCAGCTCGTGCCGTGAGGTGTCGGGTTAAGTCCCATAACGAGCGCAACCCCTATCGTTAGTTGCTATCAGGTAATGCTGAGGACTCTAGCGAGACTGCCACCGTAAGGTGAGAGGAAGGTGGGGATGACGTCAAATCAGCACGGCCCTTACGTCCAGGGCTACACACGTGTTACAATGGCCAGTACAAAGGGCAGCTACCTGGTGACAGGATGCTAATCTCAAAAGCTGGTCTCAGTTCGGATCGGAGTCTGCAACTCGACTCCGTGAAGTTGGATTCGCTAGTAATCGTATATCAGCAATGATACGGTGAATACGTTCCCGGGCCTTGTACACACCGCCCGTCAAGCCATGGAAGCCGAGGGGACCTGAAGTTCGTAACCGTTAAGGATCGACCTAGGGTAAAATTGGTAACTGGGGCTAAGTCGTAACAAGGTAGCCGTACCGGAAGGTGTGGCTGGAACACCTCCTTTCTGGAGATTCAGGATATCGACAAAATGTTTATGGTGATAAGACAGAGTATTGTTCTGTTTTGCCTGACTTTTTACTTGTTTTCATTTTAATATACCATAACCCATAGCGTTAGGGTGATTAACCGCTAGCATATGGATTATTAATTTAGTCCTGTAGCTCAGTTGGTTAGAGCACTACACTGATAATGTAGGGGTCCGCAGTTCAAATCTGCGCAGGACTACAGGTTTAATTAATAATTATCAATTAATAATTAACAATGGAAAGCTGTTGTAATTATTAATTACACAATATTCATTATTAATTAAATAAGTGAAACGTAATATGGGGGATTAGCTCAGCTGGCTAGAGCGCTTGCCTTGCACGCAAGAGGTCATCGGTTCGACTCCGATATTCTCCACGAAAGATACAAAATGGTGTATTTTAAAAGTTCTTTGACATATTGAAAGTAGTAAAGTAGAAGTAACCAAAGTAAAGAAACAACGATTGATTTCGAGATGAAAGTTTAATACTTTTATTGGCACAAAAAGAAGTAATTAAGGGCGTATGGCGGATGCCTGGGCTCTCAGAGGCGAAGAAGGACGTGATAAGCTGCGATAAGCTATGGTGAGGTGCAAATAACCTTTGATCCGTAGATTTCCGAATGGGGCAACCCACTCAGCAATGAGTATCCTGAAAAGGAGGCAAACCCGGAGAACTGAAACATCTAAGTACCCGGAGGAGAAGAAAACAAAAGTGATTCCCCTAGTAGTGGCGATCGAACGGGGATTAGCCCAAACTGATATTGTTTCGGCAATGTCAGGGTTGTAGGACTGCAATATGAAGAACTAAGTGAAGTGGAATTGTTTGGAAAGACAAGCCAAAGAGAGTGATAGTCTCGTACACGTAAGCGAAGTAATTCTAGTAGTATCCTGAGTAGCGCGGAACACGAGGAATTCTGTGTGAATCAGCCAGGACCATCTGGTAAGGCTAAATACTCCTGAGAGACCGATAGCGAACAAGTACCGTGAGGGAAAGGTGAAAAGCACCTCGAACAGAGGAGTGAAAGAGTACCTGAAACCGTACGCCTACAAGCGGTAGGAGCACCTTTATGGTGTGACTGCGTGCCTTTTGCATAATGAGCCTACGAGTTACTCCTCACTAGCGAGATTAAGCACTTCAGGTGCGAAGTCGAAGCGAAAGCGAGTCTGAACAGGGCGTAAAGTTAGTGGGGGTAGACGCGAAACTTGGTGATCTACCCATGGTCAGGCTGAAGCTCTGTTAAACCAGAGTGGAGGGCCCAACCGTCACACGTTGAAAAGTGTTCGGATGAACTGTGGGTAGGGGTGAAAGGCCAATCAAACTGAGAAATAGCTCGTACTCCCCGAAATGCATTTAGGTGCAGCGTCAGAGTCGAGAGTTATAGAGGTAGAGCTACTGATTGGATGCGAGGGCTTCGCCGCCTATCAAATCCAGACAAACTCCGAATGCTATAACTTATATCTGGCAGTGAGCCTGTGGGTGCTAAGGTCCACAGACGAGAGGGAAAGAACCCGGACCATCAGCTAAGGTCCCCAAGTGTATGTTAAGTTGAACAAACGAGGTGAGATTGCTTAGACAGCTAGGATGTTGGCTTGGAAGCAGCCATTCATTTAAAGAGTGCGTAACAGCTCACTAGTCGAGCGATCTTGCGTGGATGATAATCGGGCATAAACATACCACCGAAGCTATGGATTTAGAATTTATTCTAACTGGTAGGGGAGCATTCTAACGGCGCAGAAGCAGTATGGTAATGTATTGTGGAGCTTTTAGAAAAGCAAATGTAGGCATAAGTAACGATAATGCGGGCGAGAAACCCGCACGCCAATAGACTAAGGATTCCTGATCAACGCTAATCGGATCAGGGTAAGTCGGGACCTAAGGGGTAGCCGAAGGGCGAACTCGATGGACAACCGGTTAATATTCCGGTACTTTCTATTACTGCGATGGGGTGACGAAGAGATGACAATGCCGCGAACTGACGGAATAGTTCGTTGAATGACGTATGCTATGAGAGGGCCAGGTAAATCCGGTCTTTGAGCTGAAATCTGATAGTACAGCAATGCTACGGCAGCGCTGATAGTGCGTGTAATTTTACTTCCAAGAAAAACCTCTAAGCATCAGGTAATAGAAACCCGTACCACAAACGGACACACGTAGTCAAGTAGAAAATACTAAGGCGCTCGAGTGATTCATGGCTAAGGAACTCGGCAAAATGGTCCTGTAACTTCGGGAGAAAGGACGCCTCCTTCGGGAGGCCGCAGTGAAATGGCCCAGGCGACTGTTTACCAAAAACACATGGCTTTGCAAAATCGAAAGATGACGTATAAGGCCTGACACCTGCCCGGTGCTGGAAGGTTAAGTGGAGGGTTTAGCTTCGGCGAAGATCTGAAATGAAGCCCCAGTAAACGGCGGCCGTAACTATAACGGTCCTAAGGTAGCGAAATTCCTTGTCGGGTAAGTTCCGACCTGCACGAATGGTGTAACGATCTGGGCACTGTCTCAGCCATGAGCTCGGTGAAATTGTAGTATCGGTGAAGATGCCGATTACCCGCAACGGGACGGAAAGACCCCGTGAACCTTTACTGCAGCTTCACATTGATTTTGGGTAAGTGATGTGTAGGATAGGACGGAGACTATGAAGGGGCCTCGCCAGGGGTTCTGGAGTCATCCTTGAAATACGTCCCTTTGCTTATCTGAAGTCTAACGTCTAACGACGGACAGTGTGTGGTGGGTAGTTTGACTGGGGTGGTCGCCTCCAAAAGAGTAACGGAGGCTTCTAAAGGTACCCTCAATACGTTTGGTAATCGTGTGAAGAGTGCAATGGCACAAGGGTGCTTGACTGTGAGACAAACAGGTCGATCAGGTACGAAAGTAGAGCATAGTGATCCGGTGGTTCCGTATGGAAGGGCCATCGCTCAAAGGATAAAAGGTACTCCGGGGATAACAGGCTGATCGCTCCCAAGAGCTCATATCGACGGAGCGGTTTGGCACCTCGATGTCGGCTCGTCACATCCTGGGGCTGGAGAAGGTCCCAAGGGTTGGGCTGTTCGCCCATTAAAGTGGCACGCGAGCTGGGTTCAGAACGTCGTGAGACAGTTCGGTCCCTATCTGTTGTGGGCGTTGGAAATTTGCGAGGATCTGACTCTAGTACGAGAGGACCGGGTTGGACTAACCTCTGGTGTATCTGTTGTGGCGCCAGCTGCATAGCAGAGTAGCTACGTTGGGCAGGGATAAGTGCTGAAAGCATCTAAGCACGAAGCCTACCTCAAGATGAGATTTCCTTTAAGGGTCGTTAGAGACGATAACGTTGATAGGTTGCAGATGTAAAGGTGGTAACATCAAAGTCGAGCAATACTAATTACCCGAAAGCTTCTGAGTGGCGGGGTCAATCGCTGAATCGAACGGCGGTTATTTTTACTTTATTTTCAATATGTCTATGATATTAGATTGACGGTTAATCACAAAAAAGATGATTAACAATGAAAAGTCAACAACGATTTTAGGTGTTTACAGCGACGGGGTTCCACCTCTTCCCATTCCGAACAGAGAAGTTAAGCCCGTTAGCGCCGATGGTACTGCAGAGATGTGGGAGAGTAGGTCGATGCCAATCTTTAAAGAGTCTTATTCCTGATGGAATGAGACTCTTTTTTTTTGCATTAAACTTAGGCACGCTAATGTGGTGATATGGGATCAAGTAGAAAACTTGTGGGTAAGATTGAAAACATACATCTTTGTGCCAGCAAAATTGAAACGTAAAAGATGACTGATCAGGAAAATTACGAACAACTAGTTCGTTTATTTCTTCCCGAAGGAGTACTGGATTATTTTATTATCGCCAACATCATACTTGATGGAGAGGCTGTTAATGTTCATTTAGAAGAACGCAACCTACCTCCTTCGGAATATTCTCAGGATAAATTAGAATCCAAGGGTTTCTCTCCAGCTGTTACGGTTCAGGACTTTCCTCTGCTAGATAAAGCATTATTACTTCATTTAAAGCGTCGTCGCTGGTTAAATCACAGCACTGGAAAGATTGTAAGCAGAGATTGGCAATTGGTTGCCTCGGGAACGCGACTACAATGTCATTAAGTTAAGGATGTAAAATGCTGAATAACAGCATAAATAGCAAGGTTTTTAGGCATTTTTTTGCTATATTTATATAGTATTCAGAGAGTTATTATGATGAAAAAAAACTACTAAATTTATTGTAGAAAAAATACGAGAACATTTATTTTCGGAACAATTAAAGTTTCAGTTTCGAATGAATGAAAAGGATTTTACCCGAGATAGAGTCTTAACATTCTCAACCACATTAGTCTTCATGATGAATTTTTTAAGAAAAAGTCTTGCCATAGAGATTTATAGTTTCGTTAAGAATATCAATATAAGATCATTTTCGAAAAGTGCCTTTGTGCAGAGCCGAAAGAAAATTGATCCTCGTGTTTTTAAGGAACTTTCTCAGGTGTTAACTCATGAATTTTATACCGATAATGATGAGTCTGTAAAACTCTGGAAAGGCTTTCGGTTATTAGCTGTTGATGGAACCAGAATATCTTTGCCTGATACAAAAGAGTTAAGATCCATTTATGGCGCTACAAAAAATCAAACCAAAACAACTGTGGCTCAAGCCCGATTGTCTGTTTTATATGACGTACTAAACAATTACGTGATTGATGGAAAGTTAGGAGCTTTGTCGACAGGCGAAAAATCATTAGCAATAGACCATTTACAAACTACTCAAAGCAATGATTTGGTTATTTATGATAGAGGATATCCTTCTTTCGATTTGATTTATGAACACTTACAATTAGAAATTGATTGTTTAATCCGAGCAAAAATTAGCTTTAATGCTGCAACACAAAAGTTTATTGCAAGTGGTAAATATTCAAGCATCATTGATATGAAGCCGGGCAAAAATGTATCGTTAAAGAATAAAACTTACTCCAAAAATGATTCGATAAAAGTACGCTTAATTAGAGTAGATCTCGCTGATGGAACAACAGAACTGTTAATGACAACTTTATTATGCAGTAAAAACTATCCTACGGGAATTTTCAAGGATTTGTATTTTAAACGATGGGGAGTAGAAAATTTCTATGATGAATTAAAGAATAAGATAAAAGTAGAATTGTTTTCAGGTTATTCAAATCAGTGCATTCTGCAAGATTTTTATGCAGCTCTATTCATCTCAAATATTCAAACTCTGATGGTAACAGAATTGAATGATGAATTACAGGAAAATCAAACAACAAAGTATAAATACAAAGTAAACAGTAATTTATCCTATGGATTCTTGAAAGATCGAATTGTAGAATTGTTTCTTTCAAACAAAGATATAGACACCGTTTTTTCAGAACTTAAAGATATTTTCAGAAAGCATCTGATTCCAATAAGACCCAATCGAAGTTTTGAAAGGCATAAGGATAAATACAGAAATAGAGTTAAACCAAAGGTCACTAAAAACCAACGCAATGCATTGTGAAGTGACCTTAACTTAATGACATTGAACGCGACTAACCAAAGGGTTCGCGTCTTTTTTAAAAGGAGCATTTGGAATCTAAACCTGTGAGCTGTAAAAGTCTTGGTGATTACTATCATCTTGATGGAAAACATTTACAGCATCAGTATAAGAATCATTTAAGCAGTTATCAAAACTGGGCACAAAAAGATCATGCAAAAGATTGGATTCTGTTTGCTAAAAACTTTGGCAGGCATTTAAGTATCGATGAAACCTCGCTTTCTAATGGAGAGCTTTACACCATTGTAACCAACAAAGCAGCTAAAGGCAAGAAAGCTTGCCTGGTTGCCATGATTAAAGGCACAGAGTCGTCCAATATCATAAAAGTATTGCACAAAATTCCATGGGAAAAGCGATGTTCGGTGAAAGAAATTACTCTGGATATGGCTGCATCAATGAATAAAGTAGTACGTAGGTGCTTTCCAAAAGCTGTGCTGGTTATTGACCGATTTCATGTTCAAAAGCTAGCCAATGATGCTGTTCAGGAATTAAGAATCGATTACAGATGGAAAGCTATTGATAAGGAAAATAAAGAGATAAAATCTGCTAAAACAAAGGGAATTCCTTATCAAAGCACACTACTTGCCAATGGAGATACTTTAAAACAGTTGTTAGTTCGTAGTCGATTTCTATTATTCAAATCTCCCAACAAATGGAGTGACTCTCAAAGCTTCAGAGCCAGTATTCTATTTGAAAAGTATCCTAAATTGAAGCAAGCTTATGATTTAAGTCAAGCCTTGAAAAATATATTTTCAAAAACCAAGGACAAAGGTGTAGCATATGCCAAGTTGGCCAAATGGTATGACCAGGTTGAAAAGACGGGAATGAAATCCTTTCGGATAGTATCAAACTCCATTAAAACACACTAGGTCGGGATCTTGAACTATTTTGAAAATAGAAGTACAAATGCTTCTGCTGAATCTTTTAATGCTAAAATTAAGGCCTTCAGAACTGCTTTTAGAGGTGTGAGAGAAGTTGAATTTTTCCTATTCAGACTTTCCAAAATTTATGCATGAAATATACACGCCCCACAAGTTTTCCGCTTGATCCGTGATATGAGGTGTTAGACTAACCCGGTGCGAGGTATTGGAATACCGCAGTGCAGGGTATTATAAAGAAGCATCAACAATTCGGAATTAATCAAGGGGTTAAATATGAAAATATACAATTACTTACACTGAATATTGGTAAGAAATCGTATAATGTTTTTGAGTCAATAAGTTGTTTAGTAGAAAATATTAGTTATTTTTGCAGATTGATTGTAAAAAGCAATCATTTTATATCAAATTAAATTTTAAAATAAGAATTATGTATTTATCAGCAGAGAAAAAGCAAGAGCTTTTCGAAAAGTACGGGAAGTCTAACAAAGACACTGGGACTGCAGAATCTCAGATTGCCTTGTTTTCTTACCGTATCGCTCACTTAACTGAGCACTTAAAAAACAACAGAAAAGATTACAGTACCCAACGTGCACTGCAATTGCTAGTAGGAAAAAGAAGAAACCTTCTTGATTACTTAAAAGCAAAAGATATTGAAAGATACAGAGCTATCATTAAAGCTTTAAATATTCGTAAATAATATCATATTAAAGCAATCCCGAGCAATCGGGATTGCTTTTTTATATATTGGCGACACCTTGTTGCTTATCCAAAAAGAAGTTTGAAATAAACTACAAAAGATGAAAGTGATCGAAAAAATAATTGAATTAGGTGATGGAAGGTCCATCACAATTGAAACAGGGAAATTGGCGAAACAAGCCGATGGATCTGTAGTAGTAAAAATGGGTAAGACCATGTTGTTGGCAACAGTAGTATCCGCTAAGGACGCAAAGCCTGATGTTGACTTTATGCCTTTGTCTGTTGATTACAAAGAAAAGTTTAGTGCATTAGGTCGTTTCCCAGGTGGATTCATGAAAAGAGAAGGTAGACCTTCCGACTATGAAATTTTAGTTTCCCGCCTCGTAGACCGAGCTTTACGTCCATTATTCCCAGAGGATTATCATGCAGAAACCTTTGTATCCATTAACTTAATTTCGGCTGATAACGAAACAATGCCTGACGCATTGGCAGGCTTGGCTGCATCCGCAGCCCTTGCAGTTTCTGATATTCCTTTCATGGAACCAATTTCAGAAGTACGCGTTGCCAGAGTTGATGGTGAGTTTAAAATTAACCCAACTCGTACAGAATTAGAAGCGGCAGATCTTGATATGGTTGTAGCTGCTACAATGGAAAATATTATGATGGTGGAAGGTGAGATGGAAGAAGTTTCGGAGGCAGAAATGCTAGAAGCGATCAAAATTGCTCATGATGCCATTAAAATTCAATGCCATGCTCAGATCGAATTGACTGAGTTACTGGAAAAAACAGAAAAGAGAGAATATTGTCATGAAGAAAATGACGAAGAATTACGTCAGTTAATCATCGACAAAACTTACGACAAAGTTTTAGAAGTGGCTCGTCGTAAGAATACAAACAAGCACCAACGTGCTGAGGATTTTGCTGCTGTTAAGGAAGAATTTGTTACTGAGTATTCTGAAGGAAAAGAGGAAGCAGAAATTAATATGACTTTAATTGGCCGTTACTACCATGATGTGGAGAAAGAAGCGGTTCGAAATATGGTATTGGAAGACAGATTGCGTTTGGATGGTCGTAAGACCAATGAGATTCGACCAATCTGGTCGGAGATTGATTATCTTCCAGGTGCACACGGTTCTGCTGTGTTTACTCGTGGTGAAACTCAATCATTAACATCTGTTACTTTAGGTACTAAACTTGACGAAAAGATTGTTGATGATGTATTGTATCAAGGTAAAGAGAAATTTGTTCTACACTATAACTTCCCACCATTCTCAACTGGTGATGCTCGTGCTTCACGCGGTATTAGTCGTCGTGAAGTTGGTCATGGTAACTTGGCTTATCGTGCATTAAAAGGAATGATTCCAGCTGATTCTCCTTATGCCATTCGAGTTGTATCTGATATTTTGGAATCGAATGGTTCTTCATCAATGGCAACTGTTTGTGCTGGAACATTAGCATTAATGGATGCAGGTATCCAAATTAAGAAACCGGTAACTGGTATTGCAATGGGATTAATCTCGACTGCAGGTGCTGAGAAATATGCTGTACTTTCGGATATCTTAGGAGATGAAGATCACTTAGGTGATATGGACTTTAAAGTAACTGGCACAAGAGATGGTATTACCGCTACTCAGATGGATATCAAAGTAGATGGACTTCCATATGAAGTATTGGCTCAAGCTCTTGAACAAGCGCGTCAAGGCCGTCTTCATATCTTAGATAAGATCAGTGAAACAATTGAAGAACCTAGAGAAGACTTGAAGCCTCATGCTCCACGTATCGTTTCAATGGAGATTCCTAAAGATATGATTGGTGCAGTGATCGGTCCTGGAGGAAAAATCATACAGGAAATTCAAGAAGTTACAGGTGCTGTTATCGTGATTGAAGAAGTAGATGGCAAAGGAATTGTAGATATTTCGGCTGATAACAAAGAAGCAATTGATGCTGCAGTAGGAAGAGTAAAAGGAATTGTAGCTGTTCCTGAGGTAGGTGAAATTTATAAAGGGAAAGTAAAATCAATTGTAACTTTTGGTGCGTTTATCGAAATCCTTCCAGGTAAGGATGGATTACTTCATATTTCTGAAATTGAACATAGAAGACTTCAAACAGTTGATGAAGTATTAAAAGAAGGTCAGGAAGTGGAAGTGAAGTTGATTGATATCGATTCTAAATCAGGTAAACTAAAGCTATCGAGAAAAGTACTATTACCAAAGCCTGAAAGAAAGAAAAAAGAAGAGAAAAAATAATCCATATATTTTGATTCTTGATCCCGGGGAAACATTCCCGGGATTTTTTTTTGATTCTACTTTACCTATTTTAGAGGCATAATATAAAGGAAGTCATGGAAAATAATTGGGTAGAAGAGATCTCTATAAAGATTGATCGACAGGCTGAGAAATATTTATCTGTAAAGGATTACAGATTTTATCAGATTGGAAAATTAAAACGAATTGCCAAATTGTTGGATCAACAAAGAGCTTGCTTAGAATGTAAATATGCTAAAGTTGAATTGGAGTGTATTATCGATGAATTAGATCGCTTGATTAATCAATCTGGTGTGAACCGGAGCGAATATGAAAAAAGGGTAGAAAAAATTCTAAATCATTTAAAAACCAAACATGGTGTTTATCAGATTCATCATTTTACCTATACCTATTCGACTATTTATACACTGGGTGGTGTTGTTTTTGGGTTATTCCTGACTTATGGGTTGTTTTACAGTTTTAATCCTGCCATATTCTTTCTTTGTGCTGGTGTTGGGATGATTGTTGGAAATGTATTGGGAAATCGAAAAGATAAAGAATACAAAAGAAAGGGTAAGCAATTGTAGAGGTATTTTATCAATCACTTAAAAAGAAAAAGTTTGAAACAAGCATGATTAAAATAATTATCAAACATACATCCTAATGATTATTGTGATCTTGTCGCTTCCACCTGACATATGAATAAAAAATCATATACAGATCCAAAATGTTAACAATGAACAAGGGGTAATTCAATTTGAATCATTTTGATTCATAATTGGCATTAGTTTTTCTTTTTTTAAAGACTGAAATTGCCATTCATTTTTTACTTTTATGGCTCCAAAAACGCAAAAACATTTCTAATGGATTATAATTTTATCGTAATTGAAGGCAATATTGGAGTCGGAAAAACAACTCTTTCACATAAATTATCAGAGGATTTCAATGCAAAACTGATATTAGAGCAATTTGCCGAAAATCCATTTTTGCCTAAATTTTATAGAGATCCAGAAAAATACTCATTCCCATTGGAGATGTCGTTTTTGGCTGATCGATACAATCAGTTAAAAAAAGAATTGAGTGAACCTGATTTATTTAAATCATTTACCATAGCGGATTATTATTTCATGAAGTCTTTGATATTTTCGAAGCAAACGCTAAAAGATGATGAGTACATGCTGTATCGTCAGTTTTTTCATATTATTTACAATTCTCTTCCTAAGCCCGACTTGTATGTTTATCTGCATTCTAGCATTGACAAACTATTGGGGAATATTAAAAAAAGAGGACGTGATTATGAGCAAAAGATTACAGCAGACTATTTACTCAAAATTCAAGACAGTTATTTTGAGTTTTTTAAGCAGCAACACGATCTTAAGCTTTTAGTGATTGATACCAATGATGTCGACTTCGTTAACCAAGATTGTGATTATAAAAAGATTACCGAGGCTATGTTTAATTCGGCATGTGGTTGTGGTTTGAATAGAATAATTCTCTGAAAGCCTTGAAAACTCAAATAAAAAGACCGAATAAATTCTATTTGCATAAAATTTTCTTAAATTTGTTTTCGAACTAGAATATAATTTAAAAGTTAAAATAATTAAGTAGTTGTTATGAAAAGATCAAAGGTTATTTCCTTAGCTTCTTTGGCTTTAGCAGGATTAGTACTTACAAGCTGTGCTGGTCTTAATAAGATGAAGAAAGAAGCAAGCGATATCAAGTATCAGGTGACTCCTGAAGTTTTGGAAGCGCATGCTGACATGGTTGATGTAAAAGTTGTTGTTAACATCCCAGGTGGATATTTTAATAAGAATGCCACAGTTGTTGCAACTCCTGTATTGAAATTCGAAGGTGGTGAAAAAGCTTTCCCATCTAAGACTTTACAAGGCGAGAAAGTTCAAGGAAACAATACTGTAGTTCCTTTTGAAACTGGAAAAACGATTACCTACACAGGTAAAGTTCCTTACGAACAAGCAATGAGAATTTCTGATCTTGAGGTTAGAATGACTGCTAGCAAAGGTGAGCAATCGGTTGAATTTGATCCTTATAAAATTGCAGACGGTGTAGTTGCTACTGCTACTTTGGTACAGAATAATCCAATGAACATTATTGGTAAGGATGAATTCCAAAGAATTATTCCGGAAACTCAAGAAGCTGATCTTCACTACCTAATCAACAGTTCACAAGTTCGTTGGTCGGAAATGAAAGCTGAAGATGTGAAAGCTCTTAAGTCCTACTTGGATGCAGTTAAGGCTGATGAAAAGAAAGAATACAAAGGAGTAGAAGTAGCTGCTTATGCATCACCTGATGGAAAGCAAGGCTGGAATGAAAAATTAGCTGGTAAACGTGAAGTTTCTTCTTCTAAGTATATCAAGAAAGAAATGAAGAGAGCGAAGATGACTGAGTATGCTGCCGAAGATTTCTTCAAGTCTAAAGTTACTCCGGAAGACTGGGAAGGATTCCAAAAGTTAATGAAAGCTTCAAACATACAGGATAAAGAATTAATTCTTCGTGTTCTTTCTATGTATTCAGACCCTGAAGTACGTGAAAAAGAAATCAGAAATATTTCTGCTGCTTTCGACGATGTTAAAAAAGAAGTACTTCCTAAATTAAGAAGAGCTAAATTTACTGTTAATGTTGACCTAATTGGTAAGTCTGACGCTGAATTGAAAGATCTTGGTATGAACAAACCAGCAGAATTGAACGTGGAAGAGTTATTGTATTCTGCTACTTTAGTTGAGTCTGCAAATGATAAATTGAAAATTTACGAATCTGCTAAAAAGCAATTCTCAAAAGACTGGAGAGCTTATAACGATGCTGGTATGATTTTATTCGGTATGGGTAAAGTTGCTGATGCCAAATCTAACTTCGAAAAAGCTGATCAACTTTCTGCTAACAACCCAGTTGTTAAAAACAACTTAGGTGCTGTGGAGTTGGTTAACGGTAAAGTTGCCGAAGCAGAAGTTCTTTTCGGTGCTGCAACAGGTGCAGGTATAGAAGTTAACTACAATCAAGGTATTGTTGCTATTATGAAAGCGGATTACAATGCTGCAGTTAAGCATTTTGGTGATTGTTCATCGGTTAATTCTGCTTTAGCTAACATCTTGGCTGGTAAAAACAATGTAGCTCTTGAAAAATTAAATGCTAATACTAAAGATGCTGCAATGGTTTACTACCTAAAAGCTGTTGTAGGTGCAAGAACCAATAACAATAACTTGGTTTTCACTAATCTTGAAACTGCTATAGCGAAAGATGCTTCTTTAAAATCAGTAGCAAAGACTGACATGGAATTTGCTAAATTATTCGAAGATGCTAAATTCAAAGCAATTGTTGAATAATTGGTAAATACAAAATATATTGAAAAGCGATCCTGTTTTGGGTCGCTTTTTTATTTTTAGAACTTTAAAAATATGATGTGATTTTTTATCTTAGACAATCCTATCATTTTAAGGATTAAATTATAGAATAAGATGGAGATTTTAATTCCACAGAAACTTACAAACAATTTTCAAGGGCTTGTATTTTTTACCGATCTATTTCAATGTACTAAAAAGTGTTACCACGAGCTGGTTATTTTTAACTTTGAGGAAACAAAAGTTATCGAATCTAACTTATTTTCTGTATTGGGTTGCTTAATAGCTAGTTTAGAAAATAAGAATAACAAACTACGTTTAATTAATATTCAAGAGCCAATAGCCAATTTATTTAATACCAAAAAACTATATAATGGAGCGGCCAAAAATAACCTTTGGAAACACTTAATTAAGTGTCAGAACTTCGCAAGTTCAAACGAAGAAGCTTTGTCGAAATATCTGGAGACAAAGATTTTTCCGGAACGATCAGACATAAGCTTAAATCAGCATTTAAAAATGGCGATTCAACTTTGCGTTGCAGAAGTATTTAGAAATGCTTTTGTCCACAGTGGTTGCAGTGAGGTTTATGTTGCACATTTTTTCTCGGTTTATAATAAAAAGTTGTTTGTGAGTATTGTAAATAATGGAAAAACATTTGTCGATTTAAGCTCTATAAATCACCCCATTGCGGCAATGGAGTGGGCGGTGCAAAATGGTAGTACAACAGCAAAAAAGAATCATAAAGGAATAGGAATTTACACAATTAGGCAGTTTGTACAGCAAAACCAGGGTAAAATTCAAATCATGTCAGGAACCGTAGTTTGGAAACAAGTAAAACAAAGAACCTTCTCAAAAGAATATGAAATGGCTTTTCCCGGAACGATTATTACCTTAGAGTTTAATGTTTAGATGATTTTTGGTTGTTCATTTTAGAGAATAAATCCCAAAGAACAATACCGCAACTTACCGATATGTTGAAGGAGTGTTTGGTTCCAAACTGAGGAATCTCAATACACCCGTAAGAGGCATCAACAATTTTTTGTTGTACTCCTTTAACCTCGTTTCCAAAAATCAGAGCATATTTTTTAGATGTATCGGTTTCGAAATTTTCGAGAGAGATGCTATTTTCAGCTTGCTCAACAGAGTAGACCTCGAAACCATTCTCCATTAATTTAGTAATTGCATCTTCGGTGTTCTTAAAATACTTCCACTTTACGGAATCTTCGGCTCCCAGGGCAGTTTTGTGTAGCTCTCGGTGGGGAGGAGTGGCAGTAATACCGCACAAATAAACAGCCTCAATTAATAGAGCATCGGAGGTGCGGAAAACTGAACCGATATTGTTTAAGCTTCTTACATTATCTAATACAATAATGATTGGTGTTTTATCTGATGCCTTAAATTCTTCTATGCTTTTACGATCTAATTCACTGTTCTTTAGTTTTCTCATCCTGATTTAGTGTGTTGCTATTTTATGGGACAAAAATAAAAAAAAGGAATCCGAAAAGAATTCCTTTAGATAGTATTTTGTAAAATTTCTTACCAATTAGTTGGTTTACGACGCACAGGCATTGTCATACATCGTGCACCACCACCACCACGAGGTAGCTCTGAACCTTCAATGGTAATTACATATTTTTCGTAATTGCAAAGCTCAACTTTATGGCGAATAATATCTTTTGCACGCAGAATTTCAAAACCATTTTTATTCATGGCTTCCATAGTGTGGATATTTCTTCCATATCCAACTGCTTTGCCAGGACCCACCGCAAAGAAGTTGGCTCCGGAATGCCACTGTTCTCTTTCCTGATTCCAAGGGTCGCCATTGCCTCCACAAAAAATAGGTTTAAGATCCATGCCTAATTTTTTCAGAGCTTCAAGAAGGTTATTTTCTCTACGGATATCTAATACTTTACCGTTTTGAATTGTTATGTGAACGGTTTGATATTTATTTGGACGCATAATTAGTGGTTCGTAAACCATACATTTGTCAACATCCAACAGGGTAAATACCATGTCAAGATGGATGAATGATTCTGGCTGACTGGGTAATTCCTGTACCAAGATATGACGTTGTTTTTCTTCTTTTTGTGACAATAGCTGAGCAAGAATAAAGTCGATACCTTGAGTTGTGGTTCTGGTTCCGTTACCGATAATCAGGATGTCATCACGAGCAATCAAAACATCACCTCCTTCAATCATGCAGTTAGGATGCACCAATGGGTTATCGGTTGGATTCACTGTTTTGGTATTAAAACCTGGAGTATAATCGAAAATTGATTGCATGATTAATGATTCACGATCGCGAACGCCATTGGCCATTTTACCGATTAATACTTCATTCAAAACCGACATGGATGCATCTCGGGTGAAGAAGAAGTTGTGAAGTGGACGCATCGCAAAACGCTCCTTGCTCAAGAATTTGGTAAGATTATCGCGTTTTAACGGTACACCTTCAATTAAAAGAATAGCCAATTCATTTGCATCCTGATCTAACAAATAATCTTTAATACAATAGGTGTTGCCTTTAACACCTACCTGAGGCTCCATTAGGCAAATTTTATCAATAATTGCTTCTTTGGCCTTATCGTTTTTAAGAACATTAGCTAAAAGATCTTTTACTTGGTAGGTTTGTGCAATCTCACTTAGCACACCGCTTAATTGTTTGTATTCCTCTCTGGCAACAGCAAGATTCAGGATATCGCTGTAAAGAGCTCTTTCGGCATTTTCAGGAGTCATGTTTTCGACTTCTGCACCCGGAGTATGGAGGATTACTCCCTCTAATTCACCGATCTCCGATCTAACATTTAATTCTACATACTTAGTCATGCCCAATCTGTTATGTCGTTATTATTTTGTGATTTGCAAAAGAAGTAAAAATTAAGTGTATCCCAAAAAATAGTCTTAAGTAAATTTCATGTTTTTTAGAATCTCCCCAAACGCCTATTAATCTATGGAAATAGCAGTTATAGGGGTATCCAATCAAGAATTGAACTTATGTAAATAGAATGGCTTTAATCAGGTTTAGTAACCAGCAGCCTGTCCATCTTTTCTCGATTCGGAAGCACCGTAATATACCCCATTTTTCTCGTCAAACATGATGGCTTGATATCCACCAAAACCACCAGCACTATATTTTACTCTATGTCCTTTTTGCATTAGTTCACGAATACTTTGATAGGGGATACCTGATTCAAGATTTACCCATCCTCCGTCTTTCATCATTGTTCCTGTTGGTTGTGAAGAGCCTTCGTGGCGAATTCGTGGTGCATCCCCTGCTTCTTGCAGGTTCATTCTAAAATCAATAAGATTCACTACAATTTGAGCATGACCTTGTGGTTGCATGGCTCCTCCCATTAAACCAAAACTGATGAAAGGCTTATCGTTTTTTGATATAAATGCTGGAATAATCGTATGGAAAGGGCGCTTACCAGGAGCATAAACATTGGCGTGTCCTTCTATTAAACTAAACAACTCGCCTCTGTCTTGCAATACAAAACCTAATCCAGGAGGAGTCATTCCAGATCCCATACCTCGATAATTGCTTTGAATAAGAGAAACCATATTGCCTTCTTTATCTGCAATGGTTAGGTAAATCGTATTACCTTGTTCCAATTCACCTGCCGGATATTCTCGTTTAGTCTTGTTAGAATCGATTAGTTCCTTACGTTTTAAAGCATATTCGTTAGATATGAGTTCTTTTATTGGGATATCTGAAAAATCGGGATCGGTATAAAACTTGGCACGATCCTCAAAAGCCAGTTTTTTTGCTTCTATAAATGTATGCATGTAATCGCTTGAGCCAAATCCCATTTTAGCAATGTCGTAATACTTTAAAATATTCAAGATTTGTAATGCTGCGGTTCCTTGTCCGTTTGGAGGCAACTCCCAAACCGAATATCCTCTGTAGTTAATTGATATTGGGTCAACCCATTCTGATTTATGAGAAGCCAAATCTTCGTAAGAAAGAAAACCACCTTGTTCTTTAATGTATTTGGAGATGGTTTTGGCGATATCCCCTTTATAAAAAGCATCGCGACCTCCTTTGGCAAGTTTCTCATAGGTATCTGCTAAATATGGATTTTTAAATATTTCACCTTTTTGAGGCATTTTGCCATTTGACATGTAAGTTTCTGTAAAGCCCGGATATTTTTTTAATCTTTTGGCAGAACTATTCATGTAGTAAGCAATTACTTCGCTCACAGGAAAGCCTTCCTTTGCATACTTTATGGCAGGATCTAAAATTTTTTGCATATCAAGTTTGCCAAACTTTTTGTGAATGGCAAACCACCCATCAACACAGCCGGGAACTGATACCGGAAGAGGTCCATAGGCTGGAATCTTGCCATTGGTGTTTGTCTTTAAATAATCCAGCGTGAGCGATTTTGGTGAGCGGCCACTACCATTTAAGCCGTAAAGCTTTTTGGTTTTGGCATCCCAAAGTATAACAAAAATATCTCCACCAATACCACAACCTGTTGGTTCCATTAATCCTAAAGTTGCATTGGCGGCAATGGCCGCATCAACTGCGTTTCCACCCGATTTAAGAATATCAAGTGCAACTTGAGTGGCCAATGGTTGACTGGTACACGCCATGCCATGTTGGGCAATGATTTCGGAGCGAGTGGCAAAATTGAAACCAGTAATACGGTCTTGTGCTGAAACGATAACTGAAGAAACCAGTAATAGAAATAAGGGAATGAATTTTTGCATGATAAGATGTTTTGGTAATTTCCTGTTAAAGATAGAAAGTTTAACTTTGAATTGTGAAAGGATCAATTGGTTTAAAAATATTATTATTAGGATGTTTTTGCTTGTTGCTTGGGACAAGATCAAATGCGAAATCCTATGCTCGTGTTAAAGTAAATAGTGTTCAGGATACAGTTGTTTTTGCCGATACCAATTTACACGTAAATCTCGATGAAATCACTGTAAAGAGATACAAGAAAAGAAAAAGAAAGTATTATCGAAGCACTCGAAAATATTGGCGAACAGTTAAGAATGTAAGAATCGTGTATCCTTATGCAGAAGAAGCCAACCATACCATTAATCGCTTAAATCAGCAATTGGAAAGTATTGATAATAAAAAGGAACGTAGAAAATTGATTAGAAAAGAGTACAAAGGGCTGATGAAGGAATACAAAAAGCCTTTAATGAAGTTGAAGATATCGCAGGGAAAATTGCTGATGAAATTGGTCGATCGAGAAACAGGAAATAGTAGTTATCATCACTTGAAAGAGTTGAAAGGTTCGTTTACGGCTGTGTTTTGGCAATCGGTGGCTACAATGTTCGGTACATCCTTAAAGGCACATTACGATCCATTAGGAGACGATTGGATGGTAGAGGAAATCTTAGATAGGATGAAAAATAAAGAATTGCTCCCTCCAAAACCTCTTCATCGTCGCCAGATTAATTAATTTTCATAAATCATTAAAAAGGTTTATTACATTCTAAAAACAAGTTGAAACAGTAATTGCTTCTCTGAGTCAGTAATTGGGTATTTTTTTTACAAATTGGTTTAAAATTTGATCCAGAGGAGGAGTGAAAAATGAAATTTAATCACTTTTTTTGACCCAATGGGCAGGTGAAGCTTCTCAGGGGACAATAAAAATAGGGATTATTCATAAAAATAGTTCTTCTAGCTTTTTATCAAACACCTGTGATTTTACCAAATAATCTTTGAATTTTTCAGGATTGCTTTCGAGATGTGTTTTTACAATTTTAAAATTCTGTTCACGCTCTTGTTCTACACTCATTCTGTATTGGTTGATTAATTTTTCTGTTGCTGATTCCCATGTAAAGTATTTGTATGAACCAAATTTTAAAATAAAACTTAGCAAGAGCGAAATGGTTATAAGAATCCAATTCTGAATGGGGAATTCCAATAATAATGACATCATTAAAATAAAAACAGGGATAGCAGAAGAAATGCAAAAAATACCGATCATTAAATTATTGTAGTACTTCGAAAAATGAACCATTTTCTTTTTTGTAAAGCTATAAAATACAAGCCAGTGAATGAACAGATTTATAGCCAAAGAATACATGAGAATAGCTACTTCTGAAGCCGAATTCAGACTAAAAAAGATACCTATAAATACAAAAAAGTTGGATAGGATAAAAGGGTAGATGTGATTTTCGCCAGGATCTTTGGTGTTTCTGTTCTTCATTTATCGAGATGTTGCATTATTTAGTTCTGTTGGCTTCCTGCTAATCCCTAAAAGCCAACAGCTAAAATATCTTTTATAAGGCCATTATTGTTTTTACAACATTTTCAGCTCCTTCACCAATTTGAGCAATGGTAGCATCGAGCATATAGCATGGAGTGGTAACAATTTTATGTTCTTTATCGAAAACAATTTCACCGTGGTTTGTATTGATATGCTTAGCCCCAAGTGAAGTAATGGCTTCAGCAGTTGCTGCATCCTGTCCAATGGTAACTTCGACCTTGCCAAGTATTTTTGCAATTAGGGCAGGAGCAATGCACAATGCACCAATTGGTTTTCCAGCCTCATGCATGGCTTTTAATGCTGTTTCAACATCTGGATTTACATCACAATCCGCACCCTTAAATGCAAATGTACATAGGTTCTTTGCCACGCCAAATCCACCAGGGAAAAGGATAGCATCGAAATTGTTAGCATCAAACTCCTTTAAATCTTTAATGTTTCCTCTTGCAATGCGAGCAGCTTCAACTAACACATTTCTTTTTTCAGCCATTTCTTCACCAGTAATATGGTTTATTACATGATACTGATTGATGTTTGGTGCAAATATTTCATATTCACCTCCGTTTTTTGAAATTGTGAATAGAGATAAAGTAGCTTCATGAATTTCAGATCCATCGTAAACTCCAGAGCCAGCTAGTACGATTGCAAATTTTTTCTTTGAGTTCATTATTGTATGATTTTAAATATTTAGATGCAGATTATTTGTATAATTTGCTCATTACAAATCAATAATTGATAGTTTCGAGTGGAAACACAACGTATTTTCATAGCAATAAAGATAATTATTATCGATCAAATACGTGGGATTTTTCGATAAGTTCGGTTGGAATTAAAAGGTGAGAGAGTTAAATGTTTAAATTTTAAAAGATTACATATTACGCTTGGCTTTATTGGAGCAAACGATATTCGAAAAATCGTTTTAATTAAAAATGGATTGAGAACTTGTGGCGAAAAAATTTCTCCTTTTTCGGATATAGCTAAAATCATTGGGTGCATTTCCTTCTAAAAATAGGGAAAAAGTATTGTGGATAGATGTTGAATCGGATAATATGATCTAACGGTTTAAAAATGAAAATTTTGTGTAGTTAAAGTATATCGTGGAGTTTGCTGATAACAAATTTACTTCACATTTTACTATTGGAAGAATAAAGCATTGAGTTAAAAATCATGAAGTAGCGAAAGAAAAGTTGAAAGAGATTGCTAATTGGTGTGACGAAGAACTGTTGGTTGAGGAGTTTGCTTTAATGGAAAGCAGTCTAAGAAAAAAGGGGGCAATTTATGAAGTAATGGAAACTTTTAATTTGGTTTGAAACAGAATTGGTGAGATTTTAGCAATTGGTTTTTTTAGTTGTTTGAAATAAATGTAAATTTGAGCTACTTAAAAATTATCATATGATTACAATAGAAACATTGGTGTTTAATCACTGGCAAGAAAATACATACATTTTACATGATGAAACAGGCGAGGCCGTGTTAATTGATTGCGGTGTTTTTTTCGAGGAAGAGGGAAAGAAGTTGATCGATTTTGTGAAGAGAAAGGGAATAAAGTTGGTGAAACAATTGAATACGCACCTGCATATTGATCATGTGTTGGGAAATCAGTTCATGAAAGATGAGTTCAATTTGTTGACTTGTGCTCATAAAGATGATGAATTTTTATTAGCTGAAGCTCCCAATTATGCTATTCGTTTAGGATTAGAGAATGTGGTTGAACCACCTGCAATGGGGATAGCAATTGAAGATGGAGATGTAATTGAATTTGGAAATTCAAAATTGAAAGTAATGCATGTGCCAGGACATTCGCCAGGACATGTGGTTTTTTATAATGAAGAACAAAAATTTCTAATTGCAGGAGATGTTTTATTCCGCGAGAGTATCGGAAGAACCGATCTTCCATATGGAAATTACGAACAACTGATCGAAGGAATAAAGGATAAATTACTGGTTTTGGATGATGAAGTTGAAGTTTATCCTGGACATGGACCTTCAACTACAATAGGTCACGAACGCAATAACAATGTTTTTTTGAAAGGATTATAATACTTGTATAATTTACCCTTAAAAGATATAAAGTCTCTTCTTGCTGAAGAGACTTTTTGTTTTTGATCATTATAAGTTTGACACAACAAACAATTTTGCGATTTGGATTTGAAAATTTGCAATAAAATATTAAAAACACATCTTTGTATTGATCTAGCAAACAAAAAGTTAAGTTGTTTGTTATTCTTTTTAAAGAATGTTAAAAAACAGTGATTGAAAAGCTAAATTAGCTCCATGAAAAATTAAATCTTTTGCTACTTTTACAAGCAAATTTATTTTTAAACAACAACAACAACTTAATTAATAGTAATATGGCAAGCGAAAAGTTTGTTTCACGACACATCGGTCCTCGTAACGGCGATATCAAGACCATGTTGGAAACTGTTGGCGCATCTTCTGTTGATGCCCTTATTGAAGAAACGATCCCTGCGGATATTAGAATGCAGAAAGTATTGGATTTGCCCGAGGCTTTATCGGAGTATGAGTATTTTACCAAGATTAAAGGAATTGCGGCCAAGAATAAATTGTTTCGCACATTTATTGGGCAAGGATACTACGATGCAATCACTCCTGCTGTAATTCAAAGAAATGTTTTAGAGAATCCAGGTTGGTACACTCCGTATACTCCATACCAGGCAGAGGTTTCGCAAGGTAGATTGGAGGCACTGCTTAACTTCCAAACCATGGTTTTGGATTTAACCAAAATGGAATTGGCAAACTGTTCTCTTTTGGATGAAGCAACTTCGGTTGGAGAGTCGATGTATATGATGCACGGTCTTCGTTCTCGTGCAAAGAAAAAAGCAGGTGCAAATCAGGTGTTTGTAGATCAAAATATTTTTGCTCAAACTCTTGATGTTTTAAATACAAGAGCTACACCTCTGGGAATTGAATTGGTGATTGGAGACTTTAATGCGTTTGAGTTTAACGAGAATGTATTTGGCGCTATTCTTCAATATCCTGCAGCAAATGGTAGTATTGAAGATTATGCGGAGTTTGTGGAAAAAGCTCATGCCGCTGATGCTTTGGTTTCGGTTGCTGCTGATTTAATGAGTTTGGCACTTTTAACTCCTCCTGGAGAATGGGGAGCTGATATAGTAGTTGGTACAACTCAACGTTTTGGTATTCCAATGGGTTATGGTGGTCCACACGCAGCTTACCTTGCTTGTCGTGAAGCTTATAAACGCAACGTGCCCGGTCGTATTATTGGTGTAACAAAAGATGCGCAGGGAAATCATGCAGTTCGTATGGCTTTGCAAACGCGCGAGCAGCACATCAAGAGAGAAAAAGCAACTTCAAACATTTGTACTGCACAGGCCTTATTGGCAACAATGGCTGGTTTTTATGGGGTGTATCATGGAGCCGAAGGTTTAAGAAGAATAGCGAAACACATCCATGCAGCAGCAGGGGAGATTTCCGAAGGATTAAATGCTTTGGGTTATCATCAGACTGTTCAGAACTTTTTCGATACGTTGGAAGTAATAGTTCCGGAAGGAGTTTCAGTGGAGGATATCAGAAAATCTGCTTTAGAAGCTGAGATCAATCTTCGATACATCAATGAAAATACAATTGGTTTTTCTTCTGACGAAAAAATCAGTAAAAATGAAATCAATACTATTCTTCATATTTTTGCCAAAGCTGCAAATAAGGAAGTGGAAGACAAAGAAGTGGAAGAAAAAATCTACTTTGATAACAAATTTTCAAGAACTAGCGATTTCTTGACTCTTGATGTTTTTAACCGCTATCGTTCAGAAACAGCAATGATGCGTTATATTACGAGCTTGGAAAAGAAAGATATTGCGTTAAATACTTCTATGATTTCGTTGGGATCTTGTACCATGAAGTTGAATGCAGCTGTTGAAATGTTACCAATGAGTTGGCCTGAATTTGGAGGAATTCATCCGTTTGTACCAGTAAACCAAGTGGATGGCTATACCGAATTGATTAGCGAATTGGAACAGTGGTTATCCGAAATTACAGGCTTTGCAGGATGTACTTTGCAACCTAACTCGGGTGCAGCAGGAGAGTATACCGGTTTGATGGTGATTCGTGAGTACCACAAATCAAGAGGTGAAGGGCATAGAAATATTGTTTTGATCCCTTCTTCGGCACACGGAACCAACCCTGCTTCTGTAACTGTTGCTGGTATGAAAGTCGTTATTGTTGATTGCGATGAGAAAGGTAATGTGAAGTTTGATGACCTGAAAGTAAAAGCTGAAAAGCATGCTGAAAACTTGTGTGCTTACATGATAACTTATCCTTCTACGCACGGTGTATTCGAAACTGGAATCAAAGAGATGATGGATTTGATTCATGAGAATGGAGGACAAGTTTATATGGATGGTGCAAATATGAATGCCCAGGTTGGATTAACAAATCCAGGACTAATTGGCGCTGATGTTTGTCACTTGAATCTACACAAAACATTTGCAATTCCTCACGGCGGAGGAGGCCCGGGTGTTGGTCCTATTGGTGTAGCTGAGCATTTGGTTCAATTTTTACCATCTCACAAGTATGTGAAAACAGGTGGCGAAAATGCAATCACTGCAGTTGCTGCTGCTCCATTCGGATCGGCAAGTGTGCTAACCATTACTTACGGTTATATCGCAATGTTAGGAGCTGAAGGTTTAACAGAAGTAACCAAGATGGCGATTTTAAATGCAAACTACCTTGCATCTTCATTCCAAAAAATGGGATTCAAGATTCTTTATACAGGTGCAAACGGACGTGTTGGTCATGAAATGATTTTTGATTGTCGTGAATTCAGCAAGTCAGTTGGAATTACCGATACTGATATTGCAAAGCGATTGATGGATTATGGATTCCATGCTCCAACATTATCATTCCCGGTACACGGAACTCTTATGGTTGAGCCTACCGAGAGTGAGCCATTGGAAGAATTAGATCGTTTCATTGAAGCATTGGCTAAGATCAATGAAGAAATGAAAGAGATTGAGGATGGGGTTGCAGATACAGTGGATAATGTATTGAAGAATGCACCACACACTCACCTTGTAATGACTGCTGATGAATGGAATCATGCATACAGCCGCAAGAAAGCAGCGTATCCATTAAGTTGGGTTGGTAATAATAAATTCTGGCCAACAGTTGGTCGTGTTGATGATGCATTTGGCGACCGTAACTTAATGTGTACCTGTGCTCCATTAGAAGTTTACAACGAGGAGTATGTTGATGTTGACTAGTTTCTTTAGATAGAGAAATTTAAAAATTCTAAATCCGGTGAATGTTTTCATCGGATTTTTTGTGAAATGCATAAAAGAAACAAGGAGACTGCCCCTGTCTCCTTGTTCATGTTCTAATTACTAACCCTAAAATTTAACTATGAAACAATGAATTGAAAAAAATTCATTAAAATCTAAATCATATTACGCACAAGTATGTAAAAAGTTCACAAAGGTTTAATTGTTTTACTTAGTTATCAGGTAATTGTTTTCATAAGAATGAGAAGAATCCTTTTAAATCAGGTCTTTCGTAAGAGAAAAAAAGAATATATATCCTTTCGATTTGTTAAAGCTTTTAATTAGGCGTTTAAACTAAATTAAAGTGCGTATTCAGAATTCATTTTCAATTACTAAACTTAAAATGTTTCTGAGTTCACGATTCATGGCAGACAACTGTTTTGGAATAAAACTATTGGCTGTCATTCCGGGAACAGTGTTGGCTTCGAGTATAAATATCTCATTTTTTTTAATCATGTAATCAATACGAACAATTCCTTTGCACTTTAATGCATCATACACTTTTGACGAAAGATCCTGAATTTGCTTAGTCAATTCATTTGAAATTCGGGCTGGGGTAATTTCTTCTGCCATTTTCGGATCGTACTTGGCCTCGAAATCAAAGAATTCTTTTTTAGGCAGAACTTCAGTCACTGGGAATATGATGCTCTCAGATTTTGTTTTAACCAGACCACAAGTAAATTCCAAGCCATCAATAAACTCTTCTATAATTACCTCTTGACCTTCCATAAATGCCTTTTCGATGGCTTTATTTAATTTTTCAACATGTTTTACTTTCGAGATCCCAAAACTGGAACCGTCGGCATTTGGTTTAACAAAACATGGCATACCCAATTTTGAATTAATTTCTTCAGTTGAATAGTCTTCGCCCTTTTTTAACAGAACTGACTTGGCAAAATTAAACCCCAAGCTTTTAAGGTATGAATTGCAGGCATGCTTGTTAAAACTTAATGCACTACTTAAAACATCGCAAGTAGAGTGCGGTATCCTAAGCAGGTTCAAATATCCCTGAAGAACGCCATTTTCGCCTGGGGTGCCATGAATTGCAATGTAAGCGAAATCGAATTTTGTTTTAATTCCATTCTTGGTAAAACTAAAATCATTTTTATCAATAGGGTAGTATTCATTCTCAATTTTTACATTCCAGTTTAATTCTTTTAATTCAACCAAATATGGATTGTATATCTTTTTATCAAGAGAATTGAAAATATGATCGGCCGTTTGAAGCGAAATTACAATCTCGGCTGAATCGCCTCCTGCTACTACTGCAATGTTTCTTTTCATGGATGATATTGTGCTTTGTTATTCTTCTCTGCTAGATGTATAATCTCTCCATTTTTGGATTACTGTGCTCATGTCTTCAGGAATCTCGGAATTGAAAGAAGTGTACTCACCCGTTGTTGGATGCTCGAACCCTAATGTCTTGGCATGCAATGCCTGTCTTGGGCAAATCTTAAAACAGTTCTGAACAAATTGTTTGTATTTGGTGAAAGTAGTTCCTTTTAAAATCTGGTCACCACCATAATCTGCATCATTAAAAAGAGGATGACCGATGTGCTTGAAATGAGCTCTGATTTGATGTGTTCTTCCTGTCTCCAGGATGCATTCTACCAAATTCACATATCCTAATCGTTCCAGAACTCTGTAATGAGTTACGGCATGCTTTCCATATTCTCCATCAGGAAAGACATCCATTACTTTTCTGTTTTTTAAGTTTCGACCGATATGCCCGGCGATGGTTCCCTCATCACTTTCCAGGTTACCCCATACCAAAGCGCGGTATTTTCTATCACTTGTTTTGTTGAAAAATTGTAAAGCCAATTTGGTTTTGGCTTCTTCGCTTTTTGCAATAACTAAAATTCCTGAAGTGTCCTTATCGATCCTGTGAACCAAACCTGGTCTAGGATCTTTGGAGTTGAAAAGTGGCAAATCCTTCAGGTGGTATGCCAATGCATTCACCAATGTGCCCGAATAATGCCCATAAGAAGGATGAACTACCATTCCTGGATTTTTATTCACAATCAGAAAAGCATCATCTTCGTAAACAATGTTTAATGGAATGTCCTCAGCGATAATTTCTATTTCTCTTGGAGGATAGCTTAAAACAATGGTAATAACATCATTTGGTTTTACCTTGTAGTTTCTTTTTACCGGTTTATCGTTTACATGAATACAGCCAGAATCAGCAGCTTCCTGAATTTTATTTCTCGAAGCATTTTGCATTCTGTCAACCAAGTATTTGTCAATTCTAAGCATGTTTTGCCCAGGATCAACTTCGAAGCGAAAATGTTCGAATACTTCCTGATTGCTATCCATTTCTTCTTCCTGATTGAAATTATCTTTAGGTTCCTGTGTCATTACTCCTCTTAATTTTAATAAAGCACTTTGCTCAATCGTTGTTGTAGCAAAGAGTCTGCTTGCTGAAGTTTTAGAGTATCCTTTGTTAGCCAGATATCAATATTGTTTCCAGGTCGTATTTTCAGATCCTCGTTAAATACAGGATATTGTTTAAATACTTTTGCACTTAAAGAGTCGGCATGAGAAGAAATAGATTCATCAAACTCAACTTTACCAACATTTAAATTAGATAGGATAATTTTCTCATTGGCTTGGGATTTATTTTTCCCCATTAAGTTTGGAGCTAATACACTATATGTACTTCCACGCCCCAATACCAAATCAATTGTTGCCCCTTTATCTATCATTGTGCCTGCACCAATGGAATCCCCTTTGTATTTCAGGTAGAGCACAAGGTTAAAAAACTGACTTTCCAAATACTCCAGTCGGCCAATTTTAAATCCATTGGTAATTAGCAGTTCATATGCCTGACGGAACGAATTGTCAATCAGGTTTGGGAATCGAACCTGCTCAGGTTTATGAGCATTGATTGTTAAAAATAGATTGCGATTGCGTTTTACAATTGATCCGGCTAAAGGTCTCTGATCCAATACAGTTCCTGGTTCGTATGTGGGGTTGTAAATTGAATCGTATATGGTAAATCGTAGATGTTTTTGCTCTATGTTTTGTTTGGCATCCTCAAGACTGGTTCCATGCAAATCGGGCACCCTTAACTTTTCACCATGATGGGTATACCATTTTAATCCTGTAAGTGTAATCCAAACTAAAACAATGGTGATTAATAATGCGATACCGACCTGTAATAAAAAGAATTTGCTTTTAAAAAAATGATTTGATTTCATCTTAGTCTGTTTTTCTGTTGGGTTGGCTATTGGGTATAAGTTCAATAGTTGGTAAACGGCAAATCAATGATATTATTTCTATTTTATTTTGCGTTGTACAAAAATAGCAGAGATTTTTAGATTTAGGAAATGAGCTGGCATCATTTGATGCTGCATTACCTCAAAAATACAGGCAAAAAAAAAGAGCTCCTCGGGAACTCAGTCAATCGTAGATAGGACGTAGCCATTAAATACAAAAAAGTAAAGAATTTAAATTCTTTACTTTTTGTATATCGGTTACTTAATTATAAAATTAAGCTTTGTGCCTGCGCTCGCTTGAAACAGATATTTTTTTTCTGCCTTTAGCTCTTCTACGAGATAATACGGCTCTTCCGCTTACAGAAGACATTCTCTCTCTGAAACCGTGCTTATTTCTTCTCTTTCTATTTGATGGTTGAAATGTTCTTTTCATCGCGAAAAATTTTTATCTAATAAAGTTATTATATCCGTTGATTTTGGACTGCAAAAATAAGTTTTTTTTTAATCTAACAAAAGGATGATGCAAATTATTTTGCCTAAAGCTCAAGATGAACCACTTTTTTAGTTTGGAAAAAATCTTCTTCGAAAAAGTTCATACAATCAAAAAGCTGCACTTTATCGCCATATCCGGCTATTTCTTCACGAAAATCTCCACCCTTGATATAAAGTATGCCATTGGCCAAACTGTTTTTATCTTTTGGCGAAGAATTTTTGCGAACCATGTTTACAAATTTTGGAAATGCGGTTACTGCGCGACTCACAATAAAGTCGAATTTCTCTTTTACTTGCTGAACTCTTGTGTGTTCAGCTTTCACATTTGTTAATTTTAATGCAGTAGCTACTTCGTTCACCACTTTTATTTTTTTTCCAATAGAATCTACCATGTAAAAAACGCATTCCGGAAAAAGAATGGCTAATGGAATACCTGGAAATCCGCCCCCACACCCTACATCCATAATTTGTGTTCCAGGTTCAAACTGTATTACTTTGGCAATTGATAATGAATGTAACACATGATGTAGATACAACGAATCAATATCCTTACGCGAAATCACATTGATTTGATTGTTCCAATGGGTATACAAATCTTTAAGCTGAGCAAAGCGGTTTTTTTGTTCCTCAGTTAAATCTGTAAAATATTTTTCAATGATTTCCATGCCAATTTCATTTTAAGTTGGCAAAGATAGAACTAATTCCCTTTCGTTGTTTTCTAATAAAAGATTATTTCTTTTTAATGTCAATCTTAACTTCGGAGTCTTTGAGGTTGTTGAAAAGTAGTTCACGAGCTCTAAACAATTGAGCCTTTACAGTACCAATGGGAAGTTTAAGTTCTTGTGCAATTTCTTCATACGAAAACTCTTCAAAATAGCGAAGTTCGATTAAACGGCGATAACGTTCTTTAAGCTTGCTAACCTCGCTACGCATAATTTTTGCTTTCTGCTTTTTTACAAACTCCTGTTCCGGGTTTAAACCGCTTGATTCAAGAGTAATGGTTCTTTCGTTATCAGCATCATCTTTTCCATCTATCGAAATTGTATTTCCTCTTTTCTTTCTAAGAAAATCAATGCAATTATTCGAGGCAATTTTAAATAACCACGTGCTAAAAGCATATTTTGGGGAATATTGTTTAATGTTTCGAAAAGCTTTTCCGAAAGCCTCAAATGTTAAGTCTTCAGCATCATTTTTGTTGTTAACCATTTTTAACAACATAAAGAATATGGCATCCTTGTATCTTTTAAAGAGTTCTTCATATGCCTTTTGATCTCCATTAACCGATGCTAGTACAAGTCTATAGTCGTATTGAGCTTTTTCTGAGAGGTTCGGATTTATTTCCATTGTGATCGCTTACTGTATAAATGACTTTGGATGTGAAATAGTAAATTATATATAGGTCTTAAAGAGACATTTACATACGAAGATAGAAATAAATTCTCTTCTCTCAAATGACTAGCGATTTTTTAAATCCTATCCTTTTTAAAGCTGCATTAATCGAAAACATTATTGCAATTATTGGCAAATCATGCATAGGCAGTTTTTGATGTTTGAATAAGTCTTTATAAAAATATGCTTCGTTATCGGATAATTAAAGATTAATGGGATGCAGTTGGGTGGAGAAAAACCTTAATTCTTGATTAAGATTTATTAGTATCTTTGTTGCCGATTTTGCAAAAGCGGATTTTTGCTATTGCAGTTTTAAAACAGTCAATATGGATTTTAAACTACACAAAACTGATCCAAAGTCTTCTGCCAGAACGGGGGAGTTAACAACAGATCACGGAACAATACAAACGCCGATATTTATGCCTGTTGGAACACTTGGTTCGGTGAAGGGAGTGCATCAGCGTGAGCTTCGTGATGATATTAATGCAGAGATTATTTTGGGAAATACCTATCACCTTTATTTAAGGCCAGGTTTGGATATTCTCGAAAAAGCAGGTGGTTTGCACAAGTTTAATGGATGGGATAGACCAATATTGACTGATAGTGGTGGATTTCAGGTGTTTTCTTTAGCGGATAATAGAAAACTAACCGAAGAAGGAGCGATGTTCCGTTCTCATATCGATGGATCGAAACATTTCTTTACGCCTGAAAATGTAATGGACATTCAAAGAACCATTGGTGCAGATATTATTATGGCATTTGATGAATGTCCTCCGGGCACTTCGACTTATGAGTATGCCAAAAACTCTTTGGAACTTACCCAGCGTTGGTTAGAGAGATGTGTAAAACGTTTCGATGAAACCGATCCGAAATATGGCTACTCCCAAACTCTTTTCCCAATTGTACAGGGATGTGTATATGATGATTTAAGAATTAAGGCGGCAGAGCATGTTGCTTCTTTAGATCGTGAAGGATACGCAATTGGAGGTTTAGCAGTTGGCGAACCTGTGGAGGAAATGTATTCCATGATTGAAATTGTGAATGGGATTCTTCCTGAGGATAAACCACGTTACTTAATGGGAGTAGGAACGCCTGTTAATATATTAGAAGCTATATCTCGTGGAGTTGATATGTTCGATTGCGTAATGCCAACCAGAAATGGCAGAAATGGAATGATTTTTACTAGCGAAGGAATCATTAATATTAAAAACAAGAAATGGGTAGATGATTTTTCACCTATCGATCCAAATGGAACTTCTTTTGTTGATTCGGCTTATTCAAAAGCATATGTTCGTCATTTGGTACACTCGGGGGAATTGCTAGGATCTCAGATATGCAGTATTCATAACTTGGCTTTCTACCTTTGGCTGGTTCGTGAGGCGCGAGAACAGATTAACGCAGGTACATTTAATGCTTGGAAGGATATCATGGTTAAAAAATTGGCAACTCGTTTATAAATGTTAAAAACTTTTACAACAAGTCAGCCTTAATGGATATTTGAAGAATTAGTTATACTTTTGATCCGGTAATTTTAGCTTAGGCTTTACCCAAGGTATCAGAAATAAAAATCAGGCTTTGAAAAAATTAGATCTATATATTATCCGAAAATTTTTGGGTACATTCTTTTTTGCAATTGTTCTAATCATTAGTATCTCGGTTATTTTCGATTTTTCGGAACATATCGATGAATTTATCGATAAGGAAGCACCTCTAAAGGCTATTCTGTTTGATTACTACCTGAATTTTATACCTTATTTTGCCAACCTATTTAGCGCATTATTTACCTTTATAGCAGTTATATTTTTTACTTCTAAAATGGCGTACAATACCGAGATTATAGCAATTCTTAGTAGTGGCATTAGTTTTAGGAGAATGATGTTTCCATATTTTATTTCTGCCTTAATTATTGGTGTGTTTTCCTTTGTCTTGAGTAATTATATTATTCCTCCGGCAAATGCAAAACGATTAGACTTTACTGCGACCTATATCAAAAAGCGATTTGTTAATAAGGATAGAAATATTCATCGTCAGATTGAACCCGGTGTATTTATCTATATGTACAATTGGGACACGGGAAGTAAGACTGGATATCAATTTTCATTGGAGAAATTCGAAGGTAGAGAATTAAAATCCAAACTTACCGCCAGAAATATTAAGTGGAACAAGAAAGAAAACAAATGGACCATTAATGGATATTTTATTAGAAACATTGATGGCGATAAAGAAAGTTTTGAACACGGTAAAAAAATAGATACAACTTTAAATTTTAAACCAAAGGAGTTTGGGAGAAAGAAAAATATTGTTGAGGCAATGAATTACCATGAACTGAACGATTATATCGATCAGCAAACCATGAGAGGAGACAGTAATATTAATACTTATAAAATTGAGAAATATAAAAGAATGGCTAATCCATTTTCAACCTTTATTCTTACTTTAATTGGTGCTTCACTTGCTTCGCGTAAGATTCGGGGAGGAATGGGGCTTCATTTGGGAATTGGCTTGCTATTAAGTTTCTCATTTATACTTTTCTTACAGATTTCGGTTGTTTTTGCTACCAATGGCAGTATGAACCCGATGTTAGCGGTTTGGTTGCCAAATATTGTTTTTACATGTGTTGCCTTGTATTTGTATCGAATTGCTCCTAAATAAAACTGTTCTAAATAGTTTTTTAGGAAATGATTTGATTATCAGGCTAAAGAGTTTATTTTGTATGGCTGTAACATGAAGCTAGTAAACGCAAGAATTTTTTTCTAGAGTAAAAATTGCTAATGTTGTAGCTTGGAATTTTATGCGTTGCATGGGATTCAACATATATAGAAATATATATTTTCTAACTAAATGTACAGATTATGTCATTGAAACGAAACATTCTTGATCTTAGAAAGAGAAAGGAAAAAGTGCTTCAAGGTGGTGGTGAAAAAGCCATTCAGAAGCAAGTTGCAATGGGGAAATTGACTGCTAGAGAAAGGGTAACATCTATTTTGGATGAAGATTCTTTCCATGAATACGATTTATTTGTAGAGCACGAAGCCCGCGACTTTGGCATGGAAAAGAAACAACTTCATGGTGATGGAGTTATCATCGGAACCGGTACAATTTACGGTGAGCCTGTTTGTATTTTTGCACAGGACTTTACGGTAGCTGGTGGTTCCCTTGGTCTTATGCATGCAAGAAAAATTACTAAAATCATGGATCATGCTTTAAAGATGCGTGTGCCATTGATTGGTATTAACGACTCAGGGGGAGCTCGTATTCAGGAAGGTGTTAACTCACTTGCAGGATATGGTGAAATCTTCTTCCGTAACACCTTAGCATCTGGTGTTATTCCTCAATTGTCTGTAATTCTTGGTCCTTGTGCTGGTGGAGCTGTTTATTCTCCTGCACTTACCGACTTTGTGTTTGTGGTTGAAAACATCTCAAAGATGTTTATTACCGGTCCAGAGGTAATTAAAACTGTTTTGGGTGAAGAAATTAGTATGGAAGAACTTGGTGGAGCTAGAGTACATAGCGAAATCACAGGTAATGCTCATTTCTATGCTCAAAGCGAGTACGAATGCTTCGAACAAATTAAGAAGCTCCTAACCTTCATTCCATGGCACAATGGTAAAAAAGCTAAAGCATTTCCACCAAAGCCACCAAAACCAGAATTCAAAATCGAGGAAATTGTACCAGCTGATCCAACTCAGCCATACGATATCCGTAACGTAATCAAAGCAATTTCTGACGATTCTGATTTCTTTGAAATCATGGAGAACTTTGCGAAGAATATCGTTATTGGTTTCGGTAGAATGAATGGCGAAACTGTAGGTTTTGTAGCAA
Organism: Marinifilum sp.; assembly: GCF_965230805.1. Lineage (NCBI taxonomy): Bacteria > Pseudomonadati > Bacteroidota > Bacteroidia > Marinilabiliales > Marinifilaceae > Marinifilum > Marinifilum sp. Next base: position 1,466,565 of record NZ_OZ246019.1, on the reverse strand, counting down.
ATCAGCCTATGGTATTGGCAGGTGTATTGGATTGTGACTCATCTGATAAAGCTGCTCGTTTTATCCGTTACTGTGATTCATTTAATATTCCAATTGTAACGCTTGAGGATATGCCAGGTTATCTTCCTGGTGTGGATCAGGAGCATATGGGTGTTATTCGTCACGGTGCAAAAATTCTTTATGCATATTCAGAAGCTACAGTGCCGAAGATTACGGTTATTATCCGTAAAGCATACGGTGGAGGATATATTGCCATGAACTCTCGTCATATGAAGGCAGATTTCATGTTTGCATGGCCAACTGCTGAGATTGCTGTAATGGGACCTGAAGGAGCTGCTAATATTATCTTCCGTAAGGAGATTATGGCTGCAGAAGATCCTGATGCAATGCGCAAAGAAAAAGTTGCAGAATATAAAGAGAAGTTCGCAAATCCTTATGTTGCAGCTGCTAAAGGTTATATCGATACTGTTATCGAACCCGAAGAAACTCGTAACATGTTATTGCATTCAATTGAGGTTTCGAACCATAAAGTGGATAGAAGACCTCAGAAAAAACACGGTATTCCTCCATTCTAAAAATTATTCGTTATGGAAAATTTAAAAGAATTCAACATTGATGGTACTGTATACAAAACAGAATTAACCCAGAAATTTGAAAACAGAAAAAATTGGGAAAGACCAAATCCTAAGAATCTGTTGTCATTCATCCCGGGAACAATTGTTGAAATTTTCGTTAAGGAAGGGCAGGAAGTAAAGGCTGGAGAAAGCTTGATGATTCTTGAAGCGATGAAGATGAAGAATCTGATCGAAATGCCTTTCGACGGTGTTATTAAAAAGATTCATGTTGAAGAAGGACGAAAAGTCCCTAACAAAACCTTGATGGTTGAGATTGAATAATCTTTCTGATATGATGATATAGAAGGGAATATCCATTGCGGATGTTCCCTTTTTTAGTGAAAATTAGATTGGTATGTTTCAATTCGAGAACATCTAAGGAGCTTTATCTAAAGTTTTCCGACCCAAGCAAAATGTTTGCTCCCGATCTCTTTAGTGGTTATTTCTTTTTCAAAAAGGCCGAACATACTTGAGCCACTTCCCGACATGGCGGCATAAGTGGCACCTAATCCATATAGCTTTTCTTTTAGCCTTGCCAACTCGGGGTGATTTGGAAAAATACTTTCTTCAAAATCATTACAGATATTTTCTTTCCATTCTGTTAGGGGAAGATTGATCAATTCTTTTAACAATTTCCCTGATTTTTTAGGCGATACGCCCGAGTAAGCTTCTGGTGTACTGATGTGGATATCAGGTTTTAATACTGCCAAATGATACCCACTTAAATCGAGATTGACAGAAGTGAAGATTTCTCCTTTTCCTTCTGCGAAAACAGGCTGGTTCTTTATAAAAACCGGACAATCGCTACCAATTTCGATGGCAAGCTCTTCCAATTCTTTAATGCTCATACCCAGCTTGTAAAAATCGTTAAGCATTTTAATCATGTAGGCCGCATCTGCCGATCCACCGCCAAGTCCTGCTCCAAATGGGATCTTTTTGTGTAAATGAATTGCGGTAGGTGGAATCTCAAACTTCGAGGCAACCCATTCAAAAGCTTTAATTACAATATTTTCGGAGGGGTCAATATCTATAGGGATTCCTGATGAGCTAAACTCATATTTTTCATCCGAATCACTTTCTGCAATTTCTAATGCATCGCAGAGAGGGATAGGGTAAAATACGGTTTCGATATTATGAAATCCATCCGGTCTTTTGTTGATGATGTTAAGACCCAAATTTATTTTGGCATTTGGAAAGCAAAGCATACTTGTTATCTTGATAAATGAGTCCTAAAATTACTGGTTTTATAGAGCAAAAAAAATCAAATTATAGCATTTTAATTTTCTATCTTTATCTTTGCATTTCCAAAATTTTCGACACGAAATTTAATGGATCGGTGAGTAGCGAAAGTGTTGAAATCTGATAATACCAATACAAGAATAAAACTATGGCTGGAGCAAACAATTATAAAAATCAATCGAAAAATAAAATTGATCTGGAATATGGAAAAGTTCCTCCACAGGCAGTGGAATTGGAAGAAGCTGTGTTGGGTGCTTTAATGCTCGAAAAAGATGCAATTATTTCGGTTGGTGATTTGCTAAAGGTCGAATCTTTTTACAAGGATGCGCACCAAAAGATTTATAAAGCCATAATGAATCTGTCCACCAAAGAAGAGCCTATTGATATTTTAACAGTAAGCGAGGAGTTGAAAAGAGAGGGAACTTTGGATGAAGTGGGTGGCCCATTCTATATCACACAGCTAACCAATCGTGTGGCATCAGCTGCTCATATCGAGTTTCATGCTCGCATTATTGCACAAAAACACATTCAGCGCGAACTGATTCGTGTTTCTTCAGATATACAGAATCAGGCCTTTGATGATAGCATTGATGTTGCCGATTTGCTGGATAAGGCTCAACAGGAGGTTTTTGATATTGCTGAGGGTAATATCAAAAAGGAGTCTGCGCATATTCGTCCTTTAGCCGATGAGGTGATTAATCAGATCATAGAGGCGGGGAAGCGCCCCGATGGATTAAGTGGTGTGCCTTCGGGTTTTACCGCATTGGATCGCATTACTTCGGGATGGCAAAAATCCGATTTGGTGATTATTGCAGCGCGTCCGTCGATGGGGAAAACAGCATTTGTACTTTCCATGACCAGGAATATGGCGGTTGAACACAAAGCTCCAATTGCAATATTCTCTTTGGAGATGGGGAGCGATCAGTTGGTAAAACGTATGATTTCCAGTGAAACCGAATTGGGTTCCGAGAAACTTAGAAATGGGAGACTCGAAGATTTTGAATGGGAACAGTTGCATGTTAAGATTAAAGATTTGGTGGATGCCCCAATTTATGTAGACGATACGCCAGGTTTGTCTATTTACGAATTGCGTTCGAAATGTCGTAGACTTAAAGCAAAATACGACATTGGTTGTGTGATTATTGACTATTTGCAGCTGATGACTGCTGGTTCGGATATGAGAGGAAATCGTGAACAAGAGGTGTCTTTGATTTCACGGCAATTAAAGATCATTGCAAAAGAGTTGAATATCCCGGTGATTGCACTTTCGCAGCTGAACCGTGGTGTTGAGCAGCGTACTGGTGATGCGAAAAAACCAATGCTTTCAGATCTTCGTGAGTCTGGGGCGATTGAGCAGGACGCCGATATGGTGCTTTTTATTCATCGTCCCGAACGTTATGGGATCACAGAAGATGCTGAAGGAAACTCATTAATTGGTATTGCTGATATTATCATTGCAAAACATCGTAATGGAGCTGTTGGTGAAATTCAATTAAGATTCCGTAACCAGTTGGCTCGATTTATGGATCTGGAAGGCGAAAGTCTGAATCCGTTTGGCGATGATGCCCTCGATGAAGTTAAAACTTTCAGTTCCAAATTGAATCAAGACTCAAGTGGTGGTGGATTCGAAGATCCTAATGCCGGCCTTTTAGGAAGTAGCGATTTTGAGGATGCTGCTCCATTTTAAATTTTGATACTCAAAAAATGACTGATTTATATTCTGCGAAACTCAAAGAATAGATTTTCGGAATTCAGCGAGAGGTATTTCCGGATTTATTTGTCAGTTCGTTTCCATTCTTGGCTTTACCTTCTTTATCGTTTCATTTTTCCGTTAGAATCTGATTTTGTACTTTCGAACTAAATCAATTTATCGGCTGTACTTATGAAGAGCGTTTTTAAATCATATCTAATTCTCATTTGTTTTTTCTTGAGCTTTGGTCCGGCTTTTTCGGCTAGTTTATTAATCCCCATGGATGATTCTCAAAAAAATCATTTAAAATCTTATGGAATAGCTTATTGGACTCTGCAGAAAAATCATGAAATTTATTGGTTGTTGAATTATCGGGGAGGGGCATTTTTGTTGCCTTTGGATAAATCGATAGAGGATGAGTGCAAAATTCGGGGAGTGAGTTACACGCCTGTTTCTGATGCAAGCGTTGCTCAAATGATGAGTGAAATTTCATCTCCTGAAGTCAATATGGATGCCATTAAGCTTGAAAAACCTCCAAAAATTGCTGTTTATTCACCAAAAGGTAAAAAGCCTTGGGATGATGCGGTTACATTAGCCTTAAGCTATGCAGAAATTTCTTATGATATCGTTTATGACGATGAGGTCTTATCCAATAAACTATCAGATTATGATTGGCTTCATCTGCATCATGAAGATTTTACTGGTCAGCATGGTAAATTTTATGCCTCCTATCGCAATATGCAATGGTATAAAAATGAGGTGAAAGATAATTTTGCCATGGCTGAAAAATATGGTTTCCAAAAAGTATCTGATTTGAAAAAAGCTGTATCGCAAACCATTCGAAAGTTTGTTCAGAATGGTGGTTTTTTGTTCGCCATGTGTTCGGCTACCGATACTTTTGATATCACACTTGCGGCTGGTGACACAGACATCTGTACTCATGAGTTTGATGGAGATCCAATGGATGAACAGGCTCAGGAAAAATTGGATTATAGTAAAACCTTTGCTTTTAAAGATTTTAAATTGGAGACAAGTCCGTATGTATACGAGTATTCGGATATTGATGTAACTCTATCGCGAAAGCTTAGCAGAGATGAGGATTATTTTTCACTCTTTGATTTCTCGGCCAAATGGGATCCGGTTCCTACCATGCTTTGTCAAAACCATAAGAATTTGATTAAAGGATTTATGGGGCAAACTACTGCCTTTAAAAAGGATTTGATTAAACCTGGAGTTTTGATTCTGGGAGAGAATAAATCTGCTGGCGAGGCACGTTATATTCATGGAAAATATGGCAAGGGAACCTGGACTTTTTATGGAGGCCACGATCCGGAAGATTACCAACATTTGGTAGGCGATCCGCCAACCGATCTGAATTTAAAAAAGAATTCTGCAGGATATCGCCTCATATTAAATAATGTTCTTTTCCCTGCAGCCAAAAAGAAGAAACGAAAAACCTGATTTGTGGATAAGGTAAAAAAGAAGAAGGCTGTGTCCCCTGAACACAGCCTTAAGTTCAACATCCTTTGTATCGTTAGCTTTTATTTATTAACCATTTGTATATCTATTAACCCTATAACCCTTAACCAAGTCATTTGAATTTTTATGAGCTTACTTACAAACTTATGATGTTGACAAAACGGAAGGCATACCAATCCTACCCTTTACAATTACTCTTGCAAAATATAGGCTTTGTTTTCTTACGAAAAACATGTTATTAGACACTTTATGCTTATGAATTAGTAGAAAATGAACGCTAATGATTTAATATTGTAAGTATTGCCTTGCTGCTATAGAATTTCAGTAATTTCAATTAAGTGATTGATTTCGTAAGTTGGATTGCTCTTGTGTTTGCTTTTATGTGAATTGAAATAGATTTGGTCTATTTCTGACTTTCTGGCTCCTGCGATATCTGTTTTTAAATCATCTCCAACCATTATACTCTTGCTTTTTGCTGCACCAGATTTTTTTATTGCATAGTCAAAAATTATGGGTGATGGTTTGTTGGCTCCAGCATCTTCGGAAGTAATAATTTTGGTAAAAAAGGAAATCAACTTGCAGTTTGATAGTTTCTTGTATTGAACTTCGTTAAAGCCATTGGTAATGATGTGCAGTTCGTACCCCTTGTCTTTTAAATATTGCAGGGTCTCATGTGCTTGGGGTAAAGTTTTGGTTTGCAGTGGGCTGATTTCAATAAAATCCTGACCCAATTCTATTGCCATTTCCAGATCATCTGCCCCCGATTCTTTTAATGTCAGGTAAAACCTGCGGTACATCAGCTCTTCCTTCTTTATCCGGTTCTGATAGTAAGCATTCCACAGTTTTGCATTGTGATATTCGAATCGGGATTTGAAAAACACAAAACTGCCAAATATACTTTGCAGATGATAATCGCGATACAATTGGTTCAGCGTTATTTCCGAATTCGCATTAAAATCCCAAAGTGTGCGATCTAGATCGAAGAAGATGTGTTGGTAGTGGTATTTCGGCATCTGTTGTTATTGTATTTCACCTAAATGGGTGATTGTATTTTTACTTTGCGTGATATTTTACGTCGAACTCAGGTTATTTAAGCAATAAGTTTACGGATTTAAGATATTCCTTTTTTCGCATTTTTGTGCCTTTGCGTTTAATTCGTTATATGTTGCCATATCTTCCGCAAATCATTTCGGACAAAGTTATACAAAACAGAGGTGCTTTTATCCTTACTGTTTCTAAAATACAGATTGCTGCTGTGCTTAGTCTGTTGATATTGGTTTTTATATTTTTCCTGTACATAAGCCAATATTAAATTTGATAAATGCATTCAAAATCTGGATAAAAGCTTAAAAACATTTGCAAATGGATTAAATATACTTAAATTGATGCGCTGTTATAATGCCAGGTTAATAAACTTATGCAAAGTCTGGTGTTGGTTAACACAAATTCAAAATGATTCTGTCATACCCCAAAAAAAATTATCAAATGACAATAGAAAATAGAATTAATGTAGAGATTGATAGTGTAAAACAAGAAGCTATCACTACAAATTTAAATGGTTTAAAAACAGAATTGGAACCATTATTGGTGGCATTACCTGCCGAGCAGAAAAAGAATATGGCCGTAATTGGCGAAAGATTAATGATTTTTGTTGATCAGGCTATTAAAAGTGCCGAAAATAATCCCGATTTGGTTCCGCCTTACCTAAAATTAGATCAGGTAAAAGTAGATGCTCAGGCCTGGAAAGATCTGAGTAATATTAGTAAGGAATTGGAATATCTTAAAAGTTTGCTGAATGATACCGCTGCTTTAAGCAGTAGTGAGGCCTATTCTGCTATGCTGAGTTTCTACAATTATCTGAAACAGGCCGCAAAAGACGGTGTGCCTGGAGCAAAGGCGGTGTATGATGATCTCAAACATCACTTTGCCAACGCAAAGAAAAAAGAGGATGCTAATCCTGTAGAAGAGTAATATTAGTTATAACTATGGGTTGATAGTTTCATTTAAGACAGGTAAACTTGTTTTGCCTGTCTTTTTTCTGCCTAATTCTGCCTTATGATTCTGCGCATATCAGCCAGAAAAATAGGACATCGTTCCTTTGCGCTGAGACTCCCAAAATAAGAAAAGCACAGCAATTGTGTAGGGGTGTTTTACCCCTGCTTAGGGCTTGATGAGCCCGAATTAGGGGTAAAATACCCCTCCGCCGGTGTTTTTTACCCCTCGCTCGTTATAAAATACAGCTAGCTCTCCCTGTTTTTGCCCTGAGTAGCTGTTTTCAAGCCCTAATTGTATGTTTCTTACTTTTCGATTTTAGGATTTCACATAACCATCAAGTCAATATGTCTTTAAAATACTGCCTTTTATATTCTGAACTTCTCCAATTGCATGCTTTTACATTGTTTTTACCCTGCTTTTTTACCTGTTTATCCTAATGATGATACCAAGAATGTGAAATCACGAATTAATAACATTTAAAGCTTTCTTTTTTGGCTTCTCTTGAATATATTTGTCCAAATTGTACTGATTTATCACTATATGTGTTTATTGCTTTACCATTTGTATTGCGAAAATCTTTGTGTTTTTAAATGAAATTTACAGGCTTTAATTTACAAACGACTTATTTTTGTATGTAAAGGTGGTTATTATTAGTTCGAAAATGGTTTTTTGTTGGATGTAGCGTTCTTAAGCTGACTCAATACAAGCTGTTTGTTAGTAATTAAACAAGAAAAGAGTAAACACTTTTTAACCATTGCCGTATAGATGTTATATTTAGCCCAAAATTAGGCTATTTAAACACAAGAAAAACACAATACACACTAAAAAATAACATTTGACGAAACATTTCTACATAAAATTCCCTCTACTAATTCTTACCCTTTGTTTGCTGAGTGGCTCTTTCTTTGCGCAGAATCTTTCTGCTCAGGTTACCATTTGGGAGGAGGATTTTTCTTCTTATGCCAATGGGGTTACGTCTGGCGGTAATAATGGTGTTACCTGGTCAATTAGTGGTAATTATTCTGATTATTGGTTCGAAGTTAGAAATGAAAAATTAGAGCTTAGGGACAATAACAGGAATGTTGCGGAATGGCTAACTAGTTCTATTGATATTTCGGCTTATACTAATGTTTCAATTTCTCTTAATGCACAAGAATCTGGAAAGCTAGAGTCTCAAGGCACTGATGATGAAGATTATATACTTTTTCAATATCAAATTGATGGAGATGGTAATTGGCATGATTTCGACAGTAGTCCTTGGTATGATGATTTTCCAGAAAACAATGTAGATAGAAATGCTACAGTTAATAGTTTAAATGGATCATCTTTGCAAGTAAGAGTGAGGTTTAGAAATGGAACTGGTAGACAAGAGTATTATAGAATTGATGATGTTATAGTAAGTGGATATCCAAATGTTGGTAATTCGCCAACTGCTAACTGCAAAGACATAACTATCCAACTTGATGGCTCAGGAAATAAAAGCATAACAGCCGATGATATCAATAATGGGAGTAGTGATGTTGAAACTGCCGATGCAGATTTGATACTAAGTTTGGATAAGACAAGTTTTAACTGTGCCGATGTAGGGATTCAAACAGTTACTCTCACAGTTGAAGATGGAGATGGAAATAAATCGACCTGTACGGCAAATGTTACGGTAGAAGACAATGTAGCTCCTTCTTTATTGAATCTGAATGCGGAGTATCATGATGGAATGAGTTTAAGTGATCTAAAGTATTCGGAATCGGTAGACGAAGCTCATACCAATTGGGGCGGAAGTTCACCCAATACAGGCCTTTTAGGAAATGATCAGTTTTCGATTCGTTATAGTGGTAATTTTGTAGTTCCAGAAACAGGTAACTATACATTTTATACAAACTCTGATGATGGGGTTCGATTGCAAATTGATGGTGCTTATGTTATTAACAATTGGACGAATCATGCACCAACAGTTAATAGTGGTACCGTAAATTTAACCAAAGGTCAACATTCAATAACATTAGAATTTTATGAAAATGGAGGTGGTGCTGTAATTGAATTAGAGTGGGCTTCTGCGCTTGCAGGAGTAACAAGAGAAACATTCTCTAAATCCTCCATATTAAACCATACTACTGTTGAAACCACGGTTAAATTAGATGCATCCGGCAATGCTACTCTTGCTGCAGCAGATGTGGATCCCGGATTTTTGGATAATTGTTCGGTAACGTCCCGATCTTTGAGCAAATCAGATTTTACAACTGCTGATATTGGTGTGAATACAGTTGTACTTACAGTGCAAGATGCAAGTGGAAATTCTACAAATATTAATGTACTGGTAACGGTTGAGGATAATAATGATCCTTCCACTGCATCTATTGAAGTTGATGTCCAAAGTCCGGAAAATGCATATTCTACGAGTGAATTGGTTCAGAAGGTCTTGGTTACTGGCTGTTTAACGGCGAGTAATATTGTTTATTCTGGTGATGAAAATTATGGGATTGGGTATTTTAATGCTGTTGATTCTGATTTCCCTTTGGCTTCGGGAATTATTTTGTCAACGGGTCGTGTTAAGAATGCTGAAGGACCTAATAACTCAGGTTCTGAAAGTCAAAATATAGCAGGAATCGCAGGTGATGTAGATGTAAGTGTCCTAACAGGTGACAATGAGAATGATGCTCAGGTTCTAGAGTTTGACTTTGTACCAGCTGGTGATATTTTGGAGTTTAGGTATATTTTTGCATCGGAGGAATATCCTGAATATGCTTGTAGTAACTACAATGATGTATTTGCTTTTATTATTAGTGGTCCGGGAATTACTGCTGACACCGATTTGTCAGGTAAAAATATTGCATTGATACCGGGAACAACAAACCCTGTTACCATCAATAATGTAAATGATAGTTATTGTGGTAATTCAACCTACTATGTGGACGAATCGAGTGGTTATGCAACTCAATTTGATGGTAGGACAACGGTTTTAACAGCTACAGCTAACGTTCAGGCTTGTCAAACCTATCATATTCGTTTAATTATTGCGGATGTATTGGATGATCAATATAATTCAGCTGTATTTTTGGAGGCAAATAGTTTTAAATCCAACGAGGTGCAGATCGACAATATGATTGGTGGTATTGAGGGGGATCAGGATGTGATGTACGAAGGCTGTGAAGGTAGTTTTATTCGCTTTTTAAGGAGTGAGGGTTATGATATTAATGAAGAAATAGTTTTTGATATTAATATTACGGGAACTGCAAATAACGAAACAAGTGGTTCTCAAGATTATGTGTATACGGATGCTAGTGGAAATGTAATTGGAGATGGGGTTTTCCCATCGTCCATTATTATTCCGGCAGGACAGGAATACATCGATTATCATTATAAAGCCCTAGATGAAGGAGAAGTCGAAGATGATGAAACAATTAGATTTAGAGTTGATCGATGTCCTTGTGATGGAAGTGATTATTTTGAAAAAACGGTTACAATCATTAATGCCCCTAAGGTAAATGCCGTTGCATCTGCAGCAATTCAATGCGATGGGATCGGGAATCCAACTGCAACCATCACAGTTCAGTTGATTGATGGAATAAGTACTGCTAATTACCTATATAGCTTTGATGGAGGAGCAACATTTGGCAGCGATAATGTAAAGAATATAGCAAGTGCATTTGCCGATGGGCACGATTTGGTCGGACAAACCTTTAATATTGTAGTTAGAGATATGTTCTCCTGCAGTAATAATACATTGAACCTTACAACAACAATTCCAGATATTCAGCCTATCGAAGCTGATGCAGGAGGAGATCGAAACATGTGTACAGGCAATGGAATTCAACTATTGGGTAGTGGAGGGATCTATTATGAGTGGACCTGTGATACCCCGGGAATTGTTGAGAACTATTTGAGTGATCCCAATGTATCTAATCCATGGATATCTGATGATATTCCCGCAGGCAGTTATGTTTTTACTTTATTGGTACAAGATCAAGCTGGTGCTTCAGCCATCTGTTCCGATCAGGAAAGTATGACCTTAACGGTTTTACCTTCGCCTGTTGTAAATTCTGTATTTGCAGGAAAGTATGAACTGTGTTCAAGCGAGCAAACTTCGCTTCAGGCGGATGTAAATATGTCGGTATCTTACGAATGGAATCCTTCCAGTGGACTGGATAATGCGAATAATGCAAATCCTGTGTTTTCTGCTAATGTTGTTAGTGAGGAATCTAGAAGTTATACACTAACAGTAACTGCAGGAAATGGATGTTCTACCGTTGCAAATTTAGAGAATGCAATAACGGTTTATCCTAATCCATCAATTGCATTAAATACTGTTCTGAGTAATTTTTGTTCAGACGGAAGTAATGGAGAGTTGCATGTTGATGTAACAGGAGGAACACCAGAAACTTCCAGTCCATTTTACACTTATGCTTGGAGTCACAACGCCAGTTTAAATTCTGCTGCTGCAACAGGTTTGAGTGATGGTTCATATACGATTACCGTAACTGATGCCAAGTCTTGTAAGGCAAGTATGGATGTGCAGGTAACAGAGCAGCCAAAAACCAAAGGGATTATTTTTGAGTAAAGCATGTACTTTCATTTTTTATTAAACCTGTATATGGTATGATCTGAATTTATTTTTAAATCATTTACCTCCACAGATAGGTTTATTGCTTTATTTTACGTCGAACTCACGTTATTTAGATATCGAAATGGATTTCATTGTATTTCACGCTAATATTGCTGTTAGTTCGTCAGGTTAATTGCGGATGGATTAAGGGGGGATAAATATTTTTAAAGCCTTAAAGTCAGTCAATTGTACCTTTGTTGATGTGTTTGGTTCTGGGCAATTTAGTTTACTTTACCTGTTTGATTTTTTTGTGTAAGCTAAACAGTAATTTGCACAGACTTTTGGTAGATAGATCTAAGTTTAAGATAATGTATTCTCTATTGTTTTTGCTTTGAGAAGTGTATTGGCCTATTTTTATTTAGAATTATTTGATGAGGGCGTCTTCTTTCTAACAGTCCTATTGCTCATCTATCATAGACTAATGGTATTTTTTTTTAGATCAAAATCTAATAAAAATTGATTAGTGATGGTTTATGGAAAGTGAATGTTTGTTTAATAATGATTAATCAATTAGAATACGCTACTAAAAATCTCTTAAAACGAAATTAATCAAAAAATAACTGAACACTTTTTAACAATTGGCGTATAGATGGTTATAATTTGAAAAAAAATAGCTTATTTTGAGCGCTGTGAGTACCATTCATACACTAATTTGTTAGCATTTGATAAGATTTCTACGCCATATAGCTTTGTTATTTTTGTTTCTTTCTGTTCTTGGCCTATCAACGGGTTTGGGTCAGGATCAACATGTTTGTATAGGAGAAAGTATCGATTATAAAGGTTATGGATGGAATTCGTCACTTGTAAAGTGGTATTTGGATGGTGTCGATTCTACGCCAGATCAAATTGACGATTTAAGTACTGTGCCCGAGAGTACGGAGCATCCGGGTTACCATTTAAGTACCTATTCCGTAAATTGGCTTGCAAGCATGCAGGGTGATCATACGATTACTTTAATCGAAACCGCAGGAACTTGTGATTCTGATCCTATTACCATTCAAGTTCGAGTTCATAATAAACCTACAGCACCTACCGCAACTGTTAATCCTATAGCATGTAATGGAGAAAAGGGAAAGATTATAACAAATTATTCTTCCAGTGTACCAGCAGGATTGGTACTTCAATTTCGTTTGGTAAATGCTTTAGATGATAGTCCGGTTGTAGGCAATGACTGGACCAATGCTTCAGGTACAAGTCATGAGTTTGCCGATTTGTCTGCAGGAGATTATAAAGTTCAAATCAGATATACTTTTTCAGGAAATTTAGTAAAGGGTAGTGTTGTTTCCAGTACCACTTATTCCTTAATTGAGCCGGCAGCCATTACCTTAACAAGTGCAGGAGTTACTACTCCGATAACTTGTAATGGTGGTGATGCTACAGTAACAATTTTAGCCACAGGAGGAACAGCACCTTTAGAGTATACCTTTGATGGCGTAAGCAATACCACAGGGATTTTCACGCATAAGGCCGGAACCTCATTGGCTTATAGTGTAACTGATGCAAATTCTTGTACTGCGGTAACTGGAAGTATAGATATCTCAGAGCCTGATCTTGTAATAATTGCTCTTGCTGAAACCAGTTCAATTGTTTGCAATGGTGATAATGCACAAGTAACAATTACTGCAAGTGGAGGAGATGGTTCTTATTCTTACAGTACAGATGGCACAAATTATCAAGCTGCTACTAATGTATACAGTTTGCCTGCCGGGAGTCATACTTTGTATGTGAAGGATGGAAATGGATGTGTTGCTCAGGCAGATATAATAATATCTGAACCTGATGCTATTGCTACGAATTTAACCATTGTGACTTCTGATATATGCTTTGGAGATGCAGGTGTTATAACGATAGAGAATTATGAGGTAGATGTTACCTATAGTCTGTTTGAAGGAGTAAATTCATTGGCCTACACATCAAGTGTAAGCGGATCTGATTTGATTCTTACCATTGATAATACAGTTTTAAATACAGAAAAAACATATAACATAACAATAAAAGCAGAACGTGGTGGATGTACTTTGGATATGGATACAGGAGTGTCTATAAATGTAAAGCATAAACCAAACCCTGGTGAAATAAACTTTTAGTAAATAATAAACACAAATTATAATCGTCATGAAAAAATTATTACATCTTTTTTCGGTAACAGCAATCCTAACATTACTGTCAGTAAATGCAATGGCTCAAAGTTCAACACCAGCTTCTCTTGGTGATGGAGATGACCCTTATTTGGGAACGACTCATAATTATAAAGTAACAGATGATGGTGGATCCATTGTTTGGGCTGTATTTGAATCTGATGGAAATACTGATGCTTCGGCTAGTGTAACGCTTGGTTCGAATGGGAATAATAATATTAATATTACATGGAACACAGCAGGTAACTATGTAATTCAGTATACAGAGACACTTAATGGTTGTGCAACAAGAAGAACAATGTCAGTAACTGTTCATACAAATTCATTTTATCTGGAATTGGCTACTGATGGTTCAGAGTGTAATGCTGAAGAAGGTAATGTGTTAGATTGGAATACTTATGAAACAAAAAGTGATGTTAAAACAAACCTGACTTTTACTATTAATATGACAAAGGAAAGTGGTTTTGGTATTGATAATTATCAATTTACCGGAGATATCGCATTACCTACTGGTTTAACAATAGCTTCGGAAAGCGATGTAACAGTTACCGGAGGAATTAAAACTCCAGGTACTGCTAATGGAAACTTTAGTGTTACAGTTAATGCTACAGATTTTGATTCTGCAACATCAGATGAGATTACAATACAAGTTGCAGTTTCGGGTAAAGTTACTGACGGAGGTAATGTGACTTTAAATCTTACAAATGGAAAAGCGATTCAAGGTGCAATAGAAACTCCTGATAATACATCTTTACCTGCATCTTCTGATAGATCTCAAGTTATTACTCTTAATCCTCTTCCAGGATCATCAAACATTTCTTTTTAATCTGAAAATTAAAAGACTATTAATAATATGAAAAAGCTAAAACTTATAATGGCCTCATTATTTCTTTTGATTGGAAGTAATGTAATGGCTCAAAATGGAACTAATCCATTTGTTGGATCCACACATACTTATGAGGTTACAAGAGGTGTTGCAGGATCAACTCTTTTGTGGAGTGTTTTAAATGCAGATGAAAGTGCAGCTGATGTTGCGGATTTTTCGATAGCAGCAAATGGTGGAGAAACAGTGGATATTACGTGGAATACGTTAAATGGTGGAACTAACGCAAATTATATCGTACAATTATCGGAAACAGCACCAGCTGCCAGCGGAGGTTGTATCACTTTACGTCAGTTTGTTGTGACGGTAATTGGTAATGCATTTGATATTGTTATTGCCGATCTTCCTGCTGATTGTTCTGATGCTAGTGGATCTGTTATTGTAAACTCAGGTAATAATAACCTTGGTACTACTTCTAAAACTTTCACAATTGACATGAGTACTCAGGCTGATATGACAAGTGCATCCTATATACCAGATTGGGAATTTGACTATGAAGTTACAAGTACAAATGGTGATTTGGTTAGTGTAACATTTGATACTAATACAAACGATCCATCTCAAGCATTGTCAGGAAAGAGTGCAACAGGAAAGGTAACTGTAAATAATAATGATTACAGTGTTCAATTAAAAGTTGAGTTTAATAATACATGGGCCAGTGGAGATCTTCTAACGGTAACATTATCGAATGGTATTGAATTAACTTATAACACACCTGAAAATCTGGATACAAACAATACAGGCTCTGTTACAATTAATGCTATGCCTGCAACTACAAATATTACAACGGATTAATTATAAAAAACTAAAAACAAACAAAATGAACAGATTTTTAACTTTATCGATTATGCTACTTGCTTTACTTGGATTTACAAGTAATGCTATGGCTCAAGGTACCGGAACAGGTCCGGCAATTGGATCAACACATAGTTATTGGGTAAATTCAACAGATGGAACAACACACGATTCAGGTGTTGGAAATGATTATCTATGGTATATCACTAAGGGTGATTTAACAAGCGTAAATACATCTGATTTCATCATTACAACAGCTGCATATGCAGATGCTTCAACAGCTGTTCAAGATCTTTATAGGATTGACAT
The DNA here is from genome assembly GCF_965230805.1 of Marinifilum sp. Lineage (NCBI taxonomy): Bacteria > Pseudomonadati > Bacteroidota > Bacteroidia > Marinilabiliales > Marinifilaceae > Marinifilum > Marinifilum sp. Next base: position 1,450,823 of record NZ_OZ246019.1, on the reverse strand, counting down.
TACTTGGCTTGCAGCTTCTGCAGGAAGTACTTACTATTTGCATGTTATAGAAACGGATGCTAAGGGATGTTCTAATCACAAAGCTGAGATTATTAATCCATTTAGTGATTTCCAATTGGCAATTACCAATGTTGACAAATCTTTTGCTGATGTAGCCAATAACTTTGAAACTTGTGCTCCAGATGTAGCATTATCATTAAATTCTGGTGCTATTGAGTACAACTACGGAACAACGACTTTGTATTATAAGATTGATGCAACCAATATTGATAAAGCGAACTTCACTTTAGGGTATAATATTGCGGTAGATGCAGCTTATTCAGGTAATACAGCAACAGCTGATTATGGAACTGTATCTGGAACCACATATACTTCAACAGCTAATTTAACTGTTGGGGGTAATCAAACTGTTGATATTACCAATACTGAAAATTCAGCAACTATTTATGTTAGAGTTCAATTACCTAACTCTACTGCATTTGAAGGTTTAGTAGATCATGGAGTGCTTGTTACTTTAACTTCAGGTTCTCAAGGAGTTGCAGCGGCAACATTAGAGGCTGATGCGGATGAGAATCAGATTGTTCCTGCTCGTCCTTCTACATCAGGTATTGGATCTAACTAATAAGACGTATTTAATTGAGAAATCAAATACATAAAGGAATTCTGTTCATGATATTCATGATCCTGGCCGTGACAAAAGTCACGGCCCAGGATACCTTTGTCGTATTTAAGAATGATACACGTGTATACTCGGTTGATGAGCATGTTGGAAATACTTATCAATGGTCTGTGTTCGAAGCATCTGATTTGAATACAGAATTATTAAATACTAGTATAGTTGAATTTATTACTGGTGAAAATACACATCAGGTTGAAATTAATTGGAAGCAAGCTGGGGATTATGTGTTGGTAATTCAAGAATTTGGATCATGCCAAAATTTAAAAGCCAAAAAGGTGAGTGTAGTTACAACGCCTACCATAGAATTCAAAGAATTAGCATCAACCGATTGTGCTGATGCAGATAATAGTTTTGCTACCGAATTGGTAGCAATGTTTGATTCGGGAACTGAGTTGGCCGAATCGCAATATCCAGTTACGGTAAACTATCGTTTGGATGACGATATTGCAGACCGAACTGCCACAGTAAATTATGCAGATAAAATGCTTAATGTATTAGGCATTATTGAAGATGAAAATAATGAGACAATCAATAATATAACAATTAGGAGTGCTACCACTAAATATGGTGGGACACTCAATCTGGTAGTTGGTAAAGAGGTTCATGAGAGAACAATAAATGCTTTACCTGCAAAACCAGTAATTACTGTAAAAAACTAAAAACAAACTAGATATGAAAAAGTTACAAAAACTTTTATTGCTTGCTATTTTTAGCATTGGTATTATGGGAACTGTAAGTGCCCAAATTACACCTGATGACACTCAAGATGGAGTTGTTGCAGGAGGTAATTTTACGTATTCTGTTCCTAATGTTGCAGATCATTCGTGGACATGGGAAGTTATTGATAATGCAGGAGCAGCTGTTGATGCTGCGGATTATACTATGGTAGATGTAAGTCCTGCTGTTGGTTATAGTAAAAATGTAACATGGAATACCAATGGTACTTTTTTCTTAAGAGTAACAGCTCAGAATAATACTACTTCGTGTACCAACGATTATGTGATTCAGGTTAATGTATCATCTAACGATTATGAAGTTGCATTTAATGCCGGAACAGAAAATGTATATTGTGCCGACGATGCGAATATTGCTTCAGGAATGGAAATTACTCTTGATGTAATTCTTGCAGGTGCTGCTCCTGATGCTGCTTATTACGACATGGAAGTTCAGTATAAAGTAGATGGTGGAACAACTCAAACTACAACAATAGGAGCAGACAATAAATTTACTATTCCTTCAATGGATGTGGTTGATCCTGTTAATCCTGCATTTACAAGTGTTCTTGTAACTATTGTACAAGTAACTGATACAAATGGAGTAGTATTTACTCCTGCAAGTGATAAAGAAGACTTAACTATAACAATTCACCCAATCCCAGCTAAACCAACAATTACATTCTAATAAAATATCGACATGAAAAAAATACTATCATTAATCATTTTGGCTTTTGCATTTGTTGGCGTAACAAATGCACAAGATCAATTCGTAACTGTTAATACAAACCATATTTATAGTGTGGCTGATGAAGGATTAACTTATACTTGGGCAGTTACTGGAGGAACAAGCACTGATTTATCTGCTCAAAAAGGAGCTAGCATCAATATTCTTTGGGATGCAGCTGGAACTTACACTTTAACTGTTTTCGGAACTGATGGTGATGGCTGTCAATCCGAAACAACAACAGCAACAATTGAAGTAGTAGGTGCTTCTTCTCTTTTGCTTGCAGCTTCTTCTTCCGATGTTATAACATGTTCTAACCTGGATGGTGGCCTTTCAGGCGGATTAGCTGATCAAAGTGTATTTGAACTTGACTTTACAGGAGGTGTTGGTCCATACGATGTTACGTATGAAGTTCGCAATTCAGGAGGAACTGTTGTTGTTGGTCCAACAACATTGACCGATGTGGCTGATGGTTCAGATATTACAATAGATAACAATTTTGTTAACACATCAGGTTCTGATGAAGTATACACTGTAGTTATCACAAGTGCTACAACCGAAGATGGTGCTAATGTTACATTAGGAGATGTTACAAGAACAATTACAGTTCACTCTAAACCAACAATTTCAGGAACAATTACTTTAAACTAGTATTTGACATTAGCTGAGTATTTTAATTTGAAATAAATGTTCAAAACCTTACTACATAAAACACTGCTTACCGCACTGCTGATCCTCATGGGGGGATTGGCGGCTGTGGCGCAGCAGTATGTAGTTAAGGGAACAACGCTTCAGTTTAAGGTTGAAGAAAATGCTTCATACAAGTATCATTGGTCGGTTACCAATACTTCGAATGGTTCTGTTGCATATTTGGGATCAACAAGCTTCGAATCGGGAGACTATCAATTTAATGATCCTGGTACTTATGAGGTAAAAGTTTATCCTGAAGATTTGGGAACTCACTGTTTTGGTGATGCTCTTACAATGATGGTTGTGGTTGATGATGCAACACCTACCGCAGAGTTTGAAGATCTTGAGGTGCCTTATGTTTGTGCGCAGAATAATGGTGGAGATGCTAATGGTAAGGTGAGTGTTACAGTTAATTATACCGGACCTAAGCCATGGACATTTAAATATTCCGTTGACAGAGCTCCGGCTATAATGCCTGAAGAAGCAGATGCAATCCATACCAATTCATTTACATTCGATCTTGAGATTCCAAATACTACGGGTAAAACTCATAGAGCAGAAATTTTGTTGGTTGAAGCAAAAACCATTAGTGGAATTCCGGTTGAGAAAGATTTAGCCAATCAAACTCTTGAAGTGGATGTTATGGCATTACCAAATACTACATTTGGTGATTACGAACCTGTTGTTCAGTCAGGAACCATTCAGGCCTATACCGCTACTATCGAGAAAAATGAAAATTATAAAATATTTGTTCCGGCTGGTGCAACTGTGCTTAATGAGAGTATAATGCGCTTGGACGATAATTTCCATAGTGAATTGAGCTTTGATGTTCAGTGGGGTGTAGATCCTGGTGATTATCAAGTGAAGTTGATAGAAAGAAGTGGATTTGATTGTGCCGGTGATACGGTTTATGCCAATGTAACTGTGGTAGAATCATTCACAGTTGGTTTAGGTAATGATTTAAGCTTCTGTTCGGGTGAGAGCAGAACCCTAAGTCCGGAAATTGATTTTGACGGCACTTATACTTATTTGTGGTCGGATGGTTCTGTTCATCCAACACTGGAAGTTAGTGAAGCCGGCACTTATTCAGTTACTGTAACCGATAGCAATACGGGCAAGCAATCATCAGCATTTGTTCATGTTACAGTTTGGGATGCTCCGGAGGTTGATTTAGGTGCCGACTATCAATTGGCAGATGCTGAAATACGAACACTTGATGCAGGAAATGCCGGTGCTGATTTCTTATGGTCTACAGGGGAAGTAGGTCAAACAATTCAGGTTAGTACAAGTAATACATATGGTGTTACTGTTACAAATGCTAATGGATGTTCTGCTTCAGATGAAATTGTAATTACAAGTGTAAATGATGTATTTGCCATTGATTTAGGCGAAGATCAAGATATTTGTGTTGGCGACGAAATTGTTCTGAATCCTAATCCATCCCTTACTCAGAATTATACCTATTTGTGGTCAAATGGTGCACCAACTTCTACTTTAACAGTTACCGAGTCCGGAACTTATTCGGTAACCGTTCAAGATGAATTGGGAAACACAAAATCAGATGATGTACTTGTAACCGTTCATGCTTTGCCAATTGTTGATTTAGGTGAGGATATCACTTTGTTTGATGATGAAACAACAACACTTGATGCGGGTGAAGGTGGATTAAATGGATCCTATGAATGGAACACAGGTGAAACAACTCAACAAATTACTGTATCTGATGAGAGTGTGTATTCTGTTTTGGTAACAAGTGAATTTGGATGTTCCAATGCCGATGAAATCCATGTTACGAAGCGAGAAGGCAAGTTTGCGATTGATCTTGGTGATGATATCGATAATATTTGTTTGGGTGATACCATTTATCTAACACCTAAAATAACCTCTAATCAAGCTGACTTTACTCCAACTTATTTGTGGACCGGGCCAACAGAATCAAGCGAAGAAGGAATTTACGTTCATAAGACTAGCTTGTATTGCGTGTCGGTAACCGATCAGAATGGAAATACAGAGCAAGACTGTATCGAAGTTATTTTTAATCCTACTCCGGAAGTTGATTTAGGCGACGATTTTGAATTAGGTAGTGGGCAAGTTGTTGAATTGGATGCTGGCAATCTGGGATCTTCCTACTTGTGGTTTGTAAATGCAGATATTGCAATTCAACCAAGTGCAATTGATCAAATTATTGAAGTAAGCCAGGCAGGTGAGTATCGAGTTGAGGTAACTAACGAATTTGGTTGTATTGGCAGGGATACGGTTAATGTATCATCCAATACCAGTCAGTACAATGTTTATTTGCCTACAGCCTTTTCACCAAATTCGCAAAATATTGATAACAAAGAATTAAAATTGTTTGGTGATATCGATGAGATAAAAGAAATGAGCTTGATTGTAGTAAACCGATTAGGTCATAAAGTGTTCCAAACAAAGCATAATATCCCTTGGGATGGAACGTTTAGAGGGCAAAAAGTGGATATGGATGTTTACGTTTATTTCTTAAAAGTGACATTTAAAGACGGAAGTCAATTGCAGAAACAAGGAAATATAACACTGTTAAGATAAATTTGATCAATACATTTTTATCAATGATATTTTTTCAAATTGATTAGTTATATTTAGAGCGCCAAAATGGAAGATAGTTTAATCAGAATAGATATTGTTATGTTTGGGTAATACGATAATATTACCCATTTTCATATTTTTATTTTGGGGTTATATGCTGTTACAAAAGAATTGGTTAAGCTTAGGTAGTAAGCCCAAATGAGTGTTATGAGAAAGAGTATTCTTATTTTTCTGCTGTTTTTATTAATGGGAGTTTTTAAACTCTCGGCGCAGCGTGTACACTCTTCTCAATTCTATTCCATTCCTTTACTGTTAAATCCTGCTCTTACAGGTAATTCCGATTATAACCTTCGTGGAGGCGTAAATTATAGAAACCAATGGAATAGTGTAACCATACCTTTTGTTTCTCAGGCGGTATTTGTAGATGGTAAATTGTCAACCCAGTTGCTAAGTTCATCCTGGATTGGAGTGGGTGGGATGATATTTAATGATAAAGCTGGTGATGGTGGATTGAAAACAACACAAGTCATGTTTGCATCTTCGCTTAACAAGAGTTTGAATGCAGGCAATACCCTATTTTTGCACGCAGGTGTAGGTTTAGAGATGATTAATAAATCCGTTGACCTGAGTAAACTAACATTTGGAGAAGAATTGGATAATCCGGGTGGTGTAAGCGGGGAGAATTTTATTTCTCAATCATTGTTTTATATGGATTTCTCTTTAGGGGTGCAAATGACATATTTTAGAGGTAAAACCAAATACTTTATGGGTACAGCCGTAAGTCATATTAATCAACCTGAAGAATCCTTTTATCGCTACGAAGATGAAAATATCAACTTTAGTACAAATAACCTTCGTAGAAGATTTGCCTGGCATGCTGGCATAGAAAGCAGACTTAGCAGCAGGATGTATTTAAAGCCTGAACTCATGTATACCACCGAGAAAAATGCAAATGAGTGGATTGCAGGAGCTAATTTTATGACCCTTTTTGGAAACAGAGGAACCATCTTTCATTATGGGCTGTGGTATCGATTTACACAAGATATTATTCCCGCATTTGGCTACGAAAAGAGTCGGTTAAAAATTATGCTTACCTATGATATTAATGTGTCTGATTTGCAAGTTGCCTCATCAAGCCGTGGTGGATTGGAAGTGTCGCTTACCTACAATTATAATTATTCAAATCCTCGCGAAATTAGAAAGCTCAAGCGCCGTCAGAAAGTGAAAAAACTTGGCGATAAGGCAATTTCGTGCCCTAAATTTTCACACGAAGACTAATTTTGCTTATCGGTTGTCGGTTGCACTGCAAGTTAAGTTTTTTGATTTTTTTTTACTGTCGATCTTTCTTGATGTATTCTTTCTTTTTCTTCACCATTGTTTTGCCTTCAACAACAATTACAATTTCGCCTTTCACCGTTTTTGAGCCGAAGTGAGCGATTAATTCAGTAAGTGTGCCTCTGGCATTTTCTTCATGTAGTTTGCTTAGCTCTCGCGATACGGAGGCTTTTCTTTCTTCACCAAATACTTCGGAAAATTGCTCTAAAGTTTTTACCAAGCGGTGCGGTGATTCGTAAAAAATCATGGTTCTACTCTCTTCGGTAAGCTCATTTAGCTTGGTTTGCCGACCTTTTTTCTGAGGCAGAAATCCTTCGAAACAAAATCTGTCGTTAGGCAATCCCGAGTTTACCAAAGCCGGAACAAAAGCTGTAGCTCCTGGCAAACATTCCACATCAATGCCTTGATCGACACAATGCTTTACAAGGAAATAGCCGGGATCAGAAATGGCAGGAGTGCCGGCATCAGAAATCAGGGCAACCGATTCGCCAGCCAAAATTCTATTGGCAATATTCTCTGAGGTTTTGTGTTCGTTAAATTTATGATGAGACAATAAAGGTTTGCTAATCTCGTAGTGTTTTAATAGAAAACCGGAAGTTCTGGTATCTTCTGCCAAAATTAAATCAACGCTTTTTAAAGTATTTATCGATCTGATGGTAATATCCTCCAAATTTCCAATCGGAGTAGGGATAAGGTATAATTTCGACATGTATTAGAATTTTCTTTTAGTAAGTTCCATAAATTGAATCACGGTAGGATCTTCAAAATCCCAATTGGTTTGGCTTTTAAAGTGCTCCTCAATAAGCTTATAGCTATTGGTTTGATTGATAAAATTAATGCTTGAATTATAAGCTTCGGTTTTGTTATCAAATAGCTCGCGAATAAATAAGAAACGATCGTTAATACCAATAGCTGTTTGGATATCACTAAGTTTATTGTTCTTAATTTTGTCTCCAATAAGCTCTGCTGAATTGCTTTGCAGCTGATCATTTAAAATTGAATCCTGCTCAGCTTTTGCATTTTGTTTGTATGCCTTATCTTTTTTAGTCACCTTAATAGGTTCAGTTTTAATCTTAGGGGCTTCTTCTTCTGGTTTTGCAATTTCAGAATTAGCTGTTAGTTCAAGCTTAGCTTTTCCTTCCGGTTTTGCTCTTTCAATTTCTTTGGTGATTTCGACTTCAGGCTTTTGCACATCAAAGCGATCTTGCATTAATCGAAATTCCTTCGAGAGGCTTACAATTCTATCCGATAAAAGATCTAAGCCATTGTTTAAATCCTCGGGATGATTTTTAAAGTGCTCCAGCAGACTTTGTATTTCCTCGGTTTTATTTTGGAGTAGCTGAAGTAATAATTTATGATCCATTTTAATCGAAATCAGGTTTCTAAATAATTCCTATACAAAGAAACGAGATTTTTTTGATTTGATTGTTTTCATATTCTCGAATGTGAACCCCAAACTAATAGCCTGAGTTCTGCTAAAAATATTGTCGCACTTTCCATCTGTTTTTGATGCTCTTGTCGAAGTCGGTGTATCAATATTAAAATCACAAAGAAAATTTTTAACACAAACCTACTCCTTGGTGCAATTTAGGAGCCGCAGTTCCAAATGTTCATTTCAAATTTTAATTTGGATGAAGTGCTGCAAATTTATCCAACAAAAAGATTGAATTGGGGTATTTTGATCTGGCGGCTTCTGTCCGACTAATCGGAAAAAATATAAACAGATGAAACTTCTACTCAGAATTAGATCAAATTGTGGGTGAATTTTACATCCAAATCAGGTTCATTTGATTCTTTTCCTATTTTTGTATATTTAATCATTTATGAGTTGATGTTAAGGATGGTATCTTATGCCGATTTACTTAAAATACGATAAGAATCGATTCATATTGGTGTTTAAAAACTTCAAAAAAAAACAGATGTTTCTTGAAAATGATATCAATAAATCTGGCTCTCAGGGCTGGATCGAAGTAATTGTAGGATCGATGTTTTCCGGCAAAACCGAGGAATTAATTCGCCGTTTGAATCGTGCCAAAATCGCCAGACAGAAAGTTGAAATATTTAAACCACATATTGATTTTCGCTATTCCGAAGATGAGGTAGTATCGCACGATGCAAATTCAATTCGATCTACCCCGGTTGAAACTTCTGCTAATATTTTGCTCCTGGCAAGCAATGTTGATGTTGTAGGAATCGACGAAGCACAATTCTTTGATGAAGGCTTACCGGAGGTGTGCAACGAACTGGCCAACCAGGGAGTTCGTGTAATTGTTGCCGGCTTGGATATGGATTTTAGAGGCAACCCTTTTGGCCCCATTCCCGCTTTAATGGCACGCGCAGAATATGTAACCAAAGTACATGCCGTTTGTATGCGCTGTGGCAGTCTTGCCAATTACTCACACCGACTTTCCGAAGCTGACAAGTTGGTGGTATTGGGCGAAAAGGATGTTTATGAGCCTCTGTGTCGTGCTTGCTACTCAAAAATCTATAACAATACAAAAGAAAAATAACCTGCAAATGAGATCGGAAAAATATTATACAACCGGATGGATATCCCAAATTCTGGAGGGACAAATTAGTGGTAATCCTGATATAGAAATTCAATCCATTTCTATCGATAGCAGATCTTTATATTTACCCGAAGAAAGCATTTTCTTTGCCATTGTTGGAGAACGACACAATGGTCACAAATACATCGAATATCTATATCAGAAAGGGGTTCGTGCGTTTGTGGTAAGTCAGGCTGTGGCAAAACAAGAGCATGCAGATGCAAGCTTTATTCTTGTCGAAAATACCCTGGATGCTCTGCAAAAGTTAACGCAGGAGCACCGCAAGCAATTCAATTATCCGATTGTTGGAATTACCGGAAGTAACGGAAAAACCATTGTAAAAGAGTGGCTGAATCAGCTGCTGCGCAATACATTTCATGTGGTGCGAAGTCCCAAAAGTTATAACTCGCAAGTTGGCGTGCCTTTGTCGGTATGGAATTTAAATTCGGAAGCTAATCTGGGCATTTTCGAAGCAGGAATTTCTCAACCGGGGGAAATGAGTAAACTTGCCAATATCATTCAACCAACTATCGGGGTGTTTACGCATCTTGGCGAAGCTCACCGCGAGAACTTTGAAGACAGGCAGCATTTGCTGTCCGAGAAAGTAAAATTGTTTTCTACCTGCGAAAAAATTGTCTACTGTGCCGACGATCCCGAGATAGTAAACACTTTTCTTTTAAATCTTGAAGCTTGGCAAAAACAATTTACATGGGCCAGAAAAAGACGTGCACTATTCCGAATCCTTCACGAAAAAGTTGAAGAAAATCGAAGCATCATAACAGTTGGAGTGGGAGAGTATAGCAACGAATTTGTAATTCCATTTACCGATCGTGCTTCCATTGATAATGCCATATCCACCTATGTTGTCGCTCTGGTGCTGGGAGTCGATAACAATGTCTTGGCACAGGAAATGAAAAAACTGGAACCGGTTGCCATGCGTTTGCAAATAAAAGAAGGGTTCGGCAATTGTACCCTAATTAACGACTACTATAACTCTGATTTGGGATCGCTCGAAATCGCTATTGATTTAATGAGCCAGCAGCAAACCGATAAGAAAAAATGCGTTATTCTGTCGGATATTTATCAATCCGGGCAAACCGATAAAAGGTTATATAGCTCGGTAGCACATTTGCTTGCCAAGAAAAAAATAGATCGCATAATTGGCATCGGCGAACACATATCCAGGCAAAAAGATTGGTTCGACGATCATGCCGAGTTTTACAAAGATACCGATTCCTTTTTGTCGAAATTTAAACGAAACAGCTTTAAAAACGAACTGATCTTGATAAAAGGAGCCCGTGATTTTCATTTCGAAAGAATATCAAATGCACTTCAGTTTAAGGCGCACCGAACCATTCTCGAAGTCGATTTAAATGCCATGGTGCACAACCTCAATTATTTCAGATCTTTGCTTCAGGCACAAACCAAGATTACGGTTATGGTAAAAGCCTTTTCCTATGGAAGCGGATCGGCCGAAATTGCCAATCTTTTGCAATACCATAGGGTCGATTTTCTTGCAGTAGCCATTGCCGACGAGGGAGTTGAACTGCGTAATGCAGGCATTAGCATCCCAATTATTGTAATGAATCCCGAGTGGCACAGCTTCGATACCATGATTGAGTACCATCTGGAACCCGAAATCTATAACCTTAAAATATTGCAAGAATTCGGGAAAGCTTTAGCAAAAAACATGGTGGCAAACTATCCCGTGCACATCAAGCTCGACACAGGAATGCATCGTATGGGTTTTATGGAGGAGGAACTCGACGATTTAATCGATCAGATAAAAAATTACAATAACATTTACATCCGTTCCATATTCACTCATTTGGCCGCTGCCGACGAAGCCCGGCACGATGATTATACCCTACAACAAATCAATCAATTTAAGCTGTGGAGCGATAAACTGCGCAAGCAATTCATTTATCCTATCGACAGGCATGTGCTAAACTCAGCCGGGATAGAGCGATTTCCCCAAGCTCAGTTCGAAATGGTTCGCCTGGGAATTGGTTTGTATGGCCTTAGTGCAGTTCATCAAGATAAACTCATGAATGTAAGCACCCTTAAAACCAGCATATCACAAATCAAGCATATCACTAAACAAAACACCATTGGTTACGGGCGAAAAGGCATAATCGATAAAGATACCCGAATAGGAATTATACCCATTGGCTATGCCGATGGATTTAACCGCAAATTAAGCAATGGCCAAGGCAAAGTGATGGTAAACGGCAAACTCTGCCCGGTTGTTGGCAATGTGTGCATGGACATGAGCATGATAGATCTTAGCGATGTGAAAGCCAGTGAAGGCGACACCGTCATCATTTTTGGCAACGATCATCCGCTTAGCAAAATGGCCGAACAGCTTGATACCATACCTTACGAGATACTAACCACCGTTTCGCGCCGTGTAAAACGCATTTATTTGCAGGAGTAATATTTTTGTTTTTTTGGGTGTTCCCCTTCGGGTCGGGCTATCCACTGCAAGTCCTCGCTCCGCTGTGGGCTTTCCGTTCCTATCCCTAACACAAGCCCAAGAGCATCCCGCTGCCTGCTTGTGTAATATCAATTCCAGCGAAAGCCCCTTGCGGTTTCAAACCTCAAGGGTGCTTGCAAACTTAACTTGAGCTTATCCCTACTTTTTTTTGAGTCATCAACAAAGCGTGAAAGGGCTTCTCAGGTTCTTCGAATACCAATGAAGCAAATGCAATTTCCTGAACTTCTTTAGCTGCGTCAACATGCCAGGAAAGCACTTTACCGATTTTTATAGTCCTTATATAACTTGTAGATGCGGCATCTTGTTAGCAAAAATCAATTCCTAAACTGTTGAAAGGCTTCAAAAAAGTCAGGAAATTACGTTGATCAATTAAAATTTATCCGCACAGTAAATTGCAGCTTTGAATCAATAGCAAGATCATTTCTTTTAGCAGGAATCCACGTGCTTTTAAGGATTGATGATTTAATTTGATTGATTAAAATAGAATTGTTACTTCCCTTAATTACAATGTTTTTAATTACAGCATTTTTGCTCAAATCAAATTCAACTCTAATTTTGTGTTTTCCTTCTATACCCTTTGCACTTTTTAGTTCTGCTATCAGCTTTCTTTTGTATTCTCTTAAATTTTTAGAAGTCAAAGGTTTTGCTTTCTGCCAGGAACTCTTTCCTTGTTGATCCTGAGAGGATCCATAGCCCGTAACAACCACCTCTGATAAAGAAGGATGATCTTGCTCTAAAACTACCAATAAAGAGTCAGCCAGATCCATTTCCTTTGTCTCAAAACCAACAAAAGATGCCCTTAGCTTATAATCGGAACTGATATCGGTATCCGTAAGCTTCATCACAAATTTCCCATCAAAATCGCTTATTGTTCCCTGTGTGGTTCCTTTTAAATGTATAGCAACTCCTGGTATTGGCGTTTTATTCTCGTCAACAACAAGACCTGTAATTTTTCTGTCATTTTCATCGCTCCGAATATTTGAAACGCCTCTGGTATGAATGTTACTAGCCGTATTACTCATCATAACGCCGGCCGCTTTACCTTCAAGTACTTCCAAAACTTTCTTCGATTTGGCAAGAGCTTCCTTTTTCTGATCTTTCATTTCAACCGGAACCATTAATCGCTCATTTTTTGCAGTTTCCATGGCTTGGATTTTCTCAACACCTTCCACTTCTTCCATGTCAAGCACAACAAGAAAGTCTTTTTCCATTTCCTCATTCAATTCAATATCGGTAATCTCAAATTCTACATCATTTTTTAGCATCTGCCTATCCGAAGACTCTTCTTTTTTCAGCTGTTTTGTTTTCGGAATCATCACAATTGTATCGGCTGCCGTCAACTCGCTTTCCGGTTTATGACTTTCGATATCCTGGCTAACAAACTCATTTGCATTTTGCGTTTGATTGATGTAATACAAAACAAAACTTAATCCCAGAATAAGCACAATACTGGCAGCATAATACATCCACTGCAATCGCTTCTTTAGTTTTTGTTTGGTTATGCTTTCCAAACTCAGCTTTAGTTCCTTTACATCTTGCTGAAACTCCAAAGAACTTAGCTTTGATATCCCATCAAAAGCATCATTTTCGAAATCATCCTGCATAACAGATTTTTCAAAAGCATGCTTTTCCTTTCCGCTCATTTTATTGGCGAAATAGCTTAAAAAATATTCATATGTCCATCTCAGTTTAGGCTTCATTTTGTTTGGCAAATTCTTCCATGCAAATCTTCAAATTCCTTTTTCCGTTTTGGATATAGCTTTTCACTTTATTTACCGGAAAAGATAATTCATCCGATATTTCATTGTAACATTTCTCTTCGTAATAAAATAACAAAATACATTTTTGCTGTTCTTGCTTTAAGCGCTCAACACAGTCTTTCAAATTTTGTTGCAGATTTAAATCCGGAGCTTCATCAATAGGATGCAAATTAATGGTAGATTCCATAAATTGGGTCTGTAAATATTTATCTGCTTGGTTCTTCTTAGATTTTTGCTTTCGCAGCTCCATCAAGCAATAGTTTTTACAAAGCACATACAACCACGCTTTAAAATTCTTAATCTCAAATTTAGGGATTTCCGAAACCAAGTGTTCAAAAATGTCATTTACTGCATCTTTTGCTTTCGTTCTGTCGTGCAGGTATTTTAAACACACCCCATAAACCAAATGCATATATCGCGAATAAAGCGCACCCAAATCTTCCAAATTGTTCGAACCAATATACAATTCCAACAAGTCTTGATCAGAAAGTTTTTTAGGATTTTTATCAGTCCGAAACATTCGGTTTTACAGGTTTTAATCTATTTGCTAGTTAAACATTTCAAAAAAAAGATAAAAATTTTTTATGGAATTTATTCTTGCCTTGCATCCTGTTGATAACAAAGAATCAATTTGTATCATTTAAAATTAAAATACATGAAAACAAAAGCATTATTATTCAGTCTCATTGCAATTCTTATTTCATTTTCATTGTCGGCAAAAACAATAAAAGGTACTATCATCGATGAGGCCAATCAAGCATTGCCGGGAGTCTGCGTTACGATTAAAGGAAAATCAACGGGTGTTGTTAGCAATTACGAAGGCAAATATTCAATAGAAGCCTCAAAAGGAGATGTTTTGATTTTTAGCTTCGTTGGGATGATTACTCAGAAAATTAAAGTTAAAGATCAATTGGTGATAAATGTTCAAATGAAAGCAGAGCAAATTAAGATGGATGAAGTAGTGGTGGTTGGTTACGGAAATGTTGAAAATAAATCCTTCTCGGGAAGTGTAGCAGGAATTAATATTAGAGGCAGTAGTTCCGGAAAAGTCAGGAGAAATAAAGTAATAGAGATTTGCGATTATGAAATGCCTCCAATGAACCATCGCAATACCGAATCATATTCTACCATTAGCGAAAACAGATTTCGTAATGCGGTTAAAAGTCCGGTTTCAACCTTTTCAATTGATGTGGATGCAGCTTCTTACAGCAATGTTCGCCGCTTTTTAAGCAAGGGGCAAAAACCTCCTGTTGATGCTGTTCGAATTGAGGAGATGATCAATTACTTCAATTACAATTACGAACAGCCAAGCGGAGAACATCCATTTGCCATTCATCACGAAATAGCAGCATGTCCTTGGGACAAGGATAAGCTTTTGCTTCACATCGGACTGCAAGGGAAAAAACTGAAAACAGAAAATCTTCCTGCTTCCAATCTGGTGTTTTTATTGGATGTTTCGGGTTCTATGAGTTCTGTAAATAAACTCCCATTATTGAAAAAAGCTTTTAAACTTTTGGTAAATCAGCTTCGTCCCCAAGATAAAATTGCCATTGTGGTATATGCAGGCAGTTCGGGTTTGGTTCTTCCATCAACAGATGGAAATCAGAAAGAAAAGATATTGAATGCCCTGAACCGACTAAATGCCGGAGGATCAACAGCTGGAGCTGCCGGACTTAGATTGGCTTACAAAACTGCTCGCAAAAACTTTATTGATGGTGGAAACAACAGAATTATATTGGCTACCGATGGCGATTTTAATGTGGGTATTTCGAGCAATGCCGAAATGGAACGTTTAGTTGAAAAAGAGAGAGCCAATGGCGTTTTTATTTCGGTGTTAGGATTTGGAATGGGCAACTACAAGGACGATAAAATGGAAATTATAGCCGATAAAGGGAATGGCAATTATTCCTATATCGACAATATTCTTGAAGCCAAAAAAGTATTGGTAAACGAGTTTGGTGGAACGCTTCATACCATTGCCAAAGATGTTAAAATTCAAATCGAGTTCAACCCGGCAATTGTTGCCGAATACCGATTAGTAGGATATGAAAATCGAATGTTAAAAAGAGAAGATTTTGATGACGATAGAAAGGATGCCGGAGAACTAGGCTCCGGACACAATGTAACTGCGCTGTACGAAATTAAACTGGCCAAAAAGAAAAAGAAAGATCAGGATCTGAAGTATCAAAAAACAGAATTGAATGCCAAAGCTTTATCGAAAGATGAAATTGCTACGGTAAAGTTCAGATATAAAAAGCCTGATGCCAAAAAGAGTGTTTTAATGACTGAGGTAATTCCTATGAATATAAAACCGGAAGAATCCCTTTCCGAAAATTATCGTTTTTCGGCTGCCGTTGCTGGTTTTGGCTTACTCCTTCGCAATTCGGAACACAAAGGAAACTGCAATTATAAAATGCTAATCGATTTGGCTCAAGATGCGAAAGGAGATGATGAAGAAGGATATAGAGGAGAACTGATTCGCTTAATGAAATTGGCAAAACATTTGTAAATTTGCGACATCAAACAAAAAAGCAGAAAAGATGTTCTTAAAAAAATTAGATCAACATTTATTGGAAGCCTTGGAGGAGTATGGATTTGAAAAACCAAGCAAGCTTCAAAAACAGAGCATACCTAAAATAAAAAGTGGTGTTGATTTAATGATTCGTGCGGATGAAAAAAGTGGCAAATCCTCTGCCATCGTAATCGGAGTTATTCAACAACTGAAAAGTGAATTCGAAGATGTGCCAAGAGCTTTGATAATCGTTTCGAGTAGAGAAAAATCAATCGAAATGAAAGAACTATTCCTTGAACTTGGACAAAATACAAACCTAAGGGTGTTCTGCGAAGGCGATGCCGGAAACCTTCATGATTTAAGAGATAAGATTTATGCAGGGTCGGATGTTGTAATCGCAACAGCTAAAAAAATAAACGAGTTGTATTCTTTTAGCGGAATCAATTTGAATAACCTTAAAATGTTTATTATTGATGATGGCGAGCGAATCATGAGAGATCAGATTTTATCTGAAATCAACAGGCTTGCTCCATACATTCCAAAATCGCAACGAATTGTTTTCTGCGAAAGGTTCACGGTTCAAATGGATAAGTTCATCGACGAAAACATGAACTTTCCTATTATCTTGGATATCGATTTAGCATGAAATTTTTGTTGGTAGAGACGCCCAATTTGGGCGTCTCTGCAATATTCCATCAATTTGGGCGTCTCTGCAATGTTCCCATCTTAATTCGACATTCTCGAAAGACACCCATCCTGCAATACCATTAATAAAGGCCTTCACAGTGTTCCCAGCCTTGTGTAAAAAAAATATCGCCGAAAGGCTGAGGCCACTGAAAAACTAACTGTTTTAGGATAGTTTTAAAAATTAAGAGGGTAACATATAGGCTAAATACCTATATAAGAAAGCAGTAGAAAAGAAGAATGAATCAACCTTTTTACTGCCTCTTATTATCTATGACTTTTTCAGTGACCTCGAAAGGCTATGCCTCTGTTTTTTTGCTTTTTTTAACTCAAAAATCGAAAAACAATTTATGACTCATTGCAAAATAAACCTGGTATAATTACTTCAAGTACGCTTTTAACATCCAGTTAATTTTCTCAAGGTATGAGATGTAAGCTGGCAAAATATCCAGTGTTCCCTCGTCATCATTCCTGTTGGCCTCAGCAATTACATTTTTTACTTTTTCTATTATAATATTGTGAGCATTCACAACTTGCTGTACCATTTCATCACCTGATGTATTCGAGTTTGCTTCCCGAATACTTGAAATGGCCACATAATCTGAATAATTACCAAGTGGGTGTCCATCAAGAGTCAAAATTCTCTCTGCTATTTCATCTACTTTATCACTTGCATCGGTGTAGAATTCTTCAAATTTTGTATGCAATTCAAAAAAAGCTCGCCCTCTTACATTCCAGTGAAAATTTCTTAAGTTCTGGTAATACAACTGATAATTAGCCAGCAAGATCTGCAATTGCTCTATTTCTCTTTCATTGGCTGTTAACTCAACTGTCGCTTGATTCTCTTTTAAATTTTTCATGATTCTTATTTTTTAATTATTGATTTATCGTTTTGCTTTGATACAAATATCAATAACTTCAGATAAGAATATTTTATGAGTCTATAATAATTTCTTATCGAGCTGCATTCACTCAAATTTAGATCCTTTAAATTATGGCATCATTCTTGTTTTTTGAGCACTCACTAAAGCATACTTTTAGCCGAGGAAAAATTTTGTTTACTTAACGCGAATCACAAAAAAAATTAATAGTTTAGAAGCTTTTAAAAACCTACTAATAATTATAAACCATTAAAAATAATTACGAACATGAAAAAATTAGTACTACTTTTTATCATTGCAATTGGCCTTTTTATCGATGCAAATGCACAGTCAGTAGAGTATAAAGTGATTACAACAGTAGAATCTATTGTTCCTATGGGAATTGGTCGTTCAAGAATTGTTGAAGAAAAATCGCCTATTGATGCCCAAGAATTCACAACTGAAAGAACTGATGGTAAAAAAAGCAAACAAAAGCTCGTTAAAAGAAAAGATGCTAAAGTAAGCCTGTTTGCAGAAACAAAGCTTTTAAACTTTTACAGTGTTGCCGGTATTAACTTCCAAAACATTGCTTCTAATGATGCATTAATTTCTTCAAAAATCAACCATTTGGTAGAGCAAGGATTCGAATTGGCTTTCGTAACCAGTGGTGTTGAAAGTGATAGCGGTAAAGGTGATGGAAAAGGAATCTTTATTACTCGTTACGTATTCAAAAGATTGAAGTAATATAATCAGAACAACATATTAATTGAGCCTCGAACATTGTTCGAGGCTTTTCTTTCTTAGATCAGATCCTCCAAAAATTTAAAAACCTTTCAAAGTACTGCTGTTATTGATAGTCTTTATAAAATGAGGCTCACAGTTGTTCCCAGCGTGAACACGAAAGGCTGGCACAAAAAAAGTGTTCCCAAAAACGAGAACACCTTATTCTTTAACTTCTAATCCCAATTGTATGGAAAACAATTGATAAGATCATTTGATTATTGCAATACCTTGTCCCGAATTTATTTCGGGAGTCAATACCGATACTGTATCACAGACTGATTTCTAATCCATCTCATGTAAAATCCATAGAGATTGATTGGTAATTGGCAGAACTACTGTTTAGAACATATAATCCCAAACTGGCAATTGTACTGGTTTACTTTCTGATGCAATCTTCGCTTTTTCATCTAAATATTTCTTGTTGATTACCACACGAAACATGTAAGCATCGAACCACTCATCGGTAAAAGTAAGGTAACCCTTGTTTCCTGAACCTGATCCCCAGGAGTTCTCGAATTCCCATTTCACAGGTTTTTCATTCTCATCAACATCTACCCCTATTAACGCCATTGCGTGCGAAGAACCTGACTGGCGAGTTAAGATTCTTGCTTTTTTATCCATATCAAACTCAACTCCCAACAATGAAGCGTAATCGTAAGTATTCATATCCATAACACCTGCTTTGCGATTGTGTTGCTTCCCCACATCACACGAGGCATACATTGCTTCGTTATTCTTGATAGAAGCCAGCGCAAATTTCTTGATATCCTCGTTAGGTAAGTTTAGGTAAGTCCAGTTGATTCCTTCCGAAACATTTCTGTAATTCTTAATTTCATACACTTTGTAGTACTCACGAGTAGGATCGTTCATAATCATTACCATCTCAAGATCAGCATAAGCAGGAGCGATCTCTTCTAAAAATTGTAGTGGCGTATAAGTTTTGCTTTCGCTGATATTTCCTTTTGAATCCTTAAATCTCCATTCGAACTTAACGGGAGGCTCGCCTAAACTCAAAGCCAACATTCTATATATTGATTTTAGTGCTTCTACCTTGGCAGCTTTCATTTTCTTTGCTGATGCTTTTTCGGCAGCCAAGATTCTAAGCTTATATCCTTCTCCTCTCAACTTTTCGTTCAATAGGCTTCCAATTTCTCGGGTTTTGTTGCTCGCTTTGGTTTCAGGCATAACTTTGGCCGGAACCACACCATATTTTTTAGCAAGGTTGTAGAATGAATTCCAAACACCACCATCGTTCACCGGAGATTTAAAGTAGCTTACAACTTCACGATCATCCATGTTACGATCGGCTGTTGCAATAATATTCTCAAGAAACAAGTTCGATTTCTCGAACATATCCCAAAAATAATTGTAGTTGTGCGAAAAATCGAACGCATTCAAATTGAACTTTTTCATTACATTCGGACGAATGGTGTTCATTGATGTAAACATCCAGCATCTGCCTGAGCTATGCTGATCGGTAATTCCTTTTACATCTACCCGGTATTTAAAATAGTGATCGGTTTTACCAATTTTCGATCGATTTAACGATAGTTCCCTGATACTTTCAGAGTTTGTAATCGCATTTTGGATGGCTTGTGTAGATGCATCTTTTTTAAAACTGGTACGAATTTCGCTTAAAGTTTTTGCATCGATAGAACCGGAGTTTTGTGCATTGGTAATTCCTGTTAATGCCAATAGCACAACAGGCATTAATAATAACTTTCTCATATGTACTGTTTGTTTTTAGGAATACCAGTTTTATTATAAAATACTTCTTAATTTAGTTTTTTGAGTTTACCTAAATCAAAAATAGTGGCATAGCCTTAGCTGAGGCGATATTTTTTTACAAAGAATAAACTCAAAAGGACAAAAGAATGAGAATTATTTCATGATAATACTGGTATCAGGCGTTATATTGTCAACACAAACTTATAAATTAAAATAGGAAAGAAGAAAAATATAGAGCAGCTTCCTGAATTAAAATTACCAACAAAAAAACCCGAAGCAAAACCTCGGGCTATCTTGTCCCTTTTCAGGGATATTATTTTAAAAATCCAATAGAATCTATATATGTATCACCTCATCGTAAGCTGCGGCTGCAGCTTCCATTACTGCTTCCGACATGGTTGGGTGGGGGTGAATTGCCTTGATCAATTCATGACCAGTGGTCTCTAATTTACGGGCAACAATTAGCTCAGCAATCATTTCGGTAACATTAGCACCAATCATATGAGCACCCAGTAACTCTCCGTATTTAGCATCGAATATCAACTTCACAAAGCCTTCGTTAGCACCAGCGGCGCTGGCCTTACCCGAAGCTGAGAATGGGAATTTACCAATCTTGACTTCATGACCAGCTTCTTTGGCAGCCTTCTCGGTCATACCCATTGAAGCTACTTCAGGAACTGTATAAGTACATCCCGGAATGGTAGAGTAATCGATAGGTTCAACCTTCATGCCTGCAATTTTCTCTACACAACAGATCCCTTCAGCCGAAGCAACGTGTGCCAAAGCAGGACCTTTTAAGATATCACCAATGGCATAAACACCTTCCACATTGGTTCGGTAATATTCATCAACAAGTACACGCCCGTTGTCACTTGCAACACCTACTTCTTCAAGGCCAATTCCTTCGGTATTCGGAGAAATCCCTACAGCAGAAAGAACAATTTCGCACTCGTGAACTTCCATTTCGCCTTTCTTGTTTTTGATATTCACTTTAAGGTTTCCTTCCTCGCCTTCAACCGATTCAACAGTAGAGTGAGTCATCACCTTAATCTTGTTCTTTTTGAAAGAACGCCCCATTTGTTTCGATACTTCTTCATCTTCAACCGGAAGTATGTTTGGCATAAACTCCACCAAAGTCACATTGGTTCCCATAGTTGAATAGAAGTAGGCAAACTCAGATCCAATAGCACCAGATCCAACTACAATCATCGACTTGGGCAATTTTTCAAGAGTCATTGCTTTTCTGTATCCAATGATTTTTTTTCCATCTTGTGGAAGGTTTGGCAATTCGCGAGAACGAGCTCCTGTTGCCAAAATAATATGATTTGCTTCGTAAGTAGTTTTGGTACCGTCCTCTGCTGAAACTTCAACTTGCTTGTTACCAACAAGCTTACCAAAACCATTTAAAACTTCAATTTTATTCTTTTTGAAAAGATATTGAATACCTCCGCTCATCTTTTCAGCCACACCGCGACTGCGAGCAACAACCTTTTCAAAGTTTGCTTTTACATCACCATCAAACGACAAACCATAGTCGCCTGCATGTTTCATGTATTCAAAAACTTGTGCAGATTTTAACAAAGATTTTGTAGGGATACAACCCCAGTTTAAACAAATACCACCCAATTCTGCACGTTCTACAACTGCTACTTTCATTCCCAATTGCGAAGCACGAATGGCAGCTACGTATCCACCAGGACCACTTCCTACTACTATTAAATCGTAACTCATTTTTATTTTGTGTTTATGTTTGTACAAATTTCGTTTTGCTAATTTACTACAGATACTTGATATATTAATTCAATGTTAGAAATATTATACCATTCTATCTTGCTTCCTTCATTCTTTCTCTTCGTTTGAATGCGATTAATGATAAGTGCACCAATTTGGCGATCACAAAAAGCAAAACAAATGAGAAAATAATGGTTGCACCCGAGGGAGCATTTATTTTATACGAAACCATCAATCCAATTAAGGAACCCAACAGGCCAAATCCAACTGCGCCTAAAATCATTTTTTTAAAATCCTTGGTAAACATGTTGGCAATGGTTTGTGGAATGGTGAGGAATGAAATGACAAGTATGATTCCCACTACCCGAATATTCAGTACAATTGCCAAAGCCACCAATGCAATCATTAGGTAGTTAATAAATTGTACTGGAATTTTTTGTGTTTTTGCAAAATTCTCATCAAAGGCTACATATAATATTGGTTTTAAAAACAAGGCAAAAATGGCAATTGTAAGGGTGCTCATTCCTATCAGTAAATACAAATCCAAACTACCTACCGTTAGGATATTTCCAAACAAAAAACTCATCAGGTTAGGTGCATAGCCCGGAGTCATATAAATAAAAATAATTCCCAAAGCCATACCAAGAGCCCATAAAATTCCGATTACCGAATCCTGGCGAACATCTGTTTTCTTTTCGATCCACTCAATGCCCAAAGCCGATAAAACTCCAAAAATTGCGGCACCAAAAATTGGATTCAAACCCAAATACCAGGCAATTCCAATTCCTCCGAATGAAGCATGGGTAATGCCTCCGCTTATAAAAACAATGCGGCGGGCAACAATATAAGATCCTATAATGCCACAGGTAACACTAGCCATAATGGCTGCAAAAACAGCATTGGTGAAAAATTGATATTGAAACAATTCAAATATAGAGTTCATATTAATGATGATGCTTTTTTAATACACGATGGGGAACTTCTCCGTGCGTAATTAAATCAATTGGGCAATTATATGCTGCCAACTGTTCCTGAGAAATGATATTGGAATCGTGATAACAAAGCGCCTGATTTACACAGGCTATGGTTTTTACATGCGAACAAATGGTTCCCACATCATGCGAAACAACAACAATGGCCATGCGATCATTTAGTTCATCCAATATGTCATATAACTCTCCTTCAAAATTACTGTCTACATAAGTGTCTGGTTCATCCAACATGAGCAGTTGTGGATCAGAAATAATGGCTCTACACAAAAATACTCTTTGCAACTGTCCTCCCGAAAGTTCACCAATATTCTTATTCTTCAAGTGAAGAATTCCTGTTTTCTCCATCAACTCACAGGCACGCTTTCTATTCCCGGCATTGTATCTTCCAAAGAGTTTTTTTGCTCCCATTAAGCCAGATAAAACCACATCATAAACTGAGATCGGAAATTTTTTATCAATCTGGTTGATTTGAGGTAAATAACCAATGGTACAGTCAGTGATTTTGATTTGTCCACTAACTGGCTTTAGAATCCCGAGAATTACTTTTAGCAGAGTAGTTTTTCCTCCTCCATTCGGACCTATAATTCCAAGAAAATCATTCTGATTGATGATTAAATCGACATCTTTCAACACCAATTTATCATCATAAGCAGCATTAATGGATTTCAATTCAAGAAGTTTGTGCATTTTTATTAGAATTAAGCGTCTCCCTTTAAATGATTGATAATGCTTTTCATTTCAGCCATCCAATCTTCATTTAAAGGATCAATTTGAATCAGCTTTGCTTTAATTTCCTTTGCAATTGCCTCTGCATTATCCTGATTAAATTGCTTCTGAATAAATACAATCTTAATGTCGTGTGCCTTGGCTTCTCTAATTAAATGTTGCATATGTGCCGGCGATGGTTCTTTGCCATGCAATTCTATCGGAATTTGATTCAATCCATAATCACGTGCCAAATAAGTTAATGCCGGGTGGAATATCATAAAGGTTTTATGCTCGGCATTGGCAAATATTTCGATAGACTTTTTATCTAACAATTCCAGTTCGCTTAAAAATCCATTAAGATTTTTTTTGTATTCTTCTTTCTTTTCAGGAGCCAATTCTACCAAGCCATTGTATAGATTATTTGCAATTTGCATAACTGCCTTTGGCGACGACCAGGTATGAGGATCGATTCCTCCTTCATGAACATGATCGCCATGATCAACTTCCGGACCCCGAACCAATTCAATCCCTTTCGATAAGTTGTATACTTTTATATCTCCGGCAGCCTCAATCATATTGTTCATCCAGGTATTTTCAAAAGGAACATGACCAATTTTAAAGTAGGCAACCGATTTTGACACTTGTTCCATCTGCATTGGTGTGGGTTCATATGTAGCAGGGCTTCCTCCGGGAGGAATTAAGATATTCACTTTAAAATCACTTCCGGCAATTCTTTCTACAAAATATTTTTGCGGAAGAATACTTACCGAAATTTGATTTTCAATCTTTTTAGCTTGCTTTGCCTGGCAAGCAAACAGTGATACAATCACTACAGTTATAATGAGAAAGTTAATGGTTCGGATCATGCTTATTTAATTAGTTGAACAACTTATTTAGATCTTGTTTAAATAACAAAAGTAAGGTTTTTTTCGGATTGCTCATTGAAATTGATATCAAAAATGACTGGCACCAGTATTAGCATGAAACGAGCATGGTTATTTTGATCTTTTGGCTTGCATCAGACAAAAGGAAGAAAATAATAAGCAGGTCAAATTAATAGATTTGGCATGTACCACGACATCAAAAACATGGGATAAGCTTATTCTTGCATGGGGAAGCATATTAAATGATTTTCATATGGCATTTCCCGGCAGGTGTAAGCAGCTTACCTTAAAATAACGTGAGTTCGACGTAAAATTCGTTCACAGTTTGATCTGATTTTGAGTAGAAATTTTCTCAATAGCCCGCTATTCTTTCCAAATTTTTAATGCAAATCTATCCCAAATATAACTTTCTGTGCATAGAATTTTACGTCGAACTCACGTTAAAATAATCGATACACAAAATTTGAGACATTATTATGAATTAAGAAAATAGCATTTGAAGAAGAGGAAAATATAGGGTGAATGCGAATTGATTTGCATTAAAAGTTCAACTTTTAACGTAAAAACCTGAGCTTTTAATGTTAAAACCTGAACTCTGTGTGCTAAAACCTGAGCTTTCCACGTTAATGCATGAGCTTTTAACATTAAAACGTGAACCTGGAACGTAAAAAGCTGAGGTTTTAATGCTACAAGCTTAATTTTTGATGTTTTTTGCTGTCCTTTTAGCTAAGAAAAGCATGGTATTTCGTTAAAAGGTGAGCTTTTAACGTTCAGAGCTCAGGTTTTTACGTTCAAAGCTTAGGTTTAAATGTAAAAAGCTTAGGTCAAAACGTCCAAAGCTCAGGATTTTACGTTCAAAGCACAGTTTTTAACGTAAAAAGCACAAGTAATAACATTGATAAGTCAGTTGATGATATTAAAACTTGAATTGATAAGCTTAAAAGTTGAGTTTGAAACAATGATTATTAAAGCTGATTTCAATGGAACATTAAGCTGTGAAAGTAGCTAATGGTTTTGGCTTTTGTCGCAATTCTGCGCTTAAGAATTCTCTGTTTATAGAAGAATTAATACGGACTGAAATTGCTTAAATAAACAAAATGTAAATAGAAGTTACTCTGGGCAAAAAAGTAATAAGACTGAAGTAACAACTGTATCCGAAAGCTATTTTTTGAACTGATTTTGATTAGAAATTTTAAAAGGAATGTCGGTTTAGTTCAAACAAAAAGCCCGACAGTATCTACTATCGAGCCTTTATCCAAAATTTTATATCGAACTCAGCTTGCTATTGCAATAGCTTCTCAATTTCAACTTTTAAGTCAGCACTTCTTAAATTTTTGGCTACAATTACTCCATTCTGATCAAGAAGAACTGTAGCAGGAATTCCGGTAACC
Organism: Marinifilum sp.; assembly: GCF_965230805.1. Lineage (NCBI taxonomy): Bacteria > Pseudomonadati > Bacteroidota > Bacteroidia > Marinilabiliales > Marinifilaceae > Marinifilum > Marinifilum sp. Next base: position 1,425,038 of record NZ_OZ246019.1, on the reverse strand, counting down.
CCGTACATTCTACTTGCTTTGGAATTCCAGCCTTTCAAATCTGAAACATGCTTCCAAATCAAACCATCAGCCTCAATAGCCTTAAGCCAATTGTCTTTGTTATCATCCAAAGAAACTCCAAGGAATTCCACTCCTTTTTCGTTCACTTCTTTATACAACTCTACCATATGTGGGTTTTCTGCTCTGCAAGGACCACACCATGAAGCCCAAAAATCGATAACAACCACTTTACCCTTTAAAGATGAAAGACTAAATGGGGTTTCTTCAGGAGTATTCAATGTAAAGTCAGGTGCTGGTTTACCAATGGCAACACTTTTTTGCAAATCGATCTTATCCTTAATCAAATTGCCATAAACAGAAGCTTTTACATTTTCAGGTAATGCATTGTACATTTCTTCCATTTTCTCAAGCTTCATATTTCCTGTCATTCTATACTTCACGTATCCTGATGCTATAGAATTTGCATTGCTTGTTAAGAATTCATCTATTGCCGCTTCTGCTTCGGCCTGCATCTCTGATGCAGCACTGCGAATAGAATCCATTTTTGCCTTATCATTAGCACCTCTGGCAGCCATAAACTCCCTGCGTAATGTATTATTCTTCTCGGCAAAAGGTTTTTGCGATTTTACATAGCCATCGTATACGGCTTGCTCGGCAGAACCCGTAATTACAGCTTCTTGCAATTTTTCAACATCAGCTTTTATATCAATATTAGAATTTTCAATAAAGAATTGAATTGTTTCTTTCTTTCCATCAAGTTGAATAAAGAATAACTCTGGCGATGTAACACTTCCTGCAAATTCAAAAGCTCCTTCTTGCAATTGAGCAGAATCAACTTTTACTAAATCATTGTCCTGAACTTTTGAAAGATAAACTTTGCCTTCTGCTTGTCCGGTGATCTTACCTGTTAGTTTGTATTTTGGTTCCTGCTCGCAAGAAGCAAAAAACAAACCAATCGCTGCTAAGGCGACAAATAACTTTTTCATGTCTTTTGGTATTTTGTACGTTAATAAATAAGAATTCCTAAATCTACCAAAATAAAAGATGTATTCGAAACAATGACCGAGATGTTACAACTTATTTTTTATATCCTGAAAATAAGCGTCTAGTAATTTAAAAGCCGCAACAAAAGAACTCATTTCATCATTTAAAACTTTATTTTCAAAATCAGGAATCTGTTCTTTTATGAATTGTTTCTGATAAAAGCCATCTTTCAATTGCTCGTTAATGGTTTCATACATCCAATATTTCGATTGTTCACTTCTTCTTTGGTCGAAATAACCATTTTGTTGGGTATGGCTGCAATAATCTAAAATAGTATCCCAAATATCATCTATGCCTGTCTTTTTGATTGCCGAACAAGTAAGAACCTTAGGCGACCATCCTGAAGGCGACTGAGGGAACAGATGCAAAGCATTTTCGAACTGAACTCTTGCCAACTGTGCCTTGTGAATATTATTACCATCTGCTTTGTTAATGGAAATCAAATCGGCCATTTCCATGATTCCTCTTTTGATTCCTTGCAACTCATCACCGGCACCTGCAATTTTTATTAGCAGAAAAAAATCAACCATAGAGTGCACTGCAGTTTCCGATTGTCCAACCCCAACGGTTTCAATTAAAATGGTATCAAAACCGGCAGCTTCACAAAGAATCAAGCTTTCTCGAGTTTTACGGGCAACACCTCCTAATGATCCTGCCGAAGGAGAAGGTCGAATGTAAGCATTCTGATCTACCGATAGCTCTTCCATTCGGGTTTTGTCTCCTAAAATACTTCCCTTACTCCTCTCGCTACTTGGGTCGATAGCCAAAACAGCAAGTTTACTTCCCTTACTGGTAACATGTTTTCCGAATGCTTCGATAAATGTACTTTTTCCAGCACCAGGCACACCGGTAATACCAATACGAACCGATTTTCCTGAATAAGGCAAACATTTCTCAATAATCTTCTGTGCAATTTTTTGATGCTCGAATTTTGAACTTTCTATTAAAGTAATTGCCTGACTTAAAATTCCTCTATCTCCATCCAAAATTCCCTTTACGTAATCATCAATCGAATATTTTTTACGCTTGTTCTTTTTCAGACGATCAGCTATTTTAGGATTGATTGAGGGAGGTTGGGATATCCCTGAATTCACCTGCAAACCTTTATATAATGGATCATTCTCTATGTGATTTCTATTCTTATTATTTGTATCTGTCATGATCTAATCTCTTATTATTCTAAATGCGAAGTTATAAATTTAGAAACGAAGCTACATCTAAACATCGAGAAAAGTGGATATGCTTAGTAACAACTCGATAAACAATCGGATACTGATTAATAATATCACAAAAAAAGCTTTCCTGCATTCTGAAGACTTAATTTACAGATTCATTTAATACCAGTTTTATGCTGAAATGACTTATAAATTGTTTTGAGAATTTTGAGTTGAATCGAAACGGAAATTAGTGGCATAGCTCTAGCTACGGCGATACTTTTTAAACAACAGCCGAACGCATCTTTAGCAAGTTTGAGAACACTATGAAGACTTTTATTATTGGTATTGCAGGATAGGTGTCTTTCAAGAACGCCGAATTTAGATGGGGATATTGTTAAGACGCCCAATTTGATGAGGATATTCTAAAGACGCCCAATTTGGGCGTCTCTACTGCTGGAATAATCTCTGATTAACTTTTCGGCATGATCACATTGCCACGCACTCGAAGTTGAACTGCTGAATGTACAGGATCATTTGTTATAACGGTAATCAATTTGTTCTGACGACCTCTTTTCCCTCTTGATTTGAAAACTACTTTAATTTCGGTTTGCTCTCCGGCTTTAACAATTTTTGTACTTGGAACAATTGCTGTACATCCACAAGAAGCTTTTGTCTTACGAATAATCAAATCTGATTTTCCTTCATTCTTCATTTTAAAAACATACTCGGCATTCTGACCTTGAGTCAATTCTCCAAAATCAAATACTTTATTTGTAAATTCAACTTTTGGACAAACGGCTAATTCCGTTTGTGACATCGAAGAAAAATCTTCAATAATATTTGCACTTACAGTTAATCGCTGACCCGGTTTGTGTTTTTGATTCACCAAAATATCCAAGTAGTCCACAACAAAACCCCAATCATTTTTCTTAGTTCCATCATATAAAGCAACAATCTTTCCTTTTTGTTTTGGTGCTAACTTTTCAGGAACCATTTTTATTTGCAAATGAGCGGGCATTCTCTTGAATGCTATACTTACATCCTCATCGCTATCATTATATACTTCAACAGCACCTTCTTTTGTCTCCGTATTTTTTACTTTTGTAAGCGACAAATGATTGTTTTTTAAGCGTAAACCATTTATCATTCTAGGATAGATTTCGGCAATGGTTTTTTCTCTTGCTATTACTTTTCCTTTTATTCTAAGAATAGTTATGGAAGGAGTTGCATTTGAAATTACTGTAATTGATTTATTAAACGGTCCCGGCCTATTTTTAGGATCAAAAGTTGCCTTAATAAATCCATTCTCACCTGGCGCAATAGGCTTCTTGCTCCAAGTAGGTGCCGTACAACCACATGAAGAACGAACCTGTTTAATAATGATAGGCTGTTTCCCTTCATTTACAAATTCAAAAGAGTAAACTTGCTTTCCTAATTCTTCTTTAAACGTACCAAAATCATGGATCTTGGTATCGTATTTCATAACTGGCTTAGTATTTTGGGCATTAGCAACAAAAACACTTCCACAGAATACAACTGCCAACAATAGAATTAATTTTCTATTCATAACTTACTAATATTTAAATATTAACCTTTGTTTATTACGAAAAAGTATTTAAAGAGTTTATTTTAATTCTGAAAAAATCAAATAACAAACAAAAATAAGCATTTTTTCAGGATTAGGGTGCTCAATTTAGTTAAACACTTGTTAATCCTTTTATACCAGCTTGTATATTATAGAGGCATATCTGTTTTTGTGGATAATAGGCCAAATCCTTCAAGTATTATTAGCTTTGTAGGAATGAAATATGATTTATTCTTGGTATAAACCAAAATTACGAATCTTAACTATGACCAATTTAAGAAACCAAATCAGAGACTTTGCCCATTCAATAGAATGCGAAATTATTGAAATTCGTGCCCACTTGCATCAAAATCCGGAATTATCATTTGAAGAATTTGAAACTTCAAAATTCATTCAATCAAAGCTAAATGAGTACGGAATTAAATTTACAAGCGGACATGTAAAAACAGGTATTGTAGGAAAGATTGAAGGGAAAAACCCTTCGAAAAAGGCAATTGCTTTGCGTGCTGATATGGATGCATTACCAATTACTGAAAATCTCGAAAACAAGCACTGTTCCACCCGCAAAGGAGTAATGCATGCCTGTGGTCACGACATGCACATGGCGAGTTTATTGGGTGCCGCTAAAATATTAAACCAGTTTAAATCAGAATGGGAAGGAACCATTCTCCTGATCTTCCAACCAGGCGAAGAATTATTACCCGGAGGAGCCAGGTTAATGATGGAAGAAGGAGCTTTAATGCCTGAGCCGGAATGGATTCTTGGGGCTCACGTTTTGCCTGACATGCCAGTCGGAACAGTTGGTTTCAGACCTGGCATGTATATGGCATCTGGCGATGAAATTTATTTAACCATTAAAGGCAAAGGTGGACATGCAGCCATGCCTCATCGTTGCTCCGACAATGTATTAATTGCCTCTCACATTATTGTGGCTTTGCAGCAGATTGTTAGCAGACATTGTGATGCCAGAATTCCAACGGTTTTATCTTTTGGTAAGATCGAAGCCAATGGAGCAACCAATATCATTCCCGAAGAAGTAAAAATAGCCGGAACCTTCAGAACTATGAATGAAGAGTGGCGAAACAAAGCCAAGCAACTTATTACAGATATTGCCCAATCTACAGCAAAAGGAATGGGAGCCGAATGTGAAGTTGATATTCGCCATGGTTATCCTTTTTTGGTAAACCATGAAAAATATACCGATCAGGCAAAGACTGATGCGGTTGAATTGTTAGGAGAAGATCGTGTTGTGAACATGGATCTTAGAATGACAACTGAAGACTTTGGTTTTTACTCGCAAAAATATCCAGTCACCTTTTATCGATTTGGAGTGCAATCTGAAAAAACAGGTTCCTTGCATACATCAAACTTTGAAGCAAACGAAAAAGCCTTAAAAACTGCGATGAGTGTAATGGCTTGGATGGCAATCTCGTATTTAAATAAGTAGTGTTTGCAAGTAATCTTCTGCAAGTGCCTTGTTCTTCAAACAACTTTATCAAGTACTAATGAGTAGGGATAACTTCTTGCAGAGACCAAATAGCGTATTATTTTGATTTTGCTGTACAAATAAAAGATTCAATTATCTTTATTCCTGATATTTAAAATTCTTATTTTGTTATTGTTCATTATTTAATCTCTTTCAAAATAAAATATTTCCTAAAAAAATTGTTTCTCCATTTAAAATATGATATTACATTTGCATTAGTATTAACACTAAAAATTAAATAAAATGGCTTACGTAATTAACGACGATTGTATTTCATGCGGTTCTTGTGAAGGAGAATGTCCTGTTGAAGCTATCTCTATGGGTGATGAGCGCTATGTAATCGACGCAGATCTTTGTACTGATTGTGGTACTTGTGTTGACGCTTGTCCAGTAGAAGCTATTCACGCTGAATAATCGCAAACAACCAATATTTAAAAAAGCCAGTGATCAGATCATTGGCTTTTTTTTGTCTCAATAAATCACATGATTCATTTTAATATCATGCTCATCAATTGGAACACGGTTCATTACCTGAAAATCAAAGCAAATACCCACTTTAAAAGCACTTAAGGATTTTAATAGCCCGTCGTAATATGCTTTTCCTCTGCCCATGCGGTTGTTTTCTCTGTCGAAAGCCACTCCTGGTATTAAAATCAAATCAATCTCATCTTCAGCCATAAAAACGGGTCCTTCAGGTTCTGGAATCCCATAATTTTCGCCTTCCACCAAGTGTTCAACTCCTTTAAAAACTTTAAGATCCAAAGTTTTGCCTTTAACACATGGAAGGATAACCTTCTTTTTCATTGCCCATTTACAAACAAAATCATGCGAGAACACCTCATCATTCATCGACCAATATAGCATTACCGTTTTGGCTTCTTTAAATTCAGGCAATTCTTCCAGTTTTTTGAGTATTGGAACAGACATCTCCTTGCGCTGTTGCAAAGAGTAATCCAGCTTAAGCAGTTTCATTTCTTTCCGGATTTTTCTTTTCTGATCGTCAATCTTTGTTGTGTTCATAGTTTTGTATTATTCGTAAATATCTGTTCTCCTGTCCTCAAATGCATTGTTTAGAGGCGTTATCATTTTGTTTTGTGCCAATTTAGGATCAAATTCCACCATTAATATTTCTTCTTTTTTTCCTGCCTTAGCCAATACTTCCCCTTTGGTGTTTGTAATAATTGATTGTCCTGTAAAACTCAATTCCTTCTCTGTTCCTATTCGATTTGCTGTAGCGATAAAGACTCTGTTAACAAGAGAATAGGATGGGATCACCGATTGAGCATAGGGCAAAACCAAGTTTGAAGGATGTAATATTAATTCAGCTCCCTGCAAGGCCAGCTTTCTCCATGCTTCCGGAAACATCCAGTCGAAACAAACCAACATTCCCAATTTCGTTTCTTGGTACTCAAATACGGATAAATCAAGATTTCCTGGCTCAAAAATGCTCTTCTCATTCATAAACAAGTGCAGTTTTCGATACACCGCTTTAACACCAGTTTTATCAAGAAATATGGAAGAATTATATAATTTATCGCCTTCTTTCTCGGCAAAACCTGTTGCCACCGCAAAATCGTATTTTACACACTTATTTTTCAAAAACTCTATGAATACGCTACTTTCGATGTTTTCGGTTAAATCGAAGGCTTCTGTTTTTGAGTCGAACTTATAACCCGTATTTGCCAACTCTGGTAAAACTAATATATCGGCATGTTTTGCTTCATCAAGCAGAGTTTCCAATTTTTTAATGATTGATTGAAGATCACCAAATACTGGTGCGAACTGAACAACTGCTAATTTCATCTATTAGTAATTATTTTAATCATCCTGGTTCATCTCAAAAGATTATTATTCCGGCTGATATAAAGATGAACGCAAAATCATCTGGTAATCATTTTCCTTCATTAAATCATTTAAGGTATACTTCTCATTTTTATCCATAAACTCTTTTACAATTTGTAATCCAATCCAAATTCCGGTTCTGGAAGGAGATTCCTGAGGCATTCCGGGAGTAAAAGGCCCATCGTTGATATACTTTATAATTGTTCGGTATTGCGTACTGAATAAGTGCTTTTGCTCAATAATATATCCCCATATTAATTCTTCATTATCTCTGCACCATTCATCCTGTTCATTGGTATATTTCATGGCATCAGCTTCCGATTTCTTAGGCATTAGCTGCATCAGGAAATATCTAATTTTCCCCTGGTAAATCATATTACTGATTAAATCATCGGTTTTTGGTGTGAATGGAAACTCGGTTAATCCATAAGCCAAAATAACATCTTGCGATACACGCTCCGGAATCATATTCTTTCGTGCATATATGGGAGTTGCCAAAAGTGAATAAAACTCACAATCTTTTCCTAAATATTTATCTAAACTGATTCCGATTAAATCCTGGGCAACCACCACGGATTGGTTGAATCCTGAAATCTGCGCATAAACATCAGGCACTTTTCGTTCCGGGAAATAGTATTTTAAATATTTGAAAGACAGCTTCAGCTCTTCTTCCTCATCCGATAAGTTAGGGAAGACTTCTGCAACTTTATTGGCTAGCTTGTTCATGGTCGAGTCATTCAAAAATTGATTCAGATATTCCATATAATTTGGGTCATCCGGATTTCCCAACCCCACCACTTTGTAGCTAAAAAGTGGCAGAAAATCTGAGTATTTCTGTTTAAACTGACTAAAACTCTGTGTTTCTTTTAGCAGAAACAAGTCTTTATCAAACCTTTTAATGCTTAGATCAACAGAAATATGAGATACATCTGGTGATTTTCTTGAATTACAGGAGAAGAAAACAATTACACAAATGATTATTGTGGATATTCTGTGTATATACTTCATATTATTTAGCAAGTTAAGGGATTTAGTGAGCAATTTCTTGATATGATGCCCAAAAATAAAGAAAGCATAATTTAAAGGAAAAGATTTCTTCAATTTTAAGATATTGATATCTTAGTTTTGCAGAGAATCATTCCCTTTTTATAACTAAATTTGCCCGGTACATAATAGCATTTTGAGATGTGAGATTCGAACTTAGAAACAATTTGAGTTTTTCGTATAAAAAAACTAAAGGAAACCTGTTAATTTCGTGATCTACATTTCATTTTTAGTTCGAATAAATAACATAGATTTCAGTATAGATCTAAAATCAGGATTCTGATATCTCCTTTATTAAAAAAGAATGAAAATAGCATTAGCCCAGTTAAACTATCATATTGGTAATTTCGATAGCAACACCGAGAAGATTATTTCTGCGATAGAAAAATCAAAAAAAGAAAATGTGGATTTGGTAGTATTTTCAGAGTTAGCAATCTGTGGATATCCTCCCAAAGACTTATTAGAAAGAAAAGATTTTATTGAAAGAACTCAATTTGCTTTGCAAAAGGTGGCTGAATCGTGTACTGGTATGGCAGTCGTTGTGGGCGGTCCTTTAATTAATCCAAACACAAAAGGGAAAAATTTATACAACTCGGCATTCTTTATTGTAAATGGAAAAGTAGAAAGCATTCACAATAAAACACTTTTGCCTAATTACGACATATTTGATGAGTACCGCTATTTTGAGCCCAACACCGAATTTTCGTTGGTAGAATATAAAGGGAAAAAAATTGCCATTACGGTTTGCGAAGATTTATGGGAAAAGCATCCTACCGATAACAATTTTGCCAAATCGGAGCTGTATACCATCTCTCCGATGGAAAAACTAAATCGGTTGAATCCTGATTTTGTTGTAAATATAGCTGCTTCGCCATTTTCGTACAACCAGCAAGATTACAGAACCAATATCTTAAAATCGACATGCGAACGATACGGACTACCTATTGTATATGTAAACCAAATTGGAGCTCATACCGAATTGATTTTTGATGGAGATTCAATGGTTTTGAACGCAAAAGGTGATGTTGCATGTCGTTTAAAATATTTCGAGGAAGATTACCAAGTGATTGATCTGAATGAGATAGAAAACAAGGCCATAGAAAATGTTGAGGTTGACTATATCGAGAAAATTCATGATGCATTGGTACTTGGCTTGAAAGACTATTTTGGCAAAATGGGCTTTAAACAAGCAACTCTTGGGCTTTCGGGAGGTATCGATTCGGCAGTTACCGTTGTTTTGGCGGTGCGAGCTTTAGGAAAAGAAAATGTTCGCGTACTGCTAATGCCATCCGAATTTTCGTCGGATCATTCGATTAAAGATGCGGTTGATTTGGCCAAAAATTTAGGTATTGAATATGAAATCGTAAATATTCAGGAGGTATTTTCGGAATTTCAAAATGCTCTTCGACCCATTTTTGGCGATTTGCCTTTTAATGTAGCCGAGGAGAATATACAAGCCCGTATTCGCGGGACACTGGTGATGGGATTATCAAATAAATATGGACACATACTCCTAAATACCTCAAACAAAAGTGAGGCTGCTGTGGGTTATGGCACCTTATATGGCGATATGAATGGTGGATTATCGGTGTTGGGTGATGTATACAAAACCGATGTATTTAAGATGGCTTGGTTCATGAACAAAGATGCTGAACTGATTCCTAAAAATACAATTGTTAAACCGCCTTCGGCAGAATTGCGCCCCGATCAGAAAGATTCGGATTCATTACCTGATTATGATGTATTAGATGCAATTTTGTATCGATATATAGAAAAAAATATGTCTTCTGAAGAAATTATTGCAGACGGTTTCGAGAAGAAAACAGTTGAAAAAGCAATTCGTTTGGTAAATATGAATGAATATAAAAGATTTCAAACACCTCCTATATTGCGTGTTTCATCAAAGGCTTTCGGGTTTGGTCGTAAAATTCCATTGGTAGCTAAGCATTGCTAGTTGAGGAGAAATACCAATAAAAAAGCATGCTGTTCAACATCGCCCAAATAAGGATATTTTTCTTTATTCGTTTTCGCGTTTGAATTCATTTATATACTTTTGAGCTGTTTTAAAACATGCAAGTATTTTTTTAAACCATATCCGATTATAGTAATGATTGAGAATGAAAGAAAGTCGAGAGAGGCGATTTGCGGAGAAGTTATAAATAACCCAAGCTCTGTATTTAATGTTCTTAATCCGAACGAGAAAGAGGAACTTAAGTCACACATGACATGTTCTTATTTTAAGAAAGGAGAATACATTTACAAAGAAGGAGAAAAACCTATTGGGTTAATTTGCTTATCGGAAGGGAAAGTTAAGATTTTTAAAGAAGGTGTTGGTGGGCGCGAACAAATTGTTCGTATGGCAAAGCCAATTGGTTTTATAGGATACCGTGCTTTATTTGCCGAAGAAAATAACATTGCTTCGGCTGTTGCAATAGAAGATTCGATTACCTGTACCGTAAGCTACGATTTAATATTAAAGCTGCTTCGTTCGAATGCAGATTTGGCTTTAAGTATTATTCGTTCCTTATCAACCGAGTTGGGATTTTCGAATAACAGAACCATTACATTAACGCAAAAACACATACGAGGCAGATTGGCTGAGTCTCTCTTATTTCTGCGAGACACATATGGATTTGAGGAAGACAAAGCAACGATTAAAGTGTATCTGTCGAGAGAAGATATAGCCAATCTATCGAACATGACCACTTCGAATGCCATTCGTACACTATCAACATTTGCAAGCGAAGGAGTAATTGGTATCGACGGAAGAAAAATTAAAATACTAGACAAGGTACGCCTTGATAGAATCAGTAAATTAGGATAACTCTTAAAAACAATACTAAAGAGGCGTTGGAAACAGCGCCTCTTTTTTTGTTTTAGTAATGTGGCTATGCAGTTGGTAAAGTTCTTAAAAACTTAAGACTCGTTTTATAATAAAAGCGGTACAAGCAAGCTTCAACCAAATGATAAGTTGCGATTTCGAGTAGTTAAAAAGTGACTACATGTTCGTTTCTCCGCGCTGTGTTACAAAAATTTGAGCTTGGGTTTACAGGTAGTATGTTATCGACATTAAATTAATGTAAATCACTGAAATACTGCAAATTCTAATGTCTCTCCACAGCGTAACAAATCAGCAATCTTTATTTAATCCATAGTTTAAATTGGCGTACGCAAAATAAACTTCGCTTAATCTTTAGGTAGATATTACATCATATAAGAATGTTAAGCTTGCCTTACATTTTTAGAAGGCTATTTCATGAGATACCAAATTTATAGCCCTAAAAGTGCAATTTGTATATCACTTTAAATTATTACTCTAAAATTTAAATTCAATGAAAAATTTACAAAGATTGTTTTTTGTATTGGCATTGGCACTTTTAACGAATGTAGCTTATGCACAAAGTTCAATCACAGGTACAGTTGTAGATGCTGAAACTAATGCAGTTTTACCTGGTGCGAATGTTGTAATTAAGGGAACAACAGTTGGAACTACAACCGATATTGATGGAAAGTTCGAAATTTCTGTGGAGTCGGCAACAGGTCAATTGGTTATTTCATTTATCGGGTTTGAACCGGTAGTTATTTCTTTTAATTCAAATACCAATGATTTAGGAGAGATTAGCCTGAAGTCTGATTCTAAACATTTACAAGATGTAGTGGTTATTGGAAGTGGACTTATCGATTTTGCTAAAGATCGTCAAACTCCGGTTGCCGTTTCAACAATTTCATCTAAACTAATTCAAGAAAAATTGGGTAATCAGGAATTTCCTGAAATTTTACGCTCAACACCTTCAATCTATGTAACCAAACAAGGTGGTGGTTATGGCGATTCACGTATCAATGTGCGTGGTTTCGACCAAAGAAACACAGCAGTAATGATCAATGGTCAACCCATTAACGACATGGAAAATGGTTGGGTGTACTGGTCGAACTGGGCTGGTATGCAAGATGTAGCTTCCGGAGTTCAGGTTCAACGTGGTTTAGGTTCTTCTAAATTGGCGATTTCATCGGTTGGTGGTACTATTAATATTGTAACCAAAGCAACCCAAAAAGAGGAAGGTGGATTTGTAAAATCATCTTTTGGTAACGATGGATACCAAAAATATACAGCTACGTATTCTACCGGAGTTAACGAGAAAGGATGGGGAATGTCGATGTTACTTTCTCATTGGGAAGGTGACGGATATAATGACGGAACTCGTGGTCAAGGACAATCCTACTTTCTTTCAGTAGGTTATAAACCAAGCGAAAAGCACGAATTCAACTTTATGGTGTTTGGTGCTCCGCAATGGCACGATCAAAACTATACCAACAAACTATCTGTTTTACTTGAGCATGGTAAAAAGTACAACGATGAGTGGGGGTATTATCAAGGTGGCTACGAAACCATGAGAAGAAACTTCTACCACAAACCGGTAATGAACTTTAACTGGGACTGGAATATTTCTGAAAAGTCTGCATTGAACACTGTTGCTTACGTTTCCTTTGGTCGCGGTGGAGGAACAGGTCCTCGTGGTAACTATGATTTGGCTCCAAGTTCTTCTAATGGCGAGCAGTGGGATTTTGATGCAATCAGATCTTACAACTCTTCCAGAAGTTGGGATGGATCTGCAACCAATGGATATTTTGATGGTAGAGCTGTTGTAACCAGAAGAGATGGTATGATCAAAAGAGCTTCGATGAACTCTCACAACTGGATTGGTTTACTTTCTAACTTTAACCACAAGTTTAGTGATAAAGTTGATTTGGATTTTGGTATCGACTTAAGAAACTACAGAGGGATGCACTACAGAACCGTTGTTGATCTTTTTGGTGCTGATGCTTACTTTACTTCTCGTAACGCTAACACCATTGGTGAATTCATTTCTCAGGAAAATGAAGCGAGTCCATACTTCTGGGATAACAAAATGAGCGATGACAGGAAATTAAATTATCACAACGATGGTTTGGTACGTTACGTTGGTACTTTTGCCCAAATTGAGTACAAAAGCGATAGCTTTTCATCATTCTTCCAGGGTGCAGTTTCCAATCAATCTGCTCGCAGAATTGAGTTCATGAATGAATTGGTTGGTGGTGATGATTACAAGACTGACTGGAACGATTTCTGGGGTGGAAACTTGAAAGCTGGTGCAAACTATAATTTCAACGAAAATCATAACATTTTTGCGAATGCAGGTTTCTATTCTCGTCAACCTAATTTCGATGCTACTTACATTAATTATGGCAATACATTTAACGATATTGCAGAAAATGAACAAATTGTAGGATTCGAATTGGGATATGGTTACCGTTCTCGTTGGTTCGATGCAAATGTAAACTTGTATTCTACAACTTGGGATAACCGTTGGATTTCAAAAGGTGTAACAATCAATGAAATGGATTATACCGCAAACTTTAAAGATGTAAAGGAAGTTCACAATGGTATTGAGATTGATTTCGTAGCTCGCCCCTTGTATAAGTTGCGTATCGATGGTCAGTTATCAATCGGAGATTGGTATTATGATGGAAATGTTGAAGCAGATCTTTATGATGACGATCAAAACCAAGTTGAGATCTCGGGAGGATCAACTCTATTCTTGGATGATGTAAAGGTTGGTGATGCTGCTCAACTTACTGCAAGTATAGGTGCTCAATACGAACTTACAAAAGGTTTAAAAATTGATGCTCGTTATAATTATGCAGATAAATTATATGCTGAATTGAATGTTTTGGATTTTGCTGATTCGAACAACAAGGGTGCTCTGGAATTGCCTTCTTATAGTTTGGTTGATTTGGGTGCATCATACAATCATGCATTTAAAAATGGTAAAAGATTAAGCTTCCGTGTAAATGTGAATAACTTGTTAGATGAAGAATATATTTCTGAGTCGGATACAAATATTCATGCTGAAAGCGGAGATGAAACCTGGGAAGGGATTGATGTTGACAACAAAGTTTACTTTGGTTTCGGAACAACTTGGAATGCGAGTGTTACTTTCCATTTCTAAAAATCTAGCAGTTCCTTGGAGAAGCTTAGGTTAGTAAAAATCTGGAAAAACTGATGGATCACCGGGGGAAACTCCGGTGATTTTATTTAAACCCGGTTTGTAGTTGGTATTCTTCGGCATTTCTGTTTGCACTGATTTTGAGTTGAAGTTATCACAAATGCTGCTATTATTTTTTTAATGGAAGATGAGTACGCAAAACAGCATTAAAAATGATTTAATGCACTTTAAAGTCATCACAACCGGCATTGCAAGACTTTTAATGAACCATAATGACACAAAAAATAGGTGTAAAAAGAGAAGAAATTGGCGCATTTGCGCGAATATGTCCTTTAAAAGTGTTGCAATGCCGGTTTTTGCTTTAAACAGACCGTTTTAGGTTGTGAAACGCTTCTTTTTGTTGCAAAAAGCCCCATTAAAAGTCTGGCAGGGCCAATTTTGCAGTAAATACCCCAATTCAATCTAGTTTGTTCGGTTAATTTGCAGCAATTCACCGAAATTAAAGTTTGTAATGCACGTAGTGTCTTAAATTTTGTGTATCCGGGGTTTGCAATCGCTACTCCTGATTGGCAATAAGGAGTAATGCCAGTTTTATTAACCTGATTTACCAGATCTTTTGAAATACAATTGTATGATATTTAAAAACCCCGGTAAGTAGTTAACCGGGGCTTTTAGTGTATAACAGACTTTTGTTGATTGTTTACAGAAAATCAATTTAGATTGATATTCGGATAGGGTGATTTCGGGTTCTGTTAAATCTTCTAAACCTTAATTCCGGGAAAACAGAAAAGGTAACCCTAAGAATCAGTTTTTTTTGATTTGATTTATTGTGTTGTACAACATCTTTAGTCCTTTTGTTAACATGGATTTTGTACAGCCAATGTTAAGCCTCATGTATCCATCTCCTTCCTCGCCAAAGGTTGTTCCTTTGTTTAGTGCCAATCCGGCTTGGTCTACTAAAATCTGATTCAGTTTTTCCGAACTGATTTTTAGTTCTCGGCAGTCAAGCCATAAAAGGTAGGTTGCTTCGGGCTCCACCAATTTAATTTCCGGAATATTACTCTCAAAGAAATCTCTAACATAGTCAACATTGGATTGCAGGTAATCCATAAGTTGACTCAACCAGTCGGCTCCATGCTCATATCCTGCTTGCATGGCAATGTGCCCAAACAAATTTCCGGAATTCAAATGCATGGCGCAAAGTAGTTTTTCGTATGTTTTTTTCAATTCCTGATTGGGGATAATAATTACCGAACTAGCTAAACCAGCTACATTAAAAGTTTTTGAAGGAGCAATGCAGGTAATGCTTCTTTGCGCCAAATCCTCCGATAACGAAGCAAGTGCAATGTGTTTGTGATCTTTATAAATTAAATCCTGATGAATTTCGTCTGATATAATTAGGAGATCATATTTTTTCGCAATTTCTCCCAGTTCAATAAGCTCATCTTTTGTCCATACCCTACCTACTGGATTGTGAGGATTGCTAATGATAATGGCTTTTAAACCTTCTTTGGCCAGTTGTTCCAAGTGTTTAAAATCCATTTTGTAAGAATCTTGAATTCTGATTAATGGATTGCGAACCAAACTGCGTTCAGTATCATTTATTACCTGAAAGAATGGATGATATACTGGTGGTTGAACCGCAATTTTATCTCCTTTTTCGGTTAAGCTCATTAGTAGTAGCGATAGAGCAGTAACGACTCCCGGACTGGAGGAAATCCATTCCTCTTTTACTTCCCAATTGTGGCGTCTGCTTAGCCAATTTTTAATACTCAAAATGCAACTTTTACCCCTAAACGAATAGCCATAAATGGCATGATTCGCTCTTTCGATAACAGCGTCAGAAATGCATTTGGGAACACAAAAATCAGTGTCGGCTACCCAAAAAGGAAGCAGCTCATCTTTGCCAAAATATTCTTTAAGTTGATCGTATTTTACCGAGTTGGTATTTTTTCGATCTATTACTTTATCAAAATTGTATTTCATTTTTATTGATTTTTAAGCTTATGAAACGAGCAGGATTAAAATAGTTATTGCACATACGAAGATGATTATTTTGATCTTGCGGTTTGCTTCTTGCCAATGGAAGAAAATTATAAACAGATGAAAGTATAAAATTTTGAAGATTCTTTAAAGCAGCATTCCAAATTTGTGGTAAGTCTGGTTTTAACTTGTTTTAGAATTTTGGTTTTGGGGATCTATCTGAAAAAGGAAAAATTATAAACAGATGAAAGTTACTTTTGGGAAGATTCCTTTTTGTGCGGTAGCTGTTTTCCCGATTCTGAAAGCAATTCAATTTCACCGGAGCCATAAATACCAAACTCCCAATAATGCCTGTTGATGCATCCCGATAAGCAATCGCCCCAACCATAGCTGTAAATCAAATGAATGAATTCAGGACTCAAATATGCCAGTTCGATATGCGAACCATCGCCAATGCAATTTGCAGATTGAGCTTCATAAATAAATGGGAATTGTTTTAGTTTCAGTGACAGTACTTCTTGGTTGATGCCAACGGGAGAATATACTTCATACAAATCTTTTTCGAGAGAATCAAGTTGCAAATCATATTCGTCAATTAATAAATCAAGGTTTAAATTATCTGAAAAACCATATTGCTTCCACGATTGAATGTTCTGGTTGGTAGTATCAATGGTAATGTATGATTTGTGCAATTGCTCATGGCAGAGTGCATGAACATCATATTTTTTGATACTTAAAGCCGCAGAGGATAAGGAATCGATATAGACAAACTGAAGAGCAGCTAAAATTTGGGCGTAATGGTATTCCTCAAACTCAATTTCTTCGATCTCTTCCATTTCTTCGTTGGTATAATAGTCCAAGCAAATCAATTTTGCATCGTTTAACAAGATTTCGAAAATAGAATCGGAAACTTGGGAGTGTTGAGTAATTTCTGTAGGAAAAATCGCATTAGTCTCACGGTCGCAGGCGTAGATCAGGTATACACCCAATAGTAATATCAACAGTGTGTGGTTTTTCATGCGATTAAAAATTATGCGACTGGTTAGGTCATAAATGGTGATATTCAACTGGGTGTTGATTAAGAGCCCAAAATTACTTTAATCAACGTAATATCTTCCATTTTGTTGTCTCAATTTACAACCTTCTGCTGAGTATGTAAAGGCTTAATTTTAAAAAAATAAGAGTTTTCTAGATCCTACTTGACGAACAGTTGATTTGTATTGGTATAAAGATTTGTTAAAAGAGAACTTTTTATCAAAAGAAAGAGTAGAATATTTTACATTCTTAAAAATCAATAACCGTGAATATATATCGACCGTTTAAAAATTTAATTGCATTAATTGTTGTTGTACTTGCAGTATATTTTACTGCCCAGTTGTTTAATTATTCAAAAGTTACCGATCAAAATAAGGAGCCTGAAAATAGTGAGTACATGAGTCGCTATAATGTTTATGCATTAAAAACACCTGAACAATTGTTTTTTGGAGATGAAGCAGTTCCTTTAAACCGATGGGATGTGAAAGAATCTCTGGATAGAGAATTGTTGGTAAATACATATTGGCAATCTCAAACATTGTTGTTTTTAAAACGATCGAATCGATATTTTCCAATTATTGAACCCATACTAAAAAAGCAGGATGTACCTGATGATTTCAAATATTTGGCTTTAATTGAAAGTGGATTTGTACCAACCATTAAATCGCCGGCAGGTGCTGTTGGTGTTTGGCAATTTATGAGTGGAACAGCAAAGGATTATGGTTTGGAAGTGTCTTCCGAAGTTGATGAAAGATACAATATTGAAAAGGCCACAATGGCTGCTTGCGAATACCTCAAAGATTCGTACAAAAAGTATGGCAGCTGGACCTTGGTGGCTGCATCTTATAATGCAGGGCGCCGCTTTGTTGATAAACAACTGAAACGTCAGGATGCAGGAAATTACTACGACCTTCTTTTAGGTGAAGAAACCGGAAGGTATGTTTTTAGAATTTTAGCCATTAAAATGATCATGGAGGATCCGGCAGAATATGGATTTAAGTTTCGAAAATCTGATTTGTATCCTAAAATCCCTACCAGAAAAATTACCTTAAAATCTTCCGTAAAGGATTTTGCTGTCTTTGCTAAAGAAAATGAAGTAAACTACAAGATTCTAAAGTATTTTAACCCTTGGTTGCGAAAAGCATATCTAACAAATAAAAATAAAAAAGAGTACGAAATTACACTTCCTGCCAAAGGATATATTAATTTTGCATTTTCTGATTATAAAAACCCTGACGATTCTGTGTCAGTGAAATAGATTGTTGGATTTGCAAAAGGAGATATAGATTTGAGTTCCAAAAATAAGAAAGAAGTAAATGTTGAAGAAAGGCTCGAAACGGGTAGCGTTAATGTGTTTGGAGCAAGGGTTCACAACCTGAAAAATATTGATGTAAGTATACCTCGTAACCAACTTTCGGTGATTACTGGTTTAAGTGGCAGTGGGAAGTCTTCTTTGGCTTTTGATACCATTTATGCCGAAGGACAGCGTAGGTATATCGAAACCTTTTCTGCTTATGCCCGACAATTTCTTGGGGGCATGGAGCGCCCGGATGTGGATAAGATTACCGGATTGAGTCCGGTGATTTCCATTGAGCAGAAAACCACCAATAAAAATCCGCGATCAACAGTAGGGACCATTACCGAATTGTACGATTTTCTGCGTTTGCTATTTGCCAGGGCTGGTGTTGCCTATTCGTACGAGACAGGCGAGAAAATGGTGAAGTATACCGATGAGCAAATCATCGACTTGATTCATGAAAAATTCAGTGAGAAAAGAATTTACATTCTTGCACCAATTGTGAAAGGTCGAAAGGGACATTATAAAGAGCTGTTTGAGCAGATTCGACGAAAGGGTTTTCTTTATGCAAGGGTTGATGGGGAAATTGTGGAGTTGTTTCATGGTTTTAGAGTAGATCGTTATAAAAATCACGATATTGAAATACTAGTTGACAAGCTACTTGTTGAAGAGGTTGGGGACAAAAGGTTGAAAGAATCGGTGCAAACCGCTATGAAACATGGTAAAGGAGTTACTATGATTTTAGATAAGGATACCGATGAGGTAAAGTACTACAGCCGTTTGTTGATGTGTCCAAGTACAGGGATTTCCTATAATACGCCTGCACCGCATAGTTTTTCGTTTAACTCACCTCATGGAGCTTGTCCGAAATGTAAAGGCTTGGGACGAGTTAGTACCATTGATTTGGACAAAATTATTCCGGATCAGAGATTAAATATTCGCGAAGGTGGAATCGTGCCTTTAGGGAAATATAAAAATAGCTTGATATTTTGGCAGTTGGAGGCCATTGGCCGAAAGTATGATTTCCATATGAACACGCCAATAAAAGATATTCCCGAGGAAGCATTAAGTATCATTCTTGATGGTTCCAGCGAAACCTTTAAACTGGAAAATACTCCTTTGGGAGTTTCATCCAATTATTTTTTGAGTTTTGATGGAGTTCTAAAATATATTAGCAATCAGGAAAGTAACAACTCTTCAAAGAGAGCAAAAAAATGGGCAGATCAATTCGTGAAAACGGATGTTTGTTCGACTTGTGAGGGGAAGCGACTTAAGAAAGAAGTGCTTCACTTTCGAATTCATGATAAAAATATAGCCGAATTGGCAGAAATGGATCTTGGATTGCTGGGAGAATGGTTTAAAGATGTAGAGCAGCATTTGAATGAGAGGCAAATGAAGATTGCAACAGAAATCCTGAAAGAGATTCGTTCTCGTCTTGACTTTCTACTTGATGTTGGATTGGATTACCTTTCTCTGAACAGAAGCTCAGTAAGTCTTTCGGGCGGAGAGTCTCAAAGAATTCGATTGGCTACCCAAATTGGATCTCAGTTGGTGAATGTTCTGTATATTCTTGATGAGCCAAGTATTGGTCTGCATCAGCGTGATAACGAAAGATTAATTCATTCATTGCAGCAATTGCGAGATTCGGGTAATTCGGTAATTGTGGTGGAGCATGATAAAGATATGATTAAATCGGCCGACTATGTTGTGGATATGGGACCCTTTGCAGGCAAACATGGAGGCGAAATTGTTGATGCAGGTCATCCCGATGTAATTGAAAAAGGAAATAGCTTAACCGCCCAGTATCTGAATGGTGATCGAAAAATTGAAGTGCCTCAGAACCGAAGAAAAGGCAAGGGGAAAAGCATCGATTTAAAAGGTTGTACAGGAAATAACCTAAAGAATGTTGATGTAAGTTTTCCATTGGGAAAGTTAATTTGCGTTACGGGAGTGTCGGGAAGTGGAAAATCAAGCCTGATCAACGGTACTTTGCAGCCAATACTGTCGCAGCACTTTTACCGATCGCTTAAAGATCCTCTTTCTTACGAAGATGTAAAAGGGATTAATAATATTGATAAGGTAGTCGAGGTAAATCAGGCGCCCTTGGGTAAAACACCACGATCGAACCCGGTAACCTACACCAATGTTTTTGCTGATATTCGAAAGTTGTATGAGAAATTGCCGGAATCTCAAATAAGAGGTTATAAGGCAGGTAGATTCTCGTTTAATGTTAAAGGGGGGCGTTGCGAAACATGTCAAGGGGCAGGTGTTCGTGCAATAGAAATGAATTTTTTACCAGATGTTTATGTGCATTGCGAAGAATGTAATGGCAAGCGTTACAATCGAGAAACATTAGAGGTGCGTTATAAAGGAAAATCAATTGGTGATGTGTTGGATATGACCATTAATCAAGCAGTTGAATTCTTTGAAAACATACCAGCTATTATCAACAAGCTAAAGGTCTTGCAGGATGTAGGATTGGGTTATGTAACGCTTGGTCAACCTTCCACAACCTTGTCGGGAGGAGAATCGCAACGTGTAAAATTAGCAACCGAACTCTCGAAAAGAGACACAGGTAAAACCATGTACATCCTGGATGAACCGACAACAGGTTTGCATTTCGAAGATATCAGGGTCTTGCTTGATGTTTTGAACCGTTTGGTTGATAAGGGAAATACGGTGATTGTAATAGAGCACAATATGGATGTGATTAAAGTTGCCGATCATGTAATCGATATTGGGAAAGAAGGTGGACGAAATGGAGGTGAGATTTTGTTTGAAGGAACGCCTGAGGATTTGGTTAAGTGCAAAGAATCCTTTACTGCCAGATTTTTAAAAGAAGAGTTAAAATAGAATATCAAATCTCCGAAAGGAGATTTTTTTTGCACGCCAGTACAAACTAAAATCTTGAAATTTAATTTGCCAGATAATAAAATTTAGCACTTCCAAAGATGCCTGATGTAGCATAATTATTATCTTTATCTAGCTGTTTCGAATTCATGGGAGAGTTATACAAAATACAGTTCATGGGGAAATTAATAGATATTTACTTTGAAGATATTCAAGAAAAAAGATCATATGCCGTTGGTACCGATTTGCAAACTATCTTATCGGATGTTGATATAAAATTGAAAGGTCCCGTGTTGGGTGCAATGGTAAATAATAAGGTAAAAGAACTTACCTACGAAATATATAAGCCAAAAAATATTCGATTTGTTGACCTTACTCATCCGGCAGGACGAAGAATGTACATACGTTCTTTGTGCTTTGTGTTGTTCAAGGCGGTAAAAGATTTATATCCTGGAACAGGTTTTAGATTGGAGCATTCCATATCCAACGGCTTATATTTTAGGTTAACGGATAAAAACATCATCCTTACGCCAAGGGATATAGAGGTGATAAAAGAGAGAATGAATGAAATTATTGCCGCCGATATGCCTTTTATCCGTGAAGAACTAGAAACTGAGAAAGCTATTGAGATTTTTGAAAATCAAGGGCTGAAAGAGAAAACGGGCTTGTTTAGGACGAGAGGTAATTTGTATACTTCGGTATATCATTTAAGTAACTGTGCAGACTATTTTTATGGATTTCTGGTTCCATCTACCGGTGTTTTAAAAGTTTTCGATTTGCAACACTTCTATCGTGGAATGCTTTTGATGAGTCCCAAACGACAGGAGCCTTCTGTTGTGGAGAAACGAATCGAGCAGGAAAAAATGTTGAAAGTATTTAGTGAGTACAAGCGATGGGGCAAGGTTTTAAATATTTCTAACGTGGGAGATTTAAATCGACATGTTGCAGAAGATAATATTTCGGAATTGATTAAGATTTCAGAGGCGCTTCATGAAAAGAAAATCTCTCAGATTGCTGATAGAATTCGAAAATATCGAAAAAGGATCAAGTTGATCTTAATATCTGGTCCGTCATCATCTGGAAAAACAACTTTTGGCAAACGATTGGCGATCCAGTTGAAAGTTGCAGGTTTGAGCCCGGTGAACCTATCTATGGACAACTATTTTGTGAACAGGGAGCTTACTCCAAGAGATGAGAATGGAGATTACGATTTTGAGGTTTTGGAGGCTTTGGATGTTCAGTTGTTTAATCAAAATCTGATTGATTTAATGGACGGAAAAGAGGTGGAGCTGCCAAAATTCTCCTTCGAAACGGGTCAGAGATACTTTGATGGGGAAAAACTTAAAATCACCGACAAACAAGTCTTGGTAGTTGAAGGTATTCATGCCTTAAATCCAGGTCTTACTCCATTGATTGCTGATGAGGTAAAATACAGAATCTACATTTCTGCACTTACCTCAATATCCATTGATGGGCATAACAGAATTCCTTCTACTGATAATCGACTAATCAGAAGGATTGTTCGTGATTACAAATATCGTAGTTATAGTGCTTCGGATACCATTAGCCGATGGCCAAGTGTTCGTCGTGGAGAATTGAAAAATATTTTTCCACATCAGGAAGAGGCTGATGTAATGTTTAATTCAGCATTGCCCTATGAATTGGGTGTATTGAAAAGATTTGCCGAGCCAATGCTGAAAGAAGTGCAGCCAAATCAGCCCGAGTACTCTGAAGCAAACCGCCTTCTTAAATTCTTCAGCTATTTCTTGCCAATTTCAGCTGAAGAGATACCACCTACCTCTTTGATGAGAGAATTTTTAGGAGGGAGTACCTTTCATTATTGAAATGATGTCCGGGGTCTAGATTGTTAATAACTTTTTAGTGCTGTTAATATTCATCCTGTTTTTGCTGTTAATATCTCATTCGGCAGAAACAGGAATTTGAGTTTATTAACAATTGCGTGTCTGTAAAAGTGGGATATATAGAGTTTATTAACAAATTATCAACATTGTTGAAAACTTGTTAATTTCATATTGGTAAATCATAGAATTCTAAAAAACCCGAATTCTGAGAAACGGGCTGCAAATATAGAAGAAAATATCTTTGGTTTGATAGTTGTGGAAGAATTTTTTTTGAAAAAATGAGAGAATTAGAATTATCTCTTCATCATACGATCGATTTCTCTCTTGTGATCTTTTTGCTTTAAACTTTCTCTTTTGTCGTAGTGTTTTTTACCTCTACAAAGGGCTATTTCCATCTTTGCAAATCCTTTGTCGTTAATAAAAATGCGAGTGGGAACAATGGTTAAACCCGACTCTTTGGTTTTTCTGTCCAGCTTATTCAGTTCCTTACGGTTTAAAAGAAGTTTTCTTTCTCTTTTCTCTTCGTGGTTGTAATAGGAGCCAAATTTGTATTCTGAAATGTGCATTCCAACAACATATAGCTCGTTGCGTGTGAAATAGCAGTAAGAATCAACTAAACTTGCTTTTCCTGCACGTATCGATTTAATTTCGGTTCCGAACAGTTGAATTCCTGCTATAAATTTTTCAATAAATTCGTACTCGAAGCTGGCTCTTTTATTTTTGATGTTAATATTCTGCATCTTATAGTCTTAAATTCCATGCAAATTTAGTATTTAAATTGTTAATGGAAACCTGAACAAAATCGAAAACAATCTTTCAAATAGTAATGGAAGCACAAGAATTAATAAACTAGCCATTACAACAAAACCTGGTCGCTTGTTATTTGCAATGGAAAGAATTGATAAAGTGCCCAACCATAAAATCCGAATGAAATACATCTCAAAAAGTAAACATATCTGGTTTAGAAAAGAAAAAGGACTGAATAATTGTGCAAGACCATGAAAGATACAAAATGCGGATGCGCTGTAAATTACAAGTTTGAAAACAAGTTCGGATTTAATTACAAGCTGGAAATTGGGTGATATCAGTATTGTTAACTTTGCAGCACAATACAGACCCAGATTTAAGGCCATAAAATCAACAAATAATTTAACAACTGCTACCCATAATTCTTTGCTGTAAATGTAGGTTCCGCTAGCGGCTATTATGGCGCAGAAAGCGATAAGAGGGAAAGCAAAACTTCTAAATAATTCTTTGGTGGTATTGCTTTCGAGAGCAATTCGTTCCCATTCTCTTTTAGGTGTAAGTAACAGGTTAAGTGTTCGAAAGAAAGAATTCAAAACACCTTTTGAATTGTATTCCATTGTGATTCGTCTTATTTGATGTTCTCAAAATTAAACAAGTTTTTAGAATGCGAAAAAGCCTGTGTTATTTTAGAATTGATATAGACTATTTTCATTCGAACTTGGCTTAGTAGCCTAGAAAGTTTGCTGTGCCTATAAAAATTGCACCGAAAATTGCATAAACCGATAGTAATCCGATTAATATGAATGTGAAATAGCCTGATCTTCTACTGTCGGGAACATTTAAAATGGGAGTTATCCCTTTGTAAAGGATATAAAAACTGTACAATCCAAATAGGGTGAGGTAGTTGATAACAGGAAAAAGAAATGCAATTGAGTTAAAAACGAATCCTGGAGTGCAAGAAAAGGCCACTAATAGAAAAGCTCTTGAAAAGCGCTCCCTTTTTGTTGGTATTGCTGCAAAGGGGCGAACAATAAATACCGATACGTAGATTGATAAGATAGAAAGAACAAATGTTGCTGTGGCCGAAAAGAAAAACATATTGGTATGCTCTGCTGTATTGTTTTCAAAGAGCAAAAAGCCCATAAAGTTGCAAGCCGACATTAGCAAGGGTAAGGTAATTACCAATAGCACGTTAAGCTTGCCATTGCTAATATTGGTGTCGTTAAGAATTGCAGGCCATTCTTTTTCAGGAGATAGGAGTAAGCGAAAAATGTGTTTGTAAATGCTAAGTGTAATCATATTGATTATCTGGTTAGTGAAATCAAAAAACTTAAAGTAATTTTGTTGCCGAAATCAGAAAAAACGACCTATTTAAGATAGGCATTATCCTGAAAATGTAAAATCATATTGAGCTAACTTATTGTTATTTCGATTAAAATAAAATGAAGATGCAATACAATGTATTGGTGGTTTTAGGTGCTACTGCAACTGGTAAAACAAGTTTGGCAGTGAATTTGGCAAAGGTTCTTAATGGTGAAATTATTAGTGCAGATTCGCGTCAGATTTATAGGGGAATGGATCTGGGTACAGGAAAGGATTTAGAAGAGTACCTTATTGACAGTGTTGAAATTCCATACCATTTAATTGATATTGCTGATGCCGGATACAAATACAATGTGTTTGAATTCCAACAGGATTTTGTGAAGGTTTTTGAAGAGATAATTGCAAGAAAAAGATTACCGGTGGTTTGTGGTGGAACAGGCATGTATCTCGAGGCCGTGCTTAAAGGCTATAAATTAATTGCAGTACCAAAAGATCAGGATTTTAGAGATGAAATGGAAGAAAAATCAATTCAGGAACTTGAGATGATTCTTCGTTCTTACAAAGATTTACACAATACCAGCGACTTGGAAACCAAAAAAAGAGTCATCCGAGCCATAGAAATTGAACGTTATTGTGCAGCAAATCCTCAAATCGATATGGATTATCCTGAGATGAATCCCTTGTTGGTGGGGATCAAATTTGATAGAGAAAGTCGCAGAGATAGGATTAGTCTTCGATTAAAGGAACGATTAAAGTCAGGAATGGTAGAAGAGGTAGAAGCCTTGTTAACGTCTGGGGTTTTAGCCGATGATTTGATCTACTATGGATTGGAGTATAAATTCTTAACTCAGTATGTAACCGGGCAAATCACATATGATGAGATGTATAAGGGTTTGGAAATTGCAATCCACCAGTTTGCCAAGCGTCAGATGACTTGGTTCAGAAAAATGGAACGAGGTGGCAGCAATATTCATTGGTTAGACGGATATCTGCCACTGCATGAAAAAATTGAACAGGTAAAGGAGTGGTTTCATGTCTAAGACAAATACTCAATTACCTTTTCGTAAGTGATACGTGCAATGCCAAGATTGTCCCATTTGTCGTATGGCAAAGGGATGTTTGGTAATTCCTTAATGGCATCTTCAATTACATAAACCTTTAGTCCTCGTTCCGCAAGTCCGACGGCTGCGCAATCAACACATACATTTGTGGTTACTCCATAAACAAAAACGGTTGTTGGATTAATTTGTTTAAGCAAACTGTAGATATTAGGATTGCCTGTAAATATATCAAAAGCATCTTTTCGGATGATAATGTTTCTGTTTCTTGCAGCATCTTTTAATTCTGTTTCATTGTAGACTTTATTCCAGTGAATCTCGGGGCATTTTTCTTTTGGCTTTGTTTCAGCAATAAATTCAGCTCCTATCGAGTTTGCCATGCAATGCTCAGGGAAAGTATTTGTAAAATCCGGATCTGAAGATAGTTCAGCAGAGTTGCTGTAATGATGGTCAGCAGTGTTGATAACCTGAATGTTGTTAAAGTGTGCAAGTTTGGTAATTGCCTCCAAATTTGCTTGTATTTCTTCAGCACCCGGAGCATATAGTTTGCCTTCAGGACTCATGAAATCGATTTGAGTATCTACATTCCAAAATAGGATGTCTTTTGTAAACATATAGGTAAGTGTTTCGTTTTTATAAAAATACAACAGATTTGTACCTCTTCAAAATTGGAAGAATAACGCATCTAAAGATATCTGAAAATTAGGGCTTTTTGTCATGGATTTTATATTCGATAACGAATATATTTTAATCTGGTAATCATCTTTTCTAATTTCCAATTTTGAAATTGGAATCAAGCGTAACAAATCCAACGAATGAGTAACATAAGAACTATATCCCGGAGTCGACTTATCTATCATATACTTTTTTGGGTGGTGGCAGCCATGTTTTGGTTATTAACTATGTTTGTTGCCGGAAATTTTAAAAACATTTTAAAGATTGAACCTGTTTTAATGGTGCTGGTTTTTAATCTTTGTTTCGCCGGAGCAGTATATACTAACCTATTAATACTTATCCCATATTTGTTTAAACAGCAACGCTTTTTTCTGTATGTTGTTTTCATTTTAATAGTGATATCAATATCCGCTTTTATTATTGATTTTTTATTGGTTTACCCATTAAACAAATTTGTTCAAGGAGAACAATATTTCGAAGAATTAACTTTTGTTGTGTGGGTTAATTTTGCAGTTTTTACTTTGATTTATGTTGGAATAACATCTGTGTTATCGATGACAAGGGAGTTAATTTTATTGCAAAAGATAACATCAAAATTTCAGGATATCGAAAGAGAGAAGTTAGAGGCGGAATTGAAAGCTCTAAAAACTCAGATCAATCCACATTTTTTATTTAATACGCTTAATAATCTATATTCGTTAACGCTTGATAAATCAGATAAGGCACCCAATTTGGTGTTAAAATTATCTGATATGATGAGGTATATTTTATATGAATGCAACGATAGGTATGTGTTTGTAGATAAAGAGCTGGATTTTATTAAGAATTATCTTGACTTGCAGAAAATCAGATTAGACGATAACATTCCTGTGAGTATAAAAGTGAAAGGGAGTGCATCTCAACATAAAATTGCTCCTTTACTGTTCGAGCCATTAATAGAAAATGCATTTAAACATGGAGCCTATGGGAAGAATAATAATGGATTTGTGAATATTCTATTTAATTTTGAGGAAAAGGATCATATGGAGTTGTTAATAGAAAATAGATTTGATGACAAATGGCAGGATGAGGAACGTAAGGAAAAAGGAATTGGGATTAAGAATGTTACTCGTAGATTAGAGTTGTTGTACCCACAAAGGCACAATTTAAATATCTCAAAACAAGATGATTTGTTTAAAGTAAACCTGAAAATTGATTTGTCGGCGCAAATTGCAAACTTAGAGAAAAAATAATATGCATGAAGTTAAAGTGTTTAATTATAGATGATGAGCCATTGGCACAGAGAGTTTTAGAGAAGTATATTTCGGAGCTTTCGAGCCTTGAACTTGTAGGAAAATGCAGCGATGCTATTGAAGCTATGGAGGTTTTGCAAAAAGAAAGCGTTGATCTGATTTTCTTAGATATTAATATGCCAAGGTTGAGTGGGATTAACTTCTTGAAATCATACAAAAATCCACCAATGGTGATTATTACTACGGCTTATACCGAATATGCTTTGGAAAGTTATGAGCTTAATGTATTGGATTACCTGAAAAAGCCATTTTCTTTTGAGCGCTTTTTACAGTCCATTCAAAAAGCGGAAGAAAAAGTAAAAGTAGTAGCCGATTCGCAGGAATCAAGTAAAGATGAGTTGGAGTATATTTTTGTGAAAGCCAATAAAAAAACCATTAATATTAACTTGGATTCTATTCAATTTGTGGAAGCATTGGGCGATTACGTTAAGATCTTTACCAACGATGGCCATGTGGTTACTTATCAATCCTTAAAAGGAATTGAAAGATTATTGCCTTCAGCAAAATTTTATCGAATTCACAAATCGTATATTGTTGCATTGGCTAAGATTAAATCGATAGAAGGTAATATGGTGCATATGGATAAAGGTACGATACCTATTGGGAATAATTACAAGCAAGGATTTTTCCAACGAATTCATCCAGCCTAAGTTTTAATAGAACTTGTCTTAAATAATCAAGCCCGTTCTGATGAGGGAAAAGCCGATTTTCTGAATAGGTTCTTTTTTTGTGTTGATTTAAGCTAATGGCAACTTGTTTTCAACTCAAACTATTAGTGCAGGAACTAAAAAAGAAGTCAAATATAATGTCCAATTGTGTATGTAATTAGATGCTATTTGTTAAATTTAGGCTTTAATAAATTGAAACCGATCAATATCAAATTTAAAAGACTATGAACAGACGTACTATTTCTCGTTATACCTTTATTCTTTTGGCTTTGGCGTTAAGTGTTGTAGCTTGTAAGCCAGTTGATAAGAAAAAGAGTGGTGAGCAAACAGTTAAGCCATTACTAAAAAAGGCAATTGAAAGCGAAGTTAAAGATGTAGTTTATCCCCTACCAACTACTTTTGAGTTGACTTCAATGTTGAATCGCATTGGCGCAGATTATATTCTTGGTTTGTCAAATTCATCAGACAATGCTGATAGGTATTTTACTGAAAAGGCCAGAGCTTTAAATCTTGGAGTATACAGTGCCGATTTAAGTTATGCAAGTACATATAATCGCAAACAGGAAACCATGTTATTCCTAAAGGCATCTAAAACTTTAATTGATAACCTTGAGATTACAAGTGCTTACAATAAAACTCTTGTTGAAGATGTGGAAAAGAATTTGGATGACAAGGATCAGTTGGTGAAAGTAATTACAAACTCTTTCTATGATACTTACGAATACTTAAACAAAAATGGAAAAGCTAACCTATCTCTTTTGGTGGTTAGTGGCAGTTTTATCGAAGGTTTGTATATTGCAACTCACATTTCGGAAAATACTTATGCTAATCCGGAAATCGTAAAAGTTATTTTCGATCAGAAGGCTTCGCTAGACAAGCTTTTGAAAGTGCTTGATCCAGAAAAGAAAGATCCTAATATGGCATGGTTGATTGAAGAATTTAAAGATTTAAAAGCAAGCTACGATAAGCTTAGTGAAGGTAAGATGACTAAGGTGCAATTGAATGAAATTATTGCTAGCGTTGCAAAACTTAGAAACAGTGTTGTAGAGTAAATGAATTCTTACAAGATATTTAAACTGTCTTCCGGATTCGGGAGGCAGTTTTTTTGTGTCAATTATGCGATAATATCAATCTTTTGTATAGAAAATAATTGTAATTTTAGCAGCAGTGCAGTTCTGTTAACACCGGTTTTATTATGAAATTAGTCTTATTGCTAAAGCGATATTTTTTAAGGAAGATATCAACACATATAAGACAAAAGAATGAGACTGATTTCATGCTAATGCTGGTATCATAACCATAATTCGTAATTGTATATGGGGGAATCGATACTAAATGCTCTAATGCATCTGTTTGCTATTGTTGCCAATACCAAAGAAGAAGGTGTTTCCGGCAAAGGGAAAATAATTGTTGAAAGGTTTTTAAGTCGCTATGTAAATTCAGATATTCAGCAAGAATATTTGAGCTTATTCGAGAATTATTCCGAATTCTACCGAAGAGAGATGGAGTATCAGTCTATTACCCATGCACGCCAAGCAGATATTCTCTCATTAACTGAGGCTTCGAAAGTTTGTAAAAAGGTAAAGGCAGAATTGATTCAGGAAGAAAGATTGCTTGTTCTTCTTCCTTTGATGGAGTTCGTTTACGAAGATAATATGGTAAGCGAAGGAGAATTTGAGTTTATCAGCATTGTTGCCGAAAACTTTAAGTTTTCACGAGCTGAGTTTATCAACTGCCTAGCTTTTGTTTGGGGGGATACTGTTGATGATTTCGACAAATCCAAGTTCCTGATTATAGATAATAAGATTACTGAATGGTCGGACAATTTGACTTGGTTCATGAAAAAGGAATCGAAGAGCAACGAAGACCAGACAAAGCACATGTATTGCGAGAATTTGTATGGCAGAATTATCGTGATGTATATCGAGAGTGTTAATCTTCTTGTTTTTAAGTACGAAGGCGAACTAAACCTATATCTCGAAGGAAATAAGATTATTTCTAATAAAATATACCAATTGCGAAATGGCTCAATCATTAAGGGTCCCAATATCAATTCGATTTACCACTCCGATATTGCTACCAAGTTTTTAGAAGAAGAATCGCAAGAGAAAATTATATTTACCGCAAAAGATATTGAGTTTAAATTTCGAAATTCCAATAATGGAATTCAGAAGTTTAATATCTCTGAAGAAAGCGGACAGTTAATTGGAATCATGGGAGGTAGTGGGGTTGGAAAATCTACCTTGCTCAATGTTTTAAATGGTAACCTTAGCCTAAGTAATGGCGAAATCAGAATTAATGATTTTGATATCCATAAAAACAAGCTTGCCATACAAGGGCTAATTGGTTTTGTACCCCAGGACGACCTTTTGATGGAAGAACTTACGGTGTTTCAGAATCTGTATTACAATGCAAAATTGTGCTTTAAGGATTTTACTGAAATCCAGATTCTAAAAACCGTTCTGAAAATGCTACAGGATTTGGATTTGTATGAAGCCAGAGATTTAAAGGTGGGGAATCCCTTAAATAAATTTATTAGTGGAGGTCAACGCAAACGACTGAATATTGGCTTGGAGTTAATGCGCGAACCTGCTATTCTTCTTATTGATGAACCAACATCGGGCTTGTCGTCTACCGATTCGGAGATGGTGATGAAGTTGCTAAAACAGCAAACATTAAAAGGTAAGCTAGTAATTGCGAACATTCACCAGCCATCCTCAGATATTTTTAAAATGTTTAATAAGCTTTGGATCCTCGATAAGGGAGGATATCCCATTTACAATGGAAATCCGATTGATGCCATTGTATATTTTAAGACTCAGAATTCGCAGGTGAATGCATCGGAAAGTGAATGTGTAACCTGTGGAAATGTAAATGCTGAGCAAATATTGCAGATTGTAGAAACCAAATTGATTGATGATCAGGGAAAACCAACTCGAGAGAGAAGAGTGAAGCCAAAGCAGTGGTATCAAAAATATAAGGATCATATCGAGTCGAATCATCTAACACTAAAGACCGAAAAAAAATTACCGCAAAGCGATTTTAAAATCCCCGGAAGGGTAAAGCAGTTTTTTATTTTTTGGATCAGGAATGTATTGTCGAAACTAACCAACAAGCAATACCTGATTATTACTTTGTTTGAAGCTCCTTTGCTGGCGGTAATTCTTAGCTACTTTACGAAGTATACAACTAGCGGAGCTTATGTGTTTGGAGAGAATAAAAACTTTCCTGTATTTCTGTTTATGGCTGTTGTGGTTTCCATGTTTCTAGGACTTACAGTTAGTGCCGAGGAAATTATCAGAGACAAGAAAATTTTGCAACGTGAGAAATTTTTGAATCTGTGTCGAAGTAGTTATCTCGCATCAAAAATCATGTTTTTGTTTGTTTTGTCAGCCATTCAGTCCATCTCCTTTGTATTACTCGGAAATTACATTCTCGAAATTGAGGGTATGACATTTTCTTATTGGTTTGTGCTGTTTACCACGGCCTGTTTTTCGAACATGGTGGGATTAAATATCTCGGCAGGATTAAATTCCGTAATTACCATTTATATTTTAATTCCTTTGATATTGGTTCCTCAGCTTTTGCTGGGAGGTGCAATGATAAAGTTTGATGATCTTCATTATGGTGTTACCGATAAAGTGTATGTTCCTTTGGTTGGGAATTTGATGACCACCCGTTGGACCTACGAGGCGCTTGCCGTAAGCCAGTTTAAGGATAACGAATTTGAGAAGCACTTTTTTAATTATGAGAAAGGCATTAGCGATGCTTCGTTCAATAATTCCTTCCTAATTCCTAAACTGGAATCGATTCTTTTAGATTGTGAAAGAAGTGTAGAATTCGAAAAGGATAAAATTGAAACAAAAGCCAAGTTTAAAATGTTACGCAACGAAATTAAACGACTGGCTGATGGGGCAGGGTTGGCTGTCTTTCCCGAAGTAAATCAGCTAAACCTGACCAATTTTAATTTGAATGTAGTTGAGCGAACCAAGAGTTTTTTAGATCAGGTTGAATTGCATTACCTCGGAATGAGCAGTGAATCGAGATACAAAAAAGACTTTGAATACTCGGGCTTGGTGGATTCCTTAGGGCGTGATGGCGTATACGAGTTCAAGCAGAAATATTACAATCAGGCTTTAGCCGATTTGGTTTTAAACAGAAACGAAGTGAGCAAGATGATTGAGGTAGATTACCGCTTGATTCAAAAGAAAGATCCTGTGTTTATGTCGCCCAACTCTAAATTTGGACGTTCTCATTTCTACTCACATGTAAAACGAATTGGCAATTTTTATATCGATACTTATTGGTTTAATCTGGCTGTGGTTTGGTTAGGCACACTGATATTGTTCGTTGCGCTTTGGGCCGATGTGTTGCGCAAAATGATGAACTATTTCGAAAGCATCAGGCTGGTGCGAAGAGAGAAGAAACGGAAAAGGAATTAAACACCGGATAATGGATATTAAATCATGCAGAGACGTAGCAGTGCTAAGTCTCAACCTTGCGCTACGTTTATATTGATATCCGATTCAAATAATTTACCGCCAACAAGCTGCACGCAATCACCATCATACCAATAATCGAAATGCTGTCAGGATGTTCATCAGGCAAAATCATCCAACTCAGGAATGCACCAAAAATAGGGATGATAAATTTCCATGTGTTTAGGTTCGACACTTTTACGTTTGGGCGTTGCAGCAACCCAAACCAAATGGTAATGGCAAAAGCTGAAACCATGGCCAACCAGCAAAGCGAAATCCAATACTCGGTAGGAAAATTGAAATGCCACGATGGATTTTCGATAGGAACGGATGCCAGCATCAAGCCTATCCCACCAATGATCATCGAGAATGAGGCAAGTACACGGGGTGGCATGTCTTTCGCATCTCGCGATACAATTACATTTCCCGTACTACCAACTATATTGTTTAGAATTAAAATCCCCACGCCAAGTGGAATCGTGGTAGACAAAACAAAGTCCGATCGTCCCAGACTGATGATGCAAACCCCTGTCATTCCCAACAGAATGGCTATAATCTTTTTCCAGCTCATTTTATCGTTGCTAAGCATGATATGAGCCATAATAGCGGCAAAAAGTGGCTGTGCCCCAATTAGCATGGCACCCAATGATCCCGGAAGGAAGCTAATTCCAATGTAGAACAATCCGTAAAGAAAAGTGGTTTGTAAAAGCGCTACCCACAATACAAACTTCCACCTTTGCTTCGACTTCAGGATCTTAAGCTTTAAATCCTTAATGAAAGGCAATATCAGTAAACCCGACAAGAAAAACCGGACTCCGGCAAATTGCAGTGGAGTGGTGTATTTCAATCCAATTTTAATGGCAGTAAAAGGGGTAGCCCATAAAAGGCAGGCAAATATTGCCAATACAGTTGTCGATAGGAAGAATTTCTTCATGCTCGCTAAAAATTTTCTGCAAACTTAGGGATTTTTAACTGATTCAGAAGAAGAAGTGTGCTTTTATAATTTAAAGTGCTTAAATCAAATGTAATACATAAAAAATCGACAAGGAAATATCAATAATACACCATAAGAATAAAGATATCACCAAGAAAACATAAAGTATGCAATGTATTATCAATAGAAATAATACATTTGTTGATATAGTCTTGATTGCAAATCAAGACTAGCAAGCTTTGTTTGTCCTTCAAGCAGTATCAAAAAAATTCCTACCATCAGGTAGGATTCTGTATTTATTGGTTTTGGCTTTCGCCTTGCAGCTTTTAACTATTCTTTCAACCACTGGTCAAGCCAGTTGGCAAATTCGCGCTGCCAAAGAATTCCATTCTGAACGCCAAGCACCCAGTGGTTTTCTTCTGGAAAATACAGATATTTGGCAGGAATGCCTCTTAAACGAGCAGCATTAAATGCCTGCATGCCTTGCGAAGCCACAATACGGTAATCTTTCTCGCCATGAATTACCATAATTGGCGTATCCCACTTGTCAACAAATCGATGTGGAGAATGGGCATAAGAACGTTGAGCAATCTTGTTCTTTTTGTCCCAGAAGGCACCACCAAGATCCCAGTTTACAAACCACATCTCTTCAGTTTCCAGGTATTGAGCTTCAAGATTGAACATACCATCATGAGCAATAAATGCTTTGAATCGTTTGCTGTGATGACCTGCCAACCAGAATGTCGAGAATCCACCGTACGATGCTCCTACGCACCCCAAACGATCCTCGTCAACATACTTTTCACCCTTTACATTGTCGATTGCCGAAAGATAATCTTTCATGTTCTGTCCGCCGTAATCGCCGGAAATTTGCTCGTTCCATTCCTGTCCAAAACCTGGTAAACCTCTACGGTTTGGTGCAACCACCACATAACCATTTGCTGCCATCATCTGAAAATTCCAACGGTAGCTCCAGAACTGTGAAACCGTTCCCTGCGGGCCACCTTGGCAGTAAAGAAGAGCGGGATATTTCTTGCTTTCGTCGAAGTGTGGAGGCTTAATAACCCAGACCAACATTTGCTTATTGTCGCTGGTTTTTACCCAACGTTTTTCAACAGTAGCAAGAGTAAGCTGATCAAGAATTTGCTTGTTCACAAAGGAAATTTCTTTAGCCTTGCCGGTTTTTGCATCAACATTGTATAGTTCGGCAGGCTTACTCATCGAAACTCGCTTTGCAATCAACTTGTTGCCAAGCGGATGAACCGATTGGTAGTTGTGAACCCCTTCGGTAATCTTGTGAATTTTGCCATCAGCAATGTCCATGCGATAAATTTCGTCTGTAGCATGCCAATTCGAAATAAAATAAACCGATTTGCCATCCTTTGTCCATGTTAAATGATGCACGTTTTGATCGAAATCCTTGGTCATATATTTTTTCTCCCCGGTAGCCAAATTCATTAAGTATAAGCGGTATTTATCAGCCTCGTAACCATCACGCTCCATGCTTTCCCAAGCCATATATTTGCCATCAGGCGAGAAAGTAAGGTTGTTGTCATAACCCATCATTCCTTTGGTCATGTTCTTGGTTTTGCTCGACTCCACATTATAAAAATAGATATCCGTATTGGTCGAAAGTGCATACTCAATGCCATACTTCTTGCGCGAAGAGTATGCAATGTTTTTGCCATCAACAGTCCAGTCAACTTGTTCCATTCCACCCCAAGGGCGCACCGGAGCTTCCCATTTTTCACCTTCCATAATATCCTTGCCGACTTTTAATATGCTTGCGCGATTAAAATCAGCAACAAAAAGATGAGTGTAAGTCTCAACCCAATGATCCCAATGGCGATAAAACTCGTCGGTAATCACTCTACCATCCGATTTCTTCAAATCAGGATGCTTGTCGTGCACATCCTCTCTAAGTTTTACCTCTTTCGAGAAAACCATTTTCGACTCATCTGGCGAAAATTTAAAATCATTAATTCCACCTTCAACATCGGTCAGCTGCTGGCGATTCGTTCCGTCGGCATTCATTTCCCATGCCTGAACCGATCCGCTTTCGGCCGAAAGAAAAGCAATTTTGCCATCCTTGGTCCAGCGCTCGCCCCACTCCTTGGCAGCAGTGTTTGTAATCTGAACTGCTTTGCCACCAGCCACAGGAACTGTATACAGATCGCGGTACGATTTATTTTCTTCTTTATTGAAGTAGGTTACTCCGTAAAGAACTGTTTTTTCATCAGGCGAAATGCTCTCACCGCCCAATCGTCCGAACGACCATAATACTTCTGGTGTCATTACATCCGAGGTTAACTTGTTTTCAGTGGGTTTGTAGGACGAACCCTTTTTCGATTCTTCAGCTTCTTGCTGGCAAGATGTTAATCCCGCTACAAAAGCCAATCCCAACAAAAAGTACTTGTTTGTCATGATTGTAGATATTTTGTGTTGTTAGATATTTTCAGCACCGTAAATGTAAGGAAGAATGAACAATTATCAATAATGAATATCGAATGAATAATTACGAATTAAACAAGCACAATTCAACCCAAAAAACATCCATTGTCTTATTCAATTTTACTCAAGCTGATTACTTTTTTTTCGGTCGTTCCCTCCTACGTCATTCGGGCTTTCCGTTCCTACTCCTCGCTCGTACCTGGCTGTGGGGTATCCACTTCAATCCCTAACACAGAGTGGCATAGTCGTCCTCATTCAGCTGAGTTTCATATTCGGTATTAAAAAAAACACTCAGCCAAAATTCCTTTCATTCTTTCAACCAGCTATGGCAATGCTTAAGTATTGAGAGTCTTATTTCGAATAAGATCCCTAAGGTTCTAACAATTATTTTGGTTTAGAATTCACCCCTAAAACATTCCTGCATAAAAAAAAAGACGCTCGCAACGCAAGAGTCTTGTCTTTCCTTATGATAACGATTTGTCAGAATTTAT
Source organism: Marinifilum sp. (assembly GCF_965230805.1). Classification (NCBI taxonomy): domain Bacteria; kingdom Pseudomonadati; phylum Bacteroidota; class Bacteroidia; order Marinilabiliales; family Marinifilaceae; genus Marinifilum; species Marinifilum sp. The sequence goes on along the minus strand of NZ_OZ246019.1, from coordinate 1,387,752 downwards.
TCTACCGGATTGTTTATGGCATCAATAATCTTGTTTTCCAACTCTTCTGCCAATTCAGGGTTGTCGTTGATTAGATTCTTTACAGCCTCTCGACCTTGACCTAATTTGGTTTCACCATACGAGAACCACGAACCCGATTTCTTGATGATCTTGTAGTCAACGCCCAAGTCAATAATTTCACCAGTTTTCGAAATCCCTTCTCCGTACATGATATCAAATTCAGCTTTACGGAATGGAGGAGCAACCTTGTTCTTTACAATTTTCACGCGAGTGTGGTTTCCGTTTACTTCATCACCATCTTTAATCTGACCAATTCTACGGATATCCAAACGAACCGAAGCATAGAATTTCAAAGCGTTACCACCAGTTGTGGTTTCAGGATTACCAAACATTACACCAATCTTTTCACGCAATTGGTTAATGAAAATACAAGTAGTATTCGTTTTGTTTATATTTGCAGTAAGCTTACGTAAAGCCTGCGACATCAAACGTGCCTGAAGACCCATTTTCGAATCTCCCATTTCCCCTTCAATTTCAGCTTTTGGAGTCAATGCAGCAACCGAGTCAATTACCACCAATTCAATCGCAGAAGAGCGAATTAATTGGTCAGCAATTTCCAATGCTTGCTCACCATTGTCAGGCTGAGAGATCAGCAAGTTTTCGGTATCCACACCTAATTTTTCTGCATAGAAACGATCGAAAGCATGTTCTGCATCAATAATGGCACAAATTCCTCCAGCCTTTTGGGCTTCTGCGACTGCATGTATTGCCAAAGTAGTTTTACCTGAAGATTCTGGTCCGTATATTTCAATAATTCTACCTTTTGGATATCCTCCAACTCCCAAAGCCATGTTCAATGACAATGAACCGGATGAAATTGCAGGTATATCTTCAATGGCTTCATCGCCCATTTTCATGATGGTACCTTTCCCGTAGGTTTTATCAATCTTTTCCATTGTCAGCTGAAGGGCTTTCAGCTTTTCTTTGTTGATTTCTGCAACGTCTTTATTCATAATATGTGTTTTTAATATTTTTCTTTCAAGTTTACAGCACTCTGCTTTCCGCTCATAGCCAGAAATCATGAATTAATGCAATCCACTTCATTGTAGCAGAATACTATTAGCTGATTGTTATTTCAATTCCATTTCAGTTAAAATCTGATTGGTATGATCTTTTGTTTTTACTTTATCAAAAATCTTTTCAATAGTGCCATCTTCAGCAATCACGAAAGTGGTTCTGATTACACCCATGTATTCTCGACCATACATCTTTTTCATTCCCCAGACACCATAAGCTTCTAGAATTTCTTTTTCGGTATCGGCAATTAAATTGAATGCCAAATTGTACTTGGTAATAAATTTTTGATGTGAAGAAATTTTGTCGGGACTTACTCCAACAACCTCGAACTCCAGCTTGGTTAAAGCATCGTAATTTTCATTCAGGTTACACGATTCAGCAGTACAACCTGGTGTGTTATCTTTTGGATAGAAGTAAAGAATCAACTTTTTCCCTTTGAAATCAGCTAATTTTAATTCTTTTTCGTCTTGATTTAAACCCTTAAAATCGGGTGCTTTATCTCCTTCTTTTAAATGTGTCATTCTTTAGAAATTTGATTTACAAATATATTTTAATCCGCTCAGCAGAACGAATTAATTCGATTAAAGTTATCAACCCATGAAGTTAAAAAAAAATGTGTGCTCATCGGTTTTAAATCGACATCTTTTTTTGTACACCTCTCTTATGTTTTGTTAATTAAGTGCTCTTCGAGTAATTTCGTACTTACACTTTAAATATTATCTTTGTTATAAATATTTACTATATTAAGATTTTATTATTACAAGCCCTTAATTGAGGGACTCTAAGAAGTATAGATACCAAGAAGATTTTAATAAAATGATTAATAGCTAAGATTACCTTAAGCAAGAAATTAATTCTATGAATAAAAGTATGAGATTACCTAGCACATTGCTTTTAATCGCTCTGTTTATTGCACAAATATCATTTAGCCAAAGCTTTAGCGGAGGTAAAACCGAACAGCAAATTGAAGAAGAAGCCTTTACATTTTTTGATGCAGAAAACTATAAGAGTGCTCTGCCATTGTATCAAGAGTTGATAAATGTTTATCCGCAAGATCCTGAATACAACTATTACCTGGGAGTTTGCCAGGTTGAATTGAATGAAAATATTGCTGATGCAATCAAGCATCTCAAAATTGCTTCAACTAAAAATGTAAATGCATCTGTTCCTTATTACTTAGGTCGTGCTTTCCATATGAACTATCAGTTTAACTCCGCAATTCGATACTACAGAAAATTTAGAGAATATTACAAGAAAAAGTCTACAGGAATCGACCAGCTGATCGTGATGTGTCAGAATGGACTTCCCTTGGTTAATTCATACTATGTTGTAGATGTTCATGATAAAAAAGTAGTTGAAAAATACGAATTTTTCCGTTACTACAATATCGAGGGATTCTATGATAGGTTGTCGAAAAAGACAAAAAGCATTAAGTCTCGATTTGATGATGATGGAGATCGTGAGGTTGCTATTTTATCGAACAATGGGCAGTATATCTACTTCTCGAGTTACGGAAAGAACAAGAAGAATGGTAGAGATCTGTATCGTGCAAAACGTTTAAAAAATGGTGGTTGGAGTGATTGGGAAGCTTTAACAGAGTTGAATACGCAATTTGATGAGGTATTCCCTTACATGTCTGGTGATGGGAGAACATTATATTTCTGTTCTCAAGGTCATGCGAGTATGGGTGGTTTTGATATATTCAAATCAGTTTATAATGAAATTACCAATACTTGGACTGAGCCTGTGAATTTAGGATTCCCAATTAACTCAACTTCAAACGACCTTTTTTTTGCTACTGATTTAAATGATGAATTTGCATGCTTTGCTTCGAGTAGAGAGAATGGCAAGGATGATTTTACAATTTATAAAATTAAAATAGCGGAATATCCGGAACAAAAAGTGGTAATGAATATGGAAGCATTACCCGAATTAGCTGTTCTTAAAAAAGGATCAAACAGTATGTCCGATAAAACAACTTTTCATGTAGTAGCTTCTGAAATTAAATATACATCTAAGTTTACTGGTACCGACTTACCCTATTTCAACTTTGCTGTAAATGATCAACTCACTTACCATTATTTAAGCGAATTCAAATCAAATGAGGCAAAGAGTTTTTTTGTGGAATCGAAAAATGATAAGTTCAATTCCGATAGTTTGTATGCTGTGACCGAAGACATAAGGAGTAAGCTGGAAGATGCAAGTGGTGTTACAAAAGCAAATTTGAGTGAACGAATTGCACTTTTAGAGCAGAAGTCGTACGATTTTGGGAAACAGGCTGATCAAAAAATGATTCAGGCCAGAAATTTAGAATCAAATTACTTGAGAAAACAAATTGTTGGAACAATTGAAACGAATGTTGTAGGACAATCCGATAAAAAGGAAAAATTAGTAATGACATCAGAAGAGCTTCCTGAAAACTCAGCTGATATCATCAAAGGATATATTTATTATTTGCAGGTTGGAGTATTCTCAAGCAGAAGAGATCAGAAATTCTTTGAAGGATTAAAACCTGTAAAGGAAGAAGTAATTGGAAACGGGAAACTTTTTAAGTATATGGTTGGGAATTATCCAACATTTGCCTCTGCCAAGTCTGCAATCCCTGAAATACGACAATTATTCCCAAATGCTTTTGTTATTGCCTACAAAGATGGCAAGAAAACGAACTTAGGATTAGCTATAAAAGTAACCGACCAAAACTATCAGCCAAGGGTTGTTGCAAAATCAACGCCAAGTATAAGTCCTGTAGTCAAGAAATTAGAAACTGGAAAAATAGCATTTAAAGTGCAGGTTGGAGCATACTCCGAAGATATACCGCAGGATGTGAAAAATACACTAAGAGCATTTTCCAAGTATCCCATTGAATATACCAAAGATTATAGAGGATATACGATTTGTACTGTGGGTAGCTTTGATTCTTACAGCAAAGTAAGTAAATTGAAAATGGAATTAAGGGAGGCAGGATTGAGGGATGCCTTTACTGTTGCATACTCTGGAAATGATAAGCTTACTATTCAACAGGCCTTAGAAATACTTCGCCAATAAATTATGGATCTATGAGTAATTTTGATGAAAAGTATTTGAATGAAGAAAATGAAGTCTTGGATGATATCATTAATCGTAATACCTTGCTTTTGCATAACGATGATCATCATACATTTGATTTTGTTATAGGAGCATTGATAGATGTTTGCAAGCATGATCCCGAGCAAGCTGAGCAATGTGCATACATCACACATTACAAAGGAAAATGTGATGTAAAAAAAGGAAAAATGAGTGTTATCAGGCCAATGAGAGATGGATTAACAAAGAAGGGCTTAAAGGTAACGATTGTATAATTTTAGATATCAAAATTAAATGACAGCTTTAATTATTATTTTACTGATTCTTTTAGGAGTTCTTCTATTGTTATTGGAATTTTTTGTTATTCCAGGAGTTACTTTTGCTGCTCTTGGGGGTATTGTTTTATTGGTTGGAGGAATATATTTATCCTATCATCAATATGGTGCAACTATTGGACATATTACCGTTTTTGGGACTGTTGTTCTTAATATTTTATCAATTGTAGTTGTTTTAAAAACAAATACCTGGAACAAAATAAAATTGAATGCTGAAATTGATTCAAAAGTAGATAAATTAGATGACATAGATGTTAATATTGGTGATAGAGGAATATGTGTATCTAGACTTGCTCCAATGGGGAAAATAAAAGTGAATAAGAGGATAATGGAAGCAAAATCTTTAGGAACATATATTGATGAGAGATCAGAAGTTGAAGTTATTGATATAGTGGATAAAGTGGTTATTGTAAAACTTAAATAAAAATTTGAATATGGTGGAAATAGGATTAGGAATATCTGTTCTCTTGTTAATTGGTGTTGTCGTCCTAATGGCGATATTTTTGTATTTTGTACCATTAGGATTATGGTTTTCAGCTCAACTTTCTAAAGTGCGTATTAGTTTGCTACAATTAATTCTTATGCGTTGGCGTAAAGTACCACCTAAAGTGATTGTAAGTGCACTGATTGAGGGAACCAAGGCTGGGTTAAAGTTAAATAGAGATGAATTGGAAGCTCACTACTTGGCAGGAGGTCATGTTTCTCAGGTTACACATGCATTGGTATCTGCCTCAAAGGCAAATATCGAATTAGGATTTAAAATGGCAACAGCAATCGATTTGGCTGGTCGTGATGTGTACGAAGCAGTTCAAATGAGTGTAATTCCGAAGGTAATTAATACGCCTCCGGTTACTGCAGTTTCTAAAGATGGTATTCAGTTGATTGCAAAAGCGAGAGTTACCGTTCGAGCTAATATTCGCCAATTGGTTGGTGGTGCTGGTGAAGAAACGGTTCTTGCTCGTGTGGGTGAGGGGATTGTTTCCTCAATAGGTTCTTCAGAAACTCATAAGTCGGTACTTGAAAATCCTGACAATATTTCAAGAGTTGTATTGGAGAAAGGTCTTGATGCAGGAACTGCATTCGAAATCTTATCGATTGATATTGCAGATATTGATATAGGTAAAAACATTGGTGCTGTTCTTCAAACCGATCAGGCAGATGCAGATTTAAAAATTGCGCAGGCAAAAGCGGAGGAACGTAGAGCAATGGCTGTAGCATCTGAACAAGAGAATAAAGCATTGGCTCAGGAGATGCGTGCAAAAGTTATTGAGGCAGAAGCTGAGGTTCCAAGAGCAATGGCAGATGCTTTCAGAAATGGTCAATTGGGAATTATGGATTATTACCGCATGAAAAATATTGAGGCCGATACAAGCATGAGAGAAAATATTGCAAATCCTAAAGACAAAGGGAAAAAGAAATAGAAAAATATAAGATTTTTGATGCTAAGCCGAAAAGGATTTGTCTCCTTTTCGGCTTTTTTTCAAATTTATTTCAAAAAAAATAAGAGTCAATCTCATTGATTTATAATTTACTATAATCAAAGCATTGAAAATTTTTATGCATTGTGAAAAAAAATATTTTGCACATCTGAAATTTTTACATACTTTTGCTACCGCAAACAAAAGGAGAGGTGGGTGAGTGGCTGAAACCACCAGTTTGCTAAACTGGCGTACTGAGCAATCGGTACCGGGGGTTCGAATCCCCCTCTCTCCGCAGATTTTCGGGGTGTAGCGTAGCCCGGTTATCGCGCCTGCTTTGGGAGCAGGAGGTCGCAGGTTCGAATCCTGCCACCCCGACCGAAAATTTTAGAGGAGTTTAAAAGCTTCTCTTTTTTATCGAATAGAGTACCGAATTATTCGGGGTGTAGCGTAGCCCGGTTATCGCGCCTGCTTTGGGAGCAGGAGGTCGCAGGTTCGAATCCTGCCACCCCGACATGATAAGACGACTTGGGTTTTTCCCATCTCGTCTTTTTTGTTTTTATCCCCACCAGTCAAATTTTGGATCAAGCGGAAAACTTGGGATCAAGCGGAAAACTTGTGGGGCGTGTATATTTCATGCATAAATTTTGGAAAGTCTGAATAGGAATAATTCAACTTCTCTCACACCTCTAAAAGCAGTTCTGAAGGCCTTAATTTTAGCATTAAAAGATTCAGCAGAAGCATTTTCTTCTGAATATAAAGAAGTTAGCAATGGAGTCATTTGGGATTAACCTGTGATCCCGTTTTAGGTTTGGTTCAAATTCCATGTATTGAGCGTAATGTATTTGCTGCGGCTCGTGCTTTAAATCACAATACGTATGCTTTATTATCAGATTGTAGACGCCGAATAAGTTTTGACCAGGTAACTGAGACTATGATGAAAACAGGTTTAGATTTATCATTGTCATATAAAGAAACCTCGCTTGGTGGCTTGGCAAGTTTAAAAGGATTTACATACAGATAAGTAATACGACTCAATTGAATTAGCTTTCTTGTGATCCAATCTGGTCATTTAAACAAATATTTATCTAAGAGATTTTGCACGTTTTTTAAGCTAAGTGGTTTTGATAGAAATTCGTTACATCCTGCAACTCGAGCTTTTATTTTATCTTCGTTGGTTGAATAAGCTGTTTGCGCAACGATATTTTGATTGGGTTTTATCTTTTTGATCTTAGCGGTGGCTTCATAGCCATTCATTTCAGGCATTTTAATATCCATAAAAACAATGTCAAAATCTTTTTCTTTACACATTTCTAAGGCTTCTGTACCGTTTTTGGCATGTTCAAGTTTGCAATGTGGAGCAATTTTTTCCATCAAAGATTTAAAATAAAAATAATTTATCTCTTCATCTTCAGCGATTAATATATTGTACTGTTTCTTATCTTTTTCTTCTTCAGTACTTCTAATATGTGTTGATATTAAGCAGTTTGGCAGGGAGATTATAAACATACTCCCTTTGCCAAGTTCCGAAATAAGCCTAATGTTTCCCTTAAGGAGTTTTACATTTTCTTTAACAATTGATAAGCCGAGTCCCAAACCTCCAAGTTTTTTACTGATGTCTCCTTCGGCTTGCGAGAAACGTTCAAAAATATGAGTATGTCTTTCAGGTTCTATTCCGATACCAGTATCTTTTACATATAATTCCAAGTTTGACTTATTCGAGTAGTATCCTATCTCAATAGAGCCCGAATTGGTAAATTTCAAAGCATTTTCAATCAAATTTATTAGGATTTTCTTCAATTTTAATTCGTCAGATCGAATCTCACAGCAATCGTCGTTTAAATCTTTGTGAAGATAAAGTGCTAGTTTTTGTTTTTTGGACTGGGGTTGAAAAATGGTGAAAAGTTCGGTAAGTAAGTTGTTTAGATTAAAATCATCTTCAATTAACTGTACATGCTTTGTTTCTAATGCCGAAATTTCAAGAATATCATCAATAATTCTTAAAAGTTGAAAACCACTATTTTTAATTATGCCGATATATTGATTTCGTTTTTCAGATGAAATACTTTCAAGTTCTAGAAATTCAGTAAAACCAAGAATGGCATTCATAGGAGTTCTAATTTCATGCGATAGATTTTGCAAGAACTCCGATTTTAAACGATCGCTGCGTTCTGCAATGGCTATTGCTTCTATTAACTCTTCATTTTGGGTTTTATATTCTTCAGCTAAAGCTTCGTATTCGTTGCTGCTTTTTATAAGATTTTCTTCTGCTATTTTTCGTTCTGTAATGTCCTGTACATGAAGAATAGAATTAATATGTTCTCCATAAGAGTTAAAAATGGGGCTAATGGTGGTTAATCCCCATCTTACTTTACGAGTATTGTTTAAGTAGCGCTTTTCTATTGTAAAAGGATGTTTGTCATTTAGGCTTTGGGAGTATTTTTGTTTGCTGATGTTTAAATCATCAGGATGAGTTATATTGAGAAAAGTTTTGTTTTTTAACTCATTAATATCAAGTCCTATCATCCTTGAAAAAGCAATATTCACTGATAAAAACTTTTTGTCACTTCCAACGATTGCCATTCCTACATCAGAAGATTCAAAAGAGGTTCTAAATTTCTTTTCACTTTCGGCAAGAGCTATATCGGCTTTCTTTCTATCGGTGATGTCAATTGTTGCTAGTATTGCTTTTGCGCGATCTTTCGAATTGTAATCAACTAAGAGTTTAAGATGTATATGCTTGGCCACTCCATTTATGGTTTTAATTTCGCCCTCAGTTTCAAATTCTTTTCTGCCATTGGCAAGAGAAACAACTTCATCTTTAAATACTTCGTAAGATTTTTGGGTGAATACTTTATCTAAGTTACCAAGAAGTTCTTCTTTTGAATCGGCATTATGAAGCTTAAGTGTTGCTATGTTAACATCAGTTATTTTTACTTTTTGTGAGCAAAGTGCTAATGCTTGTGGATGATCTGTAAAATATTTCTCAAAGTTATCTACACCTTCTGATTTTAGATGATTTAAATATTGGTAAAGTTCCGAAAACTCCTCTTCCCATAATGGCACCGGTGAATAATTGAAGAGTGTTTGATATCTAAGATCGTTAAGGTGTTGGGCTTCTTCTGTTCGCTTTAAGGGGGTAATGTCTTTTAATATTCCTATTGTGTTGAGTGGCTCACCTTTTTCATTGTACAAAATTTGGCAACTTATTTTAATCCAGGTTTCGCTTTCAGAATTTTTAGCTAATCTAAAAGTGGATTCATAATTTGTGGATTGATTGCAAAAACACATGGATAGTTTGTCAATAAAGTAAGGTGTATCTTCCGGATGAATGCATTGTAAGAAACTTTCACGGCTATATCCTAATTGATTTTCTTTCAAATTGAATACTTTTTCAGCATCATCTGACCATACAATTTGATTATCATTAAAATTCCAATCGAAAGCAACAATTTTTTCATTAGAAAGAATGTTATGATATCTTCCAAAAAAATCATTATCTCGATTAATAGAATTGATTTGATTTTTCAAGCGCGCAATTTCAGTTAGTAATTCGGTGATGCTTTTTTGATGTTCTTGATTCATATGGAAGTGCTTGATTAAAAGACTTTATTATTAAAAATAATAAATTTTAAACAAGTCTACAAAAAATGTGTACAATACCTTTTTATACAAAACAGGAGTTGAAGAGCTTTATTTAGTAGGAACTCCAAACTTTCAGTTGGCTACAAGGATAGAAACAGCATTTTGAATAAATATAAAGGAGAGTAAATTTAATCATTGTTGTCCGGTAAACCAGAATATTATTAATTATTCATATTCAAGATGCTGATATTCAATGTCAGCATTTTTGTTTTTCAAAAGTAAGCCCCCTAAATATCGGGAAATAGCGAGTTTTGGTATTTGTGCTTGTCTTCTTTTATTACTAAGATCCAACTCTTCTCCGGATTTTCGAGAAATAAGTATATGTTGATATAATTCATCAGCTGTTGCCTTATGATGGACACCAGGTTTGAAAATGCCCAGCTACGTTTAACTTTACTCTTTACTAGGGTAATCAACAGGTTAGCAAGCATTGCCGCCCATATTTGTATTACGATTGCATTTTCATTGTCCCCTAAAAAATATTTTAGAGGGAAGTTCTGCTTTAGCTGTTTAAATAGCAGTTCTATCTGCCAACGCTTTTTATAAATAAGTGCAATCTTTTCTGCTGTCAAATCGAAATTGTTGGTTATAAACTCAAACAGACGTTCGTTTTCGCTGTCCCAATAGGCAATCCCTTCTTGCCCGGTGTTCCTGTTCTTTGTTTTTTCCGTAATAAAGGATCACTTCCTCGTCTTTTAGGACACCCGAATCCGCATCGTCGGGGATATCAAATTCTTCCCTTGCTTCATATTGGGCATTATCCTTCAAACGGGTCACATACCATATCGACTTTTCGGAAAATGCTTCGTAGCGGGCGTAATCAACATATCCTTTGTCGAATGTAATGATTGAGCCCGAAGGCAGGTTCATAACTTCCTCTAGGAACATATGGTTGTGTCGTGCCGCTTCGCTATATCTTATCAGGCAGGGTACATTTTCTGTTGCTTAGATTATGGTGTGGGCTTTAATGCCACCTTTCTTCTTGCCGCTTTTGGGATTACGACCAACCCCCTTCAAGATGTCTTTGAAAAGGGATATGGTTGATGAATCCATAATATACAACCGCTTTAAATCAGTGTCGCTTAGGTGGCTGTCCGCTAAACTTGAAGCATGCTTTTTATACACTGTCATGTATATATCCTCGAATACACTGCTGTTGCGCCTTTTGTTTGCTTCTGAAAAGGTACTGCGCTTCACAAGGTAACTTAATCCTAGGTGAGACAGTTTATGTGCATTGGCGAGTAAACCTAGTATTACTTCTCGTATTGAATGATAACCTTCAAATACGACAAAAAGCATAACAACCAAATGATTATAGGTTGTGAACTTCTTCACGTAGCGTTCGCTACCATGTTTCTTCGCTATTTTTCTAATCTCACTCTTGTCAATGAACGTTAACAGCTGATTAAATATAGGCTGTCCGCTAAAATTTGTACTTTTACCCATGTCTTACTTTTTTGTGTGGTAACTCAAAAGTAAACAAACCGGGTAGTTCGTGAAAATGTTCGACCCGGTTACTTTTTACCGGACACTAGTGAACAAGAAACAAGAATTTAAAAAAAAGATGTTTACATTTCTCAAGAGTTAACTGTTATTGCTGGTTGATGGCGTGAATGGTCCCATCGTAGGAAATAAAACTTTTCTTTGTAGAGCTTATTTTTAAATAAGCAAATTCCTGATTGGATACATCAAATGTAAAGAAGTAATTCTCATCTTCGTTTTGGGTGGTGAAACTGATCTGATAACCTAGTTTTTTCTGTGTTTTAGTTTTAATTTATCGATTGATTCACTACGCTTAAATCCTCCTTCATCATTTATTCGAGCCATATATACCCTAACCCAATAAGGAAGGTATACATGAACGGAATCCGGGCTAAGGCTAAGATCATAATTATAGTTTAAATTTTTATAATAGCCTGTAGATGTTGTTAGCGTATCTGCTTTAAAAGTAAATTGTCTGTTTTCAACCAGTTGTTGAACTTCCTGCATTTTTAGTTCCTTTTTTCGCTTACGTGCTTCTTTGGCCGAGAGCTGTGCAAATCCAAATTAATTTGAATGAAAAAGGCATTGGTGGGCGATTAAAACCCACTGATTATTAATTGTTTATTATTTAGTTCTTTGACATTTTTGCAATCGTATTTGGTAAGCACCTCTCTTACAGGAGTTTTGTCGAGTAGAGATATGCTAAGGATTTGTAGTATTTCGTAGATTGAGCGATCAACTTTCAATCTGTTACCAATTATGGCAACAAGACAGTAGGCGATGATCGCACAATACATTTGGATTTTTACAGCATTAATAGTTGTTCCCCAAAAGGGTTTTATCTTAAGGTGTTGTTTCATCCACTTGAAAAACAGCTCTACCCCCCAGCGTTTTTTATACAGATAAGCGACTTCAGTAGGTTCAAGTTCCATGTTGTTGGTAAGGAAAATTAGCTCCTTATCCGTTTCACAATCATAGTACTTGATTCGCCGAAGCTTTTCTGGGTAGTCCCTGCTTGGGTAGTAGGATTTCAGCTTACCGATTTGATCGTATTTTACTCCGGTTGATTTGTCAACCGAACTGGAATACATTCTTTTAAATCGCATATTATTTTTCGCTCGTGTGCCTGTTGCACAACTCTTGATAACTTGTTAATAAAACTAACAATAATAACTTTACTTAGCAATGATAATAGCTTAACTTGTAAATAAAAATGCAAGGAAAGAAACTTTACCAAGAGAAGTTATTTTCCAGCTTTCAACTCTCCGGAAGAGTTCCTGAAAATAATTTCTATCGAAGATTAAGATCAGTTTTAGATTTATCCTTTTTATACAAAAAGACTCAAGCTTACTACGGGAAATGTGGACAGAAGAGCATTGATCCTGTTGTTTTTTATAAACTCTGTTAGTTGGGTATTTAGAAAATATCATAAGTGACAGACAGTTAATTGAACACTGCTCCATGCGATTGGATATCCTATTTTTCTTAGGATTTGATATCGATGAGCAATTGCCATGGCACAGTACTTTAAGCAGAACAAGACAACTGTTTCCCGAAAAGATATTTGAAGAGGTTTTTACTCATATTTTAAGCATGTGTGTAGACAAGGGAATGGTTGCAGGTCATACTCAGGCCATGGATTCAGCACCAATAAAAGCCAATGCCAGCATGGATAGTTTGGAACTGAAAGTTCCTGAAGAACAGCTGGAGGCTTATCTTCAAAAAGCTCGCTACCAGAGTAGAGAAGATAGAAAGCCTAAAAAGAATAAGGCTTCTCGCAATCAGCAAATCATTACAGCCGATAAAAGAGAATTGCAGGAAATAAAATCCCGCAATCGTAATTGGCAAAAGAATCAGGATCAACGTCCGGGAGCTGCCAACAAAGGAGCCAAGTATACCAGTAATAAAACCCATTACAGTCCAACCGATCCCGATGCAAGAATCAGCGTAAAACCTGGCAAAGCCAGAAAGCTGAATTATCTAAATAATATCAGTGTTGATACTGCCAATCATGTGATCACCGATGTAAAAGCCTACCATGCTGATAAAAAAGACAATCAATACTTGCAGGATGCCACAAAGCGTTTAAAGCGAAGACTTAAAAATCAAGGCTTGTTGTGGACAACCCTTCTTGCCGATGCCGGTTACAGTAGCGGAGAAAACTATGCTTTTCTGGAAAAGGAAAACATTATCAGCTACATACCTCCACACGGAACTTACAAGGGAGGACCCGAAGGATTTACTTTCTGTAAAGAGGAAAACTACTGGATTTGTCCCATGGGAAAGAAAGTTACTTTTCGAAAAACAAAAATGGTAACCAACTCTCTTCAGAATCATTATCTGACCAAACGAAGCGATTGCAAAAACTGTCCTATCAAGAAGAAATGCCTGGGCAAAAGTCATGAAAAACGTATCGCAATAACTGTTTACGTTGAGCAGTATAAACGCAACAACAAAAGGGTGAAGAGCAAGTTCGGCAGATACATGAAAGGCAAACGGCAATCTACAGTCGAGCCTGTTTTCGGAACCTTAACACAATTTATGGGACTTCGAAAAATCAACACTATAGGAATTGCCCAGGCCAATAAGGTAATGCACATGTCTGCAACAGCCTATAACCTTAAAAAACTAATGAAATTTATGAATAAAACAGCTGAAACAATGACAAATCAGGCCATTGTTCTGTTTCATTCCCTGAAGAAGTGTATTGGCTTAATTAGAGTTAATTTAAGCACTTAATAATTTAAAGCACAAGCTAAAAACACAGAAAAAACAAAGCCTTAAAAGCTTGCAAATCCGCATACTTTTATGGCTTTTATCTTATTTTTTAGAAATATTACTTGGTTGTGCAACGGTTACTCGTGTTACGAAAAAAGCTCACTGTTTATGAAGATTGTACAGTCTCCCAAAATCAATGTAAGCTTTATCAATCAAATAAAAGCTTCCAGGCTCATATGAGATCAGATCAAGAGCATTGACATCGTGCATTTTGGCATTTGAGATATACAGGAACGTAGGTATTGATGTTTTAACATCATACAGAGTGTGCAGCTTAATGCCACCTTTTGTTTTCCTAAACTCAGCCCACCAAAATACACTGAGGCAGAGATCTATTGTTGATGAATCAAATGCATAAACATTACCTTCAACATTGATCTCAAAGTCCGATCTATAGCAGCTTTTGCGTGCTTCTTCTATGAGAACATATGCAAATTCTTCAAAGATTTTATAGCTACGTTTTTCATTGGCATTACCAAAGTTCCTTCGCGATACAGTTGAACCAAAGCCAAGATGATAGTACTTGGATTTATGAGCCTCAAGACTGAGAAGCAAATCTCTCATACTGTCTCTTGAAGTAAGCTGTTCAAATACCATACATAGCATTTGATTCCAACAGCTAAAGGTTCTTACATGCTTATTTCCCTTGTGTTTTTCAACGATTCTGTCAAAAATACGTGTAGGTAAAAAATCTGTAAGTTGAGCGAAGATATATTTTGCCTTGGTTCATGGATAATTGCTTGTTTATATGCAAAATATCCATAATTCAATTCAAATCGTCACGCTATCAGAAATCGCTACAAGTACGACTAACAAAGAATTTCAAAGAACGTTTTTTAATTTAAATCGCCCACTAGTGAATGATTTTATAAACGCAAAAATTGTGCCTTCTATTAAACTCACATTATTTGGATATTTAGTATGTATTAATGATTTGAATAAACATTAAGAAATTCACCTCAGGAAAAAATAGTTAGGCTATTGAAAGCTCTATATTTGTTGAGGAGTTTTACTATAGGGGGGTAATTTTTGCTACATACAGGTAAATCTGATTGCAGTCGATCATCTACTTTGGCTATTTGAGAATATGACAGGGTTCCAACTAGAGAATCAGCCTTCACAACTGGAGGGTTTTCTATCTAATGAAAGGCTTGTGACCTAACTGGAGTATTTATTCGAACAGATAAACTGGAATACGGACGTTATTTTACACAAAAGAGAATCAAATAGAAGGCAAAAAATGGGCGGTGACTAGCCGCCCAAAAACTACTACTTAAATTTACTTATGAAAAAGAACTTTCAATCACCCTATGTATTAAAAGTATCCATTCAGCGGTAAAGATACTATATGTTTTAAAATCTAAGACTTCTACACCCCCAATTTTTATGAATCACCCATTTTTATCAATGAAGAGCCCTTAAATGATGAATAATTTTTTCCGAACTCTAACAAAAATATTAAAATTGCATACTTGATACGTATGGGATAAAGCATGGGTGATTCCAAAGTATTTGGTTAAGCCGAAAATTTCTGTGCTTTTTTTCTTAATTTAGGGGATATTAAAAAAAGAGAATTGTATGTATTACAATTCGCAAAAATTGATAGTGATAAGAACATATGGATAAGGAATTTGTGCGTATTATTGAAAAGGTACGAGCCTTTTTGCTAAAAAATGGATTGAAAGATTTCTCTTTTGAAAAGATTATAGATTTTGGTGTGTCGGAGAGGGATATATCAAGTTTTGTTAATTCAAAGGAGGAATTGGTTGAAAAAATCCTTGAGTATGAAAGAAAAAGTTTCGAGGCTATTTTTCTGGAGTACAATTTTGATGGACAAAATGCCATTGACATTTTATTTATAGTGAGTCAGGAGATAAATGATAAGTTTGAGCATGTAACTCCTTCGATAACCATGGAGCTCGAAAATTATTTTCCTGAGATCTACGCGAAGCATATGGAAGTTAGAATGGGGTTTATTTTCGATAAAATTCAGATCAACATTCAAAAGGGAATTGCACAGGGAATGTATCGTAACGATTTAAGTGGCGAAATGGTGGGAAGAATGTACCTCTCTCGTCTTGAAGATATGCACAATCCGGAATTGTATCCTCCGGAACGGTTTAAATTTGGAACCATCTACGATACCATGATTGACAAATTTGTAAAAAGCATTGCAACAGAAGACGGATTAATATATTATCGCCAAAGGAAACAGCTTTTAGGTGTTTTGAGCTTCGGACGATAAATTGCATTCAATGAAATTATCACTCGCTCCTGTACAGGGATATACCGATTGGGTATTCAGACTGGCTTTTCAAAAGCATATTGGGAGTATAGATCAGTTCTATACTCCTTTTCTTGTTTTGCAGAACGATGGAATTGTTAAAACTGCTCATAAACGTGAAGTGGAGCCTTTTAATGAAAGAAATAAAGGTTTAATTCCCCAATTTTTGTGCGGAACAGCTAAAGAGTTCAGTTATTTTGAAGATTATTTCTCAAATCTGGGCTTCTCGGAAATGAATTGGAATATGGGATGTCCGTATCCAATGGTAACAAAAAAGAGCAAGGGGTCAGGAATATTACTTTATCCCGATAATGTGGAAGAAATCCTAAAAACCACTTTCCGAAAAAAAATCAAATTATCGGTAAAATTACGATTGGGATTACAGGATGATAAGGAGATTGATCTAATACTCCCTATTTTAAAACAGAATGGGCTTGCAGAAGTGATTGTTCATCCACGCATAGGAAAACAGTTATATAAAGGAAAGGCAAATCTCAATCGATTTGTGGATTTATTTGCGAGATATGGTAATTATTTGGCATACAATGGAGATATAAATACTTTGGTTGATTTTAAAATAGTAAGGGATTCTTTGCCAGATTTACAGCATGTAATGATCGGACGCGGAGTTTTGCAAGACTATTGGTTGCCTGCAAAGATCAAAGGATTTGAGATTCCTGCATGCGATGAAATGAAGTGCAAACTAAAAGCTGTTCATGATGAAATTTTTCAATTGTATGCATCATACCTCCAAGGGGAAAGCCAGATTATGCAAAAAATGAAACCGTTTTGGGAATATTTTGCCAAGCATTTTGAGAATGAGAAAAAAGTATATAAACTCATTAAAAAATCGGTTGGAATTAAAAAGTATAAACAAGCTGTTGATTTTGCTTTTATTCAAAATCTGAAAAATGAGTGAATCATGAATTACCATATAGAATGTAATGAGAAGTTTCTTCATGTTAGGTTCGAGAGGTCTGTAAGAATGCTCAGTTCGTCGATTTTAAATGGTGGATTCCAAATGGCGAATCACTTTTTAAATACCAATGTTGATGCAAATTTTAATGATAAGCGTACAGAGTTCGAAAAACCGGAACTGACTTTGGGAAAAATGGCAAAAGCAAATGAATGGAGTGGAGTTTGTGTGGGAATGATGACTGCGGCATTTATGAAATCTTTTTGTTGTGTTCGGGTAGAGGAGCAAGGCATTTGGATAGATGCACTGGTGACTGCAGGGGTGTCGAATGCTCGTAGGGCAGGAGATATTGCAGACTACAAGTTTATGAATGAGGAATGCAGAAAGCTTGGAACCATTAATATCTTAATTCTTACCAATGCATGTTTATCCGAAGCGGCTATGGTTGAATGTGTAATGATGGTTGCAGAAGCGAAGGCTGCTTGTATGCAGGATATGAAAGTTATGAGCAGAGTTTCGGGACAGCTTGCAACCGGAACCGGAACCGATTCCACCGCAATTGCTTGTGGAAATGGCCCTGATGTGGTTTACTGTGGCAAACATGTTCTTTTTGGCGAACTTCTGGCCAAAGCAGTGATTGCAGGAATAAGTCAGTCTTTGCAGGATGACAAATAAGCTTCAATAAATTCAACTCTTTTCTTTATTGATGCTTTTGGTAGCTCAATGATCTGGAAGCCCAGTTCTTTGTATGTATTTTTCAAATATTGATAGATTTCCATTGAATCCTTAAATGATTCCGGGCGTTCTGCATCGTTAATAAAAATTTGCTGCCATGGTGGTGTAATGAAAACACTGGGGTGATATTGGTTGCAATTTTCAAAATATTTTGAAGGAACCTGAAGGCCTCCGCGTCGAACATATGCGATGATATCCGGAATTCCTCTGTCGTAAAAGCAGTAGCTTCTCGAATTGTAATCATCCAGCTGTTTCAGCATCCTTTCGTAGCAGATCTCAGCAAAATCAGCAAGGTTTTTCCATGGAAGTTTATCCCCATTTATTTCTTGCTGCTCACGGATTATTATGCGAGATATTTCTTCAAATCCCTTGTACCCTTGATTTTTTAGAGCATTTAAAAGACTTGATTTTCCGGATCCAGGACCGCCTGTAATAATAAACCTGTTTATTATTGTCATTTTATTCTTGTGATAAATGCTTGTAAAATAATTTCATGTCAACGCTTTTGCGGATTACATCAGCCAATTTGTCGTACTGTTCTTCTTTGAAAGTCTTGTAATTGAATTCATTCTCGGATATCGCTTCGAAACCTGACAATAAATCCTTGATTACAACAGAATTGTCAAGGATTCCATGAATGTAAGAACCCCAGCAGTTTTCATCCAGGGTGTATCCTTCTTGCTTGCCGTTTGACAAATTATTTAAGTAGTTTTCATCTTCCAATGCAGAGCTTTTCCCCATGTGAATCTCATAGCCTACACAGGTGTCATTATAATTTTTAAAAAAAAACTCGCATTGTTCAGTTAACTTTTCTTCTGTAATTACCGTTTTGATAGGTAATAATCCTAAACCATTAATTTTCTTGATGTTACCTTCTACTCCTTTTGGATCAGCGATTACACTTCCCATCATTTGATATCCACCACAAATACCTATCACTTTTTTCCCATTCTTATATGCATTTATAATGGCTTTGGCTATACCCTTGTTCTTCAGTTCTTGTAGGTCAGATATGGTATTTTTGCTTCCCGGGATAATTACAATGTCAGCATTTTCAATTTCCTTAAAGTTATTGGTATAGTACAAATGCACACGTGGGTCTTGTTCCAGCACATTAAAATCGGTAAAGTTTGCCATGCGTGGTAGCAGTATTACTGCACAGTTTACTTTCCCTGTTTGGGCATTACTAAATTTTTTCTCCAAACTTACCGAATCTTCTTCCTCTATGTGAATGTCTCTGAAATAAGGAAGTACACCAATAACAGGTTTGCCGGTTAAGTCTTCAAGAATGTTTTTTCCTTCTTTAAACAAATGGATGTCTCCACGGAATTTGTTGATTAGGATTCCTTTGATTTGATTTCTTTCTTCTTCGTCAAGAAGGGCAATGTTTCCATAAACGCTTGCAAATACACCACCTTTGTCAATATCAGCAATTAAATAGGTAACTGCATCGGTTTCAACAGCCATTTTCATATTGGTAATATCCCTTGACTTTAAATTGAGTTCAGATATGCTTCCAGCCCCCTCTAAAACAATAGGATTGTATTGCTGTTCTAATCGATAAAATGCAGCTTTGGCTTCTTCGAATAAGGCTGATTTGTTATTACTCATAAAGTAATCATAGGCGGTTTGTGTTCCCACAGGTTTCCCATTTAAGACAACTTGCGAGCTTTTATCATTGGTCGGTTTTAAAAGGATTGGATTCATGTCGGTATGACAACTGATACCGCATGCTTCGGCTTGAACAGCTTGAGCACGACCGATTTCAAACCCTTCTGGTGTTGCAAAAGAATTCAAAGACATATTTTGTGCCTTAAAGGGAGCAGGATTATATCCATCTTGCAATAAAATACGACAGAATCCCGTGTTTACGATGCTTTTCCCCACATCAGACCCTGTTCCTACAAGCATTAAAGGTTTTAGTTTATTCATCTTAAACTCTTTATTTTACCTCAAACTCAGTTTATATAAGGTGTTCATACCAGTATTACACCACAAAATTAATTTTTTATTACAGAGATATCCTAATTGAATCACATTCAAATTAGTTTTAAGGGTTAATCGTATGGTAGTCACACTATCTATAGAAAAAGAATGGATTTGTTCTTAATTTGCAACTAAAGGCAGATAGATTTCATGCAGCTTATAAATTATTATTAATTTTGCCTTTATTGTAATGATTTGTAATAAGGTTTTGAAGGAATGAAAGTGATAAGCCTTTTATGATTTACCCTAACTGTTAGAATATGAAGATTCAAATTGATGAAGTAGATCAGAAGATATTATCTTATTTGATCAAAAATGCTCGTATACCATTTCTTGAAATTGCAAGAGAGTGCGGGATTTCAGGAGCTGCCATTCATCAGCGAGTAAAAAAACTTGAGGATGCCGGAATTATTGATGGGTCTAGATTTATTGTAAAACCTCGTGCCTTGGGATACGAAGTTTGTGCATTTGTCGGGATTATTCTGGATCATGCACATCAGTATAAAACGGTTGTTGACAGTATCGAAGCTATTCCTGAAATTGTGGAGTGTCATTTTACAACTGGAAATTATACATTTTTGGTGAAAATGCTGTGCAGAGATAACCAACATCTTATGGATGTTTTAATTAATACACTTCAGAATATTGATGGAGTATCAAAAACTGAAACATTTATATCATTGGATCAAACAGTTGATAGAGAAATAAAATTATAAGAATATTTTGTGTTACTTTAAAGGCTTCTTAAACGGGAGCCTTTTTTCATGAACCAATACCATTTCTGAACCAAAAATTTCTTCCATATCCGGCATGCTATGCCAAATTTAGATTAGTAATTGGCGGAGAGCATCTATATATTCCAGTTTTACTCTGAAACGGGCATGATTCAGTTTGCAAAATTCTTTCACTCCTTGATCTTTTTGTGATTAAGCTCGCAATTGCCCTATATCAGCTCCCCTTTGTTTGAGATTTTAGAGGACTTTATAAATAATACCTGTTTTCTTATGATACTGGACTAATTTTAGGATAATGCGTTTATAAATTGATAAAAGACAAAAAATGAAGTAAAAGCTTGCTATTTTTGTATCTTACAAAATCTTAAAATTTAAATACTATTAACATGTTTCCAAAAGAAGTTTATATAAACAGACGCGAGAAATTAAGAGCATCTATGAAAGATGGAATTGCCATTGTTTTGGGCAATCCAGATGCTCCAATGAATTATGCCGGTAATATTTATCATTACCGTCAGGATAGTACATTCCTGTATTTCTTTGGTATTGATCATCCTGGTTTCGCAGGTGTTTTCGATATTGATGAAAACAAAGATTATGTGTTTGGTAATGATGTAGATATTGATGATATCATTTGGATGGGACCTCAGCCAAGTGTTGTAGATCAGGCGGCTGAATTCGGTTTGGTAAATACTGCTCCTTTTGCTGAATTCAAAATATTTGTTGCAGATGCGGTGAAAGCAGGACGTAAAATTCATTTCTTGCCGGTTTACCGCGCTGAGAATAAAATTTTAATTCACGAGATGCTAGGTACTCCTCTACATGCCATTAAAGAGAACTCCTCATTGGATTTTATAAAAGCAGTTGTTGCTTTGCGCGAAATTAAGGATGAGTATGAGATCAAAGAATTAGAAAGAGCAGCAGCTATTGGATATGAAATTCATACTACAGCTATGAAAATGGCGAAAGATGGAGTGTACGAAAGAGAAATTGCAGGTGAGTGTGAGGCTATTGCTCTGCGTGCAGGTGGTTTGTTATCATTCCCCGCTATTGTTTCAAAAAGAGGTGAGACCCTTCACAATCATGAACATGGTAATTTGTTAAAAGCTGGTGACTTATTATTGGTGGATTGTGGCGCCGAAACAGATTCTCATTACGCTTCGGATAACACAAGAACGATTCCAGTTGGGGGTAAGTTCTCTCAAAAGCAAAAAGAAATTTATGAAATCGTGCTCGAGGGAATTAACACTGGTAATGAGTTGATTCGTCCGGGTGTTACATACCAGAGCATTCATCTTGAGGTTTGCAAAGTTCTGGCAACAGGATTGAAAAAACTAGGTTTAATGAAAGGTGATGTTGATGAAGCTGTAAAAGCAGGTGCTCATGCATTGTTTATGCCACATGGTTTGGGGCATATGATGGGGCTTGATGTTCATGATATGGAAGACTATGGGGAAAACTACGTAGGATATGATGATGAAGTTCAAAGAATCGATCAATTTGGAACAGCATATTTACGTTTGGGTAAGGAGTTGAAGCCAGGATTTGTATTAACGAATGAACCTGGAATTTACTTTATTCCGGCTTTAATTGATAAGTTTCAAAATGAAGGATTATATACTGAGTTTATCAATTACGATAAAGTAAATGAATATCGCAACTTTGGAGGTATTCGTTTAGAGGATGATGTTTTGGTTACGGAAACAGGTAATAGGTTAATTGGTAAAAGAATTCCAATATCAGTAGATGAGGTTGAATCTGTTATGAAATGAGAGGATTAAAATAATTGTTAACATACATGGGAATGATTATTTTGATCTTGAGGCTTGCATCTGGCAATTGAAGGGAAATTATTAACAGATCAAGTAGTAATCGTAATATTATAATAATTGTTTAAAAACGGTCTTTCGAAAGAAGGGTCGTTTTTTTGTTGAGACTGCACTAAATACTTTTATTAAATATGTAACAAAAGTATGCTTTTATCAGTTTAAAAAGTAGATTTGCGGAATAATATTAGCCATATATACAATGTACATCAGTTGATATTTGAATTGTTCTCAATATCATTGAATTAGTCTTTGTAAGGAATAGGGATCATCGTAATAAGGTTTTTCTTACTCCGGAAAAGATTTACAATAACTTTTACTAAATCCTGAATTTTAAGATATGATTATTGGTTTAAATTTTACTCGATTTCATTATTTATTAAAGTCCATTTTTATTCTGGTTCTGTTTGCATTTCCGGTTTCTGGTTTTGCTCAATATGATTACGAACATTATGTACCGCCCTTTTATAATGGATCATCTGTTCCAAAAGATATTGGTTATCACAGGGCAATTTTATCAACCAACTCTGTAAAAGACATCACAGTATACATTTATCGAGGATATGATGACTTAATAGACCAAGTAACTATAAGTAACCAATCGCCTAAATCTTATGCTTTTTACAATTCTGCGGGAGATGAAAAAGGAGTTATCACCAAGTATCCGCATACATACGATTTTCCTGAGAACGTTGTAGGAGCTAAAGAGCTAAACAAAGTTCTAACAAGTGAAGGACTCAGGTTTTATTCTCCTGATGCGCCATTCTTTGTTAACATGAGGCATTCTACAAAAGATCAGGGAAGTTCTCTAACAACAAAAGGAACTTACGCTTATGGTACTGAATTTTTGTCGGGGCATGTATACACTGATAAAAATAGTGCAACCCACCGACGAAGCCATTTTATATCTGTAATGGCAATCGAAGACAATACGCTTGTAAACTTCAGCAATATTAAAGTATCTGGATTAACTGAGTTTAATTCTACTACGAATCAGTTGCAAGCACAATCGGTTGATCCAACTACTGTTATTACCAGAACCTTAAACAAAGGAGAGAGTTACATTGTTGGTGTGGATCATGATCTTTCGGGCTTTCAGGATAAAGATAAGAATGCTATGAATGGTACTTCTGTTACTTCATCAAAACCAATTGTTGTAAACAGTGGTTCATGGACAGCAGGACCTTCTGGTCAGGATATAGGTGTTGACCAAATTGTACCCATTGATCAGGTTAGAAACGAATACATCATCTTACGGGGTAAGGGGAACTCCACTACTGAAAGACCTATTATTGTTGCTACTGAAGACAATGTTTCAGTGGAAGTGAACGGTAGTCCAGCAGGAACCATTGCAAAGAAAGGTGACTATCTGATTCTGAATGACCCTTATGATGTGAATGGAAATGCATACATCTTAACCGATAAAAATGTGTACGTTTATCAAACTTTATCTGGTAGTAGCTCAAAAATTGGTCCTACAGTAGGGATGAATTTTATTCCTCCTGTTTCTACTAGTGGTATTCGCGAAGTAACCGTTCCTTACGCAGAGATCCTGGCCAAACAAAGTGTTAATGGTGTAATCACCATATTAACCCAAACCGGAGCAGTAGTAAGTTATTCAAAAGACGGTGATAAAACTTTGTATCCAATAAGTGATATTGTGAGTTCAACTACCCAAATTGCAGGAGTCCCACAATGGGAAATTTATAAATTAGATAAAAACTTAACGGGGAGCTACCGATTTTACAGTAATAAGGCTATTAATGTTGCCTGGCTGGTGGAGTCAGGTGTTGTTGGAGCTGCTGGTTATTATTCAGGATTTACAAAAGAGATTTCTAAGATTCTTCCGGAGCTTGATGTGTATGTTGATGGCAAATTGGATTTAATCTGTGAAAGTTACGATGATAAGATTCAAGTAAGCATTAAAGATCCAAGACCGGATTACTATGAGTGGTATGTGAACGATTTTAAAGGTGATCCCATAAACCCCAATGGCCCTCTTTTGGTGGATGCACCAAATGAGGAAACCTCGTATTATGTGGTGGGATCTTATCGAGATCCTGCAATGGATCAGTTATTTAACGGTTCATTTTTTGAGAAAACAGTAGATTCTGATTATTCAGAAGTACATGGAAACTTGCGAAATCCTGGTGAGTATACAACGGTTCGTCAAACAACAGAAGCTGACCCTTCTTTTAAATATCCTGCTTTTACGGATATGGATAATGACTATATGTTTATGGCCATATCAGACAATTATGGAGATATAATTTACAGAGGAACTTCGGTAGATGTTGTAGATGGTTTTAACTACATTGTAAAACTGTACGGAAGAAGTGTAGATGATAAAGCTAGCTATACTTCACCGCAGAATTTAAAAATAATGGTTAATGATGATGTTATTGTCGATAACTTTAAAGTTGAAAAAACCAACGAATGGCAATCAGTATCAGCTTTATGGAAACCCAAAGGGGCTTCTAATGCGATATTGAAAATTTTGAATAATAATTCTTCAGGAATTCACTCCGCTTTTGCACTTGACAGTATTACTTTGGTGCAAGCAGTTCAAGATACTGCTGTTTTTGTTGCCAGAGTAGTTCCTAATTATAGTTATTCAAATAGTGGAAAAACATTCCAGTTTTGTGAGGCTGTTAGAAATTCGCTTGATGTTTCGAATGGAGATACAAGTTGGTACAAATATTCTTGGGCAAAAAAGGAAAAGGGAACCGAGAATTATATTGACTTAGAGGATGTTGTGGATGAACTTTCCGGAACCAAAACTCATGAATTAATATTCCTTGATCCTCAACAAGAAAATGAAGGAGACTATAGATGCACAATTAGTTTTAAGGAAGAATATAAGCAATGTGGATCATCTTCTGATAATGTTCATGCTGATTTATCTGTTTTGGTTGATAGAGCAGCCACAGTTAAAATTAGAGCAGATAAAACTAATTTCTGCTTTGGTACAACCGCTACTTTAGATGCTTCGGTTACAGGAGATGCCGGGCAAGTAAAATGGTATGTAAATGGAGCTGCCTATCCTGATTTTGTTGGGAATCCATTTGTTTTTGCTGCTGATAATCCGGCTGGTATATATACTGTTAGATGTGAAGCAGAAAATGGTTGTGGTTTAGCTTCCGATGAAATTACATTGAATGTTTTATCAGCTCCTGAGCTTACTGCTCTAACTCCTAATACCGATTTATGTGAAGGTGATGATATTATTATTACTGCCGATGCTACCGGAGATGGGATTTTAGTTTACTCTTGGAAAGAAGGAACTACAGATCTTGCTGAAACAGGTTCAATTCTTACTGTTCCGGCAACAATGGATAACAGAGAGTCGATTTTTTCAGTTAGTGTTTCAAGTGTGTACTCAACCGCAGGTAGCGATGTTGTGTGTCACAATGATGCTGCTTTATCAGTAAGAGATTTGGATGTTGTTCCACTTGTGACTATTGATGATCCTCTTGATGATGTTACTCTTTGTGAAGGAACTACTACGCATACTTTTGGAGTAGGAGTAAGCGAAGCAAATTCATATTATAAGTTCGTATGGGAAAAAGATGGTACTATCGATACTGAAACCACCGGAGGACAGAAAATAATTTCGCCAATTGCAACTGGCGATGAAGGAACTTATAAGGTAACTGTTTCGAACCGATGTGATTCAGAAGTTTCTGTAGCTGATTTAATTGTTGTGGCTAAAATGGTTGTGACTGATATTACAACAGATGAAACTGGTCCATTTTGTAATCCAACTAACGTAACTGTTACTTTTAATGATAATGGAGCGGTTGCAGAGTACAAAGCAATAAAGCCGGATGGAACAGAAATCTCGATAACAAATCCATATACTTTCGAAGTAAATACAACAAACGAAGGAAGTTGGCAGTTTATTGCTGTACCTAATTGTGGAACAGAAAATTTTACTCATGAATTTACCTGGAATATCATTCCTGAGTTTGGAGCTTTAACTATTGATGACATTGGAACATGTTTGGGCGAAAATGTAAGTTTTGTTGCCAAAGTTGAAGAGATGTCTGCTTTGTCTGAAATAAAGTATTCCTGGACTAATGAAGCAGGAGCTATAGTTGGTACTGATGAGACAGCTCTGGCAATTGATAATGTTGAAGAAAGTGATCTGGGAATATATACATGTACTGTTTCAGATCAGTGTAATTCCAAAACAGAATCAGCTACTCTTTCGATGCAAAAAGTAAATACTCCTAATACAGCTTCTGATATACCACCACTTTGTGAAGGAGAAAAATTTAGATTAGATATCGATTATGTTGGAACACCAACATTTCAATGGTACTTCAGCGATATAAACAGTGCATCAATTGGCAATAACGACTATTTGGAAATTGATCCTGTGTCAAAAGCTGATGAAGGCGTTTATTATTGCGTTATTCATCTTATTTGTGGTAGCGATGTTACAATTCAGAGAAAGCTTACGGTAAACGAACATATCTCAATTGTTTCTCCAGCTGATGAAACATTTGACATTTGTGAAAATGTAGAACAAGAATTTAACATTGAAATTGATGGCGATGAATATACTTTGGAATGGTACGATGATTCAAACAATCATATTGCAGATTTGGATAATAAAACCCTGGTTAAAATAGATGCCTTAGCACCAAGACTTACTCCTTATACTTATACTGCAAAAGTAACCAGTCTGGGAGGTTGTGATTATTTGGAGAAAAAGTACATTGTTCAAGTTCACGAGAAGCCAATATTAAGTACTCTTGTTAATAGTGTGGAAAAATGCGCAGGTCTCGTCGAGTTAAACATCACCGAAAGTGGGGAACACAATGGTATTTCGTGGTGGAAAGATGCTGTTGAAATTACTGATGGAAATGCAGAACCTACTGATTTTGTGATTGATCTTGCTAGTTCTTCTGATAATGGAATTTATACTGCAAAAGTTAATGCTGCTTATTGTCCTGCAGATTCAGTTTTAATTAGTGTAGATATTACAAACAATATTGTAGTAACAGCTCAATCTGATGCCACAACAACAATATGTGAGGATGGTACAATTTCTTTATTCGTGACAGCTAATGCAGGTGATGATAAAATAGACTACAAGTGGACACAAACAGATCACCCAGCTAAGGAATTTCCAAACTCTCCCATCATTGAGTTGAAGCATGTTAAAATTGGTGAAGATGATGGTGAGTATACTTGCGAGCTAAGTAATGATTTGGTATGTGGAAATAAAACTTTAACATTTAATGTTAATATAAATAAAAATCCAAGTATTACAGATGATCCTAAAGATCGAACAGTATGTGAGACAGAGATATCTATTGATTTTACAGTTGTTGCCGATGCAGAGGGAGGCCCAAATTATAAGTGGTATAATAGTAAAGGTGAAATTCTAGGTGCAACAAATGCAACATTTACTGAAACTAATTTGCTTGATGGTGAAACCTATTATTGTGAAGTAACTGGCAAGTCTGGAGATTGTGGAAAAGTAATTTCAAAAAAAGCAACACTTACAATTATAAAAGAAGTTGCAGTTACAAATCCATTAGATCAGAATATTGCAGATGGTGCCAATGCAAAATTTGGCGTTGTGGCAACAGGTGAACCAAATTATACCTACCAGTGGCAGGAAAATTCTGGTTCGGGTTGGAATGATATTTTTGATGGTGGGAAATATTCAGGTGCGAAAACCTCAGAGTTATTAATTACAAATGCACTTAAAGCTGATTTTGACGGAAACCAATACAGATGTGTGGTAAACAGCGATGGAACAGTTTGTGGATCAAATGCTATAAGTAATGCTGCAATACTTACTATCAATTCTGTAAATAAAATTTCTGCCCAACCAGAAGATCAAGTAGTATGTGAGGGTGAAAATATTGTATTTGAAATAACAGGAACGAAAGCAACAGGATTAACCTATCAATGGCAATATCATAATGGAGATAATAATTTCATAGATGCTTATTCAGAATCAGATGTATTGGTTTCTACTTATACAGTACCAAATGCAACACAAGCAATGGAGTCATGGGGAGTTCGATGTATTGTAAGTGATGGAATTAGTACAGGCCAACCATCTAATGAAGTATCGGTTGATGTATGGGAAAACATAGTAGTGACTACATTGGATAATCCAGGTCTTACTGCTTGTGTTGATGCACCTTTTTCAATAACAGTTGAAGCTACAGGTGAAAACTTAAAATACAAGTGGTATGAAGTTGGAGAAGAGGCAACAGTATTGTCAACTAGTGCTACTTTTAGTATTGCTAAAGTTACTACTGGAGATGAGGCAACTTATAAGGTAGATGTTTATAACGACCAGAATTGTAACAAGGAAACAAGAACATTCGTGGTTGATGTGTTAGAACTAGCTACAGTAAGTGATCCTGCTGATTGGACAATGTGTTCTACAGAAGCAGATCCTGATTTTATAGTATCTGGAGGAGGAGATGATATTTCTTACCAATGGTACAATAGTTCAGGATCTATTGTTGGAGCAACAGGTAATTCTTATACTGAAAATCATCCAGTTGATGGTGAATCATATTATTGTGAGGTTTCGAATGTTTGTAATATAGTTACTTCAAAAAGTGCAGTATTAACAGTTGTAGAACCTCTTACAGTAACAGATCCTGATCATCAATCAATTGCTGATAATGGGACAGCACATTTTAGCGTAACAGCTTCTGGAGAACCAAATTACACCTATCAGTGGCAGGTTTGGAATGGTTCAGGATGGGATGACCTATTAGAAACTCTTAACTATTCTAACGTAAATACAGCAGAATTAACAGTAAGTAAAGCGCTAATTGGAACATTTAACGGAAAAGAATATCGATGTAAAGTTACAAGCGATGGAGGTGTTTGTGATCCTGAAGTGTTTAGTGATAAAGCCATATTGAACATTACTACTGATAATCACATAACAGCACAGCCATTAGATCAAAAATTGTGTGAAGGTGATCCTGTTACATTTACTGTAGGAACAGTAGCGGCTGTTGATACTTATAACTGGTTTTATAATGATGGTACTGGAGATCAACCTGCTGATCCAGCTTGGGTTTCAGGTGGACAATTAACTATTGATCCTGTAACTACAGCAATGAACGGTTGGGAATTCTATTGTAAAGTTGCAATTGGTACTGGTACTGCAAAGACAACAAATAAAGTTGATTTAACAATTTGGGAAAAAGTTTCTATTGTAGCTCCGGCAGTAGATATTACAGAAGAAGTTTGTAAGGGTGTATCAAGAAACTTATCTGTAACAGCAGATGGTGATGAAATAGAGTATAAATGGTATGTATCTGGAACTCCCGGAGATGTTTTATCTACAACTTCATCATACTATGTTGATGAAATAAATACAGACATTGTTTATGAATGTGAAGTTTCTAATACATGTAAAACTGAACGCAGAATATTTACTTTTACTGTACGTGATGAATTGGCTATTAATACTCAGCCGTCAGATTTTACAATTTGTGAAGGAGAGCCAATACCTGAATTTTCGGTTACTGCTTCAGGTTACGCACCTTTAAGTTACCAATGGTTAGAAAATGGAATAGCAGTAACAGCTGTGGTAGTTGATGGTAATAAATATACACCAGCAACAGCAATTGATGGTAATACCTATTATTGCATAATTACCGATGCATGTGGAAATAGTCTAACCAGTGATGTTGCAGAATTAATAGTAAATCAGGGAGTAACAATTACTTCTCAACCTGCTGATATTACAATTTCAGATGGTGAAAATGCTACCTTTGAATTAACTGCAACAGGTGATGAAATTTCAGGAGTGCCAATAACTTATCAATGGCAAGTCTGGAATGGTTCAGATTGGGATGATTTAGTGGATGATGCAACTTATTCTGGAAGTAATCTTGCAAGTTTAACAATTACAACAGCTAACACTTTATTTAATAATAATCAATACCGATGTCTGGTTAGCAATACTTGTTCAACAGATGTCGCAAGTGCTACAGCAACATTAACTGTTAATGCATTAATCAAAATCTTCACTCAACCAACCAACCTTCAGGCTTGTGAAAATGAGGATGTGAAATTTGAGATAATAGGTACCAATTCAGGATTTACTTATGAATGGCAATATGATGAAGGTAGTGGGTTCGCAGTCGCTGTTGGAAATCATGGTATGATTGCGTCTGTTGATGGAACAGGAAAAATATCTACTCTAACTGTTCCAAATGTTACAACTGCTATGAATTCATGGGCATTCCGTTGTATCGTAAAAGATGGTTCAAGTGCCGATGAAACTTCAAACGAAGTGAAAGTTGAAGTATTTGAACCAGTTGTATTTGATCCTGTTTTAGATCAAGATTTGTGTTTCGATGAAAGTAAACAAATTACACTGAATGTAACTTCCGGAACAACACCTTTAACTTATTCATGGATGAAGGATGCAACAACAGAAGTTTCAACAACAACAATGCTAAATATTGGAGCAGATGATAATGGAGATTACAAAGTGATAGTTGGTAATGGAGGCATTTGTCCTGATAAATCAAGTAATTTTACTGTTTATCATCATGAAAAACTAAGCTTAAATGCTTGGGCAAATGGTAGCGAGATGTGTACGAACAATTCTCAAACTTTATCAGTAAGCATAAATAATATCGACCCGACACTTTCGCTAACCTATAAATGGTATAAAGATAATGTTGAGATTCCCCTAGAAAACACTGATGATTATACATTTACTCCATCAAACAAGAGTGAATCAGGACAATATAAAGTTGAAGTATCCGATGGTTGTTCAACAGAATCGGTTTCAGGATATGTGAATGTTTTCGACCCAATTGCAAGAGTAAATAATTGGGATAAAACAACAGAATTATGTCTTGGCGATGAGTTGAACCTGGAGGTTCAGCTAACTGGTGATGTAAAATCATATGCCTGGACACATCAGGGAGCTACTATAAGTTCGGCAACAACGAGCTATTTGATTAGCTCACTTAGTGATACTGATGCAGGTACTTACATTTGTACTGTTACCGATAACTGTGGAAACAGTATTGAGTATAAGACTGAGCTTACAGTTATTCATACTCCTGAAATTACCCTTGGTATCGAAGATTTATCTGCTATTTGTGAAGGTAAAGATTTGGAAATGGGATCAATCGTTGTAAATGGTTCATTTGATAACATTACATGGCAAGTTCCGGCAGCAGTGTCAGGAACTGTAGAAGATGACAGTAAAAGGTACTATTTGGGAGCTGCCACAACAACAATGGAAGGTAACTACAAAGTAACTGTTAAAAATAAATGTGGTGAAGATGTTTCTGTTGGAGCGCAAGTTGTTAACCCCACTCCAACACTCGAATCTATTGCTGATAAAACTGTATGTCAGTGGGAAGATGTGGTGTTTAGAGCCAAGGCAACAGGTCGTAGTTTACATTACAAGTGGTATATTGATGATGTTGAAACAGGTGTTACCATTTCGGCATTGTTAATGAGTGGTTCAGATGTTTTGCCAGCCGATGCTTTTACTCCCGGTACCTATACTATTAAGTGTGTTGTTACCAATGACAATTCCTGTGGTGAAGAACTTACAGAAACAGCACAATTGACAGTTGATCCTGCTACAATATTGAATACTACACTTGCCAATGATGTAAAATTTGTTGGAGAGGATTATGATATGACTGTGGATATTACAGGGCATAAGCTTACTTATAGCTGGACACACGAAAAAGACGGTGTTATTACTCCAC
The DNA here is from genome assembly GCF_965230805.1 of Marinifilum sp. Taxonomy (NCBI): domain Bacteria; kingdom Pseudomonadati; phylum Bacteroidota; class Bacteroidia; order Marinilabiliales; family Marinifilaceae; genus Marinifilum; species Marinifilum sp. The sequence goes on along the minus strand of NZ_OZ246019.1, from coordinate 1,355,733 downwards.
TTGCAGTAAACGGACCAACAATAAGTTTTAAAGATATACAGTTAAGCGATGCGGGTTATTACCATTGTACAATAACCGGTTCTTGCGGAACAAGGTTGGCATCTGGTAAATTAACCGTAAAAGAGCCTGTAGTTATTGTTGAAGGTTTGGCCGATTTAGAAGAGAAATGTGAGGGAGAGCCATTATCCTTAAATATTGATGCAACAGGACAAGTTAATAATGTTGTTTGGAAGAAAGGTGAAACCGTTTTGCCTTTTACAGATCTTAACTTGTACATTCCTGAACTAACCACGGCTGATGCAGGAGTTTATACCTGTATAATAGAAGGTGAAGGTGCTCCGGCAGGTGGAATCATCCAAAAAATAACAGTACGAGTGTATGAAAATACAACACTAATTGCACCACTCGGGAACCGACCTGTTTGCGAAGGTGAAATGTTAAGTTGGACTCCAAATGTAACTGGAGCAAAAGATATTCAATTTGAATGGTATTTTGAAGGAGTTAAAATTTCAGATGATAAAACTTTGAATTATACCTCAACAGAGATAATCCATGAAGGTGATTACGAAGTGCAGGTTACCGGTGTATGTGGTGATGTTTCAACAACTGGTTCACTGGAAGTAACTGAATTGCCAAAGATTACTAGTATTAGTGAAAGCGATGAGGTTTGTGAGAATGAATCATTGGTAGAGTTTAGTGTTGAAGCGACAGGTGAAAAATTGAAGTATCAATGGCAAAAAGATGGAGTTGATATTCCGGGTAAAACGTCTCCAGTTTTAAGTTTAACATCAATTCAACTTAACGATGATGCAAGTTATACTTGTGAGGTTTCAAATTATTGTACAAGTGTTATTAGCGATAAAATGACGCTTACAGTGATTGCTCAACTGCGAATTCTGTCCGAAATTGCTGATATTGAAGTTTGTTCGAACGAGGAAGTTACGCTAGTGGCTGATGTTGAGGGGAACGATGTAACTTATCAATGGAAGTTAGATGGGGTGGATATTTCTGGAGAAACAAGTTCGGTATATCATATTTTAGAGTCGGATCCGTTAGATAACGGATACTATACTTGTATTGTGTCGGATCGTTGTACGGATTCAAGATCCACCAAGCCAACCGAGTTAATAGTTCACGAATTGCCTAATACCGCAATATTTGGTAGAATGAAACTATGTGCTAAAGAAGATCGTGTAACTTATGTAACCAATCAGGTAAATGAAAATGAATATGGTTGGGATGTTGATGGCGGAATTTTTGCCGGTCCTCAACAGGGGTTAAGAACAAGAGTAACTTGGGGAGAAGAAGACGAAGGTCAACTGTCCATTTATATTTCAGATGTGGCTACTGGCTGTGAATCGAAAGTAGACTCTGTGGTTGTCTTGCATGCATTGCCAACAGTTAACTTGGCAGCTTTCGAATCGAAAGGGGTTTGTGAAGAAAGCTTCACTCTATCCGGAGGCTATCCTGAAGGAGGTATTTATTGGGTTGATGATATTTCGGAAGAAGTATTTGACCCGGCAGACAAAGGACCCGGAACTTACAATATTCACTATTCATATACCGATGAGAATGGATGTTCGAATGTAACAGGCAAAACAATAATTCAGGTGGATGCCTTGCCTGTTGTGAATATTACTGACGATACAACCATTGGAAGCTGCAAGCCATTTACTTTAACAGCCAAGACCAATGAAAATAACATTCAGTGGTCGCCAGCTACTAATTTAGATGATGCGAATTCAATGAGTCCTATATTTACTCCTGGCGAATCACAGGTGCTGATTGCTACCGTAATGGACGAACATGGTTGTACCAATATGGATTTGGTTGAACTAACTGTTGCTCCTTTGCCAGTGGTTTCTACAATTCCCGATACAACAGTGGGACAGTGTAATCAATTGAAATTACTTACTGATATCGTGGGCAATGCAGAAGACGTTAGCTGGACAAATGCAGATCATTTAGATGATCCGTATACAAGAAGTCCTAAAATCATTAATGCTCCCGAGGGCACCTATACCTACAAGATTAATGTTACTGATCTTTACGGATGTAATTCTGAGGATGAAGTGATTGTGCATATGGTGGCAGATCCTAAGCTGGATGAAGATGTATTTGCATGCGAAGGTGATCAGTTTCAAGTCAATATTGCCGATATGGATAACCCGATTTGGAATGATGGTTATGCCGATGAAGCCAGAATAATCGATCAGCCGGGTAAATATCTGTTAACCGTAGAAAATGAGCATGGCTGTGGCGACCAGCAACGATTTGTTATCAATCCAACACCAAAACTTGATTTAAGAAACAATCTGATTTTTGATGGACCAAAAGAAATAGAATTGCTTGAAGGCAGGCCGGTAACAATTCACGAAGGACAAAGCGTAATTATTGCACCGAATCTTCCACTAGAATATTCTCCATATTTCTTCGAATGGCAGGATGGAACTATTTTGCAGCGATATGAAGCATCGGAGACAGGTACTTATGAGTTGAAAGTAAGGGATAATTTAGGTTGTGTTGCTGTTGATTCGGTAAGTTTAGAAGTAAAACCTGTAGGACTGGAATCTCCCAATGCATTTACTCCTAACTCTAACAACGAAAATGATCGTTTCTATTTAAAGGATATCAACTATGATATTGAAAAATATGAAATGTACGTATACAATCGTTGGGGAGAACTTCTTTACAAAACAGATCAAGTTGGTCGTAATGGAGGTTGGGATGGTAAATACAACGGAAAGATGTGCCCGTCAGGTGCTTATGTTTGGATGGTGTTTATTAATGGAGAATTAACCAACAAAGGAACTTTCATGCTGATTAGATAATTGGCAGAAAGCTTTATTAAATCAATAGAATAAATTTATTTTACGAGTGATTTTAGTTTTATAATTAGGATCACTTGCTTAAGCTATTAACTCTTTGGATTTATAAATTTGAGAATAGATGAAGAAAACTCTGTTTGCTTTTTGTGTGCTATTTTTGATATCGATGATGCATGGTTTTGCTCAGGATATTCGATTCTCGCAGTTTTATGCAAATAAACTATACCTAAATCCGGCATTGGCGGGATCTACAAATAATGCTAATGTAAGTTTGAATTATCGCAATCAATGGCCAAACCTCGATTTGCCTTACGTAAGCTATAGTGTGGCCTTTGATAATTTTTACGAGACTTTAAACGGAGGAATAGGGCTAATGCTCATTCAAGATGATCAGGGTGATGGGGCACTTAAAACTACAACTTTTGCAGGGATGTATTCCTTTTACCTAAGAATTAATGATGAGTTTATTGTTCGACCGGCTATTCAAGCTGCATTCATGCAAAAGAAAGTGGACTGGCAAAATCTTGTATTTCCCGATCAGGTTTCGCCCATTTATGGTAATATATTTCCACACAATTCATCGGGTGATCCAATAACCCGCAGAAAAGACGGTTGGGATTTCTCTTTGGGAACGATTGCTTATTACAAGGATTTTTATTTTGGGATTGCCGCTCACCATTTGTCAAAGCCCGACTTAAGTTTTGATGATGAACAAGAAGATAAATTGCAGATAAAATATACCGTTCATGCTGGAGCAGAGTTTGTATTGGGTGGAAGAAGCCAAAGATATGCCGACAATTGGGTGATTGCACCTGCTTTGCTTTATCAACAGCAAGGTGATTTTTCGCAAATGAACTACGGGCTTTATGCAAGCAAGAGTTCTATTGTGTTTGGATTGTGGTTTAATCAGAATTTTGAGCCAAATTACGACTCCTTTATTGCCATGGCCGGATTTGTAACGGAACGTTTTAAAGTAGCTTATAGTTACGATTATGCAATCTCGAAATTAATACATACCAACACCGGTGCTCATGAAGTTTCGTTCTCTTTTCCTTTGTCAGTTGATATCAAGAAAAGAAGAAAGAGAATTAAAGCAGTTCGATCGCCGGTATTTTAAATCTATTAAGCTAATTTCGACTAAAATAATTGTTACAGTTTGCACTGATTTTTTTAAGAAAATCCTGATTAAATCTGACTTTCTGTGGATAGAATTTTACGTCGAACTCACGTTATTTAATTCTCTCGATATATTTTGATCGGATTTTTTTCATTAAATCAAGATCTAAATTCTCAGCATAAACACGAATCATATCAATAACCAAAAAGTTGTTGTAAATAAAGCCTAACGAAACATCAAAATGAATCATTTCCATATTATACTTCACCTGTTTTGTTAGTTGCTCAAATTGCTTCCAATTTAGCTTCTTAGGAATGGTAAAATACCCGTGATTTGGCTCTATATGGTCTTTATAAAATGCTTCCTCAATTACATCCAATGCAAAAAACTTATCCAATTGAATCATTGCTTTAGAGTTGTGAGGAATTGCCCCATTGGTTTTAAAATTTATGCCTTCGGACTGATAACACTCCTGTAGTTCCTTAATCTGATCGTAAGCGTTTATTCTACGAATACGAATTGTGTAGTAAACATCGTTGAAAATTGTAAGGCTGCCAATTGCTGCATGAAATTTAACCTCGAAATAACTCATTATTTTTTGAGTTGCTCGCGTAAATTCTTCCAAATCATATTTTCTATCTAATACCAAATAGATGTAATGTGGTTGAACATCTTTTTGAAAACCATCATAATATTCATAATATCCGGGAAATGGATTTGTGGCTTCCAGCACTATGGTATTGGGCAATATTTTATCATCAATAACTTCTAAGGTTTCTTCTTTAAGAAGACTTCCATACTTCACTATATAGTTTTCGGTGCTCATACCAAACAGATTAATAGGTTAATACTCGGATTGTGTTGCATTTAAACATAGTAAAATTTGCAGGTAAAAACAAGACCCAAAACTCTTTTTAATAATGCAATAATTCACTAATGATCGCGTGTAAAAACGGGTGAATTTTCTTTCGATAGATTCGGGTTGAAAATGTATCCATCTAAATCAAATGCTTTTAAATCTTCCGGATTTGTAATTTGATTCTGAATAACGAACCGAGTCATTAATCCGCGAGCTTTTTTGGCAAAGAAACTGATCATTTTGTACTGTCCATTCTTTAAATCTTTAAAGGCAGGCGTAATAATTTCGGCATTTATTTCTTTGGCTTTTATCGATTTAAAGTACTCATCCGAAGCCAGATTTATTAAATGTTTGTGATGGTACTCTTTTAAATCTTTATTGATTGATTTTGTGATTTTATCACCCCAAAACTGATATAGATTAGCCCCTTTTTGGTTTTTCAATTTTTTGCCCATTTCCAAGCGATAAGCTTGAATTAAATCCATTGGTTTTAAAACGCCGTAAAGACCCGAAAGAATGCGTAATTTTTCTTGTGCAACTTCAAAATCTTTCTCAGTAAATGTATCGGCATCAATACCTGTATAAACATCACCTTTAAATGCAAGTAATGATTGTTTCGAATTATCAGTTGTGAATGGCAGATGCCATTGATGAAATCGTTCAAAGTTTAATTGAGCCAGTTTAGCACTAATGCCCATTAAGTCCGAAATTTCGTCCACTTTTAGGTTTCGAAGTATTTTAATTAATTGTTCTGCATCCTTGGTAAAGCTTGCCTTGGAATAAAGCTTGGTGTTTACCGGCGATTCAAAATCTAATGTTTTGGCAGGTGATATAACGATTAGCATATTGTAAGTATTTTTTTTATTGGTGGAATTAAAATTAAGGATTATTCATTCAATCATCAATAGTCTTGATCATGATTGATATTTTATCTGTTTCGATTTTTAAAACAGGAATGCTTTATTGATGATTTGCGAATAGACTGGTTCTCTTCTTCTTTTCTTCATCATTTGAAGATTTAGGAAGATATGGAATCTCGAAATAAAAAGAGGATCCAATTCCTTTTTCCGATTCAACCCATATCTTCCCGCCAAAAAGTGTAACAATTCCTTTTGCAATAGAAAGACCTAATCCGGTTCCGGTGTGCAATTTAGCGTTTTGGTTATCGGTTTGTCTAAATCTCTCGAATATTAAATGATGGAAATCTTTTGGTATCCCAATTCCGGTATCCTTTACATGAAAAAGCAAATTGTTATTCTTGATTTCGTAACCAAATTCGATTTCGCCCTGATCGGTAAATTTTATCGAATTCTCCAATAAATTTGAGATTACCTGCGAAAGTCTTGTGGTATCGGTAGAAATATAGCTTGAAGAATCGTTTAAAGACTTCATCGATTTAAGTTTTAATTCCTTTTTATTGGTACTTATGGAAAACTGTTGTTGCAGGTTATTAATAATTTCATTAAGCATGGCAGTTTCATAGATCAAATTAAATTGACGAGCCTCTATTTTAGAAATATCAACAATATCAGTAATAATAGTCAACAACCTTTGGCCACCATTATCAATCATGCTTAGGTACAGTTCTTTTTTCTCCTTAGGGAGATCCTCGTTTTTCAAAAATTCAGAAAATCCGAGAATCGAATTTAAAGGGGTTCTGATTTCGTGAGACATGTTTGCAAGAAAAGCCGTTTTTAATCGCTCGCTCTCTTCGGCCTTTTCTTTTGCCTCTTTTAATTCTGCTGTGCGTTGCTCAATTTGTTTATCCAATTCTTTGTTAAAATCATTCAGCTTTTTGTATGATGATTTTAATTTTTTAGATGCAATACTTAAAATGTCGAGTTCGTTTTTATTGCTTAAGTTTTTAATCAACTCATTTTCGTGTGAAAAAATTGAACTGATTTCATTAATAAATTTACGAATGGGTTGCGAGATGCTTTTCGACAGCCAAAAGGCCGTAACAACACTAATAAATAATATTAAAGAAATATTTGTGATCAGAATTGCCAAACTTTTTTTCTCTGATTTAAGGGTGCTTTGATAGAATTCATCGGCTTTGTCTTGAGCAAAGTCGGTAAGAATTTTGGTTTTTTCGAATAGCAGATTTACTTGGAAAGCTCCGCGACCACGAGTTATGTCAGCTGCTCGCTCATCCTGTCCTCCTCTTTTTAACATGACCACTTCGTCACGTATTTTTTCCCAATCGCGATAAGCCTGATAGGCATCATTAACCACTTCTTTTTTACCTAAAAATCTTTCCTGAACAATTTTAAATGATTTATATATCTGCTTGTCATGCTTACCAACCAACAGAATAGACTCGTGCAGTTCTTCTTGATTTTTGGCAAGCACTACATCTTTCATCGAGCGATGTATGGCATTTATACTAATATTGATGTCGCGCACTGAATTACTAACAGCCAAAGGATGACGATAGATCGATTCTGTTTTATCACCTATATTTTTGATTTCGATAAATGATATGATTCCAATCACGAAACTAAAAAAAAGAATGGTTGAAAAACCTAATATAAGTCTGGTTTGGAATTTAAGTCCTTTCATTATTCAAGTAGTTAGCTGGTAAAAATGTAAGTCTTAAGCAGTCATCGGTTTTTATATGGTAAGCAGGGTGATTTGTAAATCAAATTTAATCAACAAAATAGAGAAAGGCAAGTTAAATTTTTCCTAATTAATTTAAGGAAGATATGTAAAGAATAATCTGCAAGTAATTAAAGAATGATATGAATTGGTTCCAGCTTAAACCGTTTATTTAATTAAAAAGAATGTGCTTCCTGCTTTGCCAGAAACTCGCATGATTTGAAATATTATCATTAACACAAAATTTGAGACACTACTAGTGTTTAGCCGAAGAAGAGCCAAATATGCCGCAGAATAGCATATTTTAGAGCAGAATGGTAAAAAAAAATGCGCAGATCGAGGTGATTTTGGCACAGCATGCTATAAACCTGTGTGTCATTCAGACTTGCAGCATTTATTTGTGATGAATCTTTTGCTGCAAATGATAAAACCTCAAAAGGACAGGGAGAGCCACAGAGTGTTTTAATCTTACGAAATAGAGCTTCACCTGTTTAATTATAAAATGAGTTTTAAGCTGTACAGGGATTTTTGAGTGCTCTTATCACCATAAAAAGCTTGCAAAGAATATCCCTGCAAGCTTTTTATGGTTTAATTAAAAAACTTAACGTTTCTCTAACTGCACTATATTCTCAACATGATGTGTGTGTGGGAACATGTCTACAGCTTGTACTTTGGTTACTTTGTAGGCTTCGTCCATCATGGCTAAATCGCGTGCCTGGGTTGCCGAGTTGCAGCTTACGTAAACAATTCGTTTTGGAGCAGCGTGAAGAATGGTTTCCACAACATCAGCATGCATGCCTGCACGAGGAGGATCAACAATCATGGTATCGGGCTGACCGTGAAGTTTGATAAATTCTTTGGTAAGAACTTTTTTCATGTCACCGGCAAAGAATTTAGTGTTGTTTATTCCGTTGATTTCTGAGTTTACCTTGGCATCCTCGATGGCTTCGGGTACATACTCGATGCCGATAACTTGCTTGGCCTGTTTGGCAAGAAAGTTGGCAATGGTTCCGGTTCCGGTGTATAAATCGTAAACCACTTCCTTGCCCGTTAGCTTTGCAAATTCGCGTGTTTTGCCATACAATTCGTAAGCCTGATCGGAATTGGTTTGATAGAATGATTTTGGACCGATTTTAAATTTTAAATCTTCCATTTTCTCGAAGATGTGATCACGACCTTTAAACAATACAACTTCCTGATCGGTAATGGTATCGTTGGCTTTCTGGTTAATCACATACATTAAAGATGTAATTTCGGGGAATTTCTCAACCAAATGATTCAATAATGCTTCTCTTTTCTCAATATCTTCGTGATAGAAGGTAACAATCACCATATTCTCGCCTGTAGAAGCCGTTCTAATAATTAAAGTCCTTAGAAAACCTTCTTGGTTGCGAATGTCGAAAAAGCTTAAATCATTGGCAAAAGCAAATTCTTTAATTGCCAAGCGGATGGCATTCGAGGGTTCGGGTTGCAGGTGGCATTTGTTGATGTCAACTACTTTATCGAACAATCGAGGAACATGGAACCCAACTGCTGGAGTTCGATTTAAATCTTTGCCACTGGCTATTTCTTCATTGCTTAAATATCGTTTGCTAGAGAAAGTATATTCCAATTTGTTACGATAGAATTCTGTTTTGGCAGAGGCCAAGATTTTATTCACTTCGGGTAAATTAAGTTTTCCAATTCTTTCCAGGTTGTCGATAACCTCTTGCTGCTTGAATTTTAATTGCTCTTGGTAAGGCAGGTTTTGCCATTTACAACCGCCACAAACTCCAAAGTGCTCGCAAAAAGCATCTTTCTTTAGTGGCGAATGCTCGTGAAAGAAAACAGGATTACCTTCCAAATAATTTTTTCGTTTTTTGGTAACCTGTACATCCACTACATCACCCGGAATTACGTTTGTAACAAACAATACTTTTTCTTCCACTTTTGCGATGGCCTTTCCTTCGGCGGCTAACTTCTCAATTTTAATGTTTTGCAGAAGGGGTTTTCTGTTTCTTCTTCTTCCCACTTGTCGTATATTTTTAATTTGGGCACAAAGATATAAAAAGTGGAATAGTCGAAAAGACGGATGGTCAAAAAGTCGAACAGTGGTGCAGTTGAATAGTCAAAAGTTAAATTCTAAAGGCAATAAATAATACTAATTTTTCTACCTTTAGCGTGTATTCCAAAGCCATAAATCTTATTAAACTCTTACTATGAACAAGTTACTTGCTGTTATCAGTTTGTTGCTTTTGGTGTCGTGTAGTACCAGGCAAGCAATAAAAGTTCCATGTTTTGCCTGGTTAGGCGGACCCGGCGAAGCAACGGATACCGAGTTGTTGGAAAAATTTACCAATTTAAAAGAAAAGGGTATTGATGGGCTGATGTATAATGGAGGGCATGATCCTGCAGTATATCAGCGTGTGGGAAAAATCGCCAAAAGCATTGGGCTAAAGTTTCATACCTGGATACCTACAATGGTGCAAGGCAGAGACAAAAATATACCAGCCGAATGGTATGCAGTAAACGGAAATGGAGAATCGGCCTACGATAAACCTGCCTATGTGGATCATTACACTTTTTTGTGTCCGAACAGGGAGGAGGTTTATCAATATCTATCTAATTTATATGTTGCCATTGCTCGTTTGCCTGAGGTGGATGGTGTGCATTTAGATTATATTCGCTTCCCGGATGTGATTCTTGCAAAAGGATTATGGGACAAATATGCTTTGGTAATGGATAAAGAATATCCTGAATATGATTATTGCTATTGTGACAAGTGCAAGGCAGATTTTAAGGCAAAAACAGGAATCGAAATTACCAATCAGGCTGAAGCCAGAGAATTACAAGAATGGAAACAGTTTCGCCAGGATTTGATTACAAAGATTGTAAACCGTTTGGTTGAAGATGTTCATGCTCAAGGAAAAGACATTACAGCAGCAGTGTTTCCCGGGCCACATTCGCATGCAGTAAAAATGGTTCGCCAAGAGTGGGATCGATGGAATTTGGACGCATTTTTTCCAATGAATTATAACGATTTTTATTTGGAAGGAACCGAATGGATTGGTAAAATGTGTAAGGAATCGGTGGAAAGTTTAAATGGAGAACGTGCGGTTTACAGTGGTTTGTTTATTTGTCCTAAACCCGACTCTAAAGCCAAAGAAGATGATCCTGAAAATCATGGATTATTGCCTGATGAGATTGGAGAAGCCATTCGTGAATCGATGGTGAATGGAGCAAAAGGAATTTGTTTGTTTACTCCTGATAGAATGACAGATGAGCATTGGATTGAGTTTGAAAAAGCGATCTATCAAGATTATTCGAAAGAATAAGAAAAGGAGAACTTTTATCGTTCTCCTTTCTTTTAGGAAGCATTTTTAGCCCCTGATAAAGCTTTGTGTGCACAAAGAATTTTTTCGTTTTGATTATTACTACTTAACCAATTGCTGGCCGACTTTTCGGTATTGAATATCTTAATTCTTGTTTCCAAATTAGTAATGCCATCCATAAAAAGCATTGTTTGCACTACCTGGCTTGGACTGTCGGCCAATACCGCTACCCTATGAACATTGACATACACTCTATTGCCCAGAAAATAATCGGTGTAGATTTTATTAGCTTGTGTTGATGCTTTTAGATGAATGTTTTTTATATCCAATAAAACATCAACAGGAGAATCAATGTTTAGTTTATGAAACATGCTTTGAAACTCCGACACTAAAATTTTTCTATCAACTACCTTCCTGCCACAAGCAACTATCAATTGCTTTTCTTCCTCTAAATACAAGTACCTAATATAGCTCATTTCTAACCTAACGTAATTATTTAAATTTTAGCATGAAATAAGTTTCATTCTTTCGAGAATTTAATACTTATTTCGATTCCTTTATAATTTTCTTCCATTTGGTAGATGGAAGCCGCAAGATCAAAATAATCGTTATCATGTGTGTTTAATTATTTTAATCATACTGGTTTCATAATTAAACGGGTATTAGAGTTTACACTTCAACAGGTTACAATAGATTTTAATAATAATTTGCAAAAGTAATTCTTTTCGATAACTCTCAAAATGATAGTTTTGGCTTTAAGGATAAAGTACTAAGTTTGCAGAATTATAAATGCAACAACAAACTATAAGAAACACAATAATTTAGCATGAATCATTTGTTTATACCCAATAATGGAAAAGTTGACTTAAATGATGTAGTTTTTGACGAAAGACTCTTTGTACAGATTTCTCAGTTTTTAAGAGAATATGAGCATATTGAAATTTTGAGCAAGTATGGTTTACCGGTTATGAATAAAATACTGCTTTTTGGTAAGTCGGGTTGTGGTAAAAGCATGACAGCTAAGGCAATTGCCAATACTCTAAATAAAAAGATCAAAACGATTCACCTGGGAAATATTGTTTCTTCGAAATTGGGAGAGACTTCAAGAAATATTGCTTCAGCTTTTAAAATGGTGGAAACACAGGAGGCTGTATTGTTTTTCGATGAATTTGATTCTTTGGGGAAAGAACGAAACTACGACAATACCGATAGCAGTGAAATGAAACGTGTGGTGAATGGAATGATTCAAATGATGGATCATTTGCCTAAAAATTCGGTAATGATTGCAGCTACCAATCAGATTGATATGATTGATGAGGCTTTGGTTCGTAGATTCGAATTAAAAATGGAGTTTCAATATCCTAAAAAGAAAGATCTGGATCGATTGTATGATAAATTACTTTTTCGCTTCCCCAAAGAATATACTAAAGTTAATCGGGTGTATGATATATCATTTGCCGAGGCGGAAAATATCGTAATGACTGAGGTGAAAGAAAATATCATACGATCGGAAATGTTGAAAAAAGCTGAGATTAGTGAACAGGTATCACTTACCAGCGAACAGTTACCAAAGAGCAGTTGTCAGAAATAATTTGTCAGCAATCAGTAATCATAGGGCATTGTTTGTTCCTTGTCATTGACAGCAGCTTTCAGTCCTTGACGGCTTACCCTCTGTCCTTGACGTGCTGCCCTGTGTCCTTGACGTGAGACAGCTTGTCCGGGAAGGTGTAAATGAAGCAGTTAATAGTTTTGTATTGTAAAAAAATAAAGAACTAAATAAGTAAAATGTTTACACCTCATTTTGAGATTATTCATTGCTCATTCACAATAGTTCACTATTTTTGTCGCCACATCTAAAATCGGAATAGAATGATCTCTATAAATAATCTTACAGTTGAATTTGGTGGCTTTACTCTTTTCAGAGAGGTTAGTTTTCTTGTGAATTCAAGGGATAGAATTGGCCTTGTTGGAAAGAATGGAGCTGGCAAATCAACCTTGTTGAAGATATTTGCAGGATTACAGGGGGCTACCAAAGGGAATGTGTCCATACCTTCCGAGATTAAGATTGGATATCTGCCACAGCAAATGAATCATGTTGATGGTAGAACGGTGATGGAGGAAACCCTTACTGCTTTTGAGGAAGTTTTAGGTCTTGAAAAAGAGATTGTAAAAATTAATGCCGAAATCGCTGAGCGCACCGATTACGAGTCGGAAGAGTACATGAAACTGATTAATCGCTTAAGCGATAAAAACGACCGTTACCACATGATGGGGGGTGAGAATGTGGATGCCGAAGCTGAGAAGACTCTTATAGGACTTGGCTTTAAGCGGACAGATTTTTTCCGGCAAACCGAAGAATTTAGTGGAGGATGGAGAATGCGTATCGAACTGGCAAAAATTCTTCTTCGTTGTCCGGATGTATTTCTGTTAGATGAGCCTACCAACCACTTGGATATTGAATCGATTCAATGGCTTGAGGATTTTTTAAAAGTATATCCAGGAGCGGTGGTTTTGGTATCGCACGACCGTGCATTTTTGGATAACATCACCAATAGAACGGTGGAGATTTCTGTTGGAAAAATATACGATTATAAAGTTCCTTATTCGGAATATGTTGTTTTGCACGCTGAACGCAGAGAGCAACAAATGAAAGCCTACATTAATCAGCAAAAAATGATTAAGGATACCGAGGATTTTATTGAAAGATTTAGGTATAAGGCAACCAAAGCAGTTCAGGTGCAATCACGAATTAAGCAACTCGAAAAGCTGGACAGGATTGAGGTGGATGAAGAGGATATGTCGAAATTGAATTTGAAATTTCCACCTGCTCCACGCTCAGGCGATTTGGTTTGTGAAGCCAAGAATTTGAGTAAAGCTTATGGCGATCATTTGGTGTTAAGTGAGCTTGAATTCGTTATTGAAAGAGGAGAGAAACTTGCCTTTGTTGGAAAAAACGGAGAAGGGAAATCAACACTGGTTAAGGTTTTGATGGGAGAGCTTGAATACAGTGGTTTGTGTAAGATAGGACACAATGTAAAAATTGGATATTTTGCTCAGAATCAAGCTCAGCTATTAGATGAAAACAAAAGTGTTTTCGATACCATTGATGATGTTGCCGTTGGCGATGTAAGAACAAAAATCAGAGATATTCTGGGCGCTTTCATGTTTAGAGGCGAGGATGTTGATAAAAAGGTAAAAGTGCTATCAGGAGGGGAAAGATCCCGTTTGGCAATGATTCGCCTACTTCTTGAACCCGTAAACTTATTGGTGCTCGATGAGCCTACCAACCATTTGGATATGAAATCGAAGGATGTGTTGAAAGAGGCTTTATCGCAATTCGAAGGAAGCGTGATTGTGGTTTCTCACGACCGTGAATTTTTGGATGGATTGGCTTCAAAAGTTTATGAGTTTGCAAATAAAAAAATCAAGGAACACCTTGGCGGGATTTATGATTTCCTTAGAGCCAAAAGAATGGAATCACTTCAAGAATTAGAGGTGAAGAAAGCTATTGTTCAGGAGAAAACAGAAGAAGCTCCATCCGAGAATAAATTGAACTATCTGGAAAGAAAAGAGCTGAGCAAAAAAATTACAAAAATGGAGCGCAATGTTGCCAAAGCAGAAGAAAACATTGCCAAATACGAAGAGCAAATTGCAGAAATGGAGGATTTACTTTCTAATCCTGAGAAAATGCAAGATCAAACTCTTTTTGCTAAATACGAGGATGCAAAGCAAGAGCTTGAGAATGAAATGATGGCTTGGGAAGAATACAATGAACAGCTTGAAGAGTTAGTTGCTGAAAGAGGGGAGTAATTTGAGCACGAAGACAGGAAGAAATATTTTTCAACACGAAGGAACGACGAAAATTATAGATCATCTTAATTTTTAGGGATTAAAAACTTAGCGTCTTGGCGACTTAGCGTTTCATTCTTTCTTCTTACCTTGAAAAGAAAAAAAATGCAAGACCCACATGCTGCCCCAACTAGCCTAAAAGAAAGAATTCAATCTCTTGATATTTTACGTGGATTTGCCCTTTTAGGAATTCTATTTATTAACATTCAACTTTTTGCTTTGCCCGATTCATCATTTGCCAATCCGCTGGTGTTGGGAGAAATGAGTGGATTGGACAGTTTTGCCTATTGGTTGGTTCATGTGTTTGCAGAGCTAAAGTTCATGACGATCTTCTCTATTTTGTTTGGTGCCGGTATTCTTTTATTTGTTAATCGTTTGACAGAAAAAGGAATAGATGGTTCAAAAATTCACACCCGAAGAATGATGTGGCTTCTGCTTTTTGGAATGATACATGCCTATTTTATTTGGTTTGGAGATATCCTGGTATCCTATTCGATTATTGGCCTAATCGTTGTGTTGATGCGTAAAATGAAGGATGTTTGGAAATTGGTTCTTTTTGCATTTTTATATTTGGTTCCCATCTTGTTTTTTTATGTCATCGGAAGGTTTTTTGAGACAATGCCTGAAAGCATGGTGGAAGAATCGTTGGCTGAATTTTTCCCTTCGGATGAGGTAATATCTGCCGAAATTGATTTGTACCAGAATGGTTCGTGGTTCGATATCTTTGTAAAAAGGGCTCAATTGAATCTGAATTATCAGATAGGCTCCTTCTTTCTGCTATCCATTTGGAGGACCACAGGCATGATGCTATTGGGAATGGTACTTCTGAATCGAGGAATCTTATCGGCAAAAAAAACAAAATTATTTTATGCTGTTATGGCTTTAGTTGGGATAGGAGTAGGAACACTCATTTCCAATCATGGAGTTCAGGAAATGATTCAAAACCGATGGGAAGTGGTTCACTATTTTAAATATGGATATCAATACAACTACTTTTCGAGTGTGTTTACTGCGCTTGGTTACATAGGCTTAATCATTTTGATCTATGAATTAAATGTGCTGAAATTTTTAATGAAAGCTTTCGAAGCAGTTGGTCGATTGGCTTTTACAAACTACCTTTGCCAATCCGTAATTTGTTCCATCATTTTTTATAGTTACGGATTTGGATTATTTGGCGAGTATACCAGATTTGAATTGCTTTTTTGGATGCTCGGGATCTGGATTTTTCAAATGACATCATCATCGATATGGTTGAAGTATTACCAGATGGGACCATTGGAATGCTTGTGGAGACACCTAAGCTACAAAGAGAAACCGCAATTAAGTAAAAATCAAGGAATTAGATAAATGGCTAAGCAAAAACAAGAAATGTTGTTCGGGATTAGAGCAACAATGGAAGCAATTAAAAGTGGTAAAGAAATTGAAAAAGTATTAATCCGTAAAGGATTAACTGGTCGCTTGTATCAGGATTTATTCGATTTGATTCGTGATGAAGGAGTGGAGTACCAATTTGTACCAGGTGAAAAAATCAACTCCTTAAATCAAAAAAATAACCAAGGGGTTGTTACCTTAATTGCTCCGATTGCTTACCAGGAAGTTGAAGATGTGGTGCCACAGATTATGGCAGAGGGTAGAACTCCTTTGATCCTGATTTTGGATCAGATTACGGATGTAAGAAACTTTGGAGCCATTGCTCGCTCTGCCGAGTGTGCCGGTGTTGATGCCATTATTATTCCATTTAAGAATTCGGCTAAGATAACCCCTGATTCTATCAAAACATCAGCCGGAGCCTTGTACCAAATTCCGGTTTGTAGGGTACAAAACTTGAAGACTCTTGTTCGTAATTTGAAGAAAGAAGGAATCAGAATTGTAGCTTCAACCGAAAAGGCCGAGAAGTATTATACCGATGCTGATTTAACTTTGGCAACTGCCATTATTATGGGATCGGAGGATACAGGTATCGATGAGGCATTACTTCGATTGGCAGATGAAAAAGTGAAGGTTCCTATTTTAGGTGAAATTGAATCGCTGAATGTATCTGTTGCTGCATCACTAATGGTTTATGAGGCGGTAAGGCAAAGAAAATAATCTTGCGAGATCAAAATAAGCTTACGCAGAGATATGTTTTCTGCGTTTTTTTATAACTAAATTTGTAGATACATTCACCCTAAAGCCCATATTAAACGTCAAGGTAATAGAAGAATATAAAAGAAATTGAACTATGAAGGGATTATTAACATCAATATTTTTAATGCTGTCGGTATTTGTTTATGCACAAGATTTTGATAGCCAATTGAACAAGGCTAACAGTAAGTTTTTCGAAGAAAATTATCAAGAAGCTTTAAGTGATTATCAGAAATTGGTTGATAGTGGTATTGGAGACGAAATGCAGAGGTCGTGGGCTTATGGTTATATTGGTGTTTGTAATCAAGAGTTGGGAAATATTGAAGAGGCAAAAAAGAACTATCGAAAAGCTATGGAAATGGGAACTCCCGGACCCAGCTTTTACGCAAAATGTATGGCAATTTATAAATCAGAAAAGGATATTGAAGGGCAGGAATATGTTCTACTGGCTAAAAAGAAAAATATGCCACACGAACATAAAAAGGCAGTAAAAAGTTTGTCGTATCTGTATATGAACTCGAAGCAATTTGAAAAATTACTGCCTGTTTGTGAAGAGCTAATAAAATGGTATCCAAATAATCACAAGTATCACTATTTTAAAGCGGTTTCGCACCAAAAGTTAAAAGATATCGAGAATGCAAAAGTAGAATATCGCAAGGCCATAGCGTGTAAACCTGATGATGCGGCTTCGAATATGAATTTGGGTATGATTCTGTTTTTAAAGGCAAATGCAGCTTACGATAAAGCAGTTGAAAAATATGAAGCTTTGGCAAAACCTACGGATGATGATTATCAGAAATGCAAGCAAAAGTTGGCTGTGTACCGAAAAAAAATGCGCGAAGCGGAGCCCATGTTATTAATAGCCTATAAAGCCAAGCCCAATAAAAATGTGAAGAATGCTCTTTACAATTTATACAAAAAGTGCAACGATTTTAATACAGCAAAGCAGTATCAATAAATTAAACTCAAAAGGACAAAAGAGTTTAAGACTTATCGTCATAATACAAGGGAATTAAAAAGAGCGCAGATATAATTATTTCTGCGCTTTTTTATTTTCAGGGATCCAGTTTGGAAGATTTGCTGATTTGGGTTTTCTGCCATAAAAGAAATCATCCAGATGAACTGCCAAAATCCTGAAAAGGGATGAGTTCTTAATCCCAAATCGAATAAAGTTGTGCAGAAAATTGTCGGGGTGAGAATAGGGACAACAAGCCATACATCGTCCACAATCGGTTCCTGCCTTGCACCAATAGGTAAAACACGATTCCGAATTAATTTGCCAGCGTTTAACGCCATTTACCGTTTTGGGCTCATCAAAAGAAATGGATTTACTTGGGCAAACGTCGGCACATTTTTTACACTTTACACAAAAATCCAGCATCGAATGGTCTTTATGTCTTTTATCGGCTTCTAGCTCAAATTCGGTTGTTACTACTCCTAATCTAACTCGTGGACCTTCGTTAGGAGTCATAAGCAAGCCCATTCTTCCGATTTCGCCTAATCCTGCATCACGAGCAACCAACGGACAAACTACCTGGTAGTTACCATCGATGTGCGCTCTGGCCGAAAAGCCTAAACTTCTTAGAAACTGTGCCAATTGAATGGCTATTCGGCCTGCCTCTAAATATTGTTGAGCCGACTCCATAACAATTGGTGATTGAGGAGCTGATGCAACCATTTCCTGGTTCATTTCAACGGTAAAAGCAAGAGCATAAGTATGCTTACTTTCGATAGGATTTCCATATTCTTCGCCTCTTCCTTTATGAGAATAAAAGTGGTAGTTTTGTAGTTCTGCAATGCCAACATTTAGTGCTCCCAGCTTTTTGCTCCAGTTTTTTAGGAACTTACTCAAATCAGTTTTGCTAACATTAGATTGAATTGGATTGATTTTGCCATCAACTGCTTTATGAAATTGCTCAACAGTAAAGAAACTTGCATTGGCAGCTTTGCATGCTAATTCGTTATAGAATATAGATTTTTCGGCCGTTAAGCCAGGTTCTTCTCTAAATTTATTGTCCGGAGCCAGTTTATCGGGATTTTTAGAATAGTATTCTTCGTATCGCTTGGTATTCTCTTTTAGTTCATTTCGTGCAAACATGATATCCCTTTCATCAATCTGATTTTTGGGAGCTTCATCGGTAATGTTTTCCTTTTTCCCGAAAGGAATAAAAAACAAGATGCCTGTAAACAAAAGATCAAGAGTAAGAACAAAGGCAACAATTTGCCAATTGTAATACCAACTTATAAAGTAAACGGGAGGCAACAGCAGGCATAATAATAAAGACCTAAATGCTGCCCTCTGCTCTTTTTCTTTATAAAAAATGATAGAGCTATAAGCTAATCCTGTAAATAGTAATATGGCAAAAATAAGGCAGGCAATAAGAGATATCTGGTATACTTGGTTCATCGGACTAAAATTAGAGCCGAAAGATAAAGGAATTTTTTAGGCTACCCGCTTAAGAGTGTCAATTTGGATTCTTTCTCTGCATAAAGAGCAAAAAAACTACCCGAATCAACAGGTATTGATTCGGGTAATATCTATAGTAATTTAGGGTTAGATTCAAATTTGTAAATTAAATCTGATGGCATCTTATGTCTCTTCAATCCCTTCTATCTTCTGGCTTTCATCAGATTCAACCCTGCTAATATAGAAAAATATATTTTGAAACCAATATTTTTAGGTAAATCTTTTGAAAAAAACAGATGAGTTTTAACTTTTAAATAAAGATTAGGCTATACTTTATACACAAAAGAGTTAATATTCATTCCTGCACCTACCGATGCAAAAACAAGATAGTCGCCAGGCTTTAATTCGTGGCCATTTAATGTTCCTTTGGCAATCTGATCGTAAAGAACAGGCACGGTAGCTACCGAATTATTTCCCATTTTTTGAAGAATAATAGGCATGATATCTTCGGGAACTTCTCTTTCTTTGTACAATCTGAACAGTCGTTTCCCAATGGCTTCGTCCATTTTTTCGTTTGCCTGATGGATCAGGATTTTCTTAATGTCTTTGATATGCAATCCCGACTTGTCGATGCTTTCCTTTACTACGCCAGGTACGTTGGTAATGGCATATTCGTAAATCTTGCGACCAAACATTTTAATGAAATGGCTATTGCTGTTTCGTTCATAATCAGCATTGTCCGAAATGTCAGATCTTAAGAAATAGGCTTGATCTTTTGTGTCGGTTCTCATGGCATGCGATAAGATTCCTGTTTCTTCATCCGATGCTACAGCTTCAAGAATAGTTGCACCGGCACCGTCCGAATAAATCATACTGTCTCGGTCGTGCGGATCGCAAACACGAGAAAGGGTTTCTGCACCAATCACCAACACTCTGTTGGCATCACCCGATTTAATGTAGTAATTGGCTTGTATCATTAACTGCACCCAACCCGGACAGCCAAATAGGATATCATAGGCAATACATTTTGGGTTTTCAATTTGTAAAAGATTCTTCACTTTTGCTGCCAAACACGGTAGTTGGTTGGTTAAAGTTGAGTTTGGCTTGATATCTCCGTAGTTGTGCGCTACTAATATATAGTCGATGCTCTCTTTGTCAATATTTGATGATTCTAGTGCATCTTTGGCTGCCAAATATGCTAAGTCAGAAGCTTGTTGCTTTTCAGTAGCATATTTTCTTTCTTCAATTCCGGTTATTTCGCGGAATTTTTCAATTATTTCCTCGTTTGGAGTTTCAATTTTTTGTCCGTTTGGTTCAAAAAAATCATGATTTAAAAAG
This sequence comes from Marinifilum sp., assembly GCF_965230805.1. Classification (NCBI taxonomy): domain Bacteria; kingdom Pseudomonadati; phylum Bacteroidota; class Bacteroidia; order Marinilabiliales; family Marinifilaceae; genus Marinifilum; species Marinifilum sp. The sequence goes on along the minus strand of NZ_OZ246019.1, from coordinate 1,335,302 downwards.
TGATCATTCTTAACTTGAATGGTTGGCAAATAGCTGCCCGAACCAATAATCTTCGAAAATCTTTTGGTACTCATTATCCTTGTTTTTGTTTCACATAACCAGGTGTAAATTGCAAAGCACTTGGCAATACCTTAAGAAACAGATTCTTAATCGTTAAGAGTTTCGTTCCAAAGAACGGTAAGTTTGGTGTGGGTGCTAAGATAAAGTTTTTTTTCGAACCCCCTTGGCAAAAGCATTATTTAGAGCGGAATTGCACCTGTTGTCGAATAAAATAGATACAGTCAAAGCAAAAGCATAAGTCGTAATAAAATACGTTTTTTTTAATTGAAGGAATTTATGGTATGTGTTACATGATTAAGTAAGATATTCATGTATTGGTTTTAATTTTATTTTTTATTGATAGATTTCTCAAATAGATAAAATTACGTGACTAGAAACCGAAATTACGTGATTAAAAGCTGAAATTACGTATTTATATAATAACAATAAAAAAATTTTGCAAATGAAAACAATGTTGTTATTTTTGAAAAATGTTAACTTAAAACAATTCTAAAAAACAAAATACTAATTTAAAAACCTTTAAAAATGAGTATTAATTTTAAGAGTATTGGGCGTAAAAACCCGAGAGACCGACAAGCACCTGCAAAGTATTATGCATCTATTAACACAAAAGGAAAGAGAAACATTCGTTTTATAGCAGAAGAAATTGCCGATCGTTCTAGTTTAAATGAGATGGATATTATGTCGGTTATAGAAGGATTCCTTCAAATTGTCCCAAAAACTTTGCTCGACGGTTACACAGTAGATCTGGGAGAATTTGGCAATATGGGCTTAACAGCAAAAAGTGAAGCTGTAGAAAAAGCAGAAGACTTAAATGCCAGCCATATTAATGGGGTAAAAGTTAATTTCCGCCCGGGAAAACTATTTAAAGATGAATTGGCTAGTGCCAAATTTGAGAAAATATCCAATTCACAAGAAAGTATAATTGTAAGTGAATAATAAAATCCAAGTATTTTCTGAAAAACATCAAGACTTTTTAAAATAAAACCTTGATTTTATTAAAAAATGTTTAAGCTTTTTATTAAAAAGATTTAGATGTTTTTATAATAATGTATTGACTTTAAGAAAATAAAAGCCGCTTTGTGTTTTAGATAATCTAATGCCATCCTAACAACAAAGCGACTTGGTAGCTATGCTACTCTGCAATTGCAAAGCTACCTAAATAAGGTGATTTGTACAATTGACACTTGTATAAAGAATGGTAGTTTGCCTATGAAATTTTATTAAAATGAGAAAAATAATCTATTACTTATTTCTTCCTTAATTATTTGTATTTAACGCATGTGATAATAATGAAATAACAGATTCTTTAAATGAAGAAAATCAAGAAGTAACTGCACAGGTAATTGATTACTCATTGTAAAATGGAAGATTGAAGTTTGCATCGAAAAGAGGACTTAACAATGAGATTGACAGGATGAAAAGTCAAGATCTTGATAGTACTTTTTTACAGATGGATAACTTGTACAACTAAGGTTTTCTTTCGTTTAGACCAATGGTTAATGGTGAAGACGAAGAAAAAATTAATAATTATCTTCAGAAACGAAATAATAGGCCCGTATTGCAGAATGTTATCCCCAAAACGGATAAGTTAAAATCTTCAAACGAAGAAGATATTAACGAAGAACTTGAAACATTGGTTGCTGATGATGAATTCGCCAGCCTTTTAAATGAAAATGGCGAAATTCAAGTTGGTGACAGCCTTTACAAATACACCGAAAGTGGATTGTATTTTGTGCATATTAATGATGAAGAACATTTAAAAGAGTATTTGGCAAAAAATAAACAGGGCAATAGTGTTCATGTAATTAATACACCAGAGAACTTTTTTGGCTTTAGGTACACCAATGCCTGGTTTGTTACAAATAATTTAAGTGTAGGGTTTGGAATTGGTTTGGAATTGGCTCCGGTAACAGAGTGGCCGGTAGTTTTAGATGTTAGAAAATATTTTGGCGATAAAGCAAATAGAAATTACCTGGTTTTTAATGCCGGAAAAGCAATGGATGGGTACAATGGTATGGAAACATTACTTGGAGAATTAGGCTATGGTAGGAACATTAAATTGGGAAAAAAAACTTCTCTTAACCTTAGCCTTAATTACCAGTTAACCTACCTTAAAGATGGAGAGGTAAAGAAAACCAGAGAAATTCACAATCGCAATCGGGTAAGAGATTTTTACACCCATTCTTTGGGAGTAAAGCTTGGCTTAATGTTTTAAATGTTTGAGAGTTAAAAGAGGAAGATGTTAAGTTCTTCCTCTTTTTCTGTTATTTAGTAAATGATTTCTTTTTAATATCCTTTAAAGCTTCTCGAAGAGCCTTAATTTTTAGATGATCTACATCATCAATGAAATACAGAATATTGTTTTCTTTGTCTTTTTCAAAACGAACGCTTGCAATTACTTTTTTGTGATAACAGGATTTAAGGGTAGCAAGATCATAAACCTTGATTTCTATTTTAGCTGATCTTCTTTTAATGCTTGCACCACCCATCGAAAAGTAATTATTGTGTACTTCTTTTGCCAATATATTAACAAGGTAATTGTAATTGGTTGTTGATCGTAAAACTTTTAATATTTCTTCCGGCGTATTGAATGATAACAAAGAAGGGGTAATGTATTTGAGAGTAGTGTCTTTAAAATTATTAATGGTATCTATACCCATTTTGGAAAAACCGTTTATGGCTTTTTTTGTAAAAATTTTATCATTAACAGGATGCATTCCACCGCTATTGCAATTAAGCAACCAATTGTTGGTTTGTAAATCTAAACTTGTATATGCCGATTGATAAGTATGAGTAAAATGTGGAGTTACACATGATGTGCAAATAATGATTATAAATAGTATGCAGATTCGATTCATATTTAAATTTTTGAGATTAAAATACAGGCAATGTAATTGAAATAATTCATTTTAATGATCTTTTTTTTATGTCTTGCAATAGTTCTCTTAAAGCCTTAAATTTTAATTGTTCAAGATCATCGATAAAATAGATTAATTTCTCATCAGGATTTTTCTCTGCTCTTACCAGAGCATTAACTTGTTGATGATAAATGCAAGATTGAGTATTGATATCGTAAACGCATAGTTCGGTTTTTACAGTTCTTTTTACGATATCAATACTTCCCATATCAAAATCAATATTACTTATATTGTTTGCTTTAATATTAACTAAATAATTGTATTTGGTGGTTTGTTTAAGTAAGTTTAACACTTCTGTAGAAGGGATGAAAGTTAAGTGTTCTGGAGTTATGTAATGAAGGGTTAATTTTCTCGCATTATCAATAGAGTCAATACCTAATTTTGTGAAGTACTTTACTGTTATCTCAGCAAATGAATCTTCGTTTGTTAAATTCATATCACTTTCGGTGCAATTAACAAGCCAATTGCCATTTCGTAAATCTAAACTGGTGTATGCAGAATGATAAATGTGAGAGAATTGAGGCGCACGACAAGATATAAAGCTGAACACCATAAGTAAAACATAAACTTTATTCATATTTAAGCAAGTTTTAAGATAAATCATAAAAATATGAAAAATTATAAAATAGCACTAACATTATTATTAGTAATAATATCTCTTAATGCATTCAGTCAAATAATAAACAAAAGGCAAGTTGTATATGCAGAATTATTGGGAAGCGGTGGTATTGGTTCGGTGAATTATGACTTTCGATTTAAACCAGGTAATGATGGACTCGGAATGAGGGGAGGAATATCATATTTACCTATGGCAACATTAATTCCATTGGAAGTAAATGGCTTAATAGGGAAGAATAAATTCGCATTCGAATACGGACTTGGTTTAACATCCGCAATAATTCACGATGATTCTGAAGGTGAAGATAATGCACTGCTGGAAGATATCAATAATTTCGGAATTATGCCATATGCGAAAGCCGGCCTTAGAATAACACCTAAAAACAAAGGTGTATTCTTCAATATAAATTATTATCCCCTCCTAAACAAGGATGGAATATATCATTGGTTCGGAGTAGGAATTGGGTATTCCTGGAAGTAAGAAGAAAAGTATAATGGAGTGATTGGAAAATCACTCCATTTCTGTAAGCAAATCTTCTTTTAAATTTTTATCGGCAGGTTTATCGCAAAGCCAAATGCCAAAAAGTGCTTTTTTAAAATCCAATCCATCAATTGCCTTTTTAAGTTCTCCATTTTTGTAAACCAAGCTTCCTTCCGAAGGATTGTAAACAAATTCAAACACATCTTTCTTTTCTACTCCGCTTAAAAAAACGGAGAGGAAATCATTTATTTTGGATTCAATTGGTTTGATATTGTTTTGGGTTGAATTTTTAAATCCATCCCTTATTGCTTTTTCCATTTTTTCAGCAGTAATTAAGCCAGAAATAATTTCAAGTCTAATTCCCATGCACTTATCGTCATTAATGATTTGTGTTGCATCTGTGGTTTTATTTTCCAAATACAAACCCATTGCATACATATCCATCCAAAGTTTTACTCTGGTTCCTGCACCTTGTAAATGCATTTGTGTTTCTTTCACCATCATTTCCGATGGCAATTCAACACCACCTACCTTTGTTTGAGCAAATGAATAAAAACTACTAAGTATAATGAAAAGTGTAAATAATTTCTTCATATCAATTTTGGTTTAAGCTTAGTTTAAAATTTAGGAGTATATCAATTTGGCATAGCACAAATAAAAAGTAGCTATAATATTTACCAAATAATTTAACCAAAGGGGATATTGTCTTTTGCCAGACTCTAAATCACCATTCACAATATAGATAAAAGTAAACAGCACACCAAAAGCCCACATCAGCAGAAAAGGCCAGTTAAAACTATCCACATCATGTGTTTTCCAGGTTTGCACAACCTGTGGAATAACTCCAATGCTAAGAATAATGTTTCCAAACCAACCTAGTGATTCGAAAAAAGTAAGCTTCTTAAATATATTTTTCATTAGTTTTTTAGTTCATCAGTTTTTGGAAATCATCCCCAGTTGGATTTTGGAATACTTTCAGACCAAATTCAGGAACAATGGCAAAAATATGATCGAAAATATCTGCTTGTATCGCTTCGTAATTTGCCCAGGCCTGATCGTTAGAGAATACATAGATCTCAATTGGCAAACCTTTTTCTGATGGTTGTAATTGGCGAACCAGAAAGGTCATATTTTTATGAATTTTTGGATGATTGTGCAGATATTCCTCTATGTATTTTCTAAATGTACCAATGTTGGTTAACCTTCTCTGATTTACAGGGATCTCACCTTCGGGATTGGCAGCTTTAATTTCTTCCTTCTTTTCCTTCATATAATCCTGAATCAATTTGATTTTCTCAAACTTGTTCATGTCATCCCCGGAAAGAAAGTAAATCGACTTTACATCAAGGTTTAAATGTCTTTTAATTCTTCTACCTCCCGATTCTTCCATTCCTTTCCAATTGTTAAATGATTCTGAAACCAAAGCATAGGTAGGAATTGTACTAATTGTTTTGTCCCAGTTTTGAACTTTAACCGTGTTCAAACTAATATCAATCACAGTTCCATCGGCGCCTTTTGATGGCATAGAAATCCAATCGCCAATATTCACCATTTTGTTGGCCGAAAGTTGTATGGAGGCAACAAACCCTAAGATGGTATCTTTAAAAATCAATAGAATAACGGCAGCAAAGGCTCCCATTCCGGCAATTATTTTTAAAGGATTTTCGCCAAATGCTAAGGCTATAATGGATATAATTCCTAATGAATAAACAAATATTTTAATAACCTGCAGGTAGCCTTTTATTGGTCGCGATTTACTAACAGGCATGGTATTGTAAATGTCGTTACCGGCATTTAAAAATGTATTGGCAAGCATAATAGCCAAAACAATCATGTAAATTACTGATCCATTTTCAATAACCTTGCTCCAACTTTCTTGATCGATATAACTTGCGCTTGAATGTATGATTAAAGCCGGTGCGAAATGTGAGATTTTATTAAAAACCTTTCTCTCTAAAAGAATATCGTCCCATTGAGTTTTTGTTCTCCGAACCACACGGGTGATAAAGGACATTAAAATTTTTTTTGTAATAATATCAGAGATCCACGCAATAATTAATACGATAATTATGGCGATGGCCGATTGCAAGATTATGGCCCAATAATCGGAAATGCCTTCGTTAATTAACCAGTTCTTTAATTGAACTCCCAAAAGTTCTTTCATTTTGTAATAATATTTGTGTAAAAATTAAAAACCTAAGATATCTATTTCGATCAGGAAAAGAAAAGTGTGAAATCATTTTTAAAGTACAGATATCGTAGAAGGAAAATCTTTATCAAAGAGAAATTGAATTTCATCGCAATTTTAGTTCGTGAATAATAACTTGGTTTGTGTTTTTAATCAAGTTCGAATAAATTAGGGCATTTAAAAAATCATATAAAAAAGTTAAAAATGAAACTAAAGTCTTCACTCTTTCTGGTACTTATTGTCATAGCTTTTGTTTGCAAAGGGCAAGACAAATTTGAAAAATACTTCGAGAACAAAACGCTGCGCATTGATTATTTGATGGGTGGGGATGCTAAATCTCAAACTGTATTTTTAAAAGAATTAAAAGAAGAACCACATTGGGGAGGTAGTACGGTAAATTTGATTGATAAATTTGGGTATGGAACCTTCTGCTTTAAACTTTATGATGTTGAATCAAACGAATTGATTTATTCCAAAGGCTTCAATTCATTGTTTCAGGAATGGCAAACCACTGCTGAAGCAAAAGAGATGAAAAGGGCTTTCTATCAGGTAAATGTGATGCCATTTCCCAAAAAAACGGCTCGCTTTGTTTTGGAATCGAGAAAGTGGGATGGTACAATGGAGAAAATATGGGAGTATAAAATTGATCCCACCAATTATTTTATAATCAGAGACAAGCCAATACCTGTTCCGTTTACAAAAGTTATGGGGAAAGGCAGTACGGAAGAAAGTGTTGATATTGCCTTTATTGCAGAAGGATATACCACCAAAGAAATTGATAAATTTAAGGCTGATGTAAAAAGAGTTGCAGGTTATTTAATGGATGTACCTCCATTTAATAAATATGCAAAACGATTTAATATCTATGCATTGGAATCTGTATCAGAAGAATCGGGGACAGATGTGCCAGGAGAGAATATTTATAAGAATACGGCGGTAAACACTACTTTCTATACCTTTGATGTGCCTCGCTATTTAACAACTTTCGATATTAAAGCCCTTCATGATATTTGCGCCAACGTACCTTACGATCAGATTTATGTGCTGATTAATACTGACCGATATGGTGGAGGAGGATTCTATAATTACTATTCAAGTTGTTCGGCTGATAACGAGTTGACCTACGAAGTATCAAGTCATGAATTTGGGCATGGCTTTGCAGGTTTGGCTGATGAGTATTACAACTCTAAAGTTGCTTACGATGGTTTTTACAATCTGGAAATTGAGCCATGGGAACCAAATATTACAACTATGGTTGATTTTGACTCGAAATGGAAAGATATGCTGGATGAATCAACACCCGTTCCAACTCCAAGAACCCCGGCGTTTCAAAAAACAATAGGAGTTTATGAAGGTGGAGGATATTCGGCAAAGGGCATTTATTCACCTGTTCAAGATTGTAAAATGAAATCGAATAAGGAGAAACATTTTTGCCCAGTTTGCCAAAGAGCTATCGAACAAATGATTCTTTACCATATTGGGGAATAATACCGGTATTGCCATCAAGCAAGTCTAATTCACAATAAAGCGGTAATACTTTAGCTTTCGAAAATACATGTAAAAAAAATGCGCTTCAATGATGAGGCGCATTTTTTGTTTGGGGAATTGCTTTTAATTACTCTGTTTCTTCTTGTTTTTTAGCAATACTGTAAAAAATTAACAACGCCAAGCCTCCAAATAAAAAGATCATTGAAAAGTAAGAAACTTCTTCGTTTAGTCTTGTGTAAGCATCCAAAATGTTACCAATTAAGATTCCAACAGCTAGTCCAATTAATAAAATACCGTACTTTAAGCTTTCAAGTGTGCTACACTTCTTTTCTCCTTGCAATAAACTTATGTCCATTCCTTTTTCAATTAATGCTCTTCTTTCTTTGTGACGGTGCACTAAATAAACAACCAAAGGAATTACTCCAAATACCGAAATTATTGCTACTACTGGTGTGATATCCATAATATGTGATTTAAGGTTATACTTTTAATTAATTTATACTTTACAAACTAAAATCGAGTACTGATTTTTTGCTTTCATTCTTATGACGCCACCTCTTTTAATTGGGTTACAAAAAGTTTTAAGAAAGTTTTAATGCTATATATTATTCGGGATGAAAGTCATTGCGTTATCTTGTATTTGTTGAGTGAGAGAAAAGAGAGTTTATACTTATTTTACGTCGAACTCACGTTATTTATTTTAGGCTGTAACTGAATGCAAAGCTTGTGCGTCTAAGTTACAGATGATTTAATAAAAGCATTAAAATTTTGATTTCGAAGCAACATTTAACAACAAAAGATTGTCTTTTTAAAGGATTCTTTTTTGTTGATGGTTGAAAGTTTGTTTGAATATGGCAATAAGAAGAGATAGCTATTACATTGCAAAAATAAAGGAAGGAGATCCTGGCGCATATGCGGTTCTTGTTGACAAGTATAAGAAAATGGCATTTAATGTGGCTTTGCAATTAATGGGTAATCGAGAAGATGCCGAGGAAGTTGCTCAAGATGCATTTTTAAAAGCCTACCAAGCGATTGATACATATAAAGGAGATGCCAAATTTTCAACTTGGGTTTATCGAATCATTTATAATACTGCAATTTCGAGATTAAGAAAAAAAAAGCTTGAAGTAAGCTCAATTGATGAAGATTATTCTGCTTCGATAAATGTAAAATCAACTCAATCGGCTTTGCAGGAGTTGCAATCTGAAGAAAGGAAAAAATATCTTGCAAAAGCTTTGCAGCAATTGAGCGCACAGGACAGAACATTGTTAAGTCTATTTTATTTGGAAGAACATTCGGTGGAAGAGGTTTGTACCGTTACCGGATTAAGTCAGTCAAATGTAAAAGTAAAGTTACATCGTGCACGAAAGAAATTGTATTCAGAATTGGACATGATTCTGCAAGGAGAACTAAAAACATTATTATAGATTTCTAAAAATAGAAAACCATGAGCAAACAAGAAGATATCTATAAAGACGAATTCATTAAGAATTTAATGAAGGATATAGAATTGGAAGAACCATCAGGAAGGTTCACCAACAAGGTAATGGATGAGGTAATGCAAGATTGGTTGGCAAAACCAATTGAAGTAAAACAGACCAGATCGCGAAAGCAATGGTTAGGCTTAATTGGGCTATTATTCGTGTTGGCATTGATTTTACTAGGAACTGATGTCAGAACTTTGGTGAGCGATTTTGATCATCCGTTTTTTGTGCAGTTGAATAAACTGTTTTTAACACCTATCAATCAACTGCTAAATGGCGTTTTTGTAAGCTTGTCGGATGTTCCGGTTATTGTGTACATTGTTGTGGTTGCTATGGCATCCTTGGCGGCTTTCGATAAAATATTAAATAAATTTATTCACTTTAGGTAAGTTCAAACACAGCCGGTGCCTACCGGATTTTTCAATATTTTTTTGACGATTAACTGTTCTTCTTTGGAAGGGCAGTTTTTTTATAAAAAAAACCGCTCGGTTGGGAGCGGTTCTGATATCTTAATTAAAAAGGAAGATCGTCCTCTTCCGGAGCTGGCGGAACATCATCAGCAGTAAATTCGGGCATTTCGGGAATTGCTGCTTCGGCTTGTACTTTTTCAATTCTCCAAGCTTCCAAATTAGAGAAGTAGCTTACTTTTCCATCTTTTTCCCACTTGCGACCGCGAATGTTAAAAGAAACTTTAATTTCTTCGTTTAAAGAAATAGGTTCTAAAAGGTCACATCTGTCTTGTGTTAATTGGAATTTAATGAAATCGTTCCACTCCGAATTTCTTTCATTCTCTACTTCAATTACAAACTCTCTTTTCTTAAAGCGATCGCTAATTTGTTGAGTATCATCTTTAACGATTACTTTTCCGTTGATTTCAAAATTCATCTGTATCTAATTATCTGTTTGGATTACTCTTTAACAATTACAACTTTCTCAATTGCATCTCCGGCGCGGATGTCATCAATTACATCAAGACCCTCAACAACTTTTCCGAAACAAGTATGGTTTCTGTCCAGGTGAGAGGTATTGTCGCGGTTGTGGCAAATAAAAAATTGCGATCCACCTGTGTTTCTGCCAGCATGTGCCATGGAAAGAACTCCTCTGTCGTGATATTGGTTGTCTCCATCCAATTCACAGTCGATTGAATAACCTGGGCCGCCTGCACCAGTTCCATCGGGGCAGCCACCTTGAATCACAAAGCTAGGAATTACACGGTGAAAGTTTAGTCCGTCGTAAAATCCGGATTCCGATAGGTTTACAAAATTTTCTACAGTTTTTGGAGCATCTTTTTCGTAGAATTCTACTTTCATTACTCCTTTTTCGGTATGAATTTCAGCGTACATGACGATTTGTTTTATTGGTTATTTTTATCAGTTTTCTGGTATAGAAAACAAGATTTAAATTTACAACATCGTGTTGGTAGTTGCAAAGGAATGCAAATCTAAAAAAAAGATATGGGCTTAAAAAATTGTTGGCTTGCGATGTATGATACTGGTATTGCCATGAATTTATTCTTCCTTTAAAAAAAAAATATGGCCGTAGCTAAGGCTATGCCTCTATTTTTTAGCCTTGATTTAAACTCAAAATACTCAAAACAATCTGCGACTCAATTCATGGTAAAGCGGGGATGTATTCTGAATGACAGCTCGCAAAAAAAGCCCCTTCTGATTCTCATCAAAAAGGGCTCTGTTTTTAATTTATTGTCCTGAATCTTTTACAGTTCAATTATTTTTTAGGTTCTTCTGGCTTAATAATTTCCAAAAGCTCAACCTCGAAAATTAAAGTTTCGTTTGGTCCTATATCAGAACCGGCACCACGAGAACCGTAAGCCAATTTTGCAGGAATAAATAATTCGTATTTAGAACCTACAGGCATTAATTGTAATGCTTCTGTCCATCCCTTAATTACACGGTTAGCAGCGAAAGTAGCAGGTTGCTTTCTTTTGAAAGAAGAATCGAACTCTTTGCCATCGATAGTAGTACCGCGATAGTGAACTTTTACTTGATCGGTAGCAGCTGGTTTATCTCCTGTTCCTTCTGTAATTACTCTATATTGTAAGCCGCTTTCGGTTGTTACAACACCATCTTTTTTTGCATTATCAGATAAGAATTTTTCACCTTTAGCAATATTTTCTTCGCCAATTTTAGCTTGAAGACCTCTGATGTAATTGTTGATAACAGAACCACTTTCCTGCAAGCTAATTTTTAATGAATCATCTTCAATTACACTGTAAATACCAGCAAGAAGAGCTGCTTCGTTAAATTCAGTGATATTGCTTTTCTTAAGGTTAGATCCGAAGTTTAAACCAATGCTGTAACTTACTGAATCAATCTCATTGTTTAAAGCAACATCTTTGTTGCCAGTTTGATTACACGAAACAAGAGCCATAGCACCTAATCCCAGTGCAATTGACATTACTTTTAATTTCATTTTGAATTGTATTTTTTGGTTATTATTTAAATTAAACGATTTCAAGCAACTCAACTTCAAAAAGGAGAGTTGTGTGAGGACCAATTAGGTTACCAGCACCTTGAGCACCATATGCTAAATCAGAAGGAACATATAATTTCCATTTCGATCCAACAGGCATTAACTGAAGAGCCTCAATCCAACCAGCAATAACACCATTAACCGGGAATGTAGCAGGTTCGCCTCGGTTTACCGAGCTATCGAAAACAGTTCCATCAATTAAGGTACCGTGATAGTGACATTTTACGCTATCAGTTCCTTTTGGTAAATCACCTTTACCTTCGCTTACGATTTCGTACTGCAAACCACTTTCAAGAGAAACAACACCATCTTTTTTAGCATTTTCTTCTAAGAATTTTTTTCCGGCTTCAATTGCTGCACCAGCTTGCTCTTCTTGTATTTTACCAAAAAATTCTTGTAGTATTTTGTTTGCTTCTTCCGGAGAAATCTCGGGCATTTTACCATTAAAAGCAGCATTAAGAGCATCCATGAAAGGATCGATGCTTATTGTTTTAACACCAGATGTAATTAGGTTGCTTGCAATGCTTAAGCCCAGGCAATAGCTTATCTTGTCTTGTTCTTCAGTGTACTTCATTTTATATAATTGTTTGATAATTTCTTTCTGACTTATGATCAGTATTTCATTAAAGATCGACTAAGGTAAGTCTTTTCCTCCACATATTCGAAATTAGTCGGGATTTTAAGCTTTTTTTACATTTATTTTTGATTTCGTTCAAATGTAAAATCATCGATACGAGTAGCACGAAGCATTTGTCTTTTGCCCGGAGGGCCAGGGAGACGCTTGATGCTAAAGCCGGCGGAACGTAAGGCGTTTTTTACAATTCCTTTGGTGCAGTATGTGCTTAGTATGGCTTCAGGTTTGGTGGAATGATATATTTTTTCAAACACATGCTGACTCCATAAATCAGGCTGAACGTCGGGTGCAAAAGCATCGAAGTACACCAAATCGTATTTCGAAGGAAAAGTGTATTCAATTAAATCTCCTTGAAGTTTGCGAAGTGTGAAATTTTCATTGATTTGAACGTCTATATTCCATTTGCAAGAATGTAATTTTTGAAACATTGCAAAAGATGCTTCGCCAGCGGTATCGGCATAATTTAAGTTCTTTACCAAGTCCTCTTCCAAAGGATAAAGCTCAATGGAATGATAGATTACTTTTCTGTTCAGTTTTTCTGCTTCTATAACTGTTAAAAAGCAATTTAATCCTGTTCCAAAGCCAATTTCTAAAATATGGATGGGATCTTTTTCTGAGAAATGAAATCCTGCGTTTAGGAAAATGTGCATAGATTCTTGTATGGCACCGTGAGTAGAATGATAGTGCTCATCTAAATCGGGCATGTAGAAAGTATGCGAACCATCCTCGGTAAGCTTAAGCTCCTTTTTTAAATTCTTCATTTTCGAGTTGATTGATGATGATGGATGTCTGACGCAATCGGCAAGGGATTAAGCGTATCCAAAATTTTTGTAGTGGCAAAGGGTGCTCATTTTCCGGGTGTTTGTATAATAGTATCAAAAACCAAAAGAACAAAATGCATCCTTTTAAAATACTCGTAAAGGTAACTCCCCACCAAACACCTGTAACCTGCACCGATTCCGATGAGATCCAATCTTGAAACAAGGGTAGAAAATCCAATAAGGTATAGCTAAACAATAGGGCGAATGGAATTCGCAATACATTGCCAATAATACCAACAACGGCGGGAGGAATAGCTCGGCCAATACCATTAAATGCACCTGTTGTGCTTATCTCGATACACATAAAAATCTGCGAAAAGCTAAGGATAATAAGATATATAATGCCCAATTGAATTACTTCTTGTTCGCTGTTTTTCATGAACAACCCAAATATTGATTCTCCAACAAAAAGAAACAGTACTGTACTTATTAAACCTATGAATGCGGCAATGCCAAGCGTGATAAAGAATCCTTTTTGAATTCTGTCCCATTTTTTGGCACCAAAATTCTGCCCTGTAAATGTGCCTAATGCAGTTGAGAATCCAGAGGCAGTCATCCAGGAAAGGGCTTCGATTTGCGCCCCAATGGATTGAACAGCAAATGGAATTTCGTTTCCTTTGGCAATGTCGTTTAATACTCGGGCCAGCAGCATGGCTAAAAAAGCAAAGCATACCGACTGTAAGGCAACAGGGCCGCCAACTTTTAAAATTGGTTGTAAGAATTTTTTCTGAATTCGACCAAAATAGTTTTTGATGTGTAAAGGGTTTTGCCTAAAATGCAGGTGATAAATAAAAATCAGGAAAACCAATACTTGCGAACTAACAGTGGCAATTGCTGCACCTTTTGCGCCCAAGGCCGGAATGCTTCCCCATCCAAAAATCAGGATCGGATCAAGAATGATATTCATGATCAAGCCAATGGTGTTTACTACAAAAGGAATACGAGTGTTTCCGGTTCCGTTGTAAATGCCCGAAATGCCAATGTTGGTAAAGGTAAATGGCATACCAAAAGCAACAAATCTTAAATAATCAACAGCCGTAGCATTTACAAACTCGTTATCAATATTAAAAGAGTTAATAATTGGTACTGCAAAAATCCATACAAGAGCAGCAAAGGCGGTAGATAACAGCAACGACAAAGCAAAAGTATTCTTTGCGAATGATTGCGCATGGGGAATGTGATTTTGGCCAATGGATTGTGAAATGCCAACTTCGGCTCCAATTTTTGGAATAAACATTAGCGAAGATCCAAACCAAACCAGATAAAGAGCCATGCCAACAGCGCTAAGCGTTTCTTTCCCTACCTGTCCAAGCCATGCCATATCGGTCATGTTGTAAGCCATTTGCACAAAGGAAGTGGCAATAATGGGTATTGCCAACTTTACAATTTGAGAAAGTATATTGCCCGATGTAAGATCTTTGATTTTAGTCACCTCGAATCTGCCTTGTATACACATTTAAAATAGGGCGTAAAATTACAAAAATGCATGCGATTATTTTTGATTGACTCTGGATTATTCAAATATTTGCAAAGCATGAACGAGGTTCGGAAAATTATACACATCGATATGGATGCCTTTTTTGCATCGGTTGAGCAGTTGGATCATCCGCAATTGCGCAATAAACCCATTGCGGTTGGCGGTGGTGGCGATAGGGGAGTTGTGGCAGCTGCCAGCTACGAAGCTCGCAAGTTTGGCGTTCGTTCGGCCATGTCTTCAAAAATTGCAAAAAAAAGATGTCCTCAATTAATTTTTGTGAGAGGCAGGCACGATCGCTACAAAGAAGTTTCAAACCGGATCATGAGTATTTTTTATGAGTTTACCGATTTGGTTGAACCCCTATCAATTGATGAAGCTTTTTTAGATGTTACCCACAACAAGAAAAACCTGCCATCGGCAAGCACAATTGCCAAAGAAATTAAGAAGCGAATAAAAGAAGAAACCGGGCTTACGGCCTCGGCAGGAATATCAGTAAATAAATTTTTGGCAAAAATAGCTTCGGATATAAATAAGCCTAACGGTTTGTTTGTGATTCCTCCGAAAGAGGTGGAAGGTTTTATTGAAAATTTACAGATTGATAAGTTTTTTGGAGTGGGTAAGGTTACCGCTGATAAGATGCACAAATTAGGAATCTTTAAGGGAAAGGATCTTAAAAAGAAAAGTATTACTGATTTGAGCAGGTTGTTTGGGAAAAATGGATCGTACTATTATCATATTGCCAGAGGAATTGATGAAAGACCCGTAAATCCGAATCGAATTCGAAAATCGGTTGGAACCGAACATACCTATCAATCCGATTTAATCGATACCAATGAAATTAAGAAAGACTTGCAAAGCACTACCAAATCCTTGGTGCTACGATTGGAAAAAAGTGCTTTTAAGGGTCGAACCTTAACGCTTAAATTAAAATACAGCAATTTTGAGCAAGAGACCAGAAGCCGAACTTTATTGCAAACTGTTGAAGGTGAAGCAATGATACAGCAGCTAGCCGAAGAATTGCTGGATCAGGAAGAGTTGAAAACTAGTATTCGCTTAATTGGCCTTACGGTTTCCAATAGAATTGATGAATCGGAACCCTTGCAGCTTACAATTGATTTCTGAATAACACAGGTATAAAATTTAAGATTGTTTTAATCGAATTCATATTATTTAGTAATAGCAATGGGATATATTTATACTTTTTACCTGACTACATTAGACTAAAAGCAATTTTATGAAGAATCACTTAATCAAATCAATCTGTTATGCAATCGTATTGTTATTGTTGCATTCCTGTGCTACAAATACGAATTTCTCAACAGGTAAAACAGAATCGCATTATGCAATCAATTCCGAACTTGATAAAATAGCTGCCAAAGATACAAGCCTGATCAATTTAATTAGCTCCTATAAAAATAAATTGGATGGGGAAATGAATACCATCATTTCGATGGCAGAAACAGATTTAATGGTAAATCGTCCGGAAGGCTTATTATCCAATTTTATTGCTGATGCCTTGTTCGAAATTGGCAATAAATATTGCGAGGAGAAAAATTTGAATCATTCGGTTGATTTGGTAATAATGAATATGGGTGGAATTAGAAGCTCGCTTGCCAAAGGCGAGATAAAAACAGGAATCGTATATGAAATGTTGCCTTTCAAGAACAAGTTGGTGATTGTGGGAATGAAAGGGAAGGATTTGATTAATCTGTTGCATCGTGTTGCTTATTCTGGAGGCGAAGGCGTAAGCAATATCAAGATGGGAATAAAAGACAGAAAAGCTGTTGATATTTTGGTGGATGGCAAGCCTGTTGATCCGGCTAAAATTTATCATGTTATAAGTGTTGACTACTTGGTGAATGGTGGCGGCGGTTTTGATGCATTCCAAAATCGTGAAACTTTCCGACATATGCACAAGTTGTTACGATCTGAAATTATCAGCTATATGACCCGGAAGTACAAGAAAGGTGAGAAAATATCGGCTAAAAAAGATGGGAGGATTTACAATGTGGAATAGAAGAGAATTTGTTAAGAAATTGGCTTTAACTTATGCTTTTTTAAGCAGTGGATGGGCAGTCAAATCGCTATTTGCAGCTACAAAATCAAAACAGAAAATATGCTTGTTGCACACCAACGATTTGCACAGCAGAATTGAGCCATTTCCTAAAAAAGATCCTAAATACGGAGGCTTGGGAGGTTTTACCCGCATCAATGCTTTGGTAAAAAGAATCAGGAAAGAGGAAGAACATGTCTTGCTTTTCGATTGTGGAGATGTTTATCAGGGAACTCCATATTTTAATTTCTTTAAGGGGGAAGCAGAGTTTAAATTAATGAGCAAAATTGGCTACGATGCCGGAAATCTTGGAAATCATGAATTCGATAACGGGATTAAAGGAATTACTTCGCAAATGAAACATTTAAACTTTCCGCTTTTAAATGCCAATTACGATTTTTCGGGAACCGATCTCGAAGGAAAAATTCCACCTTACAAGATTTTTGAAAAAGGAGATCTAAAAATCGGAGTATTTGGTTTGGGGGTCGATCTTACAGGTTATGTTGAAGCTCACAATAGGGAAACAATTGTTTATATCGACCCTGTTGATGTGGCTAAAGATATGGTGCGAATTTTAAAAGAAGAGAATCAATGCGATTTGGTGGTTTGCTTATCACATATGGGGCATACAAGCAATATTGGTGGAGATAGTGATATGGAATTTGCCAAGCAAAGCAGAGGGGTTGACGTGATTTTAGGAGGCCACACTCATACTTTGTTGGAAAAACCTGAGCGTGTTAAAAATCTTGATGGAGAAGAGGTTATAATCAACCAGGTTGGCTGGGCAGGAATTGCCTTGGGTAGAATCGATTTTTATATCGACAAGAAAAAAAATACAAAATTAGCAGCTTCGCAACTGATAAAAGTAGAAGGAAGTATGGTGTAAGCTCGGTTCGATAGAAGTTATTTTGCTTAAATGCTTAATAATTTGCTTGCTACTGCTCCGGCTATTCAGGCTAGTGTGAAGAGTGTTAATAAAACGAATTAAAGTTTTTGAAAATATTTTTCTTTTTACAAGGCAAGGTTTACAGGCATAGCCGTAGCTACGGCGAAAAAGCTTAACGCAGTAGAAAGGAAAATAGGTCAAAAAATTAGTTCGGGGAATTAGCATTCTTTACACTAGTGGTTTTTAGCTTTAGCCATTGGCTTAAAACAGTAAATTCAGTATTTTATGCCAGTTTTATTCTTTTAAATGATTGATTTGTCAGGGTTGCAACCGAACTCACCTTAGTTTAAAAATATTAATTTAGAGCTGCATTATTAGATAAAATGAAGAAGTTTGAGCTAAACAAATCGAATTGGGCAGAAGCCGAAGGTTGGCTTTCGATAGCAGGGAATGTTATTTTATTTGTTCTTAAATATTGGGCAGGATTGGTAAGTGGTTCCATCGCCATTATTGCAGATGCCTGGCATACTTTATCCGATAGCTTAAGCTCGCTTATCGTTTTAATTGGAGCAAAAATTTCTAAGAAACCGGCCGACGAGGATCATCCTTTCGGACATGGTAGAGCCGATTTAATTAGTGCTTTTATTATTGGGATTCTGCTGCTTTTGGTAGCCTTCGATTTTGTAATTGAATCATACCATACCTTAAGAAATCATGAGTCGTCGCAATTTGGTACGCTTGCCATTGTGGTAATGATTCTATCGATAATAGTAAAGGAAGCACTGGCGCAGTTTGCTTTTTATGGAGCTCGAAAAACCAATTCGAAAGTTTTAAAAGCGGATGGCTGGCATCATAGAAGCGATGCAATTTCTTCTTTTGTGATATTGCTGGGGATATTCGCTGGAAAGTATTTTTGGTGGGTTGACGGCGCTTTGGGGATGATTGTTGCCATGATGATTGGATATGCAGCTTACGAAATTATCAGCGATTCGATTCACTCCCTGCTGGGCGAGAGTCCCGACAAAGAGTTGCTTGAAGATTTAAAGAAAACCTGCCAGGAGGTATATCCGCATGCTTTAAATCCACATCATTTTCATGTACACAATTATGGCGATCATAGCGAAATTACATTTCACATTCAGTTGCCACATGATATGTCGATAAAAACAGGACACGATATCTCTACCGAAATAGAAAAAGAGATAAAAAAACGATATGGATTTGTGGCCACAATTCATATTGAGCCGAGGGAGCATGTTTAATACTTATTTTACGTTGAACTCACCTTATTTATGCAACATACATAATGTTGTATTAAGGATGAGACAGTTTTTATGGCATTACTGATATAAGCACCCTTGTGGGATTTTACCGCCAACCAGCTTTTAGGATGAATTGGTTTTTATGCACCCACTATAGTACCGGCAATTTCATAAAAAAAAGCAGCCAAACGACTGCTTTTTTGAGTTGTAAATAAATAATTGACTTAGCAAAAATCAATTGTTAATTATCTTTTTCCTCCTCTTTTTCCTGTTTTAGTGTTTCTTTTAAGGATTTACGAGAACGAGCTTTTTCATTGTTTATTTCTATGCTTTCGCAGATGGCTTTATAGGTTGCCTCGTACTTTTCAGGAATCGCATCAACAGCACTTTCCAGATAAGGCATTAATCTATCGTTAATCATATTGCGAAGCTGGTCTTTTTGTATCGATGGAGCAGGCAAATCCAACTCTTCTGATTTGATGGTACCCAATTGTTGGTAAGCCGATTCAAGCGATGCCGTTGATGCAGAAAATTTTTCTACACGATCAGAAACACCGGTCAGCAGATCTACCAAAGGTTTAAAAGTTGGGCTTTTTAGGTTGGCAACCAGGGAATTGCTTAGTTCAATCTGTCTGGCGTAATTTTGTTTGTCAAGCTTTGGGTTATGACTTACAATAAGTTTCCAAAGCTCTTTGGCGGCATTTTCCGTTTCCAATTCGGGAGCATAAAGATTTGCTCTGATAAAATTTTTCAAGCAGATGTAATCTTTTCCTGCTTGCTCGTCCTCAGCTCTAACATTGGCTTTTAAGGTGTTTCCGTGTACCGCTTCAATTGCCTGCTCAAGAATTGGATGCTCAACTGCAATGTCTGATATAATTTTACTTAGAATTAAATCTTCCGACCAATCTTGTTCGGCGAATTTGGTACGAATAGCGCTAATTGTATTGCTTGTTTCAGCGCTGTCGCATGAATAATGGATTCTGATTTTTTCCATTTTAATTAAGTTTTGTTTATTTCTTTGATTCTCTGATCATCTTCGAATCTTGGCAATTCAATTGCTTTGATGAGCTGTCATATTTGAGAAATCGTTTGCTAATCTAAATAAAATTAAACAAACGATAAAATGTTATGGGATATATTTTTAAAAAAAATTTATGATCTCATACTAAAAATACTTTGCTTCTTTTCGGGGCGATTATTATTTAATAAGGGGATAGTTGAGTGTGAAAATTAAGTTATATCCTTTGTTTTGTAAGGCTAAAATTTATTTTGGTGATGAATTATAAAAACCAAGCCATTAAAAAATTTTATTGGGCTCCTTAATTCGAGTGGCAATGGCATATTAAAATTCTCTAGGAGCGTTGATCGAAAGGAAAAAGGCCTTTTGAATTTAAAAACGCATTTTTATCGACTGACAATGCCAAAATCAAATTCAAAATGGCCATTGTTCAAGTGACAATGGCCATTTTAAAATTCATACAGCCATTGTTTAAGTGACAATCCGCTTTTTTAACTTCAAAAACCGCTTTTCTCAAAAGACAAAGCCCTAAAAGTTTAAAAAGCCCTTTTTCCTTTTGAACAATGGCCCTAGGGAATTTCATAGGGCATTGTCTTTTGAACAATGTGCCTAGAGAATTTCATAGGGCGGTTGCCTTTTGAACAACGCTCCTAGAGAATTTCATAGGGCGTTGTCACTTGAACAATGCTCCTAGAGAATTTCATAGGGCGTTGTCTTTTGAATAATGCCCCTAGAGAATTTCATAGGGCATTGTCTTTTGAACAATGCCCCTAGAGAATTTCATAGGGCATTGTCACTTGAACAATGCCCCTAGAGAATTTCTACAGTCATTTTCTCCGACAAAGCTCTTTTGTTCTGTTTTCAATAGCCATACTGTTGTAAATAATCCAGACCTAAAGGTATGATATGTTTATTTTGATGCATCAAAATGGCATTGATCCGTGTTCAACAAACCCAATGCGAATTGTTACCTGTTGAATCGTGCTAATATTGATTATAATTCTTAGATTTGGAATCGTGAGTCAAAAATAAGTGCACAATACATACCAATATTGCGTGTATTGTGCACCTTTTTACTCTGAGATAGTAAAAATAAGTGCACCAGTGTGCGAATAAGGAGTTGTGGGTAATTGAAACAAACCAATAGCCGGTTAAATCTAAGACTGACCATCTGACATGCAATGAATCTTTAGCAATAATTAATTTAATCAAAAAAATGAAAAAACTTTTTAAACAAAAAATTTACTTGGTAGCAGTTTTCGTTTTGTTATTTTCGTGTCAAAAGGAAGAAATTACAATTGAAACTAGCCCTAACCAAATTAACTCTACATCTGATGAAGTACCAATAGAATTGGCATCAGAAGTCGCACTAAATTTTTCAAATGGAAATAAATTTAATAGAAAAAGTGAAAGGTTAAAGTCGGCCTCTTTAAATTCTAATTTTCAAGATAGGGAAATAGATGAAATAATCGTAGCACCAAGTGAAGACGGTTCCCCAGCTTTGTATATTATTAATTTTATCCCTAAAGGTTATGTGATAATTTCAGGTACTCAAAAGGAAAGTCCAATTTTAGGATATTCTGAAAATAGTGTATTCAAATTAGATAGCATTCCTATTACTATTGCTTTTTGGATAGCGGATAGAATGGATAAAATACAAGTATTAAAAGACTTAGATGATCTTCTTATACCTGATGATGTTGAGTTGGAATGGTCATACCAAGTTAAACCGCCTGATGTACCATACCCTGATGACGATCCCGATAATCCATCTGGAGTTGATGGGGGTACTGAATTAATTCAAAAAGGACCATTGCTTACTACAATATGGGGGCAAGGTTGGGGGTATAACTCTTTACTTGACCGGATTGGTGGTTCGTTACCGCCAACTGGTTGTGTTGCAACAGCTATGGCTCAAGTAATGAAATATCACCAATACCCGTCAAGCTATAATTGGAGTTTAATGCCAAATACATATGGGACGAATGAAACCGCACAACTAATGAGAGATATTGGCGAAGCAGTTAGTATGAACTATACTCTAAGTGGCTCTGGTGCAGATATGTCTGATGCGAGAAATGCATTAATTAACGATTTTGGTTATTCCTCTTCTGCAAATTACGTTGACTATAATGTAAACACTGTTGCTACAGAAATATCAAATAATAGACCTGTAATAATGGACGGTTATCATACGTATTATACAACAACTAGTGGTTGGTGGATTTTTGAGAAGACGACCCATCATTATGAAGATGGACATGCGTGGGTATGTGATGGTTATAAAAGAAATAGGTATTGCACGATATATTATTATGGAACGCCTAATGAATTTCGAGAATATGACTATGGTCCTTATTATTTACATATGAACTGGGGGTGGAATGGTTCTGGAATGGGTAGTGCAGACAACAATGGTTGGTTTAAGTATGATGATTGGGAGATTGGTAGTGTGACAGCATCTGACGGCACGCCATATGATTTTCAATATAGAAAAAAGTGTATAATCGGCATAAAACCTTAAGTTATGAAATATCATATGTTATATTTATATATTCTACTAACAATGTTTACAAGCTGTGATAAGAAAGATGAACAGAATCAGTCTACATTGATCGATGTAATTCTTGAATTTTCATTTGAAGACAATAATGGAAACGACTTACTAAATCCTGCTTTTACTAATTCATATAAGCATGAGGATTTGAAAGTTTATTGTTTAGATAATGGAGATGAAAGCATCTTGGCGAACAATGAATCACTGCATTTTATTTCAAATGAAAGAGGTGTTTATACCTTATTCATTCCATTATCCCATGACACTACGTATTTAAAGCTATCAGAAGATATAACAGATACAATCAGAAGTGAACATGAGATAGGTAGCAACTATAATTATATTATTAAGGTGTGGTATAATAGTAATTTAGTTTGGAATAGAGATGCTGAAACAGCATTAGTTAAAATTGTCAAGTAAGTTAACAAAATGATAATGGAGGTATCTGTAATTCCTTCATTATCATTAGTATGTAAAATCAACTACCCACAATCGAGTAGGCAGCCGCTAGGCCATTAGCCTAGCGGAGAACCTCTCACACCACTGTACGTACGGGTCTCGTATACAGCGGTTCGTTAAGTTGTGGGGAAATTTTCTTGTAAATGTCAAGCATTGATTCGTAGCCACGCTTCTTCAATCGGTCAAGAGTAATTGTAGTTCCAAGTATTGGACTTTGAGCAATTGCCCAACCTCCCATTCGAGAACGAGACCATGCAT
The DNA here is from genome assembly GCF_965230805.1 of Marinifilum sp. Lineage (NCBI taxonomy): Bacteria > Pseudomonadati > Bacteroidota > Bacteroidia > Marinilabiliales > Marinifilaceae > Marinifilum > Marinifilum sp. Next base: position 1,312,147 of record NZ_OZ246019.1, on the reverse strand, counting down.
AGGCTTGACCCTGTTCTATTCCTAAACGAATCAGGTTTTTCCTTTTTCGTTCAGGCTTTTTCCAATGATGCCAGATACAATATCTGAGCCTGTTACGAACCCATCCATCAACATCTTGAAGTTTAACCAGCATACTAGCCATTCGGAAGTTGTTTACCCAACCTCTTTGTAATTCTTTCAGTTTTTGAATACGTTCTTCAAAACTCATAGGAGTCGTTTTGCGGGTGATGGTTTTTAGCTTTTGCTTTAAGTTTTTCCAACTCTTTTTGGAAACTACCAATTGATATTTGCCTCGTTCCCCTTTCTTGTAGGTTGGTACAAAGCCAAACCCTAAAAGGGTGAAGTGAACTGGTCGGCGAATTCCACTCTTTTCCCTGTTGATTTTTAATTTTAGCTTGTCTCTTAAAAACTTGTAAATCGAATTCCCAACTTGTCGGGCTTGCGATTTTGTTTTAAAATAAATGCTAAAATCATCCGCATAGCGTACAAAGCGTAAGTTCTGGAGTTCCAGTTCTCTGTCCAGTTCATGCAACATGATATTGGACAAAAGAGGACTTAGTGGACTACCTTGTGGTACTCCTTTTCTTCGTTTGACCAGTTTGCCTTCAATTAAAATCGGGGCTCGCAGCCATTTACGAATCAGGCGCATTGTTTCTCTGCATTTTATCTTTCGATAAAGTAACTGCAATAGGTAGCAGTGATCCACTTCATCAAAGAAAGTTTGCAGGTCGATATCTACAATATGCTGAAAGCCATCGTTAATATATCCCTGTGCTTTCATGACTGCCTGATGCAGACTTCGCTTTGGTCGAAATCCAAAACTATTGTCTGAGAATTCAAACTCGAATTTTGCCGTGATTATCTGCAATACCGCTTGCTGAAGCAAACGATCGGTTACGGTCGGAATACCCAATAAGCGCATCTTTCCGTTCCCTTTTGGAATCTCCACACCTAAAATCGCATGGGGCAAATACTTTCCTGTACGAACCTTTTCAGTCAGCTCATCCCGATTAATCGACATGAGGTCTGTAAGTTTGGTTACAGGCATATGATCAACACCTGCAGAACCGTGGTTCTTTTGAACCCCGTACATGGCTCGTAATAAGTTCTTGCCTGTTAGTATTTGCTCAATCATTTTAATTACTTTTTTTCCCTGTTCCGCTTAATGCAAGGCTAGAATCATAAGAAAGCTTCCTTGCAACATTTGGAACAACTTAACGTTCAACCCTTCACTATTTTGTGAGACCTCCATGGTTTCTATTCATGGCTCGTTACCAATAGCTAATATGGTATCTGCTGACTTCTCAGTACAACTAACCCGTAGTTCCTGAGATATCCCCCGGTAAGAGCATTTTCCTTCCTCCAATTCCTGCCTGATCTACTACTTTGGTGTTTCTCTAAAAAAAGAGTTAGGACGTCGACATGATGTGCTGCCTTATCCAACCTCATAGCCTCATATCAGGTTCCTGTTCGTCAGTACCGGATTTTGTAGTCTCGCTTCCTTCAGTGCATACCTCACGGTAAACCACCTTGCGACTTACTAATGCTTCCGAGAGTCACCTCGGCACATAAGGGACTTGCACCCTCTGGAAAATTAACATACTTATTGTTAGCTCGTTTGATCAAATATTTGCATATTTAAACTTTTTCAAGAGCTTACAGATAAGTGTGCTCTTGCTCATGCAGGGCACACACATTTTGTATAAGTAATGGCAGGGAAAGTGTTTAATTTCAGGGTTTGTAGCCCGCTCAAACTGCGTAGCGGTTTGACAGGAAATTACTACGCAATCTGCCACTACTCATAGTGTGCCGAGAAGCAACGGTCGGCAAAATATCTGTTGCATGCTGTAATTGAGATGGTGGACACCAGTTGTAAGGTGGAACCACTGGGGTCGTCTTGCAGGAGGGGGCTTCAAACCACCCAAAGGTGCTTTGGTAAAGAGCCATGGTGCTGAGCGTTTGGGAAAGGTTGTGCCGCGAGCACAATTAGGTGTTGAAAAAAAGAGATGAACGAAAGTGAACCTCCGACGAGGTGTCGAGAAGTGGGTACATTCAATCAAAAACTGCAAAGTATGTGATGCAGTGATAAGTACGGAAGAAACCTGTTTACTGTCCGTGCGGTTGGCGTCATTCAGGAGGCATGACTTTTATCTGGGCTCAATTACGGAACTCGGGAACCTGCCTGGCAATGCAAAGCGAAAGACACAATAGGAACACCCTAAAGGTTGAATAACGAAGTGCTGGAGCAGGGACGGACTGACCTGTAGTAGTGAAGATACGACCGTAATGGAAGAGGAGCGAAGGGGTTAGGTTATACCGTCTTATAACATTTAACAACTTGAAAGAGGATGAATTTATGGTATGAGACAAAATCGATACCTGTAAGCCGAGAAATGGTTTGGCAGGCTTATAAGAAAGTAAAAGCGAACAAAGGAAGTGCAGGGGTGGACTCGGTAAGTATGGAAGAATTTGATGCGAACCGTTCAAAACACCTCTACAAACTTTGGAACCGCATGTCATCGGGAAGTTATTTTCCGCCACCGGTAAAGCAAGTTGAAATACCCAAGAAAGACGGAAAGATGCGCAAGTTGGGCATCCCCACTATATCGGACAGGATTGGTCAAAAGGTTGTAAAGGACTTTATAGAGCCACGAATGGAGGAGATATTCAGCCCTCATTCGTATGGCTATCGTCCCAGCAAGAATGCCCATCAGGCACTGTCATCGGTAAGAGAAAACTGTAGACGAACGGATTGGGTAATCGACTTGGACATCAAAGGGTTCTTTGACAATATCGACCATGGCAAGCTGATGGTGGCGGTAGAAAAGCATGTGGCCGAAAAGTGGGTTTGCATGTACATTGAGAGGTGGCTGGAAATGCCTGTTCAATTAAAGTCAGGGGAGTTGGAGCAAAAACAAGGCAAAGGTACACCGCAAGGAGGAGTGATAAGCCCCCTGTTGGCCAACCTTTACCTACATTACGCACTGGACAAATGGCTGGAACTAACAGACCCTACACTGAAATTCGCACGATATGCCGACGATGCGATTATTCATTGCGGTAGCAAGAAACAAGCGGAGCTTATACTGGGCCAACTAGATTCACGGATGAAGTCATGTGGGTTGGAACTCCATCCTGACAAGACCAAAATTGTGTATTGTAAAGATTACCGCAGAAGAGAGAAACACGAGCTGGTGAAGTTCGATTTTCTAGGGTACTCTTTTCAGCCCCGCACAACCCCGTCCAGGAAAACAGGCAAGCTGTTCCTTGGATTTGATTGTGCTATAAGTATAAGTTCGAGAAAACGGATTGCGGACAAACTGGAAGAAATTAAAGTAGAGAAACTGAGCTTCAAAAGCATAGTTGGAGTTGCCCAATACCTTAACCCTATGATAAGGGGGTGGGTCAATTACTATGGGAAGTTCAGGAAATCAGAACTAGTTAAAGTATTTCAGTTGTTGCGAAATCGTTTGATACGCTGGGCAAGAATGCGGTATAAACGCTACAAGACAAGTTTAAACAAAGCCTTTAAGTGGTACGAACGGATAAAGAAACAATTTCCTTACCTGTTTTACCATTGGCAAGTTGGATTATCTTGTTAAATTTGGTATCGATTGTATAACAAGAGCCGTATGACGGGAGACTGTCACGTACGGTTCTGTGAGAGGCTTAGGGTGAAACTCCCTTTGCCTACTCGACCAATTTACCGTTATGGGCAATTACCCAGTAAGTATAATTAGCTTTAATATGAAAGAATTTGAGAATAAAGAATTTTACGAAAGAGTAGACCAGATGATAAAAATGAAGATGACAGGTTCCCCAAAAGAATTTGCAAACAAGTTGGGAATATCAGAAAGTCATTTATATCGAGTTATTAATTATTTGAAGGAAAGAGCATCCTGTCCAATATTTTTGATAAAAGCAGAAGTTCATATGTTTATGAATTCGATGGTAAATTAGAGATTAGATTTTGTTATGAAATAGATAAAAAAGACCAACAAAAAATTGAAGGAGGAATGTTTTTTAACTTTGATAGAAACTCACTATCAAAAAATGAGAGTGGAGTAAACTATTTTTGGTTCGATAATATTTTTAATAACTTAAAATTAGTTTAAAATGAAAAATTTAGAAATGTTCCAAGTCCAGGAATTAACAAAGAATGAAATGAAAAAGGTACAAGGCGGTATCTCAATCATTCGTATTGAAGGTTGGTTTGATGGAAAAAAAGGTAGTCGAGGTTATCTCTTTGGTAAGAAAATTTGGGACACTTATTAATTAATCTTTAGGGGTCAAGTCAATAATTGATTTGACCCCTTGAAATTTTTGTAATTATGCGAATAATTTTCTGTATTTTACTACTATATAATATTAATTATTATAGCTTTGGGCAAACTGTTTTAATTGACACAGACACACACTCACCAATCTTATTTGCACATGTAGTATCAGAGAATGGGAATCTACTTGCAACATCTGATTTAAATGGAATAATTGAAATAGATGCTGATAATTCTGCTCAATGCGATTCTTTGATTGTTCAACATATATCTTATAAAAGCATTAAAATTTCTTATGAGGATTTAAATGCTAATGATTCTGTTTTTATGATTAAGAATACTCATATTTTAGCAGAGAGTATTGTGATGTCCAGTAAGCCGGAAATTATTGTGTTAAAAGGTTATTATAGAAGCTACGAGCTTGATGATAACATTCCAAAATATTTTACGGATGGCATTGTTGAATATTACATTCCTGTTAAAAATGAAAAAAAAATAAAAATGAGGATTATTGAGAATCGTTCATATTGCAATAATGTTTTAGTTCAAGCCGAAAAAAAAAGAACAAATATGATAGTGATGCGTTTGGCTGGCATACCAAGAATAGTACACGGCTCGATTCTTAAAACTTTAAGTAAGAAGAATTACAAGGTTAGAGATATTTCTAAAAATATTATAGAAATAACAAAGGATTCTTCTGTTGTAGGTATAGTTGAACGAAATTTTGGAGATAGCACAGTTCTTTTAAATTTGGATTTTATTGCACCAAAAAAACACGAAACAAGAACACTTTTTAATTATACTTCTCAAATAACAAGCAACGAACTTACGGAAATCTATCCCAATATTAAATTATCCTTACTTTCTACAAAAGATATATTGAGAAGGAAAAAGCATCGTCTAATATTATTTAAACATAAAAAAGATAACAAATCAGTAAAACTAGAAGGTATTGATGAATTATATATTTTTAATAGAAGTTATATAAGCAAAGAAGAATTCAAGCTAATAAAATCATCAAGTTATGCCTTTCCTGAATCAACTTCATATACTAATGAATATTGGAAAAATCTAGGTCAATATGATATACCATATATAAATGCAAACATTGAAAATTTAATTGGAAAGATACTAAATGAATGTAAATAAAAGCCCATAACATTTTGTATAAAACATAGCCGAGATTTTACAAACTTGTAGTGTAGTATCTTATCTCCGTTTGATAAGTTTGTAGCTCGCAATCGGCTACGTTTCATACAATTCGCCGTTGTACGCAACAGCCACCCAGACAGAAATATAGTGCTAAATTGATGAGAAAAAAAGAGACCGAAATACTAAAAAACCCCAATGCGCAAAGCATAAGTTTGTCAGCCCATCCCTGCAATCATCCCTTCGCTGCCAAACACATGCTTTTCTTTCTTACCCACGCTTCCAACCAGATAAACTATTGATTACTATGAAAGATAGGTTAGATTTAAATTATATTCAGAACAAGGAATGCAAGCAAGGTTGTAATAAATACGACAGAAAAGAAATAACTGAAAACGATTTGTGTACTGGTACAAACTCTACTTTTGATAATTTACCAATAGGGTGCGTTGGAGAGTGGGGTATGCAAAAAATATATCATCTTGTTCAATATTTTGGAATCTTCTCTAATGGCATGAAAAACAAATGGGGTGGAGAGTTAAACTATATTGAGATTTGTAGCGGACCTGGTAGGTGTGTATCCGCTACGACACCATACAATTTACCATTAGCAAACATTCTTGACACCAAATTAGTAGTATGAAAAATATAATTTTAATTACATTTTTATTATTAACATCTATTTATTCATGGGGTAATAAATTGACCATTCAGCTAAACAAGATAAGATCAAATACTCACTCCTTTCTTATATCAATGAATGATCAAATATTCTACCAGCAAGTAAGAGGTGATTCAATTAATTCCGTCGCAAAGAATGGGGTATCTTTTCATTATAGTTTTGCAATGAGATATTATACATTAGATAATAACCACATAGTTACCCTACAATCTGACAAAAATGATACAAATGAGGGAATTCATCCCGAAGTATTAAAAATAATGAATGGAATCTTTGAGCAATATAGTATAGGAGAAATATATAGTTTCAAACGGAAAGAAGTTGAAACTCTTATTTTGGAAAAATTAAGAAATAGATTCAAAAAAGATCATATACAAATTGAAGCTATTCTATTTAGAAGTATTCAGTTTTCTGAAAAATTAAAACAAAAAATCTATGAGAGGCTTTTAAAAGAAGAAGAGGCGAGGAAAGCCAATAAATAAAACGTTTGCTAACAAAAGTAACCGTTGCACAACACCCCGCTAGTCCTGATTTGCAATCAGGGCTCAAGGAGTAATGAATTTCTAATTCAATTTTAGAGGTTTAGCAAGTCAGCTAGTCTTGATTGTAATAAGGGCTCATAGAGCAAATGGATTTTCAATTCCCAAAAAACAATTTGAGATCATTGCTATCCCTCTTTCTGCACAGCAAGCACTCTTTTTTTCTTTTCGCGCGAAAAAAACACTGCGGTAACTGCACCGCCAATTACCAAAATGGCACCAATCAGCGAATAAAGAGTCATGCTTTCGGGTTGTATCCAGCTTACCCTAAGGGAAGTAAGAACAGACATGCTAATTAGCGTAATAATTGGATTTAGGGTAACAATAATGCTAACCTTATAGGCTTCGGTGTATTTAAAAGCCAAGGCAATAGAGCCATAAGCTACCAAGGTGTTCACTCCAAGAAATACCACAATGGCCCAGGTTTTAAAGTCCAAGTCCTGAAAAGCCGAAAAATCGGTCATCGGCGTGTAGAGAAGTGCAGGAATTCCATAAAGTACCATATTGAGAGCCTGAGCAGGGTGTTTTTGCACCAGTTTCTTTTGCAAGACAGCATATAATACCCAGGTAACTGCCCCCAGCTCTACCCAAAAAAAGCCAAGGTTAAAAGCATTGGTATCGTGAATGAATGTTTGCAGTTGAGTGCGATAGAACAGGAACAATCCGATGCCGGCAATGCCAAAACCGGCAAGCTGCTTTAGGTTTAACCGCTCTTTAAACATGATTACGCCCACTAAAGCAAGCAATATTGGCCCCGATTGAATAATGATTTGAGCATTGCTGGGACTAGTGTAGTTTAATCCTTGCAGAAAACCAATGTAGTTAACCCCTAATGCAACGGCAGCAATAATTAGTATAAGTGGAGGGCGCTTAATGATATTCAGTTGCTTTCGATCTCTTATTAAATAGTAAATGAACAGCACTAAAAAAGCAAAAGCAAAACGAAACCATACGATGCTAACAGGATCGATATCTTTTAATGCCACTTTTAAAAAAATGGGAAGAAACCCCCATAAAAATGCAGTGAGCATGGCATACAGTACTCCCTTAAAATTACTGGAAGAAGCAAGAGTGTTCATTGGTTTTCTTATTTAGAATAATTACAAGGAGTCAAAAGTAGAAAAAAAAAGATTCGCTGATACTTCCAAATAAAAAAATAACAGGAAAGTAACAGATGGCTACCCTACAGCTTGTTGCCTTAGGAAAAAAGAAGATTGATTTTTATACTGGAATTGCCATAAAATCAGTTTTACTCTTTTGGCCTTTTAAGTTGATTCTTCCTTAAAAAATATTGCAGTAGCGATAAGAGCTATTTTATATTAAAACCAGTATTACACCCAAAAGCTATTTGCTGGTTTACTTTTTGTTTTGTGGTTCAATTCTTAGCAAATAGCTATGGCAATTGAAAAGAAACAAATCCCAAAGCCTTCCATACCTCAACCACTTGGTTTAGGCTTACTTCAAAGGATAAGTATTCTTTATTGTCGGACTTTAATAGCAATTGATTGTTGTTGAAATCTTTCAATACTCGTTTGTAAACAATTCCATCGTCGGTAGTAACTACAATGTGGCTTGTGTTGTCTTTTATCAGTTGCCAATCTTGCACATATTCGCAAATAATGTATGCTCCTGCTGGCACAGGCAACATGCTTTCCCCTTCAATTTGGAAAGCCCTGTAGGTTTTATTTTCCGAAAGCTCGGCAAATGGCATTCTAAAGTTTGGCAGTTCGCTAATAAATTCGGCATCCGAGTGTCCGTTTAAATAGCCGGCAGCTGCTTTAACCGGAACCAATGAAATCATTTCATCGTTTTTTTCATCAACCAATATGGGTAGAATTCGAAGGTTTTCTCCTTTCGTGTCTCGCTTTTTAATTCTCTCCTCTTCTTCAATGTCCGATTTTACCAATTCATCCAGATTTCGATTAAAATAATCCGAATATTTTAAAAGTGTAGAAATTTTTGGGGTACTTTTTCTTTGTTCGTAGGAGCTGATTGATGAGGCTCCAACTCCTATTCGGGCTGACAGGCGATTCTGTGATAGTCTTTTTCTGATTCGTAAATGTTTTAGGTTTTTATTTAGATTCTTCATGTGTATTCTTATCAGTCGGTAAAATTGAGAGCAGCAAAAGTAGTAGTTTGGATTGATCTTTTGCAGGCTTCATGCTTAAATTCAGGACAAAAACGTGTATTTTGTTTTGGTAAAATATGAAACACACACAATGAGCACAATATCAGTAAAATCACCATTTGATGGGAGTTTGATAAAAGAAATTCCCTTGCTTGACAGCAATCAGGTCGAGGAAAAAATAGCAAAGGCATATGCACTTTTTCAGGATAAAGCGCGATGCTTAAAGCCGTTTGAACGAATAGCAATTTTGGAGAAGACAAAGGCCATCATGCAAACTCGGGTTGAAGAGTTAACGAAAATTGCGGCAGCCGAAGGAGGAAAGCCATATCAGGATAGTAAGGTGGAAGTGTTGCGTGCCATTAATGGAGTGCAATTGGCAATAGAGCACATCGGACAGATGAAAGGCGAACAAATTACAATGGGAACAACTGCTGCTTCTGTTAATCGTTGGGGATTTACCATGCGCGAACCCATAGGCGTGGTTCTTAGTATCAGTGCATTTAATCATCCGCTTAATCTGGCAGTGCATCAGGTTGTTCCAGCTTTTGCCGTGGGATGCCCTGTGTTGATTAAACCAGCTACCAGTACACCAATGTCGGCCATCGAGTTGGTGAAGATGATGGAAGAAGCGGGTTTGCCTGAGGATTGGGTCGATTTTGTGATTTGTGATAGAACAAATGCCGGCAATCTGGTAGAAGATAAACGCGTGAATTATTTATCCTTTATAGGTTCGGCAGAAGTAGGTTGGAATTTGCGTTCGAAATTGGCTCCAGGTACAAGATGTGCGCTTGAACATGGAGGCTCAGCTCCGGTAATTGTTGAAGCTGATGCAAATTTGGAGGAAGCCATTCCCGCTTTGGCAAAAGGAGGGTTTTACCATGCTGGTCAGGTTTGTGTATCGGTACAGCGTGTTTTTGTTCAGGAAGGAATTGTAGATAGGTTTTGTGAGCAGTTGGTTTCTATTGCTAAAAACTTAAAAGTTGGCGATCCTCTTGATCCGGAAACGGAAGTAGGACCTCTTATTGAAACTTACGAAGTAGAGCGGGTTGATACATGGGTGAAAGAAGCCATATCTGATGGGGCACAATTGCTATGTGGAGGGAAAAAGATATTAGATACTTGCTATGAGCCAACAGTTCTTCTAAATCCATGTCAGAACTCGAAAGTATCGCAACATGAGATTTTTGGTCCGGTTATTTGTGTTTATGCCTATCGTGAAATGCAAGAAGCAATTGATTTATCGAATTCATTACCGCTGGCTTTTCAGTCGGCAGTTTTTACTTCGAATATCGATAAAGCATTAAACGCAGTGAATCAATTTAATGCCTCTACTGTGATGGTGAATGATCATACAGCGTTTAGAGTGGATTGGATGCCATTTGGAGGAAGGGATGAATCAGGAATTGGAGTAGGTGGAATTCCTTATTCAATGCACGAAATGACATGCGAAAAGTTGATGGTGATTAAATCGAGTAAATTGTAATCATTTGTTGGGTTGTTTTTCGCCGGATACGCTCAAAAATGGAGTTGGTTTGAATGTGTTTTAGTTATTGATTAAGACCCTACCAGTTCGTAGTAGTTGGATATTGTTAGCAGAGATGCGTAAAATTAAATGTAATAGCAAAAAACAATGTAAATTTGGTTTTCTTGTTAGAATTCAATTCGTTATGCGATGGTATGAGCTTGTGTTGCTTCGATCTTAAACAAATGTTAGTGTAATGTTATTCTTGAATAATTATTAAAGATACTTGTTGGATTTGAATGAAAAAGTCAGTTGCTAAATATTCATGCTATCCAAATTATACTATCTTTGTATGATGTTGGATAAACTGATAAAAGTCATGATTTTAATGATTTTTTATCTGATTTATTGAAATAAGATTAAATTTTGTATTATGGCAAACCGACCCGTAACCATTAAAGACATTGCAGAAAAACTGAATATTTCTGTTTCAACTGTATCTCGTGCTTTAAAAAACAACCCTGAAATTAGCTTGCAAACAAGAGAAGCTGTTCAGAAGTTGGCAAAAGAACTTAAATACCAGCCAAATCCATTGGCTGTTGCGTTGAAAACTCAGAAGTCAAACACGATTGGGGTTGTTGTTCCGCAAATTGTTAGCTCGTTTTATGCATCGGTTGTGAAAGGAATTGAGCAAGTTGCTGATGAGTTCGGTTACCAGGTTTTCGTTAGTTCTTCAAACGAGAATATGGAAAAAGAGGAGAAGAATGTGAATGGATTCCTGAATATGAGAATGGATGGAATTATCCTTTCTTTATCTCGTGCCACAAATACATACGATCATATTCATAAAATTCAGGATATGGGTGTGCCAATGGTGCTTTTCGATAGAACATCAAAAGAATTGGAAGTTTCAAAAGTAGTTGCTGATGATGCGGCTGCAGCTCACTCGGCAGTATTGCACCTAATTGAAGGAGGTGCAAAGCGTATCTCTTTTTTAACAGGGCCTGAATATATGCTTTTCGGAAGAAACCGAATGAGAGGATATAAAATGGCTTTGGAAGAGAAGGGTTTACCAATTGACGAAACCTTGATTTCAAGATGTGATTTTACCGTTGAGGATGCAAAAAAAGCTGTCTTGGAATTATTAAAGAGATCCAATCGTCCGGATGCCTTTTTTGCCATTAATGATGATTTGGCAATTGGAGCTATTGCAGCTGCGAAAGAGTTAGGACTTAAAATTCCTGAAGAGGTGGCGGTTGTAGGATTTTCTAATAGTCGTCGTTCTCGTTATATGGAGCCTTCTGTTTCTACAATGGATCAGAACCCTAAACAAGTTGGGCGAGAGGCTGCAAAATTATTATTCGATCAGTTGGAAAATAAGCCTGATTCGAAAGCTATAAAAGAGGTGGTTGTGCAAGCTGACTTGGTTGTGCGTACTTCTAGCGATAGATAAAGGACTAAAAATAAGATATTAAAGATCCTGCTTACTGGCAGGATTTTTTTTTGTGGATATATTATTGGTAATCTTCTGATTAGAAATCTTTTTCCTGTTGCTGTTTTACCAATTCTTTGGTTGAAAGTAATCCGCAAGCAGCAAATATATCCAAACCACGCGAACGGCGAATGGTGGTTGTAATTCCTTTTTTATTTAGTTGCTCTTTAAAAAATTCAATAGTTTGATCATCTGATCCATCCAATGGAGTGTTAGGAATTGGATGAAAGCGAATTAAATTGATTCTGCATTTTATGCCATCAAGAATTCTACAAAGTTCTTTTATATGTGTGGAGGTGTCATTTATTCCTTTAAACATGATATATTCAAAGGATATTCTTCGCTGTCTTCCAAAGTCAAAATCCTTAATAATTTGCAATACATCTTTAATTGGATATACATTCTGAACCGGCATTAATTTCTTTCTTTCTTCGTCGAATGGAGTATGTAAACTAACTGCCAAATGACATTCGCTATGATCAAGAAACTCAATCATACCCGGAATGATTCCAATTGTAGAAACAGTAATTCTTCTTGGGCTCATAGCCATGCCGTAATCCGAAGTCAGAATCTCCAGAGATTTTAGAACTTCAGGAACATTATCAAGAGGTTCGCCCATACCCATATATACAATATTGGTTAGCATTTCCCTTTCAGGCAAACTTCTAATCTGATTAATAATTTCACCACTGGTAAGTTGGCCCTGAAAGCCTTGCTTACCTGTCATGCAAAACAAGCATCCCATTTTACAACCTACTTGCGATGATACGCATAAAGTATTTCTATCCTTATCGGGAATGTAAGCAGTCTCGATAAATTTATTTTCATGATTTGTTGGGTAAAGGTATTTTTTTGTTCCGTCAACCGATTCTTGTACTTTGGTAGATGCAGTTGTTCCGAAATCATACTTTTCTTTTAAAGCCGTTCTGGCTTTTAAAGATAAATTTGTCATTTCATCAATTGCGTTGATATCTTTTTTGTACAACCAATCGGCTATTTGCTTGGAAGTGAATTTGGGAAGTCCTAACTCTTTAACTACTTGAGTTAATTCATCAAGACTCTTTCCTAATAGAGTATCTTTTCCCATCTTTTAGTATCAGTCAAATTAAAAGTAAATTTCAGCCACAATTTTATTGTATTCAACACCACGTAGAATTAATAAATCGCGAACTTCAATAACCATTTCAGGGCTACCACATAAAAAGAATCTACAATCTTTTGGCAGCTCCGAGGTTTCCTGCAAATATCGGGTTAATCTTCCACTATACAAACCTTCACCGGATTCTTGTGAACAACAGCGAATATAATTATCGCCTAATTCGGGGAGAAACTCTTTTTCGAAGTAAAAAGAGTGTGCAAATCTTCCACCATGAATCAAAAGCTTGTCCTTTTTCAAGCCAGAACGAAACATAGAAGAAAATGGCGCAATTCCTGTTCCTGAGGCAATCCACCAAGCTGGTGATTGATCATCAATAAAATCTCCCTCAGGATCGGTAACGAATAATTCTGTACCAGGCTTAATTTCGCTTAATCTAGGAGTAAGCCAACCATCGTCCTTTAAATTATATAGAATATGAACTTCATCCTGGTTAATACCACTTGCAATGGTATATAGTCTTGGAGTTACGCTTAGGTCGGTTGTTAATCCAACATATTGACCTGCTTTAAACTCTTTAATTTTTTTGAATTTTAAAACATATACACCAGGAGATATTTCATTGTTTTCAAGTATTTTGGTTGTTTGAAGTTTGTTCTTTTGATCTGTATTTGAATTCATATTTTACAATTTAGCGAGGGCAAATATAGTAATTAATTTAAAAAGGATCTAAATAGTGATCTAATTCTTGATATTGAGAATAGCCTCTATGTAACTATTCATCATATTCAAGCGTCTAAGAATATGTATTCTTGAATTTAATCAATCATTCCATAAAATCATATTAGAAATGAAAACAAATAAAAGCTTGAGGCAATTATTGCTAATTAGTTTGTTGATGATTTATTCTGTGAGTTCATTTTCACAAACTACTTATGCAGAAGAGCACAAAAATTTTGAAGGGATCAGTAAAATTGAAGTGAAGGGTTCTTTTTGCGATGTTGAGATTGTAGGTACAAACAGAGATAATGTAAAGTTTGATGGTATTATTAAAGGATCATCATTTAAAAGAAATAAGAAATTTGAGATAAGATACAGTGTAAATAATGATTTGCTGAGCGTTTGGGTTTATTCTCCATTTTCTTTTAGTGGAAGAATTGAATCTGAACTTCGATTTACTGTTCCATCAAATGTTCATGTTAAAGTGAAAAATTCTTCCGGAGATATATCATGTGAAGGATTGAATGCAAAGTATACGTTTTTGAGCGCAAGCTCTGGTGACATTAATGCTTTTAATATAAAAGGAGATTTAAATGTTTCTACTTCATCAGGGGAAATTTTGGTGAGAAAATTGGTTGGAAATTTAGAAATTGAATCTACATCAGGTAACCAGGAATTAAAGGAGATTGTAGGGAATATAAAAACTCGGGCGTCATCCGGTGATATCGAGTTCAGTTATGTAGAGGGAGATGTGGTTTCCGAAACCACATCAGGCGATTTGGAAATTGATCACTTGGTGGGAAGGTTAAAGAATGTGTCTAGTTCCGGAAATCTGGAAATGGATAATTCTAAGGTTTACTTGCACCTTACTGCAACCTCAGGTGATATTCAGGCTCATAATATAGTATTACTTGGAGAATCATACTTTCGCACTACCTCGGGGAATGTTGATATGCTATTGAAAAATGATCCTGATCAACTTAGTTTTGACTTGATTGCATCTTCCGGGAGTTTAAGGGCTGGCAATAAAAGAGGAGACAGGAAATTATATCTGCGCAATGGAGAAATATGGATTCATGGGAAAAGCAGTTCGGGTGATCAAACCTACAATTAGTTAATGAGTAGGGTAAAAATGTGTGACTTTTGTTCGTATGCGTACATGAAATGTGATACAAACGGACACTTTAATCTTTTCTAAAAAAAACAGAAATAGATTAATAGACTGAAATACAGAAGGAAAGTTTTTTTGGTCTATGGATTGTAAATGTACAGACGAAATCATTTTTAATGGTTTCCCAAAAATTGGGAGTGGTGTCCCGGGATTTTGGTTTTAATAGCATAATTAATTGGTTTTCTTTGATTAAGGGTCTGGTTTAGACCCTTTTTCTTTTTGTGCATATGCCTCATCTTTTTTACTCTTATGCCAATTATTCTACAAATGTTTATAAATGATGACCTTAAAAAAGTGGCCTTATAGTAAAGATCTTTTAAAAAAAATTATAAAAGTGCTCTTTTAAAAGAAAGAATATTATAAATTTGTGGTGGTAATACAAGATACTAATTAGAAGAGAGACAATTGAGTATACAATTTTTCTATGAGAAGAACCTGGAGGGTGTTGCTAATTCTGTAAAGAGAAAGCAGGAACAGTATCGTAAAATTGTTCGTCACCTATATTATAATGATGCTACATCAATAGCCGGAATCGTAAAAGCAGTTCATATTAGTCAGCCATTGGTAGCTTCATTGGTTGATGATTTAATTGGATATGGGATGCTCTTGGATAGTGGCGTTGGTGAATCGATAGGTGGGCGACGCCCGAATCTTTTTTGTATTAATCCAGACTATCAGTATGTAATAGGTGTAGAAATTAATTTACACACCTTAAATCTGGCGGTCTTTGATTTGTCAAATAATCAGATACAAAAGGAGGAAATTAAGTATTTTGATTTGGAAGATAGCGAAGAGTATTTGCTTGCCTTAGTAGAAATGATAGAAATGCTGATCTCAAAATTAGATGTTCCTAAAGAGAGGTATCTTTCCATTGGTGTTTCGATTCCGGGTTTGGTAGATGCTAAGCTAGGATTAAGCTATACCCACTTGTCGGTAGCCGCAAATGGCTTGGCCAATTATTTAGCTGAACGAATAGGCCTGAATGTATTACTGGATAATGATGCCAGGATTATGGCATTGGGTGAGAAAGCTTTTGGAAAAGCAATTGATAAAGAAAATGTTCTTTGTTTGAATTTGACTAATGGAATTGGTCTTGGTATGATTTTGAATGGTGAACTTCATTCCGGAAAAAATGGATTTGCGGGTGAGTTTGGGCATATTCCTATCGAACCGAACGGAGAGCTTTGTCATTGCGGAAAAATAGGATGTCTGGAAACCCTTACATCCGGAAAGGTTTTAGTGCAAAATGTGAAAAAGGCCATGGAAAAAGGCCAACCAACAATACTTGCACAGTATCAAAAAGAAGGAAAGAAGATAGATCTTAGATCTGTTGTTGAAGCGATAAAGGCCGAAGATCAATTCGCAATAGATCAATTGAACCAGATTTGTGAATATTTGGGAAAAGGTTTGGTAACTCTGATTCACTTGTTGAATCCTGAAATGGTAATTATAGGAGGTAGAATGGCACATACCGGAAAATATGTTCTTGACCCGGTACGCATGTCAATGAATAAATATGCTATGAGGAGGATAAGTTCAGAAACAGAGATTGTTTGTTCCGATTTGCTGGATAATGCTGCCTTAATGGGAACAATGGCAAATGTGATGAGAATCGCGTTAAATTTGGATTGATATAAGAAATAATTGATTCCCGCTTTGTTAAATTTTGGTTTAACATGTAATTGTAGTAGTAGTGTGGGGCGGGAATCAATTTTTTAATGATAGACAATTGGATAATTAATACTAAAAAAATAACAACATGAAGCCGACATTATTAGTACTTGCAGCAGGTATGGGAAGCCGCTATGGTGGTTTAAAACAGGTTG
The DNA here is from genome assembly GCF_965230805.1 of Marinifilum sp. Taxonomy (NCBI): domain Bacteria; kingdom Pseudomonadati; phylum Bacteroidota; class Bacteroidia; order Marinilabiliales; family Marinifilaceae; genus Marinifilum; species Marinifilum sp. The sequence continues at coordinate 1,295,605 of NZ_OZ246019.1, read as the reverse complement.
ATCCCATAGGGCCATCAGGTGAGACAATTATTGATTATTCTATTTATGATGCAATAAAAGCAGGATTTGGGAAAATTGTTTTTGTAATTCGTGAACAATTCGAGGAAGATTTTAAAAGACGATTCGTAAGCAAGCTGGATGGTAGGATTGAACTGCAATTTGTAAATCAGGAAATTTTTAAGGTGCCTGAGGGAACAACATATCGTGAAGATAGAGAAAAGCCCTGGGGAACAGCTCATGCTGTTTTAATGGCAAAAGATGTTATTAAAGAACCGTTTGCAGTAATTAATGCAGATGATTTTTATGGAGCCAATGCTTTTCATACAATGGCTGATTTTCTTTTAAATGGAGCAACTGAAAAGGAGAACTGTATGCTTGGCTATTTATTAAAGAATACAATTTCTGAAAATGGATCGGTTTCAAGAGGCATTTGTAAAGCAGATGAGCACGAGCATCTGGTGAATGTTGTGGAAAGAACACATATCGAGAAATTACCTGAACATATCGCTTATTTGGAAAATAACAGATGGTATTCATTGCCTGAAGATGCAACTGTATCGATGAACTTTTGGGGCTTTACTCCAAATGTTTTCGACCACATAAGTTCACAGTTTAAGAGTTTTATTACAGAAAAAGGAAATGAACTAAAATCAGAATTCTACATTCCTTCAGTTGTGACATCGCTAATTGAAACAAATGCCATACAGTTTAAGGTGTTAAGTTCCAACTCACAATGGTTTGGAGTAACATACAAAGAGGATAAGGAAAAGGCAGTTCGGGCAATTAAAGCATTAATTGAAGCAGGGGAGTATCCAAATCAATTGTGGAAATAGATATCCTTTATCTTAAAAGCATATCATGCCAATGAAAAAAAGACAGATGAATTCAAGAACTAAAAAAATTAAAAAATGAATACTTCTCAAACTTCATTTAAAAGCTTCATTTTACCAATGATTATAATTGGTGCCCTCTTCTTTATATTTGGTTTTGTAACATGGCTGAATGGAATTCTAATTCCTTACTTAAAAATAGCCTGCGAATTATCAGACTTTCAAGCCCTTTTTGTAGCGTTTTCCTTTTATATCGCATATACAATTATGGCTTTGCCCTCAGCTTGGGTGCTGAAAAGAACGGGCTTTAAAAATGGGATGATGATTGGTTTGTGGGTGATGGCCATAGGAACGATTATTTTTATTCCTGCTGCTATGGCACGAACTTTTGAGATTTTCCTTACCGGATTATTTGTAATGGGAACAGGTTTGGCTTTGTTGCAAACTGCATCGAACCCATATGTAACCATAATTGGTCCTAAAGAAAGTGCCGCTCGAAGAATCAGTATCCTTGGAATTTGTAACAAATTTGCAGGGGCAATGGCTCCACTTATCTTAGCTTACTACATTTTAAATGATGGTGATGCTTTTGTTGAAAGCTTAAAGACATTGGATGCTACAGCAAAAATTGCAGCACTGGATTCTTTGGCTGCCAGAGTAATTAATCCATACTTGGTAATGACAGCCGTTTTAATTATAATGGGAATAGGGGTTCGTTTGGCTCCTCTGCCTGAAATTGATACTGAAAAAGAGGAGTCAGAGCTTGAAGAGAATGCAAGGGTAAAGAAAAGTATTCTGGATTTTCCTCATCTGATTTTAGGTGTATTGGCATTGTTCTTTTATGTAGGAGCCGAGGTGATAGCTGGCGATACAATTATCAACTACGGATTATCCTTGGGGATTGAGCTAAATACCGCAAAAGCCTTTACTTCATATACAATGGTAACAATGGTTGTGGGTTACTTGTTAGGTGTTGCACTAATTCCTACTGTAATTAGCCAACGTTTTGCTCTAAAGGCATCAGCAATTTTAGGTTTGATTTTCGCTATAGGAGCAATTTTTACGTCAGGTTTAACTTCTGTGATTTTTGTGGCATTATTTGGATTGTCGAATGCTTTGGTGTGGCCGGCAATTTGGCCTTTGGCTTTATCAGGACTTGGCAGTTTTATCAGTACCGGATCGGCCTTGTTAATCATGGCAATCTCGGGTGGTGCAATCATACCATTACTGTGGGGTGGTTTATCAGACGTATTCTCAACTCAACAAGCCTATTGGATTATGGTTCCCTGTTACTTGTTTATTCTGTTTTACGCATTAAAAGGATACAAAATAAGATCCTGGAAATTTGTAGCAAACAATATTGGAACCAAACAGTAGTGCCTTAGTAAATTCTTTAAAAGCTATAGCTAACTCATAGATAACAAGTCGTTTTCTCCTTGTGTGGTGGAGATTCAACCGAAATAGATTTTATAGAGAGAAATGGAAAAAAGATTCGAATCACGAGTAGAGCAAGCATTCTATGAATTATCAGGAGTGCAGGAAATGTCAACTAAAATCCCTTACCTAACGGTTGATAACTTTCCTAAATTAGGTTTAATTACATCGCTTCGATTTCTAGAATGGGCGGAGCAGAACCCTCAGGGAGTAATCAGTTTACCTACGGGTAAGACTCCCGAATATTTTATCAAATACACCCAATTCTTGCTTGAGAATTGGGACAATAAAAAAGGAATTGAAATTCGAAAGCAGTATGGATTAGGCAATATGGCTAAGCCAGATTTAAGTGGATTACAGTTTGTGCAAATCGACGAGTTCTATCCTATCGACCCACGTCAGCACAATAGTTTTTACAACTATGTGATGAAGTATTACATCGAAGGATTTGGCTTAAAGAAAGAAAATGCTTTGCTGATTAACTCGGATGAGATTCCTTTGGCAGACAACAAAACCTTTCTGGAAATTTTCCCTGATTACAATATCGATCTGTCGCTTCGTTACCGTGAAGCAAGCAGCGATGATGAAAAAATGCAGCAAGAATCAATCTTTATGATTGACAATTGGTGTACGCAATACGAACAGAAAATACGCGAAAAAGGAGGAATTGGATTCTTTCTTGGCGGAATTGGACCTGATGGTCACATTGCCTTTAATACCCGTGGGTCGGATCACTATTCCACCACAAGATTAACCAAAACAAATTTCGAAACACAGGCGGTTGCAGCGGGTGATTTGGGAGGAATCGAGGTATCAAGAAACCGATTGGTGATTACGATTGGATTGGATACCATTACCCACGATCCTAATGCTGTTTCAATCATATTTGCAGCTGGTGAAGCCAAAGCGGATATCGTAAAAGGCTCATTGGAAAGCGAGCCGGATGCAGTGTATCCAGCCTCGGTACTTCAGCGTCAGAAAAACAGTCGTTTTTATTTAACAACAGGAGCTGCTTGTAAGCTTACCGATAGCGTAAATCAGTACTACAGAACTGGTGAATGGACACATACCAAAACGGAGAAAGCGATTATCGATTTGTGTCAGAAAATCAATAAATATGGTCACCATCTTACCATGCAAGATCTTAAGACCGACCCATATACCAGCTTAATTCCAAATCTGAACGAAGGAACGGTACAATCGGTAATTGATTCAATAAAAGTAAAGCTTGAAAAAGGGATGAAAGCTGATACTGACGAGGTAATTTATCATACAGGCCCCCACCACGATGATATCATGCTGGGAATTATGCCTTATACAAATCGTCAGATGCGTTCGGCTAGTAACGAAATTCACTTTTCGGTATTGACCTCTGGTTTTACTGCTGTTACAAATCGTTTTATTATTGGCGTTTTAAAAGAATGTCAGGAATTTATTGCCAAAGGTGAAATTCAAATGCTTGAGTATCCTGATTTCTTTGAACTAGGTTATAGCAAAAAATGGGATAAGGATGTATCTCATTTCTTGAATTCGGTTGCCGGCAGAAACGAAAAAGGGAAGCGTAGAGGTTTGTGCCACCGTGTAATTCGTTCGCTTGTTGGTATCTGGAAAGTTCAGGATAAGAATCATTTAATTGAAGTGATTGCTAGTGTAATTGATGAATTGGAAAATTCTTATGATGGCGGAAAGAACTCAGCTGAGGTTCAGAAAATGAAAGGAATGGTACGGGAGTTCGAGGAGGAATTGGTGTGGGCTCACTTTGGAATTCCGGTTCGCAATGTCCATCACTTGCGATTGGGATTCTATAAAGGAGATATCTTTACAGAACTGCCCGAAAAGAATAGAGATATGCTTCCTGTTCTGGAAGAATTCAGAAAGTACAAGCCCACAACCATCAGTTTGGCTATGGATCCTGAAGGAAGTGGACCTGATACCCATTACAAAGTATTGCAGGCAATTGCAGGAGCTGTAAAAGAGTGGGGAGAAGAAGAAGATCTTTCGAAATTAAGAATTATCGGGTACCGAAATGTTTGGTTTAAATATCACTCGGCTGATGCCGATTATATTGTTCCTGTATCCTTAAATGCCCTCGATGTGCTTGAAAATTCGTTTACCGAATGTTACATGAGTCAGGTAAATGCTTCCTTTCCAAGTTACGAGTACGATGGGAAGTTCAATGAGCTAACTCAAAAAGTATGGGTGCAGCAATTAAAGCAAATTCAACTTTTACTGGGCAAAAACTTCTTCTACGAGAACAATAATCCATTGGTTAGAGCAACTCACGGTTTGGTATACATGAAACAAATGTCTGCAAACGAGTTTGTTGACATGGCTAAAGACCTGGAACGAGCTGTGGAAGAGAATCCTTTCTAAAGATTTAAGAATGTATAGTAGGATCGGAGAGGAGTATCTCTTCGATCCGATTTTTAGAGGTATTATAGGCTGACTGGCTTTGCAAGTAAAACGAAAAAGATAGAACCTGAGAATGACTGAAATAGCAATAGGAATAGATATTGGAGGAACGAATACTGCATTTGGATGTATTGACTCTTTAGGTAAGATATTAGCTGAAGGAAGTATTCCTACGCAAACAAGGCATAGCTTTGGGGATTATATTAATGATCTGGTAAACGAAATCAAACAATCATTAAACCATACCAATAAGCTTATTGATATTGTAGGTGTAGGTATAGGTGCACCGAATGGCAGTTATCGTACCGGAACAATCGAAAATGCTGCAAACTTAAGATGGCGGGGAACACTGCCAATTGCTAAATTGGTTAATGAAAAACTTGCTGTTCCGGTAAAAGTTACCAACGATGCCAATGCAGCAGCTTTAGGGGAAAGGATTTTTGGTGGAGCCCAAAATATGTCCGATTTTATGGTAATTACCTTGGGAACCGGATTAGGCAGTGGTATTGTTGTAAATGGCGATTTGTTGTATGGATACGAAGGTTTTGCCGGTGAAGTTGGGCATGTAATTGTTCGCCCCGGTGGAAGAGAGTGTGCTTGCGGCAGAAAAGGTTGTTTGGAAACCTATGTATCGGCTACAGGAGTAAAAAGAACCGTGTACAAGTTGTTGGCAAAGCATTTAGGGGATAGTGCTTTACGCGATATTCCATTTAATGATTTGAATGCAAAAATGGTGGCCGAAGCTGCAAAGCAAGGTGATTTGGTTGCATTGGAAACATTCAAATACACAGGTAAAATGCTTGGAGAAGCCTTGGCAAATGTTGCATCAGTAACAGCTCCCGAGGCAATTTTCTTGTTTGGAGGATTGGCCAAAGCAGGCAATTTACTATTCGATCCGGTTAGAAAAGTGATGGAAGATAACCTCTTGTTTCTTTACAAGGATAAGATTAAATTACTGCCATCGCAATTGGGCGAAAATGCCGGTATCTTAGGAGCCGCAGCCTTAATTTGGAACGATGAAAGAATAATTTCAAAACTTAAATCGGCTTAGCTTATTCTATGCAAAGTCCGAATCGGATTGACAGAAACAAAGTAAAACGCAGCTCTATGATTCAAATAAAACCATTGATGTTTGCACTATTTATAGGATTGGTGTATACGTCTTGCAAAGAACCCATTCCTATGGATTTAGCCAAAGAAAATCTGATTCCGAAACCTGCAAAGCTTAAAGCTGCTGGTAGCTCTTTCGAGTGGACAAGGTATACTCAAATTCACATCCAAACAGGAAATGAGGAAGCAAAGAAAGTTGCCAATCATTTGGCTGAAATGATTCAGCCGGCAACTGGTTTTCATCCCAAAATCAAGGAACTCAAAACACCGTTGGGAAGCCGAGGCATCTCTTTAATTCTCGACGATAAATTTAAAAACTTGGGCAAAGAGGGGTACAGCTTAATGATTGATGCTCGTAAAATTTCGTTACAGGCATTCAATGCGGAGGGCCTGTTCCGTGGAATTCAAACTATTCGTCAGTTGTTGCCAGCTAAAATTGAAGCACAAGAAAAGCAGAAAGGCCCTTGGCTAATTGCTAGCGGTACAATCGAAGATTATCCCCAATATGCATATCGAGGTGCGATGCTGGATGTGGTTCGTCATTTTTTCGATGTTGATGAAGTGAAGCAATACATCGATTATCTGGCAGCTTATAAAATGAATGTTTTGCATTTGCACCTGACGGATGACCAAGGATGGAGAATTGAGATTAAATCTTGGCCTAAGCTTACCGAAATAGGAGGAAAAACCGAAGTAGGGGGCGGAGAAGGAGGCTTTTATACCCAAGAACAATACCAAAGGATTGTACAATATGCAGCAGATCGATTTATTACGGTAGTCCCCGAAATTGATATGCCGGGTCATACCAATGCGGCTTTGGTGGCTTATGCCGAATTAAATGCCGATGGGAAAGCTCGTAAGCCATATACAGGAACAAAGGTTGGTTTCAGCTCTTTGGCAACCAACAAAGAAATTACTTACAAATTTATTGATGATGTGATTCGTGAATTGGCAGCTTTAACGCCAGGCGAGTACATTCATATTGGTGGCGACGAATCGCATGCAACCCAAAAGAAAGATTACATCAGATTTATAGAAAGGGTTCAGAAGATTGTTCACGCTCACAATAAAAAAGTGATGGGTTGGGCCGATATTGCTGCAGCCGAATTATACGAAACTACCATTGCTCAGTTTTGGCAAACAAAACCAGACAATGCCATAAAAGCAGTAAAGCAAAACCTTAAAATATTGATGTCGCCTGCAGCTCGCGCTTATATGGATATGCAGTATGATTCAATTTCACCGCTAGGGCTTCATTGGGCAGGTTATTTGGAAGTTGACAAAGCTTACGACTGGACTTTGGAAGGAAATATTGAAGGGATCGACAAAAAAGATATCATTGGTATTGAAGCTCCTCTCTGGTCGGAAACCATTGAATGCATGGACGATATTGAATATCTGATTTTTCCGCGTTTATTGGGTTATGCAGAATTGGGCTGGTCAACTGATAAAAGCAATTCATGGGAAGAGTACAAAGTTCGTTTGGGAAAACAAAAAACAAGATTCGAAATTCAAGAGATTAATTACTATCAATCTAAATTGGTGCCCTGGGCAGATACACCACCCAAATAGTTCGGGTCATACTGCCCAAGTAGTTCGGGTCATACTGCCCAAGCAGTTCGGGCCATACTGCCCAAGCAGTTCGGGTCATACTACCCGAATCTTAAACGGTCAAAAAGAGTGAGCATTATAATAACGTGAGTTCGACGTAAAATTCGTTCACAGTTTGATCTGATTTTGAGGAAATTTATGCCTAAAGCAGGCAAACACATAATGGAAAGTTCTCTTTGCGACATCTTCAAATTAAAAATTCCTCAAAATAGCTCGCTATTCTTTCCAAATTTTTAATGCAAATCTATCGCAAATATAACTTTCTGTGGATAGAATTTTACGTCGAACTCACGTTAATCAAGTTTTATTCTTTACACAGGACTATGCGATCATTAACACTTCAACTTTTAAGCTTCTCAATTCAGGTTTTAATATCATCAACAGACTTATTAATGTGATTGCTTGTGCTTTTAATAATAAAACCTGAACTTTCTATGCTAAAAGCTGATGTGTCTACGTTCAAAACTGATGTTTGTACGTTCAAAGCTAAGGTTTGAACGTTTCTACCTGAACTTTGAACGTTAATAGCTCATCTTTTAATGCAATACCATGCTTTTCTTAGCTAAAAGGACAGCAAAAAACATCAAAACTTAAGCTTGTAGCATTAAAACCTCAGCTTTTAACGTTCCAGGTTCACGTTTTAATGTTAAAAGCTCAGGCATTAACGTAAAAAGCTCAGGTTTTTACATCCAGTTACGGTTGTGGGTTTAGATTCTTAATTTGGGTGAGCATTTATAGAATATCCATCAAATTTTATAATTAGGCTCAAAAAATAAACAATCTCATTCAACCATTTCAGATTTTTCTTTTTATTTTGATATTTCTAAAACTAACCATTTGCCCCTTTGTCTAGATTTCAGCTAAATAGAAATAACTTTGAGCAACTGTTTAAGGAAAACTACAACAGTTTGTATTATTATGCCTATAGCATTGTAAACGATAATGAATTGGCAAAAGATCTGGTGAACGACTCCTACGAAGAGATCTGGAACAGAAGAAATAAATTGGATATTTCTTATTCTCTATTATCATTTCTGTACCGGGTTGTAAAAAACAAGTGTATAAATCACTTGAGGAAACAAGATGTGGAACAAAAATACCTTGATAGAGCCAAGCAATTTCTGGAAGAAAGTGATGAATACAAGGACTATGATTTGATTATGGCAGATATTATGAAGGCCATAGAACAGTTGCCTGAACAAGGGCGTAAAGTGTTTACCAAATGCTTTATCGAAAATCTTAGCTACAAAGAGGCTGCTAAAGACTTAAACCTTTCGGTAAATACCATTAAGACTCATGTAAAGAATTCTTTAAAACGATTAAGAAACGATCTGGACAAAGACTCATTGCTGCTTTTTTTCTATTTAAGAAAAGTCTAATTGTATAAGAATTGATCGGAAAATATGCACGAATGCACATAAATTTTACTTACCAACTTTGTGTATTTGTTTTAAATAAAAATGACTAGTGTGAAGAGTGTTAATAAAACGAATTAAAGTTTTTGAAAATATTTTTCTTTTTACAAGGCAAGGTTTACAGGCATAGCCGTAGCTACGGCGAAAAAGCTTAACGCAGTAGAAAGGAAAATAGGTCAAAAAATTAGTTCGGGGAATTAGCATTCTTTACACTAGTTCTGTGTTTGAATTAGGGCTTTCTGAGTTTGGTATTTTTAATCCGAATCGTTTTTTTGTATGAAAATTAACCCATAGTTACACGAATTCCATCCCAATTCTCATTTCTTACAAATAAAAATCACTTTTTTTTATATTTTCATTCACCCATCTGCAAATCTTCTTGTGTAAATACTGTAATCAGGCTAAAAATGGATGAGCAAGATTAAAGAGAATCAAGAATCTGGCGCTAAATCAATATTGAATTTTGAGTATGGATTTGTTGATGCTTTAATGAAGTAAAGAAAGTGAAAAGGACAAAAATGAGTTGATTATAGAGTTTAAAGATTTTTACTGAAAATTGAAGTTGACACTTTTTCAGTTTAGGTTATTTTCAATTTCGTTATAAAACCCAAATTATTGATATATAAATGAACTACGATCAGGATAAAATAGAAGTAGTAATTCAAGTGCTTCGGTCTCCAAGGGAGAACTTAGATGATTTCTTGAACGAGTATCAAGACAATAAAGAAATGTTGGATTTGTACGAGGAATTAAGGAAATACAAACAGGCAGGACTTAAACTGGAAAAAATCAATGCCCCGAAAACAAATTTGGAATGGAGCAAGTTCGAATCTAAGCTAAACAGGAAAAAGCATATGCTTGGAAGGTGGATGGCTGCTGCAAGTATTGTGTTGGTAGCATCTGTTTCAACACTCTTGACTTTTGTGTATACAGTTGATGATTCAGATCAAATGGCACAAGAGGTGAACATCGAAAAAGGAAATGCACGAGCTGTTTTAATTACCTCTTCGGGCGCAGAGTATAAATTGGAAGATGGTGAAAGCCGAATCATAGCCGATCGATCTGGTGTTAAAATTAAGACAGATTCGTGCAATATGTTGCAATATACAGGTGAGGCACTTGCCTTGTCTCAAGCAGAGCTTGCAAAACAATACAATATCTTGGAGGTGCCACGTTTAGGTGAGTATCAAATTTTATTGTCTGATGGAACCAAAGTTTTTATAAATTCTGAATCGACATTGAAGTATCCTGTGCAGTTCGATAAAAAACAGAGACTTGTTGAGCTAACCGGAGAGGCCTACTTCGAAGTCAAATCAAAGCCCGACCATCCGTTTATCGTGAAAACAAATGGAGTATATACCAAAGTGTTGGGAACGGAATTTAATGTGTGTTCTTATCCGAATGAAGAATTGAATATTACCCTGGTTGAGGGAAGTGTTGCCTTAAATCAAAAGCATTCAAAGGAAATTCTTTTAAAGCCTGGTGAGAACGCCAATCAGATAGTGGAAGGAGATAATTTTACCGTGTCAAAGGTGGATGTAAACAAATACATTGCCTGGCGAAATGGTTATTTCTATTTCCAGAAAGAACGATTGGAAGATATTCTATTGAAGCTTGAACGGTGGTACGATTTTAAAGTGTTCTATCAGAACCAGGGGGTTAAAGATTATAGGTTTAAAATGCGAGCCGATCGTGATCTGGAATTTAAGAGTATCGTTAGCAGGTTGGAGCAGACTGGCAGAATCTCAATAGAAATAAATGGAAATATTATAGTTGTTGCTGACGTTAGTCGCAAAAAAGCATAAAAATTAAAAGATGGATGGATTAGTTTGGAGTTATGAATACAAATGAAGAAGCTATAGTTGGAGCTGTAGTTCCTTGTTAACAAACTTATTTATTCACAAAAGATAAAAGGGATAGTTGGAGCTATCCCTCAAATAACCGTTCATTGTTGGAGCAATGAGCAATTGTTTAATATTCAATACAAATTTATGAAAAAAAACCTAACCTTCTTTTATCTTTTTTGTGACAGGGAGAAAAACCGAAAGTGGCTGATGAGACTTGCTGTGCTGAAATGATTTTATTAATGAGTTTGATTGTCACCGACGAAAGTGTAAACTCACAAATTTTGCCGTATCAAAGGTGGATGTAAACAAATACATTGCTTGGCGAAATGGATATTTCTATTTCCAGAAAGAACGATTGGAAGATATTCTATTGAAGCTTGAATGGTGGTGCGATTTTATAGTGTTCTGTCAGAACCAGAGAGCAAAAGATTACCGGTTTAAAATGCGATCCGATGGTGATCTGGAATTTAATAATATTGTTAGCAGGTTGGAGCAGACTGGCAGAATCTCAATAGAAATATATGGAAATATTATACTTGTTGCTGGCCTTAGTCGCAAATAAGCATAAAAATTAAAAGATGGATGGACTAGTTTGAGTTATGAATGAACAAATGAAGAAGCTATAGTTGGAGCTGTAGTTCCTTGTTAACAAACCTATTCATTCACTAAAAAGATAAAAGGGATAGTTGGAGCTACCCCTCAAATAACCGCTCATTGTTGAAGCAATGAGCAATTGTTTAATATTTATTACAAATCTATGAAAAAAAACTTAACCCTCTTTTATCCTTTGGGAGACAAGGAGAAAAACCGACAGTGGCTGATGAGACTTGCTGTGCTGAAAATGATTCTATTGATGAGTTTGATTACCACCTACGCAAGTGTAAACTCACAAATGATTATCTCTAATTTAAAATTGCAGGAGGTTAAACTTTCCGAAGCATTGGAAAAAGTAGAGGAGTTGTCTAATTACGATTTTGTATTCTCATTTGATGATGTAGAAGGATACAAAGTGTCTGTAGATTTGCAGTCTGTAACTCTAGAAGAGTGTTTAAATACACTTCTTAAAGACTTGCCATTAGAATATACTACAGAAGATGATCTGGTAATTGTTTCTTATATAGAACCAATAACTGTTCCGGTAGATGGACAACAACAAAAATCCATCAAAGGAAAAGTAACCGACAAAGAGGGAGAGCCTCTACCTGGTGTATCAGTAATTATTAAAGGATCTTATAGTGGTACAATAACCGATATAGATGGAATATTCAAAATTTCTGTTGAGGAAGGAACTACTTTGGTGTTCTCATTTGTTGGTATGAATACCAAGGAGGTAGTATATACTGGTCAGACGGGACTTAATGTAACAATGGAGTCTTCCATGGAAACAGTTGAAGAGGTAGTTGTAACTGGTATTGTACAAAGGAGAGCCGAAAGTTTTACAGGAACAGCCTCAACTTACAAAGCTGAAGAAATCAGATCAGTTGGAACCGATAACATCATAAAAAGTTTGAGTGTATTGGATCCATCATTCAACATTATGGAAAACAATGAACTTGGATCGAATCCTAATGCTTTGCCAGAAATTCGACTTCGTGGTGAGGCTGTATTCTCAACTCCAGGAGTTGAGAGTATAGGAAGAGTAAATCTTGCTGGTGATCCAAACTTGCCTATTTTTATGCTTGATGATTTCCAAACAACTCTGGAAAAAGTTTTTGACCTTGATATTAACAGGGTTGAATCGGTAACTTTCCTCAAAGATGCTGCAGCTACGGCAATCTATGGTTCACGTGCAGCAAATGGTGTGGTTGTTATTAAAACAAAACAACCTGAATCAGGTGAGTTAAAGGTAAGCTACAATGTAAGTGGTGACTTTAATTTTCCTGACCTGAGAACCTACAACCTTTTAAATGCTGAAGAACTATTTGAAGTACAAAATGAATTAGGTATCTGGAATTATATTAATGCCAAAAGATGGTCGTCTAACGAAATCAATAATTTGGTGCAAAAAGGTGTGGACACCGATTGGATATCCCAACCATTAAGAAATGCAGTTGGTCAAAAACATTCATTGAACCTGATGGGAGGCGATGACCGCATGCGTTATATGCTGGATGTAAATTATCAGGATCGTCCGGGAGTAATGAAAAAATCGTCCCGTAAAAACCAGGGAATTGCCTTAACATTATCCTATAATGCTAGCGACAAACTTATTTTTAGGAATAGGTTGGCGGTGGATAAAACCATTTCGGAAGAATCTCCATACGGAAGTTTCGGTGTTTATTCAAGAATGCAACCTTATTTCCCTGTTCATGATGAAAATGGAAATGTTATTGAAAGGTACACTTACTATGATGGATTTGATAAAGTAACCAGAAACTTCAGGAACGACTACAATCCAATATTTGAGGCAGGCATTGGAAATATCGATGAATCAAAGTATACCGATATTAACAATAACTTTGGTTTGGAATGGAGAATAAGTCCATCATTCACCTTAAGGTCAAACTTGTCGTATACCTATAATACAGGTAAAACGGAATGGTTTAGATCTCCACAATCATACTATTATTGGGAAGGATATGATATCGATGAAAAAGGCGAATACGAATACAATCATTCAACCACCGAACGGTATTATGCAAACACATCATTAAGCTTTATGAAGGATTTTAATGGTCATTTTGTTAATGCTTCAATTGCTTTTAATGCAACTGAAGATACCTACCGTACTTTAGGTTTCAAAGCGCAGGGTTTTGCCGCAAAAAACCAAGCCGACCCTGCTTATGCTGCGGGTCATGGTGATGGAAACCTTCCGGTATCATTGGAGGGAAGAAACCGTTTAGCGGGTGTTTTAGGTTTATTTGGTTATTCATATAAAGAAAGATATATTGCCGACTTCACCTACCGTATGGACGGTTCGTCACAATTTGGTTCCAAGGACAAAACAGCAGGATTCTTTAGTACAGGTATCGGTTGGAATATTCATAACGAAAAGTTCCTTAAAGGAAATGACGTGATTAACCATTTAAGGCTTAAAGCAACTTATGGTCAGACTGGATCTACGAATTTCAGTTCCTATCAGGCCAAAGATGCGGTAACCTATTATACCGACAAAAGGTACTTGAGGGCATTGGGAACGCACCTGATTGCACTTGGAAATGAGAATTTGAAATGGCAAACCACCGAATCTACTGATTTGGGAATTGAGTTTAAACTTTTCAACAACAATTTCAGTGCAACAGCTAACTACTATGTTAAGAAGACCGTCGATATGGTAATTCCTGTTACCACACCTCCTTCATTAGGGTTTGATTCTTTCTCTGAAAATATAGGGGAGATGGAAAATAAAGGTTTTGAATTAGCACTTCGAGCTAATCTTATTAATAAAAACGGCATGAGGTGGACAATCCATGCCAATGGTGCACAAAGCCGAACTAAAATTTTAGCCATTAGTAACTCATTGGAAGCATATAACCAAATTAGCGATAGAGGTGGACTTTCTGTTGATGATGCTATTAGTGATACTAGCGGGGATAGGCAAAAAATGCTTTCTCATCAGTTCCGGATAAGGTATCAGGAAGGAACGCCGAAAAATGCAATCTGGGCAGTTCGTTCCTTAGGAATAGATCCGATGACAGGACAGGAAGCATTTCTTGACAAAGATGGGAATACTACATTTGTTTGGGATCCAACAGATAAAGTAATTGTAGGTAACAAAGACCCTGACTTAAGGGGTACCTTCGGAACAACCTTTGAATATGGTAATTTTGATGTTGATGTTCGCTTTGGGTATGAATTTGGTGGACAGCGATATAATTATACATTGGTAAGCAAAATTGAGAATTCTGATAAAAGGTGGAATGTAGACCGCAGGGTACTTGAAGAAACCTGGAAACAACCAGGAGATGTTGTGAAGTTTAAATCAAATTATAACACTGAATATGGATTTAGAGATGAAACCACACCGCTTAGTTCACGTTTTGTGGAAGATTTTAATTTGCTAACCCTTAGTTCTGTAAATATCAATTACAATGTTCCGAAGAAATATTTTAAAGGGCTGGGAATGGAGTCACTAAGGTTGACTGCCAATATGGGTGATCTGTTCTATTGGTCGACAGTACGCAGAGAGCGTGGATTTGACTATCCTTATGCTCGTTCATTTACTGTTTCTTTACGTGCTAACTTTTAATCATTCGAATGATGAATACAAACCAGAATATTTCTTACGCTCAAGCGAAAAGACTATTTAGGAAAGTGGTTCTGAATAAGAATAAGAATAATAAAAATATACACATGAAAAACAAGATATTAATTATAACATTAGTACTTCTATCTCAAGCATTCATTGCGTGCGACGAATGGTTAGATGTACAACCGGTCACAGAGATTGATCTTGTTGACCAGATATCCAGCGCCGATGGTTTTAATGAAACCCTGAACGGTGTATATATCAATATGACTGATGATAATTTATATGGGCATCATCTTATTTATGGCGGTGTTGAACAAGTTGCTCAAAACATTAATAATACCTGGGGCTGGGGGTTTGGAAGTTTAGAATTCGACAACCCAGAAACAAAACAAACCATTGCAAAAATTTGGAAAGGCATGTACAATGTAATTGTCAACAACAATATCATTTTAGACAATATTGATGACAAAGCCAACCTGTTTGCAGATACTGACTATAAAATCATTAAAGCAGAAGCATTAGCTATACGTGCATATTTGCATTTTGACTTATTACGTATGTTTGGCGATGCCTACCAAAATGCTGGAGAAGAACCTCAAATTCCTTATGTAAAAACATTCGAACGCGTAAGATATCAGCATTTAACCGCTGACAAGGTTTACGAAAATATTTTCGCCGATCTGGACCAAGCTGAAGCAATTTTAGCTGAGGTGGATCCTATTGTGGGGCATGTTTACGATGGCAACCTACTGGGAAGTTACAATAGAAAATACCGAATGAATTATTATGCAGTACTGGCATTAAAAGCAAGGGTATACATAAACAAAGGCGATCGTTCCAATGCACTGATCTATGCAGAAAAGTTAATTAATGAGTACGATTGGAAATGGGTTAATGTTGAAAACTTAAATGAACCAGACTTAAGGTACAAGGACATGTTATTTTTTGATGAAGTAGTTTCTGCCTTGAATGTGACAAAATTGGAAAGCCTTTACAGTACCTGGTTCGGACCTGATAATAACCAATACCATGCAGGTAATGGTACAACAAATTATGCGGGATATGCATTTGAAGTTTCCGTTCCTCCTGCTTATTGGTGGCAAAAACCAACTTCAGGACCCGGAATCAATGACATAAGATTCTTATACCTATTTAAAGAAAATGAGAATGGAGAATTAACAATTTCCACAAAATATGAACAACCTGCAGAGAGTACATCGTCTCTTAACTTCATGAATTACAAAACAGTACCTCTGATTCGAATCTCAGAAATGATGCTCATTGCTGCCGAGGCTTCACTTTTTACGGATAAGACAAAAGCAGTAGCTTATATTAAAGGTTTAATGGAACAACGTCAGGTAATCATAGAAGATGATTTAAATGGCTTGTCAGAGAGTGAATTACTTGATATTATTGTGAAGGAATTCCGTAAAGAGACTTATATGGAAGGACAACTTATGTATTTGTACAAACGCCTAGGGTTTACAACAATTCCTGCAATGAACAATGATCATTCTGTTACAACAACAGCCGAGAGTTTTATCTTTCCTCTGCCAGATAATGAATTGGAATTTGGAAATATACCTAACTAAAACTTAATTACAATGAAAATAAAAAATATATTATTCCTGATACTGTTCATCCTTGGTGCCATTTCATGTACTGAAAATGACATTATGACCTACGGAGAACAAGATTACATTTATATTCAAGGATGGGAGACAAGAGAGTCTGGAGAAGTGTTACAAACTTCATTTACTTTCTTATTCGAGGACGAATCGGTCAATGAAAAAACATTAGAGATACCCGTAATGGCACTTGGCAACATGACTTCAACCGATCGTTTATTCTCAATCAAAGTGGTGGATTCATTGACTACGGCGGTTGAAGGGACACATTTTAGCATTGATGCTTCTTCACAGGTAATTCCTGCTAACTCTACGGAAGGTTCAATATCAGTCAACTTGATAAAAACCGCAGATATGAAGGATACTGATTATCAGCTTGGTTTAGAGCTGATTTCAAGTGATAATTTTACACCTGGTGTAAGTACAGTTGTTAAAATAACTTACAACGACTATTTTGCTGAACCAGATTGGTGGTTATATGAGCTTTATAATGGTTATCCAACTATAGGGCCATTTACTCAGAAAAAAGCCATTTTGTGGCTGCAGTACAGGGGTGTAACCGATGGTTCCGATCCGCTTATTGAATACAAATCAGATAGCTATAACGACTATATTGGTGGTTATAACTACAATCCTAGTGAAATTGTATGGGCACATATTTATGGATTTAAAAATTGGTTAGAAACCGATTCGGGAGGCCTGTATTACGACGAGAATGGTGATTTAATTTCTGAAACTTTTAACTATTAATTGAAAACTATGAAGACATTAAAATATCTTATATATACAATGGTGCTTATGGTAGCCCTTTCGTCATGTTTGGATGACGAAGGCAACTATGACTATATCGATCTTCCAGAAATGGACCTATCTCAAATACCTGATGAAGCTCAGGGTATTATTGGAGAACGTTTGGTAATTCCCGGGGATATCAGTACCAACTTAACTGATGCAGATATGTCCTATGTCTGGGCAATAAAATTGGAGGATGAAAATAGAGATTTCTATATGGATACGATTAGTACCAGTCGTGACCTGGATGTACTAATTAATTTCCAACCTGGGAAGCAGGATTTGTTTTTTACTGTTGTCGATAACAAGAATGGAGTTAAGTCAGATAAAATGATTGACCTCTCTATTGACACACCATTTTCAACTGGATGGGCATTGTTAAAAGAGAAAAATGGAAAAGCAGAACTGGATTTCATTTCCCAAATAACCAATACCTATTACACCGATGTTTTTACAAATATCTCAGAGGTAAGTTTTGATGGGAAACCATTAAATATTGGATTCTATTGGAGCACATATACTCCTTTTAGCAGCATGTTTATTTTAACAGAAAATGGAGGCGGATTTTTTGATGCATTTTCCATGAAATTAAATGCTTCGGTTCAGGAGAGGTTCCATGGTTTGGATCAGGTAGAATTACCTTTTACAAATAGCATAATTGCCAACCTGGCTAGATCTGTTCCCACATTTATTGCAGGCGGTAAAATTTATGGGAAAGGTGGTTATGTAATTGATGACGAGGCATGGTGGGAAACACCTGCTGCCGGCGATTATTATGCTACTGGTGTGGCTGCTGAAGCCAGATACGATAACATTATCTTTTTCGATTCGAAAAACCGCAGGTATATCACGTATGGAAAAAGAGGCTGGTCTCCCGATGTATATTCAATCGCAGAAGTTACGGCGTCTGCGGGTGCTCCATTTGACCCTGAAAATCTGCAAAAAGATTGTATTTGGATTGGCAATGATGCATTTCGTTCTTTGAGTAGTGGAAATCGAAACTACGCTGTGTTAAAAGATGATGCTGGGGCATTCTTTATCCAAAAATTCGCATTGGGTTATAGTGGATTTACAGCCGAATTGGAATTAGCAGTTGAAGATGGAAAACTCGATGACAATTCTGTTTATACATGTAATCCTGCCCTTCCATTTGTGTATTTATCAAAAGGAAACAGTCTTCATCGATTCAATACGATAACTGAAGCTTTTGAGTATGATCATTTAACAGTTGAAGGAGATATCAAAGATATGGCTGTAAGCCGAGACGGTAGCATATTAGGAATTGTATTGGACGAAGGAAATGGTTCTAAAGTTATTTTCTACGATGTAAATAACGGAAATACAATAACGGAGACATATACAACAGATTCTAAAGTTAAAAAATTAAAGTTCAAAGAGGATTATAATCCTTATGCATAAAATATCATAAAGCAGGCACTGCTAGCGATAAAGGTAATTGTATATTAGTATATTACAGCTATGTAGATGCCTAATTTATAAGCGGATAAATACAAGAGGAGCACCATTTGGTGTTCCTCTTCTTGTAAAATAGCAAGTCAGTAAAAGTGGATTTGGATAGCCCTGCCGATACTTTAAATTGTAGTTTACGTGATGAAAAAAAAGAGCTACACTACCCAAATAGTTCGGGTCATACTGCCCAAGCAGTTTGGGCTATACTACCCGAACCTTAAACGGTCAAAAAGAGTGAGCATTATAATAACGTGAGTTCGAGGTAAAATTCGTTCACAGTTTGCACTGATTTTGAGTAGAAATTTTCTCAAATATTCGCAGGAATATCGGGATATTTCAAGAAGATTTGAGGAAACTTATGCCGAAAGCAGGCAAGCACATAATGGAAAGTTCTCTTTACGACATCTTCACATTAAAAATTCCTCAAAATAGCCCGCTATTCTTTCCAAATTTTTAATGCAAATCTATCGCAAATATAACTTTCTGTGGATAGAATTTTACGTCGAACTCACGTTATAATACTTACTCTTCATTAAAAATGCTACTCCGGAAGTAGTTGGTTGATTGTAAAGACTCACATCCCTACCAGGATAACAATTTACTTTCATATTCAGGAATAAATGTTTTCCCCTTTAGTCAGGATTTTTAGTAAAGATTAAATCGAATATATAAGTTCACTTTAAGATGTCTTGTTTTTCGATTGAATTTGAATATAAAAAATCCGCCAAAACTACGCGTTTTGAGCGGATTTGATTTAATTTGACTATCGTCTCGTGGAGCTGCAGGGTCTCCTTATTCCTCTATATAATTTCACTGGTTTTCAGTATGTTAATATAATTAATGTAAATCAATTGTGAAACAATTATTTTTGTTAATTTCTTTTTCCATATTTTATTCAATAATTTTTAGACTTTTAGCCTTTTTATATTTAATTATCTCATACTCAATAAAAAATAAAGTCTAAATATAGTTCAAAACAAGTCTAATTAAATCATTTTCATCTTAAAAATTCCTGCAGTTCACTTTTATTAATTATTGAGAATTTGCGAACAGAATCATATATTTGAAAGAATTCTGGATTCTTGAAATTTTCTTCAAACTTTACTAGATATGTAGATTGGTTTTCTACTATTCCTGAATAGTTGCAAACCCACACAACCTGACTGCAAGTGTATTCGTTAAGAAATTGTTTTATAACTTCCGAAAATATTTCTTGAGTGAAATGCAGAATATGAAATGGATTGGTTGGTAAATTTGATGCAATAACAATAGGTTTTTTATTCCCCTTTATTAAAATTGAAACTTGGACACTTGCTATGGTTCCATTTAACTCTTGCCCCAACTCTTCAATGTAAAATGTGTTTTGTTGATTGTGAATTTTAATTTTTTCGACATTCTCATTTATAATTGAACACAGTTTTACTTGAAACCTAGGAAGGTAATCGAAGAAATTTTTTAAGATATCGTTATTGAGAAATAAGTCTTGATTTTTAATAAATAATTCTACATCTATCTCTTTCTTACTTTTAGATTCAAGGAAAAATTCGAGAGGTATTTCTGTCTGTCTAGAAAAGCGTTCGGTGTATTCGTATTCTATGGATTTATTTTTCTTGAATTGGGTAGTATTATCTATTGATGTACCGAGGTAGCCAGCTAATTCAACTTCATTAAGTTTTAATTTTTTAGATGCTTTTGAGATCTGAGTAAATGCATAAGTTGGATTATAGTTATGAACCAAAAGTAAATCGCTCGTATCAATTTGAATTACTTCACTAAGTTTCATCAGTGAACTAAGCTTGATATTATCAAAGTTCGATAGCATTGTATATAGACCTCCTCTTGATAGGCCTAATTCACTGGCTAAATCCTTTTTTGATATGCCTAATTTAATTAACTGTTGCTCAATTAGTTTTAAGGTTTGATTCATAGTGAACTTTCGGAATTTTATAACAAATGTCAAAAAATCTTTTGAGAAAGAAGAAATAATATTTAAAATTGTGTCATAAAAATATGACACAGAAATAAAAACATTTCATATTTCTGCATGAATTTTTAAAATATTCAAAGTTATAAAATAATACTGATATGGATTTAAAAGAAGTGAAACTTGTCCAACTTACTCCAATTGAACTGGAAAACTTGATCCTTGATAGCTTGGAAAAATATGACCGAATCAAACTGGTTAAAGAAAAGGAGATTTTATTTTTCACAAAAAAAGAGGCAGCTAAAAGATTAGAGATTAGTTACAATACATTACAGAAGCTGATATACAAAGGATTAATAAAATTAAGACCTGATGGTAAAATATCTGAGAAAGCTTTGAGTGATTATCTAAATCTATAATAGTATGCAGTTTGATCGAAATAGTTTGGATAATGATGAATCAAGATGCTCGTCAATAGAAAATAGGAGTCGATCGAATGGTCGTTTATACGAAGTAAAGGATTTTACTATATCAGAATTAGAATATTGGGGAAAAGGAATAACTGAAGATGACCTTAGGAGATATAACATTTGCTCTCTTTCTTATTATTCCGATCATACTGCAACAGAGGACAATTTCATATATGGAATTATCAATAATGATACTTTAATGAAGGTGATTATACCTCAAAAAGGAATTTACCACTGTTTCAGTAATAATCAGTTTTCTTCTTTTGGTTATAACTTCAGATCTAACAGAAAAGTTAAGGAATTAATAATTACTTCAGATGAAAGAGATGTTATCAATTTGCAAAAATCAGGTTATCATGCTATTTGTTTTGAATGTGACTTATCAGAAATACCTGAAGAAATTATTAGCGAATTGATATTTAAGTCGAAGGAATTATATGTGAGTTTTGGGTCAGATAAAAATGCTAAAAGTGAGGTTGAAAAGTTATGGAATAAGTATGATTTTATCAAGCAGATTCTTCTCCCAAATGATTTACTGTTCAATAAAAATGCATATTCTAAGGTTGCAGCCTCAAGTGTTACAGATTATTTTAGGCATTATACAAGTAGTGATTATGACTCTTTGATTGATAAGGCATTTTTATTTTCAAACCATATTGTTTTAAAAAAAGAACATGAGTTTTGGTCAGTAAAGAAACTTAAAAATAATGAGATAAGATATAAGTTTTTACCAGGTCGAATCTCAAAGTTTCTTACCTCTAATGGGATTTTTGAATATAGGTTTAATGACAATAAACCAACGCTAATCAAGATTAATAATCCATGGATTGAAGAGATTTCAATAGGATTCGTACAAAAGTTACTTCGTATTGTCAGTAAAGAATATGGAAATGAAGATATCTTAGATGTAGTTATTAATGGTTTACGATCATTTTCAGATAAAAAACTTGTCAGCTTGATTGATTCAAAGAGGGAGTTGGAGTTTGATAATGGCTTTCCTCATTCTCAGATATTTTTGTTTAAGGGTAAATTCTTAAAAGTAACAAAAGATCAAATCCAAGATTATAAGTTGGATAATTTTCAAAATTATATTTGGAGAAATCATGAGATTCCCTTTCTCCCCATCATAGAAAAAGATTATTATCAAATCAGTAAAAGCCCATCAGGATTTCATATCAACATTATGGATAATAGTTGTGATTTTCTAAGATATCTGAAAAATACAAGTAGTATATATCATGCTGAAAGTTATAAAACTGTAGATATGATAACTGAAGAGAATCTACATATGATTTCAAAGATTACTGCTTTAGGGTATCTTTTTCATACTTACCTAGTGAAAAGTAAGAGTCGAGCTGTTATTGCATTCGATTATAGTAGTTTGTTTTCTAAGCGAGCTGATGGAGGAACAGGGAAATCCATTTTAGGTACGGCTTTAAGTCGTATGATTTCAACAGAAGAATTTGATGGAAAAGATAAACAACTTGTTAAGAAGGATACTGGTTTTAGCCGGGTAACAGATAAAACAAGACTTATTGTTATAGATGATGTGCCTAAAGGATTCAATCTCGAAGATTTGTTTGCAAAAATAACTGGTCGCTTTAACTTAAGAAATCGTTATCATGATGCGAGAATTCTTCCAGAAGATCAGTCAATTAAATTTTATCTGTCTACGAATGATTTCTTTGATTTATCTCATAAGTCAAAGGATCGGAGAGCCTTTGGGATTTATTTTTCAGATTACTATGATCATAAAAGAATAACGCCTGCTTCAGAATTTGGTTATGATTTTTTTTCTAATCAAGAACCATATGCTCAGCGAAATAAGTTTTACAACTTAATGATGCAATGCCTCAAGACTTATCTAGAATATGGACTAATTGAAGCAAAGGTCCCTGATGTTAAAATTAAACTTATGAAGGATAAAATTGGAGAAGACTTTTTGGAGTGGGCAGATGAATTTTTCGAATTATACGAATTTGGAGAACGCATTTATAGAGTAGAATTTGAGGCCTCCTTTGAAAATTATGTTTCTGAATCGAATGGGAAGGAGATAGGAAGTAGGGAATCAAAAGTAAAATTGAAATTGTATTGCGAACTCCGAAATTATGCATTTAATCCAGCGAAGAATGGTAAGGATCATAGATCGAATTCTAGGGAGTATTATATAATTCAGAAGAAAGGAAATATTGAAGTTAAGAAAAGCAAGTAGAAACGGGACAAAGTCCTGTTTTTAGACTTGTACATTCTGTAAAGAGTTGGTTCTCACTGATGTGAAAAAGGAGCTATGTATTACAAGGTGCTTGTTGTGATATTGAAAACTTCATAACCTACAGTAAATCAGTAATAATTTTAATGTGACAATATATTATGAGTTCATTAACTACAACTAATATTGGATTACCACAGAGAGATATGCTTAAAAAGCTAGCTAAGAAAAATGGAGTCTCA
This sequence comes from Marinifilum sp., assembly GCF_965230805.1. Lineage (NCBI taxonomy): Bacteria > Pseudomonadati > Bacteroidota > Bacteroidia > Marinilabiliales > Marinifilaceae > Marinifilum > Marinifilum sp. The sequence continues at coordinate 1,272,019 of NZ_OZ246019.1, read as the reverse complement.
CAAGTAGATTTTATCAATGCGTGTATTGACTACTTTTCTAAATCAGGAATAAGTCCACTGGAGCCATATTTATCTCCTTCCGAAGAGATTAAAAAACTTACCAAAAGAGTCGACCAGGTGGTTCGTTTTATCAGAACACAAGAAGAGAAGAAGCTTGATCCTATCCTAAATGACATGATAATTCTGGAGCGTAGACTTGGAGATATGATTGGTCAATCATTGAGCCGAAAAGATTACAATAAAGCCTATGTTGAACTAGGAGAAAAATTAAGTGGGGTAATAAATAGTCTTCGTGATGGTGTCAATAAGCAATTGCAGTTTTCTATTGATCGGAAAAAGATTGAAGATAGCGAAAGAAAAAATACTGAAAAAAAATTAGAGAAGTTGTCGATTGTTGTCATGGCAATTTCTCAGTTAATTATGAATCGAGGTACAGTGTCGTATCGAAAAGAGGATATGGAGCATTGTAAACAAATAATTGAGAAATATGGCAGTTATTAAATTTGATAGCCCCAGTGGATCGGCGACGAACACTTCTAGTTGCTCTCCAATGGTTACGTACCTGGAAAAAGAAGATCAAGATAAAGGGATAGATAAAGAGTTCTTTTTTAATCAACGGAACGATATGGTGCCTGGTCATGTTGTAAAAACAGAAATTGATTCTCGTAAAAAAGGGCTAGGGAAAAATGATGCAAAGTTTTACTCGGGTTCAATTAACTTCTCACAAGAAGAACTGGCTTTTCTCAATAACGATAAAGCAAAAATTAAGAATTACGTCCGTGAAGTATTTAAGCTTTATGCAGCCAATTTTAGTAAGGAAGGCTTAACCATTGATAATATCAATTGGTTCGGAAAGTTAGAAGACAATAGATATTATAAAGGAACAGATCAGGAGGTAATTGAGGGGAAAAACAAAGTTGGAGATATCAAGCCAGAGTTAAACACTCATGTTCATTTTATAGTGGGGAGAAAATCGGTGGATAATAAACTGAAATTATCACCGAAAACCAATCATCGATCTACAAAGTCGGGTGCAGTAAGAGGTGGGTTTAATAGAGAACGATTCATTATCGGTTGTGAGAAATTGTTTGATGAAATGTTTCAATACAATCGTCCAGAAGAGCAAACTTATAAATATCAAGACGAAATTAAAAATGGAGATTCTAATGTAAAATATAATCATATTGCGACATCAGAATCTAAAAGAATTTCTAATAAAAAGTACTATCAGCTAACTGATGCTGAAAAAGAGAAAAAGTTATTAAAGCTGATCAATTTTATTCAATTTGGTTATAAAGAAGAAAGGTATCCTCTTGATAAGAATCAAATTTTGGATAAAGCAAAGCAGCTCAACTGGAACGGAGATATTCACAGGTCTCTTTTAAATCTAAATCAAAGAATAAAACAGGGAAGAGCACTTGAAAGAGATGTAACCGGTTTTGTTCTTAATTACGTTGATTTTTTAAATAAGCCTTACAAAGAATTACCAAATTCTATAAAGGAGGACAGGTTGTTAAACTACGTACAAATGTTGAATTCTAAAAAGCCAGAAAGATACATTAGACTTGATCCATTGAAATTAATAGATGCAGCGAAGCAAAGAGGTTTTAATGGTAGTGTACTAAGAGGTTTAAACCGATTAAATTATTCACTAAAACAAGGAATAGATATTGGCGAAGATCTAAACTTATTTGTTCTCCAGTTAGATGGTGCTGATAATAGAGAGCCTGTTTATTCTTCATTTTCACAAAGCGATTTTATAACGCCAGTATTTAATTCCATAAAAGGAATATTGGGAAGTGTTAATGAATCTCCATCTGATGATGATGACCTATTCTTTAAGAAGAAGAAAAAACGAAAAAGATTATACAGCTAATCTTATGTGAGTAAATAATATCGGATTAATCGAGAATATAAGTAATATAAAAAATACATGTAATATGATTATTGCTATTTCAAATCATAAAGGAGGTGTCTCTAAGACCACTACAACAGTTAATTTAGGAGCAGCTTTGGCTATCCAAAACAAAAAGATTCTCTTGTGTGATTTAGATCCTCAGGCTAACCTAACTCAATCTTAAGGAGTAAGTGAATTTAAAGTGTCAATTTATGATGCCTTAAGAGGAAATGCCAAACTTGAGTTGATTCAAGTAAAAGAGAATTTGTATGTCATTCCAGCTTGTGTTGATTTGGCTGCTGTAGATTTAGAGCTCGCTTCAGAACCTGGTCGAGAATTTATTCTGAAGGAACTGCTTTCTCAAATTGCAGATGACTTTGATTTTATTCTTCTTGACTGTCCACCATCAATGGGATTGCTAACCATTAATGCTTTAGTAGCAGCGGACGAATACTTAATTCCATTGCAAGCTCATTTTTTGGCATTAAAAGGTGTTGGGAAATTGATAGAGGTGGAAAAGAAAATAACATCAAGATTGAATCCAAATCTAAAATTATGTGGTGTCTTACTGACTCAATTTGATAATAGAAAAATATTGAATCGAGATGTAAAAGCCACTATAAGTGAGCATTTTGGTGCAAAACTTTTTAAAACGCAGATAAGAAATAATATTGCTTTGGCCGAAGCTCCAATTCATGGACAGGATATATTCACATACAGTCCTGAATCAAATGGTGCTTCTGATTATTTGGATCTTTCAAAAGAACTGATTTTGTAAATACAATTATTATTTAATAATATTTTATTTCTCGTATTATTCGGTAATATCATACTATCGGGTAACTAAAAATTATAGTAATATGGCAAAGGATTTAAGCTCGGGCCTGGATGGGATTTTAGGAGGTCAAAAAAATATAAAAGAACCTATTTCAAAACAATTGACTGAAAGTCATAGAGCAACATTTGTAATTGATAAGAATCAACATGAAAAACTTAAAGCTATCGCCTGGTGGGAAAGAAAGCAAATTAAGGCGGTTTTGAAGAATGCATTAGAATTGTATTATGCTTCAAGGTCGAAAGAAGAATTGGAAATGATTTTGGATAAATACACGGATTTCAATAAAAATAAGGAATAGAGCTTAATTGAATTTTTTGTTGAAAACTTATTTGAGAAAACGGTTGGAGTCCCATAATAAGATGTAAAATTTGTATAAACCAAACTTTCAAAATATGAGCAATTATCAATTCAATGACTATCAAAGTGAAGAATTACAAGAAAAATTCAATACTTTAGGATTTACATATGTTGAGCAATCAAATGCGAACTATCCAACTCAGGTTAAGTTCTATCGAATATTAAAAGATTTAAATCCAGATAGCGATTACGAGTTGGTAATATTCTTTGAAAGGTCTGATGATTCCTTCTTTTACAAAGGATCTTATCTTCAAATTATTGAAGTAGATCTTTATCAAAAGAGGGAAAATAATAGTTTTTTACTTTCAGAATCGGCTGCAGGTTTTATCGATGATGGAGTATTATACAGAAAAACATTAAATATTACATCATTTGAGTCTTTGCAGAGCATGTTAGAGATGGTTGATTTTGTTGATACAAGAGAGCTCTCGCAGCTTTAAATACTACTTTACTTCTTCAATTGAATCTCCGTTATTAATTTCCTTGTCAGTATTATCCCCTTTTACATGAGAGGAGGTATTTGCACCATCACAGAGAATATTCTTAGAACCATATTCTTGAGTTTTGTGAAATGATTTCCACCTCTCATAGTCTAATTTATAACAGCAATTCATAGAGTTAATCCCCTCTTCTTCAATTATAGGTCTGGTCTTTCCCCAAAGCCATTTCTGAAATGGTTCCTGATCCTCATTGGGAATTTCAGGAATCAAAATATAATCTTTTCCTTTTTTCATTTTCAGTTGTTTGTTTTATTGTACAATTCTATTCAATCGGAAAATGAATTTCTTCATATTCAACAACAATGTCACAGGCCTTATCCATTTCTACTACTAAAGGATGTGAAAGTGGCATTTCTTCATTTATTAATGGAAGTAATTCTTCAATTCTTTCCAATGCATTTTCGTATTCCTGTTTGGTTATCATGATGGTCATATTAATCTAATACTGGTCTGTAATTTGATAAGTTGTAGGGCATTCGTAAAATCCGGATTTGTCAATTTTCAAGAATAAGTTAAAGAAAATATCACTAAATGTGGAGCGTTCTGTATTTCTATTGTATTTCCGGATTTCCCAACCGTTATTAATTGCACTTTCAGCCTGGTTTAATGCAAAAACTACACTTTTGTGTAACGTTTCTCGGTTACTCCAGTGGTTCTTAATTTGATTATAGGTTGCTGATTTTAAACAACTATAATACATGCAGTAAAATTGACTTACTGAAAAATTACACAGAATTTCTTCAATGTGCTCAAGATGTTTTACTGTGAACCAATAATTAATATTGATATCTTCAACCATGGTAATTACGTACTCCAGGCATTCATGTTTTGCAATATTTATCCATATTTTCCTCAGAGTTTCTTCTGAAACATTATTCTGTTTTGGATAGTAAAATGATTTGAAAATTTCATCTTTATTTAGTTGTTGGTCGTTGATATTTAGTGAATAATGACAAGCAAATAATTCCAATTTATCCAGATCTGAATCTGTTTTAATTATTTCGTTATAATGCTGTGGTAGGGATACCATAAATATTAATGAAGCATCAATAAGAAAATGAATAATTTCATTATCGAAAAAACGATTTGGAGATAACTTAAATGAGCTGTTGTGAAAGCTGATATTATTATAGCTACTTTCAGTATCTGCAGACCTTACAAAACATGATAAATAAATTAATTCTGTATCGCTTAATTCGGTAATAGAACGCTTGTTTTCACCACTTCCAAACCTGTTTTTAATTAAATTAAAGATATTTTGAACTCTTTTTTCTTGTTGTAATCTCTTGGTTTCGGTGCAATTGTCGCAAGTACAATACCTTGTGTTATTATGACCACATTCGTAACAAAAGGCAACGTTGGCATAAGAATTAGGTTTGCATCTTTGTGCCCATAATGGTTTCTTACAGTAAATGCATTTTTCTTTTGTAATTTTTAAAGGTAAAAGCTTATTTAATCCAGAAACATAAATGTCAATATTATACTCTTTGATTAAGCTTTTGTTTGTTTCACCAGTTTCATATCGTAGACAGAGTTCTTCTATTTGTTCTTCTGATAAGTGAGATAGCTTTTCGTGGCTTCTTGCAGGGTTTAATTTCATAGGTGGTGGCCTTTACGTACGCCACCAAAAATAAAAAGAGGCATGTCCTCTATTCCATTATACCGTAGATAGGTACGACCAAGCACCTTGAACAAGTACAACGAAACAAGAGAACACACCATATCCTGGTGCGTTCACCCGTCCATCTCTCTTGTTCTTTAAAATTGGTCGTTTTATCTACAGAGAAACTTCAGTAACGCAATATTATTTCTTATCTATTTTCTAATGTAAAGATATTTAAAATTGAATTATTTCCAATATGGATATATTTACAATGCCTGAAATTACTGATGTTTTCGATATTAATGTTATTGTCGGTATTACTTATATTATCGAGTAATATTTGATGAATTTGTAATACAAGAAATGTTAAGCTTTTCTTTTAGCTACTTCATAAGCCGATTTCATGGCTTTTGTGTTTTGTTGTACTTGTGAGCTTTTATAGAATTTTGCCAATTTCTCCTTGTTAATCATCCCGGTATTTTCATCAACATCGTAATCCAGGTAATAAACTTCTTCATACGAGAATTCAATGCCATTAAAGTTGGTTGTTTTAATTGCTTTTACCTCTTCGGTTAGAGTGTTGTCGCGTCGTAGGATTTGGTTGGATTTCATGAATGTAAAATTTAGGAGTAAGTCTAATCCAAAAGAATGGTTTTTTTAATTACATGGAGTGTTCAATGAGCACATCATAGTATAAAGCTAATCAATGTTGAATGTAAATTCATAATATTACTGATATTATTTATTCAGTAAATATTACTCGATAATATGAGTAATAATTCATTATGAATTAAAGTTGAGAATAGGGAAAAATAGTTGTTTAATTCAGTTAGACTTGATTAGTTTTTCTCTACTTTTGACAAAACTGTCTAGAAATATTTAACCAATGAAGAATGTAGGATTTGGAGCTTATTTAAAAGCACAGCGAGAGGGGAAAGGTATTCCTCAACGAAAAGTAGCACATGCTGTTGATGTAGACACTAGCACTTTATCGAAGATGGAGTTGGGAGAACGGCCTATTGCAATATCAATGATAAAACCTTGGGCTAACGCACTAGGAGTTGATTTTAAACAATTACAAATCAAATATATTTCTGAAAAAATATTACATGATTTCAGAAGTCAACCATATTTGTTCGAAGCTATTGAGAAGACTAAAAAAATATTAGATGAATAACAAATCCCATAATAAGTTAGTAAGTTTCATCTGGGGAATTGCAGATGATGTATTAAGAGATGTATTTGTACGTGGAAAGTATAGAGATATAATTCTTCCTTTCACAGTATTGAGAAGATTAGATGTGCTTTTGGAAGAAACAAAAGATAAGGTGCTTGAAACCAATGAATTTCTTGAGAAGGAAGGTATTGATAATAAATCATCATTAACTGATTATTCGAATTATCCTTTTTATAATACTTCTCGTTTTACAATGGGAAAAAATTGTGAAGAGAATGCAAAATTTAAATATGTTTCATTGATGTCCGATCCGGATCGAATAGATTCTAACTTGTTGGAATACCTGGATGGTTTCAGTGATAATGTACAGGAAATTATCAGCAAATTTAAAATAAGAAATCAGCTGGAAACAATGCATGAAGCTGGTATTACCTTTAGCTTAATAGAGAAATTAGTATCAAAAGAAATCAATCTTAGCCCTAATGATAATGTTAATTCTAAAGGTGAAAAATTACCTGGACTTTCCAATTTGGGTATGGGCTATGTGTTCGAAGAATTAATTCGAAAATTTAATGAAGAAAACAACGAAGAAGCTGGAGAGCACTTTACACCACGTGAAATTATTAGACTAATGACGCATATTGTGTTTGAGCCATTAAAAGGTAAATTACCGGAAGGTGCTCGTTATTCGATTTACGATCCTGCTTGTGGTAGCGGTGGTATGCTAACAGAATCAGAAAATTTTGCTCTTCGTATTACAGATAACAAATGTAAGTTTAAACTACATGGTCAGGAAGTTAATCCAGAAACATTTGCAATTTGTACTTCCGATATGTTGATTAAAGGTGAGGAAACAAATAATATTGCTTATGGATCTACTCTTTCGAATGATGGATTTAGAGGACTAGAGTTTGATTTTATGCTTTCAAATCCTCCGTATGGGAAATCCTGGGTAAATGATATGGATTCGATTGTAGGTGAAAAGAAGAAAATTATTGATCCACGCTTTAGTCATGGTGTTCCACGAAGTAGTGATGGGCAATTGTTATTCTTGGCCAATATGGTTTATAAAATGAAAAAGCATAGTAAGCTTGGATCTCGGATTGCTACGGTACATAATGGATCAGCGCTATTTACAGGTGATGCAGGTGGTGGAGAAAGTAATATTCGTAAATGGATAATTGAAAACGATTATCTTGATTGTATTGTGGGATTACCTAAAAATATGTTCTATAATACAGGTATTACTACATATATTTTCTTTTTAAATAATCGAAAGGAAGACTATAGGAAAGGAAAAGTACAATTGATTGATGCTGGTGAAATCTATCAGAAAATGAAAAAATCTCTGGGAGCTAAATCAAATGAATTGACGAAAGATCATATTGCAGAGATAACAAAAATTTATCTGGATTTTAAGGAAACGGAACAATCCAAGATTTTTCAAAATTCAGATTTTGGATATCAGAAGATAACTGTTGATAGGCCTTTGCGCTTATCTGCAAAATTTACTGAAGAATCTGTTACAAGTTTAAGGTTCGCTGATGCAATTAGAGATGAAATGGAATACATTTATAAGAACTATGGAGATGATGTATATTCTAATTTAAATCAACATAGAAAAGCAATTGAGAAATATTTTGAAAAGGAAGAAATCAAAATTAAACCAGCTCAAAAGAAGAAACTGTTTGATGTTAAGTTATGGAAAATGCAACGTTCTATAATGGAGTCTGCTAGATTACTAATGAATGAAATAGGAAGTGAGCAAAGTGATGACTTTAATTTATTTAAAGGGATTATAGACAAGGCTATAAAGAAGTTGGCTCTTAAATTAGATAATGCAGCAAAAAAACAGATTATTAATGCTATTTCCTGGAAAAATGAAGATGCAGCTAAAGTAATAAAAAGGAAAGAAAAGAGTGGAAATCTTATTTTTGAACCAGATACTGACCTTAGGGATAGTGAAAATGTTCCACTATTAGAAGATATAGAAGATTATTTTGAGCGAGAAGTTTTTCCTCATGTAACAGATGCTTGGATTGATCATTCAAAAACTGTAATAGGCTACGAAATTTCGTTTACTAAGTACTTTTATAAATATCAACCATTAAGAGGATTAGATATTATAACAAAAGAATTGAAAGAAGTAGAGAAGGAAAGTGAAGGCTTATTAAAGAAAATAATTAACTAACCTGTGTAACATGGCATTTCAACCCCCAACAACAATTTTTTCAGCAATTCAAAAAATTGATTCTAATAAATTATTATTACCTGCGATTCAACGTGAATTTGTATGGAGTCACAATAAGATAGAAATGTTATTTGACTCTTTAATGAGAGACTATCCTATTGGCTCTCTACTGTTATGGAAAGTGGAAGGTGAGAACAAAATTAATCATAGATACTATACAGTTCTTAAAAATTATCGTGAAAGGTATAAAACGCATTGTGAAGAGATAAATACAGATATTCTTCCTGATTTTGAAGCAATACTTGATGGACAGCAGCGATTAACAGCGATTTACATTGGTTTAAAGGGAACCTATGCATATAAAAAACCTCGCGTTGTTTGGAGAGATAATGAGTATGCTGTACCAACACGTAAGTTATTTTTAAACATAGATGAGCTATACTCTAATGGAGATGATGATCAATCGGATGATGGTCGGTTATATAATTTTAGATTCTTATCGCAAGAAGATACAAACATATTAGACAATGGTAATTGGTTCCCAGTAGAAAAAATTCTTTCCTTACAAGGTACATTTAAATTAAATAAGTTTTTAAAAGAAAAAGGTTGGGATGATAATGAATTCATAAGTGAGACTTTATCTAAGTTGCATGATGTGGTGCATGTAAATCCCTTGATAAATTACTATTTGGAATCGGAGCAGGATTACGAAAAAGCCCTAAATATTTTTGTCCGAATTAATAGTGGAGGTGAAGTGTTAAATTATTCGGATTTAATAATGTCAACTCTAATTGCTGGTTGTAAAGAAATTGATGCAAGGCTAGAAATCAATAATCTTATTAATGAAATTTGGAATTCTTATGAGTTTGATATTGATAAAGATCTCGTCCTTAGAACCTACCTATTACTTTTTAGCGAGGATATTAAATTTAGAGTTACCAATTTTTCTGTTAAGAATGCTATTGAGTTTGAACAAAACTGGAAATCCATAAGGAAAACCATTGTAGAGGCTTTTCAATTAATTAGTGATTTTGGCTATGTTGAAAGAACATTAACCTCAAAGAATGCAGTTCTGCCGATAATTTATTATTTGTATAAATCTGGTAAGGTTAAGAAGTTTAGTAAAAAAGTGGCTTATGAAGAAGATCGAAAGGTTGTCCGGAAATGGTTTCATGCTGTTTTGTTACATAGAATTTTTGGAGGTCAGGCCGATAGTGTATTGAAAACCATAAGAGATGTAATCCTAAAGGCAATAAAAAAAGAAACGGACTTATTTCCCATTAAAGAGATTGCAAAAAAATTATCAAAAACTAGAAAGAGTATTACGGTTGATGACGAATTTATAGAAGGATTGCTTTGGACACAATATGAAGATAGGTATGCATTCCCAATTCTTGCGTTGTTATATCCAAACTTAGATTATAGGAATGGAGATTTCCATAAAGATCATATTCATCCGAAGAGTTGGTTTAGGAAAAGAGATCTTAAAAAGCATGGAATTGAGGTCACAGAAGAAAATAAGGAATATTTTGCTGATTCAGATATGTATAATGGGATTGTTAATCTACAGATGCTTGATAGTAGTCAAAACATCTCTAAAAGTGATAAATCTTTAACAGAATGGGCAAAAAATGGTGCAGATTTAAAAAAACAGTTGATTCCTGAAAAATTGGATTTCAATGATTTTCCAGAGTTTGTGGATGAGCGTTGGGACATGTTGACAAAAAAATTGAAAAAGGAACTTACTTTTTAGAATATGACAAAGTATAAAGCATATAACAATTATAAGGATTCGGAAATTTTATGGTTGGGGAATATTCCTTCTCATTGGAATGTTCAAAGAACAAAAAATCTTTTTAAGTTGATTTGTAATCCTGCCCCAAAAAATAATAATGAAGAACTATTATCAGTTTATACAGATATTGGAGTTAGACCAAGGAGAGAGCTTGAGCAAAAAGGAAATAAAGCAAGTACAACTGATAATTACTGGATAGTAAAGAAGAATGATATAATTGTAAATAAGTTATTGGCATGGATGGGGGCAATTGGAATATCCAAATATGATGGTGTTACAAGTCCTGCATATGATGTTCTTAGGAAGAGATTTGATTTAAATCCAGATTATTATAATTATATTTTTAGAAGTACTGTAATTAGGTATGAGTTAAAAAGACACTCTAAAGGCATTATGGATATGCGGCTAAGGCTTTATTTTGATGAGCTAGGACAGATTAAATTGCCTAACCCACCAATTAAAGAGCAGAGTATAATAGCTTCTTTTCTTGATCAAAAGACAAATGAAATATCAAATTTTATTGCATTAAAGAAAAGAACAATTTCTTTATTAAAGGAGAGAAAAACAACTATCATTAATCAGGCTGTCATAAAAGGACTCGATCCTAATGTTGAAATGACTGAATCTGGTATAGAATGGTTGGGAGATATTCCTAAGCATTGGAAAATAAAGAAATTGAAGTATTTAGCAAAAATAAAAACAGGAGGAAAGGATACGGTCGATAAAGTAGATGATGGGATTTACCCCTTCTATGTTCGTTCGGATAATGTTGAAAAAATTAACTCTTATAGTTTTGATGGAGAGGCAATTTTAACTGCAGGAGATGGTGTTGGTGTAGCAAGGGTATTTCATTATGCTACAGGAAAATTTGACTACCATCAACGTGTATATCGTATCAGTAATTTTAAGGAAGTGTTAGGACGTTTTTTGTTTTTTTATATTTCAGAAAATTTAAAAAAGGAGGTTTTTAAGACTTCAGTTAGTACAACAGTTGATTCATTGCGTTTACCAATGTTTTTAAACTTTCCTGTAATCATTCCGGATGAAATAGAACAAATAGAGATTGTAAGTTTTATAGAGGCTGAAGTTTCAAAAATTGATCACGTTATTTCTCAAGCTGAAAAAGAAATCAATTTGATTAGGGAATACCAACAGAATTTAATTAGTGAGGCTGTTACCGGTAAAATAGATTTAAGAGATATTTCAAAAATGAAATATTTAGATTGTGATTTATTGGTTGAAGAAAGAATGCAAAAGGTGAATTAACACAATGTTATTATGACTTACGACTTATTTGTTGAACAGTTGAGCAAACTCAATGAAGCATTTAGTATAACTGGTAAAGCTAAATATGATTCTATCTGTATTTCTAATGATAGAGTTGAATACGTAAGGGAGAAAACAGGAAACAAGGAGTTTTTACTATTAAGTGAACTGTTTGAGTTTGCAAAGAAAGAAAGTGCAATAAATACAATTATTGCAAGAGATTACATTAGTGGGAGAAAATATTCTCCTGCTTGTGCAATTTTAATTGCGGCAGGTGTTTGTGAGTATCTTAAGGAGTAAGTCTTCGATCTTTTTGTATTTAATGGTTTTAATCCTTGACCTGATACTTCTGTTCCTAATAATATAACCCATAGAGGTTATATTGATGTATTATAACCCATATGGGTTATATAAGTACAGTTTACCATTAGTAAAGATTGTTTGCTAGAAATCTACGTACTTGTAATCCTTCAAATATTACTCTTCTTACTTTACAATTTAATTATAACCCTTCTATTGTTGGAATTATAACCCATAAAGGTTATATTCGTGTATTATAACCCATAGAGGTTATATTTCATAAGATTACTTAAATTATTAATCTTGATAAGATGAAAACAGTTGCTGTACTTACTGGTGATTTAATTCGGTCACGTAAACTTCAAAATGGTGATCTTGAACTGGTCTTGGAGGAGTTACCTCGTTGTTTTGAAGAAATTAAGAATAGATATTTAACTAAAGGAGGGTATTTTGAATTCTATCGTGGTGATAGTTTCCAGATTTTAATACATGAGCCTGAACTTGCACTTAAGGTGGCATTGATATTACGAGCTCGTCTAAGGAGCTTATTTGCCGCAAAGGTTTCAATGAAAGGTACCATCGACGTTAAAAGCGATGCACGTATATCAATTGGTATTGGCACCATGCGAATGCAAAATAGCCGTGTTGTAGAATCACAAGGCGAAGCATTTGAATTATCAGGAATGGAACTTGATAAAATGGGAAAGGAATCACAGGAACTTAGTATTAAAACTCCTTGGGATGAAATTAATAATGAATTAAGAGTTAATTGTTTATTTGCAGACAATACGATTAATAATTGGAGTGCAAAAACTGCTGAGAGTGTTTTTAGGTACCTTCTATATGATGAAACACAGGACCAACAAGCAGGATACTTTAATATCACCCAACCGGCTGTTCGTAAACGATTAATGGTCCAGGGTAACATGAAAGCAATGGACGCTTTTATTCAACGTTCACAAAAAATTATTCAGCAACAATTTAAAAATACACAAAATGGATTATAGCATTCTCGTCCGCCTAGTCCTGGCCCATCTGCTTTCTGATTTTGTTTTTCAACCAACATCTTGGGCTGAAGAGAAAGAAAATAAAGGGTTTAAGTCTAAATATTTGTATTTACACACTTTAATTACTGGAATTTTTGCCTGGTGCCTAATTTGGGACCAAAGTTGGTTGATTCCTATTCTAATTATAACTGCAATTCATTTAGTAACTGATGGAATAAAGGGAGAAGTTAATAAAATAGTTAACGGAGGATCCTATCCTGGACCAGGTTATCTATTTGTTATAGATCAGCTTATTCATTTTTCGACAATTATTATTGCTTGGTTAATTGTTTCAGGGCAAGCTATACCCTTATGTGAAGAGATTTGTGACTTGATAAAAGGGGAGAAATTATGGTATATTCTTTTAGGTTATACTGCGATATCCATACCGACTTCTGTTGTGATTGGTAAAATGACACAGAAGTGGAACCAAGAATTAAATGGACCGAATAATAGTGTTGGAGGGAATCGAACTCAACCGACCAATGGCCAAAATAATTCATCTGGAACTCAAACACAGTCCGCAAATGGACCAAACAATCCTTCTCAAGGTCAAGCACAAACTACAAATGGGACCCAAGGACTGGAAAATGCTGGAAAATGGATTGGCATAGTTGAACGTATAATGATTCTAACCTTTGTTCTCATAAATCAATTTGCGGCAATAGGATTTATGCTAGCTGCAAAATCAGTGCTTCGCTTTGGTGATTTAAAAGATGGCAATGACCAGAAAAAAACAGAATATATCATCATAGGAACATTTCTAAGTTTCATGCTTTCCATTTTTACAGGAATAGTAATTAAGTATTTGATAAAATAAACTTGGCATGCACAGTCATACAGATACCTCAGAAAAAGGCTTTCAAAAACTTATAGTGAATCATCTTGTAAAAGATCATGGGTTTGTAGAGAGTTATTCTTCCGATTTCGATTCCGAATTTGCTTTGAACAGGGAGCAATTGTTTGCTTTTATAGAGAAGACTCAAAGTGAATACATGGCCTATATTCGAGAACGAGGAGAACGTAAGTTTCTTTCTCAATTGGATGCTAGAGTTAAGAAAAAGGGTATCATTGAGGTTTTGAGAAAAGGTGTTTCCTTCAAAGATAAAACAATTGCTCTGTCTTATCCTTTACCTAATTCAAACTATAATGCAAAGGATAAAGAAAAATTTGATACGAATATATTTTCGGTAACTCAAGAATTGATTTATACCAAGGACCATTCAAATAGAATAGACCTTACAATTTTTTTGAATGGATTACCATTGCTGACTATGGAGTTGAAAAATGCTTTTACGCATCAGGCTGTAAAAGATGCGATTAAGCAATATATGAATACTCGAAGTCCAAAAGATAAGATTTTTAATCCTGGTAGGTGTATGGTTCATTTTGCAATGGATACTACTCAAGTTTATATGACTGGTACCCTAAATGGATCTAAAACAATTTTCTTTCCTTTCAATAAAGGTCTCAATGATGGAAGCCCATATCCTCCTTTTGGTGCTGGAAATCCTAATAATCCAAATGGAATTAAGACTGCATATATGTGGGAAGATATCTTAACAAAGAATAGTTTGTCAAATATTGTTGAGAAATTTTCTATTTATCTTTCAAAAGAAAAAGTGCAGATCTTCCCTAGGTATCATCAATTAAAAGTTGTTCGAAAGGTTTTGGCTGACGCTAAAAGCAAAGGTGTTGGTCAGCGTTATCTTGTTCAGCATTCAGCTGGTTCTGGTAAGTCAAACTCAATAACTTGGTTGGCTCATCAATTAATAGGACTTTTTGATAAGGATAATGTCACACCGTTATTTGATAGTGTTTTAGTAGTTACTGATAGAACAGTTCTTGATGATCAAATTAGGACTAATATAAAAGCTTTTGCACAAGTAAAAAGAATTGTGGAGGCAATTACTGGAAAAGCAAAAGATATTAAGGCTCTTGATCCGAGTGAAGATTCGTATAGTAAAACAACGCATATGCGACTTGCTCTTGCTAATAACAAGAAAATAATAACCTGTACTGTCCAAACCTTTCCATTTGTATTAAAAGCAATTCAGGATATGGCCGCAAAGAAAGTCGCAATTATTATTGATGAAGCACACTCAAGTCAAAGTGGTCAGGCTGCAGCAAGTATGAATGCTGTATTTGCCAATGAAAAATTTCAAGATCTCCCAACCGATGAAGAGGGAAAAATTGATACTGAAGATCTATTAAATTTTCTTGTTGAAAGTCGAAAGATGCTTAAAAATGCAAGTTATTTTGCTTTTACAGCAACACCGAAAAATAAAACATTGGAGACTTTTGGAGAAAAAACACCGTATGTTGACGAATATGGGGATCATCATGATAAGTTTCTGCCATTTCATACATATTCTATGAAACAGGCGATTGAGGAGGAATTTATTATAGATGTTCTTGGTAATTATACCACTTATAAATCTTATTACAAGATAAAGGAAAATGAGAATGCATCAGGAGATGAAGAGTTTGATACAAAGAGGGCTAATAAATTAATCCGTTCTTATGTAGAGGGACATGAGCTCGCAATTCAGGAAAAAGCTCGTACAATGATCGATCATTTTAATAAGCATGTGTATTTTCAAATATCTAATAAAGCCAAAGCAATGGTCGTATGTAAATCCATTGAATCAGCTATGAAGTATAAAGATGCTTTTGATGTGTATTTGAAAGAATTGAATAGCCCATATAAGTCGATTGTTGCTTTTTCGGGTAAGAAAAAACATTATAAAACAGGGGAAGAGCTGACAGAAGAAAAAATGAATGCATTCCCAGATGGGGTTAATGATATTCCAGAGCAATTTGATAAGCAAGACTATCGATTTTTGATTGTTGCTAATAAATATCAAACTGGATTTGATCAACCGCTATTGCATACTATGTATGTAGACAAACAGTTAGCTGATGTACAGGCAGTACAAACTTTGTCAAGGTTAAATCGGGCCTATAAACCATCTAAAAAGGATACCTTTGTTTTAGATTTTTTCAATGAGATAGAGGATGTTAAATTAGCTTTTGAACCATACTATACCACAACTATTTTAAGTCAGGAGACAGATTCACATAAGCTAAATGACCTTCAGGATGATCTGGATGACTTTCAAATTTATGAAGAAGAACAGCTTAAGTTATTTTTTAATCTATATCATACCAATAATGATAAGAATGTTCATAGAGAAAGGTTAGATGGGATTATAGATGAAATAGTATCTAATTTCTATGAAGATTTGGTAAAAGATGAGCAAATTGATTTTAAAAGTATGGCGAAATCTTTTGTCCGGACATACAGTTATTTAGCGAAACTTTTGGATTTTAATAAAGGTTATTGGGAAATGCTGTGGCTAGTTTTAAAGCACCTTATTCCATTTCTAAAAATTGAAGATGATGCTCCCGACGAAAACATTTTAGAAGTAATTGACATGGCAAGTTATAGCAATACTTGTCATCAACGAAATGTAGCAATTCCACTGGTGAATGAGCCAGGTGAGGTTAATCCAATTCCAGTTACCATTGGTGGAGGATCGGCGGTAACAGAATATGATACCCTTGAAAATATTGTAAGACAATTTAATGAGCGTTTTGCCAGAGATTTAGAAGACTTTGGGGATAACAGAGATGAAGCTTCTGAAATCTTATCGCAAAATATTCCCAATAAATTAAAAGAGAATGCTGAAGCATTAAAAACTATTGCCAATTCTGATAAAACTAACGCAAAGGATGAAGCAGATTATCAGATTAAAGCACTTATTCAAAAACTGATGTTTACCAATACCGGTTTATATAAGAAGTTTATGGGAGATGAAGATTTTAGAAATCGTTATCAGGAGTTTATTTTTGAAATGCTTTGGAGTGAGGTTAAAAGCAATCAACGCTTGCAAGATAAGTTATAATGTACATATTGGCTGAAAGCGGCTTGTTTTAGTTTTGGCTAGTGAATGTATTTCTTTTAGAATTTGAAATTTGCTTTTGTGATTCGTCTTGGCAATTTTAAGCAAAGTTTCGATTTCATCTTTATTGGAGAATTGGTTTACGAAGTCGTATATCATAAGTTCTTCAAGTTCATTTATTTTGATTTTATAATCTAAAACAAGTGTATGAAGTATAGATATGGATCCATTTGAAATGTGTCTTCGTGACGAGCGAACAATGGCATTTTCACCACCAGTATATCGTCCTCCTCTAACTGAAGAAGCTCCATATTTTTCGATATATCTTAAAGTTATAATATCTTCTAAAAGAGTAGCCTCTTTCATTCTTTTTGTATGTGTATTAACGATTTCAATAATTTGAATAGGTTTGTGTTTTTTACACCATCCTGCACTGTTTTTTCCTTGTGTTTTATGCTGTTGGAATCTGGATTCAACGTCTATACTTATGCCAATATAATATCTGGAACCTTCTAATTCTAAAACGTAAATAAGCCAATTAGTTTCACTGACCCTATCAATTGTTTTTCCAGTAGTTACCATTCGTTTTATTCACTAAAGAGTTAGTACAATTCAATGTTATGGTTTATGAAGCTTTTAATTTCGTTAAATGACAATTCTTTCGCGAGAATATGATTTTGTCCTAATTGAATACTATTGCAGTAAAAGTTAGATCCGATGATTGCAGCTTCAGATAAAAAAGCTTGATAAGAACCTATAAGTTGCAGAATATCTTTTTCAAAACTATAATCTTCTTCAGTGTGTTTTTTAGCAAAATTATAGAAAATACCTGTATTTAATAATTCTGTTGATGTCATATAAGCTTTATTTAAATGTGATTAGAAAGAAATATTTGTTTCCCCTTAATTTATTCTATGCTAAAGTAATTCAGAATCGAATTCCAGTTAGGGAATTTATTGGATCCAAAATTTAGTAACTTTCCTTCGAACTGATCTTGACCTTTTCCTTCAGTATAATCGTCAATCAAATAATCTCCTTTTAATAGAGCCTTGTTGGGAGAAAGTATTAATTTTTCTACAGCGTTATAACCAAGGTGATTCTCTACCCAAATTCTTTTCTCCATATATGATAGAGGATTCATTTCTGATGGAGCACTCAAAATGTAAACAGTGTAGTTTTGTAGTTCCGAAAGTTTGTCAAATGCTTCTATAGCTCCTTTTATAGGCTTAAGGTTCCGAAAAAAATCAACCTGGGCTTGTGGGAATTTCATTTCGGGACAATTTTGAATATGCTCATGGTAAGCTCCCATAAAGTCACAAAGGACATCGTCCATGTCAATATAAATGATTGTGTTTTTCATAGGTGAAATAATTAAATTACTAATTGAATCTAGCTATTTTATTTCTTCTTAGGAAAAAAGTTTAGACTTCATTTGTACTACCTTTAGCCTGAATTAAAGAGCAGGTATACAGGTGAGTAGCTTATATCAGGCTGAAAGTTCAGTAATTTTTGATGTAAAAAAGTTTTAATATTACATATTAGCTAACTTATCAGTCTCATCAAAGAGTACATCTTTTAAAATTTTCACATAGATTCCAGTTGTTTTGGTTTCGGAGTGGCCTAATAGTTGACTGACATATGGGAGAGACATGTTGGCTGCTATTGCATTAGTTGCAAAGGAGTGTCTCGCACAATGAAATGAAATTCCTCCTTTTTTTCTTATTTCAGCTAATTTCATAATCTCTTTCAGATTTTGATTTGTTTTTTGATTAGATAAGACTTTAAATACCTTACAGTAAGGATACTTATCTTTGTTTTTTATAAGAGCTTGAGCTTGTGGAATAAGTGGAATATTGACCAAACGTTTAGTTTTGTGCATTTCCAGGGTGATCATTTTTCTATTAATAGATTTCTTGGTTTCAATATTGTAGAAGGGATATTCAAAAATATCTCCATGAGTTAGATTTTTAATGTCAGTGTATCTTAATCCGGTATAACAACTGAATAAGAAATATTTTAGCACTTCTTTTCTTGCAGGGCTCAGTTTCTTTGAGTGTAATAGTTTTTCTAAGCTATTTATTTCAGTAAAACTTAAAAATTCTCTGTTACCAGAAACCTTCTTTAATTTAATTTTTGCAAAAACAGAATCTTGAACTATTGAGTGTTTTATGGCCTCATTTAATATTGTTCTGATAAAAGCCAGCGATTTATAAATGGTGTTGGTTTTATTTTTGAGTTCATCAATCATATAGTTTTCGTAATCCCTAATGAAATCAAGGTTGTTAATCTCACTTAATGAAATTTTACCAATATGATATTTTTTCAGTTTCGTTATTTGAGATTTATAAGTTCGCACAGCTTCTTTCGATAGGTTTTTATTCGTATTGATATAGTTTAGTGCAAAGTCGTAAAAATCTTTTGAGTTGTAATTTGATTTAAATTTGAGACTAAACTCTGTGAAGGTCGGTGTTTTTTCGAATCTTATAAAGTCGTTAAGTATTTGTTGAGCTTTTACCATGGTTTGGTTTAGCTTCATGTTATTTATGGCAGAATCTTTAATTGATGTTTTAAATTGGAATTTGTCTTTTAGTAGATCTCCTTCTTGTGCACTAATACCAATTGGGTAGTATCTGGATTTTCGATTTATTGTCAGGCGTAGGAAGATAGAATTTGAACCATCTTTTCTTTTGAAATCTTTACGAAGGATTAATTTAAGAGTAGCATTCATATTTTTCAATTTTTGTGTGTAAAACAATTGTGAAACAAAAATGAAAAACAATGGAATTATAGAGGGGAAGGAAATATAAAAGAATTTCTCTAAATAACTGAAAATGAAACAAATTGAAATAGAAGGTTTCAACTTGTTTCATTTGTGAGTGGAGCTGCAGGGAATCGAACCCTGGTCCAAACATGCGACCAATAGGATTTCTACATGCTTAGTGATTTATTAGTTTTCGACCAAGGATAGGGAAAGCACACCCGACACCTTAGCTTATCTTCTAAATTTCGCAAACTACTCGAAGTATGAAGTTTGCTAACCTCGAATTGCCAGCATCCCATATACTTACCGGAACAAGGTGGAACCATAAGCGGGATGTCTCGTCGCAGCATCCTTGTGCCGCAATTAAGCTTCAATCTACTATGATTCGATTAAGCAGCAAGAGCGTAATTGTTTTCGCCAATTAAAAAGTGTGAGATCCGATATTTACGAGCTGGAGTCACAACGCTCGACATGCTTACATATCAATTCTACATGCTGTCAAAACCACGTCAGCCCCTAGAATTCATGCAAAATTAGCAAAAAACCTTTAGCTACTAAATATATTGCTAAAGAAATACAATTAATACATCAAGTTATTGTTACATAATGAACATATGCGCTTAAAAATCAGTAGTTGGTAAGTTTGTTTGAAAATGAAGGAATATTCTGAAATCTGCTAAATGTTTACTAAATTTAATATGCGTGCATCGTTTTTGTTTGGCTATTACAAATTAAGAACCTTAAGATTGATCACATATAAAAATTAGCTTATGAAAAATCAAATTCGAGTAGGGGTACTTCGAGAGACAAAAAATCCACCAGACAGAAGAGTGGCCATTCCTCCTGATACTGGTTTAAAAATTTTGGACAGATTTTCTAATGTTAGCATTTTTATTCAGCCAAGTGATATTAGATGTTTTACCGATGCCGAATATCGTGAACACGGTTATTTTCTTACCGAGGACCTTCGGGGATGTGATATTTTGATTGGTGTGAAAGAAGTAAATATTCCAACTTTAATTCCGCATAAAACCTATTTGTTTTTCTCTCACACAGCAAAAAAACAAGCACATAACAGAAAGCTGTTGCAACAGGTTATCGAAAGAAATATTACTCTGATTGATTATGAATATCTTACTGATATAGCTGGAAACCGTCTGGTGGCTTTTGGTCA
The DNA here is from genome assembly GCF_965230805.1 of Marinifilum sp. Taxonomy (NCBI): domain Bacteria; kingdom Pseudomonadati; phylum Bacteroidota; class Bacteroidia; order Marinilabiliales; family Marinifilaceae; genus Marinifilum; species Marinifilum sp. Next base: position 1,251,209 of record NZ_OZ246019.1, on the reverse strand, counting down.
TTGGGCTGGTGTTGTTGGTGCTTATAAAGCACTTAGAGCGAGAGGTATGAGAACCGATTTCTTTGATTTGCCACCGGCAAGAACCTGCCTGGATATGAATGATATGTACAATCATTTAAAAAAGATTACTCTTAAGCCGATTAAAATTTTGATTACAGGTGGAGGAAGGGTTGCTATGGGAGCAATGCAGACCATACGAGTTTTAAACCTAAGGGAAGTAAATGCAGATGAGTTTTTAAGTAAGGAGTTTGATGAACCTGTTGTGTGCAGAATTGATCCCAATCAGTATGCGGAGAGAATTGACGGGTCGGAATTTGATATGCAACACTTTATTAAAAAACCGGAAATGTATCGTTCCATCTTTAAAAAGTTTTCGAAGGTAAGTGATTTGTATATAGCCTGTCATTATTGGGATCCAAAAGCACCCAAATTTTTAACTCCACAAGATTATAAGGAAGATGATTTTAGAATATCAGTAATAGCTGATGTGAGCTGTGATATTGATGGTCCACTTCCATCAACTTTAAGATCATCTACCATTGCATCATCATTTTATGGTTACGATCGATTTAATGAAGAAGAAACCATTCCTTTTGTCGACAGAAGAAATGTAACGGTAATGGCCGTTGATAATTTACCAGGAGAATTACCTCGTGACTCTTCCGTTGATTTCGGAGAAGCTTTGACTGAAAATGTTTATGAAGCTTTATTTGGGGATGATCCTAATGGAATATTGGAAAGGGCTACCATAGCCAAGGACGGAAAACTAACGAGACACTTTGCCTACTTGCAAGATTATTTAGAAGGCAAAAATGCGGTAACTTTATAAAAATAAGGTAAGCCAAAAGCAATTTTTTCTGCATCTAATTTGAGATATCGTTTTTTCGGGTTCTATTGGGAGCCTATATATCAAACTCTATCTATAAGCCAGAATTCGACTAAAACTATTCGCACAGAAAGTAAGATTGGGTGAAGATGACTTTTCAAAGAATTTAACTGCTGTTGGCATAAATTTCCTCAAATCTGCTCGCAACATCCCGATATTCCTTCGGTAATTTGAGAAAATTTCTACTCAAAATCAGTGCAAACTGTGACAATATTTTTAGTCGAACTCAGGTTATTAGTGAACCTATGGAAGAATGTCTTTGAAGATACTAAAAACTAACTTATTGTATTTTATAAATTCTTTAAATTCGAAATGGTTTTTGTTGGATTATCGGCTCCAAATACAAAACTGCCTGCTACCAAAGCATTGGCTCCTGCATCTAGTAATTTTTTTCCTGTGTTTAGGTTAACACCTCCGTCAATTTCAATTATGGTATTGGTATTTTGCTCTTCAATCAGTTTTTTAAGCTGAGTTACTTTTTTGTAGGTGTTCTCAATAAAACTTTGTCCTCCAAATCCAGGATTTACACTCATTAATAATACCAAATCAAGATCATTAATAATGTCTTCAAGCACAGAAACAGGAGTGTGTGGATTTAAAGAAACACCTGCTTTCATATCATGTTGTTTAATGTTCTGAACTGTTCGGTGTAAGTGTGTACAAGCTTCATAATGAACGGTCAAATAATCAGCACCAGCCTTCTGAAAAGCCTCAACATATTTGTCAGGTTCAATAATCATTAAATGAACATCTAATGGTTTTTCAGCAATTCTGTTAATTTGTTGAACTACAGGTAATCCATAAGAGATATTAGGAACGAAAACGCCGTCCATGATATCCAGGTGAAACCAATCAGCTTCACTTCTATTAATCATTTCAATATCGGCTTTCAAGTTCGTAAAATCCGCTGCTAATAAGGATGGTGAAATAATTGTTTGCATTTGTTTGTTTAAGATTTAATTTTATTTAGCGCAAAGATATAATAACCCGAGTTTGATTAAAAATATCCGCCACCTAAAGTCCAATTTGTTCAATATTTGTTTTAAAAGTGGTGAAAGAATACCAAAGAGTTTTGAAGAATAAGGCTTTGATATGGAAGGCCATTTCAAAGGGTTTTAATGGAACTCTTGAAGAAAGATGGCTCTATTTTTAACCGAAAGCGAGTTAACAAAAAAGGATAAGAGAAAAATGCCGAAAATTTTCCCTTACCCTTTCAGTGTTTTAAATACAAGAAATGGATTTACTCTCCTAAATAAGTTTTTAAGATTTTACTTCTGAAAGTTGACTTCATTCTTTTGATAGCCTTTTCTTTAATTTGTCTCACTCGCTCTCTGGTTAAGCCAAATTCTTTTCCAATTTCTTCCAACGAATAGGGAGGTTTTCCATTTAATCCAAAATACAAACGAATGATAGCCGCCTCTCGTTTCGAGAGTGTTGATAAAGATCTTTCGATTTCCTTTCTTAAAGAGTCTCTTATTAATGCTTTATCAGGACTAATTTCATCATTACTTAATAGGATGTCATATAAGGTGTTTTCTTCATCTGGATTTATGGGAGCATCCATAGAAACATGCCTTCCGGAAGCTTTGAGAGCTTCTTTTACATCTTTTGGGCTCATTTCCAAAATGTTGGCAATTTCTTCAGCCGAAGGTTCACGCTGATATTCTTGTTCTAATTGAGAGAATGTTTTGTTAATTTTATTTATCGAACCAATTTTGTTTAATGGTAAACGAACAATTCTTGCTTGCTCAGCCAAGGCTTGCAAAATAGATTGCCGTATCCACCAAACTGCGTAAGAAATAAATTTAAACCCTCTGGTTTCATCAAACCTTTGGGCAGCCTTAATAAGTCCTAAGTTTCCTTCATTAATTAAATCTGGTAAACTAAGACCTTGGTTTTGATATTGCTTCGAAACCGATACAACAAAACGCAGATTACACTTAATAAGCCGATCCAGAGCCTTTTTATCTCCTTTTTTTATTTTCCTTGCAAGTTGTACTTCTTCCTCGGCCGAAATTAGATCGACTTTTCCAATTTCATGAAGATACTTGTCAAGGGACGGAGTTTCTCTGTTTGTTACTTGTTTGGTAATTTTTAGCTGTCTCATAGTGGATTTTATGGTATTAAATGAGAGAGTTTCCTCTTCCATTAATATTTAAATATAGCAAAATGATTTAAAAAATGAAATCGATAAAGGCTTATTTAAAACGGGAATAAGCCAGATAAAATCATATGTATTTTCATTATTCTAAACAATTACTCAATTATTTTTTTGTGAATTATAAGTATTTGTTTAATATTGCACTTGAATTACGATTGATTCTTCTCATTTAGAGGTCGAAAGATCAGGTTCTGTATTGATCAAATACAATTCTATCTAGAAACATTACCCAAAAAATATTAACAAAATTTATATGTACGATATTCTTGAATTAAACAAGAAGCTTGTGCCTGAGTTGCGAGAAATCGCTAAAGAACTTAAAATTAAGAAAGTTGAATCCTTTAAAAAGCAAGATTTAATTTATAAGATTCTTGATCAGCAGGCAATTGTAGCTTCTGAAATGAAATCAATAGAAAAGAAAACACCTCGCAAGAGAATTAAGAAAGCTGAAACTGAAGTAAATAAAGATGAAGATCAGCCTAAAATTAATTTGCGTAGAAGAAGAAAAACTGAACAACCAGTGAAAGAGGTGGTGAAGGAAGCTGCCTCGCAAATTGATTCAGAAGAAAAGAAGGCTGAGGAAACTGCTCCAAAACCGAGACGTCCTAGAAAAACTGCTGTAAAGGCAAGTGAATCTGTGAAAGAGCAGGGTGAAAAAAAAGAGGAAGTAAAAGCTATTCAAACAAAAGCTCCTGTTGCTGAAGAGAAAGCAAAGCCGGATATGCAGGATAGAGGCGAGAGAGCTGATAACACTGAAAAAACTGAACGTCAGGAAAGATCGGAACGTCAGGATCGCCAAGATAAAAGTCAGAATAGAAAGAGATTTGAAAAGAGAGAAAAAGAAAAGCTTTTCGAGTTTGATGGAATTATTAATAGTTCCGGGGTATTAGAAATTATGCCTGATGGTTATGGATTCTTACGTTCTTCGGACTATAATTATTTAAATTCTCCTGATGATATTTATGTATCTCAGTCTCAAATTAAGCTGTTTGGCTTAAAAACTGGTGATACTGTTAATGGATCTATCCGCCCTCCAAAAGAAGGTGAAAAGTACTTTCCTTTAATTAAGGTTGAAAAGATAAATGGTCGTTTGCCTGAGGTGATTCGTGATCGTGTACCATTTGATCATTTGACACCACTATTCCCTGATGAAAAATTTAACTTGACAGGTGGATCGTCAAATTCATTATCCACAAGGGTGGTTGATATGTTTGCCCCGATTGGTAAAGGACAAAGGGGCTTGATTGTGGCACAGCCAAAAACGGGTAAAACCGTCTTGTTAAAAGAAGTTGCCAATGCAATAGCTGCAAACAATCCTGAAGCTTATATGATTATTTTGTTGATTGATGAGCGTCCGGAAGAGGTTACAGATATGGCTAGAAGCGTAAATGCTGAGGTGATTTCATCTACATTTGATGAACCAGCAGAACGTCATGTACGAGTGGCAAACATTGTTTTGGAAAAAGCAAAACGTATGGTGGAGTGCGGTCACGATGTGGTAATCCTTCTTGACTCGATTACACGTTTAGCTCGTGCTTATAATACTGTATCTCCAGCATCAGGAAAAGTTCTTTCAGGTGGTGTTGATGCAAATGCTCTTCACAAACCCAAGCGTTTCTTTGGTGCAGCTCGTAATATTGAAAATGGTGGATCGCTTACCATATTAGCAACAGCACTGACAGAAACTGGTTCTAAAATGGACGAAGTGATCTTTGAAGAATTTAAAGGGACTGGAAATATGGAACTTCAATTAGATCGTAAGTTATCGAATAAGCGTATTTACCCTGCTGTTGACATTACTGCGTCTAGTACCCGTCGTGAAGATTTGCTGTTGGAAGAAGGTCAGTTAAACCGAATCTGGGTACTTCGAAACTTCTTAACCGATATGAACTCGGTGGAAGCCATGCAGTTTATTAGTGACCGAATGAGAAAAACACGTTCAAACGAAGAGTTCTTGATTTCGATGAATGATAAGTAATCAGAGAATTTAATTTATATGAAGAGGTGGTAATAATTACTACCTCTTTTTTGTGTCATTACTTTTATGATTTAAAGTATTTTGAGTCACATAAGACTGTTGTAAGGGATGTTATTTTAAACAAGTATAAATTGCAAAAAATAGATGCTTTTGTAATCTCGAGATAGCAAAAAAATAGGTTTTATTCTATAAATTTGCTTTGTAAATTTCAAAAAAAGTATGAACACCTTATTGCAGACTCATAATAGTTTGTTGAAAAACAAAAAGAGCAACATTCGTCGCGAATTAGCTGATCAAATTGATTGGTCGCAGCGATTAATTGCAGTGAAAGGTGCCAGAGGTGTAGGTAAAACTACCTTCTTGCTAGACTATGTTCGAGAAAATTGTGCAAATGATAAATCATGCCTTTATATTAACATGAACAACCTCTTCTTTACAGAAAGGGGGCTGGTTTCTTTTGTTGATGAATTTTATAAAAAAGGTGGTAAGTTGTTGTTGTTAGATCAGATTCATAAATATCCTGATTGGGCAAAAGACTTAAGAACTTGTTACGAACAATATGATGATTTAAAAATTATTTTTACAGCTTCTTCCATTTTAAGAGTCAAAACTAATGAAGAGCTTAAAGGTTTGGTGAATGTGTATTACCTTAATGGATTATCATTCCGAGAATTTTTAAATCATGAAACAGGAAACAGATTTAAGAGCTATTCTTTAGAAGATATTATAGAGAATCATGAGGAGATTGTAGACGAAATTCTAGAGAAAGTAAGACCTCTGGCTTTTTTTAATGATTATTTACGTTGTGGATATTATCCATGTTATCAGGAAGAGAAAAGTTTCATTGATAATTTATTAAAAATTATCAACCTGATGTTGGAGTTTGATATAACGTATTTGAACCAGATAGAGTTAAAATATTTACCAAAGCTAAAAAAGCTTCTTTATATCATTTCGAGTAATGTTCCATTTCAGCCAAATGTTAGCAAATTGGCAAATGATGTTGAAACTTCAAGAGCGACCATTATGAACTACCTGCGATATTTGAAAAATGCAAGATTAATTTGTTTGCTTAACTCGAAGGATAGCTATAAAGATTCATCTAAAAAGCCTAACAAGGTATATTTACACAATACCAATTTGCTATATGCTATTTCTCCTGAGAATGTGGATCAGGACAATTTGCGGGAAACTTTTTTCTACAATCAGGTTGCACCAACAAGACTTTTTACAAGTACGGATATGGGTCACTTTTTAGTGAATGACAAATACAATTTTAAAATTACTGGTAATTCGAATGAATCTGATACTAACATTAGAACAGAAAATTTACTTGAAGCTGCTGACATGATCGAACGCGGTAAAGGAAATATAATTCCTTTATGGTTATTCGGTTTTTTATATTAGAGAATTAAATAACAGAAATAAATTAAACTACCATTAATTAAAATTAATTGGAGGAGTAAAATGGCAAGAGAAAAAAAATTCATTACCTGCGACGGTAATGCTGCTGCCGCTCACGTAGCATACATGTTTAGTGAGGTGTCTTGTATTTACCCAATCACACCTTCTTCGCCTATGGCTGAGAATGTTGATGAGTGGGCTGCTCAAGGACGTAAAAACATTTTTGGCGAAACTGTTCGTCTAGTTGAAATGCAATCAGAAGCTGGTGCTGCAGGTGCAGTTCATGGTTCTTTGCAAGCTGGTGCATTAACAACTACTTATACTGCATCTCAGGGATTGTTATTGATGATTCCAAACATGTACAAGATCTCTGGTGAGTTATTACCATGTGTATTCCACGTAAGTGCTCGTGCATTGGCTGCTCAGGCACTTTCTATTTTTGGTGATCACTCAGATGTTTATTCTGCAAGACAAACTGGTTTTGCTATGTTGGCATCAGGTTCTGTACAGGAAGTTATGGATCTTTCTGCAGTGGCTCATCTTACTGCAATTAAGTCTCGCGTTCCTTTCATCAACTTCTTCGATGGATTCCGTACTTCGCACGAAATTCAAAAAGTTGAGGCTGTTGACGCCGATGATATGAGAGAATTGGTAGATATGGAAGCTCTTCAGGATTTCCGTAACCGTGCTTTGAATCCAGAATCTCCAGTAACCAGAGGTACTGCTCAAAATCCAGATATCTACTTCCAGTCACGGGAGGCTGCAAACCCATTCTACGAAAAAGTACCTGAAATTGTAGAAGGTTATATGAACGAAATTACCAAGTTAACTGGAAGAGAATACAAGCCATTTGTATACTATGGTGCTGATGATGCAGAAAATATCGTTATCGCTATGGGATCTGTAACAGAAACGATTAAAGAGGTTATCGATTACAAGATTGCAAATGGAGAGAAAGTAGGTATGGTTGGTGTACACCTATATCGTCCATTTTCAGCGAAACATTTCTTAAGTGTAGTTCCGGAATCTGTTAAGAGGATTTGTGTTCTTGATAGAACCAAAGAGCCAGGTGCTAACGGAGATCCAATGTATCTTGATGTAAGAGAAGTATTCTACGGAAAAGAAAATGCTCCGGTTGTAGTTGGTGGCCGTTACGGATTAGGTTCAAAAGATGTTACTCCATCTCAAATTATTGCTATTTATAAAAACTTAGCAATGAATGAACCAAAAAATCAATTCACTTTAGGTATTGTTGATGATGTTACATTTAAGTCTCTTCCTTTGGAAGATGAATTAAAAGTAAACTCTGAATCATTGTTTGAAGCTAAATTTTACGGATTAGGTTCTGATGGTACAGTTGGTGCTAACAAGAACTCAATCAAGATTATTGGAGGATCAACTGATAAATATTGTCAAGCTTATTTTGCTTACGATTCTAAAAAATCAGGAGGTTTTACTGCTTCTCACCTTCGTTTTGGTGATGATCCAATTCGTTCTACTTACTTAGTAACTACTCCGGACTTTGTAGCATGTCACGTACCTGCATACGTATACTTATATGATGTACTGAAAGGATTGAAAAAAGGTGGTTCATTCTTGTTGAATTCTATTTATGATGTAGAAGAAACGAAGAAGCACTTGCCTGATCATATGAAGAAGTATCTTGCAGAGAATGACATTAAATTTTACATTATCAATGGTACAAAATTAGGTGAAGATTTAGGTCTTGGAACACGAACCAACACGATAATGCAGGCTGCATTCTTCAAAATTACTGGTGTAATTCCATTCGAATTGGCAGTGGAAGAAATGAAGAAAGCAATTGTGAAATCATATGGTAACAAAGGGGAAAAAGTTGTTAATATGAACTTCTCAGCTGTTGATGCTGGTGGCGAAAATGTAATTGAAGTTGAGGTTCCTGCTGAATGGAAAAACATCGATGTTGAAGGATTCAAGACTGATTCAACTGGTCGTCCTGAGTTCGTAGCTAATGTTTGTGATCCAATGAACGCTCAAACTGGGGATGATCTTCCGGTTTCTGCATTCCAAGGTAGAGAAGATGGAACTTTCCCTGCTGGTACTACTAAATATGAAAAGCGTGGTATCGCAGTAAGCGTGCCTGAGTGGAAAGAAGAAACTTGTATTCAGTGTAACCAGTGTGCTTATGTTTGTCCTCACGCTGCTATCCGTCCATTTTTGTTGACAGAAGAAGAATTGGCTGCAGCCCCAGCTGGCACAGCTGTTAAGCCTGCAACAGGTAAAGATCTTAAAGGATTAAGTTTCCGCATTCAGGTTGCTCCTCTAGATTGTACAGGTTGTGGTAACTGTGTTGACGTTTGTCCAGCTCCTAAGGCTAAGGCTCTTGAAATGAAGCATCTTGAAACTCAGGATGCTGAAAAAGAGAGATGGCACTACATGGATGAAAAGGTTGGATACAAAGAAATCCTTCCAAAAAACAATGTGAAGAACTCACAGTTCGCTCAGCCATTATTCGAATTTTCTGGAGCTTGTGCAGGTTGTGGTGAAACTCCATACATCAAATTGATTACTCAATTGTACGGTGAGAGAATGATTGTAGCTAATGCTACTGGTTGTTCTTCTATCTACGGTGGTTCTGCTCCATCTACTCCATACTGTAAGAACGACAAGAGCGGTAAAGGTCCGGCTTGGGCGAACTCTCTATTCGAAGATAATGCAGAGTATGGTTATGGTATGGCAGAAGGTGTTAACAAAATGCGTGCTCGTATAGCTCAGCGCATGGAAGAGAACATGGATGCTGTTAATGATGCAACAAAAGCTGCATTTGCTGAGTGGTTAGAAGGGAAAGACAATGCTGATGCTTCAGAACTAGCTTCTCCAAAAGTTGAGGCTGCTTTGACTAACGAAACTCATGAGGTTGCTAAAGAAATCTTAAATTTAAAACAATACCTGGTTAAGAAGTCTATCTGGATCTTCGGAGGTGACGGTTGGGCATATGATATAGGATTTGGAGGTTTGGATCATGTATTGGCTTCTGGTGAAGATGTAAATGTTTTGGTTATGGATACCGAGATATACTCTAACACTGGCGGACAAGCATCTAAATCTACTCCAGTTGGTGCTGTAGCTAAATTTGCTGCTGCTGGTAAACGAATCAGAAAGAAAGACCTTGGTATGATTGCAATGTCTTACGGATATGTTTATGTAGCTCAAGTAGCAATGGGTGCAAATCAAGCTCAATACTACAAAGCATTGAAAGAAGCTGAAGCTTATCCGGGGCCATCATTGATCATTGCTTACTCACCATGTATTTCTCATGGATTGAAAGCATCTATGGGTAAATCTCAAGCGGAGGAGAAAAAAGCTGTTGAAGCTGGATACTGGCATTTGTATCGCAATAATCCTATGTTAGAAGCTGAAGGTAAGAACCCATTTGTTCTTGATTCAAAAGAGCCTAAGTGGGAAAACTTCCAGGATTTCTTATTAGGAGAGGTACGTTATACTTCTCTACAGAAATCATTCCCGGAAGAAGCTAAGGAGTTATTCGTAGCTGCTGAAGAGAATGCGAAGTGGAGATATAAAGCTTACAAGCGTCAGGCTTCATTAGATTATTCTGAAGAAGAAAAAGAACTGGTATAAGGTTTTTTGATCTAATATTATCATGAGGGGCTCAAATTGAGCCCCTTTCTTTGTTTCTAAATACAAGTATTTCATAATAAAACTGGTATTCTTTCAAAAAAATAATTTCCTTTTTTCTAACCCTATTACATAAAGCAGCTTTAACCATTTTCACAATTCCGGTGAAATATATTGAGTACGCTAGTACAGGTTACAAATCTATTAGTAACAATGATACACTAATCAAAAAGAATCTTGTTAAAACTTGTATAAACGCACTAAAAGAATCAGCATGGAAGTAGTTAAAATCCTTGAAAATATCGACTTTAAAATTAGATATCAATCATTTGCTGAGGCATTTGCAGATTATAATGCTCCGAAAATGTGGAATGGCAAAACTCTTTCGATTCAATTTATCGTGGGATAAGCCATTTTAACGCAATTGGTGTCTATAAGAATGGGAAGTTAATAGGATATGGTATTTCTGAGCTTAACTCAGGCGATATCACCCAGTTGGCAGTATACGCAAAAGAAAGAAGGAAAGGTGTTGCAACAGAATTATTTAAGGCACTATTAGAGCTCATCCCTTGTACTTCGGTAAAAGTGATTAATACGATCAGGAAAGATGAAGCAACGAAACAATTTTTAAACAGTTTTGGACTGGAAGCATGCGGTAGTCAATATGAAATGATCCTTCCGTTAATATAGTTATGATAATAATTCTAACAGAATTGAAAAACGATTATAGTGTCGGAAAATGGACAGTTTAAACAGATTATTCTTCTAACTTATTTCCACATCGAGTTATTTACTCGTAAAACAAATGTATGTGATAATTGTTATATGCGTAGTGATCCTTAATCATAACTCAGGATCAGAAAGGCAGAATCGTAAGTTAGTGGATCTTACGATTCTGCCTTTCCTTATTTGAAAATAAATATCAGACCTGCAAGTCTGGGATTTAAAGGAGTATATGATGTTTTTTGTGATGCTTTGTTCTTAGAAAGTTAAAATAGAGTTGAAATTATGAAGTTCATTTCTTAAATTTAGTCATACCCAATAAAATTTTAATCCAAAATCATATGGCAAATTTAAATGTTGAATTCATGGGATTAAACCTTAAAAATCCCATTATAGTTGGAGCTTGCACTCTTTCAGCTACTGTAGAAGGAGCAAAAGATCTTGAAGAAGCAGGAGCCGCTGCAATTGTTTACAAATCTTTGTTCGAAGAGCAAATCATTATAGAACGTGCTCAGCTTTCTGATGAATTAGACGAGTATGCACATCGTAATGCTGAAATGACCTCACTGTTTCCTGCATTGGAACATGCGGGGCCAAAAGCTCACCTTCTCAAACTAAAAGCGGTTAAAGAAAATGTTGATATTCCTGTTATCGCTAGCTTGAATTGTTTGTACGATGTAACTTGGTTTGAATATGCAAAAGAATTGGAAAATGTAGGAGTTGATGCTTTAGAGCTAAATTTTTATCAAATGCCAATTGATGATGACAAAACGGCCGAGCAAATGGAGAATGAAAAAATTCAGATCGTAAAAACATTAAAAGAGAGATTAACGATTCCTTTTTCGATAAAATTAAGCCCGTACTACACAAATATCTTAAATTTTGTTAAGAGGTTAGATAAAGCAGGAGCTTCGGGATTTATTCTTTTTAATCGTCTTTTTCAACCTGAAATTGATGTCCAATCTGAGGCACATGTCACAAACTTTAACCTGAGTAATCCAGGTGATTATAAACTTGGATTAAGATATATTGGACTAACTCATGGTAAAGTTAAAGGTGATTTGTGTGGAGCAAATGGCATTTATGGATATGAAGATGTTTTGCAAATGCTATTAAGTGGAGCAAATGTTATTCAGATGGTTAGTTCACTGTACAAAAATACACCAAGTATTATCGGAAAGGTTCTTTATGAGATCGAAGATTGGATGAAGAAAAAAGGATACAAATCCATTCAAGACTTTAGAGGTACATTATCAGATAAGGAACTAAAAGCTTCGGATGTGTATTACAGAGCTCAATATCTTGATTTTCTTTTGCATCCGGAGGAGGTAGTTAATAAGAATCCCATGAGATAAATATAAGAAAATACAAATGAACATAAAGCCTTTCGGAAGAAGGGCTTTTTTACGGGATTAATAGTAGACGAAATTAAAGTTTATCACTCTGCAAACGTTTGAAAAAGAAAACTGTACGGGCTATAAAAAAATCTAGCGAAAAGCATCTTAAATGAATGTTTTATATTTTTAAAATTAAAAAAAGAAAGCTACTTTTGTGTTCGTATTTTGTATGATAAATATCATGCATAATCCCTGTAATTTTGTTGTTTTAAATTAATATAAAGCTAATAATATAATTGTGGTTAAAGATCCTGTTGTTTGGGACTTTAACGTTTAAAACTAAAAAGCGATAATTATGAGTACTAAGTACGTTTATACTTTTGGTGACGGTAAAGCCGAAGGTAAAGCAGACATGAAAAACCTGCTTGGAGGTAAAGGTGCTAACCTTGCAGAAATGAACCTTATCGGTGTTCCTGTGCCAGCAGGTTTCACGATCACTACCGAAGTTTGTACTGAATACAACAAGCAAGGAAAAGACGCTGTTGTAGAAATGATTAAAGATCATGTTGAGGCAGCTGTTGCTGAAACTGAAAAAGCAATGAACGCTAAGTTTGACTCAAAAGGTGAAGCGTTCCCGTTGTTGTTATCTGTTCGTTCAGGTGCTCGTGTATCGATGCCAGGTATGATGAATACCGTATTGAACTTAGGTATGAACGACGAAACTGTGAAGTTAATCGCTGAGAAATCAGGTAATGAGCACTTTGCTTACGATTCATATCGTCGTTTCATCCAGATGTATGGTGATGTAGTAATGGGCGTTGAAGCTGAAGCTGGTGAGCATTGTCCTTTCGAACAAGTTCTTGACAAAGTAAAAGATGCTAAAGGTTATAGCGCTGATAACGAAATGTCGGTAGAAGACCTTAAAGGTGTTGTAGAAGATTTTAAAGCTGTTGTTAGAGAAAAAGCAGGAAAAGATTTCCCAACCAATCCTTGGGATCAGCTTTGGGGTGCTGTTTGTGCTGTATTTGATTCATGGAACACTGAGCGTGCTATCCTATACCGTCGTATGGAGCAAATTCCTGAAGAGTGGGGTACAGCTGTAAACGTTCAGGCTATGGTATATGGTAACATGGGTGAAACTTCTGCTACAGGTGTATGTTTTTCTCGTGATGCTGCAACAGGTGAAGACTTGTTCAATGGTGAGTACTTGATCAACGCACAGGGTGAAGACGTTGTTGCAGGTGTTCGTACTCCACAGGAAATTACTTTGATCGGTTCTCAAAGATGGGCTGAGCGTAACGGTACTTCTGAAGAAGATCGTAAAGCTAACTTTCCATCTTTGGAAGAATCTATGCCAGAGATCTACAAAGAACTTGACGAAGTACAGCAAAAATTAGAAGATCACTATAAAGATATGCAAGATATGGAGTTCACCATTCAGGATGGTAAACTTTGGATGTTGCAAACTCGTAACGGTAAGCGTACTGCTGCTGCTATGGTTAAGATTGCTGTTGATATGATGGAGCAAGGTTACTTCGATGCGAAGACTGCTTTATTGCGTCAGGAGCCAAACAAATTAGATGAGTTATTGCACCCGGTATTTGATACTGCTGCTCTTGCGTCTGCAAAAGAACTTTCTAAAGGTTTGCCAGCTTCTCCAGGTGCTGCTACAGGTCAGATCGTATTCTCGGCTGAGGATGCTGAAGCTTGGGCTGAAGATGGTAAGAAAGTAATCTTGGTACGTCGTGAGACTTCTCCTGAAGACTTGAAAGGTATGAACGCTGCTGTTGGTATCTTAACTGAGCGTGGTGGTATGACTTCTCATGCAGCTGTAGTTGCTCGTGGTATGGGTAAATGTTGTATTTCTTCTGCTTCTGGTTTAGTGGTTTCTGGTAAAACAATGACCATTAACGGTGTTGATTACAAAGAAGGTGATTTCATCTCATTGAATGGTTCTACCGGTGTTGTTTACGAAGGTGAAGTGGCTACGATCAACCCTTCTTTAGATGGTGATTTTGGTAAAGTAATGGATTTGGCTGAAGCTAACACTCGTATGTATGTTAGAACCAACGCTGATACTCCGGCTGATGCTGAAACTGCTCGTAACTTTGGTGCTAAAGGTATTGGTCTTTGTCGTACTGAGCACATGTTCTTCGAAGGTGATCGTATCTGGAAGATGCGTGAAATGATCCTTGCTGAAGATGTTGAAGGTCGTAAAGAAGCATTGAAAAAATTATTGCCTATCCAGCGTGAAGACTTCTACGGAATTTTGAAAGCTATGGACGGATTCGGAGTAACTATTCGTTTGCTGGATCCACCATTGCACGAGTTCACGCCAAATGACGCTGCTTCTCAGAAAGAAATGGCTGAAAAATTAGGTATTGATGTAAAAGAAGTAACTGAAAAAGTTGAGTCTCTTCACGAATTCAACCCAATGTTAGGTCACAGAGGTTGTCGTTTGGGTAACACTTATCCAGAGATCACTGAAATGCAAGCTCGCGCTATTATCGAAGCTGCTTGTGACTTGAAGAAAGAAGGTCTTGATCCAAAACCGGAAATCATGGTTCCATTGATCGGTACCATCAAAGAGTTGAAAATGCAGGAAGAAATTATCCGTTCAACTGCTGAAGTAGTATTCGAAGAAAAAGGAATGAAAGTTGATTACATGGTAGGTACCATGATCGAAATTCCTCGTGCTGCTTTAACTGCTAACGAAGTGGCTGAAGTTGCAGAATTCTTCTCATTCGGTACTAACGACTTAACTCAGATGACTTTCGGGTACTCACGTGATGATGCTGGTAAATTCTTACCAATCTATATCGAGAAAGGTATCTTGAAACAAGATCCATTCCAGGCTCTTGATCAAACTGGTGTTGGTCAGTTGGTTGAAATGGGTTCTCAAAAAGGTCGCGCTGCTCGTCCTGAACTTAAATTAGGTATCTGTGGTGAGCACGGTGGTGAACCATCATCAGTTGAGTTCTGTCACAGAACAGGATTGGATTACGTTTCATGTTCTCCATTCCGTGTGCCTATTGCACGCTTAGCAGCTGCTCAAGCTAACTTGAGATAATCCGATATCTTGATATCGTTTAAATACAGAAGGCTACCTGATTCAGGTAGCCTTTTTTGTTTATTTTCATTTATGCTTAGGAATCAGAATGCTCAATAAAAAATAACCTGTGAGGCTGTATCGGAATCCATTATTCCAACGAGCAAACTCACGTTAAGATAATTTCTACTCAAAATCAGTGTAAACTGTGACAATATTTTTAGACGAACCCAGGTATATAAGTTGTTAATCTTTGCTTTGTATCACAATGGAGCTTAGCAATTGAATATTGTTGATATCCGAGTAATCGTATTGATGTAATCCTTCCGGTGATATTACCACCAAAATCTCGCCAAGAGGAATAACATCGTATGGTGTGATTTCGGTAAATGTAGTTAAGTGATTTGTTGCAATTGATAAAGGATCTGATTTATCGTAAATTTTTAATCCTGCACTACCATCGCAAACAAAAAGCAAATCGCCATCAATGCCTAATCCATAAGGATTTTCCATATTGTAAGACTTTAACAAACTTGGAGCATTAAGATTTGTAATATCTACAACATCCAGCTGACTGTTATTTTGACCACACCAATTACCTGAGCGAAGCGTAATGTATGCGTATTCATCATCAACTACCACCGGATCGCAACTCATAAAATGCGAATATTCCGAAACATATTTAGGGGCAAATGGATTGCTGATATCATAAATGTACATGCCTTGTTGGGCTCCAAAGAAAAGATGATTGTTGTGAGCAAAGATGGTTTCAATTCCCCAGCCAAGATGCAGATTCCCATTTAAAGTCGCTTCGTTAGGATTTGAAATGTCATAAATATTTAATGCGTTGGATGATTTTAATGTATAAAGTGTATTGGCTATAATCATAAATCGAGCCATTGAACCTGCTTTTCCGATATTGCTGCCACTGTTTTTAGATGAAGAATCAGCAAAGGAGTTTGCCATGTATTTATATATAGGATAAAATCGTGGTTCTTGGTATTTCTCGCTAGTTCGTTTTACTTCCCATCCAACTACAATTCCTTTATCAGGATCAATATCGCTATACCGATAATTGTTATTTGTAGGAGGTAGGCTATAGTAAAAAACATCATCAAAACGTTTTGTTTCCGATATATTATTCATATCGCTGATATCGATTACTACCAAATCGGTATAGGAATCAGCGTAAAGCATATTGTCTTTTACAGCCATATCGATATTACCTGGGATGGTAATAAACTTTTCGGAAACCGGATTTGAAGGATCTGTATTATTTATAATGTGGATTCCCTTAAATTTCTCGTTCACCAAAATGTAGTCTCCATAAAAATAGATTTTTCCGGTTTCTTCCATATTTCTGGAAACCTCGGATTTAACAGCACTTTTAAATTCTGCTGTGCTCATGTATATGGGTTCGTTAATGGTGTATTCATGTTTTATATCATCATCGCAAGAGAACAGGAGAAGACTTAAAAAAAGTACAAATGATGTTCTGATATTTGTTTTCATGGTAATTGTGTTTAGCTAATTATTTTAAATTCTAAAAACTATCCTTTAGATGCAGATGTGCAGCTGAGGTTGCGTGTAGGGAGATTAGAATTAAAAATCAGCCTTCAACGCAACCAATTAAATATGAAAACATCAAAAGAAAAACAATACGAAGAATTATGAGGATTTTAGCACTTTTATTAAAGCCAATCTTACTGCTGTTTGTCTGTGTTACGTTTGCTTTAACAGTTCATGCTCAAAAAAGAATTGATGTAGTTCATCTTACCAATGGGAATGTTCTGAAAGGCACTATAGTAAGGCAAGTACCAGGAAAATTTTTAGAATTAAAAACTCTGGATAAAAATTTCTGGAAATTTGATATGGAAGATATTGCAGAGATCAGTTATGAGTATAAACGGCAAATATTCAAAAAAGATAGTATTAAAATTAAGGATGGAGGAATATTCCTGGATACTCGATTGGGGGTGTTGATAGGTAGTAAGGGAAATAAACACGAGGCTCCGTTTAGTTTACTTACATCAGTAAATTATTTGTTTAAAAATGGATTTTCATTTGGTGTTGGAGTGGGATTCGAAGCTTTCGAAGAAACGCAAGTGCCATTGGTTGCCGATTTTAGGTATCATCATAAAATTAATGGGCTGAACACATTTTTGTTTTGTCAATCGGGATACTCTTTTGCCGTGGATAAGCGAGTGGATAATACCTTCCTTTATGACATTGAAGAAGAAATGGATCATAAAGGAGGCTGGTTAATAAATCCTGGAATTGGGATGGTTATAAATGGAAGAAGCAATCTGAAATATAGTTTGGGAATTGGTTACAGATATCAGAAAAATAAATTGGAATGGTATAACAATTACACAATGGATGATGAAACTTTATCGGAGGAGTTTAACCGATTAAGCATTCATTTGGGAATCATTTTTTAAAATGATAATGTATTTTTTGATTTAAAGAATCTGATTTTCTCAGATTCTTTTTTTTTGCTTTCCTTAAAGCCCTGAGCGAATGTAAAGTCTGAATGTATTTTATATCTTTGCAAGCAAAATCATTACAAATAGAAGAATTGGCACGAATTTTAGCAATTGATTACGGAAGAAAACGAGTTGGCTTGGCTGTTACCGATCCTATGCAAATAATTGCAAACGGATTGGATACTGTTGCTGCTAAAGATGTACTGGATTATCTGGAAAAATACATTGGCAATGAAGAGGTTGAACTTTTTGTAGTAGGATATCCCAAGCAGTTGAACAACGAGGATAGTGAATCGATGAAATATCTGAAGCCGTTTTTAGGAAAACTGAAGAAGAAATTTCCAAATATTCCCATAGAAATGGTGGATGAGCGCTTTACATCAAAAATAGCTTTTCAGACCATGATTGATGGTGGTTTAAAAAAGAAACAGCGACAGGACAAAGCCATGATTGACAAAGTGAGTGCTACAATAATTCTGCAATCTTACATGGAAACCAAACGAAACATGTTTTAGATTGTTATAAAAGCAAATAAGATTATAAAAACATGATATTACCGATTACAATTTATGGTCACCCTGTATTAAGAAAGGTTGCCAAAGATATAGATAAAGATTATCCTGAACTTGAGAAATTTAAAGCTGATATGTGGCAAACCATGTATTTTGCTGATGGAGTTGGTCTTGCTGCTCCACAAGTAGGGCGATCGATTCGTATGTTTGTTATTGATTGCTCCTCGTTTGCCGAAGAAGAGCCTGAGCTGGAGGGATTCAAGAAAATGTTTATTAATGCAAAAATTACTGAACGTACCGGTGAAGAATGGATGATGTCGGAAGGGTGCTTAAGCATTCCGGGACTGAATGAGGATGTTGAAAGGCCGGAGTCGATTAAAATTGAATATTACGACGAGAACTGGGAGTTTCATGAAGAAGAATATTCGGGTTATGCGGCAAGAGTAATTCAGCACGAGTACGATCATTTGGAAGGAATCATGTTTACCGATCATTGTGCCCCAATTAAGAAAAGACTTTTACGAGGAAAACTTGCCGGAATATCGAAAGGCAAATTTAAAGCAAAGTATAAATTTACACTTCCCAAATAAGGTTCTTGATTATTTAAAACTTAAGTTTAAATGATGCAGTGTAAAGCTTAACTCAAGCTAATGGTATGATAGGGTACAAATATAAATTCTTGTTTTAGAAATGGAATAAGAGGTTTTAAACTTATTCTCCAAACCTGTGAATTTAAAGTTTGCAGAAGCATTGCCTTGTATATAACAATTCAGAAACCTTAGAAGACTCAGTTTGTTATAGAGAGTCTTTATCTTGTTCTACCCACCAATGTAATCGTTCGGGTTACCTTCTGCATTGTTCTACCTGCCAATGTTATCGTTCGTTCTATCATCTGCGCTGTTCTATTTGCCATTGTAGTTCTTCGTTCTGTCAACTGCGCCGTTCTACCTGCCGTTGGAGCCGTTCGTTCTGTTAACTGCATCTTTCTACCTGCTGTTGGAGCCGTTCTACCCGCCATCTGCATCGTTCTACCTGCCATCTGCACGATCATTGTTAACAAGTGCAATGCATTTGGCTAGTCTCTCGACACTATCCTTAGGTCGAAGCACACATTTAGCAGGAAATAGGCGCTCAATGGTAGGTAGTAGTGTGCATTTGCTCACTCGAACAGTGCCAATAGCAGAATTAAGTTCGCCGATGATAACTTTGAACTTCCCAATGGCAGATTGAAGTGCCAGATTAACGGGAAATACAAATTAAATGCTAATACTGATATTACAGTTACAAACAGAGGCTTTTGATTTAGATATAGGATTAGTCATTGCTTTGTTGGTAAGGATTTTTTTGTATGAAATAATTTGTTAAATTCCTTGGTCTGTAAAATTTGTTTTGATGGATTATAAAGAGTTACTGCGACAGCATCCTTTTTTGCGTTTACTACTTCCTTTAATTATAGGAATTTTATTGGCAGAGTCTTTTGATGTACCACAGGCTTTGATTCAGATGTTGCTTGTTGTATCCTTTCTTTTAATGCTATTGTTTGTTTCAATTTCCAAATTAAGAAAGTCATACGAGTTGCGATCTGTATTTGGGTTGATAATTTCTGTTTTATTGATTTGTGCAGGCGCCTATCGATTGAATACCATTCAAGAAGAAATGAGATTAAGGAATCAGGATTCAGGCCAAATTTATAAGTTGGAGCTTCTTGAAGATCCTGTTGAGAAAAGCAATACTTTTTCATGTCTTGCTAAAATCCGGGCTTCTGTATCCGAAAAAGAGCATAAAGATCAAACTGCCAAAGCAATTTTATATTTTCAAAAGGATAGTTTGGTTAAACAATTAAGAGCTGGAGACTATTTGTTGTTGAAATCAAAACTGGCTAAAGTTAAAAATGCAGGCAATCCTTATGAGTTTGATTTTGCAGGATACTTAAAAACAAAACACGTTTTATATTCTTCATATGTAAAGAAAAGCGATTGGATCAAACTATCAGAAGAGAGCAAAAGAAATTTAAGAGTTATGGCTTTGCATTGGCGGGACGATTTGTTGCAAATTTATCGCGACAATGGAATTAGGGAAGAGAGCTTCGATATTTTGGCCGCACTTACATTGGGCTACAAAGCCAGTCTCGATCCGGAAGTTCGAAGTGCCTGGGCCGATGCGGGAGCTATGCACGTGTTAGCAGTTTCGGGGCTTCATGTAGGGATCATTTATTTGATCATGAATTTTATTTTAGGTTTTTTGTCAAGAGTAAGATATGGTATTTTAATTCGGAGTTTGTTGTTGTTATCGGCACTGTGGTTTTATGCATTGCTTACAGGTTTATCGCCATCGGTTATGAGGGCAGCTTGCATGTTCAGTTTCATAATTATCGGAGTAGCAATCAGGCGAAAAGGGGGAGTGTTTAACTCATTGGCAGCATCAGCCTTCTGCCTTTTACTTTACGATCCGTATTTGCTGTTTACACTCGGCTTTCAGTTTTCTTATGTGGCGGTTGCAGGAATTGTATTTTTTCAAGCTCGATTCGATAAGCTATTATATATCAAAAATCCAATACTCGATAAATTTTGGCAATTAACAACTGTTGCTTTATCAGCTCAAATTGCAACTTTTCCGTTAACCATTTATTATTTCAACCAGTTTCCAACTTATTTTTTGTTGTCAGGATATGTAGTTATTACCTTGGCAGGGATTTTAATTTACCTTTCAGCCCTTCTGCTTATTCTGTCGCAAATTGAGCTGTTGTCGAACCTTTTGGGGTGGATACTTCAAAAATTGGTAGAAGTATTAAATCAAATCATTATTGGCATTCAAAAAATACCGGGGGCAGTAATTCAGAATTGTAGTTTTAGTACTTACGAAGTACTTATTTTATATTCCATTATTATTGCTCTAATTTTTGTAACGCTTGTGAAAAGAAAGTCTGCTGTATTTGTATTTCTGTTTTTAATGATTGCTTTTCAGTTGCCAAGGGTTTATTCATTAATAAAAACGCCATCGCAAGAAATTGTTGTTTTTAATGCAGGGCAAAATTCATTAATTGCATTTAGGTCGGGAAATAGTGTCTTGTATCTTCAGGATGATGGCATGAATGAAAACAAGCGAAATTATTTAACTGGAAATTATCAATTAAGAAATCGAATTCAGAAAATACAAAGCGATACGATTCCTGAAATCGATTTTAGATTATTCGCAGGAAAATCAATCTTAATATTGGATGGAAAAGAAAATCATAGTGAAGAACTATTGGAAGAACTCGAACCAGATATTCTTTTGGTAAGGAAATCAGGCTTGAAAATAAATAATATATTAACAAAATGTCATACAAATTCAATTGTAGTTATTGATGGATCAACCTACCGGAAAGATCTGCAACGATTGCATGAGGCAAGGCTTAATAAAATTGCTAATTTCTTTGTAGTGAAGGATACCGGAGCTTTTGTTCTGGATTTATCTTCGCAAAGATACCGTTGATCTACAAAAAAATAGTGTTTAATTAATGTCTTTGATATTATATTCCGATTTGGTAATTTAGAGAGCTTGGCTTTTTAATATTTTTTAATGATTTGCTATCAAATTTGATTGATAATGTGTTAATTTGCCGACGAATTTTCCAAACGATATAGATAACGGAATAAAGATATGAAGATTGTTATAGCCGGAGCCGGAGCTGTTGGAACTCATTTGGCGAAGATGTTGAGCCATCAGGATCACGATATTATCTTGCTTGATCAGGATGAGGATAAATTAAAAGAGGTTGACTCTCATCTTGACTTATTAACCATTGTAGGTTCTTGTTCTTCTTTAAAAGATTTAAGGGAGGCAAGTGTTAAAAAGGCTGATTTGTTTATAGCAGTTACACAATCTGAAACCACCAACATTACCTCCACAATTCTTGCTAAAAAATTAGGAGCGATAAAAACAATCGCACGTATTGATAATCAAGAATATTTAATTCCCGAAAACAAAGAATACCTTCAGAGTTTAGGTATTGATGAACTGATTTATCCTGAAAAACTAGCGGCCAAAGAGGTAATTAGTTACCTGTCTCGTTCAGGTACAAGACAGATGTACGAATTCTCGGGTGGTAAGCTATTATTATATGGAATAAAAATCAGCAGTAAGTCTATTATTATGGATAAAACCATGGCCGAGGTTGATCAAATAACCGGCGATTTAGACTTTCGTGCTGTGGCAATAAAGCGCGAGGATACAACGATTATTCCAAGAGGTCACAACCGGTTTTCCAGGGGTGATCTGGTATTTGTTGTTAGCAAGCCTGAAAGTATCGAGAAAGTAATGCTTTTAGCAGGAAAGCCAAAGTATGAAATGAAAAATGCAATGATTCTTGGGGGGAGTAGAATTGGACAAAAAACAGCTGCCGAACTTGGCCGAAAAATGAACCTTAAACTTCTTGAAATTGATAAAGAGAAGAGCTTAAAGCTGGCTGATAGTTTACAAGATACTCTTGTGATTAATGGTGATGGCCGGGATAAGGAGTTGCTAAAAGAAGAAGGAATCCATAAAATGGATGCATTTGTTGCAGTAACAGGTAATTCGGAAACCAATATTCTTGCATGTTTGTTGGCTAAAAAAATGGGAGTACGAAGAACCATTGCCGAAGTTGAGAATATCGATTATATTGATTTGGCGGATAATATTGGGGTTGGTACAATGATTAATAAAAAGTTACTGGCAGCAAGCTATATTTATCGTTTTACCATGGATGCTGATGTTCAACACTGTAAATGGCTTACTGTATCGGAAGCAGAGGTTATGGAACTGACTGCGAAAGAAGGATCAAAAATAACAAAGGGGTTGTTGAAAGATCTTGACTTTCCCGAAGATGCCAACATTGGAGGTGTAATTCGAGATGATGTTAGCATTATTGCTACAGGAGACACCCAGATCCAGGCAAATGATAAAGTTGTTGTGTTTACACTACCATCAGCAATTAAAAAAGTAGAGAAACTATTTAAATAAAATATTAAAAGAGCTTGTATTAAGCTCTTTTTTAGTTAACAACTCATCTTCTTTAAGGATGGGTTTTTCTTGATGTTATGAATTTTAAGTATGTTTTTTATTTAATGTCGGTTTTGGCTGTCATAGAATCAGGTTTTATGGTTCTATGTGCATTATTGGCTTTTTTTTATGGAGAAGGAGATGTAATGAGCTTCCTATCTTCTGGCTTAATCACACTATTGGTTGGAGGCCTCCTTTTTCTGATGACCAAAAATCATAAAAAGGAAATACACCGGCGAGAGGCGTTTTTAGTTGTAAGTTTGGTATGGGTGTTTTTTTCGATATTTGGTGCTTTGCCCTATTACATTGGCTCATATGTGCCTTCTTATACCAATGCCTTTTTTGAAACAATATCAGGCTTTACTACTACCGGAGCCTCAGTAATTACTGATATCGAAGCACTGCCTCATGGTATTTTATTTTGGAGATCACTTACGCACCTGCTTGGAGGAATGGGAATTTTGGTATTATCGCTTGCTATTCTGCCTGTTTTTGGATTTGGAGGAATGGCAATGTTTAATGCTGAAGCAGCCGGAGTAACGGTGGATAAACTTCATCCAAGAATTAAGGAGACAGCAAAAAGACTGTGGGGCATATATATGCTTTTAATTGCTTTGGAGATTGTATTCCTACTGTTAGGAGGTATGGGTTTATTTGATGCAATTTGTCATTCATTTGGAACTTTGGCTTCTGGAGGTTTTTCTACAAGAAATGACAGTATTATGAGCTACTCGCCTTACATTCAGTATGTGATTATTGTTTTCATGTTTTTGGCAGGAGTGAATTTTACACTTCATTACTTTGCAATAAAGGGCAATTATAAAAAAATTGTACAAAATCAGGAATTCAAGTTTTATTTGATATTAATTCTGATTGTAACTGCAATTATTACATTCTGCTTAATCCTAAATAATCATGCTCCTTTTGAACATTCATTTCGCGAGGCACTTTTTCAGGTAGTATCCATTATTACAAGTACTGGTTTTGTCAGCGCAAATTATTCTGAATGGCCTTCATATTTATGGATGCTAATTTTTGGTTTGATGTTTACCGGTGCATGTGTGGGTTCTACATCGGGAGGGGTTAAAATTCTTCGTCATTTGCTATTGTTTAAAAATAGCTTTTTGGAATTCAAGAGGTTGATTCATCCTGCGGCAGTAATACCAGTTCGCTATAGTCATGAGGTTATTGGTAAAGATGTAATATTTAAAATTCAAGCTTTTGTAGTATTGTATTTTGTTATCTTCTTTATCGGTACCATCATTCTGGCATTTTTAGGTTTGGATTTTATAACAGCAATGGGAGCAGTAGCTACTACCATGGGAGGTATTGGTCCTGGTTTGGGAAAAGTTGGTCCTGTCGACAATTTTCTTATGCTTCCGGATATGGCAAAATGGGTACTGTCGTTCCTAATGTTGCTAGGACGTTTAGAGTTATTTACCTTATTGATTATATTTGTACCTGCTTTTTGGAAGAATCAATAAGTAAATTTTTTAAACAAGTAATAGTCGCTTATCTTTGGGCAAGACTTCAAGCTTAAATCTGTGGTTAAATTTAAAATAATCTTCAATATATTGGGGAAGCTTTTGGTTGGCGAAAGTTTCTTTCTTTTTCTTTCACTTTTGGTTTCGTTAATCTACCAGGAAGATGACTCGGCAGCTTTTATGAATGCTGGACTCATAACATTTGTTGTAGGTGTCTTCAGTTATCTCATCTCTAAAGGAGTAAAGAAAGACTTGGGAAAAAGGGAAGGTTATATAATTGTAAGTTTGGTATGGGTGGTTTTTTCGATATTTGGCTGTTTGCCTTATTTGTTTAGTGGGACAATCCCATCGGTGACCGATGCTTTTTTCGAAACCATGTCGGGATTTACAACCACCGGATCATCCATTTTAAATAATATTGAAGACTTGCCGCATGGTATCCTTTTCTGGCGTTCGCTAACCCAGTGGATGGGAGGTATGGGAATTATTGTGATGTTCCTTGCCATTTTACCTACATTAGGAATTGGAGGGCGCGAATTATTTGTTGCTGAAGTTCCTGGACCTGCCCCTGATAAATTGACACCAAGAATTAAAGAAACTGCACGAAATTTATGGGGTTTGTATATACTATTTACGGCTGTTGAAACAATCATGTTATATGCTGGTGGAATGAGTTTCTTTGATGCCATAAATCATTCCTTAACCACTATGGCTACGGGTGGATACTCCACCAAACAGGCTAGTGTAGGCTTTTATACTTCTCCGTACATTCAGTATACGATTATCTTCTTCATGTTTGTGGCAGGAACCAATTTTACACTATCCTACGCAATGATAACAGGGCGATTTACAAGAGTATTCAAAGATGAGGAATTTAGGTTCTATACTTTGGTTGTTCTGTGTTTTACATTTGTAATCACTATGGGCTTAATTGCAGCAGGAAATATAACTGGTGAGCAGGCATTTCGTGAAGCATTGTTTAGCGTTGTATCAATTATTACAACAACGGGCTATGCTACAGCTGATTACTTATTGTGGTCACCATTTTTAGGCATGTTAATTTTTGTATTGTTTTTTGTTGGAGGATCAGCAGGTTCAACAGGTGGAGGGGTAAAAGTAGTTCGTATTTTACTCTTGTTTAAAAACAGTTTCTACGAACTAAAAAGGCTGGTGCATCCAAATGCAGTAATTCCAATTAGATACAATAAAAAGGTTGTCGACCAGAAAACGGTTACCAATATTCTTGCCTTCTTTGTGTTTTATATATTGATTTTTATGATGTCGGCAGTCTTGATGTCTTTTTGGACTTCGGATATTTATTCAGCCTTTAGTGCTGTAGCAACTACATTAGGAAATATAGGGCCAGGTTTTGGTGAAGTGGGGCCAATGGAAAACTTCCACCACCTTCCCAAATTGGCAAAGTGGTTCTTGGCATTTTTAATGATGCTTGGAAGATTGGAGCTATTTACAGTTCTAGTTCTGTTTTCTCCATCTTTTTGGAAGCATTAAACTTTAAATCCAGTACTTTTTGTCGGTAATTAAATATTTGATTTATAGTTTTCTTGATGATTAACTCGTTGGCAATTGATCCAAGAAAAGCCATTGGAGGTTGATAAGTGATAATATCCTTCATAAGCACACCTTCTTCTGATTGTTCTAAAATGTGTTGATGATGCCATAAATTGTAAGGTCCAATTCTCTGCTCGTCAATAAAAAATTCCAACTCTTTAACTTGAGTGATTTCGGTTACCCATTTCGTTGAATACCATGGGAATGGATTCACTTGATAACTGATAATCATACCGGCATACATTTGATCAGGTAAATTCTCTGATAGGATATTAAATCCCATATAATCTGGTGTAATTTCTTTCAGGTTTGCTGGTCTGGAAATAAAATTCCAGATTTCATCGATACTTGCTTGCAATAATTGCTCTTTGTAAAACTGATAATATGACATGATATAAATTGTTTTAAGGTTGCGAATAAATAAGGTAAAAGTTAAGGTCCTAGCTTGGGATATTGGAGTATTGCTTTGTAACTGCTTCCATTGGCATCTCTTATGTTAGATATCCCTTCGTAATGACAAATTCGTTTGGTGTTTGCATCATAGGCTATATAAATAGGGTTCATTATAAGTTTAAGTAGCGTTCTTTTACTTTCCATTTTAAGTACAATAATGTTGTCCGCTTTTTCTTTTTCTTTTGCTCTGTGTATTATAAAGTTAAAATAATTTTGAAACGCAGCCGAAAGAAAATTAAAATTAATATGTTCTTCAGATATTATTCGATCCCAATTGTTCTTTATGAAATAATTAAAACCTCCATCAACAACGGCTGGTTCGGGAACGTAAATGTTTTTCTTTTTTAATTTACTATTGGTGTTTTTTCGATAACGGATATCAAAATGATTACCTCCTTTGTGCGTCACCTCTTCAATCAATCCGTTTCTATTATCGATTAACTTGTAAGATGGCTTTTGAAAAGATTTACTAAAATCCAGTTCTCTTTTTGCAAACTCAATATTGTTTTTGCAAACAAACCAGGTTATTGTACCAATATGTTTACCCTCTTTAAATAGTTCTTCATGAACTTCTTTGTAGATAATTTGTTTTGACTTTTTATCCTTTGCAACACCTTCATAAGTTCTTTCATTGGTGTTGCTGGTAAAACTGGAAAGACTTAAAGTCAGAATTATTAATAACAGATTTTTCATTCTTTCTTACTTTTCATATTGCCATGCATCTTTATTCAGCTGATGCAATTATTTTTAGTTTCATAAATTGATAACATTTAAATGCCAGAAAGGTTCAAAATGGCAATTGATTGTTGTGGTGCGGTTTAGAGATAAACGATTCGGAGAACACTAATTTTACGAAGAACTTAGATTATACAGAAGGATAGAGCAGTAATAAGATGTGCAGGTTTAATTATAACAGTTGTATAAAAAAATACATTTTGTTTTTTAATCTAAGAAATGAAATTATTAATCGTCAAAATAGAACATTTTACAACACTTGTCGTAAATGCTTTTGTTGTACTTAATAGTTAAATTATATATGCTTTTAAATAACTTTAATTGAACTTATGAAGAACATTTCGGAATACAACCATCTTATCGAAAAGGAGATGGAGAAATTTAAGAAGGAATCTGCTAGAATTCTAAAGAAATTTGAAGCCATATTTAATAAGGGGAATATGGTAGCAACGCATCATTTCACCAATGCAAATCCTGATATGATACGTTTGGTAAAAAAGGAACTTGAGAAGGCCGGATTTGTGCCGGAATTTACAGGAAATAGACCGGAAGGTCATATTGTATTGAGGGTAAGTTTGCTAAAATCAGCCGGATACGTAGCTTAAGTTTCCATTGATTTAGAACAAAAAGAGGTTGTCCACAAACTAAGTTTTCAATGTATTCAACAACTTTACACCCATAAATTTACTACGGGAAGCTTGGTGAAATCCAGGCTCAATTTAGAGTTGGGGTAAATTTTAATTTCAAATGAAATGCAGAAAATTACTTTTTGGTTAGCCTCTTTTAAAAAATTAATTTACCTATTCCAGGCCTAATTATTTCAAACTCTCCGTTTGTGCAATCAATTATTGTAGAAGCCGTATTGTTTCCATAGCCACCATCAATAATTAAATCAACATCCTTTTTGTATTTTTCTTCGATTAATTCAGGATCAGTTGTGTATTCTATCACTTCATCGGGATCATGAATCGAAGTAGTCATGATAGGATTACCTAACTCCTCAACTATTCGCAATGGTATATAATGATCAGGTACTCTTATGCCAACCGTTTTTTTCTTGCTCTTAAATAGTTTTGGTACATTGTTGCTGGCCGGAAGAATAAAAGTAAAAGCTCCTGGCAGATTCTTTTTCATTACTTTAAAAGCAGAATTATCAACTCTGGCATACTCCGATAAATTACTTAGACTATTGCAAATAAGTGAGAAATTTCCTTTTTCAGCATTGATTCCTTTTAATTTAGCAATCCGCTGTATGGCCTTATTATTTGTGATATCACATCCAATAGCATAAACAGTATCGGTGGGATAAATAATTATTCCACCATTTTGAAGAACATCAGCAATTTTCCGAAATTCCCTATGGTTGGGATTATCAGGGTACAATTTTATAAGCATTATGTAGTGGTTATGAGTTATCTCGGGAGCTAAAGATAGAAGTTTCTACTTAATTGATGATTAGATACTGGCTTATTTATTTTCAGTCCATAATACATCATATTCATATGTTACTGATTAATAAAAAAAGGAATGCTTTCACATTCCTTTCTTAAGATCTTATTTAATTTGGGCTAGCCGTTTAATTTGTTATAATCAGCTAAAAATTGTTCTAAACCTTTATCGGTAAGAGGGTGTTTTAATAAACCTGTAATTGCATTTAAAGGACAAGTTGCAACATCAGCACCGGCTTCAACACACTGTATAATATGCATGGTATGGCGAATTGAGGCTGCAAGAACCTGAGTCTCGAATCCGTAATAGCTATTCATATCTGCAATCTGGCGAATCAGTTCTATTCCATCAGTCGAAATGTCATCGAGTCTGCCAACAAAAGGAGAAACATAAGTTGCGCCTGCTTTTGCTGCTAATAAAGCTTGGCCTACCGAGAAAATTAAAGTACAGTTGGTTCTAATGCCTTTTGTGCTTAAGTACTTCACCGCTTTGATACCATCCTTGGTGCAAGGAACTTTAACAACAATTTGTGGGTGTAATGCAGCCAATGCTTCACCTTCCAAAATCATACCTTCATAATCGGTAGCAATAACCTCTGCACTAACATCACCATCAACTATATCGCAAATGTCAACATAGTGTTGTTTGATGTTTTCGTCCCCTTTAATTCCCTCTTTAGCCATAAGAGATGGGTTGGTAGTTACACCGTCAAGAACTCCTAAATTCTGTGCTTCCTTAATCTGATCAAGATTAGCTGTGTCAATAAAAAACTTCATTTTACGATTTTTTGTTTGTTTTTAAGTTGAAAACGAAAATACACTAAATTCTATTGAAGAGCAAAGTGGAATCTCGTTTTAAACCAATACTAATGATAAAATAATAAGACGCTAAAATAAATTCGCATCAGAGAGATTCGAAAATAAAGTTGGTGGGATAAAATAAAAAAAGAGCCGATGGAGGGACTCGAACCCACGACCTGCTGATTACAAATCAGCTGCTCTAGCCAGCTGAGCTACATCGGCAAATTTTAGAGCCATTGACGAGATTTGAACTCGTGACCTCTTCCTTACCAAGGAAGCGCTCTACCCCTGAGCTACAACGGCAAAGTAACAATTTAAACTTAGCATTGCATAAGTTATTAGAGCCGGTGGAGGGACTCGAACCCACGACCTGCTGATTACAAATCAGCTGCTCTAGCCAGCTGAGCTACATCGGCAATTGTTACTTGCAAAATATTTTAAAGAACGAAAGAAAGCTGTTAAACTTTCTTTTAGTGAGTTGATGAGCCGGTGGAGGGACTCGAACCCACGACCTGCTGATTACAAATCAGCTGCTCTAGCCAGCTGAGCTACATCGGCATTTTTTTTAAACCTAAAAGGCATAAAAAAAGTGGGTAAACAACTATGTCGCACCGCTACAACCACCTACCCTTGCTGCCTTCCGACCCTGGGGGGATTCAGTAGGAGCTGGTCGCATAGTGCTTACCCGACGACAAAAGTAGAAAAAACTTGTTTCCCCACAAATAAAATATTAAACTTCTTCCTTTAATCTCTCCTTGGAATGCGGCAAGCGTTTTATTTTCAGAGTAATAATTTTTCAAAAAAAAGTCATTTTCTTTTCAGTTTTCTTTTTTTACAGTAAAAAAAGCAATTTCCGATTGTATTAATTTAATGTCGCACTCACTTTAATTAAGCTTTTTTAAGAGATGCATTAACGTAAAAACGGATATCTTTGTGTTCGATAAATCACAATTGAATTAAGATGTACTATAGAACTTTATTTAAACATTCTTTTCTGTTCGGAGCCTTAGTAGGTGCTGTATTGATTTTGGCATCATTAACATTTTACTGGAAAGGAGTTTCCATCAATTACAACCCTACCCTTTTATTTATTAACAGAGCTCTTATTATTTTGGGAATTTACATTGGAGTAAGAAAGTATCGCGATGAAGTGTTGTTTGGTGTTATTTCTTACGGACGGGCATTTGTTGCGGGGGGTTTGATGATTGCAGTTGCCTCGTCATTTTATGCATTTTATATCTATATACTTACTAGTTATTTTGATGGTGAGATATTGCAGGAGGCAATAACTTTTACCGAAAAAGGATTGGTTGAGATTGGTTATGACGACGATCAGGTGGAATTATTAATGTCGTTGTACAGCAAAATAACTCCGGAGATTTTTGCCATGAGCCAGTGGTTTGGTAAGGTATTGGCAGGTGTGTTCTTTTCATTAATTGTGGCTTTCTTTTTCAGGCAAAAGAGAAATTTGTTTAATAACAGACCAGTTGATAAATTTAACGATTCAAAAAATCAATAAATATAGGGTATGGATATTTCAGTTGTAGTTCCATTATTTAACGAGGAAGAATCGCTTCCTGAATTGGTGGCATGGATTGATAAGGTAATGACTCAAAATAATTTTACTCACGAAATTATTTTGGTTGATGACGGAAGTAATGATACTTCTTGGGAGGTAATCAAAAAACTGCAAAAAGAGTATTCCGCAATTAAAGGAATAAAGTTCCGACGCAATTATGGAAAATCTGCTGCTTTGTATAGTGGATTCGAAGTAACTAATGGAGACGTTGTAATTACCATGGATGCCGACTTACAGGATTCACCTGATGAAATACCCGAATTGTACCGAATGATTAAAGAGGATGGTTTCGACTTGGTGTCGGGATGGAAACGAAAAAGATACGATCCAATTTCCAAAACCATCCCCAGTAAGTTTTTCAATAGAACCGCTCGTGCCATGTCGGGCATAAAATTACACGATTTTAATTGTGGACTAAAAGCCTACAAAGGAAAGGTAATCAAGAGCATCGAGGTGTATGGTGAAATGCACAGATATATTCCAATACTTGCCAAAGAAGCTGGCTTTGTTAAGATTACCGAAAAAGTAGTGCAGCATCAGGAAAGAAAATATGGGATAACCAAGTTTGGATTAAGCCGATTCATTAATGGATTTTTAGATCTGCTTTCTATAAGCTTCATTAGTAAATTCGGTAAAAAACCCATGCACTTTTTTGGTTTGCTGGGAACATTAATGTTTTTACTAGGTTTTTTTGCTTCGACATGGATAGGCTTTCAAAAAATATACAGCATGAGCAAAGGAGAAATGCCTCCTTTGGTAACCGATAGTCCGTATTTTTATATTGCCTTGGCTACCATGGTTATTGGTACTCAACTTTTCCTTACAGGCTTTATTGCAGAATTGGTTAGTCGCAGTTCTTCGGAAAGAAATACTTATCAAATCGAAAAAGAAATCTAAATACAATTATAAGTTATGAATATTGAATTATGAATTAATTCTCATTCAATACTGTCGATAAAAATAGCGAGCAACTCATGATAAAAGGAGTTATAAGATTTTTACTGCAAATACTTCCGCGACCGTTTTTAATACGCTTAAGTTTGCTGATTAATAGAGTAGTTGCAGTATTTTTGATAGGCAATAAGGTAGAATGTCCGGTTTGCGGAGGAAAGTTTCGCAGATTTCTACCTTACGGATACACCAAGTCAACGGGTAGAGACAATTGTTTGTGTCCAAAATGTTTATCATTGGAACGACATAGGCTAATGTGGCTTTATCTTAAAAATGAGACCGATTTCTTCAATAAAAATATTAAGGTATTACATATTGCACCAGAGCAGTGTTTTTATAAACGGTTTAAAGCATTGCCGAACTTGGATTATACAACTGGTGATCTCGAATCTCCTATTGCCGATGTGCATTTTGATGTGCAAAATATCCCTTTTGCGGATAAAAAATTTGATGTTGTGATTTGCAATCATGTGCTCGAACATGTTGATGATGATGCCAAGGCGCTGAAAGAGTTTAATCGCATTCTAAAGCCGGGCGGTTTTGCAATTTTGCAAGTGCCAATGGACACCAACAATCCCAAGACAGAAGAGGATCCGAATGTTACAGATCCTAACGAGCGAGAACGACTGTATCGCCAGAAAGATCATGTTCGATTGTATGGTTTGGATTATGCTGATCGTTTGTGCATTGCCGGATTTAAAGTTTCCCAATCCAAGTATTCCAATCAGTTTCCTAAAGAGTTGGCAGAAAAATATCGCTTACCGATGAATGAGATTTTCTACTTCAATCAAAAACTATAGAATGAACTCTGATATTCAATTTTCCATAATAGTTCCGGTTTATAATCGCCCGGATGAAATGAAAGAATTGCTGGACAGTCTGGCTAATCAGACTTATAAAGAATTTGAGTTGGTTGTAGTAGAAGATGGTTCTTCTATAAAATCAGAAGAGCTTTGTGAGTCATACCACGATAGAATAAAGATATCATATTATTACAAAGAAAATCTAGGCCCGAGTATTGGACGAAATTATGGTTTGGCCAAAGCAAAAGGGAATTACTTCTTGTTTTTTGATTCGGATTGTATTCTACCACCTCATTACATGCAAACAATCCATAAGGAATTAACTGAGAATTTTGTTGATTGTTATGGTGGTCCGGATGGTGCAATGGATGATTTCTCTGATTTTCAGAAAGCAATTTCGTATGCAATGACTTCCTTTTTTACCACCGGAGGAATTAGAGGAGGGAAGAAACAGGTGCATAAATTTCATCCCAGAAGTTTTAATCTTGGATTCTCCAAAGCTGTTTATAAAAATACAGGTGGATTTCCGGTAACGACAATGCATCCTGGAGAAGATATGGTTTTTGCAATAGAAGTAATTAAAAGAGGCTTCGAAACCCGATTGGTTAGAGATGCATACGTATTCCATAAAAGAAGAATTTCGTTTAAGAAGTTCTACAAACAGGTGTTCGGATTTGGCAAAACTCGTTATATCATATCAAAACATTATCCTGAAACATTTAAGATATTCTTTTTATTTCCGTCACTTTTTGTTTTAGGATCAATTGGTTCTTTGCTATTGGGAATTGTTGCCCACAGAGTATTCGCCTTTCCAATATTACTGTATGCATTTCTTGTACTTGCCGATGCATTAACCAAAACCAAATCTTTTAAAATTAGCATTAAAGCCTTGGTAGCTAGTTTTATTCAGCTTTTTGCATATGGAATAGGATTTTTAGATGCTGTTTGGAAACACAAAATTTTGGGTAAAGATGAGTTCGGGGTGTTTGGGAAAGGGTTTTATGAAGAAAAATAAAGTCTAAATAAGAGTCAATCTATTTTTTATTACCAAATCTGATTTCCAGATATATAATCTATTGTGTTTACATTTTCATCAAGAAAAATATCTGGAGTAACACCTTGATTTTGAAAAGAACCACCAAATTGAGTAAGCTCTTTAGATGATACGTAAAATGTGAAATCTGTTTTGGGAAGTTTGAATGTAAAAAAATCACCAAAGTATTTAATGTGTTCTCCTGATGTGCTTCCAACAACTATTCCTAATTTAGAATCTTTTATAATACCTGAGAATGTTGCAGCAGCGCTATTGGTTCGTCCATTGATTCTTACAAATAGCTTTCCAGTATATTTTTGTTTATTCATATCGGGATAATGAATTAATTGATCAGAATTGGTAACATGTAAAGTGTCTTTTTTTAGGTATTCTATTTGTTCAAAAAAATTAGGTTGACGATTTTTGAAAATTTCTTTTGTGTGGATGTTAATTCTTGTGCGAATTGCTGAATATTGAGAATAAGGTTTACTAGTAAGGTAATTCATTAAACTATCTACGGCACGACTTCTTCCGCCAGGATTATTTCTAACATCAATTATTAATGTTTTGTAGTTCTCTTTTTTGATTGTGTCAAATGATTTCTTAAGAAAAGATATATAGTTTTTATCGCCATAAAAAGATCTGATTGTTATTTCGGCTACCTGATTGTTCTTAGTTAATTTTAGTTTATACAATTGCTCTTGTTTAGGAGGATATTTTTTGTTTCTTAGTTTAAAATATTCATCACTGGTAACAGCATTTATTGAAATAGGTTGACTAGAATTTGGGATCTGTATTTCATATTTAATTGTTTCACTATATAATGCCCAAAAACTCATAGCGAATAATTTTTCCACAGATTTATCACCACATTCTCTTCCCTTAACTCCAACAATATCCCTGATATCCCTCAATAGTTTCATCGAGTTTTTAGAATTAATGGACAAAATTTCAATACCCTCTAATCTATCGCTTATTGTATTGCCGAAATACCTATTGAAATACAATTTGTTATTATTCACACTAACACTGAAAGGCATTGTTAAACCACCGTCTAACATGTATTTTTTCCTTTCATCATATGGGAAATTTACTCTGCTGTGAGTGTCATTTATCTCTGAAAGTAACCTGGATAT
Organism: Marinifilum sp.; assembly: GCF_965230805.1. Taxonomy (NCBI): domain Bacteria; kingdom Pseudomonadati; phylum Bacteroidota; class Bacteroidia; order Marinilabiliales; family Marinifilaceae; genus Marinifilum; species Marinifilum sp. The sequence continues at coordinate 1,216,044 of NZ_OZ246019.1, read as the reverse complement.
TAAGATATAACTTTCAATTCGTGATAAACTGTCTGGTAGATTACTTGAAGTGTTATCGCATCTATTACTCCATAAGTTGTAATTGGAAATATCTAATAATTTAGGGTGAGTGTTAGCAGTTTTCTTTTTTAAAAAATTTATATCAGATATTATTCCATTTCTGGAAATGTAGGATGAATGTATTTCTTGCGCATATATCTGAGTTGAGAATAAATAGCAAATTAAAGTGTTTTAAGTTTCATACTAAATTATTGAGGTAAGATAATATAATAAATGACCATCTGGGAAGTTTTTTGGATGATCATTTACTATTAGAATTTAATATTTCGCCTACTCTAAAACCTTTTCGGCAACCGGTATATTTAATGATATGTTTTTAGGTGTAAACAATGGCACAAAGTTTAAAACACATCTGTAATAGTATTTTTGAGTTTATGCAGTTTTGTACCATTAAAATTACTCTCTCTTTAAGACCTTTCAAGTAATCCCAATTTCTCAAGCAGTTGAGTTTGCTTTTTCAATGCAATGCGGGCAACCTTTTTATCTTTGCTGAGGAGTCATCATTCTGAATTTAGGAACGACCATTCCGCGTGGAATGATCGTTCCGAAATTACAACATAGTTATTCTTAAATCCGACTCAAGAACCACTATACATTACATACAATTTACCCTTTTGTGTATTCTGAAATGAACACATCTTAAAAATAGATTGGAATTGAATGCAAAACACCTACACAAAAGAGTAGTTTTCAATTTTTGTTAATAACATCAGGAGTTGATTAAATAGAAATCAGGAAATGTCTTAAGACTCTTATTGGTAGCTATTTTATAGATGATGTTAGTACATAATCCACCAATAAACCACGATGCAGGCGACAATTGCGGAGGTGAACTTTTACCTTTTTCCTCCTTATACATTTCTAATGCTTCTTGCAGCCATGATAAATTCATGTTGTCAGGTGCATTATTAAAAATGTGCTCAACAATTTGAACTTCGGCATGTTTATAGTGGGGTACAATATTCTTTAAAGTGTTTTCTTTATTGGTAACAACAAATGTGCAGGCCGTCCAACCCAAGTTAAACGGATGCAAGATAGGAACATTATATTTTAGGCAGATTTCGTCGAATACCAAGGGAGCATCAGAATTAAAATCAATTGTATTGATGGCAATGTCGCTGCTTTTTATAAACTGATCGCAATTCTCTTTGGTAAGATAAACATTGTAACAATTGATATTTGCGTTGGGATTTATTTTTTGCAAACGGCATTTTATCGATTTGGTTTTGGATTCATAAATATCGGCAAGTGTATAATTTTGTCGATTTAAATTCGATAATTCAACCTTATCCATATCGCAAATGGTGATGTTTTCGAAACCTAATCGAAGTGCACATTCAGCAATATTGCTCCCTAAACCAGCGCCAGCAATCAGAATTCTAACCTTTTTAATACTTCTTTGTTCTCTTTTACTTATATAAATTCGATTTCTTTGATACATAGTTAATTTTTATTAAAAACCCGGATCCGTATAAAAATAATGTCGCAGTTTGTACTGATTTTCAGTAGGGCTGTTCTCAAATCTTTACAGGAATAAAGGGATTATTCGTGTTGGATTTGAGGAAATTTATACCAAAAGTATTCTCATTTTAAAAAAAGTCATCGCTATAGAAGATATTTTTAAACGAACTTGGGTTCATAGTAAGTAAATAGATTTTTAATTGGCAGTGTGAATAGAAAGTAATTATTGGAATGATTACACCTGTAACAGGTGTTGAATTAAGCAGAGTGTAAATCCATATGGTGAAGGTCGAAGCACAGATTTTTATTGTCGTTTACAAATTGATTAACCCCCATGCCGGTGTTTAGAATTGGAAGTGTTTCGGAGCCTAAATAATATTTTGATTCTTTTAGTGCTGCTGATTGAATGCCCATTAACTTTAACTTTTCGAATAACTTTTTATCGCACTCTGCAATCGCAATATTATCAGGTTTTTTACTGATGTGTTGAAATGAATTTGCAAGTAACATTTTTAAATAGGTAATTCTAAATTTTCGAAGATAAGGATCGCTGATAATTTTTTTCTGGTCGATTGCAAAACGGCCAATATGCCATACTTCAGAAGGAGTGAAAGGAAGACTTTGAAGGACTTCTTTTAAATCGATTTTAAAATCTTCTTCGATTGGAAGCTTTGTAATTCCATCCCATTTTTGAGCTTTGATAGAGCCAATAATTTCATGGTTTCTATTTTTTATGGCATAAAAGTGTGATGATGAATAGCTTTCTAAATCGAGTGTTATGGTCTTGATTAGTTCGTAGTAATTAATCGTATTGGTTTTGAGGTGAAATTCTTGATTAACTTTAACTATAAAATTACTTATTTTCACCAAATTTTCCTCTGAAACCAACCAGAGTGAGTAGTTCCCAAAGTCGCATAATAATGTATCCATATCAATTATAGATTAATGTTAATTGCAAAGATTTGAGTTCTGTAAATTGGATTCAACTACCAAAAAGTGTAGTTTTAGATTAGGTTCGTGTATTGGAAATGTTGTTTTGTCAAAAAGAAGCGTATGGATACAGTAGAAAGGTTTTTTGAACCAGTAAGGAGAGATGGATATTTGGGAGAGGACAATTACTTACTCATAAAACAGTACATAATGGCTCTTCAATCCGTTTCAAAGTTGATTAACCTGGGATTCTATATCATCGATTATAATAGGCAGAATTTTACCTATGTTTCAGATGATCAGTTGTTTCTTTCTGGCTACAACCAGGAAGAGGTTTTGAATATGGGATATCAGTTTTATTCGAAGGTTGTTCCACAGGACGATTTAATGATGTTAATGGAAATGAATGAGAAAGGCTTCGATTTCTTTTACAACTTGCCAGAGGAAAGAAGAGATAAAGGTTATATATGTTACGATTTTAGATTAAAAAGAAAAGATACCGGGAATGAGATTTTAATTAATCATAAACTAACTCCTTTAATTTTAACCGAAACAGGAAATATTTGGTTTGCCTTGTGTCTGGTTTCTCTCTCGGTTTCCCAAAATCCTGGGAATATATTTATTGTATTACATGATAAAGGGGAGAGGTACAATTACAATAAAAAGCGCAAGCAGTTCGAATTGATAAAGCAAAAATTACTTTCGGATAGAGAAAAAGATGTTTTAAGAATGTTGGTGCAAGGATGCACTGCCTGTCAGATTGCTGCAAAGCTTTTTATTTCGGAGGATACCGTGAAATTTCACAAAAGAAATATTGTAAAAAAGTTGAATGTGAAAACCACAATGGAGGCTATTTACTTTGCTACCATCAACAAGATTGTTTAAACCAAGTAATTCGCACATTAATTAGAATTGCTTATTCTTTCTTCCAGAAATTGAATAATTTCGTTTTTCTGATCGGGATGAAACCAATGGATTTCTTCATCTCTACGAAACCACGAAAGTTGTCTTTTTGCATACCTGCGAGAGTTACGTTTTATTAGTTCAATTGCTTTCTCTAAACTGATTATTCCTTCGAAATGCTCAAATAATTCCTTGTATCCAACCGTGTTGAGTGAGTTATATTGACGATATTCAAATACCGATTTGGCTTCTGCAATTAATCCTTCTTTAATCATCACATCAACCCGACGATTAATACGATCGTACAACTCCTCACGATCTCTATTTAAACCAATTTTCACAATATCGAAACTTCTTTCCTTTCGGGAGTTGGTTCTAAGTTTGGAGTATGGTTTACCTGCCATCAGGCAAATTTCTACTGCATGAATCACTCTTTTGGCATTCTTTAAATCAACTTGATTGTAAAAAACCGGATCGAGTTGTTTTAATTGCATACGCATCGATTCTAATCCTTCTTGTTTATATTTTTCGAAAACTACTTTTCTTAGTTCCGGATCAATGCTTGGAATTTCATCAATTCCGTTGCACACAGCGTCAATATACATCATGCTTCCACCAACCAAAAGAACTTGATCTTTTTCGAGAAATAGCTTTTCGAGAAGTTGCAAAGTTTGCTTCTCACACTCCCAGGAGCTAAAGTAATCGTGTATTGAATGGGTATGAATGAAATGATGTTTTATTGCAGCTAATTGCTCGGGTTCGGGCACGGCAGTACCAATCCGCATTTCGCGATATACCTGCCGGCTATCCGATGATGAGATTTCGGTTTTGTAATGTTTGGCAATGCTGATGCTTAAATCGGTTTTACCAACTCCGGTTGGACCAAGAATGACAATCAAAGTCTTGGACATGGGAACAAGGCTAATTGAAAATGTTATAGTATGTCCTCGTAATCGTCGAGGTTTTCGAATTCAGGACCATCCTTAAATTCATCATCAAAATCAGTAAGGTAATCATCGTTTGTTTTAGGAGGTTCTGGACTAATATCAAGCTGAGAAAAATCCAATCCTTCAAAGTTTTCTGCATCCATTATTATTTGGGCAGGGGCATCACCTTTGCTTACAATGCACAATGGATATTTGGCATTAGACTTGGAAATGCCTTTTTCGACTAGACTAATATTGAAAAATCTGTCAGAAAAGAAATCAAATACATAAATTAAATTTGGATGATCTTTAGAAACAAATTCACGAATCATAGCAACATCCATTGCCACTACATTCATATCATCATCTTCTTCAGTATTCATTTCGAACAGTGCAATTTCCAAGCCTCTTTCACCTTCTGCTCCAATTTGATAAAATGAAGCCATTTGAGAACTATCGTAGCCTATCGATTTCTGAAGTGTATTATGAAATTCAAGATAGGTTTGTTCGTCGCCAATTTCAATTTCCCTTTCAAAATCTTCTACCTCTGAAGATGTAATTTTAAATCTATATATCATGGTCTAATTTTATTTTTGTTAAGAAATGCATTGTGTCAACATCATCCGCGTACTCCCAAAGTTGAGGTGTCTGAGCTTTCCCAAAAGGGATTGCTTTACTCAAAACCGTTCCTACAATGCATTGTATTTTATCGGAATCTTGTTTTAACTTGAGCTCTATATCGTTAAGTTCGGAATAAAATTCGTAGTACACAACTCCTACCGGCGAAGCAATATCTTTATTCTCTGTAAGTAACAAAAAGCCATTGTCAAAATGATTGATCTTATTCATTAATAGCAAGGAGCGTTGGTACTCATAATTGTTGGCATACTTAGAGTGGTCAATAGCAAAAGCAAAACCTGTCCAATGCTCAAAAAGTTGTTTGACATCGTATCCCTCAGGCAAATAAAGTTTAGAAACATTCCTGCAACCCAGGCCAAAATACATGAAAATATCATCTCCTAAAGCGTGAATTTCTTCACTGCTTTCTTTCCCCGAAATTACAGCAACCGCATTTCTGTTTTTTCTGATTATATTCGGATATCTTGAAAAATATGCATCAAAATATCTTGCAGAATTGTTACTTCCGGTTGCAATTAATGCATCAAAGCCAATTGAGTTGTTTAATTGTCCGATGTTAAACTGGATTAATATTTCAAATTCAGGATTTATATGAATCAGAAGTTTTGCAATGAAATCAAGCAACTGATTGTCTTTTGACGATAATTTACCAATAAATGTATGCCCACATAGTAACACGCACATCATATCATGAAAACCAACCATTGGGATATTTCCAGCCATGATAACCGCAACCTTAATGCCTGTACTTTCTCCTGCGGTATCGTATGATTTAAGCCATTCTTCAATATTTGATTGGTTTAAAAAATGACAAATACCGCTTATTGATGCTCTAACATGTTTGGGGGTAAACCAAAGGTTTTCAACTGACACTTTTGCTAGTAAAACGTTAAAATCTTCATAAAACAAATCGTTCAAACAATTTTCTTTTTTAAGGGATTCTGCCTCTGAAAATTGCTCTAAGAATTCGCCTAGCTCAACAAAAGCTTTAATTCTTTCACTTATATTCATGCTTGCTTATCTGGATTGCACCAAATGATTATTTTTGATCGATGCAAAGATAAGAATTGTATGGTATTAATAACCTGAGTTCGATTAAAAGTGTATCTAACAAATAACTAGCTTAATATCTGTTTTAAAAAGTAATTTCCGAATATCAGAATCAGACTCAGGTAGAATGATAATTTCATTATTGTTACCAAAGACTTAGACTGTACTTTTAGCTGAATAAAGAATGATACGAGTGTAATTAAGATTGGTAGAAGTGCAGGATATATTTTAACGGATTCCCAGATATTGCCTCGAAGTAATTCGACAAGTGCAGATTGAAAACCGCAACCCGGACAAGAAATCCCAAAGTATTTTTTGAAGGTACATTGGAATTGTATTTGTTCCAACCAATTAATGAGTTTTTGCCACATGCTTAAACTTTTGATTGTAATTTAATTAAATCAAGAATAAAAAAAAACCGATGCATGTTGCATCGGCTAAACTCATATTTGATAGGATTACAGATCTCTTTTCTGGTATAAAGTATCTTCCATATCCATTTCGTCGAATTGCATGTATTTGTAGATTTCCTCTTCGTGAGGTTCAATCTTTTCTTGGTACATTTCCATATACTCTTTGCAACTTGGTAATTTACCCATTACGGAAACAATAGCTCCAAGTTCAGCAGAACCCAAGTAAACCTGAGCACCTGTACCCATGCGATTGTTAAAGTTACGAGTTGATGTAGAGAATACGGTTGCATTATCCGGAACTCTCAATTGGTTACCCATACACAATGAACAACCAGGAGTTTCAATACGAACTCCTAACTGAGAGAAACTTGAAAATGTTGCTTCTTCTTTCAACACAGCAGCATCCATGCGTGTTGGAGGAGCCATATAGGTTCTTACTTTATCTGATGGTGTTAACCCTTTCCATACTTGTTCACAAGCACGGAAGTGTCCAATGTTCGTCATGCACGAACCTATGAATACATCCTGAATTTCGGTATTTGCTACTTCAGAAAGTAATTTTACATCATCCGGATCGTTAGGACAACATAGAATTGGCTCAGTAATTTCAGCAAGATCAATCTCGATTGTTGCAGCATATTCAGCATTTTCATCTCTTTCTATTAGCTCTGGATTTGCTAACCATTTGTTGCAAGCATCAATACGATTTTGTATAGTTTGTGCATCCTGGTAACCCATCTTGATCATTGATTCCATCAAGGCAACATTTGACTTTACATATTCAAAAACGCGCTCTTTTGATAACTTGATACACCCAGCCGCAGCCGAGCGTTCAGCCGTCGCATCTGTCAACTCGAATGCTTGCTCAACAGTAATGTTTTCAAGACCTTCCATTTCGATAATCTTACCATTGAAAATATTGATTTTATTTTTCTTAGGAACAGTCAATTGTCCGTTTTGAATGGCAAAATATGGAATGGCGTTTACCACATCGCGTAAAGTAACACCTGGGTTCAACTTGCCTTTGAATTTAATTAATACCGATTCTGGCATATCCAATGGCATGAATCCTAAAGCACCAGCAAAGGCAACCAAACCAGAACCAGCAGGGAAAGAAATACCCAATGGGAAACGAGTGTGAGAATCACCTCCTGTACCTACTGTATCAGGAATCAATAAACGGTTCAGCCATGAGTGAATTACACCATCACCTTGCTTCAATGGCACACCTTTACGTTCCGAAATGAACTTAGGCATACTTTTGTGCATTGCCACATCAGTTGCTTTAGGATAAGCAGCAGTGTGACAGAAAGACTGCATGAACATTGGCGCTTCGAACTTCAAACATGCCAACTCTTTAATCTCATCACGAGTCATTGGGCCAGTTGTGTCTTGAGATCCAACGGTTGTCATTTTTGGAGCACATGATGTTCCAGGTAACACACCCTCAACACCACAAGCTTTTCCAACAATTTTTTGGGCCATTGTGTACCCCTGGTTTGGTCTTGGTTCAGGATTATTTGCAACAGCAAAAATATCACAAGAAGGCAACCCTAATAAAGCTCTCGATTTCTCGGTTAAAGCTTTACCAATTATTAAAGGAATGCGGCCTCCGGCACGATACTCATCAGATAAAGTATCAGGAGCTAAAGTATAAGTTGAAACTACTTCACCATTGCGAGTAATCTCACCTTTTACATTGTTGATAATGATTTCATCACCTGTGTTTAATAAGGAAACATTTGTAGTGATTGGTAATCCCCCTGAATCTTGAGTCGTATTGTAGAAAATTGGAGCAATTGCTCCTCCAATTACTACACCTGCAGTACGTTTGTTTGGAACAAATGGAATGTCCTCACCAATGTGCCAAAACAAAGAATTGGCAGCAGACTTACGCGAAGAACCAGTGCCAACTACGTCGCCAACAAAAGCAACTTTGTGTCCTTCTTTTCTCCATCGGGCAATGGTTTCGATTCCATCCTCGAAACGACCAGTACCCATTGACAAAGCATGCAAAGGAATATCAGGGCGAGTAAATGCTTGTGATGCAGGTGAGAAATCATCAGTGTTGATTTCACCTTCTACTTTGTAGACTTTTAGTTTGATTTCTTCTGGTAGTTCTTCCCGAGAAGTAAACCACTCTGCCTTAGCCCAGGATTCAATCACACTTTTGGCTGCTGAATTGCTTTTGGAGAGTTCAGCTACTGTTTTAAAAGCATCATATACAAGTATGATTCCCTTTAGAGCTACAGCTGCGTCACCTGCTAGCTCTTCGTCTTTTAATGCTTCAACCAATACCTGCACATTGTAACCGCCCATCATAGTTCCAAGAATTTCAATTGCTTTTTTCTTGCTAAGCAGTGGCGATGTTACTTTGTTTTTAAGAATCTTACCTAAGAAATCAGCTTTGACCTTTGTTGAATCATCAACACCAGGAGCAATTCTTTCGGTAAACAGGTGAAGTAAAAAGTCTTCTTTTCCTTGAATAGGATTTTGCAATAAATCACATAGATCAGTTGTTTGCCCGGCACTCAAGGCTAGGGCTGGAATACCTTTGGCATTCCTAGCCGCTTCATGTTTTAGGTATTGTTCTAACATTTTCTTTCTGAAATTGTTGTTTAGGTAATTTACGTTTAATAATGGAGAATTATTTCTCTAATTGCGAAGCAAACATATGGTTTTTCTGATTATGTGATACTTTTAGAAATAAGCTTTATTTTATGTTTTAGGGCATAAAAAAAAGCTCCCTTTTAAAAGAGAGCTTTAAGCATGTATTTTGTATGGATTATTTTACAGTTTCCATGTATTCGATTAATTCGCATACTTTAGTAGAGTAACCCATTTCGTTATCGTACCATGATACAACTTTAACGAAAGTTGGAGATAACTGGATACCAGCACCTGCATCGAAGATAGAAGTTCTAGGATCTCCAACGAAGTCGTTAGATACAACAGCATCTTCAGTATATCCAAGTACACCAGCTAATTCACCTTCTGATGCTTCTTTCATAGCAGCACAGATTGCTTCGTAGTTAGTTTCTTTTTCTAAGCGAACGGTTAAGTCAACTACAGATACATCTGGTGTTGGAACACGGAAAGACATACCCGTTAATTTACCGTTCAAAGCAGGGATTACTTTACCTACAGCTTTAGCAGCACCAGTAGAAGAAGGAATGATGTTTTGGCCAGCACCACGTCCACCTCTCCAGTCTTTCAAAGAAGGACCATCAACAGTTTTTTGAGTAGCAGTGGTTGCGTGTACAGTAGTCATTAAGCCTTCAACAATACCGAATTTGTCGTTCAATACTTTTGCAACAGGAGCTAAACAGTTAGTAGTACAAGAAGCATTAGAAACGAAAGTCATGTCGTTAGAGTATTCTGTGTTGTTAACACCCATAACGAACATTGGAGTATCATCTTTTGATGGAGCAGACATTACTACTTTACTAGCACCAGCATCAATATGACCTTGAGCAGTTTCTTTTGTTAAGAAAAGACCAGTAGATTCTACTACATACTCAGCTTTTACGGCACCCCAGTTAATATCAGCAGGATTTCTTTCAGCAGTAACGCGAACTACGTTTCCATTTACAACTAACTGACCATCTTTAACTTCAACTTCTCCTTCGAATTTACCGTGAGTAGAATCATATTTTAACATGTAAGCCATGTAATCTACATCGATAAGGTCGTTAATAGCTACTACTTCGATGTTACCTTTTGCAACAGCCTGACGGAATACGAAACGTCCGATACGGCCAAATCCATTGATACCAATTTTAATCTTTGACATTGTGTATAAATTTTAATTTATAAACCCTTTGTTTCTCAAAGGCAAAAGTATGTATTTTAAAAATATTTTGTATAGAAATAATAAAAAAAAAACAAGATATTTTTAAGGGAGTGTGTTGTTTAATAATCATTTAATCAGATAAATACAGCTGGTTAAAACGATTGCAATTGTAGTTTATAAGCAAAAAAAATCTCAATAAATTGAGATTTTAATTGTGATTAAGCTTTTTTAACAGTTGTGCTTGTATCTGCTTTTGTATATGCGGGGCATTTTTTGTCAACAGCACAAGAACTCGCAAATAATCCTAGAAGAAATATAACGGCTATAGCATAAAGTGTTTTTTTCATCGGTAATAAGTTTATGATCGAGATTAAGTTTAAAATTTTGCAAAAGATATAAAAAAAAGTTCTAATTGCCGTTTATTACAATCTTATGCTTGTATTTTCGTTGAATTAAGAATTTAATAACATGAGTTTGTTTATAAATTTTTGCAAAAACACAGTTGAACACTTCAATGATTTATTCTAAAGATTCTGGTATATTTAATATTGCGTATGAAGAAAGTTTTCATTCTTGCTATTTATATTTTTTGGGGTATGATTCCGGTTTTATCACAAAATACAGTGCACTTAAAGGTGGTGGCAGATGATGAAATGGAATTCAAGCACAAGTCGCTGCAAAGAATTCAAGGCAAGTATTCGGGGATACCGGATGCTGTAAACAAACTGAGCCATAAGATTGATAAGTTAAGAAGAGCAGGCTTTTTGGAAGCAAATGTGGACTCATTGCAAACATTTCTTGACAGTTTGATTGCCTATGTTCATATTGGAAACAAGTACACATTTAAAAGAGTTTCTCACAAGGGAATCAATCCGAATGATTCGATGGCTTTATCGATGAGTATAAGAAAGTCAAGGCAGATACACTTTGATGAAGTCAGGGATTTTCAAGAAAGAACTATCCGGAAATATAATGATGAGGGATTTCCATTTGCAAGGATAAGCAAGGATGACATTCAAATAGACAGATCGTGCATTTCCGGCAAATGGAAGATTGAAAAAGGTCAATATGTTGAATGGGATAGTTTAATAATGAAAGGGAATTTTAAGGTGAATAAAAAGTTTCTAATCAGACATTTAAATATCGAACCTAATAAACCCTACCATGAAAGCAACTTTAGAAAGGTTTCGAGCAAATTAGATGTCTTAGGCTTTTGTGAGGAGATTAAACCGGCCGAAGTGGAGTTTATCAAAAACAAGGCGATACTTTATACTTATTTGGAAAAGGAATTGTCAAATCGCTTTGACGGAATACTTGGCTTGCAGTCAGGTCAAGGTGAAGAGGAAAATGTATCGGTAACTGGTGAAATCAATCTGAAGCTTCAGAATTCATTCAGGTTTGGAGAAGAGATTTATTTGAATTGGAAAAAATTTGATTCCAAAAGTCAGGACTTATCTGTGGGTTTTATGCATCCATATTTTGTTGGAAATACAGGTGTGGATTTTAATTTTGAACTGTACAAGCAGGATACTACTTTCCTTACAACACATTTACAAATTGGATTAAGAGTGTTTCAGAAAGGAAACCGACATGTGAAACTATACTATAAACTCCGATCATCCTCCTTAATTTCTACGTCTCATTTGTTAAGCATTAACGTTTTACCCGATTACGCTGATGTAAAAACAAATGTTGGTGGTCTTGGTTTTACTTATTCCAATCTGGACTATCCTTTTAATCCGAAGAAGGGTTGGCAACTTGATTGCTCTTTAGGTGTTGGCATTCATAAAGTCAAAAAGAATAGTAAAATTCCGGAGCATTTATACAACGACATCGAATTAAATGGCACTTTGTTTAGTTTTGAATCCAATGCGCAATTTAATCTGCCAATCTGCAATAAAATAAGTTATAGAATTAGTAATAAGATTGGAATACTAAATGCAACAAACTTGTTTGAGAATGATTTGTTTAGACTCGGAGGACTAAAAAGCCTGCGTGGATTTGATGAGAATTCGTTTAGGGTTTCGAAATACACTTCGTTAAGCAATGAGTTGCGTTTTATTCCCGAAAGGAATACAAGTTTTTATTTATTCACTGATTTTGCATTCTACGAAAGTAAAATACAGGCTTCGAGTACGAGTGATTATCCGCTTGGGCTGGGTTTTGGCTTAAACTTTGCAAGCAAGGCGGGAATATTTAGTTTGAGTTACGCACTGGGTAAGCAGGAGAACCAGAATTTTAACTTTCGAAGCGCAAAAGTTCATTTCGGATTTGTTAGCAGATTCTGATGTCAATTTTAGACCAGTTTCATGGGTTTATATTTTTATCTATTTGCCAGATGGAAGCCGCTAGTTCAAAATAATCATTATCGGGAGGGTTTAATTATTTTAATCCTGTTTGTTTCATACTGATAGTAATAGAAAAAGCAAAAGACCGGAAAATTGCTCTCACGGTCTTTGCAAACATCAAACTTCAAATTATTAGCCGCGATTCTTATCAGTACTTTGATTTTATAATCGTTTGGTCAAAACTATTAATAAAGTTTAAATTCCGCATACGTTTGAAATAAGTTTTACAACATGTTGCAAACGTTTTAAAAAAAATATAGGCGAACTAAATTAAAACGAAAACTGCCTGGTTTTTATTTGTTTTCGGATTCTATCTTTTTAAAGCAATGGTATTTCTAGGCTTTCTTGCGCAAACCAATAAGTAATAAGTAAAAAGTAAGAATGGAAATCGCAGTAATTAGGCAGGCAATGCTTACCGGTAATCTGTTGGTTAATAAACTGTTTGTGATTAAGATTAGCACAGTTGCAATAGGAATCCCAAACAATAATGACTTTGTGATTAACTGAAAATTTGATTTGTTTGCCATCTCAACAAGAGCTTCAGTAGATTCAGGATGGATTTCAAAATCTTTAATCGCTTTCGAAAAGGCATTTAGTTCCTCATTGTAATAATTCTCTTCCGTTTGGGATCGGTAAAAACCTGAAGTTGTAAATTTATAATTTGCATAGATGTTGTAATCAAGTCTTTCTTTTTTAATTATTTCTATATCAACTTTAGTTTTCCATTTGGTTGGGTTCAATGATGTCATATTTCCCCAGATGCTACCACGCATAAATACCATACCTGTTGCATTAGCATCCTTTAGCTCATAACCTCTTACTTCGTAAAATTTTATGATGTCGGAAACCAATAACTTTTTGTTTCTTTTGATGTTAAAGCCGATTAACTTTTGCATGATTGGTTAGGGATATCGTCAAATTTATTAAAAAAATGTTCTGACCACAAAATTGTTTTTGTTGATGAATTTTAAGGATAGTGGAATTGAATTGGGTTAAGTTAATAACTTATCAATATTTACAAGCTGTATTTTATTGAGAATAATTCATAAATGTTTGTTATGTATCACCTTTGAGCTTTTACAATAATTTAAGTTTTAATAGAAAAATGTATCAAAATAAGCTATTTTCAGTATACAGATATCGAAGCCTGATTCTCGAAATCTATTGCTACTACTTATGATGAACAATATAAACCCTAAAGTCGAAAAGAATTTACAGAAATTTAATGAAAACGGAGTGGATGTTCGAAAGCTGCTATTTGGTGCTGTCGAGATGCTACGTGATTTTAGCTATTTATCCAACTGCCCGTGTTATCTTACAGACTATACAGGTAATATCACTCCCAAGCCATCTGCTATTGGATTGGATGGGATCACTGGTCGGATAAATAAAGGGTTCGACCAAATTTTAGAAGAGTTCAATTCGAACTGTGCAGAATCAAGAGATTATTATGAGTTTACTTATCTTGAATATACTAAAGCGGTTTCCATACCCATTATGCTGAGAGGTAAAGTTTTTGGATTTGTTGTTTATGCTGGATTTGTGATCAAAGAAGAGCTTAAAGGAAAGAAACTTGATTTAGATAGAATTGTTTCAAAGAGAAGGGCAGATCTTAATTTACAGAGGGCATTAAAATTTGTAAGTATTTTGTCCAACCAAATAACCGTGGCTTACGAATTGAATTTGCAGATGAAGCAAAATCTGGAATACTCAGAAGAGTTGCGTATGCAGAAAGTCTTTTTTGAAAATCTATTTGAAAATTCACCAGAGGCCATTGTAATTCTTGATAATCAAGATAGGGTGATTAGAGTGAACAAGGAGTTTGAAAAACTTTTTGAATATTCAAAAGAAGAGGTTTTATCGAAGTTAATTAACGATATTATTGTACCTGAAAACTTTAAGGAAGAAGCAATCTCATATACAAAGCAGACTTCACAAGGTAAGTTTTTGGATGTTACTACGATTAGGCAAACCAAATATGGAAAACAGATACATGTTCAAGTAACCGGAAAACCCATTTTTCTGGATAACGAGAAAATCGCCGTATATGCTACTTATCGGAATATTAACGAAAAGGTTTGGAATCAGATACAGGAGAAGATTATTTATGAGACTACTGATCTGTTAAATTCTGCTCCAAGTCAAATAGATTTGGTTCAAGGCATTGGTAAACTGTTACGACCAGTTATTGGAACAGGAGAAATGTTTTTGGAATTGATTTCGCCTATGAAAAAATACTTACGACTTTTTAGTCAAAGCTCTGGTGAATATAGAAATCTCGCTTTCTCTGAATCAGTCAGTTCTTTGGTATTAAAAGAGAAGAAAATGCTAAATCTGGACGAAAGTCAGATAAAAGATCTGGCTGGGAAGAATGAGTTATCGCTTTCAGAAATACCTAAACGATGGATTGGCTTCCCTTTAATTGATAATGATGTAGTGCTGGGTGTTTATGGAATTTCTTCGTTTGGAAGTCCTATTAACCCGGATGCAGACACATTAAAGTTATTAGAACTTGTATCCTTGCAGATTGCCACTGGAGTAAGCAGAAGAAATAAGGAATTGGAGTTAAAGACCTTGTATCGATCTATGGAACAAAGTCCTGCTTCAATTGTAATTACCAACCGATACGGTGATATAGAATATGTGAATCCCAAATTTTGCCAGGTTACAGGGTATACAGAAGAAGAAGTAATCGGAAAGAATCCTCGGATATTAAAATCTGGATTTACCCCTAAGAAAGTTTATGAGCAAATGTGGAGGAATTTGGTGCGAGGACAAGAATGGAATTGCGAATTTCTGAACGTTAAAAAGAACAAAGAACTCTATTGGGAAAGGGCAAGTTTTTCGGCCATTAAAGATGATTTTGGAAAGATTACCCACTACATGGCTACAAAAGAAGACATTACAGATCGCAAGCAATTTGAAAAGGATTTAATGGAGGCAAAAATTCAAGCTGAAGAATCAGACCGAATGAAATCAGCTTTTCTTGCCAATGTTTCTCACGAACTAAGAACACCTTTAAACTCTGTAATAGGATTTTCAAATCTTTGTAACAATAAGATGAGTGTTGACGAAATTCTTGAATTTGTTCAACTTATTAATAAGAGCGGAAATCAGCTTCACGAAATTATCGAGGACATCTTAAAATTTACCATGATAGAATCGGGAGGAATGGAAAGAAGAGATGACGAATTTTTATTGGATAACTTTTTTGAAGAGGTAAAAAGCCAAGCCATTGAAAAACGCAAATTGGAGAATAAAGAGCGATTGGAAATTAAGTTTGTTCCTGATACGAATTTTAATAAAGTTCTGATAAAAACAGATTTTCAGCGATTGTTGAATGTTGTGATGAATTTGTTTAAAAATGGCTTGAAGTTTACCAATGAAGGATATGTTGAATTTGGATATAAGATTAGTGGTAAAACAATAAATCTGTATGTGAAGGATACCGGAGTTGGGATAGAACAAGATAAGAAGGAAATTATATTCGACCGTTTTAGACAAGTTGACGATTCAATAACAAGAACATTCGGAGGAACAGGAATGGGTTTGTCCATCTCAAAGAAAATTATGGATATGTTGGGAGGCAGAATCGAAGTGGAATCGGAGCTAAACAAAGGATCAACATTTAGTGTGTTTCTGGATTGTATTTTGTCAACTGAAAAACCAAAGCATAAAATGAGCGATAAAACTGCAACAGAAATAGATGATAAACCTACCATATTGGTGGCTGAGGATGAGCTTTCGAATTTCAAATTAATTGAAGCAATCTTAAAACGAAGCAAGTACAAGGTGATTCATGCAGAGAATGGAGGAGAGGCTATTCGAATTTGTAAAGAAAGAGGATCTGAAATTGACCTGATTTTAATGGATATGAGAATGCCGGAAATTGATGGAATGGAGGCAACACTCGAGATTAAAAAGTTCTATCCGGAAATGATCATTATTGCACAAACAGCTTATGCAATGAATGGCGATAAAGACAGGGCTCTTGAAATTGGTTGTGACGATTACATTTCAAAACCAATAAAAAAGGAATTGTTACTCGATAAGTTAAAAGATTTTATAAAAATAGCTTAAGACTCATTTCTGCTATTCATTCACCTTTCAACATTATTATTTAACGTGAGTTCGACGTAAAATTCTATCCACAGAAAGTTATATTTGCGATAGATTTGCATTAAAAATTTGGAAAGAATAGCGGGCTATTTTGAGGAATTTTTAATGTGAAGATGTTGTAAAGGGAACTTTCCATTATGTGTTTGCCTGCTTTCGGCATAAATTTCCTCAAATCTTCTTGAAATATCCCGATATTCCTTCGAAAATTTGAGAAAATTTCTACTCAAAATCAGATCAAACTGTGAACGAATTTTACGTCTAACTCACGTTATTTAAGCTTTTAACATTACCAACCGAGTTTTCTATGGTATTTCTTGTGCTTTTAATGTTAATGGCTGAACTTTTCACATTAAAACTTGAGCTATGAACGTTTTTAGCTGAGCTATGAACGTTAAAACTTGAGCCGTGAACGTTCCTGGCTCAAGTTTTCACGTTAAAACCTGAGCTTTTAACGTGAAAAGCTCAACTTTTAATGAAAAACCATGCTTTTCTACCCTCAAAGGACAGCAAAAAACATCAAAACTTAAGCTCGTAACATTAAAACCTCACCTTTTTACGTTACGGGTTCACTGTTTAACGTGTAAAGCTCAGGTTTTAATGTGAAAAGTTCAGCTAAAAACGTTAAAGGTTCAGTTTTTTACGTTAAAAGCTCAACTTTTTATGCGTATCAATTCACATACACCTTACATTTTTCTCTGATTTTAAATAAGATTTTACCAAAAATAATGCAGGTTTTATCATGCAATCAGGATTAAATTGTTTTTAGAATTTTGAGTGTATACAGGTCAAAAGATGCAGACATAGCCGCAGCTACGGCTATGTTTTTTTAATGAAGAACAAACTCAAAATGAAAAGCAAACGTGACTCTTTTCATGCTGATGTTGGTATTCATTTAATTTCGAACAAGGTCTCTTGCCGAAGCTTGGGCTGTAGGCATAATCAATACGTCGTTGATGTTGACATGTGCCGGACGACTAGCAATAAATTCTACCGTATCGGCAATATCTTCGGCGTATAAGGGAGTAAAACCATTGTAAACCTGATCGGCCTTTGATTTATCTCCCTTGAAGCGAACGACAGAAAATTCTGTTTCTACCATTCCCGGGGCTACAGATGATACCTTAATATTGTGAGGAAGCATGTCAATTCTCATTCCTTTGGTTAATGCATCTACTGCATGTTTGGTAGCGCAATATACATTTCCTCCCGGGTAAACTTCCTTGCCCGCAATTGATGTAACATTAATAATATGGCCTTTCTTTCTTTCAATCATTAATGGGCTAACCGCTCTGGTAATGTAAAGTAAGCCTTTAATATTGGTGTCAATCATTCTTTCCCAATCATCAATCACACCATCCTGAATAGCAGAAATCCCAACAGCCAAACCGGCATTGTTTATCAATAAGTCGATATTTTGCCACTCTTTGGGAAGCTGGGTTATTTTGTCGAACACATCCTCCTGTTTGCGAACATCTACAACCAGTTTGCAAATCTTACAGTTTGATTCTTTTATAATTTCCTTTTCGAGCTGGTTTAGGTTTTCTTCTCTTCGACCCGATATGATTAGATCGTATCCTGCTTTTGCCATTCTTTTAGCACAAGCTTCTCCAATACCGGCAGTTGCACCTGTTATAAAAGCAATTTTTTTCATTTTTGTTTGTATTTCTGATTTATTTTGTTAATGATTTTGTATCCTGTTTTGCATTTAATGTTTTATTGAACGGTAAAGGTAAAAACAACAGTCATAATTCGTGTTCCTATCTTATTTTTTTTAATTTTAAAATGTTCACCACCAATAAAATTGCTTTATGGAAAGACAAAACGTTTCAGTTCAAATAGCAGAAAATCTAGGAATAAATAAAGAATCGTATGATCAAATTGTTCAGAGTTTAGGCAGAGATCCAAATTTATTGGAATTGCAAATTTATTCTGTAATGTGGTCAGAGAACTTATCATATAGGAGTTCAGCTTCCTGGATTTCATCCTTACCCAATAAGGGTGATAACATAGTATCAGGAGCACAGGAAGCTAATGCAGGAGTTATTGATTTGGGAAATGGCGAATGTTGTGTGTTTAAAATGGGAACTCATAATCACCCGTCGGGAATTGATCCTTACCAAGGAGCAGCTACATGTGTGGGCGATGTTTGCAGAGACATTGTTTCGCTTGGAGCAAAACCACAAATTATATTGAATTCATTGCGTTTTGGAGATTCAACTCTCGACAGAACAAAATGGTTAATGGAAGAAATCATTAAGGGGATTAATGATTATTCTAATGTTCTTTACATAGAAGATATGGGAAGTGAAATCTTCTACAATTCTTCGTATGATACAAATCCATTAGTAAATGTAATGATAGCTGGGCTTGTTCCTAAGGATAAGTTACTCAGCAACCGAAAACTGAAAGTAGGACAGGTTTTGTTTATCGTTGGTAATCCTACTGGTTCGGAAGGAGTGTTTGGAAAAAATGAGAGTTTTACCATTCCAAAAGGAGATCCTGATTTGGGCAATACATTAACGGATGTAATATTACAATTGAATGAACAAGATGCTTTAATCCGGGTTGAAAATATGGATATGGCCGGAATATTAAATGCATGTTCGGTGATTAGCGCACACGCAAAAACCGGCTTGGAACTGAATTTGAATAAAATTCCACTGGGTGAGGAAGGAATGACAATTGAGGAGGTTCTTCTCTCTAGAACTCAGGAAAGATATATGATTGTTGTGGATGAGGAAAAATCAAGCATGCTTAAAAAGGCTTTTGATGATCGGAATGTAACTTGTGAAGAAGTAGGTGTTTTAAGCTCAAATAAAACCATTCAATTTTTTGAGAATTCAGAAGTGGTTGCCGAAGTAAATGCACAGGATTTGGTGATGGGTTTTGGTGCTCCAAAAACCGAGAGAAAGTTTCAAGAGCTTGAAAGTAATAATAACATCGACTTTCTTGAAACCATTTCAGAACCCGATAATTACTGGAAGGTTATTAGTAAAATGGTAAACAATCCAAACCTGGTAATTAAGGAACATTTGCAACGGAATATGGAAGAGGCCAGAGTTAACTCACCATCGGATGCCCAGATAGCTTTATTAGGAAAAGATAAAAAAGCCATATGCTTTACGGTTTCCGGTAATTCGGTGTATTCCTTAAACAATCCATATATAGGTGCACAAATTAATATTGCAAGAGCTGCGCGACGTATTGTATGTTCTGGTGGAAAGCCATTGGCAATTAACGACTGTTTAAATTTTGGCAGTCCGCTCGAGGAGAGTGTGTATTCGCAGTTTGTTGCAACCATAAAAGGGATTGCCAAAGCCAGTTCCCACTTCGAAACTCCTGTGGCCGGAGGGAATGTTAGTTTTTACAACGAAAGTTCGGTGCTGGGAAAAAGAAAAGCTATTAATCCTACTCCTGTTATTGCCATGATGGGAATGCTTCCGAATAAAGAAAATCATATGTCTTATATTTTTAGAAATAAAGGAGAAATGATTTTCCTAATTGGTAAGTCGCGTAATGATATTTCCGGCTCAGAGTATTTATGCTCTTATCATCAAAAATGCAAGGCCGGAATCCCTTACTTCGATATTGAAGAGGAAAAGAAAATTAATACTGTTACAGCAAAACTAATCGAGTCGAAATTAATCGGTTCGGCACATAGTGTAGAGCGAGGTGGATTGTTTTTTAACTTGATTGAGTCGGCTATGCCTTTGGGATTGGGCTTTGATATCACTTCACCTGCCGAGGTTCGAATGGACGCATTTTTATTTGGCGAAGCACAGGGAAGGGTTGTGGTATCGGTTTCCATGGAAAATGAAAACGAATTTATTGATTTGATGATGGAAAGTGGCCTACCATTCTCAACCTTAGGACACATCACCAAAGGAGAACTTCGAATTGATGATATTTCGTATGGTTTTATTGATGAGTACAAGAAAATCTACGAAAGAAATAACATTTTAGCTTAGCGAATTTTTGAAACAATACCGGTTTTATTATGAAATGAGTATTAAATTGTTTGGAGGATTTTGAGTTTGGACAAGGCAAAAAATAGAGGCTTAGCCATAGTTGTGCCGATATTTTTTAAGGAAGAATAAACTCATAAGGACAAAAGAATGAGACTTATTTCATGCTAATACTGGTATCATAAGGAAACAGATAACAAAGAATCAGGTAATGGTTCTTTGTTTTTCATTCATTATATTTGTGCGGTCGTAAGGTGTTGTACCAGTTTTATTATAAATGAGATTTAAATTGTATGAAGAATTGATGCTAATACTGGTATTACGATTGCATTGTTTTTGAAATCTATACGATCATGTATAAAAAATGGGAATAGGTTTCGTGCTATTAACTAGAAATAAAAGTTCGTGGTAAATCCATATAAAGATTTAGACAAAGGAAAAAAGGCGCAGGTAGAGCTGATGTTCAATAATATCGCTAAAAAATATGATTTTCTGAATCATACTTTGTCAATGGGGATTGATCGGCTTTGGAGAAAAAAGGCGATTAAATTATTGAAACCTTTAAAGCCTAAAAAGATTTTGGACATTGCTACCGGCACAGGTGATTTTGCTTTGGCAAATCTAAAGTTAAATCCCGATAAGGTTATAGGGATTGATATTTCGACTGAAATGTTGGCAGTGGGAAGAAAAAAAATTGCCAAAAAGAATTTGAAACACAAAATTGAACTCTTCGAGGGTGATTCTGAAGATATACAGTTCGACGACAATTCTTTCGATGCCATTACAGTGGCCTTTGGGGTTCGTAACTTCGAAAATCTAGAAAAGGGATTGTCAGAAATGAATCGTGTGGTAAGACCGGGAGGAAAGGTGCTGGTTCTTGAGTTTTCGAAACCCAGAAAGTTTCCTGTAAAACAGATCTACAACTTTTACTTTTTTAGAATTCTGCCATTCTGGGGAAGAATGTTTTCTAAAGATGCTTCGGCATATACTTACCTGCCTGAATCGGTTGATGCTTTTCCGGACGGGAACGACTTTCTAAAAATTTATGAGAACTGTGGTTTTACTGATACAAAACAAATAAAATTGAGCTTTGGTATTGCTTCCATTTACATTGGAAGCAAGGCGATGCAATAATTTTATATTTTAATGGTTATTACTAAAAAATAAACGATAGGATTTGAAACGGACGCTCTTAATACTACTCTGCCTTTCCTTTTTTTCCTCAGTTTTTGCACAACGAGGATATAAACCTGAAAGCATACTGAATTATCAAAAAGTGGATCAGAAAAGATTGCACTTTGGATTTAGCTTGGCAGTAAACAGCATGGATTTTGCCATATTTAATGCAGGTAGAACCGAAGCCAGGGCAGAACAAGTTGTTTTTTCGCCAGGTTTTTCGGTTGGAATTGTATCTGATTTGCGCCTGCACGAAAATTGGTCATTGCGATTTTTACCGGGATTGGAGTTCGGCGAGAGAACGATTAAGTACTCCAATTTACCACAAGATGAGGTTACCGTAGAATCAGTTCTGGTGAACTTGCCCTTAATGCTTAAGTATCGCGCCAAGCGCTTGAATAACTACAGGCCATATTTAATTGGTGGTGCAAGTTATAAGATTGATGTGCAATCGCAAGATGCGCTCGATCCTGAGAATAACATGCTCATTCGTTTGAATACTACCGATGTATATTTGGAATTAGGAGCAGGGGTTGATTTTTATTTGCCCTACTTTAAGCTGGCTACCGAACTGAAATTCGCCATTGGCTTGCGAGATATCTTAAATCATCAGTATGATATCGACAACCCCGGATACGAGGCATACACAGATGCCATTCGTGGAATGAATTCCAAAATCATTACCCTTTCATTCCATTTTGAATAGGATCAATTTCAGATTAGGATTTATCTGCTTATCTTTTTTTTTCCATTTGACAGATGGAAACCACAAGATCGAAATCATCATTCCCGTGTATGTTTAAGAATTATTTTAACGTGAGTTCGAGGTAAAATTCGTTCACAGTTTGAACTGATTTTGAGTAGAAATTTTATCAAATTTTCGAAGGAATATCGGGATATTTCAAGAAGATTTGAGGAAATTTATGCCGAAAGCAGGCAAACACATAATGGAAAGTTCTCTTTACGAGATCTTCACATTAAAAATTCCTCAAAATAGCCCGCTATTCTTTCCAAATTTATAATGCAAATCTATCGCAAATGTAACTTTCTGTGGATAGAATTTTACGTCGAACTCACGTTATTTTAATCATGCTCGTATTATAAGAATCTGATTGTATTTTTTTACCTTTTAATAAGGTATTGATTCTTGATTTCCTTTTACCTTTGTTCATTCACCTTTTAAGTAAACTCATGATTACTGATATTGATATTGTTCTGAATCCCAAACAAGCTTCTGATGAATCTTTTTACAAGCCCATTTTGGCTCAAAGGCTAAAAATTAAAGTGGGTAGAATCAATGGAATGCTGATTTTAAGAAAGTCGGTTGATGCTCGAAGAAGAGATGTCAAAATCAATATGAAATTCAGAATTGCAGTAGATGAGAAATTGCCAATAGCAAGCGATCGTATTTTCAATTATCCAAAAGTTGCTGGTCAGAAAAAAGTAATTGTGGTGGGAGCAGGACCTGCAGGCTTGTTTGCAGCACTTCGATTAATAGAGTTGGGTTATTGTCCGATTGTTTTGGAGAGAGGCAAAAGTGTTGAAGACCGTAAGAAAGATTTGGGGAAATTGCATAGAACAAGGAGTGTTGATCCCGATTCGAATTACTCGTTTGGAGAAGGTGGAGCAGGAACTTTTTCTGATGGCAAATTGTATACCCGTTCCAAGAAACGGGGAAATCTTAAAAAAATTTTAAATGTACTTCATTTTCATGGAGCACAGGACGAAATCTTGTACGAAGCTCATCCTCACATAGGAACCGATGTACTGCCAAAAGTAATTGTGAACATTCGAAAAAGTATTATTGCAGCGGGTGGCGAGGTTCATTTCTCGTGTAAGCTTACCGATTTTATTATTGAGAATCATAAGATTACCGGTGTAAAAACCGATAGTAAGGGAGTACTGAATGCCGAGGCAGTGATTTTGGCAACAGGTCATTCGGCACGAGATGTATATCGTAAATTGAATGATTCGAATATCGATATCGAGGCCAAGTCGTTTGCTATGGGCGTTAGAATTGAGCATCCGCAAGAGCTGATCGATCAGATTCAATATCACAATCCCAATGGCAGGGGCAAGTATCTGCCAGCGGCGAGTTACAGTTTCGTGCAACAGGTAAAAGACCGTGGGGTATACTCATTTTGCATGTGTCCGGGAGGTGTTATCGTTCCTGCGGCTACAGGCGAAAATCAGCAAGTGGTTAACGGAATGTCATCCTCGGGAAGAAATACAGCATTTGCCAATTCGGGAATGGCTGTGGAGGTTCGAACCGAAGATTTATTGGAATACAAGCAATTTGGTGCCTTGGCGGGATTGCATTTTCAAGAAGACTTGGAGGCACAATCTTTTGCAGAAGGAGGCGAAAACCTGACAGCACCAGCTCAACGAATGCTGGATTTTGTGGAAGGGAGAAAGAGTGAATCCTTACCCAAAACATCCTATCATCCGGGAGTGCTTTCTTCCGAAATGCACAAATGGTTGCCAAAGCATATCGCATTTAGATTGCAGGAAGGCTTTAAGGCATTTGGCAGAAAATCGAAAGGATTCTTAACCAATAAAGCTGTGATTTTGGGTGTAGAATCGCGCACATCTTCTCCCGTTAGAATTCCACGAAATCGTGAATCTTTTCAGCATACTAAAATAGAAGGCTTATTTCCCTGTGGCGAAGGTGCGGGCTACGCTGGTGGAATTGTTTCAGCTGCTATGGATGGCGAACAGTGTGCCGAAGCTTTTGATCGATATATTAACGTGAGTTCGATGTAAAATTCGTTCACAGTTTGATCTGATTTTGAGTAGAAATTTTCTCAAATTTTCGAAGGAATATCGGGATATTTCAAGAAGATTTGAGGAAATTTATGCCGAAAGCAGGCAAACACATAATGGAAAGTTCTCTTTACGACATCTTCACATTAAAAATTCCTCAAAATAGCCCGCTATTCTTTCCAAATTTTTAATGCAAATCTATCCCAAATATAACTTTCTGTGGATAGAATTTTACGTCGGACTCACGTTATATTACCAATGGCTGCCATCAAATCAATCAGAACTAAAATTCCAGCCTTCTAAACTCAGAGCAAATTATTGCTGCGGCTACCGATACGTTTAACGACTCGGATGTTTCCTGATTTTCAGGAAAATTGGGAATAAACAATTTGTGTGATACCATTTCTTTTAATACATCCGAAATTCCTTTGCCTTCGTTTCCCATTACAATAAATCCTTTATCCGACAATTTGCTATTGTAAATGGTTTCACCTTCCAAAAAAGTGCCGTAGATCGGAAAATCAGGATTTTGATATTCCGAAAGCAAAGAATCTAAAGGGATGTAGCTTAATTTAATGCGTGCAATTGCCCCCATGCTTGCCTGAATTACTTTCGGATTGTACAAGTCAACAGTGTTGGGCGAACAAAATATGTGACTGATGCCGAACCAGTCGGCAATACGAATAATGGTTCCTAAGTTTCCTGGATCTTGAATGTCATCTAGTACAATCGAAAGGGAATTTGCTATTTCTTTTTTGTTGAGATCAAGTTTAGGAATTTTAAAAACCCCTACAACCTGGCTTGGGGTTTTAAGGTTACTGATTTTTTTGATTTGGCTAATCTCGGTCTCAATCCTACTTTCTATACTGTTCCGATCATCTATAGTGTACTGATTTTGCCAATCTTTGGAATAAATCAGGTAGGCAGCCTTTATTCCTGAGCCTAACAAATCCATTACCAATTTATCGCCTTCGGCAATAAAAAGCTGGTGGGTGTCTCTAAATTTTTTTCTTTGCAGACTGGTGATGAGTTTGATTTGATTTTTGGACAGCACAACTGGTGATTTAAAGATTAGCAAATCAATATGTCTTGATAGGCGATGTGCAAGAATAAATGCAATACGGCTTATTTTTAAGATGCATTACAAATTATTAATTGATATAAGTATCTTTGCTTTAATTTAAACCGATAAATATTCAATTTGTTCTTGAAAGCTTTTCAAAAATACAAAAGTAGTTATTATTTTCCGATTTCACTTTTCTTTCTAATCCTCTTACTTGGCATTTCATCTTGCTCAACTACCAAGTATGTTGGGGATAACGAATATCTTTTAAACCGTGTAAATGTAAAAACGGATGATAGATCTGTTCCTGTAAGTGATTTAAAAAAGAACATCAAGCAAAAATCAAATCTTAAGATTTTGGGGATGTGGCGTTTTCATCTCGGATTGTATAATTTGTCGGGAAGGAATGAGTCGAAAGGATTCAATAAATGGCTTAGGAGAATTGGTGAGGAGCCAATAATCTATGAAGATTTTCAGACCAGGCGTTCGGTTAAACAGTTGCAACTCTACATGAAAAAAAAGGGTTACTACAATGCGGTGATAAAGGATTCGGTAATCTATAAAAAGAAGAAAGCCAAGGTTTACTACAACATCACGGCCAACGAACCTTATCGATATAGCGATTTGTATCATCAACTTGATGATTTGCCATATGCCTTTTTATCGCCATTGCAGAAAGATGGAGAGATGTCTGATTCAAGCCTTATTCGTAGCTATTTGAACGAAGACAGGATAGATTCGAAGATAAAAACAGGCAATAAAGTTGATTCTGATGTTTTAAGCGAAGAGAGAATGAGAATCTTTAAAATGTTGAAGAATAAAGGTTACTACAATTTTTCGCGAGAGTACATTCATTTCATGATGGATAGTACGAAAAAGAACCATCAAATGGATATTTTTGTTGGACTCAAAGCTCCGCAAAATAAGAAGGCTGTCAAAAAATATCGTATCAATAAAGTGAAAGTCTTTACAGAATACGATCCCAAATTAATGTTGATGAACGACTCAACTTATCTTGCTGACTTGGATACCTTGGTGCATAAAAATGTTGAGTTTATATATCAAAAAAAACTTAAGATAAAGCCGGATGTAATCTTGTCATCCATATTGATTAAAAAAGGAGCTCTATACAAGCTTACTTCCGTTGAGCAGTCATATAGCAGGCTGCAGCAGTTAAATCAGTTTAAATTTCTGAATATAAGATTCGATGAGGATCTGGAAAGTGCAAGTGGTGAATTCGGGAGTTTAAACTGTATTATCCAGCTTAGCCCCCATAATTTGCAGTATTATTCTTTCGAACTGGAAGGAACCAACTCATCTGGTAATATCGGATTTGCAGGGAATTTAAATTATCAACACAAAAATCTATTTGGAGGAGCCGAGGTTCTTGATGTGCAATTGTCTACAGCTCGCGAAAATGTAAAATCAGATGAACAAACCAATTTTAGTTCTACCGAATATGGTGTGGTTTCAAAATTGAGTATTCCAAAGTTTCTATTGCCGTTTTTTGATGCGGAAAAATTTAGAAAGTCATACAATCCCAGAACGGTTTTCTCGCTTTCTTATAATTTTCAAAAACGTCCTGATTATACCCGAACAATTGCTGATGCAAGTTTTGGTTACTTCTGGAAGTCGTCTAAATATTTGCGCCATACATTCAATTTGATTGAGCTAAATTTTGTTGATGTACGAGATTTAAGTGATGATTTTTTGGGTGCTATTGATAATTTATACATACAAAACTCATTTACCGATCACGTTATTGCAACAACCAGATATTCGGTCACCTATAACGATCAGAATATTAACATTCCCCGCAGCTACAATTACCTAAGATTGAGTGCTGAAGTTGCAGGAAACACCTTAAAAACCATCGACAATATTATTGGAAGATCAAAAAGAAACGATTATGATTCAAATGGTAAGCTTGAAGGTACTTATCACGATTTTCTGGGGATTAGATATGCTCAGTATGTAAAAGGAGATATTGAATACAGGTTTAATCATTACATTAACCGTGCGAACAATATGGTGTATCGTGTTTTCTTTGGCATAGGATATCCATACGGAAATCTAAAGGTACTGCCTTTCGAAAAGAGTTACTTTTCGGGAGGAGCAAATGGTATCAGGGCATGGCAGGTACGTTCTTTAGGTCCGGGTTCATATGTCGACGAGGGAGCCACCTATCCAAACAATACGGCCGACCTTAAGATTGAAGCCAATCTGGAATATCGTTTTAAGCTATTCTGGGCTTTGGAAGGTGCTTTGTTTTTGGATACAGGAAACATTTGGGCAATCTCTGGAAAAGATGATCGTGAAGGAGCTGAGTTTCAGTTTAAGGATTTTTACAGAGAACTTGCTATTGGCACAGGCTTTGGTACTCGGGTTGATTTAAACTTTATTCTTTTTCGTATCGATTTGGGTTTAAAGCTAAGAGATCCTGCTAGAACTGGCAGTGAACGCTGGATCATTACCAAGCGTCCTTTTAAATTCAATCAGTTAACTTTCAATATTGGTATTGGATATCCATTTTAAACTGATTTATTGTGAGGGAAAGAGCGTGAATTAAACATATACTGTAATGGTTGTTTTGATCTTGTGACTTACACCTAACAAATGCAACGAAATTATAAACAGAAAAGATCCTTTATTTACATTCTTTCAAAATATTCAATTGCATTCGTTTGCACAGTTTTCTTATCTCTAAAACGGTGCAAAATATATTATTTCTTTTTAACTTCGTGGTAAAATTTACTTTCCAGACAATTTTATAAGAACTATCCGAT
This sequence comes from Marinifilum sp., assembly GCF_965230805.1. Taxonomy (NCBI): domain Bacteria; kingdom Pseudomonadati; phylum Bacteroidota; class Bacteroidia; order Marinilabiliales; family Marinifilaceae; genus Marinifilum; species Marinifilum sp. Next base: position 1,187,649 of record NZ_OZ246019.1, on the reverse strand, counting down.
AAATTATATTATTATGAAACGAGTATTAGATGTTGTTAAACCGGGAGTGGTAACCGGTGATAATGTGCAAAAATTATTTCAGGTTGCTAAGGAAGAGGGTTTTGCAATCCCAGCTGTAAACGTAGTTGGAACTAACTCAATTAATGCTGCATTAGAAGCTGCTGCTCAGGTAAATTCTCCGATTATCATTCAGTTCTCGAATGGTGGAGCATCTTTTTTTGCAGGTAAAGGTATTAAGGCAGAAGGACAAAGCGCTGCAATTATTGGAGCTATAGCTGGAGCTAAATATGTTCATACTGTAGCTGAGCACTATGGTATTCCTGTAATATTGCATACAGATCATGCAGCAAAGAAATTATTGCCTTGGATCGACGGTTTGTTGACTGCTGGTGAAGAATATTTTGCTCAAAAAGGCAAGCCTTTATTTAGTTCACACATGTTGGATTTGTCAGAAGAAACTCTTGAAGAAAACATCGGAACTTGTGTGAAATATTTCGAAAGAATGAACCAAATTGGTATGACCATCGAAATTGAATTGGGTTGTACTGGTGGTGAAGAAGATGGTGTTGACAATACAGATATGGACAATGCACTATTGTATACTCAGCCAGAAGATGTAGCCATGGCTTACGAAGCACTTTCTAAAGTTTCTTCACATTTTACAATTGCTGCTTCATTTGGTAATGTACACGGTGTTTACAAACCTGGTAATGTTGTGTTAACTCCAAAAATTCTTGATAACTCACAGAAATTTATTTCGGAGAAATATGCTTTGGCTGATAACACTGTTGATTTTGTTTTCCATGGTGGATCAGGTTCTTCTTTAGAAGAAATTCGTGAAGCAATTTCTTATGGTGTAATCAAAATGAATATCGATACAGATACGCAATGGGCATTCTGGAATGGTATTCGTGAATTCGACGTATCCAATCATGATTACCTGCAAGCTCAAATAGGAAATCCTGATGGTGAGGACAAACCAAATAAGAAATACTACGATCCAAGAAAATGGTTACGCGAAGCTGAGGTTTCGATGAAAGATCGTTTAGTTATGGCTTTTGAGGATCTTAATGCTGTAGGACGTAACTAGTTCTTAAAAAAAATATATTTTTCAGAAGCCTGGATGTTTCATCCGGGCTTTTGTTGTTTGATGTGATTATAAAAATTGCCGACACTTAGGAATTAGAACTAATATTTTGCAAATTTGAACTTGCCCTATTTGTAAATAATTAATCTAAAAACTTAAAACATGTCTATTAGTAATCCTTCCGGACGCGATACTTTTTCGAGCAAGTTTGGTGTAATTGCAGCAGCAGCTGGTTCAGCAGTGGGTCTTGGTAACATTTGGCGTTTTCCCTATGTAGCAGGAGAAAATGGTGGCGGAGCATTCCTTTTAATATATTTGGCTTTTATTATTGCTATCGGATTGCCTGTAATGTTATCAGAGTTGTTGATTGGTCGAAAGGCGCAAAGAAATGCATTTGGATCGTTTCGTAAACTTGCACCAGGATCTATGTGGTCGGTAGTAGGACTTATGGGAGTTGTGGCAGCATTCTTAATTTTGGCATTTTATTCTACCATTTCAGGTTGGACATTAGAATATTTGTACCAAGCCATCAGTAATGGTTTTTCACACGGGGATACTAAAGCCATGTTCGACACCTTTAAGCAAGGAACTTTCCGTCCTTTAATGTGGCAAATGATTTTTATGCTGCTTACGGCATGGATAGTGTTCTCAGGAGTTAAAAATGGGATTGAAAAATATGCTAAAATTCTGATGCCCTTGTTGTTTTTTCTTATACTAGCCATGTGTGGACGTTCTTTATCTTTGCCAGGAGCTTCTGAAGGACTTGATTTTTTATTTAAACCTGATTTCTCAAAAATATCTGTAGGAGTAGTACTTGAAGCATTAGGACAAGCTGCCTTTTCACTAAGTATTGGTATGGGTGCATTAATTACCTATGGTTCATATATAGGAAAGCAAAATAACCTTGGAAAAACATCTGTACAGGTTACTATAGCCGATACTTTGATAGCAATGCTATCAGGGGTGATGATATTCCCTGCTGTATTTGCATTGGGTTTTCAGCCCGATTCGGGGGCAGGCTTGGTTTTTGAAGTATTGCCAAAATTATTCCTCGAAATGCCCGGAGGATACTTTTTCTCAATTTTATTCTTCTTTTTGTTAGCTGTTGCAGCTTTAACTTCAACCATTTCGGTTTTGGAGGTTGTAGTAGCTTACTTTTCCGAAGAACTAAAAATATCAAGAAAAAAGGCAACAGTAATTGGTGCTTTTTCTATTTCTGTATTAGGAGTTTTTGCAACACTGTCATTTGGTAAATTATCCAAAATTAGTATTTTAGGACAGTCTGTTTTTGAGATTATGGAATATACGGCAGCCAACGTTTTGTTGCCTTTGGGTGCATTGTTAATTGTTATTTTTGTTGCATGGAAATTAAAGAAATTAAAAGTACGCGAAGAGTTGTCAAATCAAAATTCCTTAAAAGTGACATACTTTAAAATATTCTTTTTTATAATTAAGTGGCTAGCTCCATTTGCTATTGCAGCCGTATTCTTAAATGGAATTGGATTCATAAGACTTGGATAAGATTAATCTTTTTGTTAGTATTGGTAGGCGTTGTTGTTAATTGGCACTTTCTTATATGTCATTAAAAAAAGTCATAAGAGAGTATTTTTCCTATTCGGCTTCGGAAAGAAAAGGATTGTTATTGTTGGTAATCATACTAATGATTGTATTGATATTGCCTAAAGTTTATTCGCCTAAAACGGAAGAATTAACTGTTGCAAATAAAAATAAACGCATTGATAGTCTGCTTACGGTTTTGAATAAGAAGGATGGAAAGAAGGAGGTGGTTCTATTCTCATTCGATCCAAACACAGCTTCACTTGCTATTTTAACTAGATTGGGATTGACAAAGTTTCAAATTAATAACATTATTAAATATAGAAAAAATGGAGGGGTGTTTAAGTCAAAGTCAGATTTTAAAAAAATATATGGTATTGATGATAATGATTACAACAGATTGAAAGAGCATATCAATATCCCAATTGCATTACAAGCAAAGAAGAGTAATAAGGCTGCAAGAAAGAAAGCAGCGAATGATCTTTTCTGCTTTGACCCAAATACAATATCCAAATCAAAATGGAAGAAATTAGGTGTTGATGATGTGATTGCAAATCGCATTCGTAATTATTTGTCTACTGGAGCAAAATTTAAAACTGTTGATGATCTGGGTAAGATTTATGGATTCGATACGGTGTTGTTGATGATACTAAAACCATATGTAAGGATAAAAGGGGAGGATAAGGATAAAAGGGAGGAATTAATTGATTTAAATCTGGCTGATGCAATCACCTTAAAATCACTACCAGGAATTGGAGAAACTTTATCTCACAGAATTGTAAAATATAGAAAATTGCTAGGTGGCTATAGTAATAAGCGTCAATTGCTAGAGGTGTATGGTTTGTCAAACGAAACTTATCTGGGAATAGAGAATCTTATTTATACATCAATAGAATCATTGCGGAAAATTTCAATTAACAAGTGTGATGCAAAAACGCTAAGCAAGCACCCATATATTAATAATAGAGTGTCCTCGGATATCGTAAAATATCGTGAAAGACTCGGGAGATTTCAATCTGTTCAAGATTTAAAGGCAAAGCATCTTTTAGTTGATAGTGTATTTCAAAAAGTCGAAGCTTATTTAAGTATTTAATAGTTTCGAACTTTGAATTCTATGGAGAAGCTTGACTATTTGTCCTTAATTTCATATTTCTGAAAATGGGTCTAAAATATTAGAATGTAGATATTTTGGATACTTTTTTCAAAATAAATTTGAATTATACTGATTGAATTAATAAATTTGCGGCTCACTTAGAAAAACATAAATATTAAAGGAGAAAATTATGATTGTTATTCCTATGAAAGAAGGCGAAAACATTGAAAGAGCCTTAAAAAAATTCAAAAGAAAATTTGAAAAGACTGGTGTAATTAAAGAGCTTAGAGGAAGACAGGTTTATAAAAAACCATCTGTAAAGAGAAGGGAAGAAAAATTACACGCGATCTACGTTCAGCAATTACAGCAAGCTGAAGATTGATTTTTTGGGATTAATTCCTTGATGTCTTAATTTTTTGTATCTTGGGAAATCCTGTTGGATAAATATCCCGGATGTATGAGTTTTAAGGAATCTTTTCTGTCTTATTTACAATACGAAAAACGATATTCTGCACATACAGTTTTGTCTTACGATTGCGATTTAACGCAATTTTTTGAATTTTATTCAGGTTCTGAAGATATTCAAATAGAAGATATAACTTTTAAAGATGTGCGAAGATGGATCGTTTTTTTAATGAATGAAGGTAAGACTTCACGAACCGTAAATAGGAAATTATCCACTTTAAAATCATTTTTTAAATACTTACTTAGAGAATCAGTGATTGATTCGAATCCGATGGATAGAGTCGTTGGGCCTAAGCAAGGGAAAAAATTACCTGGTTTTGTTGCGGAGCACGCAATGCAGGTTTTAAGAGAGCTTGATTTTGGAGAGGGATTTGAAGGTGTTCGCGATCAATTAGTGGTTGAGATGTTCTATCAAACTGGCATGAGATTGTCGGAGTTGATGAATCTAAAAGAAGCAAATGTTGATCGATCTGCATCTTTAGTTAAAGTTTTAGGAAAAAGAAATAAAGAAAGAATCATTCCTTTAAGTGAAAGTTTGTTGAAGCTTCTGGATTTGTATCTGGTGGTTAGGGACAAAACTTTTGGTAAATTGGATGGTTTTCTTTTTGTAACCAAAAAGGGGGTGCCTGTTTACGAAAAGTTGTTGTATCGAATCGTCACTAAACATTTGTCGAAGATCACAACAATGAGCAAGCGAAGCCCGCATATTCTAAGACACACATTTGCAACTCATCTTTTGAATAACGGAGCAGAGTTGAATGCAGTGAAGGAATTGTTAGGGCATTCGAATTTATCGGCAACACAGATTTATACTCATACTACTTTTGAGCGTTTAAATAATATATATAAACAAGCTCATCCGCGAGCATAAATTTGGGAGGATTAAAGCATGATTAACATTCAATCAATTGGTTTTGTTGCTGATGTGAAATTGGAAAATTTCATTGAGAATAAGCTTGGAAAAATAATGAAGCTCAATGGCGATATTGCAGGGGCTGAAGTTTTTCTCCGGGTTGAAAAGTCGGATATTACTGAAAATAAGGTAGTGGAAATCAGCCTTGATATTAAAGGAGCGAATGTCTTTGCTAAAAAGCAAAGTAAGACATTTGAAGAGGCTGCGGATATAGCTGCTGATGCATTGAGAAAGCAGGTGGTAAAACGCAAAGAAAAACTAAGGGCAAAATAATTGTAAAAAACACTTGATTATTTTGTGATAAATTTAAAATATTTTTACATTTGCAAACCATTTTCAGGGAAAATATGCCTGTTAAATAGATGGTTTGCATTTTTTGCCGATGTAGCTCAGCTGGCTAGAGCAGCTGATTTGTAATCAGCAGGTCGTGGGTTCGAGTCCCTCCATCGGCTCTAAATTATTACATATTGGGGAGATACCAAAGTGGCCAACTGGGGCGGACTGTAACTCCGCTGACTTTCGTCTTCGTAGGTTCGAATCCTGCTCTCCCCACTGGTAAACGAAAAGAAACATTTTTGTTTCTTTTTTTGCGGGAATAGCTCAGTTGATAGAGCATCAGCCTTCCAAGCTGAGGGTCGCGGGTTTGAGTCCCGTTTCCCGCTCAAATACGTTTGCCGTTGTAGCTCAGGGGTAGAGCGCTTCCTTGGTAAGGAAGAGGTCACGAGTTCAAATCTCGTCAATGGCTCAAGAAATTTAAAATATTGTTTTTAATTGTTGTCTAATATTAATTAATATTTGGAGTTATGGCTAAAGAACATTTTGACAGGTCAAAACCACACGTAAATATTGGTACCATTGGTCACGTAGACCACGGTAAAACTACTTTGACTGCCGCTATTACAACTGTATTAGCAAAAAAAGGTTTGTCCGAAGTGAAATCATTCGATTCTATCGATAACGCTCCTGAAGAGAAGGAGAGAGGTATTACGATTAATACTGCTCACGTAGAATACCAAACTGCTAACCGTCACTACGCTCACGTTGACTGTCCAGGTCACGCGGATTACGTGAAGAACATGGTAACTGGTGCTGCTCAGATGGATGGTGCTATTTTGGTTTGTGCTGCAACTGATGGTCCTATGCCTCAAACTCGTGAGCACATCCTATTGGCTCGTCAGGTAAATGTACCTAAGATCGTTGTTTTCTTGAATAAAGTTGACATGGTTGATGATGCAGAGATGCTTGAGTTGGTGGAGATGGAAGTTCGTGAATTGTTGGATTTCTATGAATTCGACGGTGACAATACTCCTATTATCGCTGGTTCTGCTCTAGGAGGATTAAACGGTGAAGCTGAGTGGGAAGATAAAATTATGGAGTTGATGGAAGCGGTTGATACTTGGATTCCACTTCCTCCACGTGATGTAGATAAGGCTTTCTTGATGCCAGTTGAGGATGTATTCTCAATTACTGGTCGTGGTACTGTTGCTACTGGTCGTATCGAAACTGGTATTGTAAAAACTGGTGAAGAAGTACAGATTATTGGTCTAGGTGCTGAAGGAATGAAGTCTGTAATTACTGGTGTTGAGATGTTTCGTAAGATTTTGGACGAAGGTCAGGCTGGTGATAACGTAGGTTTATTGTTGAGAGGTATTGACAAAGCTGCTATTAAACGTGGTATGGTTATTTGTCACCCTAATACAATTACTCCTCACACTAAGATTAAAGCTGAGGTTTACGTATTGAAAAAAGAAGAAGGTGGACGTCACACTCCATTCCATAATAAATACCGTCCTCAATTTTATATCAGAACTCTTGATGTAACCGGTGAGATTACTCTTCCGGAAGGAGTTGAAATGGTAATGCCTGGTGATAACGTAACGATTAATGTTGAGTTGATCACTCCAGTAGCATGTGATTTAGGTCTGCGTTTCGCTATCCGTGAAGGTGGTAGAACTGTAGGTGCTGGTCAGATTACTGAAATTATCGACTAATTAGTGCAAAATATTAAGATTGATCCGTGAATTCGGATCAATCTTTATTTAGACGGGTGTAGCTCAGTTGGTAGAGCACTGGTCTCCAAAACCAGGTGTCGGGAGTTCGAGTCTCTCCTCCCGTGCAAAGACAATTTGCCTTATGAAACTAAAAATCTATATTGAAGAAGTTTATAAAGAACTAGTTCAAAAAGTATCTTGGCCATCATGGTCTGAACTCCAAAGCAGTGCAATTGTAGTTATGATTGCTTCCACTATTATTGCGATTGTGATATTCGTTATGGATATGGGGTTTAAGAATTTGATGGATTTTATATATGATATGTTACACTAATAATTCCTTTTAGAAAAAGATGGCTGAAATTGAAAGAAAATGGTATGTTCTGAGGACTGTAGGAGGAAAAGAAAAGAAAGTCAAAGAATATATTGATAGCGAAATTTCCAATCTAGGTCTAACGGAATATGTGTCACAGGTTCTCATTCCTACCGAAAAAGTGTTTCAGGTGCGAAACGGGAAGAAGATTAGCAAGGAAAGAATTTTTTTGCCTGGCTATGTTCTGATCGAAGCAGCACTCGTTGGAGAAATTCCTCACATCCTTCGTAATATTACGAATGTGATTGGCTTCCTGGGGGATACCAAGGGCGGCGATCCTACTCCTATGCGTATGTCAGAAGTAAACCGCATATTGGGTAAAGTCGATGAACTGGCTGGCAAAGATGAGGAAATTAATATTCCTTACTATGTTGGCGAAATGGTTAAAGTGACTGATGGACCATTTAATGGTTTTACCGGTGTGATTGAAGAGGTAAATGCTGAGAAGAAAAAACTGAAAGTAATGGTTAAAATCTTCGGACGTAAGACCCCTCTTGAATTAAGTTTCATGCAGGTAGAAAAAGAATAATTAAATCCTTTAGAAAAATAAAGCTATGGCTAAAGAAGTTGCAGGATTAATCAAATTGCAGATCAAAGGTGGTGCTGCAAATCCTTCACCCCCGGTAGGACCTGCGTTGGGTGCTAAAGGGGTTAATATCATGGATTTTTGTAAGCAATTCAATGCAAGAACTCAAGATCAGGCCGGAAAAGTAATTCCGGTTGTGATTACCGTTTATTCTGATAGTTCTTTTGAATTTATTACAAAAACTCCTCCTGTTGCTGTACAAATTTTAGAGGCTGCAAAATTAAAATCAGGTTCTCCTGAATCTAACCGTAAGAAGGTGGGTTCAATTACTTGGGATCAAGTTCGTGAGATCGCAGAGGGGAAAATGAAAGATTTGAATGCTTTTAAAGTAGAAAGTGCCATGAGTATGGTAGCTGGTACGGCAAGAAGTATGGGTGTCACAATTACTGGTGATAATCCTCTTAATCAATAATTTTAAACACTGCAATTAAAATGGGTAAACTAACGAAAAATAGAAAGTTAGCTTCAGAAAAAGTGGATACTGATAAGCTATATTCTATCGACGAAGCAGCTAAATTGGTTAAGGAGATTACATCAACCAAATTTGATGCCTCAGTGGATATGGATGTTCGCTTAGGAGTTGACCCGAGAAAAGCTAATCAAATGGTACGTGGTGTTGTTACACTTCCTCACGGTACTGGTAAACAAGTTCGTGTTTTGGTTCTTTGTACTCCCGATAAGGAAGAAGAGGCAAAAGCTGCAGGTGCTGACTTCGTTGGCCTTGACGACTATGTTGCCAAAATCAAAGGAGGTTGGACTGACGTTGACGTAATCATCACCATGCCTACTGTAATGGCGAAAGTTGGTGCACTTGGACGAGTTTTAGGGCCACGTGGTTTAATGCCAAACCCTAAGTCTGGTACAGTAACAATGGATATCGCTAAAGCAGTTGCTGAAGTGAAAGCTGGTAAGATTGATTTTAAGGTCGATAAGTACGGTATCATTCACTCATCAATTGGTAAAGTGTCTTTCGAGGCAGATAAAATCATGGATAACGCTAAAGAATTTGTTGGCATTATCAATAAATTGAAGCCATCTGCAGCAAAAGGAACTTATATCAAGAGTGTTTACCTGTCAAGCACAATGAGTCTTGGAATCCAAATTGATCCAAGAACACTTGACTAATTAAAAATTTAATCAAGATCTTAGTAATCATGAAAAAGGAACAAAAAATTCAGATTATTGATAGCTTGACGGAAGAGATTAATGCGTCAAACCACTTCTATCTTACTGACATCTCAGAAATGAATGCTGAAGATACTTCAGCACTTCGTAGAGCATGTTTTGAAAAGGAGATTAAGTTGGTTGTTGTAAAAAACAGCCTTCTTAGAATCGCTTTAGAAAAGGCAGAAGGTGAGTTTGAAGGACTGGGTAATGTACTTAAGGGAGCTACTTCCCTTATGCTTACAGAAACTGGTAACCTTCCTGCGAAGCTTATCAAAGAGTTCCGTAAGGAACATGATAAACCTATCCTGAAAGCGGCTTACGTTGAAGAATCGCTTTATATTGGTGATAATGAGCTTGAAGCTCTTACTACCATTAAATCTAAAGAAGAACTGATTGGAGATATCATTGCATTGCTTCAATCACCAATCAAGAATGTTGTGTCTTCTTTGGAATCAGGAAAGAATATCCTAGCTGGTGTTGTGAAAACACTTTCAGAAAAAGAGTAATATATTTAGAGTAATTAAATTTTAAAAACTGAAGGAAAATGGCAGATTTAAAAAAGTTTGCAGAAGAATTAGTTAATTTGACTGTTAAGGAAGTAAATGAATTAGCTGAAATCTTAAAAGAAGAATACGGAATTGAGCCTGCTGCAGCTGCTGCAGTTGTTGCTGGACCTGCAGCAGGAGCTGAAGGTGCTGCTGCTGAGCAAACTGAGTTTGACGTAGTTCTAACTGCTGCTGGTGGTTCTAAATTAGCGGTTGTAAAATTGGTTAAAGAATTAACTGGTTTAGGTCTTAAAGAAGCTAAGGCTGCAGTTGATGCTGCTCCAGCTGCATTGAAAGAAAAAGTTTCTAAAGAAGAAGCTGAAGCACTTAAAGCACAATTAGAAGAAGCAGGAGCTGAAGTTGAGCTTAAATAGAAGCACTAACCTATATATAAGGTTATTTGGTTTAGAGTTCCTAAGTGGAACTCTAAGCCTTTTTGTTGTTTATTATCGTTTAGGTTCAATTAATTTTAAGTAAATGTCTTCAAATACTATTAGTCAAAGAATTAGTTTTGCTTCTAATAAAAATCAGCTTTCATATCCTGATTTTCTAGAAGTACAATTAAAATCTTTTCAAGACTTTTTTCAGCTGGAAACGACTCCGGAGAAAAGAACGAATGAAGGATTATTTAAGGTATTTAGTGAGAATTTCCCAATTACCGATACCAGAAATAATTTCGTATTGGAATTTCTCGACTATTTTGTTGATCCGCCCCGTTACACCATTGATGAATGTATCGAAAGAGGCTTAACTTATAGCGTACCGCTAAAAGCTAAGCTGAAACTTTACTGTACCGATCCTGAACATGAGGATTTCGATACAGTGATTCAGGATGTATACCTGGGAACTGTTCCTTACATGACAGAAAAAGGTACGTTCGTAGTTAACGGAGCTGAACGTGTGGTTGTATCACAGCTTCACCGTTCACCGGGTGTATTCTTTGGTCAAAGTGTACACGCAAATGGAACCAAGTTATATTCTGCCAGAATTATTCCTTTCAAAGGTTCCTGGATCGAATTTGCTACAGACATCAACAATGTGATGTATGCATATATCGACCGAAAGAAAAAGCTTCCTGTAACAACTTTGCTTCGTGCAATTGGTTACGAAAGCGATAAAGAAATCCTAGAGATTTTTAACCTTGCTGATGAAATCAAGGTTTCTAAGACTGGTTTGAAGAAAATCGTAGGAAGAAAACTTGCTGCTCGTGTTCTTAAGTCGTGGATTGAAGACTTCGTAGACGAGGATACAGGTGAGGTAGTATCTATTGAGCGTAATGAGGTGGTTATTGATCGTGAGACAATAATCGAACCGGAACATATTGAAGAAATTCTTGAATCGGGTGCAAAAACTATCTTATTGCACAAAGAGGAACAAAATCTTGCTGATTATGCGATTATTTACAATACGCTTCAGAAAGACCCTTGTAACTCCGAGAAAGAAGCTGTTCTTCACATTTATCGTCAGTTGCGTAATTCTGAACCGCCAGATGAGGCTACAGCACGCGACGTAATCGATAAACTATTTTTCTCTGATAAGAGATATGATTTAGGTGATGTTGGTCGCTATCGCCTAAATAAAAAATTAGGTTTAAACACGGATGGTGATACAAAAGTGTTGACCAAAGAAGACATTATTGAAATTATTAAGTACCTAATCAAGCTGTTGAATGCACGTACTGATGTGGATGATATTGACCACTTGAGTAACCGTCGTGTTCGTACAGTTGGTGAACAACTGTATACTCAGTTCGGTGTAGGTTTGGCACGTATGGCCAGAACCATTCGTGAGAGAATGAACGTTCGGGATAATGAGGTGTTTACTCCAATTGATTTGATTAACTCGAAGACACTCTCTTCTGTAATCAACTCATTTTTTGGAACGAATGCATTGTCTCAGTTCATGGATCAAACCAACCCATTGGCTGAGATTACACACAAACGTAGAATGTCGGCCTTAGGTCCTGGTGGTCTTTCACGCGAAAGAGCAGGTTTCGAGGTTCGAGATGTTCACTATACTCACTATGGACGATTATGTCCTATTGAAACTCCTGAGGGGCCAAACATTGGTTTGATTTCTTCTCTTTGTGTGTTTGCTAAGATCAATAACTTAGGATTTATAGAAACCCCATATCGTAAGGTAGCTGAAGGTGGTGTTGATTTGTCTTCGGCAGGTGTTGAATACTTATCAGCTGAAGAGGAAGAAGGCTTGACCATTGCACAGGCAAATGCTCCTTTGAACGATGATGGTAGTTTTGTGAATGCAAAAGCAAAGTCTCGTAAAGACGGAGACTTCCCATTTGAGGAAGTTGAAAATATCGATTTGATGGACGTTGCTCCTAACCAGATCGCTTCTATCGCTGCATCCTTGATTCCATTCCTGGAACATGATGATGCAAACCGTGCCTTGATGGGATCTAACATGATGCGTCAGGCTGTTCCTGTAATCAAACCTGAATCTCCAATTGTTGGTACTGGTTTGGAGGGAGCTCTTGTTCGTGATTCTAGAACTCAAATAACCGCAGAAGGTGATGGGATTGTTGAGTTTGTTGATGCCACTAAGATTGTTATCAAATATGAACAAACAGAAGAAGAAGCATTCGTTAGTTTCGAAGGTGATACAAAGACTTACGATATTCCAAAATACGGTAAAACCAACCAGGGTACAACCATCGACCTTAAACCAATTGTAACCAAAGGTCAAGAGGTAACACAAGGTCAGATTTTAACTCATGGTTATGCAACTCAGGATGGAGAGTTGGCTCTTGGGCGTAACTTAAAAGTGGCATTTATGCCTTGGAAAGGTTACAATTACGAGGATGCGATTGTTATTTCGGAGCGTATTGTAAAGGATGATGTATTTACATCGGTTCATGTTGACGAGTACACTCTTGAAGTTCGTGACACGAAACGTGGTATGGAGGAATTGACCTCTGATATTCCTAACGTAAGCGAAGAAGCAACCCGTAATCTTGATGAAAACGGATTGATTAGAATTGGTGCGAATGTTGAACCTGGCGATATCTTAATTGGTAAGATTACTCCAAAAGGGGAATCGGATCCATCTCCAGAGGAAAAATTATTAAGAGCAATTTTTGGTGATAAAGCAGGTGATGTAAAAGATGCCTCGTTAAAAGCTTCTCCATCATTACGTGGTGTAATTATCGATAAAAAATTATTCTCTCGTTCGGTTCGTGATCGTAAATCGAAGCAGTCTGATAAGCCTTTAATTCAGAAATTGGATGAAGAGTTGGCATCACAAGTAACAGCTTTACAAGCTAGATTAGTTGAAAAACTATTTATCCTTGTAAATGGTAAAACTTCTCAGGGGGTTAAAGATTACTTAAGTGTTGATGTTATTCCTAAAGGAGTTAAGTTCACTCAGAAATTGTTATCAGATATCAACTATTTGGAAATTAATCCAAACAAGTGGACAACAGATAAGGATAAGAACGAAACAATCAAAAAGCTTTTACACAATTATATTATCAAGTTTAAAGAGCTTGAAAGTATCAATAAGCGTAAAAAATACAATGTAACCATTGGTGATGAAATGCCGGCAGGTATCATTCAAATGGCGAAAGTATATGTTGCGAAAAAGCGTAAACTTCAGATTGGTGATAAGATGGCTGGTCGTCATGGAAACAAGGGTATTGTTTCACGTGTGGTGAGAGACGAAGATATGCCATTTCTGGAAGATGGAACAACTGTAGACATCTGTTTGAATCCACTTGGTGTACCATCTCGTATGAACTTGGGACAGGTTTTTGAAACGGTACTTGGTTGGGCTGGTATAGAACTCGGATTGAAGTTTGCTACTCCAATTTTCGATGGTGCTTCTTTGAATGAAATTACAAGTTATACTGATAAAGCGGGTGTGCCTGCATTCGGTAAAGCATATCTTCACGATGGAGGAACAGGTGAACGTTTCGACCAACCAGCAACTGTTGGTGTGATCTATATGCTGAAACTTGGTCACATGGTTGATGATAAGATGCATGCGCGTTCTATAGGACCATACTCATTGATTACCCAGCAACCACTTGGTGGTAAAGCTCAGTTTGGAGGTCAGCGTTTTGGAGAGATGGAGGTGTGGGCTCTTGAGGCATTCGGTGCTGCTCATATTCTTCAGGAAATCCTAACCGTGAAATCGGATGACGTTGTAGGTCGTGCTAAAGCTTACGAATCTATCGTTAAAGGTGATCCAATGCCAAATCCGGGTATACCGGAATCTCTAAATGTGTTATTACACGAGTTAAGAGGTCTTGGCTTGAGCGTAAAATTAATTTAAGCCTTATATTGTAAAGTGAATGTGTGGATTTCCGTGCATTCACTTTCATAGAATAATATTGTTAATTTCCTAATTTTCAACATATGGCATTCAGAAGAGATAAACAAGTAAAGAGTAATTTTACAAAAATCTCTATCAGTCTTGCTTCTCCAGAAGAAATTCTTGAAAGATCAAGTGGAGAGGTTTTAAAGCCTGAAACCATCAACTATCGTACTTATAAGCCGGAGCGTGACGGATTATTCTGTGAAAGAATTTTCGGTCCTGTTAAAGATTATGAGTGTCATTGTGGTAAGTACAAGCGTATCCGTTACCGTGGTATTGTTTGTGACCGTTGTGGGGTAGAAGTAACAGAGAAAAAGGTTAGACGTGAAAGAATGGGGCACATTCAGTTGGTTGTTCCTGTAGCTCACATCTGGTACTTCAAATCTTTACCAAACAAGATTGGTTACCTTTTGGGATTACCTACCAAAAAGCTTGATTCCATTATTTATTACGAAAGATATGTAGTAATTAATCCAGGGATTAAATCAGCTGATGGGATTAAATACTTAGATTTTCTAACTGAGGAAGAATATTTGGATATTCTTGATGAACTTCCTGCAGAGAATCAATATTTGGATGATGATGATCCAAACAAATTTATTGCACAAATGGGTGCGGAGGCACTGTATAGCCTACTAGGTCGCCTTGATCTTGACGCATTATCGTATGATTTGCGTCATAAAGCAAGTACAGAAACATCTCAGCAGCGTAAAAATGAAGCTTTAAAGCGTTTACAGGTTGTTGAAGCTTTCCGTGAATCACAAGGAATAAATAATCCGGAATGGATGATTGTTAAAGTTGTTCCTGTAATTCCACCAGAACTTCGTCCTTTGGTACCATTGGATGGAGGACGTTTTGCAACTTCAGATTTGAATGATTTGTATCGAAGAGTAATTATTCGTAACAACCGTTTAAAAAGATTGATTGAAATCAAAGCTCCAGAAGTAATTCTGCGTAACGAAAAACGTATGCTTCAGGAGGCTGTTGATTCATTATTCGATAACTCACGTAAATCTAATGCAGTTAAGACTGAAAATAATCGTCCTTTAAAATCACTTTCCGACTCATTGAAAGGGAAGCAAGGCCGTTTCCGTCAAAATTTGTTGGGTAAGCGTGTTGACTATTCTGCTCGTTCGGTAATTGTTGTTGGACCAGACTTGCAAATGCATGAATGCGGTCTTCCAAAAGATATGGCAGCAGAATTGTACAAGCCTTTTGTAATCCGTAAATTGATTGAGAGAGGGATTGTAAAGACTGTAAAATCAGCAAAGAAAATTGTAGATAGAAAAGATCCTGTAGTTTGGGATATTTTGGAGAATGTGCTGAAAGGGCATCCGGTTCTTCTTAACCGTGCTCCTACTCTTCACCGTCTGGGTATTCAGGCTTTCCAACCTAAACTGATAGAGGGTAAAGCAATTCGACTACACCCACTTGCCTGTACGGGTTTTAACGCCGACTTTGATGGTGACCAGATGGCGGTTCACTTGCCATTGGGTAACGAAGCAGTATTGGAAGCTCAAATGCTGATGTTGTGTTCTCACAATATTTTGAATCCAGCTAACGGTGCCCCGGTTACAGTTCCTTCTCAGGATATGGTGTTAGGTCTTTACTATATTACCAAGCCTAGAAAAGGAAGTAAGGGTGAAGGATTAACTTTCTACTCACCGGAAGAAGCTATGATTGCTTTTAATGAGAAAGCTGTAGATCTTCACTCTGTGATTAAAGTAAAAGTTAAGGATTTGAATGAAAATGATGAAATGGTAGATACCATTGTTGAAACTACTATCGGTCGTATCATTCTGAACCAATTTACTCCTGAAGGAGCTGGTTTTATTAACCAATTGATTACTAAAAAAGCGCTTCGCGATATTATTGGATATGTATTTAAGAAATGTGGGGTTGATGCCTGTGCCAAATTCTTGGATGATATCAAGGACTTAGGATACCGTAAAGCATTTGAAGGTGGCCTTTCTTTTAATTTGGCGGATGTTATTGTTCCTGCTGAGAAAGAGGATCTTGTAGCCGAAGGGTATGCTCAAGTGGAAGATGTATTGAATAACTATAACATGGGTTTCATTACCAATAATGAACGTTACAACCAGATTATTGATATTTGGACGCATGTTAATGCTAATTTGACTCAAACACTGATGAACCAGTTGATTGCCGATAACCAAGGTTTTAACTCGGTTTACATGATGCTTGATTCAGGAGCTCGTGGTTCCAGAGAGCAAATTCGTCAGTTGGGTGGTATGCGTGGTCTGATGGCTAAACCTCAGAAATCAGGTGCTACCGGAGGTCAGATTATTGAGAACCCGATTCTTTCGAACTTTAAGGAAGGTCTTTCGGTATTGGAGTACTTTATTTCTACTCACGGTGCTCGTAAAGGTCTTGCGGATACGGCATTGAAAACAGCCGATGCGGGTTATCTGACTCGTCGTTTGGTTGATGTAGCTCAAGATGTTATTATCACTGAACAAGATTGTGGTACATTAAGAGGTCTTACAGCTACAGCAATTAAAAATCAGGAGGAAATTGTGGCATCTTTAAAAGAGAGAATCCTAGGTAGAACTACTGTGCATGATGTCTATCACCCAATTTCAGGTGAGCTGATTGTGAAATCAGGAGTTGAAATTACCGAAGAGATTGCCCAGACAATTGAAAATTCTCCAATTGAACGTGTTGAGATTCGTTCTGTACTTACTTGTGAGTCGAAACAAGGGGTTTGTGCTAAATGTTACGGACGTAACCTTGCAACTGGTAAGGCAGTTCAGAAAGGTGAAGCAGTAGGTGTTATTGCAGCTCAGTCGATTGGTGAGCCGGGTACACAGCTTACTCTTCGTACTTTCCACGTAGGGGGTACTGCAGGTAATGTTTCTGCTGAAAACTCTGTAGAATCGAAATACAATGGTTATGCTGAGTTCGAAGAACTAAGAACCGTTGAGCATACTCCTGAAGGAGGAAACAAACATGATGTTGTAATTGGCCGTTTGGCAGAGTTACGCATTATCGATAAAAACACTAATATTACTCTGACTACCCATACAATTCCTTACGGATCGAAGTTGTATATTAAGGATGGTGAGGATGTGAAGAAAGGCGACCTGATTTGTGAATGGGATCCATATAATGCAATGATCATTACTGAATTCTCGGGTAAGGTTACTTTCGAAAACTTAATTGAAGGTGTTACATTTAAAGAGGAATCGGATGAGGCAACCGGATTTGCTGAAAAAGTAGTTGTTGAATCTAAGGATAAGACCAAAAACCCAAGTGTTAAGATTTTGAACTCAAGCGGTGAGGTATTAAAATCTTACAACTTACCGGTAGGTGCACATATTTCTGTAAACGAAGGTGAAATGGTTGTTGCTGGTCAGTCGGTTGTTAAAATTCCTAGAGCTCTTGGTAAAGCAGGTGATATCACAGGGGGTCTTCCACGTGTTACGGAGTTGTTCGAGGCTCGTAACCCATCTAATCCAGCAGTTGTTTCTGAGATTGATGGAGAGGTTACTTTTGGCAAAATCAAGCGTGGTAACCGCGAGATTGTTGTTACAACCAAAACAGGAGATGTGAAGAAGTACTTGGTACCTCTTTCAAAACAAATCCTTGTTCAGGAGAACGACTACGTAAGAGCTGGTACTCCATTGTCAGAAGGTGCTACAACACCAGCTGATATCCTATCGATTAAAGGTCCTACAAAAGTTCAGGAATATATTGTGAACGAAGTGCAGGATGTTTACCGTATGCAGGGTGTGAAGATTAACGATAAGCACTTCGAGATTATCGTTCGTCAGATGATGCGTAAAGTAGTTATCGATGATCCGGGAGATACTAAATTCTTGGAAAAACAAGTAATCGACAAGATGGAATTCATGCGCGAAAATGATGAGATTTTCGGTAAGAAAGTGATTGTTGATGCAGGTGATTCTGAAGAATTAAAAGCTGGACAGATTGTTACAGCAAGAAGACTAAGAGATATTAATTCAATCTTGAAGCGTAGAGATATGAAATTGGTTGAGTCGCGTGAAGCGATCTCTGCAACTTCTACTCAGATCTTGCAAGGTATTACTCGTGCAGCTCTTCAAACGAAGAGTTTCATCTCTGCTGCATCGTTCCAGGAGACTACAAAAGTGTTGAACGAAGCTGCGATTAGCGGTAAGATGGACAAGCTTGAAGGTCTGAAAGAGAACGTTATTTGTGGCCACTTGATTCCGGCAGGTACAGGTTTAAGAGAATACAAAGATGTTGTAGTAGGAGCGAAGGAAGAGTACGAAAAGCTTCTTGACAATAAATCAGAATTTTAATTACAGAACTCTAAATATGAAGAGGGTGTTTCCATTGGGAACACCCTTTTTTTGAATAAAGTAAAGTTCTTGTTCTGCTAGTCCTGATTTGCAATCAGGGCTTTGGAGTTTTGGATTTGTAATCTGAAAGTTCATCCCACATTACCGTCCAGATCTTTATTGGGATACTTTTTCACTCATTCACACTTTCACTTCCATTATATTTCCTAATTTTACCAGAGTAGATAAAAAATTAATATAAACAGATACATTATGAGTGATAAAAAACCTCCAGGACAAATAGATATTCAATTAAAGGAAGATGTTGCACAGGGGACATATTCCAATTTGGCTGTAATTACACATTCAAGCTCGGAATTTGTTGTGGATTTTGTGAGAGTAATGCCTGGAGTACCCAAGGCGGATGTTAAATCACGAATTATTTTAACTCCGGAACATGCCAAGAGACTACTGTTAGCTTTGCAGGACAACATTCATAAATTTGAGAACATGAACGGTCCAATTAAAAATGTTGATGAAAACAATGGCCCTCAAGGACCGGTTATTCCAATGAACTTTGGACCAACAGGGCAAGCATAGATTTAAAGATGTTTTTCGTCATGCTCTGACTATTTCGAAGCTGTAAATGTCAGGGTATGACTAATGCTAAACAAATATTTGTGTATACTAGAACACAGATTTAACGAACAGACACAGATGAAAAAAGATTCGTGATCATCCGTAAGGTCAGTGTTATTCGTGTTCAATTAAAAAAGAACGCAGATATAACGGATGCAACGAATAAACACGAATAAAGAATTGATTCGAGGAAATCAGTTTGATTTGTGTTATTCGTGTTCAATTAAAAACACTGTAGCTAAACAACAAGTAGATATCCAACACCTCTTATCGTATTAATTCTTACAGATGGATTTTCCTGCAGTAAATTTCTTAGTTTAGATAGGGTATTTTGTATGCTAGCTATGTTCCTTTTTTCTAAGGAATGGCTCCAAAGTTTTTCAGCTAGTAGTTCCTTACTAACTACTTGATTCGAGTTTTGTATTAATATCTCCAATGCATTTTTCTCAAAAGGGCTTAGTTTTTTTAGAAGTCTATTTTCAAAATAGAAATTGTTTGTTTCAAGGTCTAGTCTGTAATCAGATATTTTTAACGATTGTTCAATTGGTTTATTTGTGGTAAAGCGTCGAATATAGGAAACAAGAATGGGAATTGAAAACGGCTTAGCGATGTACGCATTACCACCAACGTCTATCCCTTTGGTAATCATTTCTTCTTCGGTATGTGAGGATACAAATATAATTTGAATATTTGGGTTATTGGCGATGATATCTTTTGCCAATGCAATGCCATCATCATTTCCAATTTCAACATCTAAAATAATTATATCAGGAATAAAATCATCGATGATATGATTGATTCCAAGTATTGTATTTTGGAAGTGGACTTTATAGTTGTAATCTGTTTCAAGTATATTACTTACAAAGTTACCTAAATTGGTATCATCATCTACAAATATTACTTTCAATTGTTCCATACTATGGTCAGTTATCAGTTATCAGTTATCAGTTGCGCATTGAATTCTCGTAATATTGTTCATTGTTCACCACTTTTATTGGTAAACTAATACAAAAAGTGCTGCCATTGCTAATTTGACTATTCAATTCAATTCGTCCTTTGTGGACTTTTATCACTTGTTTGCTAAAAGCTAAACCAATTCCATGTCCTTTGGTATTATCATTTGAACGATAAAATTCACGAAAAATTTTTTTCTGCTCTTTGGATGGAACACCCTCTCCCGAATCACTAATATAAATGTATAATTTATTTTTACTTGTTTTAGCTTTGATATCTATTTTAGCAGGAGGAGTAGAATATTTAAAGGCATTATCCATTAGATTTCGCAATGCCATTTCAAAATACAAAGGATCTACCAGTAAGTTGAGATTTTCGGGAATGCTTAGATTACATTTTGCTTGTTTTTCTGGATAGATCACATTCAATTCTGACAATATCTCATCACATTTTTTTGCAAGAGGAAAAGCTTTGGGAGCCATAACAATTTCCGTCTTTTTGCCACGAAATAAGTTCAAAATCAGTTCTATTTTGCTATTTAATTTGGAGATACTTAAGCTTGCATTTTTCAATTGCTTTTGCATTGATGACGACTGCTCTTTACTAGCCAGGTAATCTAAAAAAGTATAGGTGAATGATACAGGCGATTTTAAATCGTGTACAATACCGCTTACGGCCTGTTCACGCCATTGCAGTTGGTTTATTTTTTGCTGCAATTTAACCAGCATCCATAACATAAGAAGGATAACCAGAATAACTGCAATGCCTGATATACTTAGCGAGTAGAACATCATGCGTAAGAAGGGTAAAGTTCTTAGCTTGAAATTGGCAGTACAAACATAAATTTCTTTTGTCCCCAATGGAATTGTTAGAGAAATAATTTTTTGCGATGGTTTTAATCCGATACTCTCACCTGAGTATATGCTATCAATCTGTTCTCCATTTTTTAAAAGCTGCATTTTGTAGCTTTCAATAAAGTTCAGTGATGTAAAATTGTGTCGAAACAAAGAATCTACGATGCTAAGCTGTATTTTTTTTCTTTCCAGACTAATATCAGTAAATGCAGCCTCAACAGCTTTGTGAAGTGAGAAATTGGGAATGTACTTGTTTGTTTTGATTTCTGTACTACCCAATTGTTTGGGAGAGTTCGGTTTTGAATCTTCTTTAGTTTCTTCAAGTGTAATTTTAGCTGTATTTGGTTTTTCTGAATCATGGGTAGAATAACCTTGCAGGGCATGAAAATTTAGCATGCTTTGCAGGCTTCTTTCCAGTTCCGATTGGAACGCTCGTTTTTCTTGTTTCATTTGTTGTTGCAACCACATAAACTGCGAGAAAATAAGTACTGTAAGTACCAGCAACATTAGTGCAAACAGCCGTTGGAATAATTTACTTTTCATAACGTAAATGTAGTCATTTTATGAAAAAAAAATAAGGCTTTAATGTAAAATCAATCTAAATACATAATTTCTAAAAAAAAGACACTCCTTTTTCTCATCATATTAGATATTAATCCTCATTGTAAAATGAGAGTTGTGAAAAAGTTCCCTGTTTTTACTCTTGTTGATCTTTCTTCATAAATCTTCTTCCTTTTTTCAAACTCTTCTCATTAAAAGAGCTGTTTCTCGATGAGAAAAGTATTGAGAAATCTCATCAGGCATCATTAGAAAGCTAATCGTTTATTGGGAATTCATGTCCTATATTCAAAGAGAAAAGATCACAGTTTTAGTCACTTCAAAAAATTTTAAGTCATGAAAAAGATCAATAGTATGGAAGTATTCGAAAAGTTAAATCAATGCGAATTATCAAAGATAAAAGGTGGGGATGAAAGAGATTATTACTATGTAATAATTGATGGAAAAAGGGTTAAAATATATATTAATTAAATCTTAAAGGACAAAATTATGAGTACCTTAAAAAATCTAAATAGCACTCATTTAAGTGCAGAGCAAATAGAAACTGTAAACACAAGTTTGGGAAGCTTAGAGACAGCATTGATAGATACGGTGAGTAACCTTAGTAGTGAAGAGCGCCGTAAGTATGGTAGTGTAAGCGAGCAAAATAAATTGTTTGTAAATAAAGTGAACGATTATGCAGTAAATCAACCGACTTTAAAAAGTCCTGATGTAGATTGGGATGAGTTTACAAATGATTTTAACAGCCGTACTGTTTTGGAAGGTGTTATTGCTCGCCTGGAAAAACTGCTTACCGGTGTGCAGAATGCTAAAATCTTACACGATCACGACAACTACCAGGCAGCATTAGACGATTATGCTTATACCAACTATAAAACTGGAACATCTGATCCGAACTATGAGGCAAAACAAAAAGAGTTGAAACAATTCTTTAGCCGCACCAGGAAGGTAAATAAAGAGGATACAAATGAGCAGGAATAGTTATGTATTGCAAATAATTGATTCAACCAGGTTTTTAATAGAAGATATAAGGCTTTAGATTGAAGTGTTAAGGTTTGCAATAGAAGTAGTAATCTTATTTATCGAAGATTTTAGATTGCGAACAAAAGTATTTCACTTATTTATAGAAGCGTTTAGGTTCCGTATAAAAGCAGATGAATAACCAATAGAAGTGTTTGGATAGGGAAGTAAAAAAATACAGTTCCGAACCCAAACGGATATTTAGGAAACTTTAAATTTTGTATTGCGAACTTTAACTGATCTTTAGGTAAGCACAAATTATCAATTTCTAACCTAAAGAGAACATTAACGAACCAAAAGAGAATATTTCGGAACCTAAAACTGGCAAATGGAAAACCAGAACAAAGCATTGGAACAAATAGATTTTACTACCATCGTTTTTATAATTGGAAACGCACAAGGTTGTTTTGCTTTCGATATTGAGGAGAAAGTTTCAATGCTACAATGCTCAATAGAAGGTGTTAAGAGGAATATTGATTTTCCCGGTTTTTTAAAGATAAACGAATACACGCTAATAAATTCAAAATTCTATACAGGCAAAAGGTCTGGAAGAATAATAAGTCTTAAAGGTGGGAGCATGCATAAAGTGTCGCGCAATTCCTGGAAGCATTTTAAGGATATGCCCGCTGAATTTTAAATGACGATGAGATCCGTCGAAATAGTGCTCTTTTAAAAATAATAAATTTTACAATTATGAAAATAGAAGTAATTAAAAAATCATGTGCTGATACTCTTGATGTTCTTTATGGGAAGTCATTAAGCGAAATTAAAGGTGGAGTTGCAATGGAAGATGCTGAAGTTTCTTGTAGAAGAGGTTATTCAGCATTAAGATGTAGATGTGGTTATAAAGGTGACTCTATGTCATTGTCAGAAGAATAGCCCTGTTTATAATAAATTTTAATTATAACTACTAACTTGAATAAATATTTAACATGTGTAATGTTATTTTAATTCAGGTTGGTAGTTTTAAAACATTTTTAAATGAACCAATTTTCAAAGTTTAATGTTGTAAATAAAGGATGTGAATATAGTTTCGTTTATAATACATTGTCAGGTGCATTTGTAAAAATATCAACAAAAATTTTTAACAATATTTGGGATGAAAGATATTCGAAGGAGAGAGAGAGTCTTTTAGAGCAAGGAATTGTAACGAATGATGAAAATGAGATATATAAATATCGATACCAATCAAATAACGCTATTTATAATGATAAAGAGTTGGCTTTGTATATTACACCAACTATGACATGTAATTTTTCTTGTTTTTATTGTTTTGAAGGTGAAATAAAAACTAGAGGCATGATGTCCCAGAAAGTTGAAGATTCAATTGTTAAGTTTCTAGAAAAAAATAAAGAAAGAAAAATATCAATTATTTGGTTTGGAGGCGAACCATTATTAGGCTTTAAGAATATCATGTCTATTGTTAAAAAACTTAGAAAAAGAAATATTGCATTTGAATCTTCTATGATAACAAATGGCAGCTTATTGACAAAGTCGAAAATACGTTGTTTGGAAGAATTAAATTTAACTAATATTCAGATATCTTTAGATGGACCAAAGGAGATACATGACGAAAGACGATTTTTTAAGCATTCTAAAAAAGGGACATTTGAGATAATATTGTCCAATATAGAAGATGTTCTCAGTTCTACTTCAATTCCAATAACTATACAAGTGGCTATTGATAAGACGAATAATTTTGCTTATGCTGCGCTTTTAGAGATGTTGAATAATAAATTTCCTCTATACATGAAAAATAGAAGAATTAGGGTAGGTTACAATATCGTGCAAGATAGAACAGGATTTGATAAAAAGTCACTATGCAATACTTCAAATGATCAATATCACACTATAATTGATTTATTCCATTTAGATATTAAGAATAAGATGTTGCCAGCATTACCTAGTAGAATACTTCCATGTATGTACAGAAGTACAAGTTGTTTTGCTATAGATGATAAAGGGGATGTATTCAAATGTATTGAACATTTAGGAAAGCCTGATAAAAAAATAGGAAATATTGTTGAAGGTTTTATCTCATTGCAAAAAATGGCATTTTCGATACTTGAGAAAGATCCATTTGAAGATTTGCAATGTAAAAATTGCAACGTATTTCCTGTCTGTGGTGGAGGATGTCCAATTGATACTGTGGAAAAGGGTGAGAAAGATTGTTCTTTTCATAAAACAGAGTTAGAGAAATTATTGCCATATTTTTATGATTTGTATAGTGAATGACAGAAGTATACGAGTATAGTTATTGAAAATTGTAATGATGTGTTAAAGTAAATGAATATGGACAACAAGGGAAAATTAATAAAGTATTTTTTATTATTACAATTGTTTTTTTTAATCTCTTCACCTATTACAGGTCAGGTTTTAATAAGAGGAACAATTTTATCTGATCAAAAAAGTCCCTTAGAGTATGCTAATGTATCTCTATATTTAGCAGATAGTTTATGTGCAGGAACTATTACTAACCTTAAAGGAAAGTTTGAACTTTCAATAGATAGTGGGGCTTATAGCATTGTTGTAAGTTATATAGGATATGATACATATAAAGAAACAATTAAGGTGAATGCCAAAAATTTTAATCTTGCGCCAATACATCTTAATGTTGATAATAATGCATTAGGTGAGATAATTGTGAAAGGTTCTTCTCTCAAAACAGGTTTTAATAAAACAACTTTAACTATAAATAAAGAATTATTAAAGAAAGTAGTTGTAAGCGAAGATTTATTTAAAGAAATTCCATTTGTTCGAGTATCGCCGAAAGAAAAAAAATTAAGTGTTGAAGGTGAAGAAGCTATTGTACTTATAAATGGACAAAGAATAGTTGGAGATTATCCTTTATTACAATTGCCATCTCCAGAAAAAATAAAACGTATAGAAGTGATAAAATCTCCATCTGTAAAATATGCAGCAGAGGGCATCACTAAAGTAGTAAATATTGTTCTGAAAAATGAAAGTAAAGGATTTGAAGGCTCTACTCAGATTGAACCTCCGGTTTTAAGTGATGATTTTTCATCATTTAACCACCTTAGTTTAGGAGCCTGGCTGGGAAAAGTTCATCTATTTACAAATTATAACTACATTGGAGTATCTGAAGATGTAATTGAAAATACTACTAGGGAAACCAAAAACCAAACGGAAATTTATAGAGATCAGAGTGCCCCAGAAAATCGATACGAATATAATAGACACTCTTTACTTTTTGGGAGTAATTATTTCATAGATGATAAAAATCTGATGAATGTGACTGCAAGGTATCAAACAAGTGATATAAAGTATGATAAAAACTCTTTGAAGACTATTCATCAAACTGGTACTTTAATTGATGCAGTAAAGATAAAATCAAATTTAGACTATCCTTCTTTTAACGCATACAATCTTTCTGCTTATTATAAGCATATGTTTAACAAAAAGAATCATGAATTATCTTTAGATATTGGTTATTTTAATTTCGAAAATGCTCAAAGAATAAGATATATGTATGATGATAGTTTAAGCAATATAATAACAAGTAGAGAAGATAATACGAAAGATACTAGAGAATCACTAAAATCATTATTAACCTACAGAATTCCAGTATCGGATAATGCGGAAATAGAAACAGGCATTAACTATTATTGGCAAAAAATTGATAATCGGTTCTATTCAAACGTTGATAATGTAAATGATAATTTATTGTACAAGGAAAATAGAATTTCAGCTTATATGAGTTATATGCATGAAACATCGAAATTGTCATACCAGTTAGGATTTAATTATGAAACTTCCAGAATTGATCTAAATAAAAATGATAAAAACAATTATACGAGTTTATTTCCAAAAGTATCGGTTGGATACTGTTTCGGTGAAGTACATAGGCTGACCTTTGAATTGAATAGGAAAATAACTAGACCGACCAGATCTCAATTGAACCCATTTATTTATATTCTTGATCAGAATACCGTAAGTACAGGTAATTTCAATTTAAAACCGTCGTATACAGACTTATTATCTTTAAAGTATAATTTTTCAAAAGACATTATTATGACAAGGTTTTATTTTGTTTATGGACATACTGATGATTTTATTTCGAAAGTAAGATATACTAATAATCATAATCAAATGGTTTCAAGCTATGATAATGTCATAGATCAGAAATTTGGGTTGTTCACTTTTGAAACGGAACTTGAATTATTAGGTGGAGATTTAATAATAGGTCCTAATGTTGATATGCAATATGTAACATTTCAGGGAGAAAGCGAACAATTGGTTTACGATTCTAAAGGTTGGCAATTTGACTATGGATTTTGGATGGAGTATAATTTTTTCGAATCGTACACATTTGGTTATGATTTTACATGGAATGATTATACAATAACACCACAAGGAAAAAGTAAGTGGGGAGGTAATTCTTATTTTGAATTAAGCAAAATAATTTTAAAAAACAAAGGTAAGTTAAAATTAGCTTATTCTTGGAAGATGGAAGATAACTTAGATATTTTTGAAGATTCTGAAGCTTATCAAAGAACAATAACGGACAGACCTTCTATGTTAGCAATAACATTCTCTTATCGTTTTATTAGTAATAAATCTAGAAGAAGAATACCCAAAAGTAAGATGGACTCAGAAGATGGTAGAAAGTTTCGTTAATTTTTAATCATTTAGCTTATGAATGATAGGGCAAATGCATTTTCGGTGATATTAATGATATGTTATAAGGTAATTTTAAGAAATATCATAAAATAGTGTTTAGAAATCACTTTTCTATCTTTTTAGTATACCATGAAATATACTTTTTTTAAACAATTCGATGCCATGGATTGTGGTCCTACATGTGTTCGTATGATTGCAAAACATTACGGTAGACATTATTCGCTCGAACAGCTTCGAGAAAAAAGTTATGTGACCCGTGAAGGTGTTTCGATGTTAGGTATTAGTGATTGTGCTGAAAATATAGGTTTTCGTACATTGGCTGGACGTTTTACATTCGATAAATTAGCAGAACAAATTCCGTTACCATGCATTGTACATTGGCGACAAGAACATTTTGTTGTGGTGTATGCAATTAAAAAGAAAAAAACATTTTTAAAAAAATCAAATATTCAAATTGTTGTTTCTGATCCAGGTAAAGGAATTATTACATATGATAAAGATGAGTTTCTAGAAAACTGGATTAGTACCAAAACAGGAGGTGAAGATAAAGGAGTAGCCTTATTATTGGAACCAACACCAAAGTTTTACGAACATGAGGGAGAGAAGAAAGGTGCAAGTAGTTTTGCTCTTCTTTTTTCCTATTTTGGACGTTACAAAAAGTATTTTACCCAATTACTACTAGGCTTACTGTTAGGTAGTATTTTACAACTCATTTTTCCTTTTTTAACACAAGCTATTGTCGATGTAGGTATTTCTGATCAAAATCTGGGATTTATTTACTTAATTTTACTAGCTCAATTGGTGCTTTTTATCAGTCGTATGTCTGTTGATTTTATACGCAGGTGGATATTACTACATATTAGTACACGTATTAATGTATCTTTAATTTCCGATTTCTTAATAAAGTTGATGAAACTCCCAATGAGTTTTTTCGATTCAAAATTAGTGGGTGATCTGCTTCAACGTATCGAAGACCATAGGCGAATTGAACGATTTCTTACTGCACAATCGCTAGGAGTTCTTTTTTCACTGTTCAACTTTATAATATTTGGTATAGTTCTCTTAATTTATAGTTTTAAAATATTTGCAATATTCTTGGCTGGCAGTGTTTTGTATGCATTGTGGATTTTTATTTTCCTGAAAAAACGTCGTGTACTCGATTACAAATTCTTTGAACAACAAGCTCTAAACCAAAGTAAAACTTACCAGTTAATTACTGGAATGCAGGAAATAAAACTTCAAAACTGTGAGAAACGGAAACGTTGGGAATGGGAAGATGTGCAAGCCGATTTATTTCAAGTCAACGTTGCCTCATTATCATTGCAACAATATCAGGAAGGAGGAACTGTATTTATAAATGAACTCAAAAATATACTAATTACAATTGTTGCAGCTACAGCTGTAATAAATGGTTCACTCACCCTGGGAATGATGCTTGCCATTCAGTACATTATTGGACAACTGAATAGCCCTCTTGAACAAATGGTTGGCTTTATTCACAACATGCAGGATGTAAAAATTAGTCTTGATCGATTGTCTGAAATCCATCAAAAAGAAAATGAAGATGAACAAAATAAAACAAGGTTTCGATACTTCTCTCATGACAATAGAAGTATCGAGATCAATAATCTTTGCTTTCAGTACGAAGGTCCTCATGCTCCTAAAGTACTCAACAATATCAATTTAAATATCCCAAAAGGTAAAGTTACAGCCATAGTAGGAGCCAGTGGAAGCGGTAAAACAACATTAGTAAAACTATTATTGGGTTATTATAAACCTACAAATGGGACTATAAAAATAGATCAAAATCAACTCTCGGAATATGATTTACAGTGGTGGCGAAATCACTGTGGAGCAGTAATGCAGGATGGTTTTATCTTCTCTGAATCAATTGCTAAAAATATAGCCGTATCTGATGAGGAAATTGATAGAGATAGGTTATTACACGCTGCAAAAGTTGCAAATTGTCACAGTTTTATCAAGGACCTTCCTCTAGTGTATAATACCATTATTGGACAGGAAGGACAGGGAGTTAGTCAGGGACAACGTCAACGTATCCTTATTGCCAGAGCCATTTACAAAAATCCTGATTTCATATTTTTAGATGAAGCGACGAATGCTTTAGATGCAAAAAATGAAAAAGAAATAAGTAAAAACTTAGACCAGTTTTTTAAAGGAAAAACCGTTGTCGTAGTTGCTCATCGCCTAAGTACAGTAAAAAATGCTGATCAAATTGTTGTTCTGGATAAAGGAAAAATCGTTGAAAGAGGAACTCATGACGAGCTAACAGAAAAACAAGAGCACTATTATGAATTAGTGAAAAATCAATTAGAATTGGGAAACTAAGGAAAAAGATATGTCAGAAAAAAAAGAAAATATAGAACTTCGAAGTGAAAAAGTAAGGAATATTATTGGACAAATTCCATCCTGGATTATACGAAGTGGAATAACAGTAATTTTTGTAGTTGTGATATTTCTTTTAACAGGTAGTTACTTCTTTCACTATCCTGATAAAGTAGAAGGAAAAGCCTACTTGCAAATTGATTCAATAGGTTTATTTTTTGCAAAAGTTAATGTTCCGTATCGTTGTATTGGAAAAATAGCAGAAGGCCAAAATGTGAATGTTGAATTGGAAGGTTACCCAGTTAATAAATTTGGTTTGTTGAAGGGAAACATTACTAAAATAGTACCATATCCATTAGAAGAAAATGGTGAAAGCTATTTTGTTGTGCAAGCTAAACTAACTAATGGGATGAAAAGTACTCAAAATAAAAGCATTCCTTTCTTTCCAAATCTGAAAGGAAATGCTAAAATTACTGTTGGCGAGCAACGATTGCTTGATAAGTTTTTATCTCCAATTATTTCAAAAATTAAATAACAACACTTTTACTTTGTTATATATGTTGGTGTAAGTTCTTTGTTACTATTTCTAACAACCCGCTTAGCCACAAACAGGAACCAGAACAATACCAACACTGCTATAATAATACCTACAGAGTATCCAATTAAGGTGTCAGACTCGAACCCTCCATTTTTATTAGGAGCAACCAATATAAAAGTTGCACAAATGGCTGTCATGAATGTTGCAGGTAAGCTAATGATGAAGTGATTTTTCTTTTTCTCAACCAAATACATTGCGGCGGTCCAGAGCATTACCATAGATAGCAATTGATTAAAAAGCCCAAGAAATTTCCAAATGGTACCAAAGCTTAGTTGTGAAAGGGTAAATCCCAATACAAAAAGAGGAATTGATACCAGTAATCTACTTTTTAATGATTTTTGTTCCAGTTTAAAGAAGTCGGCTATCATTAATCTTGCACTTCTAAATGCAGTATCTCCGGTGGTAATTGGACAGGCAATTACACCAACAATGGCGAAAATAGCTCCCACTTGTCCAAGCCAGGTATTACAAATCTCGTTCACAACCCATGCCGGATTATGACCCGATACAATTGTATTATTTAAGTCTGTGGCATTCCCAAAATAGTTCATTGCTGCAGTTGCCCATATTATAGCTACAATACCTTCAGCAATCATGGCACCAAAAAACACAGGACGACCATAGCTTTCTTTACGCATGCATCGTGCCATCATAGGCGATTGTGTGGAATGAAATCCGGAAATGGCCCCACAGGATATTACGATGAACATCATAGGATAAAGAATGTTTTGAGTCGGATTGGTATGCATGTTTTTCAGCTGACCAATGGATAATTCACTCAGATGAAAACTATCGTTAAACCCATTGTATACCATGACACCTGCAATGCTAAAGGCCATAATTAGTAATGCAGCTCCAAAAATCGGATAAATCTTACCTATAATTTTATTGATGGGAAGTAAGGTTGCGATTAAGTAATATCCAAAAATACCGTAAAGCCAATAGTGTAGGCCACCACCTGTAAGATCTTTAAGTAATCCGGCGGGACCAGTAACAAAAGCAACGCCCACCATAATTAACAATACGAACGTAATGATTGCTAGTATTACTTTAGCTGGAAGACCCAGGTACTTTCCAACTATCTCAGGTAAACTGGCACCATCATTTCTAATGGATAACATGCCTGAAAAGTAATCATGAACGGCGCCCATAAAGATGCATCCGAATACAATCCATATGTATGCAATGGGACCGTACATGGCTCCAAGAATTGCTCCAAAAATAGGTCCTAAACCTGCAATGTTAAGAAACTGAATGGTGAACATTTTCCATCTAGGCATAGGAATAAAATCAACTCCATCTTTTAAACGCACTGCAGGTGTTTTTATAGAATTATCTGCTCCAAAGAAACGCTCAATAAATCTTCCGTAAATAAAATATCCAATTACCAATGTGATAATTGCTGATAAAAAAGTAAGCATAGTAGAATTCAATTTGCTGTCAAAATTAGCGATTTTTAGGTGAACCTGATATTTCTTAAATACAGATTTTAATCGAACTCAAATTATTCGGGAGCGTAACAAGAAGTGATAATGGATTTATTTCTGTATTAAGAATCTGAATTGTTATGAATTATCTTGCCTGAGAATCTAAATTATAACAAAAATTACGGTTTTAAAATCAATGCGCTAAGAGCTTGTGAGCAAGTTAAATAATTAAAGATAAATAAGTCTGAATAGGCTTGTTTTGCCTTTGCAATTAAGATTTGTTTTAAGTATTCGAATCTTTATATTTGCTAAGCTCAGAATTTTCCGAATTCAATGGTAAAATGAGCAAACCTGAATATAGAAATAATAATTAGTGATTAGTTAATTTAACCTAGGTACAGAATAAACATCATGGGAAATTGTTTTTTGGTATCTCAATAAATTAACGTCTAAAACTGATGTAAAAACACATATAGAATGAAAGGTTTAAAAATTGTTGTTCTTGCGAAGCAGGTTCCTGACACGAGAAATGTTGGGAAAGATGCTATGAAAGCGGATGGAACTGTGAACAGAGCGGCTTTGCCGGCAATCTTCAATCCCGAAGATTTAAATGCATTAGAACAAGCATTACGTTTGAAAGATAAATACGTGGGTACAGAGGTTACTCTTTTAACCATGGGGCCAGGTAGAGCTGCAGAAATTATTCGCGAAGGTTTATACCGCGGAGCCGACAATGGTATCCTTTTGTCTGACCGCGCATTTGCTGGTTCTGACACATTGGCTACTTCATACGCTTTGTCATGTACCCTTAAGAAAATGGGTAAAATTGATGTTATTATTGCTGGTCGTCAGGCAATTGATGGTGATACTGCTCAAGTCGGTCCGCAGGTTGCTGAAAAACTAGGATTACCACAAATTACTTATGCAGAAGATATCATGTCTGCAGAAAAGGGAAAAATTGTTGTTAAACGTCGTTTAGAACGTGGTGTTGAAACTGTTGAAGGGAAAATGCCAATGGTTGTTACGGTAAATGCTTCTGCTCCTGAATGTCGTCCGCGTAACGCAAAATTTGTAATGAAATACAAGCATGCAAGAGCGGTTTCCGAAATGCAAAATGCAACTGAAGATTATATTGCTTTGCACGATAATCGTCCTTATTTGAATATTGGTGAATGGAGTGTAAATGATATTGAAACCAATGCTGAAGAGTTAGGTTTATCGGGATCACCTACAAAAGTAAAATCGATAGAAAACGTAGTTTTCCAAGCCAAAGAAGCTAAAGTTCTTGAGCCAACCGATGCTGATATGGATGAGTTAATGAAAGAATTAATTGCTAACCACACTATTGGATAACAAATCAGTTGTCGGTTATCAGTTACCAGTTATTAATTAACTGCTCACTGTTTACTGTACACTGTTCACTGATAAGTGGAATTTTAAAAAGATTATACCGTGAATAACGTATTTGTATATTGCGAAATAGAAGAAGGACAGATTGCAGATGTAAGTCTTGAACTTCTTACAAAAGGTAGAAAACTAGCTGACGATTTAAAATGTGAGTTAGAAGCTATCGTAATTGGAGAAAATCTAAAAGGTGTTGAGAAGCAAATTATGCCTTTCGGAGTTGATAAGCTGTGGATTGCTGATGATAAGCGCTTGTACCCATACACAACTCTTCCTCATACCTCAATCCTTGTAAAATTATTCGAAGAAGAAAAACCTCAAATTGCTTTGATGGGTGCAACAAGTATCGGTCGTGATTTAGGTCCTCGTGTTTCTTCAGCTCTTCACTCTGGTCTTACTGCTGACTGTACAAGTCTTGTAATTGGTGACCACGAAGACAAGAAAAACAAGAAAGAATACAAAGACTTGTTGTATCAGATTCGTCCTGCATTTGGTGGTAACATTGTTGCAACCATTATCAACCCTGATTGTCGCCCACAGATGGCTACAGTTCGTGAGGGTGTAATGAAGAAGGAAATTGTATCTGATGCATACAAAGGAAAAGTTAAAAATATCGATGTAGAAAAGTATGTGAAGCCAGAAGACTTTGTAATTAAAGTAATCGAGCGTCACATGGAGAAGTCAAAAGTAAACATCAAAAACGCAGGTATTATTGTAGCTGGTGGTTATGGTGTAGGTTCAAAAGCGAACTTCGACCTATTAACTGAATTGGCAGAAGTAATTGGTGGTGAAGTAGGAGCTTCACGTGCTGCTGTTGATGCTGGATTTGCTTCTCACGAGCGTCAAATTGGTCAGACTGGTGTTACAGTGCGTCCTAAGTTGTATATCGCATGTGGTATCTCGGGTCAGATTCAGCACACTGCAGGTATGGAAGAATCGGCAATGGTAATTGCGATCAATACCGATAAAAATGCACCGATCAACGCTTTCGCTGATTATGTAATTACTGGTGATATTGCAGAGGTGTTACCTAAAATGATTAAGCAATACAAAGAAAATACAAAATAATAGTTGTTAGCCGTTAGCACTTAGCTATTAGCGGTAATAACCAATAATAGCTATTGGCCAATAGCCAAAAGCTAAGGGCTTTATTAAGAATTTAAAAATAAAGGAAATGGCTAATTTCTATAGAGATAACGAGGATATGAAGTTCCATTTGGAACATCCTTTAATGAAAAAAATTGTTGCACTTAAAGAGCGCAACTTCGAAGATAAAGACAAGTATGATTATGCTCCTCTTGATTTTGAGGATGCAATGGATTCTTACGATCGTACATTAGAGATTGTAGGTGAGATTTGTGGTGATATCATCGGTCCAAATGCTGAAGGTGTCGATCAAGAAGGTCCACAGGTTGTAAACGACCGTGTTATCTACGCTAAGGGTACTGCTGAAAACCACGAAGCTTTAACCAAAGCTGGTTTAATTGGTATGTCTCTTCCTCGCGAGTATGATGGCTTGAACTTCCCAATTGTACCTTACGTAATGGCTGCTGAGTTGGTATCTCGTGCCGATGGTGGTTTTGCAAACATCTGGGGACTTCAGGATTGTGCTGAAACCATTCACGAGTTTGCTTCGAAAGAACAAAAAGCTGAATACCTTCCTCGTTTTGCTAAAGGTGCTACTGCTGCTATGGATTTGACTGAGCCGGATGCTGGTTCAGATCTTCAGGCTGTACAGTTAAAAGCTACCTACAACAAAGAAGAAGATCAGTGGTATTTGAACGGTGTGAAGCGTTTCATTACTAACGGTGATGGTGATGTTTCATTGGTTCTTGCTCGTTCTGAAGAAGGAACTTCTGATGGTCGTGGTCTTTCTATGTTCATTTACGATAAGAAACACATGGCTGTTAAGGTTCGTCGTATCGAGCATAAAATGGGTATCATTGGTTCGCCTACTTGTGAGTTGGTATTTACCAATGCTCCTGCTGAATTGGTTGGCTCACGTAAAATGGGATTGATCAAGTATGTGATGTCATTGATGAATGGTGCACGTTTAGGAGTAGGTGCTCAGTCGGTAGGTATTGCTGAAGCTGCTTATCGCGAAGGTTTGGCTTATGCGAAAGAACGTCGTCAGTTTGGTAAAGCAATTATCGAATTTCCTGCAGTTTACGAAATGCTTACCAATATGGAAGCTAAATTGAATGCTTCTCGTTCAGTTCTATATGAAACATCTCGTTTTGTTGATGTTTACAAAGCATATTTTCACATTTCTCAAGATCGTTCTTTAGATAAAGAAGAGAGAATGGATATGAAAAAATATCAGAAATTGGCTGATGTATTTACTCCATTGTTGAAGTTATTTGCTTCGGAGTTTTGTAACGAAATTGCATACGATTCATTGCAGGTTCATGCTGGTTCGGGTTACATGAAAGATTACCCAATTGAGCGTTTGGTTCGCGATGCTCGTATTACCAATATCTACGAAGGAACTTCTCAGTTGCAAGTTGTTGCTGCAATTCGTGGGGTAACCACAGGTGCTTACTTAGGACAAATCAAAGAGTACGAAGCTTCTGATTTAAATCCACAGTACGAGTACTTAAGAACTACCTTAAAAGGCATGACTGCCAAGTACGAAGAGGCTGTAGCTAAAGTAAATGAGATTAATGCTACTGCTGATCACAACGATTTCCTTGATTTCCATGCTCGTCGTTTGGTTGAAATGGCAGGTTACATTATCATGGGTTACTTGCTGTTAACCGATACTGCAAGAAATGTCAAATACCTTACTTCAGCTGAAGTATTTATTAAAATGGGTAAAGCAAAAGTTGCTTCACACCTTGAGTACATCATGTCTTCAGAATTGAAAGATTTAGGTATTTTCAAGAAATAATTAAGTTTAAGCTTAAGGTTCAAAGAGGTTTCCATTTCGGGAACCTCTTTTTGTTTATGTACTAATTAATCGTCAACTAAAAATTAACAATTCCTTAAAATATCTATTAGTACTATTCTATGCGAAGAGATTAATTTTGCGCCGTTCCATTAAGAAAATGTGACATTATAATTGCGTCAAGATTACACACTGCTAAAACATACCAAATGAAAGTAAAAAAATATCAAACCTCTTGCATTATTTATAGGTTTTGCAGCACTAGCATAGAAAAATCTGAATTTACTCCCTAAGAAAAAGACTTTTTCAGCTATCACTTTAATGCAACAGATGAAAAAGAGCAGACGCAATTTTGAAATTAAGCGAGCTTATTTTTGCTGTGATTAGCCTGTAATAGGCTAAGATCCCCAAAGGAAATTTGAAAAAGTTAGTCAATCAACAAGCTTTTAGCTATAAACAAAAAACTTTTAATGGCAACCAATTGCTATACGTAAATCTAGAGTTTAAAATGTAAAGAAAATGTCCTTGCTGTTGTGGGTAGTATCTCATTAGGCGATTCCTTTTTTTATGCATTATTTTCAGACAGTTCAGCCTTTAATTAACCATACAATTTGTAAAAAGCCAGTTTTTTACAAACCATTCTAAACAACCTACTAATGAAAAAGTATTACTTATTGTCTTTTTTTTTGTTCTTATCGGGAACCTTATTTTCACAAAAATCTAATGTTTTAAAATCGCATGTCGAAAATGGCACTGTACAAATGGCGACTGATGATGGGCAGTTTTCATTTGGAGTGGGTGGACGATTGTTGATGGATGCAGCAGCTTACTTTGATGATAAAACTGATTTGGGGGCAGGGTCTGAGATTCGAGACATTCGTTTTTTAATGAAAGCTACGCTATGGAAAAAATGGGAGGCAAAATTTAATATTGGTTTTAGTAATGGAAACGTGTGCCTAAAGGATGTTTTTTTACTGTATAGAATCAATGGCAATAGTTTTGTGAAGGCAGGACATTTTTTGGAACCTTTTGGCATCGAGCAAACCGAAAGCTCAAAAACAACTAAATTTATGCATCTTGCAAGTACTGTTGAGGCATTTCGTCCGGGCAGGAATTTGGGAGTTTCCTATGCAAGTTGGAGCGAAAAAGTATTTTGGGAAGCTGGCTTATTTGGGAGTGATGTGAATGACGATACTGCCGGGGATGAAGGATTTGGGATGACCTCTAGATTCGTATTTTCTCCTATCCACACCGATAAAGGAATTTTTCATGTAGGGACGTCAGGTATTTTTAGGACAGCTGATGCTGCAGGTTTTAATGAGCTTGGACAGGAAAAACCAAAGTCAATTCGTTATTGCTCCAGAGCTGCAACTCACATCGAAGAAAGAAGATTTATCGATGCCAAGATTGATGATGCAGACAAGCAAATAAAAGTTGCATTTGAAATGATAGCTGCTTTAGGACCTGTTTCAATGCAAGGGGAATTCGTAAATGCAAATGTTTCAAGAAATGTTGGGAAGGATTATTCGGCTCATGGTTTCTACACGCAAATAGGATGGCTTGTGAAAGGTGGAAACTGCAAGTACAAAATGAAATCAGCTCGCTTGTCGAAACCGAAGCCTGGCTCGGTGGAGTTGATGGCGCGCTATAATCAAACCGACTTGAACGATAGCAATGCTTTGCTTTTGGGGGGTAAGCAAGAAGATATTAGCCTTGGTGGTACTTGGTATGCGAATCACAACGTATTGGTGAAATTCCAATTTACAAATGTCGATTTGGATGAGAATGCATTAAACGGTGAAGAGAATTTTAATATGATTCAAACTCGTTTGCAATTTTCGTTTTAAGATTCAAAATCTTACCCAAAGGCCAATCGCCTGATTTAATCACAACAGATTCGCTGATCAATACTTAAAATACCATCTTAACCGCCGAATGGACAGCAAAGGCGGTTAGGTGTTTTATAGCAGTATCAATTGCGATCAAGTCAACGAACGGAAGTGGAATCTGTCGATTAAGCACAAAAAAACAAACTTTTCAATCTTGCTTTTCATGCTAATACTGGTATAACATCAAACTCACCTTATTATAATTATATTTGTTGCATGGATAAATCGCAAGCCGAACAAGAAAAGGAATTTATTAAACGAATTTTTATTGATGAAATCGGACGACTTCAGAATGAGGGATTCTATTTTTTTTCGTTTATCATTATGGGACAAGCCATTGAAGCACTCGGATGTTTTATGGATAACAAACCACTAAAAGCCCGTGCCCAATCATCAAAACGATTTTCAAAATCATTAAATATCCTGATGGGCAACGAATACCGTGCGGTAAATAAAGACCATTGGTTGTACGATAAACTCAGAAACCAACTCACTCATTCTTTTGTGCCAAGTAATTCTTTACTGCTTTGCTCAAGAGCCAATCAGCCAGGCGAGGCAAATCATCTTGATTTTTTAGATGGTAGATTGGTTTTAGTTGCCGAGGATATGTATGATGATTTGGTAAAAGGATGCCATAAATTGTTTGGGATGATTGATAAAGGAAAAGTTCCTTTAAAGAAAATTGCTGCATCGCCACAGGAGTTGGGCATAAAGTAAAATTATGAGTATGATTAATAGTGTTGTTATTCTGGGAGCAGGAAACTTGGCTACACACTTGGCCATTGCATTACATGATGCTGGAGTAAACATCCGGCAGGTATACAGCAGAAGTGTGCAGTCGGCTTCTGTTTTGGCCAATAAAGTCAATTCTACTCCGCTAACCGAAGTCAAGAACTTGGCCGGGAATGCCGACTTGTATATTTTTGCTTTAAGCGATAAAGCTTTGCAACTGGTTCTGGATCAAATGTCAATTCCAATTACAAGTGTAGTGCATACCGCAGGGAGCATTCCTATGGATGTATTTGATAACTATGCGGAGTGTTATGGGGTGTTTTATCCATTACAAACCTTTACTAAAAATCGAAAGCTCGATTTCTCAGATATTCCCATTTGTATCGAATCCAATCATATAGGTTTGCAAATGGATTTAATGGACTTGGCAAAGAGGATTTCAAATAGCATACATCTTATCAATTCCGAGCAAAGAAAACAGTTGCATCTTTCGGCTGTATTTACCTGCAATTTTGCCAATCATATGTACAGCATTGGGCAAAGTTTGTTGGCCGAAAAAGATGTAGATTTCGATTTGTTAAAACCGCTAATCAAGGAAACGGCAGCAAAAGTGCAGGATCATGATCCAATGGAGGCACAAACGGGACCTGCCATCCGATTCGATAAAGAAATTATGGCATGTCATGAGAATGAGTTAAAAGGTTTACCTGATTTTCAAAAATTATATAGATTTGTCAGTGAAAGCATTTTTAAGATGCATAATGAAATGAATAGCGAGCGGATGAAGAATAAATGATTGTGCTCGCAGTTTTATCCATCTATTGGCTAAAAGATCAAATATCTTAACACGAATAATTATAAATAGATCTAAATAATATGGCTTTTTTTAAGGAAGATTTAATGAAAGTGAAGGCTTTCATTTTTGATGTTGATGGAGTACTTTCAACCGAATCGATTGTGATTGACTCGAATGGCGAAATGTTGCGCACTGCCAACACAAAGGATGGATATGCCATTCAGTATGCAATAAAAAAAGGTTATCCTGTAGCCATTATTACCGGTGGTTTTTCTGCTGCTGTTGAAAAACGTTATCGTGGTTTGGGAATGACCGATATTTATATGGCTTCGAAGAATAAGATTAAAGATTTTGAAGATTTTATAGCCAAGCACAAGCTAGATCCCAACCATATCATGTATATGGGTGATGATTTGCCTGATTACGAGGTGATGAAAAGAATTGGGCTTCCTACTTGTCCTGCAAATGCAGTCGAACAAATTAAAGCCATATCCAGTTACATATCCGATAAAGATGGAGGATTTGGATGTGTTCGTGATGTAATCGAGCAGGTATTAAGAGCTCATTCCAATTGGTACGAATCTGATACGAATATTCAAAGTATTTAAAGTAATTAAGAGTGGGTGATGATTTATACCTGGTTTTGATAGAAAAAAGATTACAGATTAGATGTTGATTTGATAAAAAGCTAAAATCATGAGCAACTTTTTGAGGCTAATTCGTTTTCCTAACCTGCTGATTATTGCATTGGTTCAGTGCGTAATGCGATATTTTATTATAAAACCAATTTTGGGGATTAACAAGATTAAACTGCAGTTTTCTGATATTAATTTTGCCATTTTGGTTTTAGCTACTGTTTGTATGGCAGCGGCTGGTTATATTATTAATGATTATTTCGATACAAAGGCCGATCGTTTTAACAAAAAGGATGTAATTGTAGGTAGAAAGATAAGCAGGAGAATTACTTTGGTACTGCACCAGGTTTTAACTGGCATTTCAATTGTATTGGGCGGATATGTATCTTATAGAATAGGGCACTGGCAGTTTGTTTTTATCTTTTTTATGGCTGGAGGTTTGCTTTGGTTTTATTCAACTTCTTACAAATATTACTTTTTGTTAGGGAGTTTTCTTATGGCAATGCTTGTTGCCGCAGTTCCATTTCTGGTAGTGGTTTACGAAATTCCACCTTTGAATAAAACCTATGCCGATGTTTTATTAGCTTCAAAAACAAATTTTAATTATTTGCTGTATTGGGTTGGTGCATTCTCATTCTTCGCTTTTTTTGGGATGTTGATTGCTCGATTTATTCGAGATATGCTCTCCTTAAAAGGAGATAGGGAAATACACAGGCAGAGTTTACCTATTGTTATTGGCTTAAAGTGGACAAAAGTAACTGTAGTGGTATTGATATTATTCCTGTCAGTATCAGTTTTCGGTGTTTGGTTTCAATTCTTAAATGCCCCAATGGATAAAATTACACCTTGGTACTTTGGCATGCTAATTATATTACCATTATTTTTATTGGCTTATTGTGTAACTAAGTTTAAAGAAGGCGACCTTTTTAAACTGGGTGGTTTTTTACTTCAATTCGCATTTTTGGCAGGAATATCTTATGCCTTTGTGGTGAAGTATATGGTTGATAAATTATAAAAAAAGTATAAACAGATGAAATTATAGTAATGTCAAAGTCATTTAAATTTACCATACGAATTGTTTTCAGATTTTCTATACCGTAATGAATCTTTATCCTTGCAAATGATACCACGGAAATACTAAAACCTTAGCCTGGTGTATTATTTTATACAAGAACAATACAAACGATTACTTGTTGAAAGCAACTCATAACTTATCGTTTCTAATTCCATAATTACTATCGTCATGTTGAATAATCTTAAAGATTATCATTTAATATTAGCTTCTCAATCACCGCGCAGGCATCAAATGCTAATGGATCTGGGATTAGAGTTTGAAATCAGGACAAAAGAGGTGGATGAAGTGTATCCTGAAGGATTATTAGCAGAAGAGATTCCTGTTTATTTGGCAGAATTAAAAGCCTCTGCTTTCGAATCTGATTTTACAAACAATGAATTGGTAATTACTGCCGATACAATTGTATGTATTGATGAATGGATTCTTGGTAAACCAAAGGATAGAGAAGATGCATATAAGATGTTGAGTGCATTATCAGGAAGATCACACCAAGTGATTAGTGGAGTTTGCTTAAAAAGTAAGGATAAAAGAGTGAGTTTTGCCACTACTACAAATGTTCATTTTAAGAAATTGTCAAGGCAGGAAATAGATTATTATATCGATAATTATAAACCTTTCGATAAAGCCGGAGCTTATGGCATTCAGGAATGGATTGGTTTTATTGGCATTGATGGCATTGAAGGGTCTTACTTTAATGTTGTTGGTTTGCCAATTCAAAGATTGTATGAAGAACTGTATAAATTCTAATTAAACACAAACAAAAACAATGAATAGAAATATTAGTATGCTTCTAATGGCAGTATTGCTGTTAATTGGAAACAAGCTTAAAGCAGATGAGGGAATGTGGATTCCTATGTTATTAAAGAAGTATAATATTGAGGATATGCAGAAAGCAGGATTTAAGCTTACTGCTGATGATATTTACAACATTAACCAAGCATGTTTAAAGGATGCTGTGGTTGGATTGGGTAGAGAAGGAAGGCCTTTTCGTCACTTTTGTACGGGTGAATTGGTTTCCGATCAGGGTTTGATGATTACCAACCACCACTGTGGATATGGGGCAATCCAATCTCATTCAAGTCTGGAGCACGATTATTTGAAAGATGGTTTTTGGGCAATGAGTCGTGAGGAAGAGTTGGCAAATGAGGGCATTACAGCTTCGTTTTTAATTCGCATGGCAGATGTTACTAAAAAAGTTTTAGATGGTATTACTGATGATATGAAAGAAGAGGATCGTCAGAACTTGATTAAAAAACACATCAAAACAATTGAGCAGGAAGCAGAAAAAGGAACTCATTATAGAGCGAGTGTAAAGGCTTACTTCAAAGGCAACCAATATTTCATGTCTGTTTACGAAATCTTTAAAGATGTGCGCTTGGTAGGTGCTCCTCCCTCAGCAATTGGTAAGTTTGGCGGCGATACCGACAACTGGATGTGGCCTCGGCATACAGGAGATTTCTCAATGTTTAGAATTTACGCTGGGAAAGACAATAAGCCGGCATCATATTCGAAAGATAATGTGCCATTAAAGCCAAAACATCCTTTAAGATCTCATTAAAAGGTGTAAATCAAGACGATTTTACAATGGTATTCGGATATCCTGGAACCACTACTGAATATCTTCCATCATATGCATTAAAAATGATGACCGAGGTGAATAATCCACACAAAATCAAAATCAGAACCAAGAAATTGGATTTGATGCGAGCGGATATGGATGCGTCGCCATTGGTTCGAATTCAATATTCAGCGAAATATGCCGGAGTTGCTAACTCGTGGAAAAGATGGCAGGGCGAAATAAAAGGCCTTCGCAGATTGGATGCGATTAATAAAAAGATTGAATTGGAGAGAAGATTCTTGAAATGGGCTAATTCTTCTGCTGATTTAAAGAAGAAATATGGAGGAATATTAAGTGAATTGGAATCATACTATCAAAAGGTAACTCCACTTAGCTTAGCTAAAGATTATGCAATTGAAGCTGGATTTAGAGGAGCTGAAACCGTTGGTTTAGCTAGTGGATTCATAAACTTATCCACTCTTAAAAAAGAAGATGCTGTCAAGCTTCAAGCTGAATTGGATAAATTGAAGAAGGAAAGTGCAAAATTCTTCAAGAATTTTAACTTACCAACAGAAAAGAATCTATTGGCAGCAAGTTTGAAAATGTATAGCGATAATTTATCTGATGAGTTTTTACCTGAAGAGATAAAGAATATCCGAAAAAAATACAAAGGCGATTTTAAAGCGTTCGCTGAAAAGGCACTTTCAAAATCAATATTTGCCAGTCAATCGAAGCTCGATCAGTTTATCGAGAATTATAAAGTTTCTAAGGCTAAGAAATTAAGTAAGGATCCTTTGTTTGTATTATCAAATAGCATCTCGTTTTTATATGCCTCGAAAATAGCTCCGCATTACAATAAAATAATGCATCAAATTGATAAGCTACAACGCACTTACATGGCGGGTTTGATGGAAATGCAGCCTCAAAAAGTATTTTATCCTGACGCAAATTCAACTTTCCGGGTTCATTACGGTAAAGTATCGGGTTACAAGCCAAGAAATGCAGTTCAATTTGAGTATTATACAACACTTGAAGGAATTATTGAAAAAGATAATCCTGAAATTTTTGATTATGATGTCCCTCAAAAATTGCGAGACTTGCATAAAGCAAAAGACTTTGGGGATTATGTCA
The DNA here is from genome assembly GCF_965230805.1 of Marinifilum sp. Classification (NCBI taxonomy): domain Bacteria; kingdom Pseudomonadati; phylum Bacteroidota; class Bacteroidia; order Marinilabiliales; family Marinifilaceae; genus Marinifilum; species Marinifilum sp. The sequence continues at coordinate 1,144,116 of NZ_OZ246019.1, read as the reverse complement.
ATGATAAAGGAGAAGTGCCGGTGTGTTTTGCGGCTACAAATCACACCACGGGAGGCAACTCAGGAAGTCCGGTTTTAAATGCAAATGGTGAGTTGATCGGATTGAATTTCGACCGTGCTTGGGAAGGTGTTATGTCTGATTTGATGTACGATGCGGAGATTTGTAGAAATGTATCACTGGATATTAGATATGTTCTGTTTATTGTAGACAAATTTGCTGGTGCAGGTTATTTGCTTGATGAAATGAACATTGTAAAATAACGTGAGTTCGACGTAAAATTCTATCCACAGAAAGTTCTATTTGGGATAGATTTGCATTAAAAATTTGGAAAGAATAGCGTGCTATTTTGAGGAATTTTTAATGTGAAGATGTCGTAAAGAGAACTTTCCATTATGTGTTAGCCTGCTTTCGGCATAAATTTCCTCAAATCTTCTTGAAATATCCCGATATTCCTTCGAAAATTTGATAAAATTTCTACTCAAAATCAGTGCAAACTGTGAATGAATTTTACGTCGAACTCACGTTATTTAAACCGTGTTTTGTTTATGAGCACAGCCTAGTGTAAAGAATGCTAATTCCCCGAACTAATTTTTTGACCTATTTTCCTTTCTACAGCGTTAAGCTTTTTCGCTGTAGCTACGGCTATGCCTGTAAACCTTGCCTTGTAAAAAGAAAAATCTTTTCAAAAACTTTAATTCGTTTTATTAACACTCTTCACACTAGCTCTCGATAGTAACATACCCTTGCTCTCAGTAGAAGCACATCTCTGCTCTCGATAGGAGCACACCCTTGCTCTCGATAGGAGCATGCCCCTGCTCTCGATAGGAGCATGCCCCTGCTCAAGGAAAATTAGAAATAAAATTGCCCGTACCTTTAAAACAGATACGGGCAATCTTAAGTAAATTCAGTAAGTACAGCCTACTGCACGGTATAATATGCCGTTGAAATTCCTATTCGTAAAGATTTACCATTTCTGGTAGTATTTCGAATTTCAATCCTGTATTCTCCCGGATTTAGAGCAGGAACTTTCAGCGATAGTTTCTTAGGTTCGTTCAATTTTGGCATAGAACCCTTGGTTTCAACTCCGTCGGCTTTGTTGATGAAAAATACACCTTGTCCATCTACATCCTCGTAAATCTTAAGTGCCTTGCCTTCTATTTCAAGTGCAGCTCCCGGTGTAAGAAATTCATCGATTTTCTCAGTACCCCAATCATATACTTTTTGAATAACTGGTATTTCGTTGTTAGGTTCCACATAAGTTGGCTTAATGTTTTGAGTAGCTGCCTTTAGGTTATTACATGGCACAATGCTCACATTAATACTATGACGCAATGGATCGAACCTATCGTTTTCATCCTCGAAAACACCTGCGATATCCAAATTCACACTAATATAATCATCGTGATAAGCATACCCTTCGCTTACATATTGGGTAATGGTTTCCCAATACTTATCGATCACAGCCTTCGACTCCGTTTCCTTTAAAATAGAACCCGGACCAGTAAGGTCATCCAATAATTTTTTAAAGCCTCTAGGCTTTTGGTTTGTCACTTTCCCAAGTTTATCATGGGGATTGTCTTTGGTTAACATACAATCATACAAGGAGTATTCCATAATATAAAATTTAAAAAATTATTACTACATATGATGTGCAAATTAAAAGCACAACACACCCGGTCTAAAAATCTCAATACATGTGTAAGATTTAATAGTCATAAATTATAATTTCAAAATAATTAAATCTCTCCAATAGATTATTTTTAGTTCTTTTAATAAAATCAACATCTGAAACTAGTAAACATTAAAATGATATGCAAATTGATTTTTTATTTAGAATAATTATATGCAACACAAACATCCGAAATTCATAAGAGTTACAATACACTTCCAGTACTTTACAAAACAAATGCAAAATAAGTGTTTTACAACACATATCAAGGGGCTTACCTTTTACAGAAAAATGGAATAAAAATAAAGCGGAATAGTAATTAAATCTTAAGAAATGAAGCTTCTGATTATGTAGAAGTCTTTACTAAAGCGGATGAAAATGGAATTGCGTTAACTAAAGAGGAAATTTTAAAAGAATGCAAACTCCTTAGTGATCCTGTTAAAGAAATTGCAGATTCACTAAAATTCCTTTTTTTTTGATCTGAACAGACTCGGTCCTTCATGACAAAGAGGCGTTTGATGCTATTAAGCAGGTTTGATGCTCCCACTGGAGTAAGTGTATCTATGGTTTTACTGCTGGGTGACTCATTCCCAAGTCGGTTTTTGACGCCAAAAAGGTTCTCCGATTCCAGATATAGAGGTTTTTGGATTAGGCCTGTGGTGAGTATGATTAAAATTATTATTAAATGTACATGCCAATGATTGTTTTGATCTTGCCGCTTGCATTTGGCAATCTTTACGTGGAATTGGGGCACTTCTGCAAGACTCCTTATTCTTCGATATCATTAGCAAAGGTTTTAAGAGTGTTCCCGGTCTTGATTTTGATGCGTTCGATTGTTCCTTACAATTAGGGTTCTTGTTGAGCTTATGTCTCTATGATTTGTATTTGACTAAATACAAGATTCTAAAAGCAATTTTATCGGCGTTCAGAAAGTTGAAGCTCTTCAATGGATATTTGGGTGTAATTCTACTAAAGAGACTTATAACCTACGATTGGATTAAAATGCCAACAATCAATTGCAAGGCAAGTAATAATCTTTTAATGGATTGATGAAAAGGATAGGATTCTTCTTTTTTCTTAGGTGTTTTTTGATTTCCAAAGGGCCAAAATACTGATTGAGTAATCCATCATTTTTCTGCGAAAGTAAAACTATTAAATCTGGTTCAAATTGTTCTGAGAAGGAATATGCGTCTTCTCGCAGCCAATAACTACTTCTTGACGATTTGATGATTTTATAATCGAAACAGAATTGCTCGTACATTCTTTTTGTAAAGATTAAGGTAGCCTTAATTTTTCTTTTCGCATTTTTAGATTGGTGGTGGGCAACAAACAAATGAATAATGGCTTTATTAAATCGGCCAAAATAGCTGGCCCAAATCAACTTTTCCTTTGTTTCTCGTTTATAATCGACAGGAACAATTACATTTTCGTAATTGCAGTTTTCTACGGTCTTTTCGCTAATCAGAATACTAGGAATATGTGCTTTGTAGATGTATTTAAATACATCATTCTGTCTAAATGCAGACAATCTGTTTTCAACAAATTCTGTAAGCAAGAAAATAGCATCCAGTTGCTTAATGGTATGATTTGGTTCGGCGTCTAAACTTCCAAATTTAACTGCTTTAAATGGGATGTTTTTGGTGTTCAGTTTAGCGATCGTTTTTAAAGGAAGTTCTGCTTTCGAATTTTTATGGGGAAGATGAGCGAATGCGACATGAGCCTTAAAAATATTGGCCAGCTTAAAAGCATGCACTATCGCCTTTCTAATGTGATTGTTATCTTGAATTAATACAAGGATGTGTTGTGTGTTATGCCCCATCAATTAAAGAAATAATTATCTAAATCATCCAGTTTATTTTCTGGTATAAGACGAATATAACTAAAAAATCAAACTATTCAATTTGTATAAATAGGATTTATGGTTTGTCTTAATTAGCAGAATGTATATGAATTAATTCTCAAGAAAATCGAGATATCATTATTAATTTCGATTGACCCTTAATGCCATGTTATTTAGACTAATTATGTATTTGCGATAAAGGTCGCTATTCCTTTAAATATCATTTATTAATAAACCTCAATTTCTTATCTTAGTGCCGTCAATAATGAGCGTAAAAATAAACATAATCTTATACTGCAGTGATGGTTAAAGTGGCAGATGTAGTTGATAAACTTAATGCACGTGTTATTTGTGGAGAATGTAGTTTAAGCAAGGAAGTTCAATTTGGATTTGCATCAGATTTAATGAGTGATGTGCTTACTATAGATACAGAAAATCTTCTTTTAATTACTGGTTTAAACAATCTGCAAACGATTCGCACTTCCGAGATGTCAGATATTTCCTTCATTGTATTTGTTCGAGATAAAAAAGTGTCTCCGGAAATGAAGGAATTGGCATGTGAGAATGAGATTACTCTTTTGGAGTCAGGCTTATCTATGTTTAGTGCATGTTCTGTGTTGAATGATTTGGGTTTACAACCTGTATATTAATAGGGGGAAATGGAATTTAAGTTTGAAATTGAAGGTGGTAATTTTTCTAGAGCGGGATCTGCTTCCAGCGAGGTAAAAAAGATCCTTAAACAGTTAAATGTAAATCCAAAAATTATAAAAAGAACAGTTGTTTCTTTGTACGAGGCAGAGGTTAATGTTGTGGCTCATGCATTCGAAGGCAATATGTTTGTTGAAATAGATCCGGAAAAGATTGTGGTAAAGATTGAAGATAAAGGGCCGGGAATTCCTGATATCAATCAAGCAATGCAAGAAGGATACTCTACTGCTACACCAAAAGTACGCGAAATGGGTTTCGGTGCAGGGATGGGGCTTCCGAATATAAAGCGTAATTCTGATCAGATGAATATCACCAGTAAGGTTGATGTTGGTACAAAGCTTATAATCGTTAATTATTTGAAATAGGGTAATGGAGCAGGTTCATTTTTATCATGCTTTAAAAGTAGTTGATGATGTTTGCATAGCTTGTACGCACTGTATGAATGTATGCCCAACTTCTGCTATTCGCGTGCAAAATGGAACTGCTAATATTAATAAAAATGCTTGTGTTGATTGTGGCGAGTGCTTGAAGGCATGTCCTGTAAATGCAATTATAGTTGAACAGGATGACTTTACGCAAATCTTTAATTACAAACAAAGAGTAGCACTTTTACCAACAGTGTTGTTGGGACAATTTCCCGACGGTATTTCGGAGGTACAAGTGTACAATGAAGTCAAAAAACTGGGTTTTACTCATGTTTTTGAAGTGGATGGTGCTGTGGATGTATTGATTGATTCTACCAAGAACTACATGCACAAACATTATCAGGAAAGACCATTTATATCTAGCTTTTGTCCTGCTATAGTACGATTGATACAGGTTAAGTTTCCTGCTTTGGTAGACAATATTATTCAACTAAAACCAGTAATCGACATTTCGGCTCAGTTTTATCGAAAAAAACTTGAGGACAAAGGATATACTCAGGATGAAATCGGGATTTTTTACGTTACTCCTTGTGCAGCTAAAATTGCAGCGGTTAAAAGTCCTGTAGGTGAAGAGGTTTCCATGATAGATGGTGTAATTAATATGGACTTCATCTACAACAAGGTGCTGCTAAGTATTAAGAATAGTAAAAAGGAGACTAAAAAATATCCTGATAATATTCATATGTCCCGAAGAAGTATTGGTTGGACCTTAACCAATGGCGAAGCTTCGAGATATGCAGGGCGTTGTTTGGCAATTGACGAGATTCATAATGTTATTGAAGTTTTGGAAAAGTTAGAGAACGAAGAAATATCTGATGTTGATTTTTTGGAACTTCGAGCATGTGATCACTCCTGTGCGGGTGGAGTGTTGGCAACGGAAAATCGATTTCTGGCAATTGAGCGCTTAAGAAAAAGAGCGGCGTGGTATCATCGCAATAAGCCGGTAATTATGCAGGAAAGAGAAATTGATTTGTATAAAGTCTTTTTACAGGAGAATATGGCAATAAGCAAAGTGGAACCAAGATCTATCCTAAGTTTGGATTCAGATATGATGGTTGCCATGAAAAAAATGAAGAAAATTAACCGAATCATGAAGGTTTTACCCGGGATTGATTGCGGTGCATGTGGCGCACCAAGATGTCAGGCATTGGCCGAAGACGTAGTTCAGGGAAGTGCAAAAATGACACAGTGTGTTTTTCTTCAAAAAATGTTGACAAAGGAAGGACTGATATCTCCGCAGGAATCATTCGATATTTCGGAGGATACCTGGGGTAAGAGCAGGTTTGAAAAAAAGAAACTAAACGAATAGATCATGATCGTACAAGATATCGTTGAAAAATTAGGCTTGAAGGTTTGTTCAGGAGCAAAAGGGTTAAATCGTGAAGTTGAAGGAGGTTATACTTCGGATTTGTTAAGTGATGTGATGGGAAATGCTGATGAAAACCATGTTTGGGTTACTTTGCAAACGCATAAGAATATCATGGCAATTGCTTCATTAAAAGAATTGGCAGCAATTGTTTTGGTAAAAGGATATGAGCCTGATGCTGATGCGGCTGCTCAAAGTAATGAGGAGGGAATACCAATTCTTTCTTCTGAGGAAGAAGCTTTTGAGATGACAGGAAAATTGTACGATTTAATCAATCTGGCAAAATAGAAGAATGAAAAAATTCCGGGCAGATTTGCACACGCATACTGTTTTATCTCCCTGTGGAGACTTGGAGATGAGTCCGGTGAATATTGTTCAAAAAGCCAAAGAGCGTGGAATTGACATATTGGGAATAACGGATCACAATTCAACTTTGCACGCACCGCTGATTAAAGAATTAGCAGCAAAGGAAGGAATCATGGTTCTGATGGGAGCAGAGGTAACTACCAAAGAAGAAGCTCATTGTTTGTGCTTTTTTGAAGATGAGGAGAATCTTTCTGAATTTCAGAAATATCTCGATCGGTATTTGCCAAAGATATCGAATGATGAAACTAAGTTCGGATATCAGGTAGTGGTAAACGAAGAGGAAGAGATTATTGATGAAGTGGAGTGTCTTTTAATTTCAGGTTTAGATCAAAGCATCGAAGAAATCGAAAGAAAGGTTCACGAATTGCAAGGATTATTTATTCCGGCGCATGTCAATAAAACAATCAATAGTGTTATCAGTCAGTTGGGTTTTTTACCGCCTGATTTGAATGTAGACGCAATAGAACTTTCTCATCACATTACGAAAGAGGAGTTCTTAAAAAAGAATAAGTATTTGAGTAAGTATAATTTTATTAAAAGTTCTGATGCTCATTACATAGAGGATATCGGAAACGCTTGGACAAACTTCTTTGTGGAAGAATTAAGTTTCGAAGAAGTAAGAAAGGCATTAAAAGGAGAAGAGGGAAGAAGGGTTGAGTAGTTTAAAAGCTCAAGATCGCAAAAGAGAGCGAAACGAAAGAAATAATGGATTTGATTCACAAAGAAAAGAGGATAATCAATAGTTGCATAACAAAGCTAAAAGCCAATGGCCAATAGCTAAAAGCTAATAAAATTGAAAGATCTTTCGATGCATATTATGGATATTATCCAGAATTCGGTGAGAGCCAAAGCATCATTGGTGGAGTTGAAAATCAAGGAGAGTGAAAAAGATGACTTGTTTTCAATTTCGATTAAGGATAATGGTTTTGGGATGTCCGAAGAGGTGTTGGCAAAAGCCATTGATCCATTTTTCACCACCCGTACAACCAGAAAGGTTGGATTGGGTCTGTCTTTGTTAAAACAAAATGCAGAAATGACAGGAGGAAAGATGGAGATATCCTCGAAAGAGGGAGTGGGAACAGAACTGGAGGCTGTTTTTTCTCATCGGCATCTAGACAGGCCAGCTATGGGCGATATTGCAGGAACTATGGTTTTGTTGGTTGGTGCAAACCCGAAAATGGATTTTATATACATTCATATCACTGATAAAGATGAGTATGTTTTTGATACAAAAGAAATAAAAGAAGTTTTGGATGGTATGCCGGTTTCAGATCCGAATATCATGCATTATTTAAAAGAAATGATTCAAGAGAACCTGAATACATTATAATATAGATAATTAAATTAACCTTTAATAAATTGAGATTATGGCAAAAGTTAAATCCCTTGCAGATCTGAAGAAGATAAAAGAAGAGCTGCATACAAAGATGGATCTTAGGGAGAAGAGCAACGATCCGGACGCTCAAGTGCAAATTAAAGTTGGTATGGCAACTTGTGGTATTGCATCAGGAGCAAAAGAGGTAATGGAGTTTCTAATCGAAGCTACAGCCAAAAGAGGTATTAATTCTATTGTAACTCAAACTGGTTGTATGGGATACTGCTATGCAGAACCTACTATCGAAGTTACAATGCCAGGTAAAGAGCCCGTTGTTTTCGGAGATGTTGATCTTAAAAAAGCTGATGAAGTGATTGAAAAATATATCAAACAAGGCGAATTGGTAGATGGCATTATTCCCGTTAACTACAAAACTATTGACAACTAACAAAACTAATTGCAATTATGGAAAAGTACAAAATGCATATTCTTATTTGTGGAGGTACAGGATGTCGTGCATCTGCAAGTGAGTCTATTCAAAATAATCTACAAGATGCTCTAAAAGCGAAAGGGCTTGATGAAGAAGTTCAGGTAGTAATGACAGGTTGCTTTGGGTTTTGTGAAAAAGGGCCTATTGTAAAGATTCTTCCTGATAATACTTTCTATATAGAAGTTAAGCCAGAAGATGCCGAAGAAATAATCGAAGAGCATATCATTAAGGGGCGTAAAGTAATGCGTTTACTTTATACCGATCCGGATAAGAAGGAAGTTGTTAGTGACTCTAAAAATATGGGATTTTATAAAAAACAGATTCGTATTGCTTTGCGTAACTGTGGTTTTATCAATCCTGAAAATATCGATGAATATATTGCTACCGATGGTTATGCAGCCCTGGGTAAGTGTTTGTCGGAAATGACCCCTCAGTCGGTAATCAACGAAATTAAAGAATCCGGCCTTCGTGGACGAGGAGGTGGAGGTTTCCCAACAGGTTTGAAATGGGAATTTGCTTCTAAGAATGATGCGGATCAGAAATATGTGGTTTGTAATGCTGATGAGGGAGACCCAGGAGCATTTATGGATCGTTCAATCCTTGAGGGTGATCCACATTCGGTGTTGGAAGCAATGGCCATTTGTGGTTACACAATGGGTGCTGATAAAGGTTTGATCTATATTCGTGCTGAGTATCCACTTGCAATTGATCGTTTGAAAGTTGCCATTAAGCAAGCTCGTGAATATGGTCTTTTAGGTAATGATATTATGGGATCAGGTTTCAACTTTGATGTTGAAATGCGTTATGGTGCAGGAGCTTTTGTGTGTGGTGAGGAAACTGCTTTGATCCACTCAATGGAAGGTCTTCGTGGTGAGCCAACCGTTAAGCCTCCATTCCCGGCTGAATCTGGTTACAACGGAAAACCAACCAACGTAAATAATGTTGAAACATTTGCGAATGTTCCTGTTATCATTAACAAAGGAGCAAGTTGGTTCAATAAAATTGGTACCGAAAAATCAACAGGTACTAAAGTATTTGCTTTGGCAGGTAAGATTAATAACGTGGGATTAATCGAAGTTCCAATGGGTACTACTCTTCGTGAAGTAATTTACGAAATTGGAGGAGGTATCAAAGATGGTAAGAAATTTAAAGCTGTTCAAACAGGTGGTCCATCAGGTGGATGTTTAACAGAAAAACACCTTGATACTCCAATCGACTTTGATAACCTTCTGGCTGTTGGCTCTATGATGGGATCGGGCGGTATGATTGTTATGGATGAAGATGACTGTATGGTTTCCGTTGCTAAATTCTACCTTGATTTTACTGTTGAAGAATCATGTGGTAAGTGTACTCCATGTCGTGTAGGTAACAAGCGCCTGTACGAATTGTTGGATAAGATTACTGAAGGAAAAGGTACTAAGGAGGATCTTGACTTGTTGAGAAACTTAAGTACTGTGATTAAAGATACTTCTCTTTGTGGTTTGGGACAGACTTCGCCAAATCCTGTTCTTTCTACGATTGAAAATTTCTATGATGAGTATATTGCTCACGTTGAAGAACGCAAATGTCCGGCAGGTCAGTGTAAGGCATTAATGCAATATGTAATCGATCCTGAACTTTGCGTTGGATGTACACTTTGTGCTCGCAACTGCCCGGTTGATTGTATTGCCGGAGATCGTAAAGAAGCTCATATTATTGATGCCGCTAAGTGTATCAAGTGTGGTGCTTGTATGGAGAAATGTAAGTTTAATGCGATTAGCATTCAGTAAGGAGGATCTTAAAATGGAAAAAATGATCAAATTAACCATTGATAATAAACAAATAGAAGTACCTAAGGGAACTACTATTTACGAAGCTGCAAAGCAGTTAGGAATCGAAATTCCAACGCTTTGTTATATGCACTTGGGAGATATGGGCATTGAACACAAGCCTGGCGGATGTCGAATTTGTGTTGTTGAGGTGGAAGGACGTCGTAACTTAGCTCCTTCTTGTAACTCAAAATGTGAGGAAGGAATGGTGATTCATACTCACAACATGAGAGTATTAAATGCTCGTAAAACAGTAATGGAGCTGATGCTTTCTGATCATCCATTCGACTGTTTGGTTTGTGCTAAATCAGGGAACTGTGACTTACAAGATATGGCGCACCAGTTTGGCGTTCGTGAATTGCACTACAAGGGTGAACAATCAACTTATAAGGTAGACTACTCTCCATCGATTATCCGTGATATGGATAAATGTATCATGTGTCGTCGTTGTGAGACCATGTGTAACGACGTACAAACAGTAGGTGCACTTTCTGCTGTAAACAGAGGTTTTGATTCTGTTGTAGCTCCTGCATTCGAAATGGATTTGGAGAAATCAACTTGTACATATTGCGGACAGTGTGTGGCTGTATGTCCTACTGGAGCTTTAACCGAGAAAGATCATACCAATCAGTTGATTAGAGATCTTGCTGACTCTAAGAAAACGGTTGTTGTACAAACGGCTCCTGCAGTTCGTGCTGCTTTGGGTGAAGAATTTGGAATGGAAGCCGGTACTTTGGTAACGGGTAAAATGGTTTCGGCTCTTCGTCAATTGGGCTTCGATAAAGTATTCGATACTGATTTTGCTGCCGATCTTACCATTATGGAGGAAGGTACAGAGTTGTTGGGTCGTTTGCAAAAACACTTGGATGGTGATAAGGATGTGAAACTTCCTATCTTGACTTCATGTTGTCCTGGTTGGGTGAATTTCTTCGAGCACCATTTCCCAGAAATGAAAGACATTCCTTCAACAGCTCGTTCTCCGCAGCAAATGTTTGGTCCTATCGCTAAAAACTATTTGGCAGAACAAATGGGTATCAAGCGTGAAGATATGATTGTTGTTTCTATCATGCCTTGTTTGGCTAAAAAATACGAGTGTCAGCGCGATGAGTTTAAAGTGGATGGAGATCCTGATGTAAATTATTCTATCTCAACTCGTGAGCTGGCAAACTTGATCAAGCAGGCGAATATGGATCTTAGTACTATGACTGATGAAGATTTTGATAATCCTCTAGGTGAGTCAACAGGTGCTGGGGTAATTTTTGGAGCTACTGGCGGTGTAATCGAAGCTGCAGCTCGTACTGCTTATGAAGTATACACTGGAAAGACTCTTGAAAAAGTTGATTTCGAAGCATTGCGTGGTATGGATGGCATCCGTAGTGCTACTGTAGATTTTGATGGTCTTCCTATTAATATTGGTATTGCTCACGGTCTTGGTAATGCTCGTAAACTTCTGGAAGATATCCGTGATGGTAAATCGGAATATCATGCAATCGAAATTATGGCTTGTCCAGGTGGTTGTATTGGTGGTGGTGGACAGCCATTGCACCATGGCGATTCTTCAATCCTGAAGAAACGTGCAGCTGCTCTTTATCGCGAAGATGAAGGTAAGGCTATCCGTAAGTCGCACGAGAACCCTTATATCATTAAACTGTATGAAGAGTTCTTGGGTAAGCCATGTAGCGAATTGTCTCATAAGTTGTTGCATACTCATTATTTCGATAAGAGTAACGAGATTGAGATTGAATAAATGAATTGATAGAAATGAGATTAAAGATTTGAGAAATGAGATATAGGTTAAAGTCTCAAATCTCAGATCTAAAATCTAAAATCTAAAAATATTATGGCAAAAATTAAATTAGCAAAATCCAAAGTTGATACACTTGTGGAGATTTGCACGTCATTTGATAATGATGGAGCTGAGTTGATTAATGTACTTCACAAGGCTCAAGAGACATTTGGTTACCTGCCTGCAGAGGTTCAGGAAATCATTGCTCGTGAATTAAACGTTTCTGTTGCTCACGTTTACGGTGTTGTAACCTTCTACTCATTCTTTTCTATGGTACCTAAGGGCGAATTCCCAATTTCTATCTGTATGGGAACTGCTTGCTATGTAAGAGGTGCTGAGAAAGTATTGGAAGAATTCAAACGTTTGTTAGATGTTCCTGTTGGGGAAACTACAGAGGATGGAAAATTCTCGATCAGCTGCTTGCGTTGCGTAGGAGCATGTGGTTTGGCACCTGTAGTTACCGTTGGAGAGCGTGTTTACGGACGTGTTGCTGCTGGTGATGTAGCTGATATCATTAAAGAATATCAGTCGTAATTAATGGAATTGATATAAAAATAAACCTCCGGCAGTTTTGTCGGAGGTTTTTTTGATTAACGTTTATTAACAAGTAAAGGTTAAAGTTTGTTAAAATAACATTGGATCTTTACTGATATTGGAGCCTCTTTAAGAATTAATCAAAATAGTCAGCTATTCGTTCAGAATTTTTATTGCAAATCTTCTTTAGACGAAGCGTACATGACCTTTCTGTGAAAGAGAAAATTGTTGGTGAATAGATTTATCGAAAAATTTTAATTGAACTCAGTATTATTAATACCAGATCGTCAATTAAAAATATGTGATATTATTCTTAAACCTTATTGTAGACTGTTTGAAGGATTAAGTGTACGGGGTTGTATAGCTAAAAAAAGCACTGCTTAACGAGGCAGTGCTTTATATATTTACAACTAATTTCTAATTGTCATCATCATCTTCTTCCATAGTTGGGTTGAACTCCCAGGTGTCATCAAAGTATGCGCCTGAACCCACAACAGTACCTGTAGTAAAAAAACCTCTGTTGTTTAAAGAAAATGCTACAGCGTCTTCTCTTGAAGCAATTTCATCTTCTAAAGAAGTTTTTTCATCCCAATGGTCTCTGCTTGGATCATATTCCCATACCTCTCTTGATAATCCTGCGTTTCTACCTGTAGCAATATACCCTCTACCATTAATTACAAAAGAAATGGCTTGTGAGCGTTGTACTTCTTCCCAGTCATTATCATCATCAAGATCTTCTTTTCTAGTCCATCCATTCGAATTTGCACTAACTTTAGTAGGATCGTACTCCCAAACATATTTTAAACTGTTTTCTCCTGAAACAACATAAGCTTTGTTGTCAATTACAAAAACAGTTGAATTTCTTGATTTTTCGCCATCAAAGGCGATCTTAGCCCAAGAAGAACCATCATATTTATAGAAATCTTTTAGATTGTTTCTATCTTCATCTTCCTGAAAACCATATCCAGTTCCAACATAACCAACTCCATTTATTGTAAATGCAATTGCTCCTTGTCTGGCAGAAGGTCCATCAGTCATATCAACTGGGATTGGATTCCATGTATCGTTAGTTGGATCAAATTCGTAAAAATCTCCTAATCTCTCGTCATCATCATCAACTCCAAGACCTACATATACTTTATTATTGGCTACAAATGCAACAGCTTCTCTTCTCTCAGCACCTGGAAATTCACTATCAATTTTACTCCAACCATCTTGAAGGCTGTATTTATAAAAGGTTTTTAAAGCATCTTTTCCATCATAACCAGTACCAACATATGCGTAATCGCCAACTACAAAGCTAACTGCACCACTTCTGGCGCGCCCTTCAAAAGAAGAACTTTTAATCCAGTTACCTACTAAATCATTATCGCTACCACAACTGGTAACAAATAGAGATAATGCAAATAATACTATTAATAATCGTTGTTTCATTTGTTATGATTTTATCAATTAATTTAAATTTTTCTTAGAACAGTTTAAGCGATCCTATTTTAAGTAGACGACAAATATAAAATAAAAATCCATAAGTTCATTTTTAGATGGTAAAAATAAGCTCCATTTAACAATTTTTATCAAATAAAGATTTAATTAGTTAGTCTGGATATTTTATTTATATTTGTGCGTTAAACGAATTTTTGACAAGGTTTCTATTGTAATCATAATAGAGTTTTTGCTCTGTGTTTAATATGATTAGTACTTTAAATGGTGAGAATGAGAACAATCAATCGACTTTTATTTTTTTCTATAATAAGCTTTTTTGTTAGTTGTAATTCAGACAGCTACGAGGAACATGAAATAGGTGATAATTTAATTGATCAAACAACGGAAGTTGTTTTGATAGATACTTTTTCGATAGAAAGTTCAACAATTATTTTAGACTCATTAATCACTTCTGGTTCTCGAACTGCAATATTGGGAAGTTATAAGGATGAGTATCTTGGCGATATAAAAGCAGAATATTATGGTTTGCTAAGCTTGAATGGATCTTTTCAAAGAAGTTCAATTGATGGTTCAGTTGAGAAGGTTCCAATCCAATTCGATTCCTTAGTCTTTATAGCTTATCCTGACGGAAGATATTTTGGAGATACACTACAAGCTCAAAGAATAATTATCAATAGGGTAGCAGAGGATATGGAATTGCCAGATAATGAATTTGCATTTTATGGACACAATAGTTTTGAATATGATGATTTACCTCTTTTAGATAGGGAGTTTTACCTAAATCCAATTAAGCAATCAAGGTATGATGAGGCGATTGATTTACATGCGCAAAGTGGTGCGGTTAGCTATTATGGTAAATATTTTGGTGAAGGAATTTATTTAAAACTTGATAACGAGCAAGCCTTAGCCTTGGGTGAAGACATTGTGGAAAAGGTAAATGCAGAAAGTGATTCGGTAACGGAAAGTATACAGTGGCGCAAATTCATGAAAGGAATTGTAATTAGACCTGGTGATGAGAATAGCACCCTTTTTCATGTACCACTGGCCGATAATAAGTTAAAATTGAGATTGTATTATAGTGATACTGACTATAGCGATAAAGGAAGGGTGAAATTTCATGATTTTCCTGTTGTGTCTTCTTTGGGTAATCAAAACTATAGTTTCCTAAATTACTCTGCGGATAGAAGCAATACACCACAACAATTGGATCGTTTGGTTGAACAGGAGGTTGAACTTGATTCTGAGCTAACGGATGATTTGACTTTTATTCAGGGAGGTCTTGGAATGTATACAAAGATCAAAATTCCTCACATAGAAAATTTAATAACACTCGGATTAACTGGTGGAGTAATAAGAGCAGATCTGTTGTTATATCCAACGGATAATAGCTATGATGATGAGGTTTTTCCATTACCAATGTCAAGCCTCAACCTATACAATACAAATGAGAATAATGTTATCGGCTCACAATTAGCTGGAGGACAAAGTGCTGGATTGTCATTTACATTTGTTCCTAACTTTAATAATGAAGATGAATCGGTCTACGTTGCAGATCTAACTTCATATGTGAACTCGATTCTAGTAAATGGAAAAGAGTACGATGATGCTCTTTTAATTGGCTTTCCTTTTGAAAATATTGGTTATACGTATGATCGATTGATAGTGGAAAATGATTTGGCTTCTGATTTTAGAATCAGATTGAGAGTTACCTACGTGATTCAACGTTAAGAAAATGAGTGTGAAAAATATTGTTATACTATATATGGTAAGTTTAATGAAGAGCTTAAAATCTATTGTTCGAATTTGTTTATTAGCTTTAATTGGTCTTTCAGCTATATCTTTGGATTTGAACGCCCAAAATAATACAAGTTCTCCGTATTCATATTATGGATTAGGTGAGTTGATGACTCAAGATATTTTAAATTCCACCGGTATGGCCAGTTTGTCGTATAGAGATGGAAGTGCATTAAATGTTAATAATCCAGCCGCATTAACTGAATTAGACAGTCTTAAATTTATTTTCCAGATTGGGATGGTTGCTAAATTTACCAATCTTTCACAAGGTGACGATAGCGATTCTTTCAACGATTTAAATCTATCTAAAATAGGATTCGGATTTAAGGCATCACCAAGATACGGTGTTGCAGTGTCTTTATCTCCCTATACCAGTTTGGGGTATGATATTACAAGCAGGGAGCTTGTTGAGGGAGGAACAAATTATATCATTCGGTCACAAGTTGGAACCGGAGGCTTAAATCAACTTGTACTTTCAAATGGATTTAAAGTCACAGATGATTTATCATTAGGCTTTAATGGAATATATGTATTTGGAAACAACACAAGAGACGAATTTATTATTCCTCAAGGAGGTGCTTCTCTAACTTACCAAAACAGTAATAAATTAATATCACAAGGATTGCATTTTAATGTGGGAGCACAATACAAGATTGATTTTCCAAAAAACTCCATTATGCTGGGATTAAAATATCAACCGAAAATTGGGGTTAGTGCAAAAAGAGTTACAGAAGTTACAAACCTGGGGATTTTAAGATATGAAGATACAGATAGAGGGCGTTATGATGTACCTGAATTGTATGGAGTTTCGCTTGGTTTTAATAAAGGGAAACAGTTTTGGATGGGGGCTGACTATTTATTAGAAAAATGGAGTGATACCAAGAAATTTGAGAAAGATAATCTTCTGGTGGATCGAAACAAATTCTCAATTGCAACCATTTACAATGCAAATGATGGCTATGCTACTAAATTCTTAAAGAAACTATCTTACCGATTTGGGGCTTTTTACGATACCGGGTATATCGAGGTAAGAGATGAACGAATTAAAACCAAGGGAATTAGTTTTGGACTAGGATTGCCATTGGCTCGAGGGAATGGGATGATTAATTTGTCATTTGAGTTTGGCCAGATGGGGACGACCGATAATAATATTGTACGAGAAGATTTTGGAAGAATTAGTGTGGAAGTAAACCTATTCGAGACTTGGTTTTTCAAGAGAAAGTATCATTAAAAAGAATTATATAATTGCACATAAGCCCTTAGTTTTTGACTAAGGGCTTTTTGTATGATATTAGCTCATAAAGAAAAAATGAATTTTCTATTTCAATCATTCGCTATTAAACTTCAATTGATGGTATATGCTAGTAAATATTGATTAATTTTGTGCTGAAAACTAACAAAATACAATTGAGCTGGATGGTTGTTGTAACAATTTGGCCCGAAATATACAGCGTATAACATGAAAATGATTTACAAACCTCAAGAGTATCGCATCAAAGATGAAAGGATGAAACCTTTTATTGATGAAGATGAAATTTGGGATATGCTTAACGAAGCAGACACGTCAAAGGAAAACGTTCGTCGAATTATTCAGAAGTCATTAGATAAGAATAGACTGAGTTTACCGGAAACTGCTGTATTGCTGCAGACGGAGGATCCTGAATTAATTGAGGAAATTAAAGAAGGGGCGCGCACGTTAAAAGAAAAAGTATATGGTGATAGAATCGTGATTTTTGCACCACTATATATTGGAAATAAGTGTACCAATAATTGTACTTATTGTGGGTTTAGAGCATCTAATAAAAAGCAAATTAGAACAACACTTACTCACAAACAAATTAAGAGTGATGTTAAGGCTCTTGAGGATAATGGACAGAAAAGATTGATATTGGTATATGGTGAACACCCAATGTACGATGCGGATTTTATTGCAGACTCGGTAAGAACTGTGTATGAAGTAAAATCCGGACACGGAGAGATTCGTCGTGTAAATATTAATGCCGCACCGCTAGATATTGAAGGCTATAAAAAGGTGAAAGAAGCTGGAATTGGAACTTATCAGATTTTTCAGGAAACTTATCATCGTGAAGCTTATTCAAAATATCATTTAAGTGGTAAAAAAGCCGACTTCGATTGGCGATTAACAGGTTTGGACAGAGCCCAGGAGGCATTAATTGATGATGTGGGAATTGGTGCACTATTTGGATTGTATGATTGGAAGTTTGATGTAATGGGTTTGGTTCGTCATGTAAACCATTTTGAGGCATGTTACAATGTGGGACCACATACTATTTCATTTCCAAGAATTAAAGCGGCTTCCGATTCTACAATAGATCCAAAATACGAGGTTAAGGATGAAGAATTTATACGATTAGTTGCGATTCTAAGACTGGCAGTGCCTTATACAGGTATGATTTTAACTGCTCGCGAAAGTCAGGAAATTAGAGAAGAGGTTATTCGTTTGGGAGTTTCCCAAATAGATGCGGGAACTAATATTCAACTTGGAGGTTACACCGAAAAATCCCGTGAACAACAGAAGTTGGATCACGAACAGTTCGAGATTGGAGATACAAGAAGCCTTGGCGAAGTGATTGATGAGTTGTTGGATAAAGAATATCTACCTTCATTTTGTACGGCATGTTATCGTAAAGGCAGGACTGGGGAGCACTTTATGGAATTTTCGGTTCCTGGATTTATTAAACGATATTGTGCACAAAATGCCATTTTAACTCTGGCAGAATATCTTGAAGATTATGGTACGGCCGAAATTAAAGAAAAAGGATATAAACTTATTGAATTAAAGAAGAGGGAGCTTGAAAATGTTCAGAAAGTTGATCAACTGGAGGAACGGTTAGAATTAATCAAAAAAGGAGAACGCGATTTGTATTTCTAATTATTCGGTAGAATGCAACGTACAGTAATACTGGGATTAGATCCATTGCTCTAGAGGAAAACGTCGTTTTAAATACAAATAGATGCGTTTACTGAGTGGCAATGTAGTTTTGGAAATTTCTAGAGCCTTTTTTCGAAAGTTAATTCCCTGTTCAATTTTATAAGCCACGTTTTTCGATAGGAAACGTGCTTTTTTAAATTAGAATCGTACTTTTTTCGAGTGGCAATGTTGAGTTGAAATCTCTATAATGATTGTTCGAGTGAGAATGTGGATTTAAAATTCTTAGAACTATTGTTCGAGAGGCAATCTTCCGGTAAGTTTAAATAGGTCATGTCCGGTTGAAAAGTCATTTTCGCCCAATCCTTACTTTAGAAATTCTTCAAAATATCCCGCTATTCTTTCCAAATTTTTAATGCAAATCTATCGCAAATATAACTTTCTGTGGATAGAATTTTACGTCGAACTCACGTTATATACCAGTGAAACATACAAATACAAAAATCCCCACTTCAATTAAAGTGAGGAATTACTTTCTTTTCATAGCTGCCAGTACTTTGAGACGACAACTGCATACACTTTGAGACGACAACTGCATACACTTTGACACTCAAAGTGTATGCACTAAAACATTCAGTAGGCAGTTTCTTTAACTAATGGTCAATGAAAACTTACTTGTCGTTTCTTTTATTCCCTTGGTTGTGTATGCCCCAAATGTACTTTGGGTTTTTATTCTTATTCTATCATTGGTGGGTGATTAAAACCCACAGATTATTAATTGTTTATTATGTAACGTGAGTTCGATGTAAGAAACCATAGAATTAATAAAAAAGAATAAGGTATTTCAAGGGATAGCAACCAAGGGACAATGCTCCATGGGATGGTTTTTCGGTTTTAAGCTTCATATTGTAATAAACGACAAGGGAGAAATTATTGATTTTCTGTTCACACAAGGAAATGTAGACGATAGGTTACCACTAAAAAATAAAGATTTCCATGACAAACTATTTGGTAAATTAATAGCTGACAAAGGCTATATCAGTAAAATGCTATTTGAGCAATTTTTCGTCGATGGAATACACATGATTACCAAAATTCGAAAGAATATGAAGAATTCTTTAATGCATATTAATGATAAAATCTTATTACGAAAAAGAGCTTTGGTTGAGTCTGTTAACGATGAATTAAAAAAATCTGTCAAATAGAACATACACGATACAGGAGCTTTGAAAATTTTCTTGCCAATTTAATCTCAGGTCTAATAGCATATCATTTTTTACCTAAAAAGCCCAATATTAACATAGATATAGTTTATGATATTGGACTTAATAATATTGCTTAGGTCGAACTCACGTTAAATAGGTCATGTCCGGTTGAAAAGTCATTTTCGCCCAATCTTTACTTTAGAAATTCTTCAAAATATCCCGATATTCTTTAATGCAAATCTTGAATAAATCTGACTTTCTGTGGAGAATAATTATAATCGAAATCAGGTAAATAGGGCATTAGCTTTTGAAAAATATACTTGGAAACTTTGTACACCTGTATTCAAAGACAGTCGACATGCATAAAGATGATTAAGAATTGTTTCTTCTATTGACATAATGCTTTGAATCTCCCCATTCACCATAGCCAATCTCCCCATCTGCCATGTTGATTCTGGCTTCCATGCAGTTGGTGCAGTCATCTGCGCCTTCGTCGATACAAGGTTTGTTTTGGTATAATAGATAATTGGCTCTTTCCTTTGTAGGTGTAATATTTGGCATGATGATGTTGGCACCAATTCGCAATGCTTTCTCTCTTCCCAATGGATCGATTGCTTGTAAAGCTGTAGCTGAAGCAATGTTAATATCCTTCATCATGATTCTTAGCACAGCAATCATTTTTAGGGTGAGTCTGAACCTATTATTTAAACTCATCAGTTGATCGCGATATTTATACATTGGTGTTTCATCGTGCTCTATAAAAGGTCCCATACCAACCATATCGATGTCAAACTCCTTCATAAACAATAGATCGTTTGCCAAATCCTCATAGCTTTGAAAAGGAATACCAATCATAACACCCGTACCGGTTTGGTACCCTATTTCCTGAAGACTTTTCAGGCATTTAAGTCTTGTTTCGTGGGAGTGTTTATTATTATTTGGATGTATTTTTTCGTACAATTCACGATTGCTCGATTCAATTCTTAACAAGTAGCGGTGCGCTCCTGCATCGAACCAGCGTTGATAGGTTTCTTTTGTTTGTTCTCCAAGTGAAATCGTAATTCCCAACTCCTTATTGCTGAGATTTTTAATTTCTTTCAAAAGGTTTTCAATTCTGTCAACAAATTCCTTGTCATGTCTTTCTCCCGATTGCAGAACCAGTGATCCATAATTGTTCTCGTAGGCAAATTTGGCTGCTTTTAGTATTTCTTTATCAGCAATATCGTATCGATCAACATTTTTGTTGCTTGCTCTGATTCCACAGTATAAACAATCTTTTTTACAGATATTCGAGAATTCGACCAATCCACGGAAATACACATTTTTTCCAATGTATTTAAGTTTTACTTCCGAAGATTTAGCAAACAAAGCTTTTTCATCTTCGCCAGTAGATTTTAAGAGTTGAATTATATTATCTCTTGTTAAAGAATCTTGTTTCAGAATTTCTTGAGTACCTTTTGACATTTCATTTTATATCTGTTGTTTCGCTGGCAAAAATACTTATAAAATTCTAGCTTTTTGTGCCATGCGGTATATTTTGGGATAAAACACACTTAATACTGATATTGCCATTAATTCAATCTCCTTCATTTGTCCTTAAGAGTTTATTCTTCCTTAATAAATATTAACCTGTTTTGGATGATCCTCGAAATTGGTTGAAGCAAATCAAGGCAGCTGTATTTCTAAATTGGTGTTTGCAAGCCAACTCCCGGATTATTAAAAATCCCAATCCCTGTTCTTTGAAGCTTTCATATCAATCACTTCTGAAAATCAGTACTTTTCCTACAGAGGCTAAATAATATCATTAATAAGCAATAAAATGTTTTTTACTTATGGATTGTTTGGTAAATCAATATTATAGGAGCGGATTATTACTATATTTGTCGAAAATTCGCAAAATTATAAACAACAAAAAATGATAAACGAACAATTACTTAACCCCCAAAGTATAGTTGTAGTTGGTGGTTCCGACGATGTGCAAAAGCCTGGTGGAAAGGTTTTAAAGAATTTGATTGATGGAAATTTTAAAGGCGAACTTTATGTGGCAAATCCAAAATTGGATAAGGTACAAGGAATTAGGTCGTTTAAAGATCCTAAAGATCTACCAAATGTTGACTTGGCAATTCTAGCCATTGCAGCTAAGTTTTGTCCTTCAACAATTAAATTTTTAGCTGAAGAAAGAAACACTCGTGCTTTTATTATTCTTTCTGCTGGATTTAGCGAAGAGAATGAGGAGGGAGCAAAACTGGAAAAAGAAATTGTAAAAACAGTAAATTCAGTAGGAGGATCACTAATTGGCCCCAACTGTGTGGGCGTATTAAACCCTAATTACAATGGTGTTTTTACCACTCCAATTCCTTCTTTAGATCCTAAAGGATGTGATTTTATTTCTGGTTCTGGTGCTACTGCCGTATTTATTATGGAGTCGGGCGTTCCAAAGGGATTATCGTTCTCTAGCGTTTATTCCGTAGGTAACTCTGCACAAATGGGTGTTGAGGAGATATTAAAATACATGGATGAAAGTTTCGATTCTGAAACAAGCTCTAAGGTGAAACTTCTATATATTGAGAATATCGATAAGCCTGAAATGTTGTTAAAGCATGCTTCATCACTCATTCGCAAAGGATGTAAAATTGCAGCGGTAAAATCAGGTAGTTCCGAAGCAGGTAGCCGTGCCGCATCATCGCATACTGGTGCTTTGGCTAGTTCTGATGTTGCGGTGGATGCATTATTTAAAAAAGCAGGTATTGTTCGTTGTAGCGGACGCGAGGAGTTGGCAACTGTTGCTTCGATTTTTATGCACCCTGAATTGAAAGGTAAAAATATTGCTGTAATCACTCACGCTGGCGGCCCGGCTGTAATGTTGACCGATGCGTTATCGAATAATGGATTGGATGTGCCTCATATTGATGGTTCCAAAGCGGATGATTTGTTAGAGAAACTATATCCCGGTTCTTCAGTTTCAAATCCTATCGATTTTTTGGCAACAGGTACAGCACAGCAATTGGGCGATATCATTGATGCTTGTGAAAATGACTTTGATAATATCGATGCTATGGCTGTAATTTTTGGTAGTCCGGGATTGTTCCCAGTTTACGATGTATACGATCTTCTTCACGAAAAAATGAAGGAATGCAAAAAGCCAATTTATCCTATTCTTCCGTCAGTGGTGAATGTGAAAGATGAAATTGCACATTTCATGGCTAAAGGAAGAACCAGTTTCCCTGATGAAGTAATTTTTGGTGATGCTTTAGCAAAAGTATATAATACGCCAAAACCACAACCAGAGGAAATTGCATTACCTGATGTTGATGTTGCAGGAATTCGTAAGATTGTTGACGAAGCTGATAACGGATATTTAAGTCCTGAGCAAATTCACTACTTGTTAGATGCTGCTGGTATTGCTCGCGCTAAAGAAGGCGTTGCCGACACCGAACAGGAGATCGTAGCTTTGGCAAAGGAAATTGGTTTCCCTTTGGTAATGAAAGTTGTGGGGCCAGTTCACAAATCAGATGTGGGTGGTGTAACTCTTAATGTAAAAGATGAGGAAACGGTGCGTTCTGAGTTCAAACGAATGATGCAGATTAAAGATACTTATGCTGTAATGTTGGCACAAATGCTTAGTGGAACAGAGGTATTTATTGGTGCGAAACGCGAGGACAAATTTGGTCACATGGTATTGTGTGGTTTAGGAGGTATCTTTATCGAGGTATTGAAGGATGTAAAAGCTTCGTTGGCTCCAATTGCAAACCATGAAGCTCATGAAATGATTCGGGGATTGAATTCTTACGGAATCATCAAGGGAGTTAGAGGTCAGGAACCGGTTAACGAAGATCGTTTCGCTGAAGCAGTAACTCGTGTGGCAGCTTTAATGAAAGTTGCTCCTGAAATTTTCGAAATGGACTTAAACCCATTGTTGGGTAATAAGGATGCTGTTACAGCTGTTGATGCTCGTATCAGAATCGAAAAAGAATAATACATTAGTAATTGATGGCTGTAGATTGAGGAGTATACCCTTAATTAGTAGCCGATTTAAAAATACTGATTGTGAGGAAGTGGAAAGATTTAAATAAGAACGAGAAAATGTTAATCAGTTTTGTGATTGTCCTTTTAATTGGGATAGTTATAAAATGGAAGGATGTAAAAATAGGTTTCTTTAAGGGTCTCGAAAACTATACAGAGCAATCAGAAAAATAAATAAAAGAGGCTGTCCAAAAAGCAAGTTTAAATCATGCAACGTTATGTTGTAAAATGTGAAACATCTGATTCTCAAATGCAGAGATTCTTCATTTTTCTCAGAATTACATTGAAACTTGACTTTTGGACAGCCTCTTTGCATTCAAAAACATTTTATTATCAAGCAATGAAAAAACAAGATTTCATTTTTTGGCTGGGCTTCATATTGTTGTTCTTGCCATTTTTTGTATCTCAAACAGTATTCGATTTTTATATCGATTTTAATAAAGAGCATGGTATGATTACCAGCTTTATTAAGTTTGCAATTTTGGCAACAATAGGAGAAATTATCGGTTTAAGAATTAGAACCGGAAATTACATTCAAAAAGGATTTGGAATTCTTCCGCGTGCCATTGTTTGGGGTTTTTTAGGTCTTACCATAAAACTGTCATTCATAGTTTTCTCTACAGGAACACCGGTTTTCTTATCATACCTTGGACTCGAAAGTGCTACGGAAGCAATGAAACAGTCATTTACGTTAAATAAATTATTGGTAGCATTCTGTATTAGTACCTTTATGAACTTGATTTATGCACCAGTTATGATGACCTTCCATAAAATTACTGATACGCATATTATAAACAATGGAGGAACACTGGTAGGTTTTTTACGGCCTATAAATTTTACAGAAATTTTTGTGAATTTAAATTGGAATGTTCAATGGAACTTCGTTTTTAAAAAAACCATTCCATTTTTCTGGATTCCTGCACATACAATTACTTTTTTACTGCCTCCTGATTATCAGGTTTTGTTTGCCGCAGTGTTGGGCATTGTATTAGGCGTATTACTTGCCATTGCGAGTTTGAAAAGTGTCAAATAGTTTTAACTTTGTAGGACGAAACAAAAAACACACTAATATAAAATGTTGTCCTATGAGTAAAATTGGATTGTTTTACGGACCTGAAGGTGGGAATGTAGATAAAGTGGCTAAAACTATTGCCGAAAAGATAATATCAAAAAAGGTTGAAGTATTTTTAGTAAAAGAAACCGACGCTGATAAGTTAAAGGAGTACTCTAATATTATTTTGGGAATTTCAACCTTGGGCAAACACACATGGTCATCAGAGAATACGGTAAACGATTGGGATGAGTTTTTGCCAAAGTTAAATAAGTTAGACCTGAAAGGAAAGAAGGTAGCTCTTTTTGGTTTGGGAGATCATATCGCTTACGCTGATTTCTTTGTTGATTCGATGGGAGATTTAGCGGAAACCATTAAACCAACAGGTGCTGAACTAATTGGACAAATTAGCGATGAAGGATATGAATTTAATGAATCACGTGCTTTTATCGATGGTAGATTTGTTGGCTTACCATTAGATGAAGATTTTGAGTCAGATCTTACCGAGGAAAGGGTAGAAAACTGGTTGGAGATTATTCTTCCAGAATTTGAATAATGAAACGAACATGATTAAAATAATTATTAACCCACACGCTAATGATTATTTTGATCTTGAGGCTTACATCTGACAAATGAGATAAATATTATAAACAGATGAAATTTCAATTGATAAGATAAAGGCTGACGGATTTCCGGTCAGCCTTTATCAATTTGTAAGCAAAATAGGAAATGACGTAATGAATTGAAATCTCTAAAACGATTACTTTGTTTAGATTACAATCAAATAAGGTGTTTGTGTTTTAATTTGTTATTAAAATTCGTAAAATTGCATAGAATTAGTAAGCTAAGTGATAAGAAATGCTTAAAATTTGAAAGAAAATCAG
Organism: Marinifilum sp.; assembly: GCF_965230805.1. NCBI lineage: Bacteria > Pseudomonadati > Bacteroidota > Bacteroidia > Marinilabiliales > Marinifilaceae > Marinifilum > Marinifilum sp. The sequence goes on along the minus strand of NZ_OZ246019.1, from coordinate 1,118,519 downwards.
TGGTTAAAGGGGGAAATCGTAAACTTTTAAACTTAGTACCGAAAAAAATAAAAGATGAAACTAGCATGATTTAAATAATTATTAAGTACCATGGTAATGATTATTTTGATCTTGCAACTACCATATAACAAATGGGAAAAAATTATAAACAGATGAAAAACACACCTATAAATAAAGAAATTGTTAACAAGCAGTTGGAGTTTTGCGGAATAAGTAATTTGGCTGATGCAACCATTAGAGATATTGTTCGAGTTGTTAATCTAATTCAGGAGGAAAGCGGAGAGAAGTTTGTTAGAATGGAAATGGGAGTTCCTGGATTAAAACCTGCAAAAGTAGGTATCGAGGCAGAAAAGAAAGCTTTGGAAGAAGGAGCTGCCTCTGCTTATCCAATGCTTGAAGGTGTGAAAGCACTTAAGGAAGAAGGATCTCGTTTCGTAAAAAACTTTATGAATATCGACCTTAAGCCTGAGGGTGTGGTTCCAACAGTTGGTTCGATGCAAGGTGGTTATGCCGCATTTATGGCTATCGGAAATTGTGATCCTAAAAAAGATACTGTTTTATTTATCGATCCAGGATTTCCTGTTCAGAAAACTCAACTTGAAGTGATGGGACAGAAGTACGAATCGTTTGATGTGTACAACTATCGAGGAGAGAAATTAAGAGAAAAATTAGACGAATTTCTTAGCAAAGGAAATATAGCCGGAATGATTTATTCTAATCCAAACAATCCGGCATGGATTTGTTTTAACGAAGAGGAGCTTAAAATTATTGGTGAATTAGCTAATAAGTACGATACCATAGTAATGGAAGATCTGGCATATTTTGCTATGGATTTTCGTTCCGACTTGGGTAAGCCAGGCGTGGCACCTTATCAACCAAGTGTGGCAAAATACACCGATAACTATGTGTTGATGATTTCGAGCTCAAAAGCTTTTAGTTATGCAGGGCAACGAATTGGTTTGCTTTGTATTTCGGATAGGCTGTATCAGCAAAAATACCAGAATCTGGAGAAAAGATTTGGAGGAACTGGTGAGTTTGGATATACCATTGTCTACAGAATCATCTATACATTATCATCAGGAACAGCTCATTCGGCACAATTTGCGCTTTGCGCCATGTTGAAAGCTGCCAACGAAGGAAGCTTTGATTTTATCAATGATGTGAAAGAGTATGGCGAGAGAGCCCAAATCATGAAAAAGATGTTCCTTGAGAATGGTTTCGAACTGGTTTACGATACCGATGTAAATGTTCCATTGGCAGATGGATTCTATTTTACGGTTTCCTACCCTGGAATGTCGGGAGCTGATTTGAATAAAGAATTGTTGTATTATGGCATTTCAGCAATCTGTTTAAATGAAACAGGGAGCTTAAAGGAAGGATTGAGGGCATGTGTATCGCAAATTTCTCGGGGTCAACTCAAAGATCTTGAGTTAAGGTTGAAAGAATTTGAAAAACACCATCAGTTAGAAGGTAACTTAAACTAACGAAGAGTGTAATGGTTTAATCCTTAATAGATTATATTATTTAGACTGGATGTAAATTCCTGTGTTTGGTTGTAAATAGCTGAAATCCAGTCGACTTAAAGAGGTGGTAGATTGTAAGTGAAAGCATTTAAGCGCTTTTTATTTGTTACCTTTGAAGAGTGAAAATATTTAATTATTAATTATAAATAATATGGCAAAATTTAAAGGTGCTATTGTTGTTGATACCGAAAAATGTAAAGGATGCGGTCTTTGTGTAGTGTCTTGTCCAACAGCGGTTATCGAACTGGCAAGAGGAGTTAATGGTAAGGGGTATCATTATGCTCATATGGCCAATCCTGATGCTTGTATTGGATGTTCAAGCTGTGGTTTGGTTTGTCCTGATACTGTAATTACAGTTTACAGAGCTAAGGCTAGCTAGTACAATGAGTACGTATTACTGAAATCAAAAAAAAATATAAAAATATTCGTAATGGGAGACGTTCGTTTAATGAAAGGAAATGAGGTAATTGCAGAAGCAGCAGTTCGCTGTGGTTGCGATGGATACTTCGGATATCCAATTACTCCTCAATCCGAAATTATGGAGACCCTAATGATCCGCAAGCCAGAAGATGAAACTGGTATGGTGGTTCTGCAAGCTGAAAGTGAAGTTGCTGCTATTAATATGGTGTATGGAGGAGCTTCTTGCGGAAAGAAAGTAATGACATCATCTTCAAGTCCTGGTATCAGTTTGAAAGCAGAAGGTATTACTTATTTGGCAGGTGCTGAACTTCCTGCATTAATTGTTAATATTGTAAGAGGAGGCCCAGGTTTGGGAACAATTCAGCCTGCTCAGTCAGATTATTTCCAAGCTGTAAAAGGTGGTGGCCACGGTGATTACAAACTAATCGTATTAGCACCAGCTTCTGTTCAGGAAATGAATGATTTTGTTGACTTAGGGTTTGAGCTTTCATTTAAATATTTAAATCCGGCAATGATATTATCTGATGGTGTTATTGGTCAGATGATGGAAAAAGTTGAATTGGCTGATTATAAGCCTCGTTGGACTGACGAAGAGATTGAGAAAATTTCTGGGTCGTGGGCAACCAATGGTAAAAAAGCTGGAAGCGAACGAAATATATCTACTTCTCTTGATTTAGATTCGGCTAAACAAGAGGTGTTTAACCACAAACTTCAGGCGAAATATCGCGCTATGGAAGAGAACGAAGTTCGTTATGAGAAGTTTGAGTGCGACGATGCTGAATATTTATTTGTTGCTTATGGTTCAAGTGCAAGAATCTGCCAAAAATCTGTAGAGCTTGCAAGAGAAAAAGGCATTAAAGTTGGTTTGATTCGTCCTATAACTCTATTCCCTTATCCAACTAAACAAATTCAAGAAATGTTGGGACAAGTTAAGGGTATACTATCGGTGGAAATGAGTGCTGGTCAAATGGTTGAAGATGTAAGGTTGGCAGTTGAAGGTAAAGTTGCGGTAGAACACTTTGGACGTTATGGTGGAATTATTCCAACACCAGAAGAAGTTGTGGAAGCATTGGAAGAAAAAATTTTGGGAGAATAAGTTATGACAGCAACAACTGAAATCAATAATATTATTAGCGAAGAGAACTTGGTTTATAAGAAGACTGACGTTCTTTTAGATAACGAAATGCACTATTGCCCTGGTTGCACACATGGTGTAATCCACAAGGTAATTGCCGAAGTTATCGAAGAAATGGATATTCAGGATAAAACAATTGGTGTTTCGCCTGTGGGTTGTTCTGTATTAGCCTATAATTATATAGATATCGACTGGCAACAGGCAGCTCACGGACGTGCTCCGGCTTTGGCTACAGCTACAGCTCGTTTAATGCCTGATAAATATGTTTTCACCTATCAAGGTGATGGCGATCTAGCATCAATTGGATGTGCTGAAATTATTCATGCTTGTAACCGTGGCGAAAACATTGTAGTTGTATTTGTAAACAATGCAATTTACGGTATGACAGGTGGTCAGATGGCACCAACTACTTTGGAGGATCAGGTAACGGCAACTTCTCCATACGGACGTGATTGTGCTTCTACTGGCCACCCAATGAAGATTAGTGAAATGGTTAGCTTGCTTCCAGGTACACGTTTTGTTACTCGTCAGTCAGCCGAAACTGCAGGTGCGGTTAGGAAGTTGAAGAAAGCGATCCGTAAAGGATTTGAAAATTCTAGAGAGAAAAAAGGTCTTTCTTTCATCGAAATTGTAGGTACTTGTAGTTCTGGTTGGAAATTATCTCCAACTCAATCTAACGAGTGGATGAAAGAAAATATGTTCCCGTATTATCCATTGGGTACATTAAAAGATGAATAGAACTCCATTTTAAATCAATAAAAACTGTAAAAAAATGACAGAAGAAATTATCATTGCAGGATTTGGTGGTCAGGGTGTACTTTCAATGGGTAAAATTTTAGCTTACTCGGGGATTATGCAAGATCAGGAAGTATCATGGATGCCATCGTATGGTCCTGAGATGCGTGGAGGTACTGCTAATGTAACAGTAATCTTGAGTGATGACAGAATTAGTTCACCTGTTTTGAAAAAGTTTGATACCGCTATCATCCTGAATCAACAGTCAATGGATAAATTTGAAAACGATATTAAACCAGGAGGAACATTGATATATGATCCAAACGGTATTACCCGTCATCCTGAAAGAGAAGATATAAACATTTATAAGATCCCTGGAGCTGCACTGGCTGCAGAAATGGGAAATCCTAAGACTTTTAACATGATTATTTTAGGAGGTTTTTTAAATGTGAAACCTATTGTTAAAATCGATAATGTTAAGAAAGGTTTGGAGAAATCATTACCAGAACGTCATCACAAATTAATTCCATTAAATATTGAAGCCATTCAAAAAGGAATTGATAGTGTTGAGACCATATTAAGTTTGTAATTAAAACAGACCTAACTATTTATTTCAATAGAAAAGAGATTGTCCCACTTGGATAGTCTCTTTTGTTTTTTACATGATTTATCGGTAGATGTATTCGCCAAATTATTTTTTATGCCAGTTCTATTATGAAACGAGCATGATTAAAATAATTATTTGGATCTGGTGGCTCCCATCTGGCTAATGGGGAAAATTATAAACAGATGAGTGATTTTTAATTAAGGGGAAAAAACACAGGTATAGCCATAGTTACAGCGATAATTTTAATAGAATAACAGAACACATCACTAACAGGGTTTCGAACACTGTGAAAACCTTTATTAATGGTATTGCCGGATGGGGTCTTGCAAAACTACCCCAATTATATAAGAAAGATATAGAAACGCCCAATTTGGGTGTCACTACAGACAAAACATGAGATTGATTTCATGGGAATAGTGGTATATGATGGTGATCGAATAGAAACTTTTGGCTTAGAAATGGTATAATATGTGATTTGAGATTAAAAAAAATCAAAATATTTTTCAATTTCCTTTGCGGTTTAAAAAAAATATCTACCTTTGCACTCCGATTCGGGAGTGTAGTGGTTAGGCACGTTGATCGAATCGGCATTTCAATATGAATTGTATAAGGTTTTAGGGTTAAAAAAGTTTCGTATTGGAAATCATTTTGGGTTAGGAAAAGGCAGGTGGGGACCTGCCTTTTTGTTTTTCTATCAGCTTTAGTATATAATGAGTCTAAATTGGATTTAGAGTTTAGTCAAGTCAAAAAATAGAACCATAGACTTTGTCTGGGCGAGTTTTTATAAGGAAGGATGCATCTTTAGCAGGATTAAGAACACTGTAAAGACCTTTATTAAAAGTATTGCAGGGTGGCTGTTGCAAAGCCCCAATTATATACGAACCTTGTAGAGGTACCCAATTGGGGTGTCTCTAAGAACAAAAGAATGAGACTGTAATTTTATGTTGATACTGACATGATTACTTTTCGTAGAAATGCATCTCTTTTAGATACTTGTAAGCTGCTTCGGGCATGAAAAAAGGAATCTCTTTCTTTTCCTTGATTGCCTTACGAATGAAGCTAGATGAGATCTCCATCAGAGGAGCTTTAATCAAATGAATTGTGCCGTTTAATGTTACATCATCATCTTTGAAGCCAGGTCTCGGATACACGTATAAATCATGTTCTTTCAGAATTTGTTCATAGTTTTTCCACTTTTCAAAGCTTTTTAGATTGTCGGAACCCATAATCAAGGAAAGATGGTAATCGCTATGTTTCTCTTTTAAGTAGGTTAATGTATCTATTGTATAGGATGGTTTTGGCAAACCAAACTCTATATTTGACACTTTTAGTTTGGGATATCTTTCTATAGAACGATTTACCAGTTCCAGACGATGATAATCGTTTAGCAAACTCCCTTTTTGCTTAAAAGGATTCTGAGGACTTACCACAAACCAGATCTGATCTAAATCGGAGTATTCGGCCATATAATTTGCAATGGCCAAATGTCCAATATGAATTGGATTGAATGATCCGAAGTATAATCCAATTTTTAACTTCATGCCTATTGCTTAATGAATTCACTTAAAGTATTCTCCGCTTCTTTCAAAGCACTCTCAAGATTGTCGTTTATAATCACTTTATCAAACTGATCGGCAAAGCTCAATTCAAATTTAAACTTTTTGATTCTTTCAGCAATTACTTCTTCAGAATCTGTTTTACGACCTCTCAAACGCTTCTCAAGTTCTTCGATTGAAGGAGGTTGTATGAATACAGCCAAAGCATCATCCTTATAATATTTTTTGATGTTTACTCCACCAACAACATCTACATCAAAAACAACATTGTTGCCTCGATTCCTGATGCGATCAATTTCACTTTTTAGGGTTCCATAGTAACAATCATCATACACTTCTTCCCACTCAAGGAACTCCTCATTTGCTATTTTTTGTTTGAACTCTTCAATGCTTAGGAAATAGTAGTCCTTACCATTTATTTCAGATCCTCTGCTGGCACGACTTGTAGCCGATACAGAAAATTCAAGATTAAAATCTTGTTTTAGCAAATGGCGAACGATTGTGGTTTTACCAGAACCACTTGGGGCAGAAAAGATGAATAATTTACCCGACATATTAAGTTGTGTGTTGTTTTTAAATTTATAAAAAAGCGCAGAGTTTATTACCCTACGCTACTGTTGAATTTTGGATTTATCTTACAAGACGTTAAGAAGTTGTTCTTTGATTTTTTCTAGCTCGTCTTTCATCTGAATTACGATTTTCTGGATATCAGAATCGTTGGCTTTAGAACCCAAAGTGTTGATTTCTCGACCAATTTCCTGACCTATAAAACCAAGTTTTTTACCGATAGAATTGCCATTTTTAGCAGTTTCGATAAAGTACTTGCAATGATTTGCCAATCGAACCTTTTCCTCGGTAATATCTAATTTCTCAAGATAATAGATGATTTCCTGTTCGAATCGATTCTTATCAACATTTTGCTTTTCAATAAAATCATTTAAGTTATCGTTGATTCTTGTTTTTACAGTTTCAATTCGATTTTCTTCGTATTGAGGAACTTCTTCCAATAGTTTTTCGATATTGGCGATTCTCTCAAAAATATCTTCCTGTAAGGCTTCACCTTCTTGTTTTCTGAAAGCATTCAGGTCAGAAATTGCGGATTTAAATCCTGTAAAAATCTGATTCCATTCTTCTTCGTCTAACTCTTGATGTTCTGTTTTTAAAGCATCAGGCAGTTTTACAATGGTCTGGAGAATAGGTTCCTGATTTAATGGAATGTCCAGTTCTGTCGAAAGTTCCTGAAGTTGCTGGTAGTAGGCTTCAACAATAGGTTTGTTGATTTTGGTTTCTTTGTCAGCACCCACACTTTCAATAAAAATAGAAAGTTCAACTTTGCCACGTTCAAGTTGATTCTTGATTTCGTTTCGAAGAACTAAATCTTTTTCTTTGTAAAGATTCGGAATTCTGGTATTTATATCCAGTTGTTTGCTGTTTAGAGATTTAATTTCGATGGAAACCTTTTTGTTTTCCAACTCTAAAGTGGCTTTACCAAAGCCAGTCATCGATATTAACATATTCGAAATATTTATTTCCGCAAAGGTAAGAGAATGAAATGGATTTGCAAACCGAAGAGTTTGATCATGCTACTTCGATTATGTACTTTTAGCTTGTTGGATGTTGAATGATTGATTTGCTTTTCCATTTTCCGGTAAGATAATACAAATAGGATAGAAGCGCTCCCATCGACCATCCGAATGGAATCGACCACCAAATCCCGGTTTCTCCAATTTCTGCAGAAAGAAAGTATGCCCCGGGAATTCGAATTATCCATAAAGAAAACAAGGTAATAAACATGGGAATGAGAGTATCTCCGGCACCACGTAAAACTCCGTTAGTGGTGAATAAGGTAGAGAACAGCAAATAAAACGAACTTACAATGATCAAGTATTTTTCACCTATGGCAATAACATTTGGATCTGTTGTAAACATTTTCATGAGTTGACTACCGAATATCACAATAATTGCAGTCATTAGCAGGCAAAACAGATTTGACATGAAAAATGTAGCCTTGAATCCTTTTCGAACCCTGTCTATTTTATTTGCTCCAAGGTTTTGTCCTACAAAAGCCGCAACAGCCTGAGAAAAGTTCATGGCAGGCATCATGGCCAAAGAATCAATTCGGCCGGCTGCTGTATAGGCTGCAATTACATCTGTGCCAAAGGTGTTCACAATTCCGAGTAAAGCCATCATACCCAATGCAACAAATGTATGTTGAACTCCGGATGGCAATCCAATTTTCAAACTTTTTATGAACAGCTCTTTGTCGAAAACCAATTTCATCAACGAGAACTTCATGATTTTATGGGTGCGATTCAAATAAATGATTCCTGAAATAAAAGCACCTCCTTGTGCAATTACCGTAGCCCAAGCCGCCCCGGCAATTCCCCATTTAAATATCATTACAAAAAGAACATCGAACAATATATTGAATACTGATGCGATGATTAGAAAGTAGAGTGGTGTTTTAGAATCTCCCAATCCACGAAGAACCGAACTTGTACCACTAAAGCCAAAGAACAAAATCATACCTGCCATGTATACATTCAGATATGTTGTTGCTTGTGGTATTAATTCAATTGGTAATTGCAACAAAAGAAATAGCTCTTTGCTGTAATAAATACCAAGAATGGAAACGACCAATCCTGCAAAAAACAGAAAGATGTACATGGTATCAATCGAACGCTTAACGCTTCCAATATCTTTGGCTCCGTAAAACTGAGAAATTACAATCGAGAATCCCGAGCCAATGCCAATTAACAATGCAATTAGGGTAAAAATAATGGGAAATGATGCACCCACCGATGCCAGAGCTTCCTTACCCAAAACTTTACCAACAACAATGCTGTCAACAACATTATACAGTTGTTGAAACACATTACCCAATAACATGGGTAAGGTAAAATTGAAAATAAGTTTGCTTACATTTCCGCTTGTAAAATCTTTCATTCAGCTTTTTTGTAGAACTATAAAGCTCTCAATTTTATATTCATTCTCAAAACAAATATTTAAAAGAGGTTTATCGTTAAGCACGCTCGCTTAATTCTAACCACCTTAACTCTTTCTCATCAATCAAGTTGATTACCTCTTCAATTCTACTTGCTTTTTGCATCAGCTCATCGGTTGATAAAGAACCTGAGCTCATTGCAGATTCCAATTCTTCTTTCTCCGAACTTAATGCCTCCAAATCAACTTCTAGCTTCTCAAACTCTCGCTTTTCGTTGAATGATAGTTTTTTTGCGGTATTGTTCGATTTGGGTTTTTCCTTCTTAGGTTTAGCAGGTTTCTCGATTTTCTTGAGCTCTTTTTCCTCCTCGCTAATTGTATTTCGGTATATTGTGTAGTTGCCTGGGAAATTCCTGATTTTACCCATTCCTTCGAATGCAAACATCTGATCAACTACTTTATCCATAAAGTAACGGTCATGAGAAACAATGATTAAACAACCTTTAAAGTTCATCAGGTACTCTTCCAGTACATTCAGGGTCATGATGTCCAAATCGTTGGTAGGCTCATCCAAGATCAGGAAATTTGGATTTTTCATCAAAACTGTCATTAAATACAAACGACGCTTTTCCCCACCACTTAATTTCGATACATAGTTGTACTGTGTCTTTGGAGGGAACAGGAAGTATTCAAGGAATTGTGAGGCCGACATTACCTTTCCATTACCAAGATCGATGGATTCAGCAATGTCCTTGATTACATCAATAATTCTTTCATTTTCGTTGATGGTGATTCCATCCTGCTTGTAATAACCGTAAATTACCGTTTCTCCTATTTCTATTGTTCCGGCATCTGGTTCAATATTTTGGGTAATAATGTTTAGGAATGTTGATTTACCTGTCCCGTTTTTACCAACAATACCAATTTTCTCGCCACGTTGAAACTTATAGCTGAAATCTTCCAGAATTTTTAAATCACCAAAACTTTTGTACAAACCTTCCAGTTCTAATATTTTCTTTCCCAGTCGAGCTGATTTGATATCCAAATCCATACTTTCCTCTTTAAAACCAGAGGCTGCCTTTTTCTTCAGCTCATGAAAAGCATCAATACGATATTTCGCCTTTGTACCTCTGGCTTGTGGCATTCTGCGCATCCACTCCTGTTCGGTTTTCAAAAGCTTTTGTGCTTTGCCTACCTCGGCATTCATGTTTTCAATTCTTTCGGCTCTTTTATCAAGGTAATAGGAATAATTCCCTTTATAAGTATAAATGGAATTGGTATCCATTTCGATGATTTCATTGCATACTCTGTCAAGGAAGTATCTATCGTGAGTTACCATAAGAAGAGTTCCTTTCGATTTGTTCAGGTACTCTTCTAACCACTCAATCATTTCCAGATCCAAATGGTTGGTTGGCTCATCAAGAATCAGAAAATCCGGGTCGGTAATCAATACCTTGGCCAGTCCAACTCTCTTTTTTTGTCCACCCGAAAGCTGGCCAATTACTTGATTGAAGTTGGTGATTTTCAATTTCGATAGAATTTGCTTGACTTTGTTTTCGTAATCCCATGCCTTGTATTGATCCATTTTTTCTAGGATCTCAGACATTTTCTCTTGATCATTTTCTCCAATTACTTTTTCGTATTCACGGATTACAGAAAGAACTGGATCATCAGAATTAAAAACTTCGTTAAGAACTGTATTGCCCTTGTCCAGATCCGGATTTTGTTGTAAATAAGCCAATTTGATATCGTTACGAAAAATAACATCACCGGAATCCTGAGAATCTAAGCCGGCAATAATATTTAGAAGAGAAGTTTTGCCAGTGCCATTTTTTGCGATAAGAGCAATCTTTTGACCTTGCCCAACTCCAAATCCAATTCCTTCAAATAAGGTAAGATCTCCGTAACTTTTGCTAAGGTTTTCAACCTGTAAATATGATATCATATTGTTCTTTGCTATAATTAAGAATGCAAATTTAAGAATAAGAATCTCAATACTTACTTTTCTGCATGTAAATAAGATTTTTCGATAGAGTTTATTATTTTCGTTCGTTCGCAAAAGAATAAACAGAATTAATATGCGCAAGAAAGAAAGGTTTGAAAAAGTAATTGCCTGGTTTCAGGAGAATATGCCAATTGCCGAAACCGAATTGCATTATACCAATCCATATGAATTATTGGTAGCTGTAATTTTATCAGCACAGTGTACCGATAAAAGAGTGAATCAAATCACACCACCATTGTTTGATAAATATCCAACAGCCTTTGATCTGTCACATGCAAGTCAGGAAAACATTTTCGATCTGATTCGATCATGTTCTTATCCAAACAATAAAGCCAAACATTTATTAGGGATGGCTAAGATGTTGGTGGAAGATTTCAAAGAAGTAGTACCTGATGATGTAAAAGAATTGCAAAAACTGCCAGGGGTTGGACGAAAAACTGCAAATGTTATTGCTTCGGTGGTATATGATAAACCTGCCATGGCTGTGGATACTCATGTTTTTAGAGTTTCGGAACGGTTGGGATTAACGACCAACTCAAAAACTCCATTAGAGACCGAAAAGGTTTTGGTAAGTTATTTTCCCGAAGAATTGATTGCAACAGCTCATCATTGGTTGATTTTGCATGGCAGGTATGTTTGCCTGGCTCGGAAACCCAAATGTAAAGCTTGTGGATTGAAAGATTATTGCAGATACTTCCAAAGAGAAGAAAAGAAGAAAGAAAAGAAATAGAAAGCCTCGTTTTTGAGGCTTTAATATTTTATAAGAACAGGAGAAGGCTAACTGCCATTACTGCCATTCCGGCAATTAAACCGTAAATTGCATTGTGGTGTTCACCGTACTCCTCGGCTGTAGGCAAGAGCTCATCCAGTGAGATAAAGACCATAATTCCAGCCACACCTCCAAATAACACCCCAAATATCGTGTTGCTTAGTCCAAGCACCGAATAGATTAGGATGAATCCGATTAGAGCACCAATAGGCTCGGCTAATCCGGAAAGGAATGAAAGCAAGAAGGCTTTCTTTTTACTTCCCGTGGCGTAATAAATCGGAACAGAAACTGCAATTCCCTCAGGAACATTATGGATGGCAATGGCCACCGCAATTGGAATTGCAATGGTAGGATCGGCCAATGCAGCAGCAAAAGTCGCTAAACCTTCCGGAAAGTTGTGAATGGCAATGGCCAATGCAGAGAATATCCCCATTCTCATTAGCTTTTTGTTTTTGATCTTTGCCTCGTCAATATCTTCTATCTTTTTTACCTCATGGGGATTTTCAAAGGATGGAATCAACTTATCGATGATTGCAATAAATAGTATTCCTCCAAAAAACGAAATTACAGTGTACCAAGTTCCTGTTGCTTCTCCATGATCTGCCACCAGTGCCTCTTTGGCTTTCTGAAAAATTTCAACAAGAGATACATATATCATTACACCAGCAGAAAAACCAAGCGATAAGGATAAAAATTTTGTGTTTGTGCGTTTTGCGAAGAAAGCAATTGCACTTCCAATACCAGTTGCCAAGCCTGCAAACAAAGTCATTCCAAAAGCTATTATAAGTGTTGAAGTAGAATATTCAATTTCCATCTAATATTTTTAAGTCTGGTTATAGTTTTTGATTCGAGTAAATATAAATAATTAGTTGGAATAATTATAAACAAGAATATTAACATCTTGTTTTGATTGAAAGCATGTCGTAAATTTAATTCATTACAAGTTAATTATAAACTTTAAAACAATTTGTTATGGCTTATATTATTTCAGATGATTGTACCGCCTGTGGTTCATGTATAAATGAGTGTCCGGTAGAAGCAATATCAGAAGGTGATATTTATGTTATAGATGCTGATACCTGTATCGACTGTGCGGCATGTGCAGATGTTTGTCCGGTTGATGCAATTTCAGAGGGAGATTAGAATGAGTTAATAGATTGATTATTTGGGAGGAACCTTTAGGGGGTTCCTCTTTTATTTTGTCCTAATTAAAAAAAGTGATAAATTGAATACGGAATTTAATATTCTAATCAGCAAATTATTAGGGACCTAAAATAATAACTATAAACTAAGCCAATTCATAGGGAATATTGGTTTGTTTTGATTCTACTAACTAAAAAAACCTTTAAATGAAATTACTATTTTTAAAATCCACAAAATTATTGAGTTTAAATCAAATTGATCAATTTTGATTTGATTTTTAACAAAGTCCTTATTTAATCGACGATAAGGATTCAAAATACTGACCTTTATCTCTCTAGCCTTGAGATCATCCACTAGTAAATTTATCTTAATACAAAGGCAGTGCATTTATGTGTAAAACAGTAATACAGTTTATTTGAATTAAGCTGTAATAAGGATAGGTGTAGAACTGTGTGTATTGTTCTCGTTGACTCTATACAAATACGGATGTATCGAGGATATTTTTTCGGGAAATTCCCGAACTTCACAAATGAAATTCTAGCTAAAAATTAAATTTATGAAAAGACTGATATTTATTGTTTGTGTTATTATCATATCTATTCAACTGATAAATGCCCAAACAAAACAGATTTCAGGTACGGTTACAAGTGCCGACGATGGCCTGGGTGTGCCGGGTGTTTCGGTAATAATTAAAGGAACTACTTCAGGTACCAGTACTGATTTGGACGGAAAGTATACGCTTGAGGTTCAAGCTTCCGATATAATAGTATTTAGTTTTGTCGGTATGATTACGCAGGAAATACCTGTTGGGAAACAAACTATGATCAATGTTACTTTAAAGACTGAATCTTTTAATGTGGATGAGGTTGTAGTAACTGCGGTTGGTATAAAAAGAAATGCAAGAAGTCTATCATATTCTGTTCAAAAGGTTGATGGTGATGATTTGGAGAACAAAATAGAAACAGATGTTGTGCGTGCGCTTAGTGGAAGAGTAGCAGGAGTGAATGTATCTGGTTCTGGTGGAGCAGCAGGGGCATCAACGAATATTGTGATCCGCGGGAACTCATCGGCATTGGGAAATAATCAGCCTTTGTTTGTGGTAGATGGAGTGCCATTTGATAACTCTAACAATTCTAGTCAGAATTTGACTATTCATGGTTCTACCTATTCGAACAGAGCATTGGATATAAATCCTAATGACATTGAATCAATGTCTGTACTAAAAGGAGGCGCAGCTGCTGCTTTGTATGGCTCTCGAGCTTCTAATGGTGTAATCATTATAACAACCAAATCAGGTAAAGACACTAAAGGAAAAGTTAATGTAAGTTATACTACTACTATTGCTTTTGAGAATGCGGCTAAATTACCGGATTATCAAAATGAGTATGGACAAGGAGCAAACTTCCAGTTTAACTCTGGATACTTTGGAACCTGGGGACCAAGGTTTGATGCTCCGGATTTAGATGGTAATGGTGATGGTGTTGGAGGAAGTGGTTTGCTGTTTGACAATAATGGTACGATTTCCTATGTAAATCATCTTGGAGATGTTGTTCCTTACAAAGCTTTTAAGGATAATGTAAAAGACTTTTTTGAGACAGGAATAGTATTTGAGAACTCTGTAACCATATCAGGAGGAGACAAAACATCTGACTTTTTAATTGCTGGTACCAGTAGTAATAACGATGGATTTATTCCTCATACCGGTTTGGATAAGTATTCTTTGAAGGTGAAAGGTAATCATAGGTTTGATGAAAAGTTTAGGGTAGGTGCCTCTTTATCTTATACAAATACAACTCAAAAAGGTGTTCCTATTGGTGGATTTGGTGTAACCAATACCAATGTATTTGGTCAGTTATGGATATTACCGCGTAGTTATAATTTAACCGACTTTCCATATATTGATCCTGTAACACAAGAAAACATTCATTATAGGACAGATTTCGATAATCCGTACTATTTGGCAGAACAGAATACGTACAATAGTGTTGTGAATCGTGTTAATGGGTATTTTGATGCACAATATGATTTTACAGACTGGTTAAGTTTATCGTATAAGTACGGATTTAATACGTATACCGATGATAGGGATCAAACCTATGCAAGATCAACTCAGTTCAATGATGGTAAAGGAGCTATTTTATTTGATAATTTCAGATTTACTGAAATTGAGCAAACAGGATTACTGACTTTCAACAAAGATTTGAACGAATCGTTTAACTTGACAGCCATTGCCGGTATAAGTATTAATGAAAGAAAAACTGATCGTATGGTTGTATTTGGTAATGATATCATTGTGCATGGTATAAGAAATATTAACAACACGAAAAATGTAGTACCTGTTGATGACAGTGGTTCGTCTAAAAGAAGGTTGGTTGGAGCTTTTGCTGATGTAACTCTGGGTTATAAAGGGTATGCATTCTTAAACCTAACAGGCCGTAACGACTGGTCATCTACATTGCCAACATCCAAAAATAGTTATTTTTATTCTTCAGCTACAGGTTCGGTAGTATTAACCGATGCTCTTGACTTCAGATCCAATACGCTTAGTTATTGGAAAGTATACGGAGGTGTTTCCAAAATTGGGAATGACGCAGGAGCTTATTTAACACAAACTACTTTTACCACCAGTCCTGAATTTGGAGCTAACATTGCGAACTTACAGTTTCCTTTTAATGGTGTGGCTGGATTAGCTTTTGGCAACAGTTTGGGGAATAATGATCTTTCACCTGAATTCACAACTGAATATGAGATTGGAACGGATGTTCAGTTTTTTGACAACCGTATTGGATTTGATTTTACATACTATGATAAAGTAACTACGGATCAGATTTTTAGCGTGGCTGTTCCTGCATCAACAGGTTACATTTCTAAAGTGCTAAATGCCGGGGAAATTACAAATAAAGGTGTAGAGGCGAATTGGCGATAAGAGGTGTTCCTATTTTTAATCCAAATGGATTACGTTGGGATGTCAATTTAAATTACAGTCAGAACAAATCTGAAGTAAAAGAATTGTTTGGTGAGATAGATGAAATTAGTGTAGGAACCGGCTTTACAAGCTTGGGCTTTGTTCAAAAGGTTGGAGAAGCTTATGGTGTAATCAAAGGTACCAAACACAGACGTGATGACGAAGGTAACCTGTTAATTAATCAAGATACTGGTTATGCTATGACCGATACAGAACAAGGAGTTATCGGTGACCCTAATCCTGATTTTGTCGCATCCCTTTCTAATATGTTTTCTTACAAAGGAGTAACACTTTCTTTCTTGTTGGAATATAAAAAAGGTGGCGATCTTTATTCTAATACTGTAAATGACTTACGAGCCAGAGGTGTGGCTGAAGAGACTGCGGTTAATCGCGAAGCAGGTCGCATAATTAGAGGAGTTGTTGCTGATCCTACAGATCCTTCAAAACCATTATTAGTTAATGGTAATAAGGTTGTAAATGACAGAATTATTACAACTAACGATTACTATTTTAGAGGCTTCCCTGCGGGAGAAGCATCAATATACGATGCAACTACTTTCCGACTAAGAGAACTAACAATTGCTTATACCTTACCGAAAAAACTCTTACAAGGCACTCCTTTTGGTTCGGTTACGGTATCTGCATTGGGTAGAAACTTATGGTTTTATGCTCCTAATATTCCTCATATTGATCCTGAAACCAATGGTTATGGAGCAGGTAACAGGCAAGGTATAGAGTATTACTATTTGCCTAATGCCAGAAGGTTTGCCCTTAGTTTAAAAGTGACATTGTAATTATTAAAACTTATGACAATGAAAAAGATATTATATAAAATATTTGCCTTTATTATTGTATATGCAGGAGTTATTTCCTGTAGTGATTATCTTGATATTAATCAGGATCCAGATAATCCTGAAGAGGCCACCATTCTTGATATAATGCCTGTTGCACAAGCTTCATCAGCATTTGCAATTTCTCAAGATTTTAATCGAGTAGGTTCTGATGTTGTGCAATACTTTGTTGGACGTCATGATGCCTGGACTGTTACTCCAGCTACAGCAAGTAATACTTGGAGGTTTACCTTATATGCCGGTGCATTAAAGGATTTAGAAACTATAATTGAGAAAGGTACAGAATCGGAAGATTATCATTTTGTTGGTATTGCAAAGCTTTTGAAAGCTTATTGCTTTAATCATATGGTTGATCTATGGGATGATATACCTTACACTGAAGCTTTGAATGATGATATTGAATCTCCTGTTTTTGATGATGGAGCTGCTATTTATGACAATCTTTTTACCTTGATTGATGAAGCTATTCTTGATTTAGGCAAGACAAATACAATAAGTTTGAGTGAAGTTGATTTCATTTATGGAGGTAACGTTGCAGCTTGGATTCGAATGGGAAATACCTTAAAATTAAAGATGTATCTTCAATTGCGCCATGTTGATACAGCTAGAGCCAAAGCAGGTATTGAACAATTGGTTGCAGCAGAACAAAGCGCTCCAGGTACAGTATTAATTACTTCTGCCAGTCAGGATTTTAATTTTTATTACGGAACAAGTACTGCTCCTGAAAATAGAAATCCTGGATTTAAAGCAGATTATGTAACTAAAGGGGAAGCTTATGTAAACACTTTCTTCTATACATTTATGACAGACAATAATGACCCACGCGTTCCTTACTATTTTTTCTTGCAGGGTGATGATTTTGAAGGACGTGTTGAGGGAGATCCTGCACCTACAGGAAATGATGCCGGAACACGAAGTGTACAAGGAATTTATCCTTGTGGTGGTAAGTATGATGATGGGTCTGGAGGATCTGTTAGTGGTTCTTCTGCTGATGGAGACGGAGAATTTCGTATGCTAACCAGTTTTATGAACTTATTCATGCAAGCAGAAGCTGCTTTAAGTATTAACGCAACAGTCTCTTCTGATGCAAGAACTCTGTTTGAAAATGCGATTCGTCTTTCGTTTGCGGAAGTTAATGCATTAAGTGCACCGAGTATTGCTGCTGCTGACATTGACACGTACGTAGCTGCACGTTTGGCAACATATGATGCTACAACAACTAATGAGGAAAAAATAGAATTGGTTATTGAGGAGAGATGGATTTCTCAGTTTGGAAATGGTTTGGAATCTTATAGCGATTTGCGCAGAACAGGTTATCCTGACTTGCCGGCTCCGGTTCAAACTAATAACGTATTTCCAAACAGATTCCCATATCCGGATACTGAATTGAGTTCTAATCCAAATGCACCTGAGCAGCCTGAAAATAATGTGAAGGTTTTCTGGATGCAATAAAAATGGTTTAGCTTATAATTTAATTTAGAGATTATGAAAAGATATATTTATTTATTTGTAATTGTGGCAACTGTTTTTAGTTGTTTGTTTACAAGTTGTGATGATAACGAAGATAAGTTTTCAGATGTAATGGATGGAGCTGATTTAGGAAGTGCCATTCCGTTTACTAAATTCCAGACTCCTAAAATTTTCGATGTTACGGATTTAGGTAACTATAAAATGGAATTTGAGCTTAATGTAGGAGCAGTCGGTGAAGGATTGACGTATAAGAGTATTATTGTCAATAAAAGCTTTAATGGTGGCGATACTATTCAGCATGATCAAATTGCAGCTGCTGATATTCCTTTTGTATTAAGTATAACTGCTGCTGATGCAATTACTGGATTTGAAGGAGTTACAATTGATAATGTAAAGGGTGGAGACTTTATTGATTGGATATTTTTGGTGGAATTTGCTGATGGTACAAATGGAAATTATGCTGACGAAGCGGCTAATAGTTTTCCTAATTTTACATCATTTTTTGCTTCACCACTTGACTTTGAATTTGCGGATAGTTATACGCAAACTGTTCTGGAAACCAATGTACCTAACTTGGTAACTTCAGTGCTTGAAAATCAGACTATTTCTACAGTTCCTGGGACAGCACGTTCGCAATACCTTGTTCAGGATATTTCTTGTGGAATTCTTAATGCTGCATTTGGTATTGGTGATTTGAATTACCGTTTATTTTATATTGGAGATAACAAATTTGCCTTAAATGCAGGTTCTGAGGCATTTCCAACAGCAGTTTTATTTGCTGGAGATGTTGAGTTAGACCCAGCTACAGGTGTAATGAACTTTGATGTATTTATGACCGATGCAAGTTGTTGTGGTCTTGCTGGTATGACCGTTAAGTTTAAGATGGAACCTAATAATTAAAATAAATCGAGATAAGATAAAATGAAAATAAGGGCAAGCTCTCCTAAAGAGTTTGCCCTTATTTTTGCTATTTCTTCGAGTAATATTGCTTAAAACCCATTCAACTCCATAGTTACAGTTGGGATCAGGAGTAATAATCCCAGCAGTATCAGAATTACCATAAATCCACCAATCCATTTTACCCACTTGTCGTAAGGAATTTTGGCTACACCTAATACACCGATTAAAACTCCTGATGTTGGTGTGATCATATTGGTAAATCCATCACCAAATTGGAAAGCCATAACAGTAGCTTGGCGCGATACTCCAATCAAATCAGAAAACTGCGACATCATTGGCATTGTTAATGCAGCTTTCGCTGATCCTGATGGGATAATTACATTAATAATATTTTGGATTAGGTACATGATAGAGACCGATGCCATCTTACCAAAATCATTCATCGATTGGGAGATGTAGTACAAAATGGAATCGATAATATTACCCTCTTCCAATACAATTAGAATACCGCCCGCTAAACCAACAATCATTGCAGCAGAAAGAATATCTCTCGATCCTTCAAGAAACAAGTTGGTGATTTCGTTGGCAGTGTTGTTAAAGGCAATACCCGAGAAAATACCCATGGCAAAGAATAGCGTTGCTATTTCCATGATGTACCAACCATAGCCCATTACACCAACAATCAGGTAAATAATTGTGAATAGTAATAGGTTAAGAATATAGAAGTGAACCGACTTACGAAGAGATATCAGACCTAGAACTGCGAATAATCCTGTAACAATAGGCAGTACATAAGTTGTCATTTCCGAATTACCTACTTTTAAGGTGCTTTGTGGATAATGAAAAGAAAATACCAACATTGTAATCAGAAGAATAAAATACGTAGCCCAAGCTGCCTTAGGGGTATAATACTCCAATTCCTCCATATCTATATCGCTTTGTTTTCTCCAGTATTCGTCATTGGTATAAACCAATGATGCTTGCGGGTTTTTGCGAATTTTAGCCGCATATCGTAATATAAATGCAAAACCAATTGCATTAATTACCAGCCAGCAAAACAAACGGTACTCAATTCCTGAGAACAGTGGTAGGTTCGATAATCCTTGAGCGATTCCAATGGTAAAAGGATTTAGAAGAGCCCCTGCAAAACCAAGTCCGGCTGCCACAAAGCAAATGCAAACACCTACAATAGAATCGTATCCCATTTTAATGGACATTGGCACAAAAATAATTACGAATGCAATGGTTTCCTCGCTCATCCCGAATGTGGCACCAAAGGCACTAAACACCAACATGATTAGGGTGAGGATGATGTTGTTGACCCCGATTTTCCGAATGGTTCTATTCTTTTCGAGTTTTTGTGTAAACTTTAAAAATGAGTAGATCCCTACATCAATTGATTTACTGGCATTCATAATCCAAAAGGCACCTCCAATCACCAAAATAAACATGATAATATCGGCCTTGTCAACAAAACCTTTAAAGAATGATGAGAAAATTTCCCAGCTTTGTCCCTGACTTTCGGTTTGATGATATGAACCCTGAATAATTACCTCGCGGTCGGTACCATTCACATTTACTGTGGTGCGTTCGAATTCTCCCCCAGGAATAATCCAGGTTAATATGGCAGATAATACAACGATTGCAAATACAATTACATAGGTATGGGGTATCTTTTTAAACATATGAGTTGATTTAGATTGTGTTTTCTTGTAAAAATAGAAGCGTAAAAATAGGAAAATCTGTAAAGAAAATGTGATGGATATTAAATTTAAAGAGCAAGTTGAAAAGGTTTGCAAATTGATCATTTTTACCTAATATTTGCATGATAAATTGAATGAGTGATGAATGAAGTGTTTCAATTTAATTGCTCATTTTTCGTTGATTATTACTAATTGTATTTAGCATGAAACTGTTAATAAGTAACATAAAAACTTTAGTTCAGGTTGAGGAAAATCCACGAAAGTGGGTGGCTGGAACCGATATGGCAAATTTGAACTGCATTGATAATGCATACCTGCTAATTGAGGGTGAAAAGATATCTGATTTTGGTAAGATGGAAGATCTGCCAAATTTCGATGAAATAGAAGGATTCGATCATGTTGAAGAGATTGATGCTACCGGTCGCATGGTGTTTCCATCCTTTTGCGATTCGCATACGCATTTGGTATATGCAGGTAGTCGCGAAATTGAGTATACCGACAAGATTAAAGGCCTTTCGTACGAAGAGATTGCCAAGCGCGGGGGGGGAATTTTAAATTCGGCAAAGCGCATGCACAATGCCACCGAAGATGAGCTTTACGAAGCTGCCATGGAGCGCATTCACGAAATTATCAGCATGGGAACCGGTGCAGTTGAGATTAAAAGTGGATATGGTTTGACAGTTGAAGATGAGTTGAAGATGCTTCGGGTAATCAAGCGAATTAAAGATACTACCCCGCTTACCATTAAATCGAGCTTTTTGGGTGCTCATGCGGTACCTGCCGAATACAAAGGGCGCCAGGGAGAGTATGTTGATTTGGTAATTAACGAAATGATTCCTTTGGTTGCGGCTGAGGATTTAGCCGATTATATTGATGTATTTTGCGATGAGGGATTCTTTACCGTTGAAGAGACTGATCGGATCCTAAATGCGGGAATGAAGTATGGTATGCGTCCTAAAATCCATGCCAATGAGCTGGATTACTCGGGCGGTATACAGGTGGGTGTAAAATACAATGCACTTTCGGTTGATCATCTTGAGTTTGTGGGCGAGGAAGAAATTAAATGTTTAAAGGGTTCTGAAACCATGCCAACCGTATTGCCTGGAGCAGCTTTCTTCTTAAACATGGTTTGTTCGCCTGTTCGCGATATGATGAATGCAGGATTACCTGTTGCTTTGGCATCTGACTTTAACCCGGGTTCATCTCCATCAGGAAATATGAAATTTATCATGTCCTTGGCATGTATCAACTACAAAATGTTGCCACAAGAGGCGGTTAATGCCACAACCATTAATTCGGCTTACGCCATGGGCGTTCAGGAAGAGTTGGGAAGTATTGCACGCGGTAAAATAGCCAATGTATTTATCACCAAAGAAATTCCATCGCTTGAGTTTATGCCATATGCCTACGGCAGCAACCTGATTGATGCTGTTATTTTAAGAGGGCAGAGCTTGTAAAGGCTCAAACAAGAACTTGTCATACCCCGGCTCCAAGCAAGCCGCAAATTTCAGAGTACGACTTGATACATGTCATGCTCTGACTCTAAGCAAGCTGCAAATGTCAGGGTATGACTTTCAAATATGCCCCGACTCCAAGCAAGCCGCAAATTTCAGAGTACGACTTAATACATGTCATGCTCTGACTCTAAGCAAGCTGCAAATGTCAGGGTATGACTTTCAATTATGCCCCGACTCTAAGCAAGTCGCAAATGTTGGCATACGACTTAATAAACACTCCAGCTACACCAGGAGGCATTCCCAAATGCCATATTACGCTTTACGCGATTGCGTTGAGCTCCAAAAATTCAATTATCTCGTTAATTCTCGTTCAATTCTTGCGTTCCCAAATTGGGGAAAGTAAAATCGATTTGTAATGAGCCATCCCCAGCTTGGGAAAGCTTGCCTCATATTTAGGAAGGCTTCCCCAATATCATATTAGTATCAAATAAAATATTTGACAGAAATATGATATCATATTAATACGAAATAATATATTTGATATTAATATGATTTAATATTAACTTCAAATAAAATATTTGAACTAAATATGATTTACTGATTGCTCTTTTTATTTTAAAATGGATGTTTCCCAATGTGGGAAGCCTTGATTCAATATTAGATATGGATTCTTGTGTTTTGGGGAAGGGAGAAACTGTGCTTAAGGAAGCAATCAGGAGAATAAATTGATCGAAAATAATTTAAAATTGATAATCCCGGTTCGTTATGAAGCAAAAGGCTTTTATTTTTTCAGTTGATTTGCAGTTATTGCACAATTTAGAGTTCTATTCGTTTGTCGAAAATATTCTGAATTCCCTGAATGAAGTAAATCAGGAGCTTGATTTTCGGAAAGAAACGGCACAGATTCGTAAGGGACTGGCACAATTCGATATGATTTTTGAGAAGAAAAAATTAATTGCTTACACACAAAAAGTAAATGAGCTGGATAAGAAAAGATGTGCTTCTTTTACCGGATTGCTGCAATGTGTTCGTGGGTATACAAAACATTTTAAAAAGGATGTTCGAGAGGCAGCCCAAGTTATTTTGGAAAGCATAGAATCGATGGGATCAAAGATTGTGTATTTAAATTACCAGGTAAAATCGGCTACTTTTTCTTCGCTATGCTCATCTTGGCAAGATATACCCGAATTTGCTGAGGCTTTTGAAACTTTAGCGATGAGCGACTGGATAAAGCACTTGAACGAAGACAACAAAGCATTCGAAGCAGCTTATTTGGAACGATTATCAGCGCAAGCTAGCGCACCAAAGGCCAAGTTGATTGACTTAAGAGCTGAGTTAATAAAACAGTACCGTGTAAGTGTAAAAAAACTTGAAGCTTATTGCTTGTTGGAAAAAGATGGAGCAATGGAATTATGTAATCGGTTTAACAAGTTGATTGCTGCCTATAACAAGGAGATTGTAAGGAGAAAGAACAAGTTGGCCAAGGAAAGTTGAGCTGATTAAAGCACAGGTCATGCTCTGACTCTAAGCAAGCTGCAAATGTTAGGGTATGGCTTGCAAATAAACAATTGAAATCCTCAATTTTTCTGACTGTAGCTGTGTCATGCTCTGACACTAGCAAGCTGCAAATGTTAGGGTATGACCGAATACATGTCATTTTTTTGTAACAGCAATAAGGCTAATTAAGAATTAGAATAAAATAATTATAATCATTTTTCAAATGTGAAATTATAGTAATTTTGAGCCGAGTTGCGATTGGCTTGGGATTCGTATGCCGGTTAATCAATAAAGTGCACATATATTTTGCCAAGGCTTGTTTGTATAGAATGGTCTGCTTATTTGTACAATGTGCGTAATTGTTAATATTGTTGTTGGTTTATTAAAAAAAATCACGAAAGTGTTTTGCTGATATCATTTTAATAAAAATTAAATATTTATGAAGAAAACGGTTTTAAATTTTGGTATTGTATTGGCTCTGTTGGTAGTTTCATTCGCAGCGGTTGCCCAAAAATCTGTTAATAAGAGCATTTCTTATCAGTTTATTCAGCTGCCTTCTCATCCGCTGAATACAAATAAGTTCGACTATGTTGTTTATCAGAACGACGAGAATGAAAAATCTGATGTAAATTCCGGAGAGGAGATTGAATCATTAATAAAAGGGTATCAAACAGAAATCAACTTTTATTATGAGCAAATGTCTGAACTCGATCAGGAAGTTATAAAAATTGGTGAATCTAAAGATCTATCATTGATTAAGAAACAGGTGCAAATGGGAAAGGTGTATCAAACGAAGCCTGCTAAACCTCAAAGACCTAAGGTAAGTTACGATCAGGAAATGGAGTTGTATGTAAAGGAAATGAAGATGCATACTGCTCGTCTGGATTCGGTAAACAAGTCTGAACTAAAAATGATTTTTAAAGCACAATTAAAAACATTGATGGCAGAAACCAGACCAAGAAAACCTTTCTTCCATCCTAAGACAAAATCGGCCGGACCTTATAGATTATCTGAATCTTTAATTGCAGAGCGAATGAAAATTAGAGGTTTAGAGCGTGAGTATAATGAGGCAGAGAAAGTTTTCTTTGAAATTTCTCTTTCAAATTTCGAGACCAAGGAGGAGGAAAAGAAATCACGAGAAAAGACTTATAAAATGGTTAAATATAGAAGAGTTACCGGATATAAGGCTATTGATGAGAACAATCAGATTATTGCTGAAGGGCTAGTTCCAGGCACGGATGATTGGAAATTAGAGAAATTTGACTTGGATAAAACGGAAAGTCGCGAAATCAAAAAGAAGATAAGTGAATTAGAAAAAGAAACTGCCATTAACAGACTTTACGATGCCAGAGATTTTTTAGCTGAACGATATGCTTATCCAATTAAAAAAAGATGGTTTGAGCTGAGTTATGCAAAGGGGAAGGATAATAATTATGACGACATTTCGAAGGCTTACGATATTGCAAAAAATACGCTTGAAAAAGCTTTAACCAAAGAAACACCTAATTTGGAAGATCTTAAAAAAGCAATAGAAATTTGGGAAAGAGAATTAAAAGAAGCCAACTATGATAATAAGAAGGCCAGAATTAGTGCTCAGGTAGCAAAAGGATTATATTTTAACATTATTGAATGTTCAATTTGGTTAAACGATTTTAACAAAGCGCAAAAGCTTACTGCCGAATTAGAGAAATTGGATTTAAAATCCAAAGAGGAAAGAAAGTTGAAGAATTGTCGCGAATTTATGCTCGACAGAAAACAAAGATGTGAAGCTAATAATAAATTGATAGCTGAAATTTAGTTCAAAGTCTTGTTCTCAAAATAAAGAAATTTTATTGAGGGGGCAGATTACATTTAGATAACACTTTAAAAATAAAACCTGTCAAGAATTTGTTCCTGGCAGGTTTTTTTGTGATATCACATCTGTAACATCTAGAGTAACGTGAGTACGATCGTGTATTTAGAATTCCAATAACATGCTATCCGGATCTTTCCCGTCGAAGAGCATTTTGTGTGGATTTTCAATCATTTCTTTGATTTTTACCAGGAAACCTACCGAATCCTTACCATCAATTACGCGGTGATCGTAGGAAAGGGCGATGTACATCATCGGGCGAATTTCCACCTTGCTGTTTACAGCAACCGGTCGCTCAACAATGTTGTGCATGCCTAATATTCCCGATTGCGGAGGATTAATAATAGGCGTACTCAACAAGGATCCAAACACACCTCCGTTGGTTATTGTGAATGTTCCTCCGGTCATTTCGTCCAGACTAATTTTACCTGTACGTGCTTTGGTAGCCAACTCCTTTAGTTTCTTTTCAATATCGGCCAAACCTAATGATTCTGCATTTCTGATTACCGGAACCATTAAACCTTTTGGCGTTTGCACGGCAATGGCAACATCAGCAAATTCGGGGGTAACAATCTCTTCTCCGTCAATCATGGAATTTACCATTGGGTGAGCTTTTAAAGCTTCGGTAACCGCTTTGGTAAAGAATGACATAAAACCCAATTTGATATCGTGAGTCTCGATGAATTTCTTCTGATACTTCTTTCTTAACTCCATTACAGCACTCATGTCAACCTCGTTAAAGGTGGTTAACATGGCAGTTTCGTTTTTAACAGATACCAAACGAGCACTCAATTTCTTACGCAAATTGGTCATTTTGTTGCGCTTTTGTTCGCGCGAAATGGCTTTTGATTCTGTAGGTATTGCAACAGGCTGGCTGTTTTTGCTGTCAACAACGGCTTGAATATCTTTTTTCGATAATCTTTGCAAACCGGCAATTACATCATCAACCGAAAGCTGGTTTTCTTCCATCAGCTTTTTGGCAACAGGAGAAATTTTTACATCCTTATAATTCTCTGATTCGATATTGGCAGCAGGAGCTGACCCGGCTGATTCTTTTGCTTTTTCTTCAATAAGGTTTTCTTTTGCAGCTTCTACCTTTGGGGCAGGAGTTTCGGTAGCAAAACTGGTGTCGATTCTACAGGCAACCGAACCCACTTCAACGGTATCACCTTCTTGGGCAAGAATTTCGATTTTTCCACCTTCGTCGGCTACCAGGGTTAGAGTAGCTTTGTCCGATTCAATTTCTGCAATGTCTTGATCTTTTTCTACAATATCGCCGTTGGCAACAAACCAATTGGCTATCTCAACTTCCGAAATGGATTCTCCGGGACTGGGTATTTTTATTTCAACTGTCATGTTTGATTGTTTTTGGTATCAAGTAAAGAGTATCAAGTATCAAGATGTTATGTCAGGATACTTGATACTAATATCTTTTGTCTGTATTACATTAAAAGTTTGCTTTTCTTCTCTTCAAAATATTCATGCGTTTGCAGGATTTCTTCATGCGAACTGCCTTCAACACATTGCAATCCACAATACTTCAATTTTCTGTCGCAATCACATTTTCGGAATACTTTATTAATGATTTCATTCTGGCCAAGCATATGTATTTTAGCCAAACCTGTTGCCGGGCTACCACTGGCCTGACGCGCAACGGGAACCAATCTTACCTCTTTGTTTCGGAATTTGTAATTGATAAACTGCCATGCGCCCATATTTTCAGGTTCTTCCTGAACCCATAAATGCAGCAATGCATTAGGATATCTTTCTATTACTTGATCAACTTGCTTGTGTGGGAAAGGATACAATTGCTCCAAACGAACCAATGCAATATCTTGTGCATTCAACTTTTCTTTCTGAGCCAATAAATCAAAGTATATTTTACCTGTGCAGAATACAACTCTTCTCACTTCCTCAGATATTACATTCTTGTCGTCAATTACTTCCCGAAATTTGCCTTTTGCCAATTCATCCATGCTCGAAATACAAGCCGGATGGCGCAACAAACTTTTAGGCGAGAAGCAAACCAAAGGTACTCTGATATCTCTTTTTAGCTGTCGGCGCAACATGTGAAACAAGTTGGCCGGACTTGTTGGATTGGTAATTTGTAAATTATTGTTTGCACAAAGAGTGAGGAAGCGTTCCATTCTGGCACTTGAATGCTCAGCACCTTGTCCTTCGTATCCATGTGGCAAATACATTACCAAGCCATTTTTAATTCCCCATTTGTCTTCGGCCGCACTAATGTACTGGTCGATTACCGCTTGTGCTACATTGTGAAAATCTCCAAACTGTGCTTCCCAAATGGTTAATCCCGATGGATGAGCCATTGCATAACCATACTCATAGCCCAACACACCATATTCGCTTAATGATGAATTGTAAACATGGAACGGAGCCTGCTTGTCGGCAAGGTGTTTAAGTGGGAAATACTTCTTGTCGGTATCCTCGATTACCAAGGCAGCATGTCGGTGCGAGAAGGTTCCGCGCTCAGAATCCTGACCACTAATTCGAACAGAATTTCCTTCGGTCAACAAACTGGAATAAGCCAGCATTTCACCCATTGCCCAGTCGAGCTGATCATTTTCCACCATTTGCTTTCTATCTGCCATGAGCTTTCCAATTTTCTTGAAGAACTTTAAATCTTCGGGCAGAGAGGTAAACTTATCCGCTAAGTCATGAAGTGTTTTATGATTTACACCCGTTTCAGGAGAAGATTCAAAATCAGATTCATCTGAATAACGAATGCCATTGTAATAATCGTCGAGGAAAGGCTGAATGATTACCTTATCGAATGTTTTCGAGAGCTCAAATTTGTCATCCAAAAGCTTGTTGTAATCCGAATTTATTGCCTTGATTTCTGTTGGCGAGTAAATGCCTTTTTCAATCAAATAATCAGCATAAATATCTCTTGGATTCTTGTGTTTGGCAATCGTGTTGTATAATATTGGCTGGGTAAAACGTGGCTCATCGCCTTCGTTGTGTCCATATTTACGGTACGACAAAATATCAATAAACACATCGGTATTGAATTCCTGGCGGTATTCCATTGCCATTTTAATGGTAAAAATCAATGCTTCCACATCATCCCCATTTACATGGAAAACAGGACAGCGAGTTACTTTGGCAACATCGGTACAGTAAGTACTCGAACGAGCATCCCGATAATTGGTTGTAAAACCAACCTGGTTGTTAATTACCAAATGGATGGTACCTCCGGTTTTGTATCCTTTTAATTGGGACATCTGAATGGTTTCGTATACAATTCCTTGTCCTGCAATGGCAGCATCGCCATGAATTACCACAGGTACCAAACTATCTTGGTTGCCCTG
This sequence comes from Marinifilum sp., assembly GCF_965230805.1. Lineage (NCBI taxonomy): Bacteria > Pseudomonadati > Bacteroidota > Bacteroidia > Marinilabiliales > Marinifilaceae > Marinifilum > Marinifilum sp. The sequence continues at coordinate 1,089,656 of NZ_OZ246019.1, read as the reverse complement.
ATAATCGTTATCTATTTTCGAACGAGAAATCCCCTGAACAACAGCGCCAACAGTTTCCAAATGCGATGGATTTGGAGCCAGATGAAGTTTTACTTCGTTGCCATCGTCGGTTTTTACCGTGTTGCCATATCCCAAGTGATATTTTACATCGCCTAAAGCGATATCTTCTTCGTATTCCTCACCAACAAATTCTTTAAAGATATTCTCGTAAGGTTTCTCAAGGATATTGGCCAGAACATTTAGTCTGCCTCGGTGAGCCATACCAAAAATGAACTCCCGAACGCCCAATTCAGCACCGCGTTCAATCATGGCATCTAAAGCCGGGATTAAGGTTTCGGCACCTTCCAGGGAGAATCTTTTTTGCCCAACAAATTTTTTATGGATATAGTTTTCGAAACCAACTGCCATTCTTAAATGATAGTAGATGTGTTTGCGCTGTTCGTCGGAAAATTGCGGAGTGTTTTTCGAATTCTCCATTTTCTTTTGCAGCCATCGCAACATTTGTGGGTGACGAACAAAAACATATTCCGCACCAACCGATTTGCAGTAGGTTTCGCTCAGATGACTTACAATATCTTTTAATTTGGCTATGCCAATGCCAATTTCTTTTCCGGCATGAAAAGGCGTTTCCAAGTCCGATTCTGCCAAATCAAAATTTTCAATATCGAGTGTAGGGAAGTACTTTCTTCGGGTTCTTACCGGGTTGGTTTTGGTAAACAAATGCCCTCTTTGGCGATAAGCCTGAATCAAATTCATTACATTGGATTCTTTGCTCATCGATTCATTGGCTGGCAATGATTCTGCCCTTTGATGTTTTACCGGAAAATTAGCCGTTGCAAAATCGAATCCCTGGAAAAAGGCTCTCCATTTTTCTTCAACCGAATCAGGATCTTTTTTATAGGATTGGTAAAGTTCATCAATATATTCGATTTCACTATTACCCAAAAAACTGAATTTATCCATAGAATTGTTTATTGTACTTGTCTGATTTTTGTTGTTGCTTAAACAAATGTATTAATTTTGAAACTTTGCAAGTAATGATCGAGCTTAATAAAAGACCAAAAGGTCATTTTTTTTACTAATGAGCTTATAGACATTTTCTATGAGCTGATATTGTTTAACATTTATTGAAAAAATACATTGCTGTTTTTTCGATTGTAGCAATTTCCAAGTAATTTAGATCTGCATTCTAAATCATCAATATTTCATAGCATGATATTCCTTCGAACCATAATTTTTGTGCTGATAGCTTTGTTTTCAAGCTGTAATAATTTACAAAAAAAAACGCAGTTTGAATTCCGCAAAGGCGATCTTATTTTTCAGGATTTAAATACCGATTCCATTTCCGATGCCATAGAATTGGTTACTGGAGGTGAAAGGAATCTTAATTTTTCTCATGTAGGAATTGTTGATATCGATTCTAGAGGGAATATTTATGTGCTAGAAGCAATTTCGAAAGGAGTTTGCTTAACCCGCTTAAATGATTTTTTGAAACGCAGTAATCAAATTGCGGTGGGAAGATTGAAAGCAAACTTCCAAATCCGAGTTCAGGAAGCATTGGATTATGGGTATTCATTATTGAATTTGCCTTACGATGATATTTATGTAATAGGGGATTCAACTTATTATTGTTCTGAGTTGATTTATGAAATGTTTATAAATACAGGTGATTCAACAGCAGTATTTCAATTGAATCCCATGACATTTAAAGATTCCAATTCAGGTGAGTTTTTACCTTTTTGGATAGATTATTATCAAAAGTTTGGAGTTGAAATCCCGGAAGGAAAGCCAGGTTTGAATCCTAACGGAATGTTTCTATCACCAAATATTGAAATTGCCTTGCCATACGGAAATCATCAATTTAATTAATCTCTTACACGCTATATGAACTCATTCTTACAACAAATTACCAAGGAGTTATATTCCAGATATTCAAATGAACTATCCGATTGCATTTTGGTTTTTCCCAACCGACGTGCAGGTTTGTTTTTCTCGAAATATTTGAACGAATTGGTTGAAAAACCTCTTTGGGCGCCCAAGGTTTATACCATTAGTGAGTTTTTTCGCTCTCTGTCCGATCTGCAGATTGAAGACAACCTGGGATTGTTATTTCGCTTGTATAAAATTTACGTGAAGAGAATGAAGGTAAGCGAAAGCTTTGATGAGTTTTATCATTGGGGAGAAATGCTGCTGGGCGATTTCGATGATTTGGATAAGTACAGGGTAAATGCTGAGCATTTGTTTCAGAATTTAGCTGATGAAAAAGAAATCGAAAGTCTGTTTGATTACCTAAGTGATGAACAAGTTGAAGCCATTCAGGCTTTTTGGAGTTCATTCAGACCCGAAAAGTATTCTGAACATCAAAAGGAGTTTGTAAACCTTTGGGAGAACCTGTATGCAATCTATAAAGATTTAAGAGAAGAATTGAATTCAGAAAAGCTTGCTTACGAAGGAATGGCTTCAAGAGGTCTGATAGATGGATTGGAGTTGGGAGGAATTCAGATAGATGCTAAAAAGGTGATTTTTGTTGGATTTAATGCTCTTAATCGATGTGAAATTGATTTGTTCGAATTCTTGAAAAGAAAGGATTTAGCAGAGTTTTACTGGGATTACGATGAATCTTATTTAAACAATCCACATCATGAAGCAGGATTGTTTTTGCGTGAAAACATCAAAAGATTTCCTGCACCAAATACCGAATTAAGATTCTGCAATATCAAGCAAAATAATGCGAAAGTTGAGTTTTTATCCTTGTCATCGGAAGTAGGACAGGCAAAACATGCTCATTCTATTGTTCAGGAATTTTGCAAAGATCGTGATGTTGCACCCGAAAAAACAGCCATCGTATTGGCTGATGAGGAACTACTGCTTCCTGTTCTGCATTCCATTCCCGAATTGGTAGAGAATGTAAATGTTACCATGGGATACCCTGCGAAGAATACGCCTGTTGCCAGTTTGCTGCGTTTGGTAATTGATATGCAAAAAAGTGCACGAAAGAATGGAGGAGAAACAGAATTCCATCATAAGGAAGTCTTGGCGCTCTTGAATCATCAGTATTTAAATTCGGTAAATCCGGAATTGGCACATAAGCTAACCCAAGATATTCTTAGCACCAATAAAATAAAGGTTCCACAAAAGCTTTTAACAGGCGATGAGGTAATCGAAAACTTGTTTACACCTGTGAAAGATGTGAATCAATTTGCCAGCTATTTATTGAATTTGTTGCAGAATGTCTACCAAAGATTAGAAAGCAAAGAGGAGGAAAAATCATTGGTCGATAAGATTGAGCAGGAGTATATCTATCACCTGTTTTTAGCAATTAAGAGACTGAAATCATTGCTGGATCAACATCGTATAGAGGTAAAACAAGATACCTTTTATAAGATTTTGGACAAAATGATTCAATCTTTGAGCATCCCGTTCGAAGGAGAACCGTTGGCAGGATTGCAGGTGATGGGGATTTTGGAAACCCGTTTGCTGGATTTTAAAAACCTGGTGGTACTTTCGATGAACGAAGGCAAATTACCGAAAACAGCAAGCGCAAATTCATTCATTCCATATCATCTGAGAAAAGGATTTGGAATGCCAACCATCGATCATCAGGATGCCATTTTTGCCTATTACTTTTATCGATTGATACAGCGAGCAGATGATATCAAATTACTCTACAGTACCCAAAGTGATGGAATCAGAACAGGAGAAATGAGCAGATTTTTGTATCAATTGAAATATGAATCGAAATTTGATATTGTAGAGTCGAGTCCGGGATATGATATCTTGCTAAAAGAGCCTAAACCCATAAGTGTTGTTAAAAATGAGAGAGTTTTAAATAAGTTGGCAGAGTATTGTGGTGATGGTTTTAGAAGTTTCTCTCCTTCGGCTTTAAATACTTATATGACTTGCCCTTTAAGTTTTTACTTTAAATACATCGCTGGATTAAAGGAACCCGATCGGGTATTGGAAGAGATCGACCCGCCTACTTTTGGGAATCTTTTTCACAATACTTTAGAAGATATTTACAAACCATTTGTGGGCATTACATTAGAGCGGGAAGACTTGGAGATCATTAGAAAAGACAAAGATCAGATAGAAGAGAAACTGAAAACAGCTTTTTGCGATACTTATTTTAAAACGCCCAAGGATAAAGAGGTTCAGATATCCGGAAGGAACTTGTTGATTTTTGATATCCTGAAAAAGTATATCGATAGGATATTGGTTTTGGATCAACAGTTTGCTCCTTTCCAGATTCTTTCTTTAGAGGATGAGTATCATATTCAGATTCTGATATCGGGAGAGAGAAAGGTGAACATTAAGGGATTGATTGACCGAGTTGACAGGGCAAATGGAACCATTCGAATTTTAGATTATAAAACGGGTAAAGCCGATTTGTTCTTTAAGGATATTGAATCACTGTTCGAGAAGGAAGGAAAGAGCAGAAACAAAGCTGCTTTTCAAACCTTGTTGTATTGCTTGTTTTACGAGGACAAGACAAAAGCGGCCGAGGCAATTTCGCCTGGCGTATATAGTCTGAAAGAGTTCTTTAACAACAGATTTGCTTGCATGTTGGCTAGGAAAGAAGGTCGGGCAAAACCAGAACCTGTAGAAGATTACCGAGTATATAAGGAAGAATTTACCAAGGCTCTGCATGGTATGTTAGAGGAGATTTTTGATCCGAAGCTACCATTTAAGCAGGTAGAAAATCAAGATACTTGCAGGACTTGCTTGTATGCGGAAATTTGTCATAGGTGATTTGATAACTTGGTAACTGAAGAAACTAGCATGATTAAAATAATTAATAAACATACACGCTACTAATTATTTTGATCTTGCGGCTTACATTCGGCAATTGAAGGGAAATTATATACAGATATGAAATATTCAGTCTTAAGCTTATTGCTATTGCTTTTTGTACTTCCACTTTCTGCTCAAAAGAAATACAGTATTAAATCGCGTAGAGCCATACAACTTTACGAGGAAGCGGGGCAGTATTACAGAAACAGGGATAATCAGAAAGCTTTGGAAAGTTTGAGCAAAGCATTGAAGGTGAACGATAAATTTATTGAGGCTTATCTGTTTCAGGCAGATGTATATTATAGTATAAAGAATAGTGCGGCAGAAATTGAAGCCTGTCAAAAAGCCATAGACATAGACTGGTCTTATTTTCCTCGGGTACATTTTAATTTGGGAAATGCTTATTTGAAGCAAGGAAAATATCAGCTTGCCAAAAGCAAGTTTGAAGATTTTCTGTCTTTCTCAAAAATCTTATCAAAGAATAAGGCAAAGACCCAAAAGCTGATTAAGAATTGTGATTTTGCTCTTGAAATGATTGCGAACCCTGTGGATTTTGAGCCCATTAATATTGGTGATGCGATCAACACAAAGTATGATGAATATTGGCCCAGCTTAACTGCCGATGAGGAAGTTCTGGTGTTCACCCGATTGAGTGCGGCCGAAAAATCTACGCCAGTAAAACTAAAGCTGCAAGAGGATTTTTGGATATCCGTAAAAGAGGAAGGGCTTTGGAGGCCGGCAAAAGGCTTATCGGAAACTATTAATACTACCAGTAACGAAGGGGCGCAATCCATAACAGCCGACGGACAATACATGTATTTTACTGCTTGTGGCAGAAAAGATGGATTAGGCAGATGCGATATCTATTATTCGGTTCGTGAGGGTGAGAATTGGTCGAAGCCCAGAAATATAGGTTCTACCATAAATACGGCAGCTTGGGAGGCTCAGCCAAGTATTTCGGCCGATGGGAGAGTGCTTTATTTTGTGAGCAATCGAAAGAGCGGTAAAGGAAAAATGGACATTTGGAAATCGGATTTGCTGGAAAGCTTAGCGGATGGAAGACAAAGGTGGTCGAAACCTGTGAATCTGGATTTTAATACCGCAAACAATGAAATGTCGCCTTTTATTCATGCCAGCAATCAGTATTTAGTAATCGCTTCGGATGGACTGCCGGGCATGGGATCTTACGATCTTTTTAAACTAAGGCTTCGGGAAGATGGGAAGTGGTCTGAGCCAGAGAACTTGGGATATCCGATTAATACATATGGTGAGGAATTGGGAATGGTGATCAATGCAAAAAGCGATAAGGCTTACTTTTCATCCAACAGAATGGAGGGAAAAGGAAAGGATATTTTTGTGTTTGATTTGCCCAAAGAACATCAACCCCCAATGGTTTCGTGGCTGAAAGGGAAGATATACGATAAGCACAGCAAAGAAAACCTATATGCTGCTTTGCAATTAATTGATTTGAGTTCGAAGGATACGATTGCCCGAATTCATTCGGATCGGGTAAATGGGAAATATCTGGTGTGTTTGCCTGCCGGAAAAGAGTATCTATTAGCTGTTGAGAGCAAGGGCTATTTGTTTTATTCCGATCATTTTTCGCTTTTGGAGAATCGGAAAAAGAATCAGCCGCAGGAATTGAATATTGGCCTTCAGAAACTGCTTAAAGGAAGTGAAATTGTTCTTCGAAATGTGTTTTTTGACAGCGATTCATGGGAAATTCTGCCAAAGTCAGAAATTGAATTGGCTATCCTTTTCAATCTAATGAATCAGAACCCGGATTTGATTGTTGAGATATCGGGGCATACCGACAATACAGGATCGGAAGAATACAATTTAAAATTATCGGAAAATCGAGCCAAAGCAGTGTGCGATTACCTGATTGCCAAAGGAATTAAAAAAGAGCGATTGCTGCACAAAGGATTTGGCTCCGGCAAATCGATAGCTGATAACCATAGCGAAGAAGGCAAGGCTTTAAACAGGAGAACTGAATTTAAGGTAGTGAACGATTAGTGTTGAAACCTCTAATTCAAAAAAGCCAAAGCTGAGTTCATGATTTCATTCATTTTATCGATTGTGTTCTGCTTTACAAGCGAATTGAGGTAACGCTCTTTGCCTGATTTTTTATAGAGTTTCTCTTTCGAGAACCAATCCGAAGGATAAGAGATCACCGAAGGAGTTCCCTGTTTTCCATACACAGGCAAGGAAAGATAGTATACATCTTTAATTTCAATTTGCAACTGATTGTTTTGTTCTTTCAAACTTATAGTGTAGTACATTTTGGTTTGAAAGCTCGATTGCTTCCTACTCAAATAGATTAAACTATTTCCTTTAATTCTGGCTTCTCCGGAGTTTGTGTTGAGCATTTTTAATTCAACAGCTTCAGTTGAAAGAACCCAATTCTTAAGCTTATTGTAATTGTCAGGAGCAACTTGAACGCAGGCGGTTAACTTTAATGCGGCTTGATCATTGATAATAAGTTGTTTTTCGGCATGATTTTGTGCAATTGCAATAACTACCGCGGAAAGTAAAATAAATGTGCAGAATATCTTTTTCATAGGAATCGGTTTTAGGGGTTTTTACTTGGATTGGCTTTGTCTTAAAATAACCATTTCGCAAGACAAATCAAAATAGCAGAAACACACATTCTTAGAGTTTTGGTATTGTTGATTGAAGCCGGCAATTAGGTTTTGTGGATTCTTGAAATGATACCGATTACGAATCTAAACGACTGATAAATTATTCTTTATCAGAATTTCGCTCAAAATTTGTGATCGCTTATTAAATCAATATGAATGGGAATATTCCAATTTGGACTTTCATTAAAGGATAATGACCTTTAAATTTTAATGCAAATCAATAAATCCAAAATTGATTTTAATTGCAAACTGAAACATCTGGTATTATGCTCAATTTGGAAAACTTGGCAAACTTGACACTTGCTTTTTTTGATTTAGAGAAATAATTTTGTTTTCGAATACGGTAAAAAACTTTTCAATCTAGTGATTCATATTTCGTTTGGTTCGATCCTGGATTCAAGTTTTTTAATATGGTTTTAGTTGTAAGTAATTGTGAAGGGGCTTGGCCCCTTTTTTTGTATGGGATATCTTTTTCATGTAAAAGTTTACAAATCCATTTATTTTAGTGATTAATCATTCTCTTTATTCATGGGCGTTTTATAATTTTGTTATACCAGTTGTAAATTTAAATGATTATCATTTGACTCTACAATCGTAAATCCCGATGAATCAATAAAGGCTTATGAAGATGCTGTCGATGAAAAATACTTTCATTGACCAATCGTTAATTTATCGAGGAAAACAGGATTAAGAAATTATTTATGCATTATATATTATCTCCTAAAAGGATTCTTTTATTTGTTTTAGTTTATTTATTCAATCTATCAGTTTCAGCTCAAAACTATGTGCAAGATCAATACCTCTTGGTTGATCAGTTGAATCAATCCAACCAATGGGTTGATTCTGTTCTTCATACAATGAGTGAGGATGAGAAAATTACGCAATTGTTTATGATTGCGGCCTACTCTAATAAAAGTAAGAGCGAGACAGAACGCATTGCTAAATTAATAGACACTTATCAAGTTGGGGGGATTATCTTTTTTCATGGTGAACCAGATAAACAAGCAGAATTGTGCAATTGGTACCAAAGTTTATCTAAAGTTCCTATGTGGATTGGAATGGATGCTGAAACCGGACTTGGAATGAGGTTGAAGCAGACCATTAGTTATCCAAGGCAATTGATGCTGGGTGCAGTTCAGGATAATGACCTGATTTATCGCTTGGGAAAGCAAATAGGGAAAGAGTGCAGAAGATTAGGAGTGCATGTGAATTTTGCTCCTGTAATGGATGTGAATAATAATCCATCTAATCCTGTAATTAATAGCAGATCGTTTGGAGAAGACAGGTACAATGTTGCGAATAAATCATATGCTTTTGTAAATGGATTACAAAGTGCCGGCGTGATAGCAGTTGGAAAGCATTTTCCCGGGCATGGAGATACTGATACCGATTCGCATGTAGATCTTCCCTTGCTCGATCATTCAAGATCCAGATTGGATTCGGTGGAGTTGTATCCTTTTAAAAAAGTAATAGCCCAAGGCCTGGGAGGCGTGATGATTTCGCACCTTAATGTTCCGGCTCTTGATAAGAATGAGAAAATAGCAACATTGTCGTCGGCAATTGTAACAGATCTGTTGAAAAAGGAATTGAAATTTAAAGGATTGGTATTTACCGATGCCCTTAATATGAAGGGAATTCGAAAATATCACGATAAAGGTGTTGTTGATGCAAAATCGCTTCAGGCAGGAAACGATGTTCTGCTGTTTACCGAGGATGTGGAAAAAGCGCTTCAAGAGATCAGAAAATCCATCGCTAATGGTGATCTTTCTTGGGAAAGTATCAATCAAAAATGTAGGAAGATTCTTCTTGCAAAGTATTGGCTGGGCTTGAATGAATATCATAAAGTGGATATAGATAGACTTTGGTCCGGGCTAAATACGCAGGAAGGATTTATTTTAAGGCGTCAACTTACAGAACAGGCAATAACATTGGTGAAAAACAACAATCGCTTACTTCCTTTAAAAAGATTAGATACCTTAAAGGTAGCTTCCATTGCTATGGGAGCTTCTATTCGTAACCGATATCAGGAGTATTTGGGAAGGTATACAGATATTGATTTCTATCAAATAGAAAAAGATGCATCCAAAGAGCATTTTGAGATTTTAAAAGAGAAGCTGGATCAATACAATTTGCTGGTGGTAAGTATGCATGATACAGACCAACGGCCATCCAGGAATTTTGGAATTACAAAACAAAGCATCGAGTTGTTATCTGATATAGCAAAGGACAAAAAGGTAATTTTTGATTTGTTTGGCAATCCCTATGCCTTGGATAAGTATAAGAATCTGGATGATTTAGATGCCATTTTGGTATCCTATCAAGATAGTAGAGAATCGCAAATGGCTTCAGCGCAAATTGTGTTTGGTGGATTGGCTGCCAAAGGAAAACTACCGGTATCGATTAATGGAGAGTTTCCTGTTGGAACTGGATTTGAAACAGCTCACAATCGTTTAGGTTACTCATTGCCCGAGCAAGTTGGTTTGAGTACTTTAAAACTGAATGTGATTGATTCCATTGCAGAAAATGCAATCAAGGAAAAAGCAACTCCAGGTTGTCAGGTATTAATTGCCCGATCGGGAAAGGTGGTATTCAATAAATCCTATGGGCATCATACTTATGCCCGAAAAAGACCTGTAAGAAATCCTGATATTTATGATTTGGCTTCCATAACAAAGGTTGCAGCTACCTTACCGGTAATCATGCAAATGACCGATGAGGGATGGATTAATATCGATTCGAAATTGGGAGAGTATCTAATAGAGGCTAAGGATTCGAACAAAGACAGCTTGGTGTTGAGAAAGATTTTGGCTCATGAGGCACGCTTGCTCAGCTGGAAGCCTTTTCATTGGGAAGCAATTGATTCTTCCAGCTTCCAAGGAAGTTTGTTTAGCAGAAGGTATTCCAGACAGTATAGTTTAAAGCTTGGAAAGAATTTGTATATCAATACAAATTACAAATTCAAAAAAGGGATCTTTTCCAAAGTGAAATCGGATGTTTTTTCTGAGAAAGTTGCTAAAAGTCTTTATATCACCAAAAGCTATAGGGATACGATTTTGAAAGGAATTTTAGATTCGGATTATCGAAAGTCCAATGCTTACAAATACAGTGATTTAGGTTTTATATTGATGGGAGAAATGATAAAAGAAAGATCAGGAGAACCTATTGATCGTTATGCGAATCGCCACTTTTATCGTCAGCTGGGAGCCGGAAGTTTAGGCTATCAACCTACAAAAAGATTTGGTTTGGATAGAATTGTTCCAACTCAAAACGATAAGTTTTTCAGAAAACAATGGATAAAAGGATATGTACATGATCCTATATCAGCAATGCTGGGTGGTGTAGCCGGGCATGCAGGTTTGTTTGGTAATGCCGGCGATTTAGCAAAACTTGCACAAATGTTCTTGCAAAAGGGCGAATATGGAAACGAAATCTATATTGGACCAGAAACTGTAAAACAGTTTACTTCCCGTGCCTATCCAAATGGGAAAAACAGAAGAGGAATAGGATTTGATAAACCTTTTTTAGATCCTGCAAATAAAAATGGACCGACAAGTAATTTGGCTTCTTTACAGAGCTATGGGCATACAGGATTTACCGGAACAATGCTCTGGATTGATCCCGAATACGATTTGCTATACATCTTTCTATCGAACAGAATTTGTCCGGACGAAACGAATTCAAAATTGATGGAAATGGATGTAAGAACCAAAATTCAGGAGTGCATTTATAAAGCCGTTAGGCCGGAGATTACCCCGGCCAGGAATTTTTCTTATCTATTGGAATCACCACTTCACGAACGGATTTTTAATTAAGGAAACATTTAAATATTTAGGATCATTGCTTACTTCCTGTGCAATCCAATCCGGGAATTGTATTTGTTCATCGGCTGAGGATAATTCAACTTCAGCCACAATTAAACCATTATTAGCACCATGAAAAACATCAAGCTCCCAAATGTGTTTGTGATGTTCGATTAAATATCTTGTTTTTTCAATCTTAGCATCACACAATAACAATAGCTCTTTTGCATCGTTTAGCGGAATATCATATTCGAATTCGGTTCTATTCAGAATGTCATTACCAGCCTTAATGGTTAAAAAGGCTTGTTGGTCGCTAATGCGTATTCGCAAGCTTTTTTCAGGATCACTCCATATGTATCCCTGAATTAATTGCTTCCCTTTTTTAGGCAGTACCAGGCGATTTTGGTGTACCAAAAATTTTCTTTCGATTTCTAAAGCCATAATTGTTTCAGTTATTATACTTGCTTATAGGTAACGTGAGTTCGACGTAAAATTCGTTCACAGTTTGATCTGATTTTAGTAGAAATTTTCTCAAATTTTCGAAGGAATATCGGGATATTTCAAGAAGATTTGAGGAAATTTATGCCGAAAGCAGGCAAACACATAATGGAAAGTTCTCTTTACGACATCTTCACATTAAAAATTCCTCAAAATAGCCCGCTATTCTTTCCAAATTTTTAATGCAAATCTATCGCAAATATAACTTTCTGTGGATAGAATTTTACGTCGAACTCACGTTATAGGTAATAATACAGGCATTATTGTTTATAGAATAGGTTTCCAATGATTTTTAAGCCATCAAGGGTTAGGCTTGGTTCGTGATAATCGAAACTCTCGACGATTGGGAGCATCAGTTTGGAAATGCCTCCAGTTGCAATTACTGTTGTGTTGCCTTCGAGTTCTGATTTTATTTCCTGCAATAAATATTCAACCAATCCTTTGTATCCCATTACAATACCGGCTTGCAGGGCATGAGTTGTGTTTTTACCAATGCACGAGGGAGGAATTGCAATATCAACATTCGGAAGTTTTGCCGTATTTTGCGATAGCGATGCCATTGCTGTTTTTAATCCGGGAGCAATACTAACACCCAGTAAATTACCATCCGCCTTAAGGGCAGTAAAAGTTAAAGCAGTGCCAAAATCAACAACAATACAATTGCCCTTATATTTGTTGTGTGCTGCTACTGCATTTGCAACCAAATCGGTGCCAATTTCATAAGGGTTTTTAATGCCAATATTCAGTTTAGGATAGATTTCGGAGCCTACAACCAGTGGCTCTTTGCCAAATAACTTTTTAATCATTTCGCAAATTGGCAGAATTAAAGAAGGTACTACACTACTTACCACAATTCGGTCCACTTGCCTAAGATCAACATTTCTGCTGGCAAATAATGTCCTGTAAATTACTTCGTATTCGTCCGAAGTTTTATTGGCAACGGTATGAATTCTGCACTCCTCTGTCCAGTGATTGTTTTCCGATAATCCACAAACTATATTTGTGTTTCCTATGTCAATAGCCAGTAACATATAATTCTCAATGATTAAAGTTCAATGATTAATACGATTTAATTCACTCGATTTTTTTCTATTTTCTTCATTAAATAGGAAATGATATTTTCGCTTGCCTCTTTTCCCATTTCTATTCTGGTTTCTATGGTTGCAGTTCCAATGTGCGGAACCACAAGTACATTATCCATTTTTAATAAGTCGGGATGAATTGTTGGTTCATGCTCAAACACGTCTAATGCAGCACCTGCAATTTGTCTTTCTTTTAAAGCATCAACCAACTCTTGTTCGTTTACAACAGATCCCCTGGCGGTGTTAACTAATAATGCAGATTCTTTCATCAAACCCAATTCTTTTGCTCCTATCAAATGATGAGTTGTTGCGGTTAACGGACAATTTAAGGATAGAATATCGGCCTGCCCAAGCAATTCTGTAAATTCAAGATATTGATAGGATGAGCCTTGAATCTTATTGCGATTGTGGTAAACGATTTTCATTCCAAAAGCCTCTGCTTTATTAGCAATTGACTTGCCAATTTTTCCCATGCCTATAATTCCAAGAGTTTTTCCTTGTAATCCTGTTCCCAGATTTCTCATTACGCCCCACTCAAAATCAGGATTGGATTTTAATCCATAATCACATTTTGCTATGCCTCTTGAAAGGGAAAGAATTAGTGCCAAACAAAGTTCGGCAGTAGGTTCGCAAACAGCCTCAGGTGTGTTGCAAACCACAATTCCTTTCTTACTTGCAGTTTCAATATCAATATTATTAAAGCCAACTCCGTAATTGCTAATAATTTTTAACTTGTTTGCTGCTTCGATTACTTCTTTGGGAACAGCTTTGTTAAAAATGGAAAGCAAGGCCACACAATCAGGAATTCGATCAACTAATTCATCAATCGAAAAGAATTCCTTTTCGGGATAGATCAGTTCAAAATTTTTTTCAAGTTCCGAAAGTCCTTGATGTGGAATAGAATAAGCAATGAGAATTTTGTTTTTCACAATCTAAGCTTTGTTATGATTTCGATTCTGAAATGTAAGAAATCAATTGCTATAATGCCAGTTTTATTATGGGAGCAGAATTTATTTAGGCTAATACTGATATCCTTTGTAAAGGGAACTGAACCAGCTTAAAATTGAAAGCTAAACTCATAAATTAAAGCATTCTTAGTAGCTTTGCGATGTGAATAAGATGAAGAACAAACACTACGCAATATATGATTTTATTGGATAAACCATACGTTTCTAAATTTTTAAAAGAAACCATTATAAAGTATAATTTTCCTGTATTGGATACTGGAAATATTACAGAACAAGGTGAGTTAAGTCTAATTGGTGCTGAAGAAATTATTCAGTCTTTTAAAAACGATTCGAATAGCAAGTTGTATACAAATTCCGAAAACTCAATTAATTGGGTAGTCAAGAATCTGGGCTTTACAAAATTACCAGACTACATTAATGTGTTTAAAAACAAAGTTGAATTCCGAAGGTTGATTCAAAAAATGTATCCTAACTTCTTTTTCCGTGAGGTGACTTTAAAAGAAATGGACGAGTTAAACTTGGAGGAACTGCCAATGCCTTTTATCATTAAACCTGCAGTTGGATTCTTAAGTTTAGGCGTTCATAAGGTTTTAAATGCAGAAGATTGGACACATGTTAAACAGTTAATTAAAGACGAATTTGCCGAGGCCAAATCCATATTTCCAATCGAGGTGGTAAATGCTTCCAGTTTTCTGATAGAGGAGATTATTGAAGGGGAGGAGTTTGCTTTTGATGCTTTCTTTGATGAAGAAGGAAAGACAAGTGTATTGGGGATCTCGAAGCATCTGTTTTCTTGTGATACCGACGTTAGTGATAGGGTGTACTATACATCAAAGGAAACGATAAATACATATCTTGAATCCTTTACTAATTTTGCTCAAGCCTTGGGTAATGAAGCCAAATTGAAAAATTTTCCGGTTCACATTGAGGTACGAGTTGATGAAAACGGCTTATTGGTTCCTATTGAAGTGAATCCTATGCGATTTGGTGGCTGGTGTACTACTGCCGACCTAACTTATTTTGCAAGCAAGTTGAATCCTTATCATTGTTTTCTAAAAAATATCAAACCAGATTGGAATCAGGTTTTAAAAGAGATGGATGATGAGATTTACTCTCTAATCATATTAGACAATTCAACTGGAATTCCTTCGCAGAAGATTGTAAAGTTCGATTACGATGCCTTGCTTGATAAATTTATTCACCCCTTGGAGTTGAGGAAGGTAGATTATAAAACCTACCCTATTTTTGGGATGCTGTTCACCAAAACACCAAAGGATCAATTTTCAGAAATTGAGAAGATTCTAACATCAGATTTAAAGGCGTTTGTTCAATATTAAATCTCTCTATCGAACTCATGATAAAATAGAAGAATGAGAGATAAAAAAGATCAGCTCAATTTGTGTTTGAGGCGATCTCATTTTTAAATGAAGTAATTGTTTTAATGAAAAGTTTCGGAAATTATAGAAACTACTACCTTGTTTTCTTTTTTTACTATTCCATAGATCAGTTCCTGATCATTTTTCTTTTCGTAGGCAATTCCCTGTCCAAAGGAAGCAACAGGAATGGTTTTAATCCACTCTAAAGCATAACCTTTTTTAGGAAAGCATAGCTCATAGATTTCGTAATTATCATGACCAGTACATAATATCCTGCCATCCTCAAGTATTTTTCCTCCAGAACTGCTTTTTGTGCCAAATCTGCTCACAAGTTTTTCCGGAAATATCCACGACTCAAGCTGTCTCCACTCTTTATCAAACTTCACCATCCTTGTCCATGAGTTATCCTTGCCTGCTTCGTTACCTCTGCCAGTATAATGGGCAAACACTACGTACCAATAACCATTGTAAAAATCGAGCCAGGTAGCCGACCCATTAAAAATCCCAAAGCTATGGTTTCCGATGTGCTTTAATGTTTGCGGATCGAAAATTTCAATGGAGCTAGCCATGGGCGATTTTGGGTAATTGGAGTTGCAGCAATAAAGCTTCCCTTCAATAATTATCCCACTATTTAAATGGTGGATAATTGAATCATTATCTTCCCATTCTGTTGCCAATTTGCCATCAACTTTCCTATATTTTGCAATATTGCTATTGTTAATTACGTAGAAATTGTCAACATCTGTTGCCACTGCCTGCCTTGCTTTTTTAACATGATATTCTTTTATGAGCTTAGCTTTTGTGCTCTGGGCATCTGATGAATAAGTTGTAGACAGAATAAACACGAATACTGCACTCGTTATTAAAATATAAATAATATTCCTGCTCATATGAAATGGTATTATATGGAACTCCGGCAGCATAAAAAACGACTGCCGGAGCATAGAAATAACTATCGATGTTTTACAGCTTTAATTCAACTACAAATAGGCCTGATATCCCGTAACTCTCTGTTTCAGTCCATTTCGAAGAATCTTCCGAAGGTTTTCCACTTACCTCGGTATTTGACTCATTTGTAAGGTTGTTCAATTGTAATTTTAGGCTGATCTTATCATTTATTTTATAGCCCAAAGACATATCCATATGCAAGGTTTTATCCAACCATATTTCTTCGTTTCCATCGGCCGCAGCATTGGTATTCTCAAACTTGTTGAAAACAAAATGTCTGTATGTTCCACCTAAAACAGCAAAAAAGCCTGTTTTATCGTTGTTATAAAGCAAGGATAAATTTCCCATATGCTTAGGGCTATTTGTCAAAGGAAGGTCGTCACGATCATCACCATAATCTGCACTTGTCTCTGTAAATGTATAGTTTGCATTTATCGAAAACGGAAGACCAACAGAAGTCAAGTTTTTATTCATCCCAAACTCAAGCCCAAAAACTTTGGCGGAAGCACCGTTTGTTGGGCTGAATACAGGTAATCCGTCTTCAATGCCAACCTGAGAAGTAACGATCTGATTTTCTATAAGCTTGGCAAAAGCACCGAAACTAAAATAATCAAGTTTGTTTGTGTATTTCTCAAACATCAAATCGAAGTTACTGGCAGTAATTGGTTCAAGATCTTCGTTTCCACGCCTTATTTCTTCGGCTCCTACATTATTGTAAGGGATCAATGAGGTATAATCGGGGCGACTTAAACCAGTACTGTAAGCCAAACGAATTTGGTTATTCTCATTTAACTTATAAGTGAAATGTATCGAAGGAAGAATATTTAAATAACTACCTTCTCCCTTCAATTCATTTTCGGTACTCGTATAATCTGTTTTTGTGTTTTCAAATCTCAAACCTGCTACAGTCGAAAATTTATTTGACCATTGGGTTGTGTTCATCACATAACCTGCCAATACTTTCTCGCTGGCATCGTAACCATCTGTTTCTTCATCCAGATTGATATCTGCTGGTGATAAATCAAAACCAAGACTTGCAAACTCGGCATCTGTAAAACTCAGATTCGGGAACGGAAACTCACCTTCCTGAAATTGTCTTATTTGAGCACCATCAAGTGGTTTTGGTCTAAAAGAACCACTTCTGTGTTCACGTTCCAGCTTTCTGAACTTTCCTCCAACTTTTATCAAGGATTTATCGTCTTTTGTAAGTGGGAATTCCACATCAAATCCACCAGTCGCATTTGACTCTTCAGTAAAACGCGGTTCGAATCCTACGCGGCTGTATGTAAAGGGGGTATTGTCGCCAAAAGTGGAGTTTGCCGATAAAGCATCTTGCTCATCACGGCTTAAGTCTGCAAGTGCCTCTACTGTCCTTCGGTACCTAAATTCAGTCCTGTCTGGAAGGTCTTCATTTCCTTTTGAATAGGAAATGATATAATTGGCTTTAACCTGATTAAACTGATGTTCCCCTTTTAACATGTTAAAAAAGATTTTCTGATCCTCCAATCGGTTACGCGTTCTGCGTTCTTCACGTTGGTTGTCCCAAGTATAACGTGCCTGTTGCCTGATCTCATCATCCTTGTAGCGATTGTAATTTGAAGTCAGAACCCATTTGTGGTTTTCGTTTGGTGTAAAATCGAGATTCGCTACCAAGCCAAAACGCTCCCTGTTTACATCATAATCTGTAGTTCTCCTACGGTTCAGCACATTCTGGTTCTGATCTGCAAATCTACGGGAATTAAACATCGAACCTTTGTCTGTTTTATAATAAGAGGCGGCTAACAATATCCCAAATTTATTGTCGGCAAAACGTTTTCCACCAATCCCGGATAACGAAACGATTGAACGTCCCCAGTTTCTGTATTCCGACTCTTGCTGGTTGATACCATAGCCCATTGAAAGTTCGAATTCAGATTGCTTTGATGCTTCGCGAAGCTGAAAATTCACCATTCCTCCGATTGCATCTGCTTCCATATCCGGAGTTAATGCTTTGGTAACTTCGATGGACTGAATTAAATAGGACTGTACCAAGTCAAGACCAACTGTACGACCTGCATCCGGCTCAACACTTGGCATTTTTTGTCCATTCATTGTAAGTGAATTCAGTTGCTCCGAAACACCGCGAATCTGAACAAACTCACCTTCTCCCTGGTCGCGGGTAATTGAAATCCCGGGCAAACGTTGCACTGTTTCGGCAGCACTTATGTCTGGATATTTAGCAAACAATTCAAGGTCAACCACATTTTTGATGTTTTTTGAAACTTTTTGAATGTTCAGCGCTTTTGCCTGACCTCGTGTTAATTTTCCATAAGCGATAACCTCGCCAAGATTGGTTGATTCTTCTTCCAATACAATGTTTACTTCTTTTGTTGCATCCGAAACATCAAGTGTGATTTTTTTATCCTTATAACCAAGATAATGCACCAAAATTGTACAAGTCCCCTCAGGTGCATCAATATTGAAGATCCCATTGGCATTGGAAAGTGTTCCATGATTTTTACCATCAATAACTATACTGGCAAATGGTAGTGGATTTCCTTTTGAATCGACAACTTTACCATGGATATTGATTGACTTAGGCTTAGCAACAAGCACTTTTGTCTTCGATCTTGTTGAATTTTTCACAACAATTATATCATTAACAATTCTAAATCTCAATGATCCCTGATTCGCTACTTCTTGAAGCATCTCTTTCAAGTTTTGCGAATCAGAACTAAGTGTATAATTTTTTGTTACATCAATTTCCCCTTCTACATAAAAGAAATTGTAGTCCGATTGTTCTTCTACAAGCTTGAAAAAATTCTTCAATGAATAATTATGGTTTTCCAGATTCAATTCAATTTTCTCAATGTTTTGGCCACTTCCGGTTGTCGAAGCAAATAGGCTTGCAACGCATACAAATTGTATGATAAGGCTATAAATTGACATTGTAATTAATTTTCTAATAAATTTTTTTTTCATAATTTTGAGTTGTGTTATTTAATACTTCTGATATTATTAAGACACAATGTCCAAATGGGGCTTGAGAAACTGCTACTTTCTCAAGTTCCCGGGACATACTAAGTATCTTTATTCTTTGTGTTTCTTCGCAAGCTATTTTATCATAGGCTTCAGGTTTTGTTCATTTTATTTGCACTTTTACTAGGTTGTTTTCTATTACCTCAAATTTTAATTCGGTACCATATGAAATAGCTTTCAGAATAGTTGCCAAGGATTCATCTGCAAATTTTGCATTGATGCGGATTTTTGTACCCTCAAGTCCTTCAGTTTTAAAAGTCACCCCATATCTTCGCGCCAACTTTTTTAACACCTCAAGTATTGGCACATTATCAAATACGAAAACTTTATTTTTCCATCCCGTTACATTCTCAACATCAAATCTCGATTTTACATGTTCCTGAGTTTTTTTGTCAAATGTTACCATTTCCTCGGGCTTTAGAAGTATCTGCTCATCTTTGGTTTGGTGTACTTTAACTTTTCCCTCGACAAGAGCAATCGAAATACATTGATCCTCTTGATAGGCATTAACATTAAATGTTGTTCCAAGCACCTCAACTTTATAATCACCAAGATCAACAACAAAAGGACGCTTTTTGTCTTTTGCAATTATACAGTAAGCTTCGCCCGTAATTTTAATTTCTCTTTTTTCGCTTGTAAATTTTTTGGCAAATTGTATGCTTGAACCCCCATTTAAGCGGATTACTGAACCATCGGAGAGTGTACACTTTAAGTTTTCACCTGGTTTTGTAGTATAATACTGTACCGCAAGTGCAGAATTCATATTTTTTGTCTTGTTTTGCTTATAGATTGCACTGCCTAAAGCAATAGCAATTATAAGAATGGCAGTCAGCTTATAAATGTTACTATTCAATCTCAAGATCAAGTTTTCTTTTTTCTGACCCATTGTAAAGGATGGTTCGTACTTACGAATTTCTCGAATAACCCGCTTCCTCGTTCTGTCGTAATTGAATTTCATATCAGGTTCTTTGTCTTTTTTTGACATAAGCTTCTTAAGTTGATTTCACGTATTTTTTTTAATTGTAATCCTAATACAAAAAAATCATTCATATAGATCTTAGCTTTTCTTCTATAGCCGCACTAAAAAAATACAAGCGAACTCTGCTATGTTCTAATCTTGTATATTTCGCTATAGAACAGAAACTAAAAATTTTACCATTACCTATTTCAATTGGTTTGATATAGTATTGGGGTCAGATCTTTTTTACAATCGAACTCCTGTTTTTCGTATTATTTCTGATTTGCCAGATAAGCTACTCTGTATTTAAGACACGAGGAACAAAAAAACTTCCCGGCTCTTTAGGTTAAAAAATCATTAAAAGACAAGGAGTTGAGAGGCTAAGCAGATAACATTAAAATAACAAAAAGGTAAAACTCATGCTTGCGCGAAGCCAATTGCTTGGTAAGATGTAAAAGGCCTAAATAGATGTGGTTCTGTACTGTTTTTATTGAGATGGAAAGTTTCTGGGCAATTTCCTGCTGGCTTAAGCCTTCCAGTTTATGCAATTTCAAAACCAAACTTTGCTGGGGTGTAAGCATATCCAACATTTGTTGAATTTGGGTGCAAACTTCTTTATGTATCAAGTCGGAATCAGTGTTTATAACAGACATCAACTCTTTCCCAATTATTTCATCCAGACTAATGTTGTTTTTCGTTTTTCGAAGGTAATTAAGTGCAGTATTTTTGCAAGCACGAAACAAATAAGATTTAAGGTCAGTTTCTATCTTTATGGTATGCCTGTTCAACCATAGCTTCACAAAAACATCAGAAACAACCTCTTCGGCTGGTTCAAGCTCTTTTACGATTTGAAATGAATACTTGCAAAGAGGCGAGAAATATTTATCAAAGACAGTACCGAAAGCTTTTTCATCGTCATTTGTAATCTTAATCCACAACTTGCTGTCAATAGAATCGCTGTTCTTCATGCTGTTTAAGGCTAAAACCAGCTCTAAAATACTTATGTGGTGGATGTGTTGTTTTAACCTACAATTAAAAAAACATTAATAACGTGAGTTCGACGTAAAATTTGTTCACAGTTTGATCTGATTTTGAGTAGAAATTTTATCAAATTTTCGAAGGAATATCGGGATATTTCAAGAAGATTTGAGGAAATTTATGCCGAATGCAGGCAAACACATAATGGAAAGTTCTCTTTACAACATCTTCACATTAAAAATATCTCAAAATAGCCCGCTATTCTTTCCAAATTTTTAATGCAAATCTATCCCAAATATAACTTTCTGTGGATAGAATTTTACGTCGAACTCACGTTTAATATTAACCAGTGCCAGAGGTTTGGGGCTTATTACTAAAACGCCATGCAAAGCAATCGGGCCGATAAAAATAATCCGAAACCAAAAACGGTATGAGTTGCCAAGCTCATTAATCTTGCTTTTAAAGGATTGGGTAGTTTAGAGGAAGCAAAGCCCAAACCAAATGCTGGCTGCATGAGAAAGAGAGGGAAAACTATGCTAACTATTCCAATGATTAATGCTGGTGCTAAGTTGGGAGATTGCAACCACTGTTCTCCAAAAATCAATACCAAAGCAAAAGCAAATGTAATTCCTATCATGTAATGTGCAGTCCAACCAATAAATTGCTCGTATCTTACAGGAGTGGTTTTGATGATTGCAGCATGACAAAACTTACCATTAAAAAAATGTCCAATCCATCGGCCAACAAATCTGTAATCTAAGGTTTTGATTCCAAAGATGTTTAAAACAAGCGAGTATACATCCATGAATATGGTGGCACCAATGCCAATTAAAATAGTCTGAAATAAGAAGTTCATATTTTTATTTTTTTTGATAAAAATACGACAGATTAAAGACTGCTTGGTAGGACAAATTAAGGAAACGAAAGGACGATTAATACCAGTTTTATTATGAAATAAAACTGAGGCTTATTTCATAATAAAAGCGGCACAATGCAATTCCCGAAAAGCCTTTGGAGTTAATTGGGTTTGCTTTTTAAAAAAACGAATAAAATAGGAATGATCTTCATATCCGAGTATATGGGCAATTTCTTTAATTTGTAGGCTTGTTGCCAATAGGTTTCTTTTGGCTTCAAGTATAATTTGATCTGTAATGACTTGAGTAGAGGTTTTATCCGCTAGTTTTTTAGTTATTGCATTCAATTGATAAGTACTAACATTTAGTTTTTCCGCATAAAACTCAGTCTTTTTATAATGTGCAATGTGAGTTTCTACCAGTTGTAAAAAATGTTCAAAAATATCTAGTTCAAAAGAAACTTTTGGTGCGGCAAGCATATCAACATTTCTATAAAGCAGAATAAATAGTACATCAAAATGGGCTTTAATGGCTTCTTTATAGCCGATTAAACGCCTGTTGTACTCAGAAAAAACTTCATTTAAAACTTGTTTTATTTGCCGAAGAGATTCTGAGCCTACCGAGATAACATTTTGTCGAAATGTATGTTCGAAAAAAGCAACTTGAAATGTAGGAGTATAAAACGCCTTGTCGAATGTTACAAGAAACCCTTTACTTCCTTTATTAAGCTTTATTGAATGTACCTGGCCAGGTCGCAACAAAAAGACGGAATAGTTGTTTATGTCGTAACTGATGAAATCGATATCATGTTTTCCGCTTCCTTTTTCAATTACCAATACGAAGTAAAAATGATGTCTGTGGATTTTTTCAATCATTGCTTGTTGACTCAAGTATTCGTTAAGTCTTACAATCTGAAGATTACCAGAGGTATTGTGATTCGAATATTTTTTTACTTTGATAGTTTTCAAGGAAATAGGTTTTATACCAATTGAAACAAAGAACTGGATTTATTCTTCAATCAAATGGTGTTTTAGTTGGTACGATTAAATTTAAGGAACAAGTTCTTTAAAAAGATTGACCTGGCAAATATTTGGAGAAAAAAGCTTCTCCTGATAGTCAGAATGGATGCGATCCAAAAGTACGCAAGTCTTTGCCCCTGCTTTGTTTATAATTTTCTCTCCTTTGCCTGATGGAAGCTGCAAAATCAAAATAATCATTACCGTATTTGTTTATTAACGTGAGTTCGAGGTAAAATTCGTTCACAGTTTGCACTGATTTTGAGTAGAAATTTTCGAAGGAATATCGGGATATTTCAAGAAGATTTGAGGAAATTTATGCCTAAAGCAGGCAAACACATAATGGAAAGTTCTCTTTACGACATCTTCACATTAAAAATTCCTCAAAATAGCCCGCTATTCTTTCCAAATTTTTAATGCCAATCTATCGCAAATATAACTTTCTGTGGATAGAATTTTACATCGAACTCACGTTAAATACCTTAATGCATAATTGGGCTTAAATGGATGGAGCGTACAAGCCAAAAGAAGAAATGCACGAGCCAAAAGTAACTACCACAACATTTAAGATGGTGCGCTTGGCTTAAAACAACAGATGTACAAAGTTTGAGACAACTGGCTCGATACATTTTAAAGTGCACAATCTTTTTCACCAGGCACGCTTTAATAAACAGAATCTGCCATTCATGCGTGTAAACTGTTGTTACATCCCTAAGGCTAGGCGCCGTTTCCCTATCTCTTGTCGCAATTTCCCCATCACTTGTCGCAATCCCTAAATCTCATGTCGCAATGCTTCTATCTCTTGTCGCCATTTTTTTATCTCTTGTCGTTACTTCCCTATGGCTTGTCGCCACTTCCCTATCTCTTGTCGCCACTTCCCTAAGGCTTGTCGTCGCTTCCCTATGGCTTGTCGTCGAACGCAAGCTATTGGCAGCCAGCGGAAAAGTGTAGATCTTTGGCGACAATTTTCAAAGGACTACTTACCAATGATAAGTTAGAAGTGCCGATTTACGAAATTTTGTAACTTGTGCGCAGAAAGATGATGGATTATGGCAGATGTGCATGAAAGGAAGGTGAGATTACACCCGCAAACACAAAAGGACTTCCGAGTATTTTTATTTTACGTCGAACTCACGTTATTTAGCCGATTACGAAAATTAGAGTTTACCAGCAGTTAAGATTCTTTTGAAATAGGATTATTCCCGACCATATTTATTTGTTCTGAGTTTTTCTATTTGTACATAAGCAAAAAACAAAGACTATTACTTATGCGAGGCCCTAACTGGATTGAGGAAGAACTCATTCTTGCTTTTAACCTCTATTGCCTTCTTGTTTTCCAGACTGGGTAATAACAGTACTGGCGATATCCAAGCTTATGTTGTTGACTCGTAGCTGGGAAAAGAACCAATTCTGCAATGATGGGAAAAGTCGTATTGTGGCATTGTAAAAACTTGCCAAAGAAGCGACTGTAAGTGTTTTGAGAGGGCATTTTGTCTCATCCGAAAATGTCATGTAGCTTGGTGTCGTAACGCAACCAATCGGCATGGATAAACAACTTCCGAATGACTGGCATGATCGTAAAACTTAAGGGTGTTGATGGATGGATTCGTAACAGGCTCAGATATTGTATCTGGCATCATTGGAAAAAGCCTGAACGAAAAAGGAAAAACCTGATTCGTTTAGGAGTAGAACAGGGTCAAGCCTATGCATGGTCTCGTTCTGGAATGGGAGGTTGGTCAATTGCTCAAAGTCCAATACTAGGAACTACAATAACCCTTGATCGATTGAAGAAGCGTGGCTACGAATCAATGCTTTACATTTACAAGAAAACTTCCCCACAACTTAACGAACCGCTGTATACGAGACCCGCAGGTAGGCGGTGTGAGAGGTTCTCCGCTAGGCTATGGCCTAGCGGCTGCCTACTGGATTATGCGCTGGGATTTATATTCTTACGTTTTTCATTTAATTTGAATACTCCCATAAATATTGATAGAATAATCGGAGTATAGTAGAATGAAGAAGTGAGTCCCCATCTCATTATATTTTTACTTAATGCCAGATTTCCTAAGTCAATCAAGATTGCTGAAGTAATAACTCCTAGAAATATGTAAATTGACATATTTAATATCTGGACACGATTCATTTTAAAATATTTTTTAGATAAAATCATGGTTAACAACGCTACAATAAGTAATGGAATATGTCTAACTATTCTATTAACTATAATGATATCCAGATTTTGCAAAACTGGTTTTAATGCATATGAAGAAATTAAGGCACTTATTAAACCACTAAAAAAAACAGAACCAAACACTAAAATTATGTTCTTCCAAGAAATTGATATTCGTTTCTTGAGCCCCAATAATAAACCAAAAGAAATAAAGCTATATTTTATTCCTTCTTTTAAAACACTGTATAATGTATTGTCTGACATTTTGAGCAGAGTGTTAATTGAATATCCTAAAATGACTCCCAAAGCAATTAGTGCAGAGGTCGAAATAATCTGTTCGAAACGAATACCAAAGCTTTTCTTAATACCCGTCAATACAGCTAAAGATATTAGCAACCATCTAAGGCCATGAATAATATTTTGAGTATCGAGCATATTGATAACAGCTTCCTCTGAGCTTGAAGTCATGGTTTCACGAAAAAACATAAAAATTATGCGGCCTATAAATACTGAAATAAATATTAGTACTCCGAGTAAAAGGTAATTAGGACCTCTCAGCTTTTCTACTAAGCGGTCAATATCCATATGAAAACTGTCGTTTTTTATTTCAATAGCATTTCTATGTGAAAGCTGATTTATTTGTTCAGGCAGTTCAAGTTTATCAGGAATTTTAGATCCATTAACAAGTACCGGTATAATTTTCACACCATTATTAATTGCCATTTTTATTTCTTGAAATACAAAATCTTCAGGATTAAATATCTTTGCATTTCCGTTTTTATCTTTTAAACTCAACCAATTGTTTCCAATAATTACAAGCATGATTCTTGAATCATTTAAAGCTTTTTCCAATTCTTTTGGAAATATAATACCAGGTTCAATATCTTCTACGTCAAGGAATACATTGTCTTTACCAAACTCAAGAACTAACCTGTCATATATCCTAACAGCAAACTCTCTAGTCTCTGACCTCCGATAGCTTATAAAAATTTTTGACATTTCTTTCGTTTTTAGGTTTCTTTTTTACTATTATCGTTTAAAGAGTAAATTGACCAATTTGTATTTTCCTTTGAAATAATTGTTTCAACTCTTTTTACCAATAGTGGGAATGAAATATCCGTATCATAAGGCATAACCTTAGTCTCAAACAAAAACAATTCTTTTTTCAGGCTTTCACAAGTAGTTCTGTATTCAATCCATTTTTCTTGATGATTGCCTAAAGCAATATAACTTGCGATTATTGTTATTAATACTCCTAAAAAACTTGTAAAGTATATGATAAATTCTCCACTGTTAATATTATTAATTGTTATTCCAGAAATAAAAGGTATTAAAGCAGCCGCAATAATCTCAATGATACGAAGAAGCCTAAATGTTTTCTGGTTTTTAATGCTTTTTTTGTCATACCAATTTATTTGGTCAACTAATCTTTTATCTATGTATTCTTCTGAATTCATGGCACTAAAGTTTTTTTTCAATATACAGTCTTTGGTCATCCTTGCGCATAACTATTAATTTGTGCACTGGTACACTTATTTTGACTCACGATTCCAAATCTAAGAATTATAATCAATATTATCACGATTCAACAGGTAACTTCGCATTGGGTTTGTTATCTGAGGCAAAATTAAATTTGCTTACATAAGCAATAGATATATACTGCATGTATGTCTGTATTAGTTTTAATACTTGGTGCAGATCAATTTTGCCAAGCTTACATTAACTTGGGTATTGTCCTGGAAATTTTCTAGCTGCGTTTCCTGAGTGGCAATTAACAAACCAAAGGTAAAATTGTGCATTAAACCACTTGCAAAAAGGGCTAGCAATGTAATTTAGGCCTTGCAAGTCGGTTTTCTTCTAGAGCAGATTACCATCTATGAGTGATCCCTTAAATGGTAAAATGATTTCATTGGGAAGGCAATTAAGCTGTTTAGCTTTTATTTTCCCCTTTCCCTTTCCACCAATTTTTAGGATTAAAGTAGGATTTGTATTTTATAAATAGCTCTTTGCCAACTAAAATGCCGCCTCCCCAAAACAATACTTCTCCTATGATTAGCGATAGGGTAGAAAGGGTAACTTTGCTTTTGGTGTCCAGCTTCATAAATGGAATGAACGTTGGTGGTTACTTCATGCCTTGTGATGATATGGCTTCTAAAGCTATGCGTCCATCAACTACATTAAATGAAATTGTAGACGCAATCTAATAGAAAATTAGGTGATTTTAGATATGAAAGGTCTTCCGTTTGGAAGGCCTTTTTCTTTGTATATCGATTTGTGAGAATTTCCTCAAAATATCGGTAAATAAAAAAGGCAGAAAACTTAATTTCTGCCTCTTCCATTTTTAAACAATTTATGATGTCAGTAGTAGTTTATTCTGCATCTTCAAGGTGATCCATCCAAATCGCGTTGATTTCATCGTAATCACCTAATCCTTTCATTACTGTATTAACAGTGTAACCGCTAGCTTCTAATCTTTCTTTCCATGATTGTTCTGCCGGATCAGTTTCACCTGTGTTGCCGTTCATATCGTTGTTGGCATGGTCACCAGCAATAGACATTAATGGAGTAATGGTAACTTTGGTCGCTTTTGGAGAAAGTTTATCAAGTTCAGCAAGAATACCTGAAATTGAAGTCTCATCTGCATCAAAACCAATACCTTCAACGGTACCTACAAAGAAGTTAGTATTGATTTTTTGAAGTTCATTTTGAAGCTTTAAATACTGAGCATCTGCAGAGTGTGGAGTTCCGTGTCCCATAAACAATACTGGACCTTCAGTAATTTCAGTAGCAAATTTAGCAGCCATAATTTCAGCAACAGCTTTAATATCAGCATCGCTATCTAATAATGGACGACCAACTTTAACCGTCACGCCTTCATATTTGGCTTTAAATTCAGCAACTGCCTCTTCCAATTCGTCGAACTCTTCACCCGGAATAACATGTAAAGATTGAACTTCGAACTTTGAAAACCCATCTTTCACCATGATTTCCAATGCTTCTTCTGGCGTATCATTG
Organism: Marinifilum sp.; assembly: GCF_965230805.1. Taxonomy (NCBI): domain Bacteria; kingdom Pseudomonadati; phylum Bacteroidota; class Bacteroidia; order Marinilabiliales; family Marinifilaceae; genus Marinifilum; species Marinifilum sp. The sequence continues at coordinate 1,061,542 of NZ_OZ246019.1, read as the reverse complement.
TCGATAATTGTTCCGTTTAGTGAGCCTTCTCCATTACCTTGACGCAATTTGTTGATAATAAGGTCAGATGTATAACCCCATCGAATTGTTTCGCCAGCAAATCGTTCTTTTGCTGTATTGTCGATATTCTTAAATGTTTCTTGTGGTGCTGGGAAAGAAGAACCAAAAGTTACCAATAGAATACCTTCTTTGTCGCCTAAATTGTTTTTGTCATCATTGTCGTCGTCACTACATCCGGTGAAAACCATTGCCAATGTACATAAAGCGATAGCTGATCTTTTAATTAAATTCATTTTGATTTTTTTGTTTTTGTTAATATTGATTTTGTTAGTTGAATTCAAATGTGAATTCGTGATTATTTACTAAAATCTACATCTAATCCTATAAAGAGCGTTCTTCCTGGATTTAATGTGCCGTAATGAGAGCCATATGGCCTGTTATCTGTATAGTTGAACAAGTTGTCGATACCAGCCGTGATTCTTATTTTATAGTTTCTCCACTGCCTGAAACTAAAGTTTGATGTTAGTTTCCAAAGTTGATAGGCGTCAGCGTAACTACGCTCAAGGTCTTCTTCCAAATAGAATCGGTTAGATTTATAAACACCAGATAAGTTGATATTCAACTTCTTCTTCTTCCATCTCTCAGTCCATGAAAGTTTCCAGGTAGCACTGTGTTCCGAAATACCATTTAATCTAATGTCCTGTGTTAGATTTCTGGCATACACATAGCTGTAGCTTCCATTAAAAATGAGTTGCGAAAATATTGGGTAGCTAAAGTGCCAATCTGCACCAAAAGTTCTTGCATCATCAATATTGTAGCGCTTTTTGCTTTCTTCAATTCCTCTTCGCGAGTGATCGTAGGTTGTGGGAATAATTTTGTAATCGATTTTGTCGTATAGGCGATTCAGGTATACACTTAAGCCAGTTTTAAACTTATTTGCACTAAATTCACTGGATAAAGCTAAATAATGTGATTTTTGAGCTTTTAGATCCTCGTTTCCAAGGTACAATCGATACATGCCCATGCGATTACTTTCATAGTAATAGTATAATTCTCTTAGAGTAGGGCTCTTGTAACCATTTGAGTATGTAAACCTGTGAGTGAAATTAGCCTCTTTATACATCATGGTTAATTTGGGAGTTAGTGCAAAACCTGATTTATCATGATAAATACTTCTAATGCCCACAACCAAATCAAACTTTTTGCTAAGTTTCATCTCATCCTGAGTATACAATGAGTAAGTGTAGGAGTTTACATTAGGTGTGCTTAGTCGGTATTTGGCTTCGAGGTATTCGCCTTTAACTTCGCTTCCAAAAATCAATTTGTGCCTGTCGTTTAGCCCTAAAACCCCTTTACATTGTAAAATCACATTCACCTCATCCGAATTTTTGAATCGATCGCCCGGATAGTAGGTTTTCTTAATCACATCTGAATCCGTAATATAGGTTTCGTTGTATTTGTATGGATATTCGGTATAATACAAATAGTTATCTGCATCAATACTGAAACTTAGGTAATCATTCTTATTAAGTTTGTACTTGCCTCCAAGTGATACAGCCCTGTCGTTGTAGTAATAGTTGTGCATTTGCGCCCTGAATGGAAAGTACAGTGTTTTTTCGTACCAGGACAAATCCATATTTAAACTCAATTTTTGATTTACCTCGTACTCTAAAAGCTGGCTAATGGTATATGCTTTACTTTTGTTTACTGGTTTGTAGAAGGTATGAACCAAAAAAGGCAAATCATGATTAGATTCCCATTTGTTGTTATACTTCATTGAATTCAGCTGATATCCTGCCTTCTGTTTGTAATTAAAAGTGGTTTTCCCCGATAGTTTTCCTTTGCTAAAACCAAAGCTGTTTAGTTGTTTAAATTCTCCATAAGCACCCAGTCTGGAACTAGAGTTCACGCTTGTTTTGCCTTTTAATTTTTTGGTGATGATATTGATTACACCAGCAATGGCATCTGATCCATACAGTGTAGATGAGGCACCCTTAACAACTTCGATTTGCTCAATATCGTCTGAGTTAATTCGACTCAAATCGGTATAACCACCAACACCACCAGTAAGTCTTTTTCCGTTTACAAGAACTAGAACATAGTCTCTTCCCAAACCATTTATCTTGATATTAGAACCCATAGAGCTTCTGGTATAATCTATTGAGGAAGAAATGCCAGAAATGATCTCTTCAATATTTCTTCCCGAAAGATCTGTAATATCAGATTTGGTAATTATTTCGGTTTGTACAGGGGTATTATCAATTTTGTGATGAGTTCCCGTTCCTGTTACAACCACAGGTGCTATGCAAAATGATTTTGGTTGAAGTGCAATATTAAAGCTATAAGGATCAGTATCTAATGTGATCGTTTGACTGAATTTTTCGTAACCCAAAACCGAAACAGAAAGAATATATGATCCTTTTTTAAGTTCATCAAATCTATATAAACCGCCATTATTAGTAGTTGTGGTAACATTTAAACCATCCAAATAAAGGTAGGCAAAATCAATACCTTCATTGGTTTTGTTATTGTACACCTTGCCACTAAGGCTAATTTTTTGTGAGAATGCGGAAAAACATACTATCTGCATTAACATCATGCAAAAAAACTTATGCATAGTAAAAATTTACTAATGCATTCCTGGAACAAATGAGGTAAATGTATTCTGAAAATAAAACCAACCATCATTAACTTCTTTTCCCGGAAGCAATAATTAAACAATAACTGTTGGCAGGTTTCCTGACTTTCCCTATTCTTAACTCCTTCCCATCCCCAAATATCGGGACAGTGGATAATGACTGTTAAGAAAAAATTAATGCCTAAGCATTAATGGGATTTACAGTAGCGGGTACTGTTCCGGAATTACACCGGATTCCCTTTTAACCCAATTTGCTGATTGCAAATCGAGCACCAAAAGCGTTGCAAATGTATTATTTTTTATTGATAAGAAAAATAGAACTGGAGTCAATACTTGTGTTAAGGAGCATTTTTTTGTTGAAAGCGTGCTGAGACAAAATAGATGTTCGATTCTGTATTTCTCTCATGAACTATTCCCCGATAAACTTCTATATTTACTGCCGCAAATCAGAATACAAATGATAGATACATTAGAACAAGGATTTTTTGGTATTGGTATACAGAACGGAAAAACACCCGAGAACTTAGGTGTGTTGTGGCGTTCAGCCCAGAATATGGGCGCTAGCTTTATATTTACTGTTGGTAAACGCTATGCAAAGCAAGCCTGTGATACACATAAAGCAACGGGAGCTATGCCATATTTCCATTACGATAATTTCGATGATTTTTATGCTCATCTGCCTAAAGGAGCTGTTTTGGTGGGAGTGGAGCTTGATGATAAGGCTGTAGAATTGGAAGAATTCAAGCATCCACGTCGTTGTGTGTATCTTTTAGGAGCCGAAGACAATGGCTTAACCAAAACTGCAATCGAAAAATCGCATCACCTGGTAAAGTTTGATACTCGTTTAAGTATAAATGTATCTGCAGCAGGTAGCATCATCATGTACGATAGAAATCTAAAAACTAAGCTTGGCAAGACTTTATATTGATTTTCTAGACTTTTTCTAGTACAATAGCAATTCCCTGTCCAACTCCAATACACATGGTGCAAAGTGCATATTTAGCATCGGAGTTGATGAGCTGATAATAAGCCGATGTAGTGATGCGGGCTCCACTCATTCCAAGCGGATGACCTAAGGCAATAGCGCCTCCCAAAGGATTAATACGAGGATCATCATCAGCAAGACCCAGTTCACGAGTACAACCAAGCGATTGGGCAGCAAATGCTTCATTTAGTTCAATAATGTCCATATCATCAAGTTGGAGTCCCGTTAGTTTAAGCACTTTTTGTGTGGCGCTTACTGGTCCCATACCCATAATTCGAGGCAGAACACCAGCAGTGGCCATGCCCAATATCTTCACTTTAGGAGTTAGTTTGTACCTTTTTACAGCTTCTTCGGAAGCCAATAAAATTGCTGCAGCACCATCATTTACTCCCGAAGCATTTCCTGCTGTTATACTTCCATTTGGTCCTGAAATGGATTTTAAACTGGCCAGTTTCTCCAATGAGGAAAGTCGGGGATGCTCGTCGGTAGAGAAGAGGATTGGTTCGGCTTTTCGCTGTGGTATTTCAACTGGAACAATCTCGTGAGCCAAACTTCCATTTTCCTGAGCTATTTGAGCTTTCTCCTGACTCCATCGGGCAAATTTGTCTTGATCCTCACGACTGATATTAAAATCATCTGCAATATTTTGTGCCGTTTGAATCATTCCTTCGGTACCATACAATTGGTCAAGCTTTTTATTCACAAATCGCCAACCGATTGTTGTATCTTCCAGTTTTTGAGTACGACCAAAAGCTGTTTCGGCTTTTCCCATCACAAAAGGAGCTCTTGACATGCTTTCTACACCTCCGGCAATCATAACATGCGCTTCTCCTGCTTTTATGGCTCTTGCAGCACTTCCAATAGCATCCATTCCCGATCCGCACAAACGATTAATGGTGACTGCCGAAACTATTTCAGGAAAACCAGCCAAAAGAGTAGCCATACGAGCTACATTTCGGTTGTCTTCACCCGCCTGATTGGCACAGCCCATTAAAACATCATCAATGGCGTTCCAATCCATATCGGGATTTCTGTCCATTAAGGCTTTTAAAGGAATTGCTGCCAAATCATCGGTTCGAATCGAAGCTAATGATCCTGAATATTTTCCTACAGGTGTTCTTATGGCATCGCAGATATAAACATTTGTCATCATATGGTTGCTTTTGGAGCCTAGTGAATGTGAGTTCGACCTATGCTTAAATTATTTTTGATCACTTTATACTTACCACTTTATACTTTCTATTTATTTGGCAAAGTGATGGATTTCGGCTTTGTATTTCTTAAATCCATTGTACATGGATTGAGATAGACGATCCACTTCTACTTGCGTAATGGTAGTGGCAAACATACAAGCAAAGGTATTGATCAGAATCAAATTCTCGTGAAGGAATAGATAATCCAGAAGGTCAACAATTACCTTTCTTTCATCTGGTGCCTGATAAGTTTCTCGATAATTACGAGGATCTTTGTGACGAAAATGGAAACGAAACATTGATCCACCACCTGTAATCACAACAGGAACATCGGCTAACTGGATGGCTTCACGAATTTGTTTTTTAGCAATTTCTGCCATTCTATTGATATCATCTACAGCTTTCCTGTCGTATAACTGCATGGCTACTTTTCCAGCAATCATGGTAACAGGATTGGCCGAGAAAGTACCTGAATGTGGTTGTTTAATTACTTTTTGTGTTGGATCGAACACCTTCATTATTTTTGCATCTCCAGCAATGGCCCCAACTGGAAAACCGCCACCTATAATTTTTCCAAGCGCAGTCATGTCAGGCTTAACCGGATATAAATGCTGAGCACCACTATAAGTTACACGATAGGTTACTACTTCGTCGAATACCAAAAGCACCTTATTCTTTCTGGTCCAATTGTAGATTGCCACCAAAAATTCTTCTTCAATAGGAAACATGCCAACCCGGTGCGAAACCGGATCGATTAACACACAGGCCAATTCATCTTTATTGGCTTCGAGTAAATTAATCGTTCTCTCAATATCATTATATGGAAATACAATTACATCCTTTTTTACATTTTCAGGAGTGCCAAAGGTTACCGGAACCGAATTGGGCTTATCGATATCTCCCCAATTGTGAGGTTCAGCAATCTGACTGATTTCTGCAAAATCGTAAGTGCCGTGATAGGCTCCTTCAGCCTTTGCAATTTTAGGATGGCCCGTATAAGCACGGGCTGCTTTTATCATGGACATTACTGCCTCGGTACCAGAGTTCACAAACCTAATTTTCTCGAACTCCTTATTTCTTTCAACCAATAACTCGCCAAATTCCACTTCCACTTCACTTCCTAGTGTATAAGCAGTACCATTTTGCATCTGTTCGGTAACGGCATCAACAATTACAGGGTGGGAGTGACCATGAATCAATGAAGCCATATTATTGGCGAAATCTATTCTGGTATTACCATCGATATCTGTTACATAGCTGCCTTTTGCCTGCGCCACATAAAAAGGGTGGGGACGACGGAAAATAGTATTTCTGCTTACACCACCAGTAATTACTTTTTTGGCTCTCTTATACAGTTCCAGACTTGATTTATAATTTACATTATTCCCATTTTTCATGATGATTTCAGCGTTTAGATTATTGAAATAATTTGGCTTCGGTATGTTCCTGTAAATATTCAAAATCCACATTCGGAGCTAGTTTTCTAACAAAAAGTCCTTCTTTTTTTACATCGATAATGGCCAGATTTGTATAAATGGTTTCAACTACCGCTTTTCCCGTTAATGGATAGCTACATTGATTTAGGATTTTGGGTTTGCCATCTTTGGTGTTGTGCTTTGTAATCACAAGAATCCTTTTTACACCTGCAACCAAATCCATTGCTCCACCTACAGCCGGTATGGCATTGGCAGCACCTGTCGACCAGTTCGCCAAATCCCCATCTTTAGAGATTTGCATCGCACCCAAAACGCATACATCTATGTGTCCTCCTCTAATCATTGTAAAGCTATCGGCATGATGAAAGAAGCATGCTCCAGGTATGGCAGTAACCGATTTTTTACCAGCATTTATTAATTCAGGATCTTCTTGTCCGGCCATTGGAACAGCCCCCATTCCAAGCAATCCATTTTCAGTCTGATAGATGAGTTCACGACCTTCGGGAACAAAGTCGGCCACCATTTCGGGCATTCCAATCCCCAGATTCACATAAGAGCCATCAGGAATGTCCATGGCTACATTTTGAGCCATTTCGGTCTTGCTCCAACCAATTTTTATTTCATTTGCTACCATGGATATGTAAGTTTTTGTGCCACCAAATCAGATTCATTGGCTGGCTGTGAAACTTCAACAATATGATTCACAAAAATTCCTGGTGTTATCACGATTTCTGGATCTATTACACCTGCATCTACAATCTTTCTAGCCTGAACAATGCTTGTTTTGGCAGCAGTACACATGATTGGTCCAAAATTACGCGCGGTCGCATGATAGGTTAAATTGCCATAACGATCGGCCAGTTGGCATTTTACCAACGAAAAATCAGCTTTAATACCTCTTTCCAGCACATATTCAATACCATCAAAAATTCGGGATTCTTTGCCTTTGGCCAAGGGCGTATCCACCGAAGCGGGAGTGTAGAATGCCGGTATTCCAGCTCCTCCGGCTCTGATTCTCTCTGCCAGTGTTCCCTGTGGTACGAGCTCCAATTCTATTTCTCCAGCATTGTAAAGTTCGGGAAATACCGTTGAGTTGGCAGTTCTTGGGAAGGAACAGATCATTTTTTTTACTCTTCTCTGTTCGATTAAGGCAGCCAATCCCACATTTCCACTTCCGGTATTGTTACTCACCACGGTAAGTTCTTTTGCCCCTTGATCTATTAGGGCATGAATCAATTCAATAGGACTGCCTGCTTCGCCAAAGCCTCCAATCATCACCGTAGCTCCATCGTGAATGGATTTTACTGCTTCGGCTAGCGATTTTACTGTTTTGTTAATCATAGAATAGGAATGATATCATTTAAACAATAACTATTTTTTTTCCAGATGCTTTTCTATGGCTTCTAATTCATCCGTATAGAAATATTTTTCTCCTTCAAAAGGTTTCAGTTTTTCAATTGTGTTTTGTTTGTCATCATACTCTGCCAAGTACACTTTATCCATCCATTCCATATTGCGGGCTTCGTTAAATTTAAGTGCAAAGGCAGTTTTCCCGTTTACCTCTACAGTTCCCAACATGGATGCTTTCCCTGCCGAGGAAGTCATGGAAATATATCTTGAAGGTCGACCAACCGACGGAAGACTTCGGTATATCTGACTAAAGACTTTATTGATATCGGCCAAAGGAGCCGTAAAGTAGTGGTGTTCTCCTGTTGGTCGTGCATAATACATGGAGTGGAAACCAATGCCCAACATCATTAAAACATGCCCAAGATCTATCCAGTTTTGAGCAGATTTATCGATATCGATTCCTCCTTTATCATTAGGGAATAAACTAATGTGTTTCATAATTGGACTCTGACTTTTTACCGTAATGCCAGCAGCTCTTAATCGGCGAACAGCAGCTATGGTGGTCAGGTTCATCAATTCTTTCGGACCTGAGAAATGTCCCATCCAAATCACTTGAATTCCATTATCGATTAATTCTTTATAGAGCGCCAAGGTATTATCAAAGCTCGACTTTAGAACCATTTGTGGATCGAAAGTCAAACTTCTTGAAGCCATGCGAACATTACGGATGTGCGAAAGTTCAGGATCGGTTGTTAATGGCAATAAATACTCTTTCAGCCTCGAATAAGGCATTAGGCCACCATCGCCACCAGTAAGCAAAACATCGGTTACTTCTTTATGCTCTCGCAGATATTTATGAACCTGATCAATATCTTCTTGTATAAACATATCTTCGTCACCTCTTACCTGTGCATGACGAAAACAATAATTGCAGAAAGCAAAACAACTTTGCGTGCTTTTATCGAAAACAAGAAAGCATTGTGGGTATTTGTGCTGACTGCCATCCAGAATTTCAATATCGCCATGCTCATTTTCAAAGCATGCCTTGTTCAACAATTGTTTACCATCATGTGGATTGGTGCTACGGATGTACTCCTCACAAACTTGTTGCTTTTCCTCTTCTGTTTTGGCCTTCCTGTAAATTTCCAACAATTCGGCTTTCATCATTCCGGGTTGAGGAAATACCAATTGAAATACAGAATCATTTTTGTAGTCTTTCCAGTTTATGGTATTTAATACGTGCTTGGTAGCCAAAAATCGATACACATTAATGAAAAGTTCACGTTCTTCGATATAACCTATATCAATGCCATTTTGGTTGAGAACAGTAATGATTTCTCTAAAACCTTCGATACCAGTATAGCGGTTTTTGTTAGAGGTAAACATTGGTGCGCTTTCCTCTTTTAAAATGGAGTATTGAGGAAAATTATGATGCAATTTGTTGATGAGACTGGCAGGTAGTAAATTTTCTCTTTCGATGTTTTGGGCTGCGTTTTCATCAATTCCGTGATGAGCAAATTGTCTGGAAAAATCAATTTTATCGGAACAAGACATAAATATTATTTAAAGTTCAACAATTAGTAAGATACAAAATCATCCCTTTCAAATTCGTGGCGCTATCCATAATAAGCATAGTGAAGTTATCCATTTCCTAGTTGTTATCAGGATGCAGGATCAAATGACAAATACCAATTGAAATAGCGAATGATATTTAGTATGAATCATTCGGTGATTTAGTTGGTATAAACACCAATCAAGTTACAACAAAAACCGATATGATTTATGCAAATGTGCTTGGTATTAAGGAAGGTAGATAGATACTTTGTAATAGTAGTTTAAATGCCAGTAGCCATCACAATGCTGTGTGTATAAAAGATGACATTCATAGCATTTGCTTGCGGAAAAGTGAGAGGTTATTTTTTAGGCATGTGGCCTGGAACTTCTCTTCTCATTTGTGTACTGTTTTTATGCTATGCTAGATTTATTCGATATAAAATTCTTCAAATCATTTGGAGAATTTAAAAATTGTCTGCATTTTCGTTTCGTAATTTTACGAAATACGAAATACATGGAAGAAGTAAAAGAGTTTTATTCCGCTGAAGAAAAAAAACTAGCCAGGTATGCCAAAGCCTTATCGCATCCTGTTCGAGTTTATATATGCGATTTATTATCGAAGCAATCTTGTTGTTACAGTGGCGATTTAGCCGAAGAGGTTCCAATTGCACGATCAACTTTATCGCAGCACCTTAAAGAATTAAAAAACTCTGGTTTGGTGCAAGGAGAAATTAATCCTCCTAAAATTAAATATTGTTTAAATAAAGAGAACTGGGCAGAGGCTCAACAATTATTCAAAGAATTTTTCAAATGATTTGTATTTGAAAATTTCATATAAAAATCAGTAACTAGAACTAATAAAACAATCAAAAAGTATTAAAATGGACATTAAAGTATTAGGACCAGGATGTAAAAAGTGTGGTACGCTGACTGAGGCAACAAAAAAAGCTGTTGAAGAATTAGCTATTGATGCAAAAGTTGAAAAAATCGACGATATGGTAAAGATTTTATCATATGGTGTAATGTCAACACCTGCTTTAGTTATTAACGAAAAAGTTGTGGTGAGTGGCAAAGTTCCTTCTGTATCAGAAATCAAGGAGTTGATTGAAAAAGCTTAAAATCATAACAATTCTTTTTACATACAGAAATTCAAAAGGACACAAGAATGAGAATTATTTCATGGCAATACTGGTATAACACTAAAACGTAAACAAAATGAAGCAATTAATAACATTCAGTTTTCTGGCATTAGCACTTAGTATTGGCGCCTGCCAATCGAAAAATAAAAAAGAAACAGCATCGGCTTGGCCAAGTTCTTGCGGCAATTGTAAAGCCTCGACCGAATGCCAAGCAACATCAAACACTGCCGAAGCAGGGGTATATTATTTTCATGGTGACAGAAAATGCAAAACTTGTAAGGCAGTAGGAACAAAAGCGAAAGAAATAGCAGAATCTCTAAAAGTAAAATTCTTCGATATCAATTTCGATAAAGAAAACAACAAGGAATTGGCTAAAACTTTTCACGCAAGTAGTTCTGGCTTGTACATCAAGAGTTCTAAATCGGGAGAAATTCAGGATTTAACAATATTTGCTTTCCGCAATGCACTTAATGATACTCCTGCATATGTCGAAAAATTACAAACTGTAATTAAAGCAGAGCTTCAATAAGATCGAAATGGAATACTTGGATCAATTATTATCGCAAAGTAACTTACCTGTATTTACTGCATTTTTATTAGGCATTATGACAGCAATTAGCCCTTGTCCTTTGGCAACTAACATTACTGCCACTGCCTATATCAGTAAAAATTTAAGCAACAAAAAAAGAATCTTTTTAAACGGATTGGTTTATACGCTTGGAAGAGCAATTAGCTATACTGTTGTTGGAATAATTCTGTTTTTCGGTGCCAGTAAGTTCGATATCTCAAGCTTCTTCAATACCTATGGCGAAAGATTATTGGGACCCTTGTTAATCATCATCGGAATATTCATGCTCGATATTATATCCATTAACTTTCCTGGTGTTGGCTCAATTGCCGATAAGCTGAATAGCGAAAAAATAAGGGGGAAGTATTGGGGAGCCTTGTTAATGGGAATGGTGTTTGCTTTGGCATTTTGTCCATACAGTGGGGTTCTTTATTTCGGGATGTTAATTCCTCTTACCATTTCGCAAGTAGATGGTTTATTTTTACCAATTGTTTTTGCAATTGCTACCGGCCTACCCGTAATTATAATTGCTTATTTACTGGCATTCACATTGTCGGGTGTTGGCAGTTTTTACAATAAGATTAAAACCTTCGAATTCTGGTTTAGAAAAGTAGCAGCTGTGATTTTTATTTCAGCCGGCGTGTATTTCACGTACATTTTCTTTATAGGATAGAAATGTAATGTTATACTAGTTTTTATCATGAAGCCATTATGATTAAAGGAATTGTTATACATACTTGTTAATGATTATTTTGATCTTGCGGCTTTTGTCTGACAAATGGGAAAATAACAAGATTCATTTTATGGTAATACTGGTACTGCATATAAAATCAAAATTTAACAATGATTAGATCAATACAAATTACAAACAGAAATCAACTATTATTGGTTTTCTTGTCCTTGCCATTGTGGTATCTTCTATACGCAAACCTTCAGAATATTTCCGATTTTTTTATTGATACGGTTTTTAGGATGAGAGCAGGAACTCATTTAACGGAAACCATGCGTTTCTTTGTTTTCGAGGTTCCTAAAGTACTTCTTTTACTGGTACTGATTATTTTTGGAGTTGGTATAATTCGAAGCTATTTCTCTCCCGAAAAAACCAGAAAGGCTTTGGCTGGCAAGTCTACCTTTTTAGGAAACGTAATGGCAGCTTTATTAGGCGTTGTTACACCATTCTGTTCTTGTTCTGCAATTCCATTGTTTTTGGGGTTTGTAGAGGCAGGAGTGCCATTGGGTGTTACATTTAGTTTCCTGATAGCCGCACCAATGGTTAACGAAATAGCACTAATCATGCTGGTTGGTTTGTTTGGCTGGAAAACTGCAATTATTTATACCCTTACGGGATTGCTTATCGCAATTGTTTCAGGTTGGTTAATTGGTGTTTTAAAGTTGGAAAAGTACGTGCAAGAGTGGGTATTCGATGTAAAAACGGGTCAACCCGACGAAGATGTAACTAAAATTCCATTCTCTAATAGGATTAAAGCCGGTCTTGATTCGGTTAAGGAAATTGTAGGTAAAATATGGTTATACATTGTAATTGGGGTTGCCATTGGGGCTGGTGCTCATGGTTATGTGCCCGAAGATTTTATGGCTAACCTAATGGGGAAATCGGCTTGGTATTCCGTACCACTGTCAATTGTAATCGGAATACCAATGTATTCCAATGCAGCAGGTATTATCCCCATAGTTAGTGTATTAATCGAAAAAGGAGCTTCTCTTGGAACAGCTTTGGCATTTATGATGTCGGTAATCGGATTATCACTTCCTGAGGTCATTATCCTAAAGAAAGTACTTAAAATGCCTTTGATTTTAGCTTTTGTTGGAATTGTAGCAGCAGGAATACTTTGCGTTGGATTTATTTTTAACTTTATCTATTAAGTTATGGTATGAGATAAAAACAGCAATGTATAGTCATTCTAAAAATATAAGTAACTCAAACCCTGTCATACTATTCGATGGGGTTTGTAATTTTTGTAATATCACAGTTCGTTTTGTTCTTGCATATAATCGAAAAGAAAACATACATTTCGCACCTCTTCAGTCTTTTTTTGCAAAACAATTACTTTCAAAGTACAATTTATCTTCCGATGATATCGACACAGTAGTTTTCATTGAACATGGCAAAGCATATACCAAAAGCGAAGCAGCTTTTCAAATCGCACATCATTTAATTTTCCCATGGAAAGCTCTTTACTACTTCAAACACATTCCTAAAAGAATTAGTGATTGGGCTTACAATCTGATTGCCAGAAACAGGTATTCATTCTTTGGTAAAAAGAACCAGTGTATGGTTCCAAAGCCGGAATGGAAGGAAAGATTCCATGAGTAAGGAACTTCATTCGGAAAGTGGGTAAAAGAGTTCACGAACTCCTAATAATTCATCCGTTTATTTTTTCCATTTGCCAGATGGAAGCCGCAAGATCAGACCAAATAATTATTGTGAAAGTTTAATAATGATTTTATTCATGCGTTTCTTAAAGCTTTTTTGGTAATAATACTGGTATGAAATCCAAACGGCTTTTTCCCACACCAGGGTGTGGGAAAATAAGAATCTTTAGGGACATAAAAATGAACTTGTTGTGCTTAAGCGTTTCTGATTGATCAAGAGTCTTTTCTCTAATCAACAATCATACTAGTACTGGTATAAGGTATCTAAAAACAACAAGCCAGAATCCATATGAATTCCGGCTTGCAATATCATTTGTTTTGAATTAATCTCCAAAAGCAATACCAACGCCTTTTGCAGTTGCAACAAGGTTCGATTTTGGATCAACCAGGTTTTGCTGGCCAATTGCCTCAGGAAGAGGAACGGCAACAACCTCCGGGTGATGGTAAGCAACCATATGACCAAACTTACCTTCCAATACCATTTCGAATGCCTTAACACCAAATTGTGTTGCCAATACACGGTCATATGCTACCGGGATGCCTCCGCGCTGTAGGTGACCAAGAACAGTAGTGCGAATGTCAGCTTCGATACCTGCTTTTTTCAGTTCAACAGCCAAACGATCGGCAGCACCACTTAACTTCAAGTTAGGGTTACCTACTTCGGTGCTTTCTTCGGCAAGAGCATTACCACCTTTAGGCATGGCACCTTCGGCAATTACAATAATACCAAAACCTTTACCTTTCAAGAAACGAGTATCCAATTTCTCTTTTACTTTTTTGATGTCGTAAGGAATTTCAGGAATCAAACAAGCTTCCGCACCACCAGCAATAGCCGCACTTAATGCAATCCATCCCGCATCACGTCCCATAGCTTCCAAAATAAAAACACGGTTGTGAGATGCTGCTGTTGTCTTTAACTTATCAACAGCTTCGGTACAAATTTGAACAGCAGTTTGGTAACCGAAAGTAAAATCGGTAGCTGAAAGGTCATTATCGATTGTTTTTGGTACACCAATAATATTTAAACCTTTTTCGTACAGGGCTTGTGAAATTTTCTGAGAACCATCACCACCAATACTAATAACAGCATCGATTCCTAAGTATTGTAGTTTACGAATCATTTCATCAGAACGGTCAGCTGCTCCCCAAGAACCATCTTTGTTTTTAACTGGCCAAGCAAAAGGACCACCTTTTGTGGTTGTTCCAATTATTGTACCGCCTTGGTAATGGATACCTTTTACCGCAGCATCATCTAATATTTTAATTTCAGTCGGTTCTTTTAAAATTCCGTCGAACGACTGAATACTACCTACAACTTCCCAATCTTTTTCTTGAGCTGCACGTTTCACAACCGCGCGAATCACAGCATTTAAACCAGGGCAATCACCACCTCCGGTTGCAACTAATACTCTTTTCATAATTGTCAATTTAATATATTTCAATCAATTTGCTTGGCTAGCGGGGCTAAAATAAAAATATTTTTCCAAACCGAAACAAACAATTTCACTGTCAGTGAATTGCAATCGATTTCGAGCTTGTTTTTTATAATGAATTTGAATTATTACTTTTAAAATGTACAATTCTAATATTTAGTATAAGTGAGGTGCTTTAATTAGCATTAAACCAAAATAATCACTTGAGATTGAGCTTAAAGAATCTGTTTGCAATTTAGAATAATTAGCAAGGATAAAAAAGAAAAATTAAACCAGAGGTCATGAAAATTTTATTTTTTAAATGAGATATCACAAAGCTAAAGATTGATGTGATTGTGAATGCTGCAAACCAAAGATTATTAAGTTGAATTCGACTAAAAAAATTGTCACAGTTTACACTGATTTTGAGTAGAAATATTCTCAAATTACCGAAGGAATATCTTGATATTGTGAGGGGATTTGAGGGTTAAGCCAAAAGAGCTTAAATGCTTTGAAAAGTAATCTTCACCCAATCGTTACTTTAAATTTTTTTTATATCCCGATATTCTTTCAGATTTTTTAAAGCCAATCTTAAATAAAGCTGACTTTCAGTGTCGAATATTTTTAATCGAACTCAGGCTAAGGAGGAGGAGATGGAGCGATTTACAAAGCAGCACGTTCTGAGTAGTTTGGAGAGTGCAGAAAGCTTAATGCTTGCCCAACAGGAGATGCAAAAATTAACAAGGCTTACAATTTATAATGTAAACCTGTAATACATTTAGTCGGATCTGTTTGGAGTTGTGGAAAATGCAATAAAGATCAAAGTGCAAAGCTTCGCTGTAAGAAGAGTATAAAACTAGCAGAAAAATCTATACGACGGAGTGTTGCTTTCCCAAATATTAACACAGGTGTTTATTTTACCCTAAGCAAGAGGTGGCCGAAATAGCCATTTAAACAGGTTCGGAAGCAGTTGAATAAATGCAAGTATTTTAAGGAGTTAATATACTGTGTTTTTGATAATGAAAATCCGGAACAGTAATAGCAAGTTCTTTAAATTGATTCCTCTACAATTTCGTCGAATCTCCAACGCTTATATTTCCCCCAGTTTAGCATTTTGGTGTATCCCTTTTCTTCTAAAAATACAATTACATTCTGGGTTTTAATGGTTAAATCACAATACAGAATTAAGGATTTATCCTTTGGAATTATTTTGTGCCATTTTTCTATTTCGTGATGCGGAAAATTTTTGGCATTGGGGATATGTCCCATTAAATAATATTCAGCTTCCCTTACATCTAAAATCCAGATATCATCAGCTTCTTTTTGTGAGAGCTTCAATAAAACACCAGGGCTTAAATATTTTTTCAACTCTTGACCTTCAGAGGAGGTATATCCATAATAATTTGGCACATGAAGAAAATACCAATAAATCCCAAAGACAACTGCAATAATTGATATGATCAATAAAAATAAATTCATATAGAAATAAATAAACCAAAAAATAAGCTCTTCTTGCTTGATTTGCAATATAAAAATCTCCGTGCAGGAGATTTTTATATTGGTAAAAAAATCATCGCTTCATTGTTGCAATAAAAGTATCTTCATCAAGGAAGAAGTCCAGAGCATCGTTAATAGATGGTAAGATAACATCAACATGATCGATAATATCTTTATGAATTCCTTCGCCTTGTAAAGTTGCAACAGAAACTACAGATTGAACAAATAACCCAATATCAATGCGTGCATTTCCAATGGCTGCAACATTACGACTACCTAGCGAGAGAAGAACATCTTCTTTTTCGCGCGAATTATTTGCTTCGTAGTATGCAATGCCACTTGATAAAGCCAAGTCTCTTGCATTTCCACGCTGATCTGATGAAATCATTACTACGTTAACGCCCAACATCTGTAAACGGTGAATTCTCTCAACAACACCGGGAACCATTTCGCCTTTAACGGTTAGTGTTCCATTCGAATCTAACACTAAGGTATCAATTGTAATTGTTCCAACACCAGGAACCGAATAATTTAAACTCATAGTTTATATGTTTTAATTTAATCACAAAATAGTGGTTTTTAAATAATAGAAATAGGTTTAAAAACACACTATTATTTTTCAATCAAACAATCGGATGAAACGAGCATGATTAAACCTATACGCTAGTGATTATTTTGATCTTGCGGTTTCCATCTTACATATGGAATAAAATCATAAACAGATGAAATTTTATTTAAAATCTATACCTAATTCCTATTGAGAAGTTCTCTTTAAACTGAACTTTCGAGCCTGTATCATCGTCAGAAATCAAGTGAGTTGAAAACTTGGATGACAAATATTGATTGATTGGCATTGTAAGACTCATTTCCCAATCAACATCTATATTCTTAGGCTTTTCAGTGTAATTTGAATATAGTGCAAGCTTGTTTGTTATTACCAAATCTTCCCAAAACGTTACTTTATGCGATAAATTAACGTACGAACCAATCTCTTTTTTTACCTTTTTACCCTTATCAACACCATAGGCTGTTTGATCGATTAAAGTTGTATCACTAACTATGGTGTATTTTGCAGACAAAGGAGAAAGAAGAATGGAAAAATTCTTGGGCTTGTAGTCCATACCAATGGATGCGATTATATATGCCGGAGCAAAAAAGTCTGACTTTAGCACTCTTGGTTCGTTACCAGGATAGGAGTATCCTTTCACCATCTGAGTTTTCAAATCAAATTCTGCCGAGTAGTACCATTTTTTTACTGCTCTTTGTCCATATTTGGTGTTCAATTCAATTCTATCTTCATTCTTTCTAAAGCCATTATCGCCGGATTTTAACAAACCATACTTTACTTTTAGGCTGTTATCCCAGGTATGGTTTCCTTTTTTATAATTAGCAAATACATCAAGGGTAGATGTAGTTGCCATAGAACTCTGGCCACCTCTCGACCAACTTTCACTAACATGACCTTGATTAAAAGCTACACCAATTGTTGCTCCTAATTTCCATGTTCGAGAATATCGTTTGTATTTGGCAAGTTTGGCAAGTTTATACTGGTCTGCACGTTCTTTTCTCTTTAGAAGTATTCTTGTTCCTCTAACTTTAGATTTTTGTACTGATTGTTGATATACATCATCATCTACCAGAATTCGTACCGATTGGTCGGAAGTATTTTGTATCCAAATTCCAATAGAATCTTTCTTGTTTTTCTTCAACCAAAATCGTTTGTAGTCCTGCTTTCCATTGTTGATCCAAAACTTTATAGAATCATCCATATAATTTCGCACACCCATAAATACAGAATCACGGCTAATTTCTCTTATCCACTGATGAACCGGATCGTGTTCAACGTAATTATACAATTCATTTAAAGCTTCAGTTTTCCATGTATCATCACTATCTATTTCTTTAAGTACTGGTAAATCTGGCTGGTAGCTTAATGCCTTCTCAAGCTCTATTTGTTTTTTTAACTCGCGCAAAGCTTCTTCTGTTTTTCTTTTCTCAATATAATCTTTAAGATAGAAAACCATATTTCTAATACTATCGTTTCCTACATATTGCAAAAGTGTATTAACCGCGTTTCGAACAGAGTCGGTCTGATGCTTTTTGGTTGGAGCATAATTAATTGCAAGTTCTCGCACAATAAATTTAAAACCAACATTCTCGATATGATGCAAAGGATCTGTTATCGATTTTAAGACAGAATCGTGCGTAAAATGCTTTAATGAATCGACAACATTATGCTTTAATTTGTAAATTGATTCCTCAAATCTTATGGTATCCGGGAGCAAGGAATCCTTCTGTAAATTTTGTTGAGATAAAATGATGACAGGCTGAAATACAATCAGCAATACAAAGAATAGTCGAATCATTGGTTGTAGCTCTGTTCAGATTAATAATAAATCGGCTTTTGGAACTTGTACTTGACGAATATGATATCATTTTATCACACAAGATCCTTGCAAAAATGTCAAATTTATTTCGTTCTTAAAAGTATTTGTGTGTGCAATCTGCATAAAAAAAGATCGAAATGGTCTTTATTTCAAAAGCTGCTACATTCAAACGTTTGCAGATTTTGAATGCTTAATTTTTGTTTTCATTCAAAAAGTTTTACTTTTGCCAAAGTAGAAAATCAGAAATCATGGAAATTAAGTATCAACTTCCAAAGCTGACTCATAAAGTCTACCTAAATATAAAAAATAGAGACGAATTTCACTTCTAATCCGCCTCAGGACGTTTCTGTCCTAACTTTCAAAATACATATTTAATAACGAATTATCTGCCGAATATCACTTCTGGTCAATTCTACAGTTAAATCTGTATTTTATTTTTTCGACTTGCTCACAACAACTCTCTAATTATAATTGAATGATTTAATTCACACTCAACTGTAATTAAATACCGTAAATTCTGAGTAAGTTGAATATAGTAACGCACAATAAATTAAACATTTAAACAAAAAATATCATGGAAATTCCATTTGCAGAATCATACAAAATTAAGATGGTAGAAACCATCAAAAGAAGTACTCGTGAAGAAAGAGAACAATGGCTAAAAGAAGCTAATTACAATTTATTTAACCTTAAAAGTGATAATGTTTTTATTGATTTGCTAACCGATTCGGGAACAGGTGCAATGAGTGATAAGCAGTGGTCGGCAATGATGTTAGGTGATGAGAGTTACGCCGGTGCCCGTTCATACTATAACATGAAGGCTGCATTGAAAAACATTCTTGGCTTCGATTATTTCTTGCCAACTCACCAGGGGCGAGCAGCGGAAAATGTATTGTTTTCAGTTTTGGTAAAAGATGGTGATGTTGTTCCTGGAAACTCACACTTTGATACAACAAAAGGCCATATAGAATTTAGAAAAGCTAAAGCAATAGATTGTACAATAGACGAAGCTTTCGATACTGAAATCGACCACCCATTTAAAGGCAATCTTGACTTGGTAAAACTAGAATCTGTTCTTTCTACTTATCCTAAAGAGCAAGTTCCTATGATTATTGTTACGGTTACTTGTAACACTTCAGGTGGTCAGCCAGTTTCTATGGCAAATATTAAAGCGGTAAGAGAATTGGCAGACAAGTATGATATTCCTGTGTGTTTCGACTCTGCGCGTTTTGCTGAAAATGCTTACTTCATTAAAACTCGTGAAGAAGGATACGCTGACAAAACAATCAAGGAAATCGTTCTTGAAATGTACTCATACGCAGATATGGCAACAATGAGTTCTAAGAAAGATGCAATTGTAAATATGGGTGGTTTCATCGGTATGAAAAGCCAAGAACTTTGGAAGAAAGCGTCTACTTATAACATTATGTTCGAAGGATATGTAACCTACGGTGGTATGTCGGGTCGTGATATGAATGCTCTGGCTCAAGGTTTGGATGAAGGTACTGAATTTGACTATCTGGAAACGCGTATCAAGCAAGTAGAGTATCTTGGAAAAAAATTAGATGAGTATGGAATTCCATTTCAGAAGCCAGTTGGAGGCCATGCTATTTTTGTTGATGCTAAGAAAATTTTATCACACATTCCAAAAGAAGAGTATCAAGCACAAACATTAGGTTGTGAATTGTACTTAGAAGCTGGTATACGTGGTGTTGAAATTGGAGCGATCTTAGCAGATAGAGATCCTGAAACAAGAGAAAATCGTTACCCTGACTTGGAATTGTTGCGTTTGGCTATTCCTAGAAGAACCTATACAAATAACCATATGGATGTTATTGCCGCAGCTCTTAAGAACGTTTACGATCGCAGACATGAGATCAAACACGGTTTTAAGATTGTTGACGAAGCTCCAATTATGAGACATTTTACTGTGCAGTTAGAGAAAATTAAATAGCGCAAAATAAAAGTATAAATAAGGTATATTTCTTTAAAGCTCCCTTTTGGGAGCTTTTTTATTCGAATCTGGGTTAGTGTACTAGAGGTGATTAACTTAATTAAAACAGTAAATATTTGATTTTCGAGAAGTTGTTGTCACATTAATCGGACTCAGCTTTAATAAAGAAACCAATCGTTAATATTTTTTGGAATTATAAAATTCCTTAATTTTGGAAAAGGTCAATATATAAAACCAAACAGGAATAAAATCCAGTTTAAATAAAGAAACAAACTCTAACCTAAATTAACAAGCTATGACTACAATTGATCTTACAGTTACACTGCAATTAAACGAGGAAGATTATTTTAAAGTTGGTGATCACATTTTTACAAAAAGTGATAAAATAAAGTCTATTGAAGACAGGTTGCATTTTTGTGGTGCTTCTGCCATAAAGATTTTTAAGGAGTATGAGAACCGCTTAACTTTGGAAATCATGGATAATTGGTCGAGATTGAATAAAATTCTAAACGAGAATTCATGCTGTGCGGTATGGGATAATCGTAAGATTATTCAGGAATTGGTCGAGAATAGAGACCACCCTGTGTCTTGGTATGCTGAAAATTGCAGAATCTGTTAAGGAAGGCCAACAAAATCAACTGAGAAAAAGAGGATGTTCGTAAAATAATTTTCGAACACCTTCTTTTTTCTTGTTTAGCTGGTTTCATACATTTATAAAATGGCATAATAAACCGCTACAAAGTGCGATAAGCTGCCTCCGAATACAAACAAGTGCCAAATTAAATGATTATAAGCCAAATTCGTCCACACATAAAATATCACCCCAAGTGTGTAAAAAGCACCACCAATTAGTATCCATTGCAAACTTAAGGAAGGCAGTACGATACTAAAAGCATTAAAATTAAAAACGAGGATATATCCCATAAAAAGATACATGAGCAGGGAAATCCATTTGTATTTGCCCAATAAGAAAAGGTTGTAAATGATACCAAATGCAACCAATAACCATAAAATAAACAGATACACTTTTCCAAGCACATTATTCAGGTAAATCACCAAAAATGGTGTATAAGTTCCGGCAATCATTACAAAAATGCTTATGTGATCTATCTTGCGGAACCAAATGCGCTTTGGGTGATCAATCATATAATGATACAAGCATGACGATGTGTAAAGAAGTAAAAAGCCTAAAAGAAAAATTGAAACAGCTAATACTTCTTTCCAGGATTGTGTTTCACATGTAAGGGATAATAGCCAAATACCAGCAGGAATAATAAATACAACTCCAGCCAGATGCGTTATCCAATTCCAAAGCTCATGCCGGGATTCTTGATCTGCAAAAAACCTTTTTCTGTTTTCTTTAATTTTACTTGTGATGAGCAGCATGTATTTCATCTGTATATATTTTTTTCATTTGTCAGAAGGAAGCTGCAAGATCAAAATAATCATTAACGTGTGTATTTAAGCATGCTTTTTTCACCTTTCACATTTTTAAGTTTGAAAAACCAAATTTCCGAAAAAGCTATGACTGCACAAAATTAATATTCGAAGGGAATACTGGTATTAAATCCCTTTTCATAAATTAAAACATCTTATTTTTACGCAAAGCAAAATCTATTATTGCAAGGAAAGAGCATGATTAAACTAATCATTACCCTGTATGTTTAATAATTATTTTGATCTTGCAGCTTCCTTCTGACAAATGAAAAAAATTATAAACAGATGAAACGAGCCATGAGAAAAGTTCTCACACACGAGGATGACAAAATTGGCGAGTTCCATCTGGCTATTGAAAACAAATTTTAGACACATGAAAAAATACTTCTTCTTATTTCTGCTTGCAGCAGTATTTTGGTCTTGCGCCGAAATGCAAGCAGTTTTAGACCACTACAATTTGGAACAAAACAAGCCATTAAGCACCACCGAGGTATCTAATGGGCTAAAAGAAGCCTTGAAAGTAGGAAGTGTGAATGCAGCCCATATTTTATCGGTGAAAGATGGATTTTACAAAGATGAGTTGGTTAAAATTTTATTGCCGTCAGAAGCTCATAAAATACTAAAGAACATTAGTTTGATTCCAGGAGGAAAGGAACTGGTTGAGAAAGTAGAAATCAGGCTGAATAGAGCTGCTGAAGATGCGGTAAAAGAAGCTGCCCCTATTTTTGCATCAGCCATTACAGAAATGACCATTGCCGATGCTTTTGGTATTTTAAAGGGAAATGATGATGCAGCGACGCAATACCTTAAAAATAAAACTTCAGACAAATTAAAAGATCTGTTTATGCCAAAGGTAAAGGCTTCACTTGATAAAAAATTGATAGCGAATATTTCTGCCAATGAATCGTGGAGTTTACTTACAAGCAATTATAATAAGATAGCTGTTAGTTTTGCAGGACAACTTGCCAATCTTGAACTTGTAAACACAAAATTGGACAATTACGTTACCCAAAAAGCACTCGATGCATTATTTTTAAAAGTAGCGGAAGAAGAAAAACAAATCAGGAAAGATCCGCTGAAAAGGGTTAGCAATATCTTGAAAAGGGTGTTTGCAGAGTTGGACAAGTGAAAGTGAACAGTTATTAAAAATAAAACAATCATAATTAAAATAATTATTAAATACATACTAATGATTATTTTGATCTTGCAGCTTCCTTCTGACAAATGAAAAAAATTAAAAACAGATGAAATTAAGGACAATACGCTTAGTGCTCGAAAAATTAGAAATGGAGTAAGTCGAAGCCTTTAAGCTTATCGATCGGATGCGAAAACCAATAAATACCAAGCTTGGATTCCATACGCACTGGAAGATGGCAAGTACTTTATAAAGAATAGAATTGCAAAACAATTTGATGAATCGGGAACATGGTTTCAATTTGCAATTGCACTGCACGATTCAAAGGAAATGATTAGTGATGTAGTTGTTCATTTTATTCAAGATGACGATCAGTAGGTAGAATTCGGATGTACTCTCAAAAAAGAACATCACAGTAAAGGCTTTGCGACTGAGGCCTTATCGGAGGTCATTAAACATTTGTTTGATCATTTTAAAAAGCATAGAATAACTGCACCTATTGATCTAAGGAATACTGCCTCGTTAAAGCTAATGGTGGCATTAGGCTTTAGAAAGGAAGCTCACTTTAGGGAGAGTATTCTAATTAATGGGCAATGGGTGGATGATGTTATTTATGCCATTTTAAGTAGCGAATGGAAGGCTAAAATGCAATGAAATCAGCAAATTAAAAGTTTTTTGTTTTAAGTATACATTTTTTACCTACCTTTGGCTCGATATCAAGTCATAGGTGGATTAATAATCGACTCTTTTAATTTCAATATTATTCTTTACTATTCATTCCAATCCCGGAATTAAATTAACAGGAGTATGCGGGAGTTATTAAGAACTAAGGCTTTATTCAAATTATTATTATAACTTAATTACAATGGAAGGAACAGTAAAATTCTTTAACGAAAGCAAAGGTTTTGGTTTTATTAAACCAGCTAATCAAGGTGATGATGTTTTTGTACACGTATCAGGACTTGTTGACGAAATCAGAGAAAACGACAAAGTTGAATACGAAGTTGAAAACGGAAGAAAAGGTTTAAATGCAGTAAATGTAAGAGTGATTGAATAATCGCTACACCTTTATAAGAGACAGAAAAAGCACCTGGAATGGGTGCTTTTTTATTGACTAGAATTGTCGTTATGTAATTTGATTTACTTTCTGTCCTGTAAATTTCTAATCGTACGGCTTGTTACTTTTTTAAAGTAACATTTATGGCGTTCAGACCTTTTGGGCCTCTTTCGGTGTCGAACTCAACTTTGTTGTTTTCTTTAATGGTATCAATCAATCCGTTTATGTGAACAAAAATACTCTCTTTGGTTTCAAGATCCTTAATAAATCCGTAGCCCTTACTTTCATTAAAGAAACTAACAATTCCTTGTCTTTTTCCTTCTTCCTCGGCAAACTCGCCACTATTTCTGGCTCCCAACACAATGTCTTCGGCTTTAATCTCTTCCTTTTTCTTTTCAGGATCTGGAGGAGTGGATGTAATGTTTCCAAATTCGTCAACATACGCAATCATATCATCCAAACTACTTTTTCCTCCCGCCTCTTTACGAGCTTCTTTACGAGCTTCTTTTTCTTTTCTCTTCTGAAGTTTTCTTTTCTCTTTTTCCTTTTTGTTATACGTCTCTTGCGATCTTCCCATAAAATTTTAACGATACATTTAATGATAAAAAAACCTTAATGAATCGATTCAGATAATAATATTGTCTACTTGCTCAACACAAAAAGGTGCTGCAAGATAAACATTTATTTGCAGTACTTTGTTATTTTATGTCATAGATTTTACCAAAAGGTGCAAAAATGCAATGAACGATTTATCTTATTTATTGTTAGAATTAAAATGTTTTAATTATTTTAAGCTGATTTTTTAACCAAACTCTAATAAATTATGCAAGAACAAGAAGGAAGAGAAGCTAAATCCATAGAATTCACGGCTGAATCGGTTATCTATTTAAACGAAACAAGAAAATGGACCATCTTTTTATCAATTTTGGGATTTATTTTTTTGGGTTTATTGGTAGTGGCATCCTTATTTATGTCTACCATTTACAACTTAATTGTTCCTGGCGAAATGCCATTTCCAGGAATGGGTGCTGGTGTAGGTATTTTTTATCTGTTAATGGGGCTTTTATATTTTTTCCCAATTTACTATTTGTATAAGTTTTCCACTTATTCGAAAAAAGCCATTTACAATGAAGACAAGGATCAACTTAGTTTGGCATTTAGGTATTTAAAATCACACTACAAGTTTATTGGTGTTTTTACAATTGTAATGTTGTCAATTTATATATTGATATTTTTAGTTGCCCTTGTTGTAGGAGGATTTGCCGGAATCATGTAGTATTTTAAGATTTAAGCATACCATTTACACCTTCTCTGATGATTTTTAGAGAAGGTTTTTGTGGCCTCTTTTACTCACTTTTGTTCAATTCCCCGGCTTTTTGGTAGCTGCTCTTTGCGAAGAGAAGTCCTATCAAATTTGATCTTTACCGAAAAATCGATTTGTTATTCAATTCTGCCATTTTCCCATTGGTTTTGTACATCAGGTATATTAAGAATGGGAAAAAGAATAGCAATGCCCAACTGATTTGTACCATTAGAATAAAATCGTAGATGCCATGAATCAGAAATGGAACAAAGAAAGCCATGATTAGAAGTGGAAGCTTCCGGTTTTTTGAAAATTTAGCCAACCCTAAATAATAACCCATCATGATGCCAAACATGGCATGTGCAGACACAGCTGTGAAAGCTCTTGCAATTCCTGTGCCCATTCCGTTTGAAAATACATACATGATATTTTCAACCAAAGCAAAGCCAAGAGATACAAAAACGGCATACACAATGCCATCGAATTGTTCGTTAAAGTTTGGATTCTTCCACACCAAAATATATACAGCCAGCAGTTTAAAAGCTTCTTCGCAAAGAGCAGCTACCAAAAAGGCGTTGCCAAATACATTCGCAATTTTACTAAAAATAATATGTGGGAGCAAAGATGAGACAGCTTGTTCGGCAATTATTATAGGAATGGTAATGATGATACCAGCCAAAATTACTTTTGCAAGAAGCGAAATAGGTTCTTTTTCATATTTATCGCGATAGTATACATAGAATAATAGCTATTGGTGCAACGGATACAAGTAGAAGATTCATGTTTTGCTTGTTTCGGGATTATTTTAACAAATTTAGGAAAAGGCTATAGTGAATCAAAGTGAAAGAATGTTATTTGTTGGGGATAAAAAAAATGTGAAAGAATGTTAAATAAATCTGTATTAATGATCAAATTGATTTACTTTGGACTGGAGTTATAAAGAAAATAGATACAACTCGGAAGTTAAGTTGATTATTTAAATCTAAAGTATGAGAATTAAAATTTTACTATTCGTATTCATTTTAAATGTTTTTGGTTTTGCAGTGCAGGCACAGACCGATACAAAAATTGGCTATGCCAATGTTGAGTTTATAGTTAGTAAAATGCCTGAAGTTAATACCATAGAAACTGAGTTGGAAGCTGCTAATGCAGAGTTGAAAACTCAATTGGATGGCATGTTGGGCGAGTACCAGAGAAAGGTTCAAGCCTATGAGCAAAGTGTTGATGGCATGTTAGAAGCTGTTCGTAAAGAAAAAGAGATTGAACTTACTCAATTGCAACAAAGAATACAGAAATTTCAAGCAGATGCGCAAAACTCTTTACAGCAAAAACAAGCTGAATTAATGAATCCTTTATTTGTAAAAATCAAAACTGCGATTCAAGAGTTGGCTAAGGAGGAAGGATTTAATCTAATTTTAAATGGCCAGTTAGGTGGTGCAGAAATTGTTTTGTTCTCGGATGATCAGACTGATGTTTCTGATAAGGTTCTTAAGAAATTGGGAGTATATTAATTCCCTTACATTATAATAAAGCCGATTTCTGCGGAATCGGCTTTATTATTTGTTATTTGGTTTGGGCTTATCGCAACTCTGCTCCCAATTGTTTTTCGTAGCTCTTAATCAACTTCTGCATGATCTTTTCAATTTGTTTGTCGTTCAAAGTTTTTTCGGTGTCCTGAAGAATGAAGCTTACTGCGTATGATTTTTTATTGGAACCGAGTTTTTCCCCTTCGAAAACATCGAACAAAGAAACTGACTTCAATAGCTTTTTCTCGCAGTTGAAAGCGATTGTTTTGATATCAGCGAATGTTACTTTCTTATCAATCAGTAAAGCAAGATCGCGTTTCACAGCAGGATGCTTAGGCAACTCAGTGTACGATACTTTGTTTTTCATTGCTTGTTTAATTAGAGTCGCCCAATCGAAATCAGCATAGTAAACCTGAGTTTCAATATCCATTGTTTTAAGGATTTTTCCATTAACCATACCCATTTCAACCAATATGGTTTTTCTTAAACCATAGGTCAACCCTTCGGTAAACTGGTCGTTTTCGGTTTCTCTAATTCTTAATCTCTCATTATCGAAACCGAAACGTCTTAATATATTTTCTACGTAAGCTTTCATGTGAAAGAAGCTTGTTGGCTCTTCTTTTAGGTTCCAGTTTGTAGCAGTTTTGTTACCGCACATGAAAACACCCAAACGTTCATGCTCGAAATAGTTGTCAACTGGATTTTCGTTTTCCGGATTTACAATGTGTTGATATGATTTACCAAACTCGTAAAATTTTAAATCAGAGTTTCTGCGGTTGATATTGTAAGCCACACACTCTAAACCACCAAACAACAAGCCTTGACGCATTGCATTTAAATCAGAACTTAGGGGATTGAAAATGCTAACCGTGTTCTCTTGCTTAAAGCTTTCCAATCCTTCGTAGTATGAAGTTTTAGTTAGTGAGTTGTTAATGATTTCGTTGAAACCAGCAGCTGTCAACATGTCGGCAATGGTATTTCTTAGTTTGTGCTCATCAATTTTAGGAGCATAACTCAAGGAAGCGTTCACTTTAGCAGGAATCTCAACATTGTTGAAACCATAAATACGCAATACTTCTTCAACGATATCAGCTTCGCGCTTTACATCAACTCTGTAAGGTGGAACCAATAAGTTTAAGGAATCACCATCTTCCTTCTCGATTTTGATTTCAAGAGCTTTCAAGATATTTTTGATGGTTTCTTTTCCAATTTCCTTACCAATTAGGTTTTCAATTCGCTCAATGCTTACTTCTACCTTAAAATCTTCAGTCGGATTTGGATAAATATCCACAACTTCAGATGCAATTTCGCCACCAGCAACTTCTTTGATTAAAAGAGCCGCACGTTTCATTGCATACACGGTGTTGTTCGGGTCAGTTCCACGCTCAAAACGAAAAGATGCATCGGTATTTAAACCATGACGACGAGCTGTTTTGCGAACATATACAGAATCGAAATATGCACTTTCCAAGAAAATATCGGTGGTTGATTCGCTTACGCCTGATTTAATCCCACCAAATATACCTGCAATACACATTGGCGCTTCGTTGTTGCAGATCATCAAATCTTTCCCGTTCAATTCTCTCTCAACTTCGTCTAATGTTTTGAATAAAGTTCCAGCAGCAAGAGTTTTTACAACTACTTTACCATTTGTTTTTGCATAATCGAATGCGTGCAATGGCTGGCCGGTTTCAAATAGCACATAGTTGGTAATGTCAACCACATTGCTAATCGGGCTTAAGCCAATTGCTTTTAAACGATTTTGCAGCCACTCTGGTGATTCTGCAACTTTTACACCGCTAATACAAACTCCCGAGTAACGGTGGCAAGCTTCATGATTTTCTATTTTTACATCAATTGGGAGATTGGTATTTTCAATCTTAAAATCTTCAACTGAAGGAATATTATAATCAATCTCTTTCTGTTGTTTTAGGTATGCAGCCATATCGCGAGCCACACCAATATGTGAAGCTCCATCAATACGGTTTGGAGTCAAATCAATCTCAATGGTTAAATCATCTTCAATATCAAAGAACTCCTTAGCAAGAGTACCTACTTTTGCATCCTCCGGAAGAACCATTATGCCATCATGAGCATTTCCAAGCCCTATTTCGTTCTCAGCGCAAATCATACCCATCGAAAGTTCACCCCTGATCTTTGATTTCTTAATGGTAAAGCTATCATCGCCATCGTACAAAACAGTTCCAACTGTAGCAACTACCACTTTTTGTCCCGCAGCAACATTAGGTGCTCCACAAACAATAGGTAAAAGTTCACCGCTGTTAATATCAACGCTTGTAATGCTCAAATGGTCTGAGTTGGTATGTGGCTCGCAAGTTTTTACTTCACCGATAACCAATCCTTCTAATCCTCCTTTAATTGACTGGAACTTCTCTATTCCGCCAACTTCCAAACCAATTTGAGTTAGAATCTCATCCATTTCTGCTGATGAAAAATCAATATCGATATAATCTTTCAGCCATTTGTACGATACCTTCATTTGTGTATATATTTTATCAGATAATTATCAAATTATACTTGTAAACAGATGCAGCTTGTCTTCTGTTTACAAGCTTACAAAAGTAGAAATTATTGGCTCAAGTACCAAAGAACATCTAAGGAGAAAGAGGTTAAGTTTTTGAGGTTTTTAACACTGTGTTGCAAGATTATTGTAATTCCGGTATAGGTGTTTTTAAAGTACGATTATTTTTCTAGAGTCTTTGCGTTAAAATTAAATGAATTAAAGAGGTACATTCTATTAAAGATTATTGCTTAAGCTTGAGGTTAAATTTAATATTGCTAATTGCCCCAAATTCGGATATATTTGTACAATTATCAAAAATGAGATATGAGCGATAAACCAATTATACTTGTTACAAACGATGATGGAATAAATGCCAAAGGAATTAAGGCTTTGGTGGCAATGGTTAAGGACTTTGGTGATATTTACGTGGTTGCACCAAACCGCTCGAATTCAGGAAAATCAAACTCCATAACTGTAGAAGTTCCTATTCGCATAAAAAAGGTTCGTGATGAGGAAAATCTACACATTTATTCATGCAAAGGGACTCCGGTTGATTGTGTAAAACTGGCTTTAAACAAAATTCTACCGCGCACACCAGACTTTTTGGTTTCGGGCATTAATCATGGGGCAAATATATCGGTTAGTGTTCTTTATTCAGGAACTATGGGTGCAACAATAGAAGGTTGTCTGAATGGAATTCCTTCTATCGGATATTCCTTGAATGACTTTAGTGCTGATGCCGATTTTTCAAGTAGTATAAAGTATGGGCGTAAGGTTTTTGCGAATCTAATCGAGAAAGGTTTAGCAAGAAGTGTATGCTTAAATGTAAATTTCCCTAAAGGTGATATTAAAGGCATCCGTGTTTGCCGTCAGGCTAGTGGTCGCTGGAAAGAAGAATTTGATCATCGACAAGATCCATTTGGAGGGGATTATTATTGGTTGACAGGCTATTTTAAAAATGCCGAACCAAATGCCAAAGAAACAGATGAATGGGCAATTAATAATGGTTTTGCTACTCTTGTTCCCACTAAAATTGACATGACTGCACATCATTTGTTGGAAGATTTAAAAACTTGGGATTATGAAGTTGAAGATTAATCTAATCCCTGTTGGTGCTGTTTTAGGAATTATCGTTCCCTTATTTTCCATTTTATTGGCTTATGCGGTAAAATTTCAATCAGAATTAACGATAAAGGAATTTGTGGATAGTTTGTTGATTCACAGAATTTATACGAAAGTGGTAGCTTTAGGGGTATACTTCGGAAACATTGTTTTATTTTTTCTTTTTGTTAAGCTGGACTACTTAAAGGCGGCACGAGGAGTGTTGTTGGCAACAATTCTGTATACATTTGCCATAGTCGTTTTCCGTTTTGGAATGTAAATTTAGAGATGAGAACTTAGATGTGAAATGATAGGAAATCCTTTCAGCTAAATCTCAAATCCCAAATCTCAAAGAGAATGAAATACTATATCATAGCTGGTGAAGCATCAGGCGATCTTCATGCATCAAACTTAATGAAAGAACTTAAGGTGGAAGATTGGCAAGCCGATTTTCGATTCTGGGGAGGTGATTTAATGCAAGTCCAGGGAGGGGAAATGGTAAAGCACTATCGCGAAACAGCTTTTATGGGATTTATTACTGTACTAAAGAACTTGAGAAAGATTAGAGCCAATTTTGCCTTGTGCCGGAAAGATCTTCTCGATTATGAGCCAGATGTTTTGATTTTGGTTGATTATCCTGGATTCAATTTACGCATGGCAAAGTTTGCCAAAGAACATGGAATTCGCGTTCATTACTATATTTCTCCGAAAATCTGGGCTTGGAAAGAGGGCAGAGTGAAGAAAATTAAGGCCTATGTGGATCGTATGTTCACCATTTTTCCTTTCGAAACAGACTTCTACAAAAAGCACAATTATGAGGTGAGTTTTGGAGGAAATCCATTGTTGGATGCCATAGCGAATAGACCCAACAAAGGAGAGTCCTTTACTGATTTTACTTCAAAAAACAATCTTTCCGATAAACCAATTGTTGCCTTGTTGGCAGGGAGCCGAAAACAGGAGATAGAACGAATACTTCCGGTAATGCTAGGTGTTGTTAAAGATTTTCCTGATCATCAGTTTGTGGTTGCAGCTGCTCCATCTGTCACCGAGGATTTTTATGCACAGGTCGTTGGTAACAGGAATGTGAAATTTGTTTATGGGCAAACCTATGACTTGTTGCAACAGTCAAAAGCTGCATTGGTAACATCGGGAACAGCTACATTAGAGACTGCACTTTTAAAAATTCCACAGCTTGTTTGTTACATTACCGGAGGAGGAAGAATTCTTTTTGCCATTGGCAAACGACTGCTGAAAGTAAAATATATCTCGCTGGTTAATTTGGTGATGGATGAGCTAATTGTGAAAGAATTGATTCAACACCATTGCAATAAAAAAAGTATATCTCAAGAGTTGAAGCAGATTGTGGAAGAGGAAAACTACAGAACACAAATGCTTTACAATTACCAGTTGCTTGACGAAAAGTTAGGTGGAGCAGGAGCTTCAGCCCGATTTGCTAAAATGATTGTGCAAGATTTGAGGGCTCAGTAAAATTACTTTGATATTATTTCCCCTGTTGCATTCTGGTTGTTTACCTTCACATAGTTTACCGAAACTTCGGGAGTACCTTTGCAATAGATGTTACCCGAATTATAAATGGTAACATATAAAGACTGCTCACACCACACATGGGCATCTCCAATTCCATTTTGTCCAATTCGTACTTTTTGACATTGCAAATCTGAAGCAAGGATATTTGTGATCCCATTCATGGTGTAATTGGCAACATTACAATTGCCTGAAAAGTGAAAGCCTCCACTAACACTGCCATGTGAGTGAAATTTTAAGGATTCAAAGTTCAATTTGAGGCTTAACTCTACCAGTTCAGCTTTGGAGGTTACATCTATATGTAAATTATCGCCTTCGAGCACATTTACAGAATTGATCTCGGCAGGGGCATTAATGGTGATGGTATTCAAATTGCTGGAATGCACTTCGGCAATGATTAATTCAAAATTTCTTAGTTTGTTCTTGTAGTTATGATTCAGAGACACGCTTCCATTCTCATAACTTAGTTCGCAACCATTAATTTTGTTCTCTCTACCTTTTAGTATCAAGTAATCAGAATCATCTTTAACCAGAACAATCTTAAAATTATTGTTATTTCTAACATTCAGGATCTCGCCTGGTTCAAAAACTTTTTTGGTGTATTCTCCTTCTGCTTCAAATGGATTTAAAGCATCACAGGAAAGTAAGCATGAGCAAAAAAGTACAAATATTGACCGATTAATCATTTTTCTTCTTTTTAAATCTGTAACCAATTCCCCATTCAATAAAATCAGCCTTACCCAGATGGGCTTTTAAACTTAGATTTGCAACAATCGTTTTACTTAAATTGTACCTTAAACCAAGTCTGGTGTATAAGGGTTTTTCAGGTTTGGTTTTATACCATGTATAAATACCTATATGAGTAATGATACTAATTCTTTGAATCACCAGATCATGAGATAATATTATTGCTTGACTGAATCGATCTTTAAATTTTGTTTCAGGAGCAAAATTCCAATCTCCTCTATTTGAGGCTTCATCATAAAACAAATCTACTCCGCACCCAAGCCTTTGTTTTGCATTAATTCCAAAAGAATAGTTTGTTGACAAACTACTGGCAAAGTAGTTGTTGTCATCAATTTCCGAAGCTTGTTTTAATCCGCCACTCCAAATCATGGTAAGCTCATTATTTAATTTTGAATTTAAAACTGTGATGTTTTTGTTGAACTCTTTGGACTTAAAATGATATTTAAGTCCCATGTTTGTTGTAAGGAGGTTTAACCCTTTGTTGGGGACATGAACAGAGCCATTTGAAAGGTGCTGGAAACCAACACCTATAACTGCTGATAATCTTTTTGATAAATTGTATGATCCGCTAAGAAGAAGTTTAAAAAAGGCATTAAATTTTGAGCCAATAGCAACATTTGCATAATTCTCTGATGGATGAAAATGTTTTTTATTGTATGCTAATCCGAATCCTGTTTGTAAGTGCAAATCTCCTTTTCGAAAATCTTTTAGGTTAAAAATGATAAAAGGGAACAAGGCACTTGTTTTCCCAAAAACCTCCTTATTGCCAAGACTTCCATGGTAAAAACCCAAACCGATTTCTGGTTGATTGTATAATTTCGACCAATATCTGTTTGTGGAAGGCAGCAAGCCAAAATTTAGTTCTACCGCTCTAACTTGATCATTCACGAGGAAGCTTATTGATTTATGATGAGGTAAAACCACTCCATAATGATACCTTATTGTAAATGTAAAAGTATCTATTGATTTATTTTTCTGAGCAAAAGAACTATTGAATACAATAAGTAAGAGGATAAGTAGTAGCCAATTTTTCATCCTCAAATTTATGTAAGTTAAATGAATTGGCAAACAAATTTCTTCTACGAAAATAATTTTGCAAATTTGCGGGAGTACAGATTTATAATTCACACTTTATGCTAGCACTTCTCACTAAGGAGTTCCGATCGTTTTTCAGTTCTCTTACAGGTTATCTGATTTTATCTGTTTTTTTAATTGTCACAGGTTTGTTTGTTTGGGTATTTCCAGGTTCCAATAACCCTCTGGATTCAGGTTATGCGAACTTGGATGTTTTGTTCGAAATGTCTCCCTGGATCTACCTTTTTCTGATTCCGGCAGTTTGTATGAGATTTTTTGCCGATGAAAAGAAACAGGGAACCATTGAGTTGCTTTACACTCGCCCGATCAAAGAAATGGAAATTGTATTGGCAAAATACTTTGCAGCTCTTTTGGTGATTGTAGTTTCCTTGGGTTTTTGTTTGGTTTATTATTTTTCAGTATACTATTTGGGAAGTCCAGTGGGCAGTATCGACTCAGGTGCTTTTTGGGGATCATTTATTGGGTTGTTCTTACTTGGAGCTACGTATGTAGCCATTGGTGTTTTTTCCAGCTCCGTTGCCGATAATCAAATTGTAGCTTTCCTTTTGGCAGTGTTGCTATGTTTTCTATTCTATATTGGGTTTGATTACTTGGCTGAATTAAGCGTGTTCCAAAATATGCAGTCGGACATTTATAATATGGGAATTCAGGAACATTACAAATCAATTTCCCGTGGAGTTGTTGATTCAAGAGATCTGGTTTATTTCACAGGAGTAATTGTAGCTTTTTTGTTGATTACAATAACAGTTTTAAAAAGTAGAAAATGGTAAGATTAAAGGCTATGATGAAGAATAGAAGAGAAAAGGACATCCTCAATTTATTTATCTCGCTGCTTGCACTAGGATTCATTGCCCTGGTATTTCAATTGTATTTTTTTCGAATAGATTTTACAGCAGAAAAAAGATATACCCTTTCTGAGAATACAAAGCAATTAATAAGCTCTTTGGATAAGGATTTATACTTTGAAATATACTTGGCTGGTGATTTGCCACATGGTTTTAAAAAATTACAGAAGGCAAGTATCGAAATGCTTGATGAATTGGAAGCTTACTCTAATGTGAATCTCAATTATGCATTAATTAATACAAGCGATATTTCAAATCCAAAGCAAAGGAATGAAATGTACGAACAGTTAGCGATTCGAGGTTTAAAACCAACCAGCTTGCAAGAAAGAACAACTGATGGGAGTTTAAAACAAAAGATCATTGTTCCAGGAATTATTGTGCATGATAGAGAACGTGAAATATCTGTTCATTTGTTGAAGAATGTTGCTGGTTTATCTGCCGAAGAGAATTTGAATCATTCCATAGAAACCATAGAGTTTGAATTAACAAAAGCGGTACGACTGTTGCAAAATAAGCAACCTAAGAATATTGCATTTTTAACAGGTCATGGAGAATTAAATGAATATGAGGTAGCTGACTTTACTGCCTCTTTGCTTCAGAAATATGAAGTCGATCGTATTTCAGCCAGTAAGCTTTTAAATACCGACAAAAAATATACTGTCTTAATCATAGCTCAGCCTAGAAATGAATTTTCCAGAATGGATAAATATCAGATCGATCAGTATATGATGAAAGGTGGGCGGGTACTTTGGTTGGTAGATGAGGTTATGGCAAGCATGGATAGTTTGCAGGTGAAAGAAAGTACAGTAGCATTCTACAAACCACTAAATATAGAAGATCAACTATTTACCTATGGAGTTCGGATCAATCCTGATTTGGTAATGGATATTCAAGGACAATTAATTCCTGTTCAGACAGCTTTGCCTGGTGAAAAACCAAAGTTTACTCCTGCTCCATGGTATTATTCACCTTTGCTAAATGCTCCTGATGATCATCCGATTACAAGAAAACTGAATGTTGTTAAAGCTGAGTTTGCCAATTCGATTGATTGGGTGGGGGAAAATAGCGAGGTAAAAAGAACCACTCTTCTTGCAAGTTCGGATTATACGCGCTTAGAAAAAGTACCAAGTATTGTTAGTTTGGAAATCGTAAATCAAAAACCAAAGCCAGAAAACTTTGCAGTAGGCAGAAAGAAAATTGCTGTTTTGCTTGAAGGGAAGTTTAACTCAGCATTTCAGAATAGAGCTTGGAAGGGAATTGATCGGAAATCCTTTAAAGCAGAAAGTGCTCCAACTAAGATGATTGTTATTTCTGATGGGGATATCATTAAAAATAGAGTTCGTGGGGTTGGAAAAAACCGTCAGATTGAAACTTTAGGATACGATAGATACTCAAGAAAAACATATGGCAATAGTAGTTTTCTATTGAATTGTGTTGATTATTTGTGCGACAATGAAGGGTGGATGGAGTTAAGAGCCCGGGAAATTAAGCTTAGAATGCTTGATAAGTCCAAAATTCGATCATATAGAGTTTTCTGGCAGGTCGTGAATGTGGCTATGCCCTTGCTATTATTATTGATATTAGGATTGTTAGGTTATTTTGTGCGCAAAAGGAATTTTACAAGATAATTGCTTTTAGAAGTAGATTCCTGTTTTTTTCATTTATTCATACTTATACTGTAATAATTATTTGTAATATTCTCGTTTCAAATAAAATTCAGATTTTATTTAGTAAAGCAACTAATCTTTTTTCGCTATGGAATATCAACAATCCTTAATAAATTTGTATATTCACCACTTTATATTGAGCTAGTACAAGCGTAGAATTTAAACTTGTTTTAGTGTTAGAGAATAGACATTTAGGTTAACTTTTAAATATTATGCAAATGAAATTTGTAGTGTCAAGTACGGAATTGTTAAGTCATTTACAGACCATCAGTAGAGTTATCAGTAATAAAAACACTATGCCGATTTTAGATAACTTCCTTTTTGAGCTTAACAGTGGTGAGTTAATAGCAACTGCTTCTGATTTGGAATCAACTTTAATTACCACTATTCCTCTTGAGATTTCGGAAGGTGATGGTGTAATTGCTTTTCCTGCTAAAATTTTGACTGATACATTAAAAGAATTTCCGGAACAACCTCTTACTTTCGACATTGACATTAGTTCTTTGGCTGTTAAAATTACATCCGAAAATGGTGTGTTTAGTATTGTTGGTCAAAATGGAGAAGATTTTCCAAAACTACCAGAAAAAGAAAAAAGTAGCATGGTGAACATTACTGTTGAGAGCGATGTTCTTTTAACAGGTGTAAATAAAACTTTATTTGCTACTGCTGATGATGAACTTCGCCCGGTAATGAATGGTATTTTTGTTGAATTGGGGAACAACGATTTAACTTTTGTAGCTTCTGATGCTCATAAGTTGGTTCGCTATAAACGTCTGGATGGAAGATCTGAGGTGGAGTCTTCATTTATTCTACCTAAAAAGCCAGCTTCTTTGTTGCGTAATATTTTGCCAAAGGAAAAGAATCCTGTAAAAATAGAATTTGATAACAAAAATGCATTTTTTACGCTTTCTAACTATAAGCTGATCTGTCGATTGGTTGAAGGAAATTATCCAAGTTACAATTCGGTAATACCTAAAAATAATCCTAATGTACTTACTATTGATAGAGTAGAATTGTTCAATACATTAAAACGCGTTTCTGTATTCTCGAATCCTGCAAGTAACTTAATTAAGTTTGAGCTAAGAGTAAATGAACTGGTTGTTTCTGCTCAGGATATCGATTTCTCAATCTCAGCAAGAGAAAAGTTGATTTGCCAATACGAAGGACAGGAATTAGAAATCGGATTTAAATCAATATTCTTATTGGAGATTCTTTCCAATATTTCTTCATCAAATGTAATGGTTGAATTATCGGACCCTACAAGAGCTGGTATTTTCTTACCTTACGATAACGAAAATGCTGATGAAGATGTGTTAATGTTGTTAATGCCAATGATGATTAATGCATAAGCCGAATTAAAATCGAAAAAAAATGATATTAAAAACCTAACAGAGAGTATATTTCTGTTAGGTTTTATATTTTTATACCATTAAAAAACACAATAAATATAGATGAATCTTAATTTAAAGAATCCCATAGCCTTTATCGATTTAGAAACAACAGGTATTAATGTTGCCAAAGATCGAATAGTTGAAATTTGCATAGTAAAAGTTAGTCCTAATGGTGATGAAGACGTAAAAACTTATCGTGTTAATCCTGAAATGCCTATTCCTGCGCATGCCTCGGCTGTTCATGGAATTAAGGATGAGGACGTAAAAGATGAGCCAACTTTTAAAGAATTGGGAAAAATTATAACAAAATATCTTGAAGGATGTGATTTGGCTGGTTACAATTCAAATCGTTTCGATTTTCCTTTGCTGGCTGAAGAATTCTTACGTGCCGATATCGATTTTGACATGCGTAAGAGAAAGTTTGTTGATGTTCAGACAATTTTCCACAAGATGGAACAACGAACTTTAACTGCAGCTTATCGATTCTATTGTAATAAAGAATTAGAAGGAGCCCATGGTGCTGAAGCTGATACCAAGGCAACATACGAGGTGCTGAAATCCCAACTGGACAAGTACGATTCTTTAGAGAATGATATCGACTTCTTGGCAAAATTTTCATCGCAAAATAAGAATGCTGATTTTGCAGGCTTCATTATCATAGATGAAAAAGGAGTTGAAAGATTCAATTTTGGAAAGAACAAAGGAAAAACTGTTGAAGAAGTACTAGAACAACAACCAGGTTACTATGGTTGGGTAATGAATAGTGACTTTCCTCTGTACACAAAGAAAATCCTTACTGAGATTAAACTTCGTGGATTTAACAAGTAATCCATTGTTTAACTGATCAGATTTGACGAAATGAAGATATTAGCCATTGGTAGAAATTACGTAAATCACGCGAAGGAACTGAACAACCCTGTGCCAAAAGAGCCCGTTGTGTTTTCGATGCCCGATTCGGCTTTACTTAAAAATAATAATGATTTTTACTATCCTGATTTTTCGAAAGATATCCATCATGAATTGGAAGTGGTAGTAAAAATCAATAGGGTAGGAAAGAATATTCCAAATGAATTTGCTCATCGCTATTACGAAGAAATAGGATTAGGAATTGAC
Source organism: Marinifilum sp. (assembly GCF_965230805.1). NCBI lineage: Bacteria > Pseudomonadati > Bacteroidota > Bacteroidia > Marinilabiliales > Marinifilaceae > Marinifilum > Marinifilum sp. The sequence goes on along the minus strand of NZ_OZ246019.1, from coordinate 1,022,552 downwards.
TTTACCGCTCGAGATATTCAGGCAGAATGTAAGAAAAAAGGTTTGCCCTGGGAAAAGGCCAAAGCATTTGATGGAGCTGCTCCAATTAGTAAATTTATTTCGAAGAATAAGTTCAAATCGGTTGATAACCTAAGCTTTAATTTGGATATTAATGGTGAGAGGGTACAGGCTGGCAATACGGCAAATATGATATTTTCAATTGATTACTTGATTTCATACCTGTCTCAGTATTTTACCTTAAAAATTGGTGATATGATTTATACAGGAACACCAGAAGGAGTTGGACCAGTAAAGATTGGCGATCATTTAGTTGCAGAGCTTGAGGGAGAGAAATTATTGGATTTTCATGTAAGGTAAGCAGTACTAAGGTATAAGTTCCGTTTTTAAGATACTTTCTACGACCACCTACTTATGTTGATGGTCGTTTTTGATACAATCTATTGAATAGTAGCTGATTTAGGCTTTAAATGATTTGTGTGAGATTATAATTTAATAATATTTAACAGTTTATAACAGCTTGTATCCCAATGCTAAACTTTTAAATCAAGGAAACATGATTATCTTTGTGGCGATTTACAACTAAAAAACTTTTATGGAGTATCAACATTGGGGCAAATTGATTCGTGATAGAATTGAAAAATTCGGTGATCGAATTGCGATGCGCTACAAAGATGAAAAGAGCGATAGATGGATAGGTGTAAGCTGGAACGAATTTGGTTTACAAATTCGACAAGTATCAAAAGCTCTTATGAAATTGGGTATTAGAGAGAAGCAATCTGTTGCAATTTTCTCTCAAAATATGCCAGAATGGATTACTGCTGATTTAGCTATTATGAGTGTTCGTGGTGTTTCTGTTCCAATATATCCTACCAACTCTACTAGCGAAGCTAAATACATTGTTCAAGATTCTGAAGCTCAGGTAATTTTCGTTGGAGAGCAAGAGCAGTACGATCGTACAATGGAACTCGCTAAAGAGGTTCCACATGTGAAATTGGTTGTGGTTTTCGATAAGAATACGAAATTAACAGATCACGATAAATCAATGTATTGGGATGAATTCATTATTAGTGGAAAAAATTCGGGATTGGGAAAGACTTTCGACGAACGCTTTTATAGTGGTGAGTTTGATGATCTGGCGACTTTAATCTATACCTCCGGAACAACGGGAGAACCTAAAGGAGTAATGATTGATCACAAGAATATCTCAAGTGTATTGGTTTCTCACGACAAGGAGTTGAATGTTTCTGAAAATGATATTTCCCTGAGCTTTTTGCCATTGAGTCATGTATACGAACGAGGATGGTGTTTCTTTTGTTTTCATCGAGGAATAGAGGTTTACTTTAATCGTGATCCGAAACAGATTGCCGAAGTAATGAAAGAGGTGAAACCTACTTTGATGTGTACAGTTCCTCGTTTCTATGAGAAAATTTATTCTGGGATTAAAGATAAAAGCCAAGAAGCTTCTCTAATGAAACGTGCTCTATTAAACTGGTCTGTTAAAGTTGGGGAAAAATACTATAATTGCTATCAAATGTTTGAGAAGCAAATCCCTTTGAAATTACGGCTTAAGCATCGAATTGCAGATCAATTGGTTTTGAGCAAACTGCGCGCAATTATGGGAGGAAGAATTAATTTTACACCATGCGGAGGAGCTCCTCTTTCCAGAGAAATCCTTGAATTTTTCCATTCAATTGGGATAAATGTAAAGGTAGGATATGGACTTACAGAAACCATGGCAACCGTTAGTTTGTATGCAGATAAACATATCGATTTTGGAACTGCGGGACATACCATTATTGGCACTGAAATTAAAATTGGGAACAATGATGAGATTATGGTGAAAGGTCCGGGAGTAATGCGTGGTTATTATAAAAAACCTGAAGCTACGGCTGAAGTTATGAAGGATGGATGGTTTTGCACCGGAGATGCTGGTCGAATGGATGAAAATGGAAGCCTGATTATCACCGACCGAATCAAGGATTTGATGAAGACATCGGGTGGTAAATATGTTGCGCCACAAAAAATTGAAACTACATTGGTTAATGATCAATTTATTGAGCAAATTGCTGTAATTGGAGATTGTAGAAACTATGTAACCGCTTTGGCTGTTCCGGCATTTGGCCCTTTACAGGCTTATGCACTTCAGCAGAATATAGTTTTTAATTCAATTGAAGAATTATTGGCACACTCTCAGATTATAGAGTTTTTTGAAAAGAGATTCGAGGAATTGCAAGCGGAGTTATCAAGATTCGAGAAGGTGAAGAAGTTTACCCTTCTTCCAAAAGAGTTTACAATCGAAGCGGGTGAAATTACTTCAACCTTGAAATTGAAAAGAAAAGTAATTCAGGAAAAATACAAACATCTTATCGAGAAGATGTATAAAGAATAATAAACCCACCAGTTTATTTGTTAAAAGAAACCCGAAGAACATTGGCCTTTCGGGTTTTGTTTTATACCAATATATCTACTTCTGAACAATCATTCCAATCCACGGACTACCTAATTCATAAGGCTTTCCTCTTAAATTAGCCCAGTAATCCTTTACTGAGAACCCGTGCTCCTCTGCCATTGCAATGGCTCGCTTTACCGAAAAGTAATGCTTCCAAATGTGGTAGGTTTTTATTTCGCCATCATTGAGGATTAAAGTGTACTTGTCAAGGCGAACTTTCTCATTTTTGTATTTAAAATGAGACTGTAAAAGAAGATGTTCTTTCTTGCTCCAAAAACCATCTTCTTCACTAATATACCAAGACTGATCAGGTTCCTTTTTTTCAAAATAGTATTTGGTAAACACATCGAAAATAAGATAACCATCAGGTTGAAGTGCTTTGTATACTTTCTTGAGCAACTTGTCACGATCTTGGTGCGAAAGTACGCACAAATCGCCATATATCAGACTTACAACATCAAATTCATTTTCGTAATCGATCTCAAGATAGTCTTTACACAAATAATTAATTGGGTAACCAAAAACTGCCGCTTGTTCCTTTGCGTAATTGATGGAATTTTCAGAAAAATCGATTCCCGTTACATCGAATCCTTTTCCAAAGAAGTTCTCACTATACAAACCAGGTCCACAGCCAAGATCAAGGTATTTGCTATTTTCAGGAAGCTTCATGCAAGAGCATAGCCAATTTACTGACTGAATAATATTTTCGTATTTCCTCGATCCCTGATCAGATTCATCATCGAGATGAGCATATAAAAGATGTTCGGATATATAAGGATCCTGCCAAAAATTCCCATCATCTTTGGCAAATAGCTTGGGTTTTTTAGTGATGTTTTCCAGATCTTTAAGATCAAGAAAACCATTGGCGGTAATAAAGTTCATTTGTTTTAATGTTAAGATGGTTTCAATCCTGATATTGAAAGCTGAGAATAATTGTTACAGTTCTGCCTTTTATAATATTATATAAATATCAGTTTCCATTTTATACTGGTTTTATTATGGGATGAGACTTATTTTATGGTAATACTGGTATTGCTTCGAATAAATTTAGTGCTTGCGTTTTATCATCACATTATATTTATCCAGGTATTGAAAGCCCAGATTTCTATACAGTTTAATGGCATATTTATTTGCTTCGTGCACCTCAAGCTTAATTTGCATGTTGGATTTTTTTGCAAACCTTATGGCTTTTTCACTTAATAACCTTCCGTATCCTTTCTGTTGATAGTTTGGGTGCACGCCTAAATGATGCAAGTATAACCTTCTGGAATCATTGGTAAGCCAAATGGTGCCAATACACTCGTCGCTTGTCAAATCTTCAAGAATCCAGAATTTGCCTCCAAATTTCAGGCTTTTTTCTATGGTGAGAGCCGAGTCGGCACGTTTTTCGTCAGCTAAACCAGTAAGTTCCCATAAGCCAAGAACAGCTAGGAAATCGTGAGACTCGTATTCTCTAATCTTGATTTTACTCATTAGTTTCTGTCTTAATTACATAAACTTGGCCTGTTTCGAATTTAATTACTTCTACTTCTGCTTCTTTATCGATAAAACCATCTTCAGATTTGGCATCATAAATCTGATTGTCGATAATTACTTTTCCTGATGGACGAAGTACGCTCATTGCAGTACCTGTTTTTCCGACCAATGTTCTGGCTCTCATGTCAACTCCCACATAACCTTCTTCGGAATTTTCAACAGTACTTAAAGCCAAGTTTCCAAGGAAAGATTTGTTGGAAAATAGTTTCTTTGTCAGGTATATCGATCCTACAATGGCTACAAGCATTGAAAAAATCACTAGAAGCAATGAAGCCACAATGGTGTTGATGTGGTGAGCTTCAAAATCGAAAGCAACATTATCTACCATACTTAAAGTTAAACCTGTGATAATGAAAATAATTCCTGAAACACCTGCGACTCCAAAACCAGGAACTACGAAGATTTCGACAGCGAGAAGAACGACTCCTACTCCAAAAAGAATAATCTCCCAGTTCTCGGCCATTCCTTCTAAATACAATGGAGAAAAATAAAGTACTGCAGCAATTACTGAGGCTAAAATTGGAAATCCAATTCCCGGTGTTTGCAATTCAAAATAAATACCTCCAATGATGATCATGATCAGAATTCCCTGTAAAACTGGGTTAATCATGAAGTCAACCATCTTCTCAACTCCCGAAGGTTTGTAAGCTTTAATCGAATATTCTTTCACACCTACTTTTTCTAACACTTCATCAATATTGTTGGTAACACCTTCGCAATATCCGTTTGCAATGGCTTCTTCAGCAGTAAAAGTTAGCACTTTACCCGTATCAATTACATTCTCGATATAAGTTCTGGGATCAACCATAGCTTCGGCAATCAGAGGATCTCTATGCCATTTGTAAATGGTGTCGCCAGCCTGAACAATTGTATCTTTTCCATGCGATTCTGCAGTTGCCCTCATTGTCGATCTCATGTATGATTGATATTTATCTGGCATAGCTTGACCTGTTTGATTCACTACTGTAGCAGCTCCGATATTAGCTCCTGGTCGCATGTATATACTATCGCAGGCAATGGAAATTAATGCACCAGCTGAAGCGGCATTATTATCGATGAAAACATATACTGGCTTTTTTTGATTAAGAATTGCTGTTCGAATTGAATCGGCATGAATTACCATTCCTCCATAAGTATTCATATGGATCAGGATAAGATCTGCATTTGCCGCATCAGCTTCTTTAAAGGCATCTTTAGTTTGCCGCCAGACAGCTGGACCAATTTCTCTTTTAATATCTAGTTTGTATACTAGCTTTTCTGTTGATTCAACGATAGAGTCAGAAATGCTATTGGCTTGCATAGAAAAACTACTGAGCAAAGCCAATAAAGAGAGAGTAATATTTTTAAAATGATTCATGAAAATACTTGTTTTGTTTATTGTATAAGATAACAATTAAGTTGAAATATTTCTTTCGAACTTCATAAGAATTAACGCTGTTCTTTTTCCCAGATTTCGTTTACGGCTAATGTTCCGGCTACTACCGATATGATTGCTGCAAAGCTTGAGATGGAGACCCCGCAGAACGGAACAATCAGGCAAAGTGAAAAAACAAATCCATTGGCAATAACAATTCCCTTGTTTTCGCGCATAAATTGTATGCTTTCCTTAATGCTTAACCTTTTTCTTTCGATGGTGTAATCGAGAAATGAAAATCCATAGAAATAGGCAGAAATAAAAAAAAGCATGATTGCAGAAGCCCAACCAATAATTGGAATAAAGCTAAGAATGAACATCAGTATAGTTAATACCAATTCGATGCTTAGATTTCTTATGGCGATAAAGACTCCACGGATAATATCACGAATGAATTGTCTGAATTCAAATGGATAATCATTACCTGTTTTAATTTTTTCGGTTCGCTCCGATAGATAGGAAAATACTGGTGACATGATAATGATGATGATGTATCCTCCAAAATAGGCAAAAATCAGAAAGAAGAGAATTTTAAATACAATCCAAATAAAACCACCAATTGTAGCTCTTAAAAATCCTGATCCCCAAAAAACGGCATTTTCCAGATCAAGCCAGTTTTGCAAAAAACTTTGAACTTGTTCGGATAATGAGCCAATATAGTCCCAGCCAATCCAAAAGAGTATAATGTTTAGTAAAAGAGGGAAGACAAAGAACCAAGCTAATCTTTCTCTAAAAATGTAATTCAAGGCTTCTGAGTAGGTGCGTAACCCAAATCCAAAATCTTTTAATAATTTCATGTTCTTGTATTGATATGAGATTTGTTCAATAAGAGTAAAAAAGCAAAGTTAATGAGAGTCCAGATCTCAGGTTTAACCAGAAAAATAGAGTAGTAACAAAAATAAGATTAAAAGTGAAATATGCGAATTGAGAGTTGGGTTCTTTCACCGAAAAAAGTGTAATAATTCAGGAATTACTTAAAGTGATTATATCATGGGAACTTGATGAAGTAAAAAAGTAACGACAAATAGAAAGCCATTTTGCCGACTTCATAAGCTTTTTAAATGCTTGAATTTTAAATTGATCTGTTTTTTAACTTAAGACACTTATAACTTTAAGTATTTTCAACTCTTTTTGCTTACCTTTAGCGCTCTAAATAACCATTGTTGAAATTAAATATTTTAGAAATGCAAAGTTTAACAGCAATTTCGCCGGTTGACGGGCGTTATCGTGACAAAGTAGACGTGTTGGGTGAGTACTTTTCTGAGTATGCCTTAGTGCGTTATAGGGTGTTGGTTGAAGTGGAATATTTTATTGCTCTTTGCGAGGTGCCTCTTCCTCAGTTAAAAGATTTTAACAAAGATTTATATACCGATTTGCGTAACATTTATCTTGATTTTAGTGTTGAGGATGCACAAAAAGTAAAGGATATTGAGAGTGTTACAAACCACGATGTTAAAGCAGTCGAGTACTTTATAAAAGAAAAATTCGATGCTTTAAACTTGGAGCAATACAAAGAATTCATCCACTTCGGATTAACATCTCAGGATATTAACAACACCGCAACTCCATATTCTTTGCGTGATGCAGTACACGATGTATATTACCCTATATTAGATCAATTGATTGCAAAGTTGGAAAGCCTTTCGGAAGACTGGAAAGAGATTGCTATGTTGGCACGTACTCATGGTCAGCCCGCTTCTCCAACTCGATTAGGGAAAGAGATTCAGGTTTATGTTTATAGATTAAAGAAACAATTGGATTTGTTGAAAAGCGTTCCTTGTTCGGCAAAATTTGGTGGTGCAACAGGTAACTTTAATGCGCACCATGTTGCGTATCCTGAAGTTGACTGGGCAGAGTTTGGGAATCACTTTGTAAATGATATTCTTAAACTAGAAAGAGAAGAGTTAACCACTCAAATCTCTAACTACGACAATATGGGTGCAATCTTTGATAATCTGAAACGCATCAATACCATTTTGGTTGACTTGAATCGTGACTTCTGGACCTACATTTCTATGAATTACTTCAAGCAGAAGATTAAGAAAGGTGAGGTTGGATCATCGGCAATGCCTCATAAAGTGAATCCAATTGATTTTGAAAACTCAGAAGGTAACTTAGGTTTGGCAAACGCAACTTTCGAGCATTTGGCTACAAAACTACCGGTTTCTCGTTTGCAGCGCGACCTTACAGACTCTACTGTACTAAGAAATATTGGAGTTCCTTTTGCTCACACTATTATTGCCTTTAAATCACTATTAAAAGGTTTGGATAAATTGTTGATTGCAAGAGAAGCTTTCGAAGCAGATTTGGAAGCAAACTGGGCAGTAGTAGCCGAAGCGGTTCAAACCATTTTACGTCGAGAAGGCTATCCAAATCCTTACGAAGCATTAAAAGCTTTAACGAGAACAAATACTCAGGTTACTCAGGAGAGTATTGCTGAGTTTATCGATACACTTGAAATAAACGATAAGTTAAAAGCTCAATTAAAGACAATTAGCCCTGATAATTACACAGGAATATAGACTATATTAATAATTGTTAATACTTTGTTTTTAGGCTGTGAGGGTTGTACTTTTATAGCCTGTTTTTATTTAGAGAATTGTGGTTTTCTCATTTATTTTGTTTCAATTATTTAATTATTAATGAAAGATTTTATTAAGGTTCTAAAGCGATTCCTTCCTCCGTATAAAGGAGATGTAACAATGATGTTTGTTTACAATTTGTTGGGAGCTGTTTTTGGTGTTTTTTCGCTTGGAGCAATTGTACCTGTACTAGATACATTTTTTAATAAAAGTGTAGATGTTGCAATATATGAAAAAATGCCTTGGGAACCGAACACTGATGTAATAATACACAACTTTAATTACTATATTACATTGATAAAGAATAATTATGGTTCTGAGTATTCTTTGTTTTTTATAGCTTCGGTAGCATTAATAATGGTGTTCTTTAAAGTGCTATTTACTTTTTTGGCCTCATACCACTCTGTTAATATTCGTAATGCTGTGGTTAGAGATATGCGATTAAAGATCTATACCAAAATGATCTCATTGCCTCTTCCTTTTTTCTCAGCTGAAAAGAAGGGAGATATTATAGCTCGTTCAACCGGTGATGTTCAGGAAGTTGAAATTTCGGTAATGAGTTCGATCGATATGATCTTTAAAAACCCAATTCTAATTCTTGTTTATTTGATCGGACTGTTAGTCATTAGTCCTCAGCTTACATTATTTGTATTTATCATGTTGCCAATGGCGGGGTATATTATCGGTTTAACCGGTAAGAAACTGAAAAAATCTTCGAGAGATGGGCAGAACAAAATGGGTGATATCTTATCTACCATTGAGGAGAGTTTGTCGGGCTTGAGAATAATCAAGGCTTTTAATGCCGAAGAAAAAATGCATTCTCGCTTTGCCGAAGAAAGCAATTCTTACAGAAGAATAATGAATAGCATGATGCGTAGATATGTTTTAGCCCATCCGGTTAGTGAATTTATGGGAACCTTAGTGATGCTTGTGATTATGTGTTATGGAGGAATGTTAATCCTCAATGGGACTGGTAATCTGTCGGGCTCTACATTTATAGCATATCTGGGGATGTTCTATATGATAATTGCCCCAGCCAAGGCTTTCTCGAAAGCAGCATATACAATTCAGAAGGGCTTGGCTGCCATGGATCGTATCGATCAATTGTTGGAGGCAAAATCTACTATTTTGGATAAAGAGAATGCTATGCAAGTAGATACATTTGGGAATTCCATAGAATATAAAAATGTTACCTTCTCGTACAATGGGGAGAAGAATGTTTTGAAGAATTTAAATCTGGAAATCCCGAAAGGGAAAACCGTTGCTTTGGTAGGGCAATCGGGTTCGGGTAAAACCACTTTCGTGGATTTGCTGCCAAGATTCTACGATGTAAACGAGGGAAGAATTTGCTTGGATGGTGTTGACATTCGAGATTATCAAATGAGAGATTTGCGAAACCTGATGGGCAATGTGAATCAGGAATCAATTTTGTTTAACGATACCATTTTTAATAACATTGCTTTTGGTGTTGATAATGCAACATTGGAAGATGTTATTGCTGCTGCGAAAATTGCCAATGCTCATGATTTTATCACAGCAACAGAGCTTGGTTACGATACCAATATTGGAGATAGAGGTAGTAAACTTTCAGGTGGACAACGTCAAAGATTGAGCATTGCACGTGCGGTACTTAAAAACCCACCAATTATGATTTTGGATGAGGCAACTTCAGCATTAGATACAGAATCTGAAAGATTAGTGCAGGATGCTTTGGATAAGTTGATGGAAAACAGAACTTCTTTGGTAATTGCTCACCGTTTATCAACAGTGAAAAATGCTGATTTAATTTGTGTGTTCCACGAAGGTGAAATTGTGGAACGTGGTAAACATGATGAATTGATTGAAAAAGACGGAGCTTATAAGAAATTGTACGATATGCAATTGCTCTAGATTTAAAGAAATATTTTATTGAGTAAGATGGATCGATTTACTGGTCCATCTTTTTTTGGTCATCTCTAAAATTATCAGTCTGTGTGTCAAAATGTAACACCAGAGAGTCTTTTCTCGTACAAATATCTGATAATATGATTTTTGAAGAATTAAAATCTTGAAGTTATGTCTAAAACTTTTAGAGCTGAACAGACCAGAGAAAAGAGAAGACGACCTCAATCGAAGAAATCAAAAAGAGGATTTAAGAACAATTTAAACCGAGAAAATTATCAGGAAATAGCAGACAATTATTTGATTAGAGAGCGTGTATGAAATCTCCAAAATGGAGACAATTTGTACCAGAGTTAAGTAATATTAGTGTTAGAACAATTAAACGACAAAAGAACCGCCTTCGGGCGGTTTTCTTTTTTTAGGACACAAAAAAACCTTCCTGTAATGGGAAGGTTTTGCACGGGAGGAGAGACTCGAACTCCCGACACCTGGTTTTGGAGACCAGTGCTCTGCCAACTGAGCTACACCCGTGTGTTTATCGCTATTTGCAAACTTACGTTCTTAAATAGTCTGCGACAAAAGTAGAACATTTTTTTAGATCTGCAAGAGCTTTTTAGGGCTAATATTTCGATTTTATTAATGCTTATTTTACTTGTTTTTGCAGCGTGTTCAGGATGAGGGGATTGTCATAAGTTTTTTTTGGAGAGAAAATAAAATTCTGCAAAATTTTTAAAAAAGTAGTAAATTATTGATATGGCAATTGATTTAAAAAAACATATCATGAAAAACACTAAAAAAGAATACTCGAACGGAGAAGTAATTGTTGTCTACGATTCGGCACTTTGTATTCATGCAGGAACATGTTTCAAGGGTTTACCTTCAGTTTTTCAGCCAGGAACTCGTCCGTGGATAAAAATGCAAGGTTCTGATACCGAATCAATCATTAAACAAGTTCAAAAATGCCCATCTCGTGCTTTATCTTTTTACATGAATACACCCGAAGAGGATGAAGCGGATAAGGGACCGGTTAAGGCACTTGAAACGGGGAAAAAAGTTGAGGTAATGCCTAACGGACCTTTAATGGTTGAAGGACCGATTACTTTAGTTAGATCAGATGGAAAAAGAGAAGCCATGGAAGATGCATGTTACTTTTGTAGATGTAGGGCTTCAAAGAATAAACCATTCTGCGATGGAACGCATAATGATATTGGATTTAAAGAATAAAAAAAACGGAGTCGATCGACTCCGTTTTTGTTCTAGGCTTATTTCTTTTCTTTGTATTTTAAAATTTGGCTTCGAAGTGCGTCTGCTACCAAATCAGCAGCTTCTTCGAATGTTTTACTTTGTTTTTTTGCAAATAGTTCTGATCCCGGAACTTGCATCTTCACTTCAACAACTTTGTTTTCTTTGTTACTGGCTTTGTCGACATTTAATTTTACATCGTAAGCAGTAATACTGTTTTCTAACTTCTCAAGCTTTTTCAGTTTTTGGTTAATGAAAGCTTCCAGCTTGCTATCTGCTTTAAAACCTACGGATTGCATTTTCATGTTCATTACAATTCCTCCTATATTTTATATGCACAAGTGCACAAGTTAACATTCTGATAAATATAACCGGTTGTAGCAATGGTAAAACACTTTAATTAAAGGCCTTTCGTGTTTTAAATTTGCTAGTATGAAAATACAGAAAAAAACTAAGCTTTCATAGGCTTTAGATAAGCAATTTTGCAAAATCATACAATGTATTCAAAATAAGAGATATAATGATATGAATAACAGTGTGGGCAAGAAAAATACAATTTAATTGTTAAAAATTGTAAAATATGATAAATGTAAGCATTTATGAACAGATTATTCATTAAATTCGATGCGTTATTTAAGTGTTAATTTAAAACTAAATAATGTGCAAAAATAATTATTTAATTTGGTTTTAACGGCTGAATAGAAAGCTCAGGCTGATGCTCTGCAAACCCTAAGTGATGTTTTTTGGGCCAAATTGAAATTCTTCCTAATGAAGAGAAGAAGAACATTTCGATCATGGGTCACAAATCAGTGGCTTTTGTTGACAAAGTGCTTGAGTTAGTAAAACAGGCAGCTCCGATGCTAGGTGGATTTATCGATCTTGAAGCATTCGATCACGACGTGTAGGTGTTCTATCGATTACAAATAGTCGCAGGTTAGTTCGGTTGTTGCGGATTCTTATGCATTGGTAGGCAGCGAAGCTTACCGAACTTCACTTATCGTTTACAGCTTGATGAAAAATGCTGCCAAAATTGTACATTCGGGGGCTCAGGGTAAAGAGGATGATCTGTCGAAACTTTTTTAGGCAGAGCGAAGAAAACCGAAAAAACAGACGAGTAAAATACTCGCCTGTTTAGTGAATTAAAGAGAGAAAGGGTACCACGGAACGGTATCCTTTCTTGCTGCGAAAGATCTTTATTTAAACTTATAAATACAATAGAATAGGCATACTTCCCTTGCATATTTTGAGGAAAGGAAAAAATGTACAGGCTTGTGCATGACCTATATTTGTTCGAATTAATTGTGTCATTCGTTGATTTTTCTGAGATTAAGCTTGCAATTGCCCGATTGCGGCTCCACTTTCTTTTAGATTTGCTTAAGCATGAAGGGTATAATTAGCTCTTTTCTATCTGTGAGTTCAGTATTGTCCTTGGCAAGTGGCGAGTTCCATTTTTCTATCAGAATGCTCCGCATTGGGGATTAGAAGTACAAATTTGAGGGTAGCGAAAGCAAATCATCTCCCATTGTCTTTAAACTCGTTTTTTTTAAAAGAGATGTCAAGCCCTGCGATAGAAATCCTTAGCTAAAATCGGGCAATGCCGACTACAATTTTTGAAAACCCGATTCTTCGGAGGTATTTGTTGATGTATTCCTTTATTCCCTCATCTCTATCGAGAGATGTTTGCTCTGAGTCTGGCATTTCGGGGGGAAAAAGGAGGGTTTTAAGGCCAACATACTTATGGTTGAAGGTGTTGAAGGCAACTTGCAACTTTTGCACCCCGTAATTGGGGTCGCCGATAACAATTTTAGGGGTGTATCCGCTTTCTTTTCCTATTCTTATTGACCTTGGTATTGGAGTGATAAGCTCAGAAGAAAATGGGCTTGATGCTTTCACTTGGTTGAGGATACTCAGTATTGAGGACTAATTGTATTAAATATTTAACGTGAGTTCGACGTAAAATTCGTTCAGAGTTTGATCTGATTTTGAGTAGAAATTTTCTCAAATTTTCGAAGGAATATCGGGATATTTCAAGAAGATTTGAGGAGATTTATGCCGAAAGCAGGCAAACACATAATGGAAAGTTCTCTTTACGACATCTTCACATTAAAAATTCCTCAAAATAGCCCACTATTCTTTCCAAATTTTTAATGCAAATCTATCCCAAATATAACTTTCTGTGGATAGAATTTTACCTCGAACTCACGTTATTTAACAAAGTTACAGAATGGTGATCAACCGATAGTTCTATAAAAGTATTACCAATAGTCATGCTCCGACATTTGCAGCTTGCTTATGGGCGAAGCATGACGATACGCAACTATTTTTATTCGGTGAATTTAAGGCTAATTTTTTGTACATCTTTCGAATTGGTTCCAACATAGATGTGATACAAGCCTGCTTCGAATAAGAACTCACCCTCCGGAGAATAATATCCCAAATCCGATTGATCTAGGGTGAATGTAATTTCTTTTTCTTCGCCTACCTGATAGTTCTGTTTGTTAAAGGCTTTTAATTCTTTGGTCGGCCTTACATAAGTGGCAGCCTGATCCTGAATGTATACCTGAACCACTTCCTCGCCAGCAAACTTGCCTGTATTCTTCACTTTAACCTTCAGTTTTACCGATTCGTCCATCTTGTATACTTCTTTATCTGTTGATGCTTTCCCATATTCGAATTTTGTATAGCTTAAGCCATAACCAAAGGGGAAAAGTGCATCATTGGGAGCATCGGTGTAATGCGACCAAAATACATTTCCAGCAGAAGTTGGGCGACCTGTGTTCATGTGGTTGTAGTATATAGGGCACTGACCTACATTAAAAGGGAAGGACATGCTTAATTTACCTGATGGATTAAAATCGCCAAATAATACATCAGCAATTGCATTACCAGCTTCACTTCCGGCAAACCAGGTTTCTAAAATAGCATCTGCACTTTCTGCAATTTCGGGTATGGCAAGAGGGCGGCCATTCATCAGTACAACCACAATTTTTTTATTCAGTTTCCTGATTTTGTTGTACAATTCCATTTGTGCCCCCTTTAATCGTATGTCGGTCTGACTGCGACCTTCGCCAGATTGAAAGCTGTCTTCACCCAAGGCCATGATTACAAGATCTGATTCTTGAGCAGCAGCAACAGCCTTATCCATTTCTTTGGCATCAGCATTTGCGAAAACCAACTCGTTCAGGAAATTTCTGCCTGATACAGCCAAATCGCATCCTTTTGCAAACTTGATTTCTGTTGTCGGGTTAACTGCATTTTTGATTCCTTCCAACAACGATACGGCAGAATTTTTTATGGCTTGGGCTCTCCAGTTTCCCAGCGGTGAGTTCTTGTCGTTGGCTAAAGGCCCGATAACGGCAATGGATTTTGCATTTTTTGAAAGTGGTAACAAGTGATCCTGGTTTTTCAGCAATACCATGGAATGACGTGCTATCTTTCTTGTTTGTTCTTTGCTCTCGTTGCTATAAACGATTTCTTTTTCACGCTCTTCATTTGAATACTTGTAAGGATCATTAAATAATCCCAAGCGATATTTTAATTTTAGAATTCTTCTAACTGCATCATCAATTAAAGCTTCATCAACTTTGCCTTCTTGCACTAGTTCTTTAAGGTAGGGGAGGTAAGCATTCGATTCCATATCCATATCAGAACCAGCTTTTAGCGATAGTTCAGCTGCATGTTTTAAATCTTCGGCAGCTCCATGTATAACAATTTCTTTTATACTTGCCCAGTCGGACACTACAAATCCATCGAAATCCCAATCGCCTTTTAAAAGCTCTCTTTGCAAGTAAGGGTTGGCAGTAGACGGAGTGCCATTGATGATATTAAATGAATTCATGAATGTACTTACACCGGCATCAGCAACAGCCTTGAAAGGGGGAAGGGTGATATTGTGCAAGCTGTAGGTGCCAATATCCACGGTGTTGTATTCTCTGCCAGCTTCTGCAAAAGCATAGGCAGCAAAATGTTTGGCACAGGCAGCTATAGAGTTTTCCTTGCTAAGATCATTTCCTTCAAATCCTTTTACTCTGGCTACCGATAATACACTTGTCAGGTATGGATCTTCGCCACAGCCTTCCATTACACGTCCCCAACGAGCATCTCTTCCAACATCCATCATTGGGGCAAAAGTCCAATGTAAGCCTGCTGCCGAAGCTTCTCTGGCTGCCAGTTGCGATGCTAGTTTTGAGATTTCAGGATCCCAGGCACAGGCTTCCGCTAATGGAATGGGAGTCATGGTTTTGTATCCATGAATTACATCGTAAGCAAATAACAATGGAATTCCAAGTCTACTGTTTTCAACCGCCAGTTTTTGTGCTTCGTATGTGGCTTTTGCACCCGCTACATTTAGCATGGATCCTACGTCGCCGTTTTTAATTTCTTCTAATCGCTTTTGAGCCGATGAATTTTTAGGAGCCGGTCCTGTCATTTCCCAATGACTGGCATATTGGTTCATTTGACCAATTTTTTCCTCCAAACTCATTTTTGATAACAACTGATCAACAAACCGATCTTCTTCGCTTTTTGTTGATGGGTTGTTGCAAGCAGATAATAAAAGGCATCCTGCGATAATTAGCATTACTCTAGTCATTTTAATTGTTTTGATTAAGATTCAATGATAAATAATTATTTGCATGGCGTTGGTGGGGTTTGTTATTATTGATGAAACGAGCATGATTAAAATAATTATTAAACATGCAGGCTAATGATTATTTTGATTGTTCGACTTCCGACTGACAAATGAAAAAATTATAAACTATTGAAAGGATCGCTTCAAAAGCACCATTCGTTATTTAATATCTGATAAAAATAAGAAAGTTATTTTAAGAAAAGACTCTTGAAAGCTGTTGATTATTAATTCTTATCTCTAAGAATATTCAATTTCTTTTATCCTTTATTATGTAGTATAACTTCATTAGGGGAATTGAAAGAGCAATAAAACAAGATTTTACTGAAAGGATGAACAAGAAGTAACAATTTCTTCGGTAGTTTTGTCCGTCTGACTTTGGGTAAAGTTATTAAGGGGAATGCTTTAAAGTGATTTCAATGTATATTTTTTCTAGTGCATTTTCCGGGTTTAATATCAATTTCATGTTATTATTAGGATAAAAAGCTAACAGGAATTTTACCATCTTACAATGACTATAAAAGAACAGGGTCAGCAGAATACCTTTTATTCCTTAAAATGTAGCTTCATTGGGAAAGCGTGATGGTCTTTGTGAACCTGAACATCATATAGAATAGCATTTACGCAAAACGTCCTGTAAGCTTGAGTGCGACTAAAATATAGTCTCTGTTTACACAGATTTAATCAAATTGACTGCAAAAAGAAGCTTAATTCCAGTTTTCTATTAAACAAGCTTGATTAAAATAATTATATAAACATATATGTAATGATTATCTTGATCGTATTTGGCTTAAACCTGACAAATGGGAAAAAAATAAAAACAGATCGAAATAATACCAATTGTATTTCAGATCTAAATCCATAGTTTATATGTGTTTTGATGCTTATACCAGAATGAGGTGAGCATTTTTTTAAATAGGAAGTTTCTTTATAAAGGCCTTTGAACTAGATCCAAAATATTTTCGTCATGTGCGGATGACGAATAAAATCTATATGATATATTCTTTATATGTACAATACACCAGTTAGAACAGTAAAATACTTAGAATCATTTGTAAATTACCGATATAAATTAGTATTATACATATATAGATATGTATTATGGGTGTAATTATATGTATAAAACCTAGATAGATTAGTTAAATACATATAAATAGTCGTATAATATATAGTAATGTTAATAAAAGAGATATAATTATTAGTATTATACTTATATTTCTCCTTATCTGATAAAACAAAACCAAGAACTAGTGTAAAGAATGCTAATTCCCCGAACTAATTTTTTGACCTATTTTCCTTTCTACTGCGTTAAGCTTTTTCGCCGTAGCTATGGCTATGCCTGTAAACCTTGCCTTGTAAAAAGAAAAATATTTTCAAAAACTTTAATTCGTTTTATTAACACTCTTCACACTAGCTTGTGATTTATAGCCAGAAATTTCTATTTGTGCCCTACAAGTTGATTTGACATTTTTCTTAGAATGGATGGATTTAGATGTCATTCATCTTGATTCATAATTGGAATAAACCTTAAATTATTTTGAGAATCTTGAGTTTAGTCAAGGCAAAAAATAGAGGCATTGCCTTGGTAAGGGTGACAATGGTAATATCGGTATTGTTTTAAAGATCTTTAATTTACTTATATTCTTGCATGTTTCTTTTAAGCAAATCTCGAATTAAATTGACTTTCTGTGGAGGATATTTTTTATCAAGGTTGGATTTTTCCTAAAATGATATCACCCTCTTTTGATAGTCGATTGTATTACCGTTATAACTCGGTGAGATAATAGTATGCTATTCATTTGCTTGTGTAATAAAATAGGAGGATAGAATGAATTTTCCAGAGCACTATATTAGAAAGTTAAAAAGTGGAGATCGTAAGGCTTTTCATGCGCTTTACTTCGAAATGTTCCCAAGGCTTTGTGCATTTGCCAACAAGTATGTAAATGACAGGGAAGTAAGTGTTGATATCGTTCAGGATGTTTTTATGCATATTTGGGATCATCGAACTTCTATTAGAAGTAACACTTCTTTTAATTCATTTTTATTTGTTAGTGTAAAGAATAGATCCATTAATTATTTAAGAAAAGAAAAATCAGTAGCTAAGCTTCACCAGAATTATACAGATCTAAATTCTGAGACATTGTTTGATTATAATCAGTTGGAACTAGAAGTATTTGCCAAGGTGTATGATTACATACAATCCTTACCCAAGCGATCTCGAGAGGTAATGTTGCTAACATTAAATGGTGTTTCCAATGATGAGATAGGTAGCGAATTAATGATATCTGTGAATACTGTAAAGACTCTTAAAAAACATTCATACAGAAAGATGAGAGAGAAATTTAAAAATCTACTTTATCTAATACACCCTATTTTAATTATGCTTTGTAATACAATAAAAGATGTTTAAATGGACGAAAAACAATATATAGCGGAGCTAATTTCAAAGTATATTACCTCAAAGTTAACGCCGGCTGAAGAGGAATATTTAAATGGTTGGCTTGAGGATTCCTTTAATAAAATGCAATTTGATAGAATTGTTGAATTGAATAATGTACACGAGAATCTTGAAGATTTGGACTTTTTTCATTCAAATAATCGGATGGATGAGTTTTCAGAATACGTTAAGCCTCAGATACAAATTAAAAAATGGTTAGCTTATGCGGCTGTGATTGTTTTACCTCTTGTTCTTGGAATTTCAGTCTTTTTTATAAAAGATAACATTTTCATACTCCAGAAACCGGGACTTGCAGCAATTGAGCAGTTTAGTGAAAGCGTTACTTTAGAATTAAATAATGGAGAAGTTCATACATTTGATCATAAAGATTCGGTTATATATACTTCAAATGGCGTTTTGGAAATTGATTCTACAAATATTAGCTATTTAAATCATAATAATGATTCAATTGAGCAATATAACACAATCATTATACCCAAAGGAATGAAGTATTGTTTAACTCTGTCTGATAGGACTAAAATTTGGTTGAATGCTCAAACCAAGTTAAAATATCCTGTGGAATTTATTGGAACCGAGAGAAAAGTATTTCTGGCAGAGGGAGAGGCTTATTTTGATGTTCAGGAAAATAAGAAAATGCCTTTTATTGTTAGTGTTGACAATGAAGAGGTAAGGGTTATGGGAACAGAGTTTAATGTTCGAGCCTATAATAATGAAATTGAAAATCAGATCACTTTGGTAGAGGGTGAAGTTGTGGTAAGTAATAAACACTCTAAGCTTAGGATGATGCCAAATCAACAGGTATCTATTCGTTCAGGACAGAATAACTTACAATTGGAAAATGTAAATGCTGCCATTTTTGTCGGATGGAGAAACAGCCAATTAATATATCGTAATGAAAGTTTAGAGAGAATATTGATTGATTTGGAGAGGTATTACGATATAAAAGTTTTTTATAAGGATCCGGAAATGCAATTTGAATCTTATTCATTGTCTCTCAATATAACACCGGACTTTCAAGAGATTGTAGAGTTATTGGAAGCTACAGGAAGTGTAAAGTTTGAAATTAAAAATAATGTGCTAGTTGTAAAAAAAGTAGTCTAGAATGCCGCCACATTTAAAACCAGAAGATGCTAGCTAATATGATTAACTAACCCATAAAAAATTCTAAACCTATGAAGAAAAAAATGGATTGCCTATTGAATGATAAGCAGAGGTATACTTTATACTATCGCTGAAAATCAATTCCTGAGCAATTGATTACTAAGCTTGACTCTTCTTACTTGTAAAGACTATAATATTCTGTATTTGGAAGCTACTTGAATTTTTGAACATTTCTTTGCTGTTAAAATATCCAATTCTCAATAGATTAAATCCTTTTATTGATGCATTTTATCTAAAATTGGAAATATAAGCACTGATTCGGATATTATTCTCTAGTAAAATTATGTTTGTTTTATGAGATTTCTTGTTTTTTTAAGTTTGTTGGACTCTTGTTAGTAACAGAAAGAGTAAAGTTTAAAAGTAAAAAATAATGTATTGGTGGTGAAAAAGTAGTGCAGAATGCCGCCACATTCTGCACTAGGAAATGCTAGCTAATATGATTAACTAACCCGTAAAAAATCTAAATTTATGAAGAAAAAATTTAACCTAGAGTTTTTTCATAAGAAAAAACCAGGATTGCCTGTTAAATTATTAGCAGTGGTATGTTTAATATTATCGCTGAATTTGAACTCTTGGGCAGTTGTTGCTATGCAAGGAAACCAAATTGTAATTAATGAGTCAAATATTAATCTGGAAGATTTGATCTGGAAAATCAAGGAACAGTCTGGTTATAAGTTTATTTATAATACCAAACACTTGCAGAATTATTCAAATTTAAGTGTTGATAAGAAGGGTACTGTAGACGAAATCCTTAATTCTATTTTGCTTGATACCAAATTGACATATGAGCTTAAGAATAATGCTTACGTGTTAAAATTAAAGGATACCGAAAAGAAAATTGAAAAAACTGAACAAGAAAAAGCAAAAATACGAGGAAAAATAACAGATGAAAAAGGTAATGTATTGCCTGGTGTGTCGGTATTGATAAAAGGATCATATGTTGGAACGACATCTAATATTGATGGACTTTATACTATTTCTGTTCTTCCTGGTGATGTGCTTGTTTTTAGTTTTGTAGGGATGGAATCTCAAGAAGTTAAAATTGAGAAAAATGCTGATATCAATATTGTATTAAAAGAACAAGAAAATCAAATTGGTGAAGTTACGGTTACTACTGGGTATCAAGAAATCAAAAAGGAAAGAATGATTGGTTCGTCGGCTGTAATTACCAGTACAGAACTGAGGAACAAAGGTTTTACTAATATTGAACAAGCTCTTGAAGGAACCATTGCGGGATTAACTACCATTTCATCCGGCCGGCCGGGGGAGGATGCCCAAATCACAATTCGTGGTGTAAACTCACTTTCAGGCAGTACTTCACCCATGTGGATTGTTGACGGAATGCCAATGATGGGTGAAGTCCCAAATGTATCTGATGGAGCTGCTGATCTTCAGTCAGCAATCTTTACAACAGGTATTGGAAATCTTACTCCTGATGATATAGAATCAATTACAGTACTAAAGGATGCAGCGGCAACAGCCATTTATGGTGCACGTGCAGCCAATGGTGTAATTGTTATTAAAACTAAATCGGGTACAGAGGGGAAGACATATTTTAATGTAACATCAAACTACAGTATTTTCGAAAAACCTGAGATGGATGTACAAATGATGAATACTGCTCAAAAGATTGAATATGAAAAACGTATGTATAACGATTTTGGACGATACAATCATTTGGGAAGAGTATTTGATATGATGAAGAAGGTGGATTATGGTACAATGAGTCAGGTTGAATTTGACAGCAAAGTTGCAGAACTTGAGAAAATAAATACGGATTGGTTTGATGAGATTTTTAGAGCTGGTACAAGTTCTCAAACAAACGTAAGCATGCAGGGAGGTACAGAAAAAACACAATACTATGCCTCAGGTGTTTACCTAACGAATAAGGGAACTGAGCCAAACAATAAGTATCAGAAAATGGGTATGAATCTAAAGTTAACTCATAACCCATCGAGGAAAGTTAGAATCCAACTTGGATTGAATGGAACTATGCGTAAAGATAGGTCAACGGCTAGTAGAGTCAGACCACTGCAATATGCTATGTATGCCAATCCATATGAGAAACCTTATAATGATGATGGTACTTATGCTTATGATCTAAGTTATAATCTAGAAAATTCCGATTTGGATAAACCAGAGGAATTAGCATGGGGGAAGTTTAATATTTTTCATGATCTAAATAACAATACAGCCAAAAGCAGATATATTGATTTGCAAACCAATTTGAAATTTGAATATGAGATAGTCCCAGGTCTAATGTATACTTCTCAAGCAACATACAATGTAAATGCTACTCACAGCAGATCAACCGAAGGTGCAAACACTTATACTAATTTTAAGAACCATTGGCTGAATGCAACAATTGGAGAAGTTACTCATGATATGGTTGATGGAGCATTGTCGGAAAGAACTGGTTATGCTGATTCTTACACTTGGCGAAACAGTCTTTCGTATAACAAGGAAATAAACAACATGCATTTTATTAACATTATGACCGGACAGGAAATTCTTCGCCGGGATGGTAGAAACTTTTCTAATTATTCACCAGTATTCGATGAATTACATGGGGTTACAGGTTTTCCTAATTTAACCGATATAAAACCGGAAGATTTAAACGTAAACCGTTTAGGAGGAACAGGAGAGTATACCGAAAAAATTTCTTCATTTTTTGCGATTGGTTCCTATTCGTTTATGGATCGCTACGTCTTCAATGGTTCGATTCGTTATGATGGATCGGATATTATAGGTAATGATAACCAATTTACACCTTTATGGAATGTAGGATTCCGTTGGAATTTGCACAACGAAGACTTTATTAACTCAAGAGACTTTTTTAACGAGCTTTCGATAAGGGCAGGTTATGGCTTTACCGGGAGTATTGATAAAAATGCCCGACCAAACTTGGTAATGTATTTCAATAGTGCGATTGAATATGATGGTGTATATGTTCCAACCAGTTTTGATTATCCAAGCCCAAGTGTAAAATGGCAAACTAAAGAAGATATTAACATTGGTTTGGATGTAGCCATGTTGAAGAATCGTTTTGAATTAACTGTAAATTACTATCATAACACAACTGATGATGTTTTGGATCGAAGAAAATTGGCATACTCATCAGGGAGAGGTAGTGTAATTGAGAATGTGGCTGATTTGATTAATAAAGGTTGGGAATTTCAGTTGAGCACAACAAATATAAGAACACAAGACCTTACTTGGATAACCCGATTTAATGTAGCTATAAATGACAATAAGGTAAAGACTACTTTTTTCAAATCATTGAATGAAGTTCCGGCAACAAATTCGGATGCATTTGTTGAAGGATACCCGGTAAGAGCTTGGTATGGATTTAAATTTGCACGCGTAGACGAAGCTACAGGGAATACAATTGCGTATCTGGAAAACGGAGGAACCTTTGATATGGATGAAATTTATAGTAAATCTCATAAAGGTCTCGAACCACCATTGCTTTCTTATCTGGGGGAGGCATATCCGCCAATTAGTGGGGGTATATCAACTACTTTACGCTACAAGCGTTTAACCTTGTCAGCAAGGGGGAATTTTTACACAGGACATAAAATAAAGTCATTTAACACTACTCAATTGGTTAATGGACAAAACCGGTATATTAAGGATATTAACCGTTGGAGACAACCGGGAGATGTTACGGACGTTCCTGCTTATCCGGGTCATACTAGATATGCCTATAATACTTACCTATTTGATACAGAGCTTGAAGATGGAGATTATTTTAGATTAAGATATGTAACCTTAGGATATAATTTTCCACCTGAATTATTAAAGAAAATTGGCTTTAAAACTATGCGTTTAAGTGCTACTGCCAATAATCTGTTAACTCTAACAAAATACAATGGTATTGATCCCGCACTTATGGGCGGTTTTGGTTACCCAAATAGTAGTAATTATACCTTAACTCTTAACCTTGGATTCTAAAAATAAGCAACATGAAAATTAAAATATATTTATTAGTACTTATTATAATCTTTACTTCATGTGAGGATTATTTGGAAGTGGAGCCTAAGAATAAAATTAGCATGCTTACTTATGAAGATGCATGGCAATTGATGGGAGCCCATCTTCGTACATATTTTGATAATGAAAGTCTGGGAGGAACAACTGATGCTTTAACATCCAGATCAATTGATCCATATTTGGTATTTAATTACTATAGTGATGATCTAAATGTAGATACCTATTTATTGTACTCTTGGCAAGCAAGAAACAATGATGGAATGTTTTATAAAAGCCTGAATTGGTTCCAAGGTACAATTCATAGTAAACTATGGAGAAATCACTATAAAAATATTGGATTTTATAATACCATACTGGATCATTTACAGAAAGTGAAAGAAACGGTAAGTGAAGATGAAATAATTGTGGTAAAGGCTGAGGCTCAGTATTTATTGGCTTATGAATTGTTTAAATTGATACAATACTTCTCTCCATATGATAATGATGATTTAGGTTTGCCTATAAACCTAGACCCATTGGCAATAAGTACATACGACTCCTCTAGAAAAACTCAGACCGAAGTTTATCAAATTATTACTGATTTATTGGAGGAAATACTGACTTATAAAACCACGCCACAAGATTACAGTGTTTTTTACAACAAAAATATTGTAAATGGATTACTGGCTAAAGTGTATCATTTTAAAGGAGGGTCAGGAGCAGGATCGGAAGATGATTATTCCAAGGCCATTAACTATGCTAAAGAAGCAATGAAAGGAAGAAGCTTAACTTCAATTGATAATTTTTCTGATTTGTTTAAGTTTGGTTATGGAGATGAAAAAGGAATTTTAACCGATAAGAATTATGCATTGATTGTATCAGTGCCTTCGTGGTATACCAATGGTGGAATACAAAATATTATTGGGCGACCTATGAGAAATTTGAATATACATGTATCAGATGAGTTGCTCAACTTGTATTCCCCCGATGATGTAAGATTAGGTGCTTTCGTAGAACCAGATGGAAGAATTTTTAAGTTTAGCGAGTTGGATCGTTATTATGAAGACAATGCTCATTATTTTCTGAGAGTTGCAGAAATGCAGTTAATTATTGCAGAATCGTATGCTCGAATAGATGATTTGGGTAATGCAAGGCTATATCTTGAGGAATTTCAATCCAACCGAATTAATGACTATACGGGCTTTGAAGGTTCAGATGTCTTGGGTGAGATATTAAATGAAAGAAGACGAGAGTTCTGTTTTGAGTATGATATGCGTTGGACTGATCTTGTGAGGTTACAAACAGGATGGACGAGGAATGCTGTCGACAAGGATGAGGAAGGTATAACTTACACAATTGAAGATAATGACTATAGGTTTACTCAACCTATTCCTCAGGAAGAAGAATTAATGTTTAATAATAAGATCAAGCAGAATCCAGGTTGGTCGTTGTTGTAATATTTAAAATTGATTGTTATGAAATATTTATATATTCTGGCCTTCTTTTGTGTATTTGTGGCCTGTGATAAGGAGGATGTAGAAGTAATAGAATTTAATGAAAGTGTTGATTATATTAAACAAATAAACTTATACGCCAATAGTCAACAACTGTTTAATGATGGAATCGCTGAAATAGAATTCTTACTTAAGGTTTATGGAGATACCATAGTTACAAAAGTTGTGGAAGGTGATACTCTTGGCGAATATGTTGAGGTTATAGATACCCTAGGCTATCAAATTGCAAAAGATAGGATCCCGAATGGTGCAATAAAAATATTTACTGAAGATGGCGAGGAAGTAACTGGAGGTAAATATTCAACCACAGCTTCGGCTGGTACGGTTTCATTTTATGCTAAGGCAGGAGATGTTCAAAGTGATTTCTTTACTGTGGATATTGAAGATAAACCAAGTGTTGATTTCGATGAAATTACGATACCTGTTATCTTTCATCTAATTTCTAATGTCAATAACAAGTACTCTATTGGTGAAATTAAATCTGAGAACCTCGAAGAAATGATCAATAATTTAAACCAGGTGTTTGAAGGAAGTCTGAAAAATGCTCCTCATTCTGTTGATTTGAATGTTAAATTTCAGTTGGCAAGCCAGAGTGAGGATGGTAGACCATTAAAGGAGAAAGGTTTAGATCGTCATAATGTTGGTGATGCAGAAGGAAAAGAATTGGTAGCATATGTAAATGAAAATACTGTATGGGATCCTGAAAAGTATCTAAATATATGGATTTCTGATTGGTATGAAGATGAGTATGGTATCGATTGGTGGACTTTGTTAGAATATGCAGCAAACAGACCAACTTATATAATGGGAGATCCTTTATTGGTACCATTTTCCAATAAATCATGGAAAAATATGACTCAGGTTGATGATTTATATCAAGATTGGGAGAAGGTAGAGGATATTGGTATTGTAGTTAATACTTCTGTGTTGTTTGATACTGATAATGAGATCTCATTCGAATATATTGTTGGTAAATTTTTAGGTTTAATACCAACAGATTTTTACAGTAATAATAGCACTCCTCTAATTAATGGAGATGTTGATTTTTGCTCAGATACCTATTTGTATGAAGTGAAATACCCTAGAAGAGAAAAGTATACGGTGAAGAGCGATCAAAGAGTGTTCTATTGGTCGTATAATATAATGGATGAGTATTCGGCTTCTACAACTATTACTTATGAACAAGCATTACGAATACGAAAAGTGTTGGAATTATGTCCACATAGACAGTTCCGTAAATAATAAATAAAGTGGTTACATGCCTCTTGTTATGAGGTGTGTAACCTTCTTTGCTATTTCAATAAATTTATTAACCTCAAATATTTTCTGAAGCAAATTAGAATTACTTATTGTTTGGAGTGGTATTACTATGTCTGTTTTTTTTGATAGAAGTACAAATAGGCGAAGTGTAATAATTAGTACGGGCTTTGTCAAGCAGAGTTAAATACATAAGTTATGAATCAGATTAAGAATTTTGCAATCATTATTATTTTAGGGATAGCAATTTCAGCATGTAGACAAAAGCATAACCTTATTGCTGATATTGAAGATTTAGGCAATGATACCATTTATGTAGAATATATTCCTATTTCGCAACTAGGAAAGATAAATGAGCCTTTTAAGGACACAATATTTTCGAAGAACAATAAATTCACATTTGATTTGCCATGTGAAGAGCCAAGTTTAACTTACTTTTTCTTTAAAAAGGGAAGGTTTACAAGGCTTAACGGACACTTATATATTCCGGATCAAAAATCTCTTTTTCTATTAATAAATCCGAATGATCGTATAAAAGTTGAGGGAGAATTATATGATTATTATTTGGATTATCAGGCATTTGGTTCTGAGTTTAATCAGGAATTCAGTCATTTAAGAGGTGGGTATATTCGAGAATCTTCTCAGGCAGTAAAAATTGAGTTGCAAATTGATTCTCTATCAGGCAAAGGGAATCGTAAGTTAGTTAATGATCTTTTTGCAGAGAGAAGAAAGGCAGGTGTTTCAGAAGAAATCATGCAATTGGAATACCTCAGGAATAACCAGGATAAAGAACTCTCAGCCTTTTGTTTATTGTTGCAAAGACTTGATACTATAGCTAAATATTCCGACCATTTAGATTCTAAGGTGAAAAACGGAATTTTTAAGAATGAGTTAGAACGTAAGTGTCATAGATACCAGAAGTATACTAAGATAAAGGAAGCGGAAAAGAGAATAATTGAAGGAAGTCTCGCTCCTGATTTTAGTTTACAATCAATAAAAGGAACAAAGCTTAGGCTAAGTTCTGTAACAGATAAATATGTAATACTTGATTTTTGGGGAAGTTGGTGTGGATGGTGTACAAAAGGTTTTCCAAAAATGAAAGAATACTATAGTAAGTATAGAGATCAAATTGAGATAGTTGGGATTGCATGTAGCGATACTGAAGATAATTGGAAGAAGTCGGTGAAAAAGAATAAACTGGAATGGTTAAATGTAATAAACGATGAAGACCTTAAAAAAGATGTGTCAGTAATGTATGGGATTCAAGCTTATCCTACCAAAATTATTCTAGATAAGGACAAAATGATTGTAGCAAAGTATAGTGGTGAATCAGAAGACTTTTATGAGAAACTAGATGAATTAATGAAAAATTGAAGCTAATTGCAATTTTGTACAATCCAGAAAATGTAATGGAAGATGTATTTCTTGTATGGTCTGCCATTAGATTAATCAATATTAGGAAAAAGAACTACTTATTAAATCGAAAGAATGAAAAAGAATTTAATTGTAAGTGTTTGTTTAGTGGTGCTCTGTGTTTCTTGTAATTTTCTCACTAAAGAAGCAAAACTAAGCATACTCTTGGATAAAGAATGTGAGAAAAGTGTTCGTATCTTCAATCATAAAGATACCGTAAGTGTTAATTTGGCTCCAGGAGAACAACACTCTTTTGTTTACATCGCAGAAGATCGAATTGAAAAACAATATTACATTAATGGAGTACGTCTTAAATTGGTAGTAGCCAAAGGTGATAATGTTGATCTGTATTTATCAGGAGAGAAAGGTGAATCTATAAAGATTAAGGGTGGCAAGTTTCGAGCTTTGAATGACTATAATTTATTCAAAGCATTGAATCTAAAATATAGTTGGAGTAAAGAAGAGAGTTTACTCGATAGTTTATCTTTCGAGAAACAGATGGATGATATCATTAAGCAATCGAATCAACTATTGGAAGATTTGAGTAAAAATAATGATTTTGATGAAAGATGGATCAAAAATGAGCAGCTTAGTACAAAGTATTGGGTACTAACCAGAAAGGTTTTTTATCCATTTATGAATGCTGCCTATTCCTATAAGAAAGTGCCAAAAGTTATTCCTTCTTTTAGCAAAGAAGTTGTCAGCAAAGAGGTTTTAAATAATGATGAAATCATCATTTACGGAGGAAACTTAATAGGAGGATTATTGTATAATTATGCCAAAATAAATGGGGTTAATCATAAGGATGTGCCCAACCCTGCCTCAATTGGTAACTTAGAGATGATAAAAGAATTAGTGAGCAATCCAAAAGTAAAATCTTTGGTTGCGCAATCTCTTCTAAGTATGCAATTAAATGAATACTCCGATGCTGGTATTGAGCCAATACTTGAATATTTTAATAAGAATTGCCTTGATGAAAAAGTGAAGGCTGAAATGCTGGCAAAAGTTGATGAGATATCCGTTTTAGGCCCTGGCAAACCAGCACCGGAAATTGAATTGATTGATATGGATGGAAAGGTTCACAGTTTGGCTGACTACAGGGGTAAGAAAATATATATTGATGTTTGGGCTACGTACTGTGGTAAATGTTTGAAGGAGATGCCAAATGTTCATCAATTGGAGAAAGACTACAAGAATGAAAATTGGGTATTCTTAATGATTTCCTTGGATAAGGATAATGCGAAATGGCAGAAAAAGGCCAAAGAACTTGGGCATTTAGATCGTCAGTTTATTGTTCGAAATGGACATGAATCTCAATTTAATAAGGATTATAGAATTGGATATGCTCCAAGATATATTATAATCGATTCCAAAGGTAAGCTTGTCAATTTTAATGCTCCTTTTCCATCTGATAAAAAGACAAGAAGGATAATGGATAAAGTTTTATAGATCTAATTTAATTAAAAGAAAAATGATTCGCTTTACATTGATCTTAGCACTAATTCTGTCATTTCATTTCTCGAAATCGCAAATCCATTTTACAAATATTTCACGTGATACTATAACATTTCAAAGAATCCTTAAGGGAGCTGAAAAGCAAAACAAGTTGATTCTTATGTACTTTACTGCAGATTGGTGCGGTTGGTGCAAAGTTTTCGAACGAGAAATACTTACGGATAGTATAGTTAGAAATTACTACAAGAAAAATTTCATCAATACTAAAGTAAGTTGGGATGACAATGTGGATCATTTGGATATTGATGAATTGGTTAAGATGGCACCACAATTTATAATTATAAATTACAAACGAGATACCCTAAATAGGTGCATTGGTTATGTCGATGTTGAGGACTTTTTAAAATTTGGGAAGCAGGCTAACTCTGTGGATGATAATTTATTGGTTTGGAAAGAAAAGATTGAAAATGGAGATTATTCTTATGATGTGGTTAGTAAACGTATTAACAGCTTGAAACCACCTCATGCATATCTTCCGCCTGATCAAGAATGCGAACCGCTACGAATCTTTAATAAATATTTTGATACTATTTCAGAAGATAAATGGATGAGTGTAAAGAACTGGGCGCTAATTCAAAAATGCGTAATCAATCCCAATAACAATCAATACAAGTACATTTTAAAGAACTATAGTGAGTTTGTTGAAAAGTATGGTAAGGTAGAGATTGATAAGTTTTTTTTCGACGTGTGGTACAAATATACATCTATGCATTATGAGGTAGCTTCAAAAGAGTTGAAAAATCAAGCATTTCCTCCTGTTAAAGCACTTCAGCGAGAATTCGATATATGGAGCTTAAAGGATCAAATTGATAAATCATGTGGAACTCTTAAAGACTCACTTGTTAATAAGCTTGCTGAATTATCGAAGGAAGCCTATACAAATCATTACTATCTATATTCTTCCAGTAGTATAAATAATATCACTTGGTTTCTATATCAATACTGCGAAAGAACCGACAATTCAGAACTTTTGTTGGATGCCTGTGAATGGATGGACAAATTAATTACTACAACAGAGTATTTTGAAGTGTTTGATACTTACTCGCATATTTTATCCGCATTGCAAGAAAATAAGAGAGCGTTGGAGCTGGAGGAGAAAGCATTGGAGTTGGCAAAATGGTCGCATGAAAACAAAGAAACTATTGATAGAATTAATCAGAGGATTGAAGCACTTCGAAAGTACAACTAATATGGTTTATACAACAAAGACATTGTCTCTTATCTATTTCTTATTCTTCTTTTTTGGAATGGAGTTTTATTCCTCGGCCCAAATCACTGAACAAGCAATAAATGATAGTGAATTGATTTACGAATTTCAATTGAAGTTGGAGGAGATGTATAAAAATGACAAATCAGGATTAGCTTCTTTTGAATTGTTGAATCAGCAACTGAGTTCACGTAAATCATTACAATGGAAACCTGATGAAGTACTTCTGAAACAGGATTTAGATGGACCTGCTTTGTACAAGCAAGCGGCTAAAGCTTCTCTTGTGTTTGGCAAACTGGCAACACGAAAAGATAAACCAGGCAAATTTTATCTCTTTTTAGCTTCCAGTTTTGCTGTTGGTTCCGATGGAATATGTATTACAAATTATCATGTAATTCATGAGATTCCTTCATCTGAAAATACATATACTTTTGTTGCAGCAGCCGTTATGAATTATAAAGGAGAAGTTTATCCAGTAACTGAAGTCTTGGCATCAAGTAAAAAAAATGACCTTGCAATATTCAAAGTAGGAGGTATTGACAAAGGTTTGGATATTTTTCCGCTTAGAAGGAAAGTTCTGGTTGGAGAAGACATAGCCACTATAAGTCATCCCTTTAATCACTTAAGAGTGATGTTATATAACTATACTAGTGGAATTGTAAATCGATTAAGTACTTCGGAAAAGAAAGAACTGCGTATGAACATATCCGCAGAATACGCTCCCGGCTCTAGTGGAGGAGCAATATTTGATAATCGTGGTAATCTGGTTGGAGTAATTTCTACACTATTTCTCATGCAAGATTCTAAAAAACAAACACTAATGTTAGTGAAGGAGGCGATTCCAGTTCAAGCCTTATGGGAATTATTTCAAACAGAAGAGTAAAATTGTTTCAAACCATTGGCACAATGATTATCAAAACCTAGGAATATAATTAATATGAATCTAAAATGTTAAAATTTATGATTTTTAGAAAAAATAAAAAACTGTTTTTAGCTGCGTTATTAACACTGTTTGGATCATCTGCAATGTCGCAAGGTATCGAGTTTAAAAATGGCTACTGGGAGGAGATAAAGGAAATTGCAAAAAATGAAAATAAGTTGATCTTTATTGATTTTTATACTGATTGGTGCGGCCCATGTAAGAAAATGAACAAAGAGGTTTTTCCTCTTGACACAGTTGGAAAATTCTACAATAAACATTTTATCTGTTATAAAGTTGATGCAGAGAAGGGAGAAGGTCCAAAATTGGCTAAGCTTTATGGTGTAGCTTCTTTTCCAACTTATATATATTCAGATTTCACAAGTAAATTGCTCCATCGTAAATCTGCCTATATGAAGGCCGAACAATTCATTAAACTTGGGCAAATAGCCCTAGATCCTGGAAAGAGATTTGCGCCACTGGAGGAAGAATTTAATAATGGGAATAGGGACAAGGATTTTGTGTTGAACTATTTCAAACTTTTACGCGCAGCAGGAGGAAGCGTAGACCCTAAATTGGCTGAGTATTTAGAAAGTCTTCCTAAAAAGGAAATAACAACATTAGAGACTTATGATTTGATTAATAAATATGGTTCAAACATAAGAGGAGATGTGTATAAAATACTGATTGATAATTTTGATACATACTGCAGGATTGCTGGTGAAGAAGCTGTTGTTGAAAAAATTCATCGCAGATTTTTGCTGAGTCACAGTCATCACTTTGGTTCGCGATGGGCTGAGAAATATGCTGATCATTCCGTTAAAGATTTTGTTCAAACCCTTAATTATCCATATAAAGAAAGATTGTTAGCAGAGATTGATATCAACTTTTTAACGAACTGCCAAAAAAATGAAGAGCTAAGTCGAGCTCTGTTACAATATTTCGAAAATCAGTGTAAATCAAATCCTAAGCTTATTCTAAAAATGATGGAAAAGAAAGAAAGATTTGTAAAAAGCACCAAGCTGTATCAGAAATTATTAGAACACCGAGACAAGGCCAAAGCTAAAATGAATCCATAAAATAGGTTTATACTGATTAAATCACATATCAAATAAGAAATACTAACCAAATCACATCACAATGCAATTAAGATCATTATCAATTCTAGTTTTTTTCTTATCGATACTTCTAGGTGTCTTTTTTATGCAAAGAGAACAATTGCCTATGGAAAAAGATGAACCACCATTAAAGGCATGGGAACAAAATTTTAAAGCAATTAGAAACCCTCAGTTAGGCTATATTCCAAGAGAATCTGTGCTTAATGCGTTCAAAAAATCAGTAAAAAGTAGGTTGAAATCAACCAGTAGCGTTCAATGGGAGTCTCGCGGTCCGTATAATGTAGGAGGTAGAACAAGAGCGATAATGTTTGACCCAAATGATTCAAACAATAGAAAAGTATGGGCCGGTGGTGTAACAGGAGGATTGTGGTACAACGAGAATATTGATGCGACCAAAAATAAGTGGATTGCAGTTGATGATTTTTGGTCAAACTTGGGAGTTACATCTATTTCTTATGATCCGCTTGATACGAAAGTTTTTTATGTTGGAACTGGTGAAGGGTGGTGGTCATCCAATTCAACAGGAAATGAGGGGATAGGAATAATGAAATCTACCGATGGCGGACAATCTTGGACTCATTTGGCTTCTTCCCAGAACTTTCTTTTTATAAATGATTTAATAGTTCGTAAGGAAAATAATGAAAGTGTACTTTATGTAGCTGTAGATAATCTATCCGGACAAACAGGAGAACTAATTGCAGACCAGGGATTGTATCGTTCTACTGATGGAGGGGAAACATTTACCCAGGTGTTACCTCAAATTGAAGGTGAGAATTATTCTCCTGCACAAATTGAAATTGGAGCTAACAACAGAATGTATGTTTCAACAAAATCGAATCCTTCAAACAAGGCAGGAGGAAGTGTTTTTTATTCTGATAATGGTACCACATGGGTCGAAAGCACATTAAAGAGTGATGGTGCCAGAGTTGCAATTGCCTGCGCACCTTCAAACGAAAATTATATTTATGCGCTCATTAGTAAGAGCCCTACGAGTAATGGATGTTATGCTATGTATTCCGATGATATGGGGCTTACGTGGAAAGACGCGACTCATCCGGAAGATGATTTCTCAGGATTTCAAGGTGTATATGATTTGGTTATAGCTGTGCATCCTTCGGATCATCAAAAAATTGCCATTGGAGCTATTGATGTTATGATTTCTGAGGATGGTATGACAAGTTGGGCAAGCATTAATGCAAAGATGCATGCTGATTATCATGTGATTGAATATTTCCCTGATGATAATGATAAGATCTTATTTGGGAATGATGGAGGTGTTTATAAATTAAGCAACTTATGGTCAGATTCTAAAGCTGTAATGTTAAATGATGGATATAATATTACCCAGTTTTATACTTGTGCGATACATCCCGAGGCAGGTGAAAATTATTTTCTGGCAGGATCTCAGGATAATGGGACCGAGATTTTTAATAGCACGGGAATTGAAATTACCGAAGGAGCTACCGGAGGTGATGGATGTTTTTGTTTTATTAGTGAATCTAATCCTAGATATCAATTGTCATCGCATATAGGCAATAGCTTTTACCGTTCAACTGATGGAGGAAAACGTTTTAGTCGTTTGGATGGTGTTAGCGCAGGCAAGTTTGTAAACCCTGCTGATTACGATGATAACAAAGCTATCTTATATTCTTGTGGCTCAAGTTTTAGTACCAAAACCATACACCGTTTTAAAAATATAAAAGGAGTAACAGTTACTGCTGATGAATTTGAAATAAACATGAAAGGAGATCCCGGAATTGGGGTGTCTCATATTAAGGTATCACCATATACTACAGAGTCATCAACAATTTATGTAGGGACAGAAATTGGGGAATTATTAAAAATTGAGAATGCCGATACGGAGAATCCAACATCAACCAATTTAACCCATAGTGAGTTTCCACAAGACGCCTACATAAGTTGTATTGAATTAGGGGAATCGGAAAATGAACTAATTGTTTGTTTTAGCAATTATGGAGTTTCTTCCATTTGGTATACTGATGATGGTGGAGATTCTTGGTCTGAGAAAGAAGGTAATTTACCGGATATGCCTGTTCGTTGGATAATTCAAAATCCAACAGAGCGAAATAAAGTGATGTTAGCTACACAATTTGGGGTATGGGCTACCGAGGATTTTGATTCTGATAATCCAAGTTGGAATGCTGAAAATAGTGGATTAGCAAATGTGCGCATTGACATGTTAAAGCTTAGAAAATCGGACCAAACTGTAATCGCAGCCACTCATGGTAGAGGATTGTATTCTACGAATGCTTGGGAAACTATAACCACAGGTATAAAAGATAAACTTGAAGCCAAAAACGGTATAGAATTAAAAGTATATCCTAATCCTTTTAGCGATTACTTAAAGATTGAAAATAAAGACAATCTTAAAATGGATATAAAACTGTACAATATTCAAGGAAAACTAGTCAAGTCGATAGTTACTAGTGAACAATTAATTGAGTTAAGTACAGCTAATTTATCAGCAGGTATTTATGTGTTGAATGTGAGCTCTAATGAAAGTGTAAAGTCGTTTAAAGTAATTAAATCCTAACATTTTGTATACTATGATGATGAACCAAGAATGATTAGGTTATATATGTAACTACACCAATTGAAATACCCTTTTTTTGCATTTTAAGGCGTTTGTTTGCTTTGGTATAAAAGAAAAAAACCTTGCAAACGTAAGGTTTACAAGGTTTTTTTTTCTGTTGCATTTCTGCGAAGCGGAGAGAGAGGGATTCGAACCCCCGGTACGTTGCCGTACAATGGTTTTCAAGACCACCGCATTCGACCACTCTGCCATCTCTCCAAAATTATGAGCGGGAAACGGGACTCAAACCCGCGACCCTCAGCTTGGAAGGCTGATGCTCTATCAACTGAGCTATTCCCGCAAGAATATTTTTACTGATTGAACGTTTTCAACCTAATTGTGGGGAGAGCAGGATTCGAACCTACGAAGACGAAAGTCAGCGGAGTTACAGTCCGCCCCAGTTGGCCACTTTGGTATCTCCCCAATATTATCAATATGTTGAGCGGGAAACGGGACTCAAACCCGCGACCCTCAGCTTGGAAGGCTGATGCTCTATCAACTGAGCTATTCCCGCAAGAATTTTTTTACCGATTGAACGTTTTCAACCTTGTTGTGGGGAGAGCAGGATTCGAACCTACGAAGACGAAAGTCAGCGGAGTTACAGTCCGCCCCAGTTGGCCACTTTGGTATCTCCCCAAAAGCAATTTTTTAAAGAACTTTGTTTCTCGATTGCGGATGCAAATATAGGTGCTTTGATAGAATATACAAGGGCTGGAAAGCTTTTTTTTCAAAAAAAATGAAGTTGTTTATGTAAGTGTTTGATTTCCTAGTAAATATTTTTGACATTTTTATTTAATACTTTTTTCATATAATCATAATTACCCTGAGTATTGATGTAAGGTTCAGTATACTAAAGTAATACATCTTAAACTTGTAGGTGTCGATTGGATAAAGATTTTCTAATCGTCTGAGCACTAAGCTACCTTAGCTTATTGTATCTGTTTATGATTATATTCGGTTCTTTTTAAACTTTAGGAGTTGACTTGCTTTTCTAATGTTAACCCAATTATATTAGATTCTATTAATAATTTGCTCAATTAATTTCATGAAAAACATTCTTTTTATTATTAATCCTATTGCAGGTAAAAAAGCAGGAAGGAATATAGTTAAGGAAATCGTAAAGTATCTCGACACAATTCGATTTAAAGCATATTTTCGATATTCGGAATATCATGGACACATATCCGAGATTGCTGCTCAAGCCTTAACAGAACATTTTGATGTGATTATTGCTGTAGGTGGAGACGGAACAGTGAATGAAACTGCACGTATTTTGGTTCATTCAGAGATTGCATTGGGGATAATACCGGCAGGGTCGGGGAATGGACTTGCCAGACATCTTAGAATACCTTTGTCGGTGAAAGGTGCGGTTGAGAGAATTAACAAGATGTATTTTTTAAGGATGGATGCCGTGAGAATTAATAATTCCTATTCATTTTGTGTGGCAGGAATTGGTTTTGATGCTAAGGTAAGCCGAATGTTTCAAAAGATGGAAGCGCGCGGTTTGTACTCCTACATTATTGCTTGTTTAAAATGCTTTAACCGAAGCAAGAATCAGAATTTTATTGTAAAAACCGAAACTGAAGAGATCGTTTTAAACGGATTTATGCTTTGCTTTGCAAATGCGAGCCAGTTTGGGAATAATGCCTATATTGCCCCTCAGGCAAGCGTTTCTGATGGGATTTTAAATCTAATACTTGTTCGGAAACCTTTCCTGTGGCAGCTTCCGGCATTGGCTATTAGAATTTTAACGGGTACTGTAGGCAAGTATTCCGGATGGAAAGAGCTTTTAGGTAAAGAATTTGAGATAAGGCAGAAAAATGATTACGCACACTTGGATGGCGAACCTAAATCGATAGGATCAAAATTTAATGTGATTCTTGAAGAAAAAGCTTTACAGGTAATTTGTTGAATCGAGCAGGACTAAACACCCACGATAATGATTATTTTAATCTTGCGGCTTCAATCTGACAAATGAAAAGAAATTATATAACAGATGAAACAAAAAAGCGGAAATCAATATTGATTTCCGCCTTAAATATTTTTTAAAAGAGATTACTTCAACATTGCCTTAGTTCTTGTAATGTATTTCTCTATATCGCGAGCCTCTGCTGATTTAGAAAAATCTTTTTCAATTTTTTCGTAAGCCGCTAATGCTTTTTTGTATTCTCCCATCATTTCGTAAACCATACCAGCTTTTTGCAGGTAAATAGGAGTTGTAAACTCATTTGCATTCATTGAGCTTGCATCCATATAGTTCGAAGCAGCTTTAGCATTCTCTCCTAATTCCATATAGGCATCACCTGTTGCAGCTTTAGCTAAGGCGCTTAAAAGGAAATCATCAGAGCTGAATGAATTTAAAAAGTCAATAGCATTTTGATATTCTCCTATTCTTAAGTATGAAATCCCAGAATAATACTTTGATAAGTTTCCGGCAGTAGTTGAGCCAAATTCGTCAACAATTTCTAAAAATCCAGGATAGTTTTCATCTCCATTTAAAGCCAACTTAAACGAATCTTGTTCAAAATATCTTTGAGCTTGGAACAATTGATTTTGAGCTTTTTCTTCCAGAGGTGTTTTGTAATACCTTTGGTATGCAAAAATTGCAACGGCAACCAAAACAACTGCAACTGCAATGCTAGTTAATTTCTTTTGGTTTTTTTCTATATATTGTTCAGTTTTACTTAACGCCTCTTCTAGATTTTCGAAATTATCCGCAGTTTCCGGATTGTTTTTGTTCTTCGACATACTCAAATAATTAATAGGTTTATTTTTTCTAACGCAAATGTAATTTTTTTTACCAAATATTAAGCAGGATTAATATAAAAAATGAGAATAAATTAGACCTTAATTAATGCTTGCTTATGGCTGATATGAATTGATTTTATTTCGTAATTTTGCAGCATTACCATAAAGTTTTGTGCATGCATCTTGAAAAACTATCTCTTATTAATTACAAGAACATACTTGAATTGGAATTAAATTTTTCTCCAAAAATCAATTGTTTTATTGGCAATAACGGAATGGGAAAAACCAATCTTCTTGATGCAGTTTACTATCTAAGCTTTTGTAAAAGCTATTTTTCTTCTACCGATCAGCATAACATAAATCACGATGCGCAATTTATGGTGCTTGAAGGGGATTATCGCCGTAAGGAACTGCAAGAGGCAGTATATTGTGGTGTGAAACGCGGGCAGAAGAAAAACTTTAAGCGAAACAAAAAAGAATACAAAAAACTTTCGGAGCATATTGGTTTGCTGCCTATTGTAATGGTTTCACCTGCCGATGGAAGATTGATTACCGATGGTAGCGAGGAGCGCAGAAAGTACATGGATAGCGTTATTTCTCAATACGACAGAAAATATCTTGATGATTTGATTCGTTACAATCGTGTAATTCAGCAACGAAATAAGTTATTAAAAGATTTTGCCACCGGAGTTAAATATGATGAGGATACATTAAGTATTTGGGATGAGCAGTTGGTAAATTTAGGAGCAGAAATTTATAACAAGCGAAAGGATTTTCTGCATAAGCTAATGCCAGTTTTTCAGGAGTACTATTCATTTATATCTCAGGGAAACGAAATTGTAAGTTTGGAGTACAAATCTCAGTTGCATGATCATGGTATGCGCGAATTGCTTAATAATGCCCGTTGGAAAGATCAGGTAATGCAATACACAACGGTAGGAATTCATAAGGATGATTTGGTTTTAAATCTGGGTAAATATCCCATTAAGAAAATGGGTTCGCAGGGACAAAAGAAGACTTACTTGATTGCTTTAAAGCTGGCACAGTTTGAGTTCATTAAGCAAATTGCAGGATTTGCGCCAATTCTGCTGTTAGATGATATCTTCGATAAGTTGGATTCAAATCGTGTTGAGCAAATTGTCCGGTTGGTATCCGAAGAGCGTTTCGGACAAATATTTATTTCCGATACCAATCGCGATCATTTGGATGAGATTTTATCGGGTTCGGCTCTGGAATATCAATTGTTTGTAATCGATAATGGTGCAATAGTAAATACGGAAACATGAGAAGAAGCAACACACAAAAAATAGATGAACTGATCAAGCAGGTTTTAAAAGAATCGAAACTTGATGTGAAACTGAAGGAATATGAGTTGGTGAACTCGTGGGAAAAAGTAATTGGTAAAACTGTAGCCAAAGCAACTACCGACATCTACATCCGTAACCGCCGCTTGTTTGTTGCGGTTCGCTCATCGGTAATTCGAAACGAACTAATGATCATTCGCGATGGATTGGTGAAAGCATTAAACCGTGAAGTACAGGCCAATATTATTGATGAAATTGTGGTGAGGTAGTAATATTATTTGCAAAAGGCTAATAGCTACAAGCTAAAAGCCAATTGCCAATATCTTATCTAAAAAACTTCAGTTGCAGAAAAGTAAAATGCTCCTTCAATACAAGCATTTTCATCGCTATCCGAACCGTGTACAGCATTTTTCGACATCGATTCTGCAAATTCTTTACGAATTGTTCCTTCTTCAGCTTCGGCAGGATTGGTTGCACCAATCAACTTTCTGAAATCAGCTACAGCATTATCTTTTTCAAGAATTGCAGCTACAATCGAACCTGAACTCATAAAATCAGTTAAGTCATCGTAAAATGGTTTGTCTTTGTGAACTTCGTAAAATTTCTTAGCCTGTTCTTTGGTAATTTGAGTGTATTTCATGGCGGCAATTCTAAAACCAGCTTCGTTAATTTTTGCAAGAATTGCTCCAATGTGTCCAGCTGCCACTGCATCTGGCTTAATCATCGTAAAAGTTCTGTCGCTTCTCATTTAAATATGTGTATAAAGTTTTACCTAGGTATACAAAAATAATATTTCTGCTATGGCATGCAATAAAATCCCATTTAATTTATTTGGAACAGTTCTAGTTAATTTTGAATAGGTTGCCTTTACAATCAAGCGCAATAATTTTAATGATGAATTCTGCTTATCAATCTTTATCTTTACCCATTCATTTTGAATCATCTTACTCAATAGAGAATGAATAATATAAAGAATAGAATTGATATGGATTTGATTGCCAAAGCAGAAGCTTTGTTGCAGGAATCAAAACAAATTGCAATCATTCCGCATTCCGGTCCCGATGGAGATGCCATAGGCTCATCCCTTGCATTGTATCAGTACCTAAATATAAAGGGTAAACAATCAAAGATCATTAGTCCGAGCGATTATCCGGAATTTTTAAATTGGCTGCCTCAAAACGCTGAGGTTTTGATTTACATTTCGTATAAGAAAAAAGCAAAAGAGTATCTGAACTCATCCGATTTGGTTTTTATTGTCGATCATAACTCATTTAAACGCTCGGGCGATTTGGAAAAAATTCTACAGGAGTTGACAGCAAAAAAAATCATGATCGATCACCATCCCGAACCCGAGCAAATAGTAGATGTAATGTTTTCGGATACCTCGATGTGTGCAACTTGTGAGCTGATGTATGAGTTTATTGAAGCTTTGGGTGATGAGAACCTGATTGATACACAAATTGCCGAATGTTTGTATACAGGAATCGTAACCGATACAGGCGGATTAAGCTACAATTCATCCAATCCAAGAACCTATCAGATTGTTGGCGATTTATTGGCAAGAGGAATCGACAAAAGTAAAATTCACTCGAATGTGTACGACAATTTTTCTACTGATAGAATGAAGTTGTTAGGGCATTGTTTGGACAAAGGCCTTGAGGTACTTCCCGAATATCAAACGGCAATCATAACTTTAAGTCAAGAGGATTTGCTGCGATTTAAATACACGGATGGCGATACCGAAGGTTTTGTGAATTACCCTTTATCGATTCAGGACATGTTGGTTTCGGTAATCTTTATTGAGAAGGAAGACATGGTTAAGATTTCTTTTCGATCGAAAGGAAATGTACCCATTAACTCGGTAGCTTCGGAATACTTTAATGGCGGCGGACATATGAATGCAGCAGGAGGAAGAACAACGGATCAGCTAAGAGATGCCATTGCAAAATTTAAAGCAGTTTTACCTGATTTTTATAAGAGTTTGAAAAGCTAATAGCAAGTAATTGAGTGTAATATCAATTGTATTTTAATAGATCAGGTAAATCAGTCAGCTTATTATTTTACGTCGAACTCACGTTATTTAGCTTCAATCTTTGATAAGGTACGAATCGGAACTTTTGGTTTAGAAATGGTATTGCTGCTATTTAGAAAATAAAAAAGACCTGTTGGTATGATATTTGTAAATTTTAATCCGACGAAAGTCTTGTATTTACATAGTGGTTTTGTAATTTTTTAGGGTATCAATAAAGGCTTCGTCAAAAAATAGTCCCGGTTTTAGGCGCTTGGGATTATACCTAAATTTTTAACTATGATTTTCGCAGCGCAGGTAATAACATCTGCGCTGTTTTTAGAGTATAGCATACTCTCTTTATAATACAGGCGGAATAAAACCTACTTTTCTCTGTGCAGAAGAAAAATTGCAGGTTTTTTGTGCAGATCGATATCCATTCCTTTCCAAGCTTTTACTGGAAGTGTTTTAATCAACTCGCTCCGCATGCTAATATCAACAGCAATGCAAAGTTTTGTGGCAGGGCTGCAATTGTTTATTAGATCTTCAACCAACTTGTTGTTGCGGTAAGGCGCTTCAATAAAGATCTGAGTTTGATTTTCGCTCAGCGATCTCGAATCAAGTTGCTTTATTTTTTTAGCTCTTTCGTCTGATTTTATTGGCAAATATCCATTAAAGGCAAAGTTCTGTCCGTTAAAGCCAGATGCCATTAGCGACATTAATATAGAAGAGGGGCCAACCAGCGGAACTACCTGAATGTTTTTCTCATGAGCCAGTTTTACAACATCGGCACCAGGATCAGCAACACCAGGGCAACCTGCTTCCGAAATAATTCCGATATCAAAATCTTTAATAGCATTTAAATAGCTGGCAATTTCGCTTGGCGAGCTGTGTTTGTTCAGTTCGTAAAACCGAAGTGTATCGATATCAATTGCAGAATTTACCTTTTTAAGATACCGGCGTGCAGTTCGAATGTTTTCAACAATAAAATGTTTGATTGTTGGAATCAGCTCTTGAATGTCTTTAGGAATAACTTGATTGATCGAGGTATCTCCCAAAGTGGTTGGAATTAGGTATAACTTGCCTTTCATTTTTGTTTTTATTTTGGGCAAATGTACAAAATTAATGAGGGAATGAGTGAATGCTAAGGAGTGGGGAATCTATTTTACAAAGTCTATCTGGAATAGATCTAAATAATTTTGAATCCAATTATAATTGTTTCATCTTTACATCAAAATCACTGAATTGCATTACAAAATGAAAGAGATTGTTACTAAAATCATATTAAATAGAAACTTTATATTGGTGTTGGCGGTAATTCTTGGCTTAGCGATTGGTCAGCATGCATCCCTATTCAAGAATTATACTTTTTATGTATTGGCTGTGGTTATGACATTTTCGACCACAGGGATTTCAACCAAGGCAATGTTTCCATTAAAGGAAATGATTAAGCCAATGTTGATGGGGTCGTTCTTAAATTATGTGGTTTTTGGGGCGGTAGTGATTACCCTTTCCTATTTTATTATGCCAACGCCTGAGTTGTTTCTTGGTTTTGTAGTGATTGCATCCACTCCGCCAGGTGTTGCGGTAATTCCATTTGCGCATATTCTGGATGGTGATTTAAAGTATGCAATTGTGGGCACTTTGGGTGCTTTTATCTCGTCTCTGTTCTTTGCGCCTTTAATCGTTGGATTATTTTCGAATGTTGAGGGAGCAATTAAACCAGAGGACTTGTTTATTGCCATGGTTCAATTGGTAATAATTCCTTTACTGATTTCCCGATTATTGCTTTGGAGACCCATAAAACCAACTATCGAGAAAGTGAGAGGACGAATTGTGGATTGGGGCTTTGCACTGATAATTTTTACGGCAGTAGGTTTAAACCGACAAGTATTTTTTTCTAATTTTGAGATACTCTTGCAGGTTTCTCTGGTTTTATTTCTGGGGATTTTCGGATTGGGGTGGACCTTTGAAAAGGGATGTAAAAAGTTGGGAGTTGCGGCTCCTGTTGCCATAACTCAAAACTTATTGCTTACTGTTAAAAGCTCGGGTTTTGCGGTTGTTACAGCATTAACTTTATTTGGCGAAAGGGCAGCCATTCCATCGGCGGTGTTGGCTGTATTTGTGCTGGCCTACTTGCTGTTTCTTTCCATCCGAAAAGAACTTAGAGATTCGAAAAAGACCGAGGCAGGCAAGAGTTGAATCCTGATTTGAATAAAGTATGGTAAAACTAACTTTTCTTGGTACCGGAACTTCTCAAGGTGTGCCCATTATAGCATGTAAATGCCCTGTTTGTCAGTCTAAAAACAAAAAGGATAAGCGTTTGCGGACTTCGGTTTTAATTCATGTCGATAATCAAAATATTGTGATTGATAGTGGTCCGGATTTTAGATACCAGATGCTTCGTGCCGGAGTTGAAAATATTTCGGCAATACTTTTTACGCACGAGCATAAAGATCATACAGCTGGTTTGGATGATATTCGTGCTTTTAACTGGGTGAATAAAACTGCCGTAAATATATATGCCGAAAAACGAGTTCAGGAATCACTAAAAAAGGAATTTGCCTATGTATTTGCTGAGTTTAAATACCCCGGAATACCTCAAATGAATTTGATTGAGGTAAACAATCAGCCATTCAAGATTAATGGAACCACAATACAACCGATTCGGGCAATGCATTTAAAATTGCCTGTTTACGGATATCGCATTGGCGATTTGGTTTACATTACCGATGTGAATTACATTTCGGAGGAAGAGAAAGAGAAAATAAAGGGTGCCAAAATTTTGGTTGTAAATGCTCTTCGCAAAGAGAAGCACATATCGCATTACAATTTGGCCGAAGCCTTGCAATTGGTCGAAGAAATTAAACCCGATAGAGCCTATTTTACCCATATTAGCCATCAAATGGGCTTTCATGATGAGGTGCAGTCAGAACTTCCTGAAAATGTTTTTTTGGCTTACGATGAGTTGATGATTGAAGTCTAACAGTCCAATAGTCTGACAGCCCAATAGTCCAATAGTCTTTAAGCTTAGTGTTGATCAAGGATTTTAGGCTAGTGTGAAGAGTGTTAATAAAACGAATTAAAGTTTTTGAAAATATTTTTCTTTTTACAAGGCAAGGTTTACAGGCATAGCCGTAGCTACGGCGAAAAAGCTTAACGCAGTAGAAAGGAAAATAGGTCAAAAAATTAGTTCGGGGAATTAGCATTCTTTACACTAGGCCATT
Source organism: Marinifilum sp. (assembly GCF_965230805.1). Classification (NCBI taxonomy): domain Bacteria; kingdom Pseudomonadati; phylum Bacteroidota; class Bacteroidia; order Marinilabiliales; family Marinifilaceae; genus Marinifilum; species Marinifilum sp. The sequence continues at coordinate 978,407 of NZ_OZ246019.1, read as the reverse complement.
CGAAATTGTACTAAACGATTTTATCCCTTTAAGGGAGATGAGAAGGCTATCTGAAAATTTAAAAGTTGAGATTGTGAACTAACTCTTTACTTTTCTACTTTACGAATAAAGACCACACTCACACCACCCAATACCAGGAAAATTGTTCCGGCCAGCATTAGGGCAGACGAAATGCTGTAATGATCGGTATACCAACCCAGGAATGGCCCGATTGCAGCAAAACAAATTCGAATAATAAAATTGCGCACCGACAGTACCGTTGCACGCATATCCGATTCGGTAATTCGGTTGATGTAATCTTTTAAAACCGGAGTGGCGATACCTCTTACAAAATAAAAGAAGAACAAAACGCCAACGCCAATTAAGGAATGAAACCAACCACTTAAAATAAAACCACCCGAAATTCCGATTACGATAAAAACGGATGTTCCGATTTTTCCAAGGCAGCCTTCCACTTTGTAAGCCAGTAATGCAACAAAGCCAACAGTTAAATTCAGCATGGTCCATATCACACCAATGGTGCTAACCTCCATATTCAGATCTTTTAAATAGGGCTGAATAAACCACGCCAAGCTTAGTGTAGCGCAACCAATAACCGAGGATAAAATGATGTTCCAGCGCAGTTTGGCACTATCCCAAAGAGAGAATTTTACAATGGATAGGATGTGTTTGAATCCGGCTTTTGACTGCTTGGATTCCTGGTTTGGATCGAGAAGTAAAAATGCAGCCGGAATGGCAATAAATGCAATAAAAGATTGAAAAATAAAGGGGGTTCGCAAACTGATTAGTGCCAAACTGCCACCAGCAATTCCTGCAATGGCTTCGGCAAAATTACCTACAGACATTACGCGACTTTCTTGCTTTAAATATTCTTTTTCCCTTTTCATTTTCTGCAGACTATCGTAAAGCATGGCCGAATCGGAGCCGGAAATAAAACTACTGCCAATTCCTAAGATTAATTCAGCAGCAAGAAAACCAGTAAATCCATAACTGAATGAGTATACAACAAAGCCCAAACAGCCAAGAATGCTTCCCAGAATAAGAGATTTTTTGCGCCCCCAAACATCAGCCAAATATCCCGAAGGAATCTCAAGAATCACTACGGCTACCGAGTATATCCCTTTAAGGGTTAAAACATCTTGCATGCTTAATCCGTTTTCCTGATAGAACAGTACAATAATAGGCATGGTAAGCATAAACCATTTACCAATTTTAATAGCATACAGTTTGGGAATATTTCCGGCGTAAGTGCGTGTCATACTTTTCAATTGAACTGCAAAGATAATTTCTCCCTCGAAATCGAAAAATATCTTTCGAGTATTTATCTTTTCGGATTGTAATAGTTTTGTAAGCTGTATTTTTACTGAATGCTAAGCGTTTAGTTCGCTGCGCCCGAGTTTTACTGAAAAAAAACGATAAACTATTTGTTTAGGAAAACAATAAATCACTATATTTGCATCGCCTTTTAAGGAATGGTCCAGTAGCTCAGTTGGATTAGAGCAACAGCCTTCTAAGCTGTGGGTCCCAGGTTCGAATCCTGGCTGGATCACAAAAGACTTTCTCAAAAAAAAGTTTTTAGTTTTATGTTTCTAGAAGGCCGGTCCAGTAGCTCAGTTGGATTAGAGCAACAGCCTTCTAAGCTGTGGGTCCCAGGTTCGAATCCTGGCTGGATCACGAAAGGGTAGCAAATGGCTGCCCTTTTTTGTTGATTGCTCCAACATACCTGACATTGTTCCATTAAAATACCTTCTTTATACAATTCTATATCTTATAGCAAGTCAAATGAGTAAGAATTATTAGCTTCCTGTTGCCATAGTAATTATGCCACATATTAAGATCATTTTTCCACATAAATTTAAATGATCGCCTCGTATGATTTTATATCGCCCACATGTTAAAGCAATATCTACACATTATATAAAAGTATATCCACATTCAAATTGTAAAATTCCACCTGCTGTGGTAGTATGTGTATAGAATGTGGAGTTTTGTGTTTAATATGTGTGAATATTATTTTATGCTGTGGTGATAATTTATTGATATGTGGCAATATTTTTGCCATACGTGGCATAGTTAATTTGAATAGTGGAGGTTTTATTTTTTAATTAGCATTGTTTTGTTTTTTACTTTTTTGATACTCTCTTTGCTTTTCCCTTCTGTATTCGCTACTATATGCTTTAGCCAGATTACTTTGGTTGGCAAAAGCAAACCTGCCATAGCATCGCACTTCATCAACACACTCTTTTAGTAAACTAAAAGCCTTGTTTCGAACAGATAATTTACTATTGTCAACATGCATTAAGCTGTGAACCTCAGATAATAGGTTTGACATTCGCTTATGTTCTTTTTTGGTATGTTCAAGTATAGAAAAATCGAAATTGATGGCTTCCAGGAGCTGTGAATTGTGTTCTCCTAATTTAGCCAACTGGTATAAATTCATGCTTATGTCTGCATGCGATTGATCTTTTTTGATTTTAGCTATAAACTCGCTTAAGTTTTTATCCTTTCTAAAAGCAAATTGAAAAGTCCTTATCAAATCTAAGCGGAGTTTTTTGAATTCGGGTAAAGCCTTTTTCCATGCTGCTCTCACTTCTTTCTTCTCGTTGCTTTTTTCTGTCCAATCGAGCTGAGCACGACGAAAAGCCATGGTTCTGGCATATAATTCATCAAGTAATTCTTTAGGCATATTTATGGCAAGAAGTGCCGGCAAATCTTCCGTTGCCCTTGTATGCAATCGTTCAGCTTCGTAAATGTAAATCTCATAAGGTATCGATGGTTTTTTGATGTCGGCATCAAGAATGGAATTAATTTCCGGCATCAGTTGCTCAAGGTATTTTGTGTCTGACATTTTATTATTGTAGGTATTATGGTTTAGAAAATAAAAAAATGAATTTAGCAATAAATTTTAGATTGCAGAGCGAAGGAAGTAAATTGTTTTGCTAAATTGCTATGCCTGATTTGCAATCAGGGATGAATGAGTTAAGAATTTATATTCTTGAGTAATGCAAGCGGATTATAAATCCTGGGCTCAGAGCCTGTAAATTTCAAATTTACAGGAGCGAGCTATGCCTGATTTGCAATCAGGGATGAATGAGTTAAGAATATTTATTCTTTTGAGATGCAAGCGGATTGTAAATCCTGGGCTCAGAGCCTGTAAATTTCAAATTTGCAGGAGCGAGTTACGAATTTAGATTCTTTTGAGATGTAAGTGGATTACAAATCCTATGCTCTGAGCCTGTAATTTACAGGAGCTATGGCTAATTAAACCAAAAAATAGAATAACATATGAGTAAGAGAAATCCTATGGTTAAGGGAAATATCTATTTTTTAACCTGTACGGTGACTGATTGGGTTGATGTTTTTACACGTTCATTGTATAAGCACATTCTTGTTGATTCGCTAAATTACTGTTGTAAGAATAAAGGCTTGAATATTTACGCTTGGTGTCTTATGAGTAATCATTTACACATGATTGCTGGTGCTGATGACAATAAATATTTACCGGATATTTTACGCGATTTTAAGAAATTTACAAGTAAGGAAATTGTTAAAGCAATTCAGGAAAACCCTGAAAGTAGGAGAGAGTGGATGTTGGATAGATTTCAGTTTAAGGCTAAATTTATGAAGCATGTAGAATTCAAGTTTTGGCAAGAAGGAAATGAATCTAAGGAGATCCATTCTGAGCAATTTTTATTACAGAAAATTGATTATATCCATAATAATCCGGTAGTAGCTGAGATTGTTGATGAGGCAATGTGTTATAAGTACAGCTCTGCTTGCGATTATGCCGGTGAAAAGGGCTTGATTGATGTGATTATGGTGTAATTAAAGGATTTAAGTTTATAATGTAAATGCACATTAGCGCGCTATCCCTGATTTGCAATCAGGGATGAATGAGTTAAGAATTTATATTCTTTTGAGATGCAAGCGGATTGTAAATCCTGGGCTCAGAGCCTGTAAATTTCAAATTTACAGGAGCGAGTTAAGAATATTTATTCTTGAGTAATGCAAGCGGATTATAAATCCTGGGCTCTGAACCTCTAAATTGCAAATTTACAGGAGCGAGTGATAAATGAAAAAAACATATACAGATGAAAAAAATAATACTAAGTCTTTCCATTCTATTATTTTCTACTCTTGCGTTTGCTCAAGATTTTAGTCAAAAACTATCAGATGCGGCAAAAGAACTCACCAAACAACATGTGGTTTACGATCCATCTTATTTTGCTATTGATTACCCCAATGGTGATGTTCCGTCAAACCGAGGAGTTTGTACCGATGTGGTGATTAGAGCCTACCGTTTGTTGGGTATTGATTTACAAAAGGAAGTTCATGAGGATATGAAAACTAACTTTTCTTTGTATCCCAACAATTGGGGTTTGAAGACTACCGACAAAAATATCGATCATCGAAGAGTGCCCAACCTGATGAAGTTTTTTGAACGCCATGGAATCATAAAAGTAAAGACACGAAATCCTAAAGATTATCAACCGGGTGATATTGTTTGTTGGGATTTAGGAGGAGGAATTACTCACATTGGTGTTGTTATAGATCTAAAATCAAGAGATGGAAAAAGACCCTTATTTGTTCACAATATTGGTGCTGGTCAGGTAGTGGAAGATTTATTGAATAAGTATACCATTATTGGGCATTATACTTATACAAAATGATAATGCTTGACTTTAATTCTGCTATGCCTGATTTGCAATCAGGGATGAATGAGTTAAGAATTTATATTCTTGAGTAATGCAAGCGGATTATAAATCCTGGGCTCTGAACCTGTAAATTGCAAATTTACAGGAGCGAGTTGAGAATATATATTCTTTTGAGATGCAAGCGGATTGTAAATCCTATGCTCAGAGCCTGTAAATTGCAAATTTACAGGAGCGAGTTTACAGGAGTGGCTGTTATAAGTAAAGAAATAAAAACTTTCCTCACAGGCAGTTACGGAAGCCAAAATTATATTCTAAATAGAGATATGATATTGATTTTGGATTGGATCTTACGTAATTTGAGTACATCGTTAAAATTAGTACTAAGCTTAATTATAAAAATCATGGCAACACTTAATGTTTATTTGAATTTTAAAAGAAATTGCGAAGAGGCTTTTGCCTTTTATAAATTGGTTTTGGGTGGCGAGTTTTCTTATCTGTCCCGATTCGGAGAAATGCCGCAATCAGATAACTGTCCGCCTGTTCCCGAAGAAGACAAGAATTTGATTATGCACGTTTCATTGCCAATTAGTAAAGAAACAGTGCTTATGGGAAGCGATTCTTCCGAAGCTTTTGGCCCTTTTCCAACACAGGGGAATAATTTTTCACTATCGCTCGATACAGAATCGAAAGGGGAAGCAGATCGTATTTTTACTGAACTATCGGCGGGTGGAAATGTAATCATGCCAATGGATAATACTTTTTGGGGGGCATATTTTGGAATGCTTACCGATAAGTTTGGAATTCAATGGATGGTGAGTTTTCAGTTGGAACCGCATTGATTAGCTAACAGCTCTCAATGAACCGTAATCAGATACAAATTGAAGCCGCAAGTAATTGTGGCTTTCTTATTTCTAATGCTTTGATTTAGAACTAATACTAATAATGTGCTTTTAATCCAAACTATTCGTTTACCTTTGCCGCTCATTTATACAATTATATGACATTTGACAAATTAGATATTGCAGAACCAATATTAAAAGCGATTGAGACTAAAGGTTATGTAAATCCAACTCCAATTCAGGCAAAGGCTATTCCTATTTTATTAAGAAAAAAAGATCTTTTGGGTTGTGCCCAAACAGGAACCGGAAAAACTGCTGCTTTTGCCATTCCGATACTTCAAAATTTATTGGAGGATGGACCAGGTAAAGGAAAGAGAAAAATTAAAGCTTTGGTTGTTACTCCAACAAGGGAGCTGGCAATTCAGATAAAAGATAGTTTTACCGAATACGGACAATATACCAATATTAAGAATACCGTAATTTTTGGTGGAGTAAAGCAAGGAGCTCAAACCCAAGCTTTGGCTAAGGGTGTTGATGTGTTGGTTGCAACTCCCGGAAGATTATTGGATCTGATCAATCAGGGATTTATTTCCTTGCGAGATATCAGGTATTTTGTGTTGGATGAAGCCGATCAGATGCTGGATATGGGTTTTATTTATGATATCCGAAGAATTATTGATCAGCTGCCAAAGCGCCGACAGTCATTGTTCTTTTCAGCAACAATGCCTCCTAAAATTGTGAGCCTGTCGAAACAGATTCTGGGAAATCCTGAAAAGGTTACGATTCAACCACAGCAAACTACTGCCGAGCGTGTAGAACAGTCAATCTATTTTACTAGCAAAAGTGCTAAATCGAAACTCCTAACTCACTTGTTAAAGTCAAGAGAGTTGGGTTCTACCTTGGTGTTTTCGCGAACCAAGTATGGAGCAGATAAGATTGTGCGAATTTTGAAGAAGGCTGATATTAATACAGAGGCCATTCATGGTAATAAAACGCAGAATTCCCGACAAAAAGCACTAAACAATTTTAAGGAGGGCACTACCAAAGTATTGGTAGCAACCGATATTGCGGCTCGTGGAATTGATGTTGCTGGTTTGGCATTGGTTGTAAATTACGATTTGCCAAATATTCCTGAATCATACGTTCATAGAATTGGTAGAACGGGCAGAGCCAATGCTAGCGGAGAGGCCATCTCGTTTTGTAGTCAGGATGAAATGCCATACTTAAAGGATATTCAAAGCTTGATCAAAAAAAACATTCCGGTGGTGAAAGACCATCCTTTTCTTGCTGAGCAAATGCCGGATATGCCTAAGGATGATAGCCAAATAGAAAAGAAAACGGAGAAGAAAAAATCTCAATCGCGTACTGGTAAGCCAAATAATTCAGGTAAAAAGGATTGGAGAAGACGCAGGTCGGGCGCTTCGAATGGAAATGGATCAAACGGAAGAAGAAGGAAAAGATCATTTAAAAAGTAAGTCATGGATCAGAAAGATTTTGATAAAATCAAGACGATAAAGAAAGAGCATAAAGAAGCTTACAAACCATGGAATAGGGGAGATGATGATGAATTAATCAACTTGTTTTTTGATGGTGTGCCAGTTGGTGAAATGGCAATAAAACTGAAAAGAACTAAAGGTGCAATTCGTGCTCGTATTCGAAAAATGGAACTGACGAAGATTAAGAAGAAATAGCTATCAATGAAAAGTATAAGATAAAGCGCAAAGTGCTTTTAATGAGATCGAATAGAATAGTCTGTTCGATTTTTTTTGCAGTTTATTTAGAATCAATATGATTCTTTATTAGTTTGATTATTCGTTTTCAATAGTTAACATTATGCTGATATAACTAATTCAATCAAAAATCCAAAATGAGAAAATTTGCCTACCTTCTAATTGTGCCGTTAATTCTGCTTACGGCAGTGAACTCATGTAAAAACAAAAAAGTAGCAAAGCGAAAAGTTGATCCCGGATTTGGGCAATACATTGCAGCATTTACCTCGGGAATTGTGTCAGCCGAATCGGTAATTGAGATCCGTTTGGTAAAAGACTACAAAAATAAGATTGAGCCAGGACAAGAACTGGAAGCTGGTATATTTAGTATTTCGCCAAAGGTGAGTGGCAAAGCTTACTGGAAAGATGTTAGAACCATTGAGTTTAGAGCTGATTCGAGAATGAAATCAGGCGGGGTGTATCATGTGAATGTAAAAATTGGGAAGTTGTTGGAAGTGCCTGAAAAGTATAGCAACTTGAAGTTTACCTTTCAGGTGATTAAGCAAAGTTTCAGCTTTACGGGCGAAGGTTTGCAATCCTACGATAAATCGGATATGATTTCTCAGAAATACAAAGGATATATCACTACAGCAGATATTATCAACGATGATGAAATAGAATCGGTATTGACGGCTAGCTTGGATGGTGAAGAGAAACCAATTAGTTGGACTCACTCAGGAGATGGTAAGCTTCATCATTTTGTGGTAGATAGCTTACAAAGAACCGAAGATAAAAGGAAATTGATTGTTAGATGGAATGGGAAAAAAATAGGGGTTGACGAAAGTGGAAAAAAAGAGATTGAGATTCCTGCTTTGAATGTGTTTAAACTGATGAGTGCTAAAGTGATTCAACAACCCGAGCAGTATGTTTCGTTGCGCTTTTCCGATCCGTTAAAAAAGGATCAAAATTTAAAAGGCTTAATTCGAATTGATGCTCAATCAACCTTCAGGTTTATTGTTGATGGAAATGAAGTGAGAGCCTACCCAAAGTATCGATTGGCGGGAAGAAGAACCATTGAAATAGAAGAAGGAATTAAAAATGCTTTGGATTATTCCTTAACAAAGAGCAAGAAGCTGGAGTTGATTTTTGAAAATATTAAGCCAACGGTTCGATTGTTAGGCAAGGGGATTATTTCGCCATCCTCGCAAGGCTTAATTTTACCTTTCGAAGCGGTTAGCCTGAAAGCAGTTGATTTGCGGGTAATCGAAATCTTTGAAAATAATGTTCATCAGTTCTTTCAGAACAACAGATTCGATGGAGATGAGTACCTAAAGACAGTTGGTCGATTAATCATGCAAAAGAAAATCGATTTGGGGAAGAATGAAGCCATCGATTTAAGAAAATGGAATGCACATACCATTGATGTTTCCAATTTTATAAATGTAGATCCTGGTGCAATATATCGTTTGGAACTTCGATTTAGAAAAGAATATTCTTTATATGGTTGTGAAGATGAGGAAGAACAAGATGATAATCTGACTTCTGTTGATGAAATGATTGCTGAGCAGGAACTTGAAAAAGAAATGCAGGATTGGGACGAACCTGGTTGGTATAGCAGTAATTATTATCCGTCAGGCTATAATTGGAGAGAAAGAGAGAACCCTTGTCATGTTTCCTATTATCGATCGAACAGATTTGTTAAGCGAAATATTTTTGCTTCGGATCTGGGCTTAATTGCAAAAGCAGGAAAGGATAAAACCATCACTTTTGCAGTGACGAACCTGCTTACTGCACAGCCTGAATCGGGTGTTGATTTGGAAGTTTATAACTTTCAAAAGCAATTGATGGCTAGGATTAAATCAGATGATCAGGGTTTTGCCAGTGTGCAATTGGATAGAAAGCCATTCTTGTTGGTTGCCAAAAAAGGAAAGCAATGCGGATACCTTCGATTGGATGATGGATCGGCCTTATCGCTAAGTAATTTTGATGTTGGAGGGGCGAGAGTGCAAAAAGGAATTAAAGGGTTTATTTATGGAGAGCGTGGTGTTTGGCGGCCAGGAGATAAGTTGTACCTCACTTTTGTTTTAGAAGATGCGGGTAAAACTCTTCCCGAAAATCATCCTGTGATTTTTGAATTGATCAACCCGGAAGGGCAGACGCTGGTGCACAGGGTGAGCACAAGTGGTGTAAATGGATTTTATTCCTTTAATTGTGAAACCGATGCTGAAGCTCCTACAGGTAACTGGATGGCCAAAGTGAAAGTAGGTGGCGCTAGTTTTACCAAAAGGGTTAAGATTGAGACCGTAAAACCAAACCGCCTGAAAATAAAGCTTGATTTTGGAACGGAAATTTTGAAATCGAAAGCTTCAGGTCAAAATCTTGATATGGAGGTGAAATGGTTGCATGGAGCAACTGCTCGCAATTTGAAATCGAATGTGATCCTTAAATTCTCTACCACAAAAACATCTTTTAAGAATTACAAATCATATATTTTCGATGATCCTGCCAAAGAGTTTGATGCCGACGAACAAATTGTATTCGATGGCAAGATTGATCAGAACGGGAAAGCAGTGGTTCCTCTTAAATTGAAAGGAAACAAATCGGCACCAGGCATGTTGAATGCGAATTTTATCACGAAAGTGTTCGAAGAAGGTGGTGATTTTAGTATTGATATGCAGAAGGTGAAATTTGCTCCTTACAATTCCTTTGTAGGTATGCAGATGCCAAAGTCTGATAGAGGTTGGTATTTAACGGATCGGGATCATGAGCTTAAAATTGCTACTGTTGATGCAGAAGGAAATCCTGTAGACAAGAAAAAGATTGAAATAAAAGTTTACAAGATTGGCTGGCGTTGGTGGTGGGATTCCAGTAGGGAAAATCTTGCATCATACATCAGAAGGTCATCTGCCCGTATGGTTGATCACAAAACCATTTCTACGAAAAATGGACAGGCTATTTATAAGCTGAATATAAAATACAGAACCTGGTCGGACTATGGTCGATACTTGATTCAAGTATTCGACAAGGAGAGTGGACACTCGGCAGGAACTACAGCTTATTTTTCGAAATACTATGGAAGATCGCCCCAAGGAATGCCCGGAAATGCCAGTCTGCTTTCTTTTGTTTCCGATAAAGACAAGTACGAGGTTGGCGAAGAGGCAGTGGTGACCATTCCGTCATCAAAAACTGGTAAAGCCTTGGTAAGTATCGAAACCGGTGCAAAAGTTTTGGATGCATTTTGGGTTGAAACAGATTCAAGAGAGTCAAAATTTAGTTTTGATATCACCCCTGAAATGGCTCCAAATGCATATGTTCATGTGAGTTTGATTCAGCCGCATGCCAATGTAGAGAATGATTTGCCAATTCGAATGTATGGTGTTATTCCTATTAAGGTGGAAGATCCGAATACAAAATTGAACCCACAAATTGATATGCCGGAAGTGTTGGAACCTGAAAAGGAATTTGTGGTGAATGTATCGGAAAAAGACGGTAAGCCTATGACTTATACCATTGCTGTAGTTGATGATGGTTTGCTCGATTTAACTAGGTTCAGGACTCCGAATCCTTGGTATACTTTCTATGCTCGCGAAGCTCTTGGGGTTAAAACCTGGGATATGTTTGATATGGTAATGGGTGCTTTCGGAGCTCGTTTAGAGAATGCATTTGCCATTGGTGGTGATGAGGATCTAAAAGGCAAAAAACAGGCTAAAGCAAACAGGTTTAAACCGGTTGTGATGTTTTATGGACCATTCACTTTGCACTCTGGTGATTCCAAAAAGCACAGAATTGAAATGCCAAACTATGTTGGATCGGTAAGGACAATGCTTGTGGCAGGTAATAAGGGTGCTTATGGAAGTGCTGAGAAAACTTTGAAAGTTCGCAAGCCATTAATGGTATTGGCTACTTTGCCAAGAGTTGTGGGGCCTGAGGAAAGGGTGAAATTACCGGTTACTGTTTTTGCCATGGATCCAAAAGTTAAAAATGTAAAAGTGAGAATTGAGCCCAACGAATTTTTAATTCCTCAGGATGGCAATGAACAAACAATAATGTTTGAGAAAACAGGCGAGCAAGTTGTTAATTTTGATTTGAAAGTAGCTGCAAAATTGGGCATTGCAAGGGTTAAAATTGTTGCAGAAAGTGGCAGCTTAAAGGCAACTTACGATATTGAATTGGATGTTCGAAATCCAAATCCTAGAGTGGTTAATGTAACTGATACACTACTTAATAAAGGGGAAAGCTTCGAAATGTCGGTCAACTTGCCGGGAATGCCGGGAGCCAACAAAGCAGTATTGGAACTTTCAAATATTCCACCAATCGATTTTGGAAGGAGATTAGAGTACCTGATTGATTATCCGCATGGTTGTATTGAGCAGACAACTTCTTCGGTATTTCCACAAATGTACCTGGATGGTATTGTGGAGCTTACGGCAGATCAGAAAGTAAGAATTGAAGAGAATGTTCGTGCGGGATTGAGCAGGTTATTAAAGTTTCAGTTGGCAAATGGTGGATTTAGCTATTGGCCGGGAGGAGATTATGTAAGCTCTTGGGGAACAAGTTACGCGGGTCATTTTATGTTGATGGCTGAGGAGAAAGGCTACACTTTGCCTATTGGTTTAAAATCGTCGTGGTTAAGGTATCAGAAATCTGCTGCAAAATCATGGAAGAAATCTACTTACAATGGATATTATTATCGCAGAAATGATTTGTTGCAAGCATATAGATTATACACCTTAGCTTTGGCCGATGTTCCGGATTTGGCATCGATGAACAGATTAAGAGAACAAAGTAGTTTATCGGAGGATGCTAAATGGAGATTGGCAGCAGCCTACAGAATTATTGGTAAAAAGGAAGTTGCCGAAGAATTGATTGCAGGTTTAAGTACTGAAGTAAAAGAATACCGTGAGCATTCGGGTAGTTTTGGTTCTTCGTTACGAGATAAAGCCATGATTTTAGAGACTCTAAGTGTAATGGATCAAAGAACAAAAGCCTTTCCGTTGGTGAAAGAGATATCAGAAAGACTCTCGGGCGATTCCTGGATGAGTACTCAGACAACAGCCTACTGTTTGGTGGCCATGGCTGAGTTTGCAGGTGGTGAAACACCCGGACAAATGTCATTCTCTTACACTATAAATGGAAAATCGGAGGAAATGATTAGTTACAGCCCGATAAAACAAGTTCCAATTGATCTGCAATCAGGAAAACCGAATGTGAAAGTCGAAAACTTATCAGACGGAGTTCTTTATGCAAGGGTAATTGCCAGTGGAATTCCTGTTGTCGGCGATAGCACAGCAGTTGAAAGGAATCTGAAGCTAAGAATTGTTTACAAGGATATGCAGGGTAATAAAATTGATGTAAGTAAGCTACAACAAGGAACCGATTTTAAAGCAGAGGTTACCATTGAAAATCCTGGAGTTAACAAGTATGAGCAAATGGCCTTGACACAGATCTTTCCATCGGGTTGGGAGATTTTGAATACTCGATTTGGTGAGGTGGATCAGGTAAATGAGCATGATATGCCCGATTATCAGGATATACGTGATGATCGTGTATATTCATATTTTGATTTGGGCAAATACAAGGGCAAAACTTTTAGCATTTCATTAACTGCTGCTTATGTAGGTAAATATTATTTGCCAACCATTTCTTGCGAGGCGATGTACGATAATAATATTAATGCTCGAAAGCCAGGTCAGTGGGTTGAAGTAGTAAAATAATTAAAGATTAAATGATACCTGACAAGTTTTTAAAACCTGTCAGGTATAAACACAATGAGAATTCAATTAATCAAGTATTATAAAACAAAAAAATGCCGCATGCTAGTGTTGGCATTTTTTCTATTATTAATCGTGTTTTGGTTCTCTTTGCCAAAGCAGCTTTTTCATGATCCCAGCTCAACCATTCTATACTCTTCGGAACATAAACTGTTGGGAGCAAGAATTGCAGATGATGGTCAGTGGAGATTCCCGGAATCAAAATCAGTACCAATAAAATTCGAAAGATCCTTACTTGCATTCGAAGATCAATATTTTTATTCTCATCCTGGGGTTAATCCTGTATCGATAGGAAGAGCTTTTCTTCAGAACATTAAAGCTGGTAAGGTGGTAAGTGGTGGAAGTACCATAAGCATGCAGCTCATCAGAATTTCGCAAAAAGGAAAATCGCGAACGGTACTTCGAAAAATTCAGGAGATACTTTTGGCAATGCGTCTTGAATTAAGATACTCGAAGAAAGAGATTTTGGCATTGTATTCCTCTCACGCACCTTTTGGCGGGAATGTGGTTGGACTGGAGGCTGCGGCCTGGCGCTTTTTTGGCAGAACACCGGATGATTTATCTTGGGCAGAAGCAGCTACTCTGGCCGTTTTGCCAAATGCTCCTTCTTTAATTTATCCTGGAAAGAATATTGAGAAATTATTAAAGAAGAGGAATCGCCTGCTGAATAAATTAATGCTTATTGGAGAAATTGATTCTACTACCTGTGAGTTGGCCAAATTAGAAGAGGTGCCGCAAAAAATTTATCCATTACCAAGACTTGCGCCACATTTATTAGATCAGGTTCACAGGAAAAATAAAGGAGAAAGGCTTAGGTCCTCCATTCGTTTTGATCTGCAGAATCGTGTAAACGAAATCGTAAGAAGGCATCGGAAAAATATTGAAGCCAACCAGATTTACAATATGGCTGTTTTGCTTGTGAATGCGAAAACCAGGGAAACACTGGCTTATGTTGGAAATACGGAAAAAAACGGTGATTTGAATCATGGAAACCAGGTTGACATCATTCGCTCTTTAAGAAGTACCGGGAGTGTTTTAAAGCCTTTTTTGTATGCCAGTATGCTAAACGAGGGGGAAATTCTACCAAATACACTGGTTCCTGATATTCCAACTCAAATTGCTGGTTATTCGCCTAAAAATTTTGATCTGCGCTACAATGGTGCGGTTCCTGCGCAAAAAGCTTTGGCTCGATCATTAAACGTGCCTGCAGTAAGAATGCTGCGCGATTATGGTGTAGAACGGTTTCACTTCTTTCTAAAAAAAATGGGAATGAAGAGTTTGAACCGCCCGGCCAGTCATTATGGCTTATCCTTAATCTTGGGAGGAGCAGAAGGCAGTTTGTGGGATATTTGTGGAATGTATGCCAGTATGGTTGGTATTTTAAATCATTACAATACAAAGGATGGTGCGTATTTTTCCAACGAATTTCAGTCTCTTCGATATACACAAGATTGCATTGAATGGAAAAATCCTGATTCGCAGGCATTTTTAAAGGCTTCCTCGGTTTATCAAACATTGGAAGCTTTACTGGAGGTTAATCGTCCGGATGGCGAAAGTGGATGGAAATCATTCTCTTCATCGCAAAAAATTGCATGGAAAACAGGTACAAGTTTTGGATTTAGAGATGCTTGGGCGGTGGGAGTAAGCACAGATTACGTTGTTGGTGTATGGGTTGGCAATGCCGACGGTGAGGGAAGACCTGGATTAACAGGGGTGGGAGCTGCAGCTCCAGTAATGTTTGATGTGTTTGATTTGCTTCCGAAATCTGAATGGTTTCAAAAGCCAGTGGATGAAATGGAATTGGTTCCTATTTGTCGGGAAAGTGGTCACCGAGCTGGCAGATGGTGCACGCATATAGATACCGTTTGGATTGGCAAATCAGGTTTGGAGAGTAGTGTTTGTCCATATCACAAACAGATTCATCTTGATGCAACAGGTAAGTACAGGGTAAATTCTAATTGCGAAAAGGTAGGAAATATGATTCACAAATCCTGGTTTGTATTGCCACCTGCAATCGAATGGTACTACAAGAAAAGAAATCCACTTTACAGGCCTCTGCCTCCTTATCGGGATGACTGTACGGGGGTTGATGAGAATCAGGCTATGGAATTGATTTATCCAAAATCGAATGATAGGATATTTGTTCCAATACAATTGAATGGTCAGAGAGGAAAAGTTGTTTTTGAAATTGTGCACCATAATCCCGATGCAAATGTATATTGGCACTTGGATGGTGAGTTTATTGGAATTACTTGTGGCAGTCATCAACAAGAATTAAATCCGGGAGAAGGAAAACATCTGATTACTTTTGTGGATGATGAAGGAAATTCGTTGACAAAGCATTTTGAAGTTGTAGGAAAACAAGAACATCAAATTAATGACTAAAATTAAGCTTAGGGCTGATTGAAAATCAGTAAAAAGAAGTAATTTGTGGCGATATAATCTATAACATTCAAATATATGTTTCTTCTGTTTTTCTACCTCTTTTTGGCTTTGTTCGTTTCGTTTCTTTGTTCGGTTATGGAATCTGTTCTCCTATCCACACCAGTATCATTTTTAAATGTTAAAAAAGAAAATGGTGTAAAGTCAGCGAACACATTTATTCGCTTAAAAGAAAATATTGAGAGGCCATTGTCTGCAATTCTTTCATTAAATACCATTGCACATACCATTGGAGCGGCCGGAGTGGGAGCCGAAGCTACAAAACTTTTTGGGGAAGTATATTTTGGTGTAATTTCGGCTGTATTAACGCTATTGATATTAATATTTTCTGAAATCATTCCTAAAACCATTGGTGCCTTGTACTGGAGAAATCTTTCAATTGCTTCGGGATTAATTATAAACGGAATGGTTTTTTTAACCTATCCCTTGGTTGTATTTACAGGTTATATTTCGAAGATATTTTCTCGTGGTGAAGATGAGGTATCGGTAAGTAGGGAAGAGATTTCTGCTATGGCAAAAATTGGAACAGAGGAAGGTGTCTTTGAAGAGAAAGAAAATAGAATAATTCAAAATTTAATAAGGCTTAAGAGTTTGATTGTTACTGAAGTAATGACCCCAAGAGTAGTTGTGGAAGTGGCTGATGAGAATATGTATCTTAAAGATTTTTTAGGAAAGAAGAAGTATTTATACTATTCAAGAATTCCTGTTTATCAGGATAATAAAGATAATATAACAGGATACGTGTTTCGACAAACTGTATTCGAAAACCTAGCAGAGGGCAAAAAGGAACTTAGGTTAAAGGATTTGATTCGTCCTATTGTGGTGGTTCCTGAATTTCAGACCTTGTTCAATACTTGGGATAAACTGCTGAGCGAAAAGGAACACATTGCTCTTGTGGTAGATGAGTATGGAGGAATGGATGGTATCGTGACTATGGAAGATATAATTGAAGCTTTACTGGGTTTAGAGATTATGGACGAGCGAGACAAAATTGTGGATATGCAGCAATATGCTAAAGAGAGATGGAAAGAACGTAAAGCCAAGTATAATATCTTCGAAGATTAATCGGGAAATTACTTCGGTAGATTCTCTTTTCTATCAATATGAAGTGCAAGTTGTCGGCATTTGTATTTAATCACCAAAATGAATTACCAAGAGATTTTTATAGAGGTAAATAAAAAGCTTAAGTCGTGTAAAGATGATGGTACTGTAGCTTCATATATACCTGAATTGCATAAGGTATCACCAAGTAAGTTTGGAGTGCACATGTGTACTGTAACCGGCGAAAACTATGGTTTTGGTGATTCGGAAGAGAAATTCTCCATTCAATCTATTTCAAAAGTCTTGTCCTTAAGCATGGCATTCGAAATAGAGAAAAACCAGCTTTGGAAAAGAGTGGGGGTTGAACCATCGGGAAATCCATTTAATTCATTGGTACAATTGGAGTACGATGCCGGAATTCCACGTAATCCATTCATTAATGCAGGAGCTATTGTTATTGCTGATATTTTGATTAGCAAACTGAAGAATCCAAACATAGAATTTATTGATTTTGTTAGAAAATTATCAGGCAATAATGAAATAAATTACTGTGAACGTATTGCAAAATCAGAGAAATCTAAAGGACATAGAAATGCTGCTTTGTGTAATTTGATGAAGTCATTTGGAAATATAGAGAATAACATTCATGATGTAATTGAATTTTATTTTGATTTGTGCTCTATTGAGATGACTTGTAGCGAATTAGCAAGAACTTTCTTGTTTTTGGCTAATTATGGAGTAAATCCTTTGGATGGAGAAAAGATAATTAGTTCGAGTAAGTCAAAACGAATAAATGCGGTAATGCAGTTATGTGGTTTGTATGACGAAGCAGGAGAATTTTCGTTTAAAGTTGGTTTGCCCGGAAAGAGTGGAGTTGGTGGTGGTATCGCTGTAGTTCATCCGGGAAAATATAGCATGGTGGTTTGGAGTCCGCGATTAAATAAAAAAGGAAATTCGAGCAAAGGGCTACGATTTCTTGAGGAATTTACCAGTTATACAGAATCATCAATTTTTTGATTAAATGTGCAGCAATTGGTAACGGTTGTTATTTGATTGTTTAAAGAGTTATTCTTTCGCATTCAGCTTAATACTCCTATTTATTACAGTAGGCATACTGATTTATCAGATTTTTTGAAATACCAAAATACCCATTTTACCCCTTTCAATTTTTTGGCGACGCTCGTTTTATCATGAAAATAGATCTTTTCAACAGCAGGTGAAGCATAAAAAATGTAGATTTTACATCCATCCATTAAAGTTTAAGCTGGTATAATGTATCATTTTAAAAATATAATTTATCTGATTCAGTGATAATACAAGTAATTACCATGAAAGGAGTTGGATCAAAATAATCATTAGCCTGTATGTTTAATAATCATTTCAATCATGCTGTTTCATAATAAAACTGCTATAATAGTTGGGAATATTCCTGTACTTTTGTCAATTGTTTAAGTTTTCGAACAATTAAAAGTAGTGTATGGAATATATCCGATTAAATAAGGCTATTGCTGAAACAGGATACTGTTCGCGTCGTGAAGCAGACAAGCTTATCGAAACCGGAAAGGTAAAAGTGAATGGGAAAGTAGCCGAAATGGGATCTAAAGTAAGTAAGACTGACGAAATTTCGATTAAAGGTCAGTTAATTACGAAGACGGTTCGGAATATTTATCTGGCTTTTCATAAGCCAGTTGGCATTACTTGCACTACCGATGTTCGGATAAAGGGCAATATCGTTTCTTATATCAATTATCCTGAAAGAATTTTTCCGATAGGTAGATTGGATAAACCAAGTGAAGGCTTGATTTTCATGACAAATGATGGCGATATTGTAAATAAGATTTTAAGATCGAGAAACAATCACGAAAAGGAATACATTGTTAGGGTCAATAAAAAAATTACCAATGATTTTATTCGAAAAATGAGCAATGGAATTCCTATTCTCGATACTGTAACCAAAAAATGTAAGGTTTGGAAGGTAAACAATCATACATTTAAAATTATTCTCACACAAGGATTGAATCGCCAGATTAGAAGGATGTGCGAATATCTTGGTTATGAGGTTATAAATCTTAAACGCTTGCGAATCATGAATATTGAACTCGGAAGCTTGAAAGCAGGGAAGTATCGTTCGTTTACCAGAAAAGAGCTTAAAGAACTCCTGAATTTGTGTGAAGATTCTAGCAAAACGCAGGATAATTCGTGATGATCTAATCCTGCTCAAACTGGGTTTAAGCGAATGGCTTATTTAACTTTAACTTTCTTAAGGTAGCTAATCCTTCTTTGTATTTCAATTTCATTTTGAATATCAGGTCATATTTGCATCAAATGTGCTTAAAATCAAACACATGTATTTTTGTTTAAAAATTCTTACAAATAAATAAAAACAAATAGAACATTAATCACTAAATTTACGTAGTTAAAGAACTTAAAATAGCCATTTGTCAAAACGACATATTGCGAATGATTCGTAGGTTTGCACAATTTGAGGAGAGGAAATGAAAAAACTTTTACGACTGTTTTGTTCTACGTGCTTTTTTCTGTTTGGTTATCATTTGGTTTCAGGACAAATAATAAGTCCTGTTAGTGATACTACAATTTGTGTTGGAGAATCCGTAACTCTTCAAGCAGCTCTTGGTTCCTATATGTACAATTGGAGTACTGGTGATTTATCCAATTCCATTACTGTTTCGCCAAGTACAACTACATCGTATTCACTTCGTGTTTTTATCCCTGATACGGGAACCGAGTTAATCAGCAATGGTGATTTCGATTCGGGGAATACTGGTTTTTACAGCGAGTATGTTTATTGTCCCGATCCAATATTGTCTTCATCCAATCATTCTCACTCTCAATCGTTATGGGAGGAAGGAAGATATGCTGTTGATAATAATCCCAATGAGTATCATGCAAATTTTTCAGCCTGTGGAGGTCATACGGGAAATAATCCGGATAATTATTTAATCGTTAATGGCGCTCCTGATGAAAATGTGGTTGTTTGGAGTCAGACCATTACCGTAAATCCAAATCAGTATTATGCATTTTCAACATGGGCATGTAATGTACACCCTACAAACCCAGCTCGCTTGGAGTTTATGATTGATGGTGTTTTAATGGGGGATTACATTGAGCCCAGTTCCGGATCAACCTGTAACTGGGAAGAATTTTACTCTTTATGGTATTCCGGAAGCAAAACATCCATCGAAATATCGATCGTTAACAAAAACCTGATCAGAAGTGGTAATGACTATGCGTTGGATGGAATATCGTTTAATCCTTTGCTTGAGGTTCCTGATTTAAGAACGGTTAATGTTGCAAATCCAGCAACTGTAAATGCAGGACCCGATCAAACACTTTGTGGTAATTTACAGGCAAACCTATCTGCATCGATTACAAACCAATCCGGATTTTTTTGGACGAGCTCAGGGGATGGAACTTTTTCAAACTCAAATGATCAAAATGCAACATATCTTCCTGGAAGTAACGATATAGTAAGTGGTTCGGTTGTGATTACAGCTAATGCTGTTTCGAACACTCCTTGCGGATCAATATCAGATGACCTAATATTAACTTTAAATCCTGTTCCGGAAATCGGATTTGGTGATCATCAGGCTTCCTGTGGAGGTGGAGATGTAAGTTTGGATGCAGGAAATCCGGGATCAGCCTATTTGTGGAATACCGGAGAAACTTCTCAAACGATCACCGTATCTACAGATGGAGATTATTGGGTAGAGGTAACAAATTCCTTTGGTTGCGTTGAATCGGATACAGTTCATGTTGGATTTTATGCTGATTTGACTATTGATTTAGGGCCAGACCGAACTGTTTGTACTGGCGAACCTGTTGTCTTGAATGCTGGAATTTCGGGTGCAACTTACTCGTGGAGCACAGGTGAAACAACACAAGAAATTATTGTGTATAGCGCAGGCAATTATTCTGTTACAGTAACAAATTCTTATGGCTGTAATGCAAGCGATAATGTGAATGTGAATCTTGTTCCTCCTCCTACGGTTGATTTAGGACCCGATCAGGTAATAAACGATGGTGATGTAATTACATTGGACGCAGGCAACCATTTTCTATACATTTGGGATGATGGATCAAGAGGGAGATATTTAAATGTTGATAAAGCTGGTTTGTATGCTGTTCGTGTAATGGATATGAATGGTTGTTCTGCCATGGACATGGTTAATATTACCAGTTCTTCTGGAACAATACCGCCAGTTACATTAAATGATACCATTATTTGTAAAGATGAATCGGTAGAATTATATGCAGGTAGCGATTTTCTATTCAATTGGGATGTAGATGGATTGTCTTCAAGAGTTGTTGTAACTCCTGATACTACAACAACCTATAATTTAAGGGTGTTTTATGTAGATAAAACTTTGGAGTTGGTAAATAATGGTGATTTTTCTCTTGGGAATATAGGCTTCCAAAGTGACTATTACTATTGTACCAGAACATGGTGGTGGTCATGTCGTTCAAGAAGAAGTAAATATATAATTGACAATGATACAGATACATTTGGATCAGACAAAAGTAATTGCGGAGGAGTAACAGGTAATAGCCCTGATAATGTGTTGGTGGTTGAAGGAGGAAATGTTAATAGTACTGTCTGGGAGCAGGATATAAATGTTGATACAGATAGTTATTATACTTTCTCGCTTAATGTAACTAACCTGAAGAACTCAAGCACGGATGATTTTGAACTTGTAATTAATGGGCAGCTTGCTATGCAGTTTAGTACTGCAAATCCTTGTGATTGGACTGAATATAAAACATTAGTCTATTCGGGAACTGATTCTCAATTTAATATTAAAATTAACAATACGGCAACTTCAGGAAGCAACAATGCATTCGCTTTTGATGGAATTAGCATGTTTAAATTGGCAGAAATACCATTAGATGTTACGGTAACAGTTATTCAACATGCAATTGCCAATGCAGGTCTTGATTTATCAATTTGTGAATCCGGTGCAGCTTCTGTAAATGGCACTATTGAAAATGCATCTTCGTTTTTATGGACTAGTTTAGGTGATGGAACTTTTGATAACGCCAATAATTTAAATGCAAATTATACACCGGGTTTAACAGATATTGCAAATGGATTTGTGGATCTTGAGTTAAGTGCTCAGCCTATAGCTCCATGTACTGCACCTGATCGTGATACACTTCGCGTGGATATTAATTCAAATTTGTTAATTGACTTAGGTGCAGATAGAGAGTTTTGTCAGGGTGATTCAGTTATTCTTACATCCAATTTTGCCAGTGGTACATATTTATGGAACACAGGAGAAACAACTCAGTCGATTACAGTAAAAACGGCAGGAAATTATTCTGTTATTGTTAGCGATATCAATGGCTGTACAGGTACCGATGATGTAAATGTTACCGTTCACCCTAATCCAATTATTGATTTAGGATCAGATCAGGTAACTTGCGATGGACTAGCTGTAATGCTAGATGCTGGGCATCCGGGTTCATCCTACATCTGGAGTAATGGTGAAACTCTTCAAGCCATTTTAACGCCCATAGCAGGTAATTATTCAGTTGTGGTAACGGATGCGAATGGTTGTATGGGAATGGATGATGCTAACATTATTGTTAATTTACCTCCAACAGTAGATTTGGGAATGGATCAGGAAACTTGTGCAGGTGGAAGTATCACTTTGGATGCCGACAATACAGGATCAACTTACCTTTGGAATACAGGAGCCAGCACACAAAGCATTACAGTTTCTGTCTCAGGCAACTATTCAGTGGCTGTAACCGATGCGAATGGTTGTTCGGCAACAGATGATGTAAATGTTACGGTTCATCCGAATCCAACAGTAGATTTGGGAATGGATCAGCAAACTTGTGCAGGTGGAAGTATCACTTTGGATGCCGGCAATACAGGATCAACCTATTTGTGGTCAAACGGATCAACAAGTCAAAGTATTACAGTTTCAACTTCAGGCAACTATTCAGTGGTTGTAACCGATGCGAATGGTTGTTCGGCAACAGATGATGTAAATGTTACGGTTCATCCGAATCCAACAGTAGATTTGGGAATGGATCAGGAAACTTGTGCAGGTGGAAGTATCACTTTGGATGCCGGCAATACAGGATCAACTTACCTTTGGAATACAGGAGCCAGCACACAAAGCATTACAGTTTCTGCCTCAGGCAACTATTCAGTGTTTGTAACCGATGCGAATGGTTGTTCGGCAACAGATGATGTAAATGTTACGGTTCATCCGAATCCAACAGTAGATTTGGGAATGGATCAGCAAACTTGTGCAGGCGGCAGTATCACTTTGGATGCCGGCAATACAGGATCAACTTACCTTTGGAATACAGGAGCCAGCACACAAAGCATTGCAGTTTCAACTTCAGGCAACTATTCAGTGGTTGTAACCGATGCGAATGGTTGTTCGGCAACAGATGATGTAAATGTTACGGTTCATCCGAATCCAACAGTAGATTTGGGAATGGATCAGGAAACTTGTGCAGGTGGAAGTATCACTTTGGATGCCGGCAATACAGGATCAACCTATTTGTGGTCAAACGGATCAACAAGTCAAAGTATTACAGTTTCAACTTCAGGCAACTATTCAGTGTTTGTAACCGATGCGAATGGTTGTTCGGCAACAGATGATGTAAATGTTACGGTTCATCCGAATCCAACAGTAGATTTGGGAATGGATCAGCAAACTTGTGCAGGCGGCAGTATCACTTTGGATGCCGGCAATACAGGATCAACCTATTTGTGGTCAAACGGATCAACAAGTCAAAGTATTACAGTTTCAACTTCAGGCAACTATTCAGTGGTTGTAACCGATGCGAATGGTTGTTCGGCAACAGATGATGTAAATGTTACGGTTCATTCGAATCCAACAGTAGATTTGGGAATGGATCAGGAAACTTGTGCAGGCGGCAGTATCACTTTGGATGCCGGCAATACAGGATCAACTTACCTTTGGAATCACAGGAGTTTCAACTTCAGGCAACTATTCAGTGGTTGTAACCGATGCGAATGGTTGTTCGGCAACAGATGATGTAAATGTTACGGTTCATCCGAATCCAACAGTAGATTTGGGAATGGATCAGGAAACTTGTGCAGGCGGCAGTATCACTTTGGATTCAACTTCAGGCAACTATTCAGTGTTTGTAACCGATGCAGTGGTTCGGCAATACAGGATCATTACCGAATTGGAATACAGGAGCCAGCACACAAAGCATTGCAGTTTCAACTTCAGGCAACTATTCAGTGGTTGTAACCGATGCGAATGGTTGTTCGGCAACAGATGATGTAAATGTTACGGTTCATCCGAATCCAACAGTAGATTTGGGAATGGATCAGCAAACTTGTGCAGGCGGCAGTATCACTTTGGATGCCGGCAATACAGGATCAACCTATTTGTGGTCAAACGGATCAACAAGTCAAAGTATTACAGTTTCAACTTCAGGCAACTATTCAGTGGTTGTAACCGATGCGAATGGTTGTTCGGCAACAGATGATGTAAATGTTACGGTTCATCCGAATCCAACAGTAGATTTGGGAATGGATCAGGAAACTTGTGCAGGCGGCAGTATCACTTTGGATGCCGGCAATACAGGATCAACTTACCTTTGGAATACAGGAGCCAGCACACAAAGCATTACAGTTTCTGCCTCAGGCAACTATTCAGTGTTTGTAACCGATGCGAATGGTTGTTCGGCAACAGATGATGTAAATGTTACGGTTCATCCGAATCCAACAGTAGATTTGGGAATGGATCAGGAAACTTGTGCAGGCGGCAGTATCACTTTGGATGCCGGCAATACAGGATCAACTTACCTTTGGAATACAGGAGCCAGCACACAAAGGTTCAGGCAACTATTCAGTGGTTGTAACCGATGCGAATGGTTGTTCGGCAACAGATGATGTAAATGTTACGGTTCATCCGAATCCAACAGTAGATTTGGGAATGGATCAGGAAACTTGTGCAGGCGGCAGTATCACTTTGGATGCCGGCAATACAGGATCAACTTATTTGTGGTCAATACGGAGCCAGCACACAAAGCATTACAGTTTCAACTTCAGGCAACTATTCAGTGTTTGTCGATGCGAATGGTTGTTCGGCAACAGATGATGTAAATGTTACGGTTCATCCGAATCCAACAGTAGATTTGGGAATGGATCAGGAAACTTGTGCAGGCGGCAGTATCACTTTGGATGCCGGCAATACAGGATCAACTTACCTTTGGAATACAGGAGCCAGCACACAAAGCATTGCAGTTTCAACTTCAGGCAACTATTCAGTGG
Source organism: Marinifilum sp. (assembly GCF_965230805.1). NCBI lineage: Bacteria > Pseudomonadati > Bacteroidota > Bacteroidia > Marinilabiliales > Marinifilaceae > Marinifilum > Marinifilum sp. The sequence continues at coordinate 953,660 of NZ_OZ246019.1, read as the reverse complement.
TTGTAACCGATGCGAATGGTTGTTCGGCAACAGATGATGTAAATGTTACGGTTCATCCGAATCCAACAGTAGATTTGGGAATGGATCAGGAAACTTGTGCAGGCGGCAGTATCACTTTGGATGCCGGCAATACAGGATCAACTTACCTTTGGAATACAGGAGCCAGCACACAAAGCATTACAGTTTCAACCTCAGGCAACTATTCAGTGTTTGTAACCGATGCGAATGGTTGTTCGGCAACAGATGATGTAAATGTTACGGTTCATCCGAATCCAACAGTAGATTTGATTAATGGATCAGCAAACTTGTGCAGGCGGCAGTATCACTTTGGATGCCGGCAATACAGGATCAACTTACCTTTGGAATACAGGATCCAGCACACAAAGCATTACAGTTTCAACTTCAGGCAACTATTCAGTGGTTGTAACCGATGCGAATGGTTGTTCGGCAACAGATGATGTAAATGTTACGGTTCATCCGAATCCAACAGTAGATTTGGGAATGGATCAGGAAACTTGTGCAGGCGGCAGTATCACTTTGGATGCCGGCAATACAGGATCAACTTACCTTTGGAATACAGGAGCCAGCACACAAAGCATTACAGTTTCTGCCTCAGGCAACTATTCAGTGGTTGTAACCGATGCGAATGGTTGTTCGGCAACAGATGATGTAAATGTTACGGTTCATCCGAATCCAACAGTAGATTTGGGAATGGATCAGGAAACTTGTGCAGGCGGCAGTATCACTTTGGATGCCGGCAATGGATCAACTTACCTTTGGACCAGCACACAAAGCATTGCAGTTTCAACTTCAGGCAACTATTCAGTGTTTGTAACCGATGCGAATGGTTGTTCGGCAACAGATGATGTAAATGTTACGGTTCATCCGAATCCAACAGTAGATTTGGGAATGGATCAGGAAACTTGTGCAGGCGGCAGTATCACTTTGGATGCCGGCAATTTACAGGCACACATGCCGGCAATGATGTAAATGTTACAGGAATGGATCAGGAAACTTGTGCAGGCGGCAGTATCACTTTGGATGCCGGCAATACAGGATCAACTTATTTGTGGTCAAACGGATCAACAAGTCAAAGCATTACAGTTTCAACTTCAGGCAACTATTCAGTGTTTGTAACCGATGCGAATGGTTGTTCGGCAACAGATGATGTAAATGTTACGGTTCATCCGAATCCAACAGTAGATTTGGGAATGGATCAGGAAACTTGTGCAGGCGGCAGTATCACTTTGGATGCCGGCAATACAGGATCAACTTACCTTTGGAATACAGGAGCCAGCACACAAAGCATTGCAGTTTCAACTTCAGGCAACTATTCAGTGGTTGTAACCGATGCGAATGGTTGTTCGGCAACAGATGATGTAAATGTTACGGTTCATCCGAATCCAACAGTAGATTTGGGAATGGATCAGGAAACTTGTGCAGGTGGAAGTATCACTTTGGATGCCGGCAATACAGGATCAACCTATTTGTGGTCAAACGGATCAACAAGTCAAAGTATTACAGTTTCAACTTCAGGCAACTATTCAGTGTTTGTAACCGATGCGAATGGTTGTTCGGCAACAGATGATGTAAATGTTACGGTTCATCCGAATCCAACAGTAGATTTGGGAATGGATCAGGAAACTTGTGCAGGCGGCAGTATCACTTTGGATGCCGGCAATACAGGATCAACTTACCTTTGGAATACAGGAGCCAGCACACAAAGCATTGCAGTTTCAACTTCAGGCAACTATTCAGTGGTTGTAACCGATGCGAATGGTTGTTCGGCAACAGATGATGTAAATGTTACGGTTCATCCGAATCCAACAGTAGATTTGGGAATGGATCAGGAAACTTGTGCAGGCGGCAGTATCACTTTGGATGCCGGCAATACAGGATCAACTTACCTTGTGGAATACAGGAGCCAGCACACAAAGCATTACAGTTTCAACTTCAGGCAACTATTCAGTGGTTGTAACCGATGCGAATGGTTGTTCGGCAACAGATGATGTAAATGTTACGGTTCATCCGAATCCAACAGTAGATTTGGGAATGGATCAGGAAACTTGTGCAGGCGGCAGTATCACTTTGGATGCCGGCAATACAGGATCAACTTACCTTTGGAATACAGGAGCCAGCACACAAAGCATTACAGTTTCTGCCTCAGGCAACTATTCAGTGTTTGTAACCGATGCGAATGGTTGTTCGGCAACAGATGATGTAAATGTTACGGTTCATCCGAATCCAACAGTAGATTTGGGAATGGATCAGCAAACTTGTGCAGGCGGCAGTATCACTTTGGATGCCGGCAATACAGGATCAACTTACCTTTGGAATACAGGAGCCAGCACACAAAGCATTGCAGTTTCAACTTCAGGCAACTATTCAGTGGTTGTAACCGATGCGAATGGTTGTTCGGCAACAGATGATGTAAATGTTACGGTTCATCCGAATCCAACAGTAGATTTGGGAATGGATCAGGAAACTTGTGCAGGCGGCAGTATCACTTTGGATGCCGGCAATACAGGATCAACTTACCTTTGGAATACAGGAGCCAGCACACAAAGCATTACAGTTTCTGCCTCAGGCAACTATTCAGTGGTTGTAACCGATGCGAATGGTTGTTCGGCAACAGATGATGTAAATATTAATATTTTACAGGAATTTGATTTTGACTTGATTTACTCCACTAACTTGGTTTGTCATGGAGACTCAACTTATATTGAAGCCCCAAACATGCAAGGATATTCTTATCGATGGAAAAAAGATGGTGTAGATATTATTGGAGAGAATTTATATTCAATTACGATTGGGGAATCCGGATTATATTCTTTGGAAATTCTAAATAATAAAGGCTGTATTGCTAAAGATCAGGTTGAAGTTGAAGTAATAAGCTTACCCAACTCCCCTCTACCCGATAGGGTTGACATTTGTTATGGAGAATCCGTTAAACTTGATATCGGAGAAGGAGAAAAATTTTTCTGGAATGATGGCCTTACAACTCAAAGCAGGCTAGTGACAGAAGCTGGGATTTATCATGTGAGAGTTCAGGATATTAATGGATGTGTTGGGCACGATTCAGTCGAAGTAATTGTACACGATCTACCTATTGTTGATTTAGGTCCGGATCTATATATCTGTGAGGGAGAAGAGCTAATTCTTGAAGCTCCGGATGGATATTATACCGAATGGATTCCAGGAGGGATAAGGCAATCAATTTATGTTTATGAAAAGGGCGATTTTACATTGAGAACAACCGACGAGTTTGGTTGTACAGGAGAAGATGATATCAGTATTTTCATCCATGAAAACCCAGATGTTTATCTAGGAAGAGATACAGTTATTGCAGAAGGGAGCTCCATAATTCTAGATGCAGGTAGTGGTTATGTAGAATATGAATGGAGTAATCAGGAGGACTCTCAATTCTTAAAAGTAGAGAAAGATGGTGAGTATTCGGTAAATGTTGTTGATGTTAACGGTTGTAAGGGTAATGGTAAAGTTAAAGTTGCTGTCAACCCAAGACCAACAATAAATTTAGGAGCTAGTGCTGGTATTTGCGAAGGAACATCTTTAATGTTGGATGCAGGAAATTGGGAAAAATATTTATGGAATACAGGAGATACAACCAGAACAATTGTAGTTAACAATTCTGGTGATTTCACCGTACAAGTTTGGGATATGTTTGGCATAATGGGCACAGATACTATAAGTGTAGAGGTATATCCATCTCCAAAGATTCAAATGTCAGTAGATACACTTAGTATGTATAAAGGTCAAAGTTTAACCATTGATGCTGGGGCAGGATATTCTTCATATCATTGGAATACAGGTTCAGATTGGAGGAGCATAGAAGTTGATGAAGTTGGGGAATATAGTGTTAAAGTTGAAAACGAATATGGTTGTGTGGCTCAAGCTTCAATTACGGTAAAATTGTTGGAGCCTAAGATGGTTGTGCCGAATGTGTTTACACCAAATGGGAAAGGACCTAATGAAATATTTTATCCTGTTTTTAAAGGGATCGTTAATGATTTTGAAATGTATATTTATACTCGATGGGGAGAACAAGTCTTTAAACTGGAGAAGGATATGGTTGCCAATAATGAATTGAAGCATGAGGGATGGAATGGAACTTACAAAGGCAAAGACGCCGAAATAGGAGTGTATGTATGGATTATTTTTTATGGAGGAAAAGAACGTGCTCACGGAACGGTTACATTATTTAGATAATGAATAGAAAGAGGCGAATAGCAGGCATATTATTTTTATTAATGAATATATTAAATTTGAGTGCCCAGGATGTCGAGTTTTCTCAATTCTATGCAAATAAAGTGTACTTAAATCCAGCTTTTGCAGGATCTGATTTTGATACTCGTATTTCTATGAATTATAGAAACCAATGGCCCGAAATAAGTTCTGCATATGTAACTTATAGTGTAGCTTACGATCAGTATGTAAATCAACTGGGTGGCGGTATTGGCTTACAGGTGATGCAGGATGAACAGGGAGATGGGACGATTAGCACTACTACAGTAAGTGGGATGTATTCCTATACATTAAGAGTTTCTAAGAATTTGGCAGTAAAAGCTGGGTTTCAAACTTCGTTTATTCAAAGAAGGCTTAATGATTCGAATTTTACTTTTCCCGATCAAACTGATGAATTTTATATTAATGGCTTGATCAACCCTTTTACAGGTGAGAGTGCTATTGATCATCTCAATCGAAGTTATGTTGATTTTTCATCGGGATTGATAGCTTCACATAAAAATTGGTTTATTGGTTTTGCAGCTCATCATCTAACGGAGCCGGATGAAGCGTATAAAAATGAAAGTGACTATTCCAAATTACCAAGAAAATACACCTTGCATTGTGGGGTAAATGTTCCAGTTTTTAGAAGAGGATTGCATCAGTCTGATATTGGATTAGCCCCAAACTTTTTATATCAACAGCAGGGAACTAATAAACAGTTTAATTATGGTTTGTACCTTTCTAAAGGATCATTAGTTGTTGGAATGTGGTACAGGGACAATCTGGAATTAGAATATGATGCAATAATCTTACAAGTGGGAGTAATGAGGGACTGGTGGCAGGTTGCTTACAGTTACGATAAAACTGTTTCAAAGTTGATTCATACCAATACAGGAGCTCATGAAATATCATTTTTAATGAGATTTAAGAATAGCAAAAGGAATAGAAACAGTTGTCAGGAAATAGCATTGAGAAGTAGAAGAAAGATAGGTCGAATAAAGTGTCCACACTTTTAAATCATTTCATTTATAATACTTAGAAGATTTTTCTTTAGAATTGGTTTTGCAATGTATCCGTCAAATCCGGCACCCAAGATTTGTTCTTTTTCGTTTGCTAGTGCATAAGCAGTTTGAGCAATAATTTTAATATTAGGATTGTCTTTTTTGATTAGTTTTAAGGTGTCGTATCCATTTAATTCAGGCATTTGTAAATCCAACAATACCAAGTCATAATGAGATGTGCTACATTCTTCTACTGCTGACCTTCCATTGTCTGCCGAAGATAGTGTAACGCCAGTGGACTGAAGCATTTGCTTTATCAGAGTAATATTAACATTGTAATCATCAACGATGAGTATTTTTTTGCCGGTTAAATCTTTAATGAATCCACTTTTTCGTACTTTTTTGATTGGTGCTATGTTCGCTTTTTCATCAATTAAATAGGGAATGCTAACAAAGAAGCTACTACCTACATCTTCAGTAGACTCCACCCACATATCACCACTTAACAATTCTGCTAATTTTTTCGAGATAGATAAACCTAAACCAGTGCCTCCATACCTTCTGGCATGAGAATCATCTGCTTGACGGAACCTACTGAATATGATTTTCTGTTTTTCGGGAGATATACCAATACCTGTATCTTCTACAGTAAATATTAAGTTGCTTTCATTTAGGTGATAGGAAACATGGATACTACCTGTTTCTGTAAACTTTAATGCATTCTCAATCAGGTTGGTAATAATTTGCTTTAATCTTAGGGGATCTGTGTAGATAACCGATTCTGACTCTTCCAGACCCTTGGTGAATTTTAATTCAATATGATCTTTACCTTTGCTAATTTTAATTTTTTGGAAGGTGTGATACAATTCATCAAATAGCTGATTTAAACTGTAATGTGTTTTTGAAATCTTAAGTTTTCCTGATTCTATTTTTGAGAAATCAATAATGTCGTTGATAAGATTTAATAGAGAATTACCACTATTTCTAATATGGGTAAAAAATTGTTGTCTTGTTTCAAAAGGTAAATCATCTTCTTGTAGTAATTCTGAGAATCCTATTATTGCATTCATTGGAGTGCGAATCTCATGAGACATGTTGGCAAGAAAAGAGGATTTTAATCGATCTGATTCTTCAGCTTTTTCCCTTGCAATTTGCAATTCGTTCTCTTTTTGGGAGCGGATGCCAATCATTCGGTTAATAGTAGTTCCCATATCTTGAAACTCAGAGAAGTGAAGTTCGTTAATGTCAACTTGATAAGATTGTGTGGATGCTTTCCTAAAGAAATTATTAAAAGAAGTGAAGTTCTGTTTCATTTTTGCAGAAATCATCTTCGAAGTTATATAGATAATAATGATTGCGCATAAAATCAGGAATACAATTTGAAGTATGTATTTTCTAACGTCACTTTTTAATTCAGCTCTTGCAATTTCAATATTCTTATCAATTTCACTAGTTAATAGTCCTGCGCCTATTACCCAATCCCATCCTTTAATTAATTTAACGTAGGAAACTTTATCATTTTCATTTGTATATGGATTTTGATAATTCACAAATCCAGATACTTCCTGCTCGGCGGCTTGAATTAGTTGCTTAACGTTTTCTCTGCGAGATTTGCTTGTGTAGTCCTTATAGTTTTTTCCAATACTTGTTGAATCAATATGTAATAAACAAGTCCCATCTTTTTTGTACACAAAAAAGTAATTGTCTTGATTCGCATTGATTTGGCTAATTCTAATAAGAGCTTCTTTTTGAATTTCAGGCTGCAAATCATCTAAAAACGCAAAACTGCCAAAGTACCAATTATAAGGAGTGAATTTTTTTATGTAAGAAATCTTGGTGTATGCGTTGTATTTGTTTTTTAGCTGGTTGGAATTTTCGTATTTGGTATAGGCACTATCCTTGTATTTCATTAATTCAATTTCATTTTTGACAATGTAATTTCCATTGATATCCTTTAAGTTGATTAAACTTATATTTTCATTTTGTTTTGAAAATGGATAAAGTATGCCTTTGCCACTTAAGTTATTTATAAATATATATCCTCTGTTATTATTTATTCTTAAGGCTGATAAAGCTTCTTTGATACGATATTTTATTTCTCGATCTGATAAGTTGTCTTTGTTTTCATTATAAATATGAATTGCTATTGCATGTGCTTGATTAACGAAGTTTTCAAGTCGATATTTTAATAATGATTCAGCACGTGTGTTTAGATAGTCTAAGAAATTAACACATTCATCGGCTTTATGCACTAAAATGTCTTTCTGCTTCTTAATGAATTCTTTTCTTAGGTTATCCGATTCTGTGTTAAATTCATTAAACTTAGTGTATATCCATATTCCACCAAATCCGACTAAAAAAGTAATAGTCAGAACTAAAAACAGCATAAAGTAGGCTCTACTAATGCTCATCTTGGTTTTAACAGATTTGTTTTGGGTTGAGTTCATGCTGTTGTACGAAATCAAATTTTAAATTGACTTAGTATTTGATTGAAAATAGGATTAAAAAAATGGAATCCTAGTTCAAATTCAGCCTTTATATCCTGGTCCACAGGCAGTGTGTCTAAATCATTATGACTATTAATTTTATTAAGGATTCCAGTATTATATCGCTTTGTTTTTTTATTCACAATAAGATGAGGTAAGCTGTGATATTCGGCCTTTAATTGAAACTGATCTTTGTTAATTGTGTTATTCGACAATAAGAAATTGTAGATATCAATAAAATGAACCGATGATTTAGCAAAGTACACACCTAACTCAAAATTCGTGGATAATGGAACCTCATAAAAGAATGAAAAATCATGACTTTTAGCTTGCCTATACTCTATAATTAGTCTGTTCTTGTTTACATTTACGTGATCATATTCAAAATGCCAATCGAGTTCGGGTATATGTTTGAACTCCTTCTTAATTGCATAAAGGACTTTTAATCTTGCTTTTACAGAATAGATGAAGTTTTGATTGTATTCAAATATTTGACTAGCTTTTTCAATGTTTCCTTTTTCGAGTTTAAATAGCATACTTAGTTGGTTGAGGTTACTATTTTGGCAAAGTTAAATTAATGTAAAAACTTCTATTTTAATGAACGGTTATTATTAATGAACATCAGCACTGTCTACGTGTTATATTTGTTTTTGTTATTACAGGGCTTGATTTATAAAGATTTTAAGTTTTATTTAATGTAGTGATTACTGAATTGATTTAACTTGACACATTTGACAGCTTAAAATTCCTTGGATAATTAGTATCATTGCATTATGAGCCTAATAATCAAAAAGCAAACTGCCTTTTATCTAATTCTATTTTTTGCACTAAACTCATTTGCAAGGTATAGTAGAACTGATGATTTTACTCAGGTTAATGGATTGCCAAGTAATTGTGTAAATTATATTTTTGAAGATTCTCGTGGACTCATTTGGTTAGCAACCGATGTAGGTTTATGCGAGTTTAATGGACATGAGATAAGATTCAGAAAAGAATTAGATCGCTTGCAAGGAGAGAAAGTTACATGTTTGGCAGAGGATGTAAATGGTAATCTACTAATTACAGCTACTGGGGTTGGCATATGTGAATTCGATGGAGAAAAACTAAAAGTGTTGGGAGGTTTCAAAGATAATTCTCAAGCTGAAATGCAAACAGTTTCAGCTTTCGGAAAAACGATTGTAGTTGGTGCTTCAAACGGAGTATTCGTAAGGGAAAATGATGGCGAATTATTCAATTACTCATTGGTTAATGGTTCTAATCGTCTCGATGTATCAAGAATATCACTGAGCAGTAGGAGTTTAATTATTTTTCCAAAACTAGAACAGGGAAGCTATTCTTTTGATCTTAAAGGAATTTATAAGCGGGAATTTAAAAAGAAAAATGTTCTTGAAGTAAATAGGAAATACAATGGTAGTCTCAGAATAGGAGATCAAATTATCTTAAAAAGGGAGAAAGAGAATTTCAAATGCGATGTATTAAATTGTTTGTCTAATAACGATGAGTTATTTGTTTTGCTGCGATATTTTAAGGATGACATAGAATCTAGAACGTTAGTGTCTGTAAAGGATGGATTCTGTAAAGATATTCAAGAAGAAAGGGGATTAAGAAGTGTTTTTGTGCAATCCATTTTTAAACACAAACATACAAATGATATTTGGTTAGGAACTAAAAATCATGGGCTGATTCGATTGAAACAGTCAATTTTTTCAATCTTTAGTGTGGAAAGTAAGATGCCTGAAGTTGGTACTGTTGCAGATTTTATATCTCTAACTGATGGTTCGATTGTTTTGGCTGGTAGTAATGGAGTAGCAAGAATAAAAGATGAAAAGATTCAGAGTTTTTTAACCATTAAGGACTTTGAAAAATTACCTTCCCTGGCCAAAAAACAATATGTGATTATTAATGATATTGAGATAGATAGAGATATCATTTGGGTGGCTACAAATCATGGGTTTTTTACTATAAATAGTAATACATTTCAACTAAGCTATAAGGGAATATCAAAAGCCTTAAATTTCATACTTCTTTCTAATAATAAACTATTTTATTATGATGGAAGAAATTTTGTCACCTCTGATTTGGGCTTCAATTCAAGAAAGCAGATTTATAAGACTGTTTCGGGAAGACAGCAAGTTGAAATCACCAATATGATAGAGTTTGATTCCAAGGTGTGGGTTTCAACCGATAATCAGGGGATTTTTAGATTTGATAAGGATAAAGTATATAAGTTTGGAAGGAATAACTGTGGAATTCATAATGTTGTTAATGACATGCTAATTCTGCCTGATTCCAGCATTATTGCAGGTGGAAATAATGGAATTCTGTATAAATTAAAAAGTGAAGGCAATCAATTGGTTATTAAGGATTCATTAGACAATAGCGATGGTTTGGAGGGTATTACTATTCATGGTTTTCAATATTTGCAGGATGGTTCAATTTGGTGTGGAACAAATTTAGGAGTTCACCGATTTGAATATGAAAGTTGGCATCCTGATTCTGTTGTGAAATACAGGTTTTGGAATGCTCCTAAAGATGTTGTATTTCGAGGTGAAGAGTCGTTAATAGATAAATACGGCTGTATTTGGGTACATTCAAATCATTCTTTAATGAAAATTAAAGCTTCGGATTTTGATGCTGATAAAACATCCTATCAGCCTTCTTTATTTGGAGTAAAAATTAGACAGGATCGCTGGAAATCGAAGAAATCAGAGGTAAACAAGTGGACAAAAATTCCAAATAATCCGATATATCTGAATTATAATGAAAACAATGTAAGTTTCCACTTTGGAATGTTTTATTGTCATAACTTGGAGAATGTAAAATATAGGTGTAGGTTGCTTGGTTTAGATAAAAATTGGTCGGATTGGACAAGATCGAATGAAGTAATTTTTTCAAATTTAAGAGGAGGAGATTACGTGTTTGAATTAGAGGGGCGTAAGTTAAGTTCCGGGCAGGTTTTAAAATATTCAATAGATATAATTCTGGATACAGCATGGTGGAAAACTACTTGGTTCGGGCTCATCTTATCATTTATTTTATGTCTTTTAGTTTATTATAGCATTAAGTTATACAAGCGTAGAATTCGATTCGAAGAGAAAAAAAGAACAAAACAGTATAATAGAGTAATTGGCCTAAAGATTAAAGCTTTGCAATATCAGTTAGATCCTCACTTTATTTTTAATTCATTGAATGCCATACAAAGCTATATTTTAGAAGAAGAGGAGGATAAAGCCTTAGAATACTTATCAGATTTTTCGATGGTGCTCAGAAACAATATTAATAATGCCAATAAAAACATGATATCTCTAAATGAAGAATTGGCATATCTGAAAATCTATTTAAAGCTGGAACAAATGCGATTTGAAGATAAATTTAGTTTCCAAATCAACATTGATAAGAATATAAATAATCATGATGTTCAAATCCCGCCAATGTTGATTCAGCCATTTTTGGAACATGCAATAAAATATGGTATTAGTAAACTAAAGGAAAAAGGAAAGTTGGTTATTCGTTTTGTTTTGGAAAAGGATGGATATTTAAAGTGCGAAATAATTGACAATGGATTAGTAAATAGACAGATAGATATAAATAACTCAGTGTCGGACTTGATTAAAGGAAATTCGCTTCAAATTACTTGTGACAGAATGAAACTTTTGAATAAAGTTCTTACCAATGGCAGAACTTATTCATACAAGATTAATGAGATAATAGACTCAAAATCTAACTTTTCCGGAGTGATAACTGAGATTGGATTTCCGAAACTGAAATAGAAGAAAATCATTGTTTTGCAATTAATACAAGTACTAGCTATCCATACTTAAATTCTCATTTACCACCCTTCTGTATTCACTTAGAATCTTTGAGAGTAAAGGATGATCAGCAGAAAAACTCAAGGAATTAATTCTCTTTATTGGCAGAATCATTGGTGAAGTCCCCGTTAAAAATGCTGCATCGTATTTGGGAAGATCTTCGTATGGGATGGAAATAAAGTGAATTGGTATTGAAAGTTGATTGGCGATTTCAATAACTTTTCCACGAACAATTCCATTAAGTACTTCATTGTTAGGTGCTGTATACAGCTCATTGTTTTGAATGAAAAACAAATTAGACCTACTGCCTTCGGTTAGGTTTCCTAGTTTATTTAGAAGTAGTACTTCAAACATATTAGCTTCATCAATAAGATTGTTGGTTTTCGACCTTAAACTATGGTTGTACACTTTTGCAGTTGGTGTAGGTCGTTCTGCCTGATGTATAATGGTTCTAACTCCTTTTTGATATTGTAGTTTTGTTGGATAAGAGTGGCGTACAAAATAAGCATAGAAATTTTTTTCTTTCGAATTAAAATTAAAAACCAGTTTAATGTTACCTTCTTTACAATCATTTTTATCAACCAAAAGCTGAATGTTCTCTTCAATTTGAGTAAAATCGTAAAGAATATTCAAACCTACTTTTTGTGATGATCTTAAAAGACGAGAGTAATGTTCGAATAGAAAAATGGCCCGGCCATTATATAGCCGAACCACTTCGTACAATGATGTACCATTCTTTAAATAACTATCCTTAAAACTTTCTACAGCTTTAAGTTTATTATTATGCAAGAAAAGATATTGGCAACATTCGTTCATAATTCTATGACTTTAAATCAAATAATTAATTAGCCTAATTCGATTAAAACATTGTAACAGTATGCAAAGACAGTCATATGCTTTTAAAAGGTCATTTTCATCAAACTCTTACATTAAAAGTTCTTAAAAATTTCCTTGGATTCTTTCAGATTTTTTAAACAAAGCTTTAATGAATCTGATTTTCTGAGATAAATATTTTTATCGAATTCAGGTTTTACAAATAAAGCTTATTTAGCCAGTTTATGCAATTGTAAGTATGCTTCCAATTATAAAACCATCAGTTTTTGTTTGCATCAAAATTTAAGTATTAAAGTCATTATAAATTATTTTATTCGTAATAAAACTCGCATTATTTAATCAATCATTAGTTGATGGCTTTTTAAGTATAATTTGTATTTTAGCCTATATCAAAAAAAATTAGATTATGGCAAGCAAAAAAGAATTCAAAAAGGATGTGAATTTTCTAACTAATGAGATCTTAATGAGAGGAATGATTCACCTTGAATTTTTCGGGGAAAAGAATTCAAATCAAGTATTTGAAATAATGAATGATGCTGTTACAAAGCGAAATGATTACATATCCAGGATTAATTATCGATTAAAAGATAAAAGTGCCAAAGAGGTTAAATCTCACTTTAAATTAATATATGATGATTTGCTTAAATCTACTCATGGTTTACTTGAAAAGATTGATAGTTTAGATATTGAAATTAACTAATTGAAAAGGAGTTTGATGACCAAACTCCTCTTTTTGTTTTTAAGCTTTCCTAAAAGTTCCTACACCTGTTAATATGGCTTTTGCGAGTTGTTCTTCGTCGCTACCTTCACTTTGAGATAAGTGCCACATGGTATGTATAACCGGGCCTATTTCATCAAGTTCAAAACGTCCTGTCCAACAGGCAATCGATCCGTATTTTCCAAAATCAACCATAAAGGCAATTACATTATTATTGATTTTGCCACTGATCTGGAATTTTTCTTCAAATTTAGGTTGTCCAATTGCAGTTTGAAATGTACCGCTAACTCTATTGTCAACAATTGCAATCTCCATTTCTGAATTGTACTGATTCTTCCATTTACCGTTTAAATTTATCGTCATGTTGCTTTAGGTTTAAAGTTGATAACATTTACGCCATACTTAATTTAGGATGAAATTATTAATCGGCAAAATATTTCCGCTTACCTGTACAAGTATTTTTCTTTTTCACCTTTAGAGTTTATGTAGCCTCGATACATACCCGGGGTGTTCATTTTCATGGCTGGTTTACCATATTTATCCAATGATATAAAACCACCTGTTCCATTAATTTGATTGAGTTTTTCAATCACCGCATTTGTGGCCTCATCAAGGCTCATATTTTTATATTCCATCATGGCCGCAATGTCTTTGGCAATACTCAATCTAATAAAATATTCGCCATGACAAGTGCACGATACGGCACAAGTAGCATTGTTTGCATAGGTACCAGCACCAATTATCGGAGAATCACCAATGCGTCCGAACTTTTTATTGGTCATCCCACCCGTAGAAGTGCCCGCTGCTAAATTGCCATTTTTATCTAGTGCTACACAACCTACAGTGCCATATCTATCGCTTTGCTTCATTTGTTGTTCTTTACTTCGGATTTTCTGTAGATATTCCCATCTTTTTGCTGTGTAAAAATAAGAGCTATCTACTATGCTTAATCCTTGTTGCTTTGCAAATTTCGAGGCGCCTTTACCACTTAATAAAACATGTTCTGAGTTTTCCATTACCTTTCTTGCTGCGCTAATCGGATTTTTTACATCGTCTACACCAGCAACAGCTCCGGCATTTAAATCTTTTCCCCACATAATGGAAGCATCTAATTCGTTTTTACCTGAGTTTGTAAAAACTGCACCTTTTCCTGCATTAAACAATGGAGAATCTTCCAAAACGTGAATGCTTAATTCAACAGCGTCCAGAGCCGATCCACCATTTCTTAATACAGAATCGCCAATACTTAAGGCTTCATCAAGCTTAGAGTAAATTTGTTTTTCTTTTTCAGCTGTCATGTTTTTCTTTAAAATCGTGCCAGCCCCACCATGTATGCAAAGAGCATAGTCAAGTTTTTCAGGTTTTTTCGAATTGGTCTTGCAAGAGACAAAGTAAATTGCCAGTAGTAGCATTAACAAATTTAGGTTTCTCATGTTTGGTTAGTTTTAGATAAAAAAATAGTGTCAAAATAAGATTGACACTAAAAATAGTTTTTTACAGGTATATATTTTAACAAGCGTTCAGTTAGAACTTTAGATTCATATTTTTCCTGATGATTGTTAATAATTCTTCTTCGGTATATGGCTTGGAAATAAATGCATCGCAAGCAGTTTCGTTCATTTGGTTGTTTTCATCTCTAAATGCGTAAGCCGATTGAGCCACAACTGGCACCGAAGGATTTTGTTTTTTGATTTCTTTGGCAGCTTGATAACCATTTATTCTAGGCAATTGAATATCCATTAAAACCAAATCGAAATGATCATCTTGAAATTTTTCAACAGCTTCAATACCATCTTGCGACCATGTTACATTGGCATTTACTTTTTTCAATACTTCATTAATGTATAAGAAATTAGACTCAACATCTTCTGCAACAAGTATGTTTTTTCCTGAAAAATCAAGTGGATTACTTTCTTCTGTTACTGTTTTGGATTGAATTACCGTGTCATCATCAATCAAAAACTCGAAATAAAATTCGCTCCCTTTATCCGGATCGGAGGTAAACCAAATTTTACCACCCAAAAGTTCGGTCAGGTTTTTCGAAATGGTAAGCCCTAAGCCTGTTCCTCCGTGCTGAACCCCATTATTGCTGGCCTGCCTGAAACGATCATATATCAACGCCTGATCCTCGTAAGGTATACCAATTCCAGTATCCTTAACGAAAAATCGAATATAGTTTTCCACTATCTCAATACCAAAATCAATTTTACCTTTTTCGGTAAATTTCATGGCATTTCGAAGTAAGTTGATAAGAATTTGTTTTAGCCTAATCTGGTCGGAATGTATAGAAATATTCTCTATTTGCTTCGGTATATGCAGGTTAATTTGAACATCCGATTTCTCAGATTTACATTTTTCTTCTTCAAACATCTGTCTAAGTTCTTCCAATATAGGATATATATAGAAATTAGACTTTTTAATTTTTAGTTGCTTCGATTCGATCATCGAGATGTCTATGATGTCGTTAACCAATGTAAGAAGGATTTGACCATTATCATTTATCATGTTGGTATAATACTCGTGTTTAGCTTTTGAACTTGTAAAGGACATTAGTTTTGAAAAGCCAATAATCGCATTCATTGGAGTGCGAATTTCATGCGACATATTAGCAAGGAATGCAGTCTTTAATCGGTCTGCTTGTTCTGCCTTTTCTTTGGCTTGTAAAAGTTCGAGAGTTCGAATTTTCACTAAACTTTCAAGGTTTCTTTGATGATCGGCTAATAGAGCTTCTGCTCTTTTACGTTCTTCTATTTGTTTATTTAAATTTATATTGGATTTTTTTACAATGATATAAAACCTGTATACAAAGCCCGAGAATATAACAATTAGCCCAACGATAACGACTAAAAAGGTATTGGTTAATCTTTCTTTTTTAAGTTTTTCTTCTTTCAGAAATTGTTCTTTTGCATGAAGGCGAACTAAATTTTCTCTTTTTTCTTTTTCATTTTGCATTTGGATCCAACCAATTCTATTTTCAGCTTGGGCATTATACAATTGATTGTAAACTGTTAC
The DNA here is from genome assembly GCF_965230805.1 of Marinifilum sp. Lineage (NCBI taxonomy): Bacteria > Pseudomonadati > Bacteroidota > Bacteroidia > Marinilabiliales > Marinifilaceae > Marinifilum > Marinifilum sp. Next base: position 937,555 of record NZ_OZ246019.1, on the reverse strand, counting down.
GTAATCTTTATAATAATTAAGCGATTTATCAAACTTTCCCGTTTGCTCATAAATTTCTGACAGGTTTTTGTAGTTTTCTGCTATTAAAGTTTTTCTCTTGATTTTTTTGGCAAGATTTAAGCTGTTTTCCAAATAATGGATGGCATTAGTTATTTCATTTTTAGCTTTGTAAAGTGCAGCCAAGTTGTTATATACCGAACCCAGGCCACCAAGATTTCTGATGTTATTATTAATTCTAACCGATAGATTGAAATAATATTCTGCCTGATTAAAATTCTTCTTTTTGACATGAATTAATCCCATATTGGTATAACATGATGCCATACCCTTTTGGTTGTTGATGCTTTTTTGAATTTGTAAGGATTTTTCGTAATTGGTGAGCGCCATGCTGAGTTTATTCTCTTTAATATAGGCATTTCCTATTTTTCTTAATACATTCGCTTCACCTTTCAGATATCCTATTTTGTGATAAATTTCTATGGATTGGTTATAGTTTTCGATTGCTGATGCATAATCTCGCATTGAATAAATAATCAAACCAAGGTTTTCGTAGCATTTGGCAATGTTTTTCTTTGCTTTCAACTCTTTAAAAAGCTTCAAAGCTTTGTGATGATACTCAATGGCTTTGTCGTTTTGAGCCATGGATTGAAAAACTTCTCCCATTCCCATGTAAGCAGAGGCTATTCCATTTTTCGATCCAAGTTCAAAATTTAAATTTAAAGACTTGGTGTATAAGTTAATTGCAGTATTTCGGTTTCCTAAATTGTTTTGAAGCGAAGCCAGTTGATTCAAGCTGTATGCAACATTTTTATCCAGCTTATTAGATTCACCTATGGCTAGTGCCTTTTTAAAGTATTTGCTTGCCAAATCCGAATTGTTTATTTCTTTGTAAGTGGTGCCAAGCGCATTTAAGGAATAACACGTTCCGGATAGATTATTATACTTTTCGTATAGCTGAAGTGCTTTTTGATAAAAACTTAAGGCTGTGTCGTAATTACAAGTTTCAAATTGAACATTTCCCAAGGCATTGAAGCTATAAGCAAAGGAAAGGGTATCTTTAATGCTCTTTTTTAAATCTAAACTTTTGTTGTAAAACTGATTGGCTTTGGAGTAATCGCATTTAAAGAAATTCAATTCGCCAAAATAGCCATATAAAAAGCTCATTCGAGCTGTATCTCTTACGCTTTCCCAGTAATCAAATGAGGAATTGAAACAACTTTGAGCCAATTCAAGATCGCCTTGGTGCATATAAATTCTTCCCATTAGTTCGTTGGCAAATGCAAACTTATCCATTTGCTCTAGCTCCAAGGATTTATTGGCTAGTAATTTTGCACTTCGTAAGGCTTTGGGATTGTTTTTATAATAGAATGATTCAGCTTCAGCAAGCAATTTGTTTAGATCGGAGATTTTTGTTTCTGAAGGGGCGTAGTGAGAAAATGAGTAAGCATGTATCGCAAATGCAATGCAAATCACCAAAAGGAGCCATTTCTTCATTCGTTTGGGCATATTGAATGTTTAGATTCTTTTCAATTATATAACCATCTATGGTTAAGAGAGTAATGGAACAATTATTTAAACGCAATTTAATACAATCCTATTGCTTGAAAATAATAACTTTTCAAAGGTAAACAATGTCTCTAATATTGATGTTAAATAAATTCTTGTTTTTGAGAGACAGAATAATGTTTAGTGTGAATGACTTTTTTTATATTACGGATAGCAATTCATTTTAATCCTATTATCTTTGCCGATTCAGATTGAGGGACTTAATATCGACTGAATTTGCTTGAGAATGGTAAATGGATAATAGGTCCTATTTTAAGGAAGAGTTTTAAGTAGAATTCGAAATACAGAATTTCCAAATGAGTATTGAAAGTATTATTAAAGACAAAGTAGTTGGAGCCGTTAGTTCTTGTTACGGACAAGATATAGAGGAAAAAACCGTTCAGATTCAAAAAACCCGGCGGGAGTTCGAAGGTGATTTAACTGTTGTTGTTTTTCCATTCCTGCGCTTTTCTAAAAAGTCGCCAGAGGAAACAGCAAATGATTTGGGACAGTTTTTAACTGAAAATATACAGGCGGTATCAACATTTAATGTTGTTAAAGGATTCTTGAATTTGGTAATTGATAATTCACACTGGATTTCTGTACTGAATGAATCTGTAAAGACGGAAAACTACGGATTTACTCCTTTAAAAGAAGGTGCCAAGAAGGTGATGATTGAATATTCATCTCCTAATACTAATAAACCACTTCACTTGGGACACATTCGTAACAACCTGTTAGGTTATTCAGTAGCCCAGATTTTAAAAGCAAATGGTTACGAAGTAATCAAGGTGAACCTGGTAAACGACCGTGGAATTCATATTTGTAAGTCGATGCTGGCGTGGATGCGTTTTGGTGAAGGCGAAACTCCCGAATCAACAGGTATTAAAGGTGATCACTTGGTAGGTAAATACTACGTGAAATTCGATCAGGAATATAAGAAAGAAATTGAAGCTTTAATTGCTGATGGAATGGATGCTGATGAAGCCAAGAAACAAGCTCCATTATTACTAGAAGCTCAAGAGATGTTGCGCAATTGGGAGGCAGGCGATGAAGAAACTGTGGCACTTTGGCGTAAGATGAACGATTGGGTATTGGCAGGTTTCGATATTACTTACAAGAAAATGGGCGTTGATTTCGATAAAGTTTATTTCGAATCAGATACCTACAAGCAAGGAAAGGCAATTGTTGAAAAAGGATTGGCTGATGGTGTACTCTACCAAAAAGATACTGGTTCGGTTTGGGCCAACCTTGAAGCGGATGGACTGGATCACAAACTACTGCTTCGTGATGACGGAACATCGGTATACATGACTCAGGATATTGGAACCGCTTTCGAACGTTTCGACGAGTTTAATATCGACGAGCACATTTATGTGGTTGGGAACGAGCAAAATTATCACTTCCAGGTATTGTCATTAATTCTTGGCAAGCTAGGATACCAGTGGCACGATAAAATTCAGCATCTATCATACGGTATGGTTGAATTGCCCGAAGGTAAAATGAAATCGCGTGAAGGTACTGTTGTGGATGCTGATGATTTAATGCAGGAAATGATAAATACGGCTCGCGAAACATCTAAAGAGCTTGGTAAGCTCGAAGGATACTCAGAAGAAGAAGCAGAAGATGTTTTCGAGAAAGTGGCTATGGGTGCTTTAAAATACTTTATCCTTAAAGTTGATCCCAAGAAAAACATGATGTTTAATCCTAAGGAATCTATCGATTTTAACGGGAATACAGGGCCTTTTATTCAGTATACTTACGCTCGAATTCAATCGGTGGTAAGAAAAGCAGTTGATGCTGGTTTTGAAATTCCCGAAGCGGCTTCATCTAATTTAAATATCTCCGAAAAGGAATCATTCTTAATTCAGATGCTTGCAAATTACCCAACTGTGATTAAAGATGCGGGTAAAGAAACCAGTCCTGCTCAAATTTCGAACTATGTATACGATTTGGTGAAAGAGTACAATCAATTCTATCACGATCATCCAATTGCTAAAGAGGAAAATACCGACCTAAGAGCTTTCCGTTTGGTTTTATCTAAGCAAATCGGAGAAATAATTAAATCAGGCATGAGCCTGCTGGGAATTGGTGTTCCGGAAAGAATGTAATTTTATAATACAGGATATGGCAAAGCAGATCTTCAAATTGAGGATCTGCTTTTTTAGTATTCTTTACCTCACCCAATCTTCCTGCTTCTTTATACTTAGTTGTATGATGCGTTTCAAATAAGGAGGGGTTTCAATAAACCAAAGAGTACACGAAGAAATACAGAGAAATAATTAACCTCTATGTTTCTCTGTGTCATCCTGTGCTTGTTTTATTTATTTGACTTCAGATTCCACATTTCAATTTGTTTACACTTTTCTTGACTTTTCTATCTGATTCACTTTAGCTCTACGCATATTTTTTTATTTTTGCAGGGAAATATAAATACGTACAATAATGTTTGAAAATCTTAACGAAAGACTTGAGCGGTCGTTCAAAATATTAAAAGGACAAGGAAAAATTACAGAAATCAATGTGGCCGAAACATTGAAGGATGTAAGACGTGCTTTATTGGATGCCGATGTGAACTTTAAAATTGCCAAGTCGTTTACCAATACCGTAAAAGAAAAAGCATTAGGACAAAACGTACTTACTGCTCTGAAACCAAACCAGGTGATGGTGAAAATTGTTCACGATGAGCTGGCTGAGTTAATGGGTGGAACTCATGTTGATATCAACACTCAGGGAAAACCTGCCGTTATATTAATTGCCGGATTGCAAGGTTCCGGTAAAACCACATTCTCAGGGAAATTAGCGAACTTGTTAAAAGCAAAACGCTCTAAGAATCCTTTGCTGGTTGCCTGTGATGTGTATCGTCCTGCTGCGATTGATCAGTTGCATGTGTTAGGAGAGCAAATCGGCGTTCCGGTATTTTCTGATAGAGAAAATAAGAATCCGGTTAAAATTGCCCAAGCTGCCATTAAAGAAGCCAAAGAAAAGGGTAATGATCTTGTAATTGTCGATACGGCCGGCCGTTTGGCAATCGATGAGGACATGATGAATGAGATCGAAGCGGTTAAAAAAGCAATCGATCCAAGCGAAACTCTTTTTGTAGTTGATTCGATGACTGGTCAGGATGCGGTTAATACTGCCAAAGAGTTTAACGACAGATTGAATTTCGATGGTGTTGTTCTTACCAAATTAGACGGTGATACTCGTGGTGGTGCTGCCTTATCAATTCGTTCGGTAGTTAACAAGCCAATTAAATTTGTGGGTACAGGCGAAAAAATGGAGGCTCTTGATGTTTTCCACCCCGAACGTATGGCCGATCGTATTTTGGGTATGGGTGATATCGTATCGCTTGTAGAGCGTGCTCAAGAACAATTCGACGCTGAGGAGGCTAAGAAACTTCAAAGGAAGATTGCCAAAAACCAATTCAACTTTAACGATTTCTTGTCTCAGATTTCTCAGATCAAGAAAATGGGTAATCTTAAAGATTTGGCTTCTATGATTCCTGGTGTAGGAAAAGCATTAAAGAATATCGATATCGATGATGATGCCTTTAAAGGTGTTGAGGCGATTATCTTCTCAATGACTCCCGCAGAACGTGAAGATCCAAAATTGATTAATGGTTCGAGAAGAAAAAGAATTGCCGATGGTTCCGGTTCTACCATTCAGGATGTGAACCGACTGATTAAGCAATTCGACGAGACCAGGAAATTAATGAAAATGATGTCTAAAGGCGGAAACATGACCAAAGCGATGGGTAACATGGGACGCAGAAGATAATAAATTGAAAACCCCAAATGCTTGACTCTGCGGTCAGGCATTTTTTTTAAATAACCTGTACCTGATATAAGAATTTGATTGAAGCTTGTAAATTTTTAATTATTACATTGGATTAATCAAAAAAGTATCAAGTGCAAAGTATCAAGATAAAAGGCAAATACGATATTATTCTTGATACTTCTTTTTTATAAGATAAAACTAATTGTATTGTAGTCAATTGCAGTGTCAACTTAGATCGAACTAACATTAACAACAAAGCTAACAGACATGGAATTAATCGACGGGAAAAAAATTTCGAACGAGGTGAAGCAGGAAATTGCAGCCGAAGTAGAACAAATTAAAAAAGCAGGTGGAAAAACACCACATCTTGCTGCTATGATTGTTGGACACGATGGTGCAAGCGAAACTTACGTTGCAGCTAAAGTGAAAGCTTGTCATGCGGTAGGTTTCGAATCTTCAGAATTTCGTTTCGAGGATGACATTACGGAAGAGCAACTTTTAGAAGAAATCCGTAAGGTAAACAACAACGATAACATCGACGGTTTGATTGTTCAGTTGCCACTTCCAAAGCACATTTCTGAAACTAAGGTGATTGAAACCATTCGTCCCGAAAAAGATGTTGATGGATTCCACCCAATGAACGTAGGTAAAATGGTAGCTAGTCTTCCAACTTACCTTCCTGCAACACCAGCAGGTATCGTTGAGTTGCTGAAGCGTTACAATGTTGAAACATCAGGTAAAAACTGTGTGGTAATTGGTCGTTCGAATATTGTTGGTACACCAATGAGTGTGCTAATGTCGCGCAAAGCCGCTTATGGCGATTGCACCGTTACTTTGTGTCACAGCAGAACCAAAAATATTGCAGAAATTACCCGTCAAGCGGATATCGTAATTGTGGCTTTAGGTATGATGGAATTCCTTACCGGTGATATGGTGAAAGAAGGTGCTGTAATTATTGATGTAGGTATCCACCGTGTGAAGTCTGATAAAACCAAGTCGGGATGGAAATTGAAAGGAGATGTAAACTTCGATGAGGTAGCACCTAAAGCATCATTTATTACTCCTGTTCCAGGTGGTGTTGGATCAATGACAATTGTTTCATTGCTTCAAAACACTCTATTGGCAAGTAAAAAAGAGATTTACAAATAGATTTTCTGATATAACAATATTATTCAAGCAGGCTTCTAAATTTAGGAGCCTGTTTTTTATGCTCCTAAGATTTGCAATCATAGGAGCTTGGAGGATGAGATTTTTAATCTCACTTATTAGCTGTTGAGATAAATATCTCATACTCTAAACTTGTTAATTTTAAATACACAGGAGCGCAGATTGCCTTGTATCTAACAATTCATAAAATTTAGGAGATTTAGTTTGTTATAGTGATTTTTTTCTTCGTTCTACCTGCTATCCGCATCGTTCGGGTGACCATCTGCACGCTCTTTGTTAATAAATGCAATGCATTTCGCAGGTCTCTCGACACCTTTGGCAGGTAGAACGATGCAGTTGGCAGGAAATACGCACGCAATGACAGGTAGAACAATGCAAATGCCAACTCGTAGTGTACCAATAACAGGATTTACTTTGACATCGGGCATCAGGAGTTGACCAATGATAGCTAAAAGTTATACATTGCTAAGGGCGAAGGGAATGTTTGCAATAATACATTCGTTCGAGGCGCAGCACTGCCAGTCCTTTACAATTTATATAAAGTAGATTTTGAAAATCATTTCTCTCTGATTAGATTTGCAGCATTCAAAACTACAATCATGGCACAAGATTTTAATGACTTAGTCGATTTTTATCACGAAAAGAAAATTGATGGAATGGATTTCTCTCAAATCCGAAAAGAAATGAAAGAGAAAGGTATTGAAGAGGATACCATTAAAAATGTGGTTAGAGAAATCGATAATAAAATTCTTTCGGGCGAAGTAAAGAAATCAGGAAAACTAAAGGCAAGAGAATTAAGACTAATTGGTTGGACACTAATGATTCTTGGTGGAATTGCAACCTTAGGAACACATTTTAATTGGTTTGATGTTAAAGGATATTACATTATTGCATACGGACCGGTTATAGCCGGATATTTACTGATTGTTGCTGCCAGAAGAGCACAAAAAAGAAATTCTTAACCCGCATCAGGTAATGGTCAGATTTCATCTCGATTTGATGATTTTTTATCAGGATTTATGGTCATTTAATCCACAAAAACAGTAGCAATTTTATGACAGATTTACGTTTGTCAATAAAATCATAACATTCCTAAATTCCAGAGGCATTTTTAAAACAAATTTGCCTCTTTTTTTGTAAATTATATAGAACGAATCTTAATAAGAAGAATCTTTTTATTCTGATTGTTTTTTTGTTTTCTGTTTTAAAATTGGGGGTGATATGAGAAGATTGTATTTGTGGACGGAAATGTTGTTCTTGTTTATTGGTTTGCCATTATTGTATTATTTCGAAATGATTCCGGTTCACAAGGCAATTCCTCTTGTGCTTGTCTTTTTATATTGTCTTTACATTGTTATCAAAGACAAAAAATTTGATCGTGAAATTTTCAGAATCAAAAGAGATTATCCGTGGCAGGACTTTCTGCTTAAAGGCTCGATTCTTTTAATCATTACCTCCATTTGGGTTTATGTATTTAGAGCCGATGTGTTTTTTCACCTGCCCCGTAACAATTTCTGGATTTGGCTGGCAGTAATTGTGACTTATCCCATATGGTCGGCTTATACTCAGGAATTTATTTTTAGGGCTTTCTATTATCACCGATACAAGAAATTATTCTCAAATCCTGTGGTAATGCTACTGGTTAACGCGCTTTGTTTTGCCATGGCTCACATCATCTTCCGTAACTGGGTGGCACTGATTTTTACTTTTGTAGGAAGTTTAATATTCTCTTACACTTATTTGCGCAACAAGTCGCTAAATGCGGTGTTTTTGGAGCATTCTCTTTATGGGAATATTCTTTTTACCAATGGCTTGGGGATTTATTTCTATCTACCGATGTAAAATGCCATTTATCAGATTGTTTTTGAGAAGCGAAAATTAATATTCACCAGACGCTAATGGACAAATATTAAAAACCATCTTCCATTATCAATTGATTTTACTTCAAGGCAATCCACTTGATTTTTAATTTAAAATCTTCTGCTTTTTTGTTGACAATTAAAAAGGCTAGCTCCGACAATTGTGCGGCATAAAAATTTGGATAACTTAATCGTCTGCCTCTAAAACTGGCATAGAAATCTTTGAAAGGGATCTCAATAACTTGCCAATCGCCTGTTGTTGAAAAGTAGTTGATGTGCGAATGAGCTTGAGAAAGCTGTGATTTTAATCGAATCTGATAACGCTTGCCATCTCCCTTTATCTTCATAATGATTTTAGAATGCTTTTCGATTTCAATCGGATCAAACATATGCTTTACCATTGCAAAGCCTCCATTGTTTTCGAGAGAAACATAGCCTTTAAACACGGCACAGCTGTCACCATTCAAGAAAAATCCCGAATCCGACCTGCCACCCATAACCACATCATTTACAATGTACCAATCCGATAGATTCGAAGAGTTGGTGAAATCGGCCAAAACTTTTGTGTCAGCATTCGTTAACATCTGGAATAGAATTAATAGTGTTGCCATACTTTTAAAACAAGTATTGTGCCGAAATGTTTTGGAGGAGTTTATAGATTAACTTTAGATTGCTAACAATTTACTTTATTTGTTTCTCAGATGATAATATTTCGTAAATTTGGTTCAGTCAAAAGATGTTATCATGTGCTTTAATCATACTTTAACATACAGTTACCGCAGACTTTTTAGTTGTTTAATCATCTATTCCTAAACAATTCATCCTTTCCGGGCAATGTATTGATACATATTGCCAATCCAATCTATATTTAAATTGCTAGTGCTGAATTTCTGATTGGGAAATAGCACGCAGTACCTAAAAGCTTTGTGTAGAACAGATTAATAGAAAATACAATGACAATAGATAAAAGTATTCCGCAAAGAACGGCCAAATCTTTAAGTAACTTCGACAGAAATAAGGGAGAAAGACCAGGCATGAACGATAGAATTGAGCTGCTTAGAAAGATAAGTGTAGATACAGAACCATCCCTTTCCATTGAGCGTGCCTTAATCGAGACTGAATTTTACAAAGAAAACTATGGCAAGTACTCCATTCCTGTACTTCGTGCCAAAACCTTTTTTGAAATCTGTAAGCAGAAAACCATATACATTGGCGATGGAGAATTGATTGTTGGAGAACGTGGTCCTTCACCTAAATCGGTTCCAACTTTTCCGGAACTGACTTGCCACAGCGTAGATGATTTAACTGTTCTAAACACTCGTGAATTGCAACGCTACACCATTTCGCAGGAAGATATTGATACCTACGCCAAAGAGGTAATTCCCTATTGGGAAGGACGAACTCAACGAGAACGTATTTTTAATCATGTTCCACAGGAGTGGAAAGCAGCTTATGAAGCCGGCTTGTTTACCGAGTTTATGGAACAACGTGCACCAGGACATACTACTTTAGATGGAAAGATATACCAGAAAGGACTGCTCGATTTTAAAAAGGATATTCAGGATCACATCAAGCGTTTGGATTATATGAACGATTCCGAAGCTACCGATAAGTTAGAGGAGCTTCAGGCAATGGCAATTTCTTGCGATGCTGCCATTCTCTTATCGGAACGTCATGCCGAACTGGCTGAAGAATTGGCTGCAAATGAAAACGATGAGGCAAGAAAGACTGAGCTGTTAAGAATTGCAGAGGTTTGTCGTTGGGTTCCTGCCAATGCCCCCCGAACATTTTGGGAAGCCATTCAGATGTATTGGTGGATGCACCTGGGAACCATTACTGAACTGAATGGTTGGGATGCAATGAATCCCGGTCACTTCGATCAGCACTTGGAGCCTTTCTACATTAAAGAAACGGCTGAAGGGACTCTATGCAGAGAGGCAGCCAAAGAGTTGCTTTCCTGTTTTTGGATTAAAGTGAACAATCAGCCGGCACCTCCAAAAGTGGGTATTACTGCACGCGAAAGTGGCACATATAACGATTTTACCAATATCAATATTGGTGGGGTAAGAAGAGATGGATCAGACGGTGTAAGCGAGGTTTCCTATATCATGCTCGACATTATTGAAGATTTGCACATTTTGCAGCCGGGTAGCTCAATTCATATTAGTGCTCGTACTCCGGAAAGATTTCTAAAAGCTGGCTGTAATGTAATTCGACAGGGACATGGTTATCCTTCGGTTTTCAATCCGGATGTTTACATCATGGAGATGTTGGGACATGGAAAAAGCATTGAAGATGCTCGTGAAGGAGGATGCAGTGGCTGTATCGAAGTGGGAGCCTTTGGAAAGGAAGCTTATGTACTGACTGGTTATTTGAATGTTCCAAAAATATTGGAAGTAACATTAAACAACGGAATCGATCCGCTTACCGGCAAAAAAGTGGGTATCGAAACTGGTGATCCACGGACTTTTTCTTCCTACAATGAGTTGTACAACGCATTTTTAAAACAATTAAATTTTGTTGTCGATCAGAAAATTAGGGTGAGCAATTACATCGACAGAATGTTTGCCAAATATGCACCAGCTCCTTTGCTTTCTGTATTAACTGATGATTGTATTGCAAAAGGCAGAGACTATTACAATGCCGGGCCGCGTTACAATACCAACTACATTCAGTGTACCGGATTGGGAACTGTTACCGATAGTTTATCAACTTTAAAGAAACATGTTTTTGAGGATGAGAATTTTAGTATGGATACCATTCTTGATGCTGTAGCTGATAATTTTAAAGGCGAAGAGGTGCTGCGTCAAACCATTCTGAACAATACGCCATTCTTCGGAAACGATGAGGATGATGCCGATGATATTGCAGTAAGCGTGTACAATGATTTATTGGCTGCCATTGATGGAAAACCAAATACAAAAGGAGAAGCTTTCCACCTGAATATGCTGTCAACTACTTGTCATGTTTACTTTGGCAAGGTAATGGGAGCCACACCAAATGGCAGGCTGGCAGGAAAATCGATATCTGATGGAACATCTCCATCGCATGGATGTGATACTCATGGACCATCAGCAGTAATTCGCTCGCTTACCAAGATAGATCATACAAAATCAGGTGGAACCTTACTGAATCAGCGTTTCTTACCAAGTTTGCTAAAACGGGAAGAAGACATCAGTAAATTGGCAAAACTAATTAGATCTTACTTCTCGTTGGGGGGGCATCATATCCAATTTAATATTGTTGATACAGCAACTTTATTGGCAGCACAAAAATGTCCGGAAGATTACAAGGATTTATTGGTGAGAATGGCAGGATACAGTGATTATTTCAATGATATGAATGAAGATCTGCAGCAGGAAGTAATCGACAGAACAGAAAATGAATCGTTTTAATGAGCCAGACTTTAATTTTTGATATTAAAAGGTACGCAATTAACGATGGACCGGGAATCAGGGTGACAATCTTTTTCAAAGGTTGTCCCTTATCTTGTGTATGGTGCCATAATCCTGAAAGCATATCACCATTTGCGCAAAAAATGTATGCCGAGTCGAAATGCATTGGCTCTGTAAAATGCATAGAGGTATGTCCCGAATCAGCTTTGAAGCTCACAAAGCAAGGTATAGTTACTGATATTGAAAAGTGTACATTGTGTGGAAAGTGTGCGGTGGTATGTCCTACCAAGGCCATCGAAATGTCGGGTAAAGTGTACTCGGGTGAGGAATTGGTGAGAATCATCGAAAGAGAAACCATTTTCTTTGATCATTCGGAAGGTGGTGTTACTTTCTCGGGAGGAGAGCCATTAATGCATCACAAAAGTTTGATTGAAATTTTGGACAAGTGCAAAGAGAGGGACATTCACAGAGTAGTGGATACCACCTTGTTTGCCAATTCTGAAATTGTGTTGGAGGTTGCCAAACGAACCAATTTGTTTTTGGTGGACTTTAAGGCTTTCGAGTCGGAGGTTCACAAAAAATATACTGGGGTGAACAATGAGTTGATATTACAAAATATTCAGCTCCTGGCAGAAAACAATATCGATTTTATCATTCGCATTCCCTTTATTAAGGGCGTAAACACTGATGAAGAAACAATAATAAGAATGGCGGATTTCTTGTCGGCAATTCCTTGGAAACGCAAGGAAGTGAATCTGTTGCCTTATCACGATGTGGGAAAACACAAGCACACAAAATTAGGTTCTGAATACCTGGTTGAGGATCTTGAAGTGCCAAGTGAAGAGGAACTGGAAAGAGCACAAAAAATATTTGCCGGGTTTGGAATCTCAGCAAGCCTTGGTGGATAAAAAGAAAAAAATGTTGGTTTAAAAGCAGCGGTACACATTATGGTATTGCTGCTTTTTTTATTTAACGTCGAACTCACGTTATTTAGAATTGTTAAGAATAAATTCTATCTTTAATAGATGTCAAAAACGATAGAAAGATATAGGCTTATTTACTTGTTCGTTATTGTTACTTGTTTGTTCTCTATAAAATCTTTCTCTCAGATTAATAAGAAAAAAATGAAAGCACAACATACAAATCGTTTGTCGAAAGAGAACAGTCCCTATTTACTGCAGCATGCGCATAACCCGGTTGATTGGTATCCCTGGGGAGAAGAGGCTTTGCAAAAAGCAAACGATGAGAATAAAGTAATTTTGGTAAGTATTGGTTATGCAGCTTGTCACTGGTGTCATGTTATGGAACGCGAGAGTTTCGAGAATGAAGAAATTGCCAAGATCATGAACCGTTTTTTTGTTTGTATAAAGGTTGACAGGGAAGAACGGCCCGATATCGATCGAATTTATATGGATGCCGTGCAATTAATGACTGGCAGTGGTGGGTGGCCATTAAATTGTTTTGCCATGCCCGATGGGAAACCATTTTTTGGAGGAACGTATTTTCGTCCAAACGATTGGCTTAGGGTATTACAGGGAATTCAGAATGCTTGGCTGAACGAAAAAGATAAAGTAGAGAAAGTGGCAAGGCAAATTTCCGAAGGTGTTCGATCCAATGAGTTGATAGAGAGTAAATCTGAAGCGAAAGGCTTTGACTTGGATGAGCTTCGGAAAGGCTATGTGGATTGGGAGAAACAATTTGATGCTGTTCACGGAGGAGATAGAAGAGCTCCAAAGTTTCCACTTCCAAATTCCTTGCAGTATTTGCTGCGATATTACCATGCTACTAAGGAACAATCAAGTTTGGATCATGTGGTGCTTACGCTGTATAAAATGGCGGCAGGAGGAATTTACGATCAGATTGGAGGTGGATTTGCCAGGTATTCGGTAGATGCCATCTGGAAAGTTCCACACTTCGAAAAAATGCTTTACGACAATGCTCAATTGATTAGCTTGTATGCCGACGCTTACAGCCTGACCAAAATTCCGGAATTTAAAAAGGTGATAGAAGAAACATTGGAATTTGTCGATCGGGAGCTGAGTCTGCCAAATGGTGGTTTCTTTTCTTCTTTGGATGCAGATAGCGAGGGTGTTGAAGGAAAATTTTATGTGTGGGAAAAATCAGAAATAGATGAATTGCTAAAAGAGGACTCAGAATGGTTTTGTGAGTTTTATGGCGTAACAGAAAAAGCAAATTGGGAAGAAGGTAATATCTTAATGATATCCGCCGATAGGCTGGAATTGATTGCCAAATATGGAATGTCGCAAGAGGAGTTTGAGAGCAAATTGAAGCATTGTTCAGACCTGCTTTTGGAATATCGCGAAAGCAGGATTAAACCAGGTTTGGATGATAAAAGCCTTACCAGCTGGAATGCATTAATGATAAAAGGATATGTTGATGCCTACAAAGCTTTGGGACAATATAAATATCTCGAAAGAGCCGAAAAAGCCATGGCTTTTATCGAGGCTAATTTGTTCAAAGGAGAATCGAAATTGTATCGAAACCATAAGGATGGAAACTCCAAAATTAATGCGTTTTTAGATGATTATTCATTTACAATTGAAGCATACATTGCATTGTACCAAGCGGGTTTTAAGGAAGAGTATCTGTTAAAGGCAGACAAGCTGGTACAGAAGGTAATGAAACACTTTTCTGATGAAAAATCCGGAATGTTCTTTTACACTTCCGATGAAGATCCTGATTTAATTGCGAGAAAAATGGAATTGATCGACAATGTAATTCCATCATCCAATTCATCAATGGCGAAGTCCTTATATTTGTTGGGAACCTATTTTGAAAACGAGCTTTATCTGCAAAGAGCAAAGCAGATGATATCCAATGTAAAAGATCGATTGGTTAAATCTCAGGCCTATCATTCCAATTGGGGACAATTGTTTTTTTGCTTGACAAATTCAACTTACCAAATCGTGATTACAGGAGATAATGCTGTGAAGGAGAAACAAAAAATTGAATCTTTGTTCTTGCCCAATGTAATAATAGCAGGAAGCACAACAGAAAGTGATATGCCTTTGTTGAAAAATCGCTATGTTCCAAATCAAACTACTTTTTATCTTTGTAAAAATAGAACATGTAAAATTCCCCTTACTAGTGCAGAGGAATTACTGAAACAATTTCAAGCAGAACTATCAGAACAAACTAAAAATCAAAAATAATGGCAAATAAAAAAATCCGTAACATAGCATTAACAGGCTTTGTATTGTTTATGGCAGCATGTGCTACAGTGCCAATTACAGGACGCAAGCAAATGAATCTTTTTCCCGAAAGTGAAATGATAGCCACAAGCCTTACTCAGTATGATACTTTTTTGAGTGAAAATAAACTGTCTGCAGATAAGGCGAAGACAGCGATGGTAAAATCTTGTGGACATCGCATTGCCAAAGCGGTAGAGGAATTTATGAATGCCAATGGCATGGGGGATAGGGTAGCCAATTTTAAATGGGAATTTAATTTGATAGATGACGATACCCCTAATGCTTGGTGTATGCCCGGCGGAAAAGTTGTTTTTTACACCGGAATTTTACCTTACACGAAAACTGAGGATGGCCTGGCAGTGGTTATGGGACATGAGATTGCTCACGCCGTTGCTCGTCATGGAAATGAGAGAATGAGTCAGCAAATGGGAATGCAAGCTTTAGGACAAGGTCTGGCAATTGCATTAAGCGAAAAACCTGCGCAAACACAGCAAATATGGATGACTGCTTTTGGAGTTGGATCAAATGTTGGTGTGATTTTACCATTTTCACGAGCTCACGAAAATGAAGCCGATAAATTGGGGCTAATCTTTATGGCTATGGCAGGATATAATCCATCCGAAGCTGTAGAATTCTGGAAAAGAATGAGTGAGATTGGCGGACAAAAACCACCTGAGTATTTATCTACTCATCCGTCTGATGCGACTCGTGTGAAAAACATGCAGGAATTTCTTCCCGAGGCGATGAAATATTATAAAAAGAGATAATATTTTTGTGTTTTGCAATGGTAATACTGGTAGAATACCATTTCTAATGGCATCTTCAATTTTAACACAAGCCTTCTGAAAAGCCTATATCTGTTAGTTCGTTTCGCTACAGGAGGGTGTTTTTGACTACAGGCGTCTCATTTTTGCTACAGGAGGGGGAAATCTGGCTACAGACGCCTCATTTTGGCTACAGGCGTATCAAATATCGCTACAGGAATACATAAATTGGCTACAGGCGATGTATTTTGGCTACAGGCGTGTGAAAACGGTTGAAAGCCTACAATTGTTGATTTGTTTTCCAACTGGAAGATCAAACTCGCCAACTGGAGGCTTTTTTTACCAAGCTAATGAAGTGATTTCTCTGTTAATCCTGTTTGTTTTATCACTTTATACTTATTTGCGCAATTCTTCTTTGTTTTCAAGAGCTTCCGAATTCCAGATTTCCTCAGGAATGCTCTCGTCATCATCAGGAATAATGGGCTGAGGTTTTTGAGGGCCTTTATTCCTGTATGCCAAAGCATAGGTTAAACCAGATATTGCTCCAAATAAATGCCCTTCCCAGGAAACGTCTTTTAAGATGGGAAAAATTCCCCAAAACATTCCTCCATAGAGAAAAACAACCACAAATGATATGGCAATTAGTCGATAGTAGTTGCGAAAAATTCCACTAAAAAAAAGGAAAGAAGCAAAGGAATAAACCAAGCCACTTGCTCCAATATGATAGGCTTCTCTGGCTCCAATCCATACCAGGATATTGGTACTTAGGTAACACAGAATGAAAATCCGGTAAGAAAGTGGTCGGTAAAAATAAAAAATGCCCCAACTCAGCACAAGAAAAGGTACCGAATTGGCCATTAAATGTTTAAAATCGCTATGAATCAAAGGGCTTGTTACAATTCCTGGCAATCCTTTTGTGTGAAGAGGGAAGATTCCCAATTGGGTAAAGTCTAAAGCTAAGCCCCATTCAAAGATTTTAATCAACCATATCAAAATCAAAAAAGCAATCGGAAAAATTAAACTGTGCTTTAGTTTTAATTGCTCAAATTTTTTGTTGTATGGCTGGTTTGCTTTCAAATAACTTACTGATTGGTTTCATTTTTTTCTTCGGAAGTTGAAGACTCGGATTCCGACATTGATTTGTCAACCAACTTGCCATTGATACACTCAACTGTTCTGGCCGGGAACTTTTTAAGCAAATCATGTTGATGAGTAGCCATTACCACAGTTCGTCCATTTTTACTGATATCCATTAGCAATTCTGCCAATTCATCGGAGGTTTCAGGATCTAAATTTCCTGTTGGCTCATCGGCCAAAATAATATCAGGAGAATTAAGAAGTGCACGTGCAATTACCACGCGTTGCTGTTCTCCGCCAGAAAGCTCATGTGGCATTTTATAGCCTTTGTTGCCCATGTGAACTTTTTCGAGAACTTCTACAATGCGGTTTTCAATTTCTTGCTTGTTTTTCCAACCTGTTGCTTTTAGCACAAACACAAGATTATCTTTCACACTTCTATCGGTAAGCAGCTGAAAATCTTGAAATACAATTCCAATTTTTCTTCTCAGAAAAGGGATCTGCTTGCGCTTGATAATGGGTAAATAGAAACCTGCAACAGAACCATCGCCATCGTTTAGTGGTAAATCAGCATATAAAGTTTTAAGCAGACTTGATTTACCACTTCCCACTTTACCAATTAGATATACAAATTCGCTTTTGTCGATTTTTAGATTTACATCGGTAAGTATAATGTTATCCGCTTGACGGATTGTAGCATTCTTTAGTTCAATGATTGCAGATTCTGACATGTAAGTTCTTTTTTCTTGGTACAAACAAATGTGTCGATTTACAAATCTAAAAAATTATTTCTCGCAATGCTTTTTTACTTGCTAATAATTCCCAACAGCTTAGGCAATTTTTGTGAATAAGCTTCGTTTGAGATTTAAATCTGATTTCTATTAAAAATACAGCAGCCGAAAGTCATATTTGTTCAAGATTTGCGTTAAAAATATCAAAAGAACATCGGGATGTTAAAAAAAAATAAGGCAAAGATTGGATGAGATTTCTACCAAAATCAATTCGAACGGTAAGCATATTTTTAATAGAACGCAGGTAATAAAGATGCATATTATTTTTACCTTTAAGGCTGGTTTTAAAAATTCTGAATTGCTATGATTTGTGCTTTTCAGAATCATTAATTCACTTATTTATACCTACACGCAAAAGCATGAGAAGCAGATATTTATTGTGGATATTCCTGTCAGTATTTTTGATTGCTGGCAATCCAACGCAGGCTCAAAATTCTTTAAATCATTATTCCGATTCTCAGATATGGCAATCGGCCAATGAAAAATTCAGGAACAAGAATTTTGGAGCTGCACGTCGAGAGTTTCAAGAATTTATCAATAGAGGCAGCATAGAGTTTTCTGACAAAAGATCGCAGGCCGAGTTCTTTATGGCTCTTTGTTCCATTGAGCTGTTTCGTCCGGGAGCAGAAGATGAGATGAAGGCTTTTATTCGCAATTATCCTGAAAGCAATAAAATTCAATCTGCTTATTTCCAACTCGGACGTCAGCAGTATCGCAATAAAAAATACAAATCGGCATTGGTCTGGCTCAAACAGGTTGACCCCTTCTTGCTGCATCATGACGATTTAAGCGAGTATAGATTCAAGCTGGCTTATTCCTACTTCAGAAAGAAGGATTATGAGAATGCCCGAAAGAATTTTTATGAGATTATTGAGGTTTCAGGAGATTACAATGCACCAGCAAACTACTATTATTCTCATATAGCTTACTTAAATAAGAACTATCAGACAGCATTAAGTGGATTTGAAAAATTAGAATCCAATAAAACTTTTGCTCCAATTGTACCATATTATATCTGTCAGATTTATTTTTTGCAGGAACAGTATCAGAAACTGCTTGATTATGCTCCAAAGTACTTAGATGATGCCAGTGTAAAAAGACAAGCTGAAATTGCAAAAATGATTGGTTTGGCACATTACCAGGTTAAGGAGTATGCGAAGGCCATACCATATCTTGAAAAAGGGAAGAAAACTTTGGTTCGAGAAGATCGATTTGCTTACGGATATTGCTTGTACAAAGAAAAAAACTATGAGAATGCCATTCTTCAGTTCGAAAAAGTTGGGGGTGAAGATGATGAAATGCTTCAAGTAGCCACTTTCTGCCTGGCAGATTGCTATTTAAAATCAGGGAATAAAAACGGTGCTAAAGTGGCTTTTGCAAATGCAGCAAGAATGGATTTTGATAAAAATATGCAGCAGGATGCTCTGTTCAACTATGCCAAACTGACTTACGAATTGTCTTACTCTCCCTTTAACGAAACCATTAAAGCATTTGATGAATACTTGCAAAAGTATCCTGATTCGGATCGAAATGATGAGGCTTACGATTATTTGGTGAAGGTATATATGACCACCAAAAATTATTCGGATGCATTGGCCTCGATGGATAAAATCAATAATAAAACACCGGAAATTGAGAGAGCTTATCAACGTGTTACTTATATGCGTGGTTTGGAGTTAATGAAACAATTGAAATACGAGGAAGCGATTCAGGCATTTGATTTATCGTACAGATACAGAATGTACAATCCAAATATTTCAGCAGAGCGTTTGTATTGGAAAGCCGAAGCAAATTACCGTTTGGGAAATCTGAATGAAGCGATTAGTCAGTTTAAAACTTTTTTGGTGTCACCTGGTTCGGGATCTTCTCCGTATTTCGGTCAAGCCTACTACAATATTGCTTATGCCAATTTTGATCAGGATAAGTACAACGAAGCCTCAGACTGGTTTAGAAAGTATGTAAATCAGGCAAATGAAAAAGATGAATTTGTTTCGGATGCCTATAACCGCATTGGTGACTGTTTCTTTTTGGATAGAGAATACAACAAAGCAGCAGAATTTTATTCTAAAGCGGCAAGTACAAGCGGTTGGGATGTTGATTATGCATTGTACCAGCAGGCTTTTTGCATGGGATTATTAAATCAGCCAAATGCAAAAGCAAGATTGCTTGAGCAAGTGAAATCGAAATATCCAAAATCTGATTATTCGGACGATGCACTGTTTGAGTTGGCACAGGCTAAAGTAAAAATGGATCAAACGCGTGAGGCAGCCCGTTTGTATCAGGAATTGGTAAAGAATCATCCCAAAAGCAGTTTTGCTGCAAAAGCGTTGGTGCAACTGGGACTTATGAATTATAACCTAAAAGAATACGAAAAGGCCATTATTAATTACAAAGCGGTAATTACCGATTATCCGCGCAGTCAGGAAAGACAGAGTGCATTTATCGGACTAAAAAATGTGTATGTCGATTTGAACAGGGTGAATGAATATTTTGCTTTTGCCGAATCTGCCGGGAATGGAGCTGTACTAAGAAGATCGGAGAAAGATTCGCTGACTTATATTTCTGCTGAGAGATTGTACATGTCCGGAGAAACAGAAAAAGGGATGAAGGCATTTGAAACCTATCTTTCAAACTATCCATATGGAATGTTCAGATTGAATGCTCAATATTATAAGGCCGATGCCGCTTTGAACCAGCAAGATTTCGACAAAGCACTAAAGGGATTCGAAGAGGTGATTGATCAGGCAGATAATCTGTTTACAGAGAGAGCACTGCTGGCTGCTTCTCAGCTGAATTTCAGAAATAAAAGTTTTGAAAGAGCCAAAGAGCAGTACCAACGATTGGCTCAAATGGCAGAAATTTCTGAAAACATCAATGTTGCTAAAGTTGGTTATATGCGTTGCGTGTATGGCTTGAATGAATATAGCAATGCGATTCCGGCAGCAACAGAGGTGTTAAAAATGTCAAAGGTTCAGGAAGAAATGATTCGAGAAGCTACCTATAAAAGAGCAAAATCATACTTGAATCTGGAAAGGAAAACGGAAGCTTTAAAAGACTTCCAGACATTATCTAATGAAGTTCAGACTGCTGAAGGGGCAGAGGCAAAATTCAGAATTGCCGAAGTGTATTACTCGCAAAGCAAATTCAGTAAAGCAGAGAAAGAAATCAACCAGTTTATTGAGATGAATTCTCCTCACCATTACTGGTTGGCCGAGAGCTTTCTTTTGCTTTCGGATGTTTTCTTGAAGAAAAATGACGAATTCCAGGCCAAATATACCCTGCAAAGTATTGTGGACAATTATGGAGCGAAAGATGATGGAATAATGGTGCGAGCTCAGCAAAAACTAAATGTTTTACTGGAAACCCAGAAACAAAAGGATAGGGAAACTGCAAATCAAGCCATAGAGCTTCAGTTCGAAGGAACGGATAGCCTTCAGAATAAAAAACTATTCGATGGAAAAGCTGCAAAAAGCGATTCTTTAGGATTGGATGAGGAACGATTGATCTTGCAGGAAATGTTAGACGATGAAAAAGAAATTGAGTAGCATGATAATTAGAGAAACAATGTTGAAAAAGATATTATTAGCAATTGTAGTTTTCGGATTTTCCTACTCAATTGCCCAAGCTCAAGAACAAAGAGAGCTAGACAAAGAAGTAAAGGTAAGAACCACTTACCAGCCAAAAATTAATAAGGCGTTGCGTTTGGGAAAATTGCCTGTTATTCAGGATACGGCTAAGTTTGTACCAAGCTTCAACTATTTTATCCAGGCCAAGCCTTTAAGCGTTGGGTTTTCTCCTGCTGAAATTCCTGCTGCCAGAATGGTGGGTGAGCCATTAAAGAACTTACATTCGCATGATTTGACTTTAGCAGGAGGAAATTATTCCACTTTATTTGGTGATTATAGATTTAATAATCAACGATCAAAAACTGCTGATATAGGTATTCATGTGAGACATTATTCAACCAATGGAAAGCTGGAATTAGAGGATGGTGACAAAGTGAAGCCGGATTATACCGATCAGTTGGCGGAAGTATATGGAACTGCGCACCTGAATGAAGGGAAGGTATCAGGACAATTGTTCTACAAGCACAAAGCATACAATTATTATGGATTTCCTCAGCCTAATGATGTTGACACTAATATTCCGGATTTATTCCCCTATAAAGAACAGAAACTTAATAATTTTGGTTTAAAGGCTAAATACCAGTCAACTTTTAAAGATGAAGAAAAGTTAAATTTTGGCCTGGGTCTGGAGTATGAACATTTTTCTGATGATATAGATGCAAAAGAGAATGATATTTTGGTTTCAGGAAATGCCAAAATAAGAAGAGGAGATGCTTTCTGGAGTCTTAATTCTGAATTTGACTATTTTGCAATAGATGGTTTGCTGTACTCTAATGGAGAGGAAGTTATAAATGATAGGAAATCTTTAAAGTGGAGCTTGCAACCTAAATATTTATTGCAAACAGGAAAATTAAACCTTCAGTTGGGTGTAAATGCTGTTTTTGCCATGGGAGATGATTCTGAAACAAAACTATACCCTGATGTAAAAATGGATTTTGAAGCAATTGATGGAATCATGAGCTTGTTTGTTGGTGTTAATGGTGATTTAAAGATGAATCGTTACAAACACATCGTAGAAGAAAACAGGTTTATTTTTTCAGGATTGAATGTTGCGCCAAGCAATCTTAAATATAGATTATTTGGTGGCATACGTGGAAGTTGGTCTTCGAACTCATCTTTTAAACTGTATGCGGAATACAGTGAGGTTGATAATCAGTATTTCTACAATAATGTTTACCTCAGAGAAGTTATAGGATCACATGTCATTGCATCTGCAAATTCGAATAAATTGGGCGTGGATTACGATGACATTAATCTTCTTCGATTAGGGGCTGAAGTTACTATTGCTTGGTCTGATAAATTAGAAATAAATTCATCTGTTAGGTACAATCATTATTCATTGGATCGGCAAGCAGAAGCTTGGCACATGCCGGAATTTGAACTGGAGGCCAATGCAATGTATCAACTTACAAATGATATTAAATTGAATGCAGGAGTGAATGTTATTGGAGAGCGTCCTTATATATATTTGCGTTATGTAAATATTGGTGAATTGCCATCCTCGATCTACGATACTAGTAAAAGTCATGATGCCGTTTACGACCTAAATGTCGGGGCAAACTATCAAATAAATGAGAATTTCTCAGCTTTTGGACAAGTAAATAACTTGCTTGCCGATAAATATTACCAATGGGATGGATATCCTTCTCAGGGACTTAACTTCTTATTGGGAGTGAAAATAAACTTGTAATAAAAAGCAGCAATAACTGTAAAGGGATGTCGTAACTGGCATCCCTTTATAGTTGTAGTTGATTATAATATATTGTAGATTGAATAGTTTTTATTAGCTTTATTTTTAATTGGTATAATTACACGTAAATGCATGAATTTTATTACAATCTCAACATATATTCGAATTTTAAGCATCTTATTTTTACTGTTGTTGTTTTCAGGTTTAGCTAGTGCACAGAAAACCGAAAGATGGAAATTATCAGTTAATAACGATAAAAAACCATTAGAAATTTTAATGGATCTTGAATCTAATGACAAAGAAATTACCTACCTGTTTGATATTACAAGGGATACACTAAATATGGCTTTTGTAGCTGAAGAAGCCCTTACTTGGAAAAAACATGGGGTAGGTGTATTTGTGATGCCAAAAGGAAAAGAAGTTTTAAAATTAAAACTCGATGATGCCGATTTGGAGAATGTGCAAGTAGTGTTTTATAGAATGTGGAAAGCTATGCCCAAGGGTTTTAAAACTGTAAGAACAATTTTTGAACTTCGTGAATATGGTGTTACCGATGAAGGTAACAAAGTAGATAACTTCATCATTAAATTTAAAATGAAACGCCCCAGAAGTGGACAATCAATTTCGCTCTAAGCTTTATTGCTGAAATAAACATAAACAATGATTTGATATTATAATTTTCTTGCAATAAATTTGCTTTGTCAAAAACTCCTAAAATGGTTTATTTTTCATCATTTTCCTACCTGTAGATTCATCATTTTTATTATCTTTGTTTAACTTTTGCTTTTTTGCTTTTTAGGGTTGGTAATTTATTGATATTTAAAGGTTTTAAGCTTCTATAAGTATTGTGGTTTTGCCAACTTTTTATTATTGAATGATAAGCCAAAAAGCATTCAAAAATATGCACAAAAAAATGAGAGTTTCAATTAGATAATCAAATGATTTTTTTGATTGTCGGTGAAGTTCTTTTACGAAAACTAAAGATCTGTTAGATGAGTGATTTAGAAAATAAACCAAATGGGAATGCTGAATATTCTGCGGATAGTATTCAGGTGTTAGAAGGTTTGGAAGCGGTTCGTAAACGCCCTTCCATGTACATTGGAGATGTAAATGTGAAAGGTTTACACCATTTGGTGTACGAGGTGGTTGATAACTCCATTGATGAAGCTTTAGCAGGGTATTGTAATGATATTGAAGTTTTTATTAACGAAGATAATTCAATCACTGTAAAAGATAATGGTCGTGGTATTCCTACTGAATTGCACCAAAAAGAGAATAAATCAGCTCTCGAAGTGGTTATGACAGTGTTACATGCCGGCGGGAAATTCAACAAAGATTCTTATAAAGTATCTGGTGGTTTGCATGGTGTTGGGGTTTCTTGTGTGAATGCTCTGTCTACTTTATTAAGAGCAGAGGTGCATCGCGACGGAAAAGTATACCTGCAGGAATATAGCCAAGGTAAGCCTAAGGGTGAGATTAAAGTATTGGGTGAGACCGATGTTACCGGAACCATTATTTCATTTAAACCCGATGAATCCATTTTCTTGACAACGGAATACAGATATGATATTCTTGCAGCTAGAATGAGAGAGTTGGCTTTCTTGAATAAAAACATTCGTTTGAATATTACTGACAAGCGCGAGAAAAATGAGGCTGGCGAGTATCGTCATGATTCTTTCTACTCAGAAGAAGGTTTGAAAGAGTTTGTTGAGTATTTGGATAACACTCGTGAAAGATTGATTGAAGAGACTATTCATGTGTCTACAGAGAAGAACGATGTTCCTGTAGAAATTGCTCTTCAATACAATACTTCGTTTTCCGAAAATATTCACTCCTACGTAAATAACATTAACACCATTGAAGGGGGTACTCACCTTACGGGATTCCGCAGAGGTTTAACTCGTACATTAAAGAATTTCGCTGAGAAGTCGGGCATGCTTGCTAAATTAAAATTTGATATTAGTGGTGATGATTTTCGCGAAGGTTTAACTGCAGTAGTGTCTGTAAAGGTTGCTGAACCTCAGTTCGAAGGGCAGACCAAAACAAAGTTGGGTAACTCGGAGGTTTCGTCGGCTGTTGATCAGGCTGTAAGTGCTTCTCTTTCTAACTATTTGGAAGAACATCCTAAAGATGCTAAAACCATTGTTCAGAAAGTGATTATGGCGGCTACTGCCCGTCATGCTGCTCGTAAAGCAAGAGAGTTAGTGCAAAGAAAAACTGTATTGGGTGGTTCGGGACTTCCAGGCAAATTGTCAGACTGTTCTGATAAGGATCCTGCAAATTGTGAGATTTTCCTTGTCGAGGGAGATTCGGCAGGTGGTACTGCCAAGCAAGGTCGTGATCGTAAATTCCAGGCAATTCTTCCATTGAAAGGTAAGATCTTGAATGTGGAAAAAGCGATGCAGCACAAGGTTTTCGAGAGCGATGAGATCAAAAACATATTTACTGCTTTAGGGATTACTTTTGGAACCGCAGAAGATAGTAAGGCTGTAAATATGGAAAAGTTGCGTTATCACAAGATAGTAATCATGTGTGACGCCGACGTGGATGGTAGTCACATTGCAACCCTGATTATGACATTCTTCTTCCGATACATGAAACCGCTTATCGAAAATGGATACTTGTACATTGCAACTCCACCATTGTATTTGGTGAAAAAAGGAAAGAATTCAGAATATTGCTGGAACGAAGATCAAAGACTTCGCTTGATTGAAGAGTGGGGCGGTGGTAAAGAAAGTTCGATGCATATCCAACGCTACAAAGGTCTTGGTGAGATGAGTGCAGAACAATTGTGGGAAACAACAATGAATCCGGAGTATCGAACTTTACGTCAGGTAACCATCGAAAATGCCGCTGAAGCTGATCATGTATTCTCAATGTTAATGGGCGATGAGGTTCCACCACGTAGAGAATTTATCGAGAAAAATGCAACTTATGCAAATATTGATGCCTAAGTTTTAGATATTAAAAGCCCTTGAGAATTTCTCAGGGGCTTTTTATCTAACCTTTTGATTTGAAGGGATAACCATCCGAGTTTTATTAAAATGTTGTTATTTAACGTGAGTTCGACGTAAAATTCTATCCACAGAAAGTTATATTTGGGATAGATTTGCATTAAAAATTTGGAAAGAATAGCGTGCTATTTTGAGGAATTTTTAATGTGAAGATGTCGTAAAGAGAACTTTCCATTATGTGTTTGCCTGCTTTCGGCATAAATTTCCTCAAATCTTCTTGAAATATCCCGATATTTCTACGAAAATTTGAGAAAATTTCTACTCAAAATCAGATCAAACTGTGAGAGAATTTTACGTCGAATTCACGTTATTTAATAAAACAGGAACGATCTTGAAAATATTTTGATTGATTTTAATCTTTCAGTTTACGCTAAAATCGATAGTGAAAATGAATATCTGTGTATTTTGTTCTTCTAGTAATTCGGTTGATAAAGTTTACTTTCAGGAAGCCAGAGAGCTTGGAAATTTAATTGGAGCCAGCGGATTAGGATTGGTTTATGGAGGAACCAATGTTGGCTTAATGAATGAAGTCGCTCAATCAGTAAAAACATCAGGAGGAAAAGTGATTGGAGTAATACCAAAGTTAATTCATGATTATGGAATTTCGGCTGATAATCTGGATGAGTTACTGATTACCCCTGATATGTCCGAGAGAAAGAAAATATTGCGGGATAAATCTGATGCATTTATAGCTTTGCCTGGTGGATTTGGAACCTTGGAGGAAATACTGGAGGTAGTTACATTAAAGCAGTTGGGATATCACAATAAACCAATCGTGTTCATTAATACAAATGGGTTTTATCAGAATCTAAAAGCTCAGTTTGAGCAGTCATATCAGGAAAAATTTACCAAAGCTGAATATGCTAACCTGTTCCACTTTTCGAATGATGCTAAGGACGCAATAGAGTATATCGAAAACTATAAACATGAGAGCAGAGGCACAAAGTGGGACTAATTGATAGAAAGTTGTTTGCTGATTAAGTCTAGCAATGTTTTAGTTTTAACTGGCTTTACAAGATAATCATCACAGCCGGCAGCAATGGCTTTGTTTTTATTTTCTTTTTCAACAAAGGCGGTCTGTCCTATTATTGGAATAGCCGCATTCTGAAGCTTTATCCTCTTAGTTGCTTCATACCCATTCATTACAGGCATTTGAATATCCATAAGAACAATATCAATAGTAATTGATTCGCATAAAGAGATAGCCTCTGCACCATTTTTGGCCCAATAAATTTCTGCGTAAGTATGTTCCAATGACGTTTTAAAGTATGCAAAGTTGTTTCTCTGATCATCAACAATCAAAATCTTTTTACCTTTCCAATTGTAAGGCTTAGCCTGATTGCTTAATTCTTCGTCTTTTTCGAGCTTATAAGGAAATTGAATGTAGATGCAGGTTCCTTCATTTTCTTTCGATTCAATTCTGATTTTACCACCTAATACTTCTATTAACCTATGTGTAATGGTAAGTCCTAAACCTGTTCCACCATGTTGTCTGGTATCCGATCCATCTATTTGTGTAAACGATTTGAATATGTCTTTTTGAGCCTCTTTAGGTATTCCAATGCCTGTATCTTTTACGAACAATTCAATTAGTGATTTATCTTCAATTAATTGATATCCAAATTCTACAGATCCTTCATTTGTAAATTTTATTGCATTCTCAATTAAATTGGATAATAATTGTTCCAGTCTTTTAGCATCGGTATAAATTATTGAATCTTTATCATTAAGAGCCTTGTGTAACTTTAATGAGATGTGAGATTTATTGCCAATATTTTTCCTTGCATAGTACTTATTAAACAAACACTCCATAATTCCATTAAGATTTGAATTGCCCCAATCTAATTTAATTTGTCTTGATTCAATTTTAGATAAATCTATAATGTCATTAATGAGTTGCAACAATTTGTTACTACTTTGTTTTATTAATTCTCCATATTCACGTCTTTCGTTTTCATCAGTATATTGTGAGGTCATAATATCAGTAAAACCAATAATGTGGTTCATTGGTGTTCTAATTTCATGTGACATATTAGCAAGAAAAGCAGATTTAAGGAGATCAGATTCTACGGCTTTATTTTTGGCTTCGGTTAGGTGATGTTCATAAAGTTTTCGTTGAGTGATGTCTCGATAAATTCCAAATATGGCAATTGTCTCATTGCCAACAACAATAGGATTTCCCACAATTGAGACATCAATCATTTCGCCAGTTTTACATTTTCTTTTGGTTTCGATTTCCACAAGCTGACCGTCTGCTGTTAATTTATTTAACTTATTCGCTTCTTCTTGTATGGATTCATCTGCAAGCAAATGATCAATTACAACACCTTTTACATCTTGAGAAGTATAACCAAAGAGTTCTGTAAATTTTGTATTGATTTTAATTGCTTTACTTTCATTATCGGTGATTGCAATTGCTTCCGGCGAATTTTCAAATAATTGCTCAAAATATGCAGTCTCAATATTTAATTGTTGCTCAATTTGTTCACGATTCGAAATCATTTCGTTTGCCAGTCGACCCAATTCTTTGAACTCCTTAAAATGTAATGAGTCAGTGTTTATTTTTAATGATTCAGAAGCGGCTTTTTCAAAAAATTTGGTAAAGATATTTAAGCCATTTTGAGAAACTCGTACCACATATCTGGAGAAAATGATGATACAAATTACAATGAGCATTACAAGAATAACACCATTAAATATATAACGATTTACATTGGCTTGTAGTTCATCATTTCTTTTTGCAATGGCTTGATTTAATTCTTCTAAATTGACTCCCGATCCAACAACCCATTGCCAGTCTTTGCATGCTTTTGCAAAAATTAGTTTAGGCAGAGGTGACTTAGACGAGTTTGTAAAAGGATCTACATACTCAACAAATCCTCCCTTCGAATCTGTTCCTCTCGATATAAATTCTTGAACAATTTTATTGCCGTCTTTGTCGGTTCTATTCCATAAGTTATTGCCAATTAACTCTTTATTGGTATGTGCAAGGCAAGTTCCATCAAAACCAATTACGGCAATGGAAATGCTTTCATCAAATCTTAAGTCTATAATCTTATTAAGAATTTTTTTCTGCACATCAGATTTGTAATTGTTTACATGCTGAGTACAACCAATATACCAATCAAATTCCTTGAATAATTTAACAAAAGAAATCTTTGGGTGGATTCTTTGGCTATTTTCTTCTTGCCAAGAATAATTCGTATAGCCCTCTCCCAAAGACTTTGCAGTTTCAATTTCATGTTGAATAATGGGAACACCATATACATCTTTTACTTGTAGTTTGTTTTTTCCAACCCATTTAGGATTTTCCGGATCCATAACCACGGTTCCATTAAGCCTATTAATAAAGAAAAAGCCATCACCGTTATTAAAGCGAACCGATTTTAAAGCATTAATAATTAATTGCTGTAATTCTTTATTCGAGAGTTTGTTTTTATAACTTTTATATAGGTTGGTGGCAATGCTATGCGCTTCGTAAACCCTGCTACTAATATCTTGCTTTAAAAGATTTCTGGTTTGTAATCTTTCATTTTCGATGTAATTTATAAGGGTTTGGGTTTCTTGCTGTAATGTTTTTTTTTGGTTTTTTAAAAAATCTTCTTGAATTAGAATAGACTCGCGTTTAAACTTTTGTTTTTCTTGCTGTATAGCAAATAATCCAAAAGTTAGAATTAATCCAATTGCGATGGATAGTAAAGAAAGTAGGAATACTTTCGATATGCTTTTGTTGCTAAAAAGATTTGTGAGAATAAATTTCATCTGTTTATAATTTCCCTTCAATTGCCAGAGCTGCGCCGCAAGATCAAAATAATCATTACCATGTATTTATAATAATTACTTTAATCATGCTCGTTTCTAATAGCAATATTAAATACTGGTAACACCCGAAAAAACTCTTGTAGCAGGTCCAATAAGCCAAATGTTCGTAATGTTTTGTGAGTTAATTATTTCGAATTTAACTTCCAAACATCCTCCTTTGGTTAATATTTTAAAGTAATTTTTGCTTTTTTTTAAACCAGAGCTAATTGCGGATGCAACTACTCCAGTCCCGCACGAATAAGTTTCGTTTTCAACACCACGCTCATATGTGCTAACTTGAATGCCATCATTGTTAAACGAAACGAAATTCACATTTGTGCCCTCTTTGGCAAAGCGATCATTATAGCGTATTGCTTTTCCTCTCGAAAATGTGTCAAAATTTTCGTGAGATTCAATAAACTCTATAAAATGCGGCGAGCCAGTATTCATGTAATAATGATGATCTTCCTTTTCGATGCCTGAAACATCTATCATTTTTAGACTAACCTGAACAAAGTGGCCTTCATCTTTAACCAAGGCTTCATGCTCACCATCAACAGCAATAAATCGAGCTTTTTTATTGATAATTCCTAAATGATAAGCAAAGGCAACAATGCATCTGCCGCCATTACCGCACATGCTTGCCTCCCCACCGTCAGAATTAAAATATCGCATTCTAAAATCATACCCTTCAGCGTTTTCTAATAGCATTAAACCATCCGAGCCTATGCCAAATTTCCTATGACATAAATGTTTAATGATTTTCGAATTATTTGCGGATATAATGTTAGTGCGGTTATCAATCAGAACGAAATCGTTTCCAGTTCCTTGATATTTATAAAATTCAATTTGCATTGCTGTGTAATCCTGTTAATAAGTGTTAAATACTATAAAATGTGAAACACTTCTGAATTTATATTGTTACAATTGTAGGATAAAAGTAAGAATCTTATTGGGATTCCCTCTGTTTCTAAAAGTGAAAAGTCTCAGATTTTGATGAAATGATTTCAGAAAATAGCTATTGACTATGTGAATCTGATTTTGTAACTTTTTATGTTTGGAATAGATTTTGGAATTCTTAAATAAGGTTAATCTAAGTTTCATTCTTAAAATTTTTTAATGCATCATGAAAGCTAAATTGTTTTTTGGAAGACTTTTAACTGCAGTTGTTGGCGGTGGAATAGCCATTCTTTTATTTGTTTTATTTGTTGATAGAGAGGATAAAATCATCACGGTTAAGGAACCCAATGCGATTCAATTAACAAATCTTCCTCAAAATGTTACTGGTCAGGTAGATTTAACTATAGCTGCCGAATCATCTGTAAAATCAGTAGTACACGTAAAAACACTGTATACAAATGAGGAATATCAATCCAATCCTTTTTATGATTTTCTTTTTGGAAATAGCAGTAGAGGCTATCAGCCTCAACCAAGCCTGGGTTCGGGATCAGGAGTCATTATTTCTGATGATGGTTATATCGTAACCAACAATCATGTGGTGAAAGGGTCAAATGTTATTAACGTAGTACTCCATGATAAAAGATCTTACGAAGCAAAATTAATTGGGCAAGATCCATACACAGACTTGGCTTTGATTAAAATAGAAGAAGAAAATCTGCCTGCTATGGCTTTCGGTAATTCGGATGACTTAAGACTTGGGGAATGGGTGTTGGCTGTTGGTAATCCTTTTAACTTAAAATCGACGGTAACAGCTGGAATTATTAGTGCTAAGGCTAGAAATTTGGGTATTATGCGTGATCGAAGCTTAAGTATTGAGTCGTTTTTGCAAACCGATGCTGCGGTAAACCCAGGAAACAGTGGAGGGGCATTGGTTGATACTAAAGGAAGCTTGGTTGGAATTAATACGGCAATTGAATCAAGAACCGGATCTTATTCGGGATATTCATTTGCAATTCCTGTTACAATTGTTAAGAAAGTAATAGCTGATTTGAAAGAGTTTGGAAAAGTGCAGCGTGCCATGATAGGTGTTTCTATCAGGACAGTTGATGCAAATTTAGCAGAAGAGAAAGGAATTGATAAAATCGAAGGAGTGTATGTTGCGGGTATTACACAAGATGGAGCCGCAGGTGAAGTAGGAATTGAAGAGGGAGATGTTATACTAAAGATTAATAATAAAGAGGTAAACTCCGGATCTGAACTTCAGGAACAAGTCAGTAAGTATCGCCCTGGAGATGAAATTGGAGTTTTAATAAAAAGAGATGGTAAAAAGAAACAATTTGATGTTGTTCTGCGTAACAGGTTAGGAAACACCAACGTCATAAAATCAACAAATTTGTCTTTCCTTGGAGCAGATTTTGAACCTATTACCTCAAAAGAAAAATATCGACTTCAAATCAACAGGGGAGTTAAAGTAAAGAATTTGCGTAGTGGGAAGTTGAAGGAGGAGAACATTAAAGAAGGGTTTATTATTTACAAAATTAACAACACACCAATTTATAAGATTAATGATATCGAAGAGGCGTTGCAGAACGTTAAGGATGGAGGAGTGTTTATTTCTGGTATCTATCCTAATGGCAGCGTGAAATACTATGCCTTTTCTCTTAGGAAGGATGAATAAAATCAAACGAGAAAAATATAAATATTCGAATAAAATGACAATTTATTTTGACTTTTTTTATTAAAAAGTTTAATTTTGCGAAATATTTTGGATGAAAAGGGACTATGAGACAATTAAAGATAACTAAATCAATTACCAATCGTGAGAGTGCTTCTTTGGACAAGTACTTACAAGAGATTGGTAAAGAAGATCTTATTACAGTTGAAGAAGAGGTTGAATTGGCGCAGCGAATCAAAAAAGGTGACCAAAGAGCTTTGGAAAAGTTGACCAGAGCGAATTTGCGTTTCGTTGTATCTGTGGCAAAACAGTACCAAAATCAAGGATTGAGTCTACCTGACTTGATCAACGAGGGGAATTTGGGATTGATTAAAGCAGCAGAAAAATTTGATGAAACTCGTGGATTTAAGTTTATTTCTTACGCTGTATGGTGGATTCGTCAGTCTATCCTTCAGGCCTTGGCAGAGCAGTCTCGAATCGTTCGATTACCATTGAACCAGGTTGGTTCGTTGAACAAGATCAACAAAGCATTTTCGAAATTCGAGCAAGAACATGAAAGAAAGCCATCTCCTGAAGAATTAGCAGAGTCCTTGGAGTTACCTGCGGATAAAGTTGCAGATACCCTTCGTGTTTCAGGTCGTCACATTTCTGTTGATGCTCCGTTTGTTGACGGAGAGGATAACAGTTTGTTGGATGTATTGGTGAATGATGATTCTCCAATCGCAGACAGAAGTCTCCTGAATGAATCTTTAACCAGGGAAATTGATAGAGCTTTAGCTACTCTTACCGAGAGAGAAAGCGACATTATTAAATTATTCTTTGGTATTGGAATTCAAGAAATGACCTTGGAAGAAATTGGCGAAAAATTTGGATTGACACGTGAGCGTGTTCGTCAGATTAAAGAAAAAGCGATTCGTCGTTTGCGTCATACTTCACGAAGTAAATTATTGAAATCATATTTGGGATAAAAGTTCCCGCGAGATAACTAAAGCAGTTTCGAAAGAAACTGCTTTTTTATTTTTCCTTATTTTGAATTTTTCTCTTTCAATTGCTCCTGCATTTTATACATTTCATCCCTGTATTGAGCAGCCTGAAGGAAATCCATGTCTTTTGCAGCTTTTTGCATTAATTTCTTTGTCTTCTCAATGCTCTTCTCCAAGCTTTCCTTACTCATGTATTGAACAACCGGATCGGCAGCAATCTCTACTGTTTCAGGACCACCATAAACATTTTTCTCTGCTTTTTGAGAATGTTCTATAATGCTCTTCTTTGATTTGACAATTTGTTGCGGAGTAATTCCATGCTTTTCATTGTAGGCTAACTGTTTCTCACGGCGATGATTGGTAGAATCAATTGTCTCTTTCATCGATTTTGTGATTTTATCTGCATACATGATCACTTTGCCATTCACATTACGTGCAGCTCTACCTGAAGTCTGAATTAGTGATCTGGTAGAGCGAAGAAATCCTTCCTTATCTGCATCAAGAATTGCAACCAATGACACTTCTGGTAAATCCAGACCTTCACGTAACAGGTTGACACCAATTAAAACATCGAATTCGCCGTTTCGTAAGTCTTCCATTATTTTAACACGATCCAAAGTATCAACATCAGAATGTATATAGCGACAGCGAATGCTTAAATTGGCAAAGTATTCCGATAGTTCTTCTGCCATACGCTTGGTAAGGGTTGTTACCAAGGTGCGTTCATCTTTTTCTGTTCGCTTATTAATCTCTGCTATCAAATCATCAATTTGATTTAAACTTGGGCGTACATCGATTTGTGGATCAAGCAAGCCTGTTGGACGAATTACTTGTTCAACTACTACTCCTTCACACTTTTCCAATTCATAATCGGCAGGAGTTGCACTCACATATATGGTTTGATTGGTTACCTCCTCAAATTCTTCAAATTTTAACGGCCTGTTATCAAGGGCAGCTGGTAATCGAAATCCATACTCTACCAGGTTGATTTTTCGAGAATGATCGCCACCATACATGGCGCGAATTTGTGGAATGGTAACATGACTTTCGTCGATTACCATGAGGAAATCATCAGGGAAATAATCGATCAGGC
Organism: Marinifilum sp.; assembly: GCF_965230805.1. Lineage (NCBI taxonomy): Bacteria > Pseudomonadati > Bacteroidota > Bacteroidia > Marinilabiliales > Marinifilaceae > Marinifilum > Marinifilum sp. Next base: position 903,186 of record NZ_OZ246019.1, on the reverse strand, counting down.
AGAAAGGGCGCGTTCCTGCCGGTCTGCCATCGAAATACCGTGAATAGTTCTCTATGCCTGAGCAATGACCAAGTTCTCGAATCATTTCCAAATCGAAGCTTACTTTTTCTTCTAACCTTTTCGCTTCCAAATGTTTTCCGATTTCTTTTAAGAAAGCTACGTGTGCAAGCATATCATCCTGAATTTGATGTAGGGCCGATTGAACACGATCTTTACTTGTCACAAATATATTGGCTGGGTAAATAGTCACCCTGTCATAATCTTCTATTTTTAGCCCATTAATCGGATCAAAAGAATAGATTTCGTCAATCTCATCATCCCAAAAAATAATTCTGTAAGCAAAATCAGCGTAAGCGGGATAAATATCAATAGTATCACCTTTTACTCTAAAGTGTCCACGTTCAAATTCTACTTCGTTTCTCGAATATAGTGCATCAACAAATGCGAAAAGAAGTTTGTTGCGTGAAATAATTTGACCTTTTTCCAAAACAGTAACATTGTTGTGGAAATCATCTGGATTACCAATACCATATAAACAAGAAACTGAAGAAACAACAATTACGTCTTTTCTTCCTGATAGAAGAGCAGAAGTAGCACTAAGCCTTAATTTCTCAATTTCATCGTTAATCGAAAGATCCTTTTCAATGTATGTGTCGGTTACAGGCAGGTAAGCTTCTGGTTGATAGTAATCGTAATAGGAGACAAAGTACTCAACAGCATTGTTAGGAAAGAAATTTTTGAACTCACCATACAATTGAGCAGCCAAAGTTTTGTTGTGACTCAGAACCAAAGTTGGTCTTTGAACTTCCTGAATAACATTGGCAACGGTAAAAGTTTTACCAGAACCAGTAACCCCTAGAAGAGTTTGAAATGGTGAACCATCATTCAATCCATTACTCAATTCTTCTATGGCTTCCGGTTGATCGCCAGTTGGCTTAAATTTCGATACAATTTTAAAATCCATTCCCTCTTTCTTTCCTATAAAGCAATGCTAAAATAGAGAAACAATGTGAACCTAAAAATGTTTTTTCAACAAAAATGCCGACTCATTGTAGGGTCGGCATTGCTATTTTATAGAGATGATACTTAATTCCTTAATTTAAAGTAAACAGGGAAATGATCGCTGTATCCCCCATAATAATTTGGCCCTCCATAAGTTCTGCTTGGGATTAAAATACCATCCTTATTCTTATAGCAGATCCAATCTTCTTTAAAGATTTTTCCTGCACCAAAAGATGTGCTAAGCCCTTGTTCCGAATTGATCAGCGATTTGGAAACAATCAAATGATCCAGCATGTTCCAATCACCTCTGTAATTGTATGTTCCTTGTCCTGATTCAAACAAATCATACATCAGATTGTGTAATTCTTCAGGCTTATTCAATGTATTATTATTTGCTTTTAATGTATTGGTAACCGAAATGTTGTTTGGCTCGTCATTAAAATCGCCCATGATAATGATTTTGGCCAATGGGTTTTTGTCTTGAATTTGATTCACGGATTTTCTTAATTGTTCTGCTACAAAAACTCTGTTTTTCTCCGATTTTTCCTGTCCTCCTATTCTCGAGGGCCAGTGGTTTACAAAAATGTGAACCGTATCTTTTCCAAGAATACCTTCCACATGAAGGATATCTCTTGTTTTATATTCTGGTTCCCATGGAAACTGTATTCCAATTGCTTCGTGTTTGATGTATTTAAAGTCCTCACTTTTATAGAGCAGAGCACAATCAATCCCTCTTTTATCCGGACTTTCGATGTGTGCAATTTTATAGTTTCCGTGAATTAAATCATCTTCATTACGCAAATCTTCAATAACCAAACGGTTTTCAATTTCGCAAAGACCGATAATTGAAGGTAAACTTAAAGTATCGATAGATGCTAATACTTTCGATAGTTTATCAAGCTTATCTTCGTATCGATTAGAGGTAAACCTTAGCCTACCTTCGGGCGTGAAATCATCATCCCATTTAATAGGATCATTAATTGTGTCAAATAAATTTTCGACATTGTAAAAAGCTAATGTATACTCCCTTTTTTGTTCGGAGCATGAGAAAAGAATAAATGCAACAGAAATCAGTAGGAGGATTTTTCTATACATGATGAGTGTTATTGATTTAATAAAATGGAGTTACATCGGTAACCATCATCCCTGCTTTTTCGGCTGCTTGAATACCCAACAGTCCATCTTCAAAAACCTGGCAGTTTTTAGGATCAATTCCCATTAAATCGGCACATTTTAAGAATGTTTCAGGTTCGGGTTTGTGCTTGCTCACATCGTCGGCACTCACCAATATCGGAATGTATTTATCCAAACCAAGAATTTCCAAAGTTTCTTGTGCGATATTCCTTTTACCCCCTGTACCAACTGCCATTGGAAGCTGCTTATGGAATTTATATACCAAATCAGTTACTGGTTTAATTTCAGTTATCTTATGCATTTCCTTAGCAAAAAATTCTTCTTTACAATCTGAGAATTCCTGCGGATCAATAGAACGGTTGTGTTCTTTGTTTAGTTTTTCGATAATTTTAGAAGATGGCATTCCTGCACAGGCTGATAAAAACTCGAATGAATATTCAACATTCATAAGTTCTGCAGCTTTTTTCCAGGCTTCATAATGCAATGGCATTGTGTCGGCCAGTGTTCCATCTAAATCAAAAATTAAGGCTTTTGTATCGGTATAGATATTTATCGATTTCATATTCATTTGGATAATAAGTTCAACTTCACAATTAATTCGATGTGTTATATCATCTGTATTAATTAAATACCAATATTAGCACAGATCCGATATAAAAGAAAGCGCAAATTATTAATTATTTCTTAATAAATAGCACACTTAACTTTATTCTTTATATGTGTTTTGTTAATACATTTGGCACTTAATTTGTTATCTCAGAATGTTGAGAATCTGTTTGTTGAATTCTCTAATTTTTTATATTTTTCTGTCGATTTGTATAACATTCTTTAAAAACAAACGTTTGAAGTTGTGTGTACATTTTAGAACAAAAAATGAGGTTTATGAAGTTTGTAAAAGTAAATTTGATTCTATTATTTGTTTTTGTAAGTGCTACAGTTAGTGCTAAAAAGAATACAGAAGCTGAGAAAAGGGCAGATGTAATTACCCAATGGATGACCGAAAAATTAGATTTAAGCGATGAGCAAATATCTAAGGTGAAGGAACTAAATCTCGAATGCGAAAAAGAGATAGATCGATTAACTACCGAAAAAGCAGGTTTTCCATGTATGCAAGCAGTTCGTGACAGTTTACTACAAAAGGAAAATGATTTTAGTGATGTTTTAACAGCAACACAGTTGGCAAGCTATAAGAAACGCAAGTGTGAGTTAAAAGAGAAACTAAAGCGAATGTTTAAAAGACTTTAGCTTTGATACCATACAATATTTAAGTCCCAATCGAATTTCGGTTGGGTTTTTTTATCTCTAAACTTTTGTAAAAGAAAAAAAGATAAAAAAATCTGAAATAATTTAGTGTTTGTAACATCCGTTACACTTTTTAGGTTGACGATGTCGGATATTTGTAATGTCAAAAGGAAATAATTCCAATTGTGACATGAATTGAAGACTAAATAAACTAAATAAATAACACTAAGAAATACTATTATGAGCATGTTTTGTTATCAATGTCAGGAAGCAGCCAAGGGAACTGGTTGTACAATTAAAGGTGTTTGTGGAAAAACCGATGAGGTTGCAAACATTCAGGATCTTTTAATGTACGTGATGAAAGGAATTTCAGTGTACAGTGTTAAAGCTCGCGAAGCTGGTGTTGAGAATGAGAAAGTGAACAACTTCGTTATGAACGGTTTGTTTATGACTATTACAAATGCAAACTTCGATAAAGTAAAATTCGTTGAAGCGATTCGCGAAGGATTAAAATTAAGAGAAGAAATTAAAAAACAAGCTGAAGAAGCTGGTGTTTCTTTCGGTGATCTTCATCATTCTGCAACTTGGTTTGCCGATTCTGAAAATGATTTTGATGCAAAAGCTCGTGTTGTTGGTATTTTGGCAACTGAAAACGAAGATGTTCGTTCATTGCGTGAGCTTTTGATTTATGGTGTTAAAGGTTTAGCAGCTTATACTGAGCACGCTTACAATTTGGGTTTCGAAAAAGATGAGTTATACGCTTTCATGCAAGAAGCTTTAGTAGCAACTACCGATGATACTCTTTCTGCTGACGATTTAGTAGGTTTAGTAATGAAGTGTGGTGCTAATGGTGTAACTGCAATGGCTACTTTGGATGAAGCAAATACATCTGCTTACGGAAATCCTGAAGTAACAGAAGTAAATATTGGTGTTAGCAACAAGCCGGGTATCTTAATTTCAGGTCACGATTTGAAAGACATGGAAGACTTGTTGAAGCAAACTGAAGGAACTGGTGTTGATGTATACACACACTCAGAAATGTTGCCTGCTAACTACTATCCAGGATTCAAAAAATATGAGCACTTTGTAGGTAACTATGGTAATGCTTGGTGGAAGCAAAACGAAGAGTTCGAAACATTCAACGGACCAATCTTGTTCACTACCAACTGTATTGTTCCTCCAAAAGCGAACTCAACTTACCAGGATAAAGTATTTACTACCGGTTCATCAGGTTTCCCGGGATTTAAGCATATTGTTGCTGATGAAAACGGAAAGAAAGACTTCTCAGAAATTATTGAGTTAGCGAAGACTTGTGCTGCTCCAACCGAAATTGAAAAAGGTAAAATCGTTGGTGGATTCGCACACAACCAGGTAATGCAGGTTGCAGATAAAGTTGTTGATGCTGTAAAATCAGGTGCTATTCGTAAGTTCTTTGTGATGGCTGGTTGCGACGGTAGAATGAAAGGTCGTGATTACTATACTGAATTTGCTGCAAAATTACCACAAGATACTGTTATTTTAACTGCAGGTTGTGCTAAGTATCGTTACAACAAGTTAGAGCTAGGTGATATCGGAGGTATTCCACGTGTATTGGATGCTGGTCAGTGTAACGACTCATACTCATTGGCAGTTATCGCTTTAAAATTGAAAGAAGTATTTGAGTTGAACGATATCAACGATCTTCCAATTGCATACAACATTGCATGGTACGAGCAGAAAGCTGTTATTGTATTGCTAGCGCTTCTTCACCTAGGTGTTAAGAACATCCACTTAGGACCTACATTGCCAGCATTCCTATCGCCAAACGTAGCAAAAGTATTGATTGATACTTTCGGAATTGGTGGAATTGGTACTGTAGATGAGGACATGAAAATGTTTTTGAACTAAAAGATAGTTTGAATTAATATAAAATACGCCCCAAGATAGTTTTGATGAGAGGGAGTTTGAGCGGGGCGTATTTTTTTACAATCTGTAAAAGATTCGTAGGTTTTAGGTTAAAGTAAAAAAATGTCTGATCGAAGCAATTTGCTGTTCTTTCAGACATTTTTTTTGATATTATCTTTATCGTATGGCAAAGAGCAAAACAATTCAGTTTTTGAAAAAATACCACAAGTGGCCATCATTAGTGCTCACAATTTTGATCATTTTATTTTCCATTTCCGGGATAATAATGAACCATCGAGCTCTGTTTTCTTCCTGCGAAGTAAATCGTAAATATCTTGGATCGGAATATCAGTATAAAAACTGGAACAAGGCAGCTGTAAAATCAGCAATACACCTTTCCGATGGCTCTTCGCTAATCTATGGGAATATTGGTGTTTGGAAAAGTGCCGATAGCCTTAATAGTTTTACTGATTTTAATGCTGGTTTGCCAGAAGGTATCGATAACCGAAAGCTTGAAAAAATAATCGAAATCCAGAAAGGAGAATTGTTTGCAGGAACTTTGTTTGGACTTTATCAGCACAAAAATAGTGAATGGAGTAAGATTGATCTTCCTATAAAAGAGGAGAGAGTTGTTGATTTTATGGAAGTCGGCAAGGATCTTTACATTCTTACCCGAAGCAATTTATTGAAGAAAACTGCTAATACTTTCGAAATTGTAAACATTCCTGCCAGTGCAAATTACGATGGTAAAACAAGCTTATTCAAAACCCTATGGGAAATTCACAGTGGCGAAGCATTCGGACTGTTTGGAAAGCTGTTTGTAGATTTTATAGGATTGGTTTTTCTATTTCTGTGTTTTAGTGGAATAGTTTATTTCCTATTTCCCGATTGGATTAAAAGAATAAAGAAAAGAGGAGGAGCTGCAAAAAGAAAAATCTCATTCTTAAAATTTAACTTGAAATGGCACAATCATTTTGGAAACTGGTTAATTGTATTTCTGATATTAACCACAATTACAGGAATGTTTTTACGTCCTCCATTGTTAATTCCCATTGCCCACAGTCGGGTAGATAAAATTCCTTTTACACATCTTGACAATCCGAATCCTTTGTACGATCAATTGAGAAGAGTTCTATATGATGATGAGCTTGATCGAATCATGTTGGCAACCAATGAAGGCATTTACTATAGTGACGATTTGTTCGCAACTGCACCTGAAAGATATCAAAATCAGCCTCCTATTTCGGTTATGGGAGTAAATGTATTTGAAAAGCTTGGAGAAGGTCAATACTTAGTTGGTTCGTTTAGCGGTATTTTTTATTGGATGCCAGAACGAAATCTGATATTCGATTACATTAGCAAGCGACCTCATGTTCCTGTTCGCAGAATGGGACCTCCAATAGCGGCTCATCCCATAGCCGGATATTTAAAGGATAAGGAAGGACGTGAGATCATCTTCGATTACAATCTGGGAGCAGGAAATTTAAGTGATGATTCTGGTTTTGTTAGGATGCCAACAAATATTCAAGAGAGCCCAATGTCTTTATGGAATCTTTGTCTTGAGGTTCATACAGGACGCATATACCAATACATTTTTGGGAAGTTGTATATTCTGTTTATACCAATAGCTGGAATTACTATTCTATGGGTTCTCATCGTGGGATATCTGCTGTATAGGAAACAGAGGAAAGGTAAAGTAAGAAGTATCAAGTAGGAAGTAGGAAGTAGAAAGTGGTACATCTGATGCTCTTACTTTTTGGTTCCCCTCTGTACAAATATCTCCTCGTTTTCGAGAAGAGTTTTTCCCTTAAAATGCGAGAATTCCTCGATTGTACAATTTTCTAATCTTTTTAGTGTAATCGTTTTTCTTTTAACAATCTAAAATATTTGTATAAAGAATAATACCCCTTATAAGGGTATCAGTAATAATGTACTTCTGTCTAATTTTTATGATGCGACAAAAGCCATTCGTACAATTTAGGATTGGCATAGGTTTCGGTCCACGAATCATGACCGGCTTTAGGGTAAACGGTAAATTTTACCTGGCTGCCTAAAGCTTTCAGTTTATTTACCATTTCTTCCGATCGGATGAGGGGTACAACTTTATCTTTTGCACCATGGAACACCCAAATTGGCATGTCTTTTACAGCCTCGAGCTTTTTTGGATTTCCACCACCACAAATAGGCACAGCTGCTGCAAACAAATCAGGTTTAGCTACTATGCATCCCCAGGTTCCAAAGCCACCCATGCTTAATCCGCTTAGGTAAATTCGTTTCTTATCAACAGGATATTTATCTATGATTTCATCAAAAAAAGGCAGCAGAATATCTTCACTCCAATAACTTTTATCAGGACACTGTGGTGATATGGTAATAAATGGGAAGTCTGTTTTTTCATCAAGAAAAGATGGTGGTCCATGTACCTTCAATTTATCCAGATTATCTCCTCTTTCGCCCATTCCATGAAGGAAAATGAGTAAGGGAAAACCTTCGCTTCCTGTATCAACTTGTGGAATGTATTCCAGGTATTTTAATCCGGAACTGGAAGTTTTTTCTGTTTGTTGAGCTTTTAGGCTACCCATAAATAAGAAAAGTAATGCAATGCTTAAAATAAAGGATTTATTCATATCGATTGATTTTGTTCTAATAAATCTATGAAAGAATCTGATATGAAAAAAAACAAATTCAATATTTAACGAAAGTGCGTATCTTTGTCAGATTCATAAAATAGTACCATATGTTTAATTTTGAAGAGATAAATCTGGATCGCATTGTAGTACACAATGTTGGAAACAAACACCTTGAAGAGGATCTAAAACTTTCTAAATCAGAAATCCAAATTGATGATGAGGATGTAAGGGATGTTTTACTAAAATATTTTCTTACTGCCTTTAATAAGGAGGAGTTTTACCATTTTCAAAATGAGGCTGGTATTAACATGAACGAAGTATATTGCTATGCTTCAGAATTTTTTGAGAACAACGAGAGCTTCTACGATCAATCTACAAACATTGCGGTTCATTTGTACGAGAAATCGAATCACCCAAATATTAAGGGAGGTGAGTTTTATCTTGTAGCCTTCTCTGGTTGCGTGGTTGATGGTGAGGTTTGCAATGCTTTAGGGATATTTAAATCTGAAAATAAAGACACCTTCTTAAAAGTTTATCAGCGACAAGAGAACTTCGAATTGGGTTGCGAAGATGGCATTAATATCAAGAAATTGGATAAAGGTTGCTTGATTTTTAATACCGAAAAGGAGAAAGGCTTTAAGGTTTGTATTGTAGATAAAACCAATCCAAACAAAGATGCATTGTACTGGAAAGAAGACTTTTTGGATTTGAAACTTCGTGAAGACAATTTCTACCATACTCAGAATTATTTGGACATGTGTAAAGGCTTTATTGGTGATGTGTATAACGATGAAAACGAAGTTGCCAAGGCCGACCAGATTGATATGATGAACAAATCGATCAATTTCTTTAAAGATAAAAAAGAGTTCAACGAAGATCTGTTTAAACAGGAAGTAATTGAACAGCCCGAGGTTGCTTCTGCTTTTGATGAATACAAAGAATATTATCAGAATGAAAGAGGTACCTCGATTGAACCTGAATTTGATATTAGTAACGATGCCGTTAAAGGTGAGCAGCGTTACTTTAAACATGTGCTAAAACTAGACAAGAACTTTCATGTTTACATTCATGGTCAGCGTAAGTTTATTGAAAAAGGTTACGATGCGGCTCGTGATTTGAGTTACTATAAGCTGTTCTTCCGTGATGAGAATTAAAGAAATTTCCAATTTCATTCTACAAATCCTCAAATCTATAAAGCATTAGTAATGCTTCTATTATAATAACGTGAGTTCGACGTAAAATTCTATCCACAGAAAGTTATATTTGGGATAGATTTGCATTAAAAATTTGGAAAGAATAGCGTGCTATTTTGAGGAATTTTTAATGTGAAGATGTCGTAAAGAGAACTTTCCATTATGTGTTTGCCTGCTTTCGGCATAAATTTCCTCAAATCTTCTTGAAATATCCCGTTATTCCTTCGAAAATTTGAGAAAATTTCTACTCAAAATCAGATCAAACTGTGAACGAATTTTACGTCGAACTCACGTTATAATAGTTTGTAAGTTGAAATAACAAATCGAAGCTTTCTTGTTAAGAGAAGGCTTTTTTAATGCCCTTATCCTAAGTTTGTTGTGATGCGATGGTGCTTTGCAGGTTCGCTTTAAACCTTTGTTGTTTGTTGTAGTTTGTTTACAATTTGCAAGTACTCCTTTGGGTATTGTTAATTAAATTCTAAGGTTTTTAGGGGTAAGTGGCTGATTTTTAGGCGACGCAGGTTCTTGGGGAAGTGACGACAAGCCATAGGGAAGCGACGACAAGCTATAGGGAAGTGGCGACAAACTATCGAGAAGTGGCGACAAGCCATAGGGAAGCAACGACAACTTATAGAAAAGGGGCGACAAACTATAAACAAGTGGCGACAAATCATATAGAATTAGCGACATGTTACAGAGAAGCGACAACAAGCTATAGGGAAGAGGCGACAAGCTATAGGGAAGTTACGATAAGCCATTGGGAAGTGCCGACAGGAGATCCGCATATAATTTTGTGTTATCGACAAACTCCGATACTGCCTCAAATTTTGTGGTAGTGTCTCAGGTTTTAAAGATTAGTGCTTTACATTCACCTTGTATCCAAGTGCAGGCTTGCCATTAAAATAGATGACCAATTCGTCTCGTCCTTTTGTGTTTGGATAAATAGTAAATGTTAATGTATCAGCTTTGGAATAGGATTTTACTTTTTGTCCATACTTCTCTTTTTTAAAATGATACGCTACATCGGTATTGGGAGGAAGGTTTTGAAGTGTAAATTGAACACCCGAAGATCTTGCAATATTTAAAGTTCCGTTTTGTGGAGCAATAAGCTTAATATTTTTACCAAGATATGATTTATAAGGTATTGGCTGAGCTGCAAATCCTTCTTTGCTCCTTATTTTTTGCGAAAGCAACCACTTGCTATCATCGGGCAAATGTTTCATGGCAAATTCATCGGGATGGGAAGCAAAGTAAGCAGATGAAAATTCTTTGTTAAACTTCATTTTCGAATAATCAACCCATCCTGCTGCCCAGGTTACATCTATCAATTGCCATGTGCCATTAATATTAACAGCATTCCATGCATGATTCGATGGCAAGTTTGCTTTGCCTATTTCAGAAATCAATCTACGAGCCGTACCCGAAACAATTTCACATTCGATATTCATTTTTTGGCACAAGTTCTGAAAAAGGGTGGAGTAGCCCTCGCACAAAGCTTTGCGTTTTAGTAAAGTATACAAAGCCAGTTCTTCTCGGAACTGCTTTTTTTTGGCTTCCAGTTCGGCCTGTGATCGATACGAGAAGCGAACTCTTTGTGGCTTGCTCAGAGCTTTTATATCGTAGTCAACCTGCAAAGCAATCCAAGTATATGCAGCTCTTACTTTCTCTAAATCGGTTGAAAAATCGCGCGTTATTTTAAGTGCAAGGTCTTCGGTAGAAGAAAAGCTGGCAGGATATCCTCCAACAATCTGATCCACTTTGATTAAGTCTTGCGCATTTGCCGAAGCAATTGAAAAGAATAGAATTAGGCCTGATATGTATTGGTAAAATCTCATTTCTGTTTAAAAATATGAATAAAGTTTACAAGAATCGGGCCCGAAGACATGAAGGTGTTAATTTTTTATTTCAGGACGATATATATTCTAAATCTCAAATGAAATCAAACAGATATTCTTCTTAAAATGGGACATTATACTTCCTCAATATCTACAAATACTCCTCCTTAAAGGACTTTTTCATATGATGTTCTTTTTGATTTAACACATATTTGGCAACCGAATCAATTTGAGAATGTGCATAAGAGAATGCACCATATCCTTTTTGCCAATTATATTTAAATGGGGTAAATCTTTTTTCTTTAATCCAAGCATTGCTTGATGTCTTTGCGATTTCCACCAAATCCGGAATTTTCCGATTAAGATTGTATCCTATAAAAATATGAATGTGATCTGGCATTGATCCAATGGCAATAAGTTTGTGAGCATGATTTTGAATGATTCCTGTAATATATTTCTCAAGTTCTTGCTTCCAATCTTTTTGTATGAGTGCCATTCTATTTTGAACAGCAAAAATCAAATGGAAATAAGATTGTGAGTATGTATTTCCTATAATGAATTAATATTGATTGTATTGAAATTATTGATCATTGATTTAAAATCACAATAATAAGAGACAAAACTATATAACGGTGCGCTGCACCTTAGGAGGAACAAACAATATCATTCTATAGATATTCAGGTACTCCGTACCATATTCATACAACCATGTATATCAAGCAACAGAGTTGCGTAATATTTATAGAGAAAAAATCTTTATAAGAAATTAGGTGCAGCGCACCGAAATATACCAAAGCTTGTTAGCCCAAAACAAATCAACAGATGAACAGACAATATCATTGTATGGGTAAAATCTCATATAAACCTTGTTTCTGTTTAAAAATATGAAAAAAGATAACAAGAATCGAGTCCGAAAGGCGGGGATAAAATTTTGATAATCTAATACTGCATACTATACTTATTAAGCCAAGTTCGAATAAAAATATCCTCCTCAAAAAGTCTGATTTATTTAAAGTAAAGCTAGGAAGAAGACTTTCTGAGGCGGGATTTTAGAAGAAGTTCAAGTTAAATGAAATATGATTTTTCTCATCATTTAATTTTAATTCGAAAAACTTATTGTTTTCAATGGCATCAATTGCACGTTTGTATAAGTGTGCTTTAGCCTCATCCGATTTAGTATCCGGGATTAATGTACCTGTTCTTGGGTGAACGTACAACAGATATAATTTCTCATCCTTGATGATATATAGGAAGTAAAATGGAAATCCACCAATACTTCTGATTCTTTTCTTGATGTATGGAGTTGTGCAGCTGTTGTTTAATCGCATTCCTGAGTATAAATCTGAATAAGATTTATCGAAAAAGTGCTTAATGATATCTTTTTCTAATGTATGGTATGATAATATTGATTTTAATTTATCAAATTCAATCTTAAAATCTATTAGGCAATATATTTTCATCTTATTAATGATAATCTGTTAGTGTTTTATTTGAATTCCTGCATTTTTGGTAAAAAGAAAAATACAGATTCTAAGTCTTCATAAGTTTCTTTTAACTCATCTATAGAGTAGATAAAATCTTTAATTTCGTTTTTTAGAATCCCTTTTTTAATTGCTGGATTTAAAGTGACAAACTGTTTAATTAGAATGTTTCTTAAATCTCTGGCCAATGCAATTATATCATTTAACAGCATAAGGCATTCCTCATTGAGGTGATTAAGCCAGCTTAATTTTTCCAATTTTTCGTTAATAGCCCTTATTTTATTGTTCTTGTTGACTATTGTTCCTTTCAGCTCTATTCTTTCGTCAAGAAGTACGTAACCCTTTTTTCTCGTCAGTCTGTTAAACTTTACTGTATCTAATAAGTTATGCTTTTCTTCATAAGAAAAGGATCTGATATTGTTGAATATATCGGTTATTTCTTCTTGATGTGATAAATATTCCATATGATAACAAGTATTTGTAAAGAAAATTAACAAATATATAATAAATATATTCAACAAATACTAAATATAAGAATGTTTATCAAAAAAAGTTCTGTTGCTGTTGCTGGTTATGCCTTTTTTTTTATGGTATGAATTTTAAGTTGTATTGAGAACTTTGTGTTTTGTAAAGGCAAAAAATGGAGGTATAGCTTAGCTATCGCAATGATTTTACGAAAGAATAAACTCAAAAGGAGAAAAGAATAGGATTGATTTCGTGGTAATGCTGTTATTGGATAATAAAAAAAGCCCACGCTCACGGAAGCTTGAGTATGGGCCTTTCGAGTAATATACTTAGAAGTATAGTCTTTAATATCTTATCTTAATTGATCTACTACCTTCATAATTGGCTGAAGAACCGATTCTCCAAGTAAAATACTTCGGTCTGCTGACCAACCACATTCAGGTTCGGGTAAATCATTATTGTCCTTGAATGGCATTTCGATGGTCAAAGATAAGCATTTAAATCGTTCCCCAATGTGTTTTGAACAGATTGCGAGATTACCTTTGCCAGGTTCGTTTTTAGGATAACCGTGAGTGTCTTGAAAATCAGGGCATGTAGCCATCCATGTGTCAATGAATTTTTCTGTTAAATTTTTTAATCTTTCATCGAACGAAGGAATTCCTTCTATGCCTGAAATAAAGTTGTAAGGCAATGCTTCATCGCCATGGATATCTAAATTCAAATCGCAACCATACTCATCCATCAAGTTGCGAACATGGAATACTTCGGGACTGTTTTCTTCGCTAGGCTCGGCCCATTCGCGGTTGTAGTTAAATCCTTTGGTGTTTACACGCAGGTTACCTGCAATACTTCCGTCGATATTCATGTTGGGAACAATGTAAAAGACAGCTTTGTTAAGCAAAGTTCTTGCAACCGGATCATCTTCATCCAACAGTTTGCCTAATAATCCTTGTATGAACCATTCTGCCATACTTTCGCCCGGATGCTGACGAGCAATTACCCAGATCTTCTTTTTGTTGTCATCAGGCTCACCAACAATTAGCATGTCGATGTCTTTGCCTTCAACAGTTTTACCAATCGACACCAATTCACACTCCTGCGACATTTGCGCATTGTGAACCAAATCTAAATGCTGCTCATAAGTATAAGGAGCGAAGTAGGCATAGTAAACCGAGTTGAATTCCGGTGTATGCTCGATGCTTAAATGCTTGCCATCGTAAAAAGTGGGAACTCTAAACCAGTGCTCGCGATCGTATGATGCAAGGGCATAGTATTCCTGGTATCCTTCGGGATATGATGCTTCGTTTGCATTTTGAATCGTCATTTTAACAGCTTGCTCCTGCATTCCCGATAAACGGAAATAGAACCACTGAAAATGTTCCGAGTTGGTATCGTTTGGAATTCTCAATTGAATGTTTTGTGGATCAAGAGCCTCAATCACTTCTATTTTTCCACTATCGAAATTAGCTGAAATGTTCATGTGTGTATGTTTATAATTTGTGATTCAAATATAACATTTTGGTGGTACTTAGAGTACTTAAAGTTGCAAGTACTTAAACTTATATGTCTGCAAATGCATATCCACTTTAGGCATTTTAAGTGATTTAAATATTCTAGGTACTTATTTTTCTTTTATTTTTGTGAACTTAGCATTTATATTCAATAATAGACGATGATAAACCTTTTGCGATTAAATAACATTCGTTCTAAAAAACTAAGAATATTCCTGATTTCTGTAATGTTGATACTGATTGTGGCAGGAGCAATTCTTTTTAAGCTGTACAGCAGAATTTTTTCTTCAAATATTGATTTAAAGGGAGAGGCTACGGCATATTTGTATATTCCAAGTTCGGCAAACCAAGAACAGGTAATTGCTTTATTGGAAGAGCGGGAGTGGTTGAAAAATATAAACTCTTTGGAATGGGTAATGAACAAGAAGAACTTTGCTCATCACATTCATGGCGGTCGTTATTTAATTAAGGATAAAATGAACAATAACGACTTGGTAAATTTGCTTAGATCAGGAGTGCAGGTTCCAATTCAATTGACTTTTAACAACACCAGAACCCTTGAGGATTTTGCAGGTAAAATTGCCAGGCAAATTGAGGCGGATTCCATTAGTTTGTTAACTGCTTTACGCGATAAGAAGCTAATTGCAAAATATGGTTTTAAGCCAGAAAGCATAATTGGCATGTTTATTCCCAATACTTATCAGTTGTATTGGAATACCAATAGTCGTGCTTTTATGGACAGGATGTATAAAGAGTATTTAAGATTTTGGAATGCCGATCGATTAAAGAAGGCAAAAAAGATTGGATTATCTCCTGTTGAGGTCAGTACTTTGGCTTCCATTGTTGACGAAGAAACCATTAATAAAGATGAAAAGGCGCGTGTTGCGGGAGTTTATATGAACCGATTGAAAAGGAAAATGAAGCTGGATGCAGATCCGACTTTGAAATTTGCTTTGGGCGATTTTAGCATCACAAGAGTATTGAATAAAGATAAAAGAATAGATTCCCCTTACAACACCTACAAGTATCGAGGTTTGCCTCCAGGGCCAATTCGTCAGGCTTCTATTTCGGGACTGAAAGCAGTACTGAACTACGAAAAGCATCGATATCTGTACTTCTGTGCGAATCCTGATTTTTCAGGCTATCATGTTTTTGCACGCACTTTGCGCGAACACAATCGTAATGCCAGCAGATACCATAAAGAGTTAAAAAGAAGAGGAATTAAGAGAAGATAAGATTAACGCAAAGTTCGCAGAGAAAGATTAAATAAAAAAGAACGCAAAGTACGATATCATTAGTCCTTTGCGTTCTTTCTTATAAATACCTTATTGCTACTTGCGTGAACCCCTTAAATTGCATTAACCTCCATTTCCAACTTTACGCCAAATTTAAATAGTACCGACTTACGAATGTCATTGGCTAATTTTAAGATGTCCTTGCCTTTGGCATTGCCATAGTTTACCAATACCAATGCCTGATCTTTGTGAACTCCTGCATCGCCAAAGCGTTTGCCTTTCCAATCGCATTGTTCAATTAACCAACCGGCAGCCAGTTTGGTCTGCACATCATTTACTTTGTAGGTAGGTAGGTTTTCGTATTGTGATTTTAGCTTGTCGGCTTTTTCTTTGTCAACAATAGGGTTTTTAAAGAAACTACCAGCATTTCCCAACTCCTCGGGATCGGGCAATTTGCTTTCACGGATTTTAATGATTGCCTTGCGAATGTTCTTCAGGTTGATTTCATCATATGCTTCCATCTCTTTTTTGATAGCACCGTATTTAAGTTTGAGTTCAGCTTCCTTTTTCAATCGAAACTGTACATGAGTAATGATGAAAAGGTTCTTGTATTCGTTCTTGAATACTGAATTACGGTAATCGAACTCGCAGTTTGCATTACTAAAAATCACGGTATCTTTGCTTTCTATTGATATGGCTTCTACATTCTCGATTACTTCTCTTACCTCAACACCATAAGCCCCGATGTTCTGAACTGGAGATGCTCCAATGGTTCCTGGAATTAAGGATAGGTTTTCGATGCCATAAAGATTGTTCTCAACTGCCCATTCAACAAACTCATCCCAGTCTTCGTTGCAACCTACCCGCAGCAAAACGGAGTCTTCATCTTCATCAAGAAGCTCAATGCCTGTAATGTTAGGATGAAGTACCAAGCCATCGAAGTCTTCGGTAAACAAAAGGTTGCTACCACCTCCCAAAATGATGTATTGTGTATCAATGATATTATTCTTCTTCAGGAAATCCTTTATCTCTTCTTCGGTTTCGAACTCAAAGAAATATCTGGCTTTAGCCTCAATGCCAAAAGTATTGTGTTTTTTAAGGGAGTAATTTTCTATCAGTTGAGCCATTTGTAAGCAATTAATAATTAGTAATTAATAATTAACAATGTGCAGTATGGTTAATTATAGTAAGGCTTGATGTTTTTTGATTATGAATGGTTTATACCAATTCTTTTTTCAATAGATCTGCAAAGCCAAGAATGTCTTTTTTGGTGGTATCGAAAGAACATAGCCAACGAACCTCACCTGCATGCTCATCCCAAATCCAGAAGAAGTATTCTTCTTGTAGTTTCTCAATTTTATCTTTAGGAACCAATGCCCAAATGCCATTGGTTTTTACTTCCTGTGTGATTGTTACCTGTGGGATCTTTTCCACTTCCTCCTTTAGTAATTTTGCCATTTCGTTGGCATGACGAGCAGTTTTTAACCACAGATCATTGGTAAGCATGGCATGGAACTGAGCTCCGATATATCTCATTTTTGAGCAAAGCTGCATACTCTGCTTGCGAATGTACTTGGTAGTTTTCGATAATTCAGGATTAAAGAAGATCACCGCTTCACCCAACATCATTCCGTTTTTGGTTCCGCCAAAGCTTAATACATCAATTCCTGCATGGGTGGTGATTTCTTTTACATCAACATCCAAGCTAACAACAGCATTTGCCAAGCGGGCTCCATCCATGTGAACATACATGTCGTGTTCGTGAGCCAAATCACAAATCGCCTTAATTTCTTCAGGGGTGTAAACCGTTCCCAACTCGGTACATTGAGTAATTGAAATTACTTTGGGTTGCGAATGGTGTTCAAAACCGAATCCATGCAGTTGAGGTTTGATTAATTCCGGACTTAGCTTTCCGTTTGGTGTATCAATAGGAATCACCTTGCAACCAGTAAATTTATCGGGAGCACCGCATTCATCAACCTGAATGTGCGCACTTGCAGGACAAAGAATAGAATGATAGGATTGTGTTAATGTTGACAAGGCAATTACGTTGGCTCCTGTGCCATTAAAGGCAAAATAAACATCAATTTGATCACCAAATAATTGTTTGAATTGATTTATTGCCGAAGTAGTATAGGGGTCTCCACCGTAGGCCATTACGTGACCTTCGTTGGCTTTGTGAATTGCTTCTAAAACTTCCGGTAAAACGCCAGAAAAATTATCGCTTGCGAAACCTCTTTTGTTCATCCTTGTTCGATTTTTGATTGAAAACGTAAAAGTAAGTTTTCTCATCAAAACATCAGAGCAAAAAGCAAAAGGAAATTTATTGTTGAAGGAGTTTTTTTACTTCATTGATTAGCAATACTAATTTGTGCGATTCGGCTTCTCCTTTATCAATAAACCGAATTTTACCTTTGCGGTCTAGAAGAAAGACATAACATTGCTTTTTGTCATCCACACCAAAATATTTGTAATAATCATCTAGCGGACCATAATATGTCATCACATTCTGGTGCATAGATTGCACAATGCCTTTCCTCATTCCATTATCGATATAGTTCGATATCCAGGAATAGAAATTACTAATCATTGGTATTTCGATAAAACGGAACTCTTCCTGCATGCCAAACTCTTGCAATATGGCTTTTGTCCAGGTATCAATTTGAGCTTGGGTTCCACGTTTAAATGCTACAATTAGTAAAGAGATTTTTCCTTTACAATGTTCGGGCAAACTAATTTTTTTTGAAGAAAGAAGTTCTCCCTCAATTGTAGGAAAGTGGTCACCCACATCGAGTTTCTTTGTGGTTTGTGCACTTAGCTTATTGATGAATACCATTAAAATGAGTACTGATATTAAAACTGATTTAGGCATAAAGAAGATTTAGTTATAATAACGTGAGTTCGACGTAAAATTCGTTCACAGTTTGATCTGATTTTGAGTAGAAATTTTATCAAATTTTCGAAGGAATATCGGGATATTTCAAGAAGATTTGAGGAGGTTTATGCCGAAAGCATGCAAACACATAATGGAAAGTTCTCTTTACGACATCTTCACATTAAAAATTCCTCAAAATAGCCCGCTATTCTTTCCAAATTTTTAATGCAAATCTATCGCAAATATAACTTTCTGTGGATAGAATTTTACGTTGAACTCATGTTATAATAATCTTGTAATAGTTTCATGGTGTTTTTAAGGCATTTTTCATGATCTATTTTAGGATCATCTTTAAGATAGATTTTTACCTCTTTTACAAGATCTGTGATCAGTTCATATTCATTACTTTTTTTCATAAAGTTCTCCGATTTGCCAATGTAATTGCCTGGGCTGTCTTCAACTATGGGAGCAATATTTGCCCACTTTTTAGTGATGGTAAAAGTTATTTTGGCCTTTGGTTCAATATCAGAACTACCCAAAATAACATCTCCGTCGTGGTTTAGTCTCCAGAAATAATCTTTGGTATTTTTAAGTAATTTCTCAAGCATATGGAATTAGATTTAGAAGGTTCAACATTACATTTGTTCACATTTTTTAATTTATAAAATTTATTGAACTTTTGCAGTGGATTTATTATATAATTTTCTTTGAATGATTCGAGATATTTCAGGTGGAAAGCTAATGATTGTATCTGATTTGCATGGCAATGGATACGACTTCAGACAAATACAAAAGACCTACAAACAGTTAAAAAAGAAAGGGAAGGCAGATTATCTGGTTTTTCTAGGGGATTTGGTACATGCCTATCCGGGAAAACAAAAGGATGAATCGCTTGAAATAATAGAGGAGCTGATGGGTTTAAAAGCGAATCAGCCCGAAAGTGATGTGATTTGTTTGTTAGGAAATCATGAGTTCGTACATATCTATCATATCCCTTTGGCTAAAGGGCATTTGGAGTTTACTACCTGGTTCGAATACCGAATTGCTAAATGTAGGATAGAAGTAATTGAGTTCTTCATGAATATGCCATTGATGTTGCGAACACAGGGAGGAGTTTTAATCAACCATACAGGGGCTTCCAATCGCTATGGTGCAGAAGAGAAGTTCAATTTGGATTACTTGAAGAATTTCAATCATCAAGATGAGTTTAGGAAGCATATTGAAAACATTAAAAAATATGATCCTCAAATTGGTTCAGATTTTATGAACACTAAAAAGGGAGATTATTTGTGGGATATTTTAATGAATGGCAATGAAAAACAGTTCGGAGATCAATACCACAAGTATGTTGATGAGCTGTTAGAGTTGGCAAGTTCGGATCGTAAGGATCAGCCTTTAAAAAGTTTGGTTTGCGGGCATATTGCTGCTGAATATGGGGCAGACGTAGTTGGTGAAAAACACTTGCGAGTTTGTACAAGTGCGGGTGCATTGGGCGATTTAGAAAAGAAATTCTTGCTAATTGATGCAGCAAAAAAATATAAGGATGCAAATGAGTTGATAGAGTACTGCCGGGATTTGTATTAATACCAGCTTTATGATTTCATGTACTTGTATTTCTTGCTCACCTGCAACAGAGAAAAGCCAGTTTTCTCCTTAAATTCCCATTGAAATAGAATAGACTATTAAATGCACATTTGTGAGGAGCTTGGTTGTCTCAGCTCACAAAAAAATGAAATTAAAATCGATTGCCTTTGAATGTTTTTCGAAGGGGTATCCCTCCAGCCTGTCCTGGTAAAGTTTTATTGTAGAACGGATTTCTACAAAGTGTGGAAACTTTACTACAAGTTTAATGTTTTTTAATATTTCATTTAACTGTTGTGCCAAATAATAAAAACTCCTAAGTGTACACATTATCAGTTGTTAATCTTATTATAGATGTATTCTTGTGAGATGGTAAAAACAATACGGCACAGTATTCTCATATGGTATTTGTGAATTTGAATTGATGTAAACCTGTTTAAAAATTAAGAATTATGAGAAAGTTAGTATTTGCATTATTAGTGTTACCATTTTTTACAGCTTGTAACCAAAAAGAATTAAAACAACTTCGTCAACAAAATCAACAGTTGACACAAATGGCTCAGGATAAAGATTCTACTATCGACGAGTTTGTAGAATCGTTTGATGTTATCGCTGCGAATTTGAATATCATTAAAGAAAAAGAGCATATCATTTCTGTGAATGCCGACGAAAATCCTTCAGTAGGACAGAAAGAGCAGATGGTAAATGATTTGAACCTTGTTCGTGAGTTGTTGGAAGAAAACAGAGCCAAGATCGAGAGTCTTGACAAGAAATTGAAGAATAGCTGGTATCAAAACTCAAAACTAAAGAAGTTGGTTGCGGGTTTAAAAACACAAATTGAAGAGAAGGATGCTTCTATTTCAGCATTGTCCGATCAGATTGCTCAGTTAAACGTTGAAGTTGAAAACTTAAACGGACAAGTAACGGAATTGAATGGTACAGTTGTAGCTTTAAATACTGAGAATGAGAGTAAAACCAAGATTATTGAAGATCAAACCTCTGACTTGCACACTGCTCATTATGTGATTGGTGATATCAAGGAATTAAAAATGAAACAAGTGGTTACCAGCGAAGGAGGATTGTTAGGAATTGGCGCAACCAATAAATTGAATCAAAGAATTAATCCCGAAAACTTTAACGAGATTGACATTACTCAGACTACAAGTATTCCGGTATCTGGTAAAAAAGTTAGCCTGGTAACTTCTCACCCAAGCAATTCATATAAAATTGAAGGAAATGAGAAAGAGATTGAAGCAATTACAATCTTAAACCCTGAAGAATTCTGGAAAGCTTCAAAATATTTAGTTGTTGCAGTTAAATAACGTGAGTTCGACGTAAAATAATAATAAATACAAACAGAGCCTGTATTATGAAAGCATCCCGATTTTGGGATGCTTTTTATTTATATTTGTATTCAGAAAAACCATTAAATCAAAATATTATTAAAAGTTCTGTTTCTTTGGGTGATTCTGAAATTTATCACGAGAGCTTTATCTTTATTTGTAAACTTTTCCATCGTATATTCTCGATACTACCAATAATATGATTGCAACGAGTGCCAGAGCGAACTCTCCATCCTGAGCAATGATATGTGCAAAAAAGGCCAATATAAAATCGAAGAAAAATCCGGCGTAAGCCCATTCCTTTAACAGTTTCGATTTATTTGATAGTATGGCAAGCAAACCCAAAAGCTTGGCAATTGCCAAAGGATAAATTACAAATTTTGGGAATCCTAAATTATTAAATGTAGCGCTTACCATTTCGTAATTCATAAAATACATACTTGCTGACATTAACATTAAGGCAGTAAGTAATCCGGTTGCAACCCAGTAAATAATTTTATTTCTTTTTTCCATTGTACTATTATTTAAAATGATTTTACTATTACCCTAAGATAGAATTATTGCACTGGATAAAGTGTTAAGGAGTTGCTAAACCTGGGTAAATGTAATCTTGCCGACAAATAAATATGGTTAATGCGTTCGGTTTCATGATTAGCAAATAAGCTATTTAATAGCTAATCTGTCTGATTTTTCGTAAACTAAAGAGACTCCCTTTGTCTATTAAAAATGCAGTAATGCATAATTCTGTTTTGGTTTCGTTACGGTTTAAAGTTGTTGGATATGTCCATTTTAAGAAATGAAATTAAGAATAGCCTCACTCAATTAAAGGGTGAAATGGATCAGAATTTTGCAGGAGGAAAGGTAGCTAATCCTTGGCCAAATGTAGATGCAGCCACAGGATCCTTACTGTATAAGTATGGATTGAATCAGTTTGATTATTACACGGTTTTATTCGGAGTTTCAAGAGTTTTGGGCTTTTGAGCACAGAATGTTCTGGCTCAGGGCATGGGGCAACCCATCATTCGTCCCAAAAGTGTTACCAACAAATGGGTGGTAGAAAAACTAATGCAAAATAAGGTGAATTCTTGAGTTGATTTCCGTTTATCGATTTGATCAGGGGCATGCTACCGCCGAGAGCATGGGTATGCTTCTATCGAGAGCAAGGGTATGCTCCTATCGAGAGCAGGGGTGTGCTTCTATCGAGAGCAAGGGTGTGCTACTACCGAGAGCAAGGGTATGCTCAAATTAAAGATGTTTTGATATGTAAATGGTATAATTATCTTTGCGGCTCAATAAAACTGTAAAGATGATTACTGTAGATTCATTAGCTGTTGAGTTTGGTGGAACAAGCTTGTTTAAGGATATTTCTTTTGTGATTAATGAGAAGGATAGGATTGCTCTTATGGGAAAAAATGGAGCAGGAAAATCAACACTTCTAAAAATTATTGCAGGAGTTGATACACCAACCCGAGGTCGTGTTTCAACACCAAAAGATAAAACAATAGCTTACCTTCCTCAGCATTTAATGACTTCGAATACCAGAACTGTTTTTGAGGAAACTGCTCAGGCTTTTGCTCACATTTTCGAAATGGAGAAGCAGATTGAAGAGATGAATGCTGAGTTGGCTTCAAGAACTGATTTCGAATCGGAGAGCTATTACAAGCTGATTGAAGATGTATCTACTTTAAGTGAAAAGTTTTACTCTATTGAAGAAACCAATTACGATTCAGAGGTAGAAAAAACACTAATCGGACTAGGTTTTGAGAGAGATGATTTTACTCGCCCAACCAGTGAGTTTAGTGGTGGATGGAGAATGAGAATTGAACTGGCAAAGATTCTTTTGCAAAAGCCTGATTTGATTCTTTTGGATGAGCCTACCAACCACCTGGATATCGAATCGATTCAATGGTTGGAAGATTTTCTGATTAACTCGGGGAAGGCAGTAATGCTTATCTCTCACGACCGCGCATTTGTAGACCGAATTACATCCAGAACCATCGAAATTACCATGGGGCGTATTTACGATTACAAGGCAACTTATTCGGAGTATTTGGAATTGAGAAAGGAGAGAAGAGCTCATCAGCAAAAGGCTTACGATGAGCAGCAAAAAATGATAGCCGAGAATAAGGCTTTTATCGAGCGATTTAAGGGAACTTATTCTAAGACTCTGCAAGTGCAATCTCGTGTTAAAATGCTAGAAAAGCTCCAAATTGTGGAGATTGACGAGGAAGATACATCTGCTTTGCGATTAAAATTTCCACCTTCGCCTCGATCAGGAAATTATCCTGTTATCATGGAGGAAGTAAGTAAATCGTACGATGATCATTTGGTGTTCGAGAATGTAAATCTGACATTGGAAAGAGGAGAAAAAGTATCCTTTGTGGGTAGAAATGGTGAAGGGAAATCTACCTTGGTAAAAGCAATTATGCAGGAGATTAAGCATGGCGGAAGCCTAAGTTTGGGTCACAATACAATGATAGGCTATTTTGCGCAAAATCAGGCATCGCTTATGGATGAGGAATTAACTGTTTTTCAAACCATCGATCATGTAGCCAAAGGAGATATCAGAACTAAAATCAAAGATATTTTAGGTGCTTTCATGTTTGGGGGTGATAATTCTACTAAAAAGGTGAAAGTGCTGTCGGGCGGTGAGAAAACACGTTTGGCAATGATTAAACTGTTGCTCGAACCTGTAAATCTCTTAATTCTGGATGAGCCAACGAATCACTTGGATATGAAGACCAAAGATATTCTTAAGTCTGCATTAAAGGATTTTGATGGTACTTTGATTGTTGTTTCTCATGATAGAGATTTTTTGGATGGTTTGGTTGATAAGGTATATGAGTTTGGCAACAAGCGAGTAAAAGAACATCTTGGTGATATCAATTCTTATCTTACCACAAAAAAGATGGAGAATTTAAAGGAACTGGAGCGGAAAAATTAGTTTAGCCAAGGCTTGTTTAATCTTCTACCTGAATAATCGCTGTAAACGGAATGGTGAAAAAGAATGTTGAACCTACATTTACTTCTGAAATGAGGTTCATTTTACCTCCTAACAAATTTACCAATCCCTTAGTGATACTTAATCCAAGGCCATTGCCTTCCTTATATTCATTATGAATTACCTGGGTAAACCTTTCAAATATCAGGTCAAGCTGGTTTTGAGGAATTCCACAGCCAGTATCTTTTACGTAAAATTCTAAAGAATCATGTTTACAAGAGTAACCAATCTCGATATATCCTTTATTGGTAAATTTTAAAGCATTTCCCAGTAGATTATTACAAATTTGTGTGAAGCGAACGATATCCGTATTTATTTTATAGTTTTTGAATTTGTTTGGGATATTTATACGGAGTTCAACAGCCTTATCTTTTTTACATGTTAATGTGTTTTTAAATATATTGGCAATCTCAATGATTAATTCATTAACATTTACCTCTTCCATTGATAAGCTTAATTGATTTGATTCTATGTGAGAGATGTCAATAATATCATCAATTATACGCATAAGCTGTTCGCCGGATCTATTTATAATTTTTGTAAAGAGAGTGATTTGATCCTCAGAATTGTTGGGGTTAGATATTAAATCAGTAAAGCCTAAAATAGAGTTTAAAGGTGTGCGAATTTCATGACTCATATTTGCTAAGAAAGCTGTTTTTAATGCATCGCTTTCTTCAGCCTTCTTTTTGGCAATTAATAGTTCTTGTTTGGTTTTTCTGAGTTCCGATATGTCGTGAACAATTGAAAAAAGAAGTTTCTTCCCATTAATCAGCATTGCTTCGGAGTAAACTTCCACATCTTTTACATCTCCATTGGAAAGTTTATGTTGGAATATGTGTATTGAACTGGTTTTAGCAGTGGATTTTAAGACTTTTAATAATCGATCTTTGGGTAGCATATTTATCTTGCTTATTGGCAAAGATGTTAAGCTTTTATAGTCGTAGCCATAGAATCGAACAGCTGCATTATTGGCATCAATTATTTGTCCGTCATTCGGATCAATAAGAAGCATTATTGATTGATTGTTTCTGAAAATTGCTCGGTATCTATTCCTGCTTTCATTCAATTCAGAGGTTCTTTTTTGAATGATTTGTTCGAGTGAATCGTTTATTTCCTGGAGTGATTTTTCTCTGCTTTCAACTTCTTTGGTATAAAAATTAAATAATCTGATTAGTCGTTTGTTATGCAGAATGGCAATCAGAAAAGTAAAGATTAGGGCAATGCCAACTATTAAAAGGGTAATGTTGTTTCGTCTTGTTTTAAGAATTTTGTTGTGTTTTAACTCGGCTTCAATAAGTAGATCAATATCATTCAAATTTATTCCTGTTGCGATTACCCAATCATACTTTTTATAAAGTTTTGCATAGGTAAGTTTTTGTGAGATATGATTGGTTTTAGACTCTTTAAACCAATAGGTGGAGAATAGATCACCTTTTTGTTTGATGCCTTCTAATTCCCATAAATATGGTTTGTTGCCTTTAATATCAGAAGTATGGGTAGAAAGTAAATGCCCTTCTTTTTCCGGTAAATTAGGATGAACGACTCTAAGAGCATAATTATCGCCACCATCATAGTTTAGTATTTTGTTAATCCATATGTATCCCGAATCAATTAATATAGTTTTTTTAATATGATTTTTAATGTGTTTTTTTACCTTGTGCTCTATATCTATTGTATCATTATTATGGATATTGGAGTAGTATTCTTCAATCAGTTCAATTTCCTGAATGGTACGATTAATAGCAGTTTTAAGATAGTCCTTTTTTGATTTTATAATCTGCATTCTTAATTGCTCCAAATGATCCTTGTTAGCAGTTTCAATTTGCTGACTGTACAGCAACCAGAACGATGCCGTAAATATTACGATGATCATGCTTAGTGCAACAAAAAACCTTTTGATAATATCTTTAGGGGTGATGATGTATTTTGTGTTTTTGTTCAACTTGGCTAAAGTTTAATGATTGTATGGGGGTAAGATTAAACATTTATAAAATCAGATTGTTAATTAAAAGTAATAAATGATTATTAATAAAACAACAAAAATCTGAGCATTTATATGCCTAGACTTTTGAAATGTATAATTTGTTATGGATCTTTAGAACTTTTCATCGTATTTGGTCCATAGGCTATCGCCAATTTCCCAAGCTTTTTCGACCACTTCCTTGCCTAATAAAATACTTCTTTGTGTAAGATAGTCACTTCTTTTTTTCTTATTTAGTTTTAAAACTTCCTCGTCAATTATTGATTGTTCTTCAAAATATTGTTTTTGTAATGGAACAAATACTGCATCAACATCATGCCTCATATCACCCCAACGTTGTGCAGTTAGTGTACCAAGTCGGTTGAATGCCCACCAAGCCGATTTACGAGTATAGCCCGTTCTGCGAGCTTTTACTTTATATGATTGCGCCAAATCGCTTGTGCCGGCATAAACAGGAATATATATTGAAGTCGCAACATTATCTTGTGCCAACCAAACAATTCCTCCAACTTCATCGGGTAACCAATCGCGACACTGAATAATGGTTGCGTACATGGTATACCATCGTGCAATGGTTCTTTCGCCAAGCTCGCCCCAACCACCGTTTACTCTAAATAATCGGTTCATATCATAAGGCATAAAAGGATTTGCAAATGGCGATAAAACTTCCTTACCATCTTTGTCTGCTTGCTTGATGTTCTTCACAAAATTATATGGAGTTCCTTCGTAGTAGTCTTTAAAGATCTCCACCAGTTTTTCCATGCTGATTTTATCATCCGGTTTAACCGAGAAAGGATAGTCTTTATCGTTGGCATCTAATTGTAAGGAAGGAGCAGCTAGTGAAAGCACTCTCCATTCTCTTCTGCGAGAAGCCATTGATAGCCTGCTTTTAGGAGCATAAGCATAATTCCATTTAAAAACTTCTCCTTCTTTCCACCATCCATTTTCTTTGGCAACTGAGTAGATGTTTTTCGAAGCCATAAAGTAATCAGAATCTTTTAGATCAATTTCTTTTATGGTACTGGCATTTGCATTTACCGAGATGTGATTATCAGGAACACGTTGAGCCACCCAAACTGCACCAACTTTACCTTCTCCAGGTCCTACAACTTCGAAGTGCCACACCTCTTTTTTGTCTGCAATAGTCAAGCATTCACCATAATCTCTCCAGCCATATTTCATTAGCAAATCATCTGCCAGTTGAATTGCTTCGCGTGCTGTGCTGCATCGTTCCAGCATTAATTGTTGCAAACGCTGGCAATCGATTAAACACTTTTTTGAGAATAATTCTTTGCGACCACCAAAGGTAGATTCTCCTATTGCCAACTGTTTTTCGTTCATGCAAGGATAGGCAGTATTTAAAAACTGATAGGTTTTATCAACCTGATCAATCTCTCCAATTTTCTTGTGCTGGTAGGTTGGCATTGCTAAACTATCGTATGCCGACCGTTCATACAAAGCGAATTTGCTTCCTTTTTTATGAGTTTGGGCAGGAGTAACATCCATCCAAGCTCTTGTTCTGTGGCTGTCATCTGTATGAGATGTGATTACCGATCCATCAACAGTTGCTTGCTTGCCAAGCGTGATGCTTGTGCAACCTTCTGGTACGCCGGCTTTCCAATCTGATTTGTCTTGTGCTGAAATGTTGCCTGCTATAAGTATAGAGAGCCCTACCAGCATGCAGTTCATAAATCTTTTCATTTATGGTATTTATTTAGGTTAGATATATCTAGTAAAAATGTATTACGGAACATGGTTTATTGAACAAGGTAAATTCCTGTATCTTCAATTGTGATTAGTTTTTGCTTGTATAAAAGGCCAATTGCTTTTTTAAAGTTTTTCTTGCTCATTTTCAGAGAATAGTAGATGTCTTCCGGAGAACTTTTATCATTTAAAGGAAGAAAGCCTTCCTCTTCTTTCAGTAGGTCTAGAATTTGTTGGCCTGATTTTGGAACTTCGTTTGCGTAACCCTGCTGCTGAAGACTTATATCAATCTTGCCATCAGGGCGAATTTTCTTAATGTATGCCTTTCTTTTATCTCCAATTTTCAGATGGCCAAATATTTCATTTTTGTACACCATACCTAAGGCGTCATCATTAATTAAAACCTGGAAACCCAGATCACTTCTCTTTCCCACTAAGATTTCCACCTCATCACCCTCTTGATATGATATTTCATTGTCGCGAAGGATTCTTTCAACTTTAGCTGTTGCAACAATTCTACCGGTAGCATTATCCAGATAAATATAAACCAGGTACGAAAGATCTACCTGCATTTTATCCCTTTGCTCGCTAAATGGTACCAAAAGATCCTTTGCAAGTCCCCAATCTAAGAAAGCCCCAACATTGGTTACCGATTTTACCTTAAGAACTGCAAATTCGCCAACAGTTGCTTTGGGCTTTAGTGTAGTTGCAATAATCCGATCTTCCGAATCTCTGTATATAAATACTTTAATCTTGTCATCAATTTGAGTTTTTGGAGGAACATATTGATTGGGTAACAAGATTAAAGCTTCATCTTCACCTTCTAAAAACACTCCAAAGTCAACCAATTTGGCAACTTTTAATTCGGCATACTGTCCAATAATACTCACAAGGCATATTTTTAATTGATTCTAAGCTATATTTAGAATCGAAAGTTTATAAAATTAACAGCCCAAAGTAAGCAACTTTTGCGAATTTTTCTGATAAAATGTGACGAGAAACTACCCAATGAATTGTTACAAGTTATCATTTACCGGTATGGGATGTACTTCTGATTTGTATCAAGAAACCCAATTGATTTATGTTTTAGAGCAGTTTTTGTTTGCATTTGCATTGGGTTGATGGCTGATTTGCTTGGGATTTATATTAACAGTAGTTGTAGTCGGTTAAGTTGATGGAGGTGTGTTGCAGAACTTGTTAAGTTGTACATTTTTGCTACACTTTTTTATAAATGACATAAGTAGATTGTACTTTTTGTTATCGATTGCGAGTTTTAGACGATATTATTAAAGAAAAAAATCAATAAATAGATTGAGTGATTCAATCCCAAACAGATGATATTGTACAACATATTGCAGGGAATACCGAAAAATCTCTCCATTAAATATTTGTTTTTATTTTTGATGCATCAATTAACAAATCTTAGATTTGAGGATTAAATAAAAAGGAACTCTCTCGAGTAAATTTGTTATAAAGATTTAAGAAGTCAGGGATGAAAAAAAGGAAATTATTAGTTAGAGATCTAACGTTGAGGGATGGTCAGCAATCTCTTTTTGCTACCAGAATGCCACAGGCAGAGATAGAAAAAGTTTTGCACCTATATAAAAAAGCAAACTTTTATGCAATGGAAGTTTGGGGTGGTGCTGTACCAGATTCTGTTATGCGTTATTTAAATGAAGATCCATGGTACCGATTGGAGTCTATTAAGGAGGTAATTGGTGATGTTTCCAAACTTACTGCCTTATCTCGAGGACGTAA
Organism: Marinifilum sp.; assembly: GCF_965230805.1. Taxonomy (NCBI): domain Bacteria; kingdom Pseudomonadati; phylum Bacteroidota; class Bacteroidia; order Marinilabiliales; family Marinifilaceae; genus Marinifilum; species Marinifilum sp. The sequence continues at coordinate 873,331 of NZ_OZ246019.1, read as the reverse complement.
CCTTTTTGGATACAGTCCTTATCCGGAATCCGTAATCAAAAACTTTAATACACAAGCCGTAAAGTCGGGTTTAGGCATTATGCGTATTTTCGATTGTTTAAATGATATCGAAAATATGAAGTCTACCATTAAGTATGTGAAAGAAGCTGGTGGTATGGCCGATTGTGCTGTTTGTTATACGGTAGATTCAAAGTTTCCTGAGAAAAAAGAAGACTTGGAAAGGTTAACCCTTAAAAACCTTCCGGATCAAATTTTTGATATCGATTACTTTGTTGACATGGCAAAGAACTTAGAAGCTCTTGGAGCAGATATGATTTCTTTGAAAGATATGGCCGGCTTGGCTTCACCTTCTCGTGCAGGTGAGATTATTCGTCGCTTTAAAGAAGAATTGAGTATTCCTGTTGATTTCCATTCGCACTCTACTCCAGGTTACGGATTGGCATCAGCTTTAGCTGCAATTGTAAATGGTGTTGATATCATCGATACAAATATCATGAACTTTGCAGGTGGTTCGGCTGCTCCTGCTTACGAATTGATCTATTTGTTCTGTCAGAAAATGGACATTGAATTGGATGGTGATGCGAAAAGTGTGGTTGAAATCAACAAAATCTTGAAAGAGATTCGTAAAAATGCATTGGCCGAGGTTGATAGCTACAAGCAATTCCCAATAGAATTTGATATTACAAAAGATAAGCTTCCTGCCGATATCGATAAATTATTTGATGAGGCTCTGGAATATGCTAAAGCTGATAAAGAGGCTGAGCTATTGGATGCTTGTCATGCAATTGAAAAATATTTTAATTTCCCGGCTCCTAACGAAATGGTTAAGAAAGCCGAAATTCCCGGTGGTATGTACACAAACATGCTAAACCAGTTGAAAGCTTTAGGTTTGGAAACCCTGCTTGAGAGAGTGTTAGAAGTAGTACCAGTGGTACGTTTGGACGCTGGTTGTCCGCCATTGGTAACCCCTTCTTCTCAAATTGTAGGTGTACAGGCGGTAAACTGTGTTATCGACGAAAACTCGGGTCGTCCGTTCTATACAAATGTTTCGAACCAATTCTTTAGCTTGGTAAAAGGCGAATACGGAACAACTCCTATTGATATTGCTCCTGAATTTCGTGAGAAAATTACAGGCAAGGCCGAGAGAGAAGATTACGATGTAAGTAAATATCAGGCACCTGAAAATCCTAATTTACCACAATACGCTAATGTAAAATTGGCAGTTAACGATAAGGAGTACATGTTACTTGAACTGTTCCCATTGGTGGCAAAAGGATATCTCGAAGGGAAACGCAAGGCTGAGTTTGAGGCTAAAAGAGAAGAAAATCGTAAGAAAATAGCAGCAGAAAGAGCAGCAATTAAAAGGACAGGCAAACTTAAGATTCGCGACTTAACTTTGCGCGATGGTCAGCAATCGCTGTTTGCAACTCGTGTGCCTCAGCACGAAATCGAAAAAGTACTTCCATTATATAAAGATGCTAATTTCTATGCTCTTGAGGTTTGGGGTGGTGCAATTCCTGATTCAGTAATGCGCTACTTGAACGAGGATCCTTGGCATCGCTTGGAATCGATTAAAGAGGTGATTGGTGATGTTTCGCACCTTACTGCATTATCGCGTGGCAGAAACCTGTTTGGTTACTCACCATATCCTGAAGCTGTGATCGAAGGCTTTAACAAAAATGCTGTGAAATCAGGATTGGGAATCATGCGAATATTCGATTGTTTAAACGATGTGAAGAACATGGAAACTACCATTAAGTATATGAAAGAGGCTGGCGGTATTGCCGACTGTGCCGTGTGTTATACGGTAGATCCTAAATTCACCCAAAAGCAAAGATGGAAAGCACTGTTATCAGGTAAGAAATTGCCTAAAAAGATATTTGATGTTGACTATTTTGTAAACAAGGCCAAACAAATGGAATCGCTTGGAGCGGATATGATTACCGTTAAAGATATGGCAGGATTGATTCCGCCATCATTGTCAGGTAAAATCGTGAAGCGTTTGAAAGAAGAAATAAACCTTCCGGTTGATTTTCATACCCACTGTACTCCGGGTTATGGTTTAGGTGCTGTTGTAATGGCTATTGTGAATGGGGTTGATGTGGTTGATACTTGTATGCTCAATTTTGCAGGAGGCCCTGCTGCTCCGTCATTCGAAATTATTCAGATTTTTGCTGATAAATTAGGATTGGATACAGGAGTAAATCTTGATTCTGTAGTTGCCATCAACAAAGAATTAAAAGGCATTCGTGAGCGTATTGCTGAGTTCGACTCCTACAAAATGTTCCCAATTGAGTTTGATATCACTGCTGATTATCTTCCAAAAGAGATTGATGCACTATTCGATAAAGCAATAGAATTGGCTAAAGCCGATAAAGAAGAAGAATTGTTGGCAACTTGTCATGCAATCGAGAAATTCTTTAATTTCCCTGCACCCAATGAAGAGGTAAAAGCAGCTGAGATACCAGGTGGTATGTATACCAATATGTTGGCACAGCTAAAAGCCCTGGGGCTTGAAGATCTTCTGCCAAGGGTATTGGAAAAAGTACCTGAGGTTCGTGTAGCTGCCGGATGTCCTCCATTGGTAACACCATCGTCGCAAATTGTAGGTGTACAGGCGGTTAACTACGTTCTGGATGTAAATAGCGGTAAAGCTCCATATACAAACGTAAACAATCAATTCTTTAACCTTGTAAAAGGGGAATATGGTGAAACGCCAATTGAAATAGATCCTGAGTATCGTCAGAAGATTTGTGGACAACGTGAAGCTACCGATTTTGATGTGAGCAAATATCAATCGCCCGATAACCCGGTTTTACACGAGTTGGGAGGAGTTAAGCTTGCCGAAAACGAGAAAGAAATGTTGTTGTTGGAACTATTCCCAACTGTAGCAGGTCCATTCTTAAAAAACAGAAAGGCTGATGCTTACAATGCCAAGCTAGAGGCAGAAGAAGCAGAAAAACAACGTATCATCGATGAGAAAAAAGCAGCTTACGATGCGATTCCTGAAGAGGAGAAAAAAGAAATGTTATTAAAAGGTTTGTATAGTATGGGTGGCGATTCTTCTCAATCTACAGCTGATATCACTCAGCCCAGAGAGAAAGAATCTAAACTTGACAAGAAAACCATAGAGATGTTAAGAACACAAAAGCCAAAGAAAAAATTAGTATAAAGTTTTCTCTATTATATTTTTAACACGCAAGCTAAAAGTGCTATTCCCTGTGGAATGGCACTTTTTATTTGTCTTTAAATTCTGTTTTGGATTACTGGTAGTATCAATTTAAACAAGTTCTTACTACAACAATTAAAAGTAGTACCTGGAATATTTAAAAGTAGTACCTACCACTTTGCAAAGTTCTAGTAACAACTTAATAAAGTTCTGGTAACCACTTTTAAAAGTACTAGTAAGAACTTTCAATTATTGCAGTAAGAGCTTTAATAAGTGGTAGTAACAAACTGAGTTTGAGTAATACTATTTTTAAATCAAAAGTATCTATTTGTGCTTTATTATAACGTCAGTTCGACTTAAAATTCTATCCACAGAAAGTTATATTTGGGATAGAATTTTACGTCGAACTCACGTTATATTGGTGTGACTCTGCGGGCTTTGGCAGAACCGGCTGCTTGTAAGCAGAAAGCTTTGAGTAAGAAAAATCAAGAAGGATGTTTTGAAATAAGCATTAGAGATAATGGTTGTGGAAGCTCTGCCATGCATATGAAGAATGTTTTTGTGCCATTCTTTACTACAAAAGAGGAGGGTTCAGGAATTGGACTAAGTATTGCTCGTCAAATCATGCGTTTGCACAATGGAAACATCAAACTGGAATCGGAAGAAGGAAAGGGGACTACCGTTACCATCCAATTACTAAATCTTGTATAAGAGGTGTTTAGGTAGAACGAAGGTCGTTTAATACTCTTTAAGTTTTTTTAACCATTTTTATGCCTTCTTTCGTCAAAGTACGGGCTTAAGGATAAAACATCTACACTATTTAAAACGTATTTAAATAGACAGCAATTCTTATATTTTTCAGCTTTAAACCAAATGCCATGATATACAAGACGAAAAAAAGTATTATTGGTAGGTGTTATTTGATACTTGCCATATTGGTTGGCACAACCGGAATTACAAGTGCACAAGAACAAATTATAAAAGACTCTTTGGCAATCGACAAAATTGATTCTGCCAATCAGGTAGAGGTACAGGAACAAGAAAAAACTTACAAAAATGGAATTCCCATTGGTTTATTTGCCTACAACAAATGGGTAGATTTAAACGAAAATGAGATCGTTGAAAAGAATGAGTTTTTTGGTCTTGGGAAAAAATCATTTGCCAAAGGAGAATCCATTAGTGCCTCCTTAAATGATCCTTCTATAAAAGAAGGTACAAATCTAAAACTTAGAATTTGGGACACCAGTGGGAACTTAATTCGAACGGTTCGTAGAAATTATACCACAAAACCTCTGTTTACTTATTCAAATTTTGATGCTTTTCTGCCGGTTGGAGAATATATCATGACTGTTAATCCGGCCGAATCGGGTAAAACATATCAAATCAATTTCATGATTAAGGAACCCAATGGAAATGCATTTGCTAAAATTAGGAAGAAACTACTGCCCGAAAGTTTTCATCTTTTTAAAGAATGGATTGATGAGGATGGCGATATGAGGTTGGATAGTGCAGAGGTAATTGGTCTGGATGAGCGGCAGTTTGAACTTGGCAAAGTGGATTTTGAGGTGGGATTAAATCTTCCAATGAATGACAACCAGGTTGTTTACCAGATATGGAACTCTACCTATGATATGCTGGCAATGAATATTGCTACAATGGATAGTTTGCAGCATTATACCATGAAAGAAGATACCATTAATATAGGAAATCAATTCTTAAGGGTTCTTAAAACCGTTCCTGAAGGAGAATATATGATAACCGCCTCTTTTGGTGTAAAAGCACCAAAACAATATCGTTTGTTGGTACAAATCGGAGATACCACTTCGAATCTTATGGAAACGGATGATGTGGTTGCCAGTGAACAGGCAGAGGAAACAATTAAACCGGAGGCAGAGGAAGCGGAAGAAGAGATTCCTGTACCTGAAGAGGTGGCCGAAACAAGTCTGGATGTTCCACAAATGCCAATGAATGTAACAGAGAATGTAGAAAATTTGGCTCCTGAGTTTACAAAAGGGCAGGAAGGATTTTTCTTCTTCACTGGCTTTATCGATTTAAACGAAAATAATAAACAGGAAAGAGAAGAATTCATGGGAGCCGATCAGGAATATTACTATTCAGAATCTGAAAATGTATTTGTTCAATTCCATCTCAAACAGTTTGTGAATACCAAATTGAGCTTGAAAATATTAAATGCAGAAGACCAATTGGTTCGAGAACAAATCGGTAACTATGCCGAATCTCCTTTTGTATTTAAGGTATCTATGCCTGATGACCCCTTAACTCCGGGAGAATATAAGCTAATCATGCAACCTAATGAGTCTGAAATAAGGTATCGATTAGAGCTTACAATTAAATAATAAAAAACTCCCGTTTGCATAGAGAAATGTTTACGGGAGTTTTACTGATCTATAAACTATAAAGAAAACTTAATTATTGCTTTATTATTTTTTTGGTCAATTTCGATTTGTCAGTCATCTCAAATACCATCAAATAAGTACCACTTGCTAAATTACTCAAGTTGATTTCTTCCGATGAATCTGGTGTAGCTATGATTCTTACAATCTTACCTTGAATCGTATAAATATGAATATTACTCACATTATTCATATTAGATAAGTAAAGAATATCTCGTACCGGATTAGGATACAGTTTTAGTTCTTTTGCCAATATATCATCTATTCCTGTTGAGTAGGCAATTTCATCACTATAAGCGCTATAAACGATATTGCCGGTTAACAGTTCGCCAGTTTGTGCCACTGGAGTCACCGAAAAGCGAACAAAGTTTGCTCTATCAGCTCTAGCCAAAGTGTAAGTTAAGTCAGTAGCTCCAGCTATAGCTTCTTCGTTTGTGCCATTTGCATCTTCTGCTCTATACCATTGATAAACAGATGTTCCTTCCAAATCATCGTTGACATCTGAATAAGTGTAACTTGCTGTTACTACTTCATCTTCTCTATATGTTCCACTAATCGCAACATTAGAAGCGAAAGGAGCCGAGACAATATCAGGTGTTGTTAGTTGTTTTGTAGTGTAAATATGGTATTCACCTGGTTCTAATACAATCTTTGCATTTACATCGCTTACGCTGATTTCCTGTCCACTAAAAAAATCGTACCAGTTTCCAGTCTGGCTAAAATTAGGATCGATTTCGCCTTTGATTACATCAAAATTACCAATTACTCGAACATCCATATCCTCATGGTTAATTTCGATTCTCTTTAAAGCACTGTTGGTATTTAGTGTAAAATCAGTTGATTCAAAAGCTTCTTCGTTTTTTTTGATATCGATAAGCGATGAGAATACATCATATAATCTTTTTCTATTTGTATTGTCGTAATACTCCCAACGAATTGGTTTGCGACCAACTCTACCATTCTCATCAATTGAAACATCGTAACCCAATTCTCCAAATTGCCATATCATTTTAGGCCCGGGAATGGTAAAGAAGAAGGCTGCAGCAGCTTCCACTCTTGCCAATGCAGTGTTTAATTCTGTAAGGTCATAATTATCGGCAGAATTTCCATAAGTGAGATTTTTATACATTAGTCGTTCTTCGTCGTGACTTTCCATATAACTCACAATATTAGGATCGTTCCAAGCTCTTTCTTTCCACGACGTCCATTTAAAATCAGAATCGTATCCCATAGTGGCTTCATTGTAATCATGATTGGCATTACCCCATAACAGAACACCATAATTAGCAAGTTCTGTTTCTTCCTTATTGTCTGATAAGTGCTCAAATATTACTACAGCCTCGGCATTTACAGTCCATATTTCATCAGCCATTCTTTTCAGTAGCCTGATACGGTCTGCATCGTAATCGTTTCCCCAAACATCCGATCCACTGTTAGGATGTGTTTTATTTGAAAACCCTTTTGTAAAGTCAAAACGAAAACCATCAATGTGGTATTCTTCCATCCAATAAGTGTTGATTCTGTCTACTAGTTTTTGGGTAGTTTCACTTTCGTGATTTATATCGTAGCCCCAATGTGCATCAGTGTTTTCAAAATTGTGTTTCTGATTGTACCAAGGATTATCAGAGCTTGGTTGATTAAGATTATTATCGAAATACATACGCAGAAAAGGTGATTGTCCGTAGGTATGGTTTAACACCATATCCATAAATACAGCAATTCCTCTTTTATGACATTCGTTAATAAAGGCTTTGTAATCATCCTTTGTACCATATGCTTTATCAGGTGCAAAATAGAAGGATGGATTGTAACCCCACGAATCGTTTCCTTCAAATTCGTTAAACGGCATTAGCTCTATTGCGTTAACTCCAAGACTTTGCAAATAATCTAGTGTATCGGTAACAGTTTTAATCTCGCCAGTTGCAACAAAATCTCTTACGTGCAATTCATAAATAACTAGGTCTTCTTTGGCAGGCATGGTAAATTGTGAATCGGTCCAGTTAAAGGCAGTTTGTCCGGTCTGAAGTACACTTGCAATTTCTGTTGTTTTATTTGTTGGATAAGGGATTAAGTTTGGATATGTGGAATCCGAAATGTATTGATCATTCCAAGGGTCTAATACTTTATCAGCGTAAGGATCTGCTACTCTTACATCACCGTCGATAATATACTGGAAAACATACTCTTGTCCTGCAGTAAGATTGTCGATGGTAATCCAATAATAATCCTCATCCTTTTTAAGCTGATAATCGTTAGTAATTTCCCAATTGGTAAAATCACCAATTACATATGCAAAATCCTTTTCTGGAGCATACATTACCAGTGTTACTGTATTGTCATCGATATAATTAATACCCTCTATCACTCCAGCAGGCATTGATTCAGAAACAACATCTTCGCGAACGTAAAAATGGATGGTATCACGAACTTCTTCGCTACCAGCTGTTGCTACTGCAATTAGTTCATGATTTCCTGCAATATCAGTTGCAACGGTAGTATTAATTTCTTGTTCTGTTGTTGTTTCTTCAACCAATACATCATCAAGATATAAACTTAGGCTTTCGCTGATATTGGATTTGATCTCAACTTGAAGAGCCTCATCTTTTGCAATCATTGCATTGTGTGAAGGAGCCGAAAATGTAACATTTAAGCCTTCTTCGTATACATCTACAAGAAGGTCATTGCTTTGTTGACTGCCATCTGCAGAACGAAATACAAAAGCCATTTGTCTTACTACTTCGCCATCAGAAACCGAATAAAAATCGGTGATGTTTGGTGTAATTACCAAAGTGTAAGTTCCATCGTTGTTATTGGTTAATTGTGGCTGAGCCGAATTATCTCCCCACGATCCAATTACATGTTGCCAATCTGATTTTCCTTCGATCATTACACCAGTATGTGCATAAAGATCTCCCGAAAAGGTGCCCAATCTGGATTCCTTAGAAGAATCGAATGTAATTGTGATTTCTGTATTGACAATAGGAAACTCCGGACTGGTTGTAATTTGAGCTTTTACTATTGTAGGCAGCAATAGCAAAACGAGAAGGATATATGTGTAAAATTTTTTCATAGTAATACTGCTATAAAAGGGAGAATATACTAACTTGTCAATATTCGTAAGTTAGGGTTTGAAAAAGGCCACCCTAATTGGTGGCCTTTCATAATATATTTGTGTATTACTAATTAGCAGTAATTACAACAGAAGCTTCTCTTTTGTTTACCACCACATGATAGCTACCCGAAGCTGCAACAAATTGATAGTTTGGGTCTCCATGACCTTCAGCAACAATAATGATGCTAGTATCATAATTTGTTAGGATGTCATGACCGTATCCTATAGGTCCCCAATCAGCTTGTTCGAAAAATCTAAAGAAATTGTTCTGAGTGAAAGTTACATCGCCTTCCCAGGTTTCATGGCCAACCCATTTAATTTTAGTTGGATTATCCCAGTTCCACCCGTGAGTAGCGTCACCTGTTAAGTAAAGCCAAGGTTCAGTAGTTGCCTTCATGTCAATAGATCCACTATTTGTGTCAACCCATATCTCATACCATCCAGTTGTTCCAATGAATTCGAAGTTTGGATCTCCATCACCAGCTTTTGGTTGAAGTAGATCAGTAGGGTAATTTGTTAACTTATCCCATCCTCCATAAGAAGATCCCCAGTCAGGAGCAGTGAAAAATCTAAAGTTACCATCTCCATCTGAATCAAAATAAGCTTTGGTATAGTACTTTTGAGGTTCTCCTGTCGAAGCTACCTCTACAGCTAATGCCGGATCCCATCCTCCAACTCCTGCTCCAATCATGTAAATTGAAGGGAATATTGTTGAATAAGGAGTCGCACTAATGGTAACAATTTTGCTGTATCCCTCAGGGATTTGATAGTTGACTGTAGATTTGATTCGAATATCGAAGTCACTCATTTCTCCAACTGATAATCCTAATGCAAGAATCTTTTCATTTAATTCTGCTTGTGTTAAAGCCAGCGAATCCGAAGTAGTAATTGCTAAATTAATAGGTTCACTAAAATCCCCGTTGTTAACATCAATATCAACCGTAAAGTCAATTTTTATATCCACCCCATAATCTGGACGATTCCAGCGAATGACCATGGCAAGTTCATCTTTATTATCAAGAGAAAGTTCAATTTGCTCTCCTGCTGATGGTGCCGTTATTGATGGCGCATTTACATCTTCAGGGTTCATTATCATTTCAAGCTCCTTGTCTTCTGAACACGATGACAGCGTAGTCAAGATTACAACAAAAAGCATGAATATCTTATATATATTCTTCATATCTGTTTTTGTAAAAGGTTAGTAGCCTGTGTTTTGTTCTGCATTTGGATTCGAAGCCAGTTCTGATGCAGGAATTGGATAAACAACTCGGTGTGAATCAATAGCTCGTCCATTCATTACACCACCTTTCCATGGCCATAGATAATCTGAAGAGGTGAATTTTCCAAAGCGAATTAAGTCCTGACGTCTATATCCTTCCCAATACAACTCTCTACCTCTTTCCTCAAGCAGAAAATCAAGAGTTAATTCAGCATTGGAAATGTTATTGTTTGCATTTCCATAAGCTCGTTCAATAATATCGTTTACATAGCCAAGGGCTTTAGATATTTCTCCGTTGCCACCTCTAAGAACAGCTTCGGCATACATTAAGTATGAATCAGCTAAACGGAACATTGGAAAATCAGTATCTACAAAGTATGGATCTGATCCATTTGTTAATCCATCAGTACTTTTATTTTTAAATTTAGTAACATTTAAACCTTGTGTAAAATCCAGAGGATTGTCCATATCTAAACCAGCATTAATAACCAAAGTTGTAGTATGCTCCAAAGTTTCAGAAATGTTTTGAGTTTTACCTCTCATATCACCTGTAGCTCTCATTTGAAACTTATCATAAATAGAGCGTGTTGCATGGTTTCCACCCCAGTTACTTGATGGGTTACCAACAAATGTTCCTAAGGCACCATTAGTTCCAGCTGACATGATATACTGAGTAGCAGAGAATCCTTGTGTTCTTGATGCATCAAGAGCAAGTCCAAAAATAATTCCAGTTGCTTCATGATTATCAATTGAGAATAATTTTAGGTAATTATCATCTAAAGAATATGCAGCATTTACTAGTTCGGTATATTTCACTACCTCATCATAGCTATTTTTACCTTGAACAGGGTTCTCAACACCTGAGAAGTTAACGGCATTTAGATACATTTTGGCAAGAACCATATAGGCAGTACCTGCATCCATTCTTCCGTATTCTCCTGTACCAGCTGTGGGTAAATCAGGTATGATTTCATTTTCTAACTGAGAAACAATCCAATTAAAAAGCTCTGTGGGTTCAACCGGAGTCGGATATTGCTCTGTAGAATTTTCTTCAATGATACTCATATGTCCATATAGGTCAATTCCATGATAGTATGCAATAGCTCTAATCAATCTAGCTTCAGCACGCATTTGTGTTATGGCTTCCTGGTTTTGTTCAGCGACACTGCCTCCTGCAGATTCTCTTAGAAACTCATTGGTTAAGGCAATCATATAATATAGGCGATAATACATACCTGCTACATATTGATTATCGGCAGACCAATTCCCATTTTGCAAAGAAACCAGACCATTATCATTCCAGGCATTCATAGCTTCACCAGTTGGTAATGTTTGGAAGTTCCAGTAGTTACGAAGGTATGCTGACATACCACCATCAGAGATTGTACTTAAGTCACTTTCATTGTTATCACCAAATTGTCCTGACACATTGTAGCTACCATAAATCTTAGCGAGTACTCTCTGATAGCCTTCAAAGCTTGAGTAAACTTCATTACCAAAAACCAAATTAGGGTCGATTGGTTCTACATTTAAATCATCCTCGCAAGCAGCAAAAACACCTGCAAGAACAAATACATATAATATAAACTTTTTCATTTTATACGGCTTTTATTAAAATCCAAAATTCACTCCGAATAATATTGTTGTAGGACGAGGGAAAATATCATTATCGATACCATTAAATACTTCTGGGTCAAGACCAGAGTAATCAGAAATTGTGAATAAATTCTGTCCGGTAAGAGATAATCTTAAATACGATCCTTCAATACCCAATACTGATTCAAAATTATAGCCAATAGACAAGTTGTCTAGGCGGAAGAAATCTGCATCTTCTATCCAGTGAGATGAGAATGCTCTCTGTTCGTCTGTGAATAGGAAATTGGTTTCTGAGGCTGCAGTTAGTTTATTTGATAACGCACGTGTCGTTGGATTGTAAACATTTAGCATATTTGCTCCTCCTGCTTTTACTCTATTATAAATCTGAGCCCCAAGCTGGAAACGTCCACTTACACTTAAGTCCCAATTTTTATATTTAAGGCTTGAATTTATACCAATTAAGTAATCAGGAATTGAACTACCTTTAAAAACTCTATCGTCAGCGTTGATTATACCATCACCATTTTGGTCTACATAAACACCTTCAAGAGGATTACCATTCTGACTATAAACTTGCTCATAAACGTAGAAGGAATTTACTGCGTGTCCTACAGAATTCATTTGAATAAAGTTTCCAGAGCCTAAATCACCAGAAGGTACACCAACGTAACTAGGGTCATTCACCGCTGTTAGCTTCGTAATTTCATTTTTATTGTAAGTTAAGTTTCCTCCAACTTCCCAAAATAAATCTGGCTTGGATATGATTCTACCTACCAGGTTGATTTCAATACCTTGATTCTCCAGGCTACCAACATTAGATATAATTCTATCTGACAAAGAAGTTCCCGCAGCAACTGTAATCATATTTAGTAGGTCAGTAGTTTCTCTATAGTAATAATCGATAGAACCACTAATCCTATTGTTTAACAAAGTAAAATCAATCCCAAGGTTAGTATTTGTCGTTTCTTCCCATTTAAGGTTCGGGTTGTAAGCGTTAGGGCGGTATGTGTTAAACCATTGGTCGCCTAAAACATACATTGCACCATTGTCTGACAATGTATAAGTACCATAACCAATATAGAAGTTATCATTTTTTAAACCTTGCTGACCTGTGATACCCCATCCTAAACGAATTTTTAGGTTACTGATAATTTCAATGTCTTTCAAGAAGCTTTCTTCGCTTGCCTTCCAAGCTAAAGCCAGAGCCGGGAATGTTCCCCAACGATTTCCATCAGCAAAACGAGAAGTTCCATCTCGACGAACTGTACCTGTTAGCAAATATTTATTTTTAAAGGAATAATTAAATCTACCATAATAGGAGATTAGATAATTTTCGCCTGCATTTGGTCTGTCTTCAGTTGGGGTTTCTCTAACATTGAAGAAGTCATTTTGAAATTTATAACCTTCATTTTTAAAATATTGCCAAGAGTAACCTGCCATAACATCAAATTTGTGATCGTTTATAGACTTTCCGTATTTCAGATAAAAGTCTAGAACCTGATTTGTTTTCTCTTGATCTTCTTCAAAATACTCACCTCTGATATTTTCATCTTCATACAACCATGCTGCATCTGGAGTAATTACTCTATTCTGATTACTATCTGAGTAATCTAATCCTAAGTTAAGTACAGCGTTCATTTCAGGTAAGAAGTGGAATTTATAATCAGCACTAAAATTAACAATAGCTCTCTTCACTTCTGATTCATCATTTCTTTGATTTAAAAGCGATAATGGGTTGGTAGGTGCGAAATCCTGAGGTAAGCCATTGTCAGGATCAATCCATTGCCAGTAAGCACCCCATTGTTCTGTACCAGAGTAAGTGGTGCGAACAGGCTGCGTTGGATCCATGCCAACTGCAGCACCAACTGCTCCTTTGTCTGCAAACTTATTTTTAACAAATGACCCCTTGGCGCTAAGCTTTGTTTTTAAATGATTATCAAAAAACGTAGGAGTAAGATTTAAACTTACCGTATGGCGTTCCTGTTTTGATGTCTTTAATAGACCTTCTTGATTATTATATCCGTATGATAAACGGTAAGGTAGAAAATCCAATCCTCCTTGGAAGCTTATGTTGTGATCATGGCCAACAGCAGTTTGATAAATCTCATCTTGCCAGTCAGTATTAGCACTTCCCAATACAGATAGTGCTTCAGGAATAGGATTGCTTGAATCAGGACCGTAAAGATTATTTACCAATTCGCTGTATTGATTGGCATCATACACATCTATTTTATCATTGATAAAACCAAGTGAGAATTTACCGGAATAATTAACTGATAGAGCTTGTCCTTCTGTGCCTTTTTTAGTTGTAATAATAATTACACCATTTGAGGCACGAGATCCATAAATTGCAGTTGCCGAAGCATCTTTTAAAACGGTAAAAGTTTCAATATCATCCGGGTTAATGGTAGCCAATGGATTAGACATGCCCATAACGCCATCCGAAGAAACTGGCACTCCATCAATAACAAATAAAGGGTCATTGGTTGCTGTAAGTGAAGCTCCTCCTCTAATTCTTATGGTTGATTCAGCTCCAGGTTCACCGCCAGAAGTTGTAATTTGAACACCAGAAGTTTTTCCTATCAATAATTCTTGTGGAGAGGAAATAGCTCCTTTATTGAAGTCATCGGATTTAATGGCACTAATTGAGCCTGTAGCATCTTCTTTTTTCACTTGTCCATAACCAATCACCACAACCTCGGAAAGGTTTTCGGTTTCAACACCTAAAATTACATTGATTTGAGATTGCTCACCAATCAGGATTTCTTGTGTTTTATATCCTACAAAAGAAAATACCAATGTAGAATTTACATCAATTGTGAGTGTGTATTTTCCGTCGATATCGGTAGTTGTACCAACTGTGGTACCTTTAACTACAACAGAAACACCAGGTATACCCATGCCATCGTTTGCATCGGTTACTGCACCACTAACTACTTTTTCTTGTGCTTGCAAAACGGAAAAAGAAAAAACCGTTACAAGCATAAGAAGCAGTTTTCTTAGCATACTAATGTTAAGCTTCATAAATAGAAATTTAAGATAAATTAGAAATTAGTTATAGGTTAGATACATTCATTCTATAAATAGAAATATGAACTCAAGTTTCCGACTCTTTAGCTTCCTCTATTGTACTCAGAATGACCTTAACCTTAAGTTAGCCTTACTTTTTCTCTTACCAAAGATATGGAATGCGAAAAGCAAGAGTTAAATGATTGATAATTAAGTGCAAATAAATCACCGCAATCGTTGCCGCAAACGTTTGATATGTAGTTATGTCGATATGTTAGTTTAATGCTTAATAAAAATAGTTTAAACTGCCATATTGTTTAATTTTTCCTATATTTACAGTCGTTGCAGCAATTCCTGATGTAGATAAATCATATATTTATTAATGCTTTGATAACATTAGACTTGCTGAAGACTCTCTGATTTAATAATTCACAAAAATATTTATGAGAAGCGGCCAAGTTACAATTAAAGACATCGCTAAAGAATTAGGCATTTCTGCCTCTACTGTGTCACGAGCATTAAAAGATCATCCTGACATTAGTGCTAAAACCAAGGAAGCTGTAAATGAACTGGCTAAAAAGTGGCACTACAAGCCCAATGCTGTAGCTCTTAGTTTAAGACATAGTAAGACCAATATTATCGGAGTTATTATTCCTGAAATTGTTCATCATTTCTTTTCATCAGTTATTAGTGGAATTGAAGAAATAGCCCATGAAGCAGGATATAATGTTATGATGTTTCAGTCTAATGAATCTTACAAGAGAGAGATGGCGAATGTTCATGCCTTATTGTCGAGTAGAGTTGATGGGGTTTTGGTTTCCATGTCAAAAGAAACAAATGATTTTAGTCATTTTAAAGAGTTGAGAGATAATGGGATACCGATTGTTTTTTTTGATAGGGTTTGTAATGAGTTGTCATCGGATAATGTAATTGTAGATGATTTTGCAGGTGCTTTTTCGGCTGTAGAATATCTAATTAATATAGGATGTAAAAGAATAGCACACTTATCAGCCCCGCAGCAGATGCTTTTGGGGCAAAACCGACAAAAAGGTTACAGACAAGCATTACTGAAACACAAGATTCCAATTGATGAAAGCTTAATCATAAAATGTGACAGTTTTGAGGAGGCTATTGAAAAGACGCCTGAGCTATTAAGACTTCCTAAACCACCAGATGCAATATTTGCTGTTAATGAACTTACTGCGGCAGGATCTTTATCAGTGATAAAAAAAATAGGACTTAAGGTACCTGATGATATTTCGATAATTGGATTTACCGATGGTGTGGTTTCTCGTACTTCAGATCCGGCATTGACAACTTTAGAGCAACATGGATACGAAGTTGGATTAAGAGCATGTGAATTGTTAGTGAAACGTATTCATGAAGCAGATATGGATTATGAGCCGGTTACCAAGGTTGTAAAAACCAATTTGATCGTAAGAGGATCCACAAAGAACTAATAAAAGATATATAATATGGTATAGGGAGTTGAAAATTATCAACTCCTTTTTTAGTGGAACTCTGGTTATTAGTATAAAAAATAATCTTTTTTTGAAATTTGTTGCAATCGTTTGAAATAGGAGTTGGAACTTGTTTTTATTGACTTTTAGCGGTGTGAATTTCTAAACTTTTTGACAGATTCAATGGTTTTCCTTACTTTTGTCCCTGAGGGAAACCTCTTTCCGACTTTAAATAATATACTTCCTTAATAAATATGATCTCGTTTCCGGATAATTGAAGGAAATGAAATGGTCAAAATCCATTTTTCGTTTTTTGAATTTTAAAACTTTGTTGGTCTTAACTGTGTTGAGCTATCAGCACTGCGGAGAATGATTCATTTCTTTTGGTTCTATTATCCTTATATTGGGATGTAAATTGTTGATTGAATTGACAGTTTAAATTGAAATCAAACTTCTAATAATAGTAAGAAGAATTAATATCGATCAGATGAAGAAACAACCTCGTTTAAGCTTTTGGCAAATCTGGAATGTAAGCTTTGGATTTTTAGGAATCCAAATGGGTTTTGCATTGCAGGGTGCAAATGTCAGTCGTGTATTGTCCAATTTAGGTGCAGATTTACATCACCTTTCTCTTTTTTGGTTAGCAGCTCCTGTTATGGGATTAATTGTTCAGCCTATTGTAGGAGGAGCAAGTGATCGCACTTGGAATAGATTTGGTCGTAGAGGACCTTACATTTTGGGTGGAGCAATTATTGCAGCACTAGCTATGTTCTTTATGCCTAATGCAGGATTAGCTGTTAAAATAATGCCTCCATTAGTTTTCGGAGCGGTGATGTTTGCTTTAATGGATGGATCGTTCAATATAACAATGCAACCATTTAGAGCTTTAGTTGCTGATATGACTCCGGAAGAACAACGAAATGCAGGGTATTCAATTCAAAGTCTTCTTATTAATACGGGAGCAGTATTAGGTTCAATATTGCCATTTGTATTAACAAATGTTTTAGGAGTAAGCAATGTAGATGCAGATGGTGGTGTTCCAGCTTCTGTAATATGGTCTTTTTATATTGGAGGAGGAATGTTACTTCTGTCTGTTGTTTGGACTGTTTTCAGAACAAAAGAATATCCACCTGAAGAATATGCTAAGTATAAAGGGTTGGAAGTTAGAACAGAGAAGAAAGAAAAAGGTACCTTGAAGGGATTCTTAAAACTTCTAAAAGAAACACCAAAAACCATGATGCAACTAGCAGTTGTTCAGTTTTTTTCGTGGTTTGCCTTATATCTGATGTGGGTTTATACAACTTATGCATTGGCTCAGCATTCATGGGGATGTTCAATAGACGATGTAGTATCAGAATCTTTTCAGGATGCAGGTGATTGGGTTGGAATTTTATTTGCTGGGTATAGTCTATTCGCAGCATTGTTCTCAATTGTTATGTCGCGGTTGGCTAATAAATTTGGTCGAAAGACAGTTTATTCAATTGCTTTATTTGTTGGAGGAATTGGATATTTATCAACATTTTTATTCTCTGGAGGGGAAATGGTTCATTTAAATCTACTAATTACTCAAGTAGATGTTCCTTCGAGTGCAGTGTTTTGGATGCTTCCAATGATTGGAATTGGAATCGCATGGGCTGCAATTCTTGCAATGCCTTATTCTATATTGTCAGACTCATTACCTGCTGATAAAATGGGTGTTTATATGGGCATTTTCAATTTTACGATCGCAGGTCCTCAGATTATTAGTGGTATTGTAGCTGGTGAAATTCTTAGGAGACTTTTTAGTGGTGAAGCAATTTATATCATGATTATTTGTGGAGTTTCAATGTTACTTGGGGCAATTGCGGTTGCCTTTGTTAAGCAAAGTAAATCTTAATAAAAAACAATTTATAAAAACTGATGGGAAAGATTAGTGCATGCATCTTCGATTTAGATGGTGTGGTTGTTGATACGGCGAAGTATCATTACATCGCATGGAAGAGTTTAGCAAATGAATTGGGATTCGATTTTACCGAAGAGGATAATGAAAGGTTAAAAGGCGTTAGCCGTATGACTTCATTGGATATCCTACTAGAAATTGGTGGAGTTGAATTGGATGAAAAAACAAAACTTGAACTGGCGGATAAGAAAAATAAAAATTATGTGGAGTTCATTCTTAAGATGACTCCTGATGAAATACTTCCAGGTGTAAAGGATTTCTTTAATGAACTTAAGGAAAAGGGGATTAAAATAGCCTTAGGTTCAGCCAGTAAAAACGCTATGACCATTTTAAATCAGTTAGAACTAACTGATTATTTCGATGCAGTTGTAGATGGAACACATGTAAGCAATGCAAAACCAGATCCTGAAGTTTTCTTGAAAGGAGCGGAATTGCTAGGTGTTTCTCCATCAGAATGTATTGTTTTTGAAGATGCAGAAGCTGGTGTTGAGGCTGCTATAAATGGTAATATGAAATGTGTTGGTATCGGATCACCTGATGTGTTAGGAAAGGCAAATATTGTTGTTTCTGGATTCGTGGGTTTTTCAATGGCTCAATTAAACTTTTAATGATAATCAATTAACATGTGGCAATAATAGTTTTGAGAGATTGCTGTTAAAGTTAATTAAAAGAAAATCAAACATGAACGAGTATTTAAAGCATGATGAGTGGTGTATCATTGAGGAAGGCTTTAATCCTGAAAACCACCGCGCATCAGAAAGTATATTCAGCTTGGGTAATGGAAACATGGGGCAGAGAGCTATGTTCGAGGAACATTACTCTGGCGAAACCTTACAAGGAACTTATGTAGCAGGTGTTTACTATCCTGATAAAACTAGAGTAGGCTGGTGGAAAAATGGATATCCTGAATATTTTGCCAAGGTATTGAATGCGCCAAACTGGATTGGTATCGATATAAATATTAATGGTGAAATGCTTGACCTTGCCAAATGTGAAGTGAGCGATTTTGTTCGCACTTTAAATATGAAGGAAGGTGTTTTGGAGCGTAGTTTTATTGCTACCTTCTCGAACGGTAACAAGATTAAGGTTGAAGCCAAAAGATTTTTAAGTATTGTTACTTCCGAAGTAGGAGCAATTCGTTACTCGGTTACACCATTGAATTTTGATGGAAAAATCGCTTTCACCCCATATGTTGATGCAGATGTTTCTAACGAAGACTCGAACTACGACGAACAGTTTTGGAATGTGCTACAGGCAAAATCGATGAAAGGTGAAGCCTACATTACTGCAGCAACTAAAAAGCTTGATTTTCATGTTTGTATGAGCATGAAATATGATGTGTTTAAGGATGGTCAGAAGCAGGAACTAAGTCCGGGAATTACCAAAGATGAAAAATATGTTGCCAACACTGTTGAGTTTGAGGCAGAGCAGGATGTAGAATACTCGATTTACAAATATGCTGCAGTTCTTAGCTCTTTGAATCACAGCAAAACAGAGATCTCTTCCGATGCTATATCTGTTGTAGAAGCTGCTCAAGCTAAAGGATATGGTGCTTTATTGGAAGAACATGTAAATGCATGGGCAAACAAGTGGGATCATAGTGATATTGTAATTGAAGGTGATGTTGCAGCGCAACAAGCTATTCGTTTCAATATTTTCCAGATGAATCAAACTTATACTGGTGAAGATGAAAGACTAAATATTGGTCCTAAAGGATTCACCGGTGAAAAATATGGAGGATCAACTTATTGGGATACTGAAGCATACTGTGTACCATTCTATTTAAGTACATCTAAGCCTGATGTAACACGCAATTTACTGATTTATAGACATAAGCAGTTGAAAAAAGCCATTGAAAATGCTGAGAAACTTGGTTTTACCAACGGTGCTGCTTTGTATCCAATGGTCACAATGAATGGTGAAGAGTGTCACAACGAATGGGAAATAACATTCGAAGAAATTCACCGAAATGGTGCAATTGCTTTCGCGATCTATAACTATATCCGTCATACCGACGATAAAAAATATTTAGAAGAGTATGGATTAGATGTGCTGATTGGAATCTCAAGATTCTGGAGTCAGCGTGTATCCTATTCTCAGGCGAAAAAGAAATACGTAATGTTAGGGGTTACAGGTCCTAACGAATACGAAAATAATATCAATAACAATTGGTACACAAATACCATTGCAACATGGTGTATGAAATATTCACAAGAGGCAATGGCACATGTGAAAGAAACCAATCCTGCACGTTTCGAAGAAATTATGAAGAACCTAAACTTCGATTTCGCTAACGAAACTGCTAAATGGAATGATATTATTGAAAATATGTATTATCCTGTTGATGAGGAAACTGGTGTTTACCTTCAGCAAGATGGATTTATGGACAAGGAGCAAATTTTGGCTGCTGATCTTGATCCTGCAATTCGTCCGATAAATCAACATTGGTCATGGGATAGAATTTTGCGTTCATGTTTCATCAAACAAGCTGATGTTTTGCAAGGTATCTATTTGTTCGAAGATCAGTACGATTTGGAAACTATTAGAAAGAACTATGATTTCTACGAACCAAGAACAGTTCATGAGTCATCATTATCACCATGTATTCACTCAATTTTGGCTGCAACAATTGGTGATGAAGAAAGAGCTTACAATTTGTACCTAAGAACTTCACGTTTGGATTTGGACGATTACAACAAGGAAGTTCACGAAGGACTTCACATTACAAGTATGGCCGGGACCTGGATGTCAATTGTTGAAGGTTTTGGTGGTATGAGAGTTGTAAATGGACAGTTGGTGTTCAAACCAATGCTTCCAAAAGAATGGAAATCATACTCATTTAAAGTTCGATTTAGAGGTAACTTGTTAAATGTGAGAGTTTCAGAAGATGGAGTAGGAGTTATCAATGAAGAAGGTGAAACCATTAACATCTTTATTCAAGATGATGAATACAAAGTTGAAAAAGAAAGTAGCTTAGTGGTAGAACACGCTTAATTAATAGTTATATCAATTCAGGATGGCAGCTTTGCCGTCCTGATTTTTATACCATTTTAATTAAATAATAAAGTTTGGCATAATACCGATCGACTTTTAACGGTACAAAACGAGGAAACGAAGTTTTGAAGCTTTTTAAAAGCAAATCGGTGTAATTTGAGAATTACTGATCATGGGCACTGTTAAAAAATCAATTATTCCGATTCTGTTCTTTTCCTTTTTTAGTCTTAGCACCATTGCAGCAAAGACCAAAATAGAGAAATTGGAACCTGGATTTTGGTGGGTTGGAATGGAAAATCCAAACCTGCAATTGTTAATTTACGGACAGGGAATAGGAGACTATCAGCCTGGGCTTAACTACCCTGGCGTGAGTGTGAAAGCAGTGCACAATGTTGAGAACAATAACTATTTGTTTGTCGATTTATTGATTGACAAATCTGCGAAAGCAGGAAAATTTGAAATTACCTTTACCAACTTTAAAGGCAAAGAAATTGTTTACCAGTATGAACTGAAGGAGAGAAGAGAGAATTCTGCAAAGCGCGAAGGCTTCAACTCCTCGGATGTTATGTACTTGCTTATGCCGGATCGATTTGCCAATGGAAATCCCGCAAACGATTCTGTTGACAGCCTGGCAGAAAAGCTGAACAGAGAACATTATGATGGACGTCATGGTGGCGACATAGAAGGGATCATCAATCAGCTTGACTATTTACAAGATTTAGGAATTACGGCATTGTGGAGCACTCCTTTATTGGAAGATAACGAAGAAAGAGGCTCATACCATACCTATGCCATTTCCGATTACTACAATATCGATGCACGATACGGTGGCAATGAAGCCTACCTTGAGTTATCGAAAGAGTGCAAAAAAAGAGGAATTAAACTCATTAAAGATATGGTCTTTAACCATTGTGCAAGCGCACATTGGTGGATGAAAGATCTTCCGCAGGATGATTGGGTGCATCAGCACGATGAATATACCAACTCCAATCACCGCAAATCTACTTTACTGGATCCACATGCTTCACAGGTGGATAAACTTAAATTTTCGGATGGATGGTTTGATATTAGCATGCCGGATCTTAACCAGCAAAATGAATTGCTGATGACCTATTTGATACAGAACAGTATTTGGTGGGTAGAGTATGCCGATTTGGATGGCATAAGAATGGACACGCATCCGTACAACGATCCGCAGGGAATGTCCAAATGGGGAAAAGCTCTGCTTAACGAGTATCCTCATTTGAATATTGTCGGTGAGACCTGGTACAAGAATGCGGCAGATATAGCCTATTGGCAAAAAGATGCTTTGAATGCTGATGGATACAATTCCAATCTGCCTTGCGTTATGGATTTTCAATTGTTCTTTGCCATGGAAAAAGCATTCCTGGAGCCTCAGGAGTGGGAAAATGGCGTAGTTCGTTTGTATAAGAGCCTTGCGGCAGATTATTTATACAAAGATTTGAACAATATCCTGATTTTTTCAGAGAATCATGATACCCAAAGAATTATGACTACACTGAAGGGTGATCTTGATAAGTTTAAACTAATGAACACTTTCCTAATGACTACCAGGGGAATACCCCAGATTTACGCAGGTATAGAAATACTAATGGAAGGGAAGAAAAGTGATGGCGATGGAAAAATGAGAATCGATTTTCCAGGTGGCTGGGATGGAGATGAAAGAAATGCTTTTACTGCCGAAGGTCGAAGCAAAAAGGAGAATGAAGCCTTCAGGTTTCTGCAAAAATTGCTACAGTGGCGAAAGATCAATCTTGTGATTCACAGCGGCAAACTTACCCATTATATCCCAGAGAATGATGTGTATGTCTATTTCAGACATAATGATGAAAAGACAGTGATGGTGGTAATAAATAATGGAGATAAAAAGCAGGAGTTAAGTTTAGATCGCTTTTCGGAAGGAATAAAAGACTTTGCAAAAGGATACGATATTTTGAGTGAACAGAGCATTCAATTTTCCGGTGGGAAATTGGAGGTGAAAGGAAACTCATCAATGATATTGGAATTAAAGAATTAAATAGAAGCCTGAGGGCATTTGAGTTAGGGTATGAAAGTATTACATGGATTAGGATTGAGATTATTCGCTTGTATTGCATTGTTTGCAATATCAACCACTGTTTTTGCTCAAAATAGTACAAGAGAATTTCGTTCATCTCAATTAAAAGGAAAGGTTTTAGAAGTTCAAACCAATGATGGTAAATATGAAATTCAGTTTTACAACGATAAGATTGTAGAGACTGCATTTATACCGAATGGAGAAGAAAAAGGGGTATCTCATTCTGTGGTGATGAATCCGGAAGTGGAAGGCCTTACTTTGGTTGAAAAAGATGGAACTTTGGCTTATATGTCGAAAGGACTTGTGGTGGAAATATCAAAGTCGCCATTTTCGATTCAATACCTTTATAAAGGAAAAAAACTGATATCCGAAAAGGATGGTTATACCAAAACAGATAGTACTGAAAATATCGATTTTACGATAGATAAAGATGAGGTATTATTTGGCGGTGGAGCTCGTGTATTGGGCATGAACCGCAGGGGAAATCGTCTTCAGTTGTACAATCGTGCACACTATGGATATGGAACGCATTCAGAACTGATGAATTATACCATGCCTGTTGCCGTTTCATCTAAGAAATATGCTCTTCATTTCGACAATGCACCAATCGGGTTTCTAGATTTGGACAGTCAAAAGAACAATACCCTTCGCTACGAAAGCATTAGTGGCAGAAAAGTATACCAGGTGATTGCTGCCGATACATGGGAAGATTTCACCTTTCAGTTTACGGAACTTACAGGTCGTCAGCCGATGTTGCCACGTTGGGCATTGGGAAACTTCTCGAGTCGATTTGGATATCATTCGCAAAGAGAAACTGTAGAAACCATCGATCACTTCCTGAAAGATTCTATTCCGGTTGATGCCATTATTTTGGATTTGTACTGGTTTGGAAAAACGGTTACTGATGAAATGGGAAATCTGGCCTTTGACAGGGATTCATTCCCAAATCCGGAGAAAATGATCGCTGATTTAAACGATCGTGGTGTGAAAACAATTCTGATTACAGAACCATTTATCTTAACAACTTCGGATCGTTGGGACGAAGCAGTTCGCGAAGAAGTTCTGGGAACTGATTCATTGGGAAATCCATATAAATATGATTTTTTCTTTGGAAATACAGGTTTGGTTGATGTATTTAAGCCAAAGGCAATCGACTGGTTTTGGAATATCTACAAAGGATTGGCCGATAAAGGTGTTGCCGGTTGGTGGGGAGATCTGGGTGAACCGGAAGTACATCCAGCCGAATTACTACATGTAAATGGTCCAGCCGACGAGGTTCACAATATCTATGGTCATTACTGGGCCAAATTGGTTTACGATGGATATCAGAAAGATTTCCCTAAGCAACGACCATTTATTCTGATGCGTGCCGGAGCTGTAGGTTCTCAGCGTTATGGTATGGTACCATGGACTGGTGATGTTAGCAGAAGTTGGGATGGTCTTAAGCCACAAACTGAAATCTCATTACAAATGGGATTACAGGGAATTTCCTATATGCATTCCGATTTAGGTGGTTTTGCCGGTGCAAATCTTGATGATGAATTGTATACTCGTTGGTTACAATATGGAGTTTTTCAACCAATATTTCGTCCGCATGCACAAGAGGAAGTTGCTTCCGAACCTGTATTTAGAGAACATAAAACTAAAGCATTGGCAAAAAAATCGATTGAGCTGCGTTATCGTCTGATGCCGTATATCTATACCATGGCATTCGAAAACAATCAAACAGGCTTGCCTTTAATGCGACCATTATTTTTCGAGGAAGAAGACAACCAAGATTTGTTACACATTTCAGATACCTATTTGTGGGGCGATGCATTTTTGGTGTCTACAATTACAGATGCTGGTTTAAAAAGCAAAGAGGTTTACATGCCTAAAAATTCTGTTTGGTTCGATTTTGTTAGCGGTAAAAAATACCAGGGAGGTAAATCTTATACCATCAAAACAAGAGAAGAAAATATACCTGTTTTTGTGCGTGGAGGATCGTTTATACCCATGGTTCAGGGAATGAAGAACAGCAATGGTTACTCTCTTAAAAATATGGATTTGCATTACTATCACGATGCATCGGTAAAGAAAAGCAAAGGCAAATTGTACAACGATAATGGAGAAACTCCAGGAGCTTACGAGAAAGGTGAATATGAAATGTTAAGATTCAATTCAACTTATGAATCGAGTAGACTTACAATTGAAATTGCTACCGAATTAGGAAGAAATTATCAAACCATAGATAAAAAAATTACTCACACAATTCACAACATAGAAAGACAACCAAAGAAAGTGAGTGTTGATGGTAAAAAAGTCGATTTTACCTGGGATAAGCAAACAAAAACTCTTCGATTTACGGGAGAGCTTATAGCGGGAAAAAATCAGTCAATTACTATAAAACTAGAGAGATAATGAAAGGGAAAGTATTCAGCGTTTTTGCATTGGTGGTAATTTTATTATCCGCTTGTGCAAAAGTTGATAAGAAGGTAGAGCAGCAAAAGATTCCTTTTGTTTGGGGTGGAGCCAATTTATATTTCATGTTAACCGACCGTTTTAATAATGGAACAACGGATAACGATGTGAATTTTGAAAGAAATTTGCCAACAGGAAAACTACGTGGTTTCGAAGGTGGCGATATCAGGGGAATTATTCAGAAAATTAAAGATGGATATTTTACCGATTTGGGAATTAATGCCATTTGGTTTACCCCGGTTACCGAGCAAATTCATGGCGCGGTTGACGAAGGAACAGGAAATACCTATGGTTTCCACGGATATTGGGCAAAAGACTGGACAGCTTTGGATCCAAACTTTGGAAGCATGGAAGATCTGAAAGAATTGGTTGAAACAGCTCATGCCAATGGAATTCGTGTGGTAATGGATGCTGTGATCAATCATACTGGTCCGGTTACTGGGAAAGATCCGGTTTGGGAAAACGATTGGGTAAGAACCGAGCCACAATGTACCTACGATAGCTACAAAAACACCATTGAGTGTACTTTGGTTAAGAACCTTCCGGATATTAAAACCGAAAGCAATAAGGAAGTTGGTATTCCGGCAACATTGGCCCAGAAATGGAAGAATGAAGGAAGATATGAGCAGGAGATGAAAGAGCTTGATGAGTTTTTTGCACGTACAGGATATCCTCGCACTCCTAAAAATTATATCATCAAATGGTTGTGCGATTACATCATCGATTTTGGGATTGATGGTTACCGTGTTGATACGGTAAAACATACCGAAGAATCGGTTTGGAAAGAATTCCGTAAAGAGTGTGAATATGCATTTGCTCTTTGGAAGAAAAACAATCCCGACAAGGTGTTGGATGATAATAAATTCTATACAGTAGGTGAGGTATACAATTACAATATCAGCCATAAGTTTGCTTTCGATTTTGGAGACAAAAAAGTAAACTACTACGCCAATGGTTTTACCGACCTGATCAACTTTGAGTTTAAGTACAATGCTCAATCATCATACGAAGAACTTTTCGCTATGTATTCCGATATCCTGAATGGTGACTTAAAAGGATATGGTGTGTTAAACTACCTGACATCACATGATGATGGCAGTCCATTTGATCAGAAAAGAGAAAGAACATTCGAATCTGCCACCAAACTACTATTGTCACCTGGAACTTCGCAAGTGTACTATGGCGATGAATCGGCAAGACCATTGTTGGTAGAAGAAGCAGTAGGTGATGCAAACCTTCGTTCATTCATGAATTGGGAGGATATTGAGAACAATGCTGAAACACAAGCCATTTTAAGTCACTGGCAAAAATTAGGTCAGTTCCGCGTGAATCACCCTTCAGTTGGTGCTGGTGTGCACAAAATGATTTCAGAGAGCCCTTATGTTTTCCGCAGATCATATAGTAAAGGAGAATATCAGGATCAAATTTTTGTTGCTTTGGATTTGGACAAAGGCGTAAAAGAAGTTCACCTTACAGAATTGGAAAATGGAACAAAGCTTAGAGATGCATATTCTGGAAAAGAAACAAAGGTTAAGAATGGAAAAATAAGCATTGATACTGAATTCGATATTTTATTATTGGAATTAATGCCAAGTAGATAAAATAAACGCAAAGGCATCAAGACACAAAGGATAAAATAATAATTAAGAAAGGTTACTGGTTATAAACTCTAAGAGAGGATATCAAAGAAGAATATTTTAGCGTCTTGGCGTCTTAGCGTTTAATAAGTGAACTTTATCAAACTAACTAATCAAATTATTGAAATGAAAAGAGTATTTCAAACTGTTTTAGGTCTATTGTTAGTTGTTGGAATTTTGGCGTCTTGTCAGAATAAACCAGCAAAAAAAACTGTAGTTGAGGACAAGAAGGTTGAAAAGCCTGTAGAGTGGAGCAGAAATGCGAATATTTATGAGGTAAACATTCGCCAGTATACTCCTGAAGGAACCATTAATGCTTTTGTTGAGCACATGCCACGTTTAAAGGAAATGGGTGTTGATATTCTATGGTTGATGCCAATTTACCCAATTTCGGAAAAGAACAGAAAAGGGAGCATGGGTAGCTACTATGCCGTTAAGGATTACCAGGCTGTAAATCCTGAATTCGGTAGCATGGAAGACCTTAAAAATCTTGTAAACAAGGCACACGAAATGGGAATGTATGTTATTCTTGACTGGGTGGCAAATCACACAGGTTGGGATAATGTAATTATGGAAGAGCACAAAGATTGGTATACTCAGAATGAAGAAGGTGAAATTGTAATTCCGGAAGGAACCGATTGGACCGATACAGCTGATTTGAATTACGAAAACGAAGACATGCGTAAGTACATGACCGAGTCGTTGAAATTCTGGATTACAGAAGCAGATATTGATGGCTACCGATGTGATGTTGCAGGAATGGTTCCAACTGAATTCTGGGAAAAAGCAAGACTAGAATTGGATGCCATTAAGCCTGTTTTCATGTTGGCCGAAGATGGTGGTCATGAACTATTGGTAAATGCCTTTGATATGGGTTATGGTTGGGATTTCCACCATATTATGAACCAGGTTGCCAAAGGTGAGAAAACGGCCAATGATATGGAAGCTTTCTTTGCGAAAGTAGATACCATTTTCCCTGCTGATTCTTATACCATGAACTTTACTGCCAATCACGATGAAAACTCATGGAATGGCACTACCGAAGAAAGAATGGGTGAAGGTGCAAAAACTTTTGCCGTGCTAACTTTCACAATGCCGGGTAT
The DNA here is from genome assembly GCF_965230805.1 of Marinifilum sp. Classification (NCBI taxonomy): domain Bacteria; kingdom Pseudomonadati; phylum Bacteroidota; class Bacteroidia; order Marinilabiliales; family Marinifilaceae; genus Marinifilum; species Marinifilum sp. The sequence goes on along the minus strand of NZ_OZ246019.1, from coordinate 845,142 downwards.
GCCATTAATTTATAGTGGTCAGGAAGCTGGTTTGAACAAGCGTTTGAAATTCTTCGAGAAAGATGAGATCGATTGGTCGAATCTAGAAATGGCTGAATTCTATAAGAAATTAATTGCCTTAAAAAAGAACAATAAAGCGCTTTGGAATGGTGTAAAAGGAGGAAAACTGGTTCGTATTCCATCAGATCAGAATGAGAAGATTTTAGCATTCTCTCGTGAGGTTGAAGGAAACAAAGTTGTTGTAATTTTGAACCTTAGCAAAGAAGCTAGTAAAGCTACTCTTGAAATGGGTGCAAATGCAGGAAACTATGCTTGTTATAAAGATGCTAACAAACATGATTTGGCTGCAAATCTTGAGTTGGACTTAAAGCCATGGGAATACAGAGTATATTTGAAGTAATCAGCCTGAATTCGAGCTCCACGATCCAGCCGAAGAAGACTTGAAAAGGGGGCTCAAATTTCAGACGGAAGAGGTTTTCGAATCAGACCTGTGATCTTTTCTAAAATGGTGTATGTAAATTATAATACCAGTGATAGAACTAGTAATTGCTTAGATGTTGCGAAGAATTAAGAAGTTGAAGTGCTCTAAAGAATAAAAAAACTCGATGATTGTTAGTCTTCCCATCAATTTAGGAAAATCAGTAAATTAACCCAATTCGAATTTATATTTTTAAGTTTTCCGGAATTCCGATACAAATGAAACAGAATCTGGTTTTTATCGCACAAAGTATAGATGGTTATATTGCCAATCGTAAGAATGAGTTGGACTGGTTGGATATGATTCCAAATCCCAATCAATTGGATTTGGGATATCGCTCTTTTATAGAAAAGGTAGATGCCATTGTTATGGGACACAACACTTTTAATACGGTTTGCAGTTTCGATATTGATTGGCCTTATATCCAGCCAGTATTTGTGATTAGCAACTCAATGAGGGAATTGCCTGAAAAATATCAGGGCAAGGTAGAACTGGTGAATGGCAAGCTAAGTGATATTTTAGAAATGATTCATAGTAAAGGTTTCGAAAGTTTGTACATCGATGGAGGAAAAACCATTCAGTCCTTTTTAAATGAAGATCGAATTGATGAGCTAATTGTTTCAACTTTACCAATATTGCTTGGTGGCGGAGTTCCTTTGTTTCGGGATTTAATTAAAGAACAAGAATTTGAATTATTGGAATCGAAAGTATATCTGAATAACATTGTGCAAAACAGATACAAACGCAGACGATAAAAGAGATTTCATCAGCACTTATTGGCTTATGAACTACATCTTATTAAAATTTTGCAGTCTCCCTTATTGTTTTGTAGATTCATACTTCACATCTTAACTCAAATATTATGGATCAGCAAAAGAAAATGATAGAGGAATACATTCATGCTTATAATCAATTCGAGATTGAATCAATGCTTATTCTTCTTCACGAGGATGTTGTTTTTGAGAATTTTTCGGAAGGTATCTGCAATGTAAAAACCGAAGGAATTGATGAATTTAGATTGCAAGCCCAAGATGCAAGAAAGTATTTCAGTAAGCGAACACAAACAATTAAAGAATGGGATATCCAGATTGATAAAATTATTGTGAAGATTGCCTATGAAGGCATATTGGCAATTGATTTACCAAATGGGATGAAAGCCGGTGATTGTATACTTATCGAAGGGCAATCGGAGTTCATGTTTACAGATACCAAGATTAGTAAAATTGTGGATCGCAGTTAAAAATCTGCAAATCGAAAGCCAGGCTAATGGCTAAAACATTGCAGGGTTTAATTCTTTTGCTGCAAAGTTTGCCCCAACTCTTGACTTGAAAACTTTAGGGTACTATCTTACGATAAATTTACACTACTTAAGTATGTCAATATTTAAATCATCACAAGAAAAAAAACAATGGTTGTATGTATTGCTGGTTTGGATAGCCATTTTAACCAGTTTGGTATTTGGATACCCATTGTTACAAGAATTGGGAGCCGAAAATATGGAAGCTCTCATATTTATATTATGCTTGATTATTGTTGGCACCACTGTAATTTTGCATACCTTCCGCCGTACCAACGAAAAAAACGATACCGTTACCATTTTAGGAATTATTGCTGTTTTAATGATGTTGTTTCTGCGCCTCGGACTGGCGGAACGTTCTCATTTAATTGAATATTCGGTATTAACCGTATTTATACACCGTGCTTTAACAGAGCGCTATCGCAATCAATATAAAAAATTTCATATCGCCATTCTCACTTTGGTGATTTCTTTCCTTATTGGAGTGTTCGACGAATGTGTTCAGGTAATTATTCCAAATAGAGTTTTCGACATGGCCGATTTTCTGTTTAATGGATTAGCGGCCGGAATAGCAGTGGGAGCGATTCTGCTCTGGGAATGGATCCGTAAGAAAACGGCATTGCGCTAATCCAGAGGTAAAAGCTAAATTCAAATGCTAACAGATCTGTAAGCAGTCAGATATTTTCCGACCTGTCTGCATTCTTTTGATCAAAAAAGGTCGTATTTCATTTGCCGGATGGAAGCCACAAGATCAAAATCATTACCGTGAATGCCTAATATTTATTTTAATGATGCTCGTTTCATATCGACATTCTAATTATGGGTATATTGATTATAATTCTTAGATTTACAATCGTGATTCATAATAAGAGTACAATACAAGCCATATTGGGATGTATTGTGCACCTTTTTACTCTGAGATAAGAAAAATAAGTGCACCAGTGCACAAATTAATAGTTATGGGCAAGGCAAAAAGAAACCTACGACACAATAGAGAATGAAAAATATAAATGAAATATCAGAAGTAGAGCAACAAGTAAAAACTCTTGAAACTGAGGTAAAAAATTTTGCTAATGAATTACCTTATTGGTCAAAATATCTTGCCGTAAAGATTTTGTCGGGTAATGATATCTCCGATGACGACATTGATACTTCATATTCATTTCTTCTTGAACAACTTAAACTAAAAGAAGAAACCGAAAAACCTGAAATTGTAATTAGCTACAGTACTGCAAACACAGGAGATTATAAAACAGATTTACTTCTATCAAAACTTGAAAATGTTCAAGGTGTTAATGCCTTAACTGAAGGTCAGACTATTGATTTTAACCCAAAACTTACAATCATATACGGAGCAAATGGTTCTGGAAAATCTGGCTATATCAGATTATTTAAAAAGACTTTTTACTCAAAAGCACCAGAAGAAATCTTACAGAATGTTCATATTGAAAATGGCCACAAACCTGTAAACGCAGAATTCACATTTACAACTAATAATACTATTATTCCGTTATCATATGCGCAAAAGGATAATGCGGAGTTTGGACAGTTTGCGGTTTTTGACGGCAAAGGATTATTTAAACAACTTGCTGAAAAAAATGAATTTGAGTTTCGTCCAGCAGGATTAAGTTTCTTTGCTGAATATACAAATGCGATTAATCGTGTTGAACAAAAGCTAAATACTGACATTGCTGCCAAAAATTCAGGAAACACAGTAGATGACCTTTCTGCTTTATTTGATGGGGAATCAGAAATTAAAGCCATTGTTCAGAATCTAAATGCTCTAACAAACATTGACGACCTGAAAAGACACACTCCTTTTTCGGATGAGGATAAAGCAGAAAAAGAAAGAATCCAGAAACAATATGATGAGCTTCTTTTAGCTTCAAAAGGGAAAGAAAAAGAATTAAAGAATCTTGAAGCAATCAAAAAGCAATTAGGTGATAACAAAACTACAATAGAAACCCTAAATAAATATTTTGAAGAAAACTATCTAACAAATATTCATGATGCAATTAAAGGCTGTGTCACAAAAAAAGCAGCAGCCAAAGCCGAAGGAATTGAAAACTTTAAAACCGATAAAATTGAAGGAATTGGGACAGAGGAATGGAAAAATTTTATCGTAGCAGCCGAAGCGTTTGCTCAAAAACAGAATCCTGAAAATGCAGTTTATCCCGAGAATGGAGACAACTGCATACTTTGTCAACAACCACTTTCAAAGGATGCAGAAAAACTAATTTCCAATTACTGGCAATTCATTAAAAGTGTAGCCGAAGAAAACGCAAAGAAGGCAAAAGAATCACTCGAAAAAGTAAAGCAAGCGTTTGAGAAACTAAACTTTGACTTATTTCCGCAAGACAATACTCTTACTGTTTGGCTGTCTGAAAAATACCCTAATGAGTTAGACGAATTAAAGAGAAAACTTTCGGAACAGAAAATACTCGCTCAAAACATTGTTTCCGATATTCAAAACAAAACAGCAAATGTTAGAACGGAAATAAAAATCAGCACAGCACAACACAGTACTATTGAAGCAGCTATTGACGAATCTATTAAAGTTATTACGGAAGGTGAACAGGCAAAGCAGTTAGCTGATTTACTTAAAGCTAAAACACTTTTAGAACACAAAGAAAAATTCAATACTCACTTAGCTAAATTTGAAACCTATGTCAAAAAGCAAGTTTGGCTTAAAAAGGCAGCGAAAGCAAATTTTGCTAAGCGTAAAATAACAAGTTCAGAAAAAATGTTATCTGAAAGATATTTCAATCAAAAGTACATTGATGTTTTCAATGAAGAATGTAATAAACTTAATGGAAATTTTGGAATTGACATTAACCATACAGGCTCTGCAGGTAAATCATTTAGACAACTAAAATTAAAAGGGAAAAACCCAAACACCGTTCTAAGCGAAGGAGAACAAAAAGTTATAGCTATTGCCGATTTTCTTGCTGAAATGCAATTGTCTGAAGTAAATAGAGGGATTGTTTTTGACGACCCTGTTACTTCTTTAGATGAGAATCGAAAAAGCGAAATAGCCGAACGTCTTGCAAAAGAATCATCTAAAAAGCAAGTCATCATCTTTACTCACGATTTGGTATTCGTTTCTTCTTTGATTGGTCATTGTAAGGAACTTAATATTTCTAATGACTGCCATTGGATTGAAAATGTTGGTGGTAATCAGCCTGGAACAATTTGGTTAAGGAATACACCTTCGTTTGAGAAGGGATATAAAACATCAGGAAAAGCACAGAGTTATTATGATGAAGCAAAAAAAACTCCTCCTGAACAAAGAGAGGATAAAATCAAAAATGGTTTTGCTGCTTTAAGAACAAGTTATGAGACATTAGTAGTATTTGGTTTGTTCAGCGGAGTTGTACAAAGATTTGAAGAAAGAGTAAGTGTAGACAGCTTAGGTGATGTCGTTTTTGATGCAGAAATAAAAGATAAAGTACTTGATAGTTTTTATCAGTGTTGTAGGTATATGGAGGGGCATTCACATAGTGACAAATATGCATTCAAAAAACCAACTGTAGAAAATCTTAACAAAGAGATACAAAGATTTAATACAATTAACAAAGAAATAAAGGACAAGAGAAAAGAACCAAAAAAGCCCAGCCCATAACACTCTGTATAGTGCATAGGGCGGAAAGCGAGTATTTGAGGCTTGGGTGCTTTCTACAGCACCGCCGAAGCGCAGCTTCGACGGCGAGTCCAAACAGCAGGTGTCAAACCTGCGCTTCGGCTACTTAGCGGCTTGAAAAGTCAGTGATTTCTAATGCCCTACTCACCATACAGTTCACCGTTGGGCTCAATACGGTACGTTATACAACAGACACTACAATACTGAATAAATAATAATCTTTAATAAAGTACGTAAAGACGCTCTGCCCTGCTTCTCCACAGGATAAAAAAAATACCCAATCTACCTTATGAGGTTATAGAGACGCCCAATTTGGCGTCTCTATGAACAAAACCGATTTTACCAATTATTTTTTAAAGGATTTACCAGTAAATGTGCTCGCCAAACTTTTTTTTAATTGCATTTACAGATAGACAGGCTTGTCAGAAAGTGTTTTGAAAGGATTTACCAGTAAATGTGCTTGCCAAATTATTTTTTGATATGATTTACCGGTAAATGTGCTCGCCAAACTTTTTTTTAAATGGATTTACCGATAGACAGGCTTGTCAGAAAGTGTTTTGAAAGGATTTACCAGTAAATGTGCTTGCCAAATTATTTTTTGATATGATTTACCGGTAAATGTGCTCGCCAAACTTTTTTTTAAATGGATTTACCGATAGACAGGCTTGTCAGAAAGTGTTTTGAAAGGATTTACCAGTAAATGTGCTTGCCAAATTATTTTTTGATATGATTTACCGGTAAATGTGCTCGCCAAACTTTTTTTTAAATGGATTTACCGATAGACAGGCTTGTCAGAAAGTGTTTTGAAAGGATTTACCAGTAAATGTGCTTGCCAAATTATTTTTTGATATGATTTACCGGTAAATGTGCTCGCCAAACTTTTTTTTAATTGCATTTACAGATAGACAGGCTTGTCAGAAAGTGTTTTGAAAGGATTTACCAGTAAATGTGCTTGCCAAATTATTTTTTGATATGATTTACCGGTAAATGTGCTCGCCAAACTTTTTTTTAATTGCATTTACCGATAGACAGGCTTGTCAGAAAGTGTTTTTAAAGGATTTACCAGTAAATGTGCTTGCCAAATTATTTTTTGATATGATTTACCGGTAAATGTGCTCGCCAAACTTTTTTTTAATTGCATTTACAGATAGACAGGCTTGTCAGAAAGTGTTTTGAAAGGATTTACCAGTAAATGTGCTTGCCAAATTATTTTTTGATATGATTTACCGGTAAATGTGCTCGCCAAACTTTTTTTTAATTGCATTTACAGATAGACAGGCTTGTCAGAAAGTGTTTTGAAAGGATTTACCGATAAATGGGCTCGCCAAACTTTTTTTTGAATGGATTTACCGATTAATGTAGTCGCCAAATTATTTTTTGAATGTAATTACTGGTAGATCCGCATATTAAATTATTTAACGTGAGTTCGACGTAAAATTCTATCCACAGAAAGTTATATTTGGGATAGATTTGCATTAAAAATTTGAAAGAATAGCGGGCTGTTTTGAGGAATTTTTAATGTAAGATGTCGTAAAGAGAACTTTCCATTATGTGTTTGCCTGCTTTAGGCATAAATTTCCTCAAATCTTCTTGAAATATCCCGATATTCCTTCTAAAATTTGATAAAATTTCTACTCAAAATCAGATCAAACTGTGAACGAATTTTACATCGAACTCACGTTACGATAATAAACACTGCTTGCAAATCGTAAACAAAACGGCTTGAATTCGGTATGATAATACCGACCTATAGCAAAATTCGAAGTGTTTTAAGCTTTTAAAAAGACTGCTTTTTTCTTAGATCTAAAAACAACACAAACCATAAAGTTGGTATTTATTCTATTTATTGCTTATTCACTCCTAAATATCTATTACAAACAAATAAACTTGCAGACAGAACGATTGAATAATGCAGGTGTAATGCTTCATATGTTAATATCATTTTGTACATTTGAGGATCATAAAAAATATCTGGTTGAAATCAAAAATATATTTAACGGGCGGAGAGCACCACAAACAAAGAGTGGTTTGGCTTAAATTTGACTTCGATACAAAAGTTAGCAATGTATTGAAACAGGAATTTTATGCCCGTTGGAGTAGAACAAAAAAATGCTGGTGGTTAGTGCGAAAAGGCTTCGACTTTAAAAAATTCAAGGATTTACTTTCACCTATTGCCGAAATTGTTCTAATAGAAAATAAAGAGCATAAAAAACCTGATCTGGTTCTTCCTAAGGGCTATTTAGAAAGGTTAGAAAGGTTGAGATATAGCGAAAGTACCATTAGAACCTATTCAAAATACATGAAAGAATTTCAGATGGCCTTTATGGATAAAGATATTAGTACTTTGAGTCCTTCAGAAATAAACGATTACTTGCATGGCAGAGTTGTTAATGATAAAATTTCAATCAGCAGGCAAAATCAATTGATCAATGCAATTAAATTCTATTTTGAAAAGGTACTTAATCGTAAAAGTGAATACTACCAAATTGAAAGGCCTATAAAACAGATTATCCTACCAAAAGTATTAAGCAAGAATGAAGTATTATCAGTACTGAATAAATGTAAAAACAGAAAGCACAAGTGTATTTTGTCATTAATTTACTCGGCCGGATTAAGAAGGTCGGAATTGATTAATTTAAAAATTAGTGATATTATCGGTGAGCGTAAACAAATTAGAATTGCCCAATCAAAAGGAAAAAAGGATAGGTATTCAATTTTGTCTACAAAACTGCTTGAAGAATTAAGAGTATATTACAAAGAATATAAACCAAAAACATGGCTTTTTGAAGGGCAGAAACCAAATACACAATACATTGCAAGCAGCATTCGAAAAATTTTGTTACGAGCAAGTAAAAGTGCAGGGATTAATAGAAGAATTACACCCCACATGTTGCGTCATTCGTTTGCAACACATCTATTAGAACAAGGTGTAGATTTAAGATATATACAAGTTTTATTAGGGCATGGCTCAACGAAAACTACTGAAATTTACACACATGTTTCTAATAAAGAAATAAGGAATATTATTAATCCTCTCGACGATATATGGGATACCACATAAAAAACAAAAGGTGCACAATACATACCAATATGGCGTGTATTGTGCACCTTTTTACTCTGAGATAAGAAAAATAAGTGCACCAGTGCACAAATTAATAGTTGTACACCATAAAACAAGAAACCGATATGATAACTGATAATTTAAAACAAAGAGTTGAAAAACTTGGTGAAAAAGAATTAAACCTCGTTAAATTGCTGATTTTTCATTACAATAATTTTAATACAAGTGATGAAATGAAAACAGGATATAGATTTGCTTTACATCATGTTTTACACATGCTAGATATAGCATCACTTCCTGATATTGACCTAAGACCTGCGGTGGAACAGCAGATTGAAAAACTAATAGAGTCGATTGAACAAATTGAAAAAGAAGACTAAGCATTATGATAGGTAAAGAAAATATTGCGGCAAAAGTAATAGAGTCGGGCGGAAAACTGTCTGTAAAAAGTGCTCTAAATCCAATTCTTTGGTTATGTGCTATAATTACAATACCAAGTTTAATAGCGGTGCCATTTATTGAAAATACTCCGACTTGGTTAGTGATTTTGATAATTGCACCAGTTTTGACAGCAATATTGGGATTTTTGTTTTTGATGCTTTTTGATAGAGATAAATTACAATCAGAGGAATATCAGTTAAAGAAACGCTCATTGGATTTGATTCAGGTAAAGGGACAAGACAAGCCAACCTTGATAGATGCAGAAGAGGTTAATGCGATTGTTAATCCAGAATTAGGACAAATTGAAAATACGGGAGGAGAGAAATAATGAGAAAAGCATATTTATTTGTCTATTCTGACAATTTAGGAACAAGAGACGAGGTTAAGAACTGTATGGATAATATTCCAGAAGTATATACATGGCGATATGACATGCCGAATAGTTTTTATATTATCTCTGAGTACTCTGCAGATGAAATCGCAAGAGCCATAAACTCTTACACTGGAAAAACTAGATTTATAGTTTCAGAAATAACAGACAATAAACAAGGTTGGTTATCTGAAGATACATGGTACTTGATTAATAATAAAACTCATAAACCAAAAGAAGAATAATTACGGTGTACAACATTTTGTATAAGTAATGGCAGGTAAAGTGTTAAATATCAAGGCTTGTAGCTCGCTCAAACTGCATTGCGGTTGGATAGGAAAGTATTACGCAATCTGCCACTACTCATACAATTTACCGTTACCCGCAATTTAAGCGAGAGAATTTAATAATCATTAAAAAAGGAGGTTAAATGAAAAATTCAAATCAAAGCAAACTTGTAAAAGGAGTTCTACAAGGTGGTGCAATTGTTAAGACTGAAAAAACAAAAAAAGTTGTTCTTCATTCTAAACACACTGGACAACCATGTCCTTGTAGGTAATTCCAAAAATGAAAGAGGGAGAAATGAATTTTTCTCTCTCTTTTAAACATCTATCAAAAATGATAAATACAGTAAAAAATATAGAAGTCCCAAGGGTTGCTCATTTTTCACTACTTAAACAATGTAACTGGAATTGTGTCTTTTGCTATCAGTCAAAAGAAAAAATTGATTTATCAAAGATTGAATTAGTATTAGAAAAACTTATAAGTTCGAATATTTCGGAAGTAACTTTATATGGAGGCGAAATTACACTAATAAAGGATTGGTTGCTTCTTGGAGAAAGATTGCAAGAAAATGGAATAAGAGCAAGTTTTATCTCAAATGGCGAATTATTGTGGAATGCAGACCTTAAAATAATTGAAAAAATACAAAATACTTTTTCTGGTGCATCTTTTTCGATGCATGGCATTGGTAAAATTCATGATATAATTGTTGGTAAGAAGGGAGCTTTTCTAAAGCAAATTGAAACGATTAAGAAATTATATTTTTCGGGGTTCAATATATGTATTAATGTGACTGTTTCAACATATAATCTTCTCTATCTTGAAGAAACATTATTATTCATAATTTCAAGATTTCCTGGTGTTCCAATTGTAATTAATAGAGCAATCAACCATGCTTCTGAAAAATCTGATGCTCCGTATCTAAATAAGCAAGAAGTAATATTTATGCTGGAAACAGTGGAGCAAATTAAAAAAGCTGGTAATAATATTGAAATTAAAGGAGGTGTTCCTATACCACCATGTATTTTACCAGAGCATCTGAAAGAATATGCGATGTTTTGTTCGGCTGGATTTGATTTTGTAGATATTGACGGAGAAGGAAATGTGTTTTTATGTCCAGAGTTTGGTTCATCAATAGGTAATATTCTTAATGAACCATTACCAAAGATTTGGAACAATATACAAGTATCAAAATATCGAGATTTAGATTGGTTAAATGAAAAATGCCGAGACTGTGATGATTTAACTTATTGTTGGGGAGGTTGTAAGGCAAATAAGAGTACTGACCATATAATTTTTGATAAGTCTAATGAGATTTTCTTTGTAACAAATCCAGATTTGAGGATTAGAAAAATTGATAATGAGTTCGGGTTTTCACTTCCAAATTCACAAGTGATTATTGGAACAGAAAGTTTATCCCACATATTGGATAGCCTAAAAGAACCACAATTGGACAAAGAATTAATAAAGAACTTTGAAATTGACGAAAGTGATATTGATTTTTTAGTCAATAATCAATTTTTGATAAAGATATTTAGGAATAATTTAAAATTTTATCAACCTGAAGAAATAAAAAAAGCGGGTAACAATGTATATAGCAAATAGGCGGGACAGTAGTAAAATCCAACGGTTTCAGCCCGCTTCAAATTCATCTCGGTTTGATAGGTTTGGAGTCCGCAACCGCCTACATGCCATATACTAACCGTTGGCAACCATACAAAACAGCAATACACTATGACCACAAACGAATTAAGAATTAAACAAGCAAGACTAACATTTCTAAAGACAATTGAAGATGGAATAGAGGTGGCAGAAATCTTCCTTGAGCATTTATGGAACATTATTAATGACCATATTAACAAACCAGTATCTACATATGCAGAAAAGGATGCATTCATGATTAATCAGATGATGTTTACTAAATTGACACATTTAAAAAAGCTATTAGAAGGTGTCGGCTATACTTCTCCAGAAGGAGGAAAATTAAATGAAATAGTTGACCCAACAATAATATCATCATTGGTTAGGAATATATTTGAGACAACTGCTTTGTTTAATCTAATGTTCAGACAAACTAAGTCGTCCGAAGAAATGGTAATTATTTATAACCTATGGTCAATCTCTGGGCTTAACTATAGACAGAAGTTTGAATCTAGTATTGAAGGAGAAGAAGGTATAGAAAGACTTGAAGAAGAAAAAAAAGAAATTGATGCTTTAACAGCACAAATTAAAGGATTTGAGACATACAAAAACTTAGAACAAAAGAGTAAAGAAAAAATTGATTCTCGTATTGAGCAAAAAGATTTTCGCATAGTATTTAATGGAAATAAAATTAAATGCTACACGTCATGGCAAGAACTGTGTAATGTAATGGAAATAAAAGAAGATATAGCGGAAAATTGCTATACATACTTTTCATTATATACCCATCCTTCTCAAGTTGCTGTTTTTCAATTTGAACAAATGTTTTCTCGTCAAAATGAAGAATTCAAATCCTTGACAGCTTTTAATTTAAAGTATTGTTTCTTTTTTCTAAGTGTATTTATAGCAGACTATATAAATCTTTTTCCTGAAACACTTGAAACATACGAACGACTAAGTGTAGACAAACAAATTATTATAGAATCATTTAACTCATTAGCAAGAAATAGAGATTTTGCTATTAACAATGTTCTAGATAAATTAGAATAAGTACGGTTGCCAACATTTTGTATAGTGCATAGGGCGGATATGCTGTATTTGAGACATTTGCGCTTTCTTCAACCCCGCCGAAGCACAGCTTCGACGGTTAGTCAAATTGCAGGTGTCAAACCTGCGCTCCGGCTACTTAGCGGTTTGACAGGAACGTGCTTTCTAATGCCCTACGCACCATACAATTTGACGTTCTCTGCAAGCGGATCACAGAAAAAAATGTAACAAATAAGTTTTAAACCTGTCTATAAGGAATAAAAAGAGATAATATGAAACATTTAATTGCAATTAGTTTTTTGTTGATTACGGTATTTGGGTTTTCCCAAAACTCAATTCCTATCATTCAAGCAAACTCTAAATCAGTTGATATCAAAGTGGGAGAAATACTGAATAAGAATCAATGGACAATCATGCCTGAACTCAACCCTGATGTATATGAAGTTAGTGACATAGGGAAAAAGGTGACATTTTACACAGATATTGATTCTATAAGTATTACAATTGATGAAAAAACCAAATTTGACTTTGTAATCTTACTCAACAAAAAGGATTCCGCATACACACAAATTAAATATAGGGATTCCTACTTGAAAATATTGAAAAAAGCAGACAAATACGATAATGAGCAGATGCGAGAAATACCAAAATTCACTTATTTAGATAGTAGCAACATTCACTTAAAACAAATCAGAAAAGAATTTAATCTTGATTCAATTGCAGGTGGTGGTAATGAAGTATCAAAACTATTGAATATTATGTATTGGGTACACGATATTGTTAGGCACGATGGGGGAAGCAACAATCCCACATTAAAAAATGCTATTGATTTAGTAAAGGTCTGTAAAGCTGAAAATCGCGGAATTAACTGTAGGATGATGGCTGTAATTTTAAACGAATGTTATTTATCATTGGGTTATAAGTCAAGAATGGTCACCTGTATGCCAAGACCATTGGAATTTCAAGACTGCCACGTGATAAATACGGTATATTCTAAACAACTTAACAAGTGGATATGGTTAGATCCCACTTTTGCGGCTTATGTAATGGATGAAACGGGGGAATTATTAGGACTACAAGAAGTCAGAGAACGATTAATAAATGACCAACCGCTTATTTTAAATCCTGAAGCAAATTGGAATAGACAAAATAGCCAAACAAAGGAAGGTTATTTATACCAATATATGGCAAAAAACCTTTATAGACTGGAAGTACCTATTCATTCAACCTACAATTATGAGACAAAGAAAAAGGGTAAAACTGTAGAGTATATTCAATTGTTACCCCTTGACGGAATAAATCAAGAACCCTTAGTAGAAATAAATAAAAACAAGAAATCAAAAATGACTTATAAAACATATATTACCAACAATCCAGATGAATTTTGGGAAATAGAAAAATGAAAATAGCCAGCAGAGAACAATGTATATAAAAAATAGGCGAAAAGTTGTAAAATGAAGACTTGTAGCTTGTATCAAACTTAGTACTTAGCCGAAAGTTCAGTGCTTCGAAATCGCCTACTTTCCATATACTAACCGTTGGCAATTATTTAAGCATAACGTAGAATGATTAAGAGAATATTGATTCAAATATTTATAAGTATTGTACTCATTGCTTCTGGATTAGCATTGATGTTTAAGCAAAATTGGTTGCTTGACAACTTTGGAATGTTGACATTATCACTAGGTTTAATTTGTTTATTTGTTCTTCCTGCCAGGACTCACATAAAGTATTCTAAAAATATAAATGTCCTTATTACGTACTTGATTATATTTCAATTTATCAATGTTTTACGGCATTACATGGACTTTTATTTGATTCTAAACTTAAAGGAATATCTGGATTTCATGTTTCATCCGCGCAGTACAATATATTTAATCGGACTGACCATTTGGTTGTTTGGTTTAATATGGACTACAGTGTTTATAGTAAAAACAATCAGACGTAACGCTGAATACAAAAACGTTATAAAAGATAGAAGCTATAAAATAGTAATCGGTTATATAATTTTAATGCTTATGTTGGAATTACCAATATATAATTGGCATGGTGACTTTTTTGGACAATCACATGGACATAGTTTATGGGACAAATTCCACCTACATTGAAAACAGAAAAAAACAATTGCCAACAAACCGTAATAGAGCATAAAGGGTGCAGCGCATCTTGGTCGTTTCGTGGCTTCGGCAAACAACGCCAAATCGCTGATTTGGCTTTATAATGAAAAGTTAAAAACAAATACAACGCTTTGGCTCTGCTCGATTTGGTAAGTTAGTTAGGTTAAATTCCTTTACGCTCCATACGGCAGGCCGTTGGGCACCATAAAAAAACGACACTGCAAATATTAAACTATGATTAAAAGAATACTACCATTTATATTTATCCTCGGATTGATAAGTTGTAATACAAATACAATAACTGTTGACTATTTTGGACAACTTGAACCAGGAACTACTCCTGAAATATTTGCTCAAGATATCATCTCAGTCAAAGGTAGATTTGAGCACGGAATATCATTTACACCAAATTCACAAGAATTAGCATTTGGATTTTTTAATAAAGATGACTTTAGTGGAACCATCTACTATTCTAAGAAAAGTGAAAGTGAATGGACTGAGCCTGAAATTTTTGAGCCGTTAAATAATCAAAGTGTATATCTTCCTTATTTTTCACCTGATGGAAAATCATTGCTATACGCTCAAAGTAGACCAGATACAAACAATGGTTTTACAGATATATGGTTATTAAAAAACATTAATGGCTCTTGGGAGCAACCTGAGAAAATAGATAATCCCATAAGTACTTTAACTAGAGAATCAACAGCTTGTATGAGTGTAAATAGAACCATTTATTTTTCATCAAACAGAGACGGGAATGGATTAGCTGATTTATATTGCTCATCACCTGTAAATGGTGAATACAAAAATGTTGAACGATTAGATTCAATTTGTTCTGTTCGTGATGAAGAAAGCATTTTTATCGACCCTGATGAGAAGTATATCATATTTAGTAGATACGCTACAAATGAGAATGGACCAGATTTATTTATTAGTTATCGAGATTATAGGGATAATTGGACTCAACCAGCATTGCTAGATTCTACCATCAATACAGCAGATTGGGAGAGGCGACCATTTGTATCTATAGATAATCAGTTTCTATTTTTTACTAAGCAAATCTTTGATGAAACAGGATATGCAGAGTCGGATATTTACTGGGTAAATACTCAAAATGTATTCAAACCATTTGTTTTTAAACCAGTCTCAGCAAAAACGATAAAGATTGGACAGGAAATAAAGTTATCAATTCCAACAGATTACTTTAAAGATATTGATAATGAGAAGGTGGAAATTAAGCTCAAAAATGAGAAGTTTGATTGGGCTAAATTTAATAACAAAAAAATGACTTTAACTTTGAATCCAAATGAGACTGGTGAATTTGATTTGATTTTTACAGCCGTTGATGAATATTCAAACGAAACGAAAAATACGGTTAGAATTATAGTGGAGAATTAATTACGGTGCCCAACATTGTGTATAATTCATAAGGGTTTTAGAGGTTTTCTAGCAGTATCACCCGCATCAATTTTGGGTGGTAACTTGATAAGTTTGAAGCCCGCAATCCCTTACGAAATCATACACTAACCGTTGGCAGCAATGCAAAAACGCAAAAACAGCAAATAATGGGAATGGACTTAAACATATTCACCAATAAAATATCTTCAGACCTTCTATCAGAAATGAAGAGCCGGTTTAAAGACTTTGCTATGGAAATTGAGTTTCATCCTGACTTCAAATTGGACGAACATAATGACACCGGATTTTGCCCAATAAAACTTAATCTAGAAAAAGGACATTCAAGTCATTACGACAAGTTTGGAGAGTCTATTATGACAGGCTTCGAACTGTATTTTGACAACTATGATTACATTGAAGAACTAAACGAAATTAAAAACGATAGTTCACAATCCCCAAAGACTAGCATTTTCGCAAAACTCTTAGGACTTAGAAACAAAGACAATATACAAGACCATTATGTTGCCAACAAAAATATTGATGAAAAATTATCAGTGTGTAATAAAGTTTTGACTTTGAATTGGCAATCAGCAAACAAAAGTGAGTTGAGAATTAGCTTATTCTTTGGAGCTATTTTAGCTGAACTTGTAGACGGAATTATTTATGACCCTCAAAATGATAGATATTTAACTGGAGAAATGGCAATTGAAGAATTTCCAGCAGAAATAAAAGAGTATGAGGAATATTATAGTTTTGAAGACTTTACTCTGGAGAAATTTGAAGAATGGAGATAAAAAGCACATGCTGCCAACAATGGCTAATAAAGCATAAGTGAGCAGGCTAATTTTGGTCGGTTCGCAGTTTCGGCAAGCATCGCCAAATCGTTGATTTGGCTTTTGTAATGAAAAAGATAAAAACAAATACAACGCTTTGGCTTTGTGAAATTTGGAAGTGAGTACAGTTAATATCACTTACGCTTCATAGCCTGAACGTTGCCAGCAATAAACGAGCAAAACGTAATATAAAAATTTGAGTAGTATTATGAATTACAAACACTCATTTGGATTTAGTCCAAAGTATATTGAAGAAGTTACTCCTAAGATAAGTACAAGAGCTTATATTGAAATTGCTAAAAAAGCATATGAAAAATTGGACTGGGAATTAATCTATGAAAATGATTCTGAACTTAATGGGTTAAGGTGTAATGACTTTGGGAGTGTTAAAGAAAAAATATCAATTAGTGTTACTGATGCGAAAAAGATTAAAATTCAAAGCAAGTCTGAGAATGGGATTTGGGATATGGGTAATAATCACAAAAGGGTTAAAACTTTCATTGAAACTTTTGATAGTATCCTAGATTCAATTACTGCAGAAGAAATAAAACAAATAGAAGAAAAAGCAATTGCCAAAGACAATTGGGACGATTATGTAATACCTGAAAAATTAACACCGCCTTTAAAATACAAAGAACCATTTATTCCTTCACTTATAATAGGTTATTTATTATTGGCATTAGGCCTAGGTTATATTATATCATTATTATCTCTTAATGGACTTTATGTTTTATTCTTATTTGAGGTCTTAGTTGGTTTAATATTGTCTTATTCGTTAAAGATTTTTCTACCTCTTAGTGGCTATACTGATTTTAAGAATATAAAAATGGTTATACTAGGTTCAATCATCTTACTTTTCCTGTCTAACCAGTTCTTTCAATTTTTACATTTTCAAAAGGAATACACAGAATTAACGTTTGGTACATTTATAAGTGAAAGACTGAAACAAGGTTTTTTATTAAAGGGCATCAATATTGGTACAGTTGGACAGATAGCAATATGGGTTTTTCAGATTGGATTTAGCTATCTGATAGCATACATCAATGTATTAAAAATCATAATTGGATATACAATTGACAGAGTGCCTGATGATGTGATAAATTTTGCAATATACAACATGGCTAAAAATAAGACTGAAAGTGAAATTAAAACAGAACTGAGTAAGAAAGGCTGGAAAAATGAGATTGAGCATGAAGTTGTTTTTGAAGCAATAGGTTGTATTTATGGAGGGCAACAAATTAATCGGAACATATAAATTACTGCTGGCAACAATGGCTAATAAATCATAAGTGAGCCGACTGATTTTTGGTTGGTTCGCAGCTTCGGCAACCAGCGCCAAATCGTTGATTTGGCTTTTGAATTGAAAAGATAAAAACAAATACAACGCTTTGGCTTCGTGAAGTTTGAAGGTGAGTACGGTTAAAAATCACTTACGCTTCATAGCCTGACCGTTAGCGGCAAAGGATTGCACACACCAAAAGAGTTGCAAATTGCCGACACACATTCTAACCCCAGAAATTTACAACACATTTGCTTTTGACTAACACACGAAAAAAAAATTAGTATGACTAAAAATGGATTTTTAATTATTGAAAATAAGGATAAAATCAATAGAATTAAGATTGACACTATTTCTCACATCATTTGTGAGGATTATTTACTAACTATTGTTAAAACAGATAATTCACATCTGTATTGCTGCAAATCTTTAAGCAGTTTTGAAGTGGAATTAACAAAAAATGATTTTTTCAGAGTTAGCCGGAACACCCTTGTCAATCTTAGATATGTTGTGACATTCTATAAAAAGCCTAAACCTATAATACAAATGACAAATAAAAAAGAAATATCTGTTTCAAGAAGAAGAGTTAATGATTTTGTGAAAAAATACAAATTATTATAATCGATCAAAATTATATTTACACCGTTCACAAGATAAACAAAACCAATCACAGGAAACTTAATACAACTTGACTATTAGTATATAATATTTTCCTATGTTCGCATTTACTAAAGCAGCTGCAATAGTCACTAAGTAAATTTATATTTAACTAAAAAATCAAGTGAAATGAAAAAAGTTTCAAAAAAAGTAGAAAGTACAAAATTGAATGATAGCAAGTACCATTCTTTGAATGGTGAGATGCTAAAAAAAATTAAAGGGGGTACCAGAAATGAGGCCAGTAAAATAAGTGATGGCGCAAGCACAGATCGCCTATGTGGTGGTTGTGGTGCGACCGCAGCCTTCTAGCTAATCGATTAACAAATTTATTTCCTCACTATGAATTACAATTATCATTAAATGATAAAGTGTTTTTTTAGTGAGGAAACTTTTTTTTATTAACTACAAAATGGCAGTGTTATTGTTTGGTATCTATCATATAGTTTTAGCGAATCATATTCATTGATCAATATCATAACCTTACAATAACTTTTGAGAAATCCTTATTGTTTAAAGAATGAATATGACATATAAAAAATTTGATATTGATAATTCAACATACATATTTTGTGTTGATGATTTTGAAGTTGTCAAAATAGGTCAAATTGAGGACGTTGAAAATGTATTTCAGGAAATAAAATCAAAAAAAGAAATATCTAATCCTAACAAGTATAAAAATGAAAGCCGACCATTAAAGGCAGAATTTCTTAAAAGCAAAAAGATAGATACAATTGGTATTGACTTAACAAATGGTTGTAATCTGGATTGCACATACTGCTTCATATCGGCTTCATCTAAGAAGCGAAAAGTGTTGAGTAAAGAGAAATTTTTAGATATATTAAATTTCTTAAAGAAAGAAAATAACCGCAATATAACTTTCTACTTTGCTGGGGCAGGTGAACCTACACTTAATTTTAAATTAATAGAACAATTGCCAAAACTTTGTGAAGAAAATGGCTTAGAAAATTACTCATTTGATTTAACTACAAATGGTACAATTTTAACACAAGAAATGGTTGATTTTTTTAAACAACATAGGTTTGAAATTAATATTAGTCTTGATGGTAGTGAGAGAATTAATGATTTATCAAGAGTATATTCAAATGGAAAAGGTAGTTTTAAAGATGTTTATAAAAATATCAATTTATTAAGAGAAAATAATATTGAGTTTTCTTGTAAAACTGTTGTGCTACCAGATAATAAAAATCTTGTAGATGTTTTTTCATTCTTTGAAGAAAATAAAATCACGTTTAAGTTCACTATAGTCACTAATTCGTTCAATGATCATTTTTCACCCAATATTGATGATCTTAATAATTTTGCAGTTCAGATGGAATTTGTAATCGCAAAATATAGAGACTTAATTGAAGACGATCATAAAATATATTCAGATAAAATAATAAATGATATTAAAAGAATTCACCTTGGTGATGCTGCAAATATTGCATGTGTAGGTTCAAGAGGTGGGTTTTATATGGATATTGAAGGTGGTATTTATCCTTGTTCATATCAAACAAGTTCGAAAGAATTATCGGTTGGCAACATATATAAAGGGATAGACTATGAAAAAATTATAGCGAATGATTGGTATGCTAAGCCAGTTGATAGTTATGAGGCTTGTAAAGATTGTTGGATGAAATATTTATGTTGTGGATCTTGTTTTGCTATAAAGTGGTTAGAGAATAAAAACACTAATCAACCATCTGAATACTTATGTAAAACTTATGATATTTATTGGAAGTCAATAATTAAACTATATATACAACTTTATCCTGTTATTATCAGTGGTGAAAATATCAATTTTTTAGAGAATGAAAATTAAAACTATAAAATTATTACTTATCCTCATTTTTACTTCGTCATTTGCTGAATTATATTCTCAAGTTTATATAAATGGAAGTGTAACAAATATAAATGGTGATCCTATAGAATTAGCAAGTATTCAACTGCTGTTCGATTCAAAATATCATCAATCATCTATAAGTGATTCACTGGGTTATTATTCATTGAAGTCTACCCTAAAGGGCGATTGCGAATTAATGTTAAATAGACTGGGATACGCCCCTAGCATAAGGAAATTGAATTTTAAAAATGATACAGTTATCAATATTATTCTCAAACAAGATTCTTTGTTCATCAATGAAGTTACTATACTTGGTCAAAGAGATTTAATTCAGCCTAAGGCTGATGGCTATATAGTTAATATTAAAGGAAATATTAATACTGAAGGAAAAGAAACCGCTGACCTATTAAAGCAATTGCCAACTCTTAATGTTTCAGATGAATCTATAAATATTTTCGGTAAGTCATTCGTAAAGATTTATATAAACGATAGGCTTGTACGATTATCCGGACAATCCCTAGTCAGTTATCTTAATTCTTTTCCTCCTGATATTATTAAAAGTGTGGAAATAATGTCAACACCACCGGCAGAATATGATGCAGAAGGGAATATGGGGATCATTAAAATAAATACTGATAAAAATATACAACCAGGATGGAAGGAGTTTTTTAAGGCTGGTGGCATTAAAAATTCTTATACTTCATATATGCTATCAACGTATGTAAATTATATTGGCAGAAAATTCTTTTTTGAAGGGAACATTTCAAATGGAAGTTATACATATCTGAATCAGAGTGAATATTATAATTATTTTCCACAGCAAACAACGGCTTCTTTTAATCCTAAAAAATGGAATTCTTCAAGTACCGATATACAAACAAGCTTAGGTTATAATTTTAATGATAGGTCTACTATTTTTGTTGATTTTCAGGCTCCAATATTCAATGAGGAAACAATTGATGATATGGAAAACTATACTAGTTTTAGTAATAACATCGTTAATAAGATCGATTCTGTATTATACTCCAATGGTAAAACCATAAATAATAAGTACACCTATAGTACCGAACTATTTTTTAAACATTTGTTTGCTGACAACAAATCATACTTTACTTCCAGCATTGCATATCTTAATAATTATTCTGGAAATAAAAGAGCATTTTCTTCTTTTGCGCAGGTTGAAAATACAAAGCAAACAACAGAAAATTATTATACCGAAGGAGATCAGAATTATAATATTCTTACATCTAAATTAGATTTCTCCTTTCCTGTAATGAACTGGAATATTAAAACAGGTGTTAAACTATCGTTTATTAATACGAATTCGGAAAGTAAATTTTCCTCACTTTACAAAGAGCCCAATTTTACTGAGCCTTTGCTGCATAATAAGTACAACTATACCGAAAATGTGCAGTCAATTTATTATAGTATGGAAAAAAACATTTCTAATTGGTATTTCAAAGGAGGAATAAGATCAGAATTTACCAATACCAAAGTTAAATCGATAGTTCTGGATAAAATAAATACAAACAAATACATAAAATTCTTCCCTTCCCTTTACTTTTCACATAAATTAAATAACGGAAGCAGAATATCTCTTAGCTATGCCAAACGATTAGAAAGACCACCATATAAGTATCTCGATCCGTTTAAATGGTATATAAGTAAATATGATTATGCCGTAGGAAATCCATATCTGAAACCTTCAGATATTAGCAATTTAGAATTCTCCTATACTATTAACTCTACTTTCATCACTAAATTATATTACATGGGGCAGACTGATAAAATTGGTAATTACGTAGTTCTCGATCCACTTAATATAAGAAACCAAATACAACAAGCTGATAATTTTATGAATGAGAATAGCTTTGGGCTTAATGTTTATAAATTCTTGAAATTTAAAAACACTCTAGAAACAGTTATACAGGCTGATATTTATTATTCCGAATATAATACAAATAGGAAAGAGTTTAAAAACTCCTCGGGCATGGGTAGTACTCTAATTATAAATAATACAATCTTTATAAATAAGAATTTTCAGTTTGTTTTAAATATGGAGGAACGATTACCAGGATTATACAATTACAGAAACATGCATAATTATTATAGATTAGACGCAGGTCTTAATTATATTAACCGATCGAGAGGCTTTGAGCTTCGCCTTTTTGCAGGAGATGTTTTAAAATCAGCGAATCCAGAATATTATTATAGCAGTGGTGGTGTGAAACAGATATACAAAAATTATCTCGACACCCAATTGTTGAAGTTAGTTGTTTCATGGAGATTGGGAAACTGGTTTAGTAGGACTCCTCGATCTTCTAAATCTTCTAATGTTGATGAAAAAAGAAGGTTGTAATTTATCTGAGCCTACTATCCCCTTTTAAAATTATCTGATTTATAACCTCAAAAAATAATATGCTAAAATTATTAAAACCATATAAAGAAGTAAAACCCTTAGTAACTATTAATAAAATTCGATCTGTATTAAATGATATTGGAATATTCGTAACCGAACAATATAAAAAAGATGGTGACTATTTTACTTGTCGAATAGAAATTGCTAACGATAACTTAAGCGAGTTTAAAATAGGTACAAATGGTAAAGGAATTAGTTTAGAATATGCATATGCTAGTGCTTATGCAGAATTTATGGAAAGACTTCAAAACAATATGCTCTTAGAAAATTCGTTCTTTTTTTCAAAATACTTCGAAAGAGATTGTACATTTAAAGAACAATTAAAAAAAGAGAATAAAGAGTTAGATTTCATATTTTGTCCTCAAGAGAAAATAATTGAAACAACTAAAATTGTTGATGATAATTACGAAATGCTCTGTAAGTCATTCTCAATAAAAAATAAAGATGAACTAAAGGATTTTATTATAAATACTCTAGGATATAAGAAAGTTATTTCTATCCCCTTTTATAATCAACGATTAAATAAAACTGACTACTTACCAATTGATTTGCTTGTTCAGGGAACTGGGTCAACTGGAATGTGTGCAGGAAATTCTCCTGAAGAGGCATTAGTTCAAGGTATATCTGAAATTTTGGAAAGATATACTGCGCAAGAAATACATATTAATAAAATTACACCTCCAACTATACCACATGATTATTTTGAAGAATATCCTATCTATAATTCTATAAAAAAGCTTGAGGAAAAAGGTTTAGAAATAATTATTAAAGATTTTTCGTTAGGTAAAAAACTACCCGTTATTGGTGTTATTGTAATTGATAAAAACACAAGGAAATATAATGTTAAAGTTGGCTCGGACTTATGGCCTATAACTGCCTTAGAAAGGTGTTTAACAGAACTACATCAAAGTTTTAAAGGAATAAGATTAATTGACAAATGTGACTATGGCGATTTTATAGAAGGAAAATACAAAGAATTGAATAGAGCAGATGCTGAGCATATTAATTTGACTAATATATTTAACAATGCAACTGGACAATGGCCAGATTCTATTTTGAGTTGCGATTTCTCCTATACGTTTACAGGTCTGGATTTTAACTATGGAAGGAGTAATAAATTAGACTTAAAACATTTATTACAGCTTATAAGCGAGCTAGATTCTCAATTATTTATAAGGGATGTGTCCTTTCTCGGTTTCCATTCGTATTATATTGTAGCCCCAGGTTTAAGTCAGGACAAAAGAAAAAAATCAGATTACTCAATTTTCAATAAACTATATTCATTAACTAGCGATATTAATAATGTTTCATCATTATCAAAAGATGATTTAACTTTTTTGGTCTCAACTTTAGAAACAAACTATATTGCAATAAAAGAAGGATATTTAAATTTTGAAAACTTCCTTACACATAATACAGATGCAGATGCTACCGATTTAACCCTCGACCTGTTTTTAAGTATGGCAAACTACAAATTGAGTAATATTGATAAAGCATATTTACATTTAAAGTATTACCTAAAAGATAAAGAAGTACAGGATTATTTATATTTCTACGCATGTAAAGATTATTTAGCATTATTGAAAAATGGAGAGAGTAATAATGAAATTAAATACTACCTCTCTAAAATATATGGCTTTGAAGTAGCTAACGAGGTTATAGAAGATATGTTTGATGCCGATAATATATTTAAGGCATATAATTTAAATTGGTGTTTTGATAGCAAAAAATGCATTATAAAAGACTTTAAATATTTTAAAGCAGCCTCAATATTTAAAAATATTGAAACCAAACATAAGACTCAACCTGTAGATCAAATGAATTTAGCAAAAGTATTTAACTTTAATTAATAAATATAATATCTCGAGACTTGTCTCGGAGTATGAGAGAAAATTTGAATACCTAAGATTTTCATAACGCTTTAAAAGCATGTTCTGTGTTAAGCACAATGAGGCTTGCCTCTTAAATTAGCTTTTGGAAAGGTGTAGTAGGTAGACCAATGTGATGTGACGTAATTTAATATTTTAGAACAACCTGCCTATTAGATAGTCAGTATACACTAAACGCTAGAAGAAGGTGGCAATCCCTGCTCTTTCCCGTTTATTTTACCCCTAAAGATTTTATTCGGGTGAGTAGCTAATTCTTTAGTTCCAATGAATTAAGGAATGATTATAAATCTCCAAACTCATTTGTTACCACTGTAGCACATGGGGGCTCGATTATTCAAGCTTAGAGGTGGATGTTACTGCTTACTTCTGTAGTAATATTTATAAAGGAAAAGCCGATGTAAAAGATAAGTCTAAAAAAATAACTACTCAGTAGTTACTAGCAGCTTTTATCAATAGAATAACAAGCAAGGTATATTCAGAAGAAAAATTGAATATAACAATCATCGCCAGCATGGTTTATAATCATTATCTTTTAGTATAGTCTAGGTATTATATAACCCTAATAGAACAATATCGTATCGCATTGGATAATGCTGAAAACCAAACTCAAATATCAGCAGTAATGGCTGATTTAGGTTTCGATTCAGTCGTAATCGGAGAAGGTAAAGCGATTTTGGCAGAAACCCGTCAAGCTTACGACGACAACAAAACCGAAGATGATGAAACCACTGCAGCTTATGCAGATTTCTTAAATATCAGAACAAAGCTTGAGGATACTTTCAATGTTCATCGCAAAAAAGCAAAGGTTGTATTCCGTAACGATTCATTAACAGCAGATAAATTAGCTATTTCGGGTGCTATGCCACGTACATACATTAAATGGCTTGAAGCTGCTAAGAAATTTTATAGCGTCGCATCAACAGATGCTGGTATTCAAGGTAAATTAACTCGTTTAAAGGTCTCTCTTGAAGATTTAACTGCAGCCAACACCTTGATTATTGATCTAGAAGCTGCACGCTCACTCTACCTTAAAGAAAAAGGTGAATCTCAAGACGCAATAAAAGCAAAGGATGCAGCCTTTTACAAGATAGATGATTGGATGAGCGAATTCTACGCCGTTGCCAAGATTGGTTTAGAAGATAATCCACAACTATTAGAAGCTTTAGGTAAAATAGTTAGAAACTAACACACAAAAGCCAACCCTATTTGTAAGCACATTGGCAAGCTCAACGAGAAATCAATCTCAGATAGCTTGCCAAAAAGCTTACAAACCCCAACCCAATTTCAACCCTCCAGGCTGATTGCCTATCCCACAAAATAAATTAGTTCTCCGTTGATATCTCTGTTCAGTTCTAGCTTGTGGTAGACACTAAAACCAGATCACAGAGGATGCCCAGTTGCTAACAAAAGTAACCGTTGCACAACCAAGTAATATTTCTAAAAAATAAGATAAAAGCCATAAAAGTATGCGGATTTGCAAGCTTTTAAGGCTTTGTTTTTTCTGTGTTTTTTGCTTGTGCTTTAAATTATTAAGTGCTTAAATCAACTCTAATTAAGCCAATACACTTCTTCAGGGAATGAAACAGAACAATGGCCTGATTTGTCATTGTTTCAGCTGTTTTATTCATAAATTTCATTAGTTTTTTAAGGTTATAGGCTGTTGCAGACATGTGCATTACCTTATTGGCCTGGGCAATTCCTATAGTGTTGATTTTTCGAAGTCCCATAAATTGTGTTAAGGTTCCGAATACAGGCTCGACTGTAGATTGCCGTTTGCCTTTCATGTATCTGCCGAACTTGCTCTTCACCCTTTTGTTGTTGCGTTTATACTGTTCTACATACACAGTTATTGCGATGCGTTTTTCGTGACTTTTGCCCAGGTATTTCTTCTTGATAGGACAGTTTTTGCAATCGCTTCGTTTGGTCAGATAATGATTCTGAAGAGAGTTGGTTACCATTTTTGTTTTTCGAAAAGTAACTTTCTTTCCCATGGGACAAATCCAGTAGTTTTCCTCTTTACAGAAAGTAAATCCTTCGGGACCGCCCTTGTAAGTTCCGTGTGGAGGTATGTAGCTGATAATGTTTTCCATTTCCAGAAAAGCATAGTTTTCTCCGCTACTGTAACCGGCATCGGCAAGAAGGGTTGTCCACAACAAGCCTTGATTTTTAAGTCTTCGCTTTAAACGCTTTGTGGCATCCTGCAAGTATTGATTGTCTTTTTTATCAGCATGGTAGGCTTTTACATCGGTGATCACATGATTGGCAGTATCAACACTGATATTATTTAGATAATTCAGCTTTCTGGCTTTGCCAGGTTTTACGCTGATTCTTGCATCGGGATCGGTTGGGCTGTAATGGGTTTTGTTACTGGTATACTTGGCTCCTTTGTTGGCAGCTCCCGGACGTTGATCCTGATTCTTTTGCCAATTACGATTGCGGGATTTTATTTCCTGCAATTCTCTTTTATCGGCTGTAATGATTTGCTGATTGCGAGAAGCCTTATTCTTTTTAGGCTTCCTGTCTTCTCTACTCTGGTAGCGAGCTTTTTGAAGATAAGCCTCCAGCTGTTCTTCAGGAACTTTCAGTTCCAAACTATCCATGCTGGCATTGGCTTTTATTGGTGCTGAATCCATGGCCTGAGTATGACCTGCAACCATTCCCTTGTCTACACACATGCTTAAAATATGAGTAAAAACCTCTTCAAATATCTTTTCGGGAAACAGTTGTCTTGTTCTGCTTAAAGTACTGTGCCATGGCAATTGCTCATCGATATCAAATCCTAAGAAAAATAGGATATCCAATCGCATGGAGCAGTGTTCAATTAACTGTCTGTCACTTATGATATTTTCTAAATACCCAACTAAACAGAGTTTATAAAAAACAACAGGATCAATGCTCTTCTGTCCACATTTCCCGTAGTAAGCTTGAGTCTTTTTGTATAAAAAGGATAAATCTAAAACGGATCTTAATCTTCGATAGAAATTATTTTCAGGAACTCTTCCGGAGAGTTGAAAGCTGGAAAATAACTTCTCTTGGTAAAGTTTCTTTCCTTGCATTTTTATTTACAAGTTAAGCTATTATCATTGCTAAGTAAAGTTATTATTGTTAGTTTTATTAACAAGTTATCAAGAGTTGTGCAACAGGCACAAAAGTTAAAATTAAAGGGCGGTGACGCTCAAATTGATAATACAACAAAAACATTAAACGCAGAGCGGTTTTGATAAGGAGGCAGTTGTAAATCGCCCTCAAATTTTAGCAAGACCATTAGCGTTCATTCCCCACATCTCGCAAAAGGCAAGATTAAATTCTTGAGCTAACGTGCAAATTTAAAAGGGAATATGAAATTTAAGATTTGACGTTAATCACAATTGAACACGTAAAGTACAAGACGGTAGATAATATGAGAATTAAATGTATTTTAGAAGCTTGTAAAGTTGATTCGACATGGCAAAAACAAAACTGAACGTAAACAATATTGAAATTGTTCTTTATAAGCAAAATGAGGACGAGTATATATCATTAACAGATATGGCAAAGTTCCGTGATTCTGATAGAACAAATTATATCATACAAAACTGGATGAGAACAAGAAACACAATTGAGTTTCTTGGACTTTGGGAACAGCTAAGAAATCCAGATTTTAAAAGCATCGAATTCGATGCCTTTAAAAATGAGTCAGGTTCAAATAGTTTTACTCTCACACCTAAAAAATGGATTGAATCAACAAATGGTATCGGAATAATTTCAAAATCGGGCAGATATGGTGGCACTTATGCACACAAAGACATTGCATTTGAATTTGCCTCATGGATAAGCCCAACTTTTAAGCTTTATTTAATTACGGAATACCAACGATTAAAAGAAATTGAGACCAATCAATATAACCTTGAATGGAATGTAAAACGCATATTGAGTAAAACAAATTACCATATCCATACAGATGCAGTTAAAAACTTTATTTTACCAGACAAGAACTATGAAAAAGACAAGGAATGGTTAGTTTATGCCGAGGAAGCCGATCTATTAAATGTTGCCCTATTTAATTGTACTGCAAAAGACTGGAGAGAAGCAAATCCTGGTTTGACAAAGAAATCGATGAATATTAGGGACATTGCAAGCATAAATGAATTGGCTATTTTGTCTAACCTTGAGACACTAAATGCTCAAATGATTAAAGAAAAAGTAGACAAATTTAACAGATACCTTAAACTTAAGGAAATTGCTCGATATCAACTATCAGTTTTAAACGAGAAAGATTTTATGAAAGCTTTAAAGAAACTGGATGATAATGTGTATGTCGAGCAAAAGAAAAAGCTTGAATAAATGGGCAACAACGAAACGCTAACAATGGTAACCGTTGCACAACCAAGTAATATTTCTAAAAAATAAGATAAAAGCCATAAAAGTATGCGGATTTGCAAGCTTTTAAGGCTTTGTTTTTTCTGTGTTTTTTGCTTGTGCTTTAAATTATTAAGTGCTTAAATCAACTCTAATTAAGCCAATACACTTCTTCAGGGAATGAAACAGAACAATGGCCTGATTTGTCATTGTTTCAGCTGTTTTATTCATAAATTTCATTAGTTTTTTAAGGTTATAGGCTGTTGCAGACATGTGCATTACCTTATTGGCCTGGGCAATTCCTATAGTGTTGATTTTTCGAAGTCCCATAAATTGTGTTAAGGTTCCGAAAACAGGCTCGACTGTAGATTGCCGTTTGCCTTTCATGTATCTGCCGAACTTGCTCTTCACCCTTTTGTTGTTGCGTTTATACTGTTCTACATACACAGTTATTGCGATGCGTTTTTCGTGACTTTTGCCCAGGCATTTCTTCTTGATAGGACAGTTTTTGCAATCGCTTCGTTTGGTCAGATAATGATTCTGAAGAGAGTTGGTTACCATTTTTGTTTTTCGAAAAGTAACTTTCTTTCCCATGGGACAAATCCAGTAGTTTTCCTCTTTACAGAAAGTAAATCCTTCGGGACCGCCCTTGTAAGTTCCGTGTGGAGGTATGTAGCTGATAATGTTTTCCATTTCCAGAAAAGCATAGTTTTCTCCGCTACTGTAACCGGCATCGGCAAGAAGGGTTGTCCACAACAAGCCTTGATTTTTAAGTCTTCGCTTTAAACGCTTTGTGGCATCCTGCAAGTATTGATTGTCTTTTTTATCAGCATGGTAGGCTTTTACATCGGTGATCACATGATTGGCAGTATCAACACTGATATTATTTAACGTGAGTTCGACGTAACATTCTATCCACAGAAAGTTCTATTTGGGATAGATTTGCATTAAAAATTTGGAAAGAATAGCGGGCTATTTTGAGGAATTTTTAATGTGAAGATGTCGTAAAGAGAACTTTCCATTATGTGTTTGCCTGCTTTCGGCATAAATTTCCTCAAATCTTCTTGAAATATCCCGATATTCCTTCGAAAATTTGAGAAAATTTCTACTCAAAATCAGATCAAACTGTGAACGAATTTTACGTCGAACTCACGTTATTTAGATAATTCAGCTTTCTGGCTTTGCCAGGTTTTACGCTGATTCTTGCATCGGGATCGGTTGGACTGTAATGGGTTTTATTACTGGTATATTTGGCTCCTTTGTTGGCAGCTCCCGGACGTTGATCCTGATTCTTTTGCCAATTACGATTGCGGGATTTTATTTCCTGCAATTCTCTTTTATCGGCTGTAATGATTTGCTGATTGCGAGAAGCCTTATTCTTTTTAGGCTTCCTGTCTTCTCTACTCTGGTAGCGAGCTTTTTGAAGATAAGCCTCCAGCTGTTCTTCAGGAACTTTCAGTTCCAAACTATCCATGCTGGCATTGGCTTTTATTGGTGCTGAATCCATGGCCTGAGTATGACCTGCAACCATTCCCTTGTCTACACACATGCTTAAAATATGAGTAAAAACCTCTTCAAATATCTTTTCGGGAAACAGTTGTCTTGTTCTGCTTAAAGTACTGTGCCATGGCAATTGCTCATCGATATCAAATCCTAAGAAAAATAGGATATCCAATCGCATGGAGCAGTGTTCAATTAACTGTCTGTCACTTATGATATTTTCTAAATACCCAACTAAACAGAGTTTATAAAAAACAACAGGATCAATGCTCTTCTGTCCACATTTCCCGTAGTAAGCTTGAGTCTTTTTGTATAAAAAGGATAAATCTAAAACGGATCTTAATCTTCGATAGAAATTATTTTCAGGAACTCTTCCGGAGAGTTGAAAGCTGGAAAATAACTTCTCTTGGTAAAGTTTCTTTCCTTGCATTTTTATTTACAAGTTAAGCTATTATCATTGCTAAGTAAAGTTATTATTGTTAGTTTTATAAACAAGTTATCAAGAGTTGTGCAACAGGCACAAAGGCTAATAAAGCATAAGTTAGTTGCCTCATTTTGGTTGGTTCGCAGCTTCGATGAGCAGCGCCAAATCGTTGATTTGGCTTTTGAAATAAAAAAGATAAAAACAAATACAACGTTTGGCTTAGTGAAGTTTGGAAGTATTTTCTGGTTAAAATTCATTTATGCTTCATAGCCGCGTCCGTTGTAGTGCATTTTGCGTAACGTAACATTATACAAGAATAAAGTTAAGTATATGAAAATTCTGAAATATATCTTATCAATTATATTAGTCTTATGGGGATTACTGATAGCATATTCCAAATTGTTTTCAATTGGACTTGACTTTCCTTTCTTGACAATATTGACAATTTTGGCAATTGTAATGGGGATTATTAAAAGTGTAAAATCAGGAATAATTTTCTTTATTACCGCTTGCTTGTGGATTATTTTTAGTGCTGAAACAATTGGATTTATAATTCTTTTTGACCCAAGCAATTATGAAAAAATGTTAATAGGCTTAATTCCATTTGTATTAGGTGCTGGACTTTTATTCTCAGTTAAAATTGAGAGCAAGTTTATAAATAAGCTCTATAAGAAACTTATTTTAATTGCAGTATTATTAATATTAGGAATTGGTTCATACATCTATAAGCCAACGATTGAAGAAATAAATTGTTGGTATTACTTTGATAATGACGAAACATATAATGTCCGATTTACAAAATCACCCGAACGAACATTTGATGTTGAGTTAACATCAGTAGATTTAAAAAAAGAAGTTATGGCGGAAGCCATACAATATGAAGGACATGTTGGATACTACTGTCCAGAAACAAAAATAAGAGTAGTGTCGAGTTTTGGAAAGATTAAGTCAATAAAAATAATCGGGTTTAGAAATAGTGAGACTGACGAGAAAATAAATTTTACAAGTACTGAAATAATTCCATTAGAAAGTGTAAATGGAAAATTAGAAATAATAAAACCTTTCATGTTAAGGCTATGGAATTAATAAAAAACGCACTACAACACACTAGTATAAAGCATATGGCGTTCGTGAGCACTTGGAGGTTAAGCAAGGTAACTGAACACCGCCAAATCTTTGATTTGGCTTTAATAATGAAAAGTTAAAAACAAATAAAAGATTTGGCTCAGTGGGGTTTTGGAAGGTTTGATTCGTAAAATCGCCATACGCTTCATCTAGCCAAACGTTAGCGGTTATTAAAAGAAGACACACAGATATGAGACATAGATTAGTAATAGCATTCCTCATTGGACTTTTGATTTTTGTAAGTTGTAAACAAAAAAAAGACAATGAAATTCCCAAAGGTGCATTCCCAATTGCTTATAAAGGACATTTATATATTAAAGGTGAAGCAGATAGTATAAAAGGAAACTATGTATTTGATACTGGTGGCTCGAATTTGTATTATGATAGTACATATTATGCAGAAAATGGTTTTAAATATGAAAATACCTTTACTGCTGATTTACCAGGAGCAGGAAGTACACCACAGAAAGTAGAGGTTGTTGTAGATACTGTTGAGTTCAGTTTTGGTTCGAACCTTTATAAAACTTCAATTGTGCCAGTTCTTCAATTAAAACCGATACTTGGAGATATAGCTGATGGTATTTTGGGAATGGAATACTTTTATAACTCAATTTTGGAAATCAACTATGAAAATGAGTATATGAAAATTTACTCAAGTATTGACTCTATTAATCTTCAAGGCTGGTCTAAAATAGAATTGACAAAAAGGGATAATCGATTGTACATACCGCTTGAAGTAATCGTTAATGATTCTATTAATATATCGGGAGAATATCAATTAGATTTTGGTTCAGGAGGAACAGTAAGTCTTACAAGTTTCGTTTCAGATAAATATAAACTTCAGGACAAAATTGAGGATAAAGTTGCATACTTTACTAAGTATGGCGGAATTGGTGGAGAATCTTCAAGCTATGACTTTTTTGCAAGCCAACTAAATATTGGGAACTTTAGTTTTAGCAATGTAGTAATGGATTGTAGTGTTGATACTTCTGGAGCTATGGCATCGGAAAAACATTTAGGTTTATTGGGGAATGAAATTTATGAACGTTTTGATGTTTACATTGACTTTATCAATAACGATTTGTATTTGCGACCTAATAAAAAGTATAAAGATATATTTGAATCATCAAGATTAGGCTTTTCTTTTATTGACAGAGGTCAAACATTAAAATCTTGGATTGTTACAGGTCTTTATTCATCTTCGACAGCTGAGAAAAGTGGATTAATGATAGATGATAAAATCCTTTCTGTGAACGGTATAAGTGTTGAAGAAATAAACTACGAAAGACAAGAATCATTTTTTAAGAAAACAGATGAAGTTAATTTAAGAGTTAAAAGAAGTAATGAATTGATTGAACTTAATTTTAACTTGAAACCAGTAATAACAACCGCTAATCGAGTAGGCAGCCGCTAGGCCATTAGCCTAGCGGAGAACCTCTCACACCACGGTATGCACGAGCCTCGTATACAGCGGTTCGTTAAATTGTGGGGAAATGTTCTTGTGGGCATCAAGCATTGATTCGTAGCCCCGCATCTTCAATCGATCAAGAGTAATTGTACTTCCAAGAATAGGAATCTGAGCAATTGCCCAACCTTCCCATACGAGTACCAGACCATGCATAAGCTTTACCTTGTTTTACTCCTAAACGAATCAGGTTTTTCCTTTTTTCTTCAGGCTTTTTCCAATGATGCCAAATAATACTGGAAGGATTTGTTATTTTACTAAAAGCTTTCAGGAATTGACTCTTTATCGATATGATTAGTCATATTTTTAAAAGCGAACATTTAAAGGATCTTGTTTGTTGATTGAATATAACAATAAAAATTTGAAGCAATGAAAACAGTACTGCACAAAGCCAACACCAGAGGACATGCCAGTCATGGATGGTTAAACTCTTACCATACTTTTAGTTTTGCGAACTATTATAATCCCGAAAGAATGCAATTTGGAGTTTTAAGAGTGATTAACGACGACAGTGTTGCTGGCGGAAAGGGATTTGGAACGCATCCGCATGAAAATATGGAGATCATTTCAATTCCCTTAGAAGGCGAATTGGAACATAAAGATAGTATGGGCAATATCGCAAGGATTAAAGCCGGAGACATTCAGCTGATGAGTGCGGGAACAGGTGTTTATCACAGCGAATACAATAAAAACCATGATCAGGAAGTAAAATTTCTTCAGATTTGGATTATTCCAAACAAACAAGCAGTGGAACCCAGATACCATCAGATTTCTATTGCTGACATATCCAAGCAGAATCAGTTGAATCAAATCTTATCACCCTCGGCAAGCGATCAGGGAGTTTGGATTCATCAAGATGCATGGTTTAGTTTGGGTGAATTTAACGATACTACTACCTGTTCTTATCAGCTGCATTCAAAAGATAATGGTGTTTATGCTTTTGTAATTGAGGGGAATGCTATGCTTGGAAATCAGGAATTACAGGCACGCGATGGAATGGGTGTTTGGGAAACTTCGGCCATAGAGATTAAGGCTGAAAAAGGCTCAAAAATCCTATTAATGGAAGTACCTATGAAACAATAGTAGCATTCCGATTTAAGCTTGAACTCATAATAAAACAGGTATAATTTAGACAGACATAGCTCGTAGATTTAATTATTTTTACAGGAAAATGAAAGCTATGAGATATTTTCTGATGATATGGGTTTTTTTATTGGGATGTTTAATGCCAATACAAGCAAGTTTGAATGCCAAGTTGGGTTCCTTCCTTAAAGCTCCCTTAATGGCTGCATTGGTAAACTTTGTGGTAGGAGGGTGTATCTTGCTTGTTGTGGTGCTGGGTATGCGAACACCGAATAATTTGTTGCAAGCTGCCAAGGAAGCTCCTTTGTATGCTTGGATCGGTGGATCAATAGGAGCTGTGTTTGTATCATCCATCATTTTTTTGGTACCCCGATTGGGGTCAGCCTTAAGTTTTGCTTTAATCATATTGGGGCAATTGGCCTTTTCTTTGGTGATTGATCATTTTGGATTGTTAGGGATTCAGGTGCAACCTGTTAATTGGGGTCGAATATTTGGTGTTTTATTAATACTTGCCGGGGTTTTGGTGATACAGAAATTTTAATAGATCATTTCATCTGTTTATAATTTTATTCCATTTGTCAGATGTAAGCCGCAAAATCAAAATGATTGATATTTAATTCTCTTTTTCATGCCTTGCAATTTCAAAGACTTTTGATGCTTTTACTTGGGTTGGTAATCAATGCTTTACAACCTATAAGGTGATTATTCAAAACAATCCGGATAGTTTTATCGCTATCCGGGTTTTTCGTGGGAGCCTCTCGTAGGTACCTACGACAGGCCCTCGTAGGTACTTACGACAGACCCTTGTAGGTACTTACGACAGACCCTCGTAGGTATTAACCTTCTGTATTGATAATCAAATTTACTTATTACAAAAGCCCTGTTAATTGGTACTTTTTACCTCAGAGTTATTGCCTGAAGGTTTTCTTTACTAAACAAAAAGAGGGAATCCATTTTTTGGACACCCTCACTGTTTATTTTAAGATATTCATTCTACTTCTTCAATACAACATCTGCTGTCTGTAATATTTTCAATTTCAGATTCTCAGGATAATCAGGTCTTTCTTCAAAAAACTTACGCGTAATATCACCTGCTTCTTTAGATTGTAGTCCGCTGTAGCTTGCGCTTAACCAATTGTATGGGAAGAAAATATCTCCTGTTACCTGAATTTC
The DNA here is from genome assembly GCF_965230805.1 of Marinifilum sp. Taxonomy (NCBI): domain Bacteria; kingdom Pseudomonadati; phylum Bacteroidota; class Bacteroidia; order Marinilabiliales; family Marinifilaceae; genus Marinifilum; species Marinifilum sp. Next base: position 809,342 of record NZ_OZ246019.1, on the reverse strand, counting down.
TTGCAACAATTCAAGGGCTTGTGGCAAATAAATTAAAGATTCTTGTTCTCTCAAAGGATGGTTCAAATACCTTAATCCTTCCAAAGTCCAACGCTCAATCTGTCTGTTTTCTTCATTTTTCAGACTCTCAAAAAATGCTTTGCGAACTTGAGGGTCTGCAGAAAGGCTGGGAGCAAGGTAGTTCATTTTCTTTCTACGATCAGGGTTTTTGATCCTCTTGCTTTGTGTTTGGATTAATTCTTCTGCTTTTTCGGGCATTTTAATCGCCAGATTGCAAGCCAAGGCAGTTGCTTTGGTTTCCGATAAACTAAAGCCACCAATTGCTATTTCTTCTTTCCAAACTTTATAAAGTTGTGATAATCTTTCTGGTGTTTCTGCAATGCTGCTTAGTGCCGAATACAAGCTCGACTTTTTACTCATACTCTTTTCATTGCTCAGTCTTATCCACAGTGTATCTTCCAGTTGCTTGCCAATTTTCTTTCTTTCAACAGGGCTAAGATCAATCCAATATGCCGATTTAAGATAGGATAGCATGCGCTCTAGGTTCAAACTGTTTTCTTCCATTGAAATATGCTTCTCAATTGCCAATACGAATTCATTTCCGTTCACAAATCCTTCCCGTAAATTTTCATATAGATTGATTAATGCAATACCTCTTACCAAATCATCTTTTATACCATCAAGATTCTTTAATAGGTATTGTTTGGTAATTTCATCTAATCTAAAAAAGCCATAGGCATCACCTTTGGCATTTGGGATAATGAATTCAGGTACATCCAATCCTTTTGCTTCCTCAACCAGAACTTCAGCTTTGTCCATTTTTACATCAACCCTTTTACTTTCATTTTTGTATCCAAAAAATAGATGCAAATCCTGTGTCCAGTCACCATCATTTCCATTGGCATCTTTTTGAGTGATTTTAAGCTCAGCAATTTTATCATCTTTAACACTGATATTTGCACTTAGCTGAGGTCTTCCTGCCTTGTCGAACCAAACCTTGCTCCATTGTGTTAAATCAAATGGAGTTGAAGCGTCTAAAATGGCAATCAAGTCTTCCCAGCTGGCATTGCCATAGGCATAGTTCTTCATGTAGATTTGTAATCCTTTTTTCAAAGCATCTTTTCCGATGATATTCTCCAGCATGTTCATCACAATTGGAGATTTGTGATAGATAATGCCACCATACATGGTTCCTGCATCTTTTAAATTTGGTAGTACCTGGTTGATTGGATTAGATCCCGAGGTTCTGTCAACGCTGTAAGATCTTGGGAAATGAGCCATCTGGAACTTTAAATCGTGGTTCATATCTGCAAAACTTGGGTTGGTAATTTTATCGGCAAGGAAATTTGCAAATATCTCTTTCAGCCATACCTGATCGAACCATTTCATGGTTACCAAATCGCCAAACCACATGTGTGACGTTTCGTGAGCAATTAAATTTGCACGAGCCAATAAACGGTTTTTAGTTGCATTTTTATCCAAAAACATGCGTGATGCATTATACAAAGTTGCACCAGTATGTTCCATTCCTCCATATTGGAAGGATGGAATCACAACAATATCATATTTTGCAAAAGGATACGGAACATTGGTGTATTCTTCCAGCCAATCCAACGCCTCAAATAGCATTCTGAATATCTCATCGGTATTGTTGGCTAATTTTTCAGGATCTGTTTCGCGATGATACATGGTATGTTTTCGGCCATTGTGCTCACGAGTAATTGTTTCGAACTTACCGGCAACAAAAGAAAACAAATAGGTTGGTAGAGGCTTGGTTTTGGCAAACTCATAAATGCTTCTTTCTCCTTTTTCTTTGGTTTGATTTAGTTTACCATTGCCCATGGCTTTCCAATGAGAAGGAACACTTAAGCTAAGTTCAAATTTGGCTTTTAAATTAGGCTGATCGAAACATGGAAATGCAGTTCGCGCTCTATCGGGTACAAATAAGGTGTACAAGAATTCATCATTTCGGTTTAAGGAAGTATTTCCGGTTATGAATTCAAGTTCGATTTTATTCCGACCTTCTTTTAATTCCTCTTTGGGAATAATAACATGCTCCGATTCGAAAGAATAATTTGATTCTTTACCATTTGTTTTCACTGATTTTATAAACTCAGCATTTTCACGAAAATCTATCTGAAGATCCTGATTAGTCGATTTTAAATCAAAAGTAATTTTGTTTTTACCGGGAATTTCTTCTGATTTTCCTTCCGGGATATCAAACTGTAGTTGATATTCCAAATTGGTAATGTTCTTTTGTCGGAAATCAGCAAGAGTTTTAGATACACCTGTCTCAACAGGGATGGGTTGATCCTTACTACATGCTGATAAAATGGCACAAATAAGAACCAATAGTGTTAGTTGTTTGTTCATTTTTTGGGGTGTTAGATTATCTGCACAAAGATAGTATTATAGTGTTTTAATATCTAGTGTCTTTTGTGGGATTAAAATAAAAAAGCAAAATCCTTAATTTGATTTTGCTTTGTGATATTCGTGCTTGATGAATTATGCTTTTCGAAAGTTTGTGCTATCGAAAATCTTATTGGCATTTGCTGCTATAAATCCAGTGAACAGTTCGCCTGATTCATTTGTATGTCGTATGGCAAACTCATAAAAACAAGCTGGGATATCGTAAACTCCTTCCTCAAATTCTACCTTAATAATTTCAGAAAGGGTTGAAGATTGTTGCAGGAATACTTCCGGCGAGCCTTTAATCTCTCCACCGGAGGTGTTCATTGGATATCCGTTGTCTTTTAAAAACTGATTTACTTTCTCAATGGTATCATACTTTTTTAAAGCATTAATACTAACGGTAAAGTGGTTTACTCTAAATCCATGAACATATAGCCAAGCGCCATATTCTGATTCTTTTCTGAGCTTTTGGTAAATCTCGAAAGAGGGTTTTTCCCAAACACTGCCTTTAAATATCAAATCGGGATCGGAATAATAGGCATTTCCTATTGAGTTCAATCGGTTTTTAATGATATTCTGAAACTCAACTGAAAATTCAGCTAGAATTAATTCTGAAATAAAAACCCTTGGAGCCTCTTCGGTGGGATGTTCTAGATGAACTGCATTTAAATGCTTGTCCTCAAATTTGTATTCGCCAGAATATTCATATCCTGCCTTTAAAAATTTCTTTGCCAATACCTGGATGTTCATCCTGGGATCATCAAAAGTACGAAATGCCACATGATCGTTTATAACCACTTCTCCTTCATCTGTGAATAAATCATGAATGGCTTGAGCAGATGGATTCTGAGCCGTATATCTTTTCCAAAGTTCGTTAAAAAGTTCTTGTTGCATATTTGTGATTTTTATTTTGACTGAATTAAGATACAAAATAAAATCTTGGCAACTAAAATAAAATGAATGGCAATAAAAAGCCTTCGACTCAAAAGAATCGAAGGCTTTTTATTTTAGCGGTCTGGACGAGACTCGAACTCGCGACCCCATGCGTGACAGGCATGTATTCTAACCAACTGAACTACCAGACCAAAATGTTTTTAAGAACTAGTGTTTTGGCGGTCCGGACGAGACTCGAACTCGCGACCCCATGCGTGACAGGCATGTATTCTAACCAACTGAACTACCGGACCAAAATCTTTTAAAGAACGTTTCTTTTTTGGGCGGTCTGGACGAGACTCGAACTCGCGACCCCATGCGTGACAGGCATGTATTCTAACCAACTGAACTACCAGACCAAAATGATTTTAAGAACTAATGTTTTGGCGGTCCGGACGAGACTCGAACTCGCGACCCCATGCGTGACAGGCATGTATTCTAACCAACTGAACTACCGGACCAAAATCTTTTTAAAGAACCTTTCTCTTTTTAGCGGTCTGGACGAGACTCGAACTCGCGACCCCATGCGTGACAGGCATGTATTCTAACCAACTGAACTACCAGACCGTTTTTTTTGATAGCGATGCAAAGATAATGCAAGTTTTTTTACTTGCAATATTTAGTTACATTTTTTTTACGGTAGAACTGTAGTTATCTCAGTAATATAGCGGTTTTGAGTATATTACGTTTTAATAAAAATGTTCATCTTTTTTTGCTTGGCAGAGCCGGTCTTATAATTTGTATTCAAAAAAACTAAAGTTTACACTCCCGTAGGTTCTTTTTTCTGTGAAGTTAGGGTGAGATGAAAAGTCATTTTTCGATCCGTGTTCAAGAATAAAAATTCCTTCTTCCTTTAGCAGCTCTTTCTCGAAAATAAGATCAGGAATCGTATCAATGGTCTTTAAATCGAACGGAGGGTCAGCAAAAATCATATCAAATTTTTGATGACAAGATTTCACAAATCGAAATACATCCGATTTTATTGGTAAAACCTGATCGAAACTTAGTTCTTGAACTGTTTTCTGGATAAAAGTAAAATGACGATGGTTAAGCTCTACGCAAATCACCTTTTCAGCTCCTCTGGAGGCAAATTCATAGCTAATTCCACCTGTTCCTGCAAATAGGTCAAGTACGCTTAGTTCTTCAAGGTCTATGATGTTATTTAAGACATTAAACAGATTTTCTTTCGCAAAATCGGTAGTTGGGCGAGCCTTGAAATTTTTATCAGGGGTTATTCTTCTTCCTTTATGAGTTCCGCTTACTATTCGCACTCGCTTAATTTTAAAAGGTTAATGAATTGATTGTATTCCTTGGTCGGAATTTCATCTTTAATTCTAAGTTTTGATGGTAATAGCCTGACTTCTAATTTTGCCAAATACTTTTTTAACAACTGAATAACTTTACATTCATCTTGTACCAAGCCATCAATTATTAGCCTGCTTCTTTCGTTATTCAGTTTTTGTTGTTTGTAAACATTTAAGATGTAGTAAGCCAAATCGCAATCCTCTCTATATGCAAAACTATTTATAAAATGCTTTCCATTTCTATCAGGAATTATAATATGGAAGAACTCCTTTTGTAAGTTCACATAAACGTTAGGATGCTTATCTGAAATTTCCTCTTTTATTGCCGAGGCGTAAAATGGAGTGGAATGATGAAAAAATTCTACTACTGTAAATTGTTTTACAAGTATATCCTTAAACCTTATCGGTACAGCGAAAACATTCCAACTATCAAGTGCTTTTATATTGTTCCAGTGCAATTCATCTTCTTGAGTCAAGGTATGGCATAACTGATAGCTTTCGAATACAAATTCGTTACTAAAAAACTGATTGGGTATTAAAACTGATTGATTTGAAACCCATAAAACGAATACTTTCTTAAAAGATAAATTTAGTAGTTCACTGTTTCGAATGAGTTCTTTGAATGAATCAGAGCTATCTGCGCCTGAGCTTTGTTTAAACTCTTTGAAGCGTTCTAATGCGATGCAGGTATTAGTTGCATCAAGAATAGAAAAAGAAAATCCATCCGAGCTAACTCGGATGGATAATATATATTCTTTTGATTTGTTTTTATCAAATGTTGAATCAACAAATACAAGATCGTTCATAAAGAGTATGTTTACTCCCAGTTACCAGAGTTATTATTTGCTTCTTCAAGAGAGCCAACCATCAAACCAGGATATTTGTTCAATCGAATACGGTTTCCGTTTTCTTCCTTTAATTCATCAAGATATTCATTTTTAATATCTTCGAAAATAATCATGTTGGATACTTTCGCTTCAAAAACCTGAACTTTTACCTGAGAACCAGTAACGATGATGCCAGCACCCATTTTAAATTGATGTTTCCCTTTGGTGAAAGGTACATATTTTAAGTTTTCGATTGGATAATCTTTACCGAAAATAGTGTCAAGAGCTGCAATCATAATGGTATCACGAATGATGAAACCTTTCTTTACCGCTTCTTTTTCAGTCATACCAGCGTCGTATTGCTCGTCAGTTAATGTACCTTCCGATTTTACCAATGGCATAGAATCTGTTTTGATAAAATTGATTAAAGTATCGAAACTTCCTGTATACTTACCATTAACATCTTTATAAGCAACCTGCGCTTTACGGATATCTTGTAATTGATCAATAATTCGATCGTAACGCTGCGCTTTAATTTTACGAAATTCTAGTGGCTTGTTAATACTTTGGTAACTTAAATAAGCCAGTGCAACGATTGCTATAAAAAGTAAGATTTGAAAGACTTTTTTCATTTTTATTCTTATTAGTTTGTGTAAGTTTGTCTGCAAATTTAAAAAAAAAATCTATTTGGCTATTTTTATATCCGTAAAATTTAAGTGAAATGCTAAAAAATCATATAGCTGAGAAGGTCATCGAACACCTTAATTTTGCTCCAACAAGCGATCAAACTAAGGCTATAGTTGGTTTAGCGGATTTTGTTACGCAGCTAAAGAATCAAAAAATATTTTTGTTAAAAGGGTACGCAGGAACTGGTAAAACGACTTTGGTAAGTGCTCTTACTTCAACATTGAACGAATTAAAAATAAATTCTGTGCTTTTAGCTCCTACCGGAAGAGCTGCAAAAGTGTTAGGACAATATGCAAAAAGGCCTGCTTTTACCATTCATAAAAAAATATACCGACAAAAATCTCTTGCTGATGCTGATGCTGTTTTTGTGAAAGACAAAAATTTAAATACCAATACCATTTTTATTGTGGACGAGGCCTCGATGATTTCAAATTACTCTCCCGATATTTCTGTTTTTGGTTCTGGTTGTTTGCTTGATGATTTGATTGAGTATGTTTATTCAGGAAAAAATTGTCGATTAATATTAATTGGAGATTCTGCACAGTTGCCACCGGTTGGATTGGATATAAGTCCGGCACTTGATCCGGAAGAATTGAGGGCTTGTTACCACTTCGATATAGAGGAATTCATCTTAAAGCAGGTAGTACGACAAAATGAAAATTCAGGTATTCTTATGAATGCAACTGGGTTGAGAAAAATGCTAAGCAATGATGAGGAAGGCTACCCTGTTTTACTTACTCGTAATTATCCTGATATATGCAGAATTGGAGGGGGAGAGCTTATTGAAGAATTGTCATCAGCACACTATAAATATGGAGTTGAAGATACAATTGTAATTAGCCGATCGAATAAAAGGGCGAACCGTTTTAATCAAGGAATTCGAAACACTGTCATGTATCGAGAAGAAGAGATTTCCAATGGGGATCTCCTTATGGTGGTAAAAAATAATTATTTCTGGGCTCATGATATTGAAGATATGGATTTTATTGCCAATGGTGATATTGTGGAAATTGTTAAAATTCACAATCATATCGAGCTTTATGGATACAGATATGCCGAAGTAACGATTAAATTTCCGGATTACAATGGTGTGGAATTGGATACCATGATAATGCTGGATTCATTGGACATAGAAACAGCATCGCTTGGATACGAGGCAACCAAAAAATTATTCTTTACAATTGCCGAAGACTATGCGGATATACGAGCAAAAAAGAAGCGCTATGAAAAGGTTCGCAACAATAAATTCTTTAATGCCTTACAAGTTAAATTTGCTTATGCAGTTACCTGTCATAAGGCTCAGGGTGGACAATGGAAGGCAGTGTTTGTAGATCAAGGATATCTAACCGATGAATTACTGAATAAAGAATATTACAGGTGGTTGTATACATCTTTAACCAGAGCGACAGAGAAATTGTACCTTGTTAATTTTAAGAAAGAATTTTTCCCCGACGAACCCGAGTTTTAAAGTTCTATGCCAATAACTAATATATCGTCGGTTTGCTCGTTGCTATTTTTCCACTTCTCAAGCCAGTTAAAAATATCTGATTTTTGAAGGTTGATAGATTTATTCTGAACTTCCAGGAGTTTTTCAAAAAATTGTTTACGTTTCAATCTTTTTTGCTGATCGCCACCTAGCTGGTCGGTAATACCATCGCTATATAGGAAAATCCTGTCTCCTGTTTGAAATTTAATCTTGTTAACAGAAAACTCTACGAATTCTGACTCTTTTCCAATTGAATTTCTATCTCCTGCAATTTCGAAAAGTGAGAATTGGTTATTACTGATTTTAGCCTCAGTATCTTCGTTGTTTACAATCAACTGTGTATTATTTTTTCTTATTAGCACAAGAGATCTTTTGGCACCTACAAACTCAACAATGCTTTCTTGTGGATAGATGGAACAGAAAATACCATCCATGCCATCGTATTGCGTATAGGTATCACCTGATGTATTAAGAACGCAACTGAATTTCCTACTTAGTAAAGGAAAAATCTGATCGGCTTGTATTTCGTTACCATTCTGAGATAAGGTGTGTAACTCCATTTGTCCCATAACGGTTAACATGGCAGCAGGTACACCATGGCCGGTGCAATCAAATACAGCAATACTATTTTTGTGATAGTTTTGTTGTATCCAATAAAAATCGCCTCCTATAACGTGTTTAGGCAGATTAATAATAAATGATTTGGGATACAATCTTCTAAAATGTTCAGAATCTGGCAGTATCGATCTTTGTATGCGCTGTGCATGAATCATTCCTTGGTGAATGTCGTAGTAGGATTTGTATTTGGTGATTTCCTGTTTTTGTTGATTAATTTGAAAAGCGATAAGAACCTTGGTTTGTAATTCTGTAAAATCGATCGGTTTTTTTACGTAATCCTGGGCACCCAGGTTAAGAGTTGCCTTGATGCTTTCCATTTCGGTTTTCGCAGTAACCATGATTACGGGAATGTCTTTAAGCCTTTCGTTTGCTTGGATACGCTCAAGAACTTCTATTCCATCCATTATGGGCATCATGATGTCAAGTAAAATAACATCAGGATTATTACTTTCGAGCCAGACAAGTGCCTGCGGGCCACTTTCCTTAGAAATTACTTCATAATCACGTCTAAAATATGCCTCAATCAACTTATTGTTGATGGGTGAGTCGTCAACAGATAGAATAGTTTTTTTGGTATCCATAGATAAAAATAAGCGTAGGGTAGCAATTATGCCACCCTAAAAATATTAGTTTAATTTCAAAGAATCGATAATTCCTTGAATTTTTTTGTTTGCCTTTTCTTCAGTTGCATAGAATTCTTCAATAGAAGGCAATTCTTCTCTTACCTCGAAATAGTATTTAATTTTTGGTTCTGTTCCCGATGGACGAACAGATATCTTTGTTCCATCTTCAAGATAAAATTGAAGTACATCGGCAGTAGTTTCAAAATCAAGATCTGAAGCTTCTCCTGTTATAGGATTTGTAGCTTTTCTGGTAGTGTAATCTTTTACCAAAACCAGTGGAGATCCATTTATTTCTTTTGGTGTGTTGAATCTGTAATCATGCATCATTTGTGCAATTTCTTGAGATCCTTGCAATCCTTCACGAACAATATAGATCATTTTTTCTTTCGAGAAGCCATACTCCAGGTAAATCTCTTTTAGAATATCGAATAGATTTTTGCCTTGATCTTTTGCCCATGCTGCAATTTCTGCCATTACACTACAAGCTGAAACGGCATCTTTATCGCGGGTAAAGTCCCCTGGCATATATCCGAACGACTCTTCGCCACCACCAACGTAATTTTTTTCAGGGTTTTTGCGCATCACATCAGCAATCCACTTAAAGCCGGTGTAGGCATCGAAACACTCAACATTGTTTTTCTCAGCTACATCTTTAAAAAGTTCTGTAGTCACAATGGTTTTAACAACATAGTCATTTCCTGTTAGTAAACCCAATTCGCGCCTTCTTCTTATTAAATAATATGTAAATATTAAAGCGGTTTGGTTACCATTAATGATTTCCCATTCACCTTTGTCATTTTTTACAGAAATTCCTAGTCTGTCTCCGTCTGGGTCACATGCCATAACCAAGTCTGCATTAATTTCTTCTGCCTTATCAACAGCCATTTTTAATGCTTCCGGTTCTTCGGGGTTTGCCGACCAAACTGTTGGGAAGTTGCCATCGACAACATCTTGCTCCGGAATGTGAACTACATTTTCGAATCCGTAATTTGCAAGCGAATCCGGAACCAATTTTACGGTAGTACCATGTAAAGGTGTAAATACAATTTTTAAATCTTTTTGATTCTTAATTGCTTCAGGGGATAAGCTTAAAGTTTTAACCGTGTCAAGGTATAGTTTGTCCATTTCGGCACCAAGAACTTCAATTAATTCCGGATTTCCCTCGAATTTGATGTCCTCAACTTTTACAGCTTTTACTTCGTCGATAACATTTTTATCGTGTGGAGGAACCAATTGAGAACCATCTTCCCAATAGGCTTTGTATCCGTTATATTCCTTTGGATTGTGCGAAGCTGTAATGATTACTCCAGACTGACAACCCAAATGACGAATCGCAAACGACATTTCTGGAGTAGGACGTAAGTCTTCGAAAATATACGCTTTAATACCATTGGCAGAGAAAATATTTGCTACAGTATCTGAGAATAGTTTGCTGTTGTTGCGACAGTCATATCCAATACAAACAGATATCTGTTCTTTGTTCGGGAATGACTTGTTAAGGTAATTTGCTAAACCTTGAGTAGCAGCACCAACAGTATAAATGTTCATACGGTTGGTTCCAGGCCCCATTTTTCCTCTTAAACCACCTGTTCCAAACTCCAAGTCTTTGTAAAAAGAATCGATTAGTCCAGTTCTGTCTTCTTGATTAAGAAGAGTTTTTACTTCATCTTTGGTTACCTGATCGTAATTTCCTTCTAACCAACTATTGGCTTTTGCAATTACATTGTCTAAAATTTCCGCTTTTTCCATTTCCGAAAATATTTCTTTGGTTAACTTTTAATTCGTTTGATGCAATGATATATCCTCTCCCTCCAATGTGGAATATCCAGATCAAAAGTATTTTTAATTTTTGATTTATTCAAGACGCTAAAGTGGGGTCTTTTGGCTAAAGTGCTAAATTCTTCGCTATCTGTGGTGTGAATTGTGCACTTATTTTTAGCAATTAGCTGAATTTCTGTAGCAAAATCGAACCAACTGCAAACGCCTTCGTTGGAATAGTGATATGTGCCAAAATCCTTAAAATCTTTATTGCTTTTAATTTTCTCTATGATTTGAAGAATGCAATCAGCCAAATCGTAGGCATAAGTAGGGGTGCCAATCTGATCCACAACCACATTTAATTCAGTTCTTTCTTTTCCTAAATTCAACATCGTTTTCAGAAAGTTTTTCCCGAAAGGAGAATACAACCATGATGTTCGTATGGTAATATGATTTGGGCAGTGTTTTTGCAACATCAATTCACCCTGAAGCTTTGTACTGCCATATACACTCTGGGGTTTTGTGGTTTCGTCTTCGGTATATGGTTTATACCCCTGACCGGAAAAAACGTAATCGGTTGATATGTGAATTGGAACAATTTGATGTTGATTAGAGAGTAAAGCCAGATTTTTAACCGCATCCGCATTAAGAAGTTTAGCGGCTTCTATTTGTTCTTCTGCTCTGTCTACATTTGTGCAGGCGGCGCAGTTAATCAGGAAACTGATATTTTTATCAGCAATAAACTTTTCAGTGGCTTCAAACGAAGTGATATCTAATTCTTCAACATCGGTAAAAATGAAATGAAACAGCGGATACTTTTCTGATATTTCTTTTATTTCAGACCCCAACTGTCCGTTGCTTCCGGTTACTAAGATGTTTGTCATGCTTGACGATTTATTTTCCAAATTTGAAGTTTTTCTCTGCTTCGGTAAAGTTTGGCATCACTTTGTCTTTTGGAGAGATAATTGCTTTGTCAGGTTCAATTCTCCAATCAATATTTAAATAAGGATCGTTATAATTAAGGCCTCGTTCAGCTTCGGGATTATAAAAATTATCACACTTGTATACAAAGGTAGCCGTTTTGCTTAATACTGAAAAACCATGTGCAAATCCACGTGGAATAAGGAATTGAATTTTATTTTCGGCCGATAATTCAATGCCTCTCCATTTTCCAAAGGTTGGCGATCCTTCTCTTAAGTCAACTGCTACATCAAAAACTTTACCTTCAATAACTCGAACCAATTTGGTTTGAGAGTAAGGAGCCAATTGGTAATGTAGGCCTCTGATTACTCCATAACCTGATTTTGATTCGTTGTCTTGTATAAAATGTAAATCAAGATCATGTTTTAAGAATTCTTTCTTGTTGTAGCTCTCAAAAAAGTATCCTCGTTCATCTTCAAAAACTTTTGGTTGAATGATTAAAAGGTCAGGGATTTCGGTTTTTATAATTTCCATAAGTGTTTGTTTAGACCTCTTTTGTAATTCGAACTAAATACTGACCATACTGGTTTTTGAGTAATGGCTCAGCCAATTTTAGTAACTGTTCTTTATCGATAAAGCCATTTCGGTAAGCAATTTCTTCTATACAGGCCACCTTTAATCCTTGTCTTTGCTCAATGGTAGCAATAAAATTAGAGGCTTGTAACATACTTTCGTGCGTACCAGTGTCGAGCCAGGCCATTCCTCTGCCTAAAACTTTTAGGCAAAGCTTATTTTCTTTTAGATAGATTTCATTCAAATCAGTAATTTCAAGTTCACCACGTTTCGATGGCTTCAAGGATTTAGCTTTTTCAACTACGGTATTATCATAGAAATATAAACCTGTTACTGCATAGTTCGACTTTGGTTTTTCGGGCTTTTCTTCTATGCTTTTAACAAGACCATTCTCATCAAATTCAGCTACACCATATCTTTCCGGATCGTTAACATGATAGCCAAAAACCAAGGCACCATCGGTTAATTTTGCTGATTTTTCCAGCTGTCTGCTAAATTCATAACCATAGTAAAGGTTATCTCCTAAAATCATGCAAACCGAACTGTCTCCGATAAACTCTTCGCCAATAATAAAAGCTTGCGCCAATCCATCGGGCGAAGGCTGCTCAGCGTAAGAAAGATCCAAACCGTACTGACTTCCATCGCTAAATAAATCTTTGTATAAAGGCAAATCCTTTGGAGTAGAAATGATTAATATTTCTTTGATCCTGGCAAGCATTAAAACAGACAAAGGATAATAAATCATCGGTTTGTCGTAAATCGGGATAATTTGTTTCGATATACTTTTGGTAATTGGGTACAGACGAGTGCCTGAGCCTCCGGCAAGTATAATTCCTTTCATGTGCCTACTGATGTAAATTTATGAGTGCGATTTGGGTCATCATTTTTAATGATTTATCTCTGTTTCAATAGTGTATCAAAATATGAGATTGTTTTTCTTAATCCTTCAGTTAATTGAACTTTAGGTTCCCAATTGTCAAGTTCTTTTTTTGCAAGGCTAATATCAGGCTGTCTTTGTGTAGGATCGTCCTGAGGAAGTGGAAGATTGACAATTTTGGATTTGGAGTTGGTCAATTCAATTACGTTTTGAGCTAATTCCAATATGGTAAACTCATTAGGATTTCCGAGGTTAACAGGACCTGTAAAATTGTGTCGTGTAGACATCATTCTTGACATGCCTTCTACCAAATCGTCGACATATTGAAAGCTTCGTGTTTGAGAGCCATCTCCAAAAATGGTGATATCCTCGTTTTGCAAGGCCTGAACTATAAAGTTGGAAACAACACGACCATCGTCAGGATTCATATTAGGGCCATAGGTATTGAAAATACGAATGATTTTAATATCCACATTGTTTTGGTTGTGATAATCCATAAACAAAGTTTCGGCACAACGCTTTCCTTCGTCGTAGCAGGAACGAATACCTATAGGATTTACATTTCCCCAATAATCTTCGGTTTGGGGATGAATTTCAGGATCGCCATAAACTTCGCTGGTTGATGCCTGCAGTATTCTTGCTTTAACACGCTTTGCAAGACCTAGCATGTTAATGGCTCCCATTACTGACGTTTTAATCGTTTTTATTGGGTTGTATTGGTAGTGAACAGGTGAGGCCGGACAGGCGAGATTGTAGATTTCGTCAACTTCGGCAAAATAAGAAGAGGTTACATCATGCCGAACCAATTCAAAATATGGATTATCGAGAAGGTGAGCGATGTTTGCTTTGGCGCCTGTAAAATAATTGTCCAGGCAAATTACATCATTCCCTTCATTTAATAATCGTTCGCAAAGGTGTGATCCGATAAATCCGGCACCTCCCGTAACAAGTATTCTTTTCATGTGTATGGTATAGTTAAATTCCTCCCGATGCCGGGAGGAATTGATGAATTGAAATTATTTAGTAAAAACTTTATCATTTACGCCGATTACTTCTCTACCAATCGAGTAATAAATGTAATCATTGTCTTTCATTTCTTCAATATCGTAAATGTTTCTTCCGTCGAAAATAATTTTGTTTTTCAATAGTTTTTCCATTACACGGAAATTAGGCACTTTAAATTCGTTCCATTCGGTTACAACAATTAATGCATCCGCATCAATTAATGCTTCGTATTGATCTTTTGCATACTGAACAGTGTTTCCAATTCGTCTTTCACACTCTTCCATAGCTACTGGGTCGTAAACAACAATTTCTGCACCTTCTTTCAGTAATTTGTCAATTACAACCAAAGCAGGAGCCTCGCGCATATCATCGGTGTTTGGTTTAAACGAAAGTCCCCAAATACCAAACTTTGTGCCTTTAAGATCCCCTTCGAAGTGCGACATTACTTTTTTGTACAGTACACTTTTTTGTCGATTGTTCACAAACTCAACGGCCTTTAAAATTTCAAGCGGATGTCCTTCCTGTTCCGAAGTTTTAACCAAAGCCTGAACATCTTTAGGGAAGCAAGAACCGCCATATCCTGTTCCGGGATATATAAATTTATTTCCAATTCGCGAATCGGAACCAATTCCTTTTCTAACATTGTTTACATCAGCGCCAACAATTTCGCACAGGTTAGCAATGTCATTCATGAATGATATTTTTGTGGCAAGCATAGAGTTTGCAGCATATTTAGTCATCTCTGCCGATGGGATATCCATAAAAATAACCGGATGGTTATTCATTAAGAAAGGCTTGTATAGTCTCTTCATTACCTTTTGAGCCTTTTCCGATTCGGTTCCAATCACAACACGGTCAGGTTTTAAGAAATCGTTAATGGCTGCACCTTCCTTCAAAAACTCCGGATTCGATGCTACATCAAAAGTTAAATCAGAATTGCGATTGTCAAGTTCTTCCTGTATGGCTGCTTTAACTTTTTTTGCAGTACCAATTGGCACAGTACTTTTGGTAACAACAACCAAGTAGTGTTGCATGTGTTTACCAATTTCTCTGGCAACGCCAAGTACATATTGTAAGTCGGCACTTCCATCTTCGTCAGGTGGTGTTCCAACAGCAATAAAGGCTGAATCTGCTTCGGCGATACTATCTTTTAAGCTGGTCGAGAAGAATAAGCGACCTTTCTCCATGTTGCGTTCCACCATTGGAGTTAAGCCTGGTTCGTAAATAGGAATAATTCCTTTGTTAAGATTGTCAATTTTTTTCTGATTAACATCTACACAAGTAACGGTAATCCCGGTTTCTGCAAAACAGGTTCCTGAAACAAGACCAACGTAACCTGTACCAACAATAGTAATGTTCATATAGATAACTTTTTAAGTGATTTTTTTACGGCTTAAGTTATGTTGCCGTAAAATAAGTCAAAATAAATTTAAGTAATAGCCTTTTGAAAGAAGCTTTTTCTCTTCGTTTCATTTATCTTATTTTCTTACGGAAGATTTATTGAATGGTTTCTTCTAATTGGTTAAAAATTATATTGTTGAGGATTTTAAATACATCCATATTTCATTTCTTGCTTGCTTTTTGAGACTTATTTCATGCCAATGCTGGCATTACAAGACTGAATTCAATTCTATCATTTTTGCAGTTTGCACTGATTTTGAATCGAATCTTGTTTTTTTGATACATTGAATGAGGGTATACAAAAACTCTTTGATACCCTCCTTCTGCAAACGATAATTACTTGTATTAACTAACGTGAGTTCGAGGTAAAATTCGTTCACAGTTTGCACTGATTTTGAGTAGAAATTTTATCAAATTTTCGAAGGAATATCGGGATATTTCAAGAAGATTTGAGGAAATTTATGCCGATAGCAGGCAAACACATAATGGAAAGTTCTCTTTACGACATCTTCACATTAAAAATTCCTCAAAATAGCCCGCTATTCTTTCCAAATTTTAAATGCAAATCTATCGCAAATATAACTTTCTGTGGATAGAATTTTACGTCGAACTCACGTTAACTATTATCAGCTATTGCTAAGTGTTTTCAGCTTCTTCCTTTTTTTTTGTTTCTGGTTTTTCTCCTTTTGATTTAACTGGCGATTAATTCGTTTATTTCAGAACAGGCGTCAATTCATGACTGATCAACATTTAAATCTGCCATGTTATCGATGTATTTAAACAAAAGCTTGATTTTTTTAGAGCTTTTATAGTATAAAGGCTGTTGGTGTGCTCTCTTTGTGCTTGTATTTCCTTTCTACTGGTGTGGAAATTTTTAAAATCATTAAGCACCTTAGTGAGTTTGGTTTGCCAATCGCTTGCATTTATGGTTACAATGGCTGAGCGTTAATTTGTTCGAAATTAAATGGGGAAACTTTCTTAGGAATCTAGCCTATTCATAAATCAGAGCATAGCTGTTAAGGTGAAAAGAGCTTAATATTGATGATTAACGAACCTTAGTATGCCAGACCCGTACTTAGGTGGTGGGAGAGGTGCACCAATAGGCTTTTAGCTCACTGGCCATCTCCTCGATAGTCATTTCGTTGTTTGATCAGAGTTATCATTGTTCGTATAAATTCTTTTTTCCAATAGGGATGTGAATTTAACTATTTGTTATAAAACAAGCTGATTCCAGTTCAAATTCTGATTGCTACATTTTTTTTACCAATAATATCTTCAATTTTATAAAACAGAATCGCATTAAATAAAATAAAAACCATTATAGGCCAAAATCCAAATTTCATTGAAATCCAACTAGAAGCTCCCCAACTATGCGCTAGTAAAACAAATAATAGGAAAATTCGAGATGCTTTTCTAGGTAGATAGTAGCCTAAAATTCCGATCAAGATCATCCAAAGTCCACAAACTATAAATATTCCCGAAACATGGTTTTTCATCATAAAGTTTCCAATGGGATTTCCTTCATTCGCCATACTCAAATTTCCATTCCAATATTCATTCGATTGGCCTAAAATCGTTATTATAGTATCAAATAAACTTACCCATAAAGCAGGGATCAATGCAAGTAGTTTTTCTTTTTTATTCATTTAGTCATTTTTAAAACATGAGTATACTCCAAAATGAATGGCAACATCGTTTAGCAGTAGGAATCCATCACTGGCTTATGATTTTACAGCTTGATCACGATTCCAAATCTAAGAATTATAATCAATATTATCACGATTTAACAAGTAAGAACTCACATTGGGTTTGTTAAAAGCAGATCAATTCAATTTAGATGCCTCAAAATAAGCATATCATGCCTTTAGGTCTGGATGATTTACAAAAGTATGGCAATTGAAAACAGAACAAAAAAGCATTGTCGGAGAAAATAACTGTAGAAATTTCCCAAGCACATTGTTCAAGAGACAATGCCCTATGAAATTCTCTAGGGGTGTTGTGCAAGTGACAATGCCCTATGAAATTCTCTAGGGCCATTGATCAAGTGACAACGCCCTATGAAATTCCCTAGAGCCATTGTTCGAAAGGAAAAAGGGCTTTTTAAATTTTTAGGGCTTTGTCTTTTGAGAAAAGCGGTTTTTGAACTTAAAAAAAGCGGATTGTCACTTAAACAATGTCTGTATGAATTTTAAAATGACATTGTCACTTGAACAATGGCCATTTTGAATTTGATTTTGGCATTGTCAGTCGATCAAAGTGCGTTTTTAAATTCAAAAGGCCTTTTTCCTTTCGATCAACGCTCCTAAAAATTTTAATATGCCATTGTCAATCGAGTTTTATACTATCTTAAATTTACAAGTGGCATTGCTACTTGAACAAGGAGTATAATAAAATTTTTAAATGGCTTGGTTTTTACAATTCATCACCAAAATAATTTCTACCCCTCTAAAACAAAAGATATAGGTTAACTTTAAAGTTCTGTTGTTCCCTGAGGCATTTGCAAAATCATCACGAAGCAGGTTCAGGCTTTTGAACCACTGAACGGGTATTCCATCGCTCAGAAAGTCTGTTGGTGGTTTCAAATCCCTACGTGCATTTATCAGCATTAGTAAAAAGCCTTTGTGTTTCTTGCTGAATTCCTTCCTGATTCCTTTGTGGTAAAATTTTTTATGGCATGAAAGGAGCATGATTCAAAATTATTATTAAACCTACACGCTAATGATTATTTTGATCTTGCGGCTTCCATTTGGCAAATGGGAAAAACTATAAACAGAAACTAAAAAAAACAGAAACTCATACAAAGTTCCTGTTTTTACTTAAGCTGACTTTTTGTGGCGGATCTTTTTAATCGAACACAGGTTATTATATTTTCTTCACATACTTGGTAAGTATATAGATTTGCTGTCCTTCTACACGTCCTTCAATATGAGTTGGATCATCGGCAACCAAAGATATTCTTCGTACTGCTGCGCCGCGTTTTGCAGTAAAACCGGCTCCCGAAACTTTAAGGTCTTTAATCAATACCACGCTATCGCCAGGTTGTAGCTCAACGCCATTGCTGTCAATGTGTTTTACTTTGTCTTCCTCATCTTCATCTTCGCCGGTTGCTTTTGCCCAAGCCGTGGTTTCTTCGTCCAAATAAAGCATGTCTAATAAATCTTGTGGCCAGCCTTCTGTTTTTAGACGGTTTAACATTCTCCATGCCATTACCTGTACTGCAGGGATGGTACTCCACATGCTATCATTCAAACAACGCCAGTGATTGGCATCCATTTTATCTTTGTCTTCCACTTGTTCTTTGCAAGTAGCACAAACCAAAATATGTTCATCAATAGAACCATTTGATGGTGCTACTTCATACGGACTTAGCTTGTCTTCCGATCCACACAGTTCGCAAATCGCCGAACGAGTTAGTAATTCCTTCTCGATATTCATATTGTTATTAATCTTTATTTAATTCTTGTTATTGTGGATTTTTTGCAAAGGTAATCTAAAAATTAAAGTTTGAATTGAATGCTAGAATGTAGTGTCGGAAATCTTATTCTAAATTGGTTAGAACCTATCTGGATACATGTTTTATCGCAGGATTTTGCCAAAAAAATGTCGTAACTTGTACGTTCTTAAGGAATAATTTATACTTTTGCACGGAATTTTATATATAATGTCTAATTTATTAGTAAATCAGTAGTTTAACACATGGTTGAAGAAAACAAAAAAGTTGACAATTCTGCATCAGAAGCAGAATTTGATTGGGATGCTTTCACTAACGACGAAGGTTTTGCAGGTGAAAAGAGAACCGAATTAGAAGCAATGTATGATAAGACTTTATCAACAGTTGCCGAAAAAGAAGTAATTGACGGTACAGTTATTTCTTTAAACAAAAGAGAAGTTGTAATCAACATTGGTTACAAATCAGATGGTATTATAAGCTTAAACGAATTTCGTTACAACCAGGAATTAAAGGTTGGCGATTCTGTTGAAGTTTACGTTGAGTCGCAAGAAGACAAAAAAGGACAGTTGGTTCTTTCACACAAAAAAGCTCGCGCTTTACGTTCATGGGATAGAGTTAATTCAGCTCTTGAAAATGACGAAATTATCAAAGGTTTTATCAAGTGTCGTACAAAAGGGGGTATGATCGTTGATGTATTCGGAATCGAGGCTTTCTTGCCAGGTTCACAAATCGACGTTAAGCCAATTCGCGACTACGATGTTTATGTTGGTAAAACAATGGAATTCAAAGTGGTTAAAATCAATCACGAATTCAAAAATGTTGTTGTATCGCACAAGGCTCTTATCGAAGCTGAACTGGAACAACAGAAGAAAGAAATTATTGCTAAGCTTGAAAAAGGTCAGGTATTGGAAGGAACTGTTAAAAACATCACTTCATACGGTGTATTTATCGACTTGGGTGGAGTTGACGGTTTGATTCACATTACAGATCTTTCTTGGGGTAGAGTAACTCACCCAAGCGAAATTGTTGAGCTTGATCAGAAATTGAATGTTGTAATTCTTGACTTTGATGATGATAAGAAACGTATTGCTCTAGGTCTTAAGCAACTTACTCCACACCCATGGGATGCTCTTGATGCAGAGTTGAAAGTTGGTGATACTGTAAAAGGTAAAGTAGTTGTAATGGCTGATTACGGTGCATTCGTTGAAATCGCTACAGGTGTTGAAGGTTTAATTCACGTTTCTGAAATGTCATGGTCACAGCACCTAAGATCTGCTCAGGATTTCATGAAAGTTGGAGACGAAGTAGAAGCTCAAATCTTAACTTTGGATCGCGAAGAGAGAAAAATGTCTCTTGGTATCAAGCAATTAAAAGCTGATCCATGGGCTGAGATTGACACTAAATATGCTGTTAACTCTAAGCACACTGCTAAAGTTCGTAACTTCACCAACTTTGGTGTATTTGTTGAAATTGAAGAAGGTGTTGACGGATTAATCCATATCTCTGATCTTTCTTGGACTAAGAAAGTGAAGCACCCAGCTGAATTCACTCAAGTTGGAGCTGAAATCGAAGTTAAGGTTCTTGAAATTGACAAAGAAAACAGAAGATTAAGCTTAGGACATAAGCAATTGGAAGAAAATCCATGGGATGTATTCGAGACCATCTTTACAACTGATTCTATTCACGAAGGTACTATCGTTGAGGTATTCGAAAAAGGAGCTGTTATTGCTCTTCCTTATGGTGTTGAAGGATTCGCTACTCCACGTCACTTGGTGAAAGAGGATGGTGCTCAAGCTAAAGTGGAAGAGAAATTACAATTTAAAGTAATTGAGTTCTCGAAAGCTGCCAAGAGAATTATACTTTCACACTCAAGAACTTTCGAAGATGTGAAAAAAGCGGAAGAAACTGCTGCGAAAAAAGAAGCTGCAAAATCAACTAAAAAAGGTGTTAAAAAAGTGAAAGATTCACTAGAAAAGACTACCTTAGGTGATATATCAGAATTAGCTGCTCTTAAATCGCAATTAGAAGGTGGTAAAGACGCTGAATAATCAAAAAAATAAGGTAACTATGGACTTCAAGATTGACAAGAAAGATGGATATACTTTAGTGCAGGTATTGAAAGACAAACTGGATACTCATATTGCTCCTGCTTTAAAATCAGAATTGGTTTTAATTTCTGGAAATGGTGAAAAAAATATCCTTTTGGATTTAACTCCTTGTACTTATTGTGATTCTTCTGGTCTTAGTGCGATTCTTGTAGCAAATAGGTTGTGTAAAAATGCAAACGGAACATTTGTTCTGTATGGCTTGCAGCCCGCTGTTGAAAGATTGGTTTCCATTTCACAGTTGGATTCAGTTCTTAACATTGCTTACAATATGGATGAGGCTGTTTCTACTATGAAAGCTCAAATTGAATTAAACAAGTAATTGGTGAAATTTGAAGTAACAATCTTAGGCAGTAACTCTGCTTTACCAACAACCAAAAGATATCCAACCGCTCAAGTGCTCAATGTGCTTGAGCGGTTCTTTTTAATTGACTGTGGCGAAGGTACACAAATTCAAATGAAGCGGTTCAAGGTTCCCATGAGCCGCATCAATCATATCTTTATATCACATACACATGGCGATCATATATTTGGACTAATCGGCTTGCTTTCTACCTACGCTCTTCAAGGGCGAAAATCCGACCTACATATATATGGGCATCGCAAGCTGGAGAAGTTAATTACTTTTCAGTTGGAAATTCTTGAAACCAAAAAGCAATACAATATTTATTTTCACACGATTTTTGGTCAAGAGACACAAACTCTTTTTGAGGATGATAAAGTATTTGTACAATCTTTTCCATTAAAACATGGAGCAATGCCTTGTGCCGGTTTTTTAGTTAAAGAAAAAGAAAGACCTCGTACCTTGCTTGCAGATTTGTTAGATCAATACAATATTCCCATTCGTTGTCGCCAGTCTTTAAAAATGGGGAAGGATTTTGTAACTGAAAGTGGTGATGTAATACCCAACAAGCAACTAACCAAAGATCCTTTACCAACACGCTCGTATGCTTTTTGTACGGATACCGCTCCATATAAGAAGATTATTCCAATCATTAAAAATGTGGATTTGCTGTACCACGAAGCAACTTTTTTAAAAACAGAAGCAAAGCTTGCGAAGGCTACCTATCATTCTACCTCCGAACAAGCGGCAGAAATAGCCAATGAAGCAGAGGTGAAGAAGTTGATCATCGGACATTTTTCAACTCGCTTTAAAACTTTGGATGAACATTTAAAAGAAGCGCAAACTGTTTTTGAAAATACCAGCTTGGCTGAAGATGGTAAGAAGTTCACTATAGAACTTGATCGCTAAAGAAAAAGCATTCAAATTTTTTATAATTTAGCATTTTGATAATATTGCTAACTGAAATCATCAAATCAGACTATTGTATTTGATACTAAAACTGTTAAACATGAAAAAAATATTAATCGTTCTTATGGCAGTTGCTATAAGTTCATCGCTTATTGCTCAAAAAAAACAAGACAAATCACAATTTAAAGAGTATGAAGCTGGCTATTATCAGAATTCAATTTTGAAAGATATCCGCATGGTTGATACTAAATTGGAAAGGAAAGAAGTGGATAAGAGATTCTTTATGGATCAAAGCTCCTATGATCTGCCAAATAAAATAGAATTGTATAAGGACAATACTGAATGGGCAAACCCTACAATTTCACAAGGGAATACTGGTACTTGCTGGTGTTTTTCAACTACCTCTTTTTACGAGTCAGAAGTATATCGGTTGTATAAAAAAAAGGTAGATATTTCTGAGCTGTATACAGTGTATTGCGAGTACATTGAAAAGGCTCGCCGTTTTGTTCAAGAGAGAGGAAACTCCATGTTTTCGCAGGGTTCGGAAGGAAATTCGGTATCAAGAATGTGGAAGATTTACGGAGCACTACCTCAAAGTGAATATTCGGGATTGTTGAATGGTCGTAAATTTCATACTCACGAAAAGATGTACCATGAAATGAAAGCTTACCTAAAAGGATTGAAAAAAAGCAATGCCTGGAACCAGGAAGAAGCAATTTCTACTATCAAAGCAATCATGAATCACTATATGGGAACTCCTCCAACTACATTTACCATCGATGGAAAAGAGTATACTTCTAAAACATACTTAAAGGATTATTTGAAGTTAAATCCTGATGATTACGTTGAAATTCTATCATACAAGCAAGAGCCATACTGGCAGCAGGTAGAGTATAAAGTGCCGGATAACTGGTGGCATTCCGAAGAGTATTATAATGTACCTCTGGATGATTACATGAAATCAATCAAAAAAGCCATTCGAAATGGTTACACCATGAGTATTGGCGGTGATGTTTCGGAAGCAGGTTTCCTTAGAACAACAAATTGTGCTATGGTGCCAAGTTTCGATATCCCTTCGGAATACATCAATGAAGATGCACGTCAGTTCCGTTTCTCAAATGGATCAACTACCGATGATCATGGAATGCATTTGGTGGGATATTATGTAAATAAAAATGGAAAAGATTGGTACCTGATTAAGGATTCAAGTTCAGGATCTCGCAATATCGATGAAAACTCTGCTGAGTTTGGTTACTATTTCTTCCATGAAGACTACGTAAAGCTTAAAATGATGGGCTATACCGTTCACAAGGATGCGGTAAAGGATTTACTAAAAAAGTTTAAATAAAATGACAACCCTTGAGGATTTCCTCAGGGGTTATTTAGTATTATAACAGTATTTCAGGTTAGTTTTTTGAATTCCTGTTAAAGGCATTTTAAAGTCGCAAATTTGTGTATCTTTGTACGCCAAATAAGATATCTGAACAACCCCAATTTATAGATTTATGCAGGAAAAAATTCTAATTTTAGATTTTGGCTCACAATATACACAGTTAATTGCCAGACGTGTTCGTGAATTAAATGTTTACTGTGAAATTCACCCCTACAACAATCCGCCGGTAATCGATCAATCAATTAAAGGTGTGATTCTTTCGGGAAGTCCATTCTCTGTTAGAGACGAAAAAGCTCCAATTCCGAATTTGTCGGAAATAAAAGGCAAACTCCCTTTGCTTGGGGTTTGTTATGGTGCGCAGCATTTAGCTCACTATTTTGGTGGTGAAGTAATGGCATCAAACAAAAGAGAATATGGTCGTGCGAATTTAACTTTGGTTGACAACTCTTGTGATTTATTAAAAGGGATTAGCATAAATTCCCAGGTTTGGATGTCGCATGGAGATACCATCGAAAGAATGCCTGCGAACTATAAAGTAACAGCAAGTACTTCTGATGTAGAAAATGCTGCTTTTGCAATTGAAGGGGAAACAACTTATGGTATTCAGTTTCACCCTGAGGTTTATCACAGTACAGAAGGAGTTGTTTTGTTAGCCAACTTTATTGTTAATATTTGCGGATGTTCACAAGATTGGACTCCGGATGCATTTGTTGAAACAACTGTTACTGAGTTGAAAGAGCAATTGGGTGAGGATCGCGTAATACTTGGATTATCAGGAGGTGTTGACTCAACAGTTGCAGCTATGCTATTGCACAAGGCAATTGGCAAAAATCTATACTGTATTTTTGTTGATAATGGTCTATTACGTAAGAATGAGTTCCCTAACGTTTTAAAGAAATATGAATCTCTTGGTTTAAATGTAACAGGAGTGGATGCAGGTGATAAATTTATTGATGCTCTAAAAGGTGTTACTGAACCTGAAGCTAAGCGTAAAATTATTGGGAATGCTTTTGTTGAGGTGTTTGACAAAGAATCTCACAAAGTAGAAAATGCCAAATGGTTGGGACAAGGAACAATTTATCCTGATGTTATCGAATCTGTTTCAGTTACAGGGGGACCTTCGCAAACTATTAAATCACACCATAATGTAGGTGGTTTACCAGACTATATGAAGCTAAAAGTGGTAGAACCTTTAAAGCTATTGTTTAAAGATGAGGTGAGAAGAGTCGGTAGAAGCATGGGACTAGAAGATAAATTCATCAATCGTCATCCTTTCCCGGGACCAGGTCTGGGAATTCGTATTCTTGGCGATATTACTGCTGAAAAAGTTAGAATTCTTCAGGAGGTTGATGATATTTTCGTTTCAGGGTTGAAAGAAGATGGATTGTACAATGAAGTTTGGCAAGCAGGTGCAATGTTATTGCCAGTTCAATCAGTTGGAGTAATGGGTGATGAACGCACTTACGAGAGTGTTGTTGCTTTACGAGCAGTTGGCTCCACTGATGGTATGACAGCTGATTGGTCTCATTTGCCATATGAATTTCTTGCAAAAACTTCGAATAAGATCATTAATAATGTTAAAGGGGTGAACAGGGTAGTTTATGATGTAAGCTCCAAGCCGCCTGCAACAATTGAGTGGGAATAAATCAAATCATTTATGTGCTTAGGACATAACGGTAGAGTATTAGGCGCTACCGTTTTTTTTGCGAAATTTTAAATTGATCTTGATTGGACAAGTAATATTCCTTTGCCTGATCAATCTTCTGCACCAATTCGTTTAGTTTGCTGATTGAAAGGTTTATGTTCTTGGATAAAATAATTTGCTCCAATTCGATGATAGTAGATTTGGCTTCCAACATCGAAAAGTTAGCCAAAACACCTTTCAGCTTATGGGCAGAATCTTTCGCTTTTTTGTAGTCTCCATTTTCTAGTGGGATTTGAATTTCTGCAATACGGGATTCTTTGATACTAAAGAATTTTTCAATCACCTCTTTTATAAAAGCCCTGTTGTTGTCAACCCGAATAAAAAGCTCTTTAAAATCAATAATGGTAAGGTCTTTGTTAATTCGTTTGGGCTCACGGGGCAACTCGATCAGCTTAAGGATTAAGGACTTTAAGTTCATCACCTCAGGGAAGTACAACAGTTTGTTTGCTTTGCAAAAAGCATCTTCTTTCTCGTCTGAAGTTAAAATAAGCAGTTTAAAGTTTTTGGGTGTTGAATCAGCATAGTAGTTTTTTATCGATTCCAAACACTCATGAATCTTTAAGGCATCTTTATCGGCAACATTAAATTTGCTTATTACAAGATTGTAATCATTGGAGATAACCAATTCCATTAAATCCTCAATAGAGTTGCATCTTGAGAAGAAAATTTCAGGTAATGATTCTATGCTTAAAGCTTGGTTAAATCCAAGTAATAAAATATTGGCTTTATGTTTCATGTTTGTTGAATTCGATGCCTGTAATTCTTAAAAAGATTGTATCTTTCGTCTGGTTCAGCAAAGTAGAATCAATTTGGGCAAAATTTATTAAAAAGCATAATTTATATGAGTAGTTTGAAAAAAAAATTGAGGAATGGTTTTACGCTTTTATTTTTGGGTGTTTTTGCAATTTGTGGAACACTTAAAGCTCAATCGGTAAAACATCAAGCAATTAAATACCAGAATTTATTGGCTTTGGTTGAAGCATTTTATGTTGATACAGTTAATGTGGAAAAATTAACCGAAGATGCAATTATAAAAGTGTTGGCAGAGCTTGATCCTCACTCGATTTATATTAGCAAGGACGAGATTAAAGAAATGAATGAACCTTTACAAGGAAGTTTTAGTGGTATTGGTATTCAATTTAATTTGCTACGCGATACATTAATGGTTGTAGCAACTATTCCAGGAGGCCCCTCTGAAAAGGTAGGACTTCGCGCTGGCGATAGAATTCTGGAAATAGATAATGAAAGTGTTGCGGCTATTGGAATGAAAAATTCCGATGTTCACAAACGTTTAAGAGGAGAGAAAGGTACGATTGTAAACTTAAAAGTGAAGCGCAAGAAAGAGAAAGAATTACTGGAGTTTGTGATTACTCGCGACAAGATTCCAATTCACAGTTTGGATGCAGCTTATATGATTAATAAGCAGATTGGATATATCAAACTCAATCGTTTTGCGCTTACAACTGCCGATGAGTTTTTAAAGGCTTTAACTGGCTTAAAAGATCATAAGATGCAGGATCTGATTCTAGACCTGCGAGGAAACGGGGGTGGATTTATGACAGCCGCCATTGAGATAGTTGACCAGTTTTTGGATGCAGAAAAGCTAATTGTTTATACAAAAGGTCTTACAACACCAAGAAGAGAGAATATCTCTACTGATAAAGGGATTTTTAAAGATGGAAGAATTGTTATTTTACTGGATGAAGGTTCGGCATCAGCATCAGAAATTGTTTCGGGTGCTGTACAGGATTGGGATAGAGGTGTGATTTTGGGTCGCAGAACTTTTGGAAAAGGATTAGTACAACGACAATTTCCGCTTTCTGATGGATCGATGATCAGATTAACAACAGCACATTATTATACCCCAACTGGAAGATGTATCCAAAAGCCATACGAAAATGGCTTGGAAGATTATCATTTGGATATCATTAAGCGTTACAATTCGGGGGAGATGATTAGTGCAGATAGTATTCATTTTCCTGATTCGCTTAAATATAGTACGCTGGTAAAAAATAGAACGGTTTATGGTGGGGGCGGAATTATGCCAGATATATTCGTTCCGTTAGATACAACTGCAAATTACAAATACTTCAACCTAATGAACCGTAAAAATGTCATTTATCCATTTGTGGTGAATTACATGGATCAGAACCTGGAAACATTGAAAAAGAAATATCCTAAGTTTGAAAACTTTCAGAAGAACTTTGAGGTAAGCGACGAGATGATGAAACAAATAGTGGCTATTGGAGAAAAGGAAGGTATTGAAAAAACTGAAGAAGATTACAATGCGGTTGTAGATGATATAAAGCTGTATATAAAGGCTTTGTTGGCTAGAGACTTGTGGGAAAGTGCAGAGTATTATAAGATTGTAAACAGTGAGAATGAGTTTGTTCTGAAAGCAATTGAGGTTCTTAAGAATCCCAAACTTTATGATCGTCAATTAATCAAGGAATAATTGATGATAATGAGCCGAAAGTATCCCTTTCGGCTTTTTTTTGGAATATCTTATTAAAACCCTATGTTTTTAGGTGGTAAAGATTAATTTTGTAGCCGAAAATCGAATCAAAGCAATATGCTTCAAACAGGTTCAGAAATGACGATTTCGTTGATTCGATTATTGAAATAGTTCAGACGAAGAATAAATAAGATGGTTGAAAAAACAGACTCTGGGAAATTTAGACTTATCGCAAAAACCTTTCATGGTTTAGAGGAAGTGTTGTCAAATGAAATAGAGCAATTAGGTGCAGAGGAGATTAGAGTTTTAAAACGTGCAGTTAGTTTTGTTGGTGATAAATCCTTATTGTATAAAGCAAATTTACATTTACGAACCGCAACTCGAGTTATTAAACCCATTCATAAGTTCACAGCTCATGATACTGATGAATTGTACAAGGGAATTCAGGAGGTTGATTGGAGTGAGTACATCGGGAACAAGGAAACAATTGCCATTGACAGCACCATAAGTTCAGATGATTTTAAGCATTCGAAATTTGTAACTTATCGTGTGAAAGACGCCATTGTAGATCAGTTTTTTTATGCAACTGGAGATCGTCCTTCGGTACGTATGATAAACCCATCGTTGCGTATTAACATTCATATCGATAGAAATACTTGTACTGTTTCATTGGATAGTTCGGGTGAATCTTTACACAAACGTGGATATAGGATTGCTGAAACAGCTGCGCCACTTAATGAGGTGTTGGCTGCTGGTCTTGTTTTGCTTTCGGATTGGGATAAGAAAATCAATTTTATTGATCCAATGTGTGGTTCAGGAACAATTCTGATAGAAGCAGCATTAATTGCATATAATATTCCCCCGGGATTGTATCGCAAAGAGTTTGGTTTCCAAAAATGGAATGATTTTGATGAAGATCTATGGGATGATATCTACAACGAAGAAACTGAAGTTGATTACCAAGGAAAAATTATAGGTGCCGATATATCTGATAAGGCAATGGAAATTGCTGAAGAGAACATTCGCAACGCTGGTTTAAGAAGGAAAATCAAGTTGAATGTTACCCCATTTCAACAATTTGTACCTCCGACAGAAAAAGGTTTGTTAATTACGAATCCTCCTTATGGTGAAAGATTAAAGCCAAAAGATCTTGAAGGTCTATATGCAATGATTGGAGAGAGGTTAAAGCACAATTTTACAGGGTATGATGCGTGGATTCTTAGTTATGGTAAAGAGTGTTTTGATAGTGTAGGTTTGCGTCCGTCGCGTAAAGTGACTTTGTATAATGGAGCATTGGAGTGTAAGTTCCAGAAGTATGCCATGTTCGAAGGGAAAAAGAAAGATATTTACAAGAAAGAGAAATAAGATGAGTTTGACTTAAACCTTCATCTGCAGAAAAATCTATATTGCGATAGATCTGTATTAATAATTCCATATAATAGCCTATTGATTTATGGAATTGTTATGATATCAAGTTTATGGAGAGAATTATCATTTGAGGTCTTGGATATTTGGAGTATAAATTTACTTAAGTGTTTTCAAATTTTTCGACTCAAGATCAAATCAAACGGTGATTAGATTCTAGATTACCCCCAAGTTATGAGCAGTGGATCTTAAATTGTTTTTAAGAATTTTGAGTTTAGTCAAGGCAAAAAAATAGAGTCATAGTAATAGTTACGGCGTTATTTTTAAACTAAGAATAAACTCAAAAGGACAAAAGGATGAGCCTCATTATTTAGTAATACTGGTATTAAATAAGAAGTGAGCTGGAATTTTGATCCTGCTTCTGTTTTAACTCTAAGATAATTTGTTATTTTTGTTTCCGATTAACCCTAATTCTTAATTCTATGAGCTTTGATCTTAACCAATGGTATGATGAAAAAATAGATGAAGATGCTATTTTTGATTACAAGGGCAGGGTTGAAGATGAAGATGTAACGCTGATTTTAAGCTCAATTGAGCGAATTCTTAAGGCGAAAGATGAGTCTCCCAAAGTTTTCAAAAAAATTTTTAATGTTTTAATCGAGTTGGTGCAAAATCTTCACCATCATGGAGAAGTTCCACCTGATATCGATGAGGATTATACGAAGTTTGGTGTGTTGATTCTTAGAGATGAAGGAATGCAGTATCGAATCAGTGTAGGAAACTTTATAAGGATTGATGGGTTGAAGCTGATTCGTGACAGGATTGATCAAATCAATACATTGTCATCCGAAGAAACAAGAAACTTGTATCGAATTATACTAAATAATGAGCACTTCTCCGAAAAAGGAGGCGGCGGGTTAGGAATGGTAGAAATAGCCAGGAAAAGTGGCAATAATATGGAATATCAATTTATAGAATACAATTCTGATTATCTATTTCTATCTATCGATGTTGTAATTTAAACTTTAAAAGCAAAACTTTCATGAATTCACTAGTTATAGAAGGTAGCCCTAAAACTCCAAGTATTAATCTTGATGGTTCTAATGGAGCGTTTCTAATTGAAGGTCGTTCGATTCCGGAGAACTCACTTGATTTTTATAAACCAGTTATGGAATGGCTGGATTCATATATTAATGCTCCTCAAGAAGAAACAGATGTTACCATTAAGTTGGAGTATTTTAATACCAGCTCTTCGAAATGCATTTTGGATGTTTTTAAAAAGTTGGAATCAATTTACAAACGAGGTAAAAAGGTTGTGATTAACTGGCATTATGAAATTGATGATGAAGATATGCTGGAGGCAGGTGAGGATTACCAATCTATTGTTAAGATTCCGTTCTTCATGATTGAAGATGACGATGAATAAGAAATGATTAATATGAAACGAGCATGATTAAAATAATTATTAAATCTATACGGTAATGATTATTTTGCTCTTGCGGCTTATCAGTGGCAATTGAAGGAAAATTATAAACCGATGAAAACTTTAGTTATCCTGCAGTTTTTATGCTTTAATTAATGTTTAGTACTGTACTTTTTCTTTTTTATTCTTTGTTCAAACAGACCTAATGCTTTATTAAGCAAGCCAAAATACAATACGAAATACAAGCTGATACTTGAAAACCAAATTACAATAATATTTACCCAATAAGTATCGTAATACTTGCCAAATAAACACTTCTGTGGCGCATAAAAGTGAGCCTTTAGCAATTTGCAATCAGGGTCACGATATATTGGATCAATTTTTTGATACAACTTGTTATGATACTCAATAATTCTTTCAATATCATTGTTATTCCGAACAAATTCGGTCAACCTTTCATTTGAATACTCCTTTTTCACTTTTACAAACTCCTGTTTGTTGATATACTGTTTTTGTATCTCCAATAGATACTCATCTTTTTTTATGTTCGATATATTATAGAGATTGATATAGTATCGATTCAATTTATCGAAATAGGTTCGAAGTTCCTTAATGGTGATATCATCCAGTTGAACCGGAGTTAAATAATCCATTCTTTCGAAGTGAAATGCCAGCTTATTCAGATCTTCAAGTGCTAATTCATTCTTTAATAGAATAAGGTTCGATGTAAGTTTATTTAGCTTTTCAGGTTTATTTAAATACCTCTCACTCTCATTCAGTTTATTCTTTAAGATGGGTAACCAATAGTTTTTACGATAATCAGCTTTGCTCATTAACTTATCGTAAACGTAGAAGTTAGCATTGTATTTATTGTCCTTAAACTGCTTTACTGCAAGCGCTTCGTAAGCCCATCGCGCTGCAATGATTTCACCATACCATGGAATAGAGTTCGGAGCGGAAATATTTGGATTTAACTTGTCAAATTTAACAATTATTCCACTTAGAATTAACTGAGGAATCAGGATAAACGGAATTAAAATATAAATGGTAATTACCGTTTTAAAGCTATCTGAGATAATTAAACCAAGCATATTGGCAAAACACCATACACTATATAGGGCAAGCCAATATTCAAAGAACATGCCTTTAATTTCAAGAATTGAATTCCCTATCAGTGTAAACAGGAATGCCTGAAATGCCGAAATGGTGAATAGAATTGCAATCTTGGAGATTAAATATCCTGCCTTACTTAGATTTAAGAACCTTTCTCGTTTCAAGATTTTTCTATCCTTAATGATCTCTTCGGCGCTTAAGGTTAAACCAATAAAAAGAGCCACGATAACAGCCATAAAAAGGTATACCGGTAAATTACTGTTGTTGCTGAATGTATAACCTAACTCGTTGCCTGCATCAATATTATAGTACTTGATGATGTATGACAGGATTAAGGCCAGCAATGGTGTTTCGAATAGGTTAATGAACAAGTATTGTTGGTTGGCAAATTTTGAAATTATGTCGCGTTTGGTAAACACCCAAAACTGCTTGAAAGCGGAAGGAATTTTAAAACTTACAGGAGGAAGCTCCTCTGTATTTTCTATTTCCTTAGTACTTCGTTCATAGTCCTTAAATCTATGGTACCATTGAACTGGGGAAACTTTTCTAACTTGCGTTGGATTTCCATATTCATCCAATACTTCTGATTCAACAATGTTAAAGATTTGATCAGCATTAACATTCCCACAGGTATTGCACTCGCTTTCGGTTCGATTTGCTCTTAAAGTTTGCGATTTAAAATAAGTAATGGAATCGAGAGGATTTCCATTAAAAATCATGTAACCGCCAGTGTCAAGAATCAACAGGCGATCGAACATTTTAAAAATATCGGATGCCGGTTGATGGATTACTACAAAGATTAACTTGCCTTTTAAAGCCAAGTTCTTCAATAGATCCATAATTTTAGCCGAATCCCTGGATGAAAGACCTGATGTTGGTTCATCAAGAAATAAAACAGAAGGTTCGCGAATAAGTTCTAATGCAATGTTTAACCTTTTTCGCTGACCACCACTAATCTTTTTATCTAAAGGATTCCCAACTTTTAAATTTCGGGCTTCATATAAACCCAAATCTTTTAATAGTTTCAATACCAAACGGATCAACTGAAAACTACTGTATTTATCGAAACACAGCTTGGCATTGAAATAGAGGTTTTCAAATACAGTTAGCGATTCAATCAGCAAATCATCTTGTGAGACATGACCAACTACTCCTTCCAGTTGTGATTTGTCCGTCGAAATATCGTAGCCATTAATTAAAACATTCCCCAGGTTAGGCTGTGCCGATCCGTTTAATACATTTAATAAGGTTGTTTTACCTGCTCCACTTGAACCAATAATGCCAACCATTTTACCCGATTCTTCTTTAAAAGAAAGATCGTGAATGCCTATATTATCTTCTTTAAAACGATATTCTATATTTTTGGCCTCGAAAACTACTCTTTTCTGATTGATATCCCTGTAAAAGGTGCTAACAATATCACTAAAGTAAATCGGATCAATTTTTGGATTACGGATTGACGAACCTTGGCTTAGTACATGAACTTTTCCCGGATTTAATGATTGTCCGTTCATAAACAGTTCATCGATTCCCTTAAATCGCATCACAAACATGTCAACAGTTTGTAATTTTAGAATCTTAATTTTTCCAATTAGACCACGTGAATAGTAATGCTGTCCAACTTCATAATTGGTTTTGGCATTGCTTATGGTAAGCAATCGGCTCGATAGTTTTATCTGTTCGAAATCATTTAAAACAAAGTTTCGAAGTCGCTCAGAGCCTTCTTTTGGAAGATTAAAAGTATCGGCAACCGTTTCAATAAAGGCAAATTCTTGTTTGCTGATCTCATCTTCCGAGTTTAGGAATTCAAGAAGCTGAATCAGTACAATTACCTTTTGCCTGATGATAAGCTCTTCATTAATTTCGGTGCAAATTCGAAGTACACGAACCGAACTTGCCGAGGTATATTTCTTTATTTTTGATTTTCTTGTTGTTCTTCTCTGGTTCTCTTCGTAATGCTCATCAAAAAAAGTCAGGTATTCTTCAGCGGTATCATGATCCAGATGCTGCTTTAGATATTTAGATACCATTCTGCGCCTTTCGGTTGCGGAACTTTTAGGGTGCGCAATGATGGCAAAGAGTTGCATTAAAGCTTTTAATATTCTTTCACTCATGGAATGGTAGGCTTATAAAGTAGAGGTTGTCAACCTTATTTAAGTGTAGTTTGTGTTGATTATTGTTTGAATCCGATTAAAATGATTACCAAACCAGAACTTACATTCTTTTGGTTTAATTTTGCTTCTATGGTGCAATTTATGGTATCTTCAAATTTAAAATCCCAGTAAGGAGAGTTCTTGTGATCTCTATTGGTAAAGATCAAATGATTTTCTTGATCATAAACTGAGAAGATTACGTTGTCCTCTTTTGTGCCTGTAGAAGCTGCAATTCTATAATGATTCCCCGCATAAAAAGTAGTATGAAACTCTGCGATTTCGCCACCTGCTAACAGAGCTTTGTATTGCTGTCCGTCAGAGATGAATGCGGTACCCAGATGCTTGGTACAATTTTCCAGAGTAAGGTCAGTTTGTGCCTTGGAAACACTAGCAATGGTAAGAATAAAGAATAGAATGGTATATCTCAGTTTCATAAGTGTAAATTTTCTCAGTTTATTTAATAATGTGCTTGCGAATTACAGAAACTTTTTCGGTGATTTCATCCAGTTGATCCTTATTCATAATCAATTCCGATTTGCTCTTTACAATGGTTAACTTCTTGCTTGCATCAGTTATAGGAGCTTTATATTGGTATTGTTCTTCAATTTGGTCGAAGGTGTAAGCCAGATCAATTAACTTGTCAACCAAAAAATAATAATCCTTTGATTCGTTTGAATAAGGAACCAAGAGTTTAATCAGGTTGTCCAATGGGCGCTTTTGTTCCGAAATTCTATTACTTAACTCCTTGCTTGGATGAACTTTAATTTGCTGGGTGAGTAGATAAACAGATTCAATCCAACCTCCTGCCAAAATCAAAGCACCTGTATTCTCTCTGTTATTTGCTTTTAAGTAGTGGTCTATTTTTCGGTAGGTATTGCTTACAATTACCAATAGCGAATCCCTGTTTTCAATATTTTTTTCAATTCTTTCTACAGTTCGTTTATCCATGGCATTGTACAAACCAATTTCTTGTGATAATATTTTTAAAACGGCGAAGTAACTTGCAGCATCTTGTGTTTGCTTGTAGATATTGATGTATCCTAGATCTGATCCGTAAACGCCAAAGTTAACTGCCTTACTGAAATTATCGACGTAGTCGCCAGATTTCTTTGTTGAATTGAGTAGATCTTTATTGTATGAAATGCCTGATTCCTGAAGCAATAAGGAAATTTGGTAAGGAGATGGTATGCTAAACAGGATATTGTTGTATTTAAAAATGTTTCCTGATTTTTCGGCATCAGCTATAATGGCATCTTCGGTTTCTTGCTCTATTTCTGTTTCTTTGTTATTTGTTTTGGAAGGCTGTAGTACTAAATAGGAAGCAAGTGCTGCAAAAACAAGTAATAAGATTAATTTAATACTACTGAGGATTCTCTTCTTTGGCATTTCGTTTTTCTTAAATTAGTTGCACCAATTTTGAAAAAACAATATTTACTTCGCAATTTTCAGATTCATGAAAACGATTGGTAAATCATTTTAGTAGTTTTTTCAAGCTGATTTAAATTAAATCCAAGTCAATTGGTAGTCATCCTGATTAATTTATTCTTACATTATTACTGGATTTATACTAAAAAGGATACATTTGAAAGCTAATATTTTTAATAAGATACTTAACAACAAACAAATGATGATGAAAAGAATATTCCTTTTAGTCTATTTATTAGTTAATTGTGGTCTGTTGCTTAACGCAGAAGGGCAAACAAAAAAGTTGTCGATGGAGGATGCTATTTTGGGGCAATGGCAACAATTCTATCCTAAAAATCTATCTCAATTGTCGTGGAGGGGAGAGGCAAATGAATACACTTATGTGGATAAGGATAAAATTATGCTGGCAAAACCCGGAGGTGATGCTTCGGTTTTATTAAAATTGGAAGATTTAAATAAAGGTTTAGAGGCACAAAATGTGAAATCGCTTCGAAGAATCCCTCGTTTTTCGTGGCAGGCCGAAAACGTTATTGAGTTTAATTCAGTTGGAGCTTTGATTCATTATGATTTTGTTGCCCAAAAAGTGTTGTTAAATCTAAGAGTGAATACAAAAGCCGAGAACAAGGATTATTGCGAGGCATCGAATATGGTAGCTTATACCATTGATAACAACTTGTACATTGCTGGAGCACAGGGAGAAGAAATTGCTGTGACTACTGATACTGACAAGAACTTGGTGAATGGTCAAGACGTAAGTAGGAGAGAGTATGGAATTGATGGTGGAATTTTCTGGTCTCCAAACGGAAAACAGCTGGCTTTTTATCGCAAAGATGAAAGCAAAGTAACTTCTTTTCCTTTGGTTGATATTAATACAAGGGTTGGTGATCTGAGAGAAATTAAATACCCAATGGCCGGAATGGACAGCGAAGTGGTGAGCCTTGGAGTTTATAATCTCGATACCCAAAAGACCAGCTGGATTAAACCCAATGATTTTGGGGATGATCAATATCTTACCAATATTTCGTGGGGAGCAGAAAACAAGTACATCTATATCCAGGTTTTGAATCGTGCTTCTAACCATGCAAAATTAAATCAATACGAAGCTGCTACTGGTAAATTTGTTGCCACTCTATTCGAAGAAAAAGATGATCGTTGGGTAGAACCATCGCACCAACTTATATTCCTTAATAAGAAAGCAAATCAATTTATTTATCAAACCAATAACCGTGATGGTTTTAATCATGCATACCTATACAATACCGAAGGCAAATTGATTAAACAGCTTACCTCTGGTGATTGGGAAATCACTGAAATTTTAGGTTTCGATAAGGATGAAAAGTACATGTTTTATGTATCTACCGAAGTAAGTCCTATCGAAAGGCATGCCTATAAACTAAATTTAAAAACCGGTAAAAGATACCGCCTGACAAAAGATGCGGGATATCATGATGTTCAGGTAAGTGTGGATGGCAAGTATATTCTTGACAATTTCAGCAGTTTGAATGTTCCAAGAATTATAAATGTTGCCGATACTCGCGACAAATTTGTGAAGGAATTGCTAATAGCAGAAAACAAATTAAAGGATTACAATTTGGGTGAGATTTCTTTGGGAACCATTAAAGCGGCAGATGGGCAAACCGATTTGCATTACCGAATGGTGAAACCAGCAGATTTTGATCCAAATAAAAAATATCCGGTTGTGGTTTATGTGTATGGAGGGCCGCACGCACAGTTGGTAACCAATCGATTTTTAGGAGGAGCTAGTTTATGGGAGCAGTACATGGCTCAAAACGGATACCTGCTTTACATTTTAGATAACAGAGGTTCTGCAAACCGAGGAAAAGAATTTGAAACTGTTATTCACCGTCAGTGCGGTCAGTGCGAAATGGCAGATCAAATGAAAGGCATTGACTTCCTAAAATCATTACCATATGTTGATGCTGATAGAATTGGGGTTCATGGTTGGAGTTATGGTGGATTTATGACCATTTCCTTAATAACCAACCATCCTGATGTATTTAAAGTTGCTGTTGCTGGTGGCCCTGTGATCGATTGGAAATGGTATGAAGTAATGTATGGTGAGAGATACATGGATACTCCTATAGAAAATCCAGAGGGATATGCAAAAACATCTTTAATTGCGAAAGCAAAAGATTTAAAAGGGAAGCTTTTAATTTGTCAGGGAGCCATTGACAATACCGTATTGTGGCAACACAGTTTGAATTTTATTCGCGAATGCGTGAAGTACAATGTTCAGGTTGATTACTTCCCTTATCCTAGAGCAGAGCACAATGTTCGAGGTCGCGATAGAATTCATTTAAAGCAGAAAGTCAGCAACTATTTTGATGATTATCTGAAATAAAAAAATTAATTTTCGCCGACTTTGTAAGGAGTCGGTTTTTTTTTACTCTTTTCCATCGTGAGAATACAGACTGATTACAAAAACATTTGGAAGATTGCTTACCCAATCATTATAGGAAGTGTTGCACAAAATATCATTGCTTTAACCGATACTGCCTTTCTTGGACACCTAAGCGAAATTGCCTTAGGCGCCGCGGCGATTGCAACTATTTTTTATTTTGCAGTGGTAATGCTAGGTTGGGGATTTGGTTTGGGAACCCAAATTGTAATCGCTCGCAGATATGGTGAAGGTAATTATGCAAGGATAGGAAAGACCTTCGATCATGCTTTTTATTTTTTATTGATTCTGGCCTTAGTTTTATTAGGTTTTATGCTGATTCAGGCACCTGCAATACTTAAGGGAATCGTTAAATCCAATGCCATTTTTCATGCCAGTACCGATTACATTTCGGTTCGTGCTTGGGGGATTTTGTTTGCGTGTGTGAACCTTCTGTTTAGAGCTTTTTATATCGGCATAGCCAAAACAAAAGTAATTAGTTGGAGTACAGCTTTTATGGCTGTGATTAATATATTTTTCGACTATGCCTTAATTTTTGGGAAATTTGGTATGCCCGAAATGGGAATTAAAGGAGCAGCATTGGCATCGGTAATAGCCGAGGCATGTGTATTGGTGTTTTTCTTGCTTTTTACTTTTAGAAAAACTCCAATGCGCAAATACAAGCTATTCTCTTTTCCAAAGATTGATAAAGAATTGTATGTGCGACTGTTGAAGGTATCATTTCCAATGATGATTCAAAATTTTCTGGCTCTTTCTTGTTGGTTTGTTTTCTTTCTTTTTGTGGAAAAAATGGGAGAAAGAGAGTTGGCCATATCAAATATCATCAGAAGCATTTATGTATTGATTATGGTACCAGTGTGGGCATTTGCATCGGCGGCAAATACCTTGGTGAGTCAGGTTTTGGGAGAAGGAGAATCAAATGAGGTAATTCCGATTATCTTTCGAACAATAAAGTTGTCATTTTTGGCTGTTTTTGCTTTGGTAGGAATCAGTATGATAAGTCCTGAATTGGTGATATCCATATATACCGAAGAAGTAGGCTTGATTGCAGCAACCAAGCCAGTTTTATATGTAATTTTTGGGGCTGCACTCCTATTTCCTATTGGGATAACATTATTTCAGGGGGTTTCGGGAACAGGCAATACCTTTCATGCCATGTTGATTGAAATTGTGGTTTTGGCTTGTTATTTAGGAGGCGTTTATACTTTAATTGAGGTATTTAAATTGTCCATTTCCGGTGTTTGGATTTCGGAATACTTTTATGTTGTTTTTTTGGCTTGTGGATCTTGGTTGTATTTAAGATTTGCCAACTGGAAAGGCAGCAAGGTATAGATTGTTTTATCGTTTATACCAGTAATACACAAAATTTGGGACCGTAGCTTACTCGTAGGGAATCACCTCAGGCTGACCAACGTTAAAATCATTAAATCGAGGACGCTCTTCGCCAGATAAACGGAATACTGCCGAATGAAAATCACTTGGAACTTTTGGGTAAAAAGCCAAACGCAATTGTATGGTTTTAAAAACCAGATTCTCGTTGTGTAATCGAATACCAAAACCTAGTCCGTAGTAATAATCACCCTTAAAAATATGTTTCTGGTTGCTACCAATAATTCCTAAGTCGCCAAATGTATAATATGCAAATTTAAATTCACCTATCGTGTAAGGTGTAAATGTTACTGTCTCTAGGTTTAAAGTTAGTTTTTGTTTGCCAGTAACCTCTTGGCTTTTAAACCCACGAATACCATACCTGTTGTTAATCGTGATAATCTCCTCAGGAAACCTTCTAATGCCTAATGTGTATTTTAAGTCTCCAAAGTTACGAAACCTTAAAGCTCCTAATTTTCTAATTCGACTAAAGAATTTCGATTGAGCAATTAAACTACCTTGCTCAAAGCGTCTGGAGTTAAAAAAACCGCCAATGGCAATTCGATTAAAAAGGTAGCTTCTGGTTTTTCTGACATAGGTGGCATTCTGAAAATCGAAACCAAGATAATAACGATGTGAATACTCTCTATCCTCATATCCAAAATTCATTTGTGCCAAGTATCCGTATGGGATATCTTCTGTTCTACCAAAGTTATAGATCAGATTACTTTTATAAAATTGAGTTTTACTAATGCTAATGCCACCCAAGTATAAAATGTTGTTATGAAAGAACTGGTTTAATGTAGGAGTGGTTAGGGGTCTTTCGAAAAATTTTCTTGCGGCTACTCGTCCTGTAAAGAACATTTTGCGTCTTGCAAATAAACTTTTTGAATTCAGTTTAATTGCACGTCCATACCAAAGATTACTGTAGGTAAAATCAAGAGGAACTTCATTTCTTATGGGGTCGTCATCCATAATTTTATTCGACCTAAAGTTTTTAGATATACTAAAACCACCAGCTCGTTTTGTATTGTAGGTTTCAAAATCTCTGTCAAAACTGATTCCAACAACTGATTTTTCGTATGTGTTTTCATAGCTAAAGCTGGCATCGATATAACTCCTTTTAATATTCCGAATCGTATAGCTGCCCGTATATCCAAACTTTTGATCTTCATCGGTTTCGTAATGGAATGTATTGCTAAATTCATGACCTAATCCATAAAGATTTCGGCTATAAATTTCAAATTCAGTAGATAATCTAGACCCTAAATCTACATTAGCACCCCAAGAGAACTGATCCTTCACCCAAAGTTGCAGGTCAACATACTTGTTCGACCCTTTTACAGGGATTACTCTGAAGTATGCATCCTTTATGTAATTTAGTTGTCTGATTAATCTTTCGTTATCAGCCAAGGTGTACGCATCAAGTATATCTCCCTGTTCTATATGCAACATTTTTTTTAAATGTCCGCGTCTACTTGTGTGATGAAGCTTGTTTCCCGTTCTTTCAATCCAGGTTTTTGCAACTTTGCTTGTATCCAGAAGGCTAGAGCCGAAAGGTTCTAAAACTCTTACCTCAATATTTCTGATGGTTTTTCCTTGGTAAATGATAAAGGCAGTTTCGCTTCGTTCAGTCTTTAAAGTGTCGGTTGGCGACATTTTATCGGGCGCAACAAAAATTAACTTGTACAGTTCTTTCGTAAATTTTCGCTTGTAGGCTCCACGTTGAATGGCATGATAAAACTTACTTCCATTTTTTTTGGCATCTTGTTTCCGCTCAATAACCGTATCCATTAAAAAAACAATTGTGTCGCGCGATATGATTATAGTACTATCAGGTAGTTCGATAGATTTTTTGGTTTTTGAAAGGCTGTCTATTCGAATCTTCTGCTGAGCATTGGCAGAAGAAAAATAGCACATTAATATGGCTATTATAGAACAATATTTTGCTAAAATTCGAATAAGACTATTGTTTTTAATGTTTACAAATTGATATCAAAGATAAATAAATTGATGTTGATCTATAATGGTGTATCAAGAATTATACCTTAAACTAATTGGCTTAGTTGATGTTTTGTATTGATGTTAATTTATCGAAAATTGCATTGGTTTTTTCTTCGGACCATTTCCATTTGCCGTCTTTTTGTAATTCAGCCGTAAGAATTTTTCCTTTAAATAACTCTAAGGTTTGCCTTGCAGATCCAAACCCAAATCGTTTCAAACCTAGTTTAAAACTTAGTTTCGAATAAGGAATTTCTTCTTTGCTTTTTATAAAGATGAAATAATAGTATTCAATACAAAGTTCTTCTTTTGTATCATTAAAACTTAGCTTGGTAATAATCCTGTTGCGTTTTAGCATTAGCAAAAATGCATACATTAAAATTACCGATGCGAAGTAAACTTTATTTAGGCCAACAAAGAAAAAGATTATTGCCAGTAGTAAAACCAATAAAGAGAGTTCTTTTCGAATGCGATCCCAAACAGAGAACGATCCTTTAGCCATTTCAAATATTTCCATGTTTTTATTTTCTGCATAGTTTAACGAGAGTTCGAGGTAAAATTCGTTCACAGTTTGATCTGATTTTGAGTAGAAATTTTCTCAAATTTTCTAAGGAATATCGGGATATTTCAAGAAGATTTGAGGAAATTTATGCCGAAAACAGGCAAACACATAATGGAAAGTTCTCTTTACGACATCTTCACATTAAAAATTCCTCAAAATAGCTCGCTATTCTTTCCAAATTTTTAATGCAAATCTATTGCAAATATAACTTTCTGTGGATAGAATTTTACGTCGAACTCACGTTAGTTAGTAAAATAACATGAGTTCGACGAAATTATGCCAGTTTTGTTATTAAATGCCTAATAAATTGTATTAAGAACTTTGCGTTTATTCAAAGCAAAAAAGAGGTAGCATTAACCAATACTTTGTTTGAAAAATATTTTATCTACTAAAAAATTAGTAATAAAACTTGTCTACTAAATATTTAGTACTAAGTTTGTAGTAGATTAATCTAAAAGTAAAAGAAAAATGAATGAGTTGACTAAAGCAGAAGAGCAAGTGATGCAGATTTTGTGGGATTTGAATAAGGCTAGCGTAAGAGAGGTTGTGTCTCATTTTCCCGAGCCAAAACCCGCCTACACAACTGTTGCAACCGTTATGAATACGCTTCAGAAGAAGGGTTTTACGGATAAAATACCAGCAGGAAAATCACATTTGTTTGCTGTTAAAATCTCGAAAGATGATTATTCAGGTTTTAAAGCCGGTGCTCTGGTGAAAAACTATTTTAATGGCTCATTTTCCCGAATGGCTTCTTTTTTTGCAAAAGATAATAAACTAAGTATTCAGGAATTAGAGGAAATGATAAAGATTGCCAAAGATCAAATTGAAAAAGAGAAGTAGATATGAATGAGTTTCTTGAATACTTTTTACAATCATCTGGAATATTAGCATTGTTCTATCTGGTTTATTTCTTGTTTTTAAAGGACGAGAGATACTTTAACGAGATTCGAATTTATCTCTTATCGAGTTTGGTATTATCTTTAGTTCTTCCTCTTATAAAGATTCCATATACAGTTATTGTTGAAACTGTTGACTCTGCGATTACTTCTGAATTTCTTGTTGGAAGTTTTATTCCTGAATCGGAATTTGCTGATGATAAGCAATGGAATTATCCTTTATTCATATTGGGTGCATACCTAATGATAATGCTGGTATTATTTTTAAGAAGTTGCATTAAGGCGTGGGAAATATGGATAATGATTAAAGGGAAAGACTTTATTACTGAAGATGAGTGTAGGATTGTGTTTATGGATAAAAAGATACCTGCGTTCAGCTTTTTTGGATATATAGTTATTAGTAAAGAAGAGTATGAAGAAGACAGTTTAAAGAATATTCTTACACACGAAAAAGTACATGCAAAACAAAAGCATTGGATCGATCTGCTTTTGATTGAGGTATTATGTATCGTATTTTGGTTTAATCCATTTGTATGGCTTTTTCAGATTGCAATAAAACAAACGCACGAATTATTGGCTGATGACGGAGTAATAGCGCGCGGTTTCGGCATCGGACAATATCAGGCAATTTTAATTAATCAAATAATGGGAGCAGAGCTTGTTGGCCTGGCCAATAATTTTAACTACTCCATAAACAAAAAAAGAATGATTATGATGTCAAAAGAAAAAGGTCCGAATTACAGGCGCTATAAATTATTACTAATGATTCCGGTGGTAATTGCTGTACTAGCATTTAATATGAAAGTTGTTGAAGTACAAGCACAGGAGGTTGATGTAAAAGAAGTTCAGAAAAATGATGAGGTGAAGATCTCAGGGGTAGTATTAGCAGAAGATGGTAAACCCATACCAGGTGCAACTGTTCTTGTTGAAGAGACAAGGTCAGGTACGATTACTAACATTAAAGGTGAATTCGAATTACAAGCATCGAAGGATGCTAATGTTATGGTATACTTTGTTGGGGTGGAACCCAAAAAAATGACTGTTCACGATTTTGTTTTAAATGGGATAGAGAATAAAAACCATTTTCTGAAAATTAAGATGAAGACGCTAAAGCAAACTACCAATCGTAAAGATTGGAAACCTGCACCGGCAATGCATAAAGTTGATGGAGAACAAATTTTTGTGATTGTTGAGAAAATGCCAGAGTTTCCCGGGGGAAAGCTTGCATTAAAAAAGCATATCAAAGAATCGGTTGTGTACCCTAAACTTGCCAAGGAAGAAGGTATTACAGGTCGGGTATTTGTAACTTTTATTGTTACAAAAGAAGGAAAAGTTGATAAGGTTAGAGTTATTCGTGGGGTAGAGCCCTCTTTAAATCAGGAAGCAAAAAGAGTGATTGAAGCTTTACCTGACTGGACTCCAGGAGAACAAAGAGGAAAAAAAGTGAATGTTTCTTGTACACTTCCGGTAGCATTTGGGGTGAGTGATAAAAGTACCAAGGCTAAAAAAGAATATAAGTCTTCTG
Organism: Marinifilum sp.; assembly: GCF_965230805.1. NCBI lineage: Bacteria > Pseudomonadati > Bacteroidota > Bacteroidia > Marinilabiliales > Marinifilaceae > Marinifilum > Marinifilum sp. The sequence continues at coordinate 765,306 of NZ_OZ246019.1, read as the reverse complement.
TAGCTGATGGTAAAAAATACTTTATTCTGGTAGAGGAAATGCCGGAATTTCCAGGAGGTGAACTGGAATTAAAAAAGTTCATTACCAAGAACATCAAGTATCCTAATAATGCCAAGAAAAAAGGAATTGAAGGAAAGGTGTTGGTTAGTTTTATAGTAAATGAAGAAGGAGAGATTGAGCAAATAAAAATTGCAAGAGGAGTGGATCCTTCGATTGATAAAGAAGCTATGCGATTGGTAAGATTGATGCCAAAATGGAAGCCAGGAAAGCAAAGAGGGAAGCTGGTTTCTGTTGCTTACACATTGCCAATTGAGTTTGATTTAAGAGAGGTAAAGAAGGACGAATAATAATTGAAGATGTAAAGAAGGATTAGTTTTTATTACACAATAGATTTGTAACCTAAGGGGGCTTATTCCGAATGGATAGTAGCCCCCTTTTATACTTCGTGATACCTAAAACAGTCGGTGGTATGATCGTTAACCATGCCTGTAGCCTGCATAAAAGCATAACAAATGGTTGGTCCTACAAAATTGAAACCTCTCTTCTTTAAAGCTTTGCTCATTGTAGTGGCTTCCTCGCTTACAGCCGGAACTTCCGATAGATCTTTCCATGAATTTTTAATGGTTTTTCCGTTTGTGAAACTCCAAATGTATTGATCAAAACTGCCGAATTCTTTCTGAACCTCAAGAAATGCTTTTGCATTTTTAATGGCAGAATTAATTTTCAGTTTGTTTCTGATGATTCCTTCATTTTGAAGCAGTTCTTCCACTTTTTCATCCTTGTATTGGGCAACAATATTAGGATCGAAATGATCGAAAGCCTTTCTGTAGTTCTCACGTTTACGCAGCACAGTAATCCAGCTTAATCCAGCTTGAGCTCCTTCCAATATCAAAAATTCAAACAAGAGTTGATCATCATGTAGTGGAACCCCCCATTCTTTATCATGATACTCGCAATAAAGAGGGTCATCACCAGCCCATTTGCATCTGCACTTATCTGAACTTTTCATATAATAATTGATTACTGATTAAGAATTGCTTCAAGATTAGCTCTGTCGTTAATATCGGGAAATTTATTTAAAATTTTCTTTGCCAGACTTTTTGCTTGTCTTGTTTGTTGATATTTCGTGTGAAGGTTCAACAATGCAATGTAATAATTTGGGTCTTCAGGATTGATATTGATGGCAGATTGCAGGTAACTTACAGCTTGCTGTTTGTCATTTCTAAAATCATACATCATGGCCACATTATAGAATATTCGAGGATTATCGGGAGATAATTTAGCTGCCTTAAGCAAATATTTCATCGACTCGTCGTAACGCTTGCGCTCCGATAGGAATAGTGCATAAGTGAATGTGGTGGCACCATCTTCCGGAACATTTTTCAGGTAATCTTTCAATAAAATCTCAGCCTTATTGTACTCGCCTTTTTCGTTATATAAAATCGCCAAGTTGATTTTTACAGGATGCAATAAGTCATCTTGCTCAATGGCTTTTTTGTAAAACTCTTCTGCTTTATCAACCTGTTTTTTATTGTAATAGAAATTGGCCAGATTAAATTTACCATATGGAAAATCGGCGTTGAATTCAAGGGTCTCCAAGTATTCTTTCTCAGCTATTTTAAGTTGTTGATGATATTTCTGAGGAATTTGATCTTTGCTTATCGTACTTAGCTTTGTTGCACAATCTATTCGAATGGCTTTGGAAGGATCCTTTAGCATTTCCAATACTTTTTTGAACGATTGCTCATCATCCATAAGCAAATTGTGTATGGCGTTGTATCGAATGTGACCATTAAAGCTATTTAAAGCATCAAAAAGGATTTTTTTGCTTTTTGTTTGATAGTGGGTGCCAAGCAAATAAATTGCAGTTGCGCGAACAATTTCAGGGTAAACTTCGTCATTGTAAATATTCACCAGGCCATCAAATCCTTCCTGGCTGCCGGTTTGTGCTTCTTTAAAAACCGTTCCGTATTGCGCCGGACGACTAATTCCATGCCATTTGTTTACGTAATCAATTGCCCATTTTGTTGATTTATCGGCATGACATTGGTTGCATGCATTGGGCGTTCCCAGCTTCTCGGTTAAATCAGGACGTGGAATTCTAAAGCTGTGATCGTTTCTGTAATCGGGTCCCATATAAAAGCGAGCTGGCATATGGCAGTTGATGCATCGTGTGCCTTCGCCAACTTCGAACTTTACACCATCATCAGCAATAACTGCTTTTCCTGCTTCACCTTTCGATTTGTGAAAGTGATGATTGTAGGTATCGTAATCATCGGCTCTGTGACATTGGGTACACAATCGGTTATCGTCAAACAAGCGTTTTGTGCTGTGAACATTGTGGCAGTCGTTACATTTTACATCGCGCATGTACATTTTACTTTGCGTAAACGATCCATACACATAGTCTTCATCCAAAATTTGTCCGTCAATAAAATAATCTTCACCTGTAGGCAGTTGCGGAATGTTGTGATTGTACAAATCAGCAGAATGATGAAAATCGGATAAGGTACCCCGACGAGAATGGCAACGAACGCAAAGATCAACATACTCTTTGTTGTCTATACCACTGGTTTTTACTACCAAACCAAAATTATTATCAGTTTCGCGGGCGTATTCAGCTTTGTTGGCCCACTCCAAATGTTTCGATGCCGGACCATGACATGCTTCGCAGCTCACATCTATTTCGCTCCAAGTAGTGTGGTAGGTGTCAGTTTTTGGATCATAACCTTTTACCAGATTGGTTGAGTGACAATCGGCACACATCCCATTCCAGTTCTGAGCCTGATTGGTCCAGTGTAACCAGTTATCATGTTCAATAATTTCATCTTTATACACAGCTGTAGCCATATGGTACCAAACACTATCTTTTGAGTTCCATGTTAAAGCCAGGGTTTGCAGTCTTCCTCCTTCAAATTCTACCAAGTATTGTTGAAGCGGATAGTGACCAAATACATATTTGATTTCAAACTCTTGCAAACTTCCGTCCTCGCCATCAGTTAAAGCAAAAAAGCGATTGTCTCTTTTATACAATTTGTGTGTCATTCCATTGTACTTCACCGTTTTGTTATTAAAATCTCCCAATACGGTAGAATCATTGGCATGATCCATGGCTTTATCATGATCGGAACCTACCCAATCGTTGTATTCGTTTAAATGACACTCAATACAAGTTTCCTTTCCAACATAGTTAGCTTCGTGTGATACATTTTGATCGGCTCCGTAAGTTTTCAATATCATATACAATGGAATCGAAAGCAATGCTACCAGTATGCCAAAAAAGCTGATTTTTTCTGTTCTTTTTCGATTTTCCATTTATGCGTAAGTTAATTGCGATTTGTTAAAGCTTGATCTTTTTACAGGCTTTCTTGTATCTACCAATACCTCTCCGTTTTCTATTTTTATTGGAAAGATATCCAATGGTCGTGTTGCTGGTGCCGAAAGTACTTCGCCAAATTGATTGAATTGTGAAGCATGGCAAGGACAATTAAATCCCCCGGTTTTGGAATTTGTATTTACCACACAACCCAAATGTGTACATTTTACCGACATGGCTAGAAATCCACCATCCTCGAATCTTTTAAGGAAGAATTTACCGGTTGAAAATGGGTATAACTTATTTTTATCAAAAGAATCAGCTCTTCCGGCATTAAATAACTCTTTTGTTGATGAAGTATCTATTTTGCTAACACCATCTTTTAGCAAGAAAAATGCTTCAATAGATGCTGCAACTGCTAATAATCTTTTAATGAATTTTCTTCGGTTCACTTTCATCGCTCTCTATTCAAAAATTAAAATATAAGTTGCATTCCTTCAGCTCTAAGCAGTAATGAAATAAGTGTCATGCAAATATACGATGCAAGTAATATGCTTGTGCAAGCCATTATAATTTCAGTATTATTTGCCTTGTGTTTTTTATGCCAGAAAAATAGATATCCGGCAACAGGCATTGCATAAAAAAGAAAAGGTATTAATCCTGTCGAAATTACACCTGGTATGTTTGATAACCAGATATCAAAATGCAGAAAATGATCGAAAACATAGATTAAAACGAAAGTAAAAACAAAGCCTGTAATACTAGCTTGTATACAGATTTTTTTACCTAGTGCCGAATTAAACCAAACTCCTATGTTTACATTTTTGTATTTGAAATAGGGAAGACCAAAAAAGTATAATATTGCTGATAAAGGAATAATTACAGCGCTAAAAAAGGGATGCAAATGTAATAGCAACTCCTGTGCTCCAAGAAAATACCAGGGCGCTTTACTTGGATTCGGACTTTTTAAGGGATTTGCCTGATCAAGTAAAGGAGCCTCATAAAAAACTGCTACAATAAACAAAGCTCCAATTAAAATACTGGCTACCATTATTTCTTTCCAAAGCAGATTAGGGATAACATCCACATTTTGTTTGTTCTCGGTTTTTGGTAATGCAACTCCACCTGCTTTTCGTACCAACCAAAAATGTACGCTCATTAATACAACAAAAAGTAATGGTATAATGCCTGTATGTAGTGTGTAAAAATTAATCAATGTGTTTCCATCAACCGTATCGCTGCCGCGAAGAAGATGGGCTAAGGATTTTCCCACCAATGGAATGTATTCAACAATTTGAGTGATTACCGTTACAGCCCAGTAGGCCAATTGATCCCAGGGTAATAGATATCCTGTAAAGCTTGAGGCAAGTACTAAAAAGAACAGCAATAGGCCATAAACCCAGTTTTCAGCTCTTTTTTGGTAGATACTTTGCGAGTAGTAAACTCTTGCTAAGTGAAGGAAAGAGGCAATTACCATTAGTTTGGCCGACAAGTGATGCAAATTTCGGATGAATTGTCCAAAAAGGGTGTGATCTTTAAGACCCGATATAGAATCATAAGCTTGTTCAACAGTGGGGATGTACGAAAATCGAAGAACCAATCCGGTTAATGAAACAATAACAAACAATAATGCTAACATTCCTCCCAAACCAAAAGTTCGATTGAACTTTATTGCCCTGCTGTCAACTTTCTTTGGATGAAGATGCAATATAAACTTTTCCAGAGATGAGGGCTCTCTCTGTTCATTATCCTTATTCGTCATTACCAGAATCCGATTTTAATGTAAGACTACAAAGAAAACGAAAATGCTGCTAAACTGAAAGAAAGAGAAACAATAATGAGCTTAACTGGTTGGTAGGGGTAGGTAAAATAGTAGGAGCAATGTTTTATAGTCGAACAGCCGAACACTTGAAGAGTTGAATGGCCAGTGAAAGGCAAATGTGTTAATTACAGGTGTTTTCTTGATAGGGAACATTTAATAATCGAAAGTATTTTTTTTGAATTTTATAAAGTGAAATATTTCGGATGGTGTTCATCATTAAAAAAGGGACACCATTGGCATCCCTTTTTGGTAGAATTATTCAAAATCCAGTTCCAAGGCAAAGTCCACAGGAACTTTTTTACCTCTTTGGGAACCAGCTTTCCACTTCTCCATTTTCGAAGCAATTATCTTAGCCGCTTCAGCTGCAACATCGTTCGATTTTTTTAAGATCTGGATATTGCTTACCTCTCCCGAGGGATTTACAGTAAATCCAACTGTTGCACTGCCTTCTAATTTCTTGCTTTTGAAAAAGAATTTTTCTTTAAGATTTGCTTTTTGACGCTTTACATGTTGAGCCAATCCAACATATCCCCTAGGGTATTTGGGCATGCTTTCAACAATCACAAATTTAGTTTCGTCAGATTGGAACTTTTTAGGAATTGGTGGCGGTGGCACATCGCCTTGTTTCTTTAAGTCTTCATTCGAGATCATTATCACCTTACGGGTTAAAACAAAATCTTTATTTATCCTTCCTTGCTGCGATGAGTTTCTATCAATCACAAATGATAAGTTTTGATATCCCACAAAAGAAACAATCAATTCTAATTCATCTTTCTCGGGTAATTTTAACTCGTAAGAGCCCGACAAATCGGATACAGTACCCATCGTTGTTCCTCTAATAACAATTGATACACCAGGTATGGCACTCCCTGTTTTATCCTTAACCGTACCTTTTAATAATACGGTAGCTTGCTTGGTATTTTCATCAACAGGTTCTTTAGTCCCCGAGCTTACATCTACATACTCCTCTTTTTCTGCATCGGAAAGACTATAGGTAGCATTGCTGTTGGTCGAAATTGCCGTCTTTGTTTCCTTGTTTGCATCCAGTGCCGAAATGGTTTCGCCATCGGTGCTTGTTACAATAAAGGATGCCTCAGATTTTGCAACTTCAAAATAGGCTTCTCCTGTAAGCTTAACAACTCTCTTTGTGTTATTAAAGTTTTGTGGAAATTCAAAAGTTGAATTCTCCTGCAAATAAACCTTGCTTCCATCTTTAAGAGTTAAAAAGAATTCTTCGCCTTTAGGAACCTTAATCGTAGTGCTTTTTGCCTTGCTGTTTTGTTCTTGCAACTTGTAATTGGGCTGAGCAAACGAGTACATCAATACCGCCAAAACTGGCAGCAGCCAAATCATTCGATACAATTTACGTTTCGATGTTTTTTCTTTTGTCATCATTTTAAATCGGGTTGGGCCGAGGGCAAAGTTCAAGTAATTGGCCAGACCAATAACCTTAGTGCCCATAAGCTGATTAATTAATAAAGCCTGATACCTGACAGGTGATTGGCCCCGGGATAGTACACCATTGTCGGCCAGGTATTCATGGTTTTGTTTAATTGCGCGTTCAAACAACCATATAAATGGGTTGAACCAAAATAACACTGTTAACAGCTCTATAATGAGCAAATCGATCCAATGACGCTCTTGAATGTGCACTTTTTCGTGAGCTAAAATGTCATTTATCTCGTTTTGCTTAAAATATTCCGGATGAATTAATATCCTGTTAAAAAATGAGAATGGCATTTTAAAAGTTGTATTCTCATGCAACAAGTAATTGTCTACTTTAACAGGAGTTGTTCGAAGAATAATCTGCAAGGGTTTCCATGTTTGTATGATTAACTGCAGCAAAACTACCAGCAATCCAATGCAGTAAATTCCCAAAAGTATCCCCCAAATATCAATATCAAAACCCTGAGTTTGTTCTGCAAGCGGGTCTTGCATATTTCTTTGAAACAGATCGGCAAGCTCTGAATCCTGCATTACTTGCGGAGCAGTGGTTAATACCTCGTATCGAACCGGAAATGCAGCACAAACAACCGCCAATATCACGCTTGCAATAAGGAAAATACGATTTGCCTTAAAATGTGTCATATTGCGAAGCAACAACCAATACAGAGCGTACATGATGCTCATGCTAATCGATGCTTTGAGTAAAAAATCCAAATAAACATTCATGACTATTCTTTTTTACTGTGATCTTGCCTCATTTCTTCTTCGGCTTGTTTCATAATATTTTCCAAGTCGGAAATATCCAAATCATTTTCGCGAGCAAAAAAGCTTGCCATTTTTGGAAACGAACCATTAAAATAATTTCTTAACAGAGAGCTGAACTGAACTTTTGTGTAATCAGTTTTGCTTACCTGCGGGGTAAACAATTTTGTGTTGCCAATTTTGCGATGTTTCACAAATCCTTTCTTTTCAAGTACACTTAAAACTGTTGCTACCGTTGTGTATGCAGGCTTCGAGTCCTTAAAATTCTCGATAACTTCTTTTACCGTTCCTTCTTGTAACTGCCATAATATCTGCATGATCTGTTCTTCTGCTTTGGTAAGAGATTTGATGTCCATATGCGATTTTGATTAAAATTCTACTACAAATATAGTAGAATGTTTTTTATACGCTACTATATTTATAGTAAAAGTTTTATTTAAATAGTAAATGATAGTGGGAAAGTCTGGAAAAGTCAGGAAAAATTTTGAAAAGTTTGGATGCGTCTTAAAAAGTTTGGAAGAGTTGGGAAAAGTCAGGGCCTTCTGGCTTAAGCATAAGAAGCAACTTTCAGCTTTTGATTCGAACACAATAAAAAAAAGGGATACCAATCGGCATCCCTTTATCAAATTCAAATGATTTAACTCTTATTTTTTCTTTTTCTCAATCACCTCAACCAGGTTGATATCGAAAATCAAAGTCTCGTTTGGACCAATTTTCTTACTTCCTCTTTCGCCGTAAGCCAAATCAGAAGGAATGTATAATTTCCATTCCGATCCTTCGGGCATTAACTGCAGGGCTTCGCTCCAACCTTTAATTACACGATTAACACCAAATGCGGTAGTGTCGCCACGCTCTTTCGAGCTGTCAAAAACAGTACCATCCAATAGGGTACCGTGATACACACATTTTACACGGTCTTTTTTATCAGCAATTTTTCCATTGCCTTTTGTAATGATTTCGTATTGCAAACCGCTTTGGGTTTCGATAACCTCTTTGCGAGCTTTATTTTCCTCCAAAAACTTTTGTCCTTTTGCCAGGTTGACTTTTCCGGTTTCTGCCCTAATCGAATCTTTTATCGCTTTTTGCTGATTAAAAATCTTCCTTAAATACATGTCGGCACTCATTTCCGAGAAATATGATTTGCCATAGGCCAACTCGTTCAAAAATCCTTTGTAAAAGGCTTTATCATTTAAACCGTTAAACTGATTGTTTCTGAAATCAACATAGGTTTCGCTTAGTTTTGTTTTGGCAATTGCTCTTGCAAAATGAACAAAGGCAACAGAGTCCATTTCGAAGGGGAGTTGACTAAAATTCTTTTTAAAGTTATTGGCCTCGATATAACCCAATGCATAGCTCAAGCTATCAACACTGTTTGCAAATTTCATTTTGCCAGCTCTTGGCACTTTTTTACATGCACTAAAACATACAATAACAGCTAAAAAAGCAATAATAAGACTACTTTTCTTCATCACTTAAATATTTTATTTGGGATTAAAATTTAATGTTCTTGTCTGCAAAACCATTCTTTTCTGTCCGATCTGATTTTACATGCGAAGCGAATTTACAATTTTGAATGAAAAAATGAAAATGCCAATAAGTATAGGCAGCTATAATATTTTTGTAATTCCCGTTATCATAGCAACATATAAATGTCTGTAAGTGAATGTAAAATGATATCGATTCAGCATATCGAAACATGGTAAACTGTTGTTTTTACTAACTAAATGCTTTTCTTTTTTAAGATTTTTTAACATTATTGTGTCGAAAAATATTTAGCTTTATTTTTTATTGGTAAAATTGTAATTGATAACAATATTATTTATAAAAATAATTGCCTTTTCTACACAGGATGTATGCTTTGCGGAATATGCATTACAAAGGCCAAACTCTGATGACTTCCTTTTGAGGGAGTTAATACGATAAATATTTAATAATAAAAACTGATAACAAATGAGTAATACGGATCAGTACGCAGCCTTAAAAGATAAAATTGAGGCTATAAAAGATGAAAGTATAGTAGCAATTACAATGCCCGTAAACATTTATTTGCAAGAGGCAGAGGATATGGCGCGTTGTGCCAAAATCGATACTGCCGAACTTGCTACCATTAATGTAAGCGAAGAGCAAGTTGACGATTTGCAGGTCAGAATTGGTGCATGTCGCCAAGTGCAGTCGCTGTGGGTTGATGATCAGCACAAAACCAACGAGGCCGAGGATACGTGGGCTGACATTCAGGAGCAGGCAAATGAGTTAAAATCGGAGCTGATACACACATTTCGCTACGCATTTCGCAAAGATGAGAGTGCCCTGTCGGCAATCGCTGATATTGCCGAAGGCCGTACAAATTCTGATACCATTCAGGACTTAAACGACCTTTCGGTAGTAGGAAAAGGAAATACAGAAGCTTTAACGGCCATTAATTTTGATATAAGCAAGCTCGATACAGCTGCTGATATTGCCGTTAAGGGTGCCGATGCATTGGCTGTTGCAAATGGTAGTCGCCAGCGTGGCAGCGATACCAAAGTATTGCGCGACAAAGCCTATACTTACTTAAAAGAAGCTGTTGATGATATTCGTGCAGCAGGCAAATTTCTTTTTCGCAACGATCCTAAAAAACTAAAGGGATACACGAGTAAGTACTGGAAGAAGAAAAACAGCACGGCTCGCAAAGTCGAAGATGTTGAAACACTTGATTAAGCTAAATAACATGAGTTCGGCGTAAAATACTACTGCGAAAATGAACTCCGCTCTATGCGGAGTTTTTTTGTCTTTATAATATGTAAATCAAAAAGCTCTGTAGTACAGTAAATACCGATGCGAATCACCTACATACCCGTCCGAGTCACCTACATACCCATGCGAATCAGCCCAAATGGCATACGAATCACCTACAAGCCTATGCGAATCAGCCAAAATGGCATAAAGATCACTACAAATGCCATACGAATCACCTACCGACCAATACGAATCACTTACGAACCCATGCGAATTGAATCGTGAAAAAAATATGGAAAACTCGCAACATCAAAATAATGACTAGAACAGAAAAATTAGAAACAAAATGACTGATAGATTGAAGTGGCAAGCTCTTATTTGTAACAATTCTGGCAAAAGTTGTATAAAATGATAAGGGAATGCTGACTAGGATTTGGTACATTTAGAGCTCGGGTGTTAATCAAAGAAAATGGGAAGAATGATAAAATATTTGCTGTTTATAGTTTTGGTATTTAATTGTGCATTTGGATACGGTCAAAATCAGTTTGAAAAGGTGCTGTATATTGTTGATTCAATTCCTGTTTTTAAAGAGCCTAAAGAAGGATTTGCTTCCTTATCGAAAAGTGAAATAGATCGGGTTAATGTGGTAAAAAATAAAGACTTGATTAACCAGGCCGGCTATTCTGATTTTGATGCATTGGTGTATTTGTTTACCAAGGAGTATGCTAGCCGACCCGACAGCATAAAAAAAATTCCAACTATAAAACAGATGATCCGAAAAAAGGATGGGTGGTATCTTAAAAATAGTAATTCGGCTTATACAGGAAAGTTTATCGACTATTACCTTTCAGGAAAAATTAAGGGAGAAGGAACATTGTTTAAAGGGAGGTTAACGGGAGAAAGATTGCGTTATCATCCAAACGGAAAGGTATCAGATATTAACGAATATGAAAATGGCACCTCGAATGGTGTAGAACAAAGATTTTACGAGGATGGAACTTTAATGCAAAAGGGAAAATTTATAAGCGGAAAGAAGGTAGGAGTTTGGGAAATGTATCATCCTAATGGAAAGCTAAAGCAAAGAGCTACTTTTAATGATAATGGTAAAATGGATGGTGTATCGATTTCTTACTATTCAACAGGAGAAATAAGAGGTAAAATTACCTGTGTTAATGGTGTTTGTAAGAAAGATAAGAATACGAGTAAGGTTTACGATTTGTACAATCAGGCGCAAGCTTTATATAAACAAGGCAACTTTAAAGCCGCAATAAAAAAATACTCCAAATGTATAGAAATTAAACCCAATTGGGCCGATGGTTATTTTGCCAGAGCAACAGCGAAATTAAACAATATGAAATTCGAAGAGGCAATTATTGATTTCGATAAAACGCTTGAGATTGAACCTTACTTTACTTATGCATACTCGAATAGAGCTTTTGCCAGAATCCGCCGACACGAATTGGCTAAGGGCAGAACCTTATCCAAAACTAGGGACGTTCAATTAATGGCATCAAAAAATACTGCCATTCCTGAAACTGAGTTAAAGAAAATATGCGAAGACCTGAATAAAGCTGTTTCCTTAGGTGATAAAAATAGGATGGTTTTGGAAGCTGTTAAGAAGTATTGTGGGAAGTAATTTAAGATATCCATAACCTAAATAAATATCATGAAACAAAAAACATCCATTCTTTTAAGCATTCTATTTTCATTTATTTTACTGGTTTCTTGTTCTACATCAGCAAAACTAACGACATCGGAACAAGATGGGTTAACAGCTAAAACAGCTGTTGTGGTAAAATCAGTTAGTCACGAATACCAATGGATCAGGAAGAATTATCCAGGAAGTAAAGCACAAGGTCAAATGTTGGTGCATGAAAAAAGAAAACCTTACGACATTATTACAATAAAAACAGCCTCGGGAAAAACTATGGATATTTATTTTGACATATCCAGTTTCTTTGGGAAAGGGTTTTAGTAGGGAAGTTGTGATTCTTAGAAGTTGAATTTAAAATAGACTGTCATTAATAGTTTAAAAATGAAATATTATCTAATTACTGCATTGATCATTTTTTGCTCTTGTAAACAGAAAATCCAATTGGAAGCAAAGGCGGAAATACCAAATTCAAAACCAGTAGAGATTGGTTTTAAAAGCTGAAAAAGAAATAAAGCAGGTCGATACGATGGCTAAAAATGGAATTTCAATAAGATTCAAGGAGTTTACCTTGATAATTGATGATATTGATGTTTGGGACGAAGAAGAAGAATTAAGTAAAATTCAGACTGATACTGTGGTCGTTTATCCTGAATTAGGAGAAATGCTAAGTGGAAATTCAATGAGTATTATTGGTTGTAATTATAATACGATTGCAGTCTATCAGCGATTTGAGAATAGCATTACAATAATGAACGAAGGACCACATTGTGATATGCTAAATTGGAAACATTATACTTCAGACTGGGAACAGATTGCACATTATAATGGACTTAATTATACAGCAAATTCAATATCAGAGGAACAAATGGATAAGTTTATTCATGTTGATATTGATGAATTTAAGAACGCTGTGATGAATCATTGTGGGGAAAAATGGGCAGAATTGGTCAAGAATGTAAGTTCGGTAAAAGAATATCCATGTGGTATTGGAACAATTACAAGTAAAATTGAATTAAGAATTAGATTATCAAATTTAGGCACCTCTAAGTATACTGAGAAGATAATTAAGTTTGAAATAGCAATGGGATGTTAATTTGTGTAGAAGATTTAATGATACACGTTTTAGATATGAAACAAAATGTATAGTCCGAGCTGTTGATGTCTTCCAGTTAGGATCTTTTTCGATAGGATCTATTTTTAGATAAATTAATTTAGTTACAACCCACTCAAATAAAAGAATGAAGAGAACTATAAAATATATTGCTCATTTTGTACTATTTCTGGTTCTTACAATTGTAACTCAGGTAGGAGGCTTAGTTTACATTATTAGTCTTTTTCTATGTAATAGAATCAGAGTGGCTTTTTGGGGTAAAAGGTTTTTGTTTTTCGTCTTGCTTTATGCATTTACAATTATTTTGCTAGTTCCTTTTGTAGCACCTTGGTTTGGAAGGGAGAAGATTAAGGATAATTCAAATTTAAAGCCTGCAAGCTATGCAACAGTAATTCTAAATCGTAACTATGTGTCATCAGAAACTCAGCAATTTATTCAAGCAATTTCGAATAAACTGAAACATGAAAATCCGATGATACAAGCTCGGTATTTGGATGCATGTTTTCCTTTTTGTGATGGATTTCCACTAATTCCGCATTTAAGTCATAACGATGGCTGTAAGATTGACTTTAGTTTGGTCTATGAAGATCAGAATGGAATAATTGCTAACAAAAGTAAGTCGGTAAGTGGGTATGGAGTATTTGAAGAAGCCAAGGCAGGTGAGATTGATCAATGCAACGAGTGCTTAAAACGGGGTTATTTTCAGTATGATTATCCTAAATATGTTACATTTGGCAGGATCAACTCGGATCTGCAATTTTCCGAAAAAGGAACTAAAGGATTGGTGGAAGCAATTTTGAGCCAAAGATTAATGACCAAAATGTTTATTGAACCGCATTTAAAGCAAAGACTAAATATTAAAGATGATAGAGTGAGGTTTCATGGTTGCCAATCGGTGCGACATGACGATCATATCCATGTACAAATCAATTGATAGCAAAAAGAAATAAAAAAATCCGGGTCCCCACCCGGATTTTAATCTAACCACTAAATGTAACCTAAATCACTAATCTATGAAAAAAACTCTTGAGGTTTTTCTACACTACAAATATATTGCTCTTGAAATCTATCTGCATTAAAGGGGTGTTAAATAATTATAATTTATTTGTGTGTGCATATATGAATAGAAAAACCCCAGACCGCAAGGTCTGGGATTTTCTTTAAGCCTAAAACCTAATTTATGAAAATAACTACGATCTCTTTTGTATGGAACAAATTTAGCGTGTAAAACCGTTAAGCGAAATCAGTAATTGTTAAAATAGCCTAAAATCCGAAAAGCACTTTAAAACTCATTTCAAATTAAGCCGATTTCGATTCAAAAATATCTGCTAAGGAAGCTCTGAGAGATTGGATTGGTAGAATAGGTATAAACACGAAAAATCCCGAACGGGCATCCGGGATTCTCTCTAACCACTAATTACTAACCTAAATCTTTAATCTATGAAAAATACTATCTTTTGTAGTACATTACAAAGATATGGTAAGAATAAGTTAAGACCTGATAACAAGTGTTAAAAAAGCTTAAATGAGCCTGTGCGATATCGGCTTGAGCCAGTTTTACGACAAAAGAACATGAATATTTTTAGTCGAACTCAGCTTAAAAAGCATGGCGATTGGTTATGGAGCTTTTGGAATTTGTTGGCGGGCTGTTCGGCAAGAATTTCAATTCAATTTTTAAATTCGGAGAGAAGAATATGGATTGATTTTTTTAAGCTTATCGTAAAAATCTCTTTAAAATAGTAGTTTCCATAGCTCGTATTATTTATCTAAATTTGTGCCTTGTCAAAATCCAGAACAAATTTTAAAATTGAACCATGAATGAATCTTTACTGAAAGCTTTAATGCGTCTTTTTGCCATCATTGTTGACGAACAAAAGATGGGATTTGAAACGGCTGCAAGGGATGTTGTAGAAGTTTGGCTTCAGAAGCAGTTTAGTAATGAATGGACAGAGAAATATCTACAGGATTTTGCGAAGTATATGAAAGATTCTCATTGCGATGAAAATGGGGAGATTTGTTTTATTAATAAGCATCCGCAGGTTGAACATGTTTGCCAAAAGTTATTGGCGGAGGTTGAACAGGAGCAAAAGGTGTGGATTATGCTGCAATTGCTCGAGTTTATTGGTGAAACAGAATATGCAGGTCATGAAGAATTGGACTTGGTAAAAACGGTATCCAAAACCTTTAACATTCCCAAAAGCGAGTTTGAGTTGAGCAGGCAGTTCATGGTTGGAGACGAGCTGTCGATTCCGTTTAACGAACATTTGCTTTTAATCGATAACAATTCAGATTGGAATCATGAGGTGGTAAAGCATATTTATAGTTCTAAACTTCGTGGAAGGATATTTATTCTGCATTTGGAAAGTACCAATACATTCTTAATGAAATATCTTGGCGAGTACAACCTTTTCCTTAATGGTCATAACGTAAAGGTTAACCGAGCTTACATGTTGTCATATGGTTCGGTGATCCGATCTCCCCGAATTGATCCGATCTACTACTCGCAAATCGCTTCGATATTTATCGAGAAAAAAAACCTAAGTGATTTACAGTTTGTTGCAAAAAATATAGAATTCAAATTTCCTGGTTCAAATAATGGGATTCATCCGGTAAGTTTAGAAATGAACTCGGGTCAATTGGTTGGTGTTATGGGGGGCTCGGGAACAGGTAAATCAACTCTCTTGAATGTGCTGAATGGAAACTTGACCCTGCGTCAGGGTAACATCTACATCAATGGTTATGATTTGCATCTCGACAAAGAAAAATTGCAAGGGGTAATTGGTTACGTTCCTCAAGATGATCTTTTGGTAGAGGAGTTAACGGTTTATGAGAATCTGTATTTTAATGCTAAGCTTTGTTTCGACGATACTCCGGACGAAAAGATTGAAGAGATCATTGACAATACCATTGAAGATTTTGATTTGGTTGAGGCCAGAGATCTTAAAGTGGGAGATCCTATTAATAAAGTGCTAAGCGGTGGTCAAAGAAAGCGATTAAATATTGCATTGGAGTTAATGCGCGAACCATCGGTATTGTTTGTAGATGAGCCTACTTCGGGATTATCGAGTATGGACTCCGAAAAGGTAATGCTACTGTTAAAACGTCAGGTTTTAAAAGGTAAACTGGTAATTTGCAATATTCATCAACCTTCATCCGATATTTTTAAGCTTTTAGATAAGCTGGTAATGATGGATCAAGGCGGAAAGGTAATTTATTTTGGGAATCCAATTGATGCCGTTGTTTATTTTAAAACCCAATCGCATTACGTTAAAGCTGATGAGAGTGAGTGCTTGACATGTGGTAATGTGAACTCGGAACAGATTTTACGTATTATTGAGGCCAGAATGATGAATGAGTATGGCAAGCAGATACGTAAGCGCAAGCGAAGTTCCGACGATTGGTACGAATTGTATAAGGAGAATATCGAGAAAAACAATAAAGTACAGAAACCCAAAAGAAAGAAATTGATTCCGAAGAATTATTTCAGCATTCCCAAGCGATGGGATCAGCTGAAAATTTATTTGTTAAGGGATATCAAGTCGAAACTAAGTAACAAGCAATACCTACTGATAACTTTATTGGAAGCGCCATTGTTAGCCGTAATTTTAGGGTATTTTACCAAATATATTAGCGGTACCGATTCAGATCAAATGATTTATGTTTTTTCGAAGAATGAAAATTTACCTTCCTTTATTTTTATGGCTGTTGTGGTAGCGCTGTTTTTGGGTCTTATTATTTCTGCCGAAGAGTTATTGCACGACAGACGAATGATTAAGCGAGAGCAGTTTTTGAATTTGAGCAGGTTTAGTTATTTAAACTCAAAGGTGATTGTTTTATTGGTAATTTCTGCTGTTCAAACTTTCTTGTTTGTAATCCTGGCCAATTCGATACTTGAAATTAAAGGCCTTACATGGGTATACTGGTTGATATTATATACCAGTTCGGCTTGTGCCAATTTAATTGGCCTGAATTTATCGGCTGGCTTAAATTCAGTGGTGGCTGTATATGTTTCGATTCCTTTTATTTTGGTTCCACAATTATTGTTTTCAGGCGTGATTGTGAATTTTAATAAACTGCATCCTGCAATTACCTCAAAAAAATATGTTCCGGCGGTTGGCGATTTAATGACATCGAGATGGGCATACGAAGCTTTGGTGGTTGAGCAGTTTAAGGACAACGAATTTGAAAAACTGTTTTTTCCTTACGAGAAAGCAATGAGTGAAGCATCATTCAGGTCGAGTTTTTTAATACCTGAAATGAAGGAAAATTACAAAGCCTGGCTAAGGACGAACAATGATAAAAATTATCGGATTTTCAAAAATGAGTTGCTTAAGTTATCAGATATTTATTTATTTCCATATGATTTTGAATTGTCGAAGCAAGCTTTAAGAGATTCTTCGGAGAAAATTAATATTTGGCTTGAGCATGTAAAACAAGCAGGATGGAAGGAGTTCAACGAAGAATCGAATCTTCGCGATAAAGCCTATGATGAGGTTATTGATGAATTGGGTGACCCTAAAAAGATCCTTGAGTTAAAAAACACCTATCACAACGAGGCCATAGAGCAAATAGCTCTTAACCGAAGAGAAATAAATAAGCTAATTAGCTACAAAGACGAACTAATACAGCTAAAAGATCCGGTTTTTAAAACGCCCGCGAGTAAAAATGGACGTGCTCATTTGTTTGCCTCACAAAAACGGGTAGGGGATTACTTAATTGATACTTTTTGGTTCAATTTGAGTATAATTTGGTTAACAACAATCCTATTTTATTTTGCCTTGTATTTTGATGTGCTGCGCAGGTTCCTGTTGTTGGTTGAAATTTTATGGGTTACCATCTTGCCTGAAGGACACTTTAGAATTAGAAGAAAACGTCAGAAATAAGAGCAAACAGTAAGTATATTTTAGTTGAACTTTCGCTAATAAAATATGTAAGGGATTAATCTTGAATTAATCCCTTTTTTAACCTCTCGATCTTTTTTTTGTATTGCAGATCCGATTTAAATGTCGTTCTCAATATACCAATTGTGATCACTGCTTTTAATTGTTTTCTTGCGTTGCAGCAAATCAAAGAATCATCTTCTTATGAAACGAGCATGATTAAACATACGGGGTAATGATATTTTTGATCTTGTGGCTTCCATCTTACAACTGAAAAAAATTAAACTGATGAAAAAATACATCCTAATTCTTCTAAGTGTAATTATCGCATTACAAATGTATGCGCAAAATGAAAATTTAATCCAATTTGTTGATCCTATGATTGGAACTGATGGACACGCCCATACTTTTCCGGGTGCAACATTGCCTTTTGGAATGGTTCAGCTTAGTCCCAGCAACGATTTTAAAGAATGGGATTGGTGTTCGGGCTACCACTATAGCGACACAATTTTAAAAGGTTTTGCACATACTCATATCAGTGGTGCTGGGTTGGCAGCTTTAGGCGATATTCTGTTGATGCCAACTTATGGTCAGCTAAAAATTAAACCGGGTACAGAAGAAGATCCTGACAGTGGTTTTCGTTCGAGGTTTTCGCACGATAGGGAAGAAGCTACTGCCGGATATTATTCGGTTGTTTTGGATGATTACAATGTGAAAGTAGAATTGACTTGTACGCCAAGAGTTGGATTTCACAGGTACACTTTTAATTCTGCCGGACAAGGCAATGTAATCATTGATCCTACACACAACATCATGGAAAATGTGATGGAAACAGAAGTGGAAATTTTGTCGGATACCGAGATTCGTGGTTGGAAACATTGCAATGGAGAAGGAGGAGACAGAAAGGTGTATTTCTATGCTAAATTTTCTAAACCATTCGAAAAAAGTGGAGTAGCCATTAATGATACTATTCAAAAATCGCTTTCGAAAGTTACCAACAGAAAAGTAAAAGCTTTTGTAAGCTTTAAGTTGGAAGTAGGAGAAAAAGTGAATGTGAAAGTGGCACTATCGCACGTAAGCTACGCAGGAGCCAAGGCAAACTTTGATGCCGAGGCAGTAGGTATTACTTTTGATCAGGTATGGGCTAAAGCTAAGAATTTGTGGGAAGAAAAAATGAATAAAGTGCATATCGAAACCGATAAAATATCCGATAAAAGGAATTTTTATACAGCTCTTTATCATTCCATGATTTCTCCAAACTTAATATCTGATGTTACGGGCGAATATGTTGTGGAAGGAGAAGTTTATCACTCAGATTTTAACCAGTATAGTAATTTTTCTACATGGGATACTTATCGTGCTGTTCATCCACTAATGGCAATTATTGAGCAAGAAAAGACTACAGATTTTGTGAACTCTCTTGCATCAAGGCATTCCGATTCGAAGGTGGGATTGCCTGTGTGGGAATGTTTGGGACACGATAATGTTTGTATGATTGGTTATAGCACCGTTTCTGTAATAACCGATGCCATAATGAAAGATATACCCGGCATTGATTATCAGGCGGCTTATAATGCAATGAGAGCAGCTGCTTTCAATCTGGAAAAGCATAGCAATACCTACGATGTTAATGGAATGAACTACTATATCAAAATGGATTTTGTACCAGGCAAAATTGGTAGCTCTGTTTCGAAAACAACAGAATACAATTATTACGATTGGTGTATCAGTCAAGTAGCTCGTAAGCTTGCTAAAAATGATGATATGCACTTGTTCAGGCAAAGATCGAAAGGATATAGAAATTTGTTTGATAGGAAGTCGGGCTATCTGCTGCCAAAACTTCAGAATGGGAAATTGGTTGAGGTGGATATGAGCAAATGGGACGGACTGGTGCATAACTATGTATCCGGAAACATTTGGGGATATTCTTCATATGTACCGCATGATATGGGCTATTTAATTCGCTTGCATGGAGGATACCACAAGTTTGCTTCATGGTTGGACGAAATATTTACAGATACAACAGAGATTGGAGGTTCGCAGCATGTAGATATTTCTGGTTTTATTGGCAAATATGGGCATGGTGATGAGCCATCGCACCAGATGCCTTATTTGTATGTTCATGCTGGCCAGCCGTGGAAAACTCAAAAAAGAGTAAGAGAAATACTTACTCGTTTTTATCATGATCATCCGGCAGGTTTAAATAATAATGATGATTTAGGCCAAATGTCGTCTTGGTATATTTTTGGCGCATTAGGTTTTTATCCGGTTTGTCCGGGAAGCAACCAGTATCAGGTTGGTTCGCCCGCATATCAAAAAGCTAGTATCAATCTTGAAAATGGCAATGTGTTTACAGTTGTAGCAAAAAACAATTCCGATCAGAATGTTTACATACAATCTGCAAAATTTAATGGTGAAGAATACACTAAGCCATTTATCACATATCAACAAATAAAAAATGGAGGAGAATTGGTTTTTGAAATGGGCAATCAACCCAATAAGAATTGGGGTAATGCTAAGGCTGATTTGGAAGAAATGTACGGGATGAAATCCTTGGATGATTATAAGCTTCATGAAGAAAAACAGGTGTTAATGCCTTACAGCAATGACTCTACCTTTAGTTTCGAAAAAAGTAAATGGGTTGAGCTGTTATGCAATACTGAAGGAGCTGAAATTAGATATACCATCGATGGATCTGAACCGAATCTGAAATCTCAAAAATATGAACATCCTGTACAAATTCGAAAAGATGCGATGGTAAAGGCTAAAGCATTTAAAAAAGGCTTGAAAGAAAGTGGAACTTTTATAGTACAGTATTTAAAGGGAATCCCATTTAATGCCGAGACTGGTTATCCAAAAGTAACTGTTGAAGGCAATGATATTGGCTATGGGAATAAAACAGGTGTTTTGTTATTGGATGGAGGATTTGGTTCGACCACTTTTAACGATGGTTTCTGGACCGGGATTGACTTAAAGGATATGAATGTTGATATTGATCTTGGTACAACAAGAAGTATTTCAGAAGTTAAACCAGGAATTTTAATTTATCCGGGGGCATGGATTTTTAATCCTAATAAGATTGAAGTTTACGTTTCTAACGATCAGGAAAACTATCATTTGATAAAAAATATTAGCATGGACTCTCCCGAAGATGAACGCAGATTTATTGTAAGACCATCAATTCAATTCCAAGCAGTAAAATGTAGATTCATTAAAGTGAAATTTAAGAATGGGCCAATTCCCGATTGGCATATGGCAGGAGGTAGAAAGCATTGGATTTTTGTGGATGAAATCCTAATCAATTAACTGATTAACATCAAATATTTTGATCTTTCCGGAATTAATTGGGAATTAAATAAAATTTAATCGGCAAAATTTAAATTCTCAGCTCGATTGGTTTATGATTATTGTAATCTGATTTATTACCAGTTTTTATTAAAAACGAGTCTCCAATTGTTTGGAATATACCACAACTAAGAAAAGTTTAAATATCATGAAAAAGCTAAGTTATTTAATCGGAATGATTGCTTTGGTTATTTCAGCTTGTCAAGCCAAACAAGCTAAAAAGGACGAAATAAAGATGAATCCTTTGGCCGAAGAAGTAAAAATGGAATTTGTGCGAAGCTGGGAGGCATACAAAAAATATGCATGGGGGCATGATGTGTTACTGCCTTTATCTAAATCTTATCAGAATTGGTATAAAGAATCCTTGCATATTTCACCAATTGATGCCTATAGTACAATGAAAGTAATGGGGTTGGACGAGCAGGCTAAAGAAGTTGAGAAATATGTGATTGATAGTATTAGTTGGGACAAAGATTTGTTCGTGAAAACTTTTGAGGTAAATATCCGAATTATGGGTGGTTTACTTGCGATGTATGAATATACATACGATCCAAAGCTTTTATTAAAGGCTGAGGATTTTGGGAAGAGAATGCTAAAAGCCTTTGATTCGCCTACAGGATTGCCTTATTACTGGGTAAACCTAAAAACGGGGGAAACAAAGGGGAGCAAGATTAACTTGGCCGAAGCAGCTTCTTATATGCTTGAGTTGGGGATATTAAGTTATTATACCGGAGACCCGATTTATTATCAAACTGCTAAGAAAGCAAATATGGCCATTTGGGAGCGCCGCTCTGACATTAATCTTGTGGCCGATTTAATTGATGTGGAGACTGGTGAGTGGTTAAATGATCATTCTCACATTTGTTCGGGAGCCGATTCATACTATGAGTATCTGTACAAAAGTATGCTGTTGTTTGGAGATAAAGATTCGCAAAAAATGTGGGATGAAAGTATTAAGGCCATTAATAATTATGTTGCTGATGAATCGGAAGAAACTTTGTGGTATGGTCGTGTTAATATGAATACTGCCAAACGAGATTGTATCGATCCACATACGGGACGTCAGTTGGCGAAGGTGGTTACTTTGTATGACGCATTTTTCCAATCTATTCTTGCTTTAAATGGAGATTTGAGAAGAGCTGAAAAAACTCAGGATACATGGAACAAACTTTGGAATAAATACGGATTGGAACCAATGATTTACGATTATCAACAAGAAGAACCTACATATCCTGTATATGATCTAAATCCTGAAATTATCGAGTCGGCTTATTACTTGTATCACATTACTGGCAAGAAAAAGTTTTACAACATGGTTGATCAGTATTGGTCGGATATCAAAAAATATTGTAGAACCGAAATAGCTTTTTCATCAGTTGAAGATGTGAGAACCATGGAGAAAAAAGATTATATGCCAACATTCTTTTTTGCAGAAACATTAAAGTACTTGTACCTGACTTTCACAAAAGAAACCGGCGTATTTAATTTAGATGATTATGTTTTTAATACAGAGGCTCATCCTTTTGCTAAAAATTCTTTTGATTCTGCGAAGGTAAAAACGAATCTGGGATTGGAGTAAAAAAAGAATTTTGCTGGCATACAAATCAATACAAATCTTGCAACGAGAACAAGTCTATCATCTCAAAGGTGTTTGATGCTTTTTCTTGAGTGAGGGTATAAACCATTGAGAGTCTCATTTTGAATGAGACTCTCAGGTCTGGATTTTTGCTTTTCCCAGTGCTTGGTTTTATTAGACTTGGCGCTCCTTTCGGCCTTTTACATTTGTATTTCTGCACTTAATTGGTATTCAGAATTCAAAAATTAGAATCGAATTTAGGTGGTTACAAATGCTTCAAAATATCTTCGGCATTTGATCTGTTCTTGTAATCAGGATCGTAGTGAACGTATTTCACTTTTCCGTTTTTTCCAATGATGTAAGTCGCGGGTACGGGTAGTAATTGGTCGTTGTTTCCATTTGCTACAGTTAAATCTATTCCATACCCTTTGTATTTCTTTTGCAGATTTTCAGGGAGCATAAATTCAACAGCATATTCTTTCATAATTTTACTGTCTTTGTCATACAAAATGGGGTAATGGGCATTTGTTTTTTTTACTGTTTTGCTTACGTTTACCGGAACTTCAGGAGATATTGCAAGCAATTGCGCACCTGCTTGTTTAAAATCTTCAACATGATCTTGAAGGTGAGAAAGGTGTTTGTTACACAATGGGCACCATTGGCCTCGGTAGAACACAACAATCAATTGCTCATTTTTTAAAATATCAGAACTTTTCACAACATTTCCATGCTGATCTTTTGCCTTAAACATTGGTGCTTTATCGCCAACTTTAACCGTACTATTTTCTCTTTGACCGTAGCTTGTAAAACTGATTAGTAGTATTAATAATCCAATTAACTTTTTCATGATTTATCAATTTTTAAATAAAACACAAATTAGTCTTTTATTTTTTTAGTGTTAGCGGTAAGACGTTCTAACAGGTGTTAAAGATGTGTTAAAAGCTTAAGCTAAAAATGAATTCAAAAAATACCCCTTACCAAATGGCAAGGGGTTTAATGAATTATGAGTTGTAAAGCAGGTTTACGCTTTTTGAAATTTCTCGATTTTATAAGTTGTTTTTACACCAGCTTGGTGGAAAAGAACCCCAACAGGACACATTTTTAAGGTTTGCTGAAGACACTTCTCGATTTTGTTATCGCTGGCTTTAGAATCAATTTTTAGTTCAACTTCAAGATCAGTGAAAGTAGGTGCTCCGTCTTTTTGTGATCCGATTGTATCTACAATTAAGGAATTAAATTCAATGCGCATCTTTTTGGCCACAACATTAAAAATGGTGTTTACACATCCCGAGTAGCTCATCAGGCAAACTTCAAAGGCTGTTGCACCAAGATCGTCTCCACCTTTTGCTTCCGGCAGATCTATAGTAATTTCGTGACCTCTGTTGTTTGTAATTATCGATGACATTCCTTTTGTCCAAGTTGTTGTTGCTTTCATATTGTATTTTTTTGAGTGTGTTTAAATTTTACATGGTAAATATATACAAACCCGAGTTCGATTAAAAATATACTCACAGTTTGCAGGGACTTTGAAATAATTTATGCCCAAACTTGTAAAATGCTTCGCAAAATCACCTTCACCCAGTCTTTAGATTAAAATTTGTTCAAAATATCTCGATATTCTTTCAGGTTTTTTAAAGCAAAGCTGGTATAAAACTGATTTCTTGGGACGCATATTTTTTATCAAGCTCGGTTCAAATGCATTCTGATGTATTGGGTTTGTTTAAAATTAATTTGGTGTAGTATGAAACGAGCATTGTTAAAGACACATGAGATAATGATTATTTTGATCTTGCGGCTTTCATCTAACAAATGGAAAAGATTATAAACGGATGAAAATTATTCAGGAAAACCCACAATGGCATGACAAGTTGACAGTATATTTTGCATGTAAGCGGACAATGTTTCAGTTTTTAAGAAATGGCAAATGAATTGAAAACGGATGGAGTATAAAAAGGACTAAAAATCAAATGCAATATGAACTTCAATAATTTCACAATTAAATCGCAAAAGGCAATCGAAAAAGCATTTCAGATTGCTCAGGGAAATCAGCAACAGGCCATCGAAACTGCTCACTTGTTGAAAGGGATCATGGCGGAAGGCGAAAATCTAGCTGTATTTTTAATGAATAAACTGGGTGTCAACCTACAGAATTTCAATGCGGTTCTTGACAAAATTCTTGAATCTTTGCCTACGGTAACTGGAGGCGAACCTTTCTTGTCGAGAGAGTCGAGTGCTGTGTTGCAAAATGCAGTAAGTGTCTCAGGTAAAATGGGCGATCAGTTTGTTTCCATAGAGCATATAATGCTTTCCCTTTTAAGCGGGAAGGATCAGATTGCTCAACTTTTTAAGGATAATGGGATTACCGAAAAGGATCTTTCTGCTGCAATTAAAGATTTACGAAAAGGTGCAAAAGTTGATTCTCAAACCGCTGAGGATACCTTTAATTCGTTGAGTCGTTTTGCGGTGGATCTAAACGAAAGAGCAAGAAATGGGAAATTGGATCCAGTAATTGGAAGGGATGAGGAAATAAGAAGAATTCTACAAATTTTATCGCGTAGAACCAAAAATAATCCTATACTGATTGGTGAGCCGGGAGTTGGAAAAACAGCTATAGCTGAAGGGTTGGCTCATCGCATAATTAAAGGTGATGTTCCTGAAAACCTAAAGAATAAGAAGATATTTTCTTTGGATATGGGGGCATTGGTAGCCGGAGCTAAATACAAAGGAGAGTTTGAAGAGCGTTTGAAATCGGTAGTGAAAGAGGTTGTTGAATCGGATGGGGAGCTTGTACTCTTCATCGATGAAATTCACACCTTGGTAGGAGCGGGAAAAGGAGAAGGGGCTATGGATGCTGCCAATATCTTAAAACCAGCTTTGGCTCGTGGCGATTTGCGTGCAATTGGTGCAACCACTTTGAGTGAGTATCAAAAGTATTTCGAAAAGGACAAAGCACTAGAACGTCGTTTTCAGAAAGTCATGGTTGATGAACCTGATACGCTTAGTGCCATTTCTATTCTTCGAGGATTAAAGGAACGCTACGAAAATCATCATAAGGTTCAAATTCGAGATGAAGCAATTATTGCAGCAGTAGAATTGTCTCAACGTTATATTTCGGATCGTTTCCTTCCGGATAAGGCAATTGATCTGATTGATGAGGCAGCTGCAAAACTTCGTTTGGAAATGAACTCCTTGCCTGAAGAATTAGACGAGATTGAGAGAAAAATCAAGCAATTGGAAATTGAAAAATTGGCCATTCAGCGTGAAGGAGATTCGAAAAAGCAAGATGAGTTGGCCAGGGAAATTGCAGAATTAAACGATGAACGGTTAAAATATCGAGCCAAATGGGAGGCTGAACGTGAAGTGATCGAAGGAATTCAAAAGAACAAGGAGTTGATGGAGGCTCTTAAATATGATGCCGAAAAAGCCGAACGTGAGGGAGATTATGGAAGGGTAGCAGAAATTCGATATGGCAAGTTGAAAGAAGTTGCAGAAGAAATTGATCGTCTAAATGACAAGCTTAAGCAGAATCAGAATTCTGATGCTCTGATCAAAGAAGAAGTTAAAAATGATGATATTGCTGAGGTTGTTTCGCGTTGGACAGGTATTCCTGTTAGCAGGATGCTGAAGAGCGAGAGGCAAAAGTTGTTGTCGCTGGAGGAAGAGCTACACAAAAGAGTTGTAGGGCAAGAGGAAGCGATCACTGCTATTTCTGATGCTGTGCGCAGAAGCCGAGCCGGATTGCAGGATTCAAAAAGACCCATTGGATCATTTATATTTCTGGGTACAACAGGGGTTGGGAAAACCGAACTTGCTAAAGCATTGGCTGAATTCTTGTTCGATGATGAAAACCAGATGACCCGTATCGATATGTCGGAATATCAGGAGCGCCATTCGGTTTCGAGGTTAATTGGTGCTCCTCCGGGATATGTTGGTTATGATGAGGGTGGACAACTAACAGAAGCGGTTAGAAGAAAACCTTATTCTGTTGTGTTATTAGACGAAATAGAAAAGGCGCATTCCGATGTTTTTAATATTCTTCTGCAAGTACTGGATGATGGAAGACTAACAGACAACAAGGGAAGGGTAGTTGATTTTAAAAATACAATTGTAATCATGACCTCGAATGTTGGATCTCATCTGATTCAAGAGAAAATTGAGAGGATGAATGAAAGCAATAAAGGTGAAATGTTGTGGCAGGCCAGAACTGAGGTGCTGGAACTTTTGAAGAAAAGTATTCGACCCGAGTTTTTGAACAGAATTGATGAAACAATAGTGTTTACTCCTCTGGATAGAGAGCAGGTTAAAAGAATTGTGCAGTTGCAGTTTATGGCTGTTCAGAAAATGCTAACTAAAAATGATATTATTATTAATTTAAGTGAATCGGCAGTTGAATACCTGGGAAAGCTTGGGTTTGATCCACAATTTGGTGCCAGGCCAATTAAACGAGTGTTGCAAAAACAAGTTTTAAATGAACTGTCGAAGCAGATACTATCCGAAAAAATTACAGCCAACCAAAAGATATTCGTAGATGCAGATAATGAAGGTTTGGTGTTTAGGAGTATATAGGGGTTTTATCAATTTGAAAACATCATGGCCTACCATTGTTATAAGAATGGTTAAAAAATATCATGTAAAAAATCAAATTTCACGGTGTAGAAATCGTCTTAATCGAAAACGAACATAAAAACACCAATATTGTCGATTATAAATTATACTTTGGTGCTTGAATTTTAATAATCAATTAAACCAAATTAATTTATGATTGTACTAGGAATTATTATCGTATTAGCAGGATTGGCAATGCTGTTTTTGAAACCATTGTTAGTAAGTAAGTCACAAACTTTTGCGAAGCTTACAGCCAAATTCTCTCTCGGAGTAATTGGAACAGGTGTTATTATGCTACTTTTGCCATTTCTATTTTTTTGGGCAGAACCTGGATATCAGTACTTTGTTGTTTATCCTAATGGAAGCAAAAATGCAGTAATGACAGAGGGAATTAAGTGGAGAGGATTTGCAAAAATTATCCCTTGGCAAAAGTATATCGATGTAAAAGTTGTAAGTAAAGGCGAGAAGAATGATGATATTGAGGGGGTGATGAATCCAATTCCGATTCGATTTATCGATCAGGTTACAGCTTCAGCTAAATTATCAACTCGTTTCCAGTTACCAACCGATAAAGAATCTTTCATTGAAATGGCAATTGAGTTTAGATCCTTACAAAATTTAGCATACAACACATTAATCCCTACGGTTCGAGAGGTTGTGTCGAATACTGGATACATGTTTGCAGCACAGGATTACATTTCTGGTTCTGCATCCGACTTTAGGGTAGCTATCGAAGATCAGCTAAAAGATGGTGCTTATAGTGTTGAGAAGCTTGAGTATCGCGATACCATTGTATCATCAATTGAAGACAGTAATCGTGAAATTAAAGAGATTCAAACACGCTACGAGGTTAAGAAGAGAAAAGATGAAAATGGAAAATTCATTCGTATCCCTCATGATATTAATGAGAATAACATTATTGTAGCTCAGGTAATTGTTGATGATGTTATCCTTGAAGCAGTATTTAAAAAACGATTAGAAGCACAACGCGACGAGTCGGCAAAAAGACAATTGGAACAACAGAAAATCAAGACAGCGAAAGATGCACAAGCTCGTATTGTAGCAGAAGGAGAGAGAGATAAAGCAGCCGAACGTGTAGCCCAGGAAAAGGAACAGGTAAAAGCGCTTATTTCCATTGAAACAAAATTAAAACAAGAAGAAACAAATAAACGCCTTGCCGCCATTGCGCTTGAAACCGAGAAGCTGAAGTCTGCAGCCAAAAAGGTTGCTGCTGATGCTGAATCGTATCAGAATGCGAAGTTAGTATCTGCAGGTTTAACACCACAAGAAAGAGCACAGATAGAAAAAGAAATTGCAATTGGTGTTGCTAAAGAAATAGCCAAAATTAGATTCCCGGATGTAATGATTACCGGCAATGATGGCAAGAATGGAAAAACACCTCTTGAATCATTAATTGGAGCTGCTATGGCAAATCAATTGATGGATACAAAATTAAAGAAATAATACTTTTACCTCCGAGTTTAAAATTCAAAAAAAGTCTTCGTAATTATATATTGCGAGGGCTTTTTTATTTAATAACAGTATTACCATGCAATGCCCGTTATTCTTTTATCTTTTTGAATTTAATCTTCCTTAAAAAAAGATAGCCGTAGCATAAGGCCATGCCTATATTTTTTTGAATTGCTAAACTTAAAATTATCAAAACAATTGTAGACTCACTGCATAATAAGACGGCCTAAACTCTGCGAACGATTGCGAAATTAAATTGAACAAAAATTACATCTGTTATAATTATTTGAAAATTATTCCATTAAATTGCTTGTTAAACGATGCGTTTAAAAATTGGAATAATAATATAAAAAATCTTAAATGTCGAATAGTGAATTAAAAACTAAATGGCTTAAAAACTATTGCACAGCTCCCGATCAATTGGATAGGATGGGAGAAGTAAAAGGTTTAATTAGTGCCTTTAATGCAAATGTTGATGCCGTTATTAAGGTAAGAGGAAAAGATATAGAGAAGTTGGTTGAAAGCAATGGGCTTGACACAAATTTAATTTTATCTGAGAAAGAAAAGGCAATCAGTAAAAACGAGGATGCAATAAGAGGTATTCTTCACTGCTTTAAAGGTGGAATTGCTGAGGAGTGGTTAATTGAAGAAGTTGATGTTTTTTATTGGCTGAACAAACAGGTTGGCTACGATAAATTGCAAATGGGAGGACAAGGTGGTATTGTTGCAAATGCCATGGCTGTTTGTGGCGTTCAAAATGTATATGTGCATTGTGCTTCGGCTCCCAAAGAGCAAGCGCAACTGTTTCTTGATTTGCCCAATTTGTTAACAACCGACGAAAAGGGTGAGTTGCAACAAGCATCCTTGGTGGATAGGACAAATGATAATGCCCTAATCCACTGGATTATTGAATTTGAAAAGGGAGATTCTCTTACAATTGGTAATGAAACTTGCATCTGTCCAAAAGCAAATAGGTTCATTGCAACTTACGATCCTTTAAACTTCAAGCTTTATATCGATGATAATTTTAGCAAAAGGATGATGAAGGAGGACATCAATCCGCAATATATTATTTTATCTGGCTACCAGATGCTAAGTGAAACTTTAGCTGATGGAACAAATGGAGTTGAGCGCATTGACTTATCGAAAAGTTTGATTGCAGAATGGAGAAAGTCGTGCGCTGATAGCTTATTGCATCTTGAGGTCGCTTCCACACAGGATAAGTTGGTAAGAAAGTACCTTATCGAAAGTTTGGTGCAGGATGTAGATAGTATAGGATTTAATGAGAGAGAATTGATTGATATTCTGGAAGTGATCGGAGAGGAAGAATTGGCAGAAGAGTGTAATCAGGAAACCAATGCTTCCAATCTGTTTAAAGGCATGCTAAAGGTGTATGAGTATACCAAATGTACGAGAATGCAGTTGCATATGTATGGATTATATGTAACTCTTCAGCAAAAGGATTTTAAAATATCTCCACTTCAGAACAGAAATGGTATGCAGTTAGCATCGATGGTTGCTGCTGCAAAGGCGGGTACGGGAGCTATTAACAGCAAGGATGTATTAATGTGGGCTAAAGGTAATGAGGTGTCGGATCGTGGCTTGAATGAACTTTATGGATTAAGCAATACTGTAAGAGATATTTTTGGAGAGAATGACTTCCTTTCTACGGGTATCTTTTCGAACGAAGTAATTGAATTAATTGCAGTTCCAACAATATTAATCGAAAAACCAGTTAGTTTGGTAGGAATGGGTGATACCATTTCGTCGGTATCATTGGTTGCAGCAGTATAGGTTCAAATTAATGTCAATGTAGTTCAGTAATTACAACTTTTAATTCTTTATTAAGGAAAATAGCCCCAGGTTGGTTCCGGGGCTATCTTCATTTTCATTTTGAACTGCATGTGTGGAACAGTTCAAGCTAACTCTAACATTATATATTCTAAACTAATCTAAAACCTTTCAATTTTTTAAATGTATTGCGAATATAGGGAGTGCCACTTAATATTGGGTTTAATTAAAGATTAATCGCTAAGTGAAATGTATTAATCGTTTTGTGTGTGCCCTGCATGAGCAAGAGCACACTTATTTGTAAGCTCTTGAAAAAGTTTAAATATGCAAATATTTAGTCAAAAGAGCTTAAGTATGTTAATTTTCCAGAGGGTGTAAGTCCCTTATGTGCCGAGGTGACTCTGGGAAGCATTAGTAAGTCGCAAGGTGGTTTACCGTGAGGTATGCACTGAAGGAAGCGAGACTACAAAATCCGGTACTGACGAACAGGAACCTGATATGAGGCTATGAGGTAGCCTTATTAAAGATTAATCGCTAAGTGAAATGTATTAATCGTTTTGTTGGAAATAAGCTGAGTTCGATTAATATTTTTGTATAAGCGATTTGAATCCAAAATCTTATGACGAACTCAACTTATTATCAGATTTATTAAGAAATGAGCCTTCAAGTGCTTTTTCTGTGTTAAGGCAAAGAAATAGAGATATAGATTATTGCAGCATTTTTAATCCTGCTTGTGTAATTTTTAGATACTGATAGGATATCAACTTGGTTCCAGAATCATTAGAAGAAATATATCTGTAATTAAAACTAACCAAGCAAGGATGCTTTTAAGAATTTGTAAAAATAAAAAGCTGAAAAATCATTTTTTAAGAAAACGTTTGCGTAATTAAAAAAAATATACTTTATTGTGTCGTATTAAAAAAGTACGATACAATTGCCATTTAAGAATTTATTAGTCACACGATTGATTTTCTTTTTATTGGCTTTGTAAATTCTAACCACTTACTAATCACTAACAATTAAGACTTCGCATTTGCGGAGTCTTATTTTTTGACTCCTATTTTTTAAATTGACTAACTGCAAGATTAGAGGAATTAAAGCAGTTTTTTGTTTAATGTTGGATAAGGATAGATAAACTTTCTTTATTCAATACTTATAAAGCAAGTAAGTAGTAAGAAATATAAGTGCTTACACAATTTTGCTTGGTGGTAATGTCTTGATATGCAATCGTTTCCAGATTGTGTTTTATAACAGTAGGTAATTAACTACAAAAATCTTTAAAAGTGCTTTGATTTCTATTCAAAGACATTAAAATTTGCATGATCAATTATAAAAATCCTTACGGAATAATTTAAACTAATTTCATTAACAATGACACCCAAGTTTAAAGCGCAAGCCGGAACTTTCGAATCAAGCGATATAATGGTCTTGATCGAACCTATTTCAGAGAAAACCGGCCGCCAAATTGATATTTCTTCCACTGTAATATTGCAGTTCGAAGAGGATATCAAAACTACGATTAATCAGGTATTAGATGAGTTGGATATCCAAGATGTTCACTTAATTGCAAAAGATAAAGGAGCTCTTACACCAACAATTAAAGCAAGAGTTGAAGCTGCTGTTAAACGTTCTTTAGGTATTCAGGAGGGTACTATGTAATGACAAGGAAGAAAAGAAGATCGATGTTGTACATTCCGGGAAATAATCCCGCAATGATTCAACAAGCCGGAGTATATGGATGCGATGCCGTTTTATTAGATTTAGAGGATGCCGTGGCATTGAACCAAAAGGATGCAGCAAGAATACTGGTGCGCAATATGATTAAAACTGTCGAGTTCTACGATACAGAGGTCTGTGTTCGTGTAAATAATATGAACACTCCGTTTGGTATTGCCGATTTGGAGGAGATTGTGCCATTGCAACCTGATAACATCAGATTTCCTAAAACAGAAACAGTACAGGATGTTAAGGATTTCATGAAAGAGGTTCGAAGAATTGAGAAAGAGCATGGTATTAAGAATCCAACGATGACCATTCATGTAATGATCGAAACAGCAAAAGGTGTTGCCAACGTTTATGATATTGCAGCTGCTGATTCAAGAATTGATGCACTTACTATTGGTGGTCAGGATTTAACTGCTGATATGGGAATTGTAAAAACTCCCGATGGTGTTGGTATTGATTATGCACGTAAGCGCATTGTTATGGCGGGAAAGGCATACGGATTAGATGTTCTTGATACGGTTTTTGCAGATGTAAATGATGAAGAAGGGCTGCGTGAAGAAACAGAATACATAAAGAAGATTGGTTTTGCAGGAAAAGCATTAATTAATCCTCGTCAGGTGGATGCTGTACATGAAGTTTTTAATCCAACCGAAAAGGAGGTGCGCAAAGCATACAGAGTTTATTCAGAATATATCCGAAATAAAAATGCAGGCATTGGTGTATTTGCCATTGATGGAAAAATGGTAGATGCTCCGGTTGTTCAGAGAGCCATTACTGTGCTGGAATATGCTAATATTGATTTAAAAGAAATCGAAGAATCGCTTGTGAGTTAACAGCTGTTCTGTTTTACAACTGATAGCAATACAAACACAAAATGAAACTGTAAAGAAATTATAAACTGATGAAAAATGCATTAGGAGTTGAAATTCCTGAATATATAGAAGGATTTGGCGAACTTAAGCCATTCCGTGGTGTTTGGAAAAGCATTATTGAAGATGAAGCTCCGGCTACAAATATTTCCAGAACACTTAAAGCAAAAAAACCACATACTTCTAAACTTTGCGATAGTTTAGAGGCTGCAATTAAAAAGTGTAAGCCATTCGATGGTATGACTCTTACATGTCACCATCACCTGCGTGGCGGTGACGGTGTTTTGATGCAAACCATTAAGATTCTTGATGAAATGGGAATCAAAGATATCACTTTGGCTTCGTCATCTCTAACTTCGGCTCACGATGGATTGGTTCCTTACGTTGAGAAAGGAATGATTACCAAGATTTTTTCTTCGGGGATTCGTGGTAGACTTGGTGAGATCATTTCGATGGGGAAATTAAAATATCCTGCAATTATTCACTCTCATGGTGGACGAGTACGCGATTTTTTAACAGGAAGAATTAAGCCTGATTTATCGGTATTGGCTGCCTCGGCTTCCGATGAGGAAGGTAACTCAACAGGTTCTCACGGACCTTCTGCATTTGGTTCCATGGGTTATGCAGATATCGATGCAAGATACTCAAAAAATGTAATTGTTGTAACCGATAATTTGGTTGATTATCCTTGTCTGCCAAGTACCATTCGCCAACACTTTATTGATTATGTGGTAAAGGTTGATAGTATTGGTGATGCAAGTAAAATTGCATCGGGTACAACGCGTATTACCAAATCGCCGATGGATTTGCGTATTGCTCGTATTGCTGCTAATGTAATTGAGCACTCAGGCCTATTTAAAGATGGAATGTCGTTCCAGGTTGGTGCTGGGGGAGCATCGCTTGCTGTTGCTAAATTCCTTCGGGAAGATATGAAACGCAAGGAGATCAAAGGTAGCTTTATGATTGGTGGTGTTACTTCTTATGGTGTTGATATGCTGGAAGAAGGATTGTTTCAGGCTATTTTCGATGTGCAATCTTTCGATGCAGCGGTAAGTACTTCGGTATTGAACAATCCAAATCATATCGAAATTAGTTGCGATCAGTATGCAAATCCAAACAACTGTGGGTCGATGACCAACAAGCTTGATGTTGTTGTTCTTGGTGCTTTGGAAGTTGATGTTGATTTTAATGTAAATGTAATTACCGGTTCATCAGGTGAAATTCGTGGTGCATCAGGTGGACATTCCGATACGGCTTCAGGAGCAAATCTAACAGTTGTAGTTTGCCCTTCGTTCCGTGGTCGGCTACCAATTGTTAAGGATAGAGTTCATACTGTGGTTACCCCCGGCGAGAGTGTTGATGTTATTGTAACTGAAAGAGGGGTATGTGTTAACCCATCAAAACCAAATCTTGCTGCGGCTCTTATAAAAGCCGGACTTAAGGTGATTGACATTCGAAATCTTAAGGATGAAGTTGATAGTATGACAGGGATTCCAGCCGAAAAGAAGTTGGGAGAGAAGATTGTTGCTCTGGTTGAATACCGCGATGGAACCATCATTGATGTAATTTATAATGTTGAAAATCTCTCCTAAGAGATTGGGATATAAAGAAAATACACCCTAATTGTGATTTCACTTTTAGGGTGTAATTTTAGATAGATATTTAGATTAAAAACAGAATGGAGGAAGTGTTAGGAAAAATATTAGCTGCCAGAGACAAAAGAGCTGCTTTGCGAGCTGAGATTTCGAATTCGGGGAGGGCTTCCTTAAGCCTGAATCTTAATATTCCTGGCTATCCGAAATCTAATGAGAAAATCCATTTGTGTTTTAAAATGGTGTTATCAGAACTAACGCGTCATTTGTTATCACACAGGATATTGGTGGATGTATCGGCAGAATATTGTGCTACTGATGAGGCTGGCGATTTTTTTCTTACTCCTCTTCTCGAAGAAAATTATGCAATAGAAGAGGTGAAACAGATCTCCGAACAGTTTGAAGAATCTCACCCTTTAGGGCGATTGCTTGATGTTGATATCACAAATGTAAGCGGAGAGCCGGTTTCTTCAGGTAAGGCCAAGCTTTGTTACTTCTGTAACGAAAAGCCTGCGCTGGTTTGCATGCGCGAAAAAAATCATCCTTACCATGATATTCGTAATAAAATTGATTCTGATATTGATGTTTATTTAAATAATCTTGATAGAGAACGAACCTGTAAAGATCTTGCTTCAAAGGCATTAAACTCCCTTTTGTATGAGGTGGCACTTACTCCAAAACCAGGCTTGGTTGATCGTTTTTCAAATGGATCTCATGATGATATGGATTTTGCTACTTTCCTTAATTCGGCATCGGTTTTATCGGTTTATTTTAGGGATATTGCCGAATATGGCTATACGTTTACCGATGGTGATTTAAAAAAAGCAATTCCTGAATTGCGTCGCATTGGTTTGTTAATGGAGGATGATATGTTTCGAGCAAGCAAAGGAATTAATACCCATAAAGGAGCCATTTTCTTATTGGTTTTTTCTCTTTTTATAAGTGCGTATCTAATCTCAAATCAAAAATTTAGCTATCGGGCTTTTGTGAATCTGATTCAAGTATTAAACGGTGATCTTGTCGAACGCGAGTTGGGACGAAAAATACTCAATGAAAATCAAACACATGGGGAGATTTGTTTTGAAAAATATGGAAAAAAAGGCATGGGCATTCGAGGTGAAGTTCAAGCGGGCTTGCCTTGTGTATTTAAGCATGCAATCCCGGTTTTGGAATTGCATTTGCTTAATGTCAATCAAGTAAGTGATAAAACTTTGAATAGTTCTTTAACTCATGCCTTACTGGCATTGATTGCTAATAATGATGATAGTAATATTTTGTATCGAAAAGGAGTTGAGATACTTGAAGAATTAAAACAAAAGGCACAAAATGCCTTTGTACATTTTAATGATGAGAAATTTGAATTTCTATACCAGGATTTGATCACTTACTGTGATAAGAATCACATATCTCCGGGAGGGTCAGCTGATTTGTTAGCGCTTTCTTATTTTATCTTTACAGCTAATAAACATTAGAATTAATCTTAGCAATAACAAATCTGCACAATAAAACAAATAACATTTGTCATGATTTATGGTTTTTAATATATCTCTAAAACATATGGCAATAACATTGAATTTGTGCCAAAATCCAATAATATTGATCTTTCATATAACACACTATCAAACACTAACAAACACTTAATCTAACGAAAAAATGGGAGTAGAGAATACTGATTACAGAGAAGAATCTTTGGATTTGAGAAACCCCTTTGATATAAAATTGGTGGCAAGGTTTCTGGAACCATTGGGGTTCGATTTTAATCAGCATGAAGTTGATTACACAATGATACTTTATAACTTAAACGATGAAGTTATTGGAACGGGATCTTACAAAGGAAGAGTTTTAAAGTATGTGGCCGTAGCACCAAAATTTAGGGAAGGAGCTGCTTTTGCACAAATTGTTACACACCTAATTGATATCGTAATTCAGAAACACAAACATATTTTTGTTTACACCAAGCCCCGAAATTTAGAAGTATTTAAAGGTTTGGGTTTTACTGAGATTGCTACTGCAGAGCCATTGTTTTCTGTTTTGGAATTTGGCTACGAAAACATTCAAACCTATCAGAATTATTTGCGTTCGATCAAACAGGAAATAAGTGTTGGAGATATTGCAGCTGTGGTGGTTAATTGTAATCCGTTTACCAAAGGACACAAATACCTAATCGAGAAAGCTTGCAAAGAAAATAGATTGGTATATCTATTTATTGTCGAGGAAGATCGTTCATCTTTTACCTTTGATATAAGATGGCGATTGATAAAAGAAGAACTTGGCAGTATAGAAAACCTTGTGATGGTTAAAGGAGGAAATTATGTGGTTTCAGGTACAATTTTTCCATCGTACTTCCTCAAACAGGAAAAGGAAAGTGACATTGCTGCCAAGCAAGCTGAACTCGATGTAATCACTTTCTTGCGTTACATTGTACCTGTTCTGAACATTAACAAAAGATATGTTGGCACGGAAATGTATTCGCCGATAACGGCAGCCTATAACGAAGCCATGATTAAATATTTACCCTCAAATGGTGTCGATTTGCTTGAAATTCCCAGAATTACTTGCGGTGGAGATGGGAATTACATTTCCGCATCTAAAGTAAGACAAGCAATTCGTGAGGATAGACTCGAGGATGTTCTGGAATTTCTTCCGAATTCAACCAAGAATTTCTTACTCTCGGATGAATCCATTGAAGTACGGACAAAAATTAAGAATACAGTCACAAGACATTAAATTGATATTAAATAACGTGAGTTCGACGTAAAATTCGTTAAGAGTTTGATCTGATTTTGAGTAGAAATTTTCTCAAATTTTCGAAGGAATATCGGGATATTTCAAGAAGATTTGAGGAAATTTATGCCGAAAGCAGGCAAACACATAATGGAAAGTTCTCTTTACGACATCTTCACATTAAAAATTTCTCAAAATAGCCCGCTATTCTTTCCAAATTTTTAATGCAAATCTATCGCAAATATAACTTTCTGTGGATAGAATTTTACGTCGAACTCACGTTAAATAAATCCAGGCAGTTGTCTGGATTTTTTAGTGATTTTACATTATTGTAATAATGCGATAAGGCATTTGGTTTTTCTTTCTTAGGACAAATCGTTAATAGTCTACAACTGGGTTTGACTAAGTATTTTCACAAGTTTGAGCCAAAATATCAAAATCCTTCAACTCCATCCTACTATAAGAGTTTCATTTACCAGTAAATGTGCTTCCAAATTTTGTATTTTGATATAATTTACCGTTTTAGTCCTGATTTGCAATCAAGGCTTAGGAGTTTAGGATTTATAATCCGAAAAATACCAGTATTAGCACAAAATCAGTCTCTTTAAGAATGTAGCAAATTTGCTAAAAAAGTGATTGCAAAAAGAGAAACCTAACTTCTTTGAACCAAAAGTAGTGTCCTGTCATCATCAAATTTTGAGACATTGTAGGTTCTGGTAAGTTCTTCTTCAATTGTTTGAGGTTCTAAATTCTCATCTATTTTATACTTGTTTAAAGCGTGAAATAATGCATCATCTCCGATCATTTCATTGTTTTTATCGTTAATGGCTTCGGTGTAGCCATCGGTGTAAAACAAAACCTTGTCGCCTTTGTTAAATTCATGCACCAAACTTTGATATTTGGTGGATTTGATCACACCAAGTAAGGTACCTACAATATTTAATTGAGAAATGCTATCCTCTGATTTGTTATAATAATATGGACGAAGAGCGCCGGCCGAAGCTACACTTATCATATTCTTCTTGGTGCAGATTGATATCACACTTAGGGTAGTAAAAACTTCTGTAAGTTGCATATCCTTGAAGATATACTGGTTGATGATGTCCAGAAATTTTCCAGGAGATTCAACGAAGTCGAACTCCTGGCGGTTCAGGAAAAAATTGATTGTACTTCGAATGTATGCAATGTAGGCAGGAACAAAGAACCAAGCATCCCATTTTTTACCCATTACATCACCAAGAACAAATATCTTGCGGTGTTCGTCCACATTTATAATTTCATAGTAATCACCACCAGGAAGTTTGTCGTAGGGTTCATGTAGAATGCGTATGTGAAAACCATTTATTTCGTCCGAAAACTCATTCTCAAATCGAATAGGCGATCTTTTTGCCGCGGTATTTAATGCATTAAGATATTTGTTCTTAAGTTCATGCTCTCTTTGGATGTCGGAGTTGATTTGATGGACAATTAGTTTTGTATTCAAACTTTTGTAGAGAAAAGTACTGATCTTTTGCTTTAGGAGCTGATCCATAAATTCCGTATTTTCCGGTTCGGAGATCAGTATGCTCACAGGAACATGATCTGAGCTGATTTCAATAATTTTTTCCAGAATTGACATAGCCCACATGGCAGCATCGTCAATTATAATCCCCCAATTGTTGGAAGCCTGCAAAGCCATAAAAAAATCAGAATCCGTATAAACAAGCTTAATGTTGGTTTTTACAAGTTTACGCGGAATAGGAAATGGCTTTATTCTATTGGCGCAGTAAATTATCGAACCTTTATCGTAGCTGATATCCGACTTTTCTTTTCCTGCTAATATTTCTTTACGAAGAAATGCCCGTTTTAAGTGCGAATTGATTTTAGATAAAAATACCTTTTGCTTTATTGGTTTGGTAATAAAATCATCAGCACCATCATTTAAATTCTTAATCCAAGTTTCCTCTTCGTTATTTCCCGATAGGAAAATAAAGGGTGTATGCTTGTATTCAGGGGTGTTTCTAAAATAACGAACCAATTCATTGCCATCCATTACCGGCATGAAAAGGTCAGAGATTATCAAATCAAAATGTTCGGTTTTGGCCTTGTCAATGGCCTCAATACCATTCCTTGCTAATGTTGTTTTGTAGCTTAAACTCTTTAAGGTAAACTCTACAAACTTAAGAATGACAACATCATCATCAACAACGAGTATGTGAGGTGAGGCCTTGGCCATGATGGCTAACTATTCTGCCGAGAAGCTGTTTACACAAGCGGTAGGATCCTGTAAAATCTCAAAAATAGAATCTAATTGCATTAATTCAATTAATTCCATTACGTCTTTATTGATATTACAAAATTTAATTTTGCTTTGGTGTTCCTTTGATGTTTTTAGGGCAGAAATTAAAGCTCCAAAACCTGAGCTATCAATAAAATTGATGTCTTCAAAATCAACAACAAGCCTTGTTTGTGGTTGGGTTAAAACTTCGTTCATTTTATCTTTTGCAATGCCAGCATTTAAAGCATATAAACGATTTGTTTCACAAAGTTTCATTATTGTAACAGAATCGATGTGTTTGGTTTCAATATTCATGGCTATTATAATGGTTTAAAGTTGTTTTAGGCTTGATTTAAGTTCTTCAACGGCCAGTGGACAATTGGAAAGAAAGATTTCTATCAAATCCGGGATGTGCTTTAATTCCATATCGTTTGTGGTTTCGTGCATCACATTGCTCCAATTCTTCTTTTCATCAGGACTTAAGTCTATTCCTTTTTCTTTTTTGATCTGTAGCTCAAATTTAAGGTTTCCTTTCGAGAAATGCTCTAACTGTTCCAAACAATCTCCAATACTATCCATTCCCATAGTTCTAACCGATGATTTTGCTTTATGGGCAACAGCTCCCAACCCTTCCCAGTTTTTCGATTCAAAATTTACGGTAAGATCTTGTATAAATTCAGGAATTTGCTCAATAAATATTCCAATCATTTCTTCGATAATACTGTTGTCATTTCCCGACATTTCCTTTAAATAGGACAAATTGGTGAGTTGTTCTCCTTGAGTCATTTTACAGGGTAAAATAATTTAAAAAAATCTACAAGCTTTTTTTAAAGCCCAGTGAATATGCACAGTTTTACTACATATAATATTGCAATGATACTAATTTATTTTCAAATTACCTATCTGGTTTAACAATCAATAAGGGCATAACCTTCTTTGATTTATAGAATGTTTAAGAATACTTTAATCGGGAAAGGAAACATTTTAATTTATAATCAGTATTAGAAAATATGAAATTTAGACCATATAATTAGTAAGAAAAACCATATTAACTAACTGCTGATCTTTATGAATTTGAAATGTATTATTCTCTTGGCATATTTATTTGTGTGTTCTACAAACCTACCTGCTCAAACTCTAATAGATGTTAGGAAATCTGAATTTGTGGATGGGAAGAAGGAAAGAAAAATCGGATACAAAAACATTACAACAGCTTTGGAGATTTTCCAAAAAGGTGACGGGTATTTACATAAAGTGATATCATTGTTGTTGGATGCCTATCAGGTAAATAGTGAAAATCCCGAATTGAATTATAATATTGGTGTTTGTTACTTGATATCAGGACCAAGAAACAAAGCATTGCCATTTTTACAGTCAGCTCAAAAGCTTCATCCGGATGTAAGTAAGGACATTCATTTCTTGTTAGGAATGGCGTATCAATACCTTAATCAATTTGATGACGCTATCGTACAGTATAAAATCAATATTGAATTAATTGGGCAAAATAAATTCCAAGACAAGCAGGATTTGATTCTTTTAAGTGAGAAAAAAATTGCCGAGTGCAAAAATGGTAAGAAATTACTGAACGCTAATTCAGATCTTCAGGTTGAATTACTTGGGGATAAAATTAACACTATCTATGATGAGTTCAATCCGATATCAAAAGGAGATGTAATTTATTTTAGTTCCAGACGAGGCGATGAGAAAAGTGCAAGATCATCGGTAGATCAGAAGTATTACGAAAAGATATTTAAGCTGAATAAGGAAAAGTCTTTAAGTAATATTTTTGTAAATACTCCCAATAAATCGAATGTTGGATTAATGTATACTAACAAAGACGATTATGTGATTTATTCCGGTGCCGTAGGGAATGGTGATGTTTATGATTTGAATGTTGATAAAAATAAATGGACAAAAGGCAGGGCGTTAAAATTCATTAATGAGAACAAATCCAGAGAAAGTTCGGTCTGTTTCTGTAATGATAATAAAGAGGTATATTTTGTAAGTGATAGAAAGGGAGGATTTGGAGAGTGTGATATCTATTATTCTCTTAAAAATGAATCGGGAAAGTGGTCTAAACCATTAAACCTTGGTGGAGAAATCAATACTGAATATGATGAAAGTGATGTTTTTGTAAGTGAGGATGCTTCAACATTATATTTTAGTTCCAAAGGGCACAATACAATGGGAGGTTACGATATCTTTAAATGTGTAAGAACAGAAGGTGGAGTATGGGGCAGACCTCAAAATATGGGCTTCCCAGTTAACAGTACCGATAATGATATTACCTACTTTGAAGATGAACAAGGTCGATTCTACTTTGCCTCAGAGAGATCGGGAGGAGCAGGAGGCTTTGATATCTACCGCGAAAAGGAAATACTTAAAAAAATGGAAGAGCCTGTTAGCTTGACAGGGCAAATAAGTATTCAAGAGGTTCCAAATGATTTGAAGAATGAAAAAATGCTTGCTCCCTTAAAGGCTAAGCCCAGAGTTATCTCTGATATTCCTGTAAAGAAACAGCCCGAACGAATTGAAGAAGTCAAAATGAAAAAGGAGTTGGTGCAAGAAGATTTTGTTTACAGGGTGCAGATTGCAGCATGCAAAAGAGAGATGGAGCCTACTGATTTATTTAAGCGATATAAAGGGGGAGATGTTATAGAGCACTTGTATGTAGAAGGTTGGCATAAGTATACGATTGGAGGCTTTGCAACATTCGAAGAGGCAGCTGAGCATCGCGATGCATGTGGGGTTTTTGATGCTTTTGTTGTGATATTTAAAGGAGGTTATCGCTTGGGAATTGCGAAGAAAACAGGGGGAGTAAAGTAATTTGTTGATTCAGTTGATATCTAAGAAAATTTTCTACATTTGCACTAACAATAACACATACATAATTCACTAAGTTTATTCTTTGGTAATTAATACAGACTCTGATTATTATTAGGGGTCTGGAATTGCCTTAAATACAAAATACAATGAAAAGAACAGCTTTCACTAGTTTTCATGAAGAACTAGGTGCAAAAATGGCACCATTTGCAGGCTATAATATGCCTATTGAATACACTGGAGTTAAAGATGAACACGTATGTGTTCGTGAAAAACTAGGTGTTTTTGATGTATCTCATATGGGAGAATTTTGGGTTAAAGGTCCTAAGGCTTTTAGCTTTGTCCAAAAACTTACAACAAATGATGTTGCAGCTTTATCTGACGGTAAAGTTCAATACAGCTGTTTCCCTAACGGAGGAGGTGGAATTGTAGATGATTTGTTGGTATACAGAATTGACGAAGAAACCTATCTTTTGGTAGTTAATGCTGCAAATATCGAAAAAGACTGGAACTGGTGTTGTAAGAATGCCGAAGAAATGGGATTGGAAGTAGGCAAGGAATTGTATAACGCTTCTGATGAAATTTGCCAGCTTGCAGTTCAAGGTCCATTGGCCCTTAAAGCGATGCAAAAAATTGTTGATGTTCCTATTGAAGATATGGAATATTATACTTTTAAGAAAGCTACCGTTGCAGGAATTGAAAACGCTATTTTGTCTACAACAGGTTATACAGGTTCTGGTGGGTGCGAAATTTATGTAGCCAATCAGGATGGTGAGAAACTTTGGAATGCTGTAATGGAAGCAGGAAAAGAGTTCGGTCTTCAGCCAATTGGATTAGCTGCCCGCGATACTTTAAGACTTGAAGTAGGTTTCTGTTTGTATGGAAATGATATCGATGATACTCACACTCCGATAGAAGCAGGTTTAGGTTGGATTACCAAATTTGTTGATGGAAATGATTTTATCGATCGTGATTTCTTCGAAAAACAAAAAGAAGAAAAACCAAAGCGCAGGTTAAAAGGTTTTGAGATGATTGATAGAGGTATTCCTCGTCAAGGTTATAAAATTGAAGATGCTGAAGGAAATGAAATTGGAGAAGTTACTTCTGGAACTATGGCGCCAATGGTTGATAAGGCAATTGGTATGGGATATGTAAAGGAAGGATTTTACAAAGCAGATACTGAAATCTTTATTCGTGTTCGTAAAAAAGCATTAAAAGCAAAAATTACTAAGATTCCTTTTTACAAAGGATAGTTTTTAATTTCGAGATATTAAACGGAAAGTTTTGGAACAAATGGCAAGACCCCGCAGATAGGTTCATTGATGATATTCAGGATTTCAAAGAGGATGGAATAGAAGCAACAATGTAATCTATAGCTTAAAAGAATTACTTTATTAATTGGAGTCAGGCTCCGGTTGAATCTCGTCCTTGGCTTAAGGATAAAACCGCACAACATAGAAGGAGATTATTTAAAACAATCCGGATAGTTTTATCGCTATCCGGATTTTTCGTGGGAGCCTCTCGTAGGTACCTACGACAGACCCTCGTAGGTACTTACGACAGGTCCTCGTAGGTACTTACGACAGACCCTCGTAGGTATTAAGGACAAGCGCTTGCAGGTATTAATCTTCTATGTTGAAAACCCAATTTAGTTATTGCAAAAGCCCCGTTAATTGGTACTTTTTACTTCAGAGTCATTGCCGGAAGGTTTTTTGGTAAATAACGTGAGTTCGAGGTAAAATTCGTTCACAGTTTGATCTGATTTTGAGTAGAAGTTTTATCAAATTTTGGAAGGAATATCGGGATATTTCAAGAAGATTTGAGGAAATTTATGAACACATAATGGAAAGTTCTCTTTACGACATCTTCACATTAAAAATTCCTCAAAATA
Organism: Marinifilum sp.; assembly: GCF_965230805.1. NCBI lineage: Bacteria > Pseudomonadati > Bacteroidota > Bacteroidia > Marinilabiliales > Marinifilaceae > Marinifilum > Marinifilum sp. The sequence goes on along the minus strand of NZ_OZ246019.1, from coordinate 720,932 downwards.
GCCCGCTATTCTTTCCAAATTTTTAATGCAAATCTATCGCAAATATAACTTTCTGTGGATAGAATTTTACGTCGAACTCACGTTAAATAAGGTAATCCATTTTTTGGACACCCTCTTTTTTTGAAAGTAAAAAGAGAATTATAACATAAATTCTTACGATTGTTTCTCTTTTTTGTGAGCGGTTAGAGAGGTGAAATTGACAGTTTTTGTGCTTTCATGAGGTGATAAATCTCGTGTTGTCCTTTCAGAATGTATCTGGAATTGAAAATATTGCCATCAACTTGGTTAAATGAGAATAAAAATAAAATGATTTTTTGGGGTTAAATTGTTGTTTTTCAGGCTGTAATTATTAATCTATATGAAGGGGGTAGGAATGATTATTTTTTTGTTGAAAAACATAGAAATTAAGAACTAAAATCATTTCTAAATAAATTATTATTTGCAAATTTGCCTCAGGATATGGAATAACACAAAAAATTAAAACGTTTGAAAAATGAAAGTACACAACTTTTCTGCAGGCCCTTCAATCCTTCCAGATTTTACAGTAGATAAAACCGCTGAAGCGATCAAAAATTTTGCTGGTACAGGACTTTCTGTTATGGAAGTTTCTCACCGTAGCAAAGAATTTGTAGCTGTAATGGATGAGGCTCAAGCTTTGTTCAAGGAATTGTTAGATATTCCTGAAGGTTACTCAGTATTGTTCCTAGGTGGTGGTGCATCTACTCAATTCTGCATGATTCCTTATAACTTGATGGGAAAAAAAGCTGCTTACCTTAACACAGGTGCTTGGGCGAACAAAGCTCAGAAAGAAGCTAAATTATTTGGTGAAGTAGTTGAGGTTGCTTCTTCTAAGGATGCAGTTTACAACTTTATTCCAAAAGCTTATGAAATTCCTGCTGATGCAGATTATTTCCACATTACAACCAATAATACCATTTATGGTACCGAGATTAAAGAAGACATGGATATAAATGTTCCTTTGGTAGCTGATATGTCTTCGGATATCTTCTCTCGTCCGGTTGATGTATCCAAGTATGCACTGATTTATGGTGGTGCTCAAAAGAACCTTGCTCCTGCTGGTGTAACTTTTGTAATCGTAAAAGATGAACTTTTAGGTAAAGTTGATCGTCAGATTCCAACAATGTTGGATTATAGAACTCATATTGATAAAGGTTCAATGTTCAATACTCCTCCGGTAGTTCCAGTATTTGCTGCTCTTCAAACTTTGAAGTGGATCAAGGAACAAGGTGGTGTTTCTGCCATGCAGAAAATGAACGAAGAAAAAGCTGCGGTTCTTTATAATGAGATCGATCGCAACCCAATGTTTAAAGGTACTGTTGTTAACGAGGAAGATCGTTCTCTTATGAATATCTGTTTTGTGATGACTGATGAGTATAAAGAATTGGAAAAAGACTTCTTCGAATTCGCTACTTCTAAAGGCATGTCAGGTATTAAAGGTCACCGTTCAGTAGGTGGTTTCCGTGCTTCTACCTACAATGCATTGCCAAAAGCAAGTGTACAGGCATTGGTTGACTGCATGAAAGAATTTGAAGCGTTACACGTAAAATAATATAATTTTGATGAGCAGGAAGTTAATTCATCCTGCTTTTCGTCATTCAAATGCATGAGGAACGACTAAAGTGATTTTAAGCTAATAGCCAAAAACTAAAGGCTAAAAGCTGAGATTACTTCGATTTGGCTGGCAATGACATTTTATTTTTATAATTCTAAAATTTCAAATAAAATGACAAAAGTATTAATTGCAACCGAAAAGCCTTTTGCTCCTGCCGCCGTTAATGGTATCAGAGAAGTTGTAGAAGGCGCAGGTTACGAGTTGGCTTTGTTGGAATCTTATACTGATAAGGCTGACCTATTGGCTGCTGTAGCTGATGTGGATGCTATGATTATCCGAAGTGATAAAGCAACACGTGAAGTTGTTGAAGCTGCTAAAAATCTAAAGGTTATCGTTCGAGCAGGTGCCGGATACGATAATATCGACCTTGAAGCTTGTACTGAAAAAGGAATTGTAGCAATGAATACTCCAGGACAGAATTCAAACGCTGTTGCTGAGTTGGTGTTGGGAATGATGGTATTCATGGCAAGAAATGGATACAATGGTAAAGCTGGGGTAGAGTTAAGAGGGAAAAAAATCGGTATCCATGCTTATGGTAACGTTGGTCGTTACGTAGGCAAAATTGCTAAAGGTTTTGGTATGGAAGTGTATGCTTTCGATCCGTTTGTAGCTAAAGAAGCAATCGAAGCTGATGGTGTAAAAGTTGTTGAATCTGTAGAAGAATTATATAGCTCTTGTAGCTATATTTCTTTGCACATCCCTGCTAATGATAAAACTAAAAAATCAATTAACTATGACTTGTTGAACAAGATGCCAGAAGGGGGTATCCTTGTAAACACAGCTCGTAAAGAAGTAATTGATGAAGAAGGATTGATGAAATTGATGGATGATCGTAAAGATTTCGCATACATTTCTGATATCGCTCCTGATTGTAAAGATGAAATTGCTGCTAAATTTGATGGCCGCTTCTTCTTTACGCCTAAAAAGATGGGTGCACAAACTGCTGAAGCAAATATCAATGCTGGTATTGCCGGAGCAAATCAAATTGTGAACTGTATCGAAAAAGGAGATACTACTTTTAAGGTAAACTAAATCGTGATTTTGTGATTTAGTGAATTTGTAATATTGGAAAAGGACATGGAGAAACAATACCATTGTCTTTAAAATATCTTAAAACATCAAAAGGTTCTATTCGCGAATGTTTGGTGTGTTCTGAAATAGCATTTCAGCAAAATTATATTGATCAAGATCAGTATAATGAGGTTCGAAAAATATTGACTGACTTGTCTAAAATGGCATCTGGTTATAAGAAATATTTAGAGAGGAAGCTTAATGCAAAATAACTATATTACAAATTCACGAAATCACTCATTCACAAATACACAAAATTTAACAACACAACAAAAACATATTAACGATGGCTATAGTAAAACCATTCAGAGGCTTGCGCCCTACTCAAGATATCGCTAAAGATTTAGCATGTCTTCCATATGACGTAATGAATTCAGAAGAGGCTGCTCAAATGGCTGAAGGTAAAGATTGTTCTTTATTACACATTACAAGAGCAGAGATTGATTGTCCTGCAGGAACTGATGTTCACTCTGAAGAAGTGTATGAAAAATCAGTTTCAAACTTTAACTTGTGGCAAGAAAAAGGTTGGTTGAAGCAAGATGAAGAAGCTAAATTCTATATCTATGCTCAAACAATGGACGGACGTACTCAGTACGGTATCGTTGCTAATGCAGCTTGCGAAGATTACAAAACAGGTGTAATTAAAAAGCACGAGTTAACTCGTCCGGATAAAGAGGAAGATCGTATGATTCTTACTCGTTATACTAAAGCTAACCTGGAGCCAGTGTTCTTCTCGTACAAAGCAGTACCTGAAATCGATGCTATCGTTGAAAACATCGTTAAAAACGAAGAAGCTACTTACGATTTCGTTGCAGAAGATGGTTTCGGTCACCATTTCTGGCCAGTAAATGATGCAGCTACTAACAAAGAGTTGGAAGAATTATTCGCAACTAAAGTTCCTGCAACTTATGTAGCTGATGGTCACCACAGAACAGCAGCTGCTGCTCGTATTGGTGATGAGTTTGCTGCTAAGAACCCAAATCACACTGGAGATGAAGAGTACAACTACTTTATGGCTGTTCACTTCCCAGATAACCAATTGAAAATTATTGACTACAACCGTGTAGTGAAGGATTTGAACGGTATGACTGCTGAAGAATTCTTGGCTAAATTGGAAGCTACTTTCGAAGTAGAGTGTATGGGTGAAGAAATTTACAAGCCAGCTAAGCTTCACGAATTCTCTATGTATTTAGAAGGAAAGTGGTACAAAATGAACGCTAAAGAAGGAACTTACGATGATAAGGATCCAATTGGTGTTCTTGATGTAACGATCCTTTCTAACCACGTTCTTGATAATCTTCTTGATATCAAAGATCTTCGTACGACTACACGTGCTGAATTCGTTGGTGGTATCCGTGGATTAGGTGAATTAAAAAAGCGTGTTGACAGCGGTAATATGAAAGCTGCATTTGCATTGTATGCAGTATCTATGGCAATTGCTCAGCAGTTAATAGATATATCAGTTAATAGATATTGCTGATACAGGTAACATCATGCCTCCAAAAACTACTTGGTTCGAACCTAAGCTTCGTTCTGGTTTATTAATTCACAAATTAGACTAATACAAGTCAAAACATATATTTAGGAGAGGGATGCGAAAGCGTCCCTCTTTTTTTGTCCGTAATCGAAAGATACATGTGCGATATCGAACAAAGATGAAATTCTAATAAGTGACGTAAGAGGTGCAATATCAGAAGTATATCAATGGTGGCATCGGAATTGAAAAGTTTGGGTATAACCTAATCTATAGTGTGATGATTCTTAATTTTTTTAAGGTTGCATTCCGCAACATGATGAAGTATAAGCAGTATTCGTTTATTAATGTTGTTGGTCTCGCCATCGGGCTTGCATGTGTCTTTCTAATTTATCTCTTTGTTAAGGATGAGTTGAGTTACGACAAGTTCTATAAGAATTCTGAAGACATCTATCGAGTTGCGGTTAAAATAAAAATGGGAGAAAGAGGATTTGTTGGTAATACTATTTGTGCACCTTTTTCCCCAACTGCACAAGCTGATTTTCCAGAAGTAAAATATGCAGTGAGAACACATTTTAGAAATAATGTGCTTTTTGCTTATGAGGAGAAGCAGTTTGTAGAAGATAAGCTCTTAAAAACAGATTCTACTTTTTTTCAAGTATTTGATAGGCCATTTATCTATGGGGATCCACAGACAGCTCTGCATGGGTCGAGAAACATTGTGCTTACCGAAACAACTGCGAAGAAGTATTTCGGCGAAATCAATCCGCTTGGCAAAATACTAAGAATGGGCGAAGAAAACCTTTATACAGTTACAGGTGTTGTTGAGGATCTTCCATTAAATTCTCATTTTCATTATAATTTAGTGTGTAACAATACCATAAGTCCGGAAGATGAAGATAATTGGTTTAGCGATTACATGCAGGCATATTTTTTATTAGAGCCAGGAAGCGATTATAAAGAGTTGGAGTCAAAGTTTTCAGGCTTTCTGCTAAAATATATGGGACCGAAACTAAAAAGTGTTCTTGGGATTGATTTTAATGAATGGAAAAAAATGGGCAATGAATTCAATTACTATTTGGAACCGTTGGAAAGGATCTATCTGTATTCAAACACAGATGGTCAGATAGAGCCTATTAGCGATATCAAGTATGTATACATTTTTTCTGCGATTGCATTTTTTATACTTCTTTTGGCTTGTGTGAACTTTTTAAATCTAACTACTGCAAGATCCTTTACCAGGGCCAATGAAGTTGGAGTGCGAAAAGTCTTTGGAAGTAGCAGGGAAATGCTAATGCTGCAATTCTATGCGGAAACATTTATCATGACCATTTTTGCAGGTATTCTTTCCTACTTCTTAATTGAAATGATGTTGCCTTCGTTTAATATGATTGCTAAAAAGCAATTGTCATCAGCATTACTTTGGCAACCGCAATATATGTTTTTTGTTGCTGCCGTAATCTTTTTTGTGGTTCTATTCTCCGGAACATATACAGCTTTGTCCTTGTCAGGATTTAGGGTGATGAGCGTACTAAAGGGTGAAGTCCGAAAAGGAAAGCTTGGTAAAAAGATTCGAGCCTCATTGGTGGTTTTTCAGTTTACCGTTGCCATTGGTATTTTAGTATCTGCCTTTGTAATTAAGGAACAAGTTGATTTTATGCAGACCAAGAAACTTGGCTTCGAAAAAGAAAGAGTACTGGTTGTTGACAGGGCTTACACATTCGATGCAGATGAGAAAGAAACAATCAAGGAAATACTTTTTAAATATTCAGGTGTTAAGAATGTTTCATTCTCAGGAATGGTTCCTGGAAGAGGAACAAATGGTTATTCGATGTACAGCGAGGGAGCGAGTAATGAAGATATGATCAATTTTAGGCTGATGCATGTGGATGAGAATTTTATTGATTTACTTAACCTTAAAGTAAAGGCTGGAAGAAATTTTGATAGAAGCAGGCTGGCTGATACCTCTGTATTTATTGCAAACGAAGCAGCTATACATGCATTAGGTTATGCCGATCGTCCTATTGGAAGATATGTTTATCGACCCAGCTTTTCCGAAAATGAGAGAACGCCAATAGAAATTGTCGGCGTTGTAAAAAACTTCCATTTTGAATCGATGAGAGATAAGATTCTTCCAATGTTTTTGACTTATACTCCAAATTACAATCAAAGGTATATGTTGGTAAAACTAAAGCCCGATAATGTGATGGAGGGGATGAAACTGGTAAAAAAGACTTGGATGAAAATGACCAAAGGCGAACCTTTTGAGTACTTCTTTCTGGATGAAGATTTCAATACCTTGTTTAAGGGAGAACTAAGAGTGGCTAATATCTTAACATCCTTTACCGTTTTGGCTTTTATTATTGCAATGTTAGGATTATTAGGTTTGGTTTCCTTCGAAATGCAACAAAGAGTAAAGGAAATTGGAATTAGAAAAGTACTGGGCAGTACAGAGATGAATTTGGTTGTACTCTTGAGTAAAAATTTATGCATGAATGTCATTCTTGCGAATCTAATTGCTTGGCCAATTAGCTTTTATGCAATGCACAAGTGGTTGTCTAATTTTATTTACCGAATAGATTTTCCATGGTACTACTTTCTGGTAGCTTTGTTGTTGTCTTTAGTTCTGGCAATCGTAACCGTTAGTGGACATTCGGTAAAAGTAGCCAATACAAATCCTATTAAATCATTGCGTTACGAATAGTATAAATACTTAAAAAGAAATGAATTGTACTTTTTTAACCAATCGGTTAAAAAAGTACAAAAAACTTTTATAAGTATGTATTAATGTTCTATATTTGCATTAACCATTTGGTTAAACCTAATGGTTAGTTTTATGCGATGGTATAAATGATTAAAATGTAAGTATGAGAGAGAAATCAGAAGAAACACAAAAGCAAATCCTTGAGGCTGCAAAAAAAATATTTGCAAGCAAAGGATTGGCAGGTGCAAGAATGCAGGAAATTGCTGATGAAGCTGGAATGAATAAGGCTTTACTTCACTACTATTATCGGAATAAAGAAAAACTTTTTGAACAGGTTTTTGAAGGTGCAATTCATAAGCTGTTGAGACCAGTAGCGTTTTTTTTGGCAGATGATTCGGAGCTGTTTACAAAAATTAGGGATCTTTGTCATCATTACTATACAGTTTTAAATGAATATCCGTTTATTCCAATTTTCGTTTTAAACGAAGCTAGTGCCAATCCCGATCGCTTTCTGCGTTTGATGAAATTTGAAGGCATTGTTGAAGCGAAAGAAAAAACCAGGGTACAGGTCGAACAATCCATTCGGGATGGCATAATAAGACCGATTGATCCCAGGGAATTACTTTGGAATATCTTGAGTTTATGCATATTCCCTATTATCAGCCGTCCGATAGCCGGTGAACTATTGTATGCCAACGAAGATGTGTCTGAAGTCTTAAAACATCGAGCTGATAATGTTGCTGATTTTGTTATTCAATCCATTAAAATGTAGTCAGGATGAAGATGATAGTATACAAAAGTTGTGCATCGCTCCTGATTTATTTTGCTTTTATCACTTTGGGTTTTGGGCAGCAAAGCCAACTGAGTTTAGAGCAAATTCATGAGGAAGTACAACAAAATTATCCTTTGATTAAGGGCAAAGATGTATTGATTAAAAAGTCGGGATTAAATATTGAGAATCTCAGAACTGATTTTCTGCCAAAACTTTATGCAAATGGTAAAATGAGTTACCAATCAGATGTAATTACTAGTCCGCTTTCTGGATCAGGTTCATTTGGAACTCCTAAAGATCAGTTTTCTCTGAATTTGGATGTTGAACAGTTAATTTACAACGGAGAGCGGACAAAAAGTAGAATCAAGTTGGAGCAACTTTCTACAGACATTGAAGTAATTGATCTGGAAGTTAGGATGTATGAACTTCGAAAGACTGTGAATGATGCCTTTTTTACCGTGCTGTTATTAAGGCAAAGTCATCTGGTTTTATTAGAGAAAAGAAAAAGTGTAGATGCCAGGTTAATGCAGGTTCATTCTGCTGTTAAAAATGGTGTTATAGCTGCTTTTAATGCCAAGGTTTTAGAGTCTGAATTGCTTTCCATCGATCAGCAGATCAATGAAATTAAATTTGTTGAAAGGACTGGTTTGGAAACGCTTGCAGAGTTGATGGGAAGAGCGGATGAATTTAAAATTACAGATCCTTTTACTAAAGAAGAGGTGGATTTGTTTGTTGCACAGAATGAAATCCCAGAAGATAGACCTGAATATAAATGGTATAAAGGTCAAAATTTGCTGCTGGATGAAAAGATAAAAATCACAAAGAAGGACAGGCTTCCAGTGATTACCGCATTTGGACAACTAGGATACGGTCAACCTGGTTACAATCAGTTAAACGACAATTTTGATAGTTATTATATGCTTGGAGCAAAATTGAGTTGGAATATTTTTGATTGGAAATCAAGTAAACGAAGCCAGAGAAAATATCAATTTCAGAAAGATTTGGTAGCAACTCAGTTATCAAGCTTCCGGAAAATTCAAAAAGTTGAGCTCAGAAAGGAAATCAATAACATATCAAAATTTAAAATTCTACTTGAGCAGGATGATGCGATCATAAGTCTTCAGGAGGAAGTTACACAAAGTTCTTCTTCACGGCTTGATAATGGTGTAATCACCTCAAGTGATTATTTGGAAGATTTAAACAAAGAGATACAGGCCAAATTGAATAGAAAATATCATGAAATTCAGTTGAGCCAGGCTATCAGTGAGTACAAAAGAATTTTAGGCATAACAAAATCAAAAATCTGAGCAAAATGAAATATTTAAATATAGTACTGGTAATGGTTCTTGCAATCTTATTTATTGCCTGTGGAAATGGGAATCATCAATCTGATGCCTATGGTAATTTTGAGGCCGTTGATTATATTATTTCGGCTGAAAATGCAGGTAAAATAATGGCAATGAAAATTATTGAAGGGGAAGAGTTTACAGAGTCTACTATGGTTGGATATATCGATACGATTCAACTTCATTTGCAGAAAGAACAACTAAAAGCCCAACGAAAGGCAACTGCATCAGGCATTCAAAATATTTTATCAAGAATTGAGGTGTACCAGGAGCAAATATCGATCTTAAAAAAGGATAAAAAACGAATTGACCAGATGTTTGCTGATGGTGCAGTTTCGACAAAAGAGTTGGACGATATCAATGGAAATATACAGGTGGTAGAAAAGCAGATTAAATCTGTTCAAACCGAGAATGCTAAGGTTTTGGGGAATTTGGAGAGTCTGGATAATCAAATAAAATCCTTAAAGGATTTTATTGAAAAGAGTAAAATTATTGTTCCTAAAGCTGCAACAGTATTGGAAAAATACAGAGAGCCATACGAAATGGTAAATGTTGGAACTCCTTTGTTTAAACTTGCCGATTTAAGAATTATGGATCTTAGGGTTTATGTTAGTGGAGATCAGTTGCCTATGCTTGAAATAGGACAAAGTGTTGATGTGATTATCGACAAAAATAAAACAGATAACGAAAGTATGAGAGGAATGGTATCCTGGATTTCTTCGCAGTCGGAGTTTACACCTAAAATTATTCAAACCAAAGAAGAACGCGTAAAGTTGGTTTATGCAGTTAAAATTAGAGTTATTAATGACGGACGCCTAAAAATTGGCATGCCAGGTGAAATTAAATTGTAAAGCTATGGAGGCTGGTATTCAAATCAATAACTTGTCGAAATCTTACTATGAGGTTCAAGCTCTTAAAAATATCACTTTAGATATAAAATCAGGAGAATTATTCGGAATTATTGGTCCTGATGGAGCAGGGAAGACTACACTTTTTAGATTGCTGGCAACCTTATTGTTGCCCGACTCGGGAAATATCATTCTTTGTGAAACCGATGTTGTAAAAAAGTACAAAATGATCAGGAAGCTTCTGGGGTATATGCCTGGGAAATTCTCACTCTATCAAGACCTTAGTGTGATTGAAAATTTGGAATTTTTTGCGAGCGTTTTTAATACGCATATCGAGGATAATATGGATATGATTCATGACATATGGATGCAAATAGAACCTTTTAAAGATAGGCTTGCAGGAAAGCTTTCGGGAGGAATGAAGCAGAAGTTGGCACTATGCTGCGCCTTAATTCATCAGCCCAAAGTTCTTTTGCTGGATGAGCCTACAACGGGAGTTGATGCAGTTTCGAGGAATGAATTCTGGCAGATGTTGAAAAATTTAAAATCGAAAGGGATTACTATTGTGGTGGCAACACCTTATATGGATGAAGCCAATATGTGCGAAAGGGTTGCCTTGATTAAAGATGGTGAAATATTGCAAGTAAATACACCATCTCAAATTGTGGATCAGTTTGGAAAAGATCTGTATGCCGTAAAAAGTGATGATAACTATCAAAGCTTGTTGGATTTAAGAGAATTTGAGTTTACAGGATCTGTTTTTTTATTCGGACAAAGTTTACACTATACCGATCTGCGAAATGATTTTTCAATAACAGAAATCGAAAAATATCTTAAAAGTAAAGGACGATTGCAATTAGAGACAAAGAAGATTAAACCTGGGATTGAGGACTGTTTTATGAGATTAAGTGTAAAAAGCGAAGAGTATGAATAGGAATGTGAAAGTGATTCGGGTGAGAAACCTCTGCAAGAAATTTGGGGAGTTTACTGCCAATAATAACTTGTCCTTCGAAGTATCAAGAGGTGAGATATTTGGATTTTTGGGAGCCAATGGAGCAGGAAAAACAACAGCTATAAAAATACTTTGTGGCTTGTCCTATCCTAGTTCGGGTGAGATAAGTGTTGCTGGTTTTGATGTTTACAAAGAGCGCGAGCAGTTGAAAAGGAATATCGGATACATGAGCCAGAAGTTCTCACTCTACGAAGATCTGACTGTATTTGAAAATATTCGATTCTATGGTGGAATATATGGTCTGTCGAAAGAGGAAATCAATACAAAAGCTAAGACCCTGCTAGATCAGCTTGACTTGCAGCACTCACGAAATAAACGCATCAGTTCACTTCCGCTTGGATGGAAACAAAAGCTCGCATTTTCGGTTGCCATTTTTCACAATCCTGAAATCGTATTTCTCGATGAACCTACCGGAGGCGTGGATCCAGTAACCAGAAGACAGTTTTGGGATTTAATTTATGAGGCTTCAAGAGCTGGAATTACCATTTTCGTAACTACACACTATATGGATGAAGCTGAATATTGTGACAGGGTTTCGATAATGGTCGATGGTAGAATTGAAGCCTTGGACACACCAAGCAAATTGAAAGAACAATTTAAAGCTTCGGATATGGATGAGGTATTTTTGAGTTTGGCCAGAAAGGCTAAAAATGTGGAGTAGATTAAATATAAAAAAGAATGAATCGATTTTTCGGATTTTTAAAAAAGGAATTCTATCATATTTTCCGCGATAAGCGATCTATGCTGATTCTCTTTGGAATGCCCATTGTACAGATCATGCTTTTTGGATATGTAATTAATACAGATCTGAAAGATGTAAAAATGGCGGTGCTGGATCATTCAAAGGATGAATATACTGCTGAAATAATCAATAAGATTAAGTCATCGGGCTATTTTCAACTGAGCGATAATCTACAGGATTTGGATCAGGCAGATGTCTTTTTTAGAAGAGGGGAAGTGAAATTGATTTTGGTTTTTGAACCTGATTTTGGTAAAAACCTGATCAAAAAATCAAAAGCAAATGTGCAAATTCTAACTGACGCTTCAGATCCCAATACAGCTAATTTGGAGGTGAACTATCTACAGGGAGTTCTGCAAAATTACAATGTGGAAATTAACAAAGGACGGCACTTGCCATTTTCGGTTCAGCTAAAGTCGAGAATGTATTTTAACTCTAACCTTGAGAGTGTGTTCATGTTTATTCCCGGGATTATGGCTACCATTTTAATGTTGGTGTCGGCCATGATGACATCCATATCCATAGCAAGGGAAAAGGAATTGGGAACCATGGAAATTTTATTGGTATCGCCATTAAATCCTTTGCAAATTATTTTGGGTAAGGTAACGCCATATCTGGCTTTATCATTTATCAATGCTCTAATGATTATTGGTATGGGATATTTTGTTTTTGATGTGCCAATTCTGGGGAGTTTTGTTCTGCTAATGGCCGAAAGCATTCTGTTCATATTTCTGGCTTTATCTATAGGGATCTTTATATCTACCGTTGCTAAAAGTCAGCAAGTTGCCATGATGCTTTCCATGTTTGTGCTAATGTTGCCAACAGTTATTTTGTCGGGATTTATATTTCCCATTCGAAATATGCCGATGTTATTGCAGATCATTAGTTATATCATTCCACCAAAGTATTTCATAGTGATTTTAAAGAACATCATGCTAAAGGGTGTCGGCTTTGAATATGTTTGGAAGGAAACCTTGGTTTTGTTTTCAATGACTATTGGCTTTATCATTCTAAGCCTTAAGAAGTTTAAACTTAGGTTACAATAAAAGAAGAAGTTTATGATGAGGATACTAAAACACCTGTTACAAAAAGAATTTTTACAGATTTTTCGCAACAAAAGCATGTTGCCCATCATTTTTGTAATGCCCATTGTTCAGCTTTGTATTTTGTCGTTTGCAGCAACTTATGACATGAAGAATACAAATTTATATGTTGTAGATAAGGATCTTTCGACTCATTCACGACAATTGATTTCAAAATTCAATGGATCTCCATTCTTTACAATTAAGGAAATTGATTTCTCGGTGGAAGAGGCAGAGAAAGAGTTGTATAAAGATCAGGTTGATGCCATTCTTGTTTTTGACAAGGGATTTGGTGAGAAAATAGATCTTAAAAAGAACTCCAGTATTCAGGTCTTGGTCAATGCCATAAATGCAAGCTCTGCGGGATTGTATAATGCCTACATAAACTCAGTAATTCAGGATTACAATTCAAAAATTATTACTGATCTGCAAGTTTTGGTTGCAGATGCTTCCGCACTACTTGTTCAATCCACCTACTTGCATCAGTACAACCCCGAAATGAAATATATTCCTTATATGCTACCAGGACTTTTGGTATTGCTGGTTACAGTGGTAGGTTTGTTTCTGTCGGCAATGAACGTGGTACGAGAGAAGGAAATTGGAACCATTGAGCAGATCCATGTTACTCCGGTTAGAAAGTCTCAGTTTTTAATGGCTAAGCTGATACCTTTTTTGGTAATCGGTTTATTTGAACTGGCAATTGGTTTGTACATAGCTACATATGTCTTTAAAATCCCGTTTTTAGGTTCGGTTGGGCTTATTTTCCTGGTAGCATTTGTGTATTTAATTGGTATTTTAGGTTTGGGATTGTTGATTTCGACCCAAACTAGTACACAACAGCAAGCCATGTTTATAGCTTGGTTTTTTGTGGTAATATTTCTGCTTATGAGTGGCTTGTTTACGCCAGTAGAGAGTATGCCAGACTGGGGACAAAAGTTGAACTATTTTAATCCGATAGCCTATTTCATTAAGATCATTCGTATGATTTTACTTAAAGGATCTGGCTTTATGGATATCGCAAAAGATGTACTCATTTTGGGAGTGTTTGCAATTGCCTCTATTGGTATTGCGGTAAATCGATACAGAAAAGTAGCATAATAAGGATGGAATGCTCCAGATCATTTGCCGATTTATAGAGAGCTTTTATCTATTTTTGCTGAATAAAATATAGCATTTCAATTTACTTTGAGAAAAACCTAGTTCTAATGTCTGATAATTACTTAAAGTCGATTTATGATTCTGGCTGGAGAATAATAATCATTCTTGTGGTATTACTACAGGTGGGATTAATACCTTTGGATTTCCTTTTTAATTTGAGAAGTCTGAGTTGGTACAAAACGCTTGATTTAATTATATCTTTACTGTTTTTTTTGGATTTAATCATCAATATCACAAGATACAAGGGCATAAAATGCCATTCTAAGCTAAAGGATGTATACTGGGATACCTATGAGTCTTGGAAATATTTTATTGCAGATGTATTGGCAATTTTGCCATATGCAGTTTTGTTCTCGCATCCATGGTTTCAATTGTTTCGCTGGTTCAAATGGGTAAGGGTAATTCGAACGGCTCGATATTTTCAGATCAGAAACCTTCGCTTTGCCTCAAGAATCTCATTTTGGTTCATGATTTTAGGATTCTTTCTTTTTACACATTGGCTGTCGTGTATCTGGATTTGGATTCATGGATTGGAGCAGGATTTATCCAACACCGATAATTATGTGCAGGCCTTGTATTGGGTTGTAACCACCTTAACATCGGTTGGATATGGTGATATTGTTCCGCATGGCAATCTGGAAATGCTATTTACCATATTGCTTCAAATATTGGGTGTAGGAGTACTGGCACTATTTGTGGCTTCCCTAGTTGGTATCTTTACAAAAAAGAATCCCGCAGAACAGAGATTTTTAGAAAATATAGAGAAGCTTCGTGCTTTGATACATTACCATAAAATCCCAAAGAATTTGGAGGAGAGAATTAGCAATTATTATACTTATGAATGGAAAGAGAAGCTTGGATATGATGAAACGGAATTAATGGATTCTTTGCCAATAAAGTTAAAAAATGATTTGCTATTTGAGTTTAAAAAAAGTGCAATTCAAGATATTCCACTGTTTGATTCTGTTGATGATCATTTTATTAGAGAAATTGCTCAATATCTTAGTCCAATGGTGTTAACTCCCGGCGACTATCTGTTTAGAGCCGGAGATTTGGCCAATTCAATGTTTTTTGTTCAAAAAGGGACTTTACAAGCATTATCAGCTGATGAAACTAAACAGTTAACGATTCTAAAGAAAGGTGATTTTATGGGTGAAATAGCCTTATTTAAAAATACTACGAGAACCGCTACGGTACAGTCGATAGGCTATTCCGATTTATATGAGTTACAGAAAAAAGAGTTCGATAAAGTTCTGGAAAAAGTATCCGGACATAGCTTACAAATTAAGATTAAAATCTCAATCAAGAGAAGAAAGATATATCTAACCAGAAATTAAAATTTAGCACCATGTATCTTTTTCATGATCATTCTAGTGAATCGCTGCATCCCGAATTTCTTCGCATTGAACGCAAGAGAGTAGGTATTATTTTGGGTCTTTTTATCTTTAGTTCGTTACTACTGCCGGTGCTGCATTATTTGGCTCCTAATCTATTGCGTAACTTTTTAAATAAGAGTCAATTTGTTGGGGGGCTGGTTTTTTGGTGGTTGTTGTTCTGTGTTTTCGAATTACTAGTATATTTTCGATTGACGTATGCAATACAAAACAATATTAAAGTACCCAAATGGATTTTGATTTTAAATATTTTGTTTGAGTTTGGTTTACCTGCTATTGTGCTGTATCATGCAGTTAAGTACGATTATTCTTTACTAATATTGGAATACGATGGACTGTTGTTTTATTTTTTGCTTCTCATGTTATCGGCAATGCATCTAGAGTTTAAAGTTTCGGCAGGTGCAGGTTTGCTTGCTGGCCTTGGCTATTTTCTGGTATCATTTTGGGGAATTGAATACCTTCAACCAAAAGATGATATTGTGCAGCTGAAGGAAATATATGCCATGCGAAGTTTTGGCTTGTTTGCAGCAGGATTGGTGGCAGGTGTAGTAGCAAGCGAAATTAAAAAAAGGGTAAAGAATTACTTGAGCAGTATCGAAGAGCAGAAAGAGATTGAATCCTTGCTTGGGCAGCAATTGTCGAAAGATGTTGCCAATGAGTTGATTGTGCATCGTAATGAAAAGGTTGGACACAAGGTAGTTGGATCAATTATGTTTTTAGATATCCGAAACTTTACTGTCTTGGCTGATCATCAAAGTCCGGAAGAAACCATAGCATTTCAAAATGCAATTTTCGATCCGTTAATAAGAATTATCGAGAAGCATAATGGCATCATTCACCAGATATTGGGAGATGGATTTATGGCATCATTTGGAATTGCTGTAAAGAATGAGAAACATGCCAAAGACTCTTTAAATGCAGGTCTGGAAATTATCGATGTTATAAACAATTTGCCTACCGATAGCAATGGAGGAACCACAAGAATTGGAATAGGCTTGCATTCAGGCGAAGTAATTACAGGAAACATTGGCAATGAAATAAGAAAGCAGTTTTCAATTGCTGGTAAGAATGTTATCATGGCATCACGAATCGAACAACTAAACAAAAATTTTAAAACACAATTTCTGGTTAGTAGCCAATTTGTGGAGATGCTTAATTGTAAAGGATGTTTTAAGGATTTAGGAGAAGTTAAGCTGAAAGGTTTTGATGATGAAATACAAATTTACCAAGTGAAAGAAAATTGCTCATGTTCCCAAGAGTAAATAACGTGAGTTCGATGTAAAATTCTATCCACAGAAAGTTATATTTGCGATAGATTTGCATTAAAAATTTGGAAAGAATAGCGGGCTATTGTGAGGAATTTTTAATGTGAAGATGTCGTAAAGAGAACTTTCCATTATGTGTTTGCCTGCTTTCGGCATAAATTTCCTCAAATCTTCTTGAAATATCCCGATATTCCTTCGAAAATTTGAGAAAATTTCTACTCAAAATCAGATCAAACTGTGAACGAATTTTACGTCGAACTCACGTTAAATATTACTTATTTTATGCTAATACTGATATTACTACTGATTTTTAATTGCTATATTTACGGCGGCTTAATAAGTGAATGTTTGATTATTGTATGCAAAAGTGCATTCATTTGTGATAAATGAATAAAATGCCTTAGATTCTTAATTGATTCTAATTTAGAATGGAATTTAAAGAAATTATAAACATTTTTGTAGCGAATTAAGTAGAAAAGAACATGTTAGCTTGTGGTTGAATGGGTTGTGAGCTTGGAAGAGCATGTTGAAAGAATTTTTAGTGAATGGTAATAAGAAGAATATTTTCTTTCCTAATTGTGTTGCTTCTGGTCTTTTTCGATCGGAATTTTAGTTTCTCCAAACAAGGAATCGAGGCTGTGGCCTTCGATAGTAGCATCGAGGCAGTATCACACAGAATATCAAATAATTTATCTGATTGTGTTGAAATGGAGCGTGCTGAGCGCTTAATCAATAGATTTTTAAAGAAATGGGAGGTGGCTGGTGCAACTCTTGCTGTTGTAAAAGATCAAAAGCTACTTTATGCCAAAGGTTTTGGTTATGCCGATCTTGAAAAAGGAATTAAGGTTGAGCCTTCGCATATTTTTAGAATTGCAAGTGTATCAAAACTGATTACTGCCACTGCAATTATGAAACTGCAAGAAGAAGGGAAACTGCAATTGGATGATTATGTATTTGGTGAACATGGAATCTTAAATGATTCAATTTATTCCAATATAAAGGATAGACGAACAAAAAGAATTACTGTTGAGCATTTGTTAAGACATACTGCAGGATATACTAGTAAGTACGGCGATCCTATGTTCTTGCCATTGGCCATTGCAAAAAAAATGAAGCTTGATCCACCAATCTCGGCCGAAACGACCATTCAATTTGCTTTATCAAGAAGATTGCATTTTACGCCCGGAAGTAGAGGAGCTTATTCCAACTTGGGATATGTGATATTGGAAAAGGTAGTGGAAAAAGTGTCGGGTCAAGACTATGAAGAGTATGTAAAGAATCAGGTTCTGAATCCGGCTGGAATCTTTGATATGCATCTTGGGAAAAGCCTTGAGAAAGACCATTATGCCAACGAGGTGAAGTATTACGAACAGTCGAATGCAATTAAAGTATCTGCTTTTGATGGCTCAGGAAAAACAGTTTTTAAATCGAATGGTGGAAACAATATCGAAGCATTAGGTGGTGCTGGAGCTTGGGTAGCTTCTGCTGCCGAGTTAATGAAATTTCTTTTGGCAATAGATGGAGATGACAGATATCCCGATATATTAAGCAAGAAAAGCATTTCTGATATGACTGCGCCAAACAAAAATGGTTTTAGTCCGATTGGTTGGAAAGGAACCAGAACAAATACTTGGTGGAGAACAGGTTCATTGGCAGGTTCTTCGGCTTTAATGAAACACCAAGTTGGAGGATATAGTTTTGTGATTGTTACAAACTCATCTACCTGGCGAGGATCGGATTTTACAAAAGACCTAAGTGTTTTAATGAGGCGAGTGCTACGATCGGTAAAAGAATGGCCAGACCGTGATTTGTTTAATCATTTTGAAGCCCGGCCAGATCGAATGGCTTTAAAAAAATTACCTACATATGAAGATTGGAGCTGATTAATAAAATCAGCTTTTTTTATATCATACATGCAATAAACAAGAAGTATTTGTAAGGAATTGCTTTTAAATTGTAACTTAAAATCAAATTTAATTGTAAATTTGCACGCATAATTAGTGTAAAACCTATTAATTTCTAATTTGACTTGTTGGTTTTGCACTCCATAAATTACAACTGAAACACTAATATACTATTTAACGAATGGAAACTCGCAGAATCTTAGCAATTAACCCGGGATCTACATCTACAAAAATTGCTGTATTTCAAGGTGATAAATCGGTTTTCTTGAAAAATATCAAGCATAGCGCAGAAGAATTGGCAGAATTCAATTTAATTACAGAGCAATTCGAATTTCGTAAGAATATTATCATGAAAGAAATGGTTGACGCAGAAATTCAAATTGATCTAATTGAAGCTGTAGTTGGCCGTGGTGGCTTGGTAAAGCCAATTGAATCTGGTATTTATGAAGTTAATGATCGTTTGAAAGAAGATCTTAGAGTAGGTATTCTTGGAGAGCATGCCAGTAATTTAGGAGGATTGATTGCAGATAACATAGCACAATCCTTACCCAAAGCAAAGGCGTATATTGCCGATCCTGTTGTGGTTGACGAAATGATTGAAGTAGCCAGAGTATCAGGTCATCCTGATTTTCAAAGAGTATCCATTTTTCATGCATTAAATCAAAAAGCAATTGGACGTGCATTTGCTCAGTCTATCGATAAAAAATACGAAGATATCAATATCATTGTAGCACACTTGGGCGGCGGTATTTCTGTAGGTGCTCACCTTAAAGGAAAAGTTGTGGATGTTAACAATGCATTAGATGGAGAAGGGCCATTCTCGCCAGAACGCTCGGGGACTTTGCCAACAGGAGCATTGGCTAAAATGTGTTTTAGCGGAGACTATACTCTCGATGATATCAAAAAGAAAATCAAAGGAGAAGGAGGATTGGTTGCTCATTTGGGTACCAACGATGCTTACCAGGTGGAGTTGAAAGCCAAAGATGGCGATGCCAAGGCTAAATTGATACAAGATGCAATGTCGTATCAGGTTGCAAAATCGATTGGCGAAATGGCTACAGTTCTAAAAGGAGAGGTGGAAGGCATCTTGTTAACAGGTGGTATTGCTCACAATCCTGATTTGGTGAATTACATTAAAGATATGGTTTCGTTTATCGCTCCGGTGGTGGTTTACCCTGGCGAGGATGAAATGAAAGCACTTGCAATGAATGGATATATGGTTCTTAGAAACGAAATAGAACCAAAAGAGTACGTATAAATCTTATTATACATAGCATTTAGATAGCCTTCGGTATTTGCGAAGGCTTTTTTGTGTTTAAGCGCAAATGAAAACGAAAGGATTTCCCAAATTATTTTGAATTGGTGAAGTAACAGTATTACCAGTGAAATAAGCCTCCTCCCTTTTGTGCTGTTGAGTTTATTCTTTGTTAAAAATATTGCCGTAGCTAATGAAATGATTCCATTTTTTTACCTTGACTCAACTCAAAATCAGTGCAAACTATATCAATATTTTTAGTTGAACTTAGGTAATTACCTGCTTCATTACAAGATTGGTACATCAAACACTTTGCATAGTGTAGTGTTAAAGCACGCAACTACTCATAGTGCAGAACATTGTGCGTTACAATTCTAATAAACCTTAGTATTGATTTAATAATACGCTAATCTTTACTTGTAAAGGTTTATTGATCTTCAAAACAAAAGTGAGTTAATAGAATAAAAAATCATATATTTCACCTTAGTCGGAAAAGTGGAAGAACTGAATCTACAATTTTGAGGAATAAAGAAACGGAAAATTAAGGAGCTATTTTTTGATCATATATCAAAGACAGTAAATTGATCAATTTAAAGTTGCAGCCAATTTATAAATCCTAAAAAACTGAATTAAAATGAAGATTAAAATCTTAACTATGGTTTTTCTTAGTTTCCTGATTATATCTTGTAATCATGGAAAAAAATCGAATGATAATGTTGAAATGAATAAAGAAAGTGATATGAAAAAACAAGGCAATACTTCACTTAAGTTGAAATTGGAGGAGATAAAAACAGCCTTTGCACTTAAAGCGGACGACCACATAAAAAGAGCTTACAAGGAAGGCATAGAATCGGTTGAAAAAACCGGGATCGAAAGCACAGCGAAACAGGTAGGTGACAAAGCACCTGATTTTACCTTAAACAATGCCTTGGGAGAGCCTGTGAATTTATCGGACTACTTAAAAAAGGGGAAAGTTGTGTTGACTTGGTATCGTGGTAACTGGTGTCCTTATTGCAATTTAACACTTCATGCATTGCAGGAAGAATTATCAAATTTTAAAGCACATGGGGCCAATTTAATCGCTTTAACACCCGAATTGCCTGATGAATCGATTAGTACTTCGGAAAAGCAAAATTTACAGTTCGAAGTTTTAAGTGATGTCGGAAATAAAGTTGCCAAAGAGTATGGTATTGTTTTTCAACTTACACAAGAAGTAGCAGAAATGTACAATCAAGCATTTAAACTAAATGATCATAACGGAGATCAATCTAATGAACTTCCATTAGCTGCAACCTATATAATTAACCAAAAAGGTGAAATTGTATATGCTTTTTTGGATGCAGACTATCGAAATAGAGCTGAGCCTTCTGAATTAACCAATTTCTTAAAGAATCATTAAATAAGATATTAATAGAATATACTAAAGCATGCACAATAAATAAGTGTTTGTGACATAGCAACTAAGCAGCCAGAACAATATAAGAAATTGTTCATTCCGGTTTATAAGGAACTGCTCAAATGCGTTTTTGGAAAATAAATCCATTTTACTACTGGTGTTACCTATGAAACGAGCAAGATCAAAATAATTATTAACATGTATGTTTAATAATTATTTTGATCTTGCTCGTTTCATAATAAAAACTGCTATTATCGTTACTTGTAGTCACAATAATTTGAGTGGACGATCTACTCTTTCTTGGCATTAAAAAAAGACACCACATAAATGAGAAATTATCTGATAATTCTTCTGCTTTTAATAAGCACAATATCAAATGGACAGGAGAATCCATATTTGTCCGATTTTGAATATTTCATAGAAAAACTGATTGAAACGCATCCTGATCCATATACCGGATTTGGTGGAAGAATTGGCTTTTTTAAAGAAAAGGAAAAATTCAAAAATAGAATTACCGATTCATTAACAAATGACGAGTTTGTTATTTTAATAAATCAGTTTCTTTCAAAATTAAATGATGGTCATACGAACTTGTATTTTAACAAATCTGAGAATATTGAGCAAAAATATTTTCCAATGCAATTTAAAGTTTCATCTGACAAAGTTTTTATTAATAATACAATCAAGGAATATAAAAACCTGATTGGAAAACCAATTGTTCAAATTAATGACATAGAAATTGATACTTGGAGAAAAAAAGCAAAATCGTTTTTGCCATCAGAAAACATTTCGGGAGAATATTACAACCTAATTAAAATCATTGCAGATTATCAACTCTCTCTTAAATTTTTTGAAAGTTCAAACAGCTTAAAATTAAAGTTTAACAATGGTGATTCCGAAATAATTTCATACAAAACTGAGCAGGTGAAATATCTTGATAAAAAATCAAAGATTGAGTTCGAAAACGATAATGGCTTACTCTATTATTCGATGATTGGTAAAAATAAGAACATTGGATATTTAGCTTGGAATAGTATTTTGAGTCGAGAAGTTGTACAAAATACCTACAAAAATTCTCCAGACTGGATTCAGGGCAATTTAAATTGGGCATATAACTATTTAAACGAAAAACAATCCGGAGATATTGAACAAGATATCTTAAGAATCCCTTCACTTTACGAGCAGTTTTATAAGTTGTCGAAAGAAATGAGAGAAAAGAACTCAAAATACCTTATCATTGATTTACGAGAAAATAGTGGAGGGATGACACCTATTGTAAATCCATTATTATATGTTCTTTATGGTAAAAAGTATTTAAACTTTGATTTTGGTGCTGAAATGATAAGAAGAATTTCTCCATTATATCTGCAAAAAATAGGATTTAGCACAATTGAAGATTTTAATCAAACCTACTACTCAAACTTTAAAATCGGAGATTACACATTTGGTAGTTTCGGTAATATAAATCCAAATTTATCTTTTGAGCAGAAAAAGAAAATGGTCAGAAGTGGTTACAATGGGTTTGGGGCTGAATATTTGAAAAAAACTAAACCGATGACTGATGTTAAAATTTTTGTTTTATGTTCGGCCAAGACTTTTAGTGCTGCATATCATTTTATCTATTTCTTAAAAAGACTTGGAAGAACAACAATTTTTGGAGTGGCTTCAAGACAGGCCGGTATTGCATTTATGGAAACAACAAATGTAAGCTTACCAGAGACAAAAATACGCGGAAGTCTCTCAAATTCTAAGCAAATATTATTCGAGGAAAATTCACAATCAGCGCAAATACTAAGACCGGATCATGAAATGAACTGGGAGGACTATAAGAAATATGACTTTGATCCGAATTCAGAGCTGTTGAAAATACTTGAAATGACTGGTAACTAATAAATAACAGTATTGCCAGGAACCTCCTCCGCCTGAAATCGGAGGGGGTTTTTGGGATTAAAAATCGCCTCAGCCTGAAATCGGAGAGGGTTTTTAGGATTAAAAATCGCTTCCGCCTGAAATCGGAGGGGGTTTTTGGGATTAAAAATCGCTTCCGCCTGAAATCGGAGAGGGTTTTTGGGATTAAAAATCGCTTCTGCCTGAAATCGGAGGGGGTTTTTGGGATTAAAAATCGCTTCCGCCTGAAATCGGAGGGGGTTTTTGGGATTAAAAATCGCTTCCGCCTGAAATCGGAGGGGGTTTTTGGGATTAAAAATCGCTTCCGCCTGAAATCGGAAAGGGTTTTTGGGATTAAAAATCGCTTCCGCCTGAAATCGGAAAGGGTTTTTGGGATTAAAAATCGCTTCCGCCTGAAATCGGAAAGCCCTAGGTGTTTCTGCAAGCTTGGTCGGTTCGAATCAGGTACTTTTTTAGATAACAGATAGCTTATTTTTCTTCTGGCAAAATCTGGAATTTTATAAAGGACAAAAATTGATAACAAAGTGTAAAATACATTAAATTTGTGGTCGGTTTATTGAAAGCCAAAAAACGTATAAATAATACCAATTGCATCCTTTTAATAATTATGCCCTTCGCATGTAACAAGCCATAACCTGTATCAAAATCGATTCGGGAGTTTTTTAAAAAGTATTCTAAGTGCAAAGCAACTTACTACATTTTAGAAACAAATTGGTACAATTTACTTCAATCGGGCAATTTCGATAATGCAATCTATTACTAGCGTTTTATGTATATGTCGGCTTTTTAATTTTAAATACAAATGTTCTATTATATACTCTATGAAAACCAATCAGAATAAAAACGATATTCAGGAAATTGGGATGATTTTACTGAGAATTGGTTCAATGTTGCAAAGTTCAGGCGCTTGTACTGCTCGTATTAGAATAATTTTGCAACGAATTGCATGCTCTTTTAACATGCATGTTAATGTACTAATTACTCATAGAGCCATCATTTTAACACTATTAAACCAACAAGAAGAGCCTGTTTTTAACAGCGTAAAACGAACCGCCTCTCCTGGGGTTAATTTCAAAATTGTTTCTGGCATCAGCAGAATGAGCATGAGTGTCGAAAGCTGTAGATGGGAATTGAGCCGCATTAACAGTGAGCTCAACACACTTGCCAATACTCCACACTATCATAGAATTATTGTTTTAAGTGCTGTTTCCTTGGCTGGCTCCAGTTTTTGTTTTCTTACAGGAGGAAATCCTTTTTCAATGGCTATTTGCTTTATAGCCACATTTATTGGTCTTTTTGTAAGGCAGGAAGCAACACGGATTCATTTGAACCCATATATGTGTGTGTATTTGGCAGCATTTGGAGCAACCCTAACAGCTGGGACTTTCAGGTTTTTTTTGCCGGAAGCGGGCTTAGAGCAGGGATTTGCAACTTCAGTATTGTTTCTTATTCCGGGAGTTCCATTAATCAATTCGTTTACCGATTTTATTGATGGAAACCTGTTGAATGGGATGATTCGGCTTATCAATGGTTTGGTGATTTCCTTTATGATCGCAATAGGGATGATTTGTTCAATACTAATATTCAATTTCTAAAATATGGACTATATATACTTGGCATTAAAAGCTTTGGCCGGAGGAACTGCGGCAATTGGTTTTGCCATTCTATTTAATACGGATCGTTCTTCTTTGTTAACGATTTTTTTTCTAGGTGCTGTTGGCATTTTTATTAAAATTGGAGGATTGCTTTTCGATTTGGATATGATTATTACATCCTTTTTGGGTGCAATATTTGTCGGGTTTTTAAGCTATTATTTTGCACTTTACATTAAAAAGCCACCTTTAACCATCGCAATTCCGTCTGTAATACCAATGGTGCCAGGAATTTTTCTGTACCGTATGATGATTGGTTTTGTAAAACTTGTTGATAGTAATGAGTTCAGCGAAACGGAATTTGTCAATTTGCTTTCAGATATCTGTTCCAATGGAATAAAAGCATTATTTATATTGTGTTTTTTGGCAATCGGGATTAGTTCGCCATACCTTCTATTTAGAAAAAACTCAGTGCACTATATTCAAAAGGATAAATTTTAAAATATGGTAATACCGGAGTAAAAGCTTAAAGCATTAAAAAATAAAGCCTTCGCAAATCTGCTGAAGGCTTTTTTAATGAGTTTTGTCATGTTATTTACTTCTTTAAAAGAAGTCTAAATTCAAATTAAATGTGTTGTACGGCACTTTATGTTGAACGTATTAAAAAAAATTTATAAGGAAAAATTTCTAAATGCCTTTTGTTTGCTAGTGTTTAGAAGTTGCGGACTTGTTAAGTTAAGCTTTGTTTTTTTGTGGTTTGGTAAAGGATTGGCAATTAAGGTTTTTTGAACTAATAGAGAAAATTTTCTTTAATTTTTTTATATTCAAAGTGAAACTCTATTAATATTAACCCTTAAAACTACAGTGTATGGATTTTCAAGAGAAATTAGTGCATGATTTAGTTGCCAAACATGGTACGGATCGCAATAATTTACTTCCAATTCTTCAGGGAGTAATCGATCAGGAAAGATACCTATCCGAAGAGGCAATATTAAAGATTGCCAAAGAGATGAGCATACCTGCTGCTGATGTTTACGGAACGGCTACTTTTTATTCGTTTCTGGACACAGAAACACGCGGTAAGTATGTAATTCGAGTATGCAAAACAATTACTTGTGCAATGAAAGGTAAAAACCAAATCATACAAGCAATAGAGAACTTCTTAAAAATTAAGGTGGGCGAAACTACCGTGGATAAAAAATTTACCATTCTTCAAACCAACTGTTTAGGATGGTGTCACAAGGCTCCGGCAATGTTGGTTAACGATGAGGTTTATACCGAATTAACACCGGAATCGGTAGTTGATATTCTACGTGAGTATCGGGAAGAAAATTAATATTTGAAAGCAAACTAACATTCTAAATACCCTGAGGTATGACAACAACTAAAAAACATCTTCATAGAATCGATCTTATCTTTAAAAATGAGCAAGATTGTAAAGAGATTCTAAGAAATGCATTGGCAAGGTCCAATCAAGAAGTAATAAATGAGATGGTTAATTCCGGTCTCAAGGGTAGAGGGGGAGCAGGATTTCCAACAGGTTTAAAGTGGAAATTAACTGCCGAGCAAAAAGAAGAAGAAAAATTTGTGATTTGTAATGCCGACGAAGGCGAACCCGGAACTTTTAAAGACAGGGAAATTCTTACCAGAGTTCCTCATAAAGTGCTATCGGGTATGGCTGTTTGTGCAAAAATTATTGGCGCAAAAAAAGGCTACATTTATTTAAGAGGAGAATACAGATTCTTGGTTCCTGACCTTAAAAAGGAATTAAGAAAGTTTCATGATATATTGGATGAACTAGGTTTGGATTTTCGTGTGGATATTTTCATGGGAAGTGGTGCATATATCTGTGGTGAGGAGAGTGCTTTATTCGAATCTATGGAAGGCAAACGTGGGGAGCCTAGAAATAAGCCTCCATTTCCAACAGAGAAAGGTTATATGGACAAGCCAACTGTAATCAACAATGTTGAAACATTGGCACATTCATATACGATTTTAAAATATGGTGCAAAAAAATTCCGCGAATTGGGAGTAAAAGACTCTCGCGGTTCAAAAGTATTTTCGGTTTCAGGCGATACTCCAATACCTGGAATTTACGAGCTTGAACTTGGTATGACTGTTCAAGACTTTGTAGAAGATTTTGGTGATGGTGATACAAAGGCAGTACAAGTTGGTGGGGCATCAGGTTTTCTTGTGCCTCGCAAGCGTTTTGTAAAAACAACAATTGGATATCAAGGAAAACTAACGGGTATTTCTTTGCCTACAGGAGGATCGATGATGATTTTTAACAGCTCTCGTTCCATGTATAATGTGCTGAATAACTATTTGGATTTCTTCGAGGAGGAATCTTGTGGACAATGTACCCCATGCAGAGTGGGTTGTCAACAGCTTTTAAAAGGTATTAAGGCCGTGAAGCGTGGCGAAAAACCAGCCTCTTATTTAGATCATTTACTTAAACTAACTGATACAATGAAGCTGACCGCAAAATGTGGTTTGGGCCAGTCAGTGGCTAATTCATTCTCTTCAATTGTAGAAAATTTCCGTGAGGAGATGATTTACTAGTTAGAGCTAATTCCAAATTATTTAAACCATTAAAAAGAATTTTGATATGTCAAACATGGTAAATTTAACAATCAATGGAATAGCTGTTAGTGTAGAAGAGGGAAAAACCATTCTCGAAGCAGCTGAAAAACTCCATATTAAAATACCAACTTTATGCTATCACAAAGACCTTTGCGTTGCAGGTAACTGCAGGGTTTGTGTAGTAGAACAAGTTGGAAATAACAAACTTGTAGCATCATGCGCCATGCCTGTTTCAGAAGGTATGGAGATCAATACCAATACATTAAAAGTTCGAAACTGTCGCAAGCATATTATTGAGTTATTGCTTACCGAACACAATGAAGAGTGTACCAAATGCTATCGTAACGGGCATTGTGAATTACAGGAACTTGCAGCAGAATATCAAATTACCAATCAGGATTTTATTGATTTGGTGCCTGATAAGAATTACACTGTGGATAGAATTTCTCCAGCCATCGAAAAAGATGATTCGAAATGTATTCGTTGTCAGCGTTGCGTTCGCACATGTGCCGAAATACAAAGTGTAGGTGCCATTGCAGTAGCGCACAAAGGTTCCGAGATGAAAATCTCCACAGTATTCGACAGAGCTCTTGATGAGGTAGTATGCACCAATTGTGGTCAATGTATCGTTCATTGTCCTACAGGTGCTTTAACCGAAAAATCATATGTAGAAAAAGTTTGGGATGCCATTGCTGATCCTGAAACACATGTGGTGGTACAAACGGCTCCGGCTGTACGAATTGGCCTTGGAGAAGAACTAGGATTTGGCGCTGGTACTCGTGTAACGGGTAAAATGGTTTCTGCTCTTCGTCGTTTAGGTTTCGATTCTGTTTTGGATACCGATTTTACAGCCGATCTTACCATTATGGAAGAAGGTACTGAGTTATTAACAAGATTAAAGAGAGCATTGGTGGAAGATGATCCTGATGTTGCATTGCCAATGGCAACTTCTTGTTCTCCTGGTTGGGTGAAATACATCGAGCATAAATACCCTGAGTATTTGCCGAATCTTTCAACTTGTAAGTCGCCACAACAAATGTTTGGTGCATTGGCAAAAACTTATTACGCTAAAAATATTGGTATCGAACCTCAAAATATTGTTTCGGTATCTATTATGCCATGTACCGCTAAAAAGTACGAAGCCAATCGTCCTGAAATGAAGGATAGTGGTTATAAGGATGTGGATTACGTTCTAACTACTCGCGAATTGGCTGTAATGATTCGACAAGCAGGTATCGAATTTGAAAAATTAAATGATGAATCCTACGATTCAATTATGGGAACAGGTTCGGGTGCCGGTATTATTTTTGGAGCAACAGGTGGTGTTATGGAAGCGGCTCTTCGAACAGCTTATGAAATCATTACCGGACGAGAAGTTCCATTCGAAAATCTTGATATTCTTCCTGTTCGTGGTCTTGATGGAGTAAAAGAGGCTTCTATAAAAATCGAAGGAACTGTTGATGATTGGAAGTTCCTGGAAGGAGTAGAATTGAAATGTGCCATTACCAACGGATTGGAAAATGCTCATCGATTAATGGATGATATTAAGAATGGAGAAAGATTCTATCACTTCGTAGAAATAATGGCTTGTCCGGGAGGTTGCCTTGGTGGAGGAGGCCAACCATATCCGGTTGACGATGAGGTTCGACTCAAGAGAATGAAGGCGATCTATGATGAAGATTCTGATTTGCCTATAAGAAAATCTCATGAGAATCCTGAAATTGTTCAGATCTATAGAGATTTCTTAGAAGAACCTTTAAGTCATAAATCTCATAAACTGCTTCATACAAGCTATGTAAAACGTGAACAGTACTAAGCTGAATTCAAAAATTTTAATCTAACTCAGATTAATAAAAAATGCAATTCTGTATTTAAAGAAAGATCCGGTTTTAGCCGGATCTTTTGTTTTGTATATTCTCTGGTTCAATTTGATATTTAACGTGAGTTCGAGGTAAAATTCGTTCACAGTTTGATCTGATTTTGAGTAGAAATTTTCTCAAATTTTCGAAGGAATATCGGGATATTTCAAGAAGATTTGAGGAAATTTATGCCGAAAGCAGGCAAACACATAATGGAAAGTTCTCTTTACGACATCTTCACATTAAAAATTCCTCAAAATAGCCCGCTATTCTTTCCAAATTTTTAATGCAAATCTATCGCAAATATAACTTTCTGTGGATAGAATTTTACGTCGAACTCACGTTATTTAGGCTTTCACTCCATCTGAAGGCATTCCTTGTTTCTGTATATAATTTTTTAACGAAGAATAAACTCAAAAGTACAATAGAATGTAACCTATGTCGTGGAAATACTGATATTAGAATTGATTGATCGTTTTTCTGATCGCAACAAGTTTGGTAAGTAAATCTTCCAAATAATCCAAGTGCAGCATGTTTGCTCCATCCGATTTTGCATTGGCAGGATCAGGATGAGTTTCGATAAAGATACCATCAGCACCAACAGCAATACCAGCTTTTGCAACTGTTTCAATTAGTTCCGGACGTCCACCGGTTACTCCTCCTGCCTGATTTGGCTGTTGCAAAGAGTGCGTGATGTCTAATACCACAGGACAATTGTTTTCTTGCATTACAGGAATACCTCGGTAATCTACAATCATGTCCTGATATCCAAACATATTGCCTCTGTCGGTAAGAACCACTTTTTCGTTTCCCGATTCGCGTACTTTGTTTACAGCAAACTTCATTGACTCGGCTGCTAAGAACTGACCTTTTTTGATATTTACAAACTTGCCTGTTTTTGCAGCTGCTACTAACAAATCGGTTTGACGGCATAGGAATGCAGGAATTTGCAAAACATCAACATATTCGGCAGCCATGGCAGCCTCTTCAGCGCTGTGAATGTCGGTAACCGTTGGAACACCAAAGGTATCGCTTACTTTCTTTAGGATTTTCAATGCTTTTTCATCGCCAATTCCAGAAAAAGAATCCAATCTGGAACGATTAGCCTTTCTGTAAGAGCCTTTAAAGATGTAAGGAATTTCAAGCTTATTGGTAATTTCAACAACTCTTTCTGCTATTCTCATAGCGATTTCTTCGCCCTCAATAGCACAAGGTCCGGCCAAAAGAAAAAAGTTACCGCTATCGGCATGTTTAATATTTGGGATATTTTCTATCATGATATTCGTTTTTTTCAGGGCAAAAGTAAACAATTTTAGAATCGATTCTTCCACCAATATTTTAATCTCTCCCAAATTTTTGCCTCTTGAGCATTTTGTTGAGGAGTATATAGTCTTTGATCTTTTATTTCGTTAGGTAAATATTGCTGCACCACAAAGTTACCCGGGTAATCGTGTGAATATTTATAATTCTTGCCATAATCCAACTTCTTCATAAGCTGGGTTGGTGCATTTCTTAAATGTAAAGGAACTGCCAAATTACCAGTTTCCCTTACCAAGGACTGTGCTTTTTTGATGGCAAGATAAGAAGCATTGCTTTTAGGCGAAGTAGCCAGATATATAGCTGCTTCGGACAAAATAATTCTGGATTCGGGCATTCCTACCAAATTTACAGCTTGAAAGCATGCATTGGCAAGCAATAAGGCATTAGGATTTGCCAAGCCAATATCTTCACTGGCCGAAATAACCAATCGTCGTGCAATGAATTTAGGATCTTCGCCTCCTTCAATCATTCTGGCCAGCCAATATACAGCAGCATCGGGATCACTTCCTCGTATCGATTTAATTAAGGCAGAGGCAATGTCGTAATGTTGTTCTCCATCCTTATCGTACATCGAAGGATTTTCCTGTAGCTCTTTGGTAACCAATTGGTTTGTAATGATTATTTTGTCGCTGGTTTGCGAATTGATAACCAATTCCAAAATGTTGAGAAGTTTTCGAGCATCGCCACCGGAAAACTTAAGTAGAGCATCTTTCTCTGCAACTTCAATGTTTCTTTCTTTTAAATAGCTGTCATTTTCAATTGCATGATCAATTAGGAATTCAAGCTCCGCTTTTTCTTGCGCTTTTAATACATATACCTGACATCTTGAAAGAAGAGGGGAGATTACTTCGAAAGAAGGATTTTCTGTGGTTGCACCAATTAAGGTAACCGTTCCATTTTCAACAGCTCCAAGCAAAGAATCTTGCTGTGATTTACTAAACCTATGGATTTCATCGATAAATAGAATAGGGTTAGGAGCAGAAAAGAATCTTTGGCTTTCGGCTTTTGAAATTACCTCGCGAACATCTTTAACACCAGAATTAACTGCTGATAAAGTATAAAACGGGCGATTAAGCTGATTTGCAATGATTTTTGCGAGAGTCGTTTTGCCAACTCCGGGGGGACCCCATAAAATGAAAGAGGAGATATTACCTGATTCAATCATTTTACGCAATACAGCTTTATCGCCAACCAAATGTTTTTGTCCAAGATAATTCGATAAATCTTTTGGTCTAAGTCGTTCTGCCAAAGGTTGATTTGGAGTCATTCTTTTATTTCTTTAGTCAGGTTTGTTACAATAACGTTTAATTACGTTGTAAGCATCTGTTAGTCCAAGCTCACCGGCCTTGCTCAAATCTTCATAAGCCAAAGCTTTGTTGTCTAAAAACAAGTAGATCAAACCTCTATTGTAGTATGCTTCTTTAAAGTTGGAATCCAGCTGTAAAGCCCAATCATAATCAGCAATTGCTTTTTTTAATTGTTTAGATTTTGCATAGGCATTTGCACGATTAAATATGGCAAATCCAAATGATGGATCTAACTGAATTACTTTGGTGTAATCTTTTATTGCACTTGAATAATCAACGATAACTTCATTTTTGCTTTTTGTTTCATCGGGTCTTAAACTTACAACAGATTCATTTCCTGTTCCAACAGATTGAATGTAATCAGTCATGGCAACAAGGGCATTGGCTCTGTTGAAATAGGCGAAAACCATGTTTCGATCTTGTTCTAATACCTTGTTAAAATCATCAATGGCATTGTTGTATTTTTTATCCATTAAATGATAAGTCCCTCGATAGAAATAAGCTTTTACATGATCAGTTTTAATTTCATCCTCGGCAATCTTAATTAGTTTGTCAACCAATGATTTTGGATACCTCTTGTTGTGATTGGAGATGGCAAAAGCTGGATGATAATTTTGTTTCTGGTTGTACTTCATAATCGTTTGGTCGTAATACTGAATTTTACCAGCCCTTAAGCTATCCATGCTTAAATGTGTTATGTGAAAATTGTCTTCCAACTCAATGTTTACGCGCTTATTTTGCACTTTTCCTTTAATAACTTCTTCTGTAAATGATTCCCTTGAGTTCAAATCAATTAAACGCTGAAAGTTTTCGGTTGTATCAACAAATGCCGACATTTTACCATCGTTTTTCATTTTCTTATATCTGTCGATGATTTGGAGTGCCTGATAGCGATCTTTCATTGCGCCTTTTTCATCATTTAAATCACGTTTTACCGATGCTCTTGCCAGATATGCTTTTGCAAAATCAGGATAAATTCTAATGGCAGTGCTAAAATCAGCCATGGCTCCATATAAATCACCAATGTCGGTTTTCACAAATCCTCGATTGAAATAAATCAACATGTTATCAGGGTTCATTTCCAATACACTATTAAAATCTTCGATGGCTGAATTGTAATCACCAATTTCTGATTTTAGTAAAGCTCTGTTGTAGTAGCAGTGTGCATTATTCGGATCAATTTCGAGTACTTTATTGTAATCTTTCATTGTACCCTTTAAATCTTTCATTTTGTAATTTGTAAAAGCTCTGGCCATAAGAACTCTTGTGTTTTCCGGCTCAATTTTTAAAGCCCGGTTATAGTCTTTAATAGCTTCATCGTAATCTTCTTTTTTAAATTTAAGGTAACCTCTGTTACCAAACGCATGAGCCGAGAAGTTGTTTAATTGAATTGCTTTATTGCAATCTTTTATTGCTCCATCAATATCATCCAGATTTTCACGTGCTATTGAACGATTGAGATATGCACCCATTATTTCAGGATCAATATAAATTGCTTTTGAGTAATTTTTTTCTGCTTTTTTATATTGTTTAAGGGATAGTAAACTATTGGCTTTGCTAAAATATATGTCAGCCATGTTAGGTTTGAATTCCAATGCTCTGTCAAAATCGTTTAAGGCATCTTCAAATCTTTTGAGTGCATTTTTAGCAATTCCCCGATATAAAAATGCAAAAGTATAATTTGGATTTAACTCAATGGCCTTTGTATAATCCACAATCGCACCATTATAATCTTCAAGGTGCGATTTTGCAAGACCTCGAAAGAAATACGGTTCAGGCAAGTAAGATTTTACTCTGATAATATCATTAAACTTGTTAATGGCTTCGGTATAATCATCAAAATAAATTGCATTTCGACCTTTATCGAAAATATTATTGGTGTTTAGCTGAGCCTTGGATAGAATGGGATGTAATGATATCAAGAGGGTGAAAATACCCAGAAGAAAATTATTGCGCATAGTATTCTATTTTGGTATGCTTTATTTATGAATTACAAATTTATAAAATTAAAGAACTCTTCTTTTAAAGAATCACTCTATTCTAACAAGATCCAAGCCATTCATTTTCATTTGTGAGCAAAATAGCTTAAATTATAAAGTGTTGAACTAACTAATTAGGAGGTGGATATGGACAATGTTTTATTAAAATACATGGAGAAAAGGTTCGAATCCAAAATTATTGAGCCTAAAGAGAAATCATTTTGTGAAGGACCTATTGTTACCATCTCACGCGAATGTGGATGCACAGCTATTAACATTGCAAATAGTTTGGCTGCCAAATTAAGCGTTAAAACCAAAAAGAGATGGACTGTTTTAACCAAAGAAATTCTGGAGCAATCGGCAAAGGAATTAAACTTGGATCCTGCAAAAATTGAATATGTTTTTAATTCAAAAGAGAAGACGACTTGGGATGAGATCTTGGCAGCATTGTCTAGTAAATATTACCAAAGCGACAGGAAAATTAAAAAGACAATTGCCGAAGTGGTACGTTCTTTTGCTTGCAAAGGGAATTGTGTGATTATTGGCAGAGGTGGCGTGGTACTTACTAAAGAGATTGAGAAATCGTTCCATATTAAATTGCAAGCACCTTTGGAGTGGAGAGCCACTCAACTGCAAAAAATCTACAATCTAAGTATGGAAGAAATGCTTCAATATGCCGAGGAGATTGATCAAAAAAGAGAAGTTTTAAGAAACTACTTCAATAAAGAACCATTGCCAAATACTGTTTTCGATGTAATCTATAACTCCAAAAACTTAGCTGAGGAGGATATCGTAAATTCATGCCTCGCTTTAATAGAGAAGAAAGGGGTATTAGGAAAACAAATTGTTATGGGTTAGATTTCTAATTATTACAAAAAGAAAATGAGAGCATGTATAATCAGATGTTCTCATTTTTTTGGGATGAATGTAATACAGTTTTAATCAAAACCAAGATTATAATACTTGTATAATTGCCTGATTTCGACTAAAAATATTGTTACAGTTTGCACTGATTTCGGTTAGAAATCTTCTTAAATTAACGTGAGTTCGAGGTAAAATTCGTTCACAGTTTGATCTGATTTTGAGTAGAAATTTTATCAAATTTTCGAAGGAATATCGGGATATTTCAAGAAGATTTGAGGAAATTTATTCCAATAGCAGTTAAAATCTTTGAAAACTCATCTTCACACAATCTTTACTTTAAAAATTCTTCAAAATATTCTGATATTCTTTCGGGTTTTTAAGGCAAATCATGAATAAATCTGACTTATAGTGGCGAATAGTTTTAATCGAACTCCGGTTAATGCCTAAAATAATTGTTAAACTGACATTAGTTCTTGTTTAAGGATTTGGTTTTGTTATTTTTGCAACCGTTTGAGTGAAATGATACAAATCAAGTGATATGTTCATTTAAAATTGATCATCGATTGATTAGGGGGTTGATGGATCAATGTTTGAGAAACTGAAATAAGTTTATCAGGTGAACACACATCTACAACCAAATGGAACGAACATGAATTTTAACCTGCCATTAAAGTGGCAGAATTACAATTGATGGAGAGTTGCATCTGATAGAAAATAAAATTATAAGAAGATGAAATTAAAATTTTTAAGTGTTGGACTTTTAGCAGCTGGGTTGGTATTTTCAGCATCAGCTAGTGAAAAAAAAGTGAAGAAAAAAGAAGCTTATCAGTTTACTGATGTTAAAAGACTGCCTGCAACATCAGTAAAAGATCAGCACAGATCCGGTACTTGTTGGTCTTTTTCAGGATTGTCATTTCTTGAATCTGAAATGATTAGAATGGGTAAACCTGAGGTGGATTTTTCGGAAATGTTCGTAGTGTATAACTGTTATTCAGATAAGGCAAAGAAACATGTAAGAATGCACGGAAACTTTAACTTTGGAGGCGGTGGTGCATTTCACGATGTAACTTATGTGTTAAAAAACTATGGTTTAGTTCCCGAAGGAGTTTACAAAGGATTGAACTATGGTGAAGAAGGACATACTCATGGTGAGTTGGATGCGGTATTAAATGACTATGTTTCGGCTGTTATCAAAAACAAAAACAAGAAATTAACTCCTGCATGGCACAAAGGTTTCGATGGTATTCTTGACTCTTACTTAGGGGCAAAACCTGAAAAGTTTGAGTATGCAGGAAAAGAGTATACTCCAAAGTCTTTTGCGAATGAATATGTTGGATTAAATGCTGATGATTATATCGAGATTTCATCTTACACTCATCACCCATTTTATGAAAAATTCATTATCGAAGTTCCGGATAACTGGTTGTGGGATGAGGTATACAATGTACCATTGGATGAAATGATGGAAATTATGGAAAAAGCGATCATGGATGGCTATACCATTGGTTGGGCTTCTGATGTTAGCGAAAAAGGCTTTATGTACCGAAAAGGTATTGCAATTGTTCCTGAAACAGAAACCAAGAACATGTCTGATTCTGAAATTTCGAAGTGGGAATCACTTTCTGACACTGAAAAAGCGGATAAATTGAGTGGTAATGCAGGTCCGGTTAAAGAAAAAGTAATTACCCAGGAAATGCGTCAGCTTGCCTTCGATAACTACTCAACAACTGACGATCATGGAATGCACATTGTGGGTATTGCTAAAGATCAGAAGGATAATAAGTTCTTTATTGTGAAAAACTCGTGGGCCGATGACAGCAATAAGTACAACGGTTACTTTTATGCTTCCTACCCATTTGTAGCTTATAAAACAATGTCTTTCATGATTCACAAAGATGCTTTGTCGAAAACAATGAAAAAGAAATTAGGTTTGTAATACTATCATAATAAGATATTAAGCCCGACTTTTGGTCGGGTTTTTTGTGCCCGATTGTAATTGGGTGGGGTGAGTGTTTTAATTTAAAACATTAATAACGTGAGTTCGCGGTAAAATTCTATCCATAGAAAGTTATATTTGGGATAGATTTGCATTAAAAATTTGGAAAAAATAGCGGGCTATTTTGAGGAATTTTTAATGTGAAGATGTCGTAAAGAGAACTTTCCATTATGTGTTTGCCTGCTTTCGGCATAAATTTCCTCAAATCTTCTTGAAATATCCCGATATTCCTTCGAAAATTTGAGAAAATTTCTACTCAAAATCAGATCAAACTGTGAACGAATTTTACGTCGAACTCACGTTTAATAATTTCAGTTTAATGATGAATGTCAAAAAAACTCTTAAATTAGTACTTCGTAAAAATGAAAATAATATAGCTATGAAAAAATTAATCTTATTAGCAGTTGTCTGTTTATTCAGCTCTGCATTATTCGCTCAAGTTTCATCTCCTGTAAATTTAGGTTTACATGCTGGTTTGGTAAGTACTAAAATCGATTCTGAATTTCCATCAGCTACTACCATAAAAGATAAAGCTGATAATGGAATGATGCTTGGTGCATTTTTGAGAATTAATTTAAACAAATGGTATTTGCAGCCAGAGTTGAACTATGTTTCACGTAAGAGTGAAATTGAAGTTGATGGACTTAGTCTTGATGTTAAGAGAAAGAGTTTGGATGTACCTATGTTATTAGGCTATAAATTAGTTAAGCTTCCAGCCTTCAAGCTGAGAACATTTGCTGGTCCAGTTGCATCTTTTAAGATTGATGATAGCTTTAAGAGCACATTGGGTGAAGTTGATGAAGATTTTGAAGGTGCAGTTTGGAATGCTAAAGTAGGAGCAGGTGTTGACGTTTGGAAACTAACTTTAGATGTTGACTATGAATTTGGACTTAGTGATGTTTCATCAGAATTCCTTAAGAAAAATAAAATGTTCAATGTAACATTAGGATTTAAATTATTCTAATCAGGATACTTAAAGAATTGAAACTGCTGAATTTATCAGCAGTTTTTTTTTGTCTTTATTTTCAGATTTTTATTTATTTAACTGAGAAAGAAATAAATTTACAGACCACCAAATCGTAAATATAAAATGACTCTAAGCTTACAGACAAAAACCGAACTTTTATTAAGGCTGGATTTCTTGTCGGAACAAGATCCTGAGATCTTTCATTATTTATCGAAAATTGTTAGCCTTAGGAAAGTGGCTGCCGGTGAGATTATTTTCACCATTGGCGATCCGGGAGGTGCGGTATATGTAATAGCCGAAGGTTGTGTGCAAATTCACGATAATGATCATGTGTTTATCGAGCTGGAGGAAACAAGAAGTTTTGGAGAGTATGCATTAATCGAGTCGGATACAAGATCGGCCTCAGCCAAAGCTAAAACAGATACCATTTTATTGGAATGTACACAGGCTAATTTGCGTGAACTTGAGCAGAAGTTTGGGATCAAGATTATCGACAATGTTCTTATTCCTTTGCAGAACATTAGAAAAAGGATGATGGTTAAAGATCAGTTGGAAGAAGAATTGACTCGCCAAAAAGTCATGATAGAAAGGCAAAGAAAAGAGTTGGAGAGTTTGAATGCCACAAAAGATAAATTCTTTTCTATCATTGCTCACGATTTAAAAAATCCTTTTGCTTCTTTAATAGGTGCGTCAGATTTTCTGGTAAACGATTCCAATGATTTAAGCCAAGAACAGCTTGCAAACTTTCATAAAATCATTAACCAATCTGCCAGAAGGGGATACAGATTGCTTGAAAATTTGTTGGAATGGGCTCGAATGCAAACTGGTGATATCTCGTTTAAGCCCAAACAGATAGATTTGTGGAACTTGGTGAATGAAGTGGTTAATTTACTTACAGGAAGTGCCGAGCAGAAAGAAATATCACTTAGCGCCAATATTCAGGAAGATCTTTCGGCAAATGTTGATGAGAACATGCTGAATGCTGTGGTTCGTAACTTGATTAGCAATGCCATTAAATTCACCCCTCGAGGTGGCGAAATTGTGATTAGCTCACGAATATTGAATCAGTTTATCGAGATTACAGTTGCTGATAATGGCATTGGGATGCCTCAGGAGAAGATCCAAAAATTGTTTAGAATTGATGAAAAAGTTACCCAGAATGGCACCGAAAACGAAACCGGGACAGGACTGGGCTTAATTCTGTGTAAAGAATTTGTCGAAAGACATGGAGGCAAGATAAAGGTAGTGAGCGAAGCGGGAAAAGGAAGTCGGTTTATTTTTACAATCGCTATTTAACGTCGAACTCACGTTATTTAATCAACATTTAAAGACAGTCTGATAGGTGTTAAGTAATCTTAAATTGTGAAAAAAATCCACAATCGGGGAGAATTGTCACACTTAAAACTGTGAATATTACCACAAAAGCGTAAATATCACACGAAAGTGTAGCATTTTGTATGTGATAGAGCATGTTAGCTGATTTGTTGATTTGCTTTAAAGTCAAGAAAATCAATCATATATATAAAGTGTTGATTTCTTAACTTTTGTATTTGTTTTTTTGGCATTGCTTTTGCCTTTTGGATGATATTCTTAATCAAAATCTAAAAGGCATGGAAGTCAGAACATTTACACAAAGTCAAGATTCAATTTTAATGGATAATAGAAAGGACCTTTTGGATTCATTTTTGGCGAATTCAATCCACTTGGGTAACGATTCTCTTAAAGTTGATCAGGAATTATTTATTGAAGCAGCAAGCAAAGAGAATGTGCAGTTTGATTTTATTCGACTCAGGAGTATCGACTTGCATAAACAATCTTTCGAGATCAGCAATGCCAGAAATGCGATTATTGAGGCAGAATATGCAATTGCTGATACGGGAAAATTAATTCTGGATACACAAGATGCGGATCAATTGTTGACCATTTTCCTTGCAGAAACCTTACACATACTTGTGCCCGCAAGTAAAATTTTACATTCTGCAAATGATTTGGAATTGATAAAGGGCAAAGAAGCCAAAGATGTTGGACGAGGCATTGCAAGTCTTACCAGCTCAGGAAACAACAAAGGATTAAACTTATCATCAGAAACCAGAAAAACAATGGTTTATGTGATTGAAGATTTATAATAACGTGAGTTCGAGGTAAAATTCGTTCACAGTTTGCACTGATTTTGAGTAGAAATTTTCTCAAATTTTCGAAGGAATATCGGGATATTTCAAGAAGATTTGAGGTAATTTATGCCGAAAGCAGGCAAACACATAATGGAAAGTTCTCTTTACGACATCTTCACATTAAAAATTCCTCAAAATAGCCCGCTATTCTTTCCAAATTTTTAATGCAAATCTATCGCAAATATAACTTTCTGTGGATAGAATTTTACGTTGAACTCACGTTATAAAAATAAAAAAAGCCTCTTGAAAAGGAGGCTTTGTTATTCCATAGGATTAATTGACGATTAAAACTTTCTGCCCCAAATTTTAACAGCGCCACCCATACCAATATTCATCAATCGCTTACCTACATGACCCAACACAATACCGCAAACAAGGGCAATGCTACCACAAATCAATAATAATATCTTCGTTTCCAGATCGTCAATGCCTTTCCATGCCAAAAGGGGTGTAAAGATTGATGCAATCAGCATAAGTGTGCTGTAGATTATTTTCTTTTTTAGGATAGGAGTTGTAAGTGATTTAAAACGCAATTTTCCGTCGATTAAACCGCTAAGGAAAGCTCCCAATACGGTAAATGGGAAGATAACTGCGGTGAATTTTGCAGTACCTAACAAAGTTTCAGGATAAAAGTTGGGGAAGAAAAGGTTGATTAATAAAGCTTGTAATGCAAAAACCAGCGTGGTTTGAGGAAAATGAACAGCAATCGGATGCAAGTCGAGATGTAATATTTTTCTGCGCCCCGGCGACATTCTTTCTTTGTATTGTTCGAACACCTTTTTGGGCAAACCACAAGCAGGGCAGATATCTTGCAGTTCGCTTTCCTTCATTACATAGCCACATGGCTTACAGATATAAAGTTTTTCCTCTTTATTTATCATCTTGCTTATTTTTGAGATTTAGAATCCCAAATTTACCAATTCATGCAGAATAAGATGTAAAAATGCCAATTGGACTAAATATAAATTAACCAGCGATGTATTCATTTATTAAATTTAGGGGCGTTAGCCCTAGCATCTAGGCATTCCCAAGATCATAAATTAGTAAAAACACCCCAAGCCAAAAAGCTTGAGGTGTTTGATTTAGTTTAGTTGTATATAATTGAGTAATGATGCTTCTTTTGTTAAAATGCTGTGTGTCTTTAGGGCGATTTTTATACGCCTGTAGCGAATTTTGCACGCCTGTAGCGAAAAAGTATACGCCTGTAGCGAAAAGATGCACGTCTGTAGCGAAAAAGAGGCCTCTGTAGCCAAATTTTATACTCCTGTAGCAAAAAATTCTCACCTGTAGCGAAATTTACCCTCCTGTAGCGAAAAATGCTCACCTGTAGCGAAAATCACCCTCCTGTAGTAAAAAGACCGACAGATTTAGGGTGTTCAGCTAGTTTACATGTTCTTCATCTTTCTTGTTACGTTCATTTTTTTGTCTTGCATACTCACTCGCGTACCTTCTTTGTTTTTCTTCTTTGTTCCAGAAAGTATACTTGCCGTAAGCGCGAACTTCATCTACCAATTGTTTTAGGTAGGTGTATGCTCTGTCACGCATTTGTTTCTCGGGTCTTTCAGTGCTGTTTTGTACACCATCTACTTTCTCTTGCAAAGCCAGTAATTCTTCTACCAGCACATTTGCTTTATCTAATTTACTTTGATCGAACTTGATTGCCTCTAGTTCGTTTGGATATTTTAAGGCAAGTTGAGGGTAACTCCCTAAATCTACTATAGTATCAGAATCGCGATCGCCATCCAAAGTAATTTGCAAAACTCGCAATGCATCACGATCCTTTCTTAATGCAAACTGAAAATCGTATTGTAATTCGCGATGTAAAAGTCTGGCTTCTTCAATCTTTTGACTCCATTCTTTGGTGTTTTTTATTGAGGATTCATATACAGAAAGCCAAATGTTTTGCTTGGCTAGCAAAAATCTTCATCTTACACTAATATCATCAATCATATCTTCTGTAGCACCTTTGGCAAGCAAAGCCTCTTTGTCTTCGGTTGCAAATGCGTGCAATTTACCTGCTTCTTTTATTACAACATCTACTGGAATAGTAGGTTGTGTAATTTCCTCAACTGGAATTTCCATTACCAATTCTTCGATAGTTTTTGTGTTGTTGCTTGTTTCTGTCATTTTTTGTGTTTTTATGGCCGTAACAAATACGGCCTGTTAAGATTAGTTTTATTTTCGGCTCATTAAATTATGTATTATATGTTAATATCAAAAATATTTTTTAAAAATATTTTTGTTAATTTTTGCAAAGGTATTGTGTTACTGAATGTTAACTGATAATTCTGATTATAGATAAATAATAGCAGATTTTTTATTCTTCAATTATTTTATTTTGATTATAATACAGTCTTTGGTGTATTTTAAGCGCTTAGAAAAACGATGGGCTTATTGAGCTTAATTGGATTAGCGTTCAGTATCTTAATTGATCTGCTACCGAATAAAAAATCGCAAAACAAATGGTGTTGTGAATCATTAAAAAGTTAATTGTAATGAAAATATAGGATGATAAATTAAAAAATTATACGAATAGTATTAATGATTGCATTTTATTTTTACAAATCAAGGATTTAAGAAGGTATATAAATCATATATGAACAGTTATAGTAAACCTATATTATTTAGGTATTACCCGAGATCGATTAAAAATAGAATATGCTTAATTTTTCATGATTTGATACTGGTATCAGAATACTGACATCAGCAAATCAATAATAATGCACAAACTCTTGGCACTCATTGTATTGGTAGTACTTCTTTCTGTAGGTTTTATTCGTAGTTATCATGGCAAATTAGCACATGTTTAAAGGATGGTTTTAAACTGTGTTTATATGGTTTGAATGCTTGTAATGTGTTTGTTGCTAGTTGTTAATGTTTTATAGAGCTAAGTTGCGGATAGAAAAAGTTTTGCTTGAGTTGGATAAGTAATTTGAGAAAAAAAACTACATTTGTCATACAAGTTACCAATGTGATTTGGGAAGCTTGAGTAAAAAAAATGAGGGCTATGTTGGAAGGGAATTATAAGAAGTTTTACGAAGAGATCAAATCAGACATTGAAAAATCAAGAATATATACCGATGAAATTAGAAATTTGGCTTATGGTACAGATGCGGGTTTCTATCGGTTGACTCCTAAAATTACGATACGTGCTAAGAATGAGAAAGAGCTAACAAAGGCTCTTTCTTTAGCCAATAAATATGGCTTACCCGTTACTTTTAGAGCCGCAGGCACCAGTTTGGCCGGGCAGACAATTACTGATTCGATACTAATTTTTGCGGGAAAACATTGGGAAGAATGCACAATCTTGAAAAATGGGGAAGAGGTGCGTATGCAGCCTGGTTTGGTTGGCGCCCGAATTAACCAGCTTTTGGCGCCTTATGGGAGGAAGTTGGGGCCCGATCCTGCTTCAATCAATTCTGCAATGATTGGTGGCATTGTAATGAATAATGCCTCGGGAATGAATTGTGGTACACACGAAAATGCTTACAAAACAATTCGTTCGGCTCGTTTGGTGTTTGTTGATGGAACAATTCTGGATACCGGCGATGAGCAAAGCCGAAAGGATTTTATGAATTCTTGTGGCGATTTTATTCGCAGAATCGAAGAAATTCGTGATCGTGTGAGGGCGAATAAAGCTTTGGCTAAAAGAATTCGTTACAAATACAGCATTAAAAATACTACTGGTT
The DNA here is from genome assembly GCF_965230805.1 of Marinifilum sp. Lineage (NCBI taxonomy): Bacteria > Pseudomonadati > Bacteroidota > Bacteroidia > Marinilabiliales > Marinifilaceae > Marinifilum > Marinifilum sp. The sequence goes on along the minus strand of NZ_OZ246019.1, from coordinate 677,644 downwards.
TAAGTATCAATCCTTTTATCGATTATGATGATCCTTTCCAGATTATTGTGAATTTGATGGTTGGATCCGAAGGAACCCTGGCCTTTATGTCTGAATTGAACATGAAAACTGTAATAAATCACAAGCACAAGGCGAGTGCAATGATTTATTTCCCTGATATTGTAACTGCTTGTCAATCGGTGGTGGTCATGAAATCAGGGCCTGTTCATGGTGCCGAAATACTGGATCGCATTGCTTTGCGTGCTGTGGAAGATTCTGTGGGAATTCCGGCGTTTATAAAAGATTTACCTGATGGAGCCACTGCAATATTGGTGGAAACTTTGGCGCATAGCCAGAAGGAATTGGATGACAATTGCAAGGAAATAAAAAAGCTACTCTCCTTATTCGAAACGCTTAAGCCAATTGAGTTTACCGATAAGCCTGAGGAATATTCAAAATATTGGCATATCCGAAAAGGTGTTTTTCCTGCGGTTGGCGGATTGCGTGAAACTGGCACAACTTGTATTATCGAGGATGTTGCTTTCCATATTAATGATTTGCCAGAGGCTGCAGCCGAATTGCAAAAATTGATTGCAAAACATGGGTATAAGGATGGTGTGATATATGGACATGCTTTAGAGGGTAATTTGCATTTTATTTTCAACCAAAATTTCGATAAGCGGGAGGAACGGGAGCAGTATGTGAATTTTATGAAGGAAGTGGCACATTTGGTTGTTGATAAATATGATGGTTCGTTAAAGGCAGAGCATGGTACAGGTCGAAACATGGCTCCTTTTGTAAAACATGAATGGGGCGAAGAAGCTTACGAGTTGATGAAAGAGGTAAAACAACTTTTTGATCCTAAGAATTTACTAAATCCCGGGGTGATTCTTAATGATGATAGCGACTGCTATATTAAAGATTTTAAAAGCTTAACTCCTGTTCATGATATTGTTGACAAGTGTATTGAATGTGGTTTTTGTGAGGTGAATTGTTTGACGTCTGGTTTTTCGCTTTCGGCACGTCAGCGAATTGTTGTACAACGCGAAATAAAGCGTTTGGAAAGTACGGGCGAAAACCCTGATTTGCTTAAGAAGTTGAAGAAAGGATTTGTTTATCTGGGCGAACAGACTTGTGCAGGAGACGGCTTGTGTGCAACTTCTTGTCCTGTAGATATTGATACGGGTAAATACATTAAATACCTTCGGTCGGTAAATGTGGATACCCCCCGGGCTCAAAAAATTAGTGGAACGATTGCCAATCACTTTTCGGTAGTAGGTTCTGCCATTCGAACCGGTTTAAAAGTTGTGAATGCTGCTCATAATGTAATGGGATCTTCTTTATTGGCTAATGTGGCCGGAGGATTCAGAAAATTAAGTGGAAACAATATTCCTTTATGGACTCCTGCAATGCCCAAAGGGATAAATGGACCAAAACCAAAAGCAATTTATCCCGAAAATCCTTTAAAAGTAGTTTATTTTCCATCCTGTATTGCTCAAACCATGGGACCGGCTAAAGGAGATCCATACCAAGAGCCTTTGCATATGGTTACTCAAAAATTAATGGAGAAAGCGGGTTACGAAGTAATCTATCCTGAAAAAATGAGTTCACTATGCTGTGGTACTCCTTGGGAAAGTAAAGGATTAATAAAGCATGCCGACCAGAAATCATCCGAATTGGAATCGGCATTGTTAAAAGCTTCGGAAAATGGTAGATATCCTGTTTTATGTGATACTTCGCCTTGCTTGTATCGCATGAGAAGAGTAATGACAAAATCATTAAAACTATACGAACCTGTTGAGTTTATTCATGATTTTATAATGGATAAGTTAAGGTTTTGCAAAATTGACGAAGTAGTTGCGGTGCATCCAAGCTGTACAACCACCAAAATGGGTTTAACGGCTAAATTAAAAGCTGTAGCAGAAGCTTGTGTTTCGAGTGTTATTCTTCCCGAAGAAGTGGGATGTTGTGGTTTTGCTGGCGACAGGGGTTTTAATTACCCCGAGGTAAATCGATATGCGCTTCGCAAGCTTCATCCTGTTATCGAAGAGGCGAAGGTTGTGGCAGGATATTCCAATAGCCGTACTTGCGAAATCGGATTGAGTACCAATTCAGGTGTGCCCTACATGTCGATTATTTACTTGGTAGATCGAGCAAGTGATGGAATCAACCAAAGTGTGAATGTTAAAAAAAAAATGGATATTAAAGCAGAAAGAAGATGTTTTCTTTGATCTTTTATAAGAATCAACGAAAGTTTTGTGCATATCGCCAATTATAATCTTGAATGCGATTGACGCGATTCTATCCCCCGAGTTATAAAAACGAAATAAATTTGCCATATATTTTTGTTGGATTTAAAGGTTTTGCTTGTATTATTTTGCGAAATATGCATTTTTATGCACTGCTTATTATGCCAACAAGTGTTTTTGTATGTGATTGTTTTACAGTTGTGTTATAAAACAGGATTATTCACTTATGCTTTGTGTTGAATCTATTTAATGGCTCATTATCTGACAATTAAATATTAAAATACCAAAAAATCTTCTATCTTTAAACTCTGATTCCTGATGAGAGTTAGGAATTGGTTAAAGGTTCAACCGAAAGGTTGGTTAGTAGGTTAATTAACCCTTTAGAATTGTTGCCCGTGATTCCCCTATATCACGGGCTCTTTTTTTAAAGTCGAAGAGTCGAGAAGAGAAAGAGATTAGCGCATCCTATTTATCTACATTATTAATTAACGTGAGTTCGACGTAAAATTCTATCCACAGAAAGTTATATTTGGGATAGATTTGCATTAAAAATTTGGAAAGAATAGCGGGCTATTTAGAGGAATTTTTAATGTGAAGATGTCGTAAAGAGAACTTTCCATTATGTGTTTGCCTGCTTTCGGCATACATTTCCTCAAATCTTCTTGAAATATCCCGATATTCCTTCGAAAATTTGAGAAAATTTCTACTCAAAATCAGATCAAACTGTGAACGAATTTTACGTCGAACTCACGTTAATTAAAAAAGGCAACCCAAATTAATGAGTCGCCCTTTTCATTTTCTTATCGAATTTAAATTATTCTTCTCTTCTAAAAAGTGGATCGGCACCAATTGTACCCACTAAACTTTCAAGATATTCAGCAGTTTTAACATGCTCTAAATCCTTCTTCGCTTTTTCATATCTATCGGTAAGGCTTAAATCCTCGGTCCATTCAGAGTTCAATTTTTTAGCCATAAACGACTTGACATATTCAAGTTGTTTCTCGTAAAAATCGATATCAATTTGCTGCTTGCGTTTCAATCTTTCTTTGTACCAATCAGAATTGATAACCACATCGCGATCGAATTGTTTACGCAATTCAGGATCTGAGATCTCTTTGCCTTCGTATTCTCCGTAAGCCATGATGCTTAAAAGAATCTTTAAAGGAGGAATAGCTGCTTCAACACTATTATCGTTAAAGTAGTTTATGGCTACTTTTTCTTGTGCTTCGCAGATATTTTTAATTCCGTCAACATATGATTCCATATCCTGAATCTCTGGCTTCAACATTCTTTCGTTGAATACATTTTGAGGTTCGTCGAAAATACGGTTCATATAGCGGAACAAGAATTCTTCGGTAATGCGATATCCCAAACGAGAAGCATAGATTTTTTCTCCTTCATATTCGAAATCATCTAATTTCTCCAATGATCCTTCTTTAATCAACAATTGTGGATTTCGGTTCTCCTCTTTCAAACGACACCACAATTCAGGAATCAATAAGGAAACATCATGGTCGAATCGGTTTTCGTTTCCTACATAACCTGCAGCCGATGAGAATCCCTGATATCCCGTAAGGATATATGAAAGCAAGGCATTGTTCAAATCAGAAGTTGGCGACAACATGTTAAAAGGACCTTTTGTTAAAGCACCTTCGGTACCAGCTCCTGTTGTTGATGGTGACTTACCAGTTAAACTACAAATAAAGTCCATAAACAACTCGGGCAACTCTTGGTAGTGAATTGGATTGTAAACACTCAATGCACGAATACCGGCTTCTTTTTCTGCCGGGTTGTTTCTGCGCCCTGGAAGAACTGCATTTACAGGATGATGTACAGCCTGATTTAATGGAATTCTTCTGGCTAAGCGAATACCAACATCAGCCAAGCGGTCGTCAATAGGATTTACCAAATCAGGTCTGATTTGCAGGTATCTTGGATTTTTTGATGGCGCACCGTTAACAATTCTAGGGTGAGAAGGAGAGATAAAGTAATTTGCTTTTTTACTGTCGGCTCCTTGCTTAATTACTTCTTGAATTGGTTTGGTGTATAAATCAAATCCAATTGCGTCGGCAATTAAATCTTTACCATCTTCTGTTGTCAAAGGCTCGTAGTTGGATGTAAAGTTATTTCTCATGGATAGATCGGCCTCTGCTTCTTTATCGTAACCTCTGTGAATGGCTTCATCAGGACGCTGGAAGAATCTCTTCTCACAGTTGGTGGTAATCTTAACGCTTTGATTATCGTATGCTTCGTTTAAATGATTCAAACGATTAGCAGGAAGTACAACCGATGCTGTAATGTCATCCTCCATTTGAATTTTAGCAGCAGCAATAAAGTCCTGACGCAATTTGTTCAAATACCATGAGTTGTCATCGGCAAACCCTACACGCAGGTAACTGGCTACGATCTTGCGGTTGTTAAATAACAGTTCGTGTCCTTTTCTACCATTGATTACGTCAACCGAGAAGTAATCTCTCCAATTGCTATCGGTACGTTCCGGACGATAAAATCTCTTCACAAACAGTACCAATGCTTTTACATGATCAGGAATGGTGTTCAGGAAGTTATTGTACTCAGCGGTATAATATTTCGATGGCGTTAATAGTTTCACCACAGATCCTAACGAACGATCAGAGCTTAGCAATGATCTTGAAGGTTCCTTTCTGTCTGGATGATTTTTCCAGCGTTGAGTATAATCATGATTGATTACTTTATCAGCTAAGTTGAAATCTTTCTCCATGTCTTGCACATAGAAAGAGCTGTAAATAATAGCATTTAAAAGTGATTTTGAAATCTCTGACTTACCACCACCCGATACAGTACAAGGCTTGTGACAGAATGTTCCTTCGGATGCAGTACTAACCAATCTCCACGAAGGCGCAGATGGGTGTTTCTCCATATGCAATTTGTATCCTGATGGATGCACATAGTAATGATCCGGTAACAATCTGATGCTTTGCTCTTTTCCATCTTTTTCCCAGCTTACTTTGCTTTGGTAAAGATCGATGTTTGCATTTTCGTTGATATAGTAAATGTTTGGATACTCTTTATCAGTTGCAAAACCTTCGGGATATACATCCATTGTAGATCCAAATTCTTGTACTACATCATCGTAGCTATATTGCTTTTTCAAAACGCTTTTCATGAACAGCGATCCGCTAAAGCTATCACCTAAGTTCTTTCTGGGGAATGCAATGGCACCACCAGCATGTTCTTCTTCTGCTAATCCGTAAAGGTTAGCCGAGAAACTGATTTGCGTTTTGATTTCTTTTTTTGAATATCCGAAATAGTTATCAGCAATTAATGTAATTACCACACCGTTTTCGCTGCGGCAAGTTAATTTAAATGCAGAACCATTGTTGTAAAGTTCGTCTTCCTTGATCCAACAAACACCATCTTTTTTCTGACGCTCAGTTGCATTATCGTAATGAGGTAATCCCAACTCTTTTTTAGTAAGTTTGGTCAGGTGAGGAGCCAAAATAATGCATCCTGTATGACCCGTCCAGTGTTCAATATCTAAACCAGCATCGTTGGCAGGAATATTTGGATCGCCAGCATTTCCGAAAATTGATTCAACAAAGTCCAGATTACTTACCAAACTACCAGGAGCAAAGAATCGAACCTCCATGGTTTTCTGACTGATAACACCTTTTACTTCGGGACATACAATAGGGCGAAGTAATAGAGAAACCATCATTTCAGCCTTGTCTTCCTGCGCAGCAGTAAATGGTAAACGTTTTGTTTCAGCAGGGGGATTAAGAGCTGCTTTTATGAATCTTGAAAATGCGATTTTAGGTACTTCAATCTTGTCTAGAGGTACCGGAAGGCTACCATCAACAATATGGAATGAACCTTTGGTAGTTCTTCTGTCGTGTTTAGGATTGTGAAGTACACCTTGTTTAATCCTGTAAGAACTTAAAAGTTCTGTAATGTGTTCATCCTTATTGGGAGGCAAGCTTAATTCTCTTGCAATATCAGGCTGATCAAGTATAAATGTATCTGTAGGGATTTGAGCTGTATCCTCATCTACATCTTTTAAATAATCATTTAAAAAGTCTTGTATACGTTGGTCAGCAGGGCACAGATGATCTGCCAATAAACGTGATTTTGCCCGGTAGTTTTGAATTAAGCTATCCGTTAATTCGATAAATTTTGTATCAGATAATTGCTTTTTCCCTTCCGGGGATTCTCCCTGAAAAATGGGTTGACCCATAGAAGCCAATTGAAGGTTGATATATCGGATTAGATCCTTTTGATCTCCCTTAACCTTCTTTTTAATTTCGCTTGGTTTTTTACTTTGCATATTTCTCCAATTTTTGTTTGCTTAGGGAATGATGGAATCAAAAATACTTTATTTTTTTGCTTGTCAAAAATTCCTGCATTCCACACTATTGTTCTAATCTATTTAATTTACCCCTGCTGATTTTTGACTATGATAATTGCATGAATCGAAAACGATTTAATCTTGATAGTTCATTCGTTATATAGAATAAGTCTAAATTAAATAATTTTTAGAGAATTCGAAACGAGCATGATTAAAATAATTATTTAACGAACATGGTAATGATTATTTTGATCTTGGGGGTTATAATTTTACTAATGGAAATAGCCATACACTGATGAAAAATGGATTGCCGGAATTGTGTTCTTAAAAAATAAGAGTGTTTTTCTGATCTGAGATCCAGATATTCCATTCTAAAATGGGTAATACTGTTATGATTCATGATTTTTTTAGAATAAAATCAATAAAATCTTTGTATCGAACTCAGGTAAATTTATAGTCTTATTTTAGTAGCAATCTTTAAAGAGAAATTAATAATGAGAAAAGTATATACCATTGGAGATTGTGTTTTGGATTTGGTTTTTGAAAGCGATATGTCAGTTACACCCCGACCAGGAGGCTCATTTCTAAATTCTTCGGTTAGTTTAGGTCGGTTGGGAGTAAATGTGTCTTTTATAAGTGAATTGGGAGAAGATCGTGTAGGGGTTCATATCATTAAATTTTTGGAACAGAACTCGGTTGGGATCCATAACATATCTCGATTTTCTGATACCAATTCAAATCTTGCCTTGGCTTTTTTGGATGAGCAAAAGAATGCCGACTATGTATTCTATAAAACCAGAAAGGGTATGAAGTCGTGCATTACTTTCCCTAAGGATGTAAAAAGAGATGATATCATACTTTTTGGATCTTTTTTAGCAATAAAACATGAATTTAGAAACGATCTGATTCTTTTTTTGGAGGAATGTAGAAAAAAGGGTGCCATTATAATCTATGATCCGAATTTTAGGGAGCAGCATTTAAGTTTATTGCAGGATGTGCTTCCGTTTATAAAGGAAAATATGGCAATGGCTAATATTGTAAAGGCTTCTAATGAAGATTTTCAATTGATCTGTAATGCAAATACCCTTTCGGAAGCCAAAAACTGGATGAAGGATTTCTCCTCAGCACTTTTGGTTTATACAGCTAATAAAAATGGAGTTGTTGTTTGTGCTGATCGGGAATATGGATATGAAGTTCCTCAAATTAATCCGATAAGTACGGTTGGCGCCGGTGATACTTTCAATGCCTCCATAGCCTATTATATTATGGCTGCCAATATCCGTAAAGATGGAATAAAGAATCTGAAACAAGAGCATATTACGGAAATGGTAACTCTTGCGGTTGAGTTATCGCAACATGTATGTATGGGATATGATAATTATATTTCGGAAGAATTTGCAGAGAGATACAGGAAACAAAAACACCCTTCCAGGACTAGGAAGGGCGAATTTACTACATACAATTTACTGAAAGAGAAAACTACTAAAGGGTAGTGTTCTCATAGTTTTATTCGCTAAAAACGCATAAAGTAACCCTGTAAAAACTCTTTTTTTTGAATAATTATACCAACGAAAGAATAACAATGATCAAGGGGGTCATTTTAGGGGGCAAGTCTTTGTTGTATCCAGTTGTTTTTTTCAAGATTGTATTCAATTCTGTCGTTAAGGCGGTTTTCTCGTCCTTGCCAGAACTCAAACAAGTAAGGTACGAGCTTATAACCACCCCAATAATCTGGCCTTGTAAAATTCTCGCCATTCTGTTCTGCAAATTTTTGCATCATTTGATCTAATTCTTCTCGATTTTTAAGCACTTTACTTTGTGGAGAAACAGTAGCTGCAATTCTACTCCCTAATGGTCTTTCATTAAAATAGATATCAGATTTTTTTGTGTCCAGTTTCTCGATCTTTCCCTCAATGCGGATTTGTCGTTCTAATTCAGGCCAAAAAAACACCATGTTTCCATATGGATTGTTTTCGATTTCGATTCCTTTACGGCTGTTGTAGTTGGTAAAAAAACAAAAACCACTATCATCAAAATCTTTTAGCAGTAAAATTCTTGAAGAGGGTCTGCTGTCTGCACTTACTGTAGATAAACACATGGCATTAGCATCAGGCAAGTTGCTTTTTATGGCTTCGGAAAACCAAATTTTGAATTGCTCAAATGGATTTTGATTCACATCAGATTCAAGTAATGTTTTCTTGCCATACTCGTGTCTAATTTGCTTGAATTCCTCTTTCATGTTCATGACTGTTGAATTAATTGTTTGTTGGATCAAGCAGAATATTTGGTTCTATGCTTAATCCGGAAAAGTTGATGTAGTATTGTCCATCTTTTTCGGGGAATTGCATTCCATTTTCATCTTGCGAATCAGCATTAGCAACACCAACGTGGGCAAACAATATTTTGGCTTTGTGTTTATCGGCATGTTTTATGATTTCTTCTGCTGCAACCGAACTTAATGAGCCCACATCGGGATAAGTACTGGTTTTTACCACAATAAAGTGTAATTCGTCGTTTTTCTTTGCCAGTATCTGTGGATTTTTATCAAACTCAATATTTACAGAAAGTACTTCAAATTCATCCTTAATGTGTTTGTATACCCACTTAATTCCCAGTTCGTGAAGTTCTTCTCCTGTTAACCTTCTCTTACTCATGTTCCGATCTCTTGTTCTTTTATGCGAATATCTTCTTTAATTAAAACAATTCCAAATAGAATAATATCTTGTCTTAAACAAAATAGCATGCTGCAAAAATGTAGAAATGCCTTTTTGTTTTTTTGATTTAGGATAAAAAAATATAGGTTTTAATTGCGGATTAATGTTTTCCTGAAGAGGCGGATATTTTTAATTGAACTGGGGCTAATCGAAAAAGCTCTTGAACTTAAGCCATATATGTGCTACATTGTAAGTTAAATTGATTTATTCTAACCTACTAAAAATATACTTATGCTTAATATTGCTTTATTTGGTCCACCCGGAGCAGGGAAAGGAACACAGTCAGAATTTCTAATCAAAAAATACAATCTCTTTTATATCTCTACAGGAGATCTTTTAAGAAAAGAGATCAAAGAAAAGACAAAACTGGGTTTACAGGCGCAAAATATCATAGCATCCGGAGGTTTGGTATCCGATGAAATCATTGTGCAAATTATCGAGAAAACCATCACCGAAAATCCTGATGCTAATGGATTCTTGTTTGATGGATTTCCTCGTACCTATATCCAAACCTATATTTTGGAAGGCCTGATGATTAAATTGAATACTTCTCTTAATTGTTTGATTAGTTTAGAAGTGGCTGAAGAAATATCGGTTACAAGATTATTAAATAGGGGCAAAACCTCGGGACGATCAGATGACAATGAGGTGGTAATTAGGAACCGATTAAGAGAGTACAATGATAAAACATTGCCCATTCTTCAATTTTATAAGGACAAAGGAATTTATTATGGTGTGAATGGAAACCAGTCCATCGACAAGGTAAATCTGGAGATCCAAAAAATAATAAATGCAGAGTTGGCGAAGAGTTTGTACAATGTGGTGCTGTTTGGATATCCGGGATCGGGAAGAGGTTCACAGGGAATTGCCCTTGCGAAAACATTTGGCTTGGAATATGTTGCAACAGGTCAAATGTTGGATCATGAGATCAAGAGCGGGTCGGAAATTGGCAAGAGAATTATACAATTGTATGAAAATGGGGAATTGGTGCCCGATGAGATTGTAGTTCAATTGATCGAGAAGAAAATTGAAAATTCGAATGGGGTAAAGGGATTTATTTTTAAAGGCTTTCCAAGAACTTTGGTTCAATCATACATTTTAGATGGTTTACTGAAAAAACATGGATCATCGATTTCAAAAGTAATAGAAATAGAAGTGCCCACCTTGGAATTGATCAACAGATTAGATGCAAGAAGCAAAACCGATAGGTGCATGCCATACGATACCGAAACTTCGAAGATTGTGAAGCGACTTCAGGAGCACGAACAAAAAACTGTGCCGGTAATAGAAAAATACAACCAGTTGCATGCTGTGTTAAAGATTGATGGAGTGGGAGAGTTTGATGAGGTTTTTGAACGAATTGCCAAGGAAATTAAATCTGATATTCAGTAAGAATGAAATAGAAAAAGTAATCCCCAAGGTGAGTGCCTTGGGGATTTTTTTATTCGTATCGTAGTGATTCTATAGGATTCTGATTTGCTGCCTTCCAGGTTTGTCTTCCAACAGTTAGAAGCGCAAATGCACCTGTTACAATTCCTGCAATTATAAATGGTAGAATACCTATTTCTATTCGATATGCAAAACCTTCCAGCCAATATTGCATAATATACCATGCAATCGGAATAGCAATCACAAATGCAATTAGTAGCCACTTACCAAATGTTGAGAATAACAGAGAGGTTATTTGCCACATGCTGGCGCCACTAACTTTTCTGATGCCAATCTCTTTAGTTCTTTTTTGAACCATAAATAATGTTAAGGCATATAATCCTAATAAAGCAAGTAAAATTGAAAGAGCTGATGAGGATAAGATTAAAATATGTGAACGCTCTTCTTTCTGATATTGGTTTCGACACCTATCATCAATAAAAACATGAAAGTTAACCTGTTCTGGATCAAATGAATTAAATGTTTTTTTTACCTCATCAATTGTATTTGTAATATCCTTGCCTTTTATCTTGATTAAAATAAGCTGCATATACCAACTCTTACTGAACATCAATGGTGCAATTTTATCTTTTAACGAGAAATTATGGAAATCTTTAACAATACCTTGAATTTCATATTTTTCTCCATGAAAATGCACAATAGAGCCTAATGGAGATTTTGTATCGAGATATTTTGCTGCCGTTTCATTTATTATGATCCCATTTTTGGTTTCAAAGTTAGCTTCTTCAAAAGGTTTTCCTTCTACAAATTCAATTCCAAGTGTTTTAAAATAATCTGGATGTACTCTGTACTCATTTAAGGTTTTGTAGTGATCATCGCTTAAGCCATCTAAAACAAACATTTGTCCAGATCCTTCTCCATTTGGAAAGTGATCACTAGCACTGACATTTTGAATTTTTGGATTTTTTAGAAGTTCTTGTTTTATGGCTTCGTAGGATTGCCTTTGTTTCTTACTTAAATTATTGATTGCAATCACTTGTTCAGTATTATATCCTAAATCAGCTTTTTTCATGTAATATATTTGTTGCTGAGATATTACTACTGCACTTACTAATACAATAGATGTAACAAATTGAAAAATTACAAGAGATTTAGAAAAAACATTTCCTTTTCCAGAACTAATTCCTCTAACAAGTAGGGAAGGGTTGTATTTGCTTATAACAATTGAAGGATATAAGCCAGATATTATACCGACTGATAAAGCTAAAATAGGAAGTCCAATGAATAAAAGTTGATTGTTGAGGTAGTCAATTTGTAAATTTCTATTCATTAGGTTGGCGAAATGTGGTAATAGTATTTCCGAAATTATTATTCCTATTACTAAGGCAATGGAAGCCATAAATAGGCTTTTTCCAAGAAAATCTTTGATCAAATGAATTCTTTCTGCTCCTAAAGCTTTTTTCACACCAATTTGATTGATTTTTCCTTCATACTGTACGGTTATTATATTGATGAAATTGATTATGGCTACAATAAGAATTAAGCAAGCCAATAAAATATGCACATAAACAGTATTAATATCACCTGATGGTTTCAAATCCGTATAATAATCCGATCGTAAGTGTATGTCTGTTAAATTTTGCAGACGAGCATCCGTTTTTTCACCATATTCCCCAAATGCATCATTCATTATTTTCGCATATGCACTTTTGGTTTTAGATAGTGCTTCGGGTAAGTTGATATGATCTTTAAATAAAATATAGGTGTGATAATTTACACTCGTAGAATTTGCCCTATTTGGAAAAGCAGTAAAAGGTAACAAAACTTCAAATTCAAAATGAGATGTTTTCGGTAAATCCTCAATTACTGAGGATACTACTAAATCAGAGCCATGTATTTTCAGATCTTTACCAACAACATCAGTTTTTCCAAATAATTTTTGTGCCGTTGATTTTGTTATTACGACTGAATTTGAAGATGTGAAAACTTGTTTTGGATTTCCCGCAATTACTTCAAAGCTAAAAATTTTGTGAATATTTGTGTCGGAATTTAAGCATGCTATTCCATTAAATGTTTTATCATCTACTTTGACATCTTGACGAAATCCTAATAAAAGTTGAGTCAATTCTTCAATTTCGGGATGTTGATTGGAAAAATTATCAGGTGTAAGCCTAAAACAAATTTCATGAGGAACCAGTTCCTTACCTGCGTCATTCATCAATGACAAAAGCTTAAATGTACGTTCATACTTTTTATTGAACTTATCGTAACTCAATTCATGCTGCACATAAATTGAAATTAGAATAACCGCAGCCATTCCAACAGCTAATCCAAAAATATTGATGAACGAGTTGATTTTGTCGTTCGCAAGACTTCGAATGGATAGTTTAAGTTTATACCAGAACATATTTTGCTGTATTATTCGTATCGCAAAGATTCTACAGGATTTTGATTTGCTGCTTTCCAGGTTTGTCTGCCTACTGTTAATAGGGCAAATAAGGCTGTAATCATACCAGCGATGAGGAATAAAATAGGATCGATATTGATATGATAGGCAAACTGTTCCAGCCAGTTCTTCATGATGAAGTAAGAAATAGGAACTGCTATTACAAATGCAATGCTCAACCATTTCGAGAAAGTGGAGAACAAAAGAGAAGTAATTTGCCACATGCTTGCCCCATTTACTTTTCTGATACCGATTTCTTTGGTTCTCTTTTGTACCATGAAAAGGGATAAGGCGTAAAGTCCCAGTAGTGCCAATACCAATGATATGATGGATGAATAGCCAATAAATGTCATTGATCTTTCTTCGGCCCTGTATTTACCTCTGTTAAACTCCTTAATGATGGTATAATCTAATACATAGCCCGGATCGAATTTGCGAATTACATTGGTAACCTCTTCCAATACCTGTTGTAGTTCATCTCCTTGGTAACGAATCAAGATGTCACTAATCATGCCATAGCTATTGTGGGTAAACATTAATGGTTCTACTTGATTGCGTAGCGATTGAAAGTGGAAATCTTTTACCACACCTATGATTTCCTGTGCGTGGCCTTTGTATTCAACATTTAAGCCTATTACGTCTTTCTGTTTCAATAATTTTGCACCTGTTTCATTAATGATAATGCCCTTTTCATGCATTTTACCTGTCTCCTTAAAGCTTCGTCCCTGGCTAATTTCAATTCCTGAGGTCTTGAAATAGTCAGGTTGTATTCTGTATGAGTTGAAAGATTTTTGTTTGTTCTCTTCTTCACCCATAACAGTAAATGCTTGTCCACTGGTTCCACCTCCTGGAATATGATCAGAAGCAGATACAAACCTGATTAAAGGTAGCTTTAGTAATTCTTCCTTTATGGAGAAATAGGACTGGTTAATTTTTGCATTCATGTTCTCAATGGCTAAAACTTTTTCAGGATTGAAACCTAAATTTGCATTTTTTAAATAATTTACCTGTTGGTTCAGAACAAATAAAGAAGCAATTAAAGTGATTGAAACGGTGAATTGAAAAATGACCAATACTTTGGTGAGTATGTTTTTTCCATTCATTTTTAAACCACCACCTTGTAATGCAACAGAAGGAGATGGGCGAGAGATAAATATTGCAGGGTAAACGCCTGATAAAAAACCTACTGCCAAAGCTAAAGCAGGTAAGCCAATGCTTAAAAGTAAGTTAGAAGAGTAAGCCAGGGTAAGATCTCTGTACACCAGTTGCCTAAAGTGTGGAAGGAAGATCTCTGCCAAGATAATGCCCAAAATCAAAGCAAAAAAGGTGAGAAGTACTGATTTACCCACAAATAATTTGATTAACTGCCAACGGGTTGCACCTATGGTTTTTCTCATGCCAATTTCCTTGATTCTGCCTTCATATTGAACCGTCATGATATTGATGAAATTGATGATGGCAATGGAAAGAATTAAAATGGCCAGAAAAATATAGATGAATACTACATCGATATTCCCTTGTGGACCAATGCTATGCAAGTTTGCAGAACGCAGGTGAACATCGCTTAGTTTTTGAAAATAGGCTCCTGTTTTGTAACCATATTGTTGAAATCCATCAAGATTCTTGCGGTATTCCTTCAATACATGATTTAAGCAAGTTTCCTGATCCGCACCTTCTTTTACCAATGCATAGGTAAAAAATTCAAGACCCGATTTTGAGTGAATAGGATAAACATATTCTAGTGGTGCCAATACATCAAAATTATAGTGTGAGTTTTTAGGAAGATTTTTGGTAACACCAGAAATGGTGCAGTCAATTCCGTTAACCTTAATTAAAGCTCCGATTACATCCGTTTTACCAAAGATGGTTTTAGCGGCTTTTTCAGACAGAACAACACTTTTAGAGTCTTCCAATGCATTCTCAGGATTACCATGCAGGAAATCAATATCAAAAACCTTGGTAAAA
Source organism: Marinifilum sp. (assembly GCF_965230805.1). Taxonomy (NCBI): domain Bacteria; kingdom Pseudomonadati; phylum Bacteroidota; class Bacteroidia; order Marinilabiliales; family Marinifilaceae; genus Marinifilum; species Marinifilum sp. The sequence goes on along the minus strand of NZ_OZ246019.1, from coordinate 662,578 downwards.
TTGTCATCTGCAAAATAAAATTTGAATTTGAAGAACCTCTCATCTTTATGATGAATTTCACAATTCCACCCATTGTATAATTGGGTGATTTCTTCTAGTCCGGGAATGTTCCTCTTGTATTCCTCGTGGTTTATTCTTCGACAAATGGCATGATCACGTGCTGTTTCTTTTCCCAATTGAGAAACAAGGCGATAAATACGATCGTATTTGGAGTTGAACTTATCGTAACTCAATTCATATTGAATGAAAACAGAGATCAGGATCACAGCTGCCATTCCAACAGCTAATCCAAATATATTAATGAAAGTGTTAAGCTTATCCTTTGCAAAGCTTCTTATTGCGAGTTTGAGTTTATACAAGAACATATTGTAAAGTTTGTTTGGATTAAAAGTAAGAATTATAATTCTTCATTGATAAGATCTTTTGGATTTTGCTGATGTTTATTCTCTGATACAATTTTACCATCAAACAAATGAATCACTCTATTGGCATATTCTGAATCGCTGTTTGAGTGAGTTACCATAACAACAGTGGTTCCGGATTGATTCAGCTCTTGCAGCAATTTCATTACTTCAGTTCCATTATTTGAGTCTAGATTACCGGTAGGCTCATCGGCCAATATAAGTTTTGGATCAGAAACTACAGCTCTGGCAATTGCAACGCGTTGTTGTTGACCGCCCGATAATTGCTGAGGATAATGCTTGGCTCGGTGAGAAATGTTCATTCTTTGCAGCACCTCGTTAACCTTTGTTTTTCTTTTTGATGTTGTCAATCCCATATAGATCAGAGGTAGCTCAACATTTTCAAAAACTGTCAATTCATCAATCAGATTAAAACTTTGAAATATAAATCCAATATTACCTTTTCTAAATTGTGTTCTTTGTTTCTCCGATTTTTTAGAGACATTAATTTCATTAAAAATGTACTGGCCATTGCTTGGATTATCAAGCAAGCCAATGATATTTAAAAGTGTGGATTTACCGCAACCCGAAGGCCCCATAATGGCTACAAATTCACCATTTTGAATGTTTAGATTTACATTGTTTAATGCTGAAGTTTCAACTTCTTCCGTTCTGAATATTTTACACAAGTTTTTAGTAACAATCATTTTTTTAGTTTTAAAGATACGTTTGGTTGATGCCAACTTATGTGCCAAATAAAATATGATTTGATATTCAGTGTTTTGTGATTTTAGCTAATTTTATTGTGTTGGAAATTCCAACACTCCCTGTTGTCAATGCCTACAATATGCTAACTTTAACATTTATTTAAATTTCTACTTATGCCTAAACAAGGGAAACTGCTAATTGTTGACGATAACGAAGAGTTGCTATTTGCTTTTCAACTATTCTTACAAGCGCATTTCGAAAGGGTAGATACCATTAATAATCCCAATATACTTTTGTCGAAACTACGCGAAGAAGAATACGATGTGATTATGCTTGATATGAACTTTCGTGCAGGAATCAATTCGGGAAATGAAGGCTTGTATTGGTTAAAGCAGGTTTTAGACTACGATAAAAATGCCTGTGTTGTATTTATTACTGCCTATGGTGATATTGAGTTGGCTGTAAAGGCAATGAAAGAGGGAGCAGTTGATTTTGTGCAGAAATCATGGGACGAGAAACATATTTTGTCAACTCTTTTATCGGCTTTCAAGCTTCGTTGTTCGAAAATGGAAATAAAGAGTTTGAAGTCGAAGCAGAAAAGGTTAAACCAGGAAATCAACAAAAATAAAAGTTTCGTTATTGGAAAATCGCCAAGAATGCAGGAGGTTTTTCACACAGTAGATAAAGTTGCTGCTACCGATGCCAATGTGCTCATAACTGGAGAAAATGGAACGGGGAAAGAGGTAGTTGCACGTGAAGTTCACTTGCGTTCGACCAGGAGTGATCAAATATTTGTTCATGTTGATTTGGGGGCAATTTCAGAATCCTTGTTCGAAAGTGAATTGTTTGGACACAAGAAGGGTGCTTTTACCGATGCCAAAGAAGACCGAATGGGAAGGTTCGAATTGGCATCAGGAGGAACTTTGTTTTTAGATGAAATTGGAAATGTTCCCTTACACTTACAGATGAAATTGTTGACTGCCATTCAACGAAAGGAAGTGACTCCGGTAGGTGGTAGTACTTCAGTACAAATTGATGTTAGAATTGTTGCTGCAACAAATTGCAACTTGCTTAAAATGGTTGCCGATGGATTGTTTAGAGAAGACTTGCTTTATCGCATAAATACCATAACATTAGAATTACCATCATTGAAAGAACGATCAGAAGATATAGCAGAGTTGTCGCAATTTTACCTTGAAAAATTTACAAAGCAATATGCTAAGGAAAGCATGCAGATGAATAAATCAGCACTGACAAAGCTGGAGAAACATGCATGGCCAGGTAATATTAGAGAGTTGCAACATATTATCGAGAAAACTGTAATCTTAAATGATTCGACAAAACTAAATGCTGAGGACGTTATCATAGGGGAATCACTTAAAAAAACTGAAGTGATGCCGGATAGTTTTAATCTAATAGAAAATGAACGAGTATTGATTAAGAAAGCCATTCAGTTTACCGGAGGGAATATGAGTATGGCTTCAAAAGAGTTAGGAATTAATCGTTCAACCCTTTACGACAAAATCAAAAAGTATGATTTATAGGCGGTTTTACATCGGAATAATAGTGCAGGTGATTTTAATATCCCTTACGCCAGTGCTGTTTCGGTTTGTTCATTCAAGAGAATATATGGTGGTTACCACCTACAGTTTAGCTGTACTTTGGGTGTTACAAATTGTTTATTTATTGCACTATGTGAATAAAACCAACAGGGATTTGTCTCGTTTTTTTGATGCTTTTCAATATCAGGATTCAACTTTGGTTTTTAATGAGCAAAAAAAGGACAAGGCCTTTAAGAATTTGCATCAAAGTTTTAATCACATCATTAATGCCTTTGGTAAAGTTAAAATAGAGAAGGAAAAGGATCTGATATTCTTTCAGCATACTCTTGAATTGGTTGGTATCGGACTTCTTGCTTTTGATTCAAAGGGGAATGTGAAGTTGTGCAATTCAGCATTTAAGGAATTGTTTTTGGTTGAGGATTTTTCGAATATATCCGATTTGGAATGTATCGATCAGGAGTTTCCTGATTTTTTGAAAAGAACAAAATCGGGCAAGCAAAAGTTGAGGAATTACCTGGTTAAAAACAGGATTTTAAAGTTAGCAGTTAAAGCTACAAGTTTTAGGCTGGAAGATGAACACTTAAAAGTAGTTGCTTTCCAGGATATCAAAAATGCAGTTGACAAAGGAGAAATGGATGCCATGCACAAGTTGATTCGTGTTTTTGCACATGAAATTACAAATTCGGTTAGTCCAATTTCTATGTTATCCGGTAGTTTGATTGAGCTGTATCAGAACCATGAGGAGAAATCAAAAGATGATTGGATTGATGAGGGAACAATTTCAAATACCATAATGGGCTTAAGCACGATTCGAAAAAGAAGTAAGGGACTTTTGGCTTTTGTTGATGAATACAAAAATTTAACTCATTTGCCTAAGCCACATTTCGAGTTGATTCCGATGGAGAAACTTTTCATGCAAATTGAAACCCTGTTTAAAGAAGAGTTGAAAGCTGAGCAGATAGAATTTACTTATCATCTTCAGAGTAAGGACCAGGAGTTAATTGCCGATGAGAAATTGATTACCCAGGTGTTGATTAATTTGGTTAGAAATTCGATTGATGCAATGAAAGAAACGGAGAATAAGACCTTGTCAATTTCCACGGGAGAAGCCAAGCCGGTTAATTTTATCATGATTCGAGATAATGGTGCAGGAATTCCTGAAGATGTAATAGAGAATGTTTTTACACCATTTTTTACAACCAAGAAAAAGGGTTCCGGAATTGGACTCAATTTATCGAGACAGATTATGAGTTTGCACAGTGGATCCATTTCAGTTCGTTCTGAACCCAATAGGTGTACTGAATTTACATTGCAGTTTTAGTTGCAAAGGATCTTTTCCTTAAAGCAGTTGGCGAGTGGTTCGATCATCCTTTATTATACAAGCAATAAAAAAGCTGGAATTAACCAGCTTTATTATTTTTTCTTAAATCATCCAGATTGATTCTTGCAATTTTCTTGTCTAGGGTATTGTTTAATTCGATTAGTTTATTGCAAGGATATTCTCCACACTCGGCGCAAGTTTCGTAAATTTTTTGCCTTGCACACTCTCTAACTTTACATTCAATACAATGGTGAAATTTTTTCCCCCAAGGTTCATGGCATCCTTTACAGGTAATGTCGCATGCTTCGTATTCATGATCCTCGTCTGACCAAAGTTTCGCAATGCGGATCTTAACTTTTTCCTGTTGCTTTTGAGTAGCAACATACACAGGACATGTTGAGCAGTTAACTCCGCAATATGAGATTCTATCTTTATCCTTAATTCTGTTCATCGACCTAAAAATTCGTTCTCCTAAAGATACTTAAAATGATGTCTTGGAGTTTCGAAAAAATGCCTATAATACTTCTAAATTAGCGGCTATACATTCATTTCGGAATCATTCTGATGTGCTAAGCCGAGTTCGATTAATACCAGTTTTATTATGAGAAGAGCATGATTATTTTGATCCTGTGGTTTCCATCTGGCAAATGGAATAAAATAAAAACAGAATTAAAGAACGTGAGTTCGACTTAAGATTCTATCCCAAATATAACTTTCTGTGGATAGAATTTTACGTAGAACTCACGTTATTATAAGGTTTGACCTTTGAAAACTCTTCTTATATCATACTGAATATCATGTAATGTATATCTTAGGCTAAATCTTTTTTAATAAAATTGAAAATAATCAGATATTTGCTTAGTTATTAAATCAATTTACGTACATTTACTACGTAATAATTTTAAATTTTTAAGTAATGCCTACAGGTACAGTAAAATTCTTTAATGAGACTAAAGGTTTTGGTTTTATTAAAAACAGTGAAACACAAGAAGACATTTTTGTTCATGTTACAGGTTTGATCGACAAAATCGACCAAGGAGATAACGTAACTTATGATGTTGTAGAAGGAAAAAAAGGATTAAATGCAGTTAATGTAAAAATTGGCTAATTTATATTAAGATATTTTTCCTAAGGTAAAGCTCAATTTAATTGAGCTTTTTTTGGCTCTATAGGGAAGCAACTCATATGTTAAGTTTGAAATGGCAACAGCAATTAATTCGATATTTGTTATGATCTAAACAAGTGCCTTAAATACTTAAAATGCCTAACGTACTTAAAGTGCAAAAAAAGATGTTAAATGAGCTTTGGAGAGTAACAAGTGAGAGAGGAATACAGCTTTTCAACTTAAGACAATTACAACTTTAAGTATTTTTAACTTGATTGAAATAATTCATGAAGTCTTAACGAAAACATTATTTTTGTAGAATGATTAAAAATACCGAGGCATTAGCGACTTTAAATCAAATGTGTTCCGAAACTTTAATGGAGCATTTGGGAATAAAGTACACAGAAATGGGCGATGATTATTTGGTAGCCGAAATGGAGGTGACTTCGAATCATTGGCAACCAATGAAGATATTACACGGAGGAGCAACTTTGGCATTGGCTGAATCTGTTGGGAGCGCATTATCCGTTATTCATACCGATTTAAAAAGTTACGATGTGAAAGGTATGGAGATTAATGCCAACCATATCCGAAGCTTGCGCAAAGGAAAGATTACCGCTAAGGCAAAGTTTGTGCATAAAGGCAGAATGACTCATATCGTTGAGGTGAATGTTGTAAACGAGCAAGAGAAACTTGTATCGATTTGCCGAATAACCAATGTGATCATTAACAAGTAAAGAATGAATCAATTGGAGGACAAAGAAAAATCAATACAATTTTTTTTAGAGCAGTGTATACAAAAACGACTTTCGTTTTATGCTTATGCTTTGCCTGGAGATGAGGAAATCAAAATTGGAATTCAAACAGTTCCATCTAAGTTTTGCAACTTATCAGATTTAAAAGGGAAGGAAGGCTTTGTATTTGCTCCTTTTGATACAGATGGTTCTTGTTCATCGTACTTCATTTCTCCGGATATTAAGCTTCGTTCAAGTTCTTCTCATTTTCCTGATTTATCAGATTTTCCTGATCAGGTTAATGAAAACTCATTGTTTTACGAAAGTTCGAAAGCCGATTACTTTGATCAGATTGATAAGATGATTGTTGAGTTGAAAGATAAGCAGCTAGACAAGGTGATTCTTTCCAGAATACAGGTTCTGAATGACAAAGGTCGTAAGGATGCTGCAGTAATTTTTCTAAAGTTAAATTCGACCTACCCCGATGCTTTTGTTTCCATGCTTGATATTCCCGGTATCGGTTTGTGGATTGGTGCAAGTCCCGAACGATTTTTAAATTCAGATGGAGAAACTATTGAAACGGTAGCACTTGCAGGAACTCAAAAACTAGGCGAAAGGGCGGTGGATGCTGTCGAATGGGAGAGTAAAGAGATTCAGGAACAAGCCTATGTTAGTGAATACATTGAGGAACTATTCCATACCTACCAGATTGAGAATTTCAAAAAACAAGGACCTTATTCGGCACAAGCAGGAAACCTTGTTCATCTAAAAACAGCATATAAGGCTAACACGAATTTAAGTTTCGATCAGATTTCCAGTTTTGCTCATGCTTTGCATCCTACACCAGCAGTGTGTGGATTGCCAAAAGAAAAAGCAATGGATTTAATCCGTAAAGTGGAGCAACACAATAGGGAATACTATGCAGGTTATTTGGGGCCTGTTTATGCCAACGGAAAACTTTCTTTGTTTGTGAATTTGCGAAGTATGAAGGTTCTGCAAAACTGTATGACTCTATTTGTTGGAGGTGGAATTACTGCTGATTCTGACCCCGAAAAGGAGTGGATGGAAACCTGTTTTAAGGCGCAAACCTTGCTTAAAGTAATTAAATAACGTGAGTTCGACGTAAAATTCTATCCACAGAAAGTTATATTTGGGATAGATTTGCATTAAAAATTTGGAAAGAATAGCGTGCTATTTTGAGGAATTTTTAATGTGAAGATGTCGTAAAGAGAACTTTCCATTATGGGTTTGCCTGCTTTCGGCATAAATTTCCTCAAATCTTCTTGAAATATCCCGATATTCCTTCGAAAATTTGAGAAAATTTCTACTCAAAAGCAGATCAAACTGTGAACGAATTTTACGTCGAACTCACGTTAAATAAGCGAATTTGTTTTAAATTTGGCTTTACTAATCTAAGAGCTGCAGGGAGAAAGGTAAAAGTGTTTTCCGTATTCAAACGAGCTTTTAGCTTTAACCTATTTGCTTTTAGCCTATGGATATAGGATGCATAACGATAAAAGAAACACACAAAAAAATATGGAGCGAAATTATTCGGATATCAAGGGAGTGAAAGAACTGATTGATATCTGTTGGGCAAAAGGAATGGAATATGTAATTGTTTCGCCTGGCTCCAGAAATGCGCCACTTAGCATTTCTTTTGCAAAAGATCAGCGAGTTAAAAGTTTGGTGATTGTAGATGAGCGCAGTGCCGCTTACTTTGCTTTGGGGATTGCCCAGCAAATCAGAAAACCTGTTGGTTTGGTTTGTACATCGGGTACAGCATTGTTGAATTACGGACCTGCTGTTGCTGAGGCCTACTACCAACGTTTGCCTTTGGTGCTGATCTCAGCCGATCGTCCCACAGAATGGATTGGACAAGATGATAGTCAGGCCATACCGCAACCTGATGTTTTCAAAGGTTTTGTTAAAGGCAGCTACCAATTGCCATTGGATGCCAATAATCCTGACGATTGCTGGTATCTGAATCGCATGGCCAATGAAGCATTGTCGCGTGCACAATCAGGAAGAATAGGCCCTGTTCATATCAATTTTCCTTTGCGCGAGCCTTTGTATGGTGTAAAACAATATCCGGACATGGATGAAAGGGTTATCCGTAAAGTGAGTTCGGTAGATGAATTGAGCAAGGATGGTGTTGAGGAGTTGGCAGAGGTATTCAATTCGAACAAAAAGATATTGGTACTGGCAGGCTTGCTGCATCGGCAAGCTGAGCTAAACCAATTGCTGAAACAATTGGCAAAAAAGCCAAATGTAGCGGTAATGACCGAATCGGTTGCCAATTTGCATGGAGAGGAATTTCTGCCTTGTATCGATCGGGTGATCTGTTCCATTAAAGGGGAGGAAAAAAAGGCGTTTCAGCCCGATTTGCTGATCAATTTTGGTGGCCCGTTGGTTTCGAAAATGATCAAAGCATTCCTTCGCGAATATCGCCCAAAGGAACATTGGTTTGTAGGGAAAGAGGATCATTTTATTGATACTTTTAAGAATCTGACTTCTCATATTGATGTTTCGCCATTGGCATTTTTCCGTCAGTTGTTGCCAGCCTTAAATCATACACAAAGTGGATATGCAAATCTCTGGAAAGAGAGAGATTTGGCGGTTGCTGGAATTCATGAGGCATATCTTGACAGCTTGCAATGGAGTGATATGAAGGCTTTTGAGAAGATTTTAAAAGAAATCCCGGAAGGGGGAAATTTACAGTTGGCAAACTCTTCGGTGGTAAGATATGCCCAATTGTTCAAGACATCCGATCAAATTACCTATAACTCGAATCGAGGTACCAGTGGGATAGATGGCTGTACATCAACAGCGGTGGGAGCAGCCTTTGTGAATGGCAAAATCACTACACTAATTACCGGTGACATCAGTTTTTTCTACGATTCAAACGGATTGTGGAACAAATATCTGAGTCCAAACCTGAAAATCATTCTCATCAACAATGGAGGAGGAGGAATCTTTAGATTCATATCCGGTCCGTCGGGAGTGGAGGAGTTGGAAGAATATTTTGAGACCGTGCAGGAATACCGTGCAGATAAGCTGGCAGAAACCTACGGATTGGATTATTTTTATGCAGAAAATAAAAACGAGGTAGAAAGCATTTTGCCTGAATTCTATGCAGCCAATAAAAGAGCTGCCGTTCTGGAGATTAAAACCCCAAGAACGATAAACGATCGAGTGTTAATCAATTATTTTAAAACCATAAAACAGAAGGTATGACAACTAGAAACTGGACTACCATTAAGGAATACGAAGATATTAAATTCGAATTTTTCGAAGGAATTGCAAAAATTACCATCAATCGTCCTGAGGTGTACAATGCATTTCGTCCGCAAACCAACTTTGATATGTTGGATGCTATGGACATTTGCCGCGAGCGTAGCGATATTGGTGTTGTTGTGTTAACAGGAACAGGCGATAAGGCTTTCTGTTCGGGTGGCGACCAAAATGTAAAAGGTGTGGGTGGATATGTGGATGAGCATGGTGTGCCTCGTTTAAATGTATTGGATTTGCACAAGGCGATCCGATCGCTTCCTAAGCCGGTAATTGCTATGGTTAACGGATATGCCATTGGTGGCGGTCACGTTCTTCACGTGGTTTGCGACTTGACCATTGCTTCTGACAATGCAAAATTCGGTCAGACTGGTCCTAAGGTGGGTAGTTTTGATGCCGGTTTTGGTTCGAACTATTTGGCTCGCCACGTAGGCCAGAAGAAAGCTCGTGAAATTTGGTTCCTTTGCAAGCAGTACTCTGCCAAAGAGGCTGAAGATATGGGAATGGTGAACACTGTGGTGCCATTGGAAAAATTGGAAGATGAAACTGTAGACTGGTGTAAAACCATTATGATGCGCAGCCCAATGGCCATTCGTATGATTAAGCGTGGATTGAATGCTGAATTGGACGGACAACGTGGTTTAATGGAGTTTGCCGGTGATGCAACCATGATGTATTACCTGATGGAAGAGGCACAGGAAGGGAAAAATGCATTCTTGGAGAAACGCGATCCCGAATTCCAGAAGTTTCCAAAATTTCCAGGGTAAATGATATAACTGTAGGGACACGCCATGGCGTGTCCTTATTTTATTTAATTATCGGACATGATATGTCAGTCCCTACGACAGTATGCAACATGCAAATCCGACTAGCCACCCCAAAAGACTTACCAGCCATTAACGAGATCTACAATCAGGCTGTTCGCAAAAGATACTGCACTGCCGATTTGGAAGAAATCAGCATGGAGGAACGTGAAAAATGGTTCACTTCTCACATCCCCAATAAGTATCCCGTATTTGTAATGGAAGAAAACAAAGTGATCATTGGCTGGATGTGCTACTCGCCCTACCGACAGGGAAGAAGAGCCCTGCAAACTGCGCTTGAAGTGAGCTATTATCTGCACGATGATCACCAAGGAAAAGGCATGGGCAGCCAACTAATGGATTTTGCCATCAAACAAGCATCTCAATACCATATTAAACACCTGTTTGCCATTTTGCTGGAACCCAACATGGCAAGTATCAAATTATTGGAAAAATTTGGCTTCGAGCGTTGGGCTTGTTTGCCCAATATTGCCAATGTGGATGGAGAGTGGTGTTCGCATGTTTATTATGGGAGAGAGATTTAATTACAAGTTTGGAATTACGAATTAACAATTGATTTTACGTCGAACTCACGTTACTATATGAAATGTAAGATTAATGAAAGGGGGGAAAAGAGTTTGTATCGAATGACAAAACATCAGATATTGAACTTTATTGGTGCGCTTCTGATTAAGTCTGTATTTTTGAAATTAGCATCAATAAGGTTTGGCAATGATGAAGGCATCGTTTTTATTGATAAGAATACAAATAAGCAGTATCATTTGGTTGAAGCTTTTATGGACGAATTTGATCGAATATTGATAGAAATTAAAGGCAATTAACTCGAAAAATTGCATACAAAAAAGAGACAAGACCCTTCAGCCTTGCCTCTACCTAAAAACATCTAAAATTTATGACTTATTCCGCTTTGTTACTAGGTTTTTCTTCGCTACCAGGATCTTCTTCGGTATTAGCTTTACTTCTGCGAGTCCTGATTTTTTGATTGATTAAATCGATGTAGTGATTGATCTTTGCAAATGCATCGGCATATGTTTCAGGATGGTTGTCTACCAATACGCCCAGATATGGAAGCAATTTGTCGTTGATAATTTCCACTACATCTTTTTTAATCACACTCGAAGGAATGATTTGTTTTTTTAAAGCTTTTACTTCCTGACCTTGGCGATACATATTTTGCAAATCGGTATAAGCCGTTTTGCACAAAACATAGCTCTCTTTTACACCCAATAGATCAGCCATCATGGTTTGATATTCCTCCTGATCCAATTCGGTAAACATGGATAATGCATTGGTCATTTGTTCTTCATATCCCAGCTTGTACATGTAAAGATCATTGGCTTCAATCTTGCTCCAAATTTTGTTTGCTTTGTTTATCAATACAGGATCTTGCATATGCATGTTAGAATCAACAAACATTTTTAAACAGATCACCCTGTCATCAAAAATTGAATCCAGAGCCGATACTTCAGCGGTATATTCCGATTTTGTTTCAATCCCGATGGAATTTAGCAGACTTGTTTCTTTTGATTCAAGCTTTGTAACAATTGCAGTTAAGTTTGTGTCTGCGCTAAAATCAATTTTAGAAAGAACCGAACGGCTGTTACTACTGGCATCATGAGCTTCACCTCCTGTGCAGGTGCTTAATAATTTTGTATCCATTTAAGATAAATTTAAGAGTTATTTTTAAGTTGGGCAGTGTGAACTTAATAAAAATGAATTTGAATAAGCAAGAAAAATCTATAAAATATTTAAAATGGTAAACTTTTGTGGTGTAGTGTGGTTATTTTAACATATAATTGCTAAATTGATTGATTTTTGTATTAACAAAATAGATTTTCACTAAAAAACAAGAAGAATAAAAATTCAGATTGAAAATGGGAGTGCGAAACTCAGATTTGAGTAAAAACAAGGAATTTTCGGCTCAGAAACTCCGATCATGAATTTTACAAGTGAATTTGGAGTGAGAAATCCAGAGAAACGAAAATTTCCTTGAAAATGGGAGTGAGAAATTCAGATTTTAAAAATTACAAGATAAAATCCTTTCAGAAATCCAGATCAATCCATTTTGCAATAAAATTTGCTTTCAGAAAGTCAGATTTCTCGAAAATACCTTGTAAAAACGCTTAGAAACTCAGATTTCGAAAAAAACAAGGTAATTTTTGCTCAGAAATCCAGATCAATCCATTTTACAACGAAAATCCTCTCAGAAACCCAGATTTAAGAAAAAACAAGATTGAACAATTGTTTTCCTTCTGGTATGAGCTTGTATATTGATAGCATGCTTATTTCTATTGAAGGGGGACATAAGAAGTATTTGCTTTTTAAATGCCTTACAACTAGTGTGAAGAGTGTTAATAAAACGAATTAAAGTTTTTGAAAATATTTTTCTTTTTACAAGGCAAGGTTTACAGGCATAGCCTTAGCTACGGCGAAAAAGCTTAACGCAGTAGAAAGGAAAATAGGTCAAAAAATTAGTTCGGGGAATTAGCATTCTTTACACTAGTCTTTACTTAGCACGTTTTGCTTGCTTCAATATCGACAATCTCCCAACTTACAGTATCAATCTTGTTTATTGATATTTCTTTGTTCCATTCAAAATATGGTATCATGATTATTCGATCTATGGTTCTTGAAATAGATCCCAAGGCACCAAGATCCTTTCTTTGAAATTCGATGCTTCGGTTTTGAAGATGAAGATTTTTGTAGAGTATTGTTTCAGTTTTCCATTCCAAACGCCAAGTAAATGCATATGCAATAGAAAAAAGCAATGCAGTACTTATTGTGATTGACATGATTAGTATTTCTCCTTTTAGTTTTAACCAAAATCTTAAAATTGTACTTGCTAGAAGTGTGATTGAAATAAGAAGTAAACAATAGTAGAATTTTATATTGGTAATTTCCAAAGGCGTAGTCTTATCCAAAAGAACCAGGCCTGTTGCAATAATCCATAGTATGAAGGTTAAAAGTCGCATGATTTGAGTGTTTTCATTAAATGGAATCAATTTGTGGATTCGTGCCTTGTAGTTAAGCTTACAAATTCCCCTTTAACTCCAATTCCTCCGCCACTTCCTTCATAGCTTCAATGCAATCATGAATTAAATCAGGAATTTCCATTCCAAGCATTTCGGCTCCACGTTCAATTACTGTTCGGTCTACACCGGCGGCAAAGCGTTTGTTTTTCCAGTTTCGTTTTACCGATTTTACTTTCACATCCAAAACCGATTTCGATGGACGAATCAAGGCTGTGGTTCTTATTAATCCAGTTAATTCATCAACGGCGTAAATGGTTTTCTCTAACAAAGATTGCGGAACAACATTGGTACAGGTTAAATATGCGTGGCTCTCGATAGCACGAATGTATTCCTCGGGCCAATTGACTGCTTCCAGAATTTTACGTGTCCTTTGGGTATGCTCTTGCGGGAATTGTTCCCAATCCATATCGTGAACCAATCCTATAATTCCCCATTTTTCTTCATCCTCGCCATGTTTTCGGGCATAATATCTCATACATGCTTCAACGGCTTTGGCATGAATAATCAATCCGGGGTTTTTGGTGTATGTGGTAAGCAGTTCGTATGCTTCTTTGCGTGTTGGAATGTGAGGCATGGCAGTTTTCGGTTATCGGTGAACAATCATCAGTAAATAACGTGAGTTCGAGGTAAAATTCGTTCACAGTTTGATCTGATTTTGAGTAGAAATTTTCTCAAATTTTCGAAGGAATATCGGGATATTTCAAGAAGATTTGATAAAATATATGCCGAAAGCAGGCAAACACCTAATGGAAAGTTCTCTTTACGACATCTTCACATTAAAAATTCCTCAAAATAGCCCGCTATTCTTTCCAAATTTTTAATGCAAATCTATCGCAAATATAACTTTCTGTGGATAGAATTTTTCGGCGAACTCACGTTAAATAGATCTGAGCTTGAAAATAGTGAATAATTATGAGTTATAAATTAGGAATAAATGGTGTTCATTCAATTTGGAGTAACAAATCTGCAAAGAATTCTTGTTTAAACTGATTTTAAATAGTAGTTTTAAGACCTGTTAGTCTGAAATAGAAAAATATGAGTAATCAAAATACAAACAGAAGAAGTTTTTTACAGAAACTGGGGTTAACCGCAGGAGCTGTAGCTTTGATTGATAGTGAGGTTTTGGCTGATGTTAATGTAAACAAATACTCAAAGCCCGAAGATCGTGAAGCTTTTCTTACTCGATACGAAAAGTGGGTAAATCAATACATCCAAGTTGTTGAGGAAGAGAAAAAGAACAGCGAGAATATTGCGAATAAAAAAAGAATCATGGAATTATCGGAAGAAGCTGATGGTTGGCAAAATCAGATCAAAGAATACATCAAACACGATGATTTTAAGGAAAGATATTTCGAATTATCGAAGAAATTTGCCAATGCCATTACTCCCGAATTAGAAGCATAACTTTTCATATCAATGGTGGTAGATACCTGGCATTTCAGGTTTGTACCATAAGAGCGGTGCATTGCATCGCTTTTTTTGTGAAAGCGAGTAGAGGCAGAATGACAGCTTTCCCCATTGTGGCTTGTCTGTCCAAAATTATTAAATTTACAGCTTGATCAATTCAATTTTACCTATGAGCAAAACGAAAGCATGGGTTCATGCATTCAGACTAAGAACTTTGCCTTTGGCACTTTCTAATATTTTTCTTGGAAGTTTATTGGCTGCTGCCGATGGAAAATTTAGTATTAAAATATTTCTTTTGGCAAGTTTAACAACTTTGTTTTTACAGATATTGTCGAATTTAGCCAATGATTTAGGTGATTCTGTAAGTGGTGCAGACAATGAAAATCGGCTTGGACCGGAAAGGGCAGTGCAAAGTGGAGTAATTTCGAAAAAGGAAATGATTCGAATGGTATTTGTGTTTGCTCTGTTGTCCTTAACAGCAGGTTTATTCTTGCTTTGGGAAGCCTTGCAATTGTTAAGTTATACTCAGGCATTTGTCATGTTAGGTCTTGGATTGCTTGCCATAGCTGCTGCCATAAATTATACAGTTGGTAATAATCCATACGGATATAATGGTTTTGGCGATCTGTTTGTATTCCTGTTTTTTGGTTTAACCGGGGTTGTGGGCTGCTATTTTTTGCACACCGGAGATGTAAACTGGAGCATTTTATTGCCGGCAACATCGGTAGGATTGCTTAGTGTAGGTGTATTAAACCTGAATAACATGCGCGATATCGAAAATGATTCGAATAGCGGAAAAAGAACCTTGGTAGTAAAAATTGGTTCGGAAAAAGCAAAAAAATATCATTTGTTTTTAATCGGATTTGCAATTCTTTCGGCTTGTGCATATGTTTTAATACACTGGAATTCAATTTACCAGTTACTATTTTTGATTAGCTTGCCATTACTATTGAAACACATTTATGTTGTAGCAAAAAACAAAGTAGCGCAGGAATTAGATCCGGAACTAAAAAAATTAGCCTTATCAACACTCTTGTTTAGCTTGAGTTTTGGCTTGGGCTTACTACTTTAAATTACCCAAAAGCCTAAAAAATGCTTAAAGCAGATTACATCCATTATCCTCTAAAATTTAAACGGCCAAGTGGAACTTCGCGAGGAATTTTAACCGAAAAAGACTCTTGGTTTATTCGTTTGTGGGACGATAATCATCCCGAAATGATTGGGATTGGCGAATGCTCAATGATTAAAGGTTTAAGTCCGGATGATCGGGAAGGTTATGAAGAGAAGCTGCAAGAGCTTTGCGATCAGATTGCAGATTACTGGTACTATTTGGAAGGAGGATTACTTGAATGGCCATCGATTTATTTTGGATTGGAAACTGCATTTTTGGATTTTAAAGCCAAAGGTTCCAAAATCTTGTTTCCTTCTGATTTTAGCTGTGGTACCGATAAAATTCCCATTAATGGATTGATTTGGATGGGCGATCCTGCTTTTATGAAAGAACAGATTGAACAGAAATTAGAGACCGGATTTGATTGCATCAAGATGAAAATTGGGACCATCAATTTTAAGGAAGAGCTAAGATTGTTGGAATCTATCCGTAAAGACTTCGATAAAGATAAGATTGAGCTTCGTGTTGATGCCAATGGTGCTTTTTCTCCCGATTCAGCATTGGAAAAATTGAAGGCTTTGGCGCAATTCGATTTGCATTCAATAGAGCAGCCCATAAAGCAAGGGCAGGTAAAAGAAATGGCTGAATTGTGTGCCAATACTCCTTTGCCAATTGCGTTGGATGAGGAATTAATTGGAGTTTATGATGTACCTGCTAAAGCTGATTTGTTGGATAAAATAGCTCCTCAGTATATCATTTTAAAGCCAAGTTTAGTTGGTGGGATTAAAGGATCGCAAGAATGGATTGATCTGGCAAATGATAGGAATATTCCCTGGTGGATTACTTCAGCATTGGAATCGAATATTGGATTGAATGCAATCGCCCAATGGACTTATACTTTGAACAATTCTATGCCTCAAGGATTGGGAACCGGACAGCTGTATACCAACAATATTGCTTCTCCATTGATTATCGATAATGGATTTTTAAAGTACGATACGAATTTAGGCTGGGATAAAATATAATGAACAGAGAACTTACAATCAACGGAAAATACTACAATGAAAAAGAGCTTTTGACTTATTGTAGAAATCGGATTGCCAATTCGACCAATGAGTGGGAGAAGGATTATTGTAAGTTTATTTTAGAGTGGTTGGATGATACAGATCATGTAAAAGCCAAAACTTCCGGTTCAACAAGTGTGCCTAAGAAAATAAATTTATCAAAGCAAAAAATGAGGAACTCGGCTAAACTTACGGGAGAGTTTTTCAATTTTAAAGTGGATCAGACTGCTCTCTTTTGTTTGTCTTCGAACTATATTGCTGGTAAAATGATGATTGTACGTGCTTTCGAGTGGCAATTGAACCTGATTCCGGTTGCACCGGATGGACATCCATTAAAGACTCTTGATTTTGATATTGATTTTGCAGCCATGATTCCTTTGCAGGTAAAAAATAGCTTGAACTTAAAGTGCGGTTTGCAACAAGTTCGGAAATTATTAATTGGCGGCGGTGCTGTTGATCAAAGTTTGGAAAATAAATTGCAGGAGGTATCGTGCAAGTGTTTTATTGGCTATGGAATGACCGAAACCGTTTCACATGTGGCCATTCGTGCATTAAACGGGCCAGATAAGTCGACCAACTATAAGGCCATGGGCGATGCTTTATTTTCAGTAGATCATCGGAGTTGTTTACAAATAAATGCACCGGCCATTTTAAGTAAAAGCTTAGCTACAAATGATGTGGTAGACTTGAAAGAAGCCAATCAGTTCGAATGGCAGGGAAGGTTCGATAATGTGATCAATTCTGGTGGTATCAAGTTGTTTCCCGAGCAGATTGAGAGGAAGTTGGAGAATGCCATAGATCAGGATTTTTTTATTGCGGGGATTCCGGATCAGCATTTGGGCGAAAAAGTGGTACTTCTGATAGAATCCAAGAAAGCTGATGCAAACCTGAAGCAGGAGATTTTTCAGAAAGTAAAAAGCCTGCTCAACAAATATGAACAGGCTCGTGAAATATTTTATGTGTCTGATTTTAAAAGAACACAAACCGGAAAGATTCAGCGCGAGGCTACATTGTCAGCATTAAGTTTATCCATATAATTAAACAATTGAATCAAATCATTAGCATTTTTCCAGTTGTAATTATTCTCTTTCATATAAGCATTTGCAAGATTCTCTTTGCCTCTGAAAATGCGATTTATCTCTGATCTAAGAGAATTCACTTTTTTGAGTCCACTTTCTTCATCCTCTACGTAAAATATTTTCTTAAACCAATCATCGCTATAATTCTTGGCTTGTTTAAAGATGTATTTTACGTAAATGTTTTTAGCACCAGAATGTATTTTTTGCAAGTAACCACTCATATAATTATCCTTATAAGGGAAATGTTTGTATACATACGAAATGCCATCTATCTCCACTTTATGCAACTTTTTAGGTGATGAAATGCGACCGTACTGTTCGTTGATAAGACATTCGATAACATCTTCGGTAATGTTATAACGTAAACCACCAGGCTTAATAATTTGGTTATCTTGGGTTACAATGCTCCCAGGAAGAAAATCTTGATTCAAATAAATCAAAGGCTTATTAATAGAATGAGTTAAGTCTTTAGTTGGTGCGAAATATTGTATTATTCCAAAATTGGGAAATTGTTTTTTCTGTTCATATCCACTTGAACCCATAGCAGGTAAAGTGAACATGAACAATAATAGTAAGTGTGTGAATTTTTTCATGTTGTATTTTTTAATTGTCGATAATAAAAGTACAACAAACCCTTTATCTGGTTTCTAATTTGGATGTTAAGAAATTATTTGATTTGATAAGAATGAAAAAAATGAACTTCGAAAACGTGTGCAAAACCTGTCAGGAAAATAAGTTAGATTGGAGGAATTAAAACCTTTGCGTGTTTTAAGCTTGACTCTTCAATCCCTCCTTTAAATAGAATAGCATTGGAATTCAGAAAAACTACTTTTTTAGAGCTCCAAAATTACCTTAGTTTGCTTTTGAATACTTTTTTAAACTTTTCCATTTTTGGTTTAATCACAAAATTACAGTATGGCTGATTAGAATTGTTTTTGAAATAATCCTGATGATAGTTTTCAGCAATATAAAATTTTGATGAAGGAGAAATTTCAGTTACAATAGGATCATCCCAAGCCCCCGATTCATTCAATTTCCTTTTGTATTTTTCGGCAAGTTCTTTTTGTTCTTCCGAATGATAAAAAATTGCAGATCTGTATTGTGTGCCAACATCAGCACCTTGTCTGTTCAAAGTAGTGGGATTGTGTGTTTGCCAAAATACTTCAAGAAGTTCCTCAAAACTAATCATATTAGCATCGTATGTGATTTGGCAAATTTCGGCATGTCCTGTTTCGCCCGTACAAACTTCTTTATAGGTAGGATTTTTAGTCTCACCACCCATATATCCCGATTCTACTTTCTTAACACCTTTCAACTCTTGAAATATAGCTTCCACACACCAAAAGCATCCGGCACCAAAACTTGCTGTTTCCATTTTTTTTGATTGATTTTCTGCACTCATATTTGTTTTCCCGAAAATTACTCCGGAAACCAAAATGAAAATAAGAATGATTGATTTTTTCATACTTTCCGGTTTTTTAATTTATAATGATTCTAAAGATAGTGTTTGAATTACTGATTTCAAAGTTAAAAGATCTTAAAGCAGAAGCTTGAACTTAGGCTTTCTTGTTTATATTTGGATATGGTTCAAAGGACAAAAAAGCTTGGCATAATTCTTTGTGGAGGGAAAAGTTCCAGAATGGGAACAGAGAAAGGCTTGGTAGAATGGAAAGGCAAGGCCTTAATCGAATACTCGGTGGATTGTCTTAAAAACATTTGCGATGAATTGCTTGTTAGTTCCAATTCCGATTTCTACCATTATTTAAATTTTCGGGTAATTAAGGATGAGATAATGAATTGTGGGCCGATTGGGGGAATTTATTCTTGTATGAAAGAAGTTAAGGCTGATTATTATTTTGTAATTTCTTGCGATGTGCCTAATGTAACAAGCTCCTTGTATCAGGATTTGCTTAAAAACATCGGAACATCAGATCTTATTTATGCGGTTGATGAATTTGGAAAGAAACAGCCATTGGTTTCAATATTTAAAAGCACAAGCTTTTCAGTAATCGAAAAAGAACTGGTAAAGGGGAATTATAAAATGATGAAATTATTATCCTTGATTCCGCATGTTGAATTCAATGTTTTAAAAGGTTTGGATTATTATTCTCCAACGATTTTATCAAATGTAAACTCAGCAGATGAATTACGGAATTTGTAATTTGTTTTTTTCTTTCTGTTGCAAGAGTGATTAGACAGTAAAATTTCTATCGAAATGTAAATAACGTGAGTTCGAGGTAAAATTCGTTCACAGTTTGCACTGATTTTGAGTAGAAATTTTATCAAATTTTCGAAGGAATATCGGGATATTTCAAGAAGATTTGAGGAAATTTATGCCGAAAGCAGGCAAACACATAATGGAAAGTTCTCTTTACGACATCTTCACATTAAAAATTCCTCAAAATAGCCCGCTATTCTTTCCAAATTTTTAATGCAAGTCTATCGCAAATATAACTTTCTGTGGATAGAATTTTACGTCGAACTCACGTTAAATAGTGTATTGGTATATTAAGGAATCTTGTTGTCTGCTGCCGAAGAGCAAGAGGTTTGAATGTAATTTAGTGAAAATCTAAATAGTTATATGTCTCTTAAAATCAAAGGATTTAGACTTCTTAGCTTGTTTAGATCAATTACAAATCCGAGGAAAAATGTTGTAGAGCATATTGTCTGTTACTCTTTTGATATATGTTTACATGCATAGATATAGTTTTCTAGATGTGTTGATGTGTTAAAAAAGATATCACAAAATGAAGAGCAGAAGAGAGTTTATTAAGATTAGCTCCTTAAGTGCGGCAGGTGCAATATTTGGCGGAGGAGTTATTGATTCTTTGGCGAATAACCTGCTAGATCATAACAAGTCTTTTTTCAAAGGGCCTTACGATTTTACCAGAACTCCAACCTATTGCGAAGTATGCTTTTGGAAGTGTGCCGGATGGGTTTATAAGGATGACAAAGGGAAGATTAAGAAGATTATCGGAAATGAATTGGATCCCAACTGCAATGGACGATTTTGTCCCCGAGGTACTGGTGGAGTAGGTATGTTTTACGATGAGGATCGTTTGAAAGCTCCATTAATTCGTACCGGAAAGAGAGGGAGTCAAACTTATCGTGAAGCTAGCTGGGATGAGGCATTTGAATACATTGCTTCAAGAATGAAGCAAATTAAAAAGGAACATGGCCCTGAAAGTACGGCTTTATTTACTCACGGTTCAGGAGGGAAGTATTTCGGAAAACTGTTAAAAGCATTTGGCTCTAATAATATCACGGCTCCTTCCTATGCTCAATGCCGGGGGCCTCGTGAAGTCGCTTTTATTGCTACTTTCGGGCAAGGACTAAATTCTCCTGAAAATACCGATATCAGAGATACTAAATGTTTGGTACTAATTGGTTCGCATTTAGGTGAGAATATGCACAACGGACAGGTACAGGAAATGTCTGATGCCATTGATAAAGGTGCTGCCATTATAACCGTTGATCCAAGATTCTCAACCGTTGCCAGCAAATCTAAACATTGGCTGCCAATTAAACCAGCTACTGATAATGCTCTTTTGCTTGCATGGATGAATGTGATCATCAACGAAGAATTGTACGATAAGGATTACGTAGAAAAATACACTTTCGGATTTGAACAACTAAAGGCGCATGTTCAGCAGTATACTCCCGAATGGGCATATGGTGTAACAACAATAAAACCTCAGCAAATTAAAGAAACAGCAAGAGAAATGGCTAATGCAGCTCCTGCTGTAATTGTTCATCCCGGACGGCATGTTACCTGGTATGGAGATGATACTCAACGATTGCGTGCAGTTGCGATTTTAAATGCTTTATTGGGTAGTTGGGGAAGACGTGGAGGTTTTTATCAAGCAGAGACAGCAGAAGTTCCACATTTCAAACAGCCTGAATTTCCAAAGCCAAAGAAAAACTGGCGCAACGCAATGGGTGGTAAATACAACTTAGCAGATTTGGCCTTAGCATCTGGTGTTTGCGATGCTTCCATACCAAGTCCTGATATGGATTATGCCATTAAAGCTTGGATTGTGAATGGAACAAACCTGCTTAATACGCTACCGGATCAGCAAAAAACACTGAAAGCAATACAGGAGCTCGACTTAATGGTAGTGGTTGATACCATGCCTATGGAAATTACGGGCTATGCTGATGTGGTTTTACCTGAATGTACTTACCTGGAAAGATATGATGCACTCAGAATATCGCAGGGAAGAGAGCCTAGTATCGCATTAAGAATGCCAGCGGTTAACCCATTATACAATACGAAACCAGCTTACTGGATGGCCAGAGAGTTAGCGAAAAAATTAGATCTACAGGATTATTTTCCTTTCGAAAACATTGAGGAGGAAATAGATTGGGAACTGAAACAAGTTGGAACTTCGCTGGAGGAAATGCAAAGAGTTGGAGTAAAACGTTTGCAGCGTGAATACGACGATTTGTATTTTGCAGATGGAGAAGATGTAGAGTTTAATACAAATACCGGGAAAATTGAATTGTACTCAACTGCATTGGAAGAAGAAGGTTTCGATCCAATGCCGATTTATACTGCACATCCGGAACCAAGCGAAGGATATTACCGACTAATTTACGGAAGGGCTCCAATGCATACATTTAGTCGTACGGCTAATAATCCTAATCTAACCGATTTAATGGATGAAAACACCTGTTGGGTTAATCCAAAGGTGGCAAAGGAATGGTACTTAAGTAACGGACAGTATGTATATCTGGAAAATCAGGATGGTGTTGTTTCAGACTTTCCAATAAAAGTTCGTGTAACAGAAAGAATTCGTTTCGACTCAGTTTATATGGTACACGGTTTCGGTCATGCCGATAAGCGTATGAAACGTTGCTTTGGTAAAGGTGTAAGTGATACTCAAATGATAACGAATGTAATGGTTGATCCTATAATGGGAGGAACCGGAATGAGAGGAAATTTTGTAACATTTAGAACAGATATCAAAAAATCGGAGGTTTAGGCTATGAGATATGCAATGGCTATTGATACTAAAAAGTGTGTAGGTTGCAGCGACTGTGTAGTAGCTTGTCAAACCGAAAACGATGTGCCTATCGGGTATTGCCGCGATTGGGTAGTTGAAGTAATGGATGGAACTTATCCTCAATTGGAAATGGAATTACGTTCTGAACGATGCAATCATTGTGAAAACTCACCTTGTGTTCGTTGCTGTCCTACCGGAGCAAGTCATTATTCAGAAGGAGGAATTGTGCTGGTCACAGAAAACAAATGTATAGGTTGTAGTGCATGCATTACCTCTTGCCCGTACGATGCTCGTTTTGTGCATCCCAAGGGATATGTAGACAAGTGTACTTTTTGTCTGCATAGAGTCAGGAATGGAATGCAACCCGCTTGTGTGGCAGTTTGTCCAACCAGATGCATGTATTTTGGCGATTTGGATGATACTCGAAGCGAAGTCTCTAAAATCTTGAGGAAAAGAAAGTACAAAACCTTAATTCCTGAGGCAGGTACAAAACCTCACTTGTATTTCCTAATCTAATTAATCTGTAGAAATGAGAGAAGAAATTATTATAAGCGGAAGAAATAATCCTTTAATCGATCCTCACTTACATATTTGGCATTGGGAGGTTCCAACTTATCTGTTTTTAGGAGGTTTGGCTGCTGGTTTACTGTTTTTTGCAGCATTATATACCATTCGAAATAAAGAAAATGAATACAAAACGGCAGTTCAAATCGCACCTGTAATTGCTCCCATAGCATTAATACTTGGATTGCTTGCCTTGTTTCTGGATTTGCATCACAAGGCATATTTCTGGAGGTTGTATACAAGTATCCGTTTGGAATCGCCAATGTCATGGGGAGCATGGATCTTAATGCTTGTTACGCCATTATCAATGATATGGACGGCGATTCATATTAAAGAGATATTTCCCAAATGGAACTGGAAGTTAGAGATAATTGAGGAATTGTTAGCATTTTGTAAGAAGCACAAGAGAACACTTGCGTGGATCATGTTGATATCTTCGGCAATTCTTGGAATTTATACTGGAATTCTGTTCTCAGCTTTTAATGCTCGTCCTTTATGGAATACGTCAATTCTTGGTCCACTGTTCTTGGCATCAGGCTTATCAGCGGGAGCTGCAGTTGTAATTTGGATGTCGAAAAACAAGGCAGAACGCAAAAGGTTTGCACAATTGGATTTAATAATAATTGGGATTGAATTGTTTTTGATCATCCATATGTTTATGGGGTTTCTGGCAAGTACTCAAGTTCAAATAGATGCAGCAAATTTATTTTTAGGCGGTGAATATACTGTACCATTCTGGATTTTCGTTGTATTTCTGGGAATGATACTTCCTGCAATTCTTGAAGGAATGGAATTAAAAGGGTTTAAAATTCCGCTTGTAATTCCAGTGGTACTGGTATTGTTCGGAAGCATAATGCTTCGATTTATTATCTCTTATGCAGGTCAGGCAAGCCGATGGCTTTATTAATATAAATATCGAAAAACTTTAAAAAACACTATAACAATGAGCGAAGTGAAAAAAACAAAATATTTTAATCCGTATATCGGAGGCGTATTGTTGGGGCTTGTTCTTTTGGCGGCAAATTTCGTTTCTGGTCGTGGATTGGGAGCGAGTGGAGCAATTAAAAGTGCAGTTGTATCCACTGTAAATACGGTAGCTCCAACTCATGCCGAAAATACAAGGTTTTACAAGGAGTACAATGAAACACACCCAAAGCCGATGAAATCATGGTTGGTATTTCAGCTGTTGGGAGTATTGGTAGGAGGTTTTTTATCAGGAGCACTAGCAGGAAGATTGAAATTTAAAGTTGAACACTCTCCAAAAATTAGCTCAAAAAGAAGAATTATTTTTGCCGTTCTGGGTGGAGTTTTTTTTGGATTTGGATCTCAACTAGGACGGGGTTGTACCAGTGGATCAGCCTTAAGCGGTATGGCTGTACTTTCGGTTGGAGGATTTTTAACCATGGCTGCAATTTTCGGCACAGCTTTTATGCTTGCGTATTTCTTTAGAAAAAACTGGATATAATCAATTGAATTGTAATTGGGAAAATGATTGAGGTAATTACTTATACCTTTTTTACTTTTACCTTGTAACTTTAAAAATATGGCACCATTAATTGTTAATGAAATAATTTCACCGGATACCAATTTGTTAATTGCATTTTTAATTGGAATTGGTTTTGGTTTTGTGTTGGAAGGAAGTGGATTCTCGTCGAGTAGAAAATTAGCAGGCATGTTCTACGGATACGATACAACAGTTCTAAAAGTATTCTTTACCGCTGCAATAACAGCAATGGTAGGCTTATTGTTTTTCAGTCTTTTTGGTTGGATCGATTTGGATTTTGTGTACATCAATCCAACTTATATAACTTCGGCTATTGTTGGTGGAGTAGTAATGGGGGCTGGTTTTATAATGGGTGGATTTTGCCCAGGGACAGCATTCTGTGCAATCTCAATTGGCAAGTTAGATGCTTTGGCTTTTATTGGTGGATTAACTTTAGGGATTGTATTTTTTACTGAAGGATATCCATTGTTTGAAGAAATGTATAAAGCAAACTTTATTGGTACTCCTACAATGAATGAACTTTTAGATATTCCAAGAGGAGTGTTTGCCCTGGCATTAATTATTATGGCATTTGCAATGTTCTGGGTCGGCGAGTGGGCAGAGAAAAAATTTCCACGCGAAGAGTACTAAAAATTAACGGTTTAAAAGATCATCAAAATGAAAATGAGATTAATATTAGCTTCGGTTTTTGTTCCATTGGGAATTATAATAGCAGCTATACCAGAAAATACTACCAAGCAGTTTAAATTAACTGCCGAAGAATTACTTGATGAAGTAAAAGATGGAACTCAGTTTGTTAGTACAGATGAAATTGCCGATATGTTGATTCAAAAAGACCCTGGTCTTCAGTTGATTGATGTACGTAGTCAGGCAGAATTTGAAAAATACAGCTTGCCAGGAGCCATCAATATTCCTTTAACTCAGATTCTTTCTGATGAATATGAAGAGTATATCGATCAGGGAGTGAAGATAAATGTATTTTATTCGAATGGGAGCCTAAAAGCAAACGAAGCTTGGATGCTTACCCGACAGTTAGGTTATGAGAACAATTTTGTAATGCAGGGTGGTTTAAACTACTGGGTCGAAACCATATTGAATCCTCAGGCACCGAAATCTGTTATGGCAGACGATGAAATCGCAAAATACGACTTTAGAAAAGGAGCAAGTGCAGCTTTGGGAGGGGGAAATACCGTTTTAAATAATAACAGCACGATGAAGAAACCAAAACCTATTATCAAAAAACGCAAAAAGAAAAAGCGTGCTACTGGGGGGTGTTAAATTGATTTTAATTACGCTACATAAATTCAAAAGAGAGGAAATATTCATTACATGAAATCCTCTCATTTTTGGAAACTTCTCTTGTAAAGCGCAGTCATTATTTCCTTAAAAGTGTTGGGTTGTATGCCTAATTGTCTGTTTTCCATGCTGATGTCGTAAATCAGTCTCATGTGTTTAATAATTTCTTTATAAGCTTTAAACAAAGGGAAATCAGGATCATAAATATGTGCAGGTTCCGAGTTTGTACCGTTCAGTTCAATCACTTTAATGTTCTTTCCTTCATACAGATCTTCTATGCTGTTTACTTTCAAATCAAATCTACCATAATTATAACCATCCAAGGGTTTTGATATTTCTCTGAAAACCGATACTAATTTGTCATTAATCAGCTTGTTGCCATCCAAAAATTTTGTTCCTCTGTTGTGATTTCCGATGGGTTCCAATTTATAGCTAATACCCGAAGGAATAATCTGATTCCATTTTGATTTATACTTGTTCTTTAGGTAGGATATTCTGCTATTTGCTCTGATGTTTGCCTTTACAAGTTCCGAAAACTTTAGCTTTCCATTGCCGGTGATACTTAAAAATTCTTTTCTTACAACAGATGTTATCCCATCTTTTTCTGAAATTGGAAAGCGATGATAAAAAACTCCTAGTTCTATAGGAAAATCAATAAATTCCTGAACCAAAATCTCTTCATTCTTGTCTTTCAGGAACGATTCAACATCCGTTTCATCATCTATTTTTTCAACTCCAATACCTCTTTCTCCAACATTAGGTTTGCAAACAATAGGAAAATCTATGTCGTGCTCAGTCATTAAATCTTTTAATTCTTTTTGCAGCAAGGAGGAGTGCACCACAAAGCCCTTTGGAATATATTTTTTATCCAGTAAATGTAATATTCCCATTTTATCCATACCAAAAGCTCCTCCAAATCGCATGGATGGATTTGCCGGAGTAAAGTAAGCAAGTGATCTGGCTTTGATTGCCAGATAAAATCCATAGAAAAACATTGGTAAATAAAAGAACCAAAATGGCCAAAATTCAAAATGAAACCATTTAGATATAGCAAAAGGGAATTTAATTTTTCTACTCATAAATTGTCTGGCTAAAGAGTTAAAGGATGCGTTAAGGTAATAAATTCTTGTTTATAAAATGTGGTTCACTAAAATCAAATAAGTAATTGTTAAAGTATGATATATATTGGTAATTTGATATCTTGTGCTGGTAACCATTTCTATCATATCTATGCAAAAGCAAATTGTATCAGCTAATCTTGAAATCTTGCGACAACTTATTCATTTATGCGAGAACATCCATGTAAGTCATTATTCGATGAAGTTGGATTTATTGTCGAAAAATACCATTGGTAAACACTTGCGACACATTATTGAATTTTATGATATTTTAATAGAAGCAAGTGAAGAAGATAAACCGGTAAGTTACGACAATCGAACCCACTGTTCTGAGACGGAAACCAATTTGGCTTTGGCAATACAGCGCCTTAACCGGGCTCGAACTTGGTTTAAAATTAATATGGAATCTAAGGCACTTGAATTGATTGTAAGCTATGATAATGTTCAGAAAAAAAGTGTTTCGGTACCAACTAACCTTGAGAGAGAATTGATTTATAATATCGAACATGCGATACATCATATGGCAATTATAAGAATTGCAATTCAAAAGGAATTTCCTGAAATTAAACTTGATAAACACTTTGGTATTGCATATTCAACAATTAGGTACAGAGACGATTTATGTGCACATTAACATATATACCACTAGGGGAAAATAATTTCGTTTTTACCACGAACAGAGATGAAGACCCCAAAAGAAATGCTTTACCTCCGGATTCATATTTTTATAATAATATTGAGTACATCTTCCCAAAGGATAAGACGAGTCAAGGAACTTGGATGTTATGTAGTAAAAAATATAGCATTTGTTTGTTGAATGGTGCATTTGCAAAACACAAACACAATCCTCCATATAAAATGAGTAGGGGCTTGCTTGTATTGGAATATGCCAATTACAAGAGTGTGAGTGAATTTGTATTAAAGTTTCAATTCCAGGGAATTGAGCCATTCACAATGCTTGTGTTAGGCTATGAAAATAAATTGAGCCTGGAAGAAATCAGATGGGATGGTAGCTCGATTCATTACAAAAAACTTGATGCTAAAAAAACTGAAATCTGGTCTTCATCAACTCTGTATGATAAATTAGCTCAAGAAATGAGAAAAAAATGGTTTACAGATTTTAACATCGAAAAGGATTTGAATTCAGAGTGTATACTTCGCTTTCACAAGAATGCAGGGAAAGAAGATGCCTACAATGGCCTTGTAATGAATAGAAAGGGAAAGATAAAAACGACTAGCATCACTCAAATTGTCCTGGATAATTCGGAAGTCAGAATGATGTACGAAGATCTTGATAAAAATGAAGTCACAGAAAGATATTTCGGAAAAGAAAAGAGCCTCAAGTGAGACTCTTTTTTATAAATGAGAAAAGAAGTGTTATTATTTTCCAGGACATTGCGAAACAATCTCATTTGGGATATTATGTTGTCCATAAGATTGATCGAAATCTACAGAAAATTTTCCGGCTAGATTTTCAGCCGTTTTCTTGTAATCGTCTTTGTTCGCCCAAGTGTTAATCGGGTTAAGTATTTTAGTTGGCACATTTTCACAACTGGCAGGAACATTTAGGTGGAACAATTTATTTTCGTTATACTCAACGTCGTTTAACTTGCCACTTAAGGCAGCATCCACCATTGCTCTCGTGTATTTTAGTTTAATTCTTGAGCCAGTTCCGTAAGAACCTCCGCTCCAGCCAGTGTTAATTAAAAATACATTTGTATTGTGTTTTTCCATTTTATCACCTAACATTTCTGCATAAATATTGGGATTACAGGGCATAAAAGGCTGTCCGAAGAAACGAGAAAAAGTAGCCTGAGGTTCAGTTACTCCGGTTTCAGTACCTGCAAGTTTTGAAGTGTATCCCATTAGAAACCAAAGCATAGCTTGCTCTTTGGTTAATTTTGAAATAGGGGGCAAAACACCATAAGCATCAGCGGTTAAGAACAAGATGGTTTTGGGATTTCCTGAAACAGAACTTTCCTTTATATTTTTTAGGAAACAAAGAGGATAACTTGCCCTTGAGTTAGGAGTAAACCTATCATCGAAGAAATCGAACTCGCCATTTGGATAAATCATTGCATTTTCAATAATCGCACCGTGCTTGGTGAAATCATCATCATGCATAACGGCTTCGTAGATTTCAGGTTCATTTTCAGGTTTGATATTAATCATTTTAGCGTAACAACCATTTTCAAAGTTGAAAATACCATCATCACTCCAGCCATGCTCATCATCACCTAAAAGTGCTCTGTTTGGATCTGCTGATAGAGTTGTTTTGCCTGTTCCCGAAAGACCAAGGAGTAGGGCAGAATCTCCTCCTTTTCCTTCGTTTGCCGAACAATGTAATGGCAGAACACCTTTAAAAGGAAGATAATAGTTCATTACAGTAAACATCAACTTCTTCATAGCTCCCATATACGACGAACCAATAACGATACCAATCTTCTGATCAAAGTCAACAACAACACAAATGTCCGATGTTTCTCCATTAGGAAGTTCTCTAACCAATCCTTTGTAACGATCTTTATTTAACTTATCATTTGGAAGAGCAATTAAGTGAAACTCATCATTTGCGAATACCGATTTTTCCAAATCGTTTGGGACAGGCCTAAACATATTGTCGATGAATACCTGGCTTAAACTTTTGTCAGTAATGGTTTTTACTGGCAATGCATACTTCGAATCAGCACCAATTACTCTGTCCGTAATATAAACCGTCTTTTTGCTTTTAATCATCTTCAAAGCGTCTTCAAATATCATCGAAAACGTTTGCGGATTCATGTCGATATTATTGGCTGATGACCAGTCTATATTAAATTGGTTTTGAGGATGTTTTACAATGTATGTATCCTTAGGACTTCTACCTGTTGAATGTGGAGGTGTCCAGGTTGCAAGTGCACCATTCTTGGTTAAAACAGCTTCTTTGTTTTCTACTGCTTGAGCAATTAGAGATTCTCTTTTAAGATTCTCTTGAATGTTAGAATGCTTTTTTAATGTTTCTTTTAAATCGTTAATCATATTAACTTCAATAGCGTTCATTGTGACATTTAATATTTGGTTTGGAGCACCAAAAATATAACTATATATGAACAAATCCTACTATGTAAATATTTTTTGTCATTTTTAATGTATTATTTCTCAGTAAGTTTTCCTAATTTTACCGTGGGGAAAATTGATCTAAGGGGCTCTAGAGAATCTTCTTATTTCATTTTTCCCCTCTTTTTTTGTTTAAAAACAGAGCGTCTTTCCTATGTTTTACAAACGTTTGCGCAAAATTACTTCGGTCTAAATAGGGTTCTGTTATGATTATATAAGTTGTTCTATCGAGAGGAAGTGATTCAAGAAGAATTCGAAATAAAAGTTATAAAAAAACCTCCAAAGAATATCCTTGGAGGTCTAAAAATGACAATTATTTCATCTTTCCATAAGGAAACGGAAAACTATTTAGTCTTTTGATCTAGGATGGAAATTTTTGATTGTTTCTTTCAAATATTCTCTATCCAGATGAGTGTAAATTTCAGTTGTTAGAATTGATTCATGTCCTAACATTTCCTGAACAGCTCTCAAATCAGCTCCACCTTCAACCAGATGAGAAGCAAAAGAGTGGCGGAAAGTGTGAGGAGAAACATTTTTCTTTAAACCAACTTTCTTAGAAAGATTCTTGATAATAGTAAAGATCATCACACGAGATAATTTACGACCTCTTCTGTTTAAGAATAAGATATCTTCACTATCCTTATCGATATTTAATTTACCACGATAACTTCTAAGGTATAATTTAATTTCTTTTTTAGCTTTTTTTCCTACTGGAATTAAACGCTCTTTGTTACCTTTTCCATGAATTTTAATAAATCCCATACGGAAATGAAGGTTAGAAACTCTTAAATCAATTAATTCTGAAACTCTAAGTCCACAAGAATATAGGGTTTCAAGAATTGCACGGTTTCTTTGTCCTTCTGCTTTATTCATGTCAACAGCTTTAACCAAAATATCAATCTCATCTGTTGTTAAAGTGTCAGGAAGCTTACGACCAATTTTTGGAGCTTCAAGTAAAGCGGTTGGATTCTTTTCAATGATTTCTTCTAGCAATAAATACTTGAAGAAAGCTTTAATACCCGAAATTACACGAGCTTGGGTACGAGGACTAGTACCTGCATCATTAATCCAAGACACAAAATCTTTTAAATGTTGAAGAACTACCTCCTCTGGTGCAACCTCAATATTCTTTTCTCTAAAGAAAGTGGTTAACTTGGTAATGTCGTTAATGTAAGCGTCTACCGAGTTCTTAGACAATGACTTCTCTAGAGTAAGATAGGTCTTAAAATTCTCAATTGTTGTTGTCCATTTCATTTTTATCCAGTTTTTAGTATGTAATTATAGTTGTAATAATTTGCTTTATAATTTGTAGTTTTACTACACCAAACAAAGGTACAAAATCCTTATGATAATTCTAGTGTGCAATTTAAAAAAATATTACGTAAGGTTACAAATTTTGTGTAAGCTTTTTATGTTTAAACTTTATTTTTTTTGATAAGATGAATTTTTTGATAATTAATGGACCCAACCTAAATTTGCTTGGAGTGCGCGAAAAATCTATATATGGAGAGGTTTCGTTTGAAAAATACTTTGAAGAATTAATGATGATGTACGGAAAAATTAATCTTGAGTACTTTCAATCAAATATTGAAGGAGAACTAATTGATGAGATACATCGGATAGGTTTTACTTATGATGGGATTATTCTGAATGCGGGTGCTTATACGCATACTTCTGTAGCTTTAGGAGATGCAATTGCTGCTGTTAAAACCCCTGTAATTGAAGTGCATATATCGAATCTTCATAAGAGAGAGTCTTATAGATCTACCTCTTTTATAGGTAAAGATTGTATAGGCTCCATTGCCGGATTTGGATTGGACTCCTATCGGTTAGGAATAGAAGCATTGTTAGCCCATTTGGATTAAACTTGCTTTGTGTGTGATAAAAGATTTTTTTTAGGTTGATGAATTTTCCTTTTGCGCTTTTGCCAACACCTATGTGGTAATATTGACTATCTTTGTGATGCCAAAACTAATAATGAAAGAGTTTCTATGAAAAAGCACACAAAAATTATTGCAACCATTTCGGATAAAAAGTGTGATGTTGAGTTTCTTACCCAACTTTTTGAAGAGGGAATGAATGTGGTAAGGCTTAATACAGCCCATCAAACACATGCCGATGCTCAAAAAGTAATTGATAATGTGAGAGAAGTATCTGAAAGGATAGCATTGCTTATTGATACAAAAGGTCCTGAGATAAGAACTGTTGATGTTAATGAAGAGATTTTTCTAAAGTGTGGAGATCGTCTTAACATGAAAGGTAAGCAAGGAGACGAAGAGTTGGAGAATTGTTTATTGGTTAGCTACGATAAATTTGTTGATGATTTAGAAGTTGGGAAAAAAATCTTAATTGATGATGGAGAACTGGAATTATTGGTAGTTGAGAAAAATGTTAAATTTCTTAGAGTAGAGGCTCAAAACGAAGGGATAATTAAGAATAGAAAAAGTGTAAATGTTCCTGGTGTTTCTATTAATCTTCCTTCTTTAACAAAAAAAGACAGGGCTTTTATTGGATTTGCCATTGAGCAGGATATCGATTTTATTGCGCATTCATTTGTTAGAAACAAGGAAGATGTTATCGAAATCCAAAAGATTTTGGATAAATATGATTCTAAGATTAAAATTATTGCCAAAATTGAAAATCAGGAAGGGGTTGATAATCTTGATGAAATTCTGGATCATGCATATGGTGTAATGGTTGCCAGGGGAGATTTGGCCATTGAGATTCCTGCCCAGAAATTGCCTGTGATTCAAAGAAAAATGATGAGAAAGTGCATGGAGTGCAAGAAACCTGTAATTATTGCAACTCAAATGCTTCATTCCATGATTAACAATCCTAGGCCAACTCGAGCCGAAGTAAGTGATATTGCAAATGCAATTTACAATAGAACAGATGCAATAATGCTTAGTGGAGAAACTGCTTATGGCGATTATCCGGTTGAATCGGTTCGTACAATGACCGAAGTGGCAATTGAAGTTGAAAAGGAATTGTATCCTGATACAAGAAAGAATTTTGTGCCGAGTAATCAGGAACTTACAGCTATTTTAGCTCGTTCGGCAGTTAAATCATCGCAATTGCTGCCTGTTAAAGCCATTGTTACGGATACCTTAACAGGAAGGACGGGGCGTTATTTATCTGCCTATCGGGGAACTTCTCCTGTTTATGCTTTGTGTTATTCGAAAAGAGTTGTGCGAGAATTGGCTTTATCTTATGGTGTTGAAGCAGGCTACAGAAAATTATTGGCAAGTAGGGATGAGTATGTGAAGCAATCGATGTACTCTTTGATGGAGAAGAAATATTTTACCGGTGAGGATATGGTGATTATTATCGGTGGAAGTTTTGGTCCATCGAAAGGAGTTTCCTTTATGGAAATAAGCAAAGTAAATCAGTTAACAGATAAAGTATAAGGATTTTAAAATATCTAAAAAAAATGCGAATCATAACGATTCGCATTTTTTTTAATATCTCATATAGATCAGAACCAAAGCGATGCCTATTCCTATGCCCGAAATGCCTAGGTTAAAACTTCTTCGGTCGGTTTTAAAAACTACAATAATTAAGGATGATATTAATAATCCTGCTAAAGAAATCAAGAAATAGGCAGCTAATATTCCAAGACCATAACCTGATGTGTGGAGAAATTGAATACTTCTTCCAAAACCTTTTACGTAGTGAAAGCAAATGCCGGTACCTGTTACTAACCCTATTGCAGCAAAGAAATTATAACGAATTGCATTTGCTGATAAACTATTGGAAATTATGTGATGAACTCCGACAGTAAGAAAGGCAAATGCCGTTGCCAATTTAATTGTTGCAATCGAAAAGAATGTTACTTTAAAAATGGCTAATAAAAATCCAGCAATGGTTCCAATACAAATGGCCAGGAAAAGGGAAAGTATATTTTTTAAATCTTTAAATTGAAAAACGATTCCAAATAGAAATAGAATTAAAAAATGATCAAAATAAGATAATGATATGAGATATGAAAAAGCGAATTCGAATCCGGATAAAAATTGTTGCATGTTGTATTATATTATTTCCATTTGATAGTTGATCTGCAATGCTCTATTTTATCGTCATCATTTCTAATTTCAAAATGAGATTCAGAGCTGTCTCCATTGCAATTGTTGTACACATATAATTGATCATTGTATTTGGCTTCATGAAGGAAATTGATTTCCAACTCATTTATTGATTCAGATTTTAATCGCTCCAAAGGACAGGAATCAATTATCCATTTGATGTATTTTACGTTATTTACATGCTGATTGATATCAATATCACTATATTGAACGCCTACTTTAATCTTGGGTTTTCCATCTACTTTTGTAATCAGCTTTTGTAAAGGTGTTTCAAAAACTTTTTCGGAGTTTTCGAATTTGGCATTTTCAATGATTGAGTGAGGGCGAGCAGGGCGTTTGGTTTTAATGTTGATGATTAACCAGGAGGAACTTGCCAGTATAATTGTATTTCCTGAGCGATCAAATATTTTAAAATCTCTGTTTCCAAATAATCCCTCTATGCCTGTTGGCCAGGTTTCCACGCTTATCTCATCTGTCCATTTCGGGTATTTTAGCACTTTAACTTTTAAGCGGGTTAAAACCCATGATAAATCTTGCTTCATCAATTTATCGATTCCCCAATTTAATGCGTCAGCATGCATTCCAGCAATTTCTTGTAAGTAATTGCATATGGATGTAAGCTTTGCTCTTCCATTAAAATCAGTATCGAAAGAGCCTATTCTGAATGTTTTAGTAAATTTTTTTTGATTGATTTCCAGAGTATCCATTAAACCAAATTGATTTTTAATTTTTTGATGATATAGATCGAACGTATGAATAATAAGGTCACAATTGGTAAAATCTCATTGGGTAATGATTGTGGAATGATAGGCCATGTGGCCAGAATTATTAATAACAGTATCGAACTTGTATAGAAGAAAATGTAGGACGTTATGTTTTTCATTATCAGTAAGATATTGGATACAGGAAAAAAGAATGGCAAGGCCCAAAGTATGTTCCAGTTTGGTCCTGTGGCCTGATGATCGGTAAAAAACCACAGAAAAACAATTACCCAACCAACTATGCCTGTTGCGCCGAAAAAAACATGATCGATGATAAAATAATTGCGCTTACTTGTAAGTGTGCGAATGCTTATTAATAAAATAATTAGAGAAAATAATCCGAAGATAAAACCAGGTCGTTTGTACCATTCAGTCATTTTATAATCCAAGGTAGGTTTTAAAACTTCTTTGGTATGGCTAACCAGCGGAACCCTCTCATCCATATTTAAAACAGTAGCATCGGCAAAAGCATACATCATATTATCAGGTAAAAACATATACTGGTAGGGACTTGCATCTATATCGCATGGTGAGCCCAGAATTAAATGAATGCCAAGATAAATCCATCGACTTTGTTCCATAAAATGATCGAGCAAATTCCAGAAATTTTTTGGTTTATCTGTATTTTCTTTGTAAATGATCTTACCATTTATATTGGCTTCAATGATATCTCGTATTCGTGTAGAACAGTTGTCGAATAAAAAATCGTAATGGTAATATCTGTTTTCTGGCTTGTAATTTTCTATAACAGCTTGAAAAAGTTTCCTTCTCGAATCAAGATCCAAATTTAGGATTTGCTCCGTTACACCTTGTCCCGATACGATATATTCGGGCAGAAATTGCTGATACGAAGAAAAAGCCAAGCGATATTTTAGCTTGCCGCGAGCAAATTTCATATAAAAATTTGGGGTGTTAAAATTAAATGTCCCATAATTAAAAACAAGATCAATTTTGTTTAAAGGATCATGAAATCGCAAGGCCGAATGACCAAAATGAGAATACAACTCTTCGCCTGGCGAACAGGTTAGCAGACTTACTGCTGATTGTTCGGAAAGTTGCTTTGCCTGTGTATTTGATATCGAAACAATACCAATTAAAAGTAGGCATATAAAAAATTTAAATCTTTGCATAAGGATGAATATTTATCGCATCGAAGATAGACAAAATACCAATATTTTACATGACCTAATATGAGCAAATTGCCAATGGAAATTTGCCCTCTCAACCCGTCGAGATCATTTTTATGCATGGATTTGATCATTTTCGTTTTGAGTATTTTGTCGGCGGATTTTACCCTCCCTCATTGCTAATAGTGGTTTACTGTTGAGAGCCTCATTTCGAATGAGCCCCTCAGGTCTTAACTTTTACTTCTTCCGAGGCTTTCTTTTAGATGAGAAAATTGTCAAATCAAGTATGCAAGCTTGCAATTTTAACAAGAGGTACATCGAAACTTTTGTTATAGAAATGGTATAGCGATCTTGAATTATTATCAACCATTTTAATTGGTATAGATATCACATCAAATGGACACAAAAATCCCCTGTGCAAACAGAGGATTCATTCACTTCTGGAAAGAACAATATTTTATCTCATATCATTAATATCAACATCAGGATTTGCAGCAGTATCAAAAACAAAATCCATATCGCTTAATGTAACATTAGGAGTTAGTTTTTTAAGAGTAATGCTCACATTATTTCCATCTTTCCCAACCGATTTTAATGCTTTAATTTGATTTGTAGTTTTATCGATTTTTAATCTGATGTGTGTAAAACCACGTTCTGTATCAGAAGGAAACAAGTCGATAACATGCAGTTTCACACCATTTTCATTTATTTCATTTACATATTTAAAGGTAAAACCATTTTCGTAAATCGAAAAGATTTTTGCAGGATTCAAAGATTCGTCTTCGTCTTCGTCAGGCTCTTTAATGCTTACCTCTTCGGCATCAATAATATGAGAATACATTGTTGTGCCATCGAAATAAGTGTCAACACCCATTAATTGTAACTT
The DNA here is from genome assembly GCF_965230805.1 of Marinifilum sp. Classification (NCBI taxonomy): domain Bacteria; kingdom Pseudomonadati; phylum Bacteroidota; class Bacteroidia; order Marinilabiliales; family Marinifilaceae; genus Marinifilum; species Marinifilum sp. The sequence continues at coordinate 625,502 of NZ_OZ246019.1, read as the reverse complement.
ATACTTGTTTTCTTTAAGCAGGATGCTTCCCTCCGAAATTTCATGAATATCCTCTTCTTCGTTATCCATAGAAAAGATAAACTCAGCTTTAATGCTTTTGTATTGCTTGTTGATTTCTGATACTTTATCTAGTATAGCTTTGGCTTTTGCATCTTGTGCTGCCAGGTTTAGACTAATAAGTCCTAATAAGAGGAAACAAAAAAAGTTTTTCATTTTTTCTGATTTTATTATTTTTTCGATTTTTTATTCAATTATTGTGCCATACCTAATTCGAAATGTTATTCAGTAATTGTTCTAAAGAATATTCATCTTGAACTAGTACCTGGCGAGCTTTACTTCCTTCAAATGGTCCAACGATTCCGGCAGCTTCTAATTGATCTACAATTCTTCCAGCGCGGTTGTAACCTATTGAGAATCTTCTTTGTATTCCAGATGTTGAACCTTGTTGCGAACTTACCACCAATCGGGCAGCTTCTTCGAATAAGGCATCCCGTTTTTGAAGGTCAATGTCTCCGGAGCTGCTTTCCGACGATTCCCCAACATATTCAGGTAACATTAAAGCAGTAGGGTAGGATTGCTGATCTTTAATAAAATCAGCAATTGCCTCTACTTCCGGAGTATCAACAAACGCACATTGTACACGCACCAAATCGCTACTTATTGAAACCAACATATCACCTCGTCCTATTAGTTGGTTGGCTCCCGGACTATCTAAAATCGTTCTTGAGTCAATCATTGAGGCCACCTTAAAGGCTATTCGCGCAGGGAAGTTGGCTTTAATGACACCCGTAATGATATTGGTAGAAGGTCTTTGTGTTGCAATAATCATATGGATTCCAATTGCACGAGCAAGCTGTGCAATTCTTGCTATTGGTGCTTCAACTTCTTTACCAGCAGTCATTATTAAATCGGCAAATTCATCAATTATAACAACAATATAAGGCAAGTATCTGTGTCCATTTTCTGGATTTAACTTCCTTTTGACAAACTTTGCATTATATTCCTTGATATTTCTCGCATGTGCTTTTTTTAGAAGATCATAACGAGAGTCCATTTCAATACATAAAGAATTTAGTGTAGTGATAACTTTGTGAATATCTGTAATGATTGGCTCCTCTTCATCAGGGAGTTTGGCCAGAAAATGTTTCTCAATAGTAGAATAAATGCTTAATTCAACCTTTTTGGGATCGATCAAAACAAATTTCAATTGAGAAGGGTGCTTTTTATATAGCAAGGAAGTAATAATTGCATTTAACCCAACCGATTTACCTTGTCCGGTAGCACCGGCAACCAAAAGGTGTGGCATCTTGGTCAGATCTAGGGTATAAGTTTCGTTAGAAATGGTTCTTCCTAATGCAACAGGAAGGGCAAATTTTGATTCCTGGAATTTTTTCGAAGCAATAATATTTTTCATCGATACAATTTCAGGAGTTCTGTTCGGAACTTCAATACCAATAGTTCCCTTTCCTGGAATTGGTGCAATAATACGAATGCCAAGTGCCGATAAGCTTAAAGCAATATCATCTTCCAGATTTTTGATTTTGGAAATGCGAACGCCAGGTGCCGGAACAATTTCGTATAAGGTTACAGTTGGACCAATTGTAGCCTTAATTTGTACAATCTCAATCTTATAGTGACGAAGGGTTTCAACAATTTTATTCTTATTGGATTCCAATTCTTCTTTGCTCACCACCGAATTGTTTATTTGGTGATCTTCCAACAAGTCGATTGTCGGAAACTTGTATCGGGAAAGATCCAGAGTTGGGTCAAAATCCTCCAGTGGTTCTTGATTAATCGGAACAGTCTCCTCTTGGGCACGTATGGTTTCGATTTTTAATTCTACATCATCGTCATTTGTTGCTTTCTCTGATTCCGACTCATCTATAGGATCTGATTGAATTTCTGGTTCGCTTGTTAAAATTACTTCAGGTTCGAAATTAACTTGTTCTTCTATTGATTGTTCATCTGTATTTAACTGCTTTGAATTTTCCTCGTTGATTTCTTCGAGTTTTCCACCTTTCTGGATTGGTGTTTCTGATTTTGCTTTTCTTTTCACTAATCTTTTAAAGAAAACAACTGTGTTTTTAAAACCGAATGTTAATATGCATAGCAGAGCTAATATTAAAAGGAATAAGGTTCCAACGCTTCCGACAATTGATACCAGCCATTCGCTAATAAAAAAACCATGAACCCCACCAAGAAAAAGAAAAGAATCGCTTGTAGAGTCAACAAAGACAAATGCCATTCCAATAGAGAACCATATACTAAAAAGTACAGTATATAGAATGCTTTTTCTAAGTGATTGGATTTTTACTCCCCAAGTGCGCAATGAAAGAACGAGCATCACATACAGAAAAGCAAATGATGCAATCCCAAATCCTTTGTTGATGAATAAATTTGAGAGATATGCTCCTGTTTTACCTGTCCAATTTTCAACCCGAATCTCAGAATCAGTAATCAGCTCAAGCCATCTGATATCAAGTTTACTTTGATCAGCACCTCCTGTAAAGAAAAAAGATACAAAGGCCAGACTTGTGTAGATGGTAAAAAGTGAAAGCCCAATTCCTATAATAAAGCGTGTTCTTTCGTCAGTTAAAAATTTAGGTTTTGAAAATATTTTTCTTCTGGATTTAGTTTTGGTATTTGATTTTTTTTTTGCAGCCATCCGTTTATTTTTCAGGGTGTTCAGTGTGTCACGCTGTTGCGAAATTTATGTAAAAGTAATAAAAATGGCTCGTAAATCCTCAACTTAAACCGTACTCGAAAGATAATTTTGTGCTAAATCATTTATAACTAATTGAAATCTACAAGATATTTTTTTAACGTGGCTTTATCTGAGATTATATAATCTTTTGGAACAACAAATTCTTCCGGATTGATTACTTCCAGACTGACATTTTCAGCAGTAAACCTTGTTTTAATTTTATTCATGGTAGTTTCAAATTCCAACAAAACACCTTTTATTTCATGAAGAGGGGTATTTCTGTTTGGATCAGCAAGACCAATTTCTTCTGTATACGAAACTTTAATAGGGTTTATTGTTTGATCTTTGAAAAAAAGCTTTGCCACTTTACAATCGTAACCTGCAATTGTTTTGGTTTCATCCAAATGCTTAATCTTTACAGGAGGTAATTGATTGTAAATAAAGGCTACTTCGTCCTTTGGGAACTCGTAATTATATTTCTTATCTAAAACCTTTAGCAGAATATGACTTTTTTCGCAATCGAAATTTGAAATGAACTTGGTACTAAAGAATCCTAAATAACCTACCGAGGTCAGGCTGATGTTATTTTCTTTAAAACGCAATTCTACATTATTGGGCAGAAGAGCAACGATTGGGTTTTCTTTTTCACAGGCTAAGTAACTCACATTGTATTTAATTATTCCTTCATCAACATTTTTTTGGTTTCCTGATCTATTATTGCAAGAATTTAAGATTAGTACTGATAAAAATATGATTACACTTAGCCTCATAAAGTAATTGGGTTAGATATAAATAATAATGCGTCTCTAGTTCATCAAGATTGCCTAAATGTAGGAAAACATCCTAGAATAAATGTTAAAAAATAAGCCTTGTTTTCTTAAGAGATTGAAAAATTTTACGAACATGGATATTTTTGGTTCTAAATCTGAAATTAATGTAGAAGCGTTTAAAATTAGAAAGGAGTAATATCTAAACATAACAGCAGTGTTTAATTGGATGTTTGCAAACGAGTGTTGTTTGGGTTTCAGTTCAGTTTGAATTTCATGATTTTAGGAGTTTTACTATTAAACAGTAAAGTAAATGCGTCTGTAATGCCTTGAAAAACAGAGTCTGAAAAAAAATCAAAAAAATGGAAAATTTCTTATTTTGTAATTTATTTTTTTAGTTTTGCAAACTAACAAGAAAAACATAAAGCAAAAAGTAATGAATAAATTAGCAGTTGTAGCTTTAGGAGGTAATGCCTTGCTTCGAGGCAATCAGAAAGGTACTGTTGAAGAGCAAAATGAAAATACAACAGATACTTTAGAAAATTTGATTTTTCTTATCAAAGAAGGATATGATATTGTTTTGGCTCATGGTAATGGTCCACAAGTTGGAAATATTCTAATGAGAAATGACGCAGGAGAGCAATTGTACAATATTCCTCAAATGCCCTTGGATATTGATGTTGCCGATTCGCAGGGCGGAATTGGATACATGATTGAACGTAACTTAAGAAATATCCTAAAGAAGCATGGTATCAAGAAGGATGTAATTACTTTGGTTACACAAGTCGTGGTCGATAAAGATGATCCAGCATTTGAAAATCCAACTAAACGTGTAGGGAAAATATATACCAAAGAGGAGGCTGATGTATTGAATGCTGATAAGGGTTGGATTTTTAAAGAAGAAGTAAAAGCTGATGGAGGATGGAGAAGAGTTGTTCCTTCGCCAAAACCAATGCGTGTGATGAACGAGGAGATTGTATCAAAACTTGCTCGTGAAGGCAATATCGTTATTACTGTTGGTGGTGGTGGTGTGCCTGTCTATGAGGATGTTGAAGGGCAAATTTGTCCTGTTGAAGGAGTAATTGATAAAGACTTGGCTTCTGCATTGATTGGTGCAAGAATTAAAGCTGATGAGTTTTATATTCTGACTGATGTGCCATATATCTACAAAAATTTCAAGCAGCCAAACGAAGAGGTTCTTGAATTCTTGAACTACGAAGATACTGTTGAATTACTGAAAGATGGACAGTTTGCAGAAGGTAGTATGGCCCCAAAAATCAGGGCTTGTCTTGAGTTTATTCAGAATGGAGGTAAGAAGTCAGTAATTACTGAAGCTACTAAGCTTGAAGACAGAAAGTATGGTAGTAAAATTACAATGGAGTACGAAAACTAAAATAAACTAAGAATCTTGTTTCTTTACTTTGTTATGTTGGTTCAAGATTCTACTTTTGACGAATATTTGTTTATACCTATAAAAAATTATAACAATGGCTTTCAATCTTAAAAACAGAAGTTTTTTGAAGCTTTTGGATTTTTCTCCAAAAGAAATTCAGTACATGTTGGATCTTGCAAGAGATTTAAAAAGAGCTAAATATGCTGGTAACGAGGTTCAAACCATGAAAGGTAAGAACATTGCTTTGATTTTTGAGAAGTCTTCTACTCGTACGCGTTGTGCCTTCGAAACAGCAGCTTACGATCAGGGAGCTCATGTAACTTATTTGGGACCTTCTGGATCTCAGATTGGTGTTAAAGAATCTATGGCTGATACTGCACGTGTTTTAGGTCGTATGTATGATGGTATTGAGTACCGTGGATTTGGTCAAACTGTTGTTGAAGAGTTAGCTAAGCATGCTGGTGTTCCTGTATGGAATGGTTTAACTGATGAATTTCACCCAACACAAATATTAGCTGATTTCCTTACAATGATGGAACATTGTGACAAACCATTACACCAAGTTTCTTTCGCTTATTTAGGTGATGCTAGAAACAATATGGCTAACTCATTAATGGTAGGTGCTGCTAAAATGGGTATGGATGTAAGAATTGTTGGACCTAAAAATCTTCACCCGGAAGAAGAATTGGTTGCTCAATGTCTTGAAATTGCTAAAGAAACGCGTGCGAAGGTTACTGTTACTGATAACACTGAAGAAGGTGTTAAAGGTTGTGATTTCTTATATACTGATGTTTGGGTATCAATGGGTGAGCCAGATGAAGTTTGGAAGGAGAGAATTGACTTGTTGAAACCATATCAGGTAAATAAAGAAACAATGGCTATGACCGGTAATGAAAAGTGTAAATTTATGCACTGTCTTCCTGCTTACCACAACAGAGAAACTAAGGTTGGTGAAGAAGTTTACCAGAAGTTTGGTATGGATGGTATCGAAGTTACTGAGGATGTTTTCGAATCTTCAGCGTCTATTGTATTTGATGAAGCAGAAAACCGTTTACATACTATTAAAGCTGTTATGGTTGCTACATTGGGAGCATAGCAACTTTAATTCGTAATATAAAAAAGGAGCAGATGTGTCTGTTCCTTTTTTTATGTGTTATGATATATTTTTTCATTAGTAGTGTAATAAAGTATAGCTTTTAAATGGTTTTCAATTTTTAAGATATGTTAGGTTTGTGTCTTTTGCAAATTGAATTCCTTTCTTATTTAGTTCCTTTTTAAAATCACAACCACTGCAACTTCCACCACCACAAGCTGATTTTTTCTGTTTTCGAATTAAACGTACAAACTGATAACAGGTGTATGCAACTGCATATAATATGATTAGATATGTTAAAATTAACTGCAAATTCATAGTTGAAAGATTAAATTTCCTAATTGATACACTGCAAATGAAACCATCCAAGCCAATGTGGTGGTATAAAATACAACAAATGCTGCCCACTTCCAATTTGCTTCTTTACCAATTGCTGCCACAACGGCTACACATGGAAAATAAATTAAAATAAAAATCAGAAATGAAAGAGCGGATAGGTTATTAAAAACCTTTTCTCCGGTTCGATAAGATCCTGTAAATTCTTGTTCTCTTAATTTATTTCTCAACCCTTCACTAGATTCGTCGCTGCCTTCACCTTCCTGGTAAAGCACACTCATTGTACTTACAACAACTTCTTTTGCAGCAATACCAGTTAGAATACTAACTGACATTTTCCAGTCAAAGCCTAGAGGATGAACCACCGGAGCTACAAATTGGCCAATTCTCCCTATGTAAGATTTTTCTTGTTTTTCTTCCAGTTTGTTGTTTTTTAAATTGGCAATGGTAGCATCGCTTTCTTGCTGGCAGAGCTTTATTTCAGAAGGATATGCTCCTTTTATCTTTGTGTCCAGATTTGCCTTAGTTTGTGCAATTAGCTGATCGTAATCTTTAGAATACTCAACTTCCATTGGAAAGTATCCCAATGCCCAAATAATAACAGATGCAATCAGAATTACTCCACCCATTTTTTTGAGATACTCAACTCCTTTACTCCACATGTGTCTTATTGTGGCTTTAAGAGTAGGCATTCTGTATGGAGGCAACTCCATAACAAATGGAGCTTCTTTTGATTTAAAGAAGCTGGCTTTAAAAATTTTTGCAAACAAAACAGCCAAAACAATTCCTAGCAAATAAATGCCAAAAAGAACAAGTGTGGCGTTCGCAGGGAAAAATGTACCAATAATTAGGATGTAAACGGGTAAACGAGCACTGCACGACATAAAAGGAATAATCATCATGGTAAGAATTCTGTCGTTTCTGTTTTCTAATGTTCTGGTCGCCATCATGGCGGGTACATTACATCCAAATCCCATAACCAATGGAATAAATGATTTGCCGTGTAAGCCTAGCTGATGCATTAATTTGTCCATAATAAATGCAGCTCGTGCCATGTACCCTGTGTCTTCCATAAAGGATATAAAGAAAAACAGGATTAAAATATTAGGCAGAAAAACAATTACACCGCCAACTCCGCCAATAATTCCATCAATTATTAGGTCTTTTAATGGACCTTCGGGCATTAAACTGTCAACCAGATTACCAAGTCCGTCAACACCTAATTCTATCCAACCCATTGGGTATTCGCCAAGATTAAATGTGGCAAAGAATGTGAGGTACATAAAGAACAGAAATATCGGAAAGCCAAATAGCTTATGAGTGATAAAAGAATCAATGAGTGTTGATTTTCTTCGCCTTTTCGATGGACTTTCTTTGTAGGTTTCTTTTAAAGCTCCTTCAATAAAACCATATTTCGAATCGGTAATAACGGTTTCACAGTCCTCGCCAAACTCTTTTTCAATTTTGCTTCTCTCTTTTTTTGCTTGTTCTTTTAAATCAAAGTGGTAATCACTATGCTGTATGATATGTTTTGCACTGTGGTCGTTTTCCAATAATTTAATCGCAAGGAATCTAGGCGACATGCTTGATGATAATCGTTCATCTTTATTTATATGATTTTGAATTTTTCCGATAGCACTCTCTACGTTTTTTCCATAATTAATGTGAATATGGCGAACAATAGGATCTTTTTCTTCATAAACATCAATCACTTTGTCGAAAAGCTCTTTTGTTCCCTTTCCTTTGGAACCTATTGTAGGAATAAAAGGGATTCCAAGCATTTTTGATAATACCATGTAATCAAATTCATCTCCAATTTTATTCAACTCATCATACATGTTTAAGGCAACAATTACCTTTATATCCATATCAATTAGCTGAGTTGTTAAATATAGGTTTCTCTCAAGGTTCGAAGCATCTACAACATTAATTACAACATCAGGACGCTCATTTAATATGTACTTTCGGACAAATAGTTCTTCGGGTGTATAAGCAGTTAAGGAATAAGTTCCAGGTAAATCGGTAACATCAAAATGATATCCGTTTTGTTTTACCTTAGCCTGTTTGGAATCAACTGTTACGCCGCTATAATTGCCCACATGTTCCTTGGATCCTGAAGCATGATTAAATAGTGTTGTTTTACCCGAGTTGGGGTTGCCTACCAGTGCAACATTTATTTTTTTTCCTTTTTCTTTTGTTGATATTTTTAAAGTCTCATCACTGAAGACTCCTTCAAATTCAGAAATCTTAACTTTACATGAATCTTTTTCAGTAATGATTTCAATAAGAGATGCTTCACTTCTTCGCAAGGAAACTTCATATCCCATTATTTCGTATTCAACGGGATCCTTTAAAGGGGCATTTTTAATAACAGTAACTTTTTTACCTTTTATAAAGCCCATTTCGGTAATTCTTTTGCGAAATGCACCGTGCCCATTTACTTTTGTAATTATTCCTTTTTGATTATCTGTTAACTCAGATAGCTTCATTCGTTCTTAATTTCCTTAAAACAATATTCTGCAAACAATCCAATTGACCTGTAAGCTTAGTGATTCTTACAAAGCCAATACAAAATCAATAACACCCTTCCTAAACGTGTGGTCAAACGTATAGGAAAAATTCATGATTCGCAATCCCTACTAATAGGTATTTTATAATAAACTTCTTGCTGTAATAGCTAATAAATATTTGGTGTGGTATGCTTGTTTGTTGTTTACTGGACTTAATAAAAATATGTCCTTGCGCAAAAGTAACGGTTTTGCTTTATTAATTAATACGATATTTAAAGAATCAAAAAAAAGCTGCTTTGATTTAAGCAGCTTTTTCTGTACGGGGAGTTGATTTTTATTCTGATAAATCTTCAAACTCAACATTTGAGTAGGCTTCAGTTTCTAGGCCATTAATTAACTCTGAGTTTGTATTTTCTTCGTTGGTTACGAAAATTTCTTCAACCTCTTTTGACTCACCATCGGCAGACTTGATAAAATCAAGAGCATCAAAAAGTCCTTCAGAGAATTTCTCGAAATCTTCTTTGTATAGGAATATTTTGTGCTTTTCGTAAGAATAATTTCCTTCTTTATCGAAACGTTTTTTGCTTTCAGTAATTGTTAAGTAATAGTCGTTTTTCCTTGTTGCCTTTACATCAAAGAAGTACGTTCTTTTTCCAGCCTTAACCGCAGTCGAAAATATTTCGTTGCGCTTTTTTTTTTCATATCCTCCTTTATTGTCGTAACCTTCCATTTCAAATAAATTTTTATTTATTCTGTTTATTATTTCCAAAAATAAAAAAATCTGAGTACTAATTGCTAAGAGTTAGCAATTTATTATCGAATAAGAGTAATTTAAATTCAGTATGCAAACCTTTTAAGTTGGGTATTATAGACTTAGCGTTCCTTGTTATATGTTAAAAATAGGACGCTTTGGTCTTTTATTTTTGAATCTGTTTTTTTGAGATTTACTTGCTGACTTACAAAAAAAGTCTAATTTTGCAGCCACAATAACAAATTTGTAAAAGTTCTTTAAGGATATGATTAGTAGAAGATTGCTTCGAGTTAAAGTACTGCAATTGTTGTATGCGTACTATAAGAATCAGGATCGCACAATTGCAAAAGCTGAAAAGGAATTATTTTTCAGTATTGGAAAAGCTTACGATTTGTATCATTATTTGCTTCTACTGATTGTAGAACTGGCATTTGTTTCAGAGAAAAGGATTGAAGCAGCTAAAGCTAAAATTATTCCTACACAAGAGGATCTTAATCCCAATACCAAGTTTATCGATAACAAAGTGATCAGACAATTGGCTGAGAATATCCAATTGAAAAGCTATGCTGAATCTAATACCATTACTTGGACGGATCAGGAAGATTACATTAGATTGTTATTTGATAAGTTGGTTAAATCTGATTTGTATATTAATTACATGAATGAAGAAGAGTCTTCGCATCAGGATGATAAAAAGTTTGTGGAGAAATTTTTTCAGACTTTAGTGGCGGCTGATGAAGATTTTTATTCCTTAATCGAAGAGAAAAGTATTTACTGGAATGATGAAGTTGAATTTGTCATCAGTATGGTAATCAAAACCATTAAAGGATTTAAGGAAAATGATGATAAGTACCACTCAATTATGTCTCTCTTTAAAGATGATGAGGATGAAGATTACGTGAAAACACTTTTCCGTAAAACAATCTTAAATCATACCGAGCATATGGAGATGATTCAAACGAACACAAAAAATTGGGATCTGGATCGAATTGCATTTATGGATATCCTTATTATGGAGTTAGCGCTTACTGAACTGAAAGAGTTTCCAAATGTGCCAGTGAAGGTTAGTTTTAACGAATATCTTGAAATAGCCAAATATTATAGCACATCTAATTCAAGTAATTTTATAAATGGTATACTTGACAAGTTGGTGAAAGAGTTAAAAGAAAACGGCAAAGTTAAGAAAGTTGGAAGAGGGCTTGTTGGAGAAGTGTAGTCTGAATTTTAACCGATAATTAAAATGCGCAGTTCTTTAGGATTGCGCATTTTCATGTTACATGATCCAATATGAATAAATTAGTCGATTTTTTTGTACTTTCGAGATCCGAAAATCAATGTATGAAAGAGATTAAATTTAAATATAGTAGTCGTTTAGGATTATCCGTTTTATTACTTTCTTTGCTGATTTTTGCTTGTGTCGGAAACTCTTCGAAGCAGGCTAATTCGAATCATCTTAAGCAATCAAAAAAAATAAAATCAGGCAAGTATCCTAAGTTTGAGTTTACTAAAGAATTACATAAATTTGGGAAGATTTCGGAAGGAGAAATCGGGGTTTGTGATTTCTACTTTAAAAATGTAGGAGAAAATGACCTGATCATTAGAAATATTGAAAGTGGATGCGGGTGTGCTAGTTTTCAATGGAAGAAAAAGCCTATTAAAGTAGGTGAGGAATCGAAAATTACCATTGAGTTCAATTCAAAAGGACGACATGGTAAACAATACAAGACAATTACCATTTACAGCAATACATTACAAAAAAAGAAAAAGCTGATTATAACAGCTGATGTGGAATAACTATTTGAATGATTTGTAATTTTTAAAATAAATCGGTCGAAAGACCATTAAATTTGGATTGAAATGAATATGCTAAACATCTTATTGATGACTCAGCCTGCAGAAGGTCAAAACCCTTATGGCTCTTTCATTATGCTTGCGTTAATTATCGTAGTTTTTTATTTCTTCATGATTCGTCCTCAGATGAAAAAACAGAAAGAATTAAGAAAATTTCGCGAAGAATTGAAAAAGGGTGATAAAATTGTAACTACTGGAGGTATTTACGGAAAAGTACTAGAGATTCAGGAACGTACGATTATTATGGAAGTTGAAGGTCAAAACCGTTTAAAAGTTGATAAAGCTGCGGTTGTTAAAGATATGGGTGACGTTGCTCAAAAATAATTTATCTAGCTGTGCCTAAATAGGGCACAGCTTTTCTAAACTTTAAGAACCTTGAAAAAGATTGATCTTCAGAAACTAAAAGGATATTTTAACAAAGAAAAAATAACATCGAACAAAAAACTCTTGGTGTATTTGTTCTTTGTTGGTTTATCAACTATATTTTGGTTTTTGAATGCGCTGAGTAAAGAATATACAACAAGTATTAATTATCCGGTGTATTATATGAATTTTCCCAAGGACAAGGTGTTGACCAATGATCTTCCCGAAAAATTACATTTGCGTGTAAATGCCTATGGTTTTGATCTGTTTCGTTACAAATTTAGCACAGCTTTTTTATCAAATCCTTTCGACGTAAACAACTATACCAACAATAGAATTGAAGGAAGCTCACAGATTACCTATAATTTGCTTACTTCAAATATTCAAGGCAGAATTCAACAAGAACTTTCCACTGGTATTCGTTTGGAAACTATCAGTCCCGATACAATCAAATTTGAATTTTCTCCAATTTTGGAAAAAAAAATACCCGTAATTCTAGATTTAAATCTAAATTTCGAGCAACAGTTTATGCAAGCTGGTGCAGTTCTTCCCGAGTTTGATAGCGTATTGGTAAACGGTCCCCAATCCATGCTCGATTCGGTGCATGCTGCTAAAACTGAGCAGTTAAAATTATCTGGCTTGAACAAAAGTGTTGAGAAGCAAATTGACTTCATCAAGATTGAAGGACTTAGTTATTCTCCTAAAAAGATTAAAGTGAGTATACCAGTTGAGCGATTTACAGAGGCAAATAAAAACATACCAATTAAAGTAGATAATTTACCTGATTCTGTTTTGTTGAGATTGTTTCCTGCGGATGTGAAACTATCTTACTTTGTGGGGCTAAATAAATATGAAAATATTACTGAGGATCATTTTGATGCAAGAGTTGATTATTTGGACGCTGTGCGTGGGGATGGAAATAAATTAAAGGTAGAGCTTAAGTGCAATCCCGATTTTGTTTCCAATGTGAGATTTTATCCTCAAGCTGTTACGTTCCTGATTGAGAAACGCAACTCGATGCAATAAGAATATACCATGCTTAAAATTGGTTTAACTGGCGGAATTGGCACCGGAAAATCTATGGTGGCCGAAGTATTTAAATTGTTGCAGATTCCTGTATATGTTTCTGATATGGAGGCCAAGCATCTAATGGTGCAAAGTAATGAAATCAGAAATCAGTTGATCGAAAAATTTGGCACAGAGGTTTACCATCATGATTTATCACTAAATCGAAAATATCTTTCAGGTCTTATTTTTAATAACCCCCATGCACTTCAAGATGTGAATGCGATTGTTCATCCCGTTGTTAGAAAGCATTTTCAAGAATGGAGCGAAAAACAGCAATCGCCATTTGTAATTCAGGAATCAGCAATACTATTCGATACAGGCTTGTATAAAAACTTCGATAAGATAATTTGCGTTACAGCGGATGAAGAAATAAGAATTCAACGTGTGATGAAACGCGATGGTATGGATGCTAAAGCGGTTAAAGGACGAATGAAAAATCAGCTTAGCGAAAGTGATAAAATAGAAAAATCGGATTTTGTGATTTATAACAATTCAGAGCTAATTCTTCCTCAAATCATGAAAATTCATGATGAATTGCTGATTTTATCATGACCGTGAATCCAAGCTGTTAAACTTTGTTAAGGTTTTGCGATAAATCTGTTAATCATTCTTAATAATACTATCTTTAGGGCTTTCTGGGATAATTTACCAGATTTCTTTAATGATTAAAATGAATTGCCACTTATGGGTAAATATGGAAAATGGATAGCCGGAGGATTGGGTTGGGCTTTTTTAGGACCACTTGGTGGGGTGATTGGATACCTTGTAGGATCAGCTTTTGATACAATTGAAATTGAAAGCGGGAGGGTTGCAGGTCAAACACGTCAGGGGGATTTTCTTATGAGTTTGTTAGTACTTGCGGGGGGAGTTATGAAAGCCGACGGTAAAGTGCTTCGCTCGGAACTGGATTACGTAAAAGCCAATTTGGTGAAAAGCTTTGGTGTTGGAAGAGCTACCGAGGCGGTAGGAATGTTGAAAGATATCTTAAAACAAAACATTCCGGTTGAAGACGTTTGCAGACAAGTACAAGCAAATCTTGATTATTCGTCCAGATTGCAGTTGATGCATTTCTTGTTTGGGATTGCACAGGCTGACGGATCTGTTTCGAGTGCAGAGCAAGCCCTCATTGATAAAATATCTTACTATTTGGGGATTCAAGGAAATGATTATTCTTCCATAAAGTCCATGTTTGTTCAGGATACAGATTCAAGTTATAAGATTCTTGGATTAACAAAGGATGCAACGGATGACGAAATCAAGAAGGCGTACAAAAAAATGGCTGTAAAATATCATCCTGATAAGGTTAGTTACCTGGGAGAAGATGTTCAGGAGGCTGCTAAAGAAAAATTTCAGAAGGTGAACGAAGCCTTCGAGAAAATTAAAAAGGAGCGAGGTTTTGCTTAATTTGAAATCAACCCAACTATTTTTAGCCAAATAATTTTATATAATACAATGGAATTATAAATTTGTGCTTCCAAAATTAAAAAATGAAACTATGTTGAAAGGAATATTAGCAATATCAGGACATTCAGGTCTTTTTAAAATGGTGTCGAATGCAAAAAATGCAATAATCGTTGAATCGTTGGTTGACAAGAAGAGAATGCCAGCTTATGCAACTTCAAAAATTAGTGCTTTGGAAGATATCGCAATTTTCACCGATGAAGGAGATGTGCCTTTGGCTGACGTTTTTAAAAGCATTAAAGAGAAAGAAAACGGAGGAAAAGCAATTAGCCATAAAGCCTCAGGAAATGAATTGAAAGGATATATGGAAGAAATTTTACCCAATTACGACGAAGATAGAGTGTATGTGTCAGATATGAAGAAAGTATTCCAATGGTACAATCTTTTGCAAGAAAATAACTTGCTCGAGAATCTTGACAAAGAGGAAGAAGTTGAAAGTGCCGAAGACTAGAGCTCAGTCTAAATAATTACAAACCGTCTTAATTTTTTAAGGCGTTTTTTTTGCTGAACTAAAATTTTCCAGAACTAGTTAATTGTTGTAAGTCATATCAATTTAAATTCTTTGTTATGGAATCGGTTAATATAGTGCTACGAAAATGGCAAAAAAGTGATGAAGATAGTTTGGTAAAATACGCCGACAATTCGGCTGTAGCCAGATTCTTGAAGGATAGTTTTCCTAAACCATACACTTACACTGATGCTGTGCATTGGATCTATTTTGCAAACAGAAATATTGATTCCTATAATTTGGCAATTACACTTAAAGATGTGGTGATTGGTGCAATTGGGGTGGAAAGCCAAAAGGATGTTTATCGAAAATCGGCTGAATTAGGATATTGGTTGGGTGAGGAATATTGGAATAAGGGAATAATGACCAATGTGGTGAAAGAGATGGTTGAATTAGCCTTTCAAAATATCCCAATTGTTCGTTTATGTATTCTCAGAGAATAAAGCCTCTTGTATTGTTTTTTGGGAAAAGCAGGATTTGAGCTTGAATCTGTACAGAAATCAGCCATTTATAAAAATGGACATTTTATGGATCAGATGGTTTATGCAGTTGTGAGGGATTGAATCGGATTTTAAGCTGCTGTATTAAACTTAGTTCGATTAAAAATGTTTGCCACAGAAAATCAGTGCAAATTGTGACAATATTTTTTGTCGAACTAAGTTTTTTTAGTATGAACTGAAAGATAGAGGTGTAAGATCTTGCGTCTCTAAATAAATTGACTATTTCCCATCGAAAATGATATTGTACGATTCCCAGAATTTTTTGTCGTACGGCATATTCTCATAATAAGCTCTTTTTTCAATTACTTCCGGATTTTCGGTGTTTATCTTAGTAATTAACATTTCTGTATTGATATCAAGCGATTTTGAAATACCAGTTTCTTTTTCTTTCAGTTTGTGATGACGTTTGTAATTTACATAGCTCAAATAATATCTGCCGGAATGCTGCTTGTAGGTAACGCTAAAATCATACTCAATTTTTAAAGGCTTCCATTTTTGACGATTTTCATTCACATAAAAACTTCTTCCTTGGGGAGAATAGTTGGTAGCAACAACCTTAGTTTCGTTCTTAATAACCGCGTAATCGTTGGTTTTGATGTATAACTTACCTGAATAGCTTTTGGCATAGTAATCTCCTGTATTGCTTAGCATCGGTCGTTTACTTTTGTAGCTAATTACCCATATCGAATCATTTTCATATTCTGTAATCTGATCCAATTTTAAATCGTAAAAGCCAACATGGTTACCATTTAAAATATTGCCACGACTTCTTACGATATCCATCTCTAGCAATTCATCCAAAAATGTTGATCCATCGGCTAAAGAAGCTGGTTCAAAGTTTTTTCTCACCTGAAGAAACTTGTAGCTGCGCTCTTTAAAAACCTGGTAAGCATCGGCACGCTGATAACCTTTGTCATCGTAAATTCTTACTGCAGCTTCACGCAATCTATTCAGTTTTTTATTTTCAAATCTCTCCGATTTATAATAAACATCGTAGTTGAAAGGCGTTTGAAGATAATTGTCGGGAATTCGCTCTAAAGCTGTTTTTATTCTTTTTTGCAAAACAAGTGATTCTGCCATTACCTCAACCTCTTTAATGCTATAATTTTTAGGTGTTAATACAATCTGGAGGGTGTCTTGCGATACACAATCGGCAACCTTAGCTGTAAATGTAGAAAACCCAACTGCTGAAGCCTGAATCATTCTTTCGCGATATTTGCCTGGAATCTTAAATTCAAAAATCCCGTCTAAATTCGATGCAGCACCAATGTACGATCCAATTACACCAACATTTGCAAATGGAATGGGTTCATTGTTTTGTTTATTGCTAAGCTTTCCAACAATTTTAATAATACTCGAATTGTTTTGTTTGCTGTCATTTTCCTGCGAAAAACTCGTAAGTGAGAATGCACAAAGCATTATAATTATTAATTTAAATCTTTGCATGATATGTAGGATTGATTTTTTAGATATTAACTTCACTTTTCTCATTTAGCAATTTTTTTGCCAAATCTATTTTTATAGTACTTTATATTTGTCTCGCCCCTTTTGGCTTGATTATATTTTATATTATTTACAGGGCTTTGCCCTTGTGCTTTTAAATTATCGCTCCTACAGAGCTTAAATGGAAACCATAAATCCATTGGATAATCTCGAAATACATACAAAGATATGTTAATATAGATGCTAGAAAAGAGAATTAGGAGATTATCCCTTTAAAAAATGTTAATTTTATCTGGAAATGTTTATTTTTTGTTGAATAAAAAATATCTTCGCTTGTAATTCTGTTTGAGTGATTCATTAATTAGCTACGAAATTAAAAATATAACCAGATGAAAAGTAAATTGCTTGTTCTGTCTTTGGCATCTTTGATGCTTACTTCATGTGTTGTTTCTAAAAAGAAATATGAAGAACTTGAGTACGCAAAGCGTCGAAGTGATGCAAAAGTATCGGCCTTGGACAAAGAAAATTCGAAAAAGAAAAAGCAAATCAATGAGTTAAACTCTAAGCTGGATAAAACTTTAGCTGAGTTTAACGAAATGAAAAATAGCATGGCAGAAAGCAATGCAAAAAAAAATACTGAAATTGATGAGTTGAGTACCGAATTAATGGGACTGGCATCGGATACTACCGCCTTAAAGTTGCGACTACAAGAAACTTTGGGTAAATACCACGATCTGATTAATCAGAATAGTAGCAACGAAGGAGCCATTGCTAATCTTAAAAGGCAAATAAAAAGCTTAAAATCCGATTCTACCAAATTGGCACAAGATATAAAAGAGGCTGGTGTTGAGGCTAAATGGGACAAGAAAAAACTCGAAACTGAGAAGCAAAAATCGAACGAAGCTGTTGCCGCAAAAGAGCAAGAAATTAAAGCCTTAATGGAGCAAATTAAAGAAAAGGATGGCAAGCTGGGATGGCTTCGTAAAGAGAAAAATAGATTGGAAGAGGAGCTTGAATTCATGACCAATCAAAGAAATCTATTCGAGAAACAATACGAAAAGGCAACAGGAAAGAAATAGTATGTAAATGTCCTAAAAAATATAAAACATGAATCACTGTATAAGATTTGGAGATGCATGGTTTTGTTATTCTGCATATGCAGAAAGGAAAGCCTTCTGTTAAAAGTATATCTATATATCTTGATTTAATAGATCTTAATTTTTAGATTTGCAGGCATGGAAGTTTTATTGATATCATTGGTTGTGATTGCCGCAATTGCATTCTTTTCTACCTGGATTGGACAAAAACTAAGGGCTCTTAAAGGGGAGGTTGAAGAGGAGCAAAAAGTGGAACCAATGGAAGAATGTTGTGGTGCGCATGAAATTTGCGAAACCGACATCCTGAATAAAATGTCTGAGGAGATCATCTATTACGAAGACGAAGAATTAGATGCTTACAAAAATTACGAGGAGAACGACTACAACGACGATCAGATTGATGAATTTCGTGAGGTATTATACAGCTTAAGAGAAAATGAAATTGCAGGTTGGATGAGAAGCTTAGAGCTTCGTAAAATTGAATTACCATCTGTAATTAAATCAGAAGTAGTTTTTATGCTTGTGAAATA
Organism: Marinifilum sp.; assembly: GCF_965230805.1. Taxonomy (NCBI): domain Bacteria; kingdom Pseudomonadati; phylum Bacteroidota; class Bacteroidia; order Marinilabiliales; family Marinifilaceae; genus Marinifilum; species Marinifilum sp. The sequence continues at coordinate 607,127 of NZ_OZ246019.1, read as the reverse complement.
AAAGTTCAACCAATACACATATATACCGTTTCCTTTGCGAGGTCGTTTTTTTATTGATCAATATAGCCTATTAGGCAATTAATGCCAGCATCACCACCAAACAATACTCGTGTCATGATATTACGGTTATATTATGTGGTAAAAGAATAATAAGAAGGTTTTGCAAGAGCCTGATTATGGATATAATAAAAACTTTACAGTTGCAAGAATGTATTCTTTTTTGGCTTGCTTTTAATTTGTGCAATATGATTAAAAGTAAGTTAGATTTTGTAGAAGAGGGTATGTATCAAAAAAGGCTAAGTGTAAAAGTGTAAATTGGATGAAATGAATTTGAGTGTTATAAATGGATTTTTAATTTTTGCTATCATCCAATCACTTGTTTTGGCTGGTTTGTTTTCATCTAAAAACAAAAGAAACTCTGCCGACTTAATAATGACAATATGGCTATCGTTTTTTGCTGTTCATAGTTTTCTAATACTTCTAAACTTAAATCTTGAAGGTCAAATCTTATTTAAAGTACTTCCAACAAATATTCCCCTTTTATACGGTCCGTTTTTGTTCCTGTACATTTGTGTAAAATCTCGAAAAACACAAAAACAGGAAGTGATTGATATTATTCATTTTATTCCCTTTGTTGCTTTGGCCTTTCTTAGTGTTTTTTTATATCAGAGTGTTTGGTTTCAGAAGATACTAGCGATCTCAGGAGTAATATCTGGTATGGCATACTGTGTTTTATCCTTGTTGCAATTAAAAAAACACAACGATGTGATTATCGAACAGTTTTCGTATATAGAAAAAATCAACCTTGCATGGATAAGCAGGCTCGTTAAAGTTTTGGTAGTAATTTGGTTTGTGGTAATTGTAGCGGTGATTTTAAACCGTTTTTTCAATATTTATTTGCCATTGAATGTATTCTTTTTGTGCATACCATTATTTGTTTCATATCTGGCTTATCATGGATTCAAACAACAAGTTATATTTTCTCAAATGCTTGATGATAGCGAGGACCTCAAAACAAATAAAATTGGCGAGAATAAAATAAAAAGCAATGATTTACCTGAACAGGATCAGCTTAAGACTTATTTAAAATCAGGATTGAATACAGAAAAAATGAAGGCAATTCATGCCAGCCTGCAAAATGCTATGATGAGTAAAGAGCTTTATCTTAAAGCTAATCTTAGTTTGGCAGAACTTTCATCTGAACTCAATATACCACAGCATCATATTACTCAGACTCTAAACACACATGTTCATAAAAGCTTCTACGACTACATTAACTCATTCCGTGTTGAAGCTTTTAAAAAACGGATAAAAAATGGTGATGCCGAGAACTTTTCATTATTAGGTATTGCACTTGATTGTGGATTTAATTCGAAATCAACTTTTAACCGTATTTTTAAAAAAGACACTGGTATTTCTCCATCCGAGTTTAAAAAAGAACAAGTCTTAAGTCGCTATTAGTCAGCTTCCCACACATTTGAGACATCCCGGTTTTGTGGATGAGACGATCGCCTTTCTTTAGTCTTATACTTTTGCTCAAGAATCATTAAAAATTTTTGAGTTATGAGTTATGTCAATAAAACAATTCCTGAAATTTTTGTTCATCAAAAAGAGATTTTAAGGATGATTACAGATGTAGAAGAAAGGTCATGTGTCACTAGTGTATTTGTTAATAAATGATTTCACAAAACGAAAAAGTAAAAAAATGAATAAATTGGATCGAATCAAGAGGATAATAACAGGTTGCAGCTTTATTGCGTTTTCAACGCTTTTTATAATTGGAAGCTCATTGCATTCTGACCTGTTTAGCTTTGAATTGTCGAAGAATGCGCAGGAATGGATATCTGAAATTCACAATAATATTTCGCAACAAATTGGGAATTTATTGGAGTATGTAAGTGCACCATTTTTAATTATTATGATTTTTAGTTTTATAAATACAATTCATTCAAAAGCTTACCAATGGGGGATGCTGGGCGGAATGATGGCTTTGTTGGGTTGTATCAGTATGGTAGGTAGTAAAGGTGCATTTTGTTTATCTGTTGCAGGAATAGATAGTTTGCCGGAGTCAGAATTTCAACAGATGTTTCCCGCTTTTAAAGCTTTGTATGAAAAAGCAGGTATGTTAAAAATTACATTGGCTTTACCTCTTTTGCCAATAGGCTTTGCTGTTCAATGCATAGGCTTAATCAGAGGAAACTATTTGCCCAAGTGGCAAGCTGTTCTGATACTTATAGGCTCTATACTATTAATAAACCCAGGAATCGAAATTATTAGCCTGCTTGGATCATTGTGTATTGGCATTGGTTTATTACCAGCTAGTTTACTTCTCATTCAAAATGCAAACACGCAGATTAAACCGTTCTAGTGCCTACTTTAACTGTTAAATCATTTTTTTTATCTGATTTACCGGTAAATGTAATCATCAAATTTTATCTGAATAGGATGTGCTGAATATTGATATTGGATTTGGAAAACTTCGGAACTCAGCTTATTGTGTACCGCAATTTCAATAAATAAAACAGGTGTATTTCATCGATTAATTTTGTTCTACTTACTAATTTAGAATCAGGAAATTAACTCATTTCAATTAAAATGATTTATTCTACATGCAATTAGGCATTACTTCCTATTTTAATTGCTAACTTTGCCGCTCATAAAATTTATAGAATGAATTCATTTGAAAATCTTGGTCTTTCAGAGGCCATACTAGAAGCTATTTCCGAATTAGGCTTCGAAACCCCAACTCCTATCCAAGAACAAGCCATCCCGGTTCTTCTAGACGGAAGATCTGATTTTGTAGGTTTGGCTCAGACAGGAACAGGAAAAACGGCGGCTTTCGGTTTACCTTTGCTTGAGCTTATTGAGCCTCAGGTAAAAACACCGCAAGCTTTGATTCTATCTCCAACAAGAGAATTGGGAATCCAAATTGCAGACGATCTTAAGACATTCTCGAAGAATATCTTAAATCTGAACGTTGTGAATGTGTACGGGGGTGCAAGTATCGAAGAACAGATTCGAAAATTGAAAAGAGGAGCACATGTAATTGTAGCTACCCCAGGGCGTCTTCTTGATCTTATTAGAAGGAAGGCTGTGAACTTATCTGCTATTGAATATTTAATTCTTGATGAGGCAGATGAAATGTTGAACATGGGATTTAAGGAAGATATAGATGCAATCTTGTCTTCTACATCCGAAGACAAAGTGACATGGTTGTTTTCTGCAACTATGCCAGCTGAAGTTCGACGAATCTCTAAGAACTATATGACCGATCCTACCGAGGTAACCGTAGGAAAAGCAAATACAACCAACAAGAATATTTCTCATCAATATTACATGTTGAACAATCGCGACCGTTACAATGTATTGAAACGTGTTGTTGATTTTTACCCTGATATTTATGGAATTATTTTCTGCAGAACCCGCAAGGAAACACAGGAAGTAGCCGAATTGTTAATGAAAGACGGTTACAATGCCGATGCTTTACATGGTGATTTAACCCAAGTTCAGCGCGACAGGGTAATGCGTAATTTCAAAAACCGCTCATTGCAATTATTGGTTGCTACCGATGTTGCTGCTCGCGGTATCGATGTTGACGATCTTTCTCACGTAATTCATTACAATTTGCCCGACGAGTTGGAATTCTATACCCACCGAAGTGGTCGTACAGCTCGTGCAGGCAAGAAAGGGATCTCAATTGCTTTGGTTACTCCAAGAGAGGAGCGTAAGGTAAAAGATCTTTCGAGAAGGTTAAAAACTGATTTCGAACAGGTGAAAATCCCGGTAGGAAAAGAAGTTTGCGAAAGACAATTAATGAACTTCATGCGTCGTGTTAACGAAGTTGAAGTGGAAGAAGAAGAGATTGAACCATTTGTTGATGGAATCAACGAAGAGTTGGAGAGCCTGAGTCGTGAAGATTTGATTAAACGCTTTGTTTCTTTGGAGTTTAATCGATTCTGGGAATACTATAAGAATGCAGACGATCTGAACCTGAAATCAACCACTCAGCGCAGAAACAAGCGAGATGGCAATAAGGGTGAGGATCGGATGTTTATCAATATCGGAAAGAAAGACGGCATTGATGTACCACGCTTGTTGAACCTGATTCACAAACAATGTGGTGTACGTGGAAAGAATGTGGGAAGAGTGGATCTGAAAGGTGTTTTCTCATTTTTTGATGTTGATAAAGCTTTTACCGATGAGATTATTAAAGGTTTTGCCGGTGCCCTTATTGGTGGCAGAAAAATAAGAATCGAAGTATCGGGTGACAGGCCTTCAGAGAGTAGCAATAGAAAAGGACGCTCACGAGGAGGAGAAAGAGGTAGAGGAGATCGCAGAGATCGAAGCGACAGAGGATACAGAAAAGATTTCTCGAAAGAGCGCAGAGGAAAAGGCGATGGAAAAAGATTTTCTGATAGAAGAAGAAAAGAGGCGTAAGTCTCTTTTTTTTATGTGATGAAACGAGCATGATTAAAATAATTATTAAACACTCACGATAATGATTGTTTTGATCTTGTGGCTGATACCTGACAATTGAAGGGAGATGATAATTAGGTGATTGTGTAGTATATGTTGTTTAAGGTAAAGTAAAAAACAAATGCTTTATTAGTAAATAAATCAAGAATTATTATTGATCTGTTGGTTTTAATTAGTGCCAATTTTTATTTAAATTTAGTTTATTGTCGATTTAGGTGTTAAATCCCGAAAGGGATTTTATTATGCTTAAATTCTTTTGTTTGACAAGCAAAAAGATTATTAAACTTTATAAAACCTATTTAATATGGATATGGATAAGATTGCTGAGAAATCAGATCAGTTGTGGCTAATGGCTTTGGAATATGCACCAAAATTATTGTTGGCTATTATTACTCTAATCATCGGTTTGTGGATCATCAAAGGGATTACCAAAGGGGTAAAGAAATTGATGGAAAAAAATCAATTGGATGAGACTTTAAAGCCATTCATAATTGGGATGCTATCAATTCTATTGAAAATCATGTTGTTGATTGCTGTTGTTGGTATGATTGGTGTTGAGATGACTTCTTTTATTGCGATATTGGGTGCAGCAGGTTTGGCAGTTGGTATGGCTTTGTCAGGAACATTGCAAAATTTCGCAGGTGGTGTGATGATTTTAATTTTTAAGCCGTTTAAAGTGGGCGACTTACTGGAAGCTCAGGGGTATTTGGGGGTAGTTAAAGAAATTCAGCTTTTTAATACCATAATGCTTTCGCTGGATAATAAAACCATTATTATTCCCAATGGAGGCTTGTCAACTGGGTCGATGATTAATTATTCCACTCAACCCACTCGCAGAGTTGATATGACATTTGGTATTGGTTATACTGATGATATAGATAAGGCAAAAGGAATTTTAGAAGGCTTGTTGTCAAATCATCAAAAAGTATTAAAAGATCCTGCTCATTTTATAGCTGTATCAGAATTGGCCGATAGTTCGGTTAATTTTGTGGTAAGAGCTTGGGTAAATGCAGCTGATTATTGGGATGTGTTTTTCTACATGCAAGAAACAGTTAAGAAGGAATTTGATAAGAATGCTGTCGGAATTCCTTTCCCACAAAGAGATGTTCATGTGTACAATCATTAGAAACCTAGGCATATAATATAAGGAGGCGTGAGCCCAATGTCATTAAGTTAAGGATGTAAAATGCTGAATAACAGCATAAATAGCAAGGTTTTTAGGCATTTTTTTGCTATATTTATATAGTATTCAGAGAGTTATTATGATGAAAAAAAACTACTAAATTTATTGTAGAAAAAATACGAGAACATTTATTTTCGGAACAATTAAAGTTTCAGTTTCGAATGAATGAAAAGGATTTTACCCGAGATAGAGTCTTAACATTCTCAACCACATTAGTCTTCATGATGAATTTTTTAAGAAAAAGTCTTGCCATAGAGATTTATAGTTTCGTTAAGAATATCAATATAAGATCATTTTCGAAAAGTGCCTTTGTGCAGAGCCGAAAGAAAATTGATCCTCGTGTTTTTAAGGAACTTTCTCAGGTGTTAACTCATGAATTTTATACCGATAATGATGAGTCTGTAAAACTCTGGAAAGGCTTTCGGTTATTAGCTGTTGATGGAACCAGAATATCTTTGCCTGATACAAAAGAGTTAAGATCCATTTATGGCGCTACAAAAAATCAAACCAAAACAACTGTGGCTCAAGCCCGATTGTCTGTTTTATATGACGTACTAAACAATTACGTGATTGATGGAAAGTTAGGAGCTTTGTCGACAGGCGAAAAATCATTAGCAATAGACCATTTACAAACTACTCAAAGCAATGATTTGGTTATTTATGATAGAGGATATCCTTCTTTCGATTTGATTTATGAACACTTACAATTAGAAATTGATTGTTTAATCCGAGCAAAAGTTAGCTTTAATGCTGCAACACAAAAGTTTATTGCAAGTGGTAAATATTCAAGCATCATTGATATGAAGCCGGGCAAAAATGTATCGTTAAAGAATAAAACTTACTCCAAAAATGATTCGATAAAAGTACGCTTAATTAGAGTAGATCTCGCTGATGGAACAACAGAACTGTTAATGACAACTTTATTATGCAGTAAAAACTATCCTACGGGAATTTTCAAGGATTTGTATTTTAAACGATGGGGAGTAGAAAATTTCTATGATGAATTAAAGAATAAGATAAAAGTAGAATTGTTTTCAGGTTATTCAAATCAGTGCATTCTGCAAGATTTTTATGCAGCTCTATTCATCTCAAATATTCAAACTCTGATGGTAACAGAATTGAATGATGAATTACAGGAAAATCAAACAACAAAGTATAAATACAAAGTAAACAGTAATTTATCCTATGGATTCTTGAAAGATCGAATTGTAGAATTGTTTCTTTCAAACAAAGATATAGACACCGTTTTTTCAGAACTTAAAGATATTTTCAGAAAGCATCTGATTCCAATAAGACCCAATCGAAGTTTTGAAAGGCATAAGGATAAATACAGAAATAGAGTTAAACCAAAGGTCACTAAAAACCAACGCAATGCATTGTGAAGTGACCTTAACTTAATGACATTGGGCGTGAGCCTCCTTTTTTTGTCTGATAATCAACGGGAATTGTGAAATTTATGATTTAGATTTTATTTCTCAATGTAATAAAATCTAATTATGCTAATTAATGGATACTCACCGATAGAAAAAATAAATAAATGAAGAGTTTATTCAGGAAACATATCCTTATGATATCAATATCAATGGTGATGTTTATTCTGTTCTTTTTTCTGTCTTCTATAGTAAAGAACTATGTAGTAAATCATTCGGAAGAATTAATAGGAAGAAAACTTGAAATTGCAGAATTGCATTTTAATTATATAAAGCTTTCTGCTCAAATCAATAATTTAGATTTGTATGAAGATAACGGAGTAGATAAATTTGTTTCATGTAAGGAGCTGTATTTTAATGTCTCACCATGGAAACTCATTAAAGGGGAATACTCGCTTTCGCAGATTTATCTTGACGGCCTTGATGTTTCGCTGATTCAGGATCGTATCGGATTCAACTTCGACGATATGCTTGCCAGCGATGTTCAAACTGTTGATAATTCCGAAATTCAAGATAAGAATGCTACTACAAAATTTTCAATTTATAATATTAAAATCAAAAATGGATATGTTGCTTACTTCGATAAAGAGAAGGACAATCTTCTGGACTTGAAAAATATTAATCTGGATTTGCCGTTGCTTGCGTGGAACAATCAGAACTCAAAAATGGGCGTTGATTTCTCAGTAGGTGGCGATGGCCATGTTGGTATCATTGCAAATGTCGATCACGCCAGTGATAGATATAAGGTAAACCTGAATGTAAAAGAAGTAAATATTGCGCCTTTTATGACTTATGTAAAGGATTATATGAAAATTTCGAGCTTGGAAGGCCGATTGAATACATGTCTTTCCATAAATGGAAGCCTGAAAGACTTTATGGATGTTTATATTCAAGGAAATGCAAGTGTTCAGAATCTTATCATTCATGATTTTGATGGGAATAAGTTTCTTGCAACCCAAGCAACAAATGTGAAATTCGATTCTTTAAATTTGGGGACTTCTCATTTCGAAATAGCTAAACTTGAGGTGCAAAAGCCTGAAATATATGCCACTTTGTTTAAGGATGATACAAACTTTGATAGAGTTTTGGAACCAGTGATGTCTTTAGATTCAGTAGAGGTAGAAAATGATACCATAGCCGAAAAGTCCAATCTGTTTTATTCGGTAGACAGCATTGTTGTGAATAGTGGTTTTGTTCAATTCTCGGATAAAACATTAAATCGGGATTTTGTGTACGATATAAAAGATATTGCTATGAATATTGGTACAATTGCCGCGAACACCAAGGGGGTGGCATTGTCCTACTTTATGCGTTTAAATAACCAGGGAGAACTGAAAGGTGATATGAAATTCAGTCTGCAAGAAGTTTATGATTTTAGTTTAAAAGCTAAATTAAAGGGATTGGAATTGATGAGCTTTTCTCCATATACGGAGTTTTATATGGCCAGGCCAATTACGCAAGGAACCCTAAACTATGATTGCAGTATTGAGATGACAGCAAATCAATTGGAGAATCAAAACAATATTAAAATTTCTGAAATTGATTTTGGAAAGAAAACCAATGATCCTAATACAATTAAGGTACCACTTAGATTGGCTTTGTATTTATTGAAAGATCAAAATGATAACATCGAGATTGATTTGCCAGTATCGGGTAATCCTAAGGAACCAGATTTTAAAATTGGCAAAATAATTGGGAAAACTTTATTGAATTTTCTTGTGAAAACCGCAACAAAACCATTTGGCATACTGGGGAGTATAAGCGGAACCAATCCGAAGAATATAGAGATCATTCCTTTGCAATATTCTCTTGTCACGATTGGAGAAAAAGAAAAATCAACTTTAAGGGATATTTCTGCAATTCTAGAAAAAAAACCTGGATTGGTTTTTACTTTTACACAGGAAACCAACTTAAACATGGAAAGAGATTATCTGGCTTTACAAAAATGTGTTAAAGATTATTGTAAGTCTAACTCTAAAGGTTTTCCGGATTTGAGAGCAGAAAAATGGCAAGATTGGGCAAATGAGAATCTTGCATTTAAATCCTATTTAATGAAGGACAGTATTGATCATACGGTTTTAATAATGGATTTGTGTTTGGAAAGAATTGGTGCTGCAAAAGCAAATGTATTGCTCGACTCCTTGCTTATCGAGAGAAATGTTGCGATTACGCAATATTTGACTGATAGTTTGAATATTTCACAGGGCAATTTTATAGTTAAAACTGCCGACCTAAGAAATATGTCTGATCAGCAGAAGAAACCAAAATATAGGGTAGAGGTATCTATCCAGTAAAAGGATAACTGGCAACATTTACCTGCAACAAATAAAAACTCGCTTTCCTAAAAGGTTAGCGAGTTCTTTTTAGTTGAAAATTAATCTTGCTGATAGAATTGGTAAAATTTAAGTGCTTGGCAGAATGGCCTGCAATGGCCATTTTTCTGGAAGAGAAAAGGTATCCTACCATTCAATTTCACGATACTCAACCGATTCACAGTTGATATCATATCCGGAAGCTGCATTCGAGACTTCAAACTTGTATGCATAAACTCCAACTACATAGGTTTCTCCTTCAACAGTGGTAAAATCTGACCAATTATTTGATTTATTCGATCCGGTAATGATTTTGTGATTGGATGAAATCAATTGATCTGATACATAAATGACTTCTCCATCGATTTGGTCGTGAATTTTTACTACATAAACATCTCTATCTTCCACATTCTCCCAATCGATATCAAACGAATGAAGGTTTTTGTTATACTTAAATTCTGTGATTTCTACCGGATCAAGCCTTTCCTCTCTTAATTTATCAGTAATGGTGTAAACTTGAAGATCATCGGCTGTAATTTCGAACTGGTAAATTCCATTTTCAATGTCGTCGCTTGTAAAGTCATTTTCCGAAGGAACAGATCTGAACACCTTTTTGATGTTGTACTGACTTAAATCTGTGTCAATATCACTATCATTTGGACCTTCGGCATGAACACTTGCCATTAAAAAGTTTGAATAGGTATAAAAGACAGGTGCATACACTGTATCATTATCAACTTTTGTACATCGAACAAAAACGTCTGCAATTGCTTGTAAATCCGGAGTATTGTCGTAATCATTATTATCGCATGACACAAAGCCTAATACTAAAATTAAAAACGCCTTTATAAATTTTAAGTTTTTCATTTTTTGATCTTTTTCATCAGCATTGCTGATATTTCTTAACTGGTATGTTGTTGAGACAATTTCCCGGGTTTGTCTCTTAACTTTTACACATTCATGATGCTAAGTGCTTTAAAAGGTTGCTCATTCTGATCTACTTTTTTTGGAATAATTTGTAAGAACTTATGAATCAATAGGTCTTTGCATCGAAATCACCATATTTAGCAGTAGGATGAAAAAGTTGTAATTTTAACGCAACCGTATCACACTTTATACAACTATTTAGTGAATCAGGATAGCTTAAGACGATAGCCACTTTGGAAAACCAAGAATTAGAAAAGATAATTAAAGACTGCTCGAAAGGTAAATCTAAAGCGCAAGAATTACTTTACAGAAAGTTTGCACCCAAAATGATGGGTGTATGTATGAGGTATTCCAATGATTTAAGCGAAGCCGAAGATACTTTGCAAGATGGTTTTATAAAGGTTTTCCAAAGTATTAAATCGTACAAATTTAAAGGATCTTTCGAAGGTTGGATTCGTAGGATAATGGTTAATACAGCTTTGGAGAAATATCGCAAATCAAAAAAAATACAGGTGGTTGATGAGTTTTGGCAAGCTGATCCAGAAACGGAAGATGCAATCCAAAATGCAGATATTCCCTTGGATGTCTTGTTAAATATGATTCAAGGATTACCCGCTAGATATCAAATGGTGTTTAGCTTATATGTTTTGGATGGATACACACATAACGAGATTGCTGAAGTGATGAATATCAGTGTTGGTACTTCTAAATCTAACCTGGCTCGAGGAAGAGCGATATTAAAACAGAAGGTTAGCGTTTTTTTAAGTAAAAAAGAGAACAAACTCAAAATATGCTAGATGAGAACAAACATATAGATAGTCTGTTTGCTGATGGATTGAAAGGTGTGAGCATTGAGCCTAAACCTGAAGTTTGGAATGCGATTAGCGAAAATCTGGCTGCTGCCAAAAGAAAAAGGAGAGGAGTAATCATTTTTGTTTCTGCAGCTTTGGCTGCATCGGTTTTATTGTTTATTGCTATCGCAAATCGAGATTTGTTTATTCCTGAGCCTGGTAATTTGCCTTGGCAACAAATAAGTGATCATTCATCCGATGTAAATAGGGATGTTAAGAATAGAACTAGCATAGAAAATAATGGAATAGCCCAAAATAGTGGGGATAAATTGGAAAAAGATGATCAAGATTTAATTGCTTCAAATAAACTACCAAGCAAAGAGCAGCAGACTAGTGCACATTCTGCTTTTGAAATAAATGAAAATCAATTTCAAAAAATACCTTTAATATATTCTATTCCATCGCGTTTTGGTGGCTTAGGTAATAGTGTTAACGAAATTAAAGAAGGTCTGCAATATTTAGGAGCTAATAAATCATCAGCTGTACATTTAAGTAGTGAAGATGAGATTGTGATGTATAATCTAATGGCAATTGAATTGGCCAATAAAGAGGAGTTGAGGCAAAATCGTTGGGCAATAATTGGCCAGCTTTCCTCAGCTTATTCTAACGAGGAATCAGCTTCGAACGTGAATAGTGGAATTGTGAGTATTGGAGGAGGAATTAAAGTTAGCTATGCTCTTGGCAATAAACTTGCTATCCAAACAGGATTCATGTATAATCGAATGGGGCAGGATTTTGGGAGGGGTAACCAACAGCTTGCCTTTTCACCTACTAATGCATTGGACGGGACGCCAAATGATGAGTTTAATTCGGCTTTTAAAGTACTACCGGCAAATTCATCAGCCGGAAATATTAATTATACTCGAATTAATCAGCAAAATGCTGGTAAAAGCGAATATTTAGTGGCATCTACTAAGGGTTCCTCAGAGGAGTTAATGCAATCTTTTGAAACAATTGAAGTGCCGATTTTATTACGATACAACTTGTATCAAAAACGATTGGGCGTATATTTAAATGGAGGATTGGGAGCCAACTGGATCATAGATAATGGAGTGTATCGTTCTTCCAGATCGAAGCAAAAAATTGGTAAAATTGATAACCTAAGAACAACCAACTTTAGTTCCTTATTCGGATTGGGATTCGAATACAAGCTGAGTTCAAAAATTCATATTGGTCTGGAACCAAGTTTCAAGTATTATCTGAATTCAATAAACAAGAGCAGTCAGTTTAACTACAAACCATACTCAATTGGAATTCAAACAGGCATTCGTTATAATTTCTAGATAAACAGACATGTGAGCAGTTAATGACTTGGTTTAATAATATGTAAAGAATTCTACTCAAAGTCAGTGCAAACAGTGACAGTATTTTTACTCGAAGCTTATTAAGCTTGCAACTTCTACTTTTTTGGGCAATGTTATCATCCAAATTGTCAAGTATAAGCGGTAGAACAAATTTTCAGTCGTTTTGATTCAAAACTGATATTACTGCTACCAGCTTTTTGATTTTTTAGTGACGGTAGGTTTATGCTAATGCTGGTATTACTCTCTGAGGGGCTTCGCTTTCGAATTATACACAACTAAACAGACTAATACCTCTCTGGCTTTGGCTTGGAGTGTTTTTGTAGAAATATGATTTTGGGAATTTGTTTAGATGTAAGGAGTAGCGCCCCTAAAAATTATTCAAATATCCAATTTCTAGCAAGAACATAGGGCTAAGACTCCTAAATTTGATCTTATATGCTTGGCTTCTGTCACCAATATAAGATTTGGAAGTTAGCCTTTGCTACAATTAGAAAAAGCCTTTTTGCTAAGAACAAAATATGCTCAACTAACATTGGGGTGTTAGCACTGGCATCTTAGTAGACAAACTATATAAAAGAACATGGCAAAAGCATAACACAAATGCATGAATTCTGGAAGACCCTTTTCGGGACAGTTTTAGCAACTTTATGTTATTTCAAGCCACGAACTTCCATCCTCATAATTTTCGATGCTTAATACACTTTTATTAAGCTGAAAAGAATTAATCAAGTTACTTATATCTTGCTGTAAGGAATTGATGCAGTTCGTGATCAAATCTTTTCTGAACCCCTTTTCTTCGAGATTAATTACAAATCCGGCCGATACAATTCTACTCAAGGCCTTTCCCAAATCCACTTGTTTGCGTTGTGGTAAATTAAAATCAATTGAAAAATTAATTTCCTTTTTAAAATATTCCGAAGCTTTATCAGTAAGGCTGAAATCTTTTAGGAATTGGAAAAGATTGCTTTCTTTTTTCTTCTTCATCAATTTCAATATCATATCCGATATTTGAGTGTAAAGCATTTCGTTTGCTCCTTCAAAGATTTGAAAAGGTCTGCTGTCAACAATACCACGTCCTCCAATATGGCTTAGTCTGTATGCTTTTGCACCCGATAGTTGCACCAATGTTTGTGCTGATTCCTGCATCAGGTCAGTTACAATGGTTTTAATACTGTTTGCTTCAACACCATCGCTGGCCAAATTATTCTCCAATCCACTTTTTTCACTACTTCTAACACAAAGTGCAGAGCAAATGGTATAGGCACTTTGCATTTTTGATATTTGATGTTGAACCTGATCAAAAGAAAACAGACTTTTGCCACCAACAACTCTGGTTTTACACTGATTGATCGCTTCATCCATCAGTCGTTTAATGAAGCCTAATCCCATACCAGGGAATTGCATTCTGCTTCGATGCAAAATATCCAACATCATTTTAACACCAGTACTTTCAGGCGTTAGTTTGAATTCCTTTGGAATTTTAACGTCTAGTTTATTGGTTCCATAGGGAATCATATATAAACCCAGATTATCGAAATATTCTTCCACAACAACTTTTTGATTTTCTTGTGTAACATCACAAATAAAAAAGTCGATGTCTCGTTTCAATTTGCCTTGATTCTGTTTTTGTCGGGATGTAATCAGCCAGAAATCAGCTAAACCGGTTAATCCTTGCCAATGCTTGGTGCCTTTAATGTGGTACAAATCATCTTTTTTCGTGTAATGAGTTTGCATGTTTAATGCATCACTACCAAAATCAGGTTCAGTAATCATTAAGCCACCCATTTGCTGCTTTTCCAGAAAGCGTTTGAAAATACCACCTTTAACCGTATTGTTGGCATATTTTGCAACAGGTTCCAGAAAAAGCGCAATATTGATTCCTAATGTTAATGCCAATGGTAACGACTCGTATGCAGCCGAAGAAAGAATTCCTAAACACTCTTTTACTTTAGCTCCTCTGCCTCCGAAGTTTTGAGGTATTGCAACCGATAAAGGTGATTTGGACATGATTTCACGAATCACTAAAGGAGGAAATCCTCGATTCAAGCTAAACTTATTAATATCATCACGTTCGTAGAACACCGATTTTAGGGTTTGCTCAAATTCCTGTAAGTATTCAGAAAAGTTCTTAGTCATCTTGTTAATTCTATTATTTAATAGTCTAATTTAATTTAGACGAGATAAAAATAGATTTTATAAAGGACTTATTGGTCTTTTTTGCTGTTTTTATTTACTATTTAGAAGAAAAAACCTAAATATGGAGTTTTGTTATTTTAAATTGAATGCCTAAACTGTCAAATTGAGGGGCAAAGTATAGGTCTGTACTTTAAATAAAGTAATTGCTTTTGAAAGACATTACTTTATTTTTTTGTGCATGATATATCCAAACCAATCAAAATAGAGATGCAAATCAGGGCATGTTTCATGTAATTGTGAGTGGATAATTACAAATCTACAAAGAAGGAGCTCACTTTCTCAGAATGTTAATAAAACCTCTCTCTAGTACAAAGCTATTTGTATATTATGTATGAATTATTTTTGTTATTTCCAGCCTTGTGTATAATCTGAGACTTTTTTATTAATGGTTAAGTTGCGTTGAATTTGAAGTGTAAGTCAGTGGAGCTTATTAACAATAGTTATTTTGATGATCAGTAAGTGTTTTTGTTAGTCAAGTAATTTAGCTGTTTCGTAAAAATTAAACTTATCTAAAAACATGCAATGTTAATAAATGTTAATTTTCGACTGATATTTTTTGGAGATACACTATAGTCATTAATTCTAATCTACCATTTATGAGTAAAATTTTACCCAATCTCTTATGTCTACTTAGGACGTTTGGAAAGAAATTCCTATTGCTAGGAATTTTATTTTTGCCATTACTAGTAAAGGCACAAACGGCAAGTTTTTCAATTTCATTATCCAGTCATTGTGGAAATGGAACAGCTACATTTACCGATACATCTACCGAAACGGTAACGAAGTGGGAATGGAACTTTGGGAACTCAAATTATTTGACAACCACAGATCCTGCACAAGGAAAAACTCCTTCTGCGAATTATCCCGGACCTGGTGTTTATACGGTAACATTATCGGTAAACGATGGACCTGTCACATCACAGACAATTACAATTTATCCAAATCCTGAACCTGATTTTTCGCCTTCAGTTGTTTCTGGTTGCGAACCGATGGATGTAGTTTTAACAGCCACGGCTAATGATGTAAATGTTGCCCCATATGATATTGATGGCACACCCATTGGAGGTGTTAGTGCGGGAGCCATTACATCTTATCAGTGGGATTTTCAAGGAAAAATACCAGGAGTTACAGAAAATGATCCTGTATTGTCATTGCCGGACTTAGGTGCTAATGAATATGGAGTTTTGCTTTTGGTATCCGACGAATATGGATGTGAAGGAACAATATATGAACCAGCAGTGTTTTCTGTAAACGCTACTCCTTCGGGCGATTTTTCTATCACCAAACAAAATTCTTGCGGATTGGGTGACGTAGCTTTGGAAGCTACAGCGACCATATCTAATGGTAATATAAGTGAGTACCAATGGGATATTAATAATGACGGAAGCATTGAAGCTAAAAGTCAGGCTTATACTCATACCTTTTCAAGTACAGGAACATTTGACATTTCTTTGACCTTACAATCAGATGCCGGATGTTTATCTTCTGAGCTTATTAAGCAAATACAATTTAACGATGGAAATTCCAGTGATTTCACGTATAGCGGGTCATGTGTAGGTCAAAATGTTAGTTTTACCGATGCCTCTTCGGCAAGTGCAGTCGCTTGGTCCTGGGATTTTAATAATGATGATATAGAAGATTCAAATCTTAAGAATCCAAGTACAACATTCGAAACTACGGGTGATCATGAAGTGAGTGTTACCGTAACTCACTCTGATGGCTGTGAAATGGAAGTGATCAAAACAATTACAATTACCGGTGTTACCCCTTCATTTACATATGAGGCAACTTCTGCCTGTCCTCCTGATTATAATGTGACTTTTACAGATGCTTCAACTACAACTATTGGTAGTGTTGTGTCATGGTCGTGGGACTTTAATGGAGATGGCATAGAGGATAGTAATATTAAAAATCCGGATTATAATTTTACAAGTGCAGGTTCTCATCGGGTAAAATTAACAGTAACTACTGATGGAGGCTGTTCAGTTGAATTTACTGATTTTGTTATGGTAGAGGAAAAGACCTTGGACTTTACAGTTTCTGCCCCTACTAACGGTTGTGAAGGTTTGGTTGTGGGTTTTTCCGGAGTGTATTCTGATGCAACAAATGATCCTGTTACGAATTGGGACTGGACCTTTGAAAATGGATCGGCAGCTGGAACGGGACAAAATCCTTCTCATACCTATAATTCAAGAGGGGAATATTCTGTTGGTTTAACAGTTACTACTACAAATGGATGTTCTCTAACTAAAACTGAAACTAATATTATCAGGGTAGGAGAAAAACCGATTCTTTCTAATGTTACTTATCCTTCCAGTGACTGTAAACAAAGTGCGGTACAATTTACAGCTACATTTACAGGATTAGCAGATAGTTTGTACTGGAATTTTTCAAATGGAAGTAATCATGCTTTAAATTTTTCAGATGGTATTTCGCCCCAAATTGTAAATCACAACTTTACAGATGATGGTAGTCACTCACTTACTGTTGTTGCATATGATAATGGATGCCCATCAGACCCTTTCACACTGAATAATATTATTATTAATCAGCCAGTTGCCAGATTTACCATTGATAAAAACGTTCATTGTAGTGTGCCAGCAACGGTGAACTTTACAAATATTAGTGATTCCGATGCTGCAGGTACAGTTTATACCTGGGATTTTGGTGATGGAGTTACTTTGGAAACAGTGAGTCCTTCACATACCTATAATGATCCTGGTGATTATGTGGTAAGTTTAACTGTATTTAATCCTGAAACCGGATGTACAGATGAGATTACTAAAAATGTATATGTTACAAGCTCGAATCCGGAATTTATTACAGATAAAACGGTTGATTGTCATCCGGCTGAGATTAGTTTTACTAATCAGATAGCTGCAAATTCTTCTGCTAATTTCAGTATTTCTTCTGTTGCCTGGGATTTCGATAATAATGGTTCTATAGAATCTAGCGATTTAAATCCAAGCTATACGTATGCTAGTCCTGATGCGTACGATGTAAAGTTAACTGTTACAGAGCAAAGAGGTTGTAAATACTCTGTAGTGAAAACAGGATTTTTAAGTATAAATGGTCCTGTGGCTTCTTTTTCAAAAGATCCGGTTGAAGCATGTTTAAATCAGGAGATTACATTCACAAATACCACTTCGCAGCATGATGGCGATCCTGCTGATTATTCTAAAAATACTTACGAATGGAATTTTGGTGATGGAAGTGCCTCTGCGCTTGAGAACCCAACACATACTTATACTAGTGAGAACAATTTTAGAGTTAGCTTAAAAGTAAGCGATGAAAATGCTTGTTCAAATACGGTTTCAGAAAACAACTCGGTTATTGTTCCTAATTTAACTGCTGGATTTGAAACAGAGGAAGAAATTTATTGTGCTGGAGAAATTGTTACATTCGATAATACTGCAAGTATTGTAAATGGTACAGCAACTATTACCCAATACGAATGGGATTTGGATGGCGATGGCATTTATGAGATTAGTACCTCTTCATCTTCAAATCAAACTTTTGTTTTTTCATCAGCGGGAACATTCACAATAAAGCAAAGAGTTACAAGTTCTTTAGGTTGTCCCGATGAAATTTCAAAAGAAATTACAATTGTGGATGGTGATGGTAGTTTTATTGCTGATGAGACAATTCTTGGATGTGCACCGGCAGGCACAACATTCCGCGCCAAGGATAATGATTCAATGGTGTCTTCTTACCATTGGGATTTTGGTGATGGAGAAACTGCAACATCAAGAGAAGCTCTTCATTTTTACGTTGAACCAGGTTCTTATAATGTGACTTTAACTGTTACATTAACCGGAGGTTGTGTTAAAACAAGTACGCAAACGGTAAAAGTAGCCGGACCGGTTGGTAATTTCTCTTATGATAATTTAAATGGCTGTGCAGATCCAAATCATGAGGTGACCTTTGAGGCTGCAAACATGAAGGATGTTACTGAGCTGACATGGGATTATGGAATTGGTGTAACTCGCAAAGAAAGTGTTGCTGCAGGTACTGCAAGTAAGTCTATAACTTATAATTATACGGCAGCGGGTACAAAACTACCAATCCTTATCCTTACTGATGATGGAACATGTGGATCCTTCTCATATATTCGCGAAGATCTAGGACGTATTAATACAAGTACTCCTCCTCTTGTAGATTTTAGCAAATCTTCAGGTGATAATATTTGTGAAAACGTAGAATTCCAATTTTCGGATTTATCTACTTTAACTGATAATAGATACCAAATTGATTCCTGGTCGTGGGATTTTGATGAAGATGGTGTGGAAGATTCCAACCTACAGCATCCTAAATATACTTATGCTACAGCAGGTACTTATGATGTTAGCTTAACGGTAACAACCAGTTTTGGTTGTACTGCAACATTAACAAAACCTGATTTTGTAAGTGTTGTTTCTCCAAATAACTTGACTAATGTATTGATCTCAACTACAGAAGCTTCAGTTCAAAATAATAAAGTTTGTCCAGGTGAGGCAGTTATTTACAACGGATCAGCAAGTTCTACCAATGGTGACGGATCAATATTCTCATACCATTGGGATTTTGGTGATGGACTGGAGTCTAACTCGCAGAGTCAAACACATACATTTAATTCGTTGGATGCAGGCTCTACTGCTACAATAACTTTAACAGTAACCGATAATAGCCAGTGTGTGAAGTCAACCACCGTTGATTTCAGTATTTACAAAGTTGAAGCTGATTTCTTAATAACAAGTTCTCCTGTATTAAGAGGCAATACAATTGATTTTGCAGATCGTTCAACTTCTAAAATTGGAGGTGCAAATGATGGTGTAATTGATACATGGTATTGGACATTTGAACAAGGAACTCCTGATAATGCTAATACTCAAAATCCTACCATTACCTATAATACCATAGGAAATGAATTTGAAGTGAATTTGGCTGTTCAAAACAGCGAGGGATGTGCCGACAATATCATCAAAACAGTGAATGTACTTAACAACCCACCGGTTGTGAGCGACTTTACTGTTAGTGGAGATGAGGATACTGATATTCTTATTGGTCAGACCAACTTCGATTCACATTACGATACTTCATTGGATCCGATGCAAACTCCATTGGTGAAAGTGAAGATTCTTAGTTTGCCGGATCATGGTGATTTATACAACGGTTCAGTAAAAATTACAAGCACAGATATCGAGGTGGTTTATGCCGACCTTCCAAACCTGAAGTTTAAACCGGATGAAAACTGGAATGGTGAAACTACTTTCGACTATAATGCTTACGATGGGTATGACTATGCTGTTGCAGATGCTACAATTACCATTAGCGTAAACCAGGTAGAAGATGCTCCTGTTATTACAAGCTTTTCCGATTCTCAAAATAAGGACGTGAATTATTCAATTCAACTGTCTGATTTTGTAAATCACTTCTCTGATGTGGATTACGATGTAGATAATGATGGTTTGGCAGATGTTCCTGCGAACTTGTATCCTGACTTCCAAAAGATGAAGGTGACCATTTTGCCTTCAGCTGCAATGGGTGTATTAAAATTGAATGGTAGTGCAATTACTGCAGACCAGGAAATTACGAAAACTGAGTTAACAAGTCACGATTTAATTTTCGAACCGGCAGATGGCTATGTAGGCGATGCAATTTTTACCTGGAATGCTTCTGATGGAGCTGAATATGCTGCAATTCCTGCTACAGTTACGATTAACTATTTTAATACAAAATGTATTCTAACTGATGAGAACCTGGGAAATTCAATCCAGGAGGATGCAGTGGTAAGTATCAAACAAGCTGATTTCACAAATAATCATTCAGATTCAGATGTGAATGATGATCCATTTGATAAGATCAAAATTGTATCTTTCGTGTCTAATGGAGGTAGTTTCGAGTTCAACAGCGGAGCATTAATTGTAAATCAGGAAATTGATTATGCAGATCTTATAAATGATATCACTTTCACACCAGCAACACCAGTTGGTGGTTACAATGGAACGATATCTCTGGAATGGGATGCTTTTGATGGAACAGAATGGTCAACAGGATCAGCTACATTTAGTTTTACCTATGTGAATACAAAGCCATTCTCAGGAACAGTAAATAAAGCTGCAATTGATGAGGATACTCAGGCTAGTTTCACATTCTCTGATTTTGATGATCAATTCACGGATGATGATGCGCATGATGTGTTGACTTATGTGAAAATTAAAAGATTACCATTAAATGGAGATTTAGAATTAGATGGAAATCCTGTTGCAGATGAGCAAAATATCCCAAGTGCTGATATTAGTAAACTGGTATACATTCCAGATGCCAATTACAATGGCACAGATAACTTCAAATGGAGAGGAAATGATGGTTCATCCAATTCTAATGCCAATGGAACTGTAAACCTTACCATCAATCCAATTCAAGATAAACCTGTTGTTGCTGATATCAACAAAACTGCGGTTGAGGATAATGATGTTCAGATTACACGCGCAAATTTCGAAGCCAAGTTTTCTGATGTCGATAAGCCATATACCGAACCTAAAAATGATGATCTGGAGGAGATCACTATTGTTAACCTTCCTTCAAATGGTACACTCTTGCATAATGGAGTGCCGGTTGCAATTGGAACTAATAATATCATTGCTGTAGCTAATATCGATAATGGTACAGGTTTGGTGTTTGATCCAGATCCTGGTTACGAAGGACATTCTTCTTTCCAATGGAATGGTTCAGATGGTGCTGAGTATGCAGATGCAAATGCAACAGTAACAATCACTCACAATAATACCAAACCTGTTGTTAGCGATTTCGACAAAGGGGATCAATTGGAAGATGTTGTGATTACCTTCACAAGATTAGATTTTGAAAATCACTATTCGGATGCAAATGCAACAGATAGCCAGTTCGAGAAGATTAATATCATTAGTCTGCCTACTGCAAGTATTGGGAAATTTACTCTTGATGGCGTTGACCTAACAATCGGGGAATATACTTATGCTGCACTTTTAAATGGCTTGGTATTTACTCCAAATGCGGGTGCAAACGGAATAGTAAACCTGGTTTGGAATGGTTTCGACGGAACAGAATATGCAAGCAGTAATGCTACTTTCAGCTTTACCTATATCAACTCGGCTCCAACGGTATCCGACTTTTCAAAAGCTGCCGTTAACGAGGACAACGATGTGGTATTTGCCACCACAGATTTTACAGATGCTTTGTTAGGAAACTATGCAGATGTTGATGTAAATGACATCTTTGGAAAAATTAAAGTGACGGATACACCTGATCATGGTAGCTTAAAATATGGTTCCACAACAGTGACTTCAGGAGCTGAAGTTCCATATAGCGAATTGGGGAATTTAATTTACAAGCCAGATCAGCATTGGTTTGGTAGCGATTCATTCAAATGGACCGGTCACGATGGAACTGATTATTCAGCAGAGTCAACAGTTTCTCTAAGCATCAGTTCGGTAAACGATGCGCCAACTGCAGATGATGAGTCGGTAACAAAACTGGAAGATCAAACTCATGATTTTACAGCTGCACACTTCTCTAAGTCGTATTCCGATAATTATTTCTCGGAGAACAGTGCTTTCGCAGGAATTAAAATTGTTGGACTGGAAACAGCGGGTTACCTGAAGGTGGGAGTTTCGGATGTTATACTGAATCAAGCCCTGGACTTAACCGATATTGCAGACCTGACATTCTCTACCGATCCTCATGAAAATGGAGCAGCCTATGCAACTTTCGACTTTACTGTATTCGATGGAGAAGATTACAGTACATCGGTATATACGATGACAGTTAATGTGACTCCAGTGAATGATATTCCAACTTTTGCATTAACTGCTGATCCGGATGTCTCAATTGACGAAGATCATGGTTTATACGAAAGTAACAATCATGCAATTTCGATGAGTGAAGGTCCTCCAAATGAATCATCACAAACATTGAATTTTGATGTGGTCAACAATAACAATGCATTGTTCAGTGTTCAACCCGCAATCGACAACAATGGTAAACTTACATTTACTACAGCAGCCAACAAATTTGGAACGGCTACTGTTACAGTTGTATTGAAGGATAATGGAGGAACGGAATATGGAGGTGTTAATGCTTCTCTTCCTGAAACTTTTACCATTACCATTAAGGCAGTAAATGATCATCCGGTAGCAGACAACGAAGCAGTAAGTACGAACGAAGACATTACATACACTTTCGCATCAAGTGATTTTTCTCGTAATTATAGCGATGTGGAAAGTGAAGCAATGACTCAAATTCAAATCACAGAAGTTGAAACAGTTGGTGATCTTGATTACAATGGTAGTGATGTTATTAAAGATCAGGTGATCACTCTTACTGATCTGGATAATAATTTGCTAAAGTTTATTCCTAATCCAGATGAACATGGTGCATCATACTCAAGCTTTAAATTCAAAGTTTATGATGGAACTGATTATTCAGATTTGGAATACACAATGACCATTACTGTAAATTCGGTAAACGATGAACCTTCATTTACATTTAAAACAAATGCCAATGTAAGGGTAAATGAAGATAGCGGTACCAAATCTGTAGTTGGACAGGTTGCAACTCAATATGCAGGGGCAACGAACGAAACTGGTCAAACTCTGACTTTAGATGTGAGCCATACAAATTCTGGCTTGTTTGCAGTAAATCCTGCCATTAATTCAGCAGGAACCCTAACATTTACCCCGGCACCAAACGCACACGGTGTATCAACGGTTACAGTTTATATTACTGATGATGGAGGAACTGAAAATGGAGGAGATAATGAATCAGATTCTCAGCAATTCACAATTACAGTTATCTCCATTAATGATATTCCAACAGCTGCCAACGAAGAGGTAACAGAACTGGAAGATGTGACCTATACTTTTGCAGTTTCAGATTTTTCAGATTCATACAATGATGTTGAGACAGCCTTTGCAGGAATCGAGATTACAAGTGAAGAAAGTACAGGAACTCTTGAATACAATGGAAGTCCTGTTGCAACAGGCTTGCAAATTGCAGCAGCAGATATTTCTAAGCTGAAATTCATTCCAAATGCCGATGAGAATGGTAATAATTACGATTCATTTGGATTCAAAGTATACGATGGAGAAGATTACAGTGTATCAAGTTATACAATGACCATCCACATTACTCCTGTGAATGATGAACCAACATTTGCGTTTAAAACGCCAAAAGATGTTGAGGTAGATGAGGACAGTGGAGCAGCAACGGTGAACGGACAATTGATCAATCAATTCGAAGGAGCTTCAAATGAAAATACTCAGATACTAAGCATTCATGTCAGCAACGATAATAACGCACTATTTGCAGTTCAACCAGCTATCGATGCAAGTGGAAACTTAAGTTTTACACCTACCGATGATGCCTTTGGTTCAGCAGTGGTAAGCGTTAATATCACAGATGACGGAGGAGTCGGAGATGGAGGTGATGATACTTCAATCACTCAGACTTTCACCATAACAATAAATCCAGTAAACGATCCGCCGGTAGCCAAAGATGATAACTTCGAAACCAACGAAGATATCCAGTTATCAGGCAACCTGAAATCAGATAACCACAATGGAATCGATTCGGATGTAGACAGCGACCCAGCCAACTTTACCTACAGCATGGTAGATGGCGGAACAGCGGATACAAACGGAACCATCGCCTTGAATTCTGATGGAACCTTTACTTACGATGCAGATGCAGATTACTTTGGTACTGTGAGTTTCACCTACCAGGTATGCGACGATGCAACAAGTCCGTTAACTCAAGGATGCGATCAGGCAACTGTTACCATTACGGTTAAGTCGGTGAACGATACTCCGGTAGCCGTTGACGACAGCAATACAACCAATGAGGATACGGCAGTAAGCGGCAATGTACTGACCAATGATACTGATTTGGGCGATGCACCGGTAAGCGTTGTATCCAATACCAATCCATCAAACGGAAGTGTAACCGTAAATGCCGATGGTACTTATACGTATACACCAAATGCAGATTTCTTTGGAACGGACACTTTCGAGTATACCATAGAAGATGTAGATGGAGAGCAGTCAACAGCCACAGTTACCATTAGCGTAAATGCGACCAACGACACCCCGGTAGCCGTTGACGACAGCAATACAACCAATGAGGATACAGCAGTGAACGGCAATGTACTGACCAATGATACTGATTTGGGCGATGCACCAGTAAGCGTTGTATCGAATACCAATCCATCAAACGGAAGTGTAACCGTAAATGCCGATGGTACTTATACGTACACCCCAAATACTGATTTCTTTGGAACAGATACTTTCCAGTATACCATAGAAGATGTAGATGGAGAGCAGTCAACTGCCACAGTTACCATTACTGTAAATGCGACCAACGATACTCCGGTAGCCGTTGACGACAGCAATACAACCAATGAGGATACGGCAGTAAGCGGCAATGTACTGACCAATGATACTGATTTGGGCGATGCACCGGTAAGCGTTGTATCCAATACCAATCCATCAAACGGAAGTGTAACCGTAAATGCCGATGGTACTTATACGTATACACCAAATGCAGATTTCTTTGGAACGGACACTTTCGAGTATACCATAGAAGATGTAGATGGAGAGCAGTCAACAGCCACAGTTACCATTAGCGTAAATGCGACCAACGACACCCCGGTAGCCGTTGACGA
This sequence comes from Marinifilum sp., assembly GCF_965230805.1. NCBI lineage: Bacteria > Pseudomonadati > Bacteroidota > Bacteroidia > Marinilabiliales > Marinifilaceae > Marinifilum > Marinifilum sp. Next base: position 581,770 of record NZ_OZ246019.1, on the reverse strand, counting down.
CAGCAATACAACCAATGAGGATACAGCAGTGAACGGCAATGTACTGACCAATGATACTGATTTGGGCGATGCACCAGTAAGCGTTGTATCGAATACCAATCCATCAAACGGAAGTGTAACCGTAAATGCCGATGGTACTTATACGTACACCCCAAATACTGATTTCTTTGGAACAGATACTTTCCAGTATACCATAGAAGATGTAGATGGAGAGCAGTCAACTGCCACAGTTACCATTACTGTAAATGCGACCAACGATACTCCGGTAGCCGTTGACGACAGTAATACAACCAATGAGGATACAGCAGTAAACGGCAATGTATTGACCAACGATACTGACCTTGGAGATGCACCAGTAACAGTTGTATCGAATACCAATCCATCAAACGGAAGTGTAACCGTAAATGCCGATGGCACTTATACGTACACACCAAATGCGGATTTCTTTGGAACGGATACTTTCGAGTATACCATAGAAGATGTGGATGGAGAGCAGTCAACTGCCACAGTTACCATTACTGTAAATGCGACCAACGACACCCCGGTAGCCGTTGACGACAGCAATACAACCAATGAGGATACAGCAGTAAACGGCAATGTATTGACCAACGATACTGATTTGGGTGATGCACCGGTAAGCGTTGTATCGAATACCAATCCATCAAACGGAAGTGTAATGGTAAATGCCGATGGCACTTATACGTACACCCCAAATGCGGATTTCTTTGGAACAGATACTTTCGAGTATACCATAGAAGATGTGGATGGAGAGCAGTCAACTGCCACAGTTACCATTACTGTAAATGCGACCAACGACACCCCGGTAGCCGTTGACGACAGCAATACAACCAATGAGGATACAGCAGTAAACGGCAATGTACTGACCAATGATACTGATTTGGGCGATGTACCGGTAAGCGTTGTATCGAATACCAATCCATCAAACGGAAGTGTAACAGTAAATGCCGATGGCACTTATACGTACACCCCAAATACTGATTTCTTTGGAACAGATACTTTCCAGTATACCATAGAAGATGTAGATGGAGAGCAGTCAACTGCCACAGTTACCATTACTGTAAATGCGACCAACGATACTCCGGTAGCCGTTGACGACAGTAATACAACCAATGAGGATACAGCAGTAAACGGCAATGTATTGACCAACGATACTGACCTTGGAGATGCACCAGTAACAGTTGTATCGAATACCAATCCATCAAACGGAAGTGTAACCGTAAATGCCGATGGTACTTATACGTACACCCCAAATACTGATTTCTTTGGAACAGATACTTTCGAGTATACCATAGAAGATGTAGATGGAGAGCAGTCAACTGCCACAGTTACCATTACTGTAAATGCGACCAACGATACTCCGGTAGCCGTTGACGACAGCAATACAACCAATGAGGATACAGCAGTAAACGGCAATGTACTGACCAATGATACAGATTTGGGCGATGCACCGGTAAGCGTAGTATCGAATACCAATCCATCAAACGGAAGTGTAACAGTAAATACCGATGGTACTTATACGTACACCCCAAATGCGGATTTCTTTGGAACAGATACTTTCGAGTATACCATAGAAGATGTGGATGGAGAGCAGTCAACTGCCACAGTTACCATTACTGTAAATGCGACCAACGATACTCCGGTAGCCGTTGACGACAGCAATACAACCAATGAGGATACAGCAGTAAACGGCAATGTATTGACCAACGATACTGACCTTGGAGATGCACCAGTAACAGTTGTATCGAATACCAATCCATCAAACGGAAGTGTAACCGTAAATGCCGATGGCACTTATACGTACACACCAAATGCGGATTTCTTTGGAACGGATACTTTCGAGTATACCATAGAAGATGTGGATGGAGAGCAGTCAACTGCCACAGTTACCATTACTGTAAATGCGACCAACGACACCCCGGTAGCCGTTGACGACAGCAATACAACCAATGAGGATACAGCAGTAAACGGCAATGTATTGACCAACGATACTGATTTGGGTGATGCACCGGTAAGCGTTGTATCGAATACCAATCCATCAAACGGAAGTGTAACCGTAAATGCCGATGGCACTTATACCTACACCCCAAATACCGATTTCTTTGGGACGGATACTTTCGAGTATACCATAGAAGATGTGGATGGAGAGCAGTCTACTGCCACAGTTACCATTACTGTAAATGCGACCAACGATACTCCGGTAGCCGTTGACGACAGCAATACAACCAATGAGGATACAGCAGTAAACGGCAATGTATTGACCAACGATACTGACCTTGGAGATGCACCGGTAAGCGTTGTATCCAATACCAATCCATCAAACGGAAGTGTAACCGTAAATGCCGATGGCACTTATACGTACACCCCAAATACCGATTTCTTTGGGACAGATACTTTCGAGTATACCATAGAAGATGTAGATGGAGAGCAGTCAACTGCCACAGTTACCATTACTGTAAATGCGACCAACGACACCCCGGTAGCCGTTGACGACAGCAATACAACCAATGAGGATACAGCAGTGAACGGCAATGTACTGACCAATGATACAGATTTGGGCGATGCACCGGTAAGCGTAGTATCGAATACCAATCCATCAAACGGAAGTGTAAGGGTAAATACCGATGGTACTTATACGTATACACCAAATGCGGATTTCTTTGGGACGGATACTTTCGAGTATACCATAGAAGATGTGGATGGAGAGCAGTCAACTGCCACAGTTACCATTACTGTAAATGCGACCAACGACACCCCGGTAGCCGTTGAAGACAGCAATACAACCAATGAGGATACAGCAGTAAACGGCAATGTATTGACCAACGATACTGACCTTGGAGATGCACCGGTAAGCGTTGTATCGAATACCAATCCATCAAACGGAAGTGTAACCGTAAATACCGATGGCACTTATACGTACACTCCAAATACAGATTTCTTTGGAACGGATACTTTCGAGTATACCATAGAAGATGTGGATGGAGAGCAGTCAACTGCCACACTTACCATTACTGTAAATGCGACCAACGATACTCCGGTAGCCGTTGACGACAGCAATACAACCAATGAGGATACAGCAGTGAACGGCAATGTACTGACCAATGATACAGATTTGGGTGATGCACCGGTAAGCGTTGTATCGAATACCAATCCATCAAACGGAAGTGTAACCGTAAATGCCGATGGCACTTATACCTACACCCCAAATACCGATTTCTTTGGAACGGATACTTTCGAGTATACCATAGAAGATGTGGATGGAGAGCAGTCAACTGCCACACTTACCATTACTGTAAATGCGACCAACGATACTCCGGTAGCCGTTGACGACAGCAATACAACCAATGAGGATACAGCAGTGAACGGCAATGTACTGACCAATGATACAGATTTGGGCGATGCACCGGTAAGCGTAGTATCCAATACCAATCCATCAAACGGAAGTGTAAGGGTAAATACCGATGGTACTTATACGTATACACCAAATGCCGATTTCTTTGGAACGGACACTTTCGAGTATACCATAGAAGATGTGGATGGAGAGCAGTCAACTGCCACAGTTACCATTACTGTAAATGCGACCAACGACACCCCGGTAGCCGTTGACGACAGCAATACAACCAATGAGGATACAGCAGTGAACGGCAATGTACTGACCAATGATACAGATTTGGGCGATGCACCGGTAAGCGTAGTATCGAATACCAATCCATCAAACGGAAGTGTAAGGGTAAATACCGATGGTACTTATACGTATACACCAAATGCCGATTTCTTTGGAACGGACACTTTCGAGTATACCATAGAAGATGTGGATGGAGAGCAGTCTACTGCCACAGTTACCATTGCCGTAAATGCGACCAACGATACTCCGGTAGCCGTTGATGATACCAATCTTGTTGAGGAAGATGCTTCGGTAAATGGAAATGTATTGACCAATGATACTGATTTGGGCGATGCTCCTGTAACAGTTGTATCCAATACAAATCCGGCAAACGGAAGTGTAACTGTAAACGCAGATGGCACCTACACCTACACACCAAATGCAGACTTCTTTGGAACGGATACTTTCGAGTATACCATAGAAGATGTGGATGGCGATCAGGACACGGCAATTGTTACAATTACTGTGAACCCGACCGATGACACGCCATTGGCTGTTGACGATAGCTTGTGGTTAAAAGAAGACTCGTCGATTAGCGGGAATGTATTCGATAACGATGAAAGATTGGTTGATGTACCGGTAATAATTTCAGCCAATACAGATCCATCGCACGGTACATTACTTATCAATGCTGATGGTACATTCACATACACGCCAAATCCTTCTTATTTTGGCAACGATTCTTTCACCTACACTTTACGTGATATGGATGGTGATGAGTCTACTGCTACAGTAAGTATCTGGGTTGATCCATTGGATTACGATCCAATTGCAAACGACGATTCTGATATCATCAACGAGGATGAAACTTCATCGGGCAATTTGTTTGCCAACGACGAAGACTTTATCAATACACCGGTTGTTGTAGTTTCAAATACCGATCCGGCTAACGGAACAGTAGTGGTGAACTCGGATGGAACATACACCTATACACCAAATGCTGATTTCTTTGGAACCGATACATTTACCTATACACTGGAAGATGAAGATGGTGATCAGGACACAGCAACTGTAACGATTACCGTAAATCCTGTGAACGACACACCAATTGCTATCAACGATAATTTTGAAATTGACGAAGACAGTTCGGAGAGTGGTTTCTTAATGGATAACGATATCCATTTGGGTGATGCACCTGTAGCAGTGGTTTCCAACACAAATCCGGCAAACGGAAGTGTTACGGTAAATGCTGACGGTACTTTTGTTTACACACCAAATGCCGACTTCTTTGGAACCGATGCTTTCGAGTATACCATAGAGGATGTTGATGGTGAGCAATCAACCGCAACGGTTACGATTACCTTAAATTCGGTGAACGATTTACCAGTTGCAGTGAATGATGTGAATGTAACCGACGAGGATACAAGGGTGAGTGGAAATGTATTGACAAATGATACCGATCTGGGAGATCTACCGGTTCAGGTAGTGGACATGACTGATCCTGCAAATGGAATGGTTGCAATGATTTCCGATGGTTCATACACCTACACACCAGATGAAAACTTTAATGGTATCGATACATTTACTTATACCATTGAAGATGAAAACGGCGACCAATCGACAGCAACAGTAAGCATTACCGTAAATCCGGTGAACGATGCTCCTGTTGCAATCGACGATACAAATTCAACTGATGAGAATACGAGTGTTAGCGGTAATGTATTGCCAAACGACACGGATATTGATTTGGATGATTTGACAGTAGTAAGAATCAATGGGAATGCAGCAGATTTAGGAAGCCTAATCAACCTGAATGGTGGAGGAACAATTGTTCTGAATGCCGATGGTTCTTATAACTTCGATCCGAATGGAGAATTCGAATACCTGAATACTGGTGAAACAAGCCAGGTAAGCTTCACTTACGTGATGAACGATGAAAACACAGATAGTAATACTGCCACCGTTGTGATCACCATTGTAGGCGTAAACGATGCTCCTGTTGCAATTGATGATTTTATCGATACAAGAGACAATGAAGAGATCATTATCATTGTAAAAGATAACGATTCGGATGCCGATGGCGATGAACTGGGAGTTGACATCATATCTAATCCCGAATTAGGTGATGTTATTGTAAATGATGATGGAAGCATTACTTACATTGCCGATCTGGGAGCTTATTGTCAGACCGATCAGTTTAGCTATCGGGTTTGCGATCCTGAAGGCTTATGCGACGAGGCAACAGTCACTATCGAAATTGGTGTAAGCGATATCGATGAAGACAGTATTCCTGATGCCATTGAAACCTTGACTTTAAATACCGATGGCGATTCTGATTTGAACTACCTGGATTTGGATAGTGATAATGATGGAATCTCAGATAAGGATGAAGCTCAGATTTTTGATCCATGTACTGATGAACCAATAGATACAGATGGGGACGGAATTCCTGATTACTTGGATTCAGATAGTGATAATGACGGTTATCCAGACTCGGAAGAAGGGGATGATGACTGTGATGGAGATGGAATTCCTGATTACATTGATGCTTATGATGATTGTGGGGAGTATGTTTCAATTCCTGAAGGATTTTCGCCTAACGGTGATGGAACCAATGACCGATTCATAATTAAAGGAATCAAAGATTTCCCAAATTCTCGATTAATGATCTTTAACCGCTGGGGGAATAAGATTTTTGAAGCAACCGGTTACCTGAACGATTGGGATGGTAGAGCTGAAAGCAGCATGAAAGTTGGTTCGGAAGTAATTCCTGAAGGAACATATTATTACATCATCGATTTAGGTAATGGTGAAAAGCCAATTAAAGGATTCGTCTACATCAACTACTAAAAAAGAAAACAATGAATAGAAATACTTTTAAAACTCTAAAATATATTGTCTTGTTTGTGCTGGTTTTGCCTTTTGTGAATCAAGCAAAGGCACAGCAAGATCCAATGTATACTCAATACATGCACAATCCATTAACGGTGAATCCGGCTTATGCCGGAAGCACCGATATGATGAGTGCAATGTTCTTAGCTCGCGAACAATGGGTTGGTTTCGATGGAGCACCAAAATCGCGTACCTTAACCTTAAGTGCACCAATCACAAAGTATGACATTGGTGCTGGTTTTTCATTTATTAACGATGAATTGGGACCGGTAAAGCAAAATAGTTTTTATACAGATTTTGCATATCATCTAAAAATTAGTGAGAAAGGAACTCTTTCAATGGGTTTAAAAGGTGGTTTTGATATGATTCAGATTGATTTAATGAACCTTACTTTGGATCAGCAAAACGATGGTACTTTCTCGCAGAATTTCGAGGAGAAGTTCATCTTGAATTTTGGTTTAGGACTGTATTACTACACAGATCGATTTTATTTAGGGGCTGCTATTCCAAGAATGCTGAAAAATAACTACGATAATGATGGAATCAATACAAGCAGTTTGGGATACAAGGAACGTCATTATTTTGTAACAACAGGTGCACTCTTTGATCTAAACGACTATATCAAATTAAAGCCTTCGGTTTTATCTAAAATTGTTTGGAATGCACCAATTTCGGTTGACTTATCAGCCAATTTTATTTTCTACGATCAACTATGGTTGGGTGCATCTTACCGAGTTGACGACTCAATGAGTTTCATGATACATTATCAATTATCCGATCAGTTACGTGTTGGTTATGCTTTTGACTTAACGGAGTCAGAACTGAGAAGATACAACAATGGAACGCATGAAATAATGGTTGCATTCGACTTCCAGTTCAACAAGAAGAAAATAATGACACCTAGATATTTTTAACCCAAGATTGAATAGAACGATGAAGAAAGTTACATATACACTGTGTCTGATGTTTTTACTGATTTGTGTTCAGTCGCAGGCGCAAATATTATCGAAAGCAGACAAGTATTTTAAATCATTTGCCTATCAGGATGCCATTGAATTGTATGAGATTCTTTGGCAGAAAGATAGTCTGAATGAATATTTGGTAAAGCAATTGGCTACTTCCTACCAAATGCTGAACAACTCGGTGAAAACTGAGGAGTGGTATGCCAAAGTGATGAAGACAAGTGATGTTAAGGCAGTGGATTATTTAAGTTATGCCAGAGCTTTGCAAGCCAACGAAAAGTATGAGCAGGCAAAGCATTACTTGGAACGATATGAAGAGCTAGCCAATACAGGTTTAAAAGAAATCGATTTGGATTATATTTCAGAATTAAAAGGAGCGGAGAGTAGGTATTCAATAGCTCCAATTTCGGCCAATTGCGAAGCTTCTGATTTTGGAACAGCTTTTTACAAGAATAAAATTGTTTTCTCATCCGCAAAGGCAAAACCAAGTTTGATTAAGCGAAACTATCGTTGGAATGAGCAGAACTACTTGCGGTTATACACATCTAATCCATTACAAAACGGAGATTTAAAGAAGACTGAATTGTTATCAAACGAATTGGGAACCAAGTTTCACGATGGTCCGGTTTGTTTTAATGAGGCTGGTGATGAAATGTATCTGACTCGTAATTTTGTATCTGATTCAAAAAAAGCCAAAAGAAACGATAAAGGTGTGGTTAGCATACAGTTGTACTTTAGCAAGAAAACAGGTAATAAATGGTCAACACCTAAATTAATGTCGGTTAATCTTGATGGATATTCAACTGGTCATCCAAGTCTTTCTAAAGACGGTAAAAAACTGTATTTCATTTCTGATCGTCCGGGCGGAATAGGTGGAACGGATATTTATATTTCGGAGAAAAAAGGAGATGCATGGTCTGAACCCATTAATGCAGGTAATCGGGTGAACACCAAAGAGAACGAAATGTTTCCATTTATTACCGATAATAATATCTTGTATTTTGCATCAAAAGGTCATGCTGGATTAGGTGGATTAGATATTTTCTGGATTGATGATTTGAAAAATGGAGAAATAGTAAACCTTGGATCACCTATTAATACCTCAAAAGATGATTTTGCTTTGATTTTGAAAGAAGGTAAAGGTTATCTTTCATCAAACAGAGAAAAAGGAGAGACTTTCGATGATATTTATCGATTCGAAATTTTGGGCAGAACAATAAAAGGGCAGGTCTTCAATTCAGAAACCAATGAGATTTTAGGCTTTACCAAAGTTTCCTTAATGGATAAGAGTGGTAAGCTGGTAAATGAAATCGAAACCGAAGAAAATGGAAAATTCAATTTTACCATTAATGATGTTCAGGATTTTAAATTGTTATCAGTAAAACAGCAATTTACTGATGGCACAGAAGAGGTGTTGGCGCTTGATTTAATGGATCAAACAGAAGCTTATCGAAAAATATATCAGGCTCCTGACAATACACTGCAATTGGACGGATTGGTGGTTTATAAAGGTGATCGTTCTCCTGTCGAAGGGGTTAGTGTTACCATCAAAAAGAAAGGATCAAACGAACTAATCGATTTGATTACAAATACCGAAGGAAATATCATCAGTGCATTGGAAAGAGATAATGAATACCTGATTGAATACCATAAAGAGGATATCCTGGCAAAATCAAACCAGATTAGCACCTTCGATATTACTGGTAATCGCATTTATGTGGAAGAAGAAGTTGATAAGGTTCAGGTTGGAAAAGTATTCGTTTTAGATAATATTTTCTACGACCTGGATAAATCGAATATTCGACCGGATGCAGCAATTGAGCTTGATAAATTGGTTATCATTTTGAACGATAATCCAACATTGAAGATTGAGTTAAGTTCCCACACCGATTCTCGTGGTAGTGATGCCTATAATATGGCATTGTCAGATCGAAGAGCAAAATCTGCTGTGAATTACATCATCGAAAATGGAATCTCTAAAGATCGAATTGTGGCCAAAGGATATGGAGAAACCAAACTAATTAATCACTGTTCTAATGGGGTAAAATGTAGCAAAGCTGAACATCAGGCCAACCGTAGAACCGAGGTAAAGGTATTGGAGTTGTAGAATATATCTACCTCAACCCCTAACCCCTTCTCCTAAAGACGAAGGGGGATGGTCTTCAAGAAATTAAGTTCGTGTGCTCTTCTCCTCAAGAAGAAGGATAGGATGAGGTGATATAAAAAAGATTAGCCGTTGAGGAATATTTCTCAGCGGCTAATCTTTTTTATACTACGGTGCACTGCACCTTTATTACCCTTTGTTTATTAGGACTATAAATACCTTATTCAGTACATTCCTCCAGCAAAGCCTTCACAGCAGCTTCTAACTGTTCATCTTCACCTTTGGTGATGGTTTCCGGCATATTCTTTACCTGAATATCAGGAACAGTCTGATTGTTCTCTAACCATTCTCCGGCTTTGTTTTTCGCACTTACAGGAATCGATCCCCACAGAACTCTGTCGTTCTGAAGCATTTCCCAGCCAGCGAAACTACAAGTTCCGGGAACAGGCATACCAATCATTTTACCAATACCCAAATCTTTGTATGCGCATGAAAAGCAGTGTCCATCACTATAATTCGATTCGTTTACCATAGCAACAGATGGCTTGGTCCAACGGTAAGATGGTTCATAACCAATTGTACGATCCTCAATGGCATATTCCATAAAGGTTTCGCCGGTAAGAAACATGGTAATATCACCCACCAAATCGCCACCGCCATTAAAACGAGTATCGATAATAATGCCGTCGCGATCGTAGTATTTACCCATCACTTTTTCGTAGGTGTTGCGGTAAGCTCCATCGTTCATTCCCGGGATGTGAACATAGGCCAGCTTACCATTACTCAAACGGTCAACCTCTTCCTCGTTTTTCTTCACCCAACGCTTGTAAATCAAGTCAGATTCAGCGCTGGTAGAAATTGGTTTTACAGTAATATCCTGGTATTTTTTAGTAGATGGATCGAAAATATGAAGTGCCGTAAATATTCCGGCTTTACGATTTAAGAACTTGGCAAAATCATCATCTTTACCAATCTTAATACCATCAATCTGCTCGATAATCATACCGGCACTTATATTGAACTTTTTCTTGTCCAATGGGCCATCTTTAATAATTTCGCTAATCTTAATGCCATCACCTTTGTGCTTGTAATCAATGAAAATACCTAATGAAGCGGTTTTATCACCATTGCGAATGCCACCGTAGTAGCGAGCTCCGGAATGAGATACATTTAACTCACCCAACATCTCCGATAGCAATTCAGTAAATTCAAAATCGTTGCTGATTGATTTCAATTTCGGCTCATAATTATCTCTTAAGGCATCCCAATCCACTCCATGATAATCCGAAATGTAGAACATGCCTTTGTTACGACTGTAAACATGATCGAACATTTGCTGACGCTCTGCTTCAACATCCAAAATCATTTCGCTATTTACCGAAATGGCTTTTTTCGTTTTGGCAGCTAAATTTACTTTCGATATTGTTCCGTTTGATAGTAAGAATAGCGTTTTCATTTTCTTATCCCAAACCAAACTTCCACCTTTCGATCCAACAGGAATCAATTTTTTGGTTTCTTTTGTACGAAGTTTGGTGCTCCAGATGCTATAATCTTTATCAAATTTTGCAATGTAGTAAAGAGTTTCACCATCTTTTGAAAGAACCGCATCGCTCAATTTCGAAGAGTGAATAGTTAACCTCTTTTTGCGATCTTTCATGCCATCCCAATCGAAAGTAAGCAGGCTGTCTTTTTTGGCTTCGGCCTTTTTGTCTTTATCTTTCTTCGACTTTTTCTTGTCTTTATCTTCGGCCTTTTTAGCCTTTTCTTTTTTCTCTTTTTCCTTCTTCTCAATCTCTTTCAAAAGAGCATAGTCGTCTTTACTCATGTTAAAACGATCCCAGGAATCTTTGGTAAAGAACATGGTGTACACATCCATCTGTTTTGATCCGCTGTTAGCATACGAACGTAAACCATGACGATCACTGAACCAAAGCATTTGCTTCCCTTTGTTCACCCATTTTGCATAGCTGTCGCCATATCCACTTTCCGTAAGGTTGATCATTTTCTGTTTTCCATTAGCCGAAATCAATACAACTTCGTCATTGCCCAAAACAGGAGAGTAGTCAACCAGCAACCATTTGCTATCAGGACTCCACGCAAAATACTGATCACCTTCTCCCATGTAATACAGTTGGTCACCATTCATAATGGTACGGATCTTTTTGCTTTTGATATTAAATACCTTTAAAGAGCGTCTGTTCTCAATAAAAGCAATCTCTTTTCCATCGGGCGAGTATATTGGCTGGTAGTTTTCGTTGTTGTTTACAATTATCGGCTCTTCCTTAAGTAAGGTTGAAGCATAAAAGTATGGTTCTGTATCGTTAACTTTTTTACTTGCGTAGATTCCCCATTTAGCATTGCGTTCGCTCGCATAAAGAATGCTTTTTCCGTCAGGAGAAAAACTTACAAATTCTTCGGCAGCTGGGGTAGTGGTAATTCTTTTTGTCATTTTTCCTTCTACCGATGATACAAAAACTTCACCTCTAACAATGTAAGCAACTTCTTTTCCGTCAGGCGAGATAGCCATTTCGTTTACATTGCCACGAACCGAGATAATTTGCTCGTTATTGGCCTTGTCCTCAGTGCGAATATTTACTTCTACCTTCTCTTGTTTTCCGTTGTACATGGTAAACAATTCACCATTGTGAGTGTAGCAAAGTGTTCCCTTATTCGCTATACTTAGGTAACGAACCGGATGCATTTTAAATGAAGTTATCTGTTTGTTTTGATTCGGAGAGGCAAGATCCAATTTGTGTACATTAAAACATCCGCTTTCTTCGCTCAAATAGTAAATGCTTTTCTCATCAGGAGCATACACAGGATTTCTGTCCTCACCTTCGAAAGAACTAATCATTTTATGCTTGTCATTCTCTACATCATAGGTCCAGATATCTCTGGTAACAGCAGAAACATGATGCTTACGGAATTTGTCTTCGCCGCCTTTTACATCATGATAAATGAACTGCTTTCCATCTTTACTGATTTGCACATCTTCGGCAGGAATCGTAAAAACCTGATCAACTCTGCCACCCTTGGCAGGAACCTGATACAATTCAGTCTGCGATCGATGAGGATATTGTCGGTGCATAGCATCATCTAATCGAATACCACCAAACAATACATTTTTATTATCGCGGGTGAAAGTGTACGGAACTTCGTCGTTCGAATGATAAGTCAAACGGGTAGCAGCACCACCATCTGCATCCATAATGTACACATCAAAGTTTCCAAAACGGTTCGATGCAAAAGCAATTTTGCTACCGTCATGACTCCATACAGGCATGTAGTCGTGTGCTTTATGAAAGGTTAATGGGCGAGCCTCGCCACCTTTACTCGATACCAAATACAAATCTCCTCGGTTTGTAAATACAATCTGTTCGCCGTCAGGCGAAATTGCTGCATATCGTATCCATTCAGAATTGCCATTGGCAAAAGTATAGGAGTTACATAATACAGCAAATAAGAAAACAAATAAATTCTTCATTTTACAATAGTACTTGTGGTTTAAAAATGATGCAAATGCATCGGTTTGTCAAATTTTCTTAGAGAGTGGGTAAAAATAAGTAAAATTTTAAACCTGAGATTTAATTCAATAGAAAGAATCCGGTTTTATTTGATTGGTTGTTAGCGAGCAAGCAGGTAAGGGGGCTTGCTCCTTTTGCTTTTGTATTCAGATACTAAAGCTTGTTAAATGCTAGTGTGAAGAGTGTTAATAAAACGAATTAAAGTTTTTGAAAATATTTTTCTTTTTACAAGGCAAGGTTTACAGGCATAGCCGTAGCTACGGCGAAAAAGCTTAACGCAGTAGAAAGGAAAATAGGTCAAAAAATTAGTTCGGGGAATTAGCATTCTTTACACTAGTTTAACTTGATTAAATAAAATAGAAGCTACACTGACCCGAACAGTTCGGGCTACACTTGCCCAAACAGTTCGGGCTACACTACCCAAACAGTTCGGGCTATACTGCCCAAACAGTTCGGGCTATACTGCCCAAACAGTTCGGGCTATACTACCCGAACTTTAAATGATAAAAAAAAGAGTCGGCATTACAATACCGACTCTTCTATTCAATTTGGATTTACCATTTAAACACTGGTTAAATCATAAGCGAACTGACCTGTTCTTAGTTTTTTAGAATCATGTAAAATTACACGAACCTCAATTTTAAAACTGCCACTTGTCAAACTTTCAGGTACAAAAAACAACAACTCCGAAGGTTTGTTTTTCACTACATTCTCAGCACGAGTTTCTGTTCCATCGTTAGCGATAAAGAAAATACCCTGCTTAGGATCTTCAGAATTGAACTTAAGAAGAGAACCACGAATTGAGGCAATCTGTCCTGGAGTGAAAGATTCGTTCACCACATTGTTTTTTAGGTCAACAAATTGTTGAAGAACCGGCTGTGGAGAAGAGATTTCAACCTTGCGTAACTCGATTTCAGAGATTGCCTTTGTTAATCTGCTACCGGCATTTAGGTTCAAGCGAATTGCATGTCGCGAAGGATCGAAACCATCACTTTGGTCGGTAAACACGCCTGCAACACTTGGTGTAATTTTAAACAGTTTAGTGTGTACACTGTTGCCGTTTTTTACTGCCTCTACCACTGTATACTCAAATTCTTCAATCACCGAAAGAGCTTCGGCCTTTGTAACTGTCGATCCTTTGCCAATCATTTGTTCAACAATAGATTCAACAGTTACTGTTTCGTTGTTAGTTACTACGCCCATAAAATCATTTGGGTCGTCTGTTAAATAGTTTGGTGCTAAACCATAGCGTAAAGCCATAATACTAAATTTTTTGTAATCGCAATTGCATCTTTACGTAATTTGTATTAGAATTGCGATTGATTATTACTGGGAACCCTTCGGCCAATTCATTCTTTGCTGTTGTCTAATTCATACAAAGTCTGAAGAAAGGTCGCTGGGTTCCGTTATTTTTATAAGATCCGGAGAGAAACTCCCTCTAAAAATCTTAAAAGAAAAACCGAAGGTAAATAAATATTAAGGAAAATTAAACCTTCAGGCATGCAAAGTTTGTCAAGATCATTAAAATTAACATTATTTAACGCTCGAGAAGAATGATACCCCATTATGTAAGGAGCATGATTAAAATAATTATTACTCATATATGTATGATTATTTTAATTTGTTGTCTTCTGTCTGATAGGTGCAAATAATTATAAGCAGAAGATGTTTTATAAGAATTTTACGTCGAACTCACGTTATTTTAAACAAGAGCCGAACGCATGATTAGCAAGATGAGGAACACATTGAAAACCTTTATTAATGGTATTGCCGGATAGGCTTGCGCAAAAACGCCCAAATTGTATAAAAACCCTGATACAATATGCTTTTTGGGGGTTGAAAATGTTGTGCAGGTGCATGCATAACACAACCAGAAGTTACACAATTGATTTTAAGCTTAGGCAGTACGAGTTTAATTACTCCTGATCCTATGAGTTTTGTTTTGTGAAATACGATTTAAGCATAATTTGGATACGATATTTTTATGAATCGAATAAAACTATTTATTTTGTAAGCGAAATTAAAACCTACAACCACCTTGACCGAATCCAATAAAATAAAACTATCCGGAGACACTTTTCGAAAAATCTTCGATCGGTATTTTGCAAGCCTTGTAGGTTTTGCCAACACCTTCTTGTTCAACACAGAATTGAGCGAGGACTTGGTGCAGGAAGTTTTTATGAGATTATGGGAGAAGCAGGATGAGTATCATAACGATATTGCGCTTAAGGTTTATCTGTATCGAGCCGTTCGTAACAAGTGTTTAAACAATATCAAGCATGAGCAGGTTAAAAACAAATACATTGCAGAGTCCTTGCCCAAATTGGAAACAGAAGAATTCTTTCTGGATCAGGTTTTATCCGAAGAAGTTTCTCGATTGCTTTATATGTTTATTGCTGAACTACCCAAGCAACGCCAACAAATTATTAGGTATAGCCTTCTTGGTCTAAAGAACCAAGAGATAGCCGACATTATGGGCTTAACAGTTAATACGGTTAAATCTCATAAGCTTAATGCGTATAAGGTTCTTCGCGAAAAATTAGGAAAACATGCTTATTTGTTAGCCATTTTATTGGAACTGAACTTGTAAGTTTTGTAGAATTAGATTGTTTCATTCCCATACTGGTAAGGTTTTAAAAGAAGCTCAACAGGTAAATTATTTTGTTATGGGTGAACAGCTATCTCTTCAATTGGCTAAAGAGCTCATTTTTAATAAGGCTGCGCAAACCTGATTCCCTTCAAAATGAATATGCCGAACCCCAATAATTAGCAATTTTTTAAAGAAAACGAAAAAACAACTAACACCTTTTTATAACTTCCTTGTCTCTTAATAGAATTAAGAAAGAAATATATCTTAAAAGAATATAAATGTTTGATTAATAAATTAATTAAAAATTGACTATTCTGTCTTTATATAAGAAAATCACACCTATGCTATGAATAAGATATTCAAGATTGCAACATTAATTTCCAAAGAAAAAGTGGGTGACTTGACTGCTGCTGAACAGCAATATCTTCATGAATGGAAATCGAAAAATGAAAGGACTTACCGGTTGGCTTCTGATTCTAAACAGATTCAAAAGAAACATGAGCTATATGATAAAATTGATCCGGAAAAATCCTGGAATAAAATTACCAATAACATTCCCGAATTAAGAACGAAAGTAATTCGATTGAGGACTGTGATGAAATGGGTGGCTTTGATTGTATTGCCATTATTAGCTACTACCTACGTATTGAATGAAGTGTATTGGGGTAAAAATCAAGTAGTGGTTGAAGCAGGAAGCCCGAAGGCCACTCTGGAGTTATCGAATGGAGAGATAATTTATTTGGAAGATTACCAGGGAAGAGATATTAAATCAGGAAAGGAAAAATTGGCGAGTAATGTCGATAATGTACTGGTATATCAGAAGGGAGATGTAGCTGATGAGGTATTGCACTACAATACCATTACAACACCAACTCAAGGTGAGTATTCTGCAAGTTTGTCCGATGGAACCAAAATTTGGCTAAATGCACAAACAAAAATAGAGTTTCCCGAGAGGTTTGGAAAAGGAAAGCGTGAGGTGAGACTAATAAGTGGGGAAGCCTATTTCGAGGTGACTAAAAATGAAGAAAGACCATTTATAGTTTTATTGAGCAACGGATCGGAAGTGGAAGTGTTGGGAACCCGATTTAATGTGATGGCTTACAAGGACGAAGCTGAAATACAGACCACTTTGGTTGAAGGAAAAGTAAGATTTGGTATGATGGATGAAGAGGTGCTTCTTGCCCCTGGAGAACAATCAGGAATGAATACAGAAACTGGAGAAGTGCAGGTACGTGAAGTAAAAACCAATATCTACACTGCATGGGTAAATGGAAAGTTTGTTTTTAATCGTGAACCTATGGAGAGTGTACTAAGAAAAATGTCTCGTTGGTATGGTGTAAAGGTGATTTGTGATGATGAGGCAGTATTGAAACGTAGAATTTCCGGTGTAACCGACAGGTATGAAGATATTTACAAGTTCATCAGTCTGATTGAAGAGATTTCACCAATAGAATTGGATCTGGAGGATGATTACCTCATTGTAAGCCGAAAAGTAAAATAGTTGAAAAGTAGAATGGTAGAGATGCAAGATTTTGCGTCTAAATGAATAAGAAATACAAATTTTAGGGGCACAAGATCTTGTGCCCTGAAATACCACCCGCTTTGGCTGGTGGATATAAAAAAAACGGGGAACCTGGACCGTTCCCCGCAAACCCGAGTCTTACGACTCAATTGTGATAAGTTAAACTAAATGTCTAACCCAATTTCAAATTTATGAAAAAAAATTGTGTTACCGGCAGTAAGGAGTATGCATTCACTCCACTGCGAAAAATACTCTTAAGCATGAAACTAAGCGTATTTCTATTTTTACTCGGAATCATAAACGTGCAAGCCAATGATTTGTTTTCGCAAACTTCATTGAGCATTGAAATGAAATCGGCTAGTGTTGAAGAAGTTTTGGAAGAAATTAAGCATCAGTGCGATTACGACTTTATTTACGATTACGAGTACGTAAAAGAACTAGAGGATGTCGATATCAACTTTGATGCAGCATCTTTAGACGAAGTATTGTACGAAGTACTTAAAAATACAAACCTTGATTACCGTGTTGAGGACAAGATGATTGTTTTGTTTCCTCGCGAAGTGCTAAAACAGAAAGCCAAAATCCAGACGGAGCAGGCTGGTGAACAACAAGAAAAGAAAACCATAAAAGGTAAAGTTACCGATAAAGATGGGGTGCCGTTGCCAGGTGTATCTATAGTAATTAAAGGATCGACTATTGGCGTGGCAACTGATATTGATGGGAATTACTCTTTAGAATTAGAAAACGAAAATGCTGTTTTGGTATTCTCATTTGTTGGTATGTTGCCACAGGAAATTGCTTACAAGGGACAAATTGCACAGAATGTAAGCCTTTTGGCTGATACCGAAACAATGGACGAAGTTGTAGTTACGGGTTATCAAACCATCTCATCTGAACGAGCCACTGGTGCATTCGAGAATGTAAAAGTGGATGCATTATTAGAGCAAAAAACCACGGCAAATGCATTGGATATATTAGAAGGTGAAGTGCCTGGTTTATTATATGAAAATATGGGAAATGGTACGCCAGCGCGTATTTCTTTACGAGGTTTAAACAACTTTAATCTTGGTGATAGTGATGTTGATGATCATGCTCCTTTGGTTGTTGTGGATGGTTTCCCGATTAATGGTATTTCTGGAGAGGGAGATTATGGTGGTGATTTTGTTACTAATACCATTGAAAAAATTAACCCTGCCGATATTGAAAACATTTCGGTGCTGAAAGATGCAGCAGCAGCTTCTATCTGGGGAGCGCAGGCAGCCAATGGGGTTATTGTAATTACTACCAAAAAAGGTAAAAAAACAGATAAGCCACAAATCAGCTTTAATTCATCCTTCTCTTTTCGTGAAAAACCAAATTATTCCGATGCGTATTTAGGTTCTATAGATGATAACCTTATAATGGATGAATGGTATGCCGAAGAAGGTCGAGTTTATCCCGGATCAAGGGGGTTAAGTTTTATAAATAAGGAAGGAATACAGGCCTATTACGATTATAACAATGGCGATTTAACCGAGGCTGAGTTAGCTGATAAAATAAATAATCTGAAACAAAACGATTATATCAAAGAGTATAGTGATTTGTTTTTAAGAAACCATACACAACAGCAATACAGCTTATCAGTTAGTCAGGGTAATGATAAGTATCAGTACCGCATAGGATTAAACTATCAGGACGAAAAAAGCTTTAATAAAGGCGATGGCAATCAAAACTATGGAACCCTTATTAACTTATCAACAGAATTGCTAAAGGGTGTTAAATTAAGTTCTAAAATTGGCTTTAGCAAGCGCGACGTTCAGAACAATGGTATAGGTGCTATCTCAAGATTTCCTCTTTATAGTAGGATATTGGACGATAATGGCGATTATACTTCAATGAATTACCATGTTCATCAAAATGTTAGAGATGAAGTATACCAGGAGTTGGAAGCCTATTTACCTTTCGATTGGGATTATAATCTTAAAAGGGAACTAGATAACAAGGATAATAGCTCAGAAGTAAGAAATACAGATTTTCAAGCTCGACTGGATATTGATATTTTTAAAGGTTTAAAGGCAGAGCTTAGCTATGATTACCAGCACGGACAAACTACAAAAAGGGAATATTATAATGAGGAAACATGGGAAGTAAGAAACTCAGTGGTAAATTCTGCTTTTTATAAGAGAGTGCCAGGTAGTTTTAAGCCAGTGCCAACTGGCAGTTTTATGATTCCACCCAATGGTGGACTTCTTGAAGGGAACTCTTATGCGTCTTGGTCAAATACCTACAGGGGACTTTTAAACTTTACAGGATACATTGACTCGAATAAGAAACACTTTGTTACAGCCATTGTGGGGATAGATTATAGGGACGAGTATTACAATGGACGAGAGAATGAAAGCGTACATAACTATGATCCACAAGCATTAACTTATACAGATATCGATAGAAGACTGGATCCTACTAATAAATATCAAAGCTGGAGGGGTCGTAGAATGAATGATTTACGAAGTAGTATACGTATTAATCGGGATCATAATCGCTATTTATCTAATTATACCAATGTGGGGTATACTTTTAGAGAAAAATACACACTAACAGCTAGCTGGCGATTAGACGATTCTAATCTGTTTGGTTCATCGGATAAATACCGAAATGTGCCTTTATGGTCTACCGGGTTTAAATGGCGTTTGGCAGATGAAGATTTTATGAATGTATCTTTCCTTAATCGACTTGACCTTAGGGTGAGTTATGGTACTGGAGGTAGAATTGATAAAAGTTCTTCACCTTTCTTAACGATTACACCAGCTAATGATACTAAAAGACCTGAAGTTAATATTGCGCGATTTTCTACTTATCCTAATGAGGAGCTACGTTGGGAGAAAACAGCTACGCTAAATGCTGGCTTTGATTTTGCCATGTTCAACAATAGGCTAACTGGGTCATTTGAATATTATAAAAAATATACCTCCGATGTATTGGGCCGTTCATCTGTTGACAGAACCTATGGATTATCGAAAGTTACGCTGAATTATGGTGAAATCTCAAATAAAGGATTCGACTTAAGTTTGAATTATCGCATCATTCAAAATAGCAATATCAATTGGAATATGGGTGTGTTGGT
Source organism: Marinifilum sp. (assembly GCF_965230805.1). Classification (NCBI taxonomy): domain Bacteria; kingdom Pseudomonadati; phylum Bacteroidota; class Bacteroidia; order Marinilabiliales; family Marinifilaceae; genus Marinifilum; species Marinifilum sp. The sequence goes on along the minus strand of NZ_OZ246019.1, from coordinate 561,451 downwards.
AAATCATAACGTTAATAAAGTTGAAAAATATGAAGGAGGAGAAACCTTATCTTCTTATATCAGTAGTAGTTCTCCGCTAGAAGGACATGGTTTGTCAGATGTTTATGGCTATCGTTGGGCAGGTTTATCACCGGAGGATGGAACAGTGCAGGTATATAACGAAAACGATGAAATAGTAGGTTGGCAAGATAGTAAGAAGCCTACAAAAGATGGATTAGAATATGTAGGACAGCTGACACCTAAGTTTTTTGGTAATTACAGAAATAGGGTGAGCTATAAAGGTTTAAGTCTTGATGTTTTATTAACCTATAAACTTGGGCATGTTTTTAAAAGATCAACTTTAATTCCGCAATATTATCGTTCTAACTTGCACGAAGATGTAGCAAAACGCTGGACGAAACCAGGTGATGAAAAAACTACTGATGTTCCTTCCCTTTCGATAGGAGGAAATACTAATACCTTTATCTCATATGGTGGGCATATGTATGAGAAAGCTTCGCATATACGTATTCAATCCATTGGTTTAAGCTATAAGTTAGACAGTAAGTTGCTTGCCAATACTTTTATAAAGGGAGTTACTATAGGTGTTAACGGACGTAATCTGGGCTTGCTTTGGAAAGCCACTGATAAAGATATAGATCCTGACTATGGTAATAGAGCTTATACCTATAAAAACAGGGCAACCTATTCTATGAATTTAAAAGTTAATTTTTAATCTGAAATGCGATGAATAAAATTAGAATTATATATTTGTTTGTTTTCCTGATTGCATTTGCGGCATGTGACAGGGATGAGTTATTGGACATTGCTCCCTATGGTAAAATTATACCAGAAACTGTAGAAGATTTTCGTTTACTATTAAATGAAAGAAATGACAATATAACATCTTATGAAATAGATTGTTATTTGTCGGATAATGTAAAAGTACCTGATGGAACTTATACTAATTATTTTACGGATAATACATCTAGATATTACGATGCTTTAATGTGGAATGAACAATTTGGTTATGATACAGAAGAGGATAATGAGTATTTAATATTGTATAGGCATGTGCTAAACAACAATGTTATACTACAGTATATTGAAGATGCAGTTGGCAGCCAGGCAGCAAAAGATAAATTGATATCTGAAGCTAAGGTACATCGGGCTTTTGCCTATTTTTCACTGGTTAACCTTTACTCTGCTCAATATGAAAAAAGTACTGCGGCCAATACTCAAGGGGTTCCTATAAGGTTAAGTTCTGAATTTTCCGGTGCCTCTTCAAGAGCTACTGTTGCAGAGGTGTACGAGTTAATACTTCAAGATTTAAACGCTGCTATTGATAGTAAAGCACTTGAAACATCGCTTACTAATATTAATTGGCAGCCTTCAGAGGCGGCAGCATATGCATTATTGGCCAGGGTAAAGTTGCAGATGATGAACTACCCTGAGGCATTGGATGCTGCGGATAAATGCCTGAGTATATACAATACATTAATCGATCATAATGTCATGAATCCAGATACTCGAAACTACGAAAATGCCGAAGTAATACTCCTAAAACAAAAGACATCTGGATGTCCCGCACTTCTAGAAACCTATGCATCGGATGATTTAATTGCTCTTTATGATGCGAGTAATGATTTGCGTTTATCGGTGCGTTATCAATTGGAAGAATCTTTAGGTGATTATTTTTTTGACAGGGTAAGAGATTGGAAAGGATCTATGAATTATATAGGTCCTTCAGTGCCTGAGATGTACCTTATACGCGCAGAATGTTATTCAAGAATGAATAACGGTGCGGAGTTTCAAAAAGCAATTGATGATTTAAATACTCTTAGGGTAACGCGCTATGCTACAGGAACGTATAGTAACTTAACGATAACTCAGTTACCGGATGCAGCTACAACCCTTGCATTTGTTAAAGAAGAAAGAAGAAGGGAAATGGCTTATCAGGGTATGCGATTATTTGACATTAAAAGATACTTGGCAGAAGGAGAAGGAGATTCGATAAATCTTGTAAAGACTATTGAAGGAATAGAGTACAAACCTGTTAATAATAACCGATTAATAGTACCTATTGCGAAAATAATTAGGGAAAATGCTCCTGGAATTGAACAGAGTCCGAGATAAACGCTTGAATTATTAAAATAATTACAGATGTAAGAGGAGCACCTACAAGTGCTCCTCTTGTTGTATGATTGCAATCCGTATTAACCTTAATTAACTCAGTTTAACCTGGTGTTAACCCAATAATTGAAGAAAGAATATGAGTTTTGAGAAAAATTCGAAGAGACTGGTAAAACAGAATCAATAGAACAAATAAAAGTTAGTTGCAGCAGTAAGAGGGCTAATAGCTAATAGCCAAGATCTAACAGCCAATAACTAACAACTAATAGCTAAATAATAATGAAAATTACACTAAAAATTGCAAAACTGCAGCTGCTCAATCTGATGTATTCGCCCATATCCTGGGTGGTGCTGATGGTTTTTGCGCTTTACTCCGGTATTAGTTTTACCGATGGCTTAGAGTCTTTACACCGAACGTTCAAACAGGTTCCTGATCTGATGAGCCTTAACACGAATCGCTTGTTTACTCAGGATCGCTGGGGTTATTTCTTTAAAATGAAGGAGCTTATGTTCCTGTTTGTACCCATATTGACCATGGGCTTTATCAGTAATGAGATGAACAGCGGAACCATTAAGCTCTTGTATTCCTCACCTTTAAAAATCAGGAATATTGTTGTGGGTAAATACCTGGCCATGCTGATATTTAGTCTGGCTATTGTATTGGTTATGGCAATAGCCATTATTGGAGCAGGCTTATTTATTCCTGATATGGATACGGGTGTTACCATAGCCGGTTTAATTGGCTTCTTTTTACTGATTGCTACTTACTCGGCCATCGGTTTGTTTATGTCGTCCCTGTCGCGTTACCAGATTATTTCAGGCCTTGCAACCATCGCCTTTTTATTTGTGCTTGATTTTCTTGGAGGATTGGCACAAGACGTACCCGTATTAAGAGACATACTGTATTGGTTATCCATTTCAAACCATACCACACCGGCACTACAGGGCTACCTGGTAAGTACCAATATTTTTTACTTTATCATTGTATCGGTTTTATTCCTGGCCTTTACGGTGAATAAACTGCATGCCGACCGCCAAAATAAAAAGGGAAAACAAAAAATACGCTTGCAATCGGCAGCCTACCTGTGTATTGCCATTGTGTGCATTGGCATAGCTGCCATGCCTAAGTTAAAGGTATATGGCGATATGACCGAAACAAAGCTGCACACGGCCCACCCGGGTACACAGGAAATATTGGCACAGCTAAAGGAAGACCAGCTTAAGGTCAAGTTTTTTGCACACGTTAACAACATTTGGGTCCGACCAGAAAGACGGAAAGGGTATGAAAGACAATATTATGGTAGTTACACACGCTTTTTGCGCGATACCAAATTCGAATACCAAATTTTTTATTCTCCTGTAAGAAGCGATCAGTTCAAAGGGGAGTTTAAGAATTACAGCCCTCGTAAAAAAGCAGAACTGGTTGCCTATTACAAAGGTTTGGACATGGACGATATTAAAGACATTAAAGAGCTGGATGCAAAGGAACAGGAAGTTTTGGGCAGGTATGATATGGCTTATAGCGTTCTGCATAATTTTGTTTACAAAGACCAACAGGCCTTTTTTATGCGAGATCGTGATGATCGTTCCTTATTTGCAACTGAGATTGAATGGGCCACTGCTTTTAAAACGCTTGTGCATTCGCCTTACCAGGTGAGCTTTATTACAGGCCACAAAGAAAGAAACATTGAACGTGCCTGGGAGCAGGACTGGAACCGTATGGCAAAAGTATCGACCCACCGTTCAGCACTGGTAAATAATGGCTTCAAGGTAAACAGCCAGGATATTACAAAAGGAGATATTAAGGAGGATACGGATATCCTGATGATTCTGGATCCTATGCAGTCTTATAGCGAGGAAGAACTTTCGAAAATTAAATCCTACATCGATAAAGGAGGGAATCTTGTTATTGCGGCTGAAGGCAAAAACAGTGCTTTCATCAATCCTGTTTTAAGCCTGATTAATGTGGAAGTTCAGAATACTTCCATTGTAAGCGACCATACGGGGCGTGTGAGCGAAGTATGTTTGGGAACAGTCAATAAAAATGCCCCGGGCCTGCTTATCGATTACGGCATGGATGAAATAGAATTGCCTGGAGCTTCTCCGCTTACTTATAAAGAAAAGGATGGTTTTAAGGTGATTCCATTGCTAAGCACTAATGACCAAAACTCAAGTCTGGCCGATCAAGATCAAAAGGAAAGCTTTACCGTGGCCTTGGCATTGGAACGTGCTCAAAATGGCAAGCAACAGAAAATTATTGTAGTTGGAGATGCCGATTTTGCCGCCGATAAAGTGATCCTGAAAAATAAGAGTACCAGAGATCCTTTTACAGCAAACACACTTTTCTATAAAAACATTTTCCGATGGTTCACTGCCGGTGAATATCCATTGTTGTTCGAAACCATTAAAGGAAGCGACAACACGATAATCATGAGCAATGCCAAAGAGAAGGTATATAAGATTGTGTATATCTGGATTTTCCCATTTGCCTTATTATTTATTGGCGGATTCATTTTCTGGAGAAGAAGAAGGATGTGATGCAGTTGTTAATGTGTAGGAGTGAAACGAACTACGCATTTACAAATGCACATCCCGATGACTATCGGGATAGCTTTCAAATCAACAAATAAACAGTTAAACAAATCAACTATTAAAGTCATGTCAAACAAAATATTAGAAATCAAAAACCTGTCGCACCGCTATACTAAAAACTGGGCTATTCGCGACATCAATATAGAAATGCACTCCAACGAAATCCTTGGATTATTAGGATCCAATGGAGCAGGTAAATCAACCACCATGAATATTCTTTGTGGTGTTTTGAACCAAAGCGAGGGAGAGGTATTTATTAATGGGATCGACCTGCGTAAAAACCCGGAAGAAGCCAAAAAGAACATTGGTTTCTTACCACAAAAGCCGCCGGTGTATCCTGATTTAGCCGTAGAAGAATATTTAAAGCATACGGCACACCTACGTTTTGTGCCGGAGAAAGAAATTCCGGCAGCCTTGGAAGCAGCCATGGAAAAATGTGGTTTGCTGCACATGCGCAAAAGACTAATTCGTAACCTATCGGGAGGTTACCAGCAGCGTGTGGGTATTGCACAGGCCATTATCCACAAACCAAAGCTGGTTATTTTCGATGAGCCAACCGTAGGTCTGGATCCAAACAACATTGCTGAGATTCGTGAGTTAATTCGAGAAATTGCACAGGATCGTGCCGTTATTCTTTGTACGCATATTTTACCTGAGGTACAGATGATTTGTAAAACGGTTAAAATGATCGAGCAAGGAAAACTGGTATTCTCTGATAGTATTGATGCCTTTAACGATTACGTAGAGCCGGATACCTTGTTTGTAGAAATGGGCAACCCACCATCTATCGATGCATTAAAAGCCATTGACGGGGTGCTGGAAGTAGAGCCTAAAAACGGAAACCAGTTCCGTGTGAAGTTCGATTTCCATAAAAACGTATCGGAAGAAATCATTAGCCAGAGTGTGAAAAACGATTGGAAACTTAAAGAAGTAGCCATCGAAAAGCAATCGCTTGATTTAATTTTTGCACACTTATCGGGGAAGGTAAAGAAGTAATAATTGCTACAAGTTACAAGCCACAAGCCGCAAGCCAGAAATACATCTGCTTGCACAAAGCTTGGAGCTTGGAGCTTGAAGCTTGAAGCTTTAAAAAAATGAAAACAACAATAAGAATAGCAAAACTCGAATTGAACAACTTGTTCTATTCGCCATTGGCATGGTTGGTGCTGGTGGGCTTTAGTATTTTTACAGCCTACGAAATTATTCCTACTCTTAAGCACATTGCAGAAATGATGGGCATGCGTAATTCGGATGCAGGCAGGTCAATTACCGAGTGGATATTTACCGGAAAACACCGTACTTATTTTGCATACACGCGTGATTTGTTAATGGTCTTAATTCCCTTAATTAGCATGGGAGTTATCAGCCGCGAGGCAAGCAGTGGTTCCATTAAACTCCTGTATTCTTCGCCCATTAAACTGGGGTCCATTGTAGTGGGAAAATACATTGGTGTAATGGTGTTTGTAAGCATGCTGATGTCCATATCCTTGCTGGGTATATTTATCGGGAACTTTACAGTTGAGCACCTCGATTTTGGACGGCTAATGAGTGTCTTTATCCATTTATACCTGTTTGCAGCTTTAATTGCTGCCATTGGGGTATTTATTTCCACCTTTTCAGCTTACCCCATTGTGGATGCTGTAGCCACCATTGCCCTGGTATATGGCTTGGATTTGCTGTATGGCCTGGTAGATGAAGTACCCGTTGTCAATGTTATTATGTACTGGATTGCACCATCGCAACAAATGGAATATGCCTATAGAGGTTTGGTCACTTCACAGTCCCTGCTCTATTTTGTGGTATTGATCATCCTGTTTGTATCCTGGGCTTTCCTTAGAATGGTGCTAAAGCGCCAAACAAGTACGGCCAAGTGGATGACCCGTGCAAAAATGACAGCTTTGCTTGTATTTGCCATGGGGGTAATCTATACCACTACCAAGCCTGCATTGCTTTGGTACAAGGATATGAGTGCCACACAAATAAATGTATTAAGCCCGGTAAGTAAAGAGGCTTTGGCAGATTTGAAGGATCAACCCATTAAAATTACTACTTATGTGAATTTGTTTGGGGAAGACACCTATGGTTTAATGCCTAAAGATCATGTTACTGCCAAAGCTTTTTTCCATAAATACTACCTGGAATATCCACAAATTGAAATGGACTATGTGTACTACTACAATCCATTACAATTGGAGGCTTATCAAGATAATGTCATGTTTGGCAAACGCATTAGTTTGGAAGAGACCATCGATTATATGTCCAAATTAATAAAAATGGATAAGAGTGACATTCACCATATCGATGAGTTGGGATTAAGTGATGATATCCTTAAAAATTATGCCAATTTCCATTTCAGAATATTGGAAAGCAAGGGGAAGAAAAGCTTGTTAAAGTATCAGTTTGATGATATGATTGGCTGGCCTGATCAGGCACAAACAACAGCAGCATTCAAAAGACTGGTTGCTAAGTCCTATAAGATCGCCTTTGTAGAAGGCCACCAGGAAAGAGGAATCGATGTGAATGAAAAGGTAGCGAGAGCCCGAAGAGCTTATTATCAAAAGGTAAACTACCCTGAAAATTACGATTTGGCCATTTCATCAGCCGATGAACGATATGCCTTAAAAAACAATGGTTTTGATGTGGTGAGCTTAAGTCTTACTCAGGAAGTGCCTTCGGATGTGGATGTACTGATGATTGCAGAACCCAAATCAGAATTCTCAGATCAGGAACTAGCCAATCTTAAAAAGTATGCTGATAAAGGGGGGCATCTGATCATTGCCTCAGGTCGTGGCAACGAAAAGGTGATGAACCCGATTGTGGCAGAATTTGGTGTGGAATACCTGCCCGGTATGTTGGTAAACGATAATCCAAACTATCCGGCTGATTTTAACCTGGCAGAACCGCAAGGTGAGTTCAAAGAAAGCCTTTTGTTTAAGCCGGATGTACAGGTAATTAAAGCCACTGCTTTAAAGCTGGATGAAAACAAGGGCTTTAAATCCTTTGTCCTACTTAGCTCAAAAGGCAAGGAAACCTGGATGGATGCAACAGGACCAAACGAGTTTGGAGAAATTACCTACAACGAAGCTGAAGGCGATAAAAAGGCAAGTTTACCAATCGCTGTTCAATTGGAAAGAAAGGTGAAGAACAAAAGCCAGAAAGTGCTGATTGCCTCGGATGCTGAATTTCTGAGCAATGCAAGGCGTTATCAGGCTCCGAAAGGAATCCGTGTTGCCAATGCAAGCTTCATGTCTTATCTGTCAAAATGGTTGACCGGTGGCGATTATCCGCTGGATATTCCACGTCCTGAAGACAAGGACCTTCGAACTACCATAGCCTGGGAAAACATTATTTGGCTAAACTTATTGTTGTATGGATTTGTACCAGGTCTGTTTGTATTCTTTGGTGGTAGAATGTTACTGAAGAGAATGAGGAATTAATTTTAAAGAAACAAGACTTAAGTATCAAGAAACAAACTTGATGCTTAAGTCTATAAATTCTAAAAAAATGAAACGAACATGTAAATATTAATCTTAAAAATTACACACAGGGTAATGATTAAAATTTCTTGAGAGTTCCATCCCGATAAAATCGAGACAAGGAGTGATAATTGTAAACAAATTTTAGACACATGAAAAAACAATATCTCATACTTCTACTTTCAGTAGTAGTAATGGCAGCTTGTAATCCTTCAAAGAAGAAAGAAACAAGCACTAATGAAAAATTCGTTATCAGCGGTGAAATCACCGGGAAAAGCGAAGGCATGGTCTATTTCTCTTTTTACAATGAATTAAAAAAAGGGGAATGGTTGCGAGACAGTGCACGAATTGAAAATGGAAAATTTTCATACGAGGCAGATTATTTTATGCCCCGAAGAACAAATGTAAGATTTGATAAAACGAATTATAGAAAATCAATCGAGTTTTATATTGGCAAAGAAAAAGTCAATATGAAAGTAGATGTTAATAATCTAAAAGCTACTGTTATTGAGGGGAGTCAGTTCGATAAAGATTTGAAAACTTTTAATAAGCAAATGGCCGAATATAGCTTTGTTCCCGGATTGGAAGAGGCAGTCAAGAAGTTCAGGGATCAAAATCGTCCTGAGGCCGAACGTCACGAAATTCGTAACAAATTTGTCGATCCTGGAGAAGTAATCAAAAAGAAAAAAGAGGAAGAGTTTAAAATAAAGTACATACAGGAACATCCTGCCTCTGAACTTTCGGTGTTTTTGGTACCAGGATTATTAGACAGAAAAAATGCAGCATACGCAGAAGGTATCTTAAATAATTTCGAGCCGGATTTCAGAAAAACTCAGCCTGCCTTAAAGGTGATTGAGGGCCGCATTGCCAGTAAAAAAGAGACAGATGTGGATGTGAAAACTTACCTGGCTGATGTACCCGATATTGCTTACCAGTTAGATAAGTCTTTTAAAGGCAAACATTTGGGTAATCTGGCTTATTTAGCAAGCATGAAGAATGATAGAATTTGTGGTGTTACATCAGATGGAAAGGTTGTGATATTTGATACAAAAGGAAAGATTTTGGGTGAGTTTGCTACAACCTATAAGCAAGATGTCACATCAATTGCTGCTGATGAAAATGACAATATCTATGTAAATTTCTTTGTGAAAATTAAGAAAAAGGTGAAGGTTCGCGGTCGTATGATGGAAAGACATACTTATGGAGAATCCCTATGTATTGTTTATGATATAAAAGGAAATAAACTAAGGGAATTTCCTTTAAAAGGCTTTACAAGACCTTCAGGGGCTAAAATCAGAGGGAAACAGCTATTGGTGTCGAATTGCTACGACAATCCTAAGATATGCATATTTGACAGAGAAACAGGAAAACTGCTCAAAGAAATAGAAGGCCTAAGGGCATGTTGTGGTATTTTGGATTTTGATATTAACGAAAAAGGTGAGTTTATTGTGGGTAATTTGGGAGCTTTCAGAGTAACAGGATATTCACCTGAGGGTAAGCACAAGTTCGACTTTGGGCAACGCGGTCAGTCAATAGATGAGTTTGTGGGTTGCTGTAACCCGGTAAGTGTGGCTTCCTTATCAACCGGCGCTATCGTGACCGTTGAAAAGACTCCTACACGGATTAAGGTCTACAGCAAGAGCGGCGCAAGATTGGTTGATGGCGTTTATGAGCTGGTAAAAGGTTGTTTGCATATTCCTATTGCAGTAGATAGTAAGGATAATATTTACCTGGCTTCACCGGAAAAAGGCGTGGTGAAATGTGTTGCCGCACAAGGTGCTAAAGAATTAGCAAGTGCAAACTAAGCTTGCTACAGCGCGAGTAAAATTATTATCGTGTTCCTCGCTTGCTAACGCGCGAGTCCCCTCGGGTGGTTATTAAGAAATTAGGAGTACCAACTAAAAATAAATACAATGAAACGAACATGAACTTATTTAATCATAACTACAGAAAAAAGGATGATTAAAAAAGTTTATGTGAGAGCGGAGCGGTTCCATCCGTTCTCAAATTTTAAAGTAAAATATTGACAACTTGAAAATTTTAAACGGATGAAAAAATTAATAGCAATCAGTTTGTTGGTTATGGGTATAGCCTTACAAACATTAACAGCACAAGTAGTTGTAAACGTAAATGTAACAGGTGATGATGTACGAGGTCCCGGAGTTATTATGCTGGGGGATGAATTAATTAAAATCCTCCCGGAAAGTGAAGATAACAAAGGCAAGGGTACATTGGAACTGGATATTACGGAACCACAATTTATTACTTTCAGAAACGCCTGGGGTATGAATCACATTCGGTTTTATGTGTCGCCCGGTACCGAGTTAACGATCGAAGGGGAAAATAATAGAGCCAAAATTGGTTGGCCCGGAAGAGTTTCTCAACCTACAACTATTACCTGTAACGATGGGGGTATTAACCAGTTTTTGCTGGATTATCAGAAGGCCTATTCAAAAGATTATTATGCTCCCTTTACGCAGGAAGATATCGATAATAAGGGTGCCAATATAGTGGAAAGATTTCATGCAATTGAAAAGAATATACAGGACGAATTAGCTAAAACCAATTTTTCCGATGAGGTAAAAAAAGAAGTAAGCAACTATTTGACTTTCTTTAATATGTATGGACTAATGTGCATCCCTCAACTTGTTAAAGAGGCCGGGAATCAGTTTGAAGGAGGTGATGCGTATTACCAACTATTGAATTCCCTTGCAAAAGAAGATGAAAAGTTGTACAAGACACTTTATCTCTATTCAGAATACTTTTCGATGCTTTTGGGTGAAATAGCTGGAGTAGAAGGTGCAGAAGGCTATGAGCGTGCTTTAAAAGTGACAAAAAGAGCCTTGAAGTTCGAATCGAAGCTAATTAGGGAACGAATGGTTTTTCAGTTTACTGCCGGATATATTGCAAGCAGAGGTATAAAGGGTACTGAAGAGTTACAAAAACTATTTGCCGATAATGTAACCAACGAAGTGTATAAAAAGGAACTTGAAGGTGTATTTGCCAGAGCTTCTCACATAAGTGAAGGGGATATTTCGCCCGACTTTAATTATGTAGATGTTAATGGCAATATGGTGTCCTTAAAAAGCCTGCGAGGAAAATACGTTTACATTGACATGTGGGCAACCTGGTGCGGTCCTTGTAAAAAGGAAATCCCGTTTTTAAAAGAGCTGGAACATGAATATGCCGGAAAAAATATCCACTTTGTAAGTATATCGAAAGACCGACCAAAGGATATTGAAAAGTGGAAAACCATGGTGAAGGAAAAAGGCATGGGAGGCATTCAGCTTTTTGCCAATGGAGATGAAGGTTTTTCCAACGCTTATATTGTGCAGGGAATACCACACTTTATACTTATTGACAAAGAAGGGCGGGCACTTAAAATGAAAGCACCACGCCCGTCATCAGAAGAAATACGACCACTTTTGAATTCTTTAGAGGGTTTGTAATATTAAGCTTGCTGCACGAGTACGATAACTACCATACTCGTGCAGCAGTTGTGGAAAGTAATAAAATATGATGTCTAGACAATAGACTGATGGATATGTATAATTCTAAAGGTCTATTGTCTAAACATCTAAAAATCTAATAAGTATGAAAAAACAAATAATAGGAACACTCCTTATGGTACTATTCACCATAGGAGCTTATGCCGAAAAGACAAATGTAAAATTTACATTTAAAGGTTATGAAAGAGGGCAGTTGCAATTGGTTGCTTTGGGTAAACAACACAACTTAACTCCAAATGCTGAAAAAGTGGCTACACTTGAGCTGGATGTGACCAAAGCTTCATGGGCCCGCCTTTCTTATTTTGGTAGTTCATGCTGGTTGTATTTGTATTTAACACCGGGTAATGATGTAAGCGTGGAAATGGATTTAAGTGGGGAAATGAAAGGAGCGCCTAACCACTTAACTTACCCTTGTGAAGTGACATGTAATGATGGTGGAATCAACAAGTATTTGGTAAAGTTCCAAAAGGAAAACAGTGCCTTCTTTGGTTTACCATTTAAAGAAGAAGAGATGTCGTTGACAGGCAAAGCCAGAGCTGATCGTTTTGATGAGCTTATTAAGCATTACGAAAATGAAGTTGATGCAACAACTATACCTGCAGAGCACAAACCTGTGGTGAAATTATATACAAAATATGACACAGGGAATGGATTATTATGGTACATCTTTTCAAAAATGAGAGCAAGTCAGAACTATTATCAGGATGATGCCTACTATGAAAAATTGGAATCATTGATCGTTGATCAGCCTGTATTAATGGGATTAAAAACCTATATGGATTTTATGAAAGCTGCTGTTTTGTTTTCGTATGACCGAGGTGATTTAAGCCCATTGGAATATACCACAAAAGCAGTAGAAAAAGTAGCCGGTTTTAATGGACCTGTGAAATACGATATAATTGCTCCTTATGTGATGGAGTATGTTCAAAAGCATGGTATTGAAGGAACGGAAGAAATGCAGAAAATTTTATTCGCAACTTATCCTGACCCACGAGCTAAAGACTATTTTAATAAGTTTTTGGCAGAGTACAAAGGCTTGGAAAAAGGAGCACCATCGGCACCTTTTAATTACCCTGATGTAAACGGTAAAATGGTATCATTGGAAAGCTTAAAAGGTAAATTTGTGTATATCGACCTATGGGCTACCTGGTGTGGGCCATGTAAAAAGGAAATTCCTTTCTTGCAAAAGCTAGAGCACGAGTACGCTGGAAAAGACATTCATTTTGTAAGCATCTCAAGTGATAAACCAGAAGATGTTGAAAAATGGAAAGCCATGGTGAAGGAAAAGAACATGGGTGGTATTCAATTGCATGCCAATGGCGACCAGGAATTTGCAAAAGCCTATAAGGTACAAGGTATTCCACGATTTATTTTACTGGATAAAGAAGGTAAAATTGTAGAAATTAATGCACCACGTCCAAGCTCGGAAGAAATAAGACCATTACTGGATCAATTACTTAAGGCGGACAGTGAATTACCACAAGGCATCCGTTTTGAGCACGGAACTCTAGCTGAAGCATTTGCCAAAGCCAAAAAAGAAAACAAACTGGTGTTTGTTGATACCTATACCGAATGGTGCGGCCCTTGTAAACGCTTAAGCAAAGAAGTTTTCCCACAGAAAAAAGTAGGTGATTATTTTAACTCACGTTTTGTAAGTCTTAAGATTGACGCTGAAAAAGGGGAAGGAATTGAGTATGCTAAAAAGTACAAAATAAAATCTTACCCAACCTTGATGTTTTTAAATGCCAATGGTGATGTAATGTATCGAATAGGTGGCTTTACAAATGCAGATGGTTTAATTAACGATGCTAAGATTGCCGTAGACCCCTCCAGGCAATTAGCAGCACTGCAAAAACGATATGATGAGGGCGAGCGTGACCTGGATTTCATGTTCCAGTTATGTGAAGAGCTGGGCAAGAAGCGAATGATGGATGAGATTTATAAAATTGGCGCAGCCTATACGAAAAGCATTGAGGTGGAGCAATTGTACGACCCTAAGGTGTTTAAAATGGTCACTTGGTCCACAAAACTGGAATGGGAAGATGAAGCCTATCAGTTTATTTATAACAACTGGGATGAAATAATTGAAAAGACAGGTGTGCACCCAATGAGTCTGGAGCGTACAATGCGTGATCCTGCATACTTTTACTTGGTGAAAGTGGCCAAAGAATGTAATAGCATTGAAGATGTTGATAAGGCCATTGAACAAGTGAAAAAAGCCACAAAAATTCAAGACAAAGAGAAGCTATATGCCATGCATTATTTGGCAAAAGCCGATACAGATAAGTGGTATAGCGCACAGAAGAAAAGGCTGGATGGCGAAGTAGCGAAGGAAAACAACGGTAGAATGAGCTTCTATATGTTACAAATGGCTAAGGATATTGATGAAAATGATGTGTTTAATGGAACAAAAATGTGTAAAAAACTGATTAAAGAATTTACGCAGTTGGAAAAAGAATACGAGGAAAACTTCACCGATCATGCCTATAAAGGCCTTGTGCTTTTATACAAAGCGGATGGCAACAAGAAAAAAGCTTTGGAATATTTAGAAAAATACAAGGAAGAAGCTGATAAGAGGTTCAACAAGTCTAAAAAAGGATTGCCAGATTTTGTAACTGAATTTATAGAAGAGATTGAGCAGATGTAGGAGATACTTATTGGGTTTCACTAAATAGAATTTGTATAGTGAAGTAAATAGAGTTGGAAAGGCGTAAATGGAGTAATGATTGGAATATAATACAATGATTTATAACTTTTACGCCTTTCTTATTATAACGTGAGTTCGACTTAAAATTCTATCCACAGAAAGTTATATTAGGGATAGATTTGCATTAAAAATTTGGAAAGAATAGCGGGCTATTTTGAGGAATTTTTAATGTGAAGATGTCGTAAAGAGAACTTTCCATTATGTGTTTGCCTGCTTTCGGCATAAATTTCCTCAAATCTTCTTGAAATATCCCGATATTCCTTCGAAAATTTGAGAAAATTTCTATTCAAAATCAGATCAAACTGTGAACGAATTTTGCGTCGAACTCACGTTATTATATCTTGTGCCTGACTTTAATTTTTAATAACCCAAATATATTTTAACAAATAACAATACAAACAAAATGAAACAATTAAAAAACTTAGTAGTAATTATGTTGGCACTTTTAACTGTGGTGTCGTGTAAGCAATCTGAGAAAAACGAAGGATGGACCCTGAATGGTAAAATTGAAGGATTTGGGGATGGAAAGATAATTTTGAGTGTAATGACAGGCATAGATAGAGAGCAAAAATCTTATGAAGTCGAAGTTAAGGCGGATCAATTCAGCATCAGTGGCCCTGCTTTAGATGGACCAAAAATTGCCAGATTCAATTGTAAAGGTCCTACAAATGCAATCATTCATTTTATAATTGACAACGGTATCACCACTTACGAAGGAAAGATGGTTGAAAAGGAATTCGAGTTCAATGGAGTGGTAACAAAGAGAAATGAGGTTGAGGATATCAGCCTTAAAGGAAGTGTTGAAGTTGAACATTATAAAAAAGTAAAAGAGCTCATGCGTCCTTATGAAAACATGACTGAAAATGCAAAGATTGGAAGTGTAGAATGGACACAATTAGTAGAGAAAAAAGGGCGGTTAATATATGATATTAAACTGGATTTTGTTAAAAAACACCCTAAAGCGTTATATTCTGCAATCCTTCTTGAGGATTTGTCACGTGGAGAAAACGCTAAAGGAATGCAGGAGTTATTGGATTTGGTAGATCCTAACTTGAATAGTCATCACATTCAAAAGATGAAGGAATATATAAAGAATTCGCTTGATGTGGATATTTCAGAGGTAATTACAGCCAGTAATGTTTCATACAAAGTGGAAAAATCATATAAGGGCTCGTCTTATTTAGATATAATTTACCTGGGGGTGATGAACAACAATAACCTTTGTGCTCTGGCAAAAGACGGAATGCTTAACATCATCGATCCAACAGGCAAAAAATTAAATAGCTTTAAACCTGAACTAAAGGCTGTACCATCTACCATGGCCATTGATGCTTCTGACAATATTTACCTGATGGTGCCCGTACAAAAGGAAGTGACTACAAAATACAGAGGGAGAGCCATGACTAATGTTGAAACAGTTGGGTATAAATGTCATGTAATCGGAAAGAATGGTGAGCCTAAGAAAGTATTGGATTTAGGTGCGCTTAAATACGCTAGCGGGGCAAGAATAGCGAATAATAAACTATTAGTAGCTGACCTTAAAAGTAAAATAATAGCAGTTTTTAATTTGGAAACTGGAGCCAGAGAAGCGGCATTAGAAGGAATGCGACCATGTTGTGGAATTTTAGATTTCAGCGTAAATAATAAGAACGAAGTATTGGTAGCGAATCTTGGAGCTTTCCGTGTTCAGGCCTACGATTTAAGTGGTAAGCAACTGTTAGCATTCGGAAGAAGAGGTAAGTCGTTAAGCGATTTTCATGGTTGTTGTAACCCGGTAAGTGTGGCCTACTTATCAAATGGTGCCATTGTAACTGTAGAGAAAGATCCAACACGAGTGAAGGTGTTTAGTAATGAAGGAGCCAAACAAATTGAAGGAATTCAAGAGTTGGTTGAAGGTTGTAGTTATATTCCAATGATTGTTGACGCTAAGGATAACCTATACCTAGCCTCTCCAAAAAAAGGGATTGTAAAGTGTGTGTCGATCTAGATACTAAATTGATTTAAGGATTATACCCCATTCATACCACACAAGCGAACTGGTGTGGTATGAATACAAATTTTATTATAATATTCCATTGCTTTTTATAGAGCTAAATCACAATGTTTAACTAAATATTTCAATAATGAAAAAACTACTGTTTATCCTTATCGCTATTAGTTCAATTCTGGTGGCATGTAATCAAAACAAACAAGCCTTATCAGATGGATTCGTTGTAAAGGGTAAAATTAAGGGTATTGAAGATGGACAAGTTCTTATTCTTTCTGACTATAAGAACAACTTAGCTCTTGATACCTGTTATGCTAAAAAAGGTAAATTCTTTTTTAGTGGTAAGGTGGAGGAGCCTACTAAAGCCATTATCAGGGTATTTGTTACGAAAGATACCAAACAACTTGTTGACAAGCACACTGTTTTCTACATGGAAAATGTAGAATACAAAATTGAAACAGATTATGAGAATTTCAACTACGCTTGCTTTGAAAGTAACTCTAATGAGAATAACATTTATAATCATTATTTAAAAAGTACTGCCAATGATCGAAAACTATCTGATGCCTCTAGCAATCTCTGGAGAATGGATCCAAAACCTAGCAAGGAAGAGTCTGATAGCATACGTAAAGAGGCAGCTGAAGCCAACAAGCGAATAATGGAAGCACAAAGAAACTTTGCAAAACAACATGCCAATTCGTATGCTGCACTAGATCTCTTATTCTCTTATATTCAGAAAAATGAGCAGGCGAAAAAATACAAAAGTTTAGGTATAATAAGCTTTTCCATTCCTGATGAAGAATTAAAAGCTTTGTATAAAAAAATGTCACCCGAAATCCAGAATACTTCAACAGCGAAAGCTTTATACGAGTTATTGTTTAACAAACCTGCAGCAGTAGGTGAGAAATACATTGAGCTTGAAGAAACCTTTACCATGGATGGAAAACCTTTTAAAATTGCCGAGCTCAAAACAGATTACGTACTCATCGATTTTACCGGGGTAAACTGTGGATGGTGTAAAGTTTTTAATAAGGCCATTTTACCCCATTACGATGATATAAAAGATAAAGTAGAAATTGTGTCATTTTATACAGATACTGATAAAGAATCGATAATAAAGAGCACCCAAAAAGAAGGCTTGAAATGGATCATTGTTTCTGATTTAAAAGGTAATAGCAGTTTAAATAAACAACGCTACCGCATAACAGGTATCCCTGATTTTTTCCTGCTGGACAAGGACAGGAACATCATCAAACATCATAATGGATATAGCGAAGAGTTTGTGAATTACCTGGTGAAATTAGGGAAGAAGTGAGATAAAATTGAACAATTGTATGCAAATGATGGCGAGCAATTTGCAAGAGCTAGTGTGAAGAGTGTTAATAAAACGAATTAAAGTTTTTGAAAATATTTTTCTTTTTACAAGGCAAGGTTTACTGGCATAGCCGTAGCTACGGCGAAAAAGCTTAACGCAGTAGAAAGGAAAATAGGTCAAAAAATTAGTTCGGGGAATTAGCATTCTTTACACTAGTTAAGTTACCGTATTCAACGGTTCATTTTATCGGATATAGAGGAATTGTAGCTATAGTTTAATAAAGATAATAACCAACATGAATGCTTATAATTATTATTCACTCAAAATCATTCCGAGAGTTGATAAAATTAGTTTAGTTGGTTAGTTTGGAGGGGCCACAATTGGGAGTGGCTGCTCCTTTATACCTAAATAAGAGTTTCTGTTTTTTCAAATTTAACGATTTGGTTTAGGGATACTTTCTATAGCAATATGTTTAGGAAAGTATTTCGTTTGATTAGTTGGTAAGGAGCAAGCAGGTAAGGTGGCTTGCTCCTTTTTGCATATTGTAATGTGGGGTAGTAATTGAGAGCATAAAATAGGCAATTGAAACAGAGAAAATACCAAGTGGAATATCTATTTGATCAATTATTGGCATAAAAAATCGAATTGAGATCCTACTTTTTTCAATGGTGATAGTAAAACAATAAATTGAGATTGTACTTTTTTCGATTGAGATAGAAAATGAACTCAGGGGATGCATTGGGAAGCCAATTATTGGGTGCTTTTTTCAAATTGAGTTTGAAATTTGACCGAAGGGATGGGTAAAAAATCAAATTGAGATACTTCCCGACTTAAGGGAGGCTGAAAAATTCCCCAATGGCGAGTAAAAACCTTATCGGGGTCTGTATTTATAAAGGTTTTTGCTAGTCCTGATTTGCAATCAGGGCTTTTGGAGCATAGGATTTTAATCCGAAAAATAGAGATCTATAACTTCTTGCGAACATATTAATTACTTTGACAGAATTGGTTTTGGGTATAGAAAAGCAAAAAATAATTTGTTCTTCATTAAACATCAAGCGATAACAATTTTGTAATTGTTTTGTTTTTAATGGTAAGGAATAAGTATTAACTTCTATTGTGTTTTACAATCATTTTTTAAATTATCACAAGCTTTTCTATTTTTGCCAATTAAAATATGGAATTACGCGAAAAAATTATCATACGGAAATTAAAGAATGGCGACCAGTCAGGGCTTCGTATGTTGTTTGATATGTACTACATTCCACTCTGTGTTTTTGCCTATAAATATTTCGATTCCTACGAAAAGGCAGAAGATGTCGTACAGGAAGCTTTTATCAATTTATGGGAAAAGGAGAGAATGATAGCATTTACAGGCTCCTTAAAATCATATCTTTATAGCATTGTTCGAAACAATTCAATCAATCAAATCAAAAAGGATAATCGAATTCGCTTTGAAGAAATAGAAAATAGAGCTTTCGAAATCATAGAAGATAAATTCGAAATTCAGGATGTGGAGGAAAGAAAAGAAAAACTGTACCAGGAGGTTGATAAACTACCTTCGCAATGCAAAGCTGTTTTAGAGGCCATAGCATTCGATAAGATGAAATATGCCGAAGTAGCTAAAGATTTAAATATCTCAATTAACACCGTTAAAACCCATTATAAAAGAGCACTAAAGTATCTTCGCAGCAATTTGGATGTGTTATTGATGTTTTTCTGGGTTTAGATTATTTCCGGTATACCTTCTACAATAATCAGCTTTAAATTTTGAGACTATAGCTTTCCTTGTCTGCTTATATTTCGAGAAACAAGCAAAATAATACTACCTGTCTTTTTGATTTAATAATTTACGAGAGTAAGAGTGGTTGATATCAACTTTTCTAATTCTCTACTATATGCTATTTTAGAATAAAAATTAAAAAATCTTTAAATATTTGTCACCCATTTTAAGAAAACACACTTATACCTTTAAATAATGGAAGAAATGAACGATTCGCAGGAGCGTATATTAAATCTAATTCAAGAATACCAGCAAAGAAGTATTTCTGAAGCAGGTATGCAAAGGCTAAAAGAGTGGTTGAAAGAAGATGACATCCATTCGGAAGAATTTGCCAAATATTTGGCTCTGTTTAAAGAGAGCGGAACTTTTGGTAACCTGGATCATATTAGGAATGAGGAAGCTTGGCTAATTATCAACAAATCATTATCGAAATCTAAAAAGAAAACCAAAACCTTTAGATTGAAAATATGGTTGCCTTATGCAGCAGCGGTGGTAGTCCTGCTAGTCGGAAGTTATTTCATGATCAAGCACCACAGAAACGAATATGATTTTGCCAAAGATTACAATTTTACTGAGATATCTTCTGTAGGATCTAAAAAAGCTGTTTTAACACTTCAAGGAGGGCAAAAGGTTGTTTTGGAAGAAAGCACCGATAGTATCTTTGTAGAAACCGATGGAACTTTAATTCAGAAAAATGAGACTAGTGAATTGGTATATGACAATAGTTCTTCTGTAAACAACGAGGTTATATTCAATCAAATAGACATACCACGAGGTGGTGAGTATTCGGTGGTTTTAGCTGATGGTACCAAAGTTTGGTTGAACTCGAAATCGAGTTTGAAATTTCCCGTAAAGTTTGTAGGAAATGTAAGAAAGATTACCCTAACAGGTGAAGCTTATTTCGAAGTAGCACACAATCCGGATAAGCCATTTATTATCGAATCGCATGATACAGAAATAAAGGTGTTAGGAACAAGTTTTAATTTAAGCTCATACGATGATGAAGAATATATTGCAACTACTTTGGTTGAAGGAAGTATAGAAATAAGTTGTTTGGGCAATAAAGAATTGCTGAAGCCAGGTTTTCAGGCGATACTTAAGAGAGGTGATAATAAATTTAAGGTAGAAAAAGTAAATGCTGCATTGTTTACTTCATGGAAAGACGGAGTGTTTCGATTTAAGGATCAGTCATTAGAGGAGATTTGTCACCAGTTAAGTCGATGGTACAATGTTGACTTTTTCTTCACGGATTACAGATTTCGTGATTATAGGTTTACCGGTGCAGCCAAAAAAAGTAAAACGCTGGATTTTACATTGGATTTGATTGAAAAAGTGGCAGATGTGCAATTTGCCATAAAAGATGATAAAATTATTGTAGGAAAATCAGAATAAAGATATTGTGCTTTTCGACGGCCATCGATAAGTACATAAAAACAGGAAATGCGGCCACATTTCCTGTTTTAACAAATAAATAACGAACCATTGATGATACAATGGTAATATTAACTCTAGACCACAAAGTTATGAAAAAAAACCTTATGTGGAGGTGTATATCACCTACCATTTTTAAAGCCATGCTTTTTGTGAAACTAAGTTTGGTTTTAATTCTTATTAGCAGCTTGCAACTTACTGCATCTGTTCTTCTCGGACAACAAGTTAGTGTGAAAGTTAATGCGTCTTTAGCGGATGTGTTAGAGGATTTAAATGAGCAAACCGGCACTTATTTCATGTACAATGAGAGTGAAATAGATGATGATGCTATGCTTAAGTTGGATATGATATCTGCCAGTCTTGAAGAAGTGTTGGATGAGATTTGCACACAAACCCCTGTAAAATACGAAATCGTTGAGGATTTTGTAATTCTTACAAAAAATGAACCTGATTCTGAAACCATTGAAGTTCAGGAAAAGAAAACCATTAAAGGTAAAGTAACTGATGAAGATGGAAATCCTCTGCCAGGAGTATCTATTGTAATTAAAGGTACCACTATGGGTGTTGCTACCGATATTGAAGGGAATTACAGTTTGGAACTGGAAGATGATAATGTTGTTTTGATATATTCTTTTGTGGGGATGTTATCTCAAGAAATTAGAATTTCAGGACAAGTATTGCAGAATGTAAGTTTATTGCCAGATAGTGAACAAATTACGGAGGTAATGGTAACTGGTTACGAAACTATTTCTGCTGAACGGGCTACAGGTTCGTTTAAAAATGTTAACGTAGAAAACATGTTGGAGCAAAAAACTGCTGACAACGTGTTAGTGCTTATAGAAGGTGAAGTGCCTGGTTTGCTTATGGAGGAACCTACTTATAATAACGAAGGCGCGACTCCCAATATTGTATTGAGGGGTATCAATAACTTTGCCGGGCGCAATGATGTAAACCAATACATGCCATTGGTGGTAGTCGACGGATTTCCAATAAACGGGATTTCCGGTGGTACAGAATCAACTATAAATCAAGATGATGTTTATCAGATACTGAAGAACATAAGTCCCACAGATATTGAGAGTTTTACAGTGCTGAAAGATGCTGCTGCTGCTTCTATCTGGGGATCGCAAGCGGCAAATGGTGTAATTGTAATTACCACCAAAAAAGGTGTTAAGTCGAAAAAGCCAAATGTTACCTTCACTTCTTCAGTAACATTTAAGGATGTTCCTGATTTAAAAGATGACTACAGAATGTCGATGGATACCTACCTTGAATTGGAAGAATGGTATGCCAATTCAGGAAGACTAAGGGCTCCATCAAAATATAATACCAGAGCAAACAGTACAGCATCTCAAACTTATTACGATTTGGCACAAGGGGCAATCACCCAAGGAGAAGCCGATGCCATTATTAATGAGTTGAAGAAAAATGATTTTCAAAAAGAATACGCCGACCTGTTTTTAAGAAGATACACTCAGCAACAGTATGCTGTTTCTGTAAGTCAGGGTAGCGATAAATATCAATACTATGCATCCTTAAAATACAGAGACGAAATGAAGTCTGAAAAGGGGCAAGGTAATCAGGAATATTCGGCATTGCTTAATCTGTCAGCACAGCTTGCAAAAGGTGTAAAGTTTAGCACTAAGTTAAGCTATTCAAAAGCAGATAGCCAAAACAATGGACCAATGCCGGAGTCAGTTTTTCAGCCTTACGATAGAATATTGGACGATAACGGAGATTATGTAAATATGACTTATCGTCACCACCCAATGTTTGTGGATCAATGGATGGCAGACGGGCGACCATACGACTACCATTACAACATTAAAGAGGAGTTTGAGTTAAGTGATGATACTCGTAAGGTTCGAAACAATGTATTCCAGGCAAAACTGGATATCGACCTGATAAAAGGCTTAAAAGCTGAATTAAGCTATAATTACCAACACGGTTATAGCGAAAGACGAGTATTTCAAAGTGAAAAATCATACTTTGTAAGGGATAGGATTAATAGATCAGCCATTTACGAACCTATTGATCCAAGCAGACCATGGGCTGGAGTACAATATACTGGTGAAACTTTCTTTCCACTAGGTAATAACTTGGAAGGAGAATCTGCATCCAGATGGTCGAATGCTTACCGCGGGGTACTTAACTATTCGGGTTATCTTGATGCTGATAAAGAACATTTTGTAACGGCAATTGCTGGTATGGAAATGTCAGAAGAAAAAGTAGAAGAGCGCACATTTGAGGAGTTAATGGGCTACGATCCACAAGCTGTTTCTTATATAACTTACAATAAAGTTGGAGACTATATTGATTGGAGAGGAAGAACCAATAGGGGAGTTTATGGATCAGACTTTGCTGATTTAAAATTGGATAGAGACAGGTACGTTTCTACTTTTACCAATGCTGCTTATACCTTCAAAGAAAAGTATACTGTAACAGGTAGTTGGCGTTTAGATGACTCAAATTTATTTGGATCTTCAAGTAAATACCGTAATGTGCCATTATGGTCAACCGGATTGAAGTGGCGCATGGGAGATGAAAGCTTTATGGATTTACCTTTCCTTAACCGCTTGGATCTTAGAGTAAGTTATGGTATTGGTGGTCGTATAGATAGAGGTTCTTCGCCTTTCTTGACTGTTTCGAAGTGGAACGACCGATACACGAACCTACCTTATGCAAGTGTACGTACTTTTGAAAACGAGGAATTGCGTTGGGAGAAAACAACAACTTTTAATGCAGGTGTTGATTTTGCATTGTTTAATAATCGTCTGTCAGGGTCGATAGAATATTACAATCGCTACTCGGATGATGTGATGGGAGCTGTCGATATGAATCCAACCTCTGGGGTTAGGACTATGGGTAGAAACTATGCTGAAATATCCAATAAAGGTTTTGAATTGTCGCTGAATTACAATGTCTTGTCAAGAAAGGATCTAAGATGGAACATGAGCATGAATATGAGCCATAATAAAAATAAGATAGAAAAATTTGATGGCGGTGGTGAAAGTGTTTCAGGCTGGGCAGGTCGAGGTTGGGAGCAGGAAGGCTACTCATCAAGTAAATTGTTTGCCTTTAAATGGGCTGGACTTTCTGAAACAGGTGAAGCCCAGGTGTACGATAAAGATGGCAATATTGTAGGTGTTAATGATGAATTGGCAACAAAAGACGACTTGGAATATATTGGTGATGCAACGCCTAAATTTTTCGGTTCTTACCGCAATTCAGTTAGCTACAAAGGATTTTCTCTTGATGTATTACTTTCGTACAAATTGGGTCATAAATTCTTCAGGAATACATTTAGTTCTACAACAGCATCTAGAGCACTTATGTATGGTGGAAATATACACGAAGATGCAGCGTTGAGATGGAGAGAGCCAGGTGATGAGGCATTTACCGATGTGCCTGCTTTAACTACTTCTAATGGAAATGGTCGTCTTTATGAAAGATATTCTAATCATTTGGTGGAAGATGCTTCTCACATCCGTTTGCGTTCTATTGGATTAACTTACCAATTCGATAAAAAACTTTTTGAAAATAACTTTATCAAAGGTATTACTATAGGTGCAAATGCGCGTAATCTTGGAATTCTTTGGAAAGCAACAGACAAGGATATTGATCCTGATTACAATAATTACGGGAATACCCGTAAAGGTGGTAAAGCAATGTATTCGTTTAATCTAAAAGTTAACTTTTAAACTGAATTAAAAATGAGAAAAATAATATATTTATTTGTTTTAGTGGGGGTATTATGGTCCTGCGACAAGGATGAGTACCTGGATATTAAACCTTACGGAGTAATCGTTCCGGACGCTGTTGAAGACTTCCGCCTACTAATGGATTCGAGAAATGGTAATGTCTATGGTGGTTCGGGAGGTTGGGTTAATATTTATGATATTGACCGTGCAATGACCGATGATATCAAAATACTTGATGGTATGTATGAAGATTATCAAAATACGAATGGCCGAAAATATTACGATGCAATTGTTTGGGCAGAGAATTTTGGTAATGATAACGAAGTCGATGATATTTGGCTTTATATATACAACCATATTCAGCAAAGTCATTTGTATATTGAGAAGCTGGAAGATCCCGATACGGACGGATCTGAGGCTGACAAGCAGCAACTGATTGCAGAACTAAAAGTACATCGTGCATTTGCTTATTTTGCAGCGGTTAATCTATACTCGAAACAATACGATGCGGCAACAGCGGCCAGCGATCTAGGGGTGCCAATCCGCACCAGTTCAGTCATGTCAGAACAAACTCCAAGAGAATCTGTTCAGGCTGTTTACGATCATATCATTCAGGACTTGAACGAAGCCTTGGCAAGCAATGCATTGGAAAGTACTTTCCCTGAGAAAAATTGGCAAGCTACCCAAGCGGGAGCTTACGCTGTACAAGCAAAGGTTTACCTGCAAATGGGGAATTACGAGGCGGCACTTACAGCAGCAAACAACTGCCTTGCTCTTAAGAGTAATTTAATTGATTATAATACATTGGGTTCAATGCCGCCAAACTACCTGAATGAGGAAATGATCTTTTTAAAAGATCATGGCGGAAGTTCTATGTGGACTGATTATTATGTTTCGGATGAACTTTTGGCTATGTACGATGCTGAAGATATTAGACCAAATGTGCGTTTTTCGAGTGACTGGAGAACCGGCGAGACTATTTTTGAAGAAGGATCTTATGGTAATGAGCTTTCTTATATTGGACCTTCAGTTGGTGAAATGTACCTGATAAGTGCTGAGTGTGAGGCACGTGTAGGTAGCTTCGAAAATGCAATTGACCATTTGAATACATTAAGAGTAAATAGATACACAACAGGAAATTATGTGGTTTTAACTACTACAGACTTACCTGATGCTGCTACTACCTTGGCTTTTGTAAAAGATGAAAGAAGACGAGAATTGGCTGACAAAGGCGTACGTTTGTTTGACCTAAAACGCTACAACGCTTTAGATAATGCCAATATTACTTTAACAAGAGTTATTAATGGAGAGGTGGCTGCAACATTGGAACCAAACAACAATCGCTGGATTGTTCCAATTGCACGATATACTATCACTAAAGCTCCGGAAATTGAACAAAGTCCAAGATAGTACTCTTTAAACCAGATAATGGCATGCAAATAGTGTGACTTATTTTATAACGTGAGTTCGAGGTAAAATTCGTTCACAGTTTGCACTGATTTTGAGTAGAAATTTTCTCAAATATTCGCAGGAATATCGGGATATTTCAAGAAGATTTGAGGAAATTTATGCCGAAAACAGGCAAACACATAATGGAAAGTTCTCTTTACGACATCTTCACATTAAAAATTCCTCAAAATAGCCCGCTATTCTTTCCAAATTTTTAATGCAAATCTATCGCAAATATAACTTTCTGTAGATAGAATTTTACGTCGAACTCACGTTACATAATAATACTGATATAATTTAGATAACCACAGATTGATTTCGATCTGTGGTTTTTTTTATTGTAAAGAGTTTGTATTCAACCTCTCTAAACACCGGATTTCTTCTTTTGGCTTTGTAATTTCACCCAACAAAATGCCAATATATCCGCCGTTAGGCATCATTCCCCACATCAGGCACCGACAGATTAGATGAGGAATAAAAATATCTAATCTTTTAGAGCTGATTAATTCCTCAAGCGAACGTAAAAATGGTTAGCTGAAATGGGAAGAAAATAATAAATTTGATAAAAATATAAATAACTGAATATCAAGAACTAATTTTTGACGTTAGTCATGATATTATACCAGTTGGCTTTTATCGCACAATTTCCCAATACGCACCCAACATATCTTCAAACACATATTTGCCAAGTGGGGGATCAATAAGTACACCAATAATCTTTAATTTTCTCTTCTTCATCAATACATTTTAATTGATTCCATTAAATGGGAAGTTGGTTAAGATATTCCACCATGGGTTAGTTACATTCCGATATCTGCTTATCAGATTGTCAAAGAAAATATACAAGGGAAATACTACAGTGTTGGCAAGCCAGAAAAATATAAGGCAGTAGGTTAGTTACGATTCCTTTTGCAAAAAAAAGGCATAAATTCAAAGGCAAAAAAATTCATCAAAACTGATGAATCATCTTGTGAACACGGAGGGATTCGAACCCCCAACCTCTTGGGCCGTAACCAAGTGCACTATCCAGTTATGCTACGCGTCCGTTTTCCTTAAAAAGGCGGTGCAAATATAGGTATTTTTAAAGGTCATTTGCAAGTGATCCCTGTAAAAAATAGCAGAAAATCAGTTTTTGATTTTACAATCGGGTCTTTAAAATCCAAAGATGAATAGGACAATAGGGCATTGTACAAATTCCTCAAAATAGCCCGCTATTCTTTCCAAATTTTTAATGCAAATCTATCCCAAATATAACTTTCTGTGGATAGAATTTTACGTCGAACTCACGTTAAATAGATTTACCTTTGTTTTTTGAGTGTATTCTATTGAACAAGGCGGGATTAGTTTAGTTCCTTCTGATTGGCTTAGGATAGGATTTTAAACCCAATAAATATGCGAGATGGATTGTTTCAGTTGGCTTAATTGATTCGGTGAATTGTTAATCAAATGCCAGTTTTACCCCTATAATTCTTTTAGGAAAATCACTAAAAGTCATCATAACTGTTTGGCTATGTTAAAACTGATTTTTTGATTATACATGTCTAAACTTTTCCCTCGCCTAAGGGAAAGGTTTTTTATCGTACGTATCTTAGTTTTTCCCTGCCTCGAGGGAAAAGGCTCGACACTAGGGAGGGAAATGTCTTACCGAAAATATTGGTATATTTTTATCATGATCCAGACACCAGCTTTCTTTACAGATTAACTAAAATTTATGCATGATTGCTTGAAAGACCCACAAGTTTTCCGCTTGATCCCTTTTTATCCTGATCCATGATCCCGCTTTTGGTACTTTAATTTTACACATAAAAAAAGGACTCATCAAATCTGATAAGTCCTGCTGTGAACACGGAGGGATTCGAACCCCCAACCTCTTGGGCCGTAACCAAGTGCACTATCCAGTTATGCTACGCGTCCGTTTTTCCTTAAAGGCGCTGCAAATATAGGGAAAAATTGAAATGTAATGCAAGTGTTTTAGGCTTTTTTTAATAAAAAGAGGCTTACTTAGACTTTATTAAATCTTAAAAAACTCTAAATCTTTCAGATAGACTAAAGTAATCACTTAAAAAAAGTTTAATTTTACTTTTAATTGATTTTCTGATCATCAAAAGCTGGAATTTCTATAGTATTTTCTACTTTTGTTATGTAAAACCAAATTAACTTTTATAATGAAGAAGTTTCTGAAAATTTTTGGAGCCATTATTGTGCTCCTTTTAGCTTTGTTAATCATCTTGCCTTACTTTTTTAAAGATCAGATATTTGATAAAGTAAAAGTCGAATTAAACAATGCCCTTGATGCTAAGGTTGAGGTTGGCGATTTATCCCTTTCCATGATAAAAAATTTCCCTAATCTGTATCTTAAATTGCAAAATGTAAGTGTTGTTGGCAAAAACGAATTTGAATCGGATACATTGGCATTTGTTAGTAGTTTGTACACAGCTGTTGATTTATCCTCAGTTCTGACGGGCTCACAAATTGAAGTGGGTGCAATTGTCCTGGAAAATTCTAAAGTGTTGGCAAAGGTATTGGAAAGCGGAAAAGCCAATTGGGACATCGTAAAATCAACAGAAGAAGAAACTGTTGAGGAAGAAACAGGCGAAGCATCAGACTTTAAAGTAATTTTCGACGAGGTTCGAATTGAAAATTTTAGCTTAATGTATGATGATGCTTCTTTAAAAACCGTATTTGCTGTGGCAGATTTGGATTTGAACTTAAGAGGTGATTTCTCTGCTAAATCAACAAACCTGAATGTTATTAGCTTGCTGGAGGGCATTAGTTTTGATTATGAGGGAAACAGGTATTTAAATCATGCCTCTGTTGATTTAAATGCTGATATTGCTGCTGATTTAGAGAAAATGATTTTCAAGTTCATGGAAAATCAGTTGACCATAAACGATCTTCATTTTGGAATTGATGGCCAGGTTGGCATGCTGGATGACGGCTACAGTATGGATTTGTTGTTGAAAGCTGATAAAACAGATTTTAAATCGCTATTAGCCATGGTACCTGATGATTTCAAATCTAATCTTGAGGGAGTGCAAACAACAGGACAATACGATCTAAGTGCATTTGCAAAAGGGGAATATAGAGAAGAATCTTATCCTGCATTTGGGGCAAGCTTAAAAGTAGATAATGCAAGTTTAAAATATGCTGATTTACCTGAGTCGGTTCAAAATATTCAAATTGATGCTCAGGTGAACCATCCGGGAGGTAATTTAGACTTGCTGACCACTGATGTAAATTCTTTCCATTTTGAGATAGCCAACAATCCTTTTGATGCTGAGCTTCATGTAAAAACTCCAATGTCGGATCCCCAACTTAGTGGATTGTTTAAAGGAATTATCGATTTTGAGAAAATTAAGCATGCCATTCCATTAGATAGTGTAAAGATTGCAGGTAAAGTTACTTCGGATGTTGTGTTTGAAGGAAGGTATTCCGTAATCGAAAAAGAAGAATATGAGAAGTTTATGACAAAAGGAAATGTAGTTTTAAACAATTTTGTATTCTCAACTCCTGATTTTCCGCAAGGGGTTAAAATTATAAAATCAGTGCTTGATTTTACTCCTCGATACATCAGCTTAAGCTCTTTCGATTCAAGAATCGGTGCATCAGATATCCAATTAAGAGGAAAAATTGAGAATTATATTCCTTATGCCATGAAAGGCAAAGTACTAAAAGGAAATTTTAATATGAATTCAAGAATGATGAATTTGAATGAATTTATGACTGAAGAGGTGAAGGAAGTCGAGAATCCGGGGGACACCCTGCCTTTAGCAGTGATCGAAATTCCATCAAATCTGGATTTACGCCTGAGTTCAAACTTTAAAACCATCCGTTTTGATAAAATGGATATTAAAGATGTGAAGGGATTGATTGTTGTAAAAGATGCAGCAGCTAAATTGACTAACCTTTCAATGAATATGCTAAAGGGGCAGATGACCATGAATGGGATGTATAAAACCATCGACCCCAAGAAGCCTGAAATTGATTTTGCTTTAGACATCAATAATTTTGATATCAATAATGCTTACCACTCATTAAGCATGATTAAAACGATGATGCCTATAGCAATGAATTGCGAAGGTAAAGTTTCATCGGATATGAGTATTACAGGACTGCTTGATGAAGAAATGAATCCAATTTCGACTACTCTTAATGGCAAAGGTTCTTTACATTCTCGTGGTTTGTTGATAAAGGATAATAAAGCCTTTGATGCCTTGGCTACAGCTCTTAAGAATGATGAGTACAAACGAATTTCGGTGAGTAAGTTTGATATGGAGTTCGAAATTAATGATGGTAATGTAGTTGTAAAACCTTTTACTACAAAAGTTGCAGGAAATCAAGCTACAATTTATGGAACTCAATCGGTTGATGGCAGACTTGATTTTACCATGGATATGAAGTTGCCGAAGGAAGATTTGGGTAGTGATATTAATAAAATGTTTGCTCAGGTTCCCGGTTTAGACAATGTGCCTGCTTTTGACGTTGCGGTTAAAATTACCGGAACAGTTGATAAGCCTGTGGTAAAACCGGATTTGAGTAAGGCAATTAAACAAGCCCAAAAAGCGGTAGCTAAAGAGTTGGAAAGAAAAGCAAAAAAAGAACTGCAGAAGAAAGGGAAAGATCTTTTAAAGAAGTTATTTAAATAGAAATAAATTTGATAGACTACAAAAGCGGCTAATCATTGCGATTATTCGCTTTTTTATTTTTTTCAGCCGTATAAATTGCTTCAAATGAGAAACTTTTAATGTCGGCAATCGTAATTAAGTACTGTTAAAGTTTAACATTTAAAACTACTATTGACTTATGAAATTATTTAAATTAGCCTTATGGTGTGCTTTCGCCATTTGTGTAAGCATGTGTTTAAATGCATGTCTGGATTCGGACAACGATACAATTGAACCACCCCAAGGAAAAGGGAAATATGCCGATTTCGATTTTAAAACGGTTAAAGAATATACCCTAAGCATTCTAACTACAAATCAAAAAAATGAGGCATTCGCAGGAGTTTATTTAGAAATTTTTAGTTCAAATCCTCTTGATGAATTTGGTGTTATTAAATCCTCTTCCGAAAAAACAAGATTATTTAAAGGAGTTAGCAACAAAGATGGAGAAGTAAAGTGTAAGATTAACCCGGCAACGATTGTCGATAGTATTTACGTTCTTACTTACCAGGTGGGTCTGCCCGGAATTACCGGACTTGCATTAACCGATGATGTAATTGATATAGAAATTGGATCGAGATCGCAGACTAAAAGTGCCACAAAATCTCAAGTAAAAGTTACTGAGGTGCCTGCTGTAGAGAAAGAGGGCAACTATTACGTTTTAGGTTCTTGGCAAAATAATGGAAGCCCAAACTATTTGGAAGCTGATAATGACGAACTTGATGACGATTTTTTAAATGATATTAATGCTTCTTTACCCGAAGGGGCGCCACTAACCCAAACACACCCGCAATATTTAACCAATAGCGATGACGCTAATGTTATTTTGATTGATGATGCCGAAGTATGGGTGACTTTTGTTCACGAAGGGGCTGGTTGGAAAAATTCTTTGGGATATTACACGTATCCAAATGATAATCCACCTCAATCTGTTGATGAGATTGAAGATTTAACAATTATATATCCAAACGTTTCTTATGAAGAAAATACTTTAGAATCCGGAAACAAAGTCCAACTTCTTTTTTTAGATAAAGAAAACAATGAATATACTACCTTGTTTCCTGCTAACAGAACTGTTGGGTGGTTTTTAATTGCGAATGGTTGGAATAGAAATACGGGCAGCCTGGGTACCGGCTCATATGTTCATTATTCTAATATCAACCTTAATATTGAGGGTAATGAAGATCTGCAAAAGCACAATGTGCTGTTGTACGATGAAGATAGAGAATTGCTTGTTTTAGGTTTTGAAGATATCGCCAGAAATGTTGGCTCATGTGATAATGATTTTAACGATGCAGTTTTTTATACAACTGTTAGTCCTTTTACAGCGGTTCAAACGGATAAATATCAACCTATAGCTTCTCCTACTGATACGGATCAGGATGGAGTAAATGATAATTTTGACGATTTCCCTGAAGATCCAACAAAATCTTTTAACAACTACTATGTAGCCGAGGGTGATTTTGCAACTTTAGCATTCGAAGATCTTTGGCCTAGCAGAGGAGATTACGACTTTAACGATTTGGTAGTAGCCTATAACTTTAATCAGATAACAAATTCAAATAACAAGCTGGTAGAGTTGCAGGCTAAATTGCAAGTAAGGGCAATTGGGGCATCATTTAGGAATGCATTTGGCTTTTCACTAAATATTGAGCCAAATTTAATTAGCTCGGTTACAGGTCAAGAAATCACAGAGGGCTTTTTAAGTATTGCTTCAAATGGAACAGAGAATGGTCAGACTAAAGCAAGTATTATTTGTTTCGATAATCCATACAGTATTACAGAAAATCCCGGAGGTGGCTTTGGTGTTAATACGATCCCTTCTCAGCCTTATTCTGAACCGGAAACAATGGAGTTGATAATTAAAATAGCTGAACCAATTGATTTCGATGATTTTGGAACTCCTCCATATAATCCATTCATCATAATTAATAAGAACAGGGGTAGTGAAATTCACATGCCAAATTATGCTCCTACCGATTTGGCTGATCCATCTATATTTGGTACTTATGACGATGATGGAGATATAAATACAGGAAAATACTACATCTCGGATCAATACTTGCCATGGGCAATTAATTTGCCAGTAAACTTTGATTATCCAATCGAGAAGAGGAGTATATTAAATGCTTATAATCATTTTGATACCTGGGCTAGCAGTAATGGAGAACAAAGGAAAGACTGGTATTTGGATGAAAGTGGGTATAGAAATTCGAACAATATTTATTCCAAATAATCTTTAAACAAATAGTAGAAAGGAAGAGGCTGTCTTAAAAGTAGATTTATGTGTTGGTGAGTTGAGTGTTTGAAAAATCTTACAGATACCTACCCGAATACAAAATCCTTTTAAGACAACCTCTTTTTTTTTGGTCATAATGTTGAATTTTATTTATAATTAAATGTCTACACCAAACTTATGAAACTAAATATTCTAATTGCCGGCCTAATATTAATTGGGCATCCTCTTTTGGCACAGGAAAGCAAAACTACAAGTCACAATCTTTATATTGGTTTATCTAATGCGCTGGGAAACTTTTATGGAGGTGATATCTCATTAGATTACATTCACAACAACAAACTTTCATTCCATTTTACCTATCATCGATTTGAAAGAAAAGATCCGGCTTTGCCGAACGACTACAGTGGAGGATTGGTTGACTTATTTACATTTGGTGAAAATTATCCCAACGAGAGGCTGGAATCTATAGCTTTTTTGGGAGGAATGGTTTTTCCATACAAGGGAAGCAAGAAGGGAAGGTGGAATCTTAGAGCTGGATTTGCATATTCGAAGTTTAGAAAACCATTTGATTACAAGAAGGTCGATTCCGGAGTAATAGGAAATCTTTTTGTTGGAAATTATAATTGGCAATTCAGCAAAGCTGAAAGTATGAGCCTTATTCTAAAACCTGAATTGGAAATTGCTTTTTTCAGACATTTTGGAATAGGAATTCATACCAATCTGATTTATAACAAAGATGCATTTATTGTAGGCCTAGGAGTCTGTTTGAAATTTGGTTTTGTGAGGGGGAAACTGGCAAATTAAGGTCAACAAAAAAGGACGGTAACCACTCCGTCCTTCTTCATATTCACTTTAAAACCTGAACTTTCCATGGAAAATTCAGCTGCAATATATGAATAAAACTTATATCGACAAATAGAATAATTAATAATAATTAAACTGAAAGTAGCTTAAGTTGTTGGAAACTAATTTTATGGGAGAAATTGGCTTAGGCGAAATTTAGAGAGGATATAAATACAAAAGAGGATGGTAACCACTCCATCCTCTTCTATCTATTCACTTTAAACCTTAAATTAAAAACGGAAATCGTTTTGCATGTTCTACGCCACATGTTTCAAAAAGGTTTTAAAAAAAGTTTTATTTTTACACATTCCAAATTAATTAATGCTTGTAGTCTTATCAGATCTCTAGTATGCATGCACATTTTCAATTTATTCTAAAGTCGATATTTTTATTTATTTCCCCCAAAAGTTAAGGCTCATAATTGAGCAGGTATAAGTCTGTTAATGTCGTGATATTTTTAGGGATTAAAAAAGGTCGCAGAAATACTCTACGACCCAAGCAGTATAATACTAAGAGTTCTTATGACTCTTTGTTAGTTTCTTTTTTGATATCAGCTTTTGCTTCTGATTTGTGATTGCAAGTACAAGATTCCTTGTCGCATTTAGAGTTGCAAGTTCCTTCTTTGCATTCACACTTGCCAGTATTTTTGTCTTTACAACATTCGCCTTTGTGCTCAGCACTGGCTTCGGCAGAACACTCTGTTTTTGCACCGTGAGTACATCCATTGGCACATCCTTTTTTAAGATCCGCAGTGGTTTCAGTTTTTTCTTTACAACAACAAGCTTTGTCCTCTGAATTAGCTGTTTTGGTTTTGTTTCCGCAAGAGCTTAATACGAAACCGCAGATAGCGATTACAAATAATAGTTTTTTCATTTTTCTGATCTATTTAAATTAAGGGAGCTTGAAGATATCTTTTATAGGTGTGATTTGCAAATCAAGCAGTATGATTAGATCGGCAGGAAGTAAATTTTCGATTCTGAAATAAATAAAAAAAGTGTATCTCTAGTTTTTAAGGGATACACTTATTAAAAATTTTTGATTTATAAGCATCATCTGGTCACTGGAACCACTTTGCTCACTATTTTCTGAAGGCATAGTTGTATTCTTTATTATTCGAGATTAAACGTACTTTATATTCTCCTTCAGGTAGAGCTGTAACATTAAACTTTTTTGAGAAAGTTGGAGCGGAAGTATATGACTGATCAAAAACTTCGTTACCAAATTCGTCTGTAATCGACAGGTTGAATTTTTTGTTTTCGAAAGAAAGGAAACTTACAAATAGATTGTTTTTTTCTGACCTAAATAAAGTTCTTTCATTTAGCGGATTGTTTTTTTCTACTTTTAGCTTACTTCCTTCTACACTAAACTCTTTTTCGATTCTTTTTTCTGCACCTGTTAATACGATTTTGTAAAGGCCATCTTCCAAATACGAGAAATCAAAAAGTTTTTGATCGGTTGTAGTACTTTTTACTTTTTTTGAGTAGTACAAGTTCCCATCATTGTCATAAATTCTCATCTTTAATTCAGTCTCTGTTGGATTGATGATGGATACAATAGATAAATCGGTATCCAAGTAGGTGTTAATTTTAATTTTACCAGTGGCAAAGCTTGAACTTGCGCCTAAGAATAGTATTACTCCTAATACGATTCCTTTTAGATTTACATTTTTTGTTCTCATTGTAATAAGATTTAATAATTAAATGTTAATAAAATCAGCTCTTGTTTTTTCTCTCATGCTGACATTGTAAATCTATGGATTATTAAGAGAAATAATCTAAATAAAATCTTCGAAAAGTAGAAAAATAACAAAAAAAAGAACTTCCAACGGTTGCGGAAAGCCCCGAAATTGTTTGCGTTACATTGGTTTAATAAAGAAATTTGTCATTAATAACATGTATTTTTCGTTTTTGGTATTTATGATAACGTTTACGGAGTTTGGCAAAAAGCGGCAAAACGTCATTTTTTTGCTTGATCTGATAAAGAACAGATAAAAATTGATTGAAAATACGGGTATGGAAATAGTCAATTAAAGCTATTTTTGATGCAAAATATAAATATGAGCTATCAAAACTTAATCGACTTTTCTGTTCATCCTTCCGATATAGAAAGATTTGATAATAGATGGGAGGGATTAAAAGAATACATTAACCAACGAAAGCTTGATGGAGTGGAGTTGTTAATAGGATATGATCACCCATCAGATGAAATTCCCCGAGAAATTGTAAAATCAATTCATTTGCCTTTTTGGCTCACATGGTTAGATGTTTGGCGAAAAGGAGAGAAAGCGGTAAAAAGTTATTTTCCTGAAGTAAAGCCTGAATACTTGAAATTCTATTGTGGAGGTAGAAATGCCGCAGAAATGGTACAAACGCAAAAAGAAATGTGGGAGTATGCTAGCTTATTTCATCCATCACATGCGGTTATTCATGCTGCTCATATTGAATTGGATCATACTTTTACTCGTGATTATACTTATAGAAACATTGAAGTTTGCTCCTGCTTAGCCGAAATGTTGAATAGAACGGCAAAAGAGTTTAAGCATGGTGAGCCTCCTGTTAGCATTGCAATTGAAAATTTGTGGTGGCCAGGTTTGGATCTGTTATTTCCTGCTGAGATAGATGATTTTGCAGCAAGGCTGGAGTTCAGTAATTGGAATATTCTACTTGATACAGGACATTTAATGAATACAAATCCTGCGCTGCGTTGCGAGGATGAGGCAATCGATTTTGTGTTGGATAGAATATCAAGATTGTCGAAAGGTGTGCAAGATAAAATTAAAAGTTTACACTTGAATTGTAGTTTGTCGGGAGAATATCAGTTACAACAAATACAAAATGGTTTTCCTGAGAATTGGGAAAAATTAACTCATCCCGAAAAATATTTGGCAGCTCGTAATCATGTTTTGCAAATCGATCAGCATTTGCCTTTTAAAACCGAACGGGTAAAAGATATTATTACAGAAATTCAACCTGAGATAGTGGTTCACGAACTTATCACAAAAAGTTTGGATGAATTCACAGAAAAATTAGAAGTACAGCAAAACAGTTTGAAGTAGATAAACAAAATCAAATTCTATAAGTGATGCTAAAACTTCATGAAGTTTCAAAATATTGCATAGCTTTGCAGCAATTGGGTTTCTAGCTATTTAGAATGAAAAGGGAATTTGGTGTGAATCCAAAGCTGTCCCCGCAGCCGTAATCCTTCCTTGAAAGAGGGTAAGTCGGAATACCTGCCCGGTTGATAACTTATTTCGTGACTTCGGGGAACTGAGTAACGAGAGTATGATTTTTGAGAATTGTATTTTCTGATTATCCTTCCCCACAATAACTTGTGGAAAAATGAACTTATTAAAAAAGATCGGCCTAAACTTGTTGCTCCTTACTGTTTTAGGTTTTGTTGCATGCCAATCGGGAGAGCAAAAAAAGCAAACTTCAAAGAATTCGAAACCCAGTGCTGTTGATACGTCCTTTTATCAGCAAACAAAACTGAAATACGCAAAAGGATTCGAAATCAAGATTCTTGAGAATAATTTAAAGGAGATAATTGTTTGGGATCCATGGAATCCTGGTAAGATTTTTCAGAAATATTATTTAAAAAACAGAGGAGAGGAGGTACCGAATATTCCTACAGACGGATTGTTGGTAGAAGTTCCCGTTAAAAGCATTGCAGCCTTATCAAGTACTCAAATTGGGATTTTAAAGTTTCTGAAAGTGGATGATAAAATTGTTGCCGTTTCTTTGCCTGATAGGATATATGATCAAGATCTCGATAAAAAATCGAAAGAAGGAAAAATTCAAGCTGTTGGTCATGCTGAGACTCTGAATTTTGAAAAGATTGTTGAACTTGATCCTGATTTGGTTATGGTTGCTGGATTTATGAAGATTACGGAAAAAGAAACCAAATTAATGCAAGCTGGATTGCCTGTTGCTTATAATATCGAATGGATGGAATCTTCCCCTTTGGCTCGTGCCGAATGGGCAAAGTTTATTGCTGCCTTTTTTAATAAGGAGGCCGAAGCCAATCAGTATTTCGAGAAAATTGATAAAAACTACAACGATTTAAAAGCTTTGGTTACGAATGCAGAAACTGGACCTAGCATATTGTCTGGCTATAATTTTAAAGGAACTTGGTATATGCCGGGTGGGCAATCGTACATGGCACAATTGTTACGCGATGGTAAAGCTGATTATTATTGGTTTTCTGACAGTAGCAGAGGTAGTATGCCTTTAAGTTTTGAGACAGTGTTTGACAAGCAACATGACGCAGATATATGGTTTGGGCCGGGACAATGTAGAACAATGGAAGACCTTTCTGGTTTGGATAAAAGATATAGCTTGTTTAAACCCTTTAAAACCAAACAAGTTTATTGCTATACCAAAAGGATGAAGGAGAGTGGGGCAAATGATTGGTATGAATCTGGAGTGATGCAACCTGACATTGTATTTAAGGATGTGATAAAGATTTTACATCCTGAATTGTTGCCTAATTACGAATTGCATTTTTTCCAAAAATTGAAGTAAGATATGATTTCGCAAAAAGGGAAACTTGTATCGATATTATTTGGCGCATTGTGCCTTCTTATCATTGGACTTTTACTTTTGGATTTGATTTTTGGTTCGGTGAATATTCCTTTCGAAAAAGTATTTGCCATTTTAGCAGGTGGAGATGTTAAAAATTCCTGGAACTACATTGTAATTAACTTTAGATTACCGAAAGCATTAACAGCGATTTTTGTTGGTGCCGGACTGTCGGTAACGGGTTTAATGATGCAAACCTTGTTTCGAAATCCATTAGCCGGACCTTTTGTATTGGGAATTAGCTCTGGTGCAAGTTTGGGAGTTGCTCTTATGGTAATGACTTCGGCTATTGTACCTGCCTTTTTTGGTGTTGTTTCAGGATTCCTTGGAAGTTGGGCTCTTGTAGTTGCTGCAGTAGCAGGTGCATCCTTGGTGTTTTTATTGGTAGCACTTGCTTCAATTCGTATATCAGATAGTGTATCCCTTTTAATTATTGGTATCATGTTTGGCAGTATTACAGGTGCAATAGTTAATATACTGCAATATTTTAGCGATCCTGAGCAAATACAAAGTTTCATTGTATGGACATTTGGATCGTTGGCCGGAGTAGGTTGGACAGAAATGAAAGTAATGGGGCCAATTGTGTTTGCAGGCTTAATTTTGGCTTTTTTTCTGATAAAACCAATGGATGCCTTACTACTAGGAGAGAATTATGCTCGCGGCGTGGGAATATCAGTAAGAAAGGTAAGAATAGCCGTAATTATAAGTACAGCGCTTATTGCTGGTACTTTAACTGCATTTACAGGTCCAATTGCTTTTATTGGAGTTGCGATTCCTCATATTGCACGCTCCATTTTTCGAACGGCAAGTCATAAAGTTTTAATGCCGGCAGTAGTTTTGATTGGAGCGGCCATCATGTTAATATGTGATATTTTTTCTCAATTACCAGGCAACCAGAGTACATTACCAATTAACTCGGTAACCGCACTATTTGGAGGACCAGTTGTAATTTGGGTCATTGTTAGAAGTAGAAATGTAAAAGCATCTTTTGGTGGATAGAATAGATATGAAAGAGGTGAATGAAAATCAAAATATTCTGGTAACAAAGGATTTATCCATTGGCTACAAACAGTCAAAGAAGGATGTGCTGTGTTTGCTTTCTGATATCAACCTTACCATACGCAGAGGAGAAATGGTTTGTTTACTTGGGCCAAACGGAGCTGGAAAATCAACCTTAATGCGAACAATTGCCGGTATACAAGCACCATTGGCAGGCAAAACTTTAGTAGAAGGAGTTCCAATTCGTGATCGAAATTTCAAAGAAATTGCACAGCTCTTAAGTATTGTGCTTACCGAGCGTATAAATGTTGGTAACTTAACTGTTTACCATGTGGTTTCCTTGGGAAGACATCCATACACTTCATGGATGGGCAAATTATCGGATGCAGATAACCAGAAAATAAAATGGGCTCTTGAACAAGTAGGATTGCTTCACTATGCCAATCATTTTATCAATCAATTGAGTGATGGTGAGCGGCAACGAGTAATGATTGCCAAGGCCCTGGCGCAGGACACACCATTAATTATGCTTGACGAACCTACTGCTCATCTCGACCTGCCTAACCGGGTAGAAATAATGCGTTTGCTTCATCGTCTTGCCAGAGAAACGAACAAAGCAATTTTACTATCGACCCATGAATTGGATTTGGCATTGCAAGCTGCCGACCTAATTTGGCTGATGGCAAGAAATATGCCTGTAAAAGTTGGTGCTCCCGAGGATTTGGTTTTAAATGGTAGTATCGAAGATACATTTCATAATGATTCTTTTAACTTCGACAGGAAAACAGGAAATTTTATCATGAACTACCAGAAAAAACAGATCATCCAGGTTTTAGGTAATGATGTGATGGGATTCTGGACACAACGTGCGCTCTCACGTGAAGGTTATCAGGTAACCTGCGAAAAAGTGGAAGCTTGTTGTGTAAACTTATTGGATGAAACCATGGAGTGGGAAGTGCATCAGGATGGAAGCATTCTTACTTGCAATAGCATTCAGAAATTACTAGAGCTCATAAAGTCGAATTTCGAAAAAAATGAATAAGTTTTTTTAAACCGAAGTGCTGATTGGTAATGGGTTTTTATTCTAAATTGTCCGCATTTTTAACTACATATGAAGCCTGAGAAATTGTGTAAGAAAACAATTAGGAATTGCGGATCGTAATTGTTTTTTTTCATACATTTGCAGCGCAATTGGTTCCCAGTACCCTTTAGCTTAAGGAGTGGGATGAAAAGGGAATCCGGTTAAAATCCGGAGCTGTTCCCGTAGCTGTAAGCTCGAAAATAAGCTTTTTTTACTGCAATACCACTGACAGGCAACTGCCTGTTGGGAAGGTTAAAAAAAGTCGAGCAAGCCAGAAGACCTGCCAGTTTGCATACAATTTTTCAAAACATTCGGAGAAGGTGTTTGGAAAGCGATAGGATTTTAGTATTTCAAACTGTTGTGATCCCAATATTTTCTTCTTTATCAATTTATAGGATGAAGTGGAATTTAGTTTTTTTGTTGATTTTTTGGGGTTTTGGTGTTCAGGCTCGAACAAATGTTATAGATACGGTACATGTTAATGCCATAGATATTGTTGCACCCAGATTAGATCATTTTTCATCAACCGAGAAAACGATTAAAGTTGACTCTATAGCTTTACAAAGCTATGATGGTAAAGATTTGGCGGGCTTATTACAGAAAGTGGCTTTGGTAAATGTCTCTTCAAATGGTTCTCTAGGTGGTCTGTCAACGATTACCATTCGAGGAAATTCTTCTACCCACACATCAGTAAATTGGAATGGTATTCCCGTTAATTCGCTTACTACAGGTTCGGCAGATTTATCTCTTATAGGAGCTGGTAGTTTTAATAACATCCGAGTGGTTTATGGGGCAAATGCTTCATTGTATGGAAGTGGTACATTAGGAGGTGCCATTGAACTTTCAAATACTCCAACATGGGAGGATCAATCGTCCATTGGCTTAATGAACGAAATAGGTAGCTTTTCGAATTACAGAACAAAACTTCATGGGAAATATTCAAACAAGTGGATATCCTATACTGCCCAGGCATTTTTTCAATATGGTGAAAATGATTTCTCTTATGTGGACAAATATGATTTTGGTTCGCCAACCGAGAGATTAAATAATAACCAAAATCGTGTTTACGGTACAATTCACGACCTGCATATTAAACTGAACAAGCACTATATTGATTTGGGAGCCTGGTATCAGGCCAAGAAAAAAAATATTGCCGGTACAATGGGAATTGGCGAACCCAAAAGCAATCAGCAGCAAAGAGATTCTTCACTAAAGATTTACTTGGGATGGAAAACCTTGCTTGGGAAGTTTAGAATGGAAGCCAAATCGGCTTATCTGTATGATTATTTAAAGTATACGAGCGGATTTTTATCTGAAATTTCATCCGAAAGGGTGTTGAACGATGCTAACATTCGTTACTACTTAACCCGAAAATTAAGTGTAGATGTAAATGCTAAGTATTCTTGGTTAAAAGGAAAGACGAATAATTACGAGAAAGAGGAAAATGAATCAAGGGTAACTGTTGCAGGAAAGTATTCGCCGGATTTTGGAACTTTCATTTTTACTTTTGGAAAAGAATGGAATACTGAGATTAATCCACCGGAAATGTATTCGTTTAGTTCTTTGTGGCATATTGTGCCTCACTTTTTAGATGTTAGGGCAAAGGCTAGTAATCATTTTCGAAGACCAACTTTTAACGAGAGATATTGGGTGCCGGGCGGAAATATCAATATCAAAGCAGAAGAAGGGTGGAATGCTGAGTTTGGATTGGCTTTGTTATCATTGGAAACAAAATACGGTCAATTGAATGCAGATTTAGGACTATATCAATCAAAGAACAAGAATGCAATCTCGTGGCAACCAACCGGATCGTACTGGAGTCCTTTAAATACCGGACAAATGATAAGCAGAGGCTTGGAACTGGAAATAAATCATATGCTAAGAATTGGGAATGACAGGCTTCGTACATCCATAAAATACGCTTATAATGATGCGTATAACAACGATAAAGCCAGTGGTAAATATAAACAAACATTGGCTTATCGACCACACCATATTACAAAGGTTTTGAGCGATTATATTTCCAAAAATTGGAATGCAGGAGTTATAGCTACCTTCCGGTCGCATACAAAAAATTGGCAAGAGCAGAAGGTTGATGGAAACTTTCTCCTTGATGTGAATGGAGGATATCGATTTAAAACCGACTTTGCAAAGTTTAAAATAACTGGAAGAATCGAGAATATTTTAGATAAATCTTATGAGCTGGTTAAGTATTACCCCATGCCAGGTCGAGCATTTTATTTAGGGGTGAATGTAATTTTCTAATACTATTAAAAATGAAAAAATTTTTAAAATTTAGTTTAGGCTTGTTAA
The DNA here is from genome assembly GCF_965230805.1 of Marinifilum sp. Lineage (NCBI taxonomy): Bacteria > Pseudomonadati > Bacteroidota > Bacteroidia > Marinilabiliales > Marinifilaceae > Marinifilum > Marinifilum sp. The sequence goes on along the minus strand of NZ_OZ246019.1, from coordinate 518,679 downwards.
TTGCAAGTTCTTTATTTGTATCCTGTTCGGATGATGATAATGAAATGCCAAGCCTGTCGGTAAACAATGGTGTTGTTATTGAGAATGGTGCAACTGTTGCAATTACTGCATCAGAATTAAATGTAGTTGATACAGATACTGAAGATATTGATATTGTTTATACAGTAACTGTGGCAACCGAAAATGGTATTATTGCCAATGTAAATGATGTGACAACAGCTATTGATCAATTTACTCAAGCTGATGTGGCAGCATCAAAAATTGTATATGTACACAATGGAAGCCAAACTTTAACGGATGAATTTTCTTTCTCAGTTACTGATGGTGACAATGTATTAACTGGCATCTTTAATATTAGTATTGGAGAGAAACAAATAAGCTTCTTTTATGTGTTGAATGAAGGAAGCTTTGGAGGAACAGGAGCGGTGACTATGATCAATCGAAACGATGAGCTTACCAATAATTATTTTGCTGCGGCAAATGGTATTCCTTTGGGAGAATTGCCACAGTCGATGGCAGTGAATGATGATTATGCTTTTATCGCCGTTACAACAGGAAGCGGTGCTGGTTATGTTGAAGTTGTGACTAAATCTGATTTTACTCATCACGCAACAATTGATGGTTTTTCATATCCACGCGAAATCACTTTGGTAGGAGATAAGGCTTATGTTGCTAACGGTAATGGAGTTACTGGAACTTATCCAAATCAAGTAAAACAAAACAATGAAATTTATGTAATTGATTTGAATACAATGGCTACAACAGGACAAATTTCTGTTGGTGCTGGTCCTGAGAAAATGGTAGTTTCTAATGATAAGTTATATGTTGCCAACAGTGGAGGTTGGTCGAATGATGACAAGACAGTGACTGTTATTGATACTGAAACAGATCAGGTTATTGAAACCATAAGTGTTAAATCCTGTCCTAAGGATATGGTAGTTGATGCCAATGGTGATGTTTGGGTATATTGTGCAGGTGTTACCTCTTATGATGAAAATTGGAATGTTGTTGGTATTGACGATGCTGGAATATCTAAAATAAATACTGCAAATAGTGAAGTTACTTCTTATGGGTTGACTAACCTTTCGACTTCAGGTATTAAAAATATTGCAATCAATAAAGCAAAAGATGTTGTGTATTTTATGTCAGATGCAGTTTATGCAATGAATATTACAGATACAACATTACCTACCAGCAAGTTTATTGATGCTACTTTCTATGGTATAGATGTTAATCCGGTAAGTGATAACTTGTGGTTGTGCGAAGCTGCTGATGCTACAACTGCAGGTACAGTTTATGTGTACGATAATGCAGGAACAGAACAAAAGAGCTTTACAGTTGGATATTTTCCAAACTCAACTATTTTTAGTTACTAAGAAGTATTGACTTTTAAGATTAAATAACGTGAGTTCGAGGTAAAATTCGTTCACAGTTTGATCTGATTTTGAGTAGAAATTTTCTCAAATTTTCGAAGGAATATCGGGATATTTCAAGAAGATTTGAGGAATTTTTAATGCAAATCTATCGCAAATATAACTTTCTGTGGATAGAATTTTACGTGGAACTCACGTTAAATAAATCATAAAAGCTTGACTCATTCCGGGTCAAGCTTTTTTGTTTAAGCGATAGCATTTCTAAATCAAAAGTGTCGATTTGTACGTCTGACTTTGTGCCTCCCTGGTTTTCGAGGCACAGATTGCGTCTGATTTTGTGCCTCCCTGGCTTTCGAGGCACAGATTGCGTCTGATTTTGTGCCTCCCTGGTTTTCGAGGCACAGAATGCGTCTGATTTTGATGCCTCCCTGGTTTTCGAGGCACAGAATGCGTCTGATTTTGTGCCTCCCTGGTTTTCGAGGCACAGAATGCGTCTGATTTTGTGCCTCCCTGGTTTTCGAGGCACAGAATGCGTCTGATTTTGATGCCTCCCTGGTTTTCGAGGCACAGAATGCGTCTGATTTTGTGCCTCCCTGGTTTTCGAGGCACAGAATGCGTCTGATTTTGATGCCTCCCTGGCTTTCGAGGCACAGAATGCGTCTGATTTTGTGCCTCCCTGGCTTTCGAGGCACAGAATGCGTCTGATTTTGTTCCTCCCTGGCTTTCGAGGCACAGAATACAAACCGTTCATGATAAAGGAAATTACAGGGTTTTGGGAAATTCCCTCTTGGCCTGCGAATTGAAAACACAATTAGGAGCCGTATTCTTTGTATCGATTAAATTCAAAATCCCTAAAAAACAATTTAAAACTCACTTCATTATAAAACTGATATCATTCTTCTGTATTGATTTTCTCTTTGCTTTTGCGGTATTCCGATTTTCGGTCTTGTTGATAATTGCTTGCCCATGACTCTACAATTATCTCATCTAAATTGTTAACAACGAATAGGAGAAATCCATATCAATCCTATTCGTTTTAGAATGATTTAAGCTTAGTTCAAACTCTTTCTCAAGATTGGATGGTCATCCTTCTTCTCTAATTTAAATCCCATCTTTTCCATGTATTTCAGCATTTGGGTAGAGTAACAATAAACCGACCTGATATCGTGCTTGCCAAGTGTTTGCTTTAGGCTTTTATACAAGTAATCACCAACTTTAAAGTCTCTGTATTGGGGTAGTGCATAGTCCAAATCGATTCTCAATTCATTTTCTTCCTGACTGCCAATAAAGATCCCGGCAACGGCCATATTTCTTAAAACAAAAATTCCGAGCTGGTTTTCTCCCTTTTCAAAACCGGGATAGAATCCAGCTATGTCATTCTTATAGTATTCCAGAAAATGCATCAGTAATTCATCATTTTCTTTTATCTCGATTACCTTAAAATCTTCTTTTTGGACATACATTTTTCTTAGGTTGTAGATATTTGCACAAACAATCAGAAAGTTCATAATTCCTACAGGCAATGAGCCAATTAAAAATCCGTAGCTTGAAAAAAGAATAGCACCTGCCAAATTGTACCATCGAAGTTTAATAATCGATGTCATACTTAATGATACCAGCACAAGAACTGAGGCTAAGTACCCAATCCATTCTAAAATAGGAATCCCTAAAATGTTAATCTCTAGCATAGTTGTTTGGTTTTATATCAATAATCAAAAAGAATTGAAAGTTATAAGTGCCTATTTTAATAAGTAATTAAGGCACTTTAAATACTTTAGTCACTAACTAAAGTAAAAGCCTTTCGAATCGGTTTTCGAAAGGCTTTTCAAATGTAAACAAATATCTTGTGGAATTACAAACCGGTCATTAAGAATAGTGGTTGTAGTTCAAAGCTATTGTACTTTGGTCGTAGCCTGTCGATGTTGTAATAACGATCTACATCAACCAATTTTTTAGAACTGGTAACAATATCTATGGGTGCGTTATCATACCTTCCGTTACGAAGAGTAATTAAACGACCATGAATTCCTTTTATAATTAAATCCAATGCCAAATTGCCAAAAGCCATTGGCACAATTGAATCAATGGCATCCGGATCGCCACAGCGAACCATATAACCTAGCTTTTGATTGATCACATTAATTGGTTTGGAGTTATTAAATTTTGGAGAAAGAACTTTCATTTGCTCACTTACACGATCACCAATTCCGCCAAGTTTTTTGTGTCCGTAGTCATCCATTTCATTGTCCTGAAAAATCATTTCTTCTCCTGAAAAAGCAGCTCCTTCCGAGATCAGTACTACCGAGTATCTGCTTGGATTCGAGAATCTGTCCTGAATCATTAATTCAGTAAGTCGCTCAATATCGAAGTTATGCTCAGGAATAACACAGCGATTTGCTGCACCCGCCAGGGTTGGCAGAATTGCGGTAAAGCCTGCATAACGTCCAAAAACTTCAAGTACAAGCAATCTTTCATGCGATCCGGCAGATGTTCTTAAGCTATGGGTTAAGGATATGGTTCGGGTAATACATGTACTAAAGCCAATACAATAATCGGTACCCGGTACATCATTATCCATGGTTTTTGGAATTGCAATTACTTTAAAACCTTCCTGGTATAATCGAACACCATAACTTAGGGTGTCATCACCACCAATCGGAATGAGATAATCAATATTCAAGAAATCAAGATTTGCCAGAACTTCTTCGGTTAAATCATTAACATCTTGGTCGTATTTTTCTTTTAAATGTGCAGGAACTCTTTCTCTTGCAGTTTTCGAAGGATTTACTCTTGATGTGTGCAGGAAAGTACCGCCGGTACGACCCACCTTGTTTACCAACTCCTCGGTAAGCAGCTCAAAGTTTTCACTATTATCGGCTTTTTCATCTCTAACAATATCAATCAGGCCTCGCCAGCCTTTTCTAATACCGATTACTTTATATCCTTCTCTTAGCGCTCGAATGGTTACGGCACGAATTGCAGGGTTCAATCCTGGTACATCGCCACCACCTGTTAAGATGCCTATTATTCCTCTATTGGAATTATTATTTTTCATAGCAATAAATTTTAGTGATTGATATCAAATTAAAATCACTATAAGTTATCGTTTTGTTAATAAAAATTCAAACGGAGTGCTCAGTATTAATATAGAATTAAAAGAGAATCAGTTAATTGAGAATTAATCTAAATAACGTGAGTTAGAGGTAAAATTCTATCCACAGAAAGTTATATTTGGGATAGATTTGCATTAAAAATTAGGAAAGAATAGCGGGCTATTCTGAGGAATTTTTAATGTGAAGATGTCGTAAAGAGAACTTTCCATTATGTGTTTGCCTGCTTTCGGCATAAATTTCCTCAAATCTTCTTGAAATATCCCGATATTCCTGCGAATATTTGATAAAATTTCTACTCAAAATCAGATCAAACTGTGAACGAATTTTACGTCGAACTCACGTTAATTACTAAAGGCAAACGAAATAATATTTGCACCCATTTGTAAGGCTTGCTGGTGCTTTTCTTCGGTGTCGTTGTGAACGCTGGTGTCTTCCCATCCATCACCTAAATCGGTCTCGTAAGTATAAAAACAAACCAGCCTTCCTTTGTGGAAAAGTCCAAACCCCTGAGGAGCCTTTCCATCGTGTTCATGAATTTTTGGTAAGCCAGTTGGGAATTCATATATCTGATGATAGATTGGATGGGAGTAGGGCAGTTCAACCAATTCCTCATTGGGAAATACTTTTTTAATTTCCCTTCTGAAATATGCATTAAGCCCGTAGTTGTCATCAACATGCAAAAAACCACCAGCCATTAAATATTTTCTAAGGTTAATGATCTCTTGATGATTAAGAACAATGTTACCATGTCCGGTTAAATGCAGAAAAGGAAGAGAAAATATCTCGGGACTGCCAACTTCTACGCTTATTGGCTCTGCTTGTATGTTTGCAATTTTATTTTCATTGCAAAACTGAATCAAGTTGGGCAAAGAGCTTGGGTTTGCATACCAATCGCCACCGCCATTGTATTTTAACAAGCCAATTCTAACAGTTGTGTTTTGAGCTTGCGCGAAACAAGCTAACAGAAGTAGAAATGTGAAAAATATGTAATGGTTGATTTTCATTCTAGTAATTTGCAAGACTAACAATATTGCAGGCTACAACACCAGCAGTTTCAGTTCTTAAACGACTTTCGCCCAGCGATATTTCTTTGAATCCATTCGCTTTTGCAAGTTCCACCTCTTCAGGACTAAAATCTCCTTCGGGACCAATTAGAATCAAACATTTCGATTTGGCCTTGCACAATTGTTTCAAATGAGTTTTTTCTCCCGGATTGCAATGTGCAATGAATTTCTCACCATTGAAATCAGATGTAACCAAATCCGAAAACTTTGTTAGTTCGTTTAATTTTGGATGATATGCTTTTAACGATTGCTTTACCGCTGAAGTGATTACTTTAAACAAACGATCATATTTCACAACTTTTCTTTCCGAACGAGAACTTAAAAGTGGCGTAAATTCACTGCTTCCTATTTCGGTGCATTTCTCAAGAAACCACTCCGTTCTGTCGATGTTTTTAGTAGGAGCAAGTGCCAGGTGCAGTTCATAATCCAATTTGCCAAATTCCTCTTTCTTTTCGATACATTCAACCGTGCATCGTTTGGGATGTGCATCAATAACTTTAGCGGTAAAAAGAGTTCCTTTTCCATCAATCAAATGGATTTCGTCTTCTTCTTTTAAGCGTAAAACGCGAACACAATGTTTCGACTCAAGTTCATCGAGCTGATAATATCGATCTTTTATATCCGGAGTGTAAAATAAATTCATATTGATCTGTACTAATTATTGGGCTGCAAATTTAGTTTTTGTTGATTTAAAAAGGCTGTTCCAGCGTAATTTTTATGTATTGAATTTCAGTTTGCCTCAGCCCTAAAAGAGCCTTAAGCTTAGCGGTCTTACACTGGTAAAATTATTAAACGAATGAGTTGAAATCTTAGCTTTTGAATGCATATAATTACCACATTAATGGCTGATAGATTGCTGCTAAAATGAATGCTGCAACCGAAAAAATCAAGCCATACATAAATATGGTATAGGAGATTCTTAAAAAACGGTATTTTTTACCCAACACCTTACCCAAATAGTACTGATCCTTAATCAGGCTGTCATACAACTCATCGTAATCAGTCATCATTCCCTTTAATGCCCTGGAATAAACGCCCAGATCCATATTGTGAAAGTTCCCAAAGAACAATAGGTTTACTCTTTTTTGCTTTACATCTTCTTCCGAAAATTTACCATCGGTAACAATTGGGCGAGTGGCCATAACCGAATAGGTGATGGTAATCAAACACACAATTAGCAGAATCATACATGGAATAATAAAGTGTGGCACTTCCATAATGTTTTTGAAAATGAAAAAGATGGCCGAGATAATAATAGAGTTGACAGAGATCATTAGGTTGGCTTTGCTATCAGCAATCGAACTCAGGTTAATCTGATTTCGGGCAGTTACCTTAAACATGGTTTCAATACCACGCTGAGGCATTTTCAATTTTACATTCTGGCTCTCAAGTTTACTAACTTTTTCGTTTAGCTTTTGGATTTCTTTTTCGTGGTAGCCTTTGATTTTAGCAACCACTTTTTGGTAATTTTGCTCCTTCTTTTTTCCAAATACCTTTTTACCGTATTTGGTTTTGTATTTGTGATTTTGTAAAAAAATCAAAGTGTCTTCCCAATATTCTTTAGGTGGAATTTCTTGTTTAGATAGTGCTTGCTTTTCTAAGCGCAATTGCTCCGAGCTTTTCATGTAATTTTTCGAAGCCAAATGATACAGGTCAGCATCGCACAGTGCATTGCAAATTGGTTTTTCACACGGAGGATGAGGTATTTTTGTATGCATAATGGCCTGAATAACCTGATCCATTTTTTCCTGAGGATAATTTTGTTCTTCTAAAAAAACTTTTGCATTGCGGGCACTTAATTCCTCATGATTGGCATAGTCTTCATAATAACCTGAATCGTGAAACCAGGCCGCTAAAACTAAAATTTCGCTTTGCTCCTCACTGAATTCTAGTTCTGAAGCTATCTTTGCAGCATTTTTCACCACGTTCTGAGTATGCTCTAAATTGTGATAAGTATACAATGGTTTAATTGCATCCTCAATAAGATTAGTAACATATTTTTCAGCTTCTTGGATCATATTCATATTTGGAATTTTTCAGTTCTTGAGATTCATTTTTTGACTGAATAAAGATAACCATTAAAGGTGAAAACAGTCTGTTAAAAGAATAGAAATGCCTCGAATGATCATTTTTTATTGGTAATTGAGGCTTATTTGTTAATTTTATGATCCCATTTTTAAAAGTTAAATTCTTGATATGAATAAAACATTTCATGCCCTTATTAGTATGTTTGGTATTGTTTTTTTTCTTGAGGCTTGCGCCCAAAAAAAAGATCAGAAAATGATATATTTATCGGATACTTATGACAAATTCCCTTATGATATTTACGAGCCTGATAAAAAATGCGAACTCAAGGATGATTTAAGAGAAATATCAGGACTGACCTACTATAGCGAAAACTCTATTTTATGTGTAAATGATGAGGAAGGTATTATTTACAAGTATAACCACAAAAAGAAAGAGGTAACAAAAAAGTATCATTTCGATTACCCCGGCGATTATGAAGGTATTGAGTTGATAGATTCGGTGGTTTATGTATTGCGTTCTGATGGCAAAATTTTTAAGGTTGATCATTTTAAAGATAAGAGCAGGATCAGTTCTGAAAAAAATTCGACTCAACTGCATGCTGGAAATGATACGGAGGGATTAGCTTATGATCCTAAAACCAATTCCTTATTGGTGGCTTGTAAAGGCAAGCCTTCAATCGAGAAACAAAAATATCACGGCAAGCGTGCCATTTATGAGTATTCCATTCAAAAAAAGAAATTGTCGAATGAGCCTAAATATCTGATCGATCAGGAACAAATTCGCAAAATACTGGAATTTGATTCCTACTCAAACTTCTCGGTAAAATTATTGGAAAAGATTAATCCATCGGAAGGTGATATTACTTTTCAACCTTCGGCCATAGCGATACATCCAATAACAAAAAATTTATATGTGCTTGCTTCGGTAGGTAAATTGTTGCTTGTGTTAAACCCCAAAGGTGAAGTTAAAACCATTGTAAAATTAAAACGCAAAATCTTTCGTCAACCGGAAGGTATTTGTTTTGCTCCCGATGGTACCATGTTTATTTCAAACGAGGGAAGAGGAAAAAAAGCAATTCTTTTAAAATACAGTTACAAACAATAATTCGATATCATACGGGAAACTGTTTAAATTTGTTTTTAGAGTTTTTTATCGATAAACTCTTAAGTATTTGATTCAATAAAATTAAAAGCATGAAAAAGCTAATTGCACTTTATTGCCTGATGTGTTTTGTGTTTGTGATTCAAGCACAAAGCAAGCAAACGGATAAAGCTCCAAGTTCAGACTTACTGATACATTCCTTATTCTTTATTGGTGACGTTGGTGAAGCAAATATTGTAGACGCCAACCTAAAAATGCTACAAAATCAACTGTATAAAGATGAGGATAAAGCTACCCTTGTTTTTTTGGGCAATAGCATATCAAAAGAATATTCAAAACAGGAAATTGAAGATATTAATTCCGGTGATCACAACCTGATTAAACTATTGGAATTGGCGAAAAATTTCAATGGAGAAAGTTTTTTTGTTCCCGGAGAAAAAGAGTGGAATCAGGGACATAAGCATGGTTGGGAAGCCATTATGAACTTGGAAACTTACATTGAAGATTATATTGGAAAAGGAGATGTGTTTTTACCATCAGGTGGATGCCCCGGACCCGTAGAAATTGAGATTGGTGATGATGTGGTGCTGATTATTGTTGATTCGCAATGGTGGCTGCATGCTGCCGACAAGCCGGAAGCAGAATGCGGTTTGGAAAATTCATCTGATTTCTTGATTCTGTTAAGCGATGTGTTAAAAAGGAATAAGGATAAGAAAATCGTATTTGCATCGCATCATCCAATATATAGTGGCGGTAAACATGCAGGAAACTTTCCATTTGTTGGCCCTGTTCAGCTGTATCGTAAGCTATTTGGAACATCGCAGGATTTTGCCTATCCATTTTACAAGCAAATGAGATATATGGCTCGAAAACTGGGTAGAGAATATGAGAATATCATTACCGTTTCGGCTCATGACAATAGCCTTCAATTTGCTGAAAGAGATGATTCTTATTTTGTAGTGACCGGTTCAGGAAGCAAAACGGAATACGTGTCGGAGAAGAAGATGGATTTGGCTCTTCGCGAAATCGGTTTTACCAAATTGAATTTTTATTCAAACAACGAAGTTTGGCTTGAAATGTGGTCGGTGGGTAAAAATGGAACTGAAAAAGCACATTTGGCTTTCCAAAAAAAATTATTTACCAAAGCAATGTCAAGTCCGCAAGATTTAGCTATAAAATATAAAGATTTAAATTTTGCAGATAGCACCTTAACGATTGCTGCGAGCGATTTGTATTCTACCAATAGTAAGTTTAAAAGGAATGTTCTGGGGAACAACTATCGTAAAGAATGGGAGACACCAATTCAGGTTCCTGTTTTTGACATTGGAACAGAAAAAGGAGGGTTAAAAATTTTAAAGCGGGGTGGCGGACAACAAACCAGATCGTTGCGATTGGAAGCCGAAGATGGAAAGCAGTATGTATTGCGTTCGGTAGAAAAGTATACCGAAAAAGCAATACCGCCTTTATTAAGAGGGACATTTGCAGCGAATATTGTACAGGATGGTATTTCAGAGTCGTATCCATATGCCGCTATTGCTGTTCCTAAACTTGCCGAAGCCGCCGGAGTTTATCACACCAATCCTAAAATTGTTTATGTGCCTGATGATCCTCGCTTTGGGATCTATCGGGATGATTTTAAAAATGAATTGTACCTATTCGAAGAACGCCCGAATGATGACATGTCGGATGCTGATAATTTTGGCAATACAAAAAATGTGATCGGAACGGATAAGTTGATTGAGAAAAGATTCAAGAACTCTGATTTGATGATTGATGAAACCGCAGTTTTGCGCGCCCGATTGTTCGATATCTTTTTGAATGATTGGGATAGACATGATGACCAATGGCGATGGGCAACATTTGAAAAAGGTGATAAAATTATTGCAAGGCCAATCCCTCGCGATCGTGATCAGGTGTTCTTTTATAGCGACGGAAAAATTCCTTGGTTGATTAGAAGAAAATGGGCAATGCCTAAATTCCAGATTTTCGATTCCATTCCCGAAAATGTAGTTGGATTAGGCTTTAATGCTCGTTATTTCGATCGCAACTTTCTTCAATCGAAAAACAAACAAGATTGGCTCGAAATGGCCAAAGACTTAAAGCAAAAATTGACCAACGAGGTAATTGAACAAGCAGTAAAAGACCTGCCTAAAGAGGTATATGCCATTTCTGCTAATGATATTGTAGCAAAACTAAAATCAAGAAGAGACCTGTTGCCGGAAATGTCATTAGAGTTTTATAACTATCTGGCAAAAGAAGTAGATGTGGTTGGTACAAATGGAACAGAGGATTTTGATGCTGAATGGGATGAGGATGGAAACTTACGCATAAAGGTTCGCCGCTTAAGCAAAAAAGGGAATAAGAAAGAAAAGCTATACGAACGTAAATTTATTAAAGGAGAAACCAAAGAGGTACGAATTTATGGATTGGGTGGCAAGGATGAATTTGATATTGACGGCAAACAATCAAAAGGAGTTAAGCTAAGGATTGTAGGTGGAACCGGAAAGGATAAATTCAAAATTGATGGCACCAGAAAATCAAATGTGGCTGTCTACGATAAGCCAAAGACCAAGATAAAAGGGAATGGAGCCTACAGGAATCGACTGTCGAATCATGAGAGTGTGAATGTTTACAATCGTAAATCGTTTAAATATGATATTGTGAGTCCTGCAGCCAACCTAAACTATGTTAGCGATGATGGATTAACGCTTGGAGCGGGATTTAATATCAAAAAACAGAGCTTTAGAAAAGAACCTTATGGATCTTTGCATAAGTTTTTGGTGAATTATGCATTCATGTATCCTTCGGTTCAAGTTAAATATTCAGGCGAAATGACAGATGTTATTGGTTCACTGGATTTATTGGCAGATGTTGATTACAATACACCAAATTTTCAAGGCTTCTATTACGGATTGGGTAACGAAACTAATAACCCCGAATTGGACGATAAGGAATACAACAGAATTAGAATGGGAAGAACTGAATTGGCTTTAAAACTTAGGAAAAGGATTGGAGCTAATCAGAATATTTCTTTCGGGCCATTCTTCGAACAATTGAAATTAAAGGCAACTCCTGATCGTTTTGTAACTGATTTGAGTAATCCTGATAATGATTTGGATGTGCTAACCGACTTTAATACCCGAAAATATTTTGGAATAAAAATTAAACACGAATGGGATACTCGTGATAATAAAGTAATTCCTGTGCGAGGAATGTATTGGTCGAACTCCTGGAGTTTTTACAAAGGGCTGAAAAAGAATGACCATAATTTCCAAAAGATGGAAACCGATTTAAGGTTTTATACTAGTCTTGGCAGGCCTCAACGCAGTATACTTGCAGTTCGATTTGGAGCGGCTCACAATACCAGTGGTTATTCATTTTATCAGGCAAATAAGCTGGGTTTAAAATCGAACTTACGCGCTTACAAACAGGATAGATTTGCTGGTGATGATATGGTGTATCAGAATACCGATTTTAGATTGAGGCTAGCCAAATTTAAATCATATTTATTTGGAGGAGAACTAGGTATATTGGGCTTTAACGATTTTGGCCGGGTTTGGCTTGATGGGGAAGACTCAAACAAATGGCACCATGGATATGGTGGAGGTTTTTGGATTTCACCATATAAATTGATGGTACTAACTGCTAATTATGGCATGTCGGAAGAGGAGAATATTTTCTCTCTCGAGTTTAAATATATGTTCTAAAAGTAAGTACTTGTAGTACTTAAAGTGCCTAAAATACTTAAAGTGGAATTGTTTAAGATTCATATTTTTAAAATGTATTGCCAGGAAGGTGAAAAATGTAATACATGGATTAAAACCAATTGTAATCATTAAATTTTTTTGGTTTTTAAATTTAGGCACTTATAACTTTAAATACTTTTAACTCAAAAATTGAATTAACATCTAATAACTTTAATAATATGAAAGTTTGTATTGCGGAGAAACCTAGTGTAGCACGCGAAATTGCCTTAATTCTAGGGGCAAAATCAAAAAAAGATGGTTATTACGAAGGCAATGGATATCAAATATCCTGGACTTTTGGGCATCTGTGCACACTAAAAGAACCGCATGAATACAACATGAATTGGAAATATTGGCACATGAACGATTTGCCAATTATTCCACCGCGTTTTGGAATTAGGATCATTCCTGATACTGGTGTTCAAAAACAATTTGATATTCTTGAAAAATTGATCTCCAAAGCTGAAGAAGTAATAAATTGTGGTGATGCTGGTATAGAGGGAGAGGTGATTCAGCGTTGGGTATTGCACAAGGCAAAATGCAATGTACCCGTTAAGCGTTTGTGGATTTCATCCCTTACCGAAGAGGCCATTCGAGAAGGATTCCAGAATTTAAGAGAAGGAAGCGATTTTGATAAGTTGTATGCTGCCGGATCGTCGAGAGCCATTGGCGATTGGTTGCTAGGAATTAATGCAACCCGATTGTATACTTTGAAATATGCAAACGGAAAATCGGTTCTGTCAATTGGCAGGGTGCAAACGCCTACTTTGGCATTGATTGTTAATCGTCAAAAGGAAATTGATAATTTTGTACCACAAACTTATTGGGAGCTGAAAACCGTTTATCGGGATGTAAGCTTTGCAGCAACAAGAGGGCGATTCGATAAAAAAGAAGAAGGTGTTGCCTTTTTGGATCAAATTAAGTCTGAGCCTTTCGAAATTGTATCCGTTGAAAAAAAGAGTGGGAAAGAGCAGCCTCCGCGTTTGTATGATTTAACGTCCTTGCAGGTGGACTGTAACCGTAAATTTAACTTGTCGGCCGAGGATACCTTAAGAATCATTCAGTCTTTGTACGAGAAGAAATTGACCACTTACCCAAGGGTAGATACAACTTACCTTTCGGATGATATCTATAAAAAAGTACCTGGAATTTTAAAGAAACTTACCCCTTACAAAGATTTTATTGATCCGCTTTTAAAAGAGAAAATCAGGAAATCGAAAAAAGTGTTTGATGATAAAAAGGTGACCGATCATCATGCGATTATTCCAACAGGTGTGAATCCTTCGGGAATTAAATATGAAGAAAAGCAGGTGTACGATTTGGTGACCAGGAGATTCATTTCTGTTTTCTATCCTGATTGTAAAGTCAGCAATACAACCGTTATGGGTAAGGTTACCGATATCGATTTTAAAGCAACAGGAAAACAGATTGTTGAAGCGGGCTGGCGTGTGTTGTATGCCAAAGACAGCAATGTGGGCGAGGGAGTGATTCTGCCTGCTTTTGTAAAAGGCGAAACAGGTGAACATCAGCCGGATTTGGCCGAAAAGCAAACTCAGCCTCCTAAATATTACTCAGAAGCAACTTTGTTGCGTGCCATGGAAACGGCTGGCAAACAGGTGGATGATGATGAGTTGAGAGAGCTGATGAAGGAAAACGGGATTGGTCGTCCATCTACTCGTGCCAATATCATTGAAACCTTGTTTAAACGCCGCTACATTAAAAAAGAAAAGAAACGATTGGTGGCAACCATTACGGGCATCCAGTTGATAGATACCATTCAGAATGAGTTGTTAAAATCGGCAGAGCTTACAGGGCAATGGGAGAAGAAGTTGAAGGATATTGAATTGGGGAATTTTGAGGTGAACCAATTTATGGCCGAGCTAAAGAATATGGTAGTGGGCATTGTTTGGGATGTAAAATCCCGAAAGAATATTAATGCCATTGAGGTGATTGATGAGCAGAGAGAAAAGGAGCAGAAGAAAGCCGAAACCAAACAGAAAAAATCAACTCCTACTGAACTGACTTGTCCGAAATGTAAAGAGGGGAAAATCGTTAAAGGAAAATCGCTTTGGGGATGTACCAATTGGAAAAATGGTTGTGAAATGCGAGTGCCTCTCGAGTTTAGCGGTAAAAAACTAACCGATAAACAGGTTGAAGCTTTGGTATTGAAAGGAAAAACACCAAAGATTATTGGATTTACTGTTGATGGCAAAAAAGTAAATGGAAATCTGGTTCTCGATCCGGATTTTAGCATCAGTTTTCTGGAAGAAGAAAAAGAGGTTCTTACTTGCCCTGCGTGTAAATCGGGTACACTGCTAAAAGGAAATGCTGCATTTGGCTGCTCGAATTATAAGAATGGTTGCAAGTTTGTTGTACCATTTGTGTTTATGGAGAAAAAGCTAAGCGAAGCACAAATCAAGTCGTTGGTAAAGCAGCAAAAAACGGGTTTAATCAAAGGATTCATCCATCCTCAAACAAAAGAGAAAGTCAACGGAAAATTGATCCTCGACAATCAGGGGAAAATTGTTTTCGGAGAACAGTAGAGACAGGTCGAAAGAATGAGCTTCAGTTCACGTTAATCCTGCTTAAGTATTTTAAAGACGCTTGATGCTCTCACTTGCGTGAGGGTATCAATGGTTTATTAATGATAGCCTCATTTCATACTAATCGTGGTATAAGTCATACCCCGACAATTACAGCTTGCTTATAGTCGGAGCATGACATTACAATTTTCTTTGTGTTTAGATCACCGATCACTGTTTGTATTTCTTTGGATACTCGTACAAGAAAACTTTCCCCGATCGAGCCTCTATGTCTTTCCAGTCTTCCACATCGAATTCGATACCGATAACCGTGCAAGTGGGAACATATTCGTAGAATTCTTCACTTAAATTAAAGGCCAGGTACTCAATACTTGGATTGTGTCCAAATATCATCACCGACTCATGAATTTTAGCATGCTTTTCAACCATATCAAGAAACTCTTGCGTAGTAAAACCTTCGTAAAGTTCATCTAGCCGAACGATAAATTCTTGCTGATAATTAAAATTTTCGGCAAACAATCGAGCGGTTTGAATTGCCCGGTTTGCCGTACTTGATATCATCAATTCGGGAATGGCTTCTTTAAGCAGTAACTTTTTGGCAATTAAATTTGAATCGTTAATTCCACGTTCTTTCAAATTTCTTTGAAAGTCGGTTATGTCGTATCGAATTAATTCTGTTTTGGCATGTCGAACCAAGAATAAACGTTTCATTTTTTTGTTGTTTTGTTACTAATTAAATTCTAATCGCTTATTGATTCTTTTTCTACTTTTTCCTTTTCTTTTAAGAACTCAGCAATGGCAATTTGCGATCTTACTTCAGGTTCCTCATCTAATCTTTGTACAGGAATATTATCTAATGTACCATTTAAGACACGGGCACTTACATTGTCGGCCAATTGCAACTTTAAAATATGAATAATTTCCGCCTTAATATCTTCGTCATGAATTGGGAATGCACACTCAATTCTGCGCTGCAAGTTTCGGTTCATCCAATCGGCAGAAGAAAGATACAACAATTCTTCTCCATTATTATAAAAATAAAATGCACGAGCATGTTCCAGAAATTGGTCAACAATTCGAACCACCCTGATGTTTTTTGAATAGGGCTGATCTGGCTTTAAGCAGCAAATGCCACGCAAAATCAAATCGATTTTAACTCCTTTCTCGCTGGCCTCGTATAGCTTTTTAATCATTTCTCGCTCTTGCAAGCCATTCATCTTTAAAAGAATGTATCCTTCTTTGCCATTTTTAACGTTTTCAATTTCCTGATCAATCAAGCGGATCAATTCCTTTTTTAAATTGAACTGTCCAATCAGTAGCTTACTAAAAACGTAGCCGGGCGTCTTGTTTTCTAAATAATCAAACAGTTGTTTCAATTCCTGAATCATTACTTTATCGGAGGTAAAGAAACCATGATCGGCATATATTTTAGCCGTTTTTTCGTTAAAGTTACCAGTGCTTAAAAATGCGTAATCTCTCTTGTCATCCTTACGGATTATCAAGGCAATTTTTGCATGAACTTTTAGACCGGGAATACTGTAAATAATTTTGATACCAGCCTTACGCATTTCACGAGCCGAGCGGAGGTTAGTCTCTTCATCAAAACGTGCTTTTACTTCGACAAAAACAGTTACTTTTTTTCCATTGTGAGCTGCATTAATCAAGGCATTAACAACTGCCGAATTATCGGCCACACGATACTGAGTGGCTTTAATTTCTTCCACTTTAGGATCTAAGGCAGCTTCGTTCAAGAATCGAATTACATATTTATACGACTGGTATGGAAAATGCAGAATGCGATCTTTCTTGCGTATGGTTTTGAATATTGATTTGGTTCCACCTTTCAATTCCTCTACACTCATGGGGTAATAAGGCTCCAATTCCAATTCAGGATATTTTGGATTTGGAAACGCAAAGAAATCCTGAAAGTTATGATATCTTCCACCTTTAACCATGTCATTGGGCAACAAATCAAAAGAGTCTTTCAAAAATCGAAGAAATACAGGAGGAATCGATTCATCGTAAAGGAAACGCGAAGGTGAACCTGTTTCACGCTTCTTAAGGCTTCGCTCAATCATGTCAATTAAATCGCCCGAATATTCATCCTCAATCAATAAATCGGCATCACGACTTAGTTTAAAGCTAAAGCTTGACTCAATTTTATATCCGGGAAAAAGAACCTTCATTCTTAGTTTTACAATGTCATCAAGGAACATGATATAATGCTTTCCGTCAATCTCAGGAAGCTCTATAAAACGAGGGAAATGATGACATGGCACTTTGATGATTGCATATCGCGCACGTTGATTTACCGGATTTACATCAGCCTCTTTTTTACTGCGTCGTTTGAAAAGTTTTACAGCCAGGTAAATCGAGTTGTTCTGAAGAAAAGGTTTGATCTGTTGTTTCAACAGCAACATGGGCTGTGCATGAGGCAGAATATTTTCTAAAAAGAAGTCTTTCACAAACTGGTGGTGTTCCTCGCCTAACTCTTCATCCTGCACAAGGATAATATTATTGGCACGAAGTTCGGGAACAATATCATCTCTAAATATTTTACCAAATTGAATTTGTTGTCTGTCAACCTCGGTATTGATTTCTTTTAATACAAGATCCGGATCCTCTCTTAAGCTCTTCTTGTCCTCAGGTGGCAATTCAATAAATCTTTTGTAGGTTCCAACGCGAACCCGATAAAACTCATCGAGATTGGAAGAGTAAATGGCAAGAAATTTTATTCTTTCGAATAAGGGCAAATCCCGGTTTGTGGCTACCTCTAACACTCTTTTGTTAAAAGATAACCAACTTAAATCTCGGTTAAGGAATTGATATTTTGGCATGTGTTTATATTGCTTATTTTGTACATATACGGCACTAAAAATAGTCAATTTTTTACTTCTTTTTATTACGAATTGGTGAAGCTTAGAGGAAAAAATGATGGTGTAAAAAATTAAATTTTGCTGCAATAACAGGGCATTGGCTTGTCTGTATTTATCATTGTCGGCATAATCCAAACTTTAAAAATCGGATAGTGTCGATTCTGTATTTGTTGTGGAACTTTTATGTAATACCTGGCTAAGAATTTTATTCGTCCTTGTTCTTTAAAAATTTCTCGACAAGAGGTTTGGCTCTATCTAAATCGGCACTCGAAATACAAAGTTTTACTGCACCAACACCACCGGCTGTATAATGAGGAGCCAGGGTTCCAATAAATTCGTCCTTAACAAATGCTTTAATCTCATGATCTTCGAGTATGGATTTTAGCATTTCAACTTCCCAAGATAAACCTGCATAAACTTCTATTAGTTTGTTTTCTGTTTCATTCATAACGATTGATTTTAGTTAAGCCTATAAAAATAAATTTATATGGCATAAAATCAAGTAAAATGATCGTAAAAAATATGTTTATAGGAGGTTTATTTTTCATCTCGTACCCAAAGTTATTTATTTGTTGATGCATGATATGACTATAACGTGAGTTCGACGTAAAATTCGTTCACAGTTTGATCTGATTTTGAGTAGAAATTTCCTCAAATTTTCGAATGAATATCGGGATATTTCAAGAAGATTTGAGGAAATTTATGCCGAAAGCAGGCAAACACATAATGGAAAGTTCTCTTTACGACATCTTCACATTAAAAATTCCTCAAGATAGCCCGCTATTCTTTCCAAATTTTTAATGCAAATCTATCGCAAATATAACTTTCTGTGGATAGAATTTTACGTCGAACTCAAGGTATTATAAAATTTAAACAGTAGTGAATAAAAACTGAACTGTGTGTGCTTCCCAAAATATTTTTTGACATGATCTATCTCGCTATTCCTGATTTGCAATCAGGGCTTAATGAGCCAGGGATTTTTAATCCGAAAAAAACTTGCTAGTCCTGATTTACAATTACGGCTATATGAGCTCAGAATTTTTAATCTTGCTAGTCCTGATTTGTAATCAGGGCTTAATGAGCTAGGGATTTTTAATCCGAAAAAAACTTGCTAGTCCTGATTTACAATTACGGCTATATCAGCTCAAAATCTTTAATCTCGCTATTCCTGATTTGCAATCAGGGCTTAATGAGCTAAGGATTTTTAATCCGAAAAAACTTGTTAGTCTTGCTTTACAATTACGGCTATATCAGCTCAAAATCTTTAATCGCTCGCTATTCCTGATTTGCAATCAGGGCTTAATGAGCCAGGGATTTTTAATCCGAAAAAAACTTGCTAGTCCTGATTTACAATTACGGCTATATGAGCTCAGAATTTTTAATCTCGCTAGTCTTGATTTGCAATCAGGGCTTAATGAGCTAAGGATTTTTAATCCGAAAAGCCAGTATCAGCATATCATCTCAAAATTCTCAAAACAAGTGAACAGTCAATTTATAATAAAACGGTGTAATTTGCTCTCAAAATGAAGCTTTTCGCACCTATAAAATGAATTGCAAGAAAACGGTTTAAGCTGTTTCTGGTTTTCAAAAAGAAATCTGCTACAGCATCAAAATGATGATTAAGTCCGATGAGTGGGTGTTATTAATCCTCAACAAGGAACCAATTACACCCTTTCACAAAGCAGCATATCGAATATGGGAGGTGTTTGTAGTTTCAAAAAGAAACCAGCTACACCCAGTTTACTTTAATTTGCCTTAGTTTGAGTATAATCTATGGTGCTAATGGCCTTGAATAACAGGTTTGCTGCGCCACTTGGTATGATTTCTAACCAAGGTCGAAAGGTGTTATTGTACTTCAACAAGAAACCAAGCACACCTCAGTATAAAAATTTATAGCCGAAACCAAAGGTGTTACCGGTTCTCAACAAGAAACCGACCACACCATCTTATCTAAATCCTCTATTTCTTAAGCGTGGGTGTTATTTGGGTTCGAAAAGACACCTGTTACACCTACCGATACTTTTTTGTTATGAAACTACAACGGTGTTTTTAGCCTGCAAAAAGAGGACGGCAACACCATTTACCATTAACAAGATCTCTCAGAATTGGTGTTGTTAACTTTCAAAAAGTAGTCTGCTACACCGTACCCCTTACCGAAATGAAACTACAAGGGTGTTAATTGCTTTCGAAAAGAAGCCTAATGCACCATTGAAGTGATCATTGTTTTCTACCACAGGGTATTCATTACCTTCAATAAGAAGCCTGCCACACCCATTGTGTTTTATCGAGGAGAGATAATGAGGTGTTTGTTGCTTTCAAAAAGAAGCCTACTGCACCTCGGGTTCTCGCACCTAAACTGTAGATATTGGTATTTCCATCTCTAAAAAAGAAATTTATCACACCATTGTTTCAATCACTAAAATTCAAACCATGGATGTTTCCAACTCTCAAAAGAAAGCGATTACACCATAACGATTGGCCTTAAGAATCTCAAAAGGTGTTACTAGCTCTCAACATGAAACCTATTGCACCCGTTCGTAAGAATTATCTCAGGAACCACAGGTGCTTACGGCTTTCAAAAAGAAACCTGTTGCATCTGAAATAAAATCGGTTAAACTAATGTCAGAGATGTTGCTAGCACTCAAAAAAGAAACTGATTACACCATCTGCCAAAATAATATGCAAAACCCACCTGTTGTTGCTGGCTCTCAAAAAGAAGCCTATTACGCCCGATAATGGAAAATACACTATAGTCATTAAGGTGTTCTGGCCTTCAAAAAGAAACTTATTCACCTTAACAGGATTACATCCTCTTAGCTATAGGGGTGTTACCAGTTCTCAACAAGAAACCGATTGCACCTTTTTCAGTTCTTTAATTGCATGCCTTAGGGTGTTACTAGCTTTCAAAAAGAAACCTATTGCACCTACAGAAGGTAAGTTTCCACAAATCAGTATGGAGTTACTGGTTTTCAAAAAGAAACCTATTCCACCGTTGCAAGAAGACAAGTCGCATGGCTCGCTGGTGTTACTAGCTCTCAACAAGAAACCTATTACACCGGATAAAAACGAATATTCAACATCTTAAAGGTGTTACTAGCTTTCAAAAAGAAACCTATTGCACCTAAAGAAGGTGAGTTTCCTACTGGTGTTACTAAGCTCTCAAAAAGAAACCTATTACACCTGTTTCAATTGTTAAACCTTTGTCATACTCGGTGTTACTAGAAAAAGAAACCTATTACAGGGAGATTGCTAAGGTGTTACTAGCTCTCAAAAAGAAACCTATTACACCAAATTGCCGAACTTTGCAACTAGCTCTCAAAAAGAAACCTATTACACCTTTGAGTACGGTGTTACTAGCTCTCAAAAAGAAACCTATTACACCGTATTGCCATTAAGATTTTGTCATTGAGGTCAATGCCTCGTAGTAAGCATCTTTTTTCTGGTACTTTTTGCGTGTTTCATCGCTAATTTGCAGCATGGAGATTATCCTGGCCTCCTTTAGTTTATCATGATAGCTAAAGCTTTCGGGAATTCTAGCGTGCATGGCGTGGTTGCGCAGTTCGCATAAGTCATTTTCATCCTCTTCCGACAGATTAGCAGCCTTGCAAACTTCTCTGAAACTTAAGAAAGCTTTGGTTTTTTGGACATTTTCTATTAGTTCTTTTTTGCTTGATTCGGTGATCTTGTCTACAACACTTTTCTCCCATTGCAGAATGTAATCGGTACACATTAAAGATTCGAAGTAAACCCGATCCATCTCCTGTTTGATTAAGGAGTAGTCGATTTGATAGCGTCCACCTTTTTCTTCGATGCCATTTCTTGCCAACTGGTCTGCAGTTTGGTAACGTCTGAATAACTGGGCAACCAACTTTCGAAGCGGTTGACCGGTTATCAGCATAAAATCGCTCAGTTGTTTGAATTTTACATTTACACGGTAGGCTGTGCCATCGGTGGTTTCGCCTGTAGCAACAGGAATTGTAGTATTGTGCAGTTCGTTCAGTTGGAAAGAATCATCTGTTTTGTTGATTAATACTCGGACAATTTCTTTCATGAATCCCGAACCTGAATTTTTCAGGTAAACCTGAGCCATTTTCCATACAAACGTATCTAAAGTTTTCAATTGGTTTACCTTGCCCACAATTTTATGCTCGCAAGCCTTCCATTTTTTATTGGCTTGTTTTTCGGTATCTCCAAACATAAGATCAAGGTATGCTTCAAATTGGTAATTCTCAGTTATCAACCCTTTGCTGTTGGTGGCATTATCTCTAAAATCTGAAAACCAATGCGAATGCTGCTCAAAACGAAATGCTTTCATTACCAATGCAGGGTGCACCAAAAGTGGCAAATTCTTCATCTGTTCAAGATTGTGCTTAATGTTGGCATCGGGAACAGGATTCATTGGGGTTTTAATGCCAAGTTTATTTAAGCAAGCTTTTTTAGCATCAGAATCCATGCCGGATAAATTATTGCTCCACTTTTTAAGTTTGCTCACCGTGGCGTTTAAAACATCATCAAGCAAGCCCTGTAAAGTAATGTTGCCTTCAAGAATTGTATTTAGCTCGTTGGGCAAATGTGCACGAATGTCGGTAAACAATTTTCTCCTTAGCTTTCTTAATTGGTAATCTTTTGTATTTGGTTTGGCCAATGAGTAATGGTAAATACTCATTAGTTGATATTCGTTTTGTCGCAGGAATTTAAATTCGCTATTGTGCGGATATTTCCAATCGAAATATTTGTAACAACGAATCAATTGAGTGTTGATTTCCTTCTTGTTTAATAGGATATCTCCATTAATAATGCTTTCAAAATAGCTTACCAGTCTTTCAATCCTTTCGTGGGCTTTTTGTGTGGCATGTGGCAAGTTTTCCTTATCCAAAACCTCTTTGTCGCGCATCATTAGCCTTAAATATTTTGGCATGGTTTTGCTGCACAACAGCTTCAGATTCTCATAGGGAATCTCGTTTTGCTCTTGTCCGGCAGTTTGAATTTGCTTTAGATCTTTTACAAATCTACCTAAGATATTCTCAATTGGTTTATCGTTAAAATGGGCAAAAATTAAATTGCGCATGCAGGTTTCACCAATTCCAAACAGGTGGTTGGGTTCGCTTTTTAATCTTACCAACACCTGGTTCTTGCGCATGCTTAAGCGATACCCTTCGGGAATGCAATTGTTGTATGATTTAATTCTTTTGATTTGGCTTTTCTCATTCTGCTCTGACTTTATTTCTTTGGTTTCGAACTTTTCCATCAGCCATTCCCATTCCGGAACCACTTTATGGTCTATCAAATAATTTACCGCAAACTGCATAAATTGGCTTTCCCTTCTTGGTTTTCGGTCTAATTCGAAATAAAAATTGTGATAGATGAGTTCGATGGCATCATTTTTAATCAAATGCAACAATTCGCTTTTGTCCTTGTAAGCAATTCTTTTGTTGTTGTTTACCTTATCAATAATCTGCCAAAGCTTTCCTCTTGTTTTATTGTTGGCCTTTAGTTTAAAAGTATAATATTCCTGCATCTCGTATTCTTGCACCAAGCCATTAATAAACTGGTCGAGCTTTTCGGGGAATTCATCTCTAAATTGCGAGAATGTAAGCAAGCTGTTATAGAAGTCTTTTTCACGTTCGGGATTGCGAATTACATCCAATAGGAGTTTGTGCAGGGCACTTAGTTTGATTTCGAATTCGTAATCGCTGCCAAAATAGGTAAAGCCTACTATGTTATTAATGGTTTCGCCCGATTTGTTGTTTATGGTTCCAAATTCGCAATTGCTTAATAAATCATTTCGGTATATGAAATCGATAATCTGCTCCGAATTTTTAACTTCTTCTCCTCTTAAAAAGAGTGGAAACAACTTGGTGTCAATTATTTCAACCGGTACATCACGCAAGTAGGAAATCATTTTATACAGATGACGAGCGTGAATGATTTCGGTTTGCGATTCCGGATTTAGTTGTGAGAACACAGTGTTTTCGATACTGTAACGATTTTTGCTGGCACCATCGCGATGCGTGTAATATCTGTAAAGTAAGTGCTTAAGCTTAAATTCGGGCTTGTCGTTTCTTTTACAGCCAGAACGCTGTTGCATAAAACGTGAAATTTCTCCTCTTTTTAAAAAGAAACTTAAAAAGAAGTCTCGGCCATTTTGAGAAATAAAATTCTTGTGATTGTGTGTATCAAATAGCGAAGGTGTGTAGTTGTGATTTGAGTTTCTTGAGACTGATTTTTTAAGCTTATCCTTATATTTTTCTACTTCTTTAGGATATTCTTTTAGCAATTGATCCAAAGCATAATCATGAAGATAGTCAATCCAGTTACAGAATTCTTTTTCGCATTCTAAATTTGAGTTTTCATGGTAGTAGTGAGAATGAAAATTACGAATGTCCGATAATTTTTCAACCATCAGGTGTATCATTCTTTTGTCCTTTTCGCTAACATCAATTTTGGTAGAGTTTTTAGCAAAAAGATATCCTTTCCAAAGGTAATCTTTCAGTTTCAGGTAATCAGCATCCGAAAGGGTGGGGTTGTCTTCTTCCTGCATAAATCTGTAGATGTACTTTGAATAATCATCATTTTGATTTTCGTCTTTCGCTTTTCTTATTCTAGCTTCATATAATGATTTTAAAAAATCACTCATCCACCAGTATGCAATATTGTAGAATACGGCATATTCAGGTGTTTTTGCTCCGGTGAACAAATCATTAATGTTAATTTCTTTTTTTAAAGGTCTGTTTTTAGGGTTGAATGTTTTTTTCATTTTTAAACAAATTATAATAGAAGTTTATTTTATTTATTGTATATACTCTTATTCTATGTTTGTGTAAACTACAAAGCTTTTATAAACAAATTTCATTGCCATTTTTTTGCGCTGCCTCATTAGGCTGACTGAAGCAAGAAATGCAATTAGAAATGCGAAGATTAATAAGCAATCGGGTATTGCAGATCGACTTGGTTCATTGGCAATGAGCAGATCAAAAGCGAATAAAAATATTTGAATGATTAATAAAAGGAGCCAAACTCCTGATGTGTTTCTAAAGAATCCATATTGAGCCATTAAGGTTTTTATTTTAGAATCTTTTTCTTCCAATTCTAAAAAGGAATAGATATTATCATAGGCTTTTTCTGACTCATTTTTAAGAATAGTACCATCCTTATTTATAAAGCTTGTGCTCTTTAGTTTGTTAATAGATAGTCTGTTAATTTCTTTTGCCATTTCTGGATTGTTCTTTAAATAGTCCATCCAAAAAGCATGTTTATGAAAGCTTACTTGTTCTATTTTTTGCCCGAGCAAACTAAAAAGGTGACCCAATAAATAGGAGACAACCAAAAAAGGGATGATAAATAATTCCTTTTGAGTAATACTTAGATCTGGAATGTTTAAGCTAAGATAAAGGATCCCTATAAAAGTACCTCCTGGCAGAACAAATGATAAAAAATCATATAAAGTAAATTTTCCCATATCCGGTGCTTTAAGTATTATTCTGTTTGCTAAATAAAAATGTGAAATTAACTAAAAAATATTTTTAATTGTTATGCAATACAGCATTTTTTCAATAAAAAAATATATTATTGCTAGATGAAAGGGATAGCCTTGGTTTTATATGTGATGAGAAATAAGAGAAATGAAAAAGGGAATGGAATCCGTCTTCTCTCTAATGGGACAAGTGCCATATGATAGTTTCGGAAAATCGCATTACATTTGTGCTAAAGACAAACATAAAAACAAGTTTATGAAAGAAGGAGATAAAAGAGAGAATATCAGGCCTGGATTGAGGGTGAAAATTGTTTTGAAAGAAGATCAAAAATCAGGTAAACTAACCGAAGGAATTGTGAAGGACTTGCTGACCAATTCATCCATTCACCCGCATGGCATTAAAGTGCGATTGGAAAGTGGAGAAGTAGGGCGTGTGAAGGAGATTGTAAAGTAGTTTAAGCACAATGAATAATTTTTTTTTAGGGAGAAAGCTTGCATGTATTACAGTTTATATGATCATATTGATATTTTGTAAAGCCAGTATTTTTACTGGCTTTTCTTTGTGCTAATCTTAGTTCGATTAATAATGTTGTTAAAGTTTGTATTGATTTTTAGGAGATTTACGTCAAAACCAGTTGCATTCTTTGAAAACTCATCTTCACCTAATCTTTACTTTAAAGATTCTTCAAAATATCCCGATATTCTTTCAGGTTTTTTATAGTAAATCTTGAATACAGCTGATTTTCAGTAGCGAATGTTTTTAGTCGAAATCAGTTTTAATACCTGCGAAACTACCATAGGTATCTACGAGGGTCTATCGTAAGTACCTACGAGGGTCTGTCGTAAGTACCTACGAGGACCTGTCGTAAGTGCCTACGAGGACCTGTCGTAGGTACCTACGAGAGCCTCCCACGAAAAAATTCCGGATGGTTGTTAAACTAACAGGATTGGGTCAAATATTTTACGTCGAACTCACGTTATTTTAAACGCAATCGAGCTGCTAGATTGTAATATGTATGGTTATGTCATAATAAAACGCCAAATTCTATTGGAATTTGGCGCTTTTATTTTATAAAACTTCGTGAATACCTATAAGTGTCCTTCGTGTTTGTTTATTTAAAATTCATTCGCTTCAAAAATTTGGTCTTTTTCGAGCGTTCTGTGATAATGTACGAATAAGGATTCTTTTTTAGCGGATCTTTTAGCTTACGCTTGTCTTCTTTGGTTTCACTAATAATGGTGTTAAACTCATTGTCTGATGAGCGTGCAAACATCACCCCATGATGATACTCGAAGAAAAACCAGGTTGATTTATCGATTTCCAAATACAGGCTTAGGCGATTGCCACTTCTCTTTTTATCGAGTTCAACTTTTCCTTTTACGGTTTTATTTATTTGTTTCCCGTTGATGTTACCAATGCCGATATCGCCAATCGACTGGTAGGCTTTGGCTTCTTTGTCCCAAATAAAATCAAGATTATTAAAATAGATGGTGTGCTGCAATTCTTTGGGTAATGTTTTGTAAATGCCATTTATGTCGCGTTCGGACATTGCTTTTTCGGCCTTTTCTCTGCTGCCCATAAGTTCGGTCAGTTTTCGAGTGTAAGTTTGTCTGTTGGGTTTATTAAGGGGCAAGTTGGCCATCATAAAGGTATTCTCCATAATTTTTAAAGCCTGATCGTTAAAGAAGAAATCTATACCATAAACCAGGTCAAGTGTAAGCATGTTGCTGCTTAAATCGTGCTCTATATTTCCCGAAGCAACTTGCTTGATCTGACCCAATTTGGCTCCCAAGTTCACCTTGCCTTCTCCCTTCATGTTGCAGTTGTTTTGATAGAAGGTGATCATGCTCCCTTTGGTATTGTGATCTCTTAATTTGTCTTTCTCAGCAATTTGATAGGCCTGCAATTTTTCGTTGTAGCGCAGGTATCCTTTGGTGTCGAGCAGTACGTTATCGGTATAAAAAATTCTTCGCGACAGGAATGATGAATAGATGTGGATCGAATCGTTGGTCAGGAAGAAGGAGTTGTAAAGTTTCAATCTGTCATCGTCTATTGCATGATGTTCTATTGGAATCAATATCTCTTTAGGGTCAATTTTCGATTTAAAATCCAACCAGTAGTCCTTAATCTCACCGCATTTGTTGTGTATGTGTGCTTGTCCATCGAAATACAGGGCAGAATCCCTTGCTTCCAATTTCACTTTTCCTTTGTAATCGAAATGCGGGCTTAGTGTAAATGATTTTTCGGCAGCGATATTTCCCTTGGCAATGGTTTGACCTGTAGAATCCACATCGATTACATCAAAAGTGATTATCTGTTCTTTATCGTCGACAGTTTTGTAGGTATAAGTTCCCGATCCTGAATAAGAATTTTTGCCATTTACATTAATGGTTGCATTGTAAATTTTGTGGAATTTGTTAATGGTGTCGGCAATTATTTCAGCATTTCTGAATGTTTCCATTCTTCCTCCTTTTGCAATGATAACATTTCCGCTATCGGGATAGAGTTTTGCATCGGCAATATTCAAACTCCTCACAAATTTTGCGGAAATGGTATTTTTTATGGCATCGTATTGTGCCAGTGGGGTAACAAAGCTAAGCGAATCTTGTTTGGGATCGATGGAAACAAACTGATTGAGGGAAGTTTTATCTAAATCATTGATTTTTCCTTCTTGCCAAAGCTTTGTCAGTATGGTTTCATCTTCTTTCCCTAAATCAATAATCTGATCATCCATATACCACTTGAAACTGTTGATGTAACTCATGTAACGATTATCGGGAAAAATACTTTTCTTGTCCTTTTTTGTGTTTTTGAATGAACCCGTACGGCTTACAAAATCGATATTTGCTTTTACTGATTCAGTCTCGAAAGAGTATCCGGTTGAATCGGCATTTAGAATTTTAAAACTTGCCGAATCAGCCAATATGTTTTTGCGATTGTAAGTAAAATAATCCGATTTAATCTTTGCATTTACCAATTCCATATTTCCCGATCCGGTGATACCGCCGGGAGTAATTTTAAGAGTGCCTGACAAGCTTGCCAGTTTCTTGTACATATCAAGTGGCAAGGCACTACTTTTAACGTACATTTCATTTTTGTAAGGTAACCACTGCACGTAAATTTGTTTTCCGTTTACTTCCGGATTATTCATTTTTGTATCGTGTTCCTTCAGTTCAAAGCTTTCGGCATTGGTATGCATTTCCTCAGGCCTAAAAATAAAATCTGATGATCTTGTTTCTGAAACAAGGTAATTTAATACTCCACTGCCTTTTAATCCTTGGTTTGAGAGGAAGATTGTATCATTAAAAAGACCTTTGTTGTAGGCGAGAAATCCATTTTGAGGTGTAAGGTGTTCAAATCCGAGCGAGTTGTCATCGCGAATGGTTAAAGACTCTCTAAAAATCGGAAAAATGCTATCGGAAACAAAAGTGCCTGCCAGCTCAATATCGGAACGATCAAAATTATTGATATTCGTAATGGAGTAAGGGTCTACCTTGAAAAAGAAATTATCGCGTTTGTACACTCCACTTTGAATGTGAGGTTTGTCGTAGTAAACGAAACTGGAATCAACACTGTTAAAAATAGGATAGTCGGCAAAATTCTTGTTCCCCGACTTGTTGTTCGGATCATCAATCAGTAAATCACCCGATATGTTTTCGATTACACTCCCCAATTGGTTGGTATATCTTTTTCCAAAATTACTAAGTGAATCTACCACAACATTCATTTGCAAAGAGTCAATAGATTTTAGGTCAACCTTAAAGTTATCGTATAAGAAGTCGAAGTCTTTACCATGCAGGTCGATCAAGCCTGCCATTATTCTTCCATTGAATTCAAAGTCGCGATTCTTTTTTAATACAATACGGCGATACTTAGGGAAAATTACAACGTTCTGAGAGTCGCTCACCGAAATCTGACGCACACCGTTTATTTGAAGGTTGGAGCTTCCAATAAAATAAATAGCGTCAGCCTCTTTGTCGTCGGTTTGTGTGGTAAATTTAATTACATCATAATCCTGGCGTCCCATTCCGCTTAAAATGTAATCGTTCAGACGTTTCTGAAGGGTAACTTCATCGGTAATCAGGTTGTAGTTTACAAAGCCATGAAAGGACAGAGCAAACAATTGTTGGCGAACCTGGTTTAATGGTTTTTTAATGTAATCGGCGTATTCTTGAGCTGTAAAAGTTTCTACATACATATAGTCGGCGAACTTTCGAAGCAATACTAAGGGATTTTGTTTATCCATTCCCTGGATTCGCATGAATCGGTTCATCCTAAAATAATTCATCGATTCGAAATGGGCTTGTCGTTTGGTTGCTCCTTTCATGCTGGTAAAATGCATCATGTTTTCGTTCAATCGCCAAACCAACATCCCAAAATCCATAATCAAATTGTGATAATTGTTAAAATATGGACTTTGAGAAATTCCTTCACGACTGCGGAACAGGTTTAGCTCCTTCTTTTTAGGGAAGTATTTAAACAATAAACCTGGGTGATGAATTTTGCATGTATCAATTAAAATATCGATTTTGGTATCCTTAGCGGCGATTTGATTCTCGCGAAAAGCAAAGTGTTCCGATTTGGCAATCAAAAATAAGGTGTCGTTTCTTGATATCTCAATTTCAGAAGGATATTCAGCACTTCCCTTGCCAATAAATTTTGCACCATGAATGGCAACACCGCCTTTGTAGTTTACATGCTCATATATCTGGTTGATTTTGATTTCGTGTCCGAACGATTCGAAACGAGGGTACAGGGCTTGCTTAGCGGTTTTGGCTTTGGTGGTTTTCTCGATTAAATTGCCATGAATGGATTCCGAAGACAGACTTGGATTAAAATATTCTACGCTATCAATTGAGAATGTTGATTTGGAAGTATTTAGTTGATAGTGGTCAAATCTGGCATATTCCTGATTTATGTCTTTGCCGGCACGTTCCCAGCTTATTTTTCCTGAATTTCCGTTCCAGATCTTTGCGAAAGGATCATAAATTCCACTTGTGTTGTAGATTTTGGATGTGTCTCGTTGAGCAATGCAAAGTAAATCTGCTTGCTTAAATTCAATGCTTAGTTTTTCATCGAATAAGTACCTGAATTGAGCATTTTTTGCTTTCCATTCCACAGCATGTGATTTGTTGATGACGCTGTCCTGAAGGAGATGTTGAGTTTGCATTAAAAAATCCTTGCTCTTGCTCAGCTTTGTTTTTTTATTGCGGATGTGTTTCAAAAAACCGGAATGCCAGTTGTCAAAGTCGCTTGCGCTTCTGTTTTGCTGCTGGAATAGCATTAGTGTTTTAAAATAGTTATAAAAATCGGGGAAAGAGCGAGCTCTTTTTTGCAGCAAAATATCACTTACCTCATATATCTTTTTTCTTTCCTTTGGAGTGATTTGGGAAGAAAACCAAAATTGAGGAAACTTCTCGGCAAATGCTTTACTTTCCTTTTTCTTGCTGGGATGATTCATAAATTTCAAAAAACCTTCCTGAAACTCAAGAGAATCGTGAGGAAAGGATTTTATCGACTGTCCGTACAAGTTGAATGAACCAAAAATGACAGATAGTAGTAATAGAGAACGAAGACTTGTAAGCATAGGTTTTGTTTTTGCCAGATCAGGAATTTAGTAAGGCAATTTAACAAGAATTAAATAGAAAAATGCAATTCGAATCAGGGGAAAAGTTAGCTACACATAAAGTGCCTAAAATACTTTAAGTGAAAAGGGTACTATAGGTATTTTAGGCACTACAGATATTCTTTTACTTATTTCTTGATGTATTTCACTGCCACCCAATTTTTATCAACTTTGTGGCTGATGTATTTTAAGTCATTTTCCTCAGCTTTTTTTTGGATATGAGGTAAATCTTCAGTGTAGAAACCACTCATTATCAGCTCACCTTTTTGAGGCAAACAGGCAACGTAATGTTTCATGTCATTTACCAAGATGTTTCGGTTGATATTGGCTAGAACCACATCGTAAGTTTTGCCTTTTAATAGTGCTGCATCACCTAAGAATACCGATATGTTCTTGACTTTGTTATTCTTGATGTTTTCCAATGAGTTTTTATAAGGCCATTCATCGATGTCAATGGCATCAACTCTTACTGCATTTCTTTTCGATGCTAAAATAGCTAGCAGGCTCGTTCCGCATCCCATATCCAACACTCTTTTGCCTTCAATTTCTGTTTCCAGGATGGTTTGTACCATTAGCGAAGTGGTAGAGTGGTGACCTGTACCGAATGACATTTTAGGATCAATTACGATATCATAGGGAACCTGGGGTGTATCAGTATGGAACGATGCGCGTATCACCACTTGGTCGGAGATAATTACCGGTTGAAAATTTGATTCCCATACGGCATTCCAATCTTGCGATTCGATGGTTTGGTGTGAATAGTTAATGTTATGGTTTGGTAAGAGATTAACCGTTAATTCTTCCACTCTTTCCATGTCGAAAAGAGGTGCTTGAATGAATGCTTCAACAGTATCATCGGTTTGGGTAAAGCTTTCGAAATCAATTTCTCCAAGTTCGGCAATTAGAATATCAGCAATATCTTCATCGAAGGGAGTAATTTGACATTTAAGTTCTATATAGTCCATCTGTTTAATTAGCTTATTTGTTATTGCAAGTTATGTTTTAAGTCCAGAAAAAACAAAAGCCGATACATTTCACTGTGTCGGCCTTGTAAATTTTTAAATACAATTCGATACGACTTCGAATAGCTTGCTTTGCAAGCGCATTATCAACCACAAATGTCACAAATTATCACGAATTGGTTTATCATTGGAAAACTTGAACCAAGTAGTGATTTATATTCGTGCATATCCGCTTAATCTGCGGTTATATAAGTATTGTATTATTTTTTTAGAATGCAGTAATAATTCCCATGAAGTCTTCTGCTTTAAGAGAAGCACCACCAATTAAACCACCATCCACATCTTCGTTTTCGAACAATTCTTTTGCGTTAGAAGGCTTGCAGCTACCTCCGTAAAGAATAGAAGTGTTGTTTGCAACTTCTTCGCCGTATTGCTGCACTACAGTTTTACGGATAAAAGCGTGTATTTCCTGAGCTTGGTCAGAAGAAGCAGTAACACCTGTACCAATTGCCCAAACCGGCTCGTATGCCAATACTACTTTTCCGAATTCTTCAGCTGACAAGTGGAATAATCCTTCTGCGATTTGGCTCTTTACAACTTCGAAATGTTTTTCAGCTTCGCGTTCTTCCAAAACTTCACCAATACAGAAAATTGGAGCCAGCCCATTTTCAAGAGTCTGGTTTACTTTCTTCACTAAAATTTCGTTGGTCTCACCGTAATATGTTCTTCTTTCTGAGTGACCAAGGATTACATATTTGCTTCCTGTTGATTTGATCATTGAAGCTGAGGTTTCGCCTGTGTATGCACCGCTTTTTTCGTCAGCACAGTTTTGAGCAGCAACTGCAATTTTTTCACCAACAATTTTATTCACTTCTGTAAGGTGAATAAATGGAGTACCAATAACAATATTTACATCTTTGATCTCGGTGTTTTCAACAAGATCATTAATTTGTCCAGCCAACTCAATACCTTCTTCAAGA
Organism: Marinifilum sp.; assembly: GCF_965230805.1. Lineage (NCBI taxonomy): Bacteria > Pseudomonadati > Bacteroidota > Bacteroidia > Marinilabiliales > Marinifilaceae > Marinifilum > Marinifilum sp. The sequence continues at coordinate 485,792 of NZ_OZ246019.1, read as the reverse complement.
GTATTGTTCATTTTCCAGTTTCCTGCAACAATTTTTCTTCTCATAATTGTAATCATTTTCTTGCTTTTGTTTTTCTGCTAAGCAATAAGAACAAGCAGATGAACAGCAGCAAAGTTGAAATAATACTAATAAATACTAGTTTGATATTTAATTTTTGATGTTTTGTAATTGAATAAGCGGCTAAATCTCCTTTTAGCTCTTTGGCTGCAGGGAAGTCATTATAGTGCCACTTGTTTAGTATGGTTCCATTTTTAATCAGTACAAGTCCGGGGTTGGCTCTAACGATGGTCTTCAATTGAATTTCATCTGTATTGTAGAATTCAATGGGCATTTCATGATTTGTTTTGAATTCGTTGCACTCTTCCATGCTAGATGCAGTTAATGCGATAAAAGAATAGCCTTTTTCTAATGCATATAGCCATAAGTCCTTAATTCCAGGAAGACTTTTTTCATTAAGTTTATCAATTTCTTTTGAAACCAAAATAAATGTATAATTCTCATCATGTAATACTTGATCTGTAATATCTCCTTCAGTCTCGTTTGAAATCGAAAAATCGTGAATTGGAGGAGTAAATCCTTCTTTTATCAGTATTTGTTCTGAGTCAACAAATGTCCATGTGCTGTCTTGCCAAGGGTAATTGGTTTCGTCGAATTCTTTAACTAGTCCATCTTTTTCGTATTTAAGAATACTTTTGTATTCATCAACAGGGGCATTTTCAGGAATCATCATTCCATCATTAATGTTTGCTCCAATATGATAGGATCTGAAATCAATAATTGGCAAATGATTGTATGAGTAGACAGAAATCCAGATTGGAAAAACTATTGATAAAAATACAAGTAAGTTTTGTTCCCATAATGGATATGATCTCTCTTTTTGTTTTCTTCCAAAAAACAAAATTAGTGTAAGAGTAAGTATAATAACATTTTTGCCAAAGGTTTCCCAATTGCTTAGAATTAAAGCATCACCAAAACATCCGCAATCGGTAACGGGGTTGGTAATTGCCAGAACCAGAGTTAATGGCGTGAAGATTCCCATGAAGATCATTGCTCCCCAAGCAGAGAGTTGCTTTCTTGCATCGAAAACAAGTGCCATACCAACGGCAAATTCTAATGTTGATAAAAAGATTGCCAAAGGAAAGGCGAGAGAAGTAAGTGTATCTAATCCAAAGGCAGTAAAATAATCGGTGAATTTATATGTGGATCCCATTGGATCCACAGCTTTAACAAATCCACTAAAAATGAAAATTAAACCAACAATCAGGCGGCTGAAAAATCGAATTAAACTCATTTGCTTTGTTTATTAGGCGTTTTCAAATTCAATTTTGATCAGACCAAAAACCGAATAATTAATCATATCGAAATAGTTGGCATCAATTCCTTCTGAAATTAAAGTTTTACCCTGATTATCTTCGATCTGTTTGGTACGATTGATTTTCATCAGAATCAAATCAGTGAAAGAACTTACCCTCATGCTTCTCCAAGCTTCATCGTAATCATGGTTTTTTGCTTCCATTAACTCTTTTGCTTCTTTAAAGTATTTTTGATACAGTTCCAATGCTTTATCATGCTTCATTTCTTTATCAGAAGTTCCTAGTTCCAACTGGATGATTCCCATAATTGCATAATTCACAATACCAATAAATTCTGAACGAATATCATCGTCGATTTTACTAGTTCCTTTGGTTTCAATGCTTCTTATGCGTTGAGCTTTAATGTAGATTTGATCGGTCATGGAACTTGGGCGAAGTATTCTCCAGGCAGTTCCGTAATCTTGCATTTTTTTTTGGAAAATATCTGTGCAGGTTTCAATAATATGATTGTACTGTTGGTCTGTGTTATTCATAGTTTACTTAGAAATTTACCCGTAAAAATACTAATAAAGGCGAAGCCATGGTATTTTATTTTACTTTTGCTATAGGATTTGATCATTCAAATCGGTTATGCAAAATTAAAAAACTAATTGTTTTAACAGCGATATTCCTATGATTAAGTGTGGTAATCATTCAATAAATTTTGAAACTCCTTTGGTAATGGGAATTTTAAATATTACTCCAGACTCCTTTTTTGATGGTGGTAATTATACCAATGAAAAGGCCATTTTAAAAAGAGCTGAGGAAATTCTATCTGAAGACGCAGATATTATTGATATTGGAGCTTTCTCAACACGACCTGGTGCCAATGATGTTAGCGAAGTTGAAGAGTACTGCAGGTTGGCTCCTGCCGTTAAATCGATTAGAAATGAGTTCCCTCAGGCAATACTATCAATTGATACTTTTCGATCAAGTATTGCAAAAAAAATTGTTAATGAATTTGGAGCTTGCATAATAAACGATATCTCAGGAGGAACTTTGGATGATGAAATGTTCCATGCCGTTGGAGAATTAAAGGTTCCTTATATCATGATGCATATAAAAGGAACACCTCAAAGTATGCAGCAGAATCCGTATTACGATGATTTAATTGCTGAGATTAAGAAATTTTTTACGGAGAGAATTGGAAAGCTTAGTATGTATGGAGTGAAAGATGTTATTCTTGATCCGGGATTTGGATTTGGAAAGACTTTAGAGCACAACTACGAAATTCTTGCACGATTGATAGAATTTTCGGATTTAAATCTTCCAATATTAGCTGGCCTGTCAAGAAAATCGATGATCTATAAATATCTTGGTGGAACACCTGACACTAGTTTGAATGGAACAACTGCCTTAAACATGATTAGCCTTGAGAATGGAGCTAGTATTCTGCGAGTGCATGATGTGAAGGAGGCAGTTGAGTGTGTAAGACTCCATGAAATGATCAAATCACAACAATATAGTTTCCTATAAAATCGTAATTTTGTTAAAAGACTGAATTTATACATATGATTACTGCTTTTATCACTCTTGGGCTTTTTGATATTCTGGATATTCTTTTAGTTGCTTTGCTTTTGTATCAAGTTTATTTATTGATACGAGGAACAGTAGCCATCAATATCTTTGTTGGGTTGTTTTTGTTTTACTTAACGTGGATGTTTGTGCGAGCTCTTAATATGGAGTTATTAAGTTCCATTCTTGGACAGTTTATTGGGGTTGGAGTAATTGCTTTAATTATTGTGTTTCAACCTGAAATCAGAAAGTTTTTATTATTGCTGGGTTCCAGATATAATGTCAATCAGAAGTTTAGTTTGGAAAATTGGTTTGCGACGGATGATGCAGGTTTTGAAGAACAGGAAATTAATTCTATTGCAGCTGCCTGTGAACACATGTCAAAATCCAAAACAGGAGCCTTAATAGTAATTGCCAAAAATACCGATTTACATGCTTACGCTGATACTGGAAAAATTGTGAATTCAAGGGTGTCAGGAACCTTACTTGAATCTATCTTTTTCAAAAACTCTCCGCTTCATGATGGAGCTGTGATTATTGCCAACAATCGTATATTGGCAGCCCGTTGTATTTTACCTGTTACCGATAGTACTAATATTCCGGGAAGCCTTGGTTTGAGACATCGGGCTGCAATTGGTATGAGTCAGGCTACGGATGCTCATGTGATTACGGTTTCCGAGGAAACGGGAAATATTTCCTATGTTATGGGAGGAAACATAAAAGTACGTATCAATGGAACTGATTTAAAAAAGTTTTTAGCAGGAGACTACTCAGGGTTTATAGTGTAGAATAAGAAACAAGCATGATTAAAATCGTTAATTTCACATACACGGTAATGATTATTTTTATCATTTGGCTTCCATCTGATAAATCGATAAAAATTATACACAGATGAAAATTGCAATTTCGGGAAGTAATGGTTTGGTAGGTACGCATTTGTGCGAATACTTGGTGAATGAAAAAGAAGCTGATATTGTACGAATTCCTCGTAAACTATTATATGGTAGGGCAAAAATCTTGGCCAATTTCCTGCAAGGGATAGATGTTATTATCCATCTTTCCGGAGCTTCAATACTTTCAAGATGGACCAAGAAAAGAAAAAAAACACTACAAGAAAGTAGAATTGAAACGACAAGAAAATTATATGAAGCGGTTGCTTTAATGGAAAATAAACCAAAACAGTTTATTTGTACATCTGCTGTAGGAATCTACAATAATCGTGATCTGCACACTGAGCAAAGTAAAGCCTATATTGATGATTTTTTAGGTCAGATTTGTAAAAAATGGGAGGAAGCTGCAATGGAAATCCAACAGCTAAATGTCAGCACCGTAATTTTTAGGTTGGGAGTTGTTTTAAGTGATTCTGGAGGAGCTTTTAAAAAAAGCTTACCTTTTTTCAAAATAGGCTTGGGAGGTAAATTAGGATCAGGAAAACAAATGTTCCCCTTCATTCATATTGAAGATTTGTTGAGAGCATATGCTTTTGTAATAGATGCAAATTCGAAGGGTTTATATAACCTTGTAGCCCCTGACCTTGTTACGAACCATGATTTTACAAATATGCTTGCTAAAGGCATAAATCGCCCTGCATTTTGTCATATACCAGCTTTTGTTCTGCATATTGCACTTGGTGAAGCTTCTACTGTTCTGTTAAATGGTCAAAAAGTTATACCTGAACGCCTGAAAAATGAAGGATTTATATATAAATACTTAACATTAAAAGAGGCTCTTCTTGCTCTTACCTAGGTTTTTAGTTGAGTAAATTAATAGCCGTTTTCGGATAGTTGACCAATTAAATGTTGCTCCTCGGCGAGGATAAAGGTTCATTAATCACAATAGCATTGATTTTTATCTAGAATCGTTTTAATTTTGGTTAAACAATTTGTGAGTTTTTGTAACTTAGAATGTTTGAGTCTGAATGACTTTTAGGTAAGATGCTGTAATTAAGATTAATCAGTTGTGTATGGGATTAAATTTTACTCCAGAAGTGTTGGTAGTGGATGATAGGTTGGAGAATTTGGATCTTCTTAAAGTTGTATTGGGAAAATTGGATACGAAACTTGAACTGATTCAATCACCACTAGAAGCAATTCAAAAGATAGAAGAGAAAGAATACGCCCTCATTATTTTGGATATTCAAATGCCACAAATCGATGGATTTGCTCTTGCAGAGAAAATCCGTTTAGGTGTTAAGAATAACTCAACTCCTATTATATTTTTAACTGCTTTTTATCTCGATAAAGAAAGCGAACAAAGAGGTTATGAATGTGGATGTGCTGATTTTATAATGAAGCCATTTAATTTTGCTATTCTTAAGAACAAGGTTAATATTTTCTTAGATCTGTTTAAGAATATAAAAGAGAAAGAATTACAGAATGAGAAGTTAAATTCTGCATTAAGAGATAAGGAGCTTTTTGAGAATAGACTTAAAAATCTTGCCACGAATTACAAAACAATTATTGAGGGGCAAAGTGAGTTGATTTTAAAAATTGATGATAGCTTAAAGATAGAGTTTGCTAACAAAGCGTTTACAGATTTTTTTGATTATACACTTGATGGGGTTTTAGTTAACGGTTTGGCTGATATTAGTAAACAGTTGTTTGATCAGATGTCTACTGCAATTTCTCAAATGAGTGGCAAGGAAAAATCAATAATTGTTGAAAAACCAATTAATAATCATTTGTCTGATCAAAAATGGTTTGAATGGTCGATATTTAAGCAGATCGATTTTGGTAGTATGCATTATTACATAGTGGGAAGGGATGTTTCTGAAAAAAAAATATTAAAAGATTCCCTTATCAAGAAGGAGCTAATGGTTCGTAAAATTCAAAAGCTTACAAAAGTTGGAAGTTTTGAATGGGATTCGTATTCTGAAATTTTTAAAGGATCAAGTGAGTTTTATCGTATTTATGAGATCTCGGAGAAAGAAATTGATAATGTTGTAGAGTGTATTAAAAATAAAAACCACCCTGAAGATCTAATAGCATTTGATAAGGTTTTTAGTTCTATAACAAAGAAGAGTAAGAAGCTTGAGTTTAAGCATAGAATATTTACAAAAGACAAAAAAATACGACATGTCCATGTGGAACTAAATGCAGAATACAATTCAAAATTAGATATTTTTATTTATACAGGAGTTGCTTGGGATATAACTAGGGATATCGAGTTGGAAAATGCTTTTAGAGATACTCTAGGTTTGGATCGAGATGAATATCATGATAGAGCATTGATAGATTTAAATAAGAAAAATGAAGTTGTTTTTATAAATGATTTTGGGTGTAAGCTACTTGATTGTCAAAGAATAAAGGGTGTTGTAAATCAAAATTTTTTCAATTTTATTCCCGATTTACAAAAGGGAAAAGCAAAAGAACTTTTTGATTTTTCGACTCAAAAGAGAGGTTTTGCTTTAGATGTCTTGAGTGTTCAATCAGAAACAGGAAAACAGAAAAAAGTAATTCTATTAGCGTTTTCGTATCAAAATACCAATGGTGGAGGTATACGATTACTAATGAATGAGTTGCCGCAACTAAAAAGTGTTAATGCTAAAAACCAAGATTTTCATGCTGTAATTTCTGATCTTAAAGAAAATGAAAAAATGTTGGCAAAAAATGCTTTGGCATTGCAAGATAAGGTTAATCATGAACTTTTGGTTAATGAATATCAGCGTAAATTATTAGCGCAAAAATCGGAATTGGAAACTCTTGGTAAAATGGCAAGTGGTGTTGTAAACGAGATTAACCAACCACTGTCTAGTATATCTATGGTAATTGATAATATTTTATTGAGATTATCCAAAGCTACAGTTGAAAAGGAGTATTTAAAAGATAAGTGTACGCAAATATTTAAGGATATAGATAGAATAAAAACTTACTTATCTCAAATAGGGATTTTTAATTCTGCAAAGAATGAAAGTTCTGAAGATTCTGTTAATGTGAATAATGTAGTAAGGGATGCTGTTGAATTTATAAAAAAGCAATACAAGCATTCAAAAGTTGATATACAATTAAAAGTTGATCCAGACTCTTTATTTATTTGTGGTAATAAATATAAATTACAAAAAGTTATCGTTGATATCCTAAATAATTCATTTGATTCTATTGGAGAAAAATTGAAAAAGAGCAATGCAAAAGAAGTTAATGAAGAAGGAATTCAAATAAAGACTAAGCTTGAAAAAGGTGATGTTGTTGTTTCTATTAAAGATTTTGGGGAAGGTATTAAGCCAAAAGATATGAACTACATATTTGAACCATTTTTCTCAACAAAGAATGAAGGAATAAACTCTGGTTTGAGTTTATATATAAGTAAAAATATAGTGCAGAAGATGAACGGTGAGATTAAGGTGAGAAGTAAAGAAAATGAATTTACCGAAATGAAATTAATTTTTCCATTCGTACAAAAAGAAGATAAATGATATATTAAGCAACTTTAATTATTCTAAAAACCACTATGATAACCATAAATAACCTAAGAATTCTGATTTTGGACGACGAACAACTGGTTCGAGATGAAATTAGTGAGTTCTTGGATGATCCAAACTTTAAGATTTTTAAAGCAAGAACACCTTCTGAAGCGTTCCAAATTATGGATCGTAATGAGATTCATATCGCAATTGTTGATGTAAACTTGCCTGAAATGAATGGGTTGGAAGTCCTTGAAAAAATCAAGAAAGAGTATCCGGATATTGAAGTAATCATGATTAGTGGTTATAGTGAGATGGATTCGGTTATTCATTCAATGAGATTAGGAGCATCTGACTTTTTTACCAAACCATTTCGATTAAGAGATGTCGAACATTCGATCGAACGAACTAAGAAGTTCGTTAGTCTAAATAAAAGTTTGCAAGAGGTTAAGCGCAACTATTCCATAATATCGAAAGAATTTTATGAGGCAATGGGTTACGAAATTGTCGGAGAGAGTAGCCACATGAAAAATCTAATTAATTTAATTGGTAAAGTAGCAAAGACTGAAAATACCTCTGTTCTTATAACAGGAGAAAGTGGAACAGGAAAAGAATTGGTAGCAAGAGCAATTCACTATTTAAGTAGCAGAAAGGAGAACTGCTTTTATGCTGTTAACTGCAGTGCTATTCCTGAAACTTTGTTTGAAAGTGAGTTTTTTGGGCATACGAAAGGTGCTTTTACGGGAGCTTCGGATACCAAAACAGGTTGGTTCGAAGCAGCAAACAAAGGAAGTTTGTTTCTGGATGAAATTGGGGATATGCAGCTGAATTTACAAACAAAGTTTTTGCGTGTGTTGGAAGATCGGAAAATTAGAAAAGTAGGGTCTAATATTGAAATTCCTTTCGATACAAGGATTATAGCAGCAACGAATCAGAATTTAGAGGAGTTAAGTAATGAAAAAGGGTTTAGGTTAGATCTTTATCACCGAATAAGTTCCTTTGTAATTCATTTGGAACCACTACGAAATAGAAGGGAAGACATTCCTCTTTTGCTAGATTACTTTGTTAATTACTTTAATAGAGTAATGGGAAAAAATATAAGTGAAGTTGATGAGGCGGTAGTTCGAAAGTTATTGGCCTATGAATTTCCTGGAAATGTTAGGGAATTGAAAAATATGGTGGAGCGAGCGGTAATTATTTGTGACTCCAGCAAATTAAATTTATATCATTTTCAAATGAATCATGTGCAAGAAGAGGAATCAAATCATTACCATTATCCTACCGCAGAAATATTAGATTTAGAAATGGTTGAGAAGAACTGTATTATAAAAGCTTTGGAGAAATCTAATAATAATAAATCAAAAGCTGCTGATCTTTTAAATATAACTTGGCAATCCCTTGATCGGAGAATTAAAAAGCACAAAATAGAAAAGTAAAATCTGGGATGCTTTGGATTTTCTTCACATCCATTATCGGAGATGTCCACTTTTTATATGGAAAGATGTTTTGTAAAATCTATAAAATCAAGACTTTACTGAGCGGAAATAAAGGAACTCTAAATTAATATCCGAAAATGGAGGAGGTTCTAAGAAAATCAGAAGTTAAAGAAATACAGGCGCTTGGTGTTTTGTTTTAGGTTTGTTAAACTTTTATATCCGAATATGGAGATGCTCTTACATGTTGTAAATTGACACTCTTCGTATTAACTGTCAATTTACTAGCAAGTTAGATGTTTTGGCATTTGCTTTGAAATGGTAGTGGTATCTAAAATAAACTGATTCTTAATATTGGAAGGAAATAAAGTATAAATTCTTCCCTCAAGAGGAAAAATGATGAATATCTTATTTATAAAAGAGAACAGGTTGCTAATTGGAGAATTGAAAGAATACATTCACAGTTTGGATGCTTGTGCATATTTTGCTGATGACCAATTTGAAACAGAATTGATTGTGACTCAAACTTCAATAGATCTGGTTATTATTCCTTTAAAAGCCCTTTCAAACTTAGACTTATTGAAATATATAAATGAAAATTTTAAGAAAACGAAAGTTGTAATTACTGTTGATCGTGACGAACAGAGTACAAAAATCAGAAACCGTAAAACTTTATATACGAACTATGATTTATTGCAAAAACAATTGAGATTGTTCGATTTAAAAAAAGCTATTGGTTCAGGATTAGATTATAGTCCGAACTAATTTGCTCTATTCACTTTAAAACCTGACCATGTTTTGGTTAAAATTTGCAGAAAATTAGCTTGGTGAGGGAGTAAGTAATTTTGCTTACTCCACCCAAGTTAATAACTTTAACAAACCTTATTACTCGATTATATAAATTTTAAAATTATAGTTATGACACAAGAAGTACAAGACGATTTGGTAAGAATTAAAGAGAGACTTAGAATTCTTGATGACAAGAAGAAAAAAGTAGCCAAAATAATTGGTATTACTGATGTATACTTGTCATACATTCTTAACGGAAAAAGACCTTTAACTGCTAACGTTAAATCAAAGCTGTTTGATTATTTAGGGCTAAGTTAATTTTTTTAGCGATAATCGTTTAACTAATATTAAAAATCAGGTAAAAATTCAAAATATGGAAATATACCTGATTTTTTTTCGTTAGTACATTGAGTTTATGTCGAACATTTTTTTTATAAATTGAGTGTAAGTGTTAGAAGATCAAAGTTTAAAATAAACAAACGCTAAGTCCGCTGAAGCCTATGCCCTTGAAAATATACATATCAATATTTTTAATATGCACTTCTTTGTCAATATGCTTTGCTCAGGGGCGTGCAGGTGTTTGGTACTTTGGTGAGAATGCAGGCTTAAATTTCAATGTGGATCCTGCATCTTCAATTACTGATGGTGCATTAAATACAGAAGAGGGCTGCGCTACAGTATGCAATGCGCATGGTGATTTGTTATTTTATACTGACGGAATTACGGTCTACAATAGAAATCATTTACAAATGGTTAATGGGGATGGATTGGACGGGAATGTATCTGCTACTCAATCTTCCATTATTGTGCAACAGCCTGGAAGTGGTGTTCTATATTACATTTTTACAGTTGATGCTCATCAGAATAACTTAAGAAATGGTCTAAGATATTCCATAGTTGATATGTCTATGAATGGTGGCTTAGGTCAAGTCACCACCAAAAACGCAGTTCTCTTTGGCAATGAAGTGTGCGAAAAAATAACAGCGGTAAAGCATGCCAATGGCAGTGACTATTGGATCCTTGCTCATCAATGGAATAGTAGAAACTTTTTAGCGTATCATTTGAGTGCAACTGGTGTGTCGGCAGCAGTAACCAGTACGGTAGGGGTTCGACACAATAGCAGTAGAAGGTCAGCTATTGGATATATGAAAACATCTCCAGATGGAAGTAAATTGGCTGTTGCTGTATATACTGAAGATATGGTTGAACTTTTTGATTTTAATACTGCCAATGGTCAGGTTTCCAACCCGATTCAGATAAGTAGTTACATTTCACCTTATGGGATTGAATTCTCACCTTCTGGAGAGTTGTTGTATATCAGTTTATATACACTTGGAGAAATGTTTCAGTTTAATATTACCTCAAACAACGAAGCTACTATTAATTCTTCCGCTCAATTAATAGGTAGTGGTGCATGGTTCTATGGTTCTTTGCAGCTTGCACCTGATAATCGAATTTATATGGCCAAAACTAATAATTCAGCCAGTGCAGGGAGTTTGAACCTGGATGTAATTAATAATCCAGATGTTGTTGGTGCAGGATGCAATTGGGTAGCTGATTCTAAGAATTTGGCAGGACGAAGATGCTGGCTCGGATTACCAAACTTTGTAACAAGTATATTTAGTTTGGAATTTGCTTATCAATACGATTGTGAAGGTGATAATACAGAATTTACAATCACTTCTGATATTACAAATATTGCAAACGCTACATGGGATTTTGGAGATGGCTCATCACCATTAACCACAAATACTAATCCTTTTACTGTTAGTCATATATTCCCGGCAGCAGGAACTTACAATGTAAATCTTGAGGTGAATTTAATATCAGGTGGAACCGATAATGTTACACAGGAAATTACAATTAGAGCTCTTCCCGATGCTAATGATCAGGCTCTTACTGTATGGGAAGACGTGATTGGAGGTGGAATTGCATCAGGCATTGATCTAACATCTCTTGAAGGCTCAGTAAATGGTGGTGGGGGAATTACTTATGCCTGGTATTCAGATGTAAGCACAACTACTTTAGTTCCCGATCCAACAAGTGTGAGTGCAACCAATGGACAACAATATTGGGTTGAGGTTAACGATGGAATCTGTGCAAGTGTTGCAGTTGTAACTATAACCGTTAATGCTTTGCCTGAAGCTGTTGATCAGAATCCTGTGCTTTGTGAGGATAATTACAATACAGGAATTGCATCAAATATAGATCTGACTTTACTTGAAAATGCTGTAACTAATGGCAATTCAGTACCTGTTACATGGTTTCATGATGTAGGATTATCTAACCCTGTCTCAAATCCAAATAATAGAGTTGTTTCAAATGGTGAGATTTTTTATGCAGAAGTGACTACCGCAACAAGATCAAGTGTAGCAACAGTTACTTATACCATTGAGAGTTTGCCAGAGGGGAATGATATTACCATTCAACTATGGGAAGATACTTTTGGAAGTGGAACTGCTTCGGGTGTTGATTTAACAACTTATGATAATCAAGTTTCTAATGGTAGTCCTGTGATTTGGTATGATGATGCATCCTTTACAAATATGGTTACCGGAGCTGGAAATATAACTGTAAATGATGGTGATGTTTTTTATGCTTTTATTGATAATGGAACTTGTACCAACAGAGGTAGTGTAGAATTTGTAGTGCGATCATCGCCTATCGCAAATGATCAAAATATTATTATTTGCGAAGATGTTGCAGGAAGTGGAGCAGCCTCAAATGTTGATTTAACCTTATTAAATGGAGCAATAAACGGTGGAGCCAGCAGTACTGTAACTTGGTATAATGATGCTGCTTTAGCAAATTTGCTTGCAAATCCAACAAATGTAGTGGTTAGTAATGGTCAACAGTTTCATGTGTTGGTTGAAAGTGGAGGAGAATCAAATACCGCTGTTGTTACTTACACAGTTTTGCCTTTACCAATTGCAAATAATCAAACAATTACAGAATTTGAAGATGTTCCGGGTTCGATGACAGCTTTGGCTGTTGATCTTACTTTTTATAACAGTGCAATTACAGGAGGTCAGCCTAATAGTGTTAATTGGTTTCTCGATGCAGCTTTAAATAATTTGGTTCCCAATCCGAATGCACAAGATGTAATCGATGGTGATATTTTCTATGTATTGGTTGCCAATGCAACTTGTACTAATGTTGCAACCATACAGTTTGTAGTTTTAAATACACCTGTAGCGAGAGATGTATTTCCCGAAATTTGTGAGGATATTATAGGTAGTGGCACTGCAATTGTTGATTTAAGTTTACTCGAGAATCAGATTAATGATGGAAATGGCGATACATTTAGCTGGTATTTCGATTGGCCAACAGAGCCCAATGGATTGCCTACCAATCCAATTGCTGATCCTACCAATTTTACTGCCAATAATGGAGTAAGATATTTTGCGGTTGTTGACGATGGGGCAAATACAAATGTTGCTATAGTGACCTATACTATAAGGTCTTTACCAACTGCTTTTGATGTTGTTCAAGATGTATGGGAGGATAGTTTTGGTACTGGTCTGGCAACAGGAATAAACCTTTTAAATTATAATACAAATGTTAATGGAGGAACTGCCAATACGGTTACTTGGTATAATGATGCAGGTTTAAGTAGTTTGGTTTTAACTCCCGATAATGTGAGTGCAGTTGATAATGATGAGTTTTATACATTAGTTCAAGGCACATTTTGTCAAAACACAGGAAGTATTACCTTTAACGTAAGGCAATTGCCTGAAGCAAGCGATTTGCAAATACAGTTATGCGAAGGAACTCAAGGTGCTGGTTCGGTAACGGCATATAACTTAACACAGCTAGAATCTGCCGTTAATAATGATCCCGGAACAATAAAAGAGTGGTTTTTCGATTCTGCGCTAACCCTTTCTGTTCCAACTCCATCAAGTACTACTGTTAATGATGGAGATGATTTCTATTGTAGAGTTAGTTTTGGAGTAGAAAGTAATGTAGGTCAAATTGATTTTACAATTAATGCATTGCCACAATCTCAAGATCATTCTGTAGTGTTGTGTGAGGATATTTTTAATACAGGAATGCATAGAGGAGTGGACTTAAGCTTATATGAAGTTGATATAACAACGAGTTCAGGAATTTCTCTTGTCTGGTACTCCGATTCATCATATTTAAATCCTGTAGTGAATACAGGAAATGTTCAAGTTTCTGATGGCGATATTTATTATGCTAGAATATGGGATGGAAATTGTGAAAGCTTTGCAGAATTGGATTTTACCATAACTGCTTTACCCGAAACCTTTAATGTTACGACGAATCTATGTGAGGAAACTTTTGGCACTTTTGTAGCCAGTGCTGTTAATTTAACGAACTACGAAAGCGAATTGATTCAAGATACTAATGTAACAATTCAATGGTTCGAGGATGATAGAAGGACCATTCCTGTGAATAATCCAATAAGCCAAACCGTATCAAATCAAAGTTCTTATTATGCATTAATCACTAATATTAATTCCTGTGAAAATATTGCGAGACTAAATTTTTACGTTAATTCGTTACCAGTTGCGAATAATTTACTCATCGAGCTCTGTGAAGAAGAAGCTGAAATAGGAATCGTTAATAACTATGATTTAAAAGGATTGGAATCTGGAATATCACCAGGAGGTTCTATTATTTCATGGTACGAGGATATTGACTTGACTGATACTCTGAATAATCCACTATCGAACCAAATAACAAATGGATTGGTTTTTTATACTGAGGTTACGGATGGAATGTGTTTTAACAATTCACAGGTAAGCTTCGTCGTTCACGATCGGCCAATATTTAATTTGGGAGCAGATACCACTATTTTTTATACAGAAAATAAGATTTTGTCACCAACAGTTGAAATCAGGTTTTTGCCAGGAACTTATTTGTGGCAGGATGGAGCAACTTCTTCTGCATACACGGTTACGGAAGAAGGTTTATATTCAGTGGTATTTACAGATTTAAATGGCTGCACTGGTGAAGATGAAATAATGGTATATATAGATCGATATAGAATATTTGTTCCAAATGCTTTCACACCAAATGGTGATGGATTAAACGATTCTTTTGATCCAATAATTACTGGTGATTTCGCAGGAGAAGAGATAGAAATGTACATCTACAATCGCTGGGGAGAATTAATCTATGAATTTACAGATTTAGGTGTTGGTTGGGATGGAACCTATAAAGGAAAACTGGTTAATTCCGGTGTATATGTATGGATCTTGATTATTAATGGGAAATCAAAACAAGATGGCTCAGTATCTTTAATAAGATAAGATGATAAAATGGAGAATTGTTCATATCATATTTTGGCTGATGCTTGCATTGTCTGCGAAAGCACAGGATATTGAATTTTCCCAGTTTTATGCCAATAGGCTATACCTGAATCCTGCTTTGGCAGGATCAGAATTTGCGCCGATAGCTTCAATTTCTTATCGCAATCAGTGGCCACAGAATAATAATCCATTTGTAACATATACCATCTCATTTGATCAGTATAGTGATATTATAAATGGAGGGATTGGATTATTAGTAGTTCAGGATAATCAGGGAGATGGTACAATAAAAACTACAATGGTTTCCGGAATGTATTCATACTCATTAAATATTGATAGGAACTTTTCGATAAATGCAGGTTTAAAAGCAACATATGTGCAAAAAAAGCTTGATTGGGAAACTCTGGTGTTTTCAGATATGATTGATCCTTTATATGGAGTTATTTACCCTGGACGAGAAGTGCGGCCGGCAAGTTTGTCTCATTCATATTTTGACTTTTCCTTTGGTCTTGTTGCAAATTATAAGAATTTCTATTTTGGGGCAGTAGCCGATCACATGTCTGAACCCGATGAGGCATTCCATAAGGATCAATACACTGCGATTTTACCTCGAAAATATACTATTCATGCAGGTTCACTAATTCCAATTGGGTACTCGAGAGGTTTAATGAAGAGTGATAATGCATTATCACCGAATATTCTCTATCAGAAGCAGCAGGATTTTGAACAAATCAATTACGGACTTTATTTTTCTCGTATAAATTGGGTAGTGGGAGCGTGGTTTCGGCAGAATTTGTCATTCGATTTGGATGCATTTATTATTTTGATCGGCTATCAAACTGATCGCGTTCGAATTGGATATTCATACGATTATGTGGTTTCAAAATTGGTAAAAACCAATTCTGGAGCACACGAGATTTCGCTAACTTATTTGTTAGGAAAAACTCGTACTTCTTGTTCTGGTTCGCATTATTTCAAAAAGAAAAGAAGGATCAGGGCAATTAAGTGTCCAAAATTTTAATGGAATAAAAAAGATGAATGATCAAAGAATTTTAGTTGTCTGTTTAGGTTTATTTGTCTGATTAACAAAAGTTAAGGTTTTATAAGAGAGGTCTTTTGTCGTGTAAAAGTTTATGAATTTAGAATTAGAAACTATATATTTATATATTGTGAACGTGACTAAAAATATGGTGTTTGTGAAGACTCTGGTGTTTGGAAGATTCTTATTTGTGTTGCTTGTTGTATTTGTATTCAATTCGATTTCTTTACAAGCTCAGAAATCGAATATTAAGAGTGATTCCTTAAGGACATTGGAGATATTAAAAGATGCATTGAATAATGCAGTTAAAAGTAATTCAGGTTCCAATTCTTCCATGCTTGATATGGAAATCGATGGATTGATAATGGATGAAACAATAACCAAAGTAGGTCGAGATTTTTATGACATGTTTTTTTCTGGATGGGCTCCACCGAAAAATGCCAAGAACTTTACCATTACGATCAAGGAAATGGTATTGCCGGGGTTGGCTACGCAGGTTACTGTGTTGGTTAATAACAATGAGGTATTTAAGCAGAGAGTGCAGCCGCGATATGATATCCTTGAACAGATGTCAACTTACGCTGTACAGCAGACAGGAAGATATTTATTAAATTATGAAAAAATGAAATCCCAGCTTGATGGTGATGATCAATCAGGATCTGGAATTTTTTAATCTTAAATTCAGGAATATGAAATTTTTAAAATCAATAATTGTGTTTTTTTTATTTGGAGTGGCTTTGCCAAATGAGGCTTTGACCCAAGATTTTGTTTATACACCTATAAATTCAAACTTTGGAGGTAATCCTTATAACTATAACTGGTTGATAAATTCTGCCAAGCAACAAGATAAAATTAAAGATCCAACTTCTGAAGATGGATTTCAAACAGATCCTTTAGATGATTTTGAAGATAATTTAAACCGTCAAATATTGAATCAACTATCAAGTCAATTAGTGAATCAAATTTTTGGCGAAGGTGGTGATTTGCAGTCAGGATCCTATAATTTAGGTAGTTATCAGGTGGATATTATGGAAGATGCTAGCGGTGTTACAGTTAATATTCAGGACATACGGAACGGGAACTTTACAAATGTCGTAATCCCAAGCTATTGATTTTTTCCACTAACTAACAAATAAACACTTCTTTAAATCTCTCTATATGCAAAAATATATACCTTTTTGTCTACTGATAAGCTTTCTTTTTGGCGCATGTGTGCCCTATTTTAATCAACCGTTGACCGAGCAACGTGCTGAAATTGGAGCAGAAACTCCTGTTCGTAAAAATTTAGTTGGTTTGCCAGAACCTCGAGAAAAAATTGTTGCTGCGGTCTATAAATTTCGTGATCAAACGGGGCAATATAAGCCTTCAGACACAGGTGCAAACTGGTCTACCGCGGTTACGCAAGGAACTACATCAATATTGTTAAAGGCAATAGAAGAATCTGGCTGGTTTATTCCCCTGGAAAGAGAAGGTTTGTCTAACTTGCTGAATGAAAGGAAGATTATAAGGTCTAGTCGTGCTAATTACGCTGGGAATGATGATAAATCTCAATTGTTACCTCCTTTGCTGTTTGCAGGTATAGTATTGGAGGGTGGTGTAATTAGTTATGATGCGAATGTTATTACAGGAGGTGCAGGTTTAATGTATTTTAGTGCTGGAGGTTCAGGTCAATATAGACAAGATAGAGTAACTGTTTATCTGCGCGCTATTTCAACGAGTAACGGTAGAATTCTAAAAACAGTTTACACTTCAAAAATGATTCTTTCACAAAAGATTGATGCAAGTTTGTTTAGATATGTGAAATTTAAAAGGCTATTAGAAGCTGAAACTGGTTTTACTTATAATGAACCATCTGAGATGGCAGTAAAAGAGGCAATTGAAAAAGCTGTTGAATCTTTAATCATAGAAGGAGTTATAGAAGGCTTATGGGATTTGAAAAATCCAGAAGAGGTAAGTTCTGAAGTAATTACTAATTATGTGGAAGAAAAGGAAGCTAATCAAGAATCAGATTTTTTCGATCAATTGGTTAGCAAACGAAGACACAAGTTCGGAATGGGAATTGAAGGAGGTTCTTGGTTGTATATGGGGGACTATAGTCACACAGAAATGGAAGCGTGTGGAGGTGTGTCACTGCTGTATGATACTCAATCGTTTATGCAATTCAAAGCAAGTCTAACGAGAGGAGATTTGGCTACTACTGAGCATTTTCAAAAAACATTTAATTCTATAGATATAACTGCAAAATATCGTTTGTTGCCATATAAAAACTGGACACCATACTTAGAAGGAGGTTTTGGTTTATTTTCTGAGCAGAACAAATCCGCTTTTACTTTTGATTTATCCAATTCAATAAATACACAGGCAATCTATGGGGCAGGAGTTGAATTCTTGCTCAACGATCGTTTTGGATTAAATTTTTCTGTGTTGAACCATTATATTTTTAATGATAAGGTGGATGGTTTACAGCAAGGTAATTACAACGACTATTTTTGGGAAGGGAAGATAGGGGTGAATTTTTACTTTGATAAACTTTGGGATAGGAAGAAGAAAGAAAGAGCTAGAAAACAAAGGATACGGAAAAAAGCAAAAGAGTAACTTTAGTTTTCTGAATAAAATAATAGAATGTTATCAACAGGTTAGATTAAATTCTAGCCTGTTTTTTTTATCAATTTTTGTAATAAACTAGCAATGTAAGTTTGTTGGTAGTATTTGTGGGCTTCTGTTTAACTTTACTTAACTATTTAGGGTGTATTTAAAAACATTGATATACTTGATCAAGATCTTGTTAGTATTCATCAGATAAAAGGGATTATTGATGTAAACTGATAATTGTTTTTCATTATTCCTTTATAATTTAGTTTTCGAATAAAAAGTAAATCATCAAATCGCACCATTTAAGTGCACAAAATTATTTTAAACAATTCACTCAGGGAAACCTGTAATTCACTTTAAACCTTAAAAAAAATCAAACCATGAAAAAGATTTTATTTGTCTTTTTAGCAGTTATCTTAACTGGGGCGTATTCTGTCGCTCAAAACAACCAATCAAATGTTGAACAATACGGTTGGCTTAATGGAGCTGCTGTTACTCAAACGGGATTATTCAACATTAGTGATGTTTATCAAGAGGGTATTTTTAATAATGCTACTATTGATCAAATAGGAATCGCAAATGTTTCTTTGGCCAGTCAATTTGGCATAGGAAATACTCTGTATGTAGATCAAGCAATGTCTAATTTCTCTTCAGTATTTCAATTAGGATTATTCCAATTTGCAGATGTTAAGCAATATGGTTATAATCTTTCTTACATTTCTCAATTTGGTGGAATGTCTAACATGGCTTACCTAGATCAAGCAGGTGTTTGGAACATTTCTGATATTAATCAGGCTTTTAGCTACGGCGTTTATGCTGACGTTTTCCAAAGAGGTTGGTTAAATATGTCTGATGTTGATCAGCTTAACGGTAAGAAGGATTTGGCATTCGTTAGCCAATGGGGTACTTTTAACGGAGCTACAGTTCTTCAGGAATCTACAAAAGAAAATCTAGCTATCGTTAGCCAGATTGGTTTTGGTAATTACGCTAATGTTCTTCAGATGTTGGGTGAAGAAAATGCTGTTGAAATTAGTCAGAATGGTATTTTTAACACCACTTATGCTGAGCAAGTAGAAGGTGAGTTTAATCTGGCTTTAGTGCGCCAAGGAGGTTTAGGTAACTTTGCTTACACTGGACAATTCGGTGGTTTATTGAATACAATTGATGTTGATCAGCACGGAAGATTGAATGAGGCTAGTGCAACGCAACACGGTGGTTTATTCAATAACTCTATGATTTCTCAAATGGGGAAAGAAAATGCTGCTTTAACACTTCAATATGGTGGTATTTTTAACTTTGCATATGTAGATCAAAAAGGTCGTCGTAATGTTGCAGAAGTATTCCAAAATAAAGGTGTATTCAATAGCGCATTAGTTAGCCAAAAAGGTAAGAAAAACGAAGCATTAGTAGAGCAATTGTATGGTTTGTTAAATTCTGCTGATGTGTACCAACAGGGTAAAAAGAATAAAGCTTACGTAGGTCAGTTTGGAGGATTTGTTAATTCTGCAGAAGTTGAGCAATATGGAAAAGGAAATATTGCTGCTATTGAACAGTTAGAAGGTGCTTTTAATGAAGCTTATATTGGACAGCAAGGAAAATATAATGATGCTGAAATTTACCAAGAATTTGGTGTGGGTTCTTTTGCAGGCATTGGACAAATTGGTGAATTAAATATGGCATACATTGAGCAGTCATATACTGATTTCTCATTTGCTGGAATCCTACAAGATGGATACAAAAATTCTGCTGCTATTGGTCAGTATAACTCAGATGATAGCTATGCTTTAACCAACCAAAATGGTGCTCATAACTATGCATTAACAATTCAAGCAATGGGCGAGGGTAACGTAGCATTAACAAATCAAATAGGTAAGTACAATGCAGCTGCAACGCTTCAAGTAGGAAGTAATAATTATGCTGATGTATATCAAGAAGGGTTTGGACATGCATCTTTAATTACCCAATTTGGTAATGGAAATACTGCTATTGTAACTCAATACAATGCTGGTGTAAATCCATAAATTATCATGAATTGATTTGATTGATTTATAACAAAACTAGCCGCCAAATTGCTAAAATGATGCAGTTTGGCGGTTTTGTTTTGTGATTTGATTGAAAATCAATTATGCACTTGTTTAATTTTTCTTATGCTTTTTTAGACTCGGTAAAAATTCGATTAGTGAGACCACTATTTAATCAAGAGATGCTTGATGTTCATGTAAAAATACAGGTGTTTGGAAAGGCTTTTTCATAATTTAGTCTTGAGATCAGGAAGGAATAACCTTTCATTTACATGGTCTTATCAGAGCTCTTTATACTTTAATTAGATTTTATTTTAATTCACTTAAAACCTTTAAAAAAAATCAACCATGAAAAAATTATTATTTCTAGTAGTTGCCGTTGTTTTTGCAGTTTCTTCTGCATATTCGCAGGTTAACTACTCAACAGTAGACCAATTGGGTTTTGACAATACAGCTGGTGTAAACCAAGTGGGATGGCTCAATTCGAGTGATGTGGATCAATTAGGATTGTGGAATAATGCTACAGTTGACCAAGATGGATTGGCGAACATTTCTGGCATTAATCAGTTGGGAGAATTTAACGCTGCAATGGTTTCGCAATTAGGAATTCTTAATGTATCCTATGTAGATCAAGTTGGAATGCTTAATGCAGCATATGTTGACCAAATGGGATTGCATAACATTTCCGAAGTACTTCAAAATGGCTTCCTTAACATGGCTGGTGTTAGTCAGGCAGGATGGTTTAATATGTCGTATGTAAATCAATTGGATTTTTTAAATGCTGCATCGGTTATGCAAATGGGATTGGCAAACTTGTCAACAATTTTGCAAGCTAATCACAATAATGTTGCTACGGTAGGTCAATTTGGACGCTACAATACTAGTAATGTTCTACAATTAGGCGCATTGAGTAATGCAAGTGTTTTACAAATGGGGACTCGCAATTTCTCAGATGTTACCCAGATTTTACCTATTTTTACTGATGCTACAGTGATACAGTATGGTGCGCAAAACCGATCGGGTGTGTATCAAAGAAGAGGTGCTTATAACAATACATTTGTAAACCAGTGGGGAATGCGCAATAAGTCACGTGTATCTCAGTTGTTCGGGCGTTTTAATACTGCAGTTGTTACTCAGTTGTATGCTTACAACCGTGCCAGAATAATGCAATTAGGAGGTTATTCAAACTATGCGTTTATTCACCAAAATGGTCTTGCCAATGTAGCTTCTACTTACCAAAGAGGAGGTCTAGACAATTCTGCTACAATTAAACAAAACGGAGATTTCAATCGAGCTCGAACAGTTCAAGTTAGAGGGGATCATAATGTTTCTACTACAACTCAATATGGCGAAGGTAACTATGCGTTTGTTGAGCAAATTAGAGAAAGTAAAGGTTTTGTAAATGTGCATCAAAAGGGTGTTAGTCATTTTGCTGATGTTTCACAAAAATTTGGCTCAGGTGACAAAGCTAAGATTATCCAAAGAGGTGACAATCAAGCAGCTTATATTTCACAACTTTATGGTACTAAGAATAAGGCTAAGATTAAACAAAAAGACCATGGTAACTTAGCGGTTATTGATCAAATTGGTGGTAAAAAGAATAAAGCGGACATTTTCCAGAAAGGTGATCAAAACTTCTCATTCGTGGGACAGTTCGGAGGTGAAAAATCAGATGCTTTCGTTGAACAAAGAGGTGATGATAACAGAGGTTGGGTATTCCAGTTTGACCAGGAAGAAAGTTTAGCTGACATTTTGCAAGAAGGAGACCGTAACATTGCTGTAGTTGCTCAAACGAACGGAATGTATAATAGTGGTACTATTCTTCAGACTGGTGAAGATAATACAGGTTTGACTTATCAGTTTGGTGATAACAATACTTCATTACTTGAGCAAATTGGAAATGGACACTTTGGCCAGGTAATTCAGAATGGTAATGGAAACTATGCGGTAACACAGCAAGGAAACGCTGGTGTTGTATTTGCACCATGATAAAAAGAAATTATTGATCAAATTAAAATTCCCGCTTTAGCGGGAATTTTTACTGATTAAAAATCTCACTGCACTACTTACTTATTTATTCCTTATATTTATATGCTGCGTAGTTCAGTTTTGCAGGAATTGGTCAGAGCGTTAGTCACTCGAATTATGAATCAATTTTTTTGTTACAAAACTGGAATTCGAATATATGATATCTCTGTGTTTCCAATAAGAAATTGAATTAAGTTTGATTGTTTTTCAATATTGTGAAGAAAAGGTAGTTACTTATTCTATAAATTAATTGGTGTAAAAATATTTTAGAAGTAGTTCAGAAGGAAACCTTCGGTTTTTTATTTTTCAGAATGGAGAATTAAATTTTGTAAAATCTGTTCTAAATGGAAACTAAATTTCCTCTAGTATTAGCTAGTATATGACAATTTATTGTAACAAGAATTTTTTGGAAAAATTTAGAGCTTTGAAATTACTCAATTTTGAAATAACAATGAATTAACTCAGATTTATACCGAAGCACATTTGTTTATGAAGTTAAGCAATTAATATTAGCGGTATGAAATTTATAATACAAAGTGGTTTGTGAATATAGAGCAGGTTTAAATTGTGGGGTGTCCTTATGGATACCCCTTCTTTTTTAAGATTTTTTCTGGAAATTATATATTTTTTCAGCTATTTAGATTAATTTAACGGTTTCGTTGTTGATTTTAAGGTATCTAATGGATATTTTTACTCATTGAAAATTAGCTAGTAATTAAATGATATTAAGATCTATCGTCCTGTTTGGTCTGTTGTTTCTGAAAATAAACCTTCACGGAACAGTTTCTGTTCAAAATAAAATGATAGGGTGGATTGAAATGGAAGGCAAGGCAAATAACTTATGGGTTTCTGCAAAATTTGAAAACTTGGATAATCAAACAATTACAGTTGACTATCTTCTTAGTACGAAGAAAATTGGACCTTCAGGTAATTCTTCAACAAGTCAGAAAGGAAAGTGCATTTCAAAACCCAATAAAGTTATATCTTTATCCGAAGCCAGAATGAACTTGAATAAAAAAGACCACTTAGTTATCAAATTGATTGTTTATCACAATAAGAAGTTGGTTGCTCAAGATTCGGTTGTTTTACATGGAGAGAATGAGTATATTAAGAAAAATTAAAATAGCTGCCAGAATATGAAAAAATTCTATACACTCTATGGGTTATTCCTGTTTATAGGAGTTTCCTTTTTAATTTTATCGTGTAATGAAAATACTGTAGAGCCAGATTTATATGGATCAATTAGTGGAACTGTAACAGCATCTGAGGGAAATACACCTTTGGAAGGTGTAAGTATTACCACAAGTCCGGGAACCACAGCTGTAACTACGAACGCCGATGGCCAGTTTAAAATAGGTGAAGTATTAATTGGTGACTATTCAGTTACAGCTGCAAAGGAGGATTATTCATCTCAAAGTATTAGTATAAATGTCCGTGAAGGTCAGGATGTATTAATGGAATTTGTTTTACAAGATGCCCCACCAACATCTGTCGTTCCAAACGAACCTGTTTATGTTTCGCCTGTTAATGGAACAAAAGAAGTTTCTACCCAAATTGAATTGGTTTGGAATAATGGAGAAACAGTAAAAGGGGATACCCTTTTTTACGAGGTGATTCTGTTTAAAAATGGAGAAGCTGAGGGAGATACTTTGGTAAGAGATTTAATGGATACTACTTATATTGCTAAAAATTTAAATTTTGAAACCAATTACAGTTGGAAAGTTAATGTTAGCAATAGGGATAGATATGAGACAGAAGGGAAGAAATGGGATTTTACGACTGAAGAATTTCCAACGAATGGATATCTTTTTGTAAAAGATTCACTTAATTCACGAGATATTTACTCATGGGATTTGCAGGAGAATCACCTAGTAAGGTTAACTTATGGTGGTGGTGACGAATTGCACCCTAGAATAATGCCGGGTAGTCATAATAGAATAGCCTATTCTACTATAAATAATGGGGTTTTTCATATTTATACAATGGACTTGAAAGGTAAGGATGTGTTTAAAGTTACCAATGATAGACCTGTTGCAGGAAAGCATAACGATGGTGGTGGATTTGTTTGGTCACCTACAGGTGATCAGCTTATATATGGATATTATAATGAATTAATTGTGATAAATAGAGATGGCACTGGTTGGCGTAAAATTGCTAATGCACCTGAGAATCGTGAGTTTACGCAAATGGATTGGACTTATCAATTTGATAATCATAGTGAAGAAAAGATTGTGGCATTAGCACAAGGAGAAAAGCCATATGATAATGAGATTTATTTAATGGATCCGGATGGCAGTAATATGACTGTGCTTGTTCCAAATTTGGAAGGAACCATATCAAATCCACAATTTTCCTTTGGAGGCGACAAGGTGATTTTTTCTTTGGATTCACTTTATGAAGATGATAGAGGAATTCAACGTGATGCCAGGATTTATAGCATAAATATTAATGGTACAGGTTGGACAGATTTATCAGGAGATGATAAAACTGGTAACGATCTTCAAGCAAGATTTTCAGAAACAGGAGAGAAGATTATTTTCATGAATGTTTCAAACTCTGGTACAGAGAAAAAAACAATTTGGATCATGGATGCGGATGGTGATAATAGAGAATTATTAATATACAATGGGGAGATGCCTGATTGGTATAATCCGTGATGTATGTTCTGTTTAAATAATTGATGGCATCTGATTTTTTTAGATGCTTTTTTGTATAAAAAAAGCCTTCCAAGTGGGAAGGCTATTGTATTTTTTAAAGTAAGAGTTAGAATCTTCTTTCTTTGATTCTTGCTTTCTTACCAGTAAGTCCGCGTAAATAGTAAATTCGAGCTCTTCTAACACGACCTCTTTTGTTTACTTCAATTTTCTCAATGAATGGAGAAGAGAATGGAATAATTCTTTCCACGCCTACATTACCAGACATTTTTCTGATCGTGAAAGTTTTAGTGGATCCCGATCCTTTGACTTGAATAACAACACCTCTAAATACCTGAGTTCTTTCTTTATTTCCCTCTTTAATTTTGTAAGAAACACTTACAGTATCACCTGATTGGAATTCAGGAATTTCCACACCTGTGTTGAACGCCTCTTCGGCAACTTTAATTAAATCCATTGTCTTAATTTATTAAGGTTTAACGGGCGCAATATTCGCAAATTAACTATATCTATTTATGCCAGAGATTACGCACGAATTCGGCGCAAAATTAATAAAAATATCTAAGGTCAAAAGAATTATGCTTGATTTTTTTGTTTTTCACAAATAATATTAACGTTTAAATTAAGCATAGACAAAAAAGGAGCTTATCAGCTCCTCTTTAATTGAAATATCTAATTTAGTGAGATGTACCAGAAACTTTTAATTTGTCTCCAGTAGTTTTCACAATTGTTTTGTAAAATTCCTTGCTGTAACCTGGTTGCTTGATTTTTGGATTTTGCTTGTTGCCATCTTTTTCTTTAATGTTACCATCCATATATTTAGCAAATAGATATCCATAAAACTTTCTCCATTCGTCGGCTAGGTTATCCCCTTGGTTACACGAGAAGTCGGTTAAGAACTCAATTGCAGCAGCTTTGTTGTTCTTAAACATATCTTCAGCAGCAAGATCTATGATTTTGGTAAAAGATAGATATTTCTTCTCTAAAGCTTTTTGCTTCTTAGCAATTTCAGGATGGATTGAGTTGTAGCGAGTATAAGCAAAATTTGACACCTGATTGAATACCCAGAAAGCAGACTTATTGGTGAAATCCATCATTTTACCATTACCTACAACAAATGATTTTGGAACTCTTGTACTGCCGCAATACATTGGGAAGTAAACAGATGATGCTGCATCATCAACACCAAACCAGTTGATTCCACCAACCGCATCTGGTAACCAATTTCTCGATTGAGCAACAAAAGAAAATCCGGTTTGCTGAGTTGCAGTTGCACGTTCGTTACAATAAGTAACACCGTTAACTTTCCAGGTAAGTGGTCTCCAACGGTAAGGGTTTCCGTAAGGACCAGCACCTACGTCTTTACTCATATCCAATTCGGTTCCTTCCAAGTGATTTCTCATGTGATTCATCAATTCAAGAACATTAATTTTATTATCTGGCTTGATCCAAAGAGGCATACGATTCGTAGCATAACCTTTTTCATCGTGCTCAACTTTACCTTTACAGTAATTAAAATACTTGTCCATTCCTTTTTTTACATCATTAAAGAAAGACCAAACGCGAATTTCGCAGAATCTGGCAGCACCAAAATCTACAGGAGCATATGTGTCAGAGAAACTAAATTCTTTGTTTTTTCCATCTTTTGGAAAGTAACCTTTTTCTTTTGCGAAAGAGATTACATCTCTAGCATAAACGTTAGTTATCTCTGGATGAAAGATTTTATCAATTCTATCAGAAGATATTGAATTTTTTCCTTCTAATGGAAAAGTTGTAATTCTTGCTTGGTTGGCGTGGCCACTTATATATCCATCAGGAATCATTCTTGCTACCCAAACAGCACCTTTTTCATCATTACCTTTACCAATCATTTCTAATATCCAAATTTCGTTTGGATCAGAAATAGAAAATGATTCACCTGAACTATAGTATCCATAGTTTTCAACCAATTCAGTCATTACCTTGATCGCTTCACGAGCATTTTTAGCACGCTGCAGAGTTAAATATATAAGACTTCCGTAGTCGATAATAGCACCTTCTTGCTTACCTGTTCCAAGTTCTTTTCTTCCTCCGTAGGTGGTTTCGCCAATTGCCAACTGAAACTCATTCATGTTTCCAATTACGGAATATGTGTGTGGAACCTGTGGGATTTTACCCAAGTATTTTCCAGTATCCCATTCGTAAATATCGATCATTGTGCCCTCAGCCCAATCAGTAGCAGGGCGAAAGTACAATTCTCCGTACAATACATGCGAATCGGCAGCGTAAGTAATCATATTAGAACCATCAGTACTGGCACCTCTTGTAACTAGGTAGTTAGTACATGCTTGCGAAGTTGTTGTCGAAAAGACAAAAATTACCATTAAAAGTGAGGCAATTGCATAAATCTTCTTCATGTTTAAATATTTAAGTGAATTTAATTGCGATAAATTTTTCATGATTCCTACAAAAATAGGAAAAAAAGTAAAGTTAAAGCTGATAAAAGTCTTTATCCGGAATGGCTTTTTTATGAATTAAGGGGTTATTCAGATTGATTTACCAAAAAAAACTTGTTTTAAACTTAGATTGATTACCAAGCTTATCATGCACCTCCAATTGCAATTCGTGTTTACGGTTTGGGATCAATCTTTTTTTGTCAAAAGTATAAAACAGGTGATTGTTTTTGGCGTCAAATTCGAAAAGAACCCATTTCCCATCAATCATGCCTTTATATGATTTAATTCCCGATAATGGATCTTTAATTGTGAATGATATTCTTTCCCGTAAAGATAGGTTTTTCAAATTAAAATTAGTTTTGGATTTGATGCTAGGAGGAATGGTATCCGCAACAATGGCAAAGTTTCCAAACACTCTGGTTTTCGATTTTACCCATCCATTGATGTAAATTCCACCAATATTAGAAAACTTACCATCTTTTTCAAGCGCAGCAATGAACAACTTGTCTTCGTCACTGATAGTTTTGTTTGGTTTAATTGCAATGGTGTAGTACTTATGCACCGGAGTATTGCTTAGGTGAACAGAGTGAATGTCTGATAATAAAATTGTATCTGGCTTGTGTGAATATCTGAATTCGATATCCGAATAAAATGAATTTTCTGGAAATTTCAGTTCAAGATTATCTGTTTTGAAATAGTTTTCATCTGTAGCCGATAGCAATTGACTGTATTCCTTTTGTTTAAATGGTTTTATTTGCTCTTTTGCTTGAGCATAGACTCTTAATTTGGACATGTTATTCTTGTTGTCCCCTGCAATAAAATCAATTTTATATTTTGTACCTACTTTAAAATGATAGACGCCTTGGTTGCTAAAGTAATTGTATACAGTGAGCTTATTGTTAGGCTCCTTAAAACACTTGTGAATCCTTTTGTTTTCAATCATATTCAACGAATAATCCATGTGTGAATTGATGTAGCGTGATTCATCAAAGGAGAATTCGTTGAAGCTATAATCTGCAATTAAAGAATCGTTCACCAATACTTTCATACTATAAATACCACATTTTCCCCAGGTATTATCCAAATAGTCGTTTGCCTGCAATCCAAAACCAATGTTACCCGAAAGTAATACTTTAGGATCTCCTTTAAGATGAAAGGCATTATTGTAGTAGATAACAGGAAATCTCTTTCTGGTATTTTTCCCGTTTACACTGCTTAATGAATCCATTGGGTAGACATACAGGTTGAATATTTTCGGAGGTGTGGTGTCCTTAATTTTAAATCCAAACAGAAGTGGATTAATTGGATGTTCTGATTTAGTATCCCTAATTTCAAAATGAAGGTGTGGGCCAGAGGAAGAACCAGTATTGCCAGATAAGGCAATAACGTCTCCTTTTTTAAGCGGAAATCGATCTTTATTAAGATCAATATCGAATTCAAACGTTTTTTTATTGTATTGATATACTTTTACAAACTCATTAATTTCTTTATTGAATCGATCAAGATGAGCATATACTGAGGTATATCCATTAGGATGATCGATGTAAATGGCTTTCCCATAACCGCCTGCTGAAACTTTTATTCTGCTAACAAATCCGTCAGCAATGGAATATATTTTTTTACCCTTTGTAAAAGTTCTAATATCAATACCCGAATGAAAATGATTGTTTCTTAATTCAGCAAAGTTCCCCGAAAGTGTAATGGTAAAATCCACAGGTGATCGGAAGTAATTTTTTGGATATTTTTTTGGTTGTGCATAAAACTTAATTGAACTTGCAAGAAATATGAATGATAAAATGGTGATTATGTTTGTTTTAAAGTACTTCATGTTGCTTTGATATTATGCTTCTATTGACGCTCAAAACTACAAAAAAAGCTTTTTTTTCGGAAGCTTGAACTAAAATACAAACTAATAAATTTGATAATCTTCTCAGCAATGTTAATTTTGTAAAAGAAATTTTAGTGATGGATCAAGAATCGAACGAAATAATAATAAGTTTAAAAAAGCGCATAGACGAACTTATTTCGTTGTATCAGAAATCTAAGGAAGAAAAGGAATCGCTCATTCATGAGAAAATGGAGCTTATGGAGCAGGTTGAAATTCTTTCGAGGAAAAAAAGTGAGCTTGAGCATCATTACGATACATTGAAGCTTGCTAAAACATTATCTTCAAATAGCGAAGATTCTCATGAAGCAAAGCTTAAAATTAACCGAATTGTGCGGGAGATTGATAAATGTATTGCTCTTTTAAACAGATAGATTTTGTTTATGGAAAACAAACTTTCAATTAAAGTTAATGTTGCGGATAGAACTTATCCTTTAAATATTGATCGCAAACAAGAGGAGGTGATCAGAAAAGCCGCAAAAATGATTAATGAGAAAGTTTTGCAATACAAACAAAGATATAAAGATAAAGATACTCAGGACTTTCTTGCAATGGCTTCTTTGCAATATGTTATTAAGTTTATTGAATTGGAAAATAAAGCAGATGTTGCTCCAGTTTATAATGAGCTAAAAGCAATGGAGCGTGAGCTGAGTGAATTCTTGGAAAAAGAATAGCAAATGTTCTTATAAATAAAGTAAAGTAATAACCCGCATTATTTCTTGAACTTTTAACTTTTGGATGATCTGGATTTGAAAACATTTGAATCTATTTCACACTTGGGTATTTGGTTCGAGTAATGGTGCGGGTTATTTTACATATAAATT
The DNA here is from genome assembly GCF_965230805.1 of Marinifilum sp. NCBI lineage: Bacteria > Pseudomonadati > Bacteroidota > Bacteroidia > Marinilabiliales > Marinifilaceae > Marinifilum > Marinifilum sp. The sequence continues at coordinate 455,550 of NZ_OZ246019.1, read as the reverse complement.
AGTATTGACTTAATATTCTATGATATGATTGAAACTATAATAGGAATTCTCGCTTTAGTTATTGGTGGGATACTTGCATATTTTATTTTGCAAAAGGCTCTTAAATCAAAGAGTGAAAAGATAATTCAAGAGGCACAAACTGAGGCTGAAGTAATTAAAAAAGATAAAATTCTTCAAGCCAAAGAAAAGTTTTTCCAATTAAAAACCGAGCATGAAAAGCAAATAAACTCTAAGAACAATAGGCTTTTAGCAGCGGAAAATAAAATTAAGCAAAAAGAGAATACTTTAAACCAAAGAATTGATGATTTTCAGCGTAAAAAGAAAGAGACTGATGCGATTCGCGAAAATTTAAATCACCAGATTGGTTTGGTTGAAAAGAAATCTGTAGAGCTTGAAAAGGCTAAGAAACAGCAAAATGAGCAGTTAGAAGAAATTTCAGGCTTATCAGCAAATGAGGCTAAAAATATGTTGATTGATTCGTTAAAAGAGGAGGCAAAAAGCGAAGCCATGTCTTATGTGAATGAGATTATGGAAGAGGCAAAGATGTCTGCTAATATGGAAGCAAAAAAGGTAGTGATAAAAACCATTCAAAGAGTAGCCACGGAAACGGCTATCGAAAATTCGGTAACTATTTTCCATATTGAATCTGATGAGATTAAAGGTAGAATCATTGGACGTGAGGGACGTAATATTCGTGCATTAGAAGCGGCTACGGGAATCGAGATTATAGTGGATGATACTCCGGAAGCTATTGTGCTTTCGGGTTTCGATCCGGTTCGAAGAGAAATTGCAAGACTTGCTCTGCATCAGTTGGTAACGGATGGTCGTATTCACCCTGCAAGAATTGAGGAGGTTGTGAACAAGGTTCGTAAACAAATCGAGGAAGAAATTGTGGAAACAGGAAAACGAACGGCAATTGATTTGGGTATTCACGGGTTGCATCCTGAGTTGATTCGTTTGGTTGGTAAAATGAAATATCGTTCATCTTACGGACAAAACTTATTGCAACATGCCAGAGAGACTGCTAATTTATGTGCTATTATGGCAACCGAGCTTGGTTTAAATGCAAAGCGTGCTAAACGAGCTGGTTTGTTGCATGATATAGGCAAGGTGCCAGATGATGAGCCAGAATTGCCACATGCAATTTTAGGTATGAAGTTGGCTGAGAAGTACAAAGAGAAACCTGATGTTTGTAATGCTATTGGTGCTCACCATGATGAAATTGAGATGACTTCAATGATTTCTCCAATTATTCAGGCTTGTGATGCCATTTCAGGAGCACGTCCTGGCGCACGTCGCGAGATTGTAGAGTCGTACATTAAGCGTTTGAAAGATCTTGAAAATCTGGCGTTATCTCATCCAGGAGTGCTTAAGACATATGCTATTCAGGCAGGTCGCGAACTAAGGGTGATTGTGGGTAGTGATAAGGTATCTGATAAGGAAGCTGAAACATTATCTCTTGATATCGCACAAAAAATTCAGGATGAAATGACTTATCCTGGACAGGTAAAGATTACTGTGATTCGCGAAACACGTGCAATTAATTACGCAAAATAGTAGAGCAATAATAGCGCAAAAAAAACCGTTTCAAATTGAAACGGGTTTTTATTTGTCGTGAATTCGATGTAATCTTAATGTGCCTTGAATTTTTATCAAGCTATTTAAATCGATTTGTACAAATCCCTAAAATTGGGAACGTAGGTAGTGAGTTTGAGTTTTTCATAGACACTAATGTTATGCTTTACCAGTCTTTTAATCAGGCTTGTATTGCCTGCGGCTTTATAGTACTTTGGACGATTTACTATTTTTTTTGATTCAATTAAAAACTGTAGTTCTGTTCGTCCAAAAACTTTACCCTTGTCGATAGGGTTTATGTAGAACAGGACATCTTCCTTTTTCGATGATTCATCCATTTTGTCGATATAACACAAAAGTATACTATCGGGCAAATGTATGCCATAAACGGGCATGCCTAACTCTTGCGCAATTCCTGCATAAATAATTGAAATAATTACATAGTTACCTTGTTTTTGCGATAATACTGTTCTAATATCACTATCCCAATTGGTAGGTTGATTAGGTGATAGAGTTTGATAATTGTAGATGTTGTAGAAAAAATGATTGAGAATTTTTATTTTTTCTAATGCTGTTAAATGGTTGTTTAATTCAAGCCACACATCTTTTTTAATTTTTTTGATTGCTTTCCGAATTGGTTCAGTAATCAGATATGGATTGCAACTTTTATTTACCAGAATGGCTCCTTCAATTAAGTTGGGTGATTCTGATTTACCCCAGTTTGTCAGCTCTTTCTTTACTTGGGAGAACTGAATTTTATTGATGACTTGCTCAAGTCGTTCCTGAAGTAATGTGCTTTTCGAGTCCAGCCAGTAATCTTCGAGTTGAGGAATAATAGAAATAGGAAAGTTAATCAACTCATTTTCGATTCTTTTATAGATTTCCGGCGTTGGATCGTCTAACAAGGATAATAGAGCAGTGAGTTTATTCTCATTCATAACTTAAAGTTTTGACCCTGCTAAATATAAGAAAACCCATAAGCAAAAACAATCTTATGGGCTATTTCTATGAAAATTAGGCTAAAACCGATCTAGCTAAGTCTGTCGAGAACGACTTTGATCAGGCGCTTTATAGTTGGCTTGTAATCCTTACTCGCATCTTTGGTGATGCGATTGGCAATGATTACACAAATCGCAGCAGCATTGTGTCCCAGCATTGCCGACAAACCAAAAATAGCTGAGCTTTCCATTTCATAATTTGTAATTTGTTCACCTTTAAAATCGAACTCTTCTATTTTATCATTCAAATCCGGATCGAGAGTTTGTAATCGCAAAATTCTGCCTTGTGGACCATAAAATCCGTTTGCCGAAATAGTTACTCCTTTTACCATATCGTTTCCGTCAAGCAGGTTTATAAGATCTTTAGATGCCGGAACAACGTATGGTGAAGCCAGTTTTTCGTCCCAATTCACAAAATCTTTGAACGACTTCTCAAAATCAAGATCTGAAACATGGTCACGGTCAGCATAAAAATTAAGCATGCCATCAAAGCCGATTGATCTTTTTGAAAGCAAGAACGAATCAACAGGTATATTAGCTTGTAAAGCACCTGATGTTCCAATTCTAACAAGATTAAGACTTTTGTGTTCAGTTTTTATAGTTCTGTTTTCTAAATCGATATTAGCCAAGGCATCCAATTCATTAACTACGATATCGATGTTATCGGTACCAATTCCAGTTGATAAAACCGAAAACCTTTTCCCTTTATAGGTTCCGGTTGTAGTTGCAAATTCACGATTAGAAATTGTGCATTCCACTTCATCAAAGAAGCTGGCAACCAATTCTACTCTTCCGGGATCTCCAACCAAAATAACCGTATCGGCTAGATGTTCGGGACGAAGGTGTAAGTGAAATACACTTCCGTCGGGGTTGATAATTAGTTCTGATGATTTGATTTTTTCCATATTCTTAAATTTGATAGCAAAGAACTGAATCTAGATATAATTTTTTAATCTACAAACTAACAAATTGTATTCCTCTAAATTGGAAGTTTTCTTAACGTTAAGAATCTGTCAAATTCCTAAATTTTAATAATACAACAGTGTTACCATGAAATAAGTCGCTTTCTTTTGTCTTTTTGCGTTAATATTCGTGAAAAAAATATCGCTATGTCACTATTTTCTTTCCTTGACTATACTCAAAATTCTCAAAACAATTTTGGGCTCATTTCATGATAAAACTGGTATTATTGTACTATATTTAACTGAAAATTGAATTATAAATACAAGATCATGAAGAAGCAACCCTATTTTTTAATTGTTTTGGCATTTTTTGCTGTTGTCCTAATTTTATCGGGCTCAAGTATGTTTTTAACACTTCAACCAGGTGAACGAGGAGTTATATTCAGAAAATTCTCAGGTGGATTGGATAAGGAAAATGTATTTATGCCTGGATTCCATATTATTGCACCTTGGAATGATATGCATGTTTATGATGTAAGAGAGCAGAAAAGTGAAGAAACCATGGATGTGTTGGATAAAAATGGTTTGTCCGTAAATATCGATGTTTCTGTCCGTTTTAATCCTGTTTATAACAAAATTGGATATTTACACGAAATTTTTGGGAAGGACTATATCAGTCAGTTGGTCATTCCGGAAGTTCGTTCATCGGTTCGACAAGTTGCAGGTAGATACACTGCGGAAGAAATTTATTCTACTAAGAGAAAAGAGGTTGAAGAAGCAATCATTCAAGAAACATCACAGATTCTAAAGAATAATAATATTCAAATGCGTGCTTTGTTGATTCGTTCGATTAACTTGCCTGAAAAGATTAAAGTAGCGATTGAAAGTAAGCTTCAGCAAGAACAGGAAGCTTTAGCATATCAGTTTAAACTGGAAAAAGAAAAGAGTGAGGCCGAAAGAAAGAGAATTGCCGCTGAAGGGGAAGCCAGAGCGAATAAGATTATCAACAGTAGTTTAACTCCAGCGCTTTTAAAAATGCGCGGAATTGAAGCTACAATTACACTTTCAGAATCTCCAAATGCTAAAGTGGTTGTAATTGGTAGTGGTAAAGAAGGAATGCCATTGATTCTTGGAAATAACTAAGCTAAAGATATATTTTTTGAAGCCGCTTGATTGTTCAGGCGGCTTTTTTTTGTGTTCATTATCGAACATGAGCATGCCGAAATCGTTCAGTTTAGAAAAGTTTAAACTTAACTAAATGGACTGATTTACAACATTTAAATTTTCTTGGCATGTTGTATGATAAGGAGATGTTGGGCAACAAATTAAAATAGAGCTATCGGAACCATTATTACTAAACCAAACTATGAATAGATTACCCCTACTAATTTTATTATTATTGTTAACTATTATGGCATTGCCTGGATACAGTGTTAATCTTAAAAAGAAGGAAATTCGTTCAGTGCGTGTAACGAATAGGCCTATTATCGACGGTAAACTCGATGATGAGATTTGGAAAGGTGTGCCTGTCGCAACTGATTTTGTTCAGCATGAACCAGATAACGGAGGTCCCACTAATTATAAAACAGAAGTAAAATTTGCATACACCGACGATGCACTATTTGTTGGTGTAATGATGTACGATTCGGATCCTGATAGCATTTTTAATGAACTTAGTAAAAGAGATGAATTGAACAATGCTGATTTTATATTGGTGTTGATTGATCCATTTAACAATGGTTTGGATGCATTTGAGTTTGCAATTACTCCGGCAGGAGTGCAGTGGGATGCTAAAGTGGTAAATAACCAAGAAGATTCAAGTTGGGATGGAGTTTGGAAAAGTGCTACCACTATTAATGGAACAGGATGGAGTGCTGAATTTGAAATACCTTATTCGGCTCTTCGATTCCCAAAGAAAGATGTTCAGGTTTGGGGATTGAATGTAATTAGAAACATACAGAAAGTACGTGAAAAGATAACCTGGAATTTTATCGATAGGGAAGAGAATGGTTGGATTAACCAGAGTGGAGTATTAAAAGGAATAAAGAATGTAAATCCTCCGGTTCGTTTATCTTTTACACCCTATTTTTCAACTTATATCGAGAAATCTTCTGATGAATCGAAATGGGAAAATAAATATCGAGGTGGTTTGGATTTAAAATATGGTATCAACGAGAGCTATACTTTAGACATGATGCTGATTCCCGATTTTGGACAAGTACAATCTGATGATGAAATTTTGAACCTATCTCCATTCGAAACCAAGTTTGATGAGAAGCGGCAGTTTTTTACTGAAGCAACTGAGCTCTTTAATCGTGGGAATATTTTTTATTCAAGAAGAATTGGGGGAAGACCAATGAATAAATGGATGGCTTCTGATGATTTGGGAGTCAATGAGATTGTAACAGAAAATCCAGTTGAATCTAAAATAATTAATGCAAGTAAAGTATCAGGCAGAAATTTGAATGGTTTGGGAATTGGCGCATTAAATGCGATGACTAGAAATACCTATGCCACTATTAAGGATACGCTTACCGGAGATTCGAGAAAAGTAAAAACGCAAGCTTTTACCAATTATAATATGTTGGTACTTGATAAGAGTTTAAAGAACGAATCTTATTTGAGTTTCTTTAATACAAACCGGTATGTTCCAGAGATAGATTATATGGCAAATGTTACTGGAACCGAATTTGTTTTCAAAAATGGAAAAAGAACTCATCGATTGGTTGGGAAGGGAATATTTTCTAAAAGAATGATTGATGATGGAGATGATCAGAATGGTCACTATCATGAACTTGAATTTGGTAAAATAAGCGGCAAGTTTACCTGGGATTTTTACCATCGTATGATATCTGGTGATTACAATCCGAATGATATGGGATTCTTATCTCGTAACAATCAAATCAATAACAATTTGAATTTTTACTATTCAAACCATGAGCCAAAAGGAATCATACTGGAGCGCAGTGCAAAAGTTAGTTTTCATCACGAATCGAGATATGAGCCCAAGCGATATGCGCGATTTACAATTTTCTATAACACTCGTGTAATGTTTAAAGATCATACAGCAGTAGGTATTTATGGTAATTTTAGGCCTCTTCATCAATATGATTATAATGAGCCTAGAGTTGCAGGAATGAGCTTGAGAAAAGGATCTTCAGCATTTATAGGCGGATGGTTTTCATCTGATTATCGAAGAGAATTTGCCATTGATATAAGTGGAGATTATGGGAAGAGATTATCAACGGATGAATTAAAAACATTCTCTCTCGAAATTGAACCAAGATATCGCTTTAGCGATCGTTTTACTATGGATTATAAGTTAGAATGGGATAGATCGCTTAATGAATTGGGTTATGCTAGTAGGGAGGAAAATGATGGTTTATATACGGTGTTTATTGGGGAGCGAAATACATCCTATTTGGAAAATAGACTAAGAGCCAATTTTATTTTCAACAATAAAAGTTCTTTGTCTTTTCGTGCCCGACATTATTGGGCTAAGGCTGAGTATGAGGACTTTTATACCCTAAAGAACAATGGAAGGGTGGCTGATTCTGATTATAAGGAGAATCATGACGTGAATTTCAATAGCTTTAATATTGATATGGTATACTCCTGGAGGTTTGCTCCGGGTAGTGAATTGGCTTTGGTTTGGAAAAATTCCATTTTTGATAGTGATGAGAAAGTGGCTCATCGATTTGTAAATAACTTAAAGAACACATTTGATGCGACACAATTTAATAGCGTGTCGCTGAGGGTGCTATATTATATCGACTACGTGTCGTTAAAGAGAAAAGGTTAATGGTAAACCTACTTAAATTTTACGGAACCTAACTTGCCGTAGAAGCTTATGAATATGGTTTTGAAGAGTTTTAGGGGAATTCTTTTTAGTCGAGGATTAAGTGTATTAGTTAGTATTAAGTAATGATGGTTAAAAGCAGCAAATGAAAATTTGCTGCTTTTGTTATTAAAATTAAATTTGTACAAAAATTATATAAGTATGATACAAAGAATACAAACTTTATACTTGCTGGGAAGCGCAGTTTTAATCGGACTCATGTTCTTTTTTCCGTTGGCGCACTTGAAAGATCCTTCGGGTCAAACCCTTGAGTTTTTATACAGGGGAATTCCATCAATTGAAGAGGGTGCACCTTCATTATTTGTAGCTTATCCGATTGCATTTTTATTATCTTTAATCATTTTAATTGGTTTGATAAGCATTTTCTTATACAAAAAGAGGATGATTCAGATTCGTTTAACCATTTTTAATATGATCTGCATGTTGGGATCGACGGGATTGATTTATTACAGCATTAACAGTCAGCTTAAAGAATTAGATGCGATTGCTAATTACAGTGTAATCAATGTATTTCCATTGGTTGCCTTAATTTTAAGTTATCTTGCTTTAAGAAATATTGGAAAAGATGAAGCGATGATTCGATCTTTAGATAGAATTCGATAAACGGAAAATGCAGATAATATGAAATAGAAATACCGGCTTAAAAGGCCGGTATTTTGTTATTTCTTCTTTTTGTTTTCCCTTGTCTTCTTTTTCATTACCGAATGACCAAACTGACCAATCAGTTTTCCCAACTCAAAGTAATATCCATGCGAATAAGCAATAGGACGTGCTTTGCTAAGCAAAAACTTTCCTGTTTTGGGATTGATAAATCTTTCATCGGCCTGAACATTTACCACTTCGGCAATAAACATGTCGTGCGACCCCAATTCTACAATATTCTTAAGCTTGCACTCAATGCTTAATGGCGATTCCTCGATAATGGGAGCCGCTATTTCTCTTGATGGAGCGGGAGTAAGCTTCATTTCTTCGAACTTGTTGAATTCTTTGCCCGATTTTACACCACACCAATCAGTAGCAAATGCTAAATCTTTTGTTGTTAGGTTGATTACAAATTCGCCTGATTCTTTAATGATATGGTGGGAGTGTCTGTTTTTTCGTATTGATATGTAACACATGGCAGGATCGCTGCAAATGGTTCCTGTCCAAGCAATGGTAATGATATTATAATCTTCAGGTTTCGATCCGCAACTAACCATTACTGCTGGTATGGGATAAACCATGGTTCCGGGTTTCCAATGTTGTTTTGTCATTGTTGTTTTGCTTGATTTTAGATTTGACCTGTAAACTTACAAAATAGATCCGATAGTGCAATTGAGACTTGATGATGAACCGATCGAAATTGAGAGGCTGGTAGATATAATCAATAGATTATAAATTTATTCAATGTGCCATCAGGCTTTTAAGAGAAGCTATGCCACTATAAACCTTCGATTAAAATAATCATTGCCTTGTATGTTTAATAATTGTTTTAATCATGCTCGTTTGATTGTAAAACCGATATAATCGGGATGATATGCTTTGATTGATAAAGGCTATTGTATACATTTGCGCCAAAGAAAGTGTGGTAAATGATTGGAATATGAGCAAGGAATTGGAAAATTTAATGGTGGAAGCTGCAAATTTGGCCCAGGCTGAAAAAATTGATGCAGCAATTGCAAAATACAAATCGGTTTTGGTATTTGAACCAAATCATGTTGAGGCTCAATTTCAAATTGGCGAGCTCTATCACCGAACGGGAAAACTAACTGATGCATTAAGTGCGTATTTGCTAACAACCGACCTTGATCCCCATCACAAAAAAGCCAATGTTAAAATAGAGATGATAAAATCTATCATGAATTTCTTTAATCCGGATTTGTATAATCCTTGATTCAAACTCAACACAGAAAAGAGACTGTCAAAAAAAAGTAAGGTTTTAGGAGTAGAACAGGGTCAAGCCTATGCATGGTCTCGTTCTGGAATGGGAGGTTGGGCAATTGCTCAAAGTCCAATACTTGGAACTATAATTACCCTTGATCGATTGAAGAAGCGAGACTACGAATCAATGCTTGACATTTACAAGAAAATTTCCCGCAATTTAACGAACCGCTGTATATGAGATCTTTAGGAGAAGTCGGTGGGAGAGGTGTTCTGGTGAGGTTTTTAGCTTACTGGTCATCTAGTCGATTACCAAATGTATTTTTTCTTAATTTTTCAATTATCTCTTTGTTTGCAATATTTTCGATTGAGTTATTACCTTTTTTAAACTCATTTATTTGATTTTTTAATTCATTATCTTGATCATATGTCCTTGAAATGATCGCGTCAATTTCATGTGCGAAATCCCATTTTAATTGCAATGTATTATTGAGCTTATCAATTTTTAAAACTTCACAATGTATTACATCCCCATTTTTTAAATTCTTTATGGCGTTTTTGATTAATTGCTTTTTTGTAGGATAGATTGATGACTTTGGCGGTAATGTTGCATTGTATTTTCCATTTACTAAATAATCCGTTTTGTCACTATTGCTTTTGACAACCTTTACAGGTAAAATATCCCCAATCAATTTTTCAACTTCTCCGTTAAGCCATTCTTTTGAAACGCTGTTGTCACCAAAAAGAAGTTGTTCTTTATTGTTACTCCCCAAAAAGAATGATTCAATTGTATCACCGATTTGTAAAACTTCAAATATTTCGACTGGAGCAAAATTTGATTTATGAACCATTCCAACAATTGATCCGCAGTTCCAGTTGAAATGAAAGCCAATATCTATAAATACTCCATATTTTGTTTTGTTGATTATTATCCCCTTATATTTATCTCTTTCATTTAATCCGTATTTTTTGAACTGAGCAACCTCTCCATCCAGGATGATTGTCAGTGGCTTTTTACGGAATTGATGTGTTTTCGCAAAGAAGACCTTTCCTTTTATTGAAGGATAAACAGCACTCCAATAATTATGGTTTCCATATTTCCAAGGCATATGGTTAAATGAAATAAAGCCAAATAATCCAGCAACTTTAACTTCAAATCCTTTTCTGCGTATTTCCGTTATTTTAAATGGTATATTTTCTCCCTTTTCAGCTAACTTTTCAAAATTTGCAATGAGTTTTGATAAAAAAAATTTCTCTTTTCGAAAATTGAATAATCTTTCCAATTCAATTTTTATGTTATTCCATTTTATGATTTTCATTGCGCTATTTTCTTAATTCTCAATATTTTTTGGTAAAGTTCAGTATCTATTTTTCCTTACCAAGCCTATGCATGGTCTCGTTCTCGCATGGGAGGTTGGGCAATTGCTCAAAGTCCAATACTTGGAACTACAATGACCCTTGATCGATTGAAGAAGCGGGGCTGCGAATCAATGCTTGACATTTACAAGAAAATTTCCCCACAACTTAACGAACCGCTGTATACGAGACCCGTACGTACATTGGTGTGAGAGGTTCTCCGCTAGGCTAATGGCCAAGCGGCTGCCTACTCGATTGCTGTTTCGTTGTTTATTCCAATTTCTTCTTGTTCTCAATATAAATGTCTTCTGATACTTTTTTCAAAGCTTTCATAAAATCCTTTTCATCAAGTGATTTTAATTGTACTTGAACAATGTCTCTTAATTGTTCAAATCTTTCTCGCTTATCAATCTGATTGCGAATTAGAATCGAATTGAGATTCTCAAGGTTTGCTAAAACTACCAATTCATTTATGCTAGCAAAATCACGAATATTCATTCCTTTTTTTGCCTTAACAGGATTCACATCTCGCCAATCTTTCGCAGTGCATTTGAATAACGCAACATTCAACAAATCTGCTTCTTCTGCATAAATTAACCATTCTTTATCCTTGTCGTAGTTTTTCTCAGGTAATATGCAATCTTTTATTGCATCAGTATGAATTTGGTAGTTTGTTTTAGTTAGAATCCGTTTAACATTCCATTCAAGATTATACTGATTACTCTCAATTTCTTTTAATCGCTGATATTCCTTAATCAACAATAGCTTAAACATCGGGCTAATCCATGAACCAAACTCAAATGCTAAATCCTTGTGAGCATAAGTCCCTCCGTATCTCCCGGACTTTGAAATAATTCCAATTGCATTTGTAGCTTTAATCCACTTTTTAGGAGTCAAATTGAAATTATTGAGTCCTGCTTGTTTTCTAAAGGTGTCGAATTCGACATGTTTAAAATTCGGATTATTTAAAGATTCCCATAATCCAATGAACTCTACTGTATTGCGATTTCTCATCCAGTTACGAATATGGTCAGAACCTTCCTCATCTCGAACCATATCAGTCAAGTTAATATAGTCTTGCGCATCTTGTTTAACTATTGAAATCAGCTTATTTTCAACTTCTATCTGAGATTTACTTGTCATGTTGTTTAATCGAATTAACGTTTGTACAAATATACAATTCTGATCCAACTTATATTATTTGTACTACATTATGCGATGAACGGCAACCTTGAGTGTATTATTTCGTAAGGGATTGCGGACTTCAAACCTATCAACTTACCACCCAAAAATGATGCGGGTGATACCCTTTGAGAATCTCTGAAACCCTTATGCATTATACACATTGTGTGTGCCCTGCATGAGCAAGAGCACACTTATCTGTAAGCTCTTGAAAAAGTTTAAATATGCAAATATTTAGTAAAAAGAGCTAACAATAAGTATGTTAATTTTCCAGAGGGTGTAAGTCCCTTATGTGCCGAGGTGACTCTGGGAAGCATTAGTAAGTCGCAAGGTGGTTTACCGTGAGGTATGCACTGAAGGAAGCGAGACTACAAAATCCGGTACTGACGAACAGGAACCTGATATGAGGCTATGAGCTTGGATAAGGCAGCACATCATGTCGACGTCCTAACTCTTTTTTTAGAGAAACACCAAAGTAGTAGATCAGGCAGGAATTGGAGGAAGGAAAATGCTCTTACCGGGGGATATCTCAGGAACTACGGGTTAGTTGTACTGAGAAGTCAGCAGAAGCCATAGTAGTTACGGGAAATGAGCCACAAATAGAAACTGTGGAGGTCTCACAAAGTAGCGAAGGGCTGAACGTTAGGTTGTCTTAAATTCAATAAGGAAGCTCTCATTTATTTGAGTCTAGCCTTATTCTAAAATCGGGCAAAGGTGTTGTTGGTGTAAAGAGCGATGACACTGATACCTAACGAACCGCCGTATACGAGACCCGTACGTACGGTGGTGTGAGAGGTGTACCAGTGGGCTGTTAGCTCACTGGCCATCTACTCGATTGTACACCGTATTTATTTTAGTTTTTTTCTCATCACATAATAATTATCATACTCCTTGTGCATTAGAAATTCGTTTCTTTTATATAATTCCATAGGACCTTTGAAATTATTTTCACCCGATTTTCCTTTTCTCGGATATGCTTCAAGATAATCATAGTCTGTATTCGAATAATCCTCAATGACTCTTTCAAGAAGCTTTTGAGAAATCCCCTTTCTTCTGTAATCAGGGTGGATTAAAAAACAAACAACTGAGCAAACTTTATCATTTGGATTATCGATCAAATCAAAATCTCTTAATAATCGTTGATAATTTAATCTATTGTTTGCATTACACCATCCAATCGGTTTACCATTCTCAAAAACCAAATAACCTTGTAGCTCGTTCTCATCTATGCGATTAATTATCAATGAGCGACTCATATCACGTGTACAAGTTTCGACATCTCCGAGGAAATGATAGTCATTACAATAACATTTTGACCATTCAGGGTTTTCTTTATGAATCATATTATCAAAAAGAGACAAGTAATCGTCTTTTAAATCTTTGGTCAATGGTCTAATTTCAACATTCATTTTTTTCGTCTTTTTTATGGTGTACAACGTTATTGTAAGCGTAGTGCGAACTTAAAGCTTTCTACGTTTACGGTTTACTAAGTAGCGAATTTAATTTTTAAACACCTTTAATACAAATTTCATTTCGTTAAGAAATTAAATTTGCGGGGCTACTTAAACCCACAGCCCTTTCATACTCCACGTTTGCTCGCATTACGTTTACAAATTGTGTGTGCCCTGCATGAGCAAGAGCACACTTATTTGTAAGCTCTTGAAAAAGTTTAAATATGCAAATATTTGATCAAACGAGCTAACAATAAGTATGTTGATTTTCCAGAGGGTGCAAGTCCCTTATGTGCCGAGGTGACTCTGGGAAGCATTAGTAAGTCGCAAGGTGGTTTACCGTGAGGTATGCACTGAAGGAAGCGAGACTACAAAATCCGGTACTGACGAACAGGAACCTGATATGAGGCTATGAGGTTGGATAAGGCAGCACATCATGTCGACGTCCTAACTCTTTTTTAGAGAAACACCAAAGTAGTAGATCAGGCAGGAATTGGAGGAAGGAAAATGCTCTTACCGGGGGATATCTCAGGAACTACGGGTTAGTTGTACTGAGAAGTCAGCAGATACCATATTAGCTATTGGTAACGAGCCATGAATAGAAACCATGGAGGTCTCACAAAATAGTGAAGGGTTGAACGTTAAGTTGTTCCAAATGTTGCAAGGAAGCTTTCTTATGATTCTAGCCTTGCATTAAGCGGAACAGGGAAAAAGTAATTAAAATGATTGAGCAAATACTAACAGGCAAGAACTTATTACGAGCCATGTACGGGGTTCAAAAGAACCACGGTTCTGCAGGTGTTGATCATATGCCTGTAACCAAACTTACAGACCTCATGTCGATTAATCGGGATGAGCTGACTGAAAAGGTTCGTACAGGAAAGTATTTGCCCCATGCGATTTTAGGTGTGGAGATTCCAAAAGGGAACGGAAAGATGCGCTTATTGGGTATTCCGACCGTAACCGATCGTTTGCTTCAGCAAGCGGTATTGCAGATAATCACGGCAAAATTCGAGTTTGAATTCTCAGACAATAGTTTTGGATTTCGACCAAAGCGAAGTCTGCATCAGGCAGTCATGAAAGCACAGGGATATATTAACGATGGCTTTCAGCATATTGTAGATATCGACCTGCAAACTTTCTTTGATGAAGTGGATCACTGCTACCTATTGCAGTTACTTTATCGAAAGATAAAATGCAGAGAAACAATGCGCCTGATTCGTAAATGGCTGCGAGCCCCGATTTTAATTGAAGGCAAACTGGTCAAACGAAGAAAAGGAGTACCACAAGGTAGTCCACTAAGTCCTCTTTTGTCCAATATCATGTTGCATGAACTGGACAGAGAACTGGAACTCCAGAACTTACGCTTTGTACGCTATGCGGATGATTTTAGCATTTATTTTAAAACAAAATCGCAAGCCCGACAAGTTGGGAATTCGATTTACAAGTTTTTAAGAGACAAGCTAAAATTAAAAATCAACAGGGAAAAGAGTGGAATTCGCCGACCAGTTCACTTCATCCTTTTAGGGTTTGGCTTTGTACCAACCTACAAGAAAGGGGAACGAGGCAAATATCAATTGGTAGTTTCCAAAAAGAGTTGGAAAAACTTAAAGCAAAAGCTAAAAACCATCACCCGCAAAACGACTCCTATGAGTTTTGAAGAACGTATTCAAAAACTGAAAGAATTACAAAGAGGTTGGGTAAACAACTTCCGAATGGCTAGTATGCTGGTTAAACTTCAAGATGTTGATGGATGGGTTCGTAACAGGCTCAGATATTGTATCTGGCATCATTGGAAAAAGCCTGAACGAAAAAGGAAAAACCTGATTCGTTTAGGAATAGAACAGGGTCAAGCCTATGCATGGTCTCGTTCTCGAATGGGAGGTTGGGCAATTGCTCGAAGTCCAATACTTGGAACTACAATTACTCTTGACCGATTGAAGAAGCGTGGCTACGAATCAATGCTTGACATTTACAAGAAAATTTCCCCACAACTTAACGAACCGCTGTATACGAGACCCGTACGTACAGTGGTGTGAGAGGTTCTCCGCTAGGCTAATGGCCTAGCGGCTGCCTACTCGATTGTGGTTTCGTTTTTATTTTTGATCTTATCACTTTTTCAAATTATTCTAAGTGATATCTCATAGTAGAATATTACTTGTCCCAATTTTCAATGTCTTTTAAATTTATTTCATATTCAGACTTCTTTCCTTCGGCAAGAAACACCTTCTCAAAAATTACCAAGTCTCCTTCAAATCTTAATGGCTTTATAAATCCTTTTTCCGCTTTTGAAATTCTTGCAAAACGTCTTTTTTCAAGATCGACAATTGTCAAGCTTGTAATCGGACCTTTTTGATAACTAGTAGTTAACCACTCTTCTAAAGCAAGATATTTTGATTCGGGATGCCACTTAAATTCAAATCCAAAGATTCTTTTGGAGATCACCTTCCCGTCTAGTTGTAGTTTATAATAAGCTGGGCCAAACCTAATTTCACTCTCATATATGAATTCAAATATGTGTTTATTATCTGGCGACTTATATGTTTTTTTATTCTCTTGTTCCATCTTGTCTTAATGAACCACAACGGTGAGTATAAGAATAGTAGCCGACTGCGTGGCACTTTCCTGTCAAGTTACAAGAAGGTTGAAGCGGGCTACAACCCTTGAATTTACTAATATTTCGGCTATTATTATTATACATTGTGTGTGCCCTGCATGAGCAAGAGCACACTTATTTGTAAGCTCTTGAAAAAGTTTAAATATGCAAATATTTAGTCAAAAGAGCTAACAATAAGTATGTTAATTTTCCAGAGGGTGTAAGTCCCTTATGTGCCGAGGTGACTCTGGGAAGCATTAGTAAGTCGCAAGGTGGTTTACCGTGAGGTATGCACTGAAGGAAGCGAGATTACAAAATCCGGTACTGACGAACAGGAACCTGATATGAGGCTATGAGGTTGGATAAGGCAGCACATCATGTCGACGTCCTAACTCTTTTTTAGAGAAACACCAAAGTAGTAGATCAGGCAGGAATTGGAGGAAGGAAAATGCTCTTACCGGGGGATATCTCAGGAACTACGGGTTAGTTGTACTGAGAAGTCAGCAGATACCATATTAGCTATTGGTAACGAGCCATGAATAGAAACCATGGAGGTCTCACAAAATAGTGAAGGGTTGAACGTTAAGTTGTTCCAAATGTTGCAAGGAAGCTTTCTTATGATTCTAGCCTTGCATTAAGCGGAACAGGGAAAAAGTAATTAAAATGATTGAGCAAATACTAACAGGCAAGAACTTATTACGAGCCATGTACGGGGTTCAAAAGAACCACGGTTCTGCAGGTGTTGATCATATGCCTGTAACCAAACTTACAGACCTCATGTCGATTAATCGGGATGAGCTGACTGAAAAGGTTCGTACAGGAAAGTATTTGCCCCATGCGATTTTAGGTGTGGAGATTCCAAAAGGGAACGGAAAGATGCGCTTATTGGGTATTCCGACCGTAACCGATCGTTTGCTTCAGCA
Source organism: Marinifilum sp. (assembly GCF_965230805.1). NCBI lineage: Bacteria > Pseudomonadati > Bacteroidota > Bacteroidia > Marinilabiliales > Marinifilaceae > Marinifilum > Marinifilum sp. Next base: position 438,848 of record NZ_OZ246019.1, on the reverse strand, counting down.
AGCGGTATTGCAGATAATCACGGCAAAATTCGAGTTTGAATTCTCAGACAATAGTTTTGGATTTCGACCAAAGCAAAGTCTGCATCAGGCAGTCATGAAAGCACAGGGATATATTAACGATGGCTTTCAGCATATTGTAGATATCGACCTGCAAACTTTCTTTGATGAAGTGGATCACTGCTACCTATTGCAGTTACTTTATCGAAAGATAAAATGCAGAGAAACAATGCGCCTGATTCGTAAATGGCTGCGAGCCCCGATTTTAATTGAAGGCAAACTGGTCAAACGAAGAAAAGGAGTACCACAAGGTAGTCCACTAAGTCCTCTTTTGTCCAATATCATGTTGCATGAACTGGACAGAGAACTGGAACTCCAGAACTTACGCTTTGTACGCTATGCGGATGATTTTAGCATTTATTTTAAAACAAAATCGCAAGCCCGACAAGTTGGGAATTCGATTTACAAGTTTTTAAGAGACAAGCTAAAATTAAAAATCAACAGGGAAAAGAGTGGAATTCGCCGACCAGTTCACTTCACCCTTTTAGGGTTTGGCTTTGTACCAACCTACAAGAAAGGGGAACGAGGCAAATATCAATTGGTAGTTTCCAAAAAGAGTTGGAAAAACTTAAAGCAAAAGCTAAAAACCATCACCCGCAAAACGACTCCTATGAGTTTTGAAGAACGTATTCAAAAACTTGCTGAGGTTCAAAGAGGTTGGGTAAACAACTTCCGAATGGCTAGTATGCTGGTTAAACTTCAAGATGTTGATGGATGGGTTCGTAACAGGCTCAGATATTGTATCTGGCATCATTGGAAAAAGCCTGAACGAAAAAGGAAAAACCTGATTCGTTTAGGAATAGAACAGGGTCAAGCCTATGCATGGTCTCGTTCTCGAATGGGAGGTTGGGCAATTGCTCGAAGTCCAATACTTGGAACTACAATTACTCTTGACCGATTGAAGAAGCGTGGCTACGAATCAATGCTTGACATTTACAAGAAAATTTCCCCACAACTTAACGAACCGCTGTATACGAGACCCGTACGTACAGTGGTGTGAGAGGTTCTCCGCTAGGCTAATGGCCTAGCGGCTGCCTACTCGATTACCCACTGGCATTTATTCTTCTATCAAGGCAAATTTCTTTTTCACATTTGATGTCATAAAACCAGTTGCTTCTATTCCCATAATTCCGTCATATGAAATCCAACGTCCTTTCTCAATAGAAAATTCTGCAATTGCTTGATGAGTAAATTTCATCATTGTTTTAGTTGGTCCTCCTTTTCCCATAAATGACGGGGAATTAAAAGTTCCATCTACAAACTCAACAATTTCATATTTTAACACTGCAATCGTTTCATTATTTTTTGTTTTTAAGTCTGTCAATGTCACTTTATTTACTTTATATGCAGAATCACATTCAAAATTCTGGTCATTGGCAATCAAATTGATTTCTAACTCCCAAGTATCTCCAATTTCAACTGGTTTTTGTGGAAGTTCAAAAAATAGTGAAATCAAATTCTTTTGGTTAATCTTCACCCAAAAACTATGAATTCCACCTGTTTCGTAAACAGAACCTCTTAACATTACGCCTTGATTCATTGATTGCATCATTTTCATCATTTCCGCCATTTTATCATCAAGTGTGTCAGTCTTAACTTCTTCAATCTTTTCTTTTGGTCTTGTTTGTAATACGATGTCAATTATACCATTTCCTTTATTTGTTAGGTTTGTAACAAAATCAATATTCTTAAAAGATTTGTTTAATTCTTCAAATAATTTTTTGGCTTCATCTGTATTTTCATTTGTACTATCTGATAATGCATCAAATAATCCACCGAAATTAAATTCAACAGTTGATGTGTCAATTTCAGTCATTACTGTTTGGTAACTTAAAGTTTCGTCTGGATTGATTTTCCATTTTAAGTCAACTTTTTCACTTTTCTGTCCAAATGCAGTAATTGCCAAAAGTCCTAATGTTAATGTCAATAGTTTTCTCATATTTCTGTTTCTTTTGCTTGTGGGTAACGGTGGCAATATGCGGAGGCCGGGGTTTCGAAGCTCCAACTTGTCAAACCGTTACAGTTTTGAGTAAATGTACAAAAGTTTAAAACACCCACATCCCCCGGCTTACGTATATTGCGTGTGTGTGCCCTGCATGAGCAAGAGCACACTTATTTGTAAGCTCTTGAAAAAGTTTAAATATGCAAATATTTAGTCAAAAGAGCTAACAATAAGTATGTTAATTTTCCAGAGGGTGTAAGTCCCTTATGTGCCGAGGTGACTCTGGGAAGCATTAGTAAGTCGCAAGGTGGTTTACCGTGAGGTATGCACTGAAGGAAGCGAGACTACAAAATCCGGTACTGACGAACAGGAACCTGATATGAGGCTATGAGCTTGGATAAGGCAGCACATCATGTCGACGTCCTAACTCTTTATTAGAGAAACACCAAAGTAGTAGATCAGGCAGGAATTGGAGGAAGGAAAATGCTCTTACCGGGGGATATCTCAGGAACTACGGGTTAGTTGTACTGAGAAGTCAGCAGATACCATATTAGCTATTGGTAACGAGCCACAAATAGAAACTGTGGAGGTCTCACAATGTAGCGAAGGGCTGAACGTTAGGTTGTCTTAAATTCAATAAGGAAGCTCTCATTTATTTGAGTCTAGCCTTATTCTAAAATCGGGCAAAGGTGTTGTTGGTGTAAAGAGCGATGACACTGATACCTAACGAACCGCCGTATACGAGACCCGTACGTACGGTGGTGTGAGAGGTGTACCAGTGGGCTGTTAGCTCATTGGCCATCTACTCGATTGTGTGCAGTAATATTTACTCTTTACTCCTATTATACATTCGTACTATTTCCTTTATATCCCTATATTTCAGATCTTTACTTCTAATTTTATCAGCTAATTCTGAATTGTCAGAAAAGTATTCTGTCATTGTATTCTTAAATCCCATTTTTCTGACTAGCAAAAGTCTATTATTTTTTTCTATATAATAATCTTGTCGATAACTACTTCTCCCTCCTGTCATTACTCCATTTGCATTCATTGTGCCTGCATTTTGTACCACGTAACTAAATTGAAACAACTTAACTTTCCCAGTATCTATGAGTTTCATAAAACCCAGCATATTACTAATAGAGATGGGACGTTCATAACTTTTTTTGAAATATAATTCAGTTCCTCTCTTATACGCATATACTTCGGCATCCTTAAATTTCACCTTATTACCATTGGAATCTATGAATTTTATTTTGAAACAACTTCTTTCCTCACTCATATCTTTAAGTTTTCCAAAAATAGTGTCTCTTGACTCTTTAACTACATAGCCATTTATATAATTATCAAACTGACAAAATCCCTTTGATGAAAGAATAATTAATAATCCAATAATTAAATATTTTTTTTTCATTGCCATATCATTGTTATTTTAAAATTAAAATCAATTCAGTATCCCTTGCACTTATTGCACACAACGGTTTTGCTAAAATTTGAGGGCGATATTCCACCGCCACCTTATCAAGCACCGCTTGCGTTTATTGTTTTTGTTTCATTATCTGGTTGAGCATCACCGCCCTTTAATTTTAACTTTTGTGTGTGCCCTGCATGAGCAAGAGCACATTTATCTGTAAGCTCTTGAAAAAGTTTAAATATGCAAATATTTGATCAAACGAGCTAACAATAAGTATGTTAATTTTCCAGAGGGTGTAAGTCCCTTATGTGCCGAGGTGACTCTGGGAAGCATTAGTAAGTCGCAAGGTGGTTTACCGTGAGGTATGCACTGAAGGAAGCGAGACTACAAAATCCGGTACTGACGAACAGGAACCTGATATGAGGCTATGAGCTTGGATAAGGCAGCACATCATGTCGACGTCCTAACTCTTTTTTAGAGAAACACCAAAGTAGTAGATCAGGCAGGAATTGGAGGAAGGAAAATGCTCTTACCAGGGGAGATCTTGTCAACCACGAGTTGGTTATGGCAAGAAGTCAGCAGAAGCCATAGTAGTTACGGGAAATGAGCCACAAATAGAAACTGTGGAGGTCTCACAATGTAGCGAAGGGCTGAACCTTAGGTTGTCTTAAATTCAATAAGGAAGCTCTCATTTATTTGAGTCTAGTGTGAAGAGTGTTAATAAAACGAATTAAAGTTTTTGAAAATATTTTTCTTTTTACAAGGCAAGGTTTACAGGCATAGCCTTAGCTACGGCGAAAAAGCTTAACGCAGTAGAAAGGAAAATAGGTCAAAAAATTAGTTCGGGGAATTAGCATTCTTTACACTAGCCTTATTCTAAAATCGGGCAAAGGTGTTGTTGGTGCAAAGAGCGATGACACTGATACCTAACGAACCGCCGCATACGAGACCCGTACGTACGGTGGTGTGAGAGGTGTACCAGTGGGCTGTTAGCTCACTGGCCATCTACTCGATTAGGTGCCGTTATTCTTTGTTTTCAAAATTCATATTCAAATATTCAATTGTTGCTATGGATTCAACTAAACTAACACCATAAATTGAATCTAATTCCATTCTAAGGTCTTTTAAGTTCTTAGTATTTAGTCTAATGTTAAATCTTCCTGCAATATTGTCTTTTAGAAATACTTTCTTTTTTTGGGAGTTTTGTATTGCTAAAGCTATTCCTGCAAAATTAACTCTATGAATGATTGCACTGTCATTTGAATAACTCCAATAATTTCCTTTAATGGAATCTGTTTTAAATTGATTTAGCTTTAAGGAATCCTCTATAAATATAGTCCAAACACTATCAATTCTATTTTTATTTTCTATTTTAAAATTATATAAGCTAATCAATTCATTTTCAATAATCTGTCTATCAACCGAATTAGAATCTATTTTATTCTTAAATCCTACATTAAGTATTTGATTCATTTTGCCCAGGTTGTTTCCTTCAATCAACCAATTATCCATTTTTGACGTGTATGCGATAATATCCTTTAACTTATAATTTTGAAAATAAACTGAATCAGGAAAATATTTTGCTACTTGTTTATTATCCTTTTGAAAAACCTCCTCTATTTTTATGGAATATTCGTTTGTATCAGTATTTAATAACCCAATACTATTACCTGCTAGGAGAAATGGTAGAAGCAATACCAAATTATGAATGGCATGTAAAAAATATCCCCAAATCAAATTAAAACGTACTCTTAAATAGCCAGCAAACAATCCAAGGAATATTTGTGGAGCAGTTATTATAGGAAAAAGTAGTAATAGGTTTTTGTCTGAATTAAAGTTGAAAATATGTACAAACCCAAACAAAATTGCGGAGAAATAAAATATATAACCATATTTTTTATACCATACTTTCTTTATTTGTTTTTCAATACGTTCTTTCCTGTTTTTTCCTGCCACATAAAAAAGTGAAACAATCAATCGAAGAAGATAATTGTTTTTATATCGCAGATATAATCTGAATATAAGTTCTTCAATAATTGGTACAAAAATTATAAAGGAAATAAAAACTACGCCCTTGGGCATTGACTTTAGGAGTTCTATTATCTTATGGTTTTCCATTGAGAACAATCCTTGTTTCTCAAGTGCTGATAATACTAATGCAAATAGACTCGCAATCGCAAGGTCTAATATTAAAATCAAAAATAGTTTTAAGGATTTTTCTCTTAATGTCTGATTACTCGAGGGTTTATCATCTGGGTTTCTAAAAAATAAAAATAATTCCCTAAGAGAATCTTTGATTTGTTTAATCATATTTAAAGTTTAAGTCGTTCGTAGCGTTTTGTCTAATGGCACCTAACGGTGGCAATATGCGGAGGCCAGGATTTCGGAGCACCTACTTATCAACCCGTTACAATTTTTATTAAATGTACAAAAGTTTTAATTACCCACATCACCCGGCTTACGTATATTGCGTGTGTGTGCCCTGCATGAGCAAGAGTACACTTATTTGTAAGCTCTTGAAAAAGTTTAAATATGCAAATATTTAGTCAAAAGAGCTAACAATAAGTATGTTAATTTTCCAGAGGGTGTAAGTCCCTTATGTGCCGAGGTGACTCTGGGAAGCATTAGTAAGTCGCAAGGTGGTTTACCGTGAGGTATGCACTGAAGGAAGCGAGACTACAAAATCCGGTACTGACGAACAGGAACCTGATATGAGGCTATGAGCTTGGATAAGGCAGCACATCATGTCGACGTCCTAACTCTTTTTTAGAGAAACAGCAAAGTAGTAGATCAGGCAGGAATTGGAGGAAGGAAAATGCTCTTACCAGGGGAGATCTTGTCAACCACAAGTTGGTTATGACAAGAAGTCAGCAGAAGCCATAGTAGTTACGGGAAATGAGCCACAAATAGAAACTGTGGAGGTCTCACAAAGTAGCGAAGGGCTGAACGTTAGGTTGTCTTAAATTCAATAAGGAAGCTCTCATTTATTTGAGTCTAGCCTTATTCTAAAATCGGGCAAAGGTGTTGTTGGTGTAAAGAGCGATGACACTGATACCTAACGAACCGCCGTATACGAGACCCGTACGTACGGTGGTGTGAGAGGTGTACCAGTGGGCTGTTAGCTCACTGGCCATCTACTCGATTGTGTGCCGTTTTTTATTCTTTCTAAATTATTTTTCAAGTCGTAATTCAATAATATTCCGCCTACTAAACCATGGATTAGTCCGAGTCCGCCATAAATCCAAAGCTGATAAATTGTATATCCTGCAATAGCTTCAAGAACTTGCTCTTGTCCTTTTTCAAAAGTCGCGTAAAGTCCCGTGAAAACCGCTTTTGAATACAATGTTAATATCCAAGTCATGAAGAGAATCAGAACCGAATAGAAATACAGTTTTCGTTCAGTTCGTTGAAGTCGGATCTTTGTCCTCCATGAGAAGAACAGTCCGATTAACGGAATAGATATAATGGAAACAATCCACTCCATAAGATCTCGTTCTATCGTGTACCATCTTGGGATTTCTCCAATTATCCACGTTCCAATTATTATGGCGGTCAATCCAATTAAGTAATGCTTAAATATTATTTGAATTGTCTTTGTCAATAGGTCGTTTTTACTAATGGCACACAACGGTCTTGCTAAAATTTGAGGGCGATTTAAAACTACTGCCTTATCAAAACCGCTTACGCTTATTGTTTTTGTTACATTATCTAGTTGAGCGTCACCGCCCTTTAATTTTAACTTTTGTGTGTGCCCTGCATGAGCAAGAGCACACTTATTTGTAAGCTCTTGAAAAAGTTTAAATATGCAAATATTTAGTCAAAAGAGCTAACAATAAGTATGTTAATTTTCCAGAGGGTGCAAGTCCCTTATGTGCCGAGGTGACTCTCGGAAGCATTAGTAAGTCGCAAGGTGGTTTACCGTGAGGTATGCACTGAAGGAAGCGAGACTACAAAATCCGGTACTGACGAACAGGAACCTGATATGAGGCTATGAGGTTGGATAAGGCAGCACATCATGTCGACGTCCTAACTCTTTTTTAGAGAAACACCAAAGTAGTAGATCAGGCAGGAATTGGAGGAAGGAAAATGCTCTTACCAGGGGAGATCTTGTCAACCACGAGTTGGTTATGACAAGAAGTCAGCAGAAGCCATAGTAGTTACGGGAAATGAGCCACAAATAGAAACTGTGGAGGTCTCACAAAGTAGCGAAGGGCTGAACGTTAGGTTGTCTTAAATTCAATAAGGAAGCTCTCATTTATTTGAGTCTAGCCTTATTCTAAAATCGGGCAAAGGTGTTGTTGGTGTAAAGAGCGATGACACTGATACCTAACGAACCGCCGTATACGAGACCCGTACGTACGGTGGTGTGAGAGGTGTACCAGTGGGCTGTTAGCTCACTGGCCATCTACTCGATTAGCAAATCGTTTTTCATTCAATAAATAACAGGTTAAGTCCATAAAAGTAAACTATTGCTATTAGTATAATGCCAATATAATTCAGCTTTAATTTGGCAGTTTTTATATCAGTAATAATTAATTTAATTTTTTGTTTTTCAGTTTTAATAACCATAGTATTTGCAAGAAAATCTCCTATTCTTCTTTGTGGATTGAATAAGCTAATTATTACTTCTAAAGGCCAAGCTATACAAATGGTAAGATTCCTAATAAAGCATTGAAATTCATTTGCGGTTACACATCGTTTTCGGTCAACTATTTGATATCCTAATATTCTTTTCGCGATGCTCTTTCCTTGGAAAAAATCTTTATTTAGATAAATGAAAATAAAAAAGTAGAATATAAATACTCCATATTTATTGTCTAGTCCTTCTGTTTTACCTTCTCCAGTTGTTGCAAGCATTATCATTGGAGGTACTATTATCATACACATAATAAAATGATCTAAAAGCATACTAACAATTCGACGGATTCTTAAATTTTCATTCACTTTATTCAATTTTTAGTATTAATCAATTTAATGGTGATTAAATGTTTGCTAACGGATGGCGGTATGAAACGTTGGGAAATTCGGAGCTGCTTCACTATCAAAATACAATAAACTTTGATGCGAGAACTGAGGTTTAATTAACCTCTTAACTCCCAATGTTTTATGACCGCGTGTGTGTGCCCTGCATGAGCAAGAGCACACTTATTTGTAAGCTCTTGAAAAAGTTTAAATATGCAAATATTTAGTCAAAAGAGCTAACAATAAGTATGTTAATTTTCCAGAGGGTGTAAGTCCCTTATGTGCCGAGGTGACTCTGGGAAGCATTAGTAAGTCGCAAGGTGGTTTACCGTGAGGTATGCACTGAAGGAAGCGAGACTACAAAATCCGGTACTGACGAACAGGAACCTGATATGAGGCTATGAGGTTGGATAAGGCAGCACATCATGTCGACGTCCTAACTCTTTTTTAGAGAAACACCAAAGTAGTAGATCAGGCAGGAATTGGAGGAAGGAAAATGCTCTTACCGGGGGATATCTCAGGAACTACGGGTTAGTTGTACTGAGAAGTCAGCAGATACCATATTAGCTATTGGTAACGAGCCATGAATAGAAACCATGGAGGTCTCACAAAATAGTGAAGGGTTGAACGTTAAGTTGTTCCAAATGTTGCAAGGAAGCTTTCTTATGATTCTAGCCTTGCATTAAGCGGAACAGGGAAAAAGTAATTAAAATGATTGAGCAAATACTAACAGGCAAGAACTTATTACGAGCCATGTACGGGGTTCAAAAGAACCACGGTTCTGCAGGTGTTGATCATATGCCTGTAACCAAACTTACAGACCTCATGTCGATTAATCGGGATGAGCTGACTGAAAAGGTTCGTACAGGAAAGTATTTGCCCCATGCGATTTTAGGTGTGGAGATTCCAAAAGGGAACGGAAAGATGCGCTTATTGGGTATTCCGACCGTAACCGATCGTTTGCTTCAGCAAGCGGTATTGCAGATCATCACGGCAAAATTCGAGTTTGAATTCTCAGACAATAGTTTTGGATTTCGACCAAAGCGAAGTCTGCATCAGGCAGTCATGAAAGCACAGGGATATATTAACGATGGCTTTCAGCATATTGTAGATATCGACCTGCAAACTTTCTTTGATGAAGTGGATCACTGCTACCTATTGCAGTTACTTTATCGAAAGATAAAATGCAGAGAAACAATGCGCCTGATTCGTAAATGGCTGCGAGCCCCGATTTTAATTGAAGGCAAACTGGTCAAACGAAGAAAAGGAGTACCACAAGGTAGTCCACTAAGTCCTCTTTTGTCCAATATCATGTTGCATGAACTGGACAGAGAACTGGAACGCCAGAACTTACGCTTTGTACGCTATGCGGATGATTTTAGCATTTATTTTAAAACAAAATCGCAAGCCCGACAAGTTGGGAATTCGATTTACAAGTTTTTAAGAGACAAGCTAAAATTAAAAATCAACAGGGAAAAGAGTGGAATTCGCCGACCAGTTCACTTCATCCTTTTAGGGTTTGGCTTTGTACCAACCTACAAGAAAGGGGAACGAGGCAAATATCAATTGGTAGTTTCCAAAAAGAGTTGGAAAAACTTAAAGCAAAAGCTAAAAACCATCACCCGCAAAACGACTCCTATGAGTTTTGAAGAACGTATTCAAAAACTTGCTGAGGTTCAAAGAGGTTGGGTAAACAACTTCCGAATGGCTAGTATGCTGGTTAAACTTCAAGATGTTGATGGATGGGTTCGTAACAGGCTCAGATATTGTATCTGGCATCATTGGAAAAAGCCTGAACGAAAAAGGAAAAACCTGATTCGTTTAGGAATAGAACAGGGTCAAGCCTATGCATGGTCTCGTTCTCGAATGGGAGGTTGGGCAATTGCTCGAAGTCCAATACTTGGAACTACAATTACTCTTGATCGATTGAAGAAGCGTGGCTACGAATCAATGCTTGACATTTACAAGAAAATTTCCCCACAACTTAACGAACCGCTGTATACGAGACCCGTACGTACAGTGGTGTGAGAGGTTCTCCGCTAGGCTAATGGCCTAGCGGCTGCCTACTCGATTAGCTGCTGGTATTCATTCATTATTAGTTAATTATCAGTCTTTTACAATCACTAAATCGCTCAATCGAAGCACTGCTGTTCCCGAAAAAAATAGTTTTTAGGGTCGGCAAAAAAGCGGTGGCAGACAGACAAGCTCTTTTGTAATTTTTGGACGTGTGTTGGCTTGTGCGAATTGCAAATGTGCTTGGCTGTGTGGGCTGCATATCACTCGGTTTCAATTAAGTTCATATTATTTATCAAATCAATAGCATTTTCAAAATCATAATATCTTTCTTTTACAATATCAGCTTGATATTCCAATGGTAAAAATTCTCCCCATTTAGAAAATCCAATTAATGATTCATTCTCTTTAAGTTCTGCTATCAAGTAATCGTTAATCTTTTCATATTTCGTGTTGACTTCTTTTACCAGTTCTCTAAATACAGATTTATCTATTACTAGTTCAAAAGAACTACTATGGTCATCAATGGATGGTTCAATACCTGTTAACGCTAACAAGAAATTCAAACTTTTATTAATCTTTGAACCTGTAAATGTGTATAATAAAAGCTTTCCTTCTTTTTCAATTAAAGGGCAATCATATTTAAAGTCATTGATAGCAAACCCTTTAAAATCATGCCTCATTTCGGTAATAACTTCACTACTGCTATCATCTAATTCGGTGTAATTTTCATTGCTTTTTAGTATTCTAAGCATTTCTTCCCGAATCTGCTTATGAATATTACCACCTCCGCCGAAGAATTTTGGTTTCTTTCCATCGCGAGCTGGAATTACAATGATTTTTGAACCTTTAAAGTCAATATCTTTTATCTTCCAAATCTTTGCAGCAAGTAGAATATTTTCGTCAATCCTTACCTGCGGAGAGAATGGAATATCTCCAATCTTTTTACCCGAATGAATTACTTTAAAATTTGGTTCGGTTTTGAAAACACTATAAAACTCACGAGAATTTACAATATTTTCACCTTCAATACCAAGTATCAGTTCACGGTCAACCTTTTCTAAATAGTCCAGTTCTATGAACTTATCAATCAAGCTTTGTATTTCGGTTTCAGAAATCTCTATAAATGTTGGATTAATTCTTAGTCGTTTAAATAATTCTGTTCTTGAACAACCAGAAAGTTGCTTTACAACTGATAATAACTGATGTAAAAGAATATCAAAAGGTTTTTGAGCTGTGTTAATCGGCTCTAAAAACTCAGACTTATAAAGATTCCAACAAGCTAATGATTGCAACAAACTCCATTTATCTGTAGCATATAAGTTGACAATGCTTTTTTCTCCTTCTCGTCGTCCACTTCGCCCAATTCGTTGAACCAATGAAGCAACTGAATGCGTAGAATCAATTTGTACAATCTTATCAACTGTGCCAATATCTATCCCAAGTTCTAATGTTGAAGTACAAGAAATGCAGAAATTAAATCGCTCATTGCTTTTTGCAAAATGCTCAATACCCTCACGAATTTCCTTATCAACCGAAGAGTGGTGGGAGTAATAGAACTTATGTCCGTTTACTCTATCTGAGATTTTGCGAAGTTTTACAGCAACCTCTTCAGTTCTTCCTCGGCTATTTGGGAAAATCAACACTTTATTTGAAGCTGTTTCCTTGTATAAATCCTTTAGCAAATCCAAGGATAATTCGGCAGAGCTATTCTTAAAATATTTGAATTTAGCTTCCGTTTCTTTTTTTGCTCTATCTAAAAGAATTTTTGTTGAATCAATATCACCTGTGATTCGTTTAGCCTCAATGTAATTATCGTCTCCAATGGTAGCTGATAAACCTATTGTAGTTATTTTGTTTCTGTTGACCTGTTGTATTCTTGAAAGGATTGACATTAACTGTAATCCTCTGTCAACGCCAAGAAATGAATGGATTTCATCAATTACGATATATTTCAAATTGCCAAATAACGTTGAAACATTGTAGGGAGCATTAACAAACATTGCTTCCAATGATTCAGGAGTTATTAAAACAATGCCGTTTGGATTCTTTATCAGGTTGGTTTTTAAAGATTTCTTTGCTTCTCCATGCCATTTCGTAACCGAAATCTCCAAATCTTTACACAAATCTTCAATTCGATAGAACTGGTCATTTATTAATGCAATTAATGGAGAAATGTAAAGCACCTGAACACCTACCGCATTAAAATCGGCTTTAGATAGAATTGGTAAAAATGCTGCCTCTGTTTTTCCTGATGCTGTTCGTGATGCAAGAATGTAGTTATTATCAGACGAAATTATTTTCGAAATTGCTGCTGCCTGAATTGGACGCAACGATTCCCACCGTTTATCACGGATATATTTACGAATTGGTTCTGATAATAGGTTATACGACATTACAATTCTTCTATTCCATCAACAAGTGCTTCTTCTGGTCTTTCGTCAGTAATTTCAATATCCGAGATTAGCGACTTTTTATCAGCATCTGGATTTTGTCTTAGAATACTTAAGATGTTGAGAAAATCACGAATTACTTCCCTTGGTGTTAGAAATTCATCAGCACCTGGTTTATTAAACATTTCTTCCATAAACAAATGAATGTCGTCATCATTTATGTTTATGCTAACATCAAAATTCGTATCGAATATTTCTTTCAGTTTTTTTAGAAGGACGAATATTTCATTGTGATTTAACGGAACAAGTTTGATTACAGGTTGTGCTAAATCTCTATGTTCTGAAGTTTCAAACTTATTAGTTTCTAATCTAGTTTTAAGAGCATCGTAGCTAAATAAACCACGTCGCTCATTTTCCAAGAAGTCTTTAGTTCCAGCAAAATTGATAAACAAGTTTGATACTTTCCCTTGAAAGCAATCATTAAAAATTGAAAGAACTTTTTCATAGTTCTTAGCTCGCATGTTTGCTGTTGAAATCTTGTAAAGGTTTATTGCTTCATCAAGGTTAATCATAAAACCGCTGTAACCCATGCTAACAAATAAGCGACAGAAGTTTTTAAGCATATCGTAATAATTCAAATCATTTACAATTTCACGAACACCTAAATCCTGACGAGCTTCGGTTTTAGTTCTGTATTCTCCTTTCAACCATTTTAAAGCACTTCGGCGAAGGAACTCATCATTTTTTATGTATCCCTCGTAATATTTTATAACAACCACACCAAAGTCAAAGCCACCAGTTTCAGTTACCTCATTTACGGTTTGCATTATATTTTCCTGAATCAAATTGAAATATTTCTCATCTCTAATTTCAGTTACAGGAATATTATTTACCTGAGCTGTTTTTGAAACAACTTGTTCAATCCACTTATCAAGCAAGGTTGGTAATGCACCACCTTCTGGTTTTGTTTGAATAGCGATATTATCCATAATGGCACTATACAATACCAGAGCTTTACCATCATTTGAATAAAGTCTGTTATCAGGCGTAAAATCAGCATTTGCAACAACAAACTTTTGCTTTGTAGCAACAGTATTTAGCAAGTGAAGCATGAAAGATTTACCAGAGCCAAAGTCGCCAATCCAAAACTTTACCATACTATGACCATTTTTCACATCGTCTAAAGCTTGTGTGAATGCTTCAATCTCTAATTGTCTACCAACTGTTATATGTTGAACTCCGATTCTAGGCACAACACCTCCCGAAAGAGAATTAATAATTGCTGTTGCTTCTTTTGCTTTAATTTTTAACGCCATAATCTATTTTGCAATTTCTTTATAATAAGATTCTTCAATGATGTAATTTTCATCATCCTCTTCAATTAATGTTTCACCGTCCAAATGTTCTTCACAAGCTTCATTAATACTGTCAATTAATTGATTCTTGAACATTCCGTTTGCTGTTGCATATTTATCAACTTCGTCTTGATGAATCTCGTACGAATTATTTATAATCATTTTCACAAGTTCCTCTTGAACTTGTCCCATGCTAATTTCGGAAATAAAAACTGAATTATTTTCTTCAGAATCGATTATTGCGATTTCAATGTCTTCGCCATTTTCATTGCTGATTTCTGTTTCAGGCTTCACCTTTTCATCAACCAGATACTCATTTAACAACTCTACTGTTCCTTCGTGTTTTTGTTCTACCTCTTGAATTTCAGAGCGGTCAAGTTGAATCCGTTTCCTTTTGGGAATATAGATTTTTGAAATTTTTTCTAAAGCTGTCTGAATATCGTTTGTTTCTATTAAATCACCAATAATCTTCTTAAAATCATTGATTTGTTCTTCCGTCTTGAATAAGGATTTTTGAACAGTTTTTGTAAGTTCTTTATTGTCAAACTTCTTCGATTTTAGGTCGTAGTAAATATACTTCGCATAATATTTTAAAGATTGAACCTTATCATATTTTGAAATGAACTTAGAAGCCTGATAAAAGATATTTTCAATATTCGGATTCTTCTGGTTTGTTTCTTCCAAATGAATTACTCCATCAACAAAATTATCAATGTTCTCCTTTTTAAATGCTACAATTAGTTCATCAAGCCCAATTCTCCATCTATTTACGTTTTGTGCATTTAGCTCAATTTGAGTTTCAAGATTGGGCTTTCCTACATTGTCTTTTAATACTTCAATTAAGCCATTTAGAGAATTGCCAAGCTTTGTTTCAAACTCTTCAGATAAATTCTTGTCAGCATAAGGGAAATCACCTGACACCTTTCTTTTATGACCAAAAGATTCGCGCACAGAATTTTCAACTCGTTTAAACATTGTAAGATAAACTTCCGACTCAGCCTGATTTCCTAAATAACCAGAATCATAATACCCCCAATCAGAATTTCTCTTTACGTAGATTGCCTTTAACTTTTCTTTGAAATAAGTTACTTCTTTAGCTAAAGTAGTTTCCTTCTTTTTTAGTTGTTTTTCAAGTTCTTTTAACAGCGTTACATATTGCATTGCCGTGGCAATACAGCAGCCCTCAATAGAAAGAAAAACATTTGTTGGGTTGTAGAATTTATTAAGCCATCTAATTTCTTGTTTATTAAGACCTAATTTGTCTTTGTATTGATTTCCGAGTTTGTATAAATCTGGATTGTAATCAGAATAGCCATGTTCAAATTGGTAAGTTGGTTCCTCTAAATCCTTCAATTTATCAACTGAATAAGCATCATTTCTTTTTCTTAATTCATCCTGCAATGAACGAAGCGAATAACTTCGTGTTTTTGGACAAATTTCTCCAAGAAGCTTAAATTGCTCGTCAAGCAGTTTAATGTCTCTATGATTCTCATACTCATTTAAAAAATCAAAGTAAAGTATGAAAGCATAGTTTGTGTTACCCTGTATATCAATGTATTTTCCATTAGCAACTTGATTCTTGAAATACGCATAAAACTGCTTTTGTGCTTTAGTTGCATGCTTTATTTCATCGTATGAATATACGTAGGTGTGTCCCCAATAAGGAGGCTGTTGATGCGAAGTACTTTCATCCGAGTTTTGCTCTACCGACAAATCAAGGTTCTGTGAGTTTACATCAATAATTGTTTCGTCCACGTAATTTTGTTTTGATTGGTTTGAAATTACCTCATTACCAATTTTCACTTTAATAGATGATTGTCTTTTAGGTGGTACTTGGGCTTCCTTTTTAGCTTTTACTGTTGGTCTTTTGCCCCAGTTATATAAATCATTAAACTTTTTCTCTTTCATTACTGCTAATTTGATGAAATCAATTAATCCAATTAGCGATGGAATAAAAGTCCAACAAAATAAAATTGAGTAAACTCCTTTGTTTTTCTCTCCCAAATAGAACTTTTGAAATCCGAATGCACCAAAGAAAAATGACAAAACCGTTGCGGTAGATTTGTAACGGTATTTTTCTCCTGTTTTCTTTAAAATTATTGAAGTCACAATAATAATTATCAGGCAAACGAGAAAAACAACAAACCCATTGCCACTTTCAGTTTTGGTTTCTTCGATTATTTCAATTTTTTGAAGGTATTGTTTGGCTGAATATCCTACTTTGTCATGGTATTGAATTTTTGCCCAATAATCTCCTGAATTGTCAAGAAGTGTTACTGTGTCTCCTTTTGATAATACAACAATTGATTTGTAGTTTTTCCCAGCACCATTTCTCATATTCAAATCGGCTGTTGATACATAAGAGTCTTGTGCATGAATACTTAGAAAAGTGAACGTCAGTATCAAGATGGCACTAATTTTCAACAGAGCATTGTGCGAGGGCAAAAATTGCACTCTTTTGCAAATTTTGGTCTGTGGGGCGGCTTGTGCGATTTGCAAATGTGTGCAATGTGCGTCGGCTACCCCAACTGTCCCGAAGGGCAGAAGCGGGCGGGCAAAAACTAATTTTTTCTTGCACCAACCTTCAATCAATGAGCTAATATTTTCTATTCGTTTTTTCAAATTTTATACTCAGGTTTCAATGTTGCAGTTTCGTTCTTTTCACTTGCAGCTAACTATTAATTTGTGCACTGGTGCACTTATTTTTCTTATCTCAGAGTAAAAAGGTGCACAATACACGCCATATTGGTATGTATTGTGCACTTATCTTTGATTCACGATTCCAAATCTAAGAATTATAATCAATATTATCACGATTCAACAGGTAACAATTCGCATTGGGTTTGTTGAACACGGATCAATGCCATTTTGATGCATCAAAATAAACATATCATACCTTCAGGTCTGGATGGTTTGCAACAGTATGGCAATTGAAAACAGAACAAAAAAGCATTGTCGGAGAAAATGACTGTAGAAATTCTCTAGGGGCATTGTTCAAAAGACAAGGCTCTATGAAATTCTCTAGGGGCATTGTTCAAAAGACAATGCCCTATGAAATTCCCTAGGAGCATTGTTCAAAAGACAACGCCCTATGAAATTCTCTAGGAGCATTGTTCAAAAGACAACGCCCTATGAAAATTCCCTATGAAATTCTCTAGGAGCGTTGTTCAAAAGACAACGCCCTATGAAATTCCCTAGGGGCATTGTTCAAAAGACAATGCCCTATGAAATTCTCTAGGGGCGTTGTTCAAAAGACAATGCCCTATGAAATTCTTTAGGCACATTGTTCAAAAGACAACGCCCTATGAAATTCCCTAGGGGCGTTGTTCAAAAGACAATGCCCTATGAAATTCTCTAGGCGCATTGTTCAAAAGACAATGCCTTATGAAATTCCCTAGGGCCATTGTTCGAAAGGAAAAAGGGCTTTTAAAACTTTTAGGGCTTTGACTTTTGAGAAAAACGGTTTTTGAACTTAAAAAAGCGGATTGTCACTTAAACAATGTCTGTATGAATTTTAAAATGGCCATTGTCACTTGAACAATGGCCATTTTGAATTTAATTTTGGCATTGTCAGTCGATCAAAGTGCGTTTTTAAATTCAAAAGGCCTTTTTCCTTTCGATCAATGCTCCTAGAGAATTTTAATATGCCATTGTCAATCGATCAAGGCAGTTAATAAATTTGTTAGACAGCTTGGTTTCTAAAACAGACAAGCTTTGAGTCCTTGTTGTATCCCTTGGTGGTAAATTATTGATACCCTCAACTTAAAGTGAGAGCATCAAAACAGAAATTAACCATTAGCAAAAAAACTTTGTGTCCCTTAGTGAGTTCCTTCCTTATTCCTGAGTGGTAAATTTTTCATTGCGCTTTTTAAAGCTAGAGCATCCAAAATCCTATCATATTCCTTTTTAGTAAATTATTGATACCCTCAACTTAGAGTGAGAGCATCAAGAAAGGAATCATTAGCAAACAAGCTTTGTGAGCCTTGTTGAGTTTCCTCCTTATCCCTTAGGGTTAAATTATTTCTATGTGCTTTTAATAATGATACCCTCAACTTAGAGTGAGAGCATCAAGAAAGGAATCATTAGCAAACAAGCTTTGTGTTCCTTGTTGAGTTCCTTCCTTATCCCTTGGTGGTAAATTATTGATACCCTTAGTGGTAAATTATTGATACCCTCAACTTAAAGTGAGAGCATCAAAAACAAAGGAATCGTTAGCAGAAAAGCTTTGTGAGCCTTGGTGAGTTTCTTCCTTATCCCTTAGTGGTAAATTTTTCATTGCGCTTTTTAAAGTGAGCACATCAAAAACAGAAAGAAACTTTTGGTTTAGAAATGGTATAACTGTAATTTTTATTCCAAGTTCAATTTAAAATGTGCCTTTGTGAAGCTTTTTTTCTATTTCAAGTTTTTTTAGGTCGGTGATATCTTCAATTATCGTTAGAATATATTTTTCTTTTTGATATTTGAATAATCTTGTAGAAAACTGTAAATGCTTGTCCTCTTTTTTTCCATCATAATCAACAAATGACTTAATCAAATGTTCATTCATAATGGGTTTGTTTTCTACATACGAAAAGAGTGCAGAAACTCTTAATTCACAGGTGCTGCACTTTGAAGTACTGCCGCAAGGGGTTCCTTCTTTAATCTGAAAAGAACAGCCAAGAACCTCGCCACATTTGCGGTAAAGTAATTCTTCATCTTTTTTATTGGAAAAAATAGTAGTTAATGGGTCGTTAAATGCTCTTAGTCGAAGTTCATTGTCAAGCAGCATTACACAGGAGCTGATATTATTCAAAATAATATTTAAAAACTCGCTTGACTTGCTTAAAACTGTGAACCTTTCATTTGTATGTGTTAAGTCCATATTCATCACAATTCTATTTAGTTAAAAATTATTGAAGATACTTAATGCGATATACAAGTTACATGATTTTATTAAGCAGAGCAAGGATGTTATTGTATAATTACTGGGCAAAATTAATTTAATGGGTTGTATTGAAATTATGATTGTTATTTATTGATTTAATTTAGTAATCTTACATTAACAATGATTTCGATTTACTTTTGTAAATTACGCTAAGTTTTAAATGGTTGTGATTATCCTTTTTTAATTATTGACGAATTTTTGCATTGTTCTTGTTTTCTTGTTCTTGTTTGTAATGATTCTTTATATCGTATTGTTCTATAGAAATATAATATCCAATACGAAAAAAAAGAAACAAAAATGGCAAGTTTGCGTAAATCGGAATTGATGGTTAATGCTATAAGTGTTAATGCCCAAAAACTATACTATATTAAATTGACTTTTGCTCTGTGACAGGAGCCCATTAAATTTACTTATGAAGAAAATATTAGTTGTAGACGACAAGCCTTCTATGAGCCAATTAATGGTTCGTTTTTTACAAACTTCTTTTGAAGTTACAACAATGGAAGATGGGTTGCAGGCAATTTCTTGGTTGCAGTCGGGTAACATACCTGATATCATACTAACCGATCTTCAGATGCCAGAGATGAATGGTATTGAATTAATCAAACGTATTAAAGAGAGTGGATATTTTAATGATATTCCAATTATTGTTCTTAGCAGTCAGGAGAGTAGTAATACCAGAGTTGAATGCTTAAAACTTGGAGCAGAGGATTACATAATGAAACCTTTTAATCCGGAAGAATTGATGATTAGAATCGAGCGTTTGATTAAATAATATTATCATGAAAACTTCAGACAGACAAATGAAACTGATGTATATCGGGTCTGATGAATCTGTACTTTCTAATTTCGACAAGTTAAATGGAAGAATAGATTTGATACATCAAACTAATCCGCTGGAAGCATCGGAATGGATAGAGAAGAATGGCAATGTGGATGGTGTTATAAGTGAGTTAGACCTTCCAGGAAGAAATGGATTGGATTTTCATACTGTATTTGTTGAAAAATATGATTCCAAAAGCTTAGTACCGTATCTCTTGCTTGTGACTGAAAAGCAACCTGAGATTATAAAAAGGGCGATGGAGCAAAAGATAAGTGATGTTTATGCAAAGCCAGTTGATGCGGAAACAATAACAAAGCGAATTAATTTTCTTAAGGTTTTGCAGGTTCACATGAAATTTAATATGCCCCAAAAAAATAAGAAAATTAAAATCTATAAAACTCCATTCTTTAAAAGAAGCTTTGATATTGTATTTGCAGGTCTTGCTTTAATTGCATTATCTCCATTGCTGTTATTATTTATTGCAGCAATACGCATAGAATCAAAAGGAAAAGTATACTATATATCCAAACGTGTTGGAACGGGTTATAGAATATTTAATTTTTTAAAATTAAGATCGATGTATCCCGATGCAGATAAGCGATTAAAGGAATTGGAACATTTGAACCAGTATAAAACTGAAGAAACAGGAGAAGATCTTACGGAAGTAATTCAGCAGGATACTATGATTGAAGGTTCGACAATCTTGTTTGGTGATGAAGAGGAGATTGAAGAACAAACTCACATAAAACGTCAGAAACAAAAACAAGATAAGGCCTTTGTTAAGTTCGAAAATGATCCAAGAATTACAAAGGTTGGTCATATTATCCGAAAGTTAAGTATTGATGAATTGCCTCAGTTAATCAATGTTATTCGTGGCGATATGTCGATTGTTGGAAATAGGCCATTGCCACTGTATGAAGCAGAAATGTTGACTACTGATGAATGGACGGATAGATTTAACGGGCCTGCCGGAATAACAGGCTTGTGGCAGGTTGAAGCTCGCGGAAAGACATCAAAAATGTCACCCGAGGAAAGAAAAGGACTCGACAACAAGTATGTTGAGATTGCCAATAGTAAATATTCATTTTGGAAAGACATGTGGATTATTTTAAGAACCATTCCAGCAGTTTTCCAAAAGGAGAACGTGTAAATTTTGTATATGTACTTTAAAAAACTCCTTCTTCTTATTTTAGCTTCTGCTTTTTTTAGCTATTCGATTTTGTCTGCTCAGAATAACCAGGAAGTGGTTAAAAAAGTGATGGCCGGAGAATTGATTTCTGATTTGCTTCTTCCATTAGGCGAAATGCAGCAAATGGCAATAGAGAATTCTCCATTATTAAAATATCACGATTCGCAAGTATTGATTAGTGAACTTAGAATTAAAGCCGAACGACGCGATTGGATGAATACCCTTGACCTTGAGGCCAGCGCCAGATATGGTTTGTTTGATAACCTGCTTATTTCGGAAGATTTAAATACTGAAGCTGCAGCGTCAACAACAGAACAAACAAGGTATAGTGTAGGAGTATCTTTAAAAATCCCATTGAGTAAGATTGTGGACAGAACCAATGTAAAGCAGGCCAAAGCAGAATTGGACAAGTACCGATATCAACAACAAAGTATTGAGCGTGAATTAAGACAATTGGTAGTGGTTCAATACAATAACGTACTAAAGTGTTACAAGAGTGTTGAGGTGCGTAATAAGGCTTTTGGTGTTTTAAATATTCATTTAAACAGCGTAGAAAAAGATTATGTAAGTGGCAAAATAGATATTGCAGAATTTTCGCGAGTACACGACATAAAAATGAATGCTGAACTGGAATTGGAACGTGCAAAAATAGAATTGATATCATCCATGCAGGTTTTAAACGAAATAGTTGGAAAGCCAGTCATTCTTAAAAACTAATCGGTTTGAATATTATCTTCTTCATACGACTCTTGCAAAAACACATTTTGGTGTTAGCGATAACTCCCATTATAATGGTGAGTTTGGTATTTGTATTAACAAAGGATCAACCTAAAATGTACGATTCAAGTACCAGGATCTATACTGGTATTGCTACCGGGTCGTCGATTGTATCGCTTGAAGAATCGAAATTGGATCTATTCGGAACTCGTATTGCCTTCGATAACTTCATCAACCTGATACGCACGAAAACTACCATAGAAGAGGTGGCGCTTCGTTTGTTTACCAAGCACATGCTATTGGATGACCCTACACCAGACATCATCCTCAAAAAACACTATGACGAGTTAATGGAAATGGTGCCAGCCGATGTGAAGGCTTTAATCGTTAAAAATGATCCTGAACAGACCTATTTGAATTTATTAACATACAAAGATGCCAACCATACCAACTTTATTTATAAGCTGATTCATTTGGATCACAGGCATTACAGCAGCAAAAGAATTCTGGCCGAGATAAAGGTTTCTCGTATCCAATCGAGTGATATGGTTAAGATCTCATACAATTCTGATGATCCTGGCGTTTGTGCCAATACTCTGGAGTTGATCAATGAAGTATTTGTAAGGATATATTCTGATATCAAGGTAAATCAATCCGACGCAGTGGTGAGCTATTTCCTGCGCGAGATTGAAAAGGCCGAAGCAGATTTAAATGTTGCGGAAGAGGAGTTGGTGGAGTTCAATAAGGCTCATAATATCATTAACTACTACGAGCAAACAAGGCACATTGCTTCGGAAAAAGAACATTTTGATCTGTATTATACCGAGATTAAAATGAAGAATACTGCCGAAGCTTCAGTAATTGATTTGCTGGAAGGTAAAATGTCTGCTAACGAAAAGAGGAGAATCACTAGTAGCCAGATGTTGGATGTTAGGAAAAAGCTTTCGGATGTTAACCACAAGCTATGGCTTAAAAGCAATAGAAGCCTGCTGAGTTATGAGAAAAATGAGGAAGATTCGGTTGGGATTCTGGCTTTACAAAAAGAGGCAGAGCATATTGAAGGACAGTTAAGAGAACTGGTGGATAAACAATACAAAATTATTAATAGTAAAGATGGAGTTACGGGACATTCAATCTTGAATCGATGGCTTGAGAAAGTCATAGCATTTGAATCTTCGAAAGCACAGTTGCAGGTGGGAGATCAAATTAAAAAAGAATTTGAAGAGTTGTTTGAGTATTATGCCCCTTTAGGAGCTACCATGAAAAGGCTCGAACGAAAGATCAATGTAGCGGAACAGAAATATCTCTCTTTATTGGAGAGCTTGAATAAAGCCAAATTAAAACAACAGAATATCGAGCTGAATTCTAATCTTAAAATTGTTTCACCTCCATTTTACCCGATCGAAGCAAGAGCTAGCAAGAGGAAATTTCTCCTGATTATTGCTTTCATGATTGGATTTGTTATTCCTACATTTATCATTCTTGTATTGGAGATTTTAGATGCGAGTATCAAGACTATTCCTCGCGCAGAAGATTTTATTGGGAAAAAGGTATTGGCTATGTTCCCAAACCTGGCAGTTAAGAACAAACACTTAAAACTGAATGTGATCAAAAATAAAACACTTGATGTTCTCAATAGGAAGTTACTGCTGATGAAGCCTTCGGTGGCAGGTGAAAATAAAGCACTGCAAATACTTGTCTTTAGCAATCAGGCAGGAGAGGGAAAAACCTTTGTTTTTACCAAGATTGCTCAGAAATTGCATGATATTGGGTTAAAAATACAGTATATCTCGCATAATCAGATGAAGAAAGCTACCGATTTTGAGAGTTACAGTTATGAATTCACCCCTAATTTTCATAGGGTAAAGGGAGTTCAGGAATTAGGAGAAAATGTGATGGGTAAGGAGAATTTTGACTATACCTTTGTTGAAATTCCCGGGATTTTAAACAATTCCTACCCGGTACATCTTGTCAAAGAGTCGGACTATTCAATGTTAGTGGTAAGAGCCAACAGGGCATGGGCAAAGGCAGATAAAAACTCATTTGAAGATTTCTTATCGGTTGCAGGAGATGATGATTCGGTGCAAGTAGTGCTTAATGGAGTGCAAATTAATGAAATGGAAAACATTTTAGGCGATTTACCTAAAGAGCGTTCCAAATTTAGAAGAGGGATTAAAAATGTTCTTCGATTAAGGTTTTTTACCAAAACGAAGTTCTATTAAACTAAATTTTAAAGGAATTTATGCAAATAAATCAATTAAAAGTTGGTGCCATATTATCCTACGTAGTTATAGGTTTAAGTAATGTTGTAGGCTTGCTATATACTCCATACATGTTGCGAATGATGGGACAAAGTGAGTACGGATTGTACTCATTGGTTGCATCGGTAGTGGCCTATCTTACCATTCTTGATTTGGGTTTTGGGAATACCATTATTCGTTATACTGCTAAATTCCGTTCTGAGGGCAAAGTGGAAGAGCAATATTCCATGTTTGGGATGTTTGTGGTATTGTACTCATTCATTGGACTGGTGGTTCTCATTCTTGGAATGGGTTTGTATTTTAACATTGACAAGTTATATGGAGATACTTTAACACCAGATGAATTGGAAAAGGTTCACATTCTGGTATTATTAATGGTTTTTAATCTTGTATTTACCTTTCCTGTAAGCATTTTTGGGTCTATTGTAACCGCATACGAAAAGTTTGTATTTCAGAAAGTTGTGCAAATTGCACGTATTATTCTGAACCCATTAATCATGATTATCTTACTGGAAATGGGATATCGTGCCATAGGTATGGTGGTGTTAATTACAGTTTTTAATGTAGCTACTCAACTAATAAACTGGTGGTATTGCAGGAATAAAATAAGGGTCAAGATTCGCTTCAGGAAGTTCGACTGGAGTTTTTTTAAAGAGCTTGCCGGATACTCTTTTTTCATCTTCCTGAATGCAATTATTGATCGCCTTTATTGGAGTTCGGGACAACTGGTATTGGGAGCCAATGTGGGAACGGCGGCAGTTGCAATGTTTGCAGTTGCTATTCAGCTGGAACAAATGTATATGGGATTCTCAACTGCCATCTCAGGGGTATTTCTTCCTAAGGTGACCGCCATGGTTTCCCAGTCAAAATCCAATAGAGAAATATCCGACTTGTTTATTCGAACGGGTAGGATTCAGTTTATTGTAATGGCCTTTATCCTGGCAGGATTTATTTTGTTCGGAAGGCAATTTATTTTTCTGTGGGCGGGAGCAGATTATACCGACACTTATGTAATTGCGCTGCTTATGTTTGTTCCGCTAACCATCCCACTGATACAAAATTTGGGAATTACTATTCTGCAAGCCAGAAATAGACTAAAATTTAGAGCGGTATTGTACTTGTGTATTGCCATTTTTAGTGTAGCAATGCAACTTTTGTTAGTAGATACTTATGGTGGCATTGGTTGTGGTATGGCCATTTGTTCAGGTTTGGTGCTTGGACATATCATTATCATGAATATCTACTACTTTAAAAAACAAGATATCGATATCCCAAAATTCTGGAAGGAGATAGGGAAAATGGCTTTTTCTCCAGCACTGTTAGGATTGCTTACTTATTGGGCGATTAAACAGGTTCAGCTTGATACACCCATTAGTCTGGCTATTGCAATCTGCTCCTTCTCGGTAGTTTATATTCCGGTATTTTGGATCACATCGATGAACAATTATGAGAGAGATTTGCTTTATAAGCCTGTAAAAAGTTTGATGGAAAGATTAAGGTCAACTTCAAGATAAAAGAGACTGTTTAAAGAAAATGACACTACTTAAATATACTTGAAATGAAAGCATTGAAAGCACAATTAAAAAATATGTTACCTCAAAAACTGCTGTATCTGTATTACCTGAATTCAGCAAAAAAGGCGAGTATGTATGACTTAAAGAGGCGTGTATATGATAAAGTGTATAACAAATCGGATATTGAAAAGGTAAAAAGGGATTTGGCCTTGGCCTATCATATTGTTGAGAAGGGATTGACCATGCCTGAACCCAGACCGGGTTTTGGAAAAGCGGTGGTGATGAGTCTCATTGATACAGTAGAGAAATATGAGAAATTTAAGCTGCCGGCAAATGATTTGGAATTTATCCAGTCTGTTTCGGTATTAAAGGAATACCTTCAATATCATGAGGAAATCAGTTTTAAATTAGATGATGATTTGCAGGTTAGATTGGTGGCAATTCGGGAACGTTATGCCAAAGTGGAAGGGCAAAGGCAGATTAGAACAAATAAAGCTGATTATTTTAAGGATAAGAATGCTCCTTTCGAACAATTTTGTTTGTCAAGGTATTCGGTAAGAAATTATACCGAAAAAGAGATTCCAATGGAGGTTATTTATGATTGCATTAATCTTGCACAGCGTTCACCCTCCTTTTGCAACCGTCAGCCCAACCGTGTGCATGTTGTAAAGTCACCTGAAAAGAAAAAAGGAATTCTTGAAATTCAGAATGGAAACAGGGGCTTCGGTCATCTGGCCGAAACATTAATTGTTGTAAGTTCGGTGGTATCTACTACAAAGGATATGCACGAAAGGTTCGAAAATCATCTGAATGGAGGATTGTTTAGTATGACTTTATTGAATGCATTGCATTACCGGGAGATTGGAGCATGTTCGCTGAATTGGAGTGTATCGGATGATAAGGATATGAAACTAAGAGAAATTATTGATATTCCTCACAACGAAGTGGTTTTGATGATCATTGCTTGTGGTTACCTGCCTGATGAATTCTCCATTGCCTCATCGCCCAGAAAAACTGCTGAGGAAATTACAAAAATGCACTAATCAAACCAGATTTAATCTAAAACAGAAGATCATGAAAATAGGTATCATCACACTGCCATTTAATTGGAACTACGGAGGAATTCTACAAACGTACGCCTTACAATCTGCATTAAAAAAGCTGGGACATGATTCCTATACCATAAATAGAAATACAGCACCCATGTCGCTTAAAATGAAGGTGCTGTCCTATGTGAGAAGATCAATTCTGAAAATTGTCTTCAGAAAAGATGTTGTAGTCAGAACATGGCCTACCAAGGATGAGGAAAAGATTATCAGACAGCATACTGATCGTTTCATTCGGGAACATGTAAAAACTACCGACTTGTTCATGTCGGAAAGGGATTTTAAGAATATTGGCAAATATGGTTTTCAGGCTTTTGTTACAGGCAGCGATCAGGTATGGCGACCAAAATATTCACCAATATTGGAAAATCATTTTTTAGGATTTCTACCAGAGAATTCACAGGCAAAAAGAATTGCTTATGCGGCTTCTTTTGGGGTAGACAAGTGGGAGTTTAGTGATCGACAAACCGAATCTTGTGCTGGTTTGGCACAAAAGTTCGATCGCATTTCGGTAAGGGAAGATTCGGCTGTAGGTTTGTGTAGTGATAAGCTAAAGGTTGAGTCGGTGGTTGCGCTTGATCCAACCATGTTAATTGATAAAGAAGAATACATAGCACTGGTTGAAAAAGATAACATTCCGAAACTACAGGGAACATTACTGAATTATATTTTAGACCTAAGTCCTGACAAGAAGAAAATTGTTGATGAGGCTGCGGAAGAATTGCGAATTAAGCCTGTGTCAATTATGCCAAAAGGGATCTTTCGGGAATTGGGCAAGAACCGATTGGAAGATTGTGTTTGTCCTCCGGTAACCAATTGGTTGAGAGGTTTTATGGATGCTGAATTTGTTGTAACCGATTCTTTTCATGGTACAGTTTTTTCAATTATTTTTAATAAGCCATTTATTGCTATTGGTAATGCTAAACGGGGGATTACCCGATTTAGCTCATTGCTAAAGATATTGGGATTAGAGGATCGATTGGTATTGGGATATCAGGAAAATATTACTGAAATGATTAAAACACCAATAGATTATCAAAAGGTAAACAGTCTTTTAGAGGACAAAAAGAAAGAAGCTATTCATTTTTTAGAAAACTCCCTAAATGTAAATTAAAGCGCTTTGTGAATTGGCTAATATGGAAAATGTTTTCGAGAAAAAGTATGGTAGCGATATTCTGAAGAAACCTCAGTTTTTCTTTGGAGTATTGTTGATTATGGCCTTTCTGGGATACCTGGTAGCAAAAGGGGGCATGATATCAGGCATTGGAATTTTGGCCATGCCAATTCTCGTGAGCTACATCTATTTAATTTTTGCCATTCCAAAAGTGGGCATTATAGGAATTTACATACTCAATTTTCTTGCTATTGGAATTGTGAGATATGTAAAAGGTGTTCCATTGGGCTTATCTATTGATGCACAGTTTTTACTTATTTATTTGGCCTTATTTTTTAAAAGCTATTTTTATAAAATCCCATGGAAAAACGGGAAGAATGACCTCGTTCTTTTGGCCGCCATTTGGTATGGTTATGCTCTGGTACAATTGGTAAATCCGGAAGCTGCTAGTCGTGTGGCATGGTTCTATGCCATGCGCAGTGTTTCCTTGTATATGCTGTTTACAGTTCCACTGATCTTTATTCTTTACAACAAGAAAAAAGATCTAGAGTTACTGTTTAAAATATGGGCAATACTTTCTATTCTGGGCACCCTCAAAGGGATCATGCAAAAGAATTTTGGGGTGGATCCATTTGAACAGGCTTGGCTTGATGCTGGTAATGCTAGCACTCATGTTCTTTTCGGGAAATTGAGAGTCTTTTCATTCTATTCTGATGCAGGGCAGTTTGGAGCTGCTCAAGGTCATGCAGGGGTGGTTTTTTTAATTCTGGCCTTAAATCAAAAACGCTCACGACGTTTAAAAATCTTTTACATTGTTGCCGGAGTTCTGGGCTTGTATGGGTTAATGATTTCAGGAACCAGGGGTGCTATAGCTGTACCAGTTATGGGATTTGCTCTTTACATTGTTCTTAAAAAACAGGTTAAAATTATTGTAATGGGAGCAATAATGGGGATTAGTGTACTGGTGTTTTTCAAATACACAACCATTGCCCAAGGAAATCCTACGATTCGAAGAATGAGAACTGCCTTTGATCCTAACAATGCCTCCTTACAGGTTCGTCTCGAAAATCAGAGAAAACTAAAAGGTTACTTGGCGTCCCGGCCATTAGGTGGAGGAATTGGATCGGCAGGGAACTGGGGGTTGCGCTTTACTCCTCACACCTTTCTGGCACAAACACCTACTGATAGTTGGTATGTAATGATTTGGGCCGAACAGGGAGTTGTTGGTCTTACCTTACATTTGTTTGTTCTGTTTTACGTCTTGTCTAAATCGGTGTACATTATCATGTTTAAATTGAAGGATGAGGAAATAATTGGCATCATGAGTGCACTGGTATCAGGACTTTTTGGCATCATGGCTGCTTCGTATGGTAATGGTGTGTTGGGGCAAATGCCTACCGGACTATTAATTTATTCAAGTATGGCTTACTTGTTTTTAGCCCAAAAGTTTGAAGAAGATAAACTAGCATTGCAAGCAAAAGAATTTCCTTTGTTAGGAAATAAATAATTATCAATACAAAATACTGTCTTATTGAATCCTTATTTGGACTTAAACGTTTAAAAAGAAGACTATTACTTAAAATTACTTAGAAAACGAACTTAAATTTTAATCTATGTATTATAGAAACATCTCCGATCTTAATCAAATCATCCTTAAACGACTTAATGTTCTGCCTCGCGATTTTGATTTAATTGTAGGAATTCCCAGGAGTGGTATGTTACCAGCTAACTTGCTGGCACTATATCTTAACAAACCTTATACAGATATTGATTCCTTCTTAAAAGGGCATATTTACAAAGCCGGAGAAAGAAGTCAGTTTTTTGATATGAAAGAAATCAAGAAAGTTTTGGTTGTGGATGATAGCATTGCTTCGGGTTCAGCCATGAATAAAAGCAAAAAGAGATTAGAAGAAGTTGCAAAAGATTTTGATTTGAAATACTGTGCAGTATATGTTGCGCCAGGTAAAGAGAATATGGTAGATTACTATTTTGAAGCTGTACCTCTTCCAAGATATTTTCAATGGAACGTATTCAATCATACAACACTCGAAAAAGCTTGCTTTGATATTGATGGTGTACTTTGTGTTGATCCTACTGAAGACCAAAATGATGATGGAGAAAAATATATTGATTTTGTACTAAATGCACCTCCATTGTATATTCCAGGAGCAAAGATAGGAACCATTGTTACCTCCCGATTGGAGAAATACAGGAAAGAAACCGAAGCTTGGCTCGAAGCTCATAAGGTAAAGTATAACAAGTTGGTAATGCTTGATTTACCTGATAAAGAAGCTCGTCAAAGAGCTAATAACCATGCTGGTCATAAAGCTGATACGTACAAAGAGGGTCAATACAATTTGTTTATTGAGAGTTCATTGACACAGGCTCTGGAAATTAATCGTGTGACAAAGAAACCAGTTCTGTGTACTGAGAATTTTGAAATGATATTTGATTCTCAATCTCTTAAATACAATATTAAGAGTGGTAAATACTTTCCGTTTTTAAGAAAAATTGCCTTGAAAGTTCGTGATAAAATAAGAAGCAATTAAGAAGCTACTTGTTTAAGAGATTTTTATCAACTTTCAAATTCTAGACCATGAGTAACAAGAAAAATATTGTTTGTGTATCCAACACAACTTGGGAAGGTTTTTATACCAAGTCGACAGTTCAATTGGTTTCCTTGCTGGCAAGATCAAATCAATTGCTGTTTGTAGAATATCCATTTACTATTAAAGATTTAATTTTTACCCTGATGGGAAAAGGCAGGGCTCCTGTTAAAAGAATGTTGGGAATCAAGAGTAGGTTGATTAAAAAGCAATCGACCTTCGACACAGAGGTAAACCATTTGGTATTGCCTCCATTGCTTCCTTTTGCATTTTTCAAAAATGAAAAATTGTATCATTTCTTCTTGAAGATCAATACCTTTTTTTATGCACGCTCTATAAAACGAGCCATTAATAAACTGAATATGACCGACCCAATTGCATTGAACGCTTACAATGCGATTTATGGGAATACTCTGCTCGGTAAACTTAAGGAGAAGTTGAATGTTTATTACTGTTATGATGGGCCGGATGAAAGACGTTATGGTAAAAGAGCTCAAATTGCGGATCATTCTTTTGCAAAGAAAGTTGATGGTGTGATTACCACGTCAGATTTTTTGGCTGAATCCATGAAACACCTGAATAAAAAAATGAAAGTTGTAAAGAATGGTGTAGACTTTAATGTATTTAATAGATCGGCTAAAGCAAATGTGAATAAAGCTGAAAAGAAGAAGGTTGGATATATTGGTAGCTTGGATCACCGGTTTGATATTGAAACTGTTGAATATACAGTGCAGCAGCTAAATCATTGTGAGTTTGAGATTGTAGGAGACTTAATGAATCCTAAAATTTATGATGCATTGGCAAAATATCCAAACGTAACATTTTTACCTCCTGTAAAACCACATGAGGTGCCAGATTTGTTGAAGAAATGCGATGTTGGATTGATTCCATATTTATGTACAGAGTATACCAAGAACATTTATCCGTTAAAAATCAATGAATATTTATCGGTGGGAGTTCCGGTTGTGCTTACTGCATTCGCAAATTTACCTGAGTTCGATGGAATGGCCAATTTTACCAAGACCAAAGAGGAGTTTTGCGAAGCTATTCAAAAGGAAATTGAGGAAGATAGTGTTGGAAAAATTCGTGGTAGAATCGAGTATGCCAAGGCAACATCCTGGGAAAGTAGAGCCAAAGATTTCGAAAAGGTTCTTGATGATTATTTAGCCCGGTGCTAAGACATAATAACATTTAAATTTTTGAAATGGAAATCTTACATATCATAATATACATTTTTGAATTAGTTCTGTTTATTTATCTTGGGTTTTCAGCAGCTTATATTTTTATATTTGCTTTAGCCAGCATTTTCCCTTATCAACAAAAGGCAGCAAAAAGTACTAAGAAAAGGAAGTTTGCAGTTCTCATTCCGGGTTACAAAGAAGATGCTGTAATTGTTGATGTTGCAAAGGATGCACTCAATCAGGATTATCCGAAAGATCAATATGACCTTGTGATTATAGCCGACTCATTTCAGGCTCAGACCATAGAAAGCCTAAAAGAATTGCCTGTGAAATTGGTAGAAGTATCTTTCGAAGTAAGTACCAAATCGAAAGCTTTGAATAAGGCTATGCAAACCATTGGCGACAATTACGATGTTGCATTGGTACTGGATGCCGATAACCTAATGGAAAAGAATTTTATTCAAAAAGTGAATCAATCTTTTGATAACGGATATATGGTTGTTCAGGGGCATCGTGCTGCGAAAAACTTAAATACTTCTTTCGCGATTCTTGATGCCATTAGCGAAGAGGTTAATAATAATATCTTTAGAAAAGGCCACCGGGTTTTAGGATTCTCATCGGCATTAATTGGTTCAGGTATGGCCTTTGATTATTCGTTCTTTAAAGAAACCATGAGCAAGGTAAATGCCATTGGAGGTTTCGATAAGGAGTTGGAATTAAAGCTCCTGAAAAACAAAAAGAAGATTGAGTACTTGGATGATGCCATCGTTTTGGATGAAAAAGTGCAGAAATCTGAAGTCTTTGCCAGACAAAGAAAAAGATGGCTGTCTGCTCAGTTTATCTATTTTGCCCGATATTTCTTTCCGGGGCTATATCACCTGTTATTTAAAGGGAATGTTGATTTCTTTGATAAGGTATATCAAATGATATCGCCACCACGAATCCTTTTGTTGGGTTTGGTAGTGATCTTTAATGCTTTTTACTTGGTGATTTGGTACTTTTTTGAATCTTTAAGTATTCTTCATTTCACAATTCAGGAGTGGATGTATGTGTTGATTCTTGTGCTACTTGCTTTCGCAATAAGCATTCCACAAAAATTTTATACCAGAAGAACTTTGAGAGCGATCTTAACTTTGCCTCGTGCATTTTTTCTCATGTTTGCTTCCCTTTTTAAACTAAAGGGAGCCAACAAAAAATTTATCCATACAGAACATGGTGTAAATAATTAAAACAAAATCTTATGTCTTCCATCAAGCAAATGGAATAAAATGATAAACAGATGAAAATTGGAATTGAAGGACAAAGGCTATACAGAAAGAAAAAACATGGTATGGATATGGTTGCACTTGAATTGATTAAAAATCTTCAAGTGATTGATAAGGAGAATGAGTATGTGGTATTTGTAAAGCCAGATGCAGACAATACTTGCATTCCGGCAGCTGATAATTTTAAAATTTTAGAATTGTCAGGAGGACCTTATCCAACTTGGGAACAATTCGCATTGCCTAAGGCTGCTAAAGCAGAAGGCTGTGATATATTGCATTGTACAAGCAATACAGGTCCAATAAAATCGTCGGTTCCTTTAATAACCATTTTGCATGATATCATTTATCTCGAAAGTGTAAGTGTTTTTAAAAAGGCAGGTACTTGGTATCAGAAGTTAGGGAATATGTATCGGCGATGGATTGTTCCAACTGTGGTTCGAAAAAGCAAAAGGGTTGCAACGGTTTCCAATTACGAAAAGGACAGAATCAAGAATTTTATGGGATTGGGTGATAATCTGGTAGCCATTCACAATGGGGTAGGCGAGCATTTTGTTCATATCACCGATGCAAAAGTATTGGCAGAAGCGCAGGTAAAATATAAGCTTCCCGATCGATTTCTGTTTTTCCTTGGTAATACCGATCCTAAAAAAAATACACCAAATGTACTAAAAGCTTTTGCTGATTTTAATGCATCAAGCCACATAAAGTACAAGCTTGTTATGCTGGATTACGAAGAAAATGCTTTGAGAAAAATACTTTCTGATATTGGCCACCCTGAGCTTAGAGGAGATATTCATTTGACTGGATATGTTGTAAACACTGATTTGCCAGCCATCATCAGTCAGAGTGAGGTGTTTTTATACCCTTCGCTTAGAGAAAGTTTTGGAATTCCAATTCTGGAAGGAATGGCATGTGGTGTTCCGGTGATTACATCCGATACATCATCGATGCCCGAAATTGCCGGAGATGCAGCTTTAATTGTTAATCCGCACAAAAGTGAGGAAATAACTGCCGGAATTGTGAAAATCCTAAAAGATGACTTTTACAGGCAAGAGCTTCGCAGGAAAGGGCTTGAGAGAGCAAAACTCTTCTCCTGGAAGAATATGGCGAAAGAGTACTTAAAACTGTACCATGAAGTTTATGCTGAAGGAAAATGATGAATTTTTTTACTAAATGTTGTAATGCTGAATAAATTGATTTAATCTGCTACTTATGAATACTATAGAAATATTATTTTGGATTGCTTTGTTTATTATCTTTTATTCCTATTTGGGATATGGTATTTTGTTGTTCATTATTGTTAAGCTTCGAAGAATACTAGGCCTTAAAAAGGTTTTTATTGGTAATGATGATTATGAGCCGGATGTAACTCTTTTTGTGGCTGCATATAACGAAAAAGATTATGTTGACGAAAAGGTTATGAACTCCTATAGCTTAAACTATCCGAAAGATAAAGTAAAGCAAGTTTGGGTAACAGATGGATCGGATGATGGAACACCTGATTTGCTCAGAAAATACAAAGGGGTGGAAGTGTATCATGAAGATGCACGTGGTGGAAAAATTGGAGCCATGAATCGTGGGATGCAATTTGTAAAAACTCCAATTGTAATTTTCTCTGATGGCAATACGAACTTGGGAAAAGAATCTATTCAGGAAATCGTGAACCTGTTTAAAAATCCAAAGGTTGGATGTGTATCGGGAGAAAAGAGAATATACCAAAAAGGTGCAGATGCTGCCGCTGGAGCGGGAGAGGGTTTGTATTGGATATACGAATCAACTCTTAAAAAATGGGATGCTGAATGGTATTCGGTTGTAGGTGCTGCCGGAGAATTATTTGCAATTAGAACCGAGCTTTGGCAAGAAGTGGAAAAAGACACTTTACTCGACGATTTTATTATCTCATTGCGTGTTGCCATGTCTGGATATACCATTCAGTATAATCCAAATGCATATGCCATTGAAACGGCTTCGGCCAATGTAAAAGAAGAGTTAAAACGCAAAGTAAGAATCTCCGCAGGAGGAATTCAATCGGTAGTGCGTTTATTTCCTTTGCTTAATCCTTTTAAATACGGTAGATTATCCTTTCAGTATATTTCACATAGAGTATTGCGTTGGACACTCACTCCCTTATTACTCTTATTGATTTTGCCAATTAATTTTGTGTTAGCATACAATTCCGGAATGAACCTCGAAAATATTTATACACTATTATTTTATGGGCAATTGATTTTTTACTCCGCAGCCTTAATTGGTTGGTTTCTGGAAAATCGAAAAATCAAGATTAAAGTTCTGTTTGTGCCTTACTATTTTTTTATCATGAATTTATCGGTATATCTGGGATTTAGAAGATACATGAAGGGAAATCAATCCGTTAAATGGGAAAGAGCAAAACGGGGATAGGTTTTTTATTGCAAAGCATAAATTAAAAAGGGCAAGAGAGTGAATCTTTTTCATGATAGCATCGGCAGAAGTCTTTCATTCATTATTTTTCCGTGATTAGGCTCGCAATTGCCCAATAGCAGCTCCACTTTGTTTTAGATCTGCTCGAGCATTAAGGACACAATTGCCAATTTTATATTCAGGAGCTCGTGATTGCCTTTTGCAAGCTCCACTTTTCTATCTGAAAGTTGAAAGTTCGATATTGAGGTTTCGAAGCACAGATTTGAGGTGTTCGATAGCAAATTACCATCCTTTTTTTTGATCTCTTTTTTTTGGAAAGGAATGTCGAACCTCAGAAAGGAAAGTTCGGGCTAAAATGGGGAAATGTCGACCAAAATTTAGAAAATCTCGAGCTGTCGATGAGATCTGTTGATGTATTGGTACATCTCCTTCGAGGTTTTTTGCTCCAAGTCTAGCCTTTCGAGGGAAAGTTGGAGGGTGTCAAGATCGACATTCTTATGCTTGATATAAACTTGTGTCTTCCGTACCCCAAAATGGAGCCACCGATAGCATTTTGGGGTGTATTTACTCTCTTAATTATAGATAAAACAACCTGTTTACTCTAAGGATCTGTACCAGATATTTCTTTTTTCTCGATTTAGGTTACTACCAATAACTTTAACATCATCATCTTCTTCATACTCAAAATCGGATATTGTTTAATTCGAATTTGGCTTGTCATCTTTTGAAAGAATTTGAAGGGTAAACTTACTTCCTTTTTCAACTTTACTTTCAATCAAAATTCTTCCATTTATTTTTTTTGCAAAACCATTGGCCACCTTTAAACCTAATCCACTACCTGATTCCCCATTAGTTCCGTAGGTAGATACATGTTCTTTTTCATCAAAAAGTTTAGGGATATCTTTAGGAGGAATTCCAACTCCGTTATCGCTAATTACAATATTTACATCACCATTAATAGCCTTGGCATGAAGTTTTACATTGCCACCATTGGGTGTGAATTTTATGGCATTCGAGATGATATTTTTGATAATCATCTTAAGCATGTAAGCATCAGTGTGAACATTTAAATTTTCTTGGAAGCTGGTTTCAAAGCTGATGTTTTTATGAGTAAAATTACCCTTAAACATGAAATAGGTGCTTTCAATCAGGTTGTTGACAGAAATATCTTCGGGGTGATACAATAAAATCCCACTTTGAGATTTTGCCCAGCCCAATAAGTTTTCAAGCAATTCTGATACTTCTTCGCTCGACTGCACAAGGGTGGACATGGTCTCTTTGTAATCCGTACTATTGTATTCAAATAATCCTTTCGAAAGCAAATCCAATGTCATTTTAATATTGCCTAAAGGGCTTCGCAAATCATGACCAATAACCGAGAACATTTTATCTTTAAGTTCATTTAATTCGCTTAGATGATCGGTAGTCTTTTGCAATTCATCTCTGGTAAATTTTAACTCCAAATGAGTTTTAATTCTGATGATTAGCTCTTCCTTGTTAAAGGGCTTGGTTATGTAATCAACCCCTCCCAGCTCAAAACCTTTTACAATTTTCGACTTTTCGCCAACAGCAGTTAAAAATATAATGGGAAGGTTTTTGTTTTTCGGATCTGATTTTAAAATCTTACACACTTCAAAACCATCCATTTTCGGCATCATTACGTCCAGTAGTATTAAATCTGGCTGAGTTCTTTCAACCAAGTTTAATGCATTTTTTCCATTGGTGGCAATTACAATTTTAAAGTGAAGCTCGCGTAAGGTAAGAGCTACAATTTTAAGGTTGTTTGGATTGTCATCAACAACCAAAACGGTTGGGATTTTTCCCGGAATATTGAATTCCATAGTCATCGAAGTAAATTTAACTTTTAAGTAGTAATCATAAATCAATCCTAAAAGGGAGTCACACAAATTGCATACGATAGATTATATATTTTGTTTATAAAAATACATCCTTTTTTATAAAAAAAGCAACTTTTTGTAAAACCATAACACAACTTCTTGCGTATCATTTGATTTGATGCCAAAAATCATTTTATTGGCAATATTGCTTACTGCTTAAATTATTTTATGACTTATGAAAGGACTTGTTTTTTGCGAATTTTTAGAAATGGTTGAAAAAGAATTTGGCTATGATGTTGTTGATCATATCATTGAAAATTCAAACCTGCCAAGTAATGGAATTTACACTTCAGTTGGTACCTACTCACACGAAGAAATGTTTGCACTGGTTGGACAGTTAAGTTCAAAGATAAACATTCCGGTTTCGAAACTTTTTTATGCTTATGGGATGTATGTATTTGGAGTGTTTGGAAAAGCATTTCAAGATTTGATTGCGGGTCATGAAAATGCTTTTGATTTTTTATCGAGAGTGGAAGATACAATTCATGTTCAGGTGTTAAAACTTTATCCTGAGGCTGAGTTACCCAAGATAGAAGTTAAAAGCAGAACAAATGATCGTTTAGAATTGCTTTATACATCTCAGCGAAAAATGTCTGATTTTGCCGAAGGATTAATTCAAGCTTGTTTGAATTATTATAATGATAAGTCTTCAATATCTACTAAATTTTTAAAGGAGGATAAAAGTCAAGTATTATTTACCATTCAAAATCAGGCATGAATAAAGAAACTGAACTTTTGCAGCGAAAAATAGAGCGTGAAAGGTTAGCCAGAAAGGAAGCTGAAAAATTGCTTGAAGAAAAGTCACTGGAACTTTATGAATCAAATCAGAAATTAAAGAGTTTGAATAATAACTTGGAAAATCTGGTTAAGGAGAGAACACAAAAATTACTGGATACCGAGCACGAATATTTTACTTTAGTTGAAAGTATAACTGATATTATTTGCAAAATAAATTTGCAAGGGGAAGTTGTTTTTGTTAATCGCATTGCTAGCGCCATTAGGGGGCAAGCTAAAGAAGAACTTCTTGGGCAAAATGTTTTAAGCTTTATTCCTCCTGGGTATAGATCAAAGGTTTTTAAATATTTTGCAAGGCAATTCCTGCAAAATAAGTGCATAAGCTATTTCGATGTGCCAATTGTTGCAGAGCAAAATAAAATACTGTGGGTTAGGGTAAATGTCCAATTTAGCGAAGAGCGTTGTCATGATTGTGAATTGAAAAAGTGTTTCCTTGCAGGATACACCCATGAGGTTTTTTCTAAAGGGAACTGTAATTTTAATGAAATTATTGTAGTAGCTCATAATATTACCGAACGACGAAGAAATGAATTAGAGATTGAGCGCAATTTAAGGCAGCAGGAGATTCTTACCGAAATATCAGTTAATTACAATTCTATTGCTGATTTTGAATCGAATACGAATAAGACAGTTAAGATCATTGGTGAACATACCAATGTTAGCAGAGTTTATATCTTTGAAGATGATCCTGATAATGCTACAACAAATAATACCTACGAGTGGTGTAATGAAGGAATTGTACCAAACATAAGCGATTTGCAGGGGATTTCTTACCAATCTATCCCTTCGTGGAGAAGAATATTAAAAAAAGAAGGAATAATATACTCTGAAAAAATTCGGGAATTACCTGCTGATATAAGAGAATTATTGGAGCTACAAGGCATTAAATCAATTGTTGTTTTACCATTGATTCAAGCTGGAAAAATGTTTGGTTTTATTGGTTTTAATGAATGTGATGCGAATCATAAATGGACCAAATCTGAAATTGAATTGCTTCGAACAATTAGTAGTATAGTTTCTACTGCTTTCTTGCGCAATAGAATTCAAACCGATTTGGTTATTAGTGAGAAAGAAAATCGTGGAATTATTGATTCCATTCCTGATGAAATTTTAAGAATGAATCGTGAAGGAAAGGTAATTTCATTCAAATCGAGAAATGATGGTAGCCTTTTTAACGGATTGAACAAACAAAATATTGATTCAATAATTGGTGTATTGCCTGAGGATCTGAGTAATTCTTTTATATCCTCAATTGAAGAATGTATTGTAAAAGGAAATTTTGAGTTTAATTTTAGTAGCTTCCATCGTGATAAGATGCAATATTTTGAAGCTCGTTTCGTAAAGCTTAACACAACAGAAGTACTTGTAATTGTTCGTAATGTAAGTGAACTAAAAGAAAAAGAAAAGCAATTAAAAATTGCAAAGAATAAAGCTGAGCAAGCTTCAAAGGCCAAATCTGAATTTCTTGCCAACGTTTCGCACGAGATTAGAACTCCAATGAACGCCATTTTAGGATTTAGTGAATGGCTTCATAGTAATGTTGAAAATCCACAACACAAGAACTATTTGCATACCATAATTACCAGTGGAAGAAACTTACTGGCTTTAATAAATGATATTCTCGATTTATCGAAAATAGAATCGGGTAAAATGAATATCGAATTGGAGCCAATGCAATGTAAGATTGTTATCAACCAGATGAAGCAGGTCTTTAAGCAAAAGCTGGAAGCTAATAATTTGGCATTTAATGTTACTGTTGATCACTCGGTTCCTCAATATATTTACATGGATGAGGTGCGGTTTTATCAGATATTGTTCAACTTGGTTGGGAATGCTATTAAATTTACCTCCAAAGGATATATTCATATTTCTGTATCAGCAGTCAAAACATCTGATCCTAATATTATCAATTTAATTATGAGTGTTGAGGATACAGGAATTGGAATCAAAGAAGATCAACAGGCAAATGTATTTAAAGCTTTTACCCAGCAAAGCGGCCAGAGCAATCGTTACTATGAGGGAACAGGTTTAGGTCTTTCAATAGTTGGAGGTCTTTTAAAGAAATTGGATGGTGAAATTAGTTTGAAGAGCGAAGTAGGACGTGGATCGAAGTTCACAATCAAATTTAAGGATGTTAAGATTGCAGAAGTTTCGCCTGATGAAGACCCAAAAGGAAAAGAACTAAACGATTTTGTACTTGAGCCTTGTAAAATCTTAATCGTAGATGATTTGAAATTCAATATTTTGGTTTTGAAAAGAATTATTGAATTTGATCATGTTACTTTCCTAGAAGCTAGCAGCGGTGAGGAGGCCATCGAAATAATGGAAACCGAGCAGCCGGATATTGTTTTTATGGATATTAGAATGCCTGGAATGAATGGTTATGATGCAACTGAAGTAATTCGAAATAATTCTGAATGGGATCATATACCAGTAGTTGCTTTTACAGCTTCAATCATTAATGATGAATTGGAACGTATTCATAAACTATTCGATGAGTATTTGCAAAAACCAGTATTTAGAAAAGATGTATTTGCGGTTTTAAAGAAGTTTATGAAAATTAAATATCTTAAAGCCGAGGATGAACAGGTGATCGAAAAAGATATCAAACTTTCGGGAGAGTGTATAGCTGCTCTTCCTGAGATAATACATTGTTTAGAGAACGATTTTATAGACAATTGGAAGAAAATTAAAGATGACCTGATTATATACGAGATTGAAGATTTTAGTAAAAATCTATCTGATTTCGCATTCAAGAAATCATGTATAATTCTGGATAATTATTGTAAAGAACTCGATTTGGCAATTCAGTCATTCGATATTGAGCTAATTGGAAAGCAAATTAGTAGATTCGATAATGTTGTGAATGAGTTAAAAAGCTATTTGCAATAAAAACTTTTGATGAATTAAAATCAGTCAATTATTAAATCCGGACACATTGTAATTCTCCCTTTAATAAAGTTTTGGGATAGGGTTTGAGCTTACTAAATTGTAATATTTTTATTTAGAGTTATAAAAGTATTTCATGTTAATACAGATATTAATTAACAGTTTACCTGCTTCACACCTCTATTTACCGATTATTGCTTTGACCATCTGATTCAAACTTTATCTTTGCTTATTCATTAGACTTTTTATCTCTAAGTTTTTAAAAAAAGCTTTAAATGTCTTCTATTTGACGATACCAGCTTTTAAAGCAGTCTAAAAACACCTACTTTTGTAGTTGATAATCGGGGAATATTAAAAAAATGTGAAACGAACATGATTAAAGTCATTATCAAACATTCATGGTAATGATTATTTTGATCTTGTGGCTTCCATCTGACAAATGGAAAAAAATTATAAACAGATGAAATTGGATCAGTTAAAGCTTAGTATAAAAGAAGTTCCATTTAAGAAATCACTTAGTTTTGCGCCATTAATTAATAAATTAAGAGCACTTAAAGAGCAACAAGGAAAGATTAATGTTCAAGGAGAATCTATTCTTAAGTTGGTTCAGGATAAACCGGAATTGGCAAGTAAGGATTTTGATGTGGATCTAGTTGAAAAATATAAAGAAGAGATTCATGTCTTAATGGGGTATTTCTTTACCCCATTCCAGTACCAGGAACAGATTGGCTTTGTGGCTTCACCATTCGAGGATAAAAACTTTTATTATACTCCAAAATATCAGGAACTATACGAAAATGAAAATTTAACCATAGAACTTGTTGAGCAAAAGGATCAAGACAAATGCTTTAAAACTTTTAGCATGTTATTCTATGCTTATTCGATAGTTTTAAAAAAATACTACAATTTTGATTTGGGCATTGGATATTTGTTTCTTTATAAGATTACAGATAAATTAAATGATCTTGTGAAGTATTATAAATTAGAATTTGATAAATCATGTATTGATATTTCGCATACAGGAAAGTTACCACAAGTAAGTGAAGAGCAATTGTATAAAATGATTAACGATCCTGTTAATATGGATTTTTGGTTGGAAACACTTCCACTTAATAAGTTTAAGTTTTCAGGATTTATACCCTATAGATATATAGATGTTAGCCAGATTGAGGTCATCTCATCATTGAAATCGCAATTGCTGGAAAAATCATCAATCATAAACAGAAATAATTTTAATCTGTTAGAACAAAATGTTCGCTCTCTTTTAGAATTACCAAATCTTAAATTGGGGATCATGGCTTTGGTAATGCATCAGGGAAATGTTGTAAACCCATCTGACTTTTGGCATGGTTTTCTTGATGCGGATAAATTTAAATGTGAAGATTATCAAGATAGCATTTATGAAGATGCCGTGATGCAAGGAGGCCCTGTTTTAATCAACGACCTTTCCAAAAAGGAAAACCTAAAAAAAATCGAAAAAGCTTTGCTGGATGAGGGAATAAGAAACTTAGCCGTGATTCCTCTGTACAGTTACAAAGAATTAGTAGGTGTTATCGAATTGGGATCCAATAAAGCTAATGATATATCATTTTCTAAACTTCGGATTATAAAGGATATAATTCCTGTGTTTTCAATTGCAATTCAACGAAGTAGTGAAGAACTCCAAAATAAGATTGAAGCTATTATTAAAGAAGAATGTACGGCTATACATCCAAGTGTGGAGTGGCGTTTTGCAAAAGCGGCATCTAACTTATTGTTCAAAAAAGGGAGTGGTGAGAGTTCCCGGATGGAAGAAATAGTTTTTCCAAATGTATTTCCTCTCTATGGAGCAGTAGATGTGCGTCATTCCTCAGTTATTCGCAATCAAACCATTCAGGATGATCTTTTAGAACAGCTCGACTTGGTTCAAAATGTTCTTGTTAAGGTAAATGAAATTAAGGCGATGCCAATTTACGATCAGTTGATATATAAGATCGATTACTTTAAAAATGGTATCATGAAAGGTTTGTCATCAGGCGACGAAATGAATGTACTAAATTTTATAAGACAAGATGTTGAAACTTTGTTTCCTCATTTCGAAGAAAATGGGGAAGAGGTAAAGCAGACTATTAAAAAATACAAACAAAATATTAATCGGGAGTTAAATTTAGTATACAAGCGTAGAAAAGATTTTGAAGATAGTCTTGGAATGATTAACGATTGTGTTACAAGTTACTTGGAGCAAGAGGAAGAAAAAGCTCAATCAATGTTCCCTCATTATTTCGAAAAATACAGAACCGATGGAGTTGAGCACAATATATACATTGGAGAAAGCATTGCGAATAATTTAAATTTCGATAGAATTTATTTGAAAAACTTAAGGCTTTGGCAGTTGATTGTAAGTGCCGAAATGGCTCGTAAAACTGATGCCCTTAAGAAATCATTGCCGATCCCGATGGATACAACAGGATTAATACTTGTGCACAGTCAGCCATTGGCAATTCGTTTCCGCCAGGATGAGAAAAAATTTGATGTGGATGGAGCTTACAATATTCGCTACGAAATTGTGAAGAAGAGAATTGATAAGGCAAAAATTAAGGGTACGGATGAGCGGCTAACACAGCCAGGGATGTTGGCCATTATTTTTAGTCAAGAGAAGGAAATGGCAGAATACCAGCGATATTTAGAGTACTTAATTGCAGCTGGTTATTTCGAAGATAAAATTGAATATCATACCCTTGAAGATTTGCAAGGTGTTTATGGCTTAAGGGCTATACGTGTGAAGGTAAAAAACGGAAAGGAAGAGAAGGATGTATTAAAGCTTGCAAAGGAACTTAAAATTGAAAATTAAATCATAATCCTGTTTTAATGAAATATTCTCTATTGATAGTTTTATCCTTTGTCCTTGGTTTTTCTTCTTTGGCAAGTGTTAACAAGGATACTTTAAACAATAAGAAGAGACCAAAAATTGGACTGGTATTGAGTGGAGGCGGGGCTAAAGGGTTTGCTCACGTAGGGGTACTAAAAGTTATTGATGAACTTGAAATACCAATCGACTATATAGCTGGTACAAGTATGGGTAGTATTATTGGAGGCTTTTATGCTATAGGATATTCTGCTGAACAGATTGAAGAAATGATTCTAAGTCAGAATTGGGATAAATTACTAGCCGACGAAATTTCCAGAAAATATGTTCCATTTCACGAAAAACAGAATTATGAACGTCATGTATTGTCATTTCCTATAAAACCCAAAGGAATACAGCTGCCAAGTGGTATTGTGAAGGGTCAGAATGTAATTAATTTATTTGAGAGGCTATCAATAGACTATCATGATGTAACAGATTTTAAAAAACTGCCTATTCCTTTTGTTTGTGTTGCAACTGATATTGAATCTGGTGAAGCGGTAATACTGGACAAAGGCTACTTGCCCGAAGCCATGAGAGCAAGTATGGCTATTCCTACTGTTTTTTCACCCATTGAAATTGGTGGTAGATTATTGGTTGATGGAGGAATGGTGAATAACTTTCCTGTTAAGGAGGTTGTAGACATGGGTGCCGATATTGTGATAGGTGTTGATGTTCAAGCCGGGCCAAAATCAAAGGAGGAGTTAAAATCTTTTCTAGATATCATCAATCAATCGGTATCATTAATGTCGCTTAATGAGTTTAAAAAAAACATCGATTTTGTGGATGTGTACATTAAGCCTGAAATTAATAATTATTCGGTTGGTAGCTTTAATGAGGCAGATTCATTAATTCATAAAGGAGAAGAGATCGGTAGAAAATTTATTCCGGTTTTAAGAGAATTAAAAGAAAAATATCAACTAGAAAAAAGAAAGACAAAGGAATATAAGGAAGCAGTTGATACAACGACGTACTACGTCAAAAATGTTGAATATAGTGGATTAAATGAGGTTAGTAAATCATTATTGGCAGGTAAGTTTAATCTTGATATTCCGGGTGAAGTTAGCTTTTATCAAATAAAACAAGGTATCAATTGGGGATATGGTAGTAGATATTTCGACCAAATTGACTTTAGGTTATTGGGTGACAGGGCTAAAACACTTCAAGTAAGAGTAAAAGAACGAACAACAAAAAGGTTTAATGTTGGACTTCGTTACGATTCCGATAATAAAGCTGGTGTACTTTTAAATACAACCTTTCGAAACAAGCTTAGAAGTGGTTCTCATTTGTCTTT
Organism: Marinifilum sp.; assembly: GCF_965230805.1. Classification (NCBI taxonomy): domain Bacteria; kingdom Pseudomonadati; phylum Bacteroidota; class Bacteroidia; order Marinilabiliales; family Marinifilaceae; genus Marinifilum; species Marinifilum sp. Next base: position 393,852 of record NZ_OZ246019.1, on the reverse strand, counting down.
GGATTTAAAACTATCAGAAACCCCTCGGTTTGTAGCTACCTATGCAGTTGATAATGGTTTAAAGCCAGGCATTACATTAAAGGTCGAATATAACGATTGGAATGTGAATGCATATCAAGATTGGGAGCAGATTGGGAATTATGATTTGGATTACCTCAAATTGGATATGAATATACATTCCATTCTAAAAGAATCGTATTCTGTAGGGGTTGGAGCAAGAGTTGAGTATTATCATGTGGAATCAAATTTTACATTACCGGAGTTAGTGGTAGGAAATGATGAGGATTATTTTTTCTCTTACTATGCAACTTTGCGATTAGATTCTCATGAGAAAGCTTATTATCCCAAAAAAGGCATTAGTTTGTTTGGCGAGTATAAATTAGTTACTAATAATGGTGCAAGCTTGGAAGGAATGGAAAGACCTGCATCTATAGCTTATGTGAAGTTTCAAAAAGCCATTAGTGTTAACGAAAAATTTACCGTTTATCCGAAATTTTATGGTAGAGTTATTTGGGGGAAAAAAATTCCGGACTTCTTTTTAACTTACACTGGGGGAATAGATCAAACTGATTATTTTGATATACAAATGCCTTTTGTTGGATTAGAAAGAATGGAGGTTTCTTCTACGAATTCATTTGTTTTTAGGGGTGATTTTCAATACGAATTGTTTAGGAATAATTACTTGATATTTAAGGCAAATGTTGGAAAAATTACCGAGGATGTAAACGAATCATTAAACACTGGAGAGTGGCTTACTGGCTTGGGAGTAACTTACTCTTACAATAGTCTTATAGGTCCAATGGAGTTTTCTTTAATGTTTTCTAATAAAAAACAAAAAGTTCTAAACTATGTTAGTTTAGGGTATTGGTTCTAAAAAGAATTCGCTAGTAATAATTCAATAATTAGTTCGTTCCTGTCAATGTCATAGAGAGGTTTATAACGTCCCTTATTTAATAACATGTTGTATGAATTTAAAAAAACTTATCCTGTTTATGTTTATTTTTATGATTGCTTATTGTGCTCAGGCTCAATTTAGTAACGATTCTACAAAATACGATTGGAATCCAAGTGTTATTGGTAGTAGTCCTGTTCGCGGATACGAAGCTTCTTATCATGGAATGACAGGTTTTGATGTTGGTTCGAAATCAGATATTTATGACGATGGCAAGGGAAGAATCGATTACAATCGGATTTTTAGGACAAAACTCCGGTTCCCTTTATTGTTAAAAAAGAATCTTAAAATTGCAGGTAGTATCGAGTATAGTGATGAGGAAATTCATTTTCATGATAGTAAGAATATTACCTATCCTTTTTATAGGAGGTTACACGATAAGAATATGAAAAGTTTGGGAGGAAGTTTCTATCTGATGACACAATGGAAGAGGAACCGTTATTTTATATTCCGTTTTAATGGAAGGTTAAAAGGAGATTACTGGAAAGATCATATTAGAGATGTGAGCAAGTATACTTTTTTAAAAATGGAAATTTCTCCTGTTGTTGGATGGAAAGTAAATAAATACAAATCCTGGGGTCTTGGACTTGCATTTTCGTATACTTTCGGAGAGCCATTGGTTTTTCCTACTTTTGTATACAACCATACTTTTACCGATAAATGGGGAGTTGAGGCATTTTTACCTGCTAAGGTAAAATTAAGATACCAAGCTTCTACACTTTGTTTTATTAGTGCTAAGGCATATTTAAAAGGAGGAAGCTATAGCATTCATTTCGACGAGCGGCCAGCTGAAAATATTGTTGAATTAAATAGTCTACCCTTAAGTAATTTTAGAACCCTTGAGTTTAGAAGGTCTGATGTGAATTTCTCAATGGAAATGGAAAAGGGAATTACCGATTGGTTATGGTTATCTCTGGAAGGAGGATATCGTAGTAATATTAATTTTGATGTAACCAATAAGAATCATACTCTTAGTTTAACAGGAGGCAAAGTAAAGGACAAGGATATCATTATAGATTCTTATGCAAAAGGAGGAATGTTTTACAAATTTACTTTGTTCATTGTTCCTTCGAAATCATTGCTCAAAAGAATCGGATTAAAAATTTAGCTTTTATTAATCAATGTTAAATGGTATTATACAGTATGCAGGTGTATTTTTCTTTCTGTAGGTTAGAGGAAAGAAAATACACCTTGTGTAAGCACCTTCCTGAAAGGTGCAGGAAAAAATGATACAAAATATTAAGGTTGATTCGAACTGTTGCTGTAATACCAGTATGTCAAGAAAATGCTATAAAGCTTATTATTACAATATCTCATTAGAAAATACTGATTCAGCAATATCCCTAAGGTTATATTTTGATGCCATTGCTTCTCCATAAGCTCCAGTAGATCTGATAGCTAATAAGTCATTTCTTTTCGTTGCAGGTAAACTTACTGCTTTTCCAAAGCAATCAGATGATTCACAGATTGGTCCAACTACATCATAAGTATCTGATTTTTCATTAGAGCTGATGTTTTCTATTTTGTGATATGCTTGATAAAGAGCAGGACGCAACAATTCAGTCATTCCTGCATCTAGTATGGCAAATTTTGTATTTATACCATTTTTCACATATAAAACTCTTGAAATCAAGCTACCACATTGTGCAACCACTGACCTGCCCAGTTCGAAATGTAATTCTTGATTGGGCTTTAGATTTAAGAATTCATCAAATATGCTAAAGAAGCTGGCAAAATTTGGAATGGGATTTTTATCAGGGTGATTGTAGTCTACTCCAAATCCGCCACCAACATTTATATGATCGGTAAAAATTTTACGCTCGTTAAACCACTCCTGTATTTCATTAATTCTTAGGCAAAGACCTTTAAATACGCTTAAATCCGTAATCTGTGAACCAATGTGAAAATGTAATCCAATCAATTCAATATGATTTGAATTATCCAATGTTTCAATCACAGAATCAAACTCCCAGCGGTTAATTCCGAACTTATTTTCTTCGATTCCGGTTGTAATGTAATGATGCGTATTGGCATTTACATTGGGGTTAATTCTAATTGCAATTCTGGCCTTTTTATTCAATTGTTCTGCCAATTCATTAATCAATTCAATTTCCGGAATTGATTCACAATTAAAGCAGAAAATACCAGTCTCGAGAGCAGTTAAAATTTCCTTATCTGATTTTCCCACACCAGCATAAACAATCTTGTCAGCGGAATAACCTGTTTCTAAAGATCTTTTGATTTCATTGCCACTTACGCAATCAGCACCAAAACCATAAGATTGAATTAATCTCATTATCTTAGGATTTGCATTGGCTTTTACTGCATAATGAATATGATATCCATATTTAGATGCTTCAGATTGAATGAGCTCTAATGTGTCTTTTAATAACTCCATATCGTAAAAGTAGAAAGGAGTGGAAATATTTTTGAATTGTTCTATTGTTTTACTGCTGAACATGATTCAATTAAAATTTGAATATAATAATCTAAAATAAATTTTTACTTAAAGCTTGTAATGCGGATACTTTGTCATTTTGATTTACCAAAACAGAAATATTGTGCTTGCTTCCTCCGTAAGAAATCATTCTTAAAGGAATGTTTTCCAATGCATCAAGTACTTTTTTGGCACTTCCCGTGGATTCTGAAATGAAATCACCAACAATACAAATGATAGACTGGTTCTCATCGATTTCAACATTGCAGAATTTTATTAACTCCGATTCAATTTCTTTTAAATTTGATGCATCATCAATGGTAAGAGAAATAGCTACCTCCGAAGTGGTAATCATGTCGATAGGCGTTTTATAAATCTCGAAAATTTCAAACACTTTGCGCAAAAACCCATAAGCCAATAGCATTCGTCCCGATTTAATTTTCACAGCTGTAATGCCATCTTTGGCGGCAATGGCTTTAATTCCCTTACCACTTTCATTATTGGTAATTAAAGTACCTTCATCAACCGGGCTCAATGTGTTTTTTAATCTTACAGGAACACTTTTTAGCTTGCAGGGCATAATGCTTGATGGGTGCATAATTTTGGCACCAAAGTAAGCTAGTTCTGCTGCTTCGTCGAATGATAATTGCTCAAGTGCAGATGTATTTTCTACATATCGAGGATCATTATTGTGGAACCCATCAATATCCGTCCAGATCTGAACTTCATCTACTTGTAGTACTGAACCAATAAGCGATGCAGTATAATCGCTACCACCTCTTTTAAGATTATCAACTTCACCGTATGCATTTCTACAAATAAATCCTTGAGTAATGAATAGTTTTTGTTCCGATTCATCAGCAAGAAGGCGTTTCAGGTTTTCTTCAATGTAGAAATAATCAGGTTCACCATCCTTATCAATTCTCATAAAATTCAAAGCTGGTAAGAAAGCTGAATCAACTCCTATTTCGGATAAATAGTAATGAAACATAGCAGTTGAAATTAATTCTCCTTGTGCCAAAATTGCTTTTTCCTGTAAGGCTGTAAAACTTCTGTTTACAAAGTTGTTGATGTAGTTAAAATGAGATGTAATCAGCTCATTGCCTTTGGTTTTGAAATTCTCGGTAGTAAATAATTCATCAATTCGTTTTCGATATTGTGCCTCTAGTTTATTGATTTGTTTACTAGCTTTTTCCATCTCTTTTCTGTAAAGGAGATCAGTAATTTCGACTAAGGCATTTGTTGTTCCTGCCATAGCTGATAAAACGATAATAATAGGTTCGTTGTGCTGAACCAATTTTGCCAAATTTTGAATTCTTTCAGGAGATCCAACTGAGGTACCACCGAATTTTAAAACTTTCATTGGTTAATAGTTTAGTTTATTATCCCGAATTTTTGGGAATAAATTTTTAAGCGACTTTTAAAAAAATTACTGTTTTAAAAAAGCCTGCAGAATTTCTGCAGGCTTCGATATTTTTAAGCTTTACATTATTCTACAATTTACTTACACAACATTTGTTTATTGCGTCGATTCTGTTTCTTGTATTTTAATGTAAATGACATATGTGTTTACAATTATTATTTAGGATGTAAAGGTGTGTAAATTTTTTTTAAATGCAATAAAAATTTACCCAATTGTTAAAAAATTAACTCAATATGTTTTTTTACACTTGAACTTTGAAGAGAAAATTAAAACAAAATCCCGTTCCAACCCCAGAAGCCACGGGGAACATCCATAAATTCAATATAAACACGGTCTTTCGGAATTTTTAGTTGCTCTTCAACTATAGTGGCAAATTTATTCGATAAATCTTTGGTTTTTGTGTCGGGTAGGCCAATGCTTTTTAATTGAAGGAATACAGCAGAATCTATTGAGCCACCTAAGGTCATTTCTATTTTTGGTACAAAAGCAGTCATCACATATTTTTCTGGTTTTCCAAGTTCAAAAGAGATTAAAGAGGAACATTCTTTTAAAAAGCTTTGTTGTTTCTTACTGGAGAAACTTCCATTAGTCTGAACTTTTAAATACGGCATTGGTAAAAGTTTTAAGGTTTCTAATAAAGGAGAATTGATACATTAAGGGCATTCAGAATATTTGAATACGTTGCATAAGTTATTACTAAATCAGAAATTTACAAAATACAGCTCATTCATTTATTATTACTTTCCTATTGCTTTTAAGGCATTCTCAATTGTTTTTTTGTATTGCCGATAAATATTGATCCATCAATCAAAAGTACGGGGCGTTTTAAAAAAGTGTATTCGTTTAAGATGTATTCTTTATAATCATCTTCACTCAAAACTTTGTCTTTTAGTCCAAGCTCCTTGTATTTTATGGCTCTTCTACTAAACAAGCTTTCGTACGATCCGCTTAGCTCTTTCATTTGTTTCAGCTGGCTTGCTGTTATTTTTTGCTTTTTGATATCCTGTAATTCAAAACTCGAGTCAATTTGTAATTCTTTTATTATTCGCTGACAAGCTGAACAGTTACCTAAATGATAAATTTTTTTCATGTTTGCTTAATATTATACCAGTATTATTTACAAGTCGTATATCTTTCAATGGTATCAACTATTTCCTCTACCTGTTTTAGATTTTTACTTTGTGTTTGAATGGCAAAATACTTATTGTAGTAGGTTGTTTGAACACCTTGCCAAACTTCAATAATTTCCTTTGCGCTTAATAAATCTTGACATAAGCCGGAAGGCAAAAGGCAAATTCCTTTATTTAATTGAATGGCATGCAACATAGCACTTAAACTTGGTATTACATAGCGTGGTTTAAAATAAGGCTTCTTTTTAAAGTTTTGATTCCAAAATGCTTTTATAGTCTCCATTTTGTGAGTATAGGAATACCAATTTTGCTTGCTTAACCATTTTTCGGCTTGTTCAATTTTTCGTTCATATATAAACCTATTAAATGGAATGGTATCTAAATCTTTACTACATACCAACAACAAAGCTTCTCTGCAAAAATGTTTGTATACAATGTTTTGATAGTTATGCTGAAGGTTAGTAATGGTTAAATCCAGCTCTTTCGCAAAGAGTTTTGATTGAAGATTTTCATATTCCCCAAAAGTAAACTCAACATTCATATCCAATTTATCCAATATATTGGCAAAGGCATAATTAAACATTTCTATTGACATACCCACTTTAGCCGTAGGACGATTGATTAATGTTTTTCGTTTGAAATTCTCTTCCGTTTTTTCTAATTGCAGAATGGCCTCTTCCACTTGAATGTAGAGCTGCATGCCATGTGGAGTAGGTAGCATTTTTCGAGGCTTACGCTCAAATAGCTTAACGCCCATATAGGTTTCGAGTGCAGTCAGTTGTTGACTAACACCTGGTTGTGTGATTAATAAAGTGTCGGCTGCTCCTGTTAAGGTGCCGCGTTCGTATATGGCTTTAAAAGTCCTGTACCACTCAAGGTTTACCATGTTTGTATAAATAAATTTATATAAAAGTATAAAAAGAATAAGTTTATTAATACAAAAAGAGCGCTTAATTTAGCACAAATAAATTGACAAACATGGCCAGAATTTTATTTGCACTAACAAGTTATTTTAAAGATGAGAAAGGATGGGAGTCGGGATGTAATTTACTTGAGATTGCAGGTCCCTATTTTTATCTTATAAAAAATGGAGTTGATATTGATTTTGTGTCACCAAAAGGGGGAAAAATACCTGCTAAACAGTTAGATCTTGATCATCCTAAAGTGAAATGTTTTTTTAAGAACAAAGATGCAATGGAAAAATTCTACAATTCTTATCATCCAAATGACATTAAGGCCGAGAACTATGATGCAATTTATTTTCCAGGAGGACATGGAGTCATGTTTGATTTGCCAATCAACAAAGAAATAGCAAAAATTGCAGCGGATATTTATGAAAAGCAAGGAGTGGTTTGTGCGGTTTGTCATGGAGGAGCAGGACTTTTAAATGTCATCCTATCCGATGGGAAATATTTGGTGGAAGGCAAAAATTTAACCTCCTTTAGCAATAATGAAGAAAGATCTATAGGTACAGATGTTAAGGTGCCATTTCTTTTGGAAACAGAGTTGGTTAAGAGAGGTGCAAAATATTCGTGCAAAGCCAACTGGCAAGAATATGTAATAGCTGATGGTAGGCTGATTACGGGTCAAAATCCGGCTTCTGATATGTTAATGTCGAAGGAATTGGTAAAAATATTAAAAACGAAAATATAGAATACTAAGTAATTAAATTCGAGAAAATGGAAAATTTTGATTTTTATAATCCAGTTAAAATCCTTTTTGGGAAAGGTAAAATTGCAGAATTGGGTAAACACATTCAAAAAGATGCAAAGATTTTAGTGACTTATGGTGGTGGTAGTATCAAGAAAAATGGTGTTTACGATCAGGTTATGGCTGCATTAAAGGGTCATAAAATTGTGGAGTTTGGAGGAATTGAACCAAACCCTCACTTCGAGACTTTGATGAAAGCTGTTGAAATTGTAAGAAATGAAAATATTGATTTCATATTGGCCGTAGGTGGAGGATCTGTTATTGATGGAACAAAATTTATTTCTGCAGCAGCTTATTTTGAAGGGGATGAGTGGGATATCTTGGCCAAACGCGCACCAATTGCTAAAGCAGTAGATCTAGGAGCAGTTATAACTTTGGCTGCTACAGGTTCTGAAATGAATAGTGCAGGTGTTGTAACAAAGGCAGCAACCCAAGAAAAGTTGTCATTTGGAAGTCCATTATTATTCCCAAAATTTTCAGTGCTTGACCCTGAAACAACTTATTCATTGCCTATGCGACAAATTACAAATGGTATTGTTGATGCATTTGTACACGTAATGGAGCAATATTTAACTTACAATGTAAACTCTCCGGTACAAGATCGGTTTGCAGAGGGAATCTTGTTGACATTACTTGAGGAAGGTCCAAAAGCAATTGCAGCAGAAACTCCCGATTACGAAAACAGAGCCAACTTAATGTGGGCTGCAACCATGGCATTAAATGGCTTGATTGCTATGGGAGTGAAGAGCGATTGGTCCACTCATATGATTGGTCACGAATTGACTGCCTTCCACGGAATCGATCATGCGGTAACTTTAGCAATTGTTCTTCCAGGTTTATTAACAAAGTTGAAAGAGCAACGGGGTGAAAAACTACTACAGTATGCCGAAAGAGTTTGGAACATCACCGAAGGAACGGATGATGAAAGAAAAACCCTTGCCATTCAGAAAACAGAAGAGTTTTTTCAGAGTGTAGGCATCAAAACTCGTTTAGGAGATCACAATGTTGGACAGGATAGTATTGATACCATTTCTAAAAGATTTATAGAACGTGGGTATGTGGGAATGCTGCCAGATGTTGCCACAAGCGATGTTGCTGGAATTTTAGAGTCGCGTTTGTAGATTGTTTATGAAATAGTTAGCAGAGTCCCTTTCGTTTGGAAGGGACTTTTTTTGTGTTAAGAAATCGTCAAAATTTAGCAAATGCATTTGAAAATTAAAATCAATGACGTATGTTTGCGTCATTAGAGATTAATTAAGCTGAAATCATGAAAAAGTTAGAATTATTTGAAAAAAAGCAGCAGGAGATAGCGGCATTGGCAAAAGCATTATCTCACCCTGCACGAATCGCGATTTTACAGTTTTTAGCTTCAACACCTACTTGTATCTCAGGGGATATTTCTGATTATCTTCCTCTTAGCAGAACAACAGTTTCGCAGCATTTAAAAGAGTTAAAGTCAATTGGTTTCATTCAAGGCGATGTTGAAGGCTTAAAGATTAAATACTGTTTGAATAAAGAAGGTATCGAAAAACTAAAAAGTGTTTTTGGAGATCTACTTGAAGAAATTACTCCTTGTGATAGTAAAACTTGTTAATAATCACTCAGCTCCTAGGCTGAAACAATTGAAACAAAAGAAAAGACAGATGAAAGTATTAGTGTTGTGTACAGGAAATTCATGCAGAAGTCAAATGGGTGAAGCCATTTTGAGAGATATCAATCCGGAATTGGAGGTAGTTTCTGCAGGAACTAAAATTGCTGATCAAGTGCACCCTCTTGCAGTAAAAGCTATGGCTGAAATCGGAATAGATATCAGCGAGCAGCGTCCTAAAATGGTGGATGAGTTTTTGGAGGAAGGTGTTGACTTTCTAATCTCGGTTTGTGGTGGTGCAAAAGATGCTTGTCCTGCATTCCTTGGACCTGTAGGTACTCGCCTTCACATTGGTTTCGATGATCCTGCATATGCTGAGGGAACCGAAGAAGAAATTTTTGAGGTATTCCGAAGAGTGCGAGATGAAATCAGTAGAGATTTCGTAAAATTCAACGACGATTACATTTTAAAGAAAGTGTAAATTAATTATTAGGGTAGCAAATTGTAATATTATGGGAGCGTTAAATAAAAAATTATCCTTTTTAGACAGATACCTTACTCTGTGGATTTTTGCAGCTATGGCAATAGGAGTTGGAGCAGGTTATTTTTTCCCGGCAATGGCTGGATTCTGGAACAAATTATCGGTAGGAACCACAAATGTTCCAATTGCAATTGGTTTGGTAATTATGATGTACCCTCCTTTGGCGAAAGTAAAATATGAGGAGCTGAAGGATGTATTTAAGAATCGTAAGATCTTAATCTTGTCATTGGTGCAAAACTGGCTATTGGGGCCAAGCTTAATGTTTGCTTTGGCCATTGTTTTCTTGCAAGATTATCCTGAATACATGACAGGATTGATTTTAATTGGCTTGGCACGATGTATTGCCATGGTAATTGTATGGAACGATTTGGCAAAAGGCGATCCGGAATATGCTGCAGGTTTGGTTGCATTCAATAGTATTTTCCAAGTACTGTTCTTTTCGGTTTATGCCTATGTGTTTATTACCTTATTGCCAGAGTATTTTGGTCTTCAGGGCTCGGTAGTAGATGTAAGCATGGGAGATATTGCCGAGAGTGTATTAATTTATCTTGGAATTCCATTTTTCGCAGGCATGCTTACTCGTTACTTTGGAATTAAAGCCAAAGGCAAAGATTGGTATCAGAAGAAATTTATTCCGAAAATTAGTCCGCTTACACTAATTGCATTGCTATTTACAATATTTGTGATGTTCTCATTAAAAGGAGAACACATCGTACAGTTGCCATTCGATGTGGTTCGTATTGCAATTCCTTTGGTAATTTATTTTGTAATCATGTTCCTGATCTCATTTTTTATGGGATTAAAAGTTAAGGCAGGCTATTCAAAGACTACAAGCCTTTCGTTTACAGCAGCAAGTAACAATTTTGAATTGGCCATTGCAGTAGCCATTGCAGTATTTGGTATCAATTCGGGAGTGGCTTTTGCAGCAGTTATTGGTCCATTGGTCGAGGTGCCTGTATTAATTGCTTTGGTAAATGTTGCCTTACGATTTAAAGAAAAATATTTTGGTGGCAAACTTGATGTAAAGTGCGCTGCCGACTCTAAAAGTTAACTGTGTTTGCTTTCAGGCACAGGTAATTTTAAGTTCTTAAATTCCGAGCCATGATTCAGTTTGAGTCATGGCTTTTTACGTATATTTGGGTAAACAAAAGCAAATTCAATGATAAAATCCGGATTAAAAATCGGTATTGTTTTAACCCTAATATTGGTTCTGCCTTCCTTATTCTTTTCTGCATACGAAATCAGTAATTTAAGTAAAAACGAGGCGGTTATCGACTCCATTTATACAGGGCAACTAGAATCTGTGTTATTTTCATTAAATCAGTATTCTGATGATGTATTAAGTGGTTGGGCCAATCAATTGGAGCGAGAAACTGATGACATTGAAACAATCATAACAAAAAACTATTCGATTGATGCCATTGGAATTAAAGGGGTTTCGGGTTTGGAATTGTTCGCCAAAAAGAAAATTCCTGATGATAGTATCAATAGTTTAATCAATCAACTAGAAATTGATTTTGCTTCGAATCTAAAAAAAATCGAATTGCTTCGGAGGTATGTGAATAATGGCTATCGAAAAATTGAAGCATTAAGCAATTCTTTTCCCCATAAAAGCTTATTTGCCTTTGCTGCAAAGCAGGATTCTGTGCAGGTGAGCACGGTTCTGCTCTTGCTTGATACCGATAAGTTTATTCGTGAAAATCTTGGTCCAAAAATTCAGATGGTTGCTCAGGATCGTTTTTATATTTCTGTATACAAAGAAAATGGCTCCTTAGAAGTTTTTGCGAATATAAATCAAGGTGTTGAGGATAAGAATATAAAGCAAAAGAAAGCGATTTGGCTACTGCCGGGCTATGAACTTGGCATTCAGATGCGTGGAAATACCATAGAAGATTTGGTGCGGGAGCGAACACGTACCAATATTATTCTTTTGATTGTAATGGATATCATTTTATTGTTAGGAGCATGGTTTGTTTTCAAAAACATCCGGAAACAGATCAAACTAAATCAGCTTAAAACAGAATTTATTTCCAATGTATCGCACGAAATAAGAACACCTTTGGCATTGATTAACATGTATTCCGAAACTCTTGAAATGGGACGGATTCCTTCCGAAGAAAAGAAAAAGGAATACTATAAAGTGATCAACATAGAAGCCAATCGCTTATCGAAAATGGTGAACAAGATTCTTAATTTTAGTAGAATTGAGAGAGGGAAGAGAGAATATCATTTTTCCATTTGCAATTTAAATAACGAGATTGAAACAATTCTTGAAAATTACAAGCAACATTTCGATCAGAATGGCTTTGAAATAGAACTGAAGCTTGCAGATAAAATGCCCGAGCTAAATTTGGATAAGGAGGCTGTAGCCGAAGCCATTATCAATTTAATTGATAATGGTATGAAATATAGTGCTGATGTAAAGAAACTGGCTATTGGTTCGAGCATAGAATCTGCTTATGTGCGAATACAAGTGAAAGACTTTGGTATAGGCATAGAAAAGAAAGATCAGCCCTTTGTGTTCGATAAGTTTTATAGAGTTACCTCGGGAAATTTAGCCCACAAAGCTAAAGGATCGGGAATAGGTTTAAGCATTGTTAAGCACATTATGGAAGCACATAATGGAAAAGTTGAATTGGATAGTATTATGGGTAAAGGATCATGTTTTACTCTATTTTTTCCTCTTAAATAAATGAATTTACACAAACAAATAATAAGATGTATCCCATTTTAATTGTAGAAGATGAGCCCAGCATGTTAATGGGCCTGAAAGATAATCTTGAATTTGAATCCTACCTGGTTGATACGGCCGATGATGGTGAATTAGGTTTAAATAAAATTCTGACCAACAAGTACAGTTTGGTTTTACTAGATGTGATGCTACCCAAAATATCTGGTTTTGATATCTGTAAAAAAGCAAGGGCACAAGGCATTCAAACACCCATTATTTTGCTTACTGCAAAAGGGGAGGAAATTGATAAAGTTTTAGGTCTGGAACTTGGAGCGGATGATTACATTACAAAGCCTTTTGGTTTACGAGAACTTTTGGCAAGAATTCGAGCTGTGCTGCGAAGAACTCAATCTGTAATGGAAACAAACCAGAACAAGAAGATACAAGTAGGAAGGTTGAAGATTGACTTTAATTCTTTCGAAGGATTTGTTGATGGCAAAGAGGTAAAGATGTCGCATAAAGAAGTTGAAGTTCTAAATTATTTATGGGACAACAAGAATAAAACTGTAAGCCGGGATGATTTGCTTGACAATGTTTGGGGAATGGAATATCAACCAACATCAAGAACGATTGATAATTTTATTCTGAAACTGAGGCAGAAAATTGAAGATGATCCAAATCATGCTAAAATTATATTAACGGTGCATGGAGTAGGATACAAATTAATTTGCAGTTAGCAATGATCACTTATCAGTTTGCACTGCAATCTTGAGCTGTAGTAAATTGGTTTACTGTGTATGTTTTGTTGTTGATGACAACTTATGACAATTGCTGATTTTGTGATGACACATATGATGCAAACTCGCCCTAATTTTACAATAGAAATTTAAGATTAGAAAAGAACGGAAGGCGCGCGATTCCGATCTTCTAAAATTTCCAACTGAATTGTAAACTATAAAAATAGGGTCATGAAAAGGATAAAAGGATTGATGATAGTTGTAGCTTGTTTGCTAACTGTAAATATATCAATGGCAATTACGCCCGAAAAAACTAAAATTGATAAAGAAAAGATTGCGGTATTAAAGAAAATTCAAAGACTCGCTAGTCAGACTTGTTTTTGCGATTTCATGGAAGAAGGCGAATCGGAATCAATCGTATTGCGTTGCACAGTAAATGAAAATAATGAGGTGGTGGTAAGCAAGTTAATTGGCTTTGACGAAGAGCTTAAGAAAGCTATACGCAGAAGCATGGAACGAAAAAAGATTAAAACAACGGCTGCACTTAGAGGAGAAGAGTTGGCTTTGCGTTTAAAATTTGAAATCTACTAAAGGTAATATTAAATAACGTGAGTTCGACGTTAAATAAGACTTAAGGTGAATAATAGAAAAAATATACTGGCATTGTTTAGGATATCTCTAATCACATTATTGATTGTTACATCAGTTGGTAATGCATTTGCGAAAGAACTTAAATCCTTGGTGAACCTTAAAGGATATTGGAAGTTTACCATAGGGGATGACCCAAACTGGGCTTCTCCGCAATACAACGACTCTGAATGGGAAAAGGTGTTTGTTCCCAAATCATGGGAGGGAAACGGGTTTAGCAATTACAATGGATATGCATGGTATAGAAAGAATTTTAGTATTACCATTCCAAAATCGGTATCATATGTATACTTAAATATTGGTTACATCGATGATGCCGATGAGGTGTATGTGAATGGAAAGTTGCTTGGTGCCTCGGGTGTTATGGGACCGGTCTCGCAAACAGCTTATAACATTCCAAGAATGTATCCTGTTCCTAAGGAGATTTTGAATCAGGAAGGTGAGAATTTAATTGCCGTTCGGGTGTACGACGATTATCGCGATGGTGGTATTGTTGGTGGCAATATCAATATTACATTCGATGCCGATCAGCACAAAATGAATGTTGACCTAAGTGGTTACTGGGATTTTGAAACAAGCAAGGAAATAAGCGAAAATCATAAAAAGGTAATTACACAGAAAGAAGGTAAGATATTTGTTCCAGGCTTTTGGGAGGCAAGGGGTTATAGTTTTCTTGATGGAAAAGCCATTTATTCGAAACGATTCGTGTATCCCATTCATTTAAGTACTCAAAATCAAGTTTTGTTTGCAGGTTATATCGATGATATTGATGAAGTTTATCTGAATGGTGAAAAAATTGGTGGAATTCTCGATTTGAAAAGAAAAAGAAGAAGTTATTCCCACATTTCGGCAAATTATATTCTTAGGGCATACGAAATTCCGGATAAACTATTGATTAAGGGTCACGAAAACTATATTGAAATTATTGTGAGAGATCATGGAGGGCCAGGAGGAATTTACAATGGGCCTATTGGAATTATCGGCAAAGAAAGCGCACAAAAAATTCGAAATAAATCAATTAAAGATTCCAGGAGTCCTTTCCAAAAGTTTTTGGATTACTGGTTCGATTAATAAAACACCAACAGAATGATTCATATTTCAAAAATATCACATCTATTAAACAAATTAAGTTTGGTTCTTTCTCTGCTTATTGTAATTAATCACTATGGTTTGGCTCAAAACCTGAATAAGGTAATGGATCTAAACGAAAGATGGAAGTTTACAATAGGTGATAGCCAAGAATGGGCCAATCCGGACTTCGACGATTCGGATTGGGAATGGATTGATGTTCCTTCGGCATGGGAGAATCAAGGATTTCATGGCTACGATGGCTATGCATGGTATCGAAAAACTTTCCATAAAAGGCAGCTTCCCAATAATCAGTCTTTGTACTTGCAATTAGGCAATATCGACGATGTTGACGAGGTGTTTTTTAATGGCAAAAGAATCGGGAAAACCGGAAACTTTCCACCCAAGTATGCCACTGCCTATAATGCACATCGGGCTTACCATGTTCCGGCCAGTTTAATTCAGGAAACCAATACCATTGCAGTTCGTGTATACGACGATGTAGGCGAGGGTGGAATTACTCATGGCGATATTTCTTTATTTATGGATCGAGATGCTATTCCGGTTGAAGTTGACCTAAGTGGAACCTGGAAATTTAAATTGGGTGCTTATGCTCACGAGGATATTAGCAAAATTAACGATTGGGATAGTATTGTAGTTCCCGGAAATTGGGAAAATCAGGGATATAAAGATTACGACGGATATGCTTGTTATGTTCTCGAATTTAATTTAGAACAAAAGTTTCTTAAAGATAGAATGGTATTGGCATTAGGCAAGATTGACGACATAGATCAGGTGTTTGTGAATGGAGTACTGGTTGGACAATCGGGTGCATTTGTCCCTAAAACAGTTAGAGAAAGATCGGATTCGTGGCAACAGGTAAGAGCTTATTATTTGCCCGTAAATCTGCTTAAAGCCAATACCAAAAATACAATTGTAGTTCGTGTTTACGATGCCATGAAAGGAGGTGGGATTTACACAGGTTCTATTGGTTTGATATCGCAAGAGCACTACATCCAATACTGGAAAAAACGAAGAAATAAATATTAATCAAGCTAAGCTTTAAGCGAACAGACCGAGTTCGACTAAAAATATTGTTACAGTTTGCACTGATTTTGAGTAGAATTGTTAATAAATTCTTTAATCCAATCTGTTACATCTTCCATATCATCAAAAAAAATGTTTTTAAAAATGCTTTAAAATAGCCCCAAATTCTTTCGCAGGGATTAAGCTGCGATGCATATGCGGGTATATTTTACGTTGAGCTCACGTTATTTATCAATTTGATATTTTCAGGAATAGGTTTACAATTGTTTTGATATAAATCCAATCAAAAGAAAATTTAGGAAGCAGATTTATCGGTAAATCCAATCAAAAAAAAATCTGGGAAGCAGATTTACCGGTAAATCCGATCAAAAAAAAATCTGGGAAGCAGATTTACCGGTAAATCCGATCAAAAAAAAATTTGGGAAGCAGATTTACCGGTAAATCCAATCAAAAAAAAATTTGGGAAGCAGATTTACCGGTAAATCCGATCAAAAAAAAAATTAGGAAGCAGATTTATCGGTAAATGCGATCAAAAAAAAATTTGGGAAGCAGATTTACCGGTAAATCCGATCAAAAAAAAATCTGGGAAGCAGATTTACCGGTAAATCCAATCAAAAAAAAATCTGGGAAGCAGATTTATCGGTAAATCCAATCAAAAGAAAATCTGGGAAGCAGATTTACCGGTAAATCCGATCAAAAAAAAATTTTGGAAGCAGATTTATCGGTAAATCATATCTTTGATTCATCGGTTTCGAATTTTCGTCGACTTGGGAGGTGGAAGTTGTAAGGTCAAAATAATCATTAGCATTTGTCTTTAAGCATGCTGGGTTCAGTATAGGCATAACTTGCTTTCTTACACCAATAAGCTTGAGTTCGACTAAAAATAATGTCACAGCTTGCACTGGTTTTGAGTGAAGATTTCCTAAAATCCCCTCGAAACATCACAATATTGCTTCGGTAATTTGAGAATATTTATGCCCAAAGCAATTACATTCATAAAAGAGTCATCTTCACCCAATCTTTACTTTAAAAACTTTTCAGAATATTCCGATATTCTTTTGGATTACTACAGCAAATCTTGAATAAATGGGATTTCCTGTGGCGAATAGTTTTAATTGAACGAAGCTTAATACACTTTCGTAGCTCGAAGTTTTCTGCGTTTTTTTTCTTCCTTTAATCTTTTTCGTTCCTCTTTTTTTAGCTTTCGCTTGATTTTTCTTTTCTCCCTGGCAGTCATCGATTCTCGAATATCATCACCAGTATCAATGGCAGCAGTTGTATTGCTACGGCTCGAATTGTAATCTTGCGCTTTAGTGGCTCCTTGGGTGTTGCCATTATCGGTATCTTTTTCGATACCACTGGAGTTGTTGCTTCTGCTTGAGTTGTAATCCTGAGCTTTTAAGTTGCTCTTGTCAACTATGTCTTTGTCTTCCTCCAACTCAATGGCAGCAGTTGTATTGCTACGGCTCGAATTGTAATCTTGCGCTTTAGTGGCTCCTTGGGTGTTGCCATTATCGGTATCTTTTTCGATACCACTGGAGTTGTTGCTTCTGCTTGAGTTGTAATCCTGAGCTTTTAAGTTGCTCTTGTCAATTATGTCTTTGTCTTCCTCCAACTCAATGGCAGCAGTTGTATTGCTACGGCTCGAATTGTAATCTTGCGCTTTAGTGGCTCCTTGGATGTTGCCATTATCGGTATCTTTTTCGATACCACTGGAGTTGTTGCTTCTGCTTGAGTTGTAATCCTGAGCTTTTAAGTTGCTCTTGTCAATTATGTCTTTGTCTTCCTCCAACTCAATGGCAGCAGTTGTATTGCTTCGGCTCGAATTGTAATCTTGCGCTTTTGTGGCTCCTTGGATGTTGCCATTATCGGTGTCTTTTTCGATACCACTAGAGTTGTTGCTTCTGCTTGAGTTGTAATCCTGAGCTTTTAAGTTGCTCTTGTCAACTATGTCTTTGTCTTCCTCCAACTCAATGGCAGCAGTTGTATTGCTACGGCTCGAATTGTAATCTTGCGCTTTTACACCTGTATGATTTTCCGAATCCTTAGGCTTAGAAATACTATTTGCATTGTTACTACGGCTCGAATTGTAATCTTGTGCTTTACTACCCGGTGTTTGTCCGGCATCACCACTTATGCCTTGCTGGTAGAGTGGGTTTTCACCTGTATTCTGATTAGCTTGATACAGCGGATTGGAATTTCTACGGTTTGGATGATTTCCCATTCTTCCCATAAGAATGCTAACACCAAAATTTACATTTAAGCTATTAAAATTAAAACTGCTGCTCGTTGTTGGAATTTCGCCAGCCAAATCAGGATCAATTCTGCCATCGGCACCAACGGCTTTCGATATGTTCTTAGAGTAAAAGCTGGCATCCCCATGAATTGATGCAGCATATTCACTACTCAGGAATAAATGTATTCCTTGGCAGAGCTCAGTGTTAATTTTAGCTCCAACACGTGCACTTAAAGCCATTATGCTTTGCTGTTTTAAACTACTTGTCGTGATATCAGTAATAGGATGTAGCATCATCAATTCAGGAGTGCTATTTACTGCTAAACCAGTTCGTCCGTATATTTTTACTGATATTTTATCAGACCCAATACTAAACTGTGGCCCTACATCGAAGCCTATACTTCTAAATTGCTGGCGACTGCCTTGTACCTGCCCAAATTCTTCTCTTACATTAAAGGAGGAGTGCTTAAGGCCTATTCCCAGCGAGAGATGATCGCAAAAATTCATGCTTAATGTTAATTCGTTGTTGAATCCATCTTCAACAAAATCCTTAAAATTGCCATTGGGCATACTAATCCCATTTACCATCTCAAGAAATATTTTTTTGTTTTGTCCATAAGCGAAATTGCTTGCTACAAAACACAAGAAAACAATGATTGCCTTTTTCATGTCGAATACAATTGGTGGATATTTGCTTTAGCATACTTGATAAGTTACAAAATTTTAAATAAAAGATAAATAAGTCTTTTATTGTTGGCATTCTTTTATGGCTGAATAAGTGTTTTACTTAAAGAATTGCTCTGGCCATTTGCAATGGATTTTTCGGGGTAAAAATGATCTCTCGCAGTTGTATGAACTTAAATTTGAGTCTAGTGTAAAGAATGCTAATTCCCCGAACTAATTTTTTGACCTATTTTCCTTTCTACTGCGTTAAGCTTTTTCGCCGTAGCTACGGCTATGCCTGTAAACCTTGCCTTGTAAAAAGAAAAATATTTTCAAAAACTTTAATTCGTTTTATTAACACTCTTCACACTAGAATGATCTCTCGATGATAGGTAAAGAGATTTAAAATCATTATGACCTATAAATTTATTATAGGATTTCTTTGTGTGTATTTTATTGTTTTGTAGATTCGTAAGATGATTTTTAAAAGGTGCACAATACATGCTGTATTGGCGTGTATTGTGCACCTTTTTACTCTGAGATAAGAAAAATAAGTGCACCAGTGCACAAATTAATAGTTAGCGGTAAATTAGCGATGAACAATTTCATATATAAAATATTGGTTCTTTCTCTTTTTACAAGCTGCCAAGCTGATGAAAAGAATCAAATTTTAATTGAATCATTTAAAATACAAGGCGATAGTGTTTTAAATCTGAGTAATTGTTCTAAGTTAATCGATTTAAATGATTTAAAAATTTACGATTTTGACAATCAGTTAAGAGAACCTACAGAACCAATCAAAAAATATGAACTTGAGAATGAGGGATTAATAAAATCAAAGAAATTTAAAAATACTTATGAACTCACTGATAATAATTTTAAATCCTACTTTAAACAAATTGAACGCTTTAATTTAGGAAAATCAAAAAATGAATTAAGCAATTTCCTAATTAGCAATAATTTTACTTATGAGGATTCAATAATTAAAAACACAATAGAATTCCAATTTTTTTCAAATCATAGATATATAGAAGTAAAAAATACAGATACATTAGGTTTATTAACAGCAAATCATAATTGGGAATTACAAAATGTCCTAGGTGAACTGTTTTTTATATTTGATATCACGTTGTTTTGGCCACCTTTTCAGGTAATTGGTTTTAATGAACAAGAACTTAAATTGAAAGCATATGGGAAGAATGATTATTACATAAAGCTTACCAAATCTCATACAACATATTTAAACAATAGTGATTTATTAATTGGCAACTGGGATTTAATTGAGCTAGTTGATTCTTGTAATTATATACTTCCTCCTTCCCCGCCTGGGAAAAAAAGATTAAAAGAAAAACTGGAATTTAAACAAGACACATTAATTAAATCAGTAGGAAAAAGCCAAAATATTGAATTATGGAAAATTGATAGGTCAGGGCAAATTATTTATAATCCAGAAAAATGGCCAACAAACAGTGATGATTATATTAAGATTATTGAACTTAATGAGGAGTCTTTGATAATAGAAAAATATCGGAGATTAGATAAAAATGTAAAACTTAGATATAAAAAATCTACCGCTAACAGCGGCTATGAATCATGGCAAGGTAACTAGGTAATCGATCTGCATTTTGCCGCTCAAACTTAGCAGTAATTGACAAGGAAGTGACACGCAGCTTGCCACGCTTTATAGCCGCAAACGTTGGCGTTCATTCAAGGAGCGAAATGCGAATAATAACATGAATTTGTTATCTTTGATTTTTTATCAAGGATTATTATGACAGAGAAAGAGTTAATTGCAAAAATTGTAGAGTATTTTGAAACGAAAATATTCAAAAATCATATTGAAGCTTCATTAAAGAATAATGCTAAATTAAAATCATACAACATCAACCCGATTGTTGTAAAGTATTTATCGAAAGTACTTGAAGGAGATTACACAGCTAAAGGAGTTGCTAAAGCTTTATATTACCCAAGAGTATTAGGAACCTCAATAAATACTTCATTTGGAACACGCATACAGAATATGTTTGTTGAACTTGGATTGGCACAAGGTTCTTTGATTAAGGGAATGGATATTGAGTTTACTGATAAAATTGATAATCGACAAAAATGGTGTCAATTGAAATCTGGTCCAAATACAATAAACTCTGAAGACGTAAATCCATTGATAAAGAAATTTACAACAGTTACTAATTTGGCACGAACTAATTCAATGAATCTGAATAACTCAGATTTGATTTTAGGTGTTCTGTATGGAGAAGAAAACCAATTAAGTCAGCATTATAAAAGAATAGACCAGCAATTTCCTGTGATAATTGGTAAAGAATTTTGGCATAGACTAACTGGGTTTCCAAATTTCTACGATGGATTAGTAGATGAATTGCACAAGAGTATTCTTACCATTGACACAAAAGATTTAATAAATCAGGGATGTGTTGATTTAGAGGAGGAAATTAAGAATTCTCCCCTTTTTGATTTTTAATTGTGTAATATTTATTAAGAAAACCAACAATTGAATATCCTAATTCTCTACCTAAATTTACAGGAACAGCATTTCCAATTTGTTTGTACTGCTGAGCAATTGAACCATCAAATTTCCATTCGTCAGGAAATGTTTGAATTCTAGCATATTCACGGACTGTAAACGGACGAGTTTCATCGGGATGACAACGTTCAGTTTGCTTTTGTGCTGGACTACAAGTTAAAGTTAGACTTGGCTCATCCCAACCGATTCGGCGAGCCATTCCAGTTTTTCCGCCACCTAGATAAAAACTACCGCCCATATATTCTTTTTGAATATCTAACGGTAAGTCGCGCCAATAACCTTTAGGAGGAACTAAATCAAGGACATCTTTCTTTGATTGAGGATATTTTGCTCCATCTGATTTTGGAACATTTTTATCGAATAATTCCCCTTTTTTAAGGGCATCTGACAGATTGTATATTCTTTTATGAGGCTTTGGATATTCATATTTTATATCAATATCTTTTCGAATACCTACTAGGATTAAACGTTCTCTTTTTTGTGGAACTTTATAGTTAATAGCTTTTAAAACTTGAACAGGAACAACATTATAGCCGATTTCGTCAAGAATTGAAATCATGCCTTGTAATGTTTTGCCTTTTTCGTGGCTCAGTAGACCACGGACATTTTCACCGATACAGATTGCAGGAGATACTTCTTGAACAACACGAGCAAATTCATAAAATAAAGTACCTCGTGCATCTTTGAGACCTAGCTTTTTTCCTGCATAACTAAAAGCTTGACAAGGAAAACCGCCAGTAACAACATCAACTTGGTTTTTATATTTCGAGAAGTCAAAATCCTTAATATCTCCTTCGAGAACATTCCAATGAGGTCGGTTTTTTCTTAAAGTATTACAAGCCCATTTATCTATTTCATTTAAAGCAATACATTTTAGACCTGATTTTTCAAGTCCAACAGCAAGTCCACCAGCACCTGCAAAAAGTTCAAGGACTGAATAGTTATGATTAGGCTTCACATAGTTAGAAACCTCTTCCTCTTTTATATCATCAAATAGATTTCCTAATAACGCATGGACATCAGTTTTTTTGTAAACACGATAATTCGAAACAGGTTCACGAACAGCATTAAGAATACCTTCGTTATCCCACCTTCTAAGGGTTTCTTTACATTTTCCGACTAATTCTGCTGTTTCTGAAAGAGATAAATATTCGCTCATAACCACCTTATTAAACCTTATACAATGGTTACAAATATATAACGAAATGATTAACAAAGAAAGGAAAAAGAACGAACCGCCAACAATGTATATAAAACATTTGGCAGAAAGTGCTATATTTGAAGCTATTACAAGTAAAAATATTTTTAGGTATTTTGAAAGATAGTGCAATAAACGCCAAACGTTTCATATACGAGACGTTATGGGCAAGGTGAAAAATGACGACACAGAAAGTAAATAACGTTAAACAAACAATTGGATTTTTCTCAATGACCATAGCTTGGACATTGATGAACATTCTCAATTCAATTTACCTTGTCTCGGAAGATGGAAAAGCAGACGACAGTGGAGTAATTATTTTTTGGTCAGGACTTTTCATAACAATTGCTTGGGCTGTTTTCATTATTTGGCCAATAAGTCGACTTGACCATTCAAAAAAACTATTTAAACCACAAATATTTATACCAGTATCTACAGTTTATGGAGCATTGACATATTCAATAATTGTAGGTGGAATTTTTAGAAGCTTTGAATTAGTGACAATGTTTTTGCTACAAGCAATTCTAGTCGGATTTTTCTTCGGACTAGCCTATTCACTTTTGATAAGGAACCAAAATCTAATCGAATTGCTTAATCGAAGACCATTAACAAAAACAATATTCATTCTATCACCAGCAATAATTCTAGGTTTTTTCCTTTGGCTTTTACCTCTTCTTGCCCCAAGCTTGGTTTATCGTTTTATGACTGATGAAATCAGGCAGGAAATTGTGGCTAAGACAATTCCGAAATACAAGGTTGGAGACGAAATTGAGCCATTGAAAAGAGCTTTGCCAGGATATTTAGACCACATTGAGAATGGTTCAGGTAATATGTCCGCCTCAATGGAGAACTTTGCTTTCGTAATTCAAGTGAACTGCGGAAAAATCATACGACTTGAATACGGAAAAAGCCAATTCGATATTGACGGAACTATTTATGGAAAACTCCAAGAAGAAAACCCATGCCCATAATCGAGTAGGCAGCCGCTAGGCCATTAGCCTAGCGGAGAACCTCTCACACCACTGTACGTACGGGTCTCGTATACAGCGGTTCGTTAAGTTGTGGGGAAATTTTCTTGTAAATGTCAAGCATTGATTCGTAGCCTCGCTTCTTCAATCGGTCAAGAGTTATTGTAGTTCCAAGTATTGGACTTTGAGCAATTGCCCAACCTCCCATTCGAGAACGAGACCATGCATAGGCTTGACCCTGTTCTACTCCTAAACGAATCAGGTTTTTCCTTTTTCGTTCAAGCTTTTTCCAATGATGCCAGATACAATATCTGAGCCTGTTACGAATCCATCCATCAACATCTTGAAGTTTAACCAGCATACTAGCCATTCGGAAGTTGTTTACCCAACCTCTTTGAACCTCAGCAAGTTTTTGAATACGTTCTTCAAAACTCATAGGAGTCGTTTTTCGGGTGATGGTTTTTAGCTTTTGTGCCTGTTGCACAACTCTTGATAACTTGTTAATAAAACTAACAATAATAACTTTACTTAGCAATGATAATAGCTTAACTTGTAAATAAAAATGCAAGGAAAGAAACTTTACCAAGAGAAGTTATTTTCCAGCTTTCAACTCTCCGGAAGAGTTCCTGAAAATAATTTCTATCGAAGATTAAGATCCGTTTTAGATTTATCCTTTTTATACAAAAAGACTCAAGCTTACTACGGGAAATGTGGACAGAAGAGCATTGATCCTGTTGTTTTTTATAAACTCTGTTTAGTTGGGTATTTAGAAAATATCATAAGTGACAGACAGTTAATTGAACACTGCTCCATGCGATTGGATATCCTATTTTTCTTAGGATTTGATATCGATGAGCAATTGCCATGGCACAGTACTTTAAGCAGAACAAGACAACTGTTTCCCGAAAAGATATTTGAAGAGGTTTTTACTCATATTTTAAGCATGTGTGTAGACAAGGGAATGGTTGCAGGTCATACTCAGGCCATGGATTCAGCACCAATAAAAGCCAATGCCAGCATGGATAGTTTGGAACTGAAAGTTCCTGAAGAACAGCTGGAGGCTTATCTTCAAAAAGCTCGCTACCAGAGTAGAGAAGACAGGAAGCCTAAAAAGAATAAGGCTTCTCGCAATCAGCAAATCATTACAGCCGATAAAAGAGAATTGCAGGAAATAAAATCCCGCAATCGTAATTGGCAAAAGAATCAGGATCAACGTCCGGGAGCTGCCAACAAAGGAGCCAAGTATACCAGTAACAAAACCCATTACAGCCCAACCGATCCCGATGCAAGAATCAGCGTAAAACCTGGCAAAGCCAGAAAGCTGAATTATCTAAATAATATCAGTGTTGATACTGCCAATCATGTGATCACCGATGTAAAAGCCTACCATGCTGATAAAAAAGACAATCAATACTTGCAGGATGCCACAAAGCGTTTAAAGCGAAGACTTAAAAATCAAGGTTTGTTGTGGACAACCCTTCTTGCCGATGCCGGTTACAGTAGCGGAGAAAACTATGCTTTTCTGGAAAAGGAAAACATTATCAGCTACATACCTCCACACGGAACTTACAAGGGCGGTCCCGAAGGATTTACTTTCTGTAAAGAGGAAAACTACTGGATTTGTCCCATGGGAAAGAAAGTTACTTTTCGAAAAACAAAAATGGTAACCAACTCTCTTCAGAATCATTATCTGACCAAACGAAGCGATTGCAAAAACTGTCCTATCAAGAAGAAATGCCTGGGCAAAAGTCACGAAAAACGCATCGCAATAACTGTGTATGTAGAACAGTATAAACGCAACAACAAAAGGGTGAAGAGCAAGTTCGGCAGATACATGAAAGGCAAACGGCAATCTACAGTCGAGCCTGTATTCGGAACCTTAACACAATTTATGGGACTTCGAAAAATCAACACTATAGGAATTGCCCAGGCCAATAAGGTAATGCACATGTCTGCAACAGCCTATAACCTTAAAAAACTAATGAAATTTATGAATAAAACAGCTGAAACAATGACAAATCAGGCCATTGTTCTGTTTCATTCCCTGAAGAAGTGTATTGGCTTAATTAGAGTTAATTTAAGCACTTAATAATTTAAAGCACAAGCAAAAAACACAGAAAAAACAAAGCCTTAAAAGCTTGCAAATCCGCATACTTTTATGGCTTTTATCTTATTTTTTAGAAATATTACTTGGTTGTGCAACGGTTACTTTTGCTTTAAGTTTTTCCAACTCTTTTTGGAAACTACCAATTGATATTTGCCTCGTTCCCCTTTCTTGTAGGTTGGTACAAAGCCAAACCCTAAAAGGGTGAAGTGAACTGGTCGGCGAATTCCACTCTTTTCCCTGTTGATTTTTAATTTTAGCTTGTCTCTTAAAAACTTGTAAATCGAATTCCCAACTTGTCGGGCTTGCGATTTTGTTTTAAAATAAATGCTAAAATCATCCGCATAGCGTACAAAGCGTAAGTTCTGGCGTTCCAGTTCTCTGTCCAGTTCATGCAACATGATATTGGACAAAAGAGGACTTAGTGGACTACCTTGTGGTACTCCTTTTCTTCGTTTGACCAGTTTGCCTTCAATTAAAATCGGGGCTCGCAGCCATTTACGAATCAGGCGCATTGTTTCTCTGCATTTTATCTTTCGATAAAGTAACTGCAATAGGTAGCAGTGATCCACTTCATCAAAGAAAGTTTGCAGGTCGATATCTACAATATGCTGAAAGCCATCGTTAATATATCCCTGTGCTTTCATGACTGCCTGATGCAGACTTCGCTTTGGTCGAAATCCAAAACTATTGTCTGAGAATTCAAACTCGAATTTTGCCGTGATTATCTGCAATACCGCTTGCTGAAGCAAACGATCGGTTACGGTCGGAATACCCAATAAGCGCATCTTTCCGTTCCCTTTTGGAATCTCCACACCTAAAATTGCATGGGGCAAATACTTTCCTGTACGAACCTTTTCAGTCAGCTCATCCCGATTAATCGACATGAGGTCTGTAAGTTTGGTTACAGGCATATGATCAACACCTGCAGAACCGTGGTTCTTTTGAACCCCGTACATGGCTCGTAATAAGTTCTTGCCTGTTAGTATTTGCTCAATCATTTTAATTACTTTTTCCCTGTTCCGCTTAATGCAAGGCTAGAATCATAAGAAAGCTTCCTTGCAACATTTGGAACAACTTAACGTTCAACCCTTCACTATTTTGTGAGACCTCCATGGTTTCTATTCATGGCTCGTTACCAATAGCTAATATGGTATCTGCTGACTTCTCAGTACAACTAACCCGTAGTTCCTGAGATATCCCCTGGTAAGAGCACTTTCCTTCCTCCAATTCCTGCCTGATCTACTACTTTGGTGTTTCTCTAAAAAAGAGTTAGGACGTCGACATGATGTGCTGCCTTATCCAACCTCATAGCCTCATATCAGGTTCCTGTTCGTCAGTACCGGATTTTGTAGTCTCGCTTCCTTCAGTGCATACCTCACGGTAAACCACCTTGCGACTTACTAATGCTTCCGAGAGTCACCTCGGCACATAAGGGACTTGCACCCTCTGGAAAATTAACATACTTATTGTTAGCTCGTTTGATCAAATATTTGCATATTTAAACTTTTTCAAGAGCTTACAAATAAGTGTGCTCTTGCTCATGCAGGGCACACACACGCGGTCATAAAACATTGCGCAGATAGTGCAAAATTTGAACAACATAACATTTAATAAACGGCTTAGCGGTTTGATAGGTACGAGCTTCGAAATGCGCAACGTTTCATACCGCCAACCGTTATAGGCAAGCGAATACGCACTAGAATTGGAAAATATGATATTATACAAGTATCTATCAGATGAAAGAATCATTAATGTATTCGAAGATGGTTTACTTAGGTTCACTCCACCAGAGTTTTTTAATGACCCTTTCGAATCATTGCCGAATGTTATGGGAGCTTTTTCTAAGGAACTTGTAGATACTTTATTTATGAGTGTGTTAAATGATTCGACCTATAAATGGTTAACTGAAAATGTTTCGGAAGACTCTAAAGCGTCAATTGAAAGACTTAAGAAGATTTTTAGTAATGGAGACAAGTCAATAAAAGAAATGTATGAAGCATTTCGTGGAACAAAAGTAAATGACTTTTCTAAATTCATGAAATCTCACTGGAATAAGCAATTAGGAATTTTGAGTTTGTCTGAAGAAAATGATAATCTGACAATGTGGTCTCATTATGCCAATGACCATAAGGGATTTTTAATAGGTTTTGACTCTAACTCTTTTATAACCCAAAGTGACCAAATATTAAATAAACCGAAGAAAGTAAGGTATACTAATAACAGGCCGCAAATCAATTTATTCGAACTTGAAGAAAGTCGCAAAGAACGTACACATAAATGGTCTGAATCTTTTTTATATACTAAAAGTAAAGATTGGGCTTATGAAAATGAATGGAGACAAGTCAATAAACTTGAGAAATCGGATACGGTAAAACCTCTTACTCCAAAGGAAGATTTACATCTGTTTAAGATTAATATGGAAGCAATTGACAGTATTGTTTTAGGTTGTAGGACAAGTCCAGAAAATGAAGAAAAGATAAAGGAATACTGTGAGAATATGTCAATTGATTTATTTAAAATGAAGACAAGTAAAACATGTTATTCACTTGAAAGAATTAAAATATAAAAACGCCAGCCTATAACACGCTAGTATAAAGCATATGGCGTTCGTGGCATTCTGGAAGTGTGGTTTGGAAATTAAACACCGCCAAATCTTTGATTTGGCTTTAGAAATGAAAGATAAGAACAAATAAAAGATTTGGCTCAGTGGAGTTTGGAAGGTTTGGTTCGTTAAATCGCCATACGCTTCATCTAGCCAACGTTGGGGTTAATTAAAAAAAAGACGAACGAACATATGAAAAAAGTAACGAGCAGAATCTTTATATGGATAATTCTGGGAATGTCAACACTTGGATTGTTTGACGTATTAATTTTTGAATACAGCATTAATGAGTTCAGTAAATATTTAAGTATTCTTACTTCATTTATCGGATTGATAGGTGTTGCACTTTATTTTAAGAAAATAGATTTTTTTAGGTATCTTATTCTAACTTGGATTTTAGTTCAATTCGTTGAATTTTCCGAATATTTAATAAATGCCGAAGGCGTTAAATATTGGAAATCCATTTATAAAGCAAAGCAATTTTTTGAACTTCAAATTGGACAATCTTTTGACATTAATAATGCAGGTCATAAATTGGAGTTAAATTTAGTGCCATTTTTATATTTAGTTTTTTATCAAACTCTTAGACTGAGTTCTTATAGAGGAAAACAATTTGAAGCGATTCGATTTCGAGAAAATAATGAATTTGAATCAATCGCATTTGCTGGAAAAATTATTGAACAATTCACTTTGGAGAATGAAAAAAAATCTTTTTTAATTAAACTCAATTCTCAGCTGACGGATAAGGAGAATGACTCATTTGATTATTGTGTCATTTCTGACTCAAAAAGTAAACATTTCGGACTTGATAAAGATTTAAACTTGAATCTCTACTTGATTTCAAATGAGAAAGTTACTAAGAACCTAAAAATTAAAATAGTTGATTTGCAATATATCGACTGGATTGAAGGTAGAATAACTAACCCCAATCGAGTAGATGGCCAGTGAGCTAACAGCCCACTGGTACACCTCTCACACCACCGTACGTACGGGTCTCTTATACGGCGGTTCGTTAGGTATCAGTGTCATCGCTCTTTACACCAACAACACCTTTGCCCGATTTTAGAATAAGGCTAGACTCAAATAAATGAGAGCTTCCTTATTGAATTTAAGACAACCTAACGTTCAGCCCTTCGCTACATTGTGAGACCTCCACAGTTTCTATTTGTGGCTCATTTCCCGTAACTACTATGGCTTCTGCTGACTTCTTGCCATAACCAACTCGTGGTTGACAAGATCTCCCCCGGTAAGAGCATTTTCCTTCCTCCAATTCCTGCCTGATCTACTACTTTGGTGTTTCTCTAAAAAAGAGTTAGGACGTCGACATGATGTGCTGCCTTATCCAAGCTCATAGCCTCATATCAGGTTCCTGTTCGTCAGTACCGGATTTTGTAGTCTCGCTTCCTTCAGTGCATACCTCACGGTAAACCACCTTGCGACTTACTAATGCTTCCGAGAGTCACCTCGGCACATAAGGGACTTGCATCCTCTGGAAAATTAACATACTTATTGTTAGCTCGTTTGATCAAATATTTGCATATTTAAACTTTTTCAAGAGCTTACAGATAAGTGTGCTCTTGCTCATGCAGGGCACACACAAAGTATATAAAACATTTGGCAGATAGTGCTAATTTTAAGGCTGTTACATTTATTAAAAATTGTAGCGGTTTGACAGGTTTGCTCTCCGAAATGCCAAACGTTTCATATACGTAGCCGTTGGGTGCAATTTGGCGTTACAGGAACGAATGATAGTATGACCAATAAAACTAACCAATAAGATGACAAAAACACTTCCTAATGACTTGATTAGCCTAGTTGAAAATGAATATCATAATATTGCAGGTATTGTTGTTCAAGATGATAAAGAAACAATATATGAGAGTTATTTTCAAGGATATGATGTTAAGGACAAGATTCATATAGCTTCAGTCACAAAAAGCATCATATCTATACTAATCGGTATAGCCATAGATAAAGGACTGATTTTAGGAGTAGAGCAGTTTGTATTAGATTTTTACCCAGATTATAAAACAAAGAGAGGTGAAAAGACAATTCAGAAGATTACTATTTGGCATTTATTGACAATGACTGCTCCATATAAATACAAATATGAACCATACACAAAAGTATATTCGAGTGATAACTGGACTAAGTCGGTTTTGGATTTATTGGGAGGTAAAACTTTAAGCGGTGATTTTAAATACACAACGATTGGATTACAGGTGTTATCAGGTGTAATTGAGAAAGCATCAGGGAAAACTGTAATTGATTTTGCAACTGAATATCTGTTTGAGCCACTTGATATTAATCCCCCAAAAAATATAAAGATAGATAGTAGGGATGAGCACACTTCATTTCTAAAAGATAAATTTGTAAGTGGTTGGGTAATCGACCCCAAAGGAACAAATACGGCAGGTTGGGGACTGACATTAACGACCAAAGACTTGGCAAAAGTTGGACAATTATACCTGAATAAAGGTAAATGGGATAACATACAGATAATATCTCAAGAGTGGATTGAGAAAAGTACCATGGTTCACAGCAAATGGGGTGATTTGACCTATGGCTATTTATGGTGGATAATGAATGATTTGGATAGCAATTGTTTTGCGGCAATAGGTGATGGAGGAAATATAATCTATGTGGATTCAACAAGAAAAATTGTAGTTTCTATTACTTCACGATTTTTACCAAGAGCCAAAGACAGGATTGAATTTATAAGAAAACATATAATACCTTTAATTGAAAAATAAGGACAATAAAAACTGCACACAATCGAGTAGATGGCCAGAGAGCTAACAGCCCACTGGTACACCTCTCACACCACCGTACGTACGGGTCTCGTATACGGCGGTTCGTTAGGTATCAGTGTCATCGCTCTTTACACCAACAACAACCTTTGCCCGATTTTAGAATAAGGCTAGACTCAAATAAATGAGAGCTTCCTTATTGAATTTAAGACAACCTAAGGTTCAGCCCTTCGCTACTTTGTGAGACCTCCACAGTTTCTATTTGTGGCTCATTTCCCCTAACTACTATGGCTTCTGCTGACTTCTTGCCATAACCAACTCGTGGTTGACAAGATCTCCCCTGGTAAGAGCATTTTCCTTCCTCCAATTCCTGCCTGATCTACTACTTTGGTGTTTCTCTAAAAAAGAGTTAGGACGTCGACATGATGTGCTGCCTTATCCAAGCTCATAGCCTCATATCAGGTTCCTGTTCGTCAGTACCAGATTTTGTAGTCTCGCTTCCTTCAGTGCATACCTCACGGTAAACCACCTTGCGACTTACTAATGCTTCCGAGAGTCACCTCGGCACATAAGGGACTTGCACCCTCTGGAAAATTAACATACTTATTGTTAGCTCGTTTGATCAAATATTTGCATATTTAAACTTTTTCAAGAGCTTACAGATAAGTGTACTCTTGCTCATGCAGGGCACACACAATGGGTATAGTTCATTGGCGGGATAGTGGTGCGAGCATTGGTTTTTCAATACTTCTTATCTTGCAAACTGATAAATTTGAGCTTTGAAAACGCCAACGAAACCATACCCGGAACGTTAGGCAACATTTGATATGAGACTTTACACAAATTGTCATAATTGTAATAAGGAGATTAGATTTTCACGTTGGGAGTCTGATAGAGGTGAATTATCAAAATCAATAGGTAATAAAATCGAACTTACTTGTAGAATATGTGGACATAAAGACTTTTATCACTTAAATAGAATAAATGCAACTGAAAGTAAGATTACACAAATCATCGGACTGACAATATTCCTTGCTGGAACTCCTTTGGTGTTAATATGGATTTGGGACTATCTTTTTCAATTCACTTACATCTATATGATTGCAGGATTGGTAGGAATAATTATTGTCCCATTTATGGTTTATTCCGTAGTTGAAAGTGAACAAAGAAAGAAAGTAAGACAATTTAATAACTACAAAATCAGTGAATAGAAAAATAATAGACAAGCATTTAATTACTGGGCTGATAATAATTCTAATCAATGCTTACTGGATTTGGGACAATTTATATTTACTGTACCAGTATAATTATTCAGGATTACTTTGGATGTTTATGTATCGAGAATGGACACTGATTCTAAATTCAGTTCTTGGACTTTTGGGAATATTTATAGGAATAAGATTAATCCTTCATAAACTGACCTTAATAAAAGGAATTGTATCAAGTATACTTTTGATAATTCTTGGAGAATTGATAAAATCTGGGATAATTATTTAGGAAAGGAAAAACGTTGCCTAACAAAAGTAACCGTTGCACAATTAAGTAATATTTGTAAGAAACAAGATTAAGGCCTTAAAGGTAATTGAATTCAGAAGCTTTTAAGGCTTTGTTTTTTCTGTGTGTTTTGTTTGTGCTTTAAATTATTAAGTGCTTAAATCGACTAACTACATTCCCCATCATACTTATAAATACTGGCGTTTTAGTTAACTCATATTAGGGGAAATGTAAGTCAATCAATAGTCTCAGTTACTCAATAGGGTAAAAATCTTACTAACTAAGGTAAAACGTTAGCAGGAGTATGATTTGAGTAAGAATCAGCGGGTTTATTCATAATATTTCCGGCAAAAGATCTGTGAAACAATTAAATGATGTATATCTTTTCGCATTATACTCTCCGAAAAAAATAAGGAAAGGTCAGAAACCGGAAGAAAAAGATATCCGGGTTTCTGACCTGTCTTGCCAGTAATCTAGTATTCCACTGTTTTATTCGAAAGCAATAATATCCGATGGAATACCGGCCACAGTTGTTATGGGAGTTTTAGAACAATCACCTGTTTGTGGGTCGTAAGTGTAATATCCTGAGCCTGGTTCTGCTACCAATCCAAAAACTATTTTTCCGTTATATTCGGTTATTCCAAATGCACCCATGCTGGTAGAAAGTGGTAAGTCTATTTTTTCAATGGTCTTATCCCATAAATTAATTTTAACAGCCTGAAAATTTTTGTCGCTTAAATAATCTGGAGGATAACTGGATTTTGAAGGCAACATTAATGTTGAATAAGCAATTCCATTACCTGCATAGTAAAACGATAAACCATATGTTGCCGATTCGTTAAGTCCACTTACTTTAGTCTCCGAAGGTTTAAAATAGTAATCGGTATCCCATTGGGTTTCATTATTTTTTATTCGTAGAAATCCATCTTTTAGTGGATTCATTCCATCTATTCCTTGGCTGTAAAAGTAAATGTCATTTTTTTCATCAACAATTGCATCAGAATGGCGAAATAAACCTACAACACAGGTTCGATCATCTTTAATTACTTTTTCGAGAGTATTTGAGGTTAGATCGATTACCGCCACTTCAGCTCCAGTTCCCGGAACAGAGGTATGAACCGTTTGCAGCTGATTTAAAGCTACGAACATTTTACCCTTGCGAATAACATTACAGCCGGGATCGGGGTTATTGTCTACAGCAGCGGTTTCTTTTAGATCTATTTCCCCCTTTTTTTGCAAGGTTTCAGGATCGAAAATAGCCATTTTGCCTCGTCCGTTTAAAGAAGCATAAGCAGTATTTTTGTCCAGAAAAGTTATTTCGCCTGGACGCGCACCTTGTTCAAAGCTTAAAGAACCAGACTGGGTAATTTTACCCTCGTTATTGCGAATAAGCTTGTGAATAATATCACCTTTTGTTCCTTCGGGAAGTAAGATGGTATTTCCATGAACAAATGGATAAATGCCAAATGGATATTCATAAGCATCACTGTTATCTATTGAAGGTTTCGACATGTCGCTGAATGTGCCAGCATATGCACTTAAATCAACAGAATTGATAAAAAAGAAGTTCCGTGTATCCTCTTGTGGAACACTGTTATTATCATCCTTGTCACATGCAACAAACAGTAATACTAAGCATGCAGAAATGGTAAAAAATTTGATTTTCATATTTGTTAATTTTAATTATTGATAATCACGTGATTTTAAAAAAGTGTATCGTAGCTTCACATGAAATGATCTGCCTGGCAAGGGGGTTTGGTATAGATTCCACTCTTCTGAATTGTGTATATTGTGGCATTCGGCTGATATTGTAAATCGTTTTTTTAACTCGGCTGATACACCGATATCGTTAATAAAACAGGAGGGTATGGTTCGTGATTGGTTTGAGCTTAATTTCCATGAATAATAATACTTCTCAGTAAAACGTCCATCCCAAAATAGTTTTATAAACCAGTTTTCATTAAACAATTCACCGTTATGGTATTCAAGCCCGAAATTGGAAAAAAGGTAAGGCATGTTTGGCATTCGAAGACCATATTTAGGATTGGGTGAATTACTTATTGGGTCATACTTAAGAATATTCCTTGCATCCTGATATGTAATATTTGCGTAGGTGTAAAAGTGTTTATTAATATCAAGTTTTAATTCGGCCTCAACTCCTTTAATTTCAACCTGCTCGATATTGGCATAGCCAGCTACCCTATATTGTTCTACAAAGGCAATCATATCTTTGATGTTCATATAAAACAAGCCAGTTTCAAATTGTAAACGTTTTGTGCAGAGTACACCACTTTTATCAGTTAAAAGTCCAAAATTCACATTATGGCTTTGTTCGGGTTTTAGATTAGCTGCTGGAATTATTAATACTCCATCTCCAAACAATTCGTTGGTTGCAGGCAGACGAATTGCCCGCTGGTACGATGCTTTTAAGTGAAAATCAGGTATAAATTGCCACTTTATAGCCTCTACAAATCCAATATTGTTGGACGTGTTTTGCTTTACTGTAGAGGTGTTTTGCTGTACATGAGAGCCCAACTCTTCAACTTTAGTATTGATGTAAAAATGTTTGGCCGAAAGCATATTAATGATTTTTTTCGAAGCAAATTTTGCTTCCCAGGTTAAGCTTGAAATGAGACTAGTTAATTTGTTAGGATATCCACTGATGGCGTAATTGGCATATTGATTTGCCAATTCGTCTTGTGGATTGCGTTTGGAATAGGAAAAAGCACTGTTTAGGTTGATAGAATGATTTCTAGATGCCAAAAAGTCAAGATTTATACGGCTATTAAGGCTTACTCCTTTATCATTTGAATTGTGGGGTACATCACCAGTTTCACCATAAATGCTTTGACTTAACCATCTATTGCCTTCAAAATCGTAGCGATATGCAGATGTATCAATAAAATTATTACACGTATGACCAAAATTATTATGCATTGTGAAGTTGAGCTTTCTGCTAATAAAACCCTCTTTTTCAAACTTGTTTTCTATCGAGTACATTTGTTGTTTGGTGTGTGCATGTTGAATATTATCAGTTACACCCTGCATTTGGCTGAACCGATTATAATATCCAAGCTCAAGAGAAATTTGATCGAACCAAAGTTTTGTGAATTTAACCACCCCCTTTAACATATATGATTCAAATTTGGCATGATCTTGTTCAACTTTTAGATGCTCTCGTTTTGGTACATGAAAATCGTAGTTGTTGAGCGAGTAATTATAAAACCCACCACCACCTATAAGCATTCCCTTTTCAGGTAAGTTTTTACGAAACATGTTGCTTACTTTATGAGTATTGAACGATCCTATTTCATAAGAGAGGTCAAAATAATCTGTATCAAACTCTTTGGTTACGATATTTATAGCACCTCCAAGGCCATCAACTCCAAATCGTGCAGGAATAATACTTTTGTACACCTCAATACGATCAATAGTATTTATAGGTATATCATCAATGCTGAACATTCCGTCGAACATATCAATGGGTGTACCATTAACCAATACTTTCACGCGGTTTCCTTCCAAACCGTGTATCATGATACGTGAACTACTACCAAGCCCTCCTGTTTGTCTTATTTTTATACCAGTATTCCGGTTCAAGAACGATTCTATGGTAACGGCTCTGCCTTGAAGTTCTTTTGCTCCTATTACCGAAACTGCCTCTGGTGATTCTCGTATAAGCTGTTCCTTGGATTTGGCAATGACAGTTATTTCATCAATTGATTTAGCTTGAGGGGGGAGTTTTATATCTATGAATGTTGAAGATGAAACATCAACTGTTTGACTTACGTTTTGGAAGCCCATAAAACCAGCAGTTACAATAACTTTTTTTCGACTACCAATATCAAGTTTTGCTATTCCCAAAGAATTTGTTATATCGCCACCTATAATTTTATTTGGCATTGAGCATTCGGTCCAACTAACAGTTGCAAACTCTAGAATTTTGCCGGTTTCTGATTCTGTAACTCTTACTGTTATTATATTAGCTGTGGTTATTGAAATTTGAATCAACATTAAAAAAGCACAGCAAAAGATACGTGAAATATATTTATTGAATATAACGAATCTGTTTACTATTGGAAATATCATTTTTACACCATTTATATTTTGCAACAAAAATATATCCAAGTGTAAAAGGAGTGATACCCCTAAAAGGGATTTGAATACTCAAGAAAAGTATTTGTGGTAAGATGGAAAAGTTCTATAAACAAGCTAATGATTCGAGATAGGCTCCGGGATTGATTTGATAACACTTGTTAAAAGCTTTTGCGAAATGGCTTACATTCGAATAACCCAATTTATAAGCAACATCGCTAACCGAATAGCTTTGAGTGGATAACATATCTTTTGCCATTCTCATTTTTTCTCTTAATGCGTATTGAGTAATACTTTTTCCAAATACCAGTTTAAATGATTTTTGCAGTTTTGAGGAACTCATTGCGACTTTGGAGGCTAGAGTTTCTATTAGGGGTACATCTGTAATATTATCAAGAATTAATTGCCTAATTTCAAATAATTTCTTTACATCATAGGATGTAATATTACTTTTTGCATTTAGTTTTTCCCTGTTGTTTAGCTGTTTAGTAAACTGAGTAAAAAGTTGAATGGTGCTACTGTAAATGCTAAGCTTACAAAGTTGATTAGATTCTATTTCATTTTCAATTTTTTCAATTGTTCTTAAAAGAGTTGGTGTAATACTTTCAAATACATAGAAGGAATCTTTGTTGTTGATGAGTTGAGATATATAAGCGCCAGAGTCTTGTATTTGACTTAAAAGCCACTCCTTCTTAAAAGCCAAGGTTAAATTTGTAATTGATTCGTTTGCGGGGATAACCCATTTGGATTCAATATCAGGAGATGGCATAAAAATACCATTGGGCTTGTGCATTCCAACTTGGTATTGTTTATTATCAACAACCTGCTTTGCATCCGCCAAATAGAACACAACGGGTATGTAAGGTCTGTTGGGCATACCTATGCGTTGGAATTCAATTGCTTCATTTAACGAAATTTTCAGATAGGAAACGGTTAACCATTCGCAAGGATAATATTGTCTAAATTCTCCTTTTCCCAGGTGCTTAGGTATTTCTAAACAATTATTATGTATGCTTTTAGAAAATTCTTTTGCAATACATTTCAGCCAATCATCAGGGTGCTCTATGGCAGGATACTTTATTGTTTGCATGTAGTGAAAATAGAGATGTACAATGTTAATTAAAAATAAGAAGTTACATCAAGAATATTATAAGTATTAATAAAATCAGGTATTTTATTGTTGAATTTACACCATAAGCTTATTTGGGGCAAAGAACAAGGTATTAATTTCGACTCCTGAACTCTCTTGGATACATGCCAAACTTGCGCTTAAAAGCATTGGAAAAATATGCTGGTTCATCGTAACCACATTGATGAGCAATTTCAAAAATGGCAAAATTAGTATCAATTAAAAGTTTTCGGGCTAAATCCATTTTATACTCAAACAAGTATTGATGTATAGTTGTGTTATAAACTTCCTTAAAACCGTACTTTAACTTGCTCTCATTTATTCCAACATGTTTTGAAAGTTCGGGTATGGTTGGCGATTGTTTTAAGTCGGCAATTAACACACTTTTTGCTTCACGTTTTTTTTCAACTTCGTTAATGTTTTTTAATTGGGAACATTTAAAGATTTCCTGATAATAAGTATTTTGCTGTAATTGTAAAGCTAATATTTCCATTATTTTAGCCTCGGTATATACATCGCTTGCATTACCCAGAAGGTAGGCATTTTTAATTTGTGATAATATTTGAATCATTTCAGGTGTTGTTTGCCTGTTTTTTTCAATAAAGTCTGTTGTTTCGCCATTGGCAAATCTTTTACAGACATCACTAAAACATTTTGGGTATCTGTCTGATAAAGTTTCTAAATAGTGATTCTGAAAAACAACATTTATTGAGGAGAAATTACTGCTTTTTTAACGCAAATACAATTGTTTGATTCCTGCTCAGCTCCATAAAAAAAAGTTAGTTCCTGCTTTGCAGACATTACTGGCCTTGCCTATATTCATTCCCCATGATCCCTCCAAAATAAAATTCAAACCAAAAACGGTTTCAGAAATAGGAGTTCCTTTAATAAAAAGGTTGTCAGTGTATATTCCGTCCCATTCAGCCAATAAAAAATTACCTAAATAGCGATACCTGCTAGTCATACATGCCAATTTGTTTTTCATATGGTTCGATATTTGGTTGTTGAGGTTCTTATCAGACTTTAAGAGTACTTCGGCTTCAGCTCCTACATCATTGATGTTATCATTATGTATGCTGTAGGAATATTTCATCTGTTACTAATTTATTACATTTGTCTTCAAGATAATTCGTGTAAGGAAGTGGTAAAATTTAAGCAAACAATTTCCTGTGTGCCCAAATAAACTAATGGGATAATTGTTTTGATCCTGTTAGTTTCATCGTATGATTTAATTTCGCTTAACTAATTCCTTTCTGATTATCCTGATTTTATAAGTTTCTCTTCCGATTATGCAAGTTTTAAATGCCTTTGGGTATCTATTTTTGCCAAAGTAAAAATCTATGATTTAAACGCAGTTAAAACTAATGCACTTGCAACTTACATACAATCACTATTTGTAGGGATTTTGCAAAGATTAGTAGTCTAAGTGCATATTAGTTTTACCTGTATCAATTAGTCTTAGAGAATTTAATCAGGATCACTAGTGTGAAGAGTGTTAATAAAACGAATTAAAGTTTTTGAAAATATTTTTCTTTTTACAAGGCAAGGTTTACAGGCATAGCCGTAGCTACGACGAAAAAGCTTAACGCAGTAGAAAGGAAAATAGGTCAAAAAATTAGTTCGGGGAATTAGCATTCTTTACCCTAGTAAAGAGTAAAGTTAAACGTAGCTGGGCATTTTCAAACCTGGTGTCCATCATAAGGCAACAGCTGATGAATTATATCAACCTATACTTATTTCTCGAAAATCCAGAGAAGAGTTGGCTCTTAGTAATAAAAGAAGACAAGCACAAATACCAAAACTCGCTATTTCCCGATATTTAGGGGGCTTACTTTTGAAAAACAAAAATGCTGACATTGAACATAAGCGTTTTGAATATGAATAATTAATAATATTCCGGTTTACCGGGCAACAATGATTTTAAAAGATTTAGCTTAGGTGGGATTTTTCTTAATATTTGGGCTTAGGAGGGTATTTCATTTGATTAGTTAGGAGCAAGCAGGTAAGGGGGCTTGCTCCTTTTTTGCATATTGTAATGTGGGGCAGTAATTGAGACCATAAAATAATCAATTGAGATAGAGAAAATACCAAGTGGAATATCTATTTGATCAGTTATTGGCATAAAAAATCGAATTGAGATCGTACTTTTTTCAATGGGGATGGTAAAACAATAAATTGAGATTGTACTTTTTTCGATTGAGATAGAAAATGAACTCAGGGGATGCATTCCAAGGCCAATTATTGGGTGCTTTTTTCAAATTGAGCTCGAAATTTGAGCGAGGGGATAGGTAAAAAATGAAATTGAGATACTTCCCGACTTAAGGGGGGCTGAAAAATTCCCCAATGGCGAGTCAAATCTTTATCGGGGTCAGTATTTATAAAGGTTTTAGCTATGTGCAAAAACTTGTATGCATATGATCGAGAAATTTTCGGGTTTTATTAAAAACTTATTGCCTCATTTTAGAATCAAAGAATTCATCTTTCGTTTCATATGTATACCTGCCAAATGGGTATATTTTGGTAGAATAAGAAAGTTACGACTGTATGGTTCAGTGGCATTTAAAACTTAAATTATTTTTACATGAACAGAGCAAATTTTAAATAACAAAAAATAACAGGTGACGCCTTAATAGAAATGATACACCCTTTAGGCTTAAAACCAAATCAAGCAGGTAAAGCAAATTTATTGCCATTTTTGAGTCAAAATAGCTTGCAAAACGTTACAAATTATCAATAACAAATTCAGAAACTACACTTGATACATGACCTGCGGAATTTAGGATCCTTTCGTGTGGCTTTATAGATTAATTACTTAACCTGAACACCAACAGTAAAGAATTATGAGGAAATACATAGAAGAAATAGGAATTCTGGAAAGAATGAATTCGTGCGGCAGCGGAGGGGTAAAAGTCGTTGAGTATGCGGATAAATTCCTTTTTGGAGAGTCTCTTTTTTTATGCCCAGAAATTAAATACTTCTGGCACAATTTATGTTATGTATGTTTTATTGAAAAATCAAAAACTACATAAATATAAAACCATGAAAAGAAGTATCGTAATTCTGTTGGTCATGTTTATAGGCCTGAATCTTAGTGCGCAAAACCAAAAAAACTTTATCGACCAAAACTACATTGAAGTAAAAGGTGTAGCCGAATTGGAAGTTGTACCCAATGAGATATACGTAAATATCGTTTTGGATGAAAAGGATACCAAGAACAAAGAGAGCATAGAGCAACTGGAACAAAAAATGTTTGCGGCTTTGGAAAGAGCAGGAATTGATATAGAAAAACAACTTTCAGTTTCCGATTTCAGTAGTAATTTAAAATATCATTTTTTTAAAGGCTCCAATGTTCTAAAATCCAAGAAGTTTGAACTTTTAGTAAATGATTCTCATACCCTGGCTAAGGTATATATCGAATTAGAGAAGATTAGAATCTCTAATGTTAACATTTTAAGAGTTGATCATTCCGAGATTGAGAAGTATCGCAAACAGGTTAAAATAAATGCAATAAAGGCTGGAAAAGAAAAGGCGGAAGCATTGACCGAAGCCATTGGTGAGAAAATTGGTAAGGCAATTTACATTAATGAAAATTCATCCCATGTTAGAAATGATTACGCCAACACAGCTTTTAAAATTAGAGGTTCATCTTCATTGGCAAAAATGTATGTGCCAAAATTAGATTTCCAAAAAATTAAATTGGAATATTCGGTGCATTTGCGTTTTAAAATATTGTAAATGGACTTGTACTAAAATAGTAAACCATGGATTAGGCTTAAAGCAAGCAGGGAGTGGAGGACTCTGCGCGCCTTGTCTTCCATGGTTTTTTGTTTGTTTTAATATTTCTTCACTAAGCGATTTTTTTGTTCTTTTGTGAAGAATATTAATCATCAATATAATAATGACAAAGATTGTATCATATTTCTTAACCATTCTTTTCTATCTTTTATTCTTTTTACTACTAGTACTATTTCATCCAATTCAGGTAATCTGCTTTAAGATTTTTGGATACAAAGCACACAAGAATTCTGTTGATGTTCTTAATTTTTTCCTGATGCGCTTGGTTGGCATTCTTGGTATCAGAATTACCTACGAAAAAGATGTGGATTTACCTTCCGATCGTCCACTTGTTATTGTGTCGAATCATCAGGGGACTTATGATATTCCGCCTATTGTCTGGATTTTTAGAAAGTATCACCCAAAGTTTATCTCAAAAATGGAATTGGCTAAAAACATTCCAAGTGTTTCCTATAATTTACGACATAGTGGAGCTGCTTTAATCGATAGAAAAAACAGGTCGCAAGCTATTCCCGAAATCCATAAACTAGGAAAACTGATTGCTAAAAATAATTACGCTGCTTGCATATTTCCTGAAGGCACCAGAAGCAGAACTGGTAAGATGAGAAAGTTTAAATCAGGTGGAATTGAAACTTTGCTTGATGCTGCACCTAATGCTTTAATTGTTCCTTTTGCCGTTGATGGAAACTACAAAATTGAACGTAAAGGAATGTTTCCTTTGTGTATTGGTCAGAGGGTGAAATATAGCATTCTTGATCCTATTGAGCCAGATGGAAAATCAGCCATTGAAATTACTGATTTGGCAGAAAAGCAAATTCGTGAGAAGCTAAACCAATTGTGATATGCGAAATCAATCTGGCAAAACAGCTTTGGTGGTTGAAGGAGGTGCCATGCGAGGTATTTTTGCTGCCGGTGTCCTCGATTCTTTCATGCAGAAAGCTTTTCTTCCGTTCGATATGCTTATTGGTGTATCTGCCGGGTCGATAAATGCTGCTGCATATCTGGCAAATCAGAAAGGGAGAAACTATAAGGTTTTTACCGATTACTCCTTAAGACCAGAGTATATCAGTTGGAAGAAATTCCTGAAAGGTGGCCATTTAATGGATTTGGATTGGTCTTGGGAGATTACTGGACGAGAATTGCCTATTGATCTTGATCTTCTTTTTTCAAAAAACATCGATTTTGAGATTGGAATTACCCTGAATAAAGATGGTAGCTCTAAGTTCATTAAAGCTATTCCAGGGAATTTGAGTGATGTGATGAAGGCCAGTTGTTCTGTTCCATTGTTCTACAGAAATTTTCTTAAAGTTGATGGCGAAACCGTAGCAGATGGTGGTGTGTCTGCACCAATTCCTGTTGATCGAGCCATTAAGAGAGGGGCTACAAAAATAATGGTAATCCGTTCGCGAAAAGCAGATTTCAGAATGAAAAATGGTGGTGAAAATATGTTGTCTCGATTTTTATTCAGAAAACATCCTGGCTTAGCAAAGGCAATCCAAATGCGTCCAGATATCTACAATCAAAGTATAGAATTGATAAAAAATCCTCCCAAAGGGGTCGAAATTATTGATATTTGCCCGGCAGATTCTTTTGCAACCAAGCGATTTACTACCAATATAGATGTCTTAAATAAAGATTATCTTTTGGGAAAAGTGCAAGGATTGGAAGCCATTAAAAAGTGGTAGATTTTGGTTGTCGCTTATTAACATGCGAAGGGATATTATAACAGTATTACCACAATACAAGTCTCATTCTTTTGTCCGTTTGATTTTATTTTTCCAAAAAAATTATAGCCGTAGCATATGGCTATGCATCAATTTTTTTGACCTGACAAAACTTAAAAATCTCAAAACAAATTAAAATCAGTTCTTAAATATTTGTTAATATTTAGATTTTGGCTTAAACCTTTTCTTACTTTACTTGTCAATTCTTCTGTAACAAGTCGAATAAGTTTCTTTTCATCGGGTAAATGTTAATAAATGTCTAAAAACATAGATCTTTAGGTCTTTGTCTAATAAGGAATAGTAAGTTTATTGGAGCAAAAGAAAACTAACCAACTTACAAATGAACAAATTAGCACTATTACTTGGCTTCATATGCCTTGCCTTATTTTCAAAAGCAGTAGAACCTATCATAAAACCAGAAATTCATGGAGGAGTGATCAAAGGTGTGGTAAAAGATCAGGCCTTGGAATTGCCGGTAGAGTATGCAACGGTATCCATCTATACCATGTCCGATTCTACATTAATTGACGGCACCATAACTGACAGTAAGGGAGCATTTGAAATAAAAAAGCTGAAAACGGGAAGCTATTTTGTCGAAGTTTCGTTTATAGGTTATAATAGAGCAGTAGTTACAAATATTCCGATTAGTAAAAAACGAAAGCACATCGACCTTAAAACGATAAGTCTGCGTCAGGCAAGTGAATCGCTTAACGAGGTTACAGTAACGAGCGAGCGTTTGCCTGTGAAATATCAAATTGATAAGAAAATTATACCAGTAAGCAGACAAATTACTGCGGCTAGTGGTAATGCTGTTGATGTATTGGAAAATGTACCTTCTGTTAATGTTGATATTGAAGGAAATGTTAGCCTAAGGGGAAGTTCTAATTTTACTGTGCTGGTAGACGGAAAACCTTCTATACTCGACGCTGCTGATATCCTGGAGCAAATGCCTGCCAGTATGATTGAGAATATCGAAATCATTACCAACCCTTCTGCCAAGTACGATCCTGAGGGAACAGCCGGTATTATTAACGTGGTAACCAAGAAAAATAAACAATCAGGATTAACGGGAGTTATCAATCTTAATACAGGTAGTCATGAAAACAATAGTGCCGATTTTCTTTTAAACCTCAGGAAGAAGAAGTGGAATTTTAATTTCGGATTAGATTACAGTAAAAGAGGGTTTAAAGGAAGCTCAGAGTCTGAAAACAGAACAGAAGTGCAGGGTCTAACAAACTTCTTGTTGTCGGGTGGAGATACAGAGCGATACCGTGATGGATATGGTTTTAAAACGGGATTTGACTACGATATTAATGATAAAAATCAAATTTCTTTTGCTTTTAGATATGGAACACGGGATATGGAACGGAAGTCTTTTCTTGATTACGAAGAATATACCGAAAGCGAGCCCTCGGTATTCTATGATAGCAGAGATCGCTGGAAAAGAGAAATGA
Source organism: Marinifilum sp. (assembly GCF_965230805.1). Classification (NCBI taxonomy): domain Bacteria; kingdom Pseudomonadati; phylum Bacteroidota; class Bacteroidia; order Marinilabiliales; family Marinifilaceae; genus Marinifilum; species Marinifilum sp. Next base: position 349,143 of record NZ_OZ246019.1, on the reverse strand, counting down.
ATTTTATCAATTCGAGTTTGTCTTATACTAAAAAGTTTAGCGGTAAAGACCATCAGTGGTTTACGCAGTTTAGCCTTTCAAGAAGAACCAGTGGTGATGAGGAATCGATAAATGCCTTAATTGATGACAAGGGCGTGCAAACAGCAGGGCAAAGATCCACGGAGGAAGGGCCTGGACAAAGAATTGAAATTCGTTCTGACTATACTCTTCCTTTGGGCGAGGAAAGAAAATTGGAATTTGGGTATCAAGGCCAAATTCGTTCAAGTGAAGTAGATACCAAAAGATTTGAATACAATACATCAACAGCTGATTATGAATATCAGGATTTATACAGTAATAATGTGAACTACGATCGTCAGGTTCATGGTTTATATGCAACCTTTGCTGATAAGCTTGGAATTATAGTTTATCAAGTAGGATTTAGAACAGAAAATACCAATAGAGAAGTTGATTATAGTGGTGAGACTGAAAAGTTTAAAATCAACCGATGGGATTTCTTTCCAACCATTCATACTCAATTGGATTTAGGTTCTAGAAATCAGTTGATGGCAAGTTATACAAGAAGAATCGACAGACCGCGGGGTTATTATTTAGAACCTTTTATTACTTGGACTGATGCTTATAATGTGCGCCAAGGTAATCCTGATTTAGATCCTGAATATATCGACTCCTATGAGTTGGGCTATATGAAAAGGTTTGGCGATCAGGCCATATCTGTAGAGTCATACTATAAGCTTACCCGCAATAAAGTAGAGAGAATTAGAACGGTTTATGATGAAAATGTAATGTTGAGTAGTGTAGCCAATGTTGGTAAAGATTATTCTTTGGGTATTGAAGCCACTTTGAATTTAACTTTTGCTAAATGGTTTAAAAATGATTTGATTGGTAATGTGTATCATTACAAATCGGAAGGAAATTTTGAAACAGAAAATGCATTTGGTGAAAACGTAACTCAGGACTATTCAACTGAAAGCTTTAATTGGAGTCTTCGGAATAACTCTACTATTATTTTCGACAAGAGAACACGCTTGCAAATGAATATCAACTATCAATCGCCAACTGATTGGGCGCAAGGAGAACGTGCCGGATATTTAACAACCTCATTAGCATTAAAGAGAGAATTCTTTAAAAGAAAACTATCCGCAACTTTCCAATTGAGAGATGTATTGGGAACATTTAAGCACGAAACAAAGTACATGGGTGAAGGATTCTACAACTTTAACAAGTTTGAAATGAATTCGCCTGTTTTCAGAATCAACCTAAGTTATAAGATCAACAACTACAAGCAAAAGCGTGGTCGTAGTTCACAAAATGGTGTTGATGTTGAGGAGTTTGAAATGTAGCCAAATGTAATTGCTATAACTGTATGTTCTAATTTGACTTAATGCTGCAACTTAATCTGGTTTTGATATAAGATTTTGTGCAAGACCAGATTCTGGTTTATAATTTTTATAAGCTATGCAGCATTTCTTTTATGCCAATGCGATTAACCAGAGCTCGATTAAAATTCTTGAATAAGTGATCTGAATACAAAAAAATCCATCCAACTTTTAATTGTTACTACGAATGCTGTAAGGCTTCTTTTAAAAAGGGGAATAAAGAATGAATCTGTATGGCTACGTTGCTCATAAATAATTTAACAGAAATAGCCAATAGAATAATGCCAAATACTTTTCGAAGTATGTGTATACCGCCATCGCCTAAAATTTTCTCAACCCAATTGGTCGATTTTAAAACCAAGTAAACAAATGCAAGGTTTAAAAAGATCGCAACAACAATATTTTCTACGGCATATTCAGCTCGTAAAGCCAATACTGTGGTAAAGGAGCCTGCACCTGCAATTAAGGGAAAAGCAATGGGGACTATGGAAACTCCGCTTGGTCCATCGTATTTTATAATTTCGATTCCCATAACCATTTCTGCACCCATAATAAATAGAATGATAGAACCAGCTATGGCAAAACTAGATATATCTACGCCAAAGATGCCTAATAGTTTTTCACCCAGAAATGTAAAGATTATTAATACAGATAAAGCTACCAGACTTGCTTTTAAAGCTTCAATTTGTCCGCCCTTTTTCTTTAAATCTAATATAATTGGGATAGATCCGATAATATCAATAACAGCGAAAAGTACCATAGAAGCGGAAACAATCTCAAGGAAATTTAGATTCATTGCAATAGAGTTTTATTGGATTTATAACAAAACGTTAACAGTAAGCTTCGATTATTTTAATTGATAAGTTGCCTAAGTGAATTACCTGTAATTTACGTATGCTTGTTAAAAATTATACAAATTCGATTGTGTTGTGAAATAATAATTGTTAGGCGAAGATATATTTTTTTTACAATTCTCGGATATAAAGAAAGAGTTTTCAAACGAAAACTCTTCTATCTAAACGATATTCTTATTTATCATTTAACTCTTCTTCCGGAATAAAATTCAAGGAAATACTATTAACGCAATGTCTGGTGTTCTTTTTGGTAAAGCCTTCTCCTAAAAATACGTGTCCCAAATGACCATCACAGTTTGCACAAACAATTTCTGTTCTTCTTCCATCGGCATCTGGAATTCTTTTTACAGCGCCTTCTATTTCATCATCGAAACTAGGCCAACCACAATGCGAATCAAACTTATCGGATGATTTATAAAGGGCAGCATTACACTGCTTACATGTATAAATGCCTTTAGCTTTGTTATGCAGATGCTTTCCAGTGCCCGGATATTCTGTTCCTTTGTGTATAATTACTCTTTTTTCAGCTTCAGTTAGCTTATTGTACTTATCTTTTGTCATGGCTTTTTGTGCATTTAAATGGAGATAAGTAAATATAAATAAACCTGTTAATATTAATATTCTTTTCATGTTGTTTTTGTTTGTTTTCTATTGTTGATACTTACCTATTTTATTTATCACATCAATTATTAATTCTGGTTTCGACCATGGTACGAAATGATTGAGGTCATCAAGTAATATGGTATTAATGTCTTTGTGATGTCTTTTGTAATAATTTAATGTTTGATATGGAACAAGGATGTCTTTTTTTCCCTGGATGTATGTTGTTGGAACCATAATTTTTGAGAGATACTTTTCATTTTTTATAAGGCATTCAGAAAGAGATAACATTTCCTTATTACTGCTTTTTAGAAAGTTAGGTATTACTCTTTGTTGGATTCCTCCTGTAGAGATAATGTTATACCACTTGGGCTCCTGAAATTCCGGAGATAAACATGGAGCTATATATATGGCATGTTTTACCTTTTCTGGATAGTTAATCAGTAACTGTTCCAAAACTGCACCTCCGAATGAATGGCCAATAATTATAAATCTTTCACCAGGTTTGGCGTAATGATCCAAAATTTTGTTTGTTAACCTTGCCTGATTAGAGAGATTTTTCATAGCAGGTACACTTGTTTTGCCATAACCCGGTCGATCGAATGAAATCAAGCAGAAATTATTAATGAGTACAGAATCAGAGAGAATATTTTTGAAATCAAACCAATAACCAGGAGATCCATGTATAAAAAGAATTTTTGGAGAAGACAGATTGCCTATATGTTTACTGTGTATTTGATAATCGCCAAAATTTATAAAAGCTGTACAAGCATTTATTCCTTTAGCTTTTAATTCAGCATCTGCTTTACTAGAATTAAAGGCAGGTCTCATTTTATGAACAAGAAAAACTGTTGTACTAGCTACTAGTACAACAGTTAAGCTCATAATAACAAATACTTTCTTAATATTTTTATTCATCTCCCCATTATAAATCAGACCTAATTAAATAAATACTTTTTGGTCTGAAATGCAATAGCGAGAATGTTATAAAATCTTAAAATATTGCTATAAAAAAATTACTGTAGATGCTTGTTGATAATTTTAATTAAAACATCTTTTTTAACTGGTTTGGCGATATAATCATCACAGCCATTATCCAGTGATTTTTTCTTGTCTCCTAATAGTGCAAAAGCAGTTTGAGCAATGATAGGTAAATTCGGTCTTATTTTTTTGATTTCTTTCGTTGCTTCGTATCCGTTCATCAGTGGCATTTTAATATCCATTAAAACCAAATCAATTTTTTGATTGTTTTCACAGATTTCAATAGCTTCAACACCATTATTAGCAACAATTACTTTGCATTTAATTTGGTTCAGTAATTCTTCAAAGTAGATACGATTAAACTCCTCATCCTCTACTACTAGGATAGTTTTATTTTTAACTTTATTCATTTTAGATCCCCTTAATTCAACTTCTAAAATAAGTTTTTTGCTTGACGAAATGAAATTATATTAAAATTTTCTATAATATTTTGAACTGAAACAACTTTTATGCTCTAAAAGCTACATTATTGATGATTATTGCGAGTTGATATACAATGGATGAGAGTTCACACTTTAAGTGTTAACTTGAAGCTGAATATTTATACTGATACAGGTTTTATTCTAAAATGAGTTTTAATTGTTTGGAGAATTTTGAGTTTAGTCAAGGTACAAAATAGTGGCATAGCCATTATTGCTACTGCGATTTTTTTTAAGAAATAACAAACCCCAAAAGGCAAAAGAATAAAGAAATGGATAATGCTATCGTGAGATTAACGAATTGAGATCTTATAAAAATCGTGTTTATTGATGTTGCAATAAAGATTTCAGTTTTACTCAAGATTGGCTTAAAAAAACTGAAAGAATGTCGGGATATTTTGAAGAATTTTTAAAGTAAAGATTGGTTGAATTTGCCTTTTCAAAGAATGTAACAGCTTTTGGTATAAATTTCCTCAAATCCCCTGGTAATATCCCGATATTCCTTCGGTAATTTGAGGAAATTTCTATTCAAAATCAGTGCAAACTGTGACAATATTTTTAATTGCACTCAGGCTTAACAATTCATGTTACTTGGTTAGGATTCTTGAGATTAAAAACTTTGTATCCTCTACGGCTATCAGTCCGTGCATTTGTCCTTGTTCAAATGAAAAAAAATCATCTTTCTCGACTGTGTAAATGCGATCTTCAATATCGAATTTTAGTTTACCTTTTATTAAATAGAGACCGGCATTGGCAGGAGCAGGTTGAGGAGGAACTTTCATTCCTTTTTCAACACTAACAATTAGGCTTTCAAACTTTGAATTTGAATAAACCTGATCTTTCTGAAGTTTTGAGATTTCAACTTTTGAGGATATTCTTTTTTGTAACATTTGGTTTGATTTAAGTTTCTTTTTTTGAAAAAAGGTATTTTACTTTATTGGAATTCAAAGTACACTAAAATATAAAAGGAAGAACGAAAAGTAATACTACTTCTTTTAAATTATTTATCTAATAATAGTATCATTTAATAATGCTTATTTTAGCCTTTAAATATACTCTATTCATAAAAAATACGTAAGATATATCTTAAAACTTGAATGCAAATTCTATTCAAAGCATATTTTTGTATAGCAGAACTAATTTTCTTTGATTTTGTATTACTGATCAATAAATTACTCTATGAATAAACGACTTGTTGTCTTTTTCATTTTATTTTTTTTCCTTATACTGATTGGAAAAAGTCAGTCGGATGGAAAAACAGTAAATCAGCTGTTTTCTGAAAAGAAGATTGCGGCTGAGATACAAAAATTAACTAATGAATGTTGGCGACTAAGAGTTTCTAATTCTGATTCTGCACTTTTATTGGGGGAAAAAGCTTTAGATCTGGCTTTACAATACAATATTCAAAAAGAGCTTCCAAAAATATATGGCTTTATAGGAGTAATTCAATTGCATTATTTGTATCAAACAAAGCAATCTATTCCTAATCTCAAAAATTCGCTAAAGTTCAGTTTGCAACAAAAAGATTCTATCCAACTAGCTTATGCATACAATAACTTGGGTGATTTGTACTTAATGACAGGAAATGTAGCACTTTCACTAAGATATTCTCAGCGCTCTGTAAATTTATTTGAAAAGTTAAATCACTCTCCTGGAAAATCGTATTCTTATGTTAATATTGGACTGGTTCATAGAGAAAACAAGGAGTTTGATCTTGCATTGGAGTATTTTAGAAAGGCTTTGAATATATGGAAAGATTCCAGGAATGACATTGGAATTGGTGCGGTAAATACAGAAATTGCTCGAACCTATGAGATCTTGGGAGATTTGGATGTTGCCATGGACTATTATCAGAAATCATATGTTTATGGATTAAATCCCGGAAAATTTAGATACTTATCGGTCTGTTTGAATGGAATAGCTAATATTTATTATAAGCGAAAAGCATTTGATAAAGCACTGGAATATTATTTGAAGGCACTTTATCAAAACCGGAAACAGAATCATGATTTTGGAAGTGTGCACAATAATATTGGTATTGCACTGGTTAAGGCTCAAAAAAGAAATAAAAAAGAAGGAGAAAAGTATCTGGATTTGGCCATGAGTACAGCTCTCAAATTAGGTGTTAATAAGCAAATAATAGAAGTTTCAAAGTCTTACATTGATTTTTACAAAATATTAGGAGACTATAAAAATGCCACTTTAAGTTCTGAGAATTTTCATTTCTTATACGATTCGCTATTATCTGCACAGCAGTTTGAAATTATTAATGAAATGGAGCGGAGTTTCGAAGCTCGAAATGAATTATTGCATGCGGAACAAGAGTTAAAAACCAATAAGTTATTAGAACAAAATTTGGTCATTGTAATATTCTTCATGGTCGCTATAATTGGTGTAATGATTTGGAGGTATCGCACAAACAGAAGTCTTAATAAGAAACTTGAAGAAATGAATCAGACCAAGGATAAGATGTTTTCTGTGATATCTCATGATTTAAAAAATCCGTTTAATTCATTAATAGGTTTTAGTGAATTGTTGCTTGCGGAAATTGAAAAGAAGGATTTTGAGAAATCTAAACGATTTGCCAAGTATTTGAATCAAGCTGCTGTTGAGGGATTAAAATTGCTCACTAGTCTTTTGCATTGGTCATTATCTCAATCTGGTAAAATTCAGTTTAATCCCCAGGAAATAGAGTTTAATGATATCATTACAGAATTGAATGAGTTTTACGATGCGGAATTAACTCAATATAATATAGAATTACAGATAAAGAATAGTGTAGGTTGCGTTCAAGTCGATCCCAATATTATTAGAATTGTTTTAATGAATTTAATTTCAAATGCGATAAAGTATACAGAATCGAATGGTTTGATTAGTTTAAATGCTTCACAAAATTCCCAAAATGTAACAATTAAGATTCAAGATTCAGGAATTGGTATGTCTAAATCATTAGTTAATGAATTGTTTACTGAAAAATCATTCACCCAAAGCAAAACGGGTTTGAGAGGAGAGCAGGGCACAGGACTGGGATTGAGCGTGGTTCATGAGCTTGTTCATATTCATAAAGGAAGCATTAAGGTAGAAAGTTGTGAAGGACGTGGTACTACTTTTGAATTAAAATTTCCTTGCAATGCGACATCAAACTAGAAACATTTATTTAATTGTAGAATAAAATTCAGGTGGTCTTCTGTGCAAGGTGTTTTGCTCATAAGAGTAAGCCAGCTGTATTAACTTTTCTTCGGAAAAAGCCTCAGCAAAGAATGAAATACCAATCGGTAAACTATGTATAAAGCCTGAAGGAACGCTTATGTTTGGATAGCCGGACACAGCTGCAGGTTGACTGCTTCCGCCTCCATAATTATCGCCATTAACCAGATCAATACTCCAAGCCGGACCATTTGTAGGAGCAATTAAAGCATCTACTTTATATTTTTTCAATGTGAAATCAATTCCTTCTTTGCCCGATAATCTTTTACATTTTTCTAGTGCGTCTTTGTATTCTTGTTCATTTAAATCACCTTTTTGATTCGCCATTTTCATAATTTCCTGTCCAAACCAAGGCATTTCCAAACCTTTATATTGCTCATTAAAATTTATGACGTCGTTTAGGCTTTTAACAATTGGGAATTTACATTTTTTTAGGTATTTGTTTAGATCGTTTTTGAATTCATACAACAGAATCTGGTACTCTTCGTTTCCGTATTTGTCATGGTTTTCCAGTTCAACATCAATTACTGCAGCACCTGCTTTTTTAATATCATCAATAGCTTGTTCCATAATTTTATCAACTTCGGAATGGAATCCCATAAATTTTCTAACAATTCCGATTCGTTTCCCTTTTAAGGCATGCTTGTTCAAGTTAGATGCATAATTTACAGCTTTATTGTTATCATTAAGGGTAATTACATCTTCACGATCTTGTCCTGTAATGGCAGTCAATAAGAATGCTGCATCAGCAACTGTTCGAGCCATAGAGCCCGCTGTGTCCTGAGAATGCGCAATTGGAATAATTCCTGTTCTGCTAACCAAACCCAGTGTTGGTTTGATGCCTACAATTCCATTATGGCCAGAGGGGCAAACAATAGAACCATCGGTTTCCGTTCCAATGGCAGCAACACATAAATTAGCAGCAACGGCAACTCCAGATCCTGAGCTCGATCCACATGGAGAACGATCAATAACATATGGATTATGAGTTTGACCGCCTCTGCCACTCCAACCGCTTGACGATCGTGAACTTCTAAAATTGGCCCATTCGCTTAAATTGGTCTTAGCCAGAATTAGTGCTCCTGATTTTCGAAGTTTTTTTACAATAAAAGCATCATCTGATGCAAAATTACCTTCAAGAGCAAAAGAACCAGCTGTTGTCATCATTTTATCTGATGTATCGATGTTATCTTTAATCATAATAGGAATACCATGCAGAATACCTCTTAATTTGCCAATTTTTCTTTCTTCATCAAGTTGTCTTGCAAGTGGCAATGCATCAGGATTGATTGACATCACAGATCTTAAGCCGGGGCCATTTCTATCTATCTGTTCAATTCTATCCAGAAATGCAATTACGAGTTCTTCACAGCTTACTTCGCCATTTTCCATCATTTTTTGTAATTCAGAGATGGTTTTCTCATTAAAAGGAAAGTTGTTAAAGTTAGGATGTTCTGCTTTTACTAGATTTGACTCTCTCACGTTGCAAGCAGAAATTCCCAAGCCTGAAAACATAGTTGCAGCAATAGCAGATAACGATAAAAAATGGCGACGTTTCATATAACTCCTTTTTAGACTATTAGTTTTGGAAAAATATTGCAGAAAAGAATTTCGGAATTCACTTTAAAGTGTTTAATGTATTTGATTAGGACAATAAATGTATTAAAAAAAGAATAACTTCAAGATTAACAGGGGAAAAATCTCTAAGACTTTAAATTGAATGTAAATATGCGCTTAATCTCATACCATTGGGTGTTTTAGATAAGCGAGCTTAGAACCAGTAATTATGCAAATTAAACTAAGACTAAGTTCTTTAAGGCAATTTTATTTTTTATATCTTGCGAAAGGGTAAAAAGCAAATAACCCTATCTGTTAGGTGTTAGTAATTGCTCAAATCTTAAGACAAAAAAATGGAAAACATTAGTCAGTTTACATTTCCTTCTTTGTTCGAAAGAACGATTCAGAAGTTTGGAGATTGCAATGCAATGGCATTAGTGGGAGAAGAGCCATTATCATACAAAGAAGTTGATTCTACAATCAAATCATTAATATCATTTTACGAAAGATTGGGCATTAAGCCAGGTGATAGGGTTGCCCTTTTGAGTACAAATATGCCCAATTGGGGAATTGCATACTATGCAACTGTTTTTATGGGAGCAGTAGTTGTTCCGATGCTACCTGATTTTAGTGTTGGTGAAATTGAGAATATTCTACATCATTCGGAAGCTAAAGTTGTATTGGTTTCGAATGGATTGCTATCAAAACTGGAAAGTATAGATACCGAATCACTTCAATATAAAATCTCAATAGAAGATTACTCATTAATTGGAGAGCGGGCAGATGTTGGTTTTGATACTTCGGTTCAATCAGAGATGAATTATTTGGTGGAAGAAAATGATCTGGCAGCAATTATCTATACCTCTGGAACAACAGGAAGCTCAAAAGGAGTGATGTTATCTCACAAGAACATTTGTTCCAATGCGGTTAGAGCAAAAACGATTCATCCTATCGATGAAACTGATCGATTTCTATCCATTCTTCCTTTATCGCACACTTACGAAAATACTTTAGGTTATGTAATTCCGATGATAGCCGGGTCTTGTATTTACTATCTGGGTAAAACACCTGTTCCATCATTGTTGATTTCTGCTTTAAAGGAGGTTAAGCCTACAGTAATGTTTGCTGTGCCATTGATTATAGAAAAAATTTACCAAGGAAAAGTACTTCCTTCAATTAACGCAAAGGCAATTACAAAATTCTTGTACAAGTTACCTTTCTTTAGAAAAAGATTAAATGCAATTGCAGGTAAGAAGCTCTTGCAGACTTTTGGTGGGGAACTTACTTTCTTTGGCATTGGTGGAGCTAAGTTAAATTCGAATGTTGAGAAATTTTTGCGCGAAGCAAAGTTTCCATATGCAATTGGTTATGGATTAACCGAAACCGCACCTTTGATAGCTGGAATAGGACCTTCTGAAACAAAATTTCAATCAACGGGACCAGCATTAAAGGGAGTTGAACTAAAAATTCATAATCCTGATCCTATCACTAAAATTGGTGAAGTTTGGGTCAAAGGAGATAATGTAATGTTAGGTTATTACAAAGAACCAGAGAAGAGCAGGGAAGTATTAAGTGATGATGCTTGGTTTAAAACCGGTGATTTGGCTAAAATGGATAAGGATAACTATCTGTACATTGAAGGTAGATTGAAGAACATGATTGTTGGAGCAAGTGGTGAAAACATTTATCCTGAAGAAATAGAATCGGTGATTAATAACTTTAAGCATGTTGTAGAATCCATTGTAGTGGAGAAAAAAGGAAAATTGGTTGCCATGGTTCATTTTAACTACGAAGAGCTGGAGCAACAGTATAAGCATTTAAAAAAAGAAGTAGAAGACTATGTAGATCATACTATTGATGAACTAACTGCCGAATTACAAGCATACGTAAACTCTCGAGTAAACAAATTTTCGCAGGTTCAAATGGTGGTCGCACATGTAGATCCTTTCCAGAAAACTGCTACTCATAAAATTAAAAGGTTTCTATACCATTAATATACTTCCCGCGAAGGGGATCAAGAAATTGAAAAAAAGAACGCAAAGTATAACCACTTTGCGTTCTTTTTTTACAATTGTTCTTTGCTAGTGTGAAGAGTGTTAATAAAACGAATTAAAGTTTTTGAAAATATTTTTCTTTTTACAAGGCAAGGTTTACAGGCATAGCCGTAGCTACGGCGAAAAAGCTTAACGCAGTAGAAAGGAAAATAGGTCAAAAAATTAGTTCGGGGAATTAGCATTCTTTACACTAGCTTTACATCAAACTTTTTCTTATTCCTCCATCGACCAACTATAAATTAGCGATGCATCACCTGTAAATTCCTTTTCTCGGTCTATCTCGGTTTGTGTTTCAAATTCATCTCCGAATCGCTCAAAGGCACTTACAAAACCAAAATCTCTATCCGGAACATTTTGAAGTATTTTTCCGACCAAGGAAACTGCTTTTTTTGATATTACCAACCAAGGCACCGTTGCTGCTCCAACAATATCCGTAACAATACCAAAAGCTTCACCTGCAATACCATTTTCAATATCTGATAATATTTCTCCCAAATCTCTTTGCGATTTTCGAGTATGGCGCAAATAAATATGTACGTTTAATTCTCTATCCTCAGGCATTTCTCTGCTCAGAATGTATAATCCTTCTGATCCTTCTTCATCGGTATCAAAAAAATATTCGTTTTCATGTCGTTTACTTAATTTGAATGGCTCCTGTGGAATGGTACTTACAATCATTTTATCTGTTTCTGTTGGATGATCTGCAACTACCACAAAGTATAATTTCCATCTCTTTTTTGGACGATAGATTCGAATTCCATCAATTTCAAGTCTTACTCTGCTCATAGTATAGGATTTTAAATTTATTGAATTAATAATCTTTAATAAAGATACTAAATGTAATGCAGCAAAGTAATATTTTATGAATGGGAGTTTAGCTTGAACTATTGTTATTTATTTGCTTGTATATGCTTAAAAGATTTTCTGTTTGATTTAAGATATTGAATTCATTTTCAACACCCATGCGACAAAGAGTCGATAATTGTTTCATGGTTTTTCGGTCGCTAAGAAGGCTTTTTAATGCACTACAAAGTTCTTCTTTGCTGTTGTTTTCATAAACAATTCCACCTTTCGATTTCGCAACAATTTCAGGAAAAGCGCCAAGTTTTGGTTGTACAACAGGAACACCCGAAGCCATGCTTTCCAGAAGATACAGACCGAAAGCCTCACCATTTCTAACCGGAACTGAAATCATCTGAACTTTGTCAAAGAATTCATGACGACCTATACCGTCAAAATCATCATGGAATTCAACTTCCTTCCATAAATTAGCTTTTTTCAGTTTTTTCTCAGTTTCTTTTAATACTTTCTTATCATCACCTGTTGAACCTCCGGTAAGAACGAGTTTAACATCCTCGAACTCCTGATCTTGCTTTAGAAGAATAAAAGCATCTATAATGATATCGAAACCATTTTCTTCACACATTCTTGAGATGTACCCAATGTTCCTTTGTTTTTCATCAAAAGCTTTTACTCTGTAATCATTTGGTTCAACGCCCAAATGATTAATGAACAATTTGCTTTTAGGAATATTCATTTTATGCAAAGAAACCTTTGCATAAAAATCAGAAACAGCAATAAAACCATCAACCGATTTAGATTTTTCGCTCATCAGATTCCAGATTTTATTCCTGAACGAATCACTCATGGCATCCACCCAAACATCCTCATCCTGCAAAGAACAAACAATTGCAGCTTTAGGAAACTCTTCTCTTAGTTTTGGAGCCAAACCTAACAGAAGGGCATTGGACAGATGAATTACATCTGGTTGCAGGTGTTCTGCCATCCAACTAACCATTCGATGAAGCTCGTCTTTTTGTTTTCCTTCTTCTCCCATTAGCATAGAGATAGTCATTTCTTCCAAGCCTTCGGCATTGGTAGATCCGGCCATGCTAGCTGCCATTTTTAACATTGGCTTTGAGTTAAGGATTTTATCTACCCACCTTGGCGCTTTCTGAAAAATAGGGTAGAGCTGTTTCAAATAAATACTTATGGCTCCGTAAAAAACGGGAACCTCATTCAAATCATGTTCATCAGAAAACAAAGGAAGATACATTGGTAGTTTGGTTACCTGGTGTCCTTGCTTTTTAAGTGCCAAATAAAATTTGTCGTCGCGCAAGCAGTTTCCGCAGTAAAAGCTACCGCCTGATCCTGGTATAATTTGAAGAATATTCATGATTTGAATTTTAAAGCACCTTAATCTATAAGTACTTAAAGATATAACTTTTTGCTTAAGGCATTTTAAGTACTTGTAACTTGACTCTTATTTATCAAACTGCTTCGCCTCTTCCCAGATTATGTCCATTTCCTCTAAATTCATATCCTTAAGGTTTATTCCTTGTTTTAAGGTTTTGCTTTCAAGGTAATTAAAGCGTTTCATGAATTTTTGGTTGGTTCGTTCAAGGGCATTTTCAGGATTTACTCCATATAGTCGAGCTGCATTAATTAATGAAAAGAACAAATCCCCGAATTCTTGTTCAATTTTGTCCTGATCTCCTTTTCGGATTTCATTCTCCACTTCGTACATTTCTTCTTTAACCTTTTCCCAAACTTGCTCTTTCTCATCCCAGTCGAACCCAACACCGCGAACTTTATCCTGAATGCGATTGGCTTTTACCAGTGCAGGCAGCGATTGTGGTACGCCTTGCAGTACAGATTTATTTCCTCCTTTTTCCTTTAGCTTTAACTGCTCCCAATTTTCTTCCACCTCTTTGGCATCGGCAACTTTGGTGTCGCTAAAAATGTGCGGATGACGGTAGATTAGCTTTTCGCTAATGCTGTCGCAAACATCAGCAATATCAAAATCATTGGTTTCCGAGCCAATTTTGGCGTAAAAAACAATGTGTAAAAGAATATCACCCAGTTCTTTCTTTATTTCTTGTTTGTTTCCTTTCAGAATTGAATCGGCCAATTCGTAGGTCTCCTCAATGGTAAGGGTTCTTAGGCTTTCGAATGTTTGTTTTCTATCCCACGGACAACCTTCGCGAAGTTGATCCATTATATCCAGTAATCGCTCAAAGGCTTTTAATTTTCTGTCCATACTTTTGTATTTGATGATCGAAAATCAAATGTACGATTTTATGAGTACTTATAGGATATGCCAAGCTGCATTCGGTTAAAAATATCCGCTACTTAAACTTATCGTTACTCAATCTTTAATTAACGTGAGTTCGAGGTAAAATTCGTTAGAATTTTACCTCGAACTCACGTTAATTATAAAAATGAAAGAATATGGGGATGTTTTCCTTAGCAGAATCGCATTGTTTTCCTTTGTGCTTAACTTTTTGCATGCTTCAATTCCAAGCTTAAGGCTTCTGCTATTTCCTTTGCTACGGCTTCTACTTTTTGCTGAGAATTTGAGATAAGAAGAATTCTTTGGTGCGGAAACATTAATAAAAGTTTATAAACCTTGTTGGTTTCGTTTCGAGCGATCGAAAGTACTGCCATTCCTTTGGTTTCGCGAGTGTGGATAATTTGCAAGTGGGTGGCTTTCGATAAATCGGTCCATGAACCCAAACGCAAACCAAATATGCCTGTGTATTTTTTATAGCCTTTGTTTTTCGCATCTATTAGTAAACCCGAATGTGTAAACAAAAAAGGAATAGCAATAACAATGGCAACAACTCCAGGGTATACATCGCTAATAATTAGAGCAACACCTGTTATTAATAAGGTAACACCTAGCATAAAAAAGTTTAAGGGAAGGCGTTCGGTTTTGTAGGAAAGTATCATTGCATCAGGTATTGGTTTGAGAAACCAAGATAGGAAATTTCAATAAAAAGAGACTGTCCAAAAAGTTCAATATTAAATGTCATTCTGATAAAACACAAAGGCTTATGATTGTCTTGATCTTGTGACTTGCATCTGACAAATGGAAGAAAATTATAAGCAGATCGCAACTTATATTGAACTTGCTTTTTGGCAAGCTCATCGAGGGCAAGAATATGAGCCATTAGCTCACATCTTCAAGGGGCTGCTTTTCTTTTTCCATATTTCTTATTCTTTGCCTTAACAAATGACTCTGATATCTTTCTTTATCCAGATTTTGCTTCAATTTTTCTACTTTCTGAACAAGTTGACGAATCTGTTTGATACGTGACTTGGCTTTTTTATTTAGTCTGCGAAGTTCATTCTTGTAGCTATCCATTAAGCTTGAGGAGGTTGTAAACTTACGAGGTTTTTGTTTGGCAATATCAATCAGGTTGTGATTTAACTGCTGGTATAATTCTACTTTTGTGTTGAGTTCTTCAACTTTAGCACTTAATTCTTTGTTTTGCTTGTTCAAAAGCTCGTTTTCCGTTTCCAGATTATCCATCATGCCAGCGGAGTTTTTATCCAAAGAATCAACCAATTTAAACTGTACTTTTACATATTCTTTCCCATCCACTTTTATTTTTTCTCCACCTTGCAGGTTGTTGTAATGAAGCATTTTCTTGTTCTTTTCTAATAATAGCAGAGGTTTTATTTTTTTAATAATCTTCATTCTTATATTTTTTTAATAAAGGGGAAGTTTTGCTTGTAAAGATTTGGGATAAGATTATCGCAATTTGTTTGTACAAGGGTGTTTAAAAAGTAAGCTTTTACAGCATTCAATGGTTTTTAACCTTAAAATTTTTTTATGGTTTAAGATGCTTCAATTCTCTACACCAAAAGGATTCATTAAAATTTGATTTTGTTTGCCTTAGGGCTAACTTATTTTAAGATCAGACGCAGAATTTTACTTTTTATACACCCTCATTTTTATCTTTTTTTTACAGAGAAAAAATAGGCTTGTTCAACAGTCCTTTCGCATTTTCTAAGGCATCCTTGTATAGCGAACCTCTATTTTCGAATTGCATTACCGAATGCTCAAGAATTCTTCTGCTTGCAACAGGATTTAATAATTCGGTGCTGATAGGATTGATATCATTTGTTTTAGCGATAATACTTTTGAATTTAGCTGAATCGATTCTGGCTTGTATGCCTTTGATAATATTTTCGATGAGTAAGTTTTTTTCTTGCCATACAGCAAGTGTCATGGTTCCGTGTGCCAATTCATCAGCGTATCCAATTTGTATGTGCTTAAATTTTACCAGTAGTTCGGCATCTAAATATGCAGTCTCAAATTCAACGGCATTCTTTAAATCATCAATGCTATTGCTTAGATTATAAATAAGGGAAGTAGATGTTACCGACTCTTCTCCGAAAGTTTGTTCATCTTTTATGGAAACCGAGTTTGCCGACAAAAATGCATAAATACCGGGTGCGATTCTATTTGCACTAAATGCCAGATTGTTAGAGGCTGAAGATTTTGATTTAGCGGCTTCTGAAATTGAAACAACCAAATCGGAGTAACTGCTCACTGCATCTGCTGATGTGAGAATCTCTAAAACAGAACCTGTTAATGATTGCGCAACTGCTTCGAGAGTTGCTGCTATAACCGGTGCAATTTTATCTAAACTGAACTCATGAGAATATTCAGTTTTAATTGCAGAGTTAAAGATCAGCTGACGAAAATCCTGAATTTTTGCTTTTTGTGCATGTTCAGCCATTTTGGCCTCAAATTTTTGTCGGTTTGAAGCTTCCAAACTGATCAGTTGTTTGTTGAGTTGTTCGATTTGCTTTTTCGCATTTTCCGATTTCTGAACGACTTTTTCTAACGAAGGGCTTTTACAAGGCATAATTAAGTTTTTTAGTGATAATGTTTAAGAATTAAGTAATAACCAGAGTTCGATAAAGAGAATTTATTTGGATTATCGAGTTTTATTATCATGTATTCGATTTAAAGAGTGTAAATCAGCAAGAAATAAAAAACACACTTAAATGATCTTGATGCTTGAGTCCTGGTACTTTAAGCTCTAAATAAAAGGGCTAATTCTGTGATTGATATTTAAAAGTCAGGCTTGGTTCTAACTCGGTTTAATAAACGATTGTTTCTAATTTAAATCTGATTGGGATCTGTTATTTTTGCTTTAGAAAAAACTACCCCTTTCGGGGTAGTTTTGTAATTGTATGTATGAAATAGTGGTTAATCCACTTGAGTGTGTTCTTCTGTTTCTTCTTTTTTGCTTTTTCTGGATTTTACTACCAAGTTGTACTTTTCTATCATTTGATTAATGCTCTTATTTACTTCGATGTAAGGCTCTTCGCCGTTTAATAAGGCATTTGCTTCCATGTATTGTAATACTTTTTTGTAAGCACTGTAGTTTTGTTTGCGATATTCAACCATGGTAATTTCGGGCGACTTGGCATCTATTTCCATTCGTTCCATATATTGTTTTTCGAATTGGGTGTTAAAATCCTCCAACT
The DNA here is from genome assembly GCF_965230805.1 of Marinifilum sp. Classification (NCBI taxonomy): domain Bacteria; kingdom Pseudomonadati; phylum Bacteroidota; class Bacteroidia; order Marinilabiliales; family Marinifilaceae; genus Marinifilum; species Marinifilum sp. The sequence continues at coordinate 331,744 of NZ_OZ246019.1, read as the reverse complement.
TATTGGCCCAACTGCTTAGGTTAAGTTTTTCAAGCGCCTGAACAAGCTCTTGGTCAGTCTTCCATTTGGTACATACCTTTCTTATGGTACTTGTTTCTTTAATGTAATTGTAGTTATCAATCTGATCGCCAAAATTGTCGATGGAATCAAGTAAGTTGTCAGCAGCTAGGCTGGTTGCAGGATCGTAATGTTTGCGATAAGCTCTAATAACATCAATAATTCCACCTAAAGCCTGATCTCTTTTGCTGTCTGTTTCTTGCACAGATTTGGTTAGCTTATTAGCCAGTTCGGGATTGTAGAATGTGTCCATTTCGCTATAAAAGGATAGCAAAGCATCATATTGTGCTTTTACTTTTAGCAGCTCGGGATCGCCTTTGGAAATAATTTCAAGAAATGATTTGATGAATTGAATAAACTCCAGATTTTGGAGATTGTGCATATTAATATTTGAATACATAAAAACTAGATTATTAATTGTGTTATATTCTTTTATGTCAAAACGAATGTATGAATTATTTTTTTACAAAACGAAGGATTCAATAAAAAAATCACACAAAAAACACTTTAATCATGAAAAAAACACCTTTACTAAGCTTAAATGTGCCTTTTAATTAGAAATTAATAATTAAGTCCAAAAGAGTTTAAAATGCTTATTTTCTGCAATTAAAGTATTATAATTAATTTAAAATAAGAAGAATGATTTTTTGGGCTCACTTAAAAAAAAAGTGCCTTCCCCAAGTTGGGAAAACTCGAAATAAAAAAAAGGAGCCTTCCCCAAGTTGGGAAAACTCGAAATGAAAAAAAGAAGCCTTTCCCAAGTTAGGAAAACTCGAAATGAAAAAAAGAGATGCTTTCCCAACTTGGGGAAGGGGCTTGTAAATTAAAATGGAGTTTCCCCAACATGGGGGATCAGTTCTTGAAAAAAACATGCCTTCCCCAAGTTGGGGAAAAGCAGTGGCTTATCCCATTTGAATCATTTGGTGTTTTAATGGATGCTTTACTATTGCAGCCATTAAATACACGAATCTACTCTTTGAATTCAAGTGTTTGCTGTATTTCTTGTTCTATTTCAAGAGAGCTTAAAGGCAGACTAAAGGTAAATCTACTTCCTTTTCCAGGTGTCGATTCAACCCTGATTTCGCCTTTTAGCAGTAAAATTAAGCCTTTTACAATGGATAATCCCAGACCTGTACCTTCGTTTAATCTGGTTGAATTCAGATCGATTTGTGTGAATCGTTGAAAAATGTTTTTTAATTGGTTTGATGGAATGCCAATTCCAGTATCCGAAACCCAAAATTCTATCTCTTTTTCTCTTATTCTAAAGCCTATTTCGATTACCCCTTCGCTGGTAAATTTAAAGGCATTATTAATTAGGTTCGAAAATATCTGTTTCAGTTTTCCTTGGTCGGTATATAGCATAATTTTATTAGAACAGCTATCGAATGGATTTACTGTTTGGATATGATACTTGTTGTATTTTTCTTGATTGGCCTGACAAATAGTGCATAATTCCATTAGTAAATCCTTAAGTAAAAATTTTTCGGGATGTATTTCAAGTTTTTGCGATTCTATTCTCGATACATCCAACAAATCATTTAAAATACACAATAGGTCGTTACCTCTTTGGTTAATAATAGAAGTGTATTCAACCAGCTTATTTTTATTATCAAATTCGTCGGGAATGAGAGATGCAAACCCCAAAATGGCATTCATAGGAGTCCTTATTTCGTGACTCATGTTCTGCAGGAAGATGGTTTTTAAGCGGTCGCTTTCTTCTGCTTTGTTTTTGGCCGATACAAGTTCTTTGTTTTGCTTTATGAGTAGCTTTTCGTTGGCAAGAACTTTGTCCTGCGATTTGTATTGTGCTTTTACCGATTTAATTGTTCTTCGGTATGCCAACCAACCTAGCAGGAGTAGTAAAAAACACATGAAAGCGTGAAACTGTAGTATTTTTATTATTTCGGAATCGAGAATGGCATTGTATCTTTCCATTGGGATTGAAACACTAATTCCTCCCCTGATTTCGTTTATTTGATAGCCTTGTTGGGCATGACACTTTAAACAAGATTTTTCGACAAAAATGGGGCGCATGTATCGCATGTATTCTTTGTTATCAATAGTAAAAATACCTGAATATTCTTTTACCCCCTTTTTAAACTGCTTAAGAGCCTTTTGTTCCCATTTATCAGCTTTGTTTTCTTGGTTAATTGGGTTTAAGCTGGTAATGTGGCTTAAACTTCCGTGATGTGCCAATTCCAGCTCAAAGGCTAGCCTTGTCATATAAGCCGGATTAATCAGCGTAAGCGTATCGCCATCGGAAGTTACAACGTCTCTTTTGGGAACAAAGTCTAAATGCTTGTTGGGCTTTGTATTTTTGTTAACAGGAACATAAACTCCGCCGTGCATCGAAGCCCACCGACGAAAAGTGAGATCATTGTTATAATTTCCCAGAGCTTCAACTTTTGCCAGTTGGTGTGTGATTGATTTTTGTTCCTCGATATTCCATATTAAGGATAGAATGACCAAAGAAAGAAATGATAGACCCGATAAAATAAAAAAATGTTGAACTTTTTTGACATTTTTTTTCATAAGCAATGTAAATGGTAGTTTAAGATTGTAATGATTGGTAGTAGTATTTTTTGCAGTAATGAATACAAGCTTAATATTTATGCAGAAAATATACGTCGAAGGGTAAAAAAAGTTATTACCAGTCGCTTAATTTATTTGAAATGATTACCCTACAAAATTGTAACAGAAATTTTAGAATAAGTTTAAAGAGGGGGATTTCTGCTAATATTTTAATGAAATTTCGTTCTGATTGAATTAATCTAATAATGGCAGATGGATGATATTTTTGTATAAACCAATTATCCCACTATCATGAAAAGATTGAATAAGTTAAACATTCTGATTGTAGCTGTTATAGCAGTGGTGCTGTTTTTTGCAGGCAGTTACAGTACAGAATCGAAGGTTGAGAAGTATCCCCCCCATGTAAATCCGGAAAGAATTGTATTAACCTGGAACAATGCGGTTCACAATTCGCAAGCTGTAACATGGCGTACTAGTGTTGATGTAAAATCGGGAATGGTACAATGGGTGAAAGCAGTTAATTCAGCCGATGAGATTTTAGATCCTACTCAAAAGAAAGCGATAACTAAAACATTTAAATCGGATGTTAACGAGGCCAATTACCATTGCGCTACCATGACTGATTTACTGCCTGAAACCAATTACATGTATCGTGTTGGCGATGGCAAGAATTGGAGTGAGTGGTTTCAGTTTACGACTGCCAAGAGCGAGGCCGACGATTTCTCCTTTTTATATTTTGGCGATTTGCAAAACGGTATTAAGCAACACTGCTCAAGAGTAATCCGTAATGCTTACACATCATGTACAGATGCTGCATTTATGTTGTTTGGAGGAGATTTGGTAAACGATCCGGAAGATAACCAATGGGGTGAATGGTTCGAATCGGGCGATTGGATTTATGCTTCGGTTCCTGTAATGGCTGCAGCTGGTAATCATGAATACAAACGACAGCTGATTGGCGGTTTGGGCGAGCATTGGAAATATCAGTTTAACTTTCCTACAAACGGTCCGGAAGGCTTGCAAGCTTCGGTTTATTATTTCGATTACCAGGGAGTGCGTTTTGTGGTGCTTGATACCGAAGGAATGAGCGATGGCATTATGGGATCGTACGAGAAACAGCGTGATTGGCTGGAAGAGACCTTGGCAAATAACCCATACAAATGGAGTGTTGTTACTTTGCATCATCCATTTTTGTCGAACCGAAAAGGGCGAAATAATGATGAGTTGAAAAATTTGGTTAAACCTGTTTTCGATAAATATGATGTTGATTTGGTGTTGCAGGGACATGATCATACTTACGGACGTACTGGTTTTCTTACCGAAACAGAAAATAAAGGACCAGTATATGTAACTTCGGTGGCAGGTTCTAAAATGTATGTGGCAGAGCCAAAAGAAGAGATGCAACGCATGGCATCAAGCACTCAATTGTATCAAAAAGTAGATGTGAAAGAGAACTCGATTCTGTTTTCGACTTATACTGTGAACGGCAATCTGTACGACCAGTTTATCTTGCAAAAAGATGAAAAAGGAAATAAAGAATTAATTGAGTTGATACCGGAAGGACAAGACGAAAGATTGAATTTACCACGAGCTTACAAAGAGAATCGATCGGAAAAAGAATTGCAAGAATATCAGATTAAATTAGACAATAGAAAAAACAATTTACAGGCGAATACTTAGACTGTAATTAACTATTAACCAATAAGGGGCTTGCGTGGGCGAGGCCCTTTTTTTGGCTTTTACAGCGATTTGCCATCGTGTTTATTAAATGCGATTTTCTTGTAAGGGATACTGCCAACAGGCAAAAGGCTGAAAAGGTAAAAAAGATTTGAACACCATTTTTATACTACTAGCATGAAATAAGTCGCCTTCTTTTTCGTAACAAATCGGAATAAAAGTATCCCTTTGGCTGTCGCAATATCTCCTAAAAGGGAAGAGTTCTGCCATTAAACTAAGCAAAACTTCACTTTGTTCCTCCCCGGTTAGGATCATCATAAGGATTGAACTATTTCTTAATGCTATTTTGTATCAAGAAGTATTTCTCAGATGATTCTTTCTTTAGGTCTTTAAGCTTGCCATTTAATCGGTATTCAATCATTTTTTCGATGGGAAATCCTCTCCAGTTGTAGGATATTGTATCAGTTATATGGCCTTGTACGGATTGCATAAAATAATCCTTGTCCTTAATAATGTAGCTTTCAGTTGTATTATCGGAGAACAGTTCGTTGACATGGAAGTGTGAATTGCCATTTACCCTTAGTTTGGCTGCTACTTTTTTGTTATCGTAAATGGAAAGGTTGTGTTGGCCTTTCTTTTCAAAATAGCTGATAATTTGATTGGCCTGATGAGGGAAAATATAGGGAGAGAGCATTACAAACATCAAACCAAACAAGCTGCTTGTTTGAACAAATATTTGAAACTCTTTTGATTGATAGATGTAAGTATAAACATTAATAAAAAGGATAACTGCCAAAATCAATATGATATAATATTCGGCCTGAAATAGCCAAATCGAGAAAAGTGCAGCAATTGCAGCTATGATGAATAGTATGCGAAATACGAGCGTGCCAATTGTAAGTGCTCTTACTTTTTCAGGATTAATTTTTAATGCAATTAGTACCGAAAGCAATGGAACTACAGGTAAAATGTACCTGTCGTACATTGGCGATACAGCAGTGCAAAACAGAATGGTAAGCGAAATCCATAATAGTATAAATAGCTCTTCGCTTTTTGCCTTCTGCCTTATTTTAATTGTAAATAAGTCATTGGTCTGAAATAGCCACGCCAATGGATATGCCAGAAGAAAAACGATGCTTAAACCAAAGCCTTTAAGGTAAGATAATGAGCTACTGCCAACACGTTCGTTTACCTGGTCGTTAAGGAACGCATCTACTGCCAATTGCCCGTGCTGAAGATACATAGCCACATACCAAAAGCTCGCAATGAATGCCGCTATGGGGATCCAGTAAGGCGATATAAAGTGTTTGATTGCAATTCTGTTCCATGGATTGAAAAGTAGGAATGCTAAACTTACTGATGAGTAGGCTAATGCGGGTAGCCCTTTTGTTGCAGTTGCCAAAGATGCACCCAAATAAAATAAGGCAATGGAATGGGATGTTTTTCCTTTGCCTTTTAATAATCGGATGGATGCTATTCCCATCAGCGATAGAAAAATGCAAAGCCAAATATCAGGGATATTTCGTGAGGAACACATGATATACAAGGGATTGGAAGCCAATATCAATGTTGACAAGATGGCTGTTCGTTCGCTGTTGAATATCAATTTTAACTGCTTAAAAAAGAAAAATAAAAATACAGAAGCGCCCAGCAAAGAAGGTATACGAGAACTAAATTCGGATACTCCAAAAGTGAAATAGCCAGCCAATAAAGTCCAATATGTAAAAATCGGTTTTAGAAACCGAAGGCTTCCATCGGGATAGGTAGGAGTGAGGTAATCTCCGTTCCCCAACATTGCAATTACTGCATTGGTGTAATGCTTTTCATCGGGATGATGAAACAGGTAGCTTAAAGCGAATGGCGCAATAAGAACAAAAAATAAAACGGAAATGCTTAATGCAGATCCGTTTTTTGAAGCAATAAGCTTGCGTATAAAGAAAGTAGACATAGAACTCTATTTACTGAATGTTTTTTAGATCTCGATTTCCTCGACTATAATGCCTTTTAATGGTTTGTGCCGTTGATGCATTACCAACTTTCACCAAATATCTTTGTTGTAAAGATGCTTGACGAGTAGCAGGCCAAATAAATTTAAATTTTGGTTTCGATACTTTTTTATGATCGTACGTATATAGTTTTTCAAGCTTTACATTGCTGCTTTGAATCTCTTCTAAGCCTTCCTTATTGGTATAAACCCAAGAGGTGTTTTGATTAAGAATAGCATTCAACTGATTGCTGTTGTGCACGTAATGACTTTCGCTTTTGGCATAAAAGTAAACTTCATCGTGCTCACATTTATAGCTGTATAAGATATCCGAATCCTTAGCCTCGGCATTGTAGGTTTTGCACATCTGAACCGATGCCATATAATCGAACATGGATGGTAGCATTACCGTGAACAGTACAATGTTTAAAGCAGTTACCGATAGAATGGTGGTAACTTTTAGATGATGAAAATTCTTTTTCCTAAAGAAATAATAGCAAAACATTACGAATGCCAGAGCTACCGGAAGCCATACATACCATGTAGTAGTTGGCCAAATGTAAGTGGGAATAAAAAAGGCAATTGCCCAAAGAATTAGCAATGATCCAAAATGAATCGGATTAAGAATTTTCTTTAGTCTTGGATAATTATCGGATTCCTGAATTTTAAGTATCCATTTAGCAGTGTAGATGGATATTAAGGGGGTAACAATCATCATGTAATGAGGTGCTTTCCCTTTGGCCATTGATAGTACAATTAAAAATAAAACACTACCTCCTAAAGTTACAAATTCATCGTTTGGTAAAGCTTTCCATTTTTTTAACGAATGCTCTCTAAACTCCATAAACAATGCAATCAATGCAAAAATCGACCAAGGCAGAAGGATGTAGGCCATGGTGTGTATGTAGAAGAAATAATCGGTATTTCCACCTGCATAAGAACCATCAATACGGCCTGCCATATTTGTCCAGAAATAAAACTTAACTCCTTCAATACCTAGCTGACCATATAATCCAGCCAAAGCAGGAGATATTACCAGTAAGAGTATAAAGGCTGCCAATATCCAACGCCAGTTGAATATGTTTTTGAAATCGCGATGTAGTAGGAGGTGTGTTCCTATGGCAAAAACAGGTACGGCCAAGCCAATTGGTCCTTTCGACATCATAGCTAGACCAATACCCACAAATCCAAGAACAAAATGATGCCATTTTTTATTTTTTAAATATTCCATTACTTGCCATATCCCAAAAATTACATTGGCGGTTAGTAGTGCATCAGTATGGATATCCATATTATAGAGAAAGCACATTTCGGTTGTTACAAAAACCAAAGCAGCTAACTTTCCAGTTGCTTCGTTGTACAGTAGTTTACCTAAACGAAAAATGGAATAAATACCTAGCGCCGAGAATAATAAAGTGGGTAGTTTAAAAGCCCAGTTGTAGTAACCAAACAGTTTAAAGGAAATGGCTCCCAACCAAAACAAAAGCGGTGGTTTTTGGTCGTATGGCATTCCATGAGATTTTAGGTTAATCCAATCTCCGCTTTCCAATAGTGTGCGGCTAATGGCTGCGTATTTACCCGCATCGGCAGTTTGATGCACAAATAATCCAAAAAAGTAAGTTAGACCAATTAGTGCATAAAGGGTGTAGTATATGTATTTATTTTGAGTCATGAGTTTGTAGTTTGTTCAATGGATAGTTCTTTGGAGTGGAATTGTTTCTCAAAAGGACTAATCATGTAATAAATCCCCGCAAAGGATACAATGGCTGTAATGATGTAAAAATACAAGCTTACAGCAATGGCAATGTCTACATTTAAGTGCAACAAATCGGCACCAATATAGGCGGTAAATTCTCTACCTCCTATTCCGCCAATGGTTAAAGGAAGAGCTGCTACTACCGAAGAGCTTAAAAATAAGAACAAGTATCCGGGTAGATTTGAGCTTTGCCCTAAAGCCGTAAGTAGCAGAAAGGCCGTAATCAACTGCAAGCTTTGAACGATCAAAGAGTATAGAAAAGTTTTCTTTGTAGTTCCTTTTAAGTATGGAAAAAGCTTAGCAACGAACAGGTAATAAACTGCATAAGAAACAGGAATTAAAAGTAAAACTGCATACTTGTAGTCGATTTGAAACGGACATAGTACAAAAATGATTACCAGTAAGCAAAACAAGGCATGCAATCCACTTAAGCGATCCACCAATGATGAACCGATTAATCTTTTCACATTATTGAACCCTTGTTTTTTAAGCAAGTATATTTTGTAACCGTCGCCACCAATACCTCCGGGAAGAAATAAATTGTAAAACATCCCCAGTAGGTACAATTTTAGGTTTGAGATATGATCCAACTTCACGTCTATTGATCTGAAATAGATTAACAGACGATATGCAGCTACTGTTTTCGAAAGAATAAACAATACAGCAGCTGCAAGAATTATGGCAAGGTTAACGTCTTTGATTTGTTCCATACCTCGGCAAAAGGTATTTTGGTAAAAACAAAATAAAGGGCTAGTGCAGATATTATAATCTTAACAAGCGCCTTTAGAAAATTCGTATTTATCACTTGTTTTAACAACTCTTCTAACTTTAAATGGTGTTTTGTTTTGCGATTCGAAATAGGTTCTTACTTGTATTTCCGATACAATACCTATGGTGATGATTTGAATACCGGCTACCATTAATAGCAAACCCAAAATCAAAAGTGGTTTTCCCCAGATATCCTGTCCCATTAGCTTTAAAACCAACAGGTATACATTAATTAAACCACCAATAATCATCATGGCAATACCATAACCACCGAAAATATGCATTGGCTTTTGCATGTATTTTTTCATGAAAACCATAAGCATTAAATCGCTTACCACCTTAAAGGTACGATTTAAGTTGTATTTGGATTTACCAAATTGACGTGCATGGTGTTTTACGGGCATTTGAGTAATGGTAGCTCCTTCAAGACTTGCCAATACAGGAATAAAGCGGTGTAGCTCACCATAAAGACCTAAATCTTTCGCAATTTCTTGTTTGTAAACTTTTAAAGTACATCCATAGTCTTTCATTTTAACGCCTGTGTACTTTCTAATAAAAAAGTTAGCGATTTTACTTGGGATCAATCGCAGAAACATCCCATCTTGCCTTTTGGCACGAATACCGGCAACCAAATCCCAATCTTCATCTTCAGCAAGCTTTAACATTGCGGGAATGTCGGATGGATCGTTTTGAAGATCTCCATCCAAGGTTACTACATATTCACCTTCAGCTTGTGCAATACCAGCGGCTAAAGCAGAGCTTTGTCCGTAATTTTTCCTCAACTGAACCATGATAAATCTATCATCAGGAATTGATAAAATTCTTTTACGTGTTTGGTCGGTTGAGCCGTCATCTACGAATATGGCTTCAAAATCGTAATCGTTTAAACTATCTACGATTTGTTCGCTTAAAGGAATAATGTTCTCTTCCTCGTTGTAAACGCAAATAACGAGACTTAATTTTTTCATAATTTACTTGTTTGTTTTTCTGTTTTTATCAGCGATTGTAAAACCACTGTTGTGCGTCCTTCGAAAAGGTCTTTTTGTTCAAATATTTTTTTTGCGTAAGTACTGTATTCAATATCTCTTAGTCGTTTTCGTTGTGTGATTACAATAGCATTTGTATTCTTGCTCAGAAAATCTTTTAATTCATCTGGCGTTTTTAAATGGGAAACCCTCTTGCGCAGATAGAACGGGAAAGACTGATTAAACTTTTTGTAATAAGCCAATGGAGTGTTATGCCCGGTTAGCGCGATGGTCTTGTCAACAGGATTTTGAGCTGCCACATTTGAATACATTAGCTGCGATAAAACCATTGAGGTTACAATAAATCCTATGGCAATAGACTGCAAAGCAAATTGAGCTTTATGCTTTCGGTAAAAAGAGTAAGCTATAAAGCTTCCAATAGCTGCCGGAATAATTAGGAATGCCAATAAACTTAGCGGTTTTAATGCCGATTCTGCCTGAAAACCAAAGTAAGCACCTGGTATCAATAAAATGGCAAAAACCAGAATGGATATGATCTCAGGTTTAAATTTGCTTTTCTTTACTTTAGATAGATAACTAGCCAGAACGATAGCGAAAAACGGATAGGATGGAGCCGTATAATTAGGCAATCGAGTTGAGGATGTCATGAAGAATCCAACTATGCTTAAGAATGCAATTAAGGCTATGAATAATGCATGGTTTTCTTTGTTTTTTATGGCTTTTTTTATGGCTCTAATAAAGAATGCAGAGAAGGGTAGCATTCCCACCAATACAAATAGTGGAGCTGCCAGAAATGTTCCGCCATGTCCCTCTTTTGTCGAAGAAAAACGTTCGATATTGTGCTCGAAAAAGAAACCTTGAGTCCATGCTCCATTGGTTTGTTCATGTACAGCCCAATACCAAGGCAGGGCAACGAGAAGAACAATGAATATTCCTTCGATAGGTCGCAATTGCCATATGGTTTTTAGGGATAATTGTTTTGTGAAAATCAGAAACAGTAGCATGATTAACCCCGGCAGAGCAATAGCAACAGGCCCTTTGGTTAATGCACCTAAACCCATGCATACATACATTAAATAAGCTGATACATGGCGTTTGGATTTTACAGCATCGAAGAATAAAAAGATACTGGACGTAAAAAAGAAAATCAGGTAAGGGTCGGGTACCGACATGTGGAATTGTATGCTAAAATGAACAGAGGCGAGCAATACAATACTAGTCCATATAGCAGCTTTTAATCCAATCCATCTTTTCGTAAAGAAATAACTGATTAATATGGTAAGACAACCAAAAATCACTGAAAAGAAACGAGCCGCCCATTCCGACACTCCAAAAATGGAATAGGACAACATCATGAAATAATAATGTAAAGGAGGCTTGTCGGTCCTTAATTCATAATTATAAGTCGGCACAATGTAATTATCGCTTTCAAGCATTTCTCTTGCACATTCTGCATTTCTTGCTTCATCTACAATAAATATTTCACCTGTAATTCCTCTCGAAAGAGAAAGCAATGCAAGAACACTTATGGCAACGGGTATCCAAATTTGTATTGACCGATTTGATAATCCTCGAATCATGCGCTTTGTGGAGATTGATTCTTATTGGCCAATCGGTTTTTCTTGAATGCCAATTGTGGAATTCTTTTCTTGGAAAGCAGCGATCCGCTAAGAGCTGGGACTTTATGTAGCTTGAATACTTTTTCAAATATTAATACAACCAAAACAGATTCGGCAACTCCTAAAATGGCTCCCACATAAACATCAACAAGGAAATGTTGGAATAAATATATTCTTGAAAAACCAACTAAAACAGCAATAGTAAAGTTGATTGTTGCTACGCGAGAATTGCGATATACCCAAAATAGGATAAAAGCAGCAGCAAAAATGGTCATTGTGTGACCGCTAGGGAATGAACGCTTAAAGTGTTCTTCCATTCCTGCGGGAAAACGCAATTGTAAATCGCCCAAGTAATATAAAGGTCGCATGGCATCAGAAAATAATACCCTTTTAAATATAAATGTTACAATTCCGGATACAGCTAAAATACCTGTACACAATATGGCGTAATAGTATCTTATAAATAACAATACAACTGCTAATACAGCCAACAAGCCTCCAAGTCCTAGCTGAGTGATTCCATTAAAAATTGGATCGGTGAATGAACTTGAATACTGATTTACAAGAATAGAAAATTCTGTCTTGCTGTATAAAGCCAATAGAATGGCACCAACAACTAAAAACCCCGCAAATAATTGAATTGCGTATTGTATGTGTGGATTTGAATGTCGTAATTTCATAATTGTGCGATATGTGGTTCGACACAAATATGAAGTTTCAATTCATCTTTAGGATCAACTTAGATTTAAGAAATAATTGATTTATTTTGGCAAAAATATTAAGATTGTGACCATTGTTAATCCTGTGTTTTTTTTCTATTATTTATTTAAAACATATATATTTCACTTGTGTGTCAGCGAATTGATTCTGAAAGACTCCAAGCCTCAGGTTTGTTTAAGAACCATTTCTTTACTTGTTCCCAATTGTTACGAAAAAAAGCTGATTCTCGGTATTTATTCAAAGCCATTACCGATTCCCAATGACTTACGGTAAAGAAGATATTTGGATGGTTTTGATCCTGTAAAACCTTTAAATGAGAACAACCTTCGAAAGCTAAGATGTTTGCTTTTTCATTGCTTGTCAGGATTTTGAAATCTTCAATATGTTCCGATAGAATTTCAAGTTTTACAAAGCGTGTAATCATTGGATTTTTATTTGAATATTTCATCTGGTTATAATTTTTTGTCATTTGTCAGATGGAAATTGCAAGATCATAATAATCATGCCTGTTTTTTTGTGTATGAAAAGCTGAAGTAAAAAATTTTTAACAGTTTCTTGCAAACTACAAGTTCACAAATCAGAATTAATAACTAATTTGTGAGCTCAAATGTAATGAATACTGATAGAATTATATGATAGAAAAGAGTATATCTTTAGGAGTAATTGATCCACTTGAATTTTATGGGATTAACAATTCAAAATTTGACCTTATCAAGGAATTCTTTCCGAAACTTAAAATTGTTGGCCGAGGAAATGAAATCATTGCCAGCGGAGAGAAAAAAACACTTGAGATATTCGAGGATAAAATAAATCTGATAATTCAACACTACAATCAATACAATGTTATTACTCTTTCCAACATCAAGCGAATTATTCTGGAAAATACACCAGGTATTCAAGATCCCGATGATCCGGAAAGTGTAATCATTTTTGGGAATAATGGAAAGATTATTCGTGCAAAAACAACGAATCAGCACAAGCTGGTAGAAAGATCTGCTAAAAACGATATGGTGTTTGCGGTGGGGCCAGCCGGTTCAGGAAAAACTTACACAGCCATCGCTCTAGCGGTTAAAGCGCTGCGAAATCAGGAAGTAAAACGAATCATTTTAAGTCGGCCGGCAGTAGAAGCGGGAGAGAATCTTGGTTTTCTTCCGGGTGATCTAAAAGAGAAGATCGATCCTTATTTGCAACCGCTTTACGATGCCTTATTGGATATGATTCCTCCACGAAAATTAGCAGATTACTTGGAAGCTGAAGTAATCCAGATTGCACCATTGGCTTACATGCGAGGCAGAACTTTAAACGATGCATTTGTAATACTGGATGAGGCACAAAATACAACCACCAAACAGTTAAAGATGTTCCTAACTCGTATGGGAACCAGTGGCAAATTCATGATTACAGGTGATATCACTCAAATCGACTTGCCAAGAAAACAGCAATCCGGTTTAATACAAGCATTTCGGATTCTAAGGAAGATCAAAGGAATAGCTATGGTTGAGTTCGATAGTTCAGATATTATTCGTCACCGATTGGTAAAAGAAATTGTTGCAGCTTACGAGAAGGAAGATGAAAGGGCAGAGCAAAAGGTCAAAGAAAAAAAGCTGGAAGAGAAATAGAAAAATGACGGTGACAGTGATTAGTAATGAGCTGCTTTATGTAATTTGATACTTTAAGTATTTACTGACTTTTTGAATAATTAGTGTAAAGAATGCTAATTCCCCGAACTAATTTTTTGACCTATTTTCCTTTCTACTGCGTTAAGCTTTTTCGCCGTAGCTACGGCTATGCCTGTAAACCTTGCCTTGTAAAAAGAAAAATATTTTCAAAAACTTTAATTCGTTTTATTAACACTCTTCACACTAGGGTTTTCCCTATTGGATAAATCAAAGGTGAATTTTCTGTAACAAATTCGACATTTGTTCTTTCCTACAATTTTACTTTTATCTATATTCGCAATTAATTGAAAATGGCTAACAGCTAATGGCTTTTGGCTTAATTCCGGTTTTATTATGAAATGGGTGGTTAAAATTCTTTTGAGATTATTCAAGCTGAAAATAGAGGTGTAGCGTAGCCAGGCCGATATCATTTAAAGAAGAATAAAAAAAAAGGACAAAAGAAAGAGACTTGTTTTAAGGTAATACTGGTATAATTTTAAACCGTTTTATAAACTATTGAATTTTTGGAGCAATGAAAGAAGCTATTGTAAAAACAGATTTTAATTTTCCGAATCAAAAGAATGTTTACAAAGGTAAGGTAAGAGACGTTTATAATATCAAAGACGAATATCTTGCAATGGTTGTTTCGGATCGTATTTCAGCATTTGATGTTGTATTGCCAAAGGGAATTCCTTTTAAAGGACAGGTTTTGAATCAAATAGCAGCACGCTTCTTAGACGCAACTGCGGATATTGTTCCAAATTGGAAGATTGCTACTCCCGATCCAATGGTAACTGTTGGTCATCTTGCGGAGCCTTTCATGGTTGAAATGGTAATTCGCGGATACCTTACAGGACATGCCTGGAGAGAGTACAAGGCTGGAAAAAGAACTTTGTGCGGGGTGCCACTTCCCGAAGGAATGGTTGAAAACCAAAAGTTCGAAAAGCCAATTATTACTCCAACTACCAAGGCATTGGAAGGTCACGATGAAGATATCTCAAGAGAAGAAATATTAGCTCAGGGATTGGTTTCGGAGGAGGATTATACAAAGTTGGAAGAGTATACAAAGGCTTTATTCCAAAGAGGAACTGAGATTGCTGCTGAAAAAGGACTGATTTTGGTTGATACCAAATATGAGTTCGGTAAGAAAGATGGCAAAATTTACCTGATTGACGAGATTCATACTCCTGATTCGTCGCGTTATTTCTACACTGAAGGTTACCAAGAGCGCCTGGCAAACGGTGAAGCTCAAAAACAGCTTTCAAAAGAGTTTGTACGTGAGTGGTTAATGGAAAATGGTTTCCAAGGTAAAGAAGGACAAGAGATTCCTGAAATGGATGAAGCAAGAATTAATCAGATTTCTGAACGCTATATCGAATTGTACGAGCAAATTATTGGCGAGAAATTCGTTAAAGCTGAAGCAACCAGTGTTAAGGAAAGAATCGAAAAGAATATCGAAGCTTGTTTGCAAGAAATCTAAAATATGATTTCCAGATACTAGAAACCCCGGAATCTATCGGATTTCGGGGTTTATTGTATTTGTATGGTTCAGAGACGCACGGCTGCGAGTCTGTACGGTGTAAATATTAAAATTAACCGCCAACTCTTTTAACTTTATAGCCTTCCGCTTTAAGAAGATCCATAATCTTATCACGATGATCTCCTTGAATCAGGATTTCCCCATCCTTGGCAGATCCGCCGCCGCCACATTTCGACTTAAGCATTTTTTCCAAATCTTTTAAATCATCCGGACTGCCTACAAAACCTTCAATTAATGTAACCACCTTACCTTTGCGCTGTTTTTTGTCAAGCAACACTTTTAAATTCTGCTGATTGGGAGGAAGTGTTTCTTCAATAAAATCTTCTTCGTATTCGTAATTGTAATCCGGATTCGTGGAGTACACGATATTTTTTTTCTTTTTAGCCATTTCAAAAAGGATAAAGTTTAAAGTAAAAAAAGCCAGTTGTATGCTGTTAATTTTTCGAACTATGTAACAGCTAAGATGCCTATTTTCCGTTTCGATGCTTAATGCGGTCGTAAAAATAGATAATGGAGCCAATAATTGGAAGAAAGATTACCAGTAGTATCCAAATTAATTTATCTATTCCCAATAATTTTCTTTTGAAGATATCTACTATTGCAATTATTGGTATGAGAATGGCAACTATTTTAAGTAGCAGCCAGATATTAAATAGTACCGAAGTAATCATGTTTTGTTTTCTAATCTTTTGTTTCAGCTCAAATATAAAATAAAGAACTGGATCAAAAAAAAGGGAATAGTAAAACGATTAAAACCCAGATTTGTTTGTTCAAAATGCTAGGTGTGCATATCAATGAAATTGAAGTAATTATGAAACGAACATGATTATTTTGATCTTGCAGCTTACAACTTATAAATGGAAAAAAATTATAAACAGATGAGTTTGCCAGATCAGAATCTATTTAGATTAATCCTAAACTAAAAAACTGTTTAAAAATACTTTTTCCGCTGTAGGTCAGTATGTCACTTCTTTATACATTTGGAATAGAAATAAATACTGAGGTTCAGACATGGAAACGATTGCGAATTAGCAAGTTCCAGTCATGAATGATTCAGTTTTTTCATTCATTTATTAGAAAGCGTAATGAACAAGATTGTTGAAAAAGAAGATTTTTCAGAAAAAGTAGTAAAACTTGTAGTTGAAGCTCCTTTGATTGCAAAAGCACGCAAACCAGGTAACTTCGTTATTGTGAGAGTTGGCGAAAAAGGAGAACGAATTCCTCTGACCATTGCTGGTGCAGATGTAAAGCAAGGAACCATTACCATGATTGTACAGAAAATGGGGGTTTCTTCTCAGAAATTATGTGCCCTTGAGGCAGGTGATTACGTAACAGATTTAGTTGGTCCACTTGGAAAACCAACCGAAATACATAATGTAGGTACGGTGCTTTGTTGCGGTGGTGGTGTAGGTGTTGCACCTCTGTTACCAATTGTTGAAGGATATAAGAAAGCAGGAAATAAGGTAATTACTGTTCTTGCTGCGCGAAACAAAGATCTTCTAATTCTTGAAGATGAAATGCGTAAATATTCCGATGAGGTAATCATTATGACTGATGATGGATCCTACGGAAAGAAAGGTTTGATTACAGAAGGTATGGAAGAAGTAATACAGCGTGAGAAAATTGATGAGTGTATTACAATTGGTCCTGCTATTATGATGAAATTCTGTTCTCTGCTGACCAAGAAGTTTGAAATTCCAACCATGGCAAGTTTGAACAGTATTATGGTTGACGGTACAGGAATGTGTGGCGCATGCCGCGTTACCGTTGATGGTAAAACCAAATTTACTTGCGTAGATGGACCTGAATTCGATGCTCATAAAATCGACTTTGATGAAATGATGTCGAGATTGGGCGGATACAAATCGGAAGAACAGGACAAAATGGATCACTTTCAGGAATAATCAACAAACAAGAACAACAACAAAATCAGGACAATGGAAAGGTCTGAAGAGTATATAAAAAACGAGCGCAAAAAAGAGTGGAGAGTCGAACTCCAAAAGAAAACAAAAGCCAAAGAAAGAATGGCTATTGAAAGGGTTGAAATGTCGGAACAAGCCCCTAGTGAGCGTATTAAATCACAAAGAATCGAGGTAAATAACGGACTTAGCAAAGAGCAGGCTGTTCTTGAGGCTACTCGTTGTATGGACTGTGTAAATCCAACCTGCATGGAGGGATGTCCGGTAAGTATCAACATTCCTAAGTTTATTAAGAATATCGAGAGAGGTGAGTTTGGAAAAGCTGCTTCTGTATTGAAAGAAACCAGTGCATTGCCTGCAGTTTGTGGTCGCGTTTGTCCACAGGAAGTACAGTGTGAACAGAAGTGTTTCTATGTGGAAAAACTAAACCAACCATCGGTAGCTATTGGTCATTTGGAACGTTTTGCTGCCGATTGGGAAAGAGAATCGGGCGAAATTGCAGTTCCCGAATGTGCAGAATCTAATGGGGTTAAAGTAGCGGTTATTGGTTCTGGCCCTTCGGGTTTGTCTTTTGCTGGCGATATGGCAAAAATGGGTTATGATGTTACCGTATTCGAAGCACTTCACGAAATTGGTGGTGTATTAAAGTATGGTATTCCTGAATTCCGTTTGCCAAATGCCGTTGTTGATGTGGAAATCGACAACCTTAGCAAAATGGGGGTTAAGTTTATTACCAATTATATTGTAGGACAAACTGCAAGTTTAGAAGATCTTAAAGAAGAAGGTTACAAAGCTTTTTATGTAGGATCAGGAGCTGGTTTACCAAGATTCATGAATATTCCGGGAGAGAATTCCAATGGTATTTTATCATCAAATGAATATTTGACTCGTGTTAACTTAATGGGAGCTGATGATTTAAACTCCGATACTCCGGTACTTCGCGGTAAAAATGTAGTAGTAGTTGGTGGTGGTAATACTGCCATGGACTCGGTTCGAACTGCCAAACGTTTGGGAGCTGAAAAAGCCATGATTGTTTATCGTCGTTCCGAAGAAGAAATGCCGGCACGTGTTGAAGAGGTTCATCATGCCAAACAAGAAGGTGTTGAGTTCTTGACCCTAACAAATCCTATTGAGTACATTGCCGACGGAAACGGTCGTGTAAAGCAAGTTAAAGTTCAGAAAATGGAATTGGGAGAGCCTGATGCTTCGGGACGCAGAAGACCGATTCCTATGGAAGGATCGGAATATAATATCGACGCAACGGTAGTAGTGGTTGCAGTTGGTGTTTCGCCTAACCCATTAATTCCTAACTCGGTCGAAGGACTTGACGTTTCGAAATGGGGAACCATTGAAGTGGTAAAAGATAAGATGCAATCATCTATCCCGGAAGTGTTTGCAGGTGGCGATATCGTTCGTGGTGGTGCTACTGTAATTCTTGCAATGGGTGATGGCCGTAAAGCTGCCGCCAATATGGATATTTATTTGAAAGAGAAGTATATTTCTCAGAAAGTGGAACAATAATAACATATCATTATGAAAGAATTTAATTCATTGGACGATATCTTAGATTTTGCCATTAACGAAGAACAGATGGCTGCTGATTTTTATACTGCCTTAGCTGCAAAAATGGAACACCAAGAGATGAAACATACTTTTGAGCAATATGCCTTGGAAGAGCTTGGGCATCGTGCAAAGTTGGAGGCTATAAAGAATGGCAAAGAATATGCCGTTTCAGAAGAGAAAGTTGTAGATTTAAAAATTGCAGATTACCTGATTGAAGTGGATACTGAGAAAACAAATATTAGTTATCAGGAAGCATTAACAATTGCAATGAAAAAGGAGAAAGCTGCTTTTAAGCTGTACAACGATTTAGCTGCTGCCGCTAAAGACGATATCTCACGTAATATGTTCTTAATGTTGGCTCAGGAAGAAGCGAAACACAAGCTTCGTTTCGAAGTGGAGTATGATAATAACATTCTGACTGAGAATTAGAAGTAGTTAAAAAAATTTAAAAGCCGTGGCAGATGTTACGGCTTTTTTTTTGCTTGATTTGTAACAAAAAATTAATCTTTTTACACAGAATAATAATGTGGCTTATTTAATAGATGTTTGTTAAATAGTTATTTTAGTGTGTAAAATTATTTTATTCAATGGTTTATCGCTTATTGATCTTTTTTATATTGCTCGAGGTCCCTTTATGGGCACAATCGATTCATGCAGAATTATTGGATTATAGCATATCCTGTGAGGTGAATAAAACCGCTCAACTATTTACCACTTATCGCAAAGTATTAAAAATTAATTCGCCGGAAGGACGAAGATTTGCCAATATGCAAATCTACTATACCAATAGAGCCTTGCCCGAAAATTTATCGGTATCGATATTTGACAGTAATGGCAAATTGGTAAAAAATATTAAAAAGAAAGAGATTGGGGATTATTCGGCCTTAAGTAATTACTTTCATCACGATTATAGATACAAAGAGATTAACGCCCATTACGATAGTTATCCATATGTAATTGAGCTGGCTTACTCACAAAAATCTAAAGAATTTATTTCTTTTCCTGATTGGTCTCCTCAAGCCTTCTTGAATATTCCTGTTCGGAAATCAAGTTACCATCTCAAAATACCCGAAGATTATCCATTTCATTATAAATTCTATCACTT
This sequence comes from Marinifilum sp., assembly GCF_965230805.1. Lineage (NCBI taxonomy): Bacteria > Pseudomonadati > Bacteroidota > Bacteroidia > Marinilabiliales > Marinifilaceae > Marinifilum > Marinifilum sp. Next base: position 311,860 of record NZ_OZ246019.1, on the reverse strand, counting down.
TAAAGCTGATACTGTTCTGTTAAAAAAAGATGCTTATCATCATTACTCATGGCAAGTATCCAATGTAAGGCCGATTTATGAGGATGAGTTTTTTCAATCACCAAGTGAAGCTTTTTATCCTTATGCTCGCTTTAGTCCCGACAAATTTACATTTGGAGAATTGCAAGGCGAGTTGATTTCCTGGAGTAAGTTAGGCTCTTGGTACTCTAATTTGATTAAAGGATTGAATGAATTACCAGATAATGAGATTGCCAAAATAAAAGAACTCGTAAAAAATGCACAAACTGATTTAGAGAAGGTACGAATCCTTTATGAATATTTGCAAAATGAAACCAGGTATATAGGTGTTTTTATAGGTATTGGTGGTTGGAAACCCTTTGATGCAAAATATGTGTGCAATAATAAATATGGCGATTGCAAAGCTTTAACCAATTACATGAAAGCCATGTTGAAAGTGATTGGAATTAAATCATACTATTCGCTAATTAGAGCTGGAGATGAAAAAGCAGACATAGATACTTGTTTTGTAGGGCAGTATTTTAATCATGCAGTTTTGTATGTTCCATTAAAAAGCGGTGATGTTTGGTTAGAATGCACCAATCAAAACATACCTTTTGGTTATTGGGGAAGTTTTACATGCGGTAAACATGCTTTGGTTTGTGATGGTGAGAATAGTTTTGTTATCAAAACACCTTCATTTTCACATAAGAATAATTCAAATCACCTACTTGCAGAACTTGTAATTAAGGACACTAAACTACAGGGAAGTTTAAGAAGGAGTTTAAGTGGTGTGGCCTTCGAGAAATATACCAATTTGCTAGCGAAAGATACTACGATAGATAGAAGGGGAGTTGAAAATTTTAAACTGCCGTTTGATCATTATAAAATTAACTCGATAAATTATAGTTTTCAGAAGCAGGATTTTATTAATTGGTATGTTGAGGATTCAGAAATTACATTAGAGCAACACATTCAAAAGTTTGGTTCAAATTTACTGATTAAACCATTTAATTGTAGCAGATTCATACCCAATTCGCTTCCGGCAAATCGAAACCATCCCATATCAATTCGGAATAATGTAACGAGTACTGATTCTGTTAATTATTGCATACCAGAAGGCTATAAACTGGATGATATTCCGGAGGATGATCAACTAACTTCAAGCTTTGGCAGTATTCAATTAACTTATACTTATAAAGACTCTGTTTTATCGGTGAATAAAAGAATTTGTTTAGATAAAGGAATCTATCAGAAAGAGGATTATGAGGAGTTTAAAAGATTTATTAACGCCATCAATAAAATAGAAAATCAAAAAATCTTACTTAGAAAATTGTGAAAAAATTAATTGTAGTAATTGCGTTTTTTATCTCAATATTATCATATTCTCAAATCAATTCGAGAAAGTTTCCCGAGGTAAGTGTTAAAGATTTGCAAGCAAGAGCTTGTCCTATCGATTCAAATGCTGCTGCACAAATCATTCTTGATGTTGGTAATGTTTACTTTATAGAAGAAGATTATCAGATCATGTTTGTTTTTGAGAAAAAAACTCGCATACAAGTTCTCGATAAGAGTGGGTATGATTATGCAAAGATTACAATACCATATTACCAGGGAGCAAACGGAAAAGAAAAGATAAAAAAGTTTAAAGCCACAAGTTATTCTCTGGAAAATGGTGTTATTAAAAAGAATACTATAGAAAAAAAGGTATTGTTAGATGATAATATCAATAGATGGTGGAATCAGAAAAAATATGCTTTTACGAACGTGAAGGAAGGTAGTATTATCGATTATTCTTATAAGATTGTTTCGCCATTCATGAGCGATTTAAGAGAATGGTATTTTCAATATGACATTCCTGTTCGACAAAGTAAATTTAAAATAAGTCTTTGTCCGTACTACAACTACATTGTTTTAAAAAAAGGTTTTTTAGAATACCATAAAGATACGGTTTATACTGAACCGTTTGGATTCACATTTTTATCTAAAAAATATAAAACCCGTGTTTATGAATGGGAAACACTAGATGTTCCGGCATTTAAGGAGGAAAACATGATTACATGTGAAGATGATAATCGTATGATGATTGATTTTCAGCTTGAATCTTATTTTGGATACCGTGGTGGAAAGTTTGAATTGATGACAAGCTGGGAGATGTTAAACGAAGAACTGTTAGAGAGAACAGACTTTTTCGGAGGATATATTAATGCCAATAAGAGAGAGCTTAGAAAAATTCTTGAAAATCTAAAGCTGGAGAATAAATCTGATAAAGAAAAAATAGAAGCAATAAATGAGTACGTATTAAAACATTACTTGTGGAATGGTTATTTTGGATTGTTTAGTTCCCAATTAAAGAAGAGCTTTTTAGAAAGTAAAACAGGTAATGTAGCAGATGTTAATTTGTTCCTGCATTCTTTGCTTAAAGAAGCAGGAATAGAATCGTTTCCTGTTATTCTTAGTACACGTGATCATGGTAAAGTATATTACAAATATCCATTCTTAAATTTATTCAATTATGTGGTATTGCTTGTAAAGGATCAAAATGAGTTTCTTTTTATGGATGCAACACATCCATTTCTTCCAATCGGATTATTGCCCCAAGAATGTATTAATGGCTATGGACTAATTGTAAAGAATCTCGAAAAGGATGAAAAAGCAGAATTTATGCCCTTGAATCCATCAAAAGAGAATCGGGTAATACTGAACCAGTCAATCGAAATTGACTTGGAGAAAGAACAGATTAAAGGTAAAAATCAACTTAAGGTAGATGGGTACAAAGCTGAAAAATTTAGAAGCAAAATCTCCCAAAAAGGAACCAGTGCTATTCAATACGATATTATTGGAGACTCACCTGTTGAACTTTCCAATTTGGTTGCAAAAGATATAAAAAATAATGCACAGCCTTTGGTTGTGAATTATAATTCAAGATCTAATCTGGATAAAGTTGGGGATAAGATCCTTATTAATCCATTTCCAATCAATTCGTATCAAGAAAATTTACTGAATAAAGCGAGTCGTGTATATCCGGTAGATTATGGGTATCTGGAAGATGAACAATTATTTACCACAATTAAATTACCTGATCAATGTCAAGTTGAATTTCTTCCCGAAAAAGAAACAATTGTTGATGAGGAGCTGGGGCTCGAATATCATTACTCTATATTGCCTGTATCAAACTTTTTACAGGTAAAAGCTGTTGTAAAGAGAAATCAGTTAAAGTATAAACCGGAAAATTATAACAATTTAAAGGCATTTTACGATTCGGTTGTGAGTAAATTGAATGAGAGAATAATTTTAAAACGGAACAAATCCTTATAGAGCTTTAAAAATATCTAATTAAAGAAATCTCTATTGAGATTCAACTTCTTTTTTGTGTTACAAAGCAAGGTTCTAAAAATGAACTTTTGATGGATTACTGTTTTCTTTGACTAAAACCGGATCGCTTGCAAGGAGGAGAGAGGTGAAAGAAATAATGGGTGAGTTATAAACTTCGATTGTTCCTGAATATTTTCCCTCTTTAACTTTTTGCTATTTTTGTTGCGAATTAATACAAGTATTAGCATGAAATAAGTTTCCTTCTTTTGTTCTTTTGAGTTTTTTCTTCCTTAAATAATATCGGCCTAGTGTGAAGAGTGTTAATAAAACGAATTAAAGTTTTTGAAAATATTTTTCTTTTTACAAGGCAAGGTTTACAGGCATAGCCGTAGCTACGGCGAAAAAGCTTAACGCAGTAGAAAGGAAAATAGGTCAAAAAATTAGTTCGGGGAATTAGCATTCTTTACACTAGCTAAGCTTATGCCTTGTTTTTAGTTATAACAAAACTCAAAATTCTCAGATTAATTTAGGACTCTGTCAATAATAAAAAAACTACAATTTGAAACGATATTTTATCAGGTTAAGCTATAAAGGAACCAATTATCATGGTTGGCAGATACAACCCAATGCAATTACGGTGCAGGAGGTTTTGAACAAGGCTTTGTGTACCATTTTAAATTGCGAAATTAATGTGGTGGGGTGCGGCAGGACAGATACCGGCGTTCATGCCAGCGATTTTTATGCCCATTTTGATGTGGATGAACAAGTAACCCTTGATTGCGACATGCTGAGCTTTCGTTTGAATCGCTTTCTGCCTAGCGATATTGCCATTAAACAAACTTTTAGGGTGAAGGAAGAGGCTCATACACGCTTTGATGCCAAAGCCAGAACCTACCATTATTTTATTACCAAAGAGAAGAACCCTTTTCGCTTGGAGTCGCATTGGAAAGTTCCTTACGATTTGGATGTACAGAAAATGAACCAGGCGGCTAAGATTCTTTTTGAGTTCGAAGATTTTACCAGCTTTAGCAAGCTTCACACCGATGTTAAAACCAACAATTGCAAAATTTACCAAGCAGAATGGAAAGAGAATGGCGATGAATTGATGTTTACCGTTAAGGCCGATCGTTTTCTGCGCAATATGGTTCGTGCCATTGTTGGTACTTTGGTAGAAGTTGGCCGTGGCAAAATGAATCTGGATGATTTCCGAAAAGTAATCGAAAGTAAAAATCGCTCTAATGCGGGTTCATCGGTACCTGGACACGGATTGTTTTTAGCTGAGATAGAATACCCGGATACAATTAAGAATTTGTAATTACGATTGTTCCGAAGTCATAGGGCTTCATACTTATTCGTGTAATTAAAAAGCAAGTAAAAAATAATGCCTGTCGGATATTCAGCTGCGCTTTTTAATATTAAGTAAATAAAATATCGCTACAGCCCAGTATTTACCGATGCGAATCAACAACATACTTATCTGAGTCACCTGCAACCCCATCCGAGTCAGCCAAATTGGCATCCGAGTCAAATACAGACCCATCCGAGTCAGCCATAATGGCATAATAGTAAGCAAAATACCCATCCGAGTTAATGATATTACCGTTTGAGTTGAGGGTATTGCAGGGCGAGTTGACAATATGATTATCTGACTTAATTCAATAGATCATACCAACTGTTTTGACAAGTATATTATTTACTTAAAAGGGGAAATCTGTTACTTTAATCAGGGCAAACCTAAATCAGATGCTAATCTGCTCACAAACCCATATCTTTCTGGCGAAATTTGCATTGGCTCTTTTAGTTGTAGTGCAAACATCTATTACTTTCCTGTCTATTTTGTCGATTATGTGCTCGATATCAGTTGTAGATACAACAACAAGTCGATCGGCAATTTGTGCTGCCGATTCGAGAATGTGTAAAAAAGTATCATCGTTGGCACAGCTAAACAAATTGTATGGCAAATCGATAATGGCAGCATCGTATCTGTTATCAATGTCTTTAATGTCGGACCGATAAACAGTAGCTTTATAATTAAAATGAGCCAGGTTTGCTCTTGCTTGCCTGCAAACTTTCCAGTTGATATCGCAGCCTTCGATATTATTGCCAGCAAAAAAGGCTTCCAACATGATTGTGCCAACGCCACAACAGGCATCCAGCAGTTTTGTTTCTTTCTTGTTCTGGGCAGCAATATTTACAAGCGCTTTGGCAATGTTTATATTGATTGAGTTGCTGTAAGAAAATGGCTTTTTGTTGTGCTTTTCCCAGTCGAAATCATTCTTAAGCAATGTGCCAAAATACCAAGTGTCTTCGTAACAGCAGATAGCAAAAGTAGTTGTAGGTTTGTAATATTCGGGGTTTCCATCAATCTTGTAGCCAACATCTCTTAACTTGTCTAACCTGTCGTTATATCTGGTTTTATCCCCATCTAAAACCACATACTCAACTTTAAAATCATCTACAAAGATCTTTTCATTTTTGATCTTCTCTATCAACTCCAAATAAATCTCAGACTGTAGTTTAATATCAACTCTTTTCCTAATATAAGCGCTGCACGAAGGATCAACTTTAATATCAGATAAAAGTTGTTTGTTTTTGTCTTCCTTACCAAAAAGATATTTCGATTCGAGTTTGCACAGCTCACTTTCGGTATGGTCGTAAATGTAGGTGTAGATGTATTGGTTTGCTTGCATGTTTTTATGGGGAAACGGAATGCTGTTGCTATGTGAGAAAATCGCTTATGTATTGCTGGAAAAACGCTTGTATTCTGATTTTATTTGAGTTTTGACCCACCCATTTATTGTATAAAGCTTTCTTATAAGAGTAACTTCAACTTTATCATTATTTAAGAAATCTATTGACTTCAGCTCAACTAATGTGTTTTTTTCATCATTATTGATTTCATTTCTGAAAGTTCCTGATTTCAAATCATCCTTAAACTTACCAATTGAGGTGTTACCGTAAAGGTCGTATTCACCATTGTAAGTTTTGGATAATGCAATAAGATCCTTGTTTTTCAATCTATGTTCATTCTCTGTAGGCCAAATTTCGTTAAAAACAAATTCATTATTTTCAATGAAAATCTCATTTACACGGGGTATTCTAATTTCAATCGTGGATAATAAAATCATGGAATTTTCATCAAGGAGGTTTGTCGAAGCATTTCCATCATTATTTAAGTCAACAGCCTTTTTAGAAGCAGAAGAGATCAACTCATATTTGCCATTAAATTTATCTCTTAAATAATCTGGATTGTCTTGAAATTCTTCGCTGTTATCGCAGGCAAATAATAGAATTGCACAGATGCTTGTTAGTATTCCTTTTTTGAAGTTAATTATTTCCATAATCAGGGTTTTGTTGTTTAATAATCAATCTCCAAAACTATCAAAATAAATATAATTAACCAAGCAATTTTCCAGCATGCCGAAGGGGCTCTCCAGAGAGGTTTACTAGCTTAAAGTGTTTTATCTTTCTTCTTTGTGGATACAACTTTAGTCTTATCCGAGTTTGAATTCCTAACTACTCTGCGTTCCATATTTCCCAATTCTTCTCAGCTTGCAAGTGAAGCATTTTTAAACCATTGTGAGTTTTTGCTCCTTGCTCAGCTCCTTTTTTCATGAATAGAGTTTTGGCAGGGTTGTAAACCAAATCGTAAAGAAAGTGTTCCTTGCCTATGCTCTGATATGGGATATCCGGACAGGTATCTTCTTTCGGGAATGTACCCAGGGGGGTACAGTTTACAATTAATTTGAAATGATCTATGATTTTTTTAGTAAGGTGTTCGTAGTTAAACTGGTTGGCTTTGGCCGATCGACTCACATATTGGTATTCAATTCCTAAATCTTCCAGTCCACCGGCTATAGCTTTCGATGCACCACCAGTGCCTAAAATCAGAGCCTTTGGTCGTTTTTCGCCAATAAATTCCTTTAAGGATTCCTGGAATCCATAAATATCAGTATTGAATCCTTTTAATTTGGTTCGTTCCCTGTTCTGTATGATCTGAACAGAATTTACCGCACCTAACTTTTCAGCTAAAGGATCTATTTCATCTAAAAAGGGAATTACCTTTTCTTTGTAAGGGATGGTTACACAAAAGCCTTTAAGATTTGATGCTTCTTTCAAGGCTTGCGGTAAATTTTGAATAGAGGGAAGCTCGAAGTTCAGAAATTCAGCTTCGATGTTTAAAGCTTCAAATTTCTCCTCAAAATATTTTTTAGAAAAGGAATGTCCCAAAGGAAATCCAAGAATGCCGTAGGTGTTCATATTATCTTTATGTAATAATTCTATCTTGCTATACCAACTGAAGACTGTCTGCCAAGTGCAGTGTTAATGTGATTCGGTTGAAAAAGAAGCATCTCTGCAAGTCTGAATCAGATGTTTCTGAGTCTAAAATACCTTAAGCATTTTAAGCTTTGTGTAATTGCAACTTATTAGGATTCTTCGGGAGAATATTTTTCCATAATCCAAATTAGCAAGAATCCTGCAAGAGCTAAAATTAAAGCAAAGTATATCTGAGAGTCTTGATTGAATAGCGTTTCGAATTTTCCGGGTAGAATGTTCTTTTGAAGTACAGGAATAAGCTCTCCATGTCTATCAATTCTTGTAGTAATGGTTTCTTTCCAAGGCCAAACTTTGTTTAATGATCCAATCATGAATCCTGCAAGCAAACCAATGGTCATGTTGTGATACTTTTTTAGCAACCAACTTAATAGGTGAGAGAAACTTAGGATGCCCACACCAGCACCTGCTGCCACTATGGCAATAACATCAATTTTAAAACTACTCAATGCACTTAAAATATGATTGTATGATCCTAACAAAACCAGGATAAATGCTCCGGAGATACCTGGCAGAATCATGGCACAAATGGCTAAAGCTCCCGAAATAAATAAGAACCAATAGCTTGTAGGGCTTTCGGCTGGTGTGATCTCGGTAATCATATAGGCGATAGCGGTTCCAACAATCATTGCGATAATGGTTCTTGCTTTCCATTCGCTTATTTTCTTTGCAATTACAATTGCCGAGGCTACAATAAGCCCGAAAAAGAATGACCAAATCAGGATGGGTTGTGTTTCCAATAGGTATTTAATCAGCTTTGCCAACGAAAGAAAACTAATTACTATTCCTGAAATTAAGGCCAATAGGAAGTTACCATTAACGGCTTTCCAAAAATCTTTCAACTTAAATTGTAAAAGCAGCTTGATAGAACTTAGGTTTACCGATTTAATGGTGTTGATTAACTCTTCGTAAATACCAGTTATAAATGCTATGGTACCCCCCGAAACTCCGGGCACAACATCGGCAGCTCCCATTCCCATTCCTTTTAGGGCAATAAGAACATAATCTTTAATTTTTCTAGACATAATTGTTTTGTGCGTGAAATGGATATGATAGGATTAGGAATATAATAGGATCATATTATTAAAATCCTCATTGTCTTCTAGCTCCGGAAATTGAATAAATATATCCTGTATGTTATGGGATTCAAAGTCGGTAGATTTTTTGATATAGTGTTCTGCTGTGCTTACATCATCCAATAACATGTAATATGCAGCAAGGTTGTTCAGGATTTGCGTGGAATCAGGATTGTATCCCAAACTTTCCAAGAGAACATCTATTGCCGTTTCCTTTTTTTCATTTTGATGATAAAATTCGGCTAATGTGATTGAGAATGTAGGATCGTAAGGGTCTAAATCAATGGCCTCTCGAAATGCTTTTACCGCTTTTTGCGGTGATTGAGACCTTGAGTAAGCTGAAGCCAATGCAAACCAATAGTCCGGATTTTCATCGTCTAATTTTTTTGCTTTCTCCAGATAAACCAAACTTTCATCTATTTTATCTTGATACATCAAAATCAATCCCATCCCAAACCATGGATCGGGAAGTTTTTCATTGGTTTTAATGGCAGTTTCGTAATAATTAAGAGCCTGATCGTATTCATTTAATTTTTCAAAACATTCACCAATATAGGAGTAAGTTGAGGCATGATCATCTTCGAACTCCAAATACTCAATGTAGTGTTTGATCGCCTCTTCAAATTTTCCTGAGTTTGCTAAAGCATTGGCCTTGTTAAAATAGGCTTTGCTATGTTGGGGGTTAACGGCAAGAGCAAATTCGTATGCTTCCAGGGCTTTTGTAAACTTAGATATGCGATTGTATACTATTCCAATGTTGTACCATGCATTATCCGAAAAGGGGTTAACCTCTAAAAATCTGCTGTAGGTTTCGATACTTTGCTCATTAAGACCTAGTTTTTCATAACAATAGGCCAATTCGAAAAGAACTTCTGTATCTTCTTCGTTTAATCGTAAAGCCTCCTCAAGGTAGTCAATGGCTATATCAAACTGATTCAATTGTTCAAATGCCATCGCAATTCTGAAAAGCAAATCTTCCCGGTTTTCATGCTCTTTTTTAAGAGCTTCGTCGAATTGCTTTTTCGCACTTTTGTGCTTACCCATTAGGTTATAGACATTACCTTTTAAAAGCCAAATTTCTTTGTTCGACGATTCTATTCCCTGTACTTTGTTTAAGATAGCGAGTGCTTCGAGATGTTGCCCACGATTGATTAAAACCTGAGCTTTTTTAATTTGTATAGATATTGCCGAAGGGTGCTGCTTGCTTGCAATGTTGGTAACTTTAACCGCATCGCTATACTTGTTTTTTTCGATGTAATGATCTATGATGCTTTCAAATTCATGTACATCAAAGTAATAAAGCTCATTCGCTTTAATCATTTCTTCGTATCGGCTTACAACGGTAAGTACATCGCCATCAAGATAGTTTTCTGTATTATCTATCATTTATCAAATTAAAATGATTTCTGCATTGCAAAAGTAGAATTTATTTTAAAATTATCAAGCTACAATCGAACGCGGATTATTAACAATTCATATTCATTTGTCTTGAAATGTTGATTTAATCGCAAAAAAACAAACGGTCTCGCAATGCAAGACCGTTTGTTAATTATTCTTTAATTATAAATTTCTGTGTTCTATTCTAAGAAGATCGAAAACTGTTTTTACCGGATTGAATGTGATAATTGGTACCTCAACAAATATGGTGTTCCAATCGGACATGGCACCATTCCAAAGACCAGGAAGTTCCATCGCTTTCAAATCTCGACCATTACTTGATTTTTCAGAGATAAAGCCTGTTTGAGGGTCTATAAATTGATTTAAATCAAAACTATTTCCTTCGTAATCCTTGGTACCACAAACCAAATCAACTGGATTAAAGTGAGTTGCTTTTTCAAGAATATTCTTTTGTCTTACGTCTGATTTATCAATTTGAGAACCTTCAACAATCTGCAAAGAAACTGAACCATCCCAATTTCTAGCCCAGAAAGGACCCCCACCAGGTTCGCCTTCATTTTTAACCATTCCACATACTCGAATTGGTCTATTTAGTTTGTCGAATAAATACTTCTTAAGCTTATCGGGATTATCTTTCTTCAAACTTGAAGGAGGAATCGTACACAGTTTGTTTTCAAGGAAAGTAACCATCTCATTAAGCGTTTCCTCAGTAATGTCTTTGTCTGCTTTTAAAATCTTGATGTAGTTAAAAATAATTGATTGATTCTCTAATAACACACCAGCAAGTACTTTCTTATATTTGTAGGTTGTCTCTTTCAAACGATCAGGAACTACATTATCGATGTTTTTAACGAAAATAACATCAGCATCAAGCTCATCAAGATTTTCAATTAATGCACCATGTCCACCTGGACGGAATAAAATTGATCCATCTTCGTTGCGGAAAGGTTCATTATTAATGTCAACTGCTATGGTATCGGTAGAAGATTTTTGAACTGAATATGAAATGTTTAATTTTCCTTCATATTTTTCTTCGAATGTGTCACAAGTTTTATTAAAACGTTCTTCAAAAAGTACCTTGTGATCTTCTGAAACAGTTAAATGGATATTTGAATTCCCTGCTTCATCTTTGGCATAATTCAATGCTTCAACCAGATGCTCTTCAAAAGCCGTTCTTGAGTATTGTTTGTATCTATGGAACTTTAATAAACCTTTAGGTAGGTTGCCATAGTTAAGCCCCTTGCTGTTCAAAAGCATAGATAAAATCTCTTTGAACTGATTCTTATCAGCCATTTTATCCATATCCAAACCTTCTTCTGTTATTGCATTTCTCAGGTCGCCATAAAAAGCGAAATCTTCTAATCTGTCAAAGAAATTGAACATGGTTTCAGGACCTTTATTACAAAGGAATTTTAAATACTCATCTTCGGTGTCCTGATAAGTGTTAAGAAAATCGTACAAGCATTTAAACATTCTTGAAGCAGCGCCTGATGCAGGAACAAATTTTAAAAGCGAGAGATTTTTAGAATGCGCATTGTATACTTCTTCGTAAACCTCAAGTTCTTCATCTTGAATTTTTGTAATACCGTCTTCTATTGTAGCCGGTTTTTTTAATTTCATTTTAGGAAATCCATTGTTGAAGTTCTTAATTTGTTCTTCAATTTTTTCTTTACATATTCCCTTAGATTCAAATTGTAATAGATCTTGTTCTGAAAACATGGTAAAAGTTTTAATTTAAGTGTGCCAAGCAAGATAAAGAATACTTTCAATAAAAGAAAAAACATTGAGCTTTAATAAGGAAAAAAATTATGCATTACAGAAATTTGATATATTAGCAACGGAATTGAAACAAAAATTGAAAACTTGAATTTTTAGAGAGAATTGTTTCGTTTTCAATTCAATTACTATTTGTATTTTTAATAGAAAATAAGATATTAAATGACTGATAATACATTTCCATGGGGGCATAAAGGACGATACAATGACTTTCCTTCCTATTTTAAAAGCAAATTTTCAGAACGAATTCAAAAGGTTTCCATTGATGCAGGATTCACCTGTCCTAATCGTGATGGAAGTAAGGGGGTAGGCGGTTGTACCTACTGTAATAACAACAGCTTTAACCCAGAGTATTGCAGCCCTAAAAAGTCAATTACCAACCAAATAGAGGAGGGAATCAGTTTCTTTAATGCTAAATACCATGCACAAAAATACCTAGCATATTTTCAGGCATATTCAAATACTTATGGTCATATCGATCAAATAAAACGTTTATATAACGAGGCTTTGTCGCATGAGAGAGTGGTGGGATTGGTAATAGGAACCCGACCAGACTGTGTGAGTAATGATGTTTTGGATTACTTAGAGAATTTGGCAAAAGAATACTATATCGGAGTAGAATATGGTGTGGAGTCAGCTAATGATCAAGCTTTGCTCGCAATCAATCGAGGACATGATTATAAAGTAGCGGAGCAAACCATATTAAGGACTGCAAATCGTGGCATTCACATAGGAGCTCATTTGGTCAATGGCCTTCCCTACGACAGCAAGAAAGATATGTTGAATCATGCTATTCGCTTGTCAAAATTACCTATTGAAAGCTTAAAGCTACATCAGCTACAGATTTTAAACGACACACAAATGGCAAAGGAGTATCAAGAGGCTCCTGAACGATTCTACTTGTTTGAATTAGAAGAGTATTTGGATTTTATTGTGGATGTAATTGAAAGGATTAGTCCGGATGTGATGTTGGAGCGATTTACAAATCAGACTCCTCCAGGTTGGCTAATTGCTCCAAAATGGGGACTTAAAAATTATCAGTTTGTAAACAAACTGAATAATTTATTAAAAGAAAGAGGTACCTGGCAGGGTAGGTTGTTTGAGGTCTAGATTAAATACTTTTAGACATTAACTCGATCTGCTTTAATACCCTGGAACCATTTTTAAATCCCATTTTAATGGATGTTTTGATGTCTTTTACAGCTCCGTTTTTATCTCCAGTCTTTAATTTTGCAATTCCTCTTGCGTAATAAGCTCTATCGAGTTTTTTATCGATGTTAATTGCTTTGCTGTAGAATTTTATGGCTTCGTTAAAATTACCGGTGCAATCTAAGGAAACTGCTTTGTTGTAATAAACCCCTGATGAGTTAAGTCCAATTTTTATTGAACGGTTATAATCAGTAATTGCACCTTTGTAATCTTCTAAATAGTACTTGCAAATGCCTCTGTAATGGTAAGCTTTAATGTTTCTTGGATTAATGGTTAAAACCTTGGAGTAATCTTCTATTGCCTGCTTGTAGTTCTTTTGATTCTCGTATAAGATGGCACGATTTAAATAAGCTTCTTCTTCGTATATTTGTTTGCCAATCACAAAATTTAGATCCTCAATTGCAACTCGGTTATTATTTAAATATGAATAAGCAATTGCACGATTAAAATAAGCAGGCAGGTAGTTTTTATCTTCTTTTATAATTAAACTAAAATGTTTAACTGCAGATTCGTATTGATTTTCTGCAAGCATTTCAATTCCTTTTTCGTTTTGTCGATCCTGTTTTGATGTCTCACAATTGGCAAATAAGACAACAAACCCTAATAACAAAATAAAATAAAATGATTTGTGGTAGAATGGTTTCATAGACTGAGCTTAGAGTTTGAACTTCTAAAGTACAATTATAAAGAATAATAATAAAGCAATCCCAAATTAATGTCAACAAATTTATTGATTGTTAGTTAAGCTACTTAAATAATTTGGTGAGCAAATCTTTTTTTCCCATTTTAATTAGCTCTTGTTTGATGGCATCCCGGTACTCCTTCTTGTACCAAAATAAAAATTTTCTTTGCGATAATTTCTCCTTTTTGGTTTTTGCCGTATAAACTTTTTTCAAGGTGTACGGATGATATCCTGAATAATAAATTACAGTGGCTACAGTCATAGGAGTTGGTGTAAAATCCTGTACTTGTTCCAGTTTAAAATCCAGCTCTTTAGTTTTTATTGCCAAATCAGCCATGTCGGCTCCCTGGCTACCTGGGTGACTCGAAATAAAATAAGGAATAAGTTGTTGGTTCATGCCTTCCTTTTTATTAATATCATCGAATAAGGATTTAAGCTCATAAAATAATTTGAAGGAGGGCTTTCTCATCATATCCAAAACTTCATCAGAAGTGTGTTCAGGTGCAACCTTTAGCCTGCCTGATACATGATTCTTAATCAGCTCAACTGCATATTCTTTATTCGATTTGTTGGCTGAAGCATCCTTGGCCTGGTGAAGCATTAAATCGTATCGCACACCACTACCAATAAAGGACTTTTTCACCCCGGGCATTTTATCAACCTTTTTGTAAATATCAAGCATAGGCTGATGATTTGTATTCAAATTAGGACAAACATGGGGATGAATGCAGGAAGGCCGTCGACAGGTTTTGCAAATTGACTCAAAAATCCCTTTCATTTGATACATATTGGCAGATGGGCCACCCAAATCTGATAGATATCCTTTAAAATCAGGCATTTTTGTGATATGCTCAACTTCTTTTAAAATGGATTGCTCTGAGCGATTGGCAATAAATTTTCCTTGGTGAGCTGAAATGGTACAAAAGGAGCATCCACCAAAACACCCACGGTGCATATTTACAGAGAATTTGATCATCTCGAAGGAAGGAATACTCTTTCCTTTGTAACGAGGATGTGGAAGTCGTGTGTATGGCAAATCAAAAACCTCATCCATTTCCTTCTCATTCATTACAGGATATGGCGGATTTACAACGATATGTTGATCTTTATGGTTTTGAGTAAGCTTTTTTGCCATCATGGCATTCGATTCCATTTCGATATAGCGAAAGTTGCTTGCAAATTTTTTTTTGTCAGTCACGCAATCTTCATGGGAAAACAAGTCCTGAATTTGCCACTGCTTTTTCGTAGCATATTTTTCGTCCTGATTTACAATGAATGAGGTTTGTGGAATATTGGTAAGAGAATAAAAAGGAACGCCTCGCTTCAACAAACGAATAACTTCTTTTAAGGGTTTTTCTCCCATACCATAAACCAACAAGTCGGCCTTACTATCAATCAATATGCTTGGCTTTAATCGATCTTCCCAATAATCGTAATGGGTTAACCTTCGTAACGACGCTTCAATACCTCCAATAACAACCGGTGTTTCGGGGTATAGTTTTTTAAGAATTTGTGTGTAAACCACAGTGGGCTTATCGGGGCGAAAACCATGCTTTCCGGCGGGAGTATATGCATCATCATGACGGAGTCTGCGATTCGCAGTATAATGGTTTACCATGGAATCCATATTGCCTGCAGTTACTCCAAAAAACAATTTGGGTTCACCTAGCTTTTTAAAATCACGTAAGTCATCACGCCAATTTGGCTGAGGCACAATCGCCACCTTTAAGCCTTCGTGCTCAATTATTCTACCTATAACTGCTGCTCCAAATGATGGATGATCTACATAAGCATCTCCACTAAAAAGAATTACATCCAACTCTTCCCATCCTCTCTCCTTAACCTCTTTGGCTGATGTTGGGAGCCATTTAAGGTGTTTTGTAGTTTCTTTTTTTGCCATAAAGTACTGAAATTGCCGTAAAGATAGGATTATTTAAAAACATTTTAAAGAAGAAATGCCTAATGGCAATATGGGCTTGTTGCCTATTTCAAAATAAACCCAAGTACGATTAGAAATATCCGCTTTAGAAAGTCAGGTTATTGTCTGCAATCATTTTATATTTGCACGATACAAAAACTTCAAAATGACATATTTTTCATATCACACGCACTCATCCTACTGCGATGGGAAAGAAAATCCGGAAGACTACATCAAACAAGGGATTTTACAAGGCCTGAGAGCAATAGGTTTTTCTTCACATGCCCCTATCCCTGTTGCAACCGCTTGGGCGATGAAGACCTCAAATATTGACTCATACATTCAAGAAATTAATCAACTTAAAGAGAAATATAAAAATGAAATTGAAGTTTATTTGTCCTTGGAGCTTGATTATATTCCTGGTGTAAGCAAATCCTTTTCTGAATGGAAGAAGAATTATGGACTTGATTATACCATTGGATCTGTTCATCTGGTAAAGGCGGAATCAGAAGAAGAGCTATGGTTTTTAGATGGTCCTGATACTAATTACACCATAGGATTACAGAAACTATTTAAGGGCGATATTAAGAAAGCAGTCACAGCATACTTTAAGCAAGTGATAGAAATGATTGAGACACAAAGTCCGGATGTGGTTGGACATGTGGATAAGGTAAAGATGAATAATAAGGGAAGGTATTTTTCCGAAACGGATGAATGGTACATTCATTTGTTGGATAAAAGCTTAGATGTGATCGAAAAAGCTGGTAGCATTGTTGAGGTGAATACTCGGGGCATCTACAAAAAGAAATCAGACAAGTTATTTCCGGACGATTATTTTTTAAAGCAATGTCATAAAAGAAATATTGATGTTACAATTAGTTCGGATGCACACCATCCAAAAGAATTATTGTGTTATTTCGAAGAAACAAGAAATTATTTGAAACTGATAGGTTTTGAGAGTGTTACTGTTTTTCATAAAGGAGAATGGATTATTGAAAACATTTAAAATAGCAGCAAGAGAGGCGATTTGAATGAGTAATCACACTTAGGTATCAGAATAAATGCTATTTTTACTCAGTTTAAGAAAATGATGATCGAATTAATTTTCGATTATTGATGAAAGCTAATACAAAACTAAGTAAGAAAGTTATACCCCATTGATTTGGAGATATTTTACTCTGGAGTGTACTTTCGGAAAATATTGATATATGAAATTAGTCGATTCTAAAGATTTACTAAAGGCTAGTGAAAGTTTGAATTGGTTTGGCGGAGAAAGTTTTGCCAAATTCTTAATGTACATCCTGAAATTAAATAAACTGAATAAGCTTTATTCCGAGAATTGTTGTAAGGATGGAATCGAGTTTATTGATGCTTTAATTGATGAGCTGGGAATTAAGTTTGAATTTGATGAAGAAGAGTTAAAACGAATTCCCAAAGAAGGAGCTTTTATTACCATATCCAACCACCCGTTTGGAGGAATTGATGGAATCATCCTCATCAAGTTATTAAGTTTGGTTCGTCCTGATTTTAAGGCTATGGCTAATTTTCTACTTAAGAAAGTAGAGCCAATTCAGGATTTCTTTTTGGGAGTTAACCCATTTGAAGATAGAAAAGGTGCCGCTTCGAGCACAGGAGGATTAAAAGAGGCATTGCGCCACTTGAGTGATGGAATGCCTTTGGGAATTTTTCCAGCCGGAGAAGTGTCAACTTATCAAACGGCAACCCATAATGTTACCGATAAACAATGGATGCCTTCGATTCTTAAATTTATTAAGAAAGCCGATGTTCCTGTTATCCCAATTTATTTTCAAGGAAATAACAGTTTGATTTTTCATCTATTGGGAATGATTCATCCAACCCTTAGAACAGTTAAGCTACCTTCAGAATTATTAAACAAGAAGAACAAGATAGTTCGGATTAGAATTGGTAACCCAATATCGGTAAAGGATCAGAAAGGTTTTACCGATATCAATCAATATGGCAGATTTCTTCGTGCAAAGACCTATATGTTGGGAACTCCAATTGAGGTAAAGAAATTTTATCGATTTAAACGAAAAACTCAACAGGTGAAGGCCGAGGATATTATTTCCGCAGTTGATCCAATGGTAATCCGAAATGAGGTAGAATGCCTCGAAGAGGAGTACTTGCTGTTTAAAAGTCGTTCTTATGGTGTTTATTGTGCCCCATCTTCAAAACTGCCCAACATTCTGAATGAAATTGGCCGATTACGCGAAATCACCTTTCGAGAGGTAGGAGAGGGCACCAATCAGAGCATCGATATCGATGAATTCGATTTGTACTATCATCAGCTTTTTATCTGGGATAACGAAAACCATAAGATTGTAGGTGCCTACCGTGTTGGAAAAGGTCATGAGATCCTACCAGGTTACGGGCTAAAAGGTTTTTACCTTCAAAGTCTTTTCAGGATGAGCAAGAAATTCCAGCCCATTTTGAATCAATCCTTGGAATTGGGGCGTTCGTTCATTGTAAAAGAATATCAGCGCAAGCCAATGCCTTTGTTTCTGCTTTGGAAAGGGATACTTTATTTCTTATTGAAAAATCCCGAATCGCGATATCTGATTGGTCCGGTTAGCATTAGCAATAAATATTCGAATTTGTCGAAAGACTTGATTATTAAATTTATAATGGCCAACTATTTCGATTATGAATTGGGTCAATTTATTAAACCAAGAAAACAGTTTAAAGTAAAAACTACAGATGTAGATATTGATATTCTGCTTGAAACAGCAAAAAATGATATCAATAAACTGGATAAGCTCATTGGTGATTTTGAGATTACAAACGACAAATTGCCAGTTTTGCTTAAAAAGTATATATCCTTGAATGCTAAAATTATTGGTTTTAATATCGATCCTAATTTTAATGACTGTTTAGATGGATTAATTGTAATTGACTTGTTTGATGTGCCAATGAAGGTAATTGAATCTTTGTCGAAAGAAATTAATGACGATACAATTCTTCAAAGATTTTCTTCGGATGATATAGATTTTTAAGAGATTTATGCGAACTTTGCGACTCAATTTTGTTAACTGAAAAAGAAAACAGTTGGACTTTCAATACATATTTAAAGGGATTGTTGTGGGCTTAATGGTATCTATACCTCTAGGCCCAATTGGTGTACTAATCATTCAAAAAACAATTCAGAAAGGAAAGCTTGCCGGATTTGTTTCTGGTATGGGTGCAGCTGTAGCTGATATGTTTTATGCTACTGTTGCAGCTTTTGGCTTGGGTATTGTAATCAACTTTATAAAAGCACAGGAATTCTACCTACAATTAATAGGTAGTATTTTTTTGGTGTATGTTGGGATGAGGATTTTTCTGACAAATCCTGTAAAGCAAATTCGTGGCGCCCACAAATCAGGAAAAAAAGGAATGTTAGGAGATTTTCTTTCCATATTTTTCCTCACCGCATCTAATCCAATTGCAGTTTTTGTTTTTGTTGCAGTATTCGCGGGAGCATCAATTTTTGGATCGAATCCAACATTAAGGATCGAATTGTTTCTGATTCTTGGTGTGCTACTGGGAGGTGCACTTTGGTGGTATACTCTTTCCACCATAATCAATGCATTTCGAAGCCGATTTAGACTAAAGCAATTGTTCTGGATCAACAAGATATCAGGAATCATTATTGCTATTCTCGGATTTCTTGCTTTTTTGGCCTGTTTCGAGCCAATTAAATCGTTTATACATTCGTAGATCAAAGTCCCACTAGGAATCAAAACGACTGATAAACTATTTTATTATCGGAATCTCGCCCATAATTTAGGACGGCTTATTAAATCATTATGAATGGGAATATTCCGATTTGGTCTTTCATTAAATTATGAAGGCAGAAAAGGACAAACTTTTGATCTTTCATTAAATGATGAAAGACCAAAAGAGCAATTTTTCTTCATTAAATGATAATGATTTTAACACTTAAATTTTAATGCAAATCAATAAATCCAAAAACAATTGAGGATTCACTTCATAATAATACTATTCTGCTTTTCAATCTTTATCGAATCGTTACCATTGTAGCTCCCCATCCATACTCTTTAAATGATGCATCTTGTTGATAGTGTTTTTTATACTTGCGTCTTAATTCATCATGTACTTTTTTCTTGAGGGTACCATTACCAATACCGTGAATAAAAACGATGCGTTTCCCTTTTGTGTTTTGATATTCACGCATTATTTCATGAAATTTATTCAATTGAAATTCCAAAATATCAGCATTCGAAAGGCCAGTAACAGAATCAATCAAGGCATTGATGTGCAGGTCAATTTCAAGAATATCATCTTTCGCTTTAACAGAGGATTGTTTGCTTTGTACTTTGTTGATTGCTTCTTTTTCGTGTACAAGCTTTTTGAATTCCTTCTGGCTAAGCTCGTCAAGTTTGTGTTCTATGTCTTCCCCTGTGAGTTTGTGAAGCATCACAGCTTGATGAAAATATTGATTTTCTTTGTAACTGCTTGTCTTGTAAAATTTAACGGGATGTATTTTAATATTCCTTTCAAGTGGTTTCTTGATATCCGATTCACCTTGTTTGTAGAAAAGAATTTGGAAGAAGCAATTCGATAGTTCGTTTAACTCCTTTAAATCATATTCATTTAATAATATTTTAGATTTAGGATCCAGATTTCCAGCCGTTTGTCCTTCCATCTTATTTCCTTTCTTATCGTAAAATCCGTACAAAAGAATGCGATTTGTATCGTTAATTAGGTACAATTCGAGTGGACTTTCGGTAGGATTATATCCCTCACGAGGTGCAAAGGCAATATATATATCTTCCTTTTCGACAGGCAAAGTACTTTCAGACTGTTTGAAACGTTTACTTTCGGAAGCAATGTTTTTTGTTTGTTGCTGATTGGTTTTCTCACCACCTGCATACTCTATCACTACAAGATTTTTCTTTAAACTCGGAATCTCGAACTCATCTTCATCATTTAATACCATTACTGTATTTGCATCGATTATTTTTGTTACAATTCCTCCACCTATATCGTTTAGAAAACGGACTTTATCGCCTATATTGATTTGCATTTGATTTGATTTTTTTAATTCACGACAAAGTTAGCTATTTTTGCCGATCAGAATGAATTGCTGCTTGATTATGTGCGGCTGATAGATAAAGGAAGATGGAGATTAATACAGAAAACAAATCATTCGAAGCGCAGCAGATAAAAATAGCTGATTTTACTTATGATTTACCTGATCATAGAATTGCCAAACACCCATTGGAGGATAGAGATTTTTCTAAACTGTTGGTGTATCGGAACAATGAAATCACCGAAAGGGTTTTTAATCAACTTCCAAACGAAATTGAGCCTGGTACAAAGATGGTATATAATAATACCAAAGTAATTCAGGCAAGATTGATCTTTTATAAAGAAACAGGTGCTCGGGTTGAGATTTTTTGTCTTGAACCATTGCATCCGGCTGATTACAATTTAGCATTTCAAACAAAAGAAAAATCTACTTGGAAGTGTATTGTTGGAAACGCTAAAAAATGGAAATCCGGAACTTTAAGGATGCCTTTTTTTGTGGGTGATGAGGAATTTATATTACAAGCAGAAAGAGTGCAGTTGTTAGATGGAGCTCAAGAGATTCGGTTTAGTTGGAATCATATCGACTTAAGTTTTAGTGAGGTGCTTGAACAGACAGGAAAAATTCCTATTCCGCCTTATTTAAATAGAGATACCGAAGATGATGATTTAATTCGCTATCAAACGGTTTATTCAAAATTTGAAGGATCGGTGGCTGCACCAACGGCAGGTTTGCATTTTACGGATAAAGTATTTGCTGACTTGGATTCAAAGGGAATCGAACGAGAGGAATTAACCTTGCATGTGGGAGCAGGAACTTTTAAACCAGTAAAATCGGAACAGATTGGTGATCATGAAATGCATACTGAGCACATTCAGGTAAGGGCAGACAGTTTAAAGAGCATTTCGGCTACAGAAAATGGTGTGATTGCTGTAGGAACAACATCGGTGCGTACTTTAGAAAGTTTGTATTGGATGGGAGTAAAGATCTTGACAAATAATGAGGAACCAAGGCTGTTAAAACAGTGGGAGGCATATCAACTACCCCAACATTACTCAGTAAAAGAGTCATTTCAGGCCATTTGTGTTTATATGGAAGAGAATGAAATTAGTCTTTTTAATGCTGCTACTCAGATTATTATTGCTCCTGGTTACGACTTTAAAGTGATAAAAGCTTTGGTAACCAACTTTCATCAACCTCAAAGCACATTGTTACTCCTAATATCAGCATTGGTTGGCGATGATTGGAGAAAAATCTACCAATATGCCTTAGATAATGATTTTCGTTTTCTGAGTTATGGCGATAGCTCACTATTGATGAAGAGATCTGATGTCAATAAAAACTCCAAATGATTCGTAAACATCTCATATTTGCTTTTGTAGCTTTACTAAAGCTATTAAACTATTGAGTGGATATTTTTTGAAGCTTGGAAATTGATGACTGTATTTTCTGATAAAAAAGTACTATTTTTATTTGTGTTCTTTCCAAACAGATCTATCATATGACTGCCAAAATTCAGCTCTCCATATTATTGGTGTTTTTCGCATTTGTTCTGCAAGCTCAAAATCGATTTCTTCGGCGAGGAGAAAAAGCATTTAATAAAAGGCATTACTCGGAAGCAATAGCCAATTTTAAGCACATAAAGGGAAAAAATCCGGAAATCGACAGAAAAATCGCCCAATCTTATTTCTTTCTGGGAAGCTACAAGGAAGCGGAGAGTTATTATCAGAAAATTAATGATAGTGAAAAATCTGCAGGTGATCTATTATCTCTGTCTCACATTTATTTAAACTATGGTAATCGCAAAGCATCAATATTATTTAGCGAACAAGCTGCAAAGGCAGGAATGGATAAATCTGTAATCGAAAGTAGAATTAAATCCATCCGGAATCTAAATCAAGTAAGAACTAAATCGAACATGCGTTTGCGTCCAATTTCTGAGCAGCCGCTATCAAAAAGCCTGGGCTTGGCTGTCTTATCAGATAAGATTGTATTTTCAAATTTTGGTAATATCAATACCAAAGGAGAAAAGACTTACCAATTGTTTTCGAGTGAATTTATAGATCAGGAATTTACAAAAGCAAAAGAGTTTGCGGCCGAATTAGATAAATCAGTAGATATTGGCTCTATTTCATTTTCGGCAGATGGTAGTTTGATGTACTATACTCGTTGGTATACCAAAAGAGGAAGACAATTTATGGAGATTGTTGAGGCTCGGATGAAAAATGCTCAATGGAAAGCAAGTTCAATTTTACCATTTAATAGCCGAAAGTATTCCTGTGCCCATCCTTTTATAAGCAAGGATGGTAAGGAGATTTATTTTGCATCAGATATGCCGGGAGGATTTGGCGGAATGGATTTGTATGTTAGCCACAAAATAGGGAATTCATGGGGGATGCCGATTAACTTAGGTGAAGATGTTAACACAAGCTTAAACGAAATTTACCCATGCATATTAAAGGATGGAAAATTGTGGTTTGCATCTAACGGTCATGTGGGTTATGGAAGACAGGATTTGTTTTATGCCGAGAAAACACAGGAAGGAAAATGGGGCAATATTGCAAATGCAGGCAGCGAATTCAATTCCTCATTCAATGATTTTAGTATACAGGATAGCCCGGCGAAGGGTCAATTGTTGTTTGTTTCAGATAGAAAAGAGAAAGGATATGTAGACAGAATATATTCTTTGGGAGCCGATCGGTTGGTAAAGGTTGAGCTGGTGGTGAGAGATAAACACAATCAAAATCCGATTTCCACTCCAAGCATAACAGTAAAGAGAGTCATCAATGATCAGCAAATACCTCTTGAACAAAACGCAAGCGGGACTTATGAGTTTGATGTTTCGTATTATGAGCTGGGTAGGGGAATATTGTACGAAATAGAGGCAGAAAAAGAGGGATACGAAGCTTTGGAAATGAAGTATTATCCTATGGAATCAAATCTAAATGTGGAAATATTGTTGATGAGGTTGGAGAAAGGTCTTGAGGATGCATTTGCACAAGAGTTGAAACCGATCCATTATCCTGATAAAAGGTTGATCTTTCGCACAATTCATTTCGATTCGGGAATTCCATATTTAAATTCAAAAGCCAAGCAACAATTAAAAAAGTTTGCGGATTTCTGGAAAATCTATCCTGATTTAGACATCGTAATAAATGCCCATAGTGATTCCAGAGGTAGCGATGAATCAAATATGATTTTATCCATTAAAAGAGCCAAAAAGGCTGTGGAATATTTGCTGGCTCAAGGTGTAGAACATTCAAAAATAGTATACAATGCTTATGGCGAGCAATTCGTAATAAATGGCTGTGTTGATGGTGTTGATTGTTCAGAAGAGCAGCATCGTGAGAATCGAAGGCTTGAGCTATTGTTTGTGATCAAATAGTTTTTAATCGAACTTGTGGCTTAGTTAAAAGTCATTCCAGGCTACTGGCAATTTCTTTTAATTGGAGTAGATTATTCAATGTTTACTTACAGCTAAGGCTATTTGTCACTCTCAAAAAGGTGAAGGATCTCATTAATTGTTGTTTTTGCTTCCCAATGGGGTACATTCATCAAAAGCAGTATAATTTGTATCTAATTATTCTCTGATAATGGGAAATTTGATTGATAATCACAGGGATTTTATTATATTTACTACGGATAAAATCCAATTCATCTCTGTACTCTATTCTAATTTAAACTATGAGAAACATTTATTTCATTATTTGCTTTGTTTTGTCAGTCGGGACAATCGGTTACTTCTCACCTTTTTTAGATTTAAATTTCACTTCTTCATCAGGAAATACATCTTATGCTGTCGAGATTGCACAATTTAAATATCCCGTTTACACAGATTATTTTGAGAATCTTAAGGATGTTACCGAGTTAAGGAGCGAAGGAGGTGTATTCCATTATGTGGCCGGGATTACAAAATCGCGCAAGGAGGCCGAAGTTTTAAGTGCAAAGATTAAGGAGATGGGATACGAAGAAGCCAAAGTAATTGATTTGTTAGAGGAATTTTCTGCTGACGAATTAGAGGGACTGATAGAGCTTGAACCGCAAAAGAAGAAGCAGAAAACGGAGAGTGCAGAACAAGCTATTTCAAAGCTAAGCGATATTGAAAATTCTTA
The DNA here is from genome assembly GCF_965230805.1 of Marinifilum sp. NCBI lineage: Bacteria > Pseudomonadati > Bacteroidota > Bacteroidia > Marinilabiliales > Marinifilaceae > Marinifilum > Marinifilum sp. Next base: position 286,992 of record NZ_OZ246019.1, on the reverse strand, counting down.
TTTTTATTCAATATTACTGAAAGAGTCAGATGAAATTCTAACTGCTGATAAATTCTCGCCATTAAAACCCAAAGCCTTCAAGCAGGGAGAAAAGTTTTATTTTTTGTTTGGAAAATTCGAAGATGTTGGGAGTGCGCAAAAGTATCTTAAGGATAAAGTGATTAAAGATTTTGCATTGGCAAAGCTTGTGGTTTTGAATAAAGGCACTCTAATGCAAGTATCAAAAGCCAAGTCAGCAAAAGCAAGTTCAGGTTCTTACAATATGGGTCGCAAAATGCGCGGAAAAGAATATGTTGACTACTATTATGAACTACCAAGTGTTACTTTTGTAAAGACTCCTGTTTATTACATTGAAGTAGGACCATACAATGATAAAGCTAAAGTAGATCAGGCGGTTCAAAAGCTTCATGATCTTGGTTTTACAAAGGCTGGAATAAAAGATCCAACTAAGGAGACCCGATCTGTTAGCAAAAGAGATATTGCTGCCGATGATCATTATACCATCCAAATCTTTGCCGGCAGAAACAAAGTGAAAACAGCTCGATTCAATATCGAAGGCGTTAACCAGTCTTACGATCAGCATGATAAATTGTATCGCTATTTTGTTGGAGACTACGATAATTATTGGATTTGCCGTCGTCAATTGCGCGAGGTGCGCAAACAGGGTTTTAGGGATGCCTTTATTGTAAAATTGTAATCAAATTACAATTCTACAAATCCCAAAGAATAACAAAGATTCATTTTAATGACTTATAAAATTGATTTGCAAGAGTGCTTGTTTGAATTTTTCATATCTGTTGTGAATGAAGTGCGAAAGTTGCCAGTTTCAAATGAGTATAGGGTAATTTCATATCAAGTTCTTAAGTCTGCTACTTCTATAGGTGCTAATTTTGAAGAGGCGCAAGCAGCTGTTTCAAAAGCTGATTTTACCAACAAAGTTGCTATATCATTAAAAGAAGCTAGTGTGAAGAGTGTTAATAAAACGAATTAAAGTTTTTGACCTATTTTTCTTTTTACAAGGTAAGGTTTACAGGCATAGCCGTAGCTACGGCGAAAAAGCTTAACGCAGTAGAAAGGAAAATAGGTCAAAAAATTAGTTCGGGGAATTAGCATTCTTTACACTAGAGAGTCTAATTGTTGGATTCGGATAATTATTGCAATTTACAATAGTAGGAATGAATGGAGTAAACTGGACAAGGAATCCAAAGAAATCATTAAGATATTAGCTAGCATTTACAATAAAACTGTAATAAAGAAATAACTCTACCTTGTTATTTAAATTTGGAGTGATTTGTATTTTAGTTCCGATAGCTATCGGTATTGGAGTTTCGTTTTTGGAGTTTGAGATTTTGTGCAAAGAAACAAAAGCCACCCCAGATACGTGAGATGGCACTATTAATTACTAATTGTTTAGTATTAATAAAAAAAAGGCAAACCGATAAGCCGGGTCCTGTCCTCTTCGAAAAGAGTTTCTATCATTTATCTTGGACATTTGTTGCCAAATGCCTCTAGCAATCTACCCCCCGACATCGGCCGAGTAAGCCTACAGCTGTCGGTATACTTGATCTTGCAACACATAAGGTACACGGCTACCCATGTCGCCACAGATACCGGTGAGCTTTTACCTCACCTTTTCACCCTTACTCCAAAAAATAGGAGCGGTTATTTTCTGCTCTACTTCTAAAGTTTTTCAACCTTCTTCCAGTTAAGAAGTATGTTACTCTGCGTTGCCCGGACTTTCCTCTCTTTCTTGCGAAACAGCGATAGAATGGTCTGCCGATGCGAAGGTAAGAAGAAAGATTCAAAACCCAAATTATAAGTGTAAAGGAGAAAGTAAGAAGGAAGTAAAAAAAAGGATTAACTGTAAATGAAAACCTACATTTTTTGACTATTCGACTCTTCTAGACTCTTCAAGACTTTAAACGAAGAAACGCCCTCAAAAGATGAGAGCGTTTTATAATCCTCTTAATAAAATTTTATGCAGTTTGAATTTCAGCTTGTTTTTTGTCTCTTCTTTTTAGAAGGTAGGAAGGCAGCCAGGAGAAGAAAACTCCCATAGCGATAATTATTGTAAGTAATGCTTCGTTCCCAATATTACTTAAGGAAAAAGCTACCACAATAAAAAGAATATTAACGGCCATGATTCGAACACTTGCAGCCGCATGTTTGAAACCTAAGTTAATCATGCGATGATGCACGTGGTTCTTGTCTGGGTGAAAGGGTGATTTCTTATTTTTGATACGAATGATCATCACGCGGGCGGTATCGAATAAAGGCACTGCTAAAATTCCGATGGAAACTGCCGGAGCTGACTGAATTGCGTAAGCAAAATCAGGATAAACATTTAACTCGTTAAATCTGATCATTAATATGGAAATCAATAATCCCAATATTAAGGAACCTGTATCACCCATAAATATTTTGTTGTGCTTCCCGAAAACATTAAATCGGAAGAAAGATATTAAAGCACCAAGAAGCGCTGCTGATAATACAACGTACTCATAGTTACCTGTGATAAAAAACCAAACACCAAAGCTGGCAACACATAGGCCACTGATCCCAGAAGCCAGTCCATCAATGCCATCAATCAGATTAAATCCATTGGTAACTACAATGATTACAAATACAGTAAACAGGACGCTCAAGAAATAGTTGATTTCGTGAATTCCAAATATTCCATGGAAATTGGTAAACCGTATATCACCCATAATGATAACGACAAGTGCGGCAAAAATTTGTCCAATTAACTTGGTTTTTGGAGCAATCTCCATGATGTCGTCTTTAATTCCCAGCCCAAACATGATAATTGTAGCAGCTACAATGTATTTCAATTCATGAATCATGAAACCATTGCTGAAAATAAGAATGGATAAAGAAAAACCAAGAAAGATGGCTGCGCCTCCAAGCGATGGAATTACTGTGGTGTGAGAAGATCGATGGTTTGGTTCATCGTATAGTTTTTTCTTTTTTGCCAATTGAATTACAGAAGGAATTACCTTATAGCATAATAGCAAGGAAAAAACAAAACTGGCCGCAATGTAGAAGTAGTGTGTGAACGGGTACATATAAATTTTGTTTTGAGTGTGTTAGTTTAACCTACCAATTGTGTGCGCAAATGTATTAAATTAAAATGCATTTTTCGCCTGTCAAATGTGTCAATTTAGATGAATTCAATGTTAAATATACATAGCCTAACCGAATTGAATCATCTTTACCCTACGCGAAAGTAAGAAATTAGTTCCAATGAATATAATTTCTTACATATTTTTTGTGTGTTTTTTCTGTTAATCTAAAAAAAACAATTGCTTATCACTACTCAAAAAATAATAATCCGATAATACTAAGGATTTAAAACGATTGCAAACCCTAACAATATGAGGTCTCTATAGAAGTCATATTTACAAATAAGATGAGAGCCAAGTAAGAGATATGAAAAAAAAGGAAATTGATTTTGTTAAGCCTTAGAGTCTGATTATGAGTGTTGTTTTATGGGTCGATCTAACTTGACACTTTTGGCAGCTTTTTTATTGGAATATTCTTACTACTATTGCACGCAAAAGATTAATAGTTGAAAAGTCAAATGGACAAATGGTCGAACAGTGGAAAAATTTAATGCTTATTCCGATTGATCTAAAAAGAATGATTAAAAATAGATAAGTGTATTTTTTATCATCTAAACCCGACCTTTGATCAATTCAAACTGGGGCTAGATCATTGAGGTTTGAGTTTGGGATCCTGGATTTTGAGATTTTACTTCATTGTTAAAAATATGTTATAAAAATATAACACAAAAACAGAGTGAAAATTAGGGAATTGAGGAACAGTTTTTTATTTTTGCGCAACCGTAAAAAACTTTGATCATCTTAAAGTGGGGTTTTATCAAGCTCATACGGTTTGATTAAATAATGAGGTATAACCTAAGCATATTATAATAGTATTGAATTATGATTCGATTATTTCGAAAAAGTTTATTAATGATATTGGCTTTTTCTACTTGTCTACTAGGAGTAGAAGCTCAAAACACCAATATCAATCCTGCCACAGTAAATGTGAACGCCTTAAGCGAACAGCAAATTGAGAAAATTATTTCCGAAATGGAAAAGAATGGGATGAGTCTGGAAGAAGCCATGGCTTTGGCTCGTGCACGCGGTGCATCTCAAATGCAAATTGATCAAATGGCTCAGCGCATAAGGGATTATAAGCTGAATAAGCAATCAGGTGCAGAAGGAGTCGGAAGTGTTAGGAAATCATCAAATGGATCAACTACGATTGTTGAGGTGAGTCCAAAAAAGACATTTAAAGCAACGAAAAAGAACAAGGAAATTTTTGGTTTCCAGTTTTTCAATTCAGAGAATTTAAGTTTTGCGCCAAATGTTGATGTGCCGGTTTCTGATTCCTATGCCTTAGGTATTGGCGATGAAGTAAACATTTCTGTTTACGGAGCCTCTCAGCAAACATATGTTTTATCAGTACAGAAGAATGGATCAATTGTTATTCCTGATTTAGGACCTGTAAATATTTATGGATTGAGCTTTGCTGATGCAAGCAAAAAAATAAAATCAAGATTAATATCCATTTACAATGGAATGAAAGGCGATCAGCCAAATACTTTTGCCGATGTTAGCCTTGGCGCTTTAAAAGGAGTGAAGGTAAATGTTATTGGAGAGGTGAATTTGCCTGGTACATATTCATTACCTGCTACTGCATCAGTTTTTAATGCTTTGTATTTGGCGGGTGGTCCAAACGAAAATGGATCTTTCCGTGTGATCGATTTGATTCGTGATGGAAAAGTAATCAATTCGGTTGATGTGTATGCTTACCTTGTGGATGGACAGACACAAAACAACGTACAGTTGCGCGATCAGGATGTAGTAATGGTTCGTCCATACGTGAATCGCATTAAAGTAGCTGGTGAGTTCAAGCGCACGGGACTGTTCGAAGCAAAAGATGGCGAATTTGTAGCAGATATTTTGCGTTACGCAGGTGGATTTACCCATAAAGCTTATACGCACCGTTTGGATTTGTACCGAAATAATACGCGTACCTTGAGTTTTGTAGATGTATCAGCTGATCAATATGCCGAAATTACATTGATGAATGGAGATTTCATTAAAGCAGGTGCCATTACAGAACGTTACGAAAACCGTATCAACATTTCTGGTGCAGTATATCGCCCTGGTGATTATCAGCTGACTGAAGGAATGAAACTTTCTGAATTGATTGCAAAGGCAGAAGGATTAAAAGAGGAAGCCTTTTTGGAACGTGCCGTAATTACCCGCAAGAAAGATGATTTAAGTCTGGAAGCCATCTCTTTCTCGGTTCGCGATGTAGTAAGCGGAAAGGCAGATATCGAATTACAACGAGAAGACAGGGTGCAAATTTCTTCCATTTTCGATTTACGTGAAGCTCGCACAGTTGAAATTGTTGGAGAGGTTCAGTTTCCAGGAACATATGCCTGGGCCGAGAACATGAAAATCGCCGACCTGATATTCCAAGCTGGTGGTTTCCTTGAAAATGCAGAGGTGAGTTCTGTAGAGGTAAGTAGGGTTTTGGACTATAACGAAACCAAAGAGCTAAGCAAATCCTTATTACATACTTTCCAGTATGGACTGGATCGCAATTTAAAGCTGGATGCAGAAGGTGCTGCCTTTACATTAAACGCTTTCGACAAGGTATACATTCGCCGTGCACCGGGATATCGTCCTCAATCAAATGTAAATGTTCGAGGAGAAGTGATGTATGCCGGGGATTATGGAATTACCCGTAAGGATGAAAAGGTATCAGATGTAATAAGAAGAGCAGGTGGTATTACGCCAGAAGCCTATGTAAAAGGAGCGTCATTGCGCAGAAGGATTGAGTTGACTGATGCAGAGTACCAAGCCAAATTGGCCATCGCCATGCAAGATACAACCATGAATCCTGGTGATGTTGAAAAAGTAAAATATCAAATTGTAGGAATAGATTTGCCAAAAATCATGTCCCAACCCGGATGTGTGGAAGATTTACACGTTTTAAATGGTGATCAGTTAATGGTTCCATCAAAATTGGAAACGGTTATGGTGTCAGGTTCAGTATTGAATCCTGTAGCTCATACCTATATAAACAAGAAAAAAGCGAAAGATTACATTTTAGGTTCTGGTGGTTTTGCGCAAAGAGCCAAGAAAGGAAAAGTTTACGTGTTATATGCCAATGGAACAACGGCAGCCACAAAAGGAGGATTGTTGGGAAGACGTTTCCCAAGAATCGAGCCCGGCTGCGAAATCATTGTTCCAGAAAAACCGGAAGTAGATAAGGCTGCTAACGCAAGCAGGTGGTTGGCTATTGCTTCAACATTGGCAAGTTTGGTTACGGCAATAGCAGTAGCTACAAGATAGTTTGTAGTGGCCTTGAGCTTTTGCAGTCATCCCGAGTTTGTCGAGGGATCTCTTAAAGATAGATTACACGGATTAAAACGGATTTCACGGATGTCGAAATTGATTGAAGCAGATAAAACCTACAGTATCATTGGGGCGTGCATGACGGTTCATAGGAATTTAGGTGCTGGCTTCTTGGAGAGTGTGTATTCTGAAGCATTGGCAAAAGAATTAGAAAAAAGAAAAATTCCGTTTGTCAAAGAGAAAAAGATAGAGCTCTTTTATGACGGTCAAAAAATGAACAAATATTTTAAAGCGGATTTTGTCTGCTTTGATTCGATTATAGTAGAAATAAAAAGTAAATCTTGTTTATTGAAGATTGATGAACAACAAACAATTAATTATTTAAAAGCAACCAGATATCAATTAGGATTTTTAATCAACTTTGGAGAGCAATCGCTGAAATACAAACGATTCATTAATACAGTAAATAAGTAATAAAAAATAACAAAGGACGCTGATTAAATGTGAAAACGCCAATATCCGCGAAATCCGCCTTAATCCGCGAAATCATAGAATACGCAGTATGACCAATATAAAAGACACAAAACAAACCGATGCAATTCGTTCCGAGCACGAAGACGAAATCGACCTAATCCAATTAGCCAAAACCCTATGGGAAGGGCGACGCACCGTAATCAAAACTACATTGATATTTATGGTGCTAGGTTTATTCATCGCCATTTTCTCGCAAAAAGAATACACCGCATCATGTACCATGGTACCCCAATCCGCGGAAGGCGGAAGCAAACTAGGTGGTAGCTTAGGAGGACTGGCAGCTATGGCAGGTATCAATCTAGGTTCAATGGGAGGTTCAGAAATCCCTCCAACACTTTATCCTAAAATTGTTAACAGCATCCCTTTCCAAAAGGAATTGATGAAAACCCCTCTTTCTATCGAAGGACAAACAGAACAGGTAACATTCGCTCACTACTACGAAGAAATCCACAGTCCAGGTTTGTTTGGATATATTAAGAAGTATACGATTGGCTTACCCGGCCTAATTCTTGGTGCCATCCGTGGCGAAGCCACAACCGAAAACCAACAACCGACAACCGACAACTTGTTATCAATCACGGAAGATGAAAAAGAACTAATCGAAATCCTTTCAGCCCAGCTTTCAATAGAATTCAACGAGAAAGACGGTTACATCTCACTATCTGCCAGAATGCCTCAGGCTAAACCAGCTGCACAAATGGTACAAAAAGCTCAAATGCTTCTACAGGATGCTATTACCGACTTTAAAATACAGAAAGCAAAGGATCAATTGGCTTTTGTGGAGGAACGATATTCAGAGAAAGAAAAAGAAGCTAAAGAAGCTCAACAAAGATTGGCTAACTTTCGTGACAGAAATAAAAATGTCACAACGGCTTTGGCACAAACAGAACAAGAACGCCTAACTGCCGAATACAATTTGGTATACGATGTGTTTTCAGAATTGGCCAAACAATTGGAAACTCAAAAAATACAAGTAAAGGAAGATACGCCGGTATTCACAGTAATTGAACCTGTATCAGTTCCATTATTAAAATCAAAACCGAAACGTGCCATAATTTTGGTGATCTGGACTTTCCTAGGTGGAATTGTTGGTGTTGGAATGGTGTTTGGACGTGAATTCTTGGGTTCTATTCAAGAGCAATGGAGTAATGAGTCGTAGTTAACTCGAATATGCAGTCATCCCGAGCTTGTCGAGGAATCTCACACAATAAGAAAATAACAACAAACAAAGAACAAAATAACAAAAGCATAAAATGAACAAAGTAAAATCAATCAAAAACATCTGCTGTATTGGCGCAGGCTACGTAGGTGGTCCAACCATGGCTGTCATTGCGCAAAAATGTCCACACATTAATGTGCATGTGGTAGACTTAAACGAACAACGTATTGCAGACTGGAACGATGCTGATTTAGATAAATTGCCAATTTACGAACCAGGATTGGCTGAAGTAGTGGCTGAAGCTCGTGGTCGTAACCTGAAATTTTCTACAGATGTGGAAAAAGCCATTGATGAAGCAGAGTTGATTTTTATTTCCGTGAATACCCCAACCAAAACCTATGGTGTTGGGAAAGGGATGGCTGCAGATTTGAAGTTTATTGAATTGTGTGCTCGCCAGATTGCCAAAGTGGCAAAAGACGATAAAATCATTGTGGAAAAATCCACTCTTCCTGTTCGTACGGCAGAAGCATTACGCACCATCTTGCATTCTACAGGAAATGGTGTGAAATTTGAAATTTTATCAAGTCCAGAATTCTTGGCTGAAGGAACAGCTATCCAGGATTTGCACAATCCTGACCGATTCTTAATCGGGGGAGCTCCTACAGAATCAGGAGAAGCTGCTGTTCAGGCCTTGGTGGATGTATATCTAAACTGGGTACCTCGCGAAAATATTGTAACCACTCGTGTTTGGTCATCTGAATTGTCAAAACTGACTGCCAATGCTTTCTTAGCACAACGAGTGTCATCCATCAATGCAATATCTGCTTTGTGTGAAAAAACTGGTGCTGATGTTGACGAAATTGCTCATGCTATTGGAAAAGATTCTCGAATTGGGGCAAAATTCTTAAAGTCATCAGTTGGTTTTGGGGGATCATGTTTCCAGAAAGACATCTTGAACCTGGTATACCTGTGTCGTCATTTCAATTTACCTGAAGTAGCAGACTATTGGGAGCAGGTGATCAAAATGAATGATTACCAAAAGCACCGTTTTTCAAAGAATATTATTGATACATTATTCAATACCGTTTCAGGCAAGAAGATTGCTTTCCTAGGTTGGGCTTTCAAAAAGGATACCAATGACACCCGTGAATCAGCAGCTATCTATGTTGCCGATGAACTGCTACAGGACCGTGCAGAAATTCATGTCTACGATCCTAAGGTATCAGAAGAACAAATATATGCAGACTTGGAATATTTACAAACAAATCGTCGCCCGCAAACTGTCATTGCGAGTGAAACGAAGCAATCTGTTGAATATTCTACATTGTCCATGGAAGAAATTCGTTCATTGGTAACGGTTCACAAAGATCCTTATACCGCTATGGAATCTGCACATGCCATTGCAGTACTAACTGAATGGGATGAGTTCAAAACTTACGACTGGGGAAAAGTATACAATGAAATGTTAAAACCTGCATTTGTTTTTGATGGTAGAAACATTGTTGATAAAGACCAATTGGATGTAATTGGTTTTGAAATTTATAATATAGGTAAAGGCAACTAGTAGATGAAGAAGATATTAGTGACGGGGGGAGCTGGATTTATCGGCTCCCATCTTTGTGAAAGATTATTGAAGGAAGGAAATGAGGTAATATGCTTGGATAATTACTTTACGGGAAGTAAAGAGAATATTGTTCATTTAATGGATAATCCATATTTTGAATTGGTGCGTCATGATGTTACAGAACCATATTTTGCCGAAGTTGATGAAATATATAATTTGGCATGTCCAGCTTCTCCTCCTCACTACCAATACAATCCGATTAAAACCATTAAAACTTCTGTAATGGGAGCCATCAATATGCTAGGATTGGCCAAAAGAGTCAATGCTAAAATTTTACAGGCATCTACTAGTGAAGTTTATGGCGATCCTAAAGTGCACCCACAACCAGAATCTTATTGGGGAAATGTGAATCCAATTGGTATTCGTTCATGCTATGATGAAGGAAAACGTTGTGCTGAAACTTTATTCATGGATTATCACAATCAAAATGATGTAAAAATAAAAATCATTAGAATTTTCAATACTTATGGTCCTAGAATGAATCCAAATGATGGACGTGTAGTTTCAAATTTTATAGTGCAAGCTTTAGAGGGTGATGATATAACTATTTATGGCGATGGAAAACAAACAAGAAGTTTTCAGTATGTTGATGATTTGGTGGAAGGTATGATTAGAATGATGGCAAGTGAAGATACGTTTGTAGGTCCAGTGAATATTGGAAATCCTGGTGAATTTACTATGATTGAGTTGGCGGAGAAAATTATTAAACAAACTCAATCCAATTCGAAATTGGTTTTCCAAGAATTACCTAAAGATGATCCATTGCAAAGAAAACCAATAATCAGCTTAGCAAAAGAAAAATTAGATGCTTGGGAACCAAGAATAAAATTAGATAATGGTTTAGAAAAAACTATTGAATACTTTAAAGAAAAATTGAGATGAAGAAGGTAATGTTTGTATTTGGTACCAGACCAGAAGCTATTAAAATGGTTCCTATAATTAAATATATCCAAAAAAATAATTTTAATCTTGAGCCTGTAATTTGTGTAACAGCTCAGCATAGAGAAATGTTAGATCAAGTTCTGGAATTATTTGAAGTAGTTCCAGATTATGATTTAAATTTAATGAAACCGGGTCAAGATTTATATGATGTTACTTCTCGTGTGTTACTTGGAATGCGTGATGTTTTATCCGAAGCAAAACCTGATCTGGTTTTAGTGCATGGAGATACGACTACTTCAACGGCATCTGCATTAGCCGCTTTTTATCAACAAATTCCTGTTGGACATGTCGAAGCTGGATTGAGAACTCATAATTTATATTCTCCATGGCCCGAAGAGGCAAATCGTCAATTAACAGGACGTTTAGCTAATTATCATTTCGCACCAACGGAAACCAGTAAAAAGAACTTAATTAGAGAAGGAGTTTCAGAAAATAAAATCTTTGTGACGGGTAATACAGTGATTGATGCCTTATTTATGGTTTTGAATCAAATTGAAGAAAGATCTGATCTAAAAGTACAAGTTGAGGCAAAGTTATTAGCAAGTGGACTAAATAGGGAAATTGTTAATTTCTATATGAGTAATCAATTAACACCAATGATTGATTTTACTTCTATTAATAATAGTATTTTGGATGTTTATCATGAACAACGTAAGCTTGTTTTAATTACTGGACATCGTAGGGAAAATTTTGGTGAAGGTTTTCTAAATATCTGTAATGCAATTAAGGAGTTAGCGAAGTGTCATCCTGAGGTGGATTTTATTTATCCTATGCACTTGAATCCGAATGTTCGTAAACCAATCCAAGAGGTATTTGACTCTAACGATAATCAACAAGATTCTATAAATAATGTCCATTTCATTGAACCTCTTGAATACTTACCTTTTGTATATTTAATGTCTCAATCATATTTAGTTTTAACAGATTCTGGGGGTATTCAGGAAGAGGCACCAGGATTAGGTAAACCAGTTTTGGTAATGCGAAATACTACAGAAAGACCAGAAGGAGTTTCTGCTGGAACGGTTAAATTGGTTGGTACAAATAAAGAAAGCATAATAAATGAAGTGTCGGATTTATTAAACAATAAAACGGCATATTCTTTGATGTCTGAAGCGAATAATCCTTATGGAGATGGAACAGCTTCGGTAAAAATAATTGAATACTTAAATGTAGTTTAATAATGAAGGATAGGCGAGTTCTGCTAAAATTTGATGATGATAGAATACAATGCTTTTTAGCTGGGTTGAGTTTTGTTGAAGCTAATCAATCAAATTCTATATTTATTGTGGATAGCGAAAATGGATGGTTTTATAAAGAAATTGAAAATATAATTAAGTTTAAAACTGAATATATCGCTGGTGTAGATGAAGATAAGATTAGTGAGAAGGTGCTAATTAAAATTGACCATAAAAGTCCATCAACAAATATAGTGGGGAAATTTAAGGCTCCATTGATATACCCAAAGTATATTCAAAATACGTATTTTAAATCAGTTGAGGACAAATTGGATCAACTATACTTTAGAGGTCTATTAACGAAAGATAGATTATGGGATTGTCTAAGGTGTTTTATTGTTATATCAGATTTTAAGGCAGTTATTAAACTTGTAATTTCAGTACTAAGAAGAAAAAGAGAGTTTATTATACAAACTTCAAAGGTGTATTTTTGCTTTACAGCTCGTGGTAGAAATAAAGATTTCAAGTTTCTAGATGATGAATACTTCGAAGAAATGAGAAGATTTAAATTAATATATTGCCCAAAGGGAGTTTATGTATGGACTTACAGGTTTTTTGAGGCTATACAATTAGGATCGATTCCCGTTGTAAAAGATTCTTGTGACCATTATTCGTCTTTTAATTATTTAAACTATAAAAAGACCAAACAAAAGCTTCTTGTTTCAAATATTGTAATTAATAACCTTAAAGTGTTTAATGCAAATTATACAATAAAATCAAGTAATGATTAAAAAGATTGCAGGAGTATTTAGTAGCAATGCTCTTGGTGCAGGGTTAGGTTTTTTATTTAATTTAATGTTGGCACGGAGTTGCAGTGTTGCAGACTATGGTGAGGTTATGTATTTTTATACATTACTTATAGTATTCGTAACGGTGTTAGATCTTGGATTTGCTAATACCATCGTAGTCTATCCCAATAAAGTTGGGAATGGACAAATTAAGGAGACTATGCATTCTATAATAGTTTTTTTTAATCGGTATTTGATATTTATAGCACCACTCTTGTTAATATTATTGATTGGGTTTCGAAACTTAATAGGTATAACCTTAGAAATAAGTTTTTTACTTTTTACTGGTACTGTATTATTTTTAGTATATAGAATAAATACTTCTTATCAACAAGGTGCTGGACAATGGGGTAAGTATAATCTACTGAATATATTTAACAATCTATCCAAAATAGGTTTATTTATTCTATTTTATCTTTTTTGGGGTAGTAATATAGAGTATTCTAGTGTAGTTTATATTTATGTAATCTCGTCGGCCATTCTACTATTAATTAGTTGGAAATTTAAGGATAAAGCTATCAGTAGGCAAAAACTTCAGTGGAGCAAATTAAAAACAACATTAATACCATTCGCTCTCCTAAATAGTATAACTATTTTGGGTGTTCGATTGGATATTATATTTACAAAATTTTTCTTTACGGAACATGAGATTGGAATTTATGCAGCAGCCAATACACTAGCTTTAATTTTTCCTGTATTTTCCAACGCCTTAATGTCTGTGCTTTTAAAATTTAGTGCTGAGAACTCTGAAAATATAACATATTTCAGACAAATGTTTCGACATTTAAAAAAATTGGTGCCTATTGTTATTATTTTGGTTCTAATTGCTGTTTTTTCCGTTGATTTTATACTCCCATTTTTCTTTGGAGAAAAATACAATCAAGCGATACCTATATTCAAAATACTAATAGTTGCTTTTAGCGGTAGTATTTTTATTTTACCGCTTGAAAGTTTATTACTTGCAAAAGCTGAAAAACAGATTGTCATTTTACGTTTTATTCAGGTGCCATTACAATTTATTGTTACTTATGCTTTAAAAGATTATTTAGGACTATACTCAATTGCTTTAGGAGCTTTTGTGGCCAGATTTTTCGGATGGGGGATTGTTGTTTTCCTAATTAATAAACTGTATAATAAGATTAAGAAATAGTACAATGAAAGTTGCTTTAATAGGATATTATGGATTTGGGAATTTTGGAGATGAACTAATGTGTAAAGCATTCTCTGAGAACATAAAAGCCAATAAAGTTGTAGTTTTTTCCAACACAGAGTTACTGGATGATCATGACGGAAGGGTGAAATACTACAAACCAACTAGAAGAAATAGAATTTTCGAGTTAAGAAATGTAGATAAAGTTATTTGGGGAGGTGGAACTTGTTTCTATTCAAACCCGGGCTTTCTTAGTCTCTTCTTTAATTTCATCTTTATACGTTTAATCCTAAGAAAAGAATTTTATTTTATTGGCGTAGGCCAAGGAAATTTTAAGTCATGGCTTCATAAGATATGTTATAAACTTATTTTAAAACTGTCAAATGGAATTTATTTTCGGGATAAATATTCATTGCATGCAGCAGGTAAAAATAATAGGTCGATGAGATTAACAGCTGATCCTGTTTATTTATTGGATTTTGAAAATGATATTCAGAAAAGAACATCTATAACTAAGATTTCGGTTAACCTGCTTGGAGATATTAATAATAATAAGTTAATCGATTTTTATGTGGCACAAATAAAATCGATTTTACATGATGATAAGGATTTAATAATTAATTTGCTACCTGCTCAAACTGGAAGTAATGGCGAATATATGTTTCTAAATGTTATAAAACGAAAATTAAATTCTCCTAGAGTTAAGTTATTAAATCCTCAACAACCTGAAGATGTTTTAGATTATTTAACTAAAATGGATTTCCATTTTGGGATGAGGTTGCATTTAGCTGTTTTTTCAGACTTATACAACATTCCTAATATTGCTATTAATTACTCTCCAAAAATAAAGTATTACTTAAAATCCTGTGGACAGGATGAAAGATTAAAGGATGTTTATGAATTGATCAATTTTTCAATGATAACATCTGTATTTAAAAATTATCAGAGACCAGAAAGTTATATTAAGAAACAGAAAGAAATTATAAATAAAACTCTAGCAAATATTTTATGAAGATTTCAATGATTACTACCTTATATAATGAAGGTGAAAATATTCTTGCATTTCTAAAGTCGTATGGATTATTAACAAAACTTCCAGATGAGTTTATTATTGTGGATGGAGGTTCAAATGATGGAACAATTGATCTTATAAAAAAATTTAGTGAAGAAAATAAAGACCTCAATATTAAATTGATCGTTGATGAGACATGCAGTAAGAAATACTCGGTAAGTCCGGTAGCTAAAGGGAGAAATGTGGCTATAAAGAATGCCAATTATGATATTATAGCAGTTACTGATGCAGGATGTGTATTAACTGATAATTGGTTAGAAGAGATTGTTAAACCTTTTACCATTGATAAAGATATTGATGTAGTAATGGGTAAGAATAAATTTTTTATTAAAAATGATTTTCAAAAAAAATATGAGCCTTATGCATTACATGAAAATGTTTATCAACCTTCATCAAGGAATTTAGCTTTTAAAAGAAGTATATGGAAGCAAGTTAATGGTTATCCTGAAACTTCCTTAACCGCTGAAGATACGTTATTCAATATAAATTTGAAAAAGGCTAATGCTAAGTTTTATTTTAATTCTAATGCCATTATAAAATGGGAAGGACCGAAGGATCTATTGGAACTAAAACAAAAGCAAATAGGTTATGGTAGGGGTGATGGATTTAATCGAATTGATCTTTTGAAATTCATTATTAGAATTCCTCTCATGATTTTGCCTGTTAATTTACTCTTTAAAAAGGGAATTTTCTCAGGTGGTTTTAAGATAGCTTATTTTCATATGTTCTTCTATCAAATAGGGTATATTAAAGGATTACTTTATGGACGTTCCTAAAGGTAGATTATTAAAAGTTGCTTGCGTAATCTCTTTGATAGTTGCTGTTTATTTAGATTTTCTAGCAACTTCAATGATTGGGTTATGGATTTCATATGCTTATACAATTGTTTTAGGATTAATATCTTTTTGGAATTTAAAAAAAGGATTCGAAATTCTATTTATTTCTTTTTTAATAATTCCAGCTTTTGATCGGGATATTATAAGCACTTATACCGTTGATGATATATCTCTTTATTATACACCTTTGTCAGTTACTTTTTCAGGTTTCGCACTTCTTTTATATAATTTGTTTTTTATATTAATAATTTCTTTTCTAAGAAGTTCAAATTTCCGAGTAAAAAAAGTTCTTTTTCTACCGATCCTTTTTCCCCTATTTTTAGTTTTTATTTTAATTTTTGGACTTGTTTTTGGGATTAGCATTGGTGAATATGTTGAGATAAGACATATATTATCTGATTTTAAGTTTCCAATTGTTTTGTTCGGATCCATTATTGTAGCGTATGTTTATAGGAATTACTTTAAATCAAGTGAGGATTTTAATAATAGACTAACAAACCTTCTAATTTTGGTGTGTTATATTTATGGTATTCGAACCATTGTGTTCATTATAATTGATTTAATCTTAGGAATTCCTAAGTTAGGTTGGAATACCGATGTAGTATTAATTGCCCCTGTTTTATTCTCATTAATTCTTATTAAAAATTACAAAATTAGTTATTGGGAATTACTATTATTCATATTGGCAATGATACCGAACGGTAGAGGTCCAATAATTTCGTTCATAATATGTTTCTTTGTTTATGCTATTATTAAAATATTCGTTCAAAAGAAATTGTCCCCATTGTATAATTCTATAATAGCATTATTTATTCTTAGTTTATCATTTCATTTAATTTTACCAAAGATTAATGAGCCATTATACAACTTTATTAATTTTAAGTTATCATTTTTTCAAAATATTGGCTCTGGTGAAATATCCGCATCACCTAAAGTTCGTGTTTACGAATTTTATAACATACATTCCGAGAATGAGGATAATGGATTTTTAGGAATATTGCTTGGGAAAGGACCTGGTGGTTTTTTTACATATAAGAATCACCCAATAGATTTAGTTTTAAATGAATCGGATTATTCACCAATGGAATTATCTATAGGAAAGTATTTAAGGCCTCATACATTTTTAAATTATTTTTACTTAAAAAGTGGAATACTTGGGTTATTATGCTATTGTTTTATTTTTTTAGTAGTAGTAATTATTTCGTTTAAAAAAAGAAGTCTAACAAAAGATTTTTTAATGTTTCCGTACTGTTTCTTATACGCACCATTGGGATTATTAAATAGTAATTGGAGAGTAGAATTAATGTTTTTAACAGGAATTATTTTATTATCGATATTTTATAATTATGAAGAAAAAAAGCATATGGTTTGTATGGACGGCAGCCCTAAATACACCTAGACTAACAAAAATTGCAGAAGAATTAGATAAGAATAAATTCGAAGTAACTATAGTATATTGGGATCGAGAATTCAGCGGTCAAGGATTGGAGGATAGCATAAAGAAATTTGGTAATCAGTTTAACCTAATCTCAATTAAAACAGGATATGCCCCTTATGGAAAAGGTATTTTTTCTTTGGGTAATAGAATTAAATATTCGAGAGGTTTGAAAAAACTTATTAAGTCAAATATTAACAATATTGATTTACTTTATGTTTGTGATTTTGATTCAGGTTTTCCGATAAGAAACCTAATGAAAAATTTTAAAGGAATAAGTTATTTTGATATTGCAGATTACATCGAAACTTTTAAAAGTCCGATACCAAGTTTTTTAAGAAAAATCATAAAAAAATTATATTTAAAGATATATGATGCTGCTTCATACATTGTTCTTCCGGATATAAATAGATTAAATAATATCCCAAAGAAATTCCATAATAAAGTTAAGTATATTAATAATGCACCTAATATTTCTCTTTCTGACATTGAATATCTGGATATTGATATTAATAAAGATAAAACTAATATTGCATATTATGGAGGCTTTAGTGAAGAGCGAGGAATTGATTATCTATTAGATTTAGCTGTGGAATTTGGAGATAGAATAGATTTTTATTTTGCTGGATGGGGACAATTACAGCCTAAAATTGAGCAAATTGCAGGAAAATATGATAATGTTCACTTTATAGGAAAATTAACACAAAATCAAGCTTTGGGACTTTTGGAAAAGGTAGATCTTTCCTATATAGTTTATGATCCTAGTTTCGAACATAATCAAATAGCATCTCCAAATAAAATGTTCGAAGCATTTATGATTGGACGACCAATTATCGTTGCTAATAATACCAGTATTGACAAGATAGTTGAGCAGAAAGAGTGTGGTTTTGTTGTAAATTATGATTTAAATGAAGTTCGAAATCTTTTAAAGAATATAGAATCATATGATATTAAAGAGTTAGCAGATAATGCTAGTAAAGCGTATGCTGAGTATTCATGGGAAAATTCTAAAAAAGTAATTCATGAAATTATCAAATAAAAAGAGATTATTAATTTTAACTTCTAGATTTCCATACCCACACATTGGTGGAGACAAGGTAAGGGTTTATAATTTTATAAAACTATTATCTCAAAAATATGAAATTGATTTAGTTTCATTATCCGATGAAAGTATTCGACAGGAAAATATTGTAGAAATGGAAAAATACTGTAAACAGGTAAAAGTATTTAGCCTTTCTAAAAAAATGTCCTTTTTAAAAACTTTCATAGGCTTATTTAATAAACAACCTCTTCAGGTTAATTATTATTACTCTAAACAATTACAATGTTGGGTAGATGCTAATGTAGAAAGATATTCTGGCGTTTTTTGCTATCATATTAGAACAACAAAATACCTAGAAAAACATAAAAATTTATTTAGAGTTGTAGATTTTGTTGATGCAATATCAATGAATTGTTTAAATTCCATAAAAACATCGAATGGGTTTAGTAAGCAATTGTATAAAATGGAATATAGAAAATGTCTGCGATATGAAAATGAAATTATTAAAGAGTTCAATAAAGTAGCAATTATTTCCGAAGTTGATAGAAGTATTTATACCCGTAATGTTGATTTTAAAAAAATAGAGATTGTAGGTAATTACGTACCGGAAATAATTACCTCTAATACGGTACAGGAGAGTAGTAATAGTATCTGTTTTTTTGGGAAAATGAATTATAAGCCTAACATCGATGCAGTTAAGTTTTTTGTGTCAGAAATATTCCCAACATTAAAGTTAAGAAATAAGAATTTGATACTAAAAGTTGTTGGGGCACACCCTACTCAGGAAATAATGGATCTTGCAGATCAAGATGGAGTTCATATTACAGGATTTGTTGATAATCCATATAATTTAATAAAGGAATCTGACGTTGTAATAGCTCCAATGATTTCTGGATCCGGCATCCAGAATAAAATACTAGAATCTATGATGTTAGGTAAGTGTGTCATAACTAGCAAAATTGGCGCTGAAGGTTTAAAAGTGCAAACTGAAAAAGAACTGATAATTTGCAAAACCAAGAATGACTATTTAGATAAAATAGAATTGTGTCTGAACGATAGAAATTACAGAGATTCAATTGGAAGTAATGCTAAATTATATATTGAGAATAATTTTTCGGAAAATATGATTAAGAAACAATTATTTAAACTTATAGATATTTAATGATTATTAGAGCAAAGGCTCCATTGAGACTAGGTCTAGCAGGTGGAGGAACAGATGTAAGCCCATATAGTGATGAATACGGAGGAGCGATTCTAAATGTTACCATTGATATGTATGCTTACTGTACAATTGATACAGGATGTGAGGATAAAATTATTTTTGAAACAAAAGACAGAAAAGAGTTCAATAGCTTTGAAATAAAAGATTGCCTTCAATTAGATGGAAACCTAGATTTACACAAGGGTGTCTACAATAGAATCATAAAGGATTATAATGGAGGTATACCATTAGGATTAAAAATGATTACATATTCGGATGCACCTGCAGGAAGTGGTTTAGGCTCTTCCTCAACCTTGGTAGTTGCGATGGTGAAAGCATTTGTCGAATGGTTAAATTTACCATTAGGAGAATATGAAATTGCGATGTTAGCTTATGAAATAGAAAGGGAGGATGTTGGTTTAAGTGGAGGAAAGCAAGATCAATATGCGGCGACCTTTGGAGGCTTTAACTATATGGAGTTTTACAATGACAAGAAGGTTATCGTTAATCCATTAAGAATAAAAAATTGGATTAAAGATGAACTTGAGAGTTCAATGGTATTATTTTATACAGGAGCATCAAGATCCTCAGCAGCTATTATTGACGAACAAAAAAAGAATACCACCACAAAAATTGAAAAAACAATTGATGCTATGCATGAGCTAAAAAAGAGCTCAGTCGAGATGAAAGAGGCAATTTTGAAAGGTGATGTTAATGAATTCGCGAACATTCTTGGAAGATCATGGATCGAGAAGAAAAAAACAGCTAAATCGATTTCAAATCCTATGATTGAGAATATTTATGATTCCGCTATAAATGCTGGTGCATTAGCAGGTAAAGTTTCTGGCGCAGGAGGTGGTGGGTTTATGATATTTGTCGTTGATCCTGTAAACAAATTGGAAGTGGTTGAAACATTGAATGATTTTGACGGAAGGGTTATGAATTTTCATTTTTCTGAAGGAGGGTGTCACGGCTGGAAAATATTTAAAAACGAAAATGTGAAAAAAGCCGAAATTAATAACAACTTGATTAGATCTTATAATAACTAAGTAAAATGAGAGAGTTCATAAGAAAACAGATATCAGAATCATTGGATATCAAGCAGAGAATCTTGGATAATGAGCAATTGATAGTACTGATTGATAAAATAGCTAGTATTTGTACAGAAGTATATAAAAAGGGTGGGAAGACCTTATTGGCAGGTAATGGTGGTAGTGCAGCAGATGCACAACATATTGCAGGAGAATTTGTAAGTCGATTTTACTTTGATCGGCCAGGAATTCCATCTATAGCTTTGACTACAGATACATCAATATTAACAGCCATAGGGAATGATTATGGATACGAGAAATTATTTAGTCGTCAAATTCAGGCTCAAGGTAATGGAGGAGATATGTTTTTTGCAATTTCTACATCAGGAAATTCTAAGAATTTAATTGAAGCCATAAAGGAAGCAAAAGGAAATAATATCATTACCGTTGGTTTAACTGGTGAAACAGGAGGTCAAATGGTGGATATATGTGATTTTTGCATAAAGGTTCCATCAAAAGAAACACCGAGAATCCAAGAAGCTCATATACTTATAGGTCATATTATTTGTTCTATAGTGGAAGAAAATATTTTTGGTAACCTAAAGAAATAAGTATGGAAGCAATTGTTCTGGCTGGAGGTTTTGGTACGAGATTAAAAGAGTTAGTTAATGATTTACCAAAACCAATGGCTGATATTAATGGGAAACCATTTTTAGAGTACTTGTTAACTTGGTTATCAAGAAATGGTGTCGATCATACAATTCTTGCAGTTGGTTATAAGGCCGATACCATAGAAAAACATTTTGGAAATGAATTTATGGGAATGAAACTAAACTATTCTCATGAGTTTGAACCTTTAGGAACAGGTGGGGCTATAAAAAAAGCTTTTATTAAGCTAAAAAACAGAAATAAGCCTGCTTTTATAGTAAATGGAGATACTTTTTTTGATGTTGATTTAAAACAATTCTACGATTTTCACCATCAAAATAAGAGTCAGTTTTCCATTGTAGTTAAAAAAATGTTCAATTTTGATAGATACGGATCTGTTGAAATTGAGGATAATAAAATTTCTAAATTCAAGGAGAAGACATTTAAAGAGGTTGGATTCATTAATGGAGGAATATATTTAATGAATCAATCTTGCCTTCAATTACTGCCTAAAAAGGACAAGTTTTCATTTGAAAATTCATTTATGGAAAGATATGTGTGTGATTTAGCTTTTGGAGCTTTGGTATCAGATGGTTATTTTATAGATATTGGTATACCTGAGGATTATTTTAAGGCTATTCAACAATTACCTTTTAGATTATGAAAAGAGCCTTGTTTTTAGATCGAGATGGTGTTATTAATAAAGAATATAACTATGTACACCGAATAGAGGATTTTGATTTCATTCCTGGCATATTTGATTTTTGTAAGCTATTTCTAGAAAGGGATTATATCATTATAATTATAACCAACCAAGCTGGTATTGCTAGAAAGTATTATAGCGTTAATGATTTTAATTCGTTAACAAATTGGATGTTAGGGGAATTTGGAAGAGAAGGAGTTAACATTGCAAAAGTATATCACTGTCCCCACCATCCAGATTATACAGGTGATTGTAAATGTCGAAAACCAAACCCAGGCATGATATTAGAAGCTAAATCAGAATTTGATATAGATATAGAAAATTCGATATTAATTGGTGATAAAATAAGCGATATTGAATCTGGGATAAATGCTGGAATTAGAGTTAATAACTGTTATTTATTTAATGGCGACTTTAATTATATTATAAATGATATTGTGTAATGCAAGAGAATAACTACATCATCATCATGGCTGGGGGAGTAGGATCTCGATTCTGGCCCATGAGTACCGAAGAAAAACCAAAACAGTTTTTAGATGTTTTAGGAATTGGCAAAAGTTTGCTACAGCAGACTGTAGATCGCTTTAAAACCGTATCACCAGCTGAGAACATCTTAATTGTAACCTCGGCAAAATACAAACAATTGGTCGCTGAGCAATGTCCTGAATTGTTGGAAAGTAACATTTTGTTGGAACCTTGCATGCGTAACACTGCACCTTGTATTGCCTATGCAGCCTATAAAATCAAAGGCTTAAATCCTGATGCCAATATTGTTGTTGCGCCATCTGATCATTTGATTACCAATGAGGCAGAATTTATTCGAATCATTGAAAATGGATTGGAATTCACGGCTAATAATGATGCTTTACTAACTTTGGGAATCCAGCCACATCGTTCTGAGACGGGATACGGTTATATTCAGGCAGATTCAGTAATCAGTAATCACTTATCAGTAAATAGTAAAAATTCAAATATTGGATCGGAAGGCGAGTCTTATGAAACCATGCCAAATGAAGAGCAAACAGATAACCGACAACCGATAACTGAGAACCCATTAAACGTTGCCGCTTTCAAAGAAAAACCAAACTTACAAACTGCCAAAGAGTATCTTGCAGCTGGCAATTATTACTGGAATTCCGGTATCTTCTTGTGGTCATTGAAAAGCATTCTTTCAGCATTTGAAAGCTACGTACCTGAGGTTGCTGCCATTTTTCAAAAAGGCGAGGAGTTTTACAATACAGAAAAGGAGCAAGCATTTATTGATGAAATGTTCCCAACCTGTACCAATATTTCCATTGATTATGCCGTAATGGAAAAGGCAGATAACATTTTTGTTCAGCCAGCGGATTTTGGCTGGTCTGATTTAGGTACCTGGGGATCACTTTGGGAAAAACGTGAAAGATGCGAGCAGGGAAATACAGTTGTTGGTGAGCAAGTTCACTTGTTCGAAGCAGACAATTGCATTGTAAATATGCCTAAAGATAAGAATGTGGTGATTCAAGGTTTACAGGACTATATTGTTGTAGAAGACAATGATGTACTGTTGATCTGTAAAAAAGAGGAAGAACAACGCATTAAGGAATTCCGTGCAGCGGTTATGAACAGCTAAGCTAAAAAAGGTCTCTCATCACGAGCGAAGCTTAGTGATCTTTCCAATCGCAGTAGTGCGTTAAAAGAAAAGACACTACAACGATCAACAGATTGCTTCGTTCCTCGCAATGACAGATAATTGGAGGTTCCTTCGCAATGACAATAGATGACGAGTAAAAAACAAAGCCTCAAAGATTCAATCTTTGAGGCTTTACTTTTGAATAATAGTTTGCAATTAAAAACAAAAATCCAAAACTTTGGCAGCATTTTCCTGGTCACCATTTTCTAAAAGATCCTGGGCCATTTTAATCAATTGATTGTCTGCCACTCCATTTTTTATAGCTTCTGCTATTTCCTTTGGTAATTTTTCCATTTTAAAACATTGTAATAGTAGTGTTATATCGCCTAACAAATGTATGAAAATAATTTATTCTGTCAATCCTAAATATTTGCTAGATTTCTTAGTTTGTGTTAAAAGAACTTTAATTTATTGTCGAAAACGTTTGATTCATCTATAGAACTCGAACAGTCCACTTGTGCCTAGGTTTTCCCTTTCAGGGGATTAAGGGGTGAGCGTGAGGAACAGTCCAACATTTCAACATTCCAACAGTCAAAGAGTCGAAAAGTCTTGAAAAGTAAAAAAGTAGATTTGCCATAGCTTTATTTTTAGTGATGTATACATTTAAAACGCTTAAACTTTGTTTTGCCCTACTTTTGAGTGATCAGAACTACCCAGTTAGCGATTCGAATCCCTGCCTGTGGTTAAATCCAATTGTGAGTGGGTACCTAGTATCAAGTATCAAGTAGAAATTGATAACCGACAACCATAACCGACAACCGACAACCGATAACCGATAACCGACAACTGACAACCGATAACCAACAACCTTTCAACTCTTCAAGACCCTTCTACTGTCAGACTCTTCTACTATTGGACTTTCAAAAAGAAAAAGAGGCACAACCCCTTGCACCTCTTCATTAAACATTTATCCTTAATCATTAAACATTAATTGACTCCATTTCAATCTCCAGCTCATTCGTTTCTCCATATCGATGGATCAAATCCATGGTGATGGTTTTGTAGGTGACCGCTTCAATTTTTAGGGTATAAGTACCAGGCTCCAGTTTGCTAATACGGAAACCTCCTTTTGTGCCTTTAACTTCATGATCAAAATCGATAGATTCGATAATCAAGTGAGCTTGGGGAACAGGTAATTTGGTGTTTTTATCAAGAATACTTCCTTTAACGGCCAGCTTACTAGATCCCGGATTTTCCATCTCCGAAGCTTCAACATAGGTCTTGTAGAATTCAGGCTCGCTATCCTCAAACATCGATTCCATAACTTTATCCAACCTTTCATTGATGATGTTAATACCGGCAGATCGACTGGCAGATAAGTCTTCCAGGGCAATTTTTTGCTTTCCTTGTAAGACCTTAGGTCGTGGAGCCAGATTTTCGTAATTGGCATAAAGCGTTTTTAAATCTTCCAGATCTTCAGCTGTAAGAGCCGTTTCGCTCAATTTCTCACCAAGTCCTTCCAAATAACCGATAGAATATTCACATCGGCTAAGTAATTTTTCATCTGATAATTTAGATAACATTCCCTCACTTCCTTTAAAATTAGGAAGTTCATCACTGAGCTCATTTTTAATGCAGTAATTGTACAGTAGCATATTGCAATTCGATACCTTATTTGCCAGTTGATTCTTTACATTTTTCTTACTTAAGGTAGAACCTGAGTAATCTTGGGTCGTGATCTCCCAGGCTTGTTCGAACTTGGTAAATTCTGCCAAAAGCGCATCAAAAATTTCCTTTAAAATCGGAATGGCATCAATTTTTACCTGGTTCTCATGATAGAAATCCTCTAATCTTCTTTTCATTTCACGGTAAGCAACTAAAAACTTGTTCATAATACTTTGTTTTTACGAGTAAACATGCTGATTTTATACCTTTTAACTATGAAAATAGCACTTGGTATAATGCCGACAGATGAATGAGAGTGCTAAATGTGTAGCAGATTTAGTACTAATATCATTAACGAATCGGTATAGCAGGATACTCAGGGTTAAAATTTATTTTTATATAGTATAAGATAATCTTCATTTTTTGCTCTTTTCATCACTATTCACAGAGCTTTTGTGCTATTCGCACTTGCCTTGCTTGTATTCCCAACAGCTTCGATGGCATCCGCACTTGCCTTCTCTTCTTATTTCAACAGACTTGATTGCGTTTAAGCTTGCTTCCATTCTACCCCCACTTGCCTTGATATCTTCAGCAGCTGCCTCGATCTTATCCCCACTTGCCTTGATTGTGTCCGCAGTTGCCTTTGTATCAATTCCATCTTGTTTGCTTCCATCAGCAATCCTTTTCCTTTCACACACGACTGCATCAATTCCCTTCACATCTTGCGTGATGTTATACTTATCAGCTTTTGATGTTGATGATTGACAAACAAGCCATCATTCACCCATTTAGGATTGCATTCTAATTGATTGATTTGTTCATGTACTGAGTTTTAGTTTTAATCCGGAGACTTATCTTGTGTCAACAAATATTCCAACATGTAACTGTTAATAGTTACCATGAAATGATAAGCCACCGGATTATTATTCATTAAACTGATGATTTTATTTCACGATACCTGTCTGCATATTTTATGAGTATACAATAAAATGCAATGATGTAGATATCAAAGCTATTATGGTATGATACAATAATACAAGCAGGAAAAATTTGCTTTAGTGATAACTAGTGGATCAAGGAATAGATCCTTTTACATGTGGAATCGGTTTCCCGATAATTTTGTTGACAATGTCAAAGGTAAATAAAATAATATTACATATGCAATTGAAAATGCAGAATCTTAAAATGATTGTGTTAAAAAATCTTAATCTGGAATATTTGCTGTTAAATCTTTTGCTCATCCTCAATGAGCACAGGGGGACAAGTAGTAAGGAAGAGGTAGAAAGTAGAAAGAGAGAAGTATAAAGTATAAAGGAAGAAGTGGAAATTATAAAGGAAGAAGGATAATGACAACCGACAACTAACAACCGACAACCGATAACCGACAACCGATAACCGACAACCCTTCAACTCTTCTTTTCCACTTTCCTCATCATTTATCATTCATAATTCATAATTCCTATTAAATTTGTGCACTTAAAATAAATTGTCTGATCTCTATACGAAAAGGGATGTGCAATGCGTTAATAGCGAAATCAAATGAATAAAATGAAGAGAATAGGCTTACTGATAAGTATTCTTGCGCTGACAGGAATTTCTAAGGGGCAGAAAATCAACTACCAGATTGGAGCATCATCTTATCTGTCAAGCGAAGAAAATTTACCATTCTGGTTGGTGAGTAATCAAAACGGAAGAGTGCCAAATGAAAATGCATTGGTCACCGACTTATCTATGTACAGCACTTTCATGAACAAAGGTACCAATCAATTGGATTATGAGTTTGGGTGGAGCGCCAGTGGATCAATTGCCGATCAAACAGATGCAATCCTCACTCAAGCTTATGCGCGTTTAGCCTGGAAGAAGTTATTATTGTCGGTAGGATCGCGCTATGAGGACATTCAATTTGGCAAGCTTTCTGCTACCAATGGCAACTTGTTTTTATCGAACAATGCACGTCCCATTCCAAGAATATCAATTGGTACACAGGGGTATTGGAAAATTCCTTTTGCAGAAGATTGGTTGGCAGTAAAAGGAATGTATTCCGAAGGCATCATGCTTGATGATCGATATGTTGACAATACAAGAGTACATTATAAGAATGTATACATCCGCTTGGGTGGAGATCGAAAGTTCAATTTAGAAGTGGGATTCCAGCATTACTCACAATGGGGAGGAAGCTCTTTCGATCCTAATGTAGGAAAATTGCCTACCGATTTCACCAATTATACGCGTATGATTGTTGGTAAAGGAACCGAAGGAGAAGAAGTCTGGGGAGAATGGGAAAATGCCTATGGAAACCATCTTGGGGGATGGGATTTTCATGTTTACCTAAAAGGTGAAAAGGTGAACTGGGAGTTGTATCGCCAAACCATGTTCGAAGACAAATCGGGCACCTATTTTCATCGTCCAGATGGGGTAACAGGATTGTATGCCGAATTTAAAGGAGAAAAGAATTGGGTTACATCTGCCATGTACGAGAATTATTACACTCGTTATCAGTCAGGTAGTACACCAGGAGGTACACCAATACCTGGCAGCGATGGTGCTCTTTACACAGGTCGGGATAATTACTTTAACAACTACATTTACAAATCGGGCTGGACACATTACGGTCGTACATTGGGGCTGCCTTTTTTTGCGCCAGCTCAGGAGGATGAAAATGGACACACTCTGGGCGTGATTAACAATCGTATCGTGGCACATCATTTTGGAGTAAATGGATATTTATTCAATAAAATTCCTTATCGCACTTTACTAACTTATTCTCAAAACTGGGGAAGATACTCAGTTCCCTTTGAAGGAGGAATGAAAGAACAGGTTTCAGCACTTCTAGAACTTCATTTGCCAGAGAAAACCTTGCCTGTAGAAGTTAGTTTTTCCATCTCCATCGATCAAGGCGAATTGTATAAAGACAATGTGGGATGTTTCTTGAGGGTGTATAAAAACGGAATTTTTTAATTTCCCATTCATCTCAATCGCAGCTTGCATTTCTCTGGCTGTGATTGATTCAAAAAATTAGGAGGCGCTTCTTGCGCCTTTCCTCTGTCTTAAAACACAAAGTTGTTCTTTTCTCTGTTTTTGAATCTTCGGTTTTGAAGCTCTCACTTTCAGTTGAGGGTATCAATAGTAAAATAGCCTAACAAACTTGAACCAATTCTGTTTAAGTTTAAGAGGCAAGTCGAAGCTCTGTCATTTGATTTCTCCAGCCTGAATGAACGTATAAATAGAACTCTCGAGGTTAAATCCTCCTACAAGCTAATTCCAGATTCGTCATTTGCAATGCTGTAATTTTTCTATTACAGCTTTTTAATTCTACTCTTGTATGATGTGATTATTTGACTTTGACATCGTGCCAAGCTTCGCCTGCGTGATTTTTCTTGACTTTTTTCGCTTTTTTTTATCTGATCTTGGCTTTAATATGTTATATTTATGCTTTGATTAGATTCGAAAATGATTATGTATTATTTAATCAATTCAATTATTACAACAAAACAACCCTTCTAACAACTAATTTTGCAATGAAGAAACATCGTATTCTTATCGTTGATGACATTCCTGAAAATATTAAAGTTTTAAAGGCAATTCTTTCCGATCCATCTTACGAGATTCAATATGCAATGAACGGCAAAGATGCTTTGATGCTTTGTGTTGCAGATAGTTTCGATTTGATATTATTGGACATCATGATGCCCGAAATGGATGGATATGAAGTTTGTAAATATTTAAAATCAAAAGATAAAACTAGAGATATACCTGTTATTTATTTAACAGCTAAGATTGATAGTGATGACATTATTAAGGGTTTCGAAACAGGTGCTCAGGACTATGTAACCAAACCATTTAATTCCCAAGAGTTAATTGCAAGAGTGAATACTCATCTTGAATTAAAGCATAAAAATGAATCATTAAAATTCATGAATTTGCAATTGGAAGAAAAGGTGGCAGCTCGCACAATGGAATTGCAAGAAGCTAATACGAGTTTAAAAGAGGCCAATCTCCAGTTGTCGAAATTAGAAGATGCGAAAAATGATTTTCTTTCATTAATGTCAACAGAACTGCGTGAACCTTTAAACGGAATAGTTGGTTTTGCAGATATGTTGGAATTCTCGATCAAGAACAAGACAAATTTGAAATATGTTCGTTTTATTAAACAAGCATGTGAAAAGTTAATCGGTGTTTCGGATATCGCATTATTGCTTTCTGCTTTAAGGTTTGATAGATACAAAATGAAGGTGGTTGGTTTACCGGTTCATGAAGTTGTAAAGGTAAGTGTTGATAAGCTAAGAGGTTTGCTTTCAGAACGCAAGGTCAAGCTAAAAATGGATATTCCTAAAAACTACATTGTGCGCGGAGATGAAAGGTTGCTGGAGATCTGTATGGAAAAGATCTTAGAAAATGCAATAGCCAATACACCATCTCGCTCCGAAGTTTATGTAGGTGCTGAATTAATGGGACAAAAAATAAAAGTTTTTGTTAAGGATGCAGGGACTCACTTTGCCGAAGGTGAGGTAAACTATACTTTCCGATTCTTCGATTTAGAAAAAAACGAGCGCACAGATGATTTTAAACGATTTACACCTGGTTTGGTTGTGGTAAAACTAGTGATGGACTTGCACAAGGCAAAAGTAGATGTTGAGAATTTGGAAGAAGGGGGCGTTAGTGTTTCGTTTTTACTTCCGGAGTATTAATAGTCAAACAGTCTGGGAAAGTCAAGAAAGTCTCGAAGAGTCTTGAAAAAGTTAAAAGATTTATAAGAAATATAAGAATCGCAATGCTTGTTTGGCTATTGCGATTTTTTTATTGATCGAAATTATTGGTTTTTGAATTCCTGCCGATAAAAGACGACAGCTTTCCTGTAAAGTATCTACAGTTGAAGAATCTATGTATTTCAAATCATTGGCAAGATAAAGCATGCTTCTAACTTCTTCACAAGATGCTTTCGAAATATCTAAAAATCGTTTGAATTCGATATCAACATATCGTTCAAATCCTTCTGCAATATTGTTCATTACAGAAAATGAAGCTTTTTGTATTTGATCTGTAAATGCGAAATCTTTTAGGTTATTGCAATGAAAGTAAACTTGATTGGTTTATTTTCTGCCTTCTTGCCAAATAAATAATTCTTCAAAATGCTTAACTGTTGCCATATTCTTATTATTTTCATTAACACTTCCAGACACTTCAAATTTTACAGACTTACAATTTTCTAAGCACCATCCTTGCCTTATCAGCCCGTGCTACTGCCTTTTTGTAATTTCGCAATTCATCATATCTCTCGGCTGGGAATTCGAATTTTTTGTATTCTACTTTACGGATATAGCTTACTGTGTTCCCTTCTTGAATTGCTTCACTCATGTAGTTTCCAAAATCTGATTCAATAAGCTTCTTTTCAGGAATACTTTCCATTTCATAACCTTCTGGTAAAGTAAATTGTATTGTATCGATATCGCAATATTCTCGTTTGAAATAAATGTTGGTTTTACGATTTTTAATTTTCTTGGGAACGCTGGTACTTCTCGTAATCAAATTAAGAGGCACAAACAATCTGTCACCCGATTTTGAAGAATAATTCCTAATGTCCAGATCAAGTTCTAGTTTAGAGCTTGGAATTCTGGTAAGCTCTTTGCTTGCTTCGAAACTGTTAATTTTAAAGTCAGGAAGATCAATGTCCTTGTACAGTTTCTTTTTCTGATCTTCTGGCCCTATATGTGTTAATCCTGCGATATATTCATATTGTAATCCTCTGCATTTTTCAGTGATTTTTGCTTTAGCAGTGCCATCAGCATTGATTTTAATATCTCCGGTTTTATTCTGAGTATTATCAGACATTTGGTACGAAGGAGTTCTTACCAGTTCTCCACCATTCTCATTAATAGCAAGAACAGTTCTGTCATCGGTAAAACTTCCCAAATAACCACAAGGACTAAATTTGTCTGTGCATTCTAACCAAATAGTATCTTGTTGCAATGGAACCATTAAAATGGCATGATTGGCGAAAGTACTCACAAAATTTGTATCAATTTCTCTTGTTTTGTCTCCGGCGTATATAAGCGTATAGTAGGAAGTTAAATCAACTGTTTTTAACAATGCTTTCATATAATTTGATAAAGCCTTGCAATCACCATAGGATTTATCTTGAACATATTGGGCAGGAAATGGTTGCTGCCCACCAATACCTACTTGAATACTAACGTAACGAGTCTTGTTTTGAAGATATTCATAAAGTTTCTTTACTTTATCAAAATCGGTTTTACAGTCTTTCACCAAATTTTTGATTTCAGCTTTGGTGTTCTCATCAAGATCATCACGTCCATAGTTCAATTTTGAGAACCAACTTGCAAGATCATTCCAAGAATTTGTGGAGCCATGTATTTTATCATATTGGAATTTGGTTGGAGAACATTTTAAATATGGACCTCTGTCAGAGTAACCATAGGGGATGAGTAAGATTCAGGTTTGTATGCTTTTAAATTTGAAATCTTCCAAAGGTAGGTACTTCTTCCTCTGTCTTCAGTAATAATTGGTTTCAACGATGAATTAAGCATCTTATACTTAAAGCTATCAGGATTGTTTGTAGATATTGTAAATATACTTTCATTTATGGAACACCTCGAGCCATTGTATGGGTGCCAATCATTGATATTAAAGAATTCATTGGTGCTTAAGTTATACGAACAAACAACTGTGTATGGATAATTTTTTTGAATGGGTTCGTAATGTTTGATTCTTGAATCGGTAAACATGTTTTCCCCAGATGCACTGTAATCATTAATCTCAGATGATTTCACCTTTTCTATTAGAATTCCATTAGTGTCATATAGTGAGATTTGTAAGTTGCTTACAGGCATATTTTTAGAGTAATATACATGAACATCGGCATACCTATCTCCTGATTCGTTGAGTATGGTAATTGCTTTTTCGTATTTATATTTAATATCACTAGTAACCGACTAAAATATTAAAGAGGGTACTAGTGTAAAATTGTATTGAAAGTTTCCTGTAGTATTCATAAATAGCATTTCACTAACACCATAGTCACATAAATAAACAGCAATTGCAGATGTATCCTTATCATACCTATTCATTAGTAATTCGTCTTTTGTCACCTTTCCAAATTTTATTGGGGCTTTTGCAGCAACGCATTGTTTACTTGCAAAAAGAATCAAAAGAGTAGCAATAAACACTCTGAGTACAGTTAAAAGTTTCATAGAATTAGGGATTAAAATTATAAAGCATTTAATGTAGTAAAGTATCATTTAAGAATCAATTTAGATAAATAACTCTTATGTATGAAGATTGAGATTGGAGGTATTCAATGATGTTCTATTTTAGTAACTCAACTTTTCCTTTAGGAGTTTTTGCAATGTGAGGTGAAGTACTTTTTGATATTTTTTTCCTTAAGAAACTGCAATACTTTTTTGCCGTAGTTGGTGAAATAACAGTGGTCGTTTAAGAATTCTATGTTTTTATTGCACCAATGCTGTTTAGGAATTTCTGTTGAGGTTACTGTTTCCAATTCCTTTCTCAAAGAAAAGCTTCTTGATTCGTAGTCATCCAAGCTTAGGTGATACATATCAGCATCGCAAAGAACCTTTTCAAGCTCATTTTGTGGGCGTGGAGGGTAATGAGTCGCTAAAATACAATTTACAACCTTATTAATTTTGGATTTAGGGTAATGAATTCTGCTTAAAAAGTCTACAGCAATTTCTGTTCCAGCCTTTTCGTGACCAAAGTAGGTAACCGCATGTCCTGCATCATGAAACCATGCTGCTATAATTACAAGCTCGGTATTACTGGGTGAAAGTTGGGATTTTCTGGCTAAGATTTTACAAGCTTCAACCACTTCTTTTGTGTGTTTTAGGTTGTGGTAGCACAAATTAACAGGCAAGTCACATAATAAATCGGTAACATACTCTTCAACTTGTAATATGTAATTCTTAGTATTGTTCATTTATTAGTATTACGACCGCTAAATAATTTGAAGCATAAGACTATTCAAAAAATGCCGTTCAGTAAATGAAACGGCATTTTTGGTATTTTGTTTTATAAATCTTGTACAATTTCGTTTAAAAACCTGTTTAGAGGTTGCAATGCTTTAAATGAATTGTCGATTTCCTGAACAAATTGATCGGAAATAACAGTTTTATCATCAATCATTTTACTAACTGCATAGTGCTTGTAATTTAGTAAATCTATATGCTCGAAGTCTTTTGGAAATCCTCGTGGCGCAGTTTTAAGTTTCTCTCCATACATTTCTGTGAAATGACTTTTGAATTCAGAATTTTCAATTATACCTCTAAATTCTTCAGGATGGTGAAATATTTCTGTTCGTATTGCTTTAAGAACATTCGAAGCAGGCATGTAACATCCACCGCCAAGAAAGCACTGTCCGGGTTCGATATGAATATAATATCCACCATAGCTACTTTTTCTGCCATTTTTTGACACAAAAGCTCCAAAATTCGTTTTGTATGGTCGTTTATCTTCCGAGAATCGAACATCTCGATAAATCCGAAATAAACAATCTTTAGCTCGTAAACCAGATATATTTGGATCGAAAGCTTTAATTTGCTCAATGCTCAATTCTATAAAAAGCTCAAAACCCTTTTTTGCCTCTTCGTATTTCTTCTTGTTAATATGAAACCATTCTCGATTGTTATTATCTCGAAGTTCCTTTAAAAAGACAAGTATTGCTTGATTAAGCATGGATTTTTTTTTTAAAATGTCATTACTTTAAAGTCTGATTGAAGATATTCGGTTAATGGTTTACCCATGTATTTTACATCCACCCCAATTTTTTCTAATGATTCTGACACACCATATAAGTCTGCACAAGCTTTACACGCATAAACATTAATTCCCACTTTCATCATTTTAGAAATGTATTCTTGGAGATCTTTATCTTCACTTAAAAGTTTAGATGATGGTCCCCAAATGATAAAATTGATTTGATCCCACCATTTGTGCTTGGCTGCATTAAATGTGTACATAAAAACCATTTTTTCTGCAACATCTTTGTCACCACTCGTCCAAACTACTGCAAGTTTTTTGCTTTCTGTCATCTTCTCAGTAGGCTTTGAATCTAAAATTTGCTTTGCACTACAATTTAAGAATGAAGATGCACAGATAAAGCTTGTGATAAAAAAAATACTTAATAACTTTTTCATGGTTGATTAATTTTAATTGATAAACTAAAAAATAATAATAAATTAAATATTGGGATTTATAGAAAATACATATTAATATCGAATAGGAAAATACTCATTATATAGATTAATTAAAAATACTTATAAAAAAAAGGATAACTTATTTGGTGATATTTCCGTTATAACTGTGAATAATAAGTAATTTAAAGTAAAAAAAAGCAAATGTGGAAGTTAGTGAGGATATTGGTTTTACTCATTTTAGTTGTTCCGGTAATATCGTGGATCTTATGGAAAGTTGAGAAAGACATCCCAATAAATTTGCTCGTTATAGATAAGACAACTCCGGAAAAGAGCTTTTCTGAGCATTTGTCATTTTTTTGGCTTGTTAATCAAAATAAATGGGTTAAAAGTACAGGAGATGAGTATGACTTTGCCGAGGATTTTTTAGGCTTTCATCCGGGAGAGAATGGAAAGTATGTAATTAAAGATTTGGGAATATATGGTGAAAGATGTAGTCCTAGGCTAGCTGATTCTATGGATGTTGTGTTTTTTGCAGATACTTATGGAATTTACAGTTCAAATTGGGAAGATCATCCTGACCATGGAAAAGATACAATCTCATTCTTTTATGGAGGTTTGCAAGCCGAAGAGTTTAATTTATTAAGAGAATTAAAGAGAAAAGGCAAAACCATTATCGCTGAGTTTAACTTGTTTGCTTCTCCAACTTCTTCTGTAATTAGAAGACAAACAGAAGAACTGCTTGGTGTTAAGTGGAGTGGTTGGATTGGTAAATATTATCCAACACTTGACACGGCGAAAACTCCTGAAATTCCCAAATGGATACCTGAACTCTATAAAAAAAACTACAAAACGGAATACAATTTTAGTAAAGGAGGAATTGTATTGGTTGATAATAAAGAAAGAATAGTAATTTTAGAAGAGAAAACACATTTAAAAGAAAGGTTTCCAATTCTAATATCAGAATTAAGTACCCAGTTGGAGTATAATGTGCCTAAGCAAATTTACTATCCATATTGGTTTGATATTAATCAAATAGATAATAGGAATCATGTACTGGCTAATTTTAAAATTGATGTCAATGATAAAGGGAAAGAGTTGATGGATTCATTACAAGTGCCAATACAGTTTCCAGCAATAATTGAGCATGATAAAGATTACAGATTTCTCTATTTTTCTTTTGATTTCTCCGATAATCAAATTGGAATTTACTCCTCATATTTTAAGGGTGTTGAAAAAATAAGTGAAGCATTTTATAGTTCAGATCAAGTTATTGATCGAAAGATGTTTTTCTGGAGGTATTATAGACCATTTATGGAAACTGTGATGGACAGTATTAGTGCCAAGAAAGAACGAAAGAAAAGATATCTTGATTAATAATTATTTAAAATAAATCTAGTAAGGATTAGTATGGCAAAATTTTTACCCCTTAGTATTATCACCTGTATTCTTGTAGTGTACTCTAGTCTAATAAGTGCACAGGAAATTGATAGCTTAAAATCGGGATCTGTAACGGTTAAATATGGAAAAGCCAGGCAGCTGGCATTTAATGGAAACAGGCAAGAAGCAAGGAAGATTTGCTATGAAATTCTTAAGGGAAATCCTGATTATTATGATGCCAGAATCCTAATTGGAAGAACTTTTGCTTGGGATAAATCTTACGATAAAGGAAGAAAAGAATTACAAACTGTTTTAGATAAAGATTACGATAATAAAGATGCTATCTTGGCTCTGATTGATCTTGAGAAATGGGCAGGTGATATATCACAAGCTTTGTTTTATTGTGAATATGGTCAATCATTTTATCCAAGAGAAGAAGATATTCTTCTAAAGAAAATTATATTACAGAAAGAAAAAGGATTGGAAGCAAAGTCTTTACAGACTATAAATGAATTATTGGAAATTAACCCAGGTAGTGAAGAAGGTATTCAACTGTTTAAGGCATATAAATCTGGAAGAAGAAAATATTCATTAATAGTAAAGCACGACTTTGAGCATTTCGAAGAACCCTATGTACGAAGATGGCATGTTACTTCATTTCAATTAATGCGAAGAAATTTGTGGGGAAGTATAACAGGTAAGCTTAATTTTGGTGATTTAGTAGGGCAGGGTGAATCTTTGTGGTCTAAGGATATTTCCAAACAATATGAAATTGTAGCCTATCCGAGGGTTTCCTCAACAAATTATTTGTATCTGAATTATGGATATTCACCCGATAATTTGTTTCCAGAGCATAGAGCTGGAGCTGAATTTTATCAAAAGTTACCTTCAAATATTGAACTTTCTATGGGTATGCGTTTTTTGAGATTTGATAGAAGTTCAGATTACAAAAATGTTTATATCTATACTGGTTCAGTGGGAAAATACTATCGCAATTACTGGTTTTCGCTAAGAGGATATTTCACTCCAAAAGATAGTGAAGTATCAAGGTCGGTATTTTTTATAACCAGAAGGTATTTAAGGGATGCGAAGCAGTACATTGGATTGGAACTAGGAACTGGTACTTCTCCTGATGAGGCAAGAGGTAATGTTTCAAACTTTGAAACCTATAAGTATGAAAGTTGGACTGTTCGTTTAGCTTATCAGGATCAATTGATTGATAAGCGACTAACTTATTTGTTGCGCACTGGCTATGAAAAGGAAGAATATGAGGTAGATGAAAAAAGAGGAATCCTAACATTCTCAGTGAAGCTATCATATCAATTATAATTTATATGAAACGAGCAAGATTAAAATGATTATGAAACACACAGGATAATGATTATTTAGATCTTGCAGCTTCCATCTGACAAATGAAAAACTTGTACTCATTTTGCTATGTTGCATGATACAACTGCCTGCTTTAGTTGCATCTAATCAGCAGGATAATGGAAAGAGTGCAGTCGGAACTGAACTTTGATCCGGGAGTTTTTATTCCCAGACTAAAAAAATTTACTCATAGAAGAATTTATGAAGTAAAAAAAGAGTTGAATATTAGAAACGATTAAGATGTTTAATGAATATATTATCCAATTTGAATTGCTTGAGTGGTTC
The DNA here is from genome assembly GCF_965230805.1 of Marinifilum sp. Lineage (NCBI taxonomy): Bacteria > Pseudomonadati > Bacteroidota > Bacteroidia > Marinilabiliales > Marinifilaceae > Marinifilum > Marinifilum sp. The sequence goes on along the minus strand of NZ_OZ246019.1, from coordinate 249,744 downwards.
AAAACTGTTTTTGATCAATTTTTTATTGTATTGGATTTTGTAAACGATTTTGTTAGAACGATACAATCTGTTCTTGATTATATATTCGAGAGATTGCCTTACAATGCCTTGAATCGTATGATTATTTATATGATTATGATTTTTTTTGTATCGTTAATTGTACTTTTGCCCACGATACTTATATCTAAATTGTATTTATCCTATAAAAAAACCAAATACAACCAATTGCATATAAAATATTCGCAATTAGTAATAGGATTTTTGATAGGAAGTAAAGAGAAAGATGAGGTCGCAGATATAGACAAATTGAATACCAGTCGTTTTCATCGTAATGTGATGATTGATGTTTTGGTTGATATTGATAAAGCAGAAAATAAGGAGGTTAGCGATAAAATAAGGAATTTGTATATAGATTTGGAATTAAACAAGGAATCAATACGAAAACTAAATATGCTTTCGTGGAATAAAAAGATTTTTGGGATTCGTGAGCTAAGCCATATGAGGGTTAAGTCCGAGAACCAAAAAATCATTTCGTATCAACAAAAAAGTAATGATATATTGCGAATTGAGGCGCAAATGGGATTAATAAAGTTGCTTCCATTTGTTCCTTTTGCATTTTTGGATAGCCAAGAAAAAGTTTTTACTGTTTGGGAGCAGATAAATGTATTTGATTTAATAAGAAAGAATCGAATTGAGATTCCGGAATTTCATTTATGGCTTAATCATTGGAATGATTCAGTTGTCATGTTTAGTTTAGACATGATAAGAATTCTGAAGCAAAAAGAAGCAGTTTCCAAAGTGTTGGAATTAATAAATCACGACAATGACTTCGTTAAAGGAAAAGTAATAAAGACCTTAGTTGATCTAGAAAGTTATGAAGCGATAGCAAAGCTAAAGGAGGTTTATCATTTGGAAGAATTACCGAATCAATTAAATATTCTAAGGTCTATAGGACAATTAAGAATGGAAACAGAGCTTAATTTCTTGGAAGATAAGCTAAAAAGCGATGAGTTTAAAATTAGAATGGAATCTTGTAAATCAATTTTAAAATTAGGAGAAACGGGACAGAATAGATTAAACGCATTAACAATTGATGCTGATGAGCAGTTGAAAGGGATTATCAACCATGTATTAGATCCTAGAATATGAATTACGACGAATTAATAAGCTTTATAAGCTATTTTCTGGATAAGATATTTATATCATATGCATTCCTGTTGATATTTAGTTATACAGCTCTAAGTATTGTCTCTGGTATTGCTTTAAATCATTACCTTAAAAAGAATAGTTTTGTTGATTATAGTGTAATTCTTGACTCACCTTTAGCACCTTCTGTTTCTGTATTGGTTCCTGCTTTTAATGAGGCAAAAACCATTGTTGATAATGTTGAATCCATATATACTATCCATTACAATAATTTTGATGTAATAGTTGTAAATGATGGGAGTACTGATAATACTTTCGAAGAATTAGAGGAAGCATTTAATTTAGAGCGAGTTGATTTTGCATTAAATCAGGAAATTGAAACGAAAGAGGTTCGTGGAATTTATAAATCTAAAATTGAAACTTACTCAAATTTAATTGTTGTTGATAAAGAGAATGGGGGCAAAGCAGATGCATTAAATGCGGCTATAAATGTATCCGATAAAGATTTATTTATGGCAATTGATGCTGATTCTATTTTGGAACCAGATGCTGTTTTAAAATTAGTAAAGCCATTTTTGGAAAGAACTGATAAAAGAGTGATTGCTGCTGGGGGAGTAGTTCGGATAGCCAATTCATGTGTTGTTGAGAATGGAAGGATAGCAGAGGTTAGCGTTCCTAAGAACCTGCTGGCTAGAATGCAAGTACTGGAGTATACAAGGTCATTCTTAATGGGTAGAATGGCGTGGGCAAAATTAGACGGCTTAATTATCATTTCTGGTGCAATGGGAATGTTCGAACGTGAAGTTGTAGTTCAAAGTGGAGGTTATGCTCATACCATAGGAGAAGATATGGAGTTGGTTGTGCGCATTCGTAGATACATGTCTGAGCAAAGGGAAAAATATAAAATCGAATATGTACCTGACCCTTTATGCTGGACCGAAGCTCCAAGCAATATTTTTACTTTTGGACGCCAAAGAAGCAGGTGGACAAGAGGTACAATCGAAACTTTAACAGATCATTCAAAAATATTCTTTTCGCCTCGTTATGGTGCAATGGGGATGCTTGGTTATCCTTTTTGGTTTCTTTTTGAATGGTTGGCACCACTTGTTGAATTTACAGGGATAATTTATGCAATTCTACTTTATGCATCAGGAAATTTAAGTTTGAATTTTATATTAATTACTTTCCTTTTTGTGTACACATTTGCCTTGTTCTTTACCACTTGGGCCATTTTATATGAGGAATTAACTTTTCACAGATATGAGAGAAAAGGGGATGTATTCAAGTTATGGATAGCAGCCGTTTTAGAGCCATTTATACTACACCCACTTTCGCTATTTTTCTCTATTAAAGGAAATATTCAATATGCCAGAGGCAATCGTAAATGGGGTAAGATGGAACGCCGAGGTTTCATTCACAGAAATGTGGAAAAATCAAAAAATCAATTTGTTGCAAATAAAAGGTGATGAATCCTATTCATTAGTTTATCAAAATTCAAAGGTTTCGGGAAAAAATCATTACATCCCGCTGCTAGAGCTAATTCTTTGTCATTTTCCGAAGCATAGGCAGTTTGCGCAATGATAGGAATAGATGGAAGGAGCTTTCGAATTTTTTTAGTTGCTTCAATTCCATTCATTTCGGGCATTTGTATGTCCATTAAAATTAAATCCGGAATAAAGCCTGATTTGCACAAATCCACTGCTTCTTTACCATTTTTTCTAACTGTAATACTAGCTTTGGTATTTTCAAAGAGTTCTTCTAAAAAGCTAATGTTTATGTCAACATCTTCAACAATTAGTATGCTTTTGTCATTCCAGAGGTACTTGTTAGAGTCATTGGTGATTGGGGGCAATTCTTCTTCAATTTTCTTTACAGGGATATTAAAACAAAATGTTGAGCCCTTATTTTCGGTAGAGCTAAGTACAAGTTTTCCTCCCATAAGTTCAATGATACCTTTTGATATAGGAAGCCCAAGGCCTGCTCCTCCAAATTGCCGAGTGTAGATGTTTTCTATTTGACCAAAACGTTCAAAAATTATATCCTGCTTTTGTTTTGGAATTCCAATGCCGGAATCTTCAACCACAAAACAAAGCTCAGAATTTGTTAATGTAACGCCAACTTTAACAAATCCTTCTTTTGTGAATTTTAGAGCATTGTTAATTAAATTAATTAAAACTTGCTTTATTTTACCAATGTCTGACTCAATCATATCAAGCTCTTGTGGCACCTGATTGTTAAAAGAGATGTTAATATTCTCTTTATGGTATTTCAGTTTCTCCACTTTAAAGAAAGTGTTTAAATCGTTAAACAGTTTGGAAATTGAGAAGGAGGTATTAGTGATTTTTAATTGTTTAACTTCCAAATAAGAAATGTCAATGATGTTATTAATAATCTCTAGTAATTGTTTTCCGTTTTGATTTAAAATATCAATGTATTGCTCTTTTTTTGATTTGGGCAAATTATCCTTTAATAATAACTTGCTGAAACCTAAAATTCCATTCATGGGTGTTCGGATCTCATGGCTCATATTTGCTAAAAATGCTGATTTTAGGCGATCACTTTCTTCGGCCTTTTTAAGAGCAATCTTCAGTTCATTTTCAACGGTTTTTAGAGGAGAAATGTCCATTACAAATCCAAGGAATTCATTTTCGCTTAGCTTAACGGCACTAATAAAGACGGGAAAATTCTTATTTTTTATTGATCTCAACAACACCTCACCTTGTACTTTTCCATTACTTATGAGTTGGTTCATTAACTCTATATTCTTTGCTAGTTGCAATGGTGAGAAGAAATCTCTTATGAAATAGTCAACTTTGGTCTCAGAGTCTATATCTAGCAATTTTAAAAAAGCGGGATTTGTAAATGTAACTTTCGTATTACTGCTAAAAATTACCAATCCCATTGGAGATTCTTCGATATAGGTTCTTAACTTGTATTCGCTTGCTATTAAGTCATGTTCCGTTCTAATTCTTTGTGTAATGTCATTCATTAGCCAAATTTCTTTATTGTCGAAACTGTAGGCATGAAATTCCACCTGTTTAGTGAGTCCAAATTTAGTAGTTATTGTTGATATAAGAGATTTGTTTAAACTTGCTTGTATATGACTTTTATAGATCTGGTAATTTACATCCTTATCCTTTTTGTATAAAATGCTGAACCACTTTTCGATATTAGGAATTTCGCTGTTCGTATATTCGGTGATTTCCAATACCTTTTTGTTGGTAAATAGTTGTTCGCCTTCGACAAGAATTGCACCCAAAGGCAGATTTTCTATTACTTCTCTAAATCTTTTTTCGGATTTGATTAGTTCTTGATTTTTTCTACTGATATCAGTAGTTTGCGATGCAACGGCCTTTTTAAGTTGTTTGGTAAATATGAAAAGATAAAGTAAAATTATTGCAGCAATAGATATGATAATGACTAAAATGATTATCGCCAATTTCAATGTTCTTGGTGTTTTGAATTGTTCGGGTTGATAAATGAAACCATCTAAATTGTAGTTTGGAGATATCATACCCATTTGTGCACATATTTTTGCTATATTATCAAGTCTACCAGGATTAATGTGACCAATTTCTATATAGTCATTTAAAATAAGTTTTTTGATTTGTTCCGATTCGAATTTAAGGTGTTCTTTGCTTTTTTTAACACCATAAATGTTAATGAGTATGTCGATAATTTCGTCTGGATTACTAAGAGCGTATTCCCAGCCCAATTTACTTGCACGAATAAATGCGTCAACTCTTTCAGGATTCTTGTTGATTTCCTCTTCAGTTGTAAAAATTCCATCTCCATAGAAATCAATTCCATAATTCTTAGGGCTTATAATCGAGTAGGGAATATTTTTTTCTTTTAGAAAATAAGGTTCATTTGTTAAATAAGCGTTTATTACATCAGTCTTGCCATTAATTAAATCATTTATGTCATAAGTGGTAGATAAACGTAATAGGTCATCAAATCGTATACCCTCCTTGTAAAATATTGCTAGTAATTCAGGATTTCTAAACTCCTTGAGTAGCATAACCTTCTTGTTAATAAGATCGTGTGCAGTGTTGATTTTTGATTCTTTTAAGCTCAAAAAAATGGATGGTGAACTTTGAAATATAGAAGCTAATAATACGACAGGTTTATTGTTAATTCTTTCGATTAGAATGTCGATTGAACTAATTCCATAATCAGCATCACCATTTAGCACAATATCAACTACATTAAAGGTTCCTCCTTCAATTATTTTAACATCCAGACCCTCATTTTTATAAAACCCTTTGTGCAGTGCTGCATAGTATCCTGCAAACTGAAACTGGTGATAGTGTTTCAATTGAACACGGACTTTATCATTTTTGTTTAGGCTGTTTGAAGTTCTAGCAAAAGAAGGCACGAATGCCAATTGAAATGCTAAGATTAAAATCAAAAAATATAAGGTGGAGTTAATAGGAGTTTGGGTCATTTTAACAGCATTTTAAACACTGCAATTAAAGGTACATCATAAGTATTTAAGAGCAAAAAATTATAGAAAAAAAATCCCCGGTTTAAATAACCAGGGAAAGATATTATTTCGAAGCCAAATTGATAGTTGTGGAGTTTATTTTTTGTTTCAGTTCAGTTAAATTATAATGGTTTGGATTAAGCTGAATGATATCGCCATTTGGAGTATAGATTTGAATTAATTCGGCTTCTTCGCTGATGCTAACGAGTTTTTGTAATTCTTTGTCTCCATCTTTGAGGTTCCAGCTCGAAGTGGTAGGATCGTAAATCAGCTCGGCATAATTACCTTTGTTTGGGCCTTTTAACTGTTCAATGTGGAATTTGTTTTTTGTGGCGATAATACGATATTTTTTGCCGTCTTTTTTCACAATTTGAACATCTTTGTCGCCATCTTTCATGGTAACTGGATTATCACCAGTCCAGAATTCAATTGTATTTAAAACCAGACCATCCACTAGTACAGCAACTTCGTAAACAGGAATAACTATAAAAGCAAAAAACACTAAGGCGTTGGTAAACTTATCTCCAACCGTACTATTCCACTCATGAAGGTTTTTTGTGAGTCTGAATGGTCCATAACAACCAGTTTGTCCGATACTAAGGGTAAAAAATAGGCAGGCTAAAAGAAAAACATTAATTTTTTTCATGCTCATAAATTTAAATAAATATAACTTGATCTTTATTAATACACAGTTCAAAATCGAAAAACGTAAGCTTGAATTAATTATTGTGTTAACCGCAATTATTATAATTGTTAAAATACAAAGTATTTCTTAATCAAAAAAGATGATGGAAGAAAGATCTTCACATCATCTTAATTGAGAAACGAGTGTTTAGTTAGTGATTAGTGGTATGCTTTTTCTCCGTGTTCGTATATATCCAAACCTTCTTCTTCAACAATTGCCGGAACTCTTAATCCAATGGTTTTATCTAATAATTTGAATAGAATAAAAGCGGTGCTCAGAGCCCATGCAGCAACTGCGACTACTCCTAATACCTGAATTCCTAATAGTTTAAATCCTCCGCCGTATAATAAGCCACCTTCTGTAGCGAAAACTCCTACCAAAATAGTTCCTAATGCTCCGTTTACGCCATGAACAGTAATCGCACCAACGGGATCATCAATTCTTAATTTTTTATCAATAAACTCAACAGAATAAACCAAGCTAATGCCAGCAAGAATACCAATAATAATGGCAGCCTGTGGGCTAACAATATTGCAGCCAGCGGTAATGGCTACAAGACCTGCTAGTGCTCCATTCAAACTTAAAGAAAGTGTGGGACGCTTGTATCTGAACCAACTTGTTGCTAAAGCAGCAAGAGTTCCACCAGCTGCTGACAGGTTTGTGGTTAAAAATATGTGTGAAATAGCAATGGTGTTTTCTGTGCCTGCTGCAGCAAGCTGAGAACCAGCATTAAATCCAAACCAGCCGAACCACAGGATAAATACTCCAAGAGCAGCAAAGGTTAAGTTATGTCCTGGTATTGCATTTGCCTTCTCGTTGTATTTTCCTATACGTGGTCCAATTAAAGCTGCGCCAACTAATCCCATCCAGGCACCAACGGAGTGTACAACGGTTGATCCGGCAAAATCATGGAAACCTAAATCGCTCAGCCAGCCTCCACCCCAAACCCAATGACCTGAAATTGGATAAATAATAGCTGTTGTAATAATACTAAAGAATAAATAGGTTTTGAATTCTGTTCTTTCGGCCACCGCTCCGGAAACTATTGTAGCGGCTGTAGCAGCAAAAACGGTTTGAAACATCAAGAAGGAGTAATCTATTTTAACGGCTGTTTCTTCAATAAAAGGCAATTTACCAATAAAACCGCCTATATCGGAGCCAAACATCAAGGCATAACCAATAAGAAAGAAGGAAATTGATCCTACCCCAAAATCTAACAAGTTCTTCATTAAAATATTGGCCGTATTTTTAGCTCTGGTAAAACCAGCTTCAGCCATTGCAAAACCTGGCTGCATAAACATTACCAATGCTGCTGATATTAAAACCCATATCACATCTAAAGAGTGACTGGTGGATGTAACTGCTGTCTGTATTGAATTTAAATTTAGTGTTTCTTCCATGGTAATAAATTTTAAGTCGCGAATAATTATTATTAGATCTACTCTGCGTCGTATAATGAGCGATCTCCGGAATCACCGGTTCTAATTCTGTATGCATCTAAAACTTCGTAGATGAAGATTCTTCCATCACCTATTTCTCCTGTAAATGCGTTTTCACGAATGCTTACAATACAGCTGTCTACAAATTTATCTCTTACAATAAAAGAGATAAGAGTTCTTTCGATACTACTGGTATCATATTTTACGCCACGATATACTCTTTCTTCTACCGATTTTCCTACACCTCTTACATCCCAAAATGTAAGATAGTCAATGCCTATTTCGTGCAGCCCTTTCTTAACGTCTTCAAATTTTGTTTTGCGAATAATTGCTTCGATCTTTTTCATCTGTTTATAATTTTTTTCCATTTGTCAGATGGAAGCCACAAGATCAAAATAATCACTACCGTGTTAGGTTAAATAATTATTTTAATCATGCTCGTTTCATAGAATAATATGTTGTGATTATCTGGTTATTTCTTTTGTCTTTTAAACCGGGACTCCCCGGATTAAGGAGCCCCAGGTTTAGTTTTGACCAAGCATAAATTCAACTATTGTCGAAAAATTGAAGAAATAAATTGTTCTTTTGCAGAAATAATAAGCTTGATGGCTTTATGAGTTGAGTAAAAAAATTGACTGTCATTTGGTTTAATTTTGGTTCTTAATATTGCTTTAATAAAAAATGGTTTTTAATTAGAGTGAGTGCGTTTTTGAAGGGGGTAGCTGTCAAAAAAAACACGTTTAGAAAACATATGCCCCATTTTAAGTGTGGGTTTCTTTCTCAAAAGTATTAAAAATATTTACACAGGCAATAAAAAAGGGGGTATATTTGAGAAAAGTAATGTTTTTTTCTAATTGAAACGTTTTCGAAAGGGGGGGAGATAAAAAATCATTTCTTTTGTAATTTCTGACATGAAAAAAAGAGGAGGAATAAAAATAGAAGGTGAATTATTAAATCAGGCACATTAATTGAACGCTATGTTTCCAAATTATTAAATTTTGTAGATTGAGAAAAAAGATTTGCTTGGACAAAAAATAATATTAATCTTTGCTGCGTCAAAACAAGAAAAAAATGAATTTTATTGCATTACATCATCATCATCATTTTACTTACCAACAGGTGAGCTGACGATGTTATGCACTATTCCGAAAAGAGATAATTAACTAACATTAAAATATGCCCGCCTGATTCAGGTGGGCTTTTTTTTACCCTTCCTGGATTAGGTGGTCTAAAAAATTAAAACCATGGGTGAAAAATTAAAAATTGCAGTTCAAAAATCAGGACGACTTAAAGAAGATTCTCTTAAAATTCTAAAAGAGTGTGGTATTTCAATTGATAATGGAAAAGACCAATTAAAAGCGAGTGCTTTTAACTTTCCGTTAGAAGTTTTGTATCTTAGAAATTCAGATATTCCTCAGTATGTGGAAGATGGGGTTGCAGATATTGCCATAGTAGGTGAGAATGTAGTTATTGAAAAACAAAAAGAGCTCGAGATATTACAGAAGCTGGGTTTTTCAAAGTGTCGTTTGTCAATGGCTTTGCCAAAGGATGCTGAATATAGCGGATTAGAGTATTTCAATGGAAAAAAAATAGCAACCTCTTATCCAAATTCACTTCAGCAATTCTTGGATGAGAATAATTTGAGTTGCGACATACACGTTATCTCAGGTTCGGTTGAAATTGCTCCTAATATTGGTTTAGCTGATGGTATTTGCGACCTTGTGAGCTCTGGAAGCACCTTGTTTAAAAATGGACTTCAGGAAGTAGAGCAGATTCTTAAGTCTGAGGCTTGCCTAGTAGCGAATAAGAATATATCAGGCATTAAACAAGCAATTTTAGATCGATTAATGTTTCGACTAAAATCAGTTTTGGCAGCTAAAAACAACAAATACATCTTGCTAAATGCCCCAAACGAGAACATCAATGACATTATTGAAGTCTTACCGGGAATGAAAAGTCCTACCATTATGCCATTGGCTAAGAAAGGGTGGAGTTCATTACACTCGGTTATCAATGAAAATGATTTTTGGGGAGTAATTGATCAACTGAAACTAAATGGAGCAGAAGGTATTTTGATTATTCCAATTCAGAAAATGGTACTCTAATTATATTGGAAGCATACTTTTAATCGTATAATACAGAATCATGCAAGTAATAAAATACCCCGAAAAACAAGATTGGAAGAATATTCTTTCTCGTCCTGTATTTGATGTTGACGAGTTAGAGGGTATCGTGAATCAGGTGTTTGAAGAAATTAAACTCGATGGAGACAAGGCTTTGAAAAAATACACATGGATGTATGATAAAATTAAAGTAGATGATTTGCTTGTTTCTCGGCAGGAGATTGATGAGGCTGAAGAATTACTGAACGACAGTTTAAAAAATGCTTTGGCAGTTGCTGCTAAAAACATTGAAAAATTTCATGCAGCTCAATATCAGGAAACTGAAATAATTGAAACCACTAAAGGTGTAGAGTGTTGGAGAAAGTCTACTGCAATAGAAAGAGTAGGACTTTATATTCCGGGAGGGAGCGCACCTCTGTTTTCTACAGTTCTGATGCTGGCAATTCCGGCAAAAATTGCTAATTGCAAAGAGATAGTTTTGTGTACTCCTCCAGGCAATAATGGAAAAATAGATCCTGCCATTCTTTACGCTTGTAAATTGGTTGGAATTGATAAAATATTTAGAGTTGGTGGAATTCAGGCGATTGGCGGAATGGCTTTTGGAACCGAAAGTATACCTAATGTTTATAAAATTTTTGGACCAGGAAATCAATTCGTGACTGCCGCTAAACAAAGAATAAGTAAGCTTGGAGTTGCAATTGATATGCCTGCTGGACCTTCGGAAGTATTGGTTTTGGCTGATGCTAGCGCAGATCCAGATTTTATTGCCTCTGATTTATTGTCGCAGGCTGAGCATGGCGCTGATAGTCAGGTAATATTTGTGACATGGGACGAGACTATTGTACAAGATGTCCAAATAGCAGTTGATAAACAATTGCAATTGTTATCCCGTAAGGATATAGCAGATTCAGCGCTAAAAAACTCAAAAATTATTCTTGTCTCTTCTCTTGAAGAAGCTTTGGAGCTTAGTAATGAATATGGTCCTGAACACCTTATCATATATGTAAAAGAAGAGGAAAAGTGTTTGACAAATATTGTAAATGCAGGTTCGGTATTTATAGGTAACTATACTCCTGAAAGTGCGGGTGATTATGCTTCTGGAACGAATCATACATTGCCAACAAATGGTTATGCAAAATCTTATTCGGGTGTTAGTCTGGAGTCGTTTATGAAAAAGATAACGTTTCAGAGAATTAGTGAAAAAGGCTTGTTGGAATTAGGTCCAGTGATAGAATTGATGGCACAGGCAGAACAGTTGGATGCTCATAAAAATGCAGTGAGCATCAGATTAAAAAAAATTAGAAAGGGGTGTAAGGTATGAATTCAATATTTACACTAGATACTTTAATTCGTGAGAATGTAAAAAAATTAGTACCATACTCTTCTGCCCGAGATGAATTTTCGGGCAGTGCATCGGTTTTTCTTGATGCCAACGAAAATCCATTTGATAATGGAGTGAATCGTTATCCTGATCCTTTACAAAATCGATTAAAAAAAAGAATAACGCAGATTAAGGGAATAGCGCCCACAAGAATGATTTTGGGGAATGGTAGTGATGAAATTATCGATCTTTTGTTTCGGGCATTTTGCGAACCAGGAGAGGATAATGTAGTAATTTGTACTCCAACTTATGGAATGTATGAGGTTGCTGCAGGTGTAAATGCAATTGCTATAAAAGAAGCTCCTTTGGAAGAGAGCTTTCAGCCAAATGTAAGTTTGGTAGAAAAACTAATCGATGAAAATTCGAAAATGTTATTTTTGTGTTCACCGAATAATCCAACGGCAAATTTATATGATGAAGATAGGATTGTTGAGTTGTTACAATCATTCCCCGGCATAGTCATTGTTGATGAGGCTTATATTGATTTTGCGCCTGGAAAATCTTTGCTTGATAAATTAGATACATATCCAAATTTGGTTATTCTGCAGACACTTTCTAAAGCATGGGGAATGGCTGGAATACGTTTGGGAATCGGATTTGCATCTAAAGAAATTGTTGAGGTGTTAAACCGAATAAAACCTCCGTACAATGTAAACTGTTTAACTCAAGAAAAGGCTTTGGAATTGTTGGAGGAAGAAGCAAAATATTTGAATCAGGTGAATGAAATCTTGCGAGAAAGAGATCAGTTATGTGAGTTTCTAAGTGGTCTTTTTGTAGTGGATCGAATTTATCAGACGGATTCAAATTTCATTCTGGTTCAGTTTAAGAATGCAAAACAAGCCTATCAATTTTTATTAAACAAAGGAATAATTATCAGAGATCGATCTAAAATTGAAGGTTTGGATAATTGTGTGAGGATAAGTGTTGGTACCAAACAGGAAAATGAACTTTTAACAAAAGCATTATTGGAATATAACTCTAAATTTTAAGCTATGAATTCAAAAAAAAAGGTACTTTTTATTGATCGTGATGGCACCTTGATATTGGAGCCGCCTGTTGATTATCAGGTTGATAGTTTGGAGAAATTAGAGTTTTATCCCGGGGTTTTTCGTGGCTTAACAAGAATCGTTGATCAATTGGATTATGAACTGGTAATGGTGACTAATCAAGATGGATTGGGTACTAATTCATTTCCTGAAGAAACTTTTTGGCCAGCTCAGAAGAAAATGATTAACACTTTTTCCGCAGAAGGAATTGAATTTGCCGATGTATGTATTGATAAAACATTTCCTGAAGAAAATGCTCCAACACGAAAGCCAGGAACAGCATTACTTACAAGATATTTTTCTGATGAATACGATTTGGAAAATTCCTATGTAATTGGCGACAGGTGGACCGATGTTGAATTGGCGAAAAATTTGGGATCGAAGGCGATTTTTATCACGACAAGTGGGAATATTGGAGATGATGAGTTGAGTGAATCGAAAAAGGATCTACAAAGATTTATCTCTCTTGAAACAAGTGATTGGTTCAATATTTATGAGTATTTAAGATTGGAACAACGAACAGTAAACATTATCCGAAATACCAAAGAAACTAAAATAGAAATTAATCTTGATTTAGATGGAAGCGGAAAAGGTGATTTCGATACCGGAATTGGATTTTTTGATCACATGTTGGATCAAATTGCGAAGCATGCTGGAGTAGATTTGCAGGTAAAGGTGAAGGGAGATTTGGAAGTTGATGAGCATCATACCATTGAAGATACTGCGATTGCTTTAGGTGAAGCATTCAATAAAGCTTTAGGTTCTAAATTAGGCTTGGATAGATATGGCTTTTCTTTGCCAATGGATGATTGTTTGGCTCAGATATCGCTTGATTTTGGAGGGCGAAATTGGTTGGTATGGGATGCTGAATTTAAACGTGAAATGATTGGTGGTATGCCTACCGAGATGTTTTTTCACTTCTTTAAATCATTCTCTGACGGAGCAGCATGCAACCTAAATATCAAGGCCGAAGGACAGAATGAGCATCATAAAATAGAGGGAATCTTCAAAGCAATGGCACGAGCAATTCGAATGGCTATTAAGAGAGATGTAAACTGTTTACAATTGCCATCAACCAAAGGAAAATTATAAAGAATGAAAAATCAAAATATTGTGATTATTGATTATGATGCTGGAAATATTCAGTCGGTAAAATATGCATTTGAGCGTTTGGGAATCGAGCCAGTTGTTTCTAACGACAAAGAGGTGATTCGTAAGGCTGATAAGGTGATTTTTCCCGGTGTTGGAGAAGCGTCTTGGGCAATGAACTCTTTGAAAGATAATGATTTAATTGATCTTATTCCTGAGTTAAAACAGCCCGTTTTAGGAATTTGCCTTGGAATGCAATTGATGTGTGAAAATACGGAAGAAGGAAACACCAATGCACTAGGTATTTTTCCGGTATCGGTAAAGCGTTTTACGAATGATCAAAAAGTACCGCACATGGGATGGAATCAGCTTGAGAATTTAAAAGGAGGTTTATTAAATGGCATTGAAACGGGTAACTTTGCCTATTTTGTTCATTCCTTTTATGTTCCTGTAATAGATGAAACCATTGCTGCTTGTGATTATATTTTACCCTTTAGTGCTGCACTGCAAAAAGACAACTTTTATGCTTGTCAGTTTCATCCTGAGAAATCTGGTGAGTTAGGGGTTAAAATTCTGGAGAACTTTATCAATTTATAAAAAGAAATGTCGAAAATTAAAATAATACCAGCTATAGACACCATTAATGGTAAATGTGTTCGTTTAACCAAAGGTGATTACAGTACTGAAAAAGTGTATTGTGAAGATCCTCTGGAAATGGCGCTAAAATTTGAAAAACTTGGAATAACTAGATTGCATTTAGTGGATCTTGAAGGCGCTAAATCTGGACATATCTGCAATGCAAATGTGTTAAAAAGAGTAGCTAAAGGGACCAAACTAAAAATTGATTTTGGAGGAGGAGTAAAATCAAATGAGGATATTGAACTTGCTTTTAATTCTGGAGCAAACCAAGTTACCGGAGGAAGCATTGCGGTCTCGAACCCTGATTTAATGAACAACTGGCTGGATAAGTATGGAGCAGATAAAATTATTTTGGGAGCTGACGTGAGAAACAAAATGGTTTCCATATCAGGATGGCAAAAAGATTCAGATTATCACTTGTTTAAGTTTCTGGAAAAATATCAGAACAAAGGTGTAAAAAGTGTTATTTGTACTGATATTTCGAAGGATGGAATGTTGCAAGGTCCAGCTGTAGAATTATATCAAGGAATTATGAGAGAATTCCCAGAATTGGAACTGATTGCCAGTGGAGGAGTAAGTAAAATTGAAGATGTTCGTATTCTGAATGAAATTGGATGTTGGGGTGTTATAATTGGTAAGGCAATTTATGAGGAGCGAATAGATCTAAATGAATTGGTAAATGAATTTATATTGTAATTTATGCTATCGAAAAGAATAATACCATGCCTGGATGTTAAGGATGGCAGAACGGTAAAAGGAGTCAATTTTGTAGACTTGAGAGATGCAGGTGATGCAGTTGAATTGGCTGCTTATTACGCAGAACAAGGTGCTGACGAATTGGTTTTTTTGGACATTACTGCAACCCACGAAAAAAGAAAAACCTTGGTTGATCTTGTTCAGAAAGTTGCGAAAGAGTTAAATATTCCTTTTACAGTTGGTGGTGGAATCTCCACACCAGAAGATGTAGGAGTTTTATTAAACGCAGGAGCTGATAAAGTATCCATTAATTCGGCTGCTGTCCGAAATCCACAATTGATATCTCATCTTGCAAAAAGATTTGGAAGTCAGTGTGTTGTTTTAGCTGTTGATGCAAAATGTATTGATGGCAATTGGGAAGTGTACTTGAATGGTGGACGTTTATCAACTGGAATTGATCTTTTTGAATGGATAATTGAAGCCGAGAAACTTGGCGCAGGTGAAATTCTTTTCACATCAATGAATCATGATGGTACAAAAAATGGTTTTGCGAACGATACGCTAGCTAAGGTTTCTGAAATGGTAAATATTCCGGTAATAGCATCGGGTGGAGCTGGAAATATGGAACACTTCGCAGATACATTTATAGATGGAAAAGCGGATGCGGCGTTAGCAGCAAGTGTATTTCATTTTAAAGAAATCGAAATACCAGACTTGAAAAAATATCTAAAGACTAAAAATATCCCCGTAAGAATTTAAAAATATAGGATTAATGATATGTGGATGATTACATCTCATATCTGAACTAAAAAAACTGATAAGCAATGAATTTTAAAGAGCTAACAAACCAAATTAATTTTAACAAAGGCAATGGTTTGATTCCTGCTATTATTCAGGATGTAAAAACCCAAAAAGTACTCATGTTGGGTTATATGAATAAAGAATCGTACGAAAAAACAATAGAAACGGGTAATGTATGTTTTTATAGCAGAAGCAAACAACGATTATGGACAAAAGGAGAGGAGAGTGGCAATTTTCTTTTATTAAAAGACCTAAGCCTGGATTGTGATAATGATACCTTGCTGATAAAAGTAGACCCTGTTGGTCCTGTTTGCCATACGGGTTCAGATACTTGTTGGGACGAAACAAATCAGGAAAGTTCTATTGATTTTTTATTGCAATTGCAACAAGTAATTAGTGAGCGTAAAAAGAACCAATCCGAGAAATCATATACCGCAAGCCTGTTTCAAAAAGGAATCAACAAAATTGCTCAGAAAGTGGGCGAGGAAGCGGTAGAGTTGGTTATCGAAGCAAAAGACGATAATCAAGATCTGTTCATAGGCGAAGCAGCAGATTTAATGTTCCACTATTTGGTGCTTCTGTCGGCAAAAGGATACAGTCTTGAGCAGGTTGTGGCTTTACTCAAATCAAGGCATTCTAAATAAACTCTTATGGGTCAGAGTAAAAATAGTACTTGCTTTTACTAATTTTAAGAAATGGGGAGGGTGAAATAGAATGATGATCCTTCTCCATATTTTGATTCTACCCATATCTCACCACCCATAATCTCAAGAATTTTTTTACAGATATTTAGTCCCAAGCCCGAACCACGATACAAAACCTTCTTGTCAATCTCAACTTTTCTAAATCGATCGAAAATATATTTCAGAGAGCTTTCCTCAATGCCGATCCCGGTATCCTCTACACAAAAAATCAATTCGCTTTTGCTATTGTAATTGGCATAGATTGTAATGCTGCCATTGTTGGTAAATTTAATGGCATTTTCTATCAGGTTGTTAAAGACCTGTTTTATCCTGAACGGATCTGATACAATTACATATACTTTTGAATTTAGTTGGTTTACAAATCGTATTTTTAAATCTTTTTGTTTAGGAATATTATGACTTTGAGTTTCTAGAATTTGCTCTATCAGATGAATGATATCAAATTTTTGATTGATCAGATGAATCTGTCCTGATTCTATTTTCGATAAGTCCAGAATTTCGTCAATCAAATTGCTTAGGTCATTGCAATTGGCTTTAATAATGTTGGCGAATAATTCTGTTTTACCTGGTTTTAAATCTTTGGCAATGAGCAATTGGCTAAAGCCTTGAATCGCATTCAGGGGTGTTCTTATCTCGTGAGACATATTCGCCAAAAAAGAGCTTTTTAATCTGTTGCTTTCCTCAGCCTTTTTCTTTGCATCGTATAATTCCCGGGTTTTTTGTGCAACCCTCAACCGAAGGGTTTTATTCCATGCCCACATAAAAAGAATGATTAAACCCAATACAAAAATAATAATCGAAAGAGTTAGCCAGAATACGGTGCTTTGCCAAAAAGGTCGCGATGCTACATGAATATAATAATTGTAGATCTCATCTTTTTCCTTAGGCGTTATCTGTTTTAAACCTTTCGAAATAATTCTTGTTAGTATTGGTTTATCATTTCTAACGGCAAAACCCAATTTGTTATCGTAGCCCGAATTGCCTGATATTTTTATATTCTGAAACATCTTGTTGTGAATAATGTAAGCCCCGTACCCCTGCTGAACGATAGCTGCTTCTACTTTTTTATTCGAAAGTTGAAGAAAACATTCCAGGTCGTTTTTTAAAGGAATTAAATTGATTTCGGGATACATGCTTTCTAAATATTCATGAATCGCATAATGATCAACCACACCAACTTTGCGATTTTCAAGATCTTCAATTTTGATTCTTTCGGGTGAATCCTTCCGGGTGAAAATAACGTGAGGAATTGAAATAAAAGGCTGAGTAAAGAAAAAGTGCTTGCGCCTTTCTGGTGTATCCTGAATTTCCAGAATTACATCAACTTGCTTGTTTACGCCAGCTTGCAGAATGTCCTTCCAATTAGAGAAAACCTCTTTTTCGAATCGATAATCCAACTTTTCTTCCAACAATTCAAGAATGTCAACAGATATCCCTACAGATTTCCCCGTTTCGTCGATGTATTGAAAGGGAGGGAAGATAGATGCAACAGCAATCGATAGATTAGGATTTTCATTCAGCCATTGTCTTTCTTTATTTGTTAAAATATCATATTTTTTTCTGGAGCAGGATAAAACTACAAAGCTTGCCAGAAGAATAAGAGTAAGATATTTTATTTTTGGCCTCATGTTACTTATCTAAGTTTGTTGCTCAAATTAAGGAATTTCGACAAAAAACTTGTGAAGTATGCATGAAATTAATTGTTTTAATTCTACTCAGCTTTTTTTTTGTTTAAACACGAAAAACAACTAGCCTCCAATATTCTACCTAAGTTCTTCACAAAAAGTACTGGTTTTCTTTTTCACCCAATTTACTGTAATTAAGATGATCCTTAAATTGTTTTTTGAATCTATTCAAGGCAAGAAATAGAATCATAGTCTTTGCTGTGGCGATATTTTTTATGCATGAATCAACTCAAAAAGAACAAAAGCTTATAAGGGACTAATACCAGTTTTTTTTGAGCTTGATGAAAAAAATATTTAGCTTAGGATTTCTAATCCTAAAAACTATTGATATGAAATATTTATTTCCTCTGGTGCTTATTCTTTTTATGTATAAACCCTTATTGGCGCAAGAGTATCCCGAATCATATATGTGCTTTAAAAGGAAGGCTCCCATACAAGTTGATGGAGTACTTACAGATAATGAATGGAAAGATGTCCGATGGACAAATTATTTTGTTGATATTGAAGGAAGAGCTGGCTCAAAACCCAAACACAAAACCAGAGTTAAAATGCTTTGGGACAAAGAGTATTTTTACATTGCAGCCGAGCTAAAGGAGCCGCACATCTGGGCAAAATTAAAACAACGAGATACAATTGTGTACTACGATAACGACTTTGAGGTTTTTATCGATCCGCAGGGTGATAATCATTTGTATTACGAGTTTCAGATAAATGCAATAAATACAGTTTGGGATTTGATGCTTGCCAAGCCATATCGCGATGGTGCTCCGGCAATAAGTGCGTGGGACATTCAAGGATTAAAATCTGCTGTGGAGATATATGGAACCCTCAACGATCCGAGCGATAAAGATAAAAAGTGGACCTTAGAAGTAGCTTTTCCTTGGAATATTTTAAAGGAATGTGCACCGGAAGGTAGAAAACCGAAATCGGGAGAACAATGGAGAGTTAATTTCTCACGAGTAAACTGGGATGTTGAAATTGTTGATGGCAAATACAGAAAAAAAATAAATCCCCAAACGGGTGAAGCTTATCCAGAGCACAACTGGGTGTGGTCGCCACAGGGAGCAATTGCAATGCATCAGCCCGAAACTTGGGGTTATGTCGAATTTTCCGATCGTACCTTAGGAGAAAGTGAAATGATTCCTAAAAAAGATTTGGATTACCCTGTTAAGATAGAACTGATTCGATTGTACAAGATGGAAAAGAAAATGTACTCGAGATATGGCAGGTATTTTAATCGGATTAGTTCTGAATATCCTGTTGGTATAGAAACTACCGGCAGGCAATTCTTAATTTCTATAAAAGGACAAACAGGAAAAACCTGGTACATTAATCAGGAGAGTAAAATTTGGTCGGAGTAATATTGGTATTCTACTCTGGAACTTTTCGGATCAAAAATCCTAAGCTCCTAAAGCCTTGATTGCAAATCAGGACTAGCGATGTAAACCATGTAAAAATAAATTGGGAAGCGCATTTGCCGGTAAATGGAGCTGTCGCAGAATGTCTTAAGTCATAATACTGGCATCATTCCCTTTTTGGATTCAATCGATAAGCAGGGCACAAAAAAAAGAGGCAAATCTTTATACGGATTTCCTCTTTCTATATATGGTAGTTGGGTTAGAATCAAAAGTAATGGGAGGCCTAAATACCTTTTTCAAGTAAAATTAGCGACTATTCATCTGAATAAGATACAAGCTGCTTTCTGCAGTCAGGAAATACAACTATTGAGCTTGGCCTTACCCATTGTTATTTGCTTCGGCACTAAAAGTAATAAGTTTTTGATATATACAAAGCACCGCAAACGATTTAAGTTTTAATTTGGGATTAATCCAAATAAACTTGACCGTAATTCTTTATGAGTTTTGATCACTGATTTTATTCAAAATTAAACACCTATTATTGCTAATCAAACAATAATATGTTAGTTTTGCAATTCTTTGTTTTCCTTCGTTCAAGCAAGCTTGTGCAACCAACAGCTGAATGATATTAATAACAAGTTGTTTTATAGTAATTAATCCAATTATGAGTCCAACATTTCCGCAAAAAGTTATAAAGTATTGTCCCAAGTGTGGTAGCGTCGATTTTCATTACCAGTTGGATAATTCATTTTTATGCGACAGATGCAAGTTTCATTTGTACATTAATTCGGCAGCAGCTGTAGCAGCTTTAATTGTAAATCAAAAAGGAGAGTTATTACTAACCAGAAGAGCAATTGAGCCGCAATCCGGAATGCTCGATTTACCCGGAGGGTTTGTTGATGTAATGGAAACGGCAGAGTGTGCCATGCAAAGAGAAATAAATGAGGAATTAAATCTGGAAATTAAGGAGATGAAATATTTCATGTCATTTCCTAATGAATACATTTTTGGAGGATTGTCGGTTTTTACAACCGATTTGGCTTTCATCTGCCAAATTGATTCTTTTCAAAGTATACTTGCAAGAGATGACATTTCCAACTTCGAGTTTTTTAAACAGGAAGCCATTCCGATGAACGAGATAGGATCCGATTCGATGAAGGAAATCGTAAAAGCTTTTGTAAAATTAAATCAACAATGAGAGTATTAATCAATCCAAAGTATAGCAAAATAGAAAGCTTTGTTAGAAATCTGCCACAAAATTTCGATAAGTCGGGCGAATCTATTTACAAGGGTAGAAATGAAATAAAAGTATTCAATTGCGAAGGAATTAAATTGAATGTCAAGTCCTTTAAAATTCCGCATTTAATTAATAAAATAGCCTATGCATGGTTGCGAGGCTCAAAAGCAAAGCATTCGTTCCAATATGCAATGAGAATGATCGATTTAGGAGCTGATACGCCCGAACCTGTTGCTTGTGTTGAAACACTTAAAAATGGTTTATTCAATAGTAGCTTCTATGTAAGTATTCATCACGATTATGACTTTACCATCCGCGATTTAATCGGATTTGATTTTAACGATAAGGACAATATACTCAGAAAATTTGCAGAATACACTTATCACAAATTGCATAAAAATGGCATT
The DNA here is from genome assembly GCF_965230805.1 of Marinifilum sp. Taxonomy (NCBI): domain Bacteria; kingdom Pseudomonadati; phylum Bacteroidota; class Bacteroidia; order Marinilabiliales; family Marinifilaceae; genus Marinifilum; species Marinifilum sp. The sequence continues at coordinate 228,822 of NZ_OZ246019.1, read as the reverse complement.
CATCATCTGGATTATTCACGAGGAAACATTTTAATCTCTAAGGAAAAAGATGGATATGGTTTTAGTGTTGTAGATATCAATCGCATGAGATTTGAAAAAATGCCTTATTTAAAAGGACTCAGGAATTTTTCTCAAATATGGGCTAAGGAAGATGAACTGGATGTGGTAGCAAGAGAATATGCTCGATTAAATAATAAAGATGAAGATGAGGCTGCAAGCTTATTAATTCAATTTGATAAGGAGCACAAGGCCAAAATTAACAGAAAGCTTGAATTAAAAGCCAAGTTAAGAAATTCAAAAAAGAACAATGATTAGGGGTAAACCACGAAATAATATAAATAAGATTATTATTAGAATGCCAAATTTTTTGGGTGATTCAATAATGGCCACACCGGCCATTCAACTGTTGTTGACGAATTATCCTAATGCAAAGTTTACTTTTGTTTGTAAAGATCCTGCTAAAGATATATTCATAAATTTTCCTAATCTCGAGAAAATAGTGATTGATCATACAAAAAATGGTGGGAATAGGTTGTTAAAAACAGCGCAGTTAATAAGAGAAATTAGAAAAGAAAAATACGATTTGGGTTTTTTGTTTCAGAATAGTTTGGCAAATGCTATCATTTATAGAGCATGCAGAATACGATCTTTGGTTGGTTATAAAAATGATTTACGAGGTATTCTGCTTAATCATTCAATAAAACTGGACAGAAGTATTCATTACGTAAATCGGTTCGCAGGTTTGGTAAATCATTATTTAGATAATAAGTTTCGAAAGCTACCTTCTATGAAAATATGGGGTGATGAAGTAAAGGAAATCACCGATTTCGAAAATAACCTACCACTTATAGCTTTAAGTCTGGGGAATGATACTCAAAAGAATCGCGCTTATCCGAAAGATTTATCATGGGAGCTTATTCAGAAATTAATAGAGCGAAGAACTTACAACTTAATTTTAGTTGGAGATGATAAGGATGCTGAAAGGAATAAGGAGTATTTCTCAAAACTATCCGATCGAGACAAAAGTTACATCAGAAATTTTTCTGGTAAAACAGATATAGCTACACATGTTGGTTTAATTAAATCCGCCAAGATTTTAATAACAATTGACTCTTCGGGGATGCATATTGCAGCTACTTGTAATGTGCCATTTATTGTTCTTCTTGGAAAATCTACAAGTCCATTCTGCACCGTTCAACCCAAAGTTAATTTCGGACGGTATCTTAAGAATGAAAATAACTTAATTAATGATGATGAGTTTATTGGTCAGATTAAGCCCGACGCAATTATAGATCAACTGGAGTTAATGCTTCAGTAGAAGAGGTTTGAGTTAAACAGACTATAAAGAAGATACTACTGTCACCGATTAGGTGAAACAGGCAAATCATTAGGGTAGGGTATTTAATGAATGATTAGATGCTAATTCGAACTCACGTTAATTATTAAAAAGAATACGATCTATGTTTGATAGCAGCCGAAGGGTATACATATGATCTGCACTTCCTTTTACAATTACTTTATTTAAAATTCTACATCTTTGAAAGCCGTCATCTTCTTGCCAAACATGTTTGATTTTAAATGGGAATTTATCTCGATAAGAATCAATTAACTCCTAGGTGTCTTCCATAGAGCCATTATCACCTATCACTATTTAAAAAGGATTTACAGCTTGTTTAAATATAATTATTTCGAAAAAGTATTTATGCCAATTAAATAGACTGTCCAAAATGTTATGTGGACAGCCTTCTTCGCAATTAGTAACTTGGGTTAGAATATAGGCTCATCCCAAAAATTAGAAGATCTTTTCCCTTTTCCAAAAACATGAAAGTGTTGATTTTCAAAAAGTCGATGCCCTGTAAGTCTTTCAAACCACATTAACACTCTCTCTTTAAGCTTATAATTTTTAATGCGAGGATTAATAGAAACATCCCAATTTATATGCTTCATTCTCTCTCTCATAACTTTAGGATGATGTCCTTTGTAAGGCACAACACAATCATAATCTCTTCCAAAATCGAACTCATCTTCTTGCACTTCACCTTTACCCCAAAATCTCTTATTCCATAAAGAATTATTAACTTTCTTTTTCATTAGATTGGGAGAACGTACCCAGCCATAATGATATATAAAAGCATCTAAAGGAACTCCAGTAGGTTTTTCTCCATCCGATTTACGAAAGCCTTGTGCATCATGCCATGAACGCACTTTTTTATTATTCCTTATAATGCGCATATCTCTGCGATACCATTTCCGACCATATGCCAAATAATTGTAATTTCCCCAAAAGTGCTTCCAATTAAATAGAAATCCATCTACTTCAAGATTATCTTCGTATTTCTCCATGGCTGCTTTAATAACAGGATAATCTTCTTCGTGTAAAACTTCATCTGATTGAAGATACAAACACCATGTATACTCATCACTAATTTGATCTAAAGCTTTATTTGTTTCATCACCAAGAAAATTTCCATTTTTATTATTTGTAGGCCAAATTGAATGTTGGTATTCAATTTTATCAGAGTTTATACTTCGAATTAACTCTTCAGTATTGTCATCACTATCACCTAAGGCAACAATAAATTTATCAACCAAAGGTAAAGCCGATTTTATTGCTTCAACAACAGGATAATCAAATTTAATAGCATTTTTCACAATGGTAAAACCGCATACTTTCATATTATTTTATCTTTTTATTTATTACAATTCTAGAAATGTAGTTGTAGCATATTGTCTAATCTTCTATAAACCAAGTCTAAAAAGTTAGGGCTGTTGTAAGTAGTGATAAGAAGAGCTATTTTGGTATTCTTCATGTTAGTATCTGTTATCAATTTAATATTGTCTTTTTTTCGCATATAAACAGAAGCTTATAAAATGACATTTCATTGTAATAAAAAAAACTCAGCTATAGAAGTCATTTTGAAGCACGCTTTTATGAATAGCTATTTCTTATCGCGTGCAAAGGTACATTATTTTGGTAAAAGCAATGTCTAAGGTTTTAGATCATCTTTACTTCTTCTCAACAATCTGCGCCCCTTGCAACAAATCCTGTTCAAAGGTAATTTTAATGTTTGATTCATCACCTTCCACAATATGAATGGGTTCCTGCGGTAGATATTTCAATACCACGCCGCAATCATCCGTTGCAACAAAATCAGGATCGCTTGTTGCCACATCGTAAGCGCTTTTAATGATTTTGTATGAGAATGCCTGAGGGGTTTGTGCACGTCGTAATAAATTACGATCAGGAACAGATTCTATGGTTTCGTTCTGGTTTAAAAAGAATATTGTATCTGTTGTTGGAATTGCAACTGCAACAGATTTTCCTGATTTTAATTCAGCAATCACATCACTAATAATACGACTGGAAACAAATGGTCGTACTGCATCATGAAATATAAGGTATACGTTTTGTTCGCGTTCATAAGCCTTAATTGCAGCCAAACTAGAATCACTTCTTTCCTTGCCACCACTTAATATGTACCGTACTTTTGAATAATTGTTTTCTGAGATTAAATCATTAATTTCCTCATGGTAGTCGGCATGAATTACTACACAAATCTCATCTATACCTTCGTGATTATCGAATGCTTCGATGCTATGTTGAATAATTGGTTTATCTCCAATTGTAAGGAATTGCTTTGGGAGAGTACTTCCCATTCTTTTTCCGCTTCCACCTGCCAATAGAACTGCAACCTTTTTCATAGTTTTAAGTTTAGTGATGAGCTAAATTAATACAAATTTTTTCCTTGCGAAACTGAAAAAAATAACCGTCTCAAATTTTATTGAAGACGGTTAATATTCCAATAAGTGGAAAATTATCTTTATCTGAAGATTTCGTAATCACCAACATCAGTTAAAATATCATATCCATCTTTTGTTACCAAAATGGTATGTTCGAACTGAGCTGATAGTTTGTTGTCAACAGTTCTGGCAGTCCAGCCATCTTTTTCATCAACAATAGCTCGCGCCTTACCAAGGTTGATCATTGGTTCAATGGTAAAAATCATGCCTTCCTTCATTTTTGGGCCTGAATTTTTTGGAGCAATGTGCTCAACTTGCGGATCTTCATGAAAATCAATACCAATACCATGTCCACAGAATTCATAAACAACGCTGTATTTCTTTGCTTGAGCATATCGCCCAATCATAAAACCAATATTTCCGAAGTAGTTGCCCGGACGAACTTGTTCAATACCTAAATACATGGCATGCTCCGTATCTTCAACCAATTTGGCTGCCTCGTCGGTAATATCACCAATGGTAAACATGGTACTGGTATCACCATAATAACCATCTAAAATGGTAGTAACATCAATATTTAGAATATCACCTTCCTTTAAAATGGTTTTTTCATCAGGAATCCCATGGCAGATGACATCGTTTAACGAGATACAACATGATTTTGGAAAGCCGTGGTAATTTAATGGCGCCGGAATTGCTCCATTGTCGCGAATGTACTCTTCAATCAATTGATCAAGTTTCAGTGTTGATACACCTTCCTCTACGTAATTGCTTATATATTTTAATGTGTTACCGGCCAATTGAGAACTTTTTCTTATTCCTTCAATCTGCTCTGGTGTTTTGATTTTAATTTTACCCATAATTTAAAATCTATTCAGATTCAATTAATCAATTTCATTAAGGGGGCAAAGGTCTGTATTGAAAACGACTTTTGCAAATAGAATAATGGCTATTCAAATTAGTCTATAAAATAAAAGTACTTATTCTTACAAGTGCTTGATAAGAAAGTTAGAGAACAAGCACTTATCGCAGTTTCTCTTAATGCTGATATAAGCACTAACTATAAACAAGCTTAAATTAATTTTGTTTAGACTGTATTAGTTTGGTATTTTAAGGCGTTTAATTTAAAAAGATGGCTCATGATTAAAAAGTTGGCATTATCGGTAATTTTAATTCTATTGTTTCTATCAGGATATACTCAATATTTCAATACAGGTCAGGATCCGACTTCTATAAAATGGAAGCAGATTAATACCAAAGATTTTCAAATTATCTTTCCGGAAGAAGCAGAGTTTAACGCACGTTATGTGGCCACTCTATTCGAAGATCTGCTAAAAAAAGGTGGACAAAGTCTTAAAAGGAAACCAAAGAAATTTTCGGTAATACTTCATTCTCATAGTGCAACATCCAATGGAATGGTGGCCTGGGCTCCCAAACGAGTGGAATTGTATACAACATCTGCGCAAGATAATGATGCTCAGCTATGGTTCGATCATCTTTCAACTCATGAATACCGACATGTTGTACAATTGGATAAACTGGAGCAAGGATTTACCAGAGTATTAAATTACATCTTTGGGCAGCAGGCTACTGCAATTGTAGTTGGTTTATATCTGCCTCCCTGGTTTTTAGAGGGTGATGCTGTGAGTATGGAAACTGCTATGGGACAATCGGGTAGAGGAAGATTGCCGCAGTTTCAGCAAGAGTTAAAAGCTCAACTGATTGAGAAAGGCAAGTATTCATACGATAAAGCTGTAAATGGATCTTACAAAGATTATGTTACCGATAGATACAAATTGGGATATTATTTGGTTGGTAAGGCCAGAATTAATTATGGAGATGAAATCTGGAATAATACACTAAATAAGGTGGCTCGAAATCCAATGGGAATTGTTCCTTTTTCTAATGGAATTAAAAAAAGCTTGAATGCAAAAAGAAATCAGGTTTATAAAGAACTAGAGGAAAAGTACAATTCTGAAAACATTGATTTCGAAGCTGTAAAAAAAGCAAATAAATATGCTGATGGTAAACTGATGCTATATTACGACACAATGCAAGAGTTGATTTGGAATTGGAATGAAGAGGATGCCAAGCTCGAAAAATCAGCTTTTCAATTGCTAAGCAAACGAGAGAAATACTATACCAACAAGCGATTTCCCAAAAGCACGATGAGCGGAGAAGTCATATATTTAAAACAAGGATTATCAGATGCATTACTTTTCGAAAGGATTGATCCAAATGGAACAACACAAAAGCTATTTACTCCCGGATTTCTGCCGAATACATATTTTGATTTTAATCAGGATCAACTTTTATGGGCAGAGTTTAAGCAAAATGTTCGTTGGGATCACGCAGACAAGAGTGTTATTGTAAGCTATAATGTTGAGACAAATAAAAAGAGGGTTTTTCATTTTAAAAAGTCAATGTTTTCGCCATCATTTAACCAAAACGCTACAAAAATTGTTGCTGTAGCTACCGATAATAAAGGCGATAATAGCTTGGTGGTGATAGATGCAAAATCAGGTAAAATCGAACAAAGAATTTTATCCACTAAATTAGAGTATTACCAAACGCCTAAGTTTATTGATAAGGAAAACATTGTTTTGATACAGCTTAACAGCAAAGGCAAACATTTGATAAAACTAAATCTCAAAAATCAACAAAAGGAAGTACTTTTTAGTTCAGGATATGCTGATATGTCTTGTCCAATGGTAAGCGATGATTTTATTTATTTTAATGCTTCCTTTACAGGAATTGATAATGTTTTTACCTTGCACATAAAATCAAATAAAATATATCAAGTTACTTCATCAAGATTTGGAGCCAGAGATGCTTCGGTCGACGCAAATCAAAACTTGTATTATTCCGATTATACCTCCGATGGATATCTTATTGCAAAAACTAAAATTGACAGCAAAAAATGGAAGGAATGGAGTGGTGAATTTTACAAATATCCTTTGGCAGAAGAATTATCAAAACAACAGGAAGGAGAGTTGAATCCTGATACTACCCAATTGGATCGATTCGAAGTGAAAAACTACTCGAAGCTGACTCACCTGTTTAATTTTCACTCTTGGGCTCCAGTGTTTATCGATGGGATTGATGAAAAAACAGATGTTGGAATTTCATTTGCAAGTCAGAACAAGTTGAGCACCTTAATGACTACGGTTGGATACAAAAAAGAGGAAGGATTCGATAACGGGCAGTTTTATGCAAATATTTCCTATCAGGGATGGTTTCCGGTTTTTGATTCAAAATTTACAATAGGTGATAGAAGCAATAGGTATGCAACTTTGGCCCAAAGAATCGAACCCGTTCAAACAGACACGGTTTTGGTTGATACCGATTGGAAACAGTGGGAATGGGAGAATAGTATTAGTTTGCCATTTAATTTGTCATCGGGACAGTATACTCGAATGTTAATACCAAAATTTACATACAACATTGTAAAATTTGCTGATTTAAATACCAAAGCTCTGGCAACAACTCAAAATAATTCTCTTGGCTTGGGCGATTATAAGTTTGCTGACGAATCATTTACTCAAGAGGTAATGGAATACCAACTTTTTGGATATAACATCGCAAAAACAGCACCCAGAGATGTGCAATACCAATGGGCTCAAATTCTCGAACTCAACTACAGAAATACTCCTTTTGGAGATACAGATTTGGGAAACACCTGGTCGGCCGAAGGACACTTGTATTTTCCGGGTTTGGTAAAACATCATGGCATTAAATTATATGGGGGATATCAATATAGATCCTTAAATAATTCCCGATTTTCTAATATGATTAAAAGTCCCAGAGGGATGTTCGACTTATACGGAAAGCACATTGTTACATTAGGCGCCGATTATGCAATGCCACTGTTTTATCCCGATTGGAACCTAGGCCCATTGGCTTATTTTAAGCGAATAAAAATGAATGCCTTTGTCGATTATGGACATCAAGATTTAAGAGTAGAAATTGATGAGAATGTTTTCCAGTTTAAAGACAATTACCTATCGGGCGGCCTGGAGTTAAAAACAGATCTTCATGTTTTAAGATTTTCGGCACCGGTTGATTTCGGTGTTCGTATAGGATACGAAAATCAATCGAAAAGTATGTTTGCCGATTTTCTGATTTCGTTTAATATTGCAGCCTATTAATAATTTTGCTAAACCCCGTTGGTGGTTTTTTACCCTCGCGGTGTTTGCACTTAAATCATTTCATAAAAAATGGTATAATACGAAACGAGCAAGATTAAAATAATTATTAAACCTACACGCTAATCATACAAATGGAAAGAAATTACAAGCAGATGAATAAAAATCTACTTACAATCATATTTTTATTATGCACAAGCATAAGCTTTGCACAGGATAAAATGACACTTAAAGGAGAAATGTCGGATTATACTGGAGAGCAGTTTTTGCTGCTAACCGGCGATAATGGTGGAGTTTTTATTGTTGATAGTGCCACAGTAAACTCGGATGGAATCGTTGAGTTTACTTGGGAGGGATCGCCGGGTTTTTACAGAATGGTAAACAAAGGCGAGAGTATAGATATAAGAATACATAAAAGAAGCTTTTCTTTTGCATTGGCAGGAGATATAAAAAATGGCGATTTGCAGTTTGTCGACAATGACGAAAACTACGAGTATCAGTATTATTTATCCGAGTTCTCGATATTGAATGAATCCATACTTACACTGAGGGATGAGCTTATTGCTTTAAGCGAAAAAGATTCGCTGTATAAGGAAAAATATTCAGAATTTAAAAAGCTAAAGAAAGCAAAACGCAATTTATTAAAAGATTTATGGGGAGGACATATCGATTCCTGGTCGGCTCGTTTTGCTCTGGCTCAACAAGAGTTGATTCCCGACATTAAACTAAAAGGCAAGAAGGCTGATGAGTATTACCTGAAGCACTTTTTCGACTATTTTGCTTTTTCAGATTCATTATTATCAGGAACGCCTGTTTATTATGAGAAATTTGCGAAATATTTAAAGGCTCATAAACTGGATAAGTTGATCGAGAATCAAAACTATGGAAAGATAAAGGAAGTAATCGGAAATTTGTTTTGGTTGACCGAACTCGATCCAGGCTCGCAAAAGTATATGGCCAACTATTTAATGAATCGATTTCCTGAGGAAGATTACAGCGAGGTATATCACATTGTTAGCGATGCCTATCGTGTGCTAAATACCTGCGAGTATATGCTTAACAGCAAAACAATAAAAAGAAGAATCAATAATTTTAAATCAATTAAAAAGGGTTGGCAGGTTCCCGACATACCTTTATATCATACCCAGGATGAGCGAATCCAGAACCTTACCAACGTAAATAGCGAACTTACATTATTAATAGTGTGGTCGGGCAGTTGTGAGCACAGCATTGATATGTTATCGCAAATTACCGAATTGTATTACCTCTATAAAGAAATGGGTTTGGAAGTGGTAGCTGTTTCTCTTGATAGCAATTTAAACTATTGGAAAAGTACCGTTTTAATGGGCGATTATCCTTGGATTAACTCCTGCGATACCGAAGGATTGCAAGGCAGCGTTGCCAATCAGCTCAATATCTTTGTTACTCCAAGTTTGTTCCTAATCGATTCTTCGCTAAAAACCATTGCTTTGCCCCAAACATTTTTCCAGTTGGAGAAGAAGTTGGCTGAGATTTTTAGATGATAAATGTTCTCAACCAGTAACCTCATGTTTTCTGAAAAAAGTTCTGTAACCCCCGCGCAGGCTACATAAAAACGCGCAGGACGGGTTAAAAGTCCGAAGAATTGCACAAAAAACGCGCAGGACAGCTTAAAAGTGAGCAGATTTGGCATGTTTTGGCGCAGATCAGCTTAAAAATGTCAATGTATGACAATAAAATGCGAAGGAGGATGTGATTTTGGCGCAGATCAGTTTAAAAAACTGCAAAGACTTCTTGGGAACCTAATATTTGGGAACAAAACAGAAAATAATCAAATAAAAAAAAGCCACCTCAAATCTTATTTTGAGACGACCTCATTTTTTTGTGATCCCTCTGGGGTTCGAACCCAGGACCCCAACATTAAAAGTGTTGTGCTCTACCAGCTGAGCTAAGGAATCGTGCTGATTTTTTGTAAAGACTTTGCTTGTCTTTTTGTGATCCCTCTGGGGTTCGAACCCAGGACCCCAACATTAAAAGTGTTGTGCTCTACCAGCTGAGCTAAGGAATCGTGCTGATTTTTTGTAAAGACTTTGCTTGTCTTTTCGTGATCCCTCTGGGGTTCGAACCCAGGACCCCAACATTAAAAGTGTTGTGCTCTACCAGCTGAGCTAAGGAATCGTGCTGATTTTTTGTAAAGACTTTGCTTGTCTTTTCGTGATCCCTCTGGGGTTCGAACCCAGGACCCCAACATTAAAAGTGTTGTGCTCTACCAGCTGAGCTAAGGAATCGTGCTGATTTTTTTGTGAAGACTTTGCTTGTCTTTTTGTGATCCCTCTGGGGTTCGAACCCAGGACCCCAACATTAAAAGTGTTGTGCTCTACCAGCTGAGCTAAGGAATCGTGCTGATTTTTTTGTGAAGACTTTGCTTGTCTTTTTGTGATCCCTCTGGGGTTCGAACCCAGGACCCCAACATTAAAAGTGTTGTGCTCTACCAGCTGAGCTAAGGAATCGTGCTGATTTTTTGTAAAGACTTTGCTTGTCTTTTTGTGATCCCTCTGGGGTTCGAACCCAGGACCCCAACATTAAAAGTGTTGTGCTCTACCAGCTGAGCTAAGGAATCAACTTGTGTGCTTTGTTTTTTAAAGCGATGCAAATATAGAGCGATTAAATTAAAATCGCAAACTCAATTTGGCGGAATTTTTAGGTTTTTAAGCCATGAAATAAGCGCTATTTACTTTATATCATTGGTTGGTAAATTGATATAAAACCGAAAAAAAAATGAAAAAAAATTACAATCACTTAAAAACTTCTTTCTTTGCTTATGATAATGTCTGACTTTAATGCGAAAACAAGTGAAAAAACATAGATGTTTCATTGTGTAAAAATCTACCTATTCGCCAATATCAGTAAAAAAATAATTCTAATTTTGTCATTCATTATTTAAGTCCACATTTTAGGACAAAAAAAATTGCTTAATAGTTACTCCTTATGAATGATAAAATTGTTGTAATCACCGGAGCTTCATCTGGTATTGGTAAAGCATTGGCATTCGAGTTTGCTTCGCGCGGATCTAAAATTGTACTTGCCGCAAGAAATACTGAAAAATTAAAAGAAGTGGAAAAGGAAATCCTTGTAAAAGGAAACGAAGTACTATCGGTAAAAACGGATGTAAGCATCGAGGGTGATTGTAAGAATTTGATTGAGAAAGCGGTTGAAAGGTTTGGTGCTGTTGATGTATTGATTAATAATGCAGGCATTTCGATGCGAGCGATGTTTGCCGATTTGGATTTATCGGTGATTAAACAATTAATGGACGTGAATTTTTGGGGGACTGTGTATTGTACCAAATATGCCATGCCACACATTACAAGAACAATGGGTTCGGTGGTTGGAGTAATTTCAATTGCAGGATATATTGGATTGCCGGCACGTACCGGATATTCAGCATCGAAATATGCAATTAGAGGGTTTTTAGACACATTGCGAGTTGAAAATCTAAAAACAGGAGTACATGTATTGGTTGCAGCCCCAGGTTTTACTGCATCAAACGTAAGAAATGTTGCTTTAACGGCAGATGGTTCTTCTCAAGGCGAAACTCCCAGAGATGAGGACAAAATGATGAGTGCTGAGGAGTGTGCAAGATTAATAGCCAATGCCGTGGTGAAAAGAAAAAGAGAACTGATTATGACCTTTATGGAAGGCAAACTAACTGTTTGGTTGAAAAAATGGTTCCCAAGTTTGTTAGAGAAACTAACCTATAAGCATATGGCTAAGGAACCAAATTCACCTTTGAAATAGAAAACACATTGTTAAGCGAGTATAATAATGCTCGCTTTTTTCTGAAAATCTAAAAGCCCTAAACTCGTAATTCTATTGATCTGATTTCGAAAAAAAATCTGATACAAAAAATCAGATGTTCATGCCTGGATATTTTATCAGTATTACCACAAAATAAGATTCCTTCTTTTGTCCTTTTTATTTTATCAAGAAAATTTTGCCCTGTATTTGTAACATTTGCCAAATTTTGAGGTATAACCGCCAATTATAAAAAGGTATCGCTTTGATACAAAAACTACTACTTGACTAATGGACAAATCTTATTTTAATGCTTTTATCTTTTCCAATGCGAATAAGATATACTACTACGTATTTTGTATTTTAAAGAACCATGAAGAAACCCTGATGGTTGTTTCTAAAACTATGGAAGAGTGTTGGGAGAAAAGATCAGATATGGATCTAACAGATTTGTATCAGGCTTTTAAAATTGCAGGTTCTTTGGCCAGAATAAAGGCTTTGAGCAATCAGTCTTCACAGTGTTCTGTTGCAGATTTTGAACAATCAGAAGAGGTGGATCCTTTGTTAAAGAAATTTTGTTTGCTTCTTAAAGATTTAAGCTCTTTAGAATCCGAAGTAATATGCCTTAGATCACTGGCACGGTTGAGTATCGAAGAGATATCCGTGATCGTAGAAGTTGGAATTAGTAATGTGATTTCGATTCTTTCAAGTTCTCGTAAACTAATGCGCAATAAGGTAGACCCGTTAGGGTGTTTGAACGAATTTAGTTGTCATGAATTACTATCTAAGTATTACTTAGGCACTACCACCATTGAGGAAGAAGAGCAGTTGCGACTTTTCTTATCGCGAATGGATTTGACCGAGATCCCTAAAACGGATGGAGATTTACTAAGGATGTTTCTTAAAATTGGAAATGCAGATATTCCGATTTCAGGCTCCGATTTCCTATTAAAACAAGTTAAAGAATTGCAGTCGGACAAATCCCGAAAGATATTTTCTAAGTTCAAAAAACAATCTTAACAATATTGCTTAAGCAGGCTTGTCCTTTAGTGATTTAAAGCCTTTTCCCAGAATTTCATTGGTTTCCATCACGGTAACAAATGCATTAGGATCGATTGAATGAATATAGTCCTGTAGCATCGATAATTCGCGGCGGTTAACAACCATGAAGATCATATTTTTTTCTTCTCCATCGTACATTCCTGTTCCTTTTAGAAATGTACCGCCTCGGTTTAAATCACCAATAACCTTGGTTTTAATTTCTTCGTATTTGTCCGAAATGATAAAGAGTGCTTTTTCGTACGAAGATCCTTGTAAGGTAATATCAGTAACCTTTCCGGTAATATATAAAACAACCAACGAGTATAGTGGGATTTGCCAATCGGCTTTAATGTATAAGCAACTTAAAACAATTAAAAAATCAATATAGATAACAGTTTGCCCAAGAGGTGTTTTTGAAAGTTTAGCAACAATCATTGCCAAAATATCCGAACCAGCAGAAGTGGCTCTTGCTTTAAGTATTAATCCTAACCCAAATCCAATTAAAATTCCTCCAAAAATACAAGATAGCAAAACATCATCAACCAATGGAATTACTCCCCACCAAGCTGTAATTGTATCTATAAATAATGCACATAAAATAAACGACAGAAAGGTTTTGATACCAAAACGAGGTCCTAATACTTTAATTCCGATAAGACTTATCGGCACATTAATGAGTAAACTGGCAATTCCTACTGGTATTCCTCCCCCAAATTTTCGAAACAAGTCATTCGAGTAATCCATAAAATGATACAGAATAGAAGAAAACAATCCGGAATAATCATCAGGATTTAAAACACCAAACAAACCTTGAGGAAATAGTCCCTGAGTTAATTTGTTGATCACAATTCCAATTCCGTAAATACTACCTGGAACCAAATTGTGAGGAACAATAAAAAATACAAAGCCCGCAGCCATAATAAATGCTCCGGTAATAACCAATGAATAATTATAAAACCACTTTCCTGAGAAAATTGTGTCTTTCTGTATAAAAGCCAAGGTGAATCTGTTTTTAGTGTAAGTCTTAATAAATGTTAGAATAATATGATTTTGCAAAAGTAAATAATTTTTAAAGGAATATTTACCCCATTCTGCGCTATTTTCAGAGAATTTATTCGAATATGGGTTGTTTTACCGATAAAGAATTAATTGTTTTGCATTTGATTTAATCAAATATATATGAGAGCAAGAATAAGTAGCCTGATTATGAAAATGTTCGGCTGGAATTTTATTGGAGAAGTTCCTGAAGTTAAAAAAGCAGTAATTATTGCGGTACCTCACACATCTAATTGGGATTTTGTTTGGGGAAAGTTGGCTTTTCTATCACACAATGTAAAAACCACCATTTTAATGAAAAAGGAATTGTATGTTTTTCCATTAAAGTATCTTTTAAAATCATGGGGTGTAATACCAGTGGATCGCAGCAAAAAGGGAAATATGACCGATCAGTTAGCTGAAGAATTTTCTAAAAGAGATTCGCTTTATATTTCAATAGCGCCAGAAGGGAGCAGAAGTATGAGGAGTGACTGGAAAAAAGGTTTTTACTTTATAGCACTAAAAGCAAATGTTCCTATTTATCTAGCCGAAATTAACTATGAAAACAAAACCTTATCTTGTGGTGAGCCTTTTTATCCGACAGGTAATGTAGAGGAGGATTTAAAGAAGATTAAAGGCAATTATACAAATTCGAAACCTAAGCATCCTGAAAGATTTTCGACAGGATTATAAATTATTTTTATCATGAGAGATCTACTTCGTGTTAGTTTGGTGCAATCCGATTTGGTTTGGGGGGATGTAAACGAGAACCTAAATCGATTTACAAAGAAACTTCAAGAGTTAAAAGGTAGTTCAGACCTTGTGATCTTGCCAGAAATGTTTAGCTCCGGTTTTATGATGGATGATAAAGAACGTATAGCTGATAGGGCTTATGAGACATTTAAATGGATGCAAAAAAATGCAAAGGAGCTGGATGCAGTAATTGTGGGAAGTATTATTGTTAGGGGGGATGGTAGTTGTTATAATCGCTTGTTATGTGTTGATAAAGATGGTTTTGTTGCAAAATACGATAAACGCCATCTGTTTCGAATGGGAGAGGAGGACAAACATTTTCATCCCGGGAATGAACGAAGCATTTTTAGAATAGGAAAATGGCGCATTTGTCCTTTGGTGTGTTACGATTTGCGATTTCCTGTTTGGAGTCGTGGAAACAACGAGTATGATCTTTTACTATATGTTGCCAATTGGCCTGAGGCTCGCAAAGACGTTTGGAATGTATTGCTAAAAGCTAGAGCGATAGAGAACCAAGCTTATGCTGTTGGTGTTAACCGAGTTGGAGAAGATGGAATGAATATTAGCTATTCAGGAAATTCTTGTCTTATTGATGCCAGAGGAAAAGTAGTGGGCAAATGTGAAGACTACAAATCGGAAAATAAAACATTTACAATTGATTTGCGACAATTGAATGATTTTAGAGAAAAGTTTCCAGTATATCTTGATGCCGACTCATTTGATATCAAACTCTAGCTTATTTTATGGATTTCTGAATTTGAGTTTGTCAGAAAGTAGATCATTTTTGGTTGAGTAATACAAGTATTAGCTTGAAATAAGTCTCATTCTTTTGTCTGAATAAGTTTATTCTTCGTTAAAAACTATTGCTATGCCTCTATTTTTAGCCTTGACTAAACTCAAGATTCTCAAAAACAATCTAAATCTCATTTTACAAATAAAACCGGTATAAGTAATGGTGTATTAAAGTGCAGTCATTGCAAATTATTTATAAGGGTTGTAAAACTAAAAATATAGTTATATATTTATGTCTGAAGTTTAAATGATACTATCAATAAAGCAAAACAATTTGTCCCACTTTACATAAAACATTTAATAATGAAAGAATTAACCAGAGCTGAAGAACAGGTGATGCAAATACTTTGGGAACTTGAAAGTGCCTTTGTAAAGGAAGTTATAGAACGCATACCTGAGCCAAAACCAGCTTATAATACCATTTCAACAATTGTGCGAATTCTGGAGAAAAAAGGATTTGTAGGGCATGTTGCATTTGGAAAGAGTCATAGATATCATCCATTGATTACTAAAAAAGAGTACACGCGTAAGTTTATGAAAGGATTTGTTCGAAACTATTTTTCTAACTCATATCGTGATATGGTATCTTTCTTTGCTAAAGAAGAGCAAGTTAGTTTATCAGAACTAGAAGAAGTTAAAAAAATGGTAGAAGAGCAAATTAAAAAGCAAAGCTCGTAAATTAATTTAGGGAATGGTAACAAGCATTATTCTATATTTTTTGCAGTCAGCAATATGCATGGCATTTTTTTATGCTTTGTATTGGTTGTTCTTGAAGAGGGATACCTTCTTCAGGATCAATCGAGTTTTTTTAATGCTGACATTAGGAGCATCCTTGCTTATACCTTCCCTTAAAATTCCATTCCAGCCAGCAGTGGATCCGGTTTCGTCTGATTACTCAATGTTAAATGCTGTAGTGCTAACTTCTCAACAGTATTTAAGTGCAAATGTGCTACAGGAAGTTGTGATTACTGCAGATAAACGCATCAATTGGTATCAGTATATCGGAATCGTTTACCTGATAGGTTTATTCTTATTGGCTCTTCGATTTTTTAAAAATTTAATTCAGTTGTTGATTTGGATGAGAACCAACAAAAGAATTAATGAAAATGGAATGAAATTGATTGTAATGAATGAGGATTATCCGCCCTTTTCATTTTTAAACTCAATATTCGTAAGTGATAAAGATTATCAAAAGCCCGGCTTTGCAGCTATATTTGAGCATGAGCGAGTTCATGTTGATCAATTGCATACTTTTGATTTATTGGTATTGGAAATTTTAACAGTTGTTTTTTGGATTAATCCATTGGTGTGGATGTATAAGTATTCTATACAGGAAGTGCATGAATATTTGGCAGATGATAAGGTTGTTAGCGGAGATGTAAACCCGAGCGAGTATAAAATGCACATTGTAAATCAATTTGCTGGAGGGGATTTGTTTAGATTAGCAAACAACTTTGGACAATCCACTTTAAAGAAGAGAATTTCGATGCTAGGGAAAATAAAAACTCCAAAAGTAGCCCTAGTGAAGTTAATTCTTTTGATTCCCATAGTTCTTTTGTTGTTATCAGCCTTTGCTTTTACCATAGAGGAAGAGGAAAAGCTATCCAATAACATTTCTTTCAATGAAATTATTCCTGGAGGATTAAGGCAGTTATATTCCTTTACTGACCTGCAACCTGCGAACTTTCCAGATGATGATGTGAATTTTGTACATGGAAATTTTAAAAGTGGAATGTCTACATTAACCTATAAAGAGAAGGTTAATCCAAATCAGATTTATCGCATTGCAGATATAATGCCGGAATATCCCGGAGGAATCAATGTATTGAAAGATTATATTGCTAATGAGATTCACTACCCTAAAAAAGCACAGATAAATAAAACTGAAGGGAAGGTATATGTAAGCTTTGTTGTGGGTAAATCAGGTGATGTAAAAAGCGTATATATTAATAGAGGAGTATCGCCTGAGCTTGATAAAGAAGCTTTAAGAGTGGTTTCGAGTCTAAAAAAATGGACTCCAGGTAAACACAAGGGGAATTTGGTAAATGTTGCTTATACATTGCCAATTGATTTCAAATTGGAAGGTTTTGACATAGAACAGCCAATTGTAGCCAGAAACTCTGTATTCGAAAAGATTAAGAATGCTTCGGATTATCATTCGGAGAATTTAGTGAATTTAGAAACTTATAGTAGTTCCTATACCGTGGTTGAAAAAATGCCACAATTCCCAGGAGGAAGTAAAAATTTGAGGAAATGGGTGGCAAGAAATATAAAATATCCCGTATTAGCTGTTGAACAAGGATATGAAGGAAAAGTTTTTGTAAGGTTCAATGTAAATAAGGATGGTAGTGTGTCTCATGCAAGAATAATTAAAGGAGCTAATATTGAGTTGAATCAGGAAGCTTTGCGTGTAATTAATAGTATGCCTTATTGGATTCCGGGAGAGCAGTACGGTGTAAAAGTAAAAGTTAGTTATACAATTCCTATTCGTTTTACGTTGAATTAATATTTTTTTATTCATAATAACTAAAAAGATAGTTGTGTCAACTTATTTTTTAGGAATAAGACTAAAATCAATTTATTGTCTAACCAAAATTCAATGTTATGGAAGTGAAAAAGAATCCCCGTTACGATTTAGAAAAGAAAAGAGGAATTTTCTTACAAATCGGATTTTTATTAAGTTTTTTAATTGTTTTAGCTGCATTTGAGTATCGATCACAAGTAACATATTCCGATGAATTAGCTATTGATATTATTGATGAAATAGAAGAAATGGTTCCGGTTACTGTTCAAGATAAACCCAAACCAAAGGAGCAGCCTAAGATTAAATTAATGGAGTTATCGGAACTGTTATTAACTGAAGATGATGAGGAAATTGAAGATCTGGAGATTGAGGATTCTGAATTATCAGAGGATGATGATTATGATATTCGTGATGTTGCTGAAGATGATGAATTAGTTGATGAAAGTATACCGTATGTTAAGGTAGAGCAAATGCCAATTTTTAATCCAAAGAAAAACAAAACTTACGAACAAGGACAGCGCGATTTGTTTATTACCATGCAGAAAATGACCCGTTATCCTATCCTTGCGCAAGAGAATGGTATTCAAGGTAAGGTATATGTAAGATTTGTGGTTACCAGAACAGGAGAAATATCCAATATTGAGGTTGTTCGATCGGCTGATCCTTCTCTGGATGAGGAAGCTATTAGGGTGGTGAGGAGTTTACCAAAATTTAAACCTGGAATGCAACGGAATAAACCAGTGAATGTATGGTTTAGTGGATATATTTCATTTGTGCTGCAATAATTTTTTTATCTACAATAACTAAAAAGATAGTTTAACGGTTAATTGTTGAATTATTAAATGAAAAGCTATGAAAGAAAAGAAAGATCCAAAATATAATTTAGAGAAAAATAGAATCATGTTCATACAGTTTGGACTTATTTTCAGTTTTATGCTAGTTTTAATGGCATTCGAATATAAAGTACCGTATGATGATCCCAAAGATGTGGTTCTAGATGTATTAGGTGACGTGGAAATGTTAATCCCGATTACTTATCGTGAGCCGGAAAAACCTAAGAAAGCTCCTAAAGTAAAGAAAATAGAATTTATAAAACCTTTACTAATTGATAATAATGACGAGACAGATTCGTACGATCCTCTCGATAATATGAGTGGTATTGATGATGAAGTGGTTTTAGAAACTGTTTGGGAACAAGTTGAAGAGGATGTTGAGGAAGCACCATTTCCAATTGTTGAAGATATGCCAATTTTTAATCCTGATAAGAATAGTACTTACAAAGAAGGCAATCTTGACTTGTTTATGACTTTGCAGAAATCAGTTAGGTATCCGATTGCCGCACAAGAATCATCAATTCAAGGTAGAGTTTTTGTTCGATTTGTTGTCACTAAAACTGGTGATATTTCCGATATTCAAATAACCCGATCTGTTGATCCTTTGCTGGATAATGAAGTGATTAGGGTGTTACAAAACTTGCCAAAATTTAAACCTGGTATGCAAAGATTGAAGCCTGTTCCGGTTTATTATTCTGCTTTTGTAAATTTTAAGTTGCAATGAGTTGATAATCAGTCTTTATTTAATTGAATGACTGAAACAATAAAAACTAAAATTCGTACCATAAAGAAGTAAAACGTTCTTTGATTCACCCTCTCATTTGGTCAGTATTTTAGTATGATTTCTAAATGATTCGTACTTGAAGAATGGCTATTGTTGTTAACATCTTGTTACCATTTAAAATGAACAGCTATGATTCCTAAAAAGAATCCAAAGGCCGATTTGGAAAAACGAAAATCCTTGTTCTTTGAAATTGGGATGGTCGTGGCTTTGGCGGTTACCTTTGTTTCATTTGAATGGAAATCGAATGTAAAAGAAACGCTTAGTTTTAAGTCTGACAGTGAATTTACAATCGATGAGGAAATGGTTCCAATTACCAGGCAGGAAGAAATAAAGGCTGTACCCAAACCACCTCCTAAAATCAAAGTTGCGGATGTGATTACCATTGTGGATGATGATGTCGAACTAGAAGAAGAGCTAGAAATTGCAGAGGATGATATTAATCAGGAAACTGAAATTGATATCCAACCTATTCGTGAAGTAGTCTCTGAAGAGGAGGAGCTGGATGAAGCTCAAATTTTTGTAGTTGTAGAAGAAATGCCAATTTTTCGCCCGGATATCTGTAAAAGCCGAAAAGAAGGGGATATTGAACTTTATCGACACATTTATAAAAGCATAAAATATCCTATAATCGCACAGGAAAATGGGATTACAGGTAGAGTGTTTGTAAAATTCGTAGTTGGTAAAGATGGAGGTATTTATGATGTTGAAATTTTACGAGGAGTTGATCCTTCATTAGATAAGGAAGCAATTCGAGTAATTCAGAATTTACCTAATTTTTCGCCGGGAAAGCAACGAGGTAAGCCGGTAAAAGTAGCTTACACTTCTGTGATTAAATTTGTACTGCAATAACAATACTTCACAAACTTGAAACGTAAGATTCGAAAATTGTTTTCGAATCTTACGATTTTATATCAGTTATATGATGAAACGAGCTGCACGCTAATAACTATGGCGATATTTTTTTACGAAGAATAAACATAATAGAATAAAAGAATGAGTCTAATTTTATGATAATAGTGATATTATATGATTTGAGTCTCAATATTGTGTGCTTTAGCATGTTTTTGAAGTAATGCTAAAGCTAGGTTCATAGCTTTTAGCAAATCATTGTCTCCCTGAAAACTAATGATTATCATCAGGAAATTAGAGCAGTTGATGGTGATAGAAGTGCGAATAGAATCACTGGTGGGACTTCCAAAAGCACCTTTGTCATCTCTAAAAATAGGTAAACATTCAATATTCAATTCTCCACGTCCAATTCCATTGTATTCCTCATTTTTTTTGCCAATACCAAATCGTATTTCTCCAGCAATTTTATCTACATCATAGCCTCCAATTGAGAATCCGCTTTTTATTGAAACAAGATTTAACAGATCAACTACATTATTAATTTTGTATAATCCTTTGCCACTTACAACCCTTCTTAGTAGGGCTTCGGCTGAAGGTCTGTACCTACTCGGTTCTTTTCCAACTTTTCGATAAGCCGCTTTTGTACTTTTTATGCCACTTAGCTGTCTTATTTTTTCAGGATCTAATTCTTTTTCCCTTCTTTTAATGCACTCATTTATTTCTTTCCAAAGTTCTGGGCAATCTTCAGTTGTATCAAGCTCGCATTGAATAATACCGAGCTTAAGCTCAGGACATTTTCCCTTAAGATCAGTTTCTATTCTAATATTTGTCATTTGATCTAAATGGTTTTTAAAATAATTAATATGAGCATCAAAAATAGTGATTATAAAATTATATTTTCTGTGAATCTTTAAATTATCTTATAATAAATTTTATTGAAGTTTGAATATTGACTAAATTTAGGGTAAAGTGTTAATATCAAAGAAAATGATTTCAAAAAATGTGCTTATAACCGGAGCAGTTAAAAGAATAGGAAAGGAGATTTCTGAACATTTAGCTTCTAAGGGGTTTAATATTGCTTTGCACTACAATTCATCTAAAAAAGAAGCTCTTGAATTACAAGCAAAATTGATTAACTCCTATCCGTTACAGAAATTTAAAATATTTCATTGCGATTTAAGTAATGAGTTTGAACTTGAGCAGTTTATTGACAAAGTAATGAACTGTTTTGAAAGATTGGATGTGTTGGTAAATAATGCATCCGTTTTTGATCCCGGTATCATTAGGGAAACCGACGTTAACCTATATAATCAGCAAATGGATGTGAATTTAAAAGCTCCGTTTATACTATCGAGAGATTTTGTTTTGAATAATAAGAAAGGTTTAATTATTAATTTTTTAGATACAAGAATATCTGGTTATTCGAGCTCTCATGCGGCATATTGTATTTCTAAAGTAGGATTAGCGCATCTTACAAAAATGATGGCTTTGGAATGTGGCCCCAACATTAGAGTAAACGGAATCGCTCCAGGTGCTAGCCTGCCTCCAGAAGGAAAAGGACAGGATTATCTAGACAATTTGGCAAAGAAAACTCCTATGAAGATTCCTGGTGGTTTAAAGCCGATCCTACTATCTGTAGATTATGTGTTAAGTAATGGAAATTTAACCGGACAGATTTTATACTGCGATGGAGGAGAACAACTCTTATAAAAATAACTTATGGCAATAATTCGAATTAAAAATTTATTAATAAGAACATATATTGGCTTTAATCCTGAAGAGCTGCGTAACAAACAGGATGTTGTAATTAACATGACAATTGATACAGATGTTAATGTAGCCATAAAAAGAGACGATGTTGACAACTCATACAACTATAAAGTAATTACAAAAAAAGTAATTGCCTTGGTACAGGATGGAAAGTTTAGAATGCTTGAAAACCTGACGCAGCAAATTCTGGATTTAATTATGCTGAATCCAAAAGTAGAATGGGCAAGAGTGGAAGTAGACAAACCACACGCATTGAGGTTTGCAGAATCAGTTTCAATAGAATTAGAAGCTAAACGTAAAACTTAAATTACCTACTATGAACTCGTGTATCATTGGAATAGGATCAAATATTAATCCTATAGATAACATTAAAAAGGTGTTGTGTTTGCTTGCAAAGGATCATAGGGTTGGCAGACACTCTTCCTGGATAAAGACTGCTCCAATAGGAATTACCGATCAGGATGATTTTATTAATGGTGCTGTTAAAGTTGATACGCACCATGATATTGATGAGTTCAGAAATTATATTAAAAGGCTTGAAGACAGGATGGGAAGAGACAGATCTTTACCCAAATTTGGTCCTAGGGTGATCGATTTGGATATTGTTGTCTGGAATAGCAAAATTATAGATGAGGATTATCACACTCGTGATTTTTTGCGAGATTCGGTAAATCAGTTAATGGATTGATAATTCTGCAATAGCATTTTAATAAGTGCGACATCAGCAGGTGCCCAATCTATATCTTTTAATTCTGAAAATTTTACCCATTGGATATTTTGATGGACTCTTAATTCAAATTCTCCTGATACGTGATCCACGAAAAATGCTTTTAACCAAACCAATTTATTTCCATAGTTGTGAATGTTTTCGCCTAGGTATCCTCTAACTTTAGATTGGATACCAAATTCTTCGAATAATTCACGAACTATACATTCTTCAACACTTTCACCCGGCTCTACTTTTCCTCCTGGCAACTCCCATTTCAAACCCAATTCGTCTTGATGATTTCTTTGAGCAACCAGAATTGAGTCACCTTTTCTGATAATTGCGGCACTAACAAGAATCGGTTTCATTCAGTTTCCTTTTTAACAGGATCAATCTCGTCCAATAGGTGGGCAGCCAATTTTACAAGGTTTTTGCATGACATGGTGTCATTGAACCTGATATCAAAACAGCTTAGATAATCTGTTTTTTCTCTAAACCTGCTTTTAAAATCTTCAGCCAATTGTGGTTTGTCCTTTAAAAGATCAAGAGCAGCAAAGTACGCACCGCAAAAACCATCCTGAGCTTTACCATTACCATATTTGGCAAAATCAACAATCTCTTCGTTTGTAATTTGATATTCCTCCTGAAAAGTTTTGTAAATTGCTTGCGCACAATTGTAGTATCCAGGAGGTTTATGGAAATATTTTAGAGCAATATCTGCTTTTGATTTCGGATTAAAAAAACTCATTTCAACAATTTACATTGGTTGCTTGCAAATGTAGTAGTTTCCCATTTTAAACACCAATAAATAAAGGTCTTTTAGAACATGAACTTTGTCATGATTTTATTCATTTTCAAAATTGTTTTGAATCAGTTCTATTCTTTTTTGTAAATGCATTGAAAAGTTTTCTGAATTGTTTTCAACAAAGCGAAACAGAATTAAAGATTTCTCATAATATTCGTTTGCAAGAGTTACTTGTTTTTTTTTCTTTTTGTATTTCAGCTTCAGCATAAAATAACTCTGCTAATACCTGCAGATGTTCATCGGTATAGTTGTGTTCTTGTAACAGACTGCTGGTAAGTTTTTTTTTGGTAAGCCCCTAAAAAAAGATGCATCTTCTTTCAAAAATTCGCGATATGCATTCTCAAGAACTTGATCTGCTTTTTTTGTGTTCTTTTTTTTAATAAACCTAAAACTTTAGTGATCAATTCACCAATCATCTCAATCATTCTTAAAACATAGTCCCTTTGATACATATACTCACTTATTTAAAATTAAACTAGCAGCGTTCAAGTTAAGGCAAAACGCTTTATTCCAAATGTACCAAAAAGCACAAACTCCATCTAGCTCATTGCAAGATTCAATTTGAACATTTCAGTGTTTTGGATGGGAGCTGTATCAATCGGCTTTGTCAATTGCTCAAAGTCTAATACTTGGAACTACAATAACCCTTGATCGATTGAAGAAGCGTGGCTACGAATCAATGCTTGACATTTACAAGAAAATTTCCCCACAATTTAACGAACCGCTGTATACGAGACCCGTGTGTACAGTGGTGTGAGAGGTTCTCCGCTAGGCTAATGGCCTAGCGGCTGCCTACTCGATTACCGACTGGCATTTCTACTAATTGGTAATTTGTACTTCTTCCACCACTGGGTTCTTTTTGTAAAATATCCTTTTTAATTAAGTCTTGAATATCTCTTAGAGCAGTGTCTTGAGAACATTTACAAATTTTCCCCCACTTTGTAGTTGTGAGCTTACCTGTAAATCCGTCAAGTAATCTATTAATCATTTTTTGCTGTCGTTCATTTAAAATAGTAGATGAATGAGTTTTCCAGAATTCCGCTTTTTGCAAAACTATTTGAAGTACTTCGTAAGTTGAATTTATAGCTTCTTGCAAACATTCTAAAAACCACAAAATCCATTCAGATATATCAGAATCTCCTTTCTGCGTTCTTTCTAATACTTCATAGTATTGTTTCCGCTCAACTCTTATCTGAGCTGACATACTATAAAATCTTTTAACACTATTGTCTGAGCGAGCCAATATCATTTCAGTTATTGCCCTTGTTATCCTACCGTTTCCATCTTCAAATGGATGTATTGTTACAAACCATAAATGCGATATTGAAGCTTTTAGAACAGGGTCAACTTCTTTTTCTGTTTCAATCCAATCAAGAAGTTTCTCCATTTCAGAGTCTATCCGTTCTGCTGCTGGAGCTTCAAAATGAACCTTTTCTCTTCCCAATGGTCCTGACACAACTTGCATTGAACCTTTTATGTCCTTTCTCCAATCAGCTACTGTTATTTTAAACATGTTACTCCAACCAGTAGGAAACAATGCCGAATGCCATCCAAATAATCGTTCTTTTGTAAGAGGTAAGTCATATCGCTGCGTTGCATCTAACATCATTTCTACGATACCATCAATATGCCTTTCAGATTCGATTGCACCTGCAATGTCAATCCCAAGTCTACGTGCAATGGAAGAACGCACTTGTTCTGTCTCTAAGATTTCTCCTTCAATTTCAGATGACTTAACGATTTCTAGTGTCAGTGTATTCAGTATCGCTTCATTTTGTAAATCAAATCCAAGCGACTCCATCCGTCCTAGCAGTTTTCCTTGTAAGTTCCTAGTTTCACTTAGTTTCAGTAGAACTTTCTTGTCATTCCAATTGAAATCAGTCCAATTATCTCTGTTGTGAATGTAAAACGCCATATCTCCGCAAATTATGCGGTAAATATACTATCTATTCTCCGCATTTCAAATATTCTCCGCAAAATATGCTCTAAATGATAATGATTTTCTCCGCAGACGTTCGTTTTTGCTTGAGTAGTGACAGATTGCTTGGTAGTTTAAAGCCATCACCCGAAAAACGACTCCTATGAGTTTTGAAGAACGTATTCAAAAACTTGCTGAGGTTCAAAGAGGTTGGGTAAACAACTTCCGAATGGCTAGTATGCTGGTTAAACTTCAAGATGTTGATGGATGGATTCGTAACAGGCTCAGATATTGTATCTGGCATCATTGGAAAAAGCCTGAACGAAAAAGGAAAAACCTGATTCGTTTAGGAATAGAACAGGGTCAAGCCTATGCATGGTCTCGTTCTCGAATGGGAGGTTGGGCAATTGCTCAAAGTCCAATACTTGGAACTACAATTACTCTTGACCGATTGAAGAAGCGTGGCTACGAATCAATGCTTGACATTTACAAGAAAATTTCCCCACAACTTAACGAACCGCTGTATACGAGACCCGTACGTACGGTGGTGTGAGAGGTGTACCAGTGGGCTGTTAGCTCACTGGCCATCTACTCGATTGTAGCCAGTTACCCAATCTTTTCTATTCTTAGGTTTTTAATATGTTCTACATTTAAGATGCATGAAATGTCTTTTAGACCTTTCATTGGTACTGAAATTGGTTCTTTTCCATTTGATTTTATTAATACTCGATATTCATTTTGAAAAGAATAAGCTTTGTCTTTATGGTGAAAAGACAATTCACCATTAAAGATTTTTGGATTATAGTATTCGACTTTTTTTCTTGTATATCCATAGCCTAAATCTTCTATTGATTTGTCGAGGATTTGGAAAAATTTAACCTTATCTAGTATGAGAATAGCCTTATTGCCAAGTTCATATATTCTTGAATTTAGCTTTTTAGGTCTGTATTCCTCATCTATTTCAAGTCTATACAGACAACAAATATTACCAGGAATAGTCGAGTAAAATTCATTTATTTGGCAATTTAATAGATTGTTTCCTTTATTAAATTCTACTTCTTTGCCATCAGGAAGTGTTATTTTTATCCAATCTCCTTGTATTAAATTAATATTTGCTTCTCTTGGATCTAACCTTCCAGCTGTATCTTTTTCTTTATTTCTAAAAGCGGACAGATTATTAAAAAACAAATATTCCTTGTCATACATATCATTGATATATTTTTCATCTCCTAATTTTAGTAATAATTCCATCGATAGATCTGTATTAATTGGCTACAACGGATGGCGGTATAAAATCGTTGAGGATTTCGAAGCACAAACTTGTCTGCCCGCTAAACCGTTGATTAAATGCTATTTCGTCCAAATATAGCACTATCTGCGCAATGTTTTATGACCGCGTGTGTGTGCCCTGCATGAGCAAGAGCACACTTATTTGTAAGCTCTTGAAAAAGTTTAAATATGCAAATATTTAGTCAAAAGAGCTAACAATAAGTATGTTAATTTTCCAGAGGGTGTAAGTCCCTTATGTGCCGAGGTGACTCTGGGAAGCATTAGTAAGTCGCAAGGTGGTTTACCGTGAGGTATGCACTGAAGGAAGCGAGACTACAAAATCCGGTACTGACGAACAGGAACCTGATATGAGGCTATGAGGTTGGATAAGGCAGCACATCATGTCGACGTCCTAACTCTTTTTTAGAGAAACACCAAAGTAGTAGATCAGGCAGGAATTGGAGGAAGGAAAATGCTCTTACCGGGGGATATCTCAGGAACTACGGGTTAGTTGTACTGAGAAGTCAGCAGATACCATATTAGCTATTGGTAACGAGCCATGAATAGAAACCATGGAGGTCTCACAAAATAGTGAAGGGTTGAACGTTAAGTTGTTCCAAATGTTGCAAGGAAGCTTTCTTATGATTCTAGCCTTGCATTAAGCGGAACAGGGAAAAAGTAATTAAAATGATTGAGCAAATACTAACAGGCAAGAACTTATTACGAGCCATGTACGGGGTTCAAAAGAACCACGGTTCTGCAGGTGTTGATCATATGCCTGTAACCAAACTTACAGACCTCATGTCGATTAATCGGGATGAGCTGACTGAAAAGGTTCGTACAGGAAAGTATTTGCCCCATGCGATTTTAGGTGTGGAGATTCCAAAAGGGAACGGAAAGATGCGCTTATTGGGTATTCCGACCGTAACCGATCGTTTGCTTCAGCAAGCGGTATTGCAGATCATCACGGCAAAATTCGAGTTTGAATTCTCAGACAATAGTTTTGGATTTCGACCAAAGCGAAGTCTGCATCAGGCAGTCATGAAAGCACAGGGATATATTAACGATGGCTTTCAGCATATTGTAGATATCGACCTGCAAACTTTCTTTGATGAAGTGGATCACTGCTACCTATTGCAGTTACTTTATCGAAAGATAAAATGCAGAGAAACAATGCGCCTGATTCGTAAATGGCTGCGAGCCCCGATTTTAATTGAAGGCAAACTGGTCAAACGAAGAAAAGGAGTACCACAAGGTAGTCCACTAAGTCCTCTTTTGTCCAATATCATGTTGCATGAACTGGACAGAGAACTGGAACGCCAGAACTTACGCTTTGTACGCTATGCGGATGATTTTAGCATTTATTTTAAAACAAAATCGCAAGCCCGACAAGTTGGGAATTCGATTTACAAGTTTTTAAGAGACAAGCTAAAATTAAAAATCAACAGGGAAAAGAGTGGAATTCGCCGACCAGTTCACTTCATCCTTTTAGGGTTTGGCTTTGTACCAACCTACAAGAAAGGGGAACGAGGCAAATATCAATTGGTAGTTTCCAAAAAGAGTTGGAAAAACTTAAAGCAAAAGCTAAAAACCATCACCCGCAAAACGACTCCTATGAGTTTTGAAGAACGTATTCAAAAACTTGCTGAGGTTCAAAGAGGTTGGGTAAACAACTTCCGAATGGCTAGTATGCTGGTTAAACTTCAAGATGTTGATGGATGGGTTCGTAACAGGCTCAGATATTGTATCTGGCATCATTGGAAAAAGCCTGAACGAAAAAGGAAAAACCTGATTCGTTTAGGAATAGAACAGGGTCAAGCCTATGCATGGTCTCGTTCTCGAATGGGAGGTTGGGCAATTGCTCGAAGTCCAATACTTGGAACTACAATTACTCTTGATCGATTGAAGAAGCGTGGCTACGAATCAATGCTTGACATTTACAAGAAAATTTCCCCACAACTTAACGAACCGCTGTATACGAGACCCGTACGTACAGTGGTGTGAGAGGTTCTCCGCTAGGCTAATGGCCTAGCGGCTGCCTACTCGATTAGGCACTGGCATTCTTCATTTTATCAGTCCAATTCTTATCCATTTTTTCTAATCTATTCTTTTTCAAATTTTCATGTAAAATCCAAGTAATGTCCTTATCAACTATATCTCTCAATTTCTCAAAAATATTTTTACCAATTTCGGGATAACCAACTATTGCAACACTTAGTCCATATCCTAATCCTTTTCGAAGGACTCGAAACGATTCGCTTTTTCTGTCAGAAATAAACTTAATTGATTCGATAATTTCATTTAATATCTCAAGAACTCTTTTAGCGTTATTTCGGTCTTTCAACAATTTTGGTTCACACAGTCCAGCCACTACAGCTCGTTTTTCATAATCATTCCCTTTAGTCCATTCTTTAATCCCTTGAATTAAAATATCGAAGTTTTTTTCTCCAATTATTTGTAATCCAAAGGCGACACCTTCTCGTACTCTCCACCTGCTATCACTTGCAAATTCTCTCATTAATTGAAAATTGTCAAGTTTTCCAGCATTTATTAATTTCCCTAATCCTGTCACACCGCACATTGCAACAAATTCCCCTTGAGTATTTGTTGGAGCAATATTCTCATCGTACTTAATACACGACATAAAAAAGTCCTCATCTCCTAAATCAGTAACAATTTTTAATAATTCAAGATTTGCTCTTTTTCCAGGAAGTCCTGAATTTTCTTTCAAATAATCAATCCAATTAGTTGACTGATTTAAGTTATCAATATGTTGGTTTCGTTTCGTCATCATCCTTGCTTGTGCCTAACGTTCAGGCTATGAAGCGTAAGTGATATTAACTGTACTCACTTCCAAATTTCACAAAGCCAAAGCGTTGTATTTGTTTTTATCTTTTTCATTACAAAAGCCAAATCAACGATTTGGCGATGCTTGCCGAAACTGCGAACCGACCAAAATTAGCCTGCTCACTTATGCTTTATTAGCCATTGTGTGTGCCCTGCATGAGCAAGAGTACACTTATCTGTAAGCTCTTGAAAAAGTTTAAATATGCAAATATTTGATCAAACGAGCTAACAATAAGTATGTTAATTTTCCAGAGGGTGCAAGTCCCTTATGTGCCGAGGTGACTCTCGGAAGCATTAGTAAGTCGCAAGGTGGTTTACCGTGAGGTATGCACTGAAGGAAGCGAGACTACAAAATCCGGTACTGACGAACAGGAACCTGATATGAGGCTATGAGCTTGGATAAGGCAGCACATCATGTCGACGTCCTAACTCTTTTTTAGAGAAACACCAAAGTAGTAGATCAGGCAGGAATTGGAGGAAGGAAAATGCTCTTACCAGGGGAGATCTTGTCAACCACGAGTTGGTTATGGCAAGAAGTCAGCAGAAGCCATAGTAGTTACGGGAAATGAGCCACAAATAGAAACTGTGGAGGTCTCACAATGTAGCGAAGGGCTGAACGTTAGGTTGTCTTAAATTCAATAAGGAAGCTCTCATTTATTTGAGTCTAGCCTTATTCTAAAATCGGGCAAAGGTGTTGTTGGTGTAAAGAGCGATGACACTGATACCTAACGAACCGCCGTATACGAGACCCGTACGTACGGTGGTGTGAGAGGTGTACCAGTGGGCTGTTAGCTCACTGGCCATCTACTCGATGTGTGCCCTGCATGAGCAAGAGCACACTTATTTGTAAGCTCTTGAAAAAGTTTAAATATGCAAATATTTGATCAAACGAGCTAACAATAAGTATGTTAATTTTCCAGAGGGTGCAAGTCCCTTATGTGCCGAGGTGACTCTCGGAAGCATTAGTAAGTCGCAAGGTGGTTTACCGTGAGGTATGCACTGAAGGAAGCGAGACTACAAAATCTGGTACTGACGAACAGGAACCTGATATGAGGCTATGAGGTTGGATAAGGCAGCACATCATGTCGACGTCCTAACTCTTTTTTAGAGAAACACCAAAGTAGTAGATCAGGCAGGAATTGGAGGAAGGAAAGTGCTCTTACCAGGGGATATCTTGTCAACCACGAGTTGGTTATGACAAGAAGTCAGCAGAAGCCATAGTAGTTACGGGAAATGAGCCACAAATAGAAACTGTGGAGGTCTCACAAAGTAGCGAAGGGCTGAACGTTAGGTTGTCTTAAATTCAATAAGGAAGCTCTCATTTATTTGAGTCTAGCCTTATTCTAAAATCGGGCAAAGGTGTTGTTGGTGTAAAGAGCGATGACACTGATACCTAACGAACCGCCGTATACGAGACCCGTACGTACAGTGGTGTGAGAGGTGTACCAGTGGGCTGTTAGCTCACTGGCCATCTACTCGATTAGGGGTAGTATTTTATTTTTCAATCTCAGCAATTATAAATTTCTGCAACTCTTCTATAAACTCACTTTTCAAAGTGATAATCATTGAAAGAGCTTGTTCAAGAGTTTCTTTGTCTTTAGGCATCATCATTCCTTTTTCATGGTATTTATCAACTAATGATGAAATAACGTCATAGTTTTCCAATAATACATCAACCCTATTTTTCAATAACTTTTCTGTTAAAATTGGAAATAGAAATTTTTGTTGATTCTGAAAATTTGTCAAGTGAATTGAGACTTGAGAATAAACATTTATAATTTCCCCTTTCTGCTCATAACCATTGAAAATAACAGCTTTATCAAGCTTATTGTCTATATTATTTAGCTCTCGTTGCCTAAACTCTGTTATTAAATTCTTTTTTTGAACAGATATTTGTCTTTCCGTACTTTCAGAACTTAGTTTGGAAATATAAATGGTAAGAATAATAAAGACAGAAACATTAATAACTCCTACAATTCCTGCAATCATACTTCCAAATGCTCCCCAGTCTTGTGTATTGCTTGAGATGTTACTATTATGAAAATTCAGATAATATGGAACAGTCACAATTGCAAATAATACTATGGATAACCCTATTACTTGTAATGCTATTTTTGTAGTTGTCTCTTTTTGTTTCATTTAAATTTCCTTTGCTATAGTACCACTATATTACCCCTAACGGTTTTGCTAAAATTTGAGGGCGATATACAACCACCACCTTATCAAACACCGCTTGCGTTTATTGTTTTTGTTACATTTTCTAGTTGAGCATCACCGCCCTTTAATTTTAATTTTTGTGCCTGTTGCACAACTCTTGATAACTTGTTAATAAAACTAACAATAATAACTTTACTTAGCAATGATAATAGCTTAACTTGTAAATAAAAATGCAAGGAAAGAAACTTTACCAAGAGAAGTTATTTTCCAGCTTTCAACTCTCCGGAAGAGTTCCTGAAAATAATTTCTATCGAAGATTAAGATCCGTTTTAGATTTATCCTTTTTATACAAAAAGACTCAAGCTTACTACGGGAAATGTGGACAGAAGAGCATTGATCCTGTTGTTTTTTATAAACTCTGTTTAGTTGGGTATTTAGAAAATATCATAAGTGACAGACAGTTAATTGAACACTGCTCCATGCGATTGGATATCCTATTTTTCTTAGGATTTGATATCGATGAGCAATTGCCATGGCACAGTACTTTAAGCAGAACAAGACAACTGTTTCCCGAAAAGATATTTGAAGAGGTTTTTACTCATATTTTAAGCATGTGTGTAGACAAGGGAATGGTTGCAGGTCATACTCAGGCCATGGATTCAGCACCAATAAAAGCCAATGCCAGCATGGATAGTTTGGAACTGAAAGTTCCTGAAGAACAGCTGGAGGCTTATCTTCAAAAAGCTCGCTACCAGAGTAGAGAAGACAGGAAGCCTAAAAAGAATAAGGCTTCTCGCAATCAGCAAATCATTACAGCCGATAAAAGAGAATTGCAGGAAATAAAATCCCGCAATCGTAATTGGCAAAAGAATCAGGATCAACGTCCGGGAGCTGCCAACAAAGGAGCCAAGTATACCAGTAACAAAACCCATTACAGCCCAACCGATCCCGATGCAAGAATCAGCGTAAAACCTGGCAAAGCCAGAAAGCTGAATTATCTAAATAATATCAGTGTTGATACTGCCAATCATGTGATCACCGATGTAAAAGCCTACCATGCTGATAAAAAAGACAATCAATACTTGCAGGATGCCACAAAGCGTTTAAAGCGAAGACTTAAAAATCAAGGTTTGTTGTGGACAACCCTTCTTGCCGATGCCGGTTACAGTAGCGGAGAAAACTATGCTTTTCTGGAAAAGGAAAACATTATCAGCTACATACCTCCACACGGAACTTACAAGGGCGGTCCCGAAGGATTTACTTTCTGTAAAGAGGAAAACTACTGGATTTGTCCCATGGGAAAGAAAGTTACTTTTCGAAAAACAAAAATGGTAACCAACTCTCTTCAGAATCATTATCTGACCAAACGAAGCGATTGCAAAAACTGTCCTATCAAGAAGAAATGCCTGGGCAAAAGTCACGAAAAACGCATCGCAATAACTGTGTATGTAGAACAGTATAAACGCAACAACAAAAGGGTGAAGAGCAAGTTCGGCAGATACATGAAAGGCAAACGGCAATCTACAGTCGAGCCTGTATTCGGAACCTTAACACAATTTATGGGACTTCGAAAAATCAACACTATAGGAATTGCCCAGGCCAATAAGGTAATGCACATGTCTGCAACAGCCTATAACCTTAAAAAACTAATGAAATTTATGAATAAAACAGCTGAAACAATGACAAATCAGGCCATTGTTCTGTTTCATTCCCTGAAGAAGTGTATTGGCTTAATTAGAGTTAATTTAAGCACTTAATAATTTAAAGCACAAGCAAAAAACACAGAAAAAACAAAGCCTTAAAAGCTTGCAAATCCGCATACTTTTATCGCTTTTATCTTATTTTTTAGAAATATTACTTGGTTGTGCAACGGTTACTTTTGTTGGCAACTGTAACTTTTAGTTTTCCTTTTCCAAAACTTTCAAAATTTCTTTAATTGAACTCTCAGGAATTGCAGGATGTTCAGGTTTTCTAGGATAAAATCCAGTTGTGTCATTTAATAGTTTTTCATTTAGTTTCATAGAACAATATCCTGTTTCAAAAGCTCCAATAATAGACATCCATCCATCATTGTAAAGATTTACTATACCTATTGAGTCATTGAAATAAATGGTTGTTTCCTCGTCATATGACAACTCATCATCATAGTAGTACTTTTTCAATTTTATTTTTTTCTCATTTATAGTAAATTCTTTTGTGTCAATTAATGGACAGAATTTGCCTTGAAAATACAGAATGGTATCGCGATTATAGTAATATTTACAGAACTCAAAAATGGCACTATCCTTAAAGTCTTCCTTCACTTTATAAGTAAACTGAATACTATCTTTATTACTTCTTATTTCTAAGAATGAAATGTCTGTTTTTGTTGGTTTATAATCAAAATCATATCTCACAATTTTGGCAGTTTGACTCTTTTCAAGAGTATAGATTCTCTTGTCCTGAAAATATTCACAACCAATTAGCAAGCTACTAAATGCAATTATATATATGAATTTCAATTTTGTCATTCGTTATTGTTGCCAACGGCTCGAATATGCGTAGTGCGGGATTTCAAGGCACTTTACTATCAAACCGCTATGCTGTTTATTAAATGGTTTAATGTTCAAATCTACCAAATTGCCCCGCATTACGTATATTTATTGTGTGTGCCCTGCATGAGCAAGAGCACACTTATTTGTAAGCTCTTGAAAAAGTTTAAATATGCAAATATTTAGTCAAAAGAGCTAACAATAAGTATGTTAATTTTCCAGAGGGTGTAAGTCCCTTATGTGCCGAGGTGACTCTGGGAAGCATTAGTAAGTCGCAAGGTGGTTTACCGTGAGGTATGCACTGAAGGAAGCGAGACTACAAAATCCGGTACTGACGAACAGGAACCTGATATGAGGCTATGAGGTTGGATAAGGCAGCACATCATGTCGACGTCCTAACTCTTTTTTAGAGAAACACCAAAGTAGTAGATCAGGCAGGAATTGGAGGAAGGAAAATGCTCTTACCAGGGGAGATCTTGTCAACCACGAGTTGGTTATGACAAGAAGTCAGCAGAAGCCATAGTAGTTACGGGAAATGAGCCACAAATAGAAACTGTGGAGGTCTCACAAAGTAGCGAAGGGCTGAACGTTAGGTTGCCTTAAATTCAATAAGGAAGCTCTCATTTATTTGAGTCTAGCCTTATTCTAAAATCGGGCAAAGGTGTTGTTGGTGTAAAGAGCGATGACACTGATACCTAACGAACCGCCGTATACGAGACCCGTACGTACGGTGGTGTGAGAGGTGTACCAGTGGGCTGTTAGCTCACTGGCCATCTACTCGATGTGTGCCCTGCATGAGCAAGAGCACACTTATTTGTAAGCTCTTGAAAAAGTTTAAATATGCAAATATTTGATCAAACGAGCTAACAATAAGTATGTTAATTTTCCAGAGGGTGCAAGTCCCTTATGTGCCGAGGTGACTCTGGGAAGCATTAGTAAGTCGCAAGGTGGTTTACCGTGAGGTATGCACTGAAGGAAGCGAGACTACAAAATCCGGTACTGACGAACAGGAACCTGATATGAGGCTATGAGGTTGGATAAGGCAGCACATCATGTCGACGTCCTAACTCTTTTTTAGAGAAACACCAAAGTAGTAGATCAGGCAGGAATTGGAGGAAGGAAAATGCTCTTACCAGGGGAGATCTTGTCAACCACGAGTTGGTTATGACAAGAAGTCAGCAGAAGCCATAGTAGTTACGGGAAATGAGCCACAAATAGAAACTGTGGAGGTCTCACAAAGTAGCGAAGGGCTGAACGTTAGGTTGTCTTAAATTCAATAAGGAAGCTCTCATTTATTTGAGTCTAGCCTTATTCTAAAATCGGGCAAAGGTGTTGTTGGTGTAAAGAGCGATGACACTGATACCTAACGAACCGCCGTATACGAGACCCGTACGTACGGTGGTGTGAGAGGTGTACCAGTGGGCTGTTAGCTCACTGGCCATCTACTCGATTAGCGGTTCGTTCTTCTTTTCTACTCAAAGTCAACATACATATATTTGAAGTTAATGATTAATGTATTGAATTGAGTAAAAACATCTTGGCCTAAATTACCGTCAAAATATTTGTTAAAATTATATTCTTCAAGCGTTACAGGAATCTCTGTTAGTGTTGTCTTTTTTGTGCCAATTTCCATTGGAAAGTTCTTGAGCAAATATTCTTTAACTGTTGTTTGTCCGCCAGCGCCACCTCTTTCAATTGTTTGTAATTCTCCTCGATTTTCTATTTCGTCTTTATGTTCATTGAAATATTTAAAAGAAAGTTCTGATTTTTTTGCACCTGTGTCGAAAGTGAAAAGTAAAGTGTCATTGTCAGAGATTACTTTCACAACTGGATAAAGTCCTTCTATAACCATATTTGTTAGTTTTTTTTCTTTTGGGGATTTTGGAACAGTTATATTTCCATTTTTATGCAAATGAACTTCCTCTAATTGATGAATAACAGGAAAACCAATAATGCCGTGTATCTGATAGTTAACTTTAGGAAAAGTAAGCTGGTCGTCTGGCATAACTAAAAACACCACATTTTCAAAAAGAATATCACCAACATAGAAACTGTCGGCAACTGCTAATTTTGATTGAACATTAATTTTAGTAGAGGAACCAACGTCAATATTTTGCTCAAATAAGGTTAAGTTCATTTTCTTAGCCTGACTTTCTGCAATGGTTGATAAGTTCGCTCCTGTATCAAAAATAAAGTCTTCGGAAACACCATTTGATTTAACGGGTGTCATTATGTGATTGAATTTGTTTCTGTAAGAAGCTATTTTTACCCAATTTTTTTTGTGTATAATTTGTGGCTTTACGTTTGAAAACGTCTCGAAGAGATTTTTCACATTCTTGTAATTGGGTGCCTCCGCACTGTCTAACACGTTTGGATAGTCATTAAGTATTTTTGCATAAATGTCTGATGCTTGCTTGTAATCATAGTTATACAAGTAATTGGATGCTTTTAAGTCCAATAGGCTTATTAGTGTCGAGTCGTTAAATTCATTTTTATACTTCTCCAATAAACCATTGATGTGTTCATTCGACTGTTTTTTTTCTCCAAAAGCATTTGTAACAAAAGCCTTATAATATAATAGTCTATCTTCTGTGAGTTTATCTTCATTACTTTCTAAAAGCTCACGAAGTTTAAAATAGTCCTTTTGCTCAAGTAATTGATGGTGCCTGTTGTCTATGATTTTGTCAGTTGTTTTGTTAGCGCAACTTGTCAAGGTAAATAAAATGCCTATAATGATTAAATTTTTTAAATATTTCATTTTCTGTCTGTTCATTTTTAATGTGTTTATATTAGAATGACCGCTAACTATTAATTTGTGCACTGGTGCACTTATTTTTCTTATCTCAGAGTAAAAAGGTGCACAATACACGCCATATTGGTATGTATTGTGCACTTTTTTTTGATTCACGATTCCAAATCTAAGAATTATAATCAATATTATCACGATTCAACAGGTAACAATTCGCATTGGGTTTGTTGAACACGGATCAATGCCATTTTGATGCATCAAAATAAACATATCATACCTTTAGGTCTGGATGATTTGCAACCGTATGGCAATTGAAAACAGAACAAAAAAGCATTGTCAGAGAAAATGACTGTAGAAATTCCCTAGGCGCATTGTTCAAAAGACAATGCCCTATGAAATTCCCTAGGGGCATTGTTCAAAAGACAATGCCCTATGAAATTCCCTAGGGCCATTGTTCAAAAGACAATGCCTTATGAAATTCCCTAGGGCCATTGTTCAAAAGACAAGGCTCTATGAAATTCTCTAGGGGCATTGTTCAAAAGACAATGCCCTATGAAATTCCCTAGGCGCGTTGTTCAAAAGACAATGCCCTATGAAATTCTCTAGGAGCGTTGTTCAAAAGACAATGCCCTATGAAATTCTCTAGGCGCATTGTTCAAAAGGCAACCGCCTTATGAAATTCTCTAGGGGCGTTGTTCAAAAGACAATGCCCTATGAAATTCTCTAGGGGCATTGTTCAAAAGACAATGCCCTATGAAATTCCCTAGGGGCATTGTTCAAAAGACAACGCCCTATGAAATTCTCTAGGAGCATTGTTCAAAAGACAATGCCCTATGAAATTCTCTAGGCGCATTGTTCAAAAGACAAGGCCCTATGAAATTCCCTAGGGCCATTGTTCGAAAGGAAAAAGGGCTTTTAAAACTTTTAGGGCTTTGACTTTTGAGAAAAACGGTTTTTGAACTTAAAAAAGCGGATTGTCACTTAAACAATGTCTGTATGAATTTTAAAATGGCCATTGTCACTTGAACAATGGCCATTTTGAATTTAATTTTGGCATTGTCAGTCGATCAATGTGCGTTTTTAAATTCAAAAGACCTTTTTCCTTTCGATCAACGCTCCTAGAGAATTTTAATATGCCATTGTCAATCGAGTTTTGTCCTATTTTAAATATAAACCTGTGTTGGATTGAAAATCCAAACATGGTAATTTTACGTCGAACTCACGTTAAATATTACTGCTGAGTTGTATGAGAATGCTCAATACAACAAACGAATAGATAAAGATCCTGATAGATATTTTATTCGGGCTTATTACAATAAATAGAAGAATTTTTGTAAAATAATTTTACCTTTGCCAAAACGTTAGGGGTGCTTGAGTAATCTATTCGGGCTGAGATTTAACCCTTTACCTGATCTGCATAATAGTAGCGTAGGGAAACGATTTATCTAATGTATAGTTTACCGTATAGATACAGCCGTTTCGCTTTGGTGAAACGGTTTTTTGTTTACTGATAATGCATGCGGTAATTAAAATAAGAGTATAAAATGGGATCAAAATTTAATCAGTATGCATCGGATTATGATGCGTGGTTTTTAGAGAATGAAAATGTTCTTTATTCGGAAGTAAAATTGGTGGCGCATTTCTTGAAAAACGCGGGAGAAGTTTTTTCGGTAGGTTGTGGAAGTGGATTATTCGAAAGCATTCTGGGCAATGAATTTGGCATTCGTATTAAGAATGGTATTGAACCATCGGAAGGAATGGCTGCTATTGCGAAGGAGCGAGGTTTAAATGTTGAAATCACCACAGCCGAAGAGATGGAGTTGGGAGAGGAGAATTTTGATACAATTCTGTTTAACGGTACACCTAGTTATATTACCGATTTACAAAAGGCTGTTGATAAAGCTTATAAGGCTTTACGCCCGGGGGGTAAAATTGTAATGATAGATGTTCCTAAAGAAAGTTCGTATGGTGTTCTTTATAATTTGGCCAAAGCTGTTGGTACTTGGGATCATGAATTGTTAGGTGGTGTTCATCCTCGCGATCCTTACCCAATAGAATTGGTGAAAGTTGCAAAGTGGAGAACCACTTCCGAGAAAATTGAAATGATAAAAAGTGCTAACTTTAAGAATCTGCAATTTGCACAAACTCTTACTAAGCATCCTCTTTATTCAAATCATGTGGCCGAAGAACCAATTGAAGGATATGATTGTGGTGATTATGTGGCGATTTGTGCAGTGAAAAATTAAACATTATGACTCCAAAAATCATTACAGAAAACCTGAAAGCAATTAAAGCACATTCACCTTTGGTGCACAATATCACAAATTATGTGGTAATGAATAATACAGCAAATGCACTTCTTGCCATTGGTGCATCGCCGGTTATGGCTCATGCTCAGGAAGAGGTTAAGGATATGGTTGGCATTGCTTCGGCATTGGTAATAAATATGGGAACTCTATCAAAAGAATGGGTGGAATCCATGATTATTGCCGGTCTGCGAGCCAACGAAAAAAAGATTCCCATTGTGTTCGATCCGGTTGGTGCAGGAGCTACGGCTTACCGCAGCCAAATAGCAACCAGAATAATTAACAATTGCAATCCCGAAATTATTAGAGGAAATGCATCTGAAATTATGGCTTTGGTTAATCAGGAAATGATAACCAAGGGAGTTGATAGTATTGTTTCTACTAATTCGGCAATCGATTCAGCCAAATATTTGGCTCAATTGCACGAGTGTATTGTTGTTGTTAGTGGAGAAGTAGACTATATCACAGATGGAAATCGTTTGGAAAAAGTGACTTTTGGATCTTCGATGATGGAAAAAATAACAGGAATGGGGTGTACCTCAACTGCTTTGTTGGGAGCTTTTGTAGCAACCAATTCGAACTTGTTCGAGGCTGCAGTAAATGGCATGATGGTAATGGGAATTACTGGTGAATTGGCCAAGGCAAAAGCAAACGGACCCGGCAGCATGCAAATGCATTTCCTGGATTGTTTGTATCACCTAAGCGAAGTGGAAATTGAACAAGCATTTGTATTGCAGAATGAATAGGAAAGATTTGAGTTTATATCTGGTAACAGATAAGGAGCTGGCTAAGGATAAAGCGCTTGAAGATGTTGTTGAGGAAGCAGTAAAAGGAGGTGTTAGCATGGTTCAAATTCGCGAAAAAGAGGCATGCTCGAAAGATTTTTACCAATTGGCGGCTTCCATTAAAAAGGTGCTTGAAAAATATAAAGTGCCTTTAATTATTAATGATAGATTAGACATTGCTTTAGCAGTTGATGCCGATGGCTTGCACATTGGTCAGAGCGATTTGCCGTATCATGTGGCTCGTAAGATTTTAGGACCAAACAAAATTATTGGACTTTCGGTTGAGAGTACTGAACAAGCTAAAGAGGCAAACCAACTTGATGTAGATTACATTGGATTATCGCCGGTATTTTCAACCCAAACCAAAAATGATATCGCCAAACCATTGGAATTAGAGGGGGTGAAGGAAATTATGAGCTTTTCGAAGCATGCGGCAGTGGCTATTGGTGGAATTAATTCGGAAAATGCAGCTGATCTGATTAAGGCTGGAGCCGATGGAATTGCTGTGGTTTCGGCAATTGTTTGTTCACCAGACCCTTGCAAAGCGGCAAATAAACTAAAGCAAATCGTTAATATGAGTTTATCACATAAAGCAACGGATACATGAAATGGTCTGAAGAGGCATGGAGAAGGATTGAAGGAATTTATACACATATATTAGAGCATCCTTTTATTATTGAACTGATGAGTGGCGAGCTCGACAAAGAAAAATTTAAATTTTATTTGACCCAGGACTCGCTTTACCTGGCCGAGTTTGGAAAGGTCTTGGCTGGAATAGCGGTTAAACTGGAAAATTCTGCCAAAAGGAAAGATTTTCTGACATTCGCAAATGATACTGTGGCAGTAGAACAAGCCCTGCATCAGTTTTATCTGAAAGATCAAAACCAAAATGGCAATGTATCGCCTTCTTGTTTGTTGTACACCTCATTTATTCACAAGCAATTGGCTACTGCCTCGCTTGAAGAAGCCGTAGCAGCTGTTTTGCCTTGCTTTTGGATCTACAAAAAAGTGGGAGATTATATTCTGGAAAATCAGGATAAAAAAGACAATCCATACCAAAATTGGATTGATACCTACGGAGGTGAAGAGTTTGCTCATGCAGTTGAAAAGGCCATTGAAATTTGTGATGATCTGGCAGTTCATACTTCCATTGAAAAAAGAAAGAAAATGTGGAATTCTTTTGTTAAAGCATCTAAAATGGAGTGGATGTTTTGGGATAGTGCTTACAAAAGGGAAACGTGGCCGGTTTAAATTAACGTGAGTTCTACGTAAAATTAATAAGATGTTGGAAGAAATGGGAGTTTAAGTATGAGATAGTCTCACAGCCTAAGTGTGAACACCCTCATATTAAACAATTTGTTTTCAATAGCATTTTTTCTTACCGAAGTCAATTGATAAAAAATAAAAGAATGAAATACAATAAAGTACTTAGCATTGCGGGAAGCGATTCGGGTGGTGGTGCAGGAATACAGGCAGATATTAAAGCCATTTCGGCATGTGGTTCTTATGCAGCTACTGCCATCACTGCAATAACAGTACAAAATACAGTGGGCGTAAGCAATGTGCATGCGGTTCCCAATCAAATATTGGCAGAGCAAATTGATGCAGTTTTGAGTGATATTGGAGCCGATGCCATAAAAATTGGAATGTTGCATTCTTCGGAAACCATTCATGTGGTGGCTGATGCTTTAAAAAAATATCAAATCGAAAATGTGGTTCTTGATCCTGTAATGGTAGCTACCTCAGGCGATAAGTTATTGTTGGATGAGGCCATTACAACATTAAAAGAGGTGTTAATACCAATGGTGAAGGTAATAACTCCAAACATTCCTGAAGCGGAAATTCTATTGGGCCGACAAATCCCAACACAGGAAGATGTGTTTGAATGTGCTGCCGAGTTGGCGGATCAATACAAGGTTTCGGTATTGCTTAAGGCAGGACATTTGAATGAAGATGAGTTGATTGATGTGTTTTACGATTTCGAAAAACAGGAAAGCATAGAGATGAAATCAAATCGTTTATCAACTAAAAATACCCATGGAACCGGATGTACTCTGTCATCGGCATTTGCTGC
Organism: Marinifilum sp.; assembly: GCF_965230805.1. Lineage (NCBI taxonomy): Bacteria > Pseudomonadati > Bacteroidota > Bacteroidia > Marinilabiliales > Marinifilaceae > Marinifilum > Marinifilum sp. The sequence continues at coordinate 186,634 of NZ_OZ246019.1, read as the reverse complement.
CTTTCTTTCGCAAGGATACAATCTTCAGGAATCTGCTAAAAAGGCCAAAAACTATATCAGTAAAGCAATTGTTACAGGAGCCGATTACGAGATAGGAGAAGGGCACGGACCTGTAAATCACTTTTACCAGCTTTCGGAAACATGCAAGCTATAGGAAAATTTACAAGGGAACTTTGGGAATCTGCTTTTCCAGTATATCAACAATTAGTTTCTTGCCGATTTGTTACTGAATTATCGGCAGGTACTTTAGCCAAAGAAAGTTTTGCACATTATTTAACTCAGGATATTCTTTATTTGAATAAGGATGCCGAAGCCCTTGGAATGTTAGCTAAAAGAAGTAAAAATGATACTTACAGAGACTACTTTAAAAGTCTCGAAAAAGATGGCTTAGAAGTGGAATTTGTATTAAGAAATGAATACCTACAGCATTTCAATTTGCAAGAAGCAAAAATGCAATCCAAGGCTTTCGCCGATTATTCTAATTTCTTGGTGAATCATGCGAAAAATTCTCCTCTTGAAATAGCATATGCCGCATTGCTGCCTTGTTTTTGGATGTATGGCGCTGTGGCGGATAGCATTATTCATAAGAACATTGGCAATAATCCTTATCAGAAATTTATAGATACCTATGCCGGGGATGAGTACCAATACTACACTCATAAATTTATCGAACTTGTGGAACGCAGTTCTGCAAATTCTCAATATCAAGAACAAATGAAAGAAGTTTTTATTGAAGCTTGTAGGCATGAATTGGCTGTTTTCGAAGAATCTTACGATATTGCTCTAAATTAGGGAAATATGAAAGTAGACCATAAAACAGCATTGTTATTAATCGATCTTCAAAAAGGATTCGAAGATATTGCGTACTGGGGTGGAGGAAGAAACAATCTGGAAGCAGAACAGAATGCTTCAATAATTCTAAAAGCTTGGCGCGATAAAAAATTACCTCTGTATCATATTCAGCATTGTTCCACTACCAAAGGTTCACCTTTAGAACCTAATATGCCTGGACATGAGTTTATTGAATTAACAAAACCAATCGAAAATGAACCCATCATTCAGAAGAATGTAAATTCTGCTTTTATTGGCACCGATTTAAAAAACCAACTCGAAGAAAAGGGAATCACAAAATTGGTGATTGTTGGTTTAACCACCGATCATTGCATTTCAACCACAACCCGAATGGCAGGCAACCTGGGTTTCGAAACCTATTTAATCGAAGATGCCATAGCCACCTTCGATAAAATAGGTGTAAATGGAGAAAAATATCCGGCACAACTCATTCATGACACCGCTTTGGCTAGTTTGCACGGAGAGTTTGCACAGGTGATTACTATGTCAGACTTATTGGGGCAGCTTAGGTAATTTGGACCCATCTTTCCAAAGACTATGGAATACCCTTTCTAAATAGTTTGGAACAATGATTCCAATTGAGGAAGAAGTTACCTTCTTAAAGCCTCCCATAAAATCTCAATAGGATGTTGTGCTTCACGCTCTGTTTCATCTTTAATTTGATGACGACAGGATGTTCCTGAAGCTGCTAGTAATACAGATTGAGGTGTTTTACGAACTTCTGGTAGTAGAATTAACTCACCTACCTTTTTGCTTAAGTCGTAATGTTCTTTTTCGTAGCCAAATGAGCCAGCCATACCGCAGCAACCCGACTTGATCTCTTCCACGGTGTAGTTTACCGGAAAACTTAAAATCTCTTTAACAGGAAGTGAAGAGGCCAATGATTTTTGGTAGCAATGAGCATGGAATTTGATCTCTTTGGTATCTGTGGTGAATTGATTTTGATTGATGTTTCCTTTTTTCATCTCATTGTGCAAAAACTCTTCAATCATAAATACATGACGAGCCAATTGTTTTGCCGATTTGCGCATGCTTTCGGGAACCAAATCGATGTATTCATCTCTGAAAGTAAGAATGGCAGACGGTTCGATCCCAATTAAAGGTGTTTCATCGCTAATGATATCTTGCAAAAGATTTACATTTTTAATGGCAAGGAATTTAGCCTTTTTCACCAATCCTTTCGATAGGTAAGTTCTGCCGCTTTCGCTGTGCTTGGGTATAATCACATCATACCCTAGTTTATGAAGCAACTCAATGGCTTTGATTCCTATGGGTGTATCGTTATAATCGGTAAATTCATCTGCAAACAGATACACTTTTCTTTTGGCTTCGGTATTGTCTGCATTGGAATACCACTTTTTTAAGCTTGTTTTATGCAACTTTGGGATACTTCTCTCTTCTGCAAAGCCCAAATTCTTTTTGACCCATTTACCAAGTAAGGGATGTTGATTTACAAAATTAAAAAGGGAAGGAGCATAACTGCCCAATTTATTTATGGCACTGATATTAGCAATCAATCTACTTCTTAAGGGAACAGGATTCGAATCGTAATAGTGTTGCAGGAATTCTGCTTTCAGCTTCGTCATGTCAACATTCGAAGGACATTCCGATTTACAGGCTTTGCAGGAAAGACACAAATCTAAAATATCGTACAATTCTTTGTGATTGAATGGATTTTTCTGCTCAGAATAGCTTATGAATTCTCTAAAAAGATTTGCCCTGGCTCGTGTACTTAGATTTTCATTTAAGCTGGCTTGATAGCTAGGACACATGGCATTTCCTGTTAGATGCGTGTTCCTGCAATCGCCAGAACCATTGCAACGTTCTGCTGCACGAACAATTCCCATATCGGCCGAGAAATCGAAATAAGTGTTTATTTCTTTGGTTTCCTGATTTGCTTCATAGCGCAAATGAGTATTCATTTTAGGCGTATCAACAATTTTTCCAGGATTGAAAATGTTGTATGGATCCCAGCAGTGCTTAATTTCCCTGAGAAGTTCATAATTTTTTTCACCAATCATTACAGGAATAAATTCACCTCTCAATCTACCATCACCATGCTCTCCACTTAAAGATCCTTTGTACTTCTTTACAAGTTTTGCTGAATCCAGGCCAATGGCATGGAATTTTTCCCGATCGCTTTGGTCTTTAAGGTTTAATACTGGTCGCAGGTGAATTTCTCCACTACCAATATGAGCATGAAATACACAGCTAATATCGTGTTTTTTCATCAGCTGTTTAAATTCAGCAATGTATTCATATAAAACCTCTGGCATTACCGAAGTATCCTCGATAAGAGAAACGGGTTTGGCATCGCCTGCCATATTGGAGAGAACGCCGAGAGCCGATTTCCTTAAATCCCAAACTCTTGCAATGTTTTCGACACCTGTAACCAAAGGATAATGATATCCCAGTGCACTGGTTCTGAAATCATCTTCCATTTTATTCGCAATCTTTTCTATTTCATCCCTTGTTTCCCGTGCAAATTCTATAATCAGCAAAGCTCCTGGATTTCCTTTAAGGAAAAATCTGTTTTTAGCTTGTAGAATGTTTCCTTCGGTAAGCTTTAGAATTTGATCATCCATTAATTCTACTGCACCAGGTTTGTATTTAAGAGCAATTAAATTTCCATGAATAGCCTCTTCTAAGCTTTCGAAATGCGCACAAATAAGTGCTTTTTCTTTAGGAGGAGCAGATACCAGATTCAACTTTATTTCGGTGGTAAAAGCCAAAGTTCCCTCCGAGCCAGCCAACAGCTTGCTAAAGTTAAAATTGTTACCACCTTTGGTATACAAATTAGATTCCAGCAAAAGATCAATAGCATAACCTGTATTGCGTCTTTTTATTTTAGGATCGGGGTATTCTTTTCGAATGCTTTTCTGATTTTCTTTATTTGAAAGAATGGAATGTACTTTATTATATAGTTTAGATTCTAAATTGGAGCCGGCACATTTTTGTTCAAACTCATCTTTGTTAAGGTCTTTGAATACAGCTTTACTTCCATCACTTAATATGGTAGAAACTTCTATGGTGTGATCCCGGGTACTTCCATATATTATAGAATGGGAGCCACAAGAGTTATTCCCAAGCATACCGCCCATCATACATCGACTTGATGTTGAAGTTTCGGGGCCAAAGAACAGATCAAATTTCTTAAGGTTATAATTCAGTTCATCTAATACGACTCCAGCTTGTACCCTAACCCATTTTTCTTCGACATTTAATTCTAATATTTTGGTAAAATGTTTTGATACATCTACAACAATTCCGTTCCCAACAACTTGTCCTGCCAAAGATGTTCCTGCTGCTCTTGGGATTAATGAAAGAGATTCTTTATTGGCAAATTTTATAAGTGTGCTGATATCATTCTCATTTTTAGGATAAACAACAGCCAATGGCATTACTTTATAAGCCGAAGCATCTGTAGCATATAAAATTCTACTGGTATGATCTGTAAAAACTTCTCCGGAAATTTGTTTTTGCAATTGATCAAATCGCTTAGAAAAATTATCGATTTTCATAGTAAATAAGCAAGTTTTAAGAGTTCATTGAGCAGGTGAAAACCTCCAAAATTGAAGTTACATTTTTATTTTTGAACATGCCCTTATCAAGAATGAATATTTATTAAATAATAAGCGCAAAATGTGATTAAAATTATGATTTTAGAAATCTAAAGTTTACGTTTTATTCCTAAATTTGCAATGTCGAGATTACAAAACTGATTAATATATTGACCTACAATGGACTTATTGCAAAAGATTAAGAAAAACGCCAAACTACACAACAAGAGAATTGTTCTTCCTGAAGGAACAGAAGAAAGAACTTTACAAGCTGCAGATATCTTATTAGAGGAAGGTATCGCTCAAATTATTTTGGTAGGTACTCCAGAAACAATTAAAGGAGAAGCTGATCGTTTAGGGTTAAAAAATATGGATAAGGCAATTATCATTGATCCTAAAAATCACGAAAAAATGGAAGCATATGCTGAAATTTTGGTTGAACTGAGAAAGAAAAAAGGGATGACCATGGAGCAGGCTATGGAATTAGTTCAAGATCCTCTTTACTTGGCAACTTTAATGATTAAGGCTGGTGATGCTGACGGAGAAGTAGCAGGAGCTCAGAATGCAACTGGAGATGTGTTGCGTCCGGCTTTCCAAATTGTTAAAACCATGCCAGGTATTTCTGTGGTTTCTGGTGCTTTCATCATGATTTTGAAAGATAAAAATTATGGGGATGATGGAATGATGGTGTTTGCCGATTGCGCTGTGCATCCGAATCCAACAGCGAGCGAGTTGGCTGAAATTGCTGTTGCTACAGCTAAAACAACTAAGGCTATTGCCGAGATGGAACCACGTGTTGCCATGTTGAGCTTCTCTACTATGGGATCAGCAAAACACGAAATGGTTGATAAAGTTACAGAGGCTACTCGTTTGGCTAAAGAAATGGCTCCTGAATTCCAAATTGATGGTGAAATGCAAGCTGATGCTGCCATTGTGGAAGCGATTGGTGCGAAGAAAGCTCCAGGTAGCGATGTGGCAGGAAAAGCAAATGTGCTGGTTTTCCCAAGCCTCGAAGTGGGTAACATCGGATACAAATTGGTACAACGTTTGGCCGGTGCCGAAGCAATTGGTCCTGTTCTTCAAGGTATGGCAGCTCCAATCAACGATTTATCGAGAGGTTGCTCGGTAAGCGATATTGTAAATCTTGTTGCCATTACTGCAAACCAAGCCGCAGGGATGTAAATGATATCAACTCAAGTAAATAAAATCCAAACTAAAAAATAAACAAAATCAAATGAACGTTCTAGTTTTTAATTGTGGTAGCTCTTCTTTAAAGTATCAGTTGTTGAATATGGGTGAAGAAGCTACATTGTTGGCAAAAGGTCTTGTAGAGAGAATTGGTTTAAAAGAAGGAGTATTGACTCACAAGCCGGAAGAAAAAGATAAATTTGAGTTGGTGCAGGATATTCCTAATCATAGCGTAGGTATTGATTTGGTTCTTAAAGCTTTGGTGAATCCGGAGTATGGTGTTATTTCTGATCTAAAAGAAATTAATGCGGCAGGTCACCGTGTAGCTCATGGTGGTGAGTTTTTTAAAGACAGTGCATTAATCGACGAAAAAGCTAAAGAAAACATTGCAGCTTGTTGTGAATTGGCTCCGCTTCATAACCCAGCTAACCTTGAAGGAATCCTTTCCATGGAAAAATTACTTCCAGGTTTACCGCAAGTTGCAGTATTCGATACATCATTCCACCAAACTCTTCCTGCCGAAGCATTTATGTATGGCTTACCATACGAATGCTACGATAAATATAGAGTTCGCAAATATGGTTTTCACGGAACAAGCCACAAGTATGTTGCAAACAAAGCTTGTGAATTCTTGGGATGGAACATTAGCGACAAGAAAATTGTTAGCTGTCATTTAGGAAATGGTGCTTCTGTTTGTGCTATCGATGGTGGTAAATCAGTTGAAACTTCGATGGGATTTACTCCAAATGAAGGACTATTAATGGGGACTCGTACAGGTAACCTTGATTTAGGTGCACTTCTTTACATTGCAGAGAAGAAAAATCTTTCTATCGATGAGACAAATAAGTTAATTAACAAACAATCAGGTTTGGCAGGTATTTCAGGAATTTCTTCTGACATGAGGGATCTTGAAATTGCTGCTGAAGGTGGAAATGAAAGAGCTCAATTGGCATTGGATATGTTCGCATACCGTGTAAAGAGATTTGTAGGTTCTTATTCAGCTTCGATGGGTGGTGTTGATTTGGTGCTGTTTACTGGTGGTATTGGAGAAAATGATTCAGTTTCTCGTGAGAAAATTATTAAAGATTTTGGCTATTTAGGTCTTGATTTCGATGCAGAAAAAAACAATGGCTTAAGAGGCAAAGATGCTTTAATCTCTAAAGAAGGATCAAAAGTAACAGCAATGGTTGTTACTACTAACGAAGAGCTGGTAATTGCTTCAGATACTCAGAGAATTTTAAGTGGATTAAATTAATTCATTCATAAACAATATTTCAAAGTCTGGTCAATAGCCAGGCTTTTTTTGTTTAGAATAAAGCAGATATTCTAGTATTAACGTGAGTTCGAGGTAAAATTCGTTCACAGTTTGCACTGATTTTGAGTAGAAATTTTCTCAAATTTTCGAAGGAATATCGGGATATTTCAAGAAGATTTGAGGAAATTTATGCCGAAAGCAGGCAAACACATAATGGAAAGTTCTCTTTACGACATCTTCACATTAAAAATTCCTCAAAATAGCTCGCTATTCTTTCCAAATTTTTAATGCAAATCTATCGCAAATATAACTTTCTGTGGATAGAATTTTACGTCGAACTCACGTTAGTATTAGCAAAAGATCAATCTCATTCTTTTGTCCTTTTGAGTTTAATTCTTCATAAAAAATAGATGTCATAAAAAGTCAGATTTATTCAAAATTTGCTTGATAAACTATCGAATTATTCCGATGTTCCATGGAAAATTTGAGATCGACTCTACTCAAAATCAGTGCAAACTGTGAAAATATTTTAAATCGAACCTGGGTTATTATCTTATTGGTTCATAATAGGAATAATTCTTATCTGGCCAATAAATTTTATATAAAACAAGTCTAGATTAATTGAAAGAGGTTTGTAATGGTAAATGACTGGAATTTCAATATAAATAGCACTATTGATTGGATTAATAGTTTTTTTGGTGTATTTTTTGAAACAAATATATAGTTATATCGTTAAGAAGGTTGACCGCTCATTTTCATGAGGTTTTATTAAAATTGCATTATGACCAAACTACTATATTTACATAAGTGTACTCTTTTGGTGTTTTTCCTTATTATTGCTGCAAATACTTTAGCACAGAGAACTGATTTCCTGATTCACGAACACAGTAAAAAGAATAATCTAAGTAACGAACTTGTAAAATCAACCTGTCAGGATTCTATCGGAATTCACTATTTTGCTACTGATGGAGGGGTATACTCTCTAGTAAACGACAATTTTAACTTGTATCAACTACCAGAAGGAAAATCGAGATACTTTAAGAAATTACTTAAATTAAGTAGCGGAAAATTGTTGGCCATATCTGATGATGCGATCTATAATATTGATCCTTCCTTAGAATCTAATAATATTGAATTGATCATAGAATGCAATTCGGATCTATCGGCTCCCAGGTATCCAAAGCATGCTTTTGAGGATAGTAAAAAAAGGATTTGGATTACAGACTTCAATCATATTTACAGATTAAATAATGGTACGTTGGAAAAGTATTCAATGAGTTCTAGAAACCTTACCAGTTCTTATGCAAGGTCTTTTCAGTTTTTGGAATGCGACAATGGAAAACTTATTGTTGTATCGCAAAAAGGGTGGTTCTATAATTACGATTCCAAAACCAACTCATTTGTTGAATCAAATTACCAACTTGGTTTATTGGTTCATTCTTCATTTAAAATCGGACCCAATGAATTTTTACTGGGAACATCAAATGGAATAGAAAAAATAATATTCGATTTTAAAGGGCAAGTAGTTCATACCGAAATAATCTCAAAGGATATTTTGGCTTCATGCTTCGAAAAAATAGACGAGAATAGAGTACTAGCAGGAACCTGGTTTCAGGGATTAGTAGAGGTAGAATTAAATGAAGAGCATAAATTCTACCATGTTGGAGGATTTCCATATTATACGATTAACGATATATTTCAGGATGATTATGGGAAATACTGGGTTTCTACGAACACTGGTGTTATTGTAATGGAAAAGAAATTCTTTAGTTCACAATTTCTAAAACCCAATGCGGAATATGTTGCCAGTATGGTAAGAACTCCTTGTGGAGGGTTACTGTGTGCTGGCAGAAGCCATTTGTTTAAAATAGTAAAGGAAAATCAGATTGAGAATATTGACATCTCATTTGAAGGATCATTAAATGTTTTCAAACAATATGGCGAGTATACCTTAATTGGTACAGAGCAAGGTCAGTTACTGTTGTATTTAAAAAATGAGTTGCTTAAAAGCATACAAATTGGCTCTCAAAGTATTACTCATATAGAGTTTGAATCCTTGGGTACAGTTTGGGTTGTTTCGGATAAAGAGTTGTTTAAGGTTAACTTGGAGGATGGTACCAAAAAAAGTTATATAGAAGATTTTGACAAGTATAAAATTGCACAGTCTTTATGTATGACCAAAAAAGGAACTTTATATATTGGTGGAGAATATAAGCATTCCTATCTGTTTAGGTATGATAGAGAATCTGATAAATGTGTGAATATAAACCAAAAAATACCAGCTAATGGGCTAAATGATATTTGGGTTCGTGACCTTGAATCAATTGAAGATACAATATTCATAGCTAGTTCTGTGGGATTGTATAAGTATTACGATTCAAAAGTTGAATTAGTTGATTTGGGTGAATACAGTAATAATGAGATTAGTGCGATTGAAATTGATCAGTATAATTCGATATGGATTACAACCAGCAAAGGTGTTATTCGAAAACGAAAGGAAGATATCTCTCTTTTCAATTCTGATCAAGGCCTGCCATCCAAAACGTTTACTATAGGTAACTTACTGATTGATGACAATGGATTTTTATGGGTGGGTACATCTAATGGATTGGCTTACGCCCGGATTAAGAATTCTATTCCAAGAACACCTAAACCAATTGTTCATATCGCTAAAGAAGAATCACAATTTATAAAGCCTAATCGATTTCTTGAAGTAAATACCGGATCAATGCTGTTGTTAGATGTTACAGCAACAATTTATCCGCAAAAGCAAAATAAATTTCAATATTGTATTGTTAAGGGAAGTAAAAAAATAACAGATTGGAAAGAATTATCAAATAAAAACCAAGTGATTGTATCGGATATGCCACCTGGGGATTATAAGGTGTGTATTCGTTGTAAGCATGAGGGAAATTATGCTTGGAGCGAGCATCGAATTATTCCGCTAAGGGTTAATCAGGTGTGGTATTTGCGCTGGTATACCTTGCTATCAGCTCTAATTGTGATTTTGTTGATTGTTTATTTTTCGAGTGAGTACAGTAAGCAAAGAGCCCAAAAGTACATGATCGAGTTAGAAAAACAAGTCTCCGAAAGAACGGTTCAGTTGCAGGATGCAAACCAAAATTTGTTAATGGCTAATAAGGCGAAAGATAGATTCTTATCGATAATTGGCCATGATTTAAGAAATCCGTTTAATGCCATTCGAGGATTCTCGAATATGCTACTGCATGATGCCGAAATGTTATCGGAAAAAGAGAAAATTGAGCTTACCGAAATGATATACAAGAGCTCTGATGATACTTTTAAACTACTGGAAAGTTTATTGGAATGGGCCAATGTTCAAAAAGGAAATTTGAAGCTTAACAGAGAAGAGTTTAACTTGGCAGAAGTAATGCAATCAAATCTTGAGCTGCATAGGAATTTGGCTTCGTTAAAAGATGTCAGGGTTGAAGGGAATTTTAAAGATCTACAAGTGAATGCCGACAAAGCAATGATTGATACCATTATTAGAAACTTATTGTCGAATGCGATTAAATATTCATATGCAAACCAAACCATTTTATTACGAGCAACTCAAAAAGAAGACTATGCTGTTGTTCAGGTTAAAGATGAGGGGATTGGCATGACCGAGAATCAAGTGAACCAGCTGTTTAAAATTGACACAGTGCTTACTAGTGAAGGAACATCAAATGAAACAGGTACTGGTTTTGGTTTATTGTTGAGCAAAGAGTTTGTTGAAATGAATGGTGGACAGATTCGTGTGAGCAGTGTGAAAGGAAAAGGCACCTCTTTTTATTTCTCAATTCCATTAAAGAAAGCATAAATTCAGCAGTTAGTTATCAGCTGAGAATATATATTGTACGATTGTAAGTTGATTTATCATTTGCTACTTCTAAAATATCATATTGTAATAATAAATCTAATATTTGTAGTTAATCGTAAGTTTTATCCTTGGGCTTGAATGTGATTCGTTATTATTTCATATTTTTGCCTTACAACTATATCATCCGAGATTTATTCCCGAAAAACAACACTAAAACATACAAAGAAGATGATTACACGTTTAGAGCAAATTATTGACGTTCTTAAAAACAATGAAAAAAAGCGCTTGGTTGCCGCATATGCCAATGATGCTCACACAATTGAAGCCGTAAACAATGCAGTAGAAAAAGGTATTGTTGAAGCAACATTGGTGGGGGACAAAGAAACCGTTGAGAAAACTTGCGAAGCGCTCAATATAGACATTGCCAAATTTATTATTGTTCATGAGCCAATTGAGTTGAAAGCTGCACAGAAAGCAGTAGAATTAATTCGCAGTGGTGAAGGGGATATGATCATGAAAGGTTTGGTAAGTACTGACAAGTATATGAAGGCTATCTTAAATAAAGAAACTGGTTTAATGCCACCAAAAGCTGTTTTGAGTCATGTAACAGTGATGGAAAATCCTAACTACCATAAGTTATTGGTGTGTAGTGATGTGGCAGTTATTCCCCAACCAGACTTGATCCAAAAAATTGCCTTAACAAACTATGTAATAAAGGTAGCCAGAGCTCTTGATATCAATACTCCAAAAGTAGCCTTGGTTGCCGCTTCAGAGCAGGTTCTTCCTAAAATGGAAGCTTGTGTTGATGCTTCAATAATTTCTAAAATGGCTGATCGGGGTCAGATTAAAAATGCTTATGTTGATGGGCCTTTGGCTATTGATGTTGCTATCGATAAAGAATCCGCAGAGATAAAGAAACTGGATTCAAAAGTTGCTGGTGATGCCGACTGTTTGGTTTTTCCAAATATTGATGCGGGTAACGTATTCTATAAAACAAATACAAAATTGGCCAATGCCGAATTGGCTGCAATGGTTGTTGGAGCAAAATGTCCGGCAATTCTGTCATCACGTGGTGATAGTGTTAAAACCAAATTGTATTCTATTGCATTGGCTGCTTTGGTGGCTTCAAAATAATATATTCATCTTAGAGGTGCGCAGTCGTGCGTCTCTATTCATAAAAATTCAAAATACATGTGCGCAATTCGTTCCCTTGACCAAATGGTCTATCATCTCCGCGAAAGCGGAAAGAAAAAGAAAATTGCTGTTGCTTACGCACAAGATACAAATACAATAGGAGCAATTGCCAAGGCAATAAATGAAGGCTTTGTTGAAGCTGTAATGATTGGCGATCAGGATGAAATTCGATCGAAAGCCGAAGCCGAAGGAATCAACCCTGAAATCTTTACCATTGTTCACATTTTAAATGATGTAGAGGCTACAGCCGAGGCGGTGCGAATGGCACGAGAAGATGAGGCGGATGTTGTGATGAAAGGCTTGGTTGGAACAGATAAATTCCTGAAAGCAGTTTTAAACAAGGAAAAAGGTTTGCTGCCTCCGAAAGCTGTAATGAGCTATGTGTGTGCATTGGATTTACCAAAATATGACAAGCTTTTGTTCGTATCAGATACCGCAGTATTGCCTTATCCTGATTTGAATCAGAAGATTGCTATGGTAAATTATTCAGTGAAAATGGCCAGGAAATTTGGTATCGAAAAACCCAAAGTTGCCTTGATTTCGGCTACCGAGAAACCTAATCCTACTTTTCAGGGATCGGTTGATGATTCAATCATCTGCAAAATGGCTGATCGTGGTCAGATCAAAGACTGTATTGTTGATGGGCCTTTAGATGTATTCCTTGCTTGTGATCCGGCTTCGGTTGAAATCAAAGGCATTCCAACTCCAATTAATGGCGAAGCAGATTGTTTGATTTTTCCATCCTTGGAGGCTTGCAACTCTTTCTACAAAGGATTGATGCTATTTGGAGGTGGCGAATTGGGAGGTTTAATTCAAGGAACAAGCAAGCCAGTAGTTGTGATGTCGAGAAGCGAGAGTGAGAAATCGAAATTTTACTGTATTGCCTTATCAGTTTTAATGGCAGACTAAAGCCAATTGATTAGTATCAATTACTAAAATATAGAGAGGTGCATGAGTACCTCTTTTTTAAGTTTGTTTAGTTTGTGGTTCAAATCATTTTAACATGTTAAAACAAAAACCATACTGCTTAATGCCTTGGCTGCATTACCACGTAGGAAATACCGGAAAAGTAAAAGCTTGTTGCCTAGCCAATATCCCTTACGGGGATTGTAATATGCAATCATTCGATGAAATTTGGAATGGAGAAGTCATCAATCAAATTCGTAATAATTTCTTAAAAGGTGAAGCGGATAATCGGTGTGGTGTCTGCAAGAGATTGGAAGAAGCAGGAGGAAAAAGCATTCGACAAGAAACCTATGAGAAATTTGGGAGTTACTATAACGAGAATCAAGACCAACTACCCTTATACTTTGACATTCGCTTCTCGAACGCTTGCAATTTTGCTTGTCGAACCTGTTGGCACGGAGCAAGTTCGGCATGGTTTTCCGAAGCCAAACAACTGAAACGAAACTTGGGTAATGTAGCCTTGATGCAAAATATTACAGATTTTGATCGCTTTATTGCAGAAACCGGACAGGCATTATTACAAGCTAAAGAAATTTACTTTGCCGGAGGTGAGCCATTGGTCACCAAAGAGCATTATTTGCTTTTGGATTGGTTGTTAGAGAACAATGCCAACCAAATGCGTTTGCGCTACAATACCAATTTCTCGATTCTTAAATTCGGAGAATATGATGTGCTTGAATACTGGAAACATTTTTATGAAGTGGATATTTTAGCAAGTATAGATGCTCATGTAAAGTTGGGGGAATACATTCGTAAAGGATTCGATTGGCAGCAGTTTCAGAAGAACAGAGATGCTATTCGTTCATTACAGCACGTTCGCTTTGTAATTTCCCCCACCATATCGGTTTTATCCATAAAAAACCTGCCTGAACTCTACAGAATTTGCTTATTGGAACAGATTATTAAAGCTGATGGACTTTACATTAATATGCTCGATAGGCCGCTGTATTACAACAGCAAGATTCTACCAGTAGCAAAAAAGCAGGAAGTTGTTGCCGAATATCAAAAATTCTACGATTGGGCAGAAAAGAAGCAAATCCCAACATCTGTAATTGATCAATTTAAAGAGTGCGAGCGCTATATGCTGAGCGAAAATCTTTCGAGATATTGGCCTCAGTTTTTGAAAGAAACACAATTGATAGATGAGTTGAGGGGGGAAGACCTTAATCAATTATGAATATATTGTACCAATTATAAGCCAAAAGTTTCGATGTGTACCCTGTTAAAGTTTCAAGTTGTGTAATTGATTTGACAATTTTTTTATCTAGTCGATCCTTACTAAGTCAATTTATAAATTAATTTTTCTGGGATTTTGTACTTACTTCCCAGAAAAATTAATGTCCAAAGAATCTGCTCTTTGATTCTTCGCAGTAATCCTTTGAAGTTATATCCTGCAGCAGCCAAGTTTGCATTAACAGAGTTACCAACAATTCCTTTCAGATAATTTCTGATCATTCGGTTACCATGTTTTGTATGTCCAATTACAGGTTCAACAGCAGCTCTGGATCTGCACTTCTTACGCATTGTGTCTTTTGAATAATGCTGCCTTGAAGAAGGTGGTCTTGGCGTTACAATACAGGTGCCACGTACCATCTTTTTTCCTTTGTAACCTCGATCCACAATAGCATTTTTAAACTTTATCTTACTTATCTTCTCAATATTTTCCAATGCAGGTTCAAGTGTTGATGTGTCATTGGGATTACCATTAAAATTTTTGATGCCAACTATAATATTTACTCCCGGCACTACAGCGAAAGATACTTTTGATCCAAATTCAAACTTTTTATGAGCTTTTCCTTTTGCTATGCAAGCCGTTTCGGGTTCATGTAAACTGTAAATTTTGTTCTTGTCATTTCTCTTTTGAACTACAATTTTGTTACAATTCTTTAGAATCTCCTGGTATTGTTTCAAAGCATCTTCACTGAGTTTTCGTTCCAGTTCCCGAACCAATCGTCCTGCTATAGTTCGCAATTTTCGTAGCGCAGCTGTTGCTTCTTTCTTACGTTTTGGATGATGAGCAAAGCGTTGTTTTAGCAACAGTTTTTTCATTGTTCTTTTGTAATTCTGACGTTGATCAATTCCCTGCTCTTTGGCAATTTTGTTGCATCGTTTAATCACTTTTATCAGTAGTTTGGCATCCGTTGGATAGCTTATGTTTTTTTCCTGGGCTGTTGTGTCTATCAGAACGTCATTGGTACTTCTGATTTCATCTTTTCTGGTGTGAATAGATACTTCCAATATTTTTTCTGCTCCCTCTTCTCCGATACGTTTTCGAAAATGAACCATGTCTGAAGGATCACATGGTGGTTCCCATTGAAACTCTGCTTCTCCACAAAAGTACTGGTAATATGGATTTTGAACCCATTGTACCATAACCGTTTCATCACCTAAATTATAGATCCTTTTTAGTAACAACAGACCAACCATGGTGCGTATTGGAATACCTGGTTGACCTGTATGTGAATACAATGGACTAAAGCTATCTTCAAAATATTGCCAATCAATACGCTTTGATAAAATTATCAGTTCATGATTAGGGTTAATAATATCTTTTAGAATAGGGCGGAATAAGTTCCGTTGATTCTGATTAGGTAATGTTCCTTTCATTATTTCTGCAAGATTTTTACCCAATTTACTAATAACCTTGCAATTAAACTATTCTTAAAACAAAGGTTATTCGCAATTAAATGCTGATTATCAATAATATGGGACATTCTTAAGGATCAACTATCTAAAAACAAGCACAGAAAGAATTAGAAGTTAAGACCTGAGGGTCTCAATCGAAATTACTCTTTAATACACAAATCTGATTTAATTTCCAGACAGTAAAGACTTCATTAATTCATTAATAATGTGAGTTGTATCATTGCTTAAGATGTGTGTTTTTTTAGTGTCTTAATGTGATGATACGCAAGAGTTTTGAAGGTTTCTTTCATGGATTTCTCTCAGATACCAGAATTGAGACAAGAGCCAATTTTGTGGAGATTATTAACAACCCATCAGATAAATGATGTATCTAAAGCATTAGAGTGTTTGGATGAATTGAAGAGTTGTAAAGTTCCGGAAATTGAATCCTCACAACTTGAAACAGGAGCGACTCTGAAAAAACTGCTTGTCATGAGTTTGCAAGTTGCATTGAAAATATTGACTTTAAAACTATCTACGAATATTGAACATGAGATAAAAGCTGAAGAGATTGAATTTTTGAAAATATTAATGGTTTAGCTGGAAGGTAAAATCGAAAAACAGAAAAATCCATTGCATGGAGTGCATGGGGAATCGCTCGTTTAAGTGAATGGAGTGGTTACAAATTTCATGACCCTCCTGGTTACATAACTATTAAAAATGGTCTGGATATACTTCAAAATAAATTTGATGGATATCTCATGAGCCTCTGCAATTAATCAAACCATAAAAGATGTGTATAAAGAGTAGACTTAAAGAGAGAGCACATAGAGGAATCATTAGCCCTAGCGGTTGGCGGTATAAAATCGTTGCGCTTTTTGAAACACAAACTTATCAAACCGCTAAGCCACTCGTTAAATGTTATTGCGCTCAAATATAGCACTATCCGCGCAATGTTTTATGACCGCTTGCGTGTGCCCCGCATGAGCAAGAGCACACTTATCTTGTAAGCTGTTGAAAAAGCTAAAATAAGCAAATATTTAGTTGAACGAGCTAACAATAAGAATTCTATTTTTCCCTACCAAGCCTATGCATGGTCTCGTTCTCGAATGGGAGGTTGGGCAATTGCTCGAAGTCCAATACTTGGAACTACAATTACTCTTGATCGATTGAAGAAGCGTGGCTACGAATCAATGCTTGACATTTACAAGAAAATTTCCCCACAACTTAACGAACCGCTGTATACGAGACCCGTACGTACAGTGGTGTGAGAGGTTCTCCGCTAGGCTAATGGCCTAGCGGCTGCCTACTCGATTGGTGGCTGGGCTTTTAATCTTCTTATTGTAATATTTTCATGAACCCATTTTGCTTCTTCGTCTGGAGTCACGTTATCTAATGTGCTATCTATTCTACTAAAAGTTGCATTAGGGAAATCAAATGGTTTGCTGTCATCAAAATATGGTCCAACAACACCAACGCACCAACCATCCTTTGCTGCCCAATGAGGTTCATTAACTTTGTATTTAAAAACTTCATAATGAACACAATCATTCTGCCCATTTAGGTCAAAAGTTACTCTTTTCATATATTCAATCTCATCAGGGCAGGCGTCTAGTTCTGTCGGAAATTCTAACCAATTAGCTAAATTACTTTCAGCAGCATTTATGATGGTATATAAGTCTTTAGGAAAAAGGTCTGTTTTGTCGTAGTCATTTAGTAACTGGTAAGTTGCTTCTCTTGTCAAAATGTTTTTTGCGAAAGGAAAAACATCTTCGTTTGTTAATGTTTCTTCATTCTCAAGTTTATCATATAAATCTTTGACCCTCTCAAATCTTAATGCGTTTATTTTTCTGTTCTGAAGTTTAACGACTATGAGTCTATAAATAAGAAAAGTCACTACTGCTAGAATAGCTATGCCAATTATTATAAAGACAATTTTCATTTGTTAATCGAATTTTAGTTTACCTATTTGTACGGTATTTTTTGCCTTGCCACCAACGGTCACTTGTATGTGGTCGGGCGGGATTTTCGATATAAATCCTGTCAGACCCGCAGGAAAGTGGGCGCAAGGTCTGACTTGTCAGACCGCCAAGCACCCCGCCTGCCATATACAATTTGTGTGTGCCCTGCATGAGCAAGAGCACACTTATTTGTAAGCTCTTGAAAAAGTTTAAATATGCAAATATTTAGTCAAAAGAGCTAACAATAAGTATGTTAATTTTCCAGAGGGTGTAAGTCCCTTATGTGCCGAGGTGACTCTGGGAAGCATTAGTAAGTCGCAAGGTGGTTTACCGTGAGGTATGCACTGAAGGAAGCGAGACTACAAAATCCGGTACTGACGAACAGGAACCTGATATGAGGCTATGAGGTTGGATAAGGCAGCACATCATGTCGACGTCCTAACTCTTTTTTAGAGAAACACCAAAGTAGTAGATCAGGCAGGAATTGGAGGAAGGAAAATGCTCTTACCGGGGGATATCTCAGGAACTACGGGTTAGTTGTACTGAGAAGTCAGCAGATACCATATTAGCTATTGGTAACGAGCCATGAATAGAAACCATGGAGGTCTCACAAAATAGTGAAGGGTTGAACGTTAAGTTGTTCCAAATGTTGCAAGGAAGCTTTCTTATGATTCTAGCCTTGCATTAAGCGGAACAGGGAAAAAGTAATTAAAATGATTGAGCAAATACTAACAGGCAAGAACTTATTACGAGCCATGTACGGGGTTCAAAAGAACCACGGTTCTGCAGGTGTTGATCATATGCCTGTAACCAAACTTACAGACCTCATGTCGATTAATCGGGATGAGCTGACTGAAAAGGTTCGTACAGGAAAGTATTTGCCCCATGCGATTTTAGGTGTGGAGATTCCAAAAGGGAACGGAAAGATGCGCTTATTGGGTATTCCGACCGTAACCGATCGTTTGCTTCAGCAAGCGGTATTGCAGATAATCACGGCAAAATTCGAGTTTGAATTCTCAGACAATAGTTTTGGATTTCGACCAAAGCGAAGTCTGCATCAGGCAGTCATGAAAGCACAGGGATATATTAACGATGGCTTTCAGCATATTGTAGATATCGACCTGCAAACTTTCTTTGATGAAGTGGATCACTGCTACCTATTGCAGTTACTTTATCGAAAGATAAAATGCAGAGAAACAATGCGCCTGATTCGTAAATGGCTGCGAGCCCTGATTTTAATTGAAGGCAAACTGGTCAAACGAAGAAAAGGAGTACCACAAGGTAGTCCACTAAGTCCTCTTTTGTCCAATATCATTTTGCATGAACTGGACAGAGAACTGGAACTCCAGAACTTACGCTTTGTACGCTATGCGGATGATTTTAGCATTTATTTTAAAACAAAATCGCAAGCCCGACAAGTTGGGAATTCGATTTACAAGTTTTTAAGAGACAAGCTAAAATTAAAAATCAACAGGGAAAAGAGTGGAATTCGCCGACCAGTTCACTTCATCCTTTTAGGGTTTGGCTTTGTACCAACCTACAAGAAAGGGGAACGAGGCAAATATCAATTGGTAGTTTCCAAAAAGAGTTGGAAAAACTTAAAGCAAAAGCTAAAAACCATCACCCGCAAAACGACTCCTATGAGTTTTGAAGAACGTATTCAAAAACTTGCTGAGGTTCAAAGAGGTTGGGTAAACAACTTCCGAATGGCTAGTATGCTGGTTAAACTTCAAGATGTTGATGGATGGGTTCGTAACAGGCTCAGATATTGTATCTGGCATCATTGGAAAAAGCCTGAACGAAAAAGGAAAAACCTGATTCGTTTAGGAGTAGAACAGGGTCAAGCCTATGCATGGTCTCGTTCTCGAATGGGAGGTTGGGCAATTGCTCAAAGTCCAATACTTGGAACTACAATAACCCTTGATCGATTGAAGAAGCGTGGCTACGAATCAATGCTTGACATTTACAAGAAAATTTCCCCACAACTTAACGAACCGCTATATACGAGACCCGTGTGTACAGTGGTGTGAGAGGTTCTCCGCTAGGCTAATGGCCTAGCGGCTGCCTACTCGATTGTGCTTTCGTGCTTTTATTGAACCTCAAATTCATTACCATTTTCCTCAACAAATTTAATTATCCCATAGCCCTTTGCATAATAAACAGTCTTTATATCATTAGGTGTATTCGTATTCTTAAAATCTATCATCAAAACCTCACTATCAAATTTATTATCTATCAAAGTACCATTGATAATTTCTATGTTTGCATTATTTTCTCTACAATTGCCCTTAACAAAATCATATGTAGTTGACTTATGTCCTACTGATTTTGTGTCCGTTACAGTTAGTTTTAAGTAAAAGCCATCTTCTGACAATCCTGAACCATGTATATCAACCATAAAATGCAAAGGGGAAAGAGATGTGTTATATTGAATCGTAAAATAGAAGCTACCATAAACATTTCCACAATCATCCTCAACAATATCATCCCATTTATGCTGATGGCGTGAGCTGATAGTTAAAGTTTGACTAATTTCATTTTTATCAACTATAATCTGATTGCCAATACTATCATTCACATACCATTCTTTAGTTATAGCACTTTGCCTATCTAATTCTTTAATATCTAAGCAAGGTTCGTTTACACAACCATAGATAAGTATTGAAATCGTGAATAAAACTATACTACTCGTTAATTGAAAATTTTTCATTATTTGTCATTAGGATTTGGATTATACCATATTCTTTGTTGTACAAAATCTCTTTGGGTAAAATAGTCAATGTGTCAGCAACAAAGGATTCGCTGAAATATATATTATGATACTTTTTCCCATTTACTGTGAGTGTATCAAAGTCTGGCTCAGGGGATATATTTAAATAAAAATTATTGCTATTAATTGAAATAGTCATAAGTGGATTGTATTCTTTAGGAACCATTTCTAAATTAACATATAGCTCTGGTGTATTACTAAACAATTCAACTTTCAAGGATTCATATGTTGAATAATTTTCACCGCAATGATGGACTTTAGTCCTTTCCATTCTCACATGTCTATTTGATACAGTAACATCAAATTCATAGCCATTGGAGTGAATAAACCCTATCGTTTCACTATTTTGATATGGAATGCATTCTTTCTCTATTTCAGTCAGAAGGTATCTATTTACTTCCACTCCTTCTTTACAACAAGAACTTAAAAGAACGAGTAATAATACTGTTATACATTTATTCATTGTATGTCTGTTTTTGCATGAAGCACAACGGATGGCGGTATGAAACGTTGCGCATTTTGAAACACAAACTTATCAGCCCGCTAAACCGTTGATTAAATGTTATTTCGTTCAAATATATCACTATCCGCGCAATATTTTATGACCGCGTGTGTGTGCCCTGCATGAGCAAGAGCACACTTATTTGTAAGCTCTTGAAAAAGTTTAAATATGCAAATATTTAGTCAAAAGAGCTAACAATAAGTATGTTAATTTTCCAGAGGGTGTAAGTCCCTTATGTGCCGAGGTGACTCTGGGAAGCATTAGTAAGTCGCAAGGTGGTTTACCGTGAGGTATGCACTGAAGGAAGCGAGACTACAAAATCCGGTACTGACGAACAGGAACCTGATATGAGGCTATGAGGTTGGATAAGGCAGCACATCATGTCGACGTCCTAACTCTTTTTTAGAGAAACACCAAAGTAGTAGATCAGGCAGGAATTGGAGGAAGGAAAATGCTCTTACCAGGGGAGATCTTGTCAACCACGAGTTGGTTATGACAAGAAGTCAGCAGAAGCCATAGTAGTTACGGGAAATGAGCCACAAATAGAAACTGTGGAGGTCTCACAAAGTAGCGAAGGGCTGAACGTTAGGTTGTCTTAAATTCAATAAGGAAGCTCTCATTTATTTGAGTCTAGCCTTATTCTAAAATCGGGCAAAGGTGTTGTTGGTGTAAAGAGCGATGACACTGATACCTAACGAACCGCCGTATACGAGACCCGTACGTACGGTGGTGTGAGAGGTGTACCAGTGGGCTGTTAGCTCACTGGCCATCTACTCGATTGTGTGCTGGCATTGTTTAAATCTCAACTAATCCATTAAGAAATTCCTCTATGTCATCCAGATAATTATTAAATAAGTTTTCACCCGTATAGGTTAATAATTGAATCGTCCCATTTGAATTTGAATAATAATAACCATAATAAGTGAATCTCATACCTTGAATTGTTCCTGCCATTTGCATCATTAAAACTTGAATTCCATTTACGTTTCTATATTCTTCCTTTATAACATTAATGTCAGGTGCTGCACTTTTTGCATTTTCAATCGCAATACCTTTCAAGGTTTCAATTGGAATCTGCATTTTCTCAGAAATCAACATTGCATATAAATCATCCCCTTTCTTCTGAAATTGGAATTCAAAAGCATCATTTTCTGTACCTTTCGTAAAATTCCAGCTTTTAGGATTAATCCAAATCCCCACATTTAGTTTTTTGCTCTTAACTAAAAATGTTGACTTTTTTCCTTTCGAAAATTCCTTTTCATTTACTGGAATAGCAACATTATTAATAATACTATCATTTAGGTATTTCCATGTGCCGTCATTATACAAAATCACTTCATCTCCTGTGTCAGTTATGGCATTAATTTGGGCATTTAATAATTGTACTGTGATTAATATTAATCCAGTTAAAATCGTTTTTCTCATGATTCTTATTATTTTTCTAATTAGTTTTTATTTATCAATTCCTAATCTAGTCTAGTCGGCTCTCCTGCTTGTACACAACGGTTTTGCTAAAATTAGAGGGTGATTTTCAACTACCGCCTTATCAAAACCGTACTGCGTTTGTTATTTTATTACATTATCTAGTTGGGCGTCACCGCCCTTTAATTTTAATTTTTGTGCCTGTTGCACAACTCTTGATAACTTGTTAATAAAACTAACAATAATAACTTTACTTAGCAATGATAATAGCTTAACTTGTAAATAAAAATGCAAGGAAAGAAACTTTACCAAGAGAAGTTATTTTCCAGCTTTCAACTCTCCGGAAGAGTTCCTGAAAATAATTTCTATCGAAGATTAAGATCCGTTTTAGATTTATCCTTTTTATACAAAAAGACTCAAGCTTACTACGGGAAATGTGGACAGAAGAGCATTGATCCTGTTGTTTTTTATAAACTCTGTTTAGTTGGGTATTTAGAAAATATCATAAGTGACAGACAGTTAATTGAACACTGCTCCATGCGATTGGATATCCTATTTTTCTTAGGATTTGATATCGATGAGCAATTGCCATGGCACAGTACTTTAAGCAGAACAAGACAACTGTTTCCCGAAAAGATATTTGAAGAGGTTTTTACTCATATTTTAAGCATGTGTGTAGACAAGGGAATGGTTGCAGGTCATACTCAGGCCATGGATTCAGCACCAATAAAAGCCAATGCCAGCATGGATAGTTTGGAACTGAAAGTTCCTGAAGAACAGCTGGAGGCTTATCTTCAAAAAGCTCGCTACCAGAGTAGAGAAGACAGGAAGCCTAAAAAGAATAAGGCTTCTCGCAATCAGCAAATCATTACAGCCGATAAAAGAGAATTGCAGGAAATAAAATCCCGCAATCGTAATTGGCAAAAGAATCAGGATCAACGTCCGGGAGCTGCCAACAAAGGAGCCAAGTATACCAGTAACAAAACCCATTACAGCCCAACCGATCCCGATGCAAGAATCAGCGTAAAACCTGGCAAAGCCAGAAAGCTGAATTATCTAAATAATATCAGTGTTGATACTGCCAATCATGTGATCACCGATGTAAAAGCCTACCATGCTGATAAAAAAGACAATCAATACTTGCAGGATGCCACAAAGCGTTTAAAGCGAAGACTTAAAAATCAAGGCTTGTTGTGGACAACCCTTCTTGCCGATGCCGGTTACAGTAGCGGAGAAAACTATGCTTTTCTGGAAAAGGAAAACATTATCAGCTACATTCCTCCACACGGAACTTACAAGGGAGGACCCGAAGGATTTACCTTCTGCAAAGAGGAAAACTACTGGATTTGTCCCATGGGAAAGAAAGTTACTTTTCGAAAAACAAAAATGGTAACCAACTCTCTTCAGAATCATTATCTGACCAAACGAAGCGATTGCAAAAACTGTCCTATCAAGAAGAAATGCCTGGGCAAAAGCCATGAAAAACGTATCGCAATAACTGTGTATGTAGAACAGTATAAACGCAACAACAAAAGAGTGCAGAGCAAGTTCGGCAGATACATGAAAGGCAAACGGCAATCTACAGTCGAGCCTGTATTCGGAACCTTAACACAATTTATGGGACTTCGAAAAATCAACACTATAGGAATTGCCCAGGCCAATAAGGTAATGCACATGTCTGCAACAGCCTATAACCTTAAAAAACTAATGAAATTTATGAATAAAACAGCTGAAACAATGACAAATCAGGCCATTGTTCTGTTTCATTCCCTGAAGAAGTGTATTGGCTTAATTAGAGTTAATTTAAGCACTTAATAATTTAAAGCACAAGCTAAAAACACAGAAAAAACAAAGCCTTAAAAGCTTGCAAATCCGCATACTTTTATGGCTTTTATCTTATTTTTTAGAAATATTACTTGGTTGTGCAACGGTTACTATTGTTAGCAACTGCCATTTCTTTCTTAATTCTATTAATAATGCCATCAACATCTTCACCATCAAAAACAGACTCGTCAATAAGATTTAAGTACATGTCAATAGTAAGGACATTATTTATAATCACTTTTTTTGTCTGATTAAGAATGGTCAAGAATTCTTCTGGAGTCAATGGTAATCGTTTAGCTACTATCAAATCTAATAAATTTGTTATGCTAAAATAAGAATCTGTTCTTTCCTTAATGTAAAATAATGTCTTAAAGAAATCACAGGACTCTTTTAAGTCAGTTTGAAAAACAACCTTGATTAATTCAATATTTCTAACCGATTCTTCTATTTCCTCAATTGGAACTTTAGTATATGCTAAATGCTTAATCGTTTCTGCTCTTTCAATTCCACCCAATGCGTTATATTGCGTATCTACTTTTGATATTCTCTGTAATTTCTTGTAAGTGTTTTTAAAATTATTCAAATCAATATATGAAGCAGCAGCTGTAAGTTCAGTCTCAACTTTCATTGCAAGTCGAATTGAAGTAAGGAAAAAGATAATAATATTAACAGCAACATAAAATCCAATAAATAATCTTGATGTATATGTGTCCCATTTTATTGTAAAAATTGTCAAAACTCCCAACATAAATGAAAGGAGTGTCTCCGCATAATTTTTATTTCGTGTGTAAATTAAAATTGAAACGAAAGATATCAAGATACAAAGTCCAAAAGTCATTCTTTGTTCTGACTTTGTGAACATTATAAGACCATAAGTGATTATTGCCATAAATGTTAGAAATATCACAGGATGCTGCCTAATCAGTCTTCCTAAAACATTTTTAAATGCAACAATTACTTGTTTTAAACTTTTTCCAATTCCTTCTGCCATTCTTGTATCTTTTTGGTTGTTGCTAACTATTAATTTGTGCACTGGTGCACTTATTTTTCTTATCTCAGAGTAAAAAGGTGCACAATACACGCCATATTGGTATGTATTGTGCACTTATTTTTGATTCACGATTCCAAATCTAAGAATTATAATCAATATTATCACGATTCAACAGGCAACAATTCGCATTGGGTTTGTTGAATATGGATCAATGCCATTTTGATGCATCAAAATAAACATATCATACCTTTAGGTCTGGATGGTTTGCAACAGTATGGCAATTGAAAACAGAACAAAAAAGCATTGTCGGAGAAAATGACTGTAGAAATTCTCTAGGCACATTGTTCAAAAGACAACGCCCTATGAAATTCCCTAGGGGCGTTGTTCAAAAGACAATGCCCTATGAAATTCTCTAGGGGCGTTGTTCAAAAGACAATGCCCTATGAAATTCTCTAGGCGCATTGTTCAAAAGACAACGCCCTATGAAATTCCCTAGAGCCATTGTTCGAAAGGAAAAAGGGCTTTTAAATCTTTTAGGGCTTTGACTTTTGAGAAAAGCGGTTTTTGAATTTAAAAAAGCGGATTGTCACTTAAACAATGTCTGTATGAATTTTAAAATGGCCATTGTCACTTGAACAATGGCCATTTTGAATTTAATTTTGGCATTGTCAGTCGATCAAAGTGCGTTTTTAAATTCAAAAGGCCTTTTTCCTTTCGATCAACGCTCCTAGAGAATTTTAATATGCCATTGTTAATCGATCAAGGCAGTTAATAAATTTGTTAGACAGATTAGTTTCTAAAACAGACAAGCTTTGAGTCCTTGTTGTATCCCTTAGTGGTAAATTATTGATACCCTCAACTTAGAGTGAGAGCATCAAAACAGAAATGAATCATTAGCAAACAAGCTTTGTGAGCCTTGTTGAGTTCCTTCCTTATTCCTGAGTGGTAAATTATTTCTTTGTGCTTTTTAAAGCCAGAGCATCAAAAATCCTATCATATTCCTTGTTGGTATATTTCTTTGTGCTTTTAATATTGATACCCTCAACTTAGAGAGCATCAAAAACAAATGAATCATTAGCAAAAAAGCTTTGTGTTCCTTGGTGAGATCCTTCCTTATTCCTTAGTGGTAAATTTTTCTTTGTGCTTTTTAAAGACAGAGCATCAAAAATCCTATCATATTCCTTGTTGGTATATTTCTTTGTGCTTTTAATATTGATACCCTCAACTTAAAGAGAGAGCATCAAAAACGGGATATCAAAACAGAAATGAATCATTAGCAAACAAGCTTTGTGTCCCTTGCTTTTGTGAGTACAATATAGTAAGTGTTTGAAAAATTTAAATATGCTAATATTTGCTGAAATGAGCTAACAGGAGGTGAGTATTTTTTGGTGATGAAAGTTACTTGTTGGCAAGTTGGCGAAACTCCTTGCAAAGCAATAGGCTAGGTTAATGACCATGAGCTCTTGCTTGCTTGTGTAAAACCTCCAAAAATCATAGGAATTATATTTTTGGATTTATGCTTTGCCTGGTCTTCAATCGTCCGTAAATTATGAATCCGATTCCTACAGCAATATAAGGTAAACTTAAAAGTTGTCCCATATTAAAAGTCAAACCATCTTCAAATTCTACCTGATTTTCCTTGACAAATTCAATTAGAAATCTTGCTGTGAAAAACAAAATTGTTGCGATTCCAAAGAGGAGACCATTTTTGAGTCGATCACGCATTTTATTGTAAAAAAATATCATAATCGAAAAATTAGAAAATAGGAGATTGCCTCATACAATTGAGCAGGATGTCTTGGAACATGATCAACTTGTTCAAAAATCACACCCCAAGCCTTTGAAGTCGGCATTCCAATAATCTCAGAGTTCATAAAGTTTCCTAGTCGAATTGCACCCAAGCTTATGCCTGCTACAACAGCAATCAAATCAAGTGTATCAATCATCGAATGTTTTGTTTTGCGCGAGTATATGTATAAGGCAATTAGTACACCCAGCACACCGCCATGACTGGCTAATCCTTGATATCCTGTAAACTCAATTCCACCTTCGGCAGGAAAAGAAAATGGCAGAATCATTTCCATAGGATGAGATAAGTAATACGATGGCTCATAAAATAAGCAATGTCCCAACCTTGCTCCGATTAAAATACCAATTATGCCGTAAGTGGCTAATTTCTCCAAATTCTCCGATGGGATGTTTTCTTTTTTGAATATCAATCCTAAGAGGTAGATGCTTGCAATCAATCCACCCACAAAGAGAAGACCATAATATCTTAATGAGAATCCGAAAATATTAATGATCTCCGGATTAGGGTTCCAGTTAATATAGTTAAAAATCATAGCTTAATTTTTTTGTTCGCAGTTTCGTTATTGTTTTGCTCTAAATCGATGCCACATACTTTTGATGCTGATTTCTGAAGGCATTCCAATTCAATAAGGCAGAAGCGTGAAACGAGAATTTGCGCTTAGCAAGCTACTAAAGTTTACCTATAATGCAAATAGTTTTATGTATTGGTGTTCAATCTGCGATTTCAATGAATTTATTGTCTGATTACAGCAGATTTATTACGCATTTAAGATCCTCGAGCTAATGGGTACAATCACATCTGTTTATAATTTCCATTTTATTGCCAGATGTAAGCCGCAAGATCAAAATAATCATTATCGTGTATGTTTAAGTAATTATTTTAACCATACTCGTTTCATTTTTTGATATAAGTCTGGCAGATGCTTTTAATCGGGAAATGTATTTTGTTGAGACATATGCGACAATTCACTGTTCTGCACAAATAGTCTCACTGCATTATACACTTCATCTGCATTGCTTGTGTTCATTAAATTGTTGCGAAGGCTCGAAGCTCCTCTAAATTCATTGGTGTAGATTTTAAAGAATCTACGCAAAATGGCAAAGTTCTTCGAATTGCCCCAGGTTTTGTCAAACAAGCGAGTGTGTTCCTGAAGCAAAGCGAGCTTTTCTTCCATAGCCATGTTGGTTTTATCGGGCTGAAAGAACCATGGATTTTTAAAAATACCCCGACCAATCATCACACCATCAACGCCGTACTTCTTGCATTTATCCAATCCTTCTTGGTACGAATCCACATCGCCATTGCCAATGATTTTAATCTGTGGAGCCAATTCATTTCGCAATTGTACTGCTTTCGCAATTTCGTTCCAGTCTGCCAATCCTTCCGACATTTGTTTTTGAATCCTGCCATGAATGGTAAATGCATCGATAGGTGTTGTTAACAAATGAGAAATCCACGATTCGGTTACCACCTGCTTAAAGCCAATTCGTGTTTTAACGCTCAAAGGTAAGTTGGTGGACTCTTTGGTGGCCAATATAATTTCTTTGGCAAGATTGGGCTGATCGATCAAAGCAGAACAGCAGCCATTTTTCACAACATTCTTTACCGGGCATCCCATATTAATATCAATACCATCGAAATCAGTCTCGTTGGTAATGTATTGTGCGGTTTTGTAATATTTTTCAGGATCTTTACCCCAAATCTGGGCAATGAGCTTCACATTTTTTTCTTTCAGAAGTTTTTTTTCCGATTCGTTAATCTGTAAGCGATGTTTTACCTTGCCGCGACCAACAGGATGGCACATGCCTTCTACCGAAGTAAACTCTGAAAACAAAAGATGTAATTTATTGGTTTCAGAGCTTTGCAATATCAACTCACGAAAGGATGTATCTGTAACATCCTCCATAGGAGCCAACGAGAAATTAGGTGTTTGTATGTTGTGCCAAAAATTGGACATTCTGTTCTGCTTTGTTTTATGAGGTGTTGTTTTACGTCGAACTCACGTTATTTACTAATGAAATAATCGTTCGAAAAAAATCACATCATCCTTGGTTTTACTCTCTTTCGAGATGGAAAATCCTGTTTTCTCCATCACTTTTATGGAAGCAATGTTATTTCGTTCAACACCACCAGAAAGAGAATTGACATGACCATTCTTTTCGCACCAATTTACCAATCCGTTAATCAGTTCCGTTCCAAAACCTTTATTCCAAGCCGATTCAGCCAAAAGATATCCAAATCGCAAATCGATTGTTTGGTTTTTTGACTCAGACTCATAAAGAAAAATGAAGCCTGCTAGAGTATGGTTTGATTCAAGATAAACCGATAAAAAACTGCTTTCACTAGCCCTGTCAAATATCCACTTGTTTGCTTTTGCAACAGTGTTTATTTTTTTCCATTCATTAGGTAATGATTTGGTCACTTTTGGTGTTAATATTCTGATTACTTTTTTTGCAAAATCCATTCGATCTGCAGCTTCATCATTCTTATAAAGCCAGTCTTTTACGAAAAGCCTTTCTGTATTAAATTCACAATTTTGATTCATCTTACAAGTATAAGCTTACTAATCGGAATTTACGAATTGATTCTAGTCTTTTGCAATATCTTTTAGCTTAGGTCTTATTCGTTGTCTGTAAATTTGGCTTTTGCTGTATTTATCTTGAAATTTTTCACGCAGTTTTACCCTTTCTTCTTTTGGTAGTTCTATAATCTCTTTGCACTCATCGCAACAGCAACCACTATATTTTTCGCGGCATTCGTCGCATTGAATAAATAGCAAATGACAATCGTCGTTGGCACAATTGGTATGCGTATCGCAAGGCTTGCCACATTGATGACACTTGGCAATTACTTCGTTGTTAATGCTTTCTCCCAAGCGTTCATCAAACACAAAATTCTTTCCCTTGAATTTCGATTTTAAACCCAGTTGTTTGATTTTTTGTGCATAAGCAATAATACCACCATGCAGTTGGTTAACATCTTCGAAACCATGATGTTTTAAATAAGCACTGGCTTTTTCGCAACGAACTCCACCAGTACAGTACAATAAAAACTTCTTGTCCTTATCTTTTGCAAAGTCTTTAACCACCATGTCGATTTCTTCGCGGAAGGTATCAACATCCGGGCACACCGCATTTTCGAAATGACCAACCTCACTTTCGTAATGATTGCGCATATCAATAACAATATTGTTTGGATTGCTTAGTTCATCATGAAACTCAACAGGAGAGAGGTGTTTGCCCACATTGGTTGTATCGAAAGCATTATCGTCTAAACCATCGGCCACAATTTTAGAACGTACCTTTATTGTAAGTTTATAGAATGATTTGCCATCATCCTCAACTGCCCATTTAATTGGCATTTCGGCAAGCTCTTTTCTACTATTCATATCTTCAAAAAAGGAATCCAAATTGTGCTCAGGCACACTCATTTGAGCATTAATTCCTTCTTTGGCAATGTAAATTCGACCTTTACAATTTAAATCAAACCATTTCTTAAATAATTCATCTCTGTATTCCTGTGGATTTTCAAAATCCACATATCTATAAAATGAAATGGTTTTGCGCTGAAAGTTTTCGGCTTCCATTTCCTTTATTAGTACTTCTTTGCTTAGCTTATTGTACAGTTGCATGTTTTAAATGTCAAGTATTCCAGCTTTAAATGCCCAAGCTCATGCTTATTAAACTAATTAAGTGCTCTGTAGTTTGTGTTTTGGGATTTGAAGCTTTGTTTTATTGCTATTTAGAATAAATAAATATTGCAAAAATAGTTCATTTGGATAAATCACAAAGCAAATGCGAATAAAAAAGGAGTTTTGAGTCTTTATTTAATCGAAAATGTTTAGGTTTATTGATGAATTCATTATTTTATCGACTTATTACACCCAAAGTAATTCACACTTTAAGATGAACAAACAGTTTTTAATCGTTGGACAAGGAATAGCTGGTTCTTTGCTTGCATATAACATGTATAAGACTGGAATAAACTTTAAAATCATATCAAGTCTTGAACTTAGAAAGGCTTCGGATATTGCTGCGGGTTTGTTCAATCCAATTGTATTTAAACGATTAACAAAGAGTTGGATGGTGGATGATTGTTTGCCGGTAATGTTTGATACGTATAGGGAACTGGAGAAATTGCTTGGACATAAATTTGTGTATGAGAAGAACATTATAAAACCACTTACCGAGCAAGAAAAACAAATGTGGCAGGAGCGGAGAGGGGAAGATAATTTAGCCAATTACATTGCTGATATCGGTATAAATAATGTGGGCAAAGGAATTAAGGGAGAGTATTCCTATGGCAAGATTACAAATTCGGGATATGTTGACGTGCCAAAGTTGTTGAAGAAGCTTCGAAAGTTTTTCAAGAAGGAAGGTTTAATAATCGATTCCTATTTTGATTATAAAGATTTGGGATTTATCGATGATCAGATATCATGGCATGGTCTTATGGCCCAAACAATCGTGTTTTGCGAAGGATACAGAGCAGTTGATAATCCATATTTTGGTGATTTGGGCTTTAGGCCTACCAAAGGTGAGTTGCTTGAGATATACTGCGAAGGTTTACAGGAAGAATATATCCTGAACAAAAACATGTTTGTAATGCCTGTTGGTGATCATCGCTTTAAAGTAGGTGCTACCTACGATTGGGATAAGTTGAATGAAGAAGTAACAGAAGAGGCAAAAAGCAATTTGTTAAGCAAATTAGAGGAGTTAATTGATTTGCCGTACAAGGTTCTTAACCAATGGGCAGGAGTTCGCCCAACGGTATCAGATCGACGACCCATATTAGGCATACATCCATTACATGAGCGCATTGCCATTTTTAATGGTTTAGGCACGAAAGGGGTAATGCTGGCTCCTTATTTTGCCCGCGAAATGTCAAGATTTTTATCGGTAAGTGATTATCCTTTATCAGAAGAAATTGATATTAAGAGATTCTTAAAATAACGTGAGTTCGACGTAAAATTCGTTCACAGTTTGATCTGATTTTGAGTAGAAATTTTCTCAAATTTTCGAAGGAATATCGGGATATTTCAAGAAGATTTGAGGAAATTTATGCCGAAAGCAGGCAAACACATAATGGAAAGTTCTCTTTACGACATTTTCACATTAAAAATTCCTCAAAATAGCCCGCTATTCTTTCCAAATTTTTAATGCAAATCTATCCCAAATATAACTTTCTATGGATAGAATTTTACGTCGAACTCACGTTAAAATAATTAGGAGTGTAGGAGCTTGTTGTATGCTTTGTAACTAAAAAGAAACATTTAGGCTATTAAGGCGTAAATAAAAAACAATCGACTTAAACTACAAACTATTTATGGAAAATCAATTCCTAATTGTTGGACAAGGAATCGCAGGTTCTTTGTTAGCTTATGACATGTATAAAGCAGGATTAAAGTTTAAAATTGTATCAAGTCCTGATGAAAGTATGGCTTCGGATATGGCAACCAGAAGATACAATCCAGCCATTTTTGATAAGCTTGCAAAGCATTGGAATGTTGACGAGCTATTGCCTGTAATGACCAATCTTTATAAAGATATAGAGGAGGAACTTGGACAACAGTTTCTTTTCCCAATTGATTTTACTGAACCTCTTAGCGAAAATGAAATACGAGTTTGGAACGAACGTATTTTTGATGGTGATTTCTCGGACTACATGGAAAGTGCCGACACAAGTTGGATAAAGCGTGGAATTGATAATTTTAATTTGTTCGATAGGCTAAGTAAATCGGGATACGTTGATTTGGCTAAGCTGTTATCTGAATTAAAAAGCTTTTTCAAGACAAATGGAAATTTAATTGAAGCCAATTTTAAGTATCAGGATATTGGTTTCATCAACGGTCATATAACCTGGCGAGGAGTAACAGCCAAAACCATTGTTTTCTGCGAAGGGCATCATGCAACTAAAAATCCTTATTTTAAGAATATTCCTTTTACTCCAACCAAAGGTGAGTTAATCGAAATTGAATGCGATAATTTGGCCGAGGATTATATCATAGACAAGAATCTGTTTGTGATGCCAATGGGTGATTCTCATTTTAAAGTAGGAGCCACTTACGATTATTCAAAACAAAATTGTAAAACAGTTTTAGATACAAAAGCTGATTTGCTTTCACATTTGGAACAACTGATTGATCAGCCTTTCAAAATTCTAAATCATTGGTCAGGAATTCGCCCGGCGATTTCCGATCGTCGTCCTGTATTGGGTTGTCATCCAGATAATCAACATATAGCAGTTTTTAATGGATTGGGAACGAAAGGGGTAATTTTGGCACCATATTTTGCACGAGAAATGCTGTACTCACTTGTAAACAGAAATTACATACTCGATAAAGGAATTGATATTCGAAGGTTTTCTCTCAATGGCACGAGTATAGTTTAATAGATTGTCAAAGAAAATACAGTGCCAATACTATAAAAATGAGACTGTCTCTGTAAAAGAAACAGTCTCAAATCGTTTATCGGCTTTTGTAACCCAATTTCTTCATGTTTTTAATGATTTTCGAAAGATTCTTGCCTTTTTGTTTTCTGTCCTGTGTACTACTGGCATAATGTTCCATTTCTCTGTTAAGTCGCATAAAATTTTCATATTCTTCATCCGAAATATGCCCATTCTCCACAGCTTTTAACACTTTACACCCTCTCTCGTTTGTATGTGTGCAGTTCTGAAACTTACAATCTTTTGCCAAATCATCAATGCCATGAAATCCTGATGTGCTGGATTCTGCATTTGAACTTGTAAGTCCAAATTCACGGGTTCCAGGGGTGTCAATAACAATACCTCCATTGTTTAGAACATACAATTCTCTGGAAGTAGTGGTATGTGCTCCCTTGTTTGTTGCTTGGCTAATCGCTCCTGTTTTTAGATCACTTTCCTTATGAAAAGCATTGATAATGGATGATTTTCCAACACCGGATGCTCCTATAAAAACATAGGATTTACCAGAATGAATTTTACTTTGAATCAATTTCAAATTGAATTGACTAGCGGCACTTATTGGAATTGCACCATAAGTGTTCTCCATAAAATTCATGATTTCCCTCTGATCAGGAGTAATTTGCAAATCAATTTTATTAATCAGAATGATAGGTTCAATATTGCAGTTTTGTAGCTGAACCAAAGTACGCTCCAACCTGCGCAGGTTTAAACCAATTTCGAGGCATTGAACCACTATGGCATAATCAATATTTGTGGCAATAATTTGCTCTGCGATTTCTTTGCCTGCCTTTTTTCGAGAAAGATAGGTTTTTCTGGGAAGCACATGTGATATAATGCCTAAATCGCCATAATCTAGAAACAATACCCAATCGCCGGTTTTTGGCTTTTCATTCTCCTCCATTCCAAACAGAAGATTCCCTGCTAACTCGCAAGTTTTACTGCCACTTTCGTGGATTACAATACAATTCGATTTATTTACTGTTGATACCCTACCAATTGTCATTTTCTGATGGTCGATATTGTTTAGAGATGATTCAAAAAAATCTGACCATCCCAATTTATTTAAAGTATTCATTGTGTTCGCATTAGTCATCAACTAATAAGTGTTAGCTGAATTAATTTCACTGAAATTTAATGTATAAAAATTTAGGCATCAAGTTATATGATGCTATGAGTGAAGTTGCGGCAAGTTGATTTGTGGTAAACCAGAAGACTTGCCTAGTATGCGGACTCCGAATGATATGTAGAAATACTTGTTCTATTCATGAACTGCAATAATAAGAAAAAATCCTGACACTTAGGCCAGGATTTTAATTTTTACTGAACTGTATAATTCATTTCATCATATTGCGATAATCTGAAAAATCCATAAGGTGCTTTATCAGGATTTGAGGAATTGATACAATTTCCTTTTAAGGCAACAGGAACTGTACTAAATGGATCACCCGATTGAGTTTGTTCAACCAAGATTTTAATGTAGTTGTAAAAGGCTTCTGATATACCATACAATTCGATATCAACAATATCACCAGGCTCAAACTCTTCTTCATTGGTATCATCATCATCCATTTTTTCCCAGAAAAGCTTTATTTCATTGCCATCGAAGAATTCATCTTTCACATCAAATACCTCGGGAAGTAGATCGCCTCGTTCGAAAGTTTTAATCATGTAAAAGTTGACTTCATTTGGTGGATCTTGAATGTAAAGATTGAGTTCTATTGCTTCATCATCGAAACCTCCATCAACCGATTGGTCAATTCTTGCTATTCCACTCACCGATTTTAACCTTTCCTCGGCAGTGTAGTTTTCTCCTTCTGCATTGATATTTAGGGTGTAAGATCGGTTAATAATGGGAACAAAGTTTTCGCATATATAGTCACCATTATTTTGATCCACAAAATCAAAAACTTGATTGGTAGTATTATCGGTAACACTAACAATGGCATTAGTAACTTCAATATTTTGATTTTCTGAAAAATAAGGTGTTGACTTGCTAAGTTTAATTGTTTGTGTTTCACCTGTTGTTCCTTTTTTCCAATTAATAGATGCTTCAATTACAAGTCTGGGCTCAGCTTCCGGTACATCAACATCTATCACTTTTGTACACGAAGTTGACAGTAAAAGACTAATTGCTATTGGGATGAATATATATTTGAACATGATCTTAAAATTTAAAGTTGTAAGTAACTGATGGAACAATTCCAAAAATAGCCGTTCGGGTTGCCTCATTAATTCCTGTGTCGATATTCTGTCCAAATGAAATTGAAGCAGCATTGTGACGATTGTATAGGTTGTAAATTCCGAAAACCCATTCTCCTTTCCACCTGTTGTTAGGCTTGCGATTGGGTTTGTAGCTCAATGCCACATCTAAACGATGGTATGCAGGCAATCGGTTAGAATTTCTAGCGGCATAATTAGCTATTGAAAGATCCTCGTACTGATACTGTCCATTCGGATAGGTTACCGGCCTTCCTGTTTGGAATATCAGATTTGAGCTAAAAGTCAATTTGTCATTAATCTTATATGTTCCGGTTAACGAAATATCATGGGTTCTATCGTGACCCGAATTGTACCATTCTCCGTCGTTAATACCTAGTCCTCCAGATCTTCCTCCTGGGGTTCTTTGCTCAGATTTTGACCAAGTATAAGCCAACCAGCCAGTAAATCTACCTTCATTTTTTCTAAGCATGAATTCAAGGCCATAGGATTTTAATTCTCCATTTAAGATTTCCGTCTCGATATGATCATTTCCAATCAGATCAGATCCATCGATATAATCAATTCTATTGTCAACAGTTTTGTAATATGCTTCTACTTCCAATGAGTAGATATTGTCCTTAAAATCTTTAAAGTAGCCAATGGAATATTGATCGGACAATTGAGGTTTTATGAATTTACCACTTGGAGTCCAAACATCTAATGGAGTTGCAGATGTGGTATTGGATAACAAGTGAATGTACTGCGTGGTTCTGGAGTAGGCCGACTTGATGGATGCTGATTCGTTTAACTTGAATAACAATGCCAATCTGGGCTCCCAATTGTCAAAATCTGCTATGATATCAGAATCATCGTAATTCGTAGTACCTGTTTCTATTCCTCTCTCGTAAATGCCTAAAGTTTCGTTGTAAACAACAGGAAGGTCATTTTGGTAATTGTATAAGAATTGTCCTCCCAACCTTGCGAAGTATGAATAACGCAAGCCGTATTGAAGAGTTAAGCTTGAAGTAAGTTTGTGCTCTGCATTAATATAAGCTGCACTTTCCAGCGCCTTTTTTTGCTCCAAAATGTCGTAATTAATGGCCGAAGTCTCTGAAGTTGGACTGATCTCACCAGGATTAAAATCATAGGCAATTCCACTGATTCCAAAATCAAGCTTAAATTTGTTGCTCGCATAATATTTAAAATCATACTTTAAATTGTAGTTCTTGATATCCGACCACCAATCAAATTCCATGAAATTTAACGAGAGTTCATAATCATACTTGCTATAAATCAGCGATAGATTAGAGAATAGCCGATCGTTGAAAATGTGATTCCATCGTAAATTGCCCGATAAATTTCCATAACTGTATTTAAAAGCATCCGAAATATTGAAATTATCGCGGCCAAAATATCCCGAAAGAAATAGCTTGTTCTTTTTATCAATTTCGTAATGAGTTTTTAGGTTCAAATCGTAGAAAGAGGCGCTGTTGTCATTATCTGTTAACTTTAAAAACAAGTGGGCATATGAACCACGCCCTGCAACCAGGAAAGAACCTTTGTTCTTAAAAGTGGGGCCTTCCATTGCCAGCCTGCTCGAAATGGCTCCAATACCTCCATTCATGCTAAATTTTTTGCTATTACCATCTTTCTGCCGAATATCCAGAACAGAGGATACTCTGCCGCCAAACTTTGCAGGTATTCCTCCTTTGTAAAGTTTTACATCTTTAATGGCATCAGCATTAAAAACCGAAAAGAATCCCAAAAGGTGAGAGGTGTTATAGATAATTGCCTCGTCGAGCATCACCAAATTCTGGTCAACTGCACCACCTCTTACATTAAAACCACTCGAAGCCTCACCGCTATTGGTTACTCCCGGCAGTACTTGTAAAGATTTAAGCACATCGGTTTCACCCAGAACTACAGGCATTTGCTTTATGGTGGCCGATTTCAATTTGGCAACACTCATTTGTGGAATGCTGATGTTCGCTCGTTCTGTTTCTTCACCGCTAACCACAATTTCCTGTAGTTCGGTGCTACTCTCATTAATTTCAAAATTTACGATCTGATTTCTGTTAAGGAGTATTTCCTTTTTCGATTCGGAATATCCAAGATAAGATACGCAAAGCGTGTATTTGCCTTTGGGAACGGTTAATGAATAAAAGCCATATTCATTGCTCATTACTCCAATGTTGGTATCTTTAAAATAAACCGAAGCACCCAAAAGTGTTTCTCCGTTTTTTGCATCTTTTATGGTACCGCTAAGCGTGAAATTTTCTTGGGCATAAGATCTCCCGGTTAAAACAGATACAACAATTAAGACTGTCGTTAAGATTT
Organism: Marinifilum sp.; assembly: GCF_965230805.1. Classification (NCBI taxonomy): domain Bacteria; kingdom Pseudomonadati; phylum Bacteroidota; class Bacteroidia; order Marinilabiliales; family Marinifilaceae; genus Marinifilum; species Marinifilum sp. The sequence goes on along the minus strand of NZ_OZ246019.1, from coordinate 148,908 downwards.
TCTTCATTTCAATTTCCCCTATTAAAGTTTAATTTTTAAGCTCTGACAAAACTCTATAATTAAAAACCATTTAAAGGCTGTGCTTATAAGTACGGACATATTAGAAGTGCGTGCCTATAGGTTAGTATTTGTAATTGTTTAATTATTAGTCTTGTCTGTTTTAAAGTATTCTGTTGGTGTTTTGGATGTAAATGCTTTAAAATGCTTATTAAAGGTCGATTTTGAGTTAAATCCGCAATCAAATGCCAATGAAATCATGGTGTATTTTTTGTTTTCGGGCAATGATGCCAATTTAATAAACTCCTCGATTCGGAGTGTATTGATGTAATTGTAAAAGTTCTTTTGTTCTTTTTCGTTGATTACCTGGGATAAATGATTTGGATGAACTGAGAGATATTTAGCCAGTTCATTCAGAGTTAAGTTATCATTTTTGTAAATGGCTTCTTGCCTCATTATTTCTTTTAATTGCTGATAGATTTTATCAGACATGACACTACTTAGTCCTGATTTTGCATATCTTTTTTTAATTTCGTTTGCAGATAGAGTCTTGGATTGGGGTTTAGCTTGTGATCCATTTTCAGATTCGAATTCTTTTATCTCAGCCTTGAAAATATTTGTTTGATTGATTCCAAATATTCCAATAAACAAAATAAAAACCACTATACTTGCAAATACAACTTTTTCATCAAAAAAAATAGCTAAAATCCATATTAAACTAAGTCCGAAGGTTAAATATCTTAACCATTGCAATTCTTTTTTATCGGTATTTGAGAAATTGTCTTTAAGGTTTTTTTGATGTTTTTTTATTAGAATGAGTGCCCAAATACAATATGTTATTCCGCAAGTAATCATTAGAAACTGATGAATCAAAAGATACCATTCAAAACCAACTCCATCATTTTTGAAGACATATATTTTTTCTTCAGCTGATAGAATAAAAAAAGGAATGGCCAATATCGCTAGAAATATTGATGGAGTTAAGTGAATGAGTTTATATTTCACTTTGATATTTCCTTTGCCAGTAGCTTCCAATACATAAAAGTAAAGTAACACTCCATGTAGAACAGGAAGGGGTAAATTAATCCCTAAAAGGTGTGGATACTCATAAGTTTGCCCACTTATTAGGTGGTAGAAAATAGCTTGATGAACTGCCATTAAAACTAGCCATAAACTTAAGATCCTGTCTGCTCTGGATTTATTTTTTTTGAACAAGAGAAGGAGAACCAAAAAAATGGCAATGCATATTCCGAGGATAAAAAACATATATAGTGGGTAAATGGTCAGTACTAAAATTCGAAAATAAAATATTCTTAGGTGTATTGGAAGTCGACAACTGTTTTTTTTGTTAATAAATCTTTATTTATTCCTCTTAATCACCTGCCTTGTAACTGGAACTTGTTTGGCATGTCAAAGCTCTTTGATGCTGATACGCGGGTGAGGGTTTCAATGGTTTCCTAGGCCGAGCTGCATTTTGAAGATGGCAGGGCTAGTGCCCCTTTTCTTCTACCAACGCTTGTTTTTCTAATAAGATATTAGGCTAGCGTCCCTTTCTTTCCTTGGCATTTGTATTTCTTCACTTGATTGGAATTATCATTTTTCATCGCTGATGGAGGCAGATAAATATGCGCAGATTCACGCAGAAAGTAGATTGTTTTGTGATATTCAGCCAGAATCACATTGCTAGTCCTGATTTGCAATCAGGGCTTTTGGAGCTACGGATTTTAATCCGAACAATTTAGATTTGTAAAGGGAATCAACAAATACACACAAATCTTGTAATGGGAACGAGTTTGATATGTCATAGAAGTTTGATGTTATATCACTGGGGTTTCACTAGTTACTTTTGAGAGCCTCAAATTGATGCCTTCCATTGCTCAGAAATTTGATTTTAGGAACTTGCTTTGAATGGTTAAAACCATCGTAGGCAAGTTTTAATGCTTTCCATAGATTAACCTTATCTGTATCGTTCCTGTATTTGGAGAGAAGTATCTTCAAATTTTTATCAGAAAGCTTTACTGGAAAAATGTGAACAGGAATCTTGTTTTGTCCGTTGTTTTTGGCTTCTACACAGAAAATATACAATTCTTTGATTTTATCATCGGTAATTGGCAAGCATCCAACCGTTACACAAGCTCCATGAATGAAAATATCTCCTCCCGGATGGCTTTTATCAGCAAATACCAAATCTGATTTGTTGGGATAATTAATTCCTAAAGAAAGATGAAAATTACTTGCCGGGTTGAATCTATCGATGTAATAAAAACCTTCAGGAACCTGAAGATCGCCTTGCTTTCTTTTAGGACCTAGCTTACCGGATTTTCGGCACACCTTGTATTCCTTGAGCAGCTTGAATTTAGTGTCAGATTTATTTTTGCCCCAAAGCTGAATTTTTTGTCCGAATTTAAAGGCACGCAAATACACCTCCAATTGATTGGTCTTTATGTTTTTGCTTTCGAGAATTTTAAGCATTCCTTGCTCTTTTTCAGCGTAAGCATTACGTACCCTTGGATATTTGAGTTGTAGAAATTTGAAGGAACTTGGATTGTTTAAAGCGAGTGATGTTAAAATGATGGCGAGAATTAGTTTCATATTGCAAGATAGTATTTTCCAATACTTATGAGAAGACAATATCCTATTTTGTTGATGGCATTAGCTAAGATACAGGCTATTAAGAAACCGTTTAGACTTTGTTTTTAGAATTTTTTCAGATGCAAAAAGAAGGGTAATAAGGTAAATTTTTGAAACTAGCATGATTAAAATAATTATTAAACTTACACGGTATTGGTTATTTTGATCATGCTAGTTTCATTATAATACTGATATAAAATATTCGGCCAAATTAAAAAAACGGAACCACTTCGGAGGTGTTCTTGTTGTTCACCAGAAATTTGTTAAAATCATAGTCAATAGTAATCTTCTTGTTGATTAAATCATTAGTAAAATTATCTAGAGGATAACCAGATAAATCCAAGTTTGAGATAAAATCAGGAATTTGTGCTACCAGATGTTCAGAAGTTACATTGGTATTGCTAATTGCTTCAAAATCGGCAATGGGTAATTTAATTCCAAGGTCAATAACTCTGCGAGCTTCGGAAATGAAAATTTCCTGGCGCATTTTATAAATCAAGTAAAGTACTTCGTCTTCAGAAAGAGCTTCATCAATAACAGCATCAGAAACAGATGTTCCCGAGATTGGGTGAGCAATAATATCACCTTCTTGGCGATCTAAAATCAGGTTCGTATATTCTTTATCGTCTCCTGCAAAACTAACTACGTAATCGGCAGTTAAAGGATATGATCCGCGATCTGTTGAGAAGAAGGATTCTCTGTTTCCACCGCTTCTTGTTTCCCTTGAATCGTCAAGATTAACTTTAGGTCGTGCATCAACGATTTTCAGGAGTGTTTTTAATACCGTTTTAGCTTCTGGTATGTTTGAAGATGCCAACTCAGCTTCTGCCTTAACCAAATAAACTTCTTCCATTTTCAGATAGGCAACTTCATGCTGTTCTGTAGTTGGCGATCCCAAGTTAAAAAACTTTGGGTCTAAAAAATCTAAAGAAGGAAGCGGAGCAAATTCGTCCTGTTCCGAATCGAAAAGATAAAACTGAAATGAATTGTTTAATCCATTTAAACCGTCGTATGCTGCGGAACGGTAAAAGTTCATATTTTTTGATGCCAATTCATTTGCAAGTTCTAGAGCTTTATTCGTATTTCCCAAGTTGTATAAAGCTCTTAGTTTTGCTATTTTATATGAAGTTAACTTTTCATCGTCAGAAGATTTACTAATGGCAATATCAAAATCTTCAATAGCCAATTGAAGGATTTGTTGCGAAGATACAATCTCACCACTAACAGAAACAGGAAAATAGGTGAAATATTCGCCAGCAAATAATTCTGACATACCCTTAAAGAAATAATATTCTCCTACAATGTTTTCGTCTGTTGTAGGATGAGCCGGTAGTACTTTTTCAATACCCAACAGAGCCAATTCCCTTAGTGCATGTATTTGTTGCTGAAAGTATCTTACATCCTGATCAGAATCTAAGATAGTTAGCTTATCGAAAACTTTACTGCTTAGCGATCGGTTATTAAAATAATTATCTGATAGAATTTCACCAAACTCTATGTTTCTGTTTAAAGTTTGCGCCATCTGACGTTCCAGTCCAGCTAATGTTTCTTCCGGCGCACTTTCAAGCCCGATGAATACATCTTCGGTAACATTTGGATTATTAACATCTGTAAAATCTACCAAATCACAGTTCTGAAGCAATAATGCAATTACAATAGATAAACAATAGAAATATATTCGTTTCATGATTTTTAATTTTTAAAATTTGAAATTAACTCCGAATAAAAACTGACGCGGAGTGGATTCAATTGCGTATGCAATACCACCCGTTGATAAAGATCCTTGTCCAAGTTTACTCCCGGCTTGAGAAACCTCCGGATCGAAACTACTTGATGAGAAGTTAAATGGATTAATAACATTTGCACTAAACACTATTTGATTCAGTCCATATTTGTGCAAATTAAGCGCATAAGTTGCTGCAATGGTTCTTACTTTTATAAAATCCGTTTTTTCAACAAACTGATCGGTCATTGCCAGCCAGTTCGACCTGCCATTTGCTTCAATTTCTTCCTGTGGTATTCCTTCATCGGATGCTCCATAAACGTAACGGAATTGGCGATCAAAACTATGTGCAGCAGCTCCCTTCTGGTAATCGGCATTTATAAAAAAATTGAAATTGCTAACGTTTAATGATATACCAAAATTTCCATAAATATCTGGAGTTGTTTTCCCTAGTACAGAAAGAGCATCGTAACCTGTTATCACATTATTTTCCCAAATAGCTTTATTTCCTCTTAAAACACCAACACTTTCACCTTCCATCACTACAATCTGAATTGTTCGTTCGCTAAAACCATTGATGGCAAAAGGTGGCAAGCCATTTAGTTCTTTAACTTCATTCTCCAGGGTATTTAAAGTAGCAAAAGCAGAAAGGGTTAATTTTCGGCTGCGGATAATATCTCCCTTAAGACTGAATTCAAAACCATTGTTACTAATTTCGCCAATATTTTGAATTGCAAAACTGGAAGAACCTGTAGATGGAATTTGTGGTGCATACATTAATGCATCAACGGTTTTCGAGGTGTAGTAATCTATTCCTAAAGTAAGGTAGGAATTAAACAGCTCAAGTTCAGTTCCAATTTCAAATGATTGAATTTTTTCTGGCTTTAATGAAGAGTTACCAGGCTGACCAAAGCCAACTGCAATATCTCCATTGTAACCACTATAATTTATGGTTCTTTCGTGTGCATAAGCGGGGGGTAGATTACCTGCTTCACCATAATTAGCGCGGATTTTCCAATTGCTAATCATATTACTAGCGGCTATAAAGTCTTCTTCAGAAATTAGGTAAGAAAGACCTAAACGAGGATAATACTGCATGCCGATTTGGTCGCCAAACGCCTCACTTTTATCTCCTCTTAAGCCAAACTCAAATGTATATTTATCTAAGTAATTGATATTGGTATTAAAGAAAATACCATAATTGGCCAACTCAATAATTCGTTGATCAGCACTTGTGTTCGCTGCATTTTCGATAGATACCGCTCCGTTAGGAATGTTTGTTCCTTTATATTCTACTTGCTCTTCATCGTTTCTAAAGCCCTGTAATCCTAGCTGATTATTAAAGCTAAAATCACCAATTTCGAAATTGTAACCTGCAATTGCTTCCAGAGTTAAACCAAGAAAATCACGTTTTGTATTCGTGATTGAACTTTCATTTGAAGAATTGGTTGCTGTCAAGTATTCGTTTGAAATTATATCAGATTCTCTTTGAGTAAAATGATCGATTCCAACCAGCATTTTAAGATTAAAATTATCGTTTGGGGAGTAAACGAAAGAATGTGACATTTGGAAGCGTCTGTTTTTGGCAGTGCGATCTTGAAGGCGTTCTGCTTCGCTAACAAAATCTTTTAGCTGTGCATATTCTTCAGGTTCCATTTCGTCAAGCTTATTGTCAAAGCTGAACGATTTTATTGCTCCTCCTTCAAGCGACCATAAGCCAGTATATCCACCAAGATTACCACTGCGAATTCGGTTATAGTTGAAGCTGTTGTAATTCATCGACCCTGAATATCTAATGTTTTTTGATAAATATGCATTAGTACCCAAACTCAAAAAATACCTTTTATTCTCATTCTGGTTATGAATACGTGTACCAGTGTTGTGCTCCATCCCCCCGGTAAAGCTAAATGTTACCGCTTCGCCACCACCTTTAATACCAAGGCTGTATTTTTGTATAAATCCGTTTTGGTTTAGAAGATCCTCTGTTGCATCAAAATGATAAAAATCAGCGGTTGCTTTTTCGAATCCAGTTTCTACTTTTGCAAAAGCATGCATTTTGTGAGGTGTGCCTTTTTTAGTAAAAATTTGGATAACACCATTTGCTGCATCAGCCCCATATAGGGTTGTTGCTGCACCACCATTTACAAATTCAATACGTTCAATGTTTTCCACAGGTATATTAGCAACCGAACTGTTGGCAGCATTACTATAACCTGTAATTGCACCTAATGCTGAAGGCCCATTCAAATTATCCATTCTAACTCCGTCAACATAAATTATTGGTGTGGTATTGGTAAAGCCTGAAGAAACCCCACGTGCTCTAATATTGGAAGATGAACCAGGTTGGCCACCTATCATAGAAATCTGAAGGTTGGGAATTTCGGATTGTAAAATTTGGTCGATTCGAGTATTTACATTCTTTTCTAATGTTGCTTCGCTAACAATAGCAGCTTTAGAAGTTAATCGTTTTTTGTCCTGTCCGATTCCTTGTCCAGTAATAACAATGTCAGCCAAAATCTCCGATTCAATTTTCAAAATTACATTTAATTGTGAGTTTCCTCTAACTTCTACTATTTGAGTTTGGTAACCTATAAAAGAGAAAATCAAACTTGAATATTCATTCTTAAGATGTATGGTAAACTTCCCTTCCTTATCGGTTATAACTCCATTAAAAGTCCCTTTTTCCACAACATTAACTCCAGGGACTCTTATTCCACTCTCATTTGAAACAATACCTGTTACAACAATTGGCGAGTCTTCTACAGGTGTTATAACCTTGGCAAATGCACTTGTTACGATTACTACACCAATTACAAACAATAACAGTTTCTTAATCAAAATCCTGATAATGCTTTTTTCTTTCATGGCTCTGATTTTTGAATGATTTTAATTGATTAAATTTTGGATTGATTAGGAGCTTTTGCATCCCAAGCATAATCGATATATTCCCATGTAAAGTTTTCACCTGACACATCAATTTTTAGAAAACCCTCCTGCATTCCATATCGGGGACCATACCACCATTTTGCCGAAACAGCTCCTCCTGTTATGTAGTGAATACCATTGTAATATATATCTTCCAGAATATGAAGGTGTCCCTGAAGCACTATTTTTACATTATACTGCTCGAGTAAACTTCTTACTTCATCAGCATTGGTAACAACCTCGTTGGGGCGAAATGGACTAGTCGGTTTTCCCATAATTTGTTGTCCAATGCTTAAAATAGGAATATGTGTGCTAATAACTATTGGTTTGGTTTTGTTTTGGTCTAACTCGTTTTTCAACCAGAGCATTTGGGTTGAATCTATTTTGCCGTAATAATGGCGATCTTCGGTAAAACCAATAGCGTCGAGCACAATAAAATGCCAGTTATTGTGCTTAAACGAATAGTAAGTTTTGCCAACTCTTGCTTCAAACATCTTTTTGCCATAGAATTCGTGAGAAGGGTCAACTTTGCTTACTTCATACAATCCAAAAACATCATGGTTGCCTATGGTTCTATACAATGGCATTTCAAGACGACCCATTATGCTATCGTATAAATTGTACAAACTATCAGCTCTATTGAAATTGACTCTTAATGCATCGCGAATCTCATCTCCTCCGGTAAGTACAAATTCAGGTTGTAATTCGTTTATTTTTTTTACTGCTTTTGCCAATCCTTTATCTGCACTAAACTCAGGTTGAACATGCGCATCAGTAATAAATACAAACGAAAAATTGTCTTTGCCAATCGTCGATTGACAGCTGGTAAAAAAAAGGGCAAACCATAAAGGAATTGCCCAAATTAGATTAAATTTCTGCATTTTCATTACAATAGTTTTAGTTGTTTTATGTGTTTAATAAATAACGTGAGTTTAAAGTGAAGAGCTATGCTCTAAAAGTTATATTTCTGGTAGATTTTCATTAAAAAAATGCGTAGAATAAAAGACTATTGTAATAAGTTTTTAATGTGTGGTTTGGTGTTCAAGACTCATCAAACTTGAATTCCACTCAAAAGCAGTTAAATTCTTTGAAAAGTCATATTCACCCAATTTTTATTATAAAAATTTCAACATATCCCGATATTCTTTCAGATTGTTTAAAGCAAATCATGAATAAACCTGACTTTCTTTGGCGAATATTATTAATCGAACTCGAGGCATAAAAAAAATCCCGATTTGCATTGCAAATCGGGATCAAAATTATTTTGTAAATAACGTGAGTTCGACGTAAAATTCGTTCAGAGTTTGATCTGATTTTGAGTAGAAATTTTCTCAAATTTTCGAAGGAATATCGGGATATTTCAAGAAGATTTGAGGAAATTTATGCCGAAAGCAGGCAAACACCTAATGGAAAGTTCTCTTTACGACATCTTCACATTAAAAATTCCTCAAAATAGCCCGCTATTCTTTCCAAATTTTTAATGCAAATCTATCGCAAATATAACTTTCTGTGGATAGAATTTTACGTCGAACTCACGTTAAATACCTTAATAAGTTTTTGGCTTTTCATTCTGCATTTCAATAAAATCGGCTCCTTCGCGATGATCTCCCAACAAGTGTTTACAGAAATACTCACCTCTTAGCCAGAACGAATATTCGCTCATATTTCCAAATCCGTGACGTTGACCTGGATAGATAAAGAAATCGAATCTCTTATTCGCTTTAATTAAAGCATTAGCAACTCTTATTGTGTTGGCTGGGTGCACATTGTTGTCGATGTCGCCAGTTACCAACAGAAGTTTTCCTTTTAAATTCTTAGCTAAACTTGGATTGGTTGCAATCTTGTATTGGAAAGTGGTGTCTTTTTCGGTAACTACCTCTTTTACTCCGTGGTGTTTTTCGCTCCACCAACGGTTGTAAATGTTGTTATCGTGATTACCAGCAGCCGATACAGCTACTTTAAAGAAATCGGGATATACAAACATGGCTGCCGTCGACATAAATCCACCTCCTGAGTGCCCAAAAATACCAACTCTGTTGATATCAATAAAGTCGTAACGATTCGCCAAGCGTTCCAATGCAACTTTCTTATCTAAAAGAGGATAATCTCGCATATTTTGATATCCGTAGTTGTGATACCATTTTGAACGATCGGGGTGACCACCACGGTGACCAACAGTTACAACAACAAACCCAAATTGTGCCATTCGGTCTGCACGATCCATGCGAGTTGAGAAGCTCTTGTATACAGCTTCGGTTTGTGGACCCGGATACACGTATGTTAAGATTGGATATTTTTTGTTTTCGTCGAAATCAAAAGGCTTGTACATTACACCATAAAGATCGGTAATTCCATCACCGGCTTTTACTGTAAATATCTCAGGGAACTTGTAACCAGATTCAAATAGCAAGGAAAGATCAGCGGTTTCCAAATCCATAAGTTTATTACCTCGTGAGTCGTATAATTTCGATTCGGGAACAGTATTCACTCTCGATGAATTGTTCACAAAGTAATTGTTCTGATCATTCAAGCTGATTTCGTGGTTGAAATCTCCTTTGTTTAACAACTTCAAACCTGTTCCGTCGAAGTTTACACGGTACAAGTGAAAATAGTATGGATCTTCTCCATTTTCTTTGCCATTTGCCGTAAAATAAAGCACTCGGTTCTTTTCGTCAACGCCTTGAATTTCATCGGTATGCCATGGACCGGATGTAATTTGGTTTTTCAGATTGCCTTCGGCATCGTAAAGATAGAAATGAGCCCAACCATCGCGTTCCGACCAGTGAATAAATTCTTTGCCATCGTTAATGGTAACCAGGTTGCGAGTATCGATGTAAGTGTTCAATCTTTCTTCGATAATTACCTTTACATCTCCTGTATTGGTATTTGCTGAGCAGATGTCAACACGTTTCATATCACGACTCTGGCGCACAAAATAAATTACATCACTGGTTTTCGAAAGCCATTTCGAAAATTTCAAATCATCATCAGCATTCGATTTTTTTCTTGGTGTTCTTAAAATACGAAGAGCCTGGTCTTTCCAGGCATCCGTTTTTATTTTTACCGATTCTTTTGTATCAAAATCGAATACCAGCATTTCATATTGCGGAGCATCTTTTTCGCCAGCCATATGATATTTGTAGGTTTCCAGTGTTGGACGACCTTTGGCAACCGAATTTAATACCCAAAGATCTTTCACTTTTCTTTCGTCTTCGCGGATAAGTGCAAACTTCTTCGAATCATGAGAGAAAGTTACATAAGCAGCTTTTCTGTCGTCTTTTTCTTTCTCTTTTTCAGTATTTGTTTTGCCATAGCCAGTATCGCCATAGGCATAATCCTTTATCCCATCAGTTGTTAACTGGTGCTCTACAATAGTTGTATCTTTTTCATTTTTCTGAGCTTTCTTGTAGTTCTCAGCATCCATCCAATATAGGTTATGATGCTTTGCGAAAATTACATACTCTTCATTCGGAGCAACCGAAGCCCATTTTTTTTGTTCCAACGGTTTTTCAAAATCATCTAAAAGACGCAGTTTGCGGCTTGCCAATTCGTACTCGAAATGCCAAACCTTAGCAACCATTTTCTTCTTTTTATCCTTTTTCTTTCCGTCCTTCTCTTCTTCCTGCTTATCGCCGTCTTCTTCTTCGTCCTTTTCTTCCTCTTCGGCAAGCTTACTCTTTACTTCGAACTGAATAAATCGTTCATTCTTAATAAATTTCAGTTTTTTAATGTCTTTGTGTTTGGCATCGAACGGGTCGCCAGTCAAACGACTCATATCAGCAGCCATTTTTACCGGATCAAAAAGTTTTGTTTTCGAATTTCTTACCGGATCAACCAAATAGTAGTTCAACCCGTCCGAAGTTTTGTAGGTATACCAGAACTTTTGACCACTTTTTAACCAGTGTGGATTTACTTTGGTTGAGAATACCATAGATCTCAGTTTGGTTGGAGAAAATTTTGCAGGTAATTCATAATTTGCCTTATTAACAGGTATTTTCTGAGCAAAAACACCAATTCCGAATAGTAAAAACAGGAAAGTCAATAAATTTTTATTCATGATTGCTAATTGTTGTTTTGTGCAATAATGCAGTTGAGTGCATAAAAGTAAGGAAGAGGGCGAAATAATAATAAGAAATCGTTACAAATTCGATAATGATGTGGATTTTTACGATGTATAGCTTCACTTATCTTGAGAACACCCATCTTGTAATGGAATCATGTCCGCATCGTAGTTCCGGCTATCACTAGTCCTGATTTTTAATCAGGGCTATAGGAGCTAAGGATTTTTAATCCGAAAAATGAAGATTTGTAAAAGGAATCTGAAAATACACACAAATCTTTTAATAGAAACGATTTGAATTAGTCATACCCTGACATTTGCAGCTTGCTTATAGTCAGAGCATGACATGGAGATTGCATTGATGTTTTGCTGGAATTGGCGAAAGACTTTTGCATATCAGCAAGAACTATCTTGGCCTGTTCATAATATTGCTTTCTCTTCTTGTTTTCTTTGATTTTTGTATTTTTGGGCATCATTAATCATCCACAAACAAAATTTATGGAAATATTAGGAATAGATATAGGAGGTTCGGGAATTAAGGGCGCTCCTGTAAATGTTTTAAGGGGTGAACAGTTGGCGGAAAGATTTCGAATTCTAACACCTCAGCCATCAACTCCAGAAGCTGTAGCAGATGTGATAAAACAAATTGTTGATCATTTTAATTGGACAGGCCCGGTGGGTTGTGGTTTTCCTACTATTATTTCTCATGGCAAGGCCATGGCACATGGCAATATGGATGCTTCGTGGGTAGGGGTTCAGGTTGATGAACTGTTTAGTAAAAAAACAGGCTTGGCGGTTAGTGTGGTGAACGATGCCGATGCTGCCGGTTTGGCTGAAATGCGATATGGAGTAGGTAAGGATAAGGATGGATTGGTTGCCATGATTACCATTGGCACAGGATTGGGCTCAGGCGTATTCTTCAATGGCCAATTGTTGCCAAATTTTGAATTGGGACAGCTGAACCATACAGATGGCAAGATTATTGAAAAATATGCAGCCGATTCGGTACGCAAAAACGAAGAGCTAAGCTTTCAGGAATGGGGGAAGCGATTCAACGAGTTTTTACACCATGTGAATTTGATTTGTGCTCCCGATTATTTTATCATTGGAGGAGGAGCGAGCAAAAAACTTAACCGATTCGAAGAGGAAATTGATGTAGAGGTTCCGGTGTTGGTTGCTGAGTTCCAAAATGGTGCTGGCATTATTGGTGCTGCACTTAGTGCAAATCAAATTAATAGAAAATAGATTTATGGAATACAGGTATTCTGATTCTTTAGGATATCATGCTGGTATAACAAAGGGATGATAGATTTTTTCTACCATCCCTGTGTTTTGTAAAAGTGCAAATTCCTATTCTGGACCTTCCACTTTTTTCTTGCTTACTTCATCGATTATGAATCCCCAAGCACCAAGCTTTTTGATATCATTAGGGTAATGAACTTTTAACAAGTCACGAATTTGAGCAATATCATGAGAGATTTCCTTTGCCAATTTCGATTTTTGTTCATTCATTTCTTCTTTTAATCGATTTGCTGCATCTGCTTTGTTCTGATAATCAATCATGTTGTTTACTCTACCTTCTAATGCAGTAAAGTCGATTACCGAATTTAACAAACTAGTTTCGCCATCCGATTCATGTTTTTGTTTAATCTTGGCGAATAAATCTGCTAATGAACTAGCATTACTTTTGATTTTTATACGAGCCATAACTTTATAAATTTTTATGAGATGTCAATTTACCAAAGAAATTGCGTTAATTAATTGTAATGATAAAGTTAATTTGAAATTTAAATTCGATTTAAATTAGTATGATTATTAATATTTATATGTTGGTTGTAATGTAATGAGGTCTGTGTCATTGAGTTGATGAAAGGTTTATATATCATGCGATGGGTAATTTTGTCGTAATATCTTATTTAAGATAAGAGAAAAATGTATGGTGAATGTGAATTGAAATGCATAAATAGTTCAATATTTAACGTAAAAACCTGAGCTTTTTACATGAAAACCTGAGCTTTGAACGTAAAAACTTGAGCCGTTAACATTAAAAAGAGAACTGGTAACGTAAAAACCTCAGCTTTTTACGTTGCAAGCTTAAGTTTTTATGTTTTTTGCTGTCTTTTTAGGTATGTAAAGCGTGGTTTTTTATTAAAAGTTGAGCATTTAACGTTGCAATCTCAGGTTTTAATGTGCAAACCTCAGCTCAATACGTTCAAAGCTCAGGTTTTAATGTGCAAATCTCAGCTAAATACGTTCAAAGCTCAGGTTTTAGTGCGCAAACTTCAGCTAAATACGTTCAAAGCTTAGGTTTTAGTGCGCAAACCTCAGTTTTTTACGTTAAAAGTTCGGGTGTTAAGGTAAAAAGCACAAGAAATAACATTGATAACTCATTTGGTGGTAGTGTCTCAAACTTTGTGTATCCATTTGGTGGTGTCAAAAACTGAATTGATAAGCTTGAAAGTGTTCGTTTTAATAAGCGCATAGCCATATGTAAGAAAGAAAAACCTGATAAGCGTAACTAATCTGATCTCCCAGACATCCGCTGGATAAATGCCGATAAATTAATCATTGGAATACTATGTTGAGGGATTATTGTTTTGTACTTTACTACCGAAAAACAAATTAGCGCATCTTATAAGCCATTTGAAGGGGAGGAAAGTGCATTAATTTATTTTAGATACAAGTTACAAGCCCTATAGGAAATATTGTACAAAAGGATGAATAATAAGCTGCATAATGAAATATTAGATGTCGATTGGAATGATTCAGAATCTGTAATTGACATGTACGAGAGAAATCTTATTTACTTTAGAAACTACGATGAGAAAGAAGATTTGGAAGCTATAGAAGAGATTGCAGACATAAAACTATCCTATATACTGGCACTTGATAACAAGAAACATTATACTAAGGCAGGCGAAAACTTGAAAGAATTGGACATTCTGGTTAAACGTTTAAAAGGATCTGAATTTTACTCAAAGATTAATGAAAAATACATGTTTGCAAATGGTGTGATAAGCCAGCGACTTGAGAAGTTTGAAGAATCACAAAGTTATTTTTCACAATTGGTACTAATTGATCCAGATAATGATTTGTATAGAAAGTGGTATGACTCCAATAAGGAATGGAGTATTTACAACCAAATTAAATTTGTAGGATACTTGGGAGTAGCATTATTTGTATTAAATATAATAGGAAGCAATTTAGAGTACTATAGCCATAACCTGTTCTTAAAATTAGAAGTCTTTGCACTTCTGTTAATAATTATTGGTTTTTATGGTGTGGGAATTAGATCCTTTATTAAAAAGAAATGGAAAAACGAATTGTAAAAATAAACACAAGTGGTACATGCTAAGTCGGCAGTTTTAAATCGCCCTCAAATTTTAGCAAAACCGTGGTAGCTACAAAAACTCATAATATCTAAATAAATGAAAATCATACTAATCTTATTATGCTTGCTATTTATTAGCAACTTATGTCTGTCACAAAAATCAAGCAATGACAAGGGTAGTAACAAAATCGGCATCACATGCTCTTCTTTTGGAAAGAATGATGTAATTAGAATGAGTTTTTTCATGGATTGTTTATTGATGTGCTTTTGTATTAGAAATTCAATGTAATAATAAATTGGTTTCATTTAAGAAAGCCCACCGACAATTTAATCTGTAAGTGGGCTTATACTTTAATATGCTTTCTTAATAAGAATAAATTATTTCACCCTCACAAAATTCCCTTTGGTAAATCCCGATCCATTTAGGATAGAACACTTAGATGCTTTTCCGTTTCCTATGCTGGCATCTGTAATTTTTATTTCGCCTATTTTGCTATCAACACTTCCTAATGAAATTCCCGTGTCCGGATCAATCAAATCTTCACCTTTGCTATAAACAGCAAACACATCGCCAACTTTAAGTCCATCTGCTTTTCCCGAGTTGATAAAAACAATTCCTCCTTTTTCGGTGATAACTTTGGCTTGCCAGGGAATGTTATTGGCGTTGTTATCAATCATCGAAACAACATCCTCTATGGCTTCGCGAGCTGCCTTTCCGACAAGTGATTCATCAAAATCTTTACGATCTCTAAAATTTAATTTGTTGGTTCTTAGCTTTAGGCCTTTTGCCGATTTCTTTTTTCGCACATTCTCAGCAGTAATAATTTCTCCTGTGTTGGTATTTACCATTCTTACATCAACACCAACAACTGCTTGCTGGTTCGAAACGCCAATTCCCAAGCCTCTAATTGCACCTCCTGTTTCTCCTTTTTTGTATCCAAATTCGGAAACAGAACCAATTACAGCAATCTCAACCCCCAAAACCTGGCCAATTTTTGCTGCGCTTTGTTGCGTAACTCTTCCACTTTGTCCAAAATCTTGCTCGTTAAGAATGCGATCAATTTCGGCACGTTCCATAACTCTGTAATTTCCCGACTTTACCAAAGCAGTGGTAAGCATGTCGCTAACACCATCACCAACACCTTTGTTGTTCCACCATCTCCAACTCTTGTCGGTTTTATCTTCGAATACAAAAACAGCAATTCGCTTTTTAATTTGTGGTTGTTGTGCTGTTACTTTAAAAGCTGCAAAAGAAAATAAGACAAGCAGGGTGTAAATCCTGATAAGATTTCCGTATGTTTTCATTTTGGTTTAAGTTTAGTTAATATTCTAAAAGTCAACAGATAAAGTAATTTACGGAAATTTGAGGAACTTGTAAAGCGGAGTGAATTGGAGGTATTTCTTTTATTCTTTGCCAGGGTGTTAACCCGATAATATAAATAAAAGAGACACCCAAAGGCATCTCTTTTCATTGATTGAAACATAGGTCTTAATTATAACATGCAGCGACCTATTATTTTCTAGCTTGACTAATCATTTTTAGGTCTGCCAATGCAATGGCAGCGGCGGCTTCAATAATTACAGGTATACGTAATGCAATACAAGCATCATGACGACCCTCAATCAGCAGTTCTTCAACTTTTCCTTTGGCAAAATTCATGGTATTCTGAACTTTCCCGATTGATGATGTTGGCTTAATGGCCACACGAAAAACCAGTTCATTTCCATTGGTAATTCCACCATTGATACCTCCTGCATGGTTGGTTTCCGTTTTACCAGTTTCATCGATAAAGTTGTCATTATGCTCCGAACCTTTCATTTTTGCGGCTTCGAAACCCGAACCGAATTCAATTCCTTTGGTGGCTGGAATGGCAAATATCAGATGCGAAATCAATGATTCAACAGAATCGAAGAATGGTTCTCCATATCCTATAGGAAGATTGTTTGCTTTACACTCTACAATTCCTCCAATCGAATCGTGTTCCAATAAAGCTTCCTCTATGGCAGCATCAAAATCGGTTCTACCGCCTATTTCGGATAGTTTGGCATTAATGCTAACATCTCCTAAAATCTTTTTGGCAACAACTCCAGCAGCAACAATTCCTAGTGTTATTCTACCAGAAAAGTGTCCTCCGCCGGTATAATCGTTGTTCTTTCCAAACTTGTGTTGCGCAACAAAGTCGGCATGTCCGGGTCGTGGACTATCTAATAAGTTGCTGTAATCTTTCGACTGGGTGTTCTTGTTTCTGAATAATATAATGAGAGGAGCTCCCGTGGTCTTGCCATCAAAAGTTCCACTTAAAATGGCTGGTAAGTCTTTCTCGATACGTGGAGTGGTTCCTCTTGCACCTGATTTTCTTCGACCCAGATCGTTCATTAAATCTTCTTCAGTAAGAGGAATTCCTGCCGGACAACCATCAATGGTTATTCCAACTCCTTTACCATGTGATTCCCCAAATATGCTTAATCTGAATATTCTTCCGAAATTGTTCATATTTTATGCTTGTTAATCTTGTGTACTTTAAATTAATGCTTTCGTCATGATAACATTGTCGATGTATTTGTTATCATGTGTTTTTATGAATTTCTTTTGCCTGCCATTTTCGTTAAAACCAAATTTTCTGTACATGTGTAGACCCGACAAGTTGGTTCCAAATGCTTGTAGCCATAAAAGTTCAATTTCTTGATTTCTTTCATACTCATTAATCATTTTCCGAAACAGAAGGGAGCCAATACCTTGGTTTTGCCAATTTTTATGCACACCCATACTAATGTATCCTGTGTGCTTAAGCATGCTTCTTCTGCTTGATGTTACATCAATATTGCCAATAATCCTATCCTCATATTCAGCAATTAGTAATAAACAGTTTGGAGCAGAATTTAACTCATTAATCCAGTTTTCAATTTCGGTATCAGACTTATCAAACTCCTCTCTTGTAAACGGAATGGTAAGTCCATTGATATAGGATAGAATGCACTTTCTTAAGGAATGAGCATCTGAAATTCTTGCTTCACGAAGCGTGATTTCTTTGCCGGATTTGCTTAGGTGTGCAGAGGCTTCGATTTTCATTGCTGTTTTTTGATTTTACAATTTAAAGTTTGATTCATTTTTAATTTCAACACCTTGCTTTAGTAATTGTTCGGCAGTTAGTCCATTTCCTTTGATTTTCTTTTCGGTAAATCTGCCATCGTAAACCGTTCCATACTCGCACGACGGACTATTGGCTTTTAAAATGGCTAGTTTGCAATCCAGAGTTCTGGCAATATCGGCAACTTTTTGTGCTCCCATTAAGAAATGTTTTGAGTAATCAGTTTGTTCTTTTGTCATTACCTTTAACTGATTTTCAACTTTTACAATTTCGCAGGGGATTCGAGGAGTAGGTAAGCCTCCTAATTCTTCGGGACACAAAGGGATGGCTTTTCCCGATAAAACCAGTTCCCTGATTTCGGGTACCAAGTTGTGATGACCATCGTACCTGCATTTTATGCCTGCCAAACAGGAGCTAACAATTATCATTTCTGTTTATATTTTTTTCCGTTATCAGAAGGAAGCCGCAAAATCAAAATAATCATTATCCTATGTGTTTAATCGTTATTTTAATCATGCTCGTTTCAATCACTTTACTTTCGATTCACACAATTGATGTACTTTGTTTTTTAAATCTTCAATCGGAATTGCCTTTATGCAAGCTTCTCCTATGCCGTTTAGTAAGATAAAATCGATTGATGATCGATTCTTTTTCTTGTCTTTAATCAGAAATTCATTAATGGTTTCTGCAGGAACTTCATGATCAACGGGTAGTCTGAACTTTCTGAGAAGTGCAATAACCTCTGAGCTTTCTTCAATATCTAACCCACACATTTCTTCTGACAGTTTGGTTGCAAGAGTCATTCCTACTGACACCGCCTCGCCATGTGTTAAACCAGAATTGTTTTCGATGGCATGACCAATGGTGTGTCCAAAATTCAGTTTCTTGCGTTCACCTTTCTCGAATGGATCCTTGTTTACCACATCGGTTTTGATAGAGACTGCACGGTAAATCAAATCTTCCATCAGTTCAGAATCCAGGTTCAGAAGTGCATTCTGATTATCTTTCAAAAACTTAAAAAGATCTTTATCCTTAATAAGAGCATGTTTGATTACCTCTCCAAAGCCACTTCTCACTTCTCGTTCAGGCAATGTTTTTAAGAGTTGCGTATCGCATATCACAAACTGTGGAGGATTAAAAACACCAACCATATTCTTGAGTTTGCCAAAATTAATTCCATTTTTGCCGCCAACACTGGCATCAACCTGGGATAGGAGAGAAGTGGAGATGAATCCGAACTGCAATCCTCTCATGAAAACTGAAGCTACGAAGCCTGTGACATCACAAACCAAACCGCCACCCATTCCCAATAAGTACGAGTTTCGGTCTGCACCACCAGCAAGCAGTTCTTCCACAATTTTCTCTACCGATGACCAAGTCTTTATTCCTTCACCACAGCCGATAATAATGTGCTCAAACTCATCAACAAAACTTTTGTAATGAGCATAGATGTTTTCATCGCAAATTAAAAAGCACTTCTTTTCAGGCAAGTATTTTCTAGTGTTAAGATAGGATTCACCAATCAAAATTGTACTGTTTTGATTATCGATGTGTATGCTTTTCATTATTTAAATAGATCTTAGATTTTAGATTTTAGATATGAGAATTGATTTGAACAATTTCTCATATCTAAAATCTTTAATCTTGGTTTACGAATTCATGATGTCTTCCTGCTGGTTGATGGATTCCTGGTGAATTGCTTTGAACAGGTTGTTGATGAACTGTTCACTGAATCCTTTTTTCTTTCCATTTTCCAGACTTTTCTCCAAAATCTGTCCCCAACGTTTATTTTGCAATACAGTAATATTGTTTTCCTTTTTGTAATGACCAATTGTTTTTGCAACCTGCATTCTATTTTCCAGTAATTCCAAAAGTTTCTGATCGAAATCATCAATCAGATGTCTAAGTTCGCCCAATGTATTATTGATTACTTCATTGTCAGCTTCAGGATCACGAAGCACTAAGTTAGCTAAAAGTTCTTCAAGTGATTTGGGGGTCAATTGTTGTTTTGCATCACTCCAGGCTTCTTCAGGTTTACAGTGCGATTCAATAATTAAACCTTCATAATTCAGATCCATGGCTTTCTGAGTTACAACATCCAATAAATTTCTGTCTCCGGTAATATGACTAGGATCACAGAAAATAGGCAAGTTTGGCATTCTTCTTTTTAACTCAATAGGAATTTGCCATTGAGGATCGTTTCGGTATTTTAATTTTTGGTAGGTCGAGAATCCACGGTGAATGGCAGCCAATTTGGTAATGCCTGCAGCGCTTAATCGTTCAATTGCACCAATCCATAATTCCAAATCGGGATTAATAGGATTTTTTACCAATACCGGAATGTCTTTTCCGCGCAATGCATCGGCAATTTCCTGCACTGCGAAAGGATTTACCGTTGTTCTGGCTCCAATCCAAAGAATATCAACTCCGGCACCAAGCGCCAATTCTACATGCTTTGCATTGGCAACTTCGGTTGCAGTCAACATTCCTGTTTCTGCTTTAACTTTTTGCAACCATATTAAACCCTGTGCTCCAATTCCTTCGAAACTGTTCGGACGTGTTCTGGGTTTCCATATGCCTGCACGGAAAATTGGAATACCTGCTGCTTTTATTCCTTTTGCCGTTTCCAATACTTGTTCTTCTGTTTCTGCACTACATGGTCCCCCAATAATTAATGGCCTGTCTGCATTTTTGATTGGCCAAGTGCTAAGGTCTGCAACTTCAATTGTCTTGTTCATGCTGTTCTGGTGTTAACTCTTTTCGAGTGATTAAAAATTTGGTGTAATATTAATTTCAGATTGTATTCTGTTAATGTATTTTAAATGATTAGTTAAAGGCTTTAATTGATTTCTTTTGCTTTTTTTCTATGCTCTTCTTTTCTTTTTTGCCTTTTTTATGGTTTCAGCTTCATTGCGTTCTTTTTCATCCAAAACTCTGCTAATATCGTTTGCTTCATGGATTAAATTGTCGACACCAGCCAAATCATCAGCTTCAATTTTGTCTTTAAATTCTTGCAATGTATCAATGTATTTTTGAAGAACTTTGCTAAGATTTTTCTTGTTCTGGTTGAAAATAGGAGTCCACATTTCGGCCGAACTTTTTGCCAATCGAACCGTGGAGTCGAAACCACCACTTGCCAATTCAAAAATGTGTTTGTCTTTCTTTTCCTTTTGCAATACGGTAATGGAAAGTGCAAATGCACTGATGTGCGAAAGATGAGAAACATAGGCTGCTTGTCTGTCATGTACCTCTGCATCCATGTACACACATCGCATTTGTAAGGTATGAAACATGTCAGTAATCATGTTAACGGCATCTTTATCCGAGTCTTCAGGATTACAAATAATAGAACATTTGCCATCAAACAGTCCTGCATGTGCTGCTTTCGGACCAGAGAATTCGGTTCCTGCCATTGGGTGAGCCGGAACATACTGCTTTCTTTTGGGATGATCTGCTATTGATTCTATCAATTGTTCCTTGGTCGATCCCAAATCGGTTACAATTTGCTGATCTACCATATCCATGATTTGAGGCATTGCTTTAATGCACGCATTTACAGGTATGGCAAGAATAACCAAATGCGATGATTCAACGGCCGTTTTCAAATCCTGAATCTCATCTGTCAAACCTAGCTTTTTTGCCTGATGCGCATGCATAGGATTATTATCAACCCCAATTATCTTGCTGGCAAATCCTCGTTGCTTTAGGTCTAAAGCAATCGACCCTCCAATTAATCCTAACCCTATTACTGAAACTATCATTGTTTTATTTTTTTCTTAATTTTTTGATACGTTGAATTGCGTCATTAATTACAGATTCACTGCTGCATAAAGAAATTCTGATATATCTTTTTCCCTGTTCTCCAAAAATTCCTCCAGGAGTAATAAATACCTTCGCTTGTTTTAATATTTCATCACTCAATTCGTAACAATCGCTGCATTGATCGGGAATTGAAGCCCAAACAAACATTCCAGTCTGATTGGCACTTGGCTTACAATTAATCAAGTTCATTAATGAAAACACCAGTTCTCTTCTGTTTTTATAAACCTGATTGATGGATTCGTACCAGCTTTTGTCATGGCTTAATGCTTTAATAGCAGCTTTCTGAACCGGATAGAACATTCCTGAATCCATATTGGTTTTTACCTTTAAAACAGGTGCAAGAAGCTCTTTGCTTCCGCAGATCATTCCTACTCTCCATCCTGGCATATTGTGTGACTTGCTTAAAGAGTTTAACTCAAGGCAACAATCTTTAGCACCTTCTACGCTCATGATGCTCACAGGTTGATCATTGAGTATAAAACTGTACGGATTATCATTTACAATCAATACTTCGTGCTTTCTGCCAAATGCAACAATCTTTTCCAACAATTCTTTACTCGCTCTTGCTCCTGTTGGCATATGTGGATAATTGATCCACATCATTTTTACCTTCGTTAAATCTCTTTTTTCCAATTCATCAAGATCTGGTTGCCAGTTTTGTTCTTCACTAAGTGGATAAGAAATGATTTTACCTCCTAGTAAATTTGTTACCGACTTATAGGTGGGATAGGAAGGATCTGCAATTAAAACTTCATCACCTTCGTTCAGGTAGGCCAAAGAGGTGATCATGATGCCTTCTTTTGAACCCATAAGAGGAAGAACTTCATTATCCGGATTGATATCTGCATCAAAGTAAGTTTTATACCATTCCGAAAATCCTTGGCGCAGTGCAGGAATTCCTTGGTAGCTTTGGTATCCATGACTTTTGGGATGAATACAGGCTTCTTTCAATGTATTCCAGGTGTCTTCCGAGGGAGTCATGTCAGGATCACCAATGCCAAGGTTTAAAACTTTTACTTCACCCTTGTTCATGCGAGCAATCTCCTTTAGTTTTATCGAAAAGTAATACTCTTTAATAACATGGGTTCTGTTAGCTGGTTGAATCATTTCAATTGTTTGTTAAAATTTTGGTTTTGCATATTCAAAAAAAATCCTGCTCTTTTCAGGCAGGATTTTTTATACTTTTTTATTTGAGTTATGGTATAAGGCATCCCGCCCGATTTGTGATAAACCAGAAATAATAAAAGTAAAATCGGTATGTAAATGCTTTGTTACTCATTCTTCAATATATTTAAAAAAAGGTCTTACCTGTTGGGCAAGACCTTTGATTTATTTTTTTCGTATTATTACATATCAATTCTTGCCCTTATCTTGTTGGATAAAAGTAAAACCAAAAATAGAAATAGTTAGAAGTGTATGTAGATACTGTTTTCATTACTGTTTTGAACGTTTATTCTCTGTCAAATGTAGGAATTAATTTTTTACTTGCAAATTTAAATCAATCGCTTAATGTAATGTTAACGTTTGGTTGGATGAATCTAGCTCATTCTTTTGCCTGTAAAAACAGGGGTGTAGCCTTCGATAGGAAAAAATAGTTTTCTAGGAATAGTATTATTGGATATTGGGGGTGGTAATGAAAAAAAAGTGCTTTTTATTACTTTATCCCTTTTAGGATAAGGTGTTGGGTAAATAATATAAAAGTGGGATTAGGAATAAAAAATTAATAAAAAAGACACATTTGTTTTAAAGTGCAACACTTATAGGCTATGCAGGGGTTTTTATGGGTATAAAATTAAAAAAAATTGAAAACTAGCGTTTGGATATTGAAAAAATAATTCATTAGATTTGTGAAGACAAAAACAGAAAAAATGTTCGGATTGAATAATAAATATTGGTGGTGGCACATCTGTAATCTCTCAAATATCATGAGCAGAAGTGTCCTCCGTATGTGCTAAATTCAATAGAAGGAAAAGATAAAGCAAGCGGCCTACTGAAACTCAGTAGGTCGCTTTTTTTGTATCAATTTGTAAATAACTATTAGTCATGATAAGATTTAAGTACCTAAAAAAAGAAATGCTTGCCGATGTTATCACTCCTGTAAGTATGTATCTAAAGCTTCGAGATCGTTTTCCTGGAGCCATTCTTTTAGAGAGCTCTGATTATCATATCCCTGAGAATGCAAGTTCATTTATTGCTTTAGAACCAATTGCAAACATTCAATTAAATGATGGAGATCTGATTGAAGAGGTTTTCGGAAACAAGCAACAAATTGATGCCAGAGGAAAAGGCAAAAGATTTGTTTCAGATCGATTGAAGGCATTTGTGAATCAATTCGATTTGGAAGACAGTGAAAATGTAAGCAAAGCAAATGCACTGTTTGGTTACAATGCTTACGATTCAGTCCCTTTTTTCGAAGATTTAGAGTTTAATTTAAATAAGAAACAGTCTGGAATTCCACAGATGAGATATTCTCTATATCGTTTCATCATCGAAGTAAATCATTTTAACAACACTTTAAAACTTGTTGAGTTAGTGGAGAATGGAAATGAGTCTAGATTGAGAGAAGTTTCAGACTTGTTGAGAAACAGGAATTTACCAGCTTTTCGGTTTTCGTTGGAAGGAGAAGAACGGTCGAATATGACTGATCAGGCCTACAAAAATATGGTAAGTAAGGGAAAACAGCATTGCAGAAGAGGCGATGTTTTTCAGATTGTTTTGTCAAGACAGTTTTCTCAAGACTATAAAGGTGATGATTTTAATTTGTATCGTGCCTTACGATCTATTAATCCGTCACCTTATTTGTTTTATTTCGACTATGGATCATACCGTATTATGGGTTCTTCACCTGAAGCTCAAATTGAGATCCAAAACAAGAAAGCTTACATCCATCCAATTGCCGGAACTTTTAGAAGAACTGGAGATTCGATAAAAGATGCAGCTTTGGCTGAGGAATTGATTAAGGATGAAAAAGAGAAGAGTGAACATGTGATGTTGGTAGACCTTGCTCGAAACGACTTGAGTCGTAATGCGCAAAACATTAAAGTAGAAACCTTTTGCGAGGTGCAATATTTTTCGCATGTAATTCACCTAGTGTCGAAAGTATCCGGGGAATTGCCTGATGATTATAATGCATTCCGCTTGATGGGCGATACTTTCCCTGCAGGAACTTTATCAGGAGCACCAAAATATCGTGCCATGCAATTGATTGATGATTATGAACCAACAGCACGAGGTTTTTATGGTGGTTGCATTGGTGCGCTTGGCTTTAATGGAGAAGTAAATCAGGCCATCATGATTCGTAGTTTCCTAAGTAAGAATAACACGCTTTAT
Organism: Marinifilum sp.; assembly: GCF_965230805.1. NCBI lineage: Bacteria > Pseudomonadati > Bacteroidota > Bacteroidia > Marinilabiliales > Marinifilaceae > Marinifilum > Marinifilum sp. The sequence goes on along the minus strand of NZ_OZ246019.1, from coordinate 124,000 downwards.
TATCAAGCTGGAGCGGGAGTAGTTGAGAAATCAAGCGAGGAGAATGAGTTAAACGAGGTAGGTAACAAGCTGGCAGCTTTGCGTAAAGCAATGGAATTGGCTCAAAACATATAAGTTATGAAGATATTGGTATTAGATAATTACGATTCGTTCACCTACAATTTGGTAGAATATCTGCGAAAGCTTGGTGCTGAAGATATTGATGTGTATCGTAACAGAGAAATTGAATTAAAGGATGTGGACAAATACGATAAGATTTTGTTGTCACCTGGTCCGGGAATACCTGATGAGGCTGGGATTTTAAAAGATTTGATTACTGAATATGCGGGAAGTAAATCTATTTTGGGTGTTTGTTTGGGAGAGCAGGCCATTGCTGAAGTGTTTGGTGGTAGCATCGAGAATCTGAATATTGTGTATCATGGGGTGTCGACTTCGGTTTTTCGCACAGATGTTGATGGAGTAGTGCTGAAGGGAATTGACAAAGAATTTCAGGCAGGAAGATATCACTCTTGGAATGTAGTGGAAAAAGATTTACCAGACTGTTTAAAGGTTACATGCCGTGATTCGGAGGGTGCAATTATGGGAATCCGCCATAAAGAATATGATGTTGAGGGAGTACAATTTCACCCTGAATCGGTACTCACACCAGATGGTATGAAAATGATCGCAAATTGGATCAATTCTTAATCTCAAGTCTTACATCTCATGTCTATAAAAATGAAAAATATACTACAATATCTTTTCGAACACAAAAGCTTAAAAAGAGAAGAAGCTAAGGAGGTTTTGATACAGATTGCAAAAGGGGAGTTTAATGAGTTTCAAATTACTTCTTTCCTCACTGTGTTTATGATGCGAAGCATTACGGTTGAAGAACTGACTGGTTTTCGTGAGGCATTGCTTGAACTCGTTATTCCTGTTGACTTATCGGAATATAAGGGAGTAGATTTGTGCGGAACAGGTGGCGATGGCAAAAATACTTTCAACATCTCAACATTGGCTTCGTTTATTGTAGCTGGAGCAGGTGAAATGGTAACCAAGCATGGGAACTATGGTGTGTCTTCCTTCTGTGGATCATCTAATGTTATAGAGTATTTGGGTTACGAATTTAAAAGTAAGGAGGAAGATTTGAAAAGAGACTTGGATAAAGCTGGAATTTGCTTTTTGCATGCTCCTTTATTTAATCCTGCTATGAAGAATATTGCCCCCATTCGTCGTAACCTAGGAGTGCGTACGTTCTTTAATATGTTGGGTCCACTAGTGAATCCTTCAAGACCTAAACATCAGATTGTGGGGGTGTTCGATTTGGAATTGGCTCGACTATACCAGTATTTGTTACAGCAAACAGATTCAAAATATACCATCATTCATGGTATTGACGGTTATGATGAGATTTCCTTAACAGATAAGGTAAAATTGATTGGTAATGGTTTGGAGGAATTATTGGAACCTGCAGATTTCAAACATAGAAAGTTGGAACCTGCAGAATTGTACGGAGGAGAGACGGTAGAACAGGCAGCTCAAATTTTTACCAATATACTGAAAGGAGAAGGGACAGAGGCGCAGAATGCTGTGGTGACCAGGAATGCTGGTTTGGCAATTCATTGTTTGCATCCTGAATTAAGCAGGGAAGATGCTATAACAAGAGCAGTTGAGTCCTTGGAGTCGCGAAAAGCATACAAGGTGTTGAAGAAATTAACAAATTAGAAAATGAGCACAAAAGGGAATATATTAGATCGAATTGTTCAGAAAAAGCTGGCAGAGGTGGCTCTTCAGAAAATGAAACAGCCCATTTACCAAATTATGAGCGAGGAGAATTTCAAGCGTAAGTGTTATTCGGCTAAAGAATCGATCACGAAAATTGGAGCTTCTGGTGTAATAGCTGAATTTAAGCGTCGGTCACCTTCAAGAGGTGTGATTAATGGTAATGTTACTCCCAATGAAGTATTTGGGAAATATCAGGCAGCAGGAGTTTCAATGGTTTCTGTTTTAACCGATGAAAGTTTCTTTGGAGCGAAAACAGAAGATTTTGAAACGGCAAGAAAAACCCTGCAAATTCCTCTATTGCGTAAGGAGTTTATCGTAGATCCTTACCAGATTTATCAATCGAAAGCCATGGGAGCAGATGTGATTCTTCTGATTGCTGCCATTCTCACACTGCAGCGATGTAAGGATTTTGCATTCCTTGCAAAGGAATTGGGCATGGAAGTGCTGCTTGAACTCCAGGACGAATCGGAATTGGAGCATGTAAATAAATTTGTTGATTTGGTTGGGATCAACAACCGAAACCTAAAGACTTTTGTTGTGGATATTAATAAATCTATTCAATTGGCCGATAAGCTGCCCGAAGATGTGATTCGTGTGGCCGAAAGCGGTTTGGGCAGTTCCGATATCGTGAAAAAAATGAGAGAGAAAGGATTTCAAGCATTCCTGATGGGTGAATACTTCATGAAACAAACTTCGCCCGGAGATGCATGTCATGAATTCATCAACGAAATATCGTTTTAGTGTTACTCCATAGGTGTTCGACAAATGTTCCTCAATAAAAAATTAAAGAGCAATGAAAATCAAAGTTTGTGGATTAAAATATAGCAATAATATTAAGGAGTTGGCACACTTGCCAATCGATTATGCAGGTTTTATCTTCTATCCAAAATCACCAAGATATGTAGGAGCAGAATTTGATACCTCTATCCCTGCCACACTTCCAAAAAGTATTCGTAAAGTTGGGGTTTTTGTGAACGAAGAATTGGAATCTTTATTGGAAAAAGGAGAGAAGTACAAGCTGGATGCCATGCAGTTACATGGCGGTGAATCGGTTGAATACTGCAAAAAAGTAAAAGATGCAGGTTATGAGGTGCTAAAAGCCTTTCAGATGAATAATGGCTTTCAGTTTAATACTTTTAAAGAATACGAAACAGTTTGTGATTACTTTTTGTTCGATACCAAAACAAGAAACTACGGAGGCAGTGGAAGAAAATTCAATTGGGAGATTTTGAAAAACTATAAAGGTATTACACCATTTTTTCTGAGCGGTGGAATAGGAGGGCAAGATGCAGAGCAAATCAAGCAATTATTTCACGAAAGGCTTTATGCGTTGGATCTGAACTCTTGCTTCGAGTTGCAACCGGCGAAGAAAAATGCCGATCAGTTGGAGGTATTTCTTAATAAATTAGAATTGAATGATATGAACAAAAATGAATATGCAGTTGACGAAAGAGGATATTACGGTGAGTTCGGAGGAGCTTATATCCCCGAGTTATTGCGAAAGAATGTAAATGAACTGCAAGAGAATTACTTAAAGATATTATCTTCGGAGCAATTTAAGAAGGATTACGCCCGCTTGTTGAATAACTATGTTGGCCGTCCTACGCCTTTGACAAAAGCAGGAAATCTTTCGAAGAGATACGGAACCAATATCTACCTGAAGCGAGAAGATTTAACCCATACGGGTGCGCACAAAATAAACAATACCATTGGTCAGATTTTGTTGGCAAAGCACATGGGTAAGAAAAGAATTATTGCTGAAACCGGAGCTGGGCAGCATGGTGTGGCCACCGCTACGGTTTGTGCTTTGTTCGGGCTGCAATGTGTAGTATATATGGGAGCATTGGATGTTAAACGACAAGCTCCCAATGTGGCTCGAATGAAAATGTTGGGAGCAAAGGTTATTCCGGCCACTTCGGGCAATCAAACCTTGAAAGATGCTACCAACGAAGCTATTCGGGATTGGATTGCGAATCCAGCATCCTTTTATCTGATTGGCTCTGTTGTTGGCCCGCATCCTTATCCTGATTTGGTAACTCGCTTACAATCGATTATTTCAGAGGAAATTCGTGAGCAGTTGCTAAAAGAGACAGGAAATTTCAATCCAAATTATGTAATTGCTTGTGTAGGTGGCGGAAGCAATGCTGCCGGAGCTTTCTATCATTACTTAAATGAGAAAAAGGTGAAACTTGTGGCTGTTGAAGCGTCAGGTTTGGGTGTTGAAAGTGGTGAAACGTCTGCAACCATTACCATTGGTGATATCGGTTTTATCCACGGAAGTAAAACCATGTTAATGCAGGATGATGACGGGCAAATTACCGAACCATATTCCATTTCGGCAGGTTTAGATTATCCTGGTGTCGGACCCTTACACGCTCATTTGGCAGTTTCGGGAAGAGCACAGTTTTTGTCCGCCACCGATGAAGAAGCACTGAATGCCGCAAAATTATTGGCAGAATCAGAAGGCATTATCCCTGCTCTTGAATCGGCGCATGCATTGGCAGTATTGGAAAAATTGCAGTTCAAGAAAGGGGATGTTGTTGTTGTCAATCTATCGGGAAGAGGAGATAAGGACATGGAAACTTACATGAAACAACTAGCTTAATAACGTTTTAAGAAATATATCCATTTTAAATCTCTCTTTTTATGGAATCCGTTTAAGCCTCTTAAAAGTTGCGTTTAGAAAAGATCCTTAAAGTGGGCTTAAGGTTAGAACTATTCAAAATTATAAAAAAATGCAATTTAAGATATGAATCGAATCGATCAATTATTTCAAAATAAACAAAAGGATATCCTATCAATCTATTTTCCTGCCGGATATCCTAAACTGGAAGACACCATTCCTTGCTTACAACTTTTACAAAATAAAGCTGTTGACTTGGTTGAGATTGGTATTCCATTTTCAGATCCTTTGGCCGATGGACCAGTAATTCAAATAGCAGCTAAACAAGCTTTGGATAATGGTATGAACTTACAGCTTTTGTTTGATCAGCTAAAAGATGTTCGAAAAACCATTACAATTCCTTTGATATTAATGGGCTACTGGAATACCGTATTTAAGTTTGGTGTTGATGCTTTTTTGGAGCACTGTCAAAAAGTAGGAATTGATGGCCTTATCTTGCCTGATTTGCCTTTGGAGGAATACGAGGAAGACTACAAAGCAAAATTCGAAGCAGCCGGAATTCACAATATTTTGCTGGTAACACCACAAACCACTGATAAACGTTTGGCTACAATCCGGAAATCTGCAAGAGGGTTTCTTTACATGGTTTCAGCGGCTGCCACAACAGGAGGAGCTTTGCACGTCAGCAAAGAACGTGAGGCTTATTTCAAGAAAATTGCAGCTCTTGATATTCCATCATTAGTTGGTTTTGGAATTCAAGACAAGGCAAGTTTCCAACTTGTATCAAGCTTTTCAAATGGTGCCATTATTGGAACAGCCTTCATTAAGGCTTTGGAAAAAGGAAAAGCGATTAGATTTCTAGAAACATTAGGCTGAAGAACTAAGCTAAATATTTAATTTCTTATGCTAATAACCAATATTTGCTATTAACTGTTTTAATTTAATTGCTACTTCATGATTAGATAGTTGATTTTGTACTTTAGAAGTGTCCTCAAGTTCAACTAAAAAGTCTTTTTCACTTTTAAGCATATACAAATTGTCATTGGTGGGCGATTAAAACCCACTGATTATTAATTGTTTATTATTTAGTTCTTTGACATTTTTGCAATCGTATTTGGTAAGCACCTCTCTTACAGGAGTTTTGTCGAGTAGAGATATGCTAAGGATTTGTAGTATTTCGTAGATTGAGCGGTCAACTTTCAATCTGTTACCAATTATGGCAACAAGACAGTAGGCGATGATCGCACAATACATTTGGATTTTTACAGCATTAATAGTTGTTCCCCAAAAGGATTTTATCTTAAGGTGTTGTTTCATCCACTTGAAAAACAGCTCTACCTCCCAGCGTTTTTTATACAGATAAGCGACTTCAGTAGGTTCAAGTTCCATGTTGTTGGTAAGGAAAATTAGCTCCTTATCCGTTTCACAATCATAGTACTTGATTCGCCGAAGCTTTTCTGGGTAGTCCCTGCTTGGGTAGTAGGATTCCAGCTTACCGATTTGATCGTATTTTACTCCGGTTGATTTGTCAACCGAACTGGAATACATTCTTTTAAATCGCATATTATTTTTCGCTCGTGTGCCTGTTGCACAACTCTTGATAACTTGTTTATAAAACTAACAATAATAACTTTACTTAGCAATGATAATAGCTTAACTTGTAAATAAAAATGCAAGGAAAGAAACTTTACCAAGAGAAGTTATTTTCCAGCTTTCAACTCTCCGGAAGAGTTCCTGAAAATAATTTCTATCGAAGATTAAGATCAGTTTTATATTTATCCTTTTTATACAAAAAGGCTCAAGCTTACTACGGGAAATGTGGACAGAAGAGCATTGATCCTGTTGTTTTTTATAAACTCTGTTTAGTTGGGTATTTAGAAAATATCATAAGTGACAGACAGTTAATTGAACACTGCTCCATGCGATTGGATATCCTATTTTTCTTAGGATTTGATATCGATGAGCAATTGCCATGGCACAGTACTTTAAGCAGAACAAGACAACTGTTTCCCGAAAAGATATTTGAAGAGGTTTTTACTCATATTTTAAGCATGTGTGTAGACAAGGGAATGGTTGCAGGTCATACTCAGGCCATGGATTCAGCACCAATAAAAGCCAATGCCAGCATGGATAGTTTGGAACTGAAAGTTCCTGAAGAACAGCTGGAGGCTTATCTTCAAAAAGCTCGCTACCAGAGTAGAGAAGATAGAAAGCCTAAAAAGAATAAGGCTTCTCGCAATCAGCAAATCATTACAGCCGATAAAAGAGAATTGCAGGAAATAAAATCCCGCAATCGTAATTGGCAAAAGAATCAGGATCAACGTCCGGGAGCTGCCAACAAAGGAGCCAAATATACCAGTAACAAAACCCATTACAGTCCAACCGATCCCGATGCAAGAATCAGCGTAAAACCTGGCAAAGCCAGAAAGCTGAATTATCTAAATAATATCAGTGTTGATACTGCCAATCATGTGATCACCGATGTAAAAGCCTACCATGCTGATAAAAAAGACAATCAATACTTGCAGGATGCCACAAAGCGTTTAAAGCGAAGACTTAAAATCAAGGCTTGTTGTGGACAACCCTTCTTGCCGATGCCGGTTACAGTAGCGGAGAAAACTATGCTTTTCTGGAAAAGGAAAACATTATCAGCTACATACCTCCACACGGAACTTACAAGGGCGGTCCCGAAGGATTTACTTTCTGTAAAGAGGAAAACTACTGGATTTGTCCCATGGGAAAGAAAGTTACTTTTCGAAAAACAAAAATGGTAACCAACTCTCTTCAGAATCATTATCTGACCAAACGAAGCGATTGCAAAAACTGTCCTATCAAGAAGAAATGCCTGGGCAAAAGCCATGAAAAACGTATCGCAATAACTGTGTATGTAGAACAGTATAAACGCAACAACAAAAGAGTGCAGAGCAAGTTCGGCAGATACATGAAAGGCAAACGGCAATCTACAGTCGAGCCTGTATTCGGAACCTTAACACAATTTATGGGACTTCGAAAAATCAACACTATAGGAATTGCCCAGGCCAATAAGGTAATGCACATGTCTGCAACAGCCTATAACCTTAAAAAACTAATGAAATTTATGAATAAAACAGCTGAAACAATGACAAATCAGGCCATTGTTCTGTTTCATTCCCTGAAGAAGTGTATTGGCTTAATTAGAGTTAATTTAAGCACTTAATAATTTAAAGCACAAGCAAAAAACACAGAAAAAACAAAGCCTTAAAAGCTTGCAAATCCGCATACTTTTATGGCTTTTATCTTATTTTTTAGAAATATTACTTGGTTGTGCAACGGTTACTTTTGTTTTTTTCCTGGGCTGTTGTGTCTATCAGAACGTCATTGGTACTTCTGATTTCATCTTTTCTGGTGTGAATAGATACTTCCAATATTTTTTCTGCTCCCTCTTCTCCGATACGTTTTCGAAAATGAACCATGTCTGAAGGATCACATGGTGGTTCCCATTGAAACTCTGCTTCTCCACAAAAGTACTGGTAATATGGATTTTGAACCCATTGTACCATAACCGTTTCATCACCTAAATTATAGATCCTTTTTAGTAACAACAGACCAACCATGGTGCGTATTGGAATACCTGGTTGACCTGTATGTGAATACAATGGACTAAAGCTATCTTCAAAATATTGCCAATCAATACGCTTTGATAAAATTATCAGTTCATGATTAGGGTTAATAATATCTTTTAGAATAGGTCGGAATAAGTTCCGTTGATTCTGATTAGGTAATGTTCCTTTCATTATTACTGCAAGATTTTTACCCAATTTACTAATAACCTTGCAATTAAACTACTCTTAAAACAAAGGTTATTCACAATTAAATGCTGATTATCAACAACATGGGACATTCTTAAGGATTAACTATATAGTTATCGATTTGTGATTCATGTTAATTGTAACCTAGGGCAAAGAGGTTGGTTCTTTGAAAACTTTACTCTGTTAAGCGCATATTTCTAATTTTAAATGCAAATTTTGTTGTATCTGTCGGAATTGTATGTTTAGATATTTTGATTAATGATAGCTTCTGAGTCTAACCACAATTTGTCAGTAGACTTGGAATCAAAAAATATTATTGTTATTACTTTGCGTTTATTCCATACGTTATATTCATTAAGTGCCGAATGTGCACATCTTTGCCCATCAATCCAACCAAATTATAAAACAACAATATCGTTTAATCTTATCGGTTATCACTTTTATTACTTGGAAATTATGAATTCTAGAAGTAAATCATTGGTGTACGACCTGATTGTTAGTTGAAAACATTTTTTAATTTTCTGAGCTGTAGTGTTTTTGAATAGACTATGCTAAATGTTTAGTTTTAAGTGCAAGATTATTGCAATACTATATGAGGTATAGTGCTTAAAATGTAAGTGCCTTTAAAGTTGATTAATGCAATTGTGAGAATTAAATTGACTAGAAACAAAAATCTTTCATAAAAGACTAAATTTTTTAAATTGATATAATTGTACATGCTTTCTGGCTTAGAACTGTAAATTAAACATTACAGTAGGATGATTGTTCAGGAAAAATCAACAATAAAGTTTGTTTTAAAATAAATTATTCCTAGATTCGTCATGTTTTTAGTTAAATAATTAATCTCAATAAGGTCATTTGATTAAAACAATTTTATAGGGGAGATTTTGAGGCGAGAGATAATATTCATCTTTTATAGGAATTATTATGTCGTACCAAAACAAATTTAAATAAGTATCATGATTTTAGCAAGGGGACAAGAATTTATGCCATTAAAACCTACTACACATAGCCTTTATTTTTTTACTGTCTAATGTGTCAACATTTAAATTTAATGGATTGCACAATAATTGAAGTGCACGAATTGCATTGTTGATAGAATCAACCTGTTTGTTGAAAGAATACAGTTCATAATTAAGAATGCAAATTCGGCTCTAAATCCCTTAATTGGCAATTAAGTGATTGTACTTGGTTCTTTTAAAGGTTTTTTTAATGCATATCCTAAGCAAAAGAGTCTCTTCAACCATGTCTGAATAATCTATTTCTTGTTGTTGTTTCTTGATAGAATTAAAGTTACGACTAACCAGATAAAAGAATTTTTTAGCGAATTGTTGATGTCTGAAACTTGCCATGTCATGATAGCAGAAAATTAATCGCTTATGTCAAAAAGAATAGATGCAAAAATCAAAAGTTATCAATTTATTAGTGATGTTTTGGCCAGTAATAGCATTTTGTTTGAATCTAATGAATCTATTAAAACACAAATTGAGAAGTTTACTAATTATGCCGCAACATTTAAAAGTATTCATTCGCAAATGAATAAACCTACACAATGGTTAACACAGGAAAAAGATGAGTTGTTTAGTGTGTTGGTTAAAAATATGGAAAAATTAAGGATTGCATTAGTATGTTATGCCAATGATAACGATAATCATGTATTGATAGATGAGGCAAAATCTCAATGTGCCAATGTGCGCCGTGAAGCGGCAGTTATAAGATTGAATAGTGCAAGAAGGATCTGTAATTTAGCGAAAGAATACGAAGCAGGTTTGGCAAGCTATGCTATAAATCCAGAATTTGTAGCGGACAATCTAAAAATTATTAAAGACATTATAAATAAGATTGAGGATAGATCAATAATTAAGACTCAAAACAAACAAAACAGAAATAAAATAGAAGATTTGATTAAAAGTATTGATGAGTTTTTAAGAGAAAAATTAGATTGGTCTATTAAAAGGTATAATGAATCGCATCCCCAAATGGTAAGTGATTATTTTTCGTCGAGAATGTTGAAAAAAGGAAATCATAATAATATTGATCTTCGTGGATACATCGTAGATAAAGAAAGTGGTTTGTCAATTCCATTTGGCAAGGTTAGTGCGGTTGGTTGTGGTTTGTACACCAAAATTAACGAAAAAGGAAACTTTACATTTAAAAAATTTCCAGAGGGTGAGTCCACCTTAAAGGTCGAGAACATCAACTACGAAACTACTGTGGTAAGTATTCGTCGTTGCAGCAACCAACATCTTCATATTAAAATTGAAATGCAGGCTCTGCCTGTTCCTCGTCCAGCATAAAAACCAGCCTGTCAGTGGTGTTGAGCCTTTGACTAAGTTTATTTGTTTTTAGGGGGAGCCAAGGCATAGTCTTGGCTCTATTTCATGCAAATTATAATATAAGTAAAAGTGTCTTGTTCAATTGGTTGGTTTCGATTTTTTACAGCGTATTCAAAGTTATTGTTGTCATAAAATAAATTTTCAGCCTTTTGATTTTATTCTTCCTTAAAAAATACCATCGTATGCTTATTAGTGGTGGTCTGAACCTAAAATTATATGTCGAATTCAGTTTAATAGGGCACAAATAGATAGTTTTGAAAAGGGGTAATTGCTTGAATTGGGAATCTAAATCACTTTCGTTTTGAGTCTCGAAATGAATCGAGGCACAAAATGCAAAACTTGAAAAGTTATCTTTCATATGTATTTTCAATGATTCTAATGAAAGTTTTGTCATTACTCTACTTCTTAAGGTCTTAACAATTTTGTTCTGGACTAGGTTTAGATAGTTCTTCTTGGTTAGTCTGCGATAAGTTCTGGGCTTTATTAAAGTAACCAAAGAGGTTTTGCAGCAAATCAATTATTCTCTTCATGTTTTCCTTGCAGTCGTGTAGAAGTTTAAGGTCTGAGGGTAGTTTATGCCAGTATTATTTTTATGCTATTATATCAAGCCTTCTTTTTCTAAAGATTCCTTCAGGGAATAATAATTTTTTAGTTTCTGTTTATTATCAAACTGATGATCGATGTCTCTAATGCGAATAGGAGCTGAAACCTCTTCGATTTTTTTGATTGTAAGGATTAGTTCATCACCTTCTTTTAAATTACATTGATCCCAATCAATATATTTGAGATCTTTTGTGTCCATGCCGTTAAAATTAAGGTTAATCGATTCCTCAATTTCGTTTTTTACCTTTGTTATGATTATGGAGAGCACTCCTTGCTGTATTAAAGCAGATGTTTCTTTTCCATTTAATTTAAGTTTGAATCCAATCATTCTATTATTTATTAGTTTGTAATGGTAGTATTTAAGTTTATTTTTCGTTTAAAAAATCGAATTAGATATGACTATGTCTCTATTTTTTTGCCTTGACTTAAATTCATAAAAGAATTTGAGTCTTATTTCTATTTATAATTATCTTAATCATGCTCGTTTCATAAAAAACCCGCATGATTTGGGATTTCGCTTTGATTAATGCTAAATCTTCAAAAATAATTTAAGACTAATTCCTTAATATAATAGGTATAAGCATAATAGCTATAATTATTGTAGTGTTTGTAATGGTACAGTTTTCGATTTGATCTACATGAGCTATTAGATACATTTTGTTCCCTTACACTATATGTTTTTCAAATATACATATTTTATCTTGTTGGTTCTGAGAATGGCACAAATATTTCAAGTAAGACTATTGATTGAATTCTCGAAAAGGCATTTAAAAAAGTTTGTTTGATGAGCGGAATTAAAATAATGTTGATTCTATTTGATTTTCTGTTGAAAAAAATATAACCGTGATTAATAATTTGAAAAATGAAAAGTGATTTGTAATATGTAATATGGTGAAAGTAATTGGGTTAATTTCATGTAAGCGTTGTTTAAGAAAACTAAGATAAATGTGGATTTAAAGAAAAATATCTCTATTGGAATTAACTTTATTGTAATGAAATAATTAACAAGGTTAATCGGCGATTTTATTATCTGTATTCATATTAGGAAATGATGTGAAAACGATTTAAGATTCTTTTTTTTTCTATTGAAACGATTGCAATGTAAAGTGATGAGAAATGAATATGTTAGCAATTAAAGTGTGCTGTAATGATTTCACAAAAAAATAATATTAAATAAGGGCTTTGATAAGTTTACATTCAGAAAAATATTAATAACTTTATTGAAAAATTATTGTATGTTATGATAATATAATTTATCTAATCGTTTGTAATGAACCCCAAAAATCGTTTGTGCATGGACTATCTTAAATTCGACAAGGCTCGGCTTGTAAACACTGAGTATTCTCTAAAGAAAGAGTTTATACGCACTAACCGTGCAGGCTCTTTTGCCAGTTCAACTATAATTAACTGTAACACCCGTAAGTATCACGGCCTTTTGATTTGTCCGATTGAAAATTTCGGAGGTGACAACCACGTCCTGCTATCAAGCGTAGATGAGACTTTGCTTCAGCATGGTGCCCCATTCAATTTGGGAATACATAAATTCCCAGGAGAATATAGCCCAAAGGGACACAAATATGTGAGAGAGTTTGGAATGGATCCAACTCCGGTAATCACGTACCGTGTAGGGGGAATTGTATTGAAAAAGGAATTCCTTTTGGTTGAAAAAGAACAGAGGGTTTTAATTCGCTATACTCTTGTGGAAGCTAATTCGCCAACGACAATTAGATTTCAACCTTTTTTGGCTTTCAGAAGTATTCATACCTTGACAAAAGCTAATTTAGAAGCCAACACACGTGCAAGTATTGTAGACAATGGAATAGGATTGAAACTATACAATGGTTTTCCTTATCTTTTTATGCAAACCTCAAAAAAATCAGAATTTGTTCATGTTCCTGATTGGTATTATAATGTAGAATACAAAGAGGAAAAAAAGCGAGGTTATGATTGCCACGAAGATCTATATGTGCCAGGTTATTTCGAGATGGAAATTAAGAAAGATGAGCCAATTGTATTTTCAGCAGGAACCGAAGAAATTTCTCCAAAGTTAATCTTGAAACAATTCAATAGCGAAATAAAGAAAAGAGTAGTAAGGGATAGCTTTGAGAACTGTTTGGAAAATTCGGCAGAACAATTTATATCTCGTAAAGGAAAAGAAACGTCAATTATTAATGGATTTCCTTGGTTTAGTACAAGCGAAAGAAATACATACTTGGCTTTGCCAGGTCTTACTTTGGCTCGTAATGATGAGAAAACTTTTCTTGAAGTTTTAAATACCGCCTACGATAAAATACTGTATCGCTTTTCTAAAGATAGTGCAAGATATACTGGTAAGGATTCGGTAGATGTTCCTTTATGGTTCTTTTGGACATTGCAAAAGTATGTTGAATTTGGAGCAGACAAAGTCAAACTTTGGCAAAAGTTTAGCAAGAAGATTAAAGAAGTTTTTAATTATTATAAATTCGGTTCGAGACTTGCAATAAAAATGCACGATAATGGCTTGCTTTGGAATATTAGAAAAGGGGTGACCTGGATGAATGTTCAGAACAATGGCGATTTTGTAAATAGACGGATGGGATATGTTGTTGAATTGAATGCTTTGTGGTACAATGCTGTATGTTTTGCATTGGAAATGGCAGTTGAAGCAAACGACAAAGACTTTATTGCGGATTGGAAAGATCATCCTGATACCATTAATAAGTCGTTTATAGAAACATTTTGGAGTGAGGAAAGAAATTACCTCGCCGATTATGTAGACGATACACATAAGAGCTGGGCTATTCGTCCTAACCAAATGTTTGCAGTATCCTTGCCATATTCGTGTCTCGAAAAAGGACAGAAAAAATCAATTTTAGATATCATAGAAAGAGATTTACTAACGCCGCGAGGATTAAGAACTCTTTCGCCAAATCATCATGAATATATCGGAGTGTTTAAAGGAAATGAATGGGATAGAAATTGTGCCTTCCATTTTGGATCTGTTTTTCCATGGTTGTTTGGACATTTTGCTGATGCGTATTTAGGTCTTTACAAGGCTGGTGGAGAATCAACAATTCAGCGCTACCTAAATGGCTTTGAATATTGTTTGCATGAGCATGGTTTGGGTTCCATTTCGGAAATCTACGATGGAAATCCACCGCATAAGCCGAACGAAGCCACATCTTATGCCTTAAGTGTAGCAGAAATTATCAGAGTGAGTAAAATGTTAAACCAATCATCTTTTAAATAGTTTGTATATGAGAGTTCTAATGTTTGGATGGGAATTTCCACCTCATATTTCGGGAGGTTTGGGTACAGCTTGTTATGGATTAACCAAAGGATTATCAAAAATTGAAGATTTAGACATTGTATTTGTAGTTCCGAAAGCTTATGGCGACGAAGATCAAAGTAAAATGGAGCTGGTTGGAGCAAACAATACAACCATCAAGCAAGTGCAAACGCATATCGAAAAGTTTAAATCAAAGCATACTTATTTAGAAGTTGATTCGCATTTGGTACCATACAATGATCCGGATGAGTATTACACATTCTCAAGTCAGGATTTGTGCGGCAAAAATAAGTTTTTTAAAGTGGATAAGGAAGGCAAGCTTGAATTTAGTGGTAAATATGGAAGCGAACTTATCGAAGAGATCTATAAATATGCTTATGTGGCATCAACCATTAGTATGGATCAGGAACATGATGTAATTCATGCTCATGATTGGTTGTGTTACCCGGCAGGAATAGCAGCAAAGGAAGTATCAGGTAAACCTTTGGTGATTCATGTGCATGCTACCGATTTTGATAGGAGTGGAGGAAGTGTGAATCCTAAAGTTTTTGAGATTGAGAAAATGGGAATGGATGCTGCCGATAAGATTATTGCGGTGAGTAATCTTACCAGAAATATTGTTATTGAAAAATATGGTCAGAATCCCGATAAAGTAATAACGGTTTACAATGCCGTTGAACCTGTGTCGTTTGAAGAAAAGCTGAAAATTAAAAAAGGAGTGAAGGAAAAGGTTGTGACATTTCTGGGTAGAATTACCATGCAGAAAGGTCCTGAATACTTTGTTGAAGCTGCTTACCAGGTGTTGAAAAGAACCAGTGATGTTCGTTTTGTAATGGCGGGAAGTGGCGATATGCTCGAAAAAATGGTAGAACGTGCCGCTCAACTTGGTATCACCGATATATTTCATTTCACAGGTTTTCTAAAAGGAGATGATGTATTTAAGATGTTTGAGTTAAGTGATGTGTATGTAATGCCTTCGGTTTCGGAACCTTTTGGAATATCACCTTTGGAAGCCATGCAGTCTAATGTACCAGTAATTATTTCTAAACAATCTGGAGTGTCCGAGATCTTAACACATGCTGTAAAAGTTGATTATTGGGACATTGATGCAATGGCCGATGCAATTTACGGTATCATTCGCTACAATTCTCTTTCGAATGAGTTTAAAGAGAAAGGTAAAGAAGAAGTCGATAATTTAAAGTGGGCTAATGCTGCTTTAAATGTATACGATGTTTATAATTCTACTATTGAATCATTTGTTGAAACTAAGAAAAACTAAGACTATGAAATCGATTTGTTTATATTTCCAAGTACATCAACCATTACGTTTAAGAAGATACAGATTCTTCGACATCGGCAACAATCATTACTATTACGATGATTATACCAACGAATCAATAATGCGAAATATTGCTGATGAATGCTATCTGCCTGCAAACAAGATATTATTGAATTTGTTAAAAGAAAACAAGGGCAAGTTTAAACTTGCCTTCTCAATAACAGGTATAGCCATTGATCAGTTTGAGCAATATGCTCCTGAAGTATTAAGTAGTTTTCAGGCTTTGGCCAAAACTGGAGATGTTGAATTCTTGGCGGAAACCTATTCTCATTCGTTGGTCTCCTTAAAGAATAAGGACGAATTTGTGAGCCAAGTTCTAGAGCATAGTGATAGAATCGAAGATTTGTTTGGAGTTAGACCAACAACGTTCAGAAATACAGAATTGGTGTATTCTGATGGAATTGGTGAAATGGTATCCGAAATGGGTTACAAAGGAATCTTAACCGAAGGTGCAAAGCATGTTTTGGGATGGAAGAGTCCGAATTACCTATACTGTAACGCCATCAACCCTAAACTGAAAGTTTTAATGCGCAATTACAAACTTAGTGATGATATAGCTTTTAGGTTTTCGTCAGAAGGATGGAAGGAATGGCCACTTACCACCAGTAAGTTTGTAGATTGGTTAAACGACTTGGATGAGAAAGAAGATGTTGTAAATATCTTTATGGATTATGAAACTTTTGGAGAACATCAGAAGAAAGAATCTGGTATTTTCGACTTCCTTGAAAATTTTCCAAAAGAGGTGATTCTAAAATCGAAATATCAATTTGCCATACCAACTGAAGTGGCCTCAAATTATCAACCTATTGCACAAGCACATGTTCCAAATCCTATTTCTTGGGCTGATGAGGAAAGAGATTTATCTGCTTGGCTGGGAAATAATTTGCAGGATGAGGCATTTAATAAATTGTATGAATTAAGGGATGATGTTCTTGCATTAAAGGATGAGAGATTATTGAAAGATTGGAGATACTTACAAGCAAGTGATCATTTCTATTATATGTGTACAAAGTTCTTTTCGGATGGCGATGTGCACTCATATTTTAATCCTTATGATTCCCCTTATGACGCATTTATCAATTATATGAATGTTTTAAGTGATTTTAAGCTTAGGATTAATGAAATGAAAAGCCATTTTGTAGATCAAAGTGAATTGTTAAAAGAAGAGCTTGCCCAAAAGGATGCTTTACTAGCTCAATACAAAAATGAGTTGGATGAATTAAAAAGTACAATTTGAGACTGTGAATGATTTAACAAAACACAAAAGAATGAAATAAGATTGATTACTAAAAGTATCCTTATTGCAATAAGGGAGAATGAATAATTTGATTTTCTAAACGTTTCGTTTTATTTAAAGAAACTTTACAGGTAATATAATAACATTCTCTTACGATTAATTTTATACTTATTAGATAGATTTTATTCATCTTTCACTTTGAATTTGAATAATCAGCATTATTAATTAAATATTTGCGCATGAATAATATTAAAATCAGTCCTGATTTTATTTTTGAAGTGAGCTGGGAGGTTTGTAACAAAGTTGGGGGAATTCATACGGTTGTTTCAACCAAAGCCTTGTCTCTTAAAGAAAAATTTGGCGACAATATTATTTATATTGGACCCGATTTTGGTGAAAAAGATCATAGAGAAAAAGAATTTGAAGAGGATGAAAACTTGTTCTCTAAATGGAAGGTACAAGCTACATTTGAGGGGTTACCCATCAGGTTTGGAAGGTGGAAAATACCTGGAAATCCAATTGTAATTTTGATAGATTTTAAGCCATTTCTTGATGAAAAAGATGCTGTATATGCAAAATTTTGGGAAGTGTATGGTTTGGAATCACTTTATGGAGATCAGGACTATCATGAACCAGCAATGTTTGGTTATGCTGCCGGGAAGGTTATAGAGAGTTTTGTTAAATCTAATTTAGCAGAAACAGATCATTCTGTTGCCCAGTTTCATGAGTGGATGACAGGAACTGGTTGTTTATACATTAAGGACAAAGCTCCGCACATTGCAACAATATTTACTACCCATGCAACAATGCTTGGAAGGGTATTGGCAAGTAATTATGAGCCATTATACGATAATTTATATCAGTTTAACTCAATAGAAAAGACTCGTCAGTACAATGTTACGGCTAAATGTTCTTTAGAAAAGAAAGCTGCTTTGGCAGCAGATTGTTTAAGTACGGTAAGCGAAATTACTGCAAGAGAATGTAAGCAGTTTCATGATAGAACAGTTGATGTGGTGATGCCGAATGGATTTGAAGACGATTTTGTTCCTGCAAATCTGCAATTGGAATCGAAAGCGGTTGAATCAAGAGCATTGCTAAAGAAAGTGGCTGAATCACTCTTGGGTTATGAGCTACAAAAGGAAACGCTTTTTGTTGGAACCGGAGGTCGATACGAGTTTAAAAACAAAGGACTTGATGTATTTTTGGATTCTTTATCTGAGATAAATCAAGACAAGAATCAGAGAAGGGAAATTGTTGCCTTTTTCTTAATCCCTGGTGATCAGAAAGGCGCCAGAAGAGATTTGCAAGATGCTTTGAACAATGGTTCTGAAAAACATCCTTTGGTGACCCCATTTTTAACACATTATTTAGGAAATGTTGATCACGATGCTATTCTGAACAAAATCAAAAGCCTTGGATTCACAAATGAAGGTGGTGATAAGGTCAAGGTGATCTTCGTGCCAACCTATCTTACCGGGGCCGATGGTATTTTCAATAAATCATACTACGATCTTTTAATGGGATTGGATCTATCGGTGTTTCCTTCGTATTATGAACCATGGGGGTATACACCCATGGAAAGTGTTGCCTTTAGTGTTCCTACCATCACCACTTCGTTGGCAGGTTTTGGTCGATGGGTACAACAAATCAATCAGGCCAATAAAGGTGGCGTTCAGGTTATAGGCCGCAGCGATTCAAATACCGAAGCATTAGTGCATAATATTGCAGATTACATTCGCTTGTTTTCTGTAAAATCAGAAGAACAAATTAAGGAAGCTAAAGCAAATGCAAGGCAAATTGCAGAGAAAGCTCTTTGGAAGAATTTTATAGATTATTACTACAAAGCGTACGAAATTGCTATTCAGAATAAGATGGAAAAAGAAACAAATACATTTATGGATAAGGGGATAGAACTTCATGTAAAGAAAAGTAATCAGGTTCATTGGAGAAAACTAATCGTTGAATCAAATTTACCCGACGAACTTTTGGGATTGGAAGAATTGTCGAGAAACCTTTGGTGGTGTTGGAATTATAAAGCCATTGATTTGTTTGAGTCTATTGATCCAAAACTTTGGGTGAACTGCCAAAAGAATCCAATTGTATTGCTGAAACAAGTTCCTGGTTCAAGAATGCAAGAGTTGGCAGAGGATAAGGAGTTTCTTGCAAACTATAAAAAGGTATATCAAGACTTTAAAGATTATATGTCTGAAAAGCCAGAAGAAGGCAGTCCAAAAATTGCCTACTTCAGTATGGAGTATGGTTTGAGTGATAACATAAAGATTTACTCGGGAGGTTTAGGTATTTTGGCTGGTGATTATTTAAAAGAGGCAAGTGATTCTTTGGTTGATATGGTGGCTATAGGATTTATGTACAGATTTGGATATTTTACTCAGCGTCTTTCCTTAAATGGAGAACAGTTGGTAGAGCTCAACTCTCAGAAGTTCTCACAATTACCAATCACCCAAGTTCTTGATAGTGCTGGATTACCACTTAGTATTTCATTTTCATTAGAAGGAAGAACCGTTGTAGCAAAAATCTGGCGTGTTGAAGTGGGTAGAATTTCTCTTTATCTACTTGATACCGATACCGAAATGAATGCGGAGCAAGATCGCGTTCTTACCCATCAATTGTATGGTGGTGATTGGGATAATCGTATTAAGCAGGAAATCTTACTTGGAATGGGCGGTATTAAAGCTTTGGATGCTTTAAATGTTGATGCTGATTTATATCACTGTAACGAAGGGCATGCAGCCTTAATAAATATTGAGAGATTGATTAAGTTGGTATCCGAAGGGTATCAGTTTGAAGAAGCAATGGAGGTTGTGCGAGCATCATCATTGTTTACAACTCATACTCCGGTACCAGCAGGTCATGATACTTTCGCTCCGGATATGATAAGACATTATTTGTCTTATGTACCAGATCTGTTAAAAGTTAGCTGGGAACAATTCCTTGCCTTGGGTCGTGTTCACCCCACAGATCATAATGAGAAATTTTCGATGAGTAATCTTGCAGCAAACACTTCGGTTGGAATGAATGGTGTAAGTATGCTTCACGGAAAAATTTCTCAGGAAATGTTTAATGAGTTGTATCAAGGATATTTCCCTGAAGAGCTGCACATTGGTTATGTAACCAATGGTGTTCATTATCCTACCTGGACTGCGAAGGAGTGGAGAACACTTTACGAAAGCGAGTTTAAAGAAGGATTCTTAAGTGATCTTTCCAATAAAGATTATTGGAAGAGAATTCATGATGTGTCAGACGAAAGAGTTTGGGATATCAAAAATAAATTGCGTAAAAAGTTAATCGATTATGCGAAGAAAAGATTCCAAAAGAACTGGATTAGACGTTATGAAGATCCGAGAAGTTTGGTTGAGATATTAGATTCGATAGATGAGAATGCACTAACAATTGGATTTGCACGACGATTCGCTACTTACAAACGTGCGCATTTGTTGTTTAGTGATTTGGATCGCTTATCAAAAATCCTGAACAATCCTGAAAAACCAGTTCAGTTTATATTTGCGGGTAAAGCTCATCCGGCTGATAAGGCAGGACAGGATTTAATTAAGTTGATTGTGGATGTTTCAAGACGTCCGGAATTTGTAGGTAAGATTTTGTTCCTTGAAAATTACGATATGGAATTGGGTCAGCGTCTTGTCAAAGGAGTTGATATTTGGATGAATACACCAACCCGTCCGCTTGAGGCATCGGGAACATCTGGTGAGAAAGCAGTGATGAATGGTGTGATGAACTTTAGTGTACTTGATGGCTGGTGGCTTGAAGGTTATCGCGAAGGTGCAGGTTGGGCATTAACAGATTCTCGTACTTACGAAAATCAATCTTTCCAGGATGAGCTTGATGCACAAACCATTTACTCAATGTTTGAGAATGAAATTATTCCATTGTTCTACAAGCGCGACGAAAAGAATATTCCTGTTGATTGGGTGAAATACATTAAGAACTGTATTTCGGAAATTGCTCCTGATTATACCACCAAACGTATGATGGATGATTATAAAGAACGCTTTTATACTCCTTTATTTAATAGAGTGAAGAAATTAAGAGATGGAAACTATGAAGATGCCAAGTATACTGCTGCATGGAAGCAAAGAATTCTTGCAGGGTGGGATCAAATAGATGTGGTTTCGGTTGATGCTCCAAGCACGCCTAAGCACAAATATGCTTCCGGAGAAGCTTATCATGTTGAGGTGGCACTTGATTTGAAAGAGCTTATTGATGAGGAAATTTGTGTTGAGTTGGTTATTCGTACATCAAATGATGGCGAAATAGAAGGGCCTATTCGAACAGAAAGATTGAAGAAAGTTAGAAAGGTGGATTCACTTTGCTTCTATCATTTAGATCTTGATTTAAATGATCCGGGTGTATTTGATTTTGGTTTAAGAATGTTTGCATGTAATCCAAACTTACCGCATCGTCAGGATTTCAATTACGTGAAATGGATTTAATAATTATATGATGCTATAAAAGAAAAGCTTGGTTCTAAAAAGAATCAAGCTTTTTTTGATAAGTCCTTTGGGCAATCGCATTAAAAATACCAGTATTATATCAATTGTTAAACGAGCATGATTGTAATAATTATTGAACACATACTCCAATGCTTACTCCGAGTTTCTGAGAGCAAATTTGCTTTTTATTCATGAAATCTGAGTTGCGTACTCACTTTTTCAATTTGGAGTTCTCCAAATCTTACTTTAAATGAGCTATTAGCAAATTCAGTAATAGATGATAAATACAGCTATAAAACTTATAAGGTAGGCTTAGATGGAAGTCACATTATCATTAGAAATGAATCTTTCCGCAACACTTCTTAAACTTTAAACCACTTCCACAAGGACATGGATTATTTCGTCCGATGCTTTGCTTGGCACGAAGCAACTTTCTTTCCGACATATTTTGATTAAAAATCTTTTCCAGCAATTTATATAACTCGGGATGTACTTTTGCTAAAAGTTTTGGTCTTTCGAAAAAATACTCACTAATTACGGCAAAAAATTCGGCTTTATTTGTAGCTCCATAAGGATTGATATCTGATTTGTTTTCGTAAATCTCTTCAATTTTTCCACTGATCAAATCAAGCCAGGGGATTGAGTACTGTTTTTGCATCAATATAGAGGGAAGCCCATCTATATTTCCATCCATCTTGTCGATTAAGTGCACAAACTCGTGTATTGCCGTGTTTTTTTTATCCGATTCGTTGGAGAAACCATGCAGTAAAGCTGGTTTCGATAGAATCATTTTACCTTCCATATAACCGGTTCCAACCATTCCCAATATTCGTGCATTCTTTCCTTTGGTTTCAAATTTATCGTTAAAACTGTTGGGGTAGAGTAGTACCTCAAACAGGTTGGTGTACTTCCAATTTGGGAATTCAAAAACTGGAATTATGGCACTGGCGGCTACCAAAACCCTGTCGATATCATTAATCTTGGTATGGATGCCAGTAATTCTACAGTTCAATAAAAACTCCTGCACTCTATACTCGAATCGATTTTTTTCTTCAGCCGTAAGGCTATTGTAAAAACTTACTTTTTTAATTAGAATATTTCTCCACTTTGCCTGGAATGACTTTTTAGGTGATATCCATGCTTTATTGGACCATAATTTTTTAAACAAGAGGTAAGCTAAAATGCCTAGGGAGAGGATGATGATGTATTTCATACGATAATTGTATTTTTAGATTGGCTTAATAATGATGAATAAAGATAAGAAAGTATGATGAATTTGATTTCATTATTTGCATTGAGGTAAATGCAAATAATCGATGGTTAATTGCTGAAAACAGCAAAGAAAACTGATGGAAATTATCTAAATACTGCTAAATTTGTAGCTTGTAAAATCCAAAGCATTTTATGGACTACATCAATTACATTGAAAGAAAGAGTGGTGAAGTGAAAAAGGAAGTGGTGCCTGGTGAGGGTATGCTTAAATGGCTTTATGGTTCCTTCTTTGGCAAGGCTTCCTTGCATGTACTTGTAAAGAGAAAAGTAGTTTCGGCAGTTGGTGGGCGTTTTATGAATAGTCGCTTGTCGAAAGGGCAAATTAAACGATTTGTAAAAAAAAATGGAATTGATCTTTCCATTTATCATGAAACAGACAGCAAATCTTACCGTAATTTTAATGATTTCTTTTATCGTAAAATACAGGAAACGAAGCGGCCAATTGGCGATGGTATTATTTCACCTGCTGATGGTAAAATATTGGCATTCCCTAATGTTAAAGAAGTTGATTCTTTCTTTGTTAAGGGCTCAGAGTTTTCTGTGGCGAGCTTCTTAAAGAATAATAAACTGGCAGAAAAATATGCCGACGGTGCTATGGCTATTGTTCGTTTGGCTCCTGCTGATTATCATCGCTATCATTTCCCTGCTAGCGGCTCAATTTCAGAATCTAAGAGAATAAAAGGGAAATACTTTTCTGTTTCTCCACTGGCTTTAAAGAAAAGCTTAGAGATTTTCTGTCAGAATCAGAGAACTTACAGTGTTCTTCAAACAGAAGAATATGGCGATATTCTAATTTCTGAAGTAGGGGCAACCATGGTAGGAAGTATCATTCAGACCTACAAAGCAGATTCGTTTATAAAAAAAGGAAGTGAAAAAGGATATTTTGCCTTTGGAGGTTCTACAGTAGTTTTATTTTTCGAAAAAGGCAAAGTGAGATTTGATGATGACCTAATAGAAAACACCAGAAATGGATATGAAACTGCTATTAAAATGGGCGAAGATATCGCCCATAAAATATAGTTTTTTGCTTTTTTACAGTGTTAGACCAATTATGAATCAAAATGATTGATATTTAATTCTCTTATCCCTGCTTAACAATTTTGAATACGATTAATGTTTTCTCTTGGTTGAGGGTATTAATGGTTTGCTTCTGAGAGCCACATTTCGAAAGAAAACCTTAGGCCTTAACTTCTGCATCTTTCGATGCTTGTTTTTGTATAATAAAATTGCCAAATTAATTTTACAACTTGCAACTTTAATGTGATATACATCGAGACTTTTCATTTAACGTGAGTTCGACGTAAAATTCTATCCACAGAAAGTTCTATTTGGGATAGATTTGCATTAAAAATTTGGAAAGAATAGCGGGCTATTTTGAGGAATTTTTAATGTGAAGATGTCGTAAAGAGAACTTTTCATTATGTGTTTGCCTGCTTTCGGCATAAATTTCCTCAAATCTTCTTGAAATATCCCGATATTCCTTCGAAAATTTGAGAAAATTTCTACTCAAAATCAGATCAAACTGTGAACGAATTTTACGTCGAACTCACGTTATTTAGAAATGGAGTTAATAATTCAACTCCAGAATCATCGAATCGTAAGCCATAATTTCCAATTTAAGTCCTTGATCAATGAGTTCTTCGGTGCCGATGTTTGTGCTGTAATTGTACACAAGATTATTGAAAAAAAGTTTAATAGGTCTCGGAATATCCATAAGCTCCAGTGCATGTGAAGGAATTACCACATGTGGGAATTGTGTTTGAGAATCAAAATTACAGATGATTAGTAGTTTCTGATTTTTAGTGTAACGCAAAAAAGCATATAGCTTATCTGAATTAAAATGCCAGGAGTTGGTGTTTTGCCACATGATATCATAAAACGCTCCATTTTTGATTGCAGGTTCTTGAGCAAGTTTTATAATATCAGCGTATGCTTTTCTTAGATCTTTTTGATCAGGACTGAGGAGTTCCATGTTAAAAGCTCCTGAGTTCATCCATTTCTGATGCAAAGGCACATGCCAATAATCGAATATAGTTGTTCTTCCATCATCGCCACTAAAGCCCGATTTTCCTTCGGCAGGCTCCCCTAATTCCTGCCCGAAATAAATCATGGCAGGACCTTGGTGCATGTAAGTTGAAACACACATGGCGGGAATTGCCTTGACTGCTTCTCCTGCAAAAAACCTTGATGCTATTCTCTGTTCATCATGATTTTCAAGGAAGCGAAGCATGTGTTGATCGAGTCCATTTAACGATTTCCAGCAGCTTGATATATTCTGAGCAGGCTGCTCGTTTCTGATTACGGCTTTTAAAGTATCGTACAAGCCAACTTTATCGTACAAGTAATCGAATTTGCCTTGGAGGATATAGGTTTCGTAGAGATCTGGATTATATACCTCGGCTATAAAGATTACGTTTGGAAATCTGTCTTTTACAGCAGAAATTGCCCAGTGCCAAAAGTCTACGGGAACCATTTCTGCCATATCGCATCGAAATCCATCTACTCCCTTTTCCGCCCAGTAAAGCAGTATGTCTTTCATCTTTATCCAAGTGTCAGGAATAGGATCGAAATGACTTGCATTGTCATTCAGATAATCAACTCCATAATTCAGCTTTACGGTTTCGTACCAATCGCTATTGTTTGGATAGGCCGAAAACTGATCGTTACCAGTTGCTTTGGCAGGATTTTCGGTATAGCACTGATCCGGGTAACGAGAAAGAATTTCTTGTGGCAATTTTAATTCCTGATTTGGCAAATAGTAATAGTTGTTGTTGGGTGAGAATGCTATGTTTACATCATCGTTTTCACCAAAATCTTTATTGTCTTCGGGCATTTTATCAGACTTGTATTCTCTGGCCAAATGATTGGGTACAAAATCAATAACTACTTTCATGCCATTCTCATGAGTACGATCTATCAAGTCCTGAAATTCTTCCATTCTATTGGCGACATTCTCAGCCAAATCCGGATTTACATCATAGTAATCTTTTATGGCATATGGCGATCCAGCCTTCCCTTTTATTACCAAAGGATTTCCATTGGGAATATCATGTTCAGGATATCCTTCAACAGTGGCATGTTCGATAATTCCTGTATACCAAATATGATTTACACCGAGTTTTTTGATTTCTTTAATTGCTATGTCAGAAATATCGTTGAACTTGCCTGAACCATTCTCGGTTCTCGATCCATTAAATGCAGGATCTTTTGTTTTATTGCCAAATAATCTTGGCAACAATTGGTATATTATAATTTTATCTTTTGTCATGATTTAAAAAATACTTTTAGGTGGAATGTGCTTCAAAACCAAGGAAGTTCTACTTGGAAGATACAAGTAAAGCCGATGTTTTTTTGACAATTGCGCATCAGGTTTTGAGAAGTAGGTTTGCTGATCGTCTACACGATTGAAACCTCCAAATTTAGAAGAATCTGATGTAAGCACAATTTCGAATTTACCTGCTTCTACGGGAATTCCATAATAGGTAAAAGATTCACTTGGATTAAGATTGAATACAAAAAGCAAATCCTTTCTTTGAATGGCCAAAACTTGATCATTCTCATTTGCAGCTAAGCAATTTATAAATGAATCTTCAAGAAAATGATAATTGTTTTGCAGAGCAATCATCTGTTGGTCGAATGCATTCAAATGTTCAAATCGCAATTCCGAATTGTCAAGCAAACTCCATTGTCTGCGTGCATGTTTGTAGGACCAATTGTTGCCTTCTCTTGGAAAATCGATCCATTCGGGATGGCCAAATTCATTGCCCATGAAATTAAGGTAGCCATTGCCGGCACAGCAGAATGTCATCAATCGAATTATTTTGTGCAGAGCAATTCCACGATCAACCACTAAGCTTTCACTTTGTTTGTCCATGCTCCAATACATTTCCTTATCAATTAGGCGGAATACAATTGTTTTATCACCAACCAATGCTTGGTCGTGCGATTCGGTATAACCAATTGTTTTTTCTTCCAATCTTTTATTAGATAGTTCGTAGAAGATATTTCCTACATTCCAATCCTCGTCGTTTTTTTCTTTTATGAGCTTGATCCAATAATCAGGAATACCCATTGCAAGACGATAATCGAACCCCACGCCACCCATATGAATAGGACTTGCCAAACCTGGATATCCGCTCATTTCTTCGGCTATGCTTATGGAGTTTGGATTGATTTCTTTCATTAATTTGTTGGCAAGGCTTAAGTAGCAAATGGCATCTTCATCCTGTCCGCCATCAAAATACATATCATATCCAGTAAAATCACGCGATAAGCCATGATCGTAATACAACATACTGGTTACCCCATCAAAGCGGTATCCATCGAAATGATATTCTTCCAACCAATATTTAATATTAGATAGCAAAAGGTGTAGAACTTCATTTTTGCCATAATTGAAGCAAAGAGAATCCCAGGCTACATGCTCTCTTCTTTCATCGGCATGAAAAAACTGGTGTGGCGATCCGTCGAACAAGCCCAAACCTTCTAATTCATTTTTTACGGCGTGGGAGTGCACCAAATCCATAATTACCATAATGCCCATGCTGTGAGCTTCATCAATTAAAAGCTTCAGTTCTTCTGGGTTTCCAAAACGAGAAGAAGCAGCAAATAAACTGGAAACGTGGTAACCAAAAGATCCGTAATACGGATGCTCTTGTATTGCCATTAACTGAATAACATTATAGCCCGCCTTTTTAATGCGTGGAAGAACATTTTTGCGGAATTCGCTGTAAGTGCCAACCTGTTCCTTTTCGGTTCCCATGCCAATATGGGCTTCGTAAATCAGTGGATGTTCTACCTTTCTTCTTTTGTGATCGTTCTCCCAATTAAATTGATTTTCGGGGTGCCAAACCTGGGCAGAGAATAGTTTTGTTTCTTCGTCCTGAACCACTCTGTTGGCCCATACCGGAATTCGTTCGCCTTGTCCGCCATTCCAACGAACAGATAGTTTGTAAAGTGACTGATTGAGAATCTTATTTTTATCGATGATTAGTTCGAAATTACCATTTTCAATTTTTTCGAACTCAAATTCGTTGGATTCAGTCCAATTGTTAAAATCACCAATTAAATAAATTTGTGTAGCATTAGGAGCCCACTCTCTAAAAATCCATTTCCCATCTATGTCGTGAAGGCCATAATAGTTGTGGCCATTGGCAAAATTAGAGAGTTTGCTTTCCGATAATTCTTTCTGTTTGCTTGAAACTTTTGCCAACCGTTTCTCAATAACTGCTTGAAATGGTTTTAGATATGGGTCGCCTTTAACAATTTCTGGTTGATAAATCATCATTAATTTTTAACGTTTGGATTTTATTTATGGTGCGAAACACTTTTAAAGATACAATTAATATGCTTTGTTAATTTAAAATTTAGGTCAAGTTTTTTTAAAATGAGCTCATATGCTTAATAGAAATAATTAATGCTTACGGTTCGAAATTCTGCTTTTTTTACTTTGCTGATATTCTATGGCTTTTGCAAATTCGAATTGTTTCCAGGTGTTAAAAGCTGTAACTTGAGTGTTATTCACTTAATACTTGCTGAAATGAAAAAATTATTGCTATTGGTTACGTTTGCTTTGTTATGCAGTGTTGGCATGGCACAGCAGGAGAGGTTCCTGGTTTTTGATTTTATGAAGGTTGCCGATGATATGGAAAATGATTATTGGGAAACAGAAACTTTTTTTGAGAAAATTCATGAACAGCGTTTAAAAAATGGAGAGATATTAGGTTGGGATCTTTGGTCGTTAAAACCGGGAGGTAGTGAACAAGGATATCAGTATTTAACAGTGACGATTTATGATGATCCGGTTAAGGCTATGGCTAATGGAGACACTTTTGCTGCAGCCAAAAAGGCTTATCCTGAAATGTCGGATGAGGATTTAAAGCTAGAATTGAAGGAAACGGTTAAATCGAGAGAATTAAGTAAACGTATTTTTATGAAAGTGGTGGCTGCTACCAAAGATGAATTTAAAATGGACGTGGGAACCGTTATGAGAATGAACTTTATGGAGGCTTTGGAAGGTAAGTTAGATGAATACGAGAAAGCTGAAGAAGAGCTTTTCTTGCCCATTCACCAGAAAAGGGTCGATGCAAAAACCTTGAGTCATTGGAGTTTGGCCAGAGTATTAATGCCTTCGGGGAGTAGTGTGCGCATGACTCACATGACTTTTGATATGTTTGATGGTTACCTGCATTATTTTGACTCTTACGGAAGAAACGAGGTGTTTAATGTTGATGCAGAAACCCAAGCTAAGTTAGATAAAGCGATGAAATTGAGAGATATGAATTGGTCTTATATCGGGATTATGAAGAAAACTGTGAAATAATTGTTGTGATCAGTAAAATAATGATATTGATTCTAAGTTCAGGAGTCTTTTACATTTTGAATCCACTTCTTGATTTTAGCTTTTTGTGGATAGAATTTTACGTCGAACTCACGTTAATTATTAAATACACACGCTAATGCTTATTTCGATCTTGTGACTTCCATCTGGCAAACGCAAAAAATTATAAACAGATGAAACAAATTGCACTTTTTCACCCAAGAGTCTTTGAAGACAAAGAGTGGGCTGAAGGTTATTACAAACGCAATAGAAGAAATATAAAAAAAGTTGGAAAACGTTTGGCAAACCATCTTAAAACTATTGGGTTTAATGAAGGAACAATTTTAGATGTTGGATGTGGATTTGCCGCTGTTGCAGTAGAAATTGCAAAAGCCTTCCCTAAAGCAAAAATTGTTGGGCTTGATTTGGCAGACCCCCTGCTTGATATTGGCAATAAAATTATAGTGGAAGAAAATTTAAAAGATCAAATAACACTTTTAAAAGGCAATGCTCACAACTTAAAATTTGAAAACAGTTCATTTGATGTTGTGATAAATTCTTTCTTGCTTCATATTGTGGAGCACCCAACTCAAATGTTAAATGAAATTGATAGAGTGGTAAAAACGAATGGTGTCATTCTAATTACAGATTTGCGCAGGGGATTTTTAGCCTATTTTATTAATAAGCTTAAGACCGCCTACACAAAAGAGGAAGCTTCTGTTATTTTAAAAGAATCGAATATTAGAAAAGGAAAATTGTCGTCCGGACTTTTTTGGTGGGATTACTTTGTTGATGTGCTTTAGAGAAGCTAAAAATATAATCCATCACAATTTTGCACTCATTTAGTAGACATTGCTCAAAATGAATGCTCTACCTAATCGATGATCCATATTGATTTGTGAGTATGGCTTAATGGATTATTTGTTTAGCAGCAATTCATGCTGGTATTAATATCCAGGATATTGGCATTTTGGAAATGGTCTTTTTTCGAATCAGAATCACAAACGAACCTCTTAAAAGGGATGTTTTCTGTATAAAAACTAATTACTAATTTTTCACGCTGAAGGCAAAATCTGTTTGGAAAATTAAAGAAAAATTATAAATTTGGTGTAGTTGTAAATTATTGAGAATCAAGGATTAGTTTTTATGTTAGTCAGTAATGGCTAGAAGATAATTACAATTTAAATCAATTATTAATTTATTAATGTCTTAGCAAAAATGATTAAAATGAAACAAAAAATTAGTTTAGTAGCCATTGTGATAGCCGCAACATGCTTCGTGTCTTGCAACAATCTTGAGAAAAAAGATCAACATGAAACAAAGAAATCAGAAATGGTAAAGGAATCTAAAGCACATACAATATCAGAACAAGAAGTTTTAGAAGTTCAAAAAATTTGGGGAGAAGGAATCGTTAAGATTGGAAAAGTTTATTCCGAAAAAGGTGATTATAAGGCCGCAGCAAAAAAACATATTGCTGATTTATATGGATATAACCTTGGAACGGTATTGTTTAAGCCAACATTAGCGGCCGAAAAGCAGTTCCGAACTACCGAAGAAGGTGCACTTTCATATTTTGTAGGTCATAACGAAAACTATCCGGAAGACCATGGTTTTGCAATTAAGCCTTGGACTAATGTAAGATGGGAGAGTACAGGTATAAAAACAGAAGGAAACATGGCGATTGCTATGGGTAACTATTTTTTCACCCCTGCCGGAGGAGGTGACGAGGTTAAAGTTGAATACACTTTTGCTTATACAAAAGATAGTAATGGAAAACTTCGCATTATTTTACATGGATCAC
This sequence comes from Marinifilum sp., assembly GCF_965230805.1. NCBI lineage: Bacteria > Pseudomonadati > Bacteroidota > Bacteroidia > Marinilabiliales > Marinifilaceae > Marinifilum > Marinifilum sp. The sequence continues at coordinate 93,181 of NZ_OZ246019.1, read as the reverse complement.
ACCTTCCATATTCTCCAAAATAAGTTATTAACTCGATATCGAGGATAGCGTTTATTCCTTACTGCAATAATCTTTACTATTGCTACTATTATTGGCAATGAATTGAGGTGGCAGAAGGATAATTAGATAAAAAACTAAAATGGAAAGCTGAGTAAATTGCTCAGCTTTTATTTTATAAGATTTTTTCAACCAGTGCAGTATACTTCTTTATACTTCTTGCAACAGAATTGCTACGGGAAAAAATCAAAAGTCGTGGATGAGAAAATGGTGAAAATACCCTATTATTAAGGGTGCTTTTTGTGGTGTGATTATGCCAAATACTAAGATAACGTGAGTTCGACGTAACATTCTATCCACAGAAAGTTCTATTTGGGATAGATTTGCATTAAAAATTTGGAAAGAATAGCGGGCTATTTAGAGGAATTTTTAATGTGAAGATGTCGTAAAGAGAACTTTCCATTATGTGTTTGCCTGCTTTCGGCATAAATTTCCTCAAATCTTCTTGAAATATCCCGATATTCCTTCGAAAATTTGAGAAAATTTCTACTCAAAATCAGATCAAACTGTGAACGAATTTTACATCGAACTCACGTTAAGATACCTATTCCATAATTGTAAAAACTATGACAACAACACCGGAACATGATAAAAGAATTGCAGAAATGACATTTGCTGCGGTATATCCTCACTATATCACGAAAGTGGAGAAAAAGGGTAGAACGATAGATGAATTGCATCAAGTAATTGAATGGTTAACAGGATTTGATGCAAAGAAATTACAGGAACTGATTGAGCAAAAAGTAAGCTTCAAAACATTTTTTGAGAGAGCTACTTTAAACCCCAATGCGCATTTAATTAAAGGAGTAATTTGTGGATATCGTATCGAGGAAATAGAAACCCCTTTGACCAAACAGGTGCGGTATTTGGACAAGTTGGTGGATGAATTGGCAAAAGGAAGGAAAATGGAGAAGATTTTGCGATAGTTGAGCGGAAATATACTTCTAAACTCAATTTTTAATTTGTGCTATTTGTGATTTCGCATTTAAAAATCAACTTCTTCAGCAATGTTCAGGAAGTTCTGTAGCAGCGGATTTGTATTCACCGAATTCCATATTAATTTTAAGGTAGTTCGCTGTGGAATTTCATCCAATTCGATGAACTTGATTTTCATATCAAAGCCCAATTTTAATGAGGTAGGAACCAAGGATACACCAAAATTGTTTTCGATCAGCCTAAAAATTGAACTTGCATTAACTGTGTTGTGCGAGATAAGCGGAGAGAAACCTGCATCATCGAAAATTTGCATTACTTTTTCGTAGTAAGACTGACTGTATGAGGAATCAAACAGGATGAAAGGTTCATCTTTAAATTGTGATAAACCTTTAAAATTGCTTGCATCTACTTTGTGATGTGCAGGTAAAACCAGTGAGAAAGTATCTTCGAAAAGAGGAAAGATGTTTAAACCTCTTGGCACACGTTCCATTCGCACAAAACCAACATCAATTTCCTGTTTCAACAATGCCTTAATTTGTTTGTTATTGTCCATTTCGTTGATATCGAACAGAACATTTGGATGTACTTCTTTAAACTTCAGCAGAAGATCCGGAATTACCCTTTGCATGGCCGATCCCACATAACCCAATTTTAAATTACCATCCATACCATCGTTTAGCAATTTGGCATGCGAAATGATATCATCCAAACGCTGAAAGTTATTGATCAACTCTCGTTGCATGTATTCGCCAGCTTTGGTCAACTTCACTTTTCTGTTGTGCCTTTCGAACAGATTAACCCCCAATGCTTCCTCCATTTGCTTAATCTGTCTGCTCAATCCGGGCTGCGAAATAAACAATCGTTCCGAAGCTTTTCTAAAATGCAGGTCCTCGGCCAATGCCAAAAAATATCTGAAATGCCTAAACTCTGTTTGATAACCCATAGTTATGAATCCCTAAATTAAATAGTATTGTTAGGTATCAAACTTAGTGATAACTTTACACAATTAGAAATTCTATTACGATTACTCGACAAAAGTAAATAGGAAAATTTAAGCAACAAATTTAGATCTAAATCAATATGAAGCAATTAATCGAATGTGTTCCCAATTTTTCTGAAGGGAACGACATGAATATCATTAAACAGATTACGAACGAAATTGAATCTGTAGAAGGCGTTAGCCTGATTGACGTTGATCCGGGAAAAGCTACCAACCGTACTGTTGTTACCATGGTAGGTACTCCTGACGAGGTTTGTGAAGCCGCTTTTCGTGCTGTGAAAAAAGCAGCTGAATTGATTGATATGAGCAAGCACACCGGTGCTCACCCTCGTTTTGGTGCTACCGATGTTTGTCCTTTGGTTCCTGTTGCCAACATTACAATGGAAGAAACAGTTGAGTATGCCCACAAATTGGCTCAACGAATTGGTGAAGAGGCTGGCGTACCGGTGTACTGTTACGAACATGCTGCTCGTAAGGCCGATCGCAAGAACCTGGCTGTTTGTCGCGAAGGGGAGTACGAAGCTGTTAAAGAAAGAATCGGAACAGAAGAGTGGAAACCGGATTTTGGTCCTGCTGCTTTTACTGATTCTGTTGCAAAAAGTGGTGTTACTGCCGTTGGTGCTCGTAATTTCCTAATTGCTTATAACTTCAACTTGAATACCACTTCTACACGTCGTGCAAATGCCATTGCATTCGACGTTCGTGAGCGTGGTCGTACCAAGCGTGAAGGACATCCGATTACAGGTAAAATTGTGAAAGACGAAAAGGGTAAACCAGTTATGATTCCGGGTACTTTGAAAGCTACCAAGGCAATTGGATGGTTTATTGAGGAATTTGGAGTGGCTCAGATTTCAATGAACATGACTGATATCTCGGTAACTTCAATCCACAAAGCATTTGATGAGGTATGTGCTAAGGCTCAGGCGCGCGGTATTCGTGTAACAGGTTCTGAGTTGGTTGGTGTTGTGCCTTTAAAAGCAATGTTGGATGCAGGTAAGCATTACCTGCGCATGCAAGGGCGTTCTACTGGTATTGCTGATCGTGAAATCATTAAGATTGCCGTAAAATCTTTAGGATTAGATGAATTGTACCCATTCGATGCCGACAAGAAAATCATTGAATACATTTTAGAGAACGAAGCCAAAAAGGGGCAGAAGAAATTGGTGGACATGAACCTGACTGAATTTGTAGAGGAAACTGCTTCTGAATCTATGGCTCCGGGTGGAGGATCAATCTCTGCTTATATGGGTGCTATGGGTGCTGCATTGGGTTCAATGGTTGCCAACCTATCGGCTCACAAACCAGGTTGGGATGAGCGTTGGGAAGAGTTCTCGGATTGGGCTGAAAAAGGAAAAGAATATCATACCAAACTAACTTGCTTGGTTGATGAAGATACCAATGCATTCAACAAAATTATGGATGCAGTTCGTATGCCAAAAGGAAGCGAAGAAGAAAAAACTGCTCGTGCCGAAGCAATGGAGGAGGCTACCAAGTTTGCAACTATGGTTCCTTTCCAAACCATGGAGCTTTGTTTAGGCTGTATGGATGTTTGCAAAGCAATGGCCGAAATAGGAAACCCTAACTCGGTTACCGATGCCGGAGTAGGAGCCTTGGCTGCTCGTTCGGGTGTAATTGGTGCATTCATGAATGTGAAGATCAATGCTGCCGATCTTACTGATAAAGCCTGGGCTGAGGATATCATCGCTAAAGGACAGGCGATTGTAGACAAAGCAGAGGCTTACGAAAAAGAAATTGTTGATATGGTGAATGCTAAAATTTAATTAGTGAATTACTATGTTGTTGTTGAACCTGCCAGTTTTCTGGCAGGTTTTTTTGTTCAGTCATGCTCCAACTATAGGCAAGCTGTAAATACCAGGCTATAACCAATTGTAACAAGGTTTTACAGTCATGCTCGGTATAAGCAAGCCGCAAATGTTGGGCAATTGCAGAAATGCTAGTCTCTGCAATCAATAGAATCATGCTAATTCAAAATCAGGAACAATTTAATGCATCGCAAAACTTCTTTTTTCTGCACGGATCTCCATCTACATCATTGCAAAAACTAAACAGAAAGGAAGAATACAGGAATGAAAATCAACAAATCGAATAAAAAAACGATGAAGCAAGCAAAACATGCATGCATTGCATAGCTCAACAAATTAATGCGTAGTTTGCACGCTTGCAATGGATATAATAAAAAGAATAAAGTACTTTTTGCAAGCATGCAAAGGGTTCAGGAAAAAAATAATGCATGGCATGCACGCTTGCAAACATCATTTCAACAAACACAATGTATAATTCGCAAGCTTGCAAACAACGCAGGAAAACTGTTTTGTGCCCATTGCAAGCGGGCAAACACTCCTTTAATGTTTTGTGGACACCAATGTTTGCTTGCAAAGACTATGTTAAGCTTTTGGGTTTTAAATGGAATGAAACAAAATCATCGAATCATTACTTTATACCATTTTGGATAGCAAGTTGAGCCTTTTAAATTATTAGTAGAATGCCAATGCATGATGAAACTCGAAGCACTTAAGGCATTTTAAGTATTTTAGGCACTGATTATACTTTCCAATTAAAATTTTAACTCTCAATTCACATTCTCTATTATTCCTTATTCATTACCCATTGCTCATTATCCACTATCAACCGTTAATTGATAACTCTGGGTTATTATATCTTGATAAAACTAGTCTTGTTGGGCATTAAAATAGCCTATACATTTGCAATAAATAAAACTGACTGGTTTAGAATAAACGACATAAAATACTTAAACAATGTTTAAATACGGGATAGATCGACTAACAGTTGATAAAACAATACAGATTGCTCGTGGAGAGCTAAAAGCTGTCTTAACCGAAGAAGCTATTGCTAAAGTAAATGAATGCAGAGCTAAGGTTGAGACTATGGCGAATTCAGATAAAGCAATTTACGGTGTAAACACGGGATTTGGACCTCTTTGCGATACTCAAATTTCTCCGGAAGAAACCAGTAAGCTTCAGGAAAATTTGATCATTACTCATGCCGTAGGTGTTGGTAATCCAATTGACAAGGAGTTGTCGAAAATCATGATGATTTGTAAAGTTCATGCTTTGTCGCAAGGGTTCTCAGGTGTTCGTTTAGAAGTTATCGAACGCATTCTATTATTTATTGAAAATGATATTTTGCCTGTTGTTCCTGAACAAGGTTCTGTTGGTGCATCGGGCGACTTGGCGCCATTGTCGCACCTTTTCTTGCCATTGTTGGGTGAAGGTGAATTTTGGGTGAACGATGAAATTCATCCTGCCAAAGAGGTGTTGGCACAGCATGGTCTAGAGCCAATTAGTCTTGCGGCTAAAGAAGGTTTGGGATTGATTAATGGTACGCAGTTTATTTTGGCGCATACCATTAAAGGTCTGCACAGAATGGAATATTTGCTTGACTTGGCAGATGTTGCCGGAGCAATGAGCCTGGAAGGATTTATGGGTAGTGCAGCTCCGTATAAATCAGCATTGCATGCTATTCGTCCCTTCCCGGGGAATATTAAAGTTGCCGAGCGAATGCGCATGTTGTTGGATGAATCAGAAAATCTTGAACTTCACAGCAATTGTGAGCGCGTTCAGGATCCTTATTCATTGCGTTGTATTCCTCAGGTTCACGGAGCATCAAGAAATGCTTTTGCTCACGTGAACGAAATGGCCGAAATCGAAATGAATTCAGTTACCGATAATCCAATCGTATTGAGCGAGACAGAAGCCATTTCGGGTGGTAACTTCCACGGTCAACCATTGGCTATGGCAATTGATTACTGTGCATTGGCAGCATCAGAGCTTGGTAATATTGCCGACAGAAGATGTTATTTGTTACTGGAAGGAAAATATGGTTTGCCACGATTGTTAACTTCAAGTGGTGGATTAAACTCTGGTTTCATGATTCCTCAGTACACCACTGCGGCTTTGGTAACAGAAAACAAATCATTGTGTTTTCCTCCATCAGCTGATAGTGTTCCCACTTCATTAGGACAAGAAGATCATGTTTCTATGGGATCTATCTCAGGACGTAAGTTCAACCAAATTTTGGGTAATATTGAAAAAATCTTTGCAATCGAGTTGATGTATGCTGCTCAGGCAATCGAATTCAGAAGACCAAACAGGTTATCTGATATCATCGAAAAGAACTTTGATATCATCAGATCTAAAGTTGACAAATTGGAAGACGACCGGGTATTGAAAGATGATATCAATACAATGGTTGAGTTTGTGAAAGACAGAGCTTTTATCGTAAAATAATTGATGAAGATGATGACATTTCAAGAACAAATATTACAGGGAATTCCAGCAGAATTGCCTGCAAAAAAAGAATATCCAAAGGATGCCAACCGAGCTCCTAAAAGAAAAGACATTTTATCGGTAGAAGAAAAGCAATTGGCAATTCGCAACGCATTGCGTTACTTTCCAGTAGAATGGCATGCTGAATTGGCTCCTGAATTTGCTCAGGAATTATTAGATTTTGGTCGTATTTATATGTATCGCTTTAAGCCTGAATACAAAATGTATGCTCGTCCAATCGAAGAGTATCCGGCAAAATCTCAACAAGCAGCTGGTATCATGTTAATGATGCAAAACAACTTGGATCCTGCAGTAGCTCAACATCCCGAGGAATTGATTACCTATGGTGGAAACGGTGCGGTTTTCCAAAACTGGGCGCAGTACCTGCTTTGCATGAAATATTTGGCTACAATGACCGATGAACAAACTTTGCACATGTATTCGGGTCACCCAATGGGTTTGTTTCCATCGTCGAAAGGTGCACCTCGTGTAATTGTTACCAACGGTATGGTAATTCCAAATTACTCGAAGCCCGATCATTGGGAAAAATTCAATGCATTGGGTGTATCACAATATGGTCAGATGACTGCAGGTTCATTCATGTACATCGGCCCTCAGGGAATTGTTCACGGTACTACCATTACGGTAATGAACGCTTTCCGTAAAATGCTGAAAAAAGGAGAAACACCTTCGGGTAAGATTTTCTTAACAGCAGGTTTGGGCGGAATGAGTGGTGCTCAGCCTAAAGCGGGTAACATTTCGGGTTGTATTACCATTGCAGCAGAGGTAAATCCAAAAGCAGCAACAAAACGTCACCAACAAGGATGGGTTGATGTTTTGGTTGACAATATGGAAGACTTAGTTGCACGAGTTCGAGAAGCACAAGCTAATAACGAAGTAGTTTCTATCGCTTATATTGGTAATGTAGTTGATGTTTGGGAACGTTTCGATAAAGAAGAAATCTTTATTCATGTTGGTTCCGACCAAACTTCTCTTCATATTCCATGGACAGGTGGTTACTATCCGGTAGATGTAAGTTTCGAGGAGTCGAACCGATTGATTCGCGAAGAGCCGGAAGTATTCAAGGAAAAAGTACAGGCCTCATTGCGTCGTCATGCGGCTGCTATTAACAATCACACAGCTAAAGGAACTTATTTCTTCGATTACGGTAATGCATTCCTTTTGGAAGCCTCAAGAGCAGGTGCTGATATCATGGCCGACAATGGTATCGATTTCAGATACAAATCATACGTTCAGGATATTTTAGGCCCTATGTGTTTCGATTACGGATTTGGTCCTTTCCGTTGGGTTTGTACATCAGGTAAACCAGAAGATTTGGACATGACCGATGAAATTGCAATGAATGTATTGCAGGAAATCATGGAATCGTCGCCGGAAGAAATTCAATTGCAAATGCAGGATAACATTACCTGGATTAAAGATGCGAAGAAAAACAAAATGGTTGTTGGATCTCAGGCTCGTATTCTTTATGCCGATGCCGAAGGTAGATCAAAAATTGCTGAGGCATTCAACAATGCAATCGCAGAAGGAAAGATTGGCCCAGTTGTTTTGGGTCGCGATCATCATGATGTAAGTGGTACCGATTCTCCGTTTAGAGAGACTTCGAACATTTACGATGGTAGTAAGTTTACTGCCGATATGGCCATTCACAATGTAATTGGCGATAGCTTTAGAGGTGCAACCTGGGTATCCATCCACAATGGTGGTGGTGTAGGTTGGGGAGAAGTAATCAATGGTGGTTTTGGTATGCTGCTCGATGGAACTCCAGAAGCCGATGCTCGATTGAAGAGTATGTTATTCTACGATGTGAACAACGGAATCGCAAGAAGAAGCTGGGCAAGAAACGATGAGGCCATGTTCGCAATCAAACGTGAAATGGAGCGTCGCCCTGATTTAAAAGTTACGCTTCCAAACTTGGTTGAGGATTCATTATTGGAAAACTTGTTTTAATACAAGCAAATTTATTATAGCGGATTAAGGCTCGGGATTTTCCTGAGCCTTTTTTTATTCATTTTGTTACTAACATTTGGGCGTTCCCTCCTTCGTCGGTCGGGCTTTCCGTTCCTACTCCTCGCTCGTTCCTCGCTGTGGGGTATCCACTACAATCCCTAACGCAACGCACCTCAACTTGGTATTCTCACTTTAGGCGAGATTACCAATATTGCTGAGAATTAGGTTTAAATTGATAACCTCACTTAGAGTGAGGATATCAAGGGTGTAGCAAAAAATGCGTAAGTGTATAAACCTTTTCTAGTGTGAAGAGTGTTAATAAAACGAATTAAAGTTTTTGAAAATAGGTCAAAAAATTAGTTCGGGGAATTAGCATTCTTTACACTAGGCTTGCAATTCCAATTCTACCTTTCTTTTAACGCTTATCTTAAGTCCAAACAAAGGACGCAAAATAATACTTCGTTTAATCACAAACTCATACAATACAAAGCAGCCCGCAAATGTGATTACATTAATAAGAACAAAATTCAGAATTGCCGGCATTTGCAATGGCAATATCAGGTAAGCTGCTCCATACAACATCACCATGTGAATAATATAAACCGGATATGCTGCTTCACTCAGGTAGGCCAAAATTTTACTGGATTTATTAAGATATTGAAAAGCAAAGCCGAATACTGCAAATATCCAAATGTTCGATTCTATTGCCATCAGATAGTTTGGCGACTGCAATTCGAAAACCACCAAACGAACAGAATATAAACCTAGTGCCATAAGCAGAAAGAACCATTTCCATTTAATCAATGTTCTTCGCAGACTTTCTCCGGCCAGGATGAAAACAAAACCAAAGAAAAAGGCCATTAATCCCAGAATAAATCCGTGCACAGTCATGGCATACATCTCAAAAGGATTCGGATTCATTAATATGGCTTCCAGTACAAAAGGAATTATTGCTAGGAATAATCCCAATGGTGTTTTAAACAATTTATTCAGCCAGTTCTTTATGGCGAAATGATTCTTGTTCATGTAAAGGAATACGGGCAATAAGATCAAAACATAGACAAATATATTTCCCAGAAACCATAAATGACTAGGGTTAGCTTGGTAAGTAATATCCTGATTGTAATAGTTCTTCCAAATAAGAAAGTGCAGAGGAACAATACAAAACATTCCAAATAGAAATGGAATTAGAATTCGAATGCTGCGTTCTCTAAGCAATTGTACTCCTGATCTTTTTCGCATGGCAAAGCTAACGCCCATTCCCGAAACGAAAAACAGCAATGGAATTCTCCAAATATTCAGCATCGACATGGGAATCCAGATGCTTTCCATGGATGTTTCACTTTTAATAAAGCCAATAAAAGGAGCCCAAGGTTGAAATACAATGGCAATGTGATAGATCAATAACAATCCAATGGTGATGACTCTTAGCCAATCTATATCATATCTTCTTTCTGTTGTTGTCATGATTTGTAGTTTTTTTTCAGGGCGCAATTGCTCCCCCGAATCTTTCAATTTGAAAATTTACTTGCAAGATAATAGTTCAGCAACTTCCGGTCTTGCTTCTTCAATTCTTACAAAATCAAGTCTTAATCCAAGAGGCCCCAATTCCTTATTAAAGAATTCGTAAACACCTTTTACTTGTGCGAAAGGAGCCGAAACGCTTTCTAAAGCTGTTGCGCCTGCTTTGTTTTTTAAGTTTTGATCCGCACCTTTTTCAATAAGGGCTTTCACAATTTCTGTTCTGCAAAAGAATGCTGCCACATGAAGGGCTGTAGAACCATCATTGTTCTTTAAATTTAAATCTGCGCCAGCATTAATTAAGGCTTTTGCAAGTTCGGTTTTACCAAATAAACATGCCGTGATTAAAGGAGTTGATCCACCAATTGGCTCTTTACTGTTTAAATCCGTGCCAGCTGCAATGTGCTGTTCTACCAATTTTATCTTACCCATGAATGTGGCTGCATGAATATCAGTTTTAGGAGCTTTTACTTTCTCAGCTGTATTTGCTTTACTGTCTGATGATTTTGATTTTTTGTTTTCGCATGAATAAACTGCCAATACAAATAGGATATACACTCCAAATGCTAATAATTTATGTGCTTTCATTTTTACTGATTTTTAATTCAACATTTATCTGATGTAAAGGTCTGGTAAATCGTGATGCAGGTCATATCACTTAAAAATCGAAGAATATAAGCTTTTGTTACTCAGTGTAAATTATGACGCATTTGTATAAACTATGATGCATGATCTGTTTTTTGTCCATCGAATGGGAGGCAAATTCCAAGAGAACCTATCCATGAATGGTGTCGATATTATTTGTATCTTTTTCTGGATTTTGATGACAATTTTACCCCAATATAATGGCCAAACAATTATTTGAAGAGGATGAGTTTCTGTTAAAGCTTAAGTTGCTTGTCGAAGAAAACTTATCCAACGAATCTTTCGGTGTTTCAGAATTGGCTGATGCTATAGGAATGAGTCGTTCCAACCTCTTGCGAAAAGTAAAAAAGAAATGCAAGCTTTCCGTTAGTCAGTTTATCAGTCAAATCAGACTTAATAATGCGAACTGTATGTTATTGGAAGGAAATTTTAATGTTTCCGAGATTGCTTACCAGGTTGGATTCAGCAGTACATCTTATTTTATAAAGTGCTTTAGGGAATTGTATGGATATCCTCCGGGAGAAGTTGGAAAACAGGGTCATTTAAAAAGTATATCTCAAAAATCAAATCCACGAAAAGGATCAATAATTATTGTAATTGCGTTTTTGATTGGGATGGTATCCATTTATTTTATTCTGAGACCTATTCAGTTTGGGATTGAAAAGGCAGATAAATCAATCGCTGTGCTTCCATTTAAAAACGACAGTAAAGATTCGTCTAATGTATACATTGTAAATGGATTGATGGAATCGGTTTTAAATCATTTGCAAAAAATCAAAGACGTGAGAGTGATTAGCAGAACTTCGGTTGAGAAATATCGAAATTCGAATCTCACAATTCCCGAAATTGCCAAGGAATTAAATGTAAGCTATTTTGTTGAGGGAAGTGGTCAGAAAATTGGCGATCACATCTTGTTGAATATTCAGTTGATAAAAGCCAGTGACGATAAACACTTGTGGGCAGAGCAGTACGATAGACAGGCCAAGGACATATTTCAATTGCAAAAGGAAGTTGCAAAAAAAATAGCTGGTAGTGTAAAGGCCATCATCACTCCCGAAGAGGAAAAGCGAATGGATATAATACCTACCAAAAATCTTGAAGCTTATGATGAGTTCCTAAAAGGTCTTGATTTAATGCGACAAGCAAAAAGGGAGTTGTTAACCGAAGCGATTCCACATCTTAATAAAGCCATTGAATTGGACAGTGAATTTGCACGTGCTTATGCTTTTCGATCCATGGCTTATTACTATCTCGATATTTTTAAAGCTGAGAAGTTGCATACCGATAAAGTTATTGCTGATGCAGATAAAGCCATGTTGTTTGACTCCAAAGATTACCAGTGTTTAATTGCCAAAGCATTATCTTATGTTGCCAAAGACGATAAACAGGCTGCTGTTCCTTATTTTGAAAAAGCTTTGGAGTACAATCCAAATTCGGCCTATGTTTTGAACTATCTTTCTGATTTTTATGCCAACTACATGCCCGATACTCAGAAGTATTTGGAATATGCCTTAAAAGGAATTCAATTAAATATTGCAGCCAACGATTCTGTAAGCACTAGTTTTATCTATCTGCATATTAGTAATGCACTAATTCAATCAGGATTTATTGATGAATCAGAAATCTACATAAATAGGTCTTTGGAGTATAATCCCAATAATTTGTACTCGGCATATCTAAGAGCCTATGTGTTGTATGCCAAAAACAAAGACTGGAAGGAGACCAAAAGCTTGGTGGTCGAGGCTTGGAATAAAGATCAATCACGATTGGATATTCTTCAGGAGATTGGAAAAATCTGTTATTCCCAGCGTGATTACGAGGAAGCTTACAAGTATTACAGCCAATTTATAAAAGCAAAAGAAGATGCTAATTTAGACATCTATCAGGGAGAGGATGCTAAAATTGCACATGTATATGCTAAAGTGGGCAAATACGAGGAGGCGAAAATTCTCTTTAATAAGTATAAGGAATTTGCATATTCACATCAATCCATTTATAAAGATTTGAGTTTGGCAGTCTGTTATGTGCAGGAAGGTAATACAGAAAAGGCGTTTAAGCATCTTTATCTTTTTGTGCATCAAAATCAATATCCCTATTGGATTGTTCTGTTTTTGGAAGATGATCCTTTGTTCGACGAAATCAATAAAACAAAGGAGTTTAAGAAATACATGGATATCCTGAAAGAAAACTTTCATAAGCGACATCAAAACTTAAAAAAAACCTTAAAAGATCAGGGCTTAATTTAACGTGAGTTCGAGGTAAAATTCGTTCACAGTTTGATCTGATTTTGAGTAGAAATTTTCTCAAATATAACTTTCTGTGGATAGAATTTTACCTCGAACTCACGTTAGTTTAGTTGCTGATTAATTTTATAAGATAAGAACCATACCCCCTAACATGGGAAAACTTCCTTTGTAGTAGAAAAATTAATGTTTAAATTATTTGGGCGTTCCCTCCTTCGTCGGTCGGGCTTTCCGTTCCTACTTCTCGCTCGTTCCTCGCTGTGGGGTATCCACTACAATCCCTAAGGCAAAAATAGTGAGCTTTCAAGACCTTTAGCCCTGGTATCTGAATCCCGAATATTGGTATGGAAAAACAAACAGATGGCAGGGCTAGTGCCTACATTGTCATAACAACAAACTAGCTACGAAGATGAAATATTAGATTGTATTTATCATTAGTGAATTACTATTTTTTGGAGAAAAGTGAATTTCTGTTGTAACTTAGATGAAAACCGATGTTTTTCACTTAAATGATTGTTATTATGGCTACAACCAATAAATTGCCCAAAGATATTGAGGAAAGGAGGGAAATAATAAGTACCGCCTTGGAGATTTTTGTACAAGAAGGTTATTTTGCCACAACAGGAGTAAAAATAGCAAAAGCTGCAGAAATCTCAGAAGAAATGTTATTCTCTTACTTTGAAACCAAAGAGTATCTGCTTCATACTATTGTGGCAGAAGCCGTTCATTTATTATTTGATGGGCTTGATCCGAATGATGACGGAAATTTGCTAGAGGTGGAATTGTTATTTTTCATCAATGATTATTTCGATTCAATTGAGAAGCATTTTAAGTTTTTTAAAATGTTTTATGCTTTAAGATTGCAAGCAGGAGTGGTGGAATTGTATAGACAGGAGTTAGATGAAATTGTAAGTTTAAAATTGGATGTGCTAAATAAGTATTTTAGCTTAAACGGAGCGGATGATCCGGAAATGGAAACCCGATTCTTAATATCAATGCTCGATGGAATAGCGATGAATTACGTTCTTGAACCAGAGGCTTATCCAATTGAAACCATGCAGCATAAAATCCTCACGATGTATGTAAATAAAACGGAATATGAAGAAGAGTGAGAATTCAGGATGGTTTCCATCAAAAAGTTTTTTGTGTTTTTCCTTACCTTTCTGTCTTGCTTTACGAAACTTAACGACTGAAGATCAGCAAAAGCGAAATCGTATTGCTTAAAAGGGTTCTTTTCACATTCGCCTGAAATCAAAAGAGACCATCTCGTTTGAGACAGTCTCTTATCGATTGTAAGTTACTTGTGAAGAAAGAGTCAAGGGCTCACTGCATTTTCTTTAGAACGATTAGTGTTCTGTATTGAATCAAGTGGTTCTACAATTATCTTAGGATCGATCTCATACCAACCCAATACCTTAACATTGTCAGGATCGGTTAAATCCAACTTCGCCATTTTTAGGTAGTATCTGATTTCAACTTGCTGTGAAACTTCTTTAACCTTGCAAGAGCATAAGTTGTTAGGATAGGTAAGACACTGGAAAGTTGGTTCCTGATCGCAATCGAAATTTGAGTTAATATAGGCATGACTCATATTTTTTGTTTCTCCTTTCAGAGGTTCCAGAGCCTGATCCCAATTGCTTCCTTTTCTCATGCCGTAAACAAGCATGTCGATATCTGTTCCATCTTTCTTTCTTAATCCTTGCGAAATAGGAGTATCTAACCAATTGATAACATCCCCGGGTCGAACTCTTAGTTCTAAAAGATCAGTTGCTTGTTTTCCGATCAAACCATCAGGAGCATCAGCAATCATAAAGACTTCGTTATGCCAATATCGCCATCCGCCATAAGGATTTTGGAAGGTGCCTTCGTTTGGAAATTTACTAGCCTTTAATACGGTTAAAATATTGTATTCACTCATGTTTTAATTGTTTTAAATGTTACCAATTTCTTTACCAAGGGTGTAAGTGATAATATCTTTTTTAAACACTCTTCGGAATGCTTCAGCAGCAAGCATTGAGGTAAATTCGTCAGGATTGCCCAAGTCATCGTTGTAAAACTGTACCACTTGCGGCACACAACAGATTGCTGCATAAGAGTTAAATTCACTAACTGAGTAAACCATAGGATTGTTCATTAAAGCAATTCGTAGGTTGTTAAGCAAGAAATCAACATTGTTGTTGTCATTTGGTACCCATATATTACCGGCGGTGTCGTATACCAAAATGTTAACAGTAATATTGCCCATTTGATGAGTCAACCTAATTGTGTTGGCAATACATTTTGCAATATCCTCGCTTAGGGCGATTACCTTAATTTGATAATTTTTTGGATCCAGTTCTGATACGATAGTTGTAGCAGATTGTCCGATAGTGTATGCCAGTATTCTTTGAATGGTATACCACGGTGCGGATAGAGTAGCTTTTGGGGAATCACTTGCTTGTGTTTGTGTCTTCATTTTTGTAAATGTTTTTTAGTTGATACAGGGTGATTTCTTAATTCCAACATTCAAGTCATAAAATGTTACAAGCAAAAGTTTTAATTCTAAGACTCAATTCCAAAAGTATTGAGTGAAAGCAGTAAATTAATATGTGAGAGGTGTTATATTTTGAGTAAACGGAGGGCTTAGGATTGACAGTGGTAACAAAAAAAACGATTCACATTGTGAATCGTCTTTTTTTATTTGAATTAGCTTATCGCATCTGATTTATTTTAATCCTCTCTTGTTCAATAGTGGATCAATGCTAGGTTCAGCACCTCTGAAACGTACATACAATTCCATTGGATCTTCAGTACCACCTTTTGCCAGTACATTATCGCGGAATAGCTTTGCCGTTTCCTTGTTGAATAAGCCGGTTTCCTTGAATGCCTGGAAAGCATCTGAATCGAGAACACCAGCCCAAATGTATGCGTAGTAACCTGCTGAGTAACCTCCGGCAAAAATATGGTTGAAGTAAGTAGAACGATATCTGGAATAGATTTCAGGAATCAAACCCAATTCTTTTAAATAGTTCTTTTCAAAAGTCATTACGTCTTCCGTTAATGGTTCTGATAAAGTATGATATTTCATATCCAACATCGAAGCAGCAAGGTATTCAACAGTTGCAAATCCTTGGTTGAATTTACCGGAATTCTGAATTTTCTTTACCAATTCAGCAGGAATCACTTCTCCTGTTTTGTAATGCTTCGCATAAATTGCTAACATTTCAGGTTCGAAGCACCAGTTTTCCATCACCTGAGAAGGAAGCTCAACAAAGTCGCGAGCTACAGAAGTTCCAGATAAGTATTTGTACTTACACTTCGAGAAGAATCCATGAAGAGCATGACCAAACTCGTGGAACAATGTTTGAACCTCATCTGGCGTTAACAATGCCGGAGTATCGCCAACAGGCTTGGTAAAGTTACAGATGTTCATGATGATAGGTGTAACCGACTTATCGGTTCCGAAACCAGCTTGCTTGCGGAAGGAGCTCATCCAGGCACCACCACGTTTCGAAGCGCGTGGGTGATAATCCAAATAGAAAATACCAATGTGCGATCCGTCAGCTTCTTGTAATTCGTATACTTGGTTTTCGGGATTGAATTTAGCAATGTCGTTGCGAGGAATAAATTTGATACCATACAATTTACCAGCCAATTTAAATGCACCGTCGCGAACGTTATTAATTTCGAAATACGGACGCAATTCTTCTTCATCCAAGTTGTATTTTGCTTTCTTAAGCTTGTTGGCATAGTACCACCAATCCCAAGAAGCTAACTTAAATTTACCACCTTCTTGATCGATGATTTTTTGCATTTCCTTTACTTCTTTCTTGGCATTTGGAAGAGCAGCACTCCATAGTTTGTTCAACAATTCGAATGCTTTTTCAGGTGTTTTGGCCATGTTTTGTTCCAGAATAAATTCAGCGTGATTGTTGTAGCCGAATAATTGGGCACGTTGCATACGAAGGTTTACAATTTTCTTAGCAATCTCTTTATTATCGTATTCGTTGTTGTTGTTGCCACGGTTTACATATCCCATGTACAATTGCTTACGAAGATCACGATTTTCGGCATATTGTAAGAAGGGAAGCATGCTTGGCTTTTGGGTAGTGAATACCCATTTTCCTTCTTTTCCTTTAGCTTTTGCTGTTTCGGCAGCGGCACCAATAACACCCTCAGGAAGTCCGGCAAGATCTTTTTTATTATCTATTACCAATTCAAAGTTATTTGTTTCGTTCAAAACATTTTCTCCAAAATGTAGAATTAAGGAAGAAAGCTCTTCATCAATTTTACGCAACTGGTCTTTTTTATCAGCAGGAAGATTGGCTCCACCACGAACAAATCCTTGGTAGATTTTTTCCAACATGCTTTGCTCTTCAATAGAAAGTTCAAGCTGATCTTTTTGATCGTAAACTGTTTTAATTCTTTTGAATAAATTTTCGTTTAAGCTGATATCTGCACTGTATTTGGTTGTAAGTGGAGATAGCTTTTTAGCTAAGGCAGCAATAGACTCATTGTTTTCTGATCCCTTAAGATTATAGAATACACTTCCTACTTTGTCCAATAAAGCACCAGCTTTTTCATAGGCAATAATTGTGTTCTCGAAAGTTGGAGTTTCTTTGCTGTTTGCAATTGCATCAATCTCGGCACGACCTTCTTCCATACCTTTCATGAAAGCAGGTTCGAAATGTTCGAATTTAATTAAATCAAACGGAGGAGTTTGGAAAGGAGTATTGTACTCAGCAAAAAACGGATTGTCAGTTTTTTGCATGCTTTTTTTTTCATCGCAGGCTGTAAAAACAACTCCTGCAACAAGTAAATAAAAGAACGTCTTTTTCACTTTAATAGGTTTAGTATTAATATTAAAATTGTTGAATCGCCAAAATAGTAAAAACCTAACTTTTAGCGATGTATTTTTATCGATTTCACAGCATGTTTTATACAATTGATAATTGCAAAGTCTGATTTAGATCTTGTAAATATGGATGATTCCTTTTTAAATAAAGTGAGTTCGACGTAAAATGCGTACACAGTTTGATCTGATTTTGAGTAGAAATTTTATCAAATTTCCGAAGGAATATCGGGATATTTCAAGAAGATTTGAGGAAATTTATGCCGAAAGCAGGCAAACACATAATGGAAAGTTCTCTTTACGACATCTTCACATTAAAAATTCCTCAAAATAGCCCGCTATTCTTTCCAAATTTTTAATGCAAATCTATCCCAAATATAACTTTCTGTGGATAGAATTTTACGTCGAACTCACGTTAAATAAGGAGCTACTTTTTACACCTTGTAAAGGTTTTCAGCTAATTAATTATTTATTTCAATCCTTTTTTGAGGTTGAAGCTCGTAGATGGTTGCACTTGTTTTGATAGCTGGAAATTTTTCAATAATCTTTTAAAAGTATTCGATGATACTTTCTCATTACTTAAATCGATCAAAAATCTTCTGAACCCCTCATTGTGCAAATTGTTTTTTTGCTGCATCCAAGTTACCGGGTGCTTCGGATAAACAATGGTTATTCCATCGCGAAGCTCTTTTGTGTATTCTCCCTGCATGTCGTCAATTAACTCATCGTTTACTGTTTTAACAGGCATACGAGAATAGAACAGCTGGGGGTAGAAGTAGACTGGTACAATCCCAAAACGATCCTGGCTTTTCAACAAATTCTTCAAATCATTTTCCTGTGGATGACAGAACAAGTTGATTTTTTCATCACGCAAGTGAGCAATGGCTGCATCATTAAACAGGTATACATTCTCGTTGCAAGAGATTCGAGCTTTGTTAGGAAGTAAAAGTTTCTGTGATAAATGACTCAGCATAAAATTTTGATATCCATTTCGCATTGATTTCTTGCATAGTTGTTTGTAAAAGTCAAGATCTTTCTCCTGAATGAATTTTGGCAACTCAATGATTAGTTTAGGAGCATTCTTTTGAAGAAAAGGAACATCCCATTTAAACTCTTCCCATTCCGATTTTTTGAGGTTAAGAATTAGATAGTTTACTTCATTTAAGTTTACTTTACGCAGCCATGCCAAGGAATCAATTCGAACATAGATTTGCTCTTTTAGAGGAATGTTCTTTTTTCCTAAGGAGTTAAGGATTTTGGCTTTTTCTGTTCGGTGTAAATTGGCTTTTACGGGTTTCCCTTCTTCGCGGAATTTGTTTGGGAACTTTTCTTGCATCATGCCAGCCAAATATACCTGATCACCTTTTTCAGAAACAACATTTCCGATTTCAAGTTGATAGGTGCCTCTGCTCAGTTTTTTAAACTCTTTAAGCTTAACTGCCTTTTGAGGTTCGCCATTTTTTTGCTTGAATCTGATTCTGTTGCCAATTTGTATGTCATGCGAAGAGGTGAAAATTACAGTGTTTCTGTTTCTCTTTTCAACAGAGCCAATCAGAATGCCGGTGTTTGTATTTTCGGTAATTGCTTTGTTTACATTTCCTGCAAGAAAATATCCAGTTTTTTCTCTTCCCATGTCATAAGCCAGAATTTCTTTTGCCGCTTTTAAATCATTACTATCAATAACTTTTCTGTAAGCTCTGGAAACATTGTAAACAAATTCGGCAGGTTTTAATCTTCCTTCAATTTTAATGGATTCAACACCCATTTTTATTAAATCCGGTAACACATCAACCGCCTGATTGTCTTTTAGACTAAAAACATATCTTTTTTCCTTCCCTGTTTCGTAGAATCTTCGGCAAGGTTGTGCGCACAATCCTCTATTGGCGCCACTTCCGCCCAGATAACTACTAAACAAACACATGCCCGAGAAGGAGTAGCACAAAGCACCATGCATGAATATTTCCAATTCGATATCGCATTTCTTTCGAATATCCTTTAATTCGGTAAGTGTTAACTCTCTTGCCATTACTACGCGTTCGAAAGCTTTGCTTTTGCAGTAAATTGCTCCCAAGGAATTGTGATGAGCCATTTGAGTACTGGCATGAATGGTAATTTTTGGAAAATGCTTTTTAACCAAGTAATATACGCCCCAATCCTGAATAATGATGGCATCAACCCCTGTTTTCTGAATCAAGTTTAAGGTGTCCAGCAAGTCGGGTAATTCCTCATTCTTGATCACTGTATTTAAAGTAAGAAAAACCTTCATGTTGTTCTTCCGTGCAATTTTAATCAGAGCCAATAGCTGTGAGCTGGTAAAGTTCGATGCTCTTCCTCGGGCATTGAACTGTCGCAGTCCAAGATAAACAGCATCGGCACCACCTTTTAAGGCAGCATGAAACATTTCAGGATTTCCAACAGGTAATAATAATTCAGGCTTGGTCATTCTTCAAAAATTTGTTTTGCCTGCAAAGATAGAATTGATAATTGGGCTTAGCGAGTTTTAGAGATAAAAAACCGCTTCGTATGGTTGCGGTCAGTTCAATTTATGCTGAGAAAACTTAGCACTGGTTTTGAAACGTTCTCGTTGCGATTTTCTTTTTTCACTTTTTGGACTGAAACTGAGATAAAAAGCCACCCATAACACAAAAAGAACAATTGAAACTGAAGTTAGGCGATTAAAATATACTCCTTTAAAATTATAAAGAACTGCATCATTTGGATTTTTGGGATGGTAAAGGATTGTGAATTTTTTGCCTGTAGGATATTCTACATTTTCGATCCCTTTTATTTGAAATTGCTTTCCTTCCACTTCGTATTGAATAATAGAGTATAGCGAGTAGAAATCACCCATGCTGTCTTTGCTGGTTTTAATGACAACACCTTTTGCTTTCTCACCATTTAGGAACAATTTCCAGTTTCCATAAATGGGAATTAATAAGATGAGTACAGTAATAACAAAGAAGCGAAAGCCCGAAATTTTCATAGATAAAAGGATTCTGTGGATTTGTTTAAATTTAATGAAAATTGGGCAATAAAAAAGGCTGTCGATACATGACAGCCTCCTTTTGTATTGTTTTGATTATACCCGTATTATCATCAAATACAGATGTTATTGCGGATAATTCAAATTCTCTTCTTTCAAATCGGAAAGCACTTCTTTTCTATACTTGTCCGATTCCCATTTGGCTACGGTTAAATCGTGGCTTACATAGTTACCACATTCAACCTTGTTGGTTCCTGGAATTTCACCTTCGAATTCGGCCATAAAATCGAACATTTCTTTGGTAACCTCAATAACATCTTCCGATTTTAAATCACCATGGAAAATGATGTAGAAACCAGTTCTGCATCCCATAGGGCCAAAGTAAACGGTTTTGTCGGACCATTTTTTGTTGTTTCTTAAAAAGGTAGCTCCAAGGTGTTCCATGGTATGCATTGCAGGGATATCCATTGCAGGTTCCTGATTGGCTAGTTTGGTTCTGATGTCGAAAGTGGTAATGGTTTCATCACCAAATCTATCTTTTCTCGAAACGTAAATTCCTCGTTTTAATTTATTGTGATCAACTGTAAAGCTATCTATCTTTTCCATAATCTATATTTTTATTTTTTAATTCTTTTGTCATTTCAACAATCATGCTGGCCGAATTAACAGCAGCCGTTTCAACAAATTTTTCATACTCAAGAGCATTTTCTTGTCCTGCAATATCCGAAATAGATCGGATAACTACAAAAGGAGTATTAAATTGATAGCAGGTTTGTGCAATTGCTGCACCTTCCATTTCAACGGCTTCGGCAGTTGGGAAAATCTCTTTTATTTTCTTGCTTGCGTGCGGATTATTCATGAACTGATCGCCAGTAAGAATTGTTGCTTTTTTGGTGTTTAAATCGGTCAATTTATGAATGCATTTGTCTGCCAGTTCGATGAGCTGTTCATCGGCCTTAAAACTAGCTGGCATGCCTGGTACCTGACCGGTTTTATATCCGAAAACCGTACAATCCATATCATGATGAATCAATTCATCAGAGATAACAATGTCACCAACTTTTAATTCTCCCGGAAATCCTCCGGCAGCTCCTGTATTAATCACACAATCAGGGGAAAAGTTGTCAATCATTATTGCGGCTCCAATGGCAGCATTTACTTTGCCAATGCCTGACTGAAGCAGTACAATATCATTATCGTTTAGTTTTCCTGTATAAAAAACAAATCCTGCTTTGTGTTGTTCTTCTTTATCCGACAATAGAGATCGTAGTTTTACTACCTCGATTTCCATTGCGCCAATAATTCCTATTTTCATTGATTAAGTAAAAAGTATTTAGTGTAAAGTTACAGATGTGCAAAGGTATAAAACAATACTACTTTATGCGATTGGAAAGAGGATTTTTATTTGTAATCTTTCCAGATAGTATGTTTGAACTGATATTAGAATAACGTGAGTTCGAGGTAAAATTCGTTCACAGTTTGATCTGATTTTGAGTAGAAATTTTCTCAAATTTTCGAAGGAATATCGGGATATTTCAAGAAGATTTGAGGAGATTTATGCCGAAAGCAGGCAAACACATAATGGAAAGTTCTCTTTACGACATCTTCACATTAAAAATTCCTCAAAATAGCCCGCTATTCTTTCCAAATTTTTAATGCAAATCTATCGCAAATATAACTTTCTGTGGATAGAATTTTACGTCGAACTCACGTTAGAATAAGAATGATTAATTATATTTGATTTGTTGATAATAACACCTAATAGAATGACATTAAAACAACTTGAGTATGCCTTAGCCTTGCAGAAACTAGGTTCTTATGGCAAAGTGGCTAAGTATATGGAGGTTTCTCAGCCTGCGGTTAGTTTGCAAATTCAAGCCTTGGAGGAAGAGTTGGGCATTAAGCTATTTGATAGAAGTAACAAAAAAGTAGAGCCTACAGCAAATGGCTTGTTATTTTTAGAAAAAGCACAATCGTTGTTTACCGATTCAAAGCATCTTGAGGATTTTGCACTTCAATTGTCAGAGGATGTTCAAGGAGAACTGCATTTGGGGATGATTCCGACTCTGGCGCCATACCTGCTTCCTTTGTTTGCAGATGAACTGCAAAAGCGTTATCCTAAGTTAAAGCTTAAGGTTAAAGAGTTAATAACCCCGGAAATTCTGCAAGGAATTAAAGATGGAAGTTTGCATGGGGGAATTATTTCGACTCCCATACAGTTGAAAAGTAATTTTAAGATGCAGTCGATGTTCTATGAGAAATTTTATTTGTATGTATCCGATAAGCATGAATTTTTTGAAGAGGATGAGATTGCCATCGACCAGATTGATGCCAATAGTATTTGGATGCTTAAAGAGGGCAATTGTTTTATGGATCAGGTAAGCAATATGTGTTCTGTATCTGCAAAACAAGATGGAGACTTGGTGTATGAAAGCAACAATATTGATGCACTTCGAAGAATTGTTGATTGCAAAGGCGGAATTACTTTTGTGCCTGAATTGGCTACTTTAATGATTCCTGCGGATCAGGAGGACATGCTTAAGGATATCAAAGGGAATGAAAAGGTGAGAGAAATTAGTTTGATTCAGTTGAGATCGGAGGTAAGAAAGAATCTATTGAATGCAGTTGTGAGTGTGATTAAGGAATGTATTCCTAAAAACATGCTGAACAAAGAGAACAAGGAGCTTGTTGATACTAATTTTATTGAAGCATAGCAGTCATAGCTTGATTTGCAGCTTTCTTATAGTTGGAGCATGAGGGAGGACGTTATATGAGTCATAGCCTGACATTTGCAGCTTGATTAGGATCAGAGCATGAGGGAGGACGGTTTTTATGAGTCATAGCCTGACATTTACAGCTTGCTTAGAGTCAGAGCATGACTGGGCAAGAGATAAGGGGGCTTAAATTGTTTTTGGAATGAAAATATGCAATATCTATAATCAATGAGCATGCCACAGTATATCACTATTGTTAATTTTTTCTTAAATGCCATGGCTTTTAAAACTTGGGTTTGTTGCAGATGATTTTTTCTTTAATTTCATATAACTATTAAGCTTAACTAAACATACAATGGAAGAAAAGAAAAAGGTAACAATAGATCATGCACTGCTTACAACAAAAACACCAATTTTAAATGAAGGATCAGTAGAAGAAAAGCGCGCCGAGGTTTTGAAGTATTTTAGGGCGACCTGGGAGTTGGATAATCGTTTATACGATAGTTTAAAATATGATGATACCTTTTACTTGAGGGCAGATCCATTGCGTCATCCATTGATTTTTTACATTGGACACACGGCAGTGTTTTTTATCAATAAATTGATTTTGGCTGGCATTATTAAGGATAGAATTCATCCGAAGTTTGAATCGATGTTTGCAGTTGGAGTTGACGAAATGTCGTGGGATGATTTAAACGAAAAACACTATGATTGGCCCAATGTGCAAGAGGTGCACGAGTATCGTTTGCAAGTAAAAGTGCTGATTGAGAAATTGATAGAGGAGTTACCCTTAAATATGCCAATTGTTTGGGATTCGCAATTTTGGGTAATCCTAATGGGTATTGAGCATCAAAGAATTCATATCGAAACCTCCTCCGTTTTAATCAGGCAATTGCCAATTGATCAGGTACAGAATATCGATTTGTTTGAGATTTGCGAGGAGAGTGGAGAAGCACCTGAGAATGATTTGCTTAGGGTTGAAACAGGGAAAGTGCAAATTGGCAAAGAGCGTGATGATGCTTTGTATGGCTGGGATAACGAATTTGGTAGCTTTAAAACTAAAATTAATTCTTTTAATGCATCGAAGTATTTGGTTTCAAATCAGGAATTTAAAGAGTTCGTGGATGATAATGGATATCAGACACAAAAATGGTGGACCGAAGAGGGGTGGAGTTGGCTTAAGTACGTAAAGTTTACTAGTCCGATTTTTTGGATAGCAGATGAAAATTCTTGGAAGTTGCGATTGATGAGCGAGGAGATTGATATGCCCTGGAATTGGCCGGTGGAGGTGAACTATTTGGAAGCCAAAGCATTTTGCAATTGGAAATCGGCAATAACAGGAAAGAAATTACGAATGCCTACCGAAGCAGAATATTACAGACTTTACGATAGTGTGCAAATACCAGATCAGCCCGAATGGGATAAAGCACCTGGTAATATTAACTTGGAGCATTTTGCATCCTCGTGTCCGGTAAACAAATTCGAATCGAAAGGTTTTTACGATGTGATTGGCAATGTGTGGCAATGGACTGAAATGCCAATTTCTGGTTTTGACGGTTTTGAAGTGCATCCTTTCTACGATGATTTTTCGACCCCAACCTTTGATGCCAAGCACAATTTGATAAAAGGAGGATCATGGATTTCGACAGGAAATCTGGCCATTCGCGATTCTCGTTACGCATTCCGTCGTCATTTCTTTCAGCATGCAGGATTTCGATACATAGAATCAGATATGGAGGTAGAACTCAAATCGGATTATTATGAAACCGATGAGTTGGTTTCGCAGTATTGTGAATTTCAGTATGGTGAAAAATATTTTGGTGTAGAAAATTATGCATTATCGTGTATGGCTTTGATCCATAATCATATAAAGGATGTTAAAAGAAGTAAAGCTTTGGATTTGGGATGTGCAACAGGACGCATGACTTTTGAGTTGGCTAAGTATTTTGATCATGTTACAGGACTCGATTTTTCTGCTCGATTTATACGTATTGGTACCCAGCTAAAGGAGACAGGCAAATTGAATTATATCCGTCAGGAAGAAGGGCAATTGAATACGTACCAAGAGTTTAAGCTGGCCGACTTTGACTTAAATCACTGTCGTGATAAAGTTGAGTTTTACCAGGCTGATGCTTGTAACCTAAAACCACTGTTTGCGGGATATGATTTGGTTTTTGCAGGAAATCTGATAGACCGACTGTATGATCCGAAGAAATTCTTAAAAGAGATAGCAGAAAGAATAAATGAGGGCGGACTATTGGTGTTGACCTCGCCATACACCTGGTTAGAGGAATTTACCGAACTTGAGAATTGGTTAGGAGGATACCGAAAGGATGGTGAGCCTTACTCTACACTTCAAGGTTTAAAAGATTTATTATCCGATCGATTCGAGATGTTGTGCGAACCTAAAGATGTGCCTTTTGTAATTCGAGAAACTTCTCGCAAATTTCAGCACACGCTAGCCCAAATGACGGTTTGGCAAAAGAAATAATGTTTTTATAAACATGTGGGTTGGCTATTGGCATAATTCGTTCCTCTGGATCTAATTCCCGATAGGCAAAAGGATAAAAAGCCGGTTGCAATACTCCATAGATAAGCTAACAGCCAAAGAGGTAAAGAAATGCACCACTTTGGCTGTCGCCTCTCAATATTTAATGCAGATTCCCGGTAAGGGAAGAACTCACATTCATAATTGAAAAAATAGAATATCCACTCAAGTTTATTCTGCAGGATGAGGAACCGGTAATGCCTGCATCTCAACTTTTAAATTAAGATATTGGTTGTTGTATCGGCGAATGGTTAGCATTGTTGATTGGTAGCCGATGTTTTCTATTTGCAGTGTAAATTCGCCTTCGGGGAAATTTTTAAAAGAGAAGTTTCCTTTTTTGGTGATTTTGGTTTGCATAACGTTTTCAACTACATGAACCGTTCCATTAGCGATTCTTTCGCCAGTTTCCTTATCAACAACAAATCCTCGCAAATCGATATGCTTAATAGGTACTTTAGATGCCTTACGAAGACTAAAATATGCTTCCACCACATCTGGATTTGATTTGCGATAGCTCTCAATAGACCAATCCAATTTTTTGCTTAAAAAAGAAGAGATTTCTGTTATCAATTTATTAAAAGCTTGATTGTTATACTTGTTTTGATTTTTGATCTGTTTTCTTTGCGCAAGTTTATCTTCAATGGAATCGATGTTTTGTTTAAAGGATGTAATCGTTTCAGCACTGATATCATAATCGAGCAAAGGGGTAGAATAAGCTTCGATGATAATGCACAAATCAGATACGCCGGATAAGATTGAAATATTTGATGATTTGGCAATGTTTTTCTTAGCCAGATTGATTTTTTCAATTAGTTGTAAGTCGTCGGTGGCATTAGCCAAACGCATTATGGCTACAATAATCTGATGTGATTTTACTTTAATGGATTTTAACGCTTCGTTTTTTTCGATGGTAATCCATTTGGTAGGCTGATTCAGATTAGCTTGAATACCCAATATGGAGTCAATTTTTGTGTTAAAAAATGCGATTTGTGATTTAGTAATTTCGTCACTTTCAAAAACAGACTGGTTTTCGTTTAAGATATCAGCAGTTTGCTGATAAGCTTGTAATTTTAATACGTATTCTTGAATCATATTGTTGAAATTTAAAGATGTTGAAATTTCACATTCCTTCATCCTATGTTAATAAAATTGGTATCATGCCAGTGTTCGCAAAAAATGTCTCTCTTTCTTTTATCCTTTTTAGTTTATTGTTTTTAAAAAATATTGCCCTAGTGTAAAGAATGCTAATTCCCCGAACTAATTTTTTGACCTATTTTCCTTTCTACTGCGTTAAGCTTTTTCGCCGTAGCTACGGCTATGCCTGTAAACCTTGCCTTGTAAAAAGAAAAATATTTTCAAAAACTTTAATTCGTTTTATTAACACTCTTCACACTAGCTATTGCTATGATATTGTTTTGCACCTTGAGTAAACTCAAAAGTTTGAAAACAACTTTACAACTACTTTATATTATAAAACAGGCATGATTGTCTTGTTCATTTGTGATTTCGGTATTAGTTCTGTATCTACATAAAGTGTAATCATTTATCAGTTTATAATTTTTTCCATTTGCCAAATGGAAGTCAAAAGATCTAAATTGCTTCCTTAGCGAAGCATCTAAAAGTTAATTTGTACTACCCAAAACGTTCCGGAAAGTATCTAAAACGCTTCGGAAAGAATTCAAAACGCTTCGGAAAGTATCCGAAACATTTCGGAAAGTATCCAAAACTTAAATTACACTATTCCAAATGCTTCGGAAAGCATTTAAAATGCATAGCAAAGCATCCTAAGACCTTGATACCTATATCCAAATCAGCTAAGCAATTGTTCATGAATAGCATAGGTCTATCCAAACGGACATTCCTTTCTTTTAAATCGCAAATAAATTAAGCTGTTGATCGAAATCCGGTGCAGATGTCATAACAAAGCAGTTAGGGGACAAGTACTTTGTTATCATTCCGATAATGAGTTTTTTGTGTTATTGCATTGGTTGTTTTCCTTATCTGCTTTCTGTGCTTTGGTTTATTCCCAAAATGCATTAATGCAATATTTGTGTTCTTCATCTTTCTGGCTTCATTCAGATTTGCTAAGCCAGAACATCTTCAATACTCATTACCTACTTCTCAATCTTCTGTGTATCTACACCCAATTGATTAAATCGTATTGTTTCAGTTTAATCTGATGTCGAATGTAAAAAATTAACTTATCAATACAAAATATTACAAAAATATTTTTGAAAAAATATTCGAAAATAAAATGTGCATTGCTTGCTATGCTTGAGATAGAGCTAAATTTTCGATTTGTAGAGTGTACTGTTATTTAGATAGTGTTTAAATATGATAAGCCTTTTTGCTTGTTTTCCACACTTATTAAATTATTGTTCTTACCTGTATTGTTTTAGATGCTATTGTTTGTGTATGTTTTAAGATGATGAATGTATTTTACTGCTTGTGAATAATTTGCAAGTATAAGCGCATTAAAAGATATTTTGTTCTGTATTTAATGATTTGTAAGTTCTTGGTTTTTCTTTCGTATTGATGTAAAAGGATTTAACTGCATAATTTCAAATCGAATCAGCTTGTTTTTGCAAATAAATTGAATATAAGTTTGATTTAAGGTTTTGGATGCTTAAATTTGATGGTCTGCAGAAAAAAAATAGGGAGATATGAATGTTTTTCTTGTGAAGGAGAAACCCTAACAGATAAAATAATTGAT
This sequence comes from Marinifilum sp., assembly GCF_965230805.1. NCBI lineage: Bacteria > Pseudomonadati > Bacteroidota > Bacteroidia > Marinilabiliales > Marinifilaceae > Marinifilum > Marinifilum sp. Next base: position 64,712 of record NZ_OZ246019.1, on the reverse strand, counting down.
GAAAAATATTGATCGAAATAGTGTCCATGATGCTCAAATAATTTTTGAGAAGTTGTTGCCCGAACCAAATGCAAGAATTAAAGTCATTGAATTTTTAAGTAATGCAATTAATTATGCGGATATTATTGACAGTCAGAATTGGAATCTGAATCTTGACAAGCAGGGAAAATTTATTCGATTCAATACAGGACACGAATATTGTATTCAAATCAAAAAGAATGAAATTTTAATTTTATGTGATAGAGAAACTCTAAGACCAATTGTAAATAATTTCGATTTTTCAATTAAGTATCGGGGTCATATTAAGAAAAAAAGAATTGATTCTGATAATATTGATAATGTTCCTGATTGTTTAGCAAAAACAAAAAATAGCATTGGTTGCTTATTGCCAACTAAAGGAATTGAAAATTACATTAATTATTTTCGAACGAGCAATGTAGACTTTATTAAGGAAGCAATCAAGACATCTCAAATGCCGCAAATGAAAAATGCTCACTCAAATGGTGCAGTTGAATATCTTGTGGTAAATTATTCAGAACAAATGAATAATTTAAATTACAAATTAACAGAATTGCCAACACTTAATGATTTAATGGCTTACGAAAAAGAGGAAATTCAAAAGGCGATAAAGTTAAGTAAATCAAAAAGGCTGGAAAAGTTAAAAAAGTCAGATCCAAAACCAAAGCGTACATTAGTAAGTCAGTCCGTTTTTATTAGAAATCCATATGTTGTGGCAGAAGTTCTTGAACGAGCAAATGGTATTTGTGAAAAATGTGGAAAACATGCCCCTTTTAATAAAGATCTTGATAATTCACCATTTTTAGAAGTTCATCATGTAATTCCGTTAAGTGAAAATGGAGATGATACCGTAAAGAATTCAATCGGACTATGTCCTAATTGTCACAGACATGCTCATTATGGAAAAATGACATATTGATTATTAGTAAGATAAAAAACTAGATCGTATGCAAGTTTGTCGCCTTCCTTTTGCTTAAGAATAAGCACATCAACGGATTTGTGTGATGATTTGGGTAATAAACTAACTATAAAAAAATCTATAGAAAAACAATATAAATGAAAGATATGGAACTTCACAGCCAACTTAAAGGACTTGCGGAAAAAGTCGACCAATTGAAAGATAAAATTGATACTGAAGAATCTACAAAACATGCTTTCACATTACCATTCATTAATATTTTGGGCTACGACACTTTCAATCCGATTGAAGTTATGCCTGAATTTACTGCTGATTTAGGACTTAAAAAAGGAGAAAAAGTTGATTATGCCATATTTCAAAGTGGAAATCCGATTTTAATCATTGAGTGTAAGCATTGGAAACAAAATTTAAATGTTCATAACTCTCAACTTTTTAGATATTTCCACGTTACAAAGGCTCGTTTCGCTCTTTTAACAAATGGAATACAATACAAATTTTATACGGACTTGGAACAACCTAACAAAATGGACGAAAAACCATTTTTGGAATTTGATATTACAAAACTTAAAGAAAGCACAGTAAAAGAAATTGAAAAGTTTCATAAGTCAAAATTTGATGTTTCCTCAATAGTTGATAATGCGAGTAATTTAAAATATACTCGTGAAATAAAATCATTGATAGATCAAGAAATTATCGAACCTTCTCAAGATTTCGTTAAGCTATTTGCAAACAAGACCTATAACGGACGTTTAACTTCGAAAGTATTGGAGGAATTTACCGACATTGTAAATAAAGCTTTTAACCAAATAATTAGCGAAAGAGTTAATGATAGGTTAAATTCTGCATTAAACAAAGAGCAGGAAAAACAACAAGCGGAAGAACAAGTTGAAGAACAGCAGAAAAGCAAAGTTGAAACAACAGAAGAAGAAATGGAAGGCTATCAAATTGTTGTTGCTATTCTGAGAAGAAAAATCGGAAAAGACAGAATTGTTCATCGAGACACACAGTCTTATTTCGGAATTCTATTAGACGATAATAACCGCAAACCAATTTGCCGACTTCATTTAAATGGAGGGGTTAAATATATCGGTTTGTTCGACCAAGATAAAAAGGAAACAAGAGAAAAAATAGAAACAGTTGACGAAATTTATAGATTCGAAAAACAACTTTTGAATACGATAGAGTTTTACGATAAAGAATAAAAAACTCTTTGCTCGGAGTTTATCTTCTATTGTTTTATATCTACTGCATTTCTTTACAAAGAACCATAAGAAAGGAATGGAGTGGTAGCTGATTTATACCCTAAACCTTATGATCCGGTTTTGCATGGCCAGATAAGTATGTTGTTAATGCAATGCAAACCAAGACCCATTACCTGATTTGATTACGGAGTACCAATATGTCAATAAAAAGAAGAAAGAAAAAAAAACAGCCACAAAGAAAAAAGAATAATAGTCCGATAAAGAATACAGTATTACGAAAGAATTATCTGAAAATAATTGAGAAGCTGTGTTCAAAAGTATCTTGTTTGGATGCTTTTGGAAAGTTAAACAAAGATGAAATGATTCTTATTTTTGCTCGTAGGGTTTATGTCGAGCCTGTAGAGTTTGATAAGGAGGTTTCGTATGATTTAATTACTTACAGGTTTTTTAAAACTTACGTGCGTAACTTTTACCATAAGCCAGGCTTTGGAGTGCCAAATAAAGATGCAAAGGAATTCACGAATTATGAATTTCTTGTAGGGATTCAGTTTCTTCATACAATTAACGAATTTGAGTTTGAGCGTAGGCAGTATTTTTTAATTGCCTTTACCCCTTTGAGGCAATTGTTGGGCAATCGCAATGAATTTATTAAGCATGTAACTTTGCTCTATTGTTTATTGAATAACGAAACAAACGTGTATGAAGGAAACATGTATGCTTTAAGGTTAAATACGGCTATAAAGCATTATCCAACACCGGGTTTCTGTTATATGAACCAGATGCAATCCTATTTGCCACGAGTAAGTGAATTTGTGAATAAAGGAGCTAAGAGGAAGGTGTATCAATTGGGATATGTGAATAGCGAAGCCAGTATAAATTGGTTTTTTATATCGGCTAAGCTACTTAATGGCATATATACAGGTAAGAAAAAGGACTTGCCGGTTTGTATTCAAAATCATGCTTATAATAGATTGTTTGAAAGATTAAAGCCCATGCCAAATAATATTATTGCTTGGCATTTGAGTTATTCTATAAGGACTTTTAAGCAGGTAGAGATTTATAAAGGAAGAATTTTGATTCCGATTAAGATATGGAGTCATAAATGTGGATACTTTATTGCCAGTATCAATAAAAACAGGTTGATTCTTCGAACGTTTTTATTTCTTACCCATCATTATACACCCGAAGGCGAAAAACTGGAAGAAATTTCGGGTTTAAGTAAGGAGGAAATCTCTTATTGGAAAGTTGATAACCTACAGAACTTTATGGATTCGGATCTTGAAAAAGATCATTACATGAGGCAGGTGCTTGAGCAGGCTGGTGTAGGTCATTTATTTGAGATTGATTCGGATTTTATTACAAAGAAGGAGGAGCATTTGCCTTACGATTGGGATGCCTTAAATCTTTATATAGAAAGGGGTAAGGAAGAAGTGCATGATGTGGTTGATGATAGATATAATGAAGAATGTATGGAGGATTTGCTTTGTGAGATATCGGAACCTGATCAGGAATAAGAGGAGTTTATGTTAGAAATAGCATGACAAATCAACTTAGCTTCGCTAATATTAACGGTTTGGTATTGATTCAACGTCGAACTCACGTTAATTTAGAACGCAACCAGAATATAAGAATTTCATCATAGGTAAAAATTGATATGAAACTAGTGTAAAGAATGCTAATTCCCCGAACTAATTTTTTGACCTATTTTCCTTTCTACTGCGTTAAGCTTTTTCGCCGTAGCTACGGCTATGCCTGTAAACCTTGCCTTGTAAAAAGAAAAATATTTTCAAAAACTTTAATTCGTTTTATTAACACTCTTCACACTAGCATGATAAAAATAATTATTAAACACAAATGATGATGATTTTGATCATACGGCTTACTTTTGAAAAATGGAGAAAAATTGTAAACAGAAAAGAAACTGGATTAGAAAGATAGTTGGCGGAATAAGTTTTACATCAGCAATGTTTGTTTTTCAAGCTTGTTATGGAACGCCACAAGATTTTGGACTTGATTTATTTATTGAAGGCCAGGTAAAGTCAAAAGCATCGGGATTACCTTTAAAAGGGATTAAAGTTTCTGTTGCTGACAATATGCAATATGATTTAACCGATGAAGAAGGCAAATTTTCGTTTTATACGGAAATGCTGGAAGGATTAAAACTTAAATTTCAGGATATTGATTCTACTCAAAACGGTCATTATATTGATAGGGATACTTTATTAACAGGTGCACAGGATAGTGTTTACCTGGATATAGCTTTAGAGGAAAAATAATGTATTCATTGATCAAAAAACACATTTTCAGGAAATTTAAAGATTCGGAAACGAAAAGGCACGAGTTGAATTATTTGTTTTGGGAGTGTACAACAAGATGCAATCTAAACTGTGTGCATTGTGGCAGTGATTGCTCAAAAAATAGTTCGTATCCTGATATGCCAATTAAGGATTTTTTTCGAGCCATTGATACCATAAAACATATTCCACAAAATTTTACGCTTGTATTTACGGGCGGAGAACCTTTATTGCGAAAGGACATAGAGATTTGCGGAAAAGATCTGCGTAAGCGAGGTTTTAGGTGGGGATTGGTTTCGAATGGCCATTTGTATAATAAGCAAAGACACATATCCTTGCTAAATGCAGGAATGGGAGCATTAACAATTAGTTTAGACGGACTTAGGAATTCTCATAATTGGTTGAGAAATGATGAAAATAGTTTTGATAAGGTAATCAATGCGATTCAATTGGCAGTATCCTCTAATCGGATCGAGTTTGATGTTGTAACTTGTGTCAATAAAAATAATATTAATGAATTAGAACAAATCAAGGAATTGTTAATTTCTAATAATGTTAAGGCGTGGAGATTGTTTACAATTATTCCTATTGGCAGAGCTGCACATCATTCCGATTTATCCTTAAGTGATAAACAATTTGTTCAATTAATGGATTTTATTGCAGAATCGCGAAGATCTAATGGCATTGATGTGAAATTTAGTTGCGAAGCTTATGTTGGCAAATACGAACTGAAGGTAAGGGATTCGTTCTTTTTTTGTAGGGCAGGGATTAATATTGGCTCAATTCTTATTGATGGTTCAATTTCGGCATGTCCCAACATTGATAGATCTTTTGCTCAAGGAAGTATTTACAGCGACAATTTTTATGAAACTTGGCAAAAAAAATTTCATGTATTCAGAAATAGGGAATGGACAAAAGTTGGACAATGTGAGTTGTGCAAAGATTTTAAAGAATGTGGTGGAAATGGACTTCATCTCTGGCATAGAGATAAGAAAAATGTTTTGGTGTGTCATAATAAGAAAATAGAAAAACAAGCAAATGTCGACACTCTATTAAAGAAAAGTTAGACGATATTAAATGGTTTAATGATGTGTTGCTTTTTTATGCATCTTAGTGGTTTGGTGGGGGCGTGTCATACAATTGATTGCTTTTTTTAAACTCACCTTTGCTAGCAATATTGTGGAATCAGGAAATCTTATGAAAACGAAACAATTTCCACTTTGAATAAACAACATCGCTTCCAATTGATTAAACAGTTCATTTCTATAAGTCTTGCATCATTGTATGGAGCATTTGCTTTGTTAGATATCGGAACCTGATCAGGAATAAGAGGGGTATTTCAGAAATAGCATGACAAATCAACTTAGCTTCGCTAATAATTAACGGTTTGGTATTGATTTAACGTGAGTTCGACGTAACATTCTATCCACAGAAAGTTATATTTGCGATAGATTTGCATTAAAAATTTGGAAAGAATAGCGGGCTATTTTGAGGAATTTTTAATGTGAAGATGTCGTAAAGAGAACTTTCCATTATGTGTTTGCCTGCTTTCGGCATAAATTTCCTCAAATCTTCTTGAAATATCCCGATATTCCTTCGAAAATTTGAGAAAATTTCTACTCAAAATCAGATCAAACTGTGAATGAATTTTACGTCGAACTCACGTTAATTTAGAACGCAACCAGAATAGAAGAACTTCATCATGGGTAAAAATTGATATGAAACTAGTGTAAAGAATGCTAATTCCCCGAACTAATTTTTTGACCTATTTTCCTTTCTACTGCGTTAAGCTTTTTCGCCGTAGCTACGGCTATGCCTGTAAACCTTGCCTTGTAAAAAGAAAAATATTTTCAAAAACTTTAATTCGTTTTATTAACACTCTTCACACTAGCATGATAAAAATAATTATTAAACACAAATGATGATGATTTTGGTCATATGGCTTACTTTTGAAAAATGGAGAAAAATTGTAAACAGATGAAACAGATTGAAATAATAATATTACTTTTGTTATTGTGCACTTGGTTTACAAACAAACAGATTTGAAAGAAATGAAACAATCAGACAGATACAAAATTGGTTGGGAAAAACTGAAGGAAATTGACGGAGAAGCAGGTGTGAAAGTGTTTAACAGCCTTAAAGACATTTCTCCTGATTTAGGAAAATTTACAATTGAATATGCTTTTGGAGACATTTATACTAGAGACGGTCTTGACTTAAAATCTAAAGAGATTGCAGTAGTTGCTGCCTTAACCGCAATGGGCACAGCTCAACCTCAATTGAAAGTACACATTAATGGAGCACTCAATACAGGAAGTAGTATCAACGAAATTAAAGAAGTTATATTGCAAATGTCTGGTTATTCAGGGTTTCCCAGTTGTATTAACGGTATGAATGCCTTAAAAGAAGTATTGCATGACCGCAAAGAAAACGGGGTTGATGATGCAATTGGAAAATCTCCTACAGAAACAGAAAAGAAAGACCGCTTAAAAACCGGAGAAGAAGAGTTATCAAAACTTGACCGTTTACAAGTCGATAGACTGAAAGATGCTTTTAATCATTTTTCACCAGAATTAGTAAAATTCATACTTGAGTATGGTTATGGTGATTTGTTTTCAAGAGACAGTCTGAGTAAAAAACATAGACAAATTGCTACAGTTGCTGCATTAACAGCTTTAGGAAATGCACAATCTCAATTAAAATTTCATATAAATGCAGGAATGAATATAGGATTAACAAAAGAGAACATTGAAGATATAATGTTATTAATGACCGTATATTCCGGTTTTCCTTCAGCAATAAATGGAATAAATATCTTGAAAGAAGTTGTTAATGAAAGGAATGGTGATTAATCAATAAATCGCTAATGCTTTTAATAATACTGCTATTCCCCTTGAAATAAGTCACTTTTTTTCTTTTGATTTTATTCTTTAGTAAAAGATATTGCCATAATATAAGGCTATGTTTCCATTTTCTGCCTTGATCAAATTCAAAATTCTCAAAAGAATTTAAGATTCATTTTATAATAAAACCGTTATTAGTCAGGACTTAAAATAGGATACATCAAATGAAGAGAATTCTGAAAATAATAGGAAAACTAGTTTTGTTAATCGTTGGATTAGTAGCTTTAATATATTTAGGTTTTCGGCTGAATGAGTATGTAGCAGGAAATAAATATGTGGAGTATCTCAAGAAAAACAAGTTGGTTTCGAATCAGTTGGGTAAATCAATTCCTTTGAAGTTTGACAATGATTTTTTCGAGAATCAGCTTTTTTTGGTTGGAGAGATACACGAGGTGGCAACTTCTCCTGTTATTGATGTTTCGACATTTAAATGTCTTAATCGGAAGACTAATATTACCACTTATATTGCTGAAATGGATATTTCGCAGGCATACTATATTAATAAATACCTAAAAGATTCGACAGATTTATCGCTTGAAAGGATACTCAACAAGTGGGTGGTTTGGATTGGGACAAATAGTGCAGAATATAGAGAGCAGAAATGGGGAAACCTTAAAGAATATTACCAACAACTAGATAAAGCAAAAAGATTTGAAGTTTTTGGAGTAAATAGACTTAATGATTTTGCTTTGTTGAATCGACTTTTAAGAGAAAAATTACCTTCAATTTACTCAGCTGAAATACCTGAAAATAAAGACTCGTTAGTAAATTGGGTTTCATCAGTATTGCCTAAAATATTAAAGAGCAGATCATTTACGGTACGCGATAGCTTGCTGTTGGCAGATATTGAATTTAACTGTTCAAATCATGACAAGATTACATCCAGAGATGAATTTATGTATGAGAATTTTTGCAGGTATTATAGGCAGTACAATTGGATCACAAAAAAAATATATGGTTGTTTTGGTTTGTATCATACACTGCAAGGGATTAACCGGACTTTGGCAGGAAGAATTAAGGAATCAAGAATTTTAAATGATAATTTAGTATCACTAGTTGCGCTTTATACAAATTCACAGCTAACCGTTCCAAGTGGTGGGTTACCAAGCTATTTAGCAGGAAGTGGTTCTTTTACTAAATTATCTTACAGCTGTGACGATGTATTTTTTGGATACATAAAAGGAATCGAGGATTTTAAGCGGGTATCAGGCAAAAATTCAATCAGTTTATTTAAGCTTAACGGTATCGATTCTCCCTATTATTGGTCGAATAGAGGATTAGACAATTTTAGTTTGATAAAATTGTTTGGAAGTATTCCGATAGATGAGAATAAAGTAACAACAGATTATATTCAATATCTGTTTTATGCAGATGGATCTGACTGGGTTCAACCTAATGAATAATACTGATAAGCTCGACTAAAAATATTGTTTCAGTTTGCACTGATTTTACGTCGAACTCACGTTATTTACCCATTTAGGTTAATCATTTGGTCAAGTTCCTGACTTAAACTGTTAATCTGAAATTCTGCCCAAAGAGGCAAATGGTCGCTGATTTGTTTTTTTCCGCCTTTGGGGTTTTGGTCTTGAAAAAGAACCTTTCCGAAGGGAACGACATTGCAGTTGCCTGAAAATTGAAACGAATCCCTTTTAACCCAGGCAATTTTATCATAGGTGGATGTTTGGAGGAAATTGGTTTTTAACTCGTTCATTTTATCCGGCATGGCAAAACCATTTGATTCTAAAGCCGAAAAGAATTGATCACCATATTCTTCGATATTGAAATCGCCAAGTACAAAAAAGTCTCTGTCGAACACTTTGTTTCTATTGGTTTTTGATCGTTTGTAGATGTGTTTTGCCAATTCTTGAATTTCCTTTTTTCTTTCTTCTTTTTCAACTTTTGTTTGACCGTAATAAATGTGTACAGATGCAATCACAAAATCAAATCTTCCTGCTTTAAATGATGCACAATAAGGCATCCTGTGTAATTGATAGCCTTGATGAGTTTTTGCTGTTACAGGAAAACCAATCTCACAAACCAAGCCTGTTGGGATTACAGTTCGTTTGTCATATAAAAAAGCAAAACGTTCGTAGTTTCCTGTTGGGTCGGAAACCAGAATTTTGTAATTGCCGGGGAGTAAATCTTGTAATTTACTCAATCCTCTTAAGTCAGTCTTGACCTCTTGAAGCGCTATAATATCAAATCTTTCACAAACATCAGCAATGTATTGTAAAGCTCTTTTGCTTTTATTGTTAGAAAAATGCTGAATATTCCATGTTGCGATTAAAAGATTCTCATTGATTTTTCGACTTGGAACTTTGTATGGTTCGTTATCCATTAATTGCATTAACGCCTTGCGTTCATTAGCAATAAGTGTTTTTGTGTCAGGCATAATCATTTTGATAAGATATACTAATTTACAATATTTTTTTGAGGATTGTATTTTCTTGAGATAATGCTAACCTATGCGAACGGAATGTTACCTACATCAGTTTTAGAGAATTTTTACCCCCAAAAAAAACTGCGATCAGCCAGTGTATTTATAGTTGAATCGGGCTTATTAACATAGATTAACCTTAATTGGGCTAACGTTAACATTTCTTGGCTGCTTAATGGTGTTTCTTTGAAAACAAGAAAATTAACGAATTAAATAAAACAACATGAAACGATTTCTATTATTAATGATTGCTGCTGTATTTGCAATTAACCTATCGGTAAATGCGCAAAGTATGCCTAAACCTGAAGATATGGCAAAACAGCAAACTGCAGCTATGAAGGCTGATTTAGGATTAGATGATAAACAAGAAGCAGCGGTTTACGAACAAATTCTTGATATGGGAAAAACCATGCAAGAATTGATGAAAAGTGGAGATCGCAATGCGATGATGACTACAATGCAGGAGAAGCAAAAAACAATGATTGCTGAATTCAAAAAGATATTAACTGAGGAGCAATTTAAGAAGTTGGAAGAAAAAATGGCTCAGCAGAGAAGAAGGTAAGTTAAAATTATATATCAATGTTGATCCCCGTGAATATTGTATTCATGGGGATTTTTTTGCCTTAATCGTCTAACTCCTCATCCTCATCCTCATCCTCACCAAAATAGGCTTCATCATCGTATTCGTCTTTATAGGGAGGAATATCGAAATAGAAATCTGTTTCGATAACAGGAATGCACTTCATCATGAAAGAACATAGTTGGTAATGTTCTCGTTCTGCAAAATAATTTAAAAAGTTGTCTCTAATCTCGATTTGTATTTCGGTATTGAAGATTCGCTTTAAGTCTTCGGGTGCATTTTCGATCATCCACTGCAAGGTTTCGATAAATTTATTGGTTTTTGTCCTTGCAAACTTTTCGATGTTGAGAAGGTAACTTATGGGTTCCTGCAGCTTTTCTTCGTATAGCTTGTTTTTTGCAGTAGTTTTTAATGAATGAAGTATTTGCGACATTCCTATCAGTTGTTTGGCAATATCTTCGTCTGCAATTTTACTATATTTTTCCTTTTTTCGATTAAAATCTCGCTCTTTTGGTTCTTCTTTTATTCGCAGATGGGTATCTACAATTAGGCAAGCAGAGTAGTATTCACTTTTTTCGAGACTCTCCAATAGTTTTGTCTTTACAATTGGGTTAACCGGATCTACCAACTTGCTCATGATATGCATTAAAGCTTCGGGATCGTTTTTAGCAACCCAATTGACACATTCGTACCATGCATCAAGATCATCGAAGGACACAGTTTCGATATTGCATTTTTCGTCTACTGATGAAATCATGTATACAGAGTTAAGTGCGTATTTGTACCAACGATATCTTGGTTTGCCATCTACAATTTCCCAATCGTAATCTGATGCTTCATCATCATCCATTTGATTCACTATGTCGTAATACATGGGCTATAGCTTTATTCAATTCGTAATAATTTGATTTTATCTATGCGAACGGCATTTTGTATCCCATTCATGTTGTCGTTAAATTCTTCAAAGCTGATTTTAAAAAAGTTAAGACCTTTCTTAAGCTTGGTTTGAAAGCTGTTAGAATATCCGTAGTCACTCCAATTTCCTTTTCCGCGCTGCGGAAATACAATCGACCCTAAATAGCCATTGTTCTGCCATAAACTTCTGCTAACGCATTTGTCGCCTTTGTCGAAATCCCCATTCCCATTAGCATACAAGAAGCTAATTTGGTAAAGCCCTCTTTTGGGGGCTTTAATTTGAAAGTAATAGGGTTCCGGGTCTGATTTTTTTAGAACAATAAAGCTTGATTTTTGATTTGTTTGAAAAGCCTCAGCTTCTAAAAACTTCTCGTATTTGCTTTGACAAAGTACAATAGGTTTCGATAAGAACGAGTGATAATGTAGACTGTCAACGGCTTGAACGCAGAATTCGACCGGATACTCAAAGCTAAGTTCTGTCATGTAATTGTCTTTTGTTTCCAAAAGAAGTTCCCCATTCCTGTACACCTTATAATGACTTGCATTCTTAATCTGATTCCAATGTAGTTCTTGCTTTCGGTATGAAAGAGTCGGAGTAGAAGGGGATGTTTGATTGCTGACCAGATTTACCTTTTCTCCATCAGGGATTTGATTGTTCATTTTAATCACAATTTTATGATGTCCCTCTATGTCTTTAGGAATTATGGCTCTTCGGTAGGCAGTATCATCAAATGTAAATGAGCTTATTTTATCGCCAAATCCTAAGATCTCGATATGAAGAATTGCATTTTGATATTTTAAGTTGCTTAAAGTGTGTTTCCCTTTTAGTTCTCTTGGAATTACTGGTTTAAATTCCATCTCTTTCGCATTTAATCTTATTCCCATTAATACATGCAGGAAGTTTGATACCGATGCAGCAGCACTTAATAAATTGCGATCAGAATTTGATTCAGTATAGTTAAAATCTCCATTGTCGATTTCAAAGTTCTCCTTGTTTGTTAAGAATAATCCTGTTGATCTTATTGATGATGACAAGCCATAAAGTACAGCCATTGTGTTTCGGTTTTCAGCTACAGCCCAATTCCAAAATCCTTGAACAAATGGCCAACTTGTGTTGTTGTGATAATTTGGGATGTTGGGAATTTGAGGGTAGAAACAAGGCGTACCAAAGTTTGTAATTGGCAGCTGTTTGTCAGATTCTTTACTTACATGCCAAATGTTGGCAAGCGATTCGCCAAGCGCATCCGAATGATCGGACAGTAAATTGTAGTTTTTGTATTTAAACTGACTCAGGTGTTGATCCTCACCCAAATAAAATTGTTTGTTGATGCTCTTTTTTAATGCTTCGGATATGTGAGAATATTTTTGAGTGTCCTTATTTAGTAGGCTTCCCATTTTAATGATTACCTGAAGTGCCTTGTAATGGATGATTTGATTTGAAAGAGAATAGCTTTCGTAAATGTCAATTGGCGACATCCAAGAAGGATAGGATTGTTCTCTCCAATTTAAAAATGAAGCTTCCCCTTTAAAAAGATGAGAGTGGTAATCCCAGATGACGTTAAGATCGTCATCCAAGCTGTTTTTAATAATGAAATAGCTTTTCCTGAGCCAATCTTTGTCTCCTTTTGCTTTGTAAATTTCCCAGGCGGCAATAGCCCAAACCAATCGATCCGAACTTATTGGCCACGATCCTCCTGTGCCTGAATCTTGAATGATTCTATCCTTTCTAACTCTCTGTATTAAGCTGTTTTGGCAAACATCGGGAAGAAGAAGTGCCAATGATAAAATGCTTGAATACCCCAAAGTGCTGGTTGCAATGCTCTCTGGAGAAAATATGCTGTCGTTAATTATTTTTCGGTCTATTTCTTCTAATGACAAGTTGTAAATTGCATTTAGTAAAGTGTGCTTGCATTGGTAAGTAGGATAATCAAATAGTTTTCGTTTTTGTTTCCAGCTGTTGGCAGTTAGGCCTGGATAGTTAGATCTGATTTCTTTATCGTTTATAGCAATAGCCGAATATTCTGCCTGCTCAATTCTATTGGGGTATATTTTATACTGATCTGATTTGAAAATTATACTGTTGTCAGATTTACAGGTAATCATGCAAATCGCAGAAATAAGCAGTAAGCTTGTTCTTATTGATTTGTGCAATTGACTTTGTAGCATAGTATTGATTTGAATCAGCATTAAAATTAATAAATCAATCTATAAATAAAATGAACCCAAGCTTTTTTGTATGATAAGCTTGATTTATGACATAAAAAAATTGACCGAAGTCGTTTTTTTAAAAGTAAAATTCAAATGATGTATCTACTAATTAAGATTCGGTTAAAATAAGATGAATGATTATAAACGATCAATGCTTCAATTGTGATTTCAAAGGGCATGAAACGAATCGGATTTTAATTGCTGTGTTCATGAGTATAATAACGTGAGTTCGATGTAAAATTCGTTCACAGTTTGATCTGATTTTGAGTAGAAATTTTCTCAAAGTTTCGAAGGAATATTGGGATATTTCAAGAAGATTTGAGGAAATTTATGCCGAAAGCAGGCAAACACATAATGGAAAGTTCTCTTTACGACATCTTCACATTAAAAATTTCTCAAAATAGCCCGCTATTCTTTCCAAATTTTTAATGCCAATCTATCGCAAATATAACTTTCTGTGGATAGAATTTTACGTCGAACTCACGTTATAATAATACCAGGTAAAAGTTTGATTAGTGTGTCCTTTCGGAGCATCGAAATAGAAAGTTAAAAACTTGTTAAAACAGTTTTACACATTAAACGGCAACTAAGAAAAGTATTTATTTGTTCTGGATTGATTCTGGTTTTTATTGTAAATTAAATAAAGACATTGAGGTCTTTAATATCCAATACCAAAAGGTGCTGAATCAATAGCTAATTTTTGTAAAACGAATCTAAATAAAAATGATTAAACTATTTCCGAATAGAAGGATGATTTGTGATTGTCATGGCAAGTAAATGTTAATAGTGTACGGCTTTTGACTTATTTATTTAGACCTAAAATAGATTTGATGTAATAATAGCTTACTACTCATTAAAACAATTTATTGAATGTATCTTTGAGATTTAACGATAAAACCTAAAATTATAACAGATGCTACGTATTTTATTATCCTTAACAATTGTGTTGTCTGCTTTGGTAAGCATGGCGCAAAATGATGCCCAATGGCGCGGTGAAAACAGAGATGGGAAATATCCGGATACTGATTTATTGAAAACATGGCCAGCTGAAGGCCCAAAAATGTTATGGCACTTTGATGAACTTGGTGCAGGTCATGCTTCTGCTGCGATTACCGATAAGTATGTTTTTACAGGAGGAACCGAAGGTGATAATGGTTTTGTGATTGCTTTTGATCATTCCGGCAATCAAGTTTGGAAACAGGTGTATGGAAGAGAGTGGATGGATACTTATGATGGGGTAAGAACAACTCCAATGATTCATGATGGTTTGGTATATATTCTGAGTGGTTATGGTGAAGTGGTTGCCATGAAGACCGAAACCGGAGATATTGTGTGGAAAAAGAATATTCTTGATGAGTTTGAGGGAGAAAACATTCGATGGGGGGTTACTGAAAATCTTATGGTTGAAGGAGAGAAACTATTTTGTACTCCGGGAGGGAGTCAGGCAAGTGTTGTTGCTTTGAATAAGAAGAATGGTGAGCTCATTTGGAAATCGGTTGCAAAGGGTGAGAAATCGGCTTATTGTTCGCCAGCATTAATCAAGCTAAACAACAGAAATCTATTGGTAACCCATACCCAAAATTCAATACTGGGAATCGACGCCAAAGATGGTAAGATGCTTTGGAGTTTCGACCATCCTAATCGTTACTCAATTCACCCGAATACTCCGATTTACAAAGATGGAATGTTGTATTGCTTTAGCGGATATGGAAAAGGCGGTGTAATGCTTGAACTATCTGCAGATGGTGCAAGTATTAAAGAATTATGGAGAAATGAAGATCTTGATAACCAAATGGGAGGAGCAGTTCTTTTAGATGGTAAAATTTATGGTTCCGGTCATACCAACAGAGAGTGGTTTTGCCTTGACTGGAAGACAGGGAAAACTTTGTATTCTTCCAAAATGTTGAGCCGTGGGAATGTAATTTTTGCAGATGGCTTGTTATACTGCTATGGAGATAGTGGTGAAGTAGCTTTAGTTGATGTAAGCAAGGGTTCTTTCAATAAGGTAAGCTCTTTTCGTGTTCCTTATGGTGAAAAACAACACTGGGCACATATTGTAATCCATAACAAGAAATTATATGTGCGTCATGGAAGTTCTTTAATGGTATATTCAATCGCAAAATAGAAATACAAACACTAATATAACTAATTGAATTTATGAAACGATTGTTAGGACTTGGGATCATTGCTTGTTTTGCATTTTCGCAAGGGACAATAGACAAGGTTTTTACAGAATGGCGCGGACCGAATAGAACCGGGGTGTATAATGAAACCGGATTGTTAAAAGAGTGGCCTGCTATGGGACCTGAATTACTATGGTATAATGATAGTATACCGGTTGGTTATTCTTCGGTAGCCATTGCACACAATACCGTATACCTTACAGGTTTAATCGATTCTATGGATTATTTGTTGGCTTTTGATATGAAAGGGAACAAAAAATGGAAGACAGCTTATGGCAGAGGATGGGATGCATCGTTTGTGGATAGCAGAGCAACCCCAACAATCGAGGATGATAGAATTTACCTGTCAAGTGGAAAAGGTGACGTGGCTTGTGTAAATGCAATTACAGGAGAAATAAACTGGAAAGTGAATGCCAGTGAAAAATTCGAAGGAACTTTTGGAAAGTGGGGGATCTCAGAATCCATTTTATTATACAAGAACATGGTTTACTACACGCCTTGCGGTGAACAAACCACCATGATCGCATTGGATAAAATGACTGGAGAAACCATTTGGCAATCTGAGAGTTTGAATGACAAGCCCGGATATGTGTCTCCATTATTGATTAACCGAAATGGTAAGAATCAGATTGTAACCGTGATTGAGAAAAATGTTCTTGGAGTAAATCCTGATAATGGAAGTATTGAATGGAAATTTGACTACGGTCAATATGCTGGTGGCAAATGGAAGTCAAATATCAATACAAATACTCCTTTGTATAAAGATGGTAAGCTATATGTTACAAATGGATACGATCACAAATCAGTAATGCTGAACCTGAATGAAGATGCTACAGGTGTTGAATTGGCTTATTTGGACACCATACTTGATATTCACCATGGCGGTGCAGTATTGCTTGATGGGTACATTTACGGTGCAAACTGGGTAAATAACAGAATGGGAAATTGGTGTTGCTTGGAATGGGAAACAGGTACTAAAATGTACGAAACCAAATGGCAAACCAAAGGTTCTATTGTTTCGGCAGAAGGGATGCTGTATTGCTATGATGAGAAAGGTGGAAATATTGCCTTGGTAAAAGCGGATCCTAAAGAATTTAAAGTGATTAGTGAGTTTAAGGTTCCATATGGGAAAGGGCCTCACTGGTCGCATCTTGTAATAAAAGATGGGGTGATGTATGTGCGTCATGAAAACGCACTTATGGCATACTCGATTAAAGAATAAAGAAAATGTTAAACCTGTTAGGTCTTTAAAACCCTGACAGGTTTCTTACGATTAAGGATATGCTATCGAAAAGAAGCGAAAAAGGTATCATTCTCTTAGCTGCTGCAATTGCTGCAGTACTATTTGCGTACTGGCTGTTTTATAATCCTGTTAAGGAAATGCATGCAAGTATCCCGGGTATGGATAATCGCCCAAAAGAAAGTGAATCGAGCGGTGGGAAAGTTAAAATTGGAGAAGGATATGATTTCTTCAAAGAGATTTCGACGGAACTGAAGGGCAAATGGGTGCAATTTCGTGGGGAAAAATCAGATAATATTGCAAGTGAACAAACCCAATTAATCAACTCCTGGGGCGATGGGCCTAAGATCGATTGGCAGGTGGAACTGGGAGAAGGTCATGCTGCACCTGTTGTGTACAATGGCAAAGTGTACGTGCTCGATTACGATGAAGTAAAAAAAGCCGATGCCTTAAGATGCTTCTCACTAGAGACAGGAGAAGAATTATGGAGAAGATGGTACAGGGTGCGTATCAAGAGAAATCATGGTATTTCGAGAACGGTTCCTGCCATCAACGAAAAGTATCTTGTTACGATCGGACCTCGTTGTCATGTGATGTGTACCGATCCAAATACAGGAGATTTTATTTGGGGAATTGATTTGGTGAAAGAATACATGTCTGAAATTCCATTTTGGTATACAGGTCAGTGCCCAATTATCGAGGATAATATTGCCATTATTGCTCCTGGCGGATCATCTCTTTTAATCGGTGTTGATTGTGCAACAGGAAAAGTAGTTTGGGAAACTCCTAATCCTGATCAATGGAAAATGTCGCATTCTTCGGTTATGCCAATGACATTAGATGGGAAGAAAATGTGGGTGTATGCCGCTGTTGGTGGTATCGTAGGTGTTTCTGCAGAAGGCGATGATTTGGGTCAGATTCTATGGAAAACAAAAGATTTTGCACCTTCGGTTGTAGCTCCATCACCAATTGTTTTTGGCAATGGAAAAGTGTATATGACTGCGGGATACGGAGCCGGTGGAATTTTATTGCAGGTGAAAAAATCAGGAGGAAATTACAGCGTTGAAACATTGCAAAAGTTCAAGCCAAAAGATGGCATAGCCTCCGAACAACAAACACCAATCCTGTACGACGGACACATGTTTAGTATTCTTCCAAAAGATGCGGGAGGAGTAAGAAACCGCTTTGTGTGTGTCGATCCAAACGACTGTCAGACAATTCTTTGGGATAGTGGTTCGACCAACCGATTCGGATTGGGTCCATATGTTGTGGCCGATGGTAAGTTTTTCATTCTTAGGGATGATGGAACGGTGAGCATTGCAAAAGCTACATCTAAAAGTTTCCAGTTGTTGGACAAAACCAAGGTGATGGACGGGCACGATGCATGGGGACCATTGGTGGTGGTTGATGGCCGATTGCTGATGAGAGATGACAAACACATGCTTTGTATCGATCTGAGAAGAAATTAAAGACATGGCAATTGCCAGGATTCAAATATTGTAATCAGTTAAAAGGATATACATATGAAGAATAAAATGATTTTATGGTTTTCTGTTCTCTTGCTTGTGGTGCTCATTGCATTCATGGCTAAGGATCTGTTTACCACGGATGATCCGACTGATGAAAATGTTTATGAATACGACTTAAACTCTCTGCGTGAGGTTGATTCCAAATTAATTAGCCACAAGGAAAGCAAACAAATTAAAATCAATGCCGATGCCATACATGCCATTGCTACCGATCAGAACGATCAAATTTATGTTGGCACAGATAAAAATGTAATTGTACTGGATGCAGCAGGAGCTCTAATCAGCAATTTAAAACTGCGCCAGCCTGCCTCTTGTCTTACCATAATGGAAAATGGAAATATTGTGGTGGGTATGAGTACCCGTGTTGATATTAGAAAGCCCGATGGCAGTTTGAGAAATAGTTTTGTGGTGAAGGGAGAAAGAACTTATATCACTTCAATCGCCGTTCAGGACGGAAATATTTTCGTAGCCGATGCTGGCCATAAAATTATCCATCACTATGATATGGATGGGAATAAAATCAAAGAAATTGGAGGAGAAAACAAGGAGGAAGGAATCAAAGGATTTGTAATTCCAAGTCCGTTTTTCGACTTGCTGATAGGGCGCCAGGGAGAATTATGGGCGGTAAATCCGGGCCGACACGCCTTTGAAGCCTATAATTTCGAGGGTGAACAAATTTCCAACTGGGAAAGAACATCGATGAGTGTAGAAGGCTTTAGCGGATGCTGTAACCCATCGAACATTGCCATGCTTTCTGATGGTTCCTTTGTGACCGCAGAAAAAGGATTGGAAAGAATTAAAATACATCTCTCTTCCGGGGATTTTAAATCAGTGGTTGCTGCTCCCGAATTGTTCGAGGAGGGAACCATTGGAATAGACCTGGCAGTGGATTCAAACGACAGGATATTGGTTTTGGATCCAGTAAAAAGATTAATCAGAATTTTTGAAGCAAAATAGAATGGAAAGAAGAGATTTTTTGAGAAATGGTTTGAGAGGGCTAATTATTGCAGGATTAGCAGCCATTAGTGGCGTTTTTGTTTATCGCAATTACACAACACAGGAAACTTGTGAGTTTACAACTCCTTGTCAGGATTGTAAGAGCCTGAAGAATTGTCAGAAACCAGAAGGTTTAAAATACAAAAGAGATCAAAAAGCTTCGAATAATTGATAACTAGTTAGCAAATACTAGTCAGTATGAAAAAAGACAGAAGAGAATTTATTAATACCTGTTTTCGTTTTGCAGCCGGTGCCAGTATTGTTGGTGTTGCGGGAGTGTTGGCAAGCAAGAGTGCTAAAGGAGATTTCTTTTGGCAGCTCGACCCAACAAAATGTACGCAATGCGGACGCTGTGCAACAAGTTGTGTGGTAACTCCATCGGCAGTGAAATGCATCCATGTATACGACATGTGTGGTTATTGCGATTTGTGTGGGGGATATTTCCGTCCAAATGTGAAAAACCTGTCTACCGGGGCAGAAAATATGCTTTGTCCTACTGGTGCAATCAAACGAACCTATGTCGAAGATCCATATTTCAAATACGAAATTATAGACGATTTGTGCATCGCCTGTGGGAAATGTGTGAAAGGTTGTGGAGCCTTCGGAAATGGTTCCCTGCAATTACAGGTGAGCCACGATTTATGCGTAAACTGTAACGAATGTGCTATTGCACGCGATTGTCCTGCCGATGCATTTAAACGAGTTCCTCTAGACGAAGCTTACCAGTTTGCAGGCTTCAAAACCAATAAAAAGATTTAAGAAATGAAGAAAGTCTTTTCGATACTCTCTCTTTTACTATTATCGATAATTGATTTTGCCAGCTTTGCGCAAACTCAACGATTTCCAAGACCCGAGTTTGAGTCAGGCTACACACAGCCAGTAACTTCCATGCCCGATCCGCGAGCAGGAATTTTCGCATTGGTGGATGTATTGCTCCTGGTTGCAGCTCTAAGCCTGATTACCTGGTTTATCCACAAGAAACGTTCAAGAACAGGAGTTGTAATCACCTCCCTGTTCTCTATCATATATTTTGGATTCCTGAGAGAAGGCTGTGTGTGTTCTGTGGGATCGATTCAGAATGTGGTGCTGGCCTTGTTCAATCCAGGATATCATATCCCGCTTTCGGCACTTGCATTTTTTGTGATTCCTTTGGTATACACACTGTTTTTCGGAAGAACATTTTGCGCAGGTGTATGTCCTTTAGGCGCAGTGCAGGATGTATTCCTGTTAAGACCTGTGAGTTTGAAGAAATGGCTACAGAAGGTGCTTGGCTTAATCCCATGGATTTATCTTGGACTGGCAGTTCTTTACGCTGCTACCGGAACCGATTTTATCATCTGTAGATACGATCCTTTTGTAGGGATATTCAGGTTTAATGCTACTTTTTTCATGTTTGCCATTGGAGCAGCATTTTTGCTGATCAGTGTTTTTATTGCACGCCCATATTGTAGATTTCTATGTCCATATGGCGTGATTCTGAACCTGATAAGCAGAGTTTCTAAAAATCACCTAAGCATTACACCGGCAAGTTGTATTCAGTGTAAGCTTTGCGAGAATTCATGTCCTATCGATGCCATTAACAAGCCTGTTGAAGTGAAGCAAATGGAAGACAAGCGATCGGCAACCCGACGTTTTATTCTTTTGGCCATGATTATTCCTGCTTTAATGATAATTGGTGGTTGGGTGGTTTCCAATTTTCATGAGAATTTGGCCTTGGTTAATTCCAAAGTACGCCTGGCAAATGAATTGTTGCATTTCGATGCCAATACCATGAAAGAAAGCCTGGAGATTGAAGGGTTTAGAACTTCTGGTAAAACCAAGGAAGCTTTGTACCTGGAATCTGCCGAAATATTGAAACAATTCTATTACGGATCATGGATGCTGGGAGCCTTCATTGGCTTGGTGTTCGGATTGTCGCTGGCAGGATTAACAAGATACCGATACCGTGAAGATTACGAGGCAGACAAAGGTGAATGTGTGAGTTGTGCGAGGTGTTTGAAGTATTGCCCGGTGGAGAAGATTTAAGAATTAACAATTAATAATGAGTAATTAGAATGTAGAGAATTTTTCCCCTTCTGGATCCCAAAATAATGAAGAACAATGTAATCGGGAGTAAGAATAAGATGAAACAAAATTTTCAATTCTAAAATCGAAATAAAAATATTCAGTAGTAAATTACTAATCCATGAATAAGAATTTCAAAATAAGAAAAACCAATCTATCGCTGTGGAGAAACATTGCCATTGTGGCTGCTACTTTCTCCTTTATCATCTGCATGTTGGTGCTGGTGAATTACATTCAAATCAACCGAATTGATCCTGTGAATACAGAGCTTATTAATTCATTGGTAGAACGATTGGAAGAAAATCCAAACGATAACCAATTGCGAGAGCAGATTCGTGAAATGGATCTTTTGGTAAGAAAGGCTTACTTCACCAATCAGTGGCAGGTAAAAGCGGGAGGATATCTTTTGTTGCTGGGTGTAATCATTAGCGCAATAGCATTACAGATGTTCTATGCTGGTAAGCAAAAGTTACCGGAAATCAGCGAAAGCGAAGAAGAGAACATTATCCTTTTTAAGGAGAAAGCACGAAAATGGATTGGTGTGGGCGGTTTTGGATTGGTTGCAATTACTTTACTGATTGCTTTTTTAACTCATAAAGAGCTTGGAAACCAGTTTAGTCAGGCTGCTATTGTAGCGCAAACAACTCCTGAAGAAAGCAGCGATGTTGAGGTTGTGGAACCTATCAAAGAAGAAGTGGTAAAAGTAGAGCCAGCCGTAGAAGAAGAAATTAAGGAGGAGAACCCAACAGAAGAAATGCAAAAAGAGGAAAACAAACCTGCTGATCCTGTTGTGGAAGAAAAGAAAGAAGAGGTAGTTGAGAAGAAGGTAGAAGCTCCTGTCAAAAAAGTTGCTACGAGTTCTTATCCTACAAAAGAGATGATGGCAAACTTTCCTGCATTCCGTGGTGCCGGAGGCCAGGGAGTTTCCTATCAAAAAAATATCCCAACCGATTGGGATGGTGCAAGTGGTAAAAATGTGCTTTGGAAAGTGCAGGTGCCGATACATGCCTACAATTCGCCAGTAATTTGGGGAGATAAACTGTTTTTGTCTGGTGCCAATGCCAGTCAAAGAGAAGTGTATTGCTATGACCGCAATAGTGGAAAGCTAATATGGACCGAAAAAGCGGAAGGCATTGCGGGATCACCGGCTACATCACCCGAAGTTACACCTGATACAGGTCATGCTGCCTCAACCGTTACAACCGATGGAAAATCAGTATTTGCCATTTTTGCAAACGGAGATATTATTGCCCTTGATTTTAACGGAAAACAGAAATGGGCGAAGAACCTGGGAGTGCCTGATAATCATTACGGACACTCATCATCATTGCTGATCTTTAAGGATAAATTGATTGTACAGTTCGACCACAAGAAAGCAGCAAAGGTAATGGCACTTTCAACGGCCAATGGAGATGAGTTGTGGAGTACCAAACGAAAAGTTCGCGTTTCATGGGCATCACCTGTGATTGCTGAAATTGGTGGAAAAACCGAAGTTATTCTTGCAGCCGATCCTTGTGTTGCTTCCTATGATGTAAACACTGGACAGGAACTATGGAAATTGGATTGCATTACCGGTGAGGTTGGTCCTTCGGTAGCAGTTAGCGATGGAATTGTGTATGCCATGAACGAATATGCAAGCCTTGTGGCCATCAAGCCAGGTGAAAATCCTGAAGTTTTATGGGAAGCTTACGATTACCTGTCGGATGTTCCAAGTCCGATTCTTTCGGGCGATAACCTGTTTATTGTAACCAGTTACGGTGCTGTAGTGTGTTACGATGCCAAATCGGGAGAAATTCGCTGGGAACAGGAATTCGATAGTGGATTTTATGCATCGCCAATCCTGGTGGATGGAAATGTATATCTGCTCGACAGAGATGGGGTAATGCATATTTTCAAAGCTGATAAGGAATACCAGGAAATTGCAGCTCCTGCATTGGGAGAAAAATCGGATATGACACCAGCATTTGCTGATGGAAAAGTATACATCCGTGGAGAGAAACACCTTTATTGTATAGGGAAATAGTTATGATGGAGATTCAAAATATTGTTGATAAAATAATTGCTGAAAAAGGAAAGGATTCTGATAAGGTAATTCCGATTCTTCAGGCCATTCAGGGGAAGTTTAACTATTTACCCGAAGAAGCCTTAAAAAGAGTTTGTGAAACAACCGAAATTACCGAGTCTCAGATTACAGGAATCTCTACCTTTTACTCTCAGTTTCGACATCAACCAGTTGGGAAACACATTGTAAAGGTATGTGTGGGAACGGCTTGCCACGTAAAGGGAGCCAAACAAGTTTACGATAGTTTTAAGCGCGAATTAAACATTAGCGAAGGCGATACGGATGCCGAAAAACTGTTCACTGTTGAGGAAGTTGCCTGTCTGGGATGCTGTACCATTGCCCCGGTTGTTCAAATTGATGATGTAACCTACGGACATGTTGAAACCGGTAAGGTTGCGGAAATCATCGAGGATTTTAAAAATCTGGCGCCAAGCGAAGAGAAACAAGTTCGTGAAGTAACAGAGGATGGAATATCACAAGGTGAAATTCGAATTGGATTAGGATCGTGCTGTATCGCAAGTGGTAGCTCTGGCGTAAAGGAAGAGCTGGAGAGAACCCTTGCCGATAATCAGATAAAAGTGGATGTAAAACAGGTAGGCTGTGTTGGTGTGTGCAACCAGGTTCCTATGTTGGAAATTCACAAAGACGGTGAAGAAGCTGCCTTTTACACAAAAATCAATGCGAATGAGGTAAGTGAAATCATTAAAAAACACTTTCGCTCCGAAAGTTGGATGAGTCGCTTCAAAAACAGGTTCTACAATTATGCCGAGAACCTTACTTTTTCAGATATCCCAATCAGTTCGAACAGGTACAATGCCAACGAAGAAGATACGCCAATTGCAGAGTTTTTAAAGGGACAGGTAAATATTGCTACCGAATACAGGGGAGAGATCAAACCTTCGGATTTTGAAGAATACAAATCGAAAAATGGTTTCGAAGCCTTCGTTAAATGCCTGAAAGAGCTTTCGCAAGACGAGATCATTTCCCAAATAGAAGAAAGTGGTCTGAAAGGACGAGGAGGAGCAGGTTTCCCTTCTTTTATCAAATGGAATTTGGTGAAGAATGCCAAGGCCGATAAAAAATATATCATTTGTAATGGTGATGAAGGTGATCCGGGAGCTTTCATGGACCGAATGTTGTTGGAATCGTACCCATTCAGAGTAATAGAAGGAATTCTTATTGCAGCATATGCCGTAGGTGCCAGCGAAGGCCGTTTGTATATTCGAGCAGAGTATCCTTTGGCGGTTAGTCGGATTAAGGAAGGATTAGAGATTTGTAAAAAAGAGGGACTAATAGGAGAGGATATTTTAGGTTCAGGATTTTCTTTCGATTTAAAGGTTTTTGAAGGAGCAGGTGCATTTGTGTGTGGTGAAGAAACTGCACTGATTGCTTCCATAGAAGGGAAACGTGGGATTCCGGAATTGCGCCCGCCATACCCAGCCGAGAAAGGCTTATGGGAGAAACCAACATTGATTAATAATACTGAAACCCTGACTTTAGTGCCATTTATTATTCGCAATGGTGCGGAAAGTTTCAAGCAGATTGGAACCGATAATAGCAAAGGAACCAAAGTGTTTGCCTTGGCGGGTAAAATCAATCGAGGTGGTTTGATTGAGGTGCCAATGGGTATTACCATTCGCCAAATTGTAGAAGAGATTGGTGGTGGAATTGCCAATGGAAAGCAATTTAAAGCCTTACAGATTGGAGGTCCATCAGGAGGATGTATCCCAGCGAATATGTCAGATACGGCCATTGATTTCGACTCTCTGAAAGAGGTAGGAGCCATGATGGGATCGGGAGGATTAATCGTGTTGGATGAATCGGATTGTATGGTTGATATCGCACATTATTTCTTGTCATTTACTCAGGAAGAGTCCTGCGGCAGATGTACTTTCTGTAGAATAGGAACAAGACGAATGCTTGAGATCTTGGATAAAATTAAATCTGGAAAAGGAAAATTGAGCGACCTGGATTTATTGGAGCAATTGGCCATAAACACCCAAAAAGGGAGTATTTGTGGCTTGGGAAAAACCGCACCAAATCCTGTATTGTCAACATTAAAGTATTTTCGCCACGAATACGAGGCACACATCAAAGGTGAATGCCCGGCCGGAAAATGTGAGAACTTAATTCGCTACGAAATTAACGATGATTGCACCGGTTGTACCAAATGTGCTCAGCGTTGTCCGGTGGATGCTATAGAAGCAAAGCCTTACGAATTGCACAAAGTGGATAATGAATTGTGTATTAAGTGTGATATCTGTAAGCAGATTTGTCCGGTGGATGCGGTAGAAATTAAATAAAACTTGACGAGAGCTGATGGATTTTTAAAAACAGACCAGCTCAGAAATACGATACAAATGCCAACAATTAAAATAGATAATCAAAGCATTACAGTAGCCGAAGGAAGCAGCATTTTAAATGCCGCCCGATCTGCAGGCATTGAAATTCCAAGTATGTGTTACCTGGATGGATGCAGCAATCATCCAAGCTGCATGGTTTGTATGGTGAAAAACAATGCCAACCAGCAAATGATTCCTTCTTGTGCTACCAAAGTAGTTGATGGAATGGATTTGGCAAGCGAAGATGCGGAAGTAAAGGAAGCCAGGAAGGAAGCCATCGAGCTATTAATGAGCGATCATGTTGGTGATTGCGAAGCTCCTTGCCGTGTGGCTTGTCCGGCCTATATGGACATTCCGAAAATGAACCGATTCATTGCCAATAATCAGTTCGATAAGGCATTGAAAATTGTGAAAGAAGAAATTGCCCTTCCGGGGATTTTGGGATATGTATGTTCTGCACCTTGCGAAAAAGTTTGTCGCAGAAAGGATGTAGACCAAGCGGTTTCTATTTGTTTGCTCAAGCGCTTTTCTGATGAGGAAGCCAAAGAATATCTTCCTGAGAAAAAGAAAGCAAATGGGAAGAAAGTAGCTGTGATTGGTGCGGGACCTGCAGGATTATCGGCAGCTTACCATCTGTTGTTGAACGGATATGGATGCGAAATTTTCGAAAAAGAGGATAAAGCTGGTGGAAGCCTTCTGAATTCGATAGAAAATGACGAATTGCCTGGAGATATCCTGGTAAGGGAAATTGAAACTTTGAAGCAATTGGGGCTTGTGTTGAATATTAACCAGAAAATTACAAGAGAGCAGTTTACTTCGCTACCGCAAGATTTTGATGCAATAATACTTGCCAATGGTGCCAATGGTGAAGTTTTTGATTTAGAGAAAGGAAAATCAGGTCTACAGGTTGAAGTGGGAACTTATGCTACTTCCAGTTCAAAAGTATTTGCCTGTGGTAGTATCATTCGAGCACAAAAAATGGCTGTGAAAGCTGTTGCAATGGGAAAAGAGGCAGCTTGGTCGGTGCACGAATTTTTAAGTGCGGGAAAAGCAAAAGCAACTGAACGCCTTTTTAACTCAAGATTTGGTACACTTCGAAAAGAGGAGTTGGCTGAATATTTAAAGGAATCGCTTGAGGGAAATCGAGTTGAGGCAAAATCACCGAAAGGGTATACAAAACAGGAAGCTATTGAAGAAGCAAAACGTTGTATGCATTGCGATTGCAGGAAATTAGACAATTGCCGTTTAAGGGATTGTGCCGAGGAATACAAGATCGACCGCAGGAGGTTTGCTTTGGGCGAGAGAAATTCTGTTGTGAAATACATCAATCATGATTCGGTGATTTATGAACCTGAAAAATGCATTAAATGCGGATTGTGCATTGAAATCGCCGAAAGGCATGGCGAAAAAACCGGACTTACCAATATTGGTCGTGGTTTTACCGTTAAGGTAGCAGTACCTTTTAAGCAGGAATTGAATGAAGCGCTTAAGATTGCAGGCAGAGAATGTGCGGAAGCTTGTCCAACAGGAGCTTTATCAATGAATAATTAGTAATTAACAATGATATTGACTTGGCAGCCTTTTTAAAAACTGTCAGCTGTAGTTATGAAACAATTGATTTTAACCATATTAAGTGTAGTGATGAGTCTTGGCTCTATTGCACAAAACAAGCACAATTGGCTTTCGTTTCGTGGGAATACCGAATTGAAAGGTGTTACAGAGGCCGAATTGCCAAAGAATCCCTCCCTTTTGTGGTCGTTCAAAACGGGCGATGCCATTAAATCATCGCCCATTGTGCGAAATGGAATGATATACCTGGGTTCGAATGATGGCTGTTTGTATGCTTTAAATAAGGAGGGCAAACTAAAGTGGAAATTTAATGCTGAAACTTCGATAGAAGCTTCGCCCATGTACTTGGATGGAAATGTATATTTTGGGGCTTTGGACGGAACATTTTATTGCCTGAATGCCAGTACCGGAGAAGTAAAATGGAAATGGGTTACAGATGGACAGATTTCGGGTTCAGCCAATTGGTTTTACGATAAAAAAAGCAAGCAGAAAAGAATCCTTTTTGGTTCCTACGATTTTTTGCTGTATTGCCTCGATGCCAAAAGCGGGAAAAAACTCTGGACTTATGAATCGGACAATTACATAAACGGAGCAGCCTCGTGTAATGGCGAAATTGCGGTATTTGGAGGTTGCGATGGTTTCCTGCATCAGGTGGATGTAAATAGTGGGAAAGCAAAGAACAAGCTGGATATACAGACTTACATTGCTTCATCGGTGGCTTTGGATGGAAGCTACGCATTTTTTGGCGATCACGATGGTGAATTCTACTGTGTAGATTATCAAAAAAATCAGGTAAACTGGAAAAAGGAAGGAGCCATTTCTTATTTGGGATCACCTGCTATAAGCGATGATGTGGTGATAATTGGAGCAGAGAATCGACAAGTATATTGTTTCGAGAAAGAATCAGGAAAAATCAAATGGCAATTTAAAACCAGGAACAAAATAGAAGCATCGCCTGTTATTGCTGCTAATGCTGTTGTAATGGCTTCGGGTGACGGGCGAATTTACCTGTTGAACAAAGAGAATGGTCAGAAATTCTGGTCATACGAAATAGGAAGAGCATTAATTGCTACGCCTGCAGTGGTTGAAAAAATGATTGTGGTGACATCAATGGATGGATCTGTTTATGTCTTTGGAGAGAAGTAAAACCTTCTGAAAGCCCCGCAATGATTACTTATTTAGGCTATGGACGGCTTAGGTAGGCTATGGACGATGTTTTTAGGCTATGGACGGGTTAGGTAGGCTATGGACGATATTTTTAGGCTATGGACGATGATTTTTAGGCTATGGATTGAGCAAACTGCCCTATGGACGATGATTTAAAGCTATGGAAATACATTTTGAAGCGATGGGAAGATAAGAATGGCGAATGAAGCGGGGCTTTATCAAATAAAATGAGTATTAGAACGAAAAAAAGTGATTTGAAAATCGATTTGTAATATTTTAAGGATTCGAAAAACAAAAAAGAATGAAGATAGAATTAAAGCAAATTTCAAAATACTATCAGGTTCCGGGAAAGGAAAAAAGAATTGTTCTTGACGATTTATCCTTAAAAATAGAATCGGGTGATTCGGTGGCAATTGTAGGCCCTTCGGGCTCGGGCAAGAGTAGCTTGCTAAATTTGATTAGTTCATTGGATCAGGCCAATGCCGGAGTTATTCTGCATGCAGATAAAGACATATCAAAAGGAAACGAAGATGAAATAGCCAGCTTCAGAAACAGGAATCTGGGTTTCATTTTTCAATCGCATCACTTGCTTCCTCAGCTAAGTTTAATCGAAAATGTATTGGTTCCCTTGATTCCTGAAAAAGATAAAAAGCTAAGAATTGAGGCAGAACAAAGGGCTAAGGAATTGATTGATTTTGTTGGTTTATCAGATCAAATTAGTCAGTTGCCCGGGCAAATGTCGGGCGGAGAATGCCAAAGAACGGCTGTGGTGCGTGCACTAATTCAGCAACCTGGCTTGTTATTGGCTGATGAGCCTACGGGTTCCTTAGACAAGCAATCGGCTGAACAGCTAGGAGATTTATTGGTATCGATTAACGAAAAACAAAAAGTAACGCTGGTGGTGGTTACGCACTCCATGGATCTGGCAAAGAAAATGAAGAAAATATACAAACTTGATAACGGAAAATTATCTAAAATTTAAATCCCTTACCTATGAAAAACTACATTTTATTATTGTTGGCATTCTTGCTGTTTTCATGTACCCCAAAACAGAAAAAAGTAAGCGAATGGAGAGGTGAAAACCGCTCGGGAACCTATGCAGAAACAAATCTCTTAAAAGAATGGCCAAAAGATGGACCTAAACTACTTTGGGATACTGAAGGCTTAGGAAATGGCTATGGATCGCCTGTTGTTACTGAAAATAATATCTATCTGAATGGCGAAATTGATAGCATTGCCTATCTGTTTGCCATGGATTTGGAAGGGAAGATGCTTTGGAAAACCGAGTTTGGCAAAGATTGGATGAAGAATTACATTGGATCTCGTTCTGCTCCCACTGTGGTAGGCGATTTGGTTTATGTGGCTTCCGGTATGGGAGATGTTGCTTGTATCCATGCTGAAACAGGAGTGTTAAAGTGGAAAATCAATATCCTGGAAAAATTTGAAGGTAAAAATACACGTTTTGGATATTCTCAATCTCTTTTGGTAGATGGTGATTTGGTATTTGCAGCGCCTGGTGGCAAAGAGAAGAACATTATTGCATTGGATCGATTTACGGGTGAAACCAAATGGATCAATTCGGGAGTTGGAGAAATGCCTGCTTATTGTTCTCCTTTGTTAATTGAGTATTCAACAAAAAATGTATTGGTAACATTTTCGGAACATGCATTGTTGGCGATTGAGTCGCAAACAGGCAAAACTTTATGGACTCATCAGCAAGATACCACCAAAGGAGATGTTAACGGAAATACCCCGATTTATGAGGATGGATATTTGTACTACGTTACGGGATGTGGAAATGGTGCCGTAAAGTTAAAATTGGAAGAAGATGGTACTAAAATCACGGAAGTGTGGAGAAACGAAGAACTGGATAACATTATGGGTGGTGTTGTAAAGCTAAATGGGAAAATTATTGCTTCGGCACATCGCAAAAAAGTTTGGAAAAGTGTTGATGCCGAAACCGGCGAAACCAGAGATACTTTGAAGTTTGGAAGAGGCGCTACCATTGCTGCTGATGGTATGTTGTATTGCTATAACGAAAGAGGACAGGTTGGTTTGGTGAATGTTACACCTGAGAACATGGAAGTAGTTAGCAAATTTAAAGTTACCAAAGGAAGCAAAGAGCACTTTGCTCAACCGGTAATTGCCAAAGGTGTATTGTATATCCGTCATGGAGATGCATTAATGGCATACGATGTAAAAGCAATTAATAATTAACAAAGAGTAATTACTAATTGTTAGAAGAAGAAATAGAATTAAAGTTTCAGCAATTTGTTTTTTACACAAGAGCAATTTCTTGATACTTGAATCGTGATACTTAAAATCTAGACTATGAGTAAGCAGATATTTATTTGTGGATGCGAGAAAGATGGAAAAATCGAAAAAGAGTCGGTTGAGAAATTGATGCAGACTTTGGAGGAGAAGAATATTGGTTTCACTTATATTGAAGATATGTGTGGTACAATTCTTAAGAATCCAAAGGATTTGGAAAGTCTGTACACAGCCAAAGAAGCTGTCGTTTTTGGCTGTCAGGCTCGTGCCATGCAGAACTTGCTTGATAATTCAGGAGGTAGAAAAGAAGATCTTACAAGCGAATATCACCATATTGATGATGAGGGCAAGGATGAATTGATTTCGAGCCTGGAATCAGGAACTGGAGAACCCTTGCAAATTAAATATTCTGACGACTGGAAACCTTGGTATCCGGTGATTGATTATGAGCGTTGCAATGGGTGCAGAAAGTGTTTGAATTTTTGCTTGTTCAGCGTTTATTCGGTTGAGGATGATGGAACGGTAGTGGTATCGTCTTCAGCAAATTGTAAGGATATGTGTCCGGCTTGTGCCAGAGTTTGCCCGCAAAATGCAATTATCTTCCCGAAACATGCCGAAAGTCCGATAGATGGAGGAGAAGGAGATGGATTGCAGATGGAAAAAACAGATATCCTGGAGCAAATCCAAAACGATGATGTTTATTCGGTACTGAGTGCCAGGAGAAAGAATTTCCAGGTTTCTTTGCTGAAGAAGGACCAGTTGCAAATGGCAGAAGAAGAACGCCGGGCATGTTGCAGCGGAAGCGAAAAGAAAGAGGAGAAAAAGGAAGAGAAGTGCGATTGCGACTGCAATTGTAAAGATCAACCGGAAGCAAGTTGCGACTGTGATTGCGATTGCAAGGATGGTGATTCAGGTTCTTGTTGTTGTTAGAGATCTGTAAATACCATATCTATTATCTAAAAACTATTGTTAATGATTTTTTCGTTAGGATCGAGAATATTGCGCACCGTTGATTTAATGTTGCTTTGGAAGCTTGGTTACAACCTGGGTTTTAAAGGAATGAAGGCTGTGGCCAAACATAAAAAGCGCCTGAAAAAGGGAGAGTTGTATCCCGCATTTATGATGATTTCGGTTACTGATAATTGTAACCTGAACTGTCAGGGTTGTTGGGTAACCATCAACAACACCTCCAAAGGCATGGATGTGGAAACCTTGGAGAACATTATCAATTCAAGCAAGAAGAAAGGCTCCTTCTTTTTTGGATTATTGGGAGGTGAACCCTTGATGTATCCCCAGTTGCTGGAAGTAATAGAGCGTCATTCCGATTGCTATTTTCAGTTGTTCACAAATGGTACATTACTAAGCGATGATATTGCTCAAAAACTAAGGGCATTGGGAAATGTATCACCTTTAATTAGTGTGGAAGGTTTGCAGGATGTAAGCGATGTTCGACGTGGTGCCAATAACGTTTTTTGCAGAACCATGAGCGGAATCGAATCGGCAACCCGCAACAAACTATTTACCGGTGTTGCTACCAGTGTTTGTAAATCTAATTTTAAAGATTTGGTGAGCGAAGAATTTGTGAATTCCTGCATCA
Organism: Marinifilum sp.; assembly: GCF_965230805.1. Taxonomy (NCBI): domain Bacteria; kingdom Pseudomonadati; phylum Bacteroidota; class Bacteroidia; order Marinilabiliales; family Marinifilaceae; genus Marinifilum; species Marinifilum sp. The sequence goes on along the minus strand of NZ_OZ246019.1, from coordinate 32,216 downwards.
AAAAAGGAGTTCATTACTTGTGGTATTACATTTATCGACCAGTGGGAGAGCGTCCAACAACAGATCTGGCTCTTTCTGAAGAAGAAATATTGGAACTTCGCCGATTCATGGTCGATATTCGGGTAAAAGCACCTTTAATGATAATTGATACCTATTGGGATGAGAAAGGAAATGCGATTTGTCCGGGTGCCATAGGTTTATCTCATCACATTAACCCTTACGGGGATATTGAATTCTGTCCGCCAATTCAGTTTGCAGGCGAAAGTGTTGGCGATGGATCGGATTTGGCAAGTGTGATTGAAAATTCAAACTACCTGTCAAGACTCAGGTCAGGAATAAAAGAGAGAACGCAAGGCTGTATTTTATTGGACGACCCTGAGCATTTAAGCAGCATGCTCGAAGAGGTACATGCCTACGATTCATCAAAAAGAAATAAAGCATTCGAGGAGCTAAAAAAAATGAAACCATGTGCGGGTCATCATATCCCGGGAAAGGAAATTCCTGAAAAATCCTGGGTTTATCGATTTGCAAAGAAATATTCATTTTTTGGATTTGGTGCCTATGGTTAATTTTTAATGATGATTATCGTAATTAACAAATAAATAACAGCTAGATGAAAGGGATGTCTTTTCTATTAGTTTTTTCTTACATCTTATATCTCAAATCTGGAATCTAAAAAATGATTTTAAGAAAAGATCAGATAAATACCAATTTAGGAAATGCACTACCGCAAACTCCTGAGAAGTTAAAGCAAATCAGGAATTTGATACGTGATTATGCTGCCGAAACAGAAATTATTCCTCCTTTACAGGAATCGGAGGTGATTTTTCATTCCGCAGAATTGATAAAGTTGCATCCTGAGTTGTTCTTATATCAAAAACTCTTGGCCGTAATGATTAATAATTTTGCCTGGCAGAATGTTGTAGGTGGTATTCCTTTTAATCGCAGAATATTACTGCTGCCAAAGTGCTTTAGTCATGCCAAATGCCCTGCAAAATTCGATGAACTGGGTCTGCTTTGCGAACAATGCGGCAGATGCGATTTGGCGGATATTATTTCTAAAGCCGATGAATTGGGCTACCACACAATTGTTAGTGAGGGTACTACATCGGCCAGTTTATTGCTCGCTTCGGGCAAGGTAGAGTGTGTTGTAGGTGTTGGTTGTTTGCACTCTTTCGAAAGATCTTTTCCGTTGGCAGTAAAAGAAGCCGTACCTTCCATAGCTATTCCGCTCTACAATAACAATTGTAAGAATTCAAAAGTTGATGAGATTTGGTTAAATGAAGTTCTTGCCAATAGAAAGGAAAGCAATTGGCATGGATGGATTGATTTGGATCAATTAAAAAAAACTGTTAAATCGTGGTTTAACAAGGATAACTTGAGAAATTTCTTTGATTACACAGATGATACTGTTAATATTGCAATCAATTGGATAGAGAAAGACGGAAAACGCTGGCGTCCATTAATCATGACAGCGGTTTATGATGCACTCACCAGCAAATTGGGAGAGTATGACGAAACCATTCGAAAATTGGCAGTTTCCATAGAGTGTTTTCATAAAGCATCGCTTGTGCACGACGACATTGCAGATGATGATGATGAAAGATATGGTAAGCCCAGCCTGCACAAGGAGTTTGATGTACCTGTTGCTTTAAATGTTGGAGATTTAATTGTAGGATATGGTTACCAAATGATTGCCGAATCGGGTGCAAAGCATATCAAAAGTTTACTAAAGGTAGCCTCTCGTGCTCATCGCGATTTGTCATTGGGACAAGGAGAAGAGCTACTATGGCGATCGAACGGTAAATTGCTAAGCCGGGAAGAAATTATTAGAATATTTAGCAACAAAACTTCTCCGGCTTTCGAGGTAGCCTTGCAATTTGGAGCCATTCAGGCGAATGCAGGAAACGATGTTATGGAGGTGATAACCGAATTCAGTACAGCATTGGGGATTGCTTATCAAATTAATGATGATTTGGAAGATTTCAGGCAAAGTGAAATTGCCAGTGGATTTAATACAGTTCAACCATCATTGGTTTCCTGTATTTTAAATGAAAAACATCCCGACAAGATGGAGAAATGGAGGCTAAAACAGGATTCGGATATCTTAAAATGGGATGAAACCAAAGAGGCCATGCATGAAGCAGAAGAAATGTTAGCTGAGTACAAAGGCAAAGCAATGAAAAGCTTATGCAAGCTGTCCAATTTAAATTTAAAAATATTATTAACTCGATTATTAAATCGGATTGTAGCTGAATAAATATGAATAATCAATCAATCAATTGCAACCAAAAAATATTGGAAGCCTTGTTAAGCGCAAGAGAAGTCTTAAGTGAAGATGCTCAAAATCGTATCATTTCGTTTTTACACTCTCAAAAATGTGAGTCTGGTGGATTTGTTGATAAGGCAGGCAAATCAGACCTATACTATTCGGTTTTTGGGTATACGCTTGCCTTGGTTTTTGATATGAAATTAAATCTTGATCAGGAGAAAAATTTCCTTGCAGAATTTGATCAGAGAAATCTTGATTTTGTTCATTCGGTATGCTTGGTGCGAGCTTTCTATTTGGTTCATCTTATCGATATCAGGCAAAAATCGGGATTTAATGCTTCAAAATACTTAAGATTCAATTTTGCCAAAAACCTGATAATAGGACAACTGGTTACAAGAACCATGAGTGATTGTACTGAAGTACTTTGGGATTTGGAGAGTTATATTGCAGGTGACGAAGGATACAATCACAATGCAAAGGAGGAAGAACAATCAACGGTTTATGCGAATTATTTAATGTGGACCCTGTATCAGGATCTGCAAATAGAAGCAGATTCAATTGAAGAAATACAAAATGCAAATCTTTCATTAATCTTGGATAATGGTTCTTATGCGAATGAAAGCAACAGTTCCGATGGGGTTACTTCTGCTACTGCAGCTGGTATGATGATGAACTTGGGTAATGAAAAAAGTAAGGAATGGTTGCTTGAAAGGAGATCGAAGAAAGGTGGATTTGTGGCTGCCAAGGATGTGCCGGTTTCGGATTTACTATCAACAGCCACTGCATTGTTGGCTATAAAAATGTCCGGAGAAAAAATGGAATCCTTTAGCGAAAATTCTCTGGATTTCATTAACCTTCACTGGGACGAATCAGGCGGATTTTTTGGAAGCATAGCAGATACAAACTGTGATGTAGAATATACCTATTATGCTCTTTTAGGTTTGGGTGTTTTATCTTGATGACATTTCAGGATGAATTGCAATCAAATTCAGTCGATCAAGAAAAAATTGGATGAGTACATTCTTTCCCTTCGAAATGAAAAGGGATATTGGGATGGAAAATTATCCAGTAGTGCATTATCAACTGCTGTAGCAGTTTTTGCTCTTTGGAAATACGATAAGGAGAAATACGATTTACAGATTAGCAGGGGACTAGTTTGGTTGGCTAAGAATGTAAATTTAGATGGAGGCTGGGGCGATTCCATTCGAAGCAAAAGTAATTTGAGTACTACCTTGCTTACCTGGGCCTGCTTTTCAATTGCAAAAGATCGCCCTGAATTTACTGAAACCATACAGAAAGCTGAAAATTGGTTAACTGATCGTTTAAAAAACCTAGATCCCGAATCAATTAGTTCGGCTGTTTTGAATCACTATCAAAAAGATCAAAGCTTTTCGGTTCCCATATTATCCATGTGTGCTTTGGCGGGCCGATTGGGAGATAAAGGCTGGAAACTTGTTCCGCAACTTCCTTTTCAATTGGCAGTTTTTCCAGATCAGTTCTTTAAGTTTCTCAACTTATCGGTGGTAAGTTATGCCATTCCCGCGCTGATAGCCATAGGCTTGGTAAAATCAAGAAATAGCAGGCAAAGCTTGCTGATGCGAAAGCTAAACCGGTTGGTGAAACCAAAAGTTCTTCAGATTTTGGCAGAAAAACAGCCCCATAAGGGTGGCTTTTTGGAAGCCTCACCTTTAACCGGATTTGTATTGATGAGTTTGATAGGAGCAGGCGAGAGAAAATCGGAGGTCTGCAAGAAAGCTGCCAACTTTTTAGAACAATCCATTCGCCATGATGGTTCCTGGCCAATTGATACACATTTGGCCACCTGGGTAACATCATTGTCTGTAAATGCACTGGATCATGAGCACTTGTCTCAATTGTCAGAAAAACAGAAGCTTACTGATTATTATTTAGACCATCAATTAAAGAAAATTCACCTATTTACCAAGGCAAAACCAGGAGGTTGGGCATGGACTCATTTGCAGGGAGGAGTACCTGATGCCGATGATACTTCGGGGGCACTAATTGCACTGCATAAATTAAACGAATATCAGGATATTCCCATAGATGCCATAAAAAATGCCGTGAATTGGTTAATTGACCTTCAGAACAATGATGGAGGAATGCCTACTTTCTGCAAAGGTTGGGGCAAATTGCCATTCGACTGTTCTTGTCCCGATATCAGTGCACATGCCATTAAAGCATTGTCGCTTTGGCGCGATAAAATGGATGTACAGACCAGAACTAAGCTCGATAAAAGTATGCAAAAGGCATGGAAGTATTTGCAGAAATCTCAACTGGCTAATGGTTCTTGGTTGCCTTTATGGTTTGGAAACGAGGACGATGTTCAGCATGAAAACCCTGTGTATGGAACGTCAATAGTATTATACTCTATAAGTAGTTTAAAACCAGATGCATTAGTAGGTTTTTCTAAAGTTAAGCGTAAAGCAATAGACTTTCTGCAAGCATCACAAAATGAAGATGGAGGATGGGGAGGAAACACAAACTTAATATCTACCATCGAAGAAACATCTTTAGCCATTCGTGCTTTGGCATCTCATAAAAAAATAGAGAACGTAGACCAAGCAATGCATTGGTTCGAATTGCATCTTCCAAAAGATTTAAATGATGTTAAAGCTGCGCCAGTAGGCTTGTATTTTGCTTCGCTGTGGTATTATGAAGATCTTTATCCGTTGGTATTTGCAAGCTCTGCCTTACATGAAACCATTAAGTCGCTTACAAATAGCGAGTGTTCCACTGCGAGTGAAGCAAAGCTTGAATAATCCTGCTATCCCTGATTTGAATCAGGGATTATGAGTTGAGAATTTTTAATTCTTAAGAAGATTTCGGATTTGAAATCCTTTCCTCAAAACCTGTAAATTACAAATTTACTGGAGCAAAAAAGCGCAAAATCACGTGCTAAAACTATTCATTATCAACCACCACCCCAATCATTTCCCAAAATACCTTCTCATCTATCACATTAACATGATATTCCATGGCTTTTCGGTTTTTGCGTCCTTTACCGGAAAATTGCTCTGCGTGCGCCGTAATCAGGTAATCTACATTTTTGGAAACTACACGTTTCACAATTAAGCCACGCTCCTTAACCAATTGCTGAGCCAGTTCACGATCAATGCGTTTGCCATTCATCTTGCAGTTTAGGTGACCCGAGAAACAAACGCTTTTTCCTGCTAAAGATTTCAACTGTTTTTGAATTCCCGGTGTTGTAATGGGAATCTTGGTACGTTCGTATTCTATCAATAAATCCATTTCTTTTGGCAGGATGCAAAGCAAATCAGAAACCAAATTCAGATCATCCATTTCGGCATTGGTAAGAATTTCATCTAAAAGGTAAATGCGAATTAGCTTGCGCAGATATTCTTCGTGAATTTCCATTACCTGATCTTTGGATAGCTTGTAGGCAGTGGCAAGATCAACCAGAGAAATGATCTCTTTTTCTTCCAAAATACGATCTGCCAAAGCACGATCCAATACATTTAAATACTGTCGAACAGGAACCGAATCGCCGGCACTTGAGGTTAATCTGTTCAGCAGATCGTAAAGCTTTGTTTTCTGAATGTTAGCGATGTTCTTTGCTTCGTTGCGCTTCATAAAAATGTTGCGCTCTTTCGGACAATCTTTAATATCAGTAACATGCAAAAAGTTCTCTACAAACTTTTCCAATTCAAATTCCTGCGCATATAAATTTTTTAGAATTGAGAATAATTTTGCTGTGGCCAGAGAATCAGATTTGGCACTATGACGCACCGAAAAATCGATATCGTAATAGGAACACAACTGTTCCAAACGACGCAAGCCCGATTTGGGTGCAACCAAATTAAACAATTTTAGTGTGCAGATCCCTTTTAACTTCGGCATACTGCCATTTAAAATGGGTTCTAAGAATCGAACTGCAAAATCCAGATCATGAGCAACCAGGGTTTTCCCATTCAGACGAGAAAGAATGTCTGGCACAATATCTTTAGCAGAAGGGGCGTTTTTTACCATTTCGTCGGTAATCCCATGAATTTGGAAGCCTTCGATATCTTTTCCCGGGTGCACAAGCGTTACATAACTGTCTAATAATTCTCCATTCCAGTTAACGGTTTGAATCGAGAGTTCAACCAGATGATCACCTTGCAGAGGAGAAATACCGGTGGTTTCTAATGAAATAATTGCAAATTGATGATTGTAGAGTTCCAGTATCGGATCGTTTGTCATACTTGGTTTTTATTAGGGTAATCAGATAAGAGCAAATATAATATTTAGGAGAAAATTATGAGCAGATTAAGTAGTTAAAGTGTATAAACTGCCTGAAGTGAAAACTGCCTGCAGTTAAAAGTGTTAATCACTTTAAGTATTTTAGGCTCTAATATTACTTTTCTGAGAAAGGCTCATTCCAATCGAATAACTCATTATTAATTCTAAGAAATAACGTAGATTTGAAATTCAAATTTTATAGACAATATTAAAACACATACTATGAGTAACACCAAACAACAAGCACAAGAACTAATTGATTTTATACATGGCAGTCCAAGTACCTATCATGCAGTAAATAATATCCGTAAAGAATTAAATGAGGCGGGATATCAGGAATTGGATCTTCGTGATGAATGGACAGTTGAAAAGGGAGGAAAATACTTTACAACTAAAAATGGTTCTGCCATTTTCGCTTTTCAGCTTGGAACAGGTGAGATTGAAGAAGAAGGATTTCAAATGATATGTGCCCACTCTGATGCACCAGGATTTAAAATTAAGCCAAATCCTGAAATCGAAGTCGAAGGAAACTACATCAAGTTAAATACAGAAGTTTATGGTGGCCCGATCTTAAATACCTGGATGGATCGTCCTCTTTCCATTGCAGGGCGTGTATCAGTGCAATCGAACGATCCTTTGCAGCCAGAGCATTTGTATGTAAAAATCGACCGCCCTTTAATGGTGATTCCTAATTTGGCAATTCACCTGAACCGTGCAGTAAACGAGGGTGTGGCATTAAACAAGCAGAAGGATATGCTTCCATTGCTTTCTATGATTACCGAAGAAATGGAGAAAGACAATTGTTTGGTGAAATTAATCGCCAACGAATTGAAAATTGATGCAGAATCCATTATCGATTTTGATGTGAACTTGTTCGAGCTTGAGAAAGGATCGATTTTTGGTTTAAACGATGAGTTTATTTCGTCATCGCGATTGGATGATTTGGCCATGGCTCATGCAGGTTTAAAAGCACTTTTATCGGTTGGTAACTCTAAAAAGACACAAATGCTTGCCATATTCGATAACGAAGAAGTAGGCAGTGTAAGCAAGCAGGGAGCGGGTTCCCCGGTATTGCGTCACATTCTTCAACGCATTGTTTTTAAATTGGGTAAGGATATGGAATCTTTGCACCGTGCCATTTACAGCTCATTTATGATTTCGGCAGATATGGCTCATGCCGTTCACCCAAATATTGGCGAGAAGCACGATCCTACCAATCGTCCGTTCATCAATAAAGGTCCGGTAATTAAGATCCATGCCAATCAAAAATATACTACCGATGGTGATTCGGGAACTGTATTCGAAACACTATGCAAGAATGCTGATGTTCCTTACCAAAAGTTTGTGAACCGTTCCGATTTGGTTGGAGGCAGCACTTTAGGGAATGTGTCAACAGGGCAGGTTGATATCCGTACAGTGGATATTGGAAATCCGATGTTTGGCATGCACTCGGTTCGCGAAACGGGTGGAGTAGAAGATAATGCTTACGTTCGCAAGGTGTTTGCTTATTTCTTTGGCTTGTAAGCTGATTTCAATTAAAAATATTGTCACCGTTTTCACTGATTGTGGCGAATATCTTTAATTGAACTTGCAGATAAAATAGAAAAAAGAGACTTCCGGTTGATACCACGAAGTCTCTTTTGTTATACCAGCTTTATAGCGGTGTATTAAAATGATCCCCTAAACATTAAAATCGTCATCATTTACATCCATATCAATTCCACCTACCACATAGGAACTGATTTCGGTTTCCTGAGGCAATACCTCTACGGCATCATTTCGAAGCCAATGATCCATCCAGGAAAGCGGATTGTTCTTTTCATTGTAAATTGGTTTTAGACCAATTCCCTTTAGCCTTTTATCGGTCATGTGTTTCATGTATTTAATCAGAAGTTTGTCATTTAATCCGATAATTGAACCTTTCTCGAATAGATATTCTGCCCAGCGCATTTCTTGCTCAGCAGCATCTTTATACATGGCATATACTTCATCATCCAAACCTTCAATAATTTCAGCAAAGCCTTCTTCTTCATTGCTTCGCAAATCTCGAATCATTTTTTGAGTAATGGCCAAATGTTCATTTTCATCGCGGGCAATAAACTTGATAATTTTTGCATTCCCTTCCATTTTTTTGTTTTCAGCAAAAGCAAAGGAACAGGCAAAAGAAACATAAAAGCGTACTCCTTCAAGAATATTAACCGAAACCAAAGCCAAATAAAGCTTCTTCTTAAGGTCTTCTAATTCAATTGTATTCTTATCGGTCATTCCCAATTGTTGAGCCTGATATTTAATTAAATAATGATAGAAATCGTTATAATGGTCGGTCACCGAACCGGCACGTTCAACAATCATCTCGTTGGTCATGATGTCATCGAATATCTTTTCAGGACTGGTATAAACATTCTTAATGATGTAAGAATAGCTCATGGAATGGATGGTTTCGAAAAAATCCCAAATGATAATAGCTTCTTCTACTTCGGGTAGTGTTACCACTTGCCCAAAGGTTAAAAAAGGTGAACGTCCCTGCACACTATCAAGCAGAATCTGGTATTTTAAATTCTCAGTAAAAATAAATTTTTCTTGCTCCGAAAGGGTGTTAAAATCGTTGATATCTTTAATTAGAGATATTTCCTCGGGACGCCAAAAGAAACTCAACATTCTTTGCGATAAGTTTTCGTAGAAAGGATACTTCTGAATATCGTATCGCTGAACATTTTTTCCCTGTCCAAAAAACATTTTTTCGGTAAGAAAATCAATTTTATTGTCGTTGTATAAACTTGGTTTATTAGTCATTACAATATGTTTTTTAATTGATTAAACAGAACAGGCGCCACCTTCACATTCAAGAACTTCATTGTCTAATTCAGGCTTTGAACTCTTAGAGCTGGCAGCTGTATTTGTATTATTGGCTTGCGCCAATTCCTGAGAGCTTTCGCCCGAATTATCATTACTATTTAGATAGTACAGCGTTTTTAAACCATACTTGTAAGCAATGCTTTCGTGTCGAATTAAATCGCGTACCGGAACTTTACTGCTCTCGTATTTCGAGATGTCGTAATAAACATTTGTACTGATACTCTGATCGAGAAACTTTTGAAAAATGGCCACAAATTTTAGATATTCCTCATTGTTGATATCCCAGGCAAGGGGATAATTTTCCTTGTAGTGTTCAAATCCGGGAACCAATTGTTTTAAAGGACCATATTTACTCATTTTTGCAATCAACAATTTCCTAACCGGATCAAGCCCGGGAGTAGAGTTCGAAACTATTGAGCTTGAAGCAGCAGGAGGAATCGCACTTAAAGCGGAGTTGCGCAAGCCATATTGTTTCACCAATTTTTTAAGAGCATCCCAATCGCAGATCAGTTCGTTTGGAACAATGTCATCTACATTTTTTTCGTAAGTATCAATTGGGAAGATAGAATCGGAATACTTGGTTCGGTTAAAATATTTACAAGCTCCTTTTTCTTTGGCAAGATTGGCTGAGGCTTTAATCAAACCATACTGAAAACGTTCCATATATTGATGAATTACGATTCTTCCGTCCTCTTCATCGAAATTTAAGCTGTTTTTCGCAAGAAAGTTAAACACATCCGATACACCAATGCCTAAACTTCTTCTATTCTTGGTAGATTTTTCGGCTGTTGGTACCGGATATTCCTGATAATCGATTAGCTCATCTAAAAATCGTACCAACAGCTCTGTTAGCTCATCCAACTCCTGAATATTGTCTAGTTTACCCAAATTGATATTGCTCAATATGCACATGGCAATTTCACCATCAGCTTTATTGATATCCGTTAAAGGTGATGTTGGCAGAGTAATTTCCTGACACAGATTACTCATGTAAATACTGTCTTTAAAAGAAGAGTGCTTGTTTACATGGTCTGCATTTAAAATGTAAATACGCCCTGTTTCGTAACGTTCTTTCAGGATGGCTAAATACAGTTCACGCGCATTTATTGATTTTCGGCGTATGGTATGATCCTTCTCATATCTCAGATACATTTCTTCGAAACGCTCATAATCAGAACTGTAAAAAAGTTCGTAAAGTTCCTGTGTTTCTTCGCTTGAAAAAAGACTGATGTTTTCGTTTCTTTTAATTCTGTCTCGAAACAGTTTGTTAAGCGCAACCGAATAGTCCATGCGTCTCACGCGATTTTCATCATTCCCTTTGTTGTTTTTCAATTGGATAAAGGTTTCAATTTCCCAATGAAAAAAAGGAAGGGCAGAAGTAGAACCACCTCCGCGAATTGAATTTTGAGTAAAGCTTTTGGTGGTGGCTTCGAACATTTTTAAAAATGGTACCAAACCCGTGTGTACCACTTCACCACCTCTTATTTGCGCATCAATTCCTCTTATCCTACCAAAGTTTAAACCTATTCCTGCACGCTGGGCAGTGTAGTAACCCACTGCGGTATTCGAATTCATGATAGATGGGATAGAATCACCCACATCAATTAAGCAGCAAGAACTAAACTGTCGCAAAGGAGTTCTTACCCCGGCCATAATAGGAGTTGGCAGACTAATCTTAAACTGCGACAATGCTTCGTATAATCGAACAACATATTTTTTGCGATTTTCCGAATCATAGTTCATAAACATGAACATACTGATGAGCATGAAGGATTCCTGTGGTGTTTCATGCAGTTCCCCACTAATTCGGTCTTGCAGCAAATATTTGTCGACCATTTGGCTTAAGCCGGCAAAGGTAAACTTGAAGTCGCGATCGTAATTAATTTGCTTGCTAAAAAATACCAATTCCTGGGGGCTGTACTTTTCAAGCAATACCTTGTCATAAATTCCTTTGTAGATATTGTTTCTTACAAGATATTCGAAAGGAATGGGCTCTGCTTGCTTATACACCTGTTTCCGCAAGTCCATTAGTAACAAACGAGCAGCTACGTACTGATAGTTTGGTTTTTCGTGTGAGATAAGATCTGCTGCTGAGCGGATCATAACTTTTTGAATTTCTGAAGTTGTAATTCCTTCAAAAAATTGAAGTTTGGAATTAATCTCAATATCAGAAACAGATACATCATCGTATCCATTGCATGCCCACTCAACTGCTTCATGTATCATTGCAAGATCTATGGGCGCACGTGTTCCATCACGCTTAATAACGTGTATTTGTTCCATTAATTTTCATTTTTAATTAATATTCAATTAATGGTAGCAAAAAGGATAAAATATAAGAATGTCAATATGTCTTCTTAAGCTCTTATTCCCGAAAGCTACGAATTAGATTGAATTTGATAGGTCTTCCGACTTACTGTATTTTGATTTGCCTTCCCAACAGGCAGTTGCTTGTCAGTGACACCGAAGAATCAAAACATTTCAACAGATTACGGCTGCGGGTACAGTTACTGAATTGCACAGTATTCCCTTGCATCAAATTCAGACTTAAAGGTATTATTTTATCAGAAAAGATTAGACTACTTTGGAAAGGAGTTATTAAAAAGAAATTAACAATGACTGGTATTCTTTAGATGGAAATTGTAAATGGAGATCCAGGGATTGCTATTCCGGATAGCTTTTTTAATCATGCTCGTTTTATGAATAAACATACATTATTTGTCGTGAAACCTTAATTCAAAGAAGAAGAAAATATAGGGTGATTGCGAGTTGATTCGCATAAAAAGTTCAACTTTTAATGCAAAAAACTGAGTTTGCAATCTTAATATCTATGCATTAAACCTTAAAACCTGAGCTTTTAACATTAAAAAGAGAGCCTGTAAGGTAAAAAGGTGAGGTTCTTACCTTAAAAGCTTAAGTATTGATGTTTTTTGTAGTCCTTTTGCCTTAAAAAAGCATGGTATTTCATAAAAAGTTGAGCTTTTAACGTTCACAGCTCAGGTAGAAATGGTCAAAGCTTGGGTTTTAACGTTCACAGCTCAGGTCAAAACGTTCACAGCTCAGGTTTTAAGGTTTAAAGCTTAGGTAGAAATGTACAAAGCTCATGTTTTAAGCTTGCAAGCTTAAGTTTTAAGGTAAAAAGGACAAGAAATAACATTGATAACTCGCTTGGTGATGCTAAAAAGTCTGAATTGATAAGCTTTTCATTTCTGAAGATATGCTCATCTTTAGCCTTGGGAATATCGAGTTCTTCGATTGTTTCAGACACAGTGTCGGTTTTTTAACACCTTTTACAGCTGACTGTTGGTTAGTGCTACGAATTGATCGTAAGTCTTAAATTTATGACAGTCTTTATCTCTTTTATAAGTATTGGTGCAATTATAAAATATCCAATTGGGTACGAAGTCAAGAATTTAATATGGTATTGGTTTGTTGGTCTTATTGTTTCGCCTGAAAGAGTCCCATAAATATTTTAGTTTTTGATTCGAAACAATAATATGAGATTCCCGGGTCTTTTTAAAATTCAGATTTTCGGATGAAAGTGAAAGCATCTCAAACATGCCAGAGCTGTTATTGTTAATTCTTTAAAAATTCCGGTTAGTGGGTTTATACCCTAAACGATTTTGAAAAGTCAGAGTAAGCACCGTCAGGGATAAAACCACTGACGGGCTTGATTATTAAACTTTCTTTTTCTTGATAATCTCTGTAGGCATACGCATCCAATCTTTGGTTACAAGCATATAGCCCGGATCAACCATTAAGGTACTCGGCTTGCGCTTTACCGTAAACTGCAGCTTGTTTTTTCCTGATTGTAATTTCATCTTTTCATTATATAGCTCCTTCTTTTTTGAGTTGAAAGCTGCTATTTCAATGTAATCATTGCATGGGGTTTCTGTCTCATCGCCTTTGGCATCCAAATAGTATTTCTTCACATCAATCACTGCATCAACCGTGTAAGTAAAATCCTTGTTACGGGTATAAGTTACCGAATCAACCTTAGTTTTGTACATGGTGATTTTCTCCAGAACATCTTCCACAAAGTATTGCAGGCTATCTGGTGTTTCCGATTTAATTCTTTCAATCAGATCAGTGGTGGTTGGATACGGAGCTCCTTTGAAAGCGTATTCTTTAAGGAATCCACTTAAAATATTCATGAATTTATCCTTGCCCAAATAGTTACCCAAAGCGTTCATTGCCAAAGCTCCTTTCTGGTAGAAGGTACTCTGTTGATATGGAGCTACCTTTGCCAATGGACGTTCACCACGAGATTCATTTTTTCTTGAGCTCACATACTTGAACATCTCATTCTTAAAGAATTTATTCATGCGTTTCTGGTCGAAGTAGGTTTCCATACATTGCAGAGCACTGTATTGAGTGATGGATTCCATCAGCATTTGAGATCCTTCCACATCAGCTGCAGCTACCTGGTGTGCCCACCATTGATGTGCCATTTCGTGCGCTGTTACAAAGAAGGGGTAATCCATAATCTTTTTATCATCGCTAACACCTTCCTTGTTCAGATCTCGCAGGTCGGCGATGAAACCAATGCCTTCAGAAAACGGAATCATATTTGGGAATGACTGGGCGTAACTTGAATATCGCGGAAACTCGACAATACGAAGCTGATCGAACTGGTAAGGCGAATAGTACTTTGTATAGGTATTTAGTGATACTTTTACGCCATTCATCATGTTGTCCAGATTGTACTCGTGCCCTTTGTGATAATAGATGCTCAAATCAACCGTTTTGCCATTTTCATCTTTCCACTTATCGGTTTTCACCTGATATCTTCCCGAAAGAATTGCATAGTAATGAATCATTGGATGCTCTGACTTGTAGTGGAAATAGTTTCTGTCGCTTTCTTTCCACGATTTCACAAGTTTGCCAGGGGTTAGTGCAGTCTGATCGTCAGAAGTACTTACAATGGCTTCAAAATTGATAAAGTGAGAGTCATCACTAATAAAGTGTCGGTTAATACCTTTCGGATCATCAATGCTCTTTACAATTTCACGTTTGGGTAAATCATGTTTCGCACGAGTTCGCTTATCAGATATCTCTCCACCAGCCTTATAGCCAATGGATGGGAACAGTGAATTGTAAAGGAATGTACCATTCTTACGACAGATGTTATTGGCTCCCTTAAGTGTGAACCCATCATTGTAACCTTCAAACTGGAAGCTTAGTTTCAGTTTTTCATTTGCCTGAAGGGGTTCATTTAACTTGTAGATTTCTACATTGAAGTTATCATCTTTGGTAATCAATTCTGCTTTTCGGTCTAACTTCAAACTTTTAATAAACTTATTAGAATTGATGTAGATAATATCCATTGGCGAAGAAGTCTGGTTTTGTATGGTGTAGATACCTTCGGCCATAAAATCACCGTTTTCAGGATATAGGTCAGCATTCAGATACACATCGGTAATCTTTGGTTGATCGATCTTTTCATATTTCTTAAAGTCATTCTCATAGCGTACAGCTTCCAGTTCACGTTCATAAGGAGTTTTGAATTCCACTTTGATGTTGGTATTGTAGAAAATGTAAGAACCAATCAGTAATGCGACAACAGCTAGTATAATCATTCCTTTGGCAGGATATCCCATTACTCTTTGCTTTAAGAGTTCTAATCGGGTGCGCCAATGACTTTCAGTTTGGTTCACCAGTAGCTGATTTCCAAGAATAAGCAATACCGCAGCAATCAGCAGCCAGTAAAATTTAAAGATCCAGTAAGGGAAAAGACCAAAGCCGAATCCATTCATATCGGAATAAGAAACTCCCGGACCTGTACCATAAATCAAAAGTGGATGCTTTAATATACTAGCAATAAAGTATTTATTTACAACCCAATAAAGTGCAATAAAAACATAGCCCATATACTTGTTGTTGACCACAATGTGAATCAGGAAGGCAAGTATCATTAGCAGTAAGGTATTAACGAAGTTGATCGCAAACTCAGAGGCGAAATACAAACCTAACTCATATTTGTAATATCCAGCCATAGTTTGAACAATCACACCGCACAATATCATGATCAGCTTGAGAAATGCGATAGCGGCAGTTAATGCTACAAATTTGCTGGCAAAACTTACCCAGCATGGAATAGGATAGGTATAGACGATTTCATGAACCTTTTTGTCGCGGTCGCGCCACATCATTTCACCTGAAAAGAGCAAAACAATGATGAAAATAAACAGATTTATACTACCGCCTAAGGTGCCAAGCACTTGGTAAGTAACAGGGTAAGTGTTGGTATCGTACATCTTGCCAATTCCTTTTGATGCTACAAATAGGAAGACGATCATGATGAATGAGATCAGCCAGAAGTAGGCATTCCCAAATAGTTTTGATGTTTCGAAACGGATCAGATGCAGCAGACTTTCCCAGTTGTTAGGCACCAGTGATACCGATGGACTCTCTTTTATTTCTCTGTTTGTCAACTCTTCTGAAGAAACATCAGTAATTTGCTTATTGTTCTTTTTACTCAATTTTATTTGGCGAAGCTTGTAATTAAATCTGAATCGGAAATAAGTGAATATCATTAAGAGTACTCCGGAACCAACCCATAGCAATCTGTTGTACAGGAAGACATCGACCAATTTAGCTCCCGTTTTATTCATATCAGCAGCGGAAATATTCGTGGTTACTACCAAAGATGAGGCAATTCCAAATGGATCCAATAATGCTGCAAGTGTCTGACTTTCCAAATCTTTTAGCAGGTTCATAGATATGCCATACAAAATATAGAGTGCAAGTATGGAAATCCAATTGATCACAACACTTCTTAGCAAAATGCTTAATGAGAAGAAGATCGCGCTCACAAAAAATACATTTGGTAATATTCTGGATAGGTATGGATAGATATAGGTTGACCATTCATTAGGTCCAAAGCTCCCTTGGTTTAAATATGGCATAAGTGTACCAATGTAAAAGCCAAGACCAATACCGCTAAAAGCCAAAACGCTTAAAAGGTAGGCAGCACAAAATCTACCAAACAGGTAATTAAACTTTTTTAGTGGGGTACTGTACATTAATTCCATTGTGTTGTGCTGATAGTCTTTCAGAACAACATTAGCATTAATGGCAGCCACCAGGAATATGCCAAGGTAGGAGAAGGTTCTCATAATCATATCAAAGACAAATGGCGAATTGATGCCAACATTGTCTCCGGCAATTTGTATGTTGATGCTTTTAAGAGCACCACCTGCAGCATTAATGATTGCAAAAGCTATCAGAAACAGGATACACCAATAGATGTATATGGCTGGCCGTTGCAGGCCTCGTTTGATTTCGAATCTGAATATTTCGTAGAACATTTTTTGAATTTTAAATTAGAACTAAGCTATCAGTCATCAGCGTTCAGTAGCTTACTTTATCACTGAGAAGTACACGTCTTCCAAATCAGGAGTCACATTCTTGAATCCATTGTCTGGATTTTTTTCCTGCATGATATGGATAAGAGGTTTGCCCTCGTTCAGGTGAGAAGTGATTAGCTGATAGCTTGCCTGGTACTCTTCTATCTCGTGCTTGGTGATTCGTTTTTCCCAAATCTTGCCATTTAGTTCCGTGATCAGATCAGAAGGGCGACCATTGACTAATACCTTTCCATGGTTGATAATGGCCATGTCGTTGCACAAGGTCTTTCACATCATCAACAATGTGGGTAGAAAGGATCACGACCTTGTCTTCGCTGATTTCGCTCAATAGGTTGTTGAAACGATTTCGCTCTGCGGGATCCAAACCAGCAGTAGGTTCATCAACAATAATTAGTTCAGGCTTACCAAGCAGAGCCAATGAAATCCCAAAACGTTGTTTCATTCCGCCACTAAAGGTGTGAACACTCTTTTTACGATCCTTATAAAGATTTACCTGATTTAAAAGAAATTGCACCATTTCTTTGCGTTCCGACTTTGAAAGAATGCCTTTTAAAATGGCAAAATGGTTCAATAATTCCTGAGCACTAATGTGCGGATAAACACCAAATTCCTGAGGAAGATATCCCAATACTTTCTTCACCGCTTCCTTTTCTTTTAGCACATCTAAGCCATTAAAGGTGATGATTCCTTCATTAGGATCCTGAAGCGTTGCAATGGTACGCATAAGAGTAGATTTACCTGCCCCGTTAGGACCAAGCAGACCAAACATTCCACTTCCAATTGTAAGGTTTAAATTGTTCAATGCCTTAACTCCATTAGGGTAAGTCTTCGATATATTGTTGATTGTAAGTTGCATTTGTTCAAATTTAAGATTTGTAATATTTGACTAGTCAGTAATTATAATGTGTGACAGATTCTAGTGAGTACAAACTTTCAGCTGACAAGCAGCTAAAATGGATACAAGTTGCATATGTTGGCAACTGGTTCCTGTAAGCTGCTTTAATTTCCCATTTTCATCACTTTGCCTCCCATAGTCTTCATTTCACTCATTTTCTCTTCCCGAAGATCCTGGAATTGTTCATGTGTGATTTTCTGCGATTTAACTGGGATAAGCTCTTTGTTGTCTATGTCTTTCGAGAAGGAAACAGCTTTGAAGCTCATTTTGTCGTTATCGACAGCTAGTACAGCTCCTTCGAAGAAAAGCGAAGGCATAGGTGTAATGTTTTTAGGAAGATCTTTGGTCACCCAAAAGCTAAAAGCACCATCATTACTTTTGTGTTCCTTGCAAGTGTAATTCAGAATGGTTTTACTCTTGCCGGTTGGTTTTGTTTCGGCCAGTTTCATTGGAGTCTCTATATGAAAAAGCTCATCATCAAGGGCAATGTATTTTCTGAAAACGTCCTTTTCAAAATTGAACCATATTTTGCTACTGCCACTACCCATTAGAATCGACATACCCTTTGGCATTTCAGCTGGAATATTCTTAAAGCATCCATACTTTTCGTTGTAGATGAACTGAAACTTTTGTGTTGACGTTTCAGGTATCATGGCTTTTAATGCCTGCTGTTCAGCACTAAGACTTTTGTGAATATTGATAATATGTTCATAAATAATAGTGCCTTGTTTTTGAGCAAAAATTAGTCCCGTTGCAAATAAAATTGCCAATGTTGTAAATACTACTTTTTTCATGATATTAATTCTTTATTATGTGTTAATTGAATAATTTTAATTCTCACATCAACAAATGTATTGGATGAAGAAGAGAATTTGGGTTAATGCTCTGTTATGTAGTGTTAACGAGTGTTAACGGTGAGTAAAAGGCTTGGAAGAGGAGACAGATTAGTTGTACTTTAGCCTTTACAAAAAAATCATGAACAGATGAAGAATCGAATTCGAATTATATTTCTACTAATTACTACTTCTCTTGTGGTATTGCTTATTATTCAAGGATTTTGGATAAATAAATTTTACAAAATCAATAAACAACAGATTTCCAAAGAAATTAAATTGAGCTTGGAAAGCAGTGTAAAAAAAGAGATGAGAATTCGTTATGTTGATGATGCAAAAACAATTTTTTCTACTAACAATATTAATTCATTTGCTGTAGTAAAAGATACTTTGTCTAATCCTAAATTGGATTCTATATTTAAGGTCTTTAATGATGAAAAAGTTCTTAATCCATCCGAAATTTCAGTGAGTTTTACAAGTTTTTCTGATTCGATGCTTATTATGGATTCTGGTTTGATCATGAATTCAGTTCCTGATAAAATTGAATTTAGATTAAAAGAATTAGTAGGTACTTTACTGGCTAATCAAAAACAAAATCAGAAAACTATTGATTTGTTTATGATTGATTCGTTATTGCAAGATGAATTTGCACAAAGGGGTATAACAGTTGATTATTATTTGGAAATTTACGATAGAATTTCAAATTCGGCTATTCAAAAGTTGCGAGTAGAATTTTTCGACGAGACAAATGATATGAAATTTAAAATGCCTGCAACAATTCTTGGTGATAAGGAGATAAGGTTAATAACCAAGGACAATGCAAAGAGTTTTTTTGGTCAACCAGTAATAAAAGGAAGTTTACTAGCTACATTGGGCTTATTGGTATTGGTTGTCAGTAGTTTTTTTTACATGCTAAAAACCATTTTCGATCAGAAGAAACTGTCTGCCATTAAGAATGATTTTATTAATAACATGACCCATGAGTTGAAAACACCAATTGCTACCGTTTCGGCTATTGTGGAGTCTATGCAGAACTTTGGCGTATTAGATGACATAGCGAGAACCAATAAATATTTGGACGTATCTCAAAAGGAATTGGGAAGATTATCCGGTTTGGTAGAGAAAGTGCTGAACATGGCACGTGAGGAAAGAGAACCACTGAAGATAAGCCCTGAGGAGTTGAATATCCGCGAGGTTTGTGATAATATCATCAATAGTCAGAGCATAAAGCAATGCGATAAGCAAGTTTCCTTTGATATGAAGATTGATGAGGAAGCTGAAAAAGTTTGTGCAGATCGTTTCCATATCGTGAACGTAATGCAGAACCTGATAGAGAATAGTATTAAATATTCTGGCGATCCGGTGATGATTCGAATTGCCTGTGATCGCTATGCTGATTTTATTAAAATCAGCGTAAGCGATAATGGCATTGGGATTTCGAAGAAACATCAAGCAAAAGTATTTGACCAATTCTATCGTGTACCTACAGGTGATGTTCATGATGTGAAAGGATTTGGACTTGGATTGTACTATGTGAGGAATATTGTTGAAAAACATGGTGGCAGAATTGGTTTGAATAGTGAGCCGGGAAAAGGAAGTACATTTATAATTAATTTACCTGTTTATTAATGAAAAAAGCAATAAAAATACTTTTTGTAGAAGATGAAGAAGCATTGGGCATGGTGGTGAGCGATAGCTTGAGAAGTCGTGGTTTTGAGATAGATTACCATACCGATGGAGAGAGTGCTTTACAGGCTACCTTGACCAACAAGTATGATATACTGGTGCTGGATGTGATGTTGCCAAAAATGGATGGATTTAGTCTTGCCAGGGAATATCGTAAGGTAAACCGTAATACGCCAATCATTTTTCTAACGGCACGATCACAAACCGAAGATGTGGTGGAAGGTTTTGAGTTGGGTGGTAATGATTACCTGAAGAAACCTTTTAGCATGGAGGAATTAATTGTACGTGTAAAATCTTTGATAGGGAGATTGCTTTATTCAGAAGAAAGTCAGTTAGAAGAATGTTTTGTTGGAAATTACAAGTTCAATATCCAGAAGCAAACACTTGAACTAAATGGTAAAATAAAGACCCTTACGTATAGGGAAGCACAGGTTCTGCTCATGCTATTTGAGAAAAGAAATCAAGTGCTGGAGCGTAAACTGGTTTTAGATCAACTTTGGGGCGATGATTCTTTCTTTAATGCCCGCAGCATGGATGTTTTTATTACCCGATTAAGGAAATATTTAAGGGATGATTCAAATATTCAAATTGTGAATATTCGGGGGATTGGATACAAATTGTTAATCTAATATTTAGATGAAATTAAATTCAGATTTAACAATCAAAACCCTGCGCTGCCGAACGGGTTCTGTTGTGTGGGTTTGTTTTTAATATGGAAGGTAATAGAGTTGCGCACCACTATTTAGAATTTCTGAGATCTAGGTGGTTTAATTATCAATTAAATAGTTCTACCCCAGAAGAAGAGCAACAAAAAGACCATCTCTCACGAGACAGTCTTTCCTATTTTTATTTAACTAATTGCTAAGAGCCAATAGCTAACAGCAAATACTATCTCAACTCTTCCAAAGCCTCTTTAGCAGCTTTTAAAAGTGGTTCAGCCGATAAATCATTCCCAGTTGCTTCAACCATCCATTGATTGGGAGTTAAGCGACCTTGTTTAAAAATACGATCCACCTCAGTAGGGAAACTTCTTCCTTTTAACTGTTGTTCCAACTGAAACTCAATTATATTACCAAAAGCATAGTTTGATAGGTATAATGGATTACTCAACATATGTGAGTACACCGCCAAAATTGCTTGATCTTTCATGCCATACACAGGAGCGTAGTACTCGTTCCAAACTGCTTTCGCAATCTCAACAGTTGCATCACGCAAGTTAGCAGCTGTAGCGTCAGGGTTTGCATACAGCCATTTCCACATGCGGATATCAACCAAAGAAACGCCCATAATTTCGTATGCACTCCAGAACAAATCCAACTTTTTCAAAGCATCTTTTTGTGGCGAGTCATCATTAACACCCAGCAATAGCATATCCCGTTTTTGAAAAATAAATGCCAATGCTTCGGTAAATGAGGTGTTTGGAACGCCATTCATTACAAAGTTATCAACCTCGTAAAGCGAAATGGTTTGTTCAACATTGTGTCCAAATTCGTGAATCGCAATATTGTATCCCTTGTAATCCATACCTTTGGCACCAATTCTGGTACGCAAGTGAGCTTTTTGCCCCTTGGCAGCTCCACCCCAAGCGTGACCCGAACCTCTTGCAGGATCCACGGCAATTTTGTCTGCCAACCACTGAGCTCTTTCCTTGTCGTAACCCAACTTCACCAATAGCTTAGCCAAATCAGATTCCAAGGCAGCAGCATTGGGATACAAATCTCTGGTTTGCGCATCCAGCTTCGATTCGTCCATACCGCTACGAGCCTTAAAACCATCATACCAAATATCAAATGGCTGTAGTTTACGCCCCAATCTCTTTTGAATCAGTTTAGCCACTTTTTTGGTTTCATCAGAACTTAAAAAGGCAGAGAAAATCTTTTCTGTTGCTTCCGCAGATATTTCTTTAGCACCATCATACTGCCTTTTAATAAATGTATTCTGATCTGGATAATAAGGATCGATTGCTTTGTTGGCACGGAAGTTATTCAGGATTTGCTGATACCTTTCGTTTGGTTCAGGATTTGCGTCAATAGTTTTGCCATCCTTGTAAACTGCGTTTGTATAAGGATCCCATTCAAAATCACCCGAGTTGATTACCTTTTCAGGGATTTCCTGAGAGATGATTCTTTTCATCACCTGGTAAATGATCTTCTGCTTGTCTAAACCATCCTTTTTGTTGGCATAGTTGGCTTTAATTTCATCACGCAAGTTCCAGTGCGAAAGCAATACTTTATCTTCAGGGAAGAAACGCTTTCCTTTCTTATCGGTAAGATGTCCAACGTAAATGTTATAGTCTGCAACGTATACATCCGAGCCAGCAGAAGCCGCACTGGCAGCTTGCAACAATTTAGCAGGAACTCTGGCAGTAAAGTAGTCACCCAAACGAGCGTAAGCCCATTCCCGACGAGTCCAGTTATTAGCATTTGCTTCTTTTTCAGCCAGGCTATACGAAGGGAAGTTCAAGGCAATGGTAAAAGCGATTTTGTTGCTGTAGAAATCGCTCATCCAGTGCGAACCAACACTGTAAGCACCAAAAGCATTGTCGATAGGATGCTGTTCGAAAGTATTCAAATGAACAGGTGCTAATAAATCAAGAGTAATTTTGTTAAAATGCCCGGTAATAATCTCAAGATTTCTCGAAATCTTCTGAAACACCATTTCTTTTTCAGCCTTGTCGGCGATATAGCTTTTCTTACAGAAGTCTTTAAAATCTGCTTCTGTTCCATCGCTTACGCGCCAAAGGCTTGCGGCATGCTTCACACCTTTTTCAAGCAAATTTTTGCCCAAGCAGTTTATACTTAGCTCGCTAATGGTAGATTTAATTGTTTCGGCAGTAATATTGGATGTTTCTGCCTCCATTTCTGCAATAGCTTGATTAGTAATAGATACTAAAGTCAAAAATGCAGCACAAAGAATAAAAAGTTTCCTCATATGATTAGGTTTATTATCTAATGATTGAATTGTCATGGCTAAGATAAACATTTACACCTGCAAACAATTAGCAATCTCAGTTAAGTGTTAATTTCCCGCTTAAAATCTTATTGAATGCATATTAATTTGAATGAAATGATGTCGCTTAAGCAGGCTAATAGCTTTTAGAAACAACAATGCTATAATTTATAAACTAATGACTAAAAACAAATAGTTAAAATCTTTTTTTAATTGATTTAACCAATAAAAATCATGCATTCGTTTCACAGATTGAATCACATATGTTATTTTTGCGGAAAAATTTTATACATAAATTATGGGAAGAGCATTCGAATTTAGAAAAGCGCGTAAAATGAAGCGTTGGGATAAGATGGCCAAAGCCTTTACCCGAATAGGGAAAGATATTGTTATTGCAGTTAAAGAAGGTGGTCCTGATCCAACATCAAATGCTCGTTTGCGTGCGGTTATTCAAAATGCTAAGGCTGCCAACATGCCTAAAGATAATGTTGAGCGTGCCATCAAAAAGGCTTCTTCAAAGGAGCAGAAAGATTTTAAAGAGATTGTTTACGAAGGATATGCTCCGCATGGTATTGCTATTCTTGTTGAAACGGCAACCGATAATCACACCCGAACTGTTGCCGACGTTCGTTCCTATTTTAACAAATGTAAAGGGAGTTTAGGTACTGCTGGTAGTGTTGAGTTTATGTTCGAACACAAATGCCATTTCAAAATTGAAAATGCCAATCACGATGTGGAGGAATTAGAATTGGAGATGATTGATCTTGGTGTTGATGAAGTGTTTGCCGAAGAAGATGGCATTATGCTTTATGGTGGTTTTGCTGATTTTGGAAAAATTCAATCTTATTTGGAAGAAAATGACATGACTGTTATTTCTTCTGGATTCGAAAGAATTCCAATGGATACCAAAGAACTATCAGAAGAACAAGTTGCTGATGTTGAAAAATTATTGGAAAAATTAGAAGATAATGATGATGTGCAGAACGTATATCACAATATGGCATAAGTAAAATTGAAGGTGTTTAAAGTTAAAAATTGATAATAGCCAATTAAGTATTGACTGTAACACTTAATTAAAAACTTTCTACAATCTTTTCTTCAAGCTTCTAAAAGAATAAGCTTATTATATGCACCCCGGTTCAAACTTGAATCGGGTTTTTTTATTGTCAATTTTTAATTGCAGAATTGCAGGTCTTTTTAAATTTTATCTGTATTCTAAAAGCCTGTCAATCTATGCACTGTACCTTAATTGATTGATTGCATGATAAATTGCCTTTCGTGTATTAAGAGTTTTTGTTATATTTAGATATGTAGATGAAAAAAGTCTTACTCACACCTATGATGTACAAATATCTAAAATTTGAAAAGAGAGATGGAATCGGAATTTTATCTCTTGATCGCCCTAAAGCCTTAAACGCTTTAAATGAAGACGTATTTAAGGAATTGACTTGCTACCTAAAAAGCGAGGATGTGAAGAATATTAGGGTGTTAATTATAACTGGAGAAGGAAAAGCATTTATTGCTGGTGCTGATATTAAAGCCATGCAAGCGTATACTCCTCAAAATGCCTATGACTTTTCTGAAACAGGAAAGCTAGTATTCGATTTAATCGCAAATCTAGATATTCCTGTTATTGCTGCTATTAATGGATTTTCCCTTGGGGGAGGATTAGAATTGGCTTTGGCGTGTGACATAAGAGTGGCTAGCGAAAAAGCTCGTTTGGGATTGCCTGAGGTAAATCTTGGATTAATTCCTGGTTTTAATGGCACGCAGCGTTTGCCACGATTGGTAGGAGCCGGAAATGCTATGTATTTAATGATGCTCGGAGAAGGAATTACTGCTCAGGAAGCTTACAATCTTGGCATAGTTCAGAAATTGTCGGAATCAGAATCGGTATTGGAAGATTCCATTCTTTTGGCAAAAAAGATAGCAAAGAAAAGTCCTAATGCCTTACGTTTGGTTAAAGTAATGGTTCGCGAAGGATTGGAGATGACTAGTAAGAATGCTGGTAAAATGGAATCCAAAGAATTTGGCCGATTATTTAAGGAGGATCAAAAAGAACGCATAGAAGGAGTTAAAGCCTTTCTTGAGAAGCGCAAACCAAATTGGTAACATTTATTTTTGTGAGGAAACTTATCGCATAAACTGGCGATTTGTAGGTTGTGATGATGGGTTTTAGCAGTTGACTCAATTGGGTGAATTATATCACGAACAGATTAGATATCTTAAATAAAACAATAAACATATGGATTTAGTCCCTAAAATGAAAAATGTCAGTGTATTAGGAGCTGCAGGGAAAATGGGTAGCGGAATTCTAGTATTGCTTTTATTCGAAATTGCCAGGCTTAAAATTGGTCAAAAATCAAAGGAAGATTTTGTATTAAACGCAATAGATGTATCTCAACCTGCATTGCTTAATTTGTTGGGCTATGTTAGATCTCAATTGGAAAAACATGCTGAGAAAAACATAGTTGAACTGCGAGAGTGGTATGCTGACAATGAAAAACTTGTGGATAATGAGGAGGTGATTCAACAGTTTGTAACAGATGTTATGGCAATGATCCAAACTTCCACAAGAATTGAAACAACTTATGAGTCCAAGCTGATTTTTGAGGCAATAAAGGAGGATAAATCCTTAAAAGTGAAATTATTCTCTCAAATCAAACAAAACAATCCAAGCGCCTGGTTCCTGACCAATACTTCTTCTATTCCAATTGGTGAAATTGAAAAAGAAGCTGGCTTGAATGGAAATATCCTTGGATATCATTTCTATAATCCTCCGGTAATTCAGAAACTACTCGAAATTATAAAGTGCGACAACACTGGGAATGAGTTGAATGATTTTGCAATTGCATTGGCCAAATCGATGCGTAAAATTATCGTACCATCTAAGGATGTTGCCGGCTTTATAGGCAACGGCCATTTTATGCGTGATGCTTTGTATGCATTGAATCAGGCTGAGAAACTAGCCGAAACAGAAGGTTGGGCAAAAGCTTTCTTCATAATTGATACCATTAGTAGAGATCTACTGGTTCGACCCATGGGGATTTTCCAGTTGATAGATTACGTTGGTGTTGATGTGACCAAGTTTATTTTGAATAGTATGCAGCCATCATTCCCTAATGAATTGCTTTCGCACGATGTTTTAAATCAGCTGTTCGACAAGGAGATAAAAGGAGGACAGTATGCCGATGGATCTCAGAAAGATGGTATCTTCAAATATCAGAAAGGAAGAATTACCCATGTATATGATTTTGACCTGGAAAAATATGTTTCTAAAGAAGATATAGAAATGGATTGTGCGGCGAAACTTGGTGAATTGCCAACCCTTAAGATTTATTGGAAGACCATTGTTCGAGATAAAAATAAAGCTGATTATTTGTTGAAGTTCTTTAAGGAATTGCATGCGATTGATAGTGTGGGAGCAAACCTTGCCAAAGATTATGGGAAAAATTCAAAAGCAATAGGTCAGATGTTGGTTGATACCCATGTGGCAGAATCTGCAGCGGATGTAAATACAGTATTAGAAACAGGATTTTTCCACGCTTACGGACCAATTAACGATTATTTTTAAAAGTAGGTATTAGATGCCAGATTTATGAACACAGATCAGGCTCAGGTATCTATACACAAACTAAAACAACAAAACATTTAACAATGGATTCGAGATAAGAGATTCAAATATGTTTCTATTATCTTAAATCTAATATTTAAAAGATATGAAAGCTTTACGCAAAAAAGTATATATGGTAGCTGGTTACAACACGATTTCAATGGGAACTGGCCGAAAAGAGTTTCACCCTAAAAAGCCTCGCCCTGATATGGAACATTACATCAAGGAAGCAGGGCAGGCTGCGCTGAAAATGATTGGTGGTGCAGAAAATGTTGATGAAGGTGTGATTGGCAACTTTATGTCATCTCGATTTAACAAACAGGCCAATTTGCCAGCATTTTTACCGATGATTGATGAAGGTTTGAAGTATAAACCAGCCATAAGTGTTGAAGGTGCTTGTGCTTCCGGAGGACTGGCTTTGACAAGTGGAATAAAATCGATTTTAGCAGAGACAGCCGATGTTGTATTAGCAATTGGTTTTGAGGTTCAGAATACCATGAAAGCAATGTATGGTGCAGATGTGTTGGCAGGTGCAGGCTGGATGAAGACCAGAAAAGAAGGTCATGCTTATTTCTTTCCGGGCGTATTTAGTAATCGTGCAGGAGCTTATTACGAAAAGTTTGGAAAAGAGAAGACTCGAGAGGCAATGGCAAAATGGTATTGCAACGCCATAGAAAATGCCCGCTTGTGTGAAACAGCCCAGGAATTCCACAATACGAACAAAGATTTGGAAGGAACTGCTAAGATGCCTTTGAATCCGAAAAAGTTTGTCAATCATTTGAATTATTCTGATTGTTCAAAAGTTTCGGATGGTGCATCAGCCATTGCGATTGTATCCGAAGAAGGTTTGAAGAAAGTTGGAATTGATTTAAAAGATGCGATTGAAGTAGTGGGCATTGGTCAGGCTGCTGCCGATATTACTCAAGAACCAGAAAATATGACATGCCTAACAACCATGAAAGCAGCTGCATCCAAGGCAATGGATATGGCTGAAATTACGGTTGATCAGATTAGAACTGTTGAAGTGCATGATTGTTTCTCTATTGCTGGTATCATGGGAGTCGAAGCCATCGGTTTAGCAGATGAAGGCAAGGGCGTTGATTTTGTATTGGAAGGTCACACTTCAAGATGTGGTAAGGTGCCATTTAATACAACCGGAGGACTAATTGGTTGGGGACACCCAACGGGTGCCACAGGAGTTCATCAGGCGGTTACCATTTGGGAACAATTGACAGGCAATGCTGGTGATGCTCAAATTGAAATGAAAGAAGACAGACCTTATGGGATGACAGTAAATATGGGAGGAGATGATAAATCTCTTGTGGCTATTGTATACAAGAGAGCGGAATAGGATTAAAAGGATAAAAATGAAGTAGAATATAATAATAAAACAGGCTAGTGGCTAAATACTGTTAGCCTATTTATCACACCTAAAAATAAACGATATGAATTTTGAATTCACCGAAGAACAATTGATGATTCGAGATGCAGCTCGCGATTTTGCTCAGAGAGAATTATTACCAGGTGTTATTGAACGAGATGAAAAAGCTATCTATCCAACAGAACAAGTTAAAAAGCTTGGAGAACTTGGTTTTCTGGGAATGCTTGTAGGCGTTGATTATGATGGAGGAGGAATGGATACCATATCATACGTATTGGCCATGGAAGAAATCTCTAAAATCGACTCGTCAGTATCCGTAATTATGTCGGTGAATAATTCCTTGGTGTGTTGGGGTGTTGAAAAATATGGAACTGAGAAACAAAAGCAAAAATATCTAAAACCAATGGCTCGTGGAGAGAAGATTGGTGCTTTCCTATTATCTGAACCTGAAGCGGGATCTGATGCTACATCTCAACGCACAACTGCTGTTGATATGGGGGATCATTTCATACTGAACGGAACAAAGAATTGGATTACCAGTGGAAAATCGGCTTCTACCTATATAGTAATTGCTCAAACAAAACCAGAATTAAAACACAGGGGAATTAATGCACTAATCGTGGATGCTGTTTCGGAAGGGATTTCGGTAGGACCTCATGAAAATAAAATGGGAATGCGTGCTTCCGACACACATTCGGTAATGTTCAATAATGTAAAAGTGCCTAAGGAGAATTTGCTGGGAGAAGAAGGTTTCGGATTTAAATTCGCAATGAAATCACTCGAGGGAGGAAGAATAGGTATCGCATCTCAGGCACTGGGAATTGCTTCGGGAGCCTACGAATTGGCTTTGAAATATGCTCAGGAAAGAAAAGCATTCGGAAAAGAAATTATAAACCATCAGGCCATTGCTTTTAAATTGGCTGATATGGCCACAGAGATTGAAGCGGCTCGATTTTTCTGCTTAAAAGCAGCTTGGTTAAAAGATCAAGAAAAACCATATGGTCATGCAAGTGCAATGGCTAAGCTTTATGCCGCTGAAACCGCAATGAAAGTAAGCACAGAGGCGGTTCAAATTCATGGTGGATATGGATATGTGAAAGAATACCATGTAGAAAGGTTAATGCGTGATGCAAAGCTTACGCAGATTTATGAAGGAACTTCTGAAATACAAAAAATTGTGATTTCCAGAGGATTGATAGATTGAATATTAATAATTGTAACTTATAATGATATACCGAAGATTTATATCAATTATACCATAGACTCGGTATCATATACTTTAAACAAACGCTTATGAAAATATTAGTATGTATAAGTAATGTTCCAGATACAACTACAAAAGTTAAATTTAAGGAGGGTGACAGCTTATTTGATGATTCGGGTGTACAGTGGATCATTAATCCTTGGGATGAGTTGGCTTTAACTCGTGCTATGGAACTAAAGGAAGATGCAGGAAATTCGGTGAATGAAATTTGTGTAATTCATGTAGGAGGATCGGGTGCAGATGCTACGCTAAGAAAAGCTCTGGCCATAGGAGCTGATAAAGCGGTAAGGATTGATGCCAGTCCTGCTGATGCCTACCATGTAGCTGGTCAAATTGCAGAATTTCTAAAAGAGAGCCCTTTTGATGTTGTATTTACTGGCATTGAATCGAGCGACTACAATGGTTCTTCGGTTGGCTCTATGATTGCAGAATTTATGGATTATCCGGGGATTTCTTCGGTTACCTCAGTGAATTTTGATGATGATGATATTCAAGTTTGCAGGGCAATTCCGGGTGGAAAACAAGTTCTGAAAACCGAAACACCTTTTGTTGCCGTAGTGCAGAAAGGAATAGCTACAGAACCACGCATTCCTTCGATGAGGGGAATAATGACGGCTCGCAAAAAGCCTTTAGAGGTAAAGGCGGCTTCTGAAATAGATGTACTTACAAAATCTGTTAAGTTCGTATTGCCCGAAGAAAAAGGAGCATGTAAAATGATTGAATCAGAATTAGCTGAGCAACTGGTTGACCTATTAAAGAATGAAGCTAAAGTGCTTTAATACTAGATTTATTTGACCTGTTGTAGTTTTTAAAAAATAGGAATGAGTAGTATGCTTAAATCATTTATTAGCTCGTACCTAAATACTAATAATTTAAAAAGTTAGACTATGTCTGTAATTGCATTTGCCAAAAATTGGAATGGAAAATTCAAGAATTCCACTTATGAGTTGGTATCATATACAAAAGAATTAGCCAATAAACTATATACAAATTTAATTGTACTTTCCATTGGGGAAGTTTCCTATGATGAATTAAAAACATTGGGGAAATATGGAGCAGATAGAGTGATTGCCTTGAATGATGCACAATTTAATGTCCTTACAAGTCGTGCCTACGCAAAGGTGATTTCGCAACTTGCCGATAAGGAATCTGCCAGTGTGATTGTTATGAGTGATAACAATAGTGGAAAAGCAATTGCACCCAGAGTGTCGGTGCAAATGAAAGCCGGAATGGTTGCTGCTGTTCAGGAATTGCCAATTGACTTGGATCCGTTTGTTGTTAAGAAGAGGGTATTCTCAGGAAAAGCATTCGGTCATGTTCAAATTGATTCTGAAAAGAAGGTGTTAACCATTGCCAAGAACTGTTTTGGTTTAGTCGAAAATCAAGTGGATGTAAGCATTGAGGAATTTACTCCTGAGGTGGATGCCAGCCTTTTTAAAATACAGGTGATTGAGGAAGAAGAGCAAAAGGATAAAATAATTTTATCTGATGCAGATTTGGTTGTGGCAGCAGGAAGAGGAATGCGAAGTCCAGAAAATTGGGGGCCTGTTGAAGAGTTAGCAGAGGTGCTGGGAGCGGCAACAGCCTGTTCTCGTCCAGTTTCTGATGAAGGTTGGCGTGGACATGAAGAACATGTTGGACAAACAGGAAAAGTAATTGCTCCTAAGCTTTACATTGCAGCAGGTATATCAGGTGCAATTCAGCATGTGGCTGGTATTAGCAGAAGCAAGTGTATTGTTGCGATTAATACCGATCCCGAAGCACCAATATTTGGTGTGGCCGATTATGGAATTGTAGGAGATGTAATGGATGTACTACCGAGATTGACAGAGGCATTCAAGAACTCAAAATCATAGCCTAAGTTTCAAGACAGAAGACTTCTTGATGTGCGATAGTATTAAATTATGGAATAATTAAATTGTATATACATACTATAAATCTAAAACAATGACCAAACAGATCCTCTTCATCATATCGCTAGCGATCACTTTGGGTATTTTTTCCTTTAGTGTGAAACGATTGTGGGCTTTCTTTAAATTGACCAAGCCTTCGTATCCGATTAACAACATAGGAGCTAGAATTTCGCATACCTTGGATGTGGCTTTCGGACAGACCAAAATCTTCCGGAAACCTGTAATTGGTTTAATGCATGCTTTGGTTTTTTGGGGTTTTTTGGTGATTACTTTGGGAAGTATTGAGATCGTGATTGATGGAGCTTTTGGATTGGAACGATCCTTTGCCTTCACAGGATGGTTTTATGATGTTGTAATGGGATCGGGAGATGTATTTGCTTTATTAATCATTGTGTTTATCAAAGCATTTAGCTTAAGAAGAAGCATTCTGCGAATCAAAAGATTTTCCGGTGTTGAAATGTCTTCTAAATCCTATTGGGATGCACAGATTGCACTTGGTTTTATTGGTTTATTAATGCTTTCACTTTTGGCTTTTAATGTTGGTTATATTAGCAACCATCCAAATGGATATGAAGGGGTTTATCCTGTGTCGGCAGTTTTGGTGGATATTATTAACATGAATTTGGGATGGATACAAGAACCTGGTTGGTGGATACATATATTATTGATCTTTGTTTTTGCGAACTACTTGCCTTACTCGAAACATTTCCACGTATTTCTTTCGGTTCCCAATGTCTTTTTGGCAAACTTGGAACCATTGACCAAATATCCTAATCTGGAGAGTATTACTAAAGAGGTGAAACTAATGTTGGATCCTGAGGCTGCTTACGATGAAAATGAAGAAGTGGCTCGCTTCGGAGTGAAAGATGTTCAAGATGTAAGCTGGAAAAACTATATGGATTCTTTGGCCTGTACACAATGTGG